>NZ_JBBOOJ010000001.1:0-5310000 GCF_038003055.1 Peribacillus sp. FSL M8-0224
AATATACGGACTCCTCGCAGCCAACGGCCTCGGTGAAGCAGCCACCGGCAAAGACATGTTCGGCAACCAGCTAACCGAGGAACAGCGCCAGAACGGGCTGTTAATGGCACTTGGAATCGGCGGTGTGGCAGGTGCGGCCAAGGTCGCTGATAAAGTAGCAAGTGGTACAAAGTTCATCCCTTACAGCAAAGAATTTGCGCAAAAGCAGGTTCAGAAGGTTCAAGCCATCATCAGCGGTATGGGCAAAGCCACATATGAAAATGTGATAAAGGTGGGTAAAGCCACCGGGCAGGTTGCTAAAACAACCGGCCGCTTCATTGCCAATGAAACAAAAAACTTTAAGGAAATTGCCGTATCTCATGGGAAAGCGGCTGGCCGGGCTATTGGTGAAATCAAAATGCCTGTTCTCAGACAATCCCTTCAACCTGCTGGGCATAATATGGTTGGACTTGAAACCGATTCAGTAAAAGTGAAGGAGCTCGTGCAGAAATTTAGTGTTAGAGGTGGGGCCAGTGAAGCAACGCCTACAATTAGTAATATAGCCGAAGCTCATGAATGGGGTAATAAAAACTATACTAATTGGTTGAAATCCTTAACTGAAAGTGAAAGAAAGGCTATTATTAAATATACTGGAATTGACTATCAATATATTAATAATTATTTAAGAGGAATCGATGATTCTTTACATGGCATCGATATGCAGGTTATTGATGATATTAAAAGTGGACTTAGTAAAGCAACAGTTCCACATAATATGCAGGTATATAGAGGAACTGACTTTATACCGTTTGAAGGTATTTTTAGCATAAATAAATATGGGAATATAGATGTTGAATCTTTAATAGGGAAGACTATTAAAGATGAAGGATTTATTAGTACTGCGATTGTAAAAGAATCTTCTTTTGATTACAAAGAAGTTTTATGGACAATAAATATACCCCAAGGAGCAAAGGCTGCCTATGTCGGCGATATTAGTAACGTCCCTGATGAGGCCGAATTACTTCTCAATGCAGGTCAAGAATTGTTCATAAAAGAAGCGAATGAAGATGCAAATGGTAAATTGCATCTTATACTAGACTTAAGACTTAATTAAAAAGTAGGTGTAATGAATGACAAGCAGAAGAATGGTAGACAGATGGGAAGACGATAGTAAAAGTTTTTTGAGATATAATCTAAAAAAAAGAATGTTACCAAGTCTGTATGGCGGTATTGTTGGAGACTTGCTTGGTGTCCCAGTTGAATTTAAAAAAAGAGGGACTTTCACTATTAATGATATAACGGGATATGGAACCTATAATCAGCCGCCAGGCACTTGGTCGGATGATACTTCATTAACTTTATGTTTAATTGAAAACTTAATTGAAAAAGGCGATTCAGCGGAGCTAATGCAAAAATTCGTTCAGTATATGGAATCTGGTTATTGGACACCACATCATGAAATGTTCGATATTGGCAGAACGACCAGTGAAGCCATAATCAAGTTTAGAAATGGAACCCCGGCACCAGAATGTGGCGGAAATGCCATGTTTGATAATGGGAATGGGGCGTTGATGAGGATCGCTCCCGTGGTATTTATCCTTTTTAATAACTTTAATTTCATTGAAAAAATCCAAACCATTAAAAAATATACGGAAGTTACACATTCTCATCCGCGTTCTGTGGTAGGTTCCATTATTTATGTCGAGTTTTTACTTAGACTTTATTATAATAATTCTCCTGAAGTTTCAAAAAGGGAAATAAAAGAACTTTTTGATGAGAATTTTGATAAAGATCATATATACCAAAAAGAGCTGCAATCCTATTCAAGGATTTTTGAGGAAGATTTCTTTTCATTACCACATGAAGAAATTCAGTCAGATGGTTATGTCGTTCATACGTTGGAAGCAGCCATTTGGTGCTTAGGAAATTCAAATTCGTTTAGCGATGCCGTTTTAAAAGCAGTGAATCTAGGGGATGATACGGATACAGTAGGTGCCATTACAGGGACAATGGCAGGTATGTACTATAAAATGGATGACATCCCAAAAGAATGGCTTGAGAAAATCACAAGAAAAGAAGATATTGATAAATTAATTGAGCAATTCCATAGATTTTGTGCAGATAAAGCAATTAAAGAAGAGTATGGGGATTGAAGTAAAACCCCTCATATAAACATAAGAAACGCCCTATAAAAGTCCTTTATAGGGTTTTTTTATGTCCTGAGCACAGTTTATGCTATGTTAAACGGGAAGCGAAGCAGTTTATTATTGGTGATGGGAAATTAAATAATGGAGTGGGAAAATGATAAGAAAAGGTGAGTATACAATCTATGATGGGAGAGAGTATAGATTCATAGAATCTGATACAGTGGAAGCTATTGAATTAATTAGCAATGATAAAAAAGATATGGAGAATGGCTTTACATATTATAAAAAAAATATTTACACGAAAATAGTAGGTGTAAATGAAGTTAAAGAATTATATTCTATTAATCCCTATGCTGTATATAAGGGAGAGGTGTTTCCAGCATCTGATGAAAGAAAAACCGGAAAAGTATTGTTGGATACAACAAACACTGAACTTGCTAAAAGGATGGGATTTGAACGGACAGATAAATATATGTACTCTAAATCTGTAAAATGGGATGAAGTGGAGATAATCGAGGAGAGGAAACCTTATTCATTAGATTAATTTCTTCATTTCAAACGCGATTATATTTATTGTACTATCCCCTCTAATGAGTTTTGGAACTGTTTTGTTAAGGGTCTCCTTTATAGGCGAGTAGATAGGAAGATGAAATGGATAAGAAAAAGCAGTTAATCGATCAATTAAAAGTTGTGATAAATAATCTTGAAAAAGATTATAGTAATGAAATTACTAGCGGCGTTTTTCAACTTATATATATTAGATATAAGAATGCATTGGATGTAATGGAGAATAATGAAGATATAAGAGAAGTGAATATTATTGGCGGCGTAAGGGCTTATATGGATAGTTATAATGACTATCTAAATCCGTTATTAGGAGAATTACATAAAGCTGAAAAATTAAATAGAGAATTATTCCATGCTTGATAAAGTTTGAAAATGGAGGAACCTATGATAAGAAAAGGAAAGTATGCAATACATAATGGTAGCGAGTATAGTTTTAGTCTACTGGAAGATAAGTCTATAAGGTTAATAAGTAATAAATATGCTGATCTATCTCAAGGTTTCAAGCATTTAGATGAAAATATCTATATAAAAAATGTTTCTGTAGAAGAGGTAGATTTATTTAAGATAAATTCAAAGGCAGGGAGAGGTGTTTCCAGCATCTGAAGAAAGAAGAACTGGCAAAGTATTGTTGGATACAACAAACACTGAACTTGCTAAAAGGATGGGTTTTGAACGGACAGATAAATATATGTACTCTAAATCTGTAATATGGGATGAAGTGGAGATAATCGAGGAGAGGGAACCCTATTCATTAGTTTAATTTCCTGATTTAAAGCCCTACATAAAGTAAAAGCGATTATTTCTTCAAAAAGTGGGTATTAAGAATTAAGCGGTCTTTCATTTAATATCTAGCACTAAGTTTTCTTTATGTTGAATAAGGAGAATTTGGTGGGAGGTGATTAAATGAGAAAGGCCTATGGTATAAAAAGTTTGATGATTTACCTTGAGTCGGTAAATTATCCAATTACCGAAGAGGAAATCAATGATCTAATATTGAATAAAAAGATCCCCCATCTCAGACCCATCGATAACTTGTTGATTTTTAATTTAGATCATATTGATGGCTGGCTTAGTGATCAGCAATCCAACCCTTAGTTAATTGAAGCCCTACTTTAAGTGGAACTTTGATTTATATGTGTACCTGTAATCTAAGTTTATTGATGCAAACATGTTAATATGAAAAAGGAAAAGCTAGCCGAGGTGTTTCATGAAAACCTTGGCTGGCTTTTTGTTTATCTCTTCATTTTCAGAAAAACGAATCAGTCCCAGTTGATTTGGTAGCGACAGTATTCTACCGTTATGCCTGGATTATAATAGCTTAAGCAAAGCCTGTGCACCTGTTAGGATAAGCCCTATGATAAAACCACAGACCGCCCCGTTCACCCGAATCCATTGCAAGTCTTTTCCAACACCGTTTTCCATCATATCAATCAGCGTTTCGTTGTCTAGCTTATCTAAGTTTTCTTGTACAAGATTGCCGATTTGCGTATGATTTTTTTCAATGAGAACAGTAATTTGTTTCTGTATCCATTGATCGATGCGGGTGCTATTTTCCTTAATATTGTCCAGTATATGATGAATCATTGGAGTCAGGTAAGTATCCATGAAGTGTTCTTCTTCGACGAAAACCAATGCTTCTTGTTTAATTTGTTTTAGGCTTCCCTCTATTGTCGCCTCAGGCTCCCATTTTGTCAGAAGTTGTTTTTTCCATTTTTCAACTCCTTCTAACAGTTCCCGGTTATGGTTAATGCCTTGTATCTCTTTCCTGATATATAAGATTAAAGCCTCTCTATTTGGTTCTTTCTCGTTTTGTAAATTATTTACGACACTTAATAGCAGGTTTTGGATGATATTCCCAAGTTTCTCTTCGTTAAGTAGACTTTGAATGGACTTAACGGCGAACTGAAGCATACCTTCCAGTTCAATCTTGCTGAGTACATCCATGGAAACAGTGCCAAGTCGGTGACTGGTTTCTTTTTTTCCTAACCAATCTTCAGCTTTTTTCAAAACATGATCCAAAGCCTTCTTATCAAACTCTTCGTTAAGTAACTCTGAACTTACTAAATGTAGAATCTTGCTCATGTCTATGCCAGAAAGTGATGCTTTAATTTTTTTTGCAACGAAAGGCGTAATCTTTTCTATATCTATATAACCAATCATTTGCTTGATCAGTTTAATCAGGACTTTTCTAAAAGTATCACTTTGAATCTCTTTTCCTAAAATAGGGATCAATTTTTCAGTAAAAGGAATATGTTTTACTTTGTCCTGAATGCTTTCCTTAGAAAGCCAGTCGTTTTTTAGCATCGAAACAAGTGCATTTGTCATTCTTTTACGATTGTTGGGCAAAAGCGCTGTATGGGGGATTGGTAATCCAAGCGGATGGCGGAATAATGCAGTGACTGCAAACCAATCTGCCAATCCGCCGACTAAACCAGCCTCAAACCCTCCATGTAATAAATCTAAAGGCAATGTACCTTGAAATGGAGTGGTTGCAATATAACCCGCCCCCATGATAATTAGTGAATATCTAGCTATTTTTCTTGAAGATTTTATTTTTGGTGACATTATATTCCCTCATCCTTAAAATGATAGTCAATTACTATAAACCGAATCATTAGCAAATTTTATAACTTACTTTCATCTAGTAGTATAGCAGGTAGTACAAAAAAATAACCACAACAAGGCAGTAAGTTCATTATTTTTGGGCATTGAATATTGTCATTTTCCCTTTAATGTTCAATATTCTGATGATAAATGCACAAAAAAAGCCGATTCACTCAATCGGCTCAGTTTGTAGACAAAAGGGGTTCGGAATTAAAAAATTCTGAACCCCTTTTGAAATTCCCTTTGAATTTTCTCCTAAGGTTAAGAGATTGCGGCTCTACGAGCCCACATGTTAGGCCATTTTTGGACCTCGCCATGCCCAATTGACCATCTTCTTTAAATTAATGGCAGCCTCCATTTTACGAACCAAATGGTTCGGTGGCACCAGTTGATCTAAAGTAATTATTTCAAGTTGATCTCGCTGAATAGAATCATGTTTAGAAAGCCTCCTCATCACCTCAAGTTTTAATACTTCTACTTTAAAACAAAAATGACTCCAGGCAAAAGTGTTCTATCTAAAAGGTAAGACAAAGTTGATTGGAACGGAAGGTACGAGACTCCTGCGGGAAAAGCGCGTCTAGGGGAGACCCCGCAGGCGAAAGCCGAGGAGGCTCCCGACCGCCAGCGGAAAGCGAGTGCCCTACGTTCCAATCAACGTCCAAATTGTACAAGCCATAAAAATAGACAAACTCGATTTTCATCGAGTTTGTCTACAGTCTGAGCCGATTCACTCAATCGGCTTTTTTTATTCATTTACTGAAAAGCATTTTTTTGTTCATCTCCAACATATTATGATGCGTCTGTTTTTATCGAATTATTTTTATCGGTGCCTAAATTTTTTTTATCTTTCATGAGACTGAAGATATAGGCCAGAACGGAACCTGATATGTTATGCCAAACACTGAAAATGGCACTTGGAACAGCGGCCAAAGGCGAGAAGTGGGCTGTTGCTATGGCTACACCTAAACCAGAGTTCTGCATACCGACCTCCATTGCAACAGCTTTCTGTTTAGCTAAATCCATCCCGCATAAACGAGCAAAGAAGAAGCCGAGTAAAAAACCAAGAACATTATGAAGAACGACTACTGCAAAAATCAGCAAACCTGTTTTAGCCAGCTGATCTTGGCTGCCAGCTACTACGGCAGATACGATCAGAACGATGGAAATGACAGATACTAGAGGTAAAGCCTTTGCACCGGCCTCTGCCTGTTTGCCGAAAAACTTTTTAACAAGAAATCCTAGTATCAGTGGGATAATCACCACTTGAATGATCGAAAAGAATAATGACCCAATACTGATGTTGACCCATTTACTTGCCAAGAGCAGAATAAGCAGGGGCGTTACGATAGGCGCTAGAATAGTGGAAACAGAAGCAATGGCAACTGCAAGCGCAACATTTCCTCTCGCAAGAAACACCATGACATTTGAAGCCGTTCCACTAGGGCAACATCCTACCAAAATAACACCAACAGCGACTTCTTTGGGCAAATCGAACCCTATTGCTAATCCGAATGCCAATAAGGGCATAATGATAAAATGACCTGCTACCCCTAGTGCGACCTCTTTTGGCCGTCGGAATACTTCTTTAAAATCCGCTGCTGATAATGTAAGTCCCATGCCAAACATGACAATTCCTAGTAATGGAACAATATAGTCTCCAATCCATATAAACTGATTAGGTAAGATATACGCAATAACTGCAAATAAAATGACCCATAAGGTAAACGTTTTACCAGCAAATCCGCTGATTTTCTCTACTACTCCCATAGTGACCTCCTAGATGTTTTAAAATAAAACAATTATAATTTATATTCAGAATATTTAAAACCCTTTTAAGCAATAAAAATATCAATAGAGCTGAACTAGTGTAAATATGACGATTCACTATAGGAAAAAAGCGGACAGGGTTTTTAGATTCTGTCCGCTTTTGACTTTATTTTTTTAAAAAAATAAGAGGGTGCTGTATATTAGTGGCAAACTAGTTTATAAGGAACCGGAAATTGAATTAGTATTTGTTGTTTTACAGGTTTAATTATTGCTATTGTATGTTTAGCCAGGGCTATAAAAGAAGTGGAGATGTGGTTTCTTTGATACATATATTAATTGCGGATGATGATCGGCATATTCGGGAGTTGCTTAAATTTCACTTGGAAAAGGAAGGGTACATGGTATCGGAAGCGAAGGACGGTAATGAAGCTTCCTTGTTACTGGAGAAGGAACGGATCCATCTGGCTGTTGTCGATATAATGATGCCGTATAAAAACGGACTGGATCTTTGTAAGGAAATCCGGGATCAATATGATCTGCCCGTCATTTTATTGACAGCTAAAGATCAACTTATCGATAAGGAAAAGGGGTACTTTGCGGGTACGGATGATTACCTCGTGAAGCCGTTTGAGCCAAGGGAGCTTCTATTTCGGATAAAAGCGCTATTGCGAAGATACCGTATGGTGAATTCTGAATCCATCTCATTGAATCAAACGGTGATTGACCGTAAAAGTTACGAAGTGCGAATAAAGGGGAATACGCTGCTCCTGCCCCTTAAGGAATTTGAGCTGCTGGCCCAGCTGGGGAGTTTTCCTGATCAGGTCTTTACGCGTGAGCAGCTTATTGAACTGGTTTGGGGTGCTGATTTTGCAGGGGACGATCGAACGGTTGATGTCCATATTAAACGGTTGAGGGAACGTTTTGCCGGCCGGACAGATGACTTTGTCATAACGACTGTCCGTGGCTTAGGTTATAAACTGGAGGTCAACAAGAAGTGAAAACACTTTATTTCAGGATAGTTATTCAAACCATTTTGATCATGGTGCTTGCCAGTGTCATCGCTTTTTTAATTTCCAATGTCTATTATCATAAGGTTCAAAAACCCAACAATGGTGAGAAGATAAGCAAAGTCGCAAATGAGATCGTCTCTTTATATGAGGAGAATCCTGATCAGGATATTGATGCGTATTTAAATCATATTGCAGGATTGCACTATCAAATGTATCTATTTAATGAGCAGGGTGAAGGAACTTTATATGGTGAGCCGTTTCGGGAAACGAATTTGGACCGTGACACGATTTCCGGAGTCTTGAATGGGAATATCTATCAAGGGATCGCCAATTATAATAATGGGTTATTTATTACGGGGTTTTTTGAAGATGTATTAATTAATAGCATTGGGGTCCCGATGACCGTGAATGGCGAAAAGTATGCATTGTTTGTAAGGCCCAATATAGAGCTGCAGTTTGGCGAATTTCGCTTTTTCCTTGCAGTTTTGCTCGTACTGACGCTACTTCTCAGTTTTTTATTTGTGATCATTAATACGCGTTTCATCGTTAAGCCGATTACGAAATTAACGGAGGCTACAAAAAGAATCGCCGATGGGGATTATAGTAGTGAATTGAATGTCTCCCGAAGCGATGAAATAGGGGACTTGGCACAGCATTTCTCGAAAATGACTCAAAGCATACAGCGGTTGGATGATATGAGGCAGGAGTTCGTATCGAATGTATCTCATGAAATTCAATCTCCGCTTGCATCCATCCAAGGTTTTTCCCAAACCCTCCAATCGGAGGAATTAACAAAGGAACAAAGAAATCAGTACTTATCCATCATTGAAAAAGAAAGCAGGCGCATGTCGTCGTTAAGCAAACAGCTGCTCATGCTTGCTTCGTTGGATAAAGTAGATGATCCGCTGCAGCGGTCAACGTTTGATTTAGCGCAGCAAATCCGGCAGGTGTTGTTCATGCTGGAATGGAATTGGCGGGAAAAGGATATGGTGATCGAAATGGATTTGCCGTCCACCGTCATTTCTGCAGATGAGAAACTTTTAAATCAAGTTTGGACGAATTTGATAACCAATAGCATTAAATACTCGGAAAGCGGCAGTTCAATCAATATTCGGATTAAAAGAATAGACAGTACTGTTGAAGTGATGATCGCGGATACGGGCATCGGAATTCCAGAAGAAGACCTTCCTTATATCCTTGATCGCTTTTATAAAGTCGACAAAGTGAGGAACCGGAGTGAAACCGGAAGCGGATTAGGACTTTCGATTACGAAGAAGACGGTTGATCTTCATGGGGGAACGATCGAAGTTCAAAGCGAACTTGGTAAAGGGACCACCTTTTATATACGGCTGCCCCTTATGTAATCAGTTGTTCATCTTCCATTCATATTGATTGTTTACAATCGGGTCATACCGATCAAACAGGACTTGATCGGTAAACAAAAGTAATGGGAGATGAAATGATGTTTTTGGCAATACGTGAACTAAAGCATTCCAAATTACGTTATCTGCTGATTGGACTGATCATGATATTGGTCGCTTTGCTTGTCTTTATCATTTCAGGATTAGCTAATGGACTTTCTTCAGATAATGCCTCATCCATACAAAACATGAAGGCTGACTATTTCGTTATGGAGCATGACTCTAAAAATAAATTGAATCGATCGATCATATCGATGGAAAAGCTGGATGAAATCCGGGCTATATCGGATGTTAAAGCAGCCGAAGGACTTGGGCAAATGATGATCACATTGAATAAAGTCAGCTCTTCGGAGAAAACGGATGTCACGATTTTTGCGACCGATGCCAGTGGGATTTTAGCACCGAAGGTCATAGAAGGAACGAGCTATGACAATAAGGAACAAGGTGAAGTCGTTGCAGATCGTTCTTTAAAAGAAGTCGGTTATAAATTGGGTGATTCACTCAAAGATGACCTATCTGGTAATGTTTTCACCATTGTTGGTTTTACTGAAAAGCAGTCTTATAGCCATACACCGGCAGTTTACATGAATGTTAAGGGGTGGCAGGAGATTAATCCTGGATTGAGAAATCACGGAAAAGACTCAATCAGCACAATAGCCGTGCAAATGGATTCGAAGGCAGAAGTGAATGTACGTGAATCATTGCCTGAAGGATTAACGCTCATTTCGAAAGAAGAATCACTTCAGAGTATACCAGGCTACAAAGAGGAACAGGGGACGTTGACGATGATGATTGCCTTCTTGTTTGTCATCGCAGCTTTCGTTTTGGCCGTATTCTTTTATGTGATTACCTTGCAGAAGACGAATCAATTTGGAGTCCTTAAAGCACTCGGGGCCAATACGGGCTACCTGGCAAAAAGCATCGTTGGTCAAGTAATGCTGCTTGCCGTGACATGCATAGCCATCAGTGTTGCCCTGACATACGGCGTCACTTTAATCATGCCAGAAGGAATGCCATTTGAATTGAGTGCCGATTTGGTCATTAAATATTCCGTGTTACTTTTGGCTGTATCCGTATTGGGTTCGCTGCTATCACTATACCGAGTAGCGAAGATAGATGCGATCGAAGCAATAGGGAGGGTATCATGATGGGGGATAAACTATTATTTGAAAACGTCAGTAAGGTTTATGGGGAAGGCGATAATAAGGTAATAGCCCTTGATGATATTTCCCTGAATGTAAGAGCGGGGGAATTCGTCGCGATTGTGGGTCCTTCGGGCTCAGGAAAAAGTACTTTCCTTTCAATAGCAGGTGCGTTACTATCCCCGAGCAAAGGCCGCTTACTGCTGAATGGTGAGGATATAACAACACTCTCCCCAAAAGAATTGACTCGGGTGCGCCTTGAAAAGATCGGGTTTGTATTCCAATCGTCGAATCTTGTGCCATATCTCTCCGTACGAGATCAGCTTCTGCTGCTTTCTGAATTGATCGGCAAGCGAGATAAAACAACTGTGAAAAAAGCGGACGAATTGCTTAGCCACCTTGGACTTGGCCATCGGGCAGGTCACCTGCCAGAAGCACTGTCGGGCGGTGAGCGGCAGCGGGTAGCAATCGCCCGTTCGCTGATGAATGATCCAGAAATCATTTTAGCGGATGAACCAACCGCAAGTCTTGATTCCAAAAGAGGCAGGGATGTTGTTGAAATGCTTGCACATGAGGTGAAATCAAGAAATAAAGCGGCCATCATGGTCACCCACGATGAAAGAATGTTGGATTTATGTGATCGAGTGGTCAATATTACGGATGGCAAGGTATTTGGATGAAGTTATACGTAAAAAGTCCGCCGCCTCTCCAAAGGAATTAGGAGTGGCGGTGGACTGAATTGCATGAAGGGGATGGTTAACCGACAGTAAGCGGATGGAATACTAGTCGTTACTTTATATAAACGATTTGCGATTATGTATAATCCCAGATGGTTATCTGCGGATTAATCAATTTTTTATTTTAAAGAACAAGCAGTGATAGGTTGCTTTCACACCTGAATCATTTCGGTATTCTGTGTCGTATATGTTGATTAACTCTCGAAAAAAGGAAGGGCGCTGGCAGTAGTTTTCTTTGTTGCTGTTAGCAGCGCCAATCTTTTTGATTGAAGTGAAAAATTCACGTACTGTCTGAAAGTACTCCAGTTCAAGCTTTTCTATTTTTGTAATCTCGATTGGAGCTGCTGCTGAATAGGGGATTGCTGCTTCGCAAACTTGGGATAATTCTTCCAGAGTGTAAAACGTTTGGCCTGGTGAACTATCCATGGAAAGTTGAAGCTTTTCTTTCGCTTGTTCATATGATCTATGAAGCTCTTGAAAGGTATCTATTCCGAACGTTGAAAATATCAGGCTTCCTTCCGCCGTTAATCGTGTAAAAAGTTTTTCAAGGGTTGCAGGAATATCATTCAGCCATTGAAACGTTGCATTGGAAATAATCAAGTCGTAATTTTCATTTAGCGCCATTTCTTCGATGTCCGTACATAAAAATGTAACACGGTCTTCCTTTGTCAATCCTTTTGCCACTTCAACCATACCGGGTGCCAAATCAACAGCCGTAATGGCGGCATTAGGGAATGTTTTGACGAGTAACCTGGTTAAGTAACCGGTGCCGCAGCCGATTTCAAGAATATTGATTTTATGATTGGTGTTTTTTTGAGGAAGCAAATCCACTAATTGCTTTGCCATGTTTTTTTGAACATTGGCATACGCATCATATGTTTGCGCGTGTTCACTGAATCGCTTGCTTAACAATCGTTTATCTATCATGAACGTACTCCTTTTGAATAAATGTTTTTATATGCTCCATACATTCCTCTGGTTTTGTGAAAAATGGAATATGACCAGCACCTTCGATAATACGAACCTCGGCTTTCCCTCCCAAATTCTCTTTAATGAAAGATGAAGCTTCAAGTGGACAAATTTTGTCTTCCCTCCCATGAAGCATTAAAAAGGGGGCTTCAATCCGGTCGAGTCTTGCTCGAGCATCTTTCTGAAGTAAATAATCCAAACCAATCAGAAGCGAAAACACATCATCTCCATGAAACTCGCTTTGAATGGTCTTGGTGAATTGATGATAAAAACCTGCTTCTTTTTCAGCATCGGAAAACATCGCTTCATAGAAGGAAGTCAAAGTCTTCTCTTTATTGCGCGGCAGTTGTTTCTTCATGCGCTCGACCATTCGCGGATCCCAGCCAAATGAATAATTTTCTCCTGTAGTGAACCGACTTGTTGCGCCAAAAAGGATAAAACCTTTTATTCTTTCTCGAAAAGAACTTGAAAGTTCAAGTGATACTAGTGATCCTAATGACCAGCCCAATAAATAAACAGGACCATCGATGGAAGCGATTGTGTTTATGACCCGTTCTTCAAAGTCATTTAGTGCCTTCATATCTCTCCAATCTATAAATGAAAGGTGAAATAGTTCTGACAGCGGTTTGATTAACGGTTGAAACGCCTCTTTTTCCATTCCCCAGCCAGGAAGCACGACTAAATTAGGCTGCTTCATTCAACAACACCCATTTCTTTTCCAATGATCGAAACTTTTTGAACGGCCCAATCAAGATCTTTTTTATCGTGGAGAGCCGTTACGGTAAACCGGATTCTCGCTTCATTTTCAGGAACGGTCGGCGGCCTGACAGCAATAGCGGCAATTCCTTCTTTTTGCAAACGTGCAGCAAATTCCATCGCTTTTTCGTTTTCTCCGATGACGATAGGAACAATTTGTGATCGGCTTCCGCAAATGTTAAACCCGTAATTTGTGAGTTCTTCTCTAAAGTATTCTGAATGTGTTTGGAGCAGTGAGCGGCGTTCCGGTTCTTGCTGTACAAGTTCAATCGCTGTTTTTATAGCACCGAGTATGGCAGGGGGAAGTGCAGTTGAATAGATGAATCCGCGCATGCGATTTTTTAAATAGTCGATGAGCCATTCTTTCCCGACAACGTAGGCCCCGAATGAACCAAGCGCTTTACTGAATGTTCCCATTTGGATATCTATTTTATTTTGAAGATGGAGATGACCGGCATAGCCTTCACCGTTTTTACCGTAAATGCCGCTTCCATGTGCTTCATCTGTCATTAACATTGCGTTATAACGTTCCTTTAACAGAACTAGGTCTTCAAGATAAGCGAAGTCACCATCCATGCTGAAGACCGTATCCGTCACGATTAATTTACGTGCTTCAATCGGTGATTTTTTCAAAAATGCTTCTAAATGATCTAAATCATTATGACGATAGCGTATATGCTTTGCTCTGCTTAAAAGAGCTCCATCGACAATGCTTGCATGATTCAATTTATCGCTATAAATAATATCGTTACGGGACAGCAGGGTGGAGATTATTCCAAGGTTCGCGTTATATCCACTGTTGATGATGAGTCCTGCTTCGGCCTTCTTCCAATTGATAAGAGCTTGTTCCGCCTGCTCGTAAAGAGGATGATTGCCAACAATTAAACGTGAAGCCGTTGCTCCTGCACCATATGTATGTACGGCATCAACCATAGCCTTTTTCAGCCGCTCATCTCCTGCATATCCTAAATAGTTATTAGAAGCTAGATTAAGCATCCTGCACCCGTTTATCGTAAGCCAAGGCTGCTCGGCACATTCGGTTGATACGAGTTCACGCTTTTGCGAAATCTCTTCTAAATGAGCCAGTTCTTTTTTTATTTTTTCTTCCCAACAAGGTAAACGTTTTTCACTGTGCATGGACATTCTCCTTTTTATATGTTAACTAAAATTAATATAGGTTAACATATAAAATATTCTAATCATGACTCAATGAAACTGTCAAGCTTTGAAAAAGAGCATGAGAATAAAGTAATGATCCATTAATCTGGGAGAATTCAAGGGTCGGAAAAGGCTGGTAGATTATTTAGATATGTATCTAACCATAAAAAATAAGTTTAAGGGGAATCGGGAGGCGGTTTTGTTAAGCTAATGTATAAAAGAGCTTAATGAAATTGGTGCCTTTATGTATTAAGCTCGTTCATTGAAGATAATCTAACTTTCAAGGTAGTCTTTTTGTTAAACCTTGAAATCTTTGAAGGATTAAATGGAATTCCATGTTACTATAGAGCAGTGAAATTTAACAGAATTCACATTAACCATTACATAAAGGAAGGGTATAAATATGAAAAAGATTTCTTTGGATGTTTTCTTTATATTAATAGGAGCTTTTATTTTCGCTTTGGCAATAAATCTTTTCGTCATTCCCAATGAGCTTGGTGAGGGAGGAGTCACGGGGATAACCATCATTCTGTTTTATCTTTTTGAATGGTCACCAGGGCTGTTAAGTTTGATCATTAACGCTGTCCTGCTCATTGTCGGTTATAAATTTTTGTCGAAAATGACAACGGTATATACAATCGTAGCCGTTGCCTTTAATTCACTTTTCCTTCATTTAACCGAAAGTTGGACGATATCTTCAGATGAATTGGTCATCAATGCGATATTTGGCGGGGTTTTTGCCGGTGCAGGTATTGGCATGATCATTCGTGTTGGAGGAACTACTGCCGGTACGACGATCCTTGCCCGAATTACGAATAAGTATTTGGGATGGAGCTTAAGCTACGGACTTCTGTTTTTCGATTTAATCGTTGCGTTCTCATCTTATTTCATCATTGGCGCAGAAGGTCTGATGCTCACTATACTAATGCTTTATATTGGAACAAAAACGATGGAATTCATCATTGAGGGATTGAATCCGAAAAAAGCGATTACCATCATTTCAAAAGAAGCGGACCAGATTGCAAAACAAGTAACCGAATTGATGGACCGGGGGGTCACTGTTTTTAGTGGTCATGGATACTATACAAAAGAATCCAAGGATATTTTATATATCGTTATAAGTAAGCAAGAGGTACTAAAGTTAAAGAGAATAGTGCAGTCAACGGATAGCAATGCTTTTATAGCCATACATGATGTTCGGGACGTATTCGGTGAAGGTTTCCTGGATATCTCGAAGTCCTGATGGTAATAATGTATAAGCGAAATGAAAAGGCCTAATTAGGCTTTTTTATTTTGCATGGCGAAAAATCTATAAATTCTGAATAATTTGTTATATTATGTAAGTAAGAAACCACACACCCTGAGGAGTGCAGCCATTAAATGTGGAGGTGTCCAAGATGATCCTTTTAAAAGTGGATGACAGAAAGTTTGGGAAAAGCAAAATCAAGTACAGTGTCGTTGATAAGGAAACGAATGAATTGATCATTAGCGGTGTGTTTAAGGAATTTGGACAAGCAAGCGATAAATATTATGAATTGAAGGATGAATACGGTCCTTCCAATGTGAAGATGATATTGAAGTGAAAAGAGGGGGACCGACGGGTTTCCCTTTTTTGTATAATGCCGGGAATGAAAATGCCCGTACAATAAATAATCGGATAAAGGAATAATCAAAGGTTTCTGAATCATATAATTAGATTAAGAGAGTTCTTAACATCCTTTTTTTACAATATACTACAATTTTATTGTAAAGTATGGAATTTGGTGGTAATATAAAGCGCATAAATGTAAACGTTTGCAATGTTTTTGTGAGGAGGTGATGTAAAAGAAGTACGATAGACTATGAATTTTATAGAATGAATGGCTTTTATTTTACTAATTTTATGCAAACGTTTTCTTAAAATTGCATGAATATTATGAGAAAAAGGGAGAGTGGGTAGGCATGAAGCGTAAAAAATGGTACGGGGGAATTCTTACTGTTTTATTGATTTTTAGTGTGATTTTGGCTGGATGCTCTTCTTCAACTGGCGGAAACAGCGACTCAAAGGATGTCGTGACGCTGGATATATTTCAATTCAAGGTAGAATTCAAGTCGCAATTCGAGACATTGGCAAAACAATATGAAAAAGAAAATCCAAATGTGAAGATCAAGGTATCGACAGTCGGCGGCGGAAATGATTATAAATCAGCCATTACGGCAAAGTTCGCTTCAGGTGAGGAGCCAGCGGTGTTTAACATTGGCGGACCGGTAGATGTCGCACAATATAAAGATAGATTAACAGATTTAAAGGACACGAAGGCTGCTGCTGCAGCACTTGACGGTACTTTGGATGGCGTGGAAGAGGACGGGCAAGTCCTTGGACTTCCATTTAACCAGGAAGGATACGGCTTGATTTATAACAAACGGATATTTAAAGAAGCCGGAATCAATCCTGATGAAATTACAAGTTATGAAGCCTTAGAGGCGGCAGTTAAGAAAATCGATTCACAAAAAGACAAATTGAAAATCGATGCAGTTTTCGCTTATCCGGTCAAAGAGAAGTGGGTGACAGGAAACCATTTATCCAATGTATTCTTATCACCGGAGTTTGATGGGAATGTGTTGGAAGCAAGTAAGGCATCGACGGTTAAATTCACGGATGGTGACAAGTTTAAACAATTGGTCGATATCCAAAATGAGTATTCCGTCCAGCCGACAGCAAGTCTTGATTACTCCCAACAAGTGGAGGAGCTGTTCTCGCTTGAAAAGGTTGCGATCATTCAGCAAGGTAACTGGGTGTATAACACAGTCTATGATATGGATCCTGAGTTAGCTGAAAAGGGAATAGGCATCATCCCGATTCCAAATGGAGACAATGCAGGCATGCCGGTCGGTGTACCGAACTATTGGGCAGTGAACAAGAAATCGGATGAAAAGGTACAGGAAGCAGCGAAGAAGTTCCTCGACTGGATGTATACATCCGAAGCAGGGAAAAAAGCCGTTTTGGAAGATTTTAAATTCATTCCTGCTTATGAAGGATATGATGTAGAAAAAATTGCCGATCCAATTTCAAAAGAAATTTATAAATACTCTCAAGAAGGAAATACGATTGGGTGGGTGTTTAATGGATATCCGGTCGGTTGGAATGATGATCTTGGTGCAAGTGTCCAAAAATACGTAACTGGTAAATTGACTTGGGAGGAACTTGTCCAACAGAACATTGAAAATTGGGAGAAGATTCATAGCAAATAAGAGTTGGGAAATGCAAGTGACCAATCGGCAGGAAAAACGTGTCGATTGGTTGTTCCTTATTATAGAAAAGCCGCTAAGGGATTCATCAAATAACCCAGTCATGATCTAACCCATTAACTATTAAATCATTTCAAGGAGGTCGGTTTCGTTGAGAAATCGGGATGCCGCATATTGGCTGTTTTTGACACCTGTTCTTGCTGCACTCATTTTGGTTGTGATCGTGCCACTCATCTACGGATTTTATTATTCCTTTACAAATTGGAACGGTTTAGGGACACCGGATTTCATCGGTTTTAAAAATTATATAGACTTGTTTACGGATAAAGGGTTCCTTGATACATTTTGGTTCACGATTAAATTTTCCGTAGCGGCAATTGTGGTAATCAATATCATCGGATTAAGTTTGGCCCTCATCGTGACTTCGAAAATTAAATCAAGCAACATATTGCGGACAGTTTTCTTTATGCCCAATTTAATTGGCGGCTTGATACTCGGCTTTATTTGGCAGTTCATTTTTATTAAGGTCTTCGGTGCGATTGGTGATTTGACGGGGATCGAAGCTTTTAATGGGTGGTTATCAACTACTGATACAGGATTTTGGGGATTGATCATTTTAACGTCTTGGCAGATGGCCGGATATATCATGATCATTTATATTGCCTATCTGCAGGCTGTTCCTGAAGACTTGATCGAAGCGGCAAAAATTGACGGAGCGAACAGCTTCCAGCGTTTTCGACATATAACTTTTCCGCTAGTGGCACCTGCTTTTACCGTCAGTTTGTTTTTGACGCTTTCCCACTCGTTCAAGATCTATGATCAAAACCTTTCTTTGACGAATGGAGCTCCCTATAATTCAACTGAAATGGTTGCGATGAACATTGTAAAATCCGCCTTCACCGAAAACGATATGGCATATGCACAGGCAAAAGCCGTTATCTTTTTCGTAATCGTGGCGGTCGTTTCGCTGACACAAGTCTATTTCAATAAAAAACGGGAGGTTGAGCTGTAATGAAGGGAAAATGGAAATTGTGGCTGATTGGATTCATCGGATTCATTTTGGCCATATTATGGCTCACTCCGTTTTATTTAATGCTTGTCAATGCTTTTAAAATGAAACGGGATATATTTGCCGATACATTGGGACTGCCTGAAACCTGGACATTGGAAAACTTCACTCAAGCTTTCGAGCAATTGGATTTCCTCCGGACTTTATTCAATTCTTTATTGATATCGGGCGTCAGTGTAGTCATCATCATCATCTTTTCTGCGATGGCAGCATACGCTCTTTCCCGAAACAAAAGTAAAATAAGTTCCCTGCTTTTCTTTGTGTTTGTAGCAGCCATGCTGATCCCGTTTCAGTCTGTGATGATACCGCTCGTTGCCCAATTCGGACAGCTTGGGATGCTGAACAAGGCTGGACTGATTTTCATGTATTTAGGTTTTGGCTGCAGTCTATCCATATTCCTATATCACGGTACCTTAAAAGGGATTCCCCTCTCACTTGATGAGGCAGCAAAGATTGATGGTGCAAACCGATTTCAAGTATTTTGGTATATCATATTTCCACTATTAAAGCCGATGTCCATTACAGTTGGGATCTTGAATGTCATTTGGATATGGAACGACTATTTGCTGCCATCCCTTGTTATTGGCGGCGCGGGATCGGAGACCATTCCACTTAAATTATTCTTCTTCTTCGGACAATATACGAAGCAATGGCATCTCGCCTTGGCTGGACTTACTTTATCCATCATTCCAGTCATCATTGCGTACTTTTTTGCTCAGAGGCAAATTATTAAAGGAATTGCAGATGGAGCCGTTAAATAACTATTTAAATATAGGGAATATTAAACCATGTGCGGTGAACGGGGAGTGTTGATGAATTTGTCTGTTACTATAAAAGACGTTGCCAAAAAAGCAAATGTCGCTCCATCAACGGTATCGCGTGTAATCCATAACAGCCCGACAATCAGTGAAAAGACCAAGCGCAAGGTACGCAAGGTATTAAAGGAAATGGGCTATCATATGAATGAAAATGCCCGGAACTTAGTCACGAAGTCAACTAAGGCCATTGGGATCGTCATGAAAAGTTCGGCAAGGGAATCACTTTATAATCCCTTTTTTCCCGAAGTGATCCGGGGCATCGGGGATTTCTGTAATAAAGAAGGGTACAGTCTTTCTCTGACTACCGGCGAGACGGAGGATGCCATCTTTGAGGATGTCGTGAAAATGGTCCAGGGCAGAAGAGTGGATGGCATGATTGTTTTGTACTCTAAAAAGGACGATAAAGTGGTGCCGTATTTATTGAAGCAGGGCTTCCCGTTCGTTTTGATCGGGAAGCCAAGTACGAACATGAGCGGTATCACATTCATTGATAACGATAATGTTCAAGCGGCCAGGGAAGTATCGGAGTTTGTAATCAATCTTGGACATGAGCGAATCGCCTTTTTAGGAGGCAGCCCCGAGTTTGAAGTGATCCAGGACCGCTTGACAGGCTTTCAACAAGCGATGGAACAGGCCGGGGTGGATGTGCGACAGGAATATATCAAATTGATTCCTTTAAATCGAACGGATGGAATAAAGGCGATTGACGAATTGCTGGAATTGAAGGAGGCACCAACCGCTTTTTTGGTTATGGATCTTTTATTGGGTGTGCTCTTACTTGGAGTGTTAGCCGAAAAGAACTTGAAAGTGCCGCAGCAAATAAGCGTTGTCTGTTTTAACCACTCAGAATTCATAGAATTTTTAAGTACCCCGCTGACAACGGTTGATATCCATACGTATCAGTTAGGGTATGAAGCCGCAAAATGCGTGTTCGATCTTATTGCGAATCCGGAAATGATGGAAAAGAGCATCAGCATTCCTACCAAAATCATAAAGCGGGAGTCGCATTTTGTTGCTGAAAAGGAAATTAAATGAAAATTGTAGAAATGTTTTACCAATTAAAGCTTGATTTTTGCTAACATAAATTTACAATATAGATTATCACTATTATTTTTGAAAATTCATACTTTCTAAGGTCGATAAGTATGTTCTTATATTTTGATCATCCCTAACGCAAACGTTTGCGTTTTGAATAAAGAGGTAATAGTTAAACATCAAAACAAGTTGTGATTCTTGAATGGAGGAGGTTGTTCATGAGAGTCCTTGTATGGAATGAGTTTCGCCACGAGAAAACAAAGCCCGAAGTAGCAAAAGTATATCCGGATGGCATCCATGGTGCAATTGCCGGCTTTTTACAAAGTGAACAGGTCGAGGTGAGGACCGCTACTCTCGATGAAGAAGAGCACGGATTAACCGAGGAAGTACTGGAACGAACCGATGTACTGCTTTGGTGGGGTCATGTTGCACATGATGAAGTTCAAGATGAAATCATTGCAAGGGTTCACAAGCGAGTACTCGAGGGAATGGGTCTCATCGTCCTCCATTCTGGTCATTTTTCAAAGATCTTCAAACGATTGATGGGAACGACTTGTGATTTGAAATGGCGGGTGGCGGATGAAAGGGAACGGCTTTGGGTAGTCGATCCGAGTCACCCTATCGTTGATGGAATCGGAGAATATATTGAGCTTGAAAAAGAAGAGATGTACGGGGAACATTTTGATATTCCTGCACCAGATCAATTAATATTCGTCAGTTGGTTTGAAGGCGGGGAGATATTCAGAAGCGGTTGCACGTATCAGCGGGGTAAAGGGAGGATTTTCTATTTCCGTCCAGGACATGAAACATATCCTACCTACCATAATCCGGAGATTCAACGTGTGATTAAAAATGCCGTTGATTGGGTCAAGCCGGAATTTGGAATCGCAACGAACTATGGTAAAGCCGAACCGTTGGAATCCATCTCATCCAAAGAGCTGAAGTGAAGGAGAGAACAAAATGGGCATAGTGAAGGTAGGAGTCATTGGATGCGGGAGTATCGCAAAAAACAGGCATTTTCCGGAGTATGAATCACATCAGGAAACGGAGATCATTGCCGTTTGTGATATTGTGCCGGACCGGGCGAATGCAGCAGCACAAAGGTATGGAGCGCAAGCATATACTGATTATATAGAACTTTTGAAGAATGAGGAGATTGAAGCGATCAGTGTATGTACACCGAATTACCTGCATGCACGCATCACGGTTGCGGCCTTGGAAGCGGGTAAGCATGTCCTATGTGAGAAACCAATGGCTACTTCTTTAGCAGACGCTGAAAAAATGAATGAAGCAGCAGCGAAAAGCGGCAAAATACTAATGATTGGTCATAATCAGCGATTTGTTCCCTCTCATCAAAAAGCGAAACAGCTTATTGAGAGCGGGGAGGTAGGGAAGGTCTATAGCTTCCGGACGGCTTTTGGACATTCCGGGCCGGAAACCTGGAGCGTGGACGGACTGGAAAGCTGGTTTTTTAAAAAGGATCAGGCGGTCATTGGTGCAATGGGCGATTTAGGCGTTCATAAAGCTGATTTATTACGGTATATCCTTGGAGAAGAATTTGTTGAAGTGGGAGCCTTTGTGGAAACGACTGCCAAGAAAAACACAGACGTTGATGACAGTGCGGCCTGTATCCTCCGGACGGAGAACGGTATCATCGGAACTCTTACCGCCAGCTGGTCTTATGCAAAAGAAGACAATGCTACGGTCATTTATGCGGAAAAAGCGGTATTGCGCCTTGAAGACGATCCGAAATACTCACTGATCATCCATCATGATAATGGAAAGACAGAAACCATCCAATTAGGAAGCATCCAGACTAATGACTCAGAAGGACAGCATGATTCCGAAGTGATCAGCCACTTTGTAAAATGTGTGGTGGACAATGAGGAGCCTCTTGTCTCAGGAGTTGAAGGATTAAAGTCATTAAAAGTCATTCTTGGCGCGATGGAATCAAATGCATCCCGAAAAATCATCCGCTTATAAAGGGGTTAAAAGTCATCATGTACAAATTAAAAATGGGTATTATCGGTGCTGGCGGAATTGCCCAAAAAAGGCATATCCCAGCTTTTCAAAAATTTCAAGATAAAGTGGTTTTATACGCCATTCAGGATATAGATGAAATGAAGGCGCGGGAAGTGGCGCGGGAATTTCATATCGAAAAGGTTTTCACCAATTATGAAGAAATGTTTGCTGAAGTGGATGCCGTTACAATCGCAACACCAAACAAGTTTCACGCGGAGATTTCCATTGCTGCCCTGCAAGCGGGTGTACATGTGTTATGCGAAAAGCCGATGGCCATTACAACCGAGGAATGTTTAGCGATAACCGAGGCTGCAAACATATCCGGTAAAGTGTTATCGACTGCCTATCATTACCGCTTCATGAAGGAAGCCCAGGCTGCAAAGAAAATGATTCAGGCCGGTGAAATCGGTGAACCTTATGTAGCGCGTGTACAGGCAATCAGGCGGCGCAAAGTCCCTGGCTGGGGAGTTTTTACAAGCAAGGAATTGCAAGGCGGGGGAAGCGTGATCGATTACGGCTGCCATTTGCTCGATTTGGCATTATGGCTGATGGATGACCCAGAACCGATTGAAATCGTAGGTTCGACATATAATTATGTCAGTAAGGGTGTCGATCAGGTCAATTTATGGGGCAATTTCGATGCCTCGGTATTTGAAGTGGATGACCATGCCACGGCATATATCAAATTTGCCAACGGAGCATCTCTATTATTCGAAACTTCTTGGGCCGCGAATATCCGTGAAGAAGCAACTGTTTTGAGTTTATCCGGAACGCAGGGCGGACTTGATGTGTTCCCGCTGGTCTTGAATCAGGCTAAGCACGGCATGCTTTTAAACAGTGAGGCAGTATGGATGCCAGGGGAGGATACACCAGACCTGCAACAGGCAGAGAACTTTATTAATAGCTGTCTGGGGTTGGCAGAACCATTGGTAAAACCATCGGAAGCCATGAAAGTTTCGAAAATAATCGAAGCGATTTATCAAAGCTCGGCAAGTGGGAAGGTCATGAGCATAAATTAATGAAAAGGTGAGGTGGGGCATGTGAAATTAGGGATCTTTACAGTGCTATTTGCTCAAAAATCATTCGAGGATATGCTTGATTATGTCGCGGATTCCGGATTAAAAACAGTTGAAATCGGTACAGGCGGGTATCCAGGGAATATCCATTGTCCACTCGATGAACTGCTCGAAAGTGAAGAAAAGCGCCAAAAATACCTCGAAGCCGTTCAAACAAGAGGGTTAACGATCAGTGCATTCAGCTGCCATGGCAATCCAATCTCTCCTGATGAAGCCTTCGCTAAAGAAAGTGATGAAACACTGATCAAAACAATCAAGCTTGCATCCTTACTGAACGTCCCGGTCGTCAATACCTTTTCTGGTACAGCGGGTGATCACGAAGGAGCTAAATATCCAAACTGGCCCGTCGCCCCATGGCCGAATGAGTATACAGATGTGCTGAAATGGCAATGGGAAGAAAAATTGATCCCTTATTGGAGGAAAGTGGCCGCCATTGCCGATGAACACAATATAAAAATCGGCCTTGAACTGCATGGGGGCTTTCTCGTCCACACACCCTACACCTTGTTAAAACTGCGGGAAGCTACATCTGATGCGATAGGCGCCAACCTTGATCCAAGCCATCTTTGGTGGCAGGGCATCGAACCAGTAGGAGCCATCAAAATCCTAGGGAAAGCGGGAGCAATCTACCACTTCCACGCAAAAGACACATACCTGGATCAGGATAACATCAATATGTATGGATTGACCGACATGCAGCCTTATGGCAATATCCAGAGCCGTGCCTGGAACTTCCGCTCTGTAGGATGCGGCCACAGCCTGCAAGAGTGGTCCGACATCATGAGCGCCCTTCGCACATACGGTTACGATTACGTCGTCAGCATCGAACACGAAGATCCGCTGATGTCAGTTGAAGAAGGATTCCAACGGGCCGTAACCAATCTGAAAACTGTACTCATCAACGAAAGTCCAACTGATTTATGGTGGGTATAATTTTGAGCCGATAACGAGCAGCCTAATGCAGGTTGCTTTTTATTTTCGCCCTTACTCGTGCAAAAGTGGATAAGTGGAATTCACGAGTAAAAGTGCGGAACTCACGAGTAAAAGCGTGAAATTCACGAGTAAAACAGCATAATTCACGAGTAAAAGTGCGAAACTCACGAGTAAAAGCGTGAAACTCACGAGTAAAAGCGTGAAACTCACAGGTACAAGTGAAATTCACGAGTAAAACAGCATAATTCACGAGTAAAAGTGCGGAATTCACGAGTAAAAGCATGAAACTCACGAGTAAAAGCGGAATTCACGAGTAAAACAGGATAATTTACGTCGGATGTATCCAATGGAGAGAGCTGGTTTTTTAAAAAAATCAATTTGACAGTCACCCTACTGCGTGTTACAACATACATTGTAGTAAGTAACGCAAGATACCGATATCACCGAGTAGTGAAGTTGCAGAAATATTTTTAAGAAAAAAAGTTGACACCTCCGCTACTCAGTGTTACAGTTTAGTTGTAATAAGTAATACTAAATAGCGTGATTTCCCAAAAGCTATTCAGGATAAAAATTCCCCTCGGAACTACGCTATAATATAAGTCACAAATAGAGGAGGCTGAACATGGAAAATTTAACTGAAATGCTGAAGGGTTCGCTGGAAGGCTGCGTGCTGGAAATCATCAGCCGCCATGAAACCTATGGCTACGAGATTACCCGCCGCCTGAATGAGCTTGGGTTTACTGAAGTCGTGGAAGGGACGGTCTATACCATCCTCGTGCGATTAGAAAAGAAAAAACTGGTGAACATAGAGAAGAAACCGTCAGATATGGGGCCGCCCCGCAAGTTTTACTCACTTAATGAGGCTGGACGCCAGGAACTTGAATTGTTTTGGGAAAAATGGGATTTTGTATCATCAAAAATCAATGTCTTAAAGTCAATCTAGCTTCATAAGATATTCCGTACGCTATTTTTGGAGTGTCTTGTTTATAAAAAAGGAGGAAAAATAACATGATGGAATTATTCAAAAAAATGATTGGTGATAAAAAAGAGTATAAAATGATGATGGCACGGGTTGAAGCTCTGCCAGAGGACTACCAATTTGTATTTAAGAAAATTCAAAACTATATGTGGAATTTCTCAGCGGGCAACGGGATGGATATGCTGCACATGCAGTATGAATTAATCGAGTTGTTCGAAGCCGGTGCTGCGGAAGGCAGGCAAGTGCTGGAAATCACTGGGGACGATGTGGCATCCTTTGCCGACGAACTAGTGGCAAATGCTAGAACCTATTTCGCCAAGTATCGTGAGGATTTGAATGACAGTATCATGAAGCGATTGGGAAAAAATAAATTCAATAAATAATTCCGACTGAATAGCTGGTTACAAATGTGAAATGCCACCTTCGCTATTCAGTTATATTTTAACTCGGTAGTAAGTCATACAGATTATCAGTCAGACTAAATAGAGAACTATAGGCAATTTAGTTCCGCTAGGCGCTCGGAAGGATAAATACGAATCTTACAAGCGGCATTACTGCGCTATTAAAAGGAGGAAAAAAATATGAGCAATGCAGTGATTTCAGTAAAAGGGTTAAAAAAGTCATTTAAAGACAATGAAGTCTTAAAGGGGGTGGATTTTGAGGTGCGGCGTGGCGAAATTTTCGCACTGCTGGGCTCAAATGGAGCGGGCAAGACGACGACGGTCAACATCCTCTCGACTCTGATGAAGTCCGATGGCGGCGAAGTAGGTATTTGCGGCTTTGACGTTCAACGTGAACCGGATCATGTTCGCCAGAGCATCAGCCTGACAGGGCAGTTTGCAGCTTTAGACGGCATGCTCACCGGGCGGGAAAACCTGCTGATGATCGCCAAGCTGCGGGGAGTTTCCAATCCCGCTCAAGTCGCCGACAATCTGCTTGCGAGATTCAGCCTGACCGATGCGGCCAACCGCCGGGCGGATAAATATTCCGGCGGGATGAAGCGCCGGCTTGACATCGCCATGAGCCTGATCGGGACGCCAGCAGTCATTTTTCTCGACGAACCGACGACAGGGCTTGACCCCGAAGCGCGGATTGAAGTCTGGGATACAGTTAAGGAGCTAGCTGGAGGAGGCACGACAATTCTGCTGACGACCCAGTACCTTGAGGAAGCCGAACAACTGGCGGACCGTATCGCCATCCTGCATGGCGGAAAGATCATCTCGACCGGGACCCTTACCGAACTCAAGGAGATGTTCCCGCCAGCAAAGGTAGAGTACATCGAGAAGCAGCCGACATTGGAGGAAATTTTCCTCGCAATCATCGGCAAAAAGGAGGAGTTGTAAATGAATAACAAAACAGGGGTATTACTAGGGCGTTTAATGCGCAATATCATGCGCAGCCCGGATACAATTATCACGGTGGCGATTACGCCGATTATGATGATGCTGCTGTTTGTCTACGTATTTGGCGGCGCCATAGAGGCAGGCACGGACAACTACGTCAATTATTTATTGCCGGGAATCTTGCTGATGGCTATCGCATCCGGCGTCGCTTACACTTCCGTACGGCTGTTTACGGATGTAAAGAGCGGGTTGATGGCGCGTTTCATTACCATGCCCATCAAGCGCTCGTCGGTATTGTGGGCTCACGTGTTGACCTCGCTTGTATCCAATTTGCTTACTGTCGTCGTGGTTATCCTCGTCGCACTCTTGATGGGCTTCCGTTCCAGCGCTGATATCCTGGATTGGCTAGCGGTAGCTGGAATAATCGTGCTGTTTAC
Organism: Peribacillus sp. FSL M8-0224; assembly: GCF_038003055.1. Lineage (NCBI taxonomy): Bacteria > Bacillati > Bacillota > Bacilli > Caryophanales > Bacillaceae > Peribacillus > Peribacillus sp. FSL M8-0224. Next base: position 27,198 of record NZ_JBBOOJ010000001.1, read on the forward strand.
GCTGGCGCTGACATGGCTGGCGGTCATTCCTGGATTGACAGCGGGGTCTTTGGAAGGGGCGACAGCCTACTCATACCCGCTGATTTTCCTGCCGTTTATCAGTTCGGCCTTCGTCCCCACCGAAACCATGCCTAAAATTGTCCGTGCGTTCGCCGAGAACCAGCCAGTGACTTCAATCGTGAATGCGATTCGTGCCCTTTTGTATGAAGGGTCTGTTGGGAACGATATCTGGATTGCGCTTGCCTGGTGTGTCGGCATCATGGTCATCGCTTACTTCTTCGCCAGTAAAGTATTTAAACGCCAGTTCGGGTAAGTACACCATTATCGGGATTGGTCATTTCATAGTCAGCTGATGCGATGAATGCATCACATGGAAGATTGCTTAAATGCAGAGGCAACCTTCGATGAAATCATGGAAACCTTAAAATTGGTATGATTGGTATCTGCCACTTAACCCATAATGAGATTTGCCATACTTGCTTTAGAAGAATTTACAGCAAAAGGGTAGTGGTCATTCGCAGAGGAGAAATGAAAAGAATAAAGCACATAGATGTAATTGGCTGGAAATAGATTCAGAAACAAAACCAATTCCTTTCATTATCATAAAATGCGTGGAACTCACGAGTAAATCGACGTAATTCACGAGTAAAAGTACAAAATTCACGAGTAAAAGCGTAAAACTCACGAGTAAAAGCGTAAAATTCACGAGTAAAAGTACAAAATTCACGAGTAAAAGTACAAAACTCACGAGTAAAAGCGTAAAATTCACGAGTAAATCAGCAAAACTACGAATAAAAGTAAAATGTTTGCAGGAAATTCTCCTGAAATTAAAAAGCGATGCCCCCGGAATTCTGGGGGCATCTTCATTATCATCTTTTCCTAGGGGAATAATCCAATTCCTTAAATAGTTCCGTCAATTCATCCTCGGTCAGATCGCGCCATTGTCCGATCGCCAGTCCGTCCAGATGGATGTTCATGATCCGGATTCGATGTAAATCACGGACTTCATAACCTAGTGCGGAACACATACGGCGGATTTGCCTGTTCAGCCCTTGCATTAAAGTGATGTTAAATGTGTATTTGGTCAACTGCTCAACTTTACAAGGAAGTGTTTTTGTATCCAAAATCTCCACTCCGGATGACATATCTTTAATGAAGGAAGCGGTAAGTGGCTTATCTACGGTTACGATGTATTCTTTTTCATGCTTGTTTTCTGCACGAAGGATTTCATTAACGATATCTCCGTCATTTGTAAGAAGGATCAGGCCGCTTGAGTCTTTGTCCAGCCGTCCGATATGAAAAATGCGAAGCGGATGATTTACAAAATCAACGATGTTCCCTTTTATGTGTTTTTCGGTCGTACTTGTAATCCCTATCGGTTTATTCAGTGCAATATAGACATTTTGCTGTTCGACTTTTATCGGCTTGCCGTCCACCCGGACATCATCGCCGGGTTCAGCTTGACTGCCGAGCTCAGCTACAATGCCATTAATCGTCACACGTCCCTCGGCTATCCATTTGTCTGCGCCTCGTCGCGAGGTAATTCCGGATTCACTGATAAATTTATTGATCCTCAACTAAAGCACACCTTTACATTCAGATTTTCTTCTTTAAAGGATAACGTAAATCATGGTGCATAGACAAGGGGAAAAGAGAAGAAAGCGTTAGTTGATGAGTATCACTGGATGCCCTTTACATGTTCTTCGTGACAGCTGACGGATCTGCTTTTTTCTTTTTGCTTGTCAGGTAGACCCCGAGGAAAACAAGGAGGCCACCTAGGGTTTGGATGATCGTAATCGCATGACCCAAAATAAGGCTAAGAATGGCTGTAAATACTGCAATCAGATTTAGATAAATCCCAGCCTGGCCGGCATTGATATGACGAAGGGAAATATTCCAGAAAATAAATGACCCGACAGAAGGGAAAATCCCGATATATAAGAGACCGATGATGGCTTTACTGCTTAAATCAAGGTTCATTCCCGAGCCAATGGCAAATGGAGCAATGAGAATCAATCCGAGAAATACGGAAACGGCAGTGGCTGAGATGATCGGAATGTTTTTCAATTTTTTCCCGATTATAGAATAGAAGGTCCAAACGAGAATAGCCAGGATCATCAATAGGTCGCCTTTATTATAAGTGAGCTGGAATATATCCAGAAGGTGTCCTTTTGTCAAGACCAATAAAACGCCGAATAAAGATATGATAAGTCCGAGTGAATGGAGGGATGAAATTTTCTCCTTTAACAGCAAAGCGGAAAAAAGAACAATTAATGCAGGGTTCATGGAATTGACAAGAGCGGCATTCATGGAAGTTGTATAGGTCAGAGCCCAATAAAGGAAAAAATTATAACTGATGATCCCGAGCACACCCATGACTAATAACAATTTCCAGGCTTTCCATACACTCTTCCAGTCTGGCTTTTCAATCCATTGCGCTAAAGGAAACAATAAGAAAACGGCGATTAGCCATCGCGTAAATGTTAGTTGGATCGGGGAAAGTTCGGTCACAACGTACTTTCCGAATATATAATTACCGGCCCAGAACAAATTTGCCAAGATAAGAAATAAAATAACAATAGATTTTTTCATCTGACTGCCTCTTCCTCAATTTATGGAATATTCACTAAATATAGCAGAATGGGGGTTTCTAAACAATATATGGGACCAGGATAAAAAGGCCGTTCAACTTGAGCTGAACAGCCTTTTCACACATCTTTATTAAGCGAAAATGGCACTGATTTCGGCGATTTCATCCATGGTTAGATCGACGTCCAATGCTTGTAGGTTGCGTGTGACCTGTTCCGGTTTCTTCGCTCCGGGAATCAGTACATCTATCGAGTGCCTAGTTAAATACCAAGCTAGTACGACATCGGCGACATCGGTATGCTTCCTTTTGGCGATCGCCCGAACTTCTTCCACTTTTTGCAGGTTGCTTACAAAGGCTTGTCCTTGGAAAAGCGGACTTTTTGCCCGGCCGTCTTCGAATGTTGATTCCTGATTATATTTGCCGCCGAGCAAACCGGAAGCAAGGGGGAAATAAGGAATGAAGGAAATATTATTTTCGGCTGTATATGGCAGCAGGTCTTGTTCTGCCTCCCGTTTGAATAGATTGTATTCGGATTGCAGGACATCGACATAGCCGTCTTTATTCGCTTCCTTCAATTGTTCGAACGAAAAGTTAGAGACGCCGATTGACTTTATCTTGCCTGCATCCTTCAATTCCTTTAAGGCACCTACTGCTTCATCTTTAGGGGTATCACCATCAGGGAAATGGATATAGAATAAGTCGATGTAGTCTGTTTGGAGCCTTTTTAGACTCGAGTCCACGGCATTTTTCAGAAAAGCGGGAGAGTTATCAAAAACGATGCTCCCATCGACAAATTTGTGTGCTCCTTTGGTGGCAAGGACTATGCCTTCGCGTTTGCGACTCTCTTTAAGGATTTCACCGATAAGTTCTTCTGAACGTTCAGGACCGTAAATGTAAGCTGTATCCCAAAAGTTGATTCCTTCTTCCAATGCCGTTCTCAAAACATCCCTTCCTGTATCCTCACTTAGATTAGGGAAAAGGTTATGTCCGCCAATTGCATTCGTGCCAAGGCCAATCGGGTTTACATACAGATCTGTTTTACCAATACGGGTTTGCTTAGACATATTACTTATCATCTCCTTTGACTCCATCATAACAAAAATTCGGTGCCGATTTCCAAAATAAAGCAATGGGGGTGTGTACAAAATAAGCAGATGACCGGTAAAATCACCTGCTTACTTCATTATTATAGTGTTTCGATTTCCATCTCCTCAGCTGGAGCTGTTTGTCCGATTTGACTGAGCAGAATGCCAAGGGCTGTACCGACGAGAGCAGGGATGACCCACTCCATGCCGTAAGCGGAAAGGGGAAGGACATCAGTCAAGGTTTGTACGGGTCCTAATTGTAAGCCGAAAGCATTCAGCCCATCCATCAAGGCGAAAACTCCTGTGAAAGTCATTGCACTGCGATAAACCTTCTTCGGGTTTTTGAAATGACGGCTGAAGAATGTCAGGACAATCAGGACGATCGTTAGCGGATAAGCCATCACAAGGAATGGTACCGATACTTTCAGAATTTGATTCAGACCCATATTTGAAAGGATGAAACCTACGATTGTTACAATCAGAATGACGGTTTTATATTTCAGCCTTGGGAAAAGTTTTGAGAAATACTGTCCGCAAGCAGTCGTCAACCCGACAACGGTGGTGAAGCATGCCAAAGTGAAAATGATGCCAAGAAGGACCTTCCCGCCGGTTCCTAGTAAAAGGGTGGATGCGACAGTGAGGATATCCGTTCCGTTTTCGAATGACCCGCCGGCCGCCATGCGTGCTCCCATTACACCTAAGGAGATATAAACTAAAGAAAGCAAAACGCCAGCGATGAGACCCGCTTTTACTGTATATCTCGTCAATTGTTTTCGTTCGGAAATCCCCCTTTGCTGGATTGAAGTAAGGATGACGATTCCAAAGGCCAAGGCAGCTAGAGCATCCATCGTGTTGTAGCCTTCGATGAACCCTTTTGAAAAGGCTCCTGCAGCATATGCTTCGGTTGGAGCTTGGAAAGGAGCATCAAGCTTTACGAACCCGACGACACAGAGAATGACCATGGACAAAAGTAGAACGGGCGTGATCCAGCGTCCCATGAAGGTTTCCATTTTTTCCGGGTTCAATGAAATGGCATAAACGATGATGAAAAATATGGTTGTGAACATGAATAGAAATAGTGGTTGATCCACAGAGTCGCCAAGATACGGCTTGAAGCCCATTTCATAGGCAACATTCGCATTCCGCGGAATGGCCAGAAACGGCCCGATGCTTAAATAGATTACGACCATGAACAACGTGCTGAATAGGGGATGTACTCGGGCACCGATGGTTTGTGCCCCGCCTTTAACAAGTGAGACTGCAAGAAGCACCAAAATTGGCAGGCCGACTCCGGTGGCGACAAAACCGGCAATGGCTGGCCAGAAAGAAGTTCCAGAAGATGCTCCTAAAAATGGAGGGAATATGAGATTCCCGGCTCCGAAGAACATTGAGAAAAGCATAAGGCCGATAAATAATGTGTCTGTTTTTTTCATGGTGATTTCTCCTTTTTTTAAAATGATAACTCCCGCCGACTGGCCTGAAAAAGGCTAATTAAAGTGTTTTGTGCAAATAAAAAACTCGCCCCTGAAAAATCAGGGACGAGTTTGTGCTCGCGTTACCACCCATATTCCGCACTTCAAAGAAGCTGCGGCACTCAGTCAACGTACGAATTCATACGTGATCCATTGTAACGGCGGAAACCCGTCAAAGCCTACTGCATTTTCAGCTTTGCATCTCAGAGATGATTTTCGGATAGGCCTTGGACATCGACTTCCACCACATGTCGACTCTCTGTGGAACAGGGTTCTCATCTTACTCTTTCTCTTCATAGATTTTTTAATATAAAGATAATTTAGCAAATTCTGATTATGAAGTCAACATAATTTATCATTAATCCTTTTAAAGGAGCAGGAAATTAGTCCCTATTTGGCGAAACCTCCTTTATTAAGAGTGTTTTTTGAAGAAGAATAGGATATTACTCCCTATTATCTTTCTAATCGCAACTATATTATAATAGAAGCAGAACACTAAAGGAGACAACAGTATGTCTGAAAACAAAAAATTAAGCCTGGCGGATGCAGTCAAACAAAAACTGGCTCAAAAGCAAGCGGGATCAAGTAAAGATAAACTGGAAACAGGCGTTGTGAAGAAAACGAAACAGCTTAAAAGCCAGTTGACCAAAAAGCCGAATAACCAACGTAAGCGTACAGGGGTATAATCCTAATTCGTCAAAGGACAAGTACTGTTCGGAGCTTATCATTGAGCAGTTACCTTTTATGAATGAGGGAACTGCTTTTTTATATGAATGCAAAATTGGTGATTAAGTAATGGAAGAGGCAGGGTGATTTTGTTTTTTACCGTTTATAGGTAAGTTGGAGGGCTGGGCTTCTGGTCATTTAGAGGGATGAAGAATGGTTCGCTCACTTCTAGCTGATATGTGGTAAAGCTAGAAAAACATATTTTCTCGAAAATGGAAATGACATCTTTGTATCGGTTTATTAAAAACATTACAGTTCCAGTTGTTTCTGTTTTAAAATTGTAAGAGTGGTGACATGTTGTTACCATATTGTTTTGCTAAAATAACATTTTAAGGTTTTGTAAATGATTTTTTAACTAAAGGAACCTATAAATTGAATATTAGGTCTGCTATAAGTCTAATAGAATCAGTGATTACCCTTTAATTGAAAATATGAAATATATCGGAGGAATAAAGATGGACGAACGTCTGATCGGAAAAAAATATTATGAAACGATGCTTGAGGATACAAGGAAGCACCCCATTCAAGCTTTGGGTGAAATGTTTCTCGTGGAACAAAAAAAGGAAAGATCCGATTTAACCGCAATTAGATTTGCTCAAGGAGAGGTATATTTTCAGCACCATGACTATGAAGCAGCCATTTTTAAATGGGAAAACATAGAAGGGGAACTTGGTTCATGGGCGAAGAAAAACATCGCTGATGCGTATTTTGAATTGGAAATGTATTCAACCGCAGAGGATATCTATAAATCCGTCGATACGGATGAAGCTGTCTTGAAAACAGAAGTTCTTTTGCAGCTGTTTTCCCTGTACATAGTGGAATCGAGAAATGATTTGGCTTCCAAAGTCGTGAAAGAAGCAGTCGAGTTTCAACCGGACTACCCGAATGTCACGGAAATCGCACGCGCCTTTTTTGAAGAGCAAAAGGATTGGAACAGTGCGGTGGTATTAGCGGCGAATGAAAGTATCCGTACAGAGTCAATGGGCTGGTTCGATGTGCTGAAAACGTATATCCAGCAGGGTGTTGCCCAATCGATGGAGCCGGATTATTTCTCAACTGTCCTTGGTTCGCTATACACACTCGACCAGGAACGTTTCGAGAAAATGACGGTTGCCCTTTGGAAAAATTATAAATATACGGATTCTTATTTCGAATGGTTAAGAGTGATTAATAATTTGATAGATACCATCGAATTGAACCATGCGGATGTATGGGATGAGCTTTCCGTCTATTACAGGGATGCGTATGCAGGTCTGTTAGAAGGAACGCATCTAATCAAAGAATTAAGTCCTGTCGTGCCAAGGTTGCTGGAAAACTGGCTCAAAATCGCAGACGGGGAGCTTTCGCTGTTTGCGGCGGCATCCACGTTGTCCTGGAATGAAATCTTCCCGGATACGGTCAATGCGCTGGTCATTCAGGATGCAGAGAGCCTGCTTTCGAAATCGCCTAAATTGGGAGGCGGACTGGAAGCGGGAGAGAAACTGTTCAATTCCATTATCCAGTGGGCTGAAGATAATGATTTAAGGGTTGGCAATAAGCTTAAATGGATGGTGGAGGGGCTTAAGGATACCAGGAATTTCAATCTCCTTCTTGCAGGAAGTACAGGAAATGGCAAGACATCCTTTATTCAGTCAATCGTTGGCGAGAGCATTGCTGCTGAGGACCATTCTTCCCTAGTCAGTGTCAAAGATGGGGATGATTTGGAAATCCTTGAAATTACCGATACAGATAGCAAAGTTGTCGAGGAGCTAACTGATTTGGATGAAACACGCCGTCAGCGCGGGACTATTGTCGATGTGACAATCATCAGTGACTACCTAAGAAATAATCATCTGCGGTTATTGGATACACCGGGGTTCAATGGGGAACAAAGCGTGGAATCCGATTTCCAAGGCTATTTACATGGCAGTGATGGCCTGATGTTCGTTCTTGACGCCCGGGCTCCTTTCACGGGCAGCGAAAGGGATCTGTTATTGGAAATTCAAATGATGGCTCCGAAACTGCCGATCCATTTCCTATTAAATAAAATGGATACGATATACAGTGATCAGGTCGCAGTCCGGATGGAAGACGAAACATGGGATAAAGTGAATGCATATTTCCCGAATGCGAAAGTGTTCGCTTTCTCCAAACATTATGACAGCAGGCAGCAATTGAAGGACCTTTCAGCCTTCCTTCAATCGAATTATCAAGATGATAATTGGAAGGAAAGAAGATCTGAAAAAATCCTGGCATTCATTCGTAAAACTTTATCTTATCTATTAGAAAAACGGACAGCCAATGAGCGGAAATGCGAGCATTCCATCTCGTGGAATGAGCAGATGGAAGTCAAACTGAATGGAGCGGTCAATCAACTGGCTGATCTGGAAAAAGAAAAAAGTGAAAATATCATAAGGTCGTATCGTTCGCTTAAGGACGAAGTGAAAAGTCAGCTTTATTCAAAAATTCCTGAATTACTGAGGGATTGCTCTAAATCGTTAACGGAAAGCAGTGATTTCAGTCAGGTCCATGTACAGTTAAACCAGGAAATGAATGAGCGGATTCAAAACTTCATTTCTGACAAGATCATGCCTCAATATTACCGTTCTCTTCAAGACTGGATTGCCAGTTCCCAAATGGAGTTCTCACAAAGCCAGCAGTTCATGGATGAGATGAGTGCCGGATTCAATGAATTATACAAAGAAGAACGGATTACACTGGCAGGTGACTTCAGGGTGTTGGATGACTGGCGTCGTGATGCCGACCGGATGACAAGCAGTATCCGCATCGAAAACGTTAATATCCTTTTGCGCAGGACTCCATCACAATTGCTGCTTAAAGGAGCAGGGAAGCTATTTGGGGCGATACCGCAAAATAAGGCCAATATGTACAATCGTTACAAGAAATACCTGGAAAGTGAAGATTACCTGGATGTTGCCGAAATGATCACGGAACGTTTTCTAACCCAATTTGGATTGTTTGAAAAATCATTGGATCGGGACATCTCACTTTTCTATCGCAGTTCATTTGCCTTACTTCAAAAAACGATAGAGCAGACGCAGACTGAAATAAAAGACTACCAGGCTGCATTGGAGCATATGAAAGAAAATCCTGAGGTTTACCGTGATCCGATCACGTTGTTCGAAGTGAAATTAAGGCAGTTGGAGAGGCTTGAAAAAATCGAGAAAAAGCGTCTAGCCCAGCTTCAAAGAAAATAAAAATAACGGGAAACATTTCAAATATTCAAAAATCTATTGACTTTACGACTATATCCCTATAAAGTGATAATTACGAAAACGTAACACAATATATCTCTTATCAAGAGTGGCGGAGGGACTGGCCCTAAGATGCCCAGCAACCGTTCCATTAGGAATTGGTGCTAAATCCTGCAAAACAGAAATGTTTTGACAGATAAGAGAGGGAAAAGTCTGCAAAACAGCCGATTAAACCTCTCTATATTAGAGAGGTTTTTATTTTGGGATTTACACCGACTTAACTGATAAGACTAATGAGAAAACATGGAGGGAAACAAGATGAGAAGGTCTATTAAAGGGATATTCATTTCTGCCATCGCTTCGGCTTTGCTTTTAACGGGTTGCTCTGCAGGGCAGAGTTCCACAGAATCGAAGAAAGAAGAAAAAGTATCATTTGAAAATGTCCCGGAGAGATTTGCTGATGGCGATGGAGCCAAAATCAAGGTGATCCGTAAAATTGGCGGTGATGATCATACTGCCCAATACCTGGCGGGGGCGAAAGAAGAAGGAGAAGCACTGGGGTTTCAAGTGGATACGTACACAGCCAATGGTGATACGGCTAAATTCCATGATGCGATAGCACAGGCTTTGGAGGAAGATTACGACGGCTATATCATTTCACATGGTGATGATGCCGCAACTGTAAATGACGTTCAGAAGTTGGTTGATGCAGGTAAAAGCGTTGTCACATTCGATTCAATAAGCGATCTATCTAAAATAGAGGGCGTGACATTAACTTCACAAGATGATGAAGCGCTGGCAACACTGGCTTTCGATAAACTGATAAAAGAACAGAAAGGTGAAGCGGCAATTGCATATCTTTGGGTGGATGGTTTTCCTCCAATGGTAAGAAGAAATGCAGTCTATCAGGAAAAATTAAAAGAAAATCCTGGGATTAAAGAAGTCGAAAGATTCGGAGTGGCATCCGCTGATACTTCGGTGCAGACACAAAATGCTGTAGCCGCAATGCTGAATAAATACCCTAAAGGTAAATTGGATGCCATTTTCGCAACATGGGATGCCTTTGCTATCGGTGCAGCCCGGGCGATTAAAGAAGCGGGCCGCGATGAAGTAAAGATATATGGAATTGATGTTTCGAACGCAGATCTCCAGGAGATCCAATCGGCTGATAGCTCATGGTCCTACACGGCAGCAGTCGATCCCAAGTTGATCGGTGCAGTGAATATGAGGATATTGGCTAAAAAATTAGCTGGCGAAGAAACGCCGCAAACATATGATTTGGAGGCATCACTTATTTCGCAAAAGCAAATCCAAGCTTCAAAAGAAGCGGTAAACATGGCAAACCTGTCTGATATTGTCGATGGCTGGGGGGTATCGACGGAATTTGAAGAAGATTGGATGAAGGTTTTGAAAGATCATTATAAAAAATAAAAAGAGACACTCTCTTTCCAGCGAAGGGAGTGTCTGTTCTATAAGGGGGAATGGACATGGGCAAGCAACTAGAAATGAAGAAGATTTCGATTGAATTTCCGGGGGTGAAGGCGCTGAGTGATGTTGATTTTTCCGTACAATCAGGAACAGCCCACGCATTGGTCGGTGCAAACGGAGCAGGGAAATCGACGTTAATGAAAGTTTTATCGGGAGCCCATGTTCATTATTCAGGTGACATTTTTATTGATGGGATGAAGTGGGATATCCGCTCGCCAAAAGCTGCTCAGGGACAGGGCATTCAAATAGTTTATCAGGAAGTGGATACCGCCCTCATCCCTTATTTAACAGTTGGGGAAAATGTAATGTTGAATGATATGGTCCAAAACATGGGAAAAAAACAAAGGGTACAATGGAAAGAACTGCACAACAAAGCCACTTCTATTCTTGAAGATATGAAAATTCATGTCCCTTCGAAAAAGCTGGTTAGAGACCTTACCTTGGCTGAAAAACAGATGGTCCTGATAGCAAGAGCCGTTTCGACAGAATGCAAATTCCTGATTCTCGACGAGCCAACTGCTCCGTTAAGTCATACGGAGACGACGGAACTTTTTCGAATTGTAAATGAGTTAAAGCAAAAAGGCGTGGCAATCATTTTCATTTCACATTGTCTGCCTGAGATTTTTGAAATCTGTGAGGAAATTACGATCATGAGGAATGGGGAGCGTGTCACTTGTCGAAAAATCGAGGACATAACCCGTACCGAAGTGGTAGAGAACATGCTCGGGAAAACCATGGATGAACAGTTTCCTGAAGTGAATGCTTCGATTGGAGACGTAATTCTGGAAGTGAACGGATTGTCAGATGCCGAGAAAGTTAAGAATGTCAGTTTGAATATTAAAGCAGGAGAGATAATCGGCTTGGCTGGGTTGGTCGGGGCTGGGAAAACGGAGCTGTGTAAAACCCTTTTCGGTCATACGTCCATCACAGCGGGTGAAGTCATCCTGAATGGTCGAAAGCTTTCTCTGAAATCACCGCATGAAGCAGTAAAAAGCGGGCTGGCACTTGTACCTGAGGAACGCAGGAAAGAAGGGGTCCTTGTACAGGAATCAGTCTCGGCAAACTTGACTGCAGCCAGTCTCGGCAAATTCTGCAAAACATTCAGTGTCGTCGATCGTAAGGCGGAAAAGGAAAAGGCGAAGGAAATAATCGCAATTCTCGGCATTAAAACTCCTTCAGGGGAAGTGAAGGTCGAAAACCTATCCGGTGGTAACCAGCAAAAAGTTGCCATTGGAAAATGGCTTATGGCAGATGCGGATGTATACATATTCGATGAACCAACGAAAGGGGTCGATGTCGGAGCCAAGAAGGATATATTCGAATTGATTGCAAAGCTTGCAAGGAATGGAAAAGCGATCATTTATGCATCCTCCGAGGTTTCCGAAATCATTGGCATTACGAACCGGACCTATGTGTTATATGACGGGAGCACTGTCATCGAATTAGAAACAAGCAAAACGAATGAAGAAGAACTACTATTCTATTCAACAGGAGGTAAATAGGATGAGCATACCCATTCCTGTTACACAGACAGCGAAAGCGAAGAAAAAGGTGGAACTATTCGACTTTTTCTATAAATACGGCACAATATTGACGATTATCATTCTGATTGGAATTTTCGCCGTATCCAATCCATCTTTCATCCAAACGTCTAACCTGATAAACATCCTGCGTTCCATTTCAATCGTGACCATTATTGCGATCGGCATTACGATATCACTGACCGTGGATGGCTTCGACCTTTCCGTGGGCTCCGTCGCATCATTGGCCAATGCCATCGTCATCTCGATGTTTGTCTGGTTTTCCCAGGATACATTCATCGCCATATTAGCTGCGGTCGGTGCCTCACTTTTCGTAGGGGCTTTGAATTCATTCATGATCGTTAAATTAAGAATTCCCGACATGCTGATGACATTGGCTACCATGTTCATTATTCAGGGAATTGCCCTTACTTATACAAAAGGGGCCACGGTTTCGCAAAATATGGTCATGCCCGACGGGACATTCGCAACAGGACTGATCAGCCCGTTTTTCGCCAAAATTGGCCAAGTACCATGGATAATCCTGATCATGGCCGTCATTGTGATAGCGACCCATATCTTTTTGACTTATACGAAGCACGGTCGTTATATGTACATTATTGGGGGGAATAAGGAAGCAGCGAGACTTTCCGGGATATCGGTTAATAAATACAAAATACTTGCCTATCTGATTTCAGCTCTATTTGCTGCAATCGGGGGAATTGTCCTTGCTTCAAGGGTCATGACATCGGAAATCAATTCAGGATCCCCCTATTTAATGGATGCCGTTGCAGCAGCCTTCATTGGTTCCTCCGTTTTAGGAGCGGGAAAACCGAATGCCTTTGGAACCTTCATCGGTGCAGTCCTGATCGGAATCCTTCAAAATGGGCTGATCATGATGTCCGTTCCGTATTACGCGATGGATATCGTCAAAGGAACAGTGCTGGCCCTTGCGCTCGCGGTAACCTATTACAAGCAAAAACATTAAAATGTATTCGTTGCGTTACTCTACAAAAATCCAAAAAAAATCCTGTTGTAATGCAACAGGATTTTTCCTTTTTAAAAAGGGATGGGTTAAGGAGATCGTCATCATTTTACTTACGCTAAAATGGTGGCAGGAGCACTTTTTGAACCCTCATTGTTGGAGTATAAAGATTGACCGCAATTGTAATTTTTATAGGAACCTTATTTACCTTTTAATAAGATTGATAATGATCTATTGTAAAGTATGAACATTCATATCATATACTTATCTAAAGGAGAGTGTAGACTTATGCGCGAAACCTGTGTTCCGGCAGGTGTGAAACCGAATGAAACTGGCTTTGGATATACGCTGTCCTTGATAGGCGGCAAATATAAAATGATCATAATGTATTGGCTGTCTGAAAATAAGGTCATGCGTCATAATCAGCTGAAGCGAAGTATCGGTACCATTTCCTTTAAAACGCTAAGCATCATGTTAAAAGAGTTGGAGGCAGACGGCCTTATCATACGCAAGGAATTTCCCCAAATACCTCCAAAAGTAGAATATTCATTATCTGAACGTGGTCTATCTCTCATCCCATTGTTAAATATGATGTGCGAGTGGGGAGAGAAAAACAGTTTGCCAGTTCAGGAGACTAAACAGCAGTAGGTGTAGCTATTTTGATTAAATCAAAAGAAGTATTTCCCTGACAAGGAAATACTTCTTTAATGAACTGCCTATTAAAGGTTATCGACAAAATTCAAATAATCTTGTGCGCTTTTTTCCAATTCGCTCACGGATGGCTCATTTTCAGCACCATAAAACGCAAAGAATGAACGATAATCTGCATTGCAGTAAAGGAAGGTAGTTTCAAAGGGAGATAATAAATGTTCAAGTGTATAGCGATATCTTCCTTCTTCACTATAATCCTCTTTGTTAATTCCGGCAGATACAGCTAAAGCAGCTTTGCGATTCTTTAATTTATCCCCTCCATTTGAACCATAAGCCCAACCATAAGTAAAAACATCGTCAAGCCATCTTTTTAGGAGAGGCGGACAATTAAACCAATAAAAAGGGAACTGTAAAACAAGATTACTATGCGATTCGATTAATTGCTGTTCTTTTTCCGCATTAATGTTTCCGTCAGGGTAAACCTTATACAATTCGTGTACTGTATACTTTTCCGGATATTTCCTTAGCGCTTCTACCCATCGCTTATTTATGAGGGATGTTTCTAGACTGGGGTGTGCTACGATAACAAGAGTTTTCAAAGATTTCTCCTCCTTAATTATTATTTATTTTAAGTATAAATTGCACTCTGCAAGTACGTAAGTATGCACTTTTAGTATAGGTACTTACCTAAAGGAGAGTGTTAAATCAGGTATAACTAAAAAAACAATCTGTAAATTCCAATATGAGGAAGATGTTAATAAGGGAAACTTAAAAGGTCAGATAGACCCGCTCATCCTGTCACTTTTACATAGGAGGGATATGTACGGCTTTGAATTAGCCAAAAATTGTTCGTGAAGAAAATATTACAGACTTACATCAGTGGGTGAAGAAGGCTTTAAACAAAAGCGCCTGGAATGGGAATTTGTAAGAGATGTGATTGATTCCTTTTTAGATTGGGGGAAATAAGGAAGCGGCTAGACTTTCCGGGATATCAGTTAATATCTATCTATTTCAGCTTTATTTGCTGCAATCGGGGGAATTGTCCTTGCTTTAAGGGGCATGAAATCGGAAATCAATTCAGGATTCCGCTATTAATACCGTCGCGGCAGCCTTCATTGGGTTCCTCCGTTTTAGGAGCGGGAAAACCGAATGCCTTTGAAACCTTCATCGGTGCAGTCCTGATCGGAATCCTTCAAAATGGGCTGATCATGGATGTCCGTTCCGTATTATGCGATGGATATCGTCAAAGGAACAGTTCTTGCCCTTGCGCTCGCGCTCGCGGTAACCTACTACAAGCTAGCTAAAACACTAAAGTTTTACGAAAGATTAAGAAGAAAGAGGAAGAGGGTTCTTTTTAACCCTCTTTCCAATACACTCACTATATTTTGTTTTTATAAATGACTTTGTTAACATCGTGTCTTACTGTTTTGTGACCTTCTTTCATTCCTTTCCCCATGGCAATAAGCATAACATCTAAATACCTATCGGAAATGTTTAAGGCTGACTTTAATTGTTCGGAATCATACCCGGACATTGTAATGGTTTCAAGACCTGCCTCGTTCGCCAATAAAACTAACGACATTGACGCCAGGCTTGCGTCTCTTATTAATTCAACCTTTAAATCTTCTTTTGATTTATTTAGATAATAATTGATTGCCGCGTTTGTTAGATAATCTCTTACTGATGCGTCAAAATAACCTTTTTGAAATTCATCCTCATGTATCATTATGATATTTTCTTTTTCAAATGCTTGATAATCACCTAGTATAACAACCAGTACTGAGGCTTCAATTACCTGTTGTTGATTAAAAGCGATGGGCAGTAACAAATTCTTTAAATATGGTTCATCTATAACCAGGTATCGTGTTGCTTGAATATTGTTTCCGTTAGGCGATTTACTGGCTCCTTCAATAAGTGTCGCCAACGTTTCTGGACTAATTTTATAATGGGGATCATACTGCCTTACGGAACGTCTTTTTTCTATAGTCTCTCTTACACTCATCGTGTTCACTCCCAATGTTATATTTGCTTTATAATCAGAGTATAATGGACCCATGATGTAGAAGAAAATAACGCACAATAAAGTGGCATAGCCACCTTTATGTGCCTATTCAGGAGGAATGAGGAATGAAGAGTCTAAATACGGGAATAAATATTTTCATGAATACTGTAGGAGGAAAGTGGAAATGCTTAATTCTCTTTTTTCTGAGTCAAAAACCAATGAGGACAAAAGAGTTTTATATTCTAATACCGGCCATAACCCAGAAAGTCTTGACCGACCAATTAAAGCAGCTGGAAAGAGATGGGCTTGTCCGAAGAGAAGTATATAAAGTAGTACCACCAAAAGTAGAATATAGTTTAACTGAGTTAGGTCAATCATTTGTACCTGTATTAAATACAATGTGTGAATGGGGCACTACATATGCAGTCGAACAAAACCTCGAAAGGCAAGATCAAATCTGTCGTCATCATAAATAAGTAAGATCTGCTTCAACTAAGGAGTGTTGATTTTTTTGACAAGTTCAGTAAGGCAAGCAGAATTTAATATTATTAGAGGAAATGTCTTGAAGATGACTTTTGGCATTCTCTCTAAAGATTGTATTAAACTAACAGGTGCTTTACTTTAAAGCTGCTTTGCCCCGCCCCGCTCTTTTTTAATGTAACGGTTAGTTGCATAAGATTTTTTTTGCTTTATAATTAGTACCAGGTGTTAATATCAAGTTATAAAATGATGCAATTCATACACACGAGGTGGCTATTCTATGTTCAAATCCAAAGCACGTATTACTGCGATAGGTTCGTATGTTCCTGAAAAAAGGTTAACAAATAAAGACTTAGAAAAAATGGTTGAAACCAATGATGAATGGATTGTTAAACGTACCGGTATTAAAGAACGAAGAATTGCACATGAAGAGGAGTTTACTAGTGATATCGGTTATAAAGCTGTAAAGGATTTAATGGAACGGTATGATAAATCTGTCGAAGATGTTGATATGATCATTGTCTGTACCTTTACTCCTGATTTCAACACTCCAAGTGTAGCATCTTTAGTCCAAGCAAAGCTAGGCATTAAGAATACTGGAGCTATTGATTTAAACGCTGCCTGTGCAGGATTTACTTATGGGCTGCATGTAGCTAATGGATTAGTAACATCGGGATTAAATAAGAAAATCCTAGTTATTGGAGCGGATACTTTATCAAAACTTATGGACTATGAAGATCGAGCCACTTGTATTTTATTTGGAGATGGCGGAGGAGCAGTTCTTGTAGAATATGATGAAAAACAGCCAAGTTTTCTTTCTTCACATTTATATTCGGAGGGTGAAGGCGGAAAACATTTATATAGTACAAACCTATCGACACGCATAAATGGTGAAGACTTAAATGATAGCGGCAACCTTGTACAAAATGGACGTGAGGTTTATAAATGGGCTGTCACGACCGTTCCAAAAGGAATGCAAACTGTGATGAAAAATGCTGAATATCAATTGAATGATGTTGATTGGTTCGTGCCGCATAGTGCAAATTTAAGAATGATCGAGTCAATATGTGAAAGAAGCGGCTTTCCAATCGAACGAACTTTATATAGCCTAGTGGAGTATGGAAATACTTCTTCAGCAACAATTCCATTATCTTTGGAAATAGGGATAAAAGAAGGGAAGCTCCGTGGTGGTGAGAAGGTTTTATTATATGGTTTCGGCGGTGGACTAGCTCAAGCTGGATTGCTTATCGATTGGACCCTATAAAGCTATTTTCTACAACTAATAATTTAGTTTGCACTTTAAGAAGGCCTCCGATTGGCTTCCTTCTTATGGTATGACTCTCCAGAGGTATGTCCCAACATCCTTTTTCAAAAACAGAACCTTTGAACTGAAGTGTACCCAAAATGTTAGGCATTTAGAGGGCATGAACCCGGTTTATCTACCGGGCTCATGCCTTTTAATTTTACTATGAACAGCTGATGATTGTAATAATGGATATATTCTAACTTTATTGGGTCAGATCAAAGGGTTCTAGAGTGGGTACATCCCGAACCATGATTTTAAAACTAAATAGGTTATACTTATTAATGTTTTATTGTTTTATGAAACCCTCATTAGATTGAAGAAATTTGCGACACTCCTGCCGAATAACTGTCTAGCCGAGACTCCGGAGGCGCTTGCGCCGAGGAGGCTTGGCAGACAGTCGGCGGAAAGGGAGCGGATTTCTGAAATCAACTGGAAGTTTTCATGTTTTTTCTTTCTGCAGCAGTTTCATAAAATTAAACGGAAAACCCTGATATATCAAGGTATTCCTCGGTGTCACTCATAGGTTGCATAGTATTGCGCTCATTACTATCTTTACTTTGCACGATTCATCTCACAATACTAGGAGAAGGAAAGGCGATGAACTCATTATGATTTTTAGCGAACGATTAAAAAAAGAACGGGAAAAAAGAAATTGGTCACAAAATGATCTTGCAGAGAAGATTCATGTGAGTCGCCAATCTGTGTCCAAATGGGAAACAGGAAAAAATTACCCAAGTATTGAGGTACTCATTAATCTGAGTGATTTATTTCAGATTACGGTAGATGAATTATTAAGGAGTGACGAGGAATTGAAAGAAAAAATAATACGGGAAAGTAAGCAGTTAGCATTTCCAAAAAGGAAAATGTTTTTTGATATCGTGTTAGTAATAGGAGCATTTTTATTAGTGTCTAAATTAATTATTTTTGGTCTTAACAAATTTGCTGGCACCGATATTACCATTTTAAAAAGCATGCCAGTTGTATCGAATTTTTTACCATTAGCTTTGATGGTTATTGGCGGCATCGGTTCGGATTATTTGAAGGATAAATATGTGGATTAAAAATACTCTCTTCTAAAAATGCATAGTGATTCCCAAGGGAATGAAACCCTTTTGTAAACTTGATCATAAAAGAACAGAACCTTTGAATTTCGGGTTCTGTTCCTATTTCTTATTTGAACTTTTGCACTTCTTCATTTCCCTCGAATTTGTTATCTTTCAATATGCCAATTTCTTCAATATGATTTCGTGCCGTTTCATCCCCTAATTTATAAATGAGGGCATAAAGCCTTTTCATGGCTGCATCGTATTTATCATTTGCCCGGTCATGATGATAGAGAAGGTAGGGCACATGTGATCGGGCATATGCCTCCAGGTCATCTGTCCGGTGTTCCTCCAAGCATTGTTTCAATTCTGCAAGTTCCTCATCAGTTGCGTGTACAGTGAAGCTCGGATTCTCTTCAAGTTTTTGTCCGAGTACGTCGCCGCTGACCAAATCGACATGGTAGGTCTGTTTTTCCTGTATCATTCTGCACATCACCCTTTCAAGCGTTTATCTATTCTGTACCACTATTTGTAAAAAGTTAATCATGAAAGTAAACATTTCCTTAATGAAAAAGATAGGAAATAAAGGTATCGGATTCCTTATCAAATGGTTTAAGATGGATTTACAGGATAATATGGTAAATGGAGTGGTGATATAGTGAAGAGGTCAATCATGGTTGTTTTTTTTGTGTTGATTGCTTCAGGCTGCGTAACAAGGAATTATGACTCCAATATGGATTTAGGGAAAAGTCAGTTGAATGAGGAAAATTATTTAGAAGCCCACGAGGCATTTGAATTAGCTTATAAAGAAGGAAAAACACCTAAATCAAGGGAGTTAATGAATCTTTCCGGTTTGCTGGCGAGTGGAATGAAGAAATACGACGAACAGGATTTTGAATCGGCCAAAAAAGATTTTGAAGAAGCAACCGCATATAAAGCAAAATACCGGGAAGGTAAACAAATGGTTTCAAAGGCGGCGGAAATGCACCCGGTTTCAGACTCAGCCACGATAGAAGCAGTAGTGGGAAATGATGAAGCGAAACCGGCGGAGGAAACAACTGAGGAAGGATCCAAGGCAGAAGATGAGGCGGCAACGGATACAAAAGGCAAAGAAGGAAGCAAGGATTCGGATCATCCCTTAAGTAAATCTCAGGCGGAGAAGCTTGTGAAGGATTACGTGGATATGGAAAACTTTTCACATTTACAAATCGAATATGATCATGATGCCGAAAAGGGAGATTATATTTTTCATGTTTTCGAGGTAGATGAACCTAGTCAGAAAAGCGGCCACAAAACCACTTGGGGCTGGTATGGCGTGAATAAGGAGACCAAAGAAGTTTATGAAGTCATGTAAGGATAACTGAATGGTCGAATTGAAGGCCTCTGTTGTGGCCTTTTTTTTTGTGGTGCGGAAACATACAGGATTCGATAAAATTTTATGATTTTTGTTAAAAGGTAGCCTAATTCTTTATTTTCTTAAGAATTTTTTAATATTTCCTGTTTATGATTGAGGCAAGTAAAGGACAATCATAGGAGGGATAAAGATGGAGAATTATAATGGTGAGGAGCAAGTCAGAGTCAAGGCAGAACGGAAAAAGGGTAAGTCTCTCTGGATAACTAGCCTTGTTTCCGGAACGGTTGCTTCTATGGTTACATCGTCTGTATTTCTATTTGGCGGAGACTTTATAGATCAAGGGAAAAGTTCAGTGAATGAGTCAACCGAAACGGCAGGAATACAGCAAACGGACAGTGTTGAAAAGGATAAAAGTGTCACGGCGGAAAAGTTATCGGCAAGTACGGATTCAAATGATAGGGCAGAGATGGTCGAATCAGCATCCAAATCGATTGTAGGGGTCGTGAATTTACAGGAGATGCAAAGCCAGAACCCGTACCAGCGGCAAAGCACGGAGAGCGAAACGGTAGAGAGCGGAACTGGCTCAGGGGTCATTTATAAAAAAGCTGATGGGAAAGCCTATATCATCACGAACAATCATGTTATTGAAGGAGCTAAGGAAGTCGAAATTTCATTGTATGACGGACAAAAGGCAACGGCAGCTGTTGTCGGGGCTGATGCTTTGACGGATTTGGCGGTTTTGACAATTGATTCCTCGAAAGCACCGGAGGGAATTAAATTCGGGAATTCTGATAGCATGCGTCCAGGTGAAGAAGTATTGGCAATTGGCAACCCACTTGGACTTGATTTTTCACGATCGGTTACACAAGGAATCGTAAGTGCGACCGGACGCACCATTTCAGTCGATACCTCGGACGGGGAGTGGGCACTTGATGTCCTTCAAACAGATGCAGCGATCAACCCTGGTAATAGCGGCGGTGCATTGATCAACACCGCTGGGGAAGTGATTGGCATAAACAGTCTGAAGATTTCCGAAAACGGTGTGGAAGGCTTAGGGTTTGCCATACCAAGTAATGATGTGATTCCGATTGTTACGGAACTGATTGAAAATGGAAAAATCACGCGTCCGTATTTAGGAGTCAGCTTGGCCAGTATAGATGAACTGCCGCAATATTACATTCAAAATGTTCCAGAAGCTGCAGAATCCGGCGTAATGGTGACGAGTATAGAAGCGGGCTCGGCAGCGGCGAACGGAGGGCTTAAGCAACAGGATATCATTGTTGATATTGATGGAACGAAAATAAATACTGCCGCAGCATTAAGGAAATACTTATATACAGATAAGAAAATCGGCGATAAAGTAAAAATTAAAGTGTATCGAGGTACTGAAGAGAAAACGGTAACGATAACCTTGCAAAAACCATAGAAAGAGATAAGGCCCCTGATCATTCATCAGGGGCCTTTTATTTAGAAGTTTTTAATAGTATACAAAAGGTTAATATCGGAAAAATAGATAGTGTATTTGCACTGTTTTACATATTTTTCATATTTTTCATATAGTCTTGAATACCTAAGAGTGAATGGTAGCGGCTTCTATTTGTCAAGGTTTTCATCGTTAATATGTTAAAAAATAGAAAAGATTTGACAAATTTGTGAAATGTCATAAAATAGAAAGAAAGGGGATGAAATTATGGAAGCTAATCAGAAGATGTTAGATGCAGTGAAATGGGTATCGGGCACAGGTTGTGTAATCGGATTTATTATTTTTGCTTTAAGTTTTTTTGTAAGCGATTACAATAAGGATTATATATTTACCGTTGTTGGAATCGCCATCACACTAAGTGCAGCTGCCATTTTTCTAGTTGGTATATTTTTTGTCCTGACAGAAGAAATGGTAATGAATACACATAAAGGTGAAAGAATTGAACCGGAAACGACTAAAATCATAAAAATGAAATCAAAGGCTAAAACTCATACAAAAAGAAGTACGGAATTCAGTAACTAAAACCGAGAATATAGCGTAATGAATTGGCTTACTATCATCAGATTCACTAACATGTTTGAACAAAACTAGCTGATTCGTTTATCAGGGAGCCAATTTGATTTCACTCATTGAATGCGCTTTCATATCATTTGTAACGATTAAATTTTAATACAATACACGGCACTCGTTATGTATTAAAATATTTTAAGGAACCCTTTCATTGAATGCATACGATGTGCTTGGATATCCAAAGAACTGCCCGTATTCAGGAAGTTCTAACTTTACATTTTGAACTATATCCACGAGAAAAGGACATTTTTTCAAAAGTCCTTTTTTTGTGGTTTTTTTTGTACTTTTACTTGAAGATGCAAAGGGATGCATGTATCTATATGGGGTTCTTGAGTAGTAAGTACCCTTATTTGTAGTTAAAAGTGAAATTTATAAAAATATCTTGAAAGCTACGCTTTCTGTGTTTTTTTATTTACCAAAATTCCGTTTACACCCTGACTTACTTGTAATAAAAGAAGTAGATATCCTAATTGAAGTTAAATTTGTTTAAAGAACAAAAGTAAAAAACTATATTGTCGTTAAAGTGAGTCCTACTGAATAAGAGAGAGATAAAAATTTTTAAAAAAAGTCGAATTTTCAAATGGAAGAATAATGAAAATTTGATGTTAAAGGTAAACAACTTTATTGGTATATAACACTGGGATAAGTGTCTAAATGAAAAAGAATAGCACATGACTCTTTTTTTGTGACTCAATGAAGGCTATTAAATCCGCATCAAAAATAATAAACTCTGATAAATAATTAGTTTAAAATTAAAAACCTGTAAATCCTCCATACAATTGAGTCAGAAGGGAGATGATTTTAGTCATCATATTAAAGTATAATAATACTCCCATCAAGATCATTAATATGCCACCAAGCATCATTAATATAGAACTTTTCTTCTTAATAAAGTGCATCTTCTCAATGAATAATGACATTATTAGAAAAGGGATTGAAAAACCCAGAATATAGAACAGCATATAAAGCATGCCTTTTCCTGGATCTGTAACTCCTAGAGCAATGACACCAGCCAGTATAGGACCTGTACAAGGGGTCCACCCTGCAGCAAAACCTATGCCAATTAAGATAGACCCAGTGTATCCTGAAGGCCTCCTTTTAAAGTTCATTTTCTTATCGGTAAGTAAGAAATCAAATTTAAGCATACCGGTTAGAACTAGACCAAAAAACACCATTATTACAGCACCTAGTTGCCTTAATAAGTCTTGGTACTGCATGAAAAATGTTCCTATAAAAGAGGTGGAAAGCCCCAAAGCTAAAAAGATTAAGGAAAACCCTATTAAGAACAGAATAGTATGTATAAAAGCTTCCTTTTTGAAAATCCCTTTTTCTTTCTTTAAGTCATTTAAAGATACCCCGGTAATATAAGAAAGAAAAGCTGGGTACAAAGGGAGAGAGCATGGGGATAAAAACGATAAAAACCCTGCACCAAATGCAAGAAATAAATTAAGCTGTTCCATGATTTAACCACCTGAAAAGTATTATTATGTTTATGGTTTTATTTCTTCCATGTAATTTGCTATATCTCTTTCTGTCATACTTCCTGTTATCACTTTCGTTACTATGCCGTTCTTATCAATTAAAAAAGTGGTTGGAATAGGGGTAATATCATAAGTTTCTGTAACAACACTTTTCTTATCTTTCAGTATTGGAAATGTTAGGCCATACCGTTTGGCAAATGTTTCGATTGCAACGTCACTTTCACCTATATTTACTGCCAAGATTTCAACCCCTTGATTTTTGAAATAATTGTATTGACGCTCCATATAGGGCATTTCCTTTTCACATGGTTTACACCATGTTCCCCAAAAGTTCAAGAAAACACCTTTTCCTTTGAGTTCCGATAGCTGAACTTTATCACCTTCCATATTTTCAAGTACAAAGTCAGGTGCTGGATCACCTGGTTGAACGCGAATTTTTTCCGTAAAGAAATTTAGATAAAGAGCATAGACCACTGCTAAAGCCATAATAAGTAAAAGACTAGTTCGCAAAATTAACCTTGATCTTTTAGTTTTCATTTTTACTCTCCCTTTTTCATTCGAATCAATAATATAATGATTGTACGATATAATATTAATTAAAAAGTTCGATATATTCAAAAAAATAGACCGATTAAATGCATAAGACTGTCTCCATTAAAAAGTGTGCAAAATTTTATAGAGTTCAGACTAATACATCCGGCTTGAGTGTGGAGCTGTGAAACCATTTACGAATAACCCTAATATGGTTACAAAAAATCCTTTCTGAGTTCATTATTTAGGTGCATTTTTTCCAGGTCTGTAAAGTGGATAATTTATTTTGCACCCTTTTCATGTCGGTATTGTAAGGGAGGAAAAATAACTGATGCTGTACTAATGGCCTGGCAATCTGAATAGATGCTTTACAACAACATCCAATTAAGTTGAAAAACTACGGGGATTATTAACAAAAACGTTATCTTTCTTATTAAAGTAGAAAGAATTAACGGAAAATTTCAGATTTGCTCATCTTACGGTTGCAATCCTTTTCTGATATGTGTTTTACCTTTAATGTCCGTACGTTTACTATCTTATAACAGAATAAAGAAAGACCAGCTCCAAAAAGGATCAGGTCTATTTGTCTTGTTTGGCTTTAGCTTCGGAGTCAACCCTATATTTTTCCTCCAACTTTTGGATTTCTTTATTGGATTTTCTCTTAAATACATAGATTACGAGTATAGATAATAATGATAAAACCAAATAAGTTGAAATAATATAGATGGCATCCTTACTCATACCCGCCTGTGACAGGAATTCCATATTCAATCACTCCCTTAATTTTCCCCTTTACATGGTTATATGCACATTTTTTCATATTTATTAATTTTTGTGTATTATATTATTAAATGGATATTTGAATTCTGTATTTATTTTAACTATATTAACACTTAATTTACTTTCCTTTACATTTATAATACGAGAAATAAATAAAAGGGAGCTATAGTTAAAGCATACAAATTTGAGGGGGCAATGCAATGCTGAATAAAAAAATAGCAAAAAAAGTGATTCCTTTCGCTGTGATATCATCATTGGTGATTGGTGGGGTTGTTGGCGTTAAACAAGACCCAATTCAGGCAAAAGGGGAGAAACAGCCTAAAAATGTGATTTTCCTGATTGGTGATGGGATGGGTGAATCCTATATTACAGCCCATCGTTATATGAAAGATAACCCTAATACACAAGGTTTTGATAGAACGACATTTGATAAATATAAAGTCGGTAGTCAAATGACCTTCCCGGAAGATGAAAGTCAAAACATTACGGATTCCGCCTCGGCTGCAACAGCCATGTCAGGTGGCGTAAAAACGTATAATGCGGCCATAGCAGTGGATAATGACAAATCAGAAGTAAAAACCGTTTTGGAGACCGCAAAGATTAAGGGTAAAGCAACAGGTTTGGTAGCAACCTCTGAAATCACCCATGCTACACCTGCAGCATTCGGTGCCCATGATGAGAATCGCAAAAACATGGATGCAATCGCAGATGACTACTACGACGAAAAGATAAACGGAAAGCATAAAATAGACGTACTATTGGGTGGAGGTTCCTCGAACTTTAACCGTAAAGACCGGAATCTGACCAAGGAGTTCGAAAAAGACGGGTTTGGCTATGTTACCAATAAGCAAGACATGTTAAAGAATAAGGATGATCAACTTCTAGGCTTGTTTGCCCCAGGCGGTATGCCAAAAGCGATCGACCGTACCAAGGAAATGCCATCCTTAGAGGAAATGACCAACACGGCCATCAAGAAATTAAAGAAGGATAAAGATGGATTCTTCTTGATGGTCGAGGGGAGCCAGATTGACTGGGCAGGGCATGACAATGATGTAGTGGCGGCGATGAGTGAAATGGATGACTTCGAGCGAGCATATAAAGCAGCCATCGAGTTTGCTAAAAAGGATGGAAATACGCTAGTAGTCGCAACGGCAGATCACTCTACTGGTGGTATTAGTGTCGGCAGTGACGGAGTTTACAACTGGGATTCAGAGCCTATCAAAGCAGCTAAGCGCACGCCAGACTTTATGTCTGCTGAAATTTTAAAAGGTGCAGATGTAGAGAAAACACTGAAGAAATATATCGACCTTGAACTGACGCAGGAAGAAATTAAATCTGTTCAAGGTGCTGTCGCGACAAAAAAGGTGGATGATGCCATTGAAGAAATCTTCAACAATCGCTCATTTACTGGTTGGACATCTGGTGGACATACGGGCGAGGATGTACCGGTTTACGCATTTGGGCCAGGTAAAGAACGTTTTTCGGGACTGATAGACAATACTGACAATGCCAAAATCATTTTTGATATTTTAAAGGACAGTAACAAGCGTTAAAGACAAAAGGCAATAAAAAAAGACGAAACCCGGTTTCGTCTTTTTTTTTGCTAAAACTACATACCCAGTCCATTAGGAAATTTTTTTGTACATGATTTCATATAAATTAGTTGCCCTGGTCAAGCCCGAACGAGAACCTTACTTCATGAAAAAATAGAAATATACTTAATTGTGTGCAAAATATGAATTTTTCGAAATTAAAGCAACCATTGTTGTAAAATGAAGTATATTCAACCTAATGATAAAGTGTCTTGTGACATATACTCGTGATTTTTGAAGTCTTATTTTTTAGAAGGGAAGTGAACTCATATAATTAATTATTAACAGCCATAGTAAGGAAAGCCTTACATTCCATCTTAATGGTAGTCAGGTTATTTCTTGAATCATTTCCTTCCTATCATCTGGATTACTCAAAACTATATTTTTAGCGAAAGGAGAGGATTTTCTAATGTCAGAAATGAAACACACGATGGATTTTAATTTCTTGATGGGATGGAGTCCCTTTTTACTATTGCTTCTCATATGTATAGGGGGTCTTTATTTATTTGCTATAGGGAAACGAAAACGGTTAAGTAAGTTTAGCGGCATGGGACCGGTGAATCGTTTGAAAAAGTTTTCCTTTCTGTTTGGAATTTTCCTCTTTTTCATTGCAAAGGGGAGCCCTTTGAATATGTGGGGGCATTATTTATTTCTCATCCATATGCTGCAGCAATCGATTATCTATCTGGCTGTACCTCCCCTGATACTGGCCGGTCTGCCTACTAGAATGGTCGACTCGATATTGGGCATATGGCCATTAAGGAAAGCATGGAAGGTCTTTACTAAACCCATTATTGCAATTTTGACATTTAATGTGCTCTTTTCCTTTTATCATATACCATTTATATTTGATGCCATCATGTCCAGTATACTCTGGATGAATGTATCCATAGTAATTCTATTGCCCACCGCCTTTTTTATGTGGTGGCCGGTCATAGCGCCGAATCCTGCTATCAATAGCATGAAGCCCTTGCATAAAATCGGCTACATTTTTGGAATGGGCATGTTACTTACCCCAGCTTGTGCACTGATCATCTTTTCGGAGGGGATTTTATATCAAACATATCTAAACGCACCTAGGGTAGGGGTATCCCTTCTCGATGATCAACAGTCTGGTGGCATTGTCATGAAAATCTTGCAGGAAGTCATATACGGAACAGCACTATTCTGTATATTCTTTCAATGGACCCGAGATGAAAGGAAGAAAACAGAGTTTGAAGATAAAGTAAGGCTGGAACGTATAAAAGATATGCATAACTTCTAAAACCTTTAGATGGTGTTCTGTGTAATGACCAGTCAAACTATGATTGGCGTTTCCAGGTAACCCATTTGCAGGACTCTTTAATACATAGGATGAAAAAAAAGGAATGGTTTTCCATGCTTTTTTAGGCTTAATTTATTTTATATTATCAATTTGATTTTCAGTGTAAGATACATACAAAAAATTAAACAAACCTTGTTCCGCATGATAAACTAAAATTCCATTTAGTTTTATAAAAGAGTTCGTAAGGAGGAACAAGTATGGATAATAGGGTGATTTATGTAATTCTTTTTGCATTTGTCATTATTGCATACTTTTATATTAATCATACCTCAATGCTAGATAAGGAAGAGCCTCCAACTCACATATTGGATACTGAGCGTGAAAATAAATAAACGAAATTTAAAACAAAAAGTTGAGATTGTCAAGGGCAAAGTGCTGATTCCAAAAGGGGGGAGTACTAGAACTGGTTTTTGTATTGAATCTCCCTATTGTTTCGATAGATTATGAAAGCCTAAAAGAGAGAAGGAACTCTTTTAGGCTTTTTTAGGATTAAAATAATATTTATGTCAATTTAACAAGGATAGATATACTCACATATTAAGAGACCTATGTTCCTATATATTTGTTGTTTTTCTTGAACTGCATGGGGAAGCATGGAGGATTCCAATCTTTATATATTTGATTGCTAAAAAGATAAATGCATTAGGGGTCAATTTACAGAAGAAAGATATTACGATCCCAATCATGGCCGAAAACCAGCATATAGTGTTGTTTAAGTAATTAACAATACTATAATAATTTAGAGCTATGTTTAATAAAAGATTTCGCCGATATATCCAAGATTCTTCAGTAGTACTTTCAATTACAAGCAAAGAAGTGGGAAGTTCTGCAGGTGTTGAAGTTGTTTTAGACAATGGATTCTTTTTTTCTGCTCAACCGTCACAACTTGGTGCATTCCAAAACCTTTTAGTGCACACAATAAACAACTTGAAAACATCTTCCGAAAACTTAACAGCAGCGGAATCTGTATCCTTGACGTAGATTATGCTTTAGCTGATAACGGCTAGAGAGTTAAAAAGTCTGGATCTTGTTTTTTAAATCCTTATGTGGGGAATAGTAAAAAAATGTTGAACTAAATGAATTTATATTACATAATATATATATGAGCATATATTCATATATAGGAAGGGTGTGTTGGGATGGGACATAATCACGGACATTCCCATGGTCACGGACATGGTCATAGTCACGGGTCGGGAAATAAAAAAGCATTATTTTTATCATTTATAATCATCACTATTTTTATGATTGTGGAAGTAATTGGTGGACTGGTGACGAACAGTTTGGCTTTACTGTCCGATGCAGGCCATATGCTTAGTGATGCAGCTGCGTTAGGGCTTAGCTTAACTGCCATCAAGTTAGGGGAAAGGAAAGCGTCAGCCACGAATACATTCGGGTATAGACGGTTCGAAATCATTGCGGCTTCCTTAAATGGAATTACGCTGATTGCCATCTCCCTTTACATCTTCTATGAAGCGTATCAACGATTGATGGATCCCCCTGAAGTGCAAAGCATTGGGATGTTATTGATCTCGGTTCTAGGGTTAATCGTGAACATCATAGCTGCAGCTATCTTAATGAAAGCGGATAAGGACTCAAACCTGAACGTGCGGAGTGCATTTTTACATGTCCTGGGGGACATGCTGGGATCAGTGGGTGCCATAGTGGCTGCGTTGTTAATCATGTTCTTTGGATGGGGGATCGCTGACCCTATTGCCAGTATCATTGTGGCCATCTTGATCATCATTAGCGGATGGAGGGTGACGAGGGAATCCTTCCATGTCCTGATGGAGGGTACCCCTTCACAGATAGATATACAAAAAGTTAAGGAAACACTAAAGGACATCCCTCAAGTTGAAGATGTTCATGACCTGCATATCTGGTCCATCACTTCGGAGATGCCAATGTTAAGTTGCCACATCGTTTTCGGTGGGGATGGAAGCCATGATGCGATACTCCATCAAGCGCAAAAGGTCCTTCACGATGAATTTGGATTTGAACACAGTACGCTCCAGGTTGAGAATGCAGATAAGGGATGCGCCAGTCCGCATGGTACCTGTAACTATTGATGATTGGCATGTTCAATGGCCTGTTTCAGGAGATCCAAAACATGTTCATCGTCATGCGTGTAGAAAAGGGTGGTTCCTTCCCTTCGGAATTTCACCAAACGCAAGTTCTTAAGAAAGCGAAGCTGATGTGATACGGTCGATTGAAGCAAAGATAGTTTATCGGCAATGTCATTTACAGAGTATTCCCCGTGAAACAGTAAGTGTAGAATGCGTAAGCGAGTCGGGTCTGATAATGCTTTAAAAGTTTGCGACACGATAAACAATGTTTCCTCATCAAGATTTTCTGTTAAATTTGGATGGTTATCATTTTGGTTTTCCATGTGATCAACTCCCAATTTTGATTATAACAATAATGAAGTATTAAAAAAATCATGGGTATCTCATACCTATGATTTTTTTATTTTTTTGCATAACCCTTACTAAATACTCTGCATCTTCACCGATTCCTGTCAAAAGGGCCGACCGCGCTTATGCTGCCAAGGCCGACCTAAAAAATACAAGCCTTTAACATTAGTTAGACCCCTGGATTGGATGGGGTTACCCATTTCGTCACAGACGTGAGGAATCTTAATCCAACTGTAAGAAGACTTAAAGCCAGTTGCCCAAATGAAATTCTGGACTTTTAAATTCTCATAGTCCAAAAACCCAATTGACTGATCTTCACATTTAATGGTCCGAGGCAGGATTTTTATTTTACTATCTCTTGTAAATTCCTTAAGGTCATAACCGAAAATCGAATCACCTGCCTTTCTAAGTTTTTGCCCAATTCTAGGATCCTTTTCGCCTTCAGTAACCCAGTCGGTTGAACCACCAAAATGTACTTTTTCCTAAAATGGACAACGGTAGGTGTCGCGTTTTTTCCCTACCGAGAGATATACTTGCCTCGTGGTAGTTAGTTCGACTGCGATTTGGCTCCCTGAATTACCTCCACCCACGACTACGGCGTTCCCAGGTCTTAGTTGGGAAGGTTTCCTATACGATGAAGAGTGTATTTTGAAATACCAGGGGTGAAAGATTCCTAGCAATTTCCGGAATGAAAGGTGTTTGAAAAGGACTTGTCACGATAATGACTTTTCTTGCTTGAAATGTGCCTTTTGTCGTCGTCAGGAAAAAATTGTCGTCCTGTTTATCCAAAACCATCACTTCTGTTTCCATTTGGATGGGTAAATCAAAAGTAATGGCGTATTGTTCAAGGTGGTACTCTGCAACCTCATCTTTAGTGGGAAATCCTTGTTGGGGTCCCTTTAGGGGTAATCCTGGAAGAGAACTAAGGTATCTTGGTGTAAATAAAGTCAGAGAATTATACCTCTTTCTCCAAGTATCCCCGATACGGATCCCACCATCAATGATGATAAACATGTGGTCGCTCTTTGAAAGCCAATACCCCATGGAGAGACCGGCCTGACCGGCCCCGACGACGATTACATCTAAAATAGTCAGAGTCATTCACCTCAATTTTGAAATATGAGCATATATTCATATTTCGTGATATTGATGATTCAGGGCCGAGGCAAAATAAAAGAACTTAACCCCCCCAATTTTGAGTATAATGTACAAACTTTTATTATTGGAGGTAAAGTATGACAGAGGGTTTAAAAGTCAGCCTATTTATAATGATGATGATTTTCCTTGGAACTGGTTTAGGTGGTCTGGCCACAAAGTATGTAGAGGGTGTCTTGAGAAGGAATTATCGGCTATTACACATGTTCTGTGGTGGATTATTGGTTGGGTTATTGGGATTGGAAATCTTTCCGGAAACGATCAGTGATTATGATTCACTTGGTATACTTGCTGGCTTCTCCTCAGGAATCGTCTTCATGCTATTTATGGATCATATTCTGCATAACATGAAAGGTGTACATTTCGAGAAGCCCCAAATGTACATTTTCCTGTTCCTTGCACTCTTCATTCACAGCATTCCTACAGGCTTGGCCTTAGGCATGAGTTTTCAGGACCAGCAACTCCAAAATTCAGCCCTGTTCTCGGCCATTTTGATTCATCACTTTCCCGAAGGAATGGTCATGATGGTTTCAGTCATGGTTTCCAATGCCAACCCTAAAGTCTTTTGGGTGTTTAGCTTTTTACTATCCTTAGCAGTTGGTACGACTTCATATCTTGGAATGACAATAAATACTGGCTCAATAAAGATTCAAACCCTGCTTTTGGGAGCAGCTCTGGGTACCCTTAGTTATGTCACTCTCTATGAAATACTATGGAAGGGGGCTTCCGACCGTTTCACCCCATTAATGGTCGGGGCTGTTTTGGCTGGATTTCTAACCTTTCTATTCCTGCAAATCGCTGCCTTTAGCCATTGAAAAATAGTTCTAGCTTTGGTAGAGAAGTGAATACTTAAAACGGTAGGTAAAAGCTATTGATGGATTATGTGACTTGTCTTTATAATGACAAATTTGTATCTAACAAATTAAAACCTGCCCCAAATTGAGGGCAGGATTCTCAAATCTAAAAAGGACGTACTCCTTATATTAAAATAACTCCTTTTGGTTGATGATGATTTTTACAAGTGACCTAACCATTGCCATTCAATGATAGAAAAACTGAAATAGCAATTAGTATTGCTAGAGAAATTACACCAATCACCATCCAATGTTTATTATTGTCCTTTAACAAGAGTAACCCTGTTATAAAGCAAAGTAACGCAAGTGCGATTATGGTTATTCCTATTCCAATGTACACGTCCTTCCCCCTTAACTTCTCCTTTTTTTCCTCTTATAAAATGAATGAATTATTTTCAACCCCAACCGAATAGAAGGGCTGCCTGAGCTACCGCAAATGTCACCAGGAAGGCAATCGCGGTAGGTATCATGAAGGACCAGAATGTCCATTTCAAACTCTTTGTTTCCTTATATATATTGACCAGTGTCGTACCACAAGGGTAATGAAGCAGGGAAAATAACATCATGTTCAATGCCGTTACCCAGGTCCACCCATGGTCAAGGAAAATTCGCTTTAGATCCTCGATCCCATCGACATCCATTAACGATCCCGTCGATAGATATCCCATTAACAGGATAGGTAAAACAATTTCGTTTGCCGGCAGACCAATTAGAAAAGCCATTAGGATATACCCATCCAGTCCGATTAATTGTCCCAACGGGTCCAGAAAGTTAACGATGTATAAAAGAATGCTCATATCCCCAATCTGTATATTAGCTAGAACCCAGGTTAAGATACCTGCAGGGGCTGCCACTTTTATGGCACGATAGAGAACAGATAGCGATTTGTTCAAAGACGACCTCACGACCGTATCGAAAAATTTTGGTTTCCTATAAGGAGGGAGCTCCAGAGTGTAATGTGTGGGAACCCCTTTAAGAGCCGTCTTGGAAAGTACCCACGATACAAGGAATGTGGTCATTATGCCGACTATCACAATTCCAACAATCACTGAAGTCGTCACTATTGAATTCATCCCCCCAGTGAAACCCGAGGCCATAAAGAGGGAAGATAGAATAATCAACGTTCCCCAACGTCCATTACAAGGGACAAAATTATTGGTTAAGATGGCTAACATACGTTCCCTAGGAGATTCGATGATCCTGGAGGACATGACGGCTGCTGCATTGCACCCGAACCCCATCGCCATTGTAAGGGATTGTTTCCCGTGGGCTCCTACAGTTTTGAATAATCGGTCCATATTGAAGGCTACTCGTGGAAGATATCCATAATTCTCAAGTAGGGCAAAGACAGGAAAGAAAATGGCCATAGGTGGAAGCATGACACTGATCACCCAGCTTGTTCCGCGATATAATCCAAGTACTAGAACCCCATGTAGCCAATCAGGTGCGCCGATATTATTAAAGGAAACAGTCAAATAACCTTCAACCCATCCGAAAAAGTCGGCCAACATTGAAGATGGAATGTTGGCCCCGGCGATGGTTAAGTAGAATACCGTCCCCAACATAACCAACATGATGGGAAAGCCGAAAATTGGAGAAGTGAAAATAGCATCCAATTTTTCCGTTCTCTCGTTATGTTGGGCTTTTGAGAAAGTAACTCCTGCTTTGATTAATTGATTACTTTGTTTATACAGCTGTTCGACTATTCGATCTCGAATATGTGAAGAGGAAAGACGGTCCGCCTGTTGAAATAGTTCATCCATATTATGCTGTTCTTTCGATGTGTTCATCTCCATTATTTATATACCTCATTTATGGTATTTCTCTTTTCCACTTGCCTCAACAAGTCCTTATCCCCATCCAGGAGACGTAAGGTAAGCCATCGAGTAGGAAGGCCAGCGCCGAAAATCTTTTGCACCATTGGTTCAAGAGATTTTATCCTTTGTTCGATTTCATCATCATAGGGCATATGGAAAGGGGTGCACTGTATTTCTCCCATTAATAAACGATCAAGGGTATCAAGCAACATGGGTATACCTTCTTTGTTTCGTGCAGAAATTTTAATGACGGGAACGCCTAATCGCCTCATTAAAACCCTTTCATTGATATGGATTCCTAATTTCTCCGCCTCATCCATTAAATTTATACAGATGATTGTTTTTTCGGTCATTTCCAATACCTGTAACGCCAAATTCAGGTTTCTTTCCATTGCTGTCGCATCAAGAATTACAATAGTGACATCGGGCTTTTCGAACACGATGTAATCCCTGGCGATTTCTTCGTCCAACGAATTTGAATATAGGGAGTAGGTCCCGGGAAGATCAATGATTTCATATTGCTTTTCCTTGAAAGAAAAGGTTCCAGCTTTCATATCGACAGTCTTTCCAGACCAATTCCCGGTATGCTGCCTCAAACCTGTAAGAAGGTTAAATAAAGTGCTTTTGCCTGTATTGGGATTTCCGGCAAGGGCTATTCGAAACGTCTCACTCATATTGAATCAACTCCCCTTCTATCTTTTGACTCTCCTCTTTTCTTAAAGCAATGGATGTTTGGCTTACACGGAAGGCAATAGGATCACCTAACGGACTTTTGCGAATCACTTCGACAACGGCTCCAGGAACAAATCCTAAATCGAGTAACCTTCGCCGCATGACGCCAACAATATTTAAATGTTTGATGCGGATGAAATCTCCCTTGTTTCCATCATACAATGATAACTTTTTAGACAACCCCATCAATATTTCTCCTCTACATTTTTTTTTACCATGCGCAACTTTTACTTTATATTATGGGATATATGCTTAAATTGTCAAAGGAAATCCAACCTTTTAAGAATTTTTTTAAATTTAAACATTTACGCATTTTTTGATATTGGCTATTGCATTCTTAATTGAGATTTTAAAATTACCTCTTAGTCTGAAATTTCATGCACCAGGAAAGAAATATGAAAAATTTGTGAGTGGATATTTTGGAATAACATTTTATATTTGAAGTTATGGTTAGAGAACACAGTCTTATATTCAATTTCATTAATCAAAATATTCAGAATATAAAAGGCGGTGTGAAAGTCCATTGATTTAAGTGGGACTGTGGAAAGGACCGCTTAAACTGATAAATTATTAGTGAATATTCAGTTTAAGTTATGTTCGGTATTTACAAAGGTGTATGTAAAAATTATACAGAATTATATTGAAATAAGATAAAAGGCATAAAGGGCTGAGTCACTAGTAAATCCTTAAAAGAAAAGTAAACTCCTCAACTAGTAGATTTTAAACACTTATTATATTTCATTTCAGAAAGATTTTCGAACGTTTCAGTTCAGTTACCAACTTCTTACTGCTCTTTAATGAACTTTATGTGACAGATGTCACTTTATATTGTCTTTTTTTTTACTTGGGATTAATATGAGTATGTCGGGATATGTGAATATGGTAACACTTTATCCGAATAATTACCATTTGAAATTTTATTATATAAGAAAGGGGTAGTATTATGAAAATGAAATGGGCTTTATTAACTATACTTTTTACCATTGCCACAGTGCTTACTGGTTGCGATAACCCATTAATGGTCTTAGATCCTAAGGGTCCTGTAGCCGAGACACAAGCAAATGTTATTATGATATCAATTTGGACAATGGCTTTTGTCGTTCTTGTTGTGGTCGTACTTTATATCTTCATGATATTGAAATATCGTGCTTCCAAACAGCGTGAAGATTATGAACCACCTCACATTGAAGGAAGTAAGACTCTGGAAATAATTTGGGTTGCAATCCCAATTTTAATCGTCGCTTTCCTTTCAGTTGTTACTGTTCAATCGACTTCTGAAGTCGAGGCGACACCGAAAGGATATGAAGATAAGGAACCATTAATTATTTATGCTTCTTCATCGAACTGGAAGTGGCACTTTAGTTATCCGGAAGAAGATATCGAAACAGTAAATTACCTGTTTTTGCCAACAAACCGACCAATTGAATTTAAACTTTATTCATTCGGACCAATCTCTAGTTTCTGGATTCCACAACTTGGAGGACAAAAATATGCGATGTCCGATATGGTAAACACGTTACATTTAGCAGCTTATGCTCCAGGCGACTATATGGGTCGAAACGCCAACTTCAGTGGTTCTGGTTTTGCTGAGCAAACGTTCAACGTTAAGGTGATGCCTCCAAAAGAGTATGTTAAGTGGGTAGATGAAATTAAAGCTACTGCTGAACCAATCACAGAAGAGAAATTCAATAAATTATTAGAGCCCGGTCATGTGGGACAATCCACGTACACTGGAACTCACTTGAAGTTTTCACCAGCTCCAGAAGGTCATAGTAACCACGGATCATCAGATACTAATGAAACTGAAAATGATTCTAAGGAATCCAATGAACCTGGTGAAGATTCCACAAATACTGACCACAGCAACATGAACCATGAATGATTAATATTTAAAGGTCGTCCGATAAAATAACAGGCTTTAACTTTTTACCATTAATGTAGCAACGTTATGAAAGGAGTTACAAAGAGTATGGATTACTTTGATCGATTTGCCGTACCTCATCCAAGTCCTGCGATATATGCATCCATGGTTGCCATTGCTTTAACCATGATCGCGGTTGTCGCAGGAATTACCTATTTTAAAAAATGGGGTTACTTATGGCGTGAGTGGTTAACAACGGTTGACCATAAACGTATTGGTATCATGTACATCTTGTCAGCACTGCTTATGCTCTTCCGTGGTGGCGCCGATGCTCTCATGATGCGTGCTCAAACGGCTGTTCCAGATAACGGTCTGTTGGATGGGCAGCATTATAATGAAATCTTTACAACACACGGGGTTGTAATGATCCTGTTTATGGCTATGCCATTTATCATTGGGTTAATGAACATCGTTACACCATTACAAATTGGAGCGCGTGACGTAGCATTCCCACGTTTAAACGCAGTAAGCTTCTGGTTATTTTTCATGGGTGCGATGCTATTTAACATTTCTTTCGTAGTTGGTGGTTCTCCTGATGCAGGTTGGACATCTTACTTCCCTCTGGCAAGTAACGATTTCAGTGAATCAGTCGGTTCGAACTATTACGCGATTGCCATTCAAATAGCTGGTATCGGGACATTACTGACTGGTATCAACTTTATCGTAACAATACTGAAAATGAGAGCACCTGGCATGAACTTAATGAAAATGCCAATGTTCACATGGTCTATCTTGATCACAAACTTCATTATCGTTTTCGCTTTCCCTGTATTGACAGTGGCACTTGCGTTGATGACAATGGATCGTCTATTCGGAACTCAATTCTTTACGATGTCCAATGGCGGTAGCGATATGCTTTGGGCGAACTTGTTCTGGGTTTGGGGACATCCTGAAGTTTATATCGTAATTCTTCCTGCCTTCGGTATTTACAGTGAGATCATTTCGACTTTTGCACGTCGTAACCTGTATGGATATAATTCGATGGTTATCTCCATGGTAGCTATTTCTACTCTATCTTTCGTTGTATGGGCTCACCATTTCTATACAATGGGTCAAGGTACAATGGTTAACAGCATATTCTCCATCACAACGATGGCAATCGCTGTTCCGACCGGCGTTAAGATATTCAACTGGTTGTTCACACTTTGGAAAGGTAAAATCGTATTTACCGTCCCAATGCTTTACTCCTTAGCTTTCATTCCGATTTTCACACTCGGTGGGGTAACTGGAGTTATGCTTGCCATGGCAAGTGCTGACTATCAATACCATAATACAATGTTCTTAGTAGCTCACTTCCACTACGTATTGATTCCTGGTACTGTCTTTGCCGTACTTGCTGGTTTTACGTACTGGTGGCCAAAAATGTTTGGCTTCATGTTGAGCGAAAAAATCGGGAAATGGGCGTTCTGGTTTATCACAATCAGCTTTAATGTAACATTCTTCCCGATGTTCATCACTGGTTTAGATGGGCAGGCACGTCGTATGTATACGTACTCTGAATCAACGGGCTATGGTCCATTGAATATGCTTTCTTTCATTGGGGCAGTTGGCTTAGCAATAGGTTTCGCGCTAATCGTATACAACATTTATTGGAGCACTCGTTATGCATCAAGAAATATTTCAAACGATCCATGGGACGCACGTTCTCTCGAGTGGGCTACCCATACACCAATACCAGAATACAACTTCGCAATTGTGCCTACAGTTGATTCTACAGAAGCATTCTGGGATGCAAAGAAAAAAGGCTTTAAATTATTTGGCGGTAAAGTAGAAAAGATTCATATGCCAAATAATAGTGGAGTTCCGTTTATCATGAGTTGTATCTTCTTCGTTTGGGGCTTTGCAATGGTATTCAGCATGTGGATCATTGCAATCATTGCAACGATCGGTATCTTTGCTTGTATGGCTCACCGTTCTTTCGAAAAAGATCATGGTCGATACATCTCTGTTAAAGAAATAGAAGAGACAGAAAATAAATTGCGAGGTGCTAAGTAATGAAAGTAGATAGCTCGCTGCCACTAGAATATAGCACGGAAGAAAATCGCTTAAAGATTTTTGGATTCTGGATTTTCTTAGGAGCAGAAATAGCTCTTTTTGCTACACTGTTCGCCGCTTATTTTGTACTAGTTAATGGTACTGGAGATGGTCCAACAGGGGAAGAACTTTTTCAAGTACCAACCCTAATGCTTCAAACAGTTTTTCTTTTAACAAGTAGTTTCACCATTGGCCTTGCAATTCATGCAATGAGACTTGGTAGACAGAAAGCAATGGTTAATTTCTTCATTATTACACTTCTTCTTGGTTTAGGCTTTTTAGGAGTCGAAATCTATGAATTCGTGGAGTATGTACATGAAGGGGCGACTCTTCAAACAAGTGGTTTTTTATCTAGTTTATTTACGACTCTAGGTACACATGGAGCTCACGTTACACTCGGTTTATTCTGGGGAACATTCATTATCCTTCAGATTAAAAAACGCGGCTTGACTGCAGAAACAACAAACAAAGCGTTCATCTTTTCTCTTTACTGGCATTTCTTGGATGTTGTCTGGATTTTCATCTTCAGTTTCATCTATTTGAAAGGAATGATGTAATATGAAAGAATTATTCCCACGTGGACAAGTAATGGGATTCGCCTTTTCACTAATCCTGACTGTGGTTGCACTCTCAGTGTTAGTATTTGATCTTTCCCTTAAGATGGGAGTCATCATCTTACTTGTGACAGCCTTCATGCAAGCAGGCCTTCAATTAGTTCTGTTCATGCACGCAGGAGAGTCAGAAGATAAAGCGTCTATTTACACAAACGTATATTACGGACTGTTCGTTGCATTGGTTACAATTTTCGGTACAATGCTAACAATGGTTTGGGGATTCCAATAATTATACCTTTAAAACTGGGCGTCATTAAGACGCCCAGTTTTTTTGCATATAAGTAGATTTCCGGAAGATATTAGCTGATACCATTTGCTTCTCCTCAGGTGAAATAAAATAATGAATAACATGCTGAGACATAGGGAAAAGTGTGTAGCCAACGGGTGTAGTTTATCAATTTCAGTATAATTCATGTTGCTGATTGTAAAGAGAGGGGCCACAAAATATGAACTGCCTAATAAAATTCAAAGAATCTGCAAACAAAATGCATACTTTTTTTGTATAATATACGTAATGAGTTTACTACCCCGCTCATTACTATCTAGGACAAGATGGAGGCCTGTAATGGGCCTCTTTCTGTTTTTTATTCAATTTACCATCTTATTAATTTGTGTGAATTTTTGATTTTCCGAGGATCTTTTGAGTCGTCATAATGCGATGCTATCAAAACTAAGTAAGAGCTATCGCAGTGCCCCTTGAATAGCATTTTTAAAAATTAAAAGGTGTGGCTGTAATACGGATACGTGAACCAAGATTTTTTCTTCAATTCTGAAAATTACACTTGAATCAGTTATCAGCTGGGTATTTTTCAAGTGAAATATATACAGATTATAATTTTTCATTATGAAAGAAGAACATCGTTAAAGGATCACCTTAAAAAAATAAAAACAATGATTGATTGAATTGGCAAAGGTGGGTGGTTAACCAAAGCCTTAGGTGTAATAGCTTTACCATTGTGAAACTTAGAAAAAGTTGGGAGAAGTTATTCATGCTGGTTTTACTTTCTGCCGCCATAGCGCCAGGGCTGGCTTTGCTTTGTTATTTTTATTTAAATGACCAGAATGAAACAGAGCCATTATCTTTGGTGTTAAGGTCCTTCTTATACGGGGCATTACTGGTTTTCCCTCTAATGTTCATGGAATATATAATGGAGGAGGAACAAATAATTGAAAATATGTATTTGTCCTCCTTTCTGACGGTCGCTTTTATAGAGGAGTTCTTCAAGTGGTTCATTTTGTTTTTCACTATATACAACCATGTCGAATTCGATGAGCCATATGATGGGATTGTATATGGGGTAGCTGTTTCATTAGGGTTTGCCACATTAGAAAATATCCTGTATCTTTTTGCAAATGGTGTACATATTGCTATGGGCCGTGCATTACTGCCGGTTTCGAGCCACGCCCTCTTTGGCGTGATTATGGGGTACTATCTTGGTAAAGGAAAATTCTCTCTATCTAATGCAGGTCTTTATTTGTTCTTGGCCTTTTTCATACCATTCATCTTACATGGGCTATATAACTTGATACTGTTAAAGGGTGGTTTTACGATATACTGGATGTTACCTTTCATGTTTTTCCTATGGTGGTTCGGAATGAATAAGGTTAAAAAGGCGAGGATGGTATAAACCATCCTTTAAAAAGATTAATATTTGAAGCATTCCATTTGAAATTCCTGCATTTATTATTATACGCATACATGGTCTTGTCTTACTTAAGTAAAAACCAAGCAAATTTTTGTTCCTATTTTCGCCCATGTGAAAGATGATCAGGGCCACAAATTTGAAAAACAGAGAGTTCACATAAAGCCTAATGTGCAGGTGACTTCAAAAACGAATTGAGAGCATTTTCACATACCAGTGAAATCTGTGTAATTTCGTAAATAGGAACATTAAAATTTTTGAAATTTCCTTAATAAATATACAGTTCAATTTGTCCAACAACCTAACATGGAAGGAGGGAATTAACGTTGCTGTTTGGTATTCAAATCGAGAAAATTGGAAGGGGGATGCATAAATGTACAATACATTTGCGCCGTTTTAGGGTACAAAAAAACTCCTAAAACCCTTCGATTTCAGGAGTTGCCCTTCTATTTTAAAAATTGCATAGGATTAATAGGGTTTTTCCAGGCACCATCATGTATTTCAAAATGTAGGTGTTTACCTGTTGAACGGCCGGTGTTCCCCATATATCCGATTTGTTGCCCCTTACTTATAGATTGTCCGTTGCTTACCAGTCGTGAATCCATATGAGCGTACAGGGTGGTGTAAACCTTACCTTCAATATTATGGGAGATGAAAACAACATTACCGTAGCTACTAGAATAATAGGAACGAATAACCGTCCCTTTCGCTGAAGCGACGATAGGCACATTATCTGCAGGGTTCGCCAAGTCAATCCCTCCATGGAGTTTACCCCAACGAGAGCCATATCCGGAAGTGAATGTCCCTTTTGCCGGCCACATGAAATTACCACTCGTGATGTCCGGTTGAGATGAAC
This sequence comes from Peribacillus sp. FSL M8-0224, assembly GCF_038003055.1. Taxonomy (NCBI): domain Bacteria; kingdom Bacillati; phylum Bacillota; class Bacilli; order Caryophanales; family Bacillaceae; genus Peribacillus; species Peribacillus sp. FSL M8-0224. The sequence continues at coordinate 68,895 of NZ_JBBOOJ010000001.1, forward strand.
TCGTGACAGTTGGCTTTGAATTCTTGGCCCGTCCTAGTTGTTCTTGGCGATCCATTTCACTTTGAATGGCTGACTCCTGTTCTTTAAGGAAGGTCGCTTCGTCCTCTAATTCGTAAATGGATGTTTCCGTATCTTGTAGTCGTTTTTTTACTTGATTAATAAGCTTATTTTTTTTAGCGATTTGTCCTTTTAATTCTTGTTTTAATGATTCCAAATCAGCGAGTCCGATTTCGAGATCTTTCAATTCGTTATTTAGTTCCGTTTCACTTTCCTCAAGTGTTTTTTTGTCTTCTTCATGAGCCTTTAATATTTCATTATCAGCTTCGGCCATTGTGCTTACCGCACCAACACGACTTACGAAGTCGCTGAAGTCCTTTGCACCTAGTAGCACTTCTATGTACTCAACCTCACCACCACTTTCTTGCAAGGCAAGTGCCTTTTCTTTTAAAATAGCATTTCTTTTTTTTATACGTTCTTTTAATTCCGCAATTTCTACTTTCAATTCCTTAATCTTTTGTTTAGTCTCATCCATTTTACCTTGAAGTTCACGAATTTGCTCATTGGTATCTTTCATTTCCATATCGAGTTCCATTACTTCGTTATCAAGGACTCTTTGCTTGTCCTCTAGATTTGATAGTTCATTTTGTTTCTTTTTAATGTCTGTATCTACATCGGAACGTTCATTTTTTATATTTTCTTTTTTTTGCTCTAGGTCTGCGCTTGCATAGGTCAAATCTTGGGTTATTGGATTAGTTATGGTAGCGGTACCTATTAAGGCAACAAATCCTAACGATAAAATCTTTTTTCTCAATCTCTTGTTCCTCCTGGTAATGCCCTTGAATCTGTTCCTATATAAAGATTCCCATACAGTTTTAAAGCGAATCTTCGAAAAGAAGATAGCATCAAAAATACCTCAGTATTAAATTATTATTAGCGAGTTGTCACACCAACAGAAATGAATGCATTTCAAGTATAAAAATTGTATGTTTTTTCACTATAATTAATAGTTTTATATTTAGGGAAACTATATCTAAGCATTTTAAGCAACCAAATATAAAACAAAGGATAAACTGATCACACGAGGTCAATAATAATGGGGACTATTCAGATTCAAATTCATTTTTTATGTACACATTTATTTTTATCTAGCACAATTTAATAGCATTATTTTACTGGGATTTATTATATCATCAGGGTTCGACAAGAAATAATATAAAAGCATTACATTTGTATTTCATTGACGTAAATGGTCGAAAAGTTGAACGTGAAAATAGTTTAAATAAATGGAATTTATAAACAGCATATTAGGAGAATTAGGAGAGGAATTGAGGGCCCTTAGATTCTCAGTGACTGTTTCAAAAGCACTGAAGGTGAAACAACGAGTGAGTAAAAAAACGGGCAGAAGCTTAGCTTTCTGCCCGTTTTGAATTATATTTTGCCAATCGATTTTGATATAGTTCCATATTAACGGGTCGCTTCGATCTTAATGTATCTACTGCTTAATAAGGTGAACAGTAAACTGCTAATGGAGACTGGTCGATTAAAAGTCGTGTCTTTTAGTATATCTTTTAAACCGTGGTCCTCAATTATTTCAAAGATCATTGTGGGCTTGGAAAACCATTTTTTTTGTTCCGGTTAGTGGTTCCGTGCTTACTAGTTTGATAATGTCAGTATATTGTAGCTTGTTATTGTCAATGATAATAGCGAGGTGAATTTTATGAAAATCAATGCAGTAGCTTTCTTAATTTTATTTAGTTTCCTAATCTTTACAAAAGGTGCATATAGTCAGAATTTTGATGTATATCATAATCTCAATGATGTTTTAAATGTAGCTAGTGAAAACAAAATAAAAGTTAAGGAGTGGAGAATATATTACCGGACAATAATGGAAAATGTAGAGGATGATGATCTGAACCGGATGGTTACTACTATAAAAAGCGATGACTCATTTACCTGGTCGGAAGAAGGAAATGATATTCACCATAAAACTATTAAAGGCGTAAAAGAAACTAACCAAGAGGAAATACTATTTACCTTTTCCGTAATTAAAAATGGGAAGCTATCTGATGTTAGTCTAAGTTATCAAGTTACAGGCGACAATAGGTTAGGTTTAAACAAAATTAAAGATTTGTACATACCAGTTCAATTTAAAAAAGTTAATCCGTATATTACTGTGGTGGGGAAAAAGGGTGCACAAAAACTTAATCAACTTGAAGGTAATTTGCTGGATTCATTTTCTGCTAGTTATGTGGAAGGGGTATCAGAAAGAGATTTTATTTCCGTCTCAGCTCTCTCTAGTAAATTTGATGAAAGGATTCATACCAAAACAGGAAAGTCATTTAATGTTCAAATTGGTCTAAGGAAATCAAAAAATAATAATGTTCAAATTACAATGGGTACACCAATTATAACGACTGAATACTAGATATAATGGTCTATAGGCTTGTCAATATTTTGGCAAACCTGTGGAACATTATCGGAAGTCATTTACAATAATTGGAAAATACAGATAGAACATTGGCGATACAGACTGTCCTAAAAAGGTTATTGGGTCAAGAGGCGATTTTCGTTTAAAAGAAACGATTCTATATTTACTAGATAAAAATATATGTAGTAAGTGGAACCATTTTGTTTTTAAGGTGGGAAAAAGAATAACCCATCTCCCTAAAGTCTTGGAAATGGGTTTTCAGGTGTCACACGCATATTTATAATGTCCACCTTTTCCTTAAGCGGACATTTTTCGGCAGGCTTCTGCACATTTAAAGCATACTTCCGCACATTTTTGACAATGATCATGATCGTGCTTTTTGCATTCATTTCCACATGCTTCACAAATGTCTGCACAAAGTTGACAAATCTGATGGGCAAAGGGACTGTTGGATTGCATAGCTTTAGCTGCAAACGCACAGATATCCGCACATTCCCTGTCTATCCTTATACAAGAAGCCATCATTTTAAGATTTTCTTCCTTTAAGCATGCATCATAACATGTATTACAGGCCTCCATGCATTCAAGACATGCTCTAATACAATCTTCATATGTGGTATTCATAATAAAACCTCCTAAGTATTTTGTTGTTCAACAATCATATTCTACCCAGTTCAACTATTATTTAACGAAATATCAAAAACTCCTTAAAAACTGCACAATTTTTTGATATTTTTTCATTATGATGGTGATAGTAATTCGAAAAAGCGGTGATTAATTTGAATAAAATATCCCTGAAATTCGGGCTTTGGTTTTTAGGTGCCATGCTTATTCTTGAAATATTTTTGTTCTTTTTTCTCCATACAAGCATTGTAGATTCCCGAATAGAAGAAGAATTAGCTGCACTTCAGGCAAGAGGCAATAGTCATCGGGACGTGCTTGAAAATTCCTATAAAGAGGAAACCTTACATCACATTGCTGTAATGGAAGCAAAAGCTGATACAGAGGTCATTATCACGGATCAAAATCAAAACATTATAATTACGTCCTCAAAATTTGATAATGAAGAGCAGAAAATTATAACCAAAGAAATAGGGCAAGTCCCACGTGATGGAGAGATACTGGAAAACAGGTGGAAAAGTGAAAAGTATATATCCACGGTCACGCCTTTTAAAATTAACCAAAATCAAAAAGGAAATGTGTACATGTTCCGGAGTACGGATCAGATTCAAAGTTTAATATCACGACTGAACCACCATTTTATAGCAGGTGCCATCATGATTCTTACTTTAATGATCATTACCATCCTCTTTTTATCTAAAGCGCTGACGACGCCTCTGATCAGGATGAAGCGGGCTACTGAAAAGCTTAGCAAGGGTGACTTCTCTGTCAATCTCCCTGACATGGGTGATGATGAGCTGGGGGAGTTATCCAGATCCATAAAAATTCTTGCCGAGGACTTAAAACACCTAAAAGAGGAAAGAAATGAGTTTTTGGCCAGCATTTCTCATGAGTTAAGGACGCCCCTTACCTATATTAAGGGATATGCGGATGTATCAAGGAGAAAAGATATAGACGAAACCATCCGCGATCAGTATCTTAGCATTATTTTTGAGGAAACAAAAAAACTGTCTGATATGATGAAAGATTTATTTGATTTGGCTAAGTTAGACAAAAATACTTTTGTCATAGATCGCATGGAAGTAGAGCTTTGTTCCTTTTTAAACTCTATATGTGAGAAGATGCTACCTGCTTTCACGGAAAAAGGAATGGAACTTGCCGTTGAATGCAAAAAAAATGTAAATGTCCTAATAGACCCTATGAGATTTGAACAGGTAATTTTTAATTTATTAGATAATGCGATCAAATACTCCGAACCCCATGCCAAAACGAGTATATCTGTAAAAAGTGATAAGGGAATGGTATTGCTGATTATAAAAGATGAAGGTCGTGGGATTCCTAAAGGTGATCTTCCTTACATCTTTGATCGCTTTTATCGAGTGGATAAATCTCGATCTAGGGACACTGGAGGGTCAGGACTTGGACTTTCCATTGTCAAAGAACTACTGGAAGCACACGAAGGTACGATAGAGATAAAAAGCGAGCAAGGAAAAGGGACAGCCTTTTTTATTTCGTTAAAGGAGTTGCCGTAATGAAAACCTTATTGCTTGTAGATGATGAAGCAAGAATGCTTGATTTGTTGAGTATATACTTATCTCCGGTTTATCAATGTATCAAGGTGAACTCCGGACTTGAAGCTGTTGTTCATATGAAAAACTCATATGCCGATTTAATTTTGTTAGATGTGATGATGCCGGACATGGATGGTTGGAATGCATGCGCCAAAATTCGTGAATTCTCTAAAGTACCGATTATTATGCTGACTGCTCGAAATGAAAAATCGGATGTAGTTAGAGGTTTCCAATTAGGGGCAGACGATTATGTAACAAAACCATTTGACGAGGGGGAATTACTGGCTAGAATAGATGCACTTTTCAGAAGAATGGACGATAAAAACACGAAGGCAATTCAATTCAAGGGATTGAAGTGGGATGAGGAATCTCATGAATTGTCGTATGAAGAACAGCAGATTCAACTCACTCCAAAAGAGTTTTCTTTACTGGGGATATTATTGAAAAATCCAAATAAAGTATTTTCACGGGCACATTTATTGGAAAGCATTTGGGAGAATAAAGTTTTTACTGAAGATAGGACGATAGATTCTCATGTCCGTAATATCCGAGATAAATTAAGGCAGGCAAAATTTCCTGTAGATTTATACCTTTCAACTGTTTGGGGAGTTGGATATAAGTGGGTACCAAAGGAATAGCGAATGTCTTGTCATAAAAAAAAATATAAATGGTACAAATTAGACAGGAGGGGGAAATCATTGAAACATTTAAAATGAAGCTTATTTTCTATTACAAATTAGCAGCCAACACAAATGATTATCCAAAGGAGGAATCAAATACATGTTGAAAAAAAGAATGAAAATGTCCATCAGCTTATCGATATTTGTAGCCCTTTTCTTAGTGCTGGTTGCCTGCTCTAACGCGAAAGATGAAAACAAAGAAAACATGGAAGGCATGGAAGGCATGGACCATGGTAATATGGACCATTCTAGCTCAGAAGAAGTTCCTGAAGGTTTGAAAGAGGCAAAGAATCCAACCTATGAAGTTGGAAGTCAAGCCATTCTCGAAACAGATCACATGGAAGGTATGAAGGGTGCCAAAGCAACGATTGTGGGTGCATACGATACGACGGTCTATGCTATTTCGTATACTCCGACAACTGGTGGAGAAAGAGTGGAAAATCATAAATGGGTTATCCAGGAAGAGATTAAAGATGCTAGGGATGAACCTTTAGAACATGGAACAGAAGTTACAGTAGATGCAGCTCATATGAAAGGAATGGATGGCGCGAAAGCTAAAATTGATTCAGCCGAAGCAACGACTGTATATGTAGTTGATTACATACCGACTACCGATGGAGAAGAAGTTAAAAATCATAAATGGGTAACAGAGAGTGAGTTATCACCGGCAAAATAATGTTTGAACGAAATGAATAGACTTAAACCATAAAAAAGAGCTTATCCCTAGAGGGATAAGCTCTTTTTACTGAGGTTATTTTGTGGTTTTATTAGCAGAAAAAAATCCAAAATTTAACCACAAAAGAAAATCGCTATTGATTATGCTAGTTCATGCTCGACGATTAATAGTGTCCAATGTTAACACATCCGACAAACCGCACATTAATCTACCTATTGTAATTTTCAGCTTCCTTGAAAACAATTAATGGGGTTGCATATAAAAAAATGTAATTAATTATATGATGAATTACAGTCTTATCGATTTTTGTGGTTGGGGTATTATAGGTATTTTGTCATTTCTGCACTCTTTCTGCATAATTTTGTAATGATAATGTAAATTTAGGTAAATGTGCATGTCATTTAATGGTGATAAAATAATAAAAAAGATCTAATCGGGGGAAAAATAGATAATGAAGAAAATCATAGCATCCGTTGTTGTGACGGGATTGTTACTATCAAATCCATTGGTCAGTGATGCTGCATTGGGCGATCGGACCTTAAAAAGTGGAATGACTCATACCGAAGTAAAACAATTACAAGAGGTTCTAAAGAAAAAAGAGTATTTTAAGAGTAAGAATACAACTACATATTTTGGGACCGTTACGAAAAGTGCAGTTGTAAAGTTCCAAAAAAGTAAAGGTTTAAAAGCTGATGGTATTGTAGGGCCGAATACATATAAAGCTTTGGGGGTAAAAAAGAAGAGCTCTAACGTAGCTAATGTAAATAAAACAAGCAATAAATCTACTGCGATAGTGAATGAAGCAAAGAAACATTTGAATGTACGGTATGTATGGGGTGGAACTTCACCAAAAGGTTTTGATTGCAGCGGATTCCTAAAATACGTTTTCGATAAAGGTGCGGATGTCACTTTACCAAGAACGGTATCTGAAATTTATAAAAAGGGGACAAAGGTGTCCAAACCACAGGTTGGGGATCTAGTCTTTTATGAAACCTACAAACCTGGTGCCTCACATGCTGGTATTTATATTGGAGGTAATCAATTCATACACAGCTCCTCATCAAATGGTGTAAGCATTTCCTCCATGGATAATAGTTATTGGAAACAGAGATATTTAGGAGCGAAAAGAATGTAATAGAGATAGCGGCCAGTTCTTTTTTTAAAGAGCTGGCTTTTATTATTTTTATTGTTCTACTAATAGGTTACGATACCGAGAAGTCTATGATGTACTCTATCAAACAAAAATAAGGCTGCTAGTATAACCCCCACATGTACAGACCATGCATCAAAGTAACAAAGACCAAGTTCCTCCGAATGTTCAATGAGATTTATCTCTTTGTTTTTCATGGCAGGATGTATCCTTTAAGATGAAAAAAAAATAGACGAGTTGCCTCGTCTACTTTTTACTTATGAAACTGACGATTTATCCTGCTTCTTTTCAACAGTCGTTAACTCAGGACTTTCCCCCTCTTCTTTTCCTTCATCAGATACTAATTCCTTGGTTGCACTCTTGAATTCAGTTAAAGTACGTCCAAAGGCTTTACCGATTTCCGGCAGCTTTTTAGGTCCAAAAATAATCAAGGCAATGACAAGTATTAAAATTAAACCCGGTATACCTATACTTTGAAACATAATACTTCCCCCAAGTAATTAAATTTTGTAATTCCTTTTAGATCATTTTTAGAATAACTTCAGTAAAAAAATCATTTAAATCCATATTCTTATCAAGTTTTTTTAAGCCCTGATATTATTTTAATCACAGTGAAAATTTTTGATGATTCGGATCGCTACATAATTTTAAAATTGTACCTCTACTTATATTTGATACTCTTTCTAACTCTAATTCATTTATGTCTTTTTGTTTATCCACCATCGTCCAAAATTACTTCTTTTTTTTACCAAGATTCATTACCAATGAAGCTCCTTTTAATTAGTTTTAGCAGCGTTGGTTAATTTTTATTCAACAATGTTGAACCCATAGCGCTACCAAGATCGGGAATTATTTATGAGTCCAAACAAGATTAAGGCATCCCTTAAAATTTCACGAAAAATGCAGTAAAGTACATGATTAATAGTCCAATCGCGAAACCAGAAAGGTTTAACCATGAAACAGATACTTCATTATGTTTTCTATGATCTTCAATGAGCATTTTCGTTATTACATAAATTACTTGAAGAATTGCCCCTGCTCCAATACCAAGGAACAAAGCGCCCCAAATTGGTGAGAAGATGAATCCGCCAACCCAAGTACCTACAATGGCGGGTGCACCTGCGATAACTCCGAGTAAAAGAAAGTCTCTAAATCGAGGTGTGGCCTTTAATAAAGGAGCAGCGATTCCAATCCCTTCCGTAATGTTGTGAAGGGTAAACCCTATGATTAAAAAGGTTCCTAAAGCAGCTTCACCTAGTGCAAAGGAAGAACCAATCGCCAAACCTTCTCCAAAGTTATGAAGTCCTATTCCGGTAGCCATCAACAAAGCCAAACCAAAAGGAGAATATCCTTTCTTTTCTTGCTTTCTTTGCTGATACTGATCAAAGCCAATCAATAATAAGAAGGTTAAGGAAGCTCCAATAATCACAACCATATTGCCCTGAAAGACAGAAGGTGCTTCTGCACCAATTTCAAATCCATCAGCCAGAGTCCCAACAAATAAGAATAAAAGGAGCCCAACGGTAAGGGCAAGGATCCCATTTATAGATTTTCGTGAGAAACGTTTCATAAAAGGATACCACAACAACCCCAATGTGATCGGGACAATTCCAACGTAAAATCCAATTAAGCCGTAATTAAGAAAGTTGCTCCAGGTGGTTTCTGGAGTGAGTGTGGCAGCTGCAACTTCACCTTCCGTGATAATCCCATTCTCTGTGATTAACTTAATGGTATGTGGATCACCTTCCACCCATGGGTAAGAGATGGTCAACTTTCCCTCATCAAATCGTTCAAGTTTTGCTTGAGGAGAGACATTGTAATTCCACACTGAATCATTGATCATCACTTGAGAAATCGTTAATGGTTTTGGCCCTGTATTGCTAACCGATAATTCAAAACCGGTTTTAGTTACCTTGATGCGTTCAATGTTCAAGACTTCAATCGGTGCTGCAGGGTCTTTTTCTACACCTGCTCCATTCTTTAGCACCCATCCTAGCACCCCTATAAGTAATACTAACGGAATTAAAACAGTAATTAGCCATTTGCTCTTCATATTATCCCTCCTTTTTACTCGACCTCAAAGAATCCCATCCAGCCTAACTCAGCAAATTCACTAACATGAGCATGAAACATATATGTTCCCTTATATGGAAAACGAACTTCAATAATTCCACGTTCTCCCTGACATTGCATGATGGTATCTGTGAACTGGGAGGGGTTATCGTTTCTCCCGGTTGGATAATACGTAAAGTAATTCGCATGTAAGTGAAACGAATTTAATAAGTCGAATTCTGTTAAATTACTTAGATAAATCCTTACGAGTTGATCTTTTTTGATTTTAATAGGGTGATTCATAAATGCGAAAGCATAGCCATTCACCGTATAAAACTCGTTTTCACCGTCTAAATCCAAATCATATCCATTCATAACCATGTTTAACTCTAATGCCGGTTCTCTTGGCTTCTTTGGATCAATAATAAAATTACCGTATAAGCCTTTATGAATATGGCGGGCTAGGGGGAGTACATGGCAATGGTAAATTTGTAATCCGTAAGGCTTCGCTTCAAATTCGTACGTGAATTTCTGTCCAGGATAAATGGAAGTTAAACCGTCCATCTCTGGAGGATGAATTCCGTGAAAGTGAATAGAGTGGGGATGGCTACCCTTATTAATAAAGTGAAACCGCAATAGGTCCCCCTCGGTACAACGAAAAGATGGTCCTGGAATTGTTCCGTTATACGTCCAGCCTGGAAATTTAATTCCTTTGGCAATTTCGATTTCCTTATCAATTGCCTCGACTTCATATTCCCGGAGTATTTGTCCGTTTGGAAGCTTGGTAACTTTTCCATAATCAAACTCAGTAAGGAGCCGTTCAGCCATTTTATAACCTGTTGTTATTGTTTTATCATTCATATTTTCATGATTGGAATGATTGCTCTTCTTGTTAGACGAACCATTGGATGCCTGAGCCATAGTTGGGATTTGTGCCATTTTATTTAAGTAATAAGATCCAGCTATTCCAAACGCACCAGCAGTCCCCATCTTTAAAATATCTCTGCGGGAAACCTTTTTCTCATCCGACATTACTTGACCTCCTTCCAAAAAGTTTCCTTAGGGAAACTTTTTGTTGTATAAGCTATACTTTAAGGTGTGTACAAGTTTTATGTCAACTCTTTTTTTAGGATATGTAATTAAAAATTTTTGCTCAGGAGGGGATATTCAACCGTAGTTTTGACTGGAGTGTTTTTTTCTATTGCACCTTAAAATAATCAACTAACAGGTGCTTCACTTCGAAAAGGTGAAATTTTCATGATTCGGTTACGATCTATTATCGAAAAGGCAGTATTTAAAAGGTTTAAAGATAAATGCTTATAAATATACCATTATTCTTCATTCTTTCTTCACATTTGACCAATAAAATTGATGTTGGTAGAGCCATTGGACATTAGCTTGTTGATAATGGGGAGTCAGAAGTGGAGAGATTTTGGTGATGATATTAAAGAAAATCATGTGCAGAGTACACGAATCCATCCTCTAAAAGGGGGTTCGGTACTTGAATCTTTTTGTTTAAGAAGATTGGGCATACTACTTACCAACTGGATTACATATCAGGCCAAAGAAGCAATTATAGTAAGTGGACATCAAAATGAGAAGATTATTTTCTCATGGTAAAGAGCCTGTTTTTCATTTTGAAAAGTTAGTTTTTTGCAGATAATAAAGACTGCATAATGGTTTTAATCACTAGATGGAATTTCTGGTGAAAATAAGGAGGTCATTTATTTTGAAAAAGTCATTCTATATTTTATTCTTTCTGCTGTTCGCTTTCTCTACTTCAGTATCTGCACATACCGGGTTAGAGAAGTCTTCTCCATCAAATGGAGACACGATAACAGAGGAAATTCAGGAAATCACAATGGAGTTTGAAACGGGATTGGAGACTGGCAGTTCCTTCACTTTACTTTTAGATGGTGAAAAGGAAATCCCGGTTTCAGACATTAAAGTGGATGGAAATAAATTGACCGGTGCATCTAATGAACCGTTAGAAAACGGAAAGTATACAGTGAAATGGAATATCATCGGGGAAGACGGACACATCATCGATGGGGAATATGGTTTTACTGTGGCGAAAGCGAATGCAAATAAGGAGAGTACCGAGTCCCCAACAAAATCGGATGAAGATAAATCTCAAACAATCGAAGAACCAGAAAAGGCATCAGAACAAGCACCAGCTGCAAGTGATGTGGAAGAAGAATCTCAATCGAATGCTAACTTCATGCCGATACTAGTCGGAATTTTACTTGTTGTAGCGATTTTCGTGACTGTCTGGTTGATGAGAAAAGGAAAAAAATGATCTACGCGTTATATCTTACTGAAACATTATTATATTTAAGTTTTTCTTTATTGATGGGAACGTTTATCATGCATTTGATACCATCAACCAAAAGGCCATCGATTCATATTCATAAAGGATGGCTTCAATTTTCCATAATAGGCATTATGCTGTTCTCTTTAATGCCAGTACTTTATTTAATCTTTATGCTATTTAATGACACGGGTATTTCTTTAAGAGTTCAAGATGTTTTTTTAAGCTTTAGAGTTGGGAAGGCGTGGATCATCACCTTCATCATTTCGGTTTTCTTTTACCTGTTCGTGACCTTCTTTCCTGTGTTAAAAAATAAGAGGTATTCGTTTATTTCTGTTATATTTCTCGTTTTACTCATTTTCACGATTGGGTGGGCCAGCCATCCTGCGTCTCTAAATGAGTCGACAGGTTTTATTTATCATTCGATTCACTTTACAGCGGTGAGTGTATGGGTAGGAACACTGTTAATTGTCAGCTGGTTTTCAAAAAATCAGGAGAATTGGTTAGCGTTCTTAAAATGGTTTACACCAACAGCCATCATTTGTCTTGGGCTGACAATCCTATCAGGATTTCTGATTATGTCTCTTATCGTGGATGCCAAAGATTATGCAAACTCTTGGATGCTGAACTATGGACAGGCTTTATTAATTAAGCATGTAATCATCGTACCAATCTTGATATTTGCTTACATTAATGGTTTTTGGATAAAAAAACACCTTCAAAAAGGATCAAACTTTAATCCAAAGCCCTGGACAAAGGCAGAGAGCATTTTGTTATTGCTGATTTTTACAGCCACAGCCGTTCTAGGGCAGCAAGAGCCACCGAAAGAGATTGAAACGACGGTGAATGGTAGTGGAGTTTCTCCTTTGTTTCAGTATATCTATGGTGGAACACTACCACCGTCGTTGCCAGTTCAATTTGAGCTTAATTTCATGAACATATCCTTGTTTGGTATCTCGGCCATTTTCTTCATCCTTGTTTTATGGTCATATATCAAAAAGGTTCCTGCCGCGTCTTTATTTTTGAGTTTATTTCTTGTTATCTCCATATACTTGTCGCTCATGTTCAGTATTCAATAAGAATAAGTATGGGGAGATCACACATTTTCCATAAAGCCCAATTAGCCGGGGGAATTGTTACTACGGTCTTAAAACCAAGTTAAGGTTTTAAGACCGTTTTTTGATGAACAAATGGACCTTTAAAACCTCGTTAAAATATATTGATTCTCCAAGCTTGCTATAACACAGCATCAAAACAAAGATATCATCAATATTCGTTACGAAAAAATGCTTCAATTGCTGAAAAAATTTTCCCTAACTTTAATCAACTCCATGTTTTCAAATGTAGGTGAGTTATATCGTTTGATACGGGAGTAATGGCATTCGGATCGTTTAATAAAGGCTTCCCATTTGGGAAGCCTTTATTGATCTTTATTCCTTTACCCGTATTAGGCGTAAACTGTTTAATGTTACTATTAAGGTTGCTCCCATATCAGCAAATATTGCTATCCATAGTGTTAACCAACCAGGCATAACTAACAGCAATGCTAGTAATTTAATTGCTAAAGAAAAGGTAATATTTTGCTTGATAATCGTTAAAGCTTTACGGCTTAATTTAATGGTATATGGCAATTTGCTTAAGTCATCAGACATTAATGCGATATCAGCAGTTTCTAATGCTGTATCAGTTCCAGCACCACCCATCGCCACACCAACCGAAGATGCCGCAAGTGCTGGTGCATCATTGACACCATCCCCAACCATTGCTACACTTTGATGTTTACCACGAAGTTCTTTAATGAAATTCAGCTTATCTTCCGGTAGTAGATCAGCTTTAATATCAGAAACACCAACTTGTTTTCCAATTGCTGCTGCGGTTCTTTGGTTATCACCAGTTAGCATCACCGTTTCAATTCCCATACGATTCAATTTACTGATGACTTCTTTTGATGATTCTCTCATTTCATCTGCTACGGCAATTAGAGATAGAATTTCTTTTTCCGTTCCTAACACCATTACGGTTTTTCCTTCGGTTTGCATACGCGTAATTTTTTCTTTGATTGTACTTTCAATTGATTGATGCAATTCTTCAAAAAGATTTGGACTTCCTACATAATACATCTCATTATTTACTTTTGCTTTTACGCCTTTACCTGTAATGGATTGGAACTCTTCAACCGACACTCCATTAAAATTCAATCCTTTTTCTTCTGCTTTTCTCATAATCGCTGAAGCAAGTGGATGCTGTGATCCCTTTTCAATGGCTGCTGTAACGGTAAGCAATTCATTTTCATTTCCACCATAAGTCACGATGTCTGTTACAGCTGGAATCCCTTTTGTTAATGTTCCTGTTTTATCAAAAGCAATGGCTTTTAGGGCTCCTGCTTCTTCTAAATGGATACCGCCTTTAATTAATACACCATTTTTAGCAGCATTTCCTATTGCCGTAACGACTGCAACTGGAGTTGAAACAACTAATGCACACGGACATCCAACCACTAATACGGCTAAACCTTGGTAAATCCATTCACTCCAGTCCCCACCGAATAATGGGGGTACAACCGCAATCAAAAACGCCAAAATAACAATAGCTGGTGTATAGTATTTCGCGAATTTATCAACGAACGCTTGAGAAGGTGCCCGTTCTGCTTGAGCTTCTTCCACCAAATGAATGATTTTTGAAATAGTCGTATCTTCTACCCGTTTTGTTACTTTAACCTCTAATAATCCTTCTTCATTCAATGTTCCTGCGAAGACCTCATCATCAATTGTTTTGGTTACAGGAACACTCTCTCCCGTAATCGCAGCCTGATTTAATGTGGATGTACCTTTAACAACTAATCCATCCATCGCTAATTTTTGACCAGGTTTTACTATCATAATATCGTCGACTTGAATATCTTCAACGTGAATCATCATCTCTTCATTTCCACGACGGATTAATGCTTCCTTTGGAGCAATATCCATCAATGATTCAATAGATTGACGAGCTTTATCCATTGAATAACGCTCTAATGCTTCACTGATGGCAAAGAGGATGACAACTGTTGCTCCTTCTCCCCATTCACCAATCACCGCAGCACCTAAAACGGCAATGGTCATTAACGTATTCATATCGAACTTAAATCTGCTTAGATTTTTTAGACCTGTAATAAATAACGAATACCCTCCAATTAAAATGGATGCTGCATAACCAATCGTCGGAAGAATATGCTCTTCCCCGTATTGATTACCAAGAAACCAACTAACCACTAGCAATATTGCCGAAATATAGACTTTAATATTTTCTTTTTGCTTCCAAAAAGGTTCACGTTCTACCTTTTGATCTTTCTCGTCTCGAACTTTTAAATTTTCAAATGATCCTGCTTTTTCTAATTCCTCAATCGTTGTATTCCCTTGAACATAAATTTTAGATGCTCCAAAGTTTACTTTAGCATCTTGAACACCTGGTAATTGTTTAACGTTGTTTTCAAAGATACCTGCACAATTTGTACAAGTGAATCCTTGAACACGATAGGTTTTCTTTTCTTCTTCAGATAATTTTGCTTGCTGATCAGACATTGACTTTCACCTCATTCTTATGTGCTAAGGCAATCACAATTAACTGTTTGATATGTTCATCATCCAGAGAATAAAACGCGAGCTTTCCTTCTTTGCGGTATTTCACGATCCCTTGCTTATGCAGGGTCCGCAAGTGGTGGGATGCGGTTGCGACAGTAGAACCAATGATATTGGCGATGTCACATACACAAAGCTCTCCATCCTGGCATAAAGAATAGGAAATTTTTGATCTGTTTTCATCTGCAAGAGCCTTAAATAATTGGGCAACACTAGAAAGGTCCTCTTTTTCCAGTTCCCCCTGTATGCGATTGACCTTTTCTTCGTCATAGCAATATATTTCACAGGTATCTTTCTTACTCATACAACCACACCTCATTCAAATGTTTATTTGATTATATTATACCCAATTCCTTTTATTATTCAAACATTTATTTGAATGAAGTAAATATTTCTCTAAAGACACAAAAAGGCTGCCTTTTCTTTGCATGTTTAACTGTTAACATGTCATTACAAGTTTTCTTACCAAAAAGTAAAACCCATTAATAAATAGGGGGGGGATTAATCACAGTATCAATATTCTTAAAGAGAGCTTTCCCGCCGCTTAGTTTAGTTTAATTAAATATTAAATAAGACTGCTTAAAAGAGAGACCAGATATTCAACTAACACTTCTACAAAGCCCACTTGTTTGGCGATATCTTGTAGGATTACTGGAGATGATAAGTATAGTAGTTCTTGTGCGAAAAGATTCAGTTCATTTGAAATGATACGATTCAAAACGCCATCCTTTCTCGTAAACTTCTTACGATAAGCATAGCGTTTTTTCATTTTGAGGGTATGATTTTAACTTCGCTTGATGGGCATGGGGTAGGGACTGTCATGGGAATATTGTAAACAAATGTACATTAAACTAAATGGGAGGTATTTCAAAAATTTTTCATAAATACATTATTTCTTTTATGAACATACTAAAAGCAATTAAATTTTAGGTGGTTAAACGAACAATGTACATTTCTTTGCAGGAGGTTCTCGAGAAGAATATTATCAATATAAAAATGAATTTTAACAATACTTCTGATCTAATTATTAGAGAAGTCGAGATTGGTGCCAAAACGGAAACATTTGTACATTATGAATAATGATTTACTTTGAGGGCATTATATGATTGTTAAGTTTTCATTCTAACAATGTGAATAGGAGGATATTTATGGCTCATAATCAAGAACATCATCACTCTCATAAAACTGGTGAAAACGTAATGGAAACAGGTCATTATATTGATTCAGATGGGGATCATGTTGAATTAAAGGCAGGACAAAAATTTCCTAATTGCCCTTCTTCAGGACAATCTACAAGTTGGAAACATGAACAATAGAAAATGGTTTTATATAAAAAAACAGCTTACGGTTAGGTGAGGGCACTATAGGGACATGTTTTCATATGAATCGTGCAAGGCTAAGAGGGGGGGCTTAATTGGTCCTCTCTTAGCCCTGGCTGAAATAATTAGAATATATATCTTATGTCAATAACACTTCCGTTGTCCCTTTTATTCAATCTTCTTACTCTACCCAGTGGAATGAAATCCTGCGAATCGTAAGAAATACTTAATTAACTGAGGGATTTCCAAAAAGAAAAAGAGTTGCTTTAGCAACTCCATTGCCCCTTCGAAATTCTTATGTCTATCAACCACTATTAAACACAATAGCATCTTATAATTGAACAAGAAAATCAACATAATTCTTTAACAAGACTTTTTATATAAAAAGGAGATGTTTCTATGAGAAACATCTCGGAAATATCTATTCTTTAAATTTTAACAATCTTAATGCATTTAAAATAACAATGAGAGCAGCACCTGTATCACTTAATACTGCCATCCAGAGTGTAAGCCAACCAGGAAAGATTAGGGCCAATGCAATTACTTTAACTATTATGGAGAACCAGATATTTTGTTTGATAATAGTTAAAGCCTTTCTGCTTAACTTTATTGTATGAGGAAGTTTATCTAGATTATCAGCCATTAATACAATATCTGCTGTCTCCATTGCGGTGTCAGTACCTGCCCCGCCCATCGCAATGCCTAAATCAGCCGTTGCAAGTCCAGGTGCATCATTGATTCCGTCCCCTACCATTGCTACCTTATGACCCTCGTCTTGTAATTTCTTTATGGCAGTTACTTTATCCTCAGGCAATAATTCAGCAAAATAACGGTTTATATTACCTTCAGAAGCAATCATTTTAGCCGTACCTTCATTATCCCCAGTCAACATTACCGTTTGGTTTATTCCACTTTGTTTTAATCCCTCTAAAGCCGAAACCGTTGTTTCTCTTAAAGTATCAGAAACAGCAATTAACCCGATTATTTGCTGTTGTGTTCCTATAATAACTACGGTTTTTCCTTTATTTTGCATTTCCAAAACATCGTGCTTTACATCATCTACAGATACATTGATTTCTTCAAATAGTTTAAGATTACCGGCATAAAAAACAGTGTCTTCAATAGTTGCTTGAACACCCTTGCCAACAATACTCTTGAATAATTCACCCTTTTTAGAGTGAATGCCTTTTTCGTTTGTATATCGTACAATTGCCTTGGCTATAGGATGTGTGGAGTAATCTTCTAGTGTCAAAGCGATCGATAGTAATTCCTCTTCAGAACCGTTGAACGTCTTGATTTCAGATACTTTGGGCTTTCCCTCAGTCAAAGTGCCCGTTTTATCAAAGGCGATGGCGGTGATGGCCCCTGCTTTTTCTAAAAACGTTCCCCCTTTAATTAAGACTCCGTGCTTCGCCGCGTTTCCAATGGCTGATACGATTGCGACAGGAGTGGAAATTACTAAGGCGCAAGGACACGCTACAACCAATAGCTCAAGCCCTTTATAAAACCATTCTCCCCAAGTGCCAAACCCAAGTAAAGGGGGAAACACCATAATGATCAATGCTAAAACGAATACTATAGGTGTATAAATACTTGCGAATTTATCTACAAAGGCTTCAGTTGGGGCTTTTTGTTCCTGAGCTTCCTCCACTAAGTGAATGATTTTTGATATGGTTGTATCTTCAACTAATTTCGTTACTTTTATCTCAAGGGAACCATTTTCATTTATAGTTCCTGCATATACGATATCCCCAATTTCCTTATCTACAGGAATGGACTCTCCTGTAATGGGAGCCTGATTGACGCTTGATTCTCCTTGAATGATTTCCCCGTCTAATGGAATTTTATCGCCTGGTTTGACAATGATCGTATCACCGATGGATATTTCTTCAACCGGCTTCTTGATTAACTCAGAACCAACTTTGACCCAAGCTTCAGGAGGTGCTAATTCCATAAGGTTACGAATGGAGTTTCTTGTCCGCTCAATGGATTTTGTTTGCAGCAAGTTTCCAATCGCAAATAGCCATACTACGGTAGCCCCTTCTAGCCATTCACCAATGAGAGCTGCCCCAATTGCCGCAACAGACATTAGAACATTCATATCTAATGAACGACTTTTAATGGCATAGAATGCACTTCGAGCAGGCTTATAACCACTTATCACCATTGCAATGGCATACAATATTGTGCTCATCAAAGTAGAAACACCATTAAAAGAACCAATAAAACCGAGGGCAATAAATACACCAGACATTATGATTAAGGCATTTTCGTTTTTGTTTTTTGTAGGTTGTACCGGTATATTTCTCGATTGTAAGGAAGCTTTATAACCAATTTTAGAAACCTCAGAAATAATATCTTCGACACTATTGGAATGGTCAATTTTCATTTTACCAGTCGAGAAATTAACAATGACATTATTAACGGATGGATGGGTATTCAAGTGATTTTCAATGCTCTTAGCACAACTACTACAATCCATGCCTTCAATTGCGAACGTTTTTACATTCCCTGTTTGATTTAAGGGCTCAACAGAATATCCAAGCTTTTTGATTTCACGCTCGATCGGGATAAAGGCATCAAGGTTGCTTGCAGCTACCTGCATTTTTGCTGTGTTGTAATTGACTTTTACTTCTTCAATATCTTTTAAAGCGCTTAATCCTTTTTCAATGGTTTTTGCACAAGCAGGACAATCCATTCCTTGAACTCTGTATGCCATCTTCTCGCCAGAAGGAAGTGGATTTAAGAATGTCTCTATTGTCTGATGTTCATTACTACTGCAACAGCTTGTTTTCACTGGATTTTTATCTTCATTCGTCATTGTTTCACTGCAACAACTACTATTAGTTTCTGGTGTATGTTCAATCGTTTGGAGAATGCTGCAACAGTCTCCTTTTTCTAGGTCATTCCCTGTTTCCTTGGATGTTTCACTGCTGCAACAACTAGTTTTCCCTTGAATTAAAACAGGTATTGACTTAAAGGTATTTACTGAATCGTTGTTACTGGCACAACAACTTGAGTCTTCTTTTTTTATATTTAAATTAACAGCAGGACTACAACAACTTTCCGTCTTATTTTCTGTATTTTTTGTATCGTTAGTTGAGTTACAGCATTTGTCAGCCATTTTATACACTCCTAATCTATTTGTCGCTCACAACATGAAACATCATTTTGGACATCTGCAAGAACGACATCGAACATCGTCAATAAATCTCGTATTTGTTGATTACGTAGACTATAGTAGCAGTATTTCCCTTCGTTCCTTCCTACAATAATTCCACAACCCTTTAAACACGCAAGGTGTTGTGAAATATTCGATTGATTCCCACTGACTTCTTCTACAATTTCAGAAACCGTTTTTTCTTGATTCTTTATACTTTCGAGAATATGAATCCTTGTTTTATTAGAAAATCCGTGAATCATTTTTACCTTAAGGTCTATATCAAGATTCTGCATAATTACCTCCTAACACATATTAGACAGGACTAATGTGTTTTGTTATCATCATATTAGCAACGGTTAATATATGTGTCAATCTGAACAAATAAAATATTTATAAGGAGTCTGTGGGATGGCAAAAAAAGTTTCTTTATTATTTTTACTTCTCTTTACCTTATTCTCAAGTCAAGCACTGGCGCATACTGGTTTGAAGGACTCGACACCTAAAGATGGTGAAGTACTAACGAAGCCAATACAGGAACTGACTCTCATTTTTCAAACAAAAGTGGAACAGACAAGTAAGGTTAATGTTTTAAATTCAAAGGGAGAACCTGTTAATCTTGGAAATTTTGTAATTGAAGGTAATGAAATGTGGGCCACTTTCCTCCAGCCCTTAGAGAATGGGAATTATAAAGTGGATTGGGAGATCATTGGCGCGGATGGACATCCAATTGAAGGAGAATTTGCTTTCTCAGTGAAGGTCCCTGGTGATGAATCCTCAAATGATAACCAGGAGGAATCGGTACAAGAGGATCCTGTAAAAACTGAAGAGAGTAAGGAAACTACAAATACACCACCTGAACAGAAGGTAAAAGTTAAACAAAGTAACATTCCTTCTTACGTTATTCCGTCCATTGTTGGTGTTTTATTTGTACTGGCAGTAGGGAGTTTCCTATGGCTCGTGAGGAGGAAAAAATAGTATATGCTTACCTTGGGAATGATTAGTGAACCAATACTATATCTTTGTTTCTCCTTGCTTATAGGCAGTTTTGTTCTACGTCTTGTACCAAGTGCCTATCGTCCAGATATTAACGTACCTAAAGGTGTGTTAATGATTGCAACAGCAGGTATAGCCATTTTTTCGTTTATCCCTGTTTTGCAACTGATTTTGGTTCTACATCAGGATGTTGGATTAGGACAAACCTTTCAATCTGTCCTCTTTACTTTTGAGGTGGGAAAAGCATGGATTTTCACCTATATCCTTACGAATATATTATTTGTTTATATCGTTTGGTTTGATTATCGAAAGAAACTTTTATATACATACATAGGTATCGTTTTTACTTTTGTATTAATTCTTGCATTAGGTTGGTCCAGTCATGCCAGTTCCATAGAACAATGGAAAGGATTCCTTGCACATACAGCTCATTTTCTTGCTGTTACACTTTGGGTCGGGATATTAATTATAGTTAGTTGGTTTTCAAAAAATCATTTAAATTGGTTAAACTTCTTAAAATGGTTTACACCGGTAGCGATAATTTGTTTTCTTATAACGGCTATATCGGGACTATTCTTAATGAGCATCGTGATTGATTTTAATGATTATGCAAATGCTTGGATCCTTCCTTATGGACAAGCACTTTTAATTAAACATTTGCTAATCATTCCATTGTTGGCGTATGCCTTTATAAATAGTATTCTGATGAGAAAAAGGTTAAGAAAAAATGAAAGCTTTAACCCAATCCCTTGGACAAAATCCGAAAGTGTAATCGTATTCTTGATTTTTTCAGTAACGGCAGTATTAGGGCAACAATCTCCCCCGCATGATGTTGAAACGACAGTAGCATCTTCTGGAGTTTCTCGATTGTTTGACCTTTTCTATCAAGGAATCATAACGCGCGATTTGGAAATTGTCCTAAATATAGGAATTGATAGTGGGATGTTATTGATAGCCGGATTAATTTTTTTAGGGTTAACCGTAATGTCATACATAAAAAGGGCTCCTATTCTTTTGAGTTTCACGATGAGCGTACTATGCGTCGTAACTAGTTATTTAACTTTAATGGTTAGCATACAATAAAGTTTGAAAATCATTAATTAAAATACATATATGAGGTGAAATGAGATGAAAAGTAAAAATTCTAGTTTTAAAATTGCAGTTATACTCACTACTGTTATTTTGGCAATAATAGCTGCACTTGTTGTTATTAATAATTTGAAATCAGAAACAACCAATGAATCTCCCACAGGAAAAAAACCTCCTATTGAAGGACAGCCGACTATAGGAAAAGCAGATGCCACTATATCCGTTGTAGAATTTGGTGATTTCAAATGTCCATCTTGTAAGGCATGGGGAGAAACGGTTTTCCCTAAGTTAGTTGAAGATTATGTTGATACTGGAAAAGTGAAATTTTCTTATATAAATACACTATTTCACGGAGAGGAATCACAGTTAGGTGCAGTCGCAGCTGAATCAGTTTTTAAAAACTCTCCAGATTCGTATTGGGATTTTCACAAAGGTTTATTTAAGGAACAGCCAAGTCAAAATCATGATGGATTATGGATAACGCAAGAGAAAATACTTGAAGTAGCTGATGGTATACCTGGCATTGATGCAGATAAATTGAAGTCAGATATTGAACAGGAATCAGTGATGGAAGAAGTAAATAAGGATACAGAATTAGTGGAAGAGTTTAAAATAGAACAAACTCCTTCAATAGTGGTGAATGGTACTTTGCTAAAAGATCCTTTTGATTATGAAAAAATAAAAAGCCTTATTGAGCAAGAGCTAGAAGGTAATGAATAATGAAGGAAGATATGGCGGGATTCAATAGACAATTTTTTCTCTATTTAGCATGGCTTGTTTCAACAGTGGCTACGCTAGGGAGTCTTTATTTTAGTGAAATCCGGGGTTTTATTCCATGTGAACTATGTTGGTTCCAACGCATATTAATGTATCCTTTAGCTTTAATACTTGGAATTGGCACCTTTCAAAATGACTCATCAGTAAAGAAGTTTGTATTGCCTATGGCGATTATTGGGTGGTTTATTTCTTTTTACCATTACTTGATACAAAAAGTTCCGAGTTTTGCAGGAATAAAGCCTTGTGTTAACGGTGTGCCATGTAATGCCCAATATATTAACTGGTTTGGCTTTGTAACCATCCCATTTTTAGCCTTAACGGCCTTTACTTTGATTATTGTTTGTATGGTTCTCGTGAAAAAGCAAAATATTAAAAAAAATCTTTAATATTGCCGGTGGAAATGTCAGTAATGAAGCAGGGGATGAATTGAGTTAATTTCAAAGATAATTTCCTTTATTTTGTTTAAACGTACTTGAAGCTGCTTAGCCCATTTTCTAAATGTACAGAGTTTGGCTTTGTCCTAATGGCTTTAGCTAGAAAACTATGTTTTACTTTTAGATCAAAGGTTCCTCCTGAATAAACATATTAGTTGTATATAAAAATCCATTTTTGTAATCAAATGATTCAAAAATGGATTCTTTTTTTTGATTTAGTATACACTTTTAAATAATAGTTTGATTATCTAATGCCCTTCTTCGAGAACCCGTTAGTTTAAGTACAGCGGTATAACTAATGTGAAACGTTAATAGAACGGACACATCTACTAAGAAAAACGGTCAGCCCCTTTTGATATAATAAGTGATATAAGAATTAATTTATAAATGTAGCGGAGATGATGAATTGACTTTGCCGGTTTTGATTTTGACAATTATCTTAAGTTTGTTAAAAATATTGGTTTCCTGTCTTCCAACCGATGCAGTTAATTGGATTATCAGCAAATTTAAAATACACGCAGAAATTAGTGGCGGGAATGCGATCGTAACCTTTGACGGAAAACGTTTAGAAGGTGAAGAAAAAATTCAAGTTATTAATTATTTTAATAAAGCTAGGTTTTTGAAGAAAAATCATATATTCCCAGGGAACGAGCAATTGTTTTTACATCCAGAGAACAGCGGGACTCCATTGGTCATTGATACTAAAAGAGGCAAAAAGGATGTTAGGTTATTTGTATATATTTACAGCGACCGTGTGGATGTAGTTAAACAGTACAGGAAGAAGCTCATTTCTTATAGTCTGTTTTCCGATAGCCTCCAAGAACGTTCCATGCCATTAATAAGAAATTTAGTTTAATAGAACATTAAAAAGACGGTCCTTAAAAGACCGTCTTTGAGTTTGCAAACAAAAGGGTTCTAACTAAAATTTAAAACAAAGTTGATTGGAACGGAAGATGCGAGACTCCTGCGGGAAAAGCGAGTCCAAGGGAGACCCCGCAGGCGCAAAGGCACCGAGGAGGCTCCTGACCGCCCGCGGAAAGCGAGTGCCTGGAGTGGAAATTAACGGTTAAATTGTCTACAGCTGAGACGCGCCTTTAAAAGACCGTCTTTTTAAAAGACTTTTATTATATAATCCCATTTCAATTGGGAATTTTTTCATAATAAAAAATTCTAGTACACAAACTGACATCTTAATTTTAGTGTCTTTTGAATAATAATAATTAAAAGTGTTTTTAAGCAGGAGGGAATTGCTGCAAGAGGGTCGTTAATCGTGCATATGAAAAGTATTTTGGATAGTATTTAAGGTAAAAAAAAGCAGGTATCTATTGCGATGCCTGCTTTTTTATGCTTTCCATTGTTTTTCAACTTGATGAAGGGCTTGTTGTAAAATTACTTCATGATCAGTACCCGGTTTAGTTAGGACGTTAGTTTGATAAGATTTTCCTTGGAAATCAACTGTTACTGTAACTTTTACCATTATGCATCTTTCCTTTCCTGATTCAGAATTAAATGAGGTGGTTGTACCTATTTCTTTTATACCCGTGGCAGAAGGATAATCAAACATTTCAAAAGCAGTAAAATCGAGAAAGTTAATATTCAAAATTATCTGATATTTTTCAGGAGGTGTCAACACTTTTTTTTTTGACCTACTCTATTTTCCGGTTAAATAAAAAACGACCTGGCTTAAATACATGACAGCCAGGTCGTTTTTATTATACGAACTATATTTATATTTTAGTTAAAATAATACCGATTAATGCCGCTAGAACACCGGCAATTTGATAGGTTTTTAGTTTTTCCTTGAATATATAACATCCAGCGAATACGACAACCAAACAGTTCAGGCTGACGACAGGGAAAATGATGCTTGCGATGCCGGTGTTCAACGCAAAGAAATAACATCCATAGCCTATCATGCTTAAAAAGCCTACTAAGGAACCGATTTTGACTTCCTTTAGCTTGATTTTTTCTTTTTTAAAGGCTAGAGCCGAAAGAAGATAAAGCATTCCGCCTCCATACATTGATACAAGGATATCAAGGGAGTTTAAATGAAGACGTGTTGATGTCGTCATAAGAATGCCGAGCACACCAAAAGATAAGATGGAGAGTAATGTGTGCATCATCCATGGGACATATTGATGATTACCTTTTGCATTAGGTGTATATTGGATGACTAATGTAGCGATAAACATGCAGGCGATTCCACTCCACTGCAAGGAAGAAATATGTTCGTGAAAAATTAAAGCTGCACAGAGAATGGGGAATATGGCATTCGCTGCGATTAATGGAGATGTCAAGCTTGCCGGACCCTTTTCAAAGGCGCTTGCCATCTGGATGTTACCATTGGCGTTCAGTACACCAATTGCTGCACCAAGCATGATGGACAGCCAGTTCATCTGCAAACCATCCATTAATACTCCATAAACAATGGACAAAATAAATGCTGAAAAATAAAAGAAAAATTGGATATGTATCTTGGAATACCCTTTTCCGCTGCTCCATTTAAAAATGCTGTTATTGATTCCGAAGCATAAACTCGTGATGAGTGCTGCAAAAATCCACATTGACTTAATCTCTTCCTTCGTGTAGGATAAACTTCTTCTACATTTTAAGCTGAATGCCATCAAGAATCAAACCAAATTTAAAATGTATGATTGACAGATTAGATTATTTTTTCTATATTTACTATGACAATTTTAAAATATTTCCCGATATACGGGAGAGGTTCATAGCATCACCCTCTTAAAAAAACTATGGCTTTGATATTTTTCGCGAATCAACCATATCTTTGAGGAGATATGGTTTTTGTTATATAGAGGCCCATTTTATGAATCTCCCTGAAATGTGGGATTAGGAGGACTTTTCATGTCTGGAAGAAAAGAAGAAGAATTAAAAAAAGATATCACACTGCTTGGGAATCAAGGAACAAAATATACATTCGACTATGCTCCTGAAATCCTTGAATCATTCGATAACAAGCATCCGAACCGGGATTATTTCGTCAAATTCAATTGCCCGGAATTCACTAGTTTATGTCCGATCACGGGCCAGCCGGACTTTGCTACCATTTACATCAGCTATATTCCCAGTGTGAAAATGGTGGAAAGCAAGTCTTTGAAACTTTATTTATTCAGCTTCCGCAATCATGGTGATTTCCATGAAGACTGCATGAACATCATCATGAATGATTTAATCGAATTGATGGACCCTAAATATATTGAAGTATGGGGCAAGTTTACACCAAGGGGCGGAATTTCCATCGACCCTTACACGAATTATGGGAAACCAGGTACGAAGTATGAGGAAATGGCGAATTACCGCTTGATGAATCATGACTTATACCCGGAAACCGTGGATAATCGCTAAAGAATGGAGAGACAATGGGCATATGCCCGTTGTCTTTTTTTTAGTTATAGCTAATTTCGATCAGTGGTTCTGTCATTCTGTCCTTTTTAAAAGTACAAATGTCCTCCTATAATGGAATTTCCACTTGATTGTTTCGAGAAAAAGCGTAATAATAGGGAGAGTTAATTTTGACAGAATATTTACGAAAATAGGGGATGTCGAGATGAAAGTTGCAAAGTTTGGTGGAAGTTCACTTGCGTCAGGTGAACAGTTGAGGAAGGTATTCGAAATTGTTGTTTCTGATCCAGAGAGGAAGATTGTGGTCGTTTCCGCTCCAGGAAAACGCAATTCCGATGATATAAAGGTAACGGATTTATTGATTGAAGCTGCGGAACAGCAGCTGCGCGGGGATAACGGAGAGCATTTGATAGAAGATGTTGTATCCCGCTATGCGAGCATTGCTGCAGAGTTGGATATATCCGAGAGTGTCATCACAGGGATTCATGAAAATTTAATGGCACTGCTGCATGCAGATCAATCTAACCCGAAGCGCTATCTGGATGCCTTGAAGGCCGGTGGCGAGGATAATAATGCGAAGCTGGTCGCAGGTTATTTCCAAAGCCTTGGAGTGGAGGCGCAGTATATCAATCCGAAGAAGGCAGGCTTGATCGTAACGGATGAAGGTGGATTTACCAGGGTGCTGCCAGAGTCTTATGATCGGTTATATGCTCTGCGTGATGAGCCAGGAATCGTTGTATTTCCAGGATTCTTCGGATATACGTTAGATGGTGATGTGTTAACCTTCTCAAGAAGCGGTTCCGATATTACGGGTTCGATTCTTGCTAATGGGGTCAAGGCTGATTTGTATGAGAACTTTACGGACGTGGATGCCGTTTATGCGGTGAATCCAAATGTGGTTTCCAATCCGAAGGGAATCCGGGAACTAACCTATCGTGAGATGCGTGAGCTTTCTTATGCAGGTTTCTCGGTATTTCATGATGAGGCGCTGATTCCTGCATTCCGTGCGGGAATACCTGTCCATATCCAGAATACGAACAATCCGGCGGCACAAGGGACCCGCATTGTGAATACACGGGATAATACGAACGGGCCGGTTATTGGGATTGCGAGTGATAAAGGATTTTGCAGTATTTACATTAGCAAATATTTGATGAACCGGGAAGTTGGTTTTGGCCGGAAACTGCTGCACATCCTCGAGGATTATGGAGTTTCATATGAGCATATTCCATCAGGCATCGATGATGTGACGCTTATTCTTAGGCAGGACCAGATGAAAGGGGATGCCGAGAAGAAAATCATTTCCCGAATCAAGAAAGAGCTTCATGCCGATGAAGTGAATGTGGAGCATGATCTTGCCTTGATCATGGTTGTAGGGGAAGGAATGCGCCATAATGTCGGTACAACGGCAAGAGCGTCAAAAGCCTTGGCCGAAGCAAAGGTGAATATTGAGATGATCAACCAGGGCTCTTCGGAGGTAAGCATGATGTTCGGTGTGAAAGGGCACAACGAAGAGACGGCAATTCAGGCATTATATCACGAGTTCTTTTGAGTATGAGCGTTTAGGGACCTCCTTTTAGAAGGGGGTTTTTTGCGATTAATCTTTTAATCACTAAACATACCTTTTTATCTGGTTCTTTATGGTAGTGGCAATGACTGTGTGGGGATAATCATTACAAGCTAACAGACGCGCTGCAGGGTTCAGTGCGTCTGTTTTAATTTAATACCCATATGACAAGTGGCAAATGCAATTGGAGGAGATCGGAGTTGACGCTCTTGAAGCGGATAAAAAGGGGGGTCCAACCTCATACATATCTTACACCAAATTATAAATGATCTTGCTGAATAAAATCATGTTTAGAAAGCATCCTTATCACCTAGTTAAATACTTCTATATAATACAAAAAAAGAATGTAGGAATAAGTTCTATCTATATGTGATTGGAGTGTAAGGCACGAGGCTCCTGCGGGAAAAGCGCGTCTAGAGACGAAAGCGAGTGCCTGGAGGGGAAATCAACGTTCAAATTGTAAAAGCATAAAAAAACTGTAGAAAACCCGGTTTTCATCGAGTTTGTCTACAGTCTGAGACTCCAACTGGAAGATTGGAGGCTTTCCTTTTATGTTAGTCCATAATGGTCAGGAGTTGATCGATCGCGTTCCTTGGACGCGGGGCAGGGATCATATCGGGATAGCCAACGTGAAGGCTGCCGACGATCTTCTCGCCTGGGTTCACGCCCAAAGCTTCACGAAACTCCATGCTGTGTATCATGCCGTATGTTTCCCATATCATCCCGATTCCCTGTTCCCAGGCAAGCAGGCTGAAATTCTGGATCAAGGCACTTGTAGCCGCATAATCTTCTTCACGTGTCATGGGATTCGGATTCTCTTCCATGATCACTGCGACAAACATCGGTACACCTATGAGTTTATTATATCCTCGCTGTCCGGCTGCTTTTTTCTTTTCAGGGTCCTTCTCTTTGCCTTCCATGAATGCACGTGTTGCTTCTGCGAGTTTTAAACGGCTATCACCATGCACCACGACGAAGCGCCATGGCTGGGTCATTTTATGGTTCGGTGCCCATGTCGAAGTTTCCAATAATGATTGGATGGTATCAATAGGAACAGGAATGTCCTTAAATCGTTTGATGCTGCGCCGTTCTTTAATGATATCTTCTAGTTTCATGATCATCCTGCTCCTTTAATCATATATGTAAGTTTAATAGTTGAAAAAAATAATCCCCGGCTGCCTAATATGCTTCCAATGTGAATAAATTACTTGAATAAAGAGGGGGCAATATTCTAGTGACTTGCATTCGCTAATGAGCATATAATTTTACTAGGCACAGAGAAGCCGGGGCGACATTGTATCTATGTACAATATCAAAAGGGTACGATAAGAGAATATCGTAATT
Source organism: Peribacillus sp. FSL M8-0224 (assembly GCF_038003055.1). Taxonomy (NCBI): domain Bacteria; kingdom Bacillati; phylum Bacillota; class Bacilli; order Caryophanales; family Bacillaceae; genus Peribacillus; species Peribacillus sp. FSL M8-0224. The sequence continues at coordinate 98,050 of NZ_JBBOOJ010000001.1, forward strand.
GCTTATCAAATTTCAGAGATCGATAATGAAATTGAAAATCATTATCAATTAGAATTTTCGCTTATTTCCTGTTATTTGTCAAGGGTATTTATAAAAAAAATTCAAGATATTTACCAATGCTTTAAAACAGTTAAAATCTTTTAAAAAATCTGTATAAAAATGTATAATGAGAGGATGAAAAGATGCTATTTACATACGGAGAATCGAAGGTGTCATAGATGAAAAAATTGTCCTCATTTCTTAAGCCATACTGGCTTTTGATCATTCTTGCTTTATCCTTAATGATTGTCGAGCTCGGGGTAGAGCTATTACAACCTCTATTTATAGCAAAAATCATTGATGATGGCATTTTGCAGAAAGATTTATCGGTGGTGATTAAATGGGGAAGTGTCATGGTTGGACTTTCCGTTTTTTCATTTCTTGGCGGGATCGTTAATTCATTTACGGCATCACATGTAAGTCAAAGCTTTGGACATGATGTCAGGAAAAGCCTTTTTGGTAAAATACAGGCGTTTTCTTTTGCGAACTTGAATAATATCCCGACTTCCTCGTTGATCACAAGGATGACGAATGATGTTACCCAACTTCAAAATACGATTTTTATGGGCTTGCGTATCATGGCAAGGGCGCCGTTGATCGTAATCGGCGGAGCGATCATGGCTATTGCGGTCGATTTGAAATTATCCCTCGTATTGGTCATTTCAATTCCGGTTCTGGTTTTCTTCTTGGGATGGGTTATGAAGCGGGCGGCTAATCTGTTTAAGCTCGTCCAGAAAAAACTCGATAATGTCAATGGAGTCATGAGGGAAAACCTGATAGGCATGCGCTTGATCAAAGCTTTTCTTCGTAAGGAGCATGAAATCGGCCGATTTGACGATGCGAATGAAGAGTTGAAAAGAAAGACTGTGTCTTCCCTTCGTTTAATTGAAACGACGATGCCTGTGCTGATGCTTGTCATGAATGTGGCGATTCTGATCATTCTCTGGCTTGGAAGTGAATTTATAACAACGGGAGATATACAGGTAGGGGAAGTTGTGGCGATTGTCAACTATGCCACGAGGATCGCGGCATCCCTTTCCGTTTTTTCATGGCTGATCATGGTCATTTCCCGTGCAAAGGCTTCAGCGGAACGTGTGACGGAAATATTTGAAACCCCGATAGATATTGATGAAGGTAAGGCGGAAAGCAAGAGTGGGGCCGTCAATGGGGGAGGCATTAAGTTTCTGGATGTATCTTTCCGCTATCCTGGAACCGAAACCCCGATATTGAAAAACCTGACCTTCTCCATCGATCCGGGAGAATCGCTTGCCATCATAGGAGCGACAGGATCAGGGAAAACATCACTGTTTCAGCTGATTCCGAGATTATATGAAGTTGAAATCGGCTCCATTCAAATTGATGGCCAAGATCTGAAAGATATTCCCTTGAATTCGCTGCGGAACAGGATCGGCTATGTACCGCAAGAGGCCCTGCTTTTTTCGGGGACCATAAAAAATAATGTCGCTTGGGGAAAAGAGGGTGCCTCGATGGAGGAAATCATGGCTGCGGCCATGCATGCTCAGGTCCATGAGACCGTAATGAAACTTCCGAAGCAATATGAAACCCAGTTAGGGCAAAAAGGAGTGAACCTTTCGGGAGGGCAAAAGCAGCGCTTATCGATTGCAAGAGCATTGGTGCGCAAACCGAAGATTCTCCTTCTGGATGATAGTACAAGTGCCTTGGATTTGAAGACGGAAAGTAAATTGCTTGCCGCTTTAAAGGACTATACATGCACAACGCTCATCATTACACAAAAAATCAGTACAGCCATGGAGGCTGACAAAATCTTGTTGCTGGAAAGCGGTCAAGTCCTTGCGCTGGGGAAACATCAGGATTTGATGCAAACAAGCGATCTTTATCGAAAAATCGTTCACTCACAGTTTGGGGAGGAGGGGATTTCGCTTGAGTCGAAGAATATCCCCCGATAAGGCAAAGTCTAAACCGGTCAACTCCTGGAATACGGTAAAAAGGATCATTCCCTACTTGGCAACGAATAAAAGCCTGCTATTTTGTGTCCTTTTCATGGTACTGATAAGCTCGGTTTTGGGATTGCTTGGACCCTTTCTTGTTGGGATGGCCATTGATGATTATATTGTCACAAGAGATAGCGGGGGGCTGATCAGCCTTCTTTTAGGGCTTCTCGGAGTCTACATATTTTATTCCCTTTCCATGTGGCTTCAGAATTATTGGATGATCGGAATTGCACAGGATACGGTTTATGCGATGCGCAATCAACTATTCAAAAAGCTTCACCAGTTGTCCATTCCCTTTTTTGATCGGCGTCAGCACGGGGAGTTGATGAGTAGGGTCACGAATGATATTGAAAATGTCAGTTCCACTTTGAATAGTTCCGTCATCCAGATCTTTTCAAGTGTGCTGACACTTGTCGGGACGATCGGAGTCATGCTGTATTTGAGCCCTTTATTAACTATTTTAACCTTATTCATCGTTCCTCTCATGTTCTTCGGTCTGAAGTGGATAACGAACAGGACGGGAAAGCTGTTTAAAGCACAGCAGAAGAACCTTGGAGAACTGAATGGGTTTATAGAAGAAACGATTTCCGGACAACGGATCGTAAAGGCTTTTTCACAGGAAGATAAAGTGATCCGTGATTTTATCATCCGGAGTGAAAATTTAAAGAAAGCCGGATTCCTATCACAATCATACTCAGGGCTGATCCCAAAACTGATGAATTTACTGAACAACTTAAGTTTCACGGTAATAGCCGCTGTCGGCGGGTTTTTGGCGCTGAGTGGCATAGGTACGGTTTCCATCGGGGTCATTGTCATCTTCACAGAGTACTCAAGGCAATTCACCCGTCCGCTCAATGACCTGGCTAACCAATTCAATACACTCCTCTCAGCTGTTGCCGGTGCTGAACGGGTTTTCGCCATACTTGATGAAAAAGAAGAAGAAGTGGATGAGAAACAGGCTTCTGAACTTCGTGAAGTCCGCGGTGAGGTGGACTTTGAGGGTGTTTCCTTTTCGTATAATGATGAGGAGCAAACGATATATGATGTTAGTTTCCATGCAAAAAAAGGGGAGACCGTCGCGCTTGTAGGTCCCACGGGGGCAGGTAAGACCACGATCATTAATCTTCTTGCCCGTTTTTACGAGCCGAACAGCGGCCGGATATTGATTGACGGCCAGGATATCCAACAGGTGACGAGGTCCAGTCTCCGTAAGCATATGGGCTTCGTTTTACAGGATTCCTTCTTGTTTCAAGGTACGATTCGTGAAAATATCCGCTACGGCCGGCTGGAGGCGGAAGATGAAGAAGTGGTGAATGCAGCCAAGCTTGCCAATGCCCATTCCTTTATCATGAAACTGCCAGATCGATACGATACCATCTTGAATCAAGATGGCAGTGGAATAAGTCAGGGGCAGCGCCAGCTAATATCGATTGCCAGGGCTATTTTAGCGGATCCCGTTTTATTGATTTTGGATGAAGCGACAAGTAGCATAGATACGATAACCGAGCTTAAAATCCAGGAAGCATTACAGCGCTTGATGGAGGGAAGGACAAGTTTTGTCATTGCCCACAGATTGAATACAATTCAGCAAAGTGATCAAATCCTCGTACTTGATGAAGGAAGGATCATTGAAAAAGGATCCCATGATGAATTGTTGCGGCAGAGGGGTTTTTATTACGATCTAAACCGCAGCTCATTAAGGGAAAATCAGATAGGATAAAGAAAAAATGTGTGCCATCCGGCGCGCATTTTTTGTGTTGGTCCCATAATGAGCATCATAAACTTGGGGATTGCATCCCGTTCATTTAATGATGAATCTTCTAAAAATGCGTTCACACAATACGATTTTTATAAAGCATGGAAATCATTGATTCCACCAAAGTGGGAAAGGAGGGAATTATCGACAAAATAATGGAAAATACTTTACAAATTGACTAAATTGCTATTGCTAAAAAACCTTATGGTAACATATAATTCAGAATATATATAAAATTCTTTAAATTTAATGGGTACGGGGAGAAATACTGCCCTGACCCCTTATAAATGAAGGTTTTTTTATAGTTGTACACTAGATCGATAGAGAGGAGATGGAAAAAAATGAAAGCGCTTAAGTCTGTTATTCTTTGGGGGATCATATCTGCATTGGGTGCGGTGAGCTTTGGTTTCGTCGCGCTAAACCGGGGGGAAAGCATCAATGCCATGTGGATTGTTACTGCGGCACTCTGTGTTTATTCAATTGCATACCGCTTTTATAGTAAATTCATTGCACGGAAAGTGTTTGAGCTAGATGACAATCGCCAGACTCCATCGGAAGCGAATAATGATGGGAAAGATTATGTACCTACAAACAAATGGGTGTTGTTTGGCCACCACTTTGCAGCAATTGCCGGAGCTGGACCTCTCGTAGGCCCTATCCTTGCAGCGCAGATGGGATATTTGCCAGGGACGCTATGGCTTGTAGTCGGAGTTGTTTTGGCTGGTGCCGTACAGGATTTCATCATTCTTTTCGGTTCGATGCGCCGTAACGGCAAATCTTTGGGAGAGATGATCAAAGAGGAGATTGGACCGATTACAGGCTTGATAGCGATGATCGGTATCCTCGGTATCATGATCATTTTACTGGCGGTACTTGCCCTGGTTGTCGTAAAAGCGCTGGTGGGCAGTCCGTGGGGAATGTTCACGATTGCCTCGACCATACCGATTGCAGTCCTGATGGGCATTTACATGCGTTATATAAGGCCGGGACGGGTTGGTGAAGGGTCGATTATCGGAATCATACTTTTGATGCTCGCGTTATATTTCGGCCGCTTTGTAGCCGAGAGTGCAACATTGGCGCCAATGTTCACTTTCAGCGGGGAAACGATTGCCATCATGTTGATTGTCTATGGTTTCGTTGCCTCCGTTTTGCCTGTATGGATGTTATTGGCACCGCGTGATTATTTAAGTACATTCTTGAAAATCGGTACGATCATCGGACTTGCACTTGGTATCTTTATTGTCATGCCGAGCCTTGAAATGCCTGCCGTCACTCAATTCATCGATGGAACGGGACCTGTATTTTCCGGCAATTTATTCCCGTTCCTATTCATTACGATCGCTTGTGGAGCGGTATCGGGATTCCATGCACTCGTTTCCTCAGGTACAACTCCTAAAATGATTGAACGCGAATCACATGCACGTCCAATCGGATACGGGGCGATGTTGACTGAATCCTTTGTAGCCATCATGGCGATGATTGCCGCCTGTGTATTGACGCCAGGCATCTATTTTGCCATTAACAGCCCGGGGGCCGTTGTGGGAACGGAACCAGCGCAAGTGGCTGCTACGATATCAGATTGGGGTTTCCTTGTGACACCTGAGATGATTACCGGCCTTGCAGACGATGTTGGGGAAGAGACAATTATATCCCGTACTGGAGGAGCTCCAACCTTTGCAATCGGCATGGCCCATATCTTCTCCCAAGTGATTGGGGGTGCGTCCCTGATGGCGTTCTGGTATCATTTCGCGATACTGTTCGAGGCATTGTTCATATTAACCACGATTGATGCAGGAACCAGGGTGGGACGTTTTATGATACAGGATATCATCGGCACCTTTTACAAACCATTTGCCGAAACGAATAAATGGCTGCCCAATATAATTGCGACTGCCATTTGTGTAATCGGTTGGGGGTACTTCCTTTATCAAGGGGTCATTGATCCTCTTGGCGGAATCAATACCCTTTGGCCATTGTTTGGAATTGCGAATCAGATGCTTTCCGCCATTGCATTGCTGCTTGGGACGACGGTCCTTTTCAAAATGGGCAAAAAAGCGTACACATGGGTCACTCTTGTGCCCACTACATTCTTGTTGATAGTGACCATGACGGCAGGGTGGCAAAAGCTGTTCCACGAAAACCCGGCAATTGGCTTTTTAGCACATAAGGATAAATTTAAAGAGGCTTATGATAGCGGGGAAGTTCTTGCTCCGGCAGCCAATCTGGCCGAGATGAAGCGGGTTATCGTCAATGATTATGTGGATGCTGCCCTATGTGCCATCTTCATGATCGTGGTGATCACGGTCCTGATTTCTGCCATTAGGTTATGGATAAAAGTCTTGAAGAACCAGAAAATAGATTTACATGAAACGCCTTATGTATCAAGGTCGTCATAAGGGAGGGAAAGCGATGTTGAAAAGAATAATTACAATTCTCAGCTACAGAAAGCAATTCATCAGTTTGCTCGTCGGCGTGCCAAGTTATGATACGTATGTGGCACATATGAGAAAGCATCATCCTGAAGATCCCGTGAAAACCAGGAAAGAATTTTTCTGCGAAGCCCAGGATGAACGGTATAACGCAAAGGGGGGGAAAGTGTCTCGTTGCTGTTAATGAATATTTATTGAAGGGTCCTCAATAGGAGGGCCCTTTTTTTAATGGTTTTTTCGAGGGGGAATAAGTGGAGGGTGAAATGTAACAGCCATGGAGTCGTGAAGATGTGGAAAAGTGACTATTAACCAAAAAAATCACATTTGCTGATCCTTTATTCTTATTGATGTTATATAATCTAACATTTTTTATGAAAAATACAAAAATTAAGTTGAATTATTAGAAAATTAAGTATATGATAAAAAATATAACATAATAGTGTTAGTAAACATAACATATATAAAAAATAAGGGGGAAAAAACAGTATGCAAATGGCAGATTCGGTATTCATGTTTTTGGCGACGATGATGGTTTGGCTAATGACACCAGGAATTGCCCTATTTTATGGAGGTATGGTAAAAAGTAAAAATGTCTTGAATACGGCAATGCATAGTTATATGCCTCTGGCTGTCATTTCTATTCTTTGGGTGCTGATTGGGTATTCATTATCATTTTCACCTGGTAATTCACTTCTGGGCGGTCTGGACTGGGTTGGTTTAAAGGATGTGGGTTTTGCACCTGGACCTTACAGCGAAACAATTCCCCATAGTTTGTTCATGTTATTCCAAATGACTTTTGCCGTTTTAACGGTCTCGATCATTGCGGGTGGCATTGCCGAACGGATGAAGTTTTCAGCATTCCTGATTTTTACGATCCTATGGTCTTTATTCGTATATGCTCCCGTTGCACACTGGGTATGGGGGGGAGGCTGGTTAGCGGAACTGGGTACACTTGACTTTGCAGGTGGCAACGTTGTTCATATATCTTCAGGGGTTGCAGGTTTGGTATTAGCAATCATGTTAGGTAAAAGGAAAGAGTCGGGGGACAGTGCACCGCATAATCTTCCTTTAACATTTCTTGGAGGATCATTAATTTGGTTCGGTTGGTATGGCTTCAACGTCGGAAGCGCACTGACAATCAATGAAGTGGCGATGAATGTATTCGTTAATACAGCTGTTGCAGCAGCTGCTGGTATCATTGGATGGCTGATCGTCGAGTATATGGCTAATAAAAAGGCAACATTGCTGGGTGCAGTATCCGGAGCCATTTCTGGCTTGGTGGCCATTACACCCGCTTGCGGATTCGTAACGCCCGCTTCATCAATCATCATCGGTGTCATCGGCGGTGCCGTTTGTTTCTGGGGCGTATTCTTCCTGAAGAATAAACTGGGTTACGACGATGCGCTTGATGCTTTCGGGTTACATGGAATCGGCGGGACATGGGGTGGCATCGCTACAGGTTTGTTCGCGACAACTTCCGTAAACGAAAGCGGTGCAAATGGTTTATTCTATGGAGATTTCAACTTGTTGTGGAAGCAGCTTGTAGCGATCATTGCGACATATATCTTCGTTGCCGTGGTCACTTATATCGTTGCTAAAGCCATTAACCTTTTCGTACCGTTGCGTGTCAGTGAAGAAGATGAGTCAATGGGGCTTGATCTTACACTTCATGGAGAAAAAGCTTATCACGAATCCATTTAAATGGGGGTGCTCATATGTCCGAGATTTTAACGAAAATAGAAATCATTACACGTCCTATCCAATTTGAACAATTCAAAGCGGAACTTGCAAAAATAGGGGTAAGCGGAATGACAGTATCGGAAGTAAAAGGAACGGGTCTTCAGAAAAGTTATGTGGAAACATATAGAGGCAGAAATCGTGAAATGTCATTGCATGATCGAATGAAAATCGAAATCGTCGTGTGTGAAGTGCCAGTTCAGGATGTTGTGGATGTAGCAAGGAAATTCTTGAGTACCGGTAAACCGGGTGACGGTAAAATCTTCATATATGAATTGGCGAATGTTGTGAATATCCGTACCGGTAAAGAAGGTCATGATGCGTTAAAGAATGACATCTGATGATCAATTCCGCCGGATACAGAAGATAAAAGAAAGGGAGCTGAAAATGGGGAGACTGGTCCGAATTGTTAATGCAAAAAAACAGAAGATCGTTAATACGCTCATTTCAGAGGATGTATATCAACCTGATGACAGACCCTTTTTATTGGAATTGCCACTGAAAAATTTAGAAGAGATTTTATCACTCCGATTAAAATCCACGTTTCAAAATCCCCGTTCAAAAAAATAACCTTTCAGCCGTTATCCTAGGGGAGAGCGGCTTTTTTTGTTTGATGTCCAGCTGGATTGTGACATTTAAATATTAGTATATTAAGGAAACCTTTTTTCTTGAATCCCCCATGGAAATCGCGGAGCATTCCAACTATAATGAATAAGGATATAAATTTAAATACGATTTTTTTGCTTTTTTCGACGCTTTTCGCTTAGTTACTTCAATTTTTCTTTAATTTTCCGAAAAGAAAATTCAAAAAAATGTAAATTTACCAAAAAACTATGAATTACTTCATGAATGCCCCTGCTTAATAATAGGGAAATTATTAATATGTTCTTTTAAGAGGTGAAAGGAAATGGATCAATTTACGGTCGAATCCGTTTTAAATATCATCAGGGAGTTTGTTCCGAAGGATGCTTCAATTTCTGTGGCTGATTCCGAAAAATACATTTATTATCAACCGAGCAAACAAGTGGACTTAAGAATAAAACCAGGTGATTTAATCAGTGAAAATACGGCGACATATAAAGCGCTGAGCGTCCGTAAAAAAATAGGGGTGCAAGTTGAAAGTAATGTATTTGGCGTACCTTACTATGGGCTGAGTGTTCCTATCATGGACGAGGGCAATCCTTTAGGGGCGGTAACGGCCATCTTGCCGTCAAAGCCATTAATTTTACCGACATCATTCCTGACCATTAAAACAGATGACCGCTGGATACCGCTTCCATATGTTGAAATTATGTATCTGGAAGCTCAAAATAGGAAAACTAAAATTCAGTCCGAACGTGTGAGTGGATTTCATAAAATGAATTTAAGTGAATTGGAATTCATTTTACCTAGTGATTTATTCATTCGTGTGCACCGTTCGTACATCGTCAATATCAACTATATAAAAGAGATCCTTCCTGATTTCCATTCTACATTTTTATTGATAATGAAAGATAACTCCAAAATCCAGGTCAGTCAAACATATGCAAGTCAATTCAGGAGGGCTTTGGGGTTTTAGTGATTCTCCTTTGTGTGAAAGAAATGCTGGTTTATGCCCAATTTAAGGCTTTTCATTCGAAAATGAATGTGACGATTACACAGGATTGGTAAAATTAAGTGTAAGAAAAGCGAAAAATGGGGGTCTTTTGTATGAACGAAAGCGTTTTCAAAAAAATTCGCAACGAACAATTTAAGGGGAAAGTAGTTACAGCGGAAGAAGCAGCTTCATGGATTAAAAATGGGATGAAACTAGGTATGAGTGGATTTACCCGTGCTGGTGATGCTAAAGTTATTCCGATGGCTCTAGTTGAAAGAGCTAAAACTGAAAAATTCAAAGTTGACGTATATACTGGTGCCTCATTAGGACCGGAAGTCGACCAACATATGGCGGAAGCAGGTATCATAAATAAACGTTTGCCGTTCCAAGCGGATAAAGGCATTCGCAATAAAATCAATGCTGATGAAGTAACTTATGTGGATCAGCATTTGTCTCATACAGCTGAACAAGTTCGTCAAGGCATTGTCGGACCGATAGATTTTGCAATCATCGAAGCATTGGCGATTACGGAAGATGGATTGATCATCCCGACAACTTCTGTAGGCAACTCAGCCATATTCGTTCAAGAAGCTAAACATGTGATCATTGAATTGAACGTATCCCATCCAGAAGGATTGGAAGGGATGCATGATATATATACACCGGCTAAACAAGGGGAACGCGAACCGATTCCTATGACTAAAGCAAGTGATCGCCTTGGATCGATCGGCATTGCGGTTGATCCTGAAAAAGTAATGGGAATCGTCGTTTCTACAGATCTTGATGCACCTTCCACAATCGTGCCGCCGGATGAAGAAACTGCAACAATCGCCAACCACCTCATTAACTTCCTTCGTGGAGAAATCAAGGCTGGCCGTTTAACTGAAAGCCTTGCTCCGCTTCAGTCGGGTGTAGGTTCAGTGGCAAATGCAGTATTCGCTGGCTTCCTTGATTCTGAATTCAAGGATTTGGAAGTTTATTCAGAAGTGCTGCAAGATGCGGTATTTGATTTGATCGATGCTGGAAAGGTTAAATTCGCTTCAGGGTGTTCGATTACATTAGCTGAAGAAAAAGGGAAACAAGTTTACGGTGAGCTTGAAAAATACCGTGATAAACTGGTTCTTCGTCCACAAGAAATATCTAACCATCCTGAAATCATCCGTCGTTTGGGCTTGATTTCAATCAATACAGCGTTAGAGTGTGATATCTATGGTAATGTAAACTCGACGCATGTTTCTGGGACAAGAATGATGAATGGAATCGGCGGATCAGGAGATTTTGCCCGTAATTCACGCCTAGGCATTTTCGTAACGAAATCATATGCAAAAGGCGGCAAAATTTCCAGTATCGTTCCTTTCGTTTCGCATGTGGATCATACTGAACATGATGTGGATGTATTAGTGACAGAGCAAGGGATCGCTGATTTACGTGGCTTGGCACCAAAAGAGCGCGTAGAGTTAATCATAGAAAACTGTGCTCATCCTGACTACCGTCCACAGCTACGTGCATACTTCACTGAAGCTGTTGCGCAAACGGGCGGGCATCAAACTCCGCACATTCTTGAAAAAGCATTTTCATGGCATACGAACCTAGCTAAAAACGGTACGATGCTTGAAGCGGTTCTTCAAGATCAAAAATAAGACTCAAAACCCCGCCAATACAGCGGGGTTTTTTATTTGGGTCCGTGTCCGGTATAGGTGAAAACCAATGAATCTTTCGTCACATCAATGGAATATTGAAAGGTAAATAGATTATTTCTCCTAAGTAATTTGTATGGTGTTTCCTATTGATTCTTTTTTCTGCGACAAATAACAGATTTTAAAGTGTAAAATGATGCTTAACCATCAAATGGATAGGGAACTGTATCTTTAGGCTTTTTCTTTTATTTTTGTATATAATTATTCATTCAAGTTATAGAAATATGGTAAACTGCTAACAATGAAAGATTATCATACATAGAATTTTTCACATTCATGATGTTGTTTCCTTAGAAATAGGGAGTTATATAGAATTGCTTATAGTGGAGGAGATAATTTGTTCAAGCAAAAACTGCATTTTTGGACGTTAGAGTTATTACTATTGTCTTTACTTTTTTATGTTGGTACAAAGATTTCTTTTCTTTTTGAACCAATAGTCATTTTTACATCTACATTGTTCTTTCCAATCTTGATTTCGGGTTTTCTCTACTTTTTGTTCAACCCTACCGTTGATTTCCTCGTTAAAAGGAGAATGCCAAGGGGATTGGCGATTTTATTGCTTTACGTATTTTTCCTTGGATTGATTAGTTTACTGGTCGGTCTGGTTGGCCCGTCACTTTCCAAACAGGTTACGGACTTAATCAATAACCTTCCGGATTATTTCAATCAAACAAGGAAGTTCATTGAAGATTCTGCGGAGTCAAAATGGTTTTTATGGACGGTGGAACAAGATTATGTACCTCTGCAAGAAGTAGGGGATTCGCTGCAAAAATATTTGACCAACTTACCTAGTAATATAACGAACAGTTTAACTTCCGTTTTCAGCGTGGTGACGAATATTACTTTAGTGGTCGTAACGGTTCCTTTCATCCTGTTTTATATGTTGAAGGATGGAGATAAGCTTCCGGCCGCCATTATGAAATTCGTACCGGTTCGCTATAGAAAACCAGCTTTAACAGTACTTCAGGAAACTGGCGGGACGCTTACTACATACATACAAGGGCAGATTCTTGTTTGCATGTTTGTCGGGATCGGAACGTTCATCGGGTATTTGATCATTGGTTTGCCTTACGCGTTCTTATTCGCGCTGATTGGTGCTGTAACCAATATCATTCCATATGTAGGCCCGTTTATCGGAGCCGCTCCTGCTGTCATTGTGGCATTGATTCATTCACCGACAGAGGCATTATTGGTCATTCTGGTGGTAACGGTCATTCAGCAATTGGATGGTAATTTCATTTCACCGCTAGTCATCGGGAAAAAATTGAACACACATCCGCTGACCATCATCATCCTATTGCTCGTGGCCGGAAACATTGCCGGTATCATCGGCATGATTTTGGCCGTTCCGACCTACTCGGTTGTTAAAACGATAGTATTGAATATCGTTAAATTCATCAGGATCCGAAAAGAGGAAAAGCTTGAAGAAGATATATTGGAATGAAAAAACGGGCCCGACTCATTTGAGTCGGGCCCGTTTTCTGGTCACAAACCTAAGGAAATATATTTTACTTCCAAGAATTCTTCGATGCCCTGGTGTCCGCCTTCACGGCCGAGTCCGCTTTGCTTGAATCCGCCAAATGGAGCTTGCGGAACGGAAGGAAGTCCATCGTTCAAGCCAACAATACCGAATTCAAGTGCCTCGGTGAATTTGATGCCCTTTGTGATGTTTTCAGTGAAGACGTAAGCTGCCAAACCGAAGATGGAGTCATTTGCCCTCTTGATTGCCTCTTCATCAGTCTTAAAGGAGGCAATGGGAGCTAGTGGACCAAATGTTTCTTCCTTCATGCAGAGCATGCTGTCATCAATGTTGGACAATACGGTCGGTTCAAGAAAAAGGCCGCTTATTGATTTGCCGCCAGCTTCGAGCTTAGCGCCGCTGCTGATTGCTTCATCAATTTGTTTTTGAACCTTATCCACTGCATTTTGATCGATAAGCGGACCGATATCGACGCCATCTTCCAGTCCATTTCCTACCTTTAGTTCCTTGACCTTGGCAACGAGCTTTTCGATGAAGGCCTCTTGAATGGCTTCGTGGACGTAAATGCGATTTGAACAGACGCATGTTTGTCCTGCGTTACGGAATTTTGAACTGATGATGCCATCAACCGCTTTATTAAGGTCGGCATCCTCAAGAACGATTGCTGGTGCGTGACCTCCGAGTTCAAGCGAGATTTTCTTTACCGTGTCTGCTGAGCCCCTCATCAGGGTTTTGCCGACTTCTGTAGAACCGGTAAACGTCAATTTACGAACCCTCGTATCTTGAAGCCAAGTTTCGCCGATTTCTGAGGATTTTCCTGTCACGACGTTGATGACTCCTTTTGGAATGCCGGCTTCTTCAGCTAATTCAGCCATTTTTAAAGCTGTTATGGGAGTAAGGTTTGCCGGTTTAATGACGACTGTGCAGCCGACGGCAAGCGCTGGTGCCACTTTTCTTGTAATCATGGCTGCAGGAAAGTTCCAAGGCGTAATGACAGCTACAACTCCGACAGGCTGTTTAGTCACAAAAAGCCGCTTATTGGACACGGAAGCAGGAATCGTTTCGCCGTATACCCTTTTTCCTTCTTCGGCAAACCAAGATAAAAAGCCATTGGCATATGTCATTTCACCAAGAGCTTCTTTAAGGGGCTTTCCTTGCTCTTCAGTCATGATTTTTGCCAGTTCTTCTTTATGATCATCAATCAATCGATGCCATTTCCAAATTAGTTCAGCGCGTTCGTAGACTGAGAGTGCAGCCCAGCCCGTAAAGGCTTCATATGCGGCATCTGCAGCCTTCGCCGCTTCAGTTGCACCGCCTTTAGGAACGGTGGCAACTACTTCATCCGTTGCCGGGTTTCTCACTTCAATTTTATCCAATCCAAAATCCGACCACTCACCGTTAATAAATAATCCGTAATCCTTCATGATAAAACCTCCTAATTTGGTTAAATCCATCAAACTACTAAAACTTTAAACTTTATACTTTTACCTGTTACATAAAAGTATAAACACTTTTCAGTGATTCTGAAATTTATTTGATTGGCTATTTATAGAAAAATGGCTTTCATTGCTAGAAAGGGAGAAATACACAAAAAAGAGGTGCAAGTTGCACACCTCTTCATTCAAGGTTCAATTATTTTTCCGATGAGACAGCCACTTCACTCATATCACCTGAGATGGCTTGGTTTGGATTGAATTCACCTTCTGATTTAGAAATGACCACTGTAGCGACACTGTTACCGATTAGATTGGTGATGGCGCGTGCTTCTGACATGAAGCGGTCGACCCCAAGCAGTAATGCCATTCCTTCAACTGGAATCATTGGGAAGGCAGCTAATGTTGCAGCAAGTGTGATGAAACCGGATCCCGTTACACCGGCAGCACCTTTGGATGTTAACATCAAGATTCCTAGAAGGGTCAACTCCTGCCAGATGCTTAAATCGACACCATAGGCTTGGGCGATGAAAATCGCAGCCATGGATAAGTAGATGGAAGTGCCATCAAGGTTGAAAGAATAACCGGTTGGGACAACCAAACCGACTACCGATTTTGAGCAACCGTATTTTTCGAGTTTTTTCATCACGCTTGGCAGGGCGGATTCCGATGAAGAGGTTCCTAAAACTAAGAGGATCTCTTCTTTTATATAGGCAATGAACTTGAAAATATTAAAGCCATACATTTTTGCAATCGAGCCAAGGATAAGAACAATGAAAAGTGCCATTGTGATATAAACACTGCCCATTAATTGTCCTAACGAGGTTAAAGAACCAAGGCCAAACTTACCGATTGTATAAGCCATTGCTCCAAATGCGGCCAATGGAGAAACTTTCATGATCATACCGACGATGCCGAAGAAAATATCGGCAATATGCTGAAAGAAAGAAACGACTGGCTGCACTCTCGGTCCCATTGCCGCCATTGATAATCCGAATAATACGGCAAAGAATAGAATAGGGAGTAAGTCTCCGCCAGCCAGTGCGGCAACGGCATTATCAGGAATGATATTAGAAATGAAAGCAACGGCGCCATGTTCCGTTTCGGAAGCGGCTGTCGTATATTGTGATACATCTCCGCCCTCGACTGAATCGATGTTAAAGCCTTTACCAGGTCCCAGCAGATTGACCACGATGATTCCGATGGCAAGTGCGAAAGTGGTAACGATTTCAAAATAAAGCAGGGCCTTACCGCCGATGCGGCCAACCTTTTTCATATCACCCATACCGCCAATTCCGATTACGACGGTTAAGAAGATGATTGGTGCGATGACCATTTTAATCATTTTAATAAATAAATCAGCCAATATCTTCAGTTGTTCACCGAAAGCAGGGAAGAAGAAACCGACTGTTATACCCAGAATGATACCGATGATGACCTGAACTGTTAAATTTTTTAATATTTTCAAGGGGCATTCTCCTTTGTTATATGATAGCGCTTTCTTAACTTGATAATAGTGTAACAGAAGAAAGAATCAGAATATTCTTTTGGTGATATTGTTTTCTTTTTGTTCTTTTTGGTCTTGGGGATTTTGAATAACTGAAGAGGAATTAAAAGTGAAGATTAGGATATAAAGAGATTACTAAGCCGTAAAAAAATACCGGTGGAGCACCGGTATTGGCGAAAATCAATTTTCAAATGGTTTTATTAGTGCATATAGGGTTCCAATCACAGGAAGTTTCAAACCGACCTTGTCGGCTAGGCGCAGTGCACCGCCCTGTAAATGTTCCACTTCGAGGGTTAGGCCCTTCCGGCGGTCCTGGTGCATCGAAGAGGTGGATTCATCAGGTAAGCCTGCCATGTTTTCCAACGCTTGAGCAATATTCTCCACAGTAATTCCGATGTCATAAGCATTTGCAAGCTCCTTCATTTCAACAAGGACCTTTTCTAGCAATCCATTGGTTTCCGGGTATCTCCGTATCGTGCCGATAGGGAGGTTCGATGCTGTTGTCACACCGGAAAATGCGGTGATGAACATGTATTTGATCCACATCCTGATCAATATGTTTTCCGTTCTGCTTACCTTCATGATAGCTGATCCCGCCGCCTGTTCGAATTCATCACAAATCTTTTTTTGTGACGGATGAAGCGGGCCATAGATTAAATCGTGATTTTCATTGGAGTGAATGACATGACCTTTTTCATCAAGGGTGGCGATGATGAAGGCACTTCCTCCCAAGACGGCTTCATCGCCCAGCGCCTCCTGTAAAATGGATATATGCTCCAATCCATTCAAAAGCGGGAGGACCTTTGCGCCCTTTTCAACAAGGACCTTTAAATCTGTAAGAGTGCCTTGCAGATGCTGTCCTTTTACGGCGAGAATCACGAGGTCGACCTTTTCTATATCATTTACATTCTCTGTGATATGAAGGTCGTTGAATTGGTAGTTTCCATGTGGGCTGGTTATGCTGATCCCGTTTTCCTTCAATTGTTTGGCGCGGTTTTTTCGGACAAGGTATTGAACATCCTGTCCGGCCTGCTGCAACCTGCCCCCAAAGTAGGAGCCGAGTGCCCCGGCCCCTATAATGACAATATTCAAAGCGCACACCTCTCTTTTGATTAAGATGTACTAATCATAACATTGACTGAAATTTCAGTAAATATTTCCGTTTGAAGGTCAACTGGTTGTTTAGATGTTTGTAAGAATGGGAAAAACAAAAGACCAGCCTGAAAGGTTTCAGGCTGGTGCTTATCATTATTTATAGATTTTTACTTTAACGGTTTTTCTGCCCCAATTGATAGCTTTTGAGTGAGAAGAGTAGAAGACGTCAATTTTATTCCCTTTGATTGCGCCGCCTTTATCTGCCGCAATGGCATCCCCGTATCCTTCTACATGAACTTTTGTTCCTAGTGGAATGACCTTAGGGTCGACCGAGATGGCTTTTACGTTAGGGTTTTTCTTTAAGTTAAGACCAGATGCTGTAATCCCGCTGCAGCCTTTGCAGTTCGCAGTGTAAGCTGTTGCCTTCACCGTGATCGTTTTATATTTCTTGGATGATGATGATGTTTTTGCTTTAGCTTTAGGTTTAGCAGAGGTCGATGTTTTCTTGACCTTTAAAACTTGTTTTGGATGGATGTTATCTTTTTTCAGGTTGTTCCAACTTTTGAGTTGATTGACTGTTATATTATGTTTATTGGCGATACCCCATAGTGTGTCGCCGCTTTTAACTTTGTATGTAGTAGTAGCAGCCGATGAAACTCCGGAAAAACTAAATACCAAAAAGAAAGCAGTGAATAGTGGAAGTAGTATTTTTTTCAAAATGAATAGTCTCCTTTGTTTTAAATCGTAGACTTAGAATAACAGGTCTTTATGACAATAATGTTTCGGTGGAATAGTAATTGTGTTACAAAAAGGTTTCCCTTGATAAATAAATGTAATATAAACTAGGTCAAAAGTACTTATCAGTTAAATGTGAATATATTATTTATTATGTCAGTATAAGCATATTTTTGTTAAATAGTGTTGATGTAATGGCACATCCTGTATGATGAGGTAACATATGGATGTTAAATCCCTGGTTTTAAAGTCCTGTATATTTTGTAAAAAAACAACGTAATAATAGACGATTGAATGCTGTTTATTTTAGTGGGAGAGGATATTCGGAACATGAAAAAAGCCGACATCTATGTGATGCCGGCTCAAACTTAGACAAAATCGATGAAAATCGAGTTTGTCTAAGTTTTTTTGAGAGCTTGTTAAAATTCGAACATTGATTTCCACTCCAGGCACTCGCTTTCCGCGGGCGGTCCGGGAGCCCCTCGGCGCCTTTGCGCCTGTGGGGTCTCCCTTGGACGCGCTTTTCCCGCAGGAGTCTCGCACCTTTCGTTTCAATCAACTTTGTTTTTAAAATGTAGATAGACTTCCTTTTGTCTATATGTGATGCCGGCTTTTTTCATGATTTGGATTAATGTAAAATAAATTCAGAAGCGAAATCGACCAGCATTTTTTGGTAGACTGCTACTGATTCAAGATTGACGCATTCCCTATCTCCATGCCAGTTCTCGCCTTTTGGTCCGAATTCAATCGCTGGGATATCATATGCCGCAAAAAAGACGGTATCTGCAGAGCCATGTTGTCCAAAAATGACAGCATCTTGCTTGGTGTTTCTTTCGATAATCGGTCGGAGCAAAGTGATGAATGGGTCTGATTCTTCGGTTTTTACAGGTTTACTGTACATATTAAGGAGAACATTATTTCCTGTCACACTTTCGATCTGAGCAATGATTTCTTCCATTGTTTGCGTAGGAAGATAGCGAATATCAAGACTTAGCAAACAAGCATCCGGTACCTTATTATAGACATCCCCGCCTTTTATTTTTGCTAGGTTAAGTGAAGGGGAAGAGTAAAGGGGAGTATGATCCCGGGTGAAAGGAAGTTCCTTTATTTTTTGATAGAGATCATAGGCCTTTTCAATTGCATTCACGCCTTCCCATGGACGGCTTCCGTGAGCAGATTTGCCGGATACTTCAATATCGAGACGAAGGGCACCCTTTGCCTGGAGTCCGATTCCCAGTTGCGTCGGTTCAGCACAGATTACAAAGTCCCCCCGATAACCATGTTTCGCTAAATATCCGGAACAGTTCAACCCGCCAATCTCTTCATCGGATACGATCTGTAGCTGGATTTTTAAACCTAAGTCCTTATCTTTCAGTTCGGTAAATGCACACATCATCCCTGCAACTCCAGCTTTCATATCGGCTGTTCCGCGTCCATATAAATTTCCTTCATGAACCTCAGGGAAAAATTGATCCGGCGTACCGCTGACAACATCGACATGGCCATTCCAAATTAGGGTTTTTTCCCCGCTGCCAATCTCGCTAACAAGCATTTTATAACCGTTATTTACAATCACATTCACGGTAAGTCCTTGATCTTTAAGCCAGTCCGCACAGTAATCAACCGCTTGGTTGGCTCCTTCTTTCGATGAACTGTCGATAGATACTAAATCTTTAAGTAACTCGATGAGCAAAAAGAAAACCTCCTAAAAATATGCATACTACTATTATATATACCCTTTCTGAATAAGGGTTAACTCGAAAATATTTTCCTGTTAAATAACGTTTAGCACTTTCATCCCCTGGGGTATGTAAAGGGGGAGCGACAATTTACATTCTTTAAGGAGGATGATAGATATGGATAAACGTATAATTGGTGTATATGAAACTGGAGAAGAAGCTATAAAGGCTGTTGAGTCATTACAGGCCCAAGGGTATAATCGTGAAGATATTTCAGTGGTAGCTAAAGATAAAGAAGAATTAAATGCAGTGAATGAAGAAACGGGTACAAAAGTTGAAGAGGGGCTCGCAGCTGGTGCGGCGACTGGCGGTATTTTGGGCGGTGCTGCCGGATTATTGGCAGGTGTGGGTGCGTTGGCAATTCCGGGAATCGGGCCGGTACTGGCTGCTGGACCGCTTGCTGCAACATTAGCCGGAGCGGCTGTAGGCGCTGGAACAGGAGGATTGGCCGGTACATTAATCGGAATGGGCATACCTGAAGACGAAGCGAATCGTTATGAAGCGGATGTAAAGAGCGGCAAATTGCTTGTGTTAGTCGATTCGGATGCTAGAAAATCCAGTTCTTCTTACTCGGGAATAACCGAAACCGATGAAACGCTGACGAATGGCAGAAGAACTCTATAAGGCGTAATTTTAAAAAGGACGGATCCCTTAGGGGGCCGTCCTTTTTTGATTAGAATGTGAATTTCTTTATTTCTTTGTGCATTTCCTGGGATAGGGCATCCAATTCACTAGCCAGGGCATTTAATTGTTCCATGGAAGCATTCGTTTGTTCTGCGGAAGCTGATACCTCTTCGGTTCCTGCCGCAGTTTCCTGACTGATTGAATTTAATTTTTCTGCATTGCCCGCCATCCGTGTGACTTCGTTTACCATATCGTTCATCATCTCTTTTATTTCGTCAAAATTGCTGAATGTGTTCGCGATGATGGATGCAATGTGACTGAAAGCATTTTCCGTATCCGTTACAGAAGTATCCTGAAGATGGATTTTTTGATTGACTTGATCAATCAAATGAACGGTATTGGTTGTATCGTTTTGCATGGCTTGAATGATTTCAGAGATTTCTTTCAGTGATTTTTCCGTTTGTTCGGCCAATTTCTTCACTTCATCGGCAACAACTGCAAACCCTTTTCCGTGTTCACCAGCCCTCGCTGCTTCGATGGCAGCGTTCAGGGCGAGTAAATTCGTTTGTCCTGCAATCCCGCTAATGGTTTTTACGATCGCACTGATATCATTGGATCGTGCATCCAATGATTTGACTGCCGTGCTCATCTTATTGGATATCTGGGACGTTTCATTGAATTGTTGTTTCAGGCCTTGTACTTGAGTGATTCCGTTTTCGGAAGCCTTGAACATATTTTCGGATTCCGTGGCCATTTTTCCCGTTTGCGCCTCAAGATCATAGATTTTGTCAGCCAATAGCTTTACGGCCATTTCGTTATTCTGCCCGACTTCGATTTGGTCTATGGCACCGGCTGCTATTTGTTCCATCGTCATGGCCACTTCGTTAGCTGCTGCTGAATTTTCATCGGCACTGGCCACTAGCGTCATGGAGGAATCAGATACTTTATCGGAAAGGTTGTTGACAACCCCTAACATATGACTCATATTCCTGGTCATTAAGCTGGTGTCTTCTGCAAGTTGGCCAATCTCATCTTTTCTGGAAATGGAATTCCAGGAGGTGAAATCGCCGTCAGCCATTTTCCGTATGGATTCCTGCAGCTTTTTAATGGGATTCGTTAAAGAACGGGTGATGAAGATGGCAGATAGTGCAGTGACGGTAAAGACAATCAATAGTGTGATGACATTATCGATTATCATCGGGCTTGCCCGGACTTTCACTTCATTTTCCTCCATTACCCCTGCTATTCTCCATCCGGTGGTAGGATTTGTGGCGTATCCGACGATCCGGCTTTGCCCTTCAAATTCCTCGGTCATTGATCCGGATTCACCTTTCATTTTTTTGAAAATATTTTCCTTTGATATATCCTGTTGAATTTTTTCCTTGTCTGGATGTGTAACGAATGACCCTTTCTGATCAAGCAAAACCGTATAGCCCGTTTCGCCGAATTTCGTTTGATTGACCATCGTGATCAATGTATCGATCGAGATGTCGACACCTAGCACGCCTATTAATTCATCACGATCATCATATATGGCTTTTGCTGCCGTAATGACAAGTTCATTCGTAGCCTGATCGGTATAAGGTTCCGTCCAAATGGTCTTGTTTTTTTGTTTTAATGCGGATTGATACCAATCCCTCTGTCTTGGGTCGTAGTCAGCCGGCAATTCAGTTTCTGGGAATATAAATGCTTTTCCATCTTTCTCTGTGCCGAGATATATACCATTTATTTCAGAGTTACTGGTTTGCGTATAAGAAAATTCATCCATTATGGATTCGAGGTTCTTATCATAAGAAATCATAATAGGATATTTACTGATTCTATCCAATTGGTTTTCCGTTTTTTGAAAGAAGGTCTCGAAAGAATCGTTCATTGACTTGACTTGTTCTTCCGTCGATCCGGTAAGTTCCTTGGTCGTCAACTCGATACTATTTTTATAGCTCATGTAGGAAATGGCCATTCCGCTTATCATGATCAAAGCTAAAAAGGGAATCAATATTTGTTTTTTTAGCGAATTAAAATACCAGTCTGTCAGTCTTTTCATCTTTAAAATTCTCCTTATATACTTCAAATTAATTTTGACTTCTATTTGATATTTCGGTCTTCTTTCGCTTTTTTTGAAGGGACAAGTTAGAGAATTCCAATATTAATTTTGTCGTGAAGTGCAAAGGTGGGAAGGGGGTGGAATATAGTGGATAAAAAAAGAGCTGACTGCCATGGTCAACTCTTTCATTCATTGAATACTATTCGAATTGGATATTTTTTGTCCTGTCCATATACCATGTGTAAAATTCGTCTGCATATTCAACGGATACATCTTGGAGCTTTGTATGGTGTACAGGCTTGGAGCGGTTGATCGTTTCAATTGTGGCAAGCCCGAAAAGCTTTTGCAGCTTCGAACGTTCCACCTCAATTTGAATGACCTTGCTTCTTTTGGTAATGAATAGTGATGTTTCCAAACTTCCGGATTTGAACTGAATGAACTCATCATTTAACAAGTAACGGCTATTTTTGTAATCCATTATTCTCAATGTATAAAAGAGGACGAGTAGAATCAGCGAGATATACCATAGGGAGGGTTTGAAATAATAAATCGCCAATGTTGTGAGAATCCAGAAAAAGCTGGGCCGCAGCATTCGGATTTTGAAGGCCTGTTTCGATAGTGACCTCATTGATCGTTCCACTTTGTAAACGGGTAAAATCTCTTCTACCATCCCATATGCCCGTTCAATTGATAAAAAAGGATAGAGGGTGTTCGTTTCCAGCTCTTTATCACCGGTGCTTCCTGCACTGATCAGTTTCACTTCTGCCAACCCCAGCACTCTTTTAATGATTGATTGGGTGATTTCGACTGCTTGTACTTTTTCTTTCCGAATGGAAAAAGCAGATTCGTCCAGAACACCTTTCTTGATATATATGCGCTCGTGATCGGATGAAATTTCATATTTTCCATATCTAACGAATGTGGAAACGATTCCGAAGGCAACGGCGACACATACGAGGCCTGCAATAACGATGGTAATGATCCACCATGTATCCAATAACTTGGCAAGAAACCCTTCGGCGTTCTCCAAATCGAAAAAATCATCGAGTGTATTATATAACGTAGCCAATATCGGGATAAGAGCCAGGAAACTGAGTGATGTAAAGGAAGCTTTCAGCACATCATGTTTGCTTGGAGTGAAATGGATCGTTTTTTCATTGGCTGGTTCCATATCCTCAGCAATTCGTTCTTCGGGAATATCCGCTTCAATAACCGGAAGTTCCTGTTTTGAAGCATATTCCCCCTCAAGCCGTTCGGCCTCTTTTCGGGAAATCATCTCGAAAGGTACGCTACCCTGATCACCAGTCATCCCCGTTTCGAATGTTAAAGAGGTCAATCTGAAAATCTTATGAAATAACGTCGTGCGTTGCTGGACATTCTGAACCTTATGAACCGGGACAGTTCGATACGATTTCGAGACAAGCCCTGAAGTAATGTATAAGGTACCTTCTTTGATTTGGTATTTGTATGTATACCATCTAAGGATGACAGAAATGACTTTCCAAACCAAATAAACTAGAAAGCCGATTTGGAGTACCTTCATATACATCTTTTCAGAACCGAAATTCAGGACATAAAGCATGATTATGAAAAATACATTTCCTTTCAGCAATTTCCAAAATTCGAAAGGGATTTTGATAGGGTGTAATCGTTTTGCGTGTTCTTCCATCATTAATCCACTTCCTTAATTTTTGCGAAATGGGCAATTTTATCTCGTAATTCATACGCCTCTTTCTCGGGGATGGCTGGTATGTCATGAGAGTCGCCCATTGTTCCGATGCTTAGGGAATAAAGGTTGTATTTTCGCAAAAACGGTCCTTGGTTCAATTTGACAGATTGAACCTTCGTCATCGGAATAAGTTCATGCGTTTCACTCCATGCTCCACGTTTTGTTTGAATGAATTCTTCGTTCACGTCGTAACGCCAATACTTTTGCAAAAGTATCGGTTCAATGAAGATGGACCAGATAGCATGGAAAAAAGATAATACGATAAGTCCGTTTAAAATCCATCCAATCCATTCTTTCCAAGTGAAATAATCATCAACAAATAATAGGATGCCAAGGACGGCGAGGATAATGAGATTGGTAATGGCTTCAGTCATCCGCCAAACCTTCACTGATTCTTTGGATATTTTCTTCGTTGGTGGCTGTATCTTGGAATACATATATTCACTCCTTACTATGTCTTTATACTTATACGGATTATCTTGCAAAAAAGTTCCCTATTAAAGGTATATGTATAGAAATTATGCAGCCGCATACCATGGAGTGGAGGGTGAATAATCCTGCAGTTTCCCGAGTATGTATAAATAAGGAGTTTTCTAGTGGATCTTTTCTTTTTATATGACCGAAAAATGGACAAGATAGAAGTGGTGAGTTTCTAGAGCGGGAGTGATAGGTTTGACGTATAAAAGGAAGATGAGTTTTATATTCTTCCTGTTTTTGATTTGTTTTTTTAATGGAGAATCGATGCAGGCTGCGAATGATGATGGAAACCTAGGGCAGGAAATTCAACGAATATTGGAGCATTCGCCAGGATTGGCTGGGGCGTTGACGGGAATTTCCATCCGTTCAGCTGAAACGGGGGAAATGATTTATGAACGGGGATCGCAAACGAGATTGCGGCCTGCTTCGAACCTTAAGCTTTTGACAGCAGCAGCTGCGCTGGAAACTTTAGGGGAAGATCATGCTTTTCAAACAGAACTATACATAAAAGGAGTGCAGGTTGGCCAGGTTCTGCAGGGCAATGTATACCTGAAGGGAAAAGGAGATCCCACATTATTGGAAAAGGATTTTGATGAGCTGGCAGCTTCACTGAAGCAAAGGCACGTTAAGTTCGTTCACGGGGATCTTATAGGGGACGATTCTTGGTATGATGATGTTCGTTATTCCCAAGACTTAGTTTGGAGCGATGAACAGGAATATTACGGTGCAGCCGTTTCGGCTTTAACTGCTTCCCCGAATGAAGATTACGATACCGGTACCATCATCGTGAAGATAGCCCCTGGGGAAAAGGCTGGAAAGAGGGCAACGGTAAAGCTGGAGCCTGAGACCGATCACGTGAAGGTCATCAACAAAACGAAAACTGTATCGGCAGACGCTAATAATAGAATTGAAGTCGAACGGTCTCATGGCACACAAGTCATTACGGTGACCGGGACCATTCCGGAAGATGCCGGGGTGACCAAAGAGTGGATCTCGGTGGAAGATCCCACAGAATATGCCTTGAGCCTATTTGAAAAATCAATGAAGAAACATGGAATTAAAGTGTTGGGAAAAAGGAAAAAAGGGAAAACGCCAGTAGGAGCGGACATGATTGCCACTCATCAGTCCATGCCGCTTTCACAACTGCTTATTCCTTTCATGAAATTGAGCAATAACAGCCATGCCGAGGTTTTGGTGAAGGAAATGGGTAAAAAGGCAGATGGGGAGGGAAGCTGGAAGGATGGTTTGAAGGTTGCTCGAAATCAGCTGAAGAGTATGGGTCTCGATATGCAAACGATCATGATGCGTGATGGGTCTGGAATTTCCCAAGTCAATATGATTCCAGCGAATGAAATAACGAAGCTGCTGTATGCCATTCAGGAAAAAACGTGGTTTCCTGCTTACTTGAATGCTTTACCGATTGCAGGCAACGAAAATCGGATGGTGGGCGGTACGCTTAGAAAGAGGATGAAAGGGACACTTGCAGCCGGGAATGTCCGCGCGAAAACAGGGACAATTTCAGGTACGAGCTCCTTATCAGGTTATGTGACGACCAAAAGAGGGGAAAAAATCATATTTTCAATCATCCTTAATAATTTTGTAGAAGAAAAAGGCATTACGGCAATCCAGGATAAGATAGCCGTGATGCTCGCAGAACAGGAAAACCTATTGGGAAGCGGCCATTAGTATCCATGGAAAGCTAAGTTGAAGTTCAGGATCTGCGAGAAAAAGCCAAATCATTTTCTTCGGCAAGTCCGAATTGGCAGCATAATGCCGATAAGCCATTTTATTTGCTGACCCGATCAGGTTTCAATCGCAGATCCGAATGGCGTATTCAAATCGATGGTCATTATATAACATTGCATCAAGTCGGCATTCGAACCTTCGAAGGCCTTTCTCTGATATATATGTCTTTAACAAGAAGTTTTCAAGTCCATTACATGGAAAGTCCTACCCGTTTGATCGTAGACATTTTCTCCATGAAGTGGAGGGAAAGGGGCCTTTTCCTTCTCTGTTTCTTTAATCAGACATGAAGCTTGGGAGCAAATTGGATTTTATTCAATGCCAGCACCTTCTGCTTATTTTTTTAAATTATCCCCTCAAGGAAGGAGTTTAAGGGAGGATTAATAGAAATAAGTAGTATAGGGGGGAATGCTTATGAACTTTCCAACACTCAATGGACAGTATACGATCAGCAGTCTTATAGCTGAAATTCACGAAATTTCCAAAAAACGCTTACTCTATATATTGGCCATAGATGGCCGGGGCGGATCTGGAAAAAGCACACTCGCTGCCCGTATCCAAGCAGAATGTCCAGGTAGCGTGGCCGTTCATATGGATGATTTTTATTTGCCGTCATCGGAAAGGGTTCAACTGCCTCCATCCCAAAAGCCTATCGGGGCGGATTATGATTGGGAACGGGTTTGTAACCAAATCCTAAAACCGCTTACAAAGGGGAAAGAAGCAAGATATCAAAGGTATGATTGGGAAACGGACACTATGGCCGAATGGCATGAAGTTCCTGCTGGGGGCCTTGTCATTATAGAAGGAACGTATTCTATCCGTAAAGAATTGGCAGGGTACCATGATTTCACGATTTGGGTGGAATGTCCCCGTGATCAGCGTTTGAAACGTGGCCTTGAGCGGGATGGTGAAGATGCGCGTCAAATGTGGGAGGATAATTGGATGGTTCATGAAGGTCTCTATGTGGGTGTGCAAAGGCCTCAAGAAAGAGCGGATCTTGTTGTGGACGGAATGAGCTGAGCCAGAGGATATTTTAATTGTAAGGGTTTACCTATAAAATATATTGTATGTTTAGATGAATTTCTGGGGAGCCGGAAACAGGGGGGAAACTATGTTTACTAATGAAGAACAAGCTGCCGTATATAAAGCCATTTATAACCGTAGGGATATCAGGAGTTTTTTGACAAAGCCCATTTCAAAGGATATACTCCGCAGAATTTTGGATGCTGCACATCATGCGCCGTCTGTAGGATTCATGCAGCCTTGGAGTTTCATCGTGATTTCGTCTCAGGAAACCAAGGACAGTTTGGCATGGGCAGCGGATAAAGAAAGAAGGGCCCTCGCTATTCATTATGAAGGAGGTAAAGAAAATAAGTTTCTTAGTTTGAAAGTGGAAGGGTTAAAAGAAGCACCATATACCATTTGTGTTACATGCGACCCGACACGGGGAGGCTCCCATGTTTTAGGGAGGAACTCCATTCCGGAAACCGATATCCTATCCACTGCCTGCGCCATTCAAAATATGTGGCTGGCTGCCTATGCGGAAGGATTGGCAATGGGATGGGTAAGTTTTTACAAGAAAAATGATATTCGTGATATTTTGGAGATTCCGCCGCATATAGAACCTGTTGCACTCCTGTCGATTGGCTATACGGATCAATATCCGGATAAACCCATTCTTGAACTTGCCAATTGGGAAAAAAGAAGGCTGATGGATGAACTTATTTTCGAGGATAAATGGGGGAATAAATAAACCGATATATTATGATTCCAAAACTGTTTATTAAGCCCCTGGTTCAGGGGTGGAAAATATAGAAGACTCTTACAATAGATACTCCATTGTAAGAGTCTTTTTAAAAATTCGGTTTGATTTTAAAATCTGCGCCGTTTTAAAGATCCCGGTATACCGAGGTCTTCACGGTATTTTGCAATAGTGCGGCGGGAGATCTTCGTCCCTTCATTTTCGAATATTTGACAAAGCTTCTGATCTGAAAAAGGCTTTATTTTATCTTCATCGGCAATCAGGACCTTTATTTTTTCTTTGATGGTGGTCGATGATTCGGTTGCTGGGCTGTTCACGCGGTGTAACCCTCTAGTAAAGAAGTTCCTTAGTTTAAAGAGGCCATGCGGCGTCTGGATATATTTATTGCTCGTCGCCCTGCTGATCGTTGATTCATGAAGCTGAAGTTTTTCCGAAATGTCCTTCAGTGTCATAGGTTTTAATCCCGTAATTCCCTTCATGAAAAACTCATGCTGCTCCTCCACGATTGACGCGGTCACTTTGTAAAGCGTCATTTGCCTTTGTTCGAGCCCTTTTAACAGTAATTGGGCATCATTTATGTGCCCTTTTATATAATCTTTAGCTGGATTAACTGAATTGATGGCGACGTGGTTCTTGTAGTAAGGATTGATGGAAAGTTTAGGTGTACAGCTATCGTTGACCGTTATCAGAAAACCTTCTTTATCTTTTTCCACGTAAACGTCCGGAACGATGTAATGAGTCATATCATCGGAAAAGTGACTGACAGGACGGGGGTTTAACGTACGGATGAAATCCGAGGCCCCTTGTACTTCCTGAACGGTCACTTGGTGAAGGGCGGCAATTTTCCTGTAGCGTTTTTCTGCTAAATCTTCTAAGTGCTTTTTAACGATCTTATACGCCAATTCATTGTGATTCTCATGCTCACGCAGCTGAATGAGTAAACAATCGGTCAGATCTTTAGCACAGACTCCAATTGGGTCAAGGGATTGCAATATTTGAATCATATTTTCGATTTCTTCCACGGGTACGGAAAAATGCGAAGCAGTCCAATGGACATCCAATTCTAGAAATCCATAATCATTTAAGTTTCCAATCAAAAATTGGAGAATCTTCTTTTCAAATGCATTCAATGAACTTAGTAAACTCAATTGTTCCAGTAAATGCCTTTCAAGTGTTTCTGTGCTGACTGAATGATTGTTGATAGGGTTGTAATCATTGTCTCCGTTGAAACCTTTACTTTTAGAGGAAGAACCGCGTATCTGAGAATTTATTTTATTTGTACGAATACTAAGTGATGCGAGGGGTTCTTTAAAGCTAATTTCGAGAACGGGATTTTCGTAAGCCTGCCGGTTCAGGAAATCTATCAGTTCATGGGTGGAATATTGAAGGATATTGATCGATTGCTGTAATTCAGGGGTTAATGACAACTTCAAGGTTTGTTTTTGGTACAGTTCAAATCCTACCTGCATATATATCAACTTCTTTCATTTAGATTAACATAGCGGCTCAAAAGGAATGAAAAAATATTAACATGATAATAATACAAATCTTCCGAAAATTCAACATTGTGTGTAAGGTTTTGTAACATCAAATAGAAATAAAGAGGGGAATTCGAAAAAATGCTTGTCATTCAGTAGTTAATCTAATGAATGGGAGTTGAATGATTCGAATGTGAATCAAATGATTTATATGTGAATCAACACGTGCTCCTATTGATTTATATATGAATCATTTTAACTTGAATACCTTTAATATAAGGCTCATATAATTTGGCATGCTTCTTGCTACATCTATAAATATAAAAATAAACTAGCTTTAAAAAATCCATTACATGAGAAGGGTGTTTTTTACATGATTAAAGAGACTACGAGTATTCAGGAATTAATCGATTTGGATAAAAAGCATTTTATTCATCCGACTACTGCAATCGAACAACAGCAGGCAGATGGTCCAAGTTTCATCTTTAAGGAAGGAAAGGGAATATATCTTACGGATGTCACGGGCAGGACTGTCATTGATGGCATGGCTTCACT
Organism: Peribacillus sp. FSL M8-0224; assembly: GCF_038003055.1. Lineage (NCBI taxonomy): Bacteria > Bacillati > Bacillota > Bacilli > Caryophanales > Bacillaceae > Peribacillus > Peribacillus sp. FSL M8-0224. The sequence goes on from NZ_JBBOOJ010000001.1 coordinate 127,658, forward strand.
TTGGAATGTGAATATTGGACATGGACAAGAAGAGATGGCTGAAGTCGCGAAGGAACAAATGGCCAAATTAGCTTTCACCTCAAGTTTCGCCACTTTCAGCAATGAGCCGGCAATCCGTTTGGCGGCCAAAATCGCATCCATCGCGCCTGGGGATTTGAATGCAGTTTTCTTCACTTCAGGTGGATCGGAGTCGAATGATACAGCGATCAAACTTGCTCGTCATTACTGGCTTTTGAAAGGGCAGCCTAATCGTCAAAAAATCATTTCCCGCTCGAAATCCTATCATGGAGTGGCAATGGGAGCTACAAGTGCGACTGGCCTGAAGCCATTCCGGGATTTCACGAATTCAATCGCACCTGATTTTTATCATGTGGACGGTTCCTCCATTGAGGAGCTGCGTAAGGTCATAGAACAGGAAGGACCGGAAACGATTGCGGCATTTATCGCTGAACCGATTCAAGGGGCCGGTGGCGTGAACCTTCCTCCTGAAGGCTATTTTAAGGAAGTAAGGGAAATTTGTGATGAATACGGCATTTTGATGGTGACGGATGAAGTCATTACAGGTTTCGGAAGAACAGGGACTTATTTTGGGATTGAACACTTTGGTGTTGTGCCTGATATGATGTGCTTTGCAAAAGGTGTGACGAGTGGATATGCACAGTTAGGCGGGGTCGTCCTGAATGATAAGATGCATCAGGATTTCATTGCCCTTTCAAAAGGTACGCTTTTACACGGCTACACATACAGTGGCCATCCGATGGCATGTGCGGTTGCTTTGAAAAATATTGAAATAATTGAACGTGAAAACCTTATAGAAAACTCGAAACAGCGTGGTGAAGAGTTGCTTGCCGGCTTTAAGAAGCTCCAAAGCAAACATCCGATTGTTGGTGATGTGAGGGCACTTGGACTAATTGGAGGCATCTCCATCGTAAAGGACAAACAAACAGGTGAAGGCTTTGAGACACAGCTTGCTCCAAGACTTGTTGCCGAAGCTGCGAAGAATGGTTTGATTTGCCGTTCGGTTACGTTTGATCAAGATACACTCGTATTCGCACCGCCTTTAATCATTACTAAAGCAGAAGTCGAAAGAATGATTGAAATCCTTGATGAGACATTTACTGCAGTCGAAAAAGAAATTTTATAAGAGGTGAAAGTGATGGTCATGACGGAAACGCTGAAAAAGAAATTATACATTAATGGTAAATGGCAAGAAGCTGAAAAGTTCACGACACTAAAGTCCCCTTATAGCGGGGAAGTTCTAGCGGAGATTCCCTCGGCAAGCCTTGAAGATGTCGAGTTGGCCATAGAATCAGCCTATCAGGCTAGAAAAGCGATGGCAGCTTTACCTAGTCATAAACGCGCTGCCATACTTGAAAAGCTTGCGAGCCTTTTGGAAAGCCGCAAAGATGAGGCAGCTGAAATTATTGCAAAAGAGGCAGCGAAACCGATTAAAACGGCAATGGTTGAAGTATCCCGGACAATTGCCACATATAAATTTGCAGCAGAGGAAGCAAAAAGGATTCATGGAGAAACATTGACCATGGATGCCACAGCTGACGGAGAAGGAAGGATAGGATACACGGTCCGTGAGCCTCTAGGCGTTGTGGGTGCGATTACGCCATTTAATTTTCCGATGAACCTGGTTGCCCATAAAGTGGGCCCGGCCATTGCTGCCGGAAATACACTCGTCCTGAAACCTGCGAGCCAAACACCGCTATCTTCACTGTTTCTTGCTGAATTATTGGCCGAAACGGATTTGCCGACAGGTGCGTTTAATTTAGTTACCGGAAGCGGTTCGGTAATCGGTGATAAATTAGTCACCGATTCACGGGTGAAGAGCATCTCATTTACTGGAAGTCCGGCTGTAGGAATCGGGATCCGTAATAAGGCCGGGTTAAAGAAAGTGAGTCTTGAACTAGGTTCGAATGCGGCTGTCATCGTGGATAAAGGGATCGATATCGATAAAATCATCCAACGCTGTGTATCGGCAGCATTCGCTTTTCAAGGGCAGGTCTGCATTTCCTTGCAGCGCGCTTATGTTCATGAAGAGGTGTATGATGAGTTCGTCAAAAAATTCACGGAAGCAACGAATGGCTTGAAACTGGGAGATTCTTTGGACCCGTCTGTGGATATTTCAGCATTGATCAGCGCCGGGGATGTACAGCGAAGCCTGGATTGGATCGGTGAAGCTAAACAACACGGTGCGATAGTTGCAGCAGGAGGTAAATCTGAAGGAAATATCCTGCATCCCACTGTGTTGCTGGAAGTGGATGCAATGCTTAAGGTATCTTGTCAGGAAGTCTTCGCTCCAATTGTTTTGATCAATAAGGTTTCTTCCGTTGAGGAAGCGATTGACTTGGTCAATGATTCCGAATTCGGATTGCAGGCCGGGATATACACGGAAAATATCAATCTGGCTCTTTCTGCCGCAGAAAAATTGGAAGTCGGCGGTGTTATCATTAATGATATCCCAACTTACCGTGTTGACAACATGCCATATGGCGGAGTCAAAAAAAGCGGGACTGGGCGCGAAGGGTTGAAATATGCCATTGAAGAAATGACGGAAATGAAATTGGTCATTATTAATCGGAATTAATCAGAAAAGAGGTGAGCAGCTGCTCATCTCTTTTTTCTATGAAACTAGGAAGAGTTTTGCCTATGGGTTATGCAAAAATGAATAGGTAATTCACGACTGAATTTAAATATGAGCGGAATGGGCAAAAAACCGTGAGTTACCTAAAATTTCAAACTGGCATGAATCTTGCTCATATTTTATATATAGGTAGATAACTTAAAACAGAGGAGGAAATTACATGCAGGAAACTTTGCAAAATAATACGAAAAAAGAAGGAACGGGAGCATTGGACTTAAAGATGTTCATCAATGGGGAATGGGTGAATTCGACTTCGGGTGAGAAGAGGGATGTATTGAATCCGGCCACGGGGGAAGTTATTGCCAAAGCAGCGGAAGGAACACAGGAAGATGTGGATGCAGCGGTCGAGGCAGCAAAATATGCTTTCTATGAAGGTGGTTGGTGGGGAACTCCTGCCGTCGAAAGAGCTCGCATTTTATTCAAAATAGCCGACAAAATAGAAGAAAAAGCTGAAGAACTAGCTGCGTTGGAAACATTGGATAATGGGAAACCATTGCGTGAGGCTCGTTTTGATATAGCTGATTCGGCAGCATGTTTTAGATATTATGCAGGATTGGCCACAAAACCGACAGGTCAGACTTTTGAAGTTCCTGACGGCCAGCAATCGATGGTCGTAAGGGAACCGATCGGTGTATGCGGGCAGATCGTTCCTTGGAATTTCCCGCTAATGATGTCAGCCTGGAAACTCGCTCCGGCGCTTGCTGCAGGAAATTCCGTTGTGTTCAAACCATCTGAGATCACTCCGGTGACGGCGGTCAAACTATTTGAAATCATGGATGAGGTAGGATTGCCAAAAGGTGTCGCGAACCTTGTGTTAGGAGCGGGGCCAGTTGTCGGACAAGCCATTGCAGAGCATGAGGAAATCGATAAAGTAGCCTTTACAGGAGGCACGGCAACAGGACGTAAGATCATGGAGGCTTCGCTGGGTAACCTAAAGAAAGTCACATTGGAGCTCGGCGGCAAATCGCCTAATATCGTATTTGCGGACTCTGACTTTGAGACTGCCGTTGATTATGCTCTATACGGGATTTTCTGTAATCAAGGACAAGTGTGCTCAGCAGGCTCCCGTTTACTATTGGAAGAGTCCATTTACGATCAGTTCATTGCAAGTCTTACTGCGAAGGCGAAAAAAATCAAAGTAGGTTCAGGTTCTGATGAAAACAGCCAGATGGGACCTATCGTTTCAGAAGCCCATATGAACAAAATATTATCGTATATCCAAATCGGAAAAGAAGAAGGTGCCAAATTAATCGTCGGTGGAAATCGAATTAAAGAAGAAGGCATGGATAAAGGTTACTTTGTCGAACCTACTATTTTTGTTGATACGACACCGGATATGCGGATTGTGCAGGAAGAAATTTTTGGACCGGTGCTTGTCGTTCAAAAGTTCAAGGATGAAGCGGAAGCTCTACGACTTGCCAATGATACGAAATATGGTTTAGCGGGAGCGGTGTTCACGAATGATATCTCAAAAGCGTACCGTGTCATTAAAAAAGTGCGTGCCGGCATCACGTGGATAAACTCATATCATCCTACTTATAACGAAGCTCCTTGGGGAGGGTTCAAGCAAAGTGGAAATGGACGCGAACTGGGAACTTTCGGTTACGAAGCATACACCGAAGTGAAGCAAATCAATAACAACTTGGATATCCAGCCAACAGGCTGGTTTGATGAAGAGTAAATAGCTTGACGAAAAAAGGCTGTTCCTGGCGGAACAGCCTTTTTTCTATGGAATCGGAGATATAATCCGAAAACCGCAGATAAAAATCCGAAATCGGAGATATAATCCCAGAAACGCAGATATATAATCCGAAATCGGAGATATAATCCTGAAATAGCAGATATAATGCTGAGAATCCCAAGTATATTCAAAGATTGCTAAACATTTCTTTACTTTTGTTGGACTATTTCAAGGTCAACCCGTCCTGAAAAGAAAACGGCGCCATTACCCATATCCGCGAGGCGATCTGGGGTAAGGGAATTGATGTGTTGCTTTGTTTCGGGCGTATTCTGCCACAAGCCTTGGCTGACAAGAACGCCTGGTAACACATTTTCACCGGGAGCAGCGGTAAGCAAACATTCACCGCGACCGTTCCAGATTCTAACCATATCTCCGGCGGCTATTCCCATTGTTTTGGCATCGGCGGCATTCATGTGCAGTTTCGGTTCCTTTTCCATGGAGATATGTTTGGCATTATTTGAAAAGGTTGAATTCAAGAAATTGTGATTAGGTGCCGGAATGAATAAAAATGGCAGGTCGCTGTCTTTTATGATTGGCGTATATGTGGGCAATGGCTCGTATCCATCCCGCTTCATCCGTTCGGAATAAAGTTCGATTTTACCGCTTGGTGTCGGGAGTTTGCCTGGGAACATCGGCTGCATTTTGGCTTTGACAAATTGATTCCTTGAAAGGGAGTCATAGGTGATGCCTTCCAAATGCGGGTTGTCGGGAAAATCCAGAGCCTGCCGTATCATATCTTCCTCTGAATCTCTAAATGCTTGTTCCCCAAATCCCATCCCAGCAGCCAACAGTTTGAACAATTCAACATTCGATTTCGATTCGCCATATTTTTCGACTACAGGTTTTTGTATTTGGACGTAATTATGCCAATATGAATTATAAAAATCCTCCGTTTCATAAGATGACGTGGCAGGAAGGACGAGGTCGGCAAACATGGCCGTTTCGGTTAAGAATAGATCATGGACCACTGTGAATAGATCTTCCCGCATTAGACCTTCCTGCACCTTATTTGCATTCGGAGCGACAAGTGCTGGGTTGGAGCCGTATACAAACATGGAGCGAATCGGGTTTTCTTTTTCCATAAGAGCTTGGCCGATTTGGTTCATATTAATGGTCCGGGTAGCTTTATTTCGCAATAAATCAGGACGTCTTAAGGCATTTATATTAAAGGCCAGATATCCTGAATTACCTTTGATGGCTCCGCCGCCTTCCTCCATCCATTGGCCGGTAAGGGCAGGCAGGCAGGCAATGGTACGTACCGCCATGCCTCCATTGTCATGGTGCTGCAGGCCATTGCCTATCCGAACGAATGATGGGCTTGTAGTGCCATACATCCTGGCAAGTTCATATAAGTCATCAATGGGAACGCCAGTTATCGCGGAGACGGTCGCAGGGTCATATTGGCGGACATGTTCGCGCAATTCAGCAGCACCCACTGTGTATTCATCGAGAAAGGGCTGGTCGACTAGATTCTCGGCATAAAGAATATGCATTAATCCGAGGGCAAGTGCACTATCGGTGCCGGGCAGAATCGGAATGAACCAATCTGCCCACTTGCCGGTTTGGTTTTTATGAACGTCAATGACAACTACTTTGGCCCCGTTTTTTCGGGCTTGCTGGGCAAGCGTCACTTGGTGCATATTTGTGCTCACAGCGTTGATGCCCCACATGATGAATAGCTTGGTATGGATCGTTTCTTCTGGATCGATGCCGAATGAACCACCCATTGTATAGCTGTATCCGACTGAGCCTGCCGCATTACAGATGGAACGCTCGAGCATGCTTGCGCCGAGTTTGTGGAAAAAGCGGCGATCCATCCCTTCGGCGCTGAGGTTGCCCATGTTTCCGTAAAAGCTGTAAGGAAGTATGCTTTCCGGTCCATGCATTTCGATCAAGTCTTTCCATTTGGAAGTGATTGTGTCAATGGCCTCTTCCCAGCTGATTGGAACGAAATTCCCTTTTCCTTTCGGACCAATGCGCTTTAATGGCTGTTTTAAGCGATTGGGGTCATATAGGCGGGCAGTCATGTTGCGGACTTTGTTGCAAATATTCCCTTTTGTGACTGGATGATCAGGGTCTCCTTGAACTTTAATGATTTTCCCATCTTTTTTGTGCAGCAGTAAACCGCATTGATCAGGACAGTCAAGAGAACAAACAGAGGGAAAGACTCCATCTGGCTGATTGATATAGGATTGCATGGCGTATTCCTCCTAAATGATTTATTCTAATAAAATGAATTTTCTTACTTATATTGAAAGTGAAATCGTTGAAAGGTGCAAGAACTTCTTAACATATGTTTTTTTTTCTGATAAGCTTACAAGATGAAAATTAACCTATAAATAGGAGGATTCATTTTTGGAATATGGAATTATAATATCAATTGCAATATACATGGTAGGTATGCTTTTAATTGGTTATTTGGCCTATCGGAAAACGGCTAACTTAACCGATTACATGCTTGGCGGCCGGAACTTGGGCCCGGCTGTAACGGCATTGAGTGCAGGGGCTTCCGATATGAGTGGCTGGCTGTTGATGGGTCTTCCTGGTGCGATGTACATAAGCGGGTTGAGTGCTGGCTGGATTGTCATCGGCCTGTGTGCAGGCTCTTATTTAAACTGGTTATTCGTGGCACCAAGACTTCGGACATATACGGAAATTGCCGGCAATTCGATTACGATTCCCGACTTTTTGGGAAATCGGTTTAAAGATGGCTCCCGGGTCTTAAAAGTGGTATCAGCATCGGTCATTTTAATTTTCTTCACCTTTTATACCTCTTCAGGCATGGTAGCAGGCGGTGAGCTTTTCCGTACGGCTTTCAATTTAGATTACCGGTGGGGTATCTGGCTGACGGCGAGCGTTGTTATTCTTTATACATTATTTGGCGGATTCCTGGCTGTCAGCTGGACGGACTTCGTACAAGGTACAATCATGTTCATTGCCTTAATTCTAGTACCAGTTGTCACGATTGTAAATATTGGGGGCTGGGATCCTACCTTCAATGAAATAAAATCGATTAACCCGAATTTATTGCATGTTTTTGAAGGAACATCAACCATTGGCATCATATCTCTTCTGGCATGGGGGCTTGGTTATTTCGGGCAGCCTCATATAATCGTTCGCTTCATGGCGGTCTCATCTGTTAAAGAATTGAAAAGTGCACGGCGAATCGGTATGGGGTGGATGATTTTTGCTATCGTCGGAGCGATGTTCACCGGATTGGTGGGAATAGCATATTTTAACCTGACAAATAGTCCTTTAGGGGATAGGAATGCTGAGTCCGTCTTCATCATATTAGCTAAAGAACTGTTTCCATCTTTAATTACAGGCTTCTTGTTGGCTGCGATTTTAGCGGCGGTCATGAGTACGATTGCATCACAGCTGTTGGTATCGGCAAGTGCTCTGACAGATGATTTCTATAAGCAGTTCATTCGGCCGAACGCATCTGATAAGGAATTAGTGCTGGTAGGTCGGTTTGGTGTGTTGGCGATATCTGTCATTGCCCTATTATTGGCTTTTAATCCAAGCGGTACGATCCTTAAATTGGTTGGTTATGCATGGGCTGGTTTTGGGGCGGCATTCGGTCCTGTCATTTTGTTAAGCCTGTACTGGAAACGGATGACGAAATGGGGAGCCTTGGCGGGAATGATTGTCGGTACGGCAACCGTGATCGTCTGGGATATGATCGATAAGTTTGCTGAAATATACGAAATCATTCCTGGTTTCATCGCTGGTTCAATAGCGGTTGTCGTTTTCAGCTTATTAACGGCCAAGCCTACAAAAGATATAGAAGAAGAATTCAATCAAGCCATTAAAAACCTTTCTTGATTTATTGAACGTCCAGTTAAACTGCTGCTGGATTTTTTAACGATATAAAACAATGAATGCAATATATATGGTACAATATCGATAGAGTCCTTATGTTGAAAACATGAGGGCTTTTTTTGAGTGATTTGGGAATAATAAACCAAAAAACAATGCAAAGGAAAAAAAATGAACCAATCTCATAAAATTGCATGTAAAGTGGCTTTTATATATATATTCTTTGGGGTCTTATGGATTATCGTTACGGATTACATCTCTATGACACAGGCGAGGGAAGATGTTCAAATATATGCAATGTTTCAACATTCCAAAGGGTGGATGTTCATATTCATAACCGGGCTTTTCCTATACTTCATAATCAGGTATTGGACGGGGAAGATGTTGAGGTCCCAACAGGAATTCATTCTTAAGGATGAACAGTATCGGTCGCTGTTCAAGCATAACCCGGATTGTGTCCTTGAGCTGAATCTCGAAGGAAATGTTGTTTCGATAAACCCGGAAGCCGAAAAACTGTTAGGTCATAATAGTGACAATTCGAAAGGCAAGAATGCGAATCATCTCATCAACTGGAATGAAAGTGATAAAGTAGCTGAGTTCTTTATACAGTCCCTTCAAGGGGAGGCTGTAAAATTCGAAACGACCATTCAGAATAGCGGTGATGAACAACGGATTATCCGTGTAACCTTTTTACCGATCATCGTCCACTCGGAAATGCTTGGAGTATATGCAATCGTTAGGGATATTACCGAATTGCGGCGCGAAGAGGAATTGATGATCATGTCTGAAAAGCTATCTGTTATCGGACATCTGGCTGCGGCCGTCGCACATGAGATAAGGAATCCGCTGACATCTTTAAAAGGATTCGTACAGTTAATGGATATGACCCAGGAAGTGAACCCGCTGCATTCTGATATCATGTTGAAGGAAATTGACCGAATCAATATTATCTCAAGTGAACTTTTGGTTCTCGGAAAGAAACAGGATGTCGCATACTGCAGGATCGATCTTGCCGACAGTTTACAACAGGTATTCACGTTGATGAAAGCAGAAACGAATTTGAATAATATCGAAATGGGGCTAAGGATTAAAACCGCCGAACCGATTTATATTATGGCTGATTCAATTGAACTTAAACAGTTGGTAATCAATATCGTCAAGAACAGCATTGAAGCGATTGAAGATAATGGGGAAATTGATATATCTCTGCAAATAATCGATGGACATGCTGTAGTCAGCGTGAGTGATAATGGCATGGGAATGGGGCCTGAGCGCCTTGAACGGATTGGTGAGCCTTTTTACTCGACGAAGGAAAAAGGTTCAGGGATCGGGCTTGCAATTTGCCGGAAAATCGTTCATCGCCTTCAGGGGGAAATGGATTTTGAAAGTGAGATAAACAAAGGGACGACGGTTACAATTCGTATTCCGTTGGCTACTGGACAAGAATAAATGGTACTATGAAAGATAGGAAAAGTTTTATATTAAAGGAGAACGATATGAGCGAATTACCTGCATTAATAAACGATAGAAAACCATATATACAAGAAGCCTGGAAAAAATCCGGATTCGGACAACTTACCCCGATACAAACGAAAGCGATCCCCGTGATTGTCGAGGGAAAGGATATCATGGCCGAATCACCGACAGGTACAGGAAAAACATTGGCATATTTACTGCCATTGCTGGAAAAGGTTGATCCTGAAAAAAAATCGCCCCAGGCTTTGATTCTGGCATCATCACGAGAACTGGTCATGCAGATCAATGAAGAAATTCGCATTTGGTCAGAGGGAAGCGGCATTACGGGTGCAGCATTCATCGGCGGTGCTAATGTGAAAAGGCAGTTGGACAAACTGAAGAAGCGTCCACAAGTGATTGCTGGAACACCGGGACGGATTTACGAATTGATTGCCCAAAAGAAACTGAAGATGCATGAAGTTAAGACGATAGTACTTGATGAAGGTGACCAATTGATCATTCCAGAGCATATGGGAACGATCAATAATATTATCAAAACAACACTAAAAGATCGGCAAATCATGGTATTTTCAGCAACCCTGCCAGAGGAAACGGAAAAAGCGGCCCGGGGATTCATGAATGAACCCGAAATGATCAAGGTCGATAAAAATGAAAAAATGGAATCCAAGGTGGACCATCTTTACTTTGTTGTTGAGAGACGGGAAAAGTCCAAGATTCTCGAGAAAATCACAAGACTTAAAGATGTGAAGGCACTTGCCTTCCTGAATGATATTGCGGAGCTTAGCGTCTTACATGAAAAACTGAGTTATAAAGGTATTGAAATGGGCGTGCTTCACGGTGAATCCAATAAAGTCGACAGGGAGAAAGCACTGCGCAAGCTTCGATCCGGAAAGTCCCCGATGCTGATAGCAACAGATGTAGCGGCAAGGGGGCTTGATATTAAAGGTCTTACTGCGGTCGTTCATATTGATATGGCTGACAACATCGAACAATATATCCATAGATCCGGTAGAACTGGGCGTGCAGGTGCAGATGGTACGGTCATTTCAATCGTAACGGAAAGAGAAGAGCGAGAGTTGAAAAAAATGGCTCGTGAACTGGAGATTCCATTAACGAGAGTAACCTTCTATGGTGGAAACATCGTAGTCGATGAATGATTCGGAAAAAGGGACGGCCATGGCGGCTGTCCCCTTTTTTTTGGAATTCACGTTAGGATTAAAAATTAAAAGAGGTGCTCAACTTGTAGAATCCAACTGAACAGAATGCAGCTTATTTTTACTAAATTCAGGGTTCATTTATGGGGGATAATCATGAATGAAAACGCTTCCTTTATATGGGTTTTTGACATATGATAGCAATAGACATAGGTTAGGAGGAGACGGTATGACAAGAAAGTATAAACAATTTGAAACGGCAGTCATCCATGAAGGATATGACTCGAAGAAGCATTTGGGAAGCTTGGCAACACCTTTATTCCAAACCTCAACATTCACTTTCGAAAATGCCGAGCAAGGGGAGAGGCGTTTTGCCGGTATCGAAGATGGATATATTTATTCTCGCCTTGGAAATCCAACGGTACAAGTGCTTGAAGAAAAGATTGCCGCACTGGAAGGCGGGGAAGCTGGCCTTGCTTTCGGTTCAGGCATGGCAGCCGTTTCAGCAGTACTTTTTGCGTTAACTAAAACAGATGATCACATCCTCTGCTCACAGGGGTTATATGGTTGTACATTCGGCCTTCTGCAGCTAATGAAAAATAAATACCGGATCACTCATGATTTTTGTGAAATGGATACTGAAGAACAGGTTAGGAAAATGATCCGGCCGGAAACGACCTGCATCTATGTAGAAACCCCGATCAATCCGACGATGAAAATGATTGACTTACAGATGGTGGTAAGGATTGCGAAGGAATATAATGTGACGGTCGTAGTCGATAATACGTTTTCGACGCCCTACCTACAGAGACCGCTTGAATATGGCTGTGATATTGTCCTTCATAGCGCTACGAAATATCTTTGCGGGCATGGGGATGTCGTTGCGGGACTTGTCGTCGGTAAAAAGGAATTCATGAATCATATAGCTGGGACTACACAGAAAGATATCGGTGGAATCATTTCACCATTCGACGCCTGGCTACTATTGCGGGGGTTAAAGACCTTGCCCGTCAGGATGGACCGTCATTCGGCCAATGCAATGGCAATCTTTCATGAACTTAAGAAACATCCAAAGGTGAAAAAGGTATATTATCCAGGTGATGATGCTTCACCGGATCATTATATCATGCAAAAACAGATGAAACATGGTGGCGGCCTTATCTCTTTCGAATTGCATGGCACAAAACAGGATGCACAAGATTTCCTCAATAAATTGAAACTTATCAAAATTGCCGTAAGTCTAGGGGATGCCGAAACATTGATCCAGCACCCCGCTACCATGACGCACTCTGCCGTTCCTGAAGATTCACGGGAACAAATGGGCATCAGTGACCAGCTGGTCCGTCTCTCAGTTGGCCTAGAAGCTTGGCAGGATGTATGGCAAGATCTTCAACAAGCATTTTAAGATACCATATCCCTCATTTAGTTCCTTCTATTTTTAATGAAGATGGTGATGGATACGATAAAAGTGATGGTAGCCAGGATATAAGAAATGTCTGTGATTACCGGATAGGCGTCGCTATTTCGTATCCCGATGCCTATGAACGCCCAAACGAATACGAGAGGATAGCACCAATCCCGGTTTTTACCTGCAAAGAAAAAGGCCAGGGTTGTTGCTGCAATCAGCAGGACGATCGTCCAGGTTGATTCGGAAACCCCAAAACCGTCCCATTTGATATAGGTTAGGTAATAAGAAATGTCAGCTATGGTTGCGACACTTACCCAGCCTGTATAAACGGAGAACGGAAATAGGTCAAAAGTAGTGTGTTCCACTTTTTTTATGTTTGTATAAATGACCATTAAAGTAACCAACAAAGCAATGATAATGAATACGGATAACAAAAAGTATTCATAGTGCCAAGCTAAAAGCCAAGCTCCATTCAAGACACAGCTTAAAGCGAACCAAGGGAAGGATGCCTTATAAGCAGGGCTGTTTTGATGTTTACTTAAAAACTGCCTGAATACCCAGATGGCGAGCAGGAAATAGATCAAGCCCCATATGGAAAATACATATCCGGCAGGAGTGAAAAGGACATTAAGTTTATCGGAAATCTCTCCTGATGTCTGGCCGTTCAATGGCAGGAAATTGGCTAAAAAATTCATCGTGACGACGAACAGATAGAAAATCAAGTTGATGATGGAAATAAGCATGGTCTTCCTCCTTATTTGAATTTTGATCCTCTAACCCTATTCCACATATTTAGCCTGCCTAACCTTTTTGGAGCACATCGGGGTTAATGGGGGACCATTTTTACATAAAGATAGGAAGTTCCTGTAACAATTGAACCATTTAAGGTTAGAAATTTTACATCTTCACTTTATGGTGATAAAATATTCAAAGATTCATATTATTTTAGTCCTTCGGGGTCGGGTGAAAATCCCAACCGGCGGTGATGAAGAAATTCTAAGCCCGCGAGCCTGTTAAAAGGCAGGATTTGGTGAGATTCCAAAGCCGACAGTACAGTCTGGATGGGAGAAGGACGTGTGGAACCCAAGTGTATACGTATGCCTAATTTTTCGAAAATGAAAATATTAGGCTTTTTAGGTATACAATTTTTTTCACTCATTTCTCCTGCTAACCCCTTAGGCCATCCTAAGGGGTTTTTTATATTTTATAAAAGGGGGAAAAACATGTTTACGGGAATCATTGAGGATATCGGTACCGTACATTCCTTGAAAAAAGGAAAAAGCAGTATGGAGTTATCGATTCGTTCTGAAAAAATCCTTGAAGATGTGCATCTGGGGGATAGTATTTCAGTCAACGGGGTCTGCTTAACGGTAACGTCCTTCACGAAAAGTTTATTTACGGTCGACGTGATGCCGGAAACGGTCAAAGCTTCCTCGATCCGGACGTTAAAATTGGGATCACCTGTTAATCTCGAACGAGCCATGAGTGCACAGGGAAGGTTTGGCGGTCATTTTGTTTCAGGTCATATCGACGGAACCGGAACGATCATAAAAAAAGAACGGAAAGAAAATGCCGTATATTATGTAATCCAATTGGAAGAAGGGCTTAGTGCCTTTTGCATTCCAAAAGGTTCCGTGGCCATTGATGGAACAAGCTTGACGATATTTGGGATCGAAAGGAACCTTTTGACGGTTTCATTGATTCCATTGACTCATCAGGACACCATATTGGGACAAAAAGCGGCTGGCGATATCGTTAACATCGAAAACGACATGATAGGGAAATATATAATACATCAAATGAAAAATGGCAATCCAAAACCAGGACTGAATTTAGAGTTTTTGGCAGAGCATGGATTCTAATAAAAGGGCGGTGTAATGATGTTCCATACAATTGAAGAAGCAATAGAAGATTTGAAGGCTGGCAAGGTAGTAATCGTATCCGATGATGAAGACCGTGAAAATGAAGGGGATTTTGTAGTGTTGGCCGAAAAGGCGACTCCGGAAGCGATTAATTTCATGGCGACTCATGGACGTGGTTTGATTTGTACGACCATCACTGAACAACTGGCAGCAAAATTGAAACTGCATCCTATGGTAGGAGAAAATACCGATCATCATGGCACTGCTTTTACGGTAAGCGTCGATCATAAAAGCACCTCTACAGGAATCAGTGCTTTTGAACGGTCCTTGACCATCCTTGAGCTTCTTAATGAAGATTCGGTCGCTGAAGATTTCCAAAGGCCTGGTCACACTTTTCCGATAGTCGCTAAAGAAGGCGGCGTATTAAGAAGGGCAGGACATACGGAGGCATCGGTGGACTTGGCGAAGTTATGCGGTGCCGCTCCAGCCGGTGTCATTTGTGAGATCATGAATGAAGATGGGTCGATGGCCCGCGTATCCGATTTAGAAGTCATCGCTGATAAATTCAACCTGAAGTTCATTACGATAGCCGATTTGATTCGGTATCTTCAACATAATGATCCAATCGGGAAACAGGAACTTGAACTGAACATCCCGAAAGCTTGAAGGATTTTTAAGGAATGAAATCTTAACATGAAAAAATATTATTGTTTTTAAAAATTAGGAGGAATTGGACATGGGGAAAACTATTGAAGCACAATTAATCGGATCAGGATTGAAAGTAGGAATCGTGGTAGGGAGATTTAATGAGTTTATCACAAGCAAGCTTTTAGGAGGGGCATTGGATGGTCTTAAGCGTCATGGAGTTGATGAGAATGATGTTGACATCGCGTGGGTCCCAGGTGCTTTTGAACTTCCGTTAATTGCTAAGAAACTTGTGAATACAGGTAAATATGATGCGGTAATCGGTCTTGGAACGGTAATCAGGGGTGCTACTTCACATTATGATTATGTCTGCAATGAAGCAGCTAAAGGCATGGCTTCCGTTTCATTGGAAACAGGTGTACCGGTTATCTTCGGTTTGCTGACAACTGAGAATATTGAACAAGCCATTGAACGTGCTGGAACAAAATCAGGCAACAAAGGCTATGAAGCTGCGGTTAGTGCCATTGAAATGGCCAACCTTGGAAAATTGATAGAACAGTGATTTCACATAAGGAAGCCGCAGGAAATAACATTCCTGCGGCTTTTTTTGATGTGCCGGATCTTGGGTCTGATTGAGTCAAATTTCTTCAACCATTTGGCAATTCTTCTTAAGTTCGTAAAGTTCCTAGCCATTGATCGATTAGTTATTGCGGCTCTTCGACACTCACCGAAACCCCTTCAATGGAATTACCTCGATTTCAAAGTAATGTGTTTTTCATTATTTATCGTTATAAATTATGGGAAGTAAGGAATCATTAGGTAATTCCTCGAAAAAAAACCGAACAAAAGCGTCACGTAATGGAAGCATGATAAAATATGCAGATATGATTATGCTACAATTGTAAAGATTGCAATTGAAATTCATGTCTTTAGGGAAAAGTAAATTTATTAGTTATTAGGAGGGGTTTGTGTGTACCATCTCTTTACACATAATGATTTAGATGGAGTCGGGTGCGGCATTGTAGCTAAGCTGGCATTCGGAGAAGATGTAGTGGTTAGTTATAATTCAATTGGTCGCCTTAATCAGAATGTAGGCGCATTTCTTGAGCAGGCCAAGATTGAAGATACATTGATCGTTACTGATCTATCGGTTGATGAAGATAATGAAAAAATGATTACTCAGTTTGTGGAAGATGGAGGCAAGGCTCTGCTGATCGATCATCATAAGTCAGCACTGCATTTGAACGAACATGATTGGGCATCTGTAACTGTCGAACAGGAAGATGGTAAACAGACGGCAGCCACATCATTATTCTATCAGTATGCAGTTGAAAATAAATTGCTGGAACCTTCAAGCATTGTCGCTGAATTCGTTGAATTGGTCCGTCAATATGATACTTGGGAATGGGAAGTCAATAAAAATACAACGGCAAAGCGATTGAATGACCTGTTTTTCATGATTCCGATAGAGGAATTCGAAATGAAAATCGCAAATAAGCTGTCCACGGCTGAAAGTTTCACTTTTGACGAAGTGGAGCAAACGCTTCTGAATGTTGAAGAGAGTCGAGTGGATAGGTACATAAACAGGAAAAAAAGAGAAGTTTATCAAGCTACGGTCGGTCCCCATACAGCTGGTGTGGTCCATGCAGAGTCATACCACTCGGAATTGGGAAATGAACTGTCGAAAGAGTTCTCACATCTGGATTATATAGCCATCCTGATGGTAGGAAGTAAAAGAATCAGCTTCCGGACAATCCACGATGATATAGATGTTTCTGAGGTTGCTGGCAAGTACGATGGTGGCGGCCACCAAAAAGCCGCCGGTTGTACGATGTCCGAAAAGGCATATAGCCAATATGTCGAAAAGACCTTCTATGCCGAGCCCCTTAAACGAGACGCACATAAGAATCAATTGAATGTAAAAGGATCCCCAGAGGGTTGCCTATATTCAACAAGAGACAAACAGGACATATTCATCTATGAAGATGAAGAAGAGGAATGGATTGTTGAAATCAACGGCA
Source organism: Peribacillus sp. FSL M8-0224 (assembly GCF_038003055.1). Taxonomy (NCBI): domain Bacteria; kingdom Bacillati; phylum Bacillota; class Bacilli; order Caryophanales; family Bacillaceae; genus Peribacillus; species Peribacillus sp. FSL M8-0224. The sequence goes on from NZ_JBBOOJ010000001.1 coordinate 144,437, forward strand.
AACAACAGAAAAAAACATTCGATACATTTGCGGAAGCGGAAAAATACATGAAGCGGAAATACGCTGCATGGCTGGCCCATGATGAAAGATATGAAGAGTTTGTCAATAAGGGTTAAATAGGAAAGCGGCTGTCCGAATGGGACAGCCGCTTTTTAATCTTGATTTTATCTTTTAAGCGGGACAGGATGAACGATCGTGCGTGACTGTTTTTTTGGAATGGAATTTTGGCGATGAAGAATTGCATTGATTTCTCCGCCGATCACAAAAATCAGACCACTCAAATACAGCCATAGCATCAAGATGATGACGCCTCCTAAACTGCCGTAAGTGGAAGAGTAGTTGGCAAAGTTACTGACATAGAATGAAAATCCAAGTGATATTCCCAGCCAAAGTACAGTTGCGGTCACTGCGCCAGGGATGACATGTTTAATGGGAAAACTTTTATTCGGTGCAAAGCGATATAAAAAGGCCAGGACAAGTGAGATGACCACAACCGCGATGACCCACCGTAATAAGCTGAATAAGATTTGCGTTTCTTCTGGGATCGGAATGACATGCTGTAATAATTCGATGATGACTTTTCCGAAGACGGGGAGACCTAACATGACGATGAATGCTACAACCAGGCCTAATGTCAATATAATGGAAATGAAGCGGGCTTTAATGAAATTCCTTGTTTCTTCCACATCATAGGCAATATTCATGGAATGGATGAACGCATTCATTCCGTTGGAAGCAGACCATATCGTTCCAAGGAAACCAAAGGTCAGTAAGCCGCCGTTCCGTTCAGATAATATGTTGATGATATTTTTCTCGATGACTTCCATCGTTTCCGCAGGCATGAAGGTTTTTATCGTGTCGAGGGCTGTCTGAATATCGATGTTCAGATAAGGTAATATGGACAGCAGTAATATGAGCAAAGGGAATAGTGCCAGTAAATAGTAATAAGCTTGTTCTGCTGCCAGCCCGGTCACACGATCTTCCTTTATTTCTTTAATAAGTTTCTTTGAAAATTGGATCGACTTATTCATCTGGGCATCACTCCTGAATAGTTACTAAGGTTATCTGCTTCTATTCCCTCTGATCATGTAAGTTAATCCTCAAAAGAAAAGAAATTGAAACCTCTAATCCGGGCACTTGTAGAAGCTTGTGACAATTACATAACCCGCAAAACATATTTGGAGAGAAGCAAGTTTAAAATCCTCAGTAAAGAAATATCCCTCAATCTCGAAAGTTTCTAGAATAACTGTGATAGGTGCTGTTGATACTTCAAGGACGGCACCAATACTACTACTAAGTATGATTTTATGCCCGCTTTCTAACAAGTATTATCATGTTAGTGAGTTATAAAAGATGAACAGAAAAAAGGCCAGTAAGCAATTTCTGGCCTTTTTCTTCTATTGGACTTCTTTTTCCTGTTTCTTTTGAACTTTCGGAGGGGTCCATTTGAATACTTTATTTAGGATATTATAGATGTGTTTGGATTCTTTTGTAAGGATCGGCCCAAGAATCGCTAAGGTTAAAACATAAAGTGCCGCAAACGGGGTTAGTATAGGCATTAAACCTCCTGCAATGCCTAAGTTGGCTAAAATGATGGAGAATTCGCCGCGTGAAACGATCGTTAAACCGATGTTTGCGGAAGCTCTGTGAGATAAACCGGATTTGCGTCCGGCAATCATACCAGCTGCAAAGTTACCGATTATGGTGATGATGACGGCACCAAGAACCATCCAGACAGCTCCGCCAAGGGTCGTCGGATCGATACTCAAGCCAAAGCTGAAGAAAAATATGGCCCCGAAGAAGTCTCTGAAGGGAATGACAAGTTTCTCAATCCTGTCACTATGCTCCGTTTCAGAAAAGACCAGGCCGAGCAGTAATGCACCAATGGCTTCCGCAACATGAATCGTTTCCGAGAAACCGGCGATGAAGAATAGTAATGCGAACACGACGATGATAAAAATCTCATCGGAGGTTATATTGAATAATTTGTTAAGGACCCCAGATGCTTTCCGGGCGATAACGAAAAATATCAGCATATACCCAATCGCGATAAATGTAGAAAGTAATGTTCCCCAAACGGAACCAGAAGAGCTTAATACCAATCCGGATACGACTGATAAATAAACAGCGAGGAAGATATCTTCAAACATGATGATGCCAAGGATTAGCTCCGTTTCATTGTTACCGGTCCTTTTAAGGTCCACAAGTACCTTTGCCACGATGGCACTTGAAGAAAAACTGATGATCCCGGTTAATATCAGGACCTCTTTTAATGGAAGACCTAGCAGGAAACCATACAGCAAGGCCATTCCCACGTTGATTAAAATGTAATAGGTTCCGCCTGTCACGATATTTTTCCCTGACTTCATAAGCTTTTTGACGGAAAATTCAAGCCCAAGGTAAAACAGAAGGAATAAAATACCGACACGACCGAGGAATGCTATGATTTCATCACTTTCAATGAAACGCAGGTCAATTAATCCGAAGTGCGGGGCATGGGGGCCAACGAGCATCCCGATGATAATTAATAGCGGAACATTTGATATTTTGAATTTACCTGCAACGAGAGCGGCAAATGCCACTAGAAGTAGGGCAGTTCCCACTTCAAAGACTAAATGGTCCATATGAGCTTAGTCACTCCTTTCGTCGGTCAATAATTCTCTTATCAGGTTACGGATATCTTTTCTTTCACCGGATATTACAAGGGTGTCGCCTGTTTCGATGATGGAGTCGGGACCAGGATTATTCAGTTGTTTTTTGCCTTTTTTAGAATGGGCGATGACGGTCACGTTATAATTGCTCCTGATATCAATCGAACCGATTGTTTGATTGATGGCCTTTGAACCGGGTTCGACTTTGAACCATTCGATCACCAAGTCACCCAATGACATTTCAATTGTTTCAAGTGCTTGTGGTTTATAGACCATACCGCCTATGATGGAAGCCAGTTGCCGGGATTCCTGATCATTAAGGGTGATGCTCGATATGACGTCCTCATGTTCATTATCAAAATGGTATAATTCCCGACGGCCATCATCGTGAATGACGATTACTAACTTTTCATCATTTCTCGTTATGATTTCGAATTTTTGACCAATACCAGGAAGTTCACTTTCTCTAATTTTCACTGGAATTCCTCCTTAAAATGTTGGTTAGAGTTAATAGAAGATAGGAGAATGTTTATAAGTTAACGTCAATATTCGTCTTGAATTTCTTCTCCTTGGATATACCGATGTATTTTAATGTCTCCGATGGACTGGAATGATGGTAATGCTTCTGTATCAAGGCCAGTGACACTCCTTGTTTATAGGCATGGTAGCCAAAAGTCTTACGCATCGAACTTGCTCCGAATTTGCCTGTCAGCCCTGCACCTTCCACAGCATCATGGATGATTCGGTGGGCCTGTTGACGTGTAATCGGCTTTTTTGTCTTAGGGGAAAGAAATAAAAACTGACCTTCGATAACCTTCGAGCCTTTAAGGTATTCTTGTAAGGCGGTACGGACTTTCAGGTTCAAATAAATTTGGTTGACTTCGTCACTTTCAGTCCGTTGCTCATAGAACTCCTTGATTTTGCCGGTTTCATCCAGAACGCTGGCGACGGTGATTTCGAGCATTTCATTTATCTTCATACCTGTATTGATGCCGAGTACAAACAATAAATAATCCCGACTGGAGTGAGCGCGTAAGTATGTTTTTATTTTGCTGATTTGATTGATATCCTTAAAGGCTTCTACATATTCCATAGATCTTCTCCTCTTACCAATGTAACATAATTACATTATAACACAAGTTATGTAACATTGCATGCGTTAAGTCCTATTAAGGCTTCTCCAAAAAGCAAAGTACTGTTGAACCAAAAAAAGCTTTTTCTTATTCTCTACACAATTAAGTGAAAATATATATCAGTTTCTTTTAAAAGCAAAAAGGGGTTTGTCTACATTTTTTTATGGCTTGTACAATGTGGGCGTGTTTGTAACGAGAGGCACTAAGCTTTCCAGAGGCGGTACGGGAGCCGCATCGGCTTTCAGCGAGGCTGCTGAAAAACTAACGGTTTTGAATGAGTTATTGTTTTTTCAACAAAAATAGATCACTTCCTGTACGATAATGAACAGGAAGTGATCTATTTCTTTCATATTTAGTTACTTTTCTGCTTTGATTTTCGTGAAAATTCGTTTGAGGTTGACTGCGAAAATGGCTGTTGCTCCTTGAATTCTCATGCCAAATAGAGACCCGCTGATGATGCTTCATCATACCCGTGTCTGTGTAGTCGGATAATGATTTGAAATGGCGTTTTTCACAGGATAAATCGTTATTATGTATTATTGATATGTTTAACTATGGAATTAAACTTTATATGCCACTTTCTCACAAGGATATGAAACGTTAATTTAAATAACTTAAATAAAATGAAGTATCCTAATAATGTCCCTGATATATTAAAGATTACATCATCAATATCAACAAATCTAAAAGTATATCCTGCATATAAAGCTGTTAGTAGTTGACCTGATTCGAGAATTATTCCAGTTAATACACCAGCTATTAAAATTTTCTTAAATGAGGCTTTAAATAAGAAGGGTAATCCAAAGCCTAGTGGGACAGTCATTAAAATATTAAAAAAGCTCAATTTGGTAAATTCATATTTAAATGGGATTAAATTCATTTCTCTCCAAACATTTTGCCCCCCAAATGCTTCTCTTTGATCATCATCTACATAAATGGGAAATTGAGTGAGGTTTATAACATTACATAAATAAACATACATAATTGTATAGAATAAAAGATAGGTATAACTTTTTTTGAAACTTAATTTTAGTATTAGTGCCAAAATGATATATAAAATTATAAAACTGTAAAGAATCCAACCGCTGAAATGATAAACCATTTTAGAGACTCCTATCGTAAAAATATTATATTAATAAAGAAAGAACTTATAAAGAATTATAAGCTCTTTCCAGTTGTTTAATTTGATATTTTTCCTGAACCTTTTATATTTCTACCGTCATCAACTCTAAAAATTTGCAAATAATACTTAGTACCCCCACCTAGACCTGAATAGCTACCTGACACACTAGAAGAAGTACCATTTTTATTAGGTGTAGCTTTTATTGTACCAAAACTGTTACCTGAGGTCTTATTCCATAATTGATAAGTTATGGGGTTAGGACCAACAGGGCTAGGGTCAGAGCTATATTGATAATGTGTACCACTTAATTTTGCAGTTCCTTTATTTAATTTAAAATATTGACCGTTTTTACTTCCATCAACTATACGAAGATTCATTGTAAAGCTATAAGCGTTAGTTGCTGCAAAAGCAAAAGAGGGCATTGCTATTATAATTGATAATATACATATTACTGAAACTGAAAATAATTTAGTTTTCAATAATTACACACTTTCCGTTTTTTTTCATATGTGACCACATATTACCTATTTGTTAACAAGGACTATAGTATCGTAAATATCCACAATTTACGTCTCAATTTTGAAATGTTCTGTTTCAGAAAAGAATAATAGTATAAAGAAATAAATGGTGAAATGATGTTTGAATATTTAATTTAATTTTAAAATTCATGGTGAATAATGATTGCAAGTTAATGAACAACAGGTGTATTAAAGGAAGTGGTTGTAACGCAGATAATTCAAGTTTATCGAGTTGAGGTATAACCATGAAAAAACAATCTTTTACATAATCACTATGTTATTTATCAGCATACGATTTTAGTAGTAAAGAAATTAAGGTGAAATTTAATGATGTTGAGTGTTAGAAATCTGGGCTATGTGTCTAATATCAGTATTTATGATAAGCCTAAAAAAGTCGCAATTTTAGACAGCGTTATTAATAATCAGCAACCTGCATTAAATGGACAAATTGTTGCTAAATATGACGTAATTAATAAAAAAATTATACAAAAGATATATATGGTCATGGAACTCCAATTGCAAGCATAATTGCCGCAAAGGAAAATGAAGAAACTGTGCAAGGAATTAATCCTTTAGTAGAAGTAAACGGTGTAAAAGTAATTGATGACGAAGGGAGGGATAAGATGTTAAGTATTGAAAGTAATCCAAAAAATCAAGTATATTTAGGACTGCTTGATTGATGCTTTGATGTGTGTGATGAATTTCATCTAGTTGTTAGAAACGATATGGGTTCGATACGAGGGTTAGAAGAAATAATAAATAAGTTAAAAGCATCATTAATAGAATTGAGATGCGAGTCAACATGGGCTAGTACCACTCTTGGTGATGATCAAACAGCAAATGTTTATTATTTTCACGCTGACGAGAATGCAAAGAAAAGAAAATTATAAGATTGATTACAAAATCGCTTTATGAGTGGGAAATGCCAAATTCACCTGAAGATTTGTCATTTTTTAAACAAGGAAAGTTTTGGTTTTGCTACTTCTTCGCATGAAAAACAATGCTTTATTTATCCTGAAAATGATACCGAAGCTTCTAGGATTAAGGATATTGAAGGCTTAAGAATTCAAGAATTGGAAGATTAACAAATGGGAGTTTTCCTTGATTAAAATAAGGGTGAATCCTATATACCTTTACAAAGCATGAAAGAGTCTCAACTTAAATGTTGAGGTCTTTTTTCTTTGTATTGGATACGCAAAAAAGGTTGCTGGAGGACGGCGCTATGGGGATAGGCGTATCACCTTAGAATTACGTAACCAAGGTGCTCGCATCAAGTGTAATTTTGTATAGGATGAAACAAGTCCTTCCATTCCATGTTTTAGATAGCGACCCATCTTTTCAGAGGGGATAAACCTCATGTCTTTCTTGTTCTTTTTCCTTCTAAGTACTCTAAAACTGCATTTGATTTTTGGTCTATCGTATATTTAGGAAAAAAACCGCACCCCAATTGTTAAATGTTGTCTAACAATTGGGGTGCGGTTCAAAGACAGCCATTTATTTCTAGTACACGGCTTTTTGTAATTTGTGAATGACCTCTAGTGAAAGCCCGGTTCCGATGGCAACTGATTCAAGCGGGTTATCCGCAAGTTGGACAGGGACGACGATTTCATTCGTCAGCCATTCCTGTACCCCGTTGAGAAGTGCACCCCCGCCGGATAGGATGACTCCTTGATCGACGATATCCCCGCTCAATTCAGGAGGACAATCTTCCAAGGTGGCCCTTATCGCCTCCAGTATATGAAGAAGCGATTCCTGGATGGCTTCCTGGACGTCAGTGGATGATATTGTAATCGGTTTTGGTAGCCCCGTTACAAGATCGCGGCCCCTGACTTCCATGGTGATCACGGAATGTTCAACGAGTGCGTAGCCGATTTCTTTTTTTATTTCCTCGGCTGTTCTTTCCCCAATCAGCACATTATGTTTTTTCCTGACATATTGGCTGATATCTTCATCCAATTGATCTCCGCCAATTCTGATTGAATTGCAGGAAACGACGCCGCCATAAGAAATGATTGCGACTTCAGTCGTTCCGCCGCCGATATCAACGATGACATTGGCAACGGGCTCTTCGACAGGCAGGCCCGCACCTATTGCTGCTGCTACTGGTTCCTCGATAAGGTGGACCTGTTTCGCTCCGCAGCTTTTGACTGCATCCTGAATGGCCCTTCTCTCAACTGAAGTGGAACCTGATGGTGTACAGACCACTACACTAGGTTTGCGAATCGATAAACCTAGGGCCTTGCTTGCTTTTTTCATGATTTCCTTAAGCATTTGCGCGGTCACATTAAAATCCGCAATGACACCATCCTTAAGCGGACGGATTGCCACGATATTTCCAGGTGTTTTCCCGATCATGTTTTTTGCATCAACACCGACTGCCAATACTTTATTAGTCTCTATATCAATGGCCACCACAGATGGCTCATTAAATACGATTCCTTTATTTTTACTGTAAACTAGCGTATTTGCAGTTCCTAAGTCAATGCCTATTTCTGTATTTGATAACATCTAGTCACCCCTCCATAAGAGTTTGACCCCCTATATATATTATTCTACCTTTTATTGCGAGTTTGTGGGGGTGGGAAATCTAGTAAATGGTGGAAGTGCCATGCTGTTTCTTTTCATGGAGCGAAAACATGATTAAATATAAAAAAGTGCACTGGAGAAGGCAATTGCTTTTAGTATATTTCCATGCTGCGCTCCTTGCTACAGTCGAAACAAGCGTGGATGACAGCTTTGAACCAACTTATTTTATGTTAAGATATAGATGAAAAACCGCTTAGATAAAGAAGGTAATTTTGTGAGTGTAAATTTAATCGAGAGTAAGAGTTTTAGAATCATTTTTACAGCTTTTCTAGCATTCCTGGGTGGTTACGCGTTTGATAGCCTTGGCATATACCTGCCATGGATGCTAGGACCATTATTCGTCGTGATGATTGCGAAAGTGAAGTTAAGGAAGTACTTATATTGGTCTAAAACCTTTAGAAGTACTGGATTGGTCATTCTAGGTTTACAATTGGGCAGTTCATTCACGAAACAATCGTTAAATGAGATGATTGAATATCTGCCTGTAATGCTTTTTACGACAATCGCAATCATTTCATTTACAGTGTTGACTGGCTGGTTTATCGGAAAACGAATGAACTTATCCTTGGGCACATCCATGCTTGGCAGTTTCCCGGGAGGTCTTTCCCAGATGGTGGTCTTAAGTGAGGAAATGAAGGATAGTGATGAAACGGTTGTAGGCTTTATGCAAACACTGCGGGTCATCCTGGTGATTTCCATTGTTCCGTGGATTGTGACTCATGTAATGTCAGTTGAACCAGGTGCGGTAATGGCCGTCACGGAGCGGCCGTTTTTCTTATTTGAATATGATGGGAAATTAGCCATCATGATGTTGTTAACCTTGCTAGTGTTCATTTTCATCACAAAGAGAGCCAATTTTCCGCTGCCTTTTTTGCTAGGACCTCTCATGGCAGCAGCACTATTCAATTTAGCAGGCCCAGGTGCCCCGCAGATTCCTGACTTTTGGTTGAACCTGTCGCAATTGTTGATCGGCGCACATTTAGGCTACACACTGAAGGTAGATAATCCCCGACTTTTCAGGAAGATGTTCGGAGCCGTGTTCGTCATTAATGTCCTATTGATTGGATTTTGCTATTATCTATCCATTCAGTTTGCCCCAGCCCTATCTTTACAGGCGAATGAACTTTTTTTGAGCATGGCGCCAGGCGGCGTCGCCGAAATGGCAGTCACAGCCATGTCTGTGCATGTGGATTTATCCGTTGTCACAAGCTTTCATTTATTCAGGATCTTATTCATTTTATTTTTTCTGTCCCCCATCATAAAATGGCTGGCCGGAAGAAACCACGGGAAACAAGAACAGGGACAAAGCTGACAGGCTTTGTCCTTTTCTTTCGGAAAAACTGAAGAGTGAGAAAAAATGTCAGCAATATGCGGAATTTACGAGTAAAGTGTGAAACTCACAAGTAAAAGCACGAAACCCACGAGTAAAAGTGTGAAACTCACGAATAAAAGCGTGAAAACCACAAATAAATGCGCATATTCCAGATGTTATGAGAAAATCATGTACGGAACATGCTTGAGGTTCCATTCTTGAAGGAATATTTGTGCTGTTGATAAGCTCATGCAGGCAATAAGGTGGGTAGATTTTGTGATGATTTAATGAAAATTGAAATCGAATAGTAAAATAATCCTCACTTTTTTTTAACTTCATCCGATATAAGGAGGAGACGAGACTTTAAATGAATGGGTGAGTATTATGGATATAACATCAGTTTTGGGCGTAGTTCTTGGTATTGTAGCCATCTTAGTCGGAATGGTGTTGAAAGGTGTTAGTGTAACGGCGCTGATTAATCCGGCGGCTATTTTGATCATCATTGTAGGGACGATAGCTGCTGTCGTAACGGCTTTCCCTTTGTCGGAATTAAAAAGACTGCCAAAAGTATTCAAGATTTTATTCTTTGAACAAAAATTGACAAAGCCGGAAGATTTAATAAAAACCTTTTCGGAATGGGCGGTCATTGCCAGGAAGGAAGGCTTATTGGCCTTGGAAAGCATTTCGGATCAGGTGGATAATGCCTTTTTGAAAAATGGCTTGAACCTAGCAGTCGAAGGTCAGAGTGCCGATTATATTCGTGATATTTTAGCAGAGGAAATAGACGCGATGGAAGAACGTCATCTAAGTGCGGCGGCAATTTTCAGTCAAGCCGGTACATACGCTCCGACGCTTGGCGTATTGGGTGCGGTAATCGGGCTGATTGCTGCATTGGGTAATATGGCTGACACGGAGGCATTGGGACATGCCATATCTGCAGCGTTCGTCGCGACCTTGATGGGGATTTACACGGGGTATGTGTTATGGCATCCTTTTGCCAATAAGCTCAAACGGAAATCGCAGCAGGAAGTCAGAATCAAAGAAATGATGATTGAAGGGATTTTATCGATCATCGAAGGGGAAGCGCCGAGAACGATTGAACAGAAATTAACATCATATTTGCCTGCTGGAGATCGTAAAAAGTGGTTGGAAGGCGATGTGAGAGAAGATGGCTAGCCGCAAAAAGAAACAAAGGCATGAAGAGCATATCGATGAATCATGGCTGGTTCCCTATGCCGATATCTTAACATTGCTTCTTGCGCTTTTTATCGTTTTATTCGCTTCAAGTTCGGTTGATGCAGTAAGGTTCCAGCAGTTGTCCAATGTATTTAACCAGGTTTTTACAAGCGGAACGGGTTTTATGGATTTTCCAAGTGATTCCCCCAGCAATGAGCCGACGTCACCAGAACAAAGAACAGGTGCAGAAGATCTTGAGAAGCTAGGGGAAAACGAGCAGGAAGAACTTACGGAAGTTCAGGAGCGCGTAAATGCCTATATCGAAAAGAATGATTTGACGGATAAATTGGGAACGAACCTTACTGATGAAGGCATGTTGATTTCAATTAGGGAAAATGTGCTGTTCGAATCGGGTGTGGCCGAGGTGAGAAGTGAAAACCGTAAAATTGCTAAAGAAATCTCGGAGTTACTGGTCATGGACTTACCCAGAAACATCATCGTAAGCGGACATACCGATAATATTCCTATTAAAAATTCCAAGTATGAATCCAACTGGGACCTGAGTGTGATGCGATCCGTGAATTTTATGAAACTTCTCCTCGAAAATAAGGATTTGGATCCCGAAATGTTCAGTGCTAAAGGACATGGGGAATTCAAGCCGGTTGCTTCCAATGAAACGAAAAAAGGAAGGGCGAAAAACCGGAGAGTTGAAATCCTAATCGTTCCACGGACAGCGATAAATGAGTGAAAACCTGTCAGGAATGGACGGGTTTTTCTTTTTGAAGGAGAATATATGGAAAGAGAATACACAAATGTGATGGAAGAAATCGTTGTGACATGGGTGCAGGTTTTAATGTCAGGTATAGAATACCAAACATTTTGTTCGTGCAGGAAATGTAAAAATGACATCATCACATTATCATTGAATAACCTGCCTAATTACTATGTAACCACGGAAGTAGGGCGGAAAAGGATATTTGGAAATTTGAATACAGAAGAAAACAGGAAATGGATCAATAAAAGAATCATCAATGCGATACACGTTGTTGGCCAGTACCCTAAACATTGATTCGCGGTATTTTACTCATAAACAAAAGGTCAACTATTAATTATGTGTTTTATTTATAGTGTCAGAGGGAACATAAATAAAGTGCAAAGTAGGTTCATTCGATCAAAAATTGAGGAGATGAATGATTATGGGTAAAAAAATCGCATGTGTAGTAACGAATATGTTTGAGGACTCGGAGTATAGTGAACCGGCAAAAGCATTTGAAGAAGCCGGCCATAAGGTAACGACGATTGAAATGGTAAAAGGGAAAACGGTTAAAGGGAAACAAGGGGAGGTGGAAGTCGAGATTGATGAAAGCATCGACTCGGTGAAACCGGAAAGTTTCGATGCGTTATTCATCCCCGGTGGGTTCTCGCCTGATCAACTGCGTGCTGACGAACGCTTCGTATCTTTCGCAAAATCGTTCATGGATGATAAAAAACCTGTATTTGCGATCTGTCATGGTCCGCAGTTGCTGATTACGGCCAAAACACTTGAAGGACGCCACGCAACAGGGTATACATCCATTAAAGTCGATATGGAGTATGCAGGTGCCACATATTTGGACAAAGAGGTTGTGGTTTGCGGCAACCAGCTTGTAACCAGCAGGACACCTGAAGATCTTCCGGCATTTAACCGGGAATCGCTCAATCTATTGAAATAATGAAAAATCCCGGCAGCTGCCGGGATTTTTCATTTTAAAGGATTCATATACTTCAATCTTTGCAGTAAAATAAAAGGAGAGACGAATAAAAAAGGAAGTGTCACGATTGATCGTATTAAAATCTGCACGTGAAATTCAAGCGATGCATGAATCGGGTAAAATTTTGGCAGCTTGTCATAGGGAGATTGCAAAGTTGATTGTTCCTGGTGTGACAACATGGGAAATAGAAGAATTTGTTGAAGGATTCTTAAAAAAACATGGTGCGAAGCCGGAACAAAAGGGTTACAAAGGGTATGAGTATGCGACATGTGCCAGCATAAATGAAGAAATCTGTCATGGTTTCCCTCGTAAGACCCCTTTGAAAAACGGAGATATCGTAACGATTGATATGGTCGTCAATTATAATGGGGCCCTTGCTGACTCTGCTTGGACGTATACGGTCGGTAAGGTTTCAAAGGAAACCGAACATTTAGTGAATGTGACGAAGGAATCTTTATATAAGGCGATTGAAGTATGTGTGGAAGGCAATCGGATTGGAGATATAGGTCATGCCATACAAACATATGTCGAAGCGGAAGGCTTCTCTGTCGTTCGTGATTTCATCGGACACGGGATAGGGAATGTCATTCATGAAGAGCCTCAGGTTCCGCATTATGGACTGCCGAATAAAGGTCCTCGTCTTAAGGAAGGAATGGTATTCACCATCGAGCCAATGGTAAACGTAGGTACATATAAAGCAAGCCGGAACCCGAATGGATGGACGGCATCCACTGCAGATGGGAAATACTCGGCTCAATATGAGCATACGATTGCCATAACGAAAAACGGTCCGCTTATTCTAACCGAACAGTGAATATAAAAAAACAGCATCGATTATGATGCTGTTTTTCATTTTAATCAATGGGGCGTTCCAATGAATACAAATCCTCTTCGATATTTCCTAATCTGTCCTCCATGACTTTTTTAGCATCTTTGATCCCTTCATTGTAAATAAAGGGAGCGATATTTTCGAAAATGAACTGCAAGTGATTTTCAGCAGCAATTTCACCGATTTCCTTCCCATGTTCCTGATACACATATTCTTGGATACTTTCGATCATTTTACGGCGTTTTTCTATGGGGAATTGAATGAACATTGTCCCACTCCTTCATATTTGTTCTAAAAACCATGTAATGAATTGATCCGAATCCAAAGGGAAGACAGGTACTGAAGCATGATTCCTGGTTCGTTCAAGACATTCGGGCCAAGCCACCGCTGCCTTGACATTGGTAAGCCGTTCCAATAACGGGAGGTCACTTTCTTCCTTGATTAAAATGACCTTGGGAAAATCCTCTTGCTTATACCCTTCAATTAAAATCACATCAGGGAGAAATAGACACAGTAATTGAATCAGCTCAGTGATAGGGGCGCTCCCCCTGAAATTGCCGAGCAGCTCGATTGTTCCATCTCCTTCAACAAGTGAAGCGGCCGCCCCAGCAAGAAAGTGTTTATTGGAATCCTTCGTGCCTGTAACATCTGGTTTTCCGCCATGTCCATGATGTTTTAAAACGGCTGTCTCTAATTTTGCTTCGCGAAGCTTTTTGATTAAAGTCGTTATGAAGGTCGTTTTTCCTCTATTTTGGTAGCCAACCACCTGAAAAATAAAGGGCTTCACCAAGGCCATTTGGAACCTTCCTGGTCATCGAGGAGCAGGATGTCCACGAAGTCTCCCGTTTGGAAACCACGTGTCCCCCCAGGTAAGACGGTCAGTGAATTGGCACCTGCCAAGCTTGTTGTAATATTGGATTTATCCACACCGCTTGGAATTACCTTCATCTGGCCAGATTCGTAAAATAATCGGGTGCGAAGCAGACGTGAGAAAGGATTGGGTTTTAAGAAGTCCTCTGCCAATTGGGCCGTCTCTTTTCTTAAATGCGGATGTTCCGAGAACAGCATCGTGCGGATGATCGGTCTTGCAAATAGTTCAAAGCCGACATAACTGGCGGATGGATTGCCGGATAAACCGAATAAAAATTTGTCATTATATACCGCTACGGTCGTCACGCTGCCGGGGCGCATGGCCACTTTGTTGAATAAGACATCGGCGCCAATCTTTTGATAAATATCCGGGAGAAGGTCAAAATCACCGACAGAAACTCCTCCTGTTGTAATGAGCAGATCCACTTCCTCCAAAGCAGTTGAAATGGCCTCGTAGCTTAATTCGAATTCGTCCTTAAGCTTTCCGTAAAAACGGACTTCCCCCCCGGCCCTCCGAATTTGGGCGGAGATGGCATGTGAGTTGCTGTTTCGGATTTTCCCAGGCTGCAACGGTTCATGAACATCAAGCAGTTCCGATCCCGTAGCGAATAATCCGACGACAGGCTTCCTGGCAACTGGCACTTCCGCATAACCGAATGTTGCCAGCAAGCCGATGATCCCTGGATTGATCGCTGTTCCTTTTTTTACAAGAACATCGCCTTTCTTAGCATCCTCGCCTTGAAAAGAAACGTTTTCGCCTTCCTTAAGTGAGCGTTTAAATGATATGTACTTCTTTCCGTCCTTTTCGAATTCCTTCGTAAGTTCAAGCATGATTACGGCATCACACTCAGCTGGCATCTGGGCTCCAGTCATGATTCTTGCCGCTTGATTTTTTTGAACGGGAATAGTCGATACCATACCCGCAGCCAACTCTTCCACCACTTCGAACTCGAGAGGGTTATTTATGGAACCTTCAGAAGTATCCTTGGACCTGAGGGCGAATCCATCATATGGGGAGCGGTTAAAATGCGGAACATCATTTGTAGCTACAATATCCTGAGCCAAAAAACGGTCTTGGCTGTCCTCTAGGGGAATCAGTTCCACATGTCCTGTTAATTTATGCTTCATCACTTTTTCCACTGCTTCTGCGATGCTGATGGGCGTTCTTCTTTCTACCATGCTTACAACTCCTGTCCGTTTTCAATTTCTATATCAAATGTAGCAGAAATTTTTGGAAAATGAAAAAAATCCTCACCGGTATGGGAGGATTTGAATGTTACTTATTACGCAGTCTTCCAAGTTCTTCAGCGATCGCTTCCATTTCACGGACACTGAAATTCGTTTTTTTCATCACCATTGTATAAATATCGTGCAGTTCTTCGTACATTTCGATATCAAAATGAGTTGATTTGATTGCACCGAAGTTCATCACTTTTAATTTATCCTTGATTGCCTCGATCATAAACTCGACACTTTCGGCTGTGTTTTGCGTTAAATCCATTTCCTTCATCCTTTCATACGTTCCTAAATTATTTTCATCTTTGCATGATTACCGCTGGAAGTCAATGAGTATTCGGGTGGGATATGAAGCTTGACCCCGGATAATCTTGGTGATCTTCGCGTTTTAAAGTGAGAGAGTTTGGGAAAAGATAGGAAAAAACTTTTTTAAACATTGTATAATGGAGAGAGCTACCATTATCCATCAACTAATATATGACGAGGAGGAGAATATATGAGCAACATTCGAGAAGAATATAAGTGTGCCAAGAAAAGTAAATTTATGCAAGCGGTCTTTATTGGGGCGTTAGCTGGGGCGGCAATAAGCCTTTTTGACAAGCAAACGCGTTATTCTGTATTGGAAAACAGCAAAAGCTGCATGAGTAATATGAAGGAATTCGTGAAGAATCCCAATGGGGTGCTTACACAAGTACGTGAAACATCATCCAAGGTCCGTTCCACTGTTGAAAAAATTTCCGAAGATGTATCCTTCATTTCCCAAAAGGTTGAGGAAATGAAAGATATTCCATCACAAGTTGCCCAAGTGGTGATGGAGACGAAGGAAGTTTTTACTGCAGAGGAAGAAGAGCAGTCCTCTAGAGACCACGAACGAATTTCCTTAAATTAAAAAATGGGGTGGAGGTATGGCCAATAAAAAAGAATGGCTGAAAGGCTCATTCTTCAAGACTTTGGTAAAACGGTTACAGGTCGATGATGTGTCGGGGCTTGCCGCACAGCTGTCTTATTTCTTCTTGCTTTCCCTGTTTCCGTTACTTATTTTTTTATTCACTTTATTGGCCTATCTGCCATTTTCACATGAAGATATATTAAATACCGTCCGTACATATGCACCTGACGATTCGATGAAAATCATTGAAGCTAACCTATCGGAAGTGATGGAAGCGAATGGGACTTTATTGTCGTTTGGTGTCATCGGAACGATATGGTCGGCATCGAATGGGATGAATGCAATCATTAAAGCATTTAACCATGCATATGGTGTAAAAGAAAGTCGAACTTTCTTTATTTCCCGGGGAATGTCGATTCTTCTCACTTTAGCGATGATTTTTGTTTTTATTGTCGTTTTATTGCTGCCGGTATTCGGAAAACAGATCGGAGTGTTCCTATTTGCCGAAATTGGACAATCCGATGAGTTTCTTACGATTTGGAACCAACTTCGCTGGGTGGTCAGTACGCTTGTATTTTTAATTGTGTTCACCATCCTTTATTGGATTGCGCCCAACATTAAGCTAAAGTGCATAACCGTACTGCCTGGTGCAATCTTTGCAACGGCAGGATGGAGCCTCGCTTCTTTTTTGTTTTCATTTTATGTGGAGAACTTCGCTAATTATTCCGCAACATATGGAAGTCTTGGAGGGATAATCGTATTAATGGTCTGGTTTTATTTATCGGGGCTCATCATCATACTGGGCGGGGAAATAAATGCGCTCATTAGTGAAAGGAAAAAGCCAGAATGTGCATGAGCTTCCTGGAGTTCCCGTAATAGCGGACTATCATGCTGCGGATACTATTCAAGAAATGACAACTTTTAAAGAGGAGGAGTTCATTCATGAGTAAAAAGGATGGCAGCACAAAACAAAAAGGAAAAAATAAAGGTTCGAACCATAAAACATCAGGTTCTGCAAACGGTAAGAACGGATATCACTAAATGAACATAAAAAAGGGAGCCTTGGATGGCTCCTTTTTCATGGTTTAGTTTCTCAAAAGTCTTAAGCTGTTCAGTATAACGAGGATTGTGCTTCCTTCATGGCCAATGACACCATATGGGAGGTCCAGGAATTGAAGGAAATTGGATGCTATCAGGATCATGATCACCGAAATGGAAAAGATGACGTTTTGTTTGATGATCCGATTCATCTTCTTGGATAATTTGACTGCTTCCGCGATGCGCGGCAGGTCATTCTTCATCAGAACGACATCCGCTGTTTCCAAGGCAACATCCGTTCCTTCACCCATTGCAATACCAACAGATGCTGTTGCCAGAGCAGGTGCATCATTGATGCCATCCCCAACCATCGCTACAGTGCCAAAATGTTCTTTAAGCTTTTTCACTTCAGTCACTTTCGTTTCTGGCAGGCATTCGGCAATATATGCATCAATATGGCTCTCCGAGGCAATCGCTTTAGCCGTTTTTTCACCATCGCCTGTCAGCATGACGGTATGGATGCCCTCATTCCTCAAAGCTTCGATGGCTGTAACTGTCTCTTCACGCATGACATCTTTCAAAGTGAGTATACCGGCAATTCCGTAATCATCTTTAGCATACACGATTGTCTTACCTTGTTCAGCCAATGTCAGCGCAATGCCATTTTGGAATCGTTCTGCTTCACTGCGACCGACGAAATCAGCTTTTCCTACCTGCCAAAGTACGCCATTGATGTATGCTTGAACCCCATTACCTGAGATATCTTCCATGTTATCCGGTTTAATGATATCTCTTTGCAATTTCGTTTTGGCATAACGAACGATCGAAGTTGCTAATGGGTGGTTCGAATAATTTTCAACAGATGCAATGTGAAATAAGAAATCTTCTTCGTTTAAATCTTCGCGGATAATGACATCCGTTACCGCTGGTTTTCCTTTTGTCAATGTACCGGTTTTATCCAAAGCGATCGCCTGCAGGTTACCTAGATTCTCAAGATGGATGCCGCCTTTAAACAAAATGCCATGACGTGCACCATTTGAAATGGCAGAAAGTGTAGCTGGCATAATAGAGGCCATAAGGGCACAAGGAGAAGCGACAACGAGCAGGACCATCGCTCTGTAGAATGTTTCAGTCCAGCTCCACTCCAATAGGAAATGGGGTACGAACATCATCAAACCGACAACCGTCAATACCACTTTTACATAAGTCCCTTCAAACCGTTCAATGAACAGCTGGGAAGGGGACTTTTCACTTTGTGCGGATTGAACGAGATTGATTATTTTTTGAAATAATGTTTCACTTGCCGGTTTGGTGATTTCCACGGTAATCGTACCACGGAGATTAACCGTTCCAGCGAAAACTTCATCATCCAATGATTTACTGACTGGTATGGATTCGCCAGTAATGGCGGCTTCATCGATATTGGTACGTCCGTCCGTGATTTTTCCATCTGAAGGAACTCGCTCACCCGGTTTCACTAAAATCAGATCCCCGACATACAACTGGGAAACGGACACGGTTTCTTCATATCCGTTAGTGATGCGCAGTGCTTCTTCAGGCTGTAAGTCCATAAGTGCCGAAATTTCTTTATGGCTTTTATTCATCGTGTATGTCTCAAGGGCGCCGCTTAAAGCGAAGATGAAAATCAAAATGGCACCTTCCGTCCAGTATCCGATGACCGCAGAACCGATGGCCGCAAAAATCATCAGCATCTCAACATTCAATTCCCGGTCGGCAATCGTATCTTCTATACCTTCTTTTGCCTTGGCAAATCCACCAATCAAGAAAGAGGCTACGTATATGACGATGGAAGTGGACTCCACTCCGTTCTTTGAAAGGGCCCAGCCCAATACTATTAATAAACCGCTGAATAATGCTGCAAAAAGTTCTAAATGAGGTTTTGCTTTTTCCAACCAAGTGGTTTTGCATGTAGCCGGTTGGGTTAAATGTTTAGTATCTGTAGTCATAAGATTCCCTCCCACATTCTTCTCTATTTTGTGTAAATGATATAGATTATCATTTGATTAATATCTAATTGAGAAAGATAATCAACGTCATTTCTCTGGATAAAATATGAAAGCTGCCATCGTAATTGCGATGACAGCAATGTTTTCAAAGGTTTATAAAGGTGATGTCCCTTTTGTTAATATTATATTACCACATATCCTATTCAGAAATAAAGAAGAATGATTCTAATCTAGTAAAAAATATAAAGTATCGAATCTCCAATATACAGGCACTCTTGATAAATACCGGTCAAATTGAATAATAAAAGAAGGAGTCCAGATAATAAACTATATTACATAACAGAAGCAGGCATTTTCTCCTTAAACAAGGCCAATGAAATGAAGACAAGGAAAAGCATGATGCTGATCATGTAGAAAAAATTCCCGCCTTGGATATGTTCAATGACAAGGCCGCCAAAAAATGGACCGCCGATGCTGCCGAGACTAAAGAAAATACTGCATAATAAATTTCCTGCAGGTAATAGGTTTCGAGGCAAAAGATCTGCCATATAACTGATTCCCAGCGAGAAAGTGGAACCAACCATCATTCCGCCAAACATAAAGCAGATGAATAGACCAAGCACTGAATAGGAATAAATCCCTGCAAGCGTGAATATGGCAAATCCTGAAAAAAGGATCGTCAGCAAGGTCTTTCGCCGTCCAAAACGGTCACTTATCATCCCTAAGGGAATCTGGGTAAGCAGGGTCCCCGCGGAAAATGCCGGAATGATGATGGAAACTGCGGTTAAATCGATTCCGGAACGCAGGGCGAATACAGGAAAATTGCTATTCAATGATGCCTCAAGCACGCCGAATGTGAACGGAAGCAAAAATGCGACCCAAGCTATGCGGCTCACTTTCGTAAACCTTTTGAGTGTGCCCAGGAATGAGGTGCTTTCGGAATCATCCTGTTCAGGAAGTTCGTTTCTAATAAGGAAAACAGCAGACCAAGCCAGAAGGCTAAGTATGGATGTGATGATGAAAGGCAAAGACTGATTAATCTCGAGAAGCTTCGTCATCAGCGGGCCTACCATGAAGCCAAGACTGAAGAAAAGTCCATAAATGGCGAGATTCCTTCCGCGCTTCGTTTTAGGTGAAATGGCAGTGATCCAGGTCTGGGTAGCAAAGTGAAGTGTATGATCGCCGATTCCAATGAAGAAACGGAGGACAAACCAAAACCAGAATGATTTCCAAACAGGAAATAAGGCTAGCGATAGAATGACCGTTATCCCGCCAAATATTATCAATGGCTTATAGCCGTATTTACGGAGCGGTGCTTCCATAAAAGGAGAAATCAACAGAATTCCAATATAAAGCGAGGCTGCATGAAACCCGTTCAGGGATGAGCTAAGTCCGTCATTTTCAAAAATGATGGCAATGATCGGCAGAAGCATCCCTTGAGAAAACCCCGATATGCCGACAATTAAGATTAAAACGCTAAAAAGCAATTTATTATTCATAAAATCAAGTCTCCTAAGAAATGTATACCTTCTTGATGTTACATCTTAGGAAGAGGATTAAGCAATAGAAATTTGGGTAAATATTGACAAGAAGAGAGAAGGTGATAAAATTTTCCTTTGTCTTCGCCCGAAGATTTTATATGATAGTTTTTGTTACATAAAAAGAACTATAGGATTGTGAGGAGAAGTATCGTGAATAAAATATTTTTTGGGCTTGTCCTGCTGGGCGTCCCTATATCAGTCATCGGGTCATTTTTGCATTGGCCGAGTGTGATCATGTTCATCGTATATTGCTTAACCATTGTCGCGCTTGCAGGCTTCATGGGCCGGGCTACTGAAAGCTTAGCGATCGTCATGGGACCAAGGATTGGCGGTCTTTTGAATGCAACCTTTGGGAATGCAGTGGAATTGATCATATCCATCTTTTCATTAAAGGCGGGGCTTGTGGGGGTCGTGTTGGCTTCTTTGACAGGTTCCGTATTAGGGAACTTATTGTTGGTGGCAGGCCTTTCATTCTTTGTCGGAGGGACTAAATACAAACGGCAGAAGTTTAATGTATTCGATGCGAGGCATAATGCCGGTCTATTGATTTTTGCGGTTATTGTAGCCTTTGTCATACCGGAAGTATTCACACAAGACATGAGTGAATCAAGCACGATGTCGTTAAGTGTAGGAATTTCCATTATATTGATCTTATTATATCTTGCTGCATTATTCTTTAAATTGGTGACTCACCGCGGGGTATATCAGCATACGGAGAAAACCGAGGAACATGAGGAGGAAGTACCGGAGTGGAGCAGGAAAAAGGCAATTATAATACTTGCTGCCGCTACATTGGCCGTTGCATACGTATCGGAAAAACTTGTCCATACGTTCAGCGAAGTGGGGGAAACCTTCGGATGGTCGGAGTTATTCATCGGTGTCATTATCGTTGCAATCGTGGGTAACGCGGCAGAGCATGCGTCCGCCGTCATAATGGCCTATAAAAACAAAATGGATGTCGCAGTGGAGATAGCCGTCGGTTCCACGCTTCAAGTAGCGATGTTCGTAGCTCCTGTCCTCGTACTTATTTCATTAATGTATCCAACGCATATGCCGCTTGTCTTCACAATGCCAGAACTGATCTCAATGGTTACAGCAGTCTTTTTGATGATCATGATATCCAATGACGGGGAAACGAACTGGTTTGAAGGGCTTACCTTATTGGCCGCTTACATCATTATGGGAATCGGATTTTACTTATTATAAGAATGCAGGCCTTCCGATGCGGGAGGTCTTTCTTTTTATAAAAATAAAAATGACTCTGCTCAGGTTAGATTTAGCAGAGTCATTTCTATATTAGTAAATTACCATTCATAAGTTATTCCAAAATTTTTCATCATGCTTTTGTAAAAGTTGAGAAAATATTCTAGAGTGTCACACCATCCTTTTACATCAGATTTAAGTATTAGCGAATTCGTTTTCTGTCATCCTTTAAAAGGGTGTCATGGATTGTTCGATAAGCATACCTCCTGAAGGTTTAATAGGTATGAACGATTTCGCCTCCTTTTTATAATGTAAAATAAGTATAACCGATTTGAGAATAAAAGTAAATATTCTGAACTTTACAAATTTATTACAAAGTTGAAATCGGAATGAAATGTATAGAATGTTGGCTAAAAACAAAATCTATAAACAAATGATTGAACCCCTCAAAAGGAGTGCGACAGCATGAGAAGAATTATTCTTATTACGATGATTGCCCTAATTGCCTTTATTCAGGCGAATGTAAGTTTTGCAGCAGATATACCAGAAGTCAAAGCAAATCCGAATAAGGTGAATATCCCACCTTCCGTATTGAATATTGCAAAGGAGAATACGTATCCGAACCCGACCCAGGATCTTCCGATGCTGCAGCCAAGTAATCTTGCTGAACAATTGATCGAATCGTCGGATATTAAGATTGAAAATCCAGAACTCATCCAAATGTTGAATGAATCCGCAATTGCAAAAGCCCCGCTTGCTTTTGGATACAGGGCGACCATTTACCTTGGCCATTGGGCCTTGAATTATGAGTCTTCAGAAACGGCACCAAACTGGGAATACCAAAAGATCAATACGAATTACTATGATAATCGCGGCGGTGAAGTTCCTTATAAGATCCGTTATGTCCAGGAAAGTCAGAAGGCAGTGAGTGGCGGTCTGACAGCGAAAATCCCTAAGGCTGAGGATGTTCAAAAGATGATGCTGTTAAAAGCCACTGAGAAAACGAATTTGCCTTTGGCTTTTGAAACGATCATTGGAGCTGGTACGAAAAAAGATCAAGTATACAATGTTGCGTCAAATAGGATTGGTTACTTATCCAGTTTTGCTTCCGCCGTAAATGAAAAAGGCAAGGTCACATATGGGGAAGTGTATTTGAACCTAAAAGGAAATAAAAGAACCATTACGATAAAGAACATCACTTCCCAAGGCATCGGTGCATGGATACCGGTTCAGGACCATGTATCCTTCAGCTTTACAGTCTCACAGCAACCCAGGTAAATTGAAAAACTCGCCGGATTGGCGAGTTTTTCTTCATATGGTTGACTTCCTGATCCTGAAGTCCTCTTTCGGGTAGTATGCATTTTTGACGAGTACATTCGGGCCTAGACATTTGACTGCCGGGCAGTGGCAATTCAATTCATTGGCCAGTTTCGAATTCATCCATGTTTCATAGGATTCGGTCAAGGGCTGATCTTTGATATTCCCTAAAGTAGGCGCGTCCCCAAAATCGGTAACGATCACTTCCCCGGTGAAAATATTGATGTTCAACCGTGATCGTCCATCAGGATCATTACGCACAGTCACTTTATGTGAACCATAAAGGCGTTGAAGCAGCTTAATATCCTCTATACTGTTATTGCAAGGATAAAATGGCAGGGTACCGAAAAGCATCCAAACATTTTCATCACGGATATCAAGCAAATGATGAATCGCTTCACGCATTTTGTCCAGTGGTAAAGTTTCAAGTGCCGAAGCGAAATCGCTTGGATACATCGGATGAATTTCATGCCTCTGACATCCCATTTCATCGACGATCTGCCTGTGAATATGCTCAAGATGAGGCAATGTCCGTTTATTAAGCATCGTTTCCGCAGATACCAGTACACCAGCCTTTGTCAGGGCACGGGAATTTTCGATCATTTTATCAAATAATTTCTTTCGCTGTTCCCGGGATGGTTTTCGGTCCATCATGGCAAAGCCGATATCAATGAATTCATCGATCGTTCCCCAATTATGGGAAATGTGGAGAACATCCAAATAAGGAATGATTTCCTCATACCGTTCCAAGTCAAGGGTCAAATTGGAATTGATTTGTGTCCGGACCCCGCGACTACGGGCATATTTCAATAGAGGCAAAACATAATTCTTCACTTGTTTTCTTGAAAGCATCGGTTCCCCGCCAGTAATGCTGAGCGAGCGAAGCAAAGGGATCTCATCAAGGCGCTGGATCAGTAATTCCAGAGGCAGTGCATCCGGGTCCTTGGGCTGGAGTGTGTAACCGACGGCACAATGCTCACATCGCATATTGCAAAGGGTGGTGGTGGTGAACTCCACATTGGTAAGGCTGAGTTTTCCATATTGTTCAACGTCCATATATGCTTCCCAAGGATCATACTTGGGTGTAATTGGTGTTAAAAGGTCTTGCTTGATTATTGACATATTTAAAACTCCTTACGTAATAATGCACTAACCCATTATGAACAATGGGGACAAAAATTGTCAAATGGCGGAGAGCTGCATTTATAGCTTGCCATTGCACTTTCAAGCAGATTTCGTTACGATGAAAGAAGAACGGAAGGAGAGTGCCTCATGGGAAAATCCATTACAGGTAAAAACGAACAATTAACATATTTAAAAGAACGCCTCACGATGTTCATGGAAGTTCTTGATCATATCGAACCGGAAAATACGGAGTTGGAAGATATAGACCGTTTAATCGGCATGATAGATGATTTGGAAGGCAAAGTGGAACAATTCAAAACCCGCGAAGACTAATATCTGTTTCGATAGTATGATTTTTTCAATGTTAATATTCATGAAGGGATGACGAGAAACTTCGTCATCCTTTTTTGATGGAAATGTTTGGTGATGGAATTTAACACATGGGCTATTTCTGGCGCTTTACTCATTTCTCTCCAAATTGCTGTTCATTAAGAAAAATAATTACTTGTTTTCGAAAGATTATGTTAGATGTATAATAAAACGGGTGTTGAATCATTCACTATTTATAGAGAAGCAGGGAAATGATTAAATCTAATCTAGGGGAAATAAGAGGGGGAAGAGAAATTTGGATATTCAAAAATTCCAAGAAAGTATGTACAGTCTTATCGTTGAAACTTCAACGAATCTTCCAAAGGATGTTCGTCGTGCGGTCAAAAGTGCAAAACAACGTGAAAATGCAGGTACTCGTTCTGCATTGAGCCTGACCACCATCACGAATAATATTACAATGGCTGACGACAATGTATCACCGATTTGTCAGGATACTGGTCTGCCGACTTTCAAAATAAAAACTCCGGTTGGCGTGAACCAACTTGAAATAAAAAAAGCAATTCGAAATGCAATCATTTTAGCGACAAAAGGCGGAAAACTTCGTCCAAACGCAGTTGATTCTTTATCGGGTGAAAATAGCGGGGATAACCTTGGGGAAGGTCTTCCTGTCATTAAATTCGATCAGTGGGAAAAAGACTATATTGATGTTCGTCTCATCTTAAAAGGTGGCGGCTGTGAAAATAAGAACATCCAATACAGTCTGCCTATGGAACTTGAAGGATTGGGAAAAGCGGGCCGTGATTTGGACGGAATCCGTAAATGTATCCTTCACTCTGTCTACCAAGCACAAGGACAAGGCTGCAGTGCCGGCTTCATCGGCGTGGGTATCGGAGGGGACCGTTCATCTGGATATGATCTGGCTAAGGCTCAACTTTTCCGCAGTAATGAAGATGTGAATCCGAATGAAGATCTTCGTCAACTTGAAGATCACATCATGAAGACTGCTAATGAATTGGGCATCGGCACGATGGGCTTTGGCGGCGAAACTACACTGCTTGGATGTAAAATCGGTGTCATGCACCGTATTCCGGCAAGCTTTTTCGTATCCGTTGCTTACAACTGCTGGGCGTTCCGCCGTTTAGGAGTGAAAGTCAATCCTGAAACAGGCGAAATCAATGAGTGGTTGTATCAAGAAGGCGAGAAAATCGACTTTGCTCTGGAAGCAGAAAAAGCAGCGAAGGATGAAGTGGCAGCCGCTGCAGAATCGGACGTTGAAGCTTCCCGTGAAATCACCCTGCAAGCACCAATCACGGAAGAACAAATTCGTGAATTAAAAGTGGGTGACGTAGTTCATATTAACGGCAGAATGTATACAGGCCGTGACGCCATCCACAAGCACTTATCTGAAAATCCTGCACCAATCGACCTGGATGGACAAATCATCTATCACTGTGGACCAGTTATGCTGAAGGATGAAGAGGGCAAATGGCATGTGAAGGCCGCCGGACCAACAACAAGTATTCGTGAAGAACCATACCAAGGCGATATCATGAAGCGATTCGGCATCCGTGCAGTTATCGGTAAAGGCGGAATGGGACCAAAAACACTAGAAGCATTAAGTGAACACGGCGGCGTTTATCTAAATGCAATCGGCGGGGCTGCTCAATATTATGCAGACTGCATCAAATCCGTCGAAGGTGTGAACTTCACTGAATTTGGTATTCCAGAAGCAATGTGGCATCTGAATGTTGAAGGATTCACTGCAGTAGTTACCATGGATTCACATGGAAACAGCCTGCATAAAGACGTTCAGCAATCTTCATTGGAAAAATTGGCACAATTCAAAGAACCGGTATTTAAATAAATGTTTGGCAAAAGACGCTCACCAAAAGGTTGAGCGTCTTTTGCATATCTTACTCTTTGATTTCCGGCAGTGGATCGATCCTTGATGAATCCTCCAAATTCAATCCGCTTTTCACAAAATGAACAAACACTCCACCACTTAAACCAAGACAGCCAACAAAGCCTAGAGTGATAACCCATTCCAGCATTACATTCCCCCCTTGGTACATGTATATGAAAAAAAAGGCGAAAATTACCTCAGAAAAGTACAATCTTTTGGAATGGTCGCACATACATTAGAAGAGAAAGGAGGGATTTTCATGCAGAATAACTACATCTTATTCTTTTTCGCCATGTTAACTGGTTTTGCTTTCATCCAACTTCCTGTGGCAAACACGATTTTCTCCGGTCTTGAAACATTCCTTGACGTAGTCGGAATTGTAATCGTTCTCATTTTCGCTATCGCCATTATTTGGAAGGCGGCACAAGCGTTATTTAAGGGATAAAAAAAACATGTGGGCCTATCCTTTTCGGAGGAAGGGCCTTTTTTTTGCGTGGGATTGGTTTTGCGGAAGGAATTCGACCTTCACAATATCATGCATATAAATCTCCATGTTCGAAACAATAAGAAAAAAGACATGGGGGATATTCCAATGAAAAAAATGGTGATTTTATCCGCTTTTATATGCTTGATATGCTCTTTGGCCAGTCCAGCTTTTGCAGAATCCTATAACTGGGGCTTCAATAAAGGAAAAAATGGGACACCTGCCGATGCCGGAAAAAAATTCAATGAAATGCTGCCTGAATATGAAGCGATTTATAAGGGGGATACAAAGAAAAAAGTCGTTTATTTAACCTTTGATAACGGTTATGAAAATGGCTATACGGCCCAGATTTTAGATGTTCTGAAGAAACATGGTGCTCCTGGAGCTTTTTTTGTCACGGGTCATTACTTAAAAACGGCACCTGAGCTTGTTGTCCGTATGGCCAATGAGGGGCATATCGTAGGAAACCATTCATGGAACCATCCGGATATGACCAGCGTGACGGACGATGTGATTCGCACCGAGCTTGAGCGGGTAAAAGAAGCAACGGAAAAATTAACGGGGCAAAAGGGAATGAACTATTTAAGGCCGCCTCGTGGCGTATTTAATGAGAGAACAATGAGGATCGCAAAAAAAGAAGGGTATTACCACATCTTTTGGTCACTGGCATATAGGGACTGGATTGTAGATCAACAAAAGGGTGCCGCTTTTGCACATGATGAAGTGCTTAAGCAGATTCATCCCGGCGCGATTTTATTATTGCATACCGTATCGAAGGATAATGCGGAAGCATTGGACTCGATTCTGACGGATCTTGAAAAACAGGGGTACACTTTTGGTAGCCTTGATGAATTAATGATTGAGAAACAGTTGCCGAACCGAATGCTTTATTAAAATGAGAAGCGGGTCCTGTCGTGATATTTCAGGTCCCGCTTTTATCCATTCTTCTCAATTTAAAGTAATATTTCAGGAAACATGCTATAATACGTGGAAAACTGCTAAAGGATGGATCGCTTGTGTGGACAGAAAAATTACAGGTTCAAGGACCCTATAATTTCGATCTTGTTCTCGAACGATTATCGTTAGACCCACTTCAGGTAGTTGATTTTACTAACAGGACGGTAAAAGTTCCGCTATATATAGAAAAAGAACCAATCGTTTTGCAGGTTCAGGCAATAGGAAATATCGATGAACCATCTTTTATCATCAAAGGTCAATCAGAGGTGTACAAGTCAAAAGCAATCGAACGGTTAAAAAAGGTTTTTCATTGGCATCAGCCATTAGAAGGCGTTTCCCGGCACTTCCGGGAATCCGATTTGCGGGAAATATTCGAAGAGCACCGCGGTACTGCCATAGTCTTGGACTTCGATTACTACAGTTGCCTCGTCAAATGCATCATACATCAGCAATTGAACTTATCTTTTGCCCATACGCTCACGGAACGATTCGTTAAAACTTTCGGCTTCCAGATGGAAGGCGCCTGGTTTTATCCGACACCGGAAACAACCGCCCAACTTCAAATCGAGCAATTAAGAGCCATTCAATTCAGTGGCCGGAAAGCGGAATACGTCATCGGACTTTCCGAGCAGATCATTCAGGGCCATCTCAACCTTGATATAATGGAAAAGCTATCCGATCAAGAGGTTATGGATACACTAATAAAAATACGCGGTATCGGTAGATGGACGGCTGAAAACTTCCTGCTTTTTGGACTTGGCCGGCCGAACCTATTTCCTAAAGCCGACATTGGCATTCAAAATGCCTTGAAAATATTATATGGCTTACCGCAAAAGCCAACCCAAGAAGAAATGGAGTCCTATAGTGTAAAATGGGCTCCATATCTAAGCTACGCTTCCCTCTATTTGTGGAGAAGCATTGAAAAACGGAGTGAAAAGAAATGACAAACATTCAAGATACAAAACTAGAAGTGAATCAAACCCTTCCCCTTACGATTAAACGGCTGGGGATTAACGGAGAGGGAGTCGGCTATTTCAAAAAGAAAGTCGTCTTCGTCCCAGGAGCATTACCTGGTGAAGAAATTGTAGCTTTGGTTACAAAGGTTCAGCCAAACTTCACCGAGGCGAAAATAAAAACCATCCGTAAAGAATCACCGCATCGCATTGCAGCGCCATGTCCGGTTTACGCAGAATGCGGCGGTTGTCAGTTGCAGCATTTGAGCTATGACCAGCAGCTTATTGAAAAACGAGATATCGTCATTCAAGCGATGGAACGTCATTCGAAATTCCCAGTTTCTTCATTAAATATAAAAGAAACGATCGGCATGGAAGATCCTTGGAATTATCGCAATAAAAGTCAGTACCAAGTCGGCCAAAAAGATGGCAAGTTGATTGCTGGCCTTTACGGCATGAATTCCCATACACTGATCGATATCCCGAATTGCCTTGTACAGCATAAGGCAACGAATAAGGTGACACGTACAGTGAAAAAGATACTAAAGAACCTGAACATCTCGATCTATAACGAAAGAAAAAGAAAAGGTGTTATCCGTACGGTCATTACACGGGTAGGATTTGAAACAGGTGAAGTGCAGGTTGTCCTTGTTACGGGAGCGGAGGAAATTCCACAAAAAGATCAGTTGCTAAAACAAATTCGTGACCAATTGCCAGAAGTGAAATCGGTCGTACAAAACATCAACAACCGGGACACATCACTGATCTTTGGCGAAAAAACGATTCACCTGGCAGGCGAAAAAGTCATCAACGAAACATTGGGTGACCTATCATACGAACTATCAGCCCGTACATTCTTCCAGCTTAACCCGGTTCAAACTGTTCGCTTATATGATGAAGTGAAAAAAGCAGCAGCCTTAACCGGCACGGAAAAAGTGGTTGACGCTTATTGCGGTGTTGGAACCATTGGGCTATGGCTATCTGAAAATGCCAAGGAAGTCAGAGGGATGGACGTCATCAAAGAATCCATTGAGGACGCCAAGAAAAATGCCAAAAAACATAAACGCAACAATGTATACTATGAAACAGGCAAAGCCGAGAATATCCTTCCACGCTGGACCAAAGAAGGCTGGAAACCGGACGTACTGGTCGTCGACCCGCCAAGATCCGGCTGTGACCAATCTTTACTGCAGACAATCTTGAAAGTTAAACCGAAAACCATAGTGTACGTATCATGCAACCCGTCCACATTGGCGAAGGACTTACAAGAACTGGGCTCTTCATATCGCGTGGAGGCCATGCAGCCCGTGGACATGTTCCCGCAGACGAGCCATGTGGAAGTGGTAACCTCATTGAAGCTGATTAAAGAATAAGCAGAGTGATCCGGGAATCTGTAAAAGGTTCTCGGATTTTAATCTGCGTTTATTTCCAACCATTTGTGAAATAATGAAAGTACTGTGAAAATCGAGAAATACATAGGAGGGTTTTGGATGCATAATCATGATATATTAATTCGATTAAGATATGCGCTGGATATTAAAAATAAAGATATGGTTGAGATATTTAAACTCGGGGAGATCGAAGTGACAATGGAAGAAGTCATGCAGATGCTCACAAAACCAAAAGATGATTATTATGATGAATATGAAGAATATGATGATATGGATGAAGCTGATGATGGGGTAAACTGCAATAACATGATGTTAGAGTCCTTTTTAAATGGATTGATCATTTTTAAAAGAGGGAGACAAGAGCCAAAACCTGGTCAGCCTCAAAGTCCGGCACCGGCTGTAAAGCATAAGGAAAGTGTGAATAATATCCTTCTGAAGAAACTGAAAATAGCATTATCATTAACCAGTGAGGATATGATTGATATTTTGGAAGAAGCAGGAGTCATGATAACCAAAGGGGAATTAAGCGCTATATTAAGAAAAGTGGGTCATAGGAATTATAAAGAGTGTGGAGATCGATACGCCAGGAATTTCTTAAAAGGATTAACTTTGAGATATAGGGGATAATACTGTAACATGCCCATTATGAATAAGACCATGAAATCGTGAAAAATACTTTTCACGATTTCATGGTCTTTTTTTAATGATGTTATTGAAGGGATATAAAGTGCGAAATAGTAAAGAAACACAAGGGATCCTCAAGGCACCTTCTCAATCATTAGCCTCTTAAAAAGTCTGGTTTTGCGAAATTGGGGTTGGGATATTTATAGAAGCCTTCTCCTGCTTCTCTTCCGATTTTCCCTTTATCGATATACTCTGTTTTCAATAAGTTAGCCAGCTTTTCAACTTCTGGATCACCTGTCGCTTTCGCTTTTGCAAGTGAAATATTATAAGCGGTATTGATTCCTACCACATCTAAAATGGCGAAAGGTCCAAGAGGTGCTCCTGTTGCGACCATCCACGTTTTATCGATGGTTTCCGTATCAGCCACTCCTTTTAATAAAAGCATTTGGGCAGCATCCAAAAGAGGAACCAATAAGGAATTCAATATATAGCCTGGCTGCTCTTTTTGTAAAGGCAGAGGAACCATTCCAATCGCTTTTGCAAATTCAATCACTTCCTCGAACACTTCATTATCCGTTCCAGGATGTTTCATGATTTCTGCGGTATTGTTTTTCCAGATTTCATTAGCGAAGTGTAAAGCCAGGAATTTTTTAGGACGGCCTGTCGCTTCGGCAAATTGGCTTGGTAATAATGTAGAAGAGTTTGTAGCGAAAATTGTTTTTTCAGGAGCGACTTTTCCTAACTCTGTGTAAAAATCCGTTTTGATTTGAACCACTTCCGGAATCGCTTCAATCACAAGGTCAGCTTTGGCAACTGCCGCAGATAAATCACTGTGGAAAGATATACGGGCATATGCAGTATTAAGATCTTCCTCTGTAGCGCCTATGTCTTCTTTATAGTATGTCTTCAAATTAATGATCCTATCTTTTGCACGTTCTAATGCTTCATCATGGATGTCATATACTGACACGTTGAACCCTTTGAATGCGGTTTGAAATGCGATCTGACTTCCTAAAACGCCGCTGCCGGCAATCGTGATATTTTTATCATGCATGGCCATTTCTCCTTTATTTCTCTGAATATCTCTTCTTGTTAATTATGCACTTAACTTGAATATAGATGCAGGAATAAACTTGATATAGTTTTTTTCCCTTTTAAAAAACGGATAAACACTCCTATAGGCAGACCATTTTAAATGGTTTATACCATTCGTTTATGGGAAGAAGAGACATAGAGAAGCTTGATAGGAGGAATGTAAGATGGGCAAAACAATTTTCATTACTGGAGCGGGCAGCGGGCTTGGAAGAGGAGCTGCACTCGGGTTAGCAAAGCAGGGACACCGTGTAATTGCCACAACGGAAATCACTTCCCAGAAAACGGATCTTATGAGGGAGGCGCGGGAACGGGGCTTGGATATGGAAGTCTTCAAATTGGATATTACAAATGAACGTGATCGAGCAAGAATTGATAATCATGACTTTGATGTATTTGTTGCAAATGCGGCGATCAATGAAGGAGGACCGCTCGGAGAAATGCCGATGGACCGATTCAGGGCGATCTTCGAAGTGAATGTTTTTGCTACACTAGAATCCGTTCAGTTTGCTGCAAGAAAGCTGGTCAAAAAAGGAAAAGGGAAAATCGTGTTCTTAAGTTCAATGGCTGGGATCATAACGACACCATACGGCGGTCCGTATGCAGCAACCAAACATGCCATCGAGGGAATGGCATTAACCTTAAAGGATGAGCTGGAGGAGTTTGGGGTGCAGGTTGCGACCATCAATCCGGGTGCCTACAATACCGGTTTTAACGACAGGGCAGCTGAGGAAAAATGGAAATGGTACGATGGAGAAAAGAATTTTACAAGAGCAGAGGATATGAAAAAGCAAGAAAAGGGATTAAAAAACCAATTCGATCCGGAAGATATGATAGAAAAGATGATCGAAATCATCCCGGCTGACCACCATAAATTCCGTACTGTCCATCCCGAGAAAACGGAAAAACTGATGAAAGAGACCGAAAAGAAACGGTGGGACATGGAAATCTGATTTATGGAGCACTACTGTCATAGGTTAGTGCAGTAGAGGAGTAATTTTGTTAGTTGTGCATGGATTGTGGATAAGGAAGAGAAATAGGGAAAATCCTTATTCTCTAGCCCCTTTATCCCATTCTTTTGCATGACTTTTTTGTTTTTTGTACATGAGATTTAATGCAATATCCGAGCTGATCAGCAGCTCATTTTTTAATGTTGTAATGGACTTAAGCGTCCATTAGTACAATGTAAAACAGACGAAAAAGAGGATAATTAATCCCCTTGCTGACTATGGACAAATTGGAAGAACTCGGGTTTGACTGCAGTTTTTATCTTTAAAAAACAATCCAATTGGTTGGAGCGGGTGTTCGGGACTCCTGCTTAAAAAAGCATGTCCAAGGGAGACCCCTCAGGCGCTAAGACTGCTCGAGGAAAGCGATTGCCTGGAGAGGAAAATAAGCCCCAAAAACAATTCATGATTAGGAATGAACCATTCTGAACTTCCTTTTGTCAACAAACTGAAAGAGGATATTCCCCTTGGTTTACTTGTCTTCATTTGTTTGTTCATCAGGTTTTTGGACGATTTCTTTTAATTCCCCAATGTCACCTTTTGCATTGATAATCTCAAAAATCTCATTTAGGCCTTCTGAGGTTTTTTCATCTTCCGTTTTCACTATACCCCTCCTTAATTAGGTTACTGGTTAAGGTCTCCAAAAAACCAGTAGATATAACATCGGTTGCCTTGGAAAATTGATGAAATTCTCTTCGTATTTTCATTGATTTAAACGCATTTTAGGCGGATGTTGATTGTAAGAACTACAAAAATTCAAATTTTTTTGTCCGCACAATATGGACAACATTAAAATTATCCATTATTATGATTGTTATAACACTTAGTATAAAGGGATTTACACTAATTCTGTGTGTGTTTATGGAGAAGACACGTGTATTTTTGGAAAAAAGGGAAAAAATACAATATTTTTAAAATAGGTGTAAAACATATAAAAATCCTGCATGTATTCCAACCATCAATGAGGGGGTATATTAAATGTCAAGTGAAATATTAAATGAATTTTTGAAAGAAAATTTGGAAGATTTAAAAGAAAAGGGACTTTACAACGTTATTGATCCAGTGGAAGGTGCTAATGGTCCGGTTATCACGATTGCGGGCAGGGAGCTAATTAATTTATCATCCAATAATTATTTAGGTTTAGCAACAGATAGACGATTAATAGAGGCTTGCATAGAAGCGACGAAAACATATGGTGTCGGTGCAGGTGCCGTTCGTACGATCAACGGAACGTTAGATATTCATGTCAAATTAGAAGAAAAGCTCGCCGAGTTTAAGCATACAGAAGCAGCCATTGCTTATCAATCTGGATTTAACTGTAATATGGCAGCGATTTCAGGAGTGATGGATAAACACGATGCCATTCTTTCAGATGAACTGAATCATGCTTCAATCATTGATGGATGCCGACTATCCAAGGCGAAAATCATTCCCTTTATCCATTCCGACATGGACGATTTACGGACAAAAGCACATCAAGCAAAGGAATCCGGATTGTATAACAAGATCATGATCATTACCGACGGAGTGTTCTCGATGGATGGGGATATAGCCAAACTTCCTGAAATTGTGAAGATTGCCGAAGAGTTCGACTTAATTACGTATGTTGATGATGCGCATGGTTCGGGTGTATTAGGTAATGGTGCAGGAACGGTTAAACATTTTGGGTTATCGGATAAAGTGGATTTCCAAATTGGAACATTATCCAAAGCCATTGGTGTTGTTGGGGGCTATGTAGCAGGAAAGAAAGATTTGATTGATTGGTTAAAGGTGAGAAGCCGTCCATTTTTATTTTCAACGGCTGCCACACCGGGAGCAGTTGCAGCTAGCATAGAAGCCATCAATATTTTGATGAATAGCTCAGAACTTCAAAATAAGCTTTGGGAAAATAGCGATTACTTGAAAAAAGGCCTAAAAGAATTAGGGTTTGATATCGGGGAGAGCGAAACACCGATTACGCCTTGCATTATAGGTGATGAAGCAAAAACGCAGCAATTCAGCAAGAGGCTGAATGAAGAAGGTGTGTATGCTAAATCCATCGTATTCCCTACCGTTCCAAAAGGTACAGGAAGAGTGAGGAATATGCCTACTGCGGCTCATACAAAAGAGATGTTGGATAGCGCATTGGCCATTTATGAAAAAGTAGGAAAAGAGATGTCGATCATATAAGTAGATTGCTTGTTTCAGAGTTTAAAACATGGGGAGGGATTTTTGATGAAAAAGGTCTTGGTAACGGGAGCTTTAGGTCAAATTGGTTCAGAACTGACGCTAAAAATGAGAGAGGTTTATGGAGCTGACAATATCATTGCGACAGATATCCGAAAAACGGACAGCGATGTTGCTCAATCAGGTCCATTTGAAGTTTTGGATGTTACGGATGAAAAAGCGATGTTTAACATGGCAAAAAAACATGAAGTGGATACGATTATACATTTGGCCGCTTTATTGTCGGCAACAGCTGAAAAGAAGCCGCTTTTAGCTTGGCATTTAAACATGGGCGGATTGGTCAATGCTTTGGAAACGGCACGAGAACTCGATTGCCAATTATTCACACCTAGTTCCATTGGTGCGTTTGGTCCAACCACTCCTAAAGATTGGACACCGCAAGACATCATTCAAAGGCCGAATACGATGTACGGCGTGAATAAAGTATCCGGAGAGTTATTATGTGATTATTATCATCATAAATTTGGGGTTGATACGAGGGGGCTTCGATTCCCGGGACTGATTTCGTATGTCACACCTCCTGGCGGCGGAACTACCGACTATGCAGTTGAAATTTACTATGAAGCGATTAAAAACAAGCGATATACTTCTTACATTGATAAGGGAACGTATATGGACATGATGTATATGCCGGACGCCTTAGCTGCCATCATTGCTTTAATGGAGGCAGATGCTTCAAAATTGAAACATCGGAATTCTTTCAATGTTTCTGCCATGAGCTTTGATCCGGAGCAAATTGCAGCCGAAATTAAAAAGCATATACCGGAATTTGTCATGAATTATGAAGTCGATCCTGTAAGACAATCCATTGCAGACAGTTGGCCAAATACAATCGATTCAACATGTGCAAAGGAAGAGTGGGGATTCAAGGCGGAATATGATTTGGAGAAAATGACCAATGATATGTTGTTAAAGCTGAGATTAAAGTCCCTTTTGGTAACAGCGTAATAAACCTGCCAGCCGAATAAAAGAGTTGCAAAACTCTTTTATTCGAGTTATTTTATACAGGGGAATTTTTACGTATGAGGGGTGAACTGTTATAACCGGTAAAAAGTAAGCGCTTTCTATGGCACCTCGGACAGAATAGAGAAATAACATGAAAATGGATAGTAATCTTTCTGACTGTCAGGAATGCTTAAAAGTGAAGAGTGATTTTATGAGGCGGCTTTAAGAAAGATGAAATAAAGTGGTGCCTGCTATATCATTTCTATACTAAATAGGGAGTGTAATAAGCATCTTGCATAAAATTTCGACTATTAGTAGTGTAGGGGGAAATGGAATGGCAAACAAAGATTTGAATAGGGACTTGAAAGGTCGTCATATTCAGATGATCGCTTTGGGCGGAACGATTGGTGTCGGTTTATTTATGGGTTCAGCCAGCACGATTCAATGGACAGGTCCGTCTGTAATGTTAGCTTATGCGATCTCTGGTTTATTTATATTCTTGATCATGCGCGCAATGGGGGAAATGTTGTACTTAGAGCCAAGTACAGGTTCTTTTGCAACGTTTGGTTATAAGTACATTCATCCATTGGCAGGGTATATGACAGCTTGGAGTAACTGGTTCCAGTGGGTTATCGTCGGGATGGCAGAAATTATTGCAGTGGGGACGTACATGCAGTATTGGTACCCTGATCTCCCTGCTTGGATTCCAGGTTTAATTGCAATGGTGATTCTTGGAGCAGCGAACTTAATTTCCGTTAAATCCTTTGGGGAAATTGAATTTTGGTTTGCACTGATTAAAATCGTAACGATTATTTTAATGATCGTTGCAGGTTTTGGACTGATTTTCTTTGGAATCGGTAACGGAGGGGAAGCCTTAGGGTTATCGAATCTTTGGGAACATGGCGGTTTATTTACAGGCGGCTGGAAGGGCTTCTTCTTTGCTCTCTCACTGGTGGTTGCCGCTTATCAAGGTGTAGAATTAATTGGGATTACGGCTGGTGAAGCAAAAGATCCGCAAAAAACGATAACCAAAGCGATTCAAAGTACCATTTGGCGTATTTTAATCTTCTATATCGGTGCGATCTTCATTATTGTAACCGTTTACCCTTGGGATCAATTAAGTTCGATTGGCAGTCCATTTGTTGCCACCTTTGCGAAGGTTGGTATCACGGCAGCAGCTGGAATCATTAATTTTGTCGTAATCACGGCTGCAATGTCTGGCTGCAATAGTGGTATTTACAGTGCAGGACGCATGCTTTACACATTAGGGATGAATGGACAAGCTCCAAAGTTCTTTGCAAAAGTATCTAATAGCGGTGTCCCTTTATTCGGTACGTTCGGAGTGATCGTCGGTTTAGCGATTGGAGTTGTTTTAAGTTATATTGCACCAGAAAATTTATTTGTGCATGTATACAGTGCGAGTGTACTTCCTGGAATGATTCCATGGTTTGTCATTCTGATCAGTCAAATTAAATTCAGGAAGGTCAAAAAAGCTGAAATGCACAATCATCCATTCAAGATGCCGTTTGCACCTGTTACAAACTACTTGACCATAGCTTTCTTGATCATGGTATTGATCGGTATGTGGTTTAATGATGACACACGTATATCTCTTATGGTTGGAATAGGTTTTCTGGCTATCGTAGCAATTAGTTATTTCGCTTTTGGAATAGACAAGCGTGTACAAGCCAATGCTCAGACAGAGGCTAAGAAGGAGGACAAAGTGGGTTAATCCATCATTCACTTTGGGTTTTGCAAAGGGTTGCTGCGGCAACCCTTTTCCAATGAAATTAATGATAAAATGGATTAAAATGATTGCTTCATTGTAAAGGGTGAACTTTTTATGTTTGGACTTAAAAGCCAGAAGATAAGGAGAAATTGACAATGACCACTTCAAAGAAGAATTTGAGGACTTGCGAAAAGGGACACAAATACTATAAATCCAGCGACTGTCCAACCTGCCCTGTATGTGAGCAGGAACGAAAACCTGATACAGGATTCCTTTCAGTGCTCTCGGCACCTGCCAGACGTGCATTGGAAAGCAATGGGGTAACCTCTTTACAACAGCTATCAACATATAGTGAAAAAGAAATTTTGAAATTCCACGGTATGGGACCAGCTTCTTTACCGAAACTTAGGGAAGCTTTGGAGACAGGCGGGTTATCATTCAAAGCTTAATCAATTTAGTGAATAAGGGATCAGGAACATCTTTTTTATGGACATCATCCTTGTTAAACTAATAGTAACTCTAAAAAGTGAGGTAACGAAAAATCATGAGTTCCTATACTCCCTATTTTGAATTCAATCGAAAAAAGTGGGCATCTTTGCGAAACCATACCCCTCTTCCTTTAACTGAAGAAGAATTGGATAACTTAAAAGGAATAAATGAAGAAATATCCATTCAGGAAGTGGAAGAGGTTTATTTGCCCTTGACTCGTTTGATCAATTTACATGTTGAGGCATCTCAGCAGCTTAACACAGCCACTTCTTCATTTCTAAAAACTGATGCTAAAAAAGTACCTTATATCATTGGGATTGCAGGGAGTGTTGCTGTAGGAAAGAGTACGACTGCAAGGTTACTTCAGACTTTATTATCCAGATGGGATAATCACAGAAACGTAGGTCTTGTCACTACCGACGGTTTTTTGTACCCAAATGATCTTTTAGAAGAAAAAGGATTGATGAAAAGAAAAGGGTTTCCTGAAAGTTATGATACCCAAAAGTTAATCAATCTTATCGGAGATGTAAAAGCGGGAAAAAATAAAGTGGAAGTTCCAATCTACTCACATTTGAAGTATGACATTTTGCCAAATGAAGTGCAGACGATCTGTAATCCGGATATTTTAATAGTGGAAGGTGTTAATGTTCTTCAAGTTGACAAGGAAAATCAAGTATTCGTCAGTGACTTTTTTGATTTCTCACTCTATGTAGATGCAGATGTTAACGACATAGAGCGGTGGTATGTCGAAAGGTTCCTTTTACTTCAAAAGACTGCATTTCAAAGTCCCGAATCCTATTTCCATCGTTATATTGACTTTTCTAAAGAACAGGCCATAAAAAAAGCGACTCAAATTTGGGAAGAAATTAATTTAAAAAATTTACATGAAAATATACTGCCGACAAAAGGACGGGCAAAACTCGTCTTGAAAAAAGGGTCAGAACACAAAGTTGAAAATATCTTCTTGCGAAAATAATAGAAATAATGTTTTTTTGTAATAGCAATAAGTTAAGAAATTATACCAATGAGGGACTATGAGATAAGTCTTAAAATTAAGAATATTATCAGTGACATTACCTTATATTGGTTTAGCTTTCAGTAATTATTGGTATTGTTATAATATCTAATAATTGGATGGAATTTATGATACTAGTTAAAAAGTTAAGAGTTTAGCAATTTCAGGAAGGCCCTTGTTTTTTAGGGAAATGGTTACAGAAAGTTCTAATTTCCCTTTTGTTTTTGTCAATAAATGTGTATTTTCCTGGCTTTTTCGAATCTGTCAATATTATTTCACTAACAGTTTCTTCCTTCAATGATGGGAAGTTGCTGAAGAAATCTTTTAATGCGACTATCGGGGCGGATAAGTTTAAGCTAATTTCTTCTCAAAATCAACATTTTAACAAAAAAAGTAATAGTAGAATATTTTAATCTATGAAATAATAATAATAGATTATGATATAGTTATAAGGAGACAGAAAAGGTGTGTTCCTAGTTCGTGCCGGGCTTTTTTTTGACACCTAAGCAGGAGCGCCTACATCTTTTTTGCAAATATAGGGGATAAGGAAGGTTATAATGAGCAACATACAGAAACAAACAGACGTTATCTTAATTGGCGGCGGAGTCATGAGCGCGACTTTGGGATCATTACTGAAAGAGTTAGCACCGGAATGGGAAATCAAAGTATTTGAGAAGCTTGCAAACGCAGGAGAAGAAAGCTCTAACGAATGGAATAATGCGGGTACGGGTCATTCTGCGCTGTGCGAGCTTAACTATACATCCGAAAAAGCTGACGGATCTATAGATATTAGCAAAGCAATTAAAATAAATGAACAGTTCCAAGTTTCATTGCAGTTTTGGTCGTATCTTGTAAACTGTAAGCTGATTGATAATCCGCAAGACTTTATCATGCCATTGCCTCATATGAGTATGGTGCAAGGGGATAAAAATGTAGCGTTCTTAAAGAAACGTTTTGAAGCGCTGTCCAAAAATCCTCTGTTCCAAGGTATGGAGTATTCCGATGACCCAGCAAAACTGATGGAATGGATTCCACTTATTATGCAAGACCGTCCATCGAATGAATCTATAGCGGCAACAAAAATTGATTACGGTACAGACGTTAACTTCGGTGCTCTGACACGCATGTTGTTTGACCACTTAAAGGCTCAAAACGTCGATATCAAATATAAACATAGTGTTGATAATGTTAAACGTGCCAGTGATGGCTCATGGGAATTAAAAGTGCGTAATGTCGATACCGGTAGCGTAGAACGTCATAATGCTAAATTCGTCTTTATCGGAGGCGGGGGCGGAAGCTTGCATTTACTGCAAAAATCCGGCATTCCTGAAGGGAAACATATCGGAGGATTCCCGGTAAGTGGATACTTCATGGTATGTAATAATCCGGAAGTTGTTGCACAGCATCATGGGAAAGTATACGGAAAAGCTAAAGTTGGTGCACCACCAATGTCTGTTCCGCATCTTGATACACGTTTTATCGACAATAAAAAATCGTTGCTATTTGGACCATTTGCGGGCTTCTCACCGAAGTTCTTAAAAACAGGTTCAATGTTCGATTTAATAACTTCCGTAAAACCGAATAATGTTTTAACTATGTTGGCGGCTGGCGCAAAAGAGATGCCATTGACAAAATACTTGATCCAGCAAGTTATGTTATCGAAAGAACAGCGTATGGAAGAGTTACGAGAGTTCATCCCGAACGCTAAGAGCGAGGATTGGGATTTAGTAGTGGCTGGCCAACGTGTACAAGTTATCAAAGATACTGCTGAAGGCGGCAAAGGTACACTTCAATTTGGTACGGAAGTTGTAAGTGCATCCGATGGCTCAATTGCAGCATTGCTAGGTGCTTCTCCAGGGGCTTCTACTGCTGTTCACGTTATGCTTGAGGTAATTAATAAATGCTTCCCGCAACGCATGAAAGAGTGGGAACCGAAAATTAAAGAAATGATTCCTTCTTATGGAGAGTCACTAATGGAAAATACAGAGCTTTTGCACGAAATTCAAACTTCAACATCAGAGACGCTTGGTCTTAGCAAAAAAAAAGAGCTAGTTTATAGTTAATTTTTGGATATCGAAGCAACATTGAAATTAAAAACAACAGAACCTTTAATCGATCTTTGATTGAAGGTTCTTTTTTTGTTTTAAAGTCTATTCAATTAAGGATGCATATTTGCAGGCAAATTCGAAGAAAATTGAGTTTATGGCTTGTACAATTTGGACGTTGATTGGAACGAGAGGCACTCGGCTTTCCGCGGGCGGTCCTCCCTCGGCTTGCGACTGCGGGGTCTACCCTTGACGCGCTTTTCTAAGCAGGAGTCTCGAACACCCGCTCCAATCAACTTAGTTTTAACTTTAGATAAAACCCTTTTGTCTACAAACTGAGGGATGCCATTATAGCATCCCTAAAGATTTCTGCTTCTAATGTATTTTTGAATTTATTTTGGAAATGGTCTCTTTATCGCAAATAATGAAAAGCTGTGCATCATCGGGAATTCGTGCATCTAATTTTTGGTTTATGTTAAGATCACCACGATCTGCTACCAGTGTGGCCCCTTTATTAAGAAGGTCCATGAATGCATCACGATAGGTTCGCCATTCATCTTGTTTAGAAATCTCATACATCGTCTCTTCATACTTTGAGCTCATAAGTTCTGAATACATGTGAGTGACTCCATGAGAAAATAAGGATCGTACTGCTGCGTGGGAGATCATTTCTTGTGTAGGAATAAACTCATCCACCTTTACACGCTCAAATAAACGAATATGCTTTTGATTGATTACCTCAGCGGTGACGTGTATTGCCGTATTGGTTTTTTCTTCAATGGACGTTATGGCAGTGGCAACTAATAATGTCTTTCCATCGACAAGTAACGGATCCTTTGTAGCATAATTATCTTGTGTTATTTGGTCAGCAAAAATGATAACGCCTTTTGCTTTAGAAAGATTTGCACGGAGTAATGTTTCTTCATCCGTGGCATCCCCGCGAACATAAAACAGACGCTCCTCCATCATGGGGGATTTTTCCAGGTTATCAATGATTACAATATCGATGGTTTCATCAGATTTAAAAATTTCTTGAATTGCTGATTTTGACTTTTCACTCCATCCAATCAGAATGATATGATTTTTACCTGTATATTTCATTTTTCCACCAACTTTACGTTTTTCGATAAGATATACAGATTTAATGATTTTTCCAATAAAAAGACTAACAAGCCCAATACCCGTTATGTATAGACCGATGGTAAATGCTTTTCCAAGATCGGTGACCGGTGCATAGTCACCAAAACCAACCGTAGCAAGCGTTGTAAGAACCCAGTAAACTGAAGTTAAATATGATTCGAACGTCTGTGGCTCTATAGAAAAAGCAATATATGCTGCAACTAATATGTATAAAATGGCAAATGGTATAAAGATTTTCCCTCTTAATTTAATCAGGTAATATATTATTTTTTTTACCTTAATTCTCATCATACCCATCCTAGTTATTAAGTCATCGTCGATTGAATTTATATTTCCCCAATTTAACAGATAATTAAACGTAAGAGTAAGAACTATTTATCCCCAAGTTGGGAGCAAAAAGCATATAAAAGAAAGCTTGATTGGATGTGTGACGTTCAGCTCTGTTTCTTATGCAAAAAAGGGGCAGGAACACTGAGTTTTATCTGCCCAAGCTTAATAGACCACTCATTCAGTTAGTTTTTGGTACCAAAACTATAGATTCTGCTCTTAAATTTCGCTCTGATTTTAATATAGATTATAAAAAGGACAATAATAGATGAATTTTAGAATATAAATTATAAAATAATCATCAAAAAGTAAAATTATTATTAGAATTTTCAGTATACAATGAATGTTAAATAATGAGGAGGACAAGCAAAATGAAAGCGGATACAAGTGAAAGGGTAAAGATATTAAAAAAAGAACAGGATTGCATATAAAAGTCTCGCAACAAGTGGCAGTGCTTCGCATGTTAATGAACAATATTACCGGGTTTTAGTTGTGCACCGGTACACGGGGGATTAAAAGCGGCACATAGCTGGGGTGTTTTGCTGCTGGAATAAGGTGAAACTTTACGTGA
Organism: Peribacillus sp. FSL M8-0224; assembly: GCF_038003055.1. Classification (NCBI taxonomy): domain Bacteria; kingdom Bacillati; phylum Bacillota; class Bacilli; order Caryophanales; family Bacillaceae; genus Peribacillus; species Peribacillus sp. FSL M8-0224. The sequence continues at coordinate 187,930 of NZ_JBBOOJ010000001.1, forward strand.
TTGGATGTGGGCATGACGCCAGAATTTACCCAGTAGGCAATTAAATTATAGGGGGAATGATTATGGAATCACCAAATGTTGCGACAAATACGAAACAAGAGGAGCCGCAGATTCAATCTACTACGAATGTACTGAAGTTTATTATATACAGTTTAATAGGAAGTTTTATGTTTTTTATTCCCATTACCATAAATGGTGTTTCAAGCATACCGATTGATCATATAGTAACATGGATCAAAGTAACCTTGCCGTCAGCCGTTCCCATTTATGCTCTTATTGTCATTCTATTAGGAGCTGTTTATCCATTTATTTCAAAAAGCTGGAGCAAAGATAAGGTATCAATCGTTTTTTCTTTATTAAAAGTATTAGGTGCTGTTGTTGCGATCTTAATATATTTCAAGATCGGACCCGAATGGTTAATGGCCCCAAGTATGGGTCCTTTCCTTTTCGAAAAACTTGTCATACCTGTAGGTCTTGTCGTTCCTTTAGGTGCTATATTTTTGGCGCTTCTCATTGGATACGGGCTTCTCGAATTTTTGGGTGTACTGATGCAGCCGATCATGAGGCCGATATTTAAAACGCCGGGGCGTTCAGCGGTTGATATGGTTGCTGATTTAGCAGGTAGCTATTCCATTGGTATGCTTATTACGAATCGACTATATAAAGAAGGAAAATACACCCTTAAAGAGGCAGCTATTATTGCAACTGGCTTTTCAACGGTTTCAGCAACGTTCATGATCGTTGTAGCAAAAACCCTCGGGCTTATGGATTTATGGTCGCTTTTCTTTTGGGTTTCTTTAGGAATCACGTACCTTGTCACTGCCATTACCGTACGCATTTGGCCATTAAATAAAATGAGCGACGAATATTATTCGGATAATGCGGATCCAGAAGAAGTTATCAAAGAAGGACTTTTCCGAAATGCCTGGAACAGTGCGATGGTGGGAGCAAATAATTCCGTAAGTCTTGGCAGAAATTTATGGGAGAACTTAAAGGACGGTTTTCTTATGACAATGAGCATTCTGCCGTCCATTTTATCCGTTGGTCTCATCAGCCTTGTATTAGCGGAGTACACTCCAATATTTAATTTACTTGGCTATCTTTTTTACCCATTTACCTGGGCATTGCAAATACCTGAACCATTTTTGGCTGCAAAAGCTTCAGCTATAGGAATTGCAGAAATGTTCCTGCCGGCGCTTCTTGTAGTTGATGCACCTCTGGTAACAAAGTTCATCATTGCCGTGGTTTCTGTTTCATCCATATTGTTCTTTTCAGCGACGATACCTTGTATCCTATCAACCGAAATCCCGATCAGCATTACGAAGTTGATTGTAATCTGGTTTGAACGGACACTCATCACGTTAATTATTACGGCACCCATCGCAATATTGCTGCTTTAGTGCAAATCAATGAATCTTAATTCGATCACAAATCGAACGGATGCGTTCGTATTATAAGGTCGACCAGTAATTACTGGTTGGCTTTTTTTGATAGAAGTAGACATGGTAGGACTCACGGTTGCGCGGGACATTTGAAGCAGGGGGAGTGGAAGGCGGAAAAACAATTCCTTGTATTCCAGTTTAAAAGCATCCAAAAGTTAATGATTTAGTTTTTTTCTTATCCAACTAATGGGCATCTACTATTAGGGATGACTAAAGGACCCTGGTGAATACCACCTTCCAATAGTCTTGTTTTAGAGGTATTGATGACATGATCGGCCATTTTTATCGAGAAGGATCCCATAGCCTTTTTATGTTTTCCATCACATGAACAATATTAGGAAAAACATCCATAAAAATTATTTGGAGAAAATAATATTTATTCTAAAAATTCATATTATAATACTTTATTCTTATGCTATATTATAGGGAGAATTATTTATTATCACGTATAATTTAAGAATTGGAGTGATTTGAATGAAGAAACTTGGTTTATTGAGTATGTTTTTGATTTTAACTATCTTTATCTCGGCTTGTGGAACCAATGAAGGAAAAAATGCAGGTGAGGAAAAGAAACCTGAAAAGGTATATAAAGTTGGTGTGGATACGACTTATCCTCCTTTTGAATTTAAAGAGGGGAACGACTATAAAGGTATCGATATTGAATTGATCAATGCAATCGCGAAAGACCAGGATTTCAAAATCAAATTGTCTCCAATGGATTTCGGTGGAATCATTCCGGCTATGCAAGCCAATCAGCTTGATGTGGCCATTGCGGGAATGAGCATTACAGAGGAAAGAAAAAAGGTAGTGGATTTCTCAACACCGTATTTTGATGCAGGGTTAACAATAGTTGTTAAGAAAGATAATACAAGCACTAAAACCGTTAAGGATCTTAAAGGAAAAACCATAGCAGTGAAAAAAGGAACAACAGGTGCTAAATATGCACAGGATAATGCTACGAAACTAGGAATCAAAGTTGTTCAATTCAATGATAGTCCAGCGATGTTCCAGGAAGTGGCCAACGGTAATGCGGATGCCCTTATAGAAGATTATCCTGTCATCTCATATGCAATCGCCCAAAAAGATCTTGGGTTGAAAATCGTAGGTGACCGTTTGAATGGTGACCAATATGGAATTGCTGTATTGAAAGGGCAAAACGAGGATTTATTGAAAAAAATAAATGATGGTCTTGCCAATCTTAAAAAAGACGGCACGTATGATGAAATTATAAAAACGTATCTTGGTGAATAAGGTTAATAAACAATAGATTAAAGCTCATTAGGCGCGCTTATTGCGCGCTTTCTTTTTCAAAGGGGTGAAAGAAATGGATATAATTGTTGCGGCGTTGCCACTTTTATTAAAAGGACTTCAGGTGACACTTTATATCTTTGTGATTGCCATTATCCTAGGGTTTTTGATTGGTTTACTTGTCGCATTGCTGCGACTTGCCCCCATCAAAATCTTGAACTGGATTGCAAAGGTTTATGTGGATGCAATACGAGGGACACCGTTCATCGTTCAGTTATTTTTTATCTATTTTGGTGTGAATTCATTGAATTTGATTTCTTTGGACAGTACAACAGCTGGAATAATTACCGTTGCAATCAATGCAGGGGCATATTTTGCTGAAATAATAAGGGCAGGGATACAATCAATCGATAAAGGGCAAACGGAGGCGGCAAGATCCATCGGGTTCACTGGAGCTCAAACAATGAGATATGTCGTGCTTCCGCAAGTCTTTAGAAGGATGCTCCCTACCATTACGAATCAATCGATCATTAGCTTGAAGGACACTTCTCTATTATCCGTCATTGGTATAGCCGATTTAACCCAGCAAGGTCAGATTCAAGCTTCGGCAACTTTTGAAGCATTCAAGATTTGGCTGGCCGTGGGTGTGATTTACTTTATCATCATCTATTTGTTAACCCTAATTGCTAACTTCATAGAAAGGAGGGTACAAGTTCGATGAGCATCATTACAGTAAAAAACCTAAGAAAATCATTTGGAACTGTCGAGGTTTTAAAAGATATAAATGCAGAAGTGCAGGAAAAGGAAGTAATTTGCGTAATAGGCCCTTCTGGATCTGGAAAGAGTACATTCCTGCGTTGCCTTAACCTCCTTGAGGAAGTTACCGGCGGCGAGGTGGTCATTAACGGACATGATATAACCGATCCTAAAAGGAAAATCAATATAAACAAAGTCCGGCAAGAAGTTGGAATGGTTTTTCAACATTTCAATCTATTTCCACATAAGACCGTTTTGGAGAACATAACCTTGGGCCCCATTAAAATTCGTGCCACCGATAAAGCGGAAGCAGGAAGATTAGCGCTTGAGTTATTGGATAAGGTTGGTCTAAAGGAAAAAGCAAATAGCTATCCGGGGGAACTTTCCGGCGGACAAAAACAGCGGGTCGCCATCGCAAGGGCATTGGCGATGAATCCGAAGATCATGCTATTTGATGAACCGACTTCTGCCCTTGACCCTGAAATGGTCGGTGATGTTTTGGAGGTAATGAAACAACTGGCTAAAGAAGGAATGACAATGGTCGTCGTTACGCATGAAATGGGCTTTGCCCGGGAAGTCGGGGACCGGGTGATATTCATGGATGGAGGGTATATCGTGGAAGAAAATGAGCCGAATGAATTATTCGGTAACCCACAGCACGAAAGAACCAAAGCATTCTTGAGCAAAGTGCTTTAACGGGATGCTTTTAAGATCGTAAATCATGAATGAAGTTGTGCATAAAGTGTGGACAAAGCAATGCGGGAAATGAGGGGAAACCCCAAACGCATGAGCCTTTCCCTCATCTTTGTGCATAACTTTTTTGGTTTTTAGAGCAGGAACCTATCAGTCAGGAGATGTTTTTATTCATATCAATTTCAATCGGGCAAACGTCACAGAAAAGAAACCTATGCATTTAACACATGCATAGGTTTCTTTTTATTTATTTGGCACCGTAACTAATCAAGTTCGTCATGATTCGATATCCGCCTGGAACCTGGCCTTGAATTTGCCTGTATAGGACAAGGTTGGTATAGAGGTAGGTGCCATTACCGTATTTAGCCATAAGGATACCGCCATCAAATGGTTCTTCATTCGGATCAGCCATGGAAATGAATGTTTCATACCGTTCATCCCATTCCATTGGGAAATACAATCCTCTTTCTTGGACCCAATTGCTCCAGTCATCCCTTGTTATTTTATTTGGATAGGTAAAAAGCGCCGATTCTGGTTTCGACACGTTTACTGTGGCTTTTTCATCGGTTACCCGCCAGCGAATCGAAGGATTCCCGAGGGTAAGAGGATATGGAGCCGTCTTCAAGGCATCCCATCCATCACCCGGTTTATGGTATTGCACGACGAGATGTCCGCCGTTTTCCACATACTCAAGTAAGCGCGCGTTATTTGCCTTTAAATCTTCCCTCGATAGATAGGCACGGATGCCTGTAACGATCGTGTCATATTGACTTAAATCACCTTCAGCTAAATCAGCTGCAGTTAACTTCGTAATGTTCAGCCCTGCATTGCTTAAGTAATCTGCCACTTTATCGAATCCGCTTTCAATGTACCCCACTTTTAATGAAGCTGGCTTCAAAAGCTCAAATGCAACGGTATTGATAGCTGCTGGGTATTGGTAATAGAATGTTCCGATATGGTCATAGGAAATCTCCTGAATGGTCGAATCAAAGGTTTTCCCATTGACAGTGGCAGCTGCCTTCACCTGATATTCACCTTTTTGGATGGCCTTCGGTGGTCTGAGGGTGAACTTCACTTGTTTTTCTTCTGATTTTTCATTAAATGATACAGTGGCATTTTGGGGATGAACTCCCCAATTTTCAGGGACTTTTAAAGCGACCTTTGCTGATGCTTTTCCTTCTGTATAATTTTTCAAGGTCACCGTCACTGGGATTTCCTCTTTTACATCTGCTGTATTTACGACGATATCTTCAGGAGATAAGGTAAGGCCAACGTCGGGAAGGACGGCGATCGTTCCATCCAATTCTTCCTTGATGGAAGTTTTTGTGCTCCCGTATTTATAAGAAATGCTGGTCGTAATGGTTGATTCATCATAGGCATGGTAATAAGCTGCATCTTCAGGGACTTCAACCAGGTAGGTCATTGTCGCTGATTTATTAGGTGCCAGATTGACATCTTTTGATTTTGTTTTTGTCTTCCATCCTTTAGGCACGTTCAATGCAGCAGCGACTTTTTTCAATGTTTGTTTCCCGTTATTCTTCATGGTTATGGTTACGTACGTATTTTGACCTTTAGTAAGAATCTTTGAAGCTGCTTCAGCTTGAACCTCGAGCCCTGAGGAGACATAACTGACGTTTTGCAATTGCTCTTCTTTTAATGAGAGCTTATGAAGCAAGTCGTTTTTGATGGCAGGGCTTAGCTTTGCCTTTTTGACTTGCGCAGTCATTGAACGAACATTGGAAAGAGCTTTTTGGGATGTTGAAAAAACACGTTTAGCATGGGGATAAGACTCAATAACAGCGTCCAGATTCCGTTGCAGGTACCTAAATTCACCTTTTAATTTTGAAGCTGAGCGAGGGAGTTTTTCAGCCCATTCAGTAAAATTGTAAGGTACACCTGCAAAAAGGTCCGACTCGCTTTTTATATCAACCGCGCTTTGCTTCAAATCCAAATGGATCTGGCGTGGTGCTGCAGGGATATCAGAACCCATGCCTTGGCTTTTGTGCAGATAGCGGGATTGTTCTCCAAGCTGTGGGTAAGTCATTTTGTATATTGGGTCATATTTACCGATTTCTATCGAAGTGGTTGCTTGATCTGCCGAGGAAACGGGCAAATATAACTTTTTCACTTGCCATACCGATAGACCTTGTTTCAATTGTTGTGGAAACACAGTTGGGTCGGCGGCATCCGTAAAGGCACGTTCACTTAGGATTGTCATTGTTCGATGATGTCCATGCTGGGTATCATCGTTTTGAAAGGATGGCATCAATATATCTGGCTGATACGTCCGAATAAAGCGGATAAGCCGTTCATATGTGAGTTCCTCGCCCCATTTTTGTAATGTTTCCTCTGGTGTTTTAGAGAAACCGAAATCATAAATGGGATCAGAGGTGGTTTCGCTTAGATGATAGGCTTTAACCCCGGTGATTTTTGCAGCTTCTATCATTTCCCTCGAACGGATGATTCCAAGAGCGTTGTCCAGTTCATCCCCAATTTCATTTTGTCCTCCCTCACCACGGTTTGCAATCAGGCTGGATGTTTTCACCCCTAACCCTCTCGATAGATAAGCGAGAAAGTCACTGCGTTCATCATCGGGATGGGCACCGCTGTTCAAGAATGTCACGGTCGTTTCGAGCGGCTTGACCGCATTCCATAATTCAACGTTGGTTTCATCAGGATTTGCAGCGCTGCCTCCAAGCGGCAATGACGCAAGAACCAACAAAAGGGAAAGCAACGATAACAAAGCTTTTTTCATTCTTTAACCCCCTTCAACTTTTATAAAACACCTAAAAAAATGTAGGTTAGTAATGTTTTCTAACTAACCAGACAAAAAAACCTATCTAATAAATAGCACTAATGGTTATAAATGTAAATAATGCGAAGTAACTATTAAAAATTGAACATTTAAACGTTCCGAAAAAATCTTGTGCGTTGAAATTATTTAAGTTATATTTTTACTTAATTAGGAAGATTTACTAACTAAATAATGTAAGGCCGTGATGTGATGAGTTTTAAAAGGACACCCAGTCATCAAAAATATGTAAATAAAAAAAGAATCATTCAATGCATCCAAGAATGTTCACCCATTTCAAGAGCTGAAATCGCCGTTAAGCTTCAGCTAAGTAAACCAACTGTTTCTCAGGCTGTGGATGAACTTATACAGGAGAAGTGGGTATTCGAGAAAGGAATAGGAGTATCCTCATCTCAAGGCGGGAGGAGGCCCATCCAGCTCTTTTTTAATGAAAAGGCTGCCTATATCATCGGTGTCGATATAGGCGGGACGAAAGTGAAAATCGTTTTAAGCGATTTAAGCGGCAACATCCTTGCTGACACTAGTTTTTCAACAAACACTTATTTAAATTCAGGGCTTCTTAAACAAATGGCGATTGAAACGGAGCGGTTAATTGCAAAGAATCAGATTGCGAAGGAAAGGATATTGGGGATGGGAGTCGGGATCCCTGGCATTACGCAAACGGCAAGCGGATTAGTAATAGAGGCACCGAGTTTAGGCTGGGTACAATATCCATTTATAGCAGAAGCGAAGCGTTATTTTGATTTCCCCATCTTTCTGGACAATGATGTAAACGCGGCTGCACTAGGTGAACAGTGGCTGGGTAATGCACAAAATAAGCGGAATTTGCTGTTCATTGCGGTTGGCACGGGAATCGGAAGCGGCATCATCTTGAATAACCAGTTATACAGAGGAGCTTCCAGTGCCGCTGGGGAAATGGGATATATGGTGACGGACAAAGAGGATATAAAACGTGAATTCAAGCCGATTTTCCATAGATACGGCTATTTGGAAAGTGTCGCAGGAGGCAAGTCGATTGGCGGTCATTTCACCAGGGAGGTCCTCAAGGATCCTCACCATTTTTTATTCGAACGGGCCAAATCTTCCGAACTATCAGGGGAGGATGCTTTTTTGGCAGCAAAAAAAGGAGACACGGCAGCTATGGCCATCATAAATGAAGCCATCGAACATTTAGCCTGCGGAATTGTCAATGCGGCTAGTTTGCTAAATCCGGAAGTGATCATTTTAGGAGGTGGTGTATTAAATTCTGCTGAATACATTTTACCTAGAATTCGGGAGGTCGTTGATCGATATCTTCCAAGTTTAGTAGAAATGAAAACTTCACAACTGGGAGAAAACGCAGGGGTGCTTGGAGCGGTTTCCCTTTTCTTAAGGGAACATGATGGCATTTTGAATTTTCGTGATGAGGGGGAATATTAATGAAAAATAGGAAAAAGTCGCTTGTTTCAGTACTGACCTTATCGGCAGCACTATTAATTTCGGGATGTAACGGTACAGATACGAAAACGAATTCGGATGCTGGCGAAAAGGGTGAGCTCGAAGATAAAATCGTTGTTTATTCGCCGCATGGCAAAGATATTTTATCAAAATTCGAAAAGCAGTTCGAAGATAAGTATGGTATTGATGTTGAGTGGCTTGATATGGGGTCTCAGGAAATCCTTGACCGTGTTCGTTCAGAGAAAAGTAATCCGCAGGCAGACGTTTGGTGGGGGGCACCTTCCACGAACTTCAATCAAGCAAAGGATGATGGGCTGCTGGCCGCTTATAAGCCTAGCTATTCCGATAGTCTCGATGAAGGATTCCGCGACCCGGAATGGTATTGGACAGGAACGAGCCAGACACCGGAAGTCATCATGTATAACAGCAAAGAATTATCAAAAGACGAGGTACCGAAAGATTGGGATGAGCTGCTTGATCCGAAATGGAAAGACGAAATCATCATCCGCTATCCGTTAGCCTCCGGAACGATGAGGACAATTTTTTCTGCGATGATCTATCGTACGTATAAGGATACAAATGATCCGAAAGAAGGGTATGACTGGTTAAAGAAGCTCGACCAAAACACGAAGGAATATTCAGCGAATCCTGAAATGATGTATAACAAGGTAGCCAAAGGAGAGGGCTCACTTTCCGTTTGGGCAATGCCGGATGTCGTCATGCTGAAAGAGAATAAAAATTATCCATTTGAGTTCGTCATTCCAGAAAGCGGAACGCCAGTATTGACAGAAGGTATCGCCATCGTTGAAGGTGCCAAGCATCCCAAAGCGGCTGAAGCCTTTTATGAGTTCGTGAATTCACCAGAAGCCGCAAAAACATTAGCAGAAGAATTTTACAGGATTCCGACCAGAAGTGATGTGAAGGGTTTACCTGAATGGATCACGGAAACGGAAATTAAAGCGATGGAAATTGATTGGAAGGCATTCCAGGAAAAAGGTGACGAGTGGATGAAATACTGGGACGAAAATATTAAAAGTGGAGATAAAGAAATTAAAGAATAAGGAAGTGTCGTTGGGATGGCGTCAATAAAAATAGAGAATGTCCAAAAAGCCTTCGGGAAAACGATAGCTGTTGACCAGTTAAATCTGGACATCAAAGAAGGTGAGTTTTTTACCTTTCTTGGTCCAAGCGGCTGCGGTAAAACGACAACACTTCGGATGATTGCCGGTTTTTATTATCCAACTAAAGGTGTCGTCCGATTTGGCGACAAAGATATGACGCGTGTACCTCCGGAGAAAAGAAATACAGGCATGGTTTTTCAAAACTATGCCCTCTTTCCCCATATGACTGTTTTTGAAAATGTAGCGTTTGGCTTGCGTGTGAGAAAGGTTTCTTCTGCTGACTTAAAGAAGAGAGTGCTGGATGCTCTCCAAAAGGTCAGGCTGGAGAGCTACTCGAATCGTCAAGTGAGCCAGTTAAGCGGAGGACAGCAGCAGCGGGTGGCCCTTGCGAGAGCACTGGTCATTGAACCGGAAATATTACTGCTGGATGAACCATTAAGTAATCTGGATGCCAAGCTTCGTGATGAAATGAGAGTGGAAATCTTAAGGCTGCAGCGTGATTATAAGATTACCACCATTTATGTCACACATGATCAGGCTGAGGCATTATCCATGAGTGATCGAATCGCTGTGTTCAATTATGGTGTATGTCACCAGGTCGGGACGCCAACAGAAATTTATAATCGGCCGGCCAATGATTTTGTGGCGAGTTTTATAGGCGAAATTAATCTTTTGCCCGTTCAAGTTGAAAAAGTTCAACAAGATAATATAGAGGTTGCCCTTAAGAATAGTGAACAACCGATTAAATTGAATGTGGGAAATCAAGCTAGGGACGGAATTTCAATCATACAGGGTGATGCTGACCTTGCTGTTTCGATTCGTCCTGAAGCAATCAGGATTCTGGATGTGACCGAAGAAGGAATGAATATCTTTAAAGGTAAAATAAATTCCGTCCAATTCTTTGGATCTGTTGTGAATGTCATGGTGGATGTTCAAGACGTGTTACTGAGGGTCGACGTATTTAACACCCATGATTTTGGATACTTTTATCAAGGAAAGGAAGTGTATGTCCAGCTTCCCGAGAAACAGCTGCGTCTTATCCCTGTCATAAGCGGTGATGCGACATGATTAAAAATCGTGATACGAGATTGACGGTTTGGCTCCTTATACCAGTTGTATTGGTGCTTATCGCATATGTACTCTACCCGTCAGTGAGGACCTTTATTGAAAGTCTGCACAAAGACGGAACGATATCCCTTGGAAATTATCAGGACTTCTTCGTACAGGAATCGAAAACGAACTTAGAGGCTCTTTGGAATTCTGTTTATATATCCTTATTGAGTGTATTGGTCAGTGCCTTGATTGGCATTCCGCTCGCATTCATTTTTAACCGTTACGATTTTCCCGGCAGAAGCTTCTTTTCATCAGCAGCGATTTTGCCGATTGTCCTTCCATCATTGGTAGGGGTCATGGCCTTTATGTTTTTATATGGAGAATCGGGTTTGATTCCAAATGCCATCAAGGACCTGTTTGGTCTCGAGAAGGTTCCATTCAAGATTGGCGGGGTATCGGGAATCCTTATCGTGCATGCCTATACGATGTATGTTTATTTTTATATGACCGTATCCGCTGCAATCAATAAAATAGATCCGTCACTTGAAGAAGCGGCGTATAACTTAGGCGCAAATAAAATCAAGGTTTTTTTGAAGGTGACATTTCCATTATTGACACCTGCCATCGTTGCCGCTTCACTACTTGTTTTCATGATATCGATGGCTTCTTTCAGTGCCCCGTTTTTATTAGCTGGCGGATACAGGGTGTTAAGCCTGCAAATTTATTTTTCAAAAATCAATGGTGATATGGAAATTGCCGCTACTCAATCCGTCATCCTATCCATCGTTTCGATTTCATTTCTATTATTCATGCGTTGGTATCAGAATAGGAAGGATTATCGCATGGCTTCGAAAGGAATAGGCGCACACAGGAGTGAAGTGAGGAACCCATTTATGAAATGGGTGATGGTCCTAACTGGTATCATCGGCGTAATTGTTTTGCTTTTACCGCACTTTACGATTCTATTGCTTTCACTTGTGCCGGATGGAACCTGGACATTTCAAACGTATCCCACAGTATTTAATGTGGAAAATTACAGGCTTTTGTTTGAAGACCCTAATATCTTCAAACCGTTAAGAAATAGTTTACTGATGGCGGTTATTGCAACGTTGGCAAATCTGGTGTTTGGGGTCATAGCGTCTTATGTACTTGTCAAACGGAAATTCGTCGGGAAAAGCTTTGTCGATATTCTGGTCATGATTCCTTGGGCGTTGCCTGCAACGGTCATAGGGATGAACTTGATATTCGCATTCAATGAACCTAGCGTTTTTTCTTTCGGTCAAATCTTGGTAGGAACATTTTGGATTTTGCCGCTTGCCTATTTCATCAGGCATATTCCACTCGTTGTCCGGTCGACTAATGCCGTTCTGGAGCAGCTGGATGATTCGATTGAGGAAGCAGCCAGAAACTTGGGGGCTAAGTGGTTTTATACCTTCAGAAGGGTCATATTTCCGATTATTATGCCTGGTGTTTTATCAGGGACATTATTGGCATTTATCGAATCTGTGGGGGAATTCCCGACCTCGGTCCTGTTGTACACGATTTCAAACAGGCCCATATCCATTGAAATCATGAATCAGCTTCGGATGTTCAATATGGGGCAGGCCGCTGCCTATGGGATGATTCAAATCACGCTGATTGTAATCGTTCTCTTAATTTCGAACAAGTTTTTTGGAATCAAAGCGGAAAAAGCTTTATAAATCGGAGGTTCAAAGATGAGCAGGCTTGAAGAATTTATCAAAAATGAAGGTAGTGTCTTTCCAGGAAAAACCTATGCTAGAGAGCTTCTGATGCCTGTTTTTAATGATCAAAGAGATTACTTATTTGATGCAATGTTCGATATTCATCGGGCACATGTCATCATGCTTTCGGAACAAAAGATCATTAAAGATGAAGAGGCGAAAACCATGCTTGATGGGATTCGGAAAGTGGCCCAAACAGATCTCGCGCAGTTGACCTATCAGCCCCAATTCGAAGACTTATTCTTCATGATGGAGGCAAAGATCGGTGAGGAAATCGGCCATGAACTTGCAGGGAAGATTCATATCGGCCGCAGTCGTAATGATATGGGGGTTGCGATGTACCGGCTTGTTTTGAGAGGTCATCTGCTCCAATTGGTTGGCTATGCAAACCAATTGAGTGAAGCATTCTTGGTGCATGCTGAAAAACATACAGAAACCTATATTACAGGTTACACGCATACCCAACCGGCTCAGCCGACTACAATAGGACATTACTTTTTAGCCATTTATGATGTGCTTCAAAGGGATATTGGCCGGTTATGGGCAGCCTATGAAACGGTTAACCAATCCCCTTTGGGTGCAGCCGCGTTAACGACCACCGGCTTTCCGATCAGTCGGAACCGTACGGCTGAACTGCTTGGGTTTGATTCGGTGATTGAAAATTCCTATGACTCGATAGGCGGGGCAGATTATTTATTGGAAACCGCAACTGCCATCATGACGTGCATGGTCAATACCGGAAGGTGGATCCAAGATTTCCTGCAGCATGTGACAAGGGAGTTTGGTACATTTCACGTGGCGGACCCTTATGTTCAAGTGAGCAGCATCATGCCGCAAAAAAGGAATCCTGTCTCCATTGAACATTCCCGTTCGATTGCAAGCAGTGCGTATGGTGATGCACTTGCTGCAATGAATATGATTCACAATACACCATTTGGTGATATCGTCGATACGGAAGATGATTTACAGCCGCATTTATATCGGGCTTTTTCGAATGCAGGCCGTGTCATGAAACTAATGTATGCCGTCATATCGACTTTGAAAGTAAATGAAGAACATACAAAGAAACTGGCCGCAAAATCCAGTATAACGGTTACTGAATTAGCGGATACCCTATCAAGAGATTACGACATATCCTTTAGAAAAGCCCATTCGATAGCCAGTCATATTGCAAAAAAGTCGATTAGTGAAGGGAAAGAGCTATATGATTGGGACACACAAGAAATCAACAAGATCATAAATGAATTCGTTTCAGTGAACATAGCAGAAGATGAATGGAAAAAAATAATCTCTCCCGAATATTTTGTGGAAATCAGAAGCATTCAAGGCGGGCCCTCCCCGAAAGAGGTTACGAGAATGATTGTAAATAGAAAACAAAAACTGGAACAAGAGTTGCAGGAATATAAGAAAGTGGTCAAAGAATTGAATGATGGCAGGAAGGCTTTAGTGGATTACTGAAATGAACTTTAACGGGCATGAAAGTCACGAGTATTTGCTTCAAACTCACGAGTAAAAGCATGAAATTCACGAGTATTTGCTCCTAACTCACGAATAAAAGCATGAACCTTCTGAAGAGAGTTTTTTTGTTGGCTCGGAAGCAATACGATCCATTTTACTGAGAAAGCTTCATATTTTATGATATATAGTCATTCTTTATCAGGGTGGCTATTTATTTTGGATTTTTAATGCAACTGAGTCATCCCCAGAGACAATGAATGTAGATTTATTCCTAAAAACAATTCTATTATTTGGAAAACATATAATATGAGGAGGAATGTTAATGTCAAATAGATATCAGTTCGGTGTTATCCTGATTTTAATAGCTTTCGTAATATCGATTACTTTTTGTTTGAATCCGGAAGTCTTATTAAGAGGTGGATATGATTTAGCTATTGATGGTCTGGTAGTATCCAGAACCTTGATGATTATTTTTTCGTTGTATTTATTAGTTAAAATAGGGGATTTGTTTATAAACAGAAAAGATTAATAGTCTAAAATGAGGTTTCCTATAAACAATATTGAGAAAAAGACACTATACTTGGCTGTCGATAATAAGTAAGGCTCAGTCTTTTGACTGAGCCTCCAATGTTTATTTATCCATAACCAGTTTCAAATTTGCTTCATATATCGTTAATGGATTTAGGTTCCAACTGAACCGCGTGCTTTCTGAAAGCAATACTCACCGTGATCATCACAATGAAATTGACTGCCAATGCAATGATTCCCACATTCAAATCTTTTGCTGCTTGCGGCAAGGATGGAAACAAGGTCCCTATTGTCGATTGGCTGAGTGTAATGCAGATTACGATGGCCAATCCGGTAATGATGCCGGCGATTGCGCCAAATTTATTGATCGGATTATTCCTTTTCAGACTAAAGAGAAGGGATGGAAAGAGCTGTGTGATGAGACTGTATCCCATAAGAATTAATGCCGACATCGTTTCGCCGCCGTTTAAGGTGAAGTAGACGGCTATAAGGGCAATGATTGGCACAAGGAACTTTGCCAATCGTACAATGTGGCGATCGGATACGGCAGGTGCAAATTCCTTATAAACGTTTTTCGCGAGCAGTGTAGCGACGCTCATCAAAAGCATGGATCCCGGCACCAATGCGGTCAACAATCCAGCGCCGCCGATTATGCCTATAAACCATGGATCAAAGGTCTCGATCGAAAGGCGCAGCAATGAGAGGTCTGCATCTGCCCCAACGAGTCCGGGCACTTTCAATATAGCTGTAAACCCAACGAAAAAGACGAATAACAGCATGAGTGTATATAAAGGGCTGATGATGGCGTTCTTTCGAAATACCTTGCCGCTGCGTGCTGAATAAACAGCGCTGAAAACCTGTGGCCACATATAGAAACCGAATACGAGCAATATTACCGTGGAGATGAACCATGATACGCTAAGTCCCTGATCTGGGAACTTAAGAAAACCAGGCTTGGCCGCATCAATCGCTTCAAACATCGGCTGAAATCCGCCAAAGTAATGAATCGGCAGATAAATCCCCAAAAATCCTATTATGGCGACCATCATGATATCTTTAATGACCGCTGTCCAAACTGAACCGTGTATACCGGAGATCATCACATAAATGGTAAGGCTGATCGCCCCCATCCAAACTGCCTCAGACATAGAGATGGCACCATAAGATGCTTCTGAAACAATGATCCCCAATCCTTTCAGCTGCACGACGATCACTGGAATCATCGACACCACACCGACAAGCGCAGCCAAAATTCCTAAACCGGGACTCTTATATTTGCTTACAAAGAAATCGGATTGAGACATCAGTTTATTTTCCTTGGCATATCTCCATATTTCCGGCAGGAGCCAATAGGATAATACGTAAGACAAAGTAATGTAAATTAGAACATATAGTGCGGGTGCGCCCTTGCCATAAGCCCAGCCGCTGCCGCCCAGGAAGGAGAAGGTCGTATAGATTTCCCCGGCCATCAGCAGAAAGACGAATATCGCACCAAAACCGCGTCCGCCAACCGTCCATTGTTCCAAGTCCATATCTTTTCCTTTTGAAGAGCGTATGCCTAAAAATATCGATAGAAGTAAAAATGCTAAAATGATTAAGAGAGCAATATTCATTCCTGGTCACCTTCCCGATTCCTGGGATCCAGCTTATACATGATGCCCAGTATGGCAGAGGTAAGGACCACCCACATAGCCATCCAGAACATATTGAAAGGCATCCCTAATACATATGGTTCTATTTTATTAACAAAAGGCAGAAATCCTAGTATGCCTATAAAAGGAACTAGAGTAAGAATATATATAATCTTCATTAAACAACCCCCTCCGTTTTAAATAAAGTGAAACGCCCACCAATGGGGGTTTATTCTTCAATGCCACTGATGGATATGTGAACCGAACCGGATGAAAAATTCATACATGACGGAAAAGGTCCGATAATATATATTAGCTTACACTATTTTGATATAAAATTTAATGCAGTTGCCTGATATATTTGAGCAACTGTGCGCAGACAGCCGAACAATGATATGTTCATAAAACAGATAAAGCCTTGAATTCATATTGAGTTCAAGGCTTTATTTCCTTTAGCTATATTTTTTCCTAGAGTTATATAGTATTACCAAAAGTATGAACCAGATTGGGGTCAAGAGCAGTGATAGTCGTGTAGCTTCAGCGAATAGCATAACAATAAGGATGAACAGGAATAATCCTAATATGGCGTAATTGACAAAGGGTGTAAAAGGAGCCTTGAAAGTCGATTTTGCTCTTAGGTCAGGCCTTGTTTTCGAATATTTGATATGGGAAATCAAGATAATGCTCCATACCCATATGAAACAGATGGCACTGATGGTCGTCACGACGGTAAATGCCTGTTCAGGTATCAGTTTGCTTAATAATGCCCCTATTGATACAACGATTGTGGATGTTAATAAGGCATTGCTCGGAACAGCCTGTTTATTTAATTTTTCCAGTTTAGCAGGGGCTTCGCCATTCCTGCTTAACGTATAAAGTATTCGGCTCGTTGAAAATAAACCGCTGTTGCATGCAGAAGCAGCGGATGTCAAAACGACGAAGTTGATGATCCCTGCAGCGACAGGAATGCCGATTAACGCAAAGACCTCTACAAATGGGCTGCTTGTGGCATCCAGTTGTGTCCATGGGTTGACGCAGAGAATGACGAATAGTGCCCCAACATAGAAAAGTAAAATCCGGACAGGGATTTTATTGATTGCAGATGGAATGTTCTTTCTCGGGTTTGCCGTTTCTGCTGCAGAAACCCCGACCAATTCGACACCGACAAATGAGAAGACGACCAGCTGTAAAGATAATAGGAATCCAGAAATGCCATTAGGGAACATGCCCCCATGATTCCATAGGTTCGTTAGGGAAACCGTTCCGCTATTGGTATTGAAGCCGATGATCAGAAGGAAGATTCCTACGATGATCAAGGCGATTATCGTGATTACTTTAATGATGGCAAACCAGAATTCCAATTCGCCAAAGATCTTAACGGTCAATAGGTTCAATCCTAACAGAATGACCAGGCATAGCAGAGCCGGAATCCATTGAGGGACATCAAACCAATATTGCATATAAACACCGACAGCTATGATATCGGCCATTGCGGTCATGATCCAACAAAACCAATATGTCCAACCTGTCACGAAGCCGGCCCATGGACCGACATATTCAGTTGCGAATTCAGTGAATGATACATACCCTGCATTGGATAAGAGCAATTCCCCCAGGGCCCTCATCACAAAAAACAAGGCAATCCCTATTATCAGATAAGAGAATAATATGGAAGGCCCCGCCAATTGTATGGCTTTTCCGGAACCTAAAAATAAACCGGTGCCAATGGTTCCTCCTATTGCAATCAGTTGTACATGTCGATTTTTTAAATCTCTTTTTAATTCTTGTTTAGCCAATTCGTACGCCCCCGTTTTTATAGTCTTGGTAGTGAAGTGAATGAGTTTACCTGCATGGTCTTGGAGAGAGGGACGTGATTGTCGTCCAGCTTGCCTTTCCCATTTGTTGTTTTAGTCCAATCACAAAATGGACAATAAAAAAAGAGATTGGATAATACCAATCTCTTAAAGGGTTCAGAATAACAATATATCATTCGTTACTCTTCTGTCCTTTTGCCTGAGATTGTGAATCCTTCGGCGCTGCATCTTGTACAGTCTCTCCAGAAGCTGCTCCTGCTATAGTGTCATCCATAGCATTCATCGCTTGCTTTTATGCGGTTGTGAAGAAAGTCAGTCAGTATAATTTTCCACTGCTTGATCATTCATTATGCTTATAAAATAATATTGGAATTCTATCATCTATTTTTCGGTAGGTCAACAATTTTTTTGAAAGGAAACAGGCATTATCTGTAGTTTAATAGTGGTCTTAATTTTTATAAAGGTACTTGAAAAATTTATTTTTTTGGATGATCACTATTATGAAATATTGATCATCATTTTTTAAAAATGATATTTTTCGATTAGGAAAATTGCCAAGATATATTTGGCAACTGTTTATTTCAAAAATACAATTGTATTTTTACAGAATATTTACTATTATAAGATAAGAAAACATAAATGAAGTGTTATTGATATTTTTTCGATAGAGCATTTCTAACCGCAATAATTAATAAGTTCGTGGTAAGGATAGAAAAGCATTACCGATATTGCATCTGGGGGAGTTAAACATGTCGAACAAGGAATTAAAGAGAGGGCTAGAATCACGTCACATTCAAATGATAGCTTTGGGCGGAACCATCGGTGTCGGGTTATTCATGGGATCGGCGAGCACGATCAAATGGACAGGGCCCTCTGTAATGCTTGCTTATGCCATCGCAGGTATTTTTATATTTTTCATCATGCGTTCCATGGGTGAGATGCTTTATTTAGAACCGACTACAGGTTCTTTTGCAACCTTTGCGAGCAGCTATATACATCCTTTGGCAGGTTATATGACTGCTTGGAGCAATTGGTTTCAATGGGTAATCGTCGGAATGTCCGAAATCATTGCGGTTGGCTTGTATATGCAATATTGGTTCCCGGAGTTACCGGCCTGGATACCAGGTGTGGTCGCCATGTTCATCTTGGGAGCGGCCAACCTCATTTCCGTTAAATCCTTCGGGGAATTTGAATTCTGGTTTGCACTTATAAAAATCATAACGATTATATTGATGATCGTTGCCGGCCTAGGCCTTATCTTCTTTGGAATAGGGAATGGCGGGGATGCGATTGGATTATCGAATCTTTGGGAAAATGGCGGCTTCTTTACGGGAGGCTGGACAGGATTCTTCTTTGCGCTTTCGCTTGTCGTGGCTTCCTATCAAGGCGTTGAGCTTATCGGCATCACAGCCGGAGAAGCGAAAGACCCAACGAAGACCGTAACAAAAGCGATCCAATCAATCATATGGCGCATATTAATTTTCTATATTGGTGCCATATTCGTCATCGTGACAGTCTTCCCTTGGGATCAACTGGATGACTTAGGCAGCCCATTCGTTTCAACCTTTGCTAAAATAGGTATCACAGCAGCAGCAGGCATCATCAATTTTGTCGTAATCACTGCGGCAATGTCTGGATGCAACAGTGGTATTTTCAGTGCAGGGCGTATGCTTTACACACTGGCATTGAATGGCCAAGCTCCGAAAATCTTTGCTAAAGTATCTAAAAATGGAGTGCCGGCATATTGTACGATCGCTGTACTTTTAGGATTGGGCATCGGAGTTATCCTGAACTATCTTGCACCGCCGCAAGTATTCCTTTATGTGTACAGTGCGAGTGTTTTACCTGGGATGATTCCATGGTTTGTCTTACTGATCAGTGAGCTTAAATTCAGAAAGGTAAATGCCGCTGAAATGGAGAAACATCCGTTCAAAATGCCGTTGGCCCCTTACAGTAACTATGCGACAATAGCCTTTTTACTGATGGTGCTGGTAGGTATGTGGATCAATCCTAGTACAAGGATTTCCTTGGTTGTCGGGATCGTTTTCCTAGCCTTGGTAATAGCAAGTTATTACATGCTGAAAATGGATAAACGAACACCATTGGACGTTAAATCCGATGATGAGATTTCAGGATAAGAAATTCTATTAAAAAGCCCTTCTCTAATTCGAGAAGGGCCTTTTTTGTCCTTGTAGATCAATTGTGGAATTCACGAGTAAAACAGCGAAACTCACGAGTAAAGTCGTTGGATTCACGAGTAAAACAGCGAAACTCACGAGTAAAGTCGTTGGATTCACGAGTAAAACAGCGAAACTCACGAGTAAAGTCGTTGAATTCACGAGTAAAACAGCGAAATTCGCGAGTAAAGTCGTTGAATTCACGAGTAAAACAGCAAAACTCACGAGAAGAAGTTGAATTCACGAGTAAAACAGCGAAACTCACGAGTAAAGTCGTTGAATTCACGAGTAAA
This sequence comes from Peribacillus sp. FSL M8-0224, assembly GCF_038003055.1. Taxonomy (NCBI): domain Bacteria; kingdom Bacillati; phylum Bacillota; class Bacilli; order Caryophanales; family Bacillaceae; genus Peribacillus; species Peribacillus sp. FSL M8-0224. The sequence continues at coordinate 208,135 of NZ_JBBOOJ010000001.1, forward strand.
ACAGCGAAATTCGCGAGTAAAGTCGTTGAATTCACGAGTAAAACAGCAAAACTCACGAGAAGACGTTGAATTCACGAGTAAAACAGCGAAACTCACGGGTAAAGTCGTTGAATTCACGAGTAAAACAGCGAAACTCACGAGTGTAGCTAATTTGCCCCCGTAACAAGGGGGCCAGCAGGGGGAATGAATCAATAAGCTTAGGAATATGTCTTCTTGCCAGATTTTTTCATAGGATGTTGCCCGAGGAAGGGGCTATCTTTTGGAAAGAACAAAGCTTACCGGGCGTATCGTTACACCATTAAAGATTGACCAGTTGCTTAATATGGAGGAAATTTTAAACGGCTTCGAGTAGTGAAAACGAGGTATGATCCATACAATGCGTTTAAGTTCCCACAAAGCATACCGCCATTAAATAAGTGGGGTTGAAAAAGCTTGGATTCACCAAAAACATTCGTTATATAAAGGCCTATTCCTGAATTTGGATATAGGCCTCTTTCTTCTTGTTTTGAATCAATTAATCGAGATAATCCCCAGAATCATTCCGCTTGCTGAGCTTGTACTGTACTGTAAACCTGATTTACGGAAGATTGGGCTTGTGCGATTTCTTGAGCCGCTTGTTTAATGGCTTCTTGTGCCAAAGTTGGATCCGAGGAAGATTTTTCAATTGCTTGTGAAAGTAAGGTTTGCGTAAGGGTAACGTTTGCTTTTGCTTGATTTAATTGATTGATATCAATTTGTTGTTGAGGCATGTAGTTTCTCTCCTTATGTCATTATTAGAATTACTCCATTAGGATGACCTTTCTTTTCTTTTTTATAAGAAGAAAAAAATATAACGTAGACAGGATGTACAGCTTGGAAAAGTTCTGAAAAGGCCAAAAAAGTCCATTGGGGTAAACAATTTAACAATCCAAATTCGTAAAAAAGGTGCATCCTTAGGATTGAAAAGCGGGCAGAAAGAGAACGGAATTATTCGTTTTATTTACTTAGAATCCTGAAATTTTCATCTGCATATTGATATCAAATTGTAAGATAATGAAAAAAAATCGTGACTTATTCGTTGTTCAGTTATTTAAATTATACTTTACTTATTGGATTTATCAGATTAAAATCGGAGAAAGAATCATTATAAGAGGATGAGCTGATTGGACAACCGAAAGCTCCTGAACGCGATAAGCGAACAGGAGCTTTTTGCGTTCATTTTGGAAAAAGGAGTTGGCAAGATGAATATTGATCATATTGAAGCTTTTATGTATGTTGTTCACCTTAATAGTTTTCATAAAGCCGCAGAGGCAATGTTTTTATCACAGCCAACGGTTTCGGCAAGGATTAAGACGCTTGAGAGTGAACTCGATTCAGTATTATTTGAGAGGCAAGGAAGAGGAATTATTTTAACTGAAAAAGGGAAAGCCTTCATTCCATTTGCGGATCAAATAATTCGTACCTTTCACCAGGGGAAAAAGCAGTTGAAAACAGGAAGCGAACTGGAGGAAATAACGATAGGGGCTAATATCATTACATCGCAATACTTTATTCCATTTGCTCTTCCTCTATGGAAAAAGGAAAACCCAAATTTACGCTTTAAATTTATTTCAGCAACAAATGATGCATTAATGGAAAAATTGCTTCAGAAACAGGTTGATATAGCCTTTATGAAGGATGTTACACATAGTGGTCTGCAAAATTACAAAACCCTTGATAATTCAATTCGTTTAGTCGTGTATCCAGGACATCCATTTCAACTTCGAACTGGGCTAACAGTACAGGAATTAGCAATGCAGCCGTTGGTATTTTTTGAGTGTGGTGCGCTTGACTGGAACCACGTTCATAAAATTTTTGAAGTATCAAATGTAGAGCCGCGCATTGATTTTCAGGTTGATCACCTGGAAGTGGCGAAGTCGCTAATTCTTAGCAGAAGCTGTATCGGATTTTTACCGTACTTATGTATTAAAAAAGAGTTAGAACAGGGAACTTTGATTGAAGTGGATGTGTCACATTTAATCAAGATAAAGCAGCACATCTATCTGACGCATTTAAATCACGGGATGGAATCCCCTTTATTATGGAAAGACATTCTTTTATCAATAAGGAAATTTGAGAAAAACCATCAGCAATTACAGATACAATCGAATTGATAGATATTTTCTATCAATACAATATTTTTTTCTATTAGTAAAACCATTGCCATTAGCATGTTTTAGGTGATAGGATATGTCAAAATATAATTATTCGCATAAGTAAACTTTGAATTAAATAGGAGGAGAGAATATGAGTTATAAGCTTGGCATTTTAGACCAGAGCCCGATATTTCCAGGGGCTTCAGCATTTGATGCACTACAGCAAACCATTAATCTGGCCAGACTTGCAGAAGAGTGGGGGTATACCCGTTTCTGGGTATCGGAACATCATCATGCCGAACAGCTGGCGGGGTCTTCCCCGGAAGTTTTGATTTCTTATTTATTAGCTCAGACAAAGTCGATTCGGGTAGGGTCCGGAGGTGTTATGCTTCAGCATTATAGTCCATATAAAGTGGCGGAAAACTTTCACGTATTATCGAATCTTTCGCCAGGCAGGGTAGACCTTGGCATCGGAAAGGCACCAGGTGGGCTCCCCTTATCAACGAAGGCGCTACAGTTTGGAACTGTGAATGATGGAAAAGATTTCGAAGAGCGGTTATCTTTCCTGCAAGAAATAATCGAAAATTCAGTTAATGAAACTCACCCGCTTGCAGGCATTCAAGCGACACCGCTACCTTCCGAAAAGCCTAAGCTGTTTCTGCTTGGTGCAAGTGCCGACAGTGCCAGGTTAGCAGCTGAACTTGGGATAGCTTATGTATTTGCTCGATTTATCAACAGTAATGAAACTGTACTTGAAGATGCTGCACACATTTACCAAAGTATCTATCCAACAGGTAGCTTTAAGGTATCGGTTTCAGTGATTGCTGCTCCTTCACAACATGAAGCGGAACAGTTAACAGGTGATCAGAAGATTGTGAAAGTTCATCTCAAAAGCGGTCGCTCTGTCACGGTCCAAACCTTAGCGCAAGCAGAGTTATTCGGGAAGCAGTCTGGGGAGCTTTACGAAATAGAAGAACAGGATTCCGATATTATTGCTGGAACTCCTTCTTATGTAAAAGAAGTCTTAGCAAATTTACATGAAAAGTACGGGGTAGATGAGTTTATCCTACATTCGCCAATTTTAAAGGAAGCAGAAAGGTTCAGATCTTTTCGATTGTTGAGTCCACTTCAATTAGCCTTATCTGAAGTGAAACACGTTACGAGCCAAAATTAAAAGGGCCTCAGCAATTAGGGGAGATGTGGGATGTCAGCATAGTTGAAAACCGACTAATTAAAGGAGGAGTATCGATGTCTGAACAGAGAAAGTTGAAATTTGGAGCGCTTATTCATGGAGTTGGAGGGAGTATATCTGGTTGGAGACATCCAGACATTCAAGCAGATGCCAGTGTTAGTCTTGAATTTTATAAGGAGCAGGCCCAGAAGGCTGAAGAGGGAAAGTTCGATTTACTTTTCATTGCTGACGGATTGTTTATCAATGAGAAGTCAATACCGCATTTCTTAAATCGATTTGAACCACTTACCATTTTATCCGCACTCGCTGCTTTCACATCAAGAATAGGGCTTGTCGGAACAGTTTCCACCTCATACAGTGAGCCATTTACTGTAGCTCGGCAATTTGCTTCACTTGATCACATTAGTCAAGGTCGTGGCGGATGGAACCTTGTTACTACCCCTCTTGAGAGTACGGCCTTGAACTATAACAAAACGATTGAAGAACACCCTGATCATGCCAAACGCTATCGGATAGCATCAGAATATATACAAGTCACCAAGGGACTTTGGGATTCATGGGAGGATGACGCGTTTACTCGGGATAAAGAGTCCGGTGAGTTTTTTGATCCTTCTAAAATGCATCAATTAAAGCATAAAGGAGAATTTTTCTCCGTGCAAGGACCACTCAACATTGCCAGATCTAAACAGGGGAGACCTGTCGTTTTTCAAGCTGGTTCATCAGAAGCTGGCAAAAATTTTGCGGCTAAAGAAGCGGATGCAATCTTTACAGGTCAACCAACATTGGAAGATGCCAAGATATTTTATCAAGATGTAAAAAACAGGGCTATTGCATTCGGGAGAAATCCTGATGAAATTGTTATTCTGCCAGGTATCGCGCCAATCATTGGTGCAACTGAGGAAGAAGCGGAGCACAAATATCAAGAACTCGCTAACCTGGTTTCTATAGATAAGGCGCTTGACTATTTGGGACGATACTTCGATCATCATGATTTTTCCCAATATGAACTGGATGCATCTTTCCCAGATCTCGGAGACATCGGAAAAAACAGTTTCCGAAGTACGACTGACCGAATCAAACAGGAAGCGAAGGAGAAACAGTTAACGCTCCGTCAAGTAGCACTTAAGGAGACAACACCCCGGACTTCTTTTATTGGAACTCCCGAGAAAGTAGCGCATCTGATTCAGCAATGGTTTGAAGAGAAGGGTGCGGACGGATTTATCTTTTCTTCAAGTGTTCCAAATGCTTTAAGTGACTTTGTAGACTATGTGATCCCTATCCTTCAAAAAAGGGGAATATATCGTACTGAATATGAAGCAGAAACATTAAGAGGCAACTTGGGGCTTCCATTCCCGGAAAATCGTTATGCGAAAGAAAGCATTAAACAATGATTGAAGAATCAATTTAAAAATTGAAGGAGGAATAAGAATTGGGAGAAGCGTTATCTGTCGTCGTTTGGTCAAAACAAGGATGTCACTATTGCGAAGAGGTTAAACAATACTTAAAAGAAAAGGAGATCGCTTATCAAACGGTGGATGTTACAAATCATGATGATCGGCGAGATATTTTAGAAATCAAATATGGTGTTCGGTATGTGCCCATTATTGAAATTGGGCGAGGTAGCGTATATGAGAGCGTTACGGAAATTGGAATTCCTAATCTTGAAAAAGTGCTTAAACGTGTACAATAACAAAAAATCACGCGATTAAAACTGAGTCTAAAAGAATGACTGATTGAATTAAGGAAAGATTGCATAAATAAATCCGACTATTCTTGTGTAATTAATATGTTATAGAAAAGGGGAGTTAATCATGACACAGCTAATCCGTCTTGCCACTGTAAAGGATGCTCCCGAAGTGCTAAACGTTACACTTCGGGCTTATGAACCAATCAGGGAATTGAATATTAACTTTCTCGCTGCGACTGCTGATTTGCAGCTAGTGACGAATAATATTCGGCGGAATCTCACTTATGTTTTAGAACAAGAGGGCCAAATTGTTTCCACTGTGACAGTTCGTCATCCATGGAATGATCCTGATCAGTTCAGTCCTTACCCATTCATTTGGTGGTTTGCAGTCGACCCCCTATACAAACAAAAAGGTTTTGGCTCGACTTTGTTAACCTGGGTGGAAGAAAACATACTTCGGAAACAGGTGAAAGCGCCGGCCGTCTATTTGGCGACAGCTGAACGTCATCCTTGGCTTGTTTCCATTTATGAAAGAAGAGGCTATGAGATTTTTGCTGAACGAGATCACGATGGAGAAAAAATTGTGTATCTTCGTAAAATTCTAGATGAAACGCTGTATCGCATTATTGAAAATAAAGAACCAATTGTTAGTAATTAAAAATGTTCGGGGGAATTGAGATGAAAAAAACATTATTACTTGTCATGGCACTGCTACTTACTTTTTTGGGAGCTTGCTCTTCGAATGAAACAACGAGTACAGCAAAATCCAGTTCTGGAGATTCAAAGGATAAAAAAGTTCGGAAGATCATTGTCGGAACTGGGACGCAATTCCCTAATATTTGCTTTTTGGATAGTAATGGTAAGCTGACAGGGTATGATGTCGAGTTGGTTCGTCAAATCGATGAAAAGCTGCCTGAATATGAATTTGAATTTAAAACGATGGAATTTTCTAATCTATTATTAAGTTTAGAAACGAACAAAATAGATTTTGTTGCGCACCAAATGGAGGTGAATGATGAACGAAAAGAAAAATTTCTATTTAATAAAGAACCATATAATGTCTTTCCCCTTCAAGTTACAGTTCATCAGGACAACAATGATATTCACTCCATTAAAGATCTAAAAGGAAAAAAAGCGATAGTGAGTGCAACGAGCAATTCTGCTGTTTTTCTTGAAAAGTATAATAAAGAAAATAATGCCGGTATTGAAATTGTCTATTCTGGTCAAGGCGTAGATGATACGAAGAATCAAATCAAAACCGGTCGGGCGGATGCTACCATTACTACACCATTTGCCGTCGACTTCTTAAATAAACAAGCAGATGCACAGCAAAAGGTTGTGGGTGAGCCGCTTCTTAATTCAAAAGTATACTTTTTGCTAAGAAAAGACGAAACGCCTTTACAGAAGAGAATTGATGAAGCACTTGTGGAACTGAAAGAAGAAGGGGTAGTTAGCGAACTAAGTAAAAAGTGGCTGGGCGCAGACTATTCAGTGGGATTTTAATTAGATAGTAGTAAGCGCGGAGGTGCTAAAGCATGGGGAAAGCATTTGATCCTTCATTAATCGTCGATTTCATTCCGACATTAATATATTATCTTGGAGTAACATTGCAAATTCTGGCAGCATCCGTTTTATTAGGAATGGTCATCGGGATAGCGGCAGCCATCCTGAGAATATTTCGTATCCCTGTCTTGAATCAATTTGTCATATTATATATTTCATTCATTCGGGGAACGCCTATTTTAATACAATTATTTCTAGTTTTTTATGGGCTGCCTGCAATCCTGATATTCATTAATATTGATATTTCAAGAATGGATGCTCTGTATTTTGTCATTATTACGTATGCATTAAGTAATGGGGCGCATTTCGCAGAAATATTCCGGGGAGCAATTAAGGCTGTCGATTACGGGCAAACGGAAGCAGCATATTCTGTTGGCATGAATAATAGTCAAAGCTTTTTTAGAATTGTGCTTCCTCAGGCCATACGGATTGCTTTTCCGAATATCGCAAACTCTATTATCGGATCCTTAAAGGATACCTCACTTGCCTTTACCATTGGCGTAATGGATATGATGGGGAGGGGAGAGACATTGATTGCCGCAACTGCACATGCTCTCGAAGTCTATCTCTCATTGGCCGTTATCTATTATGCAGTCGTGCTATTGTTCGAGAAGATATTCAGACTTTATGAAAACCGCATTAATCGGCATCAATCTGTTGATGTGTCTGTTACTGGATAACAAAGGGAGGAGGGAAGGACTTGACGATTGATATATTATTCATTTGGACTGCTTTTAAGGAGATTATTAGAGCACTTCCGATCACACTTATCTTAACGATTCTTCCTCTTCTTGCAGGTTTTATTATCGGTCTCGCTGTTGCCTTGATTAGGATTTATAAAGTGAAATTTCTAAGTGGAATTGCAAATGGCTATGTTTCCTTCTTTAGAGGAACACCGATTATCATGCACATAATGCTCATCTATTTCGGTTTTCCATTATTAATCGATAAAATTTCTAAAAAGTTTGATTTGGGTATTCAATCTAATTCCATTCCGATCATTTTATTTGTCTTAACCGCCTTATCGTTGAGTTCGGGTGCCTATTTGTCGGAAATATTCAGATCGGGAATTATCAGTGTCTCCAATGGCCAAATGGAGGCAGCCTATTCCGTGGGGATGAATTCGTTTCAAGCCATGACGCGAATTGTTTTGCCACAGGCCATTGCACAGTCCATCCCGAATTTCACGAATATCTTCATTGGATTTCTTCATACGTCATCCATTGCTTTCATTGTATCGCAAAAAGAAATGACAGGAGCAGCCAATATTGTTGCATCCACCAATTTGAAATTTTTGGAGTCTTTTATCGCTGCTGGTTTGATTTATTGGGGTCTCACAATCATTGCAGAGGGGCTTTCGTTTTTAATTGAGAAAAAGGTCACTGCCTATAATCGAGGAGGAGTACAATGATTTATTTAAAAGATATAAAAAAATCATTTAACCAGCAGCCTGTTTTAAAAGGGATTAATTTGAAAATAGACAAGGGAGAAGTAGTTACCATTCTAGGACCAAGTGGATCTGGGAAAACGACCCTGCTTAGGTGCTTGAATTTTCTGGAGAAACCAGAAGAGGGTATCGTTCAAGTGGGAGATATACAGGTGAAGCCCAAGAAGGCGACCAAAAGGGAAATCTTGTCCCTTAGAAGACAATCGGCGATGGTTTTTCAGCATTATAACTTATTTGCTCATAAAACTGTTTTGGAAAATGTAATGGAAGGGTTAATTGTTACAAAAAAATATAAGAAAGCTGAAGCGAAACGGGAAAGCGAGCTGTTATTGGAAAAAGTAGGTTTGGGAGATAAGCGTAACCATTTTCCTTCGCAATTGTCAGGAGGTCAACAGCAACGTGTTGGAATTGCCAGGGCACTTGCTTTAAATCCGGAGGTCATTCTATTTGACGAGCCAACGTCGGCACTCGACCCTGAGTTGGTTGGGGAGGTGCTTTCTGTCATAAAAGCAATTGCACAGGAAGGCATCACGATGGTGATTGTAACCCATGAAATGAGTTTTGCTAAAGAGATATCGGATCGTGTTCTTTTCATGGATGGCGGGGTGATTGTAGAAGAAGGTTCACCATTGGAGATTTTCAATGCTCCAAAGGAAGATCGAACACGAAAATTTTTAAATCGGATATCAAGAGATTTTTCCGTATCGTTTTTAGAAGAAAGGGCCAATTAAAGGAAGGGGCAAAAGGAGGACGTATGATTAATACAATCGTAGTCGATGAATTGATTGAAGCGGATAAAGAGACGGTGCGCCGCTTATTGGTAGAGAGTTATCAACAATATGAACATGAATATTCGAACCCGGAAGCTTGGAAAGGATATTTAAAAAATATTGAATCCTCGGTGGATAATCCACATGTTGATAAGGTGTTGGTTGCAAAGTGCAATCAGGATATCCTTGGCACATTACAGCTTTTTCAGTCATCTGAAAAAGCCTATGAAAAGCCGGAACTTGGGATTTTTTCACCAATCATTCGGTTGTTGGCCGTTCATCCCGAATCAAGGGGACGCGGTATCGCTCAGGAATTATTAAAGGCTAGTGTAAATTATGCAAAATCGCAAGGTGCGTCTAATTTGTATCTACATTCTACTGATAAGATGCATAAGGCCATTAAACTATATGAATGGTTTGGCTTTAAACGGGATCGAACGAAGGAATTTCAAAATCATGATATTTTAGTAAAATGCTATCGCTTGGATTTATAGAAGGAGGCGACTGTATGAGTCGAGAGCTGGAAAAGCGCTTAATATCGATACGGCGCCATTTACATCAATATCCTGAGTTATCAAATGAAGAATTTGAAACGACAAAATCAATTCAAAATTGGCTCGAGGAAGAGGGCATTGAAATCCGTCATACAGGATTGAAAACAGGTGTTTTTGCAGATATAAAGGGTGGCAGACCCGGACCGACAGTAGCCATAAGGGCGGATATTGATGCTCTTCCAATTGAGGAACGAACCGGGCTTCCATTTGCTTCGAAAGTAAAAGGGGTGATGCATGCTTGCGGCCATGATTTTCATACGGCAGCTGTTATAGGTGCTGCCTACCTTTTGAAAGAATATCAATCAGAGTTGTGCGGGACAGTGCGATTGCTTTTTCAACCCGCAGAAGAATTAGGTGGCGGAGCGGTACATGTGATAAAAGATGGTCAAATTGACGATGTAGCGGCTGTGATTGGGCTGCACAATAAACCCAATTTGCCTGTCGGTACCATTGGGATAAAAGATGGTCCGTTAATGGCGGCAGTAGACCGTTTTCATGTTGTTCTTCAAGGGAAGGGGAGCCACGCGGCCATCCCTCAACACGGAAAAGATCCAATAGCGGCAGCGGCTCAGCTTATTACCGCTCTTCAAACTATCGTCAGCCGGAATGTATCCCCATTAGAAAGTGCCGTGGTGAGTGTTACGAGAATAACAGGTGGAAACACGTGGAATGTAATTCCGGGTGACGTCATATTGGAAGGAACGATTCGAACCTTTAGTTCTGGGATCCGCGAAGAAGTAAAAGAAAAGTTTTATTCGATTGTGAATCATATTGCTGCTGCTTTTTCACAGGAAGCTGAGATTGGTTGGTTTCCTGGACCGCCCGCGCTTCTTAATCATCCGGCAGTCACAGAGATGGCACGCAGGTCTGCTCGGCAGCAATCATTGCATGTAATCAATCCAGAACCTTCAATGGGTGGTGAAGATTTCGCTTATTACCTTCAACATATCCCCGGTACCTTTGCCTTTTTTGGTACAAACGGAAACGAAGACTGGCATCATCCAGCTTTTACTGTTGATGAAAAAGCCATTATTAAGGCCGCTCATTTTTTATATGAAAGTGCCAAGGATTTATTATATAACCATGGTAAGTGGTGAACATACATGACAAAGGTGCCAGACACATTTTCGTGCCTAGCACCTTTGTTGTTGTAATTCCTAAGGTTTCGGTCAAATTTGATTTCAAGCATATTCATGATGCGAACATTCCCCCCATTTTAGCTTCCACACATAGCCACTCTTCATTTTTTTATTCCAGCTTTTCATAGACTCCTCTCTCCATTTCTCTTCCTCTCATTGATTAATCTTATTCTGATAGCGGTATGAAGATAAATCTCAAACCATGATAGGCGAGAGCGTGGTTAATTATTAGGCAAAGGCATTCCAAATTCATAAGTAATTGATAGAATTTTTTTATCAATTAAATAAATTTTTCTATCAAATAAGGTGTTGTCAAGTGCTTGTTTACAATGTTAGGATGAATTTCAATTACATTAAAACAACTAATTCGATTTGTTAACTCGGTATTAATGATTGGAGAGAAAGTCATATGAGTTTTAAGCTTGGAATATTAGATCAAAGCCCCATTTTTCCTGGGAGTTCAGCAGTTGATGCACTTAAGCAAACCGTAAACCTAGCTCAAAAAGCTGAAGAATGGGGATATACCCGTTTTTGGGTATCGGAACATCATCATATGGAACAAGTTGCTGGATCTTCACCGGAAGTATTAATTTCTTATTTATTATCGAAAACCACATCCATTCGTGTAGGTTCGGGAGGTGTCATGCTTCAACACTACAGCCCTTATAAAGTCGCTGAAAATTTTCATGTTTTATCCACTCTTGCCCCGGGCAGGGTAGATCTTGGCATTGGTAAAGCACCAGGTGGATTTCCTTTATCAACAAAGGCGTTACAATTTGGAACTGTGAATGATGGAAAAGATTTTGGGGAACGTGCATCCTTATTGCAAAAGATAATTGAAAATTCAATCGATGATGTTCACTTGCTCTCTGGTATTCAAGCAACACCGATACCGCCTGAAAAGCCAGAAACCTTTCTGCTTGGTGCAAGTTCAGACAGCGCTCAACTAGCCGCTAACCTCGGAATGGATTTTGTATTCGCCAGATTTATTAATAGTGATGATACCAAGCTGTATGAAGCGTCTTCTGCTTACCGAAGCAAGTACCCAGAAGGGCGCTTTATCGTATCAGTAGCGGTTGTGGCAGCTCCTACCCAACAAAAAGCAGAGGAGCTGGCAAGCGAACACAAACTATTTAAAGTTCATCTACAAAGTGGCCGGACGCTGACAGTTCAATCACGTGAGCAGGCTGAGTCATTTGAGAAGCAGGCTGGTGAAGCTTACGAAATAGAAGAGCAGACCGCAAGTGTTATTGCTGGAACTCCAGGATATGTTAACGGGATTTTAAAGGAACTTCAGAAAGTTTTTCAAGTGGATGAATTTATTTTGCATACACCGCTTCGAAGAGAAGCAGAACGGATCCAATCCTTTCAGTTGTTGAGTCCGCTTCTCTTAGGGGAAGAGACTAACATATAGAGGAAAAGAAAAGATCCAGAGGGCATGAAGAAGCTGATAAATGTTTGTTATTCCAATATAAAAGGATAAAAAAGGAGCGAGAAACATTGAAGAAAATTAAATGGCTGTCCGTTACTGTTTTAACAGTAGTATTGCTGGTATTAGGAGCTTGTGGAAGTAATGAGCAAACATCATCGGGGAGTAAAGGAGACAAGGATGAGGAAGTGACTTTGAAAATTGGTGCAGCCTCAATACCACATGCAGAAATTTTAGAGTTTATCGCACCGGATTTAGAAAAACAAGGCGTGAAACTGGATGTAGTGATTTCTACGGATGGTATTCAAACGAATCAACAAACAGCAGACAAAGAATTGGATGCAAACTTCTTCCAACATACCCCTTACTTAGAGCAAGTAAATAAAGATAGTGGTTTGAATTTGGTTAATGTGAAGGGTGTACATATTGAACCATTTGGTGTCTATTCCAAAAAAATTAAGTCTATAGGTGAATTGTCAGACGGAGCGAAAGTAGCCGTACCGAAAGATCCAGTAAACTTTTCGCGATCGTTACAGCTTTTTGCGGCAAATAATATCATTGAGTTGGATGCTTCCAAGTCAGGGGATTATACGATTGAGGACATTACAAAAAATGATAAAAAAATAGAATTCATTCCAGTCGATTCCCCTCTTTTAGTTCACTCGCTAGATGATGTGGAAGCATCGGCCATTAACACAAACTATGCTCTGGAAGGACGGTTAAAACCTCTCGATGATGCACTGATAATTGAAGGGAAGGACTCACCTTATGTAAACATTTTAGTTGCTCGTCCAGACAATAAGGACGATAAAGCGATCCAAAAGCTTGCGAATGCATTAACGACGGAAAAGGTCAAAGAATTTATTTTTGATCAATATGAAGGAGCCGTCGTGCCCGCGTTTTAAGGGGTGTCTATACCAAGCTAGTTAATAAGAGGAGGTGGCCACTTTGATAGAATTTCGTCGGGTTTCAAAAGTTTTTGATGGCGGGGAGAAGAAAATTGAAGCGTTAAAGGAGATTAATATAACCGTTGAAAAAGGGGATATATTCGGGGTTATCGGTTTTAGTGGAGCCGGAAAAAGTACACTCATCCGAACTGTGAATCTACTTGAATATCCTACTTCAGGTGAAGTGATTGTAGAAGGAAAAGACCTTGCCAAGATGTCTGAAAAAGATTTGCGTGAAGCTAAGAAAAATATTGGCATGATATTTCAGCATTTTAATTTACTTAATTCCAAAACAGTCTTTGATAATGTGGCGATGCCATTATTGTTAAGTAAAAAAAAGAAAAAAGAGATTGAAGAACGAGTTAATGAGATTCTCCGCTTTGTTGGTCTAGAAGACAAAGCAATGAACTATCCAAATCAACTTTCAGGTGGACAAAAGCAGCGTGTCGGGATTGCCCGTGCTTTGGCTACAAACCCTTCGATTTTATTATGCGATGAAGCAACATCGGCATTGGATCCACAAACAACAAAATCAATCCTGAATCTGTTGAAACGGATTAATGAAGAATATAAAATTACAATTCTAATTATCACGCACGAAATGGAAGTGATTAAAGAAGTTTGTAATCGGGTTGCAGTGATGGAGGATGGGAGCGTGATTGAATCAGGAAATGTGATCGATATTTTTGCCCGTCCACGAACAGAAACAACACGTAACTTCATTCGATCGGTTGTTCGCGATGAAGTGCCATCAAGTGTATATGGATTGCTCAATGAGGATGCCTATTTCAGTCGAATTTTTAAAATTGATTTTTTGGGATTGAGCTCTGGGCAGCCTATCGTTTCAAAAACAGCGAAGAGGTTTAGTGTGGAAATAAACGTTCTGTTCGGCAATATTACTGAGTTACAAGGCATCCCATTTGGTAATTTAATTGTTGAAATAATAGGAAATGAAGATGAAATTGATCGGGCATTACAGTTTATAAAGAATCAAAATGTCAAAGTGAAGGAGGTTACGAAGGATGGAAGTAAGCAAAGAGCTCATTTTAAACGCCTTGTGGGAAACTCTGTACATGGTTAGTATTTCACTTTTTTTTGGAAGCATCATTGGAATATTCTTAGGCATTTTATTGGTTGTAACAAGAAAAGGTCATATTTATGAAAATAGATTTATTTTTTCTATCGTGAATCCGATTGTAAATATTTTCCGATCGATTCCGTTTATTATCTTGCTTGTGGCGATTATTCCATTTACAAGACTAATGGTTGGTACGTCGATTGGTACAACAGCAGCAATTGTGCCACTCGTGCTTCATATTGGCCCATATATCTCAAGACTTGTGGAGAATTCGCTATTGGAAGTGGATGAAGGCATTATTGAAGCCGCGAAAGCCATGGGAGCAACGCCGTTACAAATTATTTTCAGGTTTTTAATGCCTGAGGCTTTTGCGTCATTAATTCTAAGTATAACAACTGCAACAATTGGGTTAGTGGGCGCTACAGCCATGGCAGGAGCTATAGGTGGCGGTGGACTTGGAGATGTAGCGATAACATATGGCTATCAACGCTTTAGCACTATTACGATATTCGTCACCGTTGTAATTCTAGTAATTGTTGTTCAGGGAGTACAAAGTTTAGGAAATATATTCGAACGGAAAATTAGAAGAGTGTAGTGGCGGTAGTGTACAAAGGGAGAGTGGAATGAATGATGAAAAAATGTATTTTACCTATACTGCTTATCTTGGGGGTGTTATTGGCAGGTTGCTCAAGTGATTCAACGAATGCAGGAGGGAAACAGAAAGTGAAGGTAGGTATTAGAAATTCTGAACTTCGAACATGGGAATTTTTAAAGGAACAGGCTGAAAAAGAAGGGGTGGAAATTGAACTTGTTAATTTCTCTTCGGCATATGATCCGAACGAAGCGCTGGCAGAAGGGGATATTGATATCAACGCCTTTCAACATGTTGCCTATTTAGATTCATTTAATGCGAACAATAATACAGACATCGTTCCAATTGGGACTACGATTATTGCTCCTCTCGGTTTGTATTCAAGCAAATATAAATCGGTGGAAGAGATCCCAAATGGTGCACAAATTGCTGTGCCCAATGACCAAGCTAACTGGGGAAGAGCTTTATTGCTATTACAAGAAGCAAAACTCTTAAAGGTTGTGGATGACTTTGACGGGAATGGTGGACAGGACAAAATAAAGGAAAATCCGAAGAAAATCAAAATTGTTCCTGTCGATGGTGCCAGTGCCCCGCGTGTGATGGAAGATACAGCTGGTTCGGTGATTAATAATGGAGTTGCGGTAGAAGCGGGACTAAATTTAAAAGATGCTCTTATTTATGAAAGTAGTACTGCAAAGCCTTATATTAATATCATAGCGGCTAGGAGTGAAGATCAAGACAATGAAATTTACAGAAAATTAGTTGATCTCTATCAATCAGAGAAAACGGCTAAATTTATTGAAGAAACTTACAATGGAAACTATATTCCAACATTCATTACCTTGAAAGAATTGAGCAGTTATAAGGAGATTTATTCTAATAAATAAGGAAGGAGAGATTAGAATGGCTCAAGACAGACAGATGAAGTTAGCTGCTTATCTGATTGGAACAGGTATGCATGTTGCGTCGTGGCGGCATCCGACATCAAATCCGAATGCAAGTATTGATGTGAAAGCTTTGCAAAGACTCTCGAAAATTGCAGAAAAAGGGAAATTTGACCTTGCCTTTGTGGCAGATAGTTTGGCCATTAATCATGAATCGCATCCTCAAATACTTAATCGATTTGATCCTATTGTACTAATTACAGCATTAGCTGCAGCGACAGAAAAAATCGGCATTGGGGCGACAGCTTCTACAACGTATAGTGAACCATATGTACTCGCTCGCCAATTTGCTTCTGTTGACCATATAAGCGGCGGACGGGTGGGATGGAATGTTGTTACTACAGCTGATGCGACCGGAGAGACGGCCTTGAATTTCAGTCGTGATAAACATTTGGCACACGATCATCGTTATGAACGAGCGGAGGAGTTCATCGACGTTGTCCAAGGATTATGGGATTCGTGGGAAGATGATGCGTTTGTGCATAACAAAGAAACGGGACAATTTTTTGATCCTGATAAAGTGCATGAGCTTCGGTATAAAGGCAACTATTTTTCGGTAAAAGGTCCGTTGAATATTGCACGTTCGGCGCAGGGGCAGCCGGTTATCATTCAAGCGGGTGCGTCTATACCAGGGCAGCGATTAGCCGCTCGAACAGCCGAAGTCGTTTTCACACATTGGGATAACATTGAAGAATCCAAACGATATTATCAAGAATTAAAATCGTCTTTAATGGCCTTTGGAAGAAGCGTGGAAGAGCTTCACATCCTTCACGGCATTTCCCCTATTATCGGAGAAACCGAGGAAATAGCCATTCAAAAATACAATAAACTCCAAAGTCTCGTCGACCCTTATGAGAGTTTGAAATTCGTTTCTGGTTATATGGGCAACGTGGATTTTTCAAAATATTCTTTAGATACACCAGCGAAGGATGTTGAATTTCCATTAGTAAATAGCATACAAAGTAACTTTAATGAAATGAAGAAAATTATTGGTGAAGAAGACATAAAAGTGGGTGAATTATATGCGAGATTTTTCAGTCCTGCCAGACGAGATAGATTTGTCGGTACACCAACTCAAGTAGCTGATGAAATGGAGGTATGGTTTACTGAAAAAGCTGCAGATGGCTTTATGCTTCAATTTCCATTGTTACCAGGCGACTTAGAGGATTTCGTCGAGAAGGTTGTTCCCATTTTACAGGAGAGGGGTTTGTTCCGTTTGGACTATGAAGGAGACACTCTCCGTGATCACCTTGGATTAAAGAATCCAAAAAATCGCTTTGCTAATGAAGAAATATCAAATTATTTGGAATAAGGGATATCTCGTATTTTCATTAGAATCATTAAAGTTATATATAATGGGAGTCCAAAGGAATGAGGGACATAGGAGAAATCCTAGTCCCTCAAATTCTTTTCTCCTAAATATCAACCGCTACTAAAACTAACAAGTTAAGTTCAGCCTCTTCCTGCTTGGAAACCTGGATATTTGGTCATTCCGCCATCAGCATATAAGGTCAAGCCCGTTACATAGCTCGATTCAGCGGAAGCGAGCCAAGCGGCACAAGCGGCAATTTGTTCCGGTTTTCCGATGTATCCCATCGGTATCAGGTCGATTACTTCTTGTTTAGCTTTCGGGTCATTGAATTTTTCGGCATTGATGGGTGTGTCGATTGCACCAGGTGAAATATTATTAATGCGGATCCCTTTAGGAGCATATTCAAGTGCAAGGGTTTCTGTCATCATCTTGACTCCGCCCTTACTTGCTGCATAGTGGACAAAATGAGGCCAAGGTATCCGGTCATGAACGGAAGACATGTTAATGATATTGCCCTTAATGCCATGATCGAGCATATAACTGATTGCTTCCCTGCTTGCCAGGAACATCCCCGTTAGATTTACATCGATGACTTTCTGCCAATCTTCAAGAGTCAATTTTTCGCTGGGCACTTCATTTTCAATACCAGCATTGTTGATCATGATGTCGATTGTACCAAAGGTGTCCACAGCGAAAGAAAGCAATTTCTTCACATCCGCTTCCTTTGAAACGTCACCTTGAATGGCTGCGGCTTTCCCGCCTGCAGCTTCAATCATTTTGATGATTTCTTTATGGTCGCCATTTTCAGTGTGATAATTTAATACTACATGTGCTTTTTCTTTACCGAACCTTTCGGCCATGGCTTTTCCTAATCCTTTTGCCGCGCCAGTGATCACGACCACTTTTTTCTCTAAATCTTCATACATCATTCAGCTCTCCTTTGATTATTCTTTTGTAAAGCCAATCATGATTCCGCCAGCAATTACGAGTACACATCCGATGATGACAAAGGCCATTTGCTTTTTGGATTTTTTCTCTCCTAAAAGAAAGATGCCGCCTAAAGTGGAAATGACGATTCCCATTTGGGAAAATGAGAATGCGATGGCCACGCCCACTTTAGGATTAGCGAGCAGGAGACCGATATTACCGACAGCCCACATCATTCCGGTAAGGATATTTCGTCCGGCATACTTATTAAACGGTTTATGTTTGATGGAAAGGAGCAAGGCAGCCAGGAACATGCCAATTGCTTGCGGCAGGATCGCCGACCATCCGTCAACCTCATTCCATCTGACGACGATGACATATGTAACATAACCCACCGTAGAAATGGCAAGGTAAAAAACCCCTTTTTTCATGCTTCCTTCTTTTTTGTTATCACCATCGCCATAGCTTGTCAGCAAGACACCTGTAATCAAACAGATGATTGCAACAATGCCGATGATGATTGTCATCTTGTCATTCCATTCCCTGAAAATGATAACCGCAAAAAATGTATTTCCTAGAATTTGCAGTCCTGTTGAGATTGGAACGGTTTTCGATACCCCGATTTCCTTGACGCTATTGAATTGAAATAACTGCCCGAATGCCCAGCCTATCCCGGAAATGATGCCGACAATCCACACTAGACTGCTCCATTCCGGCGGATTGATGAAAGACATCATGATGGCGAACA
Organism: Peribacillus sp. FSL M8-0224; assembly: GCF_038003055.1. Classification (NCBI taxonomy): domain Bacteria; kingdom Bacillati; phylum Bacillota; class Bacilli; order Caryophanales; family Bacillaceae; genus Peribacillus; species Peribacillus sp. FSL M8-0224. The sequence continues at coordinate 226,578 of NZ_JBBOOJ010000001.1, forward strand.
GTAATGAACCGATTGTAATGCCAAGTGTTTGATTATAAGAGTTGCCTCCGAGTTTTTCGGAAACAAGCACTAAGCTGCCCCATGTCAATGCAGGGAGTAGCGCAAAGAGAAAGCCTTCCACAAAATTTCATCTCCTAAACTAGAAAACAATGTTTTTATCAATATAAAATAGTTAGTAAGCTATTGAATGTATGTATAGTTTTCCCTTTACACGGGAAAGAAAACATGGATTTAATTTACCAATTTGTCATTTTATTTTTCGGTGTGGAAACAATGAAATAATAAGTGGTTTATGGTACTTTTAATTTAAAAAATAGTTAGGAGAAATACGATGACGACACTGAATGAATGGTTTGAAAAGGGGATTCCTGCTCAAGAATTTGTATCTTCGATGAAAGTTCATAAAGAAAACTTACAATCGATCCAGCAAGGTTTTTCCACTTCTGCAGAGGACCAAGATTTTTTTGATGCATTAAAGAAGAAGGAACTTCGAGTTATTGTCATTACTGAAGACTGGTGCGGAGACGCGATGATGAATATTCCTATACTGCTGAATATATCTGAAGCGGCAAATATCGAAACTCGCATGATTTTACGAGATCAAAATCTTGAACTGATGGATCAATATTTAACGAATGGAACAGCGCGTTCGATTCCCATTTTTATATTCATTGATAAGGATGGTGAAGAAAAAGCTGTTTGGGGACCTCGTGCACCAAAGGTACAAGAGTTCGTAATGGAGTTAAGGTCTGACCTGCCTGCCAAGGATGATGAACGTTTCGAGGCAGAGCAAAAAGCAGTTATTAAAAAGATAACTGCGGCTTTTGCTGAAGAAAAACACCTGTGGGACGAAGTATACGGCAGTATAAAGGAAACATTGGGGAGCTGCTGATTGCGGGTGCATCACTTTTAGTCATGTCCCATAACGGGTGGTAAGCCCATTATGGAATTTATAGGGCTGTTTCAAAACATGGACTGCAACCTGACTGGTTGGTGAATATATAGATATGTTTCCTAACGGTTTTTTCTATAATATTCGTTTTTGAGTCCAAGGTTTTGGAACAGCCTTTTCATTTTTTATGATTCTGGAATAATTGTAACGCCGATTGTTCGAATAGGAGAGTCTTGTTTCGCACTTTGATTCGTTGCTTTGTAGTATTTTAACATTAGATCGTTCAATTCATTTTGGAAGTTAAGGAAGCTTTCATCATCAAGCTTTAGTTCTAAAAGGGAAAAGGTTGAACCATCTTCTGCGCAGTCTCTTTCTTCCAATTTAGTAAGATAGTTTTGATATTGGGTCATAAGGGATAATTGATAATAAGAAAAATAGTTCACCTTTTTTTCATTAGAGGATTTTTTCCATTCTTCCCCGCTAAGTCGTGCTTCTTCTTCATTTAAAACGTAGTATTTTTCGGAAACGGATCTCACTTTTTTCTCTTTTACTATGCGAATGACCCCTGAATCCAAAAGAACCTGTATATGTCTATATAATGTTGCTTGGGGTACATCTTTAATGATTTTTAACATTTCTAATGGTGTTAAACCATTTTCCCTATTTCTCATTAAAGCTTGGGTAATCTTTATTCTTACTGGGTGCATTAAAATTTCAGCTTTATTAATCATCTTATTCTCCTCACATTGGAAATTATAACTGGATAATTTTTAGTGAACTTTCCTGTTGGTCATGAATAATAAGTTTAATTCGTCATATATTGTAATGTTTGAATCATTGTCATTTAAATAAAAATGACACGGTTCGAAAAATAATAGTACCGAAATATTTTTTCGAAGTAAATAATAAGTATTTTTTAATTATTTTAATTTTTTTAAAAAATGTCTACATGCAATGAAAATTAATAAATATCGCTATATTTTTATTATTATTCATTATGATAATATTATCATTATAAATAACAATAAAAACTAAAACAATATTTTATTAAGAAAAAAATAGGTGCAAAATTCCAAATTAGATGTTATCATTATCGATAATGATAATAATATTTCGTTACCAAAGGAGTGGTATATATGGAATTGCATTATGGATGGAACGAATTGAAAGATATTGATTTCATGTCTATTCTGCCGATCATTTTACCGGTAATTGCAATTGGAATGATTTTAGTGCTTATAGCATTAATTGATTTATACAGAAATCGAAAGACGAGGAAAAATGTTTTATTGTGGACACTCATCATTATTTTTGCAAATACTATCGGTCCAATTCTGTACTTCGTTATCGGTAGAAAGGACAGTGAAAGAATATGAAATTAGAAATTAAAAATGTTACAAAAAAATTCAAAGAAAAAACAGCGGTCAATAATTTTTCAATGGAATTGCAATCAGGGGAATGTGTTGGATTGATTGGACCAAATGGGGCTGGTAAATCGACACTGATAAAAGTGATTGCAGATATTATAGATCCAAGTATGGGAGAAGTATTGCTTGACGGTAAGAAAATTTCAAAAATGAAAAAGGAAATAGGCTACTTACCACAATATCCTAACTTCTTTCAATGGATGACCGCCAAAGAAACCCTTACTTTCATGGGGCAGCTTTCGGGTATCAAGAGGGAAGAATTATTAAACGGCATCCCAGAGATATTGTCGAAAGTGGGGTTGAGCGGGGAAGAGAATTCAAAGGTACGGACTTTTTCGGGCGGAATGAAACAAAGGCTTGGTATTGCACAGGCGCTGTTACATAAACCGGCATTGATTGTCATGGATGAACCGGTTTCGGCATTAGATCCCATCGGCCGGAGAGAAGTGTTGAATATCATAAAAGAGATAAAGAAAGATACGACAATTTTATTATCGACGCATATATTAAGCGATGCAGAAGAAATATGTGAGAGGTTTGTCATTATAAAAAGCGGTAAAAAAATTGAGGACACAACGATGTCAGAATTATTGAATAGGAATAGCGGAAATAAAATCAATGTCGACATAACCTCTAAAAGTCAAAAATGGATTGAAAACGTTAAAAGCTTGAACTTCGTCAAAGGTGTAGAGGTAATGGGAAATAAATTGAAGATAGAAGTGGAAGATATTGAGTCAAACAAGAATATGTTACTGGCCAATGCTTTGGAGCATAATGTTGATCTTGTCAGGTTCGAAATAGATAACGATACATTGGAAGAGATATTCTTAAAATTGGTGGTGGAAAAATGAATAATTTTGCCGTTTTAGCTAAAAAGGAATTTGTTCAGATGGTACGTGAATTTAAAGTGATTTGGCTGCCGCTTGTATTTATATTTTTAGGAATAACTCAACCAGTTGTAAGCTATTATTTACCTTCAATATTAGAGGCACTGGGCGGGGGCCAAGGGATCACCATTGATCCAAGCATGGCTGCCCAAAAAGGCGGCGAAGTTCTTGCCAGTACTTTAGGGTCTCAATTTGATCAGCTAGGGGTCATGATCATCATCGTTTCAATGATGGGAGTCGTTCAATCCGATAAAGCAAATGGGATGCTTGCTTTCATACTTACAAGGCCTGTGACGGTTGGATCTTATATAAGCGGGAAAATCATTTCCAATTACCTGTTTGTTGCCTGCAGTGTGGCATTGGGATATTTGGTTTCATATCTGTATGTAGTTTTTTTGTTTACGAGTGTTGATTTTGGGGATTTAATAGTGGCTTTACTGTTCTATCTGCTATGGATCCTATTTATCGTTTCATTCACGACGATGATCAGTACCATTTTTAATAGCCAGGGTATCATTGCATTAATTTCGATAGTATTTCTCCTCGGCTGTAGAATCATAGTTGGATTAAGTCCGGTAATAGACAATGTGAATCCGGCAAGCATGAGTAAGCATGCCATGGAAGTACTGATTTTAGGCACAGTCAATTCACAGGCGGTTTGGGGCGCATTAGCTGCACTTGCATGGACGGCAGTAACGATATTGATAACGAACCTATGGATTTCTAAAAAGAAGTTCAATAATGAATAAGTTGGGGATGGAAATGTGTTAATCATGAAGAGATGGGAGGATGATAACTTTGTTAAGCATCACAGATTTGGAGAAAAGCTACTCGGCCAAGAAGATTTTGAATGGTGTAAATCTAGAAATCAAAAAAGGGGAAACCTTAGGTTTTATAGGAGCAAATGGTGCAGGGAAAACCACGACGCTGAACATTATTACAGGCATTTTAGATTCAGAAAATGGAAAGGTTGAAATAAATGGCCTGACCAAAGAAGACGGCATTGAATATAAAAAACAATTTTTCTTCATTCCTGATACTATCAATGTGTTTAACAATGTTTCGGGATTTGATTGGATTCGTTTCTTGATGAACCTATATGGAAATGATGACAAAGAACGGTTGGGGAAATATATCAATCGGTTTGGGATGCAGGAGTCCATTAAAAAGCCAATGGGAAGTTATTCTTATGGAATGATGCATAAGGTATCCCTGATAGCGGCTTTTACCATTAATCCCCCGATCATCATTATGGATGAACCATTGAACGGATTAGATCCAAACGCTGTTTTAGTTTTTAAGGGGTTAATCAAACAATATGTTGAAATGGGCGGTACAGTGTTTTTCTCGACGCATCTGCTGGATGTGGCGGAGAAAATTTGTAATACAGTGGCTATTTTAAAAGAGGGAAAAATCATCCTGCATGATGAGATACAAAATATAATAGGTGAAAGTTCATTAGAATCTACCTTTATGGAGGCTCAGGTATATGAAGGAAAAACTTCAGTTAACTAGATTTTTCGTTTCTTCCTTCTATAAAATGCCCAAGCAGACAATGTTGCAGGCTGTCCTGATAATAGCCGTTTTTTATATGTTTTTGCAGCTGACTGTCGTTAACGCCGTTGTTTATTTTCTTGGAGATACCCAGGTCTTCCTATTTTATAATTTAACGATTTCCAGCATTCTCGTCTTTGCGTTGGTTTGCTATTTGTCCACATCACAAATATTTTCTTATGATGAATTTAAAGTATTGGCACCTCTACCACTCACCTATAAGGAAATATCAAGGGCCAAAGTGTTAAGTAGCTTATGGGTCCCGATCATCTTATCAATGATGATCCAAGTGCCAACATTAGGCTTCTTGATAGTCGATCTAAAGTTTATCGAAGCGATTAAATTAATCACGTTTTTACCAATTGTCAATGGTTTAACGGCTTTGTTCCTGCTTTTTATCCTATCGTGCATGAATAGGCATTATTATAGATTCAAAAGTAAAGTAGCATACTTAATGGTTAACATTGCTATCATCCTAACGCTTATGATTATTTCCATTGTATATTTTGCAGGAAAATCATCAGTTGCCATTTCAAAGGTCATCTCGGAAATAGATTTGAATTCTTTTGAAGGGATAAAAAACTCGTTGGAATTGTTAATGAGACATATATTTGAAACCGCAAATATGATTCCAGTGATCAAATGGATATTGGATGCTTTTGTATCAAATGAAATAACCGTTCAATTTTTCATTATTTATATTTCGATAATGGTAATAGGTTTCCTTTTGTATTCAATGATTATAGAGAACATTTCTGTTCATTACTTTAAAAATGGGATATTGGGAAACAACAAAACGAATATGAAAAACTCAAAGGTTAATATATCAAAAAATCAATGGAGTAACTATTTACAAAGAGAGATATGGATCATTAAGTCTGAAGCATATTTTAAGATGCAAATCGCTTTAGGTCTTCTTTTGCCTCCGATCTTTTCACTTGTCATGTTATTGCTGATTCAGAATGAAGTATTCCCGAATTATTTGAATATAACGAAAGAGGGAGTCTTTGATAAATACTTTTCCTATTCGGTCCTTTTCTTGTGTTGTATAAATAATATAAGCGGAACCCCATATTCAAGAGAAGGTAAATACCATTATTTACTGAAAAGCGTCCCGTTTGATGAAAAATATGTTTATTTTTCTAAAGTGATATTTTCATCAATAATCAGTATTATAGCCGTGGTGATCAGCTTTTTGATATTTGCCCTATTTGGCTATTGGGAAATGGAAAATGCAGTCATGTTATTAATCACTTCTTGTTTAGTGGTTTGCTATAATCTTCTAACACCATTATATGATATGAAAAATCCTAGTATTGAATGGGAGAACCCATCTGCTGCAATTAAATCCAACCCCAATGTATTAATAAGCCTGCTTTATGGATTGCCATTATTGATCTTGGTAACAGCGATTCATTTTGGCTTGGTTTGGTTCAGTGTCCAACCCCTGATTGGAGCGCTAATGATTTTAGTGATCGCAATAGCGATCAATTCCATTTTGATTAATAGATTGAAATTAAATTTATGAAAGTCTTTATATTAGAAAAACATTTTCGTTTGATAAAGGAAGTACAGAAAATCGGCACTAAATAAATTTAAAAAAGGAGTGTCTTATTATGGGGAAGCACCATGATAAAGATTTTAAAATTTATGCTGCTCGATTAGTATTGGAAGAAGGCAGAAAGCCTAGAGAATTGGCCGAAGAACTTAATATATCCATACCTACATTAAGAAATTGGATCAATATCTATAAAGAAACAAATGAAGTTGGCTCGGCGGACTCCAGTAATGGTTTTTCAGGGCTCAGTATGAAAGAGGAAAAGGATAAAATAATTAAAGATCTACAAGAAGAGAATGAGATATTAAAAAAGGCCATGCACATTTTCATTAAACAACCAAAATGATTGAACAGTATTAAAGCCATATTCTATTTTTCACAAATTATAGTGAAAAATAAAATATGGCTTTTTTAATTAGAAAATTTCAAGTTGCTTTTTTCATTCTAAATTTCACACGATAAGTCCTATGAAAATACTACTAAAGTAGAAAAATAATAAAAATTGGTAAAGTTATTATGTAATGTAGATAATTTACAAATTTTTAATGGACTCGGTAAAATTGTTGTGATAAAGTGTTATCGATAATGATAATAGGTAATATTTAACCCAGAAAATGAAATAATTGTTTTAAAAAAGAAATTTTAGAGGAAAAAAATGGAGAAAAAATGCGGAATTTCTAGAAAAAAGAGGGGAGGGAAATTATAATTGATTGAATATTTTATGAATAAGAAAAAAATTTATAAATCTTATATCAAGTTTTATGAAGCTGATTCAGTCAATTTGGACTATATTGATGATATTTTCAACGAAAAAGAATGGAATTATCTAAATTTGCAAAATGGTCCCAAAAGATCCATCGAAGCAAAGAAAAGTTTGTACTTTGGAAAAAAAGCAATTATGGAGTTTTTAGGTATTGGTTTGGATGAAATAAAGAATGTATCCCTGTTGAAAGGAGTCTTTGGACAGCCGGTCATTATTACAAGCTTGTTCTTATTAATGAACATAGGTATATCCATCACACATACGGATAAAACATTCGGAATATTGCTTTTTGATCAATTGCATCCAATGGGAATCGATATTGAGACTAAAACGAAATCCGATTCTGAATTTTTAGAAACCTACTTAACGGAATCCGAGAAAAAAATGATTAAGGAAAGCGATGGTGTTTTAAGTAAAGAAGTTTTCTTTAGTGCAAAAGAAAGTCTATCAAAGATACTAAAAACAGGATTGACCTCTCCACTTGAAATCTATGAAATTTCCAAGGTTGATATGGATCAAGATAGCATCTCACTTTTCTATAAAAATTTTACCCAATATAAATCAACGGTTGTACTCGTGAATGATGAAATAAGGAGTGTTACCTTTCCGATAAATTCTACGAAAATAATTGAGGGGGAATACCAATGGAATTGAAAATGGAAGCGAATGCTGATTTAAAAAACAATAACAGATTAGTACAATATCTTTTTAAAAAAGAGGAAAGAGTTCACAAGTTAATCATTTCGTTATTGATACTCAGTTTAATAGCAGGTGTCGAAACGACGCTTTTGTTATATTCTGCAGATCAAAAAGGGATGAACGTATTAAATGGCATGTCCATTTCAGAGATCGGGGCAACGAGTTTTGCCATTAACACAATTGTAATGGGAGCTCTTGGATTATTGGTTACATTCATCATTCAAATATTAATTGTGTGCCTATTATTTTTAGTTTTAAAAGAAAGGCCGGTAAATATAAAAGGGATTTGCCAAGCCGTCATAAATGCAGGGATATGCATCGTGATTGGATCTGGTGTTAATGCAATCATCGCATTATTGGTTAAGAGCAAGGAAACGACATTCACTAGTTTATCCTTACTGGTACATGATAAAAACTCCATCCTTCACACATTCATGGCCGAGTTTGAGTTGTTTTACATTGTCAGTTTAATTCTATTCAGCTATAGTCTCGAAAAATTGGCGCTCATTAAGAGAAGAAACGCATGGATCATAACGATTGTAATCGCTTTGGTTTCTTTGTTTTTTCATATGTTGACAGTTGCATCAGGCACATATTTAAAATAATGGGGGAAAATGATGAATATGAATTCTTTAGCGAATTTATTTGAAGAAAGTGTCAGGAAATATGGAGACAATATTGCAGTAAGAAATAAGGATATGCAATTTACATATAAAGAAACTAATATCTTGGCAAATAAAATGGCAATGTACATAAAGGACAAAGGGATAAATAAAGGAGACAACGTCGGAATCTATATTGAAAAATCCGAGCATGTTTTATTTTTGATCATAGCCCTGCTTAAATCGGGTGTTACTTATGTACCTATCGACCCTAAAAGTCCTGATGAAAGAGTAAAGCATATAATAAAGAATTCAGAATTGAAGTTATTAATTGGGGATAAAAGCCGGATTAGCGACATTGATTGTAATTATGTATCCATTGATGAAGTGATAGAGAATTCAAAAGAAATGACAGGTGAGAATCTACATACTTTAATTGACCCAGAGGATCCAGCCTATATCATTTTCACATCGGGCTCTACAGGAAAACCTAAAGGAGTTTGCGTTTCACATGAAAATGTCATGAACTTATTTTATGGCTGCGACGATTTGTTCGAATTTACTAATAAAGATAAATGGACATTTTTCCATTCCTACGCATTTGATTTCTCCGTCTGGGAGATGTGGGGGGCTTGGATATATGGCGGAGAAGTTGTAGTGGTTTCATTTGAAGAAAGCAGAAATCCAATATCCTTTGTTGAATTATTGATAAATACACAAACAACCGTTTTTAATTGTACGCCAAGCGCTTTCTTCGAAGTGAGTGGTGAGCTCCTAAATCGTCAAAATGATTTAAGTTTAAAATACATTATTTTTGGAGGGGAAGCATTAAACTTCAAGAAATTGACGCAGTGGTTTTCTCCCGAAAATGGCAGGCTGCCAAAGCTAATAAATATGTATGGAATAACAGAAACTACCGTTCATGTAACATACAAAGAAATCGCCAATAGTGATGTGGAAAAAGGAATGACCAATATCGGAAAAGTCCTGCCTCATCTTGGATTCAAAGTGATGAATCAAAATGGACAAGAAGTAACTGGAGATGAAGAGGGCGAGTTATACGTTTCAGGAAAAGGTGTATCGCTTGGCTACTATAAAAATCCGATGATGAATGAGATGAAATTTACGGATATTGATAATGTCCGCTACTATAAGTCAGGGGATGTAGTGAAACTGTTGGATGATGGTGATCTGCAATATATCTCCAGGAATGATGAGCAAGTGCAGCTAAGAGGTTTCAGGATTGAATTAGGGGAAATTGAGAGCGCGTATAATGAATTGCAAAACATCAAGAATGCAGTTGTTACGATGGATCAAGCGTTTAACGATGATATGCATTTATTTTTATACTATGTTGCTGATGAAGAATTAGCTGCTGATTATTTGAGGGAAAGTGTAAAAAGCTCATTGCCAGCGTATATGATACCAAGCTTTTTTATCAAGGTGGACAACATCCCCCTAACTGTAAATGGAAAACTGGATAAATCATTATTACCAAAATTCATAATAAAAGACTGTGAAGCTACACCGAATATCAAGAGTCCAGCAGATGAAACTATAAGTGAAAAAGTAAGGGAATTGGTTGTTAGTATCATAGGCAATGGGGTTATAAAAAATAATCAGTCGCTACTTGAAAGTGGAATGAACTCATTATCGATAATGAGATTGATTGTCAATATTAAAAATCAATTTCAGATTGAAATTGCTCCTTCCGTTTTATTGGAAAACGATACGATTATGAAATTATCCGAAGTCATAGAAGCTCGTCAAAAAGAAGAGGTAAAGCAAGATTATACACCTATCCATATCAATGTCAGAAATACATACCCTTTAACATATGAGCAAGAAAATTTGTGGTTCATTCATCAAACCAATGTGGACAAATCATTATATAACATCGTTTTTTCGTATGAAATAGCAGGTGAAGTGAATGAAGGAAACCTGGGATTATCGTTAAATAAGCTAAGCAATAAACATCAAATTTTAAAAAGTGTCATTAGGGAAGAAGCTGGAATGGGCATCTTGGTTTTCGATGAGTCGATTCATCATGTTATTAATTATTTCGATGTTTCGGATCTTCCTTTAGACATGCAGGAAGAAAAAGTGAATTACTTCGTGAAGGAAGAAGCGGAACGGCAATTTGATTTAGGAAATGGTCCCCTCCTATCAATTACGTTAGTGAAGAAGAATGAAAGTGAATATCAATTATTATGTAACATCCACCATATTATTTTTGATGGTTGGTCGATTCCAATAATGATCAATGATTGGTTTTCCATTTATGAGGAAATCGAGAATGGCGACCGAAATGATAGAGATAACCAAGCAATCCAATATGGAGATTATGCTTTATGGCAAAAAAACTCACCAAATTATGTAACAGGTAAGGATAATGAGTTCTGGAGCAATGAAATAACGGCATTACGGCAAAAGTCTTTTTTACAATATGATCATCAAAAAACCGGAGAAGGTAAAAGCGCGTCCGATATTATCAGCTTTTTGTTACCTAAAGAAATTAAAGACAACCTGGAAAGCCTTCATAAAAAAACGAAATCGACTTTGTTCATGAGTTTACTTACCGCCTATCAAACCTTTTTATCGGTTTACTTTGATGAAGAGCAAGTTGTCGTCGGCAGCCCTTTGGCGAAGAGAAACCATGTGGATACTGAACAATTGATAGGATATTTCGTCAACACCTTGCCCTTTAAATTACATGTATCCCAGGAAGATTCATTTGAAGGGATTTTGCGAAAAAACATAAAAAAAATTGCAGGTGTTTTTGACCATCAAAATTTACCTACTAAGGAGATTTTGAAATATTTATCGGCAGAAAGAACCATGGAAAATACGCTATTGTTCGATACAGTATTTGTCCTGCAAAATAACCAAAAAGAAAAGCTGGCATATAGGAATTTCAAGTTAAAACCGAGAAAAATCAATACCTTTAAAGCTAAATTTGATTTGGTTGTTCAGGCAGAAGAAATGGATGAGGATGAATTAGTCATTTCATTTGAATTCAACAACTCATTATTTAATAAAACGACGATTCAAAGAATGGCTAGTAATTTTCAGCATTGGCTGTTAGAGATTACAACCAAGGCAAGCAAGCGAATAAAGGACATTACCTACTTAGAGCCTGCACAGTTGCGATCATTAATCGAAATGGGGACAGGCAATGTAACTCAAGAAGTGGAAGATCATCGTTTTGAAGATGTAATAACCAGGTTTGAGAATAAAGTGAGTACAAATTTCAATGATGTTGCCATTGTTCATGGTGATGATCAGGTGACGTATAGCGAGTTAAATGCCCGGGCAAATCAAGTGGCACAACGCTTATTCCTAAATCATGTAGGTGTAGAGGATAGAATTGGGATTTTTATGGATCGATCGATCAATATGGTTACGGCCATTTTAGCCATTATGAAAGTTGGGGCGGCATATGTGCCTTTGGACCCGTCACAGCCAGAGTCACGGCTGAAACATATGATTGAGGATTCTCAAATCACATATTGCTTAAGTAATGAAGAAGGACTTCCAAAGTATCCCGGTGAAGAAGGAAAACTATTATGTATCGAAGACATACTAAAAGAACGGGAAATGGAGTGCTCAGAATTCCATTCAAGAAAGATATCGGAAAGTGATCTTGCCTATATCATCTACACTTCAGGAACAACGGGAAAACCTAAAGGGGTCATGATTGAACATGGAGGGTTGGCCAACCTCTGTAATTGGCATATCAATTATTATTCAGTAGATGGAAAGGATGCAGCAGTACTGGTTTCGAATACATCTTTTGACGCTTCCGTTTGGGAGATATTCCCTTATCTGACGAATGGGAATAAACTCCTGATACTGGATTACTATGATTTATTGGATGTAGAGATCCTTTCGGAGAAGATGGAAAAGGAGAAGGTAACACTCGCGTTTTTTTCAACTGGGCTGCTCGAGCAATTATTTATTAACGATATGAAATTTCCAGAATCAATCAGAGCTATTTTGACAGGGGGAGATCGTTTAAAAACGATACCCGAGCGTTTGAGCTTTGATTTATATAATAATTATGGTCCAACGGAGGGCACGGTCGTTGCGACAGCATATAAGGTACTTCCAAGTGATGATACAGTGATTCCAATCGGAAAGCCAATATTAAATGCAGAAGCATACGTGTTCAATTCCAGGATGAAGCCTGTTCCTAAAGGTCAAATAGGCGAGCTGTATATCGGCGGGAAAGGCATTGCAAGGGGATATATAAATAATCCGGGGAAAAACGATGAAAGTTTCATTCAAAATCCGTTCAATCCCTCAAGGAAACTATATAAAACTGGAGATTTGGTTAAGTATGCCGAAGATGGAAATCTACTCTTTGCAGGCAGGGCTGATGACCAAGTGAAAATACGCGGATATCGTATCGAACTTGGGGAGGTCAGTGCAGTTTTAAATAAATGCCCTGGTATAAAGGATTGCTTTATAGCGATAAAAGATGAATCTAAATCGAAGAAATTCATCATGGCCTATTATATCTCCGACAATGTCCTTGAAGAAAATTATATTCGGGATTATATGAAGAATCATCTTCCCCATTATATGATTCCTTCTTATTTCATTAAAATGGAGTCCTTTCCGCTAACCGTTAACGGCAAAGTGGATGCGAAGAGCTTGCCGGATACAAAAACGAACCCGGAAGGAACTAACAGTAAAAGTGTCATGAATGGAACGGAACAAAAATTGTTAAAGATATGGAAAGAGGTGCTGAATAATCAGGAAATAACCATCTTTGATAACTTTTTCGAATGTGGGGGAGATTCCATCCTAAGCATTCAAATTTGTTCACTTGCCAAGAAAGAAAATCTTCTCATCACATCAAAAAACATCTTTGAAAAACAAAGTATCGAAGAGCTGGCAAAGGTTGTGGAATTGACGGGCGATGTAACGATAAATCAGTCTGATGTTTTTGGAAAGGCACCATTTACACCTATTCAAAGTTGGTTTTTCACTCAACAAATAAATAATTTTAATCATTGGAATCAATCTGTAACGTTAAAGGGCTACCCGCAATTGAATGAGAAAGGGCTGCAAAGAATCATGGCCCATATCGTCAGACATCATGATGGGCTCAGATCAAGGTTCAATAGAGAAGAATCATTTTCGCAGGTGGAAAAGCAAATCGGCCCGTCTGAAAATTGGACTTTGAATTACGTAAATCTATCAAACCTGAATAAGGACCAACAGGAACGGGAAATAGCTAGACTCGGGATCGGTGCACAACAGGGCATCAACATTTCAAACGGACCACTAATGAAAATAGTATGCATCAATACTGGGCAAAACGAGCATGTAATCATTTGGATCATTCATCATTTACTTGTTGATGGGGTTTCCTGGAGAATCTTGATCGAAGATTTTGACCGGCTATATATTCAAGATATAAACAATCAGGAACTAAAACTGGATAATAAAACGACATCATATAAGGAATGGGCGAATAATCTCAATGAATATAAAAATAGCATTCCTTTAGGCATTAAAGAGTACTGGCTGAATGAACATGAAACGGTATATGAAAACGCCCTGGTCAAAACAGGAAATGTTTACGATGGAAAATCATTTGAAATGAAACTGAATAAAGAGATTACAAACAAAATCTATAATGATATGACAAAAACGTATAAAGCATCTATCGATGAAATATACTTATCCATTTTCGCAGCGCTAATCGGGAAATATTTTAATAAAAAAGATATTCATTTTACTTTGGAGGGACATGGTCGCGAAGAGTTATTTGCAGGTGTCGATCTGTCCAGGACAGTAGGCTGGTTTACGACCATGTGCCCGGTTTATATAGAAAATAAAGAATCGATTTCGAACACGATTCAAGGTACAAAGAAAAAATTAAGGTCCCTGCCTAATAAAGGGATTGAGTATGGGATCATAACCGAATTATGCGGCGAGACACATATGAAACAAAATAGGCCGATCATCAGTTTCAATAATCTAGGTAGATTTCATCAAAACAATGAATGGGCTGCAAAAGACGTCACCTTTTTTAGTGAACAAGATATTCAACATAATTCCTATACCGAACATGAAGTCGATATCGAATTGCTTGTAGTGAATGAGGAGCAAACCATAAAAATAAACTATAACAGACATTTCGTAAGAGAAGATTTTGAGCAATATATGCAACACAATATGCAGGAATTGTTACGGACATTGGAAGAAGAAACAAGGGGAAAACAGATGTACCGTCCGGAAGACTTTCCATTGGTGGATATGCCTGAAGAGGAATTTAACCAACTCTTGCACAAAGAAACAAGAATTGTTGATATTTATGAATTGACGGCTTTGCAAAAAGGGATGTTGTACCATAGCTTGTTTGATAGTGAAAGCAGCCAGTATAAAGTGCAGCTCATTTTTGATATTAAAGGTTTTCTGGACGTCGAAAAATTAACCAATGCCATTGTGACAACTGCAGGGAAACATGACATTTTAAAAACCAAATTGTATTCAAGCAGAAAAGGGGTATTCTACCAACTGTTAATGAGTTCCATGGATACCGAGATTGAATATGAAGAAATGATCGATCATCAAGAGAAGTTTGAAAAGTTGTTAGCTGATCAATATAAGATCATAGATATCGAGAATAATAAGCTGAATCGCTTCATGATCGTTAAGCTTGCGGAAAATCAATACCAATTAATATGGACATTCCATCATATTATTATGGATGGCTGGAGTTACTCGATGGTGATTAATGACATTTTTGCTGCTTATCATTCAATAACACCATCATCATCCGTGAGTCCTTCATTTAAAAAGTATGTTGAATATATGAAAGATTATACAAGTAATAAGGAACTGCGGGACTATTGGGCAGGAAAGTTGGAAGGTGCCCGAAATTCCGGATCCAGTTTAATGGGAGTGCAAGAAGGCGAGGGGTACATTGAGAATAGCTACTTGAAAGTATTGGATGAAGAATTAAGTGATTCCATTCAACGATTCTGTCAGGAATACAAGATTACCATGAATACTTTCTTTCTAACCATTTGGCTAGCCACTTTGAAAGAAATAAAAGGTACGGAATATGTATGCTGCGGCGTAGTGACATCCGGCAGGAATATTCCTATCCAAAATATTGAGGCAATGGTTGGTCCATTTATCAACACTGTGCCGTTCATCAAGCATATCAGCCATGAAAAGACCTACATGGAAATACTGGATGAGGTTCAAAATGAATTTTTGGAATTAAGTGCCTATGAGAATACACCTTTATCAGAGATTTATGAGTGGGCTAATTTGGAAAACCAACTATTTGAATCATTATATGCTTTTGAAAACTATCCGATGAAACTAGCTAATATTGATGAAATCAATGTTAGTTTGAAAGAAGGACGGGAAACGACCCATTATCCAATCGTCATCATCATCACCCCTGGTTCAAGTGTTCAAATTAAATTTAATGAGGCAGCGGTCAATCCAAAGTTAAGGTCATCCGTACTTTCTATATTTAATCAAATCTTAAGTGAAATGCTGGAAAAATCAAAAGTGAAATGAGGGGAAATATATGGAGACAACAATTGCGGTGAAGGAAAGGTTAATTGAGGAAAAACTTATTGGATTTTGGAAAGAAATTTTAGAACAAGAGACAATAGATACAGATTCCAACTTCTTTGACTTAGGGGGGAATTCCCTTTTAGCGATGCAATTTATTCAAATGGTGAAGAATAACCTGGGAGTGAGATTACCAATCAAAGTGATGTTCGAACAATCCACCATCAAGGAACTATCAGTACTCATCAAACAATTGGACGATATGCATAAGTTAAGTTGAATGGAAAAGAATTGAGGTGTTTTTCTATGAACAGGATGATCAGTGAAACGGAAGATAGGCTATTAAACTTGATTTCAATTGTTATTGAACCTTTTAAACTATCACTAGTAGAGGACATGAATGAATCACTAAGCACAAATGAAAAAAAAGATGAGTTTTTGTCTTCGATAAAACAGGAGTTTGGTATTCAATTAACACCGGAAATCATTTCAAGTCAATGGAATATAGAAAAACTGGCAAGTTTTCTGGACATGCTCCTCTACATGAGGGAAGACGAGGTAAATAAGCCTTATAAACGTGGGAAAAGTGAAGGAATGCTTTCTCATAATCAAGATAGAATGTATCTGTTCGACAGCCTGGATGAAAGGAAAATGCTCTATAATATGCCATTTAAATTCATTTTAAATGGCGTTGTGGACATTGATGACCTGCAACAGGCATTAGATTTCATGATTGAACGCCATGAAACTTTGCGAACTAATTTCAAAGGAGAAGAACATCAAATCCTTCAATTCTTATCAAAAAAAAGCCGAAACATGATTGCCTATGAAGACTGCCGGGGATTAGATCCCGAAGTCAGCGATATAATGGTCACCTCCCATCTTACTGAAGAAATGGAAAGATGCTTCGACCTGGAAAATGATCATTTATTTAATATGAAACTATTTCGAGTTGATGAAGAAAAACATTATTTGGTATGCAATTTTCACCATATCATTTTTGATGGAGTATCGTTTGTCACCTTTTTCGAAGAGTTATTGGAGGTTTATGAAGGAATTCAAACAGGCAGGGTTGGGGATATTCCCCCTCTGGACATGCAATATTTAGATTATGCTGTCTGGCATAAGGAGTGGGTCAAGGAAAGTACGCCAAGCCAAAGGAGGTTTTGGGAAAGTTATTTAGATCAAGAGGAAGAAGCATTAGAACTTCCATTTGACTTTCAACGTCCAAAATCACCTTCTTACTCAGGCGAAAGACTGGAAATGGCCATAACGAATGAACTTCGTGCATGGATTGACAGGGTTTTAAAGGAGAATGGTACGACTTTATATGCTTTTATGATGACCGCCTATCAAGTGTTTTTAAGTCGGTATACCGGGAAGGATCAAATCATTGTCGGGAGTACCGTGGCAAACCGTGGCCAAGAAGAATTTGCCCGGACAGTTGGATGCTTTGTCAATACGCTGCCATTGAAGCTGACCGTTGATCCATCAGAATCATTTCATGAAATATTGAACCGGAATCGTAAAGGGATTTTGGATGTATTGGAACATCAGGCTTTTCCATTTGAAAAAATCGTTGAAATCATTAATCCAGACAGGGATCTCAGTCATTCCCCATTGTTCCAAACAGCTTTGGCAATGGAAGAAAGCTTTGATGGGAACTTTAGCAACGCATTCTTCACTCTTGAACAAGACAAATTCGAAATTCCTTATTCAAATTATGACCTGACTATAAAGGTGAAGGGTTCACATGACTTAATCCTGGAATTCGAGTATTCCGATGAACTTTTCAGACGGGAAACAATTGAAAGACTCATGCTGAGTTTCGAAAAATGGTTATTCCAAATTTGCAGAAATGCGGATATACCTATCTGTCATTTGGAGTATTTAGATGACAATCAAATGAATCATTTGTTATTTGAGTGGCAAGGTGAGGTTTCGGATGCACATCAAAATGAGACGATCACCTCCATATTCAAAAGAATCGTCAAGAAGCATTCAAACAAATTAGCCATTGCTGATAATGGTCAGGCCATTACTTATTCGGAATTAGATCAAAGATCGAATGTGATAGCGAAATTGGTCAGAAATCAAACCGAAAACGGTTCTAATAAGGTAGGCCTGCATGTAAACAGGTCGATTGATATGGTAATCGGCATGTTGGGAGTCATTAAAGCCGGGTGTGCATACGTTCCGCTTGATCCTATGCTGCCAGCTGAAAGATTGGACTATATCGTCAATGATTCGAAAATGGATATATGCATTACGAATCAAGTTGAGGCTCCTGCCATTAAAAAAATAGCTACGCTGATTGATCTTGAATCCGTACATTACATGGCTACCGAGTGCTGTAACGAATCTATTGCACCTTCCGATCTGGCTTACATAATCTATACTTCGGGAACGACAGGAAAACCTAAAGGTGTCATGTTATCCCATAGAGGCGTAGTGAATTTAATAATAAGTCAAAACAAGTACTTACAACTTGATGAGACCTCAAAGGTATTACAATTTGCCACTTTTAATTTTGACGCTTCTATATATGAGATTTTTGGAAGCTTATTAAATGGTGCAGAGCTGCATATCGGGAATAATAAGGAGGAAATGTTTGATTTACTCGCATTGGAAAATCAAATCAAAAGTGAAAAGTTAACGCATCTAGTATTGCCGCCCGCAGTATTACAAGAGCTCAATATAGAGGGATCCCATGTGAAATTCGTCGGTTCAGCCGGGTCTGAATGTCCAATAGCCTTGCTGGATCGCTATCAAAATATAAATTTTTATAATGCCTACGGTCCAACGGAATATTCAGTATGGACCACGATTGAAATGTTTAAAGCGTATGAAAACAATGAGACTACCAATAATAAAGTTTCGATAGGCAAACCCATCCTGAATACTGACGTCTATTTATTAAATCCTGAGCAAAGACTCGTACCAATCGGTGCTGCAGGGGAAATATATATTGGTGGTGAAGGGTTAGCTGTTGGATATGTGAATAATGATGCTTTAACAAAAGAAAAGTTCATTCAACATCCTTTTAAAGCTGGAAAGCGTTTGTATCGCAGCGGTGACCTTGCAAAATTCACGAGCGATGGCGAGTTGATTTTTCTGGGGCGTAAAGATAATCAAGTGAAAATCAGAGGTTTCCGTGTCGAAGTGGATGAGATTTCGGTCAACCTCAATGCTTATCCGCAAGTAAGTGACTCATTCATTAAGGTTCAGGATCAGCCCAACTTAAATAAACAAATAATCGCTTATTTCACATCCAAGCAACAAGTTGATTACGATCACTTAAAAGCATTTTTAAAAGAGAGATTACCAAGTTACATGATTCCTTCATTCTTTATGCAAGTGGACAAATTTCCGTTAAATGCAAATGGGAAAATTGATTCAGCACTTCTTCCGGTACCCGTAAACAGAAGCAATACATTGGAAGAACCTGAGACGTTCATTGAGAAAGTGCTTCTTCAAATATTCAAAAGTGTCTTAGGGTTGGATGACATAAGTATCCGAGATAACTTTTTTGAACTTGGCGGCGATTCCATTCAGAGCATTCAAATATGTTCACTAGCAAGGCAGGAAAGTATAATCATCAGTCCAAAATCAATTTTTGAAAATCAAACGGTAGCAGAGCTGGCAGCGATAGCGAAAACTGAAAATAAGGTCATGATTCAACCTATAGCCACTAGAGGGAATGTGGAACTGACCCCCATCCAAGAATGGTTCTTTGCGGAGCACACTGCTTTCATCAATCATTGGAACCAGTCCATTGTTTTTAGTAAAGATTCCTGTGCTCAAATGGAGGATATTGAAAAAATCCTATCACATATCGTGGAACATCATGATGGATTGTTAACCCTATTTGAAAAACGTGACAATAAATATATCGGGAATATAGACTCCGAACACAAAACATGGGAGTTAGTCTATAAGGATATACATCATTTGGATGAGGAAACGCGAATAAGGGTGAGAGATGAATGGGAAAGTAAGGCTCAAGGTTCATTGGACATAAGTAATGGACCGATCATGAAAATGCTTGTTTTAAAAGAACAACCGAACAAGTATCGCTTCTTTTGGGTAATCCATCATTTATTGATTGATGCCGTTTCCTGGAGGATTTTACTTGAGGATTTCAATACTCTCCATGATCAGGCATTAAACAATCAAACAGGAAGGCTTGCTCATAAAACGTCATCATTCAAAGACTGGTCAAACTTCTTGAAGAAATACAATGAATCGTTGATGGACCTTGAAACACTCCGTTATTGGGAACAAAAAACAAAAAGTGAAATAACGGATTTTAAGATAGCGGAAGACTTTATAGCTAAAGAAGAAAGAACGATGGAGAAATCATTCAGTGAGGAAGAAACTGAATTCTTGATCCAGGAATTATCAAAGCAATCAAAAGCGACTGTGGAGGAAGTATTGTTGTCATTAATCGCAAAGGGTTTGAAACAATCCTTTGAAGTGAAGAACTTCTGGTTGGAAATAGAAGGGCATGGCAGGGAAATGGTGGATGAAACAATCGATGTTACTAGGACCGTTGGCTGGTTTACTGCGATGTATCCAATATTACTGCATTCAGATGGGACGTTTGATGATACTTTAAAAAACACGAAGAATGCTATAAGGGAAATCCCAAATAAAGGTTTTGATTATGGCGTCATCAAGTATTTACGACCTGGGGTCATTCAGGAGCCGGATATCTACGTTACTTTTAATTACTTAGGAAGATTGGATTCTCAATTTGAATCATCCAATAGCAGGGACTTTGGTGAGTTTGAAAATAAACCAAAACTGCATTTCCTGTCATTTATCCAGGATGGAAAACTAATCATAAAAATAATTTCAAAATTAGCCGAAGCAAAGATGAATCTAATAATGGAAGCTATTGGTGATGTTGTCATTGAAATCAAGGGAACTGAATTTGACCAAGGTTCTTTAATAGAAAGTGATTTCCCGGATGCGATGCTCACTGAGGAAGATTTGTTTCATATATTGAATTCTAACAAATAAAGTGATTACTGGTTTAATAGAATGATTGTGGTCTGCGGGTATGGATGACACGAAGATAATGGAATCGGGAGGCGCAAAATTGGAGAAATCTATTCAGAATATCTACTCATTAACTCCGCTTCAAGAAGGAATCCTTTATGAACTGGAAATGAACAATACAGCAGAAAACCTTTACATTTCTCAAATGCGAATCAGGATAACGGGCGCTCTTGAAGTGAATGCATTGTTCGAGGCGTGGAGTCAGGTTGTAGAACGACATGAGGCATTAAGAATGAAGGTCATCTCTAAAAATATTGAAAATAATGTTCAGGTTGTCTTCAATACAATGGATTATCAACCGGAAATGATCGATCTGACAGAGTTGAGTGAACATGAACAATTAAATGAAATTCAAAGAGTGACTTCCGAATCCCAGGAGATGGATGTGAATAACTCCAATTTGATGAAACTCCAGGTAGTGAAAATTGAAGAAAATCAGTTTATCTTGATTTGGACTCATCACCATATAATTTTGGATGGCTGGAGTACCAGCATAGTCATCGATGAACTCTTTGTTATTTACAGCCGAATTGTAGGAAAAGACTCCAAAGGGCTTATTGAAAAGCCAAAGCAATATGGAGATTTTATCCGGTATATGAATAAAACAGATGCGGAAGATTTAAATCGTTTTTGGAAAGAGCTTGCAAAGGATATTGAGCAGCCGACGATCACATTTCCCGTCATGAAACATGTGAAGGAAAACCACCAGGACAATGATCTCTTCTGGGAGCTGGATAAAACACAAAGTAAGCTTTTAAGAGAGTTTGCCGCTAAAAACCATGTAACGCTTAATGTATTGCTGCAGTTAATTTGGTCAATCGTCCTAAAGGAAATGTCCAATCAAAATCGAATCGTCTTTGGAATCGTTAGCTCTGGCAGGTCGAATAACTTATTCAAATCGGAAGAAATCGTTGGGATGCTCATTAATACGATTCCTATGATAGCTGAAATAAACGATACAGACAGCGTTACCGATTTACTGAAACGATTCCAGGAAACATTGAACAATATGCTGGATTACTCCCAAATTTCTTTAGTGGATATCAAAAAGCATACGAAATTAAAGAAGGAAGATCCGATTTTCCAAACTTTATTTGTTTATGAAAATTATCCGGAAGCGAAAGATGAAGGCTTTAGCATTAACTGGGAGGTCGAAGGCGGAAAAGAGTCACATAGCTTTCCATTATCGTTACAAGCCCAGGATAATAAAGAAACGATAACATGCAAATTGTATTTTAATACGTGCTTCTTACAGCGTTCGCTAGTATATGATATCCAATCAGCCTTCATGCAGGTTGCCCATCAAATTACTGAAGCTCAGCAAATTGATGAAATATATGTGGATATTGATTTTTCAAAACTAAAAAATAATGTGAGTAAAGACGATCAAGCAGCTGATGGCCATTCGGTCACATCCACATCGGTTAATCAAGAACTTAAAGAAATATGGCAAGAGTTTTTCTTGAACAGCGATATTAATGGTGATTTCTTTCAATTGGGCGGGCATTCGATAACAGCCATGAAAATGGTGTCTAAAATAAATAAAAGACTTGATGCGAATATGAAATTAGCTGATTTGTTTGAAAATCCTACATTGAAAATGCTAAATCATAAGATCTTTCCGGAAATGAGTACACCTCCGGGAAATGAAACGCAGGTCGTTTCATCTTTCGTGGAAAAGACATTTTTGGAAGTCTTATCAACAAGTCAAATCGATAAAGATGCCGATTTTTTTGAAATGGGCGGACACTCGATTTTAGCTATGAAATTATTGACGAAATTAAACAAAGAATATAATCAAATTCTAACTTTGAAAGATATTTTTCAAAATTCAACAATCGATTCGTTGACGGACTTCATCATTAATGAAATTTCAGATCATGACATGGAGCACATAGAAGCGCAACAAGAAAATCATGTTTTATCCAGTAACCAAGAGGCCTTATGGTTCAACGAAAAACTCAACGGTAAGACAGCCAATTATAATATCCCTCAGAAATATAAAATGATTGGAGCAGTGGATACTTCAATGCTGGAAAAAGCCTTAAATCATGTCGTTACTAGACATGAGATTTTGAGGACCACCGTCCGTGAAAACGCTGGTAAAGGCTATCAGGAAATCATGGAAGATTTATACATTAAAATAGATGAAATCGATCTCTCTGCGTTAAAGCCCGAACAGCAAAAGACTCGTATGCTGCAAATTGAAGACGATGTCCAATCGGAAATCTTTGAAATTGAAAAAGGTCCTCTCCTGACAGTGAAACTTGTTAAATTGAGTGAAAAGGATTTTGTTTTATTTGTGAATCTCCACCATTTCGTTTTTGACGGATGGTCAGTGAGTATATTTTTAGATGAATGGTTATCGTTTTATGACAGTGAAGTGAATGAAAAGGAACTTATCCTTGGAAAAGACTTTAAACAATATAAGGATTTTGCATTAGAGCAGAAAAACTGGTTGGAAAATAACATGAAAGAAGAATCGCTATTTTGGGAAACAAACTTAGCTGGGGAATTACCTAAATTGGAGCTTCCTTTAGATAAGATACGTTCAAAAGAAAATCGCAACGATGGCAGTAGTTTTATAGTGGAACTAACGAGGGAAGAGCTCCAGGGTTTAAAGCGGATGTCCCTGGAAAAAAACTCGACATTATTCATGACACTGCTAACGATGTACCAGTCTTTCCTAGCAAAATATACAGGTCAGAACGATATCATCGTTGGAAGTCCTTTGGCGAATAGAATGATTGAAGGGACAGAAAAATCGATAGGTTATTTTGTCAATACACTGCCCTTTAGATTAAAGCTGGGACATGAGGAAACATTTGAAGAGATACTTCAAAGAAATACAGGCCATATCATCGATATCTATGATCATCAGCAAATGACATTGGAGAAAATCGTTGAAGTCATTAACCCTGAAAGAAATTTAGCAAGCACTTCTTTATTTCAAACCGTCTTCATTTTACAAAATAATGCCAAAGCTGCATTGGAAAGTGAATACATAAAGATAACGCCTGAAGTAATAAAGTCAAAGGCAGCAAAATTCGATTTGAGTTTAGCTGCAGAAGAATATGAAGATAAGCTATTATTCGCCTTGGAGTATAATTCAGGGATCTTCAATGAACAAACCATTCAATCATTAGCTGAAAATTTCCTGGAGTGGATCAGGAAGATTACTTATCTGCCTGAACAATCCATTGACAAGGTATCCGTCGTGAGTAAGAAGCAGGAGAAATTATTATTGGAAGAATGGCAGGGAGAAACCATTCGCTTTGAGGGGATCAATGACACAATCCCACAAGCCTTCCATAAAATTGTCGAGCGATTTCCTGATAAGGTAGCCATTGTTGATGGTTCCGAAACCATTACATATCGCGAATTGAATGATAAGAGCAATCGGCTTTCTCACTATTTACTAAGCAAAGGGATTTCTAAAGAAGAAAGAGTCGGAATTTATGTGAATCGATCAATTGATATGGTGACGGGGATGTTGGCAGTAATTAAAGCAGGTGCTGCGTATGTTCCATTGGATCCTCATTATCCTAATGAACGATTAAGCTACATGGTTGAAGATTCGTCCATTTCCTATTGCTTGAGTCACAAAGAACTCGGAAAGAATGGTTTGATTGACCCATTCAAAATAATATATTTTGAAAATATTGAAAATGAATCGGATTTGTCAATGACAGAGAATCTTCACATTGCAGATCAGCGGGACTTAGCATATGTCATTTATACCTCTGGAACGACAGGCAGGCCAAAAGGAGTCATGTTGGAACATAGGGGAATCATTAACTTAGTTCATAACCAAAATAAAATGATGTGTTTAGATACATCAGCTAAAGTGCTGCAATTCGCTACGTTTAATTTTGATTCATCCGTCATAGAGATTTTCAGCACACTATTGTTCGGTGCCGAGCTGCATATAAGCGTAGATAAAGAAAATCAATTTGACATGAGTAAACTTGTTGAACAAATTAAGCGTGAAGGAATTTCTCATATTATTTTACCGCCTGCTGTGTTGAAGGAAATGCCAATCAATGATTTGAGCACGCTTAAAGTGTTGGGATCTGCAGGCTCTGAATGTCCAGTCGAGCTCGTTTCGAAGTTTAAGCATATATCGTTTTTCAATGGCTACGGGCCTACTGAATATTCGGTGTGTACAAGTTTTAAAATGTTTCCCCCGAATGAGGATGCTACAGATGAATTCGTTGTTTCAATTGGGAAGCCACTGACTAACACTGTTGCATTTGTGCTGGATGAAAACCGGAAACTAGTGCCGGCAGGAGCGGTTGGTGAACTTTATGTCGGAGGAATTGGGTTAGCGAGGGGATATCTGAATAATGAGAGCCTGACAAATGAAAGATTCATATCCAATCCATTCAACCCTGCTGAAAAAGTATACAGAACCGGGGATTTAGTTAAGCATAATAAAGCTGGGGAATTAGTTTATATAGGCAGAGAGGACGACCAAGTGAAAATAAGAGGATACCGAGTTGAACTATCGGAGGTTAATGTTTCATTACGAAAACTAGCAGAAATCAAAGATAGTTATGTAACGGCAATGGAAGATGGATTTCAGAATAAGAGGCTAATTGCTTATTATACGGTGAATGATGAGGTTTCGGTGGATTCAATTAGAAGAAGACTGAAAGAAACACTGCCTGCTTTCATGATTCCTGCTCATTTTATGCAACTGGATAAATTCCCTTTGACGCCGAATGGAAAAGTTGATCGGAAATCCCTGCCGAAATGGACGGAACAGTTGGATGAGAGGAAGAAAAAAGTGCCGGATGTGCAAGAGCTGTCCAAAACTGAAACAGAGCTTCTGACAATATGGAGAGATGTATTAAACGATCCTACTATAGGACCGGAAGATAACTTCTTTGAATGTGGCGGTGATTCAATCATCAGCATTCAAATATGCTCGGCTGCAAAAGAAAAAGATCTATTTATAACGCCTAAAGATTTATTTGAATACCAAACGGTCCGTGAGCTAGGGAATGTTGTAAATGATCTGAAACAAAAACAAGTGGTCCAAGAAAAAATATCAGGTTATGTACCGTTGACGCCTATTCAATCTTGGTTTTTTAATGAAAATCATGACAATATCCATCATTGGAATCAGTCAGTCGTTTTGATGAAGGATCATGCATTGGCGACCGAACAATATAAACAAATCATCATGAAATTAATTGATCACCACGACATATTAAGGACATTATTTGAAAAACATGGTGATTCATATATTGGCAATATTTCAAATGCTGATACGGCATGCGGTTTTCATGAGTATCAAGTTTCCAGTTTTACAGATGAAAATACTCTGAAAGTAATTAAGGAGCTGGAAGAAAACGCCCAACAAAGTTTAAACATATACAATGGCCCCATGATGAAGTTCCTTCTATTCAGGAATCAAAAGGACGTAAGGATTTTTTGGGTGATTCATCACCTTGTGGTTGATGGTGTTTCGTGGAGGATACTTCTTGATCATTTCGAAAGATGCTATCAACAGATAAAGAATGGACAAGAACCATCACTGCCTTTAAAAACGACTTCTTATAAACAATGGTCCGAGAAACTGAACGAGTATCAGAACACTGGCCTACCGGAAGATGCCGTTCAATATTGGGAAAAGGAAATGAATATTCCAGTTTCTCCGCTGACGCATAGCTTAGGAGAAACATGTGATTTTGAAAACATGTACAAAATACAAGTGGATGAGGACCAAACACAAAACCTCATTAAAAACACTTTAAGAAAACATAAAACGACGATTGATGAGGTTTTATTATCCGTTATTGCTCATTCAGTTTCCAATATAATGGGAATTGATGAATTTTGGCTCGATTTAGAAGGTCATGGCAGAGAGGATATTGAAGATGATATTGATCTATCAAGGACAGTAGGGTGGTTCACCTCCATTTATCCAGTAAGGATTAAAGGAATGCCGTCTTTGGGCTCAACCTTGAGAAATACAAAAAACAGATTAAGAAGTGTGCCAAACAAAGGGTTTGACTTTGGAATCCTAAAGTATATTTCCGCTCGGAATCATAACTATCCAGACAGCCTAGTGAGTTACAACTATCTAGGTCAATTTAATAACACTGGTGATATGGAACAAACCAATAGCAGCAATATCGATTTGAACTATAAATTTCCATATAAGCTCAATTTTGTCGCCAGCATCGTAAACAATAGACTCATGCTGAATATAATTGGCGATAGCAACAATGAAAACTACCAAATGATATGTAAAGAAGTTGAAGTACACTTAAACAATATTTTAAGTGGATGCGCAGATTTGAATGACTCCATTGTGGAAACGGATTTTCAAGCTGAGAAAATAGTCGATGGAAGTACGATTACCCATTTCATTAATAAGTTTAATAACATTGAAGAGATTTACCCCGTGACATCACTTCAAGAAGGGATGTTATTCCATAGTGAAGTAACTCAAAGTCCTGAATATATTTCACAGCTGTCCATTGATTTAATAGGTGATCTGGACTTGGACGAATTGGAAGAAGCCTGGAATGAAACCTGTAGAAAATACGACGTTCTTAGATCCGTTTTCAGGCGCAATCAATTGGGGGACCGTTACCAAATCATACTAAATGACATTTATTATGTGTTTAATCATGTGGATTTAACGATGTTTAGTGAGGACGAATCGGCATCCAAGATAGAAAATCTTTTAGAGCATAGTAAAAACAGACAAATGGATTTAGAGAATGGTCCGCTCATGAACATCACCTTGATCCAGCTATCGGATCATCGCTTTAAATTCATATGGACACATCATCATGCTTTAATGGATGGCTGGAGCCTGCAAATCGTCATTAATCATTTTTTGGATAATTATCGAAACCCATCCAATATGGTAAAAGACAGTGATGAACATAAGATTGCCTATAAGCAAGTCATGAATCATGTCAGGAATATGAATAAACAGGATGAAGCAGCTTTTTGGAATGAAGAATTGAGGGATTTCGAACAAGTAAAAGCACAAGTAGGTAAGAAAACGGATAAGGCAGCTTTTACAGCGGATAAAGTTATTGAATATAGCCTGCCTGAAGAGCTTACCGAAAGATTAATAGAATTATCCAAGCGGTATAGAAAGACGATTAATACCGTTGTTCAAGGAGTTTGGAGCATCGTTCTATCGTGCCTCAGTGAGAGCGAATCAGTATGCTATGGGGTGACAAGCTCAGGAAGGAACCTCAGCATTCCGCATATTGAAAAAGCTGTAGGCTTATTGATCAATACTCTGCCATTCTCGTTGAAAATCGATTGGGAAGATGATTTGCAATCCTATCTTACTGCGATTCAAAACAAGCAATTACAAATGAGAGAGTATGAGTTCAGTGCACTTACGGATATAAAGCGATACGCTGAAATTCCTTGGGATAAGGAATTATTCCAACATATATTTGTATTCGAAAATTATCCGAGCACAGAACTGGCAGAGGATTCGCGAATCATGATCGAAAATTCAGTCGGAAGTGAATCGACCAATTTTGATCTTACGTTCTCTGCGGCTGTAGTGCAAACCAAGCTGCATTATAAAATCATTTATAAAGAAAGTAAATTTGCCGAAAATGAAATTTTACTTTTTATGGATTCCATGCAGGAAATATTCTTAAAACTAACAGAAAATGAAACACTGCCACCTATTGGAAAATTAATAAATCACTTGAAAGTTGGGGCCCGATGATAAGTAAATCGATGACGACGAATAAATTGATGTCAATAACTGAAGCTTTTAAAAAAATCGCGGAAGATAATCAATCAAAAGCGGCACTTTGCGAAAATGAACGTCAAATTACTTATAAAGAATTAGACATGCTTTCAGATAAGCTTGCCAAAAGGATCATTGATCTGGGGATTCAAGAAGAAACAATGATCGGTATTCCAAGCAAAAGGTCCATTGAACTGATCATAGGGATGCTTGCCATAATAAAGTCAGGCTGTTGCTATGTTCCAATCGACGAAAATTACCCATTAAAAAGATTGGAATATATGCTTGCAGATACGGATATGAAGTTCTTCTTATCGTTTAATGGTCAAGGAGGGAAGCTCAGAGAATTGGATATTGAACCAATTCCATTTGAGATGAATGAACTAAGCAGGGACGGGCATATTCCCGTGAACCGTTCCTCGGAGAATGGTCTCGCATATGTCATCTATACATCAGGAACGACCGGAAATCCAAAAGGTGTAATGATAGAGCATAAAAGTGTAGTCAATTTAGTATTGAACTCTGAAATACTTGAAATAAACGAAAATAATAGAGTGGCTCAATTTTCCAACCCGTGTTTTGACGCCGCAACCTTTGAGATATGGGGAGCTTTATTGAATGGAGCGACTTTATTCTTGATGCCGAATGAGTTCACTTCTTTTGATGATTGGAAAGAAGCGATATCCATTGGAAAGGTGGATGTAGCTTTTTTTACGACAGGTCTTTTCAATGCAATGGTAGATGAGGATCCTATGATTTTTGAAGGATTAAAGAAAATTGTGGTTGGCGGAGATAAAATCTCGGTTCCCCATGTGAGGAGATTGAAGCAAACAATCGGTCACTTCTCCTTGATTAATGGGTATGGACCAACTGAATGCACAACTTTTGCCATTTGTCATGAGGTCGAAGACAAAGATGCAGATGTTATTCCCATTGGAAAACCATTGAGCAATGTAGAAATCAGGATTCTATCTGAAGGACTACTCGAGGTAGCAGATGGGGAAATAGGCGAAATCTACATTGGCGGTCAAGGGGTCATGAGAGGCTATTTAAATCAGCCGAAATTAACGGAACAAGCGTTGAGCATGGATGATTTGAATCAGATGAAGTGGTATAAAACAGGTGATCATGGCGTCCGGTTACAAAATGGTGAGATCCTGTATAAAGGTCGAAAAGACAGTCAAGTGAAAATTCGCGGTTTTAGAATTGAACTGAATGAAATTCAAGACAAGCTTGATAAATACATGAAGGTTGAAAGTTCAGTAGTTGCTGTTAAAAACATCAATGATGAAAATTATGTGATCGCTTATTACAAACATGAAGATGAAAAAGCGGAAAACGCTGAAAAGGATATTAAAGATTATCTGAACAATGAATTGCCGAAATATATGATTCCCCACTTTTTTGTCAGAGTGGATGATTTCCCGCTTAATGCCAACGGCAAAGTCGATAAAGAGAAATTATTGGAAATGGAGATCGTGCAAAATAAAACTTCCTTAGCCAATCAGGAAACTGGAAAGAAAAAAGAAGTATTGAAGATTTGGAGAAATGTATTAGGAAATCAAAGTCTAGGATTGGACGACAACTTCTTTGAACATGGAGGCCATTCCATTTTAGCTACCAAACTGGTCTATGTAATGAAGGAAACTGTACTTCCTGAAGCCACTTTACAAATCTTATTGGAAAATAATACAGTGAATAAATTTGTTGAAGCACTTGAAGTCGACTCATCTGGCAGCATGGAAGCAGTGATGGAGAAGGATTCCATGCTCGATCGAGAATTGATGGAGAAAATAAGGGAAATATCCGCTAAACCAGTTCAAATTGAAAAAAATATGATGATTACAGGTGGAACAGGTTTCTTGGGGGCACATCTATTAAACAAATTATTACTGGAATTGGAAGATGTCAAAATTTATTGTTTGGTTAGATTTCCTTCAAGAAATAGATTGAAAGATACTTTAATGAAATATGGTCTTTGGCAGGATGAATTCGTAAGTCGAATCGTTGTCATTGAAGGGGACCTTAGTAAACATCATTTCGGTCTGGATGATGTGACATATGAGAAATTAAGCAATGATGTTTCTCATGTGTATCATGTCGGTGCAGAAACGAATTTCTTCGAGCCGTATAGCAAATCAAAAATATCGAATGTGGATGGTGTAGTGGAAGTCATTAAGTTTGCTTCATCATGCAATCGGAAAAACATTTATTATGCATCAACGCTTTCTGTCTTGACCGGAGAAAGGAAATGGGACGAGGAAGACGAATTGGTTTATTCCCCCGATTTAATGATCGGATACAGCCAGTCCAAATGGGTTGCCGAGAAATTGCTTCTTCAAGCAAGGGAACTCGGACTGACAATCGATATTTTCCGATTAGGCAGGATTTCATCTAATTCAAATGGGGTTTGGAACGAGAAGGATATGTTGTACAAGGTTTTTGAATCATTTATTGAACAAAGGATATTGCCATTTAAAGAGGAAATTCATTTTGAATTGATGCCAGTCGATTTTGTAAGTGAGTTTATTTACAAAATATCAAGATTGAAAGAGAATCAGAAGCTTGGGATCTATCATATGTTCAATGATCAGAGGGTTTCAAGTGAATTCGTGACCTCCTTCTTCGAAAAAAATGAAATATCTTACTCCAATATGGATTTGGAAGAGTGGTTACAATCTTTAAAAGAAAAGACACAATCTAACGAGATTCATTCATTAAGTGCTTTGTCCCAGTTAATAGATGAATCAACAAAATTAAAAGAGTCGGAAATCCTGCAATCAAAAACCAAGAAGGAAATGGAACTGCTATCAATGAAAATGCCGGAAATCGATTCAAGGTATGTTGAAAGCTTTATGAAGTACATGTTGAAATAATGAATCGTAAGAGAAGGGGGATGGAAGGACTGAAGAAAACACTTTTTTGTTTCCCTTATGCGGGGGGAAGTGCATCTTTTTATAGAGAATGGAAATTTGATGATGATGGGATAGAGGTAATCCCGCTGGAATACCCTGGACATGGCAGTAAATATAGTGAACCATTATGTGAACATATGACGGATTTGACGGATATATTATTGAAGGAAATGGAAACGAAACATCAAATGAATTCACTGGAAAACATCTCTTTGTTTGGACATAGCATGGGTGCGATCGTAGCCTATGAAATTGCGGCAAAATTAGAAGAGAGAGATGATAATAAAGTTGAACATTTATTCATTTCAAGTAAGTCATCCCCAGAATATAAAGTAGATCAAATAGATTGCTCTAATACAAAACATTTAAAACAGTCGCTTGAAAAAATCGGGGGAACAAACAAGGAACTCCTGGAAACGGAAGATTTCATGAATATATTCCTTCCGATAATTCAGTCCGACTTGAATGTATTAGCCAACTATCACCATGAAAAAAAACGCGAGAAAAAGGTGGGAAACAAGGCCGTTTTGCTATTGGGATCGAATGATACCGTGACGAAGGAAAGTATCGAAAGCTGGAATGAATACATTGAACATATTGAAGGATTGCATATATTAAAGGGTGATCATTTCTATATAAAGCAAAACCAGGATATCGTTTTAAAAATCATTCAAGAGTATGTACTCAATAGTCGTTGTGGAGTCTTGATTTAAGAGAGCGGACTGACTGACTTGACCAAAACTTGCTCTAATGTAAGCATCCGTTTGGATACCCATGAAACCCAATCTTCATCTAAAAAAGGACTGATTTATTTCAGTCCTTTTTACTGTAGACAAATTTAAAAAGCACCAGTTGCTTTCAGAAATCCACTCCCATACGGCCGACTGTCTGCTAAGCCTCCTCGACGGAAGCGCCTGTGGGGTCCCGGCTAGCCAGTTATTCGGCAGGAATGTCGCTGATTTCTTCAATCAATGAGGGTCCATCCTTATAAAAAAGTAAAAAACAATCGAACCTCCTTTTAGGAGTCCACACAAATCGGCGCAATTCGATTAAATGAGAAACATCGCTACTATTGTAGTCACTGCTAAACCAATGGTTACCGGAAGCAGATTCCGGCGGGCAAGTTCAAAGGGACTGACATTACATATGGCAGCTGCCGGAATCAGTGCCCATGGAATGAGGGTACCTCCGCCAACCCAAATCGCGGTTATTTGCCCGAGTGCAGTCAAGGTGGCGGTTCCGCCTCCGATTGCCGTGCCAAAGAGTTTAGCGACAGATCCCGCTAAAGAAATGCCTGAGAAGCCCGATCCATCCAAGCCGGTGATGGCACCGATGCCGGTTAATGTGACGGCGGCTATTTCTTTCGTTAAAGGAACGGAGGCCGCCAATGCGGCACCGAGGTCATTGACGATGCCGAGGGATGTTTTCGGTAAGTAGTCACCGATGATCTGATTGAATCCAGAATCACCTAAATAGAAGAATGCGGCGATCGGAATGACCGGTCCGAATACTTTGAAGGCAAATTGAAAACCCTGGATCAAATAGGCCGTTGATTTTTCAAGCCCTTGCTGCTTATGTGCGACAAGGGATAAAACCAGCAAAATGAAAACCGCTGTACCGCCAACCAACGCCGTGGCATCTCCGCCTTGCAACTTCAAAATCGACAATGCCACAACATCCAACAGAAAGGCGATTGGAATGAAGACGGCAAAAAACTTCTTTTGTCCCAGTGTAAGCAGATTTTCACTCATTGTTTGATCTTGGACAAATCCCTCATTATCCGCCTTGATTCTTCCAAGCTTCATATCCCGCTTTAAAAGGATAAAGGCGGAGAGGGTGGTGACGACCCCCATCGTAATGACAAGGGGGATGCTCGCAGCAATGACATCACCGACAGGTATCGAAGCCGCATCGCCCGTAAGTTTAGGCGCAGCCTGAATGATGAAATCCCCTGATAATGCGATTCCATGACCAAAAAGGTTCATCGCCATTGCCACCCCAAGGGCAGGTAAACCAGCCCGTAAGGCTACGGGGAGCAGGACTGCCCCAAGTAAGGCAACGGCAGGTGATGGCCAGAAAAACCAGGATATCACCATCATGACGATGCCGATTACCCAAAAGGCGAGTGTAGGATTCTTAATGAATTTCGCAAATGGTGCAATCATGACATCATTAATGCCCGACTTCGTCAAAACCATACTCATGGCAACGATGATGGAAATGATTAATATCGTGGACATTAATTCCGTGATTGCGAAAATGAAGCTGTTGAATATCCCGCTTATGGAAGAGGCTAAACTGCCTGTAGCCACTAAAGCCAAAAGGAAAATGCCAATTATGCAGATGAGGGTAGTATCACGACGTTTTACCATAAACCCGATTATCAATGCAATAAATACAACATAAATCCAATGGAGTGCTGTTAATTCCATCTCCATGATCCGTCCCCCTCATAAATGTGCCTAGTTACAGATTATGAAGGAGGTACGGTGTGGTGAGTTGTTTCATAAATTTTAAAGGCTTATCTTATTTACAACTTATGTTGTAAATAACGAGTTTAAGAGGAGATTACATGGTGTATTTTTTCTTTTGCTTAAGACTTAGTTGAAATAGGGGAATGTTGTATAAGATAATGCTACTGAATCAGCTATCATCCGTACAAAGTAAGTAAATGAACTTTACAAATCTTCCACAATTAGACGGTAGAATTGGCAAATTAAAGTCAAAAGGCATATATTCAATGCGCACGAAAACAATTACTCACCGTGTATGGCATCATTCATTAACAAAAAAGAGTTTGGTTGAATCTGATGCTGAAAGCTTCGCGGATCACCATGTAAACACGCTGGGGTGGCCTGGAGGTGGATATACATTTATTATCGAGCCTAAGAATCTAATTAATACCCCAAATGGTAAAAGGGCTAGGATTGTATATGCAAATGATATCCGAAGGACCTATCATGTAGGGAATAGCAATCAGTTCTCGCTTGGAATCTGTGTTGATGGTGATTATCGATATGACACTATGGATGATGCTACCCTTGCAAGTATCGCAGAGCTTCAAGCTGCTCTTGTTAAAGATGGAATTGGACAGTTAGATAAAGCTCATAACGAAATGCCAGGTTATGGCTTGAAAAAAGTTTGTTGTCAGATAACTACAGAAATGCATTTTATTGGAAAGGTTCAAAGGCTCCAGTCAAACCACATCCGGCTCCTGAGGTTTATACAATCCAAGAAGGTGATACTTTATGGAGCATTGCACATAAGGACGGTACTGGTGGCGTTCAAGTTGAAGATTTAATTAAAGCGAATCCTGGTATCGATCCAACTAAACTAAAAATTGGTCAGAAAATCAATTTTGAAAATGCTAAAGGCATTATTGTCCAACCTGATGATAATAAGAAAGAAACCGAAACTTCAAACAGTGGAGATGAAGTAGTTAGGTCCATTCAAAAAACCTTAAATAGCCGTTATAAAGCGGGTCTTGTTACGGATGGATTTAATGGACCTAAAATCAATCGAACTTATTAAAGTTTTGCAAACCGAACTTAATAAAGCAGTTTAATAAAAAGCTTGTTGTGGATGGTAAATGGGGAGTAAAAACTAAGGACGCCATCGTTACGGTCGAAAAAGGTGCAAAAGGCAATCTCACATGGATTCTACAGGCTGCACTTTATTTGGCAGGGCATAATCCTGGATCACTTGATTCTATATTTGGAAAAGGTACAGAGTCGGCTTTATATAAATTCCAGAAAGATAAAAAGATGACTGCAGATAAGAAGGCGGGCAAAGCTACCATCACGGAATTGTTTGCTGCATAATATAAAGCGAGGAATAAAAGGATTTTACACGGTTAAAATACTAATGTGAGAAGCCCTCACAAGTCTCGTCAGTTGTAAAACCTTCTCTAATGGAGAGGGTTTTATCTTTTGTAGGATGAATAAAAGGTAATCGAATGGATAAAGTATGAAATGTGTTAATACTTCCTATAGACACTCCTTTTCCAAAAGCCCTTCTCTAATGAGAGGGCTTTTCTATTATCATTAATTGGATAAAATATTATTGTGTTTCCAACAACACTCCTTCAGACAAAAAAGCCCTTCTCTTAATCGAGAAGGTTTTTTTATTGGTGTTTTTATGGATATTTACCGCGAATATTGAACAGGTTAATAAATGGCCTTTTTCAAAGGGTTAATTTCAATATGGAGGGATTATTGTGGATACAACAGTCCGGCCAACAAACGGGACAACAAAATCAGCAACAACCACAAGGGCAAAACCAATTATCGCAACAAATTCAACAATTAAGTGGTCAAACTCAACATCAATTACAACAAACAGATCAACAACTTCAACAATCTATCCAACAAGCAATTCAAACTTTAAATCAAGCTTCTCAATACATTCAAAGTAATCGAGCATTAACTCAAATGAATCAAGCTGTAAGTCAAGCACAACAGCAATTACAACAAATGACAGGTGGGCAACAGCAACAATCTGGCCAACAAATGGGGAACCAACAAGGGCAACAACAATATGGTCAAATGGGACAACAAAATCGACTACAGTAATCAGGAAGTTAGACTGAGAATAATTAAATGGTTTAAAATGTATATTAGATAATTGATTGGAAAAAATATTATTGTTGTTTCCAACACTCCTTCAGACAAAAAAATCCTTCTCTAATGAGAGGGATTTTTTAATTTACAGGAATATTAAGTAATTAAATGAATAAAATCAAATAATGTGT
Source organism: Peribacillus sp. FSL M8-0224 (assembly GCF_038003055.1). Classification (NCBI taxonomy): domain Bacteria; kingdom Bacillati; phylum Bacillota; class Bacilli; order Caryophanales; family Bacillaceae; genus Peribacillus; species Peribacillus sp. FSL M8-0224. The sequence goes on from NZ_JBBOOJ010000001.1 coordinate 262,981, forward strand.
TACCCTTCACTTATTCAGATAAACCCTTCTCAATCGAGAAGGCTTTTTTTAATAAAAACTAAATCAGCAAGTTCTACAAAGACGGACTATATTGGAGTTAAAACATTGAACGATTCAATATACTTCAGGAATGATTTTGCTATTGGGACTCATACTTTTAAACTTAAAGGGTATAAAACTGTTAATGGTCAAACAAAGGCCTATTGGTAATTGGTAGTAGAAAAATAATGAAGAGATATGCTCATTGCATATCTCTTTTAATTAGGAGAAGCTTGGTTTATGAAAAAATACTACATAGCTGCGTTATCTGTTTTGATATTGCTTGGGGTTATTTACTGGTTTTATGCTTCATCTCCACCTAAAGAATTAAGCACGTCTAATAATGATGATATTGAAAAAGAAAGCGGCACTTAATAGTAAAAACAATGAAGTGACAGTTGTTGCCTCAGTAGACAATGACATTGATGAGGACAGAAAGTATGCTTTACTTATTTTTGAAGATTATAAACAAGTAAATTTCAAAGCTGAAAATAAGGAGCAGGAAGTAAATAAATTTTTCTTTGATGCGAAACCTAACACCTCCATAAACTTCAATGTTTCTGTTCCCATTCGTTCCGATTCCAGTGAATTGACTTTTTTAATCGTTCAAAAGCCAGAGTATAAATTGAAGGAGCTCGATCTAAATAGGGCAGGGATTTTAGGGACAAGTTTTAAGTATGCGGTATTCCATCAACAAAGCTGACAGCGGGAAAGATGCAAAAAAAGTAAAGCAAGTAAAACCTGATGCTATTGTAAAGGATGGATTCAATGAAAATATATCTATCACAAATAGTCAGGAAAAGTTGCAATCAATTATGACTGAAAAAGAAGGCAAGGAACTTAAGTTCTCTGCCGGAAATTAGACAAATGCTGAGATCAGATATGCAATCATAGCTTTAAAAGATTGGGAACAAGTTGCAGTTAGAGATAACACAGACGTCTTATATACCACTGTTCCACCAGAAACTAGACATCTTTTTGATTTTAATCTACCCGACGTTGAAAGAGAAAATAATTTCCAACTCATCGCCTTTCCCTTTCCTTTTGAAATAAGTCCTGATAATTATGAGAGTCAACAAACTTTTGGTTCCTTTAGAGTTGTTATTCAAAATAAAGAATAAGATTTATACGGAAAGGAAGAATCGGATTGTCTACTATAATTAATATATTAGGTTTCGTGGGTATTATCGGATTTATAGTTTTTTAGCAATAGCAAAAACTATAAAAGATAAATCTAAAAGGTAGTTGGTTTTATTAGTGGAATCACTTTCCCCGATAAGAGGTCTGGATTACCAGGCCTTTTTTTGTTCCTTACTTATACAGCATTGTAAGACGAGTCAAAAATAAAAAGGAGAATTCATATACCCTTACAACATGAAGCAGGTCTTTTCTATTTTCGAATAAGTTTTCCATAAGCAGGACTCCTCAAATACAGTATAAGTCCTTCTTATTAAAGTGAATTCTTCGTCAACTATCTCTATTTCTTGTTTACCCTGATAATGCTATTCCGTGACCAAAAAGGTTCATCGCCATCGCCACGCCTTGCAATGGAGTGGCGTTAATTCCATCTCCATGATCCGTCCCCCTCATAAATGTGCCTAGTTACAGATTATGAAGGAGGTACGGGGTGGTGAGTTGTTTCATAAATTTTAAAGGCTTATCTTCTTTATTTTCAACAATACTTCAAGTATCCTTAATTTGAATAGCAACTACTGTAAATGAGGGATAAGCCGTGAAGCAAATATATAGTGATGTCATACAATTTCGGGGTACACATTATGAGTTTGGATACATGCAAGGGGAGGAATTAAAAGATTCACTAACGGTAAAAAACCGTGAAGATCAGTGGAAGATCAGGCAGCCGCGGTTTACGGTTGAAGAAGAAGAGGTCAAAAGAGCCATTACTCAATTCGCCCCTGGCGTTTGGGAAGAATTACTGGGGTTGCAAGAAGCGTTGAAATGGCCAATGGACCGCGTGCTGCAAGAGTTCGGTGGATACCGATTGGATTATGTCCGGTCGGGCTGTTCGATCATGACAGGCAATGATTATCTCATTCGCAATTATGATTACCACCCGAAGACCTATGAAGGACGCTATGTCTTATTCCAGCCAACGGATCAAGGGTATTCAAGCATCGGCCCTAGTCAGCGAGGGACTGGCCGGATGGATGGAATGAACGAAAAAGGGTTGGTGATAGGCTATAACTTCATGAATCGCAAGAACCCTGGTGATGGTTTCATCTGTTGCATGATTGGCAGACTGATCGTTGAATCATGTGCGGACGTTCAGGAAGCGGTGGCGATGTTGAAGGAAATCCCGCATCGTCATTCTTTCACTTACGTCGTCTATGATAAAAGCGGAAGTACCTATATAGTGGAAACCTCTCCGAGAAATGTAGAGGTGCGCACGTCAAATGCCTGTACCAATCATTTTGAAATCATGAAAAATGAAAACCGTAACCATCTTATCGATTCGAAACGCCGATTGGAGATCATTCAAGATCATGAAGGGAAACTTTCTTCAGCCTACGATGCTTATCGGTTGTTTAATGATACAAACCAAGGAGTCTTTTCGGATTTATACAGCAGCTGGGCGGGAACGATTCATACATCCGCTTATTTACCTAAAGAGATGAAAGCTTGGATTGCCTTGGGAGGGAACCAGGAGCCGACTTCCATAGATTTTGCGAAATGGCTCGAAGGGGAAGATGTTGATTTAAGACAAATCAAAGGTGTAATCGATACGGATATTCCCTTCGTGCACATGGATGAGGGAGCGAATTGGTTTCGCATTTAGCGTCTTTAAGTAAACTACAACCATACGTTATTGACAGGCCCAATCCTTTGATTGGGCTTTTTTTATTGTTCTACTTTTAGGAAAACCTGGTACTATTTATTAGTGGGTGCCAACGTAATATAATATGATAGAGTAACAGATTTTGGATTGGGACAGGAAGCTGGATTTGTGTGCCGTACTTGTACAATGAATAAGGGGATGAGCGAATGTTTTCGACAGCTATTGGTTGGTTTCGGTTTATTACAATAATTGAGGGAATCTCATATGTTCTATTGCTTGCCATTGGTATGCCCATTAAGTACATATTGGATATTGGGGAAGCAACACTCATTTTAGGCAGCATCCATGGTTTCCTGTTTGTCGTGTTTGGGCTTTTATTACTTTATGTGAGCATCATATCAAAATGGTCCTTTTTAAAAATGGCGATGATTTTCATCGTTTCATTCATTCCATTTGGTAATTTTGTTATCGACCGCAGGCTTCTGAAGCAAAGTTAAATACTTTTACTATTTAAAAAATCAAAAAAACGCCTTTCCATTTAAATGGGAGGTGTTTTTTTATGGATTTAAGCTTGCTGTAAGGTTGGCACAAAGATGCTGTAAGAATGAGCATGTAAGATAAATGTATCAACAATACTGAAGAGGTGAAACAAATGGAACCATTATTAAAAGTGGAAAATATAAAAAAAACATATGGTAAATCAAGCACTGCCTATACGGCGCTGGAAAATATATCTTTTGACATTCATGCAGGGGAGTTTGTAGGAATCATGGGACCTTCTGGAGCGGGGAAATCGACATTGCTCAATATGTTGGCAACTATCGACTCGCCGACTGAGGGGAAAATTTATATGAATGATACGAGCATTCACGATATGAAAGGGGCGGCCTTAACGGATTTCAGACGTGAAAATCTGGGTTTCATCTTCCAGGACTACAATTTGCTAGACTCATTGACTGTGAAGGAAAATATATTATTGCCACTGGCGATTGCGAAAATTCCAGCGAAAGAAATTACTGCATTGGTGAATCGTATTGCTAAAGTATTTGGGATTGAAGATTTATTAGCTAAATATCCATACCAAATCTCCGGTGGGCAAAAGCAAAGAACAGCTGCAGCCAGAGCGCTTGTGACAGAGCCGGCATTGATCCTGGCAGATGAGCCAACAGGTGCACTTGATTCAAAATCTGCAACAGGTCTGCTGGAAAGCTTAAGTGAACTAAATGAAAATAATAATTCCACCATCATGATGGTGACACATGATGCATATGCCGCAAGCTTCTGCCGGCGGATCATTTTCATCAAGGATGGTACACTTTCAACAGAAATTTATCGTCGTGGCCAATCACGTAAAGCTTTCTTCCAAGAAATCATGGATGTCCTTGCAACAATTGGAGGTGAGGTAGATGACGTTATTTAGTCTGGCGAGAAAAAATATTGCCCGGAACCTTTCCCAATATTTTATATATATCGCATCCATGGTATTTAGCATTATCATCTACTTCACATTTGTAACATTGAAGTATAGTGATGCAGTTGCAGAACAAACGGCTTCATCACAGAAATTAGGTTCATTAATGAGTGGTGCGGCCGTCATCCTGATTTTTTTCGTTGCCATTTTTATTGCCTATTCCAATTCATTTTTCATGAAAAAACGTAAAAAAGAAGTGGCATTATATGCATTGCTTGGCGTACGTAATCGCCAGATTGGCTTTATGCTCTTCTTTGAAAATCTATTGCTAGGCTTGGTTTCATTAGTTGTGGGGATTTTACTTGGATTTCTTTGTTCAAAAGGGTTCATGACGATCTTGATCTATTTAATGGGCTATGATGTCATCGCACCTTTTACATTTTCGGGATCTGCAGCTTTGAACACCTCTATCGTATTTCTTATTATTTTCTTGGTGACATCATTCCAGGGCTATCGTTTAATTTACCAATTTAAACTAATTGATCTTTTCCATGCATCGAAAAAGGGGGAAGCGGCTCCGAAGCCATCTATGATTGTAGCCTTTCTGGGAATTTTCCTGATTGTCATCGGATATTGGTTGGCGATGCAAGATCTTTTTACTTCTAAAGTGTGGGAAAAGATTGGCTTTTTGATGACGGCACTCATTATTTTGACAACTGTTATTGCCGGTACATTTTTATTGTTTCATAGCGTGACAGGCTTTGTGTTAGCCGTGATCAAGAAAAATGAAAAATGGCTATGGAAAGGCCTGCATCTGATGACGGTCTCGCAATTGCTTTATCGCATTCGGGGGAATGCAAGGACATTGACCGTAATTGCGGTGTTAAGTGCTACAACGGTAACGGCTGGCGGTGCTGTTTATGGTCTTTATTATAACGCGAATGACCAAGTTATGACCGTTGATCCGAATACCTTCATGTATCAGCAAACGGATGCTAAAAGCGATCATCAAGTCACCGCCATTTTGCCAGATACAAAGTATGATGAAAATGTTGAAGCGCTATCCATTACATTTAATACGAAAGAACTTAGCGAGGAATCAGCATTCGATAACTCGGATAAAAGGATTTACACGGTAATCGATGAAAGAACATATAACAAATTGGCAGATGTACAAGGTAAGGAAGCATTGCATGTGAATCATGGCAAAGCAGTCATTTTAGATATTGGATATGACAAAAGATTCTCACCTGAATACAAGGACAAGACGATAAGGACAGAAAACAACACGGCGATAACATTCCAAAGCTTTAAAACACAAACGGTTTTAAATGCCAAAACAGCAGGCATTGCAGTGGTTGTATCGAATGATCAATTTAAATCATTGCAAAAAGAAGGGGAAGCCCTGAACTATCGTGCTATCGGTGTTGATCAAGCCTCCGTGGATTTATCTGAAAAAATATCAAAACAAATACCTGAAGAAGCTCTATTTTCCAGTGCGCCTCAAGATTTTCAAGCAAGCATTGAAAGTGTGGGATCATTGCTCTTTATCGGCAGTTTTCTTGGTCTGGTTTTTTTAGCGGCAACAGGGAGTATCATTTACTTTAAAGTTCTAACGGAGGCTGAGGAAGATAAATCACAATACAATATGCTTCATAAAATGGGCGTTAACGCAAAAGAAATGCGGAAATCCATTGCATCCCAAGTGTTTGTAATCTTTTTCGTCCCGCTGGCAGTCGGGCTATTGCACAGTGCGGTCGCTTTAAAAGCCTTCTCGGGGTTATTGATGATGAATCTGGCAAAACCTGTATTGATCTGGATGATTGCTTATACGATTATTTACGGTCTGTATTATATCTTAACGGTAGCTTCTTATAGTCGTATTATCACACAAAATAATAAAACAGAAGGATGATCGAAATGAAGAAATTTTTTATGGTAGTTGGCATATTGTTCATACTTGGAGCGGCAGGAGTATTCGCGCTTACTAAAATGGACTTTAACCGCATGAATGCCGATAATTATTATTTGCAAATTACAGAGGATGGGGTGCAGCATGAAACCAAACTGGATGATGGTACAGTGATGACTTACTATTCTTATGAACTTGACGCCAAAAATGCAGATGGTGAAACGCTACCGCTTGAATTCACAGCACAAAAAAATCTTCGAAAAGATGCTTACTTAAAGATGTACGTGAAAAATGGTGATGAAGTTTCGTCATATGATGAAGTGAAATTTGAGGATATTCCAAAAAAGGCACAACCAAAATAAATAGGAAAGAAGGGCTGTCTGTAAGTTATGGACAGCCCTTTCTCTGTAGAAAAAATAAATTATATAAGTATCGTGATGGTTGTTCCCTTATTTTCAATGCTAGTCAAATCCAGTTTACCTTTATGAGCCAGAATGATGTCCCTTGCAATGGCCATTCCTAAGCCGGTCCCATGGGTACTGGCAGTATTCGTACCTCGATAGTAGCGTTCAAAAACCTGATCCAAATCTTTGGAGGGAATACCGCGGCCATTATCGGCAATGGTAATTTGGGTATGATGTTCTGATTGTAGATGAATATCATCAATTTGTATTTTCACGACGACATTTTCATCATTATGTACGAGTGCGTTGTAGATAAAGTTAAAAATTGCCCGTTTCAGTAAATTTTTATCAACTTTATGTATTGCTTTATCCACATTTGCCTCAAATTCGACCTGTCGATCACCAAATTGTGAATCATTTAAGAGCTCTATCGTCATTTCTCTTATAAACCCAACGATATCAACATCTTCAAATTGCAAAGGAAGTCGTTGGTTGCGTAAACGCATCGTTAAATTGAGGTCATCCAACAGATTTTTCATATATACGGACTGTCTATTAATAATGGATGTAAACTCATACAATTCTTGTGGTGTTAATTCAGTGGCATTGTCTTTCATCAATTCAGTATAACCATGGATGGATGCAAGTGGTGTCTTCATGTCATGAGAAACATTGCTAATCCATTCCTCACGCATTTGGTCGAGTTGATCACGTTCTTTTTCATACTGATCTAACTTTACCGATAGTTCATTCATATTGTGAAATACATCTTCATAGACGCCTTTTGGTATACTCATCTTTTTAAAACGTCTTTCACGAAGCTGCTGAATTCCTTCTATTAAAGTGTTAAGTGGTGTCGTTAATCTTTTACCAAATAATAGTCCAATGACTAGGGCAATAATAATATCCACCGTTAAAAACAGTAAAAGTATGATGTTGAAGTACTTTAAAATGTGAACATAATTATAGGACAGTACATATCGGCCTATTCCTCGATCTTTAACCCCTACAAAATAGCTGAAATCATGAGCTTCGCCGGCAAAAACAGTCGTCTCTGCATCAATTTCTTTATACTTATACATTTGGACGATTTCAACAGGAGAATATACGGTTTGCAATTTTTGAGGTGTGTAATAGGCTGCTACTTGTTCACCCTTATCATTCAAAAATTGTATCCAGGCGTTCGTGTTCCGCAGTTTTTCCAGTCCTTCTTCATTTACCTTTGGTTTGTCATCTATTAGTTCAACATATTGTGAAAAAGATCGGCTAAAGTTCTCCGCAGATTCCTCTTCCGTGTCGAAATGAACAAAGAGTAAGCATAAAAGTAAAATGGTATTTACGATTCCTACGATTACAACAATTGTCACAACGGATCCTAAAAAGCGCCGTGTCAATTTCCACTTCATCTTGTTTCACCCTTGGTCTGTAATTTATAACCAAGCCCTTTAACGGTTATTAGAAAAGATGGCTTTGAAGGATCTGCTTCGATTTTTTCGCGTAAACGGCGAATATGGACCATCACTGTATTATCAGAGCCAAAGAAATCATCGCCCCACACATGTTCAAACAAAGTTTCCTTGCTCAATATCTGATTCGGATGATGCATGAAACAGCTCATCAGACCGATTTCTTTAGCTGTGAGCTCAAGGGTTTCGCCATCCTTTTTCACTTCATTTTCATTTGAACTAAGCTCAAATGGACCAATTTGCAATTTTTTAGGTGAGGTTTTTTCCTCTGTATAGCCCGCCCGCCTAAGCTGCGCCTTTACTCGATAGGCAACTTCTTTCGGACTGAATGGTTTGGTAATATAATCATCCCCTCCAATCGCCAACCCTAAAAGCTTATCAATTTCCTCATCCTTTGCCGACAAAAATAAAATGGGCACATTCGACACTTCACGAATTTGCTTGCATAAATCATAGCCTTCACCATCTGGCAGCATGATATCCAGCAAGACTAGTGATGGATCGAACTTTTGAAACTTTGCCCACCCATCCGCAATCGTCCCCGCCGTAATAATATTGGGGATACCTTCTTTATGTAAAACTGTCTCCATGAGACGTGCCAAATCTTCTTCATCGTCAATAATTAAAATCCACTGATCATTAGACATTCTTCTACCTCCCAAACATCAATCATACCCTACAGTATAGAGTACCCCTTAAGAAAAAATAAGGGGAGGAAAAGATTTTTAACGAACTCATGCCATTGATTTCACGAAACACAGTGAAAATAACGAAGTGCCATTACATGAGAAATGCCTGTAGAGTTGAGGATATTTATGCCTGGTTCTTATTTATTTAAGGGAGTTTCCGAAAGAAGGTCGTGCTTCATACTGATTTGGTAAAGGTTGTATGATAAACTGTTTAAAGTATTGCCAGGTAGATTATGCTAAGTAATGGGATTTTAGGAACTCGATCCAATGTACGTAGCGAATGTGGAAGAATAAAAGGAGAAAAATATAATGGAAACAAAAAAGGTGTTACCCGTACTTTTTTTAGTGATGTTTTTAGTCATGGTCGGATTTGGGATCATCATTCCCGTCATACCGTTCCTTGCTGAAAAGGTTGGTGGCAGTCCTACAGAGCTTGGCCTTTTAATGGCTGTTTATTCACTGATGCAATTATTTTTTGCCCCGATATGGGGACGTATATCTGACCGGATAGGGCGTAAGCCTGTCATGATTATCGGGATTGCTGGACTGGCCCTTTCGTTTTTCATCCAGGCTTCGGCAGATTCCCTATGGGTATTATTTGCAGCCAGAATCATTGGCGGGATTTTGTCATCGGCAAACATGCCAACCGCAATGGCATATGTGGCTGACATCACGACGCCGGAAGATCGGGGAAAAGGGATGGGAATCATCGGGGCCGCCACAGGGCTTGGATTCATCTTTGGACCGGCGATTGGCGGGGTATTCTCCAAATCAAGTTTGAACTTGCCGTTTTACATTGCTGGAATATCCTCTTTGATTACTTTATTCTTAGTGATTGCGATACTGAAGGAATCACATACAGTAGAGAAGAGGGCCCAACAGTCAAAAAATAAAGAGTCCATGTGGAAAGCCTTTAGAGGGCCTCTTAAAACCATGTTCTTTTTGCAAATGATCGTCACCCTTTCAATGGCAGGACTAGAAACGACTTTCGCCTATTTTGCAGCCAAAAAGGCTGATATAAGTCTTGTGCAATTAGGCTATATCTTTATGATCATGGGGTTTGGGAGTGCGATCGTTCAAGGTGGATTAGTGGGCAGGATGACAAAGAAATATGGGGAAGGTTCGGTCATACGAATGGGAATCATCGTCTCGGCAGTCGGTTTCATTCTCATCCTGTTTTCTTCCGGCTTCTGGACATCGGCGGTCTTCCTGACGATTTTCGGAGTGGGTAATGGGTTCATCCGGCCTGCCATTTCGGCCCTGCTTACCAAAAGTTCCATGTCGGGCCATGGCAGTGTCACGGGGTTGCTATCTTCCTTCGACTCGTTCGGCAGGATTGCCGGTCCTCCGATCGGCGGTTGGTTATTTTCGATTTCGATTGATTTACCATTTATATCGGGTGCCATCCTTTCCGTTTTTGCTTTGATTCTTTTTCAGTTATACCATGCACGGACACAGACTAAACAGGTCCAAGCATCTCATTGATATAATGATGGGCAAAACCCCCCATTTCTAAAAATGGGGGGTTTTGCGAACGGTGCTTGAATAGCACCGTTTTTTTATTGAATCATATTGAGGAATTTTCGTGTACGCGCTTCTTTAGGGTTTGTGAAAATCTGCTCGGGTGTTCCCCGCTCCATTATTTTTCCTTCATCCATGAAAATGACTTCATCGGCGACTTCGCGGGCGAAACGCATTTCATGGGTTACCACGATCATTGTCATGCCTTCATCTTTCGCCAGGTCTTTCATGACCTGCAGGACGTCTCCCACTAGTTCGGGATCCAAAGCGGAAGTGGGTTCATCGAATAGCATCACCTTAGGCTCCATGGCCAGGGCCCTTGCAATTCCGACCCGTTGCTGCTGACCGCCGGACAATTGAAACGGATAAAAATCGATTTTTTCACCTAAGCCCACCTTTGTAAGCAGGGCAGCCGCCGTTTCTTTCGCTTGATGTTTGGCGATGTTTTTTACAATGATGGGGCCTTCCATTACATTTTCCAAAGCTGTTTTGTGGGGGAAGAGGTTATAGCTTTGGAAAACCATCCCTGTCAAACTGCGAAAAGATGTAATCGAATTTTTTCTAACGGGTTTTTTGAAGTCCATTACCGTTTCATCGATTTCAATCGTCCCGTCCGTGGGCACCTCAAGGAGATTCAAACACCGAAGAAAGGTTGTTTTACCTGAACCGGAAGGACCGATCAATACAATGACTTTGCCTTGCTCCACTTCCAAATCGATGCCCTTTAATACTTCAAGGTCACCAAACGATTTATGAAGATTCTTAATGTTGATCATTTTAAAATCTCCTTTAACTACTGCGGTTCTTATTTTGCTACATAACGATTAAGTCTCTCCTCTAAACTTCCTTGAATGAAAGATAGAATCGTACACAAAATCCAATATAAAGCAGCTGCTTCTATGTAAAGCAGTAGAAATTCATAGTTTTTTGCAGCGATTTCTTGAGCTTTACGGAATAATTCCGTTACAAGAATGAGTGATGCAAGCGATGTATCTTTTAAAAGGCTAATGAACGTATTGGATAATGGGGGAACGGATACACGTGCTGCTTGCGGTAAAATGATGCGCTTTAACGCTTGGGTATATGACATCCCGATCGAATAGCCTGCTTCCCATTGCCCTTTTGGTATCGATAAAATGGCCGCTCTAATAATTTCCGAGGCGTATGCTCCAACACTTAGTGAGAATCCGATTATGGCCGATATAAAAGGACTGATGGTGACACCTAAATTTGGAAGTCCATAGAAAATGATAAATAATTGCACAAGTAAAGGTGTCCCGCGGATGATTGACACATATACACGCGCAATTATTTGAAGAATTCTAATGGAAGATAATCTAGCCAATGCTGTGAGTACAGCGAGAATAAGGCCGAGAACAAATGAAATTAGCGTTAGTGGAATCGTATATTGAATAGCTCCCTCTATCATCGGATAGAGGGAGGTTTGAGCGATGGAAACAAGCTGGTCCATACGCTCGGGGTCTGTGAAAATATTACTTAGGAGAAACATCTTCACCAAACCATTTATCCGAGATCTTCGCGTACGTGCCGTCGTCTTTCATTGCTTTAAGTGCTTTGTTTACTTCTTCCACTAATTTGCCGCTGTCTTTTCTGAACATTAAACCACTTGCAACTCCGCTTTCTTCCTCATCAGCCACTTTGATAGGTGCATCCGGATGTTGCTTTTTATAATCAAGGTAAGATAATTTGTCATTGATCGTCGCATCTACACGTTTAGAACCAATAAGCTGTACGGATTGTGAAAATCCTTCAATACCTGTAACTTCAGCACCATGTGATTTGGCTAGATCATTGTAGTTACTCGTTAAAGATTGTGCAGAGGTCTTGCCTTTCAAATCATCGAAGGATTTAATATCCGAATTATCTTTGTGTACAAGCAATACGGCCCCTGATTGAATATATGGGTCAGAGAAATCATATTTCTTTTGACGGTCTTCATCGATGCCCACTTGGTTTGCGATCATATCAAATCGTTTTGCATCCAAGCCTGCAAACATGCCGTCCCATTGTGTTTCCTTGAATTCAGCTTTCACTCCAAGGCGTTTTGCCACTTCTTTAGCAATTTCAACATCAAACCCCGTAAGTTTATCTGAATCATCGTGGAATGTGAAAGGAGGATATGTACCTTCTGTTCCAACAGTTAATACGCCATCTTTTTTGACTTTATCATATAGACTTTCTTGTGAAGAAGATTTATTGCCGGTATCGTTTGCCTCATTTTTAGTATCGGTACCACAAGCGGTAAGTACAACCGTGAAAGCTAACAATAGCGATAAAAGTGCAACCATTTTTTTCATTTGGGTAAACCTCCTAGTAATCTGATAGGGATTGATACTCTGTGATACTATACAAGAAAAGGAAAAAAGTCAATGAAAATAACTTATATCATTATTGTTAATGAAACTTGGTGAATTATACGGTTTTTCATGCTTGGAAGTGAAATAAAACGAAAGGGAAGGGAAGTGTACATTAAGATTCTAAGGGGTCAAAAACCCCTCTTCCGCTAAGTGGGAGAGGGGCTCTTTGAGGCCGTCCAGAACTATTGCAGTATTCTTAACTTAGTTTTACCATGATTATTTATCCTCTACGCTGAAGAATATAGGGTTTGAATAGAACCAAAGGTCTTTATAGTTACGTTTGTTTATTTCTGAAAAACGCGTTTCGTTATCCTCGATTTCAGTCTTTTTATCGATCAGCGGTTCACCGTCCATCGTTTCTCCAGAGACATTTTCCCCTAGATTCGTGCCGCGTAAACGGAAATATTGATCCTTATTTGCTTTGACTTTGTAAGTGATGGCATGAAAACCATGCGATCGGTTTTCCAGTCTTTACTTGTAAAGCGTTTAACCACTTTTGTCGTATCATTGGTGGCTTTATTATAAGCAGGTGTTCCAGGCTCTGCTTTCCCGGTTACTTAACTGGAAATTAAATCCACGTGATCTACCTTGACGGGGTCCCCGTTATTGTTCTTTTGGGGGCTCTTAAATCGGACGGTGATCTTGACCATCTGTCCTTCCTTCACTTTAAGGTCCCCGCCCATATCCACCGTATTGTTTCCATTATCTGATTTTGGCAGTACACGGCTTTGAAGTTGAAAGGGAAAGAAGGGGAGGGGCTTGAAACAAAAAAAAGGGTGCAGGGATAATTTCATTCTCTGCAACCTTCGACAACCATTTTACCGTACATATTATTTAGCTTCGAGTAGATTGATATGATCTACAATTTGATTTTCACCGACAATGAATTGCAGTTCATAATTCCCTGTCTTGTAAATGTAGTTGATTTCATTCGTACTGAAAATATGGCGTATTTCGTCAGCACTGCCGAGTTGATTTCCTAATACTTTAGGTGTGATGCTTCCTAGATTATGGTCCCGTTCCACATTTGTCCCGAAATATCGGATTTGTGAGATGGTCTTGTCAGCGTTATAGGCAAATGCAAAACCTGGATGCCCCATTTCTGCATGGTAATAGTCAAAAGTTTCATCTGTGTTACCTGGTTCAGGGGGAGAACCAAATATCTCATATACATCTTTTTGGGTGTTTTCATTAATTTTCAAACCCATGGCAGTATAAGGCATTTCTCCTGAAAAAGCTTTGTTGTAGATTTCATGTAAGGTGGTAAGAGCGTGATCCTTAGCTATGGCAGAAGCGGAATCCATTGTGGATGCAGCCTCAACAGGTTCTGTTGAAAACGATGCACCTGCCCCTAAAAGAGAACCGGTCAGAATAAAGGCGCTGACCATTCTGGCCGCCGGTTTTTTTGATAACATTTCTTATCCCTCCTATATCATTACCTTTCCACAATTTTCTTGCATGAAACATTTTCTTGAAGATAATTGGAGTGTTTGATTATGGTGGAGCATCAGGGGATTTATAAGCTGCATCTGCGGCAACAGTTGATTTAAAGTAAACATATCAAGTTGATCTCTAAAATCATGTTTAGCAAGCATCCTCATCACCACAAGTTTAAATTGTTCTATTTAAAACAATAACCTATCTAAAATTAAAAACTAGGTTGATTGGAGAGGGGGTGAGACTCCTGCGGGAAAAGCGTGTCTAGGGGAGACCCCGCAGGCGCAAGCCGAGGGCCGACCGCCCGCGGAAAGCGAGTGCCTGAAGCGGAAATCAACATCCAAATCGTACAAGCAAAAAAAAACTGCAGACAAACACGATTTTCATCGAGTTGCCTACAGTGTGGTGCTTCAGCATGATGAAACACAATTGAAAATGATTTGATTAATCCCAAACGCTTATTCTAGGGACTCCAGCAGTTCTTAAATAGTCCAATAATTGACCAGTATGTACAGACTCATGATAAGCGATTCTTAGCAACATGTCTCCTAAATCCCTGATATATCCTACATCAGAGCGATCAATTTTAATAGTGGATAAGTCGTCTTCTCTGAATGACATGATTGTTTCCAAAAAATCACGCCTGTATGGTTCAGCAAAATTTAATTCCGCTTCCACGGAGCTAAGTGGCTGTTTTTCATATGGTGATTCATAAACTGGTAAGCTGCCTTGATTTTTAATGGATAAATGATAGTAATGCTCACTATCAAGGACATGTCTAACCATTTCTAAACAGCTCATTGCCTTGTCGTCCGGTTTCCAATGGAGTGTGCCTTTAGGTATTGAAGTCCATAGTTTAATGTTTCTTCTTCTAACCTCTTCCAGATTTAAGATGATTAGTTCTATCGATTTCATTATATCTCCCCTTTTAGAAGGTATACAATCACTATACAGGAATGGGTTTATTTTGAAAATATAGAAAAATATTATGTCTGGGGTATTAAATCATTGCGATTCCTTCCAATATATATAGTACCGCTCCAGTTTTATTCAAAAAGATAAACATATGATAGGTTCACTAGTGTTTACTGGTTGACCTTTTTAATGGGAACTCTACGATCAAGCCAAGCAATGACATACGTTGCATACTGTTTTTTTAATAGAAGTGCCTTGAATACATGGAATATTGCATGAAAAAGAAGCATCGGAGAGAGGGGTAAGATTATAAGAAAGGTAGAAGAGACTACAGGAAAAATGCCTATGAATCCGTGTAGAATTTACAGGCTTTCCTTCCCTAGTTGTTCATTGCATGGAGGAACAGAGAATTCAAATATCCCTATAATCCTATTCCCGCTTATTTGTATTAGTATCAGGAATGAAATTTCAGTTAATATAGGGGTGAAACAGAATGTATTTGATCGATCTTTCTTCTTATCTACGCTATAAGCTTCAAGAGACCCTTCTTAAATCAGTGATTGAATTAGAATGTCATCATGATAAATAAAAATCGGTTTAAAACCAAGGGCTCTAAACTTTTTCAATGCTTCATGGTTATTTTTGTTCACGAAACCGGACACTACAAGGATTCCTTTATTTCTCACATATTCTACTAATTCAGGTAAAAGAGCTTGCAGAATTCCCTTTCCTCTATATTCTTTGTCAATGACTACATAATTAATATGAGCAACTTTATATAAATAAAGATTATAACAAATGAATCCCACTACTTTACCTTTATCATTACAAATCACAAGTACCTTGTGTGACTTTTGCAGAATTTCATTAACTTTATCGGAAGAAACCCGAAAATTTTTTACGGTGATATCCGTTAATTTCTTTATATCCTTTTTAGGTTTCCAGTCTCGAAAAAAATACATCATAACTTCTCCTTTATCTCTATCAGATATAACAGTTATTCACTAGACATATATAGCTGGTACATGTAAATACATAACATGGAATCCCTTTAAATAAGTCCAAAGGGATTCCATGTTAATCTCAAAAAAGCAACCTTCTAATTTTCAAATTCTTTGACAGAAGTGGGTTGCTTGATGGAAGTAGGTTCCTTAATTGAAGTACCTCTATTATTGTTTAATAAATTTTGTAATACTCTTCTCAAGGCAGACCTAAGGCTGCTATTGCCAGTTCCGGAATTACCAGTTCCAGAATTACCAGTTCCAGAATTAACAGCTCTTCTTAGCTTTTTGTTTGACACTGAAATCATCCCCTTTGTTTTATAAATTTCCACATTACTAATTTATGTGTAATTTTCCCTTTTGCTTGGACAAGTTCACCAATTATTGCACAGCGGCAGGTGTTTCTACCATTTAATGTAATAACATGGTGTAATCTATGTGAATTACTTCACATAGAAGACGCTCGTTATTATTCATACTATTAACTCATAAACGAAAGTGGGTTGGTTATATGCTGAAGAAAGTGGTTTTAGCTGGCGGGACTGGTTTTGTCGGTCAATTCTTTGAAAAGCATTTCAGGAATATAGGAATTTGGTTAAATTCGGACTGGGAGGCCATCAAGGATCAGGAAATCAGAAATTCAGTTGGATACATATAGAAGATTTATTTAACATTGTTATTTTTCTGAGAAAGAATCAGGAGCTGAGCGGGGTGTTCAATTGTTCATCGCCGCATCCAGTTACAAATCGTGAATTGATGGCTCATTTGAAAAAGCTCATGAATATTCGGATAGGACTTCCCTGTCCAACACCCATGCTTGAAATGGGGGCTTTCTTTATGGGGACCGAAACGGAATTGATATTAAAAAGCCGGTGGGTCAAACCTGAGAGATTGGAAAAGGCGGGGTATGCATTTAAATTCGATCATCTTGATGTGGCTCTCGAACAGATACTGATGAATTCTTAAAATACTCGAGAAAGATTGCTATAATGATAGATAGAAAATCATTAATGGAGGGGAATGGCAGAATGAATATGACTCCATCTGAAAAAGTCGGAAGATTCACAACAGGAATATTTTCAGAGTTGGCGGCCCGCAAGCAGGATGCAATGAAACGGGGGCTGGATGTTATCGATTTGAGTGTTGGAAGTCCGGATCTACCACCGCCTGATTTTGTGGTGGATACGCTTGTGAAGTATGCGCAGGATCGCAATTCCTACGGGTATACGTTAAAAGGTACGCCTGAATTCCATGAGGCAGTCCGTTACTTTTATCGGATGCGTTATGGAGTGGAGCTGGATGCAGAAAGGGAAGTCCTCCAACTGATGGGGTCACAGGATGGCCTTGCACACTTGGCAACGGCGATGATAAACCCTGGAGATTATGTGCTGGTGCCAGATCCGGGATATCCAATTTATGAAGCGAGTGTGGAACTTGCCGGCGGAATCATTCATCCGATGCCGCTTACTGCCGAAAATGGATTCCTGCCGCAGCTCAACGAAATTCCGGATGAAATACTGAAAAAGACGAAAATGATGATCATCAGTTATCCTGGAAATCCTGTCACGGCCCTTGCTGATGAGACTTTCTTTTCGGACGTTATATCGTTTGCGAAAAAGAATGAAATCATGGTGGTTCACGATTTTGCTTATTCGGAATTGATTTTTGATGATCATCCGCAAATCAGTTTTATGTCCATTCCTGGTGCTAAGGAAGTGGGGATTGAATTTAACTCACTTTCCAAAACTTTTAATATGGCCGGCTGCCGCATTGGGTATGCAGTGGGCAATCAAGAGGCGCTGAACATCCTGGGAACGCTGAAATCACACATCGATTATGGGGTTTTTTATCCTATTCAAAAAGCTGCCGAAATGGCGCTAACTTCCAATCTTTCGCTGCTATCCGAACAGGTTAAGGAATACCAGTCCCGACGTGATGCCTTGATTTCAGGTCTTGCGGAAGGGGGATGGCATGTACCGAAAACATCAGCTACGATGTTTATTTGGGCCCAAATTCCTGCTGGCTGGAAATCACGGGATTTTGCCTATGCATTGATTGAAAAAGCAGGGGTAACGGTCGTTCCAGGCGATGCTTTTGGGAAGCAGGGTGAAGGGTATGTCCGGATGGCCTTGGTCCAGCCGGCCGAGAGATTGACTGAAGCGGCTGAACGGATCAGAGTGTTTTTGCAGGAAAAAATGGAGTGTGAAAAATCTAGCATTTAATATAATCAGGTAATAAATTGGCTCGGCAGTAAAATGGATTTGGGCACCGGTATCCATTCCGGGGGAAATTGAGAGAAAAGGTTTGCGGACGGTGACTACCCATTTACCCATAGAGGCAGAAGCTTATTTTCTAAAGTCAGGAATAAACTGGCACGCCGAGGAGTATATAGAGCTCGAGGAAGCTGTTACTTACTTATTAAAGTGAGGCGTTCTCTAGTGTTTTTAAAAACTACTTTGAAGGTCCATCCTCTGATGGGCTTCTTTATGTTTATGGGAAACTAGAGTAATAGATGATAATGGAATTTTTGAACGTAAAAAGGACAAGCCGCATAAAATATAGCAGGTCCGCGACAATCTTCAATGAAGCGGACTTAATAGGATAGAGAGGGGGAAAAGCAATGATCAACTGGAAAGTGCGTCTTAAGAACCCTACGTTTATATTCACTGTACTCCTTCCTGGGCTTTTAATATTGGCGCAGATGGTTGCCGCGTTCATAAACAATTTCATTACTCCTATAGGCTTTACCATTACTGATGATGCATTGAACGGCGCTTTAGGCATCATTAACTTCATAGCGCTTACATTCTTTGGGATCGGCGGTGTGGTCGATCATACAACTAAAGGTTTAAGTGACAGTGAAAATGCCCGACAATACGAGGAACCTAAGTAATGGACACTATTCTTTCAGCTACTGAAAAGTAGAGTATACCAGATAACACCGTATTAGCTAGACAACGGCGTTATCTGGTTATTTTTTTTGCAGGGATGACGATCGCCGAAAATGATTTGGTCTAAAAACCGAAAATCAACATACATTTAAAATTGTGGTTCATTTTCAGTTTGGGGAGGAAAAAGGATGAGTTATCGTTTACCAGTTTCAAAATGGTTTGCAGCCATAGTTTTAGTCGGGGCATTATTGACGGCATTCATATTCAGTCCGGCTAATGCTTCAGCCTCTATCAATTATGGTGATGAAGTTGCCGCTTTGGCAAAGAAGCAGGTGGGAAGTAAATATAAATATGGGGGGACGACCCCTAAAGGGTTTGATGCTAGCGGTCTTACCCAATATGTATATAAAAATGCCGCCACAGAAATGAAGATTCCAAGAACGAGTGCGGACCAGTATAAAACCGGAAAGGCCGTGAAGCAAAAAGATTTGAAAGCGGGCGATTTGGTCTTCTATGCGACAGGTAAGAAGGAGCAGGTTTCTTTTGTAGGAATCTATTATGGAAATGGCACATTTGTCGGGACTACCACCAAAGGGGTCAAGGTGGTCAAAATGAGTGATAAATATTGGAAAGAAAAATATATAGGGGCAAAACGGGTCATTAAGTAACAATCTGAATTTCACAAGATAATAGTCCAGAAAACAAAAGAGCATCGAAAAACCGATGCTCTTTTTGCTAGTCATATCCGGGGGCCATTCATTCAATGATGATATCGGTTAAAACAACATGGCCATTACGAACTTTTACGACAGCCACTGAAGGATTGGCCAATGCTTCCTTCTCCATTTCCTTTGCCTTTTCTTCGGATGCGAAATAATTGTCCAGACCGTATCTGATCTGAATGGTTTTAGCATTTTGCAGGTCATAAGGGACTTCCAATTCTCCTTTTAGGTACACGCCTTCGCCGGGCTTTTCTTTCGTTACGTAATCAACAGCGTATAGTCCATCAGCGTTTTGTTTTAAACGTACATATACCTTTTTATAATCACCCATATTCCTTGTATTGAACTCGGTTTTAATCGAGTCATCGACTTGCGACGACTTTACTGATTCAATTTCGTATTTCAAAGCTACATAGCTTCCCCTAAACAAATCAGTCGGGTCGACCGGGGCTGTCTTGATCTTGATTACATCTCCTGTCATTGTTGTCCAGACCGGGGGAAACGCCAAGATTAACAAAATCAAGACTGGAATGGAAAATACGATGAGTGGCCGGAATGATGGATTACTCATTGAGTTCCCCTCCTTTTTGTCGTTGGTTTTCAAAGAAGAAGCCAAAACCGATGAGCATGATTCCACCGATGATGAATGTAAGCGATTTTGGCAGGAAGTCAAAGGAGTAGATGTAATATCTGAAAATCAGTGCACATATTATCACGATGCTAGTCAAACTGCCTTTTAGAATCAGATAAAGCAGAAAAACGAAATAAGCTATAGGAAACCAGATTGAAAATTCAAAGGTAAGGAAGAGTGCGGTTATACCATGTAAGATATGCCCTTGTATGTGTGTGATGTTTTGTAATTTGGCTCTTACCGGAATATAGGCAAGCACGATACCCAGTACAAACAAGATGGAAAGGACAATCGTATTCGAATTTTCAAACCCTAGTTTCGGCACGAATTCCATAAGAAATAAGGCAATTGTATTGATGGCTAAAGCGTTAATGAAAAAGGTCAGATAATTAGGGTAATCGAATTTCTTTAACAGAATGTATAAAGCCGGTAGAAATACAAGAATGGCAAACGGATAAGATGTTTCATCAACGAATATACTTCCGTTCAAATAAATGAAAAGCAGGAAAGATGTAAAAAGGAGGATGAAAACATCCTTCAAATAGTATCCAATGAATACCGTTCCAATCGCCCATAATAAAAAGGAATTGTTGAAATTGATGCTAATGTTAAACATCTGCTCGACTAGAAATATCCCTGCACCAAAGATCAGGATACCTGCATAATGCAGACTTCGTGACGTTTTGGGAAAGCGTGCCTGCACTTTCACGCCAGCAAAGTTCACTCCGATGAGGCATGCAATGATAAGCAGGAATTTAACCGCTTTACTTAAATAGATCCAGTTGCTGGCTACGAAGGTCAATACGCCTAAACCTAAAAGAAGTGCCCCAATGGATAATAAAATCGTGATGAAGTTCAAATTGCCTTTTACATGATAGGAACCTAACATCCTCACTTTCTCTTGCCGGGAGATGACTCCTTCCTTTTCAAGGTAATTAAATTCATGCTCAAGAAAATCGAATTGCTTCTTTGTTATTGCTTTGTTGGCCAAAGTAACTCCTCCTTCCACATTTTACTATTATACATCGTATTCTCTTGCTGCTTTGAATATAATGCTAATTTTCTTCTACCCTTATTGGAATGCGTGTAAGGCAAAAAAATATAGTACCTTGCAATGAACAGTACCATGTGGTAAATTATTTACATAAGATGTATTGTTCGGTGTTTGGTACTGTTTATTGAACTGTACTGAAAAACTATTGGAAGGAGTGATGGTGCTATGAATGTACAATTTAAGAAAGGTGTTCTGGAACTGTGTGTCTTGGTTTTACTGGATAAGCAGGATCGCTATGGATATGAACTTGTACAGAAGATTTCGGATCAAATTGAAATATCGGAAGGGTCGGTATATCCACTTTTACGACGATTGACGAAGGAAGAGTATTTTACGACATATTTGCAAGAATCAACAGAAGGGCCTCCGCGCAAATATTATACATTAACCGAAAAAGGACGGAGATACCTTCAAGAACTGCTGATGGAATGGAATGAATTTTCCAATGGGGTCAATCAATTAATCAAGGAAGGTGTGAACCAATGAATAAAGAACAATTTATAAAACAATTGAATGCCTCTTTAACCAGACTTTCCTTAGAGGAACGGGAAGATATCCTTCAAGATTACGAAGAGTATTTCGAAATTGGAATGGAAGAAGGGAAGTCAGAGCAGGAAATCTCCAAATCCCTTGGGAATCCTAAACAGATTTCCAAGGAACTGATGGCAACCTATCATCTTGGTCAGGTCGAACAAACGACTTCTGCAAGTAATGTTATGCGGGCGGTTTGGGCAGTCATTGGTTTAGGGTTCTTTAATTTAGTAATCGTTTTGGGACCATTTATAGCCTTGATCGGAGTTGTCATTGCAGGGTGGGTTTCGGCGATAGCGTTCATTCTTGCTCCGCTTGGCGCTCTGTTTAACCTTGTGTTAGGTAACTTTCAATTATTCGATCTTTTCTTCGCATTGGGACTATGCGGGATTGGCATTTTCATTGCCATGGGAATGTTTGTCGCTACGAGTGCTTTAACTAAAGGATTCATTCGCTATTTAAAATTTAACGCTTCCCTTGTGAAAGGCGGTTTGAAAAATGATTAATGTAAAAAAATTATCGATCATTGCACTTGTATTGTTATTGATCGGGGTAATAGGAAGTCTGTTTACGTTTTCCCAAATGACGAATAAGGAAACGACTACAGAGGAAAAAACGATTTCGGAAATCGTGACGGACATTCAGATCGACGCTGACAATGCAGCTGTAGAGATCGTGCCAACGAAGGATAAGGAGACCAGGATAGAGTTGGTTTCAAAAGGGATGGATGTTTCCAAGTTGGATTTCACTGCAGATGTGGAAGGGAAGAAGCTTTCGGTACAATTAAAGGATCGGCGTACGTTTAGCTTTGGCTTTCATATTCAATCCTTACATTTAAAGGTGTATGTGCCTGATGAATCTTATAAATCCTTTGTCGCCGAATCCGATAATGGAAGATTGCAAATAACAGGATTGAAAAGTGAAAATCTAAATGTGAAATCTCAAAATGGCCGGGTAGAATTAAATGATATAATAACCGAAAAAGTTGAAGTGAAATCTGCTAATGGAAAAGTAGAGCTTAATAATGTGGAGGGAAAACTGGTTGGTTCATCGAATAACGGTAAAATCACATTAGTCACGAAAGACTTGGATAGGGAGATCGAACTCGAAAGTAATAATGGTAAAATCATGATCAAAACGGAGAATGAACCGACGAATACAACATTCGATGTTCATGTTGACAATGGGAGAGTGGATATCCTTGGTAAGTATGAGGGCGATACTGTCATTGGCAAAGGTGAAAATCTAGTTAAATTGGAAACGAATAATGGGAAAATCGAGATAACGAAATAGTCGAAGTATATAAGCCGATCCAATTGGGATCGGCTTTTTTCAGTTATGCGTCCCCTTTTCTTAAGGAGATAAGGAAAACATTTAAAGTTTTTCCTTTTAGATGTTTTTGGAATTATAATATAGAAAGGATAATTATGTTAAAAGTAATGAGTGTAAGTCCGCCCTCAAATCTAATGATAGGGTTTTAAGGAAACGACTTCAAAAGTATGGGGGCTGTATAATGAAATTCAATAAATGGTCATTGGATATATTTAAACGGACGATCTTCACTCGCAAGAAAAGGGAAAAGGATTATCTTAAAAAAGGCTTCGAAGTGCAAAAAAAAGTGTTTAATATAGTGGAAAGTTCTAAGGATATTATCTACTGCTACGAATCGAATCCAAGTTCCAAGTTCAGGTATCTAAGTCCATCCATCAATACACTTTTAGGTCAAGGCGTCTTGGAAGAAGCATACAATGACCCTTCCTCCCCTTTCGAAAGGATTCATCCTGATGATTTTGAACTCCTAAATGAAAAGATATATGGTGGGATAGATTATACTAAGCCGGTCATTCAACGCTGGAGAACTATCGAGGGTGATTTTTTGTGGTTCGAGGAATATGCTACACCCATTTATGAAGAAGAGCAATTGGTAGCCGTTCAAGGAATCATTCGCAATATCGATGAAAGAGTGAAATTCATACAGGATATTGAGTATCAAATGTCCCATGACCCTTTAACGAACATTCATAATCGACAGTTTTTCGATAATATAGCTGCAAAATCCAATCTGGATTTTGACACTCCGGTTGCCATGATATTGTGTGATTTAGATGAACTGAAATTTATGAATGATACGTATGGACATAAGAAAGGAGATGAATTGATTAAAGCAGCGGCAAATCTATTAAAACGGATTTTTTCAGAAATCGCTGTTGTAGCGAGAGTGGGAGGCGATGAGTTTGCCGTTCTTCTGATTGACAGAAGCAAGCGAGAGGTAGAATCTCTTTGTGAATTATTAATGGAAGAAATCCTTTTGCAAAACTCCCTAAAAAAAGGCCCTCACATCAGTTCATTCGGGCATGCTTACCGTTCGCATTCCAAAGGGAATATGGATAGCTTATTCATGGAAGCGGATCAAAAAATGTTTCAAGATAAACGGCGAAGAAAAGAACAGAAACTCGTTCGGCCGGGCAGATGAAAGATATGGAAACAATAAGATAGGGTGTAGAACCATTCTTCACTTGCAGAATGGTTGTTTCAGGGGATGTTTTATGAAAATTTGAATGTAAGGAAAATCCATTATGCTGGCGGGATGCGTTTCAGCTAAGAGCCGTTACGGATGAATAGAGGCAATGGTTTAATGCATTACAGCATGGAGAACCTAAAAATTATTGGTTTGCATACGGAAGGTAAGTGGACGGAAATGATCATGAATGTTAAAGGGGGGAGCCCGGTGTCATATTGGGCTTTTATTTATATATATATATTTAGGTACACGAAATAAATCATTCGCTTATTTTAAGCAATTTTAGTAAACTGGCAATGACTATTATAATTAGAAGGTGAAGGGATATGAGGGAAACCTTAGTGGATGAACGGGTAAGAGGGACTGATAAAATCTGGACACGTGATTTCATCATGATCTGTTTGGCAAATATGTGCATCTTCATGGGTTTTCAAATGACGATGCCGACCCTCCCGTTGTTTGTAGAACAGCTTGGCGGTGATGACCGTCTTGTGGGGGCTGTCCTTGGAATCTTCACTTTTTCGGCATTGCTTGTCCGGCCAATTGCCGGAAGATTATTGGAGACGAAAGGAAGGCGCATCGTTTTTCTTGCCGGGTTAGCCATTTTTGCTTTGTCAGTGGGTTCCTTCGGTTTCATGGGGAGCATCGGCTTGTTATTCATGATGCGGATTGTACAGGGCGTCGGCTGGGGATTTTCTTCAACGGCTTCAGGAACGATTGCTTCCGATATAATCCCTGCGAAACGGCGTGGTGAGGGGATGGGGTATTACGGATTATCGGGTAACTTAGCACTGGCATTCGGGCCATCATTGGGTCTTTTCCTAGTTACGGTCCTTCCGTTTCAAGAGTTGTTTTTGATCTGCTCTTTATTAGGATTGCTTGCCATCATTGCAGCATCACTTATTCGGTATCAAAAAGTGGAAAGTGATCCTTCGGCGGCTGTCAGAGCCAAAAGATTTGATATTTATGAAAAAAGTGCCCTTCAGCCATCTTTGCTCATTTTCTTCATCTCCGTTACATTTGGTGGAATTGCAACCTTCCTTCCCCTGTATACAGCGGAAAAAGGTGTAGATGGAATTCAGTGGTACTTTTTAGTATATGCAATGGCCCTTATGGTCACGAGATTATTCGCGGGTCGACTATATGACAGAAGGGGACATCGAGCCGTATTCGTGCCTTCAACGGTACTCATCATGGCTGGAATGCTGCTGCTTGCATGGATGCCGAGTGAAGCGGTACTTTACATTGCGGCAGTGCTTTATGGATTTGGATTCGGTTCTGTGCAGCCGGCGCTGCAGGCATGGTCGATTGAAAAGACGGCACCCAATCGGAAGGCGATGGCGAATGCCACATACTTTTCATTTTTCGATCTTGGAGTGGGCATAGGTGCCATCGTGTTCGGGCAGATTGGCTTCCTCTTCGGATATAGGAGCATCTATATCACGGCAGCCGCCTCGATTTTCATTTCGATGATCGTTTATTTATTCATCATCAGGAGCGAGGATAAAGGAAAATCAATATAAGGATGTTGAATGGCTTCAATGGAAGTCATTCTTTTTTTTGAGTCAGTAGGAACACCCTTGGTACATTATCCTAAATATTTTAAAAATGGAAAAACTTTATTATTATCGAAAGGAGATTATACATAAGATGATAGAAGGTCTATTTGAAGGAAGGGGAAGCTTGGAATGAATGACTCTTCAAACGAAGAAATGACATTAGAAAGAAGGAAGCGTATTTTCCAAGAAGAGCTGGATGTTTTATGGGAAAGGCGGCTCATCCCTAAATCAGAATATATCCGGATTAGCAGGGCTTACAATCGGCATTTCCAATTAGCCCTCCATAAACAAAAGCGCTTAGAGCAAGAAAAGAAGAAATCCACCCATGGAACTGAAACGATAATCGGTGAAAGTGCCGATAAGAGGATTCAGGATAGCCTGATCGAAGAATCTTCATTCCAATTACGGGAATCCAGTGGATTGAATGAATCAATAATGAAAGATGAGAAGGCCGGGTATGCGCCTATTGAATCTGGTTTCGAGGAGAGCCTTGAACCTGTCAAGGAGATCAATGATAGGAAACCGGTTATTCAAAAGCAGGCCATCAAGCGGGAGAAACCGGTAAAACCGGCAAAGCCGGCAAAGCCGAAGAAAACACCTGAACAAATCAGGGAACGGAATATTTCTGTCATCCTGCTCACTGGGGTCATATTGCTTCTGTTTGGCGGGTTGATTTTAGCAACCACTTCATGGGGGGATCTGAATGCGGTCCTGAAAGTTCTCTTCATTGGAATGGTATCCGTCATTTTTGCAGGGATGGCCTTCATCGCTTCGAAACTGAAAATTGAACAGACCTCTTTTGCATTCCTGACACTAGCGGGTTTATTCATTCCGATTACGATTTTATCAGCTTCATATTATCGGATTTTTGGAGAGTACCTTTCACTTAATGGTGGGGGGCGGGGGCTTCTGGGGTTTCTTGGGGGATTACTCTGCTTAGCCATTTATTGTAAGATTGCTGACTACTTCAAGTCGAAAATATTCATTTTCATTTCAATATTCACGTTTGCCATTACCTGCTATTTCGGATTGGCTTTTGTGACGCCGACTATCGAGTGGATGTTTTTGGCGATTGGCGTTCTTAATTTATTGCTATTAGGGAATATTGAGCAATTGAAAAATCAAAAAGCATTAACGTTATTCAAACCATTCATTTTTCAATTTATCCAGTTTAAGATTATCGTGGAGACCTTTGTGATCCTGACGTTATTTTCAAGCAACTTGGTGTATTCGCTAACGTTGATGGTCTTTTCTGTTTTGTTTTTAATTATTTCGGTCAAATTCAAAAAAAAATATTATGAAATGGCTTTTAGCGCCGTTTTCACGTATGGATATATCCATCTAGTTTATAACTCGTTTATAAGTGAGTACATGATCATTGCATTTGCACTTGTTCCAATCATTTTTACCATGCTATCGAAATATCTGGCTAAAGCCAAAAGAACTAAGCTTTCGAAGCACTTCATGATTACCAGTTTGATTGAGAGCGGGATCGTTTTCTTATATAGTAACGCGATGGTGTACCAGGAGAACTATGCGCAAATATTCGTCGCGCTCATGTTATTATCCGCCCAGCTTGCCTATGTTTCCCTTCAATCGAGAAACTCAAGCCTCACGTACCCGGCTGTTGTTATTTTCGACTTAGCGTTACTATACCTTTTCTTTGCCTTGCCAATCTCTTTTTCTACCATTTTAAATCTGTTATTTGTTATTCAGGTCGTTCAATATCTTGGAGTATATTTATATAATCGTCACCCAAGGTACATCCTGTTTAGGAAGAGTACCTTACTTATCTCCCCAATGATCATGTTAGTGATTCTGACCATTCAATTCAGCGAAATGGATTGGCTTGCAGTTAGTGCGGCTCTCGCCATGATCTCTGGGCTTTTCTTCATCACCTATATAAAAGACGAAACAAAGCATATGAAGGAAAATGCCTTATACGGATTTCCAATCACTTTCGTACTAGCTTTAGTTGCTTTCTATCCATATTTGACGGAGAGTTTAGAATGGGTTCGGTCAAATTTCCCGCTCAGCGTCTATTTAATGGGTGTTTCACTGGTTTCCATCGGTGCGGCTTACACATTTAAAAAGGGATACTATAAACTCTTTCCAGTTTTTGCATATAGCGGGCAGATTCTTTCTTTCCTTTCCTTGATATCGATTCCATTCGATTCACAAAATCCTTTGGAGGCAAGCGGAGTGATTGCCGTAGCTACTGCAATAAACGGCTGGTCCGTCCATATCCATCGGAAGCAAATATTCTGGGTGCCTGTCGTGATTACAAGTGCCAGCTTATATGCTTCACTCTACGATGTTTTTGATTTTGCATCAATGGTACTGAGGATTGCGTTCGTGTTGCTCGGCCCCATTATCTTTTTCCTATTAGGAGAATGGCTTGGGAAATATTCGAAAAGTGGGAAACTGTATTTCTTTTACGCAAGTCACCTTGCCAATTTACTGGCGATTCCTGTTGGATATTTGCTCATTATTTTTACGGAAAGCTCACCGTTACTATATGTTGCACAACTGTCGATTTATATTTTGAGTGCTTTAAGGGCGCATGTTAAATGGGAAAAATACGTTTTTACGTACCTAGGGTTTTCAGTCCTTTTCCTACAGGTCCATTTATTTGTGGTAAACATGGAGCAAATAGTATTCATTACATCAATATGCATGATGATTACAGCAGGACTCATAACCATTCTGTGGGGGTTATCCAATAAGAATTGGAAAGGCATCATGGAGTATTACCTTATTCCATTCATTCATTTAGGGATAAGCATATCCATTTTGGAAACGGCGATCCGGGGCTTTCCACTTAACCGCGAGTCAGTCTGGGTAGGAGTGATGACTGTACAGCTCTTGTTTGCCTGGTATCTGCTCATGCAAAGGAATTGGCGGAACTATGTTGCGGTTCCTCTAGGCCTTGCGTTCATCTTCTATAATATGTATGTAAATACATTGCCTCTGGTTATGGCGATTATCGTATTGTTTGTATGTATGGTTGTGATGTTGATGGCTAGCAGACGCCTTTTCAAAGGATTGCTCAACCAAGAGGGTACGAAGAGAGTCATTGATCATTATCGGATTTTTGGCTTGCTATTTCTGTGTACTCTGAATCTGGAAGTGTTTATGAGCGATACAGCTTCTGCGGTTTTGGGAATTTTTGTTTCCCTGCTGTTGCCTAGCTACTTCATCCTGATGGGAAGATTCACAATCTATAAGAAAGAAAAAAGCATTTACTCGGGAATAGCGGCAATCATCGGCCTTGTCCCCTTCATCAATATCATAGTTTATGCCCATACACTCCCAATCGTCACGAGTTTGGCTGTTCTTTTTGGCTGTATGGCAGGAATGTTGTTGTTAAGCAGGCTGTATTCCAGCGGTTCACTCAAGAAAAACGGATCAGGCATCATCAGCTTTGATCCTTTCAGGATTTATGGTTTATTCTTTTTGATCGATATGAATGCGGAGGTTTTTAACGATACTAAACATCAGTTACTCCAAGTCTTTGTATCGCTTCTGTTAACCGCTTATTTCATTTTCCTGAGAAGCTTGACAGCGGAAAAGCTAGAAAGGAAAATTCATTCCAATATTGCTGCACTAGTCAGTCTGTATCCCTTCCTGATCATCGTCGGCTATGCCGACAGCCTATCTGTTGTAATGGGCTTGCTGTTCCTTTTCGGCTGTATGTCAGGGATGCTGCTTTTAAGCCGGCGTTATTTCGATGGTTTAATCAAAAAGGAAGAAGCAGGTATGATCATCGATGCATACAGGATATATGGCCTGCTGTTTTTACTGGCCATGAATCGGGGATTTCCAGCAACTGAAACATTGACCCAGTTACTCGAAGTTTTTGTATCGCTCTTGATCACGGTTTACTTCATCTTGATTGGAAGTTTCACAAAGGATGTAAAAGAAAAGGGCATCTACGTTTGGCTGACGGGAATTCTCAGTTTGTATCCGTATTGGATCATCATCATGTACGCGGACACATTGCAGCCATTCGTTGGAACGGCAGTCCTTTTTGGGGGTACGGCCATAATGGTCTTGCTAAGCAAGAAATACTTTAAAGGCTTGCTTGATAAAGGCGGGGCAGGACTTCAATTGGATTTTTACAGAGTCTATGGTCTGCTGTTTCTTATTGCCATGAACATGGATGTTTTGACAGGGGGACCGGCACATTTCATTTTGGAAATCATCGCGGCACTTCTGATTCCGGCCTATTTCATTTTGATGAGAAGCACGACGACAGGGATGTTGGAAAGAAAATCCCAGTTGGCAGCAGCGATTTTGTTCAGCCTATATCCTTATTGGGTCATTGTCGATCAGCTCACGATCCCTCCTGTACTTGAGGAGGAGGTGAATATTCTGCCGCTATTCATTGTCAGCACCACTCTGCTGAGGAAAATCTTTGTTAAAGGCAAAATTACACAGTATATCGAAAGCGGTATTGTTTTCCTTTTGTTTTTAGCCCTGATCATTGATGCAATGGCAGGAAACACCTTATATGATGCCCTCATTATCGGAAC
This sequence comes from Peribacillus sp. FSL M8-0224, assembly GCF_038003055.1. NCBI lineage: Bacteria > Bacillati > Bacillota > Bacilli > Caryophanales > Bacillaceae > Peribacillus > Peribacillus sp. FSL M8-0224. The sequence continues at coordinate 293,395 of NZ_JBBOOJ010000001.1, forward strand.
CGTGTCATTGGCAGCAATGCTCTTTGGATTCATGATGAAATACAAATCCTATTTCATCGCTGGAACTGGGACGATTTTATTCAATGTCTATATGAATACCAATTCGATGTGGGGCGAGATGCCATGGTGGCTGTATTTAATCATCGGCGGAGGGCTGCTTATCGGAATTGCATCTTTCTTTGAATGGAAAAAACAAAAAGACAACAGGACCTCTAAGGAGGTTCTTGAGAAAAATAAACAAAGGATCAAGAATTGGTTCAATCGGTGGAATTAATGAAGAAGAAAATGGAATGCGTCAGATACCCAAGCTCTTAACCTTGGACGAAAATTAAAAGGGGTTCGGAATTTATTAATTCCGAACCCCTTTTGCCTGTGAACCGAGAGTACTTAAAAGCTCTCTTTCTCTGCTTCTATTTTTTTTATTTCCTCATCCCAATCATGAATTTCTATTTCCCACTGATCTATATTAGTTTGCAAAACATTAATTAAAAATGGTGATAGGACATTACTGTATTTTTCTAGTTCTTGAATCAATTTCACTCGATCTTCAGTTAAACCTTGCACTAATTTTTTTTTGCTTTCCAAATTTGCATAGACAAAAACTGGTCTGAATTTTCGGATCTCATTATCACCCATATCAGTTGTAACTCCTTTTAAAAAATAAATTAAATATATTTATATAAATTTTATTCAAAGTATTATAATCACATTATAAACCAAGTGATTGCACGAGCAAAAGCATCGGCAATTTGTAAAGAATATTTAGAAGGTACCCCAGCATTTTTTAAATAAGTATTTAATCGTGATTTAATTGTTGATTGAGTAACACCCTCAGCTTCATCAATCCAATTATCAAGTTTATCTAACGCTTTTGTCATTTTAGATGAATTACTTTTCACATATTTAGCAGCATCTTTATCTAAAACTTTAGAGCATAAGACAAGATACTACCACCTTGTTTTACTGCTATTTTAAGTGCATCGATCCCAATCTGTATTGCCCACCCTTTAAATCCGGCAGGTTGAATACCTACCACTCCTGAGGATGGTTCTTCTGTAGCAAATTCATAAGAATTGTTAAACATTGAATCTGCTGTATTAGTTGAATATTCATTAGTCTTATTTACATCTTCTTCAATATTAACTGTTGTTTTATTACCAACAGCAAAACTAAATGTTGGAGCAATAGTGGAAAACATTAAAATCGTTGCTAAAATTGCTAAAAAGTGTTTTTTTATTTTTTCTTCTCCTTTTACTAATAATCTAAAAGCTATAAATTAAATTCTATAGAATTTATTAAAGGACATTGTTCCAATTTTGGTTAATATCTTTTCAATTTTGAATTATTATCTAAAAAAACAAACTCATAGTAGAATCTCTCTTACTTTTCATGGAGTTGTTTTGAAGACTTCAAAAACATCTGAAATAAAGTTTGTGGAGAATTAGGAGAAATACAATTGAGAATATCATCAAAACCATAAAAGACCACTCTGAAAGCATACAGAGTGGTTTTTTCACGTTTATTCAAATGAAAGCTCAAGACGAACAAGAACTGCATGAAGAACAGCTGGAAGAGGAATCAGAACTGCTGTCATGGGAACCGGTATGGCCACCATGATCGGCATGGCCGGACCCGGAGGAAACTGTGTTCGGTTCATTCCCGAATATATCTTTAAATTCGCTGTCAAAATCATCGGTACTTGCATAAGTGAAATAGGCAGGAGCTGCGTAGTCAGTCTGATCATACGTTTTCCGCCAATTCAATTCTGTCATGGGGCGATTTTCTTTAAATTGTGAAGTGAAAGCTTCAAAGGTCCGTTCCGCCTGTATACTTGTCGGTTTCCGCATATATTTCTCTTTTAACTGCTCCAGCTCCAACGTTTCAAAATCGCGGAGAAGCGTTAGCCCTTTATCATGTTTGAAAAATTTGCCCCATTTTTGAATGGAATGGGAGTCCACCGTAAATAGCTGTACATAGTAAAAGTCAAAAAGAGTGCGCTCATCGGGTTTGAAAACAGGTTCTGAATGAGGATGGTGCTGAATGGTCCTACCGATGAAAACCTGGCAAAACTCATCATATTCCTGTCTATAGTTCAGCATGATATGCCATAACTCATCGATGACTGAATTAAACATTTCAACTTTTCCAAACACTGCAGCCATAATCAAATAGCGTTTCAATTCACGCCAGGCCTGATTGACCTTTAACTGTGAGTCCCGTGGATGCTTCAGGCGGAATTCAGTATTGACCTTTTCCATATAATCGAAATCCAGTGCTTTATTAAGCTTTTCTATCAATGCTTCTGAAACGATTTCCGTTGCATGAAGATCTAAAGTTTCACCATGGTATTTACGGAATTCATTTTGATAGCGTTCCATTTTAGCCGGTTCACTTAGCCCTTTAACGAAATTGACCAGGAAAACAGCAAAAATTGCCGCAAGAATGACATAAAAGAAGGTCATTTTTGTCCACTCCTCTTAATCTATGGATATATTGCTTTAACATTATCTTACATGTTAATGGAAGGGATTGTAAGTTGTTTTATCTAAAATGTTCCGTTGGCGGAAATTGATTAATCTCGTGAGGTTGCATGACAATACCCTGAATCGGGTATCGTCCTTTCCTTGGCATGTAAGGGGTTTTCAGTTAAAAATCAAGCGCTTCAAATAATGCCTCATATCTAGTATAGTTAGAGGGGAAAAGGGGTGAAGGCATGTACTTGACAGTAAAAGAGACTGCGGAATATCTATCGATGCCGGAATCTTATATAGAAAGTTTAATCGTTCAAAATAAAATTCGCACCGTTCATGATGGTGAGCAGCATTTGATTTTTAAAGATCAATTTAATATGCATCTTGAACAGATGGAGAAATATAAGAAGGATTTAGCGGATTATTTTAACGAACCCATTCCCGAAGATATCGATGTGAAAGATGAAGATTAGCATCTGTCCATTTGGCAGATGTTGAGTTTCAAAAAGGAGGAAGGTACGAGACTCCTGCTTAGAAAAGCGCGTCTAGGGTAAGACACCACAGGCTCAAGCTGAGGAGGCTCCGACCGCCCGTGGAAAGCGAGTGCCTGGAGCGGAAATCAACGTCCAAATTGTACAGCCATAACAAAAGCTGAGGCCATAGCCTCAGCTTTTGCTTGTAGATAAAAGGGGTCCTGAAAAAATATCTTTCATCAAGTGAAGTTCCCGAACCAATTGACCCAAAGTAACACCTTCAACTCCATAGGTATGGCTCTATCTCAATTTTATACAGAAGTTGATTGGAGCGGAAGGTACGAGACTCCTGCTTAGAAAAGCGCGTCTAGGGGAGACACCGCAGGCGCAAGCCGAGGAGGCTTCGCGACCGCCCGCGGAAAGCGAGTGCCTGGAGCGGAAATCAACGTCCAAATTGTACAAACCAATAAAAAATCGTATTTTCAGTGAGTTGTCCAAGGTCTGGCATCTACCGATTTGGCAAATGTTTTTTTCATGCAGGAAATGGCTGTGAAAGTAATGGTCGAATTTCCGAAAAAGGTCTTAACTACGTCTGCATCAGGGGCCTTACTCATCATTCAAATAATTTTGTTGTCAATGGAAGGTAATTGTAGTAGAATCCTTCAATTCCGTGTAAAATGAAAGGTAATAGGAATTATCACGGCAGAATGGTAGTTAGGAGATAAGTAAGTGGTAAAAGATTATTTGCAAAGCGAAGGTTTTTCAAGGTTAATTACATTAATTGTGTTAGTTCTCTTTTTAATAAGCATCGGCAGTATGGTTAATATCGTGTTATTCACATTTGTTTTCACTTTCCTGATGGGAAGGCTGGAGCAATTTATCATGATTCGGCTGAATAAAGTAATGCATATCAACTCCAAGGTTGTTATAAGCTTTTTATATGCAGTCGTCATTTCTTGTTTAGCCATCGTTCTTTATAAATATCTACCGGTCATTACGTTACAATTCACGGAATTAGTGACACAGATCGTTTTCTTCTTTCAACATCCACCAGATAGCAGGGTCATTCAATATGCCATTAATATAATGAACGAGCTGCGATCGCCGCTCGATCTTCAAACACAGATGAATACACTCTATCTTTATATATCCGATTTCGGTAAACTGGCATTTCAAATTTTCATTTCCATGTTGCTTAGTCTATTTTTCTTATTGGAAAAAGATAAAATCATTCGTTTCACTTCTAAATTCAAGCGGGCCAAATTTAAATCTTTCTTTATAAACTTAAGCCACTTTGGCGTCAAATTCATCAATTCATTCGGAAAGGTAATTGAGGTCCAGTTTTTGATAGCCATTACGAATGCTGTCCTATCCGTAACTTTCTTATGGATTCTTGGCTTCCCGCAGTTACTTGGTCTAGGAATCATGATTTTCTTCCTTGGTTTGATTCCGGTTGCAGGGGTCATCATCTCCCTCATCCCGCTTAGCATGATTGCCTATAGCATCGGCGGCATGCCCAAAGTGATTGCCGTATTAATCATGATTGTTGTGATCCATGCAATTGAAAGCTATATTTTAAATCCGAAATTCATGTCGGCAAAAACGAATCTTCCAACATTTTTCACCTTCATCATCCTATTGTTTTCCGAGCATTTTCTTGGGATATGGGGATTGATCATCGGAATACCGATATTCATCTTCCTGTTGGATATGTTGGATATTGAAGAGGGGAATACGGAAGTCCCATAATAATCATTTAAGCAGCAGCCGCTAATATGGCCGCTGCTTATTTTTGTTCCATTAAATCTTTTGAATGGTGGCACTATCTGTTTTCAATATAATATCCATTAATTCGAGTGAAGGGGAGAAAGTTGCCTCTTTCCCCATTAGAGCACAGTTGCGTTTTTAATTTACCGAGTTAATTGATTAAAATTTTATTTTACTAAAGTTATTTATCGACTTTTTATTGCATAAAAAAACAAATAAACGTATAATATTCTTAAAAGAATATACTGAAAGTTCTCTAAAGTTAGATTTATCTGTTTTTTCAAAAAAGAGAGTTTACGAGAGAGAAGAGGGGATTATTTTGAAAAAGGTTTCTTTTTTAGTGTTTGCCATGGTTGCTTCCTTGTTACTAGTCATGACAGGATGCGGGAAGGATAAGGAAGTCTCGACAACTGGTAAAGAAGAAGAGTCCAATGGGAAAACACTCAGGATCGTGACTGACGCCAACTATGCTCCATTTGAATATCTTGAAGGCGATAAGATTGTAGGATTCGATGTTGATTTCATCAATGCCGTTGCAAAAGAAGCGGGATATGAAGTTAAATTGGAAAGTGTCGGTTGGGATCCGATTTTTGTTGAAATCGAAGGTAAGAGAGCGGATGTCGCCATATCTGCGATTACAGTGAATGACGAAAGAAAACAATCTTATGACTTCTCGGTTCCGTATTTCTTATCCACAAACAAAATTCTCGTTCCTGAGGATAGTGATATAAAATCTGGAGATGAATTGAAAGGAAACGTCATTGCCGTTCAGACCGGTACTACTGGACAGGAAGCGGTAGAGAAACTCCTTGGAAAGAATCACAAGGATATCAAAAAATTCGAAAATAATAACCTGGCCATTCAGGAATTACTGAAAGGCGGAGCATCGGCTGTCGTAGCTGATAATACGGTTGTTGAAGAATATGTGAAAAATAACCCCGATCAAAAACTGAAAGTCGTTGAAGACAGCAAAAGTTTCAATGAGGAGTTTTATGGTCTTATGTTCCCAAAAGGCAGTGAATTGAAATCGGAGTTCGATAAAGCCGTGAATGCCATTTATGAAAATGGGAAATATGCAGAAATTTATAAAGAGTGGTTTGGTACTGACCCAGATATTGAAACGTTGAAAGCACAACAATAAAACAAATGGATAGTAAAAGATTGCGTAACTTTACGTGTGAAGTTACGCAGTTTTTTTGGTCTTTAGGAGGGGAACGAAATGAGTTTTCGCTGGGATATTATTTTTGAATATGCTCCTTTCTTATTAAAAGGGACATTGCTTACTATTGGGCTTTCGGTTTCCTCCATCCTGATCGGAACCTTTTTGGGGTTATTGATCGGTTTAGGGAAAATCATGAGAAACAAAGTGCTTGCCCTTCCTTTTTACGGATATGTCACGGTTTTTCGCGGAACACCGCTTTTAGTTCAAATCTTTTTAATCCATTTTGGAATCGTGCCCTTTTTTACCGGGGAAACGAATGCAGTAACCGCCGGTGTCATTGCTTTATCGTTAAATGCAGCCGCGTATATCGCAGAAATTTTCCGGGCGGGCATTCAATCCATCGATAAAGGGCAAATGGAAGGGGCGCGTTCATTGGGGATGACCCATGCCCAAACAATGATACATGTTGTATTGCCTCAAGCTTTCAAACGAATGATTCCTCCGTTAGGAAATGAATTCATCGTATTATTGAAGGATTCATCCCTGCTTTGTGTCATTGCTGCCCCGGAATTGATGTATTGGGGGAAAGCGATGGGGAGTCAGTACTTTAAAGTATGGGAGCCGTACTTGGCGTGTGCCTTCATCTATCTATTCCTTACCCTCATCTTAAGTTTTGTATTAAATAGACTCGAAAGTAGGTTGAAAACAGAATGATAAAGGTGGAGAATCTTAAGAAGTCATTTGGCGATAATGATGTATTGAAAAATATCAATGCAATCGTTTCCCCTCGGGAAGTAGTCGTGGTGATTGGTCCTTCTGGGTCGGGAAAATCCACTTTCCTAAGGTGCATCAATCAACTTGAAACGATAACGGGAGGCCATATTTTCATTGAAGGGCTTGATACGACAGATAAGAAGGTCAATATCAATAAAGTCCGGACGGAAGTTGGCATGGTATTTCAGCATTTTAACTTATTTCCACATAAGACTGTTCTTGAGAATATAATGCTTGCGCCGATAAAGGTCCGCAAGATATCCAAAGAACAGGCTTCCCAAAGAGGGATGGAACTGCTTAAGAAAGTCGGACTTGCAGAGAAAGCGAACGCATATCCGGATTCATTATCAGGGGGACAAAAGCAACGCGTAGCAATAGCAAGGGCGTTGGCGATGGAACCCAAAATCATGCTATTCGACGAGCCCACTTCCGCCCTGGATCCGGAAATGGTCGGTGAAGTCCTTGAGGTCATGAAGCAACTGGCTAAGGAAGGCATGACCATGGTAGTTGTGACCCATGAGATGGGGTTTGCAAAAGAAGTTGGAGATCGCGTGATTTTCATGGACGAAGGTTATATTATCGAAGAAAATATTCCTAGTGAGATTTTTAATAATCCCCAGCAGGAAAGAACTAAAGCCTTTTTGAGTAAAGTGCTTTAATTACACGTAAAGAAAAAAACCTTCCATTATGGGAGGTTTTTTTTTCGGGGCATATCAGGGGCTTCATTTGATGCATGAAGCGCCTAAAAGCGATTCAGGGCTTTTACCGAGCACAAGCATACTGATTTTGGCATATCCAATATTTTTACTTTGGGAGAAGGTCTGAAGTAATACCTGGATATTCGGATCATCCTTTAACTTTTGAACTTCCTCTATATATAATTCGATAATGGAGGGCATAACGAATTCAGGGGTGTATTCGTTAGGGTTTTCATCCATGATTAATGTGCCCATAAATTGATATTTAAATTGAAGAGCCCGTGTTAAGGCAACGACATGGAGCAGTTTATTAAATAGTTCGGGGTATGAATATTTAATTTTCTCCAGAGCTGCTTCTGATGCCTGTAACTCATCGACATTAGATAAAGTGATCATGAATATCTCCTTTTTAGAACATATGGAATCCATCAGCATTCAACGTGCTTTTTACTAATACTAGTCTACCCCCGCCGTAACGGATTGTAAAATGGTTAGATGTTATCATGTGCATAACCCAAATCTATGATAGTGCTTACATCAATCATGCTGGATGATCCACTACTTATGGGACAATGCTTCCCTAGTATATTTCAGCCATTCTTTTGCAGCGTATGAAAGGTAATGGTCCTTACTCCATATGAATCCTAAATTCCAACTAATGGAGGGGTTTCTAACCTTGATTGTCTTTATGCGTTCATCATGACGGCATAAGCTTTCCGGTAATAGAGCAACGCCAAGTTTACAGTAAACCATTTCCTCAATAAAATCCCAGCGTGAGCTTTCAGTAACGATATGTGGAGAAAAACCAGCTTCATTACAGGATGAAATGATGAGGTCTCGAAGGACGTAATCTTTATTGAATAAGATGAAAGATTCATTTTCCAAGTCGGCCAAATCAATTTCATCCCCACAAGCATGGGGATGGGAGGGATGAACAATCAAGTTGATGTCTTCTTCCAAAAAAGCAAAATGGTGAAAAAGCGCGTTGTTGGTTGGCAGGACTATTACGCCTATATCGATTAAATCATTTTGGACGGATTCTTCTATTTTCTTTGAACCATCCTCTACTAATTGAAAGGTGATATTGGGATAGTCCTGGTGAAAACGGCTAAGAATTCGGGGGAAGAAAGAAGCGTCGATGATCGGCGGCAGCCCGATGCGTATATGTCCCTTTTTTAAACCTAATAAATTGTCCATTTCCGTTTCTAAATTGTGAAAGGCCTTATCGATCAATTTTGCCTGCTCTAAGACAACCCTCCCTGCATCGGTCAAGATCAGTTGCTTACGTGAACGATCAAAAAGCTCAACACCTAGCTCGGTTTCCAGGTTTTTGATCATCTTGCTGATGGTCGGCTGGGTAATGAATAAATGATCGGCAGCCCGAGTGAAGCTATTGAAATTGGCAACCTCTATAAAGTATTGCAAATGTTTAATATCCATTGCGTCACCTGTTATCCTCGTTTGAAATTAGTTTCATTTTACCCGTAAACGGAAGTGTTTGTAAAACATGATAAGTTTGGAGTTCATGAACGCATAAATAAGCTGGATTCCAAAGGGGAACCCAGCTTATGAAGGGGCTGGCCATATCTGCCGTGAATTTTATTTGACCAACAAGACAGGAACTGGAGAATGTTGAACGATATAGTGGCTCACGCTGCCCAGGAATTCCTTGAAGCCGCTCAATCCGCGGCTGCCCATGATAATAAGGTCACAATTCTCGGATTTTGCATGTTCCAATAAAGTCGTGATGGCTGAACCTTCTACGACAAATGTTTGGGATGCATTCGGGATTTCGGATAAAAGCGCTTCCGCTTTTTTAATCACTTCCTTGCCATACTTAAGCATGGATTCTTCAATTTCCTGAAAAGCATTGCCATATATATTTGGCTTGATTGGCAGTGTAACAGCGTGAAGCACCTGGATTTCGATAGCGGGATCCAGCTTCGCTAATTCAATCGCTTTTTCTAAAGACTTAAGTGCCAATTCAGATTCATCATAAGCAACTAATATTTTTGAACATAGCATTGATCGATCATTCCCTTCTATAAAAGAATATATCCATAGTATATCAATATAAATCTTTCAGGCAGTTTCATATATTATAAATTTTGTGAATATTTCATTGAAGTTTACGTTAACGTTAATGTTAAAATAAAGGTAAATAATCCCTTTGCAAAGTGTGGTTTTAACATGTACACCATTTCTGAGTTAGCAAAAGAATTCGGATTGACGACAAGGACCCTCCGTTATTATGAGGAACTGGGTATGCTTAGGCCAATGCGTACCGAAACGGGAAAAAGAGTTTATGGAAAGAAAGAATATGCACAGCTCAAAATCATAATGCGCGGTAAGAAGTATGGTTTTTCGTTAGTGGAAATAAAGGATATAGTCCTTTTATTCGATAAGGATAGGACAGGCATTAAGCAATTGGAAAAAACGATTGAAACTGCAGGACAGAAGTTAAACGAACTTAATGAACGAATTAAAGAGCTGAATGGGCTGAAGCAGGATTTTGAACAGGTAATCAAAGGTTTTACCGAAACCCTTCATGAGTTGAAAATGAACGATAAAACAGGCAAGCGGTGAAATTAATCTTGAAAATAGGTTTTGATGATAGTGAAGGATGAATATATATTCTAGAAACAGATGGGGTGAGAATTTGGAAATTCAAGAAACCATTGCAGTTGTGACAGGCGGTGCTTCAGGTCTGGGGGCGGCGACAGTAAGAAACATCATTAAAAAAGGTGGAAAAGCGGTCATATTTGACCTCTCGGAGGAAAATGGCGCTAAAATGGCTCAGGAGTTGGGAGATTCGGTCCTGTTTATTAAAACGGATGTAACTAGTGAAGATAGCGTATCGGTAGCATTGGATGAAGGAATAAAAAAATTCGGTAGCATCAATACTGTCATCAACTGTGCAGGCATTGCCATTGCAGAGAAGGTCATAGGCAGGAAAGGCATACATGAATTGAAAGCGTTCTCAAAAGTCGTGCAAATCAATTTGGTCGGTACATTTAACGTAATCCGGCTTGCGGCGGAAAAAATGGTCGAAAATGAACCGAATCAAGAGGGGGAGCGAGGAGTCATCATCAATACAGCTTCGGTCGCTGCCTTTGAAGGACAAATCGGACAAGCCGCATATAGTGCCTCAAAGGGAGGGATTGTCGGTATGACTCTGCCAATCGCGAGGGAGCTTGCCATCAAAGGGATACGTGTCGTATCGATTGCACCGGGTCTATTCCATACACCGATGTTCGATTCATTACCTGAAGAAGCCAGGACGTCATTAGGGAAAACCGTGCCATTCCCATCAAGGCTCGGGTATCCAGAAGAGTACGCTAAACTAACGGAAAGCATTATAACGAATCCAATGCTGAATGGGGAAACCATCAGACTGGATGGGGCCATTAGAATGTCACCAAGGTAAGTTGTCAATCCCTTCAGGGCAAACCATTGTAATTCTAGAAAAAGAGCCTCCGACAAAGGAATGGAGAGGAGATAAAAAAGATGAAGCATCCATACCTAAGTGAAGAACATGAAATTTTCCGTATGTCCTTCCGAAAGTTTTTAGAGAAAGAAGCAGTTCCCCACTATGAAAGATGGGAAGAAGAGAGGATCATTCCCCGGTCTTTTTGGGTGAAAATGGGAGAACAGGGTTTTCTATGTCCGGACCTTGAAGAAGATTATGGGGGTTCCGGGGTAGATTGGGGCTTTGCCGTTATAATTAATGAAGAATTGGAAAGAGTTGGTTCTGGGTTCATTGGTTTCGGACTTCACAGTGACATCACCGTACCGTATATTTCCGCCTACGGAAATGAGTTGCAGAAACAGCGCTGGCTTCCTAAATGCACGACAGGGGAAATCATTACAGCCATTGCCATGACAGAGCCTGGTACAGGTTCGGATTTGGCCAATATTAAAACGACTGCCATTTTGGATGGAGATCATTACATATTAAATGGTCAAAAGACATTCATCACAAATGGCATTCATTCGGATTTGATCATTGTTGCCTGTAAAACGGATCCCAGCGCCGTTCCGAAACATAAAGGCGTTAGCTTAGTCGTGGTCGAAAGGGATACACCCGGGTTTTCCAGGGGGAGAAAACTGAAGAAACTTGGCTTGCACAGTCAGGATACAGCAGAACTCATCTTCGAGGATTGCCGTGTTCCAAAGGAAAACCTGCTTGGTGAAGAAGGCAAGGGGTTTATTTATTTAATGGAAAAACTGCAGCAGGAACGTCTTGTGGTGGCAATTTGTGCTCAAACCGCGTCTGAGGATATGCTGGCCGATACGATTGAGTATGTGAAGGGCAGGGAAGCGTTCGGAAAATCTGTAAGTCAGTTTCAAAATACTCAATTCAAAATAGCGGAAATGGCCACGGAGATTAAAATGGGGCGTGCCTTCCTAGATCAATTGATCACCAAACATATGGCTGGTGAACATGTTGTAACGGAAGTTTCGATGGCGAAATGGCGTTTGACGGAGACTGCCAGAAAAATATCCATTGAATGCATGCAGCTCCATGGCGGCTATGGATATATGGAGGAATACAAAATTGCAAGAAGGTATCGGGATGTTCCAGTAGCAAGCATCTATGCCGGCACAAATGAAATCATGAAGAAAATCATCGCTAAGAATCTGGGCCTATAATAAAGATCAGAAGGGGAGAGAGTATATGCGGGAAGTGGTTATCGTTGAAGGAATTCGCACGCCGGTAGGCAGAAGGAACGGTGTCTTGAAAGATGTTCGCCCTGATGACCTGGCAGGGGAAGTATTGAAGAAGCTGATTGAAAAAGCGGGCATCGATCCTGCCATTGTCGATGATGTCATTTTAGGTTGTGTTTCACAGTCGGGCGAACAGGCCGGTGATATAGCAAGGGTTGCCGCACTGATAGCCGGATTTCCGATTGAAGTGCCGGGAACGACGATTGACCGTCAATGCGGATCAAGTCAGCAGGCAGTCCATTTTGCTTCCCAGGCCATCCTGTCGGGTGATATGGATGTGGTAGTGGCCGGCGGAGTGGAAAACATGTCACGAGTTCCCATGGGGTCAAATCTTCTAGGTGCTGTAACAAGCCAAAAGTATATGGACCTTTACGAGGTGATCAACCAAGGTTTATCAGCTGAAAGAATCGCAGATAAGTGGGGAATAACACGTGAAGATTGTGATCGGTTTTCCGTTGAAAGTCATGCCAAGGCAATACGTGCTCAAAAAGAAGGACATTTTAACCGTGAAATGATATCAGTAACGGGTACTGATAAAGAAGGAAATCAAATCGAAGTTACGGAAGATCAAGGCCCAAGGAGCGGAACTACGCTTGAAGTGCTGGCTGGATTGAAACCGGCATTTCAAGAAGGCGGTTTAATCCATGCAGGGAACTCTAGTCAGATCAGTGACGGTGCTGCCGCTTTATTATTGATGGAACGCAGTAAAGCAGAAGAACTTGGATTGAAACCGCGCTTTAAAGTGCATACACGGGTTGTTGTCGGGTCAGATCCCACCCTGATGCTAACGGGACCGATTCCCGCCACCCAAAAAGCTTTGGAAAAAGCGGGTCTTACAATTGATGATATCGATATCTTTGAAGTGAACGAGGCTTTCGCTCCTGTACCGATTGCCTGGCTAAAAGAAACGGGGGCAGACCCCAAGAAGCTGAATCCAAATGGAGGGGCGATTGCATTGGGGCATCCTCTTGGCGGCAGCGGGGCCCGATTGATGGTGTCCATGATCCATGAATTAGAAAGGACGGGCGGCCGTTATGGGCTGCAAACAATGTGTGAAGGCCACGGCATGGCGAATGCCACCATCATTGAAAGAATGGACTGAAGCTGGACTATCCATTTATGAAAATTCGTAATTCGCACGATAGTAAAAGCTGAAAAAGGGATGAAGTCGACCATCGGCAGGCTTTGCTGAATTCTTCCTGTTGATGGTGGTTACTTGAGGAGGAGAAGGATTTGTCAGTAACGATTAAAAATATCTTTGATCAGACGGTTCAGAAATTCCCCATTAAAGAAGCTATCTACGACGTGAGAAGAAATATCCGCTATACGTACATCCAATGGAATGAACAGGTGAATAGGTTGGCGGCGGCCCTTCAAGCGGAAGGGGTGCGAAAAGGGGATAGGGTATCTACGTACCTTTACAACAATGAAGAGCTTGCAACAGCGTTCTTTGCCTGTGCAAAAATCGGTGCAATCTTTAATCCGATCAACTTTCGTTTAATGCCGGAAGAGTTGGCCTTCATCTTGAAAGACGCTGCTCCAAAGGTCGTTCTATTCGAACGGGAATTGGAAACGAACGTTGCCGCGGTTGAAAAGCGATTTCCAGAAATGGCCTTCTGGTATATTGATGACGATGTGCCTGGGTATGCCAAAGGTTACCGCCAAAAATTGGCCAGTATCTCCTCAAAGCCAGATGAAGTGGAAGTTCACGAAGATGATATTTATGCCATCATGTATACGAGCGGAACTACCGGACGTCCCAAAGGGGTCATTCACCTTCATAAAGACATGGTCAAACAAACCGAGATTTTAATAGAGGCCATGAAGTATGAACGCTCTGATATCGGTTTGATTACTGCACCGATGTTTCATTGTGCTGAATTGCACTGCTCTTTTTTACCTCGTGTACAGGTCGGTGCAGCTAATGTCATATTACATCAGTTTCATCCCCAAAAAGTCATGGAACTGATTGAATCCGAGGGGGTCACCAAGTTTTTTGCTGCACCTACGATGTGGAACATGCTCATTCAGGAAAAATTGGAGGAGTATAAATTCCAGAGCTTGAAGTTAGGGCTTTATGGAGCAGCCCCGATGGCTCCATCCCTTGTACGTGCCTGTCAGGAGAAACTCGGCATCCAGTTCATCCAAGCCTATGGAATGACTGAAATGGGGCCGGCCATAACTCTCCTATTGGAGGAAGATCAAATTAGGAAAGCGGGTTCTGCCGGCAAGGCATGTTCCGAACATGAAATCATCATTGCCCGTCCGAATGACGAAGGACCATCCGATCCCGAGGATATGCTGGAACCTGGGGAAACAGGGGAAATCCTTGTAAAGGGTCCGTGTATCATGCAGGGTTACTTTCAAAAAGATAGAGAGACCGAAAAGGCGCTTTACAAAGGCTGGTACCATTCCGGTGACATCGGTTTCCTAGATGAAGATGGATATCTGTGGGTCAAGGACCGTGTGGACGACATGATTATTTCTGGAGGGGAAAATATTTATCCGCGTGAAGTGGAAGATACACTATATGAGCATCAAGGAGTTCTCGACTGTGCGGTACTTGGTCAGCCAGATGATCAATGGGGGGAAACGGTAACGGCATTCATCGTAGCCAAAGACCCAATGCTTGCCGAAAGCGATTTAGAAACTTGGTGTAAGAACAGTAATAGTTTGGCGAACTATAAACGTCCAAGGAGATATATCTTCTGTAATGAGCTGCCTCGGAACGCAAGTGGGAAGATACAAAAGTTCTTGCTTCGTAAACAGTTGGAAGAAAATGTTGATGGCAAAGGTTTGGGGAACCTTCTTTAAATGCCGGGGGCAGCAGCCGATGCAATACCAAGTTAGGGGTGGAATTTAGGATTGCTGGAAACAGATATGGATGAATTATTTTATAAATAATAATCTTATGGATCAAATGAAGGAGAGAGAATAGTTATCCACAACGAAAATGCAGCGTGATTAGCCCAATCTCTCCTTTATCCACATAATCCACAGGGTTATCCAGAAATAACATTATTTTCATGTTGATAAGGTGAGTTATTGGACTTGTTTTTTGTCAGTATTTTCAGAATATATCCACAATATACACAGGGTTGTGGATAAGCTATGTAAATAAAGAGAACCAAGGGGCTGATTTATAGCCCCTTGGGTTGGTTTATTCTGCTTATCGGCGATTATGAGCACGGCGGTCAGCCGCATTTGCACGGGCTTGTGCCTCGATATCTTCCTGATCAGCCAGTTCGGAAGAATATTCAACGTCAAGTCCGTCACTTTTCAGGTTTTTGGGAACCTGAGGAAGTTTCTGTTTGTTCTTATCTCGATTATGGTGTATGTTATTTCGTCCCATGTTATCGCCCCCTGGAAAATAGAATAAGCTGGAGATGAATTCACTAATCATCTCCAGCTTATTTTGTGTTGAGTGGCTGTTCAAAATGTAAGGGAAAAAACTCCAAACCTAACGACGGGATTTCTTCTCGGTATATCCACCAGCCCGATCTGCTTTTTTAAATTCGCGGGCATAAAGAATCGCTTGTGTACTAGTTAAGTTACTTTTTTCTTTATCGTGTTTTTTGAGCAATTAGATCATCTCCATTCACTTAATATCCCTATTTTTTCCTAAAATGACCCTTTCATACGTGGGAATCTTCTTTTAAGATATTTTGTAAGGCTTCTTTAAGGGTTGGAAAGGAGAAGGTGAATCCTTCCTCTTTAAGTTTAGTGGGAAGGACATTTTGCCCTTCAAGTACAAGGATGCTCATTTCCCCCAACAATTTCTTGAGGAAGAAGGGGGGGACAGTTATCCAATGGGGCCGGTGCAGGACAGTTCCTATCGTTTTTCCGAATGTATCCATCTGAACGGGGTTCGGTGCCGTAAAATTGACTGGACCTTCTATCCTAGCATCATTCATGCAAAAGATGATTGCACGGACCGCGTCATGGATATGAATCCAGGAAAGCCACTGATTCCCTTTGCCAATCTTTCCTCCGCCAAATAGTTTATAGGGGAAGGCCATCATTGGCAGTGCTCCGTCTTTTTCTCCAAGAATCACCCCGAATCTTGTAAAGATCAACCTTTTACTGTAAGAGCGTGATTTAGCCGCTTCCTTTTCCCATAGTTGAACAGTACGGGCCAAGAAATCATCACCAATGGATTTAGAGGTTTCGGTAAAGGTCTCATCGTCCGAAATACCATAATATCCGATTGCACTTGCATTAATGATGACAGACACTTTAGAGGGCAGTATGGAAATGATCCGGTTCATCTCTTTGGAAGCCTCGATCCTGCTTTCGACAATCCGGCGCTTACGTTCAGGTGTCCAACGGCCGCTGTTCAGAGATTCACCAGCAAGGTTAATGAACACATCGAGCCCCTCCAAGTGCATTTCCGGCGTTGCCTCCTTGGTCAACCAGCCGATATATGTCAAATTAGTCTGTTTTTTAAAGTTTTCGGGATGACGGGTCAAAATATATATATCATGATTCTCTTTTGATAATTCATCAATTAGGGCTGTGCCGACAAAACCGCTTCCACCAGCAATGGCTATTTTCATGAAAACCACTTCCTTTCCCTGTCTTTCCTTCACTTTAACATGCCCATGTTCTTTTTTCATTTTTAGGCATGCTATATATAGAAATGGTAAACGTAAAGGGGTAAAGTAGGTGTGGGGGGTGGATTTATGCCAAACATAACAAAAATAACAACCCAAAAGAAACGTAAAGATCGTTATAACATCTTCGTCGACGAAAAATATGCCTTCAGTGTAGACGAAGAAGTGCTTTTGAAATTTCAGTTGAAAAAGGGTACGGAACTTGATGACCTGCTTTTGGCCGAAATACAATTCCATGATGAAATCCAAAAAGCATTTACCGATGCACTTAATTATTTATCATACCGGATGCGCTCGGAATCGGAAATTCGCCTTTATTTAAAAAAGAAGGAAACGGAAGAGCCGATCATTAAGGAAGCGATACATAAACTATACAGTTTTAACTATTTAGACGACCTTGAATTTTCCAAGGCTTACGTGCGGACCCATGTGAATGGAGGGAATAAAGGGCCCACTACCCTTAAGCTTGAGCTTAAGGAAAAGGGGGTGCAAGAAAAGTTGATTGTCGAGGCATTGAAGGAATACCCTTATGATATTCAAATTGAACATGCAAGGAATCTGGCTGGAAAAGCGGTCAAAAAGGAAAAAAACATTTCCGAACGAGCTTTAAGGCTTAAGGTTGAACAAACCTTGTTACGGAAAGGTTTCCCAAGAGATGTCATCCATGAAGCACTTGAAGATGTGACGGTTGAAAAGGATGAGGATGAACAATGGGATTCCCTTTGCCACCATGCCGAAAAAATGCAACGCCGATATAAAAACCATGAAGGCTTCGAATATGAACAAAAAATGAAGCAGGCATTATACCGAAAAGGTTTTCCAATAGAATTGATTGAGCGTTATCTTTCCAATCCTGATGGTGATTAAGTGCATCAATAGCCAAATCACAAAATTTTGTTTAATATAGAAGTAAATTAATTATTTCATTTGAGGAGTCATATATATGAGCGACGTAAGATACAGCAAGCTGTCTGCCTATGAACTACAACAGGAAATCGCAGCGTTGACTGAAAAAGCGAGAAAAGCAGAGCAATTGGGAATGGTTAATGAATATTCAGTATTGGAACGAAAAGTGACGATGGCCAAGGCCTATTTGTTAAATCCTGATGATTTCAAAAAAGGTGAAATATATCAAATTGACGGAGATCCCGGTGTCTATTTCAAAATTGATTATATGAACGGCGTATTCGCTTGGGGTTACCGCTTGGGCGGTAGCGGTAAGGAAGAAGCACTCCCGATTTCAATGCTGAAATAAAAAGGAACCGGGGAAGTACCCGGTTCCTTCTGATGTACCTTTTAATTCGATCGCTCGTTTGAAGCTTTCATTCTTTCTTGAGGGTGTGTATTAATACTTCCATCTGCACGCTTTGAAGCATATCTTGCCTTTGCACGGGGCTCGCCTTGGAATTTGTTATTGTTTTGGTTGGGGAATCCTTTTTGTTTATTTCGCAAATTTTTTCTCCTCCAAGCATCAGATTAAGAAAGAAGCGTTTCCGCTTACAACTAGTATGGGTATGGGACAGTATAGTTCATTCTGTAAAAATATTGGCAATGAGGTGGTTCTAATGAATGATTACCATGAAAGATTAACCAAGATACTGCTTGAGAAAAATGAACACATCACGTATGAGCAAGCTTTGACTTGGGTGGAATTATTATGGGAAGATTTCGAAGCGACCTATGCAAAGGCTGGGCATGAATATGCCGGTGAAGAAATGACATCGCGCGTTGTAAGGACCTGGATTGATAACTACGGTGAGCAATTCCACGAATTCATTGCAAAGAACCCTAAATATCAGCAGTTATTAAATCAGCAGAATCGACTGCATTAAAAAAGCTGATTCCAGAGGAGTTCCCTGGAATCAGCTCTTTTTCAATATACTACAAAATAATATTCAATTTCTTCTGCAGCTTCGCTTCGCTAAAAATCCAGCCGGTATAAGAATTCAAGATATTCAATTCGCTGTCTAAATGGACCACTGCCACAAACGGGTAATATCCATTGCTGCGATATCTTAGATCGATAAAACGGACTTCGTAATATTCTTTTATCTGTTCGATTTCGAAGCGGTAAACCGGAGAAAAGGACAGAAAGGCTGCCAAGTTGATATCCTTCTTGGCGGCTTCGAGAATTTCACTTTCAGGCAAGGGCACTCGATCGAACGTATCAAGTATCTTCACATATCCATTATCGGCTCGTGCCACATAATAATTCTTTTCGGTAATCACTGCAATTTTCCAGCGGTGAAAACGCATCGTCGGTGATAAAAGAATTTTCCTTGCTCCAGGAATTTGCTGTTTAACCACTCTTTTTATAAAAGCTTGTTCCCTGAACCTGGAAATGTAATAAATGACGAGTATCCCGTAAATGGAAAGAAATAAATAGCCTGGAGGAAATCCGAAGCCCCATAATATCAGGCCTGCAACATGTATTCCAAAAATGAATGGATCGAATGTATTGATGACGCCTAAAGCTACCCATTTTGACGAAATCGGCCTAAGAGCCTGGGTCCCATAAGCATTGAATATATCCACGAATACGTGAAGGAATACGGCTAAAAAGGTCCAAAGCCAAAGATGAAGGTAATTTGCTTCAGGTATGATGGCGAAAATTGCTCCGCTGATAATCAAGGGCCAAAGTAAAACAGCGGGAATGGAATGCGTGATTCCACGGTGGTTACGTATATATACAGCGTTATTCCTTAATTTTAAAACGGTGTCAATGTCCGGAGCTTGTGATCCCAATATCGTACCTGCTATGACTGCACTTGCAGTAACTGGGCTCTGCGCAATGACGGGATCTAATGTGGCAAGACCTCCAAGAGCAATTCCCATGACAAAGTGAGTACCTGTATCCAAAAAACTAACCTCCCTGCCACAATTTGAAAAAAATGGTCTTCTTTCATCATACCGTATTTATATATTAACCATCAAATGAATATAATTTTGATTTATTTCAAGTGACCTGTTACAAATAAATGGATATGAACATGATATTAAAAAAAGAATGGCCTACTATAGGTATTCCCAATTTTGATTAGAGTGTAACATCTTTGGAGGAACTGATGTGAAAGAAATAACGATCCCGACAATAGAAAAAATAAAAATCGATGAATTTCAAAAAGATTTGGTTTCCTGGTTTCTCGAAGAACAAAGAGAATTGCCATGGAGGGAAAATAAGGATCCTTATCGCGTTTGGGTTTCTGAAATAATGCTGCAGCAAACGAGAGTGGATACGGTGATTCCTTATTTCAACCGGTTCATCGAATGGTTTCCGACACTCGAGGACTTTGCCAATGCAGATGAAGAGAAGATCCTGAAAGCTTGGGAAGGGCTGGGATACTACTCGCGTGTAAGGAATCTGCATAGTGCCGTTCAGGAAGTGAAGGCATCCTACAATGGGATTGTACCGGATGATCCCGAGGAAATCTCCAAATTGAAAGGTGTCGGCCCATATACTGCCGGTGCGATTTTAAGTATCGCATACGGCAAGCCGGAGCCAGCCGTTGATGGAAACGTCATGCGTGTTTTATCAAGGATATTAATGATATATGAAGACATAGCAAAGCCAAAGACAAGAAAAACATTCGAAGCTGCCGTCAGGAAGCTGATCGATCATGAACATACCTCTGCCTTCAATCAAGCCTTGATGGAACTTGGAGCATTAATCTGCACACCTGGTAAGCCTGCCTGCCTATTATGCCCCGTTCAAAGTCATTGTCTAGCATTTGAAGCAGGGGTTCAGTCGGAATTGCCGGTAAAAATCCAAAAGAAAAAAACAAGGGATGTACCAATTGTAGCTGCAGTTTTAACGAATGAAAAAGGTGAATTTTTAATTCACAAGCGAGCCTCAGAAGGATTGCTAGCTAATCTTTGGGAATATCCGAATTTCGAAAACCATACATCCCTCTTGCATAAGAGGGAATTCTTCGAGAGTCGGTTTAAGGAAATGTATGGCGTCAAACCGGAAATCACTGAATCACTTGTGAGAATTGAACATGTTTTCTCACATCTCGTTTGGAAAGTGGACACGTATATCGGTGTGGTCAAAGAGGACATCGGTGAAGAGACGCTAAAAGAACAGCAACTTAAGTGGGTGAGTGAAGCAGAGATGGTGGAGTTGGCATTTCCGGTCTCCCACCAAAAAATGATGAAGGCGTATAAAGAAAAAGAGTGTATTGAATAAGCGGTTTATTTGCTTTTTATGGAAAGATGAGTAAATCGGTTCATTAATTTTGGGCGTGCGATGAGATATTCGTTAACAATATTGGGGGACAGCCCTGATTTGTGCCATGGCGATAATGCCTTAATGAAATCGTGATATATGCATAGAAAGAGGATATCCGATAAGATATCCTCTTCCTTTTGTTGATTTTTAAAGCAATATCCGTATAAAATCATTCGTAACTGGTTTTCGTTCCATGAGTATAATCGGCTTCTTGCCTGTTAAGTCCGCCTCTATTTTCAATTTCTTTGACGATTTCGCTATGGATACTCTGTCCTTCTTGGTTTAAATAAGGTACCATTTGTTGAAGGGAGTGATGAAAATAGGCAAGTTCACTATTTTCCCAATCCGATTTTTTCATCATCGACAACTCAGTCATATCACGTCCAACATACATAACAGTAACACTCCTTAAAAAAGATTTTTATTACTCGGTGTTTACTCAGAAAGGATGAATAAACAAATGGAACAAAAAGTGGCACTCGTTACAGGTAGCAGTAAAGGTTTAGGAAGAAGCACGGCAATAAGGCTTGCAGAGGAGGGTTACGACCTCGTTATTAATTATGCCCGGAGCAAGTCGAAAGCATTAGAAGTGGCAGCCGAAATTGAAGCGTTGGGGCGAAAAGCCCTTGTAGTCAAGGCAAATGTCGGTGATGTTGCGAAAGTGAAAAGCATGTTCGAGGAAATCGATGCTTATTACGGACGTTTGGATATCTTCATCAATAATGCGGCCTCAGGCGTGCAGCGTCCATTGATGGAGCTGGAGGAATCCCATTGGAATTGGACCATGGACATCAATACAAAAGCCCTCCTTTTCTGCGCACAGGAAGCGGCGAAATTAATGGAGAGAAACGGCGGGGGGAAAATCGTCAGCATCAGTTCACTAGGGTCCATTCGCTATTTGAAAAATTATACAGCTGTTGGAGTTTCCAAAGCTGCGCTTGAAGCCCTGACAAGATATTTAGCGGTCGAATTGGCTGCTAAAAATATTTGTGTCAATGCCGTTTCAGGCGGTGTGATCGATACGGATGCCCTGAAGTCTTTCCCGAATCGGGATGAAATGCTTGCTGAGGCGGCAGAACAGACTCCCGCTGGACGCATGGTCGAGGTGGAAGATATGGTGAATACCATCCTGTTTTTAATTTCCGATGGGGCCAGGATGATTCGTGGACAAACCGTAATAGTTGATGGAGGCATTTCATTGCTTGTTTAATGTAACTGGAAAAATTTAAATGATTTTTGTTGGATAGCACTCCTGGATAATGGTTATCTTATTATCGTGGAGGTGATATCAATGGCTAAAAACAACATGAATAAATCACAAGCAGGTACTGACGTTCAACAAGTAAGACAACAAAACGCGCAATCTCAGCAAGGCCAAGGCCAATTCGGTACAGAATTTGCTTCTGAAACTAACGTTCAAGAAGTAAGACAACAAAACGCGCAATCTCAACAAAGAAAAGGCCAAGGTCAAGCACAAGGCCAATTCGGTACAGAGTTTGCTTCTGAAACTAACGTTCAAGAAGTGAAACAACAAAACCAAAAATCTCAAAGCAATAAAAACCAAGGCTAATTGCCGATGAAAAGCATCCTTCTTATGAAGGGTGCTTTTTTTTGCCTTCCATTGGATTCGACAAATGTTTCGTCGTGTTTACATTTTATGTCAAAGGAGAAAGCTGATAAAAATAGAATATACATACTATAGAAAAAATACAGATTAGGAAGGTGCATTCATGGAGGAATTTAACCGGCTTATAAACAACCAGTTGAAAACGATGGATAAGCTTTTACTTTTACAATCCGAAATCGAAAGATGCCAAGATATAGAGAAGCAACTCCTTGCCCTTGAAGAGGAGAGTGAAGCGGTCACCATTCAGGAAGAGATTCAACTAAAAAAGCAGGAATTGAAAAGTATCCATGAAATGTTCGAAAAGCAAACGGAAGAAGTCATCCGTTATTTTCAGCAAGGACAGGCAGCCATACGATAAATAACCGGCTAATTTCTTAGATGAAATGGGTGGATGGTCAGACTTTTTCGACTTATTTACACATTTTCACTGGGAGATTAGCCACTTTTGTTTTAAATTTATGAATAAATCGCTATAATATAGGAATATAGGGTAAATGGAAAAAAGTATATATTTTAAATACACACAACAACTGCAAACGGAATAGGGCACAGTACGCTGTCAGGGTGTCTATAGAAAGTAGGGAGAGATAAATGGGGATTGTTCCTGCCGAAGGAGGAAAAATCCAAATCCATAGCTATAAACATAATGGACATATCCATCGTATCTGGGAAGAGACAACCGTTTTAAAAGGGACCCAAAATCTGGTGATAGCAGCGAATGACCGTACTATGGTAACGGAATCAGATGGAAGGACCTGGATTACGAGAGAGCCGGCGATTTGCTATTTTCATTCAAAGTATTGGTTTAATGTTATTGGTATGTTGAGAGAGGACGGGGTTTATTATTATTGCAATATCAGTTCGCCGTTCACATACGATTCGGGAGCATTGAAATACATTGATTATGACCTGGACATTAAAGTATTCCCAGATATGACGTTTAATTTGCTGGATGAGGATGAATATGAAAGGCATCGGAAAGAAATGAATTACCCGGATGCCATCGATTCAATATTGAAACAGAACGTAGACTATTTGATTTATATGATACGCCAGCGAAAAGGACCATTCTCCGCAGAGTTTATTGATAGTTGGTATGAACGCTTTTTAACCTATCGATGATAGAAAAGGCCTGCTGCATAATTGGCAGGCTTTTTCATTGTGTATCGTACCTACATCATCTGATTCAATCTTTCAATACGCAGGAACCATTTAACCTCCTACAAATGTTTATGAAAGTGATCCTTTTGATAGTTAATTACCGAAAAGGAAAATATAATTGAATAGTGCATATAAGATTCCCAATTGACCGTTATGGGCTTTTTTTTAGCATTTGTTGATTAAGAAAAGGAGGAATTCCGTGGGGAGCATTAAGAGATATTTGCAATTCGTCAAACCATATAAATGGCAGATAATCGGAACGGTACTGATTGGATTGCTAAAGTTCGCGATTCCGCTTTTGCTTCCATTGCTCAGTAAGTATATAGTGGATGACATCATTGGAAACGGTGATCTGTCCAAAGCCGTGAAGTCCGAACGCCTTATATGGGCGATGGCTATCATGATATTCATTTTTGTTGCAGTTAGACCGCCGATTGAGTATTACAGACAATATTTCGCTCAATGGACCGGAACGAAAATCTTATATGATATTCGTAATGATTTATTTACTCATATACAGAAACTGAGTTTTAAGTATTATTCCAATACAAGGGTGGGCGAGGTCATTTCAAGGATGATCACGGACGTGGAACAAACGAAGAACTTTGTCATCACGGGTTTGATGAACCTTTGGCTTGATATCGCAACGATCATCATAGTGATAGTCATCATGTTTACGATGGACGTGAAATTAACCATTGTATCCATCATCATGCTTCCATTTTACGCATTTTCGATTAAGCATTTCTTTGGCAAGCTGAGAACCTATACAAGGATTCGGTCCCAAGCCTTAGCGGATGTACAGAGTCACCTTCATGAACGGGTTTCAGGGATGTCAGTCATCAAAAGCTTTGCGATAGAAGACAGGGAACAGGAATTGTTTGCGAAGCAGAACAAGAATTTCCTCGATAAGGCCCTAAAGCATACGAGCTGGAATGCCAAGTCATTCGCTGTCGTGAATACGATCACGGATATTGCCCCCTTGCTCGTGATAGGATTTGCCGGTTATCAGGTCATTCATGAACAATTGTCACTGGGTACCATGGTTGCTTTCGTCGGTTTCATTGACCGGCTATATAATCCCCTCAGACGTTTAGTTAACTCTTCGACGACAATGACCCAGACACTGGCGTCCATGGACAGGGTTTTTGAGTTTGTGGATGAGAAGTATGATATCGATGACGAACCAGGGGCGAAAGAGCTGAAGCATGTAGATGGCCGAATAACCTTTCAGGATGTATCGTTTGCTTATGACGAGAAAGAGGCACCCGTTTTGAAACATATAAACTTGGATGTTAAACCAGGGGAGACCATTGCACTTGTCGGTATGAGCGGCGGCGGGAAATCCTCGATCGTCAGTTTGATTTCCCGTTTCTATGATGTGACGGAGGGAAGGGTATTATTGGATGGGACGGATATCCGTAAATATCAAGTCCGCAGCCTAAGAGATAAAATAGGAATGGTTCTACAGGATAATATCTTATTTAGTGAATCGGTTAAGGCCAACATCCTTATGGGACGACCTGATGCAAGTGATGAAGAAGTATTTGAAGCGGCAAAGGCGGCGAATGCCCATGACTTCATCATGGGTCTAAAAGAAGGATATGAAACGAAAGTCGGGGAGCGGGGAGTTAAATTATCCGGTGGCCAAAAGCAACGGGTGGCCATTGCGAGGGTATTTTTGAAAAACCCGCCAATCCTTGTTCTCGACGAAGCCACCTCCGCATTGGATTTGGAAAGTGAACACTTTATCCAGGAGGCGCTGGATATTTTGGCGAAAAACCGGACCACGATCATCGTCGCCCATCGGTTATCAACCATCACCCATGCCGATCGGATCATTCATATCGATAATGGCGAAATTACGGAAATGGGAACACACGAAGAACTTATGAAAAAGCAAGGGAATTACTACAACCTATTTCAAGTACAACAATTGGATTCTTAAGGAATACAAGATAAAAAAGAAGACCATTCCGCTAAAGGAATGGTCTTCTTTTTTATTCTGAAACGAACTTGTGCATGCACGTTATGAAATCCTTTTTTCATGCAGCGTTTTTTTTCCAGGAAGGAAATGCGGCAGATGCTTTATTCCCTCAGGCAAGGCGATGCCGACGATGATCAAGCACATCCCGAACCATTGCAGTGACGTAACCTGTTCATTCAAGAAGATGACGGAAACGACCATCGCTGAAGGCAGTTCCGCAGCACAAAGAATCGTTCCAAGCCCGACCCCCACTTTTGGTAAACTGACAGCAAAGAAAAAGAAAGGAACTAAAACACCCAATGTGCCGAGCAGCAGACCGTAGTACCATAGGTTCGTTTGGACAAGATTCGTCACAAGTGTGACGGGGTTAGTCGTGAATACAGCAGTCAGCATACCACCCGTTGCAATGAAAAACAGCCGTTTCATGGAAGATTCCCCAACAGCGAATTGAGAGTTGCAGTACATATACAGCGCAAAAAGCAATGCAGACAATAGTCCGAACAATACGCCTTTTAGACTTAGGCCAGATAGAGGCTGACCAAAGATCGCCCCTGCCAATAATGTACCGATGAAAAGAACGAAAATGGCAATGAGTTTATTTTTATCCGGGCTTCTTTTATTTAAGAAGCTTTCAATAAGGACGCCTATCCAGGTAAATTGAAATAAAAAGACAACGGCAATCGAAGCGGGAAGCTCGGATACGGAAACCGCATATGCCTTTCCGACGAAAGTGGACATCATGCCCGTGATTAAAAGTAATCCGGCACTCTTCCATGAAACTTTATATTTAAACGAAAAGAGAAATATAACGGAGACAATCAGCCAACCGACAAGATATTGACTGCCGACCAGTTCTCCAGAAGAATGGCCATCCATGAATCCAAACTTCATCATGGTGGATAAAGTGCCATATGAAATCGAACCGATTAAGACCATTATGGAATACTTCAAAAGTTGCATATTTTTCACCCCTATAAAAATAAAAATCGCCACCTGCCAAAAAGGCAAGTGACGAACGAAAAAAGGAAATCCTTTTAAAATTCCGTCTCTCAACAAAAGCTGAGTTTAACAAATTGTATGCGTTGCATTACCTTAGCTTAAAGTCTTTGTGAATATTTGTCAACCAGAAAATAAAGTTAAAGCCTGCACATCGATCACTGGTGGCAGAGGTAAGAGAAGATCCATTCAATGGCATATAAAACAAAACCCCCAAATGGCAAATTAGCCTAATGGGGGGGGTGTTTCAATCGCCATTCTGTTGGAAGTCCTCCAATGTACCACGGTATTCCTTGTCTTTCATTTTGCGAATATCAGGCTTTTTTTCTGCAGTTGGCTCATCATTTGGTTTTTGTTCATGAAGCTTGGAAAGAGCCAAACGATAATCCTGATCTTTCATTTTCAATTCATCATTGTCTGTCGGGGAGATGATTTCGGTAATGGAATCATCTGCAGTCGGGAAAGCGGATGATTCCGACGAATTCTCTTCCTCGACTGCAGGCGGCTTACCTTCAGGTGATAGGGCTTTGATATTGAATGTGATCAAGCCAGTAACCGCTAATATGGCAACGATGATAATTAGAATTATGCCCATTGAATCAAGCCTCCTAGAGCCCGTTTATGAATGAACGGGTGACATGGGCTACCCGTTTTCCTAATGCTTCTCCAAGCTTCAAGTCATTTTTGGTGATATTGTCATCCACACCGGGCGGACAGCTTATCCCTACTCCATAGTAGGAACCATATAAGGCATTTTCCGGGACAGTGCCGGGCAAGCCGACAATGATCATGCCCTGATGAAGCATAGGGGTGATTAAGTTCAGCATGGTAGCCTCGAGTCCGCCATGTACGGTGGCCGTGGTACAGAACACAGCACCCACTTTATTGATCAGCGCACCTTCCGCCCATAGATACCCAAGTTTATCGATCCATGTTTTCAAACTCGAACTGATGGTTCCGAAATGACCGGGACAGCCCCAAATGATCGCATCCATTTCCTGAAGCTTATAAACATCCGCCTCGTTTACATGGTCAATGAGAACCTCAGCCCCAGGAACCGCAGCGGCTCCTTGAGCTATTGATTCGGCAAGTGCTTTCGTATGGTTACCTTCACTGTCGTAAACAACATAGATCTTCATTTTAATTCCTCCATTCAATTAAACCGATTTTTTTACTGGCGAAGGAAGCAAAGGTACATCCAAAGGTTCTTGTTTAGCTTGTTTCATTGCTTTATCCTTCCGAACGTCGCGCAAAAATAGTGAGAGAACGATGCCGGCAATTGCGAAGCCTGTTGCCCAAAAGAATGCATCATTGATTCCCATCACATTTGCTTGACCCTGAATTTGAGAAGAAATCAGCGACATGGCAGTTTCCTGTGCCTGTTCACTAGTTTGATTCATCGAAGTCATGATGGATTGAACGATAGTTTGGAAATTCTGAACAAAACCGGGATCACTCGTACTCATTTCCGTTCCTAAAGCAGTTCCATGGAAAGAAGCACGGGTTGTATAAATGGTCGTCACGAAGCTCGTACCAATGGCTCCGGTCACTTGTTTCAGCGTATTGCTCATTGCCGTACCATGTGTATTCAAATGCTTAGGAAGCTGATTCATCCCAGCAGTCATGATCGGCATCATCAGTAAAGACATTCCAAGTGCGCGGATGGCATAGATGATGACCAAAGTCGAATAGGTTGTTTCCGTAGTCAATTTAGCGAATTCGAAGGTTGTGACGGCAGTGATCGCCAACCCAATTAGTGCTAATGGACGAGGTCCGATTTTGTCAAATAATGCTCCTGAAATGGGTGACATCACCATCATCACAAGGGCTCCGGGTAGCATCAACAGGCCGGATTGAACTGGTGTGAAGCCTCTTAAAGTCTGCAAATATATAGGTAATAAGAATATCCCGGTAAACATGGCCACTGTGACGATTGCAGAAATGATATTGGATAATACGAACATGTCATACTTAAATACACGGAAGTCGAGCATAGGTGTTTCCGATTTTAGCTGTTGAACCACAAAAAGCGTCAAAAGGATCAGCCCAATGATGATCGTTCCCAGAACGATTGGATCCGTCCAGCTTTTGGAACCTGCTTCACTGACACCGTATAGTAATGATGCAACACCTAGCAAGGATAGAGAGGCACCAAGCAAATCCAATTTGATTTTCTTTGGTTCCGCTACATTACGCATACTTAAAAAGGCGAGTGTCATGACGATCATGCCTAATGGCACCATTGCGTAGAACATGACCCGCCAGCTATATTCCTGAATGACCCAACCTGATAAAGTCGGGCCGATTGCAGGGGCAAACATAATGGCAAGTCCAAAGATCCCCATACCTTTCCCGCGCATTTCCGGAGGGAAGATGAAAAGAATGATCGTCATGACCAAGGGCTGCAGGATTCCGCCGCCAGCGGCCTGAATCAGCCGGCCTGTAAGGATGACGGGGAAATTTGGTGCGATGCCGCAGATGAATGTCCCGACGGTGAATAGAAACATGGCAGCCAGGAATAAAATGCGCGTGCCAAACCGTTCTATTAAAAAAGCGGAAAGTGGAATCAAGGCTCCATTCACGAGCATGAATCCAGTTGATAACCATTGAATCGTAGTCGCAGCTACATTGAATTCTGCCATCATCCTAGGCATGGCGACACTAAGCAGGGTTTGATTCAAAATGACCATGAACAAACCTAGCATTAGGATAATTAACATGGGGGCAAACTGTTTCATTCCCTTGTTTTCATTTACTGTGATGGTTTGAGAAGCCATTTAAAGAAAAGCCTCCTTTCTGTATAACTGTGTAGCCGGTTTATTTAGTCGAAATTTTCACTTCTGCGTTCATTCCAGGCAGAACTTTATCGGATGGTGCTTTGATGGAAATTTTCACTGGTACTTTTTGAGTGACTTTCGTATAGTTCCCGCTGCTGTTTTGATTGCCCATCACTGAAAAGACAGACGTTGTAGCATAACCAATCTGTTCCAATGTACCTTCGAAGACCGTATCGGGATCTCCATCGATGATAATATCGACGCTATCACCTTTTTCGATATCCTTCAATTTATTTTCTTCAATATTAGCCGTTATGGACAGATCTTCCATATTGATGGTTTGAGCTAGCGTTTGACCTGCTTGAACAAGCTGCTCATCATGCACTTGTGTTTTAACGATCGTACCTTGTGCTGCGGTTTTTACCGCTTCTTTACCGTCTAAGGTAGTTACATTGGCAACTTTGTCATCCTTACTTACACTGTCTCCTTCGTGTAAGTCCCAATCTGCTAGTTTACCGG
The DNA here is from genome assembly GCF_038003055.1 of Peribacillus sp. FSL M8-0224. Lineage (NCBI taxonomy): Bacteria > Bacillati > Bacillota > Bacilli > Caryophanales > Bacillaceae > Peribacillus > Peribacillus sp. FSL M8-0224. The sequence goes on from NZ_JBBOOJ010000001.1 coordinate 323,376, forward strand.
CAGCGGGGGCAACGATGGTATATAGCTCACCTGACACTTTCGCTTCATCCGTTTTAATGAAATTCGTGCTTTCATAATAGTAATAAGCCCCACCGGCCAATGCCGCTATTATAATAACCAAACCAATGACATTGATTAAAACTAAACGTCCTCTATTCACTTGTTTCGCCTCCAAAAATATATTGATGATGTGTTCCTTTTTTTTGATTTACGTTCATTAGCTAGAAATGACATCGCCTCCTATTCTAAATTTTATTTATTAATTTTAATAAATATTAATTTTTATAAGTATTAATATTATTAAGTAAAGAGTTTACCAGTTTAATTATTTTTTGTCATGTAATTTATTCGGAATAATGGTGGGAAATAAATACAGTGAAATAGTAAAAATTTGAATTTTTTTTAGTTTTAAGGATATATGGAAAGTAAAGTTGACATTGGAATGCCATTTAATTAAATTTAAGAGGTAGGATTGTCCTATATAAGGAGTGAGAAGGCTGGAATTTAAATGGGAAGTAACTAATAGTATAGAGATGCAGATTTTTCGGATTAGGAAGAAGCTTAGGGCCATCGTAGCAAAAAATCTTCAGCCTTATGGATTAACATCGCCTCAGTTTTTCATTTTATTGATATTGAAAAAAGAGGGGTCGATTAAATCGACCCAGCTGGCTGACTTCTTAACCGTAAAGCCAAGTGCGATTACCGTATTTGTAGATAAGCTGGTCGAAATGGATTATGTGAAACGGCAGCCCTCTGATAAGGATCGCAGGGTCATCAACCTTGAATTGAAAGAGGCTGGGGAAGCTATTTTGGGGAGAGTCCTTGCGGATCATAACAAATTGATGGGCAAGAACTTCAATTCATTCTCGGAAGACGAGCTGCAGGATCTTTTGAAGAAATTGGATACGATTGAAAAGGCTGCTGATAAGAACCTTTTGGATGATTGAATGAGGGCATGCTCTAAATAGAGACGAAAAAAAGACGGTTCCCGGGAACCGTCTTTTTTAATCTTCTTCATACTGGACAGATATTTCGTTATCTTCCTTATGGAAGGACTGGAAGCTGACGATCAGCTTTTCAAGGTGTTCCAATTGTTCGTCATATTCTATGACTGCAGAAATCAATGGAACAAGGCGGGCAGAGAGGTGGCCTAGGTTATCATGCATTTCGTCCACTTGATTCTGCTGTTCGAAAAAATGGGCGAGCAGCTCTTTACGACTTAAACAATCCTGGTCCCAATCTTCAATCTCCTCGATTGACTTGATTTTTTCGATATGCAGTAATATCAACTGCTCATGCTTGCGGATCAAGGAATCAAGCTGCTGTAAGATGCTCCGTTGGAAATCTTCAGGCATTTGATATACTTCATTCTCGAATTTATGGATTCTCTTCAAGGTTTCAAACGCTTTTTTCGTCGTTATGATCATTTGCCGATAAACGACAAGCTTTCTTGCTTTAGCGACACTGTTCTTCTTGAAATATTCCCGTTCCTCTTTGTACATGGAATAGATATGTTCCAAATCGAGTAACTCGGCCTTCAATCGGCTGATGTCCTTTTTCAATAAAGTGTGTTCTGTAGCATGTCTTGTGCTGATTCTGATCCATTTCAAGATGTCTTCCGTTACATCTGTAATGCGTGTATAAAGCTTTGCTTCGTACTTTGGAGGAATGAAAACAAGATTCACGATAAACGAAGAAACGATTCCAAGCAAAACGGATGAGAGACGAATAAAGGCAAAATTAAGGAATTCCCCGTCCTGGCTTTCCATGATGGCAATGACTGTCACGATGGAAAGGACAATCGTTTTATCCATTTTCAGTTTTAAATTGATGGTTATGACAACCATTACGGCAAGACCAATTATAAAAATATCATTTCCGAACAACAAAACGAAGGAGACAGCAACCAATGCGCCAATGATATTTCCTTGAATTTGCTCCAATACCGTTTGATATGAACGGTAAATGGTCGGCTGTATTGCAAAAATTGCAGCAATCCCAGAAAGGACAGGAGCAGGAAGGTTAAGCAGTTCCGATAGGTAAAGCGCTAAAACAATTGCTATTCCTGTTTTGAGAATGCGGGCACCAAACTTCATATATGGGTTAATCCTTTCTTTGTGTTGTAATGGATCTGGCAAGAAAAGGCTCTATTAATATATAGGCCTTTGCTTAAAGTTGTATTCTAACTTATTTGTTAGTACTTTACACTAAAATAAGATGATGTAAACAAAAAGTAATATACAGGATTTTCCTGAGAGTTACAATAGTTAAAATCAAGTTTAATATATAAAGAAACGATAGGCAATTTCTTGATTGCTTTCAGCATTGTTTTTCAATCGTTCGAAGACGACCCCAGAGGTCTATGACGGGAAAAGGCTGATGCTCGAATTGAAGAGCATCAGCCTTTTTTAATATATGTTTTCGGCATCACTCCGTGGATACAGCAGGATCCGCCTGTTCTTTAACTGGAACGACCTGAAGGAAGTGCTCTCCAAGATTCTGAAGCAGTGTCTCTAAAGAGGCAGCTTCTTCGGTTTGGCCATGATCTTTCAAGAGGGCCGTGTATTTGCCAAGGAGTTCGGCCACATCCTGCAGGCCTTTTGCAGATAGGGGCTCAATGGAAATCTTTGCCCCTTTCGCAACCCGTTTTTTAATGACTTCTTTGGTTAAGCCAGATTCAGGCTGTTGCCGTAAATAAACGACACCGCCTGTCATCCCTGCGCAAATCCATGGACCGGGATCACCAAGAACTAAACCTCTTCCATTTGTCATGTATTCAAAAGCGAATCCCTTAATATTGGATGTTACCGCAATATTCCCGTTTTCCTTTTTAGGAAGCGGTTGTTTCAATAGTCCTCCAATGATCATATCCGCTCCGGAAAGCCGGATTCCCGCCCTGGCATCGGCATCACCCTGGGCAATGAGGAGACCATGCTGTGCCCCGTAACCAAAGCCCTTACCGACAGAGCCATTGTAGAACTTCCCATCTTTTCCTGGAGATTTAAAGATGGCAATGTTACCGCCAATCGATGTTTTGCCGATACCATCCTGTGCACCGCCATTCACGCTGATTGAAATTCCCTCCGTATTGTATGCCCCAAGTCCATTACCCGGAATGGAACCATCCTGGTAGGATAGGTGAACGGGAGGAAGTTTTTTGTATGATCCATCCAATCTGCCCCTAACGCGGTGACAGGAGACCCTGCTGCCGAGTACACGCTGCTCGGAAGTGATCGAGCTATAGCTGCGGGATTGCTGCAGGTCATCTACATGCGAATCAAGATATTCGGCGCCAACGGCTACCTGCATGGAGCCTTCATTCAAATATGCCGCCGCTTCCTTATGCGAGAACGGTGTTATATCCAGATTTTTTAATAAATAGGTTAAATCCAATGATTGTTGACCTTTAACTTGCTGCAGCAAATCAGAACGCCCGACGATATCCTGAAGATTCTTCACCCCAAGTGACCCGGTCAAAGATTTGAGTTCTTTTGCAAATGCACTGAACATATTCGTTAAACCCTGAACGGCTAAATCAAATTTACGTGGAACAAAACGGCGCAGCCCGTGTTCTTTCGCCTGAGCTTCCGATTCAATTTGGGTGGCGATGCCCACATGGCAAGTATCAAGGTGACATCCGCGGCACGTTGTGCAGCCGACTGCAATCATCGAAAGGGTCCCAAAGCCTACACGATTTGCCCCAAGCAGCATTACCTTCAAAACATCCATCGAGCTTTTTAACCCACCGTCAGCCCAAATTTCAACGTTCTGCCGGATACCTGATTCAAGCAGTGCATTATGGGCCGCTTTCACACCGATCTCAACTGGCAGGCCGACATGTGAGAGTGCATGGATCCTGGCAGCACCCGTCCCGCCATCAAAACCGGAAAGCGTTATGATATCGGCCCCGGCTTTTGCGACGCCGACAGCAATCGTACCGATGTTTGGAACGACTGGTACTTTGACGGCAACTTTTGCCTTGTCATTTGCCGTTTTTAGCTCATGGATCATTTGGGCCAAATCTTCAATTGAGTATATATCATGGTTATTGGAAGGGGAGATCAAATCGGAACCGATTGTTGCATTTCGGGCTTCTGCGATTTTCGCTGTGACCTTGGAACCGGGAAGGTGACCGCCTTCACCGGGTTTTGCCCCTTGACCAATTTTAATTTCCAATAGATTTGAAGAGTTCAGGAGTTCTGCATTGACACCGAAACGTCCGGAAGCGATTTGCTGACCGCGGGATTTCGGGTACTTGCCCAGCATATCCTTTATTTCCCCGCCTTCACCATTCATGCTGATCATGCCTAGCCTCTCGGCAGCTTCTGCATAGGCCCGGAAAGCAATCTCATTTTGTGATCCAAAGGACATGGAGGCTATGACGAACGGCAATTCCTGTTCACCGATCGAAAGGCTGACTTCTTCAGAAGGGACGGAAGCATCTGAAGTTTTTAATGATGTCAAGTGGCGGATCGTCGTCGGATTGGATTCTTCCTGTTCAGTGATCTTTTCGCGATAAGCATCATAGTCCCCGGTTGAAGCAACTTCCCCGATGGATTTCCAGATTCTTGGGAATAGATGGAAGGTCTTGCCCATCCGTTCTTTTTCATTGCCGTAATCCTCTGCACGCTGGATGGCATCTGCCTTGATTTTATCAAAATTATAGTCCAGATCATTGGATCCGAAGAAATTAGCCACATTTAGATATTTCGCGATTTCCTCATGTAAACCGATGCTTGAGAAAAGTCTTCCATAGCCGCGCAGCTCATGAATGCCAATGGTGGAGATGACTTTCTCAAGCCCTTTCGTCAAGGAGTTATATAGATTGGTAACCCCCTTATGGTCATCTGAAGATAAGGAAAGGAACATATAATAAGGGCTGATTAAGTTGGCCCCAAGACCATAAGAAACGATGATATCATGCAGTGACCTTAGCGATGCTGAACGTAAAAGGATGGAACAATCACGACGCTTGCCTGTACGGACCAACGCTTGGTCGACGGCTGAAGTGACCAGGTGTGGATCAAGCCAAAGGTTGCCGTTTTGATGGGCAAGGGCATCATCCAGAACGAGCAGCGTTTTTCCTTCATCCACAGCATTGACACTTTCATCCGTAATCCTGGTCAGGGCATCCGTGATGTTTTCATCCTCTTTGAATGTGCTTGAAATGATGTGCACGAGTTTTTGATCTTGGTTATATTTAATGAACTGGTCGTAGCTTGGCTGCGATACGATGGATGAGCACTCATAACCCGTTGATCCTTCGATCAATAAGGGAGTCAGCAGCTCCGTCACCTTTCCTGCCTTATTCGCTTCGAATAGGGAAGGGCGCTTTCCGATGATCGTCCTTGTTGAGAAGTGCTCGGTTTCCCTGTCCCGGTCGATCGCCGGGTTGGTTACAACGGCCACGCTTTCCTTGATGAAATCAGCAATGTTGGTCCGTTGGGGATTAAGTGCTGCCAGCGGCGCATCATGACCAAGTGAACGAATGGGCTCAGCGCCTTTTTCGGCCATCTGCTCCACTAATTGGACATGCTCCCTTTCCCACCCAAAGGCTTTATACTGACCATTATGAATGGCTTGCGTGTTTGCCATGGAGACAACCTTTTCAAAAGCCTGGGGCTGTAAGCGGACTCGGTCATTGGAAAGGACGAAACGATCATTGAATAGTTCAAACACTTTATCCTGGTAATCCTTGTATGTGTACAATTCAATTCGGTCGCCGTTCCATTTCAACCCGATTTTTTCCCCTGGACCCATCGGTTTCGGATCTCCGGTATATTCACTGGAAGGGATGATTCCTGGTTCGGAAGTGAACATATAGGATGATTCCGTTTCAATATTCCATAAAGGGCGCAAGCCTAGAGAGTCGACAGAGAATACGGCTTCATCGCCGAAACGGGAGATGATGCCTGCCGGACCTTGTGCAAAATGACCCCATGCTTCCCTTAAATACGTATATAAGTCTTGTAAGTGCTCGGGATATTCCTTGATTTCATTGATGATTGGCGGAAACATAAGATCGACAGCTTCAAATAAAGAGTAGCCATGACGGCAGATGAAAGTTTCGATCGTCTTGTTTAAATCCTGAGAGTCGCTTCCGTCTTTAGCGATGGGAACTCCGATCATTTTCGCTTCATCACGCAATTTGGCGATGGTATTGATTTCGCCATTATGACCAAGCACGCTGAAAGGCTGGACCCGGAAGAAGCTTGATAGAGTATTGGTTGAAAAACGATTATGTCCCAGTGTCATGGTGGAGGCAGCCAAAGGATCGGCAAGATCAAGATAATAGGCAGGGAGCGTATCCCCCGCACCCATCACTTTGTATACCGCATGATGCTGGCTTAAAGAGGCAACATGGATGAAATCACTTTTTTCGATGTCGGAAGTCAGCTCAAAAAGAACATTTGAAAGCTCCTGGTTGTTATTGATGGTTGAGGAACAGGCAAATTGCCAGAACACTGGGTCTTCTTGAATGGCAATCGGTCCCAATGCCTCGGAACGGTAGGCTTTATCCGTTTCGAATATCAATGAGAGACCATGTTGGAGCAGTTTCTCCTTAACTTCGATCTTTAAGTCGTTCGCTTCTGTTTTTTTGCTTAGAAATAAGTGGCCGACTATGAAGGTATCTTGATCGACGATGCTTGAATCGACATTTGCCGCTTCAAGTTTCTTTTTCCAAAGAGCCCGGGGAATATCGATATGGATGCCGGCGCCATCGCCCTCACCATTGATGAAGCCGCAGCGATGGTTCATTTTAACCAGGGCGTCGATACAGGCAAAGATGTTTTCGTTAGTAGGGATCTTCTTTTTTTCGATGCAGGAAACGATTCCGCAGGCATCATGTTCTTCCTTGTGAAATTCTTTGAATGTAGCAGGTGTCCATTGTTGGGCCATATTTGTGGCTTGAATAAGGTTACCCTTATTCTCTGCCTTTCACCTCCTGTAGCATGTGTTTAATGGGGGAAATATTAGTAAACCCGAACAATAGTCCAAGTTTTGATAGATTGAAAGAAAGTGTATAAATGTATATAAATGTATCCATATCATATCATTTAAATATTCAGAAATCAATTTTTTATACAATGGGATGGATGCTGTGATTGATGGGATTTTTGTGAGGATTGGCTTCAAATGCTAATATTAAAGATTTATTACAGGGAAATAAGAAACCCTCAAGATAGATGTACATCCTGAGGGTGTATAAAAAATGCATAATTATGCTGATTCGATTTATTATATTAGGTTTTTGAATGCATGTTCAACCGCTTTTAGAGTATAAGCGATATCATCATCCGTGTGAGCGATTGTCAAGAACCAGGCTTCGTATTTGGACGGTGCCAAATTGATTCCCTGATTGAGCATGAGTTTGAAGAACTTGGCGAACATTTCACCATCCGTATTTTCCGCCTGCTCATAGTTTTCAATTTTTTCTGTCGTGAAATAAATCGTCAATGCCCCTTTAAGGCGGTTAATGGTGATCGGAACATTATATTGGCCAGCCGCTTTCAGGATACCTTCTTCAAGGATTTCCCCCAGGCGGTCAAGCTCTTCGTAAAGCCCCTCTTCTCTAAGTACTTCTAAGCAAGCTATCCCGGAAAGCATGGAAGCCGGATTTCCTGCCATCGTACCAGCTTGATAGGCTGGTCCCAGAGGTGCGACAGAATCCATGATCTCTTTTTTACCGCCATAGGCACCAATGGGAAGCCCGCCCCCGATGATTTTTCCGAGCGCGGTCAAATCGGGTTGAATTCCCAAGTAGTCCTGTGCCCCTCCATACATGAATCGGAACGCTGTGATGACCTCGTCGAAAATGACGAGTGATCCGGCTTCGTGAGATAATGAAATGACTTCTTCCAGGAAGCCAGGGCTTGGTTCCACGATTCCAAAGTTGCCGACGATCGGTTCTACCAACACGCCTGCAATTTCATTGCCCCATTTATCAAGTGCTTCTTTAAATGAACCGATATCATTGAAAGGTACCGTGATTACTTCTTGTGCAATGCTTTTTGGAACGCCTGCAGAGTCCGGTGTACCTAGAGTGGACGGGCCGGAACCTGCAGCGACGAGAACAAGGTCGGAGTGTCCATGGTAACAGCCTGCAAATTTGATGATCTTATCGCGCCCTGTGTAAGCACGGGCAACACGGATGGTGGACATGACTGATTCGGTGCCTGAATTGGTGAAGCGGACTTTATCCATGGAAGGTATGGCTTCTTTCAGCATTTTGGCAAATTTGACTTCATGTTTTGTCGGAGTGCCGTATAAAACGCCGGATTCCGCTGCTTTAACGATAGCCTCCGTAATATGTGGATGCGCATGCCCTGTGATGATCGGGCCATATGCAGCTAAATAATCGATATATTTATTGCCATCAACATCCCAGAAATAAGCCCCTTTGGCATGATCCATCGCAACTGGCGAACCGCCGCCTACAGCTTTGTAAGAACGGGATGGGCTGTTAACCCCGCCAACGATATGTTCCAATGCCTCTTTATGTAAAAGCTCCGAATTTCTAAAATCCAATCTTAAAACCTCCTATAAATATAAACATATTTCCCCTTAATCATAGCACTTTTCTCTCCGGAAATCTGGGGTGGAAGGCTAGGAAATGTGATTCGTACCCTGGTGGAAACGCAGCACCCCCAGAAGAATCAGGATTCCGGGCCAACATTTTTTTTGGGGGATCCCAAAACTCCTGTTATGAAAGTAAGGATGGCCAAGATGGTGTCAGGATTTTCGATGTCGAAGGATTGGCGGTTCATTTCGCCCTGGGCTTGGTAATAGATTAGCTGCCCGGTTCCTTTCTCTTCATTAATGCGAAGGTGGAAACTGATGGGTGTGCTTTCGATCGACCCGCTGGAATCCCTTTGGATGACCTGGCATAATAATTCACCGTACTCATCTTCATAAAGGAAGTCATATCGAAGGTCGAAAACGACCTTTTCAATTTGGGATAGTAATAATTTTTTGATATTCATAGCATACTCGTCTCCTTTATATATGTATCTGGTACAACGGCCATTTCCTCCCTGAAAATGGTAGATGGCATCCAAGCATTTTTATTGTCTAAAAAGGTTGGTTTGGATAAACTAATTCATTAGGACAAGAGATTACGGAGGATGTAACAGGATGAGTGATGCAATTCAAGTGAAACAGCTTCGGAAGGAATTTAAGTCGGCATCAAGCCGTTCAGGGCTAAAGGGTGCCTTCCGGGATTTACTTACCAGAAATTATAAGGTCGTCCCTGCCGTCAATGATATCAATTTTACTGTAAAAAAGGGTGAGATGGTAGCTTATATCGGGGAAAATGGTGCAGGGAAATCGACCACGATCAAAATGCTGACAGGTATTTTGGAACCGACAGCAGGCGAAATCACGGTCAATGGCATGAATCCACATAAAGAGAGGGAAAAGTTCACTCAGACTATCGGAGTCGTATTCGGTCAGCGCTCACAGCTTTGGTGGGATATTGCGGTTCAAGAATCGTTTAGGCTGCTAAAAAAGGTCTATAAGGTAACGGATGAACAATATAACGATCATATGGAACATGTCATCAAGACGCTTGATATCGGTCCTTTGCTGGACAAACCAGTGCGTAAACTCTCGCTTGGTCAGCGAATGCGCTGCGAACTTGCGGCAGCCTTGATCCATAATCCGCCTTTGCTGTTCCTGGATGAGCCGACAATTGGACTTGATGTGCTCGTGAAAATGAAGATTCGTGAATTCCTGAAAGAAATCAATGAGAAATATAATACGACAATCCTTTTGACCACCCATGATTTAGGGGACATTGAAGCATTATGTGAGCGTGTAATCATGCTTGATGAAGGGCAAATCATCTATGATGGGGAATTGCAGAGTTTGAAAGATAACTGGGCTGAGGAAAAACAGATCCATTTTCAATTCATCGAGCCGATCGCATTGAAGGAATTACAATCATTAGCGCTCCCATTTACCGCTAACTGGGTTTATGATGAGAAAAGTCAAACTTACATTGCCTTGTTGAAAGAAGAAGGTGATCATATTTCACAGCTTGTTTCAGCTGTCGTATCTCATTTTAAAATAAAAGACATCAAAATACATGAAACGTCCATTGAAGAGATCGTTCGCAATATTTACGAAGAAGGCACTGTCTGACTCTCTTATCATTAAGAAACAACGTGTCTATCAAGAAGGGGGAGGGCCATGGGGAAGTATCTTGCCATGATCCGCATGCGTTTTTTAATGATGCTTGCGTATCGAACGGATTATTATACTGGCATTTTAATTTATAGCATTAATATCGGTGCTTATTATTTCTTATGGAATGCGATATATGGAGAAAAAAGCTCCATCGAAGGACTTTCAAGCATGCAGATGACAACCTATGTCGCAGTTGCATGGATGGCGCGCGCTTTTTATTTCAATAATATTGACCGCGAAATCGCCACTGAGATTAAAGACGGCAAGGTTGCCATTGAGATGATCCGGCCTTATAACTATTTAGGCATGAAAACGATGCAAGGACTTGGGGAAGGGATATTCCGTTTCTTCTTCTTCTCGATTCCGGGGATGCTGCTGGTAGCTTTCATTTTTCCTATCGAATTGCCGCATGAGCCGGCTACGTGGGGGATGTTCGGCATTTCCTTGCTGTTCAGCTTCATCATCAATACACAAATTAACTTATTGACGGGAATCACTACCTTTTTCTTATATAATAATGCCGGATTAATCCGCGCTAAAAGGGTTATCATTGATTTATTTTCCGGTCTGCTGCTGCCCATCAGTTTCTACCCGATATGGGCGCAGGAAGTGATGAAATATTTACCCTTTCAAGGGATCAGCTATGTACCAAGCATGATTTTTACGAACGGTTACAGTTCAGGCGAAATTGGCATGGCGCTTTTACAGCAGTTAATTTGGTGCATCATTCTCATAATACCGATTCAGCTTTTATGGATAGTCGCAAAAAAACAGCTGATTATTCAAGGAGGTTGACGGGATGTTTTATGTATCGATGTTTTTTCAATATGTGAGTCAATATATGAAAACAAGATTGCAATACAGAGCGGATTTCTTCATGGAAATCCTATCTGACCTGCTCAATCAGGTCGTGAATCTGGTATTTATCTTAGTCGTTTTTGGACATACCCAATTTTTAAGCGGCTGGAGCCGTGAAGAAATCATATTCATTTATGGGTTTTTCCTTATCCCATTCGCCCTTTTTTCAGCCTTTTTCAACATCTGGGACTTTAATGACCGCTATATCGTCAAAGGTGAAATGGACCGGATATTAACAAGACCGATCCATAGCCTGTTTCAAGTCATTTTAGAAAGAATCGAGCTTGAAGCGTTATTTGGTGTTGTGACCGGTTTGATCATCATATTCTATTCGGGGATTTCATTGGATTTGCAGCTTGCGTGGTATGACCCGATTCTTTTCATCATTTTTGCAATAGGCGGGGCCCTTGCCTATGCAGCCATATTCGTTGCGATAGCAAGCATTGGGTTCTGGTCGGATGCGAAAACATCCATCATGCCAATGATGTACAATATCGGGAACTACGGGCGCTATCCTGTTGATATTTATAATAAGGTCATCCGTTTTGTCCTTACATGGGTGCTGCCATTCGCGTTTGTCGGTGTCTATCCGGCATCTTATTTCCTAAGAAAAGAAGAGTGGTATGTTTATGCATTTGCCACACCTGTAATTGGGGTTGCCTTTTTCGTGATATCCGTTTTCATATGGAATCAGGGAGTGAAGAGGTACCGCGGGGCAGGGAACTAAACAAAAACCCCTTCAACAGCATTCATGTTGAAGGGGTTTTTGTTTAGTTCCGTTTTTTCTTTCTTTCGATATATCTAGCTTTGGCTTGAACATATTGCTGTTTTTCCTCTTCCGTTTCCGGAATGACCTGAGGGACGTTTGTCGGCTTACCGTCTTCATCAATGGCCAGCATCGTTAAAAAAGCGCGTGCCGTTAGCTGTTTTTCACCTGTTAATAGGTTCTCACGTTCCACTTTCACGAATACCTCCATTGATGTGCGATGAGCACAGGTGACATAAGCTTCAAGGTTGATCGCGTCCCCTGTTTTGATGGGGGCCAAAAAATCAAAAGAGTCGCTTGAAGCAGTCACAACGGGTTTTCGACAATGGCGCATAGCGGAAATGCAAGCTATTTTATCAACATAGGCCATTACTTTTCCGCCAAAGATGGTATTATGATGATTTGTATCCGGTGGAAAAACAAGGTCGGTTAAAAAAGTCCGTGACTGCTGTGTTGGATGGGCAACGTTCTCCTCAATCATTTGCCTGTTGGTTTACTAAAAGGTTTTCACGGACGATTTTTGCTGCTTCGACCATGTTTTTCAGGGAAGCGACGGTTTCCGGGATACCCCTTGTTTTCAGGCCGCAGTCGGGATTGATCCAAAACTGGTCTTTATCCAATACCTTTATGCCCCGTTCAATCATATCGACCATTTCTTCCACTGCCGGCACACGCGGGCTGTGAATATCATACACCCCCAGGCCAATGCCTTTTTCATATGTTTTTTCCTCGAATGCGGAAGCGAGCTCCCCATGACTGCGGGATGTTTCGATGGAAATTACATCGGCATCGAGGGAGGAGATGACGTCCATGAAACTGTTGAAGTCGCAATAGCACATATGCGTGTGAATTTGGGTTGTATCCTCCACGCTTGATGTGGATATCAAGAATGAATTCACTGCCCAGTTCAAATACTCGTCGCGATCGCTTTTTTTCAATGGCAGACCTTCTCTAAGTGCAGGTTCATCAACCTGAATCATTTTAATTCCAGCAGATTCCAAGGCAATGATTTCTTTTTCCAAAGCGAGCGCCAGCTGATAGCAAACATTCTCCCTGGAAATATCATCACGGACAAATGACCAGTTCAAAATCGTAACAGGACCTGTCAGCATTCCCTTCACCGTCTTCTTCGTCAGTGATTGTGCGTATACACTTTCCTTGACTGTCATCGGTTCGATGAAATGGATGTCGCCATAGATGACTGGAGGTTTCACGCAGCGGGATCCATAGGATTGTACCCAACCCTTTTCTAAAAAGACGAATCCGCCTAATTTATGGCCGAAGTATTCAACCATATCCGTCCGTTCGAATTCCCCGTGAACAAGAACATCCAAACCGATTTCTTCTTGGATTTCGATCCACCTGCCGATTTCTTCGTTAACGAATGTTTCATATTGCTGGGCTGTCCATTCTCCTCTATTGAATCTCCCGCGTGCTTGTTTAACTTCAAATGTCTGCGGAAAGCTGCCGATCGTAGTCGAAGGGAGAAAAGGCAATTTGAAAAATTCCTGTTGTTTTTGGTAACGGTCTTTAAATGGAAGCTGACGGCCGGCGGTCCTGGTTTTAACCTTTTCGACATTGGATTGTACAGACCCGTGATTTCGGACATTTGAATTGGCTAAAGTTTGAATCGTAAATTTATTGGCATCGACTTTTTCGGCGATTGCTTCAATGCCTTGATTATTCCCTTTGACCAAAAGTGTGATTTCCTCAAGTTTCTCATCAGCGAAAGCAAGGGCCTCTTTCACTTCTTTTGAAAGGGCGGTTTCATTACGAACGGTCACCGGGACATGAAGCAGGGAACAAGAGGGCTGTAGCCAGATTTGGTCCTCGGCTACCTGTTTCTTAAGTGTCTCAATCAATTCGATTTTTTGGGATAAATCAGATAGCCAAATGTTTTTTCCGTCAATCACACCCGCTGCAAGCACTTTGTCCTTCGGGAAACCGAATGCCTCAAGGTTACTTAAATTCCTCCCTTTATCATGTACAAAATCAAGACCGATCCCTTGGACTTGTAATTCGATGACTTCTTGGTAATGTTCCACCGCATGAAAGTATGTTTGTAGCATGATGTTCAGGTTTGGTGCTGCTTCATTCAGTTTTTCATAGAGGTAAGTAACGGTTTGCATATCATCCTTGGAAATGGATGAAACAAGGGAAGGTTCGTCCATTTGAACCCACTTCACGCCTTCTTGCTCCAATTCCCGCAGGATTTGCGTGTATAGGGGAAGCAGGCTCAGGATGATGCCAGGAATTTCTTGTTTATTGAAGCCTTTTGAAAGGGAGAGGAAAGTATAAGGTCCGATCAAAACGGGCTTTGTTTCGATCCCTAGCTTTTCCTTGGCTTCCCGATATGCTGTAAGTGGTTTATTTTCTGTTAAAGTAAGCTGTGCCAGTTTTAATTCAGGGACAATATAGTGATAGTTCGTATTGAACCATTTCGTCATTTCGGAAGCGACTTCATCATTGTTTCCGCGGGCCATTGAATAATAAACGGAAAGGGGGACGCTTCCGCCTTCATATGCTGAATAACGTTCAGGAACAAGACCGAACATGACGGACATATCGAGCATTTGATCATAAAAAGTGAAGTCGTTGACAGGGATGATATCAATGCCTTGTTGCTTCTGTTTTTGTAAGTTGCCTAAACGGATGGCTTTTAGTTGTGACGTAAATTCCGCTTCATCGATTTTACCGGACCAGTAAGCTTCCAATGTACGTTTCCATTCACGATCTTCCCCGATTCGAGGGTAACCCAAACTGCTGCTTTTCAAAATTCCCATCCTCCTACATTCATTTGTTCGAACAATAAAAAAAGCATTCCTAACAGTCAAAAAAGAAAGTTAGAAATGCTTAAAATAAAGAGGCATGCATAATGCCCCTTACAATTATAAGGTCCCTAACACCTCCCTATCTCCCGTAGGTTAAAACAGTGTTGTCGAGATAGGCAGGTCTCCTGACTTAGGGAATATCATTAGCGGCTGGCCTTCCCGATCCGTTGATCAGTGGCATATTGATTGACGCTAACATTCCCATTACAGTGGCGGGACCGTGCCGGAATTACACCGGACTTCCCTTTTAATCCTAATGAAAATTAGGAACCTATTTCCACATATGAAATTTTGCAAAACCTGCCTTGTTAATTGTTTGCAGGTCAAATATTTATAAAATAAAAATTATTATAAAAATTTAGACAATCTTAACATATCCGACCAAAAGGGTCAACATGGAAAAAAGATTCGGGAAAGTTTCCGTTTAATGAGTTAGTCGGTGATAGGGCTGATTCCTAAAAAAGAATATATTGTTTGGACAGGGAGTATGTATAGAGGGAGTGGCGTTTTGAAATGGGGCGTGGGGGATGACTTTCTACATCTTGATTGCAGGAATCATTTTTTGCATGGTGATGAGCATTCGTACGTTATTTCTTGTTGAGTCGGGAGGAAAGAAGTTTTCTCTTGAGGATATGCTGTGGCTTGGCAATTTATATGCGACGATATTAGTTGGATTTGCACTGATATATTTATTATACGAGCTTCAGAATCATTCGGTGATTCTTGATATGGGCAATCGGTTGGATGGGACTTTCTATGAACAATTGAAGACTTCTTTTTATTTTAGTGCGATGACGATGTTTTCTGTAGGGTATGGAGATATAGCCCCGATTGGCATGGGCAGGATGATAGCTACCATTCAGGCCTTCATTGGGTATACACTGCCGGCAGCGTTCGTGATTCGGACGGTGATCGATCTGGAGCAGAAAGATAGGAAGGATAAATGAAAGTTGTGTTTCTTTCGATTATTGGGTACTCTTACCATAATGAAAGAAATGGAGGGTTCAATATGACTGTTAAAATTGGAGAAAAAGCACCTGATTTCAAACTCCCTGCAAACAATGGTGAAATGGTTTCCCTATCGGATTTTAAGGGGAAAAACATTGTTTTATATTTTTACCCAAAAGACATGACGCCAGGTTGCACGACGGAGGCCTGTGATTTCCGGGACCATAATGAGCAATTCGAGGAATTGAACGCGGTCATCCTAGGTATCAGCCCAGATCCAGCGGCACGTCATGAAAAATTCATCGAAAAACATGGATTGCCTTTTCTGCTGCTGGCTGACGAAAATCATGAGGCGGCTGAATCATTTGATGTTTGGCAATTGAAAAAGAACTTCGGCAAGGAGTATATGGGCATTGAACGTTCAACTTTCCTGATTGATAAGGCAGGAAATATAGTCAAAGAATGGCGTAAAGTAAAGGTTAAAGGCCACGTCGAAGAAGCGCTTGAAACTCTTCGCGAACTCGAAAAATAAGGGATAGGCAGATGAAGAATGAGAGGATAACGAAGCTTGCAGCCAGGCTGATTCATCATTCGATACAATTACAGCCAAAAGAGAGAATCCTCATACGGGGGCATATCAACACGAAACCATTATTGAAAGAGTTGATTGATGAAATATACAGAGTGGGTGCTTATCCATATGTGGAACTCGAGGACGATGAGATAAGCCGCCACCTGTTACTAGGGAATGTGAAGGAGCAGCTTGACACAGCTTCACAATGGGCCTTGAAGAAATATACGGATATCGATGCGGTCATCATCATCACTGGGGAAGAAAACAATGCGGAAATGACTGATGTTCCCATCGAGAGGCACCGTCTTCAAGGGGAGGCCATGAATTCCCCTACACTTTTTTATGTAAACAACCGACGTTGGGTCTTACTTAATTACCCCACCAAGGCATCAGCGCAAAAAGCCGGCATGACCTTCAATAGGTACGAAGACTTTCTTTTGAACGTATGCACAATGGATTACGGGAAAATGGAGGCGGCTTTGAAGCCGTTAAAACAATTGATGCAACGTACTGACAAAGTCAGGATCGTTTCACCAAGGACAGATTTGACCTTTTCCATCAAAGGCATGCCGGCCGTCATATGTGCCGGAAAAAAGAATTTACCGGATGGGGAAGTATTTACGGCACCCATAAAAGATAGTCTCAATGGAAGGATATCCTTCAACACACCCACAACCTATGAAGGAATCACCTTTAGTGACATAGAATTAAACTTCAAAAAGGGGAAAATCATTAAAGCGACTTCCAATCGTGACCCTGAAATGAACCAAATCCTGAATATTGATGAAGGGTCCCGGTTTATAGGGGAGTTCGCTATTGGAATCAATCCATACATATTGGAACCTATGGACGATATTTTGTTCGATGAGAAAATAAGCGGGAGTCTGCATTTGGCTCTCGGGCTTGCCTATGATGAAGCGGATAATGGAAACCGGTCATCGATACATTGGGATATGGTCTTGATCCAGCGTCCGGAATATGGGGGCGGTGACATCTATTTCGACGACGTCCTGATCAGAAGGGATGGCTTTTTTGTTTTGCCGGAATTACATGCATTAAACCCAAATTCTTTAAAATAAAGCCTTTTTTAATAAGGGTAAGGCTTTTGTCCAACTCAAAAAGGGGACACCCGAATATGCTTTATTAAGGGAATACCTCCTCAGAGAAAGTTGCGCGGGACACATAGAGCCCGTGTTTTTTTATGTTAATTAAAAGGGAGAGATAAACATGTTAGTACTTTCGACTGTCATTCCGAATGAAGGTATCCAAACGAAAATGATGAAAGCTTTTCCTGATTTGAACTTCATTTATCAAAAAGGATGGAAGGATGGGCCGCTTCGTGAAGCGGAAATCTTAATTACATATGGTGAAGATTTAACTGAAGAAATCATTGGGAAAGCAGCGAACTTGAAATGGATCATGGTCATGAGTGCAGGGATGGAACTAATGCCATTTAAAGCCATCGAGGAACGAGGCATTATGGTGACCAACGCTAGAGGCATTCATAAAATCCCGATGGCCGAGTATACGATAGGGATGCTTTTGCAATATGAAAAGAAATTGAAGCTGCTTATGAAGAATGAAAAGGAAGAATTGTGGGATAGAAAGATTGAAGTCGGGGAATTGAATGGCAAGACTATGCTCGTAATGGGTGTGGGTGCAATTGGAGGGGCAGTGGCTCGACTTGGGAAAGCCTTTGGGATGAAGACGATAGGAATGAACCGGAGCGGGAAACCGGTGGAATCCATCGATCACCTTTATGACCTGGAGCATTTATTGGAAGCCATACCGGGAGCCGATTATATTGTATCCGTCCTGCCAAGTACGGATGAAACGAAGGGCCTTCTGCAAAAAGAACACTTCAAAGCCATGAAAGAATCTGCAGTATTCGTGAATATTGGCCGCGGTGACCTGATTAACGATGAAGTGCTGATCGAAGCCCTGGATGCCGGGGAATTGTCTCATGCCATCTTGGATGTATTTGATCCGGAACCTTTAGGAAAAGGGCATCCGTTTTGGAGGATGGAGAATGTTACAGTCACACCGCATCTTTCAAGTAAAAGCGGAGAATATTTACCAAGAACCTTTGCCATATTCGAAAAAAATATGCTTGAATACCTGAGAGCTGGAAAAGACTTCACCAACGTAATCGACTTATCTAGGGGATACTAAACCCAATGCAAAAATGGGAAAGAATCAAAGTCTTCATGAATAAACTAAAAAAGAATGGTTAAGCCATTGAATTATTGACAAATTCAACGCATAAAAGGTACACTATTTATAAACATTATAATTTAAGAATGCATACTTAATGAGAAAAAGAGGTGGATGACGGTGTCTGAAGTTCAGTTAAAAGAAGCGTTGGATTCCTTAAAAGATACCGGTGTAAGAATAACTCCTCAACGCCATGCGATACTTGAGTATTTGATAAGCTGCATGTCCCACCCTACCGCTGATGATATATATAAAGCGCTGGAAGGCAAGTTTCCGAATATGAGTGTGGCAACGGTTTATAACAACCTGCGTGTGTTCCGTGAGGTAGGTTTGGTAAAAGAACTTACGTATGGTGATTCTTCGGCAAGGTTTGATTTTGTGACGACGAATCATTATCATGTAATTTGCCAAACTTGCGGAAAAATTGTGGACTTCGATTATCCTGCTTTGGATGAAGTCGAGCATTTCGCAGCACAAGTCACTGGTTTCAATGTTAGTCACCATCGGATGGAAATCTACGGCGACTGTATGGATTGTGCGAAAAAAGAATCGCATTAAAAAAAGTTCCTCCACTTGGTTGGAACTTTTTTTCATGTTATGAAGAAATGATACAATTGTTAAAGCCTTCCTGAAAGGGAATTCAGCTAATCGACTTAGTCATGCAGGCTTTTTCGGTTATATTTCTCATTGAATTCTTCGCCTTCCAACTTTTTGTCAAGTGTCAATGGTTCTTCACAATGCATGCAAATATCTACACGTCCTAGTATTTTTGTAGGTTTGCTGCAGTTAGGGCAGACAACCTGGATCGATTTTGTAGAAAGCATTCCAATCCAGAAATAAACCCCTGTGCTTGCGATTATGAATAAAAGGCCCAGCCCCATGAAAATCGTCATGACAACAGGATGTGTTTTGAAGAAAAGCCCAAGGTACATTACGATAAAGCCAATGAAGATCAAACTCAAAGCAAAAGTGCGTATTTTATTGATTTTGCTAGAATATTTAGCCATGGATTGTCCCTCCTAAAATATAACTTTAACTATAACATAAACAATGGATGGAACAAAAAAGAAATAAAGGATACATATTACTTTTGAATTGAAATGGTTTGGGGTAAGGGAACTAAGCAGGAATTTGAAGAGTTTTGTCGAAAATCTAAAAAAAAGGTTTTGGAGGAATTTATGATGGAAGATATCCTTCGCCCGATTTATCAAGAGCGAGCAAGTTTAAAATCTACACTTGGAATCTTGTTAGTAGAAAAAAGAGAGGATAATAGCCCGATTACCGATACGTTTGACTACATCCTTTTTGTAATTGCAGACGAAGCAGAAGAGGCCGTGTTTTTAAAACATTACACATACCAGGATAAAAAGGCGGCCCTGCATATCGTAAAGGAAGACCAGTTAAAAGAATGGCTCCTATTAGGCACGAACCGCAAAGTGGTTGACTGGATATATAACGGGAAGGTCCTTTTTGACCGTAATGAATATTTGGACCGATTGAAAAGCGAACTTCGGGAGTTCCCCTTCTATGGAAGGAAGTTAAAGATGGGGATGGAGTTCGCGAAGTTAATTCGCAGGTACATGGATGGAAAAAGCTTCTTTGAAAAAGGCCATCATCTTGAGGCATACAATCATATCGTTCATTCCCTGCATCATTTGGCCCGTTTGGAGATAATAGAACAAGGCTTTTATCCGGAGGTTACTGTCTGGAACCAAGTGAAGCATATGGAACCTGAAATTTACAAGTTGTATAAAGAATTGATCAGCAGTGAGGAAACGCTCGAAAAAAGATTGGAGCTTCTATTCCTTGCGAGTGAATTTCTTATTTATTCGAGGACGAATGCAGGTTCACAGCATTTGATCGAAATAATGGGGATGAAAGAAGAACCGTGGACGATTGCGGAGCTTATGGAGCATCCGGAAGTTAAGTTTTATTCAGTCGACCTAGGCGTTTTATTGGAATACTTGATAGAGAAGAAGGTAATCGACGTCATCAAAGCGGAGACAAAAGGGCACGAGGTATATCATCGGTTTTATCGTGTATCAAAAAACTTTTAAAAAAATTCATTTTTATTGTTGACCAATAATAATATAGGTGTTATATTAATACATGTCGCTGCGGGACATCAGCTTTCGCAGCTTCATCAAAACAAAAAAAATAAAAAAACATGTTGACAACAGAGTTGAAAACATGATAAGATGTAAAAGTCGCTTACGAAGTAGACGACATCGAAATTGCTCTTTGAAAACTGAACAAAACAAAGCGCCAACGTTAAATTTTAAGTGAGCACACACTATCGAAAAAAGCAAATGAGCAAGTCAAACATTTCTTCGGAGAGTTTGATCCTGGCTCAGGACGAACGCTGGCGGCGTGCCTAATACATGCAAGTCGAGCGAATCGACGGGAGCTTGCTCCCTGAGATTAGCGGCGGACGGGTGAGTAACACGTGGGCAACCTGCCTATAAGACTGGGATAACTTCGGGAAACCGGAGCTAATACCGGATACGTTCTTCTCTCGCATGAGAGAAGATGGAAAGACGGTTTACGCTGTCACTTATAGATGGGCCCGCGGCGCATTAGCTAGTTGGTGAGGTAATGGCTCACCAAGGCGACGATGCGTAGCCGACCTGAGAGGGTGATCGGCCACACTGGGACTGAGACACGGCCCAGACTCCTACGGGAGGCAGCAGTAGGGAATCTTCCGCAATGGACGAAAGTCTGACGGAGCAACGCCGCGTGAACGAAGAAGGCCTTCGGGTCGTAAAGTTCTGTTGTTAGGGAAGAACAAGTACCAGAGTAACTGCTGGTACCTTGACGGTACCTAACCAGAAAGCCACGGCTAACTACGTGCCAGCAGCCGCGGTAATACGTAGGTGGCAAGCGTTGTCCGGAATTATTGGGCGTAAAGCGCGCGCAGGTGGTTCCTTAAGTCTGATGTGAAAGCCCACGGCTCAACCGTGGAGGGTCATTGGAAACTGGGGAACTTGAGTGCAGAAGAGGAAAGTGGAATTCCAAGTGTAGCGGTGAAATGCGTAGAGATTTGGAGGAACACCAGTGGCGAAGGCGACTTTCTGGTCTGTAACTGACACTGAGGCGCGAAAGCGTGGGGAGCAAACAGGATTAGATACCCTGGTAGTCCACGCCGTAAACGATGAGTGCTAAGTGTTAGAGGGTTTCCGCCCTTTAGTGCTGCAGCTAACGCATTAAGCACTCCGCCTGGGGAGTACGGCCGCAAGGCTGAAACTCAAAGGAATTGACGGGGGCCCGCACAAGCGGTGGAGCATGTGGTTTAATTCGAAGCAACGCGAAGAACCTTACCAGGTCTTGACATCCTCTGACAACCCTAGAGATAGGGCTTTCCCCTTCGGGGGACAGAGTGACAGGTGGTGCATGGTTGTCGTCAGCTCGTGTCGTGAGATGTTGGGTTAAGTCCCGCAACGAGCGCAACCCTTGATCTTAGTTGCCAGCATTCAGTTGGGCACTCTAAGGTGACTGCCGGTGACAAACCGGAGGAAGGTGGGGATGACGTCAAATCATCATGCCCCTTATGACCTGGGCTACACACGTGCTACAATGGATGGTACAAAGGGCTGCAAACCTGCGAAGGTAAGCGAATCCCATAAAGCCATTCTCAGTTCGGATTGCAGGCTGCAACTCGCCTGCATGAAGCCGGAATCGCTAGTAATCGCGGATCAGCATGCCGCGGTGAATACGTTCCCGGGCCTTGTACACACCGCCCGTCACACCACGAGAGTTTGTAACACCCGAAGTCGGTGAGGTAACCTTCATGGAGCCAGCCGCCTAAGGTGGGACAGATGATTGGGGTGAAGTCGTAACAAGGTAGCCGTATCGGAAGGTGCGGCTGGATCACCTCCTTTCTAAGGATAATTACGAGAGCGCTTTTGTTTTGTTCAGTTTTGAATGAGTAATTCATTCAAATAGGAAAGACAGTCATCACGATGTGATGGATTCTTTCTGCTTTGTTCCTTGAAAACTAGATAATAGATAGAAGGCAATTAATTTTTTTCAAAGCATCTGTAAGATCTTTTTTAACGGTTAAGTTAGAAAGGGCGCACGGTGGATGCCTTGGCACTAGGAGCCGATGAAGGACGGGACTAACACCGATATGCTTCGGGGAGCTGTAAGTAAGCTTTGATCCGGAGATTTCCGAATGGGGAAACCCACTGTTCGTAATGGAACAGTATCTTTACCTGAATACATAGGGTACTGAAGGCAGACCCGGGGAACTGAAACATCTAAGTACCCGGAGGAAGAGAAAGCAAACGCGATTTCCTGAGTAGCGGCGAGCGAAACGGAATTAGCCCAAACCAAGAGGCTTGCCTCTTGGGGTTGTAGGACACTCAACATGGAGTTACAAAGGAACGGGGTAAATGAAGCGACCTGGAAAGGTCCGTCGAAGAAGGTAAAAACCCTGTAGTTGAAACTTCGTTCCCTCCTGAGTGGATCCTGAGTACGGCGGGACACGAGAAATCCCGTCGGAAGCAGGGAGGACCATCTCCCAAGGCTAAATACTCCCTAGTGACCGATAGTGAACCAGTACCGTGAGGGAAAGGTGAAAAGCACCCCGGAAGGGGAGTGAAATAGATCCTGAAACCGTGTGCCTACAAGTAGTCAAAGCCCGTTAATGGGTAATGGCGTGCCTTTTGTAGAATGAACCGGCGAGTTACGATTTCATGCGAGGTTAAGTTGATGAGACGGAGCCGCAGCGAAAGCGAGTCTGAATAGGGCGAATGAGTATGAGGTCGTAGACCCGAAACCAGGTGATCTACCCATGTCCAGGGTGAAGTTCAGGTAACACTGAATGGAGGCCCGAACCCACGCACGTTGAAAAGTGCGGGGATGAGGTGTGGGTAGCGGAGAAATTCCAATCGAACCTGGAGATAGCTGGTTCTCTCCGAAATAGCTTTAGGGCTAGCCTCAAGATGAGAGTATTGGAGGTAGAGCACTGATTGGACTAGGGGCCCCCAACGGGTTACCGAATTCAGTCAAACTCCGAATGCCAAATACTTATTCTTGGGAGTCAGACTGCGAGTGATAAGATCCGTAGTCGAAAGGGAAACAGCCCAGACCACCAGCTAAGGTCCCAAAGTATACGTTAAGTGGAAAAGGATGTGGAGTTGCTTAGACAACCAGGATGTTGGCTTAGAAGCAGCCACCATTTAAAGAGTGCGTAATAGCTCACTGGTCGAGTGACTCCGCGCCGAAAATGTACCGGGGCTAAACGTATCACCGAAGCTGTGGATTGACACCGTATGGTGTCGATGGTAGGAGAGCGTTCTAAGGGCGTTGAAGTCAGACCGGAAGGACTGGTGGAGCGCTTAGAAGTGAGAATGCCGGTATGAGTAGCGAAAGAAGGGTGAGAATCCCTTCCACCGAATGCCTAAGGTTTCCTGAGGAAGGCTCGTCCGCTCAGGGTTAGTCGGGACCTAAGCCGAGGCCGAAAGGCGTAGGCGATGGACAACAGGTTGATATTCCTGTACCACCTATACATCGTTTGAACGATGGGGGGACGCAGAAGGATAGGGTAAGCGCGCTGTTGGATATGCGCGTCCAAGCAGTTAGGCCGGAAACGAGGCAAATCCCGTTTCCATTAAGGCGGAGCTGTGATGGCGAGGGAAATATAGTACCGAAGTTCCTGATTCCACGCTGCCAAGAAAAGCCTCTAGTGAGATGTAAGGTGCCCGTACCGCAAACCGACACAGGTAGGCGAGGAGAGAATCCTAAGGTGTGCGAGAGAACTCTCGTTAAGGAACTCGGCAAAATGACCCCGTAACTTCGGGAGAAGGGGTGCTTTTTAGGGTGAATAGCCCAGAAAAGCCGCAGTGAATAGGCCCAGGCGACTGTTTAGCAAAAACACAGGTCTCTGCGAAGCCGCAAGGCGAAGTATAGGGGCTGACACCTGCCCGGTGCTGGAAGGTTAAGGGGAGAGGTTAGCGCAAGCGAAGCTTTGAACCGAAGCCCCAGTAAACGGCGGCCGTAACTATAACGGTCCTAAGGTAGCGAAATTCCTTGTCGGGTAAGTTCCGACCCGCACGAAAGGTGTAACGATCTGGGCACTGTCTCAACGAGAGACTCGGTGAAATTATAGTACCTGTGAAGATGCAGGTTACCCGCGACAGGACGGAAAGACCCCGTGGAGCTTTACTGCAGCCTGATATTGAATTTTGGTACAGCTTGTACAGGATAGGTAGGAGCCTGAGAAGCCGGAGCGCCAGCTTCGGTGGAGGCGTTGGTGGGATACTACCCTGGCTGTATTGAAATTCTAACCCGCGCCCCTTATCGGGGTGGGAGACAGTGTCAGGTGGGCAGTTTGACTGGGGCGGTCGCCTCCTAAAGAGTAACGGAGGCGCCCAAAGGTTCCCTCAGAATGGTTGGAAATCATTCGTAGAGTGTAAAGGCACAAGGGAGCTTGACTGCGAGACCTACAAGTCGAGCAGGGACGAAAGTCGGGCTTAGTGATCCGGTGGTTCCGCATGGAAGGGCCATCGCTCAACGGATAAAAGCTACCCCGGGGATAACAGGCTTATCTCCCCCAAGAGTCCACATCGACGGGGAGGTTTGGCACCTCGATGTCGGCTCATCGCATCCTGGGGCTGTAGTCGGTCCCAAGGGTTGGGCTGTTCGCCCATTAAAGCGGTACGCGAGCTGGGTTCAGAACGTCGTGAGACAGTTCGGTCCCTATCCGTCGCGGGCGCAGGAAATTTGAGAGGAGCTGTCCTTAGTACGAGAGGACCGGGATGGACGCACCGCTGGTGTACCAGTTGTCTTGCCAAAGGCATAGCTGGGTAGCTACGTGCGGACGGGATAAGTGCTGAAAGCATCTAAGCATGAAGCCCCCCTCAAGATGAGATTTCCCATGGCGCAAGCTAGTAAGATCCCTGAAAGATGATCAGGTTGATAGGTCAGAGGTGGAAGCATGGTGACATGTGGAGCTGACTGATACTAATAGATCGAGGACTTAACCAACGCTTTTTAAAAAATGAAATACCTTCTTATTATCTAGTTTTGAAGGAATGAAAATTTCTTCTTGCATTTTCTCAAAAAGACGTTATAATAATATATGTCTTGAAAAAATGTTAACATTGTTTGGTGACGATAGCGAAGAGGTCACACCCGTTCCCATTCCGAACACGGCAGTTAAGCTCTTCAGCGCCGATGGTAGTTGGGGGTTTCCCCCTGTGAGAGTAGGACGTCGCCAAGCTTATATTGTTCCGCAGTAGCTCAGTGGTAGAGCATTCGGCTGTTAACCGAACGGTCGTAGGTTCGAGTCCTACCTGCGGAGCCATTATTGGAGAGCTGTCCGAGTGGCCGAAGGAGCACGATTGGAAATCGTGTAGACGGGTAACCCTGTCTCAAGGGTTCAAATCCCTTGCTCTCCGCCATTTATACCTGGCCCGTTGGTCAAGCGGTTAAGACACCGCCCTTTCACGGCGGTAACACGGGTTCGAATCCCGTACGGGTCACCATTTAGACAACATATTGGAGGATTAGCTCAGCTGGGAGAGCATCTGCCTTACAAGCAGAGGGTCGGCGGTTCGATCCCGTCATCCTCCACCATTTTCAATAAGATCAGGTTGTTTCTGCATAAAGGATTGATTATTCAGCCCATTGAAACGCTTAACACGAAAACTTGATGCAAAATAGTAACATTATTACCGTCGCGGGGTGGAGCAGTCCGGTAGCTCGTCGGGCTCATAACCCGAAGGTCGCAGGTTCAAATCCTGTCCCCGCAATCTATGGTCCCGTGGTGTAGCGGTTAACATGCCTGCCTGTCACGCAGGAGATCGCGGGTTCGATTCCCGTCGGGACCGCCATTTTTATTGTTTGGCTCAGTAGCTCAGTCGGTAGAGCAAAGGACTGAAAATCCTTGTGTCGGCGGTTCGATTCCGTCCTGAGCCACCATAGTAGTGCCGGTGTAGCTCAACTGGTAGAGCAACTGACTTGTAATCAGTAGGTTGGGGGTTCAAGTCCTCTTGCCGGCACCATGTTTCATCCATATGCGGAGGGGTAGCGAAGTGGCTAAACGCGGCGGACTGTAAATCCGCTCCTTCGGGTTCGGCAGTTCGAATCTGCCCCCCTCCACCATTTTATTACAGGGGTATAGTTTAAAGGTAGAACAGAGGTCTCCAAAACCTCCAGTGTGGGTTCGAGTCCTACTACCCCTGCCAATTTAAATTATATAATGGCGATTGTGGCGAAGTGGTTAACGCACCTGATTGTGGTTCAGGCATTCGTGGGTTCGATTCCCATCAGTCGCCCCATTTTAAAAAATATGATATAATGATTACAACGTTAATGGGCTATAGCCAAGCGGTAAGGCAACGGATTTTGATTCCGTCATGCGAAGGTTCGATCCCTTCTAGCCCAGCCATATGCGAAAGTAGTTCAGTGGTAGAATACAACCTTGCCAAGGTTGGGGTCGCGGGTTCGAATCCCGTCTTTCGCTCCAAAAAACGTTGGCGGCATAGCCAAGCGGTAAGGCAGAGGTCTGCAAAACCTTTACCACCGGTTCGATTCCGGTTGCCGCCTCCAACATACATGCCGGTGTGGCGGAATTGGCAGACGCGCACGACTCAAAATCGTGTTCCTCTGGAGTGCCGGTTCGACCCCGGCCACCGGTATCAAAAAGAAGTCGCCTTAAATGCGGTGACGTCAGCGTTCTCTACTTCGGTAGGGAACGTTTTTTATTTGCGTAAATTACACGACTCGACGTAAATTATCGTACGCAGTCAATCGTGTGCGTAGTATCGCTAACTAATCGGAATGAGGCGATATATATGGCACGTCGTAATAATCAACTTAATCAACGCGAAATGAAAGTTATCCAATCCGAAGTAATCCACGATAGTTTCAACTTTGACGAACTCTTCATGCTATTCCTTCAAGACGGAAATCTGCGTAATTTGCGTCCTCATACATTAACCTATTACTCTAACGAATTAATGTCGTTTAGAAAGGCGTTAGAAACGCTAGAACTCGACACTACGCCGGCGAAGATAAAACCGGATCACATTAATCAATTTATTATCTATGCGAAGGATGTTCTGGAGTTAAAGATTGTTTCAATTAATACACGTCTTAGGGCGATAAGAGCGTTCTTTAATTTCGCGTATAAGCACAGCTATATCTCGAAGAATCCCTTCACTAACATTCAGCTACTTAAAGACCGGCGGACGGTTATAGAAACGTTTACTCGCGAACAAATACATAAGCTACTTAAATCTACAGACTTAAGGACTTTTACTGGCGTACGAGATTATACAATAATGCTGCTGTTACTCGAAACAGGCGTCAGGGCATCGGAATTGATTGGTATAGAAACGGATGATATACGGTGGGAAGACTCGATGATCCTTATACGCAATACTAAGGGGCATCGTGAGAGATTAGTGCCTTTTCAATCGAAGATGAGGGCTCAGCTAAAGAAGTATCTTTCTATCCGTGGTAAGTGTGAAACGGATGCTCTGCTTGTGACCATGGACAATACTGCGCTTTCTAAATGCCAATTACAAAACAGAATTTCTTATTATGGGGAAAAGTCCAAGATCAAAAATGTACGGTGCTCTTGTCATACGTTTTGTCATACCTTTGCGAAGAGGGCTGTTAAACAAGGTGCTGGCATCTTTGAACTGCAGCAAATACTAGGACATACCTCTATGGAAATGGTTAGAATATACGTCAATTTATATAGTGATGATGTTAAAGAAAAGCACAAAGAATTTTCACCTTTAAAGTATCTACTATAAAAATAAAAAAAGAGCGCCGGTTGCTGGTAACAACCGTACGCCCCGCACTGATATTGATTACATATAGTTTACTGAAAAAAATTGTCTTATACATGATGGATGAGAACATGCAGTGGCGGATATCTGGTGA
This sequence comes from Peribacillus sp. FSL M8-0224, assembly GCF_038003055.1. NCBI lineage: Bacteria > Bacillati > Bacillota > Bacilli > Caryophanales > Bacillaceae > Peribacillus > Peribacillus sp. FSL M8-0224. The sequence continues at coordinate 351,652 of NZ_JBBOOJ010000001.1, forward strand.
TCACAGTATTCGATTCAAAAAAACGATCTCTGATTATGCGAAAGCACAGACGCTTTTAAAGTAAGACTGAACGATACGATTACGAGGGTCAGTCACAGTGTTTTAATATAGAGTTGGAGTCGGAGGAGAACAATGGAAGTTAACAATATCTCTTAAAGCAACCGAATAATTATTCCATCTTCCGCCGAAAAACCTATATCCATAAACTCTTGATTCCCCGACAGTCGTCAAATAAAACCAGAAATTGTCTCCGTTTCTAAGCCACAAGTACGTAAAACGATACAAACAATTTTGAAGACCCCAGGGACTCAGGGCAGATGGCATTTGTCGTGTATATACCATAATTCGAGGTTCACTCCTTATTGAAATTAGACTTATATCCAAGTTTATGTTCAGGGTCAAAGCTTGGATTGGATGTATGCCTAGTAGCCCACCTAAATTCAAATATGATTGAAGAAGCTTATATGAAATTGTTTAAGGATAGGCAACTATTTTTATTGAGAACGGTATCTCTAATCCAAAGGAAATTATGAACAGTTTAAATAAGCCCTGGAGTTGTTCAACTAAACGGTGCGTTAGCTGAAGTTCGGAGCTGTCTCTAAGGCAGCTTTTTTCTTGTTGAACCAACGGGGCAGGTTAGTTTAAGAAGAAATTTTTTACCTCAATAAATACTTTTTATTTCCTAAGATTAACCAATATCTATGTATTATTTGATAAAATAAGTTAGCAATTGTTTCTAAGGAAGGTAATTATTGGGAACTTATGATAATTTTAAAGTACTTGTACAAAATACACGCACACAAAACCATGATTTAGTCTCAGAACGGTATAAAAGAATTACGAGAAGATTGAATCTTGACTTTAGAGATCTGGATTCTTCATCAAGTTATTCAAGATACGTAGGTTCATATGGGAGAGGAACGGCAATTAAAGGATTTAGCGATGTAGATATGTTGATTGAACTTCCGTATGCCACTTATGCTAGGTATAACGATTACTTAGGTAACGGACAATCTGCATTGCTTCAAGAAGTAAGGTCTTCGATTAAAAAAACCTACGTCAATACAGATATAGGTGGAGATGGACAAGTTATTGTTGTTAATTTTAGTGACGGCATGATGTTTGAAGTGGTTCCTGCTTTTAAAAACAAAGGGGGAGAAAGTTACACCTATCCTGATTCAAATGATGGGGGAAGCTGGAAAGTCACCTATCCTATTCTTGAAATCAATGCAATAAATCAATTAAATAATCAGTACAATAAAAATGTAAAAAAACTCGTCCGTATTATGAAATCTTGGAGAAACCAAAATAATGTCCCTATTTCAGGAATGCTTCTTGAAACGCTTGTTATAAATTTCTTAGATGGGTATGAAAATAATGATAAATCCTATACCTATTATGATTGGATGACAAGGGACTTTTTAAAATACTTATCTGAAAGAAATCAAGAACAAACGTTTTGGAAAGCGCGTGGTTGTGGCGCTAAAGTATATCGCAAAGGAAAATTTGAGTATAAAGCAAAGCAGGGATATTTAAAGGCTGTTGAAGCGATTAAAGATGACAAAGAGTATCCTACCATTGCCTATAAAACATGGAGGGAAATTTTTGGTACCTATTATCCACGCTAAGAGAGGGATTGTGTATGGGTGAAAAAGACTCATTACTAAAAAATATAGCTGAAACTGGCTACGCTATTGGTTTCGGTGGTAAAAAGCATTTTATGACCTATGATTTATATCGTATTTTTCCAAGGCTGATCAGTTGTATAACGATATTCATTGGTATTATGCAGTTGACCAACATTTATAAAGAAACTGTACATACGAATGTAGGTGATGTAATATCTGCTGTCCTCATCATTGTAGGTATTTTAGGTCTAGTTTTAGATTTCCATGGCGATAACAAGGACCAATATGAGGTAGCAGGAAAGAAGCTCCATTCTTTGTTTAATGAACTAAGGACTATGTACAATGAAGTTAAATATACAGAAGAAATAGATTTGGCACCTTATAAGGTACGATTGAAAGAGATTCAAAAAGAATCTGAAATAGGTATATCAAAGCAAGCAATTGGCACTCATATTATTACTCATTTTGGATTTTTTCAAGTGATGCAGTCAAAATGGGTAACAGAAGAGTTGAAACTCACGACTAAAGATAAATTTCCTTTTCTTCATTGGGAAAGTTTCTGTTTATATTTATTTGGAATCTTAATAATAATATTTACTGTAACAACATTTAGATAAGGTGGGAAATAAATAAGTAACAGCCTTAAAGAAATCTGCATAAAAAAGTAAGAGGAATGTTGATTATGTCGATTCATTCGTACTCACTGAACTTGGACAAGCTTTACTCTTGAAGTACGCTGCGCCTCGAATTAATTCGGGGTTTTCTTTAATTAGTCTCAGAACTATGAAAAACCACCAAAAAAACAGTAAATTCCTAATCAAATGGCAACCCCAAAGAGAACCACAAGCATAGAATTTCCAGATTCAGTGCCACTATGGTTTGATACTTATATCTTTCCGCTAAACTCCCACAGCCCAAGCTGCCCTTTTGCAGGAATATATTCATCGAGCATCCGCATGTCCTCAATTTCCCAGGCATAGCCGCCAACTCTGTAATCCCCTAAAAACAAGTCGTTCCCTGGAATAACCCGACTATCTTCTAAGACCGCCCAGTTTCCATTGTTTTCTTCTATTTTCAAACAGTTTTTCAGCTTGCAGACTCCAATTATCATTCCGGTCGGCAGATTATCTTCTGTATACCCATGCTTAGCCAGCAGCTCGGCAACTCCATCCAGTCTACAGGTGGGCTTATCTACTTTTTTGCTCGTATGAATAGCAAGAGGACCCCGATAATGCGTTCTCCAAGTCCTTGTTTCATATTCGGCTTCCCTAAGGACAAATAAGCTTGCCCAAGGCTGGATCATCGACAGTACTTTCATTATTAATCCCCCTGCTCCTGACATCATTAAGTTAATTGGTTATATAGTTCCCTTGAATAAGGATAATATAGACTGTATCTAGATTTAATGTTCTCTTTTGCCATAAAAAAGACAGCTAACCAAAATGTACGCTGTCCTCGTGGTCCTAACTATATTTTGTTGCAACACTAAGTGCATGTGGACATAATAGATGCTAGTGCATTATTTTGGCAGTTCTACAGTAAACGGTTCTAACTTTTCACTGTCGATAAAGCTAGAAAAATCGAATTGTAGAACAGTTTTCTCCTGCTTAAAATCAGCTATTTTTTCCTTTCTTTTGTCTATTAACTTGTGCTTAACGGCAGCTCACAAGGGAATACCCTAAAAAAGGCAATACTAAAGACACCTTGCAACATCGAATTTTTTTCCATACTATAAGGATAAGGAAATTCCATATTTAGTTTTATAGGATTATTGATTTAAAATGTTTGGAGGCAGGGTATTGCGAGTACCTTGTCTCTTTTTTTCATTCGACTTAATTTCGTACCCTTTTTTTATTTATATTTTCAATCGGTGAAAACTCTTTGTGCTTTCTGATAACGTCATCAGAAAACAAATTTACATAGTGCTTTACCATTTCCATTGATGTATGTCCTAAAATTGCTTGAAGTTCAAAGATACCAGCAGATGCTTCTACAGATAATCGAGCAAAAGTATGTCTGAATTTATGACAAGTAGCTTGGATATTTATCGGTAAAGATGGCCGACATAATTGCCGTGGAAGTTATCGAATAAATTCCGCTGATATTTCCGTGTTTCTTCCTATTAAATAGGCGTGAAAACGGAGGACGAGAGTTAACAGTTGGTATTGCTTTCAGAAGCCTGTCCGTGTACAATTACGTTTAAGTGATATAATCGTACGCATCGTAATACTCTTAAATACTGAACGATAATATATAAACGCTGACGTCACGGTTCTCTACTCGTTAGGGAAACGGAGACTCTTTATAGCACGACTCAAAATCGTGTTCCTCTGGAGTGCCGGTTCGACCCCGGCCACCGGTATCATGAAAGCTTATAGAATCAAGGTCTCAACTTAATTGTTGAGGCCTTTTTTCTTTGTCTTTTACACGACAAAAATAACTAAGAATCGTGTGCTGCGAATCGTGTGCGTAGGAGGTCGTAATGAGAAGAAGTAAAGAATTAACGGGAAGATGAACTAAGAATTATTAAGAAGAGATTTCAGATGATGAAGCATATGAAGCCTTTTTAAGGACTGCTATTTAAGAAACTTAAGACCAGCCGCGATTGAATACTACAAAAATGAATTTCATGGAGCAAAGAAGATAATTAATAAGCAGCTCGTTGAATGGGTACAAAAGGACGTAGAAAGCTTAATTCTTCAGAGTAAGGAACTAATGAAAGTTACTACTATTAATACCCTGTTGAGAGCTCTAAGAGCATTCTATAACTTTTTATGTAAGCAAATCGTTAAGAACCCAATGAGGAACATCAAATTATTAAGGGATAGACAAAAGACAATTGAAACAATAAAGAAGAAATTGAGAAACTTATAAGGACAATTAGAAAAGAAAAAACGTTTATATCCTTTAGAGATGAAGTAATCATACTTGTTTTCCTAGATACTGGAGTCACATTGTCTGAACTTGTAGGCATTGAAGTAGATGATGTTAGGGGGAACATTATCATTATTAGAAGAACAAAAAATCTCTTTGAAAGAACGGTTTACTTATCTGAAACGACACAAGAGCAGCTAAGCAGATATATAAAGATAAGAGGAGACGTTGAGACGACCAAACTGTTCATAAGCCAGGATAATAAAGAATTAAATCGACATAGCATTCAAACTAGGCTTACTAAGTATGGGAAGGAAGCAATGATAAATAAGCGAGTTAGTCCTCATACATTTAGACATACGATGGCTAAGAGGATGATTGTTTCAGGTGTGGATGCATTCTCTTTAATGCATTTACTTGGTCATACAGATATCACTGTTACTAAAAGATATGTGAATTTATGGGGACAAGATCTGGAGCAAAAGCATAAGTTGCACGGAGCATTAAGAGGATTAAAAATATAGGTAATATATCCCAATCTATACTTTACAAACGAATGTTCGGTGTCTTTTAATAATAAAAGAGATGGCAAATGAGTTTGGCGGCTCTACCATCTCTACATAAAAAACAGAAGAATTAACTTCTAATTAAATTTTAGCAAGTTTCTTTTTCTGTATCAAAAGGGGAAAAAGAACATGAATTTATTATCCATACTTGGAGGCAATGCGTTTGTTATGTTCAATAAAGAACTAGCTCATGAAGTATCAGTCAACGGAGCAATTATTTTTGGACAGTTATGTTCAAGTTATGAAAGTTTTGGAAGTAAGAAAATGCTAACTGTACGAGATGGTAAAGAGTACTTCTATTTAACTAAGTGGAGTTTTGGAAGAAGAAACAGCTTTATCATACAGGCAGCAATTGAAAGCAATTAAGGATTTAGAAGATGCAGGATATATCGAATCGGTAATCATGGGTTCGCCATCTAAGAAGTACTTTCATATCACAGATAAAATAGTGCAGCATTTACTTCCAAAAGTTGTTGTCAGCTCTGACAAAAGAGCAGACCTAAACGAGGAAAATGTACAAGGAACTTTAGCACAGAAACAGTCTGAAGATTTTTTGAGCTATGACAAATGTGTAACCCTAGCAATAACAAAAGAGCAATCCAAGCCTGTACAAAAGTTACCAGCTTATAAAAAGAAAAATAAAAAAGAACAAAATAATTATTTTAATAATTATTTTGTTAACAAAGAATCGGTTAACAACGATGAAATGATAAATAAATTAATTTCTGAATATCGATTAAAAGGATTGAGTAAAGAAGTTTGTTATAGGGTCTTAAAAGAGGTAGAAGCAAATCCTGATATAGATAAATTTGGAACTTACTTTAGAACTTGCTTAGAAAACACCTTATATAAAAGCCAATTGAAGCATGGACAAATTGATCCTTATGAGATATTTGAAGGAAGATTAAATAATTCCAATGTTCAATTAATTAACTGGTAAGATTTATATAATCCTTAGAAGTCTCGGGATGCTCTGTATTGGTCTCCAATAAATTTTATATAGAATTTATATAGGGAATAGTTTAATGGCCAATACAGAGTGATTATTAATCCCATCTAATCAATTTAGATTTAGATGGGATTAATAACTTATGCTCAATTTTATTATTAAAAGATAAAAATTTTATATCTATCTATATGGTTACTTAATAGTTTAAGATTATTTGTTAATAGTTTATGTTAATATAATAATGGTTAGCTTATCCATAAAAGGATGTAACTGAAATGAGTGATAATCGAACTATGACTCGGAGGAACTTATAATGAATAAATTTAGATGGTCAATGTTTGGACTTATAGTAGCTGCCGCAGCTATCTCAGTAATAATAACAATCAATCAGAATGCTAAAAATTATGAAGAAACGCAAGAAGATACATCTCCTGTTTTGGAGACAACGGACTTTGAGACAACTGACGAAGAATATACGGAAGAACCAGCTTTAGAAAATGAAGAAGTTCTATATGAACTAGGACTTGGACCAGCTTCAAAAAGAGAAGACGTTATGAAAACAATGCATAGTATGACTCATCAAAAAGTAGTTTCTGAAGAAAAATGGTACAACCTTGAAATGAATTCTGAAAACATCAATGCACTCTATAATTTCATTGATGATAGTGAAATGATCGACTATAAAAGTGAATTGCTGAGAATCGTAGGAAAATGGAAAGAAGGAAACTTCGACGATATAGTGGAAGAACACAATTACCTTTGGGGAGAACAAAATGGAAATGTCGGTAAAGCAACCGGAGTTCTTACTCCTGAAGAAGAAGCTCAATTTGTTAAATTAAACTTTGAATAAGCAGTAAAAAAACGAGCCTATCGAGGAGGCTTATTTTTTATTTTAAAATCAATATTTTATTTACCATAAAAAATGGTTTACAAAGGAAATCATATTCTTCATTCAAGAAAATTTCATAATTCCAGACACTGACACTTAATAGGTATTTCATCCTGGGTGACTTTTTAAAATTCTTCAAGTTTCGGCTTACTTCGTCAAAATAACCATTTACAAAACGTTAGTATATCCTATTTTGCACAAAAATATAAAAAAATGTATTTTTATGGTGTCGAATCTAGTATAATTGACTTGTTTGGAGAAATTGGGAGGGATTGGAAGTATGAAATTTAAAAAAGGAATCGTCAGTGTTATATCAGCCGTTACTCTACTTAGCTGCATTTCACCATCTGCATCATTCGCTTCGACAGGAGTCGATACGCCAACCGTGCAAGTTAGTAAAGAACAAATTGGTGACACGCAGGAATTAATCGATGTCGTTAATGAATTGGATCAGAGTAACTTAAATATGGATAACCTGTCCAAGAACAAGCAAAGTGAAATTAACAAACTTAGCAAAGAGGCACAAGAGTTCTATTACATATTTGAACAGGTAGTCAAAGAGAATGGTGATGATGCTGAAAAGGCTATAGCCACGCTTGCAACTTACTATCAGTCTATGAATAATGTAAATGTAGCTTCTACTAAACAAGAAGCTAGTGGACAAGTTTCTGCCTCATCCATAGGCGCTGTTAAAAAGTATTACCTTTCAAATACACAAGTTAATAATATTATTAAAGATGCAGGACTTTATGGTGGAACATGGGCAGTTTTATCGGCAATAGCGAAGGCTTTTGCGAAAAACCCTACTCTTCTGACTGCAATGCTCGTAGCTATACCTGTATTGGGAGTAGCCGCCCTAAACAAATGCAATAAATACAGCAAAGGCGTTGTTATCACAGATGTTAGAATAGGTGCAACTCATAGCTGGTCTTGCGCTGCAAGAAAATAATAAAAGAGATCTCAGGTTATTTATGAGCCTGAGATCTCCTAATTTTTGTAGCGATAAATTCAGTAAGAAAGAAAACGGCTAGTCCCATTAGAAGAATAATAAATGAACTAGAAATGAATTCCTTGTTATAGAATTCGAAAGCAGAATTTATAAGAAGTGCCACAGACCAGAATATAAAGGTTGCAAAATAAGCAATATTCACGGCTCTGCGGTCAATCTTGTCATCGTTTTTAAAGAACACGTAACTCCTCCTCAATTAATATAACCTAGTTTATTAACTCCACTTTACCTTTTTTCACCAAGGAAGTCTAACATTAAAGTATTGATTATTTTAATGTTACCAGTGTCTCTGTAGTGTGTCTTTTTCTTTGATTGATCGTAGGGGAGCTTTTGAAATATGAAATAGAAATTAAGCAAGCTTGCGAAGGATTTTGGTCGTGTATTTCACCTGACGCTTGGATACAGAGTATCGGGGGATTAATTGGTACGTTTTTGGGAGCGTTTATTGCAGCTTGGATATCAATACGCATATTAAAATCCCAATTCAATCATGAAAACAAAAAAGAACTGAAAAATGAATACAATATGCTTATGAAATTTAACGAAAAATATTCAAGAATTGTTAGTCCAATAATGGCTAATTTGACAATAATTGAAGGATATAAAAAAGAAGCAAATTTTGAAGCTTTCATAGGATTGGTCGATGTAAATTTCCAAATGGCTAAAGAATTAAAAAATATTGATACTACGAGCTTATCCTATAAAGTAGAAGACAAAGTTAATATGCTTAATAGAGAAATTCAAATGGTTATGTTACATCTTGCTTTAATTAGAACAGCAGATGGTGAAATAAACATTGATATTTTAAACGAACTTAAAGATAGATACAAAGAATTTTTGAATTACGAAAAAATGTTAAAAGAGTCAATTTCTCAAGACAAGTGAACAAAAAGGACATCTCGATTATGAGTTGTCCTTTTAGTATTCCACATTTTCAGTTTCAACTTCAAAAAGGTTAAAGCTTGAAGGCTCTTCTGGGTTGAATGTAGGTTCTTCATTTTCATATTTAAATTTATGTTCTTCTACGTATTTAATTTTCTGATATTCCTCTTTTGACATACCTTCCCAAATTTTTGTTGCATTGTGATCTTCATGGCCAGGCTGAGGATTCGTATGCGGTGTTGTGTCCAAGAAAAAACTGCCAAAGAATATGGCGGTGTAGAAGAAGGGCATTGCCATAATCAACACGATTAAACCAAACGCTCCAACTATATTTATGTATTTTTTCATGGTGACATACCTCCCAGTTTTTGAATCTTTATATTCAATTGATGTACAACCAGCATATTTTTAATCATTCCAAAGCCAATCACGGAACCATTTGACAGGAATGGCAGCCAATATAGCGATTATAGTGAGAATTATTATGGTGTCGATTATTCTATCTGTAAGCATTTCTGATGCCCACCTCCTTTTTGGTCAGCTCCATCGTGTAGCACTACGCACTTTCAAGAACTATGCAAAAGCCGACTTTCAACATTAAACAGCACCCCAGATGCTACACTGTCCGCCACAAGTATTTGTAAAGTTCTTGTGGCTGTCATTCGTTTGTCAGGGTGCTTCAACTGTAAATTCGTTTGGATTGCTCGGAACAGTTCATTATTTTCTGGTCGATTGGCATTATATATTTCTTGTAAACTCTTTGGTTTATCCATGGCTTCTCCTACTTTCTAAACGGGTCAATATTCATACGGTCTATACTTCTTCCTGAGTCTTTCTAATTCCTTCTTTTTTTCGATTAAATCATCACGTAGGAACAGCGCAGTTGCCTCTGATTTTTTACAAGGAGTGATTTTCCCCGTTTTTACTAAACTATGAAGCCGAGTCATGCTGTAGCTGTGGAAATTGATAAACAGCGAGCGTGGGCGCTCATTCCAAAGGTTAGATCTTTTGACAGTAGGAAAGCTGATGAAATTGAAGTTGCTTTATGTGGGTTGGGATATACCGATGCTGAAATTATTGCCAGTGACATAGTATTTGAAGAATGGAAAAAATCCCAAAATCACTGCTAATAATTTCAATAGGAGGCATTGCCATGTGGGGACGGTATTTGTGGAAGTTACGATTATTTTTGTTCATTCCAATACTGCTGTTTTCAATATTCATGTTTTCGTCCATTGATGATTATCCAGGATATTATTGGCTGATATTTGCAGTATATATGCTGTTTTCTACTATCCTACTGCACATAATGGAAAAGAAAGAAAAGAAGGAAAAGCAATGAGGTGCGGCGTGGGAGCATGCGGTCTGATTTCCTCGACATCGACGATGCACTGGCGTTGTTTTTGAAGGATGGCGAAATAAGAAATATCCGAAAAATTCGGGGCTTTCCTTTATGGAAAGCCTTTTTTCAAAACAGCTATCAAAGGAAAAAACCTTGGATTATTAATGCACTAGGCGCAAAACTTCCGATTGTCCCCTGTAAGAACCGTCCCCGTGTGTCATTTATGGTGTAACAGTAACCAATAAAGGTGCTGGCTCTCCTTCGCCGCCGGCAGTTTTTAATGCTAAGTCCACCTGATCTAGCCCATAATTATGAGAATTTAGTTTGCTGAGCGGGAACTTTCCTGCTGAGATGAGCTCAGCAGCCATTTGAACAGATTCATAGCTATGGCCTCTTACACCTTTAAGAGTCAGGGTCTTTTTGATAACTGTATCGATATGCAATTCCGGAATAGCTTGATATTTGTAGGCTCCAAGTAGTACAGTTCCACCTTTTTTTGCAATATGAATAGAGTTTGTAATTGGAGCTGCCCCGCCGGATGTTACATCCAGCACAACGTCTGCCATCCGTCCGTCCGTTATTTTTTCAATACTAGAATATAAATCATCAGTAGTCGTATTTATAATGTAATCCATTCCTAATTCGCGGGCTAATGTTAAGCGGCGCAGGCTGGAGCTTCTTCCAATCATAATCACAGTTGCTCCTGCAGCCTTCGCCGCCAGTCCGCAGGCTAATCCTTGCTGCCCTGGTCCGTAAATGGCAACTACCTGACCTGTTCTCACTTTTCCTTCCATACTCATCCATTCAAATCCGTTAGCTAGCGGTAACGTCAGTGCTGCATCGACAGCAGGTACATGGTCCGCCATTTTATGTAGCACGGAATTGGGATGGAGGTACATATATTGGCTGAATCCTCCCCATAAAGAAGGCTTTATCGAAACGGGAACTGTTCCATAGCGGATTCCTCCCGAACGCGGATCGGTAAAGGTACATGAACGGTAGGAGCCAGTCCGGCAGGCTTTGCACTGGCCGCATGGAATGTATTCCTCCATCGCAACGCGATCTCCCTCTTTTAATCCCCATTTCTTAGCAGCAAGTTCACCGATTTTTTCAATATAGCCCACAACATGATGACCTAAAATTTTAGGCTCCTGAAAGTGACGGTAATAAGAAACATCGCTTCCGCAGATTCCCACAATTTCGATGCGGAGTATTCCTTCCTCTGCTGAGATATCAGGTAAATCAAATTCACGAAGGACTGTTTCCTTTTGACCTACTGCTACCGCTGCTAAAACTTTATTAGTCATTTGATTGCCTCCTTATAGCGTATATTTTTCTAATGTAGATTTGGCAAACAAATCTTCTATCTTTAATTGGTTCTTGATCATTCCCTGTTCATAGGAATAGGCTACAGCTGCTTCTAAGGTTTTGAGGTTATTCTCTAATCCGTATGGCCAGAAATCCTCTCCCATTAATTCTCTCGTATTTTCCCATTCGGAAGTGAACCATGGAAGTGTTACTTTTAATGCGGCCGTTTGCTTGAAACCCTCATATACCTTTTGTTTTGCCTGCTCAAAAGCCTTGTATAAATTTTGAGCAACCCATGGATGTTCTGCTAAAATTTCATCTTTTATCGCTACAACATGCATAATAGGAAAAATCCCGGTACGCTTGTAATATTCCTTTTCAACAGCTGAATAATCAGGAAAAAGACGCTGAACATTTGGCGACCCTTCAAGAAAACAAGACGGTGCACGTGGTGCGATAAAAGCATCTATTTCTCCAGATTCGAGCATTTGATTTAAAGTTTGGTTATCATCGATTTGCTTGATGTTAATATTCCAAGGTAGGTCAAGCTTTATCTTCTCGATTCGGCCTGCTGTTTCTTGTCCGCCAATATACCAATTCATATCGGCTGGATGAACTCCGTAATCATGTTGGAGTATACCACGAATCCAAAGGCAAGCAGTTAACTGATATTCTGGAATCCCAACTCGTCTTCCTTTTAGATCTTCAGGTTTTTTTATACCGGAATTCTTATTGATATAAATGCCGGAATGGCGGAAGAACCGGGACATAAAAACGGGAATCGCCGTGAAATTAGGATAACCGCGATCCTTAGCAACTAAATAAGATGATAAGGATAATTCTGCTACATCAAATTCTTGGTGACGCATCATTCTCCAAAAGGTTTCCTCAACCGGCATATTCAACCAATTGAGGTCAATTCCCTCTACTTGAACGGAACCATTAGTTAGAGCATGGATCCGATCGTAATCCCAGCAGGCAAAGCTTAATGATAGTTTAGACATCTAGCAACTTCCTCTCTCCAATAATTTAAAATTATATCTTTCATAATGTCTTATGGATGCATGTGTTGAAAACAGACTGTTCCTTTATACAGCACAATATTTACGAAATTATTTGAAAAAACAGTTATCTTTTGTTAGATTAAGATTAATTAAACGATTAATAAAATAGAAGGTGAGGAACAATAAGTGTTGTCTTCAGTACATAATGCGATCAGAATTTTGCAGACTTTTTCGAAGACAGAGACAGAATTAGGAATAACTGAATTGAGTAAGCGATTAGGGTTGGCAAAGAGTACTGTTTTCCGGCTTATGAAAACATTAAATGAATCAAAATTAGTCGAAAAAAATCAGGAAACCCAAAAATATCAATTAGGTATCGCTGCTTTCGAGCTCGGCTTCACCGTCTATCATTCAATGGAATTACGCAGAGTTTCAGCCTCTATCCTTGAAAAGCTAGCAAAGTCTATTTACCTCGTTGTACGGCTTGGTGTATATGATAATGGTGGAGTGGTATACCTTGTTAAGCGAAGTGCCGATGGGGATAATGGAACGAAATCGAAGATTGGTGACCGTATTCCTATACACTGCACTGCAATTGGTAAAATGCTGTTAGCTCACCAAAATGATAAAGAAGTTGAAAGGGTAATTGAAGGTGGTTTACCTCAATATACAAATAAAACAATTGTTTCAGCAAACGAATTGAGAGAAAATCTAAACGAAATTAGAAAGAAGGATTTTGCTTTAACAATGGAAGAGTTGAGGGATGGGATCTCCTCTGTAGCAGTACCTGTAAAAAATGACTTAGGAAAGGTGGTAGGCGCGATAAGCATTACCGGTTCTAGATCATCCTTTTCTTTAAATCAGATCGAGCAATACGTGCGTGAACTTAGACAATGCAGCAGACTGATTACAGAACAAATGGGAATGGACTATTATTAATTAATAGTAGAATGCTAAAAATAATACATACTCAATTTTCGAGAAATGATTAGTCTAACTAATCATTCTTTTTTTTTATAGAGTTAACTGTAGGTTTTCATTTTTGTGTTAGTTAAACGTGTAGTAAGTTGGTTGATCAATAACTTTGATTGTGAATATTTACAAGTTAACAATAGTGAAAAATTTTTTAATGCTCTTTCCATATACAAGAACCACATGCTTATTTTTTTATGGGAAAACGTTTATTGTAATATTTAGAATATTTGAAAAAAATATCAAGGGAATTCCGGATTATTATTTTTTTCGGGGTGAAAGCGTTTCCGTAATGGAGGAGGTGCTAGGTGGTAGAAGGAATCGTTCAATGAAACTGTAAATAGTATTCTTAGTTCTAATCAAACACATCTAGGGGGTCCAAATTATGGAAAAAGTAGTAAATGGATTTTCACCAAAACTATTCATTTTACCATTATTAATAATAGCTTTGATCCTTAGTGCCTGTGGAAAAACGGAGAAAACTCAATCAGATGCAAAAGCTGGGGGCGGTACAAGTAAAGATGGAAAAACGAGCATTAGCATGGCATTACCTTCCAATAACGCTAGCTATCTGCCTGTATTTGTAGCGGAAAAGAATAAGCTGTTTGAAAAGAACAATCTTGAAGTTTCTACCACAAGGGTACAGGGTGGGGTCATTGCACTAAGAGGACTACAGACAAATGAGTTTCAGATTATTTCGAGTCTTCCAGAATCAGTGATTAATGGGATCGCATCAGGAGCAAATATCAAACTGATTGGGACGTTGGATGATCAATCTATGTATAGTATTTACGTTACATCAGATATCAAGAAGCCAGAAGATCTTAAAGGACAAGTTGTGGCAACTAACCGGACAGGAAATGGAACAGACATTCAGCTACGCTGGTGGTTACAAAACAATGGATTGGAGCCTGATAAGGATGTCCGTATCGTGGAGGCAGGGGAAAACCCTACTCGTCTTCAGGCATTAGTGACAGGTCAGGCGAAATTAACCATTCTAAGCCAACCAACAGATTTAAAAGCGGAAGCTGCCGGTATGCATCAACTATCTATTATGAGTGATGACTTGAAAACGTATAATCACAACATGTTAATTGCGAATGGAGAGTTTTTAAAGGAAAATCCGGAGGCAGCAAAAGGCTTTATGGCAGCAATCGCCGAAGCAACCGAGTATGCAAAAAAACCAGAAAATAAAGAAGAAATGGTTCAAATCATTATGGAAAAATTAGAAATGAATCAGGAAGACGCTGAAAAATCGTTTGATTTCGTACTGCCTGCTTTAGCAGATAAAGGAAAAGCCAACACAGAAGGATTAGAATGGGCTGTTGAAACCACTAAAGAAGCAGGGATGTTAACAGGTGAAGTAACAATCGAGGAATTATATGATGATTCTTATATTTCAGATTAAACAAGACATCCTTAAGTGAAATCTATCTAAAGAGGTGAGTTCCATGACTAAAACAATCGTAAAAACAAAGACTCCTATTTTAAAATTTGATAATCTGAACGTTATTTATAATGAAGGTCAGCCGAATCAAGTACATGCATTAAAAGGTGTGTCCGGGAAAATACATGAGGGAGAATTTATTTCGATCATAGGACCGAGCGGATGTGGAAAAAGCACCCTTCTTCACACATTAGATGGGCTGCTTAAGCCTACCTCTGGTACTATTTTGATAAATGGTTCGGAAGTTCATGGACCTGATGAAAATAGAGCAATGGTATTCCAGGATTTTGCCTTAATGCCATGGCAAACAGTCTATGATAATGTTGCTTTTGGATTACGGATAGCAGGAAAGAAAAAAAAGGATATACGTGATAAAGTCTTGCATTATATCAAAATGGTTGGCTTGGAAGGTTTTGAACATAAATACCCTCATCAGCTGTCCGGGGGAATGAAACAAAGGGTTGGAATTGCCCGTGGTTTTGCAGTAGAGCCAAAGGTTTTACTGATGGACGAGCCATTCTCTGCGATAGATGAACAAACACGGGAAATCATGCAGGAAGAAGTCTTGAAAATCATGTTAAATGAGAAGAAAACGGTCATTTTCATCACGCACTCGATTGATGAAGCGGTTTTTCTCTCCAGCAGAATTATCTTAATGTCCGTGCGGCCCGGACAAATAGTAGATGAAATTAAAATAGATATCCCTTATCCAAGAACGCTCGAAACCAAGGCTTTACCGGAATACCAGGAATATAAGCAGTCGATTTGGGATCATCTAAAAGGGGAAGTAAGAAGGCAATATAAGAAGGGGGAAGCATAATGCAAGAAGTAAGAGTTACTAAAAATCTTCCATCTACTTTGAAAAAGAGTCCATGGAAGATACCTAAAAGTGTCCTCTATCCATCTTTAACACTGCTCATTATTTTAATTATTTGGGAATTATGCGGTCTCTTAAATCTCATAGATCCGTTTATGTTTAGCTGGCCAAGCAAAATTTTTACCGAAGCCATTGCCTTTTTTGTCTCTGCAGAGGTTTTTACACATCTTGCTGTCAGCGGGATGGAGGTTGGCATTGGATTTGCCATGGCGTTAATCGGGATTCCGATCGGATTAGCAATGGGGTATTGGAAAAGTCTTGAATTAGCTTTTGATCCCTTTGTAACAGCACTCTATACAACACCAATGATCGCATTGACACCGTTATTTGTGTTATGGTTCGGTTTAGATACCCTTTCCAAGGTTATGATGGTGTTTGCCTTATCCATTTTCCCAATTTTGATTAACACAATGTCAGGTGTCAAAATGACGGATCCATCTTTAATTAAGGCTGCCCGCTCCTATGGAGCAAGCAGAGGGCAAATGTTTAAAGAGGTTATTTTGCCTTCAGCCATCCCATTTATTATCACTGGTATCCGCTTAGCAATTGGGAGAGCATTGATTGCAGTAGTTGTTGCAGAAATGCTTGCAGGTAATAAGGGAATTGGGTATGCGATCAGGCATGCATCAGAGCTGTTCCAAACAGCCCAATATTTAGCCTATGTGGCGGTATTAATGGTGCTATCTGTTTTACTAACAGAGCTGTTAAAGATATTTGAAAAGAAAATTGCACCTTGGCGGAATTTATAAGGAAAAAATTATAGTTTGAGCTATTTTTAAAGGTTAAAAACAAAAAAACTCACCGCAATCGGTGAGTTCAGCCTGCAAACAAACTCGAGAAAATTCTAGTTTATTTGCAGGCTTTTTTCATTTAAAAGTAACAATAATTTTGAGGTGATTTGGATGCTTTCGAAACATAATTCTACCCAACGTGATCAACTTGTACCAGAGGATCATTTGGTTCGCAAAATAGAGGCAGCTATTGATTTCGCTTGATCGCCCAAGTATAGACCCGATAATTTTGACTAAATTAACTTTCATTCAGTATACATTCGGATTCGATCGTTGGAGAATGACGATTGAGAAGTGAAAATAAATATCGCCTATCGTTGGTTATGGCATTTATGATAAGGTGCCACACTTTTCAACTTTCAGGAAAAACTACCAGCGTCGTTTTAAAGATATAGACTTATTTGAACAGATTTTCTATCGCACGTTTTTGTTGATTCAACACATGTAAAAGCGAGTGCGGACAAACGTAAATTGGAAAAGAAAGAAAAGAAACACGTGCTTATCAAGAATGCCTCAAGAAGAAATTAATCAAGATCGTGAGGAGCAGGGGGAAAAAGCTGTTTCCACAGGATAAGTTTGATAAAGAAGAATCCAAAGAAATCAAAGAGAGTACAACTGATCCTTACAGTGGATACTAGGTCAAAGACGAACGTACGAAACAATTCGCTTATTTTTTCCATGCAAGCCTCAGATCGCAAAGGCTTTGTACTTAGCACGATTGTAACACCTGGCAATACACACGACAGTCAAATCCTAGCAACTAGTTGAAAAAGTGATTTAAAAAAAGTTGGAAAGCCAGAAGCGGTCGGGGCAGACGCAGCTTATAAAACATCTGCTATTACAAGTTACTTATTGGAAAATGAAATCACTCCTGAATTACCTTACACACTTCCCGGACACTGTTTATTTGCAGACTCAAAAGAAAAGCATGGAATGCGTTGGACAACGGTAAAGGGACTTAAAAAATTGTTGATGCAGGCGACTTACTTTCGTTGCCATAACCATTTCCAATAGTTTAAACAGATGCTGCACCTTTTCGCTGAATAAGATTATAGACTATCGCAATAACCTGTTCTTTTATGGTTGCAGATAAATAATTATGAAAAATGTTGGCTATTTTTTCACTTTGTTCCAAATGCAAGAACCCTCCCCTATAATACACCCTTTTATCACCGTATAATTCCCTTATAAATAGTCAATAAATTCAAAATAATCACAAAAGGGAGAGGGTTTTATGTTAAAAAAAGAGGATAATGAAAAATTATGTCTTACGAATAAAGGAACCCCAATGGGAGAATTATTCAGACGTTACTGGATCCCGGCAATTCTTTCAGAAGAAGTACCTGAACCGGATAGTCCGCAAATTAGATTGAGATTATTAGGTGAAGATCTGGTTGCTTTCCGTGATTCAGAGGGGAAGGTAGCGATTTTAGACGCGTATTGTCCACATCGCCGGGCGCATTTATTCTGGGGTAGGAATGAAGAATGCGGGATTCGCTGTACATATCACGGATGGAAGTTTAATCGAGACGGTGAATGTGTGGATATGCCAAATGAACCGAGTGAAAGCAACTTTAAGCAAAAAGTTCGTCTGACATCCTATCCGACTTGGGAGAAAAACGGGATCGTTTGGACCTATATGGGACCTAAAGAAAAACAGCCAAGCTTTCCGGATTATGAATGGCTGAGGGCACCTGAAACTCATTTCCAAGTGTCGAAAACCTATGAAAGCTGCAATTGGCTGCAAGCTCTTGAAGGCGGAATTGATACATCCCATTCGTCGTTTGCTCATAACAACAATATCCAAGATAAAAATTCCTTACGCAACCGTGCAACAAATCCAAAGCTCGAAGTGGATAAAACGGATTACGGTTTTCGTTATGCAGGGATCCGCGATTTAAAAGAGGATGGCAACTATATTCGTGCTTATCAGTTTATCATGCCGTCCCAGCAAATGCGTGGTCAGATGTTGAAGTGGCACGATGGCAGCCAAGAGGAATATCCAACCATTCGCGGTCACATATGGGTACCAATAGATGACGAAAGTGTGTGGGTCTTTAATTTTAAATATACTTCTGATCCTTCCATTCCTTTAGATCCAGAATTTTCCTTGCAGCAGGAGATTGCCTTTGGAAGAGGTCCTGATGATGTACTGCCAGGTTATCGATTAAAACGAAATCCTTCCAATGATTATCTCATTGATCGAGAAGTTCAGCGCACGAAAACATTTACGGGAATAGAGGGAATTAACACTCAGGACTATGCTTTGCAGGAAACAATGGAAAAACCGTTTCCAGACCGTACAAAAGAACGTCTTGGAACTGCCGATTTAGCGATTATTGCAGCAAGGCAGCTATTGTTAGAAGCGGTAAGAGAGGTGGAAAATGGTAAGGCTCCAAAAGGGATTCTTCCAGAAACCTACCGTGATGTAAGGGCTTGTGATGCCTTCCTTCCTAAGGGAATTGATTGGAGAGAAGGTATGAAGGAAAATATGACAGCAAAATATCAGCTTATTAAAACGAATTAAAAGCAATTAACTATAATTTCAGATTTAGATGAAATCCATGTACGATAGAAAAATTCACAACTATTCTATCGTACAGGCTTTTACTTTAAGGGGTGAATCGTATGGCATTAGCGGAACAATTGGTGATTCCAGATTATTTATATGGTAAATCCATTGCGATTCTCGGATACAGCAGAGAAGGCAGGGAATTTGCAAAAATGTTACGAGATCATAATATCTCAGTCGTTATAGGACTTAGGCCAGTTGATGATTTATGGACAGAAGCAGAACGGGAGGGGTTTCATGTGAAAAATCTTTGGGATGCAGTAGAATCGGCGGATATCATTCAAGTTTGGTAGCTGTGGAATGATAGGGGAAATTTTAGCTTTAGTGGCTGCCTTTTCTTTTGGATGTGCCAATGTCATGGTGAAAAAAGGGGGTATGCCCTAATTCAAAAAATAACGGTGCTTTTCTTTCCTTCCTGATAACCTTCGGACTTGCCGGCATCATCACCCTGGCCAAGGGGCTATTTCAGGATTGGCCGCAATATACAACAAAAGGGATAGGATGGTATGTTTTAGCAGGTATCTTAACAGCTTACATCGGGAGAAGTTTACTATTTACATCTATCCAGCACTTAGGTTCAGTACGGGCTTCTACACTTAAACGTTTAAATTCACTTTTTACTGTCCTGATTGGTGTGTTGTTCCTTCATGAATCGATGAACCTTATGGTTTATATTGGAATGATCATGGTCTTTGCCAGTTCATCGTTCTTGATGTATGAAACGATTATTTCAAATAGAAGATTACAAAAAAGTGAGACGGCTGCAGCGAACGAAGCTACAGTGGTAAGTACAAAAAAATGTGAATAAAAGGATACTTTGGAATAAACGATTTAAATTAATTACTAGTTTAGGATATATGTATGGCGTGGTATCTGCCTTAGCGTATTCGATTGGTTATGTGATGAGAAAAGAGGGGTTGGCCGAAATTCCTGATCCATTTTTCGGCACCATGATCGGAGGGCTAGTAGGGATCCTGATATTCCTCATTATCTCTTTGCTAAAAAAGAAATTCCAACAATCGATCGTGCCGACCTTTACACATTTTCAACCATGGTTATTTGCCGCAGGAATGGCCACTTCATTAGGGCAAATTTTATATTTTTCAGCATTAATGTTTAGTGATGTATCCAGAGTAGCGATTATTACGTCAACCGATGTTGTTTTTACACTTATATTGTCAGCTTTTATTTTAAAAAAACCATGAGGGAACAACTAAAACTGTATATTTGGCAGCTATTATTGCTAGATCGGAGCAGGTTTTATCGTAATTGGTTAGGCGATCATGTTAGTGATGGGAGGTTACTAATTGAACGTTTATCATCCTGAAGAGTTAAAAAAACAGCTGGTAGAGGGGATTCGGATGTTGGAGAATATCGGACATATCGATTTTAATGGGCATTTCAGTGTTCGGATTCCTAAAACCGATTTGATTTTCATAAACTCGGCTGGAGCGAGCAGAAGTTCTTTAACTGTAGATAATATCATTACCATTGATATGGCGGGAAACCTTGTTGAAGGAACGGGCAGGCCGCCAAATGAATATCCTCTCCATACACAAATTTACAAGCGTAGACCAGATGTTCAGGCAATCAGTCATACCCATCCAAGGTGGTCAACGCTCTTTACAATAGCGAAGATGCCGCTGCGTCCAGTCATTATACAAGGAGCAGTGCTGGGAACGATTCCAGTTTTGTCTAAATCTCATTCAATTAGTAACGTTGAAATTGCCGATGAATTGGCAAAAAAAATAGAAGATCATCATATTGCTCTTTTAAAGGCACATGGTGCCGTCATCACTGGTGATTCCATTATCGAAACATTTGTGCGTAGTGTGTTTTTAGAAGAGAACGCACAGCGTCAATATATGGCAAGTCAATTAGGCTATGCTCATTCATTAGAGGATGAGGAAATTGTAAGTATGTCAAAATTTATTTGGCAGCCGAAAAATATTCAAAAGGTATGGGATTACCACCTTAGTAAACTTAAAAATTAAAAGCAAGGGGACGGTTCTTACAGGGGACAATCGGAAGTTCTGCGAGGAAAAAGGCGCAACTAGCGGTTTATTGCTAGTTGTGCCTTTGCTCTTTCCTATATGGTACAAATCCGATCGCAAAATTTTTTGATTGCCAGAGAAGAATGAAGTCACGGTCATGGCCTATGGGGTTTCAATCTTTCGATTGTCCCTCAATTTTAGTATTTCTATGAACCTCTCTAAGAGTAATCTTTTTTAGCTTTATTTTTAACTGCCATTATAGAACTAGATATAGATAAAAACTGTGTAAAAACATGTAAAAGTATTAAAAGGACTCTTTCTTTATGCAAATTTTATAAAACAAATAGGAAAATCTATAATTTATCCTTTCTACACTAATTTGAATTTATATTCTATTGGATTAATAAACATAGAGAGGTACACTTTAAAGGTGTAGCTGAATAAGAGGAGCGGTGGATTAAATGGTGAAAATTAGAAACGCCTTATTTTATGAAGTAGAAATCATTCGTGAACAGAGAGTGAAGGCCTACGAAGAACATGCTCAAAGCATTCCTGAAGGGCATTGGGATGCTCTGAAGAAAGCTATATCTTCAGATGCCGATGAACAGCGAGATGTTGAACTTCTAGTTGCTGAATTAGATGGGGAAGTAGTAGGTAGTGTTGCTTTGTTTCCTGCGAAATCAGATGCCTACAAAGGACTTGTTGACATGTTAGATTATCCTGAGATAAGAATGCTTGCAGTCACACGACAGGCACGACACAAAGGTGTTGCTGAGGCATTAATCAAAGAATGTATTCGTCGAACAAAAGTAAACGGTTCACAGTACGTCGGCTTACATACCGCGGATTTTATGAAAACTGCTATGCGATTGTATGAACGTATGGGCTTTGAACGATTGCCCCAATTCGACTTCCAACCTGCTGATGATGGTATCATCGTGAAGGCGTATCGACTATCTATCGAATGAATAATATCAAAACGAAAACAATCACCTTATGATAAGGTGATTGTTTTTTGATTGTATAAGTAAAGCAAGAAATAAACAAGCAGCCAAGTTATTTTTTAAGAATGCATTGGCTTTTTCGCACGTTTTTAAGCCGCGTGTGTTAACAGTAGACAAGAACCTAGATTATCCTATCGCTATCCAAGAGTTAAAAGAAGAAAAACAGATGTCGGAAGGTATCCAACTAAGGCAAGTTAAATATCTCAACAATATCGTGGAGCAGGATCATCCTTTATTAAAAAACGAATTCGCCCGAAACCTGTACATATCGATGAACATGGTGATCGGTATTATAGTGCAGCTCAGATTCCAGTAGCATTCGAGGCAATTGAAAGGGTAAATATCTAATAAAACTTATTGCTCTACTATTTATATGTTGGTGTGGGATGTCAGAAAAATGTAAGAAAAATAATAATAATATTTGTTGCTTATATAAGAACGAGGTAGTTGTATCGTGAACAAGTTTCCCTTATCATTAATTTTGAATAGTAGAAAATTATTCTAATATGTATATATTTTATTTAACGTTTGTGGTGGAAAAATTTCGTAATTTGTGTAAGCGCTTTAGAGGAGACAAGATATTAATAGGAAGGATGAAACCTGCTAAATATTTTTCTGCGACCGATTTCCACCCTAAACCAGGTACAGAAAATTAAAAGATATACACATTAACTTGCCAATCGTATTCTCTCTTTATTAAAAAGGGAAGTAGTTTGCTTAATAGTTATAAGCCCTTTGCATGATATCCATGTTGTCTTTCATCCGTAAAGTAAAAAGAGTATGCACCCAAAACGTATAATTTTTTAGGTCAAATGAATTCATACATGAACAAAATATAATAGAAGAAAGGGGGGAAAGAATGGGAGAAATGCTCGCTCTGCTGTCAATGATATTGTTTTCAGCTAATATCATACTTACAAAGTTGGCGATTGCCCGATTGAATTTAAATCTCGGGTTTCTGATATCGGTAGCGGTTAATGTGTTATTTGCGTTTTTTCTGTTTTTTATTCAAATTATCTTTTTTGATGCTGGTGATTTAGCTTGGCATAAAAAAGGTTTTTTTCTTTTTTTGATAGCAGGATTCTTTGGTACATATTTGGGTAGATGGTTTTTCTTTGAAACGATAGCTAAATTGGGACCAACACGGGCAAGTGCTTTCCAAGTGACAAATCCAGTATTTACAACAATCATTGCTTGGCTATTTTTGAAGGAGCAATTAGGTTCAAGGGAACTATCTTCTATCCTATTGATACTGTTTGGCTTATTATTAGTATCTTATATCCCGCAACGATCAAATAAAAATGAAATAGCTAAAAAAAGCAAAATGATAAACTTTCAACCTTTCACTCAGGTGTCCTTTAAGGGATTTGTACAATCAGGAATCCTTGTGGCTTTACTAAGTTCATTATCCTATGCCATTGGTAATGTGTTAAGGGGAGCTGCGATTTTAAACTGGGATCAACCTATTTTAGGGGGAGCATTGGGTGCATTACTTGGATTTTTGTTACATGTAGCTACGAGTAAAAGTAAACGTGACTTTTGGCGACATTTTAAAGAGGCTGATATCACCGGTGTTTGGCTCTATGTTAGCAGCGGAATTATTACCATATCTGCTCAAATTTCTGTAATTGCATCGATGCGATATATACCCATTTCTGTCGCTAATCTCATTACACTCTCAACTCCAATTTTGGTAACTCCAGTGAGCTATTTCCTATTTAAAAACCAAGAGGGTATTACTTATCAGACTTTAATAGGCATTGGCTTAGTTTTAAGTGGTTTAGTTTTTATTGTCTTATAAAAATCCAGATTATTTTGTGTATGGTATGATGAAGCAAAATCGTTCTTAAAAATAAGGGGAGAAGGGTATTATGGGTAACGAATTAAATAAAAACTATTTACTTTCTTCTGTGAAGAATGCACTGCTAATCATGCGGAGTTTCACAATAGATGAGCCGGAAAAAAAAGTAACGGACTTAGCACTTTCGTTAAATTTAGGAAAAAGTACTGTCAGTCGCTTATTATCTACTCTAGCAAGTGAAGGCTTTGTTGTAAAAAATCCTGAAACAAACAAGTATCGCTTAGGCTTATCTATCTTAAACATGAATACCATCGTGACAAACAATATCGAAATTAATCGAGACTCTGAGCCTATTTTGAGAGAACTTGTCAATGAAGTCAATGAAACTGCACATATCGCTGTTTTAGAAGGAACGGATGTGGTTTATCTATATAAAGTGGATTGTAAGCATCCTGTACAAATTTTAACTCATATTGGAAAAAGAAATCCGGTTCATGCTACCAGTTCCGGGAAAGTTCTATTAGCTCATCGGGCGGAAGATGTTATTCTTAATTTAATAGATAATGGATTGTTTGGATACCAGAATAATACCATTACTAATCCTGAACAGTTGCGTGAATGTTTAAACCTCGTCAAAAAACAGGGATTCGCAACTAGTTCGGAAGAACTTCTTGATGGTGTAGTATCTATTGCGGCACCTATACGTGACTATACCGGAAAAGTGGTTTACTCAGTTTCTGTTACAGGTCCCGAACACCGTATGAATCCACAGAACCCGGCATTAATTAAAAAAGTAATAAAGGCAGCGAAAGATATATCCGAGAATTTGGGTTGTTGGAAATATTAGGTATATTATAAACGTTACTTACAAGAGACTACGCTATAATTATAGTTAGGAGAGAGACCTTTTTTAGGTGGTTACTCTTTTTTAAAGGTGCTCTAGAGGTGGAGCATTGAGGATATTAGATCAAAACCAATAGAAAATAAAAAGCATTGCTATCCCTAATGAGGCTGGTAATGCTTTTTTGCTTATCTGTTATCTAATTTGTTTGACTTCTTGTTTATTGAAACAAAATTCAACGTTCAAGATTAACGCCCCGCTACACCTATACAGGTTTTTTTAATACTCTTAGTAGTATTGCGAGATAACGTCCGCAGAATTGGGATAATATCCGTCAACAAGATTGACAATATTGTCCCGGATCATCTGCTTCTGCAGAATTAACACTGTAGGATTTTTGCGCGCAAAAATCTTTGAACGCTCTAAAACGTCATTATTTCCATCGACCGTTCAGCGTTTGCCATGCTTGAGCATAATCCACGTCTTCTTTTTCGCCCTCTGCACAGTGCCGACTACATCTTGATTTTTTGTTGCACATAAATCAACAACGCTGTTGTATAGTTTTGAATTTCCTAATTAAAAACTAAGCGAAGCATTAGGACAATCTCATATATTTTCTCAAATAACCTGAAGAACCTGGGGAAAAGGTAATGAAGCTGGTAGACAATATTGCACAAAATAACTGAAATCAATAAAAAAGTGCATTCAGCCGAATAATGGCGTCGGCGACGCTTGCCAGTGATGACCTTTTCTATAAAAAATTAGCGCTTGGAATTTCGTTTTGATGCAGATTTGCATTTGATTTTAGCATATGGCCGACTGATTCAAGTGCAACGAAAGATTCCAATTTATTCTATAAGATTAGGGATAAAAATATTAACTTAATAATGATAATAAAAAAAAATCAAGTGTTGCATATAGGAGAACATGGTAGTTGTATAGAAAACACTAAATCCTTAGAATGAGAACTACAAAAACTAAAACAAGAGGTGATTCATCCGGGAATTAATATCTGATAATTATTAATAGTGAAAAAACTGGAAGCGCATACGGTTGGTTATTTAGTAATTAATTATCATAATGAATTTTCAATAAACTTAATTTCTATTGAAGGAGAGATGAAAATGTTAAGCAAAGAACAAAACGAAGACTTGATTCAAGTTGGAGCTGGAAAGCCGATGGGGGAGCTTTTAAGAAGGTATTGGCACCCCATTGCCATTAGTACAGATGTGGAAAAAATCGGTACCATTCAGAAATTAAAAATTCTTGGTGAAGAACTTGTTTTATACCGTGATAAATCTAATAATCTTGGTTTAGTAGCTGATCGTTGTGCTCACCGTGGGGTATCACTTGAGTATGCCATTCCGGAGGAATGTGGATTACGCTGTCAATACCATGGCTGGTTATACGATCAAACAGGACAATGTGTCGAACAGCCGAATGAGCCGGAAAATAGCACATTTAAAAAACGAATCAAGATCTCAGGTTATGAAGTAAGAGAGTTAGGCGGTTTAGTATTTGGTTATATGGGTCCTAAACCTGCTCCTGAATTGCCAAATTGGGATTTATTTGTTCAGGAAAATGTTATTCGAACCATTGGATATGCAGAGATACCATGTAATTGGGTGCAAATTATGGAAAATTCACTTGACCCAACACATTTAGAGTGGTTGCATGGACATTATTTTGAGCATGTATTTGAGCAACAAGGTCGCCCGCAAAATGAATGGCCTATAACAAAGCGACACCTAAAAATTGGATTTGATGAATTTGATTATGGAATTATTAAACGTCGAGTTTTAGAAGGGCAAACAGAAGAAAATGAAGATTGGGCAGTCGGCCACCCCATTGTTTTTCCAAATTACTTGAGAGTCGGAGATAGTGGAGCACACTCTTTCCAAATCCGGGTACCAATAGATGATACACATACATTACATTTTTGGTATACATGTTTTGTTCCAGCTGAAGGTATCAAAGTACCTGAAAACTATCCTATATCATCTTATGAATGTCCAATTTATGATGAAAACGGGAAATTTGTAACAGACTACATCGATGGTCAGGATATGATGGCGTGGATTACGCAAGGTCCTGTAGCTGATCGAACTGTGGAACGACTTGGAACATCTGATAAAGGGATCATTATGTATCGCCAAATGCTGAAACGAGAGTTGAAGAAGTTGAAAAATGGGGAAGATCCAAAGTGTACAATTCGGGATCCACAACAAAATCAGTATATTGAATTGCCGCAGGAAGAAGACAAATTTAGTGAGGGTGGGTTATTGTCAGGGGTAGCTATTCATTGGAATACACGCTATGCGCCAAACCTACATGAGATTATTGAAATTTGTAAAGGTGAACCGATTTCTTCTAATAGTTAATTTATAAAACAGCCCTTCTGTTAAGAGGGAGGGGCTGATTGTCCCTGTAGGAGGTTTTTAAAATGCCGGAGAAGAAAAAGTGCAACATAAAATTGAAATACTGTCCGAATTGTGGGGAGTCATTATTAAAAGCTGGTAGTCTCCTGAATGAATATTGGATCTCTGAAGATACAGCTTACTTTTGCTGGTGCGGAGAGTGTTCATGGAGAGGTGAAATTATCGAGATAGCACGTGTAATCGGCCCAGAATTAGTTACATCATAAAAGAAGGGGTGGCAGGATGAATGACTCATTGGAAGAGCTTAGAGAAAAAGTAGCCCTATCTTGTAGAATTTTAGCAATGGAAGGATTAGTGGATGAAACATTAGGTCACGTAAGCGCCCGTATTCCGGGAACTGATGAAATGTTTATACGCTGCCGAGGTGAATCGGAAAAAGGGCTTAGATATACGACGTTTGAATCAATTAGGCAAGTGGATTTTGATGGTCAAGGAGATGATTTGCAGGGAGTGTATCATGTCCCGAAAGAACTTTCCATACATGGTGAAATTATGAAATCACGTTCTGAAGTTGGCTGTGTTATTCATGCCCATCCGCCAGCAACTTTAATTTGTGGTATTACCGACCTGGAGTTCCGTCCAATTTTTGGTGCATTTAACATACCAGCAATGCGCATGGCCCTGGAAGGTGTTCCTGTTTTTCCTAGATCTTATTTAGTAACACGGCCAGAACTGGCAGCCCCTATGATTGAAACAATGGGAGACAAAGATATTTGTTTAATGAAGGGGCATGGTATTACAGCTACGGGCGCAACGGTTGAAGAAGCAACGATTAATGCGTTGAATTTTAACACACTGGCAAAAGTTACATTGGAGGTAGGGAAAACAGGTAGAGAAGTCCCATCTATTTCCGAAGAAGATATTGCGGAATTACCTGATTTGGGGACAAAGTTTAATGCTAAATGGGTCTGGCAATATTATGTGAAAAAATTAAAAGAGCAAGAAAAATAAACTAGATAAATAAAGAAAGAAAAGGAGGAGACATATGCCTTTTAAAAAACAAAGTATAAATATTGGAATAGTTGGTTTAGGGATTGCAGGAGCATCGATGATACCGGCAATCCTTACACACCCCTATGTGAACTTAGCTGCAGTAGCCACGAGGAATCAAGAACGTCTTGAAAAGTTTGCTAAAGATTATAACTCAAAAACATATTATACAATAAATGAATTGTGTATGAATCCAGATATAGATGCTGTCTACATTGCCACGCCGACAGAGCTGCACACGGAACATGTTCGTATTGCCGCAGAGGCAAAAAAACATATTATTGTAGAAAAACCTTTAGCAACTTCTTTAGAAGATGCAGAGAGAATGATTGAACTTGCTGAAAAAAATGGTGTTCACCTTATTGTAGGTCATTCTCACAGCTTTGAACCGCCTATTCAAAAAATGAAGGAAATTATCGACAGCGGGAAACTTGGAAGAGTATTGATGATTCACAATTGGTATTACAACGATTGGATTTACCGCCCTAGAACACCTGAAGAATTAATGACAGAGCTTGGTGGGGGGGTGACATATCGTCAAGGTTCTCATCAATTTGATATTATTCGGCTATTAGGTGGTGGAGAGGTAAGAAGTATAAGGGCAGTCACAGGCATTTCGGATAAGGAAAGGCCGACAGAAGGGACCCATACTGTCTTTTTAGAGTTCGAAAATGGGATTGCAGCAACGGCTGTATACAATGGTTACGATCACTTCCATACGACTGAGTTAACGTTTGACATCGGGGAGGGGGGACCTCTTTCAAACCTAGGGATTTATGCTCAAGCTCGGAGGACGATTAAAGAAACAAACTCTCCAGAAGATGAGGTGGCCTTAAAAGTGGCGGCAGGGTATGGAGGAAGTCGATCCAAAAATTATCAAGAGGCGGAAAAACACCATCCTTTTTTTGGCTTAACCATTGTGAGCTGTGAAAAGGGTGATATCCGGCAAAGTCCAGAAGGTTTACTCGTTTATGGGGAAGAAGAAAAATATACGGTTCAAATCCCTATGGAAGAGACCGGACGGATAAACGTTATAAATGAATTATATGAAGCTGTATGTAAAGGAGTAAAGCCGATTCATGATGGTCGGTGGGCAAGAGCCAACTTGGAAATATGCATAAAAGCGATTCAATCCTCAAAAGAAAGAAAAGAGTTGTATTTGGATTATCAGGTGCCGGTTAAAAAAGAGTCAGTTGAGAATAAACGGTAATTCAAAATGAGGGGAGGTGAAATGAGATGGAAGAAAAGGTTTTAGATATTACCATTATTGGCGGAGGCCCAGTCGGATTATTTACAGCATTTTATGCAGGGATGAGACAAGCATCTGTTAAAATCATCGAGAGTTTGCCTCACTTGGGAGGACAGCTTTCTGCTTTATATCCCGAGAAGTATATTTACGATATAGCTGGATATCCAAAAGTGCGCGCTCAGGAATTAGTAGATAACTTAATTGAACAAATGAGTCTATTTAAAGATAATACATCCATTTGTCTTGGACAATCTGTTCTGCAGATTGAGAAAAAGGATGGAATCTTTACGATCAAAACAGAGAATGAAACCCATTATTCAAAAGCTATTATTATTACTGCTGGAAATGGGGCTTTTCAAGCAAGAAAGTTACCGATAAAAGCGTCGGAAAAACAGGAAAGTTCGAATGTTCATTATTTTGTAAATGATTTAAACCGATTTGCTGGGAAAAGAGTGGTAGTATTTGGTGGAGGGGACTCGGCTGTTGATTGGGCGCTAATGTTAGAATCGATTGCTGAAAAAGTTACACTTGTCCATCGACGTGACAAGTTCCGTGCACATGAGCATAGTGTAACGATGCTTAAGGAATCGAAAGTCGATATTGTTACCCCATATGCTCCTATTCGTCTAGTTGGCGATAACGAAGTGGAAAAAGTAGTGCTTGAAGAAGTTAAAGGGAATGGCGAGATAGAGCTCGAAGTTGATGATGTTTTAGTCAATTATGGATTTGTTTCATCATTGGGACCAATTAAAAATTGGGATCTCGTAATTGAAAGCAATTCTATATTAGTTAATTCGAAAATGGAAACCAGTATTGAAGGAATTTATGCTGCAGGAGACATTTGTAAGTATGAGGGAAAAATAGGATTGATTACGACTGGGTTTGGTGAAGCAGCTACTGCAGTTAGCAATGCAAAAGTTTATGTAGAACCTTCAGCTAAAGTGCAGCCATTGCATAGTACGAGCTTAATGGAAAACAAAAAAGATAAAGTGCGAGTTTAAACGCTAATTTGGATTTATGGAGGTCTTTAATATGACGAAATTCACACGGATAGATCAAGACACCTGTATCGCGTGTGGGGCATGTGGAGCAGCTGCACCAGAAATTTTTGATTATAACGATGAAGGGATAGCTTACGTGATCCTGGACGAAAATCAAGGTAATTGTGAAATACCAGATGAGTTGATGGATGATTTTGATGATGCTCTTGATGGGTGCCCCACAGATTCGATTAAAATATCAAACCATGCATTTACAGAAGAAATGAAAATCGGTTAGAGATTTTTTCTTCGGCAGGAAACTTTTTAGTGAAAATCTTTTCCTCTCCTTTTAGTTTCCAGCTCATTCATTTAACCAGCAGTAATCGAATGATTACGTGAAACGAAAGTAGAGAAGTGAAATCCAGAACCGAATGAACAAAATGTATATATTAATCTGGTAAGCATAATTACCTCCTAAGTGCAATGGGTAAGGAATTACAACTAATTTTGAAAATACTTATATAAATTGAACATAAATTGGGGGAAGAGGAATGAAAAATCAAAAAGTAATTGACGTTTACAGTGGATTGGTAGTTAAATTCAAGGAATTAGTTAGTGAATACGAAATTGATCATAATGACTATCAGGCTCTTGTTGATTGGATGGATCAATTAGGCAGGGCCGGAGAAATTCCTTTGTTTATGGATGTTTTCTTTGAAACACATGCACTTCAAGAAATGTATAAAAATGTAAAAGGGACGGAACCTACTATTCTTGGACCTTATTACATTGAAAATACGCCGGTCGTTCAAAATCCAGGAGTCCTGACACAACGTGAAAATGAACCAGGTGACGCTCTTTACTTTTCGGGATCTGTGAAAGATGTAAATGGAAATCCGTTAGCAAATACAAAAATCGATATATGGCAGGCGGATGCAAATGGTGAATACTCATACTTCGCTGGAGGTATTCCAGATAATAATTTACGCGGTGTTTTTTATACGGATGCGAATGGTAATTTTGAAATTAAAACAGTCGTACCGGGTAATTATTCAATTCCAACAGATGGACCTTCTGGTCAGTTCTTAAAGTGGATTGATCATCATTCATTTCGTCCAGCACATTTGCACCTCTTATTCCAACCGGAAAATGGCGATAGATTAGTAACACAAATATATTTTGAAGGCGATCAATATATAGAAAATGATGTTGCACAAGGGGTTCGCGGAAGCTTAATTACGAAGTTAGATAAGCATTCCGGTGCAAAAAAAGGCTTGAAAAATGATTATTATACGGCTCATTTAGATTTTGAACTTAGATTACAAGATAAACCTGTTTTCAATAAAGCTATTGTGAAAAACTAATCATCCCTAAGAATATGCAGGCAAAGAGTCTTGAAAAAAAAGGTTAGTTCCAGTAGTATATATACCTATGTATCTTTTCGAAACTATATATCTGGGAGACCCTAAGTGGGTAATGAAATGAAAGATAATTTGTTGAACTATTCCAATCCTATTTATCTGATTTTTCAGACCTTTCCAAGTTCCTATATTGGAACTTGGAAAATACATTCGAGACAGATATTTTTTTAGTGATGGGTGGCATAAAATGCGTAGTGCAGTTGCTCCGGGTATCATGGCTGCCAGTAAATTTAACCGCTTTCATTTTCTTGCTTTTTGGTGTTTTTATGCAATCGCCGCCGGGTATGTTTTTGCGATGAATGGTGTGGGTTTGCCTTGGATGATGGAAGAGTAAGTATTAACTTCCATTCAGGCAGGGCAGTCGGCAGTTATTCCTTATTTGGCATGATGAGGGGTGCTCTGATTTTAGCACACAGAGGCAAGCCGTCCTGTCATAGCTGTAATACGTATGGAATCACGGTACAACCGCCTCCTATTCTACAACTTATTCCAAAATCGGATATCCCTGTTGATCTTTCAGTGACATGGGCAGCTAGTTTAGAAGAGACGTATGCTTGGGCCCAACAAATAGGAAAAGTTTTACTTAAAAAGCGATAAACGTATCATGTTTATAATAGCGGTGCTCTTTCTCATAACCCAGTAAGGGGACCGGAAAGCAATGCCAACCTTGTCTAAGCAGGCTCTTGACCGTCAATTCCTAGACTATTTACACAACAATGACCTTTCATCAGCGTGGAACATGCTGCCTCAGAAAAATGGCGGTGTAGAATCAGTTGCCCTCACCAGGCAGCACTGCTAGGTGTGTTGGAAGAGAGTAAAAAGAGTGATTATTATGGCTATGGTCAATCTTAGGGCAGCGGAAATGTGCTTATGACTTTTGAGCCTCAACATTCATCATTAGAATCCATCTCATACTGTAGATGCGTAATGAAGTATCTATTAAGATAGGAAAAAACACGTTTAAAACAGGAGTGGTATCGACCAGAATGTTGTTACAGTGGGGTATCGATGATATGTACAATCTAAACTTTCGTAATCATACAGAAATGATGAACGTAGTCTATCAACGGACTTCATAAGAGTTAGATAAACGTATGTTTGAATCAACGATCGATGGGGAGATTTGTGTTGCTTAAGGAGGCTTATTCCATTGATTTTTTCTTGGTGATGCGAGTGGTATAACCATAACCGATCTGTACACAAATTCTTTTGATTATAAAATTTAGGGGGATTACATGAGCTTAGAAATAATTGCAATCATTGTGCTTCTGATTATATTTGTCGTTGGTGCAAGCTTACCGATCAATATCGGTGTTTTGGGATTAGTCGCAGCATATATTGTCGGTACTCAAATAAGCGGGCTTAGCATGGATGAAATTTATAGCATCTTTCCAGCGGAACTATTTATCATTATGGCAGGGATCACTTATTTGTTCACCATTATCCAAAAAAGTGGGGTCATTGACTTAATCGCTGACTCGGGTCTCCGTTTAGTCAAAGGTAAGGTCAGTCTGACACCATGGCTCATGTTCTTGTTGAGTGCGGTATTGGCAGGCGTTGGTACTTATGGGATTGCAGTTGTTACTCTTGTTGCCCCAATTGCATTAAAAATAGCTTACAAACACAAAATCAATCCCCTTATGATGAGTATAATGATTATTATGGGGATGCAGGCTGGTTCCTTCTCACCTCTAAATGTCTTTGGCGTAATTGTCAACGGTGGAATGCAATCTCGAGATATATCATTTTCCCCGGCGTTGCTCTTAGTTAACTGCTTCATTTATTTTGGACTGGTTGCGCTAATAGCATTCATCATGTTTGGCGGGCTTCGCTTTTTTAAAAAGCGGACTGCTATTGATTACATAGCGGCTACCGCAGAAATCATCCAACCGGACGGGAATGAACTTGCAGAAAAACGAGAAAGTGGTTTAGATTTATATAAAGGAGCCTGTCTTGCGGCTATTGGCGTCTTAGGCGTCTTATCTCTTGGGTTCGATGTAAATATTGGTTTTGCAGCGATTATAGTAGGTTTAATACTGGCTTTGATAGCCCCTAGCAAACAAGATGGGATTCTTAAAGAAATGCCTTGGGGGGTAATATTTTTAGTTGTGGGAATTGTCACATACGTAGGGGTTATGGAGAAAATTGGAGTTATATCCTATGTGACCGGGCTTATAGCGAATATGGGTAACCCTCTGATGGCAACTCTTGCGGTTTCATACGTAGGTGGATTTGTATCAGCCTTTGCCTCGACAACGGGTTTCCTAGCATCTGTTATTCCAATTGCGACTCCAATCTTACAGGATCCTACTCTTTCAGCTAACAATATAATTTCAGCGGTCTCTGCTTCAGCCAGCATTGTTGACTTAAGTCCACTTTCCTCAGCTGGAGCACTATTACTTGCGAATGTACAAGGTATAAAAGAAAGGGTTTTTTTCAGACAGCTTTTGCTCACTACTGGAGTCTTCATCGCATTTGGACCAGGACTCGCGTGGCTCCTATTTGTGGTGATTGGAATGCCATGGTAAACGAAGGCGGATGTCCCAGAAGAAAAATGTGTTCCTGAATGATCACAGTCTGTATAGGATGAATTTTTTTAATTTTATATATAATAGGAAGAAACAAGGATGCAAATTCAAAATATGAGGACAAGTGTTCCTATGAAAAAATTGGAAAATGCCGTGGAGGGTAAATACTATCGTAATCCATTCCTCCGTTACGATTTCCTTTATTCGTTTAGTGTCTTTTGTTATTCCATTTATTCCCTATATAAGTGGAAAGGCAATACAGGCGGCAAAAGTTCATTATAAGCTTTT
Source organism: Peribacillus sp. FSL M8-0224 (assembly GCF_038003055.1). Classification (NCBI taxonomy): domain Bacteria; kingdom Bacillati; phylum Bacillota; class Bacilli; order Caryophanales; family Bacillaceae; genus Peribacillus; species Peribacillus sp. FSL M8-0224. Next base: position 386,296 of record NZ_JBBOOJ010000001.1, read on the forward strand.
AATCTACCTAACTCTTACTGGAGGTATGTGAGATGATTGCTTTTGTCGGCAGAGGGATGGGTCCTTTCGCGCCTTTTATCAGTGATGTCTTTACTTATCTAAAGCGCAGGTGGGCTGGGTGCCAGCTGTGCTTTATATGCGGGAATCAGTAGCAAGTCTCCCGGCAGGATGGTTTGTGGATAGGATCAGTATGAGAAAAATGATTCTGATTCTTCCACTCATCCTAAGCATTTTCTTTCTAAGTTCTTTTTTTCATTAGGGTATCCATTTGTATTGTTTTCGTTTTTTAGGGTGGATTGGAGCTTTTAGTTGTTTATCAGCATTATAAAATATGTACAAATAATTTATGCGGGGTAGTGTGCAAACAGTTTATTAAAGTAGGTCAATTAATTCGAGTCTGTGAGTAAGTAAGGAGTTTCTTGATTTTTCTTCACAGATCAAAAAATATAAAAAAGTATCCGATGTTGAATGTGAATTATTTGCCACAGATGATAGGCATAAAGAAAGTTGACCTTATGATTAAATAAAAACGAATGGGTCAAAGAGTATTAACTCTGCCATTCGTTTCGTTAACTTTGATAAATGATTTAGAATTCAATATTCATAGCATTCAAGTCTGCTTCGGTATAGCCAGAAGCGGAGAGTGCGATTTCAATTTTTTCAGCAGCCTTATAATCAAATAATTTGAATTTAGACATTAATGCGAAAGCATTTTGATTTTCGATCGCCAAGGCAACAGCCTCCACGTCTTGCAGTAACTTCAGGTCTTCAATGTAGAATTGGGCGGTTCTCATAGCTAAATACTCATTCGTTGTAGTCGAACTGTAGAAAAGCCTTGTTAAAGTGGCGATTGCGTTAGGAACGAAAATCTTATTCATAATTACCCCTCCACTATTCATAATATTCTGTCACCTGAGTCATTACTAGTATGAGTCACTCTAAAAATGTTGTCAATCTTTATCTTTTGAGCATTTTTACTCACCAGTTGAAAGTAGGTATATATTGAAATTGAGTAATAAAATATCTGAGACTTTTCCAAAGGCAAAAATCATTGCACAGGGCGCACGAAGTAGGCGAAAGAATGAAGTTTGTTTACGAAACGACCCAAATTATATGTACCATGTTGATTCAAGCTCGATCGTTAGGTCTCAGGCTCGATCATAACCAAATGGATTATATACTTCATCCATTTACTTTATTCAACAAATGGGCCATTTTTTTCAGAATTTCTTTCAATGATGAATTCGTTTCTGTGTTCGAAACTTTTAAACGGTTTATGAAACAGCAGATTCTTATAAACTGTACAGAAGGCGGGCTTCCACATTCCGCAGCTCTCCAGATGAAACACTATCAGCCACAATTATTTGCATGGTTCTCGTAGCTGTCATTCGTTTGTCTGGATACTTCAGTTGTAGCTGCTGTTGTATCGCTCGGAAAAGTTCATTATTTTCTGGACGGTTGGCGTTATAGATTTCTTGTAAACTTTTTGATTTTCCCATGACCTTTCCTACTTTCCATCAAGTGTGAGATACATATGAAAGCTTCTTATGCGATAATATTCGTATGTTCTATATTTCCGTCTTATCGCTTCTAATTCCTTCTTTTTTTAATTAAATCTTTAAAGAACAGAGAAGGTTGCCCCTGTTTTTTTACAAGGCGTTAGCCCACGTGTCTTACAGCTTGACCTTTGTTATATATGTTGTTGTTGTTGTTTTTCAAGATCAAAGTAATTCTGAATCACGATCTGCGTAGGAGAACATTATTGTGAGGATAGAAAATTCATATGAGACATGATGCATTACTCCCGTTATCATCAGCGTTTCAAATGGAAAGAACATGGTTTGGCACAATCATCCACTCTCTGGATACGACAGAAATGGTAAAGGTATTCGGATTGAGGGTGCACATGCGTTCTATGGCAGTGCAAATACTTGATATATAAATAGGGGGACAAGATGTTAAGCGTTGAAAGGGATCCAAAAAATAGAGTTTATCAGGAACTAATTGATTTATGCTTTGAAGTATGTGATGAATTTCATCTAGTTATTAGAACCGATATGGGTGCAATAAAAGACTTAGAGGAAATCATAAATATGTTCAAAGCATCATTAAAAGAAATGAGAAGCGAATCAACATGGGCTAGTACAACTCTTGGTGATAATCAAACTGCAAATGTTTATTATTTTTATGCTGATGGGAATGCAAAATCAATAATAAAAATGATTGCAAAATCTCTTTTTCAGTGGGAAATGCCTAATTTGCCTGAGGATTTGTCTTTTTTTAAACAAGGAAAGGTCTGGCTGGCTACTTCTTCGCATGAAAAACAATGCTTCATTTTCCCTGAGAATGAAACCGAAGCTTCAAAAATTATGGGTATTGAAGGTTTAAGAGTTGAAGAATTGGATGATTAACTTAGAATATATACACATAACAAAAAAAGATGAACCTTATTTGATTCCACCGCAGCATTAAAATCAAGATCTCAACAATAGTGTGAGGTCTTTTTTCTTTTCTTAAACAAGACGAAAATAATTCAGAACCAGATTAGGGAAGTATGGTTGTACCTTACAAAGGGCTAATTAGTATCAATAAGAAGCATTTAAAAATTTCTATAAAGAATTATTATTTAAGAAAACCAAGACCAGGAAAGTAGCCGCTTCGCAGTTTTAATAAATAATATCGATGAAATATGGCAATAAATAAAAAAACAATATCTAGGAACACTTCACAAAACATATTTTCTAAGGGGCGGAAAATTGTGAACAATATGGGATGTCAATGCAGGTCCAATGACGAATTACAGCAACTGGTTGATGAGGCAAAAAAATATACGAGTAACGGAACAGTGGCAGACTATATACCGGCTCTTGAAAAGGCGAATCCTGGGGATTTGTCTGTTGCTATTTACTATCCTGACGGGAAAGGATATTGTGCGGGTGATGTAAGAGGTAAAATGACCCTGCAAAGCATATCAAAAGTTTTGACACTTGCTCTTGTATTAATGGAAAAAGGGGAGGATTATGTTTTTTCCTATGTAGGAAAAGAACCAACTGGCGATCCTTTTAATTCGATTGCCAAGTTAGAGACAAACAAGCCATCCAAACCGTTAAACCCCATGATCAATGCAGGAGCATTGACTGTGACCCACATGATTGAGGGTGCCAGTGTAACCGAGCGATTTGAACGTATTTTACATTTTATCCGGGAGTTGACGCAAAATCCGAATATCGGCTTTAATGAAGATGTTGCCCGGTCAGAATATAATACAGCAGACTTGAATAGGTCGTTAAGCTATTTTTTAAAGCAGCATCATGTAATAAATGAGGATGTGGAGGAGTTAATCGAATTGTATTCGAAGCAGTGTGCCATTGAAATGGACAGTCAGGATTTAGCGAGGATAGGCTGTGTGCTGGCCATGAATGGGAAAGATTTGCTGACGGGAAGGCAAATCATCCCCGGGGACATTGCCCGTATTTGCAAGACATTCATGGTTACCTGCGGCATGTATAACGCATCAGGTGAATTTGCCATTAATGTTGGCATACCAGCTAAAAGCGGTGTGTCAGGGGGAATCATGGGGGCCGTCCCCGGAAAATGCGGGATTGGAATTTATGGTGCAGCGCTGGATGAGAAGGGGAACAGCGTTGCAGGGATAAAAATCTTGGAAATGATGGCGAAAAAGTATTCCTTAAGTATGTTTAATTTGTAAACTTTAAAACCAGTACCGAGTCAGTCGGAAGTTAAATGAGTTCAGTGTAATGCCTTAAGGAAACATATCATTTACTTTCAAGGCAAAAAAAGACCTCTGCACATAAGGGCAAGGTCTTAGGACTATTTCATAACAAGTTGGAGAAAAGAGATACTTTTTTATATAAAGCATTTACCTCTTTATTTCGATGTTCCCCGATTTCATTTTTTAGCTGGTCTTCAATATCGGTCATTAGATCAGCTAACTTCAATGCCTTTTGTCTGTCGGAAATATTGCTGCGAATGATAGATTCATATTTTGCATTGTATTCAGTCAATGACATTTCTTCCGTCCTCCCATAGTGTAAAGTCATTTAAGCTGTCCTCTGTCCCTTCATCAGCAATCCCAATGTACTTAAGTGTAATTACAGGATGTGAATGGTTAAGGATCATTTGTAGCTCAGCAAGATTCTTACTTCGTTTATAGTGCCAGTAACCGAATGTTTTCCGCATGGTATGTGTACCGACGCCCTCGATGTCCACCATGTCCGCTGCTTTATTAAGCTGCCTGTAAGCTTGTATCTTACTTATTGGCTTATCGCCCTTGCGTGAGGGGAATAGCCATTCACCATCAATGGTGGCTATATAGGCGGCCAATTCATTACAGACATTGTTAAGCTGTATCATTCTTGGCCTTTTTGTTTTCCCTTCCTCGATGATGACCTCAAACTTTCCTTTAATGTCCGTTATCTTCAGTGATAATAGATCAGTCACCCGTAATCCGGTATTGATGCCTAACAAGAACAATATGTAGTCTCTCTCGCTGCAATGTCTTTTCAATGACCATTTCATATCATCTAATTTTTCCGATGATCTGATTGGTTGCACGTCTATTAAATGTTCTTTTGGCAAAGTGATCACCCTTAATTTACGCCAATGAAATCAGTATTTTGAATGTATACTTTTAAGAGTAACACTGAAAAAGGAGGGAAGTCAATTTGAGGGGGATATTGATATTTTTTGGACTGTCCATTTTATAAAGGGTTCGGTGTATTTTTAGTTGTTTATTGGATAAAAGCAATAAAAAACTTCTGGAACTTGATATAATGAAAATAGTAATATTTTTCTAAACTAGTGTTATTGATGGATATTTAATAGATGAATTAATTCATTCTGAATTTATATGCTTTAGCAGGATTGGGGAAACCACCATGAAGAGAGTTTTGGCTATATTGAAAAAATTAATGCCTATAATGTCAAGGTTGATTACCATGGCAATTATGGTTTTGGTTTTTTACTGCATGTTCATGTTCGCAGACCTGGATAATGAAAAGTCAGACAGCGAGCGTCATAACGAGCGGTCGGTGAATTTTGAAGAGATGAGCGATCAAGAGTCTGAAGAAATTCCAGCAGGTTCTATGGTGAACTATTGTAAAGATAGCGCTAATGAGAGTCGCTCCTCCAGTTGGTTTGGTATGGAAGTAAACGAAATGGAACCTAGCGAATACACGGTCGAATGCATTGAACACTTGGAATAGCAGCAGAGTTCCTATGGATCGAATTCAGGATTCACACCAAGGACATCAGGTACGTCACATCCAAGCGTCTGGCTGGCTTATTGGAATGGAGCGGAATGCACGGGAATAATAATTGTTTTCGAAAATAAGGTCTACACTGAAATGATTGGTGACGAACCGGGTACACAGCGGGGGAGGCCATATATTAGCCTGTTTGGATCCTAACCAAACAGGTTTTTAGTATGAAAGGAAATCCAATGGAAAAAATGGAATAGAATATAATGAAGCATGAAGGGAAATTTTTCACCCCCATATCTTTTTCTCTTTCTGAAACGTTTAGAGGATAGAGGGTGTTGAAGGAGTGAGAAAAATGATAAATAAGTTGAGGGAAGATATTGCTAAAGAAAGGGATAACGGTGCAATTTTGCGTGAAGTTTATCCTGAATTGATTCGGTTTTGCCGATTCCTGACCCAAAATAATTGGGATGGGGATGATTTGGCTCAGGAAACGATATTGAAGGCAATGCAGGGCTATGGGAAGAAAACGGTGATAACAACAGCTTTATTGAAGACGATAGCCCGACATTCCTGGATTGATACGATACGAAAAAGGAAAAAAGAATCTTTAGACGATCTGTTGGATACCGAACAACTGGGGGCAGTTGGGGGAAATGTCTTTGAAACGGTTGAATATATAATAAAATCCCTTACCCCGAAACAAGCTGTAGTGTTCATATTAAAGGAAGGATTCCTCTACCGGTCAAAAGAAATCTCAGATTACTTGAACACCACGGAAACGGCTGTAAAGGCAATCTTGAACCGTGTGAAGAAGCGTTTTGAGAATGACGTTGAAGATCGTAGGTTGTCTTGCGTGGAAGATTGGCAGGATGAGGAGGAGCAGCGGCTCATCTCCCTGATGACACAGGCTTTAAAAGCCCAAAATCCGGATATCCTCATTAGAAGCATCCCATCTTTCAAATCCCTGAACAGTGAGTCGATGATTCCTAAACTGATGAATCGTTCGAATCTTTCCAAATCAAGCTTCACTCCTTCAAACACACTCTCAATGGCTGCATAGCCAATATTATTGTTAGGAGGAAGAAGAGATATGACCACCATTCCATATGTAATTGAGCAATCCAGCAAAGGTGAGCGCTCGTACGATATTTATTCCAGACTTCTAAAAGACCGTATCATCATGATTGGGGAAGAGATCACCGATCATTTAGCCAATAGTGTGGTAGCCCAATTGTTATTCTTGGCAGCAGATGCACCTGATAAAGAAATTACCATCTTCATAAACAGTCCGGGGGGATCGACCAGTGCCGGTTTCGCCATTTATGATACGATGCAATATATTAAGCCTGATATCCGGACTGTATGTACGGGGATGGCCGCATCATTCGGTGCCATGCTTTTATTGGCGGGTACGAAAGGGAAAAGGTGCGCTTTGCCAAATAGTGAAATCATGCTTCATCAACCGCTTGGTGGGGCGAGGGGGCAAGCAACGGAAATCGAAATTTCTGCCCGAAGGATTTTGAAGCTAAAGGATCATATCAATCAAATCATCTCCGAAAGGACCGGTCAGCCTATCGAAAAGGTGGCGAAGGACACAGATCGCGATTACTTCTTAAGTGCAAATGAGGCGAAGGATTACGGTATAATCGATGAAATAATCGTTCAGGATAATTAATTCTGATAAAGACGCCGGCTGTACGAAAACGAAAAGAAACTGCCGATATTAGATTGGCAGTTTCTTTTTTACCTTTTTACATTACTCCATCTATTTATCCACAAACCCCCATACCTTATTCCAATACTATTCCAAATCCACTACCTCAGCTTCACAATGCCCGGCACCCGGTATTATCAATTTTTCTTGTCGACTGTTGCTGCATTATATGTGTCATCCAGCATGCAATAAGTGACGAATAAATCTTCTTCAAAAAATAGAATGGGATGTTGGGTAATTATCGATATCTGAAACTATGTAATTTTTATTGAAGAATGAGAGGGGGATGTGTTCCTTTTCTGGATAGTCCATCCATTCAATATGTTAAAATAAATAGTATCTGACATTATCAATCTTGGAGGAAGTTTTTATGAAGAAAACGCAAAAGGTTTTACTTATTAGTGGAATCTCTGCTGTTGCATTATTCGGGGTGGGGGTTGCTTCCTTTAAAATCATGGAGAACTCCAATGAGTACGAAAAAGCTCAACAGGTAATGGAAGCCAGGGAAGCCAAAGAACAAATTGAAAGAGAAAGAGAAGATGAAAAAATCGAAGCCCAAAGGGAAGCGAAAGCTAAAGCGGCGGAACTTGAAGCGAAAACAGCGATATATGCTGGGATTGAATTTGAAACAGGACTTGATGAAGGCTCAACCGAAACGGAAGTCATGGACGTCATGCATAAAATGACTCATCAAAAGGTTCGCTCGCAAGATAAATGGGGAGCTATACCGATGTCCCCTAAGATTATAGAAGAAGTTTATAAAATAGTTGATTCAAGTGATTTTCAGCATAGAGATCGATTGCTGTCCATCGCTGCCCGGTGGCGAGACTTTGATTTTAGCACGATCGTTCAGGACCATAACTTCTTTTGGGAAGACAAAGAAGGCACCGTTGGAAAAGCCCATGGAACATTAAGTCGGGCAGAAGAGGTTGAATTCATTGAAGTTAATTTTAAATGAGGGGAAAGTACTGAAAAGACCAAAGGGCGAGTTGGCAAGTCCTGCTCAATAAAGAAAACACTCAAACTTCCTGCAATAAGGCCGTTTGAATGTTTTCATTCGCTTATGGGGCAGTCAAGTAATGGAAGCTTACCTTCGATACAGGAGTTTTATTTCTTAATAATTAGTCTGCTGGACTCGTTCTCCTTGTTTACGGGAACGTCTTTTCCTACTGTGACCCTGCGAACGACGCGGTGCTGGTCCCCGTAATCGGCAATAGCGTAATGCTGCGTGGCTAGGTTATCCCAAATGGCCACGTCGCCTTCACTCCATTGCCAACGCACGGTATTTTCTAAGCGCGTGACGTATGAATCGAAGATGCTTAATAATCTTTCGGATTCACTTGTTGTATAGCCTTCCACTCTACCAGCAAAGCCACCTAATAACAAATGCCTTTTTCCGGTTTCGGCGTGCACATGAACGACTGGGTGCCTTGTTTTATAAATGGTCGATTCGAATATATCACGATACTTCTTTTTAACCTCATCATCAATGTTTTCGGCTGGTTTGAATTGAGCATAATCATATTCATTTGTATGGATTGCCCATAGTCCGTCCGCTAATTTCTTCAATCCATCCGGCAGGTCCTCATATGCTTCATTCGTATTGGCCCAAACTGTATCTCCGCCGACATCAGGGATGGTTACCCCTCTTAAAACAGAGTATTTAGGAACCTCTGGAACGAAAGTGACATCAGTGTGCCAATGGTTTGCTTTAGCACCGCGTTCGGAGTCAAGCTCGAAAATATAGTTAGTATTGTCTTTGACCGGTACTGTAGGATGTGCATAAGGTTCACCCAATAGTTTGGCAAATGCTTCTTGGCTGGCATCGTCCAAATGATTTTGACCTTTGAAGAATATGACTTTATGATCGTTTAACGCTTGTTTGATTTCATTGAAAATAGGTAAATCCAAGTCCCCGCTTAATTGCACTCCTTGAATTTCCGCTCCAATCCTTCCTGCTACCGGTATCACTTTCAATTGTTGTGTTTTAGTTTCCGTCATAATCAATCTCCTCCTGTATGGTTAGTTTTTTTATTATTTAAAGGCTTCATCAATGTATTCATTGTTGATGTGATTTTTAAAATTAAATGATTTCTTGATATAACCCACACCAGCTAAAGTATCGATGGATTCTTGTTGTGCTTTGATGGCATCTTCGGTAAAGAAGATATTTGGTTCTTCGGCCGTTATTATTGTCTTTACCGTGCTCACAGGCAATTTAGTTTCTTTCGAATAAATTTCAGATGCTTCATCTGGATTCTCAATTTGCCAATCGGCAGCTTTTTTATAAACCTTTAAATAGGCCTCGACAATTTCAGGATGCTCTTCGGCAAAGCCGTTACGTGCAATGATTGCACCAGGAGCTAATATTTTTCCTTTTACTTTAAGTGCGACAGCATTCCCTTTTTCAATATTATTAAGGTAATAGGGGTTCCATATTGCCCAGGCGTCCAATTTTTTGGTTTCAAAAGCCGCTTGAGCATCATCTGGTTGCAAATTGATGAGTTTAATGTCATCAGTCGTTAAACCATGGGCTTTCAACGCCTTGATTAAATACACATGCCCCGTTGTCCCCGAAGCAACACCGACCGTTTTCCCCTTTAAGTCTTCAATCTGCTTTATGTTACCTTTCGCTTGAGCCAGAATCCGAACAGATGACTCACCCCGGCCTGTTTGGGCAATCACTTCGAATGGCAGATTCTTATCAATGCCGGCAATCAGTGCACCATCCCCTAAAAAAGACAGATCAACCCGATTGGAAGCAAGGGATTCCAAAAGCGGGGGACCACTCTGGAATTCACTCCACTCGATTTGGGCATCCAGTTTAGAAAACTCTTCGTTGAACAATCCCTTTTCCTTTGCAATGACCAATGGTCCCATTTTGCCATTTAAGGCAATATGAACTTTCAGTGGATCACTTTTCCCGGAAGCTTTGCTGGCATCGGAATTACAGCCTGCCAATACAGCGATGCTAATGAAGGCAAGTAGTACTGCGGTTAGATGTTTACGATATTCCTTCATGAATTCCCTCCTTTTTTACAGCTATACACATCTGGATAGTCAGATTAATGACAAAAAAGAGATTCAACGAAGAGTTTGCTTGGTTACTCTTCATTGAATCTCCGGTAGTCCAGTTGATTCACATGACCTTTATTTAATTGGCTCCAGTGTGAAGCGGATTTGTGTATGAATGCATCTTAACAGCTGTTAGAATTATCTGTCAATTATTTTTTTACGATTAATCCGATAAAATAAATTGGTATTAAGTGTTGATTATAAATAATCGATAAGTTAATATAAAATGAAATATTGAATCGACTAGTTAACTAGAGATTCAGCAAAGGGACAATTTGTGCCTTATTGCTGGATCTCTATTTTTTTATTTGAGAAAGGGTGAGGGGATTGGTTGCGACATTAGAAATTAATCAAGTAAGCAAAACATTTAAGAATGAGAATGGAAGTGTCCATGTTTTGGATCATTTAAATCTGACCGTCAACAATGGTGAGTTCGTTACCATCATTGGTCCGAGCGGCTGCGGGAAAAGCACACTATTAAAGTTGATCGCAGGACTTGATTCAGACTTTGATGGCACGATCATGGCAGGGGATCTTACGGTTAGCGGACCTTCTAAAGACCGTGGTTTCATTTTTCAGGAGCATCGCTTATTTCCATGGCTAAACGTGGAGAAGAATATTGCAGGTAACCTTCCATTAAAGAAACCGGACATTCGAAAAAGGGTGGATGATTTGATTTCACTTGTCAAACTAAAAGGTTTTGAGAAGGCGTATCCACGCCAATTATCCGGAGGAATGTCGCAGCGTGTTGCCATTGCCAGGGCCTTATTGCGTAATCCTGAAGTTTTATTGCTGGATGAGCCATTCGGTGCATTGGATGCATTCACGCGAACGCATCTTCAAGAGGCTTTACTAGAAATATGGGAGAGGAATAAGACAACGATGGTGCTTGTCACCCATGATATTGATGAATCCATCTTTTTATCGAGGAAGGTGGTCGTCATGGATGCAAAGCCTGGACGGATTAAAGCTATCGTTCCGATTGATTTGCCATACCCAAGAACCCGAACAAGCAAAACGTTCCAGGAATTCAGGTCCGTCATATTAACCCAACTTGAACATCATCCAGTAGAGGTGGAAGATTGGAGCATTTAATTGAATTTTTGAAAAAGGAAGGATGAAAATTATGTCTACACAGACCGTTGCACAAAACAAGCACCTTGTCATAAGGGAAACGACAAAACAATCCAAACTTGCCAAATCGGCATTGCGGGGTTCGGTCCTTCCCGTTGTCGTGTTGATTGCATGGCAAGCATTAGGTTCGGTTGGCATCCTGCCTGCCCAATTGTTCTCATCCCCTTTATTGATCGTCATGACGTTCATTGATCTCGTCCAGTCGGGGGAAATGGGCATGCATTTACAAATCAGCTTAACGCGGGCTTTTCTTGGCTTTGCCTTAGGTGGTTTTTTAGGCTTATTGCTAGGGGTCATCGTTGGGATGCAAAAAAAATCCGAAGAGTATCTTAACCCAAGCATTCAAATGTTACGAACGGTTCCTTTACTCGCGATTACGCCTTTATTCATTATGTGGTTCGGGTTTGGTGAACTATCCAAAGTGCTGCTTATTGCTTTAGGTGCTTTTTTTCCTCTATATCTACAAACTTTTTTGGGTCTTCGGAATGTGGATAAAAAACTCTACGATGTTGCCCTAATCTTGGAGTTTAGCCGTCGGGAACAAATAACGAAGCTCATGATTCCGGCAGCATTGCCTAACATATTACTTGGTATCCGTTTAGCCTTAAGTGCGGCTTGGATGTGCCTGGTCGTCGCTGAATTGCTCGGTGCGGATAGAGGGGTGGGCTTCATGATCCAGGATGCCCGTTCATTCATGCAAACGGACGTCGTATTCGTAGGCATCATCATTTTTGCCCTTGCTGGTAAAATCTCAGACTCATTTGTCCGCTTTTTAGAAAATCATTTGCTGAAATGGCAAGATAGTTTTAAAGCCTAATTGAAAAAGGATGACCGCCCGGTGATGGGTGGTCATCCTTTTTCTTATTAGGTATGTATGTTTAATCTATTTCTTTATATAAGGGCAAATAAATGGTGAACGATGTTCCTTTGTTCACTTCGCTCTGTACCACGATTTTCCCTTTGTATTTTTGAACGATGGAATAACAAACGGTCAGACCGATACCGGTTCCCCTATCTTTAAGCGAGTAAAATGGGGTGCCGAGTATTTCAAGCTGTTCTTTTGATAGGCCTATTCCTGTATCCGTTATTCGTATTTTTGCCATAGTGCGTTCCTGCTCTGTTTCAACCTTGATGAATCCGGGTTTGTTCATTGACTCAATACCATTTTTCATGATATTGACCAGTATCTGTTTAAGCTCGATGGGATTCATGTTAATGTGCAGGACGTCACGGAAATCGAGAAGAAAGCCGATGTTGCGATTATTGGCAAAACTGGTTAATAGGTCGGAAATCTTTTGGATTTCATCATTTAAAGGAATGACCTGTACATTATCCGTTTGCGGTTTTGCTAAAGACAAATAGTCATTGATAATCACTTGTGTATATTCAAGTTCCGTAAGCATGGTCTGTACATAAAATTTTTCCGTTTCATTCAGTTCCTTCTCTTGATCTAATAGCTGGGCAAACCCTTTAACGACTGTAATCGGATTACGTATCTCATGTGCAATGGTGGCAGCTAGCTGTCCGACTGAGTTCAATTGCTTGGCCTGCTGTATTTCCTTATGAAATGCATTATTGGATTCCATCCTATTATTGGTTCCTATGAATACGAATGCCAATATGATTTGTATAGCGATGAAATTAAGCGTGTTGCCGAAACTATCCAAAGCGACATATTCATAAGTGTGTTGAAGATCCGTTTTTGAAATGATCAAGATGGAAGCGGGACCTAATATGATATTTAAAGTGGCCACAATATAAAAACCGATTTTATCAAAGAGAAAAATGGGAAACAAGGGTGCTATAGCAAATAAGGCCAGCATGATGGCAGTATCCGGGAATATCCAAAATTTGCTATAAAAATAAACAGTAATTAAGAAAATGAATAGGGTTTTATAAAAATTGACTTCTGTTTTTAAGAAAAATAACAGAGAAATTATCATCCCCGATATTAAAATGACCTGTAATGTCATCTCGTAGGGATTATCTTTCCAACTTATAGGTGATACAGAAATCCCAACTAATAGTAAAAAGGATATCATTTCCATGAAAGCCTTCAGTATAAATCGGTGTTTGTTTTGATAATATTGATAATTTTTTAACATAATTCCCCTTAGTATTAATATTCTGTTTGCTTAATAGTAATATGATACTAGTTTTTTGTAAATCAGAAAAAGATAGATTTTGTCATCGATAACCTTTCTATCTATATTATGGAAAGGTGAAGGGTTTGAGGAAAACATCCTATCAGGACCCCAAAAGTCTGGAATTTAGATATGGAAGACTTAAATTGTTTGAATAAGAAGCATGACTTGCATAAAAGCGGAGTAAGGAGTTAAGGGTTTGGAAATATTTAGTTATACTCATTTGGATGACCGTTTTTTTCCTACTATTTCAATATGTACATGCCAAGAAACATTTTATATTTTCATGGATTACCATTACCCATATATAGCACATTATTCATTTACGATTTTTTTAGAAAAAGAGGCTTTGGGAGACTTCTTATCATTACAATAAAATTTTCATTCAACTTTTTGGTTGGGTAGAACGAACTGCATGAATGCCCTGTTTTTGATAGGTTATTTTAACCATTTTAACTACTATATTATTTCTTTACATTATATTCGCTGTAGATTCACATTCCCCTTTTAAAATAATGGTAATAATAGGAGGGAGAGAGGGAAATGAAAACGAATCTAAAGAAATTCGGTTTTTGTATGATGAGTGCGGCCTTTATATTGCAGGCTACTTCAATGGGGGCCTCCGCTGCAAATGGAAATCATTCCAATTCATCTATTTATGAGAAGAAAATTGTGAATGTCGCACATAGGGGAGCTTCTGGTTATGCACCTGAACATACCATTCCTGCTTATCAAATGGGAGAACAAATGAAAGGCGACTACATAGAAATCGATCTGCAAATGACCAAAGATGGTAGATTGGTAGCAATGCATGATGAAAAAGTGGATCGTACAACGAATGGTACTGGCCTTGTGAAGGATTTAACGCTGGCAGAAATTAAGAAACTGGACGCTGGTACTTGGTTCAATGAAAAATATCCACAATTGGCAAAAGAGGTATATGAAGGGTTAAAGGTTCCTACTCTTGAAGAAGTCTTTAAGAAGTTTGGAAAGAAGGCCAATTACTATATCGAAACAAAGTCCCCTGATGTGTATCCAGGGATGGAAGAAGAACTTCTGCAGGTTCTGGAAGAATATAAAATGGTGGATTCCAAGGGCCGTACAAAGAATGTATTAATACAATCGTTCAGTAAAGAAAGCCTTATGAAGGTTCATGACTTGAATCCAAAGTTACCTCTTGTGCAACTTTTTTCTTACAAGAACCAAGCAACCATTTCCGATGAAGAATTGGAATCCATAAAGGAATATGCAGTTGGCGTTGGCCCGAACTTCAGTAAAGTTGACGGACAATATGTGAAGATGGTTCGAAACCATGACCTCCAATTCCATCCATATACAGTAAATGAAAGAGCCGATATGAAAAAGGCGCTTGAGTGGGGTGCAACGGGGCTGTTTACGAATTATCCGGATGTGTTCAACGAGGTACTAAGTGAGTATAAACACAAAGATAATGGAAATAAAGTTACTAAATAAATGGTTTCAAATGTGAGTTCCGGTTTCCGGGGCTTTTTTTTTGTCATCCTGGTGCAGCATAATGGGCGATTAATTCTTGGGGAAATTAGATGTCCATAGGCTTAGTGGTCTTTCGGATGGGTATATAAAATAAATCAAGAATATTTTAGGAGGTAGATTATGAAGGCTGTAACTTTTCAAGGAGCAAAAGATATACAAGTAAAACAAGTTGAAGATCCGAAACTTCAGCAAAAGGATGATATCATCGTCCGAGTGACTTCAACAGCTATATGCGGGTCCGACCTCCATATATATCAGGGTGCTTTGCCGACGCATAAAGATTATGTCATTGGCCATGAACCGATGGGCATCATAGAAGAAGTGGGTCCGGAAGTGACAAAGGTGAAAAAAGGGGACAGGGTTGTCCTGCCTTTCAACATTTCTTGCGGGCACTGTTATTATTGTGAACATGATATGGAGAGTCAATGTGATAATTCCAACCCTAATGAAGCGGTGGATACAGGCGGGTACTTTGGTTTTACGGAACGATATGGGAACTATCCAGGCGGGCAGGCAGAATATTTAAGGGTACCATATGGAAACTTCATGCCGTTTATCATCCCAGAGTCATGTGAACTAGAAGATGAGGCGCTTTTGTTCATGTCCGATGTGCTGCCTACCGCATATTGGAGTGTAGAGAACGCTGGCGTCAATAAAGATGATACGGTAGCGGTATTGGGCTGTGGGCCGATTGGCTTGATGGCTCAGAAGTTCGCTTGGATGAAAGGAGCAAAAAGGGTCATTGCCATCGATAATCTTCCTTATCGACTCAATAAGGCTAAACAGATGAATAAGGTAGAGGCGTATAACTTCGATCAGTATAACGATATGGGCAGCTACATTAAGGAAATCACTTCTGGCGGGGCCGATGTGGTCATAGATTGTGTGGGAATGGATGGCAAGAAATCGACGTTCGAGGCGATTGAGCAAAAGCTGAAACTTCAGGGCGGAACGTTAAGTGCGATCGAGATTGCCCTTAACGCCGTACGTAAATTCGGCACGATCCAATTGACTGGCGTATACGGATCGAAATATAATATGTTCCCATTAGGCAATTTATTTGAGCGGAACATTAACCTGAAAATGGGACAAGCACCGGTCATTCACTACATGCCCAAGCTTTTTGATAAAATCACGGCTGGAGAGTTCGATCCTACGGAAATCATATCCCATAAAGTCCCTCTCGAAAAAGCGAGTGAGGCTTATCAAATCTTTAACGATCATGAAGATGAATGTATTAAAGTGGTGCTAAAGCCATAATGTGAAGCTATAAAAATCCAATGCCCCTGAGCTGCATTGGATTTTTTAGTTGAGTTCATAAATAGATCAAAGTGTATGGTGCATGATCGATAAACGTATAAATGACGCGTGATAAATGCTCATCATACCCGTGAACTGAGGAAATCAGGGTTACACTGTTTTTTTTTACTATGATGCCGTTTAAAGGGGATTCCGAGAAAGTGACGATTGACCCTTCCGATGATGATGGAGAGATGCAGTGCCGAGTGATCTTGAATAAGGGTTTTTGGTAAGGGAATGGAGTATTTATATTATATAATGATAGTGACAAAAGGAGGATGTTCAGATGGTATATAACTCGGCAGCAGAACTTTGTGAAGGGTTTGGTTATCCGCCCGTTCACGTTAAATTGACGATAGAGATCATCGATAAGAGATTGGGACCTGTAAAGGCAGAAGCGGAGATAGCCATCAAGCCTGTTAAGGCAAAGGGATATCTGGAAGTATTGGTGGAAGAATTGGAATCGGAGCATATCTTTGCCGATGAAAATGGCAGTATCTATGGCAGCTTTGGCATCGATCAAAGCATCCAGATATATGATGAAATCCTGACTACCATTCCGTTCGAAGAGATAATGGGAAATGAAAATTGGAAAGAGACAGTTGAGGAATCCATCACGGCGGATAAACTAAAGGAACAACTGGGGAAATCCCTAAATGATTATCAATTCAGTGATTTGAGCGGGAAATATAAATTCAGGAAAAGATGTACGATAACAGAACTCCAATTCATAGATTAAACGAAAGGAGAAGGCGATATGCTTTCTCTTTTTTACATATGGCCATGATATTTTTCCTTATGATAATTAAATGCTTGCAGTGACACAATCTGTGAGAACCTTTGACCAGGTTTTAATGGTTTCAACTTGCATTTATTATATTGCTTTACATAGGTTAATATATTGTTAAGGGCTTTTATAAGAAATAGAAACGAATATTTTAAAAGATAAAAAGGAGAATATATGAAAATTGGTTTGGTACGGCATTTTAAGGTGGCACATGAATTTCCTACTGGGAAATCTGTGACGGCGGATGATATGAAGCAATGGTTTGTGGACTATGATGCAGCGGATATTATTTATGGAACGACTTTATTTGGCGTGGAGGAATGGCAGGAATGTTATTGCAGTGATATGTCGAGAGCCGTCAAGACAGCGGAACACATCTATCCAGGCACGGTTCATCGGATGGAGGAGCTGCGGGAAATACCTTCGCCCCCTTTGAGAGGAAGGATTAAGCTGCCGTTCATCCTTTGGGCCATCTGGATTCGCTGCTGCTCGGTGATCAACAAGCAGACAAGGGCGGAAATTAAGATTGCAGAGCAAAGAATCAATAAAGTATTGGATGAAGTCTTTGCAAAGGGGGAAAGGAATGTTCTGATCGTGAGTCATGCCGCCCTCATGGTATATATGAGGAAAGAGCTGATCCGACGGGGGTTCACCGGTCCAAAGTTCAAGATTGCCAGTAATGGAAAATTGTATATATTTGAAAGCGGAAAAGGGAAATGAATATATG
Source organism: Peribacillus sp. FSL M8-0224 (assembly GCF_038003055.1). Taxonomy (NCBI): domain Bacteria; kingdom Bacillati; phylum Bacillota; class Bacilli; order Caryophanales; family Bacillaceae; genus Peribacillus; species Peribacillus sp. FSL M8-0224. The sequence continues at coordinate 403,910 of NZ_JBBOOJ010000001.1, forward strand.
GTTCCCCACCGGAAAAGGTAAGCCATTTTGCGAAGAAAGAGGCAGGCATTTTCCGAATAGTTATTCTTTTTTTATTGGTTGTGGTTTATTATTGTAATAGTGTAATTTTTACGAATTCAATATTGGGGAAAGAGGGGTGGACATTTTGCTGAAGGCAGTTTTTTTTGATTTAGATGATACATTACTATGGGATCAGAAAAGTGTAAAAGAAGCTTTTGTGGCCACATGCGAAGTTGCCAAGGAGAAATATGGTCTGAATGTCGACGAGTTTGAAGAAGCGGTGCGGAAGGAAGCGCGTGATCTTTATTCTTCTTACGATACATATGCATTCACTCAAATGATCGGAATCAACCCATTTGAGGGACTATGGGGGAATTTTCAGGATGATCATGATGAATTCCGGAAGATGGCCGGGATTGCACCGGCTTATCGGAAAGAAGCGTGGACGAGGGGCTTGAAGGCATTAGGGATCGATGACCCGGAATTTGGGCTTGAACTGGCAGAACGTTTCCCGGCCGAAAGACGCAAAAAGCCATTTATCTATGAAGAAACATTCCGTGTTCTGGATGAATTAAAAGGGAAGTACAAATTGCTATTGCTAACGAACGGATCTCCTGAACTGCAAAATACCAAACTTGAAATAACGCCTGAACTGGTTCCTTATTTCGACCAAATCGTGATTTCAGGCGCATTTGGACGAGGTAAACCGGATGCCTCCATTTTTGAGCACGCTTTGGAAATCATGGAGCTTGATAAGGATGAAGTATTGATGGTCGGCGATAATTTAATGACCGATATCCTTGGAGCATCACGGGTAGGCATAAAGTCGGTTTGGATAAATCGCCATGATAAGGAACGGAATGAAGTGCTTCCAACCTATGAAATCAAGCATTTAGAGGAGCTTTTCCCTATCCTTGAGAGCCTGGGGAATTAATTGGCGGTCCTCCTCCAAATAACAAATTTTAAATGATTGCAGAGAAAATATTAGGTCTTTCAAATTATTTACAGAATGAAAAGGGTGAGATATAGTTACCCTGTAATCAATTAAATTATTCAGACTAGGGGTGTCCAATAAAAGTTGGGCTGAGAGAGAAGCGCTTAAGCTTCTTAACCCTCAGGACCTGATCTGGTTCATACCAGCGTGGGGAAGTTAGAATCTACTAAACGATGACATTTCAATCGGTCATTTCTGTAGTCATACTAACGTTAGCCGGGTCTTAAATATGAGACCTGGCTTTTTCGTGCGAAATGGATTGGATTTTGTCCTTTTTAAATGAACTTAAAAAGGAGAAATGAAATCATGAAGAGTAATTCAGTAAATGACATGAACGTTTCAATTATGTCCAGTTTTGCCGGGAGTAAAAAAGTGTATGTTGAGGGATCTAGACCCGATATTAAAGTACCTATGCGTGAAATTGAGCTAAGTCCGACAACAGGGGCATTCGGCGAAGAGGAGAATCCGCCTTTACGTGTATATGATACAAGCGGCTTCTATACGGATTCAGAATATCCGATTGATATTCATAAAGGCCTTGCCCCGATTAGACGCAGCTGGGTTCTGGAACGGGAAGATGTTGAAGAGTATGAAGGGCGTGAAATAAAGCCTGAAGATAACGGATATAGAAAAGTGGAGTCACAATCCAATGCCGAAGTTTTTCCGGGATTGAAAAGAAAACCATTGCGTGCGGTGAAAGGGAAAAACGTAACCCAGCTCCATTATGCCCGCAAAGGGATCATTACTCCAGAAATGGAGTTCATTTCGATCAGGGAAAATGTAGCCCCTGAGTTTGTAAGGGAAGAGGTAGCTAGCGGGCGGGCAATCATTCCGGCAAATATTAACCATCCTGAAAGTGAGCCCATGATCATCGGACGTAATTTTCACGTGAAGATAAATGCGAATATAGGAAATTCAGCTGTCAGTTCATCGATCGAAGCTGAAGTGGAGAAAATGACTTGGGCTACACGATGGGGTGCAGACAACATAATGGATCTTTCCACAGGAAAGAATATTCACACGACGCGGGAATGGATTATCAGGAATTCACCTGTGCCGGTTGGGACGGTTCCGATATATCAAGCATTGGAAAAAGTGAATGGGGTCGCGGAAGATTTAAATTGGGAAGTTTTCCGGGATACATTAATCGAGCAGGCTGAGCAAGGTGTCGATTACTTCACCATACACGCTGGTGTACTTTTGCGATACATCCCCATGACAGCAAAGCGAGTTACGGGTATTGTTTCCCGGGGAGGCTCCATCATGGCACAATGGTGCTTGGCCCACCACCAAGAAAGTTTTCTCTATACACACTTTGAAGAGATTTGTGAAATCATGAAGACGTATGATGTTTCTTTCTCATTAGGTGACGGTCTCCGTCCGGGATCCATTGCAGATGCAAACGATGAGGCACAATTTGCGGAATTGGAAACACTTGGGGAATTGACGAAGATTGCTTGGAAGCACGACGTTCAAGTCATGGTGGAGGGACCCGGCCACGTACCGATGCATTTGATTAAAGAAAATATGGATAAGCAGCTGGAAGTCTGTCAAGAAGCACCATTCTATACCCTGGGACCATTGACGACGGATATAGCTCCTGGATACGACCATATCACTTCTGCGATTGGTGCTGCCATGATTGGATGGTTTGGAACTGCCATGCTTTGCTATGTGACACCGAAAGAGCATTTGGGACTGCCGAATAAAGAGGATGTTCGGGTAGGGGTCATTACTTATAAAATTGCAGCACACGCAGCTGATCTTGCAAAAGGCCATCCGCAGGCAAGAAAACGGGATGATGCCCTTTCGAAGGCTAGATTCGAATTCCGTTGGAGAGATCAATTCAATCTTTCCCTTGATCCTGAAAGGGCGGTTGAGTATCACGATGAAACTCTTCCGGCAGAAGGGGCCAAAACAGCCCATTTCTGTTCAATGTGCGGACCGAAATTCTGCAGTATGAGAATCTCTCAGGACATTCGTGATTTGGCGAAGGAAAAGGGTCTGGGTTTTGAGTCGGTAATCGATGAAGGGCTTAAAGAAAAAGCGAATGAATTTAGGAAAACGGATGGGGAAATCTATCAATGATTCCGACGAGAGGGAGAATTCGATGAATCGGGTAATCCAGATAAAAGTTGAAATGAAACAGTTGGAAACTCAATTGGAGCAGCTGAAAAGGGAGCTGAACATTTTTCGGGAGAATTGTAACCATGAATTTGTGAAAAATGATTATAGTCAACAATGTACAAAGTGCCACTTGATCGAAAGTCTGCAATGGTAATGATTCCATAATCGTCCTTATGGAATGACTCCCTTAATCATGTTGGACATTCAATCACAAAACATGATTAAGGGGATCTTTCATTACTATTTACATACTTGTTTTATTAATATGAAGAGGAGGAGGGACAAGCCATCCTTTTTCCTTATTCAATCTAAGGAAGTCAGCACCCAATGCAGCTTTGTTGGTATGGAATTGCGCAAACATCTGTGCAATATCCTCGCGGATGCATTGACCCATCATTTGGCTGCAAGCAACTAATCCTGCATTAATATCGATTGATACTGAAGCGGAGATTTCAGGATCTTGAAGACGTGCCCCGACGGGAATATCCTCCAAATTAGCTTTAGGCCTTTCAGGTGGTGAGGGAGGCAGTCCTACGTTATTTTATTTTAATAATGATTCAAGTTGGTCATGTTCCTGTTTTTCTTGATTGATCACTTCAACAAGCAATTTATGCAGGTCCTTGTCGCCAGTATGATTAAGCATGGTTTGATGACAGGCAATCAACCCTTTTGTAGTGGTTAGAAATGCCCATGTTCCAAATACCTCTCCGTAATGCATAGGCTCATCTTTCGGATTTCCGCTTAAAATTCCCATAACCATCCTCCTTGAAATTCATTAACGCATTTAAGTTACCCTGAATTCATCCAAGCATGCATCGTTGATGTTTGGGAAAGGTTAGAGGGCTTTTAATGCTTACCCTTTTATTCCTTGCAGCCATTCTTGATAACATTCATCACAGAGCATTTCATTTCTATCCGTGTCAGTAACTTGAAATGTTACGACATGGATTTTTTTTTCTTCCGTGACATCACTACAATAGAAGCATTGATGTGTCATTAGAAATCCTCCCATGTATATAAAGTGTTTATAGTTTAAAGCGCCACGGTTTTTTTATACAGAAAAAATGGTTCAGCAGCTTATTGGTCTTCTTGGAAGAGTTTAGACTGAATAATCCGGTTGGGGTTTAACATACTAAACGTGTTCGCTTGATTGATAAAATGAGGAGGGAAATACAATGCAAAACCAAAATCAACAAGGTCAAGTACACCAGAACATGCAAACGGGTGCCATTCCCCCACAATTGAATCACGGTGGTCACGAAGTATTCGATGTACATGAAGTGCTGTCGGGAGCGATTGGTACTTTAAACACGTATACTCTTTTGCGTCAGCATGTCCAAGATCAGGAATTACTCGACATTCTGGATCGTCAATATCAGTTCATCCAAGATGAATATAATATTTCATTGGAGTGCTTCCAAACGGGCCAGGATCCTTCTAAACCGACTCAGAGCTACAAAATGAATCAAGGTAACGATTTTATATATGGATTGACACCGACTCAGCCAAAGAAACCTTTGCAATCCGTATCGGAAATTACGGATGAATGCATTTCAGGCTTGATGCTTGGAGCTGTTAAGTCTGCAGCATCCATGAAGGCGATGGCAGCGCTTGAAATAACGAATCCGGTGGTTCGCCGCGTATTTGCAGATTCCGTTCCGAACTGCATTGAAATGGCTTATGAGATTTCGATATATCAAAACAAACATCATTATTACCAAGTTCCTCAGCTTGCACAGCAGGATATGCAGCAAATGATGAATTCGTATGCCCCCGCACAAGGAAATAACAACAACATGAGTCATTAAAAGCATTTTTAAGAACATAAAGAAGGGATAGGACTGATTCTCCTATCCCTTCTTTATCATTGTTTCATCTGATTTATTTCCTGAATGCATTCCTGGACGAGGGTAACAGCCTGACTCATGGTTGCTCCTCCGCCAAATGCCGCGGTCACACCAATTGCTTCAAGAATTTCTTGTTCGGAACAGCCTTGATCAAGACATCCTTTTGTATGATAGATAATACAGTATTCATCTTGTGAATATAAGCTTATTCCTAGTGCGATAAGCTGTTTTTCTTTCTTGGACAATTGACCTTCTTTAAAGCACTCTTCCGTAAACGAATTGAATTTCTCAGCAAGATCTGGCATTTTATGCGTAAAGACACCGATTCCAGCTTTATAATCACGAAGAGCATTTTCAGTAGAATTATTCGCTTCATATTCCATTTTTCATTCAGCTCCATCAAAAAATTTTTTCATCAAAAATTAGTATGAGCTAAATGTTGGACGATTAAACAGAAACGCAGGAGTTTACCGAAGTAATCGTGGAACCGCCTTCCTACAAGGCTAGTGACCCCTTGGGCCGGGTGGCTTTGAACCATTGATAGCAAAGGATGCATATAAGTGCAACGTCAATCGCATCACCGGCATAGTACATTAACATTCCGCCATTTTCCGCTTGTACCTTGGTGACTCCGCTTGGCGGGTGGGCAAAAATATATTTAGAAAGGATATCATGGCCGGCCAGTGAAACTGTAAATACGATAGCTCGAAACAAGAAGCTGAACCTGTGGGGGGCAGGGTCCATATAAATCATAGACGCAGTGAATAGATAGCCAGCTATGAACACGTGAAAATGCACGAATGCATGCAGAAGGGCATTCTGATGCATCAACCCGTACAGACCAGTCGTATAAAGGATCCAAAGCCCTCCAATATTAAGCGCAGCGGCAGTGATTGGATTGCTTAAAAACCGCAGCGGCCAACTTTTCAACACCTTTGAAAGGCTTCTTGCTGATTGTACCTCAAGTGTTCGCAGTGCAAGCGTAATGGGTGCAGCAAGCACGAGCAGGATGGGTGCAATCATTCCAAGCAGTAAATGACCAACCATATGCGCCGTGAAGTCCATATGCGCGCGATTGGCTATTGGGCCTATGATTGCAGAGGCTGCACAGAGAGTGCCAAGAATCCAAAAGAAGGTACGGTATAAAGGCCATTTTTTATAGCGGCGGTTCGAAATGATGGCAGCTGCGATATAAATCACTATAACCAGCATGAGTAGCATCAATAAAATCGGTTCAAAACCAGTTCCATTATCATGAATATGTCCATTACTGTGCATTGCTGGCGTCTTCTTTCATTTTAAGTAAGCTGCGCCTTGTTTGAATGACGAGGGTAATGCCGATCAAGATCATGATTGTGGCAGCAATGTTCCAAGTCAAGTCGTATGGGAAAATATCGACATTGTAACGGATTTGATGGAGGCGCATGAGCTTGTGCTGGATGATTCCGTCATATAACTGGAAAGAACCTGCCCCGAGCAAAACTCCCCCAATCCACCTTTTCAGCCATAATCCCTTTCGACGGCGAAGGTCAGCGAACATGAATAACGACCCGACCGTTGCGAACCAGCTTAGAGCATGAAATAAACCATCCGAGACAAGCCCGATACTGGTTGTGGACTTGTCATAGAAATGGTGCCAATGTAATAGTTGATGAAAGATGGCTTCATCGATGAAAGCAACCAATCCGATCCCGAATAGAAAACCGGACCATAAGTTACGAGCGGAATAAGTATAACGTAGTTCTGAAATGGATTGATCTCTTTGATTTCGAGGCTTGAAATCCATTTTCCATCCTCCTTTTTCCTATATATGGTTCTTTCTACTTTACCCTGTATTTTAAAGTTATAGACAGGTAAATGGACCTTTTATATATCTTATTTATTGAGGGATTCATAGCACAAAGAAATCCTTGGCTTTTTAGTTCAGTCATCAATGTTAATGGTATGTAAATTTCTTCTAATTATTGTTCATTATAACTGAATTATGGTTTTAAGCATGTACAGGCGGGTAATAAAAAACCGTACATCATATAAAAAAAGGAGGAGTTAATATGTTTCGCCATCAAAAAGAATTGCAATTTGAAGTTAAGGTAGATCGACCAGATCCGATGCTTGCCCGTCAAATTCAGGAAGTGTTAGGTGGACAGTTTGGGGAAATGACTGTCATGATGCAATATCTTTTTCAGGGATTTAACTGTCGTGGAGAAGAAAAATACAAAGATATGCTGATGGATATCGGTACAGAGGAAATTGGACATGTAGAGATGCTTTGTTCACTCATTAGTCAATTGCTTGATGGCGCTTCTCCGGAAGATCAAGCAGAAGCCGCAAAAGATCCTGCTACAGCAGCGATCATGGGTGGTATCAATCCCCAGCATTTGCTCGTAAGCGGTCTTGGCGGACTGCCAACCAACTCGAATGGGGTGCCTTGGAACGGATCTTATATCGTAGCCAGCGGAAATTTATTAGCGGACATGCGATCCAATCTGCATGCTGAAAGCCAAGGACGCCTTCAAGTGGCCCGTTTATATCATATGACCAAAGATGAAGGGGTACGTGCTACCTTCCGTAAAATGTTAGCCCGTGATCGTTACCACCAATATCAATGGATGGCGGCCATTGCAGAACTTGAAGAAAAAAATGGCGTGGTTGTTCCCGCATCATTCCCACCGGAAGCGGAAATGGAATCTCAACCGGAAGCGTACGAATTCTGGAACTTGTCGGAAGGTAATGAATCGGCAGACGGCCTGTGGGCAAAAGGAAGCGCCCCAGATGGTACGGGAGATTTTGTTTATGTAGCTGAACCAGTTGCAAAAGGACAGATTCCTAACCCTAAGGTTCCGGCAGCACAATTGCATCATGACCTGGATAGAAGTCAATCGCTTAATAAAAGGTAATAAAAACTTTTCAAAAAAAGCTCGATGGCCCTGAAGGGGACATCGGCTTTTTTATTCTATCTTGTTTGCAAAACCTAATTATTTGCTTGTGGATATTTTTTGGAGTAGGATAGTTTCCATCTTCAAGACAAACCATTTTAAAAGGATGGTCACTAATTTAATGGTAAGGAGTGGGGCAAATGAAAGCAGTAGTGGTTAAAGAACCGGGTGGTGCAGAACAATTACTATTAAAAGATTTTTCAAAGCCCGTGCCCGGTAAAGGGGAAATATTAATAAAGGTTAAAGCCTCTGCGATAAATAGAACGGATATTGTTTCCCGGGAAGGAAAATCCGGTTATATGGCCAATCCAATATTGGGGATTGAAGTTTCTGGGGAAGTGGTGGAAACAGGGGAAGGTGCAAATATACAAACGGGGACGAGGGTGATGGGCCTGGTAAACGGCGGCGGTTATGCTCAATATGCCTTGATGCCGGCTGATCGTGCAATGAAGATTCCGGATAACCTGTCATTTGAAGAAGCGGCAGCGATACCTGAGGTATTCTTGACTGCGTACCAAACCTTGTTTTGGTTAGGTGAATTGACGGATCAAGAAACGGTATTGATTCATGCTGGCGGAAGCGGTGTAGGCACTGCAGCTATCCAACTGGCAAAAAAACTGACAAAAGCGAAAATCATCACTACAGCCGGCTCAAAGGAAAAATTGGATTTCTGTCACTCACTAGGAGCGGATATCTGTATCAACTATAAAGAACAATCTTTTGATGAGGAAATCCTGAAAGCTACAAATAATCAAGGAGTGGATGTTATCCTGGATTTCATCGGTGCTTCTTACTGGGAGAAAAACCTTAAAAGCATAAAAACTGATGGACGATGGGTATTTATAGGCATTCTAGGCGGAACGGTAGTCGAGAAGGTGAACCTGATGGAACTTCTCTTAAAAAGAGTTCAATTAAAAGGCACTCTACTAACTCCTCGGAGTGATGAATATAAAAAAGAGTTAACGGAAGAATTCGTTAAAAAGGCAATGCCGTTGTTCCGCAAAAATGAAATCAAGGCAATCGTGGACCATGTCTTCCCTTTTGAAGAGGTACAAAGAGCGCATGAACATATGGAAGCCAATAAGAATGTAGGTAAAATCATCTTACAGATTAATGAATGATTAAAGAAAAACTGCCTCGGTGCATGAATGGGGGAGGTTGCCCAGGATTAAGACTTGATTGGGCGACTTCTTTTCAGGTGATGAGGAAAAGGTGGAGCTGATGGCAGATTGATTGAAGAAAGAAATATGGACAAAGTATAATGAATATATACAAAGTCAAGATACGCTTCGCCGGTATCTGTCTAAGGGGGAATCTTAATGAATGAACTGAATGCATTATTCAGGAAAAGAATAGGGCTCCAGGAAGATGTGAAACTGACATTTGAGAAATTAGACGAAATTCTGGATAAGACAGCGAAAACCATTCCTTTTGAAAACTTATCAATCATGGCATCCCATCTGAGTGATATCGATAAAGCGAATATCATGAACAAAGTCCTCGTGAGGAATGAGGGGGGATTATGCTATGAATTGAATTCAGCCCTTTATTTTTTCCTGATGGAAAATGACTTTGATGTATCTTTGGCTCGTGGTGTCATCTATAATCAGGGGTGGATGACCATAGGAAGGACACATGTCACCATTCTATTGAACCATGAGGGCCAAACCTATTTGATTGATACGGGTTTTGGCGGGAATCTGCCATTAAAACCAGTTCCGTTGAACGGAGAAACGGTCGTTTCCCGAAATGGCGAATTCAGGATAAAAAAAGAAAGTACCGACCATGGAGATCATATCCTTGAATTAAAACTGAAACATAAAGATCGCGATTGGAGAATAGGCTATGCTTTCGATTCTTCACAACCCGTGGGAAATGTAGCGGAACTTAATGAGGTCCAAACAATCATCAGGGAAAATCCCCAATCACCATTCAATAAGCATCCATTAATCACCCGTTTGACAAACAGCGGGAACATCACTTTAACCGATACTTCCTTTACACAGTGGGAAAATGGAAAAGTGACGAAAGAAGAAATAGATGGAGCACGATTTAAAGAGTTACTGAAACAGCACTTCGATAGATAGTGGAAAAAGATCTGAATATCAAAGGCATCCTTATCGAAAGATTGTCCATTCTTGACAGTTTTTTTATGAATTGTATGATCATTCCATGGGATGTCATTGATATGCAAGACATAGAAAACTATTACTATAATGAAGAAATTTGCGAAAATCCTGCCGAATAGCTGGCAAGTCGAGAACCCGCTGAATGCTTTTTGGCGGAAAGAGAGCGAATTTCTGAGAACACTTGAAAACTGTAGGCAAACTGGCTTTCTACAAATTTGCTACAATCTGAAACATCCATTATGGATGTTTTACTATTTATTCAATAGATTCGAATTCAGTGGGGTGAGAAGGATATGGAGAAGAAGAACCGATTGGTTTTTACTAGGTCGAATGCAGCTGCTAAACGAAAATTCGATGAAGCCATCACCATTTTGGAATATAGTGTAATGCTTGTTGAATTCTTTGGATTACAAGAATTCAACAATATAATTGCCGGACAGTTAAGGCTGATTCTATGTGAAACGAAAAATACGCGAATAAAACGGGAAAAGGTCACAATTGACCAATCCTTAATAAAGAAAATCAATCCTAACCCGAAATTGTATCCCATTAAAGACTCCAATCAAATGAGCAATGATCATATATCGGAAGAACTCTTCGATTATACTAAACAAAGGATTGAGCTAAAGCTTTGGAGAAATCAAATTATCTATAAAATCGATATCGAAGGAAAAACCCAGGAAATTAAAGTCATTGATTTTATTAAGGAAACAGCTAATAAAATTGGCGGTGCACATGCTGAATCAAGTTTCCCTAATAAGTCATTTATTTCGGATGGACATACGAAAATCATGTTAATAGATATAGCAAAAGGGTTATTCAAATCAATAGGCAGGGATTATAAAAAACATGCCTCCATGAACCTTTCACATATCATGCAAAAAATCGAACAATCAACTTTGGAAGACTAGACAGAGGAAGGACTTTTGACCAAGTCCTTCTTGCTTGATTTCCAAGCACCCGGCAGGATTGAATACCTCAAATAACCACTATCACTAAACCATTCTTTTTCCTCGTTAAACCACGCTCGATGGCTGTTCACTTTTATCCAGAACGCCATCAGGTTAAATTCAGTCACGAGTATACTCCATATTTTCTGCATATTTAATTGGTAAGATGGGTGTAATCATAAAGGAGGTTTTATTCAATATGAAAAAAAGAACAAAATTGCCTACCATCTTATCCCTATTTGCAGCCCTGTTTTTAGTCCTTGGAGCATGTTCCAACAGCGATGATAAAAGCAAAGAAGAGAAGGAAGAAAATGAACATAGTGAAATGGACATGAACCATTCTAGCTCGGGTGATGTTCCGGAGGGATTAAAAGCGGCAGAAAATCCAACTTATGAAGTTGGAAGTCAAGCGATTATCGAATCAGGTCATATGGAAAGCATGAAAGGGGCGGAAGCAACAATAGTGGGTGCCTTTGATACGACTGCTTATGCAATTTCGTATACGCCTGCAACCGGCGGAGAAAAAGTGGAAAATCATAAATGGATCATTCACGAAGAAATCAAAGATGCAGGTGAAGTGACGTATGAACCCGGAGCGGAGGTCACAGTAAATGCTTCTCATATGGAAGGGATGAACGGGGCAGTCGCTGAAGTTGAATCTGCCGAAAAAACGACTGTTTATATGGTCGATTTCACACCGACTACGGGTGGAGAAAAAGTGAAGAACCATAAATGGGTAACTGAAAGCGAATTATCAGCGTCTAAATGATTTAACATCATGAGTTCAAAAACAGAAGAAAATAGGATTGGAAACTCCTTCAGTTTGTGACAAAAGTGGATTTGGAATAGTCTCATCCAGAACCATAATATTCAAACAAGACTAGATGATCATTGATGTTTTTTTATTGTAAGCCTCATTGGATTGAAGAGATTTGCGACACTCCTGCCGAATAACTGGCTAACCAAGACCCCTGAGGCGCTTGCTTTGATATGGCTTGGCAGAAAGTCGGCGGAAAGGGAGCGGATTTCTGAAAGGGGTATGTGTAATGATTTCCACTCCAGGCACTCGCTTTCCGCGGGCGGTCCGCCCGCGGCGTCGCCTGCGGGGTCTCCCTGGCCACGCTTTTCCCGCAGGAGTCTCGTACCTTCCGTTCCAATCAACTGGAATTTTATAAAAGAAATATTGTAGGGAAACAGGCTCTTTTCCAATTGGTTTACAGTTTGGCTGATCCATCAATTTTTTGACAAAAGGGAGTTCGGATTGGTCCCACCCCAAACCATGAAATTAAAACAAGATTAGATTATCCTTATGTTTTTATTCTATAATCCTTATGGGATTGAAGAAATTGCGACTGTTAAATAACTGGCTAACCAAGACCCCGGAGGCGCTTGCTTTGATATGGCTTGGCAGAAAGTCGGCGGAGAGGGTGTGAATCTCTGAATCAACTGAACTATTCAAATAAAAAATGCAGGCAAACTGAGTCTTCATCTAGTTTATCTACAAAAGGAGATTCGGAATGCTCTCATCCCGAACCATAATATTCAAACAAGCTAGATGATCATTGATATTTTTTTACTGTAAGCCTCATTGGATTGAAGAGATTTGCGACACTCCTGCCGAAATACTGGCTAGCCTAGACCCCGCAGGCGCTTGTGCCGAGGAGGCTTGGCAGTCAGTCGGCGGAAAGGGAGTGAATCTCTGAAATCAACTGAACCATTCAAATAAAAAATGCAGGCAAACTTGATTTTTTCATTGAGTCTGTTTACAGTCTGAAGGAATGGTAAACAAAACCATTCCTTTTTACGTGACTTTATCAGAAATGTGAAAATGGGGTGCAAGTATGATGGCTGGATTAATTATTAGACCTTTTATGGAAACTGACCATGAGGCGCTGAGCAATTATTGTTTACCTATAGAACAAGCAATCTATACTTCTTTACCTTTAAAAGTTATCGAAGACTTCAGGAAGGATAAATATAACCTCCCCATGGTCATTTATTTAGATAAGGATTTGATTGGTTGTTTTGCCTTATATACGGATAAAGCGGGAAATCAATATACAAGTAATGAGAATGCGATTCTTCTTAAATCATTCTCCTTGGATTTGCGCCATCAAAAAAAAGGGCTAGCTTTTAAGACGTTAAAAGTGTTGCCTGATATGATCAAACTAAGTCATCCAGATAAAGATGAGATTATTCTAACGGTGCATCATTCGAATGTCCCAGCGATAAATTTATATAAAAAAGCTGGATTCATTGACAAAGGATACAGATTTAATGGGGAAGAAGGGGAGGAATTCATTTTCCACTTTGCTCTGGATTAAGGGGAATATAGATAACTTCCGGAATGCTTCGACCCGATAGGAAAAAGCATGTAATTAAACGACAGTATACAGTCAGCTTAAATATGATGAAGTGGTTAAACGCAAAATAAGCATCAAAACGATGCTTATTTTTTTGGAAAGTATTCCTTACGATATGATTAAGAATTCATGGAATCCATCCTACAATTTCTAGAATCGTCAGAAGAATCTCAAAGACAATGAGAATTACAATGATCCATTCAACGAATAGTCCCCTGATCGAATGGCTGATGTTAGAAAACCCATCCATAATGTTATATAAAATTTCGGTTTTACTTTTCAGGATTTTATACCGATCATTCAATTCAAAAAATTCAAGCATTCTGTCATAAAATTCGCCGGCAATGCTGCTTGTCCATGTAATATCAGGTTTATCCAGAATCATGATATATGCCAGGGTATTGTACTCGTGACGTACGATTTTCGCCGTCGTCCTCGCTAGTTCCTTGTTACCGATTCTGAGCTTGCCTTTTTCCAGTCGGTCAATCATGGCTTCAAGCTTGTCGTGGATTGTTCCTAGTTGTTCCTCAGTCTTTTCAAGAGCCACCGATTTTGCGAGAATGGTGGATATTAATTCAGGGTAGAAAAATTCATATTTAGGAACAACTACATATTCGTCTGTCAAATTGATGTTTTCAGTTTCACTGAAGTGAAGGCTGTAATCATCCGTATATCTATCTACATTGACGAGATCAATGTCCGGCTCGAATGATTGGATAAAGGAGGAAAATGCCTTGATCTCATCCTCATGTGAGTAATTGATGAATACGATGCTGCCAAAGGAAAAAACCAGCACCTGCTGCGATTCGTCCACATTTTTATAAAGGATGGAACGTAGAATATCGCCTTTAAGAATTAAAGGCTCTTCCCAGGTGAATTTTTTGGGGATGCCGCAATGAATGGCGATTTTGTTCAAATCGATTTCATTAGTGATTGCACATGCTTTAAAGGTAATTTCTTCCATCCATATCACTCTCTTCAGCAAATTGGTCTTTTTTCGATTCTATTCTATTCTTACAAAAACATGCTTGAATAATTCTGGAAGGTAGAAAAAAGTCAACTTACTGGTAACTAAACCAATAACCCCATTATGGATATAAAAATAATCAAGTCTAAGCTTTGGGGAAATATATAAGAGGGCGCTTCCGGTAACTGGATCGCCCTTCTTTATTTTGCTTGTTTATACATACTGAAACTTTACAAAAACATATAAAAGTTCATGAAAACTTTACTTTTATTTACAGAATTCTCACATTGATGTCAATATTCAGTAATACATGTTTGTTATAATCGATTGACGGTTTTAAAAGTGGTTGGAAAAGGGTCTTTTAAAAATCCTTCATTTACAGATAAGTAGCAGGCTGATTGAAGATGACTGAATAGTAGGAGTGAACAAAAATGGAGGAATCTATAAATCTATATGAGCTTACATTTAGTGAAAAAGATAGATATGTGATCATTACGAATGCTTATCCACATGAAGATCAGCTATATCGGAATGGGTTTATCCACCGAAGAGTCAAGGCTTATCTGGATGAGGGTTTGAAGGTGGATGTCTTTGTTTTGCATCCTGCCTATAAAAAAGCGGAAAAGTATACGTATGAAGATGTGCCTGTTTATCGAGGAACTGAACAGCATTTGCGCATTTTCTTAAATCATAAAATACATAAAAAAGCGCTCATTCATTTTGTTAATCCAAAAATGGTACAAGCGATAAAAGAAACGAACACGGATTTACCGATTATCACCTGGATACATGGATTTGAAACGGAGGCATGGCATAGAAGATGGTTTAATTTTCTTGAAAGCCCTGAAAGCTTGAGGAAGATACTTGAAATGTCGGACGACTATTATGTATCACAGCTTTCTTTTATGAATTGGTTTTATCAAACGAATGAATTGGATACAACCTTTGTTCATATTTCCAAATGGTTCAAAGAGCATATAGCGGAATGTGATGCAAGAGCAGAATCGAAAAATTCAGTAATCATTCCCAATGTCATAGATGATAATCTGTTTACCTTTATTGAAAAGCCAGCTGAAATGCGGACAAAAGTCCTTTCAATCAGGCCATACGCTTCACGAAAATACGCCAATGACCTATCGGTGAAAGCAGTGCTGGAACTATCGAAGAGACCATACTTCGATAAGTTGGAATTTGCATTTTATGGCGATGGAAAATTGTTCGATCAAACCGTTGAGCCAATCCGGGATTTTGAGAATGTAACGATTCATAAAGGTTTCCTATCTCAGGAGAAAATCGCTGCATTACATAAGGAGTATGGAATTTTCCTTTGCCCGACCCGTTTGGATTCTCAAGGGGTTTCCATGTGTGAGGCAATGTCGAGCGGACTAGTGCCGATTTCAACAGATATTACGGCAATTCCGGAATTCGTTAAACATGACGTTTCTGGCCTTCTAACAAAACCTGAGTCTCCTACCGATATTGCCGATGCAATAGAGCGCTTATATTACAACTCGGACGTATTTTTAAGAGTGTCAAAACAAGCTTCTCAGTCGATTCGGGAAAAATGCGCTGTAGATGTTGTTATAAAAAGAGAATTGGAGATCATCCAAGGTTAATGGAGGGGAGTTTTTTCAATATGGACGAACGAAACGAATATTGGAAAACGATGTATGAGGAACTCGAATTACAAATGAAAGACATGATGTCCATGACATTGGAACTCATAGAGAGCAATGGCATGGAAAAACAAAAAACCATTGAGAACGTTACAAAAGAAAATAATAGGCTGCGAGAAGAAGTAGAAAAAAGTAAGATGGCCCAAATCGAAAATATTAAGCTTAACAAAGAAATACGAAGACTTAAGTTGTTAGAACATAAATTCAACGTTACATATGCAGGGAAATTCACATTAAAATATCTTGCGCTTAAATCATCTATTAAAGAACAAATAAAGAAATAAAAATTCATATCAGATTTCAGTCATTGGAGTGAAAACTTTGAATTCACATGAACTAGTTGAAAACAGAAAAATGAAGGTACTTCTATTTGGCTTTATTGACATGAATTCAATGGATGGATCTGCAGTATTTTTATCTTCCTTAGCATCGACCATTGCGTTAGATTCCAACATCGAAGTTGATTTACTTTTAGCTAGCCCGGTCAAACGTGATATCTTACTTCAGCCACTTGAGAAATTTGATAATATAACCATTCTCAATCCTTTTGTCGATCCTTTTTTTAATGCCGCCGGTGATGAATGGGTAAAAAAAGGAGTCATTGATTTCGATGTAGCAGAAATGCTCATTTCTCATTATTGGAGTCAAAATGACTATGATTGGCTATTTGTTAGAAGCATTGAGACTGTTGAAAAAATCGCAAAGCATAAGCAAATCATAAAGAATACATTAGTTTATGCTACAGGATTGACTCACATAGGTCAGGATGTTAATGAAGAAAAATTCGAGAGCATCAAAAATATATATGATCAGTGTGCGTATTTCTTATGTCAAACAGAAGAGATGTGCGAATTTGTCATTGAGATCCTTAATTTGAATAAAGAAAAAAACAAAGTTTCCCTGCTTACCCCGATGATACCAAACGTTGAATCAGCGGAAGGGCAGACCCGGTTAAAAAACAAACTTGTATATACAGGGAAATTCGACCCGGATTGGAAGACCATTCCCATTATTACTGCTTTTAAAGAATTAAAACGTGAGATCCCGAATCTATCACTTGATGTGGCGGGGGATAAATTCAAATGGGTTAAAGATGATTCTCAGTTTAAGGAAGAAGCGGCATACCTCCTTAAAAATACGGATGGGCTTACATGGTACGGTGCTTTGACAAGGGAGAATGCCCAACAATTAATCGTGAACAGTGATATTGGGATAACCTGGAGAAGTGAGGAAATGGACAGCAGTCTGGAACTGTCTACAAAGCTATTGGAGTATGGGATTTTAAGAAAGGCTGTAATAATGAATCCAACCAAAATGCATATGAAGCTTTTTGGCGAAGATTACCCGTTATATGCTGTTACAGAGAAGGATTTCCGTGACGCTGTCAAATTAGCATTATGTAATAAGGATATATATGAGTTTGCGGCACAACGAATGTATCAAGTTAGCAGGCAGTTTTTATTTTCAGAAGCAATAAAAAAACTGCAAGGACCATTATGGAGCAAGCGCATTACCGATTATGTGAATGAAAGTGCGAATATGTTTTATATTGATGAAGCTGACTTTGATGAATTGATTAGGCATACATCATTAAATAAAGTGAAAATATTGCCTGCGGAGTTTAATGTTGACGAAGTTTTCACCTATATTGTCAAAAACATACCTGAAGAAATAAAACGAGTCGAAAAACTGTTTAAACTGTCTGGGTATGGTCAAATCATTTCAGCAGAAAAAGCTGGATGTTATACATTTCTCCACATCCATAAAAGGTATGGAACCTTTGAACAAAATTTTCAAAATAACATCCCCTATTTAAAAACGATAGGATTTGAAACCTTTGGCAATCCTAAACTAAAACCAAAAGATGTGGAGATTTCAATCAAAGAACGGGCAATTGTTGATAAAGAAAAATATGATATGAAAGGGAAAAATAAAGAATTAGCTAAAGAAGTAAAGCAATTAAAAAAACTGAACAAAGTTCAACTTAAACAAATTACTAAGCTAGAAAAACAAAATCAAGCACTTGGACGTAAATATGATTCACTTTCGAAGTCGAAAATGGGTAAAATGACATTCAAGTATTGGGATTTAAGAAAAAGGCTTAACTTTTAAGAAGGTAAACCTGCAACAAAATAATAGATACACTTCTTAACTATATATATTTTCAAATGAAAGCCCCTGAATGCTGCTTGCTAACAGGGGCTTTTGTCAATTATATGGAGTAAAGGAGCAGGGATTCTTACAAACTTTTTTTCGATTAAAGCTGCCTCAGGTTACTATTCTATGAAAATAAAACTTGGTAGTACCCTCAATAAAGATTCATGGAATTTCAAAAAACTAACTTTTCAGCATGTATCCAAATAGACCCCTTATTCTTTAATGGTGTTATAATATTCTGAAAAAGGGGGAGAGATGATGGAGGAGAATGTGCTAAAAGCGATTCAAGATGATTATCCGGATGCATTTGCATGGTGTTATGGATGCGGTCGCTTGAACAAAGATGGTCATCATTTTCGAACAGGTTGGCAAGACGAGCAAACAAGGACTATCTATACACCACGTCCAGAGCATATTGCAATTCCAGGATTTGTTTATGGCGGCTTGATTGCCTCTTTAATTGATTGTCACGGAACAGGTTCCGCTGCATTGGCTTTACACCGTAAAAACGGTCATGAAGTTGGAGATGGAGTTGAACCACCCAGGTTCGTGACTGCGTCACTGAATGTGGAGTTCGTAAAGCCAACACCAAATGATGTGCCATTAATGGCCGTTGGGACGATTCATGAAATTCATCCTAAAAAATGGAGAATCGAAACAGAGGTATTTGCACTCGATAAACTTTGCGCCCGTGGAGAGGTAATCGCTGTGGTGATGCCAAGTACTTTTACAAGTAAAGAGTGATCTTCATTAATGTAAACGCATCGAATCCGGAATTAGATGTACTATCAAAGGGCCGTCCAATTATTTGGACGGTTATTTAGTGTATCTGAGTATCCATTTCAAGCATGTTATCGTAATAAAGTGGCATGTAGCTGGAAATTACAAGCCAAATATTAAGATATTAATATACATACATTATAAGCAAAGGGAGGTCGCATAGATGAAAATAAACGTAGAGATAGATGAGGAGATCAGGCGATAGAGGTGCTTATCCGCAATCATGAATGGAATGAGGAAGTGCAGGAATTGATGGAACGCTTGAAGGAGAGGAAAAGACCGTATTTTGTCGGGAGAAAAGGAGAAATGCAGCATGTTTTCCGGGCAGAAGAAATCATCTGTTTGTTCACAGAGCAAGATTCCATAATGGTGCGGACGAAACAGGGGATTTTCGAAATGAAAGAAAGGTTATATGAACTGGAAAGGGACCTTCCAGGTGCTTTTCTGGTGAGTTTGGGGCAATTACTCGTGAGTTTAGTGCTTTTCTGGTGAGTTTGGGGCAATTACTCGAGAGATTGGAGCGAATACTCGTGAGTTTGGTGCTTATACTCGTGAATTTGGAGAAATTACTCGTGATACACAGAAACGAACATGCCTTTTACCTTTGTTATGTAGGATGTATCTTGAATTCAAGGAAGAGTTCGTTGTATTGACCAGCCAGCTTCATGACACTTGTATTAACTGAGTTAGGTTCAATTGTAAAAGTTGCAAAACGGTGATTTAACTCCATTGTGAGGGCAATAAAGAATAATGGGAACAGATGCCGTGAATCGTCTGGAATTTCGACGAAAGCCCTTATACCTGCTCGATCTACGGTCATTTCATTTTTCCTGAGGTATTCATCCTTGCTTTGGAATGTAAATAAAGAGACACCGTTTCCTGTTGCATCGGAGTCTCTTAATATTTTATCAATTTTGTATCATTATCATTTCATCATAGATTAAGTTTTGTCTAAGCTCAGTTGCTGTTTGCATGGATATTTGCTCATCTTCAACCATTTGCGCAATGATATCACGTTCGATTTGCATCGCATTCAACTGAAATTGACTCACCATCTCTTCAAAGCGTTTTGCTTCTTTTTCACTTAATGTTCCGAACGGATTCAAATTACGATTATATCTTTGGATGACAAGCATGACCTCATGGCGGTTTTCAGGTGCAGTTTGTTGTTTGATCAATAAAATGGCTTCCTTGGAAGCTTCTTTTTGTGCTTTACGGAACTCACTGATCAGGTCCGCATTTTTAACGATGGAGTTCTCTAATTTCGCTTTCCATTTCTTATCCCATTTGACATTGATCTTTTTCTTGAAAAGAATGGCCTGCAAATTGATCCAAGCCCTTTTCAGGGAGGATTTTTGCATATAATTCGAGGTTCTTGAAAGATACACTTTATATAGTTCAAAGGCTGTTTCAGATATAGTCCCTTTTTCGACTAATCCAGAAACGACTTCCAATTCCTTATTGGCTCCTAGCTCCACTAATTCGCGTATTGTCCGATCATCCGGTCGATTCGTTATTCCCCGTTCCAAATCTATCAGTTGTTCATTTAAATCTTCCATTACTTGATGGACCGCTTTCTGATTCTCGATGGTTGCTTCTTTGCTCAGCTGGTTGATCGTTTTATTTAAAACAATTTTATAAGCCTCCTCAGAGGTTAGCCGCTCATCTTTGAATTCAGTCGGTGTCTTTACCAGTAGTGGCAAGAGAACCGTAGCCAATGTGACGCTTAACAATATTACGCAAGCTGCGATGAACAAGACAGTATTACGCATCGGGAATAAAGTGTCATCCCGCATGAAATATGGTATGGATAAAGCTGTAGCTAATGTAATGGTTCCATGAATGCCGCAAACGGATGTCAAAAATGCAAATCGGGATCTTGAAACATTCTCCTCATCGGTGTCATTGCTATCTTCTGGATGAACCCTGGACATAATGAATTGCTCTAATGGATTCACTCTGTTTTTCGTAAAAGTATCATGCAGGATGTATACCCATATAAAACGGATCACCAATAATAAAAGAACGATCAAGACACTTATCCCAAAAAGAATGCCCCTATTTAAGTTGGACTCAATTTCCTGATAAACACTCGGCAACATAAATCCTAACAAAGCAAATACAAGTCCATTCAAGACATAACCTAATACAGACCATGTATTAGTTGATACAATTTGCAATTTAGTCGTGGAACTCTGAAGGCGATCCCGCTCGATGCCATGAATGACACCTGCAGCAACCACTGCCAAGATTCCGGAAACATGGAATTCTTCAGCTGCCATATAGATGGCAAAAGGCGTAATTAGTTCAATGACAATAGACATTGGGATTTCTTCAAGTCCATGAACCCGTAAAAATAATCGTAATTTAACGATTAAATAGCCCAATAGGATCCCTATAAAGATGCCGCCTAAAGCGACAAATATAAAATTAAGCGAAGCATCTTTTATAGAAAACACTCCAGTTAAGGCAGCTGCCAGGGCAACTTTAAAAGCAACGATTCCGGCAGCATCATTGAAAAGTGATTCACCTTCAAGGATGGGCATCATGTTTCCAGGCAATTTCA
The DNA here is from genome assembly GCF_038003055.1 of Peribacillus sp. FSL M8-0224. NCBI lineage: Bacteria > Bacillati > Bacillota > Bacilli > Caryophanales > Bacillaceae > Peribacillus > Peribacillus sp. FSL M8-0224. Next base: position 425,402 of record NZ_JBBOOJ010000001.1, read on the forward strand.
ATCCTTTTGTAATCGATTGTACCGCTACCGCATCCGTAGGGGTAATGGTTGCTGCTAAAGCAAAAGCCACAGCCATCGGCATATCAGGTATTAACCAGTGGATGAAAAAGCCTCCTGCAAAAACCGTCACAAATACTAACCCAAAGGCTAATAACAGAATAGGCTTACGCAATTCAAGCATTTCTTTTCTGGACGTATTTTTTCCTTCTGTAAAGAGCAGCGGAGCAATGACACAGATCATAAATAATTCTGAATGAAAATCAAATGATAATTGAAATGGTAATAATGAGAACACTGCTCCCATGGATATCTGATATATCGGAAGTGGGATACGAGGCCATATAGCATTTAATATTGTAGCGATTATTGTGGACACCAATAATCCGAGCAATGTGATTAATAATGACATAGAATCTCCCTTATCTTCTAATGTTTTAGTCTGATTGCCCATGCAATGTATAAAAAAACAGAGGTATTTTTAAAAGCAATATCCATCCTTTAAAAAGTAACCCCTACTTTATGGTCCTGTGTAGCTTATTCAAAATACAATACTTAGCCAGAGACAGTGTTTTCGACTAATATATAGCCTCGGTTTTTGATATACCCTTTAGTTATTAATTACAAACAGGATATCACAAGAGTTTACGGTTTATTCAAAATCAACTAATAACATAGCTTTTCCATGAAAATTAGTTCATGCCGGAAACAGGATTTCCTGTATAAAATACCCTTAATGAAGAAACATAGAAAAATGGAGTTAGAGCGACCTGCAAAAAAATGGGGGTATTCAGCTTGATTCGTAATGTAGGTAGATTGTTAAGGAAAACGAAAGAAAAAAAATCCAGTGTACAGAATAATTACCAGGATTCTAAGCCTGCAGATGTACTTGCTGCGAATTTCAGTCAAAATGTAGAAACACTTCGTTCTATTTATGATAATTGCTCGGATGTGATGTTCCGTTCGTTCTTACTTTTCGGAAAGACGAGGGCCATGCTTATTTACATTGCGGGACTCTCAGACATCGAGGCGATAGAGCAATATGTGCTATCTCCACTCATGCAAGAGTCATCAAAAGAGCCACAGCCATTAAATGAGTTTATTGAACATAAAATGCCCGTCCCTAAAGTGGTAAAAGTGAATATGTTGGCGGATTGTATTGAATCGATTTCCTCTGGAAACCCGATCCTTCTATATGAAGGGGAAAGCGATGGATTTTCTTTAGGATTGTCCAAATGGGAAAAGCGGGCGATTGAAGAACCTATGGCAGAGGGGGGAGTTAGGGGGTCACGAGAGGGATTTATTGAATCTCTGGAAGTAAATACGTCCCAATTGCGACGTATTATTAAAAGTCCTGCCCTTAAAATACAATCAATGAAGATTGGAACTCTTACCAGGACGAATGTTTCGATTGCTTATATTGATGGCCTTGCGGATAAAACACTGATTGAAGAGATTACAACCAGGTTGGAACGAATTAAAATAGACGGAATTTTAGAAAGCGAGTACATCGAGGAAATGATTGAGGACAATCCGTATTCACCTTTCCCTCAGATCATGACGACAGAACGGCCGGATGTAGCCTGTTCAAGCTTGCTCGAGGGACGGGCTGTCATTCTTGTAGAGGGAACTCCCTTTACTCTGATTGCTCCAATATCCTTCTTTTCTTTAATTCAATCACAAGAGGATTATGCTCAACGTTTTATGGCAGCCACTTTTATCCGTTGGTTACGTTTTATTTTTATGGGATTATCTCTTTTGCTTCCGTCCCTATATGTTGCTATTTTGACGTTCCATCATGAGGCGGTCCCAACCGCACTCCTGCTAAGCAGCGCGGCATCCCGGGAATCGGTCCCTTTTCCTGCAATTGTAGAGGCATTGGCTATGGAAATTACCTTTGAAGCACTAAGAGAGGCAGGGGTTCGATTGCCGAAGCAGGTAGGTTCTGCTGTCAGCATTGTTGGCGCTCTAGTGATTGGTCAAGCTTCCGTACAAGCAGGGTTGGTTTCAGCGCCAATGGTCATTGTGGTTGCGATTACGGGAATCGCTTCTTTTATGATGCCTCGTTATATTGCCGGAATTGCTTTCCGGATGCTGCGTTTTCCAATGATGCTGCTTGCCGGTACCTTAGGACTGCTCGGCATCATGATGGGGATCATTGCCATAGTCATTCACTTATGCAGCTTGCGTTCTTTTGGCGTTCCCTACTTAACGCCACTGGCACCGTTAAAAGGACAAGAGCTGAAAGATGTGCTGTGGAGAGCTCCTTGGTGGATGATGGATACACGCCCGCGCCTCACAGGGGATTCTAATGTATACCGTCAAGCCCCGGAACAGAGTCCAAATCCAAAAAGGGGGAGTGAAACGGAGTGAATAATGGTTGGAGGAGAACAAAGATATGGGAGAAAGTAAAGAGGCGTCATTTCTTGAAAAGCGTCCTTCTTTTGCTCGGTATTAGTGGAACAACCCCTTTTCTAAGCGGTTGTTGGGATCGAACAGAAATCACTGATTTGGCGATTGTCACAGCAGCAGCCATCGATAAGAAGGATAATAATCAAATCGAACTATCCATCCAAGTCTTTATTCCAAGTTCAATAAGTGGTGGAGGGGGCGGTCAAGGAGGAGGGAGCAGTCAAGGAGGGGGTGCGGTTACGACATTGGTAAGATATGAAAAAGGCTCCAATATTTCAGATGCATTGTCTAAGCTTCAGAGCAAGCTTCCGCGAAAAGTATTTTGGGGACATTGTAAAATATTTGTATTCGGTGAACAGTTAGCGAAGGAAGGAATTCAAGAGCAGCTGGATTTTTTACTGCGTCATCCGCAGCCAAGAGAGAAAGCAAATGTGTATGTCAGCAAAGGGAAAGCAAAGCCTATCCTTGAATCTTTGCCACCCCTGGAAAACTATTCAGGGGAAGTGCTTAGAGAACTATCAGATTTACATATCGGGATGCTGGTCACAATGCAGGATTTAGATGAAATGTTAACGGGTATACCTCAAGCGGCCGCACTTCCATTCGTTAAAATTTTACCACCAGGGAAAGGTCAAACGAAATTACAGGGAATTCCTTACATTGTCGGGACAGCCGTATTCAAAAAAGATAAAATGACTGGGATGATGACGGAAAAAGAAACAAGAGGGCTATTGTGGTTAAGGGATGAAGTGGAATCATATACCGTGACCATAAAACCCAAAGGGGTGAAAGGGAAGATATCTTTAAGTCCAGTGTCAGCCAAAGTCAAGATCATTCCGCAAATTATCAATGAAAAATGGAAATTATTAGTGAGGGTGAATACAGATGGATCTGTTATACAAAATGGAACGAATTTAAACCTTTCAAATCCTAAGTCTCTAAAAGCTGCAGAACGAGCATATCAAAAAGATATAGAAAAACGCATCGAGATGGCTTTTCTGAATACTCAGCATAAGAAAGCGGACATTTTAGGGTTAGGTAAAGATTTCTATCGGAAATATCCTAAACAGTTTAATAAGGTCGATAACCACTGGGATGAGATATTCGCAGAAATGGAAGTGGAAGTCGATGTTGCGGCCCATATTCGAAGACAGGGCTATATAAACAAACCGGCAGGATTGTCTGAGGAAGAGGTGAAGGACAAATGAGATGGGGAGCTTTTTTTTGTACAAGCGTGGTTGTAGCTCTAATCATTTTGTATGAATGGCCGAGAATGAAACAGAATCCTAAAAAAGATAAAATGGCCTTTCTTACACTGCTCCTCACTGGCTTGATTCTGTCCATGTTCAATCTCCCACAGATGTCAGGACCCACTCAATGGATCGAAGCTCTTTTCAGGCCATTTGGAGAGTTTATGGAAAAGTGAGTCTATCAGTCGGTTGCATGATTTCAAATTATGACAGAAGGGAGGAAGCAGATGGAGAAAGGGAAAATTTCATCATTACAGATGGCATTCTTGATGTATCCGACGATTGTGGCAACGGCCATTCTCGGGGTTCCAAGCATCACAGCGAAATATGCCAAAACTGATTTATGGCTGTCTCCCATTTTTGCTGCGCTCATAGGGTATCTGACGGTGTATATCGCTTATAAACTGCACCAGCTGTATCCAAAACAAACGGTGATCCAATTCACTGAAAAGATCATTGGTCGGATTCCGGGGAAAATTTTCGGTTTTTTACTCATGTTTTTTTATATCCAGAACACGGGGCTACTCCTTAGAGGCTACGCAGAATTTGTTGTCGGCTCTTTTCTGGTAAATACCCCGATTAGTGTGATCATGGCATCGATGGTGCTTCTGTGTGCGTTCATCGTACGCGGGGGAATAGAAGTGTTGGGGCGAGCTGCCCAATTGTTTGTACCTGTTTTCATTTTTCCAATCTGTATCTTAATCCTTTTGCTGATTCCCGATCTTGAATTCAAGAATATATTCCCGATATTGGCGGATGGTATAATGCCCCCAATCAAGGGTGCGATTGTACCGGGGGGATGGTTCAGCGAGTTTTTCCTGATCATTTTCCTCCTTCCTTTTTTGGCGGATATGAAAAAAGGGATGAAATCCGGTATGAAGTCTGTTTTTGCCGTGATGATGACGTTAATTGTGGTGAATCTTACGGTTCTTTTTGTACTCGGGTCAACAACATCCACAAAGCTTTACCCCTTGATGAATGTATCTCGATACATCAGTTTTGCCGACTTTTTTGAACATGTAGAGTCCGCCGTCATGGCGGTATGGATAGTGGGGGCGTTTGTAAAAATTTCAGTTTTTTATTATGCATCTGCTTTAGGTACAGCACAGTGGCTGAATCTCTCCGACTATCGTCCTGTTGTATGGCCGATAGGGATTTTGATTGTCATATTCAGTTTGTGGTCGTTGCCTAGCTCTGTGGATGTCAGTCGTAATGATGTCAACGTCTTCCCTTTACAAGGAATTTTGATGCAAACGATTATTCCTCTGTTATTGTTGGTGATTGCTGTTGTAAGAAAAAGAAATCGTAAAGGAACTTAAACAAGCTGACTGGGCATTTTTTATGCTAAATATCCTATCGTTTAGGTGCTACACATGTCGTACTCGCGCAGAAGGCAGGACGTACTGAATGGATTAATCTCTTTATGAAGCCGTTTGAAGAGTTTATGAAAAAGTAAATCTATCGGTCGGTTGCGTGATTTAAAATTTACATACTATCACAGAAGGGAGGAAGATGATGGAGAAAGGGAGAATTTCATCTCTGCAGATGGCATTCATGATGTATCCGACGATTGTGGCAACGGCTATTCTCGGTGTTCCAAGCATCACAGCGAAATATGCCAAAACTGATTTATGGCTGTCCCCCATTTTGGCGTCTCTCATCGGATATGCGACGGTGTATATCGCTTATAAACTGCACAAACTTTATCCGAAACAAACGGTTATCCAATTCAGTGAACAGATCATTGGGCGGATTCCGGGGAAAATTCTCGGTTTTTTATTCTTGTTTTTTTATATCCCGATCACAGGGCAAATCCTAAGAAGTTACGGAGAATATATTGTCGACTCTTTTCTGGTCAAAACCCCAATTAGCGTGGTCATGGCATCGATGATACTCCTCTGTGCCTTTATCGTATGCGGAGGGATAGAAGTGTTGGGGAGAGCTGCCCAATTGTTTGTTCCTGTTTTTATCATTCCAATCCTCCTCTTAATCATCTTACTGGGCCCTGATCTTGAATTTAAGAATATATTCCCGGTATTGGGGAATGGAATTATGCCTCCAATCAAGGGTTCAATTGTACCGGGTGGATGGTTCAGCGAGTTTTTTCTGATCATTTTTCTACTCCCTTTTTTAGCGGATATGAAAAAAGGAATGAAACACGGGATGATGACTGTGTTTGCCGTGATGGTGACGTTAGTTGTAGTGAATCTTATCGTTCTTTTTGTACTCGGATCAACAACATCTACAAAGAATTATCCCCTGATGAATGTATCTCGGTACATCAGTTTAGCCGACTTTTTTGAACATTTGGAGTCCGCCATCATGGCCGTATGGATAGTAGGAGCGTTTGTCAAAATTTCTGTGTTTTATTATGCGGCTGCTTTGGGTACCGCGCAGTGGCTGAATCTCTCCGACTATCGTCCTGTGGTATGGCCGATAGGGATTTTAATTGTAGAATTCAGCTTTTGGTCGTATCCTAGCGCTATGGATGTCAGCCGTTTTGATATCATCGCCTTCCCTTTTTATGGGGTTTTGATGCAAACGTTGATTCCTCTGTTATTGTTGGTGATAGCTGTTGTTAAAAGAAATAGACAGAGAAAAAAGGGAAGCAATTCAAGCTAACCTTTTCTGCCACTTGGTTAAGAGGATTGAAAGAGTATGTAATTAAAGTCATGCCCCATTCGAATGGATACTTTTTCGAATGGGGTGTTTTTGTCGAGAAAAAAGAGAAATGCTTAAAATCATCAGATGTATTTGCAGCAAGTTTAAAAAAATAACAATTTTTTTCAAACCGTTTTGAACTTTGACCCGTTATCTATAGTACAAAGATTTTTTAGAAGGGAGAGAAGAGAGATTTGAAAAAGCTCATTTTTGTTGGATGTTTATCATTAATGCTAGTACTGTTAGGATTTTCACCGGAAATGGTTCCGAAACGGGGCCATGCTGTCGACGGCGTCGTGAAAGTCTATGGACCAGGTGGACCTCTTGGACCTATCAAGGAAGCGGGGGAGCAATTCACCAAAGAAACGGGGATAAAGGTAGAAGTAACAGCGGGACCCGAAGAAAAATGGATTGATCAAGCCAAACAGGATGCGGATATCATATACGGAGGGTCCGAGTATATGCTAACAGATTTTATGCATGATCATCCGGAGCTCCTTGATGAAAAGGACCGTACAGAATTGTATTCACGGTCTGCTGGAATCCTGGTTAGAAAAGGAAACCCAAAGAATATACAGTCTTTGGAGGATTTAACGAAGAAGGGCGTAAAGATTGTTGATGTTAATGGAGCCGGGCAACTGGGGCTATGGGAAGATTTGGCCGGAAGAAAAGGATTGATTCCTGGAATTAGCAGGAATATTGACATTTCAGTGAGATCCAGTGCAGAAGTTATCGATCTATGGAAGGCAAATTCTAAATTAGACGCCTGGATTACATATGAATCCTGGCATTACCGTCTAGCGGATGTGACGGACCTGGTTCAGCTCCCTGAGGAAGACAAGCTTTATAGAGGAACACCGGTAAGCATAACAAGAAAAAGTGATAATAAGAAAAAGGCAAAACAGTTCATTGATTATCTTAAAACGGAAAAATCCCATCAAGTGTTTCAAAAATGGGGATGGAAGTAAATTGACGAGGAGTGAGCGCATATGAAAAAAAAACGGATGGTATTTTCAGTTTTTATGATGGTCCTAGTTTTGGCGGCATGTGGAAATGAAGCTAATGATTCACCTCAAAATGATCAAGTGGTTACTGGTACTGCTAATGAAAAAGCAATGACCCTGAAATTAATGGAAAGTGAAACAACAGGCGAATACCTTGCTGATTCCAAAGGAATGACACTTTATTTTTTCAAGAATGATAAATCAGGAAAAAGCAATTGCATGGGTGATTGTCTGAAAAAATGGCCGCCATTCATGGAAAGGGATTTTGCTGTCCCTAAAGGATTTGAGGAAAAAGACTTTGGAACCATGAAAAGAGAAGATACAGGGGAAGAGCAGGTAACGTACAAAGGATTTCCACTCTACTATTTTGTGAATGATAAGGGAGCGGGAGATGTCAATGGCGAAGGTGTGAAAAATGTTTGGTATATTGTAAATGATAAGACGGTTTTTCCAAAATAAGAAAAAGGAACGATCAGTGATGGTCGTTCCTGTTACACGTTTTTTTCCAAATTTACTTGTGAGGAGTTGCAGGTGCGATTGAAAGAAAAACTTGATAAGGAATTGATGGCATTAGTCATGAAAAAGCATCGTCCTGCTCTGGAAGAACTTTATGACCGGCATATTAAATTAATCTATGGTTTTATTTTTAAGTTCACAAATGGAAATGCTGAAAAAACTAAAGAGATCGTGCAGTTGGTCTTTTTAAAGCTTTGGACCACAAAAAGCAGTTACAATTCCGAAAAGGGGCACTTTGTAAGCTGGCTTTTGACCGTTACACGAAATGTGTGTGTGGATTATGTCCGTAAAGACAGCGTTCATAACCGGAATAACAAACACATGGACATGAGTCATCCGATTGACATAGAAGATCCTAATAATGCTATAGAAAATGGGCTATTATACAGTGAAATCGCCAATGCAAAAAGTAAGTTAAGCAAGCCGCAAAAAAGGCTGATTGATCTACTGTATTGGAAAGGGTACTCGTTAACGGAAATTGCCAAAATTGAAAATGAACCGATTGGTACCATCAAGAGCAGACTTCACCAGTCGCTAAAATTGTTGAAAAAGTATTTGGAAGTAGGTGGTTTGTAAATGAATACAGAGTGCGCTAACCTGCTTTCATTTTTATCGGGTGAACTGGGAGAAAAAGAAAAAAAGGCATTCGCGGAACACTTAATTCAATGCTCTGAATGCACTAGGGAGTATGAACAAATGACGGAAGCCTGGGATTCATTGAAATGGGATTTCGAAGAAATGGAACCTTCTTCTTCCCTGAAATCAGAGGTCATGAATTTTGTCTTTGAGACTGATGATGAAGTTCCGGTGAGAAGGGGAAAGAAATGGAGTGGTTTTTTCTTTAAGCAGTTTACACCAGTAACTTCAGGGCTTTTGTTGGCTGTTCTGGTTTTGTTATTTGTGCTGTTATATTCCAATATTCAACTGAAAAAAGAACTTGCAGCTATCAATCTGCTGCCGACGGAGGTTAAAACGTCGCTATCTTTGCAGCCTGCCAATAAGACGGCAGTAAAGATGAATACGGATGGGGCTGCATACATTTTGCAGCAAGGTGAAGAAAGAAGGTTAATCGTTCAAATTCAGAATTTACCTAGCCTTCAAGAGTCCGAGGTGTATCAGGTGTGGCTGCTGAAAGATGGAAAACGGAGAAATGCAGGCACTTTCAAGCCTGATGAAGCAGGTACAGGATCATTGACATACAAACTGTCCAGAGATGATAAATTCAATCAAATTGGCATAACAAGAGAACCGGACTCAAATAGTACAAAGCCGAGGGGCGAAAAAATAGTGGGATCTTCATAAAAATAAGGGACTTGCCCGCAAAGGGGAAGTCCCTTATTTATTATTCGTACCTGAATTTAATAGCTTAGTTCTTTAAACAAGAAGAAATAGTGATTACAATGGAAGCTCATTTTCATGGTACCTATTTATTCATTAAGTCCTCACAGTACTCCCGGATCAATGCCGAGGCTTTCGTTTGGCTGATAGAGAGGTCCTTCGCGACTTTCCTTGATGATTTGTATGTTTGGTAAGATTTCCTGATCAATATCCGTTTCGTTTCATCAAGTGCTTTATCGAGTGACGTGGGGAGATCAATCTGTGTGACCTGTTCAACGTTCTCGGTTATATTTCAGGCAAGTCGGACATTAGGATAACGGAGTCACTTATTAAGACCAACCGTTCAATCAAGTTTTCGAGCTGGCGTACATTGCCGGGCCATGAATAATGAATTAATAGGTTCAAGCATTCTTCCGAAATGACTTTATTTTCATGATACCTTTCATTGAACTTATTTAAAAAATTGTACGTAAGGGGAATGATATCTTCTTTACGTTCCCGCAATTTTTCCAAGCTTGCAGTATGTATTTACCATGAATTTGCATAATTAATACGAAATTAAAGGAAATGTGTTAAGTTGGACTAAAATGATTATGGGGGCAGCGATGAAATACGAAATTATTTTATTTGATGTTGATGATACTTTGCTAGACTTTGGAATATCGGAAAAGAAAGCAATGCATGAAGCCTTTTTAGAGTTTGGTTTGCCAACAGGGGCGGAGGATTATGCGGGATGCTACCAAGAAATCAGTAAGGTATTATGGAGGGATTTGGAACGGGGGCATATAGATTTAACGATTCTGGGAGTGGAAAGGTTCAAGCGGTTGTTCCTGAAGCATGGGCTTGATATGGATGCGGATGCGTTCAGCCGTGCGTACCTGGGACATTTGGGAAAGGAAATACATCTTCTGCCCGGGGCTATAGAGGTTTGCGAGAAGCTTGGAGGATGCCGGCTTGCTATTATAACGAATGGCTTCACGGCAGTGCAGACAGCAAGGATCGGCGGGTCAGCCCTTTGCAATACCTTTGAGACCTTGATAGTTTCCCAAGAGGCTGGGTTTCAGAAGCCTGATAGAGGGATTTTTGATTATGCATTTTCCAAGTTAAAGATCACGGATAAATCGAAAGCGTTGATAGTGGGTGACTCCTTGACTTCAGATATACAGGGCGGCTTGAATTATGGAATGGATACATGCTGGTACAATCCCCATCAAAAGGATAATGATCTGGGAATCAAGCCCACCTATGAAATCCGGACACTCACTGATCTTTTGGAGATTGTAGGAAGTAAACAATTATAGGGAGGTATATGCATTGTAAAAAAACAGAGACCGCTTGTCCGAGTGATAGGGCATGCAGCCTCTGTTATTAATCACGCCAGAGATTTTAGAATCAGTTCAAATCCAGCTTATGTGGTTTGAGTGTTTGATCCTTTTCTTGCCTTCTGCTGAAATGCGGGGATAATATACAAAGCGCCAAGGAAATCGCGAGACCAGCCATCATGAATCCGCCAAATACCAAAGGGGATGGGCCGAATGAATCCGCCATGGCGGTCCAGATGAGCGGACCGAAACCTGCAATGGCCGCCGCGACCTGATAACCGACGGATAATCCAGTATAACGGACCTTGGCTGGAAAGAGCTCCGAGAATAATGTCCCTTGTGTGGAAAAAATGGCTCCCCAGATGACGCCGAGTACAATTGCCTGCATCATGTAGAACCAGCCAACCCCACGCCCAATCATTGTGAAATATGGGATGGCCAAGACGAAAAGGAGAGTCAGGCCCCCAAAATAGATGATTTTTCGATCGATGAAATCTGAAATGTAACCAATGACAGGAATGGTAATCAGCATTGTAGCGCAGCCAATCGTTAAACCGGTAAGAGCTGAATCTTGGGAATAACCAAAATACAGCGTAGTAAAGACGAGAACATAGGACATGATGAATACATTGAAGAAGCCGTCCCCAATTTTTAGTCCGATCACTTGCAGCACACTTCTCCAATCGTGTTTCAACGTTTCAATAATGGGAACTTTCGCAAGATCGCCGCTATCTTTCTGCGCTTTAAATTCCGGCGTTTCTTCAATGCCACTCCTTACCCAGATTGCCAACCCGATCAGTACACCGCTTAAAAGGAATGGAATCCGCCAACCCCAAGATAAAAATTGGGCATCGGTTGTCAAGGAACTGATGAGGGTTAGGCTAAACGAACCGGCAACCAAGCCGATGGGGACCCCTAGTTGGGGAATGGATCCATATAACCCACGGACACCTTTAGGAGCAGATTCCGTTGCCAATAGGATGGCTCCGCCCCATTCTCCTCCCAAGGAAATTCCTTGAATCAACCTCAGCACCACCAAGATGGCGGGGGCGGCCAACCCAACCTGGGCATAAGTGGGCAGAACACCGATTAGCATTGAACTCCCTCCCATACCAATAAGGGTGAACATGAGTGCTGCCTTCCGTCCGATGCGATCACCCATATGACCGAAAAGGATGCTGCCGATTGGACGGGCAGCGTAACCAGCACCGAATGTGACAAAGGCAAGAAGAAGTGAAATCGCTGGATCATGATTGGGAAAGAATAGCGTCGTAAAAACCAGGCCCGTTGCTGTCCCGTATAAATAGAAATCGTACCACTCAATAACGGAACCCGCTAAACTAGCGAAAAGAACTCGACTTTTTTTCATGATAAATGCTCCTTTAATGCTAAGTTTTTCATCAATATTGTTCTCAACAATAAATAAAGCCGAAATGAACAAAAATGATGGTAAATGAATATAAGTAAAAAACTGGATTATTTAGATTATTTTAGAGGGCTTATCCATACTGGTCAATATATTTCTGACTTTTCTGAAAAAATGAAGCAAATAACTTAGCTCCCTTCACCTGTAATGGAATATAATTAATTCTAAAGTAATGGAAATAAACGATTCGATCTTCCTAGGTAAAATGACTAAGTGAATAAAAAGAAAATGTGTTACTGATTAGAAATCCGAATATTTAGAAATTTTGTGTATAGAAGAGTGGCAAAGTGGAAATCATGTGGATAAGGAAATGAAAAATGAATAAGAGGAAAGGATAAGATTTTAATTAATAATAATAATCTCCAAGTTATTTAGTATAATAGAAAAAAGGTTAAGGAGTTGGTTTCGTATGGAGAAGCAATTGCCAGGAACATCGCTTGAACCTGAAGAGATGGCTGAAATGGTTTTAAAAAAGGCCCTTAGTGATTACCGGAAAGCCCAAATCGAAAAAGAAATCGATGACTCATTAAGAAATCGTGATAAGGAAGAGTTCCTACGTTTAACTGAAATATTGAAGGGCATTTCCTGAAATTTTATTCTCTGTGAACAAGACAAGTAGTTATGATATGGAATGTACACTGAAAAGCCAGCAAAGCTGATAACCATAAATATGCTGAAGAGAAAACTTCATTTACCTGGAACATACTAAGTAAATAGCAATCTATAGTATTATAATATTTTACATTGTAAGCGCTTTCTTGTATAATTAAATAAAGAAACGATGGAGAGAAGAGTGTAAGTGCGCTAATGGCGGGATTCACAGGTATTAGTTGCTGAAAAGTTCATGCACCGGGATAAAAACTAAAAGGGGGAAAAGTTATGAAAAAGAATGGAGTGTCTTTAGTTGAATTTGTTCAGGAGGATCGATTCGAACTCAGCTCCTACATTACTTCTTTATTTAACAAACTGAATGACTATGTTCCCAAAAGTCTTAAAGATAAAAGGTGAGTGACAATAAAAAATGGATCAGGAAGATATTCAATACTTCCTGATCCATTTTTTATTTTGTTTTTGGGAATCAGACTTTAAGTAGTACACTTAAATAAAAGTCTCATTAATTGACAATGAGAATCGTTATCGAATAAAATAATTCAATACAAGTATATCGATTGGAGTTGTTCATATTGTTCGTTCAGATGAGAAAAATGGTGGTAAAAGAAGGTAATGCAGAACAAGTAGTAAAACGGTTCAGCGGGGAAGGAATCATAGAAAAGCAGGAAGGGTTCATCGATTTAAGTGTAATGGTGAAAAAAGTGCGACGCGGGGATGAAGAGGTCATCATTATGATCAATTGGGAGTCGGAGGCGCATTGGAAGCAGTGGGAAAAGAGTGAAGCCCATATCGCAGGCCATAAAGCAAACCTAGGGAAACCAAAGCCTGAATATATCGTCAGTTCGGAAGGATCATTATATGAAGTGAAGGCTATTAAGAAGGCAGTGAAATAACTGACCTTAAGCAGCCTGTTTTAAATTCCGTACAAATAAGTAACTGGGTGGAATATCCCATTTCTCAATCATCTTGTTAGGATAAGGATACGGAATGGTTACTGTTCACATATAATAGCTTACCTTCACTAAAATTCAGGCTCCCATTATGGGTGCCTCTTTTTATTGATGAAATCTCGGGATAGGTTATGTCTGTTGATATAGTAAAATATCAATTATTTTCATTGAAATGGAGACATTCATGGAAATGTAAAGAAAAGGGGAGCAGGAAGGTAGTCTGAAAAGTTTACATATATGAAAGACTAAGGATGTTATTCTTAGGTTAGCTGGAATTCCTATGATAAAGTCAATTGAGTTTAGGAATATTAATATACCAAAATACCACTACCATTATCGATAAAGTATTGGTCAGTTTTTAAGAACCTCTGAAGATGTTTTTGATAAATATTCAAGCACATTTCCATATTTATCAATGTTTTGAACCGTGAAGAAGATAGAATATTATAAAAAATGCAAAAAAAGTGTTTACAGGGAAAATTTTTCATTGTAGTATTTCCTTATAAAGTAAATGAAATCGATTTCATCCTGAATCAAGGTTATGTACAAGCTATAACTTAAGGGGGAATGGATTGGTCCTTACTTTTTCTTAAGGTGGACCCCTGAAAATAAATGAAATCGATTTCATTCGCAGATTAAAGCTTGAATATTAGGATTGATCTAGAAAATTTATTGATTGATCCTAAAAAGAAACATGGATGGATTTCTTCCACAGGTAAATGAAATCGATTTCATTAAAGGCGATGGTTATACGGGGCTGATGATCTAACAAAATAACTTTATTTTAAGGAGGAAAAAACATGTCTTCAGTAACACATGAGGTGAAAAAATTAAAAAATTATATAAATGGTGAGTGGATTGAATCCGCTTCAAAGCAAACGGAAATCGTGTTCAACCCTGCAACTGGTGAGGCAATTGCCGAGGTGCCACTTTCCACTAGGGAAGATGTGGATCGTGCGGTCCAAGTGGCGAATGAGGCATTTAAAAAATGGTCGCAGGTTGCTGTCCCGAAAAGGGCTCGCATATTGTTCAAATATCAGCAGCTTCTTGTGGAAAATTGGGAAGAACTAGCTAAACTGGTCACTATCGAAAATGGTAAAAGCCTATCGGAATCAATTGGTGAAGTACAGCGGGGCATCGAGTGTGTCGAGTTTGCGGCGGGTGCACCTACGCTGATGATGGGCAAACAGCTTCCGGATATCGCGACCAACATTGAATCGGGTATGTACCGTTACCCAATTGGTGTAATCGGCGGTATCACTCCATTTAACTTTCCGATGATGGTCCCTTGCTGGATGTTCCCGCTTGCGATCGCATGTGGCAATACTTTCGTGTTAAAGCCATCTGAACGTACACCTTTACTTGCAGCACGCATTGTTGAACTGTTTGAGGAAGCAGGTCTTCCTAAAGGAGTACTGAACATTGTTAATGGAGCACATGATGTGGTTAATGGGCTTCTGGAGCATGAAGATGTGAAAGCTATCTCCTTCGTCGGTTCACAGCCAGTGGCAGAATATGTGTATAAAACAGGCACGGCTAACTTGAAGCGCGTCCAGGCTCTTGCGGGAGCGAAGAATCACTCGATTGTCTTGAAAGATGCCAATCTTGATATGACGGCCAAGGAAATAACAAGTGCGGCTTTTGGGTCGGCCGGTGAGCGTTGCATGGCCGCTGCGGTTGTTGTCGTAGAAGAAAGTGTAGCGGACGAGTTAGTTGAAAAATTGAAACAGGCAGCTGATGCCATTACGATCGGGAATGGTCTGGATGACGGCGTTTTTCTAGGACCGGTGATCCGGGAAGGAGCTAAGAAGAGGACTATTGATTACATCGAATCAGGTATAGCCCAGGGCGCGACCCTAGTACGCGATGGCCGTAAAGATGAGGCAGCAAGCGGCAATGGATATTACCTCGGAGCTACGATTTTTGATCATGTTACACAGGAAATGAAAATCTGGCAAGATGAAATTTTTGCACCAGTGCTCTCCGTTGTCCGTGCTAAAGATTTAACGGAGGCCGTTGAGATTGCCAATGCTTCAGCACTGGCAAACGGGGCTTGCTTATATACGGACAGTGCAGCTGATGTACGCCAATTCCGTGAAACGATCCATGCCGGAATGCTGGGCATAAACGTGGGTGTTCCTGCACCGATGGCATTCTTCCCATTCTCTGGATATAAAGATTCATTTTATGGTGATCTTCATGCGAATGGAACCGACGGCGTTGAGTTCTATACACGTAAAAAAATGGTGACTGCACGCTACGTGAAATAAGTGAATGAAAAAGACATTGCAAGATGGCCCGTTTGGATACGGGCCGGATTTTTTGAAAACAAGGAGGTACATATGAGTAAACTGCTTCAAAAACCGGAAAAACAAGAGGTCGCTGAAGGTGTTACAATCATTCAATCAGTTACGAAAGGAAATTCTCCTTTAGAATATGTTGAATTCAAAATAGTGGAGTTGGCTCAGGGGGCGGAATATTCAGAATTATTAACCAAAAAAGAATGCTGCATTGTCGCTCTTACGGGAAAAATCAATGTGACTGTAGGCGAAGATGTATACCATGACTTGGGTACAAGAGAAAGTGTATTTGATAAAGTGCCGACTGATAGCATTTACGTATCAAATGATAGGGATTTTGGATTGGAAGCGATAACCGAGGCCAGAGTGGCGCTGTGTTATTCGCCTTCCGATAAGCAACTCCCGACTAAATGGATTAAAGCGGAAGATGTTGACGTGGAACATAGGGGCATTTTGAGCAATAAGCGGTTGGTCCATAATATATTACCGGATTCAGCTCCGTATGCGAATAGCCTTCTCGTTGTTGAAGTATATACCGAAAGCGGAAACTGGTCGAGCTATCCTCCGCATAAACATGATCGGGATAACTTACCAAATGAGTCATTATTGGAAGAGTCCTATTATCATGAAATGAATCCGTCTCAGGGATTCGTCTTTCAGCGAGTATATACAGATGACCGTTCAATCGATGAGACCATGTCAGTCGAAAATGGCGATGTCGTACTTGTACCGGCCGGTTATCATCCGGTAGGGGTACCTGACGGTTATGAATCCTATTACTTGAATGTCATGGCCGGTCCGGCAAGGACATGGAAATTTCACAATGATCCCGATCATGAGTGGATCCTGAATCGTTAAAGGAAAAGGAGCTGTTAACCTGATGAACTATACTTTTAATATCGATAAGGAATTTGACTTGATTGCCATTGGCCGGGCCTGCATCGATTTGAATGCCAATGAATATAACCGTCCGATGGAAGAGACCATGACATTCACAAAATATGTGGGCGGTTCACCTGCCAATGTTGCAATTGGAAGTGCAAAATTAGGCTTGAAAGTCGGATTTGTCGGTAAGCTTGCCGATGACCAGCACGGCCGTTTCATCGAATCTTATATGCGTGAGGCAGGTGTTGATACTTCGAATATGATAATCGATCAAGAAGGGCATAAAACGGGTCTTGCCTTCACGGAAATAAAAAGCCCTGAAGAATGCAGTATCCTGATGTATCGGGATAATGTGGCCGACCTTCATTTAGCACCTTCGGAACTGGATGAAGAATATATCAAAAAATCAAAGATCCTATTGGTTTCAGGGACGGCACTAGCAAAAAGCCCATCACGTGAGGCTGTTTTAAAAGCTGTCAGCCTTGCGAAAAGAAATGATGTAAAAGTCGTATTTGAATTGGATTACCGTCCTTATACATGGAATTCCATTGAAGAAACGTCCGTTTACTATTCGTTAGTCGCAGAGCAATCAGACATTTTGATTGGCACGCGTGATGAATATGATGTTATGGAAAATACCGAAAAAGGTACAAATGAAGAAACTGTCCGTTACTTGTTTAAACATTCCGCAGACCTGGTGGTCATCAAACACGGTGTCGAGGGTTCATGTGCCTATGCCAAATCAGGAGCAATTTTTACAGCGAAGTCCTATAAAACGAAAGTATTGAAAACATTCGGCGCAGGGGATTCCTATGCTTCTGCTTTCTTATATGCGTTAGTGAGAGGCAAAGGGATTGAAAGCGCTTTGAAGTTTGGCAGTGCTTCCGCTTCCATAGTAGTAAGCAAGCACAGCTCATCTGAGGCCATGCCCGTAGCAGAAGAAATCGAGGGTTTGATTGCAGAACGCGTGTAAGGAATTTATCTACATAGAGGGGTGAACAGAAGATGGGAAAAGTGAGGTTGACGACAGCCCAGGCTTTAATCAAGTTTTTAAATCAGCAGTACATTCATGTTGATGGTGAGGAGTCTCCTTTTGTAGAAGGGGTATTTAATGTATTCGGCCATGGGAATGTAGTTGGTATCGGTCAGGCACTCGAACAGGACGCTGGCCACTTGAAAGTGATTCAAGGAAAGAATGAGCAAGGGATGGCTCACGCAGCAATTGCCTACAGCCGGGAAATGCTCCGAAGGAAAATTTATGCAGTTACTACATCTGCCGGGCCAGGCTCGGCAAACTTGATAGCTGCGGCGGGGACTGCACTTGCCAACAATATTCCTGTCCTCCTACTTCCTGCTGATACATTTGCGACACGTCAGCCGGATCCGGTTCTTCAGCAACTTGAGCATGAGCATAGTACGGCCATTACTACAAATGACGCTTTTCTTGCAGTATCAAGATATTGGGACCGCGTCACTCGCCCTGAGCAGCTCATGTCCAGTCTGATCCGGGCCTTCGAGGTGATGACAGATCCCGGGAAAGCCGGCCCAGCGACGATATGCATCTCACAGGATGTAGAAGGGGAGGCATTCGATTTCGATGAACATTTTTTTGAAAAGCGAGTCCATTATTTAGATCGGAAAGCTCCAGTTGAACGGGAACTGCAAGGAGCTGCCGAGAGAATTAGAGCGAGTAAGAAGCCGATCATCATCGTTGGTGGCGGAGCAAGATATTCCGGAGCTCGGGATATTTTGATGAAGCTGGCGGAAAAGCATAATATTCCACTTGTGGAAACACAGGCAGGTAAATCGACGGTGGAATCAAATTTTCCTAAGAATCTGGGCGGCGTCGGCATTCTCGGTACGATGGCTGCCAATAAGGCTGCCCGACAAGCAGATCTCGTAATTGGTGTCGGGACCCGCTATACGGACTTTACGACTTCTTCCAAAACTGCATTTGATTTTGAAAGGACAAAGTTTTTGAACATTAACGTCAGCCGCCTTCAAACTTATAAATTAGATGGATTTCAGGTCGTCGCCGATGCAAAAGTGGCGCTTGAAAACCTTGAAGCGTTACTAGTGGGCTATGAAACCGAATATGGGGAAATGCTTGGAGATTGGAAGGCGGAGTGGCTTTCCGAACGGACCCGTTTAAGTACAGTCACTTTTAGCCGTGAAAATTTCAAGCCTGAAATCAAAGACCAGTTTTCACAGCAAGTCTTGAATGAATATTCGGATGCATTGAAAACTGAATTGGCCCAATCAACTGCGATGATCGCAATAAACGATACAATCGATCCGGAAAGTGTGGTGGTCGGTTCGGCCGGATCACTTCCGGGTGACTTGCAGCGCCTCTGGCATTCAAGCGTGCCAAACACGTACCATCTTGAATATGGTTTCTCCTGCATGGGCTACGAAATTGCAGGAACTTTAGGAGCCAAGCTTGCTCATCCAGACCGGGAAGTCTATGCAATGGTAGGGGACGGCAGTTTTCTGATGCTTCATTCGGAATTGATCACAGCCATCCAATATAATCATAAAATCAACATTCTATTGTTTGATAATTCAGGATTTGGCTGCATCAATAATCTGCAAATGGAGAATGGCAGCGGAACATATTGCTGTGAGTTCAGAACACATGATAACCAAATCATGAATATTGATTACGCAAAAGTAGCCGAAGGGTATGGAGCCAAAACTTATCGGGCCAATACTGTCGATGAGCTGAAAGCTGCATTGGAGGATGCAAAGAAACAAACGGCATCTACATTAATAGAAATGAAGGTTCTGCCGAAAACGATGACGGATGGTTATGACTCCTGGTGGAATGTTGGCGTGGCAGAGGTCTCGAAACGGAAAAGTATACAAAGGGCATATGAAGCGAGACAAGAGAAATTAAAAATGGCCAAACAATATTAAAAGGGGGGAAGTCGGAAAATGCAGGAGATTTCGTGGGGGATTGCCCCAATTGGCTGGCGTAATGATGACATACCGGAAATCGGAGCTGAAAACACCGTATCCCACCTTTTAAGCGATATTGTCGTGGCAGGATTTCAGGGGACCGAGGTAGGAGGTTTCTTCCCGGAACCGGAGGTCCTGAATAAAGAGCTGAAGCTTCGGAACTTAAAAATAGCCGGTCAGTGGTTCAGCAGTTTCATCATCCGTGATGGCATCGACAAAGCAGAACAGGATTTCCATGAACACTGCAAATATTTACAGGCTGTCGATGGAGATGTAGCGGTAGTATCCGAACAGACTTACAGTATCCAAGGCGAAAGGTACGATGTATTTAAGGACAAGCCCCGCTTTACTGATGAAGAATGGGGAATATTGTGTACGGGCCTGAATCGGCTAGGGGATATTGCAGGACTTTACAACTTAAAACTGGTGTATCACCACCACATGGGGACGGGCGTCCAGACATTGAGTGAAATTGACCGCCTTATGGAAAATACCGAAAAGAAAGTGCAACTGTTATATGATACTGGACATATTTATGTATCGGATCGCGATTGCATGTCACTTCTGCAAAAGCATATCGACCGCATTGGGCACGTTCATTTCAAGGATGTGAGGCATAGCGTGCTGGAGCAGTGCCGAAAAGTTGGGAAATCATTTCAAGAATCTTTTTTAACCGGCATGTTCACAGTGCCTGGTGACGGCTGCATTGACTTTGTAGAAGCTTACCATACATTACTGGAAAATCATTATAAAGGCTGGATTGTAGTAGAGGCGGAACAAGATCCTTCCGTTGCCCATCCATTGGAATACGCATTAATAGCTCGCAAGTATATAAATGAAAGGCTGCTCCTAGTTCAAGATTAAAAACGGGAAAGAAGTGATTAATTTGAATAATGATGGAAATCAAATGGCATTCTTACGCAAGATTATTATTATCTCGACGTTAGGCGGTCTTTTGTTCGGATATGATACAGGTGTCATTAACGGTGCCTTGCCGTTCATGTCCGAAGCGGATCAACTTAACCTCAATTCACTTACGCAAGGACTTGTTGCCAGTTCACTTCTTTTAGGCGCGGCACTTGGAGCTTTTCTGGGAGGCAGACTTTCGGATTATGCGGGCCGCCGAAAAAACATTCTTTTTCTTTCGGTACTTTTTTTCTTTTCGACTGTTGGATGCACGTTTGCACCGAGTGTTACGGTCATGATTGCCTGCCGTTTTCTACTCGGCCTTGCGGTAGGCGGTGCGTCAGTAACCGTTCCTACTTATTTGGCGGAAATGTCTCCAGCTGAACGACGCGGCCGGATCGTCACCCAAAATGAATTAATGATTGTTAGCGGACAGCTGCTTGCATTCATCTTCAATGCCATTCTTGGGACAACGATGGGTGATAGTTCACATGTTTGGCGTTACATGCTGGCCATTGCATCACTTCCAGCCATACTTCTTTTCTTTGGCATGATCAGGTTGCCTGAAAGTCCAAGGTGGCTTGTGTCCAAGAACAAAAATGAAGAGGCCCTGAAGGTTTTGAAAAGAATACGTAAAATGGAAGAGGCAGAATCGGAATTTCAGGGAATCAAAGCGACATTCGATGAGGAAAACCATGTTAAAAAAGCGACATATAAGGATTTGACCGTCCCGTGGATACGGAGAATCGTCTTTCTTGGAATCGGGATTGCCATCGTTCAGCAAATAACGGGCGTTAATTCCATCATGTACTATGGTACCCAAATATTAAAAGATGCAGGGTTTGAGACAAAAGCTGCTTTGATCGGGAATATTGCAAACGGTATCATTTCTGTGTTGGCAACATTTTTAGGTATTTGGCTGCTTGGTAAAATCGGGCGCCGTCCAATGCTCTTAACCGGTTTGATAGGTACTACGACCACATTGTTATTGATTGGCGTCTTATCTTCCCTTCTTGAAGGGACGGCTGCACTTCCCTATATCATTTTGACCTTGACTGTCACTTTCCTTGCCTTTCAGCAGGGGGCCATTTCACCGGTTACCTGGTTGATGCTTTCAGAGATCTTCCCGCTTCAAGTTCGTGGGCTCGGTATGGGTGTCACCGTATTTTTCCTTTGGGTCGTGAACTTTCTAATCGGCTTAACATTCCCGGTTTTATTAGATAAAGTCGGATTGTCTACCACATTTTATATCTTTTTCGCTTTTGGCATCATGGCTATCACCTTTGTGAAAAAATGTTTACCCGAAACGAGAGGACTTACACTTGAACAGCTTGAACAGAACTTCCGCAATCATGGAAAAGAACCTGCAAAGGAAATGACAAAAATAATTTAAGAGTTATAGAGTAATGAACCAGATATGCATAAAAGGAGGAATATGATCATGACATTAAATTTTGGTGTAATAGGAACGGGTGCCATCGGCCGGGAGCATATTAAAAGAATCACAGACAAATTATCCGGAGGGAAAATTGTGGCTGTAACCGATGTGAATAAAGAGGCGGCAAGGCAGGTCGTGAAACAATATGGACTTGAGGCACTTGTATATCCGGATGACAAATCACTGGTAAACTCGGAAAATGTCGATGCAGTGCTTGTTACGAGTTGGGGGCCAGCACATGAGCAAAATGTATTGAATGCGATTGAGGCTGGCAAATATGTGTTCTGTGAAAAGCCACTGGCGACAACGGCGGAAGGCTGCAGGAGAATTGCAGAAGCGGAAATGAAACACGGGAAGCGTTTGGTGCAAGTTGGTTTTATGCGACGTTATGATAGCGGTTACGTACAACTGAAACAAGCCATTGATAGAAATGAAATTGGCGAGCCGCTTATGGTCCGCTGTGTACACCGCAATCCAGAAGTGGATGAAAAATATACGACGCAAATGGCGGTCGTTGATACATTGATTCATGAGATTGATGTATTGCATTGGTTAATCAGCGATGATTACAAATCAGTTCAAGTCATTTACCCGAAGAAAGCCAGCCGCGCGCATGCTAACCTAAAAGATCCCCAACTTATCATAATGGAAACGAAGAGTGGGATTGTCATCCAAGCTGAAGTATTCGTGAATTGTAAATATGGCTATGATATCCAATGTGAAGTCATTGGTGAGGACGGTGTTGCATATCTCCCTGAACCAGCGAGCATCGTGACAAGGAAAGGCGCTAAACGGAGCACGGATATCTTGGTAGATTGGAAGGACCGTTTTATGGATGCATATGACATAGAATTACAGGATTTCATAGATTCCATTGTAAAGACAGGTCAGCCGAATGGTCCGACTTCATGGGATGGATACATTGCTGCTGTAACAGCTGATGCTTGTGTAAAAGCACAAGAGTCCGGACAGAAAGAATCCGTTGACCTTGAAGAGAAGCCAGTTTTTTATACGGGAAAAATTACTGTTCAGTGAACGTAATTATGCATTGAACGAAAAATAAATTATAGGGGGAAAGACCATGAAACTAGCTTTGGATCCTACGATGTATGCCAATTTATCATTAAAAGAAATGGTCGATAAAACAGCGGAACTAGGCTATGAATTTATCGAACTGTCACCGAGGGAAGATTTTTGCCCATTCTATAAATATCCTAAAGTGGATAAGGAACAGATTAAAAATTTGAAACGCTGGTGCAGCGACGCAGGTGTGAAGATATCATCCTTGCTTCCGCTTTACTACTGGGCCGGTCCTGATGAGGAACGGCGCCAGGCCGCAGTCCGTAATTGGAAACGCGCCATTGAAGTGGCAGTGGAATTGGATGTTGACTTGATGAATAGTGAATTTAACGGATCTAAATTCAATGAAGTTATCTGTGAAGAGAAATTCATTAAATCAATGGATGAGCTCCTTCCGGTATTTGAAAGGGAAGGCGTTAAACTTAATTTGCAGGCACACCCATTCGATTTCATCGAAACTCATGAGGGAGCTATGGATATGATCCGTGCCCTTGATCGTCCGTGGATCAACCTTGTATATTCAACAGCACACACATTTTTCTATGATGATGGTAAAGGCGATATTGCCCCTATGTTCGATTCTGCCGGGGATCGCCTGCAACATGTCTTGTTTGCTGATACATTCAATCATAAAGCGTCCAACGGACTCCGTTATATCGTCAATCCTCCAGGTGTCGAGGCAACCGTCCACCAGCATTTGAACATCGGCGAAGCGGAAGTTGACTTTGATACGATCTTCAAAAAACTGAAAGAAATGAATTTTGACGGCATCGCGACAAATGCAGTATTTGCTTGGATCGACAAAGCAGACTGGTCAAGTAAGCTTATGCTTCAAAAAATGAGAGACGGATTGGGTTTAGCAGAAAGAATTGGAGGCTGACAGAATGAAACTTTGTTTCAACCAAGCGACCACACTTGAAAATTCCAACTTGGTCAAAGATCTCAAACACTGTGAAAAACACGGTTACGATTATATCGAAATCCGTACCATGGATAAATTGCCTGAGTATTTGGAAGAACACACAATTGAAGAACTGGCCGAATTTTTTAATGCAAATCATATTAAGCCACTTGCCTTCAACGCCCTCGTATTCTTTAATAACCGCGATAAAGACGCCCATAAGGCGATAATAGCCGAATTTAAGAAAATGATGATCATGGCGGAGAAATTGGGTGTGAAATATGTGGTGGCGGTTCCGCTTGTAACGGAAGCGAAAATATTGAAAGAAGATATTAAAAACAGCTGTGTGGAAGTATTGGCTGAACTTTCCGAGATCGCTGAACCGTTTGGCGTTAAAATAGCAGTGGAATTTGTCGGGCATCCGCAATGTACTGTGAATACATTCGGTCAGGCATACGATATCGTTGAAACAGTCAACCGTGATAACGTTGGTTTGGTGCTGGACTGTTTTCACTTCCATGCTATGGGTTCCAGTTTGGAAGACTTGAAGAAAGCGGATGGGGAGAAAATCTTCATTTTACACATTGATGATACAGAGGATTTTCCGATTGGTTTTTTGACGGATGAAGACCGGGTATGGCCTGGACATGGTGCCATAGATTTAGATAGCATATTATCCATCTTGAAGGGAATTGGTTATTCTGACGTCGCCTCCGTGGAATTGTTCCGTCCAGAATATTATGAACTCGATGCTGAAGAAGCCATTAAGACTGCAAAAGAAACGACAATTCAAGTTATTTCGAAATACTTTGCACTACAGAATGTATGAGTGGATCTAAATAAACTCGGGAATAAGGGGGTGATGGAATAATGCCTTTAGTAGCAATGAATGAGATGCTTTTAAAAGCAAAAGCAGAAAGGTATGCTGTGGGTCAATATAATATTAATGGTCTGGAATTCGCCCAGTCGTTTTTACAGGCTGCCAATGAGGAACGAGCGCCGATCATACTTGCGGCATCGGACAGGCTTGTTGATTATCTTGGCGGATTTAAAACGATTGCTGCTATGGTAAAAAGCCTTATGGAAGAAATGGACATTACGGTTCCGGTTGCCCTTCATCTTGATCATGGAATGGATGTGGAACGCTGCAAGAAAGCGATAGAGGCGGGTTTTACATCAGTCATGATTGATGGCTCCCATCATCCAATAGATGTAAATATTGAAATCACCAAAAGGGTTGTCGACTATGCCCAAAAGTTTGGCGTTTCCGTTGAGGCGGAAGTGGGGACAGTCGGTGGGACGGAAGATGGCCTTGTCGGCGGTATTCAATATGCAGATCCCCATGATTGCACGAGGATTGTAAAAGAAACGGGAATTGATGCACTAGCGGCTGCTTTGGGTTCCGTTCATGGCCCATATCAAGGAGAACCTAAACTCGGTTTTGAGGAAATGGAATTAATTTCGAATATGACGAATGTGCCTCTCGTCTTACATGGAGGCTCAGGTATACCGCTGCACCAAATCAAAAAAGCAATTGAACTTGGACACGCTAAAATAAATGTCAATACCGAAAGCATACAAGTGTGGGCAAAAACCATTCGGGAAGTATTGGCCGTTGAAGGAACAGTATATGAGCCTCGCGCCATCATCACACCAGCGAAAGAAGCTATCATCACCGTCGTGAAGAGAAAAATCGCAGAGTTCAATACAAGTGGAAAGGCTTAAGAATGAAAAGGTGTTCCCAACTACGTTGCGGGCACCTTTTGTACATTCACTTTTTGCCTAAGGTACCATTGGTGAAAAAATAGCTCGCTGGTCAGAGGAAGTGTTGAAATGACTTTGTTACATACCGCACGTAATAGATTTTTGTTTTTAGTGCTCTGCTTTATTTTTTGGTTTTCTAATTTCATTTATATTCCCATTTTGTCCCCTTACCTTGAGATGATTGGTGGGGATTATACATTTATCGGCATGGTATTAGGCAGTTACGGGCTGATGCAATTTCTCTTCAGGCTTCCGTTCGGAATCCTATCCGATCTCATAAAAGTAAGAAAGCCTTTTATTATCTTTGGGATGACCATGAGTACGTTGAGCTGCGTGACATTTGCATGGGCCGATAGTTTAGGCTGGATCCTTTTGGCCCGCTCTTTAGCAGGCGTTGCCGCCGCTACATGGGTAGCGTTCACCATTTTATTTTCCAGCTACTTTTCAGAATATGATCTTCACCGAGCGATGGGCAGTATCTCGTTAGCTGTGGTTCTGGCACAGCTGCTTGGAATGGTGGTCAGCGGATACATTGTCGATCTATGGGGATGGCACGCACCTTTTTGGATAGGCGGGATTATCGGTTTCGTTGGTATCGTCCTTTCGCTTTTTATTTACGAATCAAACGAGGATTTTCAGAAAGAGCCCATTCAATTGAAAGAACTGTTATCAGTCATGCTTGAACCGGCGCTTTTAAAAGTATCATTTCTATCCATTCTCGCACATGGCATCATCTTCTCGACAATGTTCGGCTTCACCCCGGCATTTGCCTTAAAGCTTGGGCTCCATACTGATGAGATCAGCATGGTCATCTTTTCTTTCATGATTCCTCATGCCGTTGCCACCATGCTTAGCGGGAAAATATTCGTACCATTATTCGGACAATGGAAGTTACTGAAACTAGCTTTTGCTCTAACGGCCATTTTTACAGCATGTACGCCATTAGCAGAAACAAAAGGGCTGCTTTTTCTGATTCAAGGATTGAATGGATTCTCATTAGGCATTCTTTTTCCATTGTTTTTAGGAATGGCGGTAGAGACAATTTCCCTTGAAAAAAGGGCAACGGCCATGGGGGGGTATCAAGCAATCTACGCGATTGGTATGTTCGCTGGACCTTTCATTGCAGGAATTTTGATTTCTCATTTAGGTATTTCTTCAGGATTTTATTTCGCGGGGTCATTAGGTTTAACCGCTTTATTCTCTATGATTGTATGGAGTCACCTTGAAAGGAAAGCAACAAAACATAATTTGAATTTGAACTAAGCGATGTGAAAGGGATGCTAGTTTAATGGAGGAGGAGCACTTATGAAGGTTGGTTTAGTTACTGATATTTTAGGTTACATGCCATTTGAAGAGATGCTGGATACGTGTGTGGACCAGGGAATAGAGACACTGGAGCTAGGATGCGGCAATTGGTCGAAGGCTCCACATCTCGATCTCGATGGACTTCTTGGCAATGCAGCAAAACGAAAGCAATTATTAAATGAATTGAATGTAAGGGGGATTAGCATTGCAGCGTTGAATTGTTCTGGCAATCAGCTTGATCCATCAGCTGAAGGAGAGATGCATAAAGCCGTTGTTAATAAGACCTTTCAGCTAGCTGGGCTTTTAGGTGTTGAAACGGTTGTCATGATGTCGGGGTGTCCTGGCGGCGGACCAAGTGACAGGACGCCAAATTGGCTGACACATCCCATTTTGCCCTCACACTTTGAGATGCTTGATTGGCAGTGGAATGAAGTGGCATTCCCTTATTGGAAAAAAGCTGTGACAACGGCAAAACAAAATGGGGTTAGAAAGGTTGCCATCGAAAATCTAGGCTGCAATTTAGTTTACAATCCTGAAACACTCTTTAAATTGAGGCATGAAGTCGGTGATACGATCGGCATGAATTTTGATCCGAGTCATTTATTTTGGATGGGCGGCGACCCCATTGCGGCTTTAAGGGTTTTAGGAAGCGCAGTTTATCATATTCATGCAAAGGATGTACGCTTGGAAAGAGGGATATATGACGTCCAGGGGTTGATTGATGTGAAACCAATGAACCAATATGCAGGTAGATCATGGAATTATGTTGCACTCGGGTATGGGCACGACAGTGGCTGGTGGAAGGAGTTTTTTACTATTGTTAAAATGATTGGTTATGAAGGGCCCATCGTTCTCGAAATGGAAGATTTGACAATGGAACCACTAACGGGCGTGAAAAAATCCATGAATGTTTTGAAAGAAACATTGCCTAGAGAATTCGATGTTTTAACATGAAGTCTAAATTACTTTATAATGGACTTAATGAAAATGATAAAAGAAATAGGCAGGTGGAGATAATAGTATGAAAATGAGCGATGTGGCGAAATTGGCCAATGTATCTCCTGCAACCGTTTCAAGAGTGCTCAGACAGCCGGATTTAGTCAGCGAGGAAACTAAACAAAAGGTGCTGCAGGTGATTGAAGAGATGAATTACAAGCCTCACATGATTGCCAGTCAGTTCAGGACTAAAGAGACAAAGATCATTCTGGTCGTCGTTCCGGATATTACAAGGCCCTTTTTTTCCGAAGTGCTTCGGGGCATTGAGCATACAGCTGTAGAAAATGGCTATCAGGTTATATTGGGAGATACGGAGAACGATATTGAACGGGAAAAGGAATATATCGATTTGCTTTACAAAAAGCAGGCAGATGGAGCGTTACTCCTTACTGCTAGAATGAATAGGGAAAGCCTGGAAAAACTATCAAATCAATTTCCGATTGTATTGGCATGTGAATACGTGGATGGACTGGACATTCCAACTGTTTCGATCGACAATGTAAGCAGTGCCAGAAAAGTAACGGAACATTTAATCAACCTTGGTTATAGACGGATTGCCCATATAACAGCACCTATGAACATCATTCTTAGCCGGGATCGCCTAGGGGGGTTCCAGCAGGCAATGAAGAAGCATCACTTGAAAGTAAACCCGGAATACATCCAGGAAGGGGATTATGGCATTGACTCAGGTTATGACCAGATGGTGAAATTATTATCGCTTGATAACAAGCCTGAAGCAGTGTTTGTATTTAATGATGAAATGGCGCTGGGAGCTGTAAAGGCAATCCAGGATCATGGGTTGAGCGTTCCCGAGGATATTGCTGTCGTAGGTTTTGATAATTTGAAAATAGCATCGATTTTTAATCCGCATATGACGACCATTGACCAGCCTAAGTACGAAATAGGGAAAAAGGCAACGAACTTATTGCTGACCTTAATGAAAGGCGGAACCATTGAAAAGAAAAAATTCGTTCTGGAAGATGAGTTGATTATCCGCGAATCTTGCGGTTCCAAATTGGAAAAAAGCTTGAATGTATAAAAATGTTTGGCAAGATTATTATGTTAGTAAATGAATGGCTTCCTTTTATGGGAGCCTTTTTACATTTCGACCAAAGATGTGAAAAAACCACATATAGTGGAGTTGCCAAACATACTAAGAGGGTTTTTCAATGATGTAATTGTACATTAATCAGCAGGGGATATAATATCCCTTAAGCTAATTGGTTTAGTGGCTACCGTTGTCTTAACAGGTGGGGGATCTGCAGGAACTTCACTGACGATCATCTGTTTGAAATAATGTAAGCTGTAACATTAAAATATGGAAACGTGATATTGCGAATCCCATTCAACTTGAATGGGGATTTTTTTGATGGCCTTTATATTGGAATGGTCGATAATCTTCATACGTTTCACTTCGAATTGCCGGCAAATATTAAAAAGCGCCCTTAGCTTGAATAGCATCTGTGGCTAAAGACTAAGGACCATTCATGGTTTACGGGGGATTTCAGTCCAGATGAATTTACAAATACTTTTTGTATTTCTTTAATTTATAGATGACTGTTGGCTGGCTGATGCCCAAATGTTCTGCCATTTCGTATGTGGTTTTACATTTTTTCCATGCTTTTGCAATCAATTGCCTTTCAACGTTTTCCAATGTCTTCTTTAAATCGAAATTCTCTTCACATTCCTGTTCGATTGCGAGGAAGGTGGAATCTTCAGGGGGTTCCACTTGCCCTGTGATGGATTGTGGAAGGTGTTCGGGAAATATAATTGGCTCTTCGATGGTCAGGATTAACCGTTCAATTAAGTTTTCTAATTCCCGTATATTTCCGGGCCAATGGTAATGGGTCAAGACTTCATAAGTCGATGGATGGATTTTTTTGTATTTCTGGTATTTATCATTGGTTTTTTCTAAGTAATGCTGAATTAAGAGAGGGATATCTTCTTTACGTTCATGCAATGCCGGAATTTGGATGGGAATCACATTCAAACGATAAAATAAGTCCAATCTAAACTTACCTTGACTTACCATCTCCTTCAAATCTTGATTAGTTGCTGCAACTAGGCGGAAATTAATATGGTTTTCTTTTTTTCCACCGATGCGCTTTATCTTTTTCTCCTGTAGTACTTTCAGTAATTTAGCTTGCATGGCAAGTGGGAGTTCCCCAATTTCATCCAAGAAAAGAGTTCCGCTGTCAGCCTGCTCGATCAGGCCTTGCCTCCCTTGCTTATTTGCCCCTGTAAATGATCCCGCCTCATAGCCGAATATTTCTGATTCAAACAAACTTTCAGGTATCGTGCTGCAATTCACTTCGATAAATGGTTCTTTCTTTCGGTTGCTTTGGTCATGAACAGCACGGGCAAAAGTGCTTTTCCCTACCCCGGAAGGTCCTAATAAGAGAATCGTGGCATCGGTTTTTGAAACATTATGGATCGTTTTTAAAATATGTTTCGTTTCATTACTTCTGGCAATCAGATAATGGTAATCCAGTTCCTTTTCTCTTAAATCCTCGACTTCCGTTTGATAGCCTTTAACTTTTCGTTGTAATTGCTCAAATTGATCCTGCAATTGCAGGATCTCGGTTTGATCCTGACCATAGCTGATTACCCTAACGAGGTGACCTTCCTTATTAAAAATGGGATAGCCAGTCGACATGACAACATGACCCGTTTTTGTTTCTTGCATTATGCGTTTCGCTTTCTTTTCCTTTAAAACAATCGCATTGATGGAAGGTGCAAGAAGGCCCTCGCTTTCTAATTGATAGACGGAGGTACCGATATAAGAGTCACTTTTCATACCATAAATCTCCCAAAGCTTTGGGTTGGAATATAAAATGATTCCATCTTGATCGGTAATGAGAATGTTATTATTCGATGTTTCAATAATTTTATTTAGTTCTTCCTCCAGCATATCATCGTACATACGTTACGCTCCTTTGGGTTTTGGGATGCTGCTTAATTAAAATATAAATCAAAAAGTCTAAATAATCAAAATTTAAATCGAGAAACGAGAAAATGATTAAGTTTTTAATCATTTGGTGAAACAAAATAATGAAAAGCCTTATATACCGCAGCGAAATAGTTGGCCTGAATCTTGCTTATGTAAAAGGTAAGAAGAGAATTTCCAAACAAGGGTGTTATGAATATCCATTCTATTAGAAAAGATGGAAGTTTGTATGACATCTGCAAATGCAATGGAGTGAAAAAAATAATAGTAGAATCAGAATTTAGGAGGATGTTACATGACGAAGTATCAACCGAAAGACTCATTCAAATCACCCCGTTTTTGTGGAGTGCGTACGTTTATGCGGCTCCCATTTGTTGAACAGATAGATGAAAATATGGATTTTGTCATTACGGGAATTCCATTTGATTCCGGGCAATCATTTAGGACGGGTGCGAGATTCGGTCCAGAAGCCATTCGCGATTTTTCAATCCTTTTACGTCCTTATAATCCAGAACAAGATATTAATATTTTTGACTATATATCAGGAATTGATTATGGCGATGTTCCGATCATCCCGGGGTATATTTCGGAAACATATAAAAAGATCGAAGAAGAGCTTACCCCCGTCATTGAAAAAGGGATCATTCCGATTTCATTGGGAGGCGATCATTCCATTACACTAGGGGAGTTACGTGCAATCGTAAAAAAACATGGACCCGTTGCCCTGCTTCAGTTCGATGCTCACTCTGACACTTGGGATAGTTATTTTGATCAAAAGTATAATCACGGAACCGTTTTTCGCCGCGCAATAGAAGAGGGGCTCATCGATGTATCGCGATCTCTTCAAATTGGTATGAGGGGCGGTCTGTACGGACCCGAAGATCTTCAGGATGCCCGGGATTTAGGTTTGGGAGTTTAC
This sequence comes from Peribacillus sp. FSL M8-0224, assembly GCF_038003055.1. Lineage (NCBI taxonomy): Bacteria > Bacillati > Bacillota > Bacilli > Caryophanales > Bacillaceae > Peribacillus > Peribacillus sp. FSL M8-0224. Next base: position 457,289 of record NZ_JBBOOJ010000001.1, read on the forward strand.
ACGACAAACGATTATAAGCGTATCGGGGTCGAAAAGATGTTAAAGGTCATTCATGAGCGTGTTGCGAATGGGCCGGTGTTTTTATCTTTTGACATTGATTTTTTAGATCCGGTTTATGCTCCGGGTACGGGGACTCCAGAAGTTTCCGGTGCCAGCATTGATGATGCTTTAGCCTTGGTGAGAGGATTGACGAATATAGATTTTGTTGGATTCGATCTTGTTGAGGTTTTACCATCATACGATCACGGACAAATCACGGCTGCCGCAGCTGCTAATATTGTCTATGAATTCATCACACTCATCGCACTCGCAAAAAAAGGGAAAATGGAGAAGAAAGAGAGAGTAGGAGATTTGGAAACGCAGCTTAATAATTAGTTTCCTCATTTAACTGTAGAGAAGGAAGGAAGCGGTAAAGTCCTTTCTTCCCTCTTTACAAAGCGATAAGAACAATACAAGCCCAAAAGGAGATGTGTACATGCATATTTTGGATATATCGATCATGATTCTATATTTTTCTGTTTTAATCATTGTGGGAGTAATCGGATCCAAACGGGCAAAAACAGCAGATGATTTCATTGTGGCAGGACGCAATCTTGGTCATTTTATGTATTTATCCTGTTTAGCTGCTGTTATATTAGGGGGGGCTTCCACTCTAGGAACAGCAAAGTTAGGTTATCAGTTTGGGATATCCGGTATTTGGCTAGTGGTGATGATCGGGCTCGGCATTATCGCTATTGGGCTGTTTTTAACAAATAAGATATTTAATTTAAAAGTATTGACGATCAGTGAAATGCTTGAGAAGCGCTACAACTCTCAGACAAGATTGATCAGTGCCCTTGTCTCTGTTATCTATACATTCATGCTGACTGTAACGCAAGTGATAGGGATGGGGACAATTTTACATGTTTTGGCTGGTTGGAATTTAACGGTTTCCATGATAGTCGGGGGCGGAATCGTTTTATTTTATACTATATTAGGAGGTATGTGGTCAGTCACCATGACTGATGTCGTGCAATTCGTCATCATGACGATCGGTATTTTCTTTATCATGCTTCCGATGAGCATCTCTAAGGCAGGAGGGTGGGGCTCGCTTAAAGGAAATCTCCCAGCATCACATTTCGAGTTAGGGAATATTGGCGGAGAGACGATTTTTCAATATTTCCTATTATTTACCCTCGGGGTAGTTGTTGGCCAAGATATTTGGCAGCGTCTATTCACCGCACGAACCAAAGCTGTTTCTCGTGGCGGAACGATTGGAGCGGGGTTATATAGTGTTTTTTATGCGATTGCAATCAGTATCATTGGAATGTGCGCCTTTATTATCCTTCCTGATTTAGGCGATCCCCAAAATGCATTTACCAGTATAGCGATGGTAACTTTACCTGCTGGTCTATTGGGGGTTGTCATTGCGAGTGTGGTATCTGCCCTTATGTCCACAGCTTCAGGTACTTTGCTTGCTTCGTCCACTTTAGTTGTTAATGACATCATTAAAAAATATATTGGTCCAAAAATGAGTGAACGACAATTTTTAAAAACATCCCGAATTACAACTTTAACGATTGGTGTATTGACCATAATCGTTTCGATATGGATTCAAGATATTTTAGTTGCATTGGATGTAGCTTACGCAATTTTATCCGGTGCGGTGTTCTTTCCGATCATCCTTGGTTTCTTTTGGAAAAGGGTCACGGCTACAGCGGCATTTTACTCGATTCTTGCCAGCATGATCGTTATCATTGTCGGATTGGTGATTAATGGACCTTCCTCCACTCAACCAATTCTGTACGGGCTCGCTACTAGTTTTGTCGTCATTACTACGATCACTCTCCTAAGTTCCAATAATGATCATAAAAACGAAAGTGAAGTAAAGCAAGATATAAAGGGTAAAGCTGATATGGATACCATGGCTAATTGATGTTTCAGCAAAAAAACGGAAAAAGATTCAAGGAGGAAAGAAATATGACAAAGACAATTTCCCTGCAACCGGCAACATTCAATACAATGGAAGAAGAACGCAATCACCGGAAGGAACGTTTGGCAGCTTCATTCCGCCTTTTTTCAAAGTTTGGTTTCGATGAAGGGATAGCAGGCCATATTACGGTCCGTGATCCTAAATATACAGACCATTTCTGGGTCAATCCGTTTGGGATGCATTTTAGTCAAATTTCCGTTTCGGATCTTATATTGGTTAATCATAAAGGTGATATTGTAGAGGGGGAACATTCAGTTAATGGTGCAGCCTTTGCCATTCATTCTGAAATTCATAAAGCGCGGCCGGATGCGATTGCAGCGGCACATGCTCATTCGGTCTATGGAAAGACATGGTCTTCCTTAGGGAGACTGTTAGACCCGATTACGCAAGATGCCTGCCAATTTTACAATGATCATGCATTATTTGATGATTTTACAGGTGTGGTTTATGCATCCGAAGAAGGTAAACGCATCGCTAAGGCTTTAGGTCAATTCAAAGCTGTCATCCTCCGCAATCATGGATTGTTAACGGTCGGACAATCTGTAGATTCAGCTGCTTGGTGGTTCATAACGATGGAACGTTCATGTCAAGCACAGATAATGGCTGAATCTGTAGGTAAGCCGATTTTTATAGAAGAAGAGTATGCAAAATTGACTGCAGAACAAACGGGAACGGAATATGAGGGATGGCTGAGTTTCCAGCCTCTGTGGGAAAGGATCAGAAAAGAGCAACCAGATTTCTTGAAGTGACCATGAAGCACGGCATGGTATAATCCCAACGGATTGCCTTCCCGTAAAAGAGGGAAAAAGGAATCGTAGGTTCTTGAGGAGGTTTTATAATGTCCGCTTCTAAGAAAACAGCACCTTCACTTTATATCAGGGTCGATATACCGGAAAAATACATCAATCAGTTTAAGGAGATTTGTTCAGAAGTTGTTGTCGAGCCATGGGAATTCGGCGAACCCGAACCAAAGCCAACGGTTGATTTAACAAAGTTTGATGTCCTATATACGCTGGGGCTTCATGATAATCTTAACATTATAAAAAAAGCTCCAAAGATTAAATGGGTCCATTCAGATAGTGCTGGAGTGGAGGCCATGCTGAATGAAGATATAAAAAACAGCGATGTCATCATCACCAATGTCAAAGGCTGCACATCTGTCCCGATAGCCGAGCATACAATTGCGATGCTATCTTCGTTAGCAAGAGGCGTACCGACAATGATCAGAAATCAAATAAACAAAACGTGGGTTGAAATTCCAGTGAAAGATCTTGAAAATGCGACAGTGGGGATAATTGGGTATGGTGATATTGGCCATGAGATAGCAAAGAGATGTAAAGCACTGGGTATGACCGTTATTGGGTGCCGTCGGAACCCCTCCAAGAGGAACACAGAATATGAACCTGCTGATTTGATAATGGGAATGGATCAAGTGGATGATGTCCTTTCCAGGTCCGACTTTGTCGTCTTGGCCCTTCCGTTTACAAAAGATACTTCATACTTTTTTAATAAAGAACGCTTAAATAAAATGAAAAAAGGCAGCTATGTAATTAATGTCGGCCGAGGTAATACGATTGTGGATGAAGATTTAATTCATTCCTTGAGCAATGGGCACATAGCAGGAGCGGCTCTGGATGTGTTTGAAGTAGAACCTTTACCTAAGGACCACCCTTTCTGGCAGCTGGAAAATGTCATGGTTTCCCCACATAATGCTTACAACTCTTCCAAGCACCTAGACCGCGTGATGGAATTATTCCTGAGAAATTTAAAGCTTTTTTCTGACGGTAAACCCCTAATGAACGTTGTAGAAAAAAAACTTGGTTATTAGTAGTAATGGACTCTTTGTAAGAAAATACTTTATAGATAGTTTTCATTATTGTTGATGAGGACATAAATTGAGAGACCGCAAAAGCCTAGAACGCTTTGTGGTCTTTTTTATATTTTAGACATTATGAACTAGTAATCGGTTGATTTATTTCATTTTTGAAAGATTATATTTCAAAATTGAAATATTAATAAACAGATTTAGATGATTTACCATTTTAATAGTCTGATTATTCAACAAATATTATAGTTTTCCGTTTTGGCATGAGAATTGCAATGGTTTAGTATAAATCCAATAAATGAGGTGAAGTCCATTGACCCGTTACGAATATGGCGGTGATGAGTTTATTTTTGTTGAATTAGCTGAGGCAATGAGTCTTGAAACAAATTTTCAAGCAATGGCCATTACTAAGGCGTTACGAAAAGAGAAAGTATCAGGAATTTTGGATATTTGTCCTTCCAATGCTTCCTATATGATTCGGTTTAATCCAGATCTCATTCATCCAGATGACTTAATTTCAAAATTGAAAGAACTTGGACAATATGTTTCCTTGGAAAACTTTGAAATAACTGCACGTGCAGTAGATGTACCCATATTATTTGAAGATCCTTGGACACATGAGGCATTAATGCGTTTTAGAGATCGACATCAGGATCCAACATCAACAGATATTGAATATGTGGCATATACAAATGGCTTTCATACGAAAGAAGATTTAATTAAATCAATTACGGATGCCCCTTATCTGGTTTCGATGATAGGCTTTGTACCGGGCTTGCCATGGTGCTATCAAATGGTTCCAAACGAACAGCAAATCGAAGCACCTAAATATGTCCGTCCTCGAACATATACGCCAGAGAGAGCATTCGGATTCGGCGGTTCATTTGCCGTTATATATCCGGTTCAAGGTGCAGGTGGTTATCAATTGTTTGGAACTGCTGCAGCACCGATTTTTCAAAAGGAGCAACGTTTACATGATTTTAAAGACTCAATGACCTTCCCGAGACAGGGGGATGTTTTTAGATATCGAAGCATTTCCATGGAGGAGTACGAAGATATTCGAAAACAAGTTGAAAATGGGGAATTCCGTTATTTGACGAAGGATATAACCTTTAGACCTAAAGATGTTCTCGAAAATCCAAATGCGTTTTCAGAATCTGTGATAAGGAGGTTATATGCATGATTAAAGTTATTAACCCTGGCCTTCAAACGACTGTTCAAGATTATGGGAGAATAGGGTTTTATGAAGTGGGTATGCCGCCATCGGGAGCCATGGATAAATACTCCTTCAGGGCAAGCAACTTTCTTGTTGGGAACGATGAAAATGCAGCTGTTCTCGAGATTACTTATATGGGGCCAATCTTAAAATTCGAACAAGATGTAACCGTTGCTATTGCAGGAGGGGAAATACCACCAAAAATTAATGATCAGTATGTTCCAATGTGGGAAACATTAGAAGTTAAGGCTGGAGATGTTCTGTCCTTTGATTTTGTTAAACAAGGAGCCCGGGTGTATTTAGCGGTAGCTGGCGGAATTGAAGTGCCGCTTATTATGGAATCACGGTCCACATATACATTGTGCGGAATTGGAGGTTTCGAAGGAAGACCACTTCAAGCTGGGGACTTTTTGAAAATCGGTAATGCAAACCAATCAAAGATTGCAATCGGAACACGCATAAGTGATGAATTAATTCCGGTTTTCTCAAAAACGAATATAATACGTGTTGTTGTAGGATTGTGCAGTTATCGCCTTACTGAAGAAAGTAAAAAACGCTTTTTCTCCATAGATTGGACGGTTACAACGGAAGCAAACCGTGTTGGCTACCGTTTTAAAGGGGAGCGTTTGAAATTCGTAGAGCGTCAACAACCATTTGGAGCCGGCAGCAATCCTTCAAATGTTGTGGATTTAGGGTATCCTATCGGATCGATTCAAGTACCAGATGGTGTCGAACCGATTGCTTTGTTAAACGATGCTGTGACAGGTGGAGGCTATGCGACGATTTGTACAATTATCAGTACGGATTTAGACAAAATGGCACAAATCAAAACAAATGAGAAGGTACGCTTTGTGGCTGTTGACATTAATGAAGCCCTCGAGGCAAGAAATGAATACAAAGAAAAAATCAATCAAATGAAAAAACAAGTATTAGGACAAATAGGGGGAATCAATCATGGCTGAACAAAAAACAGTTCTATCACCAATTCCAGGAGTATTTTATCGCAAACCCGCTCCTGATAAGGACGTGTATGTAAAAGAAGGAGATACAGTTAAGACTGGTGACGTTCTTGCTATGGTGGAAGTCATGAAAAACTTCTATGAAATTAAAGCAGAAACAGATGGAGTTCTTGGACAATTCTTTGTAGAGGACGAGGACATTCTAGACGCAGGACAGGAAATAGCGGTAATCATTGAACAGTAATCAATTTTGAAGAAGGAAGGAGGAAAAGTAAATGGGCTATTTTAAAAAGGTGCTGATTGCAAACCGAGGGGAAATTGCTAGGAGAATTATTCGTACTTGTAAAAAGGAAGGTATTCAAACAGTCGCTGTCTATTCTGAAGCCGATGCAGAGGCTCCTTATGTCAGTGAGGCGACTGAAGCTGTATGCATCGGTCCTGCTCAAGCGAAAAAGAGTTATCTTGATATTGAAAAAGTGATTCAGGTAGCAAAAGAAACACATGCAGATGCTATTCACCCTGGGTATGGATTCTTATCTGAAAATGCGGAATTTGTACGCAGATGTGAGGAAGAAAATATTGTCTTTATCGGTCCTTCTGCGGAAACGATACACATTATGGGCAGTAAGCTTGAAGCTCGTACCCAAATGCAAAAGGCGGGCGTAAGGGTTGTGCCAGGTACGGATAAAAGCATTGAGTCAGTTGACGAAGCATTGCTGATTGCGAACGATCTTGGCTATCCACTCATGTTAAAAGCTAGCGCCGGTGGTGGTGGTATTGGGATGCAGCTAATTCAAGATGATGACGAGTTAATAAAGGTGTTTGATGCGACGAAGCAACAAGCTAATTCATTTTTTAATGATGGTACTGTCTTTTTAGAAAAATGGATTTCAAAACCTCGCCATATAGAAGTGCAAATTGTCGCCGATACACACGGGAATGTCTTGCATTTATTTGAAAGGGAATGTTCGGTCCAGCGTCGAAATCAAAAGGTTATAGAAGAAAGCCCTTCGCCATTTCTAAATGATACCCTTCGAAAAGAATTGTTGGAAGCAGCCATTCGAGGTGTAAAACAAATCGATTATACAAATGTAGGCACAATGGAATTCATTTTTGATGAAAATCAAAATTTCTATTTTCTTGAAATGAATACTCGTCTGCAAGTGGAACACCCAGTAACTGAAGAAATAACGGGACTAGATTTAGTTGAACTACAGTTGAAAATAGCTGCGAAGGAAAAACTGACGATTACACAGGAAGAGATAAACAAAACAGGACACGCGATTGAAAGCAGACTTTATGCAGAAGATCCTAATACTTTCTTTCCTAGCCCTGGTGTAATTTCTAGGTTGAAATTACCCGAAAACGATGTAAGGTTGGATTTTGGCATCGTTGAAGGCAGTGCGGTGACCCCTTTTTATGATCCGATGATCGGTAAAATAATTGTTCACGGAATAACACGTGATCAAGCAATCACAAAAATGCAGAGAGTGCTTGAAGAAATTGAAGTACAGGGAGTTAAAACAAACCTCTTGCTTCTCAAACTAATCATGAAAAATAACCAGTTTATTAGTGGTAATTATACGACTCAATTTTTAGCAGAAAATAAAGTTCAAGTTGAGGGGTGAAAACTATGTATAAGGTAGATTTGAACTGTGATATGGGTGAGAGCTTCGGCCTTTATGAATTAGGCAATGATGAAGAATTAATGCAGCTTATTACCTCAGCTAATATTGCATGTGGTTTTCATGCCGGAGATCCCCATGTTATGAGAAAAACAGTGGAAATAGCAAAGAAATATGATGTAGGGATTGGTGCACATCCAGGTTTTCCAGATTTATTGGGTTTCGGTCGTCGCTTCATGACCTGTACACCATCAGAAATAAAAGACTATGTGATGTATCAAGTAGGCGCCTTAAGAGAATTCAGTGCAGCAGCAGATGTCAAAATCCAGCATTGTAAACCACACGGTGCTTTATTTATGAAAGCAATGGAAGATAAGACTATAGCACGAGCAATATTAGAAACAATTCATGAAATCGATCCAAATATGATCATATTTGCGCTTAGCCAATCGGAAGTGATGGAAGAAGCGATAAAAATGGGTGTCCCAGTTGCAAAAGAAGCTTATGCTGACAGGGAGCATACTGAAAGCGGATCCATTTTGCTAACGAGAACAGGCGCACGAATCAATGATTATGAAGAAATGGCACAGCGAGTTGTTCGTATGGTCAAAGAAGGAAGAGTCATCACACACGATGGAAAAGATGTTTCCATTAAAGCAGAGACCATTTGTATTCATGGAGATACACCAGGAGCGCCGACTCTGGCTAAAAAAGTTGTAGAAGCTTTAAAAGGGAGTGGCGTCGAGATTGTCCCTATTAATAAGATCATCTAATAAGATACTTGTCCTAAAATGTATATTGGTATAGTAGTGGGGGTCTAATTAATGAACGATGCTCTTTTAAAAAGGACAGTCCTAAAAAAGGATTTATAGATAGTTGACTAGTAAATGACTCCGGTATTGTATGCCGGAGTCATTCTGTTTAGATCCCAATATAACGAATTGTATTGTAATTGCCCTCTAGACTCTCTTCAATTAATTTGTAAACTTCTCAAACTAAGCCGTAATTATTTCACTAGTTGTTGAAACAAATTATAGATATAGTTATCCAAATAATCAAAATTATTTTTATATTAAAATACTTCTAAATGCATATCCTTAACTAAAAAAAGTATAATAAAATAAAGATTTCGTAATCGGGAGGGGGAGTAAGTTGATTATTTGGAACGATATTCTTAAACCGATTTCAGTATATGTTAATATACATTGCACTATTGGAGCTGTCATTCAAAAATTATCAAATCAAAAAACGAATATTGTGTTTGTTAAGGATAAGGGGTCTTTAGTTGGCTATAGTACTATCGAGATTCTAATGAACCAAATTGCTCAAAATGAAGACTTATCAAAGCCAATTATCTATAAAAATGATATTTTAAAAGTCCCACAGTTTTCGCCTGTTGAATTTTTCCATAACGTTACTCTTATTATAGGGGAAGATGCCAATGGAGAAATTATCGGCTTCACTACAATTGAACATGCCCGAAATCAAATCAGTGAGCTGAATTTGAAGGATTTAAATCTCCTTTTACATGGAGCTGGGGTAGGAATTGTCCGAACGAATATCGATTACCAAATAGAATATATTAATGAAACAGCAGAAAGTATTTTAGGTCTCCACCGCTCATTTTTACAGTTTCGAGACTATAAAGTGTTATTAAGTATCGATAAAAACCTTGATAAAGTAATGACTGGGGAAACTCTTATAAATGTGAACGCTTCTATTAATTTTAAATACACAGTTGGGAATTTTTACCCTTTAAAAATGGAAGATAAAATAAAAGGACTCATTCATATTTTTTTCTCGCGTGAAGTTTTCGAGGATTCTGTTAAAGAATTAGACTTTGTTCGAAATCTGAATTCTGATTTACAAACGGTATATGCTTCTTCCCAGGAACAAATTCTCGTCATTGACGAAAGCGGAAAAATCATTCGTGTAGCGGGAATGTTTCTTAACGATTTTTGGAAAGTAGAAAATCCAGAAAACATAATTGGTAAGCATATAAGTGAGTTTACAAGAAAGAACATTTTTCAGCCTAATGTTTTTGAACTATGTCAAAAACAAAAGAAAAAGGTTACATCGATTCAGGATTCTATGGGAAAAAGTAGAGTCTGGTCTGTCGCTACCCCGGTGTACCATGAAGGGAAATTAGAAAAAGTAGTTGTACTTTCAAGGGATATTACACAAGAAAGTCCCTCAATTCATTATCAGTCGGACGAAAGTTCTCAAACTCTACAAGATCATGATGATTTTAACAATAAACAACTTGTTTATCGTTCGAAAACAATTGAGCGCTTAGTAGTAGAGATAAAGCGAGTAGCCCAATTTAATTCGACTATTCTATTGGAAGGTGAATCCGGTGTTGGGAAAGAAGTATTTGTCCACCAAATTCATTCAGCCAGTCCTCGGAGTAACCAGCAGCTAGTCCGGATTAACTGCGGTGCTATTCCGGAGAATCTCATTGAAAGTGAATTGTTCGGTTATGAAAAAGGGGCATTTACTGGTGCAGATAAAAATGGGAAAGCAGGGTTGTTTGAAATTGCTAATAACAGCACGCTTTTTCTCGATGAAATTGGTGAACTTCCTTTAAATATGCAAGTGAAGCTATTACGTGTGTTGCAGGAACGAGAAGTGACTAGAATTGGCGGGACCCATCCGAGACCTGTAGATGTTCGAATTATAACAGCAACCAATAAGGACTTACGAGAGTTGGTGAACCAAGGTGAATTCAGGGAGGATTTATACTACCGATTATATGTTATTCCATTCAGTATTCCGCCATTACGTGAACGAAAAGATGATATCTTTCCCCTCGCCATTTATTTTTTGGAACAATTTAAAAAAATGTATGATATCAAGAAAAGTTTCACCCCAGAAGCCATTGAAGTTTTAGAGACATATTCATGGCCGGGAAATGTAAGGGAACTTCAAAATATAGTGGAGCGCTTAACATTATTGGGCGAGGGAGAATGGATTAAACGGGAGCATGCATTGAAATTTTTGTACGGGGAAGTTCAAAAAAAGAAAAAACAACTATTAGTTTTAGAATTAATGCCGCTTAAAGAAGCGGTAGAAGAATTAGAAACTCAACTTATTCAAAGAGGGATGCAAAAATACGGCACTGCCGATAAATTATCTAAGGTACTAGGTGTTAGTCCTGCGACAATAAGCAGGCGGATGAAAAAGCTGAAATAACAAAGGGGGCGACAATTATTGTTTAATTTACCTGAAACTCATTTTAATTTCGGAGGAGACGAATACATTTATGCTGAAATTTCTCGTGAAATGAGAATTGAGAGTAACTTTAAAGCAATTGCGGTGACTGAGGAGCTGAGAAAAAGAGAAATTCCAGGCATTATTGATATTGTTTCATCCAATGCATCCTATTTAGTTCGTTATAATCCGGACATCGTCTCAGCAAGAGATTTATTGGACTATTTAAAAGAAATAGATTTAACGAAAAGTAATCCTGAAAAATTAAATTTATCAGTACGAATAGTAGAAATTCCAGCATGGTACGACGATCCAGTGTCAAGAGAATATTCCCTGCGTTTTAAGAGCAGACACCCGGCCCCTGACTTAACAGATTTTGAATATGTGATGAAAGTAAATGGGTTTACAGACAAAGAATCATTTATTAAAACTCATTCAGAGACACCCTATTTAATAACGATGGTTGGATTTCTGCCTGGAACGGGTTGGCATTTTCCGCTTGGATTAAAGCCAAATGAGATCATTCAAGCACCAAAATATAATAGTCCCCGTACAGAAACGCCGGAAAGAAGCATTGGTTTAGGTGGTGCATTCAATGTGATTTATCCAGTCAATGGACCAGGCAGCTATCAACTAATAGGACGATCAGCTATCCCTTTAGTAGATAAAATAAACCCTTTAGAAGAGACTTCCTTTTTGGCAAGACCCGGAGATATATGGAAGTATCGTCCTGTTAAGGAATCTGAATATAATGAGATCGAAAGCAATGTAAGTACTGGAACGTATATTAATAAAGTAAAAGAAATTGATCTTTCGCCACTTGAATATGTACAAAAAGGAAAAAAGTATATCGATGAGCTCATGGAGGGTTTTTAAATGATAGAAATTAAGGAGCCTGGGTTATGGACCACGGTACAGGACATGGGACGCGTCGGGAAGTATCATCTGGGTGTACCGCCATCAGGAGCAGCTGATAAATATTCATTTATTATCGGAAACCTTCTAGTAGGAAATCCAGCTGAATTTGCATCACTTGAGATGACATTATTAGGGGGAAAGTTTGAAATTCATAGAAATCTAATTATCGCCCTCACAGGTGCTCCAATGGAAGCATACTTAAATCACCATCGATTATCTTTCTGGGAAACCCATAAAGTAAAAGAAGGAGACATCTTAACGATAAAAGCTTGCCAACAGGGGGTGAAAAGCTATTTAAGTATCTCTGGTGGCATAAAGGTTCAAGATGTTTTAGGTAGTAAATCAACCTATGAACTAAGCCAGATTGGGGGCTTTGATGGCAGAAAGTTAGCTGTAGGCGATAGAATACAGATTAATGAGCCACTGCCGGGAGCTTCAAAGCAGGTTGGTAAATCTGTTCCACTAGAATTCGTCCCAACCTTTAATGACTTTCAAGAATTACGTGTCACGATGGGGTTATCAGGTTACTTGTTGAGCGATCAGGGGTTAAAAACTTTCCTCAATTCGGAATGGATCGTTTCGCATGAATCCAACCGGGTCGCTTACCGATATACTGGCCCAAGTGTGACATTTACTGAGCAATACCCACCATTCGGTGCAGGAACTAGTTTTTCGAATGTAGTTGATTTTGCGTATCCTATAGGATCTGTTATGTTTACAAATGAGGAAGAATTGATTGTTTTACATAATGATGCAATGACAGGTGGTGGTTTTGTCACAATAGGCACCGTCATAAGCCAAGATTTAGATTTAATTTCTCAATCTAGACCTTTATCGAAATGTCACTTTATCACAGTTACCATTGATCAGGCCATCCAAGCGAGAGCAGAAAGAAGAAAAAATATGGAAAAGTTGTTCGGCCTTATTAAAAGGTAAGTAATGACTTAAACTTAAACTTTGGACCAACATAATAAATTCATTCTATAACAGGAGCAAAGTGTATGAGTGTATATGATGTGGCTCAAAAAACACTCGATAGCAGAAGCGGAATCAAGAGCTTACTGTCAATAAAGAGTTTAGATTGAAGTCGTTCCAATAAATATGTACTTTTGATTCCAAGGAATATGATTATTACGTGAGCACCTCATACTGGGGTTGCTCTTTTTATTATTAATGCAATATACCATTGAAAAGCCAGTACTTTATGTTTTCTTGTATAGGACAATCTCTGATCAGGAAAAGCTGGATATAAGGAGGCGATGTATGAATGGGTACTTTCGAAGTTATTTCCCTGATGCTAAGCTTTGGCATGTTTGTAATTGCTATTCTTGATTTCAAAAATCATGACAAGAATCCTTGATAATATTGAGGCAGGACGATGTGTTTGATTAATAATGGAAGCGTTTTAAAAAATTCTGGGTTGTTTAAAGAAGGTATTGATTTTCTCGATTTTTTAAACTTGCAGAGAACACCATTATGAGGTGTTCTTTTTTGTTTTGTTTCCAATGAGTTTTAATCGATATTCCATGCATACATAAGTTTCATCTTTGACAAAACAATGATATACAAGTATAGTCTCTAATAGACCGGTTGATATAATTTCAAGGAGTGATCCAGCTATGGCAGAGAAACGAAACTCGAAAGACATTCTTATTGAAGCTGCTTCCAGACTTTTTCGTATACGTGGATATTACGGTGTGGGGCTTAAGGACATTATTGAGGAAAGTGGTATCCCAAAAGGTTCGCTGTATCATTATTTTCCGAAAGGCAAAGAAGAATTGGCGATCGAGGCGATTATTCATACAAAAGAATTCGTGATAGATGAAATTAAACGGGGGTTTGATGAAATTGAAGACCCTATTAAAGCCATTCAGTCTCATATTTTTCATTTATCCGAGGTTTTTGGTCATAGTGAAAATCTATTAGGACTGCCAATCGGGACGATTGCAGCGGAAACATATACGACGAGTGAGCAGATAAGAATGGCCTGTCAAGAAGCGATGGAAGATTGGCAATCCATTTATGTGAAGAAATTACTCGAAGCAGACTTCAGTGAGAAACGGGCAAAAGAATTGAGTATCGTAATTAATGCTTTGATTGAAGGCGGTATCCTTTTATCCTTAACGGCGAAAAACGGGGAACCTCTCCAAGCCATTGCGGAACAGATACCATTATTGCTGATAAATAAATAAGTCATGCGGAAAAATTATCTTAAGCTTAGGTCGAACAGTTAGTAATTGGAGGAATTATTTTATGTCAGCAGATGCAACACAGCAACAAAACCCAGTCATTAGGACGACCCCTATATTAATTGCATTTTTAATTGCAGGGTTCATCGGGTTATTCAGCGAGACGGCATTAAACATGGCGCTGGGGGATCTAATTCAAGAATTCAATGTCAGTCCTTCAACCGTGCAATGGCTAACAACGGGTTACCTATTGACATTGGGGATACTGGTTCCCGTTTCGGGACTCTTGATTCAGTGGTTTAATACTCGTCAATTATTCATTGCCTCAATGGTGTTCTCCATCATTGGGACGCTCATTGCAGCAATTGCACCCGGGTTCGGCATCTTGATGCTAGCCCGTGTCATCCAGGCAATCGGAACGGGTCTTTTATTGCCTCTCATGTTCAATACCATTTTATTGATTTTCCCTATTCATAAAAGGGGAGCGACGATGGGATTGATGGGGCTGGTGATCATGTTTGCCCCAGCCATCGGGCCGACAGTTTCAGGCTTGATTATTGAAAATCTAAAATGGAATTACATTTTCTGGGTGTCTTTGCCGTTCTTTGTGATCGCTTTACTATTCGGTCTCAAGTATATGCAAAACGTTTCAATAATCACCAAACCTAAAATCGATGTACCATCCATTATTTTATCGACCATTGGTTTTGGGGGAATTGTTTATGGCTTTAGTATTGTCGGAGAGCAAGGATGGAGCAATGCGATCGTTTTATCCTCGATCATTGTTGGACTTATAGCGTTATTCCTGTTTGCTGTGAGGCAATTCAATATGGATATACCGATGATTGACTTGCGCGTTTTTAAATACCCGATGTTCACGTTAGGGTTAATAACCGTCTTCATCACCTTCATGGTCATCATGTCATCCATGATTCTCTTACCGTTATACCTGCAAACCGGGCTTGCATTAGCTGCGTTTTCTGCTGGGCTGGTACTATTGCCGGGTGGAGTGCTTAATGGTATCATGTCTCCGGTTACGGGGCGCATTTTTGATAAGTTCGGTCCAAGAGGGTTAGTGGTTCCAGGCTTCATTATTATGATTGTCATGTTATGGACTTTGACGAACGTAACGACTGAAACGACGATCATAATGGTAATCGTCATGCATTCCCTCCTTATGATTGGTGTTTCGATGGTCATGATGCCGGCCCAGACAAATGGCCTGAATCAACTGCCAAAAAATCTTTATCCGGATGGAACGGCTCTAATGAATACATTGCAACAAGTATCGGGGGCCATCGGTACAACCGTTGCCATTACGATCATGTCAGCATCCCAAAAAAATTATATGGCAAATGCAGAAGATCCGTTCGATCCATCTGCCATTAGCGGTTCATTGACTGCAGGCGTTCAAGATGCCTTTATTTTCGGCCTTGTCCTTGCAATCATTGGTTTGATCGTATCGTTTTTTATCAGAACAGCACGAGACTAATAAGATAAATTAGCCAGCAGGGAATGGAGTTTCTCTGTCTGGCTTTTTTTCTGGTCTTTATTACCATATTTCATCAAAAGTGAAAAAATCAGAGTGAATTATTTGAAAATTAACCACTTATCGGATAATCTTACACAATGAAAGTTACTAAAATTCAGCTCAGGTAAAGCGGTTAACAGGAGGAACTCAAATGAAAACAATAAAAACCAAAATGTTTGAACCTGTAACAATAGGTGCATGGAACTTAAAAACAAGAACGGCAATGGCTCCTATGACTCGGTCGTTTGCCGATAACGAAACTGGTGTTGTGAATGACCTGACCGTAGAATATTACCGAAAGCGGGCTCAAGATGGAATCGGACTCATCATTACTGAAGGTGTAGTGATTTCACCAAGAGCAAAGGGCAATCCTGGGGTTCCCGGAATATATACTCAAGAGCAAATCGACGGGTGGAAAAAAGTAACGGAAGCAGTACATGCAGAAGGCGGAACGATTATTGCGCAAATCTGGCATGTGGGCCGTGCAAGCCACCATGAAATTGCAGGAGGACTTCCTCCGCAGGCTCCGTCACCTATCGCTGCGGAAGGGAAGGTTTCACGATTCGGCAAACCTTTTGGCATTCCTGAAGAAATGACAGAGACGGATATTGCTGAAGTTGTGGACCAATATAAACAAGCTGCAAAGAATGCAATGGATGCTGGCTTTGACGGCGTAGAAATTCATGGTGCACACGGCTACTTAATAGACCAGTTCAATTCTGACACCTCCAATAAAAGGACCGATCGGTACGGTGGTGATTTAAAACAGCGTCTGACATTTATGAAGGAAGTGCTAAAAGCAGTTATTGATGCGGTAGGAGCGGAACGTACCCTTATTCGTTTCTCGGCTTTGAAAATTGACCAGCCGTCTTATATGTGGGAAGACCCTGAAAAAGCGATCCAAACATTTATTGAAGCGTTCAATGAAACAGGAGTCAAAATGATTCACCCATCCACGATGGAATTTACCAAACCGATTGCAAGAGGATTGACCATGCATGAATTGGTACGCAGCCACTGGGATGGAATCATAGTCGGTGTGGGCGGGCTTGATCCTGAAACAGCGGAAGCAGCACTGGAAAAAGGCATCATTGATATTGCGGCGATTGGACGTCCGCTTATCGCCAACCCGGATTATCTGGCACGAATTAAGAAGGATGAAGGACTTGTTGATTACGAGGCAAAGAAACATTTAGGGCAACTGATTTAATAGCGATAAGATAAAAGGCAGGCTTGTTCATGACAGGACAATGCAGTACCCATATTTCCGTTTCTATGACTGATGCGATTCTTCTTCAAGAAGGGTCGCCTTTTCTTATGAACATAAAAGGGGAGAGTGGATGGTATATCAATGGAACGTATCATGGTTATCGGAGTGTCCGCAGGTGTCGGAAAATCTACTTTTGCAAGAAGGCTTGGAGATCTTTTGAATATCGAAGTATATCATTTGGATACATTCTACTGGAAACCTGGCTGGGTGGAGGCTCCTTTAGAGGCTTTTATTTCTGCCCAGAAGAAGGTATTGGGTCATGACAAGTGGATCATGGAAGGCAACTATAGTCATTCTTTTAACCTACGTTCGGAGCTAGCCGATACGATTATTTATTTAGAACTTCCTCTCCGTGTTTGCTTTTACCGTGTGATAAAACGCTTGTTGTCTAATCTAGGTAAAACAAGGCCTGATATGGCTAAAGGCTGCAATGAAAAACTAGACTGGCAGTTTATTAAATTTATCATATCCACTTACTTTCCTCGCAAGAAAGAAATGAAAGCCAGATTTGCCGATCTTCAAAAGAGTGACCCTGAAAAGCTAATAGTTATTTTAAAAAGCAAGCACGAAATTGAAGGATATCTGTTGAATGTGATGGGATAAGCTTTTTACCATTAATTTTTATGACCCTTAGAGATTTGCGAAACTGGGGCTTTCCTGATCTTAACAGCGAGCTCATAAGCACAAATGGAAAAGGGATCTTCCAATCGAAGATCCCTGAGACTTTAGACAAATTCGAAGAAATCGAGTTTGGCTGCGAACAATTTACGATTACGGCAACTCAGTAATCTAGTCTTCATCTTTTTTACTAAAGGTTTTACATCTTGCGGGATAGGGGAGATATAGCTTTTTCCTTGTAATCGTTCTTTTAGTTCCGTTTTTGCCTTTTCAATTAATTCCGGATTTTGAAGTACTTCTACTGCAGTTGCCGCAATAACCTTGCCAGCATGAAGCATTCCTTTATGGGCAATGGATGTTGATCCCAGTGTAACCCACTGCCAGCTATGCAAAGGTGACCCAAGTACAAAACAAGCTGTTGTGCATTGGGCAGTAGGTACAATCCAGCTAACATCACCCACCTCCGAGGAACCTGTTAATGGCGCTTGGATGCCCTCAATGGGTTCTAACCAATTTGCCAGTGCACCATCAATACTGAGAACCCAACGCTAATCGTTGTATGAGCAACGGATAAAACCTGTTCGTGCATCATTTCTACCTAATTACGAAAGCTAAAGTTCCCATCTTACTGTTTGCAAAAAAATATCATGATGATAATGTTTCCACTCTAATAAATATTCTGACGAACCTTTATTAGAGTAATAGTATCAGTATTACAAAAATTCAGAGATTGATTGCAATTATCTTGAAGTTTTCGCACCAGAACTTTATTGGCTACAATGAAGCTGTCTCATCCGTTGACTAGCAGCTTTTCGGCCAGCCTCTTTGTATGCTATTTTTTCATACTAGCCAAATACATTAGCATGTGGAATTTTTCGTTTATTACATGATAATCAAAAAAAGGTCCTGGGTCTGTACAGTAACCGATATTTTCACTCTGCGTGATTTGAAATCCGTTGCCTGATAAATTTTCTTCTAAGTATTTTGGATATAAAATATGCTCGTGGGAATTTGGATATAAGGCAGAAATATTTTTCAAGGATTTGCCCGAGCTATCATAATATGAATACCCGCCGACAATTGTTGAACTGCTATGGAAATAGTTTTTTAGAACATGAATTGGGAACTGCGGATTGAGCAGTGAAAAATCATTTGCAGTAAAACTATCCACAAAAACATCGATGCTAAGCGGCTTCAATGGCAAATTTAAATCAGAATTCAAAATATACAGTACATTTGGCTCTGGATTCATGCGCTCCATTCTTTTTCTAACCTTCTTGAGCATCGCAAGCGAATAGCCACTGAATACATAGGATGCGCTCGTTTCAAGAACATCGATATATTTGGGTAGTGACACAAAAGCGTCAACGTTTGTTTCCACGATTAATTTGTTTTTCAAATCTACATTTTGCAGAACTTTTTGAAACCAAAAATTACTTTTTTCAAATAAGTTAATCATTTTGGGATTGATCTCTTTAATCGTTTCTTTATCGTAAAAGTAAGATGGATAAGGAGAAGTCTCGTACAAGTTCGCGGTAATGATGATACCTTCCTCGATAGCAGCCTCGTATCCACAGGTACAAGTTAAACTCCCCGTTTGAATGTAAACTTTTTTAATCGTTACATCTTTCATTTCAAGTGGAATGTGGCACATCGGACAATAGAGCAGATTTACAAAGGAAAGTGGGACCCCTGTAAAATTCTCCTCTTTGGATGAAGGTAAACTGGTTTGAACCGCTTTTTCAATCAATTTGATAGTTTTTGATATGTCTTCTTTTTTCTTAATCAGATGGTTCTTTTTATCAATGAGTAAGTTGTTGTAGTAGTTGATATCATCATGATCAGAGAAGTTTGTGACTCGCCGATACGATAAAATTTGTTGAATTTCTAGAAGTGAAAAGTGAAATTTTTTCAGCTCAGCAATAAAAGCCATGTCGTCGAGACAAAATTGGTTCATTTGATACTGGGTGTTTTTTTTGTCTGGAATTAATAATCCAAGTTCAATGTAATAACGAACGGTATCGGCCGTAACATGAAAAAGCTTTGCAAATGTACCTATTTTCATATATGCCCCCAATGAAAAAAAGTGGAGTTACTCCACTTTTTTACGAAAATGAATTCAAAAAACTCTCAAATGGCTATTGACGTGGAGGAAACACCAAGTCATATGATGGACTTAATAAGTGTGAATATTGTGAATAAAATTTGACTGTATTATAGCATACATGTCACATAAGGAGAATAACGAGCATGGATAAGATGGATCGAATGGATACTCTATCACTGTGGGCAGCGACTGCAAACAGCTATGAAAAAGGAAAGTTTCTTAAAGGAAATGAAGAGGCGGATGTTGTCATTATTGGCGCAGGTTTCACAGGTCTTTCTTCTGCGTATCATTTGCAAAAATTAGGGAAGAGTGTCATTGTCCTTGAGCAAGAAACGATCGGATATGGTGCCAGCGGCCGTAACGGCGGGATGGTATTGCCAGGCTATAAGCCAACGATGAAGGAGCTTGCCAAAAAGTATGGTGCCGACGAGGCAAGACAGCTTAACGATCTCTCCCTGTTTAGCGTTGAACTGGTAAAAAAAATCATTGACGAGCATCAAATCAACTGTGACTTTAGAAAGACAGGTCACATTGTGGCGGCTTACAAAGCCAAGCATTTTGAAGAATTGAAAAATGAAAGCGAATTCTTAAACGAAAATTTTGGGTATGATTCAAGCGTGCTTGATCGAAGTCAGTTGCATCAAGAGATCGATTCCCCGATTTATTATGGATGCTTGGTCGACAACTCGAGTTACTCGTTCCAGCCACTGAATTATGCAATTGGTTTGGGAGAAGCAGCTAAATCGATCGGTGCAAAAATCTTTGAGCATTCGAAAGCACTATCTATTGAGTACGGTCAAAACAGAGTGAAAGTTGTAACAGAAAAAGGAGCTGTTACTGCGAAAGACATTATTGTCGCTACAGATGGTTACTCCGGAAAAATCATGAATGAACTGAACAAAGGCGTACTGCCAATTTCGGCACGTATCATTGCTACTGAACAGCTACCAGAATCAGTGGTGAATACCATCATTCCTAAAGATCGCATGGTTTTTGATACAAGCAATTTCCTTTACTATTTCCGACGTACACCAGATAATCGGATCGTATTCGGCGGTGGCGATATTCGTCCAAACTTAGGCGATGCCGTTTATCAAAGTGTTTACGATGCCATGGTTAAAATAATGCCAAAACTAGCAGGAAGCAAGATTGATTTCAGTTGGGGTGGATTTATCGGGGTTACAATTGATACGTTCCCTGTTATCGGCAAATCCAAAGAAGGCGCATATTTCGCAACGGGTTATACGGGCCACGGCGCTTCTCTCTCGACATTGTTTGGCAAGTTATTGGCACAATGGATCGTTACGGGGAGTGCAGGTGGATATCGGTTTGAAAAGGAACGCCTCAAATCATTCCCATTCTATAATCAGAAAACCATTCTGGTAAATCTAGCACATATTGGTTTTAAACTAGTAGATATTATTGCTTAAAGGAGAGTTGTTTATGAAAATAAACATGTTCATTGACGGGAAATGGGTAGAAGCGTTATCCGCTGATAGACGAAACATTATCAATCCTGCAACCGGAGAGGTGATCGCAACATCTGCTGATGGATTAGCAGACGATGCGAAGATAGCAATCAAGGCGGCTCGTAAAGCGTTTGACAGCGGGATCTGGTCGGATTTATCAGCTGATGAAAGAGCTGACTATCTCTATAAGATTGCAAACCGTCTTGAAGAGAAGGCAGCTGAAATTGCACGTTTGGAAACTGCAAATAACGGTAAGGTCATTCGTGCAACCACCTATGTGGATATTCCGGTATCGATTCAATGCTTCCGCTATTATGCTGACTTGATCAAAGGCATGAAAAAGGAATCTTACACTCGTGCTGATTCTTCAGAAACAATTATTATTCATGAACCGATTGGTGTTTGTGGACTTATTGTACCTTGGAACTTCCCGCTTATGTTAGCTGTTTGGCAAATCGCTCCTGCACTCGCCGCAGGGAATACAATTGTACTTAAGCCTGCTGAGGTCACTCCTGTAAGCGCATACATGTTATTTGGAATTTTCGAAGAGATTGGACTTCCGGCCGGAGTGGCAAACTTGGTATTGGGACCTGGATCAAAAGTTGGGAATGAGCTTGCCGAGAACCATGATGTTGATAAGATTGCCTTTACCGGCGGAACAAAAACAGGTCAAAGCATTATGCGTGCAGCTGCGGGCAATATGAAAAAAATCACACTTGAACTGGGTGGTAAATCTCCACTTATTGTGTTTGACGATGTGGATTTTGAAACTGCAGTCGAGAATGCGATGTTTGGTATTTTCCACAATGCTGGGCAGGTTTGTTCAGCTGCATCTCGTTTGCTTGTACAAGAGACGATTTATGATAAGTTTGTTGAAAGATTAGCCGAACGCGCAAACAAAATTGTAGTTGGCAACGGGGAAAGCGAAAACATTGAAATGGGAGCCCTCACAAACGAGCCTCATATGAATGAAGTTTTACATTACATTAAGAGCGGAATCGAAGAAGGGGCAAAATTAGTTTGTGGTGGTAAGCGCTTAACGGAAAATGGGCTTGATCGAGGATTTTTTATTGCCCCAACGATCTTTGCTGATGTAAATGCGAATATGCGTATTGTTAAGGAAGAGATTTTTGGTCCGGTCCTTGTTGTACAGAAATTTAAAGATGAGGAAGATGCCATCCAAAAAGCGAATGATTCCATTTATGGATTAGCTGGTGCGGTATTTACTGAAGATATGGATCGTGCAAAACGTGTCATTAGTAAATTGCGTGCGGGAATTACTTGGATTAATAGTTATCATCTCGCTTATGTTGAAGGTCCTTGGGGAGGATATAAGCAAAGTGGAATCGGCAGAGCGTTAGGTACTGTTGGGCTGGAACACTTTATGGAAACGAAGCAAATCAATATCCACCAGTATGCCAAGCCTGTAGGTTGGTATGCGAATTAATTGAGCTTAACTTACTACATCAATTATTTATAGGGGGACATGCTCATGGAAATAGCAGACAACCGTCCGTCATCGAAGAAAGAGCAAGTAGAAGTAATGAATAAGCCAGCGCATGATTCAGTGCTGGGAACCAAAAGTATTCCGTTACTATATTTACGATTTGCTTTGGCAGGAATTATGGCTAACGCAATTCTAGGAGTTGCAGCGGTTGTCGATGGCTATTTCGTCAGTGGCTTTCAGGAGCTGGAAGTCGAAGGGATTGGAATTGGATTTACGGTCATGGTTATTACCCGTATGCTTGGCGTACTTTTGGGTGTGGGAGCCGGAGCGGTCATTTCACTTCGCCTTGGAAAAGGGAAAATCGAAGAAGCTAGAGGTATTATGGGACAAACCTTATGGTTTACTCTTTTCTTCTCCACTTTGCTAGCTGTAATTGGAGTGGTCTTTGAAAATCAAATCATGACCTTATTCGGAGCAAGTGATGAAGCGCTTCCATATGCGGTGCAATATAGCCGACTGCTATGGATTTCATTGCCATTAACGATATTGGCCGTTGTATTAAGTGTTTTAACCAATATCAATGAAAAACCTGTATTATCAATGAACAGTTGGTTAGTCGCAGCAGTTGTTGGTGGGATTACAGAATGGATTATGGTAACGAAGTATGACATGGGGATGATGGGTTCCTCATGGGCCAATACGATTTCGCAATCGATCCCTGTTTTCCTGATCTTTTATTTCTGGTTTGGTAAAACAAAACTTAAGCCAAAAATGAAAGATATGATGATTAATCTCAAGACGATCGGTGAAGTGGCTTGGACAGGCTTTGCATCTTTCTCGAGTCTGTTCATGATGTTCATTGCCATTATTTTCTTCAACAACATGCTGCAAAGGTACGGTGGTGGGCTGCATGTCGCCGCTTTCACGATTCAAAACGGTTACATCACCAATATGCTCGCCTTAGCAGCGCTCGGTGGGATGACAGGGCTTCAACCGATCATTAGTTATAACTACGGTGCGGGCAATCTTGATCGTGTTAAACAAGCAATTAAGATGGGACTCATTTTTACGGTTGCCTTCTTTGTGATTGTGACATCCATACTAATCATTTTTGCAAATCCAATTGTGGCATTTTTTTCCGTTGGTAATCCTGAATTGCAGAAACTGGGCATTTGGACGACAGTTGTATTCAATTCTTTGTTTACGCTTAATGCAGTCAGCTTGCTTATCTCCGGTTATTTTGAAGCACAAGAGAGAAACTGGTCCGCAACGTTTATTAGTGTTAGCAAAATGCTGTTGTTCATGTTCCCGTTTCTATTTATTTTCCCGAAATTCTGGGGTGTAGAAGGTATATGGTACGCAGGTCCTGCCGCAGAAATTCCAGGCCTTCTCATTGCCATATACTTTATGAAAAAAGAGTTCAAACGTTTAAAAGATACAAATGTTAAGACAGTAAGTTTATAAAACCTATTCCTTCAAAATTACCTATAAGAAAGAGAGAGGATCATCATGTTTTTTGCGAAAAAACTTACAGCCGAAGAAGCACAACAACTTGGTGTTGACACGTGGGAACCATGGGTGGGCGAACCGAATAAAGGAACGTGGCATCTAGAAGAACAGGAAGTTTTCTATGTGACAGACGGTGAAGTGTTTATTACTGTTGATGGAGAAAAGTGTCATATTACAAAGGACTGGGTCGTTTCCTTGGCTAAGGACCTTGTTTGTGAGTGGGATTGTCCAGTATTTTTGAAAAAGAATTATAAAATGAACCATGAGATCAATCTGAAATAATGTGAAATGGGAAGTGGGCATATTTTAAGCAGGTGAATGCTAAATACTGAACTGATCACTCTAAAAGAGTAATTTCGAAAGGGATGAGTGTATGAAAGCTGATGTTGTATTGATAAATGGAGAGGTTATTACAGTAGACCAAAAGAATACAGTAGTCGAAGCTGTAGCAATAAAAGAGAATCGTATCGCAGTTGTTGGTTCAAATCAGGAGGTTAAG
This sequence comes from Peribacillus sp. FSL M8-0224, assembly GCF_038003055.1. Lineage (NCBI taxonomy): Bacteria > Bacillati > Bacillota > Bacilli > Caryophanales > Bacillaceae > Peribacillus > Peribacillus sp. FSL M8-0224. The sequence goes on from NZ_JBBOOJ010000001.1 coordinate 481,653, forward strand.
AGTTTTATAGGAGAAAAAACGGATGTAATTGACTTGAAAGGAAAAACGCTTCTTCCTGGATTCATTGATTCTCATATTCACCTCATTTTTTATGGGTTGAATCAGTTGGCGGTAAGTTGTAAAGCTGAACATATCGATTCCATCGAGGCTTTGTTAGCTGACCTGAAAAAGAAAGCCTTAGAAACTCCTAAAGGTGAATGGATACGTGCTTGGGGCTTTAATGAAGCCGCAGTGAAGGAAAAGCGTTATCCATCAATCGCTGAACTGGATGGAATTTCAGATGAACACCCCATTATTGTATCCCGTACTTGCAACCATATAAGCGTGGTGAACAGCAAAGCATTAGAAATAGCGCAAATTAACGAGAACACCCCGAATCCTAATGGGGGAGTCATTGAAAAGAATAAGGCAGGAAGGCTTACAGGGAAATTAATTGAAGCAGTAAATATGAGTATGAACGAGTTTGCAAGTTATACAGAAAGTGAACTGATGAAGGCTGTGAAAATTGCATCAGATCATTTCGTTGCAGCGGGCATAACAAGTATACATGAGGCAGGAGGAAATGGTCCTGAGAGTTACCGTTTACTGCAACAAGCTGTGAAGAGTAAGGATATTCGTGTCCGAATATATGCAATGATATGTCAGGTAAATAACTCCCATGAATTTGTTAATAAAATGGTCGAAGCTGGTGTGGTAACTGGTACTGGAGATGAGAGATTCAAAGTTGGACCAGTTAAATTGTTTACAGATGGAAGTAGTACCGGGCCTACAATTGCAACTCGTGAGTCGTACTCCAGTGACTCTAACAATTATGGCATTCTTTATTATAGTGAGGAAGAAATCTATCAGGTTTTAGGTGAAGCACATAAAAAAGGCTATCAAATCACTGTACATGCACAAGGTGATAAAGCCATTGAAATGTATTTGAATTGTGTGGAAAAGGCGTTGGAGGAATCACCAAGAAAAAACCATCGTCATCGGATTGAGCACGCGGGAATTTCTTCACCGGATTTACAAGAGAGAATGAAAAAACTCGAGATGGTTCCTATTCCAAATCCTCCATTTCCATATGAATTCGGAGAGATATATGTCCAACACTATGGTGATCGTGTTAATCACATGTATGCTGTTCGTGATTATATTGATTGTGGCATCATGGCTGCAGGTGGATCGGACGCGCCAGTTACTGACTATAATCCTTTATTAGGAATTCATGTTGCTGTCAATAGAAAAAGCCAGTCTGGAATGGAGTTTGGTGCTAATCAATCCATAAACGTAATGGAAGCTATTAAACTATACACCTGGAATGGCGCTTATGCTAGTTTTGAAGAAGAGATAAAAGGAAGCATAGAGGTCGGAAAGTTGGCGGATTTAGTTATATTAAATGACAGCATTTTAAGTGTCAACCCAAACCAAATTAAAGATTTAAAAGTAGAAACAACTATTATTAATGGTGAAATTATCTATCAAGAAGAACTATCAGTGAAAATTTAATATATCATAGTTTGCAAACCACGTAGCCCTTGTAAAGTTACGTGGTTTTTTATCGAAATAGGTACCCAAAATTATATATGTGCTGAAAACCGAATGAGATGGAAAAGTAGTTATGAATCACTTGAATAACGTATACAACGTATTTTTACTTCATGTTGCATGATAAAATGATACATAAGAGAAAAAATTTGGCGTGGGTATGAATACAACTATATATTATAGCATTGGCTACCACATTTTTCTTTTTGCTGCTGATATGATCAAGAGGTAACAAAAAATAAAAACAAGGGCTCATACAAATTGAAACAATAGTTAGACAGCAGAAGAAATAGGATTACGATATCATGACTTGGATTAAACCAGGATATTCTACAAATAACAATGAATCTATTACAGATGGTAAAGGAAGTCGATTACTGGATGTATAAAATCGGACTTGTCGGTCTAAAAACTTCTATAGAACAAATTTTAGTTTTGGCAGAAGAATATAAACATGAGTTGGAATTCATCTCATTGCCCTATGTAAGGACCGAAGAGGTGGAGAATATTGTAAAGGAACATGAATCTCACGTACATGCATGGCTTTTTTCTGGTCCACTTCCCTATGAAATTGCGGGAAAAACAATACGTACAGATAAAATAATGGTCCATGTTCCTGCTACGGAATCAGGTTTTTATAAATCTTTTTTAGAGATGATCTACGAACAAGGGAAAATCATTGAGCATCTAAGTATCGATACTATGTCCTCAAATAATATAAGTGAGGAAGCTTTGTCACAGTTGAATATAAAAACCAAAAAGATTTATACGAAAGTGTTTGAGACAGATGTTGATACCGATGAATTGGTACATTTTCACTTGGATTTATGGAATACGGGAAAGACAGAAGGCGCTTTTTCTTGTTTTCCGTCCGTGTGTGAAGCTTTAAGGGAATATGGCATTCCAGCTTACCGTATGTCGATGAGTAAGATGGAAGTGAGGCAAACGCTTCGAATTCTTTCTGAAAAAGTAAAGACTTCCTACTTTAAGGATACACAAATCGGAGTTGAAATCATTGAAGTCGAATATTTTAACAAAGTTGCAGAGGAAATGAAAACTCCTTATCATTTACAGTACTTGGAGCTACGGCTAAAAGAAATGTTGATTCAACTTGGAGAAAAAATAAATGGTTCCTTTTCAGAGAAAGGGAATGGAAGATACATGATTTTTAGTTCTCGCGGCGCAATTGAACGAGAAATCATTACGCTAGAAGAAACGATTGAAAAATTGGCTTTTGAAGCAGATACAACCGTTGCCGTCGGAATTGGCTTCGGTGAGACTGCCTATTCGGCGGAAATCAATGCTTTTCGTGCTATTCAACATTCAAAAGAGATGAAGAAGCGAGAAATTGTGATTATTCAAGATGATGGCAAAGTTATCGAATCACCAGGCAAAAAGAAAGAACTGCAATATGGTACCCGTACCCACAATAAACCCCTTATAGAAAAGTTGAAAAACGGAAATATCAGTGTTAAAACGTATAAGAAGATATCGGCTCTCGTTCAAAGAATGGGCTGGAGTGATTTTACTACAAAGGACTTAGCGACACATCTTGAGATGACAGAGCGGAATGTACGGCGTATTGTTGCGGATATGTGCGAAGTTGAGTTGGCACAATGTGTTGGTGAAGAGGCTAATGCCACCCGTGGAAGACCGAGTAAAATTTATCGATTATTATAAATTGCAGGCACCCATAATTTGGGTGCTTTTTTAGTGTGAAAAAACAGTTTGGAATTTTCAAAAAATATTGTAATGAAGATCGTATGAGATTATACTCTATTTAAGGAATTTTTTCCTTAAACTAACCTAAATTAAGGGTTGCTGTGTAAAATCAAACGAAAAGGGGTTGTAGCGTATGTCTCAAACCATAATGATTCATGATTTGATCGAGGCTGTTAAAGATGAAGTGATTGCTTGGAGAAGATATTTACATAAGTATCCGGAGCTGTCTTTTCAGGAGGAAAAAACAGCACAATTTGTTTATGAAAAGCTGCAAACTTTTGGTGAATTGGAAATTTCACGTCCGACAAAAACGAGTATAATGGCTCGTTTGATCGGTCAGCAGCCTGGGAAGGTTATTGCACTGCGGGCAGATATGGATGCGCTTCCAATTGTAGAAGAGAATGATTTTGACTTTGTGTCACAGAATTCAGGAGTTATGCATGCTTGCGGACATGATGGGCATACGGCATTGCTGCTTGGCACAGCAAAAACTCTTACACAGTTAAAGGATCAAATTAAAGGGGAGGTGCGCTTTTTATTTCAACATGCCGAGGAACTGCCGCCCGGTGGAGCTCAAGAAATGGTTAGAGCCGGTGTGCTGGATGGGGTGGATATGATCATTGGATCCCATCTCTTGTCGACTCTTCCTTTAGGGAAAATTAGTTTGGGTTACGGTCCAGTGATGGCTGGAGCTGATACTTTTAACATTACTGTGGTGGGTAAAGGGGGGCACGCCTCACAGCCTGAACTTACCGTCGATCCCATAGCAATTGGAACTCAGGTTGTATCAAATCTCCAGCACATTGTTTCGAGGTATCGAGATGCCCAGGAAGCCCTGGTGATTTCAGTGACTCAGTTCCATGCGGGAAGTGCGATTAATGTTATTCCAAGTAAGGTAAGCATTGGTGGATCAGTTCGCAGCTTCAATCCGGAACTGCGGGAAGAAATCCCGAATTTTATCGAACGGATAGTAAAAGGGATTACTGAAGCGCATGGAGCTACTTATGAATTCGATTATCAGTTTGGTTATGCTCCTACCATTAATGATGAAGAAGTTACCCGATTGATGGACGAAACAGTCTGTGAAATATTTGGTGAAGAAAGTCGAGAAATTTCAAAGCCAATTATGGGAAGTGAAGACTTCTCTGCTTTTCAAAAAGTAGTTCCGGGATCTTATATTGGAATAGGAGCTCGTAATGAAGAAAAAGGGATTATATATCCTCACCATCATCCCCAATTTACAGTCGATGAACAGGCTCTACAAATTGGGGTGAAGTTATTTGTTCATGGGACTTTAAAAATGTTAAATCTAATATACTAGGGGGCTAAGAGAATGAAAAAAATATATTGGCTCGGAATTATCCCGTTTCTTGGTTTTATCGTAGGCACCTTGTTTACAAATAAAGTGACTCCCTATGTTCTGGGTATGCCATTTTTTCATTTTTGGATTGTACTTTGGTCTGTGCTGACCACAGGTATAATGGGGATTATTTATCTACTCGATCCTGCTAATCAGAAGGGAGATTCAAGATGAACATTGCCGTTTTTTTCATCCTGTTTTTTTTCGTCATTTCCGTTTTGATCGGTATCCAGGCCAAAAAAGGGAAAGAAATGAACTTAGAACAATGGTCGGTTGGAGGTCGCGGGATGGGGGCCCTATTGATTTTCCTCTTATCCGCAGGTGAAATGTATACTACCTTTACCTTTTTGGGGGCAAGCGGATCGGCTTATGGGGAAGGCGGTTCCATCTTTAGTATCGTGACATATGGCTGTCTGGCTACAGTCATCTCCTATTGGACATTTCCGGCAATCTGGAGGTATGCAAAGAAACACCAATTAGTTTCCCAATCTGATTTTTTTGTGAAAAAATATCAAAGTCCATATCTTGGTGTGCTTGTTGCTGTAATAGGTGTTATAGCTTGTACTTGCTACTTAGTCCTGCAATTGAAGGGTTTAGGATATATCGTTTCTGCAACATCCTATGGGGTCATTTCTTCTACAGCTGCCATTTGGGTTGGAGCAATTGGTGTTACCATTTTTGTAATGGTTTCCGGTATTCACGGTTCTGCCAGGACAGCTATTTTGAAGGATATTCTGATTCTTGGCGTTGTTGTATTTTTAGGAGTTTATTTCCCACTTCATTATTATGGCGGTCTTCAACCTATGTATGAGGCCGTTGAACAGGCAAAGCCGAACTATACCATACTTCCAAATCAGGGAAAGAGCGTTTCATGGTATATATCGACCGTTGTATTAAGCTCTATTGGATTTTATATGTGGCCGCACGGGTTTTCTCCTATTTATGCTGCCTCTAGCGAGAAAGCACTGAAAAAAAATGCAATCCTAATGCCAATGTACCAATTGATTTTATTGTTTGCCTTTTTTGTCGGGTTTGCAGCGATCTTACAGATGCCTGGATTAAAAGGCGGCGACGCCGACCTTATCTTGCTACAGCTTTCTAAACAAGAATTTGATCCATGGTTTGTAGGCTTAATCGGTGGTACTGGCGTGTTAGCCGCTCTAGTCCCAAGTTCCATGCTGTTGATGTCTATATCAACATTGCTTGCGAAAAATGTATACAGCGTATTCACTCCATCTGCAACGGAAAATCAAATTGCAAAACTGGTGAAATATTTGGTTCCGCTTATTTCTCTAGTAGGGATTTACTTGACCTTTAAAGGTGGAAACACCCTCTTTAGTCTCGCTTTAATCGCCTATAATTTTATTACACAACTTGCTCCTGCCTTTTTCGCAAGTTTGATGAGAAAGAATTTTGTAACCAAACATGGAGCATTTGCAGGGATAATAACAGGAGGAGTACTAGTCTCCATTATGGAACTAGGGAACATAAAAATCAGTCAACTATTTCCTTATCTTCCTCAAGCAATAAAAGACCTGAATGTGGGTATTATCGCCCTATTTGTTAACATTGTTGTTTTAGTGGTGGTCAGTTTGATGACAAAAAACTTTACTTATACTCATCAAGATACTGATGATTTGGAGACATCAACACTAGAGCAGAAGATCTAATGCAAAAAGAATCAAATAGCTAACTCAACATGATTTTTTACATTCACTTCCGGTATAAATATGTAACACGAATTCCTTCCAATTAAAACTTTCCTGGGGCAGTTTTGCAGCACGCCATTTACAGTTTGGAACGCTTTTAAAGAATTGGGCTTTTTGGAATCAAAGTTGGTCCAGTGGACACAGGATAATTCAATGATCGCCCTTTTTTGAAGGGGACCTTTGAGAATTGTTCTTTTTAACAATGAAGAATGCCTGCAAATGAAACAAACCGGTCTGAATATGACCGGTTTGTTTCATTTAGTTACTCTGATTTAGAGCTCTGATCTTTATTTCTTTTATTTCCTTTGCTGTTGTCCCCACTAACAGGGGTTTGTCCGTGTAATTGCGGCGAATTTTGGTTACGGCTGCCTTTATTGAATTTTTTTGTCATGTCTCACATCTCCTTTCTTTTTTCAAATACAGTTTGTCCCTTTTTGGAGAACTTATGTTTCTCACTTGAAAGGAACAACTTTGTAATATTTTTCATTACGGCTAGTAAGGTAGCTCAGTAGGGGGGAGAGGTAGAATAATCATTACCTGTTGAAAAAAGCTCAGCCCTATGGGGTTACAGAGGACTGAGTTAATGTCTTAAAACGCTTGTCGGGCATCCAGTTTATCAATCTGGAACCAGTATGGGGAATTGTCATTTCGTCCTTGGGGGATCTTGCACAGACAAGGCGCACAAATTGGCTGTTATGATGGTTGAAAGTGCTAATTATGAAGATAAAATAATCGTAAGGGAATGTTCGAAAACTTGAGGATCCTTTAACATAGTTCATTCAAGGGGTTTTAATTACATAATTCTTACTTTATTTTTAAAAAGCTTACAGTAGTAGTTTGTAGCTCTGAAAAAAAGAACAGTATATACAGATAACTGATTTCAAGGATACATGTGGCATTCTTTTTTAAAGCATGCATGAGTGATCCTTCCTTTCTTATTGTAATTTCATCAATTATACTAATGAATTTATACAAAATCTTCCTCTTTGTTAGATTACCTGCCATTGTTTTTCTGGATGTACGATTTTATTGAAACAGGATCGTTCACATGGCCAACTGATGCCATGTATATGAAGGAGGGCTTTTTTACTTGGCTCAATAAACGCCTCGGTAGAATATATTTAGCTTGCTATTTTGGGAATGACAAAAAATGATTTAGGCTTGTACAAATTTGGACGTTGATTTCCACTTCAGGCACCGCTTTCCGCGGGCGGTCGGGGAGCCTCCTCGGCTTGCGCCTGCGGGGTCTCCCCTGGACGCGCTTTTTCGGCAGGAGTCTCGCACCTTCCGTTCCAATCAACTATGTTTTAATTTTTAGATAGAACCCTATAGAATTTATTTAAAATGCTTTTAACTCATCCAATAAACTATTCAATTCAAGTTCTTAATGATCTTCATTTCTTTTAGTAATACAAACACTTATGGGATAACCAGGGCTAAGATGATATAACCTAAAAAGATTATTCACCCTAGTATTGAAGGCACGAGAATCATTTGAGTGATCTTTGCAAACCCGGGGGAGACACAATTCTCAATTGGTATTTTTATTTTTACTGGTGATGTCATTTTTGTTTAAAAATTCAATGATTCCACTCACCAATCCAGAGGATAATGCCAGTTCAGGATTTGTATAGGTTGCTAAATTCCCTGCTCGATCTGCAGGGGCTTCTTTCAATACATGATTCATCTTTTCGATTATAAGTAATTCTGAATCGCTTTTTTCCTCATGTAACGCTTTTGCATTAGTTGCCGGCACTTGAATGTCTCTATTGCCGTTTACGATTAGAACAGGGATATTCAGTTCCTTTACTGTTTCTAGCGGGTTATATTGAATCCAAGAAATCATGTAAGGTTGAACAGAGGGGCGGAATACACTTTGCAGATGAGCACTGACAGTCTCGACTTGTTTTCCTTGTTTTAGCTTTGCCAGTATATCTTTGGATTCCGTTAATAACGACGGTGTAAGCTGCTCTTCAAGCTGTTTCATGAGAACTTGGTCAATAGGTTCCCCTGCACCCGCCAATGAAATGAATATGTCTGTTTCTGTTTTCTTTGCGGCTGCCATTCCAATTAAAGAGCCTTCGCTATGGCCGATGATGCCGACTTTGGAAAAACGGCCATCCTTTTTGGTAAATTGGACCCAGGCAGCTGCATCATCAATATACTGTTCAAATCTCAGGTCCTCTTCTTTTCCTGCCAATTGCATATTTTCACCAATTCCGCGCTTATCATACCTGATGCTTGCAATCCCTTTTTCTGCAAGACTTTCGGCTAACATTTTCAAACTATTATTTTTTCCGGGAGTTGCAATGGTGTTACCATCTTTATCGGTCGGCCCGGAACCCGCAATTATAATCATCACAGGAAAAGGCCCTGCATGTTTTGGTGTTTCTAAAAGGCCTTTAATGGTTCCGTTCTTTAAGTCGGCCTGCACGATTTCACCTGATTCTTTTTCTTCAACTGCCTGAACGGATTTCTTGAGCAATTCAAAGGGGAAGGCTTGCCCTTTTTGAACAAATGTTCCTGAAATCTTATCCTGATTTAATTTCCCATCAAACGTAATTTGCTGATTTTGGATTTTCATATCAAAAAACAAGTCTGATTCACTTAACCTTACACTTGTTAAGGGGAATTCGTTCAACCCTTGTACAGGAATACTTATCGTTCCATCTTTCTTTGTAAAATGAACAATGATTGGAAGCGGTTGATTTGGGATCTTAATATCTCCTTCCCATCTGCCTTCAATAGCATTCAATGAGCTCACTTCCTTCGATTTCTCTTCCACCTGTACCTCGTCCTTGGTTCTGCAACCTGCCATTAATAAAGCAGCACTTACGATAATACATATAATCGACAAAAGTCTTTTCATTTGAGCCAGTTCCTTTCTTAAAATAATTAGACTCAGTCATTGGATATCCGTCTTCATTATAAGGAGTTTTTAATATAAAATTCCAATATTTCCCCTTGTGTCGCGTTTGTTTCTCTACACTTTTAATTTTTTTGAAGAGGTAGGGACATTCAATCACCATCTTAATCCGGGCGCAAAAGTCGGTGTTGTTTTCATTAGAGATCGGAAAACCAGGTCAAAATTAGAATGATTTGAATCAAATATTGACATCTAAAAGAAACTCTTTTAGAGTGAATGTGTAAATTAAATATCCTCGTTAGGTGAGGCTCCTGTGTAGGAGATACGCTACTGCCCAAAAATGTCGAAAGACGCCAATGGGTCAACAGAAACCATCGACATAAGGTGGTTTTTAATGTAGCTGGCTTTGTCCTATGCCACACAGTGCTAAAGCTCTACGAATGGAGGAACTGGATTTATGCTTGTATTTGTCATTCAGTCATATAAGGCTGTTTGTATTTGTCATCCAGACAATGTACGCATATATACCGTATTTAACACCTTCATTTGTAATGGAGGTGTTTTTATTTTTTTCCTGGAGGTGTGGGATTTGGATAACTATTCACGACGACATACTCGTGAATGGAAGCAAGATTTTGGAAGGGGAATAATAATATTTTTTTTATTCTTAATATTTAAGGGAAATATTTTTTGGCTCCCCTAAAAAGGAGTGAGAGACAAGATGATAAAAGTCCTGACGGAAGATCAAATGACTTTACAAATCATAAAGGTATTAAAAGAAGGAAAAAAGAAAGAATTTCAAGCGATATTGGAAGAACTCCAACCATATGACATTGCGCGAATTTTTGAAGGGCTCCCAGAAAAACACCATACACGCTTCTTGTTGTTACTCGATTCAGAACAAATCGCTGAACTGATTCAAGAAGTTGAGAAAGTCCATCAATTAAAAATTCTTAGTAAATTGGGAATAGAGAAATCCGGCCATGTAATGGATTTAATGGATAATGATGATCTAGCTTCATTGTTAGAGGACCTATCCCCTGGAAAAATCGAAGAACTTCTTTCTGGCATGAAACAAGAAGAATCAAAAATCGTTCAAAATATCATGAATTACCCCCCTGAAACGGCAGGGCGAATCATGACAAACCGTTTTGTATGGATCCCCCAACATTATTCGGTGCGTGAATCAGTTGAAAAACTGAAAATCTTTGCGGAGTTTTCGGAAACGATCAACTATCTTTATGTAATAGATAATGATAAAAAATTAGTAGGTGTTGTCTCATATCGGGATTTAATAATAAATGATGAATCTGAAAAAATTCAAGATATTATGTACAGCCGGGTTATCTCCGTATCCGCATATGAAGACCAAGAAGAGGTAGCTCGTGTTATTGAGCGATATGATTTTTTAGCAATTCCAGTAGTTGAAAAAAATAATGAGTTACTAGGAATTGTAACCGTCGATGATATTATTGATGTTGTCATTAAGGAAGCGAATGAAGATATTGAAAAATTATCGGCATCCGGTAAAGCTATAGACTTTGACACGAAGGCGCACGTGGCCGCGTATCGTCGGCTGCCCTGGCTTATTTTGCTTTTATTTATCGGATTAGTGTCTGGAACCATTATAAGCGGTTTTGAAGAAACCTTGTCCAAAGTTGTTGCACTTGCCTTCTTTATGCCGATGATCGCAGGGATGACTGGAAATACAGGTACTCAATCTTTAGCCGTTGTTGTAAGGGGTCTAATCACTAGTGATACGGATAAAGGAGTCGTGACCAGGCTCATTATACGGGAACTGAAAGTTGGCTTGATAATAGGCATCACCTGCGGAATATTAATTTCCATCATAGCTTATGTTTGGCAGGGAAATCCCGTTCTGGGATTAGTGGTTGGAAGTTCGTTGGTGATGACCCTGATTATCGGGACTTTAGCTGGGACCATTATTCCTTTGATATTATATAAATTCAACATCGATCCCGCAGTTGCTTCTGGTCCGCTAATTACAACACTGAATGATATACTCTCGTTACTTATTTACTTTGGAATGGCAACGATGTTCATTTCAAAATTGATGTAGACTATCCACGAATTAGTTCATTAAACTGGTTAATGAGAAGAAGGGGCAGTAACCCTGCCAAGCAGACAATAAAAATAGATTATTTCAAGCTGCGGCCTTTTCCCGGTATTCAATCGGGGAAAGGCCGTTTAATTTTTCTGGTGAGCGAACCGTTTATCGAAATGAAAAACATTGGACATAATAGGCTGTAGCAAGTTTGAGGTTTTCAGGAAAGGCTACATAAATAGTGTTATGGAAGCGATAGCCAATCATATTCTTTGACCTATGAACTTCATCAGTGATACGCTTCTTTTCGAAATTACGTATTCAAACCAAGGAGGAACAATGATGACACAAACCAAACAACAAATAATCACCCTGGCAAACCGTCCGAAAGGTATGCCTTCGAAAGGGGATTTTAACTTTGTTGAAAGTGAAGTTCCCACACCGAAGGATAATGAGATTTTAGTACGTACACTATATTTATCTGTCGATCCATACATGCGTGGCAGAATGCAAGATACCAAATCATATATTGCTCCATTTGAATTGAATAAGGTCATCACGGGCGGCGTTGTTGCCGAAGTTGTTGAGTCCAAATCGAATTCCTTCAAACAAGGGGATGTCGTTGTTGGGAATATCGACTGGGCAGAATACACAGTTGTCACTGAAAAGGAAATCCGTGTGATTGATCCCAAGGTGGCTCCGGTCACAACTCATTTAGGGATTCTTGGAATGACCGGTTTAACTGCTTACTTTGGTTTGCTTGATATTGGTAAACCTCAAGAAGGTGAAACGGTAGTCGTTTCAGGAGCGGCTGGAGCAGTCGGTTCAGTAGTCGGACAAATTGCTAAGATTAAAGGTGCGAAGGTTGTTGGCATCGCTGGTTCAGATGAAAAACTTGAGTATTTAACGAAAGAGCTAGGATTTGATGGAGCCGTAAATTATAAAAGTGATAGTTTTGCAACAGATTTAGCCAATGCTGTTCCTGATGGAGTCGATGTTTATTTCGATAATGTGGGCGGCGAGGTGTCCGATGCTGTTTTTACACTTTTGAATGCGAATGCCCGAATTCCATTATGCGGGGCGATTTCCTCATATAACGCGGAAGGAAAAGATCTAGGACCGCGTCTGCAATCGGCAATGATCAAAACCAGTGCACTAATGAAAGGTTTCACAGTTGGAAATTATGCCGCTAGATTCCAGGAGGGTGCTACGGAATTAGGTAAGTGGCTTCAAGAAGGAAAGCTGAAGTATGAAGAAACGATTATTGAAGGGTTCGAAAACACACCGGATGCATTTTTAGGTTTGTTTAAAGGAACGAACCTCGGAAAACAGCTTGTAAAAGTTGCGGAACCCGAATTCGCTCAACTATAAGTTTTATGGAAATAAAGCTGAGGAAGGCCCTTCGTTGTGATTTTTAAGCAGCTTATAACAAAAGCGGCCTTTTTTCGTATTCAATCGGGAAAAGGCCGTTTTCCTTTCAAGTTAAAATATGATCCTTCTTACCCTTAGTGGTATCTTTTGATCCATATGAAGGATATTGCTTTGTGCTTGGACATATATACCCTTTGAAGGATGCTCAAAAATCCGCCAGGAAATTTTGGACCTGCAAGGAGCGCTTCAGTTTTGCGGAGAAGCAACTGGCTAATCAATCCAGGAAGGGAGCTCATATTTGACTCCCTTCCTTTTAATGTCGCCCCTGTTAATAGGAGGAAATTGGCAGAATGTTAGAAAAGTCTGTAAAAATGCTGGTTTTCATTATAAAATGTACTTATAAACAGAAAGGTGATGAACCATGTCAAACGTTGCTAAATTTCGTGATTTTTTAACTAGTGAGAAAATCTATATGAATGAGTTGAATGAAGATGGCACCACCTTTTTTAGAGCCGAGCAAAAGTTAAAGGACGGGTGGAAGGTCCTTTTAGTATTTGCTTTCAATCAAGATGAAAATGTGGCGGACTTATTTTGCTTTAATGTCGCCGAGTTGAAGAATCCTGAAAAGAAACAGGATGTACATACACTATTGAATGAATATAATGCTAATTTCAGGTATTCCAAACTGTATGAAGAAAATGGGACCATTTCCATTCGTTATTCATACTCCATTGAGGGGGATATCGTACCTGATCTGGCGTTCAGGAAGTTAATCATGCTGCTTGAAACGGCACAGCAGGTTTATCCGCGGTTAATGGAAGTCATTTGGTCTTAAATCACCATATAGGATGAAAAAGTTCTCTTCAATCAGGGGACTTTTTAACATTTTTACTAGAGTGAATGAATATATTAATTTTACAATACGCTAATTATTATTTTTTTTTTTAAAGAACTATTGCATTTTTTTATATTAGACTATATAATTAATTTTGTTGATTGGTAATTCGACAAACTTCTACAAGAATATGCGGGTGTAGTTTAGTGGTAAAACCTCAGCCTTCCAAGCTGATGATGAGGGTTCGATTCCCTTCACCCGCTCCAATACATACTCATAACGTAGGGTTTCGTTACCTGGAGAACGAAGCTTTGCGTTTAAATATTATTACAAGAATTCTACTGTTTACAGTGGGATTTTTTTTGCATTTCATCGAAGCGGTAATACAGTATGTCATACCCGAAAAATGGACTTTAATTTTTGATTATCCTTCATCCGGGAGTGTGGGGATTTCGATGCACCACAAACTTAGTCAATTTGATTAACTACGTTAGTAGAATCAGTTTGACTAAGTTTGTGCTTTTTTTGTTAATGGGGAAGAGAAAGGCGTGCCAGGCTTATGTAGCATCGATGATTATCAATCGAAAGGCAGAAAGTAACCATTGTAAACCGGCTAGCCGAGACCCCGGAGATGTTTGCTTTGATGAGGCTTCGCAGACAGTCGGAGGGAAGGGAATGAATTTCTGGGTAAAACGGAAAGTGTTTTTGAGGGTTAGCAAATCTGATCGTTGATTTCCACTACAGGCACTCGCTTTCCGCGGGCGGTCCGGGAGCCTCCTTGGCTCTCGCCTTCGGTGTCTCCCTTGGCCACGCTTTTCCCGCAGGAGTCTCGTACCTTACGTTCCAATCAACTGGAACGTTCTTTTAAATAAAAACCGTGGGCTAGACTCATCCCGAACCAAGTTTAAGACAAGGTGATCCTAGAGTTTTTTTACAGTAACCCATAAAGGATGGAAGAAATTTGCGACACTTCAGCCGAGTAACCGGCTAGCAGAGACCCCGGAGATGTTTGCTTTGATGAGGCTTCGCAGATAGTCGGCGGAAAGGGAGGGGGGTCTCTGGAATCAACTGGAATGAGATTTTAAGAAAAAACCCTAGGCTGGCTCATCCCTAACCAAGTTTAAGACGAGGTGATCCTTGAGGTTTTTTACATTAATCCTTAAAAGATGGAAGAAATTTGCGACACTCCAGCCGAATAACTGGCTAGTCGAGACCCCAGAGGCGCTTGCGCCGAGGAGGCTTGGCAGACAGTCGGCGGAAAGGGAGAGGATTTCTGGAATCGACTGGAATGTAAATTAAGAATAGTCCGTAGGCTAGATTCATCCCAAATCAAGTTTAAGACTTTGTGATCCTTTATGCTCTTAAATTCCAGTGATCTTTATTGCCTTTTTGGTAGGGATCGATTCGGTTGAATAAAAGGATACTAGCGGACTGGTTTTATTAATTGGAAAAATCATAAAAAACCCCTTCCGATTGTGGAAAGGGTTTAATTTCGTTCAATTTTTAATTATCCTTCTACAATCGAGTAAGTCCCTTCACCACCATGGATTTCAAGGAACATGTCCATCAGGGATTTCGTCAGCTGATCTGCTTCCGTGATTGGAGTATTGGGTTGTAAATAAATGATTTGGATAGCTTTTTTCGTTTCTTCGGTGACTTTCGTGCGTTCTGAATCAACGTAAGGACTTCCGAATGCGCCAGCATGATCGGCTGAGGTAATCATATTTTCCATGGAATTCAAGCGGCCGTTCAAACCGTCATACCCATCTGAACCCTCGCCAATCTTAATCGAGATGTCTCCTGTTAATTTTTCAGCATCATAAATGCCGATCGGAACTTCATATAACAGTGAGAAGAAGTTATTCAAATCGATGGCGGAATGGATGGGTGTCAAGTAATTCTGTTTTTTTACGCGGCGGTAAAGGGCTTCCACGGAGGGACGATACCGTGACGGGTTCGTTCCTGTAGCCTTGAAAATTTCCCGCCACACTTTAATGCCGGAAAAGTCGGTCAATTCCTTTTCTTCAAGGTCGAAGAAAAGAGCTTCCTGAAATAGTTGAAGTCTTCCTTTCACCATTTGCGGGGAGGGACCTACTTCGATGTTTTCATATGTAATGACCCCGACTTTGAATTCAGGGATTTTACTGCTAAGATTAGCTGATACGGTAATTTCCAACCGTTTCACCTCCAAAAATGATTGCAATTAGTTTATCATAGATAGCAATGGTTTGAAATGGATTCAAGCTTCAATGGGAATACTGAATGAACGTAGGTGATTAATATGGATATGAACTCATTCAAGCAAGAAGTGATTTTATATAGTAAGGAAATCGGCATCGATAAAATTGGCTTTACTTCGGCTACGGCTTTCACCGAACTGAAAGGTCGGCTGATACGTCAACAGGAACTGGATTACCAGTCAGGGTTTGAAGAAGCCGATATAGAAAAAAGGGTGAGGCCTGAATTGATATTCGATAAACCGCAATCCATCATTTCGATTGCGCTTGCTTATCCTTCGAAATTGAAGGATGCTCCGCAAAGTACAAAAAGTGAACGCCGCGGGATCTTTTGCCGGGCGTCTTGGGGAACGGATTATCATACCGTTCTCCGTAATAAATTGCAGTTACTTGAGAATTTCATTAAAGATAAAGTGCCAGGGGCAATGATGAAGTCCATGGTTGATACGGGTGAGTTATCCGATAGGGCAGTGGCTGAGCGTGCAGGTATTGGCTGGAGTGCAAAAAACAGTATGATCATCACACCGGAATTCGGTTCTTATGTATACTTGGGAGACATGATAACCAACCTGCCATTTGAACCGGATCAACCGATGGAAGATCAATGCGGGACATGCAATAAATGTGTCGATGTTTGCCCGACTGGAGCGCTCGTTCAGGGCGGGCAGCTAAATTCCAAGCGTTGCATTGCGTTCTTGACACAGACAAAAGGTTTCCTTCCGGATGAGTTCAGGACGAAAATAGGCAATCGTTTGTATGGATGTGATACATGCCAGACCGTTTGTCCGAAAAACAAAGGAATGGATTTTCATTTTCATGAAGAGATGGAACCCGACCCCGAGCTGGCGAAACCGCTGTTAAAACCCCTGCTTACGATTTCAAATCGGGACTTCAAAGAGACATACGGCCATGTATCTGGCTCTTGGCGCGGTAAAAAACCAATCCAACGAAATGCCATTTTAGCATTGGCCCATTTCAAAGATGAAACGGCATTGCCTCTATTGATACAGGTCATGAAGAATGATCCGCGGCCCGTCATCAGGGGGACGGCTGCCTGGGCAGTTGGGAAAATTGGCCGGGAGCAGGCTGTTTCCGCATTGGAAGAAGCTCGAATGAAGGAAAAGGATGAAGAGGTATTGGCGGAAATTGAGAAAGGACTGCAGTTTACCTTGGAAACAAAATAATATTTAAAATGCAGCCGCCTCGTAAATATAACGGGGCGGCTTTTTTGCTTAAGATATTCCGGCAGCTTCAAGGAAAATCTATATAAAAAGTTTCATTATGGGTAAGGATTGAAACTCCCGCATTTATGAAGTTGTGTTTTTGTCCATGCCCTCGTACATACACATTAGCATAGATGGTAAGAAGGAGGGCATGAACTTGAGGGAACAATTGCAACGCCTTTTACAAGAAAGAGTGGAGTTTTATACTTCAGATGATCTGGAACGGGGTGAAAGGAAGTTACATTTGAAGAAGGAAATGATGAGGAACCGCGCTGCCGAAATTGTTCGGGTGAATGCGGCAGGCAAGGTACATTCGAAAAGAAAGGAAGACAGGGATACAGTCCTGACCTATCATGTCCATCTGCAATATTTATTGAAACAGGAAGATTCATTTTATATAGAAGAAGAAATGGAAGAAAGGGAGGCACGGTTTCGAAATGGGTATATAGTGGATGAAATTGAGTTGATTCCCAGCTTTGAAACTGAAGAGGCACCGCCAAAATGTGATCCAGGCGCAGATCGTCTCGCATATAAGTATGATCGAATGAAGGCCGTTCAATATGCCGAGCGTTGGTGGAATGAATTTAATCCGGCTTATTATAAATTCACCGATGATTGTACGAATTACATTTCACAATGTTTACATGCAGGGGGAATACCGATGTGGGGGGCGCCAAATAAAAATAAGGGCTGGTGGATAAGGGGGAAAAGCTGGAGTTATACATGGACGACAGCCCATTCTTTATATCATCTGCTTAAAGCCGGGAATGCCATCAGGACAAAGCAGGTGGAGTCGGCCAAGGAATTGAATTTGGGCGACATCCTCTGCATAGATTTCGAAGGGAACGGACGGTTTGACCATAACTTGATTGTAACGGCGAAGGATCAGGACGGGATGCCGCTTGTGAATGCACATACGATGAACAGCCGTCACCGATATTGGACGTATGAGGATTCAACCAGATATACACCGAACATCGTTTATAAATTCTTTGTGATTTTGGATGGAGGGTGATTGGTTTTTAGTCTTTTTTGTTTAATGCTATAATTAAGGTGAAGTTCAAACTAGAGGTGAAAATGAAGTGTCAATACATGTAGTTTTATATCAACCACAGATTCCAGCAAATACAGGAAATATCGCAAGAACATGTGCAGGGACGGATACGTCTTTACATCTCATTCGCCCGCTCGGTTTCTCGACGGATGACAAACAGCTCAAACGGGCCGGGCTCGATTACTGGGAGAATGTAAAGATCCATTATTATGATTCGTTAGAAGAGTTTTTTGAAAGAAACGCCGGCGGTGAATTTTATTACTTGACGAAATTCGGGGAGCAGCCTCATTCGAGCTTCGATTACAGTGATCAAGACAGAGAGATATTTTTCATTTTTGGCCGTGAAACGACGGGTCTGCCGAAAGATCTGATCCAAGAAAATATGGATCGGTGCCTGCGGATTCCAATGACGGATAAAGTACGTTCCCTTAATCTGTCGAACACGGCAGCCATCTTGGTTTATGAAGCACTTAGACAGCAGAATTACCGTGAATTGGATTTGAAAACAAAAGGTTGAGTTTCATCAATACTGTCATCGGGGGCATTTCAGCCCCGATGATGGATACTTTACATATTCTTTAGGGGTGGGAGCATTGAATAACATTATTGAGAAGATCTTAGATCACCGTTCCATTCGTTCTTTTGAGGACAAGTTATTGTCTGGGGAGCAAATCAATACGATTGTGGAATGTGCCCAAGCTGCATCGACTTCAAGTTATATTCAAGCGTATTCAATCATAGGGGTAACCGACCCGGAAAAGAAAGCCAAGCTTGCCGAACTTGCCGGACCACAGTCATATGTAGAGAAGAATGGACATCTATTCGTCTTTTGCGCCGATTTATATCGTCAGGATATGGTTTCCGAAATGGAAAACACGGACCTGTCCGAATCGATTGAAAGTACCGAGAAATTCATGGTTGCCTGTATTGACGCGGCTCTAGCGGCCCAAAATGCAGCATTGGCGGCAGAATCGATGGATCTAGGCATTTGCTATATAGGCGGGATCCGCAATAATCTCCTGGAAGTGTCAGCGATTTTGAATATACCGCATCGTGTTATACCATTATTCGCTCTAGCGGTCGGATATCCGAAAAACCGTTCGGATAAAAAGCCGCGTTTGCCGTTGTCCAATATCTATCATGAAAATGGATATCAGGAGGATAAGCAAGAGTTCATCGGACAACTTGAAGAGTATAATGAAACGATTTCCAGTTATTATGAGCTTCGGACTAACGGTAAACGAAAAGACACCTGGACCGGGCAAATGGCAGGAATGCTTGGAAAGAAAAGCAGGCTGTACATGAAAGATTATGTTGAGAAGCAAGGATTTAAGAAACATTGATTAATGAATACGGCCTATTAGGAATATTTTTGCCAAAGTCCTGAGTATGAGCCAAACCTAAAGATCCCGGAAGTGTCCCCGGGGTCTTTACTGTGTTCATTTGTCAGTCGGTAATACGGACCGGCCCCAAAAATGCTGTCAGAATTTCTTCTTATATGCCCATGAAATTACCATTGACAATATATTTAGATAGAATTATAGTAATTAAGTAGTGGATAATGATAATCATTTTCATTTGAGTTTTTACTTACCTATTTTTTCAGTAAATGGAGGTTAAAAAATGGTTCGCCTATATACAGAGAATTTGAATATTGGTTATGGTGAACGTTTAATTGTAAAAGATCTCAGTGTGGAAATTCCAGATAAAAAAATCACAACGATCATCGGTTCAAATGGATGTGGGAAATCGACACTTTTGAAAGCGATCACCAGAATCATTCCAAATCAATCAGGTACGGTTGTTTTAGATGGGGTTAATATCTCAAAAGAAAGCACTAAGATCCTTGCAAGAAAAATGGCCATACTTCCGCAGACACCCGAGAGTGCAAGCGGTTTGACGGTTGGGGAGCTCGTATCATATGGGCGCTTTCCCTATCAAAAAGGTTTTGGGCGCCTGACCCAGAAAGACTATGATGTGATTGATTGGGCACTTGAAGTGACCGGCACGAAAGACTTCAAGTTCCGTCCCGTGGATGCTCTGTCAGGAGGTCAGCGCCAGCGTGTTTGGATTGCGATGGCCCTTGCCCAGAAAACGGAAATCATCTTCCTTGATGAGCCGACCACCTATTTGGATATGGCCCATCAGCTGGAGGTTCTGGAATTATTACAGAGGCTGAATGTAGAACAGGGACGTACAATTGTCATGGTTCTTCATGATTTAAACCAAGCTGCTCGCTTTGCCGACTATATCATTGCCTTAAAGGACGGGGAAATAGTCAAAGCAGGAGATTGTGAAGAAGTCATCACTCATGAAGTTCTTAAGGAAGTATTCCATATTGATGCGGTAATCGGACGAGATCAACGAACGAACAAACCAATGTGCAGCACATACAACTTACTAAAAGGAGATTTGACAACAAATGAAAAAAATATTGATCCCGTTTATACTGCTGTTAGTGTTAATTATTAGTGCTTGTGGTAACGAGTCAGCCGAAAAGGAAAAAAGCTCCGCTTCCAAAAAAGAAAAATCAGGTACCATCACCTATCAATCTGAAAATGGTCCTGTTGAAGTTCCGGCAGATCCTCAGCGTGTTTTAGTACTATCATCTTTCGCAGGTAACGTAATGGCTTTGGATGTTAACCTGGTAGGGGTTGATTCCTGGTCTAAAATGAACCCGAATTTTAAAGAGTTAAAAGATGTGGAAGAAGTGACGGACGAAAACCTGGAAAAAATCATCGAGTTGAATCCGGATTTAATCATTGGTTTATCGACGATTAAAAATGTCGATAAATTAAAGGAAATTGCTCCAACCGTAACTTATACATACGGAAAAGTGGACTACTTAACACAACATGTAGAAATCGGTAAACTTTTGAATAAAGAAAAAGAAGCTCAAGCATGGGTGGATGATTTCAAAGAACGGGCAAAAACAACCGGTGATGAAATTAAAGCCAAAATTGGAGAAGATGCTACCGTTTCCGTTTTCGAAAAGTTTGACAAACAGTTCTATGTATACGGTGATAATTGGGGACGTGGAACGGAAATCCTTTATCAAGAAATGAAATTGGGTATGCCTGAAAAGGTAAAAGAAGTGGCGCTGAAAGATGGTTACTTTGCCTTATCCTTAGAAGTCCTTAAAGACTATGCCGGTGATTATGTGATTTTGAGCAATAACAAAGATCAGGACAATTCATTCCAACAAACTGACACGTTTAAAAACATACCTGCCGTTAAAAACAATAAACTATATGAAGCTGATGCAAAAAAATTCTATTTCAATGATCCAATCACATTAGATTACCAATTAGACTTCTTTTCCAAAAGTTTTCTTGGAAAATAATACAGCGAGGGAGAGGGATTCCAATTCCTCTCCTTTTATTCTATAAAAAAAGAGATGAGAGAGACAGATGACTAATGAAAATCAACGTTTCATCCCATTTATAAGTAAACTGATCATAGCGATCGTCGCCTTTATAGGCATGTTCATTATTTCAATGGCTTTTGGTGCGGCTGATGTTACCGTTAAAGACGTTTGGCAAGCACTGACATCAAATGCTGTCGGTGAAAAGATTTCAATCATTCGGGAAATCCGCTTCCCTCGTGAAGTGGGGGCAATCTTTGTGGGTGCAGCGCTTGCCGTTTCTGGGGCCATCATGCAGGGAATGACCAGGAATCCACTTGCCGATCCCGGGTTGCTTGGATTGACGGCAGGAGCCAATGCAGGTCTCGCCATCACTTTGGCATTCATTCCAAATGCTAATAATTTAGGGATCATGATTGCGTGTTTTATAGGTGCCGCTGTCGGGGCAACCATGGTTTTCGGAATCGGTGCGATGAAAAAGGGAGGATTTTCACCTTTGCGGATCGTACTGGCTGGTGCTGCAGTCTCTGCATTCCTATTTGCCGTTTCCCAAGGGGTCGGCATATATTTCAAGGTATCAAAAGATGTATCGATGTGGACAGCTGGAGGGAATATCGGAACTTCATGGGAGCAGCTTCGTGTAATCGTTCCGTTCATTCTAATAGGCATCCTGATTTCCCTTATCTTTTCCAGACAGCTCACCATACTTAGCTTAAGTGAGGAAGTGGCCGTAGGCTTAGGGCAAAAGACAACACAGATAAAGGCGGTTCTCTTCGTGGTCATCATTCTCCTGGCAGGGGCTGCCGTTGCGCTTGTCGGAAATATGGTGTTCATCGGGTTAATGGTCCCACATATCGTTCGGGCTATCGTGGGTACGGATTATCGATTCATCCTCCCTATGTCTGCAATTTTGGGAGCCACTTTCATGCTGCTTGCCGATACGATCGGCCGTACGATCAATTCTCCATATGAAACACCTGTGGTAGCGGTTGTTGCGATGATAGGTTTACCTTTCTTCCTCCTAATCGTGCGTAAAGGAGGTAAAGCATTTTCATGATCCAGTCAGCTTTAGTCAAAAAACAGCGTTGGATAATAGGTGCATTGAGTGCACTCATCATCATTACGATCATTATAGGGACGTGTTCGGGATATTCCAATCTTTCTATAGGACGACTGTTTCCAACGCTCTTCGGGCAAGGGACGTTTAAAGAGGAATTCATATTATTTTCCGTCCGCTTACCGCGAATCATCATCACCCTTTTAGCAGGCATGGCCCTTGCACTGTCGGGAGCCATTCTACAAGGGATCACACGAAATGATTTAGCCGATCCCGGAATCATCGGGATCAACTCGGGAGCAGGTGTTGCCATTGCCGCTTTCTTTCTGTTTTTCCCGCTTGACGCTGGTTCGTTTGTTTATATGGTTCCGCTTGTCGGTTTTATCGGAGCGTTACTGACGGCCTGTTTAATATATATCCTCTCATACAAGAGGAAGAGTGGACTTGAACCCGTCCGGTTAGTGTTGATCGGCGTAGGTTTTTCAATGGCGCTTTCTGGCCTGATGATTGTCCTCATTTCGTCAGCGGAACGAGCGAAGGTCGATTTCATCGCAAAATGGTTGGCAGGAAATATATGGGGCACGGATTGGCCTTTCATTTGGGCAATCATTCCATGGTTAATCATCCTTATTCCATTCACTTTATATAAAGCAAATCGTTTGAATCTGCTTGGTTTAAGTGAACCGGTCGCAATTGGGGTCGGTGTATCGATTGAAAAGGAGCGGATCGTACTGCTGATCACGGCTGTAGCACTGGCAGCGGCTGCCGTTTCTGTTACAGGCGGAATTGCATTCATTGGACTTATGTCCCCGCATATAGCAAAATCCTTGGTAGGACCTCGAAATCAACTATTCATTCCGGTTGCCATTTTAATCGGTGGATGGCTATTGCTGCTTGCCGATACGATAGGCCGTAATATAATTGAACCCGAGGGGATCCCTGCAGGTATCATGGTTGCATTGATCGGTGCTCCTTATTTCATGTATTTATTGCTGAAAAAATAAGAACTGGCTAAAAAATCCCCTGAAATCTTCAGGGGATTTTATGTTTTTTGAGTGCTTCAGCAGTTTTTTGTATTAATAGGGATTATCTATATCTTATGATTTCATCAGGATTCAATCGTTTCGCTTCGAAATAAAATACTTGAATAAACTTTTTTGTATTTACCCGGGTAGGTGTAAGAACTACCGTTGAATCATTTTGCAGTTCTTTCATCTTTTGGCGAACGACTGTAAAATCGAAAAATTTGGAAGCGTAATTTTCAAACTTAGGATTTGAAAAATCCGTTAAACCGAGCGACGCGAAATGATTTAACGAATGGTTAATCGTTCTGCGAATTCGCTGTTCGGCAGCTTTTATTTCCCGATTGATATCTACCTGCAAAGCTGCTGTGCCGAGCTTTTTTTTGGTGATTTCTACAAAGATATCTTTAAGGGTGGGGAATTGCTTTCCAAAAGTAAAAGTCCGTTCATACATAAATAAATACTGAAGCATTTCCATTAAATCTTTTGCGCCATTTTCTCCAACGACCCCTAATTCCGATAAAAGGAATTCACCCACCTCCCTTATACTTTTTTCATTAAAACTATTGGAATTATCAACCTTTGGCTGTTCAAAGTTCAATACACCATTTAAAGAGGCTTGGATATTTGTGATTGATCTTTCTAAATGAATACGTTCCATAACTTTTCGGATAACTGTTAATATCTCAATCCGATTGATTGGTTTAGTAATATAATAATCGATTCCAAGTGAGTATGCCTCACCAATCAGCTCCTTTGATTCAACCTGCGAAATCATTATTATTTTCCCGTTAAATGTATTTTTTATATGACGAAGTGTCTCAATCCCATCCCGGATGGGCATTAATAAATCAATAAATAAAATATCAATTTGTTTTAAATTCAAAATATGCCCTTCTAATAGACTTCCATCCTCGGCTTCCTCCACCACTTCTCCTAAATCTTCGTTCTCTATAATTTGGCTTAAGTTTGAACGTATGGCACAATCATCATCTGTTATAAAAAAACGCATGGAATCATCCTTTCTGGACCAACTTATGAATGGGTAATCTTATGGAAAAAATGGCGCCGTCAAAACTATTCTCAAATAGGATGTCGCCTCCCAGTTCTTTTACGACCTCTTTTACATATGAGAGACCTATCCCTGTTGAGGGTGTCCCGAAATGATCATATTTTGAAGTGAATCCAGGTTTGAATATCACAGTCTGATATTTTTGAGGAATTCCAGGTCCGGTATCAGCAACTTTAAATTCTACATGGTCATGGACTTCACCCAAACTTAAACGGACGATTCCTTTTTCTTTAATTGCTTCCACTGCATTAGCGACTAAATTATTGAAAAGAGATAACACGGTATACACATGATAAGGTGAATCGTTTTTCCCCTCCAATGAGTATTCAAATTGAATATCCTTTCCTAGTGATAAGGCATATTTTTCATTAATTCGGATAATTAAATGAAAAAGTTCAGCTGCATTCATGTAATCTTTAAAACTCTCATTGGAAATCAATTTGGAGAGACCAGCAAAAATCCGTTGATTATCTTTCTTGACTTCATGCATTTCACCCGCAATGCGCAATGCTTTTTGACTATATGGCTCAGGATGAACATGAGGGTGCTTGTCCCGTTTTTCCAGAGCTTTTAAATCTCGATATAAATCATACGATTTCTTAGTAATATTCTCAGCATTCTTTAATGTTTTTTTTAAATGAATCGTTTCCTCATATAAGTTGGAAATGAGCATAAGCATATGTTCATTTTGTTTTGTGATTTGCCTTTCCCTTGATTGTGCTTCATATAATTTCATCATATTAAAAAAGCTTAAAACGATGAAACTGTGGGCGAATGCGATCATGATCATCTCGTTTAGTGAACCTAACGTAATGGTTGTTTCCAACACAATATATTGAAAAATCAATTCTACAGAGTCGGACAATATTTCGATAATGAGACCAATAAATCCAATCAGCAAAGATCGGTTTTGAAAGCGATTTATTTTCACCAAATAAAAAAGAAAGCAGTAGGTGAAATAAAAGAAAAAACTAGGATAATGAACTTGGAAAGCGGATGCCCAGGAAAAACTATCATGCATGAAAAAATCTATAAGAATACGAAATACCACAACCATTGTTCCTGTGAGGAAGCCCGAAAAAATGGCAGGTGTTTTCTGTAATAATAGTAAAAAGAAGAAAAGGACAGGCGGACCAAAACTTACCCGAAACGTTTCATTTAAAGGATAAAAACTCAATTCGCCTGCTAATGGCACTGTTAACAACATCAAAGCGAGGATGTTGACCTCTTTTTTCATTAACGTACTGAGATTCAAGTCGTCACCTCCCAAGTTGTTTAAAAAATCAGTATACAGTTTCATCGGCTTCAATACAACGCTTACTTTGTTCCTGAATAGAACGGCTTATAATCTATTATGGCAAAACCAATCTGTTTTTCTATCCACAAAAAATGGTAACGGGATACGTTTTTTTAGTGGATTTTTATTTTTTAGATTTTGTAGGTTTTCGTATGATTATGTAGTTCCCAATTTAAAATTAACGGAAGATATAAATTTTTGAAAGCGCTTAATAATTTTTAGAATATTCATTATTTTTTCATCGAATCTATTATATGTAAGCTTGATGGCATTCGGTAAAACGTTCATTTAGAAAATATAATGATACAACAACTGAAGAGGTGGAAGAATGTGATTGAAGAATTGTCAAAAGAGTATGACATTCACGTTAATAGTCAAAGAAAATCCGACTTAGATGAATGGGTAGCACATTACAGATCCTTTGCTATTGAAGGACAAACCGCTAATTATATACCGGCATTGAGAAATGCACATTTATCGCAATTGGGCATTACCATACTGGAGCCGGGTGGAACAATGATCAAGTCAGGGGATTGGGAAGTTCCTTTCACGCTGCAAAGTATTTCAAAAGTGCTTAGCTTTATTGCCGCATGTTTGGGTCGTGGCATTTCTTATGTGTTAGAGAGGGTCGATGTGGAACCGACAGGAGATGCTTTCAATTCAATTATTCGTTTAGAAATGCATAAGCCGGGAAAGCCGTTTAATCCCATGATAAATGCTGGGGCGATTACCGTAGCTTCGCTTCTCCCAGGGGATTCTTCACAAAAGAAATTGGAATTTCTCTATGGGCTATTTGAAAATTTGTTAGGGAAGCGCCCGACAATCAATGAGGAAGTGTATCAATCTGAGTGGCAAACCTCTCATAGAAATAGAGCTTTGGCTCACTATTTGAAAGAGACTAATTATTTGGAATCGGAAGTAGAGGAAGCTTTAGAGGTTTACCTCATGCAATGTTCCATAGAAGTGACCACAGAAGACATAGCCCTGCTTGGACTGATTCTTTCTCAAGATGGTTACCATCCCGTTCGTAAAGAACAAGTAATCCCTAAAAAAGTGGCTAAGCTGGCCAAAGCATTAATGCTTACTTGCGGTATGTACAATGCTTCGGGGAAATTTGCGGCTTTTATTGGGGTGCCGGCCAAAAGTGGAGTATCTGGCGGGATCATGGCGCTTGTTCCTCCAAGTGCCAGAAGCGGAATGCCTTTTCAAGATGGATGTGGCATTGGTATTTATGGACCAGCCATCGATGAATATGGGAATAGCGTAGCAGGTAGTTTGTTATTGAAACAAATGGCACAAGAATGGGATTTAAGCATTTTCTGAAATACAGAAAAATTTAGTTCCGGTGTAATTAATAGAAGCAATAAGAGGACATCCTTAAGATTTTCTCATCAAATTTACAAATTTTTACAAGGGGTGATGTAAATGCAGCAATTACTTTAAGATGTAATTGGACGCACTGGCACAAATCATTAATCCAGTTACTTTTAAACGTAAGGAATAATTTTTGGAAAGCATGGTGAAAAATATATGAATAATATGCAGCGAAAGATGGGAACATTTTCGTTAATGATGGTAGGACTCGGGTCAATTATTGGCTCAGGTTGGTTATTCGGAGCTTGGAGAGCGGCACAGATTGCAGGACCCGCTGCCATTATCTCTTGGATTATCGGGATGGTTGTTATTTTATTTATCGCACTATCTTACAGTGAATTAGGGTCTATGTTTCCTGAAGCAGGGGGAATGGTAAAATACACGCAGTACTCTCATGGATCGTTTTTAGGGTTTATTGCAGGCTGGGCAAACTGGATTGCAATCGTTTCCGTAATTCCAGTTGAAGCGATTGCTTCTGTTCAATATATGAGCTCATGGCCATGGGAATGGGCACAGTGGACACACGGTTTAGTAGAAAATGGGAGTCTTACTGGGGGAGGCTTGGCAATTGCCTCTGTATTGCTGATCGTCTACTTTTTATTAAATTACTGGACAGTCAGTTTGTTTTCGAAAGCTAATTCATTTATTACAGTCTTTAAGGTTATTATTCCTGGACTTACGATTGGCTCACTTTTATTTGCCGGGTTTCACGGATCCAATTTTACCTCTGCGGGAAGTATCGCTCCTAATGGTTGGGCAAGTGTACTTACTGCTGTAGCAACTTCGGGTATCATCTTTGCATTTAATGGTTTTCAAAGTCCAATTAATATGGCTGGTGAGGCAAAGAATCCGGGACGTTCGATCCCAATTGCAGTAATTGGATCCATTTTAATTGCAACGGTCATCTACGTTTTATTACAGGTTGCGTTTATTGGAGCCGTTGACCCGTCCATGATTGTGAATGGATGGCAACATTTGAATTTCAATTCACCGTTTGCTGACTTAGCAATTGTTTTAGGCATAAACTGGTTGGTTATTTTACTATACGTAGATGCTTTTATTTCTCCTTCGGGGACAGGAATAACATACACGGCGACAACGTCACGAATGCTTTATGGAATGGAAAAGAATAAATATTTGCCAAGCGTGTTTGGAAAACTGCATCCTCTTTATGGTATCCCGCGTCAAGCCATGTTTTTTAATCTAGGCGTATCTTTCTTATTTTTATTCATGTTTAGAGGCTGGGGCGTATTGGCAGAGGTTATTTCAGTTGCGACTTTAGTCTCCTATATTACAGGTCCAGTTACTGTTATGACATTAAGACGCACAGGTCAGAACTTGTACAGACCATTACGTTTAAAAGGATTAAGCATCATTGCACCACTGGGCTTTGTCTTTGCTTCTTTGGTTCTATATTGGGCAAGATGGCCGCTGACAGGTCAAGTATTATTTATCATTATGGCCGGTCTTCCCGTTTATTTCTATTATCAATCAAAAATAAAATGGAAGGGATTCCGTCAAAACTTTTCTGCAGGGCTTTGGATGGTTGTTTACTTACTCTGTATGATGACCATTTCATACTTAGGCAGTGAAAAGTTTGGTGGACTAAACATAATCCCATTTGGTTTGGACATGGTCATCATTACATGTTTATCTCTAATGTTTTATAGTTGGGCAATAAAGAGTGGTTTCCAAACGGAATATTTGGAACAAGGACAAAAAGTAAATGAAGACTTGAGATCGATGGAGAACAACGTTGCAGCTCAAACTGATGAAAAGGACGCTGTATAAATGATGAAGCCAATTCGATTGGCATGCTCAATAAGCCATTCGTGAATGACTTCGAAAGTGCTTCTATATTTATATATTTCAAAAAAGGGACGGCAAATTTAATTTGCTGTCCCTTTTTTTTTTGAATTTTAGAAAAGGCTGTTATTTTTTATTTCACACCTGGTTTATCGTCATACCCGGCAGTGAAGATAGCGGCTAAAAATGTTACAGCAACTCCAACGATAATAACTGTGCCCATGTTGTGACCTCCCTTTACCCATATTGTCCCACTTAAGTATAGGCTTAGTATACCCTAATTTTTAGCAGGAGTGCACACAAATTTTCTTGTCAGCATATTTGTCTTCAATTCTCAATGATTAAGCCCTTTTCGATACATGGAGAGTCAAAGGGGATTCGAAACAATGCCCGTCCACTTTTTAAAGTCTGACATGTTTGTCAGACTTGGAGCATAGATTTAAGTATTCTCTGAAAGTGACAGGGGGAGGTTCCTTAATGGATATTTTAAAGAAAATCGAAAAATTTAGAGAAGATGAACAGAAGCTGAAGTGGGAAGGCACCTTCGCAGAGTACTTAGAAATATTGAAAGAAACGCCTTTAGTTGCTCAATCTGCTCATTCACGTGTATACAACATGATCAGAGATGCAGGGATAGAAGAAGTAAATGGAACAAAGAAATACAATTTTTTCAGCGGTCAGTTATTTGGCCTTGAAGATTCACTGGAAAGGCTCATCGAGGAATATTTCCATCCGGCAGCAAAGCGGCTGGATGTCCGTAAGCGGATATTGCTTCTCATGGGTCCGGTGTCAGGTGGGAAGTCCACACTCGTTTCTTTACTGAAGCGTGGACTTGAAAATTATTCGTTGAAAGACTCTGGTGCGATTTATGCAATAAAAGGATGCCCGATGCATGAAGATCCACTGCATCTCATTCCGCAGTATTTACGGGATGATTTCTTTGAAGAATATGGCATCAGGATTGAAGGAAACCTTTCGCCGCTGAATGTAATGAGGTTAGAACAGGAGTATGGAAGCAGGATTGAAGATGTGATGGTCGAACGTATTTTCCTTTCGGAGGATAAGCGTGTTGGAATTGGAACATTCAGTCCTTCTGATCCTAAGTCACAGGATATTGCTGACTTGACGGGCAGCATCGATTTTTCGACCATTGCCGAATACGGTTCTGAATCAGATCCGCGTGCCTATCGCTTTGATGGCGAGCTGAACAAGGCGAACCGCGGGATGATGGAGTTCCAGGAAATGCTGAAATGTGATGAGAAATTCTTATGGCATTTGCTATCATTGACACAAGAGGGGAATTTTAAAGCTGGCCGTTTTGCATTGATCAGTGCAGATGAACTCATTGTGGCTCATACGAATGAAACGGAGTATAAAGCGTTCATTTCCAACAAGAAAAATGAAGCATTGCATTCCCGTATCATAGTCATGCCTATTCCATATAACTTGAAGGTTACCGAGGAAGAGAAGATTTATGAAAAAATGATTCGTGAAAGTGATGTCTCGGATGTTCATATTGCCCCGCATACATTAAGGGTGGCGGCAATCTTCAGCATCATGACCCGCCTGAAAGATCCCAAAAAGGGTGATATCGATTTAGTGAAAAAGATGAGGCTTTATGATGGGGAAAATGTTGAAGGATTTAATTCCGCAGACATCAATGAATTGAAAAAAGAATATCAGGACGAAGGCATGAGCGGAATCGACCCGCGTTACGTAATTAACCGGATTTCCTCCACGATCATTCGTAAGGAAAATCCGTCCATTAATGCATTGGATGTACTTATGTCATTAAAAGCAGGTCTTGACCAGCATCCGTCCATTACGAACGAACTTCGGGAGCGGTATTTGAATTTCATTTCACTGGCACGTAAAGAATACGATGCCATTGCAAAAAATGAAGTGCAAAAAGCTTTTGTATATTCATATGAAGAGTCGGCGAAAATCCTCATGGATAATTATCTGGATAATGTCGAAGCATACTGCAATAAATCAAGGCTGCGCGATCCATTGACTGGCGAAGAAATCAACCCAGATGAAAAATTGATGCGCTCGATAGAAGAGCAAATTGGAATTTCCGAGAATGCAAAAAAAGCATTCCGCGAAGAAATATTGATTCGAATTTCAGCATATGCCCGTAAAGGGAAGCGATTTGATTATAATTCCCATGATCGTTTACGGGAAGCGATCCAGAAAAAACTATTCGCAGATTTGAAGGATGTCGTTAAGATCACTACTTCAACGAAGACACCAGACGAAAGGCAACTGAAGAAAGTGAACGAGGTCATCACGAGACTTATAGACGAGCACGGATATAATTCGACTTCAGCCAATGATTTGCTGCGCTATGTGGGCAGCTTGTTAAATCGGTAATCCATACTTTTTTGCCCCTGCCCCCGATCGGGCAGGGGTTTATAACATTTACGGAAGGTTGGATGAATGAAAAGTGGATTAGAGGAAATCCAGAATTCCCATTGAAATCATGCATCTTTTGAAGGCGTTAAACGGTGTTTATAGATATTATAACTCAACAAAGCACCGGGCCTTTCTTAATGGAGGAAGCCCGGTGCTATTGATTTCTATTTAGTTACATTCAAGCCATACTGTTCAATAAGTGTAATAAGTTGATTCGGTGATAGTTTTTCTTCGCTATGGTCGATTTTAATTTCCCCATCATCAACATCGATGATCGCACGTTCCACACCTTCCGTTTTCAAAAGTATGGACTCCAGATTTAAAATAGGGCCTTCTGACGTTGCTTCCTTTACATAAAGGGTAGTTGTTTGCATAAATCTTGCACCTCCTTACATTTGATCATAATGTTTTATCTATACCCCATATTTCCATTAGATATGTTACGTTTCGGATATGGTAATATTGGGTATCAATAAGTAGAGGTGATGGCAAATGAGCAAAGAGGAACTGAAAAAAGAACATGTACCGGAAAATAGCTCCATGGCTAAGGATTATGAAGAGATGAAAGAACTTGGAAAGCAGATGGAAAATCAAAGGACGAATGAAGAATTGAAAGAGTGGGATAAACGCCCAGGTACAGTTCAACATGAAATAGAGGAAGATTGACGAATATGACAACCAGAATCATTCTATCTGTGTAAAAGGGGTGTCCAGAAAAAACTGCGGGCACCTTTTTTGTTGTGTTTCATTGTTTTTATAGATGTCCTTGGAAGCCTTTTGCAGCTCCATTATTTCTGGCTTAAAGTGATCTACAATCCAATGAATGAAAAAACGAACAGACCTGACAATCATCAGGTCTGTTCGTTTTGTTATATTTCTTTTTTAGAAATAACCTGACAGGACCTTTAACGCCCCTGTCAGGACTTGTCTAGTTCATGGGCAAACATCCATTATTAATTTTGTTGTAAATTATCCTGCGTCGCTGCATAAGATAGAGTAATACTTTTCTTTTCATCCGTTTTTTCGCACTGTATTTTTCAATGGAAAACCGGAATGATGTGGGCATTCCCACACTAACTTATTATATGAAGGAATGATGAAAAGCGTGCAAACAATTTTAAGGGGGGAAGAGAATGTCGGAAGAGAGTAATCAACAGTATGTAATCTCACAGGAAAATTGGACCCTCCATCGGAAAGGCTATGATGATCAACAACGTCATCAGGAAAAGGTGCAGGAAGCGATCAAGAATAATTTGCCTGATCTAATTTCAGAAGAAAGCATCGTAATGTCCAATGGCCGGGATGTCATCAAGATCCCCATTCGCTCCTTGGATGAATACAAAATTCGTTATAATTATGATAAGAACAAACATGTAGGGCAAGGCGATGGAGACAGTAAAGTGGGGGATGTAGTCGCAAGGGATGGCTCACCGTCCGATGCCGGAGCCGGTAAGGGCCAAGGTGCAGGTGACAAAGCCGGCGAGGATTATTATGAAGCCGAAGTGTCGATGATGGAATTGGAGGAAGCCCTGTTCAGTCAATTGGAACTCCCTAATCTTCAGAAGAAAGAACATGCGGAGCACACTCTTGAACATATTGAATTCAACGACATCCGAAAGACAGGCCTAATGGGAAATATCGATAAAAAGAAAACGATGATATCCGCATTCAAACGGAACGCCTTAAGGGGGGACCCAGGTTTTCATCCTATTTATAAGGAAGACTTTAAATTCAAAACCTGGAATGAGGTTCAAAAACCTGATTCCAAAGCAGTTGTACTGGCAATGATGGATACTTCCGGAAGTATGGGGTTATGGGAAAAATATATGGCTCGAAGCTTTTTCTTTTGGATGAACCGTTTCTTGCGGACAAAATATGAAACCGTGGAAATCGAGTTCATTGCCCATCATACAGAAGCGAAAGTAGTTCCGGAAGAGGATTTCTTTTCAAAAGGGGAAAGCGGCGGTACGATTTGTTCGTCCGTATACCGAAAAGCATTAGAACTTATTGATCATAAATATGACCCCGCGAAGTTTAATATCTATCCGTTTCACTTTTCCGATGGTGATAACCTAACATCCGATAACGTCCGATGCGTTAAGCTTGTCGAAGAACTCATGAAGGTTTCCAATATGTTCGGATATGGGGAAGTCAATCAATACAATCGCCATTCGACATTGATGACAGCTTATAAGAACATCGATAATGAAAAATTCAGGTACTATATCCTTAAGCAAAAGGCTGATGTTTTCCATGCAATGAAGAGCTTTTTTAAAGATGAGGAAAGTGAGAAGTATGCTTAAATAAATAAGTTAGCTTGTTCTGGATTGTAGGGAAAGCGTTATTCTCTCTACAATCTTTTTTTATTTATCGATCAATCTGATTTAAAAATATTCAGATCTAGTTGGTGACTAATCGAACGATTTGAACATATCTCCCTATGAGGCAGATGAATACATTTGTTCATAAATTCAATATATAAAGTTAGGATTTTCGTTCATGACACTCCGTTTCAATCCTAATTTACCAGTTTGATGATTTCTTACGGAAGGCGAAATATTAATAATGGTTTATATCATTTCATTTTTGGAACGATCTGATTTTGTATATGTTATAAAATAAAGTAGCAGTGAGGTCCCTTCTTTCCCCTAAACCCCATTGTAAAAGAAGACCCTATTCTCTGAGCGGCTCCAAAACATTGTGCCTTGGATAAACACTCAGGCTGCCTGTTCCCTATGTTCCTAGGGGGCAGGTTGTTTTAATTTCCCTGAATTAAGAATGATTTTTTTGATCTTTTAAGAAATAAAATATTTGCGATTTCCACTCTTTTTTTTTTTTTTTTTCTACACGATTTCATTCAAACTTAGTTCCTCTGAAGAAAAATCATCCGCTCACTCTGATTAGCACAAACATGTTCAAAATCTAATGAAAAAAAAACAGAGCAAAGTTCCATTTATTAAAAATGAACGGCATTTTTTTTCTGAACCAATGTTTTTACATTATGAAATACCGCCATTCACCTATTTGTATATAATGATGCGAGAATATAAATCTAGATAATATCAACATCATGATAAAGGAGAAAGATGATGTCGAAGCCATTTAACTTTTTTTACTATGGATGTCACAAATTTGGTCCATCCTTTTGAAATACAGGATCTATTTTATTCAAGCCTTCTTAGTCTTATTTTTGATGTATCTTTTATTAAATGAACAAGAAATAAATAAGCTGAAAATCACCCTCATTTTAATAACGTCACTATCCTTTCTTAAAAGTGCCCAAGGAAAAAAAGGGTGAATAAATGTAAAAGTGATATGTAAGGAGGTTACGGAATATGTACCGGAGTTGCCACTTATGCACTGGATGATAGTTCATGTAATCCGACGGAACGTTGATAAATAGAAGTAACTCTTCAGGGAATGAAACTAATAACCAAATAGGATAAGGGAAAATGTGATAAGAGGGAACCTATGGTTTCTCTTATCACATTTTTAGTTATGTAACCATAATGATTGTAACCCCAGACAGAAAGTTTGAATTTTACGGTGGATTTGATAAGAAGATAGGCTTTTATAAATTGCAGGATCATTTCTCCCGATTAAACACATCGCCATAAATGAAAATAATCACATTAAAATTGATGTTTAATGCTCTAATGTGGTTCCTAAAATGATTTTTTATGAGTCATTATTGGAACGAGGTACTTGTCGAAAAAAAGTATATTAATCTTGTAAGTAAAATTAAGTTATGAGGAGCGTTTCATTTATGAAGAAAAGTAAAATGTTAAAACCTATCAACGTTATGACAACATCATTTCTTTTAGCAAGTTCTCTATTAATCCCAAGTGCAGGATTTGCGGAGGAATCATCAACACCAAATAAGGAAGTTACGAATGCGCAAGAGTCTGAGACCAAAGGTCAGGAATCGCGTACAAAAACAAAGGAAACCCAATCACAGAGTAAAGCGGCAAGAGCTTTGATGGCCAACGAAGCGGTCGTCAACAATTATGCGGAGTTAAAGGCTGCGTTAGAAGGAGATAACGGAATAACGACAGTCAAATTTGGAAGAAATATTGATGTAAGTGGCACAATTAAAATTCAGGCAAAAAAAACAAATATAGTGATTGATGGAAATAACTATACGTTAACGCAAACTGGAAGAACAGGGAATTTGGATAGCATATATTATGGGTATGCATACGAATTACAAAGTACCACTATAAAGAATATAAATATTATAGGTAACAACCCTTATGGTGTAATTGCAATAGGGAATGGATTAAATGGTGTAGAACAAACATTTGAGAATGTAACATATAGTGGACCGCAAATGATTTACAACAAAGGTGGAAAAGCAACTTTTAAAGGATTAAACACCATAAACATTACGGGTCAAGAAATGGCTGAAATAGGAGATGTGGAATTTCAAGGTGACACTTCCATAGTTCATGATAGTGCCTATTCCGTTATTTGGACTGTTGCAAAACTACCTAATTTTGTAGTCGCACCTAATGCGAGACTGGATATTTATACTAAAAAAAGTGGGCAAGCAATATTTTATGCGACAAATGATTATGGCAGTTTAGTAATTGGCAAAAATGCAAAAGTGAATATTATTGGGCAAAAAAGTTTTACGTACGATGGGGCATTGCGAGATTTCAAAGTGGATTCAGAGGCAGAATTGAATATGACTAGAGAAGGTACAGATACATCAGCTATGCTCTCGTTTTATAATAATGTAAGGATTAATGAAAAGGCAAAACTTAATGTGCGTACAGAAAATGGAGTTGCAATGTATGCACCATATGCAGCGGATATGTATTTTACCAAACCAAAGCATGTTTTAATATCCTCGCGTAATAAGACGGCCTTTGATAATGGACAAAGCTTGAGTTTTCATGTGGAAACGGATGAGTTTAGAATTTGGGAGGACACGTCCAATACCCCTACCAAAATGTATAAAGGCTGGGGTGGTGACCCTTTTAAATGGGCAGCTAATTATCGCCCAAATGGGTACCTCTGGTCAGAAACTCCTAAAGTAGATATGTACATGTTTAAAACCAAACAGATTGAGTTAAGAGATACACAAGAAGAAAGAGAATTGGCTGATGCGAAGAACAAAGTAGAAAATCTGTTCATGGATAACAAGTTCGACACATTGAAAGGTTCGACGAATCAAGCAGCGATTGACGAAGCCCAAAATGCAGTCAATAAATTACCAGCCGGTCCTGAAAAAAATCGATTACAAGATTTACTGAACAAAGCGAAAGATCTATTGAACAAAAAAGAACAAGCAGAAAAAGACCTAACCGATGCGAAGAACAAAGTGGAAGATCTGTTCACGGATAACAAGTTCGACACATTGAAAGGTTCGACGAATCAAGCAGCGATTGACGAAGCCCAAAATGCAGTCAATAAATTACCAGCCGGTCCTGAAAAAAATCGATTACAAGACTTACTGAACAAAGCGAAAGATCTATTGAACAAAAAAGAACAAGCAGAAAAAGACCTAACCGATGCGAAGAACAAAGTGGAAGATCTGTTCACGGATAACAAGTTCGACACATTGAAAGGTTCGACGAATCAAGCAGCGATTGACGAAGCCCAAAATGCAGTCAATAAATTACCAGCCGGTCCTGAAAAAAATCGATTACAAGACTTACTGAACAAAGCGAAAGATCTATTGAACAAAAAAGAACAAGCAGAAAAAGACCTAACCGATGCGAAGAACAAAGTGGAAGACCTGTTCACGGACGATAAGTTCGATACATTGGAGGGAACGACGGATCAAGGGGCGATTGACGAAGCACAAGAAGCGGTCAATAAGCTTCCTGAAGGTGCGGAAAAAGACCGTCTGCAAGACTTACTGAACAAAGCGAAAGATCTATTGAACAAAAAAGAACAAGCAGAAAAAGATTTAACCGATGCGAAGAACAAAGTGGAAGATCTGTTCACGGATGATAAGTTCGATACATTGGAGGGAACGACGGATCAAGGGGCGATTGATGAAGCACAAAAAGCGGTCAATAAGCTTCCGGAAGGTGCGGAAAAAGACCGTCTGCAAGACTTACTGAACAAAGCGAAAGATCTATTGAACAAAAAAGAACAAGCAGAAAAAGACCTAACCGATGCGAAGAACAAAGTGGAAGACCTGTTCACGGATGATAAGTTCGATACATTGGAGGGAACGACGGATCAAGGGGCGATTGACGAAGCACAAGAAGCGGTCAATAAGCTTCCTGAAGGTGCGGAAAAAGACCGTCTGCAAGACTTATTGAACAAAGCGCAAGATTTATTGAATAAAAAAGAACAGGCAGAAAAAGATTTAACCGATGCGAAAAACAAAGTGGAAGATCTGTTCACGGATGATAAGTTCGATACATTGGAAGGAACGACGGATCAAGGGGCGATTGATGAAGCACAAAAAGCGGTCAATAAGCTTCCGGAAGGTGCGGAAAAAGATCGTCTGCAAGACTTATTGAACAAAGCGCAAGATTTATTGAATAAAAAAGAACAGGCAGAAAAAGATCTAACCGATGCGAAGAACAAAGTGGAAGATCTGTTCACGGATGATAAGTTCGATACATTGGAAGACACGACGGATCAAGGGGCGATTGATGAAGCACAAAAAGCGGTCAATAAGCTTCCGGAAGGTGCAGAAAAAGACCGTCTGCAAGATTTACTGAACAAAGCGCAAGATTTATTGGATAAAGATATAACGGCTCCAAATGCACCGAAACTAAATGAAGTTACAACAAACAGTAAAGAAGTAACAGGAAGCGGTGAACCTGAAGCAAATGTGACCGTCACCATTAATTCCAAGAAATATACCGGAGTTGTAGGCCCAGACGGGAAATTCGCGGTTGCGATTCCAAATCAACCAGTCCATGCGGTTATTAATGTTACCCTTACAGACGCAGCGGGAAATGTCAGCGATAGCTCATCTGTTAAGGTAGTACAGTTTATGCCGAGTGAACCTGTTAAGCTCAATACTGTGTACCCAAATGCAGAAGTGATATCAGGAACTGCACCTGAAGGAGCAACGATTGTACGCTTGTTGGTAAATGGCGAAGCACTGCGAACGGCACCTGTCAATGAAGATGGAACATTTAGTATATACAGTAAGTATGTAGGAGTAGATGGGAATGGAAATAATAAAACCCTACAAGTAGGCGATATCGTAACGGTTGACTACGGTGTCCGGACTCCATCGAACCTACAAGCTCATACTACGGTAATCAAGGAAGCGGAGAAACTCCAGGTGAATCCTGTAGCACCTAATGCAGATTATGTTACGGGCAAGGCGCCGGAGGGAACTAAGAGTCTCCGGTTGCTAGTGAATGGAAAAGCGCAGAGAACAGTGTCCCTTACTCAGACTGGGGCCGGAACCATTAATCCAGATGGAAGTTACCAAATTTACAGCCGGTTTATTATGGATGAAAATGGGGTTACTCGAAGATTGCAAGCGGGAGATGTCATTGAAGTTGACAATGGACCTCTAGTAGTTGGAGGAGAAAT
Organism: Peribacillus sp. FSL M8-0224; assembly: GCF_038003055.1. Taxonomy (NCBI): domain Bacteria; kingdom Bacillati; phylum Bacillota; class Bacilli; order Caryophanales; family Bacillaceae; genus Peribacillus; species Peribacillus sp. FSL M8-0224. The sequence goes on from NZ_JBBOOJ010000001.1 coordinate 520,553, forward strand.
AGCAAAAACAATAGTGAAATAATCAAAGTGATAATGATGTAAGAAGGCCTCTCCTTTTGGAAGCGGGTTCTTCTTAAAGTGTTTGAGTATTTTTTCGTTTCAAAATGAAGTCCAATTTTTTAAATGAGATCAAAGGTACTGAAGAATCTCTCATTAAGAAGGATATATATTTTTTTAAAGGAGTGGAATCATGATATTGAAGAGAAGATTCAGAGGTATTTGGATCTGTATATTAACTTTAACCATATTTTTGACAGGCTGCATGTCAGGAGAAAAGGATACTAAGGATGAACCGGGAGGAGTGCCAAAGCAAACGGACTCCACCGCTAAAGGTGATGCAGGACAGGAGAAAGACATATCTGGCGTAAGTATTTGGATTGAAGAAGCATTACAGCTCGAGCATCCAGATCAAAAAGGGAAAAAAGTTTTGCAGTTACAGCTGAAGGCAACTAATAAAACGGCAGAAGAAAAATTTGTAGACGTTTTTGAAATGTCGGTATGGAATCAAAAGGATAAAAAACTACGTATCTATCCAGGAGATAATCTTGGCACGAAACTGGCTCCTGGAAAAAGTGTAAAAGGAAATGGGTACTATGTGATTGAAGGAAAGGGACCTTACAAGGTGCAGTATGAAAATACTGAAACGAAAGATAAGCAGGAATGGATTATTAACAAAGTGAAGGACATGACAGAGGACGCATCTGAAAAGTAGTATGTAATTTACGATCTGACTGAACATTGGAGTTCCCCCGATGAATGGCACCCCGTTTAAAGGCCATTTAATCGGGGGATTTGCATTTCCTGAACGATAAGAAGAATGGAGTATGGATAGAAAAAGACTATGTTCGTTTTTATAGCTGTTTGCCAATTTATTTTGAGGGACGTCCATTATAAATGTGAAATGTGTGGGATTAAGTCTGATTCAAAATGAAATATTTAATTATGGATATAGGTGTGTTGCTAAATCAGAATTAGTTTTACCCTAACCATGCACTTGTACGGGGCTTTATGGTTTTACCTCACGTCAAAAGAATAGGTGATCCTGGTTAATTAGGTAGATGAATCAAAAACAGAACGCTTCATTCGAAATCTGGAACCAGCAACAAAAATAAATATGATAATTTATTAATGCTGACGATAAAAATTAATGGGAAACTTACAAGGCGAATTTTCAAGGCGGAACTCTAGGTATGTATTTCAATCATAAAAAATGATATATCTGGTCAACTTTGCTGATTAAGAAAGATATCGTTAGGAATTTGCTAGTTTTTTTGTATTGAAATTTCATTGTGGCCTACTAATTTTAAATGTTCGTTATGTTCTGGTAAGGGAAATGGAGGATTGAATCATGATAACAGCGATAAAACGAGAAAGAGAGCAACAAAAAAATAATGGCCAATACTCGCACAAATCAGCTTTGCTAAGAGAATTAAAGAACAAGACCGCTAAAGTCGGAGTGATTGGATTGGGTTATGTTGGTCTCCCAACTGCTTGCCATTATGCATCTAAAGGTTATAAGGTGACAGGATTCGATGTCTCTGAGACAAAAGTGGAAAGTTTAAATAGCGGAATCAACTATATCAATGATGTAGATAATGACGGGCTTAGAGAATTGATAAGCCAAAAGCAATTTACAGCGACGACGGATATGAAGCTGCTTGGAGACATGAATGTCCTTTTGATTTGTGTTCCGACCCCAGTTAATAATTTGAAGGAACCTGATATCTCGTATGTTAGGGATGTAGGGAGAATTGTCGCTGAACATGTGAAAGAAGGTACATTGGTTATTTTGGAAAGTACAACATATCCAGGAACGACAGAAGAATATATCTGTACACCATTAATAGAAAGAGGCTATGGGATTGGGAAGAACCTTTTTGTAGCATATTCCCCGGAAAGAATAGATCCGGGAAATAAAAGGTTTAATTTGAGCAACACTCCAAAGGTTGTGGGGGGAATGACGGAAACCTGTACAGGTCTAGCTTGCAAGTTCATCGGTCCGACAGCTCATCGTGTTAAGGGGATTCGTGTTGCAGAATTAAGCAAAATCTTTGAGAACACTTTCCGATGGATTAACATGGCTTTGGTCAATGAAATGACGGTTTTATGTAATGATTTGGAAATTGACATATGGGAAACGATCGATGCGGCTTCTTCAAAACCATACGGGTTCATGAAATTCACCCCAGGCATTGGTGTCGGCGGGCATTGCATACCGGTCGATCCATACTACTTGCTCTATAAAGCAAAAGAACATGGTCATCGGACAAAAATGATTGAATTGGCTGGGGATATTAATGACGGAATGATTCACTATTCTTATACGCGCATCCTTGAACTGCTTGCAGCCAATGACAAGCTCATGAAACACTCACATGTTGTGGTTTTAGGTGCAACTTACAAAAGTGATATTGATGATTTAAGGGAAAGCCCGGTCGTCCGCTTACTTGAACGATTACAAAACAAGGTCCAGAATCTAACTGTCATCGAACCCTATGCAAAAGAAATTCGAATCAATGAACAGGTTCTACAGGTGGTAAAATACGATGCTGCCATTCTTCAAAAAGCCGATTTAGTTGTCATTGGAACACCACACAATTGTTTTGACTGGAAAAGTGTCCATGATCATGCTTCATTAATATTCGATTCCAAAAATGTGATGGAGGAAAATGGACTGCTTTCTGATAAGGTCGCAAAATTATAGGAATTGGAAATTAGAAATGGATAAACGGAAAGTATTTTACATGGATTGGAGTTGATTGAATGGCGGAGGCACTCAATATAAAAGATCTTTTTCAAATGATAAAAAAACGCATCGTGCTTATTATCATCTTTACAACCTTATTGACGGCAATGACGGGAATCGTTAGCTTTTTCATTCTTTCACCTGTTTACCAAGCTTCTACACAAATCTTAGTCAATCAATCTAAAGAAAAGTCAGAACTTTACAATGTAGGAGAGATTCAAACCAATATTCAATTGATTGAAACGTACAGCGAAATCATAAAAAGTCCAATGATGTTAGAAAAAGTTAAAGAAAGACTGAATCTTGACATATCAAATTCAGCATTATCGGAACAAATCAAAATTGTCAGTAATGGGAATTCACAAATTTTCACCATTAAGGTTGAGGGTGCTGACCCTAAAATTGCTGTTAGTGTTGCAAGTGCAATTACGGATATATTCCAAGATGAAATAAAAACGCTTATGAATGTTGACAATGTCAATGTCTTATCCAAAGCAAATATAGGAGATAATTCCTCACCTATAAAACCGAATCCGATCATGAATACGATCGTTGCATGTTTTGCAGGGTTAATCATAAGTTTAATTCTTACATTCATGATCGAATTTTTCGACAAGACAATCAAGGTTGAGTCTGATATTGAAGAACATTTAAAGATCCCGATGCTAGGCATCGTAAATTTAATCGAAAATAAAAAAAAACGGAAATTAAAAATCTGTAATCAGAACCTCAAGAGGTGAAAAGCTTGACACGCAAAAAACGACATAAAACGATGGAGATAAAAAAAAGAAGTAGTATTTCCATGTTGAAATCGAAGTCACCGGTTGTGGAGCAATATAGGACGATTCGAACGAACCTTCAATTTTCCGCTGTGGAAAAAGACATAAAGTCGATGATTTTTACCTCTGCAAATGCTGGTGAGGGAAAATCGACGACTTCGATCAATGTCGCAGCAGTTTTTTCTCAGCAAGGGAAACGCATTCTCATCATAGATGCAGATTTGAGAAAGCCGAGTGTTCATACTAACTTTAATATGGAGAATTACTTGGGGTTAACGAATATCATATCAAAGCAAAATCAATTGCTTGATGCTGTACAACCTTCCATTTATCCCAATTTAGATGTGTTGACAAGTGGACCAATCCCTCCAAACCCATCGGAGTTGCTTGGGTCTAACGGAATGGTGACGGTGTTGGAGGAAGCAAAGCAGCATTATGATTTAGTAATTCTGGACACACCGCCTGTCAATGCAGTCACAGATGCTCAAGTACTAGCGAGTATGACAGACGGCGTGGTTTTGGTGTTGAGCAGCGGGAGCACTGAAATACATCAAGCACAAAAAGCGAAGGAGTTACTTGAGAATGCAAATGCAAAGCTTTTGGGAGCAATCCTAAATAAGAAAAAACAAAAATATCCTGACGAATACTACTACTATGGAAAATAAAATAAGTAGTTTGAAAGTTGTTAAATATAGCATTCGGGTTAGGTTAAAGAGGGGATAACGATGATTGATATTCATAGTCATATTTTACCGAAGATGGATGATGGTGCTGGAGATATCCAAGAAAGTATAGAAATGGCGAGAAAAGCTGTAGATCAAGGGATTTCCAACATTATAGCAACCCCTCATTATAATAAGGGGATATATGAAAATGATAAGCAAAAAGTCGTGAATGAAGCTGCAAAATTGAACCAGGTGCTAGATGAACTGGAAATCCGGCTAAAAGTATGGCCAGGTCAGGAAATCAGGATATCCGATGAGCTTTCAGATGATTATGATAATAACGAAATCATGGGCTTGAATGGTTCGCAGTACATCCTTCTCGAACTGCCTTCAAACCATGTGCCAAGGTATACGGAACGATTAATTTATGATCTGCAATTGAGAAGGCTGACGCCGATCATTGCTCATCCAGAGCGGAACTTGGAAATAATAAAAAATCCGCAACTTCTAAAAGAAATGATTTGGAAGGGTGCGTATTCACAAATAACGGCAGGGAGCATCACGGGTAAATTCGGATGGAGAACAAAAAGGTTTTCCAAATATTTAGTTCAATCAGGTCTTTCTCATTTTATTGCATCAGATGCTCATAATGTTGGTAACAGAGGTTTTCAACTCAGGGAAGCACATAAGTTGATTGAAAAGAATTTCGGACCGGAAATAGTCGACGCCTTTAATGAAAATGCCGAGAATGTATTATGCGGGATGAAAGTTAAAGAATTCTTGTTTGAATAAAAATATTAATTTGGGGAGAAGTAGATTTGACATACTATAACCGGCTTTTCACATTAGTCTTTCTGGACGCTTTGGTTGTTGTGATGGCTGTATTTTTAAGTTACTGGTTAATACATCCGTATGATGAAATACCAGCATTTACAATGATAATTACGCTTATTTTGCTTGTGTGTCATTATTTCTTTACTGCTTATTTGAAACAGTATAAAAAGGCTTGGGAATACGCCAGTATCAAGGAAATGTTCAATATATTCAAATTAACAGCCTTTTCTATTACCATTACGGCCGCCTTTCAGCTATACTTTACCCATTTTCTATATAGTAGAGAACTTTTCATTACTTGTATTCTATATATGACCATGATTGGGTGCTCACGTTTGGCATGGAGGATCTATTTTGAAAGATACATTAAGCAATCACCCAATAAAAAAAGAACGTTGGTCGTTGGAGCAGGGTCTGCAGGGACGATGATAACGAGTCGGTTGTTAAAATCCAGCAATATAGACTTAGTCCCGGTTGCATTCGTTGATGATGATAAAGCGAAGCTAAGTTTAGAAATCTTCAATATACCTATAGTAGCAGTAACAAAACATATTTCTCAAGTGGTCGAGCAATACAAGATCGAACATATCGTGATTGCAATCCCTTCTTTGAAAAGAGAAGAAATAAATACGATTCTTTCGGAATGCATCAAAGCTTGCAAAAAGACTCAAATTGTCCCTAGCCTGGAAGCGATTGTCCAAGGCGGGGTTCCAATTAATGAATTGCAAGATATCCAGATGGAAGACTTATTGGGGCGATTACCCGTTCAACTTGATGATGAAGGGATTTCAGAAAAGATTGTTGATAGCACTATTTTAGTAACAGGTGCAGGCGGTTCAATTGGGTCTGAAATCTGTCGCCAGATCATGAAGTATAATCCAGCTAAAATTGTATTGCTCGGGCATGGTGAAAACAGCATATATGCAATCGAGTTGGAATTGCGGGAGGTTTATGCAGATACAATTGAGATCGTGACCGAAATTGCAGACATTCAGGACCGCAGGAGGATGTTTCAAGTAATCGACCTTCATCTGCCTAATATCGTTTATCATGCAGCCGCCCATAAACATGTACCCCTTATGGAGTCCAACCCTAAAGAAGCGGTGAAAAATAATATGATAGGCACGATGAATGTTGCAGAGGCATCGGAGGCAGGCATGGTGGATATTTTTGTCATGGTTTCTTCAGATAAAGCCGTCAATCCGACAAGTATAATGGGTGCTTCTAAATGTTTAGCCGAGATGATGATCCAGTCTAAGAGTTTGTCAAATCATACTAAATTTGTAACGGTCCGATTTGGAAATGTACTTGGCAGTAATGGCAGTGTCATCCCACTCTTCAAAAAACAAATAAAAAAAGGGGGACCTTTGACAGTCACTCATCCGGATATGATTCGCTATTTCATGACGATTCCAGAAGCTTCAAGATTAGTCATTCAGGCTGGAGTTCTGGCAAAAGGCGGGGAGGTATTCGTACTAGATATGGGCGAACCTGTCAAAATTGTCGATTTTGCTAAAAAGCTCATCCAACTGTCAGGCTACACTGTTGAAGACATTGGGATAACTTTTACTGGAATCCGGCCAGGTGAAAAATTATACGAAGAACTGCTTGGGGAAGACGAAGTTTACTTAAATCAGATCTACCCGCAAATCCATATTGGAAAACCAAGAGAAGTAAATTGGAGTGCAATAAAAGATATTATCACGACATATGATGTCTTGAGTGAAGAAACGTTAAAAGATAGAATGTTAAAGTTGGCAAATTATAGGGAGAGAAATGAAATTCCCATACCGTGATAATGGCTTATTTCCGGGTGATGATAGCAATTATCAGAAAGGGTAAAGCAAGTGTTACACATTCAAACAAATTTAATAATTTGTGTTTTTCAATGAATGAAATTGGGCAATATATTCACCTTTTTAAAAGTGTTAAAGCGAAGTAAGAATAAAGATCGAAGAAATTCGTTAACTTGATAACGATACACAATGATAATTTGGGAGGAAAAAATGAAACGGGCTTTTGAATTTTTGATATCTTGTCTTGCGCTTATATCCTGTTCACTTCTTATGCTGTTTATCTTCATCCTCATCCGTTTGAAATTAGGTTCACCTGTCATTTTTAAGCAGGAGCGGCCAGGGCTTAATGGCAAACCGTTTTATTTGTATAAGTTCAGAACGATGACAGATGAAAAAGATGAAAAAGGGGATTTGGTTCCTGATGAGAAGAGATTAACCGATTTTGGGAAATTACTTAGAAAATTAAGTTTAGATGAATTACCTCAATTATTTAATGTCATGAAAGGAGATGTGAGTTTTGTAGGCCCACGGCCATTATTAATGGAATATCTTCCATTATATACTTCCGAACAAGCAAGGAGGCATGATGTCCGGCCTGGAATGACGGGTTGGGCCCAAGTGAATGGACGAAATGCAATCTCGTGGGAGAAGAAGTTTGAGCTTGATGTCTGGTACGTTGAAAATCAATCCTTTTTACTGGATATGAAGATCATATACCATACCTTGATTAAGGTATGTAAACAAGAAGCCATTACCCAGGAAGGACATGTCACAACCCAAAAATTTGTTGGATAATAGGATGAATGATTGTGTGATGTAACAAAAATCAAATGAAATTGAACCTGGAGGAAACAGCTGGATAATGTCCAGGTTCTCTAGATAGTTATCTTAAAGTAACTCCAAATTTGATGATGTGAGAAGTGATTTGAATTGAAGAAAATCGTAATAATAGGTGCTGGCGGGCACTCAAAAGTTGTTCAAGATATTGTTGAAGCAATGGGGGAATATCGTCTCATGGCTATTTTAGATGATCAATACGAAGTGCTGAAAAGAAAGGGAAATGTATATTTTGGTCCCATCTTAAGCTATAGAAGCTTGTTTATTCATTTTGAATATAAGGTAATTATTGCGATAGGCAGGAACGATTTAAGAGTAAAAATCGTCAACGAACTGAATTTAGATGTAATGGATTATGAGACAGTCATTCATCCAACTGCTAAAGTGGGTAAAAATGTCTCGATAGGTAAAGGAACGGTCATTATGCCTAATGTCGTCTTGAACGCTGGCGCTAAAGTGGGGAATCACGTCATTGTTAATACGTCTTCAGTCATTGAGCATGATACCCATCTTGATGACTTTATCCATATAGCACCAAGTGCTACCCTGACAGGAGCTGTTAAGGTAGGAACTGGTACCTTGATAGGAGCTGGATCAACGGTCATACCAAGCATAACGATAGGGGAATGGTGTACGGTTGGTGCCGGGTCAACCGTTATTAAAGACATTTCTGATGCATCTACCGCTGTGGGGTCCCCAGCTAGGATAATATAAATAAGGAGTGTGTGGGATGAAGAATAAAAGATTGTATCTTTCGCCTCCTCATATGAGTGGGAATGAACAAATGTACATTAGCCAAGCGTTCGAGACAAACTGGATAGCGCCACTAGGACCGAACGTAAAAGCTTTGGAAGAAGAGTTTGCTAAATATGCAGGCACTAAGGGGGCGTTGGCAGTAAGTTCAGGAACTGCAGCCATTCATTTGGCCTTGCAAGTATTGGGCGTCACCACTGGTGATACTGTATTTTGTTCTTCATTAACTTTTATAGCCAGTGCAAATCCTATCATCTATCAAGGTGCGAATCCTGTTTTTATTGATTCCGAATCTGATACATGGAATATGTCACCTAAGGCATTGGAACTGGCTTTGGAATATGCGAAGAAAAATCGGGAAATTCCAAAAGCTGTTATTTTGGTCCATCTATTTGGACAAAGTGCAAAGGTAGATGAGATCAAGGGCATTTGCGGGAAATATAAGGTTGCTTTAATAGAGGATGCGGCCGAATCTCTTGGAGGCACATACAAGGGGAGGCAAACGGGAGCGGTTGGTGATATAGGGATTTATTCGTTTAATGGAAATAAAATCATAACAACTTCTGGAGGGGGGATGCTGGTTTCAAATAACGAGGAATACTTACATAAGGCCCTCTTCCTATCTACACAAGCACGTGATCCAGCGCTTCATTATCAGCATAGCTCGATTGGATATAACTATCGTTTAAGCAATATTCTAGCTGGAATCGGCCGTGCCCAATTAGAAGTATTGGATGACCGTGTAAAAGTTCGGAGGGGAATTTTTGATCGGTATAAAAAATCGTTGGGGAACATACCTGGCATTACCTTCATGCCTGAATTAAAAGATACGATGGGAAATCGCTGGCTTACCGCATTAACAATAGACGACAATATCAATGGAGTACGATCCAGTGACGTGATTAATGCGTTAGAAGCAGGAAATATTGAATCCAGACCAGTATGGAAACCATTGCATTTGCAGCCTGTCTTTAAAAATGCAGCATTTTTTGCAGAAAGCGGTGATAAAAGCATTTCAAGTATGTTATTTGACCAAGGTTTATGTTTGCCGTCCGGTTCGGGTATGACATGTGAGGATCAAGATCGGGTCGTGGAAATTGTAAAGGAAGTACTTGAACCGTCCAAATTGGCCCGATGATTCTTTCGTCGTGTGATATGGGTCAATTCATTAAAGGAACTGTTTCATGCAGTCACATTTAGCAGATAAGCTAAACAGCCCGATATAAAAGTAACCTTCCTTACAATGAAAAGGAGGCAAACCAAAATATGAGAATTACATTTAAACAGATTTATCAAGATATCGACAATCTAGTGTGTTTAAGCAATAAACGAAATGGTTTGAATTTCAGAGAGATTGAGCTTACAAGAAAAAGGCTGGTTGAAAATATAAAAGCGATAGAGCTGCATACCATCATTTGTGATAAGGAGGATCCTGGATGAATTCCCCTATATCATCCTTATCTTTTGAAAATGATTTCATTTTTGGGGAGCGTTTTTAAATCTACATTAGAAATGAGCGTGCTTATGAAGATTGGTGATAAAGTGATTTATAAATCAAGGGAATATAAAATTATTTATATCTATAGAAATGATTTAAAAGTCGAGCTTCTCTCCTTTGATGCTAAGCATGAGAAATTCGAATTAGCGCATATATCCCATTTGATAAAGACTGACCTGGCTTATGTAGAGAATCTACAAAAGGGGTCCACTTATGAAAATTGTTGAGTAGCGGTTGCAATTCTACACAGTCTTTTTCTTGATTCATCATTAATATAAAGACGATGTATCTTAAATATTCTATTGAACCTTGTTGGGGAATGTATAAAAATTATGAATAATTTGTTCCTCCTCAATATGGATGTCTTCCATGAATTTAACTTTTCATTTTCAAAACCTCTTTACCGATTTTTTACATGGAGCACTGCTTTTGAGGCTTTGCTCATATAAATAGTAAGCACTGCATTCTTTTAAGGTGTATTTCTCTTTAATCCTCTATAAAAGAATGAGGTGTTTTTTTTGTCGGAACAAATGAAAGCTGTAAAGAAAACCATTATTGCTTAACGATTGATAATGCAAAAGAAATTGTTTCAAAAATGAAATGCGTCATTGTTAATTTGGGTTATTTATTTACTGCATCTTCATTTTAAACCTTACAACTACACATAGTTTGTTGATAGTATCCAACTGGTCATGCTTGTTACATCTAAGATAAGTTTCAATAATTGATTTTCACAAACCACATATGAAACGACGCAGGAATAAAATTATGGTAAATTTGGGTAGTAAGTAGTGTGTGTTTTCTGTTACTTTAAAAAAAGGCGTGGGGAAATCATAAATATTAGGCATTAATGCTCAATTCATATATTAATGGTTTTAATAAGAAAAGATATGAAAATCAATAAAGTTAAAGGTGATTTTATGAATCGATTTACTGACCGCTATTCAAAACTGCTGTATCATTTATTTTATGAGGATAACTGGTGTAGTTTAACAGTGCTAGCAAAAAAAACTGGTTATTCGAAAAGCACATTATGGCGGGATATATTGCATATGAGTTCAAATCTTCCAACTGAATGGAAACTTGATAAGAATGAAATGCAGGGCGTAAGGTTAATGAAACCTAAAAACGGCACCTTAGAAGAGCTTTGGTTTCATCTTAAAAGTGAAAACACCTATTTTCAAACCTTGGAATTAATTCTTTTTAACAATGGAGTGACGATTAAATATATTACTCAAAAAGTACATATTAGTCGCTCCACAGTGTACCGACAGTTAGAAAAAATAGAAGAAGTATTAAAAAATGCCGAAGTTCAATTATCAAATAGTCCGTTTAAAATTGTTGGGGATGAAATAAAGATTAGAAGATTCATCATGCAGTATGTAGAGTATATGTCCGGCAATTTAAATGATTTTATTACTTCCTTTAATCTTAAGGAGTTTCAAGACACTTTATTGGAGCTATTGAAGGAACATTCAACTTCTTTACACATGGGTGCCATACAAAGACTAGCGATAATCCTTCATATCTCCAACATTCGAATAAATCATAATTGTTTTGTGACATTACCAAAAGTGGTTATAGATGAAAATGTTACATCCACAGCATTCGAAATATCAAAGAAACTATTTAAATTCATGGTGAAATGTCCAAATAGGGAGAAACAGATTTCTGAAATTTTATTTTTTTCTTTATATTTTATGAGCGAAGAAATGTCTTTAAATCGTACCCAAGAACTTCGGTACATTCGTTCCAAACTCAATTCGGATAGCGGTAAGCCTTTAGGTCAATTTTTAAGTAATCTATCAAAGAAAATTGGGCTGGATGTTTCTCAGGATGATATTTTCATGTACGAATTTGCACAAACTCTTCGTGGGATATCGTTTGACTTACAGTTAAAAACGGATACGAGAATAAATAATATTTTACAATTCGTTCCTTATTTTGAGAATAATGAGTTATTTGTAATCATTGACGAAATAGCACAATACATATCGGATGAATTTGCTATTTCTTTTGAAAATATAGAAATATTAGAGATATTCATGTTGGTACAAGCTTCAATTTTAAGAAAACAAAACCAAATGGTTATAGAGACTGCATTAATTTGCCGATCATATGTAGAGAAAGATTATATTCGTGAGATATTAAAACATCATTTCGGAAACAAGCTAAATATTTATGTAATGGATTTTTCCGATATAGACTCACTTTTCAGAAAAAATGGGTTTGATATCTTAATAACCACAGATTTAGGGCAGTTAATTAATATTGAACACATTCCTGTATATAAAGTTTCTTCATTTCCAACTCCCTCTGAATTAAAAGAAATCAAGATGTTCACTCGAAAGAATTTCATTGATCGGTATGGTTTAAATCCTAATATTTTATATCCATTTGAAGAAGACAATGATTGATATGATTGATATAAGTCTTAAGGCATTTATTCACTTTGTACTTACCCCACTGATAAAGAACCGTAATATGCAGCAAATAAATTTACCTCCTCTAAGCCTAGGTCATTTCTTTTTCTCCAAATGGAGAAGGTGAAACTTTCTTATCTGACAGAGTTAAAGGTTGATAATTTTTACTAAAGATAAGGGAGCCGCGAAATGACCAAAGCGAGAACGCCATATATTCCTTCTCTATTTAAACCACAGACCACTCTCTTTATTCGAAATTAAAAACACGGAATAGGAACCTGTCTTACCGCTATCAGTGGCTGGTATGTAAATGGCCCCGGTACAATACCGGGGCCATGGCCGTTTAGGACCTTTTATATCTTTACTGGCTTTATTGAGTCGTTACATATTCATTATTTCCTGCACGCATTCCAACAATGAAAATAAGTGCCGATATAGCGGCCAACATCAGTAAGGGAAGAGTCCAGCTGTGGGTAATGTCATGAAGCAATCCGAATAATACCGGTCCAATGGCAGCTAAGAGGTACCCGAATGATTGTGCCATTCCTGATAATTCAGTCGCTTCATGGGTGCTTTGTGTTCGAAGACTAAAGAACATCATCGATAAACTGAATATGGTTCCGACTCCAATCCCAATCAATATCATGCATACTGGGATGAAGAGAGTGCTTCCGGATAATATGCCGAATATCCCTGATATAAGGAAGATGACAGGCGGGACCACTAACAGACGCTGACTTTGTAAGCGTCCAGCTAAAATTGGCACAAGGAATGTTATGGGAATGACTGCAAGCTGCATGATGGATAGCATCCAGCCAGCTTCATCAGCATTCAGGCCTTTTTGCTCCAGGATTTCAGGCATCCAGGTAATTACTGTATAGAAAATAAACGATTGCAAACCCATGAAGAATGTAATCTGCCAGGCTAAACCAGAACGCCATAAGTTAATCTTTTTATCCTTTTGCGCCGTTTGTACATCCTTACCTGAGTTGAATGGCCGTCTTAATTGCGGCATCCATAAGAAAACTGTAATAAGTGATAAAATCCCCCAACATCCAAGGGCACCAGCCCATCCCAATCCGGATGAAGAAGCAAGGGGAATGCTGATCCCAGAACCTATTGCGCCGCATAAATTCATGGAAACAGCATAGGTTCCTGTCATCAAACCGATGTTCCTGGCAAAGTTATGTTTAATCAGACTGGGTAACAAAACATTGCCTATTGCAATGGCTAACCCGATTAAAATGGTCCCTATGAACAATGTCGGCACTCCGCCAACTGAGCGTATCCCAATTCCGATCGTTAATAATACCAAGGAAAGGAAAAGTGTAAGCTCCATTCCAAAACGCCGTGCTATCCTTGGTGCAAACGGTGATAATAAAGCGAAGGAAAGCAAAGGCAATGTCGTTAATGATCCTGATAATGTATTGGAAATCCCCAAGTTATCACGGATCGAAGTGACAAGGGGTCCAACCGATGTTAAGGGAGCCCTCAGATTTGCCCCAAGAAGAATGATTCCGATGATGAGCAGTCCTACTCTGGGTTTAATATCCATTTTTCTTTGTTCTAGTTGATTTGCCGCTTGATGAATGCCCATAATCTCCTCCTTACTACTCTAAAGATTTTTTGAATTGTGCAATGTATTCATTCACTGTTTCGATTGACCGGTTCACATCTTGTTCGATGATGGCATCTATAAGTTTGCAATGAATGTTCAAATGAAAGTTCACATCAGAACTCATCTCCACTATCTGATGGATGGATTCATGCAGGGAGTGTTCCATATGCTCGTACAAATCAATCAATAAATCATTATGTGATGAAACCATAATCGATTTATGTAACTGTATATCCGCTTCTTCGTAGGCCTTGATATCCTTTGCTTCGGCAGCTCTGCTGCATGCTGATATATGAAACCGCAATTGTTCTATATCTTCTTGATTACGTCTTAATGCCGCTAACTGAGCTCCTTCTCTTTCAAGGGCATGACGGACCTCTAACGTTTCTAATATACTTGACTGCTGGATCCTTCTTTCAATTGCAGCCCCCAAGGCACTTGATGACCTTACGAATGTCCCCTTTCCTTGTTTCGTTACTAAAAGCCCTGCATAAACAAGTGATCGTACAGCTTCCCTTAATGTATTTCTGCTTACATCGAACTGTTGGATCAAATCCATTTCAGGGGGAATTTGATTTCCTATTTTCCATTCACCTGATTCGATTAACGATTCGATTTGGGAAACCACTTGCTCTACAAGTGATAAGCGATTTGTTTTAGATATGGTCAAGATACACACCTCGAATTTGTAGGATGATTGGTTCATTGGTTATTTTAACATATGTATGTTGAAAATGAGTTTATTCTTGAAAAAATTGCAGTTGATTTCAGAAATCCGCTCCCTTTCCGCCGACTGTCTGCCAAGCCTCCTCGGCGCAAGCGCCTGCGGGGTCTCGGCTAGCCAGTTATTCGGCAGGAGTGTCGCAAATTTCTTCAATCCAATAAGGATTACAGGAAAAAGCATGTAGGATAAACTAATCTTAAACATACTTCGGGATGAGACCAACCTCAGTTTTTCTTTGAAAAAATTGCAGTTGGTTTCAAAAATCCGTCCCTTTCCGCCGACTGTCTGCCAAGCCTCCTCGGCGCAAGCGCCTGCGGGGTCTCGGCTAGCCAGTTATTCGGCAGGAGTGTCGCAAATTTCTTCAATCCAATAAGGATTACAAGAAAAAAACATGAAGGATAAACTTATCTTAAACATGCTTCGGGATGAGACCAACTCTCAGTTTTTCTTTGAAAAAGTTGCAGTTGATTTCAGAAATCCGCTCCCTTTCCGCCGACTGTCTGCCAAGCCTCCTCGGCGCAAGCGCCTGCGGGGTCTCGGCTAGCCAGTTATTCGGCAGGAGTGTCGCAAATTTCTTCAATCCAATAAGGATTACAGGAAAAAGCATGTAGGATAAACTAATCTTAAACATACTTCGGGATGAGACCAACCTCAGTTTTTCTTTGAAAAAATTGCAGTTGGTTTCAAAAATCCGTCCCTTTCCGCCGACTGTCTGCCAAGCCTCCTCGGCGCAAGCGCCTGCGGGGTCTCGGCTAGCCAGTTATTCGGCAGGAGTGTCGCAAATTTCTTCAATCCAATAAGGATTACAAGAAAAAAACATGAAGGATAAACTTATCTTAAACATGCTTCGGGATGAGACCAACCTCAGTTTTTCTTTGAAAAAAATTGCAGTTGATTTCAGAAATCCGTTCCCTTTCCATCGTCGGTGTTAGAGTATTCCGATTCTCCTTTGTTATTAGTTTGTAGACAAAAGGTGTTATTTCTTTTAAAACAAAGTTGATTGGAGGGGTGTTCGAGACTCCTGCGGGAAAAGGTGCCGAGGAGGCTTCCGGACCGCCCGCGGTCAGTGGAAATCGACGTCCAATCTGTACTGGCACTAAAAAGACTGAAGGCAAACCCGACTTTCATCGAGTTTGCCTTCAGTCTGAAATCCCTAATAAAATTCAGGGGGATAATATTTCTATTTTTTTTGTTTGACAATAAATGAGAGAAGGATGAATATCACTAACGTGACAAGACATACTGTAGTCCCGATGATGTTTTGCTTATTAAAGAGAAATGCCAAAAAGATAATGCTTAAAGCCGTGATGGCTAATATAGTTGTATATGGGTACCATTTTACCCGGAATCCTGGTTTGCCAGTGTATTGCTTACGCAGTTTCAATTGCGCGGAACAAATACTGATCCACAATAATAAAACCGTGAATCCAGGAATGGCCATAAGGTAGCTTAAAATCAGGTCGGGATACAAATAGGATAAAAACACACCAGCCAATATGCATAATGTAGTTAAAAATATACCATTTAGCGGGATACCCTTTTTCGTTGTTTTTAAAAATGCCTTGGGCGCTTCCCCGTTCTGGGAAAGAGTGAACAGTGTCCTTGAGGTAGCGTATATACCTGAATTTGCAGCTGATAAGACAGCGGTTAAAAGAACGAAATTCATGATATCGGCGGCTCCGGGAAGACCAGATAAGCTGAAAACCTGAACGAAAGGACTTACTTCAGTGCTTACTTGGTTCCAAGGTATTACTCCGCAAATGATAAGTATCGGCAAGACATAGAAAAGAATCACCCGCCATACTGTTCCTTTTATGATTTTTGGTATGACTCGCTGACTATCCTTTGTTTCCGTGACGGCTACACCAATTAATTCTGCACCCCCATATGAAAACATGACCACTAAAAGTGCACTTAACATTCCGTCAATTCCTTGGGGGAAAAAACCGCCATGTTCCGTGTAATTAGAAAATGAAGCCGAACTAGGAAAGAGTCCTAGCATGATCAAAGCTCCTAAAATGATAAAAGCAATTAAGGTTATTATTTTAATTCCTGCGAACCAAAATTCGAGTTCTCCATAGTATTTTACTTGAAACAAATTAATTCCTATTATTACTGAAGCGCAAAATATGCTTAACAGCCATAATGGTACTGTAGGAAACCAATATTGTAGGAAACTGCCGGCTGCGACTATTTCTACAATGATTACGATAATCCAATTGAACCAATAGAGCCATCCGACAATGAAGGATAGTTGAAACCCAAAAGCTTTATTAATGAGATGTTGGACGTTCATATTAGGAAAAGCGGTTGCCATCTCCCCTAATGCGGCCATTACAATGAATAACAATAGCCCCCCAATTAAATAGGCTATTACAACACTTGGGCCTGCCATATTTAATGTATCGGAACTCCCTTTAAAAATCCCTGTTCCTATCATTCCGGCTAAAGCAATGAACTGGACATGCCTCGGCAATAGGCCCTTTTTTAGATCTTGATGAGTCTTCTCCATTATATTCATGCCTTTCTTTCATAATTTTAATAAAATAGTCTATCAGTAAAACTTAAAAGTTTCTTCTATTATTGAACGCTTTCACGTACTAAAGTACTATATTAATATATCATGAATCGGAAAAAAGTCAATTTAGGCCGGTGAACGGGAATGGATTTCCAACCGGCGAAGAAGGTTATCTAAAAATATTGGTTTTTATTAAATAATCAAAGAAAAAAACTGCTAGGTGATTTTTTAGGATGAATTGGCAATTCTTCATTCTTTAAAATACCTATTGAAAAGAGAGAAATATAATTCTGTTTAATGGCATTATTACTGGCATTTGTTTCGTAGATGGAATCAGTTTCAGTACTTAATAGTCGTAGTCGCTTAGTTTATCCTATCAGGATTGTTGCAGCCAGCATTTGCGGCTGCGGGGGCCAGGGTTATGGAACATACTGCAGAATAACAAAAAACCGACCTTTCAAGGTCGGTTTTTCTTTAATATAAGGTACGAAGCGGAAACTATCCGTTCCCATATGAAAAGGGGAGCGGCGCCTGTAGGTATTCGGTTTCTTGTTTCGGTTCAATTTCGCTTAAAAATTGCAGATAACCGGTATATACCTGCGAAGCCATTCCTAAATAGTGCAATTCAGTGTGGATGATTCCCTTTCGTGGTGAATGGAGCAAATACATTTTTTCATCCCTCCTTTCTAAAAGGATAGGCCAGTTATTACAACGATATTTATTAGGAAAAAACCCCTATTACTAAAAATTGGATGCACCAGGTTCAAAGGCTTCTGCAGTTCTTTCTTCTAACACCATGCGCAGTCCATTCTTGGGTCTGAGTGTAAGGGAGGGAAGGGGAGTTACTTCATGATGGTCAGGTGCAAGCTTTATCCTATATCGCTTTACAATGCAGGCCAGGACAAACACCGCTTCCATCATGGCAAAGTGATTGCCAATACAAACCCGCGGCCCTCCGCCAAATGGAAAGTAAGCGAACGCAGGCAGGCTTTTCAAAAAGTTATTTTCAAATCGCTCAGGGATAAATGATTCCGGTTGATCAAAATGCTCTGGGTTATGCTGCATCACATAAGAACTTATTAGTATCATATCGCCTTTTTTAAAGCGATATCCTCCTATTGTGACATCCTCCGTCACATCACGGGATAAGATATACAGTGGCGGGTAAAAGCGAAGTGTTTCATGAATGATATTTTGAGTGTATTGTAATTTCATGAAATCTTCAGGCTTGGGTGTCCGTTGACCGATTATGCTATTGACTTCATTGAAAAGCTTGGCTTGAATTTCCGGATGCTTCGAAAGTGCATACAGTGCCCAGGAAAGAGCATTTGCTGTCGTTTCATGACCGGCAAGAAAAATAGTCATTAATTCATCACGGACCTGATGGCTTGTCATGCCTAACCCGTCGTCGGCATCACGGGCGTCCATCAAGATCCCTAGCATGTCTTCATGTTTTTCTGTGTCGTTCTTCCGTTTTTCAATAATGCCGTAAATCACTTTATCAAGCCTTTGTATCGCCTTTTTATATTCACGGTTGATTTTAGTCGGTACCCATAATGGCATACGGAAAATCTTTCTCATCCTTTTGACTGTTATTCTCAATGCAGTTTCCAGAGGTTTCCCAACGATTTCATATCCATCCTTGAATTCCATGCTGAACATGGTCTTGCTGATTATCCCGAGAGTGATGTTCATCATATCCTTCGTTATAATCCGTTCATCATCATGTTGCCAAGTTGATATATAATCCATTGTGATATCAATCATATCCTTGGCGTATTGGCTGATATGAGTCTTTTTGAAAGAGGGTTGGATAAGCCTTCTCTGTCGCATATGAAAGTCTTTTTCGCTTGTAAGCAGACCTTCACCGATAAGCGGTTTTAAAAGATTGAAGTCCTTGGATTTGACGAAAGATTGTTGTTTTGTTACAAGTATTTGTTTGATTAGATCAGGATTTAAAACGTGATAAACATTTTGGAATGGTCCTAAACGGAATTTAGCGACTTCCCCATATTCCTTGGACAATCGGGTCAGAAACCCAATCGGATCTGTTTGAAACTCTTTTGTATGTCCGGAAACCAGCCTTCCTTTTGGAACCATTTGAGAAGTGCGGAAGACATCATCAGCGTGGCTCAATGAAGTTTTTCCCCTTTCTTTAAAATACTTACATGTAATCATTCTATGAGGATAAGCTAAATTGGTTTGGACAAGTCGTTAAAGAAAGGGCGGATAATTCTATTGAAGAAATAAAGTTACAGAGAAAAGACTCTGGATGAATATAGCCAGAGTTTTTCATGAGAGCTTTAGATTAATGAAGGGGGATTCAATTCAACTTCTTTCATCATCGCCCCCATGTTGGAAACGATCATTTTTTTCATTGATGGGCCCGCCAAATTGTGCATTGATTTCCTTAACCACTTGATCTAAAAATTCATCAGATATTATTGGATTATTGGTTTTATTGTGCATGTGTTTCTCTACAATCCTTTCTGGATATCGTGTTTTGGAACATTCATGAAGGATACGTTATCAACATAACCTCACTTATAGAAAACTATTCTTTCTCTGTTCAACTTTTTCTGCTGTAACATTTTACGGAAGCATAAACGGTTATATTTCACTTGGAGGATTATGGTAATTGGATCATTTTACAACCAAAGGGGTCAATCCGATGTGGAAATAACCCAATCACCTCTTATTGGTAATTGGGCATGGTCTATATTAACTTCATTAAGGAAACAACTGCCTTAAATATTTTATTAGCTGATCACGAAGTTCAGGTCGTTTCATGGCGAAATCTATTGAAGCTTGAAGGAAGCCGAATTTATCGCCTACGTCATAACGATTTCCCTCGATGATATACGAATATAATGGTTCCTTTTCTAACAAAAGGTCTAAAGCTTCGGTAAGCTGGATCTCCCCCTTACGATCAGGCTTTACGTTTTCAAGGATTTCAAAAATCGCAGGTGATAAAATATATCGGCCAATTATCGCCTGTGTTGATGGTGCATCCTCCACTTTTGGCTTTTCCACTAAGTTTCTTACCAGAAATAAATCCTCATATCGTTCTTGGAAGTTTACGATCCCATACTTGGAGACATCGGCTGGTGACACTTCCTTACTTCCGATAATGCTCGCTCGTACCTTGTTATACCGTTCCATTAACTGCTTCAAAGCTGGAACCTGGCTATCCACGATATCGTCCCCTAACAGGACGGCAAAAGGTTCGTCTCCGATAAAAGTTTTGGCACATAAAACTGCATGACCCAGACCTAAAGGTTCCTTTTGTCTTACATAGTGGATATCGACCATGTTGGAAATGTTCTCCACGATCTTAAGCAGATCATTTTGACCTTTCATTTGCAGAAGCATTTCAAGCTCAATCGATTTATCGAAATGATCTTCGATGGCACGTTTGTTTTTACCCGTAACGATGATAATATCCGTAATCCCTGATTGTACCGCTTCTTCGATAATATATTGAATGGTCGGCTTATCGACAATCGGCAGCATTTCCTTTGGTTGAGCTTTCGTAGCAGGCAAAAATCGTGTTCCTAAACCGGCTGCTGGAATCACCGCTTTCCTTATCATAGCCCAGCCCCTTTTTAAGGTTCTTTTATATGCTTATTGCATTTTATGTGGTCATTGGTTGACCTATATCAAAATAGGTTAAAATAAATCCCTTAAAAAGAATAGATTTACCTTCGAAGCCAAATATTATGGATATATGAATTTAATCAAGAGGTGGATATTTTGCCAATTGAAAATCAAGAGAGAAAACAAATCCTTTTTGCCTTACTCATCATTGTTTTATATCTTTCCCCCTTAATCATCCTTGGAGAAAATGCGCATATTCGCGTACATGATAATTTGGATTCCAACCTTGCCTGGTATAAAGTCCTTTCAGAAAGCGGTGAGTTATTCGGTGCAATTGACGCCAGAATTCCGCAGATTATGAATGGCCTGCCCCGTAATGCTTTTGGCAGTGAGTTCAGTATTATCGTGTGGCTTCATGCTCTTTTTCCGACAATGGTTGCTTATGCAATAAGCCAGGCATTAACAAGGTTTATTGCATTCTTTGGTATGTATATCTTATTGAAAAAACATTTGGTTACAGGAAGACTATCAGGTTGGATTAGGGTTGGAACATCCTTAGCCTTTGCCCTTACCCCATTTTGGCCATCGGGAATGCTCAGTACACTTGGGATGCCTTTAGCCCTTTGGGCTTTTTTGAATATCCGCAGCAAGGATCATTCTTGGAAGAATTATTTGGTCCTTACACTTTTACCGCTTTATTCAAGCATCGTACTTGGCTTTTTCTTTTTCCTTGTTGCAATGGGTTTTCTTTGGCTAACGGATGTAATCAGGGGAAAAGGATGGAATATAACGTTTCTTCTTTCGATCGTTTATATGACCGTCATTTTTGGTTTGGTGGAGTATCGTTTGGTCGCTTCATTCATTTTTGATTCGGAGCCAAACAGCAGAGATGAATATTTTCACGCAAGGCTGCCGCTCGATTGGGTCGTTAAGCTTACTTTCAAAAATTTCGTTCTTGGACATACGCATGTCATGACTGTACATGCTCTTATCATCCTGCCGATTACAGTCTTTGCCCTTTATATTATTCTGACCAAAAAACTGTGGAGACAGGAGAAGGTATATGTTTTTTTATTCGGCTTGAATTTTATGCTCTCAGCGTGGTACGCATTTTGGTTTTATAAAGGCTGGCTTCCTTTAACGGAAAGGTTCCATACCCTGGATACCTTTAATTTTGCCAGATTTCACTTTTTAAGGCCGATGGTAATTTACTTAGGGTTTGCCCTCGCGATAAAAATCATTTGGGAACACAGCGACTATGCTAAGAAAACCCTTTCTATTTTCATCGCCATTCAAATTCTGATTTTAATGGGTTTTAATGAAGAGATCACTCACAATAAAAAACCCTCTTTTAAAGAGTTCTATTCAGAAAGCCTTTTTCAGGAAATAAAAGATCATATAGACCGTCCACAAGAAGAGTATCGTGTTGCCAGCATTGGGCTGCATCCCGCAATCGCTCAATATAATGGATTTTACACGCTCGATAGCTATAACAATTTTTATCCGCTTTCTTACAAACATCAATTTCGTCAAATAATTGAAAACGAATTGGCTAAGAATAAAAACATCAGAATCTACTTTGATGAATGGGGAGGACGTTGTTACCTGTTTACCGATGAGCTTGGGAAGCATTATATGTTCAAGAAAGGCTCGAAGAAAGAGCTGGAAAATTTGGACCTCAACATGGATGCGTTTAAAGGATTAGGCGGTACGTATATATTTTCTGCCATCCCAATCAACAACGCGAAGGAAAACGGATTGCTGCTGGATAGGGTTTTTACGAAAAAAGGAAGCGTATGGAAAATTCATTTATACAGAGTCATGTGAAAAGGGGGGAATAGAATGAATTCACCGATTGTAACGATTGTTGTACCTTGTTATAACGAAGAAAGCGTTTTGCAGGAAACCATTTCCCAGCTTTGTGGATTGATGAGGGGGTTGGTCGATGAAAATGTTGTTTCCGGTCAAAGTAAAATTTTGTTGGTCGATGATGGGAGCAAGGATCAAACTTGGAGGATCATTTACAAAGAAACGATTAATAATGAATATGTTCGCGGGCTAAAGCTTTCCCGGAATGCTGGACATCAAAATGCACTTCTGGCTGGGTTGTTTACAGCCAAGGAAGCCTCAGATTGTGTGATTTCCATTGATGCAGATTTACAGGATGATATTCAAGTCATCCCGGAATTCATTCGGAAATTCAATGAAGGATGTGAAATCGTATATGGTGTCCGCCAGAAAAGGGACCTTGATTCATTCTTTAAACGAACATCTGCAACAGGTTTTTATAAATTGATGAACAAGATGGGGGTCAACCTTGTCTATAATCATGCCGATTTCCGGCTAATGAGCAAAAGGGCGATCACGGAGTTGGAACGTTTTGATGAAACGAATCTTTTTTTGCGGGGGATTGTACCGCTCATTGGGTTTAAGACGGACTCTGTTTATTATGACCGTAAAGAAAGATTGGCTGGGGAAACGAAATATCCATTTAAGAAGATGGTTGCTTTTGCGCTTGATGGCATTACTTCTTTTTCAGTTACACCGATCCGGCTGGTATTATGGCTAGGATGTCTTTCCTTTTTCATTAGCTTACTCTTTGGGTCTTACTTTTTATGGTTGAAATTTTATGGGCAGACCGAAACTGGATGGACCTCATTGATCACCTCCATATGGTTGATCGGTGGACTACAGTTGATTGCTGTCGGCTTGATTGGGGAGTATATAGGTAAAATCTATAATGAATCCAAACGCCGACCTAAATATATTGTTGATCTTGATCTATTTAATCCGCTCGATTTAAAAAAACGGGAGCAACTAGACAATGAACGGAACAGTATTGAAAAACTATCTAAAACAAACTAACTCCTTTATCCGCTTTTTATTGGTTGGAATAGTCAATACAGCGGTTGGACTTTCCATCATGCTTTTTCTCATGAATGTTCTTGAATTATCTTACTGGATCTCCACCTTTATCGGCAATGGTACGGGAGCTATAACGAGTTTTCTTTTGAACAGGACTTTTACCTTTAAAAGCGATATAGAATGGCGTCGAGGAGTTGCCCGTTTCTTTTGCGTCATCCTGATTTGTTATTCCGCCGCTTATTCTATAGGCCAAGCCATTGCAGAATCACTGGAAGGAACCGTTCATTTATCCATACAACAAAATTTGGCTGTTCTGATAGGAACAATTTTTTATACAGTGCTTAACTATCTTGGCCAGAAATACTTTGTCTTTAAAAAAAGCAATTTGAGGCCAATTCAAGAAGGAAGGAACTGATTAGCGTAGATCAGTGGAATAATGCCCCCGATTGGACGGGAATTAATAATGGAATCGGAAAGAGAAAATTCTGATTTAATGACTATCCAAGCTGGGGCAGATTGTTTTACTTGATCCATCACGTTACTTCATTTTTCCTTTTGGGGAATCTATCTTTGTTCATTGTCTTCTTGAATATCTTCCTTTCAGACGTTTACTTTCCTCCTTTACTACCTTCGAATCATGTGTATGCATGACTTTTGTTATATAAGTCAAGAATAAAGCCTCGTTTATAAATAATAATTCTATTTCTGTGCAAAATTTTCATTTACTTTTCCATTTCACGGGAGTATGATAATCAACAGTTTCATATTTCTAAATCGCTTAAACCTTATGGTGCGGGGGACCCGTTATTGGGATTGTTTTTACAATCCAAGGGGTGAATCCTTTAAAAGGTAGGGCTACTCTTAGGTCCGAATCCGACAGCTAACCTCGTAAGCGTTATATGAGAAGGAAGGTGGAGCTTGTTAGACAAAAAAATTGATGTCTACAGGTCTATTTAGCTATGACTTGTAGGCATTTTTGTGTTCCGTCTCGTTTTTTGCTACAGCTGGGAAACATAAACTTATAAATTAAACTGGTGGTGAATTCTTAATGTTATCTTCTATAAAGAGGTTCTTGATCGGGAGACCTTTAAAATCGAATGCACTTGGTGAACAAAAGCTTAATAAAACAAAGGCGTTGGCGATATTATCTTCCGATGCTTTGTCTTCGGTTGCATATGGGCCGGAGCAAATATTGATTGTCCTGATCACGGTCGGTGCTGCGGCATTCTGGTATTCAATCCCCATCGCGATTGGAGTATTGATCCTGTTAACCGCTTTGATTTTGTCCTACAGACAAATCATTTTCGCTTATCCACATGGTGGGGGAGCCTATGTGGTTTCAAAAAACAATTTAGGTGTCAATCCAGGGTTGATAGCTGGAGGATCCTTATTGGTCGATTATATATTAACTGTCGCGGTAAGTGTTTCCGCTGGTACGGATGCCATCACGTCCGCTTTTCCCGGCCTGCATGACTATAATGTCCTCATAGCCATTATTTTCGTCATCCTACTTACTATCTTGAACCTTAGGGGGGTTACGGAATCGGCCTCTGTCTTGGCCTATCCGGTGTACCTATTCGTTTTAGCCTTGTTCATCTTGATAGGGGTTGGAATTTACAAGATTCTGACGGGAGGAGTCTCACCGGAATTGCATGCGTCAATCGGGACTCCGGTAGCCGGCATCAGTTTATTTATACTGCTAAGAGCATTTGCATCAGGAAGCTCCGCATTGACAGGAGTCGAAGCGATTTCCAATGCAATCCCGAACTTTAAAGATCCAGCACCGAATAATGCTGCGAAAACATTAGTAGCGATGGGTTCCTTACTAGCTGTTTTGTTTTCGGGAATCGTATTCTTAGCCTATTATTTAAGCATTGTTCCTAGCGCAGAGGTAACGGTCGTCTCCCAGATTGCTGAAGGGATCTTTGGACGGAATTTCATGTATTTCTTCATTCAAGGTACAACTGCATTGATCTTGATACTTGCGGCAAATACTGGATATTCGGCTTTCCCTTTGCTTGCGGTAAATCTGGCGAAGGATAAATTCATACCAAGGGCGTTTACGATCAGAGGGGACCGTTTAGGGTATTCCAATGGAATTATCATACTTGGACTTGCATCCATCATCTTGATAGTCGCATTTGAAGGACATACGGAAAATCTCATTCCGCTTTATGCGGTTGGTGTATTCATCCCATTTACGTTATCCCAGACCGGGATGATTGTTAAATGGATTCGCGAAAAGCCAAAAGGCTGGATGATGAAATTAACCATTAATTCAATTGGTGCCATAATTAGCTTTATCGTCACGATGATATTCTTTTTAACCAAATTTAGTCAGGTTTGGCCTGTTTTGATTTTTTTACCTATCATCATTTTAATTTTTCATCGAATTAGAAATCATTATGAAGCAGTTGGAGACCAACTAAGGATTACAACATGTGAGCCGATCTTACCAATTGAAGGAAATATCATCATTGTACCTGTTGCGGGTATAACTCATGTGGTTGAGAACTCTTTAAATTATGCAAAATCTCTATCTGCACATCAGGTCATTGCCGTTTATGTCGCTTTTGAAAGAGATGATGAAAAGAAATTCGAAGAAAAATGGAAAAAATGGCAGCCGGATGTAAGGCTTGTTACACTGAATTCTTATTACAGAAGTATCATTCAGCCACTAACTAAATTTGTGGATACAGTAGAACATAAGGCTAGTGAATCCAATTATAAAGTTACGGTGATCATCCCCCAATTCATTCCGAAGAAGGGCTGGCACAATATACTTCATAACCAATCAAGTTTACTGATTCGCGCTTACTTACTTTATAAAAGAAATGTGGTTGTTACGACAGTGCCATATCATTTAAAGAAGTAAGTTCCATATCTTATAGAACAGAATGTAGACAAATTCGATTTTCATCGAGTTTGTCTACATTTTTTTATGGCTTATACAATTTGGACGTGGATTTCCACTCAAGAAACTCGCTATCCGCGGGCGGTGGACGAGCCTCCTCGGCTTGCGCCTGCGGGGTCTCCCAAGACGCGCTTTCCCGCAGAAGTCTCGTACACCCGCTCCACTCAACCTTGTTATAGTATGTAGTAAGGAACCATACCTGAGGAGTTGAAGTTGTGTTGGTTTGGGAACATCATTTGATGAAAGATAAGTTTCCCGTCTACAAATGTGGGTCCCGGTATTCATGATTGGGCCTACGTATTATTAATGAATTATACAATTGGACGTTGATTGGAACGTAGGGCACTCGCTTTCCGCGGGCGGTCCGCGAGCCTCCTCGTCTAACGCCTGCGGGGTCTCCCAAGACGCGCTTTTCCCGCAGGAGTCTCGTACCTTCCGCTACAATCAGCTTTGTTATAGCATTTAGTTAGAAACCATACTTGAGGAGTTTGGGAACATCATTTGATAAAAGATAAGTTTTCCGAACCCCTTTTGTCTCAAACTGGAGGAGCAAGCCTACATAAGGTTTGCTTTCTGATAATCTTAGAATTAAAAAGACTGCCCCTACATCGGTCTTTCAACAAGCGTCTCCGATGAATTAATTAAAAACTCATTAAATTTGCCATCACGATCATTGCTGATGAAGCCCATACAAGAAAAAGGATTGCAGTGAGATGTGGGGATACTTCATCTTTTATAGCTTTAATTAAGGTAAATATAAAACTATAGCCAAAAATGAAAAATAAAATTACATATAAGTAAACCAATATATACATTCCTTTCGTAACATAGAGGCTAAAAACTGGATTTAACTAGAATATTTTACCATATATTTCAGTGTTCCTGACCAATATTTAAACAAGAGTTTTTTCTCAGAGCCTTTTATTTTCACCGAAGGTAAAAGAGAACCCAAGTGTTCTGTAAGTTGATATTGTTTTAAATCTTTCAGTCAAAAGGAATTTGGAAATACTTGCCGAAAATTATAAAAACAACGCTCATATTGATAATGGCCAGGGGTGGGAAGAATGATGAACGGCTCTCCTGACCCGTAGTGATGCGGATGACCACCCAGCCGTATTCATGGCAAACGATTACTGTAGTAATTGGGGCAAATGCAAGCTTATTGCAGTGTTAAAAAGGCTTTGGTGACAGTGTAATATAAAAGGAGCGTGATGGTAGCTGAGCATCATTCAGAGTTTCAATTACTTCGACTATTTTCCATTCCAACCGGAATTCGAGATTCTATCAGATTATTATATAGAATATAAACAAAGAAATTCTGACCATTCAACTACATTATTCTATCAATTTAAAATCAATCGGGATTTAATGAATCCAATGTCCGTCATTCCGGATGGGTGCATCGACATATTATTTTATTGCGATCCCGAAAGACCTTCCGCAGATGTGTACGGGACTGTCCTCAAGTACAAAACGATAAATTTTCAGGCTAATTGTGAATATTTCGGTGTGAGGTTTATGCCTAAGCAGGAAACCCAGCATTTTAAATATTCCATGAAGGAGGTGATCGATCGCCAAATTCCTTTAGCTGATATGTTAAAAATTGAACCTACCATTATGGAAAGGTTAATAACTGAACGGGATTTTCATAGAAGAATAAAGCTGTTCAAAGAAGAAATTAATATTTTTACGTGTAACGGTTTGCCGGCAATTATAGAATATTCCTTGAACAAAATATATTCTTCTAAAGGAAATGTAAATATGAATCAATTAGCTGCTGAGACCGGATACTCTACAAGATACTTGCGAAAGCAATTCGATGCCCATGTAGGGATGCCGCCTAAATTATTCAGCCAAATAGTGAGGTTCCAAAACTCCCTGCATATGTTATTGAATAAACAGGCCTTTACAGTTTGGGATGTGATTAATGAGAATGGGTATTTTGATCAATCACATTTAATTAATGAATTTAAAAAATTTGGTTATCTGACTCCTACTGAATTCATCGATGCCGTTTCAAAGAAATCTTCAAACCCAATATAACGTTCTTGTTATATAGTGATTACATTTGAAGGATCCCGTTCATGGTGACGAGGATCTTTTTTGTTTGGTTTTAATGCACGAAAAATATTCTGAATGTTCCGTTTTTTACAATAAAAAAATGGTGCGCAGCCTTATTGTATTAATAGATATGTGTTTGTTGTTTGGAGATTTTAACTAGAAAGGGGAAACGATGATGGGGAAAAACTATCGATTGTTCATTGATGGGAGATGGGTTGATTCAATATCTGGAAGAACATTTGAATCACTTAATCCTGCAACAGATGAAGTGAATGCTGTAGTTGCCGAGGCAGGTCCGGAAGATGTTAATTTAGCGGTAAAAGCTGCACGAAGGGCGTTTGAATCTGGCCCGTGGGCTGAAATGGCACCGGGGGATAGAGGGAGGTTACTGAATAAAGTGGCACAGGCACTGTGGGAGAAAGCCGATATGCTTGCCGAGGTCGAATCACAAGATAACGGGCTGCCAATCAATGAAACAAAATTCATTGCGATGCCAGCCATGATAGATGTACTCGAATTTTATGCGGGATTAGCCAATAAAGTCCAGGGAAGTACCCTTGCCTCTCCCAATAACCGGTTCAATTATACCTTGAAGGAGCCAATCGGTGTCATTGGGGCCATAGTGCCTTGGAACTTTCCGCTTATGCTGACGATGTGGAAGCTTGCCCCTGCTTTAGCTGCAGGCAATACGATTGTGATAAAACCAGCTGAGCAAACTCCTGTAAGCATTCTGGAATTGGTTAAAATCTTTCAAGAAGTCGGAATTCCAGATGGAGTCATCAATGTTATTCCGGGATACGGGAAGATAGCGGGTGATGCCCTCTCCTCCCATCCTGACGTCGATAAAATCGCTTTTACGGGTTCAACGAATACTGGCCGCCTAATCATGCAGGCAGCAAGTAAGAACTTAAAACCAATTAGCCTTGAATTAGGGGGGAAATCACCAAATATAGTTTTTGATGATGCTTCAATTGATAATGCAGTGAATGGATCCATGTTTGGTATCTTCTTCGCACAAGGTCAAGTATGCGCCTCGGGTACAAGACTTTTTGTGCAGGAAAGCATATATGATCGATTCATGGAATCATTCGTGAAGAAAGCACGATCCATCCGTGTAGGGAATCCTTTAGACCATACGACCCAAATGGGACCGCAGGTTTCCTTGCAGCAACTTGACAAAATTCAACAATATGTAGCGGCCGGTCTGGAACAGGGAGCTAATCTTGTCATGGGAGGAGAAAGAAACACGGAGGCAGGAAATGGATATTTCTTTACGCCCACTGTTTTTGAGAACGTTACCAATGATATGACAATTGCCCGCGAAGAAATTTTTGGACCGGTTTTGTCGGTTATCAAGTTCAAAGATGAAGAGGATGCATTGAACAAGGCAAATGACAGTTTGTATGGATTGGCTGCAGGTCTATGGACCAATGATTTAAAACGGGCGCACCGGATGGTAAGGGGGTTAAAAGCGGGGACGGTGTATGTGAACACGTTTAGCATGCTTGATAGTGCAGCACCTTTTGGCGGCAGGAAGCAAAGCGGTTTCGGAAGGGAACTGGGCATCCAAGCGATGGATATGTACACGGAAACAAAAAATGTGTGGATCGATTTGAATGAGCAGGGCTTGAACTGGTATGGAGTTTAAGGGCAGGGACGCGTCCTCATGGGCAGCTTGATTGAGTTGGATTTCCAGCTATCCGCTTGATAAATCGGTATGAGTGGGATGTGTTACTGATATTGGCTATCTTCATCATATTGAATATGTTGGGACAAAGAGTCAACACCAGTTTTCGGGAAAGATGGCGGTAGGCAAATAAAATTTTTGCACTTTATGCACGAGGCAGTTCGAGGGGAAGTTTACTTAATGGATAGAATGATATTTTACCTATAAGGGAGAGGTTAAGATGGAAAAAACATCTAGCATGAAAGTAACGAGGGAAAATCACCCGCTTGATCCATTAACGGCAGAAGAACTTAAACTTACGGTCCAAATTTTAAAACGTGATAAAGGATTGGATGACCATTACCGCTTCGCTAACATCAGCTTACTGGAACCTGCAAAATCCATTGTTCTGGATTATCGTGTTGAAGAACAAATCAATAGGGAAGCATTCTGTATCATTCTTCATAATAAAGAGGGAAAAACATATGAGGCTGTAGTTTCCTTAACGAATGGCAGCATAACGTCATGGAAACTGATTCCTGGAGTGCAGCCATCCATAATGGCTGATGAATTCATGGAGTGTCAGGAAGTCGTGAAAAGCCACCCTGAGATGATAAAAGCCTTTGCCAAAAGGGGGCTTACGAATATGGACAATATCATGGTCGATCCATGGTCAGCAGGGAATTTTGGAATTGAAGAGGAAGTGGATGTACGAATCGTCAGGGCTTTATGTTATTACCGTACATCATTATATGATAATGGGTATGCACGTCCCATTTCAGGAATATATGTCCTTGTCGATTTAAATAAGATGGAAGTCATCAAGATTGTGGATAAAGGTGTCATACCATTTCCGCCGCTTGATGGAAATTATACACCCGATCAAGTAGGTAACATGAGGCAGGATGTTAAGCCATTGGAAATAGTTCAGCCAAAAGGACCCAGTTTCACGACGGAAGGACATGTGATCGATTGGCAAAAATGGAATATCCGCTTTGGCTTCAACTCCCGTGAGGGTCTTGTCCTTCATACGGTCAGTTACAATGATGATGGAGTGCAGCGGCCAATCCTGTATAGAGCTTCTTTATCCGAGATGGTGGTGCCTTATGGTGATCCGACTGATCCGGTTAACAGGAACAATGCTTTTGATGCAGGGGAATACGGCATTGGCATGTTGGCGAATTCACTTGAACTTGGTTGTGACTGCCTAGGTGAGATCAAGTACTTTGACGCGAATCTGGTGGATAGTAAAGGGAATGTAATTCAAATTAAAAATGCAATTTGTCTACATGAAGAAGATTTTGGAATTGGGTGGAAACATACGGATTGGAGGACAGGTCATGTTGAAGTCCGCCGTTCTAGAAGATTGGTCTTATCGAGCATTTCGACAGTTGGAAATTACGAATACGGATTTTATTGGTATTTCTTTCAGGATGGGACGATACAGTTTGAAGTGAAATTGACAGGCATATTGCATACACAAGCCATCGAACCTAATCGGAAGCACCCGCATGGCAATTTGGTCGCACCTCAATTATTTGCTGCACATCACCAGCATTTCTTTAATATGAGGCTTGATATGATGATTGATGGAATGAATAATTCAGTTTATGAAGTCAATACAAAATGCATGGAAAAGGGACCGGACAACCCATATGGAAATGGTTTCTATCCGGTTTCGACTTTGCTTAAAAATGAATCCAAGGCTGTCCGGGACCTTGATTTACGTACTGCGCGCTTCTGGAAGATCGTCAATCCCGCAAAAACGAATATATTGGGGGAACCTGTTGGTTATAAATTGTTTGCTGGGGAGAATTGTTTCCCGTTCGCCCATGATGATTCGCCTTTATTAAAACGGGCTGGATTTTTAAAACACCATTTTTGGGTGACGCCATTCGATCCTGAAGAACAGTTTGCTTCAGGGCGATACCCAAACCAACATGCGGGGGGAGAAGGGTTGGAAGATTGGGTTAAAGCCGATCGCTCCATTGAAAATGAAGATGTTGTGGTCTGGTATAACATGGGACACCATCATATAACACGACCCGAAGATTGGCCAGTCATGCCGACCGCTTATATTAGCTTCATTTTAAAACCGACGGGCTTTTTCAATCGGAATCCAGCTCTTGACGTGCCTCCATCAAAATCAAAGAATTCAGCTTGCCAGATGGACGGTCATTCTTCCTGTCATTAAAATCAGTCGTTTCACTAACTATTGCTCGAAAAGGGGGAAACGAATCGAATGCTGCTGCTGACCAGTTTTATGATAGTCGTGGCTTATACAATTTACTTTTCTAAAAAAGCCCATCTGAAAAAAGATCATATTGGTGTTGGCCTTGGTAAATGCATGGTCATGATGTTAAGCATGACGACAAGTTTAACCTTAAGTTTAATGCTGTCATTCCTGATGCCCGGCAAGCTGGCGGTTTTAACCGTTTTAGCCATCGCAATATGTGCAGTGGCAGGTTTCATCATCGGAAGGCCTTCGGTTTAACAGCGGTTATGGAGTCTCTGTCAACGACTCTGATGGGGGCAATGATGGGAGCCATGCTTGGGGTCATGCTGCCTCTTGATTCACAAACTTTCATGCTCGTTTCAATGGATCTAATTTACCTTTGCAGTATATTCTTTGTGACTTTTTATATAAAAAGAGAGGATGTAAAAGAGACAAAAAGTGGGAGGGGGCTTGATCCTTTCTTTCTGACCCTCTTGTTCTCAATCATCATTATCGGAACGTCTGCTTTTTGGGAACGTGATTATTTCAAGGTTGGTGGAGATTCGGAAATGGACATGCAACATCATCAACATGGCGGGTAGCTGCTGCAAGAATATCAATATTATCCAAAAGGGCTGCAGCGGCAGCCCTTTTTGTGTTGAACACTTTTTTTGGAAAGCACTTCATAAAATTACCAAGGGTCATTTCAAATAATGCGAACATATTAAAAGAATACAATGAAATATCCTGCTTAGTTTTGTACTTACATATATGGGGGTTGAAAATGGATATATTATTAGCTCTCTTGCCGGCATTATTCTGGGGAAGCATCGTTTTATTTAATGTGAAACTCGGGGGTGGACCCTATAGTCAAACACTAGGTACAACGATTGGCGCCTTGATTTTTTCAATTGGTGTTTATATTTTTGCCGATATTAAGCTGTCACTTTTGGTGTTTGGAGTCGGAGTCGTATCTGGATTGTTTTGGGCCGTTGGACAAGCTAATCAGCTTAAGAGCATTGATTTAATGGGAGTTTCTAAAACAATGCCGATATCAACAGGATTGCAGCTCATTTCAACCACTTTATTCGGTGTCATAGTTTTTAACGAATGGTCTACAATGAAAGCGATTATTTTAGGCGTTTTGGCATTGATCTTCATTATTATAGGAATCGTCTTGACCTCCTTGGAAGATAAAGAATCGAAAGAGGGCAAGTCGGGAAACTTGAAGAAAGGAATTGTTATTCTCCTCATCTCGACATTCGGTTATTTGGTTTATGTGGTCGTGGCCCGTCTTTTTGATGTTGACGGGTGGTCAGCGTTGTTCCCTCAAGCGATCGGGATGGTGATAGGCGGTCTGTTATTGACTTTTAAGCATAAACCGTTTAACAAATATACGATTCGCAATATCATTCCGGGATTGATATGGGCTGCAGGGAACATGTTTTTATTCATTTCCCAGCCACGTGTGGGAGTGGCCACTAGTTTTTCACTTTCGCAGATGGGCATAGTCATTTCAACTCTTGGCGGGATCTTCATTTTACGTGAAAAGAAAACGAAGCGCCAACTAATTGGAATCGTAATTGGGATTATCTTGATCATCATAGCTGGGATTATGCTGGGATTGGCAAAAAGTTAATTGGAGGGTGATTACATGTATACAGATTTAGAAGGTAAGGTTGTTGTTATTACCGGATCATCCACTGGTTTAGGAAAAGCGATGGCCATTCGCTTTGCTAAGGAAAAGGCAAAGGTCGTGGTTAATTATCGCACTAAATCAGAGGAAGCGGATAGTGTAATGGAAGAAATCAAAACAAATGGCGGGGAAGCCATTGCAGTAAAAGGCGATGTCACCGTTGAAGAAGATGTTATTAACCTTGTTCAATCAGCGATAAAGAATTTCGGGAAACTCGATATATTCATCAATAATGCAGGGATTGAAAATCCGGTACCATCTCACGAGATGCCGTTAAGCGACTGGAATAGGGTAATCGATACTAACTTAACGGGGAATTTCTTAGGCTGCCGCGAAGCTATCAAGTATTTTGTCGAGAACGATATTAAAGGGAATGTAATTAACATGTCCAGTGTACATGAGATGATTCCCTGGCCTTTATTCGTTCACTATGCAGCTAGCAAGGGCGGGGTGAAGCTGCTTACGGAAACCCTGGCTCTTGAATATGCACCAAAAGGGATCCGCGTGAACAGCATTGGTCCCGGAGCCATCGCCACGCCAATAAATGCCGACAAGCTTGAAGATCCCGAAAAGAAAAAGGACCTTGAAAGCATGATTCCGATGGGGTATATCGGAAAGCCTGAAGAAATTGCCGCGGTTGCTGCATGGCTGGCATCTTCAGAGTCCAGCTATGTAACGGGCATCACTCTATTCGCTGACGGAGGAATGACAAAATACCCTTCATTCCAAGCGGGTAGAGGATGAGTTTTGATTAATTCCTCTTATATGATGCAACAAGAATCCCAGCAGGATCAAGCCTGCTGGGATTCTTGTGTAAAGCATTAACGAGTATGATGATTATACCAGCTAATGAAATTATCGACGACCGTATCGATAAAGTGGACAGTCGACTCATGTAAAAGGCTGCCTTCGTTATCGATTTTGTCATGCACTGCACCAACATATACTTCATTCCCAGGAAGGAGTGGGGAGGAGATACCTATTGCGAATAAGATTTCACGCAAATGCAATTGAGCTTTTACCGTCCCTAATTGCCCCATTGACGCACCCATGATCCATGATGGTTTGCCGATCAAGACTTTATCGACACGTGATAACCAATCAATAGCATTGCCCAATACACCTGGAATCGTCCCGTTGTATTCAGGTGTTACCCACA
Organism: Peribacillus sp. FSL M8-0224; assembly: GCF_038003055.1. Classification (NCBI taxonomy): domain Bacteria; kingdom Bacillati; phylum Bacillota; class Bacilli; order Caryophanales; family Bacillaceae; genus Peribacillus; species Peribacillus sp. FSL M8-0224. Next base: position 555,917 of record NZ_JBBOOJ010000001.1, read on the forward strand.
AGACTGCATCTGCTTCGGCCACTTTGCTTTTAAATTCTTTTACAACCAATGGAGGATCATTTTCAATATCTTGATCATAAAAAGGTAAATCCCGAATGTTCAAGATTTCGAGATCAAATCGATCTTGATATCTAGTTTGAATATATTTGGCAAGCTTAAGGTTGTATGACTCTTTACGGATACTTCCCACTATGGCAACAACTTTCATCTCCAATACCTCCAATGATTTTATAATGGATAATCATGTAAATGTTCCACTTACCTATTATAATAGGAATGTAATTGAAAGGGAAAAAGGATGCTTGGAAAATAATCATTCGGCGGATGGCTCTTCAATCACACCACGATGAAAATGCTTTTCCATGACATAGCCAAAAAAGGATGCAAGCATTTGTTGAAACAGCATGCCAAGTACAACGGGTACCGCAACGGCAGCAGGGAAATAGGTGGTTGCAAGAACGGCTCCAGCACTGATGTTTCGCATACCGCCTGTAAATGTCAAGGTGATGATATCCGCCTTTTGCCATCTTAAACATGCACCGACCATCCAAGAAAGGGCATAACCTGAAGCGGCTATGAACAAAACCAAGAAGGCCATGATCATTATTTTCTTATCGAAATGGGTTAAGTAAGGCGCAATTTTTGAACTGTTCAATATGACTACGATTCCAACGCTTATCTTGGAGAATGGAGCTAATCGGGGAGATAGTGTATTTTGTATCTTTCCTTTTGTAGCCTGATTCAAGAACATGGCAAGCAAGGAGGGGAGAACGACCATTCCGATTAATCCTTTCACTATCGACCCCAAATCCATTTCGATCGAACCGCCTCCGAAAAGGGAAATACTGTATGGGACGATGAATGGCGAGAGTAGGGTGTCGATTAAGATGATGGTTAGGGCAAGTATGGCATTACCCTTATAAATGGATACCCAGATCATACTGGTGACACCGGTTGGAATCACTACAGCGAGGACTAGGCCGGTAATTGTGAAAGCATCACCATGAAACACTAAATGACCGAGGCCAAAAGCCCAAATTGGCATAAGCATATGAAGGATGATCAATACGATGAAAACGGGTAAAGGGTGGGTGACTGCCTGTTGCAGGGATTTAAAGTTAGAGCCTAAACTCCCGGAAAATGTAATGAAGGCAAATATCCATGGAACAAGAAAGGTATAATCCATTAGATGTTCGGACAATAATACCCCAATAATCACGCTTATCGGCGTGATGAGAGGCATGACTTTATCGAGTTGTTCATTTATTGTTTTCAGCATCATTCATCCACTTCCTCATCCATTCTATTAAGTAAGTTTACCATATTCCAAAACATATAATTTGTAAGACAAGAATTTTGTCAATTTAATTTTTTGGAAATGGTGAAATGCATTTAATGTAAGACTATATAAAATAGGCCAAGTGGGATGCTAATGTATCCATTCTTTTTGTGTTCTCTATTACTTTCACCGCTATGAAACAAAAAGGGTTGCAAGCTTTCCCTGATGGATGGTTTTATAAGGAGGTTTTTAGGCAGGATTGTTCGATGCAGCGTTGTATATTCAATGAAAAATAGTTTAAAGTAGAGGAGAGAGGTGAAAGAAATGTCAGAAAAGGTTTCCAGTATAATGTGGTTTAGTCTTGCAGTACAAGCCCTGCTTGTTCTTGCTGATCATGATGGATTATGCAATAGTAATAAATTGGCCGTTAAGCTTGATTCGGAGTCAGGTTTTCTTAGAAAAATATTAAGTAATTTAGTGAAGGCAGGGCTGATTCATGCGAAGGAAGGAAGAGATGGGGGATATTCACTTGCCAAAAATCCCGAACAAATCATTCTTGCAGATATATACTCTGCAATTAAATCCGAACCTTTTTCAAAAGGCTTTCTTGATGTGAATGCTAAAAAATGCTTTCAACCATCTTCCCGCGAAGCTTTATGCGGCTTGAAAAACGAGATGGAGAGCTGGATTATACAAGGCTTGGAACAAAAGACGATTGCTGATTTACTATCAAAATCTTAATGTGAAAAACGAAACTGACAAGGTTTCGTTTTTCTTAAACTGTATTTGACAAAAGAACAGTATGCGTTATATACTGTTCCTGTAATAATTACAGTTAAATGGAGGTCATTATCAATGACAAAAAATATAATGAGTAAAGAAGAGTACCTGAATAAAGCGAAAGAATTGAATGTACCGCTTGAAAAGCCGAAAGTCCTTAATGATACGGATTTCATTACGGTAGCAAAAGAACGGAGATCTGTTCGCCAGTACGATGCTGAATACGTGATGACTGAAGAGGAAATTCGTGAAATTCTGGAGATTGCGATTCAAGCGCCTTCTTCTTCCAACTTACAGCCATGGAGATTCCTTGTGATTCAAGATAAGCAAACCCAACAAGAATTGCTACCCATCGCAAATAACCAACAACAAATCGTCGATGCATCTGCTGTCATTGCCGTTTTAGCTGATATAGAAGGTTACAAAAATGCAGAACGGATTTATGGTGAATTAGTCAATAAAGGGATCATGAAGAATGAAATCAAAGAGCCATATGTAGCCTCTATTCTGCATAATTACGGCAACTTTTCCGCTGAGAAGGCTTTAAGCGTAGCCTTGATTGACGGTGGCTTGGTTTCCATGCAGATCATGTTGGCTGCAAAAGCAAAAGGATACGATACAGTCCCAATGGGAGGGTTCGATGAAGCCAAATTTGTGGATGCGTTCAATGTACCGGAAAACTTCAAACCTGTCATGTTGATTTCCCTTGGAAAAGGAACTAAAGCAGGCTTTGAAAAAGTCCGTTTGCCACTCGATACTATATTGACTTGGAATAAATTCTGAGGAATAAACTAAGAAAGAGGATAGCTAAAATCGCTATCCTTTTTCTCATGGTTTGAGATTGGCTCTGAAAAATCATTTATTCTCGCGAGCGATAAATGAATGTGTTACAATTTTTCCAGATATTTCTTTGAAATGTCTCCTCTAAAAATCACCGACCGGCAAATTAAGCTAATGAATTCCTTTTGGCGCTGCTAGCCAAAATACAGCAATTATCGTGGGTTTAGCCGTTGACAATGGATGGGAGGGAGTCCGTATGAAGAATATGAAAAGTGAAGTGTTCTCGTGGTTGAAAGCTATCTTATTCGCTTTAATGATCGTGTTCATTTGCCAACAGTTTTTATTTACGCCAGTCACGGTAAAAGGTGAATCAATGGAGCCGACTTATGAAAATGATGACCGGATCGTGGTAGCTAAAATCGGAAAGCCGGAGCGCTTCGATATGGTCGTATTTTATGCTCCGGACGCGGAAGAGAATTATATAAAAAGGGTGATCGGTTTACCAGGGGACAGCGTCGAAATGAAAGATGATGTCTTATATATCAATGGCAAAAAGTATACAGAACCATATTTGAATACAAAAAAAGGAGAAATTCCACCTGAAGAGAATCTGACGGAGAATTTCACCCTAAGTGATTTACTCGGGAAATCCAAGGTACCTGTCGGTCATTTATTTGTCATGGGGGATAATCGAAGGAATAGTTGGGATGGAAGAAGATTTGGTTTTATTTCTGAAAAATCACTTGTGGGCAAAGTGAAATTTCGTATCTACCCTTTAAATGAAATGGGAGTGCCGAAGTAAAAGGATTACAGTGAATTCAAGTGAAAGCCTAGATGATAATGATATGGACTAAGTTGTATTTATAGCAGATGATGGATAAGAACCTTTTCCTATTGGTAAGGTTTTTATTTTGGATTGTGGGGGATTAATATGAAGAATGGTTTATCTGCCATTTCCATCCCGATGCTGGATGAAGAAATGGGACGTCAGGTTAAAGGACATGTCGATTCGCTGACGGTTCCTCAAGGAAGCTTAGGACGGCTTGAAGAATGGATAATTGAACTGGCCAAGATGACAGGGGAGGCATTTCCGGACATTTCGAAACCGGGGGTGATCGTGTTTGCAGCCGACCATGGAATTACGGAAGAAGGGGTTTCTGCGTATCCAAAAGAAGTGACGGAACAAATGGCACTTAATTTCCTGAATGACGGTGCTGCCATCAATGTATTAAGCCGTGCGATAGATGCTTACTTGGACATTGTCGATATAGGGATCGATGCAGATATCGAAGCACCGGGGTTAACTTCCAGAAAAGTCCGTAATGGAACTAGAAACTTTTATAAGGAAGAAGCTATGACAAAGGAAGAAGTAAATCAAGCACTTGACATTGGATATGACCGTGCAGAGAAAATGATTGCCCGTGGTGTGAACTGCCTGATTCTTGGTGAAATGGGAATCGGAAATACGACATCCAGTACCGCCATCATCTCCATCATAAGCGGGAAAAGCGTCGAATCACTAGTGGGGCAGGGAACAGGATTGAAGTCAGAAGGCATTTTACATAAGAGAAGAATAATTGAAGAAGCGATTTCATTAAGAAATCCTAATCCTGATGATCCAATCAACATTTTGATGAATATCGGTGGATTCGAAATTGCAGGTATGGCAGGGGCCATGCTTGCTGCAGCGAATAACCGTATACCCATTCTTGTTGATGGTTTCATTACAACAACGGCTGCTGTATTGGCAAACCTGATTTCCGGACGTGCAGCCGATTATATGTTTGTTGGACATCGATCTGCAGAACCTGGTCATAGAGCGGCCATAGAACTGCTTGGCAAGGAACCGATCCTCGACCTGGGAATGAGAATCGGGGAAGGAACAGGGGCTGCCCTGTCATACCCCATTCTCAAGGCAGCGACATTGGTCATTAAAGAAATGGCAACATTTGAATCTGCTGGCGTGTCAAATAAGTAAGGAAAAGGTGACCTCGATACGCTGGTCTCCTTTTTATACAGGTAAAAAAAGTGGATACTGCATTGAAACATTCTTCCATCCCCCTGTTATTTAATGGGCAGATGATCTTTATATTTCTTCATTTTCCTGACGACGGAAGGCTGGCTGATACCTAAGAATTTAGCCATTTCATAAGTGGACTTGCATTGTTTACTCGCTTTCATCATCATCCATTTTTCGACTTGTTCGAGGGCGGTATTGAGATCACTATCATCAACCATCATATTGTCGATCATTAGGGTATCATCTATTTTCTCCAAAGATTCTTGTCCATGGAAATGGGAGGGGAGAAAGCCTGGGAAAATGATGGAGTCTTCCGAGGTCAAAATGAGCCGTTCAATCAGGTTTTCCAATTCACGCACGTTTCCTGACCATTTATGCTGAATCAGTATTTCGTAAGTGGAAGGGTGCAATTTCTTATCCGACTTGTATTTCTTATTGATGATTTCGAGATTATGATTGATTAAGATGGCAATGTCTTCTTTTCTTTCGCGTAACGGCGGTATTTGGATGGGAATCACATTTAAGCGATAATACAAATCGAGCCTGAATGTTCCCTTCTCCACCATTTCCTCAAGGTTTTGATTGGTTGCCGTCACAAGCCGGAAATCAATCTTATGCTCTTTTTTTCCTCCCACTCTTTTAAAGGTCTTCTCTTGCAGGACATTTAATAACTTCACTTGCATATCGAGGGGAAGCTCCCCGATTTCATCCAGAAATAAGGTTCCGTTATCTGCTTGTTCGATCAGCCCTTGCTTCCCCTGCTTCTGCGCTCCGGTGAAGGATCCCGCTTCATATCCAAACATTTCCGATTCAAAGAGACTTTCTGGGATGGTACTGCAGTTGACTTCGATGAATGGCTCTTTGCTGCGGTAACTCTGATTATGCAGCCGGCGGGCGAATACGCTCTTTCCCACACCGGATTCCCCAAGAAGCATGACTGTCGCATCCGTTTTGGAAACACGGTGTACCGTTTTGGCGATTTGCCGCATTTCCTTGCTGCGATAGATTAACTCCTCCTGTTCCCTTAGTTCCTCGACCTCCGATTGGTATTCTTGAATCTTTTTCTCCAATTGACCGTACTGATCCTGGAGGTTCCTGATTTCAGTTTGATCTTGGGCATAGCTGACGACACGAATCAATTCACCATCATCATCAAAGATGGGATAGGCCGTCGACATGACGATTTTTCCCGTCTTCGTTTGCTGCATGATCTGGATAGGTGTTTTCTCTTTCAATACCATGGCGGAAATCGAAGGTGAAAGGATTCCTTCCGTTTCGAGCTGGTAAACGGACTTTCCAAGGTAATGTTCCGGTTCAATTCCATATATCCACCAATGGTTAGGATTCGTGAATAAAATGAATCCTTTTTCATCGGTCACGGTAATATTATTATTGGATGTGTTGATAATGCATTCCAAAACTCTTTTGACGTTGTTATCACTCATCATTTTCCCCCTTATCCACTGTGCCGGTGATTCAAATATAAATCAAAAACAGAAGCGAAATCAAGAATTTTCAGATATTTTGATTTGGAATTGAATCATTTTTTATAAGAATCATGCCTGGGATAGTCTCACTCATTTCATTTATCAAAGCTAAAACTAGAGTAATAGAGACGCCACCCACATTAAAGTAGATGGATACTTATACGGTTAACCTACTTATGTTTGGGTATAAATAAAGTAGAGAGTAATCGATTGAAGGAGTGATTGACTTGGCTGAAAACACAACCTTGGGACAATATTTATACGACTGCTTAAAAGCAGAAGGCATTACAGAGATTTTTGGTGTGCCCGGAGACTATAATTTCTCATTGCTAGATACTTTGGAAGATTACGATGGGATTGAGTTTATTAATGGACGAAATGAACTCAATGCTGGATACGCAGCGGACGCATATGCCCGGGTGAAGGGCATGTCGGCACTGATAACCACCTTTGGTGTCGGTGAAATGAGCGCATGTAATGCAATCGCTGGAGCGTACAGTGAAAATGTGCCGCTCATCCATATTGTCGGCTCGCCAAAGACCATGATGCAGCAGGAAAAGGAGCTTGCCCACCATACGTTAATGGATGGAGATTTTGATGTTTTCCGTAAGGTTTATGAGCATATTACCGGTTATACAGCAATACTTACACCAGAAAACGCAGCTAGGGAGATACCGGCTGCAATCAAAATCGCGAAAGAAAAGAAAAAGCCCGTTTATTTGGTGGTGGCTATCGATCTCGTTGAAAAACCATTGCTTTCTCACGGTAAGACATCAGAAAACATGACCAAAACGAATGTCGATGCTTTGCAGTCAGCAGTGAAGCATATAAAAGGCATGTTAGAACATGTAAATAAAGCCGTTCTGCTTGTCGACGTGAAAACACTTCGTTATAACCTGCAGAAACCCGTACTGCAGCTCGCTGAGAGGTTAAATGTTCCAGTTGCTTCATTGATGCAGGGGAAAAGCGGGTTTGATGAGAGTCATCCCCAGTATATTGGTGTATACGGCGGAGCTTTCGGAAGTAAGGATGTAACTGAGACTGTTGAAGAAGCGGATTTGATCATAGCCGTTGGTGCTGTTTGGTCAGACGTCAATACTTCCAAAGGTACAGCAAAGCTTAACCCGTTGAAAATGGTGGAAATACAGCCTGACACATTAAAAGTGGGGGAAGCCAGTTATATGAATGTCAAGGCGGAGGAAATACTAAATGCGCTCCAGGACATTGGCTACCGTCAGAACGAATCTGTCGGAAACATCTCGTTTCCGTATGACACAATGGTGGAAGACCCGTCAGCACCACTGAAAGCGACTTCCTATTATCCTCGAATTCAGCAAATGTTGAAGGAAAATGATATTGTGGTCACGGAAACAGGAACATTCTCTTATGGCATGTCACAGGTCAGATTGCCGAAAGGGGCGACCTACATAGCCCAGGGAGGCTGGCAAAGCATTGGTTATGCGACGCCCGCAGCTTTCGGTGCTTGTATAGCGGATAGAAACCGGCGTGTTCTTTTGTTTACCGGGGACGGATCGATACAGCTGACAGCACAGGAAATAAGCTCGATGCTGGAAAACGGGTGTAAGCCCATCGTGTTTATCCTCAACAATAACGGCTATACGATAGAAAAATTCTTAAACGTAAAAGTCGATATAGAAAAACAGAAATACAACGAGATACCAGAGTGGAATTATACAAAACTGGCTGAAGCATTTGGTCAAGAGGCATTCACAGCAAGAGTCGAGACGAATGGTGAACTGGATGAAGCCATTACAAATGCCCAAGATATGAACGCCGATAAACTTTGCCTTATAGAACTGGTCGTGAAAGATCAAATGGATGCACCGGATTATTTGAAAAAAATAAGGCAGTACCTTGAAGAGCAAGAGAAACTAAAGTAATTCCATGTTCGAATGCACTCAACCCTGATTAAACACTAGAATGTTTATGAAACCTCACTAGATTGAAGAATTATGAAATACTCCGCCGAATAACTGGTAGCCGAGACACCACAGGCGCTTGCTTTGAGGTGGCTTGGCAGAAAGCCGGCGGAAAGGAAGCGGATTTCTGGAATCGACTGAAATGTAATTTAAGAAAAAACCGTAGTCTAGGCTCATCCCGAACAAAGTTTAAGACGAGGTGATCCTTGAGTTTTTTTACATTAATCCTTAAAGGATGGAAGAAATTTGCGACCACTCCTGCCGAGTAACTGGCTAGCCGAGACACCACAGGCGCTTGCTTTGAGGTAGCTTGGCAGACAGCCGGCGGAAAGGGAGCGGATTACTGGAATCGACTGAAATGTAATTTAAGAAAAAACCGTAGTCTAGGCTCATCCCGAACAAAGTTTAAGACGAGTTGATTCTTGAGGTTTTTTTACATTAATCCTTAAAGGATGGAAGAAATTTGCGACACTCCTGCCGAGTAACTGGCTAGCCGAGACCCCGGAGACGTTTACGTCGAGGAGGCTTGGCAGACAGTCGGCGGAAAGGGAGCGGATTTCTGGAATCGACTGAAATGTAAAAAAACGTAGGCTGGACACATCCGAACCAATTTAAGACGAGGTGATCCTTGCTGTTTTTTTACAGTAATTCATAAAGGATGGAAGAAATTTGCGACACTCCTGCCGAGTAACTGGCTAGCCGAGACACCACAGGCGCTTGCTTTGAGGTGGCTTGGCAGACAGTCGGCGTTAAAGGGAGCTGATTTCTGAAAGCGCCTGGAACGTTTTTGAAAGAAAAAAGCTCAGGCAAACTTACTCTTCTTATTAGTATACTTTCTGAAAAGGTCTTCTGTGATGAAGGCCTTTTTTTGTTGGAAATAATGTACTTACTTAGATCTGCACGGCCAAATCAAGGACAATAATGCAAGTTGAAAAACTGAACAGGATATATCCAAAAAGACAATACCAATATTGGTAACTGTCATTTCAAAATTGAAACCAAGAATTTTTAAACTAAGAGTATTATGAAGATATCATGAAGTAATAGGAAAAATATTCTTATCGCAATTTCTGTAGAGAAGGAGATCCAAACAATGCGTAAAAATGTATCATTAGCGCGGTTAATAGAGTTTAATAAAGAAAATCTCAATAATAATCAGATGTTCATAGATCTTATAGAAGAAAAAGTCCATAGAAAGCAAGTTGAAATGCAGGAAAGGCATCTAACTAAACAGGCAGGTGAGGGAAATGTTATTAAGAAAGGCTTGGTTATTACAACAAACGATTACCTATCATAGAAAAAAGAAGGATGAAATAGGCCAACGAAAGGAATTATCAAGCTTTGAAGGAGTCCGTATCAGTAATCAACTGAATTATGCGATTGTGGAAATGCAAAGGTTAATGCTCCAGGTATGAGGAAAGAGAGGATAATGTAGTAAATACAATAGGACGGATCTTCGGAGCCCCAATACAATCCGAGAATTCGTATTAACGCTTCCAGGATTCTCTTAATATGAAACGCTTCGACGATGAAATACATAAATAAAAACCTAAGTAACCAAATCAATTTCTTTGCGCTTTGTCAGCATTTACTCGATTAATCAGAGCACGAAGGCATTCCCTTTAACTTTATCGACTGTATAATCGAAAAAAAATAGTATGAATTAGCTAAACGAAAACGATGAGTTTAATAATTATACATAAAATTAAAATATTGGGGGATAATGAGATGATAAAAAAATTTTATAAGAGTACATTTGTTTTAATTTTAGTATTTAGTATAATTACACCAGTGTTTCCCAATAAAACTGCAGAAGCTTGTTATCCGGCATATCAATGTATGTCTAAACCAATTTTGCCAACAAATTACAAATTGTATTTTAGTAATAAGAATAGATCAAAAGGATTATTAGTCGGTTCATTAGCAATAGGAGCTGCTGGTTTGATTCCTGGAATGAGTGTTACATCATTTTTAGCTGGATCTGCATTTGGAATAAAGGAATATTCAAAGGGCTATATGTCATACAAGGTATATATCAAAAGAAGTTCAAAATCTAATAAAAAAGGACAACTTAAATTTGTATATTATAAAGAGAAGAATTTTAAGGGGGCAACTAAAACTACCTATTCAGATTTTTAAAATTGAAAAGAGGTGTTGATAATGAGTAAGTATTGGTCTTATAAAATCTTTTTAACTGGTGTGTTTATTATTGCTACTATTATCTTTTACAAATTCGGGTTTACTAGTGAAGGTTTAGTTTACTTTGTATTTTTTGCAATACTTTTAAGTGTTTTGAGTATTTTTAATCGTAAAATCAACTATAAAAAAAAGACTTAATACTTTAACAAATTAAAAATAAATTTCCAGTTATAAATAATAAACCACAATTGAATTATTGCGCTTTTATGCGATTGTGGAGATGTAAAGGTTAATGCGCAAGAAATGAGTCAAAAAGATAATGATGTGGGAACATTTGTAGGTAACGGTGTAAAATGATTTTTAATTTTTTTGAATATTATATCATTTTATATTGAGAGAGTCTTGGAGCCATTATCTCTACCTATTGTTTTGCCTTGGAAAAGGTAACTGCTCTGAAGTCAGCTAGTTAATATAAATGATAATTGCTGGATAGGAGCCAGGATACTATTTTGTCAGGTGTGTAATTGGCAGAATCGATAATCACTAAAAGTATTTATGCTACAATTTTTCATCATTGCGGGTAATCCAGCAAAAGTGATGAAAATGTTACTTGCTAAAGAGACTAATAGAACTGAAAAAAATATATTTTTTATGAAAATATGACCAGTATCTGACAGTGGAGGGACTCTCCTTAAGGGACAATCTGAAATGGAAGCTTGTTTTCCTCATTACAAAGGAAATTGTAATATGGAACCTACTAGTGCATTTGTATCGTAACACCAGTTGGCGGCTATTTTACATTATGATACGCAAAAAAGCGTGTATGATATTTTATCAAACCACGCTTTTTTGCTCTTTATCGTTTACTGTCATCATCATTTAGTTAAGAACCCGGACCGCCTTCACAAAGCTAGGTCCCCAGTAGGAATTGTTGATGTTAGCGTAGGAAACACCTTTAGATGTCGAAGCATTCAGCATTTGACCGTTACCGGCATAAATTCCTACATGATTGATTACTCCATCATTATTGGTATCAAAAAATACTAAATCCCCTTTTTGCAGGGCTTTCGAGGATACAGCTGTACCAACGTTTGATTGGGCCACTGAATTTCGAGGCAAGGAAATACCTGCACTTTGGAATGCCCTTAATGTGAAGGATGAGCAATCAAATACGTCAGTGCGTGAAGTGCTCGCACCGTAAACATACTTGGCTCCCATGTATTTAGCACCAGCTGCCAAAACTTGATCTGCTTTGGTGGATTTGGACGGTTTATTACTTGCAGATGCCGAGGCCTTCCCTGAAACCCGGATGGTTTGGCCGATACGAATACGATCTGAGTTAGAAATATTAGGGTTTATTTTAAGTAAGGCACTAAGGGAAAGGTTATATCTTTTAGCGATTGTTGATAAGGAATCCCCTAATTTAACGACATAAACGTCTGTTGTATTTTTACTTTTATCCGGGTTGCTGGTAATGGCATTAACCTTCAAGACCTGGCCGGGAAAAATGAGAGTGCTAGTCAAATGGTTTATAGACTTTAATTGTTGGACAGTCATATTATTGACTCTGGCAATTTTGCCCAGTGTATCCCCGGATTTGACTTTATATGTAGCATTTGAACTGTTTTTAGCCGTAGAGCTGGATCCAGAGGCTTGTCCGGAAACCCGGATGGTTTGGCCAATATATATCCGGTCCGAATTAGAAATACTAGGGTTTAATTTAAGCAGGGCACTAACGGATACATTATATTTATTGGCAATTTTAGATAAAGAATCCCCAAGTTTAACCACATATTTTTCGGTTTTATCTTTATTTTTAACTGTACTGTTGTTAAGAGTATTAAATTTCAAGACTTGGCCGGGAAAAATAAGGTTACTAGTCAAATGGTTTTGAGATTTTAAGTGCTGGACAGTTGTATTATTGGCTTTAGAGATTTTATCTAGGGTGTCCCCTGATTTAACTTGATAAGAACCAGCATAAGCAGAAGTGCCGGCGATTAGGGTACCTATAATGGTCCCCGCAAGAATGAAAGAGTTTTTAGAATTGTTCATTTAGGAAAGTTCCTCCTGATGTGGTAAAAAAATATCTAGCATTTATATTATAAAGGTATGGAATATAAAAAACATGGCCCATATCAATAAAATTCAACTTTTTCATCATTTTTCGGGTTATTCTGTTACAGGAAAATGGGAGTTTGGTACATCGGGTGGGTTCATTGGAGTATAAGAGGACCAAATCTTGGAATTTTGCATAAATGGATAGCTAGTAAACTCAAAAGAGCATTTCGTATAATGGAAGTTTGAGTTACGGTAATTAAAAGAAAGGTAAGAATAATAAATCCTTACCTTTCCGTGATTAATTTTTTAATTTTGTACGTAGGGGGCATCAGGCTCACGATTTTACTATGTGATGATACTTTGAGTAGGGGAATGGCTTTTTTGAATGGCTGATTATATATGGATTTCATACCAAACATTTAGATATTATTACCGGGGTAATTGGCTGGATACCTAAAGCTTTCATTCACTACTTTTTGATATATCGGAATGCTTACGGACATAGTAAAATCCCCTCAAAGTTGCGTAACATCCACAGAGTTTATACAGTTCACTTAGAGGGGATAACATCACGGAGACTATTTTGGTCCCCTGTTTTTAATTAAGTTCTTACGGGATATATATGGATTGTCGGTAACCCAGAAACGCCAAGGGTAATCTTTTGCTTCCCCGGAGTTGTCGATTCCGACGCGGGGGCCGCTGGATATGTGGCCAGGCTTTTTTCCTGCAGCCAGATAAAGCGGGGGGTCCGTAAAAGATCGACCATAATCATCCATGGTGATGCCTAGTGCCTTTGTTAGCTTCCCTGGTCCATCGGTCCATTTACGAATATCGGCAATTCCGCGTCTTTCCTGCATTAACTCGAGACCTGAATACGGTTCAATCGCGCGAATTAATATGGCTTCCGGATTTTCAGGTCCGCCGCTTACGACATTGACCAGTGTATGTGTGTGCATGACGTATGTATAGATCAAACCGGAATTTCCGAACATCACTTCCGTCCGTTTTGTCCGTCTATTTCCAAAACTATGTGCGGCCCTGTCCCCAGGTCCAATATAGGCCTCTGTTTCAACAATGAATCCAGAAGCGGTTCCATCCGCTGTTTCTTTTACGATCAGGCAGCCAAGAAGGGATTTTGCCAGTTCAAGCGTGGGCTGCTGATAAAAATCTGCAGGCAAAATTGAATCGTTTATCTTGTTCATAGTATCACCCCATTTAGTCTCATATAGGTAAAATTCCCTTATCAATGAAAAAGAAACATAGGATTGAAGGGATGAAAAAGGCCGGCTGATTATATCAGCCGGTCCCGAGCATATTTTAGCCTAATTCTTTTTCCGTTTCTTGATCTCTTTTGATTCGGCCCGAACCCACGGAAAGTGCCACTAATATCCCTGCGGAAACAAAAAAGATACCGGTGATGAAAACACTGGAGAATGCATCGATCCAAGCATTTTCTATCGTTTTTACAAGGACATTGCTGACTTCTGCGGGCATTTTAAGGTTTTCAGGATAAAGCATGATGTTGAATAACGTATCCGTTTTATCGGCTAATGCTTTCAGTGCTTCATGCAATACAGGGTCCTTTTGACTTACGACCGCATCATCCATATTTTGCTGGAGATTGTGATTCATGACAGCATTCAAAATCGTGATGCCCATCGTTCCACCTATTGATCGGAAGAAAGTTGAAGCCGCTGTAACCGACCCGAGCTGCGATTTTGGAAATTCGTTTTGAACGGCAATCATCAATGTCGGCATGACAAGCCCCATACCTATCCCAAGGATGGCCATGAATGAGTACGCAGTGAATATAGTCGTACTGCCGTCCATCGTACTCATTAGGAAAAAGCCAAGCGTCGCAAAGGCCATTCCAAAGGTAAGCACGGTACGAAAACGGAATTTCAAAAGTAACCGCCCGCCAATGATGCTGGAAAGAATCATACCGATCATCATTGGAGTCATGGTCGATCCCGCTTTTGTTGGTGAAACTCCCAAAACTCCTTGCATGAACAGCGGGACGAACATGATTGCCCCAAACATGCCAAGGCCAAGCAGGAATCCTAAAATATTCGTGGTGGAAAAAACCCTATTTTTAAAGAGGGATAAATCAAGGATCGGTTCGACCGCTCTTCTTTCAAAAATGATGAATAGGACAATGAAGACAATGGTGCTGCCGAAAATCAAGATAGATTCCAGTGATAACCATTCGAATTTATCACCACCGAAGGTCAAGCCAAGCAATAACAGGACAATACCAGGAATCAAGGTGAAGATCCCTAGATAATCGATATTCACTTTCTCGGTTTTCCTTATCGCTTCATGTTTCAGTCCTACATAAATCAAAATGGCCGATAGTAAGCCCGTCGGTACATTGATCAAAAAGATCCAATGCCAGCTGATATGGTCAACGATCAGGCCGCCCAGAAAAGGGCCGATGACAGAACTTAATCCAAAAAGGGCTCCGAATACACCCTGCCATTTGGCTCTTTGTTCCGCAGAGAATATATCGCCGATGATTGTTTGGGATAAAGGCATGATCATTCCGCCGCCGATTCCCTGCAGACCTCTGTAGATGATCAATTGCTCCATCGAAGTGGCTGTGGCACATAAAAACGAACCGATCGTAAATATGATTGTGCCAAGCAGATAAAGGGAACGCCTGCCATATAAATCAGATAGCTTTCCAACAATGGGTACAACAGTCGTTGAGGCTATTAAATAGGCAGTCGTTACCCATGCAAAGATGGTGAAACCATTCAATTCCCCGATAATTGTCGGCATGGCCGTACCGACGATCGTCTGTTCCAATGAACTGAAAAACATTCCTATGATCAATCCTGTTAAGACAAGCTTGGTATTGACCGCTTTTTTTTCCATTTGCATAGCATTTCTCCATTTCTATAACTGTATTTCTTATTCGTTTGTGACTAATAGGTCAAAATTATAAATCTCTAATGACCAATTAGTCAACGATTTTTTTTTGCAAAAGAATTCAATTACTTGACTATATTGCGTAAAGGTGAATATAAAGATTCATCCATATCACTTTAAGTAATTCGACCAGAAACCACCAAATCCTTCCTGATTAATATCTCCAACGTGTTTCCATTTATCATATTCGATATAATAAAGTGGAACATAGATGAACTTATGATTGGAAGTGTAAGATATGAATAAAAAAATCGGGTTTATTGGATGCGGCAAAATGGGTGAGGCAATGCTTGAGGGCATGCTGCATGCAGAGGTCATTTCACCTGAAGGAATCATGGTCAGTACTTCGAGTGCGGAGACCAAAACTAAAATCACCACGAAATATAACGTTAGAGGTACTTTGGATAATAAAGAGGTTGCCGGTTTTGCCGATTTTCTCTTTCTGGGGATCCAACCTGCCATGCATAAGCAAGTACTTGAAGAAGTGAAGAATCATGTTAAAGAAGACACCGTTATCATTACTATGGCAGCAGGGATCACTGTATCTCTAGTTGAGAAAAGTTTCGAAAAAAGAGTGAAGGTTGTCCGGACGATGCCAAACACTCCTTCGTTTGTCGGTGAAGGCATGACTGCCATGTGCATCAATGATGAAATTACCGATGCTGATATAGAGGATGTGACTGCACTGCTGAATAGTTTCGGTAAAACGGAAATCCTGCATGAAGATTTGATGGACGCAGTTCCGGCCATCAGCGGTTCGTCGCCTGCTTATGTTTATATGTTCATCGAGGCGCTGGCTGATGGAGGGGTCCGTGATGGCATTCCACGAAAACAAGCATACCGAATGGCAGCACAAGCTGTAATGGGAGCTGCTAAAATGGTACTGGAAACGGAAAGGCATCCTGCTGCTTTAAAGGATGATGTCTGCACGCCGGGCGGATCAACGATATCTGCGGTAGCGTCTTTAGAAGAGAATCAGCTAAGATCCAGCATTCTGCAAGCAATGAAGGCCTGCACGGATAAAACGAAAGGTTTCAGTAAATGAAGAAAGATGGATTGCCTATTAGCGGGCAATCTCATTCGTGTAATATTTTCAGAATGTTTGGAGAAAAGAGGGGGCTGCAATAATGAAAGGTTATATAGAAGAATTAAGGAAGATACTTTCGGAAGAACAAGTAACGGTGAATGAAACTTTATTGGAACAGCACAGCCATGATGAATCATATCACACCCCTCATTTACCGGATATGGTCATATATCCAAGGGATACTGCAGAAGTAAGCGCAGTCATGCGTTATGCGAATGAGCATGAAATACCAGTCATTCCTTTTGGGTTAGGATCAAGTTTGGAGGGGCATGTCGTTCCAGTCAAAGGGGGTATTTCCCTGGATTTGTCCTTGATGAATCAAATATTGGAAATCAGGGAAAATGATTTCCTTGTTAAGGTCCAACCGGGTGTGACAAGGACGCAACTTAATAAAGAATTAAAAAAATACGGTTTGTTCTTTTCCGTCGATCCTGGCGCCGATGCTACATTGGGTGGGATGGCAGCTACGAATGCAAGTGGGACGACCTCGGTTAAATATGGGATAATGCGCGATCAAGTCAGGGATTTGGAAGTGGTTTTAGCAAACGGTGAAGTGATTCATTCCGGAAGCTTAGCGACAAAATCATCTTCAGGCATTCATTTGAATGGCTTGTTTGTCGGCTCTGAAGGTACGCTGGGTGTATTTACTGAACTGACATTGAAGGTATATGGCATCCCTGAAGTCACAATGGCCGGAAGAGCCTCATTTCCAACCGTCGAACAGGCAGTATCTGCGGTTAATGGGATCATGCTTGCTGGAATCCCGATTGCACGAATTGAATTGGTGGATGCCGAGTCCATAAAAAAAGTTAATCAATTCATGGACAAATCCTATGATGTCCAACCAACTCTATTCCTCGAGTTTCATGGGAATTTTGCCGGACTGGAACAGGACGTCAAATTTGCCAAGGAAATCGTAAGTGATTTTGGCTGTGGAGATATCCAGTTTGAAACCGATTCAAAAGCACGGAACGCCTTATGGGAAGCGCGCCATAATCTCGCGTACGCTTTCATTCATAGTGCACCCGGAAAAAGGCTTATGGTGACTGACGTAAGTGTGCCACTACATGAATTATCGAATGCCATACTGGATACAAGGAAGAAAGTCGAAAAATCCAAAGTGGAGGGTGCGATTGTAGGACATGTAGGTGACGGGAATTATCACGTATTGTTCATGATTGATTTAAAAAATCCTGAAGAAGTTAAAGAAGCGAAGAGGTTAAATGAAGAAATCGTCGAATATGCATTAACAAAAGGCGGTACATGTACGGGTGAACATGGGGTAGGACTTGGAAAATCGAAGTATCAGCGAAGGGAGCATGGAGCTGCTTATGAAGTGATGAAAACGATCAAACAGGCTTTGGATCCGAAAGGAATAATGAATCCTGGAAAGATTTTCATAGATTAAGAGGAATATTCTATTTTGTATGATTAGTAAGAACATCAACCGGGGAAAGGGCAGACTTGATCAAGAAGTGGCATATCTTATATCTCCGGAAAAATCGCCCGTCCGAGCAGATAATCCAACCCATATGAGGATAATTCGACCCTTGTGCGGAATATCCCGGCCTGATCCGGTTATCATACGAAGAAACTCAGCTTCATCGAGGCCCTCGTCCAAAAAAAATAAGACTCCAGACAAGATTCTGGAGTCTTATTTATATTAAGCGTTAATGTTATTCGGGTTTAAGGCGTTTTCAACACTTACGTAATTGTAGCCAAGGTCTGTGGCAACTGCTTCGAACGTGATTTCACCGTTCGCCACATTGACGCCTTTTGCAAGAGCATCATTTTCAAGGATCGCTTTGATGGCACCTTTATTTGCAATTTGAAGAGCAAATGGTACTGTTACGTTAGTTAAAGCTACTGTAGAAGTTTGAGGCACTGCCCCTGGCATATTCGCCACTGCATAATGAACTACTCCATGTTTTACATAAGTAGGGTTATCATGTGTTGTTATGTGGTCGACCGTTTCAAAGATACCGCCTTGGTCGATTGCAACATCGACAATGACTGAACCTGGAGACATCGTTTTAACCATTTCTTCAGTAACGAGCTTAGGAGCTTTAGCACCTGGAATCAATACAGCACCGATTACTAAATCGGCATCTTTGACTGCTTCTGCAATGTTATAAGGGTTGGAGATGAGTGTAGTCAGTTCATTTCCGAAAATATCATCAAGCTGACGCAGGCGGTCAGGGCTTAAGTCAAGAATGGTAACATCTGCGCCTAAACCAATAGCGATTTTAGCAGCATTCGTTCCAACCATTCCTCCGCCGATTACAGCGACTTTACCGCGTTTAACTCCAGGAACTCCGCTTAAGAGTATTCCTTTACCGCCGTTATTTTTTTCAAGGAACTGAGCACCGATTTGTGCAGCCATGCGTCCTGCAACTTCACTCATTGGTGTCAATAATGGAAGTGTGCGGTTTACTGCAACCGTTTCATAAGCAATGGCCAAGACACCGCTTTCTTTTAGTGCCTGAGCTAGTGCCGGTTCTGCCGCAAGATGTAAATATGTGAAAAGGATTAAATCTTTTCTGAAATATTTATATTCAGATGAGATAGGTTCTTTTACTTTCATGATCATTTCTGTACTTGCCCAAACGCTAGCAGCGTCCTCGACTATAACGGCACCAGCTTCTTGATATGCTTCATTTGTGAAACTGCTTCCTAGACCCGCGTTCATTTCGATTAATACTTCATGTCCTGCATTGACTAATGCCACGACCCCAGCTGGAGTGATAGCTACACGATTTTCATTGTTTTTAATCTCTTTTGGAATTCCTATTCTCATCTTAATCCCTCCAATAATATGTTTTACTATTTGTATCACAAGTATAGTTGGAAAAAGAAACAGTTAGTATGTGGAAATCAGAAAAATGAAAAAGGTGTATTTGTGGAATTCCACAAACGCAGTTTCAAAAAACATGGACTTGCCAGGATCAAGACCTTTTTAAAATGAAATCAATACTTTGCAATAGGTTCTTGAATGCGCTCTAGAATCCTTCTTTTCTTGTAAAGCATGATTCCCGTATCGGCGATATCGGCAATCATCGAACGATTTGTAATGGCGCCAAATATTATTCCGGCAACAGGAACCATTTGCAAAAGCTTTTTCCAGCCAAACTGATCGCGGTATGTATAAACGACTTCTCGCCATCCCTGGAGTTCGGAGGCTATTTCCCTTTTTGATTGGGAATCCGTCTGGTTCATTTTCGACAATTCATTTAATAGAGCCTTTTTTCCGACAACATCCGATGTTGTAAATTGCAGACATTTGACGATGAAAATACGTTCTTGGCGGTCTCTAGGATTGAAGCCATATGTGATGGCGATATCCTGAAGGGTTTTGATGGACATCCCGAGAAGAAGCGGGATGTCCATGGCCAAGGTGAAGATTCCGCCAATCCCGGTAGTGGCACCTTGAACCGTTGCCAATTTGCTGCCTGAAGTTTTAATATCCTGACTCACGCTATCCATGATATGGAGGGGGATGCTTGAAACATCTTCCAGGCCATTAATATTCAAATCGGGAACCTTGGCTTGCAGCTGACTTAGAATATGGGCTTCTTTCGTTAAATATTTTCCGCCATTCTGAATGTAGCTGCCGATTTCATCAAGCATGACACCCAATTTTTTCTGAATGAAATCCGGTGTCAACTTATCCAATAGCTTGAAGGGGATGCGCCCAATCCGTTCCCAAAACCATAGTCCTTTCTGATCTTTCTCCCATTTTTCAATGATTGTTAATTCTTTTTCAAGTTCTTCTTTTGTTTCTAATTTCATATGATCAACCTTTCCACACTTCTTTTAGTATTCCATATCTGGGAATATATCATTAATTTTTTTTGAAAAATTCATCATATTGATTAAGTTTAATGTTAAGAAAGAGGGACATTTTTTGAATAGGGTCTTTTAATCGAATATTTCCCACTTCAGAGATTCTTTTTAATCGGTAATTCAATGTATTTACATGGATATGAAGATTTTTTGAAGCTTCATTTGGGTTGCAGTCTTTCTCTAGATAGACGGTGAGTGTTTGCAGCAATTCCGTCTGGTTTTTCATATCGTATGCTTTAAGTTTAAGGATGGAAGGATGAACACGACGCTGTTTGTTGCTTGCGAGTGATTCAATCATTTGAAACATGCCAAGTTCTTCATAATGTAAAATGAGTGCCATGTCATCAGGGAATATATTCTTCATTTTTAGGGTGTATAGAGCTTCTTCGTAACTTGATTTAACATCCATTAAGTTTTTATACATATTGCCAGCCGTTCCAAGGATATGCTCAACACCGAAACGCCGTTTCATCTCCAGAATGAAAAAAGGGATGAACTCATAAATCGATGAAGTGAAAGAAGGGCTGTTTTCCTGGTTGGCTCCCGCGAAAAGAATGAGCTTGTTATGGTCAATGGCAAATAAGGAACTGTTTATCTTTTGAGTGGTCGTTAACATGTATGAAATGTAGCGCTCCACTTCGCGATTGATCTCTTTAGGAAATTCGAATACCAATATGGAAAAAACCACTGGAACATGGATTGAGAATTTCTTGTAATTTTCAATTATTTCCGATTCCTCTTGGTAGTGCCCGGTCAACATGCGCCAAAGAAACTCTTGATGACCTGCTTCTTTCCTTTTCTTTTTCAATTGCAATTGCTGTAACTGGTTCTTTGCCTCCTTGGCAGCGAATTGCAGAAATTTCATATCTTCTTCTGTGAAAGGTTCATTTACTTCCAAGGCCCAAATGAATCCAAGTACTTCATTATTTTTCCGGATGGAAACCGCAACCCTGTTACCGAGACCGACATCATTGATGGCCCCGATTTTAATGGGGGCATCTTCCTTCAATAACGCAGGGATGAAGCCATCTTTCCATAAACTGTTGATAACCTTTT
Source organism: Peribacillus sp. FSL M8-0224 (assembly GCF_038003055.1). NCBI lineage: Bacteria > Bacillati > Bacillota > Bacilli > Caryophanales > Bacillaceae > Peribacillus > Peribacillus sp. FSL M8-0224. Next base: position 577,317 of record NZ_JBBOOJ010000001.1, read on the forward strand.
CAGGGACACGTCTTCCGATTATGGTCATGATACGGGCCTGATCCGTAGTATCATCGTGAGTGCTATAAGCAAGTAAGCGGTGGTTACCGTCCTCGATTGTAATGGGGCAACCTAAAACAGAACTGATTCTATCGGCAAACTCCATCATATCTCCATAAAGGTCTTTAAAAATATCTCTATTTTTTTCGAATTCCTTCATTCTTATTTTGCCCCTCGCTAAAAAAATTCCTTCTCCTTGAATTTTAAACGATTTCCTATTGATAAGCATAGATAAATCCTTTGTAAAACAGAAAATCCCTACCGATGGAAACCGGAAGGGATTTTATTTTAGAATAAGAAGTTAATTAAAAGATAAATCAAACCAGCTAATGTTGCCGAGATGGGAATGGTAATGAACCAAGTGATGATCATTCTTTTTGCCGTTCCCCATTTTACGCCCTTGACACGATGCGCAGATCCAACACCAAGGATTGAAGACGAAATAACATGGGTTGTACTGACTGGCATGTGTATTACAGTCGCGCCGAAAATGATGAAGGCTCCGGTTAAATCGGCTGCAACACCATTGACCGGGCGGATTTTCATGATTTTGCCGCCAACGGTCTTAATGATTTTCCATCCGCCGACGGAAGTTCCAAGTCCCATTGCGAGCGCACAGGAGAACTGAACCCAGAAGGCGATATCGGTACTTGATGCATAACCATTTGCAATAAGGGCCATCGTGATGATACCCATCGCTTTTTGTGCGTCGTTCGTTCCGTGGGTATACGATTGAAGTGCTGCAGTAGCAATCTGTATAGTCCGGAATCTTTGGTTTGTTTTTGTCAGGTTATTGTTTTTAAAGACAACTTTAAAGATGCTGTATACGATAAACCCGATTGCAAAAGCAATTAGCGGGGAGAAGATCAAAGCTTGAAGAATTTTCATGAATCCTCCCCAGTTAATTCCAGCGAATCCTGCTGCAGCAATGGCTGCACCAGCAATCGAACCAATCAATGCATGGGAGGAACTGCTTGGTATTCCGTAATACCACGTTAGAAGGTTCCATATGATAGCGGCAAGTAGAGCAGCCATTATTACATATGAACCATTCGGAAGCGTGAACGGATCCACGATATCCTTCGTTATGGTCTTCGCCACTCCAGTAAATGTCATGGCACCGACGAAATTCATGACGGCTGCCATGATGATGGCATGCCTAGGCTTCAAGGCCTTTGTTGAAACGGCAGTCGCTATTGCATTGGCTGTATCATGAAAACCATTGATGAAGTCAAATGCTAAAGCAAAGAAAACGATTAATATTGTTATAATTAATAAAGTATCCATTTATTGGGGTACTCCTTAGGCGTTTTTCATTATGATTGTTTCAAGTGTATTGGCCACCGCTTGACAGTGATCGGCAATCTCTTCAAGGCTTTCGTAAATTTCTTTATATTGAATGATCCTGATTGGGTCTTTTTCAACTGTAAACAAGTTTTTGATTGATTGACGTTGGATTCCGTCACAAACGGATTCAAGATCTTTAATTTTGATTGCATGTTCACGAATCATTGGTAATTTTTTAGTGGATAGTGTATCGACAGCATTTTCAATCTCATACGTACACTGTTTGATTGCATCCACAAACTTAAGCATATACTCATCTGCATTGACAATTGAGTACATTTCGAATAATGCCGCACAGTGTTCCAAACCGTCTATGACATCATCCATTCTCATGGTTAATTCAAGGATATCCTCCCGTTCGATAGGAGTGATGAAAGCATTGTTCAGCTCTTTGATCACATTATGAACCATTGAATCGCCTTTATGCTCATAGTCTTTCATGGTATCTGAAAATACTTTGAGATCGGAGATGTTCTTGAGTTTATAATCCGCGAAATAGTCAGCACCTTCTTTAAGGTTTTGAGCGATGTTAAAAAGCATTACCGCGAATTTGTCTTTTTTTGATTTAAAAGCCATGTTAAAGCCTCCCAATTAGTCATGCAAATTTACGCACTTTAGTCGTACGCTTAGTATTAACAAATTGATTGTAACGAATTCATGTAGTATCCGGGAAGGTTTTTCGACGAAAATTTACAAAATCTTAATAAAACTTTACATAAAAAAACAAGGAAAATTAAAAAAAGGGAAAAACCCTGCATTTATAAGGGGGATTTGTAAAAAAAAAGCCTTTCCGATATGGAAAGGCAAAAGGTTTTATAAAAATAAAGCAATCAAATAGTAAATGATTCCAGCTAAGGAAGCAGAAATTGGCAATGTAATGAACCAAGTGACCAGCATGTTTTTTGCGGTTCCCCATTTTACCCCTTTGATGCGGTGTGCAGAACCGACCCCAAGTATTGAAGAAGAAATGACATGTGTCGTGCTGACCGGCATATGCAGGAAGGTTGCACCGAAAATGATCGCTGCTCCAGTCATATCGGCAGCAACGCCATTAACCGGGCGGATTTTCATGATTTTACCGCCAACGGTTTTGATGATCTTCCAACCTCCGATCGATGTACCAAGCGCCATGGCTATAGCGCAAGATAATTGTACCCAGAAAGGAACTTCAGAGGTAGAGGCATATCCGTTAGCGATCAAAGCCATCGTGATGATACCCATGGATTTTTGAGCATCATTCGTCCCATGTGTATAAGACTGGATGGCCGCTGTGACAATTTGTATTCTCCTGAATCGTGTATTGGTTTTTCCTAAATTATTATTTTTGAATACTACCTTGAAGATACTGTAAACAATGAATCCAAGCGTAAAGGCAAGGATGGGAGATAGGATCAATGCTTGTACAATTTTAGTGAATCCACTCCATTTAATCGCATCGAATCCACTGGCCACGATGGCCGCTCCAGCTATTGAACCAATGATCGCATGGGAGGAACTGCTTGGAATGCCAAAATACCAAGTGATTAAATTCCATATTATTGCCGAAATTAGTGCAGCAAGGATAACATAAGAACCATTATTCAATGTGAAAGGATCGACGATATCCTTCGTAATGGTATGCGCTACACCGGTAAAGGTCAATGCTCCCAATAAATTCATGACCGCAGCCATGATGATTGCATGACGTGGTTTAAGTGCTTTGGTTGATACGGCTGTAGCGATGGCGTTAGCCGTATCATGGAAGCCATTGATAAAGTCAAAGACCAAAGCAAAAATTATTATTAGCGCGGTTAAGATGAGTATGGTATTCATACATGGAGGACTCCCTTGATTTCAAGTATATAAAGTGAATATAGTTTGTGGCCAATGATTGGGCGCAGGACAGTTTGCACTCCTCAATATTTAGAATGGGAGTTTTAGTTTTGATTATTCTTTAAAGATGGCACCTTCTTTTTTACATGGTTTAAAATCGAACTATACTATTGTAACGAATTACATACCTTTAAGGATAGATGTTTCGTCATTTTTTTACAAAATATTTAACTTAGTGAATGATTAAAAAGATAAAATGTTACATTGATATATATAAATGGCCTTTAGGGATGGGTTTTCACTCAAGGGACTATATAAATCCCGATGCTTATGGTTAGAAATAGAAGGTGGAGGGATGTATAATTGGTAAATAAAAGTAAGGGGGAATGATGGAATGATTTCGAATATTGGGGAAACGATCACCTTACATAATGGAGTTAAAATGCCACAGTTGGGTTTCGGTGTATTTAAAGTGAAAAACGGCAATGAAACGGTTGAGTCCGTCAAAAAAGCGATCGAAGTCGGTTATCGGGCGATTGATACAGCGGCCATTTATGAAAATGAAGAAGGTGTAGGCCAAGCGATTCGGGAATGCGGAGTGCCACGTGAAGAATTGTTCATAACCTCCAAAGTGTGGAATACCGAGCAAGGATATGAAACGACGCTCAAGGCATTTGAGAATAGTTTAAATCGCCTTGGATTGGAATACTTGGATTTATACCTGATCCACTGGCCGGGAAAAGATAAATATCTGGAAACCTGGAGGGCATTGGAGAAGCTTTATAAGGATGGAAAGGTGAAATCAATCGGTGTAAGTAATTTCCATGTTCATCATTTGGAAAATTTACTTGCAAACAGTGAAGTGAAGCCGGTCGTCAATCAAATTGAATTGCATCCACTTTTAACTCAAGTCGAAATTCGTGATTACTGTGCAAAACATGAAATAAAGGTAGAATCTTGGAGCCCGCTAGGCAGAGGAAACCTTTTGGAAGAGCCGACAATTAAGCATATAGCAAAGAAGCACGGGAAAAGTTCAGCACAAGTATTGATTAGATGGCACCTGCAACATGATCTAGTTGTAATACCTAAATCGATTACGCCGTCCCGTATCAAGGAAAATGCGCAGGTATTTGATTTTTCATTGAGTTTAAATGAAATGAATCAAATAGATGCCTTGAACAGAAATGAACGTTTCGGCAGCAATCCCGATGAACTTTTGTTCTAAAAAGAATACAGCAAATGAAAGGAGGGTGTCCCGATAATGGGGCACCTTTTTTCTTTTTCCTTTATGAACATAATCAAGACGATTGCTGCTTATACTAACTATGTGACAAAGTTAAGCCTATGGTATACCCGTTTAACATGTCTGATAATCCTGTTTTTGTTGCCAAATATTTTTAAAAAAAATTAGGTTTTAGATTAATTAAACGGGGAAAATAATGAGTACAGCAGCAAACAAAAAGAAAAAATTCACTAACAAGAGGATTGTCCAATCAGTTACTCAAGGGCTATAGCTAGCTAACTCTACCCAATAACTAAAACATTCACATTCATTAGATATTGTGCGAATCGGCATCATACCATTTGAATGTAAAGGTTAAAAGTACTGAAAAAAAGCATGACAATATGGAAGTGATTTAATTTCTTGGAGTCTGCTGCAGAAAATGAAAAAATAACTAATTTGAAGGAGGAAATATATTATGGGATTTTTATGGTCATTAATTATCGGAGGTATCATTGGTTGGTTAGCAGGTATGATTGTTGGACGTGACGTACCATTTGGAATTATCGGTAACATTATCGCTGGTTTTGTTGGTGCATGGTTAGGTTCATTAATTCTTGGGAACTGGGGACCTTCAGTAGCAGATTTCGCTATAATTCCAGCATTGATTGGTGCAATCGTATTTGTCTTCATCTTAAGCCTTATCTTAAAAGGCATGAGAAAAGCTTCATAAATACAAAAATAAAGCTGGCCCAAGTGGCCAGCTATTTTTTTATGCCAAAATGAACTGTCTTGACTTTCGTATAATCAGTCCGTAGAGGAGAAAAATCTGACCAACATGCAGAAAATCCGAAAGGCGACAATTTCGGATTAATATTAATGAAGGAATAACAATGTCTGAAATGGAACGGTGTTTCAGACTTTCAAATTCGAAATTAATTGAGTTTGCAAAAAAAGTGTTGATTTCCACTCCAGGCACTCGCTTTCCGCGGGCGGTCCGGGAAGCCTCCTCGGCGCCTTGCGCCTGTGGGGTCTCCCCTGGACACGTTTTCCCGCAGGAGTCTCGTACCTTACGCTCCAATCAACTTTGTTTTACCTTTTAGAAAGAGCCCCATTTGTCTGCAAACTCGATAATAATTGATTTTTCCTACAGTATTTTTGAGTGTTTATAGAATTGAAATGTTGATTACCTCTCCAGGCACTCGCTTTCCGCGGGCGGTCCGGGAAGCCTCCTCGGCGCTTTGCGCCTGTGGGGTCTCCCCTGGACACGTTTTCCCGCAGGAGTCTCGTACCTTACGCTCCAATCAACTTTGTTTTACCTTTTAGAAAGAGTCCCATTTGTCTGCAAACTCGATAATAATTGATTTTTCCTACAGTATTTTTGAGTGTTTATAGAATTGAAATGTTGATTTCCACTCCAGGCACTCGCTTTCCGCGGGCGGTCCGGGAAGCCTTCTCGGCGCTTTGCGCCTGCGGGGTCTCCCCTGGACATGTATTCCCGCAGGAGTCTCGTACCTTACGCTCCAATCAACTTTGTTGTACTCCTTTTGTTTAAATGTTGAGATCGAATATTTCAGGTCTATCAAGGAAAGGAGCTTCAACGATCATTTTTTCTTCTGAAATGGGATTGATGAATTCGATTTTCCTTGCATGCAGGGCTTGACGTGGAAATGTCTTTTTTCCGCCATACAATGTATCTCCGGCCAAAGGATGGTTCAAATGACTGAAATGCACCCTGATCTGGTGGGTTCGGCCGCTTTCCAGGGTGCAGCTGACAAGGGTCAAGTTTTTCTTGGAATCACGGTTGAGCACCCGATAATGGGTGACTGCCGTCTGGCCAGTAGGGGAAACCCTTCGTCTAGTGGCATGGTGGCGGTCACGTCCAATTTTTTCTTTGATTTCGCCTTCATCCTTTTTAATGTTTCCTTCGACTAAAGCTAGGTAAGTCCGCTTGATTTCCCTTTCTTCCAACATTCTATCCAGCATGGACCCAATGAGGCGGTTTTTGGCAAAAAGGACGGCACCGGTGGTATCTTTATCAAGCCTATGAATATGCTTGATCATACAGGTCTGGCTGGTTTTTTGAAGATGGTGCGCGACTCCATTGAGGAGGGAGTGTGCATCACACGGTTGAGAAGGGTGGGTTTCCATTCCAGCCGGCTTATTGGCTATCAACAGCACATCATCTTCATATAAGATGGTAATTCCTAAGTCTGCAGCTTGAACTGTTTCATTTTCAGCGTGATCCAATAAGGGGATGCTGATCGTATCTCCTTCATTAAGGATAGTTGACCAGGTGACGTAATTCCCGTTCATTGTCACTTCTTTACTCATCCTCCATTCATGCACTAATTTTTTCGGGGCCTTCCAACGCTCCCTGAAAAGCTTTTCCAATGTTAATCCATTCCAACTTTGGAGAACATCAATTATTAAATGTTGGTTAGTTATTTTGAAATTTTCCAATTTAACTCCTACTTTCGACTCGTTTGGTTGTGCTTGAATGAAAAAAATCTATAATAATTATGGATAAGGTATAAAAAAGTAACCTTGGACCTATTGCTAAGATTTTCAGTGGTGGAAATTACCACATATTTTTTACAATTTTTATGTTATTCTATGGGGAAAGAAATCCCTTGTCCTAGAATATACATATAATAGATAGGTCTAACGGATCTGAAAAAAGGTGGTTTTTTTAGTGAAGACGGTCTTTTCTTCAACGGAAGAACAAGAGCAAGAAATAGCGAGTCTCGTGTCTCGTTTCTACGAATCTGTATTTCCAAAATACTTTACGGAAAGTGAAATCCTTCATTTTCGTGAGATTGGCGTTTTAGAGCCCAATCGAAGTTCTGTTACTTACTTTGCAACATTAAGAGACGCATTTCAAGTAATGACATGTCTTCAAGTCCTTATGTCGATATTAGACAAACAAAAGAGGGTGATGGAACCTAAATCTGAAGAAATGTTCCAACATAACATCACTCTATTGAATGAATGCGGAATATTCTTCCCCTTTTATTATGACCATTTTTCAAGTATAAACCATGAAGCGAATAATGATATGCAGATGATGGACATCCAGGTGGCGAATCAATATTTAGTATAAGGTAAAAAAAATGAGCCGGCTATAACGGGAGAAGCATTTCCGTTAGGGCCGGCTCATTTTTTCGATCCTTAATTAATATCGTGGTCCTTGAACCATTTCTCGAACGTTTTCTCATCATTATAGCCAACGATCCGTTCTTGTTCTTTACCATTTTTATAGTGAACGATTGTCGGTGTACTTTTGATGCCATAATCGCTCCATCCTTGTTCAAACTCCAAAAGATTGAATTGTACTAGATCGATCCCTAACTTTTCTGCCAAAGGAGCCACGATTGGGGTGGTTTTTTGACAATGCGGGCACTCAGGACTATAGAAATAAACAGTCGCATCTTCATTATCCTGGAGGTCCTGCTCCAATTCTTCCGGCAGGATCAGGTTTTGATAATTGGGGTCATCCAGCTGATCGACAGTAGCGGGTTTAAGCTTATCCTTCCCGTATGGATTCCCTTTTGATTTTTCTTCTTTTTTCAAGTTTGTAAAAACGCCCAGTAGGACAAATAGTGCGACGATTATCACTAAAAATATAGCCATTTTTTTCATTAAGCTGCAACCTCCTTGGATCTTGTCCATATGATGTAACTGCATATGAAAATAATGATGAATGCAGTCAAGGCTAGGAACGGGATGGTGATGAAACCAAATACGTTTATATATTGTCCTGTACATGGAACCCTTCCGCATGCAAGGGTGTGGTCAGAAAAGAATGGAACCTTTTGTATCAAGTAATGGTACGTGGAAATGAATGCACCGATAGCGGATAATATCATGGTATAAAAGCTGATCCAATACTCTTTTCGAATGATTGCAATTCCTAATATGATCGTAAAAGGATACATGATGATCCGCTGATACCAACAGAGCGCACAAGGTTCGTATTGCTTTATTTCAGAAAAATATAAGCTTCCAAACATCGCAATGATGGAAGCAGCCCAGGCCGCAAATAATAAGTTTTCCACATTGCGTTTTGTATTGTTCATGGTTCCTCTTCCCCATCTCTTTTTACTCTCATGAAAAGTATAGTATGTAAGGACCGCGTCTGTAAAATATATATTCTTTTAATGGACATTCAGAATGTTTATATTTGAAATCAATGGGTAGGTTCAGTTGTTTTAATTTTTGAATAAGGGGTATAATTCTTATGGAAGAGATTAAAGGAGTCTGAGGAAAATGCCTAATTTGGACCTGCATAAATATGAAAAAATAATGGAAATACGTAATATGAGGCTAGGAGACATAGATGAAATAATTGCTTTGCAGTCGAGTTGCTTTCCGGGAATGGTTCCCTGGAAGCGAGATCAGCTTGAGAGCCATCTGGCAATTTTTCCAGAAGGGCAGTTTGTGGCTGAATATGATGGAAAAGTAATTGGCTCATGTTCCAGCCTCATTATTAATTTTGACGAATATGATGACCGCCATACATGGGATGATGTAACCGATAATGGGTACATCACGAATCATAATCCGGACGGTTATAATTTATATGGAATCGAGGTCATGGTCCATCCTGAGTTCCGCAGGATGAAAATTGGTCAAAGACTATATGATTCACGGAAAGAACTTGTTGCCCAATTGAATTTAAAAAGCATCATTATCGGGGGCAGAATCCCCAATTACCATAAACATGCGGAGGAACTGTTACCAAGGGAGTATGTAAAAGAAGTTCAATTGCACAAAATATATGATCCGGTTCTTTCGTTCCAGCTTTTAAATGGGTTTACGCTTATGAGGATCAATCCGAATTATTTGCCGGACGATTTGCAATCCAATAAGTATGCTACGCTCATGGAGTGGAATAACGTTGATTATCAGCCGAAAACAAAACGTTATTATAAAACATCGGAACCTGTACGGATTTGCGTTGTGCAATACATGCTGCGAAAAATCGATTCATTCGATGACTTCGCTAACCAAGTCGAGTATTTCACCGACGTTGCTTCGGATGCCAATGCGGATTTCGCCGTGTTCCCGGAATTGTTCACAACCCAGCTGATGTCTTTCTTGAATGAAAGATCACCAAGCTTGGCTGTCAGGAAACTGTCGGATTTCACGGAGCAGTACATTGAATTGTTTACCACTTTAGCTGTAAGGTATAACGTCAATATCATCGGCGGTTCCCATTTCGTTAAAGAAGATGATGATAATATCTATAATATCGCTTATTTATTCCGTCGCGATGGGACGATTGAGAAGCAATATAAAATTCATATTACACCGAATGAAAGAAAATGGTGGGGTATTAACGCAGGTGACCGCGTTCGTGTCTTTGATACGGATTGTGGAAAAATCGCCATACAAATTTGTTATGATATTGAGTTCCCGGAACTCGCCCGGATTGCGACCGACATGGGAGCCAAAATCATATTCACCCCATTTTGTACAGAAGACAGGCAAGGCTACCTGCGAGTCCGTTATTGTGCCCAGGCCCGTGCCGTGGAAAACCAAATTTATACCGTCATTTCCGGAACGGTCGGAAATCTCCCGCAAACGGAAAATATGGATATCCAATATGCCCAATCGGGAATCTTCTCTCCTTCGGATTTCGAATTTGCACGTGACGGCATAGTCGGGGAAACCAGCCCGAACCTTGAGATGGTCCTGATTGGCGATGTCGATTTGGAGATCTTAAGGCGGGAGCGTCAGTCCGGTACTGTAAAGCAATTGAAAGATCGCCGCCATGATATTTACCATCTGCATTACAAAGATGGCGGAAAATAGGAAGAAAACAGCTCGTGATGTGAAGAACACTGGATTAGGTTCTTTTCATTACGAGCCTTTACTTCATTTATTGGAATAAATATGATAATTTTGTATATGTAAGGCAGATACATAATAATTACAAATAAGGCGTTTGGGAGGAGATGTTGGAGATGGATTGGAAATCTTTATACACTACTTGGGCAGGGTACCAGAATTTAAATGGGGAATTACGTGTCCTCCTTGAGGAAATGCAGCGGGATGAAGCACAACTCGAAGATGCCTTTTATAAAAATTTAGAGTTTGGAACAGGCGGAATGCGTGGGGAAATCGGAGCGGGAACGAACCGGATGAATCTTTATACTGTAAGGAAGGCAACGGTGGGGTTGGCTCAATATATCTCTTCGTTTGGGGAAGAAGCAAAAGGAAGAGGGGCTGTGATCGCTTATGATTCGAGACATAAGTCCCCGGAATTTGCACTCGAAGCAGCTAAGACCTTGGCTACATTTGGGGTGAAGGCTTATTTATTCGATGAATTGCGTCCAACTCCAGAATTGTCATTTGCGGTTCGCGAGCTGAATGCTTTTGCTGGAATCGTCATCACGGCGAGCCACAATCCGCCTGAATATAATGGTTACAAGGTTTATGGGTCAGATGGGGCACAATTGCCACCGGAAGCAGCGGATCAGGTGATCAGCTATGTGAATGCCATTGAAAGTGAGCTTGAAATTCAGGTTGAAGAAGCTGAAGTCCTTAAAGGGCAGGGCCTCATCGAAATGGTTGGTGATGAATTGGACGCTGCCTATAATCGTGAGCTGCTGACGGTTCCCGAGAACCCGCAGCTTGCCGAGGAAATAGATGTGTCAATCGTCTTTACGCCGCTTCATGGAACGGCAAATAAATCAGTCAGGCGGGCACTGCAAAGCTTAGGGTATCAAAATTTGCATATCGTTAAGGAGCAGGAATTGCCGGATCCGGATTTTTCGACAGTTCAGTCTCCGAATCCAGAGGAACCAGCTGCATTTGAAATGGCCATCGAGCTTGGAAACAAGGTCGAGGCGGACTTATTGATAGCAACGGACCCAGATGCCGATCGGCTTGGAATTGCCGTTAAAAACGAGATGGGTCAATATGTTGTCCTGACTGGAAATCAAACAGGTGCACTTTTCCTGGACTATTTACTGTCCCAGAAAAAAGAGAAAGGAAAGATTCCCCAAAATGGAGTCGTCTTAAAAACCATCGTCACTTCGGAAATCGGGCGGACGATTTCCGAGTCATATGGCTTGAAGACGGTTGATGTACTTACCGGGTTTAAGTTCATCGCCGAGAAAATAAATCAGTATCATGAAAGCGGGGAAAGTAGCTTCTTGTTCGGATATGAAGAAAGCTACGGTTATCTGATTAAAGACTTTGCACGTGATAAGGATGCCATTCAAGCTGCAGTGCTTGCTGTCGAGGTCTGTGCCCATTATAAAAAGCAGGGATTGACACTATATGAAGGGTTGCTGAATGTGTTTGAAAAGTACGGCTTTTACTTGGAAGGATTGCGTTCATTGACTTTAAAGGGCATTGAGGGAGCAAAACAGATTCAAGGAATATTGAATCAATTCCGTCAAAATCCTCCTTCCCGAATAGCTGGCATTCCGGTAGTCATTGAAGAAGATTACCAAAGCAGCAAGAAGCGTACATTACTTTCAAATGATGAAGAATTGATCGAGCTTCCGAAATCCAATGTATTGAAGTATTTCCTTGAGGATGGTACATGGGTTTGCCTGCGTCCTTCAGGCACCGAACCGAAAATTAAATTCTATTTCGGTGTCCAAGGTAAATCAATGCAAGAAGCTGAGTCCAAGTTATCGGGAGTCATGGAAGATTTCATGAGCAAGATTGAAGCATTGGTTTAAATGTATGAAAGCTAAACGAAAGACTTCTTCGGTCTTTCGTTTCAGTTTGTAGACAAAAGGGGTTCGGAATTTAAAATTCCGGACCCCTTTTAAAATTCCCTTTTTAAAGCGTCGTTCATAATTTTTCCCGAACGTTGAGAAATGAGGTGCTTTATTATGGAAACCCATAGCCTAAGAAACAACGGTAAGCCATATTTGTTTCAACTTCTTCAATCGTTTTACGCAAGGAACGAATACTGAAGGTATATTGAAGAACGTCAGAGTTTAACTAAAATACCTGGATCAATACTTGGGCGTCGTACCTCTGAATACATATCTATCACCAAGTCATAAATAAAAGTGAAGTCAATGGAAGCCTCCATTTTTATGAACCAAATGATTCGCCGGCACCAGTTGATCTAAAGTAATTATTTCAAGTTGATCTCGCTGATTAGAATGATGTTTCGAAAGCATCCTCATCGCCTCAAGTATTAATAGTTCTATTTTAAAACAAAAAGGACTGTAGGCAAAAGGAGTCCTATCTGAAATTTTAAACATAGTTGATTGGAGCGGGTGTGCGAGACTCCTGCGGGAATAGCGAGTCCAAGGGAGACCCCACAGGCGCAAGTGGGCCGAGGGCGGACCGCCTGCGGAAAGCGAGTGCCCTACGTTCCAATCAACGTCAAAATTTGTACAAGCAAAAAAAAACGTAGACAAACTCGATTTTCATCGAGTTTGTCTACAGTCTGAACGAAAGACTTCTCGGTCTTTCGGTTTTTTATTATGGTGATTTTTAGTTGCATGAAAAATCAAAATTCTAGGAAATTCCGTTTCGGTTTTGGTATACTGTATTGGCGACTGATCTCGGAAAACAACGGGAATAATGGAGGTTTAATTCATGAAATTAGTAATCATTAATGGTTCACCACGTAAACAAGGGCGTACGGGGATTGCCTCACGCTACATATCCAAGAAATACGGAGCGGAACTTATTGATTTAAGCAATAGCGAAATCCCTTTATATTCAGGTGAAGGTGAGCAATATCAATTCGAAGTGATTCAAGGTCTCCGGAAAAGCATCGAGGAAGCTGATGGCGTAATTCTGACCACTCCGGAATATCATGGTTCCATGAGCGGAGCCTTGAAAAATGCCTTGGATTTTTTAAGCAGTGAACAATTCACACATAAACCTGTCGCTCTATTGGCTGTCTCCGGCGGAGGAAAAGGCGGGATCAATGCCTTGAATTCAATGAGGACAGTGGGTCGAAGCCTTTATGCAAATGTGATCGCAAAACAATTGGTTCTGGATCCGCATTGCTTCGATTACGAAAATGATGGTTTATTTGAAGAGTCTGCGGTACTTGTTGAAGGTATGATCGAAGAGCTTAAAATGTATGCAACTGCATATGCTACAATGAAAAAATGATGAAATGAGGGTCAGGTATTCAATACCTGACCCTTCCTTGTTTTTATAGGGTTTCACCAGCCAAAGTTATATCCCCGATAATTAATCCTCTTGTATAAATTTTCCCGATTTGCAAAAACTATAGTTGATTTTAGCTTGGAAGTTCACTTAAATAATCACTTGTTTTTTCTGCCGCATGATCCAGATAACGAAGCAGTGCATACAGCTGGGATTGAACGATTTGATAATCATGCTCAAACCTGTAAGCGTGCAAAAAATGTTCTATTTTTTTCGAAAGAAAGTGATCTTTCGTTCGAACCATCAATACTAACAAGCTGTCCCAATCAGAACGGTGTGTGTGAAACAATGCCTGATCATAATCCGCAATCCTCATGTTCTTCTCCCCCTTAATAAGGAGCTATTTGTATTTTGTTCAGATCTGACAGAACATTTCCTTACAATAAGTGGCGATGTATTTGGACCGCGGTTGTTGCTTTTTACCTGAATAAAAATAAAAGGTGAGTACATGAGAAAAATAATGGTAATTGGAATATTGGTGCTTCTTTTTTTCCCTGAACCATCGCTGGCGGCAGAAGTGTATTCCCCTGAACAGCTGGAAATGGATTTGCAAGGAATCCAAAAGCAGTATGGATTGGAAGTTCAAATAATCGGACAAACTGAAAAGGGGAAAAATATAAAGGCAATCAGGTTAGGAAAAGGAAAAAAATCGATTTTGCTGGTGGGGTCACATCATGGACGGGAATGGCTCAGTTCCATACTTTTAATGCGCATGCTTGAAGAATATGCAGCCGCCTATCGAGCCGGCAAACCTATTGGAGAATTTCCGTCGGAATCATTGGATGAAGTGAGCATCTGGTTCATCCCGATGCTTAATCCAGATGGCGTGAGCATCCAGCAAGGGGATTTATCCAATTTAAATGTTCTTGAAAAGGCTGCAGTATGGAAAATGAACCGATATAGCAGGAATTGGTCCCGATGGAAAGCCAACGCTAAAGGCATTGATTTGAATAGGCAATATCCGGCTGGATGGAAAGAAGTCATGAGTCATGAAACAAAACCGACGTATCAATTTTATAAAGGCGGACAACCACTGGAAGCAGCTGAAGTAAAAGCGCTTACGAATTTCACGAAGGAGATCGATCCCCTTATTGCTATTTCCTATCATACCTCAGGAAGGGAAATCTTTTGGCATTACAAAAATAAACGGAAAAATATGGCGAGAGATTATGGGATTGCCAAAAAGACTGCCGAAATGACTGGGTATGAACTGACCTTTCCGGAGAAAGAAGCGGTAGGAAGCGGATTTACTGATTGGTTCATAACTGAATTCAGCCGCCCGGGAATGACGATTGAACTTAGTTATTTAGTGGATGAAACCAATCCGCCGTTGACTGTGTTTCCTGAGGAATGGAAGAGGAATCGATTAGTTGGAATCATGCTTGTAAAAGAAGCGAAGCAGCTGCATAACAACTGAACATTTTTACATAATAATACTAAGCGGAAAGTATGAGGAGGAAAAGATTTTGAAAAAAGTCATCGTGATGCTAATGGGGATTTTTTTAATCATACAAGCAGGATCCATTTCAGCACAGGCCCAAAAACCCGATTACGAAAAATACGGAAAGATTGCGATTACGGTAGTGCAGGCAGATTATCCTGAAGTTGAGATTACCGACTACGAATATAAGGGCAGAAAAACTGTAGCGAAAAATCTTGTCGAAGACGATTTCAGATTTTTGGTCGAGGATAAAGGTCAGGAGTTCAATGTCATCGTTACCGTACAACATGATTTGAAAAATGAAATATTACTTAGTTTGAAGGTCACGGAGCAAAAAGGAAAGTGAGATCAGGACAAACCGAAATTCCAGGTAGGCACCTTACCGAACATCTTCACCTCGAGAAGATGTTTTTTTCTGATTTCTTTTAAAAGTTGTCCGGAAAAGGGGGATATCGGATTCGTTGTTAAAGGAAATTAATTCCAATACGGTCAGCTGCCATGAAGTTTTCATTGCATTTATGAACAGCTAACCAGTATAGTTAATATCAGATTGAAACAATAAGCTTGATTGTAGGGGTAGTAGAAAATGAGAAAGTTTAAGAAAGTTTATGTGGAAATTACGAATATATGTAATTTGAAGTGTAATTTTTGCCCAAGTTCCAGCTTGCAAAGGACCTTGAAATTCATGGATCCCGAAGGGTTTACGGATGTTATCAAGAAAATCAAACCACACACCGATCATATTTATTTTCATCTGATGGGTGAACCGTTTTTAAATAAAAATTTGGGTACATTCCTGGATATCAGTGCTGAAAATGACCTGAAGGTTAATATTACAACGAACGGTACTTTGATTCAAAAGGTCAAAGACAAGCTGCTCTCCAAAAAAGCCCTCCGGCAGGTGAATATTTCACTTCATAGCTTTGAGGCAAACGATACGACCAATAGTCTTGACTCTTATGTCAGTAATATTGCCGATTTCATAAATGAAGCAAATGAAAAAAGTGAAGTGATTTGTGCCATTCGTTTATGGAATATGGATACGGCTGAATTAAAAGCGAGTAATGGCCTGAACGATGATATTCTGAGCATGCTGGAGGAGAAGCTTTCATTGGACATTCGCTTAAGTGAAGCTCTTCAGCAAAAGAATAATATTAAGTTAAGGGACCGGGTTTATATAAACATGGCCGAAAAATTCGAGTGGCCGGAATTGGACCGTGACATTATCGATGAAAATATTTTCTGCTATGCTCTTAGAGATCAGTTAGGTATCTTGGTGGATGGTACAGTCGTACCTTGTTGTTTGGATAGTGAAGGGAAAATACCGCTTGGAAATATATTCGAAACATCACTTGAAGACATTTTAAATGGTGAACGGGCTAAAAATATGTATGATGGTTTCTCAAGAAGATGTGCAGTTGAAGAATTATGTAAACGGTGTGGCTACGCAAAGCGTCATAAAAAATAAATGAAGGAAAATTACGGAGTTCATTTCGTGGTTTCAGACTGTAGACAAACTCGATGAAAAATCAGTTTGCCTGCAGTTTTTTTATTGGAAAATTTCAGGTGATTGCAGAAATCCGCTCCCTTTCCGCCGATTGTCTGCCAAGCCGCATCAAAGCAAGTGTCTGTGGGGTCTCGGCTAGCCGGTAAATTCGGCAGGAGCGTCGCAAATTTCTTCAATCCAACGAGATTAGGCAGTAAAAAACATGAAAGATAATCAAGTTTATTTTTATCTTGGTTCAGGGCGAGACAATCCGAAACTCCTTTTGTCGAAAAATTGATGGAACCCCCAGACTGTAGACGAATTGGAGAAGAGCCAGTTTCCCTACAATATTTCTTTTAAAAATAGTTACAGTTGATTGGAACGGAAGGTACGAGACTCCTGCGGGAAAAGCGTGTCGAGGGAGACCCCACAGTCGCAAGGAGCGCCGAGGGCGGACCGCCCGCGGAAAGCCGAGTGCCTGGAGTGGAAATCATTACACATACCCTCTTTCAGAAATCCGCTCCCTTTTAGCCGACTGAAAAACCATCCTCGTACTCCGAACCCCATCTTATTTCGCCAAACTGAAACCATGGAGTCCATCTCTGTTTTTTTTTTGCTTGAAGGACATTGCCACCATCTTATTATTAAAAATTCAGAATATTATTGTTTTATTAAAAGGACCGTGATAAAATACTCACTATTATTAATGAAGTTAATACTTCATATTGTCATATAAAAAGTATTAGATTCATATCTTGCTTCAGAGGGGATGTTTTATGGATTTACAGCAAAAAGTTAAAGAAGTATTCCCTGGTTTATCTACTGGTCAAAAAAAGGTAGCAAAATACTTGTTGGTGCATTCACATACATTTGCAGTCACTTCAGCTCAAAAGCTCGGAAAAGACATTGGGGTGAGTGAAACGACCATCATCCGCTTTTGCTATTCATTGGGGTTAAGCGGATATGCAGAGCTTCAAAACCTTATTCGAAATCAGTTGATATACGAGAGCAGCAGTTTGAATGAATATCATTCTTCAAAACTTGAAGCCGCGAGTCAGCCAAACTTCATGGCTCAAGTGATGGGGCAGGATATCATCAGCATCGAAAAGACCATGAAAAATTTATCAAATGAAGATTTCGCCAAAACAGTCGATAAATTGGCGGCAGCTGACAATGTTTTGATATCCGGACACCGTTTATCATTTTCGGCAGCACATTGGTTAACCTTTACACTTAGGCTTGTTAGGGAAGAGGTTCATTTATATCGGCCTGATACTGATGATATATTTTTACTGTTGAATAAAATGACTGAAAATTCCGTTTTTGTAGCCATTTCATTTCATCGCTATGTTAAAGAGACTGTGAAAATAACGGAAATGGCCAAAAAAGCGGGTGCATTTGTAATTGGGGTTACGGATTCCGAACTGGCTCCGATTGCGGAATATACTGACATTTTATTGCCCATTTCAACACCAAGGACTTCCACTATCGATACGGCACCAGTGTTATTCTCATTATTGAATAGTTTAGTAGCTGGTGTATCGATTAAGGATGAACAAGGATTCAAAGAAAGAAAAGCTATATATGATGCGTTCAATCAAGACGATTATTTCTTTTGAGATAAAACATCCATCAGTTTGTGAACATGCCGATTAAACCGGTATATAAGGGGGAGACAGAAATGGATATCACACAAACTATCGAAAAATTAAGGCCGTGTATACTCGGTATTTTTGACCATTTACACGCAAATCCAGAAACGAGTTGGAATGAGGTGAATACGACAGCTTTCATTTCAAATATTTTAACGGGGAATCAGTGTACGGTAAAAACATTCGAGGACTGTACAGGTGTGGTTGGCGAAATCGGGGATGGGGATTTCACGGTCGGATTACGATCGGATATCGATGCGCTTTGGCAGGAGGTGCAAGGGACGTTTCAAGCCAATCATTCCTGTGGACATGATGGTCATATGACCTTGGCACTTGGAGTATTTCTTGTATTGAAGGAAATGGGCTTTCGTCCAAGAGGCAAGCTGAAATTCATTTTCCAACCTGCTGAAGAAAAAGGCACGGGCGCCTTGAAGATGATTGAAGAAAAAGTATTGGATAATGTCGATTTCCTTTATGGAGTGCACCTAAGACCGGTTGAGGAAGTGAAAGATGGGCAAGCGGCGCCAGCCATTGTGCATGGAGCCGCTCAGTTCATTAAAGGAGAAATAGCGGGAACTGATGCGCATGGAGCCAGACCGCATCAAGGGCAGAATGCCATCGAGATAGGAGCGGCATTCATCACTTTGTTAAATGGAATCCATCTCAATCCGTCCATCCCTTATTCCGTAAAAATGACGCAGTTTTTTGCTGGCGGCGAAAGTTCCAATATCATCCCGGGGAGAGCCACTTTTTCATTGGATTTACGGGCACAGGATAATGCAGTGATGAAAGAGCTCACCAAAAAGGTGGAAAAGGTTGCAGAATCTTTGGCCATTGTCCATGGAGTCGAAGTGAAACTCGAACCGGGAACCTGTGTTGCTGCAGCAACCGTGAACGATCAAGCACAGGAAATAATGTCTGAAGCGATAGCCGATACACTTGGGGAAGAAAATTTGGTAGCGCCTGTCATTACAACAGGAGGAGAGGATTTTCATTTTTATACGTTGAAAAGACCTGAACTCAAAGCGACGATGCTTGGATTGGGCTGTGATTTGGCACCAGGGCTCCATCATCCGAACATGACATTCAACAAAGAAGCTTTGTTATCTGGAATTGAAATCTTAGCCAAAGCCATCATACTCACTTTCGAGAAGTATGGAGGGGAGGGCCCCTTACATGACTGATGAATTCATCATTAAATCCCTATCCGCACTAGAGGATTTACAAGAAGTGCAGCGGCTGGAAGCCCTTGTATGGGGCATGGATTGCGTTCCCATCCATCAGACGATTACGGCTGTCAAAAACGGCGGGCTTGTATTAGGCTGCTATATCAATGGCCAGTTAGTCGGGTTTCAATACAGTTTCCCGGGATTCAAGGACGGAAGGGGATATCTTTGTTCACATATGTTAGCCATCCATCCGGCCCATCAAAAGAAGGGCTTCGGCAGATTACTTAAACTTGCACAAAAAGAAGAAGCACTCAAAAAGGGCTACGACTTGATCACATGGACATATGATCCATTGGAAAGTGTGAATGCAAACTTGAATATCGGTAAGCTAAAAGCTGTATGTTCTACATATATGGAAGATTGTTATGGGAATATGAAGGATACCCTCAATGAAGGACTTTCCACTGATCGATTCATGGTGGAATGGAATATACGGCAGGAAGCAAAGGAAGAGACTCCGCTTCCTGATAAAGCCATACACATCGTAACGACAGGAATGAATGACCAAGGCTTTCCTTACATCCAGGATTATCATTTAGAAACCAATGCCGAGGTGATCGCCATCCCCATTCCGACGGATATTCAACAAATCAAAAAATCTGATCTTCGCCTTGCGATTGATTGGCGGTTAAAAACCGGTGAATTATTCAAAGCTCTTTTTGCCAAAGGATATGTTGCAGCCGGGATCGAACGGGAACAAGGTGAAAACATTCAAAACTATTTATTAAAAAAACAAGAATAAGAGGGGAATCGGGATGAAAATAACGGAAGTGCGTTTACGTCATTTAAATATGGATTTGGTAGCTCCCTTTACAACAAGCTTTGGAACGTTTGTGGATAAGGAGTTCATTCTTGTGGAAGTGAAGAATGGAGAGGGACTTTCAGGCTGGGCTGAATCTGTGGCATTTTCAGCACCTTGGTATAACGAAGAAACGATAAAAACCAATTGGACCATGCTGGAGGATTTCCTGATTCCGCTTGTATTGGATAAAGAAATAGAGCATCCTCGTGATGTATCGGATATGTTCTCGCATATTCGTAAAAATAATATGGCAAAATCGGCAATCGAGGGAGCCATTTGGGATTTATACGCAAAAGAAAAGAATATCCCTTTAAGTATGGCTTTAGGCGGGGAACTGGAAAAGATCGATGTTGGGATCAGTATCGGCATCCAAAAAACGGTACCTGAATTACTGGCAAAGATAGAAGCTGGATTGAAGGATGGGTATAAAAGAATCAAAATGAAAATTCAACCAGGTTGGGATGTTGACGTAATCAGGGAAGTGCGCAATCGATATCCCGATATCCCGATCATGGCAGATGCAAACTCCGCTTACCGGCTGAAAGACATTGAATTACTCAAACAACTTGATCAATTTGATTTAATGATGATCGAGCAGCCTTTGTCATCGGATGATATTGTCGATCATGCCACATTACAAGCGGAAATCAAAACACCGATTTGCTTGGATGAAAGTATACATTCCGTCGAAGATGCGAGAAAAGCTCTTGAATTGGGAAGCTGTAAAATCATTAATATTAAGATTGGCAGGGTTGGCGGTTTAACGGAAGCTATGAAAATACATGAATTATGTAAAGAAAGGAATGTACCGGTTTGGTGCGGAGGCATGCTGGAATCTGGTGTGGGGCGTGCCCATAATATCGCATTGACAACACTTGATAACTTCACGATGCCTGGTGATACGGCAGCATCCGCGAATTATTGGCATAAAGACATCATCCAACCAGAGGTTACAGTGAATGATGGGGTCATAACCGTTCCAAAAGCGGCAGGCATTGGCTATGAAGTAGATTACACTGCGGTCGATGAATTCACTTCCTATAGTAAAAGATATACAAATAAATAAGAGTTGAATTAAAGGACCTCCCGGCTTCATGGGCAATTGCCCGTTAACTTGAAGCTGGGAGGATAATGATGAAAGGAAAGATATTCTCATAACTTAAATTGTCAGAATAATCATATAATTAAGGTGGTATTTGATATGAAAAACAGTATAAATCTTGCAGGAGCATATATTGGAATCATCATTGGAGCAGGTTTCGCTTCAGGACAAGAAGTGTTACAGTTCTTCACTAGTTTTGGAATCTACAGTGTATTGGGAATTGTGGTGGCGACAGTTTTATTCGCGTTTTTGGGCATGCAAGTTACCCAGTTGGGGAGCACTCTCCAGACACGTTCCCATAAAAGCATCATCGATCATATTTGCGGCCGCTATATAGGCAGGGTGGTCGATCGATATTATCATCACATTTTTCTTGTTTGGCGTTACAGTCATCATGATTGCCGGCTCCGGAACGATTTTTGAGGAACAATTCGGGATTCCAAGCATGGTCGGTGCAATCGTCATGACGGTGCTCACGATCGGTACGCTTTTACTTAATGTTAATAAAATAATGTCCATCATTAGTGCCGTCACACCGTTTTTATTCGTTATCATGATCATTATTTCAGGTTATTCATTTTTCACATCCAATCTAAGTTTCAATCAAATCATTTCATCTTCAAGTAAAGGAACGGCTGCTACCGGAAATTGGTTGATGGGTTCATTACTTTATGTTTCATATAATATGACTGCAGGAATTGCCATGCTGGCCGTAATGGGCGGGACCTTCAAGAATAAGAAACAGGCTGGAATGGGAGGAATTCTGGGAGGTATCGGATTGGGGATCCTGTTATTTTTGATCAATTTGGGGATGATGTCCGACTTAAAGGGCATAGAAAGCTCTGGTATGCCTACCCTTCATTTAGCGAATCAGATTTCTCCATGGTTGGGATATATCCTATCAATCATCCTTTTAGGAATGATTTATAATACAGCTGTCGGGATGCTGTATGCATTCACCGCCAGGCTGGTGCCTGCGGAAACGAAACGATTTAAATTATCCGTGATTATAGTCGGAATTCTCGCCTTCCTTGCAAGTTTCGTTGGCTTTATTAAATTGGTTGGGACGGTATACCCAATCACAGGATACTTAGGTTTTGTCATCATTGCAGCGCTCATCATTTCCTGGATCCGTTCAAAAATGAAAAAAGAGGCTGTGAATCCGGAATTAGTAAAATTTTAATATCAAAGGGATTGAGTGCAGAACTGCATGAAACATTTGGCCTGACATCTTCTTCATGGAGGTGTTTTTTTTCTGTTATCGAGGACCTTTACTCATGATCACGGCATTTTTCCTCCTTTTTTTCATACATTAGTTTAAAGGCGGAAGACAAGGGGGATATCGGATGAATGAAGCGGAGCAAAAGGCTCTGGAATATGCCATTAGTGAAATTACAGAAATAGCAACGGGGTTCGGGTTGGATTTTTACCCGATGCGCTATGAAATTTGCCCTTCAGAAATCATTTATACATTTGGTGCCTATGGGATGCCGACCCGTTTTTCTCATTGGAGCTTTGGAAAGCAATTTCATAAAATGAAGCTGCAGTATGACTTTGGATTAAGTAAAATCTATGAACTGGTCATTAACTCTGATCCTTGTTACGCTTTTCTGCTGGACTCCAATTCACTTGTACAAAATAAATTGATTGTTGCCCACGTTTTGGCGCATTGTGACTTCTTTAAGAATAATATACGCTTCAATAATACCAAGAGGGATATGGTAGAAAGTATGTCGGCAACGGCAGAAAGAATCCGTGAATATGAAATCCTGCATGGCAAAAAGGAAGTGGAAACCTTCCTCGATGCACTTTTAGCCATTGAAGAACATATCGATCCGTCGCTGATGAGACCGAAGCTTGCCTGGACGATGGAAGATGAAGAAGAAGAAGAGGAAATAAAACCGACAGCCACACAATACGATGATTTATGGAATCTTGATAATAAGGATAAACCGCAGAAATCCAACATTAAAAAAAGAAAAAAATTCCCGCCAAGGCCAGAAAAGGATATTATGCTTTTCATAGAACAGTACAGCAGGGATTTAACCGATTGGCAGCGGGATATCATGACGATGATCAGGGAAGAGATGCTGTATTTCTGGCCGCAGCTGGAAACGAAAATCATGAACGAAGGCTGGGCTTCGTTCCAATTAAGCGGTTATTACAAAATGAGAAAAGAAAAAAAACACCATTATTGGTGTTTTTTAATTTAATTCATCACAATTAGATTAGCGTGTATAAGAAGATAAATTGAATTTTTTTACTTTTCAATTTATTAGATATATTTCAATCTCCTCAGCACTCTTCACAACAATCCGATCAATAATCTCTTTAAGAAGCAGCTTCGCTTCCACAACAGGCAATTGTTCCAGCGCGTCAACTAATGTTTTCAATTTAGCCTTCATTTCTTCGGCAATCTGACCTGGATTCATTTCTTGAACTTTTGTCTTTTCTAAGACACCTAATAGATCATCTAACTTTTTCTTTTCCATTTCCAAATCATTAAGTTCAATAAGACCTGCGGTGTACGCTTCAACCTTTCGTTGATAGCGTTTTTTTGCTATGTATATTTTTTGCTGTAAAGATGTAGAGGTAACTGTATCTTTGGCAGGTTGTACTTCTGGAACAAATTGTGGAGTAAAGTCCTTAGATAAGTTGTATAAGCTTTCCTTGAAAAATTGTTCAAGTTCTTTTGCACGATATACTTTTCCTGAACATGTCCCTTTGTTTTTGTTAGCTGAACATCGGTAAACACCATATTTGCTGTTTTTGGAACCTGCACGATCATGGCTCATGCCTCCTCCACATAATCCACATTTGAGTAAACCACTTAACAAATATGAACTTCTTTGAGAACGACTTGGTAAAGAACGTTCTTGTGATTTGATCTGTACTCTTTCCCATCTGTCTGGATCGATAATGGAGATATGTGTATTCTCTTGAATAATCCACTTTTCAACGTCATTCTCTGCTCTTTTGGGGCTACTGCCATTTTTACGATTCCAGACGGTAGTTCCTTTATAGGCGGGATTGGTCAACATGAGTTTAATCGTTCGATTCCACCATTCCTTGCCTGTACTTGATGGAACACCCTCCTCATTTAAAAGTTTAGCAATTGCATAAAATCCTAAATTATCATCTAAGTATAAGCTGAAAATGCGCCGCACAACCTTTGCTTCACTTTCATCAATTACTAATTCTTTATCCACAAGTTTATAGCCGAATGGAGGCTGAGTAAGCCATTGTCCTTTCTTTGCTGCATGAAACATATTATCGATCACTCGTTCACGGATCCTTTCTCTCTCGAACTCGGCTACTGCGCCTAAAACTTGAAGGGTCAGCCGCCCAGATGGTGTATTAGTATCGAAACTCTCACTAATGGAGATAAACGAAACGCCGTGAGATTGAAATAACTCAATTAGAATCAATAGATCTTGAAGTTTTCGGCTGAACCTATCCAATTTGGTTACGATTACCTTTGAGATTTGATCATCCTTGACAGCTTCAATCAAGGCCTGCAATTGAGGTCTTTTGATGTTTTTAGCTGAAAAGCCCTCATCTATAAAATATCGTAAGGAATGATTCCAACCCATTGCGTAAAAGTAAGATTCCAAGCGATTTTTTTGTTCTTCCAGAGAGAGTCCTTCTCGTGCCTGTTCATCAGTTGAAACCCTTGTGTAAATTGCAATATCTCGTAAATCAGAGTCATCAGATTGACTAAACATTGCGATTCCCCCATTCTGTTTGTCCATTATATGAGTGCATTTCTTTTCTTATGAAATCTGTGTTATCCAATCCTCCTTTACGCATAAAGTGTACAAAGGGGGATGAATGAATGACGCAGGAAAAACCGAGAGTCGTTTTTTATTGGAATGATCAATCCTTTTGCCAATTGCATGAACTACCTTTAATTGAACGGGAAAGCTTAACAAAAAGATTAGTGAAATGGGAAGAAAAAGTATGGATTTCTGCTTATGGTCATTTACTCCAAGAGATGGATCCCGAACAAAAGCTGGCGATTACTATCCACCCTAAAGGTTCTTTGCCTTTATTAGAATGAGATAAAAAAATTTTTTTATTCATTTTAATAAACAAGTGTTTATTGAAATGAATATTTTCCTTTTGTTGGTACATACTAACAAAAGGGAGGTGAATATAATGGGACGTAATAAAAAAGCACCATCTGTATTGCGGTTAGAATCTGTTCAAATAGTGTACAAGCAGGAATTTCAAAGGCAATGGCTAGATTTGTGTGCGGATTGGGTGGAACAAGAGGTAAGGGTGAAATTAAGGGAGGGTGACATAGACATTTGAGAAAGACAGTCGTTTACGCAAGACAATCGCTTGATCAGGAAAAACAGAAAAATTCAACAGAAGTACAAAAATCTGTTTGTCTTGAATATGCCCACCATAACGATTGGCTGGTTCATGAATTTTATAACGAAGGTGAAAAATCAGCTCGAATAAGTAGCATTGAAGATCGACCAGTCATATCTAAATTGCTATATGAAGCAGAGCATGGTGAAATAGCAAGATTGATTGTTTACAAACGAGATCGATTGGCTCGTAACGTAGAACAATATTTACAAATTATAAGTAGTTTATTGGATTCTAAAGTGGAAATCCACTTCGCAGCGGATAATGAACCCCCATTACAAACGGGTCCAATTGGAGAATTTGTGGAGGTGCTTCTTGCAGGGTTAGCTCAACAAGAAGGAGAGAATATTCACCGTAGACAAATGCAAACAAGAGTGTTTTTAGCTGAAAATGGAAAATGGAGTGGTGGAAGCCCTCCTTTTGGATACACATCGAAAAATGGACATATAGAAATAGTAAGTGAAAAAAGGGAAATTGTGAAAATTATTTTTCAGGAGTTTATTGCATGCTGGGGCGAAGATAAAGAAATGGCTGAAATTATTAGAGCCATGAAGCAACATCCTGAACTGAAAAAGGGGAAATTCCCTAAAGACACAATCGTAAAGATTATTTCTCAGCCGCTTTATAAGGGTGTCCTTATCCAAAGGCTGCAAGGAAAGGATTATCCTGCTCCTAAAATTAGATATGATTTACGGATTTGGGACGATGATGAAGAGGATGCAGTGTGGAACGAAGCGAATAGACGCTTAAGAATTACATGTCCAGATATAGATAAGAAGAAAGCGAAGGATTCCTATCAAGCTCTGTTAGAAAAAAAAATAAAGTGCGGTATCTGTAACACAGAGATTGATAAGATGAAGATTTTAGAGAAAAAAAAGTTCTATTATTATTGTGATTGTTCTTATAAGGTACCTATTCAAGAATTCGATGAGTTTGTGTTCAACAAAATTATCGCTCATTTAAAGGAATTGGCTCAATCTCAAATAGACGAGTTAAAACTTTTGTTAATAAGAAGATTCCTTCATTTTTCTTTTAAGAAAAAGAAAAAATTAGAGGAGTCCATATTAAAAATAGAACTGGACTTAAAAAGAACAATGAAAGATATAGAAAGCGACCCTTCCATTGTTCTTTCAGTCCAAACTCTTGTGATGAGATATAAAGATACTTGTAGTGAACATGAAGAATTATTGAATCAGTGTCATCGGATAGAAAATACAATTCGAAATTTCACCCATTTTAACAGTATAGATGCCATCTCGTTTTCTAATTTTAGTTTCGATAATAAACGTGATTTTCTTGCGCTATTAGACTGGGTAGTTTGTTTTAAATCGACAATTAATTTTCTTTATAACGAGGGTGAAAAGATTAAGAAAGGTGTGTAAAATGGAAGATAAAATGGATCAGAATGTACGGATACGGAACATAAAAAAACCTGCCTATTATGGACGTGTGTCTACGGATGTTCAGGATCAGAAAAGACAGGATGGCATCGTAAAGAGATTTGCTGATTCACATGGGATGGAGTTAGACGTAGATAAAGAATATATTGATGAAGTTTCCGCTTACCGCATCCCTCATGATAAACGTCCTAATTTCCAAAAATTATTAAATGCAGTTAAAAGAAAAGAAGTCGACGGTATTATTGTTTCTGATATTGACCGAATCTCTCGTCAAACGTTAGAACATTTTCAACTTCGAGAAGAGTTCGATCGTCTAAATATCCCTGTTATTGTAGCTTCAAAAGGGGAATTGTATACAAAGACTGATGTAGAAAACTTAATTAAGCAACTTGTTGAAGATGGAATGACTAAACTCGAGTCCGATAATAATTCAACGAGAACGCGGGACACATTAAAAACCATCCGAGAAAAAGGGAAATATGCTGGAGGTAAAATTCCATATGGATACTCACCTGTTAAAGAAACGGTCTTTAAAAATGGAAAAGAGGTAAAAAAGGTGTGTGGATTCATCCCAGTTGACGATGAAATTCAAGTTATCAAACGAATTTTCCACCTGTATCAAGGAACAGGAACCTTTACAGGCATTGCAAAAATTCTCTCAAAGGAGCGTTCACCTGAAAAATGGCAAGCAAAGAAGGTTCGTTTTATTGTTACAAACCCATTTTATACAGGATTTTTTGTATATAACCGAACACTAGGTAAAAGAGGGGGATACAGTCTGAACCCTATGGAAAAATGGGAATGGACAAAATGTGATTGGATCGAAGACCCTCCGATTTCAAAAGAATTATGGCTGCTATGCTGGGAAAAGTATGAGAAGTCAAAGAAACTAAGTCCTAGTCCTAATTACTTTTACACTTCCTTTCCTTTTAATGGGTTTATTTTTTGTCATTGTGGTTTGGAATTAAAGGGGAAAAACCAGGAGACCAAGTCAAAAACAAAAGTTGGAGAAAAGGATGGATACCGTTATTATATCTGTGCATGTGGGCAAAAAATATTAGCAAAAAGTGTACACCAACAGTTTTTAAATTTTTATTATTCTTTGCCATACTCCTTCGATGCAATATTTAATGAAGTTTATAACCGCTTTAAAGTAGAATTTGAACAGAAGAGTAGCCAATTTTCTCGGTGGGAAACCCAGCTCGCAGAGGAGCGAGAGAATTTGCATCAATTAATCTCATACAAAAGAAAAGTTGAAAAAGAAAATGTGTACCTGAAGGATGCAAAAGATGAAGTAGAAGTTGCATGGCTTATTGCCAAAAAGCATTGTGATGAAACAATTAAAGATTTAGAAGAGAATATTGAAAGAGAAAGGAAATACGCTGATAATTTAGAAAGAATTTTACTTGATAAAAGTGTCCTAGAAAAACTAATCCATCGTTCCCTGGACGTTAGTACAGATGATCCCCGTTTTTTAAGAACATTGGTGTTGTTGATGGTTAAAGAGTGTAGGTTAGTAAGTGATGATCGTATATCATTGACGTTTTATGCAATGCCTGATCAGGTTTTTACATTATCTCCTAAGTAAGAATTAATCTCTAGAAAGAGCCATCGAGGCTCTTTTTTTTATGCATTATTTTAATTTACATAAATAGTAAAATAGTTAATGATGCTGATCTTATATTTGGACAAGTTATATTTGAAATCCGTCATTCGACTAATTAATTTAAACATAAATATTACCCAGTATTTTTTTGTTATTTTATATTACATTTTTTTTCTTTTCTTTATTTTATTTTTCCTTATTTCTCGGCTGTTTGGCCAAAATCATTTTATAGCTCGGCTGCACCATCCAAAAAGGATCCTTTTTGGATGGTGCAGCCGAGCTATATATGACAAGGGGGGACAAGTCCTTACTGTTTCTAAGGTATTTGTTATATGTTGTATTATTTTGTATATTTTGATAAATAAATGTATTTTTATTCTCGGCTGAATAAGACAAAAGTCTTTCTTTTCTCGGTTTTAGTGACCTTAATATAATAAATTTACTGTAATAAAGTTACTTAACTAAAATGAGTTCAATAAAATTAACATAATAAATTTACTGTAATAAAGTTACTTAACTAAAATGAGTTCAATAAAATTAACATAATAAATTTACTGTAATAAAGTTACTTAACTAAAATGAGTTTAATAAAATTAACATAATAAATTTACTGTAATAAAGTTACTTAACTAAAATGAGTTCAATAAAATTAACATAATAAATTTACTTCAGTAAACATACTAAAATAATATTATAACTGACATGTTACTAATAAATTGTAATCATTTAATATTGGTATAAACTTCAACAGAAATTGAATATAAGCCTATGGGGGTCTCATATAAATTAACGATAGTAATTTGGAGGTGAATGGGATAATGGGAAGATATATCAATGTACATGAAGCATTGAAAATATTAAATGTGCATTACGTGACAGATTCTATTCAGATGGTTACTCGCTGGATAAGAGAGGGAAGAATCCTGGCAGAACGTTCAGAAAATAGAAAGGAGGGATGGAGAATTCTTGAGGAAGATGTTTATGAATTTGCCAACGAGGTAAACCCAGGAATTGTGCAGCTCCTTGGGTATTATAATGACATGAACAAGATAGTGAAAAGGGAAATAATAAATAAGGAAAACAGTGAAATAATACACCAGGTATTTCTTGAGAAACAATTAAAGTCTGAACCCGAACATTACTTACTTGAGGGGAAAATGGAGGAGAATGAAAAAAAAATTCAACAATTAGAAAACAAATTGGAAAGGGTCGTTGAAAATCTACAACAAGGAAATATGCGATGGCAAGAAACAGATAAAAAGTTCGACGAAAAAATCGATGATATAAAGCTTATGATTCAGAATCTTACAAACGAATTTAAAACCAAATCAGAAAATGTGGGAGCGGATCAACCAAATCCTGAATCTGTTGATAATGGGGAAAAATACCAAAAAACATGGGGGGAGTTTAAACAAGAGGTTCTTGGTTACGAAGGTTTTAAAATATACATGGATTTTGAAAATGAAATAGAAGAATATTATCATCTCATATATATGAATAATAAGATTAGAGAGGAATGTTGGGCTGAAGAAGGAAAAAAATTAAGATGTCCAGTTTTTAAAATTGCAGCACGTTTTCCGAAAGGTTTATTTAAAAAGACAATCCCAATGTACCTAGAAAAGAAGGGGAAGATTAAGGTTGAGGAGGGAAAGGGTAATCTACCTGTTGATGGAGAAAGTTCCGAAGGAAAGGATAATCCATCTGTTAATGAAGAAGGTCCCGAAGAAAAGAATAATCCATCTGTTAATGAAGAAGGTCCCGAAGAAAAGAATAATCCACCAGGTGAAGAAAACAACGGCACCTTACCAAAAGCTCAGATGATAATCACCGAAGCAAATCCCTTTATCTTATAAAAAACCACATATATTTCTCTCCTTTATAGATATAAAGATTGCTAGCCCATTTCTTAGGGATTTTTTTAGTTTTATAATAATCATGATAATAAGAACTCAATAGTTGCCATGGATTTTGATGATTTACCAATCTCCAATAGTGTGATGATGGAACTGGAAAGGCATTACGGTATTTGATAGTACCTGGAGACATTGCATAATAAAGCTCCATTGGCTTATTCCAATCCATATCATGAATAGTCCCCTTGAAAAATAAGGTACCTTCTTTTTTATACCGTTGAAGCTTTCCTTTCAGTGATAAAATTTGCTCATCTTGAAGATTTCCCAACATTTCTTTTAATGACATCCTTTTCATGGGTCAAACCTCCTTAAGTGTTGTTAAAATAAGTTTAACCAAAAAAATAACCATTTATTCATATTAATAAACGATTGTTTACGAATATGAATAAATGGTACAACTTTACATATACTGTTTAGTAAGTTATTTAGTCCGCTCTTTAAACCACTCTATGCTATTCTCAATATTTTGGATTAGGAACTCAGCATATAGTGGATCTTTTTTTTCAAGTTCTGTAATATGCTGTTCAATACGCTTCATACGTTGTGAAAAGGAAGACGTTGAGTCGATTGGCAATACTTTTAGCTCTTCTTGAATTTTCTCTAGAATATCTAATTTAATGGTTTCGGATTTTCCTGTTTCTAAATTGCTCAAATACCCTGCTGACACATGAAGTTCTTTTGCAAATTCATTTAATCCTTTTCCTTTTCGTACCCTTAACTGCCGAATTTGTTGACCTAAATGTTCCAGCATCATTTTCTACCTCCATCACAAAAAAAGCACTTATTCTAAGATTCTATGTTCATCAAGGGAAGTCCTATAACCTAATTACTTATTCGGAATGGTGGGACAAAATACCTTTATGTATTAAAAAAAGCTTTTCTTTAAACAAAATAATCTTCCTTTTGAGAAATAACTTATTAAAGAAGAAGTCTCGATCTTAATTAGAAATTACAATATAACGGCTGCATCTGTTAAGACAGTTTTTTCTAACGGTGATAAATTAATTAAAAGAGATAGGAATGCCCTGCTGGGCATTTTTTTTTGGCTCAGTTAAAGGATGTTGTTGATTTTTTTGATGAACTAACGGAGCAGGTTAGTTCTATAAGAGTTGGAACTTATTTGTAATTACTGTGGTAAAATTAGGGTGATTATTAAATACAATAAGGGAGTTTAATATGGATAAATACAAAGTAATTTTATTTGATTTAGACGGAACACTTTCAGACCCTAAGGTTGGAATAACTAAATCGGTTCAATATGCATTACAAAAAATGAACATTGTTGAGCCTGACATTGATAAACTTGAATGTTTTATTGGTCCACCACTACAAGTTTCATTTGCTGAATATTACGATTTTGACGAGAAAAACACACAAAAAGCAATTGAATTATATAGGGAGAGGTTTAAAGAAAAGGGAATGTTTGAGAATGAGTTATATTCAAATATTGCATTACTATTGAAATCGTTAAAAGAACAACAATTTACTTTAGTTGTAGCAACTTCAAAGCCTACTGTATTTGCTGAACAAATAATAAAGTACTTTAATATTGACCAATATTTTGAACTTATTGTCGGAAGTAACCTTGATGGAACTAGAGCGTCAAAAACTGAAATAATTCAATACATACTAGATAAGTATAAGGAACATACGCTTAGTGACTTTATTATGATTGGCGACAGGAAGCACGATATTATTGGTGCAAATAACACTGGAATTAACTCTATTGGAGTAACTTATGGATATGGTTCATTTGAAGAACTAATTCATTCTAACCCTACTCATATTGTCAAAAGTATAAGCCAGTTAAAGGATATTTTGATGGGTAGTC
Organism: Peribacillus sp. FSL M8-0224; assembly: GCF_038003055.1. Taxonomy (NCBI): domain Bacteria; kingdom Bacillati; phylum Bacillota; class Bacilli; order Caryophanales; family Bacillaceae; genus Peribacillus; species Peribacillus sp. FSL M8-0224. The sequence goes on from NZ_JBBOOJ010000001.1 coordinate 609,738, forward strand.
AAGTCAAATAAAGATCTGAACTAAAAGGTGTGTAGGCAGAAGATTGGAACTCAATGCGACAGCTTTATTTTGTTCCACTAATGGGGGAAAGTCATATGCAAATTATTAGCGTTAGAGAACATCCAGAGTATAAAGAAAAAGCAATTAAATATTTTCAGAGTAAATGGGCGAACGATAACAGTATGAAGGTATATGAGGACTGTATAACACACAGCATAACAACGGACAGTCCGTTTCCGATTTGGTATTTAATGGAGGATTTAGGTGAAGTTATTGGCTGTGCAGGTCTTATTAGCAATGATTTTATTAGTCGTATGGATTTATGGCCTTGGATATGTGCTCTTTATATTGAAAATAGCTATCGTGGTAAATCTTTAGGTAAAGAGCTACTTTTACGTGCTAAAGCTGATGCCGAAAAAGCAGGATTCAATAAAGTTTTCCTTTGTACTGACCACATTGGATACTATGAAAAATATGGATTCAATTATATAGGTGATGGATACCATCCTTGGGGAAGTAGTTCAAGAATTTATGAGAGCAATAACCAAAATAATCATTTTTCAGCTTAGCAATTTTTATTCAAGAATGGCTTTTCTTAATGAAATATAAGGTTCTTTACTTCAATAATTGAGGTTGCTGAGGCAACCTTTTTTCTTCGGAACTAAAGGAGCAGTTTAGTTAAACAAGGAAAATTAAAGAGAATAGTAGAAATAAAGTTTTTACTACTTAATGGGGGGATATTCGTATGATAAAAAAGATTTATGTTGTGAGACATTGTGAAGCACAGGGGCAACCTTCGGAATCTCAATTAACAGAAAAAGGTTCGAAACAAGCGAAATATTTAGTTGATTTTTTCAGTAATGCAAAAATTGATCGAATAATATCAAGTCCGTTTTTGCGTGCTATTCAATCAGTAGAACCATTAAGTGATAAAACAAATATTAAAGTAGAGATAGATGAACGGCTCTCAGAACGCACACTAAGCACAACGGACTTACCTGATTGGTATGAAAAACTAAAAGCAACATTTAATGATATGGAATTAAAATTTGAAGGAGGAGAGTCAAGAAGCGATGAATCGAATCGTAAATGTTGTAGAAGAAGTCATTAAAAGTAGGAGTGAAAACACAGTAATCGTCAGTCACGGAAATATAATATCCTTACTTTTAAAGAATTATAATAGTGACTTTGATTTCGAGTGTTGGAAAAGTCTTAGTAATCCTGACGTTTTTCAAATAAACTGTATTAATAATGAAGTGATCTTGGAACGTATATGGGATGAAGATAAAATAATAAAAATCTAATTAAATACATTATTTTAATGAACTAACAGGTGTGTTAGCTGAAGATTATGAGCTGTCTTTAAGGCAGCTTTTTCTTTATGGAACTATCGGGGCAGGATAGTTGTAAAAGGGAATTTCCTTATTCGAATTGTTCCATTAAATTGAGCAAATGTTAACGGCTAATCAATTTCTTTAATTGGGTAACCCTGAGTATTAGTACATTTCCTTAACATAGTGAATAGGATAATTTAAAAAATCTTTGAAGGCGTTGATAAAAATGTATGATGCTCCTTTTTCGTATCCTCACCAATATCAATATCCAAATCCTTATTATTTTAATGCTCCAATAAATAACAATGTAATACAGCCCCAATACTGGACTACACATGATGTTGCTAACCGATTTGATTTTTTTCAATCATTAATTGGAAGGAATGAAATCCGACTAAAAGATTATGGACAGAAACCATTTGTAATCAATATTAATGAAGCTACAAAACAAAACAATAACTACCGTACCGCATTATGGACAGGAAATCATTTTCAAGTTACATTGATGAGTCTTAAAGCTGGGGAAGATATCGGTTTAGAAATTCACCCTAACGTTGACCAATTTTTACGCATTGAACAAGGTCAAGGGATTGTTCAAATGGGCAAGAGAAAAGATAATTTAAACTTTGTACGAAATGTTTATGATGATTCTGCCATTATGATACCTGCTGGAACATGGCATAATGTAACCAATACAGGTAATATCCCGTTGAAAATATATTCTATATACGCACCTCCACAACATCCATTTGGAACGGTTCATGTAACTAAAGCAGATGCTTTGGTTGCAGAACACCGTTCTGACCGCGATATGCACTATTCTCCAACAAAGTATCCAAATAGGATTCAAACTAATAACATTGTAAAAACTAGCTTTTCTAAAGAGGAAGCAGCAGCGATCGCCTTACTTTTAGGCATTGATTTTAATAAAAGCAAGTTTAATTTAGATGAGTTTTGGGTGGGAGTAAATACCGAGCTTGAACATGGAAAAGTATCCAGCCAAACAAATGTAACTGGTGATGATCCTATTATAACGGGGAAAATTGCCCTAGCTCATCTTCACGAGTTTCCTGATTACTACAAAAGACTAAAGGTGCTTGAGGAAGAAGCAAAAGCTTATTGGAACATGGCTTAATAGAATGCCTAAATGATAAGTACAACTCATATTTCAAGTGAGTTTGTGAAATGTTTTTAAACTAACGGTGCGTTAGTTCCATAGGGTGCACTAAAGAAGACCACTTATAGGTGGTCTCTTTTATTTGTTCAAAAATCAACAATAATCTTAAACAAAGCCTTTTTTTAAAAAAATCATTCCTTTAATCATAAATTCAAAAACAATTGAAAAAATACCCTTCTTTATCTAACAGTGCAGAATTGGAAAATATTTATTTACATTACTAATATCCTATTGGTAAAATCAGTTAATGACATTCTAGTTCAAAAGGGGTATTGCAATGAAAAAATGGATATTTTGTGTTCCTTTATTTTTAATAACTTTTATCCTTGTTTTTATTTTTGAGACAGATACTTATGCTCATCCAGGGCGAACTGATTCTAGTGGTGGGCACACATGTAGAACAAATTGTGCCAGTTGGGGTCTTGAAACAGGAGAATACCATACCCATGGCGGATCAAGTGAATCGAATTCTAGTAATGATAGTTCTTCCGAAAGTTCTACTAGTTCGAATTCATCAGCAAGTTCCGATGATTCTTGGGATAAGGATTGCACGGATTTCTCCAGTTATGATGAGATAGTTGACTATTGGAACAGCAAGGGGTACAGCAAGACGAATGACCCAGAGAAATTGGATGGCTGGGGAAATGCAGTGGACGACGGGATTCCCTGTGAGGAACCTAGTGGATACGATACCGCCAAGATTAACGGAAGTCCTGCTCAAATCGCAGAAAAGGCAGCAGTGCAGGACAAAACAAATGGTGAAAAGGCTGGATATACAGCTGGATTGGGTGCAGGTAAAAAGGGAGTAACTAGTGATTCAACTTCAAAAGGCTCTGCTGCTTACCAGGAAGGATACACAATTGGATATGATGAGGGATATCAAAATGGAAGCGAAGTGCTGGAAAAACAAAAAATAACTGCAAATAAAGAGGGGTACGCACTGGGAAAAAAACAAGATAAGTTAGTTGTGCCTCAGCAATACGCATCTATTAACTCCTTAAAGTCTTCATTCAATGAGGGTTTCAATAAGGCAATTGAAGAAAAGGATGAAGAGAAAAAGAAAGACTATATAGCTTTAGGATTCAAAGATGGTAAAGCAGATATTATGAACGAACCAAAGAGTGTAAAACCTATATTTATAGATGCATATAAACAAGGATATGACCAAGGTCAAAGTGAACTTAAAAAGACATACGTTAAACAAGGATATGATGCAGTATTTAAGAACGTGAAATACAAAACGCCAAAATTGAAATCACAAAAATACATTAATTGGTACAAGGAAGGATTCAAATCTAATAACAAAGTCAAAGCCATTCAAGATGCTGCTTACAACGCTGGATTAAACGGAGATGACTATATAGTAAAAGCTAAATACAAGCACGCCGAGCCTATTTATAAATATTACTTTGAACAAGGAGATCAGGAACGAAAAGAAAAAAATGCAGCTAGTTCAGGTGTCGTTGCCGCTGGGGTACTGGGTTGGGTAGGCAGAAGATTTTATGTAGCAAAGAAAATGCTGAAGTAAGGGGAGGTAGCGATGGGGATTTATCAAAAGATCTGCTATACGGTTGAGGATATATTCGTGAAAATTCTTTCAAGAAAACAAAACTCAGTTGAAGTTAAGCAAAAAGTCGTAACGTATCGGAGTTCTAAAGAAGAATCGAAGTTACAGAAAAAGCACGAACAACAAGAAAGGAATAAGGAAAATCAACGAATTGCAGCAGAAAAACTGGAAAAAGAAAAGCAAGAAGTGTTGGCTATTCTTTCTGATGTGGTTGATGTTGATAAACTTAATTATACGAAATACGAGTTCCAGGAAGTAAAACGAAATAAACAATATTTTAAATCACTGATTGAAACTGTTTTTGAACCTGGTGAAAAAGGGTTAACGTTTATACAATGTGAGTTCGATAAAACTAAGAAGCAAGAAATAAAGGGTTATTTGATTGCAACCTCCAAAAAAGTGCTTTTCTTGGACTTGGGATTAAGAAATCTTCAAAAATTCAGATACCAGACAATACGGGACATTAATTGGTTTAAAGATGGCACTTTTGAAAAAGGGCTGTATATTCAATACGGAGTTAAGCGTTTAGAGTTCGATGAAATTTTTGACACAGAACAAATGAAAAGAGTAGGGAATGTAATAAAGCAAATAGCATATGAAAGAAGCGCATAAAGATTTAAGTGATATCAACATAAACATGCTGATTTTATTAAATTGATTTATTAAACAATTATGTTGAAATTTCTTTTACCTCAAGTGGTTATTCGTGATTTAAACGTGTTAATAAAAAAACCACAGACTCCGAAGAGTTTGTGGTTTATGCCTTTTAATCAGTTGTTATCTCTTGTATTCCTTCATTGATGTAAAAGAGTTTTTCTTCTATGCCTTGAAGGAAAATTCCCTCATCTAATTTTTAAATTTCCAAAAGATTTAACAAAAGCAACAAAAGCAACAGAATACCAAAGATATACAAGCTAAAAGTATGCACCTTTTTCATAGTTGGTTTTATCTCCTTTTTGATGAGATGAGATGCATTGATTAGAAGTATTATATATTGAAATTTCTTGATTATGTTTATTTTATCCTCTTTATCTTTTCATTTTTACAAGCAATTTTACTGTACTAAAATGAATGATTTTACAAACTTAAATTTAGATCTTTTTCACACCTTTAATAGTTGAAAAGGGTATTTTATGTATTCGTTCGTCCACATCAATCACTCGTAAATGTCCATTCATTTGATCCACATAATGCACCAATCCTTCTACGCTACTCAGCCGATTATTCTGGTATAGCGTAAAAGAAATCGGAAAAGTAAACTCCATCGAAGCAGCAATTAAATCATTCATTTCCTCCAGGTGTTGTTCATCCAACACGGGTTCGGGTTCATCGTAGTATTCCTCACCAAAATATTGCCGTAGCATTTTTATATGCTCAGGTAGCATCAGACTGGTCCATTTAATATTTCCTCTGTCTCGAATGGTCATCATAAATCACTCCTTATTTAGATTATAAACGAACGTATGTTCTTTATGAATGACTTTTTATTATAGAGTTGGTGATCCAAGATGGAATGAATCATATTGTTCGATCGTATCTTATTCATTTACAATAAGTATTTTAGTTGGGTGTCATTAAGATCAATTTTTCCTTAAAAATAACGCTTGAATTATTATCAACTATAATTGTTCCGTCATTTTCTTCTCTCTTTCTCATATTATGTGAGAAGAGGATTAAGGGGGGAACTATGTGAAAGTAGATGAACAAGAGGCTTTGAGTCGGGCGATTGATGAAATAACGGAGATTGCCAAGGGTGTTGGATTGGATTTTTATCCGATGAGATACGAAATTTGTCCAAGTGAAATTATTTATACGTTCGGTGCTTATGGAATGCCAACACGTTATTCCCATTGGAGCTTTGGAAAACAATTTCATAAGATGAAGTTACAATATGATTTTGGTTTGAGTAAAATTTATGAATTAGTTATTAACTCTAATCCTTGTTACGCCTTTTTATTAGATTCAAATTCGTTAATTCAAAATAAGTTAATTGTGGCTCATGTCTTGGCACATTGTGATTTCTTCAAAAATAATATACGTTTTCAAAATACGAATCGAGATATGGTGGAAAGTATGGCTGCGACAGCAAATCGCATTCACCAATATGAAATCCAATATGGAAAGAAAGAGGTTGAAACGTTTTTAGATGCGGTATTAGCAATCGAGGAGCATATTGATCCTGCTCTTCTCCGTCCTGCTTCCACCATCACATTTGAGGATGAAGAGGAAGAAGTAAAACATGTGGTTACCCCTTACGATGATTTATGGGGATTAGAGAAAACAGCAGGACCAAAACAAAACTCATCAGTAAGGAAGGACGGGAAATTTCCTCCACAGCCACAAAAGGACCTATTGTTATTTATTCAGCAATACAGTCATGAACTAGAAGACTGGCAGCGTGATATCTTGACCATGATGCGTGAGGAGATGCTTTATTTCTGGCCGCAACTTGAAACGAAAATTTTAAATGAGGGCTGGGCCAGCTATTGGCACCAACGGATTCTTCGGGAAATGGACTTAACATCAGGTGAATCAATTGAGTTTGCGAAGCTAAACGCTGGAGTTGTACAACCTTCACCCACAAGTATCAATCCCTATTATTTAGGCTTGAAAATGTTCGAAGACATCGAAGAACGATATAACAACCCAACAGAAGAAATGATAAGACAAGGTGTGGAGCCAGGATCAGGTCGTCAGCAGATATTCGAAGTGAGGGAAGTGGAATCAGATATTTCCTTTCTACGAAACTACCTAACAAAAGATCTGGTCACAAGGGAAGATATGTACTTATTTCAAAAACAAGGAAAAGACTATAAAGTCGTTGATAAAGATTGGACCCAAGTACGCGATCAACTCGTGAATATGCGGGTCAATGGTGGGTTTCCATACCTCACAGTCCAAGATGGCGATTACATGCGAAACGGTGAGTTGTATTTGAAGCATGAATATGAAGGTATTGAGTTGGATATGAAATATTTGGAGAAGGTCCTTCCATATATTTATCAGCTTTGGGGTAGAGGGGTTAATTTGGAGACGAGGGTTGAGGAGAAAGCCGTTCGATTCTCGTATGACGGAACTAGTATGCACCGTAAAAATCTATAACGAAACTTTAGAAACTACAATAAAACCTTTTTAAAAGAGAATAAAGAGCAATGTGTTCCGAATGGAATTACATTGCTTGTAACTTTTTTTATAGGACGAATTAAGAGAAGACATGTTTCAGTTTTTTATGATTGCTTTGCTTTTGAAGGCTTAGTTAAAGACTAATTTTGATTTTTGAACTAATAAAAGAGACCACCTATTAGTGGTCTTCTTTAGTGTTAGTTAAACAAGGGACCAACCAACTTATGTTTTCGCACCTGCATTTATGTTCGAAATTGGGACAAAAAAGCCAAGATCAAGATATGTTGACTTGTACAGTTAATGTTTTAGTGTTCTTTGCAAATTGTGACTATAATAACAAAAAAATTAATCATCATCCTCAGTATAAGTATGTTTGCTATTAATTAGTGTCTGTAAATCTCCCCTATAAATTGTATCTTTCAATTCCTGTATCCTAAACGGAATCAAAGGGGAAAGATAGGGAACACCCAAAGATTTAAGGCTTACCATATAAATTATTTGAATTGTTGCAGCGATGATTAATCCGTTAAATCCAAAAAAATTAGCAATAATCAAAAAAAGAGGTCTTAAAGTATTTTCAGCAGCAAGCATTCCTCTGTTAGCGAGTAGAAAACTAGAAATAGTTGTTATACCTACTATTATGAGACTAAGTGGATGAATTAGTTTTGCCGTAACAGCTGTTTCGCCTATTACGATTGTTCCGATTAAGGAAAGCAAAATCACCGAACTTTTCGGAATACGATATGAAGCATCTAATAATATTCTTATGATAAATAAAAGAAGAGCAATTTCCCAAAAGGTTGGTAATAACTCACTTTTAGATATAAGTGCCTTTGAAATTTTGTTAGTTAAATCTTCTTTATGAAAATTTGCTATCGCAATATAAACACCAGGTAAGTATACAGCTAAGAAAAAGCAAATCATTCTTATTATTCGATTTGAAAACCGACCCATTTTTATGTGATATTCATCTGGTGCCTGTAATAAATCCATAAAAAGTGTGGGTGCAATGATAGCATTAGGGAAACCATCTACAATTATTGCTACTTTTCCTTCATATAATGAGGATACAACTCCATCAATTCGTCCTGAAGTTCTTGCTAAATTGAAAATTGTTCTTGGTTTTCCTTCCAATACATCTTCCACAACTTTTGAATTTAATAAATACTTTATTTTTAGACTTTTTAGCCTCTTTCGTACTTCTATTAAAATTCCTTTATCAACAATACCTTCTATAAATAATATTGAAACTGCTGTTTTGGAGATTGTCCCAAATTCCATTGCTTCTACACAGAAATCGGGAGTTTTTATTGTACTTCTTAACAAATTAATATTTGTTTTCATTTGTTCTGTTAGCCCAATAACTGGTCCCTTTGGTGACCGTTCTCCTAGTGATTCTTCAAGGCTTCTTTCCTTCCAATTGGCTGATGGTATGATAATTCCTTTTCTATACCCATTAATCAATATAATGGTATTTCCTTGTACGATAGCTTCTATTAAGTCTTTGTACTGATTCGTGGTTTTCACATCAGTTGCTTCAATCATTCTTTCGATAACTTGATCAATAAGTGATTCATTAAACTTTACAGTCTTAAACGGCTCTAATAATGGTTTGACAACATATTCCTGTATGCGGTCTGTATCAATAATTCCATCCAAATAGACAATGTTGATTTCGAAAGAACTTTTGAAGCCCGTTTTTATTTTTCTAACGATAAGGTCTGATGTATGGTGAAATGTATTCTTTATATTGCTAATATTTTCTTGAAAGCATTCTTGCAATTCATTTTTAATCATTCTATTTCACCCTTAAAGTGTATTCACTTTAGCATGTGGAAATATTTAAAATTTTATCCTTATTCAACTAAACTCCCTCCCGTTAGAAAACCTCGGGCAATTGCTGAAGTTTTTTGCATATAAACAAATAAGAACCATAAAGCTTAATAGCAATGTGGTTTGAATAGTAAATTGCATTACAATTTTTCCTCGTATTAACTCTAAATACGAGGAACCCCACTAATGATTTTGCGAAAACGTAATGTTTGTATCACTTAAAATGTGAATTTTATAAATTATAATTGCAAATTGCAAGTTTTTGTGTTATAAATTGGATATAGAATATTTGAAATGACTAATTTGCGTTTTCAAGGGAAAGGAGAAGGGGAAAGGTATGATCATTCGTGATGCGATGGAAACGGACATAGATTCCATTAAAGAAATTTACAATCAAGGGATTGTGGATAGAATTGCCACGTTAGAAACGGAACTGAAGGATCAAACCTACATGGAGGAGTGGTTCACCAAACACATCGGACGCTTTAAGGTAATGGTCGCTGAGCAAGAAGGGGAAATCGTTGGATGGGCTTCCTTGAATCCATATAACAGCCGCAATGCTTATAAAGGGGTTGCTGATTTATCCGTTTATATCTCAAGAGATCATCGAGGAAAAGGGATTGGCGGTTTATTGCTGCAATCCATCGAAAAGCTCGCAACAGAAAATGACTTCAATAAAATTGTGTTATTCACATTTCCCTTTAACCAGATGGGTCAAGGATTGTACAAAAAACGGGGGTATCGCGAAGTGGGAGTGTTTAAGAACCAGGGAATTTTAGACGGGGAATTTGTCGATGTGATGGCTATGGAGAAATTACTGTAAATAAAAAGGGGGTAGGGATTTTGACAGTGAACCATTCAAGCGTATTGTCTGTTGGTTATTTTGATGCCTATTTCAAACTGGTTTTAACTTCTCGCGAACCTGTGGTGGAAAAGGCAAAAGAATTCATCGAAACCAACTTTTTTAAAGGAGAAGCGTGCTATTACGGCGAGCAAACTCACCGAAATTTCATGACGGCTTTTAACAAGCTAAAAGGATCTACAAAAAATAGTTGAATTAAATAGTTGCAAAATGCAAATAATTAGCGTATAAATAAAGTGAGGTGAAAGTAATGGAAAATGAAAACCTTAGAGGTCTCTTCCAACTCTTAACAAGACGTTTTGGATTATTGAATAAAAATTGTTGCAGCGCTGATGGAATTGAGATATCCCTCGTTCAAAGCCATATCCTGTATGAAATAAACCGACAAAATAAGGCTTCCATCCAGCAAATTGCAGAAACATTGGGAACGGATATTACGACGTTCAGTCGACAAATCCAATCCCTAATAAAATTGAATTTAGTCACAAAAACCCCTGATGCGGAAGATCGGAGAATTTCTATCCTTTCTCTGACCGATGAAGGCGTGAAAATTAATCAAACCATCGATCAACAAATGAATGATTACTTGAATGAGATTTTCAAGACGATGAATGAGTTTGAAAAGGAATCCGTCGTGCGTTCTCTGACATTGCTTAATGATCGAATGTTGAAGTCTTCGGTATGTTGTACTACTCCTTGGGGGTAGTATAATTTTTCGACAATACTTGCAAATTACAACTTATTTATGAGGAAAGATTCTTGAAGATAAAACTGTAAAAATTATAGGAGGGAATAATGATGGTTCAATTTGATAAAAGTGCATTACCCGTAGCAATTATAGGTGGAGGTCCTGTGGGGCTGGCCGCTGCCGCCCACTTACTAAAAAAAGGCGAGAAGTTTATCGTATTAGAAGCAGGCGACTCGGTTGGTTCCAGCATGCTGGAGTGGGGACACGTCCGAATGTTTTCCCCATGGCAGTATAATATGGATAAAGAAGCAAAGGAATTACTGGAGAACGCTGGTTGGATGTCACCGAACGAAAATGCTTTGCCAACAGGTCGCGAACTGGTAGAAGAGTACCTTCTTCCACTGAGTAACCTTCCAGAAATAAAAGAACAGATCATCTTACAGGCAAAAGTAGTCGGCGTTGCCAAAAAGGCTCACGATAAATTAAAAACAGGAAAACGAGACACGGTTCCCTTTCAACTGTATGTAGAAGTGAATGGTGACACACAAGTCATTGAAGCGAAAGCAGTGATTGATTCATCAGGTACTTGGACCAATCCAAACCCGATCCTTTCCAATGGTATCTGGACGAATGCGGAGAGACAATTACACAATCAAATCCACTATGGCATCCCTAACATCGAACAATTAGAAAACAGATATCAAAATAAAACCACCGTGGTGATCGGGAGCGGCCATTCTGCCATAAATGCTCTATTGGATCTGGCCACCTTACAGCAGAAATTTACTGATACCAAGATTTACTGGGTTCTCCGTAAAAAACAGATCCATGAAGTTTACGGTGGGCAAGAAAACGACGGCTTGGCCGCTCGTGGAGAATTGGGTATTAGAATTCAGCAATTAGTGGAGTCTGGGCGAATCAATATTCTTACTCCCTTTCATATTAACGGAGTGTATCCAACTAACGGTCAAATCACTGTGGTGGGAGAATTAGACGGGGAAGAATTCACACTCGGTGATATCGATGAAATCGTTGTGAGTACAGGTTTTAGACCCGATACATCCTTTTTAAATGAAGTAAGGATAAACCTTGATTCAGCTGTGGAAAGCATAGAAGCGCTTGCTCCGCTAATTGATCCCAATATTCATAGTTGTGGAACCGTGCGGCCGCATGGTGAACAAGAATTACGACACCCTGAAAAGAACTTCTACATTGTTGGCATGAAGAGTTATGGAAGAGCACCTACATTCTTACTGGCTACTGGCTACGAACAAGTCCGTTCCGTGGTGGCTTATCTCACAGGGGATGTAGAGGGGGCAAAAGAAGTACACTTGGAACTGCCTGAAACAGGAGTTTGCAGTGTGAATCTGACATCTAGCTCATGCGACTCTGATACTCCAGCAACTGAAACGAAGGATGGTTCTTGCTGTGGCAGCCCCGTTCTAGCGAGATTCGAAATTAAAAATAACTCTTGTTGCGAATAAACCAAAAGTCCAGTCTGATGAACCAGACTGGTCTTTCTAATATGGTCATTCACTTTAGAGACGTGATTTATACGTTATGAACAAGGATTACTGATATTATTTGAATCTCTTATGTATATAAATAGCACTTTATTGTTTTACTTAGTTAAAGTAATTATGTTATAATACTTGTATAAAAAAATATCGAGAACACTTGGAGGAGCCTGTCACTGACAGGCTCTTTTTGTCTTTTTAATGTGTATAGGAGGGGGCAAATATGGAGTTATTTCTTCAATTGGCGATCATTATTATTAGCACAAAATTAGCAGGAGATGTAGCTGTTCGTTTAGGGCAGCCATCCGTATTAGGTAAATTAATAATTGGTGTGATTATTGGACCAGCCATGCTAGATTGGGTACAAAGTTCAGAGGTGATTGATTCATTTAGCCATATTGGAGTTCTATTATTAATGTTCCTTGCGGGATTAGAAACGGATATTGGTGATTTAAACAAAAATCGGAATTCCTCTGTCGCTGTTGGGGTATTTGGTATTGTACTGCCTTTGGTAGGTGGATATGTTTCAGGAATTGTTATAGGCATGGAACCAAGCCATGCTCTTTTCCTCGGACTGCTACTTTCAGCAACCTCTGTAAGTATCTCTGTTCAAACATTTAAGGAACTTGGCTATTTAAAAAGCAGAGAAAGCACAACCGTTTTAGGGGCAGCTTTGGTGGATGATATCCTTGTTGTTGTTTCTTTAGCTGTCATGATGAGCTTTTTAACAGCAAGTGATGTCAGTTTAGGATTAGTAATAGGGAAAAAAATAGTGTTTTTCTTAATTATAGGACTGTTGGGGTGGAAGTTCGTGCCTTTCATTATGAGAAAACTCTCCTCACTAAGAATTACCGAGCCTGTAATGAGTATCGCTCTTGTATTGTGTCTTCTCTTTGCTTATATTGCAGAATATCTTGGTGTTGCAGGGATCATTGGGGCATTTGCAGCAGGTATAGCCATTTCACAAACTGAATATAAAAAGCAGGTCGAGAAAAAGCTTGAGCCTATCGCTTATACCATATTCGTTCCTGTCTTTTTTGTAAGTATAGGACTTTCAGTTTCCTTTAAAGGATTATCGGAGTATGTTTTCTTTATCGTTGCTTTATCAATCTTGGCTATTTTGACAAAATTAATTGGAGCTGGATTGGGTGCTAGATTAACTGGTTTTAACACTCGTTCTTCCCTTGTAATTGGGGCTGGAATGGTATCTAGAGGAGAGGTAGCTTTGATTATTGCGACCATTGGATTAAGTTCAGGTTTATTAGCAGAGCAATATTATACATCAATTATTATTGTAGTGATTGTTTCCACTATCGTAACACCGCCAATGTTAAAATATTTGCTTGTAAAAGATAAACAGGCTTAGGCTGCGTAAGTAATAAAAAATTGATCATAAAAGCGGTGCGAATTTTTATGGGAATTCCACCGCTTTTTTCTGTGTCATTATAGTTTTTTATAGATTTTTGATTTGCGGTTACTGAACGTAAAACATATAAAGCACCAACAGGGGAATTCAAGTGAATTCCCCTGTTTTTCGCGTTGGTTAGAAGGGGTTTTCAAAAATAAAGCCCTTTAAAGGAATATGCGAATAAGTAAAGTTAATTTTCTAAGTATCTATATAAGGTGGATTTACTAATCCCTGTTTCGTTTTTAATTTCAGCTAGACTATACTTTTTACTTTGGTACATAATAATGGCACGCTTTACATTTTCATCGGGTTTTCTAGGTCGACCTGTTGTAATTCCTTTTTGTTTTGCCTCGGATAATCCTTTTTTTGTTTTTTCGCTGATCACATCACTTTGAAATTCTAAAAGGTGTTTGACGATATCATAAAATGGATATCCAGAATGATGATGTGTGTCAATGTCCTCTTTAAGTGAGTGGAGAAAAGCTCCTTTACCATTAATTATTTCTAATAATTCAACTAAATGCCGTGTAGAGTCTGCTAAAGCAAATAGATTTGTCACGACTATTTTATCTCCTCGATCGAGGGTGTTCATCATGTTATCAAGTTGTGTTCTTCTTTTAGCGGATGAATGTTCCTCAGATACGATTGTTTCACAATGTAATTTCATTAAAATATTTCGTTGAATATTACAATCAAGGTCATCTTCATTTGGTCTTATATATCCAATTAACATTAAGACTCTCCCTTACTTTTCTACGTTTCTTTCATCATACCATAATATTTATCCGTTTTAAAAAAAGTTCTAAAAAGGTTCCATTTTGGGAAAGTTGATGTTAGACTAGGTTTATTAAATTCGAATTCAACTTGTATACAGTATGAGTGAGAAAATAAAAAGACATGAGGTGTAAAGAAGTGGTAGAAAAAATAAAACAAGAATGGTTTTCTAATGTTAGAGCGGATATCCTTGCGGGGATTGTTGTTGCTTTAGCCTTAATTCCAGAGGCAATCGCCTTTTCCATCATTGCTGGAGTAGATCCAATGGTCGGATTATATGCATCATTCTGTATTGCAGTGATTATTGCCTTTGTAGGTGGGCGCCCAGGAATGATTTCTGCTGCAACAGGTGCCATGGCATTACTAATGGTTCCATTGGTAAAGGAACACGGATTGAATTACTTATTGGCAGCAACGATATTAACAGGTGTAATCCAGGTGATTTTCGGAGTATTTAAAATCGCAAGGTTCATGAAATTTATTCCAAGGGCTGTTATGATTGGCTTTGTCAATTCATTAGCCATTCTCATCTTTATGGCTCAAGTCCCACATTTTCTTGGCATATCCTCGCTAACATACATTTTCGTAGCCATTACCTTGGTAATTGTCTATGTATTTCCGAGGTTTATTAAATCGATTCCTGCACCATTGATAGCCATTATTGTTTTAACAACTATTTCAATCTTTTCAGGTGCGGAATTACGAACCGTTGGAGACTTAGGTGCGATCACACAATCATTGCCCTCTTTTTTCATTCCTGACGTACCATTTTCTTTTGAAACCCTAAAAATTATCTTTCCTTACTCAATCGCGTTAGCTATTGTGGGCTTATTAGAGTCCTTATTAACAGCATCCATCGTTGATGATATGACAGGAACGGAAAGTAAAAAGAACAAAGAATCCAGAGGACAAGGGATTGCCAATATCATTACTGGATTTTTTGGAGGCATGGCGGGTTGTGCCATGATTGGACAATCTGTAATAAACGTGAAATCAGGCGGGCGTGGAAGACTTTCTACCCTTACTGCTGGCTTGTTTTTAATCTTTTTAATTATTGTTTTGGGAGATCTAGTTGTACAAATTCCAATGCCCGTTCTCGTTGGTATCATGATTATGGTGTCTATTGGAACATTCGACTGGTCTTCGTTTACCTATTTAGTAAAAGCACCAAAGAGTGATGCAGTAGTCATGTTGGTAACCGTCATAATCGTAGTGGCAACGCATGACTTGTCAAAAGGCGTTATTGCAGGGGTTATTTTAAGCGCCATATTCTTTGTTGCAAAGATTTCAACCATAAAAGTAAAAGAACGACTTAATGATTCAAATAAAATTTTTGAGGTAGAGGGTCAATTGTTTTTTGCATCTGTTGAAGGATTTGTAGAGTCCTTTAATTTTAGCGTCCAAAATACAAAGATCATAATTGATTTTTCTAAGGCACATATTTGGGATGATTCAGCCGTAGGAGCCATCGACAAAGTGGTCTTAAAATATCGTGAGAATAATAATAATGTAACCATTAAAGGGTTAGATTCGGCTAGTAAAAGGTTAGTGGAAAAGTTAGCTATATATAATCAAACCAATCCTAAATTATCATCACATTAATTTATGAAAAGGAGCAAAAATATGTATAGAAACATCTTATTAGCGGTAGATGGGTCGGAACATTCATTGCGGGCAACGGAAGAAGCAGTTAAGATTGCTTCTTTGATTGAAAATTGTACCATTGAATTGGTTTATGTAGTTGACTTTTCTAAGGCAAAGGACGAAGTTCTTCATTCCTATGGAAAAGAAGAATTAGAACTTTCCCGACGAAAGAAACTTTTGCCTATTGAAGAACGGTTGGAAACCAATAATGTGTCTTACACTTTTAAGGTTTTACGAGGAGAACCTGGTCCAACCATCGTCGAATATGCCAATAAAGGGAAGTTTGATTTGGTGATTATAGGTAGCCGAGGACTAAATTCATTACAAGAGATGGTATTGGGAAGTGTAAGTCATAAAGTGGTGAAAAGAGTTAAGTGTCCTGTTCTTATAGTGAAATAGAATGAATCTCTAATATCAAATAATGATCGTTGACCTGTCTCTACCTTCATTAGAACAAGCAACGCTTGTTCTTTCCTCTAGTTTCAGTTTAAGAATAAAAATAGCAAACTCGCCTAAACCTTAATGGTCTAGGGGAGTTATTAGTCTAAGTGAAATTCTTCTTTTAAGAGATGCTGGACTGCATCATTCCCTTTTAGTTCTACCTTTATCTTCTCTGATTCACCACTAACGTGTAATGAAAAACTAATAAATGGACAACAACGATTTTCAAAAGAAATCCATTCAACAATTTTTATTAATAGGGAAGGCTGATTGGGGAAATTAAATGTATAGCCAGAAGTGGTTTTTACGAAGGATAGGTTTTTAGTCAAATCCTTTCGAATTGTATCATAACGAGATCTCTCCTCTGGATTGAAAACTGAAATTTTACATGCGATCTCCGATGAACTTTTACAATTGCAATCTGTCATAATATAGACTCCTTTAAATTATTTTTTGTGGGAGCAAGACCCCGAAGAACAATTACACCCAGTATCTGTATTACAGGTACGTTTTTTTTTCATAAATAGAAAAACAACTACTGATAAAGAAATCAGTACTACTCCCCATTTCCAAAAACCAAGACCAATTCCTACTATTCCAGCTGTTGCGGCAACGAAAAGGGAAGGAAATAAACAACAGAGTGCACATAGGCCCACTACTCCAATTCCAGCAAAAAAAGTTCTCATTTAAAATCCTCCATTCTTAATTCATTTTTAAGTATAATAGTTAAAGTAAGCTTTAAGTCAAGAGTAGAAGAGGTGCTTATTATGGATGCTACTCTTTCGATTGGGGAGTTAGCCAAAAAGGCTGAAGTAAATCCTTCAGCCATTCGTTATTATGAATCGATTGGATTGATACCATTTACTGAAAGAGTGAATGGACAAAGACGTTATACAATAGAGATTTTAGACCGATTAAGGTTTATTAAAGCGGCCCAGCTTTCTGGATTCAGTAACCAAGAAATTACGGTCCTCTTGGAGGGGTTCGATATTACCGTTTCCCCATCAGAGAGATGGAAACAGATGGCAAACAAAAAGCGTTCGGAGTTAGAGGAAAAGAAGAAACAAATTAACACCATGTTGGGTATTTTAGAAAATGGATTAAAGTGTACATGTCTTACATGGTCAGAGTGTCTTGCAAAGGTCAAATCGGATGGTACTTGTAGTTGATGGTTAGGTTTATTTAATGTTAAAGCCGAATTCCTTATATGAAGGAATCGGCTTTTTTGTTACAAATCAAAAGGATCTAGGCTTATTTTTCACGCAAGAGTAGATTAGGTACGATCCGAATGTAAACCAGTTCACCTGCAAGCTCGACGATTGTCTGGGTGACGATGACGGCTGCTACCAGCGTACTTAATTCATCGGGCAAAGCTAAGGCAAGAGGAAGAACCACAAGCGAATTGCGAGTTGATCCACTGAAAATAAGGGCACGACCTGATCCTGTATCGAGCTTGAACCACTTAGCAATGAATCGAGAAATGATCGGCATGATGATCATAAAAGCAATATATATCGGAATGACCTGGATGATTTGGTCTATGTAGGTAGATAATTTGCCAATTTGAGACGCTACGACAACAAAAAGGGTAAGTGCCATGAACGGAACAGGGAGCCATGCTGATAGATCTAATATTCGATTGCCGACAGGTGCCTTTTTTGCGAATAGCTGAATGGCAATAGCGATTCCAAGTGGAATAACGATGAGACCGAAAAAGGCTTCAAGGAATGGACCTGGTTCCACTATTCCTGCTGCTTCCTCTCCCATAAACAGCCATAAATACAGAGGTAACAGGAGCATTTGCGTAATGAAGAGGATCGGTGTTGACATCAGTATCAGCTTTTCATTTCCGCGACCTAGAGATGTAAAAACAATGACATAGTCAATACATGGGGTCAGTAAAACTAAATAAATCCCAAGTAACAACGGTGGATGGTCTGGGAGTAACTTTGATAGTAGCCATACCACACTCGGCACTGCAATATAGTTAACCGTTAATAAAGCCCCTATAAAACGACGGTTTCCAAATGCTTTTTTTAAAGATACAAATGGAATCTGTGAAAACATGCTATACATTAATATCGCGATGACTAAAGAAATCGTTATATCTAATTGTCCTCCAGCATCAGGAACCATTAATCCAAATCCAGCTGCTATAACTAATACAATGACATATAGCCAGACTTGGTTATGTTCAAGTTGTTCTCTCGTAATCATTATCTCCTATCCCCTTTTAATTTTGTTTATGAATTACTATGTAACTATAAACATAATAAAATGATAAATCAAAGGGTTCAAATTGTCTTAAAAACGCAGATGATGTTATTTTTATGGCGTCCGACAATTACTGAGAAAATCATTTTTATTATTGATTGACGTGCAGAAGCCCATGAAGGAAATGATTATAACCGTGTGCAAAGTCCCATCGTGGATGATGCAGAACATCAAGATGAGTCCATAAAAAGTCAATCGATCATGTCGTAAAAGCCTAGAATGAAGGAAAGAAAGTGTATTTTCATTGTGCTGGAGGAAGCAATCGCACAGGAACCGTTGCGGTTGGAACCTTGTTGACTTTAGGAAAGGCAAAGTCCATTGAAGAAGCAGAGGAAATGGCTAAGTCCGCACGTCCTAAAATTAAGGTGAAACCAGAAATGAAGAGGATTTAATATGAAAATTACAGAGGGTGCAAAACAACTTTTAGAAAACGTTTTAAATGAAAATGATGCAAAAGAAATTCGTCTATACTCAATTGCAGGTTGTTGCGGCCCTCAAATAAGAAAAGAATAAACTTTACAATTTTATGTTTTACTCTTTCCATAGTGCTCGGCGTGAATATTTTTATGGGTCTGAATATGAGAGTGGATTCAATAAAGTGGAATACCGTTATGATGGGAATGACTATTGGAACGATGGGTTACGTCACGTTTTATGAATTGATTTGGCAGAAATCGAAAAGTCTCTAGAAAGGAAAAGTAGCTTTTACCGTGCTTTTGGGAATCGTGGGGATTCATTATTTATTGCGATTTCTACCTTCCCATCAATAGAATAATTTAATGTATCTGTGAGAAACTATCAGTTGTTGTTTAGTTAAATCAAAAGGAGGAATTCTTATGACTCACATCACAGACCATCACCACACAGGAGAAACTGTGTCAGAAGCTGGTGCTTACATTTGTACTACTGGGGAAAAAAAAGACCTGCATCAAGGGGAAACCTTTCCTGAATGTCCTTCCACAGGAAATTCTACAACCTGGACTCATGCAAGCCACACTCATAGAACTGGAGAAACTGTTATGGAATCAGGACATTATCTAGATGCAGATGGAGAACATGTGGTGCTTCAGCAAGGAGAAAAGTTCCCAAGCTGCCCATCCACAGGTGAATCAATCACTTGGACACATGAACAATAAAATTGAATGTGGCTGCCTTAATGGCAGCTTCGAAATTCAGCTAACGTACCCGTTAGCTGAATAAGGAGTCAATCTACGAAAAAAAGACCCATAAAGCGAAAGCACCTATTACAATTGGAATGATTGATAACAGTATAAGAATTATTTTGGCTATAATGTAGGATTTACTTGCTATTTTGTGAAAAAGAATCATATCCTGTTCTGCCCAAGAAGCATAGGTATCATTTCTTATCCATTTCCACTTCTTAACTTCCTTCAGATGTTCCTCTTCCGTATATTTTAACAAAACCAATATGAAAAAGATTATTCCTGGAATTAAAAACAATAATCCAACAACCAAAGCATCCAATCTTTCTCCTCCTAAAAGGCTGTAATTCACATCATTTTATCAGAAAACAATCATTTAGCCTTTAGGAAGAATATGGACATTCTTCTTAAACAAACCTGCCCCTTTAGTATAGTAACTAAACTGTAAACGGATTGTTACGCAAATAGCATTGTTGGAGGAGACTTCAATGTATATAATTAAAACTCGTTAAGGAGAGATGAAAGATGATAAGCGTAACAGTAGATAAGTTGAAATTTAAGAAACAATTATCGGTGATTGAACAAATCACACTGAAAGATTTTCTATATACCTGGGTAGGTAGCTCAAGCAAGGGATTTGATGATTTTTTTCACCTTGAGTACACATTAGATGTATTTGCTAAAATGGAAAAAACGACGAATGACACCGATTTGTTGATTTCTGATGATGATTATTTCAGATACATAACATTGACGGAAGATAATCAAATTGTGATAGGTGTTTTAGATATGAATTCAGAATTAAAACATAGAATAATTTCACTAGATAAGATTAAATAATTCTTCGTTTTCTTTAACCCATAAAAAAAGAGGCAGCGTGGTACACTGTCTTTTTTTATTTGTTCACTATATGTCGACGTTACTGAACTATCCTGCCCCGAAAATTCCATAAGAAAAGGAGCTGCTGGTCAGCTCCTGATAATGAAGTAAAGCACCTGTTAGTTCATTAAGAAAATCGATTCTTATTAAAGAATCGCGCCCGATTGTGGAAGAACCTAACTTCTAGCTAAACTTTTTAATCCCTATCTTCTTATTTTATTCTATGTGTTTAGAGATGTTCTGAACCCAATATAGAATTGATTCATACTTTATTTTTTTTGTCTGCAACTTCATTACGGTGTAACTACTTTTGTAAATTGCCCTTTTAATTCAACTAACTTGTTCTTAATGAATGGATCTGTTTCTTCAGGTAATTGATCTAGTTTAAAAAATTGAGCCTCAATTGCCTGATTCTCATCAGGAGTTAATTCTCCTTCATAGTGAGTACATAAATATCCTATTGCAACAATGTGATACTCATCACCACCGTCCTCTGGTTTCTTAGATAATTCCATACCAGAATAAACACCAAATAATTGTAATGAATTTAACGTTAACCCAAAATCTACTTGTACATTTCTTTTAATACATTCCTCAACTGACTCATTTAACTGCAAAATACCACCAGGAATCCCCCATGTTCCACCTGCATATCTATACAGTATAATTTCTCCTTTATTATTAATAATAGCTACACTTGGCCTTACTACTATCAATGGGGAATTTCCAATCATTTCTCTCATAACTTCACAATAATCCATAAAATCCTCCTATGATAATTGATTAGTAAACTTTGTAACATTTCCTAAACAACAACTACCTTGAGGGTTGTTTACCTCACAACCACATCTATTTTCTTTTATGTTTTCACGAATATGTTCTACTGGATTAGGATTAATTCCTTTTTCTACAAATTGTTTAATTTTTTCCTTTGTACAATCAAAACAATAACAAATTGGTGTAGTCACTGAGTCATTTTTTTGATGAACAGCTACCTTTATGTCAGATACAATGTACTTTTTTTTACTTGTATCAAAATAGACTACTTCACAATCTTCGGTTGAACAAAAATAGTGATTTTCTTTAGCATTTAATGTTTCTAATGCAGATGGTCTAAGCAATGATTTTAGTGTAATCAACTTTACATTTTTAGCTTTATTTTCACAAGATGGACAATTACCATTATTATCAATTTTTGTTGTTTTTAGGTTACTACAACAATCTTCCATCATTCCTCCACCTTTACAATTTATATTTCTATAAGCCTTCTTCCGTTTTCTTGTTTTCACTCATTAAAGTTTCGATAATAGGACATTCATGTAAAGTTTTTTCAACAGGACAACATTCTTTTAAATTATTAAGCATTTGTTCGATTTTTTTTAAGTCTCTTATCTTCTTTTGGACTTCATCTATTTTTTGAATTACAAAATCATACATATCCATACATCGTTCATCGTCTTTATCAACGACTCCAAGTAATTTATCAATTTCTGATAAAGAAAATCCTAAATCTTGCATTCGTTTAATGAACTGTATACGATTGACGGTTACATCTTGATATGTCCTATAACCAGTATTAGTTCGAGTAGGCTCTGGAATAAGTCCAAATCTTTCGTAATATCTTATCGTTTCTTTATTAACTCCGCATTTATTTGCAAGTTCACTTATAAGATATTTCACCATATTCACCTCATAATAAATTATAAACCCTGTACCATAGTACAGGGTAAAGTGGAGTTTTGAATTTTTTCACTAATTGACGTTAATACAATACAATACTTCACAATCTCATCTATGTATTAACATGAATAGCGTTAACCCATTAACTTCAAAGGTCATAGAAAAATGTTCTTCACCGTAAATATCATAAAAATTAGAGCTTTGGTTTTCTTTAGATTTAACAAGAAAAATACTTTGGTTTGTAAAATTAAGAATTGCTTTTATAGCTTAACTCTGCAACCAATTTACTAACATAAGTTCAATAAGTATCATTTTTTATCAACTCTTTTAAGCAGACTAAAATTAAAAATTATTTTGTTGAATATTTAATCCTTGATTAAATAAGAATATGCTTATACAATGATATTGGATAAACACATAAGCATATGATTATTTATTCGATTAGGCTAGGAGGGATAACATGCAAACGGATGAAGCGTTGGATATAGAAGCTACGGCAAACGTTCTTAAACTTTTAGGTGATAAAACACGTTTGACGATGGTGAAAATTATGTCTGAACATGAATGTTGTGTCTGTGAATTTGTAGACCTGTTTGATATGAGCCAACCTGCTATAAGCCAACATTTACGAAAGTTGAAAGATAGCGGAATTGTGAATGAAGCGAGGAGGGGGCAATGGATTTTTTATTCGTTAAATCAAACATCCGCGTATTACTCATTTATTCAAACGGTCATCAAGGATTTGCCAAGTCAAAACTTTAAATTAGAAGAATTAACTGCACAAGGAAAACGAATTTGTTGTGACTAACAAGGAGGAGAACATCAGTGGGTACAGTTATATTAGCGAGTATCATCTTTTTGCTGACGTTGACATTCGTCATCTGGCAACCCAAGGGATTGTCAATCGGCTGGTCAGCATGCGGGGGTGCGGTACTTGCCTTACTCGTTGGGGTTGTTGACTTCAACGATGTAATTACCGTTACGGGTATTGTATGGAACGCGACGTTGGCGTTCATTGCTATTATCATTATTTCTTTAATTTTAGATGAAATTGGTTTCTTTGAATGGGCAGCTCTACATATGGCGAGAGCCGCCAAAGGAAATGGAGTAAGAATGTTTGTGTATGTGAGTATTCTCGGAGCCCTAGTCGCTGCGTTCTTCGCAAATGACGGAGCCGCGCTCATCTTAACTCCGATTGTATTGGCGATGGTTCGAAACTTGAAGTTGGAAGAGAGAATGATCTTCCCATTTATCATCGCGAGTGGGTTTATAGCGGACACTACATCCTTACCGCTTGTGGTAAGTAATTTGGTCAACATTGTTTCTGCTGACTTTTTTGATATCGGGTTTATTGAGTTCGCATCTAGAATGATCGTTCCCAACCTGTTTTCATTAGTAGCTAGCATCCTGGTATTATATTTGTACTTCAGAAAGAGCATTCCTAAGAATTATGATATGGCTCAATTGAAGAAGCCAGTCGATGCCATTCGGGATGTAAAAATGTTTCGCCTGTCTGGGATTGTTTTAGGTGTTCTGTTGGTAGGCTATTTTATCAGTGAATTTTTCAACATTCCTGTATCCATCATTGCAGGTGTTATCGCCATTTTCTTCTTGTTTATGGCAAGACGGAGTCCAGCTGTTAATACCAAAACTGTTGTAAAAGGCGCACCATGGGCGATTGTGTTCTTCTCCATTGGAATGTATGTCGTGGTGTATGGATTGAGAAACGTTGGATTGACGAACATTTTAGCCGACCTTATACAAGTAACGGCTGATCAAGGATTATTCGCTGCTACTGTCGGGATGGGATTCATCGCCGCTATTCTTTCATCGCTTATGAATAACATGCCGACGGTCATGATAGACGCTCTTGCCATTTCCGACACGAATACAACAGGTGCCATAAGAGAAGCCTTGATTTATGCAAATGTCATCGGTTCCGACTTGGGACCAAAAATTACACCGATTGGTTCTTTGGCTACATTATTGTGGCTACATGTCCTTTCATTAAAAGGCGTGAAAATCTCATGGGGAACCTACTTTAAAACGGGTATCATCTTAACCATCCCAACATTGTTCATCACATTAGTTGGCTTATATATATGGTTGCTCATTATTCACTAAACACATCTTTTTACTCAAAGGAGAGAAACAACATGGCTAAAAAAACACTTTACTTCTTATGTACAGGTAACTCGTGCAGAAGTCAAATGGCTGAAGCATGGGGGAAGAAATATCTAGGAGACGAATGGCAAGTGCTAAGTGCAGGAATCGAAGCACATGGCTTAAATCCGAATGCCGTTAAAGCGATGAACGAGGTTGGAATGGATATTACCAATCAAACTTCCGATATCATTGACCCTGACATTTTAAATAATGCCGATTTTGTGGTCACATTATGTGGCGATGCGGCAGACAAATGTCCCATGACGCCACCGCATGTGAGACGTGAACATTGGGGCTTTGAAGATCCAGCAAAAGCGGAAGGAACAGATGAAGAAAAATGGGCTACCTTCCAACGTGTTCGTGATGAAATCGGAGAAAGAATTGAACGTTTCTCTAAAACGGGCGTATAAATAAAATTGAAAAGCCGCGAGTGATCTCTCGGCTTTCATTTTACCCAATGTATAAGTAAATGATTATATATGAAGAGGAGATGAGCAAGTGATGAAAGTTGAAATCTTTGATCCTGCCATGTGTTGTTCAACGGGGGTTTGTGGACCGAGTGTTGATCCTGAATTAACAAGAGTTGCATCTGCTGTTTATTCTTTGGAGAAAAAGGGGTTTGATATTCAACGATATCAATTAACCAATGATCCTGCCAAGTTCGCAGAAAACCCTGACATTAATAAAGCTTTACATGAAAAAGGACCTGATGCCTTGCCGATTATTTTAGTTAATAATCAGATTGTAAAAGAGGGAAGTTATCCAACGAACGAAGAGTTTGGAGAATGGTTTGAAGTAAAACCTGAAGAGTTAAATGAAAAGCCAAAAGCTCGTCTTTCCATTGATTTAAATCAACTGAAATAAGAAAGAAAGAAGGGGAAAAAGCATGTTTCAATCTTTCAATCCGAAGAATGTCATTCAAACACCCTTTTTATTTTTAACGGGTAAAGGAGGGGTAGGCAAAACTTCGACAGCCAGTGCCACCGCCGTTGCATTAGCCGATAGTGGGAAAAAGGTGTTGCTCATCAGCACAGACCCAGCTTCGAACTTACAAGATGTATTTGGAATCAGTCTAACCAATACACCAATAGCCGTACCTGGTGTTGATAATTTATTTGCTAGTAATTTAGATCCAGAAGCTTCAGCGAAAGCGTATCGTGACAAAGTGGTGGGTCCATATAAAGGGAAGCTACCTGATTCCGTCGTAGCCACCATGGAAGAACAATTATCAGGAGCATGTACGGTGGAGATTGCTGCATTTGATGAATTTTCCAATTTGTTGACTAATGTGGACATAGTCAATCAGTATGACCATATTATCTTTGACACCGCTCCAACTGGGCATACGTTAAGGCTTTTACAGCTTCCGACGGCATGGAGTGGATTCCTGGAAGAAAGCACACACGGTGCGTCATGCTTAGGTCCTTTATCAGGGTTGGCGGACAAGAAAGACCTTTATTCTAAAACCGTGG
Source organism: Peribacillus sp. FSL M8-0224 (assembly GCF_038003055.1). NCBI lineage: Bacteria > Bacillati > Bacillota > Bacilli > Caryophanales > Bacillaceae > Peribacillus > Peribacillus sp. FSL M8-0224. Next base: position 635,740 of record NZ_JBBOOJ010000001.1, read on the forward strand.
AGGTCCTTTCCAATCCAAGTAAAACCACACTAATCCTAGTAACAAGACCTGATGCCTCATCCCTTTTAGAAGCAGACCGTGCATCAAGTGAACTCAAAGAGATTGGCGTGAAAAACCAAATACTTATCGTGAATGGGCTTCTTCAGACACACCTTGAAGAAGATGAAGTGTCATCAGCCTTTTATCATCGCCAAAGAAACGCATTACAGCACATACCAGAACATTTAAAACAGATTGCTGTTTATTCGTTACCGTTTGTTTCTTTTTCCTTAACAGGGATAGACAATTTACGATATTTATTTAAACAATACACGATTCCATCAAAGATGGTGACATATGAAGATGACACAGCGAATCTTCCAAGATTGAATGAAATGATCACTGATTTCTCATCAAATAATACAAAGCTTATTTTCACAATGGGGAAGGGAGGAGTGGGGAAAACAACGGTGGCTTCCGCTATTGCCGTCGGTTTAGTTGAGAAGGGGCATCGTGTACACTTAACGACAACAGACCCCGCGGGGCACTTAAATTACCAATTTGAAAATGATCAATTCAATCAAAACTTAACAATAAGCAGCATTAATCCAAAAGAAGAAGTCGAAAAATACAAAGCAGCTGTCATAAAGAACGCAGGCCAAGATTTAGATGAAGAAGGACTCGCTTATTTAGAGGAAGATCTTAATTCCCCTTGTACGGAGGAAATAGCCGTATTCCGAGCCTTTGCTGAAGTAGTCGCTAAATCAGAAAATGAAATAGTCGTCGTTGATACGGCTCCAACGGGTCACACGTTGTTATTGTTGGATGCTGCACAGTCTTATAGTAAAGAGATTGCCAAGTCAACGGGTGAAGTCCCTGAGAGTGTAAAAAAATTACTTCCTCAAATTAGGAATGCAGAAGAAACTTCCGTCGTAATCGTCACACTTGCCGAAGCCACACCCGTGTTAGAAGCATCCCGATTACAAGATGATTTAAGAAGGGCAAATATCAACCCACAGTGGTGGGTAATTAATCAGAGTCTATATGCTACTAATACGGCAGACCCTGTATTAAGTGGGAAAGCAATGGCAGAAAAAGAATGGATTCATGAAGTTAAGGAAAAGTCATCTGAGAAATGTGTAATCATCCCTTGGATGCATGAGGAAAAGGTTGGGTATGAAAAGCTGAAAGATTACATTAACTAAACTGGTGGTGTATGGATATGAGTAAAGTTGTAATTCTAGGAACGGGTCCAGCAGGATTAACGGCTGCCATCTATTTGGCGAGAGCAAACATGAATCCTATTGTCATTGAAGGAGATCAACCAGGAGGACAGCTGACATTAACCACAGAGGTTGAAAACTTTCCTGGTTTTATTGATGGAATCATGGGAACAGAATTAATGGATAACATGAGAAAACAAGCAGAGCGATTTGGAGCAGAATTTAAAAGAGGTTGGGTTACGGATGTTGATTTTTCAAAAAGACCATTTCGTTTACAAGTAAATGGTTTGGGAGAAATCGAGACGGAATCCCTCATCCTTTCGACAGGTGCTTCCGCGAAACTTTTGAATATACCAGGAGAGAAAGAAAACATTGGCAAGGGGGTTAGTACCTGTGCTACATGTGATGGATTCTTCTTTCGAGGCAAAAAAGTTGTTATCGTTGGTGGCGGGGATTCTGCCATGGAAGAAGCAAATTTCTTAACGAAGTTTGCAAGTGAAGTAATCATTGTTCATAGAAGAGACGAACTTCGCGCTTCAAAGATCATGCAGGACCGCGCACGAGAAAATTCGAAAATAGTCTGGGAACTTAATAAAGCCCCGCTCGAAGTTATGGCTGGTGAAAACGGCGTAACAGGCTTGAAAGTGAAAAATAATGAAACCAATGCCGAGGAAATCATTGAAACAGAGGGCATCTTTGTTGCCATTGGGCACACACCAAATACTTCATTCTTAAAGGGTCAAGTAGATACCGATGATGTGGGATACATCAACGTAATCCCTGGCACTACTGAAACCAATATTCCTGGGGTTTTTGCCTGCGGAGATGTGCAAGATAAAAAATACCGTCAAGCAATTACGGCTGCGGGTACTGGTTGTATGGCAGCTTTAGATGCTGAGAGATATTTAGAAGGAAACGTTGTACATGATTGGAGTAAGTCACTTTAATTGGAGGATCTATATAATGACAACAAAGACTTATCATGAATTAATTAAAGATCGCATTTACATCGGTGGCGCAGATGATGTGAAAGACATGATGGAAAATGAGAAAGCCGATATTATTTTTGATTTGCGTGCAGAAGCACCTGGCGAGACGGAGTATAACCGCATGCATAGTCCCATTGTCGATGATGCTGAACACCAAGATGAATCCATTAAAACGTCGATCGCTCATGTCGTAAAAGCATATAATGAAGGAAAGAAAGTGTATTTTCATTGTGCTGGAGGAAGCAATCGTACGGGAACTGTTGCCGTTGGAACCTTGTTGACTTTGGGTGAGGCAAAGTCCATTGAAGAAGCAGAGGAAATGGCTAAGTCAGCACGTCCTAAAATTAAGGTGAAACCAGAAATGAAGGAAGCATTAAAAAGAATATTTCCTAATGCATAGGAAAGAAATGGGGAGGATTTAATATGAAAATTACAGATGGTGCAAAAGAATTACTTGAAAACTTTTTAAATGAAAAAGGTGCAGGAGGGATTCGTCTTACTTCTGTTGCTGGTTGTTGTGGACCACAATTTACCATATCTTTAGATGAACCGCAGGAATCTGACAATATTAAAACTATTAACGGAATCAAAGTGGCTATCGATTCACAAATTACTGGAACTGATGAATTAACATTAGACAAAGAAGAAAATCAAGAAGGTGCGGGGTTAGTTTTATTAGGTGCAAGTAACTGCTGTTAAATAAATTTCTTTTTATAGGAAAGGGAGTCGATGACTTCCTTTTTCTATTTTCTTAATAATTATGACATTCTTTAACATATATAAATATACACCAATACCATGCATCTTGATAAGAAAGGCGAGGGGAACTTCTTTGCCCGCATTTTGAAGTGAATTGACAAAAAATTCCGTATGGAATACTATTAAGTTAAACATATCGTATAAACCCGATATATAAAAAAGAAAAAGAGGAATGAGTCTTGATTAATGAAGAAATACATCATTTTTTCAAAGCACTAGCTAGTGAGAAGAGACAAGAAATTATGTTTTTATTTCTAAACAGGAGCGAAGTAACGGTAAACCAAGTTTCTGAATTAGTTGGGATTGGTCAATCAACATCTTCCGAGCAACTAGCTATATTAAAAAAAGCGGGTCTTCTGTCTTCGCGTAAAGAAGGAAAAGAAGTATTTTACTTCACTGATAACAATAAAATTATGGAGTTATTACAAAACTTAAATCAATTACTGATGGATTGTTGTAAATGAACATGTAGGAGGAAGCTATATGTTCATTTTTTTAAATAACATATCGTTAAATAACGATATGAAAAAGGGGATTATAATATGAAGAATCATTTTGATAGCATCGTGATTGGAGCAGGGCAGGCAGGATTAGCCTCTGCTTACCACTTACAAAAACAGGGATTAACATACCTTGTTCTTGAAACTGATAATCAAATTGCTGGCTCTTGGTCTAAATACTATGATAGCTTAAAATTATTTTCGCCTGCACGTTATTCATCACTTCCTAAATTAAGATTCCCAGGAGATTCAAGTCGCTATCCATCCAAAGACGAAGTGATTTCTTATCTAAACGAATATGCTAAACATTTCAATTTGAACATTCGTACTGGAGAAAAGGTAACGGTTGTTCGGAAAGTTAGCGGTGTCTTCACAATTGTAACCGCAAGAGGGAATGTATTTTATACGAAAACGGTCATTTCAGCAGCTGGGGCTTTTGCATATCCTAATCTGCCCCTAATAGAAGGAAGTGATCGATTCAAAGGCAAAATCATACACTCAAGCCAATACAAAAATGTAGATGAGTATAAGAATAAAAGAGTAGTGGTAGTTGGAGGAGGTAATTCTGCTGTGCAAATTGCCTTTGAATTAGCAAAAGTATCAAAGGTATCCCTTGCTACACGAAAACCTATTTCTTTTAAACCACAAAGGATATTAGGGAAAGACATTCACTTTTGGTTGAAAATAACTGGATTTGATACGTTGTTTTACGGGAGAAAGTTCGCGATGGATACTTCAGTAATGGATACAGGAATTTATAAAGAAGCGATTTTAAAAAACAAGATCGAATGTAAAAACATGTTTATTAACTATACAGAAGAAGGGATCGTATGGAGTGATGGTAGAAGGGAAAAAGTGGACTCGGTCATTTATGCAACTGGTTATCGTCCTCATGTGAGTTATCTAACATCACTTAAAAATGCAATAGGCTCCAACGGTTCCCCATTACAAAATAAAGGAATTAGTACCACTATCGATGGATTATATTTTGTAGGAATTTCAGGACAACGATCATTTTCTTCTGCAACCATTCGAGGAGTCGGAGTGGATGCGAAATATGTGATTAAAGAAGTAAAAAAATTAATAAAGGACAAAGGCAATTAATATTATTACATGGACACTTTAAGCTGGTACCCAAACTATAAAGAGGTAAATGACGAAATTCACAACAAACAACTTGACCTAATATCGGAAGTGAAAACAGATCTGAAGATGAAAAGCTAGGCCGTGGTGATAGCTGCCGAAAAGGGTAGAGTTATTCATTTAAAATGAATAACTCCAATGTGTTAGGATTGAACCGCTTTATTGGAATCTTGGCTGGGCATCCTACTGGCATCAGCGCATTATCCGTGAATTGGATCTATCCTCGGGGGAAGCGATTGAATTCGCTAAACTGAACGCAGGTGTCGTGCAGCCTTCACGGACCAGCATCAATCCTTATTATCTAGGATTGAAAGTGCTTGAAGATATTGAAGAACGCTATGATAATCCGACCGAAGAAATGATTAGGCTCGGCGTCAAGCCAGGATCTGGCCGGGAAAAGATGTTCGAAGTCAGGGAAATCGAATCGGATATTTCCTTTCTCCGCAATTATTTGACGAAGGATCTTGTCATGCGGGAGGATATGTACCTTTTCCAAAAGCAGGGGAAGGATTATAAAATCGTCGATAAGGCATGGGAACATGTTCGTGATCAACTTGTGAGCATGAGGGTTAACGGAGGTTTCCCTTATATCACAGTTAACGATGGGGACTTCATGCGTAATGGGGAACTTTATCTAAAACATTGGTATGAAGATATTGAGCTGGATCTGAAATATCTCGAAAAAGTCATGCCATATATCCATCAGCTTTGGGGCCGCTCCGTGCATATGGAATCAGTCATAGAAGGAAAAGAAGTCCTGTTTTCCTATGATGGAAAAGGCATTCACCGGAAATATTTATAAAGTTGATAAAACTGCCGGTCACTCGGCAGTTTTCTTGTTTCAAGTTAAAAATCAGGGAATATGTCGATGTCATGTCTATCGATAAATTACTGTGAAAAACAAATATTGGGTTGGAGGTTATGCCTGTTAAACATCCCTAATAAAATTGAATTTGGTCAAATAAATGCAAATTACTTAAATTAAATCTTCAATACAATGAATAATGAGTTTGAAATGGAATCCGTCGTGCGTTCTCTGAAATAACTTAATGGTCGAATGCTGAAGTCTTCCCTATGTTGTACTACTACTTGGGATATTAAAAAAGGGATGGTGAAGGAAAACCATTGACGTAGTAGCCTGAATTTGGATGCAATAATTTTAATTGAAGTTATAACAAATGCTATTTGTGGATGGTTAACGGTTCGTTAGCTTAATATCGAACCTGTCTTTAAGGCAGTTTTTTTAAAAATATTATTATTGTAAAAAAATGAGATATCTCTTATCAAGAAACATCTCATAAATATCTATTCTTTAAATTTTAACAATCTCATGGCATTTAAAATAACAATTAAGGCTGCACCTGTATCACTTAACACAGCTATCCATAGTGTAAGCCAACCTGGGAAGATGAATACTAACGCAAGGACTTTAATAATGATAGAGAACCAAATATTTTGTTTAATAATCGTTAAAGCTTTTTTACTTAACTTCATTGTATGGGATAATTTATCAAGGTTATCAGCCATTAAAACAATATCAGCTGTTTCCATCGCGGTATCAGTTCCTGCACCACCCATAGCAATACCTAAATCTGCTGTTGCAAGTGCTGGCGCATCATTAATACCGTCGCCAACCATGGCCACCTTATGACCTTCATTTTGTAATTTCTTTATGGCATCTACTTTATCCTCTGGCAATAAGTCCGCGAAATAACGATTAACATTCGCTTCAAAAGCAATCATTTTAGCGGTTCCTTCATTATCTCCAGTCAACATAACCGTTTGATTAACTCCACTTTGTTTTAATGCTTCTAAAGCTGATGCTGAAGTGTCCCGTATTGTATCTGAAACAGCAATAACTCCGATAACTTGAGTTTGTGTCCCTATTATAACTACTGTTTTCCCTTTGTTCTGTATTTCATGAATATGTTTTTTTATATCCTCTAAATCTACATTCATTTCTTCGAATAGCTTTAGATTACCTGCGTAAAAAATATCTCCTTGAATTGTTGCTTGAACACCTTTTCCTACAATACTTTTGTATAACTCACCATTTTTAGGTTGGATTCCTTTTTCGTTGCCGTAACGAACAATCGATTTGGCAATAGGATGTGTTGAGAAACCTTCTAGTGTTAATGCTATGGACAGTAATGTTTCTTCTGATACGTTTATCGACTTAATTTCTGATACTTGAGGCTTTCCTTCCGTTAAAGTTCCTGTTTTATCAAATGCAATGGCCGTGATGGCACCTGCTTTTTCTAAAAACGTTCCGCCCTTAATTAATATTCCGTTCTTTGCGGCGTTTCCAATAGCTGATACGATCGCAACAGGAGTAGAAATGACTAAAGCACAAGGACAAGCTACAACAAGTATTTCAAGTCCTTTATAAAACCACTCTCCCCAAGTGCCAAATCCAAGTAGTGAAGGTACAACCATTACTGCCAATGCTAAAATAAATACAACAGGTGTATATATACTTGCAAACTTATCTACAAATGCTTCTGTTGGTGCTTTTTGTTCTTGTGCTTCTTCAACTAAGTGAATAATTTTTGATATAGTCGTATCTTCCACTAACTTAGTGACCCTAATCTCAAGAGAACCATTTTCATTTATGGTTCCTGCGTATACTGTATCACCAATATTCTTATCGATAGGAATGGATTCTCCTGTAATGGGTGCCTGATTTACACTTGATTCACCTTGAATGATTTCACCGTCTAATGGAATTTTATCGCCTGGTTTGACAAAGATAATATCACCGACATTTATTTCTTCAACTGGTTTTTTGATGATTTCTGAGCCTACATAGATCCAAGCTTCAGGGGGAGCTAAATCCATAAGATTACGAATCGAATTCCTTGTTCGTTCAATTGATTTTGTTTGTAGTAAATTGCCGATTGCAAATAACCAAACAACGGTAGCGCCTTCAAGCCATTCACCGATTAGTGCAGCTCCAATAGCCGCAACAGACATGAGGACATTCATATCCAGTGAACGACTTTTTATTGCATAGAATGCACTTTTAACTGGCTTAGCCCCACTTATCACCATTGCAATGGCGTACAGTATTGAGGACATCGTGGTAGAAACTCCATTAAATGAACCGATAAAGCCAAGAGCGATTAGTACACCAGATAAGATGACTAAACCATTTTCGTTTTTATTTTTATGGGTCTGTATCGACTGGTTTTTTGATGGTAAGGAAGCTTTAAAACCGATTTTAGAAACTTCGGTCATAATATCTTCAACACTATTGGAATGTTCGATTTTCATTTTTCCAGTCGAGAAATTAACGCTGACATTTTTAACCGATGGAAGGGTATTTAAGTGGTTTTCAATGCTCTTAGCACAACTACCACAATCCATTCCTTCAATTTCAAATGTTTTGATATTCCCATTTTGATTTAAAGGTTCAATAGAAAATCCAAGTTTTTCGATTTCACTCTCAATCGGGATAAAGGCATCAGCGTTAGTGGCAGCAACTTGCATTTTCGCTGTGCTGTAATTAACTTTTACTTCAGCTATATCCTTTAATGTGCTTAAACCTTTTTCAATGGTTTTTGCACAAGCAGGACAATCCATTCCATGAACTCTATATGCCATCTTCTCGCAAGGAGGAAGAGAATTCGAGATTGTATCTTTTGTCTGTTGATCATTACTACTACAACAGTTTGTTTTCAAGGTAATTTTCTCTTCTGTTGTTTCACTGTTACAACAAGCATTAGTTTTTTGCTTATTGTCACTTGTTGGGGAAGGGCTACAACAGCTTATTTTTTCTTGTTCATTAACGGTTTCCTTTGATGAATTACTGCTACAACAATTATTTTTTACTTGAATTAAAATAGGTAATGGATTATTACCATTTACTGAAATATTGTTACTTGAACAACAACTTGAATTCTCTAGTTTTGCAATGGATTCATCAGACGCGCTACAACCATTTTCCTTTTTATTTTCATTCATTTTATTTGAGCCACAACATTGGTCATCCAATTTAAATCACCCCTAATCGATATGACGATCGCAACATGCAACATCATTTTGAACATCTCCAAGAACTGTATCAAACATCGTTAATAAATCCCGTATATGTTGATTTCGTAAACTGTAATAGCTGTATTTTCCTTCATTCCTCCCCACAATAATTCCACAACCTTTTAAACACGCAAGATGTTGAGAAATATTAGATTGATTACCGCTAATCTCTTCTACAATTTGGGAAACCGTTTTTTCTTGAATTTTTATACATTCGAGGATTTGAATCCTTGTTTTATTTGAAAATCCATGGATTAGTTTAACCTTCATATCGATATCAATATTTTGCATATATTTACCTCCGAACATATTAGACAGGGCTAATGTGTTTTGTTATTATCATATTAGCAATACCTAATATGTGTGTCAAACAATGTTAAATGATTACATAATTAATGAAAAGGAGTTCATTGAATGACTAAAAAGGTTTCAGTATTATTTTTGATCCTGTACTTTTTATGTTCTAATCAAGCATTCGCACACACTTCATTGAAAGAGTCAACACCTAAAGAGGGTGAAGTAATAGCACAACCCATTCAAGAGGTAACTTTAATTTTTGGAACGAAAGTTGAACAGACAAGTAAAATCAATGTTTTAAATTCAAACGGAGAATCTATTCCACTTGGGAATTTCGTAATCGAAGACGATGAAATGTGGGCTACTTTCTTTCAGCCTTTAGAGAACGGAGATTATAAAGTTAACTGGACGATAATAGGGGGAGATGGACATCCGATAGATGGTCATTTTTCTTTCACTGTTAATGATCCTATGGCTGAAACTCCTTCGAAAGAGCAAAAGAAAGAGACTGCACAAGTTAAAGAAAAAGAAGTAATTACGCCAGCAAAACATGAAACTGAACAAAATAAAATGCAGTCTTACATAATACCATTAACCATAGGTGTTTTATTATTTATCGTTATAGGCAGTTTTTTGTGGTTAATGAGGAGGAAAAAGTGAAAAATGATCGTCTTGGGTGAAATTAGTGAGGCATTATTATTTCTTTGCTTTCCCTTCTAACAGGTAGCTTTCTTTTATATCTTTTTGCCAAGGCATTATCGTCCAGAAATAAACGGATCAAAGGATGTTTTAATGTTGGGGACTGGTTTGATTTTCGAAAGAAGTTATTTAACTGTTAGTTAAGTATCCAATAAGATTATAAGTTTAGAAAATAATTTCAAAGAGGTGTAAGGATGATGAAAAGTAAAAATCCACCATTTAAAATTGCAGTAATTCTAACATTAGCCGTATTTGTTTTATTGGCTGCATTAGTCATCGTTAACAATATGAAATCTAAATCAAATAGTGAAACAACGTATGATAAACAGCCACCAATAGAAGGTCAACCTACTTTAGGTGAAGCTGATGCTCCGATAACAGTAGTGGAATTCGGTGATTTTAAATGCCCTTCTTGTAAAGCCTGGGGGGAAACCATTTATCGACAATTAATGAGTGATTATGTAGACACGGGCAAAGTGAAGTTTTCGTATATCAATGTGTTATTTCATGGGGATGAATCCAAACTAGGTTCATTGGCTGGAGAAGCAGTTTATAAACAAAACCCAGAAAGTTATTGGATATTCCATAAAGAGTTATTTAAAGCACAACCAAGTGAGAATCACGACGGATTATGGATAACAAATGAGAAAATTTTAGAAATAGCAAAGACTATTCCTGAAATTGATGTACAACAATTAAAAAACGATTTAGAGAACCAAACGGGTTTAGAAGAAGTAAATAAGGATGAAAAATTAGTTGAAGAGTTTAAAGTACAATCTACCCCAAGTATCATGGTTAACGGTACGATGCTCGAAGACCCCTTTGACTATAAAAAGATTACAAGCCTTATAGATAAAGAGTTTGAGGATAGTAAATGATGAAAGAAAGGGCAAGAAGGCCAAATAATAATCAGTTATTTCTTTATATGGCGTGGTTAGTTTCTGTTGTGGCAACGTTGGGGAGTTTATACTTTAGTGAAATTCGTGGGTTTATTCCTTGTGAACTATGTTGGTATCAGCGTATATTGATGTACCCATTAGCCTTAATTCTTGGAATTGGTACTTTCCAAAATGACGCTTCGGTAAAAAGATTTATATTACCCATGGCGATAATTGGTTGGTGTATTTCTCTTTTCCACTACCTCGAACAAAAAGTTCCAGGGTTTGCCGAATTAAAACCATGCGTAAGTGGTGTTCCTTGTAGTGCAGAATATATTAACTGGCTTGGCTTTATCACTATTCCATTTTTAGCATTATCAGCTTTTACTTTGATTATCGTGTTCATGCTTTTGATAAAAAAACCAAAAAAAGATTAAAGATAAAAGGCAATCCGATATGGTGAAGAGCTTGAAAAAGCATACATCAGATATGGGCGCTACTCTAATTGTCACACTCAACAGCCTACGACTTCTCAGATTAAAAGACAAATAACAGAGGGCTCCCATGAGGGAGCCTATTTTGATTGGAGGGGAAAGCAATGAATAACATGTGGAATAAATTTATTTATAAATGTTGGTCGCCCTTTTACGATTATGTCTTTAATGCTGGTTTGTTTTTAAAAGCAAGAAAAGAAATCTTTCATGAAGTTAGCTTGGACAAGGGAAGTAAAGTTCTTGTAGTCGGTGTTGGAACGGGAGCGGACCTACCTTACCTACTCCATAAGGGATATGAGATTACGGCTATTGACTACTCGGGTGATATGTTAAAACAGGCACAAGGGAAATATGCGGATCAATCCATAACGTTTAAAGAAATGGATGCACAGCAATTGGACTTTGAGAACGAAACATTTGATTTTATTGTTGCCAACTTAATTCTTACGGTAGTACCTGATGCGGAAAAAACGATTAAGGAAATGGTACGGGTATTAAAGAAGAATGGCAGTTTTCTCGTGTTTGATAAGTTTGTGCCAAAAGGAAAAAAAATAAGGACGGGTCAGAGAGTATTACGTCCCATACTAAAAGGAATGGGAACCGATATCGGAATGGACTTTTATGATGTTTTCAAAATTGTCGAAAACGCCTGCGAAATTATAGAGGATAAGGATGTTATGATGAATGGGTTGTATAGAAAAATAACAGCTAACAAGAAAGGATAGATCATAAGAATGAAAAAGATACTCTTTATGTTGATGTGTATGTTCCTATCCATTCCTACCATAGCCAATGCACATACGGAACTTTCTTCCTCCAACCCTAAAGAAGGGGAAATGGTTACCGAGGAACTGGATGAAATCGTTCTAGACTTTGCAGGAGCTATTGAGGAATTAAGCACTATGAAACTCATGAAAGATGGAGAAGAAGTTTCACTTTCTCAAGTTCAGGTACAAGACAAGAAAATGGTTGGAACACCTTCTGCTCCTCTTGAAAATGGTTCGTATATCATTGACTGGACTATTGCAGGGGAGGATGGGCATCCCATTTCTGGCAAGGTTTCATTCAGTGTACAAATAGAAGACATGCACGAAGAAAAAGAAGCGGCACAACCAAAAGCAGAAGAAAACAAACAACAAAATGAACAGCAGGATAAAGAAGCGGTGCAGAAGGAAGATCAAACCTCATCCAATCCAGTAACAACCATCGTCACCGTCCTTCTTTTTGTCATTTTGGGCTTAGGTCTAGTTTTGCTGTTTAGGAAGAAGCGCAAATGATGAATATGCTTATCCCTTTTGCTGAATTTGGAAACTATATATTGTTTTCCATACTTGCTGGGCATGTGGCGTTACAATTTGTACCAGAAGAAAAAAAGCCAGTGATTAGGATACCGAAACCTGTTTTGCTTCTTTCTACTTTGGGTATTATAATTTTCACATTAGGACCCATTGTTCAAGTCATCTCCTTTTTTAAGGAAGGTATTGGGTTACAACAAGCCACCTTGTCCGCCTTTACTGATTTTCAGGTAGGAAAAGCCTGGACGTTCATAGGTTTTATGGCGACGTTATTATGGATGACTATCCATGTACAAGGATCAAGATATTTACAGGCGTTGTTGTTATTACTGATGTTCCTTGGAGTGGGTTATGCTAGCCATAGTGCATCGTTGTCATTTTGGTCGGGATTGTTCTCTCACACGACACATTTTCTTATTGTCTCATTATGGACAGGCATACTCATCCATGTTTCTTGGTTCTCAAAGAAGCAGTCCAATTGGTTAAGGTTTTTGCGATGGTTTACACCATTTGCTCTTGCCTGTTTAGTCATCATATTAATAAGTGGGTTTATCATAATGTTTTCTTTTGTGGAACCACAGGATTATATGAAATCTTGGGTCCTGCCTTACGGGCAGATGCTCCTTCTTAAACACATAAGTATCATACCTGTTATCGCTTTTGCATTTGTTAACGGCTATCTTGTAAAAAAAGCATTGTATCTTTCATCCTTCAACCCACGTCCGTGGTTAATAGGTGAAACCATTTTACTGATGATTGTTTTCTATTTTACAGGAGTATTAGGGACGCTCATGCCTCCTCATGAAATTGATATTACAGTAAGTTCCGAAGGAGCCTCCCCTTGGGTAGAATGGTTATTAAGCAAAGATATTGTTGCTCCGTTGCACATACAGTTCATCCCGTCTCTTCAAACCATCTTGTTAATGATAATTTCGCTCGTGTTTTTGTCGATGATTGTTGTAAGTTTTAGAAAAACAAAACCCTATTTAGGAATCGTGTTCGGAATAAGTTTTATTGCGGCCTTATATATGGGATTGATGCTATCCATTGCAATATAAAAGGTTGATTCACGCATGAATTAAGAATGAGAAATTCACTTAGTAGTAACCAAATCTTATTCGCTGTTGCGGAAAACAAATGACATGGCCTTTAGATGCCCCGCAAGAATTAGATGCTATCCAGAACATTAACGGAATTAAAGTGGCAATAGATTTTTTAAATTGCTTCAACTGAGGAATTTACATTAGACAAGGAAGAAAATCAAGATGGTGTTGGCTTAGTATTATTAGGTGGTAGCAGTTGTTGCTGAGGTAATATAAGAGGGGGTAGCTTTTCACTTCGGTGAATAGCTACCCCCTAATTTTTTTTACAAAAGAATTATCGGAATATTAACAAGAGTTTTACAATCAATTAATTTAATTCATACACAGGTTCCTTATAATTCAACTGTTGATTATATACATAGGAGGAACGTGAACATGAAATCTCGTGATAAGAAGAAAGCTATTCCTTTAATCGCAACAACACTTCTTGTAACCACAGCTTTTACAACCCAACCTTTTATCAAGGATAATGATCAAAAAACACAAGCAAAAGAATTTTCAAAAGAAGAAAAAAAGCAGAATAGGGCTACATGGCTCGCAGGGGATCATCATATTCATAGTGAATGGAGTGTAGGCTGGGACAACACCAAAAACCCTCCTGAACCAATCAAAGGTGGAGATGCTATATACCCAACCGTCAAAAATGCTCAAAATGCACATAAATATGGACTTGATTGGATGGTTACGACGGATCATGGTGGACCGAACCATTCCAAGGTGAATTTAGAGCAAGCATACCCTGAATTGTTGAAATCTCGTCAAGCAGTTCCAGAAGTTCTTCAGTTCTATGGAATGGAATTTGATACGCCTGCTGCCGATCACAGTTCAATTATCATTCCAAAAGGTGATAATGAATCAAAAACACTTTATGACATAGAAAGTAAGTTTAATAAGCGTGAGCCGTATCCAAATGATGGTAGCCGAGATACGGAATCCACTATGATCGATGCCCTTAACTATATGAAGCAAATGGACGAGCCTCCAATTCAAATTGCACATCACCCTTCTCGTTCAGCAACAGGTGATGGTGAGTGGGGGCAGGATACACCGCAGGAATTCCGTAATTGGAACGACACAGCGCCGAACATTTCCATCGGTATGGAAGGTGCTCCTGGCCACCAAGCTTCCGCTATCAATTCAGACGGCTCGCTTGACCCTAAAGGTGCCCGAGGATCATATGGAAACGAAAACGCCCCAACCATGGGCGGATTTGATCAAATGACAGCTAAAGTTGGCGGTTTATGGGATTCCATGCTAGGTGAAGGAAGACACTGGTGGATTACCGCTACTTCTGACTCGCATGTTAACTGGCGTGATGGGGGAAGCGACTTCTGGCCTGGAGAATACTCAAAAACGTATGTAAAAGCAGAGAAAGACTACAAAGACATCATGGAAAGCCTTCGTAATGGTAAAGTATTCGTAGCAACAGGTGACCTCGTCTCTGAATTAGATGTTAAAGCTCAAGCTGGAGGAAAATCACGCTGGTACTCTAAATCCAAAGGAAATTCGGCCTCTATTGGGGAAACTCTTACATTACCAGGTAAGAAGTCTAAGGATGTAACAGTCACAGTTCGAATAAAAGATCCTAATGCTGCGAATTCTCATGGAGATCAACCAAAAGTAAAACGGGTCGACTTAATTGTAGGAGAGGTGACTGGAAAAGTGGAAGACCGCTCAACCGCTGCCAATCCGACAACAAAAGTCGTCAAACGTTTTACTGAGAAAGATTGGAAGCAACGTGGCGAATATATCGAGATTTCCTATACGTTAAAGGATGTTGATAAAGATAGTTATATCCGTTTACGTGGAACGAGTACAGACCAGTTAGAGCCAGAAAAAGACCCTAAGGGAGAAAACCCATGGACAGATCTTTGGTTCTACTCGAACCCAATATTTATCAAGTCCACAAAGTAAATGTGAAGAGAAAAAATGGGCGAGGAGCATCATTACTCCTCGTCTTTGCTATAATCCTAAAACATCAGAGAAAGAAACAATCGGAATGGAGTGAATGCAATGAAAAGGGTATGGTTCTTAATGTTCCTTGTGATGATTTCGTTTACCTCTTTACTATCTCCACCAGCATATGCTCACAGTAATAACAGTGAAGGGTTTTCCGTCATTGAAGTGAACGAGAAAAACCTCGATTACGAACTTAAACTGGATCTAACCGAACTTGGGCATTCGATTAATAAAGAAACGGATGCAAAACAATTAATTGACTCTAAAACAGTACAGCAATATATAAATTCACATATATCTCTTTATGCAGATGGTGTAAAAGTTGTTGGAAATGTCAAAAAAACAGATGTTGAAATGATAAAAGACCGCCCGTTTGCTGTAATTAACCTGACTTATATGATGGAACATAAACCAAAAAAGCTAACTGTTGACTATAACATGTTCCTGGATGACTCCGATCCAAGCCATGCAAACTTTGCAACCGTTAAAATGGACGGAAAACAACAAGAAAAGATTCTTACGTACGAATCAAGAGAATTTGAGATTGGAGAAGTTAGTTTCGTACAAAACATAAAGCAGTTTTTATTGCTTGGGTTAGAACATATTTTTACAGGTTATGATCATATTCTTTTTGTCATTAGTTTGCTCTTTGGGGCAAAGACGATTAAAAACATTCTTTCCTTGGTCACAGCCTTTACGATAGCCCATAGTATAACCTTGGTTCTTGCCACATTAGAGATTGTGCAGTTACCAGGCAGGTTTGTAGAGTCGGCCATTGCCTTAAGCATTATTTATGTTGCACTCATCAATATTTTTGATAAAGATGCCAAACACCATCCATGGCTTGCCTTCGGTTTTGGACTCATTCATGGTTTCGGCTTTGCAGGAATCCTATCAGAAATGCGACTAGATGGAAATCATCTGGCCACTTCTCTGTTGTCTTTCAATATAGGAATTGAATTGGGACAACTATTAATCGTATCCTTAGCCTTTCCAATAATCCTGTGGATGAAAAAAATTACCTTAAAACCCATTAAATTTGTAATCCCTGGAACGTCGGTAGCTATATTAGCGTTTGGTTTGGTATGGTTTATTCAAAGAGCATTTTGATGAAAGTTTTAATCCATTACTATTTGTAAACAGGCCATCTTTCATAAAAGTTTGGTCTGTTTGTTTTGTTTTATTTTTCACCATCCTTTCCCTCTATAATCGATAAATCGTGGGAAACCTGTTTTATTTAACAAAAGCCTTTGTGATATATGAACATTGGTCATATCCTATATATAACAGTAGGGGGTAGGACGGTGCCTAATTTATGTCTGCATCGGGAATTCATATATGAAGAAAGAAAAAAACACCTATGCGATAGGAGGGCTGGGCATCCTACTGGCATCAGCGGATTATCCGTGAATTGGATCTATCCTCGGGGGAAGCGATTGAATTCGCTAAACTGAACGCAGGTGTCGTGCAGCCTTCACGGACCAGCATCAATCCTTATTATCTAGGATTGAAAGTGCTTGAAGATATTGAAGAACGCTATGATAATCCGACCGAAGAAATGATTAGGCTCGGCGTCAAGCCAGGATCTGGCCGGGAAAAGATGTTCGAAGTCAGGGAAATCGAATCGGATATTTCCTTTCTCCGCAATTATTTGACGAAGGATCTTGTCATGCGGGAGGATATGTACCTTTTCCAAAAGCAGGGGAAGGATTATAAAATCGTCGATAAGGCATGGGAACATGTTCGTGATCAACTTGTGAGCATGAGGGTTAACGGAGGTTTCCCTTATATCACAGTTAACGATGGGGACTTCATGCGTAATGGGGAACTTTATCTAAAACATTGGTATGAAGATATTGAGCTGGATCTGAAATATCTCGAAAAAGTCATGCCATATATCCATCAGCTTTGGGGCCGCTCCGTGCATATGGAATCAGTCATAGAAGGAAAAGAAGTCCTGTTTTCTTATGATGGAAAAGGCATTCACCGGAAATATTTATAAAGTTGATAAAACTGCCGGTCACTCGGCAGTTTTCTTGTTTTTGTCTCATTAAAGATTTACGGAAGGGCACCGATATTCGTTCTGTTCCGTTCCGTGGTGGCTTATCTGACAGGGGATGTTGAGGGGGCAAAAGAGTGTGCATACAACTTCCTGAAACAGGAGTTTGCAGTGTGAATCTGGCATCTAGTTCATGCGATCCTGGTATTCCTGCAACTATTACTAACGATAGTTCTTGCTGTGGCAACTATGTACAAGTGAGAATGGAAATTAAAAATAATTCCTGTTTTGAATAAACCAAAAGACCAGTCTGATGAACTCGACTGGTCTTATTAAATTGATGCTTTTTTGAGATGAAGTATTAAATTACTTTTGGATAGGTGTTGTTAAACATTTTATTCTTTCATCTACAATTCGAAATCTTTAATAACAGCAGTTGGACGTAATACTTTTTCCGAATTGAACTCTTCTAAAGGTTCTTCATTTTGAACTTTCTTTACCCAGTCGTGATTAGCCAATGCTCCTTTACCTAAAGTTATAATATCAGCATGACCATTATTAATCATTTCAGAAGCTCTTTCTGGCTTCTCTAACTGTCCATTTGCGATTATAGGTAATTGACTATACTCTTTGGCAAGTGCTGCAAGTGAATCTTTTCCTGTTTCAAATGCAGGTTGCCACGCTTTAAATTCTGTTACATGAATATAATCAAGATCTGCTTTTCCTAATGCTCCAAAGATAATCGCGGCGTCCTGCTCTTTGCCTGACCAATGATAGGAGTAATCATTCACTTTTGATTGTGAAATTCTTATACCAATAGTAAAGTCTTCTCCTACCGATTTTCTAACTTCCTGAATTATTTCTACTAATAACCTAACTCTGTTTTCTGTTGTGCCACCATATTCATCAGTACGTTGGTTTGTATATTCCGTTAGAAACGCATCCAATAAATAACCATTTGCTCCATGTAGTTCTATCCCATCAAAGCCAACAGATTTAGCTCGTTTTGCAGCTTCAACAAAACTGTTTTTAACATAAGCTATTTCTTCTTTTGTTATTTCTCTAGGTAATTGAAAGGGTCCTTCCCCTAAATAAAATTTTAGCTGTTCTCCTTTTGGTTGAACAGAAGAAGGAGCTACTGTTTCATCAGTGAAACGATTTCCCTGAGATAATGGCCCAGTGTGTTGTAACTGCATAAAGATTGCTGATCCTGCTGAATGAACAGCATTAACAACTCTTTTCCACTCTTGTGCTTGCTCATCAAAAGCGATACCTGGCTGATAATCGTAAGTTTGACTATATCTATCATCAATATAAGTTCCTTCAGTAATAATAAGTCCAAACCCACCTTCAGCAAAAGAACTATAATACTTAATCATATTATCTGTGACAAAACCTTTTTCAGTAGCGCTAATACGGGTCATTGGTGCTACGCCTACTCGGTTACTTAACGTAAAAGTTCCTATATTGAATGGTTCAAATAATAAAATTGTATTGGACATGATGTTTGCCTCCTCTTTTTTGCAAAAAAAAATGTATAATCTGATTAGTATTTGATTTATCAACTGCTTGATATTAGTTTAAATCTTCTATGTGGTTTAGTAAAATTGATATATTAGATAATTAAGTTCAAAAAAATTGAATTAAAGGAGATTTAATTATAAATGGAACTCCGTCAACTGATTACTTTTAAAACGATAGTAGAAAAAGGTGGGTTTAATAAGGCGGCAGAACACCTTGGTTATGCACAATCCTCCATTACTACTCACATCAAAGAACTAGAGAAAGAATTAGGTAGACCAGTTTTTGATCGCTTAGGAAAGAAAGTTATGTTAACTCACTATGGAAATGAATTTTTGTCTTATGCGATCAAAATCATTGAACTATATAATCAGTCATTAAATATTGACAAAGAGCCACAAGGCGCTTTAACTTTAGGGATTTCCGAATCTTTAACGATTTGTCGAATTCCGTCTCTTCTTCTCGAATATAAAACGAAATATCCTAAAGTAAAGCTTTCATTGAAATCACTTGAAAATTATGATGTTACAAAAAGTCTTCAAAATGGGGAAATTGACATAGCCTTATTATTAGAAAAAGATGGTTGGAGACAAGAAGAACTTTACTCTGAAAAACTTATCAGAGAAAGAATGGTTTTAATTAGCTCTCTAAATGTAGAAGATTTATCTCAAACAGCACTGTACTCCGAATCTAGATGTAGTTATAAATCTGTTTTCGATGAATATATTCGCCATCAGAATATGGACGTAACAGAAAGTTTAGAATTTCAAAGTATAGAAGCGATAAAACAATGCGTTAAAAGTGGTTTAGGTGTATCACTAGTTCCTTACTTTTCGGTCAAAGAAGAATTAGAAAGCAATAAGCTAAAAGGAGAAATTATTCCACAACACCATTCCTCTATATCAACATATTTGACTTATCATAAGGATAAATGGCTTTCCCCTTCGATAATTCGCATGATTGAACTCATACAAAACCACGCAAAAACTTGGTACTATTAATTCTTAAATAGAGAACCTGACTAGTCGAGGGGACGTGTAGGCTAAGTTCTCCACAGTGGGAGTTAGTTTGAAACCATCTATTAAGCAGACTACTATTAATAATTAATGGTTGAATATTTAATGCTTGATTAAATAAGAATATGCTTATACAATGATGTTGGATAATCATATAAGCATATACTTATTTAATTTGGGCTAGGAGGGATGAAATGCAATGAATGAGGCGTTGGATATAGAAACCACGGCAAACATTCTTAAATTACTAGGCGATAAAACCCGTTTGACCATGATTAAGATCATGTCTGAGCATGAATGCTGTGTATGTGAATTTGTGGATCTATTCGAGATGAGCCAGCCAGCTATAAGCCAGCATTTACGAAAGTTGAAAGATGGCGGGATCGTGAATGAAGCGAGGAGGGGACAATGGGTTTTTTACTCGTTAAACCCGTCTTCTTCCCATTACTCATTTATTCAGGCGGTCATCAAGGATTTGCCAAGTCAAAACTTTAAATTAGAAAACTTAACAGCACAAGGAAAACGGATTTGTTGTGACTAACTAGGAGGTACTACTTCAGTGGGATCAGTTATTTTGGCAGTTATCATCTTTTTATTAACACTCATTCTCGTAATCTGGCAGCCAAAGGGATTGTCGATCGGATGGTCAGCCTGTGGCGGTGCGGTTTTGGCCTTACTTGTGGGTGTGGTTGATTTTACCGATGTCATAGACGTGACAGCGATTGTCTGGAACGCGACGCTCGCCTTCGTCGCCATCATCATCATCTCGCTTATTTTGGATGAGATAGGATTTTTTGAATGGGCAGCACTGCATATGGCGAGAGCCGCCAAGGGAAATGGAGTAAGGATGTTTGTTTATGTAAGTATCCTTGGTGCTCTTGTGGCTGCTTTTTTTGCGAATGACGGAGCGGCACTTATCCTTACACCAATTGTATTAGCAATGGTTCGAGCCTTGAAATTTAGTGATAAAATGATTTTCCCGTTTATCATCGCAAGTGGGTTCATTGCTGATACAACCTCACTGCCATTAGTGGTGAGTAATCTTGTAAACATTGTATCCGCAGACTTTTTCAATATCAGTTTTGCCGAGTTTGCTTCAAGAATGATCGTTCCGGACATCTTTGCACTTGTAGCAAGCATCTTGGTTTTATATTTGTTTTTCCGAAAAAGCATACCGAAAAATTACGATGTATCACAGCTTAAAAAACCAGCGGAAGCCATTAAAGACCAAAGGATGTTTAAACTGTCCTGGATCGTATTAGGAATATTGCTGGTTGGTTATTTTGCGAGTGAATTCATTGGGGTTCCTGTATCGATCATTGCAGGCATTGTCGCCATTTTCTTCCTCATGATGGCAAGAAGGAGTCCAGCGATCAACACGAAAACCGTTATTAAAGGCGCACCATGGGCCATCGTCTTTTTCTCAATTGGCATGTATGTAGTGGTTTACAGCCTGAGAAATGTTGGATTGACGAATGTATTAACGGATTTAATCCAAGTTACCGCCGATCAAGGATTATTTGCCGCAACGATTGGGATGGGCTTCATAGCAGCCATTCTTTCATCACTTATGAATAACATGCCAACCGTTATGATTGATGCCCTTGCCATTTCCGACACCCATACAACGGGAGCAATCAGGGAGGCACTTATTTATGCAAATGTCATCGGTTCGGACTTGGGCCCGAAAATCACACCGATCGGTTCTTTGGCTACGTTATTGTGGCTTCATGTCCTTTCATTAAAAGGCGTGAAAATCTCATGGGGAACTTACTTTAAAACGGGAATCATCTTAACCATCCCAACGTTGTTCATCACATTGGTCGGCTTATATATATGGCTGCAAATTATTCATTAAACCTTACTTTACAAACAAAGGAGAGAAACCGCATGGCTAAGAAAACGCTATACTTTTTATGTACTGGTAATTCTTGCAGAAGCCAAATGGCAGAAGCATGGGGGAAGAAATATTTAGGTGACGAATGGCAAGTGCTTAGTGCAGGAATCGAGGCCCATGGGTTAAATCCCAAAGCAGTAAAAGCAATGAATGAAGTTGGGTTGGATATCTCCAATCAAACATCGGATATCATTGACCCAGATATATTGAATAATGCCGATTTTGTCGTAACATTATGTGGGGATGCGGCTGACAAATGTCCTATGACACCACCGCACGTTAAACGTGAACATTGGGGCTTTGATGACCCGGCAAAAGCGGAAGGAACAGATGAAGAGAAATGGGCAACCTTCCAACGTGTTCGAGATGAAATAGATGAAAGAATTGCACGTTTCTCTAGAACCGGTGAATAAATGAAATTGAAAAGCCGTGGATGTTAGCAGGCGGACCAAAGACCATAAAGAAAGAGCTGCCAAAATCGGCAGCTCTTTTCATCATTAAATCTTAATATCGACCTTAGCATTTTTCTGAAGTTCTTCGACATGCTTCACAAGCTTTTCTTGTTTCTTTTGCTGCTCTAGTTGTTCCTTGATTTGCGGCTTCATTTCTTCGAGTTTCTGTACCTTCTGTCCGCTTGTTTTAGCTTGCTCCGCAACCTGGTCGTAATACTTTTGGATTTCTTCATCAGTTGCTTCTTCTACTTTAATCTCTTTTTCAACGTACTTCGTATATGGGATGTTCTCTGCGATCTGGGCATTCAGCATTTCCGAGTTCAGACCTGCTTGCTTCATCGCTTCCTTGAATTTCTCTTCACTCTCATATTGCTTTTTGATTTCGGCAAGTTGCTTATCAATTTCGGCCTTGGAAGCTGTGTAGCCCTTTTTATCAGCTGCTTGAAGCAGTAATGTTTGCCCCACTAAAGAGTTGAGCGTTTGCTCTTTAATTTGTTTGGCTCCCTCCTTGGTTGTCGGGTCTTGTCCGAATTGCTGCATCTGCATTTGTGTGGTGGACAACACGGTATTATATTCCGCACCTAAAATTTTTTCGTCATTGACGATGGCTACCGTTTTCTTTTCATCCACCTTTTGCTTGTCTAGTTTCTTCTGCATTTCTTCCATCTGTTTTTGCTGTTCCTCAGTTGCTTTAGCCGTTTCTTTCTCAGTTGTTTTAGCCTCTTTCTCGTCATTTTTCTTATCAGCTTCATCGTTCGAACCACAAGCCGTCAGAACAACTGCCAATAATCCAATGATGATTGGGTACAATAGTTTCTTCATATTTCAGTCTCCTCTCGTATTCAATGCTAAAAAATCATCTAATGCGCATTATAAAGGAATTTCCCATTAAAACACAATAAATTCATTCTTTTTTCCAGAAAACAGGAAGATAGTATAGGCATTATCTCATTATATAAGTGTAACATTCGCGGAAATGAACCCATTTACCCTTCGACATGCAATAAGCTTAAAAAATGCGAAGGCTGATACCTGGTGCAGTCAGCTTATATTCAATCTCTTAATCACAAAACGTAACTACTGTAAATTGGTTTAGTAAAAGAAAGAATCGTCAGAAGATTCTTGGATACTCTTCTAGGAATTAAGCGGTTTAAATCTCTACTTAATTT
The DNA here is from genome assembly GCF_038003055.1 of Peribacillus sp. FSL M8-0224. Lineage (NCBI taxonomy): Bacteria > Bacillati > Bacillota > Bacilli > Caryophanales > Bacillaceae > Peribacillus > Peribacillus sp. FSL M8-0224. Next base: position 659,147 of record NZ_JBBOOJ010000001.1, read on the forward strand.
CCACATATGTGTTTTCTTCATCGATAGATATCATCGGTTCCACCAGCATTTTGACAAAAAACTTAGTCGACAGAAACCTTGTAATAAGTAGTTTATTATACATTTGATTGAAAGCTTCCTGTAGGAGATTTTAGAGATATGTAAATCCCTCGATGAATTTCTTTTGAAAAGAAGGGAATATTTTCTCTTCCAGGTTAGTATTCAAAACATACAAAAACACATTTCCTTTTTCCTACAGAAAGCGGCTAACAATTTTACACGCATGTTATTAATATAAAGACAAGGAAAAAATTCCTAAGAGACTATCTGATGATTTGTCAGCACTTCCATTACAGTTTGGTCCTAATAAAGGAGGATACAATTCATGGACGTGGTTGAGTAAGAGTGTAGATTATGTAAGCGCTCAAATAAATCAATACATCCTATGGGTTATTATCATTAATCTTTAAAATATATTCTAGGAGGATAATTGAATGAAAATAAAAAAGGCTCCCTTTCTTTCTTTACTAATGGTTGGTATTCTTGCTGTTGCTACTCCACTTGCTAGTGCAGCTGACAACAAGGCTAAAATGTTAGAAGTCCCTATTAAGGACCCTTCTGTTAATTTAATTTCAGATGTTGTTTACTCTCAGCAACCTATTTATGGTGATTCTAATGTTCCGCTAGAAATGGATATATTACAGCCTGAAGGTAAAAAACCACTTCCTGCAGTTGTATTTGTACCAGGAGGTGGATTCATGTCAGCTAATAACGATAAGTCTGTACAACAAAGAATGACCATTTCAGAGGCAGGTTACGTTGTCGCTAGTATTGAATATCGGGTTACGCCTCAGAGTACCTTTCCTTCACCACTTGAAGATGTGAAAGCGGGCATTCGCTACCTGCGAGCCAATGCTGAAAAATTTAATATCGACCCTGAGAATATCGTTGTAATGGGTAGTTCAGCTGGCGGGTATCTTGCTGCGTTTGCTGGAATAACTAATGGTTTGGCGGAATTCGATAAAGGGGAAAATCTAGATCAAAGCAGTGATGTGAAAGCGGTTATCGATTTATATGGGCTTTCTGACTTAACGAGAGTTGGAGATGGCTTTTCAGAAGAGATTCAGACCCTTCACAAATCTCCTTCCGCACCAGAAGGTATGTGGGTAAATGGACCTTCCGTAATGAGCCCTGGTGGTTCGATTTTTGATAATCTTGAAAAAGCATCCAAAGCAAACCCCATCACATATATCACTAAGGATGCACCTCCGTTCTTAATCATGCACGGAGATAAAGATACACTTGTTTCACCAAACCAAACTGAAATATTACACGAAAATTTAATTAACAAAGGGGTTGATTCCACTTATTATGTTGTAAAAGGTGCTGGCCATGGTGGAACTCACTGGGTGCAACCAAAAGTCATGAAAATCTTGATTAACTTCTTAGATAAACACGTAAAAGGTAAAGAAAATAAAAAGAACTAAAGAGAGAAAAAAGAATTGAAGCTAAATCCTTCCGTGAATCATACGGAAGGGTTTCTTAGTGTGCAGTGGATTCCAATGGAAATACAAAATTTTTATCTCAGTAAAACAAGAAACAAAAAGTCTGCAAAGGTCTTCTTCCAGAAAAGCTTTGCAGTCTATTTGAAATCAAACGAAAAAGTAGAAAGAAAAAACTCTACATAAACATTAATACGAAACTAACAAGCAATTTTCTAATGAATAGTAGACTCGGTAGAAGATACTGATAAGGCCATAACAAACAAGGCTAGTAGCCATAGGGGCTCGCCCTTTATAAATTGTTTAGAAATCGAAAGAGATTAGGATCAAGGGAGATTTGAAAACGGAGTTCCCTGCTTTTCTAAAACACTATAAATATTAGTCGAATGAAAACTGTGCAAATTAAATTAGGGAACGTCTTCTTTCTTATATATCACTAAGCTGTTTTACTAGTTGGATAGGTTGCACTATCCGAATAGACTACATAATAACTGAAAATAAACTTCTTTTTTCCTACATTAAGTGGCTAACAATCCTTACCGCCAGCTAATAAAATTAGATTACGGAAAAGTCAGTTACTTAAAAGGAGGGAACAGAGGTTACAAAAAAATGAAAGCGTTTCCTATTGGTGCAGGGTATGATTTGTTAAATGAAATCTAAAATTAAAGGGGGGCAATAATAATGAAGTTGATTAATCCAATGAAAGTAATTGACGGAAGCCGCATCCATTCATTCCATATTTGGCTTGTTTTCTGGCTTTTTCTCGTCATTTTGTTTGATGGATATGATGTTGTCATATACGGGGCTGTCGTTCCATCCCTTATTAAGGAGTGGGGAATATCGGATGTTACAGCAGGTGCAATTGGTAGTTATACGGTAATGGGTACAGCGGCCGGCGCAATCGTATTCGGGTTACTTGCAGACAAATTGGGCAGGAAGAAAATTATCTTGTTGACCATTTTCCTCTTCAGCTTTTTCACACTGCTATCTGGGTTCGCGAATGGACCGACAATGTTTATAATTTTTCGGGTCATTGCAGGTATTGGCCTAGGGGGAGTCATGCCAAATGTTATTGCCTTGACCACTGAATTTGCACCTAAGCACATCCGTTCTGCTCTCGTGTCATTCGTTTTTTGTGGTTATTCGGTAGGAGCTATAGCAGCTGCACTTACAAGCCGGTCGCTTCTGCCGACTGTTGGCTGGGAGCCCGTTTTCTGGCTCGCGGGAATCCCTCTTTTGTTTTTTCCATTGTTAATCAAAGTCATACCGGAATCTGTTAGCTTCCTAATTCAAACTGGTAGAGTGGAAGAAGCCAAGAGAGTTCTTGCCAAGATTGATCCTACAATAAACGTGAAAGAGGCAATAGAACTTAAGAAACCTGATGAGAGAACACCAGGTTCACCTGTTATAAAATTGTTTGAACAAAAACGTGCAATAAGCACCGTAATGTTCTGGATTTCCTGCTTCAGCGCATTTATTTTGATTTACTCGATGAATACATGGCTTCCACGCCTTATGATGCAGGCTGGTTATGACCTTAAATCAAGCCTCACCTTTATTGCGGTCATGCAAATCGGAGCTATTGTAGGGACCATCGTATTTGGCCGATTGGTGGATAAACTGGGCTTTAAGAAAGTACTTGTTCCCCTGTTTTTCTGTGGTGCGATTGCCCTGTCGCTCATTGGCTTCACGAACAGTCCATTTATCGCATATGGCCTGATTTCAGTAATAGGTGCTGCATCGGTTGGTGTACAGAATATGTCAAATGCATTTGTTTCACAGTATTATCCTACTGAAATGCGTTCTACGGCCCTAGGCAGTACCATGGCTTTTGGACGTATGGGGGGGATAGTGGCTCCAACATTCGTAGGTATTCTTCTTACAATGAACTTGCAGCCCCAGTATAACTTCGCAGCAATTGCAAGCGCCGCTGTGCTTGGGGGATTCGCGATGCTGTTCGTTCAGGAGAAGCATGGTAATTATAATAAGGAAGCGGACAAACCTGAATCGGCAGAAGATCGTTTGAATGCCGCTAAATAATATTCAATCCCGATGAGATACTCTCTTCGGGATTTACGACTGAGAGGAAGGGGAAGAGGAAATGAGCATAAACCTGAAGCATATTTTTACGGCAAACATACATGTGGACGATCCTATTGAAGTAGGGGATGTGGGAACGGGTATAAGAAGAATCATTCCTATAACGGGTGGAACGTTTTCCGGACCTGGGATAAAAGGAATTGTTTTACCTGGTGGCGCGGATTACCAGATGATTCGATATGACGGCATGACGGAGGCGCTTGCCCATTATACGATTCAAACAGAGGAGGGGGTGCTAATTTATGTTGTGAACAAAGGTTACCGGCATGGCCCCAAAGAAATTATTGACCGTATCATCCAAGGGGAAGAGGTTCCAATTGGATCTTATTATTTTAAAACGGCTCCCTTGTTTGAGACCGGGAGTGAAGAATATACTTTTTTAAATCGAAATATTTTTGTAGGAGAAGGCATAAGAAGACCTTCTGATGTGCAGATGAAATTTTATCAGGTACTATGATTTTTGGTTTTCCCTCTTTCATTATGTGTTTCTTCATTTACAATAGGATTAGGGAGAATTAGGAAGGAGGGAAGGGTTTTGTCTAGCAGTAAAAGAGAGAAATTAATGAGAAAAGTAGATAACCATTTGCGAAAGACATCACGTTATCTGATTAAGATTGACACCGAAGAAGAGGCACTGCGGTACTTGACCGATTCCTTTCGTTCTGAACTATACTGCGATTTTGTTGGTGTCGTGTTAGAAGAGGGCGGGCAGCTTTTACCGAAAGCGTGGAGCGGCAACATACCTTCTGTAACCGAGGCCTTTCCATTTTCCACAGATGACTGTTCCTCCAAATTATTTCGTCAAAGTATGACGTATAAAACAGCGGAAGTGCCGGAAAAATGCCATATGGCAAAAGTATTGAAGAAGGCCAACATTAAAACATGGTTTACTGTCCCCCTCAAAGACGACATTCACCATTTTGGCTTCTGCATAGTTGGTTTCTTAAGCTTCGTCCCGCTTTTGGATATGGAAGTTCACTTTGAGGAATTTGGAAAGGACATGGCAGTTGCCATGGCAATGGCGAGGGAAAAGGAAACACAGCTGAAAAAAATAGAAGGCATTGAATGGATTAGCAAAAACCTCTCACTCGATGCACCTCTTGAACAGCATATCGCCGAACTGACGTCTAGGGCAGGAAAAGGGACCAATGCCGATTTTGCGTGCATTTATTTATATAATGAAAAAGAAAACTGTTTTGTTTTCCAACAACCTGCTTACGGGAAGATGGAATACGCACACAAAATCATGATCCAAGACAATTATATGCTGAAAGACTACTTTCCCTTTCTGGAAACACCTGGTGGGAATCAGCTAACGATTCCTCTTTTCAATGATCTGAAACCAATAGGAGTCCTGCATGTTGGGAACGAAGGGACAGGTGTATTCTCAGAAGATGATTTGAGAATGTTGGAGCTGTTGTCCAAACACGTTGCTGCTTTGCTCGAAAATGCTCGTTTATATCATAGCGAAAGAGATCATAAACACAGGCTTCAATTTCTTTTGGATTCTCAGCAAGCGCTTGTAAAAGAAACCGTTGAAGTTGACAATTTTGATGGCATCACAACCATGCTCGGCGGAATATTTCAAAGTTCGGTCATCTTATTTGACCGGTTTATGCGGGAGTTATCAGTTCTCGACTATGGACATGAAGGTGGTCCGCTATATACACATCAGTTGGCTGAAAGAGCAAAGGAGGAACTTGGTAACCAAAAAGGGAACGAGCTTATCACTATGCAAGATCCCACTAGCGCAGACTATTATTTTTCATTCTGGCCAGTTAGTGGCGGTGGCAATTTACTTGGCTACCTAGCCATTCGCAGGTCTGGTGTAGAGATGGATGAGTTCGACCGTCTGACGGTAGATTTAGCTCGGAATATTTGCTCAATCCAGTTTATAAAGCAAAAGCTCGTCCTAGATGCAAAAGAACAGGCAAAGGATAGCTTCATTAGCAAATTGCTGACAGAAAAAATTGATAATGAAGAAAGCATTATCCAATATGCAAACTTATTTCAATGGGACCTGTTCAGCCGCCATCGGTTGGCTGTTTTGTCCATAGAGCTTGATGGAAGTGAAATGGAAGGAAGCAATCTTCTTGAACAGCAGACGAAAAAAACGCTTGTTTGGGATTCAATAAAATCTCATCTGTCGGAGCTCGATCGTACTTTTATATCTGCATCACATGACGAAAAGTTTGTTCTACTTGTTTCAACTGAAATGGAAGGGAATAAGCCGAAAAAGTTTTGGGCTACGCTTTTTGAAAGTATTCAGCGCTGGGTCGCGAAGGGATCTATCGAATGTAAAGTACTGATGGGGATCGGGAGTGAAACGGAGAATATCCAGGATTATTATGTGAGCTATCAGCAGGCCGTCCAGGCATTGAATATAGTTAGTAGTCGGTTCGAAAACACTGGTTATTCACTTTTTAAAGACCTCGGTTCCTATACCATTCTCCATCATTTGGGTCATTCAACTGCCATTGATTTATTTGTGAAGAGTCAACTAGGGCCTCTTATCAAATATTCAGAAGGGAAAAACATCGATTTGTTCAATACTCTCCATGTTTTCCTTCAAAATAACGGGAATGTAAAAGGTACGGCTGAAGAACTTTATATTCATCGGAGTTCCCTCATATACCGGCTTGAAAGGATCGAATTGCTTCTGGATGCCGAATTAAATGACGCTGAAGTCCGGTTCAATCTGATGATGGCATTAAAGCTTTATGATATGAATGGTGGACTTATCTAAAACAGCCTTTATAGGCTGTTTTTTTATCCTACAAAATAGCCGAAGTAATTATAGTTTTTTCCCTCATTTTGTAGGTACAAACCTAAGATTACCAAGGTTATAATTAATTTACAGAATATTGATAATTTTATATAGTCGGGAGATGGAGAGATGGCAATTCAAACAATTGGGGTAGTTGGTGCAGGTTCAATGGGTTCAGGCATAGCTAATCTAGCGGCAATGAATGGGTTTACCGTTATCTTGTGTGACATTGAAGACAGCTATTTAGAAAATGCAATAAAACGTATTGGAAAGTTTATGGATAAAAGTGTTGCAAGGGGAAAAATGACCGAAAACCAAAAACAGGAAACGCTTGGACGCATCCAAACCACGACGCTCCTCGAAGAAATGAAAGACGCGGACGTCGTGATTGAAGCCGTTTTGGAAGATCTTAATCTAAAAAAGGAAGTGTTCTCTGCACTCGACCAAATCGTTCGTGAAGGCGTGATTCTGGCAACTAATACATCATCGATGTCGATTACAGAAATTGCAGCAGCGACACAACACCCGGAACGGGTGGCTGGTATGCATTTTTTTAATCCGGCACAATTAATGAAACTTGTAGAGGTGGTTCGTGGATATCAGACAAGCGATGAAACTGTAGAGGAATTGAAAGCGCTCTCTAAACAGCTGACCAAAGAGCCGGTGGAGGTGAAAAAAGATACGCCGGGATTCATTGTCAATCGGATCATGATTCCACAGTTTATCGAGGCGATCAAGCTGCTTGAAGAAGGCGTGGCTTCTGCTGAAGATATCGATAAGGCCGTTACGCTAGGCCTGAACTATCCTATGGGTCCATTCACACTGCAGGACTTTGCGGGTGTGGATATTGGGTACCATGTGATGGAGTATTTCAAAGAGGAATTCAACGATGATCATTTTGCTCCCCCTCTTCTTCTGAAACAGCTAGTCAGGGCGGGGAGACACGGTAAGAAGACAGGCGCTGGGTTTTACGACTACGAATAATAAGAATGGGGTTGAAATGAATGTATAAATTTTTATTGTGTGAAATCGAAGATAAAATCGCGGTTGTAACCATTAACCGGCCTCCCGTCAATCCATTGAATACAAAGGTATTCCAAGAACTTTCAATCGTATTTGATGAGCTTGAAGCCAATGAAGATGTTCGAGCGATTGTCCTTACTGGCAGCGGAGAGAAAGCATTCGTTGCAGGAGCTGACATCAATGAAATGGCAAGTCTTGATCTTGTCGGAATCAATATGATGAACAAGACATCCAGAACGGTATTTACGAAAATTGAGAATGTGACAAAGCCGGTCATTGCCGCGTTGAATGGAATGGCGCTGGGTGGGGGTCTCGAGCTCGCGCTTGCCTGTGACCTGCGTATAAGTTCCGATCGTGCGAAGTTTGCTTTCCCTGAAGTTGGCCTCGGTATCATTCCAGGGGGAGGCGGTACCCAGCGGCTACAGAAGATCGTCGGACAGGGTGTTGCCAAAGAACTGCTTTATTTCGGCGATATGATCGATGCGCAACGGGCATTGGATTTACATATCGTCAATAAATTGGTCGCAGCTGGTGAGGTGCTGGAGACAGCGAAGGAATGGGCCGGGAACTTGGCAAAAAAACCACCGGTTGCTCTTCAAATGGTGAAGACTGCAGTCAATGCAGGAGGCAATACTGACCTTGAATCGGGTTTGATTATCGAAAGCGTATGCTTTGGCAATGCATTTTCAACGGAAGATCGGAAAGAAGGACTTAAGGCTTTCGTTGAAAAAAGAGAACCAATTTATTCAGGAAGATAAACAGTGAAGCAACACTAGATATGTAAAACCCATAAACGTAGATATGAAGGCAATTAAAGAGGTATTCATCTGTAGATTCAAGGACATTTAATGGTGGTAGCTAGGAACATGAGGCAAAATGATACGCCCAAAACTACGAGTATTGATTATCAGGTTTAAAATAAAAAATTAAAATGAGGTGAATGAAGTGAAGGAAATCTTATTGTTAGAAGGAGCAAGGACGCCATTTGCTGAAATTTCCGGATCATTCCGTGATATCACAGCAACGGACTTAGGCGTCTTTGCCGCAAAAGAAGCCATACGGCGAGCCAAAATTTCAGGTGAAGATATCGATCAAGTTGTATTCGGGAATGTGCAGCAATCAAGCAAAGATGCCCATTTGCTGGCAAGACATGTTGGGTTAAAAGCTGGTACCCCGATTCACGTCCCTGCATTGACCATTAATAGACTGTGTGGAACGGGTGTTGAATCTATTTTAACAGCGGCGCGTTACATTTTAACAGGAGAAGCGAATGTCATATTAGCAGGTGGAACTGAAAGCATGAGTCAGGTACCGCATGTAATTCGCGGAATGAGATGGGGAAGTCAACTAGGGGCGCCTGTTGTAGAAGACTGGGTATGGGACGGGCTATACGATACTTATGGAGAATGTACAATGGGTGAAACCGCTGAAAATTTGGCTGCCAAATATAGTCTGTCCAGAGAAGAAGTCGACCAGCACGCTCTCGCAAGCCATGAACGTGCCCTTGCTGCAAGAGAAAAAGGCTATTTAAATGAAGAAATTGTACCTGTTAAAGTGAAAGGCAGAAAAGGCGATAAAGTCATAGAAGACGATGAACACATTCGGGAAACTAGCATGGAACAGCTTGGGAAACTGAAGGCGAGATTTGTTGAAAACGGAGTAGTTACACCAGGTAATGCGAGTGGCATGGTTGACGGAGCGGCGGCAGTCATTGTCGCCTCAAGTGACTATGCGGAAGTAAAAGGACTGAAGCCGATTGCTCGACTTGTTTCCTGGGACGTAGTCGGAGTAGAGCCAAAGTACATGGGGATTGGACCTGTTCCGGCCATTCAAAGTGCATTAAAAAAAGCTAGCTTAACAATCGCAGACTTAGATCTGATTGAAATCAATGAAGCATTCTCAGCTCAGTACCTTGCTTGTCAAAAAGAATTAGGCTTTGACCTTGAAATAGGAAATGTAAACGGTGGGGCAGTTGCAATGGGGCATCCGCTAGCAGCGAGCGGAACAAGAATCGTAACCGCACTCATTTATGAATTGAGAAGACGCAATAAAAAATATGGGGCAACAGCTGTTTGCATTGGCGGAGGTCAGGGAATTGCGGCAATTTGGGAAGCGTTATAAAGTTGTGATTTATAGAACCGTATAATCAAAGTTTAAGGCAGTCCTTTTCCAGGGATTGAAAGGATTTTGTGTACAAATGACGAAATAACTGATGAAAATGCGGATTCCATAACGAGGCGTTCATGCTGAAAATAGAAGTTAATGTAGGCTAAATGGTTCAGTTAAAAGGGAAAACAAGTTTCTGGTTAGAAAAATCACATATAGAGGCAGGAAAAATGGCGAGATTTTTAGAACCATACGGGAGCGAGTGAGTATATGGAAAAAGATCAGAATCTTTTGACAGTTTATGGCTTATTGGAGCGTGCTGTTTCAGCTAATGGGGATAAAGAAGCGATATATGATTTGAAGAGAAGGGTCTCCTACCATGAAATGAAAAAGGATGTGGAACGGTTTGCCGGGACACTCTACAATCTGGGCATAAAAAAAATGGACCGGATTGCTGTGTCATTGCCCAACTGGTATGAAACAGCGGTTATATTTTTTGCTGCAGCCAAAATTGGGGCGGTGATCGTCCCCTTTAACCATAAATATCGAACACATGAAGTCGAATACATCTTAAAGAATTCCGAGCCGAAAGCGTTGATAGTGACGGAAGAATTTGATCAAAACTTTGGGTTAAAAGAAGCGCAGTCGATTGTGCCGTCATTAATCTCTGTACGGTTCACACGGGATGGCCTCCATCCATATGAGGACCAAACCGATGGTGATGTCATGGAAGCAGAAATTGATGTAAATAACGATCTATTTTGTATTTTATATACGTCCGGGACAACCGGCGTGCCAAAAGGCGTTATGATCACGCATAGAGGTGTGGTACAATCCGCGAATACATTGGCAGGGGAACTTAGATGTACTGAAGAGGACGTTTTTGTTGTATCAGCGCCGCTGTTTCATATCTTTGGCATGGCATGCAACTTGTTTTGCGGCGTATCCGCCGGGGCACGAATGGTGTTACAGGAAAAATATCATCCCCGTGAAACTCTTAAACTGATTGAACAAGAAAAAGTTACGATAAAGATGGGTGTACCGACAATGTTCATTAAAGAAATGGAACTGGATGATTTTGATAGTTACGACTTGTCGACATTGCGTACAGGCATGGTGGGATCTGCTCCAATTCCACCAAGTAAAGTCAAGGAAATACGAGATCGCATGGGCATAAAACTTTGTCAATCATTTGGGATAACGGAAACGGTTACGGTTACATTGACTCCTTATGATGATGATGAACAGAAAATAACGAAGACACTAGGAAAACCGATTCCTGGGGTTGAGTTGAAAATTGTTGATGAAAACCGGCTTGAAATCCCATTAGGGGAAACAGGAGAGATAGCCCTCAAAAGCTTTGGGATAATGAAAGGCTATTACAAAATGCAAGAACATACGGACGATGTTCTAGATCGGGAAGGCTGGTTCTATACCGGTGATCTAGGTGTGCAGGATGAAGAAGGATATCTGCATTTTGTAGGCAGAAAAAAAGAAATGATAATCCGTGGGGGCTATAACATATATCCTCAGGAAATTGAAAGTGTGCTGACCAAACATCCAAACATAATGGTTGCTGCAGTCGTGGGCATTCCAGATGAAGTGCTTGGTGAAGTGGTGTGCGCGTTCATTCAGCTAAAAAAAGGAACAGAAATTTCAGAAGGTGAAATTAAAGCCTTTGTAAAGAAACAAATAGCAAATTATAAAGTCCCGGAAAAACTCATGTTCATTGAGGATTTTCCAATGACGGCTAGCGGAAAAATCCAAAAATCGAGACTTCTTGATCCGATGGATGCGAAGGTCAGTCGTCCAGTCTGAAATTGAAAGGAGCATATCTAACATGATAGCAGAATATTCGTTCCAGGTTAGATGGGGTGACACGGACGCAGCAGGAATAGTGTTTTATCCCAACTTTTATAAATGGATGGATGAAGCCACTCATGAATATTTGTCAGCCTTAGGGTATCCATCCTCCAAACTTTATGCAGAACAGCAAATTGGTGTCCCTTTATTAGAAGCTAACTGCATTTTCAAATGTCCTCTTTTCTTTGAGGATAGCGTGGTTGTGCAAAGTACAGTTGAAGAATTACAAAACAAAGTATTTAAATTGCGACATGCTTTTATTAGAGGCGAACAAATAGTAGCTGAAGGGTATGAATTACGTGCCTGGACATCATTTGAGGGTAAGCCGAAGGCGCTACCGGTTCCTGAAGATATCCGAAAAAAAATGATGCCAAAAACCCACCAGTCTATGAAGAGGTGAATACATGCTTACGGAAAAAAAGGAAATCAAACATTTTTTGAATACTGACATCCTTCCTGACGAAATTTTCACACCCGAAGACTTTAGTGATGAACATATTATGCTGGAAGAGATGACTGGGAAATTTGTGAAGAACAGAGTTTATCCGGCATTAGGAAACATAGAAAACCAGGAGTTTGATGAAACAGTGCGTCTTATCAAAGAGGCAGGTGAACTCGGGCTGATCAGCGCAGATATTCCAGAGCAAGATGGCGGGCTAGAGCTTGGCAAAGTCAGTGCGTCCATCATATCTGAAAAAATGGCGCTTGGCCGTTCGTTTTCCATTACATTTGGAGGGCAAACCGGAATTGGGGCGTTGCCAATTGCCTATTTTGGAACTGTGAAACAAAAGGCGATGTATCTCCCAAAAATGTTATCTGGTGAGACTATAGCTGCATATGCTTTAACCGAACCTTCATCCGGCACGGATGCAATGAGTGCAAAGACAACAGCGGTACTCTCAAAATGTGGGAAATATTACATTTTAAATGGAGAAAAACAGTGGATTACCAACTCTTCTATCGCTGGCCTATTTATTGTGTATGCAAAAGTGAACGGTGAAAAGTTTACTGCTTTCATTATTGAAAAAGATTACGAAGGAGTCTCCATTAGTCCTGAAGAAAAGAAAATGGGGTTGCGGGGGTCTTCCACATGTTCTCTTATTTTGGATAATGTAAGAGTACCTTCTGAAAATGTTATTGGTGAAGTGGGGCGTGGGCATATTATTGCGTTTAACGTATTGAATATCGGCCGCCATAAGCTTTCAGCCACTTCATTAGGAACTGCAAAGAGATCGATTGAGCTAGCAGTTAGCTACGCCAATGAAAGGAAGCAATTTGGCAAGCCTATTTCTAGCTTCAACTTAATCAAAAATAAACTGGCTGATATGGCTATAAAAACATACGCTAATGAAAGTTCCGTGTATAGAACTGCAGGCGCGATGCAGGAAGGGTTTGCAAATATGAAACAAACGGGCTCCGATGACTTTTGTGAAACGATTTCGCGTTATGCTTTAGCATGTTCGATCAACAAAGTTATGTCCACGGAAGTTCTTGACTTTATCGTAGATGAAGCTTTGCAGATCCACGGTGGATATGGATATATGGAAGAATATGAAATAGAGTCACTATATCGTGATTCCAGGGTTAATCGGATTTTTGAAGGTACTAATGAAATTAATAGAACCCTGATTGCTTCAACATTACTGAAAACCTATGAATTGCCTAGTAAGAAAGGAAATGTTGACGAAGGTACGCTGCTACGTGAAAAGCAGACACTTCAGCTGATGAAAAAGCTTTATCATTCTACAATAGAGTCTGTTCGGAAGAACGACCTGATAAATCTAAATCAAGAACAGGAAACAGCTGCATTTATCGCGGACCTAGTCATAGGAATTTATTCGGCGGAAAGCTCCATTTTACGAACGGAAAAAGCAGTACAGATAACAGGGAAGTATGAAAACAGCCAAAAAATTGCTTATACGAAAGTATTTATACATGAAACATCCCAAATGGTCGCCATCAGAGCCTTAAATATTCTAAATCATCTCGGTGATGATGAAGCATTTTCGCGGATTGCTGGACGTCTTATCATGAGTTGCCCGGAAAATATTGTGGAAGTGAAGCGTAAAATTGCGGATGTAATTATTGAATCTGAAAAATATGTTTCTTAGTTATTAGTGCAGATACTTGATCAGCTACCGAGATAATTGGGGTGGTAAATAAAGTTCAATTATTAGATTTAATTATGGAATCGCTTTCAAATCATGAATTTATTTTAAAAGGAGTGAATTGAGTGGCTAAAAGTGAAGTTTATACACAGGAAAAGCTAGATCAGTATTATGAAGGAATGAAGAAAAGAAATCTTGGCCCTCTATGGTACGACCTTGGCCATATGGTAACCAAAGAGCCGGTACATGATGTAGAGCCGTATTTATGGAAGTGGAAATCCATTCGTGAATATGTGCTGACTGCAGGGGAATTGCTGGAGCCGGGGAAAGACGCAGAACGCCGTGTAGTGTATCTTCAAAATCCGAGCCTGCTGAAGCGAGGTCTTGTTGGCTATGGGACACATACTTTATATGCTGGCATTCAGCTACTGTTACCTGGTGAGAGCGCCCCCTCCCATCATCACTCACAATCTGCGATCCGTTTTGTTATTGAAGGGGACGGGGCATACACGGCGGTTAATGGAGAGAAAACGTATATGGAACGTGGAGACATGATTTTGACGCCGGCCTGGACTTGGCATGAGCACAAGCATGAAGGAACAGAGCCGATGTTTTGGATGGATGGGCTAGATGTAGGTCTCGTCCGCACGATGGCTGCATCGTTTTTTGAGCCGTATGAGGAAGAGTCTTACCCGATGGAAGCACCAGAAAACTATGCTAATCAGCAATTTTCAATGGGAGCGTTTAAAAAGCTAAATGAAAAATCAAATCCTGATTATCCATCACCAATTTTCGGTTACAAATTCGATCGTGTTAAATATTTGCTTAATCAGATGACAGAAGCAGATTTTGACCCGTTTGACGGATACGCGATTGAATATATTAATCCAACCACAGGTGGCTCTGCTGATTCCCGCATTGGCACAATGATGCAAAAGCTTAAACCAGGTCAGCAAACGAAAGCGCACCGACATGTTCACAGCGCAATTTTTCATGTTCTTGAAGGTACAGGCTATACGGTCATTGATGGTCAGAAGTTTGAATGGGAAAAAGGGGATTTCTTTATTCTACCACCATGGAGCAATCATGAGCATGTGAACACGGGATCGGAAGATGTGTTCCTATTCTCCTTCAATGACAAACCCGTCATGGAAAAATTAGAGCTTGAATTCAGCGAGGGATACCAAGAAAATGATGGACACCAGGTAGTGGAAAAAGTCTTTATACCTGACGGAACCGTTTGAGAAGAGAAGGGGGAGGCATTGTGAAGATTGCTATTTTTAATGACGATTTACTTGGAGTGGTAATGGGAGACCGTGTAACAGATGTATCAAAAGTAGCAGGATGGGATAAAGCTGACCCGAATTCTTCTTTCCTCAAGCTCGTTGAAAATTTTAATGAACTAAAAGAGGAAATGAATCGGGAAGCGGAAACAGGAACTTCTTATTCATTGAATGAGGTGACATTGAAGTCCCCCGTACCAAGTACACGGAAAATTTGGGCTGCACCTGTGAACTATCGAAAACATCAAGAAGAAATGAATGAAATATTCAACAACGCACCTAGGACAATCGAAGAAATTGCCTTGTTTCTGAAATCACCTGAGTCCTTATCTGGCCCCTCCGATCCCATTTTACTTCCTTATAAGGATCGTCGTACGGACCATGAGGCTGAGCTTGGATATGTGGTCGGTAAAAAGGCGAAAAATATAAAGGAGGAAGAGGCAAAAGATTATATCTTTGGTTACTTTGCCTTATTGGATATTTCCATTCGGGGCAATGAAGAGCGGACCTGGCGAAAGTCGTTTGATTCATTTACTCCGATCGGACCATGGATTGTGACTTCCGATGAAATCGAAGATCCAAATGACTTGGCAATGACATTATGGGTGAACGATGAAGTGCGTCAGGATGGAAGTACAAAACATCTCATTTACGATTGTTACAAATGTTTTGAAGTGGCATGCGATAATATGACGCTCCTTCCTGGAGATATTGTGGCAACGGGTACCCCTGAAGGAGTTGGTCCGATTGAAGAGGGGGATTGTGTCCGCATTAAAATTGACAAAATTGGTGAATTCACCGTAGATGTTAAACTGGCCGGTGAAGTTTAAGGAATTGTAAAACTGAAAATGTCTATTTTGCCTTATAAATCTAACCACAAATAATTATAAAATATTAAATAAGGAGAATCTCATCTATGGAAAAAATAAATAAATGCGATGTAATAGTTGTTGGCGCTGGCCCGGTTGGTTTAGTTGCAGGTCTTGCATTGAAGCAAAAAGGAATTTCTTCTGTAGTTATAGAAGCGGATCCGCACGGACGTCCTCGTCCGGGTAGCCGGGCGATCTATATGCATAGTGCAACTCTAAAACTTTTGGAAGAAATTTCGAAAGGACTGGGGTTCACACTGGGGCGCAATGGGATCATTTGGCCTGTTAAGCGAACACTTTATAAAGGAAAAGAAGTATATGTCCGTAATTATGGATTTACGGATAATACCGATCAAAAAAAATTACCCCATTTCACGGCATTGCACCAAGATGATATCGAAAATCACATTTATGATGCCTGTCTTGACGCTGGTGTTGAGTTCGTTTGGGATTCACCAGTGAAAAAATTGGATATAACCGGTGCTGGGGTGAGATTGACTACAAAATCCGGTGAAGTGTGGGAAGCACAATACATTATTGGCAGTGACGGATCACATTCAGTTGTAAGAGAACAGGCTGGTTTAAAATTTGAAGGACCGCGAACGGCAGATACATTCCTTGTAGTTGATGTAAAAGAGGATGAGGAAAATCCCCTGCCGCTTGAGCGTACATTTCATTATCAACATCCAGCAATGGGAGGAAGGAATGTGATGTTTGTTCCGTTTAAAGGTGGCTGGCGGGTGGACCTTCAGCTTTTAGAAGGTGACAATCCGAATGACTATACAAATATTGAGGGTGTCAAAAAGTGGCTTCCAAAAGTGATGGATGCTAAATATGCTGAGCGTATTACATGGGTATCAACATACCGTTTCCATCAGGTCGTTGCCAATTCTTTTACAGATGAAAAAAGGCGAGTTCTTCTCGCCGGTGAAGCAGCCCATTTATTTGCACCTTTTGGTGCCCGTGGATTGAACTCCGGAGTTCCGGATGCAATTATTTCTGTACGGGGGATTAAGAAAGCGCTTCAATCTAACTCTGAAACGGAGCGAAAAGAAGCAATTGATGCAGCTGCCACCGAAAGACGTATTGCCGCAAAGTGGAACCGTGACGGATCAACCACTGCATTACATCACCTTCAAGGAGATGCCCCTGAAATGAACCTAAAGCGTGAACTTGCAGCATCCCTCGTATCCATAGTTCCAAGACTGGGACGCTGGCTCGATGAAGGCCCATATGGACCGAAATTTGGTCCTCCAGAACTGACAACAAAATATTAACAGACATTGGTCGACAGGGAAATCCCAGTCAGCCTGATAAAACGGAAGGTATGAAAGGAGCGGACTAATATGGCTTTAGTCGGAATAATCAATGAAGAAAAGTACGGTACGGACGCACGGCCTGCCAATGAAATGATTGTGCGACTTACTTCCATAGACTGGTATTCACAAGTCGGGGTGAAGTGTAATGAAGCAGAGAGAAAAGTAGATCAGTTTATGAACGCAATTGGCGTCAGTGAATATAAAATAAAGTGGCTTTCGGCAACTCAGGTTTCAGAGGCAATCAGCTGTCTTTCGTTTGAAAGAAGTACACTTTGGGAAGTTCTAAAGGAATTACCAGATCAACTTAAGGAAAAGATCGATGCCGCTGGAAATGAAAAACTGCTTGCAGATATCGTGGACAAAGTGCCGGAGGCCGTTTTTCATGGAGCATATAAACATGCATTCAACGCATTTAGGGATGAAAAAGCAATAAAGTTCCTCGTTGGACATGCCATGTATATAAGTGTTCTTGCTTGTACAGCTGAACTTGCTGGTGAAGAAAACCCATTTTCCTTTATTGTAGAATTGCTTGAAGATGGACATCTGCCGCTCGGTCCTGAAGGAAATACATTTTATCTTCTATAATTTAAGAAGCAAACATGATAGGATGTTTGCTTGCTAATATCACCTACTCACACATACCGGATAACACATATAGTAGTGTTAAGATACTATTGCAAACAGAGACTTTTGAAGACTACCATCTTCCAATAAGAAAACAAGGTAGCCAGAAACGGAAAATCTGGTGCAGCCTTGTTTTCGTTTCAGTTTTATATACGAATAGTTATTTGCCTAAGAACAACTTGTTAGATTTCGGATTATAACTTATTTCTATTAATGTAATAAACGACTGCGATTACCAGAATCAACAGTACCAAAACAATCCTTATATCGTCCGATGCCCTCAATACTTGTGTCACCGAATACGCCTCGACAAGGAGGGCAGGCAGTTTTCCGATGGATGTGGCGAGGAAGAAAATCATCATTCGCGTCTTGCTTAATGCTGCTGTAAGGTTAATCACGCCGGATGGTATAAAAGGAAGGAGCCTAAGCATCAGGATCAACCAAAATGCATGAAACCCTTGTGATTTTTGAAGCTTCATGACCCACCGGTTCTTCATGAACTTGGGTTGGAATGTTTGAAAGCCCTTTCGATATAACCAAAAGCTGACCACTGCACCGGCAATTTCCCCCATGTAAGAAAGGATCAATCCCTTTTCAAATCCAAATACGGTGATATTGGCGGCCGTGATGAATACGCTTGGAACAAACCCAAGCACGCTAATCAATATATTGAATACTAAACTTACAGCAATGGAAAAAGGGCCGCTGGATAGTAATGCCTCAGAAATGAAATTCATATCAATCCACAGAACTCCATTTATACCCGATGCCCCAGACCGTTTTCAAGTGTTGATCTACAGGAAAACCGACATGACGCAATTTCTCTCTAATATTTCGAATATGGGAATCGATTGTCCGATCTTCCGTATCCGTTTTAAATCCCCAAATGGTCGAAAGCAGGTGGTCTCTGGAATACACTTGATCTGTTGATTTTAAAAACAAGCATAACAGTGAGAACTCTTTTGGTGTCAATGGGATTGTTTTTGTATCATAATGTGCTTCATAAGCGGATTCATTTAATTTTAGCCCTCTAAATATCACAGTATCATCCTGATTATGCACTCGCCGCGTCACTGCTTCGATTCTGGCAAGTAAAACTTCTTCATTAAACGGTTTCGTAATATAATCGTCTGCGCCCTTTTTCAACCCTTTCACCATTTCTTGTGCAGCATCCCGGGCGGTGAGCATGATTATGGGAATGTTGGTAAACGCACGAATCCTTTCACATGTTTCCCACCCATCCAAATTAGGCATCATTACATCAAGAAGTACTATGTCCGCATGTTTATTCGATAAGAACTGTAAGGCTTCATGTCCAGATTTCATCTTCATGCATGTATATCCGTGAGGTTTAATGTATAGCTCTAATAGATCAAGCATTCTCTGTTCATCATCAACCAGAACTATTGTCTTCATTTGTAATCTCCTTAAATGTGATAGTGAAGCACGTTCCTTGCTCCAAGTTGCTTTTAACCGAAATGATCCCTCCTTGTATCTCCACTAATTGCTTGACGATGGAGAGCCCCAATCCGAATCCACCGGTATCTCTGGCGCGTGATTTCTCGACACGATATAAACGGTCAAAGATATGGGGGATATCTTCAGGGGGAATGCCAACACCTTGATCGATTATGGAGACGGAAATCCTGCCAAGGCATTCAGTTGCTTTGATGGTGGTGACTGTATATTCGTTCGAGTACTTCAGCGCATTATCGAGCAGGTTAAGAATGACTTGCTCAAACCGTGAGGGATCTATATCTATAAATAAATCATCCTTACATTCCAGATTCAATTGAATTCTTTCATTTGTAAAAGCCGGCAGCACTTTTTCATGAATGTTTTGCAGGAATGAAGAGAGCTGGACGGTTTCTTTTGATATGGTGAATGTATTCACATCCATTCTAGCCATATTGAATAGTTCGTCCAATAAGCTGTTTAATCGTTCGGATTCATCATGGATGATCTCTAAGTATCGTGTTCGTTCGGCAGCATTCAAGTCTTTCCGGCGGGCAATATCAGCGTATCCCTTGATATAAGTTAGCGGCGTGCGCAGTTCATGGGAGATACTTGCCAAAAATTCATTGCGTTCCTTCTTTAAATAGTTCAATTCATTAGCCAAGCTTTGAATGGATTGGGCAAGCTCTCCGAGTTCATCATGAGATCGTACTGGCACTGCCACTGAAAAATTCCCTTTGCTGAGTTTGGTAGTCGCTTCCTTCATTGAAATTAGCGGTCTAGTCAAAGCTTTTGATAGAAAATAAATGGTGATAAGCATGAAGAAAAGGAGCAATGCAGTCGCAAAAAGGAAATGCTTATTCAATTGTGCAATTAAATCCTCAACTTCCCTAGTATCTTTGAACATATAAACATAGCCTTTTTTTTCTTTATCACTGATAAATGGCGTAATGGTCGCTATATATCTTTCATCCTTCCAACTTGATTGGAGGACCATACCTTTTCGGGGAACTTGCCGGATGTTTTTTGCCAAGATTTTGTTCATTCCCCCATTTACCTTTGCGGAAGATATCAGAATATCTCCTCTTGTATTCGTAATCACGACATCTGTATCGGTATGGTATTCCATCAGGCCGATATGCTTAAGGGTAGAGTCGGAATACGTGATTTCCAACACATCACGATGACTATTGCCACGGGTCTTCAGTGATTCCAATTCTTGATTGATACGGGAATGGATCACTTTATTATGCAAGTAAATCATGGAGACGGTTTCCATCAAAAAAATGCAAATAAATATAGATAGTCCGAGTTTAAAGGAGATTTTCAGGATTATTCACCTTCTTATTGAATAAAGTCAGTTTAGCGAAAAAGTATGAAGAAAGTATGCAGTTTATTTCAATTTCTTCGCATCTATTAAACAACGATAATCCGAATGATGACTTGTTGCAAGAGAGACAATCCGTTTAATGGGCCAAAACTGTCACTTTTTTAAGTCCTGTGCAGGGGGGAATCAGGTTGTATTTAGCCACTCCTCCCAAAACATATACGTAGGATTGCTATGCGGCAACCGTGGAAAAACATAATTTCCATACGGAAATCATTAAACATAACACTTTTCGAAGTTGTTACTAATTATTCATATAGAACTTATTTTAATTACACCTCTAACGAATGGAAACTGCCGTGAAAATGGACCGTTTCTTTGATTTAGTTTATACAAAATGTTTTGTATTGAGGAAACATTTTGTCGTGATTGAATACTATGTAAAAAAGGAGCTGATCCATATGAATTGTACAAACCGTACGCAGAAAAAAATAATGGCATATTCCGCATTATTCAAAAAAATGGGCATTCTCAATGATGAGGAATACAAAAATATCGCAAAGACCTTTCAATCAAAGGGTTGAGGAAGTGTCCCTTGGTTATTCATAAACTTTTATCATGCAGTATACGGTCTGTAAAACCCCCGCCTTTCAATCTTAGGGAAAGGAGGGGGACTGCAGACTATTAGGATATCAAGGAAGTGTGGGCGATGTTGTCAATTTGTCGGGCTCTAAGTCTATCGAATTTCATCTTTTTGGCGGCTGCACCCAGCTGGTTGAATTGATGCACCTTAAGTTTGAAAATTACATAAACGATGGACATTTCTTGGCAAGTAGGAGGGAGTTCATTGAAAAGGGATACGAAAAAATTTCTTGCGTTATGAGAAGTGAAAAGGAAGATTGTTGTGATCCGATGGTGTTCTCTGCGATAATGGAGTAAAGAAATTGAAAAGGAGTTACGTAAGATGGCGGAGGACTTTAAGATTCCCAGCTTGAAAGTTGATGAGATCGATAAGAAAATCATATCGGTTTTACATGAAGATGCACGAATTTCATATACCGACTTAGCGAAGAAAGTGGAGCTTTCCAGAGTTGCGGTTCAGATGAGAATTAATCATCTAGTTGAAAACGGTGTGATCGAGAGGTTCACTGCGGTCATAAATCCAGCTAAGGTCGGCATCCATGTTTCGGCATTCTTTAACGTGGAGGTTGAGCCAAAATATCTGGAATCGGTCGCCCAGCAATTAGAAAGTGAACCGGCTGTTACGAGTTTATATCATATGACCGGTCCGAGTAAACTCCATATGCACGGAATCTTTACTGATAATCAAGAGATGGAACGCTTTCTTAATGAGAAACTGTATGCGGTCGTCGGGGTTGTCAGCGTTGATTGCCAAATTCTCATTAAACGTTATAAAAGCCGGATGGGCATGAAGCTTTAATAAAAAAATCTCCCTATACAGGCGGATTTTTTTATTTATGTGAGCGGGATGATAAAGCCGCCATACGCAAAGGCAAAAATGATTACGAATGCAGGATGGATCTTGAATTTACCTAAAGCCAAGAAGGCCAATCCAGCGATGAAGACTGAATGGATGTAGCCGATGGACCCGACCGCGTCCGCTGCCATATTCCAGGTGAGCAATAACATCATGATCGCGATCACGGGCTGTACAAGTAGAGACATGCCTTTTACGATAGGCGATTGCTTGTATTTTCGCAGGATTTTTAATAGATATATCAAAGCCACGGCTGAAGGGATGATCGTGCCTGCCAATGCAGCTAGAAATCCTGGCCAGCCATATACATCATATCCGACATATGCGGCTATTTTCGTGGCGATGGGTCCAGGGAGTGAATTTCCTAACGCAAGCATTTGTGAGAACTCGGTATTATCAAGCCAGCCATAACGGGTAACGATTTGATCATACATAAGCGGAATCGAAGCTGGACCTCCGCCGTAACCAAGAATATTGGCAATGAAAAACGCTAGAAAAACAGCAACTCCTATTGGGATAATAATACCCATTAAGCGGATTCCTCCTTCCTATCAGTCTTTTTATTTTTCAATCTATCCTTTAATTTATAATGAAACGCCCCATATAAAAGAAACATCATAATGACGATACCCGGATGCAGGGAAATGACCTGCAGAAGCAAAAAGGAAATCGCAAAAAAGGTGATTCCGAGCACCTTTCCTAACCCTTTTACCGCCTTTTCGCCAAACTCATAAGCCATTTGACCAAGCATGACAGCGACAACCGGCATGACAGCAGCGATCATATTACTGATCATTGCCGAATTACTTAGAACATTAATGAACGCAATCAAGAAAACCATTGCAATGCATGAAGGTAATACGTGAGCCGCCACACTTACGATGGCTCCCGGCCAGCCTTTTAATTTATAACCAAGATATGCAGCCATCTTCGTGGCAATCGGTCCTGGGAGCGTATTGGCAATTGCCAATGTGTCCCCGAATTCATCATCGTCAAGCCAGTGATAACGGGAAACTGCTTCGTGGCGGATGAGCGGGATGACAGATGGCCCGCCGCCGAATCCTAATATCCCCGTTCTCATCATTCCAATCGTCAATTCCGTATATGGATTTTTCAAAAACGATTCCTCCTTTGTTATAAAATTCAGCATTCATTTCCAAGATTATGAATTAATGATAACAAAAATCCTTTCGAAATGTACAAAAAATTATGATAATAATTACGTAATGAATGTAATTTTGGGGATTTTCGATATAATGGGTTGAAATAAACAAAAGAAAGTATCTTTTTGCCTTGAGGAAGGAAGTTTGGATTACATTAGACAAACAAGCAAGTATAATGCTATTCCCATTAGTGCGATGGGTTATTGGATTCCGCCTTATAGGGGATAAGAAGGAGAAATTATAAACAAAAAAACAACTTTTCTACAAGCCCCCTTTTTTAAACCTAAAAAAGTACCCTATGGGCAGCCTGTTTCAGAGTGACTGCTCTATAAGGTACATTTTTTAATATATAATTCTAATAAACTTAATGTGGGTTATTCTTCCCGAATGACTAATAGCACACCGGTGAAAATTAAGATTGTACCGATCCAAAAAGGCAAGCCGATTTGTTCACCTAGTATTAACCAACCTAAAAAAGTACCGACTATAGGCTGTAAAAAGAAAAATAGTCCGCCACTTGAAGCGGTAAGCATTTGCAGTCCGCGATTCCACAGTAAAAAGGCACATGCTGTTGAAATAACGCCCAAGTATAGAAGGCCGCCCCATATGGATGGATGCATGATGGCTTGAAAGTCAAGCTCATCCAATCGACTAATCGTAACAGGGGTTAAAAAGACAATTGCCACAAGCACGGCATAGGTCGTTATAACAATTTGTGAATATTGTCCTGGTACACGTTTGATTAGAACAGACATAAGGGCCCAAGTTAACGCAGCAATAAGCAGTGATACGCCCCCAAGTTGGTGAGATGAGCCAATATGGGCATTTCCGACAATGATACCGACACCGATTGTCGCTAAAATAACAGAAATTGATTTTTTTAAAGTGATCTTTTCTTTTAAAATGATGCGTGCAAATATCACCATGAATGCAGGTGTTGTTGAAGTGATGATGGCCCCCATTTGTGCGGTGGATAGCAGCGTACCGACTTCCTGGGTTACGATGGAAATGGTGTTCCCAACAAGTCCTATAATGAAAACCAGAAGCCAGTCCCGTTTTTCAATCCGCCAAGATTGTTTTGTTATAAAACCAATTGTCAGCAATGCTAAAATCGCAATTACATATCGTAAAAATACTAATTCAAGCGGCGGAACAACCTCTACCACAACTTTTACCACAACATACATCCCGCCCCAAATGCTGGCAGCGAGTGATAAATATAAAGAACCTAATATAGTGTTTTTCATTTTTGTACCCTCCGTTTTAACTAAACATTCCAGTCCCTAACGGAGATGCAAGTTTTCTGCCGTTAAGGAAGAAAAACTGCAGGTACATCATTTTCGAATAGTGGTGACCACAACATCAGCTTTCAGCTCACTTTCAAAAAATATTTATTTTCAATGATTTTAGCTAATTAAAAAGCTATTCGGAGCTGCTACTGATCATTCGTTTCAAACGTCAGTAAGTTATTACAATACTCATTTAAATATACAAGATTTTAGATTAATAAAACAACAAATTATAGTATTAAACTTAGCGTACGATTAAAATCATTCGCATTATACTAAAACTTAAACACAGGAAAAACCCCAACCTTAAAAACTGGTGGGGTTTCTATTTGGTTCATGGATTCTAGTTGGAATAGAAAGAGGGATTTATAGGGAAGGGAAACAGATGGTACAGTAATAATGCTGTTCAAATTGCGGGCAGCGGTAATGATGTAAGTAATAATGCTGGAAAGAAAAGGTGGATTAGGATTAATAGGCTCCCTTAAAGAGTTTAATCCTAATCCACCGTTATGGTGAATTCAGTGCATGTCCTTTCCGGAAGCATCACTATCCGTTATATTTTCTTTCGATTTTCCTGAACTCATCTGATAGTTCAAATAACGTGTGTAAGACGGCTGTTTGAATATATAGATTCATATAATTATCATTGCTCTTCTTTTGAAAAGATAAATCATGCTTTTCATTGATTTTCCGAGTTATACATTCATTAATTTCGCTCCACATTTCTTTCGTTCCTTCTTTAAGTTTAGTCTCCATAATCTCCCACTCCTTTTTTATTAGTTTATCCAATCTATTACATTCTTATACTTATTTTTTGGCCAAACTGGTAACTTTTTTATCTTAAAATTAATGTCTTCAGTTTTTTTGGGTATCCTTCTGTTTGAGGATATGTCATTACCCATTAGTGGTTATTTAATTGCTGAAAAAATATTGTCGGCTAACTCGTTTCATAGTTAAAACAAAGCTGATTGGAACGGATGGCGGACCGCCCGCGGAAAGCGAGTGCCTGGAGGCAACGTTCAAATTGTACATTCCCTAAAAGGGGGGCAGGGTGTCACTATCGCATTCCTTCTCTATAGTTACTTTAATTGAGCCATATTCTTGAGTGATGTATTGTACAAATGACAGGAGTTTGGAATAATTAGCATAATGATATGAAAGAACATGTAAACCTTTATCGATTCATGAATAGGAGATTGTTATGTTTAAAATTATGATAGTTGAAGATGAAGAAAAAATTAGAAAAATTGTGGCTGATACGCTAACAAAATGGAAATACGACGTTGTGGGGATAATGGAATTTGACCACATTTTAGATGATTTTGAGAAATTCCAGCCTGATTTGGTACTATTGGATATAACCTTGCCAACCTTTGATGGCTTTTATTGGTGTCAGCAGATCCGTGCAATCTCAAGTGTGCCCATACTGTTCCTTTCCTCTAGAAATCAAAACATGGACATCATCATGGCCATTAATATGGGAGGGGATGATTTTATCCAGAAGCCATTTGATTTAGATGTTCTTGTAGCAAAAATCAATGCATTGCTACGCAGGAATTATACCTATCAAAATGGACATAACCTAAAATTAACGCACCGGGACTTGTCTTTGCAAGTAACAAACTCAACTATCCAATATGAGGATCAGTCCATTGAACTTTCACGTAATGAGTTCATCATTTTGCAGTTGATGATGCGCAGAATAGGGAAAATTGTATCCAGAGAGGACTTGATGCAAGCTCTTTGGAATGATGAACAGTTTGTCGACGATAATACACTGACTGTTAATGTAAATCGATTAAGGCGGAAGATCTCTGGAATTGGATTAGAAGACTTTATTGGGACACGTAAAGGAATGGGGTATCTGATCGAATGAGGTTCATCCAATTTTTAAAATACGAGAAGCCTTATATCGTTTTATTCGTTTTTATCTTTTGCCTGGTTTCTGCCGTGTTTTACACGGACCCCAATATGACATGGAGCTGGAACACCTTTCTATATGCAGTGGTATTAACCCTTTTCGTATTGATTATTTTCTTTTTGTATCGGTATCAGCAAAGTTTACGTGCAATCCGGGCAAGGGGTGACGAAGATCATGAGAACCTTTCTTTAGAGGCAGCCTCTTTACAGCATTTGTTTGAAGAGAAGGAAAGGGAACATATTAGGTCTCTCAATCAGATTCATGAGAAGCAAAACGAGTATTATGATTTTATTGTTTCGTGGTTTCATGAAATTAAAACACCCATCTCAGTGCTGCGATTGATGCAGCAAACAGAAATCGATGCCAAGATTTTTCATGATGAGGTATCAAGGATAGAGCATTATGTGGATCAGGCACTTTATTACGCAAAGTTGGATAACTTCAATCAGGATTATGACATCAAGAATTGTGATTTGGACCAATTGGTGAAAGAGGTTATAAAAACTCATTCCAAAACATTTATTTCCAAGAAAATCCGCCTTCGGTTACAGCTTGAACCAACCACCATCCAAAGTGACCCCAAGTGGCTGCAATTCATCCTGAATCAATTAATTTCAAATTCCTTGAAGTATACGCAAGAAGAAGGGGAAATAAAGATTGAGACAGGTTCTGATTTAAAAGAAAAGCAGCTAATTATTAGAGATAATGGAATTGGTATAGAAAAGACTGATTTACCACGGATATTTAATAGGGGTTTTACAGGTTCCAACGGGCGTACCTACACAAAATCCACAGGGATGGGGTTATATTTAGCACAGCAGTTATCCAATAAACTTGGTCACTATATCACTTGTACCTCTGAAACGGGTTTGTATACCGAATTTGTCATGCACTTTCCCAAAAATGTCGATCCCTATTTCAATATGCAAAAAAACGCAATGAGACCTTAATGAAGGCCATTGCGTTTTTTATTAATATTTCTGATTTACGATTTTGTAGTAGAGATTCGCGGAAGACAGATAAAACAATACATAGATCACAAAGTATATAGCAAAGATGAACCAGAGCATAGAGGTAAGCTGCGGGAAATCTTGTACTGAATCCAGGATATAGTATTTTAAAATGAGCCAGCTGTGTAAAATGCCTAAAACTAGCGGAGGGAAGAAAACAAAGAGAAGTTGTTTACGGATCACGCTTTTCAATTCACGGTCTGCGGTTCCAATCTTCCGCAGAATGGAATACTGTCTTTGTTCTTCCGTTGCTTCCCGCAATTGTTTAAAGTAAATGACGCTGGCCAATGCAAACAAGGCAATGACAGCCAGGAAAGCAGCTGCAAATAACATTAAAGATGAACCTTCTATTTGCTTTGAATACACATCAGCAAACGAAGAATAGTAAGTGTCGGGCTTTTTCGTAACAATGGCATGTATATCAGTTGATAAGGAATCAGCCTGCTTCTCATTTTCGATTTCATAAATTTCAAAATGTACCGTTTTGGCTTTGCTTTTTAAGTTTTGATAAGCCTCATCTGAAATAATCAGGACTGCGGGCTTTAATATCATGGATTGAACAGGGTCGCTGGCCCAGCCTAATAATGCGTAATCTTTTTTCTCTATTAGTTTTAGAGTGATATCTTCATTTACATTCACTTTAAAACGTGGAAGCTGATCGGAGGGGAAGGGTTTTGGGTAATCTGTTCCTTGTGACAGAGTTACAGCTTCCATATCTTCTAAATGGATTTCCTCCTGATTTCCACGCAATGAGATGATTTCGTTATATGCTTTTTCTGGAAAAAGAAAAACGTCCTTTGAGAAATACTCAGGGTTCTCAAAAGCAAGGTCCATGTTTGTATTCGGCTTTCCTACTAAGGCTTCCAGAGTTTTATGATATTCAATTGAGTGGTCGGAATTTTTTATCTTAGCATCAATTTTCTCGTTAGTTTCCTTATCCAATGATTGGAACGCAATATCATTCGGTAGATTCCTGCCGACAGCTTCAAACTGGACAGCGTAATTGATCGAAACGAATCCGATCAAGAAAATGATGGTCGCACTGAACAAAGAGATGAAGGTAAGGTTTAACGTATTCGACCTTATTTGGAAGCGTAATGACGAGATCCACAATACCCGATTGCCTTCATGGAAGTTATGTTTCTGGCGGATCTTTTGCAGCAGCCAGCCGGAGAACTGACGGAAGAACAAATACGTTCCGCCAATCATGCCGACTGTGACAGCAATCATGGCAAAAGTTAAGTGATCTTGCCATATGCTTGATTCTTTGCCCCGGCTTATCAGAAAGAATTCCGTTGCTAATAACATTAACGATAAAGCTGCCATAATGACCGAAGATGGTATCGGTTTTTCCATTTTCTCTTTTGCATGAAACAACTCCACGAGTTGTACGCGACTGATCATGAAGAAACTTTGGATACTTGCAATGATGGCTAACAAGAGAAACAGGAAGATTGTCGACCCGATCGCTTGATAAGGAAAATTCAGCGTAATGACATTATCGTATTGCATTAAATTCATTAATGCCATACCGAAAAACTTGGACAGCAGACCGCCAAGGAGTATTCCAATTACAAGTGAGAATGATCCAATGAGCAGATTTTCAACGAATACCATTCGAGTAATCTGGCTTTCTTTCATACCTAGCAGCAAATAGAGTCCAAATTCCTTTTTTCTTTGCTTCATAAAGAAAGAGTTAGCATAAAGAATAAAGAAAATGATAAAGAGGAAGATGACCACCGAGGCAATCGACACCCCCGTTTGAAAACTCTCCTTATTATTGAGTACATCCAATATATCCTGGTTATACATCAGTGATGAGAAGGTGAAATGAACCATCACACCTGTAATCATGGCAAACAGATAAATCGTATAAACACGGAAATTGCGCTGAACGTTCCGGAACGTCATATTCAGTAAGTTCACCTTTGATTCCCTCCCATGGCACTCTGGATGTGAAGGATCCGATCAAAGAAGTCACTTTGACTTTGGTCACCTTTATAAAGCTCGTTTACGATTCCCCCATCACGCAGGAAGATGACTCGTTTACAGAAGCTTGCTGCATAGGAATCGTGTGTAATCATAAGGATCGTCGTTTGAAACGTTTCATTCAAGCTCGATAACTGTTCCAATAATTGTGTGGCCGATCTCGAATCAAGAGCGCCTGTAGGTTCATCTGCAAAAACTATCGCAGGGTTTGTAATAATGGCGCGCGCCGACGAGGCCCGTTGTTTCTGGCCGCCAGAAACTTCTGTAGGGTATTTATCCTGAATCTCTTCAATATTCAATGCCTGAATGACTGGTCTCAGCCTTCTTTCCATCTCATCCGAAGAGAATTTCCTTAATGAAAGGGGCAGAAGAATATTCTCCTTAATCGTTAAAGTATCAAGCAAGTTGTAATCTTGAAAGATGAACCCCATTCGTTCTTGGCGAAATGTGCGCAATGCTTTTTTGTTCAAATCCAACAGGGCCTGCTCTTCAAGCCAGACTTCCCCGCCAGAAAATTTATCAATTGTCGATAACACATTCATCAGTGTTGTTTTTCCGGAACCGGAAGGCCCCATAATAGCTGTAAATTCACCCGAAGTTATGGTCAGGTCAATATTTTTTAAAACCTGTGACTTTCCATAGGATTTAGATAAGTTTTTAGTTTGTAATACTTTTTGCAACGAAAATCTCCTCCTCATGTTACATACTATAAAATTCATTCCTTTCCCCACCATAGATGTAACAGGAAGTAAGATTACAATTTTGTCACATTACAATTTGAAAATGAAAATAACAGCTTGAACATAAAAATGAAATTACCTATATCAATTATGCATTTTCAGCAACTTGGTGGCAAGAAGTTGAAATAATGGGAGTTAAATGGATTACGATCATTTTCTAATGAACTAACCGGTTCTTTACTTCACTTTCGGAATTTAAGGGGACAGGTTAGTTGCAAGGGTGCTAGAGCAGAAGGAGATATTATTGAAAGATAAGGAATAAAATCAAGTTTTCTACAAAGAATACTTCTATTCATTACAAATTAGGAGTGTAGATATGGAACAAACACTATATGAAAAAGTTGGCGGAGAAGAAGCGATAGCAAAAGTTGTGGACTATTTTTACTCCGAATTGGTTCTTAAAGATGAGACAGTTAATCATTTTTTTGAAAAAACGGATATGGAAAAGCAACGGAGTCATCAGACAAAATTTATTAGTTTTGCATTAGGCGGCCCAAAACAATATTCTGGACAATCCATGGCAAAGGCGCACCAAGGATTGAATCTGCAACCAGACCATTTCAATGCCATTGTCAAACATCTTAACGATGCACTTGCTCACTTTGGAGTGAATGAAGCTGATATAGATACAGCTTTGACTAAAGTTGCTTCACTAAAAGATGATATTTTGTATAAATGAATATCGATCCATCCCCCATTATTTGGGGGTTTTTATTTGGATTTTTTATCCTTTTGTTACATGTTTTTGACTTCCAAAAGAATGATTTTTAAATAAGTTGCGTTTTAAGAAAATTACAAAGACAATGACCGTTTTGTAAAATTCAGAAAAATGGAAAATATATTATTGACTTATGTCTGGAGTGTTATGTATTATGTATACATAACACATATGAGGATTTAGCCAATCATATAAATCCAAGTTGTTCATATTGTAAAGACTTATCAAAAAGGACGGATTAATATGGCAGGAATTCATTTAAAACCAATCGAAAAGGAAAGAACAACACAAGATAAAGTTTATAAGCAAATAAAAAAAGCTATTTTATTTGGTGGTATTACCAGTGATGAAATATTTACAGAAGTTCAATTAGCGGAAAGGTTAGATACTTCAAGAACTCCGGTAAGGGCAGCTATTCAAGATTTGGTGAAGGAAGGATTACTTGTTTCCATTCCAAGGAAGGGTTTAACTGTAAGAAAGATTACTCCAGAGGAACAGGATGAAATCTTTTTACTAAGAAGTGCTATTGAAGTTGAATCAGTGAAAAAACTAACAAAAGAAATTACATCACCTGAACAACTGAGACTGCTTAAATTAATTCTGAAGCAGCAAGAAGAAGCATTGCAAAATGATGATGCTATTAGTTTTATTAAGCTAGACCATGAGTTTCATCTCTCGTTGACAAGACTGGCAAACTTCACCATAATAGAGCAAGTTTTGAACAATCTTCATAACCTTACTCAGCTAATGGGGTTAAAAGCAGTCAGTAAACTTGGGAGAATGAAAAATGTTTTAATGGAACATACTCAGATTATCCAGGCTTTAGAGGAGAAAAATCCCGAACTAGCTTCACAGGCGATTTTAAACCATTTGGAAAAAACAAAAGAAACATTGATTATGGTTGATAATTCCTGATTTTCTATCAAATGCTTGAAGGGAGGGATTGCTCCTAGTAAAAGGTAGTTAACTATATTTATAGGGACAAAAATAACGGTTTTGAACAAACTTGCCTATGAAATGGAAGATTTACAGCAAGATCAAACCAATTCTCACGTTTAGAGCAAAAACCTTGGAGAAATTCTTCCGAATGCTTTTTCCTGGGTTTTTGCTTAGATAGTAAGCCATGGTGTTGAAAGAACCGTCTATAGTTCATTGCAAATGAAAGCGTTTACCCATCGTTGATGTTTATAGGTAAAGAGTAGAGAATATTTAAGGGATAAACATTAAATTCACTTTGACTTTACCAACCATAATTACATGATAGGAATTGGCAAAGCCTTTAATGTATACACAATACATAATACATCATACAAAATACAATTAAGGTTCGCCTGTTAAGCTTTTAAATCGTTTCTTGTTTTTAAAACATGTACTTATACAAACATATAGGAGGAATCAGGTATGGTTAGAACAGGTAAAGAATATTTACAGACATTGAAAGATGATAGGGCAATCTACATAAATGGGGAACGAGTACCGGATGTGACGACCCACCCAGCTTTTACAGGAATTACCCATACCATTGCAGGCTTATACGACCTAGCATGGGATGAATCTCAGAATATGACATACAAAACTGAGGACGGTACACTAGC
The DNA here is from genome assembly GCF_038003055.1 of Peribacillus sp. FSL M8-0224. Classification (NCBI taxonomy): domain Bacteria; kingdom Bacillati; phylum Bacillota; class Bacilli; order Caryophanales; family Bacillaceae; genus Peribacillus; species Peribacillus sp. FSL M8-0224. The sequence continues at coordinate 691,395 of NZ_JBBOOJ010000001.1, forward strand.
AAATAAAATTTATATGATTCCAAGGAGTCGGGAAGAACTTAAAGAGAGAAGATTGGCGATTTCTAAATGGTCTGAAGCAACTTGTGGATTTGTCGGAAGAAGCCCTGATCACGTTGCCAGCTTTTTGGCTGCTTTTGCCAGTTCACCCGAAGTGTTTGATCGTGGAGGAGAAGGTTATGGAAATAATGTTTTGAATTTCTATAAACATGTACGAGATCAAGATCTATATGTAACATACGTTATTATTCCGCCACAAATTGATCGAAGTAAAGCAGCTCATGAGCAGGAAGATAAGTTTCTCCCAGTTGGAGTGTACGAAGAAAGGGAGGATGGAATTATTGTTCGAGGTTCTCAAATGCTAGGTACTGCATCAGCCGTATCCGATTACTTATTCGTAAGTTGCCTTACACCACTCAGACCTGGTGATGAAGATTATGCTTTGTCTTTTGTCCTGCCGATTCATGCAAAAGGATTAAAATTTTATGCGAGGCCTGGTTATGCTGAAAAATCACCAAGCACATTTGATTACCCATTGTCCTCCCGTTTTGATGAAAGTGATTCATTAGTTGTTTTTGACGATGTATTTATTCCTTGGCAAGATATTTTTGTTTACAAAAATATTGACATCGTGAGAGCTCAGTTCCATGAAACACCAGCTCACGTATTAGGCAATAATCAAGCGCAAATAAGATTTAGCAATAAATTGAAATTTTTGATTGGTGCTGCCCGAAAAGTTGCTGCTATGAATGGAATTGATAAAATCCCATCAGTCCAAGAGAAGTTAGGGGAACTCGCTTCTATTGCGGCTTCTGTAGAAGGTAATCTTTTAGCTTCTGAATATAATTGTATCATCGACAAAAACGGTGTGGCACGACCGAATCCACGTTTTCTCTATGGTGTAGTCGGTCAACAGGAAACTATCTATGCTTCCACTATTAAAATTTTACGGGAGTTATGCGGTGGAGGCGTTTTACAATTACCATCCTCATATAAAGAGCTCATCAATCCTGAAACGAAAGATGATATGTATCAATATATACGTTCTACGGGAGTTGGGGCTGAGGAGAAAATTAAACTATTTAAGTTAGTATGGGATATCATTGGTTCAGAATTCGGTGGCAGGCATCAACAGTATGAAATGTTCTATAATGGTGCACCTTTCGTCACGAAAGGCTTTTCATTTAGAAATTACGGCTATGATGAGCCGGTTCAAATGGTGGATAGATTTTTAGGAAGCTATTCACTTCCCACTAAAGTGGAAGAACTAATATAAAAAATATATAGAAAAGGGTGTTGCAGAAATGAAAATTGCATCAATACAATTGGAGATTAAAGATAGTGAATCTAAATCTGCTCGCATAGATCGTGTGGAGTCAATGATTGATGGATTAAAAGGACAAGATTTAATAGTTTTACCAGAAACGTGGGCAACGGGGTACTTTTCTTTTGATCGTTATATGGACGAATCAGAAGAATTGAATGGCGATTTTGTCCAACGTTTCTCCGCAAAGGCCAAAGAAGTTAAGTCATATATATTTGCAGGTAGTTTTATAGAAAAAAATAATGGAAAATACTACAACACAAGTGTTCTATTTTCTCCGGATGGGACACTAATAGGAACCTATCGCAAAATGCATTTATTTCGTTATGGTTCAAAAGAAGGTCAAATATTGACGAGAGGAAATGAAACAACTGTAGTCGATACAGAATTCGGGAAAGTGGGCTTATCAACTTGTTATGATTTGCGATTTCCTGAATTGTACCGTGCAGAAGTGGATTTAGGAGCAGAGTTACTTCTTGTTACATCTGCTTGGCCGCATAGAAGACTGGAGCATTGGAAATTATTCAATTCAGTTCGGGCATTGGAAAACCAGTGTTTCTTGATTTCGAGTAATTGTGTTGGAAATACTAATGACGTCCTTTTAGCTGGTCATAGTCAAGTGGTTGACCCTTGGGGGATTGTTGTGGCTGCTGGAGGAGATGAAGAAACTATTATTAAAACAGAGATTGATCCAGCTCAGGTTGCTAAAATTCGTGATGTATTTCCTAATTTGAAGCACCGGGTTTTAGATAGGCAGGAGGAATTCAGTTGATAAATATTAATGTTTGTGGAAGAAATATTGTCGCAGACCCTAAACGATTGCTTATTGCCGGGTATACGGGAAAAGACCAGGAATCTGTAAAAAAACATATTGATGAATTGAAGGAGATCGGCGTTCCGGCTCCTCCACAAGTTCCGATGATTTACGATCTTTCAACAAATCTCATTACGACAAATAACTCAATTTCAGTTATTCAAGAAAGCAGCAGCGGAGAAGCAGAAGTGGTCATCATGAAAATTGAAGGGAAATGGTATTTAGGACTTGGCAGTGACCACACGGACCGCGGGCTTGAAAAAGTGTCTATTCAGAAATCCAAACAAGTATGCAGCAAACCTATTTCAACACAATTTTGGGCCTTGGATGACGTAAAAGATCGATGGGATGACATTGAAATGAGAAGCTGGATGATTGTTGATGGGGTGAAAAAAGAGTACCAAGCAGGCAAGCTAGGAGAATTCTTGCATCCTGAAGATTTGCTCAAAATTATCGAGGAACGTGGCTATGATAGTGAGGATATGATTGTGTTTTGCGGAACATTACCGATTAAAAATGGTGAATTCATTTATGGGGAAGCATTTTCAGCAGAATTATATGATCGTTTAACAGATAACAAAATTCAATTGAATTATCAGGTTCATATTTTAGTGGATGCGGAGGTAGTTTGAAATGGAAAAATCAAAAATGAAAATTGATAGAAAACCAGAGTTGGAATTTGTTGAGTATAGGACCTTTGAGGCCGTTCCTTCAAAAACTGTAGAAGGTGCATCTCAACGAATCATTGCGCAGATTCCAGATACTAATGTAGCAACTCGTATCCTTGAACTGGAGGCAGGTACTGATACATCCCCTGATGGCGTGCAAGTCCATGACTTTTGGGAAGAATTATATATTATTGAAGGATCCTTAATCGATTTACGTCTAAATGAGGAATTTACAGCAGGAATGGTTGCATGCCGTCCTCCAGGGATGGAGCATGGTCCATGGAAATCACCTAATGGCTGCAGGATTTTCGAAGTTCGCTATTATGCAGATCAGAAAAAAGAAGAACATGAATTTGTCGATCATACCACTTTTGAAGCGCAGCCTTTTAGTAAAGTTAAGAGCCTTTCTGAAAGAATCATTGCTTCTGACCCTACTACAGGGGTTGCTACAAGAATTCTTCATAACGGTCCAGGTACAGATACATCTCCTAATGGCGTGCAAGTCCATGATTTTTGGGAAGAATTATATATTATTGAAGGGTCTTTAATCGATTTGCGTTTAAATGAGGAATTTACAGCAGGAATGGTTGCTTGCCGCCCACCCGGTATGGAACATGGACCGTGGAAATCACCAGATGGCTGTAAGATTTTCGAGGTCCGCTACTACTCCACGGAACAATAAAGAGGTAAGTACCGGGATTCTGCATTCCTATAGCAATATGGCAATCCATCAAATGGCTTCTCGTGACATCAAACAACGAGGAGCCTTTTATTTCTGATACATTCATACGCAGGAACCAAATGCTAATGCTCAAATTGATAATTCGATTATTTCAGAAAGTGGCTATTTTAAGTTTATGTGTAATGAATTATGTATACAGAGTTCATTACACATAAACTCTAATCGGTAAACAATGAGTGCACATTCATGAAAAGTTCAAATGACTTAAAATGCACTCCATTAATGGTTGATTATCGACTGGGGACGAAACATGGTCCTTAGTACCAAACGGAAACAAGGTTTTTGAAGTAGTATTGCACTAAATAATATCGACTAAACATTTTAAAAGTCATTATTTTGATGACAGAGAAGGTGAAGCAAGTTGGAAGTTTTCCATTTAGCACATCCACTAAAGGAATCCCTATATCCAAGGGAGCCCCACGTAATGGCATTAGGTTTTTTTGACGGTGTTCATTTAGGTCATCAATCCTTGTTAAAGCAAACCAAGAGAATAGCCGAAAAGAACAAGCTTAAATTCACGGCAATGACCTTCGATCCACATCCAAATGAAGTAATCAAATGGGAGAAAGATTTGCGGTATTTAACTCCCCTAGCTTTAAAGATTGAAAGAATGGCTGCTTTTGGAGTGGACAAGCTTTTTGTCATAAAGTTTAATTTATCATTGGCTTCCCTACAGCCATCCGATTTTATTAAACAATATGTTTTAGGTCTTCAAGCTAAACATATAGTGGTAGGATTCGACTTTACCTTTGGAAATAAAGCTCAGGGTAATGTTGATTATTTGCAAAAAGTGAGTAAAAACAACTCCTTTGATGTAACCGTCATTTCAAAACAGGCACATAATGGCGAAAAAATAAGTTCAACTTTAATTAGAAAAATAGTAAGGGACGGAGATGTCCACCTTGTACCTTACTATATGGGACATCAATTTGAAGTTAAAGGCTTTGTTTATATTTCAAATAGACATAAACATGAGAAAAAGAAAAAATCGGAAATTCATATTGAAAATAAGTATATCCTGCCAGCACCAGGTGTATATAGTGTAGAAATCAAAAACGGGAACAAAGCTTGTCAGGGGTTATTTATAAGATATGGGTCCAGCAAGAGGAATGATGAAATAAGCGGTCAAATTATAGAAATGCTGAAGGGAGGTGTTGCCGAAGAGTTGACAGTTAAATTCTTAAACAAGATACCCTTTGGGTCAATGCCTGAGTATAGTTCAAATTTTAAGGAGGTTATAAAATGATGGATGATAGAAATTTTAGAAACGCGATGGGGAAATTTGCAACAGGCGTAACAGTACTTACAACATATTTAGAAGATGAAGTACACGGTATGACGGCGAATGCATTTATGTCGGTTTCCCTTAATCCAAGATTGGTTTTAATATCCATAGGCGAAAAAGCCAGAATGCTAGATAAAATTAATGAATCTGGAAAGTTTGCTGTAAATATATTGTCAGAAGCTCAAAAAGAGTTATCCATGCATTTTGCGGGGCAGATTAAAGAAAACCGTCAGATTGAATTTGGCTGGATAAATGAACTTCCAGTAATAAAAAATGCTTTAGCAAATATCGTATGTAAGGTCCATAGTAAACAAATAGCTGGGGACCACACACTCTTTATTGGAGAAGTAACTGAACTCGTCATTAGCGAAGGGGCACCACTGGCCTTTTATGAAGGGAAATACGGCAAAATACTCAGCTAAGCTGTTTAAGGCGGAATTATTATTTAAGTTTGATCATTAAAGTTATGTTTAAAAGTTACGAATCCGAACGTGGAGCTTACTGGTTCCTTAATAGACTGTAAAGCTTTCTTGAAAGGGTCTTGTTTTGTTTAGGAGGGGAAACTCATGCAAAGCAAAAATAAGACGGCCGTCAGATCAATGGAAATCCTTAATCTTTTTTTTACGCATTCAATGTTAAGTTTAAATGAAATCGCAAATATTTCAGGGATACCGAAAACATCTGTTTATCGAATGGTCATGTCACTTGAAGAGATGGGTCTTCTCGATAAGGGGAGAGCTGGAAAATATTCACTTGGCCTGTTATTTCTTCAGTTCGGCCATTTGGTAGCCGAACGCCTTGATATTCGGCAGGTAGCTTTGCCAATAATGCAAAAACTGCATGACAAGGTAGGGGAAGCTGTTAATCTCGTCGTACAAGATGGCAAAGAGGCCATCTATATCGAAAGACTGGATACAAAACAGCGTGTTAGGCTTAATACGGCAATTGGCCGGAGAACTCCGCTTTATGCCGGAGCGTGTTCTCGTGTCATTCTCGCTTTTCAGCCGCAGTATGAGCGCGAACAATATTTAGAGCAAATCGAACTGAAGTCGATTGCTTCTGGAACGATCACTGATAAAGAGAGACTTCGGATTCTTCTAGAAGAATCTCAAAAAACGGGATATACGGTCAGTCACTCGGAACTTGAAAATTATATATCTGCAGTAGCCGCTCCTATTTTTAATGACAAAGGTTATATCATCGCGGGGATCAGTGTTACTGGTCTTGAGGTGGGTTACCGAAACGAGTTGTTGCCTCCATTGGTTGAAAAAGTGAAGAGTGCAGCGCTCGAGATTTCACGGGAATTTGGATATGCCGATAATGAAGCTGAATATGTCCACGGTTGAGAGATCAATTCCGATAGTCTTTATGCTTTTTTACAAGAACGATTATTGCCCTTATTGAAGGCTTTGTATAATGTATTGTGTATACACAATACATTATACATAATACTTATGGATTTGGGCGCTCATTAACTGGATGCCAGCTGATGACGATGAATCTTACAGGAAAAACTAAAGAAGGGGAAAGGGGTAGAATTTAACCCAGCATATAGGAGCAAAGTAAGCGAATGGCAGGAGGTCAGACTCTCTATATCGGGAAGTAACCTAGTTCTTCATTAATGATGGTGCACCTTTAACCTTCTATTAATAATCAGCAAGCCATCCACATCCAAGAATCCACATCCAGGAAAGTAACTAATCCGGAGGTGTGTTAAATTGAGTGGGAAAAAGAAACTGGACAAGAAATCAAAAAAGATATTATTTGCGAGTTTACTTGGCAGTACCATTGAATTTTATGATTTCTTTCTTTATGGAACCGTTGCTGCACTTGTATTTAATAAACTGTATTTTCCTAATGATGATCCGTTTGTAAGTTTATTGCTTGCTTATGCATCATTTGGCATTACTTTTTTTATACGACCTCTTGGAGGGCTTGTATTTAGTCATTTGGGAGACAAGTTTGGCAGGAAAAATACTCTCGTGCTTTCACTTTTATTAATGGGAGTTTCTACCGTCTGTATTGGACTTCTTCCAACATATAGCATGATAGGGCTTTGGGCACCAATTCTCCTTGTTTTCTTTCGTCTCGTTCAAGGTATCGGGCTTGGCGGAGAATGGGGGGGAGCGATACTCCTGGCGGTTGAATCTGCGCCTAAAGAAAGACGTGGCTTTTTTGGAAGCTTTCCTGCAATGGGTATCCCTCTTGGGATGTTACTTGGGACATTTTCCATTTCATTAATGAGTTTACTTCCGGAATCACAATTCCTTTCATGGGGATGGAGAGTGCCATTTGTCCTAAGTGCGATTTTGGTTGTTATTGGTATTTGGATAAGAAAAGGGATTGAGGAAACATCGGCCTTCAAAGAAGAGATAGAAAAAGGAAACGTCGTAAAAATCCCACTCTTTGAGACACTGCGATATCATTGGAAAGCTGTCTTAATTTCTTTAGGTGCAAAATGTGTTGAAGTGGGCCCATTCTATTTATTTTCCACATTTTTCATCTCCTATGCTACGGAAACACAAGGTTTTTCAAGGATTACAGCTTTAAATGTAGTTACGGTGGCAACAATCGTTACAGCAATTTGCATGCCATTTATGGGAATGTTGTCTGATAAAATTGGCCTTAAACGTGTTTTTCTTATTGGGACAATCGGGATAACTCTTTTTGCCTTTCCATACTTTTATTTGTTTTCCTTACAATCCACTCCCTGGTTATATGTTATTTCAATAGTGGGCTTAGGAATACTTTGGCCTCCAATTGCGGCGACTATCGGGACAATGTTTACTGAAATGTTTAGTACGAATGTTGGTTATACAGGAATAACGCTTGGTTATCAAACAGGCTCTGCATTATTTGGTGGAACGGCCCCAATGATTGCGACTATATTAGTGGGCGCCTACAATAATTCTTGGATTCCGCTTGCTTCATTTTTAGTATTTCTTTGTATCGCATCTCTTATCTCAGTATTATTTGTCCGCAATAGTCAAAATGAAAGTAATCCTTTCTCTGAAAAAAGGACACTAGATGATAAGGATACAGATAATCAAATAAGCGGGTAATGGATTGTCTTACTAAGAGGGAAATAGATTGATCTTTAAAAATGGTGACGTTTTCACAGTTAATGGAGAGCGGCTGAGGTAGGGAAGCCTTCAGATACCGCTCTCTTTGATTGAAGTCCCTTGAAGTGTTTGCGGCAGAAGGTACCATTAATGTGCTATGAACACGTAGACTCTGTTCGGCGAGGGCATTAGTAAAATAATAAACAGCCCAGCTAATTTTTTTCCCTTAATATATGACCTAATGAATAGATATTTCTTACATATCCGATAGTGAGCGCCGAGGACGGCTAGCTGAAGAAGAAAAGTATTGAATAATGGGTTGCCATATCCCGTCACTGGACGACTGATTATGCAATATTAAATAATTGATGTAGAATTGCATAAACCTTTTAATTAACCGAATAATCTGTATATTTAAATTGTTGGAAAAATACCATTAATCCCCACTTGGTATGATATTTGCATATAAGTTAATTAATCACGAATAAGGGTGGAGTGATACATGGAGAATGCAAAGTTAAGACGTTCGTTAACAGTATTTCCTTTAGTGCTATTTGGATTGGCCTATATGGCACCTACAACAGTTTTTTCTACTTATGGAGTTGTTGCGGAAATAACGAAAGGGATGGTGCCAGCTGCTTATATCATAGCTTTGGTTGGTATGTTGTTTACAGCCTATAGTTATGGTCAAATGGTCAAGGCCTACCCTGTTGCCGGTTCTGCTTATACATTTACTCAAAAGGCCCTTAATCCTCACCTTGGCTTCTTAGTGGGATGGGTCATCCTATTGGACTATTTATTTTTGCCAATGATCAATGGATTATTGATCGCCATTTACTTAAACGCGTATTTTCCATCCGTTCCTTTTTCCGTCTGGTTAATTGCCTTTGTCATTTTAATCACCGCTGTAAATATAATTGGAGTGAAAATAGCAACAAAAATAAATCTATTATTAGTTGCCTTTCAATTTTTAATAATCGTTATATTTACATTCCTCTCGATTAAAGGGGTACTTAACGGAATGGGTTCAGGAACATTATTCATGAGTTCTCCATTCGTGAATGGCGATATACCGCTATCTTTAGTATTGGCAGGATCCTCCATTTTATGTTTATCTTTTTTAGGATTTGACGCTGTTACCACATTTTCAGAGGAGACCATTAATCCTAAAAAAATGATACCAAAGGCCATTTTCCTCGTCGCATTAATAGGAGGAGGTCTGTTTGTCACCATCTCATACATCAGTCACCTTGTTTACCCAAATTTCCAAGCCTTTAAAGATCCAGATTCCGCATCCTTGGAAATTGCCATGTACATCGGGGGTCATTTATTTCAATCTATTTTTCTAGCAGGATACATTACCGGTGGGCTGGCTTCCGGTTTATCAGCTCATGCAAGTGTTTCGCGGCTTTTGTATGCCATGGGGAGAGATGGAGTTCTTCCAAAGAAAATATTTGGTCAAATTCATCCAAAATTTCAAACTCCAACACACAACATCATCTTAGTTGGTATTTTTGCTTTATCTGCTTTATTTGTTGATTTAGTGACAGCATCATCCTTTATTAACTTTGGGGCGCTTGTTGCATTTACATTTGTCAATCTCTCGGTTATTTCCCATTATTTTATTAGAGAAAAACAGCGAAACGGAATTAATGCATTGAAATACCTAATATTGCCGCTGATTGGTACGAGCTTCACAATTTGGTTATGGACCAGTCTTGATTCAAAGGCACTCTTACTCGGACTAGGGTGGTTCGGAATAGGTGTCATCATGCTGCTTTCAAATACGAAAATGTTTAGTAAGCGGCCGCCAGAGCTTTCCATTGATAGTGCGATTGAAAGAAATTAAAGCATAAAAGCTTTATGCATCAAGGAGGATAATAATGGTAAATGCAGACATCATTCTTTCTGGTCAACATGTTTTTACTGGATTACAAGATGAGCCTATACAGGCAGCTATCGCTATTAAAGATAATAAAATAATTAAAATCGGTTCTAAAGAAGATATAATGTCATTCCTTGGAGATCAAACAAAGGTGTATGACTTCGAAGAGGGGCTGATCATTCCGGGATTTCATGATTTTCATATGCACATTATGATGGGAAGCATTTTACAGAAGGATAGTGCCAAATTATTTGATGCAGCTTCAGAAGAAGATGCAGCCAAAATAGTAGCCGAATTTGCAGAAACGAGACCAAATGATGAGTGGATATTCGGTGTTGGCTGGGATCATACCAATTGGAAGAATAAAGTGCTGCCACATAGAACAACACTGGATAAATATATTTGTGATCGTCCCGTTTTATTATTCAATGCAGAAGTGCATTACGCATGGATTAATAGTAAAGCGATGGAAATGATCCAATTAACGAAGGATACCCCAAATCCGGAATATGGAGAAATTGGAAAAGATGAAAATGGGGAACTGACAGGCCTTCTATTTGAACAGGCAATTGGGTATGCATCAGAACATGCATACAAATTACCGAAAGAAAAACGTGTAAACCTATTCCAAGATTTTCTTAATGAAACAAAAAGGTTGGGAATCACATCCGTTAATGATTTATACGGAGCTAAAATTGCTCCGAATCCATTAGACGACCTTGAAATTTTTAAGGAATTTGAGAGAGAAGGGTTACTAACAACCAGAATTCACTTTTCGCCGGAGTTAAAAATGGATGTAGCTGCCGCCAAGGAATTACAAAAAAATTATCAGTCAGACAAGCTTACCTTTTCTGGATTAAAACAATTTATAGATGGTGTCGTGACTAGTCATACTGCTTTTTTATTGGATCATTACAAAGACCGTCCTGAAACAAAAGGCGGGACCACGTATCCAGCTGAAACAATTAAACAATTAGTAAAAAAGGCAGATAAGGAAAAATTTCAAATTCGTTTCCATGCTATTGGTAACGGTGCTGTCCGCTTAGCATTGGATGCATTTGAAGAAGCGAGAAACGTAAATGGGGAAAGAGATGCCAGACATGTCATTGAACATGTGGAGGTATTGCATCCAGACGATGTTCATCGCTTTAAGGAATTAAATGTAATCGCCTCATTTCAACCTAAACATATTGAATTAATGGAAAGTGAGGCATATACGGACAGAATCAGTGAAAAACAACAACCACTCTATTATCCTATCAAAACACTCGTGGATACTGGTGCAAAAATTGCCTTTGGTACAGATTTTCCTGTAGTGCCCCTAAATCCCATGATGGGCATTTATCAGGCAATCACGAGAAAAGATCTAACCGGGAAGGCGTGGCAAGAGTCGGAAGGAGTAACATTAGCACAAGCGTTAAAGTATTACACGGCTACACCGGCATTCGGGTCTTTCAGAGAAAAGGAATTAGGCACATTGGAAGCAGGGAAGATAGCGGATATCGCAGTATTAAATAAAAATTTATTTAGCATATCAACAGAGGAAATTCTTGAAACAGAAGTGAAGATGACGATCATGGATGGAAAGATCGTATATGAAAACCAGGTCATCACAACTGTATAAAATAAAAAATGATAAAAAGGAAGGTAGTGAGAAAAATGTCAAAAGTGAAAGTTGGGCTTATTCAAATTCATTGCGGAGAATTCATTGCGGAAAATATTCAAAAAACGATAGAGAAAATAAAAGAAACAGTAAATAAAGGTGCACAAATCGTTTGCTTACAGGAATTATTTTCTTCGCAATATTTTCCGCAAACGGTTAGCGTGAAAAATTATGATTTAGCAGAAGATGTAGATAGTGGTACATTGGCCGCAATGGGTGAATTAGCTAAGGAATTGGCCATTGTCTTGATTGTCCCTTTTTACGAAAGAGCAGGTGCTGGTATTTATTTTAATAGTGTAGCTGTATTTGATGCTGATGGGGAATGTTTAGGGATTACAAGAAAAAATCATATTCCGGATGGTCCCCAGTATCATGAAAAATATTATTTCGTTCCAGGCAATACTGGATATCCTGTCTATGAAACGGCTTATGGAAAAATAGGAGTTGGGATTTGCTGGGATGAGTGGTATCCAGAAGTTGCCCGAATTTTGAGCTTACAAGGTGCAGAAATATTATTCTATCCATCTGCTATTGGTTCAGAGCCAGATCATCCCGAGATATCAACAAGATCATCCTGGGAAAAGGCAATTTCCGCTCATGGCATTTCTAATGGTGTATTTGTTGCTGCGACAAATCGAGTGGGCCAGGAAAAGGACATGAATTTTTACGGCGGTTCATTCATTAGCGATACATTCGGGAATATTTTAGCTTCACTTGATGAGGAAGAAGGAATTATTGTCCAAGAAATTGATTTAAAAGAAATAGAAGAGACTAGAAAAATTCTGCAATTCTTTAGAGACCGTCGTGTCGATACATACGGCCCTATATTACAAAAAGAAATACTACCGACCCCACCCCCTTCAAAAAAGGGAACAAACAAAGCGCTGTTTAGATAGTCATTAAAAAATAATGCATGTGTTTTCTCTTGGGAGGTCCGTACCCATCAAGCTAATTCTGTTTTTTAAAAGTAGGGATTGCTGTCTTATTTTACGCTTACCACATCGTAATTAAGGCTGTGCAATCCTTCTTCTCAAAATTTGGTATACTTCGCCTGAAATTTAAACGAACGATTGTTGGTGGACACGTTGTTTATGTTCAGGCGAATACATTAGTAAAATAATAACCGTTTCTGCTAACTGCGTAACAAATTATGCAATTGAGATAATGGGGTTCAGTCGATTATAGCGGAATATATTTAAAAGAAATAGAAGGTGGGACTACCTATCATTTCTTTTTTGCTACTGAGAGCTATGCCTTAAAAGGTATAGCGTTTTTGTTAATACAAGCAGTTTTATCAAAGTTCAAAAAAAACAGGTTTATAAGTATAAAAACAAGGAAAAAAATTCTGAGGAAATAAAAATTTTAGGTGGAGTTATTAGTTTATTATAGATGACTAATAGGTGTACTTTTTTATATTTTAAGATAATTCCCAAACAGGGATTTTTTTATAGGAAGACCGCTAAAATAGTATCAAAAAAGAATCCATTAAGTGTTTTAGATTTCCCTGAAATACGTGGAGTATATATCCTTTTTCTTATTTACCCTCAAAAAAGCCAAATTCCTCTTGAATTATATTGAGAGAAAGCAATATTATTTTGCTATTCTTTTTTAAGGAGGATTGTTTTATTGGGTATTTTTATCGTATTTTTGTTCTGTTTATCAATTGTTTTTTCTTTACTTCATTTGTTCCATTGTTTACCTTGGTTTCGTGAACAAAACGAAGGGATAAAACAAAATCTTGAAAAGGAAAAAGGAATTAGTATTCTAGTCCCTTGTTACAATGAACAGGGAATTATAGAAACCTCCATTAAGAGTATGAAATCCTTATCTTATTCACAGTTTGAGGTCATTTATATCAATGACGGTTCAAATGATAAGACTATGAATCTCTTTCATAAATTTCTAAAGTTAAAACCATGTTCAAAATCTGCACTTAGAAAGCTTTCCCATATGAAAGTAGAAAATTTTTATCAATCCAAACTTTATCCTAATATCTACGTTATAGATAAAAAGAATGGGGGAAAAGCTGATTCCTTAAATGCAGGTATTGAATATTCTAGCCAAAGTTTGATTGTAACATTAGATGCTGACACCATATTGACAGAACAGGCCTTATCAATTGTTAACAGCACATTTGAGGATAAGGATGTAGTTGCTGCAGGTGGTATGGTGCACGTTTTGCAAACAAAAACATCTAATCCTTTGAGAGACTTGTCTTTACTTCATACAAATATGCTAGTTCGTGTCCAAATGTTGGATTTCCTAAAAGCATTCTATATTACTAAAGTATCTCTTGCACGCTTTCGTGCATTAGCTATCATATCCGGAGCATTTGGTATTTTTACAAAACAAGCTCTTGTTGATGTAGGAGGATATCGTACAACAATAGGAGAAGATATTGATATAACACTGCGCATTCATAGGTACATATCGGGACAGAAAAAAAAGAAGATTGTTTTTGTACCGGAAGCTGTTTGTTATACAGAATTACCTGAGAACTGGAAGGATTTTATCAAGCAACGCATACGATGGCAAAAAGCATTTATTGATTGTTTTATCCATTTTAGATCCTTTTTTTGGAAAACGTTTTTCACTAAGCCGGTTTCCTTTTTCTACATAGCCGAATCTTTTCTAGTAGGGACCATCGGTACTTATGTTACGACAGGTATTTTTGTGATAAATAGTACCTTAAACCCTCCTACTTTCTCTCCTTATTATATATTTACCTATTTGTCTTACATTTTTTTATTTAGTTTAACGTATGACTTGGTGGCAATTGGTATGGGTAAGCATTACGGGTTTACGTTTCAGAAGAAAGATAGATATCGATTATTTATTACAATTATTTTTGATATATTTGTCTATCGATTTGTAACTTTGTATATTGTTATGTATGGGAGCATTGCTTATTTCTTTAACAAAGACTGGAATAAAGTTGCTCGAACAGGAAGAAATTATCAAACTGATTCAAAATCTGCAGCATAGTTTGAAATCTCGCCTGATGTTCTGTTTCAACATACTGCTTTTTTAAAATGTCAAATTAGGCATCTAAATGCCAATTATTGCGTTTATAGAAAGATTAATTTAGCAAAATTCTCGAAGACCGCCCTTTAAAGGGGGCGGTTATTTTTTTCAGCTGTAGCTTTAAATGAAGATTGTAGCTTTCGTTGTCGTAGCTTTTTCTAATGCAACTAATGGGGATTTTATTTCAATAATAGGGTTGTACTAGGGGAGCCTTTGAACTAACGGTGCAGGTTAGTTCCGTAGGAAATATATAATGAACAAGGTGAAAAGGTGAAACGATAAATGAATAAAGATTCATATTAGCGTCATAAGTGAGCCTCCAGTAGCACCGATTATCACTATAAACCAAGCAGGCAATTTCCAGTACACAAGCATACTAAATAAGATGGCAGCAAAAGCAAAGTCTATAGGAGCTGAGATGGAGCTGGTCCAAATGGGATTATAAAAAGCCGCAATCAAGATGCCTACAACTGCTGCATTTACTCCCATTAATGCCCCTTTTACTTTAGGATTACGGCGTAATGTGTCCCAAAATGGCAATGTCCCTAAAATAAGAAGAAATGCAGGTAAGAAAATAGCAATTGTTGCTAATAAGCCACCTTGCCATCCATTTATCACGGCACCTATGTACGCTGCAAACGTAAATAATGGTCCTGGTACAGCTTGTGTTGCACCATATCCAGCAAGAAATGCCTCTTTGTCTAGCCAGCCAGTAGGGACAAATTCACGTTCAAGCAATGGCAAGACTACATGTCCACCACCAAACACTAAAGAACCAGACCGATAAAAGCTATCAAACAGAGCAATCCAATTTGATGAAGTAACCTCTCGTAATATTGGAAGTAGAAACAGTAATCCGAAAAATAAAACTAAACTAACAAAACCGACACCACGCGAAATCGGAAAATGAACGTTAGATTCATAACTTTCGTCGTGTCGTTTATAAATTAGAAAACCAATAAATGCGGCCAGTATTATAATACCAACTTGCACATAGGCAGTCTGCCAAATCAAGGTCCCAACCAAGGCTATTAATGCAATTGTCTTTCTCTTTATATCTGGAGTTAAATTTTTTGACATCCCCAAAATGGCGTGTGCAACTACTGCTACAGCTACTATTTTTAATCCGTGGATCCAGCCTTCATTTGAAACATCCATTCCTTTGAAAAATGATGCTAATATTACTAACGCTATCACCGAAGGCAGTGTAAAACCAAGGAAAGCTAAAATTCCACCGAAGAAACCTCCCCGCATAACTCCGACTCCAATTCCAACCTGACTGCTAGCTGGACCAGGCAAGAATTGACACAAAGCAACTAAATCGGCATAGCTTTTTTCATCCATCCATTTTCGTCGTTTAACATACTCATCATGAAAGTAACCTAAATGTGCTATTGGCCCACCAAATGATGTTAAACCAAGCCTTGTTGAAACTAATAGTATTTCAATTAGTGACTTTAAACTTCTGTTTGTTTTGTTTTGATTCACTAAAATAGTCCTCCTATTATTTAAGTTCATAAGCTTTCTTTCCGGCTTCCATAAATATTTCCTTTTTCAGTGGTCGAATTAATAATTTTCTTATTTTCCCATCGACGTTTCGTTCCTCATTTATTAAAAGTCCATCAGATTCCATTGTGTATAAAGTACCTGAATTGACGGTTTATCCATGTCATTTTAGTTCTTAGAACATCCAAAGACCAAAGTCGATTATCTATAATGAAGTATACTATTTATAAATATTTAGTTTCTAATTCAAACAATTAATTTACACACTCTTAATATTTGCTCAACCTAACATTATTTATCAAAAAATGGAAACATTTATCGCCCTTAATGTTTAGGTAAATCCATAATGAAGTTCATTACCGGAAGCTGATCAGCAGCTTCTTTACTTTTGGAGAAAAAAAGCAGTATTTAAAAAGATGAGTTATTTAACACTTAGCGTACTACTTTTTTTAAGTGAGACGGTTAGCTAAGATCAATATGGGAAATACTAAGAGAATGAAATTCTTACCGAATTTTCAGAAAAATGCATTGACGGGAAATTAAGGTTGTTATATATTATTAATAAGTTAAATTTATTGTTATATAACAGAAGGAGGAATCTAGATGATGAACATTTATGATAAAGCTTATGAAAGTTATTTAAAGATTTGTGAAAGGTATGAAATCGAGTCGATAAACATTGACCATTTCATCAAAAATTTAACTAAAGATCAGTTGGATGAATACAGTAAATTAGCCGTTTAAACGAAAGGACGTGATTGCAAAGATGGACCTCCCGGTTGATGTAGATGTAGAAGCCAGTTAGAAACCCCACCAGTTGCTATGGGAACAGGTGGGGTTTTGTCATGTGTTTTTAGCGCTTATTTTTAATAGGATAACTTGGCATGTTGCACAGATGTTGTTGGCGATTTATTCTCGCGATGACCCTCTTTATTTGTTGTTGAGCATTTTAATAGCTCGCCCGAAGACGAAGGTAACTTTCAAAATGTTCATCGTATTAATGGTCATGTTTGCGAAAGAACCCTTCTTTTGTTCGAGGACGTGTATAGGGTAAGCCGGTATGCTTAATAAGCAGCTTGTAATTGCTGGTGTTTTATAAGTTCTTCTGATCTTATAAAATCAAAGCAATAAAATATCAATTACTATTACATTACTAGTAAAAGAGAAAGGCTGTGCCATAAACTTGAGGGGGAAGGGTTAAAAATTCAGAATTTTCTTGAAAGTGGTTCATGCACATGTTAGAATTCATTTCAGGTAAGAATATTATAAATAAGATGATATTGATTTTTTGGTGAAACTGAGTTTCTTAATAAGCAACGAAAACCAATGATGAAGGGACTAAAGATTCTATCTAGGAAATAAAGTCTATGGCGACGCCTTCTTCCCTAGTACCTTAAAACAAAAAATCAGTACAATGATTGTTATACAGTTCGACATAACTAATCATTCTTTTTATACAAAATTTTTTGGTTATAGAAAGGAACAGTGTTGCTTATTAGGGAACTAGTAGTGTTGATTAAACATCTTCAGTTTTAATATTCTTCCTATCTATTAATAAGGGGGGTGAGAAAGATGATTTGAAGTGCTTCATTGGACGGGAAATAATATGTAATAAAATTAGTTTACATCACCGATAAAAGTTATGGCGATGTATGCTAATGATTTATTTTGTGGAATGGAAGAAATGTAAGCGCTTGTATAAAGGTTATCAGTTGGTAATGTCCCGTGTTTTAGACTGTAACACCGTAACTAGTTTAGAAAAGGCACAACTTTACATGATGGAAATGAAATCATTCAGGAGGTTTTTGTTTAATGAACAAACAACTGCAGCTGAAAAAGAAGCCTAAATGGAAAGTTCGTTATACTGTCTTATTCGTATTATGGTTATGTTGGCTGTTTTCTTTCCTGGACCGAATGGTAATCACTATTGCATTGCCATATATTGGCGAAGATCTTAATCTTACGGCAACAGCTCAAGGGTTACTGTTAAGTATTTTCTTTGCGGGGTATGCACTGTTCCAAATTCCGGGCGGAATGTTATCAGATAAATTTGGCTTTCGTCGTGTGATGAGCATTGCGATTGTTTGGTGGTCAATTTTCACATCATTGACTGGTTTGATTTTTTCTTATCCACTTATGTTACTTATTCGATTCGTTTTCGGTTTAGGTGAGGCATGTTTACCAGGTGCTGCTTATAAAGGAATAGCTAATTACTTTCCCAGTAAACAACGAGGAACAGCTACTGGAATTCAGTCAACAGTTAATACGTTGGGACCGGCTATTGCTGTTATTGCTGCTGCAGCAATTATTGGGGCATTTGGATGGCGTACAGTGTTTATCGTAATGGGTATTCCGGGGATTATACTCGGTCTGTATATCTGGTTTAAATTCAAAGATAATCCGAAAGATCATCCTAAAATGACGAAAGAAGAGCTAGCAGAATTAGAAGAAGACATTAATACTGAAAAATCAAAAGAAGAAAAGAAATCAGGAGTTTCCTTTAAGGAACTTTTAAGAAAACCAATTTTATGGCAAATGGCGCTTATTTGGTTCTTCTTTGATATTACTTTCTGGGGCTTCACTTCTTGGCTTCCATCTTATCTGATAAATGTTAGAGGACTTTCTTTAATGAATACTGGCATTTTCAGTGCCTTACCGTATCTAGTAGGTACAGTCTCCATTGTTCTTGGTGGGTACTTGTCAGATAAAGTAAAAGGAAAAAGAAAATGGGTGTTCATCCCTAATGCTGTAATTGGTGGGTTGGCATTATTATTAATGCTTCAAGCTTCTTCCACTGCAATGGTCATTACGTATCAATGTGTTGCAGCCTTCTTCATGTTCTTGGCTCAAGGAGCATTCTGGGGTTTGGTAGTTGACACACTGCCTGCGAAAATAATGGCTGCAGGCTCATCCACTGTTAACTGTTTCGGATCAATTGCAGGATTTATCGCCCCGTTTTTAATGGGATATATGATTGAAAGCAGCGGTGGTTCTTACAATTCATCTTTCATATTAATGATTGCAGCCATCATTGTAGCAGCAATCATCGCCCTTACGATTGGCAATGATACCGAAAAAGAAGATTCATTAAATTCAGAAACAATAGTGGAAGCCTAATTTGAATTGCCAATTTATCAGTAAGTAAATGGATTCATTTATCTTTGTTGAGAATGTTTTTTTACATGGTAATAGCATTATATTTAGAAAATCCTTGTTGATAAGAGGCTGTCAGATGCCGAATCCTCGTACATTGAAATACAGACGCTTTTTTTCAGATAGTGGGTAAGAAAGAGGGGGGGGGGGGGGATTTTCAGAAAAGCATTTAAAGATTAAAAGGGAACACTGTTGCTTATTAGGTAACAGAAAGGGCGTGAATGAACGAAATAAGTTAAATCATCTTTAAGGGAGTTTGAATGAATGAAACTAAATTTAAAACCAAACAATGTCAGTTCATTAACAAAGGTACTTGCAGTAGCTACGCAAAATCAATTTGCTGTCGGTTCGTTTACCCCTAGAGCTACAAAGATGGTAGCTCCTATACTTAGAGCGGCCCAAGAAAAGAAATCTGCGGTTATTGTTCAAACTTCTGAGAGGGAGCAGGAACGATATGGAATTAATTTAGTGGAATTTAGCCGAGAGTTTTATCGTGTAATCCAAGAGGAGAATATTACGATCCCTGCTGTGTTACATTTAGATCATACGAAGGATTTCAATGTAATTGCAGAAGCCATCAAAGTTGGTTTTACATCCGTTATGATTGATGCATCAGAGCAACCATTTAAGAAAAATATTGAGATAACAAAAAAGGTTGTTGAGTATGCACATTCAAAAGGCGTAACTGTAGAAGCTGAATTAGGAAAGATAGGGACAACCGACTTTATTGAAACCGACGTTGATGAAGAGCTATTTACAGAGCCTGAAGAAGCAAAGCAGTTTGTTGAAGAGACCTGTATTGATGCATTAGCGGTATCTGTCGGAACTTCACATGGGGTTTATCTCGTTAAAGATCCAAAAATTGATATTGAACGTTTAATGGAAATTCGTGCATTAACATCTGTACCTTTAGTGTTACATGGCGGTTCAGGCACTCCTTCAGAGATGATAAAGAATGCAATTCAAATTCCTAATGGTGGAATCAGTAAAGTGAATATTGCAACAGATTTAGAACATATGATGATAAAAACTCTTAATCGAGAAAATCATGTTACAGAAAAAGAGTGGTCGGAACTACCGACTGAAACATTGACTTTAGTCCAAAACGCAGTTCAGAACGTAGTACAAGAAAAAATTGAAAACTTTTTAATAAGTAGTGATAGTGCTTCTTACTATGTTTAAGAAGTAATATGATACTAACCTTTGAACAGTACCCCATATTTTAGACACATAGATAAACCCTTTAACCACATAATTTATAACTATACTACTTATCGTTGAAGATAACTTTTTTTAGAAGAATTGCTAAGGTAATAGGAGGAAAAATAATATGTCTATAGAAAGATCAAGTATAGTAACATTTGCTGGCAATCCAGTTACGTTGATTGGGAGTGAAATTCGTGTTGGGGATAAAGCGCCAAATTTTGAAGTGTTAGCAAACGATCTCTCAAAAGTTACACTTGAAGATTCAAAAGGGAAAGTCCGCCTTATCTCATGTGTTCCCTCTCTTGATACAGGAGTATGTGACGCACAAACACGGCAATTTAACCAATTAGCTAGCAATCTAGGAAATGATGTAGAAGTGTTAACAATTAGTGTAGATCTTCCATTTGCACAAAAAAGATGGTGTGGAGCAGCAGGAATAGAACAAGCCCAAACCCTTTCAGATCATTTTAAGATGTCATTTGGAACAGCTTATGGCACATATATAAAGGAACATCGTTTAGAATGCCGTGCAGTATTCGTTGTAGATGAAAATGATGTCGTACAGTATGTTGAATACGTTCCGGAAATTACGGAACATCCGAACTATGAAGCAGCTATAAAAGCAATTAAGTCATTTATAAAAGTTAAAAAGTGATATAAGTAAACAATATACTCATGATTTAAAGAACGCATATTGTTTTTCATTAATCCTAAGAAGTAAAATGTTACTGCATTTAAATCTTTTTTTCTCAGTAGAAAGGCTGCCTTACACATACACAAGGTCAGCCTCTTCTCCTATATGTAATAATGGGGTGGTGAGGTGCAAAAGTTGTTATTACCTTAAAGGAATAGGTTTAAGTTAAAAAATTGCATCCTGCTATAATAGTATTTATTTTATGTTAATAAGGAGATAGAAATATTCTGAATTTTACAATTTTTTTGTTGAAAAACTAAATTAGTGGTGATAGTATAAAAAAGTTAAATATAGAATAAAATGTTATATTTTACTCACTGATTGAAACGGTGTTGCTTATTGAGGGACAGGAAGAGTGACTAGATCTTTTGAGTTTTGGCAATGTTCTTTGAAAACAGACAGATTGAAGCATTTTAAACAACTTAATTTAAATGATCAGGTTTATAAAATTTAGTACAATCATCCAGTTCAAATTTTTTTACCCAGTATTGTATACAATACTGCATTCAATTTTGAATTCTTCATTGAGGGGAGGTATAAAGTGTTGAATAGTTTAGAAATAGATATCTATAAAAAAATCAAGCAAGCTATTATCCAGCAAAAGCTTCGGCCAAATATGCAACTCATAGAAAAGGATCTTGCTGAATCGTTTGGCGTAAGCCGTACCCCTGTTCGAAATGTTCTGCGCAGATTGGAATATGAAAAATTAGTGAAAATTAAAGAGCATAAAGGTACCTTTGTCTCCTGTTCAACAATTGAAGAAGCAAAAGAAGTATTTGAAATGAGGAGAATCTTAGAAGGGGAAGCAGTGCGAAGAGCATGCAGCCTCTATAACGAGCAACAATTAAAAGAACTAGAGACTCTGGTAGAAGAAGAACGACATATTTATGGTAGTCTGGATTTTTATGAATCTTTAAAAATATCTGGGGATTTTCATTTGAAAATAGCTGAAATCGCAGGGAATTCGTATTTTTATCAATATCTGGAAGACTTAATTTCCCTAACTTATGTGATTATAGCAATCTATGGAAGAGGTAAAATGGAAACATGTGGTTCTCACGATCATTTGCAAATTTTTAATGCCATTAAGCAAAGGGATGGTGATCTTGCAGAACGCTTATCTCTCATTCATCTTAGTGAAATTGAGTCGAATCTGCATTTTAATGAGGAATTACAGATCTCTTCTTCCTTGTCAGATATATTTCTTTAATTGTAATTTGATATACAGTTATTGAAAGCGCTTACCGGAAGGGTTTTTAAGGAGGTGATACAGTCCTTCGAAAGCATTTTCAAATTTAAAGTGTTGTCATGTGGTTTTTTTTTGCAATTTCAATGAAACACTGTTGCTTAATGCGCGAATAGACATCGGGTGATCGATGGGAAATAGTACTTTTAACAAAACAAATTCGCATTTTAATTCCTGTGAATGATGAACAGAAAAGACCACTTAGAAGGAAGTTTGTATCATATCATAGCCTTGGCAAACATCTAAGACCTAACTTGTTAACCAATGCATTAAAATGCGGCAAACAATAAAAAAGGGGTTGGATGTATCATGTCTACAAATTTAGAAAGTTACGTTCCACAAGAAACGCAGATCCAACATGATACGGGTGTGGATGAATCACTTAATCCGAAAACCGAGGAAGGTAGGACGGTAAGTCCGGTAGACTATATTTTCATGTGGGTTGGTGACGGTGTTAATCTAGGTAATATGACGCTTGGAGCCAGTATGATTGTAGCGGGAATCGCTACGTTAAACATCTTTCAGACATTTGCCGCAGCTATCATGGCAATTGGTATCATTTCAACTGTTTTTGCTTTAAATGATAGGCTCGGATACAGAACGGGTATCCCATATGTTGTACAGCTTAGAATGTCCTTTGGCCTGAAAGGTTCCGTAATATCATCACTGATGCGCGGTATTCCCGCCATCGTTTGGTACGGTTTTCAAAGTTGGATTGGCGGTACTGCCTTAAATGAAATTGCGAAGATTATGACGGGCGGCGCCTTTGATAATGTTGCCATTTGCTTTGTCGTGCTGCAGTTGGTGCAAATTGGGCTTTCGCTGTATGGATTCCATGCCATTAAATGGGTGGAAACGCTTGCGTCTATTGTTATTGTACTTGCGCTTCTCTATGTATTTGGCGTTCTACTTACCTCCTATAGCGATGTTATTGCAGAAAAATGGGTTCATGCAGAAGGATCATGGGGCTTACCTTTCTTTGCATTGATCATGATGTTTATGGGGAATTATGCGGCTATCTTTTTAAGTGCAGCGGACTATTCAAGAGAGCTAAAAACCGGTATTAGCGACAAAAAACGCGGGTTTTTGTACTTTCTTCCTATTTTAACAGCGTACGGCTTGACACTTACAATCGGTGGAATGCTTGCTTCCGCAACCGGCATCAACAATCCTGTGAAAGCGTTTGCGGTCGTGGTGGATAACTCGTATATTACCCTCTTTGTATCCGCATTCATTGTTTTGGGTGCGGTGGCAGTAAACATGGTTGCCAATATTATTCCGCCAACCTATGTTATTACATTGCTTACAAAAATGAAATATAAACCTGCAGTTACCATAACTGGACTGCTTGCATTTTGTTCATTCCCTTGGGTTCTTGTGCAGGATTCTTCGGCAAAGGGTCTTGGAATCTTCATTCTTATATATTCCGCATTTTTAGGACCGATTGTTTCTATATTATTAGTCGAATATTATATATTAAGGAAGCAAAAGGTGAATGTTGCAGATTTGTATAAGGAAGACGGTCCATTTGCCGGGTATAATCCAGCAGCGGTGCTTGCATTGCTTATCGGCGCCGGTGCAGCCTGTTTGAAAGTGGAGCTGGCATGGATTATCGGCGTTGTTGTGGGAGGCAGTGCATATTTGCTTTTGATGAAATTTGCATTTAAAGATTCAAAATTCTAAAAGGGTACTATTTTTGAAAAGTAAACCTGTATTTCTATGTTTCCGGGGGTTATTCTCTCTGTCTATTTATAATGGATTGATGCAATCTGAGGATGAAATAAACAAGGCAATTGAACAATGTCAATATACTGAAAATTGCAAAAAGGGGTTGGGAGAATGAAGTTTGATTTAGTTATAAAGAACGGAAATGTAGTAATTGAAAATACAGTGGAACAACTAGATATCGGTATACTTCATGGTAAAATTGCAGAAATTTCAAAAGAAATAGCCGGAGAATCTGCTGAAATCATAGATGCTGCTCATCAATATGTCATGCCTGGGATGATAGATGCCCATGTCCATATTTGCGAGCCAGGCAGAACGGAGTGGGAAGGGTTTGAAACAGGAACTCAAGCACTAGCTGCAGGAGGGACAACATCATTTGTAGATATGCCATTAAACGCTTTGCCGGCAACGACTACAAAGAGTTCACTGCATTTAAAATTAAGATCTGCTGAAAATAAGGCGTATGTTGATTATGCTTTGTATGGTGGATTAGTTCCTGATAATCTCCAAGATTTAGAGGACCTTTCTAACGAAGGTGTTGTGGCCTTCAAATGTTTTATGGCAACATGTGGCAGTGAGGAAATTGGAGATTTTAAAAATGTTGATGATTTTACTCTATATCAAGGTATGAAAAAACTATCGGAATTGGGGCATATTTTATCTATACATGCTGAGAATGCAGAGCTTACTGATAAACTGGCAATTGAAAAGAAAAAACAAGCGAAGACTACAGCAAGAGATTATGTAGAGTCCCGCCCCATTTTTACTGAGGTTGATGCTGTAAAACGTGCTTTGTTATTGGGTAAAGAGACTGGATGCAAATTACATTTTGTTCATATTAGCAGTGAAGAGGCTGTTGAAGAAATCCTTAAAGCACGTAAACTAGGCCAAGAGGTTACGATAGAATCGTGTCCTCACTATTTCACGTTGGATATGGAAACCTTTGAAAGGATAGGACCTGTTGCGAAATGCGCCCCACCGCTTCGTACTAAAACAGAACAAGATAAATTATGGGAAGCTCTTAAGGAAGGGAAAATTGATATCCTGGCCTCAGACCATTCCCCATGTCCTCCAGAAATGAAGCAGAGCAACACCAATAATATGTTTGAAGTGTGGGGAGGGATTAGTGGCTGCCAAAATAATGTTGATTTAATGTTTGACGAGGCTGTTAAGAAACGTGGGGTTTCTGTAAGTGATTTTTCAAAGATGATTGCGACAAAACCTGCAGAAATATTTAACTTAAGAAATAAAGGAAGCATTAAAGTTTCCTATGACGCTGATATCATTCTTCTTGATCCAAATAAATCATACACCATTCAGCCAGAAGATTTGTATTACCGTCATCAACAAAGCCCTTATGTTGGAAGAAAGATTAACTGTCGAGTGACGAAAACGTTCGTAAGAGGACAACTAGTATTTGATTTTGAAAAAGGGATTGTAAGTCATCCAATTGGGAAGTTCATATCGGCAAAAAGTAGTTTCGTACAAGCATAAAGTTATGTAAAGAAGGTTGACCCAAAAGGGCACTTAAGTTGTCCTTAATGGCGTCATACCTTCTTTTTTGGTTTATTTTTTGACTGGTATTATGTCTGTGTATTGCTATTGTGGTAAGATAAAGAAACAGATCAGTAATATAGGATTTAATCGGAGGTTAATATAAATGGTTAAGTCAGTAGATAGGGCGTTAACAATAATTTCATTAGTGAGCAAGCGTAAAGAAGGGATTGGGGTTACTGAGCTGGCCTCCAACCTAGATTTAAATAAAAGCTCTATATTCAGATTATTAAGTACTCTTGTAGATCATGGATTCATCGAACAAAATCCTGAAACTAAAAAATATAGATTAGGCTATAAATATTTAGAATTAAGTTCGATGCTGCTTGAATCTATTGACTTGAGAACTCAAGCTAAACCATTTCTGGAAGAGTTAGAATCACATATTAATGAAGTGATCCACTTGACCGTATATGATCAAGGAGAGGTAATCTATATTGAAAAACTTGAGGGAAGTGAAACCCTTAGAACACATTCACAAGTAGGGAGACGTGCCCCAATGCATTGTACGGCAGTTGGGAAGGTAATCTTGGCCCATCTGCCATTAAATGAGATCGTAGATATAATTGACAAGCATGGTTTACCAAAACATACTGAACAAACGATTACCGATAAAGAATCCTTTTTTAAAGAATTGGGAAAAATAAGGAACGAAGGTATTGGTAGGGAAATTGAGGAAAATGAACAAGGAATCACCTGTATTGCAGCGCCAATTTTTGATAATCGGAAGAAAATTACCGCTGCTGTTAGTATATCAGGACCAAGCATACGAATGACTGAAGAAAGATTAACTGAAATTAAACCAATTATAATGGATATTGGTAAAAAGATTTCCAAAAGGCTTGGTTACACAGATAATTAAATAATGTGAAAAAAGAATTGGTATTAAGACCAATTCCTTCGGAATGTAGACAAACTCGATGAAAATCGAGTTTGCCTACATTTTTTTTTGCTTGTACAAATTTGGACGTTGATTGGAACGTAGTCACTCGCTTTCCGCGGGCGGTCCGGGAGCCTCCTCGGCGCACTTGCGCCTGTGGGGTCTCCCTTGGACTCGCTATTCCCGCAGGAGTCTCGCGCCTTCCGTTCCAATCAACTAGGTATAAAAATTTGGATAGAACCCTTTTGCCTACAGTCTCTTTTGTTTTAGAATAGATCTATTAAAACTTGAGGTGATGAGGATGCTTTAGAAACATCCTTCTATTCAACGAGATCAACTTGAAATGATTACTTTAGATCAACTGGTGCCGGCGAACCATTTGGTTCGTAAAATGGAGGCTTCCATTGACTTCACTTTCATTTAGACTTGGTGAAAGATATGTATTCAGAGGTAGGACGCCCAAGTATTTCTCTTAACCTTTGGTCAAAATTTCAAAGGAAAATTTAAAAGGGGTTAGAAATTTTTTAATTCCGAATCCCTTTTGTCTACAAACTGAAAGAATTGGTATAATGCCAATTCTTTTTTTGTGGAAATTTATTGAATCAAGTTTATCTTCGAGTAGGAACTTTGGTGTTTTGTCCTGCGAAAATTTTTATAAAAAATTTAATGGTAAAATACTTGAAATATTCAAAAAACGGTGATAATATCAAAATAAGAAACAAGGTTAGTTAATAAGCAACAAATTACTTATTTTTATTTTTTTAATCATTTAATGAAACTGCGTTGCTTATTATGCGACTAAAAGGAGGAGTAAATAGTGGATTTTTCTAAAGAGAAAGGCGAATTTTATAATAATCTAACGAAAACAATTCGTCGGCACATAGTTAAAATGACAAACCATGCAGGAAGTGGTCATCCCGGTGGTTCTTTATCGGCAACTGAATTAATGTCCGTCCTATTTTTTGAACATATGAATGTTGATCCTGACAACCCAGATTGGCAAGACCGAGATTGTTTCTTCTTATCTAAGGGGCATTGTACACCTGTATTTTATTCAGTATTAGCTGAAAAAGGTTTCTTCCCGGTTGAAGAGTTAATGACCTTCAGGGATGTTGACGGTAGGTTACATGGACATCCATGTGGAGAGCATATTCCAGGTGTAGACATATCTTCAGGATCACTTGGTCAAGGATTATCGGTAGCTAATGGTGTTGGATTAATTGCAAAACTGGATGGCAGCAATAGAAGATCATATTGCATGATAGGTGATGGAGAATTACAAGAAGGTCAAGTATGGGAAGCGGCAATGACAACTGCACATTACAATCTTGATAACGTTTGTGCGATTATCGACTGGAACAAAATTCAACTTGATGATTTTGTTGAAAATGTAAAAGGTGTAAAAAATCTTGGTGATAAATTTAGAGCTTTCGGTTGGCACGTTGTTGAAATTGATGGTCATGATATTCATGCAGTTAATGAAGCGTATAAAGAAGCTAAACGCACTAAAGGCAGACCTACTGCAATTCTAGCTCATACGGTTAAAGGCAAGGGAGTTTCATTTATGGAAGATACACATGATTGGCATGGAATGGCTCCGAATGATGAGCAATTAGAAATCGCTTTAAAGGAGTTGGCTTAAGATGGCAAATCAAGAAGCACCACGTAAAGGTTTTGCTGATGCACTAATTAGACTTGGAGAAAAACATGACAATTTAGTGGTACTTGACGCGGACTGCGCAAAATCGAATATGACAAATCTATATAAAAATAGATTTCCAGAACGCTTTTTCAACATCGGTATTTCTGAATGTGATTTAGTAGGTACCGCAGCCGGTATGGCAGTGGCGGGTAAAGTACCATTTGCCAATGCTTATGCAAACTTCCTTACTGGGCGCGCATTTGATCAAATGAGAATTTCAGTATGTTATTCAAATAACAATGTGAAAATTGTCGGTCATAACGCTGGTACATCAGCTGCTCAAGAAGGTGCAACACATTTACCGCTTGAAGATATTTCTTTAATGCGATCACTTCCACGTATGACTGTAATTGTTCCAGCTGATGCGGTTGAAATGGAAAAAGCAGTAGAAGCTGCTTATTACCATGAAGGACCAATTTACCTCCGTGTTGGCAAATTACCAGTACCGATCGTTACCAAAAAAGAAGAACCATTCAAAATAGGTAAAGCAATTAAATACCGTGAAGGATCTGATATTACAATCATCAGTACTGGGATAATGCTTGATGAATCACTAAAAGCGGCAGGTGAATTGGAAAAGCAAGGTGTAAGCGCCGAACTTTTACACATCCATACAATTAAACCTATTGATAAAGAAGCCATTATTGCATCTGCTGCGAAAACAAAACATGTCATCACAGTTGAAGAGCATTCAATTATAGGTGGATTAGGTAGTGCTGTTGCTGAAGTATTGTCGGAAAGCCAACCAGCTATATTAAGAAGAATCGGTACAAATGACCGTTTTGGGGTTTCTGGAAAAATGGATGAATTACTTGATTTATTTGAATTAAGAGCACACCGTATTATTTCTACTGCAAATGAATTATTAGGGCATAGAGTAACTAGCTAATCACATTTTTAGATAATGAAAGGGGGAGGGTTTTTGTCAAACGCAACCCAATATCTAAGTTTAAAGGATACTTTAGACCTCTTCTCTAAATCGGATGACAGCCTTCGTGCTGAAATCAAAGCACATTTAAATCAAACAAAACATAAGTTTATCGTTTTAGATGATGATCCAACCGGTGTCCAAACGGTACATGATATTTTTGTCATCACGGACTGGGGAAAAGACTGGATTAAAAAAGGATTATCTGATGAGAGAAGTGTACTTTATATTTTAACAAACACAAGAAGTTATAATGCAGAAAAGACGGAAAAGATCAATAGGGAGATTGTCCAAAACATTGTTGACGTTACTAAGGAAATGGGAATCAATTATTCAATTATCAGTAGAAGTGACTCAACATTAAGAGGGCATTATCCACTTGAAATTAATGTGCTCCAAGATGAATTATTAAAAACTGCTGATGTACAAATTTCTGGTCATTTAATCATTCCGGCTTTTTTTGAAGCACATCGTTACACCATAGATAATATTCATTATTTAGGTATGGAAGGCCAGCTTGTCCCAGTAAATGAAACAGAATTTGCGAATGATTCCGTTTTCGGTTTCAAAACCGCTAATTTGCCGAAATGGATTGAAGAAAAGACAAATGGAAGCGTAGCTTCAGAGTCAGCATTGATCATTTCACTGGAAGATATTCATAAAGGCGGCATTGATAGAGTTTATGAGATTTTAATATCTGCTAACAATAATACTCCTATTATAGTAAATGCTAAATCTTATTATGATTTGGACATCGTATCATTAGCTGTCCTTAAAGCAATTGATTCTGGCAAGCAATTCTTGTTTAGAACTGCAGCATCCATTGTAAAATCGATTGCGGGAATTCAGGATCGTCCATATTTATCAGCTAATGAGATTGTTTCAAATGATGAAAGCCAAAATAATGGTGGCTTTATTATAGTAGGTTCTCACACGAATAAAACTACGGAACAAATTAAGGAACTAATGAATAAATACCCGATTGAACAAATCGAAATGAATGTTGTGAAAGTTCTAAATAAAGAAACAAGAATTGAAGAGCTAACACGAGTATGTCAATTAGTAGATCAAAATATTTCTTCTAATCGCGATACGCTTGTATATACGAGTAGAGATTTAATTAGTGCGAAAGATAAGGAAGAAAACTTGAAGATTAGTCAAACTGTTTCAAGTTGTTTAGTTAAAGTTATTCGCTCACTAAAAGTAAAGCCGAAATTCATCATGGCAAAAGGCGGTATAACTTCGAGTGATGTGGCAACTGACGGCTTAGATATTAAATATGCAAAAATTTTAGGGCAAGCGATCGCCGGTGTTCCAGTATGGTTAACCGGAAGTGAAGCTAAGTTCAAAGATACACCTTATATCGTATTTCCAGGCAACGTTGGGGATAAAGATTCAATTGCTCAAATCTTTGAAAATATAAAAAAGGATCAAAAGGGAGAGATATAAATGGCTAAACAAAAAATGACAGCTGCTGAGTTAATTGCCTTGTATTTAGAAAAAAGAGGGGTGAAACATGTTTACGGTGTACCGGGAGCTGCAATTTTACCATTCTATGATGCAATTAAAGAATTAACTAAAATTGAATCATATATAGTTCGTCACGAGCAAACGGGGGCTTTCATGGCTGATGGTTATTCAAGAGCAACTGGTGAAGTGGGCGTATGTGCTGCCACTTCAGGTCCTGGCGGAACTAACTTCTTAACTGGCCTTTACGGTGCATGGATGGATTCCATTCCAATGATAGCCATTACCGGTCAACAAAAAAATAGTTTAATTGGAACCATGCAATTCCAAGAAGCGCCTATCGTTGAAATGGCAAAGCCTGTAACGAAAGCTGCGTACCGTTTAACTGACGGTTCGAAAGCTGCTGAATTTATCCATGAAGCATGGGTAACAGCTACTACTGGCAGAAAAGGTCCAGTTCTTCTTGATTTACCAGTTGATCAACAAAAAGTTGAAATAGAAGTCGACTTAGATGTGCTTATCGGTTCTACTCCAGTCGATAACTTACCACAGGCTTCTGACGCTGATATAGAGAAAACATTGGAATTATTAAAAGATGCTAAAAGACCGGTCTTACTTTCTGGTGGAGGGGTCAACATTGCAAACGCTACCAATGAATTGAAAGCGTTAGCTGAAGAACTGCAAATCCCTGTAGTAACTTCTGGCATGGGGATGGATACTTTCCCTAACGATCACCCTTTATTCGCTGGACGTATGGGAACGATGCTTGATACTCCATTCGGTAACAAAACAATTGTTGAAGCTGACTTAGTAATTAACCTTGCCGGACGTTTCGCTGATCGTTCAACTGGTAATGTGTCGGTATTCACACAAAACGGTAAGAAAATCATCCATGTAAATCTTGATAATAAGGAAATTGGTAAAGTTGTACCAACGATTTTAGGTATCGTTTCTGATGTAAAAACATTCATGGTTAAACTTGCAGAAGCCCATAAAGCACTTGGTGCTCATGTAGCTGCAACTGCCGAAGTAGGTACTAGAGTTAACTTAACTGAAGAGCGTAAGAAATGGGCACGTAAAACGGATTACACAACACTTCCAATCAGACAAGAGCGTGCATTGCGAGAGCTTCGTGAATTCTTAGATCGTGATGCCTTCGTATCACATGACTGCGGTATCAGCCAAATCTGGTCCTCTCAATTATTTGAAACGTATGTACCAAGAACATACTTATTAACTGGTGGTGCGGGGACAATGGGTTGGGGCCTTGGTGCAGCAATGGCAGCGAAACTTGCATTTCCTGAAAGACAAAGTGTAAACATCCTTGGTGACGGAAGCTTAGGGATGTCATTACAAGATATTGCTACAGCTGCAAAGCATGATATTCCGGTCATTATTTTCTGTATGAATAACTCATTAATGGGATTAATTCGTCAACAACAAAACTGGTTCTATAATGAACGTCAAATTTCTACGGACTTAATTTACAAAAATGAATTATGTGATAATGAAGAGCGAGGAATCGACTTTGTTAAAACGGCTGAAGGTATGGGTGTTCGTGGTGAGCTTGTTACACATTATGATGATATCAAACCAGCTCTGCAACGTGCAGTAGTCTCAGGTAAACCATATTTAATCGAAGTTATAGTTGATCCAGATCCTAAGAACGCATGTGAATTCTCTAATAACGGTGCACTTAACGGCTTCGAATACTCTGAAAAAATTGATTATTCTAAATAATAACCATCTTGATGGAAGTGATTTTTTTGAAGCAATGGGATATAACCTATTGCTTCAAAAAACATATTGACTGTACTTAAATAATGGGTTTATTAAAGGAGGGAAGCCGAAAAATCGGCGAAACAATGTCAGCAAATCTTCATAATTCTATGAAAGTCGGAATTGTTCACTTTATGGCTTATCCGGAAACAATGGGTGGAGATGGCCCAGCTGTTGAAACAATTAAGAAAATTGTACAAGATGATTTTTTCTCTGGAATTGAAATTACATCTATTAATAATCCTGAAGAACGTAAAGAGGCTGCTCAAATTTTACAATCTGGTGGAATGAATATAGGATTTGGTGCACAACCGATTCTATTAAGAAACAAAGGAAACCTTAATTCTTTTGATGAAGCTGAGCGTAGGAGGGCTATCGATTTAGTAAAAGGCGGAATTGACCAGGCTTACGAAGTAAATGCTGCTAAACTTGGTTTCTTAAGTGGGGCTAAACCAGATACTCAACAAGATGTTGCCTTACAATTACTAACGAATTCTATCAAAGAATTATGCGATTATGCAAAATCTAAAGGTGATTTAGTACTCTCACTTGAAACATTTGATGATGAGACTGATAAGAAATGTTTAATCGGTTCGAATAAACTTGCTGTTGAAGTTGCAAAAGAAGTTCGTAAGGTAGATCCCACTTTCGGTTTAATGCTTGATTTAAGTCATTTACCAATGCAACGTGAAACGTCTCATGATGCATTAACGGTAGCTCGTGATTATATTAACCATGCCCATATCGGAAATTGCTATATTAAAGATACTTCTGATCCTGCTTACGGCGATCAGCATCCGCGTTTCGGATATCCAGGAAGTGAAGTTGATGTTCCTGAATTAGCGGAGTATTTACGATCTCTATTAGAAATTGGTTACATCGGTGAAGGTATAAAGAATATAGTCGCTTTTGAAGTAAAACCTGTCGGTACAGAATCATCTGATATTGTAATTGCACAGTCAAAACGTACACTCGTTGATGCATGGTCATTATTACATTCGAAAAAAGGGCGTTTAGTTAGTTAGCCTATATATATGTACGATATGTATTAAACGGTGACAAGTGCTTTTGCTTGTCACCGTTTAATCTAACTTTTAATTAGCTTATCATGCAGAATTCCTATTGAGCAACGACTAAATAAGGTGTTAATATGACTTTGCATTAAGTAACTGGATTTAAATAACAAAAATTTTTCTTAGAGATTAAATTGGCAGGGAAGTGATCGATTGGTTAAACTTCAGAAGGATGTTGATGCTATAAGAATCAACACTAGAACCGAAGAACTTGCAGCTTGTTCATCCACATCTGTTGGTGTCACTAGACTACCTTTCACAGTGGAAAGTTTAAAAGCAGAAAGTCTAGTTGAAGAGTGGATGAAAGCAGCTGGGATGACGGTAAGAAAAGATGCTCTTAATAATATAATCGGACGTTATGAAGGGAAAGATCCTACAGCTCCAGTTTTAATGATTGGTTCACATTTAGATAGCGTGATTGAAGCAGGTAAATATGATGGTATTTTAGGAGTTATAACTGGAATCGAAGTTGTTCAAACTCTTAAGGATAATGGCATTATATTATACAATCCAATCGAAGTGGTAGGTTTTTGTGATGAAGAAGGAGTAAGGTTTCACTCAACGTTCCTTGGTAGTAAAGCGATTGCAGGAACTTTTACTGCTGAAGATTTAGAAAGAGCAGATGAACAAGGAATAACAATTGCTGAAGCGTTAAAAGGAATTGGTATTGCTGACCCATATGCTTATAAAAACGCTAGTCGTACTCCAGAAGAACTTCTCGCTTATTTGGAACTCCATATCGAACAGGGGCCTGTGCTTGAGAAGGCGAATGAACCTGTCGGCATAGTTCGTGGGATTGCTGGTGCTACAAGATTTTATTTTGAAATTATCGGGAAACCTGGACATGCAGGAACAGTTCCTGTTGCCCTTAGACAAGATGCGCTTTTAGGAGCTAGTGATCTCATTTCCTACATTGAGAACATCGCTATCCAAAATGAACCATTAGTGGCGACCATCGGAAAACTTACTGTAAGTCCGGGTGCTAGTAATGTAATACCTGGCCTTGTAACAGGAACGCTGGATATCCGTGATTTAAATGTGGATCGTAAGAAAAAAGCCATTGATGCCATATTAACTGAAAGTGAAAGAGTAGCAAAAGCTAGAGGACTCCAAATTCATTTTGAACAGGTCATGGAAGCCGATCCTGTATACTGTGATGAACAATTGATTAAAGTAATCGAGGAGTCCATTAGCGAACTGGATGGCAGTGCTATCAGTCTTGTAAGCGGTGCTGGTCACGATGCAATGGCTATGGCGGATGTAACGAATGTTGCAATGATTTTCGTTCGTTGTAAAGATGGTCTTAGTCATCACCCTGATGAATTCGTGACAGTAGAAGATATGGGTGCAGGAGCTAGAGTCCTTTACTCTACAGTGATTAAGATAGCCACAAACCAATATTGAGGAACTAATAAGTTTTGGCTATCAACTAAAAGAGAACTTACAAAAAACTCGTGATCCGACTGTATCGGATCACGAGTTTTTTCAAAATGAATACATTTCAATTTTAGGACAAAGATCCTTCATTCGATGAAACAGTCATGAGTATCGACAATGATCCAATGTAATAAAAGGAGTTCTGTATGTTCATAAAAAAGCCACTGAAATTCCTGGATTCCTCCATAATCCAAGACACTCCAGAAAATAAAGTCGAGATTTACTCTTTATATTGATCTCTGTCTGCGTGGGCAGTTACCTTCAGTCAATATCTGCTTTAGTAGTGATTACAATAACTTATTAATCACTATTACCCCTGAAAATTGAACTCATGAGTAAAGCTATACGTAAATGAAGTGAGTTTTTGGCATCATGAACGGAATAATTCAACATGTCCTCACATTTGGCAATTCGGTATTTAACGGTATTACGGTGAACAAACAGTTTCCTGGATGTAATAGCAAGTTCACAATTATTATCCAAATATACCAATAAGGTATTAACTAAGTCTTTTTCATCTTTATTTTTCGGGTAGGATAGAGAACGTAAAGTATTTTCATAAAATTTTTTTAAATCTTTTTCGGGAATTAACCGAATCAGTTCGATTAATTGCTTGGTTTCGTAAAAGTTGATAAATTTATTTTGAAACAGTTCAGCCCCATTTGTCCATGCTTCCACTGCCTCTTCATATGTAAGGTGGATATAGGTAAGGTCATTAGAAAAGTTACCAACTCCAAACGACAACGAAATTTTTAGATTTGAATAAGCCTCATTCTGGAATTCCTTCAGCCTTTCTTCTATTATGCTTTTAATCGAATCATTAATATTCAGAGGAGCTTGCATCAAAATAACAAAATATCCATCTTTCATAAAAACGATGTTGTTAGTATCTATTTTTAAAAATGATTTATGTAAAAATTTATATAAATAGTCGTATAATCTATTCATTATGTCTGCACTTTTTTGTAAAGCGTTTTGTTTATCATCATCAATCTTACATACAATGCATACGTATTTCATATTGTCGATTAAGCCATGCTGTTTTCCCCTATGAATAATTTCTTGTTTGTTAGAAATCTTTCCATCAACAAGGGAAGCAAAAAAGTTATTTTCTAACAAACGACTGTTTTCTCTAATAGCCTCGTTTTTAAGCAGCGTGAATGAAATGACTGTTGATGCTTGTTCTATAGCTAATTGTGATGATGGGTATGAAAGCTTCTCATGGTGAAGAATTAATAGAAAATAGGGATAGGGACGCATTGTTTTCACCCGAAACATCTTTATAGAAATGTCCGTATTTTGGATGTCGATTGTGAGCTGGTTTTTCTCTAGGTATGTTTCTATATCACGTTTAATGTGTTCTTGAACATTTTTCATAACGATTTTCATATTTCCTGTACGAAAATGATGAGAAAAGGATGTCACATCACCAATAGGATCAAGTAGGAGAACAGGACATTTTAATAGGGAGCCAAGATTTTCAATTAAAGAATTCAGACTGTAGCCTTTTATCATCATATTGGTAAATTCCTTGTGAATATGCATCGCATAGAATAACTCTTCAATTTGGTTATCCCATATAAAGCTTAATAATTGATGAGCAACCGCACCTAAAGTTAATGTCTCTGGAATTTGAATAATTGGAAATTCTAATGAGTCAGCCAATTCGATTACATCCTGCGGGATCTTATCAATGAATCTTTTAAGTTTAATGGCAATCCCTGCACATGGAAGTTCATTAATTTGGGAAATGAGATTGCATAATGCATGAGGGTCGTTTTTAAAAGCGTATCCTGTTGTCAATAATAGGGAGTTCTTAGCTAAAAAATTGATGGCATCTGGTGTTTCTGAAATCTCAATTGATTCTACTTTCCTTTTAAGTCCGGCATGTCCAGCAATAATTTTGGCTTCTTGAAACACATCAACGATAAATAAATCTTCTACCTTTTTCATCATACACCTTCTAATTCTACATTTTGTCAGTTTTTATTACTAGAAAGGGAAGCAAACGAATCTTGTTAAATTTGGACAAAAATTTAAATGGAAATTGTTTACATAGCATAATGATTTTGTGAATGAATCCGCTTATAATCAATTGTATAGAGGATTGAAGGTTAATGAAACTGTTTTCAAGATTTTTTTTTACATTCCATAAATCCCAAGTTCTTATTATATTTAGAAACTATATTTATATTTTGAAGCGTATACAATCCGCCAGTTCTCTATCATTTTTCTCAGGTACGATGCTCGCATTCGTTCATCTATATTGTTTTTGTTTAAGGCTGTTTTCGCATACTTTGTTGCTATTTACGAAGTAGTGCAGTGTGGTTGATTTCCCCTCCAGGTGCTCGCTTTCCGCGGGGCGGGCGGTGAGCCTCCTCGGCGTAAACGCCTGTGGGGTCTCACCTGTCCCGCTGCTCCCGCAGGAGTCTCGCACTTCCGCTCCAATCAACCTTAAATAGTTTCGTTTTAAAAACAACAATCTTTACGAAAAGAGCCTTGTTTAAAAAGCGCAACAGAAACGAGAGGATGTGGTTAAAGGGGCTTAATTGATGGAAAAGTGAAATGGTCAGTAAAAGAGTCTGAATATTTAAAAATCGTTTTTACCTTGGCGAGGAAATGCCGTACAAAACAAGATAATAGCCAAGGCTGCGCATCTCGCTTCCTGTCTTCATAAAGGTGGATGCGATTCTTTCCAAAATTGCTTGATAGAAAGTGGAATCTACTATATCTCAAAACGATGTTCAGAATGTAATAGTTGTATTTCATTCCGAATATTTACGTTCCAACAGCCCAAAGCAAGATGTTCGTTTCTTCATTATGCAACTGTAAAAGAGGATTGGCCTTGTAGTTTTTATAAAATTTGATTTCCCATAGAAAGGAATGAACCTATGGCTACATATGATTTACTCATTAGAAATGGAAATCTTGTAATGTTTGATTCGATTGTTCAAGGAGATATTGCAATTAAGGAAGGGAAAATTAAAGAAGTGACTATCGGAAAAAATATTGATGCTATAGCAACAAGAGAAATTAATGCTGAGGGGCAGCACATCCTCCCAGGATTAATTGATTCTCATGTTCATTTCAATGAGCCAGGCAGAACTGAGTGGGAAGGTGTTCAAACTGGCAGCAGAAGTTTAGCGGCAGGTGGGGTGACAACCTATTTTGATATGCCATTGAACAGTACACCGCCAACAATCAATAAAGAATATTTGGCATTAAAGAGAGCTTGCTCCGAAGAAAAGTCGGTAGTCAATTGCCGCTTTTGGGGTGGACTTATACCAGAAAATATTGAGAATATTAAGGAACTTGATGAAAATGGAGTAATTGGATTTAAAGCTTTTATGTCACCGAGCGGAATTGTCGATTTCAATCATGTCGATGATATTACGATTTTTAAAGGGATGAGAGAAATTGCCTCAGTAGGTTCACTTTTAGCCGTTCATGCTGAAAGTACAGTCATTTGTGATCAGCTTGCACAAGAAAAACAAAGACAAAATAAGACGACTGCAAAAGACTTCGTCGAATCAAGACCGATAATTTCCGAAATTGAAGCGGTAAGAAGAATAATTTCATATGCAGAAGCTACAGGGTGTAAGCTGCATATTGTTCATGCGAGCAGCCGCAAAGTAGTGGAAGTCATCAATCAGGCAAAGCAAAGAGGCCTGGATATTACGGTAGAAACATGCCCTCATTATTTATCTTTGACATTAAAAGACTTAGAGGAAAAAGGCGGTTTGGCAAAATGCTGCCCTCCACTGCGTGATGATGAAGAAGTAGAACAATTATGGGAAGCTGTAGCAAACGGTGAAATTGACGTAATAGCATCCGACCATTCACCAGCACCTGCCTCTATGAAAGAAGTAATAAATGATGACTTTTTCAGTGCCTGGGGTGGGATTTCCGGTGCCCAATCTACGCTCAATATTATGTTGACAGAGGGGCATTTCAACCGTAATCTTCCTCTGGGGAAAATTGTTGAATTAACATCAACGAATCCAGCTAAGTTATTTGGCCTTTATCCCCATAAAGGGATAATAGCTGTTGATAGCGACGCTGATCTGGCGATAGTTAATCTGAACAAAAGCTTCGAGCTGAAAAAGGAAGATTTGTTCTACCGCCATCAACAGTCGCCTTATGTTGGCAGGACATTCAAAGGGCAAGTAACAACAACGATCGTCAATGGGGCTATTGTTTTTGAAAATGGCAGCATTACCACTGTGGAAAAAATTAAAATCTAGGATTGTTAAGCTATAAAGGACTGGAGAAAATCTTATTGCACAATCTTAAAAGCAAAAGAAGCATGTAAGGAACCAGGACCTTACCTGAAAGAGAAAAAATATGAAGGTAATATGTTTATCTATAATGAACAAAAATATAAAACGTTTTTATCGATAAGGCATAAAGACTAATTAAATGAAAGC
Organism: Peribacillus sp. FSL M8-0224; assembly: GCF_038003055.1. Classification (NCBI taxonomy): domain Bacteria; kingdom Bacillati; phylum Bacillota; class Bacilli; order Caryophanales; family Bacillaceae; genus Peribacillus; species Peribacillus sp. FSL M8-0224. The sequence continues at coordinate 730,639 of NZ_JBBOOJ010000001.1, forward strand.
GGTTAATATTTATATAAGGGACTTAATTGTTTCTAACACAAGCTAATAATATATGAAAAGAAGCTTCAATTATAAGTTGATTTATAGCGGGAACAGGGCACACCATGAGTCACATATTTCAAATAAAATACGATTAAAAGGAGAGTTTAAAAGATGGGTTATCCTAAAGATTTATTAGCAAGCAGATCAATAATTGAGCACGGTAAATATGCTTTAATTGCACCTGAAGGATTGGTTAATAATGTTGTTCCGGGATTTGAGAATTGTATCATTTCCATTTTGGGTTCTCCAAAGCTTGGAGCAAGCTTTGTCGATTACATTGTGACAATGCAAAAGGAAGGAAAGAACAGCGAAGGGTTTGGTGGACAAGAAGATGTTGAGACATTTGTCTATGTTATTGAAGGGAAAATAAAAGCTGCTGCAGGTGAACAAGAGTTTGTCCTCGATGAAAGCGGTTATTTATACTGTCCGCCAGGAACAAAGATGTATTTAGAAAACCAATCGGATGGAGATTCTAAACTATTCCTATATAAGCAAAAGTATCGTCCACTTGAAGGACGGAAGCCATGGGTTTATTCAAACCATGCTAACAACATTGAATTCAGGATTTATGATGATATGCATAATGTCCATCTTAAGGATCTATTGCCTGCTGATATAGATTTTGATATGAATTTTCATATTCTTTCCTTTGATCCTGCTGCATCTCATCCATTCATCGAAACACATGTGCAAGAACATGGAGCCTACTTACTCTCGGGAGAAGGGATGTATAACCTGGATAATCAGTGGGTTCCTGTAAAGAAAGGAGATTACATTTTTATGGGTCCATATGTACATCAAGCAGCCTATGCGGTAGGCAGAGAAAATTTAACATATGTTTATTCTAAAGATTGTAATCGTGATGCATCCTTGTAAAAGGTCACATCATTTAGAAGAAATGCGTAGATGACAACTTCAAGAGATTTAATGCGGGCAGAATTGTATTTTAGGGAGATCCGGTAAGTGTAATTCAAAACCATTAAATATAAAAGAGGTGCCGAGGTATGGACCAGAATGTAATTTTGAACAAAAAGTCGATAATTGAGGAAAGAGTTTTTGAAATCGATAAAATAGCAAAATTCGATTCTAATGCACCACAAAAAAATTATTTTTATGAAACGGATAAAACAGTTGGGGCAGTTTGGTGTCTTGAACCTGAGCAGGAAGTATTTTTACATTCCCATTCGAATGTTGATGATATTTGGGTCTGCATTGAGGGGGAAGGAACATACTTTCCTGATCTAGAGAATGAGATCACGATCAGAAAAGGAATGGTAGTATTGGCCAAGCCTAATCAAATTCATGGAATGCGTAATACAGGAAACAGTCGATTCATGTTTGTAGGCTTTGCTGCAGGGGCATTGCCTATGGATATAACAAGATATTAGAAAAAGGCTAAGATTATTAAACATTACAAAATAATTTAAGTTTCTTCTTTAAAAAACAAAAAAAGTGATTAAGGCGAAGCGATTGTAATGAAGACAGCGCTTCGCTTATATTTTTATTTATAAAAAGTGATGAGTTGTAATTTCTACGATTAGCATCCTTAAAAACTAGCAAACAGATTTTATAAAAATCCAGAAATCGGAAATGGTGATGATTAAGATGACTCAGCAAGGAGTTACTGTAACATTATTCTCCTCTTTACAGTGGCTTTTTTTTATTTTTGCCAATACGGTTGTCGTACCAATTTCTGTAGGAGCAGCATTCCAGCTTCCTACAGAAACAATTGAAATGACGATAAGATGCTCCTTTATCTTTACAGGAATATCCTGTATTCTGCAGGCCTGGATTGGACATCGTTATCCATTATTGGACAGCCATTCGGGGCTAATGTGGGGTCTGATGATAAATATGGGCATCTCTGCATCTGCACTCGGATTGGATTTTGCAACCGTAGGAGGAGGAATTGCAACAGGTATTTTGCTGGCTGGAGCTGTAACCGTACTGCTTGCGGCATTTAACCTGATTTATATCATACAAAAAGTAATTAAGCCGATGGTGATAAGTGTTTATATATTTTTACTGACCTTTCAGCTCATCTTTATTTTCTTCAAAGGTATGTTTAAAATAACCGAAAGTGGAACAATTGATCTCCCTGTCAGTTTGTTTTCAATCTTGATAGTTATCTTCGTTGGCTTTTTAAGGATTAAAGGAGGGAAAATACTTGGCAATTTCTCAATCCTGATCGGAATTATCGTAGGATGGTCATTATATCGAATTATTTTCCCTTCAGATCTTCCGACGGCTAGCTCTTCAGGTATGGCATTCACTTTCTTTCCACTTGGAACTCCAAACTTGAATATTGGTATTATTTTTGTTTCCTTTTTTGCGGTCCTTCTGAATTTAACGAATTCTTTCGCTTCTATTCAAGCTGTTGCAGATGTTTACAAGGAAAAGGTGGAACATAGTCAATACAGGAGATCTATTTTTGTAACAGGTATTTTTGCGTTTATCACTTCGATTTTTGGCTTGGTCCCTTTTACACCATTTACATCTACGATAGGTTTTTTACAAAGTACCAAGTTATTCAAACGAAAGCCATTCATTATAAGCGGATTTTTGTTTACTCTCCTTGGAGTTATTCCGCCATTAGGGAGATTCTTAGGAACAATACCATTAACAATAGGTAACGCTGTTTTATTTGTCGCATACCTTCAATTATTCGGGACCGCATTAAACAGCCTGAAAGGAACGTTATTCAACTCTGAAACGATACTCCGTTTAGCGGGGCCAGTCCTAGTTGGAGTTAGCATTATGAATATCCCGCCAGCATTATTCGGCAGTATACCTGTCCTCTTGCAGCCTTTCATTACAAATGGTCTCATTATGGGTGTCATTATATCGATCTTTTTGGAAAAATTTATTAATTGGAACAAGTTAACAAATAAGTTGGAAGTCGAGCAGTAACCGATATATCTACCTGATAATGGAAACATAAGGTGATTATTCTAAAAAAAATGGGATTTCATTTTACGATTGAAGAAAAAAGGTGTTCATACGATTGGACATCTCTAACGATAAACTTGAAATTGATTATAAGAAAACAAAACAATAAATTTGAGAACTTGAAATCGAAAACAAATTAAGTATTTTCATGAGGCTTAGCTTAGTGTCATATCTTAACTTCTACCAGTAATTCATACGGGGCTTCGGATTAAAATAAGTGATTATTCGATAAAATGGGGAACAAGTATCACGATTACTTGTTCCCCATTTTGGTCTAATTCTTTATAAAAAGAAAAAGCAAATAAAACATATGTGAATTAGTTGTAACAAAGATAAGACATCATCTTTTTAGGTTTGCAGTCCATCAAAAGTTAATTTGGCTGGCATAAATAGAACTAGTTTCTTAATTTATCAAAAATACCAGTCAATATGATAAGGAGCTGACTATAACAAAAGTTCTTTTGATCATAGAAATCTGTATATATACACATTATTGGTTGTCTTTCATTTGGTTATTTTGCACAAAAAAACACCGAAATACTAACAAAATTGTCAATGAAGTTAAATGCGAAAGCAAGTAAAATAATAGATGACATAAATTTTGTGAATGTTCATGACATCAAAGGCTATTGCGAAGGGAAGCGATATGATGGGCAATCAAAACGAAAAATTAATAGATGAAAAGGATGATGTTGCGTTCGATGATAGATGGTTAGCATTTTTCGGGGAAACAGAGAGTAATGGGGGGACCCGGATATTATATTCCAAGGAAAGGATGAGCGCTCAGCAGGCAATGAAAGCTGAGGATGGGAAAAAACTTATTATATATTTTGATAGTGTATGCTTTAGGGGGGCCTCCGGTGGAATCATTCTGACCAGTTCCCATATGGAAACGGACAAGGATGGGGTGGAATATGACGGCGTCAGCCATATTGTCGGCAGCGCCTTTATACGGTGAAAATCATTAAGAGTGATCATGCGGGCACCACTCCCATTCATACAGGAAGGATGCTGTCGTCTGGCTTCGGAATTCAATGTTCCGAACGGCATCGGTGAGGAATAGGTTTTTGAAAGGTTTTGTAAGGACACTTTTCGACTCTCGATTCCCTGGCAAAGAAAGCGGAAATGAAGCTGGGGGTTCACAATGGAGGGATGTCAAACCTGTTGCGATAGATATGGATAAGGGAATCGGATTTTTGAATGAAATACTTTATAAAATAGCCTATTGAAGGAGTTGATAAAAATGGCATATTCAGAATTGAATGCACCGATGAGAACGATCATGACACCAGGACCGGTCGAAGTTGACCCGCGTGTTTTAAGGGCGATGAGCACACCGATATTAGGGCAATTCGATCCTGCATTCACCACTATCATGAATGAAGTGATGGAAATGCTGCGTTTGGTTTTTCAAACGAAAAATAAATGGGCGTTCCCGATTGATGGCACCTCAAGATCTGGTAATGAAGCGATTCTTTGCAGCATCATTGAGCCGGGGGATAAGGTCCTGGTGCCTATATTCGGAAGGTTCGGTCATTTATTGGTGGAAATCTGTGAGCGATATGGAGCTGAAGTCCATACGATGGAATGTCCTGGGGGAGAAGTGTTCGAACCGCAAGCAGTCATTGCGGAAATCAAGAAAGTCTCCCCAAAAATAACAGCAATCGTACATGGGGAAACCTCCACTGGTTGTATGCAGCCTTTGAAGGAAATCGGGCGGGCCTGCCGTGAATTGGGTGTCCTGCTTATTGTGGATGCGGTTGCCTCCATCGGGGGCACCGATGTTAAGGTGGATGAATGGTGTATTGATGGATTGATAGGAGGGACGCAAAAATGCTTGTCCGTTCCTTCCGGTATGGCACCGATTACGTATAATGAGCGAATAGAAGAAATCATCCAGTCCCGCAAAAAGGTGGAACGTGGTATTGCCACGGATGAAGACAACCAACAGGTTTCGCTCAGCCGTCCGATCGCCAGTAATTATTTCGATTTAAGCATGCTGCAGGATTATTGGGGACCGCGTCGTTTGAATCATCATACAGAAGCAACTTCCATGATTTATGCGTTACGTGAAGGATTGCGCCTTGTGCTCGAAGAAGGTCTGGAAACACGCTTTGCCCGTCATGAACTCCACGAAGCAGCTCTCGTTGAAGGGATCAAGGCAATGGGACTAATGTTATTCGGGGATGGGAAAAACAAACTTCCGTGTGTAACTTGCATTGAAATTCCAAAAGGAATCGATGGTGAAGCTGTAAGAGACATGCTGTTGAATGAATTTGGCATCGAAATCGCTTCCTCATTTGGACCGCTTCACGGGAAAATCTGGAGAATCGGGACCATGGGATTCAGTTGCAGGAAAGAAAACATCCTGTTTGTATTGGCCTCCTTGGAAGCTGTCCTTTTGCGCAAGGGGTTCCAAGTTAATCGGGGAGAGGCTTTGCAGGCTGCACTGGATGTATATGTAGGAAAGAAGGAGAAAATGGTAGCATCACAACGGTCTCTTTGAATAATGGATGTCCATGTGGATTTCAGCAAACCTGGCCATGATCATCGGGAAGGCATAGAGGGAAAATCGCTTATCAGACGGATGGGATAAGTGAACGGGAGTGCGGGGAGCCGTTAATAGTGATAGGTTCCAGTATTGCGGTCAATAACTAGAAGAAGGGTTATAAAATAGAGGGGGGGGATTCCAATCGGGAATCCCCCTTTTTTTTCTATGCGTACGTATCCTTGGCAAATCAAGGGAAAGGAAACCGGACAAATGGATTGCTTGTCCGGTTTCAAACGTTACTTATTCAACTTGGTCGACGAAATATTGATTTTTCCTGAATACCATCGCTTCCATGGTTGCAATCAATTCCCTTTCATTTAACACGTCTATTTTATACCAGGCCAGTTTATGGTTTTTCTTGATCTCTTCCGCTCTGGCAATTAAAGTCTCCCCCCGTTTGCCAGCTGATAAGAAATTGATGTTGTTTGAAACGCCAACCGCTATTTTGCCATATGAATTGCTGGCTGCTGCGAACACGTAATCAGCAAGTGAAAAGATAATGGCACCATGAACCGTTCCGTGGCTATTTAGCATGTGGTCACTTGGAATCAATTCTGCTTCCGCTGTGCCGGGACCGAGTTTCGTCAATCTCATCCCTAGAAAAGAAGCATATGGTTCGTCGACCAGTACTTGTTTGATTTGATCGTAATGCAATTCGTGAATATCCTTATCTAAATGTGTGGTCATGGAAATCCCCCTTATTAATGGTCTTTTGCTGAACTTATCCCATATCCGGTGTTTGATTTGAACAGTACTTCAGCAAAACTGTTTTCCTCATCTTTTGCCTTTGACAAGATTGTGCCTAAATAAGCTCCAATAAAGCCGAGCGGCACGGTGAAAATGGTCGGGTTGCTCATCGCGAAGAGGGGATCGCCTGTGAAAATCCCCATTCCAGGTTCCGGATTCCATACATTGGGGCTAAGCATGACCAGTATGATGGAGCTGAGTAACCCGCATGACATTCCTGTGATCGCTCCGGTTGAGTTGAAACGTTTCCAATATATTGTGCAAAGGATGATCGGTAAATTGGCACTGGCAGCAATCCCAAGCGCGAGGACTGAAAGAAAAGCGACATTCATTGATTGTGCGAATAAAGCAAGTAGAATCGAAATGACCGCTACGCCGACAGAAGCCAATCGGGCAACGAGTACTTGCTGTTTTCCCGTAATATTTCCATCCTTGATGATTTCACCGTATATATCATGTGCAAAAGCGGATGCCGATGTTAAAACGAGACCGGATACAACCGCTAAAATCGTGGCAAATGCTACAGCAGAAACGAATGCGAATAAAAATTCACCGCCTATGGTTAATGCAAGAAGAGGAGCGGCCATGTTTCCAGCCGGGTTTGCATCGACGATCCGCTCAAACCCGACGAAAGATGCAGCGCCGAAACCAAGGAAAATCGTCATGATGAAAAATACCCCTATAAACCATGTGGAATATACGACGGATTTCCTTGCAGTAGCTGCGTCCTTTACTGTAAAGAAGCGGACGAGTAAATGCGGAAGGCCGGCTGCTCCAAGGACAAGCGACATATTAAATGAAATCATGTCGAGTCCATCGGTGTATTTATTTCCTGGATTCAAAAAATCCTTTCCGAGCGGTGTTGCAGTTTGGACATGATGAAACATCTCTGAAATGTTGAAATTAAAACGTGAAAATACGATGAACGTCAACACAGCAGAACCGCCTAGCAAGAGAACCGCTTTGGTGATCTGCACCCAGCTTGTCGCTGTCATCCCTCCGAAAATCACATAAATCGTCATCAGTACACCGACAAGCAGAACGGATAGCCAATAATCGATGCCCAGCAAGAGTTTAATTAATCCTCCTGCACCGACAAGTTGGGCAATCATGTAAAAGATTGAAATGACAAGTGTGTTAGCCGCAGCTATCCCTCGCACTTTTTTTGATTTGAAGCGTGCTGAAATCATATCTGCCAGCGTAAACTTACCTAGATTGCGTAGTGGTTCCGACACAAGATACAATAAGACAAGAAAGGCAACAAGGTTCCCGATGCTCATGTAAAAGCCATCAAAACCAATCAGTGCGATTGCCCCCGTAATTCCGAGGAAAGATGCGGCTGACATAAAGTCACCTGCCACGGCCAATCCATTCTGCCATGCTGTCAATCCGCCGCCGGCCGTATAAAAATCACTGGCATTTTTCGTCTTCTTAGAAGAGTAATAGGTTATAGTAAGCGTTAACAAGATGATGCCCAAAAAAAGCGTGAGGGATAAAATGCTCATTCGCCAAGCTCCTTCTCATATTTATTTAAGATATTTTTAGCCATCTTGTCGTACTTCGCTGCTTTTTTTATATAGACGATTCCCCCTATCCATACGACGGCAAATTGGAGGAGTGCGTATACCCAAGCCCAAGTAATATGGAAGAAGGCTTCGCCTTTCAACACTTCGCTATAAGCAGCTAAAATTGGCAGAACAAAATAAAAAGCAAGAAAAAAGAGAGTGACAGGTACGATGAAAGCTCTTTTCCTTTGGATTAGTTCCTTGAATTCTTCCGTTTCAATTAATTGACGATACTTATTTCCTCTGTCATGTCCTGATGGCGAATGCCCAGTTTTAGCCTGTGATTCCATGGTAAGCCCCCTTTTAGTGTAGTACGCTTTTAAAACGAGTATTTGATAAAATGATATATCATTGTTAAAATTAACATAGTCTGAAAATTTAGTAAATTAGTATTTTGTCTATTCAGCCATTTTATCTGAATTATAAAAACATGATTGACAACGTAGAAATGACGTATTAATCTTGAACTAAATCATAACAATAATTTAATCTCCGTTTTATTACTGTTATGAATGTCGGTTGGACAATAGTAAATTGAGGGGGACTGAAAAAATGTACAATCCGGAAGTTGAAACGGCATCGCGTGCTGAAATGGAAAGTCTACAAATGGCACGCCTTAAAAAAACGATTAGCCATGTTTATGAAAATGTACCTTATTACAGAGAAAGGTTTAGAGAGATGGGCCTGGAACCAGAAGATATTCAAACTCTAAACGATGTGATAAAGCTTCCCTTTACAAAAAAACAGACGCTTCGTGATCAGTATCCATTCGGTTTATTTGCCGTTCCGATGGAGGATGTAACACGCATTCATGGTTCATCCGGAACGAGCGGAAAGCCTACAATTGTCGGATATACAAAAAATGATTTGGAAAACTGGGCAACAATCGTCGCACGTGGAATTGTAGCTGCAGGAGGCCGCAAGTCAGATATTTTCCATAACGCATATGGATATGGTCTGTTTACAGGGGGGCTGGGCTTGCATTGCGGGGCAGAAAAGCTAGGAGTTGCGACAGTACCCATTTCAGGGGGGAATACCGATAGGCAGATTACGATCATCAATGACTTTAAACCGCGAGGCATTTGCGGAACGCCTACTTATATTTTGAATATCGCTGAAAAGATGGAAGAGATGGGAATCGATCCTGCTGATAATGGGCTTGAGTATGGGATTTTCGGAGCTGAGCCATGGTCGGAGGCAATGAGGGCAACTCTTGAAAGGAAACTGAAATTGAAAGCCATCGATATTTACGGATTAAGTGAAATCATGGGGCCGGGAGTGGCGATTGAATGTCATGAAGCACAGGATGGACTCCATATCGCAGAAGACCATTTTCTTGTCGAGGTCATTAATCCGGACACGCTTGAACGGGTTGAGGACGGCGTAGATGGGGAACTTGTCTTTACCAGTCTTACAAAGGAAGCGCTTCCGATCATTCGTTACCGTACAGGTGACATCGCCTCAATTACACATGAACCGTGTAAATGCGGGCGTACGACAACTAGAATGTCCCGTGTTAAGGGCAGAACGGATGATATGATCATAGTCAGGGGAGTGAATGTATTTCCATCTGAAATAGAGCGTGTGTTATTCCAAATGGAGGGAATTGTGCCGCACTATCAGATTCATCTGGTTAAGAAGGGGAATATGGACGGTGTTGAACTGCACATTGAAATTGAAAGCGGTTTCTACAGGGAGATTGAAGAAGACTTAACGCATGGGAATGTAGAGATATTAAGGAAAACGATTCAGCATCATTTGAAATCAGCATGTCTTGTCACGATGGATATTGTTGTCAACATCCCAAAAAGCATTCCCCGATCAGAAGGAAAAGCGATTCGTGTCGTTGATAAGCGGAAGGATGAAGTCATTCGTTTATAAATGCCATACCATGAACATGCATGTTGAAACCGGACGATTCTGTCGTTCAGTTCTTTCCAGCTGAAGTATCGATTGGAATAAGTGGATCTGAAGAAATTGAACAAGTAAACGCCATACATAAAGCGGATGCAATCGTGTTTAAATATCGGTTTATCTCTTAATGGAAGAGAAGATGGAGCCAATCATGAAATGGAGAAGGAGGAGGGCCTCTTGTCAAAATATACAGTTGTGGATCAAGAAACTTGCATTGCATGCGGTGCATGCGGTGCCGCTGCACCTGAAATCTTTGATTACAATGATGAGGGAGTGGCATTTGTCATCCTGGATGAAAATGAAGGAACTGCAGAGGTCGCGGAAGGTTTATTTGATGATCTGGATGATGCAGTGGAGGGTTGTCCGACAGATTCTATCAAAGTGGAAACTTCGCCCTTTAAAGTTTTAGTGGATTAAAAGATTCAAATAAACCCAGAAAACTTCCTTTTATTTTAAAAAAAGACAGAATAGTCTTGCATTAAATATAACAGTAAAATATAATAACGTTATATAAACGTTATACTAGAAAAAAAGAGGTGATTTGGATGAACGTTCTTTTAAATGATATGGCAGGAGAAGAAAAGCTAAATCAATTCATTGCCAGAATCGAAGCGGGAGAAAAGATAGAGGCGGATGATTGGATGCCGGAAGAATACCGGGGCACTTTAATCAAATTAATATCGATGCATGGAATCAGTGAAATCATGGGGGCGCTTCCAGAAAAGGAATGGGTACCTAAAGCCCCGACCTTAAATAGGAAACTTGGAATCATGGCAAAGGTGCAGGATGAAATGGGGCATGGGCAATTATTGCTTCGCGTCGCCGAGGATTTGCTAAAGCCTTACAGTAAAAAACGGGATGACCTCATGCAAGATTTGTTTAAAGGAGATTTAAAGTTTCATAATGTTTTCCATATGGAAGCAAAATCCTGGGGCGATGCTGGATTGATTGGCTGGCTGGTTGATGGTGCAGCCATCATTTCCCAGACGAACATGCTTGGCGCCTCATATGGACCTTATGCCCGGGCATTACAGAGGATTTGCGCGGAAGAAGTTTTTCACGCGCAGCATGGTGAAGCGATAATCATGGCTTTGGCTGAAGGGACGGAAGAACAAAGGAAATTGGTTCAAGACTCCATCAATTATTGGTGGGAATCTTTATTACTTTTCTTTGGACCTCCCAGTAAGAATGAAGTGGGCACATCCAAACAGGATATAACGATCAAGTACAAAATCAGAACCAGTACGAATGAAGAACTTCGACAAGCTTTTTTTTCCAAATATGTGAAGCGGATCCTTTCACTTGGCTTCAGCATTCCAGATGAAACACTTAGGTTTGACAAAGAGTCTGAAACCTGGATTTACCAACAACCCGATTGGGGGAAATTGAAGGTGTTCGCAAGGAATGAAGGTCCCCGATCGCAGGATCGCTTAAGTCTTCGAAGAAATTCTTATGAAAAAAATAAATGGGTACGCGAGGCATTGGCGCCAAAGGTCATTTAAGGGAGGGGGAGGACGATATGGAAACTAGACAAGGAAATTACTTTGAAGAATTTGAAGTATTCAGCCGTAAAACGCAATCATCACCCGTTCAATACCACTTCAGCCTGCTGGCGCCGAATGAGGATATCGCCATCATGATGGCACAAGAAAACTTCATGAGACGTGAAGCGGTTGATGATATCTGGGTCGTGAAAAGACGGAATATACGGAAAATGACGGCCGAGGAAAAGAAAACGCTTCAACGTATCGATAATAAAGACTATAGGACCACAAAAGGGTACGGGTATTTAAAGAAAAAATGGCGGAAGTATGAGCAGGGAATGCTCGATGAAAAAGAGATAATGTCTTGGGCTGGAGGTGTGAAAAATGAGGAATGAATCATTGAAGGACATCGCAATCAAGGAATTGCTGCTTCAACTGGCGGACGATGACTTCATCCATTCATACCGTGGTGCAGAATGGTTGGGACTCGCACCGCATATCGAAGAAGATGTTGCATCCGCCTCGATATCCCAAGACACGATGGGGCATGCAGCCATTTATTATAAGTTACTTGATGAACTCGGTGAAGGGGATGCGGATAAGCTGGCTCATGACCGTCCCGCCAAGGAACGGCGCAATGCGATCATTCTCGAATTGGTCAATGGTCCTGGTCACTATATGAAAGACCCGGATTATGATTGGGCGTTTGCGGTAGTGCGGAATTATTTTTATACCCAAGCCAAAGCAATTAAGGTTCAATCCCTTCATTCATGTTCATATGAACCGCTTGCTGAAGTGGCACAAAAGGTACAGATGGAACTTTACTATCATTTGATGCACTGGAAAACCTGGTTCGTCCAATTGCTGGGATCTGGTCACTTGGAAGCGGTTTCGAGAATGAAAGCGGCGATCGGGAAAACAATGTCCGATTTTGCTGGCGTATTTTCACTTGGACAATATGGGGAGGAAATGGTTGAGCTCGGCTTGATAGAGGGGGAAGCTATTTTACAGAAAAAGTGGATCGAGGCCATTACCCCGATTTTTGAAAGTGTCGGCTTGGCAGCAACGATTCAAATAGGGATGGCAAGAGGTGATGGCCGTAATGGCCAGCATACGGAAGATTTGGAAAAGGCGCTAAAAACGTTAAGTGAAGTATACGCAACTGATAAAGCAGCTTCATGGTAATTCAATAGAAAGGGGAGGGGTACCATGTCGACCGTACAGTTAAACACAGAAGAAATATATAAGCTCCTGGAAGACGTTAAAGATCCCGAAATCGATACAGTAAGTATATTGGATTTAGGGATGGTTGAAGACGTGACGGTTTCGGGTCAGGACGTCTCGGTAAAAATGCTGCCAACTTTTCTAGGGTGCCCGGCATTGTCGATCATTCAAAAAAATGTGGAAACAGCCCTTAAACAGCTGCCTGCCGTAAAAAATGTAAGTGTGGAATTTTTACGTTCCCCTTCCTGGACATCCGATCGAATTACGGAAAAGGGGAAAGCTGGATTGAAGGTTTTCGGAATCTCCCCTCCTCCTCGACAAATGAAAAGTGATGGATCATGGCATGTGGATTGCCCATATTGTGAATCGACATATGTCACGATGGAAAATATCTTCGGTCCTACGGCCTGCCGCAGCATTTTATATTGTAAAGCATGCAAAAATCCGTTCGAAGCGATGAAACCGATGATAAAACTTATCTAATAAAATGGAGGTTTTCTAAAATGGTAAAACTAATCGCCCTTTATAAACAACCTGAAAACAAGGAAGAATTCGATGAGCACTACTTCAATGTACATGGTCCGATAACGGAAAAAATTCCTGGTCTTCAAAAAATGGAGGTCACTAAAATTGTAGGGACCCCAATGGGCAAAGACTCTGAGTATTACATTCTTTGTGAAATGTATTATGAAGACCATGATGCATTGCAACAAGGAATGCGTTCCCCGGAAGGAAAAGCATCAGGGAAAGACCTAATGGGCTTTGCCGGGAAACTTGTAACGATGATGATCGGTGAAGAAATAAAATGAATGCGCTTCAATTCATCGAAACGTCAATCGCGGATGGAATTGGTTATATCTCTTTAAATCGGCCTAAGCAACTTAATGCCCTTAACAGGATAATGGTTAGGGAAATAGTTTCGACCATGGAAGAATTCGACCGGGACCCACAAGTGAAGGTGATTTTGCTATCGGGCAATGGAAAAGCATTTTCCGCTGGAGCTGATATTGATGAGATGGTGAACGATGATCCAATCAGTATGGAGTTAACGAACCAATTTGCCGATTGGGACCGAATAAGCCTAGTCAAGAAGCCTGTGATTGGTGCGGTGAAAAGTTTTGTATTCGGCGGTGGTTTTGAACTTGCTTTATCCTGTGATTTCCTGATTGCCGCCAGCGATACCCAGTTTTCCTTTCCTGAAGTGACACTAGGGGTCATGCCTGGTGCAGGAGGAACCCAAAGGTTGACGAAATTGGTAGGCAAGACGAAGGCACTTGAATGGATATTGACGGCTGAAAGGATAAAGGCAAAGACAGCCCTGCAATATGGTTTCATTAATAAGATCGTGGCACCTGAATTGTTAATGGAAGAATCGGTTGATTTTGCTAGAAAGATAGCAAAGCAACCCCCGTTAGCTGTAAGGCTGATCAAAGAATCCATCAATAAGGCCGTTGATTATCCCTTAAATGAGGGCATGCAATTTGAACGTAAGAATTTCTATATCCTTTTCGCATCAGAGGACCAAAAAGAAGGAATGAAAGCATTTGTTGAAAAAAGGGAGCCAAAATTCACAGGCGGATAAGGGGTGCTCTATGTACGAAACAATCAAATATAGTGTTGAAAATGGAGTTGCTTGGCTTACTTTGAACCGTCCTGATAAACTAAATGCCTTTACGTCCCAAATGAATAAGGAAATACAGAAAGCGATCAAAATATCCGCGGGGGCAGATGAAGTCCGGGCCATTATCATTACTGGGGAAGGCAGGGCATTTTGTTCGGGGCAGGATTTATCGGATGTTGATGAGGGCATGAATTTAGGCCAGAAGCTGCGTGAGGATTACGGTCCGATGATGGAGCAAATAGCAAACTGTGAAAAACCGATCATTGCAGGAGTCAATGGAGTGGCTGCAGGTGCTGGCTTCAGCCTGGCGCTGGCATGCGATTTTCGGCTTGTTTCTGAAAAAGCCAGTTTTTTAAATGCCTTTGTCAATATTGGATTGATTCCTGATTCGGGGAATCTGTATTACCTTTCGCGAATCGTTGGTCATGCGAAAGCCCTGGAATTATCTTTATTGGGCGAAAAGGTTACGGCTGGCGAGGCGAAAAATATCGGGCTCGCTACAAAAGTGATCGGTGTGGATGAGTGGAACGAGCATTTGAAAGCCTTTGCAGAGAATATCGCAAACAAGCCAACGAAGGCAATCGGATTAATCAAAAGATACTTAGAGGCGTCCTATCATCTTTCATTGGAAGAATACTTAAAAGAAGAAGCGGAGGGTCAGCGCATTGCTGGCTTAACGAAGGATTATGCAGAAGGTGTGGCAGCATTCACTGAAAAAAGGAAAGCTCATTTCATAGGCAAGTAATATAGAAAAGGGAGTGGGATTACATGGTTAGAGTACAAGAGGCGGCATTTGAAAAAGCGGAAATGAAGCGTGATTATTATCATCTGATCATTAATGGGGAAAGAGTGGAAAGCTCGGATGGTTCCACGATTGATGCGTACAATCCTGCGACTGGTGAAATCATTGCCAAGGTTGCAAAGGCGACCAAGGAAGATGCAGAAAAAGCTGTTCAAGCTGCACGCGAAGCATTTGATAATGGGAAATGGAAGAGGACTCCGATTAATAAACGTTCACGTGTTTTGAACAAAATTGCAGCGATCATGCGTTCACGCTTTAATGAATTGGTTGAATTGGAGGTCCTGAACAGCGGCAAATCCATTTCTGCAGCACAAGGCCAAGTCATGCAGGCAATTGAAGATTTCGAGTTTTATGCAGGAGCGTTAGTTGCACACCGCGGATCTGTGAATAATGTGCCTGGTCAATTCCATAACTATACGGAAAAAGAGCCAGTAGGCGTTTGTGCCCAAATCATCCCATGGAATTACCCTATGATGATGGCAGCGTGGAAAATTGCACCTGCAATCGCAGTCGGCTGTTCAGTAATCGTTAAGCCAGCCTCGTTAACGCCGATGACGGCCATTGTTTTAGGGGAAATCTGTTTAGAAGCAGGTGTTCCTTCTGGCGTGGTCAATATCATTCCAGGTCCTGGATCGGACGTAGGGAATTACCTTGTTCAGCATCCGAAAGTGAATAAGGTGGCCTTCACGGGTTCTACGCCAATCGGCAGGGATCTTATGGGCAAGGCTTCACAGACATTAAAAAGGGTCACATTGGAGCTTGGCGGCAAGTCCCCTAATATTGTTTTTGAAGATGCAGACCTTGAAGCAGCCATCGATGGATCATTATATGGAATTTTTTATAATACTGGGCAGTCTTGCGAAGCTAGATCCCGTTTATACGTTCACGAAGACATATACGATGAGTTCGTTGCCAGATTCGTAGAAAAGACGAAAAAATTGAAATTGGGCAATCCGCTCGACAAAGAAACACACATCGGTGCAGTCATAGATCAAGGGCAATTGGATGTCATCGACAATTATGTCCAATCTGCCATTACTGATGGAGCGAAGATCCTGACGGGAGGAAAGCCAGCGGTCATTGAAGGTTTCGAAAACGGTTATTGGTATGAGCCGACGGTCATAGCGAATGTCAATCATGAAATGGATGTAGTGAAAGAGGAAATATTCGGGCCGGTCGTTGTCATAATGAAATTCAAAGATGAAAAAGAAGCTGTGAGGCTCGCGAATGATACGGAATTCGGTTTGGGTTCAGCCCTTTGGACAAAAGATGGAGGGCGTGCGACTAGAGTGGCCAATCAAATAGAAGCGGGAATCGTCATGGTGAATTGCCCATTCTCCGCATTTCCTGGAACACCTTTCGGAGGGTATAAACAGTCAGGATTCGGCAGGGAACTTTGCATTGAGACACTTGATCTTTATACAGAAACGAAAAGCATCATTTCCTATCATGGAAGCCGTCCCTTAAATCCATTTGGAATTCAATAAAACAAAAAAATAGACGGCTGGCTGAACGGTATGTCGGAAAAGTAATTCAGGTATGGTTGAATGCTTATCTGATTCATCCGCAGCCAGCCCTATTTATTTTTGAAGGAGGAATGAACGAATGATTAGTAATCTAGTGGTTGTCGGATCTGGTGTCATGGGCAGGGGAATAGCTTATGTAGGAGCAATAGGGGGCTTTAATGTAGTATTGGTGGATGTGAATCAGGATGCTTTGGAAAGTGCAAGAAACGAAATCGATTCCATTTTTGAAAAGGGTTTGCGCTACCAAAAAATTACGGAGGAAGAAGCGGCAGCTGCAAAAAGCAGATTTACCTATTCTGCCAATCTGAAAGAATCAGCAGCATATGCCGACTTGATCATAGAGGCAGTTCCGGAAAAGGCGGAAATCAAGAGGGCAGTCTTCGAAACGATTGAAGTCCATGCAAAAGAAGATTGTTACTTTGCAACCAATACTTCCACGATGAGTCCGACAGAAATCGGTTCTTATGGAAAGCGTCCCGAAAAAACGATTGCCATGCATTTTTTCAATCCTGTACAAAGGATGCCGCTCGTTGAGATTGTACGTGGTCTTGAAACAAGCGATGAAACGGCAGCCATAATAAAAGAGGTAGCCGAAAAAATGGGGAAAGAGACCGTGGTCATAAATGAATTCCCTGGGTTTGTTACAAGCAGGATCAGCTGTTTGGTAGGTAATGAAGCGTTCTTTATGCTTCAAGAAGGCTTAGGAACACCAGAAGAAATCGATAAGGCAATAAAGTTAGGGCTGAATTACCCAATGGGACCATTTGAGCTAGGTGATTTGGTGGGATTGGATGCCCGTTTGAATAATTTAAAATATTTACATAGTAAACTGGGTGAGAAATACCGCCCGGCTCCCCTCCTTGAACAGTATGTTAAAGCTGGCAGGCTCGGCCGTAAGTCTGGTAAAGGTGTGTACGATTATACAAAAGATGGCGAGCTGGTGAGGAAATGAAGGATGTTGTGATCATTGATGCTGTGAGAACACCAATCGGAAGATATAAAGGCGCATTGAAAAGCGTTCGCCCGGATGATCTCGGCGCAATTGTAATCAAGGCGCTGGTGGATCGCAATCCAGAGCTGCCGCCTGATCAAATTGAGGATGTCATCTTCGGGAATGCAAATCAAGCGGGAGAGGATAATCGCGACGTGGCCCGGATGTCCGCCCTCTTAGCTGGTCTTCCGGTAAATGTAGCTGGAACGACAATAAATCGTTTATGTGGATCCGGATTGGATGCCGTCATGTATGCAGCACGCTCGATTGCAGTCGGTGAAGGCGATATTTATATCGCAGGGGGTACTGAAAGCATGACAAGGGCGCCGTACGTCATGGCCAAACCTGAGAGTGAATTTCCGCGGGGTTCAATGGAGCTTCAGGATACAACGATCGGATGGCGTTTCACGAATGAGAAACTTAAAGAAATGTATGGTGCGGATTCCATGCCTCAAACGGCTGAAAACGTCGCCCTGCGTTTTTCTGTTTCAAGGGAGGACCAAGATCAATTCGCTTATCAAAGCCAGCAAAGGGCGAAAAACGCAGTGGAAAATGAGCGTTTCATTAATGAAATCGTACCTGTTCGATATACGGATCGAAAAGGGAATGAGGTCATTTTCGATAAAGATGAACACCCTCGTCCTGACACGACCATCGAAAAGCTGGAAAAACTCAAACCGATCTTTAAAGGCGGCACTGTAACCGCCGGTAATGCTTCAGGTGTAAATGATGGAGCCTCGGCACTGCTTTTGATGAGTGCAGAAAAAGCACGGGAGCTTGGATTGAAGCCTCTGGCCAAATATGTTGTAGGGGCGGTAGCGGGCTTGGAACCGTCCATTATGGGCCTTGGCCCGATTCATGCCACTAAAAAAGCATTGGAGAGGGCAAGTTTGAAGATTGAAGACATCGGGCTGGTCGAATTGAATGAAGCATTTGCTTCCCAATCCTTGGAGTGCATCCGCCAATTGAAATTGGATCAGGAGAAAGTGAATGTCAACGGAGGTGCAATAGCGTTTGGCCATCCGCTCGGTGCAAGCGGGGCGCGTATTTTAACAACACTCGTCCACGAAATGAAAAAGCGGAAAGTACGCTATGGCCTTGCGACGATGTGTGTAGGTGTCGGCCAAGGCATATCCGCCATTATAGAAAATATTGATAAAGAATGATTAAGCGTAGGGCCCTTATTAATTTTATCTGCATAAGGGTCATTTTTTCAAAAGGGGAGGAGACTCATGTCCAAGGTTATTTATAAAGTGATAAATCAAATCGGCTATATAACAGTGAATCGGCCCGACGTATTGAACTGCTTCGACTATGAGACACTTTGTGAACTGCAGGAAGTCATCGATGCCGTTTATTATGACGGCGATATCCGTGTCGTCATTTTCACCGGTGCAGGGGAAAAAGCGTTCAGCGCGGGAGCGGATTTGAAAGAAAGGAAGTCTTTGAACGATACAGAAGTAAGAAGGAACGTTAAAGCGATACGCGATGTTTTTAATAGTATCGCAGGGCTTCCGCAGCCGACAATGGCTGCCGTCAATGGATATGCATTGGGGGGAGGATTTGAATGGCTGCTTTCATGTGACTTTGCAATTGCTGCGGAAGGTGTTTCTTTGGGGCTCACTGAAACTAGCTGGGCCATTATTCCGGGAGCAGGCGGGACACAGCGGCTGCCGAGATTGATTGGGGAAATGAAGGCGAAGGAATTGATCTTCACCGCTAAAAAATTGACTGCGGAAGAAGCATGTCAATTAGGGATCCTTTTGCAGGTCGTGCCAAGGGATCGTCTTATGTCAGCCTGTGAGGAATTGGCAGCCAATATCATGAAGAATGGACCGATTGCAGTCAAACAAGCCAAATATGCGATTGACCAAGGAATGAATACGGACTTGCAAACGGGAATGGCTATAGAAGGAAAAGCCTATGAATTGACCATTCCGACTCAAGATAGATCGGAAGCGCTCCTGGCATTTAGTGAACGGAGAAAAGCGCGATTTACTGGTGAATAATATTGCGCTTTCATTTTAAAAAGATATAATAATTATTATGTCTTCCGTGTGAAAATAGTAACAATGTTAGGACGAGGTGAGAAAGATAGGTACTAATACACAATCCATGATTTTTACGATATACGGCGATTATATCCGTAACTATGGAAGTAAAATCTGGATAGGCAGTTTAATTCGTTTGTTAAAGGAATTCGGCCATAATGAGCAGGGCGTTCGTGTAGCCGTTTCACGAATGGTCAAGCAAGGGTGGATTCAGTCAGAGAAGCAGGGAAACAAAAGCTATTATTTTTTGACTGATCGCGGTGTGCAGAGAATGGATGAAGCGGCCAATCGCATATATAAGATGAAACCGAATGAATGGGACGGTAAATGGCGCATCTTAATGTACACGATCCCAGAAGATAAGCGGCAATTACGGGATGATCTCCGCAAAGAATTATTATGGAGCGGGTTTGGCAGTTTTTCAAGTGGTTGCTGGATTTCCCCCAATGATTTGGAGAAGCAAATCAATCGCTTGATCGAGAAATATGACATAGATGAATATGTTGATTTTTTCATCTCGGAGTACAAAGGTCCAAAAGAAAACCAATCGCTTGTAGAGAAGAGCTGGCAATTAGAAGAGATTGAAAATAAATATGAAGAATTCATCGAGAAATACAGTAAACAATTCATCGTTCATCAAAGCATCATTAGCAGGGGCGAAATGTCCGATGCAGATTGTTTTGTGGAACGAACGAACTTGGTGCATGAATACCGTAAATTTTTATTCATCGATCCGGGCCTGCCAAAGGAACTTCTGCCTTCTAAGTGGAATGGGAATCATGCTGCTCTTTTATTTAGCCAATATTATCAAGTCTTGGCTGAACCAGCAAGCCGTTTCTTTGAAAGCGTATTTCAGGAAAACAATGATTTATGCCGGAAAGATGAAACCTATGATGCCAAGGACCATCCACTTATCATTAAGTGAAAAAGAGCTTCGGCCAGCCGTTAAGAACGACTTACCGAAGCTCTTTTCAAATTCCTTGCAATAATTAATCAAGTATCACCTTGAAGTCTTTCCCTTTTTGAACATATGTATCGATGGAAAGTTGGATCAATTCAAGATCTTTATCATTCAATCGGCGAACCACTTTCCCCGGGGAACCAATGACCAATGAACGTGGAGGTATGATTTTGCCAGAGGAAATCAATGTGTTCGCTCCGACGATGCATTCTTCGCCGATCTCTACATTATCCAATATCGTGGAACCCATACCAATAATGGAGCGTTTGCCTATTTTACAACCATGCAGGATGACATTGTGACCGACCGTCACTTCATCTTCAATGACAACCGGGCATCCTTCAAATAAATGAATGGTGGAGTTATCTTGAATACTGCATTTTTCTCCTATTGTAATTGAATCTTCATCACCGCGCAGTACCGCATTGAACCAAATGGTCGATTCTTTCCCAATCGAAATATCACCGATTAAATGAGCACCCGGTGCCACGAAAACGGTTTCATCAATGGATGGTTTTTTATTATTGTACGGAATAATCATAGTCTCGCTCCTTTTTTTAAAAAGTCAGAATTGTTTTTCTAATGAATATAGTATAACATTAAAATGACTGGGAGGGATGAAAGTGAAATATATTTGTGAACTTTTTGCGATAAAATATCCAATTATTCAAGGCGGCATGGGGAATATAAGCAATGCAAGTCTAGCGGCTGCAGTATCCAATGCAGGGGGCCTGGGAACAATAGGGTGCGGTACCATGACTCCTGAACAGGTAGAAGCCATCATTCTCGAAACCAAAGATAAAACCAATAACAATTTTGCGTTGAACATTCCAATAAACGTTAGTCCATATACAGATGAGTTAGTGAATCTTGTCCTGAAGCATGATATACCTGTAGTTTCCTTATCTGCAGGGAATCCTGCCCCTTTCATTCCACTATTGCAAAAAAAGAATATAAAAGTGATTGCCATCGTTGCGTCGGTCAAGCACGCACAAAAAGCGCAAGATGCAGGGGCAGATGTGCTGGTCGCAGAAGGGTTTGAAGCTGCCGGCATCAACTCGAACCTGGAAATGACGACGTTTACACTCATTCCGCAAATCAGCAAGCATGTGACGCTTCCCGTTTTGGCCGCTGGCGGAATAGGCAATGGGCAGGGGTTGGCAGCTGCATTGATGCTGGGGGCTTCAGGCGTCCAATTGGGAACCAGGCTGATTGCTACACAAGAAGCACCGTTCCACCCATCATATAAGCAGAAACTAATCGAAGCGATGGGCAATGATACGGTAATTTTGGGCAGATCATTTGGACAGGTCAGGAGGGTATTGAAGGACCCTTATACCGAGAAAGTGCTGGATATGGAGAAACAGGGACTGTCTCCCGTGAATTATCGTGAAATGACCTCTGAAGTCCATCATATTAATGGAGCGATGAACGGGGATGTTACCAATGGTTTTATGAACAGCGGCCAGGTTGCCGGATTGATTGACGATATACCCACGGTAAAGGAATTACTTGATGACATGATGAAAGATGCGAAAAAACATATGGAGGATGGATTTAGCAGGCTCTCTGCCCCTTTTATGATTTGAGTGCGGAAGGTACCTAATTTGCCATCCGTCCATGTCTAGAAGAAGGTTTTCCCTAGGTTAACATCTGAAATTTATGGATCTTTCTCGTATTATGTAATAAAAGTTTGAAGAGGGAAAAGCCTATTTGGAATAGTAAAAACAAAAACTAAAAAGTCAATCCATAACAAAAAAAGGCGCCATGATCAGGCGCCTTTTTGATTTATGTCATTATTAGCAGCATCCGCCGAATCCGCCGCCGAATCCCCAACTGCATCCAATGATGATCAGCAAGATGAATAATACGATCAGCAATGCGAATCCGTTATCGAAACCGCCGCCACAACATTCGTTACCATTTCCACCCATTTGATTTCCTCCTCATATATATTATGAATTACATACCTAGCAAAACATCTTTACCGGGAATACTTCATACTATGTATTCTAGGCCGAAGTGTTTGCTTATTCATAAAAAATGGGCGTGGGCAAATCAAGGGATTAAGCCCGAATATTTTTTTGATTTCGTTTTAAATGTTATAATATACCATGTGGATTGTGGAGGAAGGGAGCTGAACTAAGTCATGAAAGTTGCCATTATAACGGATGTGCATGGTAATGCTTCAGCGTTAAAAGCCGTCCTTAGGGATATTGACAAAAGGGAAGAAATAGATCGTCTCTATTGTTTGGGAGATATGGTTGGGATTGGCCCGGATACAAATGAAGTCCTTGAACTTTTATTTTCAAGAAATGATTTGTCGATGATAACTGGAAATCATGATGAAGCTGTCCTGGCCATCATTAACGGGGAGCCGCATCCGGACGGACATATTCATGTTAAGGAGCATCATGAATGGATAGCTGAAAGGATGCAGCGGAAATTCATAAATGAATTGGAAAAATTGCCTCGAACCATACATCATATCATTAATGATCACTCCGTTTACTTCACCCATTATCACATGGAATCGAAGAAATTGGATGAGCACATAAGCCAAAATCCATATAGTAAAATCGTTGAACCGAGTTTAAATAACTTGGAAATGCTTTTCAAAGATCAGCATCACGATTTAATAGCATTCGGACACCATCATCCTATCCACCTTTATAAAAATGACCGAACGATATTCCTGAACCCTGGTTCTCTTGGCTGTAATGGTGAATCAGTTGCTCCTTATGCCATTGTTTCAATTGAAAATGCGGGTATTCAGGTAAAGCTTGAAAAAGTGGCCTATGATAATACATCGTTCCTGTCATCGTACCAAAGCTTACAAGTTCCAGAGCATGAATTCATTATACGTGCCTTCCATGGCGGGCAGCAGGCCTAAGACGTTTATATAAGATGAAGGTTGGGGAAATGTTGAGCATAAAGGTACATGCCTGCGGATACGATAATAGGCAAACATCATTAAGCTGGAGGTAGGTCATGAAGGAAAATGAACAGGTAATTCAAGAGCAGGAAGAGATGGAACGGCATAGTCTTGTCTGTAATGATGAATTGTTTAATAAGGATCTGTTTGCCATTGTCGATGATACGATGCAAGAGGATAAATAAACGGGGAAAACGCTGCAGGGAATGTCTGTAGCGTTTATTTTTACTTTGAATTGGTTGAAGGCCGATTTTTATTTTTCATAAAAACTCACTTCCTGCCCGTTTGATCGCTCTTTTTACAGCCAGTGAATACCGGAAGTGAATCATTTGAAACCATTCTGGATTTATCCCATACTATATATAAGTT
Source organism: Peribacillus sp. FSL M8-0224 (assembly GCF_038003055.1). Taxonomy (NCBI): domain Bacteria; kingdom Bacillati; phylum Bacillota; class Bacilli; order Caryophanales; family Bacillaceae; genus Peribacillus; species Peribacillus sp. FSL M8-0224. Next base: position 754,371 of record NZ_JBBOOJ010000001.1, read on the forward strand.
TCAAATCGAGAGGAGGGATGGCATGGGACATCATCATGGTCACTCCCATGATCATGGGCACGGACACCACCATTCTAACAATAAAAAAGCATTGTTGGCATCTTTCTTATTAATCTCCACATTTATGATAGTCGAGGTCATTGGGGGATTCTTGACAAATAGTCTGGCTTTACTGTCGGATGCAGGTCACATGCTTAGCGATGCGGCAGCATTAGGGCTTAGTTATACAGCGATAAGGTTGGGGGAAAGGAAAGCGACATCGTCCAAATCGTTTGGGTATAAACGGTTTGAGATCATTGCTGCTTGTTTGAATGGATTGACATTGATCGTCATATCCGTATTCATTTTCGTAGAGGCAATTAAGAGGTTCCTGGATCCTCCTGAGGTTCAAAGCATGGGAATGCTAATGATTTCAATCATCGGCTTACTTGTTAATGTCATTGCCGCCTGGATTTTAATGAACGGAGATAAAGAAGACAATCTGAATGTGCGAAGTGCTTTTTTACATGTCATTGGTGATATGCTTGGATCTGTGGGTGCCATTGCGGCCGCACTCTTGATTTATTTTTTCGATTGGGGAATTGCAGATCCGATTGCGAGCGTCATCGTCGCGATTTTAATTATTATCAGCGGTTTTAGGGTAGTGAGGGATTCATTCCATATCTTGATGGAGGGCACACCAGGCCAAGTCGATATGCATGAAGTGAAAGCATCCTTGGTGGAATTGGATGGTGTATCCGATGTCCATGATCTCCATATCTGGACGATCACCTCTGGTTTTTTTACAATGAGCTGCCATGTTGTCATAGATGAGAACGGTAATCACGATTCAGTTTTAGCAGAAGCGCAAAAACTACTTCATGATCAGTTTGGAATTGAACATAGCACGATCCAAGTGGAAAGGCAGGAAGCGGGCTGTCCCAATCCACACGAGACATGTAATTGAAAAGGGCTGGCTCAGTTTAGAGCCAGCCTCTTTAGAGTGTAATGAGGAGCTCATAGTTTTTCTGTATGATTTTTACGATCATGTTGCGGCATTCCTGTTAAAATGAATCGAGATCACTTACATAAAGTTACGAAGTGAAAACACCGGTTAATTTTACTGCGAACATAATCCTGACACATAAAAAGGGTAAAATTGAGGGAAAAGGCTTGGTGTTTTTTAATAGTTAGCATATACAAAATAATTTCACTATAATTCAGGAAGGAGGAATCCATATATGAAGAAAATTCTTGTAGTAGAAGATGAAATTGCCATATCGATGGTATTGAAAGCATATTTGGAGCGGGAAGGATTTGATGTAGTCCAAGTTTACGATGGGCTAAAGGCCATTCCAATGTTTGAAGAAACGAAGCCAGACCTTGTCCTGCTAGATGTCATGCTGCCGGGTAAGGAAGGCTGGGATATATTGAAGGAAATTCGTGAGGACGATACCTGTCCGGTTATCATGTTGACTGCACTGACAGATGTCGATTACAGATTATCGGGATTTAAGTCAGGTGCGGATGATTACATCTCCAAACCCTTCGTTGCTGAAGAAGTCGTGGCCCGGGTGCATGCCGTTTTAAGAAGGTCATCATCATCGGTTGCTACGGAAGATGGTCATGTGCACGAATTTGGGAGTTTAACCATCGATGATTTGTCATATATGGTGCATTTGAATGGGGAAGAGATAAACTTGACGCCGCGTGATTTGTCTCTGCTCGTTTTTTTCGCTAAGCACCCTAATCAAATTTTCACGAGGGAGCAGCTGCTCGACCAGGTGTGGGGCATGGATTATGACGGCAGTGACCGTGCAGTGGACCTGGCGATCAAACGAATCAGGAAGGCGATAGATGGATGGCCGGTAACTGAGGGAGAAATAAAAACCTTGCGTGGATTGGGGTATCAATTGAGTGTCTATGAAAACTAAAAAAAGAACCACTTTACAACGCTATTGGACAAAGAGATACGTATTGACCTTGATTTCCGGTTTGATATTATTATCTGTTTTTTCCTTATGGTGGATGGAAAAAACGGCTTTGGAATATAGGCTCAGCCTTCTAAAGTACTTAGCGGATGAAACATCCGATCGGGCGATTAAGGAAAATGGCCAGATTGTCGTTGGCCCGGTCCTTTCGGAAATTGTTGAGGAACGGGAGAAAATCCTCCATCTGAATCAACAGCCAATCATCTATATCGTCGATCCCGATGCCACCATCATATATACGATGCCACAGTTGTATATCGATCCGGATGAAAATAAACTCCCGGACGTCATCATGAAAAATACGGAGTTGGTGCAGAAGGTCAAGATTTCCGACAACAAAGTATATGTCGTCAAATCCCCCATTACGTTCAATGATGAGACGAGAGGCTGGGTGGTCATTGCCCAGGAAGAAGGGGCATTGAAGGAAATCAACCAAGATCATGGCTTGTTGGCGATCATGATTGGAGGACTTCTGATTCTCGGAACGGGCGTCATTTATTTTCTTTCCAGGCAGATTTCGCGCCCCATCCAAGACGTAGCTAACGCCGCGGTCCAGGTTCGTGAAGGCAACTATGATATCCATTTCAAAGAGGAAGAGGAAATCAAGGAAGAAGAAATCTATGAACTGATAGAATCATTTAAGGAAATGACCAATCGATTGAAGGTCATGGAGAAGTTGCGTGCGGAATTGCTCGCGGGCGTAACCCATGATTTGAAAACGCCAGTCACTTCCATTAGCGGACTGATACAAGCGGTGAAAGATGATGTCGTCAAGGGAGAGCAAAGTAAGGAATTCCTCGATATTTCCTTAAAGGAAACTCAGCGTTTACAAGGTATGATAGAGGATTTACTCAATTATAATGCCATATCGGCAGGCGCTTTTAAAATCCGGGTGCAAAAAGAGAATATCAATATATTCATCAAGGAAATCGCCTATCGCTGGCAGGTGACCCAAGATGATGATCAAGCGTTCGCTTTTGAGATAAAAGTTCCTGATGAACCGGTCTTTGGACAAATTGATTCTTTGCGGATGCAGCAAATCGTCATTAACCTTTTGAATAATGCCAGACATGCACTTGACGGCAAAGGGAAAATAGTAATTCATCTTTATGAAAAGGATGAAGAACGAATCTGCATTGATGTTCTGGACAGCGGGCGGGGGATACCCAAGCATGAACAGCAATATGTGTTCGAACCATTTTATCGAGGCGAAAACAAAAAGTTGAAGGTACGCGGTTTAGGTTTGGGACTGCCATTCAGTAAGATGCTCGCAAAAGCGCAAAAGGGAGATCTTATGCTTAAGGATAGCAATGAACAAGGCACCATCTTCACGATTGTCATAGAAAAAGCGGATCAAATATAAAAAAGGGTTGTCCTTGTAATGGACAACCCTCTTATTATGCAGAATGCTAACTAATTAAGCTAATTGGCTGATTGCCCGCCATAATTGTACATGACGGACCTTCCTTGGAAGGAAGCGTCCCATTTCCTCTTCATTATATCCTGCATGCAAGTTCTTATGGTCGAAAATGATCGGCCGGCGAAGTAAATCCGGGTTATCTTGAATAAGCTTGCAAAGATCATTAAGCGGTGTATTATTTATATCGATATTCAGGCTTTTGAATTTTTTGGAACGGGTTGAGATGATTTCATCTGTCCCGCCTTCCGTTTTACGTAAAATCTCTTTTATTTCTTCTATAGAAAGAGGTTGGGAATATAGGTTACGTTCATTAAAGGAAATTTCGTTCTTCTTAAGCCAAGCTTTTGCTTTACGACACGCTAAACTGCTTGGAGTAGTATAAATTGTTACCATTAAAATCGACTCCTTCAAAGTTTTCAAGTTTATTGGAATGAAATTATTTTTATATTTGTGATACTCTTACTTTAACGTTTCTTTGTGTCAGCAAGATGTCAAGAAAAATAAACTTAAATGTTATTTTAAAAGGAAAGGGAGAAAATGAAATGAAATCTGCCTTTAATGAAAAAGAAATGGTTTGGGTAATGAAACCGAATAAGGACCTGCATATGCCGATATTTAATAGTGGTGTGAGAGAAGTATCATGACAGGGGATTTTTGGTCACCAGTCAGGCTATCGATACAAGTAGCGGGACTGGCGGGTATCCTTGTTTTCATTTTAGGAATTTTCCTGGCACGAATGATGGCTAAAAAGCAATTCAGGGGAAGAGTCCTGTTGGAAACAGCGTTTTTATTGCCGCTTGTTTTGCCGCCGTCCGTCGTTGGTTTTTTGTTGATCGTGATTTTTGGCAAGAATGGAATGCCTGGACAATTCATTGAAAGGGTTTTTGACCAGCCCCTGATGTTCACGTGGTGGGCTGCGGTCATTGCATCTACAGTGGTAGCTTTTCCGCTAATGTACCAATCCGCTAAAACGGGCTTTGAAGGTATAGATGAAGAAATTGAAAATGCAGCAAGGGTTGACGGGGCCGGCGAGTGGAGGTTATTCCTGTTTGTAACACTCCCATTGGCGGTCAAATCGATCATCACAGGTGCCATCTTAAGTTCTGCGCGTGCGTTGGGGGAATTCGGGGCCACACTCATGTTTGCCGGAAACATTCCCGGACAGACACAAACCATACCGACCGCGATTTATATCGCCATGGACTCCGGGAATATGACATTGGCCTGGCTATGGGTTGCCGTAATCATTGTCATTTCATTCATTATGCTTTTTATCGTGACATACATAAAATGAATGCTGTTTTTCGTATATGCTTATGGATAAGCGAGGTGCGGCTTCTACGTCCTCTTTATGGGTGAATCCGTTTTTTTCGTAAAGGTTTCGTGCGGGAAGGTTCATTTTACCGGTCGAAACGGATATCTTTTCCCAGTCGACGTGTAATTGGAGAGCATGCAACAATGCGTCCGCAATACCCTGCCGAAAATAATCAGGGTGGACGACCATTCTGCAAATCAGCATTTGGCCATTCTCTTTTGTATAAGATATGGCACCAGCTAAGGCATCACCCTTTAAATAGCATAAAAACGTTTCATGGCAATGTATGAATTGTTCATATGTTTCCAATAGAGGAGGTATATCGGCAAAACCGATCATTTCCGCTTCCACTTTATAGGATTCTTTCTGCAGTTTAAATAGCTGCTGGCCATAGTCTGATTCCAGGTCCCGAATTCTCATGATCAAATCCTATCACTCCTTTTCATTACATTATAATGGAAGAGGGGGATTATTGTTTCTAATCAGTCTGTGTTATAATCGACAAACAATATGAACTAATGAAATGAGGAAGAAATTTGTTAACATTTGAAGAAAAATTGAGCATCATTGAAACTTTTCCGGAATTACAGCGAAAAGACGTTTCATTGGGACGTGTGAACTTCCATTATCCAGATAGCGTCCAGGAGAAAAAGATCGTCGTTCAGCACTTGCATCCCAATGGAAATGGGTTCGTTTACGCAGGGCATATGAGAAAAAAAGACACTGACCGTAAAGGGTTTATCAATATACGTGACTATAATGAAGCGGAATTAAAAGAATTGATCCAAAGAAGCGTGGATTACCTATCTGAACCTCCGGCTGAAATCGAAGAAGAGGAAAACGAGTTCGCTAGGTTGGAAGGGGCATGGATTGGCCCTGAAAAGCAAGAGCTTACACTTCAAAAGGAAGACCTGCTTTGGAATGTTTATTCAGGGTCGAATCTTGAGGAATGTTTCGAAAGTCCGGTTGAGGCGGAACGCTACTTATTGGACGAAGGCTTCCGACAAAGCAAGAAGAGGAAAATGTAGAATTTTAGGATAATTTGTCGGTTGATTTACGGCGATAATCTTGTTTTTTTAGGATTTTCCATGATATAATATGAGTAATTATTTTTGTTCGGAAAAGTTTGATAGAAGGATTTACTGTAATAGGATTCCTCTTGAAACATTATCCAGAACCAAAAATAGTAATAAAATGGATTTTTCCAAACACAGGAGGAACTATCATGGTACAAGGTAAAGTAAAATGGTTTAACGCAGAAAAAGGTTTCGGTTTCATCGAAGTTGAAGGCCAAGACGATGTATTCGTACATTTCTCAGCTATCCAAGGTGAAGGCTTCAAAACGCTTGAAGAAGGCCAAGAAGTTTCTTTCGAAATCGAGCAAGGCGCTCGTGGACCACAAGCTGCTAACGTTCAAAAATAATTGAACGCATATAAAAAAAAGACTCCGATATTGGAGTCTTTTTATTTTTCTTTTTTTTCGGCGATTTCCCTTAATGCTTTGTCCAATTTTTCTTCGATCCGTTTAGTACGATTAAAATGCCCTGACAGGAAAAAGACGATGAATATAACGAAAGCGACAAGCACTAGCATAAAAAGAATAGGCAGGAACTGGGTTGCAATCTCAATCATTGGATATCATCTCCTTTTTTCTTCCATTATACTTCATGCTTACCGTTGCTATGATTGAGGGAGCCGAGTTTTAAAAAAAACACTGAAAGGGGATATGCGAAAACGCATATCCCCTTTCAGTCAGTTCTGGAATAGCGAGGCGAACTTTTGAAGTCTGTGCAGGTCTGATTCTTGATACATCTGTTCTATCTTCAATGTCACCAATAACTGGCTCTTGGCAAATAACATGTCCCGGAAATGATCGACCGCCCCACAAAAATGATTATAGTTGGTTTCGCCAGTGCCGAAGACTCCCGTTTTCAGGCGAGCAATAGGCAACTGTTCCAGTTCTTTATAAAAGGCAGCTGATTTAGCGGGAAGCTCCCCATTGCCCCATGTATAGGTGCCGACGATCAATGCATCGTAATCCGGCAATGTACGTAAATCGAATTCATTCATTCGATATAGGAAAGCCTCAGGTAAAAGGGCAGCGAGGGCTTCAGCAAGCGCTTTTGTATTGCCGCCGGCAGAATGATAGACAATGGCAATCTTACAGCTCATCGAACCCATTGCTGGCATTTACTTGACTGTAAGTCCTTGACTTCTGTTCGAAGAAATCGGTTTTGGTAAGGCCGATGGATTCATCATCGAACGTTTTGATCCATGGCATCGGGTTCTCGCCATACTCTTTATACAAATTTTCAAGGCCTAGCATACGTAACCGTTTGTTGGCGATATATTCGATGTACTCATTGAATTCTTCCAAATCGAGATCGGCTTTCGTTTGGATATCTTCGAGCATATATTCAGACCATTCCTTTTCGAGTTCGACTGCTTTTTCAATCGTTGTATAGATGAACTTCGTGTTTTCTTCATTATTTAACTCAGGATATTCATACATCAAGATTTGAACGAGCATGCCAATGAAATCGAAATGGACCATTTCATCGCGATGAATATAGGATATCATCGTAGCGGAACCGGTCATTAGATTTTGGCGTCCTAAATTATAATAAAAAGCGAAAGCCAGATAGAAATAAATCCCTTCAAGGTTCGTTGAATGGATCAGTGCCTCGAATAAATGCTGAGGGCTGGGATCGTCCACGAACGTTTGATAAGCATCAACGATCGGTTGGTTACGCTTAATCACTTCAGGATGTTCTTTAATGCGGTCGAAAAGCTGTTTTTGCTTGCCTACCGGAATCAAGGAAGCAAGGATATAGGAATAAGACTCATTATGGATCGATTCCTGCTGGGCCATGTTGGCCAGGATAGCTTTTGCCGCCGGATCTTTGATGTACCGAAGGATCTCTACTAAAGTGGGTGTTTGAAGACTGTCCATTCCAGCAATCATCGTAAGGATATCGAGAAAAGCGTCCTGGATATCTTCATCCAATTCGCCCCACTGCTTTTTATCCTGAATCATGTTCACGCTCGAAGGCTTCCAAAAGTTATTGATGAGCTGTGTATAGGTATCATAGAATTTTTCATACTGTATATCGTTCCAAAGGAGGAAGCCTGAAGCTTCTCCTTTGAAAACACCGGTTGCCTTTGTTGGATGCGTCGGTTCGAGCATCCGAATTTTTTTTATATGATTGGTCATTCGTGAAAACTCCTTTAAGAATAGATTACTGGGTCATGATTGACGTTAACTTGAACAGCTTTCGCAGGCATTGTCATATTCGGAAGACGTCGAACGAACATAATACGTTGATTTCAACCCGCTTTCCCATGCCGTTAAATGGATATCCAAAAGGACCTTCGCTTTGATTGTATTGTGTACATACAGATTAAAGCTGATTGCTTGGTCAATATGGCGTTGGCGGGCTGCATTTTGCCTGATGCTTTCCAGTTGATCCAAATTGAAGCGCGTCTTTTTATAATATTCATACGTATTTGGCGTCAAGCCTGGTGCGGTCACCTTGAATTTGAAGTTTTTCTTTTCTTCGTAAAATTCAATTTCATACAAAGGATCGATTCCATCCGTGGAATTACCGATTTTGGCTGTCGATGAATTGGGGGCAATCGCCATTAAATAGCCATTACGGGTTCCGTGCTCCTGCACGTCTGCTTTTAAATCCAGCCATTTTTGATCTGTATAGTCACGCAGTTCGAAATAGTCCCCTGTATGCCAATCAGAACCTTCAAAATATGGGTAAGATCCTTTTTCCTTGGCCAATTCGTTGGATGCCTTGATAGTTAAGTAAGCGATCTTTTCGTATAAAGCATCTGCATAGCGAACAGCCTCATCGGATTCCCAATAAATATTCTGTGTGGCAAGTAAATGATGCCATCCAAACGTTCCTAAACCAATCGCACGGTACCGTTTGTTCGAGATGGATGCTTGTTTGACAGGAAGATTATTCACATCAATGACATTGTCCAGCATACGGATCTGAATGGGAATCAATCTTTCCAGAACATCGCTGCCCACCGCTCGGGGCAAGTTAATGGATGAAAGGTTGCAGACAACGAAATCGCCGCTTTTACGAACCACAACAACATCTCCATCTTCTGTTTCATATTCATCCGTGATCGTCGAAGGGCTTAGGTTTTGGGCAATCTCCGTGCAAAGGTTAGAACAATAAATCATACCTTTATGTTTATTCGGATTCTTCCGATTCACTTCATCGCGGTAGAACATATACGGTACGCCTTCTTCTAATTGAGAAATCATGATGCTTTTCATGATGTCCATCGCATTGATTTTCTCAAAGCTATAGTTTGGAAGCGTGCCATTTTCTGCGGCCTCGACAGCAAGTGCATAATGATTCCTGAAGCTTCCTTCGCCTTTCTTTTCGTCATAAAGATCTTCAAGTGAAAATCCAAGGGTTTGCTTAACGGTATGCGGATCGAAAAGATACCATTCTTTTCTGTCGCGTACAGCCTCCATGAATAAATCCGGTATGCATACACCTGTAAAAATATCATGTGCTTTTAATCTGTCATCCCCGTTTTGAGTCTTCAAATCGAGGAAGCTCATGATATCTTTATGCCAGGCATCCAAGTAAATCGCGATGGCACCTTTACGTTGACCCAATTGATCGACACTAACAGCTGTCTGGTTGAATAGTCGAATCCAGGGCGTCGTGCCTGAACTGTTTCCAGAGAAACCGCGGATATCGGAACCAAGCGAGCGAACCTTACCGACGTAAAGACCGACACCGCCGCCGAATTTAGATACTTTTGCGGCATCGTAGTTTGATAGGTAGATTCCGTCAATGGAATCTTCAATTGCGTCGATAAAGCAGGAGCTTAACTGTCCATGTGTTTTACCTGCATTGGAGAGTGTAGGAGTCGCAACGGTCATATAAAGGTTGGACATGGCCCAGTATGCTTCTTTTATCAGTTGCAGGCGGTGCTCCTTTTTTTCCATTCGCATGATTTCCATCGCGATGATCATGAAACGTTCTTGCGGCAGTTCGAAGACCTTGTCCTTTTTTGGGCGGGCCAGATAGCGGTCATTCAATAAGTAGATGCCTATGTAAGAGAATAATTTATCTTTTTCCGGGTCGATCACCGATCCCAATTCCTCAATTTCCGCTTTTGTATATGAAGATAGCAGTTCTGGTTTATAAATGGGATAACGCTGACCTTCCGATAGCTGGGAGAGTTCTGTGATCAGCTCATAGAATGGGCCATAACTCTTGCCTTCATATCCTCGATTGGCTTGTGCATCCCTATACATTGTATTCAACAGTTCTGCTGCAGCAACGAAAGTCCAATCCGGTGCATCGATATCCACGCCTTCAAGAGCGAGCTGAATCAGTTTTTTTGATGCCTGTTCTTCGGTTGAGTCACTTTTGCGATCAAGCCATTTTGTAAAACGCCTTTTGAACTTTTCCATATCGAGACGGCCTTCGAATTCCTTCGATAACGTCTCAAGCTGGATGGATTTCGCTTCTGTGTCATTTTCACTTATGGTAGAGTTATATGTTTGAGTCATTAATAATCCTCCTTGTTAACTTCCGCTAAAATAAAAAAACCGCCCAAAGAATTGAGCGGATCAAACGATAGAATAAAAGAGCCATGAAAAAATAGCCGTTATACTATCGTTTCATCATCTCAATCCCCGAAGAATAAGAAACGTGAAAAATTCAAGGCAGGTCTCCTGACTCATGATCATCCTACTTTGAGTCCTTCCCGTATAGAGAGCTATACAGTGGTTTTCTCATTTCGTCACATTTACAGTTGCGGGGACAGTTCCGGGTTTACACCGGATTCCCTTTTCAGCCATCACTGGCACCTTGGATTATAAAAATTCTATATATAGTTATTGGAATTGTTTATGTAATCAATATCTAGTATTTCTGCTTATATTATCGTAAGCCATATACGATGATAATTCAACTAATATATTTGAAAAAAACCAACCCTTATCTATTGACAAAGTGATGGAAGAGGGTAGGGGAATGAAAGATTTTATGGGGGAATGGATAAATCAAGCGCTGATTTTACGGGATTTTGTGTTAAAATAAAGTGTCTAGTAAAGGTGGCTCTCCCTTATTGCAATGAGGGGATTCGCGGAAAAATTTTTATGAAAAAGGGGATAAAATCTTGGAAAAAGTATTAGTTTTTGGACATAAAAACCCGGATACAGACACAATCTGTTCAGCAATCGCTTATGCAGATCTGAAAAAGCAGTTAGGTATCAACGCTGAACCAGTTCGTCTGGGTGTAGTGAATGGTGAAACTCAATATGCATTGGACCAATTCAAATTCGATGCTCCCCGTCTTGTGGAAAAAGTTGCAGGGGAAGCTGATGGCGTAATCCTGGTCGATCATAACGAACGCCAGCAAAGTGCTGAAGATATTGACCAAGTCCGTGTGTTGGAAGTTATCGACCATCACCGTATCGCTAACTTTGAAACAAGCGATCCATTATATTACCGTGCGGAACCAGTTGGCTGTACGGCAACCATCTTAAATAAAATTTATAAAGAAAACGGCATTGAAGTCCCTAAAGCAATCGCAGGTCTTATGCTATCTGCCATCATTTCCGATTCTTTATTGTTCAAATCCCCGACTTGCACGGGGCAAGACGTTGCGGCAGCAATGGAACTGGCTGCCATTGCAGGAGTCGACGCTGAAAAATATGGCTTGGAAATGTTGAAAGCGGGTGCTGACTTAAGCGACAAAACGATTGCCCAGCTCATCACTCTTGATGCAAAGGAATTCTCCATGGGAATGGCTAAAGTGGAAATAGCACAGGTCAATGCTGTTGATCCGAACGAAGTCCTTGCTAAGCAAGCTGAATTGGAAGCAGCGATTGAAGCGGTCATCGCAGTGAAGGAATTGGACTTGTTCCTATTCGTCGTAACGGATATCCTGACTAATGATTCCGTTGCCTTGGCCCTTGGTAAAGCGTCATATGCAGTTGAAAAGGCATATGACGTTTCATTAAACAATAACATCGCCGTGTTGGAAGGCGTTGTATCGCGTAAAAAACAAATCGTGCCGGTCTTAACCGACGTATTCAGCAAATAATACAGGAAAAGGGTTGCTCATTAAAAACATGGGCACCCTTTTTCTGTACATTCAAAAAAAGACTCAACCATCCCATTAAGGGTGTTTGAGTCTTTTTTCTTAATTTAAAGATTCCTTTTCTTTTTCATAGGCGATGACAATCAATTCTTTATTGGCTTCCTCGCCAAGTTTGCTTTCAAAGATTTTCAGTTCATTCAATAAATCCGGTGACAGATTTGCTGCCGTATAATCCTGTTCTGGTGTCATGCTTTTCGCTCCTTTCAAAAGGAAATGATTCATGTTATCTATTTTGTCGGTTTGAAAAGTTTCTATTCAGCAGAATTTTACTTCTTTAAGATATTTTACTTTCTGAGGTGGCGAGTTTTTCAAGCAATGTCGAACTTTCTTCATCGAGTCCTTGGACTTGGACAGGTATTCCCAAGAGCTGATATTTAAGAATAACCGTATCGACAGCACCGACTGCGGAATCATCCCAGATTTTGGAATGGGAGAAGTCGATGACGATTGCATCGGCTTTTTCCTTGAAGTCGAACTTTGAAATAAAGTCCTGGACAGAAGCGAAAAATATTTGTCCGCTGATACGATAAGTGATTTTCTTAGCCTGGATGTCTGCCGTTTTCTCTACTGCCACTTTAGAAATTTTAGCCGAGAAGAAAATCATGCTCAATAGCACTCCGGCAAATACCCCTTTTGATAAGTCATGTGTATAAAGGACAATGAGGACCGTCACGATCATCACGGCTGCATCCGACTTAGGAGCTCTAGTGAGCCTCTTTAGGGAAGACCAGTCAAATGTCCCGATTGAAACCATGATCATGACTGCGACAAGTGCAGCCATCGGTATTTTGATAAGGACATCATTCAATACCACGATTAATACCATAAGGAATGCGCCCGCTACAAATGTCGAGAGCCGGCCCCTTCCACCAGATTTAATGTTGATACCGGATTGGCCGATCATCGCACATCCTGCCATGCCGCCAAAACATCCGGCGATGATATTCGAAATCCCCTGGCCTTTTGCTTCCTTATTTTTATTACTGTCCGTGTCAGTCATCTCATCGACAATTTGAGCCGTCAATAACGATTCAAGCAGTCCAACAAACGCAAGGGCAATGGAATAAGGGAAAATGATCGCCAAAGTTTCGAAGGTCAAAGGGATGCCTGGAAGCATGAACATCGGAAGCGCTTCGGTCAATTGCCCCATATCCCCAACCGTCCGCACCGTAGCCCCCATGGTAACCGCAACGATCGTCATGAATATGATGGCGACAAGGGGTGAAGGTATGACTTTCGTGATCAGCGGAAAAAGATAAATGATAGCTAATGAAACGGCTGTCATGACATACATGATCCATGTTTCGCCCACGAAATGGGTGAGCTGTGCCGTGAAAATCAAGATAGCTAAAGAATTCACAAAACCAGTCATGACCGGCTTCGGAATGAACTTCATTAATTTCCCGATTTTTAAAACCCCTAGTAAAATTTGCAGCAAACCAGTCAATATGGTTGCAGCAAGTAAATAGTTCAAGCCATGATCTTTAACAAGGTCGACCATGACGAGTGCCATTGCGCCAGTGGCAGCCGATATCATTCCCGGCCTTCCGCCGACAAAGGAGATGACGATGGCAATGCAGAATGAGGCATATAGACCAACCATTGGGTCAACGCCAGCAATGATCGAAAAGGCAATCGCCTCAGGAATCAATGCCAAGGCAACGACAATTCCCGAAAGAACATCTCCTCTAACGTTGCCGAACCATTCCTTTTTGTATGCAGATGTATTCAAAGAAACACTCCTTCTTTCTTATATATATGGGTTCATTTCTTTTTTAACGCACTAAATTATAGCATGAGTCCTTTATTCTATCTATATGGATAATATAAACGACAAATCGAGGGCTATTCATTTCTTATCGTACGAAGGAAAAATGCTTTAGGAGAGAAGAATTGGTGCAAAAGTTGATTGAGCTATCATGTGAGGGAAGTCAATTATATGGAGGTGGGCGAATGCATACATGTCATGCTTGAATAAAGTCAGTCGAATGGGATTTCCGTTAATGGCTTGGCCATTTTTGACGTAAGGGGCTCCTATGGGCTTTTGTAAAATTCCCGCTAGGGGGAGTGGAGTAAAACGGTAGAGATCTAATTCATAATTAAAAATCAAAAACATGGATTTCCCTTTCCTACTAGCTTTACGCCACCGATTGGAACCGATTCATGACATTCTACGCGATACAATCTAATGATTACTTCATGATTTATATCTTATCGAGCCCATTATAGGTTGACCATACATTTACCATTCATATAATGAAAAAAAGATCGTGCTCTAACTGTGTCAATATGTGGGCGGGAGGTAAGAGAGTTTTTTATCGGAATGGTATTTTCCCTTTTACCATATATGTAAGTGGTGAGGGTGAAAAGCCAGCTCTATCAAAGTTTGGGAGTAGGAACCGTCATGGTGTTAAGGGGCTATTCCTCATCAATGATACTGGATTTACATAAAGGACATGTTACTTCTTTATAATGCTTGAACCTGATCTTTCGAAGGTCGCTTCTGGATAACATTGCGAATGCATTATATCTTGTGCCACATGCACAAGTATTTTTATCTTTAACTATGTGTCTCTCATCCGTAGTAGCTGAGTAAATGGTTGGAAAGAACATATATAACCCTCCTTGCTTTAATTTTAGGCAAATTAAAAAGGGGCAAGAAAATTAATTATAAAGTGATCCATTCAAGAAAAATCTTGGCAACCCGGCTGCCATGACAACTAAGTTGTTGGTTTAGGCCCGTGGCTTTGCGTCTTTTACTTTCATAAAATTTGCCTAAAATAATCTTAACATATAATTTGATGTGTTTATGAAGTGCAGGAAAAATACTTATCAGTTTATGGGTGTGTCATAAGAGTTGGTGAACTTTTCGGATAGGCATGAACGTGACCCTTCAAATCTCTTTTCCTTGATTTCTCTTCGATCATTCCCCATATAAAAAAGCTCCAGAAGTATCGAGCACTACAGCTGTATGAGCATTAAACATGAGAAAGCACGCTTCCAGATGGAAGCAGGCTTTCTTGCCAAAAATGTGATTAATGTGATCTGGCCAACTCCGGATTACGGTGCATCGCGAAATAGAGGACAAGTCCGGCTATGAGGAGTAACGTGCTGGTCGTGATGAAGACGGCAGAGAATCCGTAGAAACCAGCAACCATTCCGCCCATTGCGGGTCCGATGATATTGCCTAAAAAGCGCAGGCTCGTATTGTACCCAAGCACTTCCCCCTGCATTGCGACAGGCGCTTCTTGGCGAATGTAGGCAATCCTTACAGGGATGATGCCGCCTATTGCCATGCCTAGTATGAAACGTACAAAGACAAGCTGCCAAAAATGATTGATGAAGGCACCGGGAAAATAGACAAGAGCTGTCAGAAAAAGAAGCAGCACAAGAATCTTCACATGTCCATGCCGATCACCTATCTTGCCCCAGTGACGCGCCATCAATAAATTCCCCAGGCCTGCTGCAGAAAAGGCGATTCCTGAATAAAAACCAAGATTGGAAGTTCCATGCAGCTCACCAACGTATAAAGAAAGAATGGGCTGGATGCTGAAGTGGGCAACTTGGACAAGCGTGGAGATGAGCATGACATTCACCAAGATGGGATTCCTTAAGATATGTGAGAGAACCTCCCTGCTAGTATAGCTCGACTTCGTTCCCTTCTGCCGCTCCATTCGGTACTCCTTGGTTGCAAAAACAAGAAGACCAGAGATGAAAATGGTGATGGAGGTGAATTTAAAGGCGGTTGAATAGCCGAGTGTGTCTGCAAGCACGCCGCCAAGCAATGGTCCGAAAAGGGGAACCGGTTATATTTCCCGTTTGTAAGGTTCCCAGTACACGTCCGGCAATTTCTTTTGGTGTCTGCGTTGATATGAAGGCCTGGGACATGGAAATGAAGCCAGTGAATATTCCTGTGAACATCCTTAGGACGAATAGCTGCCAAACATTTTCGACGAATCCCATCAGGAAGATGGACAGGCCCATCCCAAAGGCGCAGGCAATCAAGATTTTCTTTCTGCCATACCGGTCACCAATCCGTCCCCAAATGGGGGAAAATAAAAAGGCTGTCACGAAAGTGATTCCAAAAGTCCATCCGGACCAATGCTGGATATATTGAGTCGAATAATCTCCGAATGTACCAATGTATAAGGATATGAATGGGAGAACCATCGTCATGCTCCCGCCTATGAAGAAATTGGCGAACCACATGATGAAAAGGTTCCGTTTAGCTATTTTATGAGCGTTCATTTTACATACAACACTTCTTTCCTCCGAAAAAAACTTCGGGTTCCTAAATAATAGTATACAGAAATTAACTAATTTATTAAACGAATTTGTTTAACAGGTTTTTTAATGAATGGGCAAATGGTATAATGTGAAAATACTGATTTTTCAGAAAAGTTAAATAAACAAAAGGTTTTCATTTTTCCAATTAAAGGAGTTTTAAACATGTTGACGATTTTAGGGTTTTGTATGATTTTAACGTTTCTGGTCTTGGTCATCACGAAGCGGTTATCAGTGGTTGTCGCTTTTATCTTCACGGCGATAGCTTTTGGTCTGATTGGTGGGTTTGCCTCGGAAATGGGAGATATGATGGTTGCGGGTATTTTAAAGGTGACACCGACAGCAGTCATGATCGTTTTTGCTATTCTGTATTTTGGTTTAATGATTGACGTTGGTTTATTCGAGCCCATGATCGCTAAAATACTGAGTTTTGTAAAAGGAGATCCACTAAAGGTTGTCATGGCAACCGCCATTATAACCATATTGGTAGGTTTGGACGGAGACGGTTCTTCTACATTCATGATCACTGTTTCGGCCATGCTGCCGCTTTATATCAAATTAGGGATGAACAGGCTCGTATTGGCCTGTGTCGTTGGTTTGGCCGCTGGCGTCATGAATATGATTCCTTGGGGAGGTCCTTTGGTCAGGGCGGCCGCTAGCCTTCAGGTGGAAGTATCGGAGTTATTCATACCTCTTATTCCAGTCATGATTTGCGGTCTTTTATGGACGCTTTTTTCGGCATATGTACTTGGCAAAAAGGAAAGGGAGAGATTGGGAGTCGGTTCCCTGGAGACGAACATGCAACCAGGTATGGGCGAACAGGCGGCAGCTGTTGAAACCGCACCTCAAGGAACATCCAGGCTTTTTTGGTTTAATTGGTTCTTGACGATTTTACTGATGGTTTTGCTGGTGATGGAAGTGCTGCCGATCCAAATCTTATTTGCCGCTGCTTTTGCGATTGCACTATTCGTTAATTTTCCGAACCCAAAAGAACAGCAGGAAAGGATTTTAAGTCATGCCAATAGTTTCGTGATGATTTGTACACTCATTTTCGCAGCAGGGATTTTTACGGGTGTATTCACGGAAACAAAGATGATGGATTCGATGGCTGCTTCAATCGTAACTGTCATTCCGGAGTGGCTCGGGGCACATTTGCCACTGGTGGTAGCGCTGACGAGCATACCGATGGGGTTCATTTTTTCACCTGATGCCTATTATTTTGGCATTCTGCCAATCATAAGTGAAACGGCATCGAACTTCGGCATTGCCCCTGTAGAAATCGGAAGGGCGGCATTATTAGGTCATTCGACCGCAGGGTTCCCCTTATCACCATTGGTGCCTGCAACATTCATATTGATTGGCCTTGTAGGCGTGGATTTTGGGGATCATCAAAAATTCCTGTTTAAATGGGCGTTTGGGACAACCATCATCATGACGATCGCAGCCATTACTTTCGGGGTCATCACTTTGTAAAAATGTGAGCCCATTAAGCTATAGTGTAATATCCTTGTCTGTGAATTTAGTAAGGTGTTCACTCTCGGTGGTGTAATCTATTTTCCTATTTATGCCGTTATCTGTTTATTCTTCCATAATAGTGGAAAGTAATAAGAGGAAGATACATATAAGAGAGTGGAGGGAAGTTATCATGAACTATAAACAAAAGCTTATACTGCCTATATGTGCTGCCTTTTTACTGTATGGATGCAATTCAGCGGATGATTCAAAAGAGGCCGATAATAATGCTGAGGACATGACTACAGTGGGACAAGGAACAGATACAGAGGTTGATCCGCAGGTGAAAGCGGAAGTTAAAGATGTAGAAGGTAAAACACTTGGGACGGTGAACTTTACCGCTGAAGAGAATTCTGTAGTGATCGAGACCGCTTTGGAAGGTCTTGAGCCAGGCTACCATGGATTCCATGTTCACGAGAACGCAGCATGTGAGGCGGATGCCAAGGATGGCCCTTTCACTACAGCGGGAGGACACTTCAACCCAACAGATGAAACGCATTCTAAACACGCAGGTGATATGCCCCCTTTATATGTAAAAGAAGATGGGACAGCAAAATATACGGCAACATTGGATAACATGACAATAGACCAACTGAAGAAAGAAGAGCTGGCTGTAATCGTTCATGCTAACCCAGACAACTTTGCCAATATTCCTGATCGCTATGAAGCCAATGGAGAAAAAGGACCGGATGCAGATACTTTGAAAACTGGTGATGCAGGCGATAGACAAGCTTGCGGGATTGTTGTAAGTGCAGAGGCAAAATAACATGAATGAAGAGCGATTCCTCTAAAGAGGAATCGCTCTTTTCATTGAAGGTAGGACTGCAGACAGCTAAAATCTAAAAGCTGAAACCATTCTTTTTACGAATTAAGAAGGTTTTTTCTATTGTGATATAGAAGTAAGAATGGAAGTAATATTGCAGTAAAAGCAGATGGCATTAAAAGATCAAAGTTAATTCTTACAGCGGAATGAAGTCCAAAGCATAGGTTTAATATAGAAAAATAAGATTTGATTGAATCCATAAAAAAACCCGAACAGGGATCATGTCCACTGATTCGGGTTTGCTAAAATCATTTTGCCGTAATGGAATCTTCGATTAGCTGTAATCTCTCAGCCACTTCTTCTTCAGAAAGGTTATGCTCGACTACATAGCGATTACGCGGATGCACTCGGCATTCATGGGTACAGCTGCGCATATGTTTGTGTTCGTTCTCTTCGCTGCAAAGGATTTTCTTGTTGCATTCAGGATTTGCGCAATTGACATAGCGTTCACAAGGTTCGCCGGAATAAATATCGCGTCCGACAATTACATGTTCCTTTTGATTGATAGGTACGGCAATCCTTTCATCGAAAACATACATTTGGCCATCCCATAGCTCACCTTGGACTTCGGGATCCTTCCCGTATGTTGCGATGCCGCCATGCAGCTGGCTTACATCTTCAAAGCCTTCTTCGACAAGCCAGCCGGAGAATTTCTCACAGCGTATACCGCCAGTGCAATACGTTAGGATTTTTTTGCCTTCGAACATTTCTTTATTTTCCCGAACCCATTCCGGAAGTTCACGGAAATTCGTGATTTCTGGCTTGATTGCACCCCTGAAATGTCCTAAATCAAATTCATAGTCATTTCTGGCATCAAGGACGATGGTGTTTTCATCTTGCATTTGCTCGAAGAACTCCTTCGGGCTCAAATATTTGCCTGTCGTCTGGTTCGGGTTGATGTCGTCTTCCAAGCGAAGCGTTACAAGTTCATTGCGTGGACGAACATGCATTTTTTTGAATGCATGGCCTTCAGCTTCATCTATTTTAAACACGATATCGGCAAAGCGGGGATCGCTTTTCATCATGTCCATATATTTGTCGGTTTGTTCAATCGTACCTGAAACCGTTCCGTTGATACCTTCTGAAGCCACCAAGATACGGCCTTTCAATTCAAGGGCTTTACATGCCGCAAGATGCTCGGCTGCGAATTCTTCGTGATTCTCGATAGGTACATACAAATAATAAAGTAATACTCTATATGGTTTTGTTTCCATTTTTTATTTACCACCTATGTTTTATATTTGCAAGATATAAAGGGTGATCATTTAGACACTTTTCTCTTACAGATAATCATTATACCAAGAAAACGTAAAAATGATAAGGCCATGAAGAAAAATCAAGAGGAGTTGTATCGAATGTTGAAAGAGTTAATGAGATACCCAATCATTCAGGCACCGATGGCAGGAGGAGCTTCCACTCCGAAGCTTGCGGCTTCAGTATCCAATGCAGGAGGATTGGGCTTTCTCGCAGCTGGCTATAAGAATGCGGAAGAGATGAAGGACGAGATAGGGCAGACCCGTCAGTTGACTGAACGCTCTTTTGGCGTGAATGTATTTGTGCCAGGCAACGAGGCGGCGGATGAAAATATATTATCTGGCTATCGTGAAAAGATCGAAAAAGAGGCCGAGAGCGTCGGGGCTGAGATTGGAAAAGCCGATAGTGATGACGATGATTGGGGAAATAAACTACATGTATTGAAGGATACTGGGGTCGCGGTCGTCAGTTTTACGTTTGGATGTCCAACGGAAGATGTAATAAGGGAGCTCCAAGATGTCGGTTCCCTTATAGCCGTGACAGTAACCAACCTTCAGGAAGCGAAGAAGGCGGCGGGAGCAGGCGCGGACGTTCTATGTGTGCAGGGGTTTGAAGCAGGGGGGCACCGGGCCAGCTTTGATAACCGCACAGAAGATGATTACGGCCTTTTAGTATTGATTCGGATGATAAAGGCTGAGCTGGACTTACCGATCATTGCCGCGGGCGGACTGATGCATGGAAAGGATATCGCGGCCGTGCTTGAAGCGGGAGCAACAGCGGCACAATTGGGTACCGCTTTCCTTCGCTGTCCCGAAAGCGGGGCAAGTCCGGTCCATAAGGCGGCGCTGGGGAATCCCCGATTTACTAAGACTGCTGTTACCCGAGCCTTCAGCGGCCGGAGGGCACGCGGGTTGGTGAATCACTTTTTAACGGAATATGATAGTGTTGCACCGGTCGCCTATCCTTATGTCCATCACATGACCAAACAAATGCGAAAAGCAGCCGGACAAAAGAACAATCCTGAATTGATGGCTTTGTGGGCAGGACAGGGTTATAAGTTGAGCAGGGAACTTCCTGCATCGGAATTGGTTGAACTGCTTGTGGATGAATTAAACTGAGGAGGGTTTGGATGCTGATGGAGATAAGGGAATTATTCTTGGATGAGCCACCCCCGATGCATTTATTGCTTTTGGCAGATCCTTCAAGGAAATTGGTCGAGGAATATTTTGGAAGCGGAACGTGCTTTGTTGCCGTGGGTGATAACCGGATGATCGGCGTTTGTGTTTTACTGCAAAAAGGCCCGGAACTGATAGAGATAATGAACATCGCGGTCGATGAACAGTACCATGGAAGAGGAATCGGCAGGCAATTAATTGAACATGCGATAGGCCATGCAAGGGAACAGGGATATAAAATGATTGAAATCGGAACGGGGAATTCGGGGATAGGGCAGCTTGCCCTTTACCAAAAATGCGGTTTTAGAATAACCGGGGTCGATAGGGATTTTTTTAATAGAAACTATTTCGAGGCCATTTATGAAAATGGGATTCAGTGCCAGGATATGATTCGCTTGTCACAAAGCTTGGACTAAGCAGGGATCTTCCAAGTCTGATGGAAAAGCTTACAGACAAAATCATTGCTTAGGGGGTAATGAACTTGTTCTTTGGTGATATGATTTATCTTCTTTTTGCTTTACTAATGCCGTTTTTATTTGCGATTGGCGTTTTCATATTCATTCGATCAACGAAAAGGCAAAAGGATTCTTTATCGAAAATTCGTAAAGACTCACATGAAAAATAGCACTAAGAGAAAAGAGTGCAAAACAACGGCACTCTTTTTTCACATTTTCACCTTTCTAAAAAAGCTTCCAAATTCCTTTTCACACTAGGCCATTCATGCTCGAGAATACTATAGACCACCGTATTCCTGATCCTCCCATCTTGCAGCTTTTTCTCCATCCTCAAAATCCCTTCTTCAAGGGCGCCGAGCCTGGTTATTGCGGAACGTGATCTTTTGTTGCATTCGTCCGTCCTGAATTCAACCCGTTTCATTTGCCACTTTTCAAAAGCATGCTGCAATAACAAGTACTTACATTCAGTGTTAATGGCTGTTCGCCATTTGTCGGGATGATACCAAGTCGCGCCGATTTCCAGCGATTGATTATGAAAGTGAATATTCCTTAAGCTCGTGCTGCCAACTACCGAATCATCTGTCCGATCGATAACGACAAATGGATGATGAAGTTCCTGTTCCCTTGCTCGAATGCCTTCCTTTACATAGGAGATCGCCTCTTCATATGACAAAATCTTTGTTGCACTCCATTCCCATATTTCAGATGGCAGGGAAGCGGCGTAAAGCGGTTCGATATGATGTTCCATCATCGGGGTGAGTATCACGTGTTTACCGTATAATTCGAAATGCTCCATAGTTTCCTCCTCTTGATTGATATCTTCATTATAAAAATATTCTGGTTCTGCAATAAGGACCAATGCTGATATAATTTATGGAACCAGTTTGAAGGAGGACCAAATGTTTGAAATCACTCTAACCCTAGATAAAACGAACAAAGAGGCTTTATATGTGCAATTGTATAAATACTTTATAAAGGAAATCCAGAATGGACAAATAAAGGCCGGAATGAAACTGCCTTCTAAACGAAAACTGGCCTTGCATTTAGGGATAGGCCTGAATACAGTTGATACGGCTTATCAGCAGTTGATGGCAGAAGGATATGTGGAAAGTCAATTAAGGAAAGGTTATTACGTAGCCGATTTAGAACCGATTTCAGCTTTGAATGAGCCGTTGCCTGTAACAGAAGGGATGATGGACCCTCTGAATGAAAGAAATGAGATAGATTACAATCATGGCCGGGTGGACGTGGATTCTTTCCCGCATGCCGTATGGAAAAAATGCTTGAACAATACGTTGTATCTACAGGAAAGGGAAATGTTCTTGAGCGGTGATCCGCAAGGTGAATGGGGGCTTAGGGCTGAGATTTCATCCTATCTATTCCAATCAAGAGGAGTTCGCTGCGGGGCTGATCAAATCATCATTGGGGCAGGTACCCAGTATTTCATCCATCTTCTGCGGTTACTACTTGGAAATGAGCGGGTATTTGGGTTAGAAGACCCTGGCTTTCATCGGGTAAGGGAGGTACTGAGGCTGGAGGGGGCGGTTACGGAATTCATACCTTTGGATGAAAGTGGAATGAGTGTGGACTACTTGAAAGAGAGTACAGCGGATGTAGCCTATGTCACACCTTCCCATCAATTTCCTTCCGGTATGATCATGCCGATAACTAGGCGGGTGGAATTATTGAATTGGGCGGTGGAAAAAAAAGGGTATATCATTGAGGATGATTATGACGGGGAATTCCGACATGCAGGCAAACCGATTCCGTCGTTGCAGGGATTGGACACAAATGGAAGGGTCGTCTACCTAGGCACGTTTTCAAAGTCGTTCATCCCATCGATCAGGGTGGGATTTATGGTGTTACCCATGGAGTTGTCTTGCCGATTTCAGCAGAAGTTAATCGGATATAAACAGACCGTTTCCAGACTGATTCAGGAAACGCTCTGTCTTTTTATGAAAAATGGACATTGGGAACGCCATCTGAATAAAATGAGAACGATTTATCGTAAAAAGAATAAGGTGCTGCTGAACGCAATGGAAGAGAGCTTCCATGATCGTGTAGCCATAATCGGTGAAAAGTCAGGGTTGCACGTTCTTTTAAACGTAAAAAACGGCAGCAGTGAGGCAGAGCTCATCCAAAGGGCTGCCAGTGTGGGGGTTAAAGTCCACCCAACATCGGTTTATCATTCAAAGAAAGTGAAAGATCCGACTATTTTGATTGGGTACGGTGGTTTAACCGAAAGGGAAATCGAAGCTGGAATCCGGCTTTTAAAAAAGGCATGGCTATAGCTTGGTGTGAAAGTAAGGAAATTCCTTGCTTCACACTTATTCTACAATGATACAAGCTACCCATTTTAGTTTCTTATATTATTGAGGATTTTAAGGACCGTCTGGAAAAATACTTCCTGTTCTTCTTCAGTAATGCCTTCCAAGGCCTTTCCTTCGATTTTTTCTGCAATCTTAAGACATTTTGTATGTACCTCTTTGCCCCGGGGGGTCAGTTCGATTCGTTTTTCCTGTTCATCTTTACCAGGAACTTGTTTAATCATATTATTCTGTTCCATGCTGTTGACCGAACGTGTGATGATCACACTGTCTACATCCAGGTAACTGCAAATATCGGGGATTGTGGAATAGCCACAGTTCTTTAAGTAATTCAGGATTGTCCACTGATTATGGTAAATTTCAAGGGCTGTAATTTGTTCATTCATTTTGCTGACTAATGATCTCGATACTTGTAAATATTGATGAAATAATTGAGTAGGGTTCGTCATATGATTCTCCTTTATAATGGTCGACCAGTCCATTATATTCTTTAATTCTTAAAAGTCTATTGTAAAGAATCATTTATTTCAGTCAATGTTTATTTTTGGAAGCAAAGCGGGGGAAGGTAAAATTCTGGCAATGAATGAATTGAGGGAAAGCTCAGTCTTCCCAAATCTCAAACAACAAAGGGGAAGCATCTGCACAATCACAAGAAGAACCTTAATCATGATGGAATATATTTCAGCCTAGAGACAAATTCGAGAATTCATGTTTGCCTGCAGTTTTTTTGTGGTTTGTCCATTTGGGCGTTTATTTCCGTTCCAGGCAATCGCTTTCCGCGGGCGGTCCGGTGAGCCTCCTCGGCTTGCACGTACGGGGTCTCCCTTGGACGTGCTTTCCCCGCAGGAGTCTCGAGCACCCGAATCAATTTTGTTATAACATTTAGTTAGAAACCATACCTGAGGAGTTGAAGGTGCTGCCGGTACATCAATTAAAGATAGATATGTTTTCCGGACCCCTTTTAGTCTACTGCTTGTAATATATGATGGGAAGAATATATTTTTCTTTGAAATGGTCCATAAGTGCCGACGAAATTGGTAAAAGTAAAAAACGCGCTGAATGCAGTATATCCTGCAAACAAAAACCAGCCTCTAAAAAGTGGCTGGTTTTTGTTTAAAACTTCTCGCTGGTGGAGCGGTGCTTTGTTTCTTTTTTATTTCGTTCTTCTTGCTGTTCATATTTAATTTCATCAATTGGTAAATCATCAATGGGCATGACCACTTGATCACGTTCCAGCTGTTTTTCCTGATTTTTCTTGAAGGCCTTGGATTTATCATTACGCTCCACAATATACTTTTCTTTATCTTTATTATCCAATGTCAATCCCTCCATCTCTTTGTATCTCTTTTTCCCCTTATTGAGAAAATAAAACGTATAAGCGAAATATATGTGACCCCGTTTCATAAATATAAGGAGAACAGGAAAGTGCAAGGAGGGTTTGTTCAGTGAATGTCGCCGTCTTTTTTCGCTGGTTTTGGAGGGGGATTCTCCTTTTAGTCATATTAATCGTCATTCCCTATTCATGGGCGTTGATTTTAGCGTTGCTCACCGCCATTCTTTTGGATGGATTGGTCCGCATGATTGGTGATACGGCAAAGTTGCATCGTTTTTGGGCCGTATTGATTTCATTTGTTTTATATGTAGGCGGGCTTATGAGCATCACTTATTTTTCTTTTTCGGTATTAATCAAGAAGGTCATTGTCTATTCGGAAGAATTTCCCGGTTTCATACGTGAAGTGTATTTGACGGCTATATTGCCAGTCATTAGGCAATGGGAACGGTATTCCCAAACTTTGCCGCCAAATCTCATCCAATCGGTGGAACAGACGATGGAAAAGGGAGTCATGGCTCTGGAGGGGTTCGCAGAGGGCTTTGTTCAGGATATGGTTCAGTTCGTTACACTCATTCCGGGATTTTTCATTGACTTTTTAATTTACTTAATCGCTTTATTCTTAATCAGTCTTGAATTGCCTAAATTAAGAAAAAAGGCAGTCCTTTATTTAAAGACATCCACCTATCAAAAGATTTCGCTAGTTTATCAAGATTTAAGTATGGCAGCCGTAGGCTTCATAAAGGCACAAATCCTGTTGAGTTTAATAACGTTCATCATGGCTTATGGAGGACTTTGGTTGTTAAATGTGAAGTATATGATTCCATTGGCACTGTTAATAGTGGTTGTGGACATTCTTCCTATCTTGGGGACGGGATCTGTGCTGGTTCCATGGGCAGCGATCGTTTGGGCTCAAGGAAATCATCATCTTGGTATTGGCCTTATCATCCTATTCCTGGTCATTACCATCATAAGAAGGACCATCGAACCAAAAATCTATTCAGCAAATATGGGATTAAGCCCCTTGGCATCGTTGGTCAGTCTTTATTTAGGGTTTAAGATGCTTGGTTTCCTTGGGCTTTTCCTTGGACCTTCGATACTGATTGTTTATGATACGTTAAAGAGGGCAGGTGTCATTAAAACCAACTTCAAAATATGAAAGATTATTAGATGTTTTTGGCCTGATTTCTTAAATTTGACATATCTTTTACCGCTTTACCTTGACCGTTGCAATGATTACAGTCCCGGGAAAAGAATTGAAGATAACGGGTTTTCCCTTTCCCTTTGCAGTGCTGGCAAATGGTTATGAGTTTCATGATTCTTCACTCCTTCAAAAAGTATCGCTTTTTTAACAGTATGAAACAATAAAGGTAGAACTATACTTCATGTAATCATCCAATGTTAAATGAAGCAGGTTTTATATAATATGTATTTATTTTATTTCATGTACCAGTTGAAAAAAATAACCCCCGCTCCTATTGTTTTAGGAACGGGGGTTATTATCATGAAACGATTTCGGTTTGTGATATGATCGGGAATTCTTTCACTTCGCTTACGACTTTTGCTTGTTTATATATTTCAATATAACGAATATGGTGATCTTCCATTTCCTTTATCCTGAAGTTATAGGGACCATAAGTCAGGATATCACCTTGTTTGGCCTCATAATCCTCGGTAAGGATCCATCCGCCCATCGTATCAATATCTTCATCATTGATATCCAATCCAAGTAAATCATTCACTTCACTGACTAATACCTTGGCATCGATGATGTAGTGATCTTCTTTTAATTTGCGGACATCGGGAACTTCATCCAGATCGAACTCATCGCGGATATCGCCAACGATTTCTTCAAGGATATCTTCAACGGTAACCAAACCTGACGTACCGCCGTATTCATCCATGAGGATGGCCATGTGGATCCGTTCCTTTTGCATTTTTAAAAGTAAATCGTGAATCGGGATACTGTCAATGACACGGATGATCGGACGAACATATCGGTCGATCGTTGACGCTGCCTGATTGTTTCTGTCTATCATTTCAGTGAATAGCTCTTTGATATTGACCATTCCGATAACATGATCCTTATCACCGTCAATGACAGGATATCGCGTAAAATTCTCTTCCGCCATTACGGTGAAAAACTGCTGGATTGTATCATCTTTGGATACCGTTGCAATTTCTGTACGTGGAACCATGATTTCTTTTGCGATCCGATCATCGAATTCAAAAATCTTATTCACATATTTAAACTCTGATTGGTTAATTTCGCCACTTTTGTAGCTTTCGGAAACAATGATTCGAAGCTCTTCTTCTGTATGAGCCAAATCATGTTCGGAAACCGCTTTTAATCCTAGCATTCTTGTAAGCGTCCTTGCAGAGCCATTCAGTACCCAGATGAATGGATACATGACTTTGTTAAAGGCAATTAAAGGTTTCGAAACCAATAATGTTACTTGCTCCGCTTTTTGAATCGCCAATGTTTTCGGTGCCAATTCTCCAACAACGACATGTATGAACGTAATGAAAGAAAAGGCAATTGCAACCGAGAGTGCATGTGAAGCTGAATTTGGAAGATTCAATTGATTCAAGAGTGGGTGCAAAATGTTTTCAACTGTCGGTTCTCCAAGGAATCCTAGCCCTAGAGCTGTAACGGTAATTCCGAGCTGACAAGTTGAGAGGTATTCATCCAGGTTGGAGATGACCTTCTTTGCTGAAATGGCATTCCTCGTTCCTTCTTCAATTAATTGATCGACCCTCGTGCTTCTCACTTTAACAATCGCAAACTCCGTAGCTACAAAAAATGCTGTTAAAGCAATTAAAATGGCAATAAGAACCAAGTTTATTATGTCCAAATAGTCTCCCTTAACTCGCCTTCGAGACGAATAAGGAGTACACCTCCTACATTTTTAAAATATACAAGTATATTTTTTTTGCCGTGCTGAATATTTTCGGGATTGCTTCAAAAAGGCGTGGCCATAGTTGTGCAGCCGTTTGAACTCCCATTTCTTTTAGTGATGAAGAGAATAATAGTATATGCCGATTAGCGATGCGTAGACGGGAAATAGAAGAATTTCTGTCTGAAGGAGTGCAGCCATTTTCCAAAAGGATGCACATATCCGTTACGCAAAGCAGCGCCCGTCCGTCAAAACGAACATTCTTTAATGCCCCATCAAATCACCTCAATCTAATTAATTTAAATACTTTCATTATAGAAAGAGTTAATCATTCAGTCAAACAGCTTACGGCACCTTAAATCCGGAAAATTGCTTGTAAAGGATCAGTTTGAGCTAATAATTAGCTGTTTTTGACTGTTTTCTCTACTTTATTGTAACATATTATAGAATATTCAGAAAACTGATGGCCGTTTCATAAAAAAATTGGTCCGTTTCATTATTTTTTTGATGGTACAAACATATTCTATAGAAACCAAGACAAGTTTTAAATGCAAGAATTAAAGGGGGTGGCAGCCATGAAAATCATGGAACGGATGGCAGCGATCATTGCCGGCAGCATGCTTGTAGGTGTGGGAATCAATTTTTTTCTGATACCTTATCATTTATTGGATGGCGGCATGATAGGGATTGGGCTGATTTTTCATTACTATATAGGACTTCCGACAGGACTGGGTGTGATTTTGAGCAGCATTCCATTATATATATATGCTTGGTACTTTGAAAAAAAATTATTCCTGAACAGCTTGCATGGCTTGCTTTTTTCCTCTTTATGCATCGATATTTTTTCCGACGCTGTCACAGGATGGAACCTTCCCATTTATGTAAGTGCGATAATCGGGGGAGGGTTGATTGGACTTGGCATCGGTTTAATGCTTCGGTATGGGACCTCTACAGGCGGAACCGATATGTTGGCACAGATCCTTTCCAGGAAAAGTGGACTCAATGTAGGTCTGCTGATTTTTTTCATTGATGGGTGTGTACTGCTTTGCGGATTGAGCGTTGTGGGGACTTCAATCTTTTTATATTCATTTTTAACGATCATCGCGGTAGCCATGCTGACTTCAGTCACCGTAATGCGAACTATTTGATTTAAAATTATGTATAAAAATCTGGAAAAAGGAAAGGATGGGCAATATGAAGAGGACAGAGTTTTAGTCTAATAAATAGTAAAGGGAAGTTCATATGAAAAAACTTTATATGTGTACTGCGTTGTTAGTTATGTTGGCAGGGTGTCAAGAGTCTGAAATGCCAGAGGATAAGGAAGTTAACAGTGCTGTTCCAGAATCGATGGATGCATCAATTGTCATTAAAGGGAAAGTGGAGCCTGGAAAAGAAGTCATTCTTGAAACGACAGTGAAACAGGGAAGCCAATTGGTGAATGAAGCTGATGAGGTGCTGTTTGAAGTGAGAAAGTCCGGACAGGATAAACGGGAAATGCTTGAAGCTAAGAATACTGGAAGTGGCATGTATCAAGTGATGCATACTTTTGAGGAACAAGGCAAATATATTGTAGTGTCCCATGTAACGGCTAAAGGCCTTCATGTAATGCCTGAAAAAGAAGTTGTCGTTCCAGGACATGAAAGTGAAGGTGCATCGGTTCATCCTAGTACGGATGTATCTATCGGGTTTCAAAGTAACCCTGTAAAGGCAGGAAACAGTTCGAACTTTGAAGCGACGGTTGAATTGAATGGGAAGCCACTGACAAATGCAGATGTGAATTTCGAGGTGTGGAAGGAAGGCAGCGAAGAGAGTCATTTCACCAAAGCTGAAGAAGATGGGAATGGAACATATCTAAATAAGGTATCTTTCGAAGAAGCGGGAACCTATAAGGTCCAGGTCCATGTTGAAAAAGACGAAGTACATGAACACCAACTGCAAACCATTCATGTCAATTGATTGTTTTTTGGATCGAATCGTTTAAACAGGTTTTATTACTTCGTTAAATGGGAAGTTAAAGGATAACGGTACAGCAGAAAAGGAGGGTAAGCATGAATAATCAAATAATCAACAAGTATAAAGATCTCGGGATTCATATTGAAAAAACGAAATCACGGCAGGAGATTTTCACTAATGTTTCACAAAATGATTCATCCTTACTCACTACCGCTGTTTTTTCTCAAATTTCCCAAAAAGGGGAGCTAAAAGAATATTGATGTAAACAGACCGGAGTACATAACAGCTGGTCTTTTTTTGTGCAATCCTGAATGTGGTGCATTGTGAAACTGGATATGAAAAATCGAATAGAACGTTATGAGCTGAATAGGATAGAAGGACAAACAATTTGAAATTAGCGGTAAGGGGAGTCCGATAGCATGATATCACAGCTTATTATGACGATATTGAATTGGTTTGCGGAAATGGGCTATATGGGGATTTTATTGGGGCTGATGGTTGAAATCATCCCGAGTGAGCTTGTTCTTGGATACGGTGGTTATGTGGTCGGCCTGGGGAAAATGAATTTTTGGGGAGCTGTTCTTGCCGGTGTGGCAGGCGGGACGATGGCACAATTATTTCTCTATTGGGCGGGGTATTACGGAGGAAGGCCCTTTCTCTTGAAATATGGAAAATATATTCTAATTAAAGAAAATCATATTGTACATGCTGAAGAGTGGTTTAAGCGGTATGGTGTGGGCGTGGTTTTTACGGCTCGATTCATTCCGGTTGTTCGCCATGCCATTTCCATCCCTGCCGGAATTGCGAGGATGTCCGTATGGAAGTTTATATTTTATACGGTTGCGGCTGTCATACCTTGGACCATATTGTTCCTGACCTTAGGAAGGATTCTCGGCGAGAATTGGCAGCAAATCCGGGAAATAACAGAACCTTATCTTACACCGGCTGCTGGTTTTTCCTTTACCCTCATCATGCTGTATATCTTATGGAAAAAAAAGAGCACACCTCCAATCGTAACGGTCAAAAAAATGGGACGGTTTCCCGATAAATGAACAAATCGTAAAAAACAGCCACGTAAAATAACCTTTTACGTGGCTGTTTTTGATCATTAACCTTGGGTAAGATCCTCTTCAAGAGGAAGATGTACGACCTTTTTTGTGACTTCGATGGAGCGGATGGCGTGATCTTCCATTTCAATCACTTTAAAGCAGAATCCGTCTTTTTCCATGATGTCCCCTACCTTCACATCATAGTTTTCCGTAAGGACCCATCCTCCTATCGTATCGACATCATCTTCTTCCAAGTGAATGCCAAGTAGATCATTCACTTCCTTTACAAGAAGTTTAGAGTCTAAAATATAATGTCCTTCTTTAATTTTCCTGATTGAGGCAACTTCATCGATATCGAATTCATCACGGATTTCCCCAACGATTTCCTCGAGGATATCCTCGACTGTGACAAGTCCGGAAGTTCCGCCGTATTCATCCATCAAAATAGCCATATGAATGCGTTCTTTTTGCATTTTTAACAGCAAATCGTGAATTGGTATATTTTCCATTACCCGAATGATCGGACGAGCGTAATTTTCAATCGCTTTGATATGGATTTCCCGGTTCTTGATAAGATCCGAAAAAACTTCCTTTAAGTTCACTAGGCCGATGACATGGTCTTTATCACCTTCGACAACAGGATATCGGGTGTATTTTTCCAATTTGGCCACATCGACGAATTCCTGTACCGTTTCATCCTTGGATATGGTCATGATTTCTGTCCGTGGAACCATGATTTCCTTGGCAACTCGATCATCGAATTCAAAGATGTTATTTACATATTTAAATTCCGACTGATTAATCTCCCCGCTTTTATAGCTATCTGACAGGATGAAACGCAATTCTTCTTCCGTATGGGCTATTTCGCTTTCGGATGCTGGCTTAAAGCCAAATAATCCGACAACGAATCGGGAAGAATGATTCAAGGCCCAGATGAAGGGAAAGGCTATCTTATGGAAAAAAATCAGCGGGCCGGCAATTGCCAAGGTCACTTGCTCAGCCTTTTGGATGGCAACCGTCTTTGGAGCCAATTCACCTACAACCACATTCAGGAACGTAATCAGGGAAAATGAAATGACAAATGTCAGAATGCTTGTAACTTCTTGTGGGATATTCAAGGCATTGAATAAGGGCCCAACCAATTTAAGGACGGTCGGTTGTCCTAGCCACCCCAGTCCAAGGGCAGTAACGGTAATTCCTAGCTGTGTCGCGGATAGGTATTCATCAAGATCGGATGTAACCTTCTTTGCCGCAATGGCTTTTTTGTTTCCTTCTTCAATCAGTTGATCGATCCTGGAGCTGCGAACCCTTATGATCGAAAATTCCGAAGCTACAAAAAAGGCTGTTAAAGCAATTAAAATAATGACAAATAAAAAACTTAATATGTCCAATTAGTGTGGGACTTTATTGAATCGTCAGATGTGCCGAACGATTTAATTATCCCAGTCACCTCCCAAAACCAATAATGAATGAAATGATATTAGTATATAAAATGTTAGATGGAAAAATAATTCGCTATCTTGTATGAAATCTGGTTTTTATTTTCAATCTATAGGATCATTCACCTCGATCAGTAGTGGAACCTTCCTATTAGTATAAGTAACTGGACGTCAATCAGTCAAAAATTTCACACTAAAAGCCTAAGGAAAAAAGGATATTTATCCATTATTTAGTTTTTAATTGTATGGAAAAGGTCGTTAGGAAATCGGTAGAGTGACAGGATAATGTTCCTTGAT
Source organism: Peribacillus sp. FSL M8-0224 (assembly GCF_038003055.1). Classification (NCBI taxonomy): domain Bacteria; kingdom Bacillati; phylum Bacillota; class Bacilli; order Caryophanales; family Bacillaceae; genus Peribacillus; species Peribacillus sp. FSL M8-0224. The sequence goes on from NZ_JBBOOJ010000001.1 coordinate 787,026, forward strand.
GCTTTAAAACGATTTCTTTACAGACGAATAATCCCAATCCCGTTCCTCTTTTTTTTGTGGTGATGAATGGCTCAAAAATATTCGGCAGGACGTCGTCAGGTATCTTCGGCCCATTATTCGATATATTTAAAGTAAGAATGCCGGGTGGCGATTCAGAGCCTGAAATGTAAATGGATGGGGAAGGCATCCCTGCAACCACATCAAGAGCATTTAATATAATATTTAGTAAAACCTGACGGAATTCTTCTTTAGAACCCGAAATTACGGCATCCTCGGCAATATTGCATGTAATGGAAGCATTAACTTCCAAAATGCTGGGATATAAAAATTCGATCACCTCATTCACAAGCTGAGCAATGGAAAATAGATCAGGTTGTGTTGTTGAAGTCTCCTTTTTGGAAATATTAAGAAATTGCGTGATCCGGTAATTGAGCTGATCCAATTCCTTTGAAATGATATCAAGGTACTTTATCTCAGGTTGTTCTGCCTGTAATAATTGTATGAATCCCATGATGGAAGTCAGTGGATTTCTGAATTCATGGACAAAGCTCGAGGTCATTTGGCCAAGGAGCGTCAAACGGTCTTTATGGTTTGGGCTTATGAATTGATAGCGTTCTTCAAGTTCCATCGTTTTCAATTCGGTATAATGGGATAATGCAAAATGAATGAGTTTATCGAAGTAAACGTTTACCCGTTTTATTAGAGCCGATATTTCTTCTTTGTGTGCTCCGGAATTCAAAATGTGCTCTATGATGACGGATCTCCCGATGGTTGCAGTGGAAAAGAAATTTTCCATATCCAATTGCTTAGTAACGCGATCAGCCGCAATTTTTTCCCCTACGACCTTCAGTACATCGTCTATGTCAGTATCCGATTTTCCAACCTGATCCATTAGCAAATTAAAAATATTTTCCACTTCTCCTTTAAAATACCCCAGATATCCGTCCGGTAAATGCAGCAACTCATCTTTCCATTTGGAAATGATACTGTTTTTTTGAGAAGATAAAAAGTGAATGGTCATTTCTCGATTAGATACCATTTTGCCCTCCATACTGTAGGAAAATGAATTTACTTTTGACCCAGAAAGTGCTTTATTTGAATAAAATTACAAAATATCAAAATAATTACAACTTGTTTTCATGATAACAGATTACTGTTCTTTTAACATGTGTCAATTGGATAAATATTCGGCAATCAATCAATAAATACCTTTTTTTGACACAGTTTTATTACAGTAATTACAGGAATAAATAACAAAAAAAGGTATCCGTAAAGTTAATGACGGTTACCTTTTTTATGAAATGCATATGGTTCGATGTGTACGATCACATGCTGGATATTATATTCCTTCAAAAGATTTTCTTCGATTCTAACTGTAATATCATGACCTTGAATGACGGTCAAAAGAGGGTTGACATGAACGGTAGTTTCGAGCAGGATTTCACTTCCGTGCATCCGGGCTTTAATTTCACTCATGTCTTTAACACCCTCTGTCAATATAATGGTTTGTCCGATCTTTTGCAGGAGCTGCTCGTCGAAACCATCGGTTAAAGAGATGGAAGCATCACGAAAGATATCCCAGGCCGTTTTGCATATGATGACCCCAACGACTGCTGCAGCTATCGCATCCAGCCAAGGGATTCCCACCTTAGTACCGATGATTCCAATGAAAGCACCAACACTGACAAGGGCATCGGAACGATTATCCTGAGCAACGGCATAGATGGAAGAGCTGTTGATTTTTTTACTTAATGTAAGGTTATAACGGTAGATTCCGTACATGAAGATTGCAGAGAATAGAGCGACATAACCGGTCAGCATACTGGGAACGGTTGTTGAATCTTGGTGAAAGAAGGATTCAATGGCACTGAATACAACCTGAAGGCCCACTGTGATCATGATGAAGGCAGCTACCAATGACGCTACGGTTTCCGCCCGTAAATGACCATATGAATGATTATCATCAGGAGGTCTCTTTGAAATTTTCAAACCAATCAAAACGGCTATGGAAGCGATGATGTCGGTCGTATTATTTAAACCATCAGCCCAAAGCCCTTTAGAATCACCGAAATAACCAAATGACAATTTAAGAGCAGACAAGAATATATAAGCGGCTATGCTTATGTAGGCGCCTTTTTCAGCTGATATCGAATGTTTATCCATGTCCATTCCCTCCCCAATGTAAATTAGGCTTAATAAAGATACCAAATCAAACCTTAGTGAGTCTACAGAAAAATTGTCATATTTAGCCATCTAACTTGGTTTTCAGCAGGTGTATTGAAAGTCTGTAAAGATGTTGGATAAACGAAATGATATTTACATGATGGTAAAATGTGAATTCGATGACATGTACAGTTTCTTTAATTCTCATTTAAAGAAACTAATAGTATATTCTAACCGTTGATCGAAAATTAAATACTTCCACAAGGGGAGCCTAAAGACTGAGAGTGAACGGTTCTGATTCAGGCATTTTGAACCTGATAGTCAGCACTGATGCAGGATGTGGTTTGGGCAACAATTAGCAACCCGGTGTCTTTCGGCTGCTCCGAATGTAATACTGAAAAAATCCTATTAACAAAAAGGCCGGATTCTATATGAATCCGGCCTTTTTCGGAGAATGTATGACTCGAACCAATAGGGAAAAACCCGCTCATTCTTCATTTTGCAATGAATACCGAACATGGTGCGTTTTTCGCAATGGAACTACTTGTACTGCCAAGGAAGAATTTTTCCAAACCGCTTTTATCGCTATTGCCGACAACGATAAGATCAGCTGAAGTTCTCGCTGCAAAGTCACATACGCTATCTGGCGCATATCCTTCCAATAGTTCGAATTTTCCCGTCACTTGACATTCACTTAATAATCTCAACGTATTACTTTCTGCGTTCTGAATACTATTCTCGAGGGGTGAAGGGGTGTCATTTACCTTTTGATTTCTTGGCTGGTCAACTTCAACAACAGGATGTGTCTGGACTGGATCCACATAAAATCCGGCAGAGGGCACGAACCCCGGCGCGGAGGCGTTACCGATGATACGCTGTTCAACCTTATCATTTAGGACATGAACTACGGTCAACTCAGCTTTTGGAAAGGCCTTTTTCAATGTTGCTCCATATTCGACGGCCCGTTTACTTTCTTCATTTCCATCAAAAGCGACGACAATATGTTTTAAGTCTTTCATTACTATCATCTCTCCCCTTTATAAGAACTTAATAGCGTTATACCCGCTTTTAAATGGCTTCACGCCTTTAATCGGTATATAGATTGCCTTTTACGGGTAAAGGATAGATACGAGCATAGTTAAAATGGTAGGATGAAAATGGTCCTTCAGTTAATTGGCATGCTCAGACGATGAAGGGTTATCATCTGTAAGGATGCCGATTCACGTGTAAAGTGCTACAAGAAAAGAGCGCCTTTTATTCAATCGACGAGTTTTCTTTAACAAAAAGGGTAAAATATTTTTAATGAAACATGTCGCAGATGGAAAAATGGGGGTACAAATGAGAGGGTTAGTGAAATTAGGTCTAATTATAATATTGGCGATTGCGGTTTTAGGCGCCGGTTCACTATTGTATTTCAAGCAGGGTGCTGATATAAGTCATCTTGAAAATAGTCTTCAGCAACCGACAGGGATCTATGATCTGGATGGGAATCTAGCCAGTACGATCACGGCAAATAAATCCGAGGGCGTTGCGATAGATGAAATACCGGAACATATGAAACAAGCGGTGGTTTCCATTGAGGATCACCGTTTTTATGAACATCACGGCATAGATTATCAAGGGATCATGCGGGCTTTGGTTAAAAATGCGAAGGCTGGAAGTGTTGTTGAAGGCGGGAGCACGCTCACCCAGCAGCTTGTGAAAATCACGATGCTGGAATCAGATCGAACACTGAAGAGAAAGATAGAAGAGTTTTTTCTAGCCCAGGAAGTTGAAAATCAATATACAAAAGATGAAATCCTGGAAATGTATTTGAATCAAGTTTATTTTGGCCATGGGGCATGGGGAATCAAAAAGGCTGCAAATATTTATTTTTCCAAAGAGGTCTCTGAATTGACCGTTGCCGAGGGAGCTTTGCTTGCGGGAGTCATTAACTTGCCATCCAAACTTGATCCATACAAGAATTTGGACGGTGCAGTGAAGCGGCGTGATTTGGTTCTTTCGCGAATGGCGGAACATGGTTATTTGACGAAAGATGAAGAAGCGGCCGCAAAAAAAGATTCGGTGACACTTCTTATGGGGGAGAAGGAAACCGATCCATTAAGAGGTAAGTATCCTTATTATGTCGATCATGTTTTATCGGAAGCATCGAGTAAATATGGAATTAAGCTTGAGGAGCTGCTTTCAAAGGGGTATAAAATTTACACGACCCTGGACCAGTCCATGCAGCAGGCTACAGAAACCGTGTATGAGAATCCAGCCAATTTTCCGGTTGGAACGAGTACAGAGGAACTGGTTCAAAGCGGGTCTGTCCTTCTTGATCCTGAAACGGGCGGCATAAAAGCACTTGTCGGCGGGAGAGGTGAACACCAATTCATGGGATATAACCGGGCAACCCAACTGACAAGGTCTCCTGGTTCATCCATTAAACCGCTTGTCGTTTACACGCCGGCTGTTGAAGAGGGATATGATATCACTGACCCTTTAAAGGATGAAAAAATGAGCTTCGGTGAATATGAGCCAACAAACCTGAGTGGTCAATATAAAGGAGAAGTCCCCATGTATGAAGCGGTGATGAATTCCTTGAATGTACCGACGGTTTGGCTATTGAATGAGATTGGCATCGATAGGGGGCTTGATTCACTTAAGCGGTTTGGGATTCCATATGACAAGGATGATCGAAACCTGTCTATCGCTTTAGGAGGGATGAAAAAAGGTGTGTCCCCGCTGCAGATGGCAGGAGCCTTTTCCGCTTTCGCCAACGAAGGGGAACGGATGGAAACCCACGCCATTGTAAGGATAGAAAATGCCGATGGAAAAGAGGTTGCCGCCTGGAAAGAGAAAAGCACCAAAGTGACCTCTGTAGGCGCCGTCGACAAAATGAATGCCATGCTGCTTGGAACAGTGGAATATGGCACAGCGAAAAACGCGGCTGTTTCCGGTTATGAAATAGCAGGTAAAACAGGATCTACACAAGTTCCCATCGAAGGAGTATCAGGGGTTAAAGATCAATGGTTCATCGGTTATTCACCTTCGCTGGTCGGTGCTGTTTGGGCGGGATATGATAAGACGGACGCAAAACATTATCTAACGACACACAGCAGTCAGGGAAGTGCACTCATCTTTCAAAAAATAATGTCGAAAGCCTTACAGAATCAAGCTGCTCAATCTTTTAAAGCTCAAGATATCGGTCCGCTTATAGCAGAACAACAGGCACTTATAGCTGAGCAACAGGAGAAGGAAGAAGAGGAGAAGAGGAGACAATATTGGATTGACAAAGGAAATGAAATACGGGAAGGCTTGAATAAATGGAGGGACTGGGAGGTTCCGTGGTGATTCCCAGGTACGGGAGCATGATCAAGCCTTTCTGAATCAAATCAACAAAAAAAGACTGTCAATCATTGACAGTCTTTCATCATTCTTAAAAAATGAGATTTGCTATTATGCCGATTACGACGATTGCGCCTATCACCATTAAAATGGTTCTCATATAAATACACCCTCTTCAAAAAGTAGTTGGAATCATTTAAATATTTACGGTTTGGTTCGATTGGAAACGAAATGCACTTTCATCATTTTCTTTACAAATAGCCTGTACTTTTTCAAGCATGGCGTGTACATTCTCGCCTTCAAGTATGACTTTCATGGTTGCACACTCTTGAAGAATGAGCACAAAGGATACGAAAGTCGAAAGTTTCTTGGCATCGACCAATTTATGGTTGCAGATAAAATATATATTTCCTTTAAATTCTTTTGTAACTTGATATAGGTTCATGATTTGTCGCATGGATAATCTTTTATTTGTTTGAATGTCAGAAGAAATCACTTTATTCATGTCGTTTACTCCTTTTGTTTTTATACTTTTGGAAAAGCATAATCAAGATGTCAATTCAGCTACAACGTTTAAAAATGAACAAGTATGTTTTGGACTTTTTTATGTAATTGTTAGCGGGTCATGTTGTATATTTACCCGAGTGAAAGATTTTGAAACCTATTTGAAAATTTCAATTTTTTAAGGGGGAACGAACAATGCTCACACTTATTAAAAATGGGGAGCTTTATGGTCCGGAATATATGGGCCAAAAAGATATCCTCTTGGTTGGAAAGCAAATTGGCTTCATTGAGGACAAGATTGATGTACCTGCCAATTTCGTTGAAATGATAGTGATTGATGCGAGTGGTCAAATTGTGGCTCCGGGTTTTATAGATGCTCACGTACATATTATCGGCGGAGGCGGGGAAGGGGGCTTTAAAACGAGGACACCTGAAATCCAATTAACAGATGCCACTTTAGCGGGTATAACGACATTGGTAGGGGTCATCGGCACAGATGGAACGACAAGGACGATGCCTGCACTTCTCGCTAAAGCGAAAGCGCTTGAAGAAGAAGGAATTAGCTGCTTCGTTCAGACTGGTTCGTATCAAGTTCCAGTCAAGACGTTAACCGGTAAGATCGAGGATGATTTGATTCTTGTGGATAAAATTATTGGTGTTGGCGAAATAGCCATTGCCGATCACCGTTCTTCGCAGCCGACTGCAGCCGAACTCGCTAAGCTGGCCTCGCAGGCACGTAATGGAGGTCTGTTATCAGGGAAAAGCGGTATAGTAAACATACATGTCGGCGACAGTCTAGATCATTTGCATGTAATTGAAGAAGTTGTCGAAACAACGGAAATTCCGATCACTCAGTTCTACCCTACACATATAAACCGAAATCCGCATTTATTCAATGCAGGGGTGGAATATGCAAAAAAGGGGGGGTATATAGATTTTACGACAAGTACAATCCAGAAATTCCTCGAAGAAGGAGAGGTCAAAGCAAGTACAGCAATTAAAATGGCTCTAGAAGAAGGCGTTGAAATCGGACAGATCACCATAACTTCAGATGGGCAAGCCAGCCTGCCTGACTTCGATGGAAGCGGCAACCTGCGTGGTTTGAACATTGGTACATGCATGTCCTTATATGAATGTGTTGTCGATGCGGTGCTCGAGGATGGAGTGACAATTGCCGATGCCCTACGAGTTGTGACGGAAAACCCGGCAAACATTTTAAAGCTTTCTGCAAAGGGAAAGCTTTCGGTAGGTAAGGACGCGGATATCATCATGATGAATCAACGAACTTTAGAAATAAATAGTGTTATCGCGATGGGGCAGATGATGGTCAAAGATGGCCATGCTGTCGTTAAAGGAACATTTGAAAAATAGACCTTTTCTACCTTTGGGTGCAATTCCCGTTGCGGGTCCTACCCCATCCTGAAATGCAAAAAGGGTAACATTGATCTAATTTCGGATCCCTGAAAGAGGGTATGTGTAATGATTTTTTTCAACTTCATACACTCGACTTCCGCGGGCGGGCGGGAGCCTCCTCGGCGCGCCTGCGGGCTCTCCCTTGACGCGCTTTTCCCGCAGGAGTCTCGTACCTTCCGTTGCAATCACCTTTGTTTTAATTAGATAGAGCCCTTTTGTTTACAAAACTAGATAATAATTGTTTGCCGACAGCTTTTTCGTGGGTTTGTAAAATGGGAACGTTGATTTCAACTTCATGCACTCGCTTTCCGCGGGCGGGCGGGAGCCTCCTCGGCGCGCCTGCGGGGTCTCCTATGCCACGCTTTTCCCGCAGGAGTCTCGCGCCTTCCGTTCCAATCACCTTTGTGTTATTTAAAAAAAATGCTGGCTCGTCTTATTCCGAACCATGTTTAATTGACTAGTTTATCCTTCATGTTTTTTCTTGTACTCCTTAATGGATGGAAGAAATTTGCGACACTCCTGCCGAAAAACTGGCTAGCCGAGACCCCACAGACGCTTGCGTCGAGGAGGCTTGGCAGCCAGTCGGCGGAAAGGGAGCGGGTTTCTGAAATCATAAGCAATGTTTTCTAGAAAAAACTGCAGGCTGGTCTATTCCGAACCAAGTTTTAGACTAGTTTATCCTTTAAGTTTTTCACCTGTAATCCTCATTGGATGGAAGAAATATGCGACACTCCTGCCGAAAAACTGGCTAGCCGAGGCCCCGCAGGCGCTTGCTTTGATGTGGCTTGGCAGGCAGTCGGCGGAAAGGGATGCGGATTTCTGAAATTAACTGTCTGTTGAAAAAAACGTAGGCAACTGATTTCTTGGAGTTTTTATACAGCCTAAGACCCATATATTATATAATGGGTCTTTTTTGTGCTGGATACTTTTGGGATGAAGGTTCTAAATCTGTCGGGAGCATATCACATTTTGAAGGTAATCATTATGAAATTTCCCATTAAAGGCTCTCATTTTCAAAATGAAGGTGAAGTATCAGAAAACATCTTCTAAATAAAGGTAATATGTAAAAAATTCATTCTATTTAACATATTATTAAAAACATGGATGTATTATCCTTTTATATAAGGAAATGTAGTTTATGAAACAGCATTTAATCACAGACAGAAAGATTAATAAAAACATTTTGGGCTGTTATTTCATGACTGTTCAAAACCTAGGTAAGTTTGCGAAACAAATCTATCTTAAGGGGAGAAATGAAATGGAAAAGACGGGAAACCCAATAATGAAAGCGCATTCAAGCGGAGTTGAGCCGGAAATGTTTCGTGTATTGACTTCTGATGGGGAAATCATTGAAGCGATTGATGGAAAAATCGATAAATCACTTATGTTAAAGATGTATGAGAGCATGCTCCTGCTCAGAACATTTGACCGAAAATCAATTAATCTCCAGCGCCAAGGCAGGATCGGGACTTATGCACCTTTCGAAGGGCAGGAAGCGTCCCAAGCAGGAAGCGCTTTGGCATTGTCGGCAGGGGACTGGATGTTTCCCACATACCGTGATCATGGAGCGGCAATCATTCATGGACAGGAATTATACCGTGTTTTCCTATACTGGATGGCGCATTTTGATGGTTCGATTTGTCCAGAAGGAAAAAGGATATTGCCTCCAAGTGTTCCAATTGCCACTCAAATGGTTCATGCAGTTGGAACGGCTTGGGCAAGTAAGCTTAAAGGCGAAAAGAATGTTAGCATCGCCTATTTTGGCGATGGAGCGACTTCTGAAGGGGACTTTCATGAAGCACTGAATTTTGCCGGCGTTTATAAAACCCCGACAATCTTTTTCTGCCAAAATAATGGCTACGCAATCAGTGTCCCTTTTGAAAAGCAATCGGCATCAAAAACAATATCCCAGCGTGCTGCTGCTTATGACATCCATGGGGTGCGGGTGGATGGGAATGATATTTTTGCCGTATGGATGACTGTAAAGGAGGCTGTCGAAAGAGCGCTTAAAGGGGAAGGGCCTACATTAATCGAAGCCATTACCTTTCGCTATGGCGCCCATACTACTGCAGACAATCCGAACATATATCGCGATCAGGACGAAATTTCAACGTTCTGGAGGGAAAACCGCGATCCCATTACACGCCTTAGAAAGTATTTGAATAAAGAGGGTCATTGGAATGAAGAGCAGGAAGAATTGGTGTTAAAGCAATTCAACGAACTGATCGATGCCCACCTTAAAAAGGCCGAAGCGTATCCGAAATCCGACCCGCTCGAAATGTTTAACCATGTATATGCAGAGGAGACATGGCATCTTAAGGAACAGAAGCAGGAATTGAACCAAATCTTAAGGAAAGGCGGGAAGAAATGATGGGCAAAAATTTAACGATGCTCCAGGCTATTACGGAAGCGCTGGACCAAATGCTGGGTCATGATGATCGCGTGATGATCTTGGGTGAGGATATTGGCGTGAATGGCGGGGTTTTTCGAGCGACGGAAGGACTTTATGAGAAGTATGGAAAAGATCGAGTTGTGGATACGCCATTAGCTGAATCCGGAATCATCGGCTCTGCCATTGGTTTGGCTCTTAACGGAATGCTGCCCATAGTGGAGATCCAGTTTCTCGCCTTTATTTATCCGGGGTTCGAGCAGCTCGTTTCCCATGCTGCCCGTATGAGGTATCGTACTCGTGGGCAATTTGGGGTGCCCATCGTAATCCGTACGCCATATGGTGCCGGAATCAGGGGTCCTGAACTTCATTCCGAAAGTGTCGAAACCTTCTTTGCCCATACTCCGGGTTTAAAGGTGGTTGCACCCAGTAATCCATATGACGCAAAAGGGCTGCTCATTTCAGCGCTCGAAGATCCAGATCCAGTGATTTTTTTGGAACCGACTAAATTGTATCGGGCTTTTAAGGAAGAAGTTCCAGACGAAAGGTACCGAATACCAATCGGTCAAGCAAAAGTGGTCCAGGAGGGAAGCGACCTGACCATTTTTGCATGGGGGGCCATGTTAAGGGAGGCATTGAATGCCGCGAAAAAGATTGAAGCAGAAAAAGGCTGGAAGTGTGAAGTGGTCGATCTTAGAACTTTATACCCTTTAGATAGGGATTCGATCGTGCAATCCATTAAAAAGACAGGTCGTGCATTAATCGTCCATGAAGCCCACAAGACTGCCGGTCTAGGTGCGGAGATTATCTCCATCATTAATGATGAAGCTCTTATTTACCTGAAAGCGCCGATTAAGCGTGTAACAGGATTTGATGTACCGGTTCCGCCGTTTACAATAGAAGATCATTATTTACCGACTGTTGAACGTGTAAAAAAAGGAATTGTCGAAACGATATCATTTTAATGATTAAGGGAGAAGGAGGATGACGCATGATGGAATTTAAACTTCCTGATGTAGGGGAAGGGATGCATGAAGGGGAAATTATCCAATGGCTCATCAAGGAAGGGGATGCGGTAAAACAGGACCAACCCATTGTTGAGGTGCAAACGGATAAAGTCAATGCGGAATTGACAGCTCCGGCAGCGGGAGTGGTTAAGAAAATATTTTTTTCCGTAGGGGATATCGTGGAAGTGGGAACCACTATATTCACAATTCAGGAAGAGAACGATGTGTCAGTTCCGGATACTGGCATTAGTGAAGAAGAAAACCAAGTCGGGCAATCCGGTGATGTAAATGTCAATGCGCAGCATATTACGACTAAACATCATCATCAGGCAGTGCGTGCGCTGGCAACACCATTCGTGCGTCAAATGGCCAGGGAAATGAAGATTGATATCGAGAAGGTTAAAGGCTCCGGTCCGGCTGGGCGAATTACCGAAAGTGACTTGAAGCAGTTTAAAGAGAATGATTCATTTACACGGGAAAAGGCCAAACAGCATGATAACAAGACGGGTCAAGAGATGGCCCCGATAATGGGAAATGAGCGGGAAGAGCGGATTCCGCTTAAAGGCATTCGTAAAAAAATCGCTGAACATATGGTGAAGTCAGTTTCGACCATTCCTCATGTAACCCATGTAGATGAATTGGAAATGGACCGATTGAAGGAATTTAAAAATCAATTAAAGGAGTATTCAGATGATAAGGATATAAAATTGACTTTTTTGCCTTTTTTCGTTAAGGCCATTGTCATCGCCTTAAAGGAGTTCAAAACACTAAACGCTTCAATTGATGAAAGGACCAATGAAATCATCCTGAAAAATTATTATCATATTGGAATTGCGACGAATACAAACGAGGGTCTCATTGTTCCAGTGATCAAACATGCCGATCAAAAAACCATTTTCCAACTGGCTGATGAAATCAGGCAATTGGCAGCTCAAGCCCGTGAAGGAAAGTTGAGTATTGATCAAATCACAGGCAGTACATTTACCATTAGCAATGTAGGACCTATCGGAGGGATGCACGCTACCCCGATCATTAACTATCCGGAAGCGGCCATATTAGCTTTGCATAAAATGGAACATCGAATGGTCGTTCGCGATTTGGAAGGTGTTATCCGGTTAATGATGAATATGTCTCTTTCTTTCGATCATCGTTTGATTGATGGGGTAACAGCGGTGCAATTCACCAATAAAATCAAGGAATTGCTGGAAAATCCAATTCGTTTAGTTGTGGAGATGAGATAAATGGTAGTAGGGGAAGTTGCTGTTGAGACGGATGTTGTCATCATGGGAGGAGGTCCGGGAGGATATGCTGCGGCTATCCGTCTCGGCCAGTTAGGAAAATCGGTCGTGCTGATTGAAAAGGATAAGCTGGGCGGGGTTTGCCTTAATCGGGGCTGTATACCTTCAAAAGCATTGATTCACGCAGCTGATCGATATCATGGGCTTAACGATTTAGGGAAAATGGGGATCCGGCTACCTCAGGAAGGAACCACTATGGACTTGGGAGTTTGGCAGGATTGGAAAGCGGGCATCACATCCCAGTTGGGGCAAGGTATTGCCCATTTGTGTAAGGAAAACGGAGTGACGGTGGTTAAAGGCCAAGCAACTTTTTTATCTGATGACCGCATTGGGGTTGAAACCGATGGCGATTTTGAAACCTACAAGTTTGAACAGGCAATTATTGCGACGGGGTCCAGGCCTTTCATTCCATCCTTCATTAAAGTCGATGGAGAATATATATTGGATTCAACATCATCTTTGCAGCTGAAGGAAGTTCCAGCAAGCTTGTCGATCATTGGCGGAGGATATATCGGAATCGAGCTGGGTATGGCATTTGCAAAGCTGGGTACTAAAGTGACCATCATTGAGATGGACAATCGCATACTCCCCCACGTTGCTGAAAACCTGGTAAAGGAAGTCACCCGGAATGCCAAGAAGCTTGGGATCAATATCAAAACATCCTCTAGGGTAGAGAAAGCGAGTGTAGTGGATGGTCAAGTGCATCTTCTTGTTTCCTCGGAAGAACAGGGGACGGAAGCCGTCGTGAGCGAAAAGTCACTGGTTACAATTGGCAGGATCCCCAACACTGAAGAAATTGGCCTGAATCGGGCTGGAGTGACGGTTGGCGAGAAAGGCCATATAGCAGTGGATATGGAATGCCGTACAAATGTACCGCACATCTTTGCCATCGGTGATACTACGCCTGGTCCGGCTCTTGCCCATCGAGCGTCCAAACAGGGAATCGTGGCAGCTGAAGTGATAGCGGGGCTGCCAAGTGCCGTTGACTCGCCTTATGTTCCCTATGTAATCTTTTCGGAACCACAAATAGCTGGTGTTGGTTTAAGCCGTGAAGAAGCTGAACAACAGGGATACAGCGTCAAGGTTGGCAAATTTCCGTTCAGTGCCAACGGAAGGGCGTTAGCAACGAATGAAACGGAGGGATTTGCCGAAGTGATCGTGGATGCCGATAGCCATATATTGCTCGGAATGCATATGGTAGGTGCTGATGCTTCCAACCTTATAGGTGAAGGGGTCCTTGCCCTTGAGCTGGCGGCTCGGGTCGAAGATATAGCCCTCAGCATGCATCCTCATCCGACCTTGACCGAGGGGTGGCTGGAAGCGGCTGAGGCAGTTTTGGGACATGCAATTCACATCGTAAATAAATAGGAAAAGGTAAAGTAATGGGGATTACCAATGTAGTCCCCGATTAGAATGTTTTATCTTAATGGAGTCAAAAACCTGGTAATTGTCCCCGAAAGGCAAGGCTATCAGTAAATTCACTCCATTTCGAAAATCCGTCCCGGCGTTTGACGAAACAGGGGCCGTATTGGCCTGCAATGATTCCCTCTTGTAAAACCATCGGCATATTGATATCATTTTTACTTTGGGGAAGTATAGAGTTTTCAATAAGGCTTTGGATCCTTCCACTCCTAAACCATAACGGTTGATGAGATAACATATCTATTCGCCATTCAACGATTGAAATGGGTTTAATTTATACGAGAAAATTATGGAATGAAGGAGGCAAATGTAATGGAGTCAAATGGTGGGTCATTGCAAAAGAAATTATTGCCAAGGCATATTAGCATGATGGCAATGGGAGGGGCAATAGGTACTGGGATTTTTAAAGGAAGTGCCGAAACCATATCGTTAGCAGGGCCAGGAGTCATATTCACTTATATCTTTGCAGGATTATTACTGCTTGTAGTCATGGGTGCTATAGCGGAAATGGCAATTGTCTATCCAAATACGAATATGAAAGGCTTCGTTCAGAAAGCATTCGGTAAGCGCTTTTCCTTCATCGTAGGCTGGATGTATTGTTTTATGTGGCTGTCCGTTTGTGTCATTGAGGTAGTGGTGGCAGGAAGCTTCTTGCAGTATTGGCTCCCGGCAATCCCGTTATGGATATTAAGTTTAGGGTGTACAGCTTTCATCATTGGAATTAACATGATGAATGTCAAAAATTATGGTGAATTCGAATTTTGGTTTGCCGGCATTAAAATTACAATGATCATCTTATTCATCATATTGGGAGCCTGTATTTTATTTGGAGTCATCCCAAGCGGCGGATCTAATTATCTGCAAAACTTCACAGGGCATGGAGGATTTTTCCCAAATGGGTGGATGTCCATCTTTTCGGCATTACTGATCGTCATGTTCTCCTATGGCGGTTCCGAGTTAATAGGGGTGACGGTAACGGAAGCAAAGGATGCAGAGCGCATTTTACCTAAGGTCATTAAAAACTATATTTGGAGAGTCGTATTATTCTTCACCTTACCGATACTTGTAATCTGCGGTTTGATTCCGTGGAATGAAATTGGCGACCAGGCAAGTCCGTTTGTACAAGTTTTGTCCATGTCAGGTTTTCAGGGATCTGCACATATCATGAATTTCATTTTGATTACGGCCGTCTTATCAGCTGCTAACTCTGGAATATATGGGTGTACCCGAATGCTTCATTCTTTAGCTGCAGAAGGGGAAGCTCCCAAGTCGTTCTCTTATGTATCAAAAAATGGCGTTCCCATGTACAGTTTGATATTAAGTGCAGGTGTATTGGTCGTCGGCTCCATGATTACTTTCGTTGCTCAGGACAAGGCATTTACTCTATTAATGGCGTTTCCGGGTTTTGTAGTATCACTTGTATGGATCAGCATCTGTTTAGCGCAGCTTAAACTTCGCAATTCATATCCCAAAGCTCCGAGTTTTAAATTATGGGGATTTCCATATGTAACCTTGTTTACCATAATCACCTTAAGCATCATTTGTGTCACGTTCGTGTTCAGTGAACAGAATCGGATCAGTATCATTGCTTGCCTGATTGTGTTGGCTGCCTTAATCTCGATTTCGATTTTTAAATTTAAAAATGTGGACAAACAGGAAACACCTATAATAGAAAAGAATATCGCTAAATAAAATCCACGTAAAAAAGATACGACATGGGCAAAGGCGTCCATGGCGTATCTTTCATTACTGATCACTGATATTCTGCAACTTCATTTCGATTGGTCATGCTCCAGATGTTTTATTGATTATATGTTGTAAGGATGCTATGAATCTCTCGTTTTCAAGCGGAGTGCCGATGGTCACGCGGATAGTATTTTCATAGCCTAGCAAATGACCTGAACGGATGATGACACCCTGGATTAATAACTTCTCAAAAATGTCCCTGCCAGGCTGGTTCAATTCGACCATCAAGAAGTTGGCATGTGAAGGGAAGAATGTTAAACCCATCTTGCTTAGTTCATTTTCTAAATATCTTCTTCCTTCCTCATTCTTACGAACACAATTCTCAACAAATGGATCGTCGTCGAGGGAAGCGAATGCCGCAGCCTGTGCTAAACGATTGGTATTGAAGGGTTCCTTCACTTTAACTAGCTCTTGTATGATGGAGGCATCCATTAAACCGTATCCAATCCTTAAAGCAGCCAGTCCATAAATCTTTGAAAAAGTGCGTAAGATAACCAGATTTGAATGCATTTTGAGAAGCGGCAAGGTTTCTAAATATTCTGCATCATCGACATATTCATAGTATGCTTCATCAACGATCAGTAAAATATGTTTCGGCACCTTCTCGATAAAAGAGCGTAACTTTTCTTTTTGAACGATCGTTCCTGTCGGATTATTGGGATTACAGACGAATATCATTCTCGTTTTTTCTGTTATGGCTTCATACATACCCTGGAGGTCATGTACACCATTGATAAGAGGAATCTTTACAGGTGTGCCGCCGTCAATCAATACATTCGTTTCATAGCGTGGAAAGGTCACATCAGCCATGATGACTTCATCATTTTGTTGGATATAGGTTCGTGTCAACAAACGTATCACTTCATCAGATCCATTGCCTAAAATGATATGATCTTTATCGATCTTCAATTTTCTTGCCAGCTTTTCAGCTAATGCAGGCGCCATACCTTCAGGATAAAAGGAGGTTTGCTCCATTTCGGCAAGCATGGCTTCTTTTGCTAGAGGTGAGTAACCGAATGGGTTCTCATTGGATGCCAATTTAACGATCGTTTCAAGACCAAGTTCACGTTGCACTTCTTCAATTGGCTTGCCGGAAACATATGGGCGAATGCTTTCGATGTTTTGTCGAACCGGGATTTTAGTAAAGGTCAATGCAGGTTCCTCCCTTTGGTAAATTCTGAATTTTCTTTTTCTATTTGATTATTTTAATGATAGAATATTAACTGTTAAAATTACATACAAAAAAGAATGTATTTTTCACTATCCATACAACATTTTAAAGAAATATATGCTTATATTCCTTCATTATGAAAGGCGGTTGCTTCATGGATGAAATAGATGTCAGTTTACTGGAACTTTTACAAAAAGATGGACGCATTACGATTAGTGAACTATCGAAGAAATTGGCTCTCAGTCGACCTAGCATCTCTGAACGAATGTACCGCCTGCAAGAAAAGGGGATCATTGAGGGGTTCAGCGCAAGGGTTTCCCCTTTGGCAATAGGAAGGGGTGTACTTGTGTTCATTCAGGTGAGTGAACTTAAGGTTCCTGTTACCGATTTTGAGCAATTAGTGAAAAATGATTTAGACATTATCGAGTGCCACCGTGTAACAGGAACAGTTGGATATTTTTTGAAAGCGGCTTTAGCTGATATGGACAGCATGAGATTACTGATAGATCGATTAATACCCTATGGACATCTGAATACATCTGTGGTTTTGACATCCCCGGTACCTTCCCGCTCCATTCTTCCAAGGATCAATGAAATGGAGGATCATGGTGCGAAATCCTAGGCGGTCATTCAACTGATGCTGATTAAGGATTCGGATATCGTTCAAACTGATGAAGGGTAGGATTTAGGTTTTTTACAGAAAGGAACGAGGCGGAGGGCCTGTTCCTTTTTTGGTGTTATTGTAAATCCATCAAAGCCCCGAAATATTGCTGGGCGGTTGTAAAACAAATGAATGCCAATAGTTCAGAAATCTCTTCATCACTGAACACTTCCTTCAATACTTGGAAAAACTTTTCCTCCGTTTTTTCACGTTGCAAGAGAAATACTTCCGCAAAGGCAATTGCATAGCTTTCTTTCATATCTTCCGGCTTTAGCGGAGTCCCTTTTGCCTGACAGTATGAGCAGCCATTACCGTATGCCAGCACTCTTCTGACGTTTTCCTTCAATTTCTCCGAAAGTTTCCCATTTGCAGATATGCAATCTGAGAGGTCCGACCATTTATGCGAAATCTCTTCAGAATGAAATAATCTTTGAAATGGACTGGAGCCCTTTGATGATTTTTTTATTCTTGTCATGAACATCTCTCCTTTGAGATAATCCTAATATAAAAATCCAGAAATTTTAATTCCGTTTGTAAAGTAATGCGGTTTAATAATGAATGAATGTAAAGAGAAGAAGGAGAATAATTTAAAAATGAAAATAGATGAGAAAGACCAGAGCATCCTTGCCGAATTAACGTTGAATAGCCGAATCTCCATGAGGGAATTGGCAAAGAAAGTAAACCTCTCGGCCCCCACCGTTGCCGAACGGGTACGGCAAATGGAGTCGTTCGGAATCATTAAAGGGTATGTTGCCGAGATTGATCATAAAATGATAGGTTTTCCAATTGAGTGTATCGTGGAAGCTACGATAAAAAATGGGGAATATGAGAAATTCAAAAAGTATATCTCCAAGGTGCCGAATGTTGACTTTTGTTATCGAATTGCCGGGCAGGCTTGCTTTATGCTGAAAATCCACACTCAGAGCCTTGAAGAAGTGGAGGAATTCATCAATCGGACCATTCCTTTTGCGGCAACCGTTACCCATGTGATCCTTTCACAGGTGGAGCCGGAACAGGAATGAGTATTTTTATGGAAGAAAAAGAGATCTGTATATGCTGATCATTTTGAACGGTTCTAGAATTAATGGATAAAATCACGTGTCCATAAAGATATGACATATGTTTGCAGCGCCAGGTGTTTTTTTTGCAATCAATGCTTTCGGTGATTCAAGAAAGAATAAGCTAATGGGATAAGGGGTACATGTAATAATGGATTATAATCTGAAAAGGTGGGGTGAGGTATCATGGAAGGAACCGACGACTACAAACCTGGACTGGCCAGGGAAGCAGTAAATTTGATTGAAAATGTAGCAGGAACACATCCTGGTTATCGGCGTGTGCATGCAAGGGGATATGTTTATGAGGGGGTTTTTACCCCAAACGGAAAAGCGTCCCCCTTAACGGTGGCTTCGCATCTACAGGATGAAGCCGTGCCGGTGATCATTCGGTTTTCAAATAGCTCACCGATTCCAAGCCATCCTGATGCCATTTCCCCTGTAAAGGGCATGGCAGTCAAGTTTCATTTGCCGAATGGAAAGGTGTCAGATCTTATTACTGTGACCATTCCGTTATTCTTTGCGAAAACACCGCAAGCGTTTGTTGATATTGCTGGCTTTTTCCAATCTGCAAAGGAAGGTTTCCCCAATCTGAAAGAGCTTGCAAAAATCCTGTGGAAATACCCTGAAAGCAAGGCAAGCTTGCAAATGCTTAAAGAAATGCGTTCTCCAGCCAGTTTTTCAACGTGCCAATATTACTCCATTCACGCATTCTATTTCATTAACAAGGAAGGAAGGCGGCAGGCAATCAAGTACGAGTGGGTGCCAGATGCGGGCCTTAGTATGTTAGAAAAAAGGGAGGTGGCCGAGCATTCGCCGGAGTATCTGGAAGAAGAAATGGAAAAAAGGCTTAAAGAAGGACCGGTGGGCTTTAAATTGAACATCCAAATAGGAGGGGAAAATGACCCGACTGACGATCCGACTACAGCTTGGTCGGAAGATAAACAGGTAATCACGATAGGGCATTTAATGATCTCTAAAAAATTGGAAGTGTGTAAAGATACTTTATTGTTTGATCCAACCAATATTCCTGAAGGAATCGAATGCTCGGAAGACCAGATCTTGCATTTTCGCCATGGTGCGTATGCCGTTTCATATGAACGTCGGATAAAAAACCAATGAATCAAATCAAGAAAAGGGAACCCCCTTACCAAAGGGGTTCCCTTGAATGTAGACAAACTCGATGAAAATCGAGTTTGTCTATTTTTATGGCTTGTACAATTTGGACGTTGATTGGAACGTAGGGCACTCGCTTTCCGCGGGCGGTCGGTGAGCCTCCTCGCTTTCGCCTGCGGGGTCTCCCCTGGACGCGCTTTTCCCGCAGGAGTCTCGTACCTTCCGTTCCAATCAACTTTGTTTTACCTTTTTGATAGAACATTTTTGCCTAGAGTCATATTTGTATAGAAGTATTAAAACCTGAGGTGATGAGGATGCTTTCTAAACATGATTCTATTCAGCGGAATCGACTTGAAATAATTACTTTAGATCAACTGGTGCCAGCGCAACTTAGTTCTTAAAATGGAGCCTGCCATTGACTTCTCTTTCATTTATGATTTGGAGGCATGTATTCAGAGGTAGAAGGCCCAAGTATTGATCCAGTTATATAAGTTAAACTGACTTTCATTCAATATAGCTTCGGAATTCGTTCAATGCGTAAAACAATTGAAGAAGTTGAAACAAATATGGCTTACCGCTGGTTTTTAGGCTATGGTTTCCATGATAAAGTGCCTCCTACTCCACGTTCGGGATGAGACCAATCTGAATTCCATTTTAAGAAGTTTTACATTTTTCCGGATCTGAAAATAGTGTAGAGCATGAGTAAGAACATCAGGGTTGCAACGACAAAACCAATTTCGATAACCGGTATCTTCCAAAGGATCAAGGTTTCCCCGCCTATTGCAGAGCCGATAATGAGACCGACCATGATTATGCTGAATGCAAGCAGGATGATACTGAACGACAGCCGGTTCGAGATTTGATCAAGCTTATGTAAAAAAACTTGAAGTTCGGGAATGTTGATATCGAGCCGCAATTTCCCTTTTTTAATGATGCCTGTCACTTCCCTGATATCCTTGGGCAATTCGGCAATGGCTTCAGCAGACTCGATGAATTGATTCCAGGCGTTCTTCGCAATGTTTTTTGGGTTGTAGCGTTCTTTAAAAAGTCTTTCCCCAAAAGGTTCAGCTGCCTTCATGATGCTGAAATTAGGATCTAATCCTTCGACGATGGCCTCCATGGTAAGCAGAGCCTTGCCGAGCATCGTGAATTCGGGTGGGATTTGGACTTGGTGCCGATTGGCAACCGTGAACAGGTCATTGACTGCTCCGCCTAAGCTGATTTGGCTCAATGGGATATCATAATATTTATTTCGCAGTTCATCAATATCCCCCCTTAATGGGGCCATATCGATTTCATCCGTCAAGAGACCCATATCTGAAAGCGTCTTGATCAATCCATTGGTGCTTCCGCGTTTCAGATTGATGACAAGTGAGGCGAACTGATATTTCGTTTCTTCCTCCAGACGTCCCACCATTCCGAAATCCATGAGTGCGACGACATTCCCTGGCAATATGATGATATTGCCAGGGTGGGGATCACCGTGGTAAAAGCCATCGATCAATATTTGATGAAGCATGGAGTTCGCTAATCTTTCCGCGATTTGCCGGCGATCATAACCTTCCTCATCAAGCTGTTTATAATGATTGATCTTAATTCCCTGAATGAAATCCATTGTCAGGACCCTTTTTGTGGAAAACTCCCAATGGATCCTTGGTACCTTAAACCCTTGATCATCGATGAATTGCTTGGCTATTCTTTCCCCGTTTCGACCCTCGGAGTTATAATCAAGTTCTGCGCGGAGTGATTTAGCGAATTCATCAATCATTTTTCTGATTTGGTAGCGTCTTGCCCAAGATATGCGTGCTTCCATAAGTCTTGCCAAATCATCGAGAATTTCCAAATCCGTTTCCACAGTCGGCAGAATATCTGGCCGCTGCACTTTGATTGCGACGACTTCCATTGATGGAAGCCGAGCCGTATGGACCTGTCCAATCGAAGCGGTCGCCAGTGGGGTTTCATTAAATTCAAGGAAAATGTTTTCCAAAGAATCACCCAATTCGGCTTCGACAATTTTACGGACCCTATCAAATGGAAAGGGGGTGACCTGGTCCTGTAGCTTTTCAAGCTCGCGGACGATTTCGTCAGGAACGAAATCACGCCTCGTACTTGCAATCTGACCAAGTTTAATGAATGTAGGTCCCAAGCTTTGTAATATCGTATGCAGCCGCTCTCCGATTGAGCGGAGGTTCAGGTTTTCATCGGGTTGGAGTTTCGATCCCGCTTTACTCTCGGATAATCCCAGGCGATAGATGAAGTAACCAAACCCATTTTTCAAGAAGGCATTAATGATTTCTTGGTAACGATGTGCGTGTTTCAGTCGCTTGCGAAACATTCAAGTACCTCCTGTCACGGTTGTAAGTTTTGGTTCTGTTTCTCCAAAATTACGATACGGCGCTCCAATTCCTCGACTTCTTCTTTAGTTGCCAAGTTTAGGCCATTGAGGGCTTGATTGACTTTGGCCTTGACGGAATCATCCAGCTGCTTTTGGGCTTGCTCCCCTTTTTCGACCCATTGCTTAATAAGGACCTTGGAGTCTTCTTTGCTGATATCGCCTTTTTTGACAAGAGAGTCCACCGTTTTTTCAATTTGCTCTTTTGTAGCAGCGGCAGCACCTAATCCTAAAGAAAACACATTTTTTAATAAGTCCATTTTTACATTCCTCCAATATAAATTTTTACACTGTAAGAAAGATAATAGCGGATGCCTTTCACTCTGGTTCATTCTTGTTGTTACCCTCTATCATACATCACTTTAGGGAGGCTACAAAAATATAAGGGTCCCTGCGATTATTGATGATAAGGAAAAGGATTTTTAAATAGCTCAAAATTGTTTGAAGTGGAGCGGATTGGATATTATGATAGGGAAAAGTGGCTGTGAAAGTGAGGTTGGAATAATGGATTTCAAAAATAAAACGGTGATTGTAACAGGTGCTTCGAATGGGATAGGGAGAGGCGTGGCAAAGGGATATGCAGAAAGCGGCGCTTCAGTCGTTCTCGCAGATTTGGACGAGCGGGAAGGACTTCTGTGTGTGGAAGAGCTCAAAAGTAACGGTCATGAAGCCATGTTCGTTAAAACGGATGTACGCAAGGAAGCTGACATTCAACAATTGATGGATGTAACTCTAAAAACATATAAGACCATTGATATATTAATCAATAATGCAGGAAAGGCATTATTCAAATCGCTTTATGATCTGACGATAGAGGAATGGGACGATATGATGAATACGAATTTGCGCAGTGTTTTCCTTTGTTCCCGGGCCGCGGCAGAATCGATGCGGAAAAATGAAAGGGGAGGTGCGATCATCAATATAGCATCAACCAGAGCGATGATGTCTGAACCTGATTCGGAATCATATGCAGCAACCAAAGGAGGGATCAAAGCACTGACACATGCACTTGCCGCTTCTTTGGGCAAAGAGAAAATTACGGTCAATTCGATTTCTCCGGGGTGGATTGAAACGGGAGATTATGAATCGCTGAGGGATGAAGATCACCAGCAGCATTTTTCCAATCGGGTTGGCAAACCCGACGATATTGCAAGGGCCTGTCTTTATTTGACGGCAACGGAAAATAATTTCGTTACGGGTGAGGATCTTATCGTCGATGGAGGCATGACAAGAAAAATGATATACGAGGAGTAACTCATTTTTTTCGGCAGAGATATTGCAGTTCAGTCCCGAGCTCACGGTTGAGCAGCTGTTCCATTTCTTCAAGCTCTTTTATGCCGATAGGGGCATCGGCAGCTGTCCAGTGAACGGTATAAACAAAATAGTAATCTCTTATTTTTCGGAAAATAACAGGCGAATTCGGGAATTGATCAAAAATTGCCCTGATATTATAGCGTCTCATGTAGGACCACTTAACAAGCTGCATGTAGCTACCCATCCTTTTTAAAAAAGATCAATGACTGCCAGGATGGCAGCCATTGGTCCGGTTCTTATTTATCGTTGAATAAATTGAATAAGCCTCTAGCTACGCTGCCTTCTTCGGATGATCCTCCATTTTGCGGGGCTGCAGCAAATACACGGCTGGCAAGCCGGCTGAATGGCAAAGATTGCACCCAGACTGTTCCGGGTCCTTTTAATGTTGCAAAGAATAAACCTTCGCCGCCGAACAAAGCGGTTTTCACGCCTTTTACAGTTTCAATATTATAATCTACCCCGCTAGTCATTGCTACTAAACATCCTGTATCGACGCGTAAGATCTCTCCTGCAGCCAATTCTTTTTTATGGATCGTGCCGCCGGCATGAACGAAGGTCATTCCATCTCCTTCAAGTTTTTGCATGATGAACCCTTCACCGCCAAAGAAGCCTGCCCCTATCTTTCTTTGAAACTCGATTCCGACTGAAACGCCTTTCGCTGCCGCTAGGAACGCGTCTTTTTGACATATGATTTTCCCGCCCAGCTCGCTTAAATCCATCGGGATGATTTTACCTGGATATGGCGATGCGAATGAAACGTGTTTTTTATCTCGTCCTTCATTCGTAAAAGCCGTCATGAAAAGACTCTCACCAGTAAGTAGCCGTTTCCCGGCCCCGAATAGCTTACCCATCATTCCGCTGTCACCATTTGAAGACCCATCACCAAAGATGGTTTCCATCTTGATTTGATCTTCCATCATCATTAAGCTTCCAGCCTCGGCAATCACCGTTTCCTGAGGATCCAATTCCACTTCAACAAACTGCATGTCATCTCCATATAATTTAAAATCTATTTCATGGTTATTCATTTTCCATTCCTCCTATCAATCTTATTTTCATTGTAAAAGATAAACTCTTAACCTGCCAATATTTTTCAGTTTTCTGCAGTAGTTTATATATTTTTTGTTTTCACGGGTATATCTAGTAAAATGAAGAAAGAAAAAACAGCATGACACTTAAGCTGAAATGAACCTTTTCTTAAGTGCAGGAGGAGACAGCCGTGGAGACTTACATACTATCATTGGACCAGGGAACGACAAGTTCCCGGGCCATTTTATTTAATAAAAGCGGGGAAGTTTTGCATATTGCCCAAAAGGAATTCACCCAATATTTTCCGAATCCAGGATGGGTGGAGCATAACGCCAATGAAATTTGGGGTTCCATCCTATCGGTAATCGCTTCCTGTCTATCGGAAATGAATGTAAGGCCTGAACAGATCGCTGGAATTGGCATAACGAATCAACGGGAGACGACTGTGGTATGGGATAAGGAAACAGGTCAGCCGATTCATCATGCCATCGTCTGGCAATCCCGGCAGACTAGCGAAATTTGTACGCAATTGAAGGGTGAAGGCCTCGATGACTTATTTTTGCAGAAAACCGGATTATTGATTGATGCATATTTTTCCGGAACGAAGGTGAAATGGATTCTCGACCATGTAGATGGGGCACGGGAAAAGGCTGAAAACGGAGACTTATTGTTTGGTACGATCGATACGTGGCTGATATGGAAACTTTCGGGTGGTAAATCACATGTAACCGATTATTCGAATGCCTCAAGGACGCTGATGTATAACATTCATGACCTGAAGTGGGACGAAGAGCTGCTGGAAATCCTGCAGGTTCCGCGGTCGATGCTTCCGGATGTTCGTTCTTCATCGGAGGTATACGGGAAAACAGCACCACACCATTTCTTTGGGCACGAAATCCCGATTGCCGGAGCAGCGGGAGATCAACAGGCCGCATTGTTCGGCCAAGAATGCTTTGAAAAAGGAATGGCTAAGAATACGTATGGCACCGGATGCTTCATGCTGATGAACACAGGAGAAAAGGCAGTGAAATCAGAGCATGGCCTGTTGACCACGATTGCATGGGGGCTGAATGGAAAAGTCGAATATGCCTTGGAAGGAAGTATTTTTGTCGCAGGTTCGGCCATACAATGGTTAAGGGATGGACTGAAACTCTTGCATGATCCGAAAGACAGTGAAAAGTATGCTTTGCGGGTCACTTCAGCCGATGGTGTCTATGTAGTTCCCGCATTTGTTGGATTAGGTACCCCTTATTGGGATAGTGATGTCAGGGGAGCTGTATTCGGACTGACAAGGGGGACATCGAAGGAGCATTTCGTCCGGGCAACATTGGAAGCATTGGCCTACCAGACAAAAGATGTCCTTAGCGCCATGGAAGTCGATTCAGGCATTAACCTAAAGGCATTGAGGGTCGATGGCGGGGTTGTCAAAAACAACTTCTTGATGGAATTCCAAAGCGGCCTCCTGAATGTACCTGTCGAAAGACCCATTATTAGTGAAACGACAGCGTTAGGAGCGGCGTATTTGGCGGGGCTCGCTGTCGGATATTGGGAAAGTCAGGAAGAGATTTCAAAGCTATGGGCAGTCGATAAGAAATTCGAACCCGAGATGGAAGAACAGGAACGGAAGGATTTATATAATGGCTGGAAAAAGGCAGTTCAGGCGGCAAGGGTTTTTAAATAGAGTAAGTAAGGGTATTAATAGGGGAGAGATGAATATAGAGCGTACAAACTTAAAAAAGGGGTGGTAATATGTTAGTTAAGGATTTCATGATAAGGGAAGTCTTTGTAGCCCGTCCTGATTTTACATTAAAGGAAATTCTGCGGATATTGATCGAAAATAAAGTGGGCGGGGTCCCCGTTGTGGATGAACATGATAAGCTATTGGGAATGGTGACGGACGGGGATATCCTACGTTACTTGACACCTGCAGAGGAAGCCATCATGGGGTATTTCACCTACATTACGGTTCTTCCCGGTGAAGAATTGGATGAAAAGGTTACATCCAAAATGAATGATAAAGTCTCACAAATCATTAAAAATAAAAGGATTACAAAGCTATCTCCCGAAGATCCGCTAGATGAATTGATAAAGGTCCTTTCCAAGCATCATTTCAAGAAAATCCCCGTCGTGGACAAAAATGATAAAGTCGTCGGCATCATCAGCAGGGGAGATGCCCTTAGGGCCCTTTATAAGGAATTCGTTCAAAAGCTGGAATAAATGGGCATCATAAAAAGGCCTGCTCGTAATCGAGCAGGCCTTTTTTGTATTCATCATTGAGTGCTTTCTACTGCTTTATCTGCACCAAATTCACCTTTTGCTCTTTTTTCCTTCAATTTAAAGTAGGCGTCCATTACGTCCCGCCCGATCCTTTTGTTAATATCATCAGAGGGCTTGCCTTGATACACCCATGGCACGACGACAGAGAATGCCACTTCCGGATTATTGTGAGGTGCATAACCTACAAGCGTCAAATTGATAGTCGGGACTGGAGCGCTATATTGATTTCTCCGCGGTCCGTCGTAAAAGGCCTCGGCAGTACCCGTTTTTGCTGCCGCACGGTAAGACTTCCCGCCGAAATATTTATATGCCGTCCCGCCTGGCTCCTGGGCAACCTGCCTGAATCCTTCCTGGACACGCTGCATCCAAACGTCTTTCCCGCCTAAATCGTTTAACACTTTGGGACTCATTGTTTTAAAGACGCTGCCCAATTCATTGTGTTCGTTGGATGGATTCCTGATTTCCCTGACCATATGGGGCTCAAGCCTTTTTCCGCCATTTGCAATCGTCGAAACATACTGTGCCAATTGCATAGGGGTATATGTATCATACTGCCCGATCGATAAATCCAGCAGCAATCCGTCTGTTGACATATCGACTCCTTTAAACCCTACGGATTCATTTGGCAGGTCGATGCCGGTACGGACACCCAAGCCAAATTGGGCATAATGATTCCGCATGATGGAATAAGCTTCCCGGTTGATTCCTAACGGCCGGTTAGGGATATAATGACCGCCGGCAATTTTGATTGCCGTCATGAACATATAGACATTCGATGATTTCTTTAACGCGGAGACATCGGTTACATAACCCAAATCACTATAAGATCCTTTCTTAGGAGCCCCTGCTAAAAGGAGTTTCCTGTCAAAAAAAGCTGACCCTGGTGCGATGGCTCCTGTCTGAAAGCCTGTGTAGACAGTGGCTCCTTTAACAGATGATCCCATCGTATAGGAGGTCGTAATGTTTCCAAGGGCAAAATCGTTCATTTCGGTCAAGCCTGTTTTACTGTTACGGCCGTATTGCCTGCCGGCCATCGTAAGCACCTCGCCTGTATTCGGGTCCATTAAAACGACGAAGGCACGATCCAATAAGTAGGTATTTCCCTTAGCCTTGGTTTTGCGCAATTCGTTCTCGATGATTTTTTCAACCTGCTGCTGCAGCTCCATATCAATTGTAAGGACCAAGTCTTTTCCGCTTTGCCCTTCAGTGAGGGTATTCGTTTTGATGACTTCCCCTTTGCTCAGCACATTTTCAATCCGCGTCTTTTGACCGCGCAGGACATCTTCATATTGTTTTTCAATATAACTTTTTCCGACCCGGTCATTCCTGGTATAGTCGCGTGCCAGATAATAGTCAATATTTTCATTGGGAATGCCTTCTTCGGAAGAAGAGACCTTGCCAAGAACCGAGCGGAGGGTCTCATCATACTTATAGGTCCTTTCCCAATCCGTCGTTACATCCACGCCTGGCATTTCAGCCAAATGTTCACTGACCCTGGCGAATTCCTTAGTGGAGACATCTTTATTCTTTACGATCGAAGGTGCGAGGGCATAGCCGCTATTGAATTCCCGGAAGATGGCGATCACTTCCAATTCATCCTTGGTGAATTCCTTGATATCCTCATCGGTTACCCGTTCCATTTGAAGTTTGTATAAATCTTTTTGCTCCAGTTTCTTTTCGATTACCTTCTTCTTCTCGGCCTTGGTGATCAAGGCTTCGGCTTCTTTCGGATGCTTTAAAATCCAAAAATCCTTTTTATCCGGAAGGGTTACCTTTTTGGTATCTTTTTCTATCAAGGTGGCAAGGACCTCTGCCGTCTTCACCATATCGGCCGTTTTCGTATTCGGGTATTTCGTATAGGTGATGGCATTACGCGGCTCATTATCAACGACCGGATTCAAGTTCCGGTCATACATCTTGCCCCGGGGAACAGGGGTATTGGCCACATCGTTTTCCGTTCGGTCGACTTCGCGAAGGTAATCATCCCCATACACGATTTGGACGATGCCAAGCCGGATTATTAAGCTTGAAAATAAAATGAATATTAAAAAGAACATGAAGTTCAGTCGGAAAGGAATTGGGGTTTTTTTCTTTTTTTCTTTGGCCATCATTAACATTCCTTTCTAGTAAAAGTAAAAAATAAGAAAATTCCTATCTCCAATGATATATAAAATTAACTTATTTTTCTATGCTTTATCCGTAAATTTATCTATATTTCCAAAACAATGTTTTGGAGTTATATAATTCCTAGTAATCTTATAATTGGGAAAATTGATATAATAGATAAATAGAGGAAGAAGCGGTACAGCGGCAATCATTAGTAGGGATGCGTGGTTGGG
Organism: Peribacillus sp. FSL M8-0224; assembly: GCF_038003055.1. Lineage (NCBI taxonomy): Bacteria > Bacillati > Bacillota > Bacilli > Caryophanales > Bacillaceae > Peribacillus > Peribacillus sp. FSL M8-0224. The sequence goes on from NZ_JBBOOJ010000001.1 coordinate 815,652, forward strand.
GTGCTCATATAAAAAAGGGGAGCATAAATCAAGGTACTTGGAAAGAAGTCTTGTATATGAACGATTAATGACTATAACCCTAATTCACTACAGCGACTTAAGTACCATGATTTTATTTTGCTTCATATTTCCTAACGGGAGTTTGAGTCGTGACACTGATAATCCCTTTGAAATATCCGCATAGCTCATACCATTTTTCAGGGTAAATATAGTTGAAGCGTTCAATGGTTTCCAGGGAGTGAAGCACAAGGCAATCGATTTGCCCCGTTTTTTTACTTTGTAAATTGGATAGAAGCTCATGCGGGATGGTGTAATAAGGGTGGATTTGATACGGATTGAGTATGACCGGGGAAATATTATTCTCTTCCATATACTTGTCCGTCACGATCTTTTGGATTGCCAAGCTTTCATCCGTATGTAAATCCCCAATTTTGTAATTTGGATTCAATAGTACAATGCCTCTCATTTGATTCACCCATTCTTTTTGCTAACCATTCTTGCCAAATGGCGGATGGGATATTCAAAGTAAGAGGCATCATGCTAGAAAATGGCTTTCATTTCGTTAAGGGTTTTGAGCTGCTTGACATTTTCTAGCACCTCGTTGGTCAGGTCCTCCTTTTTAATGATCGGTAAACTTCGTAAATCTTCCATGAAGCTTTCATTCGTGAACCAATCAAAGGAATGGGGAGGAAAGAATAGTTGATCTTTCCATGCATCATGAAGAGTGGGACTGAAGATTTTATCAGCTTTTGACGTGGATCCATCAGAGGTATATATGCTTGCCCAGTAATCCTCCCTGGAACCCGTGTGGGAAATCTCTTTTGTAAAATGGCGAACACCGCGAAAAACCACCGGATGCTGAAAAAGAAGCCCATATAATAATTTCCCCGTTGCAATACGCTGTTTCGGGTCGGCAAAGCGTTCGACGGTAAGTCCTGTCAAGGAATGAAGTCCTTTTTGCTTGTTTGCATAAGGAAAGATCACTTTCATGAAGCCTAAGTATTCCTGAAGCTGAAAATCAAGCCTTCGGAGGATTTCACCATGACGGGTGCGTTTTAATATCCTTTCCTGAAGCATTCTTTGTTCATTAATGATAAGAGCCGTTGTCAAAAGGGGTGAATGGGGCTCTTCGATGAAGGATTCCCAAATCGGGGTCATGAATCTTGAAATGCGGAATACTGGTAAATACCTTCTTAGCGGTAGTTCTTTTTGTTTAGAATGTTCATATAAAAGAAGCTGGGGGAAGGCATCTGCAAATATGGCTGAATTGGCACGCTCAAGGAAAAGGAAAAATTTCTGCCGTTCCGCTCTGTCAAGTAGATGGGTCATGTTTGAACTTTTCAAGTCAGTCATATGGTATCCTCCATTCCTCGAAACCATATGTGCTAAAAAGGCCCAGTGAACCTCTGGATTGCGATTGTAAAAGGCAAGATAGGCTTGTGTTCTTGTGATATTGTTCCGGTTCAAGGCAGCCGTTTCGGTTCGAATGCTTTTTATCAGAGCGGCTTCCTCGGGGAAAAAAGCTTTTGACTCATCAACAGGCTGAAAGAGCTCTTTTTGTAAACGGGATTTTAGCGTGTCATATCTTTCAGAATCGATGATCGGTTTGGTTTTGGCAGGGTGTTTACCCAACAGCTTTTGCAAATATTGGGAAAGCATACATTTCACCACGAATGTTTTTCGATCATTATATGCAGGGCCATCAAGAAAGGGGCGTTGCATTTACAACGGCCCCAAGGTGATGTCATCTTTTTTTCTTCTTTTCCCGGTACAATAAAATATAATAAACTATCCAGAAAAGAAACACAGGAATGAAGGATAAAAATCTATATTGGACCGGTACGGCAAATAAGATGAAAATGGCTGATAATAAAAAGGGAACCGCCAGGAGTATATATTTTCTCCATTGCATATGCTGAACCTCCTTAGGTTGCGTCATTCTTATTAGAATAAAGGATTATCCATCAATAATCTAGAAAAGTCACAATTGACAAAAATATGCAATCGTAGTAATCTTTAAAAACAAGTTAAAAATTACCATTAATCAATGGAAAAGGAGGCGAACGTCATGACTAAATCAGTTAAGCACAGTGATGTCACAATTGAATATCATACTTCCGCCTGCCCTGAGACCTTGTCTTTCCAGACATAGGATTCCTCGTTTCCATTCATGATTTTAAAGCGCAGGTTGTGGAATTTTCGCGGCCTGCGTTTTTATATGTGTTATTACGCATCTAAAAAAGCTTCCGCTAATTGGCGGGGGCTTTTTGGCATTTTGGATCCAGGTGCATTAGCACCCTTTCCATATAAAGGATAGGAGGAACTATAAATGAGACAAAAAACATTGGAAATCTTATTGCAGCCGGGAGATCCAGAAAGCGGTTAGCGAGTGAAAGGTTTGACCAAAAGGGAGGGGAATTCATGTTTGCGATTTTTAAAAAGCTGTCCTGGTTCTTTAAAGAACAGTGGCAGCGTTACACCTTGGCGATTTTATTTCTATGTCTAGTGAATATCTTGGAGGTTATCCCGCCAAAACTTGTCGGGAATGCCATCGATGATATGAACAATGGCAGCATGACGCAGGAAGGGGTCATGAAATACGTTATTTATTTGCTCATGGTACTGATCGGCAGTTACCTATTTGGTTACTTATGGAGTTATCTGTTATTCGGCGGCGGAAACTTGGTCGAACGGAAACTAAGGTCAGGGTTTATGGGACATTTGCTGAAAATGACGCCGAGTTTTTATGAAAAAAACCGTACAGGAGATTTAATGGCAAGGGCAACCAATGATTTAAAGGCCATATCCCTCACAGCTGGTTTCGGGATATTGACCCTCGTTGACGCGGTGCTGTTCACCATCACGGTAGTGGTCATGATGGGAGCCACGATCAGCTGGCAGTTAACGATTGCGGCGGTGCTGCCGCTTCCGATCATGGCAGTGCTGATGCAAATTTACGTGAAGAAAATTTACAAACGTTTTACGGATGCACAAGCAGCCTTTGGCACTTTAAATGACAAGGTCCTGGAATCCATTTCCGGTGTCCGTGTTATCCGTGCCTATGTCCAGGAACGGGAAGATGAAAAGCGATTTGAGGAAATGACCGAGGATGTATATCGCAAAAACCTAGCCGTGGCAAGGATCGACGCCCTCTTTGATCCGACGATCAGCATTATCATTGGCATCAGTTATTTAATCGGGTTGGGCTATGGGGCTTATCTTGTGTTTCAACAGGCCATAACGCTTGGCGGACTTGTTTCGTTCAATGTGTACCTAGGCATGTTAATCTGGCCGATGATCGCGGTGGGTGAACTGATCAATGTCATGCAAAGGGGAAATGCTTCGCTAGACCGTGTTCAGGATACCCTTTCGTATGAAGCGGATGTGAAGAATTCAATGAGGCTGGAGAGTATTACGAACCCGGGGAATATCCAATTCAATTCAGTGCATTTTACATACCCTTCCTCAACGGTTGTGAATCTATCCGATATTTCCGTTCAGCTTGAGCGCGGTCAAACATTGGGGATAGTGGGGAAAACAGGTAGTGGAAAAACGACATTCGTGAAGCAATTGCTGCGAGAATATCCTTTAGGAACAGGTGAAATCGCTTTTGCAGGCAAGCCGCTGGAGCAACTGAGCCTTGAAGATATCCGTGAATGGATCGGATATGTTCCACAGGACCATTTTTTATTCTCGAAGACTGTTAGGGAAAATATCTTATTCGGTAAAATGGATGCAACGGAAGATGAACTGGCTGAAGCCATCCGGCTTGCGGATTTTGAGAAGGACTTAATGATGCTGCCAAACCGTCTAGAGACACTCGTCGGTGAGAAGGGTGTCGCTCTGTCCGGTGGGCAAAAGCAGAGGATCTCGATTGCCAGGGCATTGATCAAAAATCCGGAAATTCTTATATTGGATGATTCCTTATCCGCTGTCGATGCAAAAACGGAAACGACGATCATCGAAAATATCCAAAATGAACGGGCAGGGAAAACGACCATCATCACAACCCACCGCTTATCAGCCGTTCAGCACGCGGACAGGATTATCGTATTGGACAGCGGAAAGATCATCGAAGAGGGGACTCATGCGGATTTACTGCTGAATGATGGCTGGTATAGGGAGCAATATGAACGACAGCAGGTTGACGAAGGAACGGAGGTGAAGGCATGAAGGTCGTAAAGAAACTTTTTAATTATGCTGCCCTTTATAAAAAATTGATCATTGGCGCCCTGATCATGCTTGCTCTTTCGGTAGCGGCCGATTTAACGGGTCCTTTCGTTGCCAAGAAAATCATCGATTCACATATACTTGGCATCGAATCTTCCTGGCATGAAGCAGGTAAAGGAAAAGATGCAGTTAAGTATGATGGAAATTGGTATAAACGGGCTGATTACTTTTCAAAAGGTGAGAAGAAAGGCAGGGAAGTCCATGTTCTGCAGGTTGGCAATCAATTTGTCTTCGTAGATGAAGCAGTCCCTATCGATGGGCGCAGAACCTTGGAGAACCAATCATTGATCATCAAAAAAGACGGGAAAGAGCAACGTGCGCAAGCAGTGAAATTGACGAGTCAGGAAGTGATGGGATTTTATCAACCGGAAATCCCGCGGATCATTAAGCTTGTGGCTTTTTATTTCAGCCTTGTCATCCTTTCCTCCATTTTTCAATATGGCCAGAGTTTTTATTTACAGAAAGCGGCGAACCGAATCATACAGAAGATGCGAAATGATATATTTAGGCATATTTCCCGTTTGCCGATACGTTATTTCGATAATATGCCAGCGGGTAAAGTTGTAGCCAGGGTCACTAATGATACGGAAGCTATCCGGGAATTATATGTAACCGTGCTCGCCAACTTCTTCTCGAGTACCATTAATATTTTCGGCGTTCTAATTGCTTTGTTTATTCTGGATCCACGAGTCGGTACCATTGGCCTTCTACTTATTCCGATCATCGTTATCTGGACGATGGTATACCGTAAATTCGCCTCGAAATATAATCACATCATTCGGGAACGGGTCAGCGATATTAATGGAATGATCAATGAATCCATTTCTGGTATGAGCATCATTCAGGCATTTGGACGTGAAAAGGAGACGAAGCAATCTTTTGAAAATCTGAACCGGGAGCATTTTTCCTATCAAAATAAAATGCTCCATTTGAACTCTTTGACGGGTGGAAACTTGATTGGCGTCATTAAGGTTTTGGCGCTGATGGCCTTCGTCTGGTATTTTGGCGGTATTTCCCTTACAGCGGGTTCGGCCATTTCCTTAGGGATGATGTATGCAATTGTTGATTTGATCAGCCGCCTGCTACATCCGCTTCACGGAATCGTTAATCAGTTCGCTAATCTTGAACAGGCGCTTGTTGCAGGGGAGAGGACGTTCAGCTTATTGGATGAGAAGGGATTGGCAGTCAGCGATGAAAACATATCCAGATACAAAGGAAACGTACAATTCGAAAATGTTTCTTTTGGTTATAAGGATAAAGAATATGTGTTAAGGGACATTTCCTTCTCCGCTAAACAGGGGGAAACGGTCGCTTTAGTTGGCCACACCGGTTCAGGAAAAAGCTCCATAATGAATTTATTGTTCCGCTTTTATGACAGCAGTGAAGGAAAGATCAAAATCGATGGCAGAAATATATTGGATATCCCCCATCAGACGCTTAGGGAGCATATGGGGATCGTCCTTCAGGACCCCTATTTATTTACTGGCACCATCGCCTCCAATATCAGTCTCAATCATAAAGGCATCACAAGGGAAATGGTTGAAAAAGCATTAAGAGATGTCGGGGGGGACAAAGTGCTGAAGCATCTTCCTTTAGGGCTTGACGAACCCGTGATCGAAAAAGGCGGAACGCTGTCTTCCGGACAGCGTCAGCTAATCTCTTTTGCCCGTGCCCTCGCATTCAATCCGGCCATATTGATCTTGGATGAAGCGACAGCAAGCATCGACACCGAAACCGAGGCAATTATCCAGGAGGGAATGGAAGTGCTGAAAAAAGGGAGAACGACCTTCATCATTGCACATAGGCTTTCCACGATAAAAAATGCCGACCAAATTCTTGTACTGGAAAAAGGGCGGATTGCTGAGCAAGGTACACATGAGGAATTAATGGAACTGAAAGGGAAGTACTATCAAATGTATGAACTGCAGGCAGGTCCGCATAAAGGCATGGCTGGCTGAACACAATTGAATAAGGGTGGATCATCTAGATTAAAATATAATGAAGGTACCGACTTTTGGTACCTTCAAGCATAATGATTGATAATAGTAATCATTACGTTTAAGATATACCTATACTGACGATGAGGTGATAATAGTGAAACAAGAAATTCATCCCGATTATCAACAAGTGGTATTCATGGATACCAACAGTGGGTATAAATTTTTGACAGGCTCCACTAAGACGTCCAATGAAACGATCGTTTGGGAAGACGGCCAAACATATCCCTTATTAAAAGTGGAAATCAGCTCGGATACGCACCCTTATTATACAGGAAAGCAGAAGTTTGCTGAAAAAGGCGGACGGGTGGATCGCTTCCTGGATAAATATAATATGAAGAAATGAGAGTCAGGCCATCGGGAAATCGATGGTCTTCTTTTATTGATGGAATAAAAAAGGTGCCCATAAAATATGAGGCACCCATTACTTTAATCATTTTGCAGCAATTGCTTCCCCTTTGGCAATATTGACGAGGGCAGCTTCGAAGTCCTTGATTAAATCGTCCGGATTTTCCAGTCCGACAGAGAGGCGGAGCAAGCTATTCGTGATGCCTCGCTTTTCCCTTTCATCAGCAGGCATGGCCGCATGGGACATTTTGGCCGGGTAGGATAATATGGATTCTACCGCTCCCAGGCTTACGGCAAAAACAGGGAGCTCGACAGTGTTCACGAAGGAACGGAAGATTTCCTCACTTTCCAATTCAAATGAAAGGACCGCCCCCGCTCCGAGTGACTGGCCTTTCTGGATGGCGTGCTGTGGATGATCGGCTAGGCCGGGATAATACACTTTTTTCACCAAGGGCTGCTCCTTTAAGTAGGCTGCAATCTTTTCTGCCCCTTTTTGTGAATGTTCCATTCTAACTGACAAGGTTTTCAAGCCTCTCATTACGAGCCACGCATCCTGGACACCAAGGACCGCTCCAAAGGAGTTTTGAAGCGAACCGAGTCTTGCCGCCAATTCCGGATCTTTCACGACCGCAAGCCCAGCTACCACATCACTATGGCCGGATAAAAACTTCGTCGCGCTATGAAGGACAACATCAGCGCCCAGATTCAGCGGTTTTTGCAATGCGGGCGTCAAGAATGTATTATCAACAAAACTTAAGGCACCAGCTTTTTTTGCGATATCACATACAGCTTGAATATCGGTCACTTTAAGTAACGGATTTGAAGGCGTTTCAATGTATATGGCCCTGGTATTTGGCTGAACCGCCGCTTTGACACTTTCAAGGTCCGTCATGTCAACGAAGGTATGCTCAATATTGAAACGGTTCAATACGCTTGTGACCATCCTGAACGTTCCGCCATACACATCTTCGGAAATGACGATATGGTCTCCGGCAGACAATAGGAGGAAGGCTGTTGAAATGGCAGCCATACCTGATGAAAAGGCAAAGCCGTGAGTGCCTTCCTCTAGATCGGCAATGATATCTTCAAGTGCCTCGCGAGTTGGGTTCCCGCTTCTGCTGTAGTCATATTTGCCGAATTGATCGATATCGGATTGATGGAAAGTCGATGCATGCTGAATGGGGACGCTCACACCGCCCGTTACCGGATCGAATTTATGTTGATTATGAAGTAATTTCGTTTCAAAGCTAAAATCATGATCTGTCATCGTAGTGCCTCCCTTTTTACATGTGCGAATGCTTGCTGCAAGTCACCAATCAAATCGTCGCTATCTTCGATGCCAACGGAGAAGCGGAGCAATCGATTACAAACCCCGTTTGCCATTCTGACTTCAAGCGGTATATCGGCATGTGTTTGTGTGGCAGGATAGGTGATGAAGCTTTCGACCCCTCCAAGGCTTTCTGCAAAGGAAATTAATGAGAGCGATTGTAAAAATGGGTTGACCGCCGCTTCATCAATGATGCGGAAAGAAATCATGCCGCCTCGGCCTGGATACAATACGTCCGTAACACAATCATGCTCCGATAAGTAATCTACAAGTATCTTGGCATTCTTTTCATGACGCTCCATCCGCAATGCCAGGGTTTTCATTCCGCGCATCAACAGCCAAGAATCAAATGGGCTCAAGACAGCTCCAGTGCCATTATGATGGAAGGCCAGTGCATCACATAACTCAGCGCCGCTAGCAACGATCAGTCCGGCGAGCACATCATTATGACCACCGAGATACTTGGTTGCACTGTGGATCACAATATCCGCTCCAAGCAAGATGGGTTGTTGAATAAGAGGCGTGTAAAAAGTGTTATCAACGATTAGCAATAAATTATATCGTTTAGCCAATGCGGCAACGGCGCTAATATCCGTTTGCTGCATAAGAGGGTTAGTGGGAGTTTCGATGAAGATGGCTTTCGTGTGAGGAGTGATGGCTTTTTCGATATCCTCCAAACAACAAGTGTTTACATAGTCACACTGCAATCCCCATTTTTTAAAACCTTGTTCTAACAGCCGATATGTACCGCCATAAAGATCTTCACTGACAATCCACGCATCACCAGATTTAAAAAGGGCGAGTATAGTGGAGATGGCGGCCATTCCTGAACTGCAGGCATAGCCTTGGTCTCCTTTTTCCAGATCGGCGATGGATCGCTCCAATAGCTGGCGGGTAGGGTTACCTGTCCTTGTGTAGTCGAATCCCGTCGATTGACCGATTCCTTCGTGGCGAAAAGCTGTTGAAAAGTATACCGGCGGATTGACTGTTCCTGTCGCCGTTTCACTGCGATTTCCTAATTGAGCAAGATATGTTTCAGGTTTATACATGGTTTTCACTGCTCCTTTGAGTTAAATAAAATAAAAAAAAGTCTTCTTTAAGAAGAAGACTTTGATTAAGTAGTGACGAGTCATTCTTCTTATCTTCCAAGTTCATAAACTTGTGGAATTAGCACCTTTTCATTGGTTTGAAACAAATGAAGGTTGCTGAGGTGTCATCGGGCCATTCCCTCTACCTCTCTCGATAAGAGTTTAGATTATTCAATTTCTTTTGAATTTACTATATATACAAAATACTGTCAAGGACATTTTGGGAGTGATGATGTGTTGGTGTTCATGGCCAGGTCAATTGAAGCCTAGCGGTGCCTACACTTTATGTGTCAAAAAAGAATATCCAAATTTTCATCTAAATATGAATGGCCTAGGATTTTTCAGAAATATGGAAAGGGTCAGCGGGATATTTTTGCTTTAAAATAATAAAGTTTGTACAATGTATGGAGAGAAAGAATAATCCGACATTATTCATTTCATATGCAAAAATTCTTCAATGAATAGTGCAAACTTAGGAGGAGAACACATGGAATACAGAATCGAACGAGATACGATGGGTGAAGTGAAAGTTCCTGCTGATAAATATTGGGGAGCACAAACTGAGAGAAGCCGTAACAATTTCAAAATCGGTAACGAAAAAATGCCGATTGAATTGGTTCGTGCATTTGCATACGTTAAACAAGCTGCTGCAAAGGTGAACTTTGATCTTGGTGATCTTTCCGAAGTTAAAAAGAACGCCATCGTCAAGATTTGCGGCGAAATCCTTGAAGGTACGCTTGATGAACATTTCCCGCTTGTAGTTTGGCAAACGGGAAGCGGTACGCAAAGTAATATGAATGTGAATGAAGTGGTCGCGAACAAAGGGAATGAATGGTTAAAAGAAAATGGTGAATCGGAAATCCTTCACCCGAATGATGATGTTAACAAGGCACAAAGCTCAAATGATACTTTCCCGACTGCCATGCATATTGCAGCCTTTATGGAAGTCGCTGAAAAATTGGTTCCTGCCATCAAAGCACTTCGTGATACATTCGATACAAAAGAAAAAGAATTTTGGGATGTCGTGAAAATCGGCCGGACACATCTTCAAGATGCTACACCCTTAACATTAGGACAAGAAATTTCCGGTTGGAAAGCGATGCTCGATAAAGATTTGGCGATGATTGAGGAAAGCAGCCAAAAACTATTGAACCTTGCTTTAGGCGGAACGGCTGTAGGAACCGGAATCAATACAAAGAAAGAATTCCCGGGACTTTCTGCCAAACAAATTGCAGCGGATACAGGATATCCTTTTGTCACATCTGATAATAAGTTCCATGCATTGACTAGCCATAACGAAATCGTCTACGCACACGGTGCTTTGAAAGCATTGGCGGCGGATTTAATGAAAATTGCGAACGATGTCAGATGGCTTGCAAGCGGACCGAGAAGCGGAATCGGAGAAATTGCCATTCCGGAAAACGAGCCGGGCAGCTCCATCATGCCAGGTAAAGTCAATCCGACCCAAAGTGAAGCGCTTACCATGATTGCGACACAAATCGTGGGTAACGATGCTACAATTGGCTTTGCAGCAAGCCAAGGTAACTTTGAATTGAATGTGTTCAAACCAGTCATCATCTATAACTTCCTGCAAACGGTCAAATTATTGACGGAAGGCATTCATTCCTTCAACGATAATTGTGCGGTTGGCATCACTGCAAATGAAGATAAGATTAAAGAAAATGTAGAGCGTTCCCTTATGCTGGTAACAGCATTGAACCCGCATATCGGTTATGAAAAAGCAGCCAAGATTGCCAAAACTGCCTTCAAGGACAACTCCACGTTAAAAGAAGCGGCATTGAAACTGGAGTTCCTTACGGAAGATGAATTCAAAGCATGGGTCGATCCTGCTAACATGGTTAATAAATAATTGGATGGAAGTACCCTCCCTCTAGCATTAGGGAGGGTGTTTCCATGTGTTAAAATACTGGAATCGACAAATACTGAAATCATAAGTATCTGGAACAGGAGGAAAAACAATGTCTATATGCCCGCTTTGCAACGGTCTAAGAAAAATTCATGTAGATTGCCCGGAATGCGGCAGTGAACTTGAGGATAAAGGGAAATTCATGGATTATGCTGATGATTACAGTGCTTATATGGATATCGACATACTTAAAGAAAACGACGGATACCCTCAATCCCTTCAAAAAGGGCAATGCCCCCATCTCATGAAATGCCCTGAATGCGGACATGATGAAGTGGTATTGGTCCAGGAATGAATCGCCCTTTATTTTAATAAACGTAAAAAGACCCATAATGAATGGGTCTTTTCATGTTTAATTGGCAGATAACTTCATGCTTTCCTGCATCTGTTCATCTTCTTCAACTAAAATGCGATGTTCTGTCCCTTTATCAAAAAAGTGCGCTTTATTCATGTCGAGCGCAAGTTCGATCTTTTCGCCTGCCTGGATAATGTTATTGGCATCGACCCTTGCAACGAAGTCCTGCCCCTCTAAAGTGGAGTAGAGCATGATCTCCGCGCCCATGAGTTCGGCTACATCAATTTGGGTCGTGAATGTAGTGTTAGGGGACTCCGTGAAATAAGCTCCTTCATTATGGAAATCTTCCGGACGGATGCCAAGGATTACTTCTTTTCCGACATATCCTTGATCACGTAGCATTTTCATCTTAAATTCAGGTATTTCAAGCGTTTGTTCGCCTATTTTGATTGTGCCTTCTTTTAATGTTCCGGTAAAGAAGTTCATGGCAGGCGATCCGATAAAGCCGCCGACAAACACGTTTATTGGTTTCTCATAAACATCCTTTGGAGCACCGACCTGTTGGATGATACCATCTTTCATTACAACAAGACGTGTCGCCATGGTCATTGCCTCTGTTTGGTCATGTGTGACATATATCGTTGTGGTGTCGAGCCGTTTATGCAGTTTAGCTATTTCCGCGCGCATTTGAACCCGCAGTTTTGCGTCGAGATTGGATAATGGCTCATCCATCAAGAAAACTTTTGCGTCCCTTACAATTGCACGGCCAAGTGCAACACGCTGGCGCTGACCACCTGAAAGCGCTTTAGGTTTCCTGTTTAGCAGCTCTTCAAGTCCGAGAATCCTTGCCGCTTCATTTACTCTTTGCTTGATTTCAGCTTTTGGCGTTTTCCTGAGCTTTAATCCGAATGCCATATTGTCAAATACAGACATATGAGGATATAAGGCATAGTTCTGGAAAACCATCGCAATATCGCGATCTTTAGGGGGGACATCATTGACTCGCTTGCCGTCTATGTATAAATCCCCTTGGGAAATGTCTTCCAGTCCGGCAATCATCCTTAATGTCGTTGATTTACCGCAACCTGAAGGTCCCACAAAAACGATGAATTCCTTATCGGCAACACGAAGGTTGAAGTCTTTAACAGCCGTCACCTTTTTATCATAAATCTTGAATATATGATCTAACACTAACTCTGCCATGAAAAATCCCCCTTTTAAACTCTTAGATTACTTGTACCAATTAGCTATAGTCTAAGCTATAGGTTTTGAAAAAAGTATGGGCATATTGCACAAAAAAGTGCTTACATTGGAAATTAATCATTCAGTAAAAGTATCAAGTATGCAGTAAGGGCATGACGGAAGTTTCTAATATCGAGACCAGTTTTTTCAGAGAATTTATCGATTCGGTATTGTAAGCTGTTCCGATGTATATAAAGCTGTTTGGCGGCAAATGTGGCATTGGAGTTACATTCGATATACGTTTTAACCGTTTTGATAAGCTCAGTATCCTGCTTGGTCTTGCCAAGAATTTCATTGATAAACCAATTTGCATTCTTAAAGGATGGATCATTTATTAATGAGTATGGGATGATGTCTGCCAAATCAGTCACTTTTATATCCGGCAGATGCACCTGTGCCACTTCAAAACACTTTTTCTCCTGAGTCCAGTGATGGCGAAGGTCTTGATCTACAGGGTGAAAGCGCCCGGTGAACATACGGGTCTTTACATAAAAGTCACTTTCAAGTGTGGAAGTAATGGCGATCAGTTCTTTATTTGATAATGGTTCATCCTTGTCCGGTTCAATTAAGACGCCTGACGTTTCATTTTCCCAAATAATAGCTGCGTCAGATGGAACGAAAGCGAGGAAGGCCCCTTCAAAATCGGAGTTGGAAAAATCAGCATGAGTCAACTTGAAATGAAGGAATCGAACATTCTCCCAGCTCGTTAAAGGCAATGGTGCATTCGGTTCGGATAAAAAAATTTTCCATGATGAGCCTGGATGTGCATTGAGGTCATTTGGGTTTATGGAAGGAACAAAAAGCAGTTCCAATAAACGGATTTCTTCTGCTGTGATTTCTGAACGGGGAATGCCAAGTATACTTCTGAAGTCTTCGAACCAAACATAATTAGAAATATCATCAGTATCCTTTCTATTGGTAAGAGCGTTCGGGAATTTTTGTTTAAGATTTTCAAGCATCGGTTCCACCTTCTTTCTCCCTTTCCCTATCATTATAGCGAAAAAGAATAAAGTTCAAAAGATTAGGATATCTTTAGTTTTTCCGAGAAGGGAAAACCAAAGAAAAGTTGCAAGTATTATTAATTTCAGGAAAGGGTATTGCGTATGCTTTATGGAATATCGTTAAAGAGGAGGAGATCTTATGAACATTTTAATATTGGGTGGTACACGGTTTTTAGGCCGATATTTAGCAAAAGCTGCAATAGAGAAGGGGCATGATGTCACACTTTTTAATCGTGGAAATGACCCTTATGTTTTCCCCGAAATAGAACAGTTAAAAGGGGACCGCGACGGGGATCTTGAAATGCTTAAAGGAAGACAGTGGGATGCAGTAATTGATACATCAGGCTTTATCCCTCGAACTGTATCGAAATCTTGCAGGTTGCTTAATCAAGTTAAACATTATACATATATTTCAAGCATCTCGGTTTATAGTGATCCAACCGAACCAGGTATTGATGAAAATGGAGAGGTTCATGCACTAAATGAAGATAAAGCAGAAGAAATAACCCGCGGAACGGCTGGGCCGATATACGGTGAATATTATGGACCGTTAAAATCATTAAGCGAAAAAGCAGCTGAAAAAGAACTGCCGGGGAAAGTCTTGTCAATTCGTGCCGGGCAAATAGTAGGTCCATATGATTACACTGACCGATTGCCGTACTGGCTTAAAAGAATAGCGGAAGGGGGAGAAGTTTTAGCGCCTGGACGCCCTGGACGTCCAATCCAAATTATCGATGCAAGGGACTTGGCTCATTGGATCATCCAAATGATGGAAAAGGGCATGACAGGTACGTATAATGCCGTTGGACCAGACTACACACTGACTATGGGGCAAATACTTGAAGGCTGCAAAAAGGTAACAAGAAGTGATGCTGCCTTTACATGGGTATCTGAAAAATTTTTAAAAGACAATAAAGTAGAGCCGTGGGGAGAAATGCCTTTATGGATACCGGAAGAATTCCCTTTACCAGGAGGTAAGGAACCTTTGAATGGGTTTTTGGCTGTCGACAACGATCAAGCCATCAATAATGGACTAACATTCCGTCCCCTATCAGAAACTCTCGAAGATATATGGAATTGGGAAAAGGGCCGTCCGGAATCTGCCGATAGAAAAGCAGGCATGCACAGACAACATGAAAGTGATCTTCTTGGATTATGGAAACAGACAGTAAGGTAATACCTTCTTTTATTATACTGAAGTATTATCGGCACATTATGTATGCTTGGTGAAAAGGATGATTTTAAACAAACAATGAGGAATCAAAAAAAAGCGATGGGGTAAAAACCCCATTGCTTTTTTAGTCCGTGGATGGGTTTGCATGGTTTGTAAGGATTTCAAGGTTTTCCATGGCGGCTGCCACTTTTTCCTTGTTGATATCAGGGAAGAGAAGATGGATGTCTTCACCTTCTTTGACAGAGTGGGCTGCAATCTGTTGAAGTTCGGCCTTATGTTCAACAGTCAGGCCAATATCAAGCAATGTCATCGGCAATTTAAGCACCTGGTAGATGGGCAGCAATTGTTTGATTTCCGAGAATTTCCCTTCTAGCACAAGCTGGACTAAAATGCCATATGCAACTTTTTCCCCGTGAAGTAAATGATGCGCTTGCGTGATGGAAGTCATGCCATTATGAATGGAGTGGGCACCGGCAACGCGCAAGTACTGGCCGCCAAACCCGCCAACAAGACCACTGGTGATGATGTTCGTTTCAATTACACGCTGCAGCGCATCTGTCCATTTCCCTTTTTCCAAATCAGCTAAGGCTTCCTCGCCATATGTCAATAAAACTTCCTGGCATTGCCTTGCGGCCAGATGGGCCAATTCAATACAAACGGACTTGGTGGCAAGCTTTTCGGCCAGTGCATTGCCCTCGTACCATTTCGCCAATGTATCGCCGATTCCAGCACGTAAATAGTTAATCGGCGAATTAAGAAGAATTCCTGGTTCGATCAATAACATCCAAGTGCTTTTTTCATGAATATCATAACGGACATATGAACCATTATCATCATAAATAACACTCAACGGTGTCCAGGCAGCGCAGGTGGAAGCCAAGGTTGGAATGAGGATGATTTCCTTTTGAAGCGAGTTTCCGGCCGATTTGGCGAGGTCGAGCAACTTACCGCCGCCAATGCCAATTAATGCATCTGCACCATGTTCAAGAGCAGCCTTCTTGACGCGTTCAATTTCCGGGTCACTGCATTCCCCGCCGTATGTGAAAAAGATCGTCTCAATATGTTCTAAGGAAGGAAAAAAGGGTTCAGTAACTTCCCAAGATTTTCGTCCATGAATAACGAGCACTTTACGAATGTTCCCTTTACTCAGTTTCACTTCCAGGTTTTCAAGGACATTTGCTTTACAGGCGTAATAAGCGGGGCCGCTGCGGACCTCCAGTAAGGTATTCATATTTGCTCTCCTTAATGAAAGGCCTGTTCCCGGTAAAGGGGAAGCAGGCCTTGATTATTTGATCAATCCATCCAGTCTGGTTTTCCGAATCCGGCAAATTTGTCATCGATCACTTTTTCAAACTGGTCGGATTCCACTACTGATTTAATATCCTTGGCAAATTGAGCGTCTACATCTTTTGTATTCACTGCAACAACGTTTCGATACATATCCGGCATTTTTTCTAAAACTAGGGCATCCTTGAGGTCCATTTTCGCTGCAAGAGCAAAGTTGCCAGGGACCGCCGATAGGTCAACGCTGTCTGTTGCGCGGGGTAACTGAGCGGATTCCAATGGTTTTAGCTGGATGTTTTTTGGATTTTTCGTTACATCCTTTTCAGATACTTTTAAAGGGTCGACATTTGGATCGACTTCAATCAACCCTTCATCCACCAGCACTTTTAGTGCACGTGCCAGGTTAACCGGATCATTGGGCACTGCAAGGGATGTACCGTCTTTCACTTCTTTCAATGAATTATACTTATTAGAATATATGCCCATTGGCGCTGTTGGAACTATGATAAGGTCGGAAAGCTTTAAATCATTTTCTTTAGCGAAGTTATCCATGTACACTTTATGCTGGAAAAGGTTGGCGTCGATCGAGTTGTTGCCAAGCGACTTATTCGGCTGGATATAGTCGGTGAATTCGACGATTTCTATTTTGTATCCGAGATCTTCCAGACCTGGTTTGATGGCCTCCTTAACCATATCGGCGTACGGCCCGGTAGTCGCCCCGATCTTCAATTCTTTTTTGTCTTCAGTATTTGGGGATGCATCATCGCTCCCGCATGCTGCCAAGCCGAGTGCAAGTGCACAGACTGATAATAACGAAGCTATTTTCTTCATTTGAAATTCCTCCTGAGTAATGAAATGTATTGAGTCATTTAAAAAAATGATTGATCCTATCGCTTGTTAACTATGTATGAAACTTTGTCACCAACCATTTGAATGAGTTGCACAAGGCAGATCAGCACGACGATCGTCGTGATCATGACTGTGTTGTCATATCGGTAATATCCGTACCGGATTGCCAGGTCGCCAATTCCGCCACCGCCGATTGTCCCTGCCATTGCTGAGTAACCGATTAGCGAAATGGTCGTTAATGTCAGTCCTTGAATGATTCCCGGTTTTGCCTCTGGAAGAAGTACATCCTTAATGATCATCCATGGAGTGGCACCTACGGCAATTGCAGCTTCAATCACTCCTCTGTCTATTTCACGTAATGCCGTTTCAACAATCCTTGCAAAAAAAGGGATTGCGGATACGGACAGGGAAACAGAAGCTGCTCTTGGCCCTATCGTCGATCCCGTAAGTAGGTCCGTTAAAGGAAGGAGGGCGACCAAGAGAATGATGAACGGGATTGAACGGACAATATTGACTGCGAAACCGAGAGATCGATTCACGATGCCATTTTCAAAAAATAAATTCCTGGTTGTTGTAAATAGCAATACTCCTAGCGGTAAACCGATCAGCAGGGCTACTGCAAGAGAAACGCCGACCATATAAATCGTTTCAAGAAAGGCTTTATTAAGATCAGGTAAAATATTGACGATGGGATTAAGCAGTGACATGTTTTAACACCTCCACAGAACTGGAACGATTTTTTATATATTCCAATGCCTCATGAATTTGGACGGCATCGCCAATTAACTCGATGATTAAAATGCCTAAAGGAACATCCTGGATATACTCAATTTTACCGTGTAAAATATTCCCCTTTACTGCATGGGATTGGAGAGTATCCGAAAGAATCGACTCACCGGCGGTTTGCCCTTCGAATTGGATCTTAATAATCGTCCCTTCACTTTCATCAATCAAGTGCGAAGGGAGTTCGAAATCCAGTACACTGCTAATGAATTGCTTCGTTAATTCCTGTTTGGGCTGTGAAAATATTTCATAAACGGGTCCTTCTTCAATTACCCGGCCATCCTGCATCACGGCGACTCGGTGGCATAGTTCTTTGACCACTTCCATTTCATGTGTAATCAACACGATGGTGATACCAAGCTCACTGCTTATCTTTTTCAATAACTGTAAAATCGCTTTTGTAGTTGTTGGATCAAGGGCTGAAGTCGCTTCATCACATAATAGTACAGTGGGTTCATTTGCTAACGCGCGAGCTATGCCGACCCGTTGCTTCTGTCCACCGCTAAGCTGTGCAGGATAGACATCTTTCTTATCGCTGAGCCCTACGATTTCCAACAATTCCAATACACGTAACTTAGTCGCGTCCTTGGATCGATGCGCGGCCCTTAAGGCGAAAGCGACATTTTCATAAACGGTTTTTGAACTGACCAGGGAAAAGTGCTGGAATATCATTCCGATTTTTTGGCGTTGTTTACGAAGCTCTTTGCTAGATAAAGAGGTTAAATCAATGCCGTCGATAATGATATTTCCACCTGTCGGACGTTCAAGCAAATTCAAGCAGCGGAGTAATGAGCTTTTTCCAGCTCCGCTGTAGCCGACAATGCCATATATTTCACCAGTTTGAATGGTCAAAGATACGTTATCCACTCCGATAACTCGGTTTTTCTTCGAGACGTATTCCTTTCGGATTGAACGGATTTCAATCATGAGCTTTCCCCCTTAAACATTAAAAAAGCTGCCTCTATCATTCAGAAAGAGGCAGCGAAATCATATCTCGGCTTATCTTTCAGAATGCAATCATTCTGCAGGAATTGGCACCGTTCCCTAAGGGCGGTTGCCGGACATCACAGGGCCTGATCCCTCCGTCACTCTTGATAAGTAAATTATTATTTTAGAATATTTCAAGTTTTATAATATAATCTATATTATTTGTAAAATCCGGCAATGTCAATCGTTTCTTTTATTTTTTTGTCAATAAATCTGGTACGGTCCGTTAAAACGATTCATGGAAAATGGGCTATTATGCAATAATCCAGCATTTTCATCGAGGCTATTTATTCCAATATTTCCTTGTCAAAAAGGTAAAGTGGTACTACATTTATTATAGTAAAGTTAAAAAAAGGAAGGTAAAACTATTTTTGTACAATGATGGGGAGGAAACCGAATGATAGAGATCAAGACGATAAATGATGTGGTTTGCGTGCATGGGACTCCTGGCGGGAACAAGGGGGGGATGAGTGTGTATGTCTTTTTAACGGATGGCCTATTGATAGATACTGGCGCGCAGATTTTATTGGAAGAGCTTATTCCATTCTATGAATCCGCAGACTTCGACTCAGTGGCCCTGACGCACTATCATGAAGACCATACGGGGGGCGCTGCCTGGATAAAGGAACATAAAAAGGTCCCTCTTTTCATTCACCCGATGTCGGTTGAGGTTTGTGCAAAGGATGCTGAATATCCTGAATATCGCAAAATTTTCTGGGGAAAGAGAGACGCCTTTAAAGCTGAGCCGCTAGGGAAGGCCATTCATTCCCGTACCCAAACGTGGGAGCCGATTTTTACCCCAGGTCATGCAAAGGACCATATGGTGTATTTGAATCACAATAATGGCGTGCTTTTTTCAGGAGACCTTTTCGTAACCCCAAAAACAAAGCTTGTCTTACGGGAAGAGTCTGTCCCGGTGATCATCGATTCCATAAAAAGATTGCTTCAATATGACTTCGGGGAAGTGTTTTGCTGTCATGCTGGGCATGTTCCTGATGGGAAGGAGATGTTTCGAAAAAAACTGGATTATCTGGAAAACCTCCAAGGGGAAATTTTACGCTTGCATTCTCAAGGGCTGACCGTTCATGAAATCCAGCAGGTCGTTTTACCGAATCGCTATCCCCTTATCGAGATATCTGGGCATGAATGGGATTCAGAGCATATCATTACATCGATATTAAACAAAAATATTTTAAGTGCGAGGGAGAATGGGACTATTTGAATGCTACCGT
This sequence comes from Peribacillus sp. FSL M8-0224, assembly GCF_038003055.1. Lineage (NCBI taxonomy): Bacteria > Bacillati > Bacillota > Bacilli > Caryophanales > Bacillaceae > Peribacillus > Peribacillus sp. FSL M8-0224. The sequence goes on from NZ_JBBOOJ010000001.1 coordinate 835,416, forward strand.
TTAACGGTCTGACTGATATAAAAGAGAGCTCTCCATAAGAGAGCCCACATTATTCATTTATTGACATTGGGATCTGTTTCATCATAAAAATCATGTGCTTCTTCGATGTTCTGAAGGTTAGCGACTTCATACACATTTCCGCCCGCCATTCCTTCATTGATGATACGGTCGATATCCAGGTAAACGGAGTCCTTGCCATCATATTCGGTATCCTTCAAAAATGTCATTTTTTCTTTATCCAAAAGAAATCCCTCCTAGCCTTTTCTTTAGTTTAGGCAAAGGAGTTTTTTTTATTCTGTTAAGCGATTTCATAAATGTAAAGGGGTTTCATTCATATACATGGAAGATCATTAAATCATGTATCATGCTTTTGAGTTTAGTTTCATCTGTTTCGGAAGGCGGATTGGCTGTCCACTCGATGGATCCATCTTTATGATACAAGGCTTTGACTGCCTGCTTGTTGAAATAAAAGGAAATTTTCCATCCTGGCAGATTCTTATGCAATGGTTCCCATTGAAAATGAGTGATCATATGTATTACCTCCATATATACTGTTTCTCATTCGATTATAATGGAAAACGGCAGCTGGAGGTGTTATTTTCTTTTCAGGTTGGGAAAAGTTAATTCAATGAAAAGATTTTTTAAATGCAAAAGCCTGTTTGTTTCAATTTCTTCTTCATCGAATTGCATCGGCTTTGAGTTCACTTCGTATATGAAAAGCGAGCCCGATTCGTCTTCCCCTATATCAATGGAAAACTCTCCGAGAAACCCGATCTTTTTTGAAAGTATCTCTCCGCATTTTTGGGCGATATTCGCTAATTTTAGATCCAGGTTTTTTGATTTAATGTCCTGATAAGGAAAAAGCTTTCCGCCTCGGGGAGTGTGGGTGGTGATTTCCTGAGTTTGCGACATCCTTACCGCTTTGCCGGTCACTTTATAAAAACCTTTTTCATAATGGACGAGAATCCGGTAATCATAACGATGTCCAAAGAGTTTTTTTGGTATGATCGCCTGTTGAGCAAGATAGCTCCTTTTTAATAAATCCCTTTTTTTTGTATCCCAGAAGGAAGCAAAATCAGGGAAGGACTCACTATGCTTTAAGCTATTGAACAATAGGGTATCATCATCATTTTTGATAATGGTATAAATGCCCTTCCCTTGGCTTCCTTTGCATGGCTTAAGGTATATATGCCTGTATGTCTCCAGGAAAGAATCAAGGCAACCGCTGTTTCGTAAGACCATGGTGGGCGGAAGGTGGTTGGTGAGGGATCCATCTTCAGTTAATGCTTCGAACATCACATATTTATCTATAAAACAGGGGTTGAATAGAGTCATTCGGTAATCTTTAAAATGTGTGATAAGATGTTGGAATTCCTCTGACGCCTCATAGCTCCTCCAGGGGATACGGTTATAGACGATGTCAGGGAAGGGCACCTTACATTCAATCCACTTGTTTGAAATGGAGGAAAAAAGATACCCTTTCATCGACTCGGAATGAAGGGCATTTCCTGTGAATACATACGCCAATATTCCATGTTGCAATAAATATAATGATAAGTCCCGAAAAAGGGTCAGGTTTCCACCCAAACCTGATTCCTTTTTGGGATTGGAAACAGTTAAAATTCCGACGGTAAGCATCCGGTTACCCGGAAATATTGTGATTGGAATTAGAGGTTGATTCGAATGGTTCTTTTTATAGCTGATTTCTTCTTCGGCAGAGCCGGCGAAAAGTTCCGCATTCTCATGAGTGTGGTGCCAATTTTCAGTGGGGATATCATAAAAAATGTTCATTGCGGCACTCTGATTGATTTTGTAATCGTCTGTTCCGTAAGATAAATGGCATAATCAAGGCTTAGCTTTCTGGTCAGCAATTCGAAATCCTTGAGTTTTGGATGGGAGAAGATGGAACGTCCAGGCTTGGAATTGGCTTCAAACATCCAAACCTGCCCTTTTTTATCCAATCCAAAATCAAATCCTATTTCTGCGATGATGCCGTCCAAGTTCTTTTCTATACTGTCACTTAAAATCAGTGCGGCTTCCGATAGCTTTCGTTCGACTTCTGTCGCCTCATCGTCATCTCCAAACAGTTCGGCAACCGTTTTGATGACACCCCCGCTTTTAATATGGGTCGTGACGCTGCCGGCGCCGGCGATTTTTGCGGCAATCGCGGTCACCTGCCATTTTCCATTACTGTCCTTGTTCGTATGAACCCGGAAATCCACTGGACGTTTTTCAGATCGAATTAATGGGATGCCCTGCTGCACGATCAGATTCTCGAGCGGGCGGTCGTGAAAAATGTGTTTAACGATGGATTCCAATGTCGAAAACCGTTGCAGTTTATTTTCTTTTGCTTCGTTTGTATAGCGGCAATAGTAAACATTCTCATGCTTATCATAAAGAATTTGGTGAATCCCTAGACCGAGGCTGCCGTGAATGGGCTTTATATAAACTTGCCGGTAATGGGAAAGAAGGGTTTCCACCACGGATATGGATTGAAATGGATACGTTTCCGGCAAATAAGGCAGTGCCCGCTCATCTGCGCATAACCTTTCATTTACATCCCATTTGTTGAAAAATCCGGGGTTATACCATGGTATGGTATATATTTTTTGGAATTTCTGCTTCACTTCTTTAGGTCCATCACGGTTTTCCGTCAACCGATTTGGTAGCCGGTCATAGATGACATTAGGAAAAGGAAATTCATAAATGTTCCAGTCATCTTTATCAAATACATAGCCTTTGATTGTCTCCTCATCCCAATTGATTACATTCTCTCCAAAAACAAAGGGAATACAGCCTGTGGTCTTGCTAAGCGAAAGGAGCTTTGCGAAAAATTCAGATCTCTCCCCTAAAGGTTTGTTTGAAATGCCCGTGAAGCCTGAGGAAAAGATTCCGACAAGCGGTCCGATATGGATGCTCTTGCCGTATATGAATAAATGAAGGGGAATATCGGTATGATCGAATAGTAGAGATTCCGCAAGACTTTTCGATAGCACGATTGTTTGATTGACTGCCGGGTTTTGTTTGACGATGGCAGGACATGAATGCCGTCCGAAATAAATTAATTCAATCTCTGCCAAATCTCCAAGCTCTGAAGGGTAGTAGAGAACATTGCCAGGGATAGCGGCAATTTCGGCAGGATAAGTCTTTCTCACTTCCTATTCACCTGCTTTCTGAAGCTGTTCGGCTAAATACTGGCTATACTGAAACGGTGCTCGATGAATATCTTTCATGGTCTCCGGCTGTAGTGCCTGAATGATTTTCCTACCAGGCTTCGAGTTAATGTCCATTATCCATATTTGGCCTTTTTTATCGATGCCTAGATCAATTCCCAACTCGAATAATCTTTCAAAGACAGCTTCGGTTTCAACGGGCAGGGTGCGAAGGATATGATGAATCTTTTGTTCGACAGCAATCGAAATCGTTTCCGGGTTTCTTTTGTTGAAGTTATCCAATGAAATGGCTTCCCCGCCTGTGGCAAGATTTGAAGTAATTCCGTCTTTTTGTCCCGTACGAATTCCGCGTCCCCGTTCCATCCATTGATTCTTCTCGTTTTTTTGAAGTAAAATCCGTAAATCGAATGGCTCATTATTTTGGGTGCAAAGTTCTAAATATGGCTGGCAAAGATAACGGTATCGATTTAATAAATGCTGCAGCCATTTGTTAAGCTGAGATTTGGAGGAGAATGGGCGGTCATATTTGGTGCCCTTTTTCGTCATGGAAACCAAAGTCCCGTCTTCGGTTTTTGAAAGGAGATAGATTCCTGTACCGCCTGCACCGAATTCAGGTTTGATGATGATTTTATCCAGGCGTTCCAAATGTCCTATAATATCTTCAGGTGTCGTCACTTGTACGGTTTCTGGAAAAAATGCCTGTAGGTGTGGATGGTTTTTGAGGATTTGGTACACTTCCCACTTACCAGGAAGTCCCAGTCCTAAGAAATTCGAGTTATCTTTTAACCACTCGATTTTGTGTCGAGTTTCCGTTGACTCACGAACTAAACCGTGAAAACAGCGATCATATACAAAATCAGGTAAATCAAAAGATGTGGCGATCCAAGTTTCGCTCTCGGCATCAAAACGCTCGCCCCTCACTTTTTTTAGATCCATATCAATATTTACCGGTGAGAATTTGCAAACTTTCATATTAAATGATTTAGCGGTTTTGGCTATTTCGGTGAAGTAGTTGTTTTCATGAGTATCCGACGCGGCCATTAATCCTATTAACACGTGCTAGCAACTCCTTTTATGGATGGTTTTCGGGTTAAGGGCAAGCATGAAATCTATGATTGATTTTACTGATGGACGAAAGGTTTCATAGTTGCCTTGAAATTTTTTCGAAGGTTTTGAATTCACTTCGATGATCCATGGATGGGTATCGGTGTCCAGTGCTAAATCGATCCCTAGCTCACCGAATGAATCGTCAAGGTTTTCGACTAAGGCCTGTGCAGTGTTTTTAGCCAGGCGTACGAGCTTTTGATATATGCGGCTGGCGTCCTGAAGTTCAAATGCTTCTTTTAGAAAATCCGGCCCATTTTTCATCAATCCGCCTTGTGCAAGATTGGAAACAATAGTACCAGGATCCCCAATCCGGGCAACCATTGATGTAACTTTCCATTCAAGCTGTTCGTTCCGGTGAAGTAGTATGCGGAAATCAACTTTTCTCTGATCGGTTTCGAATAGGGAAATCCCTTTTTGAAGAATGAAGGATCGTTTTCTGGAAAATTTTTTTAAGGTTTCAAACAACTTTTCATCCGTATCAGCAAAATGTACATTCTGGAGATGTCCGGATTGCTCGATTTTCCATTTTCCAGCTACTTGCGTTAATCTGCAAATATTCCTGCCTTGGCTGCCTGATGCGGGTTTAAAGTAGATTACCGAATGCTTTTCTATAAATGTCAAGAAAGTTTCCTTTTCGTTAAACAGTATCGTCTCTGGTAAATTTGGCAAAAGCTCATCTTCTAAGATCAGTAGTTCGTGTACATCATGTTTGGAGAGGAACCTTCCGTTGAACATCGGAATCGACCGTTCCTCCAGTTCAGTTTTAAACAGCTTGAAAGAAGACGATTGCTCAAGTTTACGCGAATGTATCCGGTTATAAAATACATCAGGGATGGGGAGGGGCAAGGCTTTCCAGCCACCTTGCCCTGGCAGGTAGCCTTCCACAACCCCATCTTGAAGAGACTGCAGTTTAACTAAATAGAAGGGGATGCCCTGCTGATTACAATATGATTTCATTTCCTGATAAAATTTTTCCATCTCGCCGAATGTCCCGTCTTGCAAGGGAGTCTGGTTCATGAGTGAAGCGAAGAATGGGCCTATCTTAATTGACCTTTCATCCGCATGGTATGAGACGGAGATTGGATCGGAAAAAACGGGTAAGGATAAAATTTGGTTCATATCATATGAAAGTTTCAATGTAGGCTGGGATGACGGGAATGGCTGGACAAGTACCGGGACGGAACGGCATCCAGCCATTATCGTTACGGGTTCTCCAAATTGAAGGTCCCATTCCTCAAATAATTTTTCTTCGATAAATAATAGCGCCTTCTTTCTAGTCTCTGCGGGATTTACCGTAATGTAAACTTTCTGATGGTTAAGGTTCATAATAATTCCCCGTTTGCACTAAGTTTGATATCCTTTAATAATTAAATGATGGGCAAATGTGGATAACACATTCTATGATTTTTTAATTAGAAGGTGTCATAAAGCCTTTATTTCAAGCAATAAAAGGAGAAATTTCATGGGTGAGTTTTGGCTAAAGATACTGTTTATGGTCATCGTTGGTGCAGTAATAGGTGGCTTCACTAATTTATTGGCTATCAGAATGCTATTCAGACCGTATAAGCCAATCCATATTTATGGGAAGCAGCTGCCGTTGACACCAGGGTTGATTCCTAGCGGCAGGATGAGTTAGCTAAACAATTAGGCAAATTGGTGGTCGATCATTTAATCACACCAGAGAGCATTCAAAGTAAAGTCATCAATGATGCCTCTATACAGAATATGAAAATTTTCGTCCAGGCAGAAGTAAAGAAAGCATTGTCCACACAAAAAAGTACTGCTCAATTACTTGATCAATTGGGAATGAAGAATTCTTCATTTACGTTAGAACAGCGATTACAAACATTCATTCTTGGTAAATATGAAATATGGTCGGAAGAGAACATGAGCAAGAGCTTGAAAGATATCGTCCCTCCGCACCTTCAGCAAAAAGCCCTCGACTCGATTCCTGATTTGTCACGTTTCATCGTGAAAAAGGGAAAAGAATATTTTGACAGTGCGGAAGGCAAACGCCGTCTTGAAGACATGTTGGATGATTTTTTCAAGGAACGGGGCAAGCTGATCAATTTAATTCAGATGTTCATTGGAAACGAAAAGTTAATTGACAAGATTCAGCCGGAAATCATTAAATTTTTTGAACAATCGAGAACGATTGATATATTGTCAGTGATGTTGGTGAAAGAGTGGGGAAATCTCGAGAAATGGGATATAGAGAAAATCGAGGGAATGATCGGGAGAGAAACGATAAAACAATGGATTACCGAAAAAACGGTTGAAATACTGCCTGTCGCTTCGATCCTGAATAAGCCGGTTCGAGAATTGACTGTCAATTTCTCGGACACCATTGTGGAAAAGGGCGTTCCGATTTTTGTGGAAAAAGGTGCCGAGTACGTAATCAATCATTTCCAGCCGCTATTCCAAAAACTTCATTTGGACGATATCGTGGAAGAACAGGTTTCGTCCTTTTCTGTGTCCCGTCTTGAGGAAATGGTCGTTTCCATCACTAAGAAGGAATTGTCGATGATCACATACCTTGGGGCCTTGCTTGGTGGAATCATCGGTTTATTTCAAGGTTTCGTAACTGTTTTAATAGGATGACGTGTAATTCTCAATCGGATTTGTTATAGTGGAAAAGGTGTAGGAATACAATGATTACCGGGAGGGGAAATAAATGAGTAACGTATATGATGCAGCGTATGAAATGGAAAAGGCGATTAGGGCAAGCAATGAATACGCCGATTTGCAACGCTTATATGATCTTGTGAATTCGGATGAAGCAACAAAAGGAATGTTTGAAAACTTCCGTAATCTGCAGATGTCATTGCAGCAAAAGCAAATGATGGGACAGGAGATTGCACCGGAAGAGGTTGAGCAAGCACAAAAGACGGTACAGCTTGTCCAACAAAACCCAACCATTTCACAATTGATGGAAGCTGAACAACGGATGAGCATGGTCATCGCAGACCTCAATAAAATTATCATGAAGCCGCTTGAAGATTTATATGGCTTGCCTGAGCAACAGCAATAAGCAGTTGGAGACTCCCTTCTTTAATGGTTGGGGGTTTTTTTGTTCCCTGAAAGCACAAGTGCAAGGGGCGTGAACCACTATTTGTTCTATTCTCGAAATTTTAGTCATAAATTTTGAAAGAGGATACAACAGATGGGAGAGATCAGCATGGTATATCGACTACTTGCGGTCAATATCGACGGGACATTGCTCCAGTCGAATGGCCGTTTAAATAAATCGACTAAAGAAGCAATAGATTATGTTCACCAAAAAGGTGTCCATGTTGCACTTGTGACGTCAAGAAACTATCACTCAGCAAAAAAAGTGGCCAAAGCCCTAAAAATAAATCCGATGATCGTTGCTCAGCAAGGAGCCTTTGTCGGAGCTTCCGTGGAAAAGCCGATAATGGTAAAAAGAATATCAGAAGAACTGACTGCAGAGCTAGTGCAAATGCTTGAAAAGACCACGTGCCAAATATTGCTCATTCATGAAAAATACTCGCTGGGCAATCGGGTGAACCTCCCGGAGAATTTGCTTGGTAAATCGGTTATGTATTTGAATGACCAAAATATTTATGCTCAAAATTATGTGGATGATATCAGTGAAGAGCTTATTGATCAGCCGATGGCCCCGACGAAGATGGACATTATATTTCCAGAAAAAAATGCTCGAAATGATATGTTGAAATTGATAAAGGAAATGTTCCCTGAGGTGGATGCAGTCTTACACCCAGGACATAAACTGACAATCGTTCCGAAGGGTGTATCTAAATGGAGTGGTGTATTGTATTTAGCGGACCATTTAAAGGTGAAAAGAACGGAGATCGTCTCGATTGGCGATGGATTGGATGATATGGATATGATTGCCGGTTCTGGTCTGGGAGTTGCCATGGGCAATGCGGATGAGGAAGTACGGAAAGTGGCAAAATGGGTGACGCGCTCCAATGATCAAGATGGTGTTGCCTATATGCTTAGGGAATTTTTCCGGAAACAGCATCCGATCGAATTTTTACAAAAAATGAATATGCTTAAGTGAATGGCGGGGCTCCTTCATGTTGAAGGGGCCCCATTCAGATAACGCCACTTGCGAGGTCTGTCATCTTTCATAAATAATTATAAGTTTCTTTCCATAAACTAAAGGAAAATCAGTAATGGAAAGGAAGAATTCAATGGGTGTAATCAATGCAAAAGAAGTGCAGGTCGGTGACGAGGTGTTTGTGATTTATAATAATCCCCATGTCCCTACAGTTTCGAATATCAGGGCAGCGGAAATTGTTCCGCACCCCAAAGATCCCAATGCAGTTGCCTTGTTCCTGAACGATACATTTCATACGATCGAGGATGATGATGCTTTGTTCACTTCGGAAGCCTCAGCGGAAAAAGCATACAGTGATTATATGGATAACCAGGACCAGATGACTTGAGAGGCGTTTACTCAGCTTTACGGGTGAACAGACGAAAGCCCTCGCTATAAAAAGCGGGGGCCTTTTTTAATTTTATTCACAAGTATTTGCTGCAAACTCACGAGTAACGCTCGAATTCACGAGTATTTGCTGCAAACTCACGAGTAAAAGCTTAAAATTCACGAGTATTTGCACCAAATTCACGAGTATTTACTGCAAACTCACGAGTAAAAGCTTAAAACTCACGAGTAATGCTCCGAATTCACGAATTAAAGCTCCGAATTACCGAGTAACGCTAGAATTTTATGAGTAAAAGCTAAAAAACTCACGAGCATATGCTCCAAACGTACGTGCAAACGCACCAAAACTGTAATTTTTCGTCCTAAATAAAAGAACTGCCACTCCCATTTCAAGAAAAACAGGGTGACAGTTACTTACTCTTAGTTATTATTGGATTCTATGAATAATTTCATTGCGTGAATTTGGCCTATATGATTGGTTTCGTGCAAGACTACAAAATTAATGAATTCTCCCACTGTTTCCATTCCGTTGAAAGGCTGTGCTGTTTTTTCGGTCAATCGTTCTTCCGGAATTTCAAGAAGTCGATCAAGTTGTTCATGCAACTGTTGCTTTAATACTTCAACGGTAGGTACATCTCCGGTCCAGTCGGCAGGTTTTGAACCATATCCGAATAGCTGCCCGTAATTCTCTGGCAAATTGCTGCTGGAGTTCAATAAAAATTTTTCCGCTGCAGAAAGTACATGTCCAATGTGCCAATGGATTGTATTATTAAAACCTTCAGGCTGTACATCCATGAACTCTGGATTGATTCCCTCAATTTCTTTTAAAAGATTGCTGCGCATGGCTGTCAGTTGATTTTTAACATAATTCATTTTACATTCCCCTTTCAATCTTGTTTTTTTCTAAACGTTATCCCATGAAATTATAGCAAGGATAATTCAGTATTATCAAATTTTAGCTAAGTCTTTTCAAAAGGGGAAGGCTTATCAATTTACAATTAAATTCATTTTAAGGGTTGTAATTGTCAGATAATTTATTATAATTAAAATAATGTTAGATAAACTTACATAACTATGTAAAGTTAAGGGCCGGAATGTTGGGTCGGATAATGGTAATTGACTGAAACGGCGCATTGAAAGAGTTGCAGCCGAACTTAAGGGGTAGGTATTTTAACGGCATAGATTGGCAAAAGGAGAGAGGGTATGCGTTTAACGGCAAGGGAACAGGAAAAGTTAATGGTTGTAGTGGCGGCGGATTTGGCAAGAAGGCGAAAAGATCGCGGCTTGAAATTGAACTATCCGGAATCCATTGCCTTGATTACCTACGAAATAGTTGAAGGGGCCAGGGATGGTAAATCAGTATCGGAACTGATGCAATTTGGCAGGACGATTCTTTCAATTGAAGATGTTATGGATGGGATTCCTGACATTATTCACGATATTCAAGTTGAGGCAACGTTTCCGGATGGTACAAAGCTTGTGACTGTTCATAATCCGATTCAGTAAGGAGGAAGAGGCCATGATACCAGGTGAATATATCTTGAAAAAAGAACCGATCGTATGTAACGAGGGAAAGATTTCAACGGTCCTAACAGTCATCAACAGGGGAGACCGCCCGATACAGATTGGCTCACACTTTCACTTTTATGAAGTGAATCTTGGACTGGAGTTCATTCGTGAGAATGCTTTTGGGAAAAGGCTGAACATTCCTGCTGGTACAGCTGTCCGTTTTGAGCCGGGCGATGCGAAGGAAATCGAACTGGTCCCATTCAGCGGCAAGAGGGAAGTTTATGGATTAAGCAATAAAACGAATGGTCCGCTTGATAAGGAGTGAAAATATGAGCCATGAAATGTCACGTAAGCAATATGCCGATATGTTTGGTCCGACAACAGGGGATTTAATTAGATTGGCAGATACCGAGCTTTTCATAGAAGTAGAAAAGGATTTTACAAAGTACGGGGATGAAGTGAAATTTGGCGGGGGTAAAGTGGTGCGTGATGGTATGGGGCAGCATCCAACCGCTTCAAGAGATGAGGTGATGGATCTTGTTTTCACCAACGCGATAATCATCGATTATACAGGCATCTATAAAGCGGACATTGGCGTGAAGGATGGAAATATTGCAACTATAGGAAAAGCGGGAAATCCCCTATTGATGGATGGGGTGACAGTGGTGATAGGAGCAGCTACTGAAATAATTGCAGCTGAAGGAAAAATCGTTACAGCTGGTGGTATTGATGCCCACATCCATTTCATTGCCCCGCAGCAAATCGAGACTTCACTGTCAAGCGGGATCACGACAATGATCGGTGGGGGAACCGGACCTGCAACGGGAACGAACGCCACGACGTGTACTCCGGGAGCTTGGAATATACATAAAATGCTCGAAGCAGCAGATCATTTCCCTATGAATCTCGGTTTTTTGGGTAAAGGTAATTCCTCCTCCAAAGAACCGCTTGCTGAGCAAATAGAGGCTGGTGCGATCGGGCTGAAGTTACATGAAGATTGGGGCACGACGGCAGCAGCGATCGATACAAGTTTAATGGTGGCTGACGAATACGATGTTCAAGTGGCGATTCATTCCGATACGCTTAATGAAGGTGGTTTCGTCGAGGATACAATCAGAGCGATCGACGGCCGTGTCATTCATACATATCATACCGAAGGAGCGGGTGGGGGGCATGCCCCTGATATCATCAAGGCGGCTAGTTATCCGAATATTCTCCCGTCCTCGACGAACCCTACCCGTCCATATACCATCAATACGTTGGAAGAGCATTTGGATATGCTAATGGTATGCCACCATTTGGATCCATCCGTACCTGAAGATATCGCTTTTGCCGATTCCAGGATAAGAAAAGAGACTATCGCAGCTGAAGACATTCTTCATGACCTGGGCGTCTTTAGCATGATCAGCTCCGATTCCCAAGCGATGGGGCGTGTAGGAGAAGTTATTCTGCGAACATGGCAGACGGCCGATAAGATGAAAAAGCAGCGTGGCAAAATGCTGGAGGATACAGGGGAAGGGGACAATTTCCGCGTTAAGCGTTATATTGCCAAATATACGATAAATCCAGCAATTACACATGGGATTTCTGATGTCGTCGGATCTGTGGAAGAAGGGAAATTCGCAGACTTGGTGCTATGGGATCCTGCCTTTTTCGGGGTTAAACCGGACATGATTCTAAAAGGAGGCATGATCGCGCACAGTATGATGGGCGACCCGAATGCTTCTATTCCGACACCTCAACCCGTGCTATACCGCCCGATGTTTGCAAGTTTTGGACAGGCCGTTGCGAGTACTTCGATTACGTTCCTATCAAAAGCGTCATATGAAGCGGGAATTCATGATGACCTGGGGTTGAAAAAAATAGTGAAGACTGTCTCGAATATTCGTAATATTACAAAAAAAGATATGAGATTAAACGGGGAGACCCCCGTCATAGAAGTTGATCCGCAAACATATGAAGTGACGGTGGATGGTGATTTAATTACGTGCGAGCCAGCGGAAATCCTGCCGATGGCGCAACGATACTTTTTATTCTGAGGTGATGACATGATAGTTGAAAAAGTATTGGGAAATATAGAGTTTATTGAAAAAAAAGCGAAACATATGGAAAAGGTTTATCTGGAAAGCGATGCATTAAGAAAACGGATACTAAGGGTTAAAACGGATCATGGAAATGAAATTGGGATACGCCTTAAAGAAAACAAGGATTTGATGGATGGCGACATCCTTTATATGGATGAAAATAATATGATCGTTATCCATACGATAGATGACGATATTTTGACGATCTTGCCTACAACTCTAGGGCAGATGGGCGATGTAGCGCATCAATTGGGAAATCGCCACTTACCTGCCCAATTTGTAGGAGATGAAATGCTTGTTCAATACGATTACCTGGTGGAAGAGCTTTTAATGGAACTTGATATACCGTTTCGTCGTGAAAAGAGAAAGGTGAAGCAGGCATTCCGTCATATCGGCCATTCACATGATTGAACGTTTGTTTCCGTTGATCCAGCTTTGTGATTCCAATTTTCCTTCTGGGTCGTTCTCCCATTCATTCGGAATGGAGACCTACATTCAAGAAGGGAAGGTCCATGATGCAACTTCTTTAAAGGCGTTTTTGAAGGTATACATTTCTAAATCTTTAACCTATACAGATGGACTGGGGTGCCGGCTTGCATATGAATTCGTAAGTAGTCATAGGGCTGAAGGTATATGGGATCTGGATGAGTTGCTTTACGCCGCATGTTCCGCTCGGGAATCCAGGGAAGCCTCGAAAAGAATTGGACAGCAGATGGCTAAACTATGCTCGAACTTATACCCATCCGAAGCGTTATTGGCATACTTGAAGAAAATCCAAGGAAAGCAATGCTATGGTCATCCGGCCATTGTATTTGCGCTTGTGTGTACCGAACTGAACCTTACCGTAGAAATGGCCATTTATGCCTGTTTGTATGCAGCCGTGTCCTCGCTTATCCAAAATGCAGTAAGAGGAATCCCTTTGGGGCAGACAACTGGACAATCCTTGTTATTGTGGTCACATGAGGTCATCCAGACAGCCGTTGCATTCATTAAAGCACTTCCGGAGGATGAACTCGGACGGACACTGCCGGGATTGGAAATCGCCCAAATGAGGCATGAGAATTTACATGTAAGACTATTTATGAGTTAACCAGAAAAGAGGTGACAGGTTTGCCTCATAGAGGTAAATCGATAATAGATGAAACAAGTAGTCAAAATAGGTGTAGGCGGCCCAGTTGGTGCCGGAAAAACAATGCTTGTCGAGAAGTTGACACGGGTAATGGAAAATGACTTCAGCATGGCAGTTGTAACGAATGATATATATACAAAAGAAGATGCGCTGTTTTTAATGAAAAATGGTGTACTTCCTGAAAATCGGATCATTGGTGTGGAAACCGGCGGCTGTCCTCATACAGCGATACGTGAGGACGCCTCGATGAATTTTGCAGCCATTGATGAGTTGATGGAACTCCATCCGGAACTGGATTTGATTTTTGTGGAGAGCGGCGGTGATAATTTAGCGGCGACCTTCAGCCCTGAACTCGTCGACTTTTCTATCTATATCATTGATGTCGCACAAGGGGAGAAAATCCCCCGGAAAGGTGGCCAGGGAATGATTAAATCGGATTTATTCATCATTAATAAAACGGACTTGGCCCCTTATGTAGGAGCAAGCCTGGAAGTGATGGAGAGGGATACATTAACGACCCGAGGGGATAAACCTTTCTTTTTTACTAACTTAAAAGACGAAAAGGGTTTGACTGATGTCGTGAACTGGATAAAGTCAGAGGCGTTTCTAGTAGGTCTTGAGCAGTGAGTTGGACAGGCAGCATTCGCTTAAAGGCGGAACTGAAAAATGCTCGAACGATAGTGAGTGATACTTATTATGACGGGGCATTCAAATTGTCCCGTCCTGTGTTTTTTGATGAACTTTCACCTACCTATTTTCTCATTCATGTTGGAGGCGGCTATGTAGGTGGTGACAAGTACCATCAGCTTTTTTGTTTGGAAGAAGGGGCTACAATAACATTGACGACGCAGTCTGCGACAAAGATATACAAAACGAGGGATGAGCCGGCAGTGCAGAAAACCGAGTTAGTTTTAAAAAAGGAAAGTTTCCTTACCTATGTGCAGGACCCTGTAATTGCCTATGAATCTGCTCGATATATTCAGGATACGACGATACATATGGAAAGCGGAGCGGGATTGTTGATGACTGATATATTTACACCAGGATGGTCAGAGAGTAGAGGGGCATTCACATATGATTGGATCCGCTCCAAAATGAACGTGTTTCAGGATGGTAAAAGGCTGTTGATGGACCACTTGTTTCTGAATCCTTCAGACGAGATGGACACTGTACTTTTATTGGAAGGATATAGTCATTTTGGCTCGCTATTATTGATAAATCAAGAGGTGGATGGGGAATTCATTACCGAACTCGATGAAATGCTTTCTCCATTAGGAAGCAATGTTAGAATAGGTTTTTCCCGGCTGCCAATACGTGGTTTGATGTTGCGGGTATTGGCAAATCAAACTCAACAGATAGAAAAGGCATTTTCAGTTTGTGAGGATCTCTTCCGAAGGAGGATCCTTCGGAAGGATCCAATTTTTTATCGTAAATATTAGTAAAGGGAAAGGCGATGTTTTATGGAAATGAGTTTATTGCTTGTTTTAGCGATTGGATTTGTATTAGGCATTAAGCATGCTCTGGAACCCGATCATATCATTGCCGTTTCTACGATTGCGAGCCAAAGCAAGAAAATATGGAAATCTTCACTTGCAGGCGTATTTTGGGGAATAGGGCATACACTTACTCTTTTGGTGTTCGGTGTAATCCTAATCCTTTTGAAAAACGAAATTCCGGAAGCTTGGGCAATGTCATTGGAATTTCTTGTGGGAATCATGCTGGTATATTTAGGTATCACGACGATTTTTTCTTGGAAGCAAACGAAGCAGCATGACCATACAGGCCGGGCTACATATCTGAAATCGATGTTAGTGGGAATTGTCCACGGACTTGCAGGCAGTGCTGCAATGGTCCTTCTTACTTTAAGTACGATAGATGCAGCGTGGCAGGGGGCAATCTACATTATCATATTTGGTGTAGGTACTTGTATAGGCATGCTTCTGTTCACTACGATTTTAAGCATCCCCTTTGTCACAAGCTCTTCCTCCAAAAAAGTCAATCACTTACTCATCCGATTGACAGGTGTGATAAGCACGCTTTTCGGAATCTATTATATGTACAATCTAGGCATCAACGAGGAATTATTTTCTGTATGGTTTGGTTGAATGCAGCACATATGCCCAAGGGATAAAGGTTCAAAAACCCTCATGTTATAAACTTGAGGGTTTTTTACTGTTGGTAATTCGACAAACATCCTATTACTCTTTTGCGTGGGCTAGTATAATGAAAAATATTGGATAATTAATCCATTGGGGTATAAGGAGATGACATGTCATGAAAAGGAAACCGCTCCTGGTTGGCCTTTGCTTATTATCAATAACGCTGGCTTCAGGTTGCACAACAAAGCAAGAACATATTTCCGTTCAAAAATATGAAGGTAAACACTACAAATTCGAAGCATATAAAGAAAAGATAGAATTGGGGAAAACAGAAAAAACCAAAGAAATAATAAAGAATGCCGATTGGGAAGAATTCGCGCTGGAGAAGGATCATCCTAAGGCGGACTTCATCTTTTATTTTAATGATCAGAAAAACGAAGGTGAAATTTCCGTATATTATGCCTGGGTTAATACGGATGAAAATATTGTAGAATTGACAAAGGATGAACATAGCCAGTATGTACAGTTAAATAGAAAGGATTCTGAAATTATATTAAGACTGCTTAATTGATGTATAGAAGAGATCCTTACTTTCAAAGACTTCCAGACAAGCATTTTTGAACTCTCATGTGCCCGACTATCATCAGAGTTATATAATGCAGCCAGCCTTTTAAGGGGTGGTCGCAAATTCCATTGAAAATTAATATTTGACAACAAAAAGGAGAAAGAAACCGGACTTCCATATTAGTCCGGTTTCTTTCATTCTGCTCAGGCTGAATCAGTCTTCTTTTTTGTTGTCCTCAATAGTGGCATGGTGCAACAACGGAAAGAGCCACCGGACTTGATGATTTCGCTTATATCGACTTCAATGACTTCATATCCGCGTTCACGAAGCTGACTATTTACCTGTTTATTACAGGGTAGACTGAATAATTTTTTATTCCCAATCGAAAGCACGTTGGTTCCTAAAGTGAATTGTTCTTCTTTCGTCACTTCAATCATGTCATAACGTGAAGCTAATATATCCATCTCTTTTTTTGTAAAGGACTCTGGAAAAATAAGCGCCTCTGTCGGTGATATGATATTGAAAACACAGTCTAAATGAAGGAATGTTTCAATGAAAGGAACCGCTATGACCTCGTATTCCGGTAATAAGGTTTGAAGATGCTTGACGGATGTTTCATCCGTTCTTTCACTGATTCCAATATAGATGGTTTTTCCGTCAATAAGGACATCCCCGCCCTCAATATGATTTTTGAGGAGGTTGAAATATGAAATACCATTCGTTTCGAGCCAGGATTTCAATATTTGTTCTTCACCCTGCCTGATACCTGTTGCCAACTCAGCTACGTAAACGGTTTCGCCAAGAGTGAAACCGATATCTCTCGTAAAGACTTGTTCCGGATATGTAAATTGAGGCGGAAGTTTTATGACTTCTATCCCTTCATGTTCTAGAGCTTTTGTAAATTGTGCGTGCTGCTCCAAGGCAAGCGCTTGATCGATATTTTCTTCTTGAAACTCTTTTTGTGTTTCGTTAATGATCTCCCGGATTTCCATATAATGAGGTTCACAGACGATTACCCGTGATAGCTTTGAATATTCACTCGCACAATAAGCTTCTAGTTCTTCGTTTATTTTATTTACCATAAATGAGCTCCCTCTAAATATAATTGTATCTTTACTATTTCCTCTTTTTTCTAGAAAGAAACATAAAAAATTGTCATGGAACTGCACCACTGGATTTAGATGGTTTAAAAAAACTTTTCACAATCTGCTCTTAATAAATGTTTCTGTTTGATTTCAGAAATCCGCTCCCTTTCCGCCGACTGTCTGCCAAGCCTCCTCGACGCAAGCGTTTGTGGGGTCTCGGCTAGCCAGTAATTCGGCAGGAGTGTCGCAAATTTCTTCCATCCATTAAGGATTACAGAAAAAAACGTGAAGAATAACCTAATCTAAAATTTTTTCGGAATGAGCCTACGTTTTTTCTTAAATTACATTCCAGTTGATTTCAGAAATCCGCTCCTTTTCAGAATCCGCTTTTTGTCGTCAAACTGATTTCAAAATATCATCAAATAAAGCAAGATTCAAAATAATCATAAAAGGTACCTAGGGAAAAAGGATTATTTTTTTTCTAGTCGAATATATAATGAGCATGCTTTTAATATAAGGGGGAGATTGTAATGATGGATACTCCATTGATCATGACTCAAATCATTGAGAGAGCTGAAAAATATTTTCCGAAGAAAGAGGTAGTTTCGCGTACGGATGGTGGCATTCACACATTTACTTATGCTGAGATTGCTGAGCGTACAAGAAGGCTGACCAGTAATCTTGAAAAATTCGGTATTCAAACAGGTGACCGTATTGGAACGCTTGCCTGGAACCATCATCGGCATTTAGAAGCTTATTTTGCGATCCCTTGTCATGGTGCTGTCTTACATACAATCAATATGCGTTTGTCCCCTCAACATGTTTCTTATATCGTCAATAGTGCGGGGGATCGATTATTATTGATAGATCCGGATGTCATCCCCCTTTTGGAAGCAATTAAAGATGAGTTAACGACAGTGGAAGGGTTTATCATTATGACGGATAAAGATGAGCTGCCTGAAACGACCCTTTCACCTGTTTATCATTATGAAAAATTATTAGCCGAAGGAAATCCGAAACAGCCATTCATCCAAACCTTGGATGAAAATGCACCTGCCGGCATATGTTATACGTCCGCCACGACCGGGAACCCCAAAGGTGTGGTTTATTCTCATCGCGGAATTTTACTGCATGCGATTGCACTGGGGCTTGCCGATTCTACAGCAATAAGCGAGCGTGATGTGGCCCTTCCTGTCGTGCCGATGTTTCACGTGAATGCCTGGGGCATGCCTTTTGCCAGTGTTTGGTTTGGAACGAAGATGGTT
This sequence comes from Peribacillus sp. FSL M8-0224, assembly GCF_038003055.1. Taxonomy (NCBI): domain Bacteria; kingdom Bacillati; phylum Bacillota; class Bacilli; order Caryophanales; family Bacillaceae; genus Peribacillus; species Peribacillus sp. FSL M8-0224. Next base: position 853,864 of record NZ_JBBOOJ010000001.1, read on the forward strand.
TTGCCAGGACCCTATTTCACCCCAAAGATTTTGGCGGAGCTTATAGAGACGGAGAAGGTTACTATCGCAGCAGGGGTTCCGACGATATGGCTGGGCTTATTGAAGGAGCTGGAAGAAGGCAGCCATGATACGAGCAGCATTCGTGCCGTTTTATGCGGAGGGTCGGCTGCTCCGAAAAGCATGATTAAAACCTTTGAACAAAAGTATGGGATACCATTCCTGCATGCATATGGAATGACTGAAACAAGCCCGCTCGTATTTATATCGAAACCCAAAAGCTATCAGGAAGACCTCCCTGAAGAAGAACTTTATGAGTTGAAGGCCAAGCAGGGCCTTGTTTCGCCAATGATAGAAATTAAAGTGATCGGTAAGGATGGCGAAGTGAAGCCTGATGGAAAAGAAATGGGAGAATTGCTGATTAGGGGTCCTTGGATTGCCAATGAGTATTTTAAGGATGAGCGGTCAGGGGATACGTTTAAAGATGGCTGGCTTTATACGGGGGATGTAGTCACGATTGATGAAGAAGGATTCGTGAAAATCGTCGACCGGACTAAAGATTTGATTAAAAGCGGCGGTGAATGGATTTCTTCCGTTGATATAGAGAATGCCTTAATGGCCCATGAAGGAATCTTTGAGGCGGCGGTAATCGCAGTGCCTCACGAAAAGTGGCAGGAACGGCCGATCGCCTGTGTTGTCCTGAAGGAGGCATACAAGGGGCAAGTGTCCCAGGAAGACATCATCGGATTTTTAAAACCGCAGTTTGCAAAATGGTGGCTGCCGGATGAAGTGGTCTTTTTGGATGAAATCCCGAAAACCGGCGTTGGGAAGTTTTTGAAAAGGGCATTGCGTGATCAGCTTCAGGATAAATATATCAATAAATAATGTAATATTTGTTTAATTATAACTTTTCACCCTATTCTCATAATGGTTGATGAATATATAATAGATTCATAGAACGAAAGAGGAGGAAATAAATTGAGTATTGAATCGACATCACCTGCAGGCACTGTTTTAGTCACATATTCGGACAGGACGGCCACTGTTGCAATGAACCGTCCGGAGGCAATGAATTCTCTAAATCCGAAAATGCTGCATGATTTCATTAATGCCCTGAAGGAAGTAAGCGAGAATGATGAAGTGGACGTCGTCATTTTAAAAGGGAATGGGAAAGCGTTTTCCGCTGGTGGTGACATTAAGATGATGCTCTCGCCTGGAAAAGAAAGCGCTTTCGATGAGCTGATGGATGGAATCAGTGAATTGGTGACCACCCTATACTTCATGCCTAAATTGACCATCAGTGCCATTCATGGTGCAGCTGCAGGGCTAGGGTTGAGTATAGCTCTTGCAACGGATCACCTTATTGCCGATTCGGAAAGTAAGGTTGCGATGAATTTCATCGGGATTGGATTAATCCCTGATGGCGGCGGACACTTCTTCCTTGAACGCCGTCTTGGTGAAGTGGGTGCAAAAGAATTGATCTGGGAAGGTAAAGTGCTTACAGCGCTTGAAGCAAAAGAAAAGGGCCTCATTCATGAAGTGGCAGACGGAACCTTGGAACATGCGGTAGAGAAAAAAGTGCAATCTTGGCTGCAAAGCCCGGTGCAGGCCATGATTAAAACGAAAAAGATCCTTAGTGAAAAAAATCGCCCACTATTAATTAAGATGCTAGAGATTGAAAAAGCTGCTCAGATGAAAATGCGCCAAACAGCGGACCACCAAGAGGGAATAAAAGCGTTCGTGGAAAAAAGGAAACCGAACTTCATTGGAAAATGAATAAGAAAGGCCGTCACTTTCCAGTGACGGCCTTTTTTTATATAAGGAAAGTATGGAAAACTCGATCATATTCTCAGTGATTGCGCTTCCATTTTCAATCAGCGATGAAAAAGCAATAAAGCGCCTGAAGGCGATGTACAGCGATGTGTTTGATCTTGATAGTTTTTTTCCTTCAATAGATTTTGTCCCAATTCTTTTGCTTGTTCATCATTCTCGGCTGTAAATGATTCATCCAATAGTTTTTCCCCTGACGGTTCAAAAACGGTTAATTTGTATATTCTGCTCATTTTCAAAACTCCCTTATCAAAAATGTTATCAACTGTTATAAAAATTTTATCATTATCTGTCAATTTTGACTATTGTTATGTGAGTGAATCTATTAAGACAAGGAATATTGATACATAGCTGAATATCTTGAAAAAGTAACTATATCGAACTAACTTCATCGTTTTTTTCCTTTAAGCTTGGAAAGAATGAAAACAAAACCTATTTATACTAGAGGAATTCTTTCTTTAAAATGAAAAATCATAAATGATATAATAAACTTGAGTAAAGGTGCATGTTGGAAGTGGATGGATCGAAGGGGGTTTTTTTGAATGACGGTAAAAATCGTTAATAATATCACTGAATTGATAGGAGATACACCTGTTGTTAGGATTAATCATTTAACAGCGGAGGGTGACGCTGAGGTATTCGTGAAACTTGAGTATTTCAATCCGAGCCGCAGTGTAAAAGATCGGGCTGCCTTCAACTTAATCAGGCAGGCAGAATTGGATGGTATCATTCAAGCCGGGGCTACGATCATAGAACCAACATCAGGGAATACAGGTATTGGGCTTGCCATGAATGCCGCGGCTAAGGGATATCGGGCGATTATGGTCATGCCGGATAATATGTCGAAAGAAAGAATCAATATCTTAAAGGCATACGGAGCGGAAGTTGTCCTCACCCCTGCATCAGAGCGGATGCCGGGAGCCATTCGTAAAGCCGAGGAGCTCGCCGCAGAGATTCCTAATAGCTTTATTCCGCAGCAATTCGAAAACCAAGCCAATCCTGATATTCACAGAGTGACGACAGCAGTCGAGATTCTGGATCAGATGGATGGAGACCTGGATGTTTTTGTCGCTACTGCTGGAACGGGAGGAACGATAACCGGTACAGGTGAAGCCTTGAAAGAACATCTGCCGGATTTAAGGGTTGTCGTTGTCGAGCCTAAGGGTTCCCCAGTCCTTTCGGGAGGAAAGCCTGGTCCCCACAAGTTAGTGGGTACGAGCCCTGGTTTTATCCCTGCCATCTTAAATACAGAGGTATTTGATGAAATCGTTCAAGCGGCTGATGAAGATGCGATTTCCACCATGAAGGATATGGCTTCGAAGGAAGGGATATTGATTGGGCCTTCAGGAGGTGCCTCTGTCTGGACTGCCCTGCAGGAAGCCCGGCGTCTTGGAAGTGGAAAACGAGTATTATGCATTGCACCGGATAATGGTGAACGCTATTTAAGTATGGATATCTTTAATTGATGAAAAAGACCGAATGCCGTGAATGAAACAATGTTCGCCATTCGGTCTTTTTCCTGTTGAATTTGCCCATACTGCATGATGACGTAATAAAAATAATGTATGGGAAAGTATGTTCTGTTCATGTTAAAATTGAATGTGAAATGTTGAAAGAAATCGAGGTGATACTTTTGAGCGGTGTGAAGTTCATTCATGCGGCGGATCTCCATCTGGATAGTCCCTTTTCAGGGTTGAAGGATATGCCGTCATCTATATTAAAGGAATTAAGGGAAAGCCCGTTTAAAGCTTTTCAAACTATCATTAATGAAGCAATTTCCCGTCAGGTTGACTTTATCGTGTTATCGGGGGATCTATTTGATGGGGAAAATCGGAGTCTCCGGACACAGGTCCGCTTTCGGACCGAAATGGAAAAGCTCCAGCAGCATCAAATCCCTGCCTATATCATTCATGGTAACCATGATCACCTCAGCGGCTCATGGATTACTGTGGAGCTGCCGGATAATGTCCACGTATTTTCAGGGCAAACCGGAGTGAAACGGTTTGAAAAAATCGATGGGACGACTGTCCATCTTTATGGATTCAGTTATCCACGCCGTCAAGTAAGGGAGAGAATGATCGAAACCTACATAAAAGCTGAAGGGGCCGATTATCATATAGGTTTGCTTCATGGGAATTTGGAAGGCAATTCCGAACATAGCCCGTACGCCCCTTTTTCATTGAAGGAACTTGCTGCCAAAGATTTCGATTACTGGGCATTAGGCCATATTCATAAACATCAGGTTGTTTCGGAAGATCCGCTTGTGATATACCCAGGAAATATTCAAGGCAGGAACAGAAAGGAGTCAGGCGTTAAAGGGTGCATGCTTATAGAATTCGATGGGGACATGAAGCGCCATTCTTTTATTGAAACCTCTGAGGTGATATGGGAAAGCGAAACAATTGAACGATCCGCAGAAGGTGGATTTGATGCACTGTTCAAGCAATGCAAGGAAGTAATTGAACGGAAGGGTTTCGATGGGAGAAGCTTTCTTTTGGAGTTGAAGCTGGATGCAGGTGATGCAGCAGGAGCTTCCGGGGAATATCTTGAAGAATTGACCCGGATTTTGCAGGAGGAGGACCAAGAGGAATCATTTGTCTGGGTGTATAAAATCAAACTCATCCAGTCCATTCCTATGAATAGGTCAAATGAAAGTATATCGCCATTTCTGGCTGAGGTATCCAGGCTTGCTTCTGAATTTGATGATACGGAGGCTGCTCTTGCCCCGCTTTACATTCATCCGGGAGCAAGAAGGTTTCTCGATTCAATAGAGCCGGAAGAGCAGATCGAACTGTTGGATGAAGCGGAAAGATGGCTTTTGCACATTTTTGAAGCGAATAAATGAGTGTAGGAGGAGGAACGGATTTGATTATTAAAGACCTCCATGTTTATGGTTACGGCAAACTGGAAAATCAGCGTTTTCCTGAATTGGGACAGCTGCAGATTTTCTTTGGGGAAAATGAATCGGGCAAGTCAACCATCATGTCCTTCATTCATAGTATGCTATTTGGTTTTCCGACAAAGGTTCAAAACGAACCGCGTTACGAGCCCAAAATGCATGCCAAATATGGGGGAAGGCTCAGCCTTATAACAAAAAAAGACGGGGAAATCGTTATTGAACGTGTGAAGGGAAAAGCTACTGGCGATGTGAAATTGACCTTCGAGGATGGAAGGGTCGGCGGCGAGGAAGAATTGAATGAGATTCTTCATGGCGTTGATAAAAACTATTACCAAGCCATTTTTTCTTTCGACCTTCAAGGCCTGCAGGGATTACATTCACTAAGTGAAGGTACGATGAGTAAATATCTGCTTTCAGCCGGGCTGATCGGGAATGATAAACTTCTTGAAGCCGAAACGAAATTGCAAAAAGAGCTCGATTCAAGGTTCAAGCCATCAGGCCAAAAACCATTGCTGAATGTGAAATTGAAAGAACTTAAGGAATTGCAGAAAAAGGTGAAAGCATCAGAAGAAGAACAGCAGTCATATACGGCATTACTTCAGGAAGAAGCAAAACTTAAGGAGGAGCTCTCTAAAGTCACGGAAGATATTCAAGAGATTGAAGAAAACCTTGTTAACGTGGATACATTTTTGCGAATTAAACCCTTGGTTGAAGAACAGGGGGAGCTAGAGGCTGAAATAAGTAAAATTCCGGAAGTGAGTTTTCCTGTTGATGGCTTAAAAAGACTTGAACAGCTACAGGCAGTTGGAATGCCCATGAAAGCCCAACTTGCGGCATTGACTGAGAAAAAGGACAAACTTGAGGGAAAACTCACGGAAATCGAAATCAATCCATTCATCAAGGAGCATAAAGAGCAAATTGAACATGCAATCGATCAAGGAACATTGCTGGAGAAGCTCGAGCTGGATATGAAAAAAGCGGAACACGAAAGGCTGTTGGAAGAAAAGAATATCGAAAAGGTGAAGCAGGAATTATTCTTGGATGTTTCTGATGAGGAAATAAGAAAACTGGATATCAGTACATTCATGAAGGAAAAGGTGAAAAGGGCCGAAAGGGAAAAGCATCAGCTCCAAAATGATAAAAAACAGCTCGATGAGAAATATGAACTGCAAAAGGGAAGTCTGGAAACGACAGAAGCCCGCTTGAAGGAGATAAAGGCCCAGTTACTGCCAGATGAAAAAAGAATCGAGCTGGAGTCCTTATACAACAAGCAGAATAACATCGAATTTGAAGCAGCACAATCCCTTATTCTTGATGAACAAATACTTGAACTTGAAAAGCAATTGGGATTACAGAGGAAGAAGGAAGCGGATAATCGCAAACGTTCACATATCATGAATGGCAGTTTAATAATGCTCCTATGTTTAGGTGCAATCGGGAGTTATTTCAGTGAACAGATTTTGTTGGGTGTGATACTTCTAGCCGTAGCTGTTCTGTTTGCGGTTTCCAGGTATCTCTTTAAAGGTGATGATATATCGTCCGGGTATATCAGGCAATTGGATGAGATGAAAAGGAAAAGGGCTGCAATTGGGAGTGAAACCAATAAAGGGAGTGAAGGAGAGTCGATGGGGCGGCTGCTTGAACTGGACCAACGTCTCCAAAGGCGCTTTGAAAGTGAAAGTTTCAAATATGAAGAAAGGGAGGAAGCGTTTGAATCGACGATTCAGGAGTATGCCGATTGGGAAGCTAGCAGGGACCGGTTGGATAAAGAATTGAGGAACATCTTAAGCGGTTGGGGTCTGTCTTATCCCGGAATGGAAATCAATCTTGAATCTGTATTTGAACTTCTTGAGAAATGGAAGGAAGCCGTTGATAGGAAATATGAAACAATCAAGAGGCATGATTTTCTCCGGGCAGAATTTGAGGGTAAATCAAAGGCTTTATTTCATTTTGCAAATAGCCTTGATTTTGAACCTTCCACATGGAGGGAAGCGATTGGCCAATTGAAACGGGAGTTGAATAAAGCGGTTGAATTCTCCGTTCAGTTAACGCAATGGATGCAGGAAAGAAGCCGTTTGACGAACGAAATCGAGCAGCTGACGATGGAAAATGGCTATCTTGATGCAGAAATGGAAATGCTTTTTAAGTTAGCGAAGGTTAAGGACGAGGAAGAATTCAGGCATGTTGCTGCATTGTCCGAAAAGAAAATCACCTTACAAAAGCAGCTTGATTTGATTACCATTCAAATTGGGCAATCCAGAATGCTGCCTGATCAAATCCAATCTTATTTAAAACAGGGGACCAATACTTATACATTTGAGAATTTAGAACAGAAACGGAAGGATTCCGTAAAGGCGAAATCCCTTTCATTAGAGAAGCGGGCGGATACGAAGCATAAGATAAAACAGCTTGAAGTTTCAGGGATTTATGATGATTTACTTCATCGTTTTCATGAAGAAAAAGCTGCTTTTAACGAAGAGGCGAAGGAATGGGCGAAATTGGCAATAGCCAAAAGCTTATTGAATAAAACATTGGACCGATATAAAAGGGAGCGCCTGCCGAAGGTGATCGCTGATGCCGAGCGGCATTTTTCCTTTTTAACGAATGGAAGCTACCGGAAAATCATCCTTGATCAGTCGGGAGAAGGGATTCTGGTACAGCGCAGTGATGGTTTGAGTTTCAGGGTTGAAGAGGTCAGCCGCGGGACAGCTGAGCAAATTTATGTTTCCTTAAGGCTCGCACTTGCTGATCATACTTTTGAAAATGATTCATTCCCTCTCATCATTGATGATAGTTTCGTCAATTTTGATGCGGAGAGGACAAAACGGATGCTTGAGTTATTGAAAAAAGTTTCGGAAAAGCGGCAAATCTTATTTTTTACATGCCACCGATATATAATGGAGTACTTTAGTGAAAATCAAGTGATTCGTCTATCCAGCCCCGTATTGCGCCAAAATATGAATGATTTGATCATCCCCGAAATATAATGGGTCTTAAACTATAGATAAAGAGAGTGAAGTCATTGAATAGGAATGAGTTTGTAAGCCGCCATGATTCTTCTTTGGAGTTAATCATCGAAAAGGAGTTTCCTGGCAAACGATGTGTTGGGGGAAAATATTCTGCCATAGGTCATAGCATCACTTTATATGAGAGAGATATTGAAATTCAGTGTGAACGCTCCCTAGGCTCGCTTGCAAGGCTTGAGGAATATACATGGGTGATTCTCACACATGAGATGGGGCACGCATTAGACCCTGATCTTGCTGTGCTTAGTGAGGAGCTGCACCGTACAGGAAAATCAGAAATCCTTTATCAAATAGAGGTCAATGCATGGAATATTGCAGAAGGATTAATTCCTTTTATCGATCAGGATTTATTTACCTTCATTAGGGATGAATCCTTGGAACATTGTACAAATCGCCTGCTTGTCGGTTAACAGGCTCTCCATATGGAGGGCTTTTTTTATTTTCCGCTAAATGGAGTTTGGAAATTCCGATAGTAATTCGCAAAGGGGGAGAATGGACTATCGTTCGGAAGCTGCAGGCAGTGATAAATGAAAGTATAATGTGCTTTTTTTTAGATTAATGTTTCCAAAGGAAGCTTCATATCTTTAAAGGAGCAATCACTTTAATGATTCATTTAAGAGGAACGGGACATGGAGTTTTTGGTTTATATTCCTTTTTAAGATTGACAGTGAGAATCATTTTCATTAAACTGGTATTATTAGACTAAAAGGGGAGTATTTTAATGCGACCAGCTATTAACACTCAGTCTTTATCGCTCGGTTATGGTGATAAATTAATAATAAATGATATGAATATAGAAATACCCAAAGGGGAGATCACCGTATTCATCGGTGCTAATGGATGTGGAAAATCAACACTTCTAAGGTCTGTAGCCCGATTGTTAAAACCTCAATCCGGCTCGGTCATGCTCGAAGGCAAAGCGATTTCAACCATGTCATCGAAGGATGTAGCGAGAAAGATGGCGATTCTTCCGCAATCCCCGGTTGCTCCTGAAGGGCTTACCGTCTATCAACTTGTTAAACAAGGAAGATATCCTTATCAAAGTTGGTTGAAACAGTGGAGTTCCGTGGATGAAGAAAAAGTTCAAAAGGCGATTGAAGCAACGAATCTGACCGATTTAAAGGATCAGGCAGTCGATGAATTATCGGGAGGGCAGAAGCAACGGGCATGGATAGCCATGACGCTTGCTCAGGATACGGATGTCATATTGTTGGATGAACCGACTACATATCTTGATATGACCCATCAAATCGAGATTTTGGACTTATTGTTCGACTTGAATGAGTTTGAGAACCGAACGATCGTGATGGTGCTTCATGATTTGAATTTAGCTTGCCGTTATGCGGATAATCTGGTGGCACTTAAAAATGGGGCGATACATGCTCAAGGACGGCCAGAGGATATCATCACGCCTGAATTGGTACAGCAGGTATTCAGCATGGAATGTCAAATATCCTTTGATCCAATTTTCGGCAGTCCCATGTGCGTCCCGTTTGGTAAAGGGCGCTACGCACAAACTCAGATAAAAGCGCTGGCCAATGCATAACCTTACACCATCCATTGAAAAAGAACTTCAGGGATACCGGATATCCTTTCGAGATGAAGCCAAAGTTTCCAAGACCTTCAATCATGCTGATGAGCTTATTCAGTATGCACAAGCCCGGACTGGGGCGGAAACGTCAAGGATAGCCATTTCAATGTGGTTCAGACGCTATGCTTTTTTTGTCACGGCACAATTGTACATGTTAAGTAAACATCGGCTTATCTGGGAAGGCACACTTCAGGACTTTGGTGTTTTGGATGATCCGGAAGATGAGCATTGGCTCCCGAATTTTTTGCTGAAAACCAACAGTTGGAGCAATGTCACGGAAAAGGAAAGCCCTTCTGCCCTCCATTCCATATTGAACAGCTTTGGTGCTGATGCCATTCGCTTCTTTTCCGGAACTGCTAAAATATCGAAACTAGTACTTTGGGAAAATATTTGGAGCTATACGGTATGGATGTATAGTGAGTTATTGAAGCAAACTGATATAAAGACGCGAGTTGAAAAGGACATTGAAATGCTTCTTGACGATGAAGTATGGCTGAATATTGAAACGCGTTCCCCCTTTAAACGATTCATTGGGGAAAAAAGTGTTCCGGAGTCCATGAACCCTTATAAACGGGTGACATGCTGTTTATATTACCGAATTGATGGCCAGGAGAAGTGCGCGTATTGTCCGAACAAAAACTGTTGAAATAGATTTGATTGGAGAGCCAGGCTTGGGATTAAGCCTGGTTTTCTTGTGGAGTGATAAGAGACGGCAAAGCTTTAGCTTTTCCTGTCCAATGTCTATCACTTATTAACGAAAACTAAACGCACTAACAAGATTGGTATGTTATAATGTTGATATTTAATTGAACGGAGGCAGTCGCATGGGAAATGGGATCATACACTACGGAATTGGTGAAGTAGTAGATATATATATGTACATTAAAACGAGTACAAAAGCGGTGGCAAGTAATGGAAAGCCGTTTTTAACATTGATATTGTGCGATAAAACCGGGGAGATAGAGGCAAAGCTATGGGATGTTTCCGAGGCTGATGAGAAAACATACTGTGCGGAAGCAACAGTGAAAGTTCAGGGGGAAGTCCAGAATTATCGAGGACGCAGCCAATTGAAAATCCGTAATATTAGAATTACTTCAGATACTGATGGTGTCACGAAAGCCGATTTAATTCAAACGGCTCCTTTAAGTCAGGAAGAAATGATGGAAACCATCACTCAATACATTTTTGAAATGAGGAATCCGAATATCCAAAGGGTGACTAGGCATCTCATTAAAAAATATCAGAATGAATTCCTGACGTTCCCTGCTGCCACCAAGAACCATCATGAGTATATGTCGGGACTGGCCTATCACGTTGTATCGATGCTAGGGCTGGCTAAGGCCATTTCAACCCTATATCCTTCCCTCAATAAGGATCTTTTGTATGCAGGGGTCATTCTGCATGACCTTGGAAAGGTGCATGAGTTATCTGGACCTGTTTCGACTGTTTATACAGTGGAAGGGAACTTGTTGGGGCATATCACCATCATGGTGAATGAAGTCGGTAAAGCTGCAGAGGAATTGGGCATTGAAGCGGAAGAAATCATGATTCTCAAGCACTTGATATTAAGCCACCATGGTAAAGCTGAGTGGGGCAGTCCCAAGCCGCCAATGGTTAGGGAAGCGGAAGTGCTGCATTATATTGATAATATGGATGCCAAGATAAATATGATGGACCGCGCCTTGGAAAAAGTGAAGCCGGGTGAATTTACGGAAAGAGTCTTCGCGCTCGATAATCGTTCATTCTATAAACCGACATTTTAATGAAATATGCTTCTTTCTCGATGGAGAAAGAGGCATATTTTTTTTGTTCGTGCATATTCTCTAGTAAATGAATAGTAGATTTTTTGGGAGGGAATGGACATGCCAATTTGGATCTGGTTCGTGTTTATTGGAATAATTGTCAGTGCAGTCATGTCAATTTGGACAGCTAGGCAGGAACGCCTCATAGATGATGCTTGGATTGAAAAGGAAGGTCAGAAATACATTGAACGCATGGAAGAAGAGCGTGAGAGGCGTAAAAAGGATATAAATCAGGGAGCATAGCCCGAATGATGAAAAAAAAGCGACAGGTAAAGTCCTGTCGCTTTTTACTATTCAATTATTTTTCAGCATTGGCTGCGTCACCAGAAGTGATGGCATCTTTTAAATCTTTGTCTTTAATCTTCACGTCCGCTTTTTTGACTTCAGAATTCAGAATGTCCTGAACTTTAGTTTGGTCAATTTGAGCGACTTTCAAATCATATTCAAGATCTTTTTTCATATCTTCGTATGATTCTTTTTCTTTTGTATCAAGAAGTTGGATGATGTGGTAGCCATAATCGGATTTAATCGGCTTGCTGATTTCATCTTTCTTCATTTTGTAAGCTTGCTCTTCAAATGCAGGTACCATTTCACCTTGTCCGAACCAGCCTAGCTCCCCGCCTTTTTCAGCTGTGCCTGTGTCCGTTGAATATTCTTTGGCAAGTTTGGCAAAGTCTTCACCTTTGTCCAATTTAGCTTTAACTTCATTGGCCGTTTTTTCGTCTTCCACGAGAATATGTCTCGCTTTGATTTGTGGTTTATAGTCTTCATAAGCTTTTTTCACATCAGCTTCTTTAACTTTTATATCGGCAACGGCTGCTTTTTCTTGAAGCATGCCAATTTTAAGTGCACGTTTAAGATCAGCTTCGCTCTTATATCCGGAAGAGGCCAGGGCCGTTTCGAAATTTTCACCCATTTGCGCTTTAAGTTCGTCCGTTTTAGCTTTAACTTCTTTATCCGTTACTGTATATTTTTCAGAAAGAACTTTTTCATAAACAAGTTCTTGAAGAACGGTTTCACCATAACGATCTTTCATTACATTGTAAAATTCTTCTTTGGTTATATCCCCCGCTTTAGTTTCCACGACTGCTTCCTTGTCGCTGTTGCATGCTGTAAGTCCGATCAGCCCTGCAGTAACAGCAATCGATAATGCCCACTTCTTCATAAAAACAACTCCTAGTTATAAGTTTCTGGTTTGCTATTTTTTCGTATTTCCACAAAATTAACTATAACATATTCTGGTTACTTTACAAAAAATATTATATTGGTGCTTGAATAAGATTTTTTGAAAAATGGGTGTACGCCTACCCGGATATTAATCCATTACATATGATAAATCGAGGACAACAAAAGGGGGTAGCATAATGGGTAATGGATTTAACGGAGGCTTCGCTTTGTTAGTGGTGTTATTCATTTTATTAATAATTGTAGGAGCAGCCTATTGCTAATCGGCTGCAAAATTACTAATGGAAAGAGCCCACTCCTTTTGCCATGGAGTTGAATAGGATAGGGTAGCCGCTCAACAAAAAAGATTTAAGTGATTTTCAAGCTATGAAAGGAATGGATTCCTTTTGGCGGATAGAAGAGTGTGCATTAAATTATTATTACTTAAGAATGGAAAGGAGGAAGATCAATGTCTGGAGGAATAGGTGGAGGCTTTGCTCTAATTGTCGTTCTTTTCATCCTGTTAGTCATCATTGGAGCTTCTTGGTTATAAACTCATAAACAAAAGGCGAAGCTTTTGCTTCGCCCTTTTTCTTTATGTGGATAATGCTCCGGGTATCACCAATGTATGTAACAAATGATGGACATCATTTGTTGCTCATCTCTACGTATACAAAATTTCAATATAGGAGGATAATAACATAATAGTAATTAATACATTAATGGTCCTGAATACTTTAGGCTGCCGGTCTTCAGCAATTTCCTTTTGAATGCATAAAGAGTTTGTCATTCTATTAATATTATAAAGGATCAAAATAGCAAAAATAATAAACCAGAACGAGATCAAAACCTAAAATCCCTCCTTGCAAAACATCATGTATAAATACGATACCAAATTATAATGAAAAAAGATACCTAAAAATCTTAGCAGTCATCATTATGAATGAATAAGAAATCACTTTTGAATAAGTATATCGTATCCTTCGAGATGTTCCTCGATAAAAGAATGCCTTGGGGAACCAACAAGGTTTTTTATATAAATAAAATCCGATACGCATAAGCCGGTGTGCAGGGATAATAAAATAGTGAAATAATGGATGTAATGCGGAAAACTAAGGGCACAACTAATCAATGTGACTGACATAATGACGAAAGGCAACATAAGGGTCAAGAGATAAAGATGCTTTCGAATCGGATCATGCACATTGACTCTGCATGTTAACACCAGGTTCCACTTCAAGGACCATGAAGTTTTCACTTTTTTACATAATAATCGTAAAGGTAAATAGTGTAATAGTTTGTGAACAGGATATAATAAGAGCAATAGGCTAAAAAATACCATTGTTTGATCGCCATACAAAATAACATGGGTTGAAAAGACACTTAATAATGTATAGATCAGAACAAAAGACATCAATATAGTAAAAACTGAAAAAAAGAGCAGACGGCAATTCCCATATTGTTTTGCCACGTCAATTGTTTTCCACGAATTCATTTCGAAATCAGCCCTCCAAAGCTGTTGAATATACTTACATACATTACGATGAATGGGTGGAAAAAGCAATGGAATTCTTGGATTATGTTTAAGATAAAATCACTTTGGTGAGTAAGCATGCTATGGGCGTTTAAGGCAGGTTTTGAAATGGGGATCAGGCGGATTACCGAGTGTGGAAAATCAAAAATTGGTTATAAGTCTTTTATGTTAAATTGAATGGGGATTAGTGATGTATGAAAAATATAAATGAAGAAATGGAAATACTCCGTTTTCATCAACGGCTTTTATTAAACCTTATATGCAATCCGGAGGCCAAGTTGGACTATCTATTTGTGGAAAAAAATTTCACGAAGAAGGAAGCGGAAGAATTATTGGAAGCATGTGATATCTTGAGCAAACGCTATGAAATAGAAAAAGCGGAAGGGTATATGAACTTTCGACCGCTTTTTAATCAATTTGAAAGAAAGGTTAATCCAAAAATAACTACAAAGGAATGCATTGATGCATGCATCTCACAAGGTTTATATGTATCATTCATGAAGGAAATGGATAGAGTATGAGATTAAACTGGCTCAGTTTCTTTCTCTATCTTTTTTTTTGTGATTTTACCCTCCACGTCCGTAAACTCCTGATCGATGTTATCGAAGGATCGTTCAAAGATTTGCATGAAGTCTTCACCGTATATATTTCGGATGATGGCCATCATTTCAATCATATCCGGAAACTTGCCATAAAGCTCACGCAATGGAAGTGCACCCGAGAAAGCGGAGTTCTTACTTGGGTCGTATGTCTCCATTAAATCAAGTAGAATTTTTTCACCTTCCGCTGTGATCTCTATATACGTATTCCTTTTGTCATTTTCCTTTTTTGAAAATGTTAAGTATCCGCGTTCCTCTAATTTTTTTGAAAAGTTAAATGCGGTAGAAACATGCATGACCCCAAATTTCGCAACATCTGAAATGGAAGAGCCATTAAGATGGTAGGCAATCCATAGAATATGGTGCTCATTGATGTTTAAATCATAGGGCTTGATCCATTGCTGCCAATCTTTTTCAATCGATTTCCATAATGCTTTGCTTAATTGTGCAATTCGTTGACTAAAAATCATTGCTTCTTTCATAGAATAATTTTTATTCTGCATATTATGGGCTCACCTACTTATAAGATTCTATATATTTATTATGACAATAAAATAAAAATTAATAAAGATAAATATTTGCAAAATTTTTAGAAAATTTTAGTTTTTTAATGAATTCTCCATTCTTCTCCAATAAACCATGTAATTTATTGGGAAAAATGGAGAATCAAGCTTATGTGACGATGTCAGCTATTAATTTTTAGAAGTAGGGGCGGCCGCTTCCAATTCTTTCAATGAATTTTCAATTTCCTGAACGTTCTTCAATAATTCATTCTTATTGGGTTCGATTTCCCGCTTCCAGTTCTCGATGACGACCTGAACATCCGAAATGAATGTTTTTACCGTTTCTTTACTGATTTGTGAAGCTTCCATCGTGTCATCTTTAATATTCTGCATTTTTACCTTTAATTCATCAATTGTAGTCTTAATTTCGTCGGTATTCGTCTTGATGCGGGTCCGTAGGTCTTTACCTGAACTTGGTGTCGAAAGTAAGGTTGCCGCACCAGCTACTACTGTTCCGGTCAAAAAGCCAATTAGTAATGATTTTGCTTTCATTAGGATCACCTCATTTTATAATATGTTTTCGCTTTCCATGGTCTGAATCCCTGCTGCATCAATTGGAAATTATGATAAATAGGGAGAGAAATACTATTGATATCAAAATACCATAATTTTCATCCTTATGGAAGAGAATCGACCATTTTATCTTTATATCACAAAAATATTTTTTTAAACTTAGAGAGCCAATATATAATATTTAAAAATAACTTGAAGCTTTAATAATAATGCTTCATATAAAGGGAAGAGCGGCATATAGATAATAAAAACAAGCTGTCGGAACATGGATGGCACTGGTGGGTTAATAATGAAAATCATTTTTTTATTAGGCCTGGTATGCCTGTGCGGGATGGGTTATTTTCTAAGGCAAGCAAAAACTCCTGGCATCTATCCGCCTAGGAGGGTGCTCCAGGCTAGAGCCTTCGCTATGGGTCTCCCCGGGGTTTTACTGCTTTTCATTTGGTTTATGTGGATGTTGATTCATTGATCATTGGAGGGTGATTCTGACTAGAATTCCAGATTCATATGATTGGAAAAAAAAGCACCGGACATTCCGGTGCTTTTTTAGGTATGATGATCCTGCTGCTTAAGCATTAATGGGTATATTTGATTTTCTTACGATGCCGTTCACAATTGGATAAATGATGACCATCGCAACTGTATTTAACAATACGGCAGGAAGCACAACAGCGCCGAAAAGTGCAACGAAAGGCCCTGGAAGGGAAACGATATAATAAGCCGAACCAAGGAAGACAGCGCCGGAAATCAATGTTCCAACGGCAGTCAAGATACTAACGGTGACAACGGATGTTGAAAACTTCTTTAGACTGATGAATAAAAGGTAAAACAGAAAGGCTGTTGCCAATTTGTCTATGATATTTGGGATCTGTCCTGCTGGAAATGTAGTTGTCATGGCAGAGATGGCTCCTGCTGCCAGGGCGACAATGAATACATTCTTCTTAGCGGGAAACAGGGTTATCGCCAAAAACATCATCAACAGCATCATATCCGGTTTCATTCCAAGGAAGAATCCAGGTACGATAAAATGCAGGGCAGCCCCAATCCCGATTAATAGGGACAGTGACACAAGGGTTTTCGTTTTCATTTACTCATCTCTCCTATTCTCATCTCAACTAACAGCTTTTCTTCAACAATGCACTATTGCCTGTTGCAAGAAGTTTAAAATAGTATATCATAAGACCTATTTTTTTAGAAGTTATATTTGTTTGAATTAAAGAGTTTGAGCTTCCTTCGCTTTATACGATTCCTGGAATTTCTTCATGAAATCAGCAAGGTCCTGGCAATGGGATAGAGGGACCGCATTATAGATGGATGCTCTGCAGCCGCCGATGGAACGGTGACCGTTCAGTCCTACGAATCCGGCTTCCTTCACTTCTTTAAGGAATTGCACTTCAGCTTCTTCAGACGGAAGCGTGAACGTTACGTTCATTAATGAACGGCTGTCCGGTAGGGCATGGCCTTTATAAAAACCATCACTGCCGTCGATGGCATCGTAAATGACTTTTGCTTTTTCTTCGTTGATTTCAGCAATCTTTTCTACTCCGCCCTGATCTTTTGCCCAATCCAACACAAGGGACAATAAGTAAATGGCCAATGTCGGAGGAGTGTTGTATAAAGAATTATTTTTCGAATGGATTGAATAGTTCATCATGGATGGGATTTTGTCATTATCCGTTATTAAATCTTTACGGATGATAACGACTGTGATTCCCGACGGACCTAGATTCTTTTGTGCTCCAGCATAGATGATGCCGAATTTACTAATATCAATCTTTTTGCTGAGAATATCACTCGACATATCGGCTACTAGAGGAATGTTGCCTGTTTCCGGGAAATCCTTCCACTGTGTTCCGTAAATCGTATTATTACTTGTGATATGAAGATAGGCAGCATCGTCATTCAATTTGATATCTTCCACTTTAGGGATGAACGTATATTTTTCATCTTTGGATGAAGCGACTACGGCCGTTTCACCAACCTTTTTGGCTTCTTTTAATGCTTTTTCCGACCAAGAACCAGTGAGGACATAATCTGCCCTTTTTCCATCTTTCAAAATGTTCATGGGAATCATGGAAAATTGTAGACTTGCCCCTCCTTGCAGCAGGAGAACTTCATAATTTTCAGGAATTTCCATAAGATCTTTTAATGATTGAATGGCATGGTTATGAATTTTTTCGAATTCGGAACTTCTATGGCTTAATTCCATGACTGACATACCGGAATCCTCAATATTCAACCACTCGTTTTGGGCTCTTTGTAAAACTTCTAAAGGAAGGGCGGCTGGCCCAGCGTTAAAATTGCGTGCACGTTTCAATTTTTTTCCTCCTATGCGACTATGTGATAAAGTATTTGAGACTATTCATATATCCTACCAGAAAACTAAATTCAATAGGAGGAAAATTTAGAATTTTAAGTGACAATTCGTTTTAATGATAGGCCAAAGTAAAAAGGTCCTGCACTTTAAAGTGAGGACCAACTCGGAATCATTGTTTTTGATGCAACCAGCGTTTAGTCAGGAGAAAGAAACCTTCTTCACAGGCTAATGCGGTCTCATTTTATATGCTGTGCAATGGAGTCAGCAATTTGTTTCAGGTCATCCGGTGTATAGTCGCTGGTATTGGTTTTCCAAACTGCACCAAAGCCGTCACCTTCCCCATGCCGAGGAATTAAATGCATATGAAAATGGAAAACGGACTGCCCTGCAGCTTCACCGTTATTATTTAAAAGGTTCAGGCCTACCGGTTGGAATTCCTGCTTCATGGCGCGGGCAATTTCCGGCACCACTTCAAAAAGGTTCTGGGCAATCTCAGGTGTCAACTCATAAAGATTTTCCTTATGTACTTTAGGTATTACCAGAGTATGGCCTTTCGTTACTTGACTGATATCGAGAAAGGCCAAAACATGTTCATTTTCGAAAACTTTACTACTTGGAATTTCCCCATCGATTATTTTGCAAAAAATGCAATCACTCATGAATAACGCTCCTTTAAAAGTTAATGTATTTGGTTAATCGTACCATAGCTTGAATCCTTGAGAAAAGGAAAAATATAAAAACAGGATGCAACATTAAGTTGCACCCTGCCTGTCGAAAAAGGGGGTTTTGCTTCAAAATTCGCATTAGCATAAATTCTCTGCGACAAACACCTCATCTACATTGTAGTAAAATATGGTTATTATCTAAATAGAGATTTTCCATTCAAAGCAACCATCTCCTATATCTTTAAAGTTTCATCAACTTTTAAAGCATAATTGATAATTATTGAATGATTTTTCTGCTTTTACGTGCAAGAGAACCATCTCCTTGCTCGAAACGATTTTTGTTATGAAGCTTATGGTTTAATTCAGTTTATACGTCTTTAACTGACACCTCATTTACAATATGATGTAAATCATTTGTAATAAACCTAATGGGTATTTCAGTATAATACGTCTTTAACTGACACCTCATTTACAATATGATGTGAATCACACGTAATGACTAACCCCTTCTTCCTTATTTATGATGACCATCATGCAGCAAAAATATAATTAGTTATTTATGGAAATTTAGTTCCGGGAACACTCGACTATATAAAAGCAGGAGAATTTGATAAAATGGAAATAAGAACCTCTATATAGAAAGGATCGTTTATATGTCCTTATTGGAAATAAAGCAGCTAGTGGGCGGATACACGAAAACGCCCGTTTTAAAAGGAATAAGTTTTGACATTCAGCCAAATGAGCTCGTTGGGTTAATTGGGCTTAACGGGGCTGGGAAAAGTACGACGATTAAACATATCATCGGACTCATGGAGCCGAAAGGCGGAAGCGTCTCGATTCATGGTAAAACACTAGCTCAGGACCCGGATACATATCGAAAACAATTCACTTATGTTCCAGAAACGCCCATTTTGTATGATGAGCTTACACTTGAGGAGCATTTAAAGCTTACAGCCATGGCACATGGTTTGGCGGAAGCCACATTTAAAGAGAGGATGGACGTTCTGTTAAAGGAATTCCATATGGAGAAAAGGCTTAAATGGTTCCCGGCCCATTTTTCAAAGGGAATGAAGCAAAAGGTCATGATAATGTGCGCCTTTTTAGTACAGCCGTCTTTATATATCGTCGATGAACCCTTCGTAGGTCTTGATCCACTAGGCATTCAATCCCTGCTTGATTTGATGAGGAAGATGAAAGAGAGCGGAGCGGGAATTTTAATGTCTACACACATTCTGGCGACAGCCGAGAGGTATTGTGATTCTTTCATCATACTGCATAATGGAGAGATTCGGGCGAAAGGCAATCTTGAGCAGCTTCGTGAACAATTTTCCATGCCAGGGGCAACTCTGGACGATTTATATATCCAATTGACGAAAGAAGAAATCGGTCATGAATAGTCAAAATCTCTGGAAGGAAAGATATTTAGGCTATATAAATGAAACGCAAAAATATCTTCGTTATATTTTTAATGGCCATCTTGTTTTTGTCATGGTATTGGTTCTTGGTGGGTTGGCTTATTATTACAGTGATTGGGTGAAGACGTTAAACAGTGATTTCCCTGCTGCATTGATCATGGCCTTTGTTTTATCGATCATTGTAACCAGAAGCCCGATAAATACTTTCTTGAAAGAACCCGATACGGTATTCCTGCTTCCGCTTGAAACGAAGTTGAGAAGTTATTTCAAGAATTCATTGATAATAAGCTGGGTCATGCAGGGCTTTATTCTTCTGGTTGTCCTGATTGCATCGATACCGATGTATTCGAAGGTTACGGGTGCAGGAGGTAAGGACCTTGGGATCATCCTGGCCGTTTTGCTTATTTTGAAGTTTTTGAATTTGACCATGCGCTGGCTGGTATTGAAATATCAGGATACATCTGTGAGCCATTGGGACTCTCTCATCCGCTTTTTACTTAATGGTGTGATTCTTTATTTCATCTGTTCAAGGGCAAATATACTGTTTGCACTTATAACCTTCTTATTATTGTTAGCACTTTACATGTATTACCGAAGCGCGACTAAAGGTTTCGTGCTGAAGTGGGAACGGCTGGTGGAACTGGAAAACAAACGGATGAATTCTTTCTATCGAATAGCGAACATGTTTACTGATGTTCCTCATTTGAAAGGGAAGGTAGCGAGAAGGAAATGGATGGACTGGCTATTAGCACTCATTCCGTATGGTGATAAATCAACTTATACCTATCTTTACGCTCGTACCCTTCTGCGATCCAATGATTATGTGGGACTTTGTTTTCGTTTAACGATCATGGGATCCGTGATTTTAAGTGTATTCACTAACATATTTGCACATTTGATTGTTACGTTCATGTTCTTATTCATGACAGCCCTGCAACTGCTGCCGGTTTGGAAGGCACATGAGTGGAAAGTATGGGTCTCATTGTATCCATTGCCAGCAAAAATGAGAGAATCTGCAGTCATAAAACTAATTTCCTATTTCCTATTATTTGAGGACCTTGTCTTCAGTTTGGTCCTGCTAGTGAAAGGGGAATGGATGTCCGCTTTAGCCGCCTTGGCAATGGGGCTTGTTTTCATATTCGGTTTTAAAATTTATGCAACAAAGAAAATAAAAAACTTTTAAGCAGAAGCTGATTTTTCATAAAATCAGCTTTTTCTTTATTAATGTTAAAGTTGATTTCAGAAATTCGCTCCCTTTTCGCCGACTGTCTGCCAAGCCTCCTCGACGCAAGCGTCTGTGGGTCTCGGCTAGCCAGTTTTTCGGCAGGAGTGTGTCGCAAATTTCTTCCATCCATTAAGGAATACAGTAAGAAAACATCAAGGATAACCTAGTCTAAAACTTGGTTCGGAATAGACCAGCCTGCAGTTTTTATTTTAAAAAACGTTCCAGTTGATTGGAACGTAAGGTACGAGACTCCTGCGGGGAAAACGCGTCCAAGGGAGACCCCACAGGCGCAAAGAGCGCCGAGGTGGCTCCCGGACCGCCCGCGGAAAGCGAGTGCCTGGAGTGGAAAACAACGTTCGAATTTTACAAACCCTCAAAAAAAACGTTTCAGTTAATTTTTAAGAAATGAAAATTGAAAATAAAAGCCTTATAGGGGGTATATACATATTTAACGGAGGTGTTAAATGATGGATGAATATGAACAAAAGGCATTATCTGAACTAATATCATGGAAAAAGAAAGTAGCCAAGAAATCCGGCAGGTTTGAGCGGATGTCCAAAAAGGCGCAAATCAAATTGAATAGTTATATTCCAGACCGAGTGCACAAAGTGATTACTGATAGTATTAAAGGGATGATAGAGGCTGTATTATCAGGTTCTAAATATATGTCTAAAGAAAAAAATGTAGTGCTATTATCCTTGCAGCAAAAGGAAGAGTGGGTTGCGGAAACTGTAACCGCATATAGGAAAACGGCCGTTATAGAAGGTGTGGGTACCGGAGCGGCAGGGCTTTTAATTGGATTGGTTGATTTCCCATTACTGCTTAGCATCAAGATGAAATTATTATTCGAAATATCCCGTATATACGGTTTCGATCCAAAAAAATATGAGGAACGATTGTTCATCCTTCATATCTTCCAGATGGCATTTTCAAGCGAGGAGAAGAAATTGGAAACATTACGGGTAATAGAGGAATGGGATTCAGGGAAATGTCCGGAAATAGACTGGCAGGAATTTCAGCAGGAATATCGCGATCACATCGATGTCATCAAAATGTTTCAGCTCGTTCCAGGTTTTGGGGCAGCTGTCGGTGGATATGCCAACTATCATTTGTTGGAACATCTTGGGAAGACGGCTGTCCATTGTTACCGAATCAGACTTCTTAAACAGTAAGGGACGGGGAAAACCCGTCCCTTTACCATTATCGTAATAAAGATTCATTCACTTTTTTAGATGATTGTTTCTTATTGTGATAGGTCACCGCTGCAGTGCCTAATATTTTGGCTGCAATGAGCATCGCTTTTTCATCAATGTCAAACAAAGGATGATGATGTGGATATGTATGTTCATTTTTTTGCCTGGCTCCCGTAAAGAAGAATGTACCTTTTACATTTTGTAAATAATAAGAAAAATCTTCACCTGTCATATCCGGGGCAATTTCCTCTGTAATCAAAACTTCCTTGACGGACTCAGTGCTTTCGATGAGGAATTTAGTTTCCTCAACATGCGGAATAACAGCCGGATAGCCTTGAAAGTATTGATATTCATAGGTGCAGTCCGCAGCTAGGCAGGTTCCTTTAACAATCCGTTCCATTTCTTCGCTAATGAATGAACGGACATCTTCCTTGAATGTGCGGACGGTCCCGATTATTTTAGCCTTATCTGCAATGACGTTAAAGGCATTATCTGCTACAAAGGAACCGACGGTAATGACTGCAGAATCTATTGGGTTAAGCCGGCGGCTTACGATTTGCTGCAGGGCCATGACTAGCTGAGAGCCGACTACGATTGCATCACGGGTTTTATGCGGCTGGGCTCCATGTCCGCCCTGCCCTTGAATGGTGATTTCAAAACGGTCAGCAGCGGCCATAAGGGGTCCTAAAGCGTATTGGACTGTTCCGGTAGGGGCCGTGGCCCATAAATGGGTGCCGAAAATTACATCCACCCCATCAAGGCAGCCAGCCTCAATCATCGGTTTGGCACCTCCTGGAGCATACTCTTCAGCATGCTGGTGGATAAATATATATTCACCTTCGAGCTCATCCTTCAGTTCATTCAGATTTTTTGCAAGGACAAGGAGTGTCGCTGTATGGCCATCGTGTCCACACGCATGCATGACCCCGGGTATGGAAGATTTATAGGGAACTTCTTTTTCATCTTGAATGGGTAAGGCGTCGAAATCAGCGCGCAATGCTACGGTTTTACCGGGCTTATTGCCTGTTACCTTGGCAATAACACCATTGCCGCCTACATTCGTCCGGTGTTCAATTCCATGTTTTTCATAATATTCAGCGATGAAGGCAGCCGTTTGGGTTTCTTGAAAAGATAGCTCGGGATGTTGATGAAGGTAACGCCTGATGGAAACCATCTCTTCATATGAGCCATCCAGAAGATCGTGTAATCGCTGTATCATTTTGCACCTCCCAATGATTGGATTAATTGTAAATAGTATATCATATTCTGAATGATCCAAAGAGAATTAAATACCTTGAGGAGAGAGAGAGAGAATGAATAAATATTCCTGGATTTCTATGGTTTCGCTTTGCTTGTTGCTATTCTTTTTTTTGATGAATGAAATTCAGAGTGAGAAATCTTTAGCATTCGATACATATATTGCGGAACTCTTTTCCGTAGATAAAAATACTTTTTCGTTCACTTTCTTCAAGTCCCTTACCTATCTTGGGAAATCCATGTTCATTGGTTTTGGCAGCTTACTATGTGTTCTATATTTGTGGATAATAAAGAAGGATTATTGGACCATGGCCGTCTTTTCTATCGGGATTGCCGGCGGGGATGTATTAAACGGGTGGATAAAAAATCATGTTAAAAGAGTGCGACCTGAAAATCATTTGATGGACATCGACGGCTTCAGTTTTCCAAGTGGCCACGCAATGGTGGGCATTATTTTCTTCAGTATGGTAGCTTATTTAATCATGAATGAAATTAAAGGAAACTCATTGAAATGGGCAATGGGAATTGGTTTCGTTTGTCTGGTCCTGCTGATCGGTGTCAGCAGGATCGTTATGAAAGTTCACTTTCCAACTGATATCTTGGCAGGTTTTGCATTAGGGGCGGCATATAGTTTAATCTTGTTTAAATTGTATAAATTCCTGGGGTCTAGAGTGCTTTGATTAAAGGATTCTGATGAAATATATGTAAATATCGGTTGCATTTCCCCGGAAATAAAGAAGGAATTTGTCGGATTGTTATAGGTTTATATGATTTTGGGGCGTCCTACCTCTGAATACATATCTTTCACCAAGTCATAATGAAACAGAAGTCAATGTAAGCCTCCATTTTACGAACCAAATGCTTCGCCGGAACCAGTTGATCCCGTTGAATAGATTGATGTTACGAAAGCATCCTCATCTCCTCAAGTTTTAATGGATCTATTTTAAAACAAAAAAGACAGTAGGCAAAAGGAGTTATTTCCAAATTTTTAAACATAGTGATTGAAGCGGGTGTACGGACTCCTGCGGGAATAACAGTCCAAGGTAGACACCAGGCGCAAAGTGCGCCTAGGGCGGACCGCCCGCGGAAAGCGAGTGCCTAAGTTCCAATCAACTACCAAATTTGTACAAGCAAAAAAAATGAGACGAGTTTGTCTAAGTTTAAGAGGCCCATCCTTTAGGATGCGCCTCTTATTGAGCAAGAATGGATTATTCTTCGGAATCCTTCACCAATGTATATTGTGTTACATAGGCTTCACCTGAAAACATCTTCTGGCTGGAATTCGTAACGGGAGCTTTGGAGTCGCTGTTATGTGCCATTTTAAAGGAACTGGAATTCTTCCAGTTCAGGAAATCAGCTTGTTTCTCCCAAATCGTTAGAATAACATAAGTTTCAGAGTTGATTGGCCGCAGTACACGAAGTGCGACGAAACCTGGTTCATTTTCAATCAATCCAGCCCTGTTTTTAAAACGATGTTCGAATACCGGCCTTCCTTCTTCACTTACAGGGATATTGTTCATGACTACATACCCATGATCCTGAAGGGTTCCTTTCCCATTAACTACTTCATACTTACGTGGAGAGCTGAAGATCGTTTTACCTGTAGTTTCATGTAAAAGTACTGCAGTGTCAGGGTTTTGCATAAGTAATATTTTTTCATTCGGGTGCTTATCTTTTTTGATTTTCAAAAAATCGTAAGTGCCTGATGTGATGAATACATTCATAATTTCCCCTCCAATTACTATATAGTGCCTGTATACCCATTTTACCCAATGAATAGTGCTTTTACCATTTCCACACTAACCATAAAGCTGGTAAACCGGTAAGATACATATATAAAAGTCGATTTTTTGACAAATATATTATAGAAAAAGCTATAGTTTAAGGAGATTCGATTTGAAATTCAACATCCTTCTGATATTCTATGTAGGTAATGAATAAAAATAGAAACGTGATTGCTTGAAAGGTGGATATTAATGTCTAAGGAAATTACGAATGATACATTTTTAAAAGCTGCAAGAGGAGAGAAAACGGATCATGTGCCTGTTTGGTATATGCGTCAGGCTGGCCGTTCACAGCCGGAATACCGTAAATTAAAAGAGAAGTACTCACTTTTTGAAATTACTCATCAGCCGGAATTATGCGCTTATGTAACTAGATTGCCAGTTGAGCAATATGATGTAGATGCTGCGATTTTATATAAAGATATAATGACACCGCTACCAGCCATTGGTGTCGATGTTGAGATTAAGTCCGGAATCGGTCCAGTCATAGCCAATCCAATCCAATCGGTGACAGATGTTGAAAAATTAGGTGAATTGAACCCAGAGAAAGACATCCCATATGTGTTGGACACGATTAAATTATTGACCACGGAGCAATTGTCCGTTCCTTTGATCGGTTTCTCCGGGGCTCCATTCACCATTGCTTCATACATGATTGAAGGCGGCCCCTCCAAAAACTACAATAAGACGAAAGCTTTCATGTATTCCGAGCCAAAGGCCTGGTTTGCATTAATGGATAAGCTAGCGGATATGATCATCATCTATGTCAAGTCACAAATTAAAGCCGGCGTTAAAGCCGTCCAAATCTTTGATTCATGGGTGGGTGCTTTGAATGTTGAAGATTACCGCGTGTTCATCAAGCCGATCATGACTCGTATCTTTTCTTCATTGAGAGAAGAAAATGTACCGCTAATCATGTTCGGGGTCGGCGCAAGTCACTTGGCACTTGAGTGGAATGATCTTCCGATTGATGTAGTCGGGCTTGATTGGAGATTGCCAATTACAGAAGCAAGACAAATGGGAATCCAGAAAACGGTACAAGGTAATCTTGATCCTGCCCTGCTATTATCATCATGGGATGTTATAGAAGAACGGACGAAAAGAATCTTGGATCAGGGCATGGAACAGGACGGCTACATCTTTAATCTTGGTCATGGAGTTTTCCCATCCGTAAATCCGGAAACACTGAAGAGGCTGACCGCCTTCATTCACGAATATTCATCAAAAATGAAGTAAGGTGAGCGAACCATTTGCTAAAACTCCTTAATTGGATGCACAATAAAAGAACGAAATCTTTAAAAGAGGTGTAATTTCATGTCAAGAAAAAAAATGGGCCTTTTAGTCATGGCTTATGGTACTCCATACACTGAAGAGGATATTGAAAGGTATTATACACATATTCGACATGGGAGACGGCCAAGCGACGAATTGATTGCCGACCTTAAAGGCAGATATGAAGCGATCGGTGGATTATCCCCGCTTGCAAAAATAACGGCAGGGCAAGCTGAAGCGCTTGAAAAGAAATTGAATTCCGTCCAGGAGGAAGTTGAATTCAAGGCATATCTTGGACTGAAACATATTGAACCTTTTGTTGAAGACGCAGTGAAACAAATGCATGAAGATGGAATCAAAGAGGCGGTCAGTATCGTATTGGCACCGCATTTTTCAACATTCAGCGTGAAGTCTTATAATGGACGTGCCCAGGATGAAGCCGCTAAATTGGGGGACCTGACCATCACTTCCGTTGAAAGCTGGTATGATGAACCAAAATTCATCCAATATTGGGTAGACCAAGTAAAAGAAGTAATCGGGAAAATGACCTCGGAAGAACGCGATAATTTCGCTTTGATTGTGTCGGCACATAGCCTCCCGGAAAAAATCTTGCAATCGGGTGATCCGTATCCAAATCAACTGAAAGAAACGGCAGACATGATTGCCGAAGGCGCAGGGGTTACCAATTATTCAGTAGGCTGGCAAAGCGCTGGACAAACTCCTGAACCATGGTTGGGACCCGATGTACAGGATTTAACCAGAGATCTTCATCAAGCAAAAGGTTATAAAGCTTTCATTTATATTCCTGTTGGCTTTGTTGCCGAGCACCTTGAAGTCCTTTATGATAACGATTATGAATGTAAGGTTGTGACGGAAGAGATTGGCGCAGGCTACTATAGGCCGGATATGCCCAATGTTAAACCTGAATTCATCGATGCTTTGGCCACGATCATTTTAAACAGATTACAGGAAAAGTGATCAGTCAATAGAAGAAAATCAGTTTAACCATGCTTGCCATGTGCTCTGCATATTTTTATTTGAAGTTATGTTATTCACCGGAAAAGCGACGCTACCTTTGGCCTTGCAGAATTAAATAAATATGTATTTTCGAAAAGTGGCTGTCCAGTAACGAGGATGGCCATTGTTTCTCTTGGAAATTGAAAATATAATTGAAAAAACTGAAAATTTTTGGTATGATATCGTTGAACATAATGACTGTTTTGTCCGTCTGGTCAGGATTGGGGTGGGAAATGTCTGTTGATCGTAAAAAATTAATTTTGGAAGCTGCGACCAAGTCGTTTTCACTTTTTGGCTATAAGGCAACGACGATGGATCAAGTCGCTAAAATTGCCAATGTGGGAAAAGGGACCATTTATACCTTTTATAAAAATAAAGAAGAGCTGTTTAAAGAAATCGTTCAGCGGATGATAGAGGAAATGAAATATGAGGCGGAACAATCTTTGGATGACCAACTCTCCTTTTTTGAAAACCTGCATCGGGCCGTTTATCGAATTCTGGAGTTCAGGCAGGAACATCAATTATCATTAAAACTTCTTCAGGAAGAGCGGGAAATTGGTACGCCGGCCGTTCAGGAAATGGTTAATGAAATGGAAGAAGCCATCGTATCCTATATTAAGGAAAAACTAAAAATAGCGATTGATAAGGGCTATATACAACCTTGCGATCCAGAGATAACAGCTTTCCTGATGCTAAAAATGTACCTTGCCCTGATCTTTGATTGGGAAAGGAATCATGCCCCATTAGAGAAAGAGGAAATTGCTGAACTATTTAAAATATATTTGTTCAAAGGATTATCCGTTACGTGATCATTCTATTTTTTTGCTGAAAGGCAATGAACCCCAATAAAAGAAGAGATACCGATCATCGGTATCTCTTCTTTTATTGGGGTTTTTTTCAGCTGCGAAACCGAAACATCTATGAATTCATCCTGCTATTTGGGAAGAGGATGGTGAAACACAAAGACTACTACTCTCCAGAAAGGCAATGATCACAGTGGTTTCCATAACATTCGTGCTGTTCTTCAATTTTTTTTCCGCATTCCGTGCATTGTTTCGGTGGCAGATTTTTAAAGAACTCAACGCTACTTTGAATCATGAACATCATCTCCTGAATTTTTTTATTATTCGCTTTTCTATGGTTTTATTGTATTATAACAGATTTAGAATGTCAATGAATGTTTTATAACATAAGTAAAAAAGGTGAAATAAGGGCAAGAATAGTTTATATTAATGGGGAAGTCATTGAGAGAAAAAAAGGAGTGCCTAAGCATGAAAATCACCGTAATTGGCTGCTGGGGCGGTTATCCAGCTAAAAATGAGGCAAGTTCCGGCTATTTGCTTGAATATGAAGATTTTCGCATTCTGCTTGATTGTGGCAGCGGTGTTCTATCACAGCTTCAAAACCATATGAAGCCGGAGGATCTTGGTGCAGTTGTATTATCCCACTATCATCCTGATCATGTAGCGGATATTGGTGTCCTGCAGCACGCTGCGTTCATACAGCAGATATTGGGCAGCGAAAAAAGGACGATTCCTATATATGGTCATGATTTGGACGAAGTCGAATTTGGTAAGTTAACTTATAAAGACGTGACAAAGGGGATAGCCATCTCTGCTGATCAGCCATTAACCATTGGACCGTGTAAATTTACGTTCATGAAAACAAAACATCCAGTACCTTGTTTTGCAATGAGGATTGAAGCTGAAAATCATTCGATAGTTTACACAGGTGACAGTTCATATATGGATGAGCTTGCAGATTTCGCTAAAGACGCAAATGTTTTATTATGTGAAAGTAACTTTTACAGTGATATGGATGGTTCAAAGGCGGGGCATATGACGGCAAGGGAAGCGGGCCTGCTGGCAGAAAAGGCTGACGTCCAGCTTTTGCTGTTAACTCACCTCCCTCATTATGGGAATCTCGATCAACTGAAAAAAGAAGCATCCGAGGTATTCAAAAGGGAAATAGCTGTAGCCAAAACCAATCTCGAGTTCCAACTATAAATGAAACATCAGTGATATGAAGTCTACAAGGAGGAACAACTGTGCTTTTTATTGATAATAAGGGAATTACAGATCCAAGAATTAACCTGGCCATCGAAGAATTTGCGCTTAAACATTTAAACATAGATGAAACCTATCTTTTATTTTACATTAATCGACCTTCAATCATCATAGGCAGAAATCAAAATACGATTGAAGAAATCAATTCTGATTATGTAGATAAAAAGGGCATTACAGTTGTTCGCCGCCTTTCCGGGGGTGGAGCGGTTTATCATGACCTAGGGAATCTCAATTTCAGTTTCATTACGAAAGATGATGGGGATAGTTTCCATAACTTTAAGAAATTCACCCAGCCTGTCGTGGAAACGCTCGAGAAACTAGGAATACATGCTGAATTGAGCGGTCGTAACGATATTCTGGCTGAAGGAAAGAAAATTTCGGGAAACGCGATGTTTTCAACGAAGGGCAGAATGTTCAGTCATGGGACATTGCTGTTTCAATCAGAAATGGATCACATTGTATCCGCTTTAAAAGTGAAAAAAGATAAAATCGAGTCCAAAGGGATTAAATCGATAAGAAGCCGTGTTGGAAATATCGCCGATTTCCTAAAAGAACCGATGTCTGTTGAAGAATTCCGTTCATTCCTTCTGCAAAATATTTTCAAAGATAACGGAAAGGTTACAGAGTATGTTTTAACAGAAACGGATTGGGAGAAAATTCACGAAATCTCGGAAGATAGGTATCAAAATTGGGAGTGGAATTACGGAAAATCACCTAAATTCAACTTGCAAAACTCACATAGATTTCCTGTGGGATCTGTTGATATCCGCCTTGAAGTGAACAGGGGAATCATTGAGAACTGCAAGATCTACGGTGATTTCTTCGGGGTCGGAGAGGTTGCGGATATTGAACGAAAGCTTACTGGAATACGCTATGAAAAGGAAGCAATCAGCAGAGCACTGGATGAGATCGATGTTCGTCATTATTTTGGCAATGTAACAAAAGAAGAAATATTGGCTTTAATATATTAAGCCTGAAAGCCGTCCCGACTTAATAGGACGGCTTTTGTGACTAATAATGACAGTAATTGCTTGAATATGGATAAAATGGTTGCTGTGATCGCATTCTTTTAATATAATAAAAATGTATTTAGTTCACCATAAAAATGAATGACCATTCATTCATGCTATTTGCAGGGGAGGGAGAAAGATGAATTTATCTGAACAGCTTCATCAAATGGCTTTAAAAAAGGCGGATAAGCCAGCATATTACTTTTTGGATCAATCCACTTCATATGGGGAATTGGATAAAGCCGTTACGAAGTTCGCAGACGAATTACATAGGCTTGGTGTTTCAAAAGGTGATAACATTGCGCTGTTATTAGGCAACTCTCCACATTTCATCATTTCATTGTATGGAGCTATGCGAGCAGGGGCGACCGTAATTCCCGTCAATCCAATATACACACCTGACGAGATTGGTTATATCCTGAATAATGGCGATGTAAAGGTTGTTGTGGCATTAGATAAGCTTTTACCCTTACTGGAGAAAATGAACCCTATCCTTTCAAGCGTAGAACAATATGTAATTTGTGAAATGCAGCCGGATAATGGGGATAGTAGCGAATTTAACATCTGCAATAAAATGAAATCGTTTACAAAAATGGTCGAATCGGGGGATGAAGGCTTTAAAGGTCCTGAACTGGATCCTGAAGATACGGCAATCATACTTTATACTTCCGGGACAACGGGGAAACCAAAGGGGGCCATGCTCACACATACCAATATCTACTCCAATGCACATGATATTGGTGAATATTTAAATATCACGGAAAGTGACCGTGTCATTACGACATTGCCAATGTTCCATGTTTTCAGTTTAACGGTAGTTGTGAATGCCCCGTTGATAAGCGGAGGTACGCTTTTAATTGTCCCGCAATTCAGTCCAAAGGAATTATTCAGGCAAATCAAAAAATATGATGCAACCGTTTTTGCTGGCGTGCCTACGATGTATAACTTTCTTTTTCAATATCCAGATGCGAAAGAGGATGCTTTGAAGTCTTTGCGGATATGCATATCTGGCGGATCCGCCATGCCAGTGTCCCTGCTTGAATCATTCGAGCGGAAATTTAATGTTAGGGTTTCAGAAGGATATGGCTTATCCGAAGCTTCCCCTGTTACCTGCTTCAATCCTTTGGACCGTCCAAGGAAGGCGGGTTCCATCGGAACATCCATCCTTAGGGTGGAAAACAAAGTGGTCAATGAGCTTGGAGAAGAAGTGCCGATCAATGGTGTAGGAGAATTGATTGTCAGGGGTCCGAATGTAATGAAAGGTTATTATAAAATGCCTGAAGAATCAGCCGCTGTCTTGAAAAATGGCTGGTTATATACAGGCGATTTAGCCAGGATGGATGATGAAGGCTACTTTTTCATTGTAGATCGTAAAAAGGAGCTTATCATCGTCGGTGGCTATAATGTCTATCCACGTGAAGTGGAGGAGGTTTTGTATGCCCATCCTGAAGTAGTTGAGGCAGCAGCCATTGGCGTTCCCGATCCCAATCAGGGGGAAGTGGTTAAATGCTTTGTGGTAAAGAAAAACAATGCATTGACTGAGGAAGAGCTGCTTGCCCATTGCATGGAACACTTGGCCAAATATAAGGTGCCGGCAAAAATTGAGTTTTTGGATGAACTTCCAAAAAACGCGACTGGTAAAATTTTACGGCGTTCCTTGAAAAACCATGTACTGCAAAACTGAATTACATTGATCATGAGGAGATCATTGCCTATAACCGGCAATGCTCCTTTTTTTGTACAACCAAAGTGTATGAGGCTGCATAAAATATTTTGAAGAATCTTAAAACCTTGATTCTTGTTTCGAAAAGAGTTATGATTGTCATTAAAAATTTCCACAAAATTGTAAGGAGGGGTTAGATGAGAGATGTAAAGCTTTTGGATATTTTTGCACATCCCATTGCTCAAAAATACTTGAACCGTTCAGGTCTGGCGCATGCGATTGCGGTAGCATACCATGCGTTTCACTTAGCAAATGAATATAATGTCGACCCTGATATTGCCGCTAAAGCCGGGCTATTGCATGATATGGGTCATTTCACCTGGTATCGCAATGGTAAATGGGATTATGATCTTTATAAACAAAATGATATTCACCCCATCAAAGGTGCCGAACGAGCACATAAACTGTTAATCCGCTTGGGAGAAAACCCGATCAAGGCAAAGACCATTTCCCTCGCCATTTTATTTCATACCGATTCGTTCTTACCTTCGAATGATATTATTCGTACACCGCTTCAGCAAGTCGTCAAATGGGCCGACGAAAAAGATGAAGAAGAAGGCGGAAAACACCATTATCGCAAAATTGATTTTCCGCGGGCAAAGGAAAGCATCATGAAACTTGATACGCTCATAGATGAGGAACAAAGAAAAAGGCTATCATCCTGAAATCAAACGGGTTGATAGCCTTTTTTATTGTCAGGAGGAACACAATTATTAAAAGTATTTTTATAGTTTAAATTTGTTAACAGGTGAATTAATGATGTAAAATATAGACCATTAGAACTATTCCACGGCTAACAGTTATAAAAAACTATCGGATTAATAACAAATAAAGAAAGTAACAGGTGAGGTTATGAAGTCGATTAAGCTAGTGATATATGGTGGTCAGGGAGGAATTGAGGGAATCATCGAACAAGAAGGTGACATTAAGGTCATGGGGATGACTGGAAATAAAATGGACCTTCTTGATTCTGATCATACATCAGTCATTCCAGATGTCATTCTTATTGATGCCCGCTCATCAGGGAAGTATGGACAGGAAGTCATGCAAATCCTGAAGGAAAAACACCCATCCACTCCTTTCGTCATTTTTACTGCCTATTCAGAAAATCATTATCTTATTGAAGCAATAGGCCATGGTGCAGCAGGTTATGTGTTACAGGATGGCGGAATGAAACAGTTGATGTCGGCAATCCGTCAATGTGCCAACGGTCAGATCGTTTATCCTGCCTCATTCAAATCAATTTTAATGAAAAAGCTGGAGCGGGATGTTGAAAGATCACCAGTAACTTTGGAAAAGGCAATCGAAAAATTGGGGGCTTTTTCTAAACGCGAGCATGAACTGCTTATCCTGCTAACCCAAGGCGAAACGAATCAGCAAATTTCAAAAAAACTTTTTCTATCGATCGGCACGGTAAAAAACTATATAAGCCGTATTTACAGAAAACTGAATGTTAATAATCGACCGGAGCTTATGGCACTTTTGTATGGTTTTCAAAATAGCGGGATGAAGGGATGACCGATCATGCCTGCCGTTCCGTTAATCGGTCTCATTCATTATAAATCAAATTCACATTTGAAATCCTTTGATGAAACGATTTCATCTTAGCAATTAGGCAAAGGAATAAATTCCTCGTTGCCTTAAACCTCTCATCCCTCCGTTTTTTTAGTGTCTCTGCATACGAATCATTCTGCCTCCCTTCCCGGAAGTGCATGTTTGGCTTATGGATTATTCTGGGAAATCTAAAGGTTGATAATGAACAATGAAAAATCAACAAAATGATGGGAATTGTAAGGAAGAATAATATTGAAGGGAAATGCGGTTCTAACCTGTCCATTTTGGATTAAACTATTAAGAGGGAGATTCGTTTTAAGGAGGGGCATCATGGTTAGAAAATGGGCTGGAAGAGCGATTATATTATATATCCTTTATGCAGCAGCGATGTATTGGTATATTTTTTATGGAGCGGATACGACCATTCCCGAAGCTTTGCGTGGAACGGCAGCAGATCCTGCAACGTTCCTGAATGCAAGGGAACTAAAGCTTAGTGAAGAGTATTCAGGACTGCGGAATTTTATTTTTTTCGTATCGACACCATATGAATGGCTTCTGTATTTCTTCATATTGTTATTCGGTTTTTCAAAGGCATTTGAAAAATCGTCAATGGCAGTCTCGAGACGGAAAGCGATCAGAACGGGCATTTACTTATTCTGGCTTTCCGTTATTTCATACCTGGCTCTATTTCCAATCAGTTTCATTGGATATCGGATGAGCAAGAGTTACCACATAAGTACACAAAGTTTCACCTCGTGGATGAAGGATGGAGTCATCGAATTCTGGGTGAATTTTGGGATGATGTTCATCATCGTTTGCATTTTATATTGGTTAATGAAGAAAAGTGTGAAGAAGTGGTGGCTCTATGCTTGGATGTTGTCCATTCCTTTTTCCTTGTTCCTGATGTTCGTTCAGCCTGTATTGATTGATCCGCTGTACAATGAATTCTATCCTCTCAAAAATAAAGAGCTGGAAACGGAAATATTGGCACTAGCCTCACAGGCTGAGATCCCGGCTGAACACGTGTATGAAGTAAATATGGCGGAAAAGACAAATGCCTTGAATGCATATGTGACCGGCATAGGTTCCAACTCAAGAATAGTTCTTTGGGATACGACCCTGAACAAACTGAAGGAAGATGAAATCCTTTTTATCATGGCACATGAAATGGCTCATTATGTGGAAAAGCACATTTATATAGGGATTGCAGGCTATTTAGGACTGACATTAATCGGTTTGTGGCTGACTTCGAAAATCATGAATTTTATCATTGGTCGCTGGGGCCATCAGTTAAAGGTCCGTTCGGTTGACAGCATATCATCTCTTCCGTTATTTCTCTTGATAACGTCTGTGCTGCTCTTTGCTTCGAGTCCGCTGTCCAATTATGTTTCCAGATATCAAGAAACAAGGGCTGACCGTTATGCCATTGAAATGACCGGGGACAAAGAATCAGCAATCACGACTTTCCAGGAACTCACGAGGTCGGGTTTGAGTCAGGTCAACCCGCCATTCCTGGTTAAATGGCTGCGGTATTCCCATCCGACCATGCTCGAACGGATTTCAACGGTTGAAAATGCAGATACAAAGGGTGATTGAAAGCCAGCTGAAAACCAGCTGGCTTTTTTTCTTCGGAAAGTGGAAGTTTGTGGTCGTTTTCAGAAAAAACTATTATTTTTAAAAATCTTAGGTTCTCTACTATAATAAATTAAATTCCCAGTTCTTTTTAAGGAGATCGGATATGTATAATGTACTTTTCATCACTGTAGGCTCAGTGCTTGTGGCAGTAGCCTACAACTTATTTTTGATACCACATTTAATTTTAAGCAGCGGACTTAGTGGACTTGCGATCATGTTCGGAATCATCACCCCAGTCAACACAGGGATATTGAATTTTCTGATGAACCTGCCATTGCTGATTCTTGGTTACCTGAAATTAGGGAGACGCTTTATCACCTATACGATATTATCAGTTGTCGTGATTTCCATCAGTTTATACCTCATTCCAGTTCACGGTATTTCCACTGAACCGATTTTGTCTTCTTTATTTGGCGGGATCATATCGGGAATCGGTATAGGCATCGTCTTTCGCGCTTCGGGGTCTTCGGGCGGCTTTGATATCATTGCCATGCTATTGGCTAAGAAGAGCGACTTTCCGCTTGGTACATTGCTTTCGGTGATGAATGCTGTTGTGGTGGTAATCTCAGGCTTCATCTTCGGTTGGGATGCCGCATTATATACGCTGATTTCCATTTATGCAGCAGGAAAGGTGATCGATACGATCCATTCCAATCACATTAAATTAACATTGATGATCGTTACCAAAAAGAGTGACGAAATGAAAACGAAGCTCCTGACCAACCTATATCGTGGAATTACAGTCATGGATGGTGAAGGTGCATATTCAGGAGAAAAGAGCAAAGTAATGATGACAGTCATTACACGTTATCAGTTAACAGATGTAAAAACGATGATAAAAGAAGTGGATCCGAATGCTTTTGTTAATATAACCGAAACTGCCGAGGTCATGGGTATGTTTCATAAAGAGTGATGATAATAAGAAAAGCCTCCCGACATTATGGGAGGCTTTTTTGATCATGAATGTTAATTTCCAAATTGTTTTAGTAAAACGTTCATTTCAGAACTTAGTTTTAAGAATAAAGGTTTGTTTTTTATATCCAAGGCATCATCGATCTGTTTTGCAAGGAGATTCTTTTTGGTAGTAAGGACGGCTTCCTGAATAATCATATCAATTAACATTTCCTGAACCACGGCATCGTTTTTCATTTCGCTCATTGATAAGGACTTCACTGACTCTGAATAAGATTTTTCATTTTTCAAAGTTACCACCCCTGACCCTTTTTATTATTATATGGATTTGAGCGGATAAAATCAACTGAAAATTTAAAAAATTTAAATTATGATAGAGAATGTGTCGTTTAGGTGACGAAAAAGCCACTAAATAAAAGAATTTTAAATTTTTTGTGAACTTGCTTTTTATGTTTAAGGGTTATGCTATTATAGTGAGTAATTTAACATACATTTACTATCCCCCTTCACTTTTCTTGGACAGGAATGGAAGGGTACAAGCAATTAAGAATATAAGCTTTGGAAAGTGATAGCGATGTTTAGCAATGAGGAAGAGGTGGATTAAAAATGAAGGAAAACAATCAGGGAATCATCGAGGAATATGAAATCACGCCACATACACTAATGGTTGCGCCAATTAATTACGGCAGTAAAATATATGCCCGTATCGTTGAAATGGAGGACGAGTTCATCTCCCCGTTTAAACCTATGGAAATAATAAAGAAAAGCTGCGAGTTCTTCGGATCAAGTTATGAAGGACGCAAGCAAGGCACGAAACAGCTCATAAACATCACACATAAAGCACCGATCGCGATTGATCCGACCAGTTCGATATTCTTCTTTCCAACTACATCTCCGTTACGTCCTCAATGCATCTGGTTATCACATGAGCATGTGGTATCCTATAAGCGCCTGGATTCCAAACATACAACCATCACATTCAGGAATAGACAAACCATCGATATAGCAGTGTCATGCAGCTCTTTCGAAAACCAGCTGCACCGGACCTCTTTTTTAAAAACGAAATTGATCCAGAGGATTGAGGAAACAAAGAGGAAATCCTTTTATCTGTTCACTGATGCTAATGGAGTCAAGGCTTCAGAGGTAATCTCAAAGTATATACCGCGATAAGAGGGGGTTCAGGGGAAAAATCAGAGGAGAATGCAAACGGGAATATTCAAATTTAAAGCAAGCCCTTCTTATTAAAGAAGGGCCCTGGAATCAATCTTCGAATAATTCATCCATTAAATCGTCAATTTCTTTTCTTAATTTTTCAGTTCCTTCTTTGGAAATGGTGATGGTATCACCATCGATAATCAGCATATCTCCTACTTTTGCTCCCTTGGGAAGAGCACTTTTAGGGAAATCCTTCATGTCACCACCATCGATTTCAACGACAGCGATCTTTCCTTCGAAGCGATCAATAATTCCTTGTACCAATTATTTCACCGTCTTTACAGTAATTTTCTGACCTGTAGAAGTAAAAATAATGTTACCTGATTTATCTGTGCGATAAGTTTTGGCTTTCACTGAATTCAACCGTTTTATAACAGTGGAAGTAGGGTGCCCATAGCCATTTTTCCCTACACTGATTACAGCATATTTCGGTTTTGTTTTGTTAATGAAAGCTGAACTTGTCGATGTTTTTGCACCATGATGGCCTACTTTAAGTAAATCCACACTTGGTACCAGTTTTTTAACCAGCATATCTTTCTCTGCTTTTTCTTCGGCATCACCTGTAAACAAGAATGTTTTTTTGCCGTGTTTAAGCAACAGGACAGCACTCCAATTATTTAAGTCAGACTTAGCATAGTCCTTAACAGGTGCAATGAATTTAAGGGAATTATCCTTTGCTTTAGTGTTGATTTCCACTCCCGTCTTCGCTTTTTTTATTGTAAGCGTCTTCTTCTTAACAGTCGTTAAAAAGTCTTTGTATGCCTGGGTAGTATGTGAAACTTTAGGGGCATACACAGATTTTACATTAATCGATTTAATCACATGAGCAAGACCGCCAACATGATCCGCATCTGGGTGAGTGGAAACTAATGCAGTAAGTGTTTTTACCTTTTGTTTTTTTAGGTAGGCAACAACCTCGTCGCCCTTTCCTTTACCGCCGCCATCGATTAAAACGTTTTCATTACCGGTTTGTATCAGATTGGGTAGAATGAGAACGCACAACCAAGTTGTGTTTTTCCCAAGCCCCCGTTAGAACCGTACGAGCAACTTTCGAAGCATACGGCTCACGATTAATCTCTTTTACCCAATTTGTTCTTAAGTGGTAGGTACCTTATTGTGACAGGGAACGCAGAGTAACATCTTAGGAATATCGTTACTTGCTTTGATTATATCCAGGACTCTTTTCTTCCTGTTTCTATTGACTTTTCTGATGTGGTGAACTTCAAATGGTCCTTCTTTATCACCACATTCGCAACATATAGCACCTTGAGTTTCCTCCAGTTGTATGCGGTGTGTTGGTGAACCACCGCTCCATATTATGCTTGCGGTCAATATATCATAATGTTCGCCTGTTCCTTGGTATCCGGTTATTCCTGAATTAGAACTCATTATCTTAGTAGCAATTTCGTAAGGAGTTGTATATTTGTAGTCTCTAAACTGTTTTAAAACAATTGGTTTTCCTTCTACATAATCTACAATTCGCTTCCAGTTGTTTCCGAATGCAACAATACTCTTTACGTGTTTCCTACATACCTGTGGAATACTGCATTTATATTTCCTACCGAGCCAATGCAACACTTTCCAGTATAAATAACTGTAGAGTTTACTAGCTATTGTATGCCAATTGTTGGCTATCTTGTAGTAGTTACTCCAGCCACTCGTGAATCTATTAAGATTTATTATCAAATCACTTGGTGGGCTGTTAAAGTGTGTTTGAATCAGAAAGTCGATTCTTTCTTTCGCTCTCTTTATCCGGCTATTAGGAACATATATCCGCGAAAACGTATCTCTGTATCCAATTCTATCCTTTTCGTTTGGGCGTTTAATGATGTCATACCCTAAGAAAGTGAAACCATTTGTTGAATGAGTGATTTTCGTCTTTTCCTCGCTTAGTGTGAGGTTTAACGATTCTGTAAACCACTCTGAGATTTCTGCTTTGAGCTCGATGGCTGCTTTCTTATTGTAGTTGCCCATAAGTATCACGAAATCGTCGGCATATCTGACGTATCCTAGAGTTTTTGTTTGGAAGTATTTCTCCTTGTCATAGAAGCTACTTTTATTTCTATCTTTCTTTAAATCTCTGATTTTCTTCACGGCTTCTTCCCTGTTATTGATTTTCACCTTGGAGCCCTTTGGTCTACCATTAGAGAAGATTCTTATTGGATAGTTATCCTCTTTTAGGTACTTTCTTAGGCGGAGGACTCTAGAGTTTAGGGTTTTATATTCAATTTCTTTGGAGGAATATTTCTTTCGTTCATCCAAAGTCTTAAGTAATATATCCTCCAACTCTAGGCTATTTTCAATGTAGGTCGAGTTTGTATTATATTCTTCCTCTAAATTCCTTTCACTTATTGTGAGGGGGAATTTATTGTTCTGAATAGCTTTCCTGATTTCGCGTAGTCTATTTGTGTAGTATGTGTACTCACTACTTTTAAGCTTATACTCGTCCTCTGGAAAATTCAGCAGCTTGGGTTCAATATACTTGTCAAACTCATTTAAGTATATATTTGCAAGAATTGGACTTACTATTCCACCTTGTGGGGTTCCCTGTTTGGTTACGAACACCGGTAACTTTCCCTCGATGCCATATCCCAATTGGTAT
This sequence comes from Peribacillus sp. FSL M8-0224, assembly GCF_038003055.1. Taxonomy (NCBI): domain Bacteria; kingdom Bacillati; phylum Bacillota; class Bacilli; order Caryophanales; family Bacillaceae; genus Peribacillus; species Peribacillus sp. FSL M8-0224. The sequence continues at coordinate 894,244 of NZ_JBBOOJ010000001.1, forward strand.
CCACTTTTAAGAAATTTATTAATTAGGTTTATAAGCTTTTCGTCGGCAATGCGGTACCTGAGTATTTCCAGCAATTTGCCGTGGTTTATATTATCAAAGCATCCTTTGATGTCCCCTTCGATAACCCAATCATATTTCTTTACGGTGATATAATTGATAGCTGTTTGACAGCTTCTTTTTGGTCTAAAACCGTGAGATGAATCAGAGAACTTAGATTCATAGATAGCCTCTAGTAAAAGTTTGACTGCCGATTGCACGATTCTATCCTTGAGTGCAGGTATTCCTAAAGGTCGTTTGCCACCGCTGCTTTTAGGTATCTCAACCCTTCTAACCGCTAGTGGCGTATAATTCTGGTCGTGCAGTTCTTGCGACAACCCTTGAATTGTACGTCCTAGATTTCCTTCTAACTCACTGCGAGTAATTTTGTCAATTCCTGCTGTTTTTGAACCTTTGTTTCTCGCAATTTGGTAGTAGGCGTGCAAGAGGAATTCAGGTCTTTTAATGATGTTATATAAATCTTTAAATCTCAATTCAGGTTTTTCTTTTGCCACCTTGGATAAATAAGCAATTCTTTCCGTAGCTTGAAACACGGGGCTTCGCCTCCTAGTCCATCGTTAATTATTGCTTAGGATTAACCTCACATCTTTCGCCAGCAGACCCTTCAACCCATTAAGAACCGTGGATTACTCGCGTCACCGCGTAGGGACTGTCCTACATTCTTCAATGTAGGTGTAACTGGGTTATTCCCTCGTGTTTATCAACACTTTCAAAGGAACTTTTGGTTCACTTTTACCAGTCGCGGACTAATCCGATGTGTCTTTCGGTACTAAGAATGTCGTAGGATATTCAACCATCCTCAATTCTTAGCCCTTTGCAGGTTATCGTTGTAACACGTTACAGGAGCCTTTAGGTTGTCTTCAAATGGTTACACAATCTGTGTCTGTGTTTATCCGCGAAATCCCGTATACAGCGTTATTTCACTAGTCAGCCATCTATTGACTTCTACTTCCGTTCAATCCATACAAAAGCAGGGGATAAAATGGACTTGTCAAGGATTCTTCGTCCATAGGCGGTGTACTTTCCTCACCCATCTCAACTTCACGAATGACCCGTTAACCATAGGTTCCTATTCACCATACAGAGTTGCCTGTTGCCTACAATCCTTTCGGCTCACTTCCCCGTTTCTTACCCTCCAAGCTGACCCGTACAATAAGAGGTAATTCTCATTGCAGGGGAGGGATTAGGTCCCAGACACTGTACTGTCCCAAGGAGAAAATGTTACCATTTCTCGGGGTGCTATATTTAGCACATTATTACAACGACATCTTCTGCCGCCCGATTGAATCTCCTTGTCCAACGTTGATAAAATGTACCTTTACATTTGAGGCTGCCTCAGTTGTTTTAAGTCCAGTGAATAAAGATAAAACAAGAACAGCCACCAGTAGAATATTTATTTTCTTCATTTTTCCCCTCCGGTTAATAATTTACCATGTGTAACCGGAAAAATGGGAATATGGGAATATGGACACGATTTTTATTTGTGGTAAAAAAAGGGAAATATCGTCTAGGCTTATGTTTAGGGAAAATGATCCTGGGTATTTATGATTAATCTCTTGAATTAAAATGAAAACCATTATTTTAAAGAGTCAATCACTAAAAAATCTATTCCTCTCAGAAAAGAGTGTGAAGTTGGCATATATTAAAGGAGCAGGCTGCGTAGAAAGTTAGTATTACCAACAAAATATTTTGTTAAAGAGATTGTTACTGTTTTTTTAGGATTTGTACAATTTAAACGTTGATTACCCCCCCCAGGCACTCGCTTTCCGCGGGCGGTCCGAGAGCCTCCTCGGCGCGTTTGCACCTTTTGTTCCAACCAACTTTGTTTTAAAATTTAGATAGGAACCCTTTTGGCTACAAATTAAACCATGCAAATAAAACATTGCATGGTTATCATAAGAAATTAGGGATGGGTATAAGTTTCCTTAATGATTGGCTCCTTAATACATAATATGAAAGACACCGATGATGTATCTTTTGTTCAGTATTTCACAAATGGTTTTGTTTTTCTGGAAGTTCTTTTTGCTTTATACGTTTAATATAAAGGGGGTGTTACTAGTAGATAATACTAGTTATGGATATGCAATTAACATCTTTCTCAATAACGTTGTACTGACACTAAAATGATAGTTTAGACGTATAGTTATAATAGATGAATGGAAATTAAAATGTCGCTTAATAATGAACAAACGGGCCAGCCTTTTAATCGTTAAGGACATTTTCGTCGAAACTGTTGCCTTAATTCAGTAAGCAGTAAGTGCAAACGGCTTGTGTAACAAGAAGAGGAGAAGCGGCTATGGCAGTCCTCGGTTCCTATAATAGGGAAGAGGATAGTATACCATACCAGGCAGCTTCGACTTTCTGCCGTTTAATCATCAAGAACGAAGGCGATGCTATGCATACAGCAAACTTTTAATGAAGGATGCCATAACTAGGGAACTTGAAGTAACGCAGTTAAATGTAAAAGGTATTTTCAGAAGAAGATATTATCTATCTGAAATCTGAAATCCATGGCAGACATTTCATCCGACATGATAGAGCTTGATCCAATAGCATGGGCTTTTTAAGCGTCCCATCGTCCTAAAGGAATTTCCATTCATTCGATGCAGGGATTGGTTGATGGCAATCGATCAGGGCAAATCATGGGATACGTGTTACATTCTGCGGCGGATCATGATATTGGTTACTTTTACATCGATTTGTCGAAGCTGACTGTTTTCCTATCCTTTTCTTCAATATGATGAGTCGATCATAACGGGTGCCACTCCAACCTTTGTCATGGAGCATGTAATTAACTTTCATTTAAGGAATCTTAAAACTAAAATTGTTAGGATATTCAGTATGCACTTGATTACATAGGTTATGCCTTGATCGAAAAGTAATCTTTCACGGAGATGACTCCATGGTTTGAACTAGCCAATTAAATTATGATGTTATGGAATATTCAAACAGGGGAATGGAGGTAAGTGAGTCTAATCGATCTTGATCATGAAAGACTCCCTTACCTTTATGCCAGGAGAGATGCGGTGCTTTTTTATGGTCATCCTTTTTACGTCCAAGGGAATTTGTATCCTTCCGGAAGGCTCCGTTGTAACCCGTTAATCCCTTGAGGGTTTTTTTTCGAAAAAGTAATAACATAACAAGTCTTCGGTTTTGTTGCGAAGGCGGGGATTGAAATAATTATGATGTTCCTCGTATCCTTTATATAAAAAACAATACATCGTGAAGGATTCATCGCGTTTGATTTCACTAACCTTAATATTCTCTTTGCGCAAATAGCGCCGTACCTCGGCAAGTTCGTCTTGAACCACTTTTAAAATATGTTCGACTAGCTCCGAATAGGGCCTTTTTAATTTAAACGGACTAATTTCGATGACCTTGAGATCCCGGTTTAAGACTGTAATAACCATAGGGAGGTAGATGGCTTTTTCAATCATATTTCGGTCACCTTCTGGAATGCGGGTCATCATGACCGCCCCTTTCTAAATAGCGCGTTTTTAATACTAATATGTATCTTCCGTAAAAATAAGAACATTTGTTCCGTTTTTATCCTAATGTATTTTCAGTGGTTATGCAAGCAGTTTTGATAAATCTAGAAATATTCGTTAATAAGATTATGTTTTCCGGAGATAGGGAAAGTATGAAGATATATGGATAATAATTCTTGCAATTTCGGGGGAAAGTGATATATCTAAAATAAACGGTTTTTAATAAGTTTATGCTGCTTTGATGGCAGCATGTCGAGGGAGATAATTATGGATTTGGATACTATACGTGAGTGGTTTACACTTGATCATATATCGGCACTTATTCAGCAATATCGCTCATTCGGTCCAATTCCCGGGATCTTACTGCCGATGCTGGAAGCTTTTTTGCCTTTTTTGCCCTTAGTGGTGTTCGTGCTTGCCAATGCAACGGCATTTGGTCTCTGGTGGGGGTTTTTATTTTCTTGGATTGGTGCGGTAGCGGGGTCCTTTTTGATCTTTTGGATTATTAGAAGATATGGTCAAATGAGGTTTTTCCGATTTTTGCAAAAGCATAAACAGGTGCAGAGGTTGATGGTTTGGGTTGAGAGCCATGGATTCGGGCCTTTGTTCATATTGCTCTGCTTCCCTTTTACACCTTCGGCTATCGTTAATATCGTTGCAGGGCTATCAAAAGTCAGTACCCTGCAATATGGACTTGCAGTAGTTGGAGGGAAGGCGGTGATGATTTTTACGATCAGTTTCGTAGGTTACGATTTAGTATCATTGATTCATAAACCTGTGCGAACGATCATTATCGGAATCGTCATCTTTATCCTATGGTATGTGGGGAAAAGACTGGAAGTCCGGTTAAATAAAAGCATGAAGAGAGAAGAAGGGCAATAAATTAATATATAAATGCAGTAGGGGTTGAACTAGATGGAAAAAACAAACAAGAATTCTTTATCCGATTGGATAAAACCAGCGATGATAGCTTTTGTTATTTACATCTTAATCCGTACATTTCTCTTTTCAAGCTATGATGTTGAAGGAAAGTCGATGCAGCCGACCCTTGAAGATGGAAATAAACTTGTCGTGAATAAAATCAATTACCAGATTCATGATATCAACCGTTTTGACATTATTGTTTTTCATGCGAATTCACAAGAAGATTATGTTAAGCGGGTTATAGGGGTTGCAGGTGACCGTATTCGTTATAAAGATGATTGGCTATACGTAAATGGTGAGAAAGTGGATGAGCCTTATCTTGAGAAATTCAAGGAAGGTTTCCCAGGACAGGATTTTACAGGTGATTTTACATTAAAAGAATTGACGGATATGACCAAAGTTCCGGAGGGCAAGCTTTTTGTCATGGGTGATAATCGTCTTGAAAGTGCTGACAGCCGTCACTTTGGTTATATACCGGTAGAAAATGTTGTCGGTAAAGTGGATGTTCGATATTGGCCGGTCAATGATTTCAATTTTAAGTTTACAGGTGAGTGATTGTGAAGCCCGAGTATGATGCGGGCTTTTTCTTTTGGGGAAAACGCGAACGTACGGTTGGTGTTTTTTTAAGGGAAACGGTAAAATAATAGAAGGTAAATCTAATTGGAAACAGAAACCTAGTCATAAAGACGAAAGTATTTCTGGTATGATGGATCTAGATATTATGTTGTAAGGGGGAAAAGAGATGTCACTCCGTTTTTTACTGGGAAGATCGGGTACAGGGAAAACTTCGAATATATTGGACGAAATCCGCTCTAAATTGGCAGAAGATCCCGAAGGAAATCCAATTATCTACCTCGTTCCTGATCAGATGACGTTTCTATCTGAATATAAATTAATTAAAACACCAGGCCTTGCCGGAATGATCCGGACACAGGTTTTCAGTTTTAGCAGGCTTGCTTGGCGCGTTCTTCAGGAAACCGGGGGGATGAGCCGGCTGCATCTGGACAGTGTTGGCGTTAATATGCTGATACGGAAGATCATGGATGATAAAAAGGAAGAGTTAAAGATGTTCAGTCGATCTGCTGATAAGCAGGGGTTCATTGCACAGATGGAGCTAATGCTGGCTGAGTTCAAGCAGTATTGCATCCAACCTGATGACATTCAAAACTATTTGGCTGAAACCTCACAGGCCGGCAGCGGCATTCAGGATAAACTGCATGATCTTGAATTGGTCTATCAGGCTTTTGAGGATGAAATGGTCAATAAATATTTAGACTCCGAAGATTATTTCACTTTGCTGATCGAAAAAATGTCAGAGTCTTCATATATAAGGAATGCGGATATATATATCGATGGTTTTTATAGCTTGACTCCACAGGAATTATTGATTGTTGAAGAAATGATGAAGCTGTGCAGGAGTGTAACGATCTCGCTGACGTTAGATCAGCCCTACAGGCAATATGCTCCGGATGATTTGCAATTGTTCAGGCAAACGGGAAACCTTTATCATCACCTATATCAGGCTGGATTGAGGAATGGCATACCGATTTCAGAAGATCGAATCTTAAAAAGATCGGAAAGGTTTGGAAAGAGTCCGGGGCTGAATCATCTGGAAACTTATTTTTCCATTCGTCCTGCACGAACGTTTGAGCAGTCACCTGATGTAACGATCGCCCAGGCAGTTAACCGCAGAGCTGAGATTGAAGGAGTTGCCCGGGATATCTTGTCGCTGGTCAGACAGAGACAGCACCGTTTCCGTGATATTGCGATTTTAGTCCGTAACGGGGAAGCATACGCAGATATTTTACAAACCGTTTTTCGGGATTATCAAATTCCCTTGTTCGTCGATTCCAAGCGGACGATGCTGAATCATCCTCTGATTGAACTGATTCGTTCGACTTTGGAGATCATCAATGGCTATTGGCGTTATGAACCGGTATTTCGTGCAATCAAGACAGAGCTTCTATTTCCGCTGCAAAAAAACCACGATCGGATGCGTGAACAGGTAGATAAGCTGGAAAACTATGTGCTGGCACGCGGCATTAAAGGAAGCGGGTGGACGTCCAAAGATCGTTGGACCTACCGGCGATTCCGCGGTCTGGAACTCGAGGACCGGAACCAAACGGATAAGGAAATGATGCTTGAGCAAGAGTTGAATGAAATGAAGCAATTATTTACCGAGCCCATCTTGAAGCTATCAAAACGGGCTAAAAAGGCTGCTAATGGCAGGGAATTGTGTGAAGCCCTTTATCTATATCTTGAAGAATTGCATATACCGGAAAAATTGGAAAAGCTGAAACTGGAGGCAGAAGAAGCAGGTGATTTGGTATCGGCAAGAGAGCATGAGCAAACATGGAATGCGGTTGTCGACCTATTGGACCAATTCGTTGAACTGCTGAGCGGGGAAGAGCTTTCCATGAAACAGTTTGCGGTAATCATTGAAGCTGGTCTGGAGTCTCTTGAATTTTCTTTGGTACCGCCGGCAATTGACCAAGTATTAGTCGCTAATCTAGATTTATCCCGCCTGGATGATGTGAAGACAGCTTTTGTTATCGGTTTGAACGAAGGGGTTCTGCCGGGAAAAGCTGTATCTGACGGGATATTTTCAGATAGTGATCGTGATGTGCTGCTGGCTGGTGGACTTGATGTTGCCCCAAGTTCGAAAGTGCGCCTGCTGGATGAGGAGTTCACAGCGTACAAAGCATTCACTACGCCTGCCGAGGCCCTTTATTTATCATATCCGCTTGCCGATGAGGAAGGGAAGGCGCTTTTACCTTCATCCTATTTGAAACGGGTAAGGGACGTATTGCCTAACGTTTCCGATGTGTATTATATGAACGATCCGTCCGATCTGCCTGCAGAGGAACAGGTGAAATATGCAGCGAATCATGATGTGGCCCTTTCGTACCTGGCTGCCCAATTGCAGCTGAAGAAAAGGAACTATCCAATCCATTCACTATGGTGGGATGTATATAATGCCATTATTGATGATGAAATGGCCGGTCCTTCAGCAACTAAGGTTTTATCGAGCCTTTTTTATCAAAATAGGACAAAGAAATTAACTGAGGAAACAAGTAAGCAATTATACGGTGAGAGCATTCTTACGAGTGTATCCAGGATGGAAATGTTCAATAGCTGCCCGTTTTCCCATTATGCGGCTCATGGCTTGAAATTGAGGGAAAGGCAGATTTTCCGTTTGGATGCCCCGGATATAGGCGAGATGTTCCATGGAGCGTTGAAAATGATTTCCGATTACTTGAAGGAACATGATATTCCTTGGTCTACATTGACCCCGGAACAATGCTTGGAGCTGGCCAGAATTGCTGTGGAGAGACTTGCTCCTAAACTCCAAAATCAGATTTTGTTAAGTACGAACCGCCATCACTATTTACGCAGGAAACTCGAAAACGTGATAGGACGTGCCTCGATCGTATTAAGTGAACATGCAAAGGCGAGCGGTTTTGCTCCGATCGGATTAGAACTTGGATTCGGAAAAAATGGCGAGCTGCCGCCACTTTCTTTTACATTGAAAAACGGTACGAAGATGGAATTGATCGGGCGGATCGACCGAGTGGATAAAGCGGAAGAAGATGAGGGTGTCTATTTGCGTGTGCTCGATTATAAGTCGAGTGAAAAGGAACTGAACATGAGTGAAGTATATTATGGACTCGCGCTGCAAATGTTGACATACCTAGATATCGTCGTCACCCATTCCAAGTCGCTGATTGGAAAAGAAGCGATTCCAGCCGGAGTTTTGTATTTTCATGTGCATAATCCCGTTGTCAAATCAAAGGGTATGCTCAGTTTGGATAAAATTGAAGAAGAAATTTATAAAAGCTTTAAAATGAATGGACTTGTACTGGACCATTCAAATGTCATTCAGTTGATGGATACCTCTCTTGATATTGAAAATTCGGGTAAGTCGGATATCATTCCAGCTGGATTTAAAAAGGACGGATCGCTCCTGGCGGCTTCCAAAGTTGCCAGCAGGGAAGAGTTTTCGCTTCTGAATCATCATGTGCGCCGTATTTATCAGGAAGCTGGTGATCGAATGGTCGATGGTGATGTGGATATTACTCCATACAAATTAAAGGAAAAAACGCCGTGTACCTTCTGTTCCTTTAAATCTGTATGCCAATTCGACCAGTCACTGGAGGAGAACCAATTCAGGAATTTGGCACAGAAGAAACAAAATGACGTTCTTGAGCTATTAAGGGGAGAGGGGGAGAGCGATGAGTAAAACGAAAATTCCTGCTCTGCCAGGAGACGTGACTTGGACGGAAGATCAATGGAAGGCAATATGGGCTAAAGATCAGGACATCCTGGTTGCGGCCGCTGCGGGTTCAGGGAAAACAGCGGTACTGGTCAATCGGATCATTCAAAAAGTCATTTCAGAAGAAGATCCAATCGATGTTGATGAACTGCTCGTGGTTACATTCACCAATGCCTCGGCTGCCGAAATGCGCCATCGGGTAAGTGAGGCATTAGAAAAAGCGATTAATGATAATCCGCATTCACAGCATTTACGTAAGCAGTTGAGCTTGATTAATCGTGCTTCGATTTCCACACTCCATTCGTTTTGTCTAGAGGTGATCAGGAAGTATTATTATCTTACGGATATCGACCCGGGCTTCCGGATTGCAGATTCAACGGAGATCCAGCTGCTCCGTGATGAAGTGATGGAAGAGCTTTTCGAGGAGCAGTATGGCCAAAGTGATAACGAAGAGTTCTTTAATTTGGTCGATGCTTTCACAAGTGATCGAAATGATGATGCACTTCAGAATATCGTTCGGTCGCTGCATGATTTTTCGCAATCGAATCCAAACCCGGACCGATGGCTCGATGGTGCCGCCAGCATGTATGAGCTGGCAGATGATGATGGGATCGATGATCTTTCGTTTATCGATTCATTGAAGTTCGATATTGGTTTACAATTGGACACGGCCAGGGATTTATTGGAACGCTCGCTTGCGTTGACAAAAACCCCTGGGGGGCCGGCTCCAAGGGCTGAGAACTATATAGCCGATCTTGCACTGGTTGCTAAACTTTCGGAAGTGAAGGACCAATCCTGGAATGCACTTTATGAGGAAATCCAAAACGTGAAATTCGGGACGGCAAAACGCCTTACCGGTGCAGATTTTATCAAGGAAGTTGCTGATGAGGCTACCAAGTACCGGGATAAGGCCAAGAAGATCATCAAATCGTTACAGGAAGAGTTATTTTCCCGGAAACCGGAAAGCTACCTGCGGGATATAAGGGAGCTTAAGGGTTATGTCGATACACTTGTAATGCTTGTTAAACGGTTTGACGAAAGATTCTTTGCTGCAAAAGCAGAAAAGAACTTGGTGGATTTCGCCGATTTGGAACATTATTGTCTTCAAATTTTGACAGGGGAAACGGTGGATGGTGAACGAAAACCTTCAGCGGCAGCCATTGAATACAGGAACCAGTTCAAAGAGGTACTAGTGGATGAATACCAGGACACGAACCTGGTTCAGGAATCGATCTTAAAACTGGTGACGGCTGATGGAGAATATGATGGGAATCTTTTCATGGTAGGCGATGTCAAGCAGTCCATTTACCGGTTCAGGCTTGCAGAACCGAATCTCTTCCTTGGAAAATACACACGATTTACCCATGACGGTGTTGATTCCGGACTGAAAATTGATTTAAACCGCAATTTCCGGAGCCGAAAGGAAGTTCTTGATGGGACCAATTTCTTGTTTCAACAGTTGATGGGCATTACAGTCGGTGAGATTGATTATGATGAAGATGCCCAATTGAAAAAAGGTGCCCCATATCCCGAAGACGATCCAAACCCGATCGAACTTCATTTAATTGATGGAGCAGCCGATCCTGAAGCTCATTTGGAAGTGGAAGGGTATGATGGCGGATTTGAGGCCGAGGAGCTTGAAAAAGCGCAGCTCGAAGCAAGGCAGATGGCCAAGCTCATTAAAAAGGCTATAAGCGAAAAGTATCGGATATATGATACGAAAACCAAAAGGTACCGATCTGCCACTTATCGGGACATGGTCATTCTACTTCGTTCGATGCCATGGGCACCGCAAATCATGGAGGAATTTAAAAAGCAGGGAATTCCAGTCTATGCCAATTTGTCCACAGGGTATTTTGAAGCGACCGAAGTGGCCATCATGATTTCCTTATTGAAGGTGATTGATAATCCGCAACAGGATATCCCATTGGCTTCCGTTCTCCGTTCACCTATCGTCGGGTTGGATGAAGAAGAGATGTCAAAGGTGCGTTTATTCCATACAGGAAGCTATTACGAAGCACTAGCTGATTTTTACAGAAAGAGTGACCCTGAGGAACATCCGGGGCTTTATGAAAAAGCCTCTGCATTTTATAAAAATCTAGTGAAGTGGCGGAAGATTGCCAGGCAGGAGGCATTATCAGATCTGATCTGGCTCCTATACCGCGAAACGCAGTTTTATGATTTTGCAGGTGGGATGCCGGGCGGGAAACAGCGTCAGGCCAATTTACGAGCGCTGTATGACAGGGCAAGGCAATATGAAGCAAGTTCTTTCCGCGGTCTGTTCCGTTTCTTGCGGTTCATAGAAAGGATGCAAGAACGTGGAGATGATTTAGGGGCAGCTCGGGCTTTAGGGGAACAGGAAGATGTAGTCCGGCTGATGACGATTCACTCGTCAAAGGGGCTTGAGTTCCCGATCGTGTTCATTGCCGGTCTTTCCAAGCAATTCAATATGATGGATTTACGAAAGTCCTATTTACTGGATAAAGATTATGGCTTTGCGGCAAAGTATGTGAATTCCGAATTACGGATAACATATCCATCCCTCCCTCAATTGGCTTTTAAGAAAAAAAAGCAGCTTGAATTAATTGCCGAGGAGATGCGTGTCCTCTACGTGGCGCTAACAAGGGCTAAGGAAAAGCTATATTTGATTGCCAGTATCAATGATGCAGAAAAAACGCAGCAGAACTGGGAAAGTAATGCGGCACATGGAGATTGGCTATTGAAGGACTATGTACGGGCAGGTGCAAAAAGTTATCTTGATTGGATTGGTCCATCCCTTGTCCGACATCGGGATTCTCTTGGTGCTGCAGGTCTTGGCTTGGAAATGGAGTCACATCCATCGAATTGGTCCATTTCCGTCATTCCGAGTGAAGAGCTTGCTGTTCTGGATGAGGAAGAGGCACTGGTTCAAGAGCAAATGCTTGAACATGTCCAGAAATCGGAGAAGGTCGGCATCGTTTCCGAGTTTTATGATGATATCAAGGAACAGCTGGAATGGGAGTACCCCGAGCATGAGGCGACGGTGTATCGTTCCAAGCAATCCGTTTCTGAATTAAAACGTCAATATGAACTCAAGGACGAACAAAGCTCCACAGAGCTGTTGCGTAAATTTAAGCGGCCTATCACGAAGCGGCCGACTTTCATGCAAGAAAAGTCACTGACTCCTGCTGAAAGGGGTACGATTACACATTTAGTCATGCAGCATATTGATCTATCTAAAGACATTACCATTCAATCGATTCAGCAACTGATCATTGATCTGATTCAACGTGAGCTGTTGACGGAGGAACAGAAAGAAGCTGTGGATCCTGAGACGATCGTCGATTTCTTCGATAGTGAAATCGGGCAAAGAATGCAGAGGGCCAAAAGCATTCGCCGTGAAGTGCCATTTACGATGTCGCTGCCTGCAAAGGAAGCTTACAGCGATTGGAAAGCTGGAGATGAAGAAGTCCTTATCCAAGGTGTGATTGATTGTATCTTTGAGGATGAACAAGGTCTTGTGCTTCTCGACTATAAAACGGATACGATCACCGGCCGTTTTGCAAACGGGTACGAAGGGGCTAAAGGGATTCTTGCCGATCGATACCAGATGCAGCTTCAGCTTTATACGAGGGCTGTTGAAGGGATAATGAATAAGAAGGTAACCGGCCGTTACTTGTTTTTCTTTGACGGCTCGCATTTATTGGAAGTATAAGAGAGAAGGAGTGTCCCATTGATGTGGGACGCTTCTTTTTGGTTGAATAAACAGAATAGTTTGAAAAAGTGTAAATGCTTACTATATACTAGTGGAGAAAAATACCTTTTTAAAGGAGTAGAGAAGAGTATGACGAGTGAGATCAAGAGCAAGGGATACTTTGGTGAGTTCGGTGGAAGCTTTATACCGGGTGAACTTCAGGAAGTTATGGATATTTTAGAAACGGAATTCCTGAAATATAAGGATGACCCGGAATTCATTGAGGAGTTCCGATATTATCTGAAAGAATATGTCGGACGCGAAAACCCGTTAACACTTGCAAAGAATTTAACTGAAAAGGTTGGCGGGGCAAAAATATACTTGAAGCGTGAAGATCTGAATCATACAGGTGCTCATAAAATTAATAATGCGATTGGACAAATCCTGCTTGCTAAACGAAGGGGTGCTAAACGCATCATCGCAGAAACAGGAGCAGGACAGCATGGTGTGGCGACTGCGACAGCATGTGCGATGTTTGGCATGGAGTGTGTGATCTATATGGGTAAGCTGGATACGGAGAGGCAGGCATTGAATGTCTTTCGGATGGAATTGCTGGGGGCAAAAGTCGTAGCGGTCGAAAAGGGACAGGGTCGATTGAAGGATGCTGTTGATGAGGCATTGAATGACTTGGTGCAAAACTATGAAAATACTTTTTACTTACTTGGTTCAGCAGTGGGGCCACACCCATATCCAACGATCGTTAAGCATTTCCAATCAATCATAAGTGAAGAATCGAAGCGCCAGATCCTTGAAAAGGAAGGGAAACTGCCCACAGCCATCATTGCCTGTGCAGGAGGGGGAAGTAATGCGATCGGTGCTTTTGCTCATTATCTCGATGAAGAAAATGTCCGTTTAATTGGTGTAGAGCCAATTGAAGCCCCAAGTATTTCGCAAGGTGTCCCGGCAGTATTGCACGGATTCAAAAGTTTGACGTTAGTGGATGAGCAAGGGGAACCAAAACCGACATTTTCCATAGCCGCCGGTTTGGATTACCCAAGCGTGGGACCCGAGCATAGTTTTTTGAAAAATAGCGGACGAGCGGAGTATGTGACGGTAAAAGGGGAAGAAGCGCTGGAGGCTTTTCAGGTATTATCCAAAACAGAGGGAATCATTCCAGCTCTCGAAAGCTCACATGCCCTGGCTCACGCCATGAAGCTAGCTAAAGAGTTAACAAGGGAAGATATACTGATCGTTAATTTATCAGGCAGGGGAGACAAAGATGTTGAGCAAGTATTTAACATGTTAGAAAAATAGTCCGAATGTAAAAGCCTCCCTGGAAATGGGAGGCTTTTTCTATGACTAATTATTCCCTGTAATGGGCTGGTCAACTCCATTGATATCAAGGACATTGCTTCCATTCAGGCCATTGGCCGTGAAAGTGATTGCAGCTGTGTTCCCTGAGCCGGATCCGAAAACCGATTTGGAGGAAGACTTAGGGGAAATGACGGCGCAATCACCGAATAACAGGTTTCCTTGCGCGACATTAAATACTTGAACCGGGCCGATAATGGCAGGCATATGAACCCCTCCTTTAAAAGTTTAAGTGTTGTTGGTGGAATCCCCGATTGGCGTCTCTTCAGGTTTTTTAGGAACCTCCCGAATATGTTTCACTCTTGACTCCATACGTGCATGGCCTACGTTCCCCACACCAACCACAGATGAGGAAGATATCCCGATTATATTGATATTGCCGACCCGTATGAAGGGATTCGGATTTGAAAAACTTGATATGACTGGTTCATTCAATCTTGGGATATAAAATGGTTTCTTAAAGATGTCATAGTCTGCGAAATGAATATCGACTGAGTGGAAAGTTTCACTTTTCTTTTGAACGGCTAAAGCCAGGGAATTCCCGTCAATATATGAAGTATCCCCGATTTGCATGGCGGAGCTGAACGATACCGTGTCTGATACTATAGATTTTACTTTTGATATTCTTGAAAACATATTTATCCTTCTGGAGAAAGCGGCACGAATGGACCTATGATAAGGGATTCCGGCGGGGTATCGAATGCTGAGGATAGTTGGACCGTTTGTACATCCCCTATGAGAAATAAAGCAGAGCTTGCTACACCGGTAATTTTAATATCTCCTACACAAAGCTGGTGATTGGTTACATTAAACTCCATTTGGATTTCCTCCTGTCTCGGCTTGTGAATGGGTAATGAATTGGAATAATGCAGTTTGAATATCGGATTTCACCTTCTCCCTGATCTTTTCCTTGACATTATCCCGTTGCTGCGGTGCACGTTCCGCGTAAGAAAGATTATCGAAATACATATTGATGCGTTGATGAAGCTGGCGTTCGACGTCCTGTTTAATGAAGTCATGATAAGATGCTTCCAAGGATATTTTCAGCTGGGTTTCCGCATCGTGAATCATATTTTCCAAGTCTGAAAGTATATCATTGTGAATTTCCTGGACGACGATTTCCCTTCCTGGAAATAGGTTAGGTGCAGGTTGAACGGGTTGGTTGTTGACGGCAAATTCATCAATGTTGTTAAGGTCAGTTGGATTTAAACCGATATTCAATGTTCCATCTAAAGATTCGACTTTTAACTGATCGAATTTATATTCAATTTTATCTACATGGATTGGCGGTTTATTTTTCAGCTCGGCAATTTCATCTGTCAGGCGTTTGAGTTCGTGTTCAAGTTTCATGATCCGTTTATCCTGGGCTTCAAGAAAACGCTGCATTTGTATGGAATATGAATAGAGATCCTGATTCACGATTCAACACCCACCTTCACAATAAGTTGATTTCATATAAGACAGTATATGAAAAAGTAGGATGTAGGTGAATGCCTATGAACTAGGAGGGCGTAAATGGGACGAAACTGGCTAATGGGGTTACATCGGCTTCAATTTCGGGAGCAGGCTCAGTGAATCCACCGGTATTGGCCAATGTGGAATATGGTTTAATCACCCCTGCACTACCTATTTGAAAAACGGATGAATTGGCGATGCTTTCAATTTTTATCATATTAATTTGTATGGTCTGGTGAATATTGAAGATCATGCTGACTCCTTTCTTAAAACATTAGAGATTTAGGACCAGTGGCTGATCAACACCATCAGTATCATTTGTATTCGTGGTGCTATAGGCATTATAAAGGGATATGGATTCACCCGTATTAAACGAGCCAGCACCTGCAAACGTTTTTGAGGTGGAATAGGGACTAATTTTAAAGACGTCACCAATATGGACAATTCCACTGCTACCGACGTTGATGACTTGAACGATTCCTACGATGGCCGGCAAGAAAATCACCCTTTTTTTATTCTGGTTTTCCCCTGAATTTAAGGCCATGAGCCTATCACTGAAGGGAGTTTCAATGTATTGTATGTTGACTCATGATTGATGTGATTCATCTGCCTATTAATATATTGTTATATAACAACGGCTGATATTATTGGAATGTTGTAAACAGATATGGTAATATAATTCTAATTCAGAATTTTCAAATAAAAATAGAGGTGAGGAAATGAATGTACCATTAGTATTATCGCATTTCTTAGATCGAGCAGCCTTACTATATGGCGATAAGAAAGCCATCATTGGAGATGACAAGGTATTAACCTACGCAGAATTGAACGGCCGTGTAAACCAGCTTTCAAATGGTTTAAGGGATCTCGGTGTCAAAAAGGGTGACAAGGTGGCATATTTGGCACCTAACTCAATTGAAATGCTTGAAGGCTTTTATGGGGTATTTCAAATTGGGGCAGTAATCGTTCCCTTGAATATCCGTTTGAAGCCTGCAGATTATGTTTTCATTTTGAACCATAGCGAGTCCAAGGTCCTTTTCGTAGATCAGGAATTGTATCATCTTATTTCCCCTGTCAAGGACGAACTTGAATCGGTGGAGCACATAATCGTTCATTATAAAGATGAAGAGATAAATGAAACCGATTACAACCATTGGCTGGAACGTTATGATAACAAGTGCTTTAACCGGGAGTCAGTGGATGAAAATGATGTTTCGAGCCTTCTTTATACTAGCGGGACCACAGGAAATCCCAAAGGGGTGATGCTGACTCACCGCAACAACTATTTACATGCCCTGGGTGCGATGCATCATTTCAGGGTCAATGACCGCGATACATATTTGCACGTACTGCCGATGTTCCACGTGAATGGGTGGGGGGCGCCATTTTATTATACGGCAAATGGTGCCACTCAAGTTTGTTTGAGGAAAACCAGCCCAGAAATGATATTTGATGCACTGCAAAAGCATAAGGTTTCCATCATGCATATGGCACCGACGGTTCTGAATTCACTGTTCCAATATTATGAACGGAATGTTCCGAAAATCGAGCAGGATATCCGGATCGTTGTTGCGGGTTCCGCTCCGCCTCCTGCATTCGTTACAAGGGTGGAAAAAGAGTTAGGCTGGGAATTCATTCAAATTTACGGAATGACTGAATCAACACCGGTCAGTCTGATATCGCTGATTCGTTCTGAATTCGATGATCTTCCGGAAAAAGAAAAATACAGGATGAAGGCGAAAGCCGGATATCCCATCATAGGCAGTGAGGTAAAGGTTATCCATGACAATGGTGAGGAAGTTGCCCAAGATGGCGTGGATATCGGCGAGCTTATCGTCCGCAGCCATGGAGTGATGTTAGGTTATTGGAAAAATGAAGAAGCGACCAGCCAGACACTGATAAATGGATGGCTGCATACAGGGGATATGGCCACAATCGATGAAAACGGGAATGTGGATATCGTTGACCGCAAAAAGGATATAATCATTAGTGGCGGAGAAAATATCTCTTCCATAGAAGTGGAAGGAATACTCTACGAACATCCGGACATACTTGAAGCGGCAGTCATTGCCGTTCCGCATGAAAAGTGGGGAGAGACACCGCATGCATTCATTGTGCCAAAAATGGGCGTGAAATTAACGGAGGATGATATAAAGGCCTTCACACGGGAAAAATTAGCTCATTTCAAATCAGTTACCAGTGTGTCGTTCGTCGATGAGCTTCCAAAAACGGCATCGGGGAAAATACAAAAAATCCATCTTCGTAATGATTATTGGGAATCTAAGGGGAAAACAGGCAGATTCGTTAATTGAAGCTCGCTAACGCTGTTCAGAAATGATCAGCGTTTTTTTCTGTTGCCGTTTTAAACGGTTTCCTGAGGTGGACACTGATATGTTTCCATTCGTAAATAGCCGAAGTAACTCATGCCATTGTTGGATAAGGGAAGGTCATTCAGGAACATTGGAATTTGTTTCGATAAAAAGCTTCCTGTTTAAAGATAAAGTGTTACTATTATTAAATATTTCAAATTATTATAATTTTTCTTTTTTCATCATGTTGATTTTAACAGTTTTGGATTGTGGGGGAGAGCATTGAAACGTATTCATTATAGCTGGGTTATTTTAATCATAACATTCTTCTCGATTATTGTAGCCGGTATCGTTAGGTCATCATCGGGAGTATTCATCGTACCATTTGAAAATGAGTTCGGGTGGGACCGGTCCGTCATTTCTTTAGCCTTTGCCATAAGTCTTTTTCTTTATGGATTATCGGGTCCATTCATGGCCGCCCTAATTGAAGTGCTTGGATTGAAGAAAATGATGGTAGCGGCCATGTCCACTTTATTGGCAGGGATTCTCCTCACTTTTTTCATGCAGCATGAGTGGCAGCTCATTTTAATTTGGGGAATTATCATTGGATTGGGTTCTGGAGTGTTTTTAACGGTATTGAGCCCATATGTGGCAAATCGTTGGTTCGAGAAGAGGCGGGGGCTGGCGGTCGGGATACTTACGGCAAGTACGGCCACGGGCCAGCTCATTTTACTTCCGGTTTTAGCCATCATCATTGAGAGTTATTCGTGGAGATGGGCGATTGGATTAATTTTGATCCTTAGCTTGATCATGCTGGCAATCATCTTTTTATTCATGAAAAACAATCCGAAGGAAGTGGGCACTCTTCCGTATGGATTGGAAGAGGAAAAGCAGGAGGCTGTTACAGTCCAAAATAAGAACCCCATCGTCATGGCTTTTCAGTCGTTGATTGAAGCAGTGAAAGTGAAGGAATTCTGGTTATTGGCAGGTAGCTTTTTTATATGCGGACTTTCAACGAGCGGGTTGATCGGGACACATTTCATTTCTTACTGCATTAGTTTTGGTTTACCGGTTGTGACGGCAGCATCACTGCTATCTTTCATGGGAATCTTTGATTTGATTGGTACGACTGTATCCGGATGGCTATCAGATCGTTTTGATAACCGTTGGCTGTTGTTTTGGTATTACGCTCTAAGGGGTGCTTCCCTCGTATTACTTCCTTTTGCATTAAATGAAGGTTCTATCGGTCTATTGATTATCTTTTCCGTTTTCTATGGCTTGGATTGGATAGCGACCGTTCCTCCGACCATAAGCATTTCAAGGCAAGTATTTGGCTTGGAGAAAAGCGGGATCGTATACGGGTGGATATTCGCGGCCCATCAGGTGGGTGCAGCAGTGGCGGCGTACGGTGGAGGGCTTATCTTCAAAATATTCAACTCCTATACATGGGCATTCTTCCTTGCTGGAATCTTTTGCTTATTGGGCAGCTTGTTTGTCATACTGATAAAAAAGCAAAAAGCGGTCACGAAAGTTAAAAGTGATGTAATGGAGATATAGAAAAGATGTTAAATCTGTATGAATGAAAGAGGGTGTACCTATGAAGGGCGCGATGGTACCATTGCAGGAAAGTAAACGGATCGTAAGCATCGATATTTTACGTGGATTAGCCATTTTAGGGATTTTTTTAGTGAATATGCCATCTTTCCACTCCCCGCTCTTGTACATAGATGGTGCAAAGCGGTGGGCAGGAGGATGGGATGGGATATTGTACAGATTCAGTGATATAGTCGCACAGGCCAGCTTTTATCCGTTATTTGCCTTTCTGTTCGGTTTCGGGGCAATCATTTTGGCAGTAAGGAGTGAAGAAAAGGGTATATCATTTCCGTTACTATATATGAAAAGGCTAAGTTTCCTGCTGATACTTGGCTGCATTCATGCTTTCTTCATCTGGCATGGGGACATCCTCATTAATTATGCTGTATTTGGGTTTGCACTTTTGTTTTTTTATAAGATGAAGGGCCGGAATTTAATTCTGCTTGGCTCGGTTTGTTATGTCCTGCCTTTTGCGATATTGGGTTCTCTATTTCTTATAATGGGCATTTTTGATAGTGAAGGGATGGCGATCACGACTGATTCGGCGATGATGAAACAGTCTTTGGAAGTTTATCAATCTGGTACATTTACGGAACTGATGAATCAAAGGGCGTTGGATTGGTATATGGTGAACAACCCTTTTAATGCCATTATCCTTTTTTTATCGATTTTTCCGTTTTTTTTAATGGGAGCAGGCGTGGCAAAACAGGGCTTTCTCCAAAATCCAACCCAATATAAACGACAATTGAAAGCGATATCGATCGTAAGCTTGCTATTGGGCATGTCAATTAAGATGCTGCCATATGTGACGGTATACCATTTTGGAACGATATTCGTCCAGGATTATTTGGGAGGACCGTTACTTACGATTTTTTATATCACGGCAATCACGATTTTGGCGGAACGGGCAGGGGCTTCCCGCCTGTTACATCCGCTTTCGTATATCGGAAGGATGTCGATGAGCAATTACTTGTTCCAATCGATGGTATGTACGGGCATTTTTTATTCATATGGCCTTGGTTTATATGGATCAGTCTCATATACTACAGGATTTGTTTTTCTAATAGCCCTGTTTTGCCTGCAAATCCTGCTTTCCTTATTGTGGATGGGCCTGTATAAATACGGACCGGTTGAATATATATGGCGTTTTTTTACGTATGGTAAAAAGCCGGTCATGCGCAGGTAGGGACCAGTTAAGAAGAAATGTAAATGATGTTCATTAAATTGTTGGTTTTACCCATTCAGGTGGATACTTAGTTTTGTTTTTTTGTAAAAGCCTATGATATGATGAAATGGAAACTGAACGAGGGGGCAAAAAAATGACACATATGCATATTACAGCTTGGGTTATCGGAATCATTCTTTTCTTTGTCACATATTCGATGCTTAAAGGTGCAAACCCGAAAGCGAAAATGCTACATATGATAACACGGTTGTTCTATTTATTGATTTTCCTTACTGGCGGCATGCTGATCACTGATTTTGGTGCCTATGCAGTAAAAATGATTGTTGGTATCATCGTGATTGCGGCGATGGAAATGGTGCTGGTCCGTACGAAAAAAAGAAAAAGCACAGGTGCCATGTGGATATTGTTCATCGTAGCGCTTGTATTCGTCCTTTATTTAGGACTTTCACTGCCACAAGGAATGGACTTTTTTTAATACAGAATTAAAGACGGGTAAATGAGGAAATCTCATTTACCCGTTTTCTTTTATCCGTTATTGTGAATTCACTTTCTCAATGACGATCCTTTTTCCGGTGTTCAGGGTGAATTCAAAACGATCATGATCCTTTTTCCCGTATGAAAAATGGTGCTGAACGAGACAAATTTGGCTCTCGTTATCAAAGGTGAAGAAATTCACGCCGGACTGGTTTGGGACGGCCCTTAAAAAAGTGAGCTGGTTATAGCTATATATACAATCATAAATAGAAAAATCAAGTGAATTCAATGTCGTTACAAATTGGAAAAAGGAATCATCGTTCAATTCTTCCAATAAACGTTCAAAAGAGTAGAGCAGTTTTTTGCGTATCCGAATGGGCTCATTTTCCCTTAAGAAGGTGATTTCCCGATGAAGCAGGATCTTTCCCTCTTCTTCAATTACTCCTTGCTGCCAGCGCCCACCCCTGTACACTTCGATGATGCTGTCAACGTGGTCTTCAATGGAGCAGGCCTCATCTGTTTCATCATCGAAAAAAATCCATTGTTGATTGATATTTTCCACTGTTCCTTCGGTAAAAGCTCTTGTTTGCCTATTCATTAACTTAGTTCGTTGTTGCTGACTCATACATATACCTCCAATAGTGGAATCCTCACCTACTTTTTAGTCAAAATCCAATGAAAATATAACTGTATATTTTAAAATATTATGGACAAATAACCATCTTTCCGTCTTTGCATAGGCTATGTTTAACACGGGATGCTTTGCTCAACAATTCATTAACGACGCCGGGCGTTGTTGGCAGGTGGCCCTACGGAATGATGCTGAGCGATACTTAGGGACTGTAAATCTTTTTAAGACAGGGAGCCAATATTTTTGATAGTCCGGATAGAAAGGATGAAGTGTAAAATGTGTGGGATAACAGGCTGGGTGCATTTTCAAAAAGATTTACGGACAAAAACGAAAACGCTGGAAAACATGACAAAAACGTTGGCAAAGCGGGGGCCTGACGAAGAAAATGTTTGGAGCGAAGCCCATGTTGCCTTTGGTCATAAACGGTTAACGGTTGTGGATGCGGAAGGCGGAAAACAGCCGATGACGAAAAATCAAGATAACGGCAGATATACGCTTTGTTATAATGGTGAGCTATATAACACCGAGGATATTCGTAAACAGCTATTATTAAAAGGATATTCCTTTAACGGTCATTCTGATACAGAAGTTTTGCTAACTTCTTATATAGAATGGAAAGAAAAATGCATTGACTTGTTCAATGGGATTTTTGCGTTTGCGATTTGGGATGAAAAGGAACAGAAATTATTCGTCGGAAGAGATCGCATGGGGGTAAAACCATTCTTTTATGCGGAAAGGGACGGCGGGTTCATTTTCGGATCGGAGCTGAAGGCGATTCTGGCCCATCCGGATGTTAAAACGGAGATTGACCGCGAAGGGTTGTCTGAAGTTTTTGGTGTTGGTCCATCCCGGAAGCCAGGTTCAGGCGTATTTCATAATATCCAGGAATTAAGGCCTGCCCATGCGCTAACTTTATCAAGGAAAGGCCTCCGGATTTGGAGATATTGGAATGTGAAAAGCGAAGAACATCGGGATACTCTTGATGAGACGGCCGAGAAGGTTCGCTTCCTTGTCGAAGATGCAGTGACGCGGCAACTTGTATCCGATGTTCCGCTTTGTACCTTCTTATCAGGAGGGCTTGACTCAAGCGCAATCACGGCCATTGCTGCAAATGCCTATCAAAAAGAAGGGAAAGGCCAGCTTCATACGTATTCCATTGATTATGAGGATAATGAGCGTTATTTCAAGGCAAATGATTTCCAGCCAAACTCCGATGGGTATTGGATTAAAAAGATGTCGGATAGTTTTAACACGGTTCACCATTCATCGGTCATCTCTCAAGAGCAGTTGACAAATTATTTAACGGAAGCTGTCCTTGTAAGGGACCTCCCAGGCATGGCGGATGTCGATTCTTCTTTACTTTGGTTTTGTAAGGAAATCAAGCGGGATTTTGTCGTAGGCCTCTCCGGCGAATGTGCGGACGAAATTTTTGGAGGTTATCCTTGGTTTCACCGTGAGGATGATTTGAATCGTGCTGGTTTTCCATGGATGAGATCTACGGATGAGCGGGTATCTTTATTGAAAACGGGATGGCGCGAGAAATTGAAGCTGGAGGAATATGCCCAGGAAGCTTATTTGGCCACCCTTGCCGAAACGCCTAAATTGGAAGGGGAAAGCGGTATAGCGGCAAAACGGAGAGAGCTTTTCTATGTGAATTTATTATGGTTCATGACGACGCTCCTTGACCGGAAGGACCGGATGAGTATGGGGGCAAGTCTAGAGGTGCGCGTGCCATTTGCCGATCATCGCCTTGTTGAATATGCATGGAACATTCCTTGGGAAATGAAAATGGAAGGCAACCGTGAAAAGGGTATTCTTAGGAAGGCTTTGGAGGGGCTATTACCGGATGAAGTATTGTATCGTAAAAAAAGTCCATATCCAAAAACCCATAACCCTATATATACAGACCGTGTGCAGGCGTGGTTGAAAGACTTACTGACGGATAAAAATTCGATCCTGCATGAATTTTTCGATAAACAGAAGCTAACCGATATAGTAGATTCAAAGGGTGCAGCTTTTAAAGTGCCATGGTTCGGCCAATTGATGTCAGGGCCACAATTGCTCGCGCATTTGGCACAGACCCATGTATGGTTCAAAGAATATGATATCCAAATAATCGAGTGAAAAAAACGGGGCGGATGATTATCAACGCCCCGTTTTCATTTGCCTCAATGATTGATTGCGAGAATTTTATATTGATAACCACCCAATTCAAATTTGCCAACTTGTGTGGTTTCCTTCGTTCTTAAATCCGTTAGTGTACGTCCTTTCAATTCAGCAGGAAGGGTAAAGGATTGCTTGGCATCGGTCGGATTGATGAGGATCACGACAGAACGTTTTTCATTATACTTTTGGTAGGCCACGATATTTTCGTTTCCGGCTGTATCAAGGAATTTGAACTCCCCGTCATTGGCAAGTAACCGTTCTTCTTTTCGCAAGTGGATCAATGCCTTAATTTCATTGAGTAGCTCGGTGTTTTGTTTTTCTTCTTCCCAGACCATGCATTTTCGGCATCCTGGATCCATGCCGCCTGTTAAGCCGATTTCATCTCCATAATAAATACAAGGGCTGCCATTGAATGTCAGCAGGATTGCGTGAATGAGCTTGGCTCTTGCTAGATCTTCCCCGCAATCCGTGAAAATCCGCGGTGTATCATGGCTTCCAAGAAGGTTGAATGTCACGTCAAAAACATTGGTTGGATAACTGTGATAGATGGCTGTCATTTCTTCAGTGAACTCGCGTGCATTGATGGTTTGTGAGGCGACCAGGCGAAAGACCTGGTTGGTGAAAGGGTAATTCATGACGGCATCGAACTGATCGCCGCGAAGCCATGGCATGGAGTCATGCCAAATTTCCCCAAGAATATAAAGGTCAGGCTTTATATTTTTCACCGTTGTTCGAAATTCACGCCAGAATGGCTGATCGACTTCATTTGCCACATCGAGCCGCCAGGCGTCTATATCGAACTCCTTGATCCAATAGGCCGAGACTTCGAGCAGATACTCTTTCACCTCCGGATTTGCCGTATTCAATTTTGGCATCGATTCAAAAAAACCGAATGTTTCATAATTGGGCCTTTCCCCTCCCTTAAGAGGGAAGCTGTGTGGGTGGAACCAATCCTTATATTTCGATTTCTCCCCTTTTTCGAGTAAATCCTGGAAAGGGGGGAAATAGTAGCCGCTATGGTTAAAAACGGCATCCAGCATGACCCTTATATTCCGTCTATGGCATTCGGCTATTAGTGTTTTCAATGTTTCCTTCGTTCCGAATTGCGGATCGATACTCCGATAATCAATCGTATCGTATTTATGATTGGAGTAGGCATGGAAGATAGGCGTGAAATAAATTCCGTTGATGCCGAGATTCTCCAGGTAATCCAAATGTTCAAGGATTCCTTCGAAGTCCCCGCCAAAAAAATTATCCACCGCCGGTTCTTCACTTCCCCATGGTTTCACACCTTCGGGGTCGTTGGCGGGGTTTCCGTTCGCAAATCGTTCAGGGAAAATTTGGTACCAAATTGTATCTTTGACCCAATCCGGTGCCCCGAAAACTTCATTTTGATGGAGATAGGGAATCGCGAAATAGCATCCGGGATCTCGGGGAGGCTCTTTGAAGAAGCCCTTTTCCGTGTAAATGGAGCATTCATCTTCTGACGATACCTTGAACCCATATCGAATTCTTCGGTAGGGAGGCTTCACATAGATATGCCAATAATCATAACGGGTATCGCTGCCCGACAGACTCATGGGAAGTTCCTCGTACTGCCATTGACCATTATTTGAAATGTAAGGATCCCCAAAAATCAATCCAACTGAGGAGATATCTTGTTTTTTCGTACGTAGGCGGATATGTAGGGTTTCAGTGTTGATTGGATAGCCGTAATTGTCATTAGGTCTATGGTGTATGGATGAAAATTCCATGAAAACCACTCCGATTCTATAAGTTTTGGGGCTGTGAAAAAGGAAACTTCCGGCTGTTACGAGGAGGGTCTCTATGAAGTGGTACTAAGCCAGGTTAAGTGCTTTTTCATTATGGTTATATACCCAATTTCAATTGAAAGAAGCACTTATTAACTAAAAAATAACAAAAATTGTTCATCACTACAAGGAAATAAATACGCCAAGGAAAATGTTGTAAAAATCAAAGCCGTTCATATAATGATAACAATAGCTTTGGCATCGCTTTCATCAATTGGCTTTATTTGAAGTACTGAACTGAAAAACAGTATTATTTGGTGCTTTTGGACATGATAGAATAAACATTGCAAAAAGGAGAATGAAAGTGAAGAAGCTGATTTTTCATTTGTTCATGTCCATATTATTGATTGTTAGTGTAAGTGCTTGCGGATCCAGTTCAGATTTAGAAAATAAAAATAAAGCAGTGAAAGAAGATAAGAAAAAAGAAGACGAAGCCAGCAATGAAGCGAAGCCGGAAAAATTGATCATTTGGGAGGAAGAAGGTAAAGCGGAGGCCCTAAAGCCGGTGATTGAAGCCTTTGAAAAAGAATATGGAATCAAAGTTGAGCATGAAGAGCTTGAAATGGCTACCGGGATGTATGAACGACTTCGTCGAGATGGGCCAATCGGAAATGGAAAGGCACCGGATGTCGTAACTTTTTCCCATGAAAAAGTCGGGCAAATCGTGAAGGAAGGCTTAATTCAGGAAGTGAAGGTGAAAGATGAGGTATTGAATGCCTTCATTGAACCTTCAATTAGGGGGGAGATGTATCAAGATAAGGTTTTTGGATTGCCAAAGTCCGTAACCACCTCCGTCTTCATTTATAATAAAAAATTGATGGCTAAAGCTCCTGAGACGATGAATGACCTTTATAAAATGGCGAAGGAATTAAGAAAGCGTAACGTGCATGGTTACTATGGCAAGTGGAATGATTTCCATGATTCGTATGGAGTAATGGCTGGAATGGGAGGTTATATATTTAAAGATAAGAATGGAAAGTTAGACCCTTCCGACATTGGTTTGAATAATAAGGGTTCCATAAAAGGGGCAGCGTACATCCAAAAATGGTATAGGGCGGGTTTGATTCCTGAAGGCGACAAGGCAGGAATCGAGAAGTTGTTTTTACAAGGGAAATTGGCTTCTATCATGAGTGACGCGAACTCATTTACCGAGCGAAAGGATACAGGAATTGCCCCCATGCCAGAATTGCCCAATGGTCAGCCAATGAAAACGTTCATGGAAATCAAAGGCTGGCATGTAACAGCATTCACAAAACACCCTTATTGGTCTACGAAGTTAGTTGAATATTTGACTAATGATGATAATGCAATGAAGCGTTTTGATTTAACAGGGGAATTTCCACCTAATAAATCAATTAAACACAGTGCCGCAATCAAAGAAAATGAAAGGGCACAAGCCTTAAGCATACAATTACAATACGCTGAACCAGTGCCGAATATTCCGGAAATGAATAAAGTATGGGGACCGATGAATTCAGCCATGGATGAAATGACCACTCAAAAAGCAAAACCAAAAAGGGCTTTGGATAAAGCGGTCAAGAAGATAAAAAAAGAGCGTTAACCGTGTTCGGCTCTTTTCCAATTCAGTAACCATAACCAGTATCCCCAGTTTGTCCCTTAAGTGTAAAGTTTTTTATAAATTGGATTTGACGTTAAGGGGTCAAAAGGCTAATCTTAAAGGCGTAAAGAGATAGCTAGGAGGAGAACGGATATGAGAAAAAGAGCGTTATCACTCGCTTTAATTCCGTTGCTTCTTTTTTACGCCATTCCAGTAGGAGCAGCTGAAAAAGAACAACGAACTTGGAAGGATGAAATCGTATATTCATTATTGGTCGACAGATTTTTCGATGGGGATACCCAAAATAATGGAGATGCGAACGTGAATGATCCTTCCACGTTTAATGGTGGGGATTTCGAAGGTGTCACGAAGAAACTGAATTATTTAAAAGATATGGGTTATACCGCTATTATCCTTTCACCGATATTCGCTAATGATGCAAATGGCTATCATGGCGATTGGGTGGCCGATTTTTATAAAACGGATAAACACTATGGGACAATGGAAGAGTTTAAAAAACTCGTGAACGAGGCACATAAACGCGATATGAAGGTGATCATTGATTTTCAAGCAAATAATGTGGGCCCTGATTCCGCGTGGCTTAACGATCCAAAAAAACAAGAATGGTTCCATGAAGAAAAAAAGATTTCCAAGGATGGTAGCCAAACGGATTTGGAAACAGGGTGGGTTGATGGTCTTCCCGATTTGAATCAAGATAATGAGGAAACAAGGAAATATTTACTTGATGCTGCCAAATGGTGGATAACGGAAACCGATATTGATGGATACCGTATAAATAAAGTCCAATACGTAGCAAAAGATTTTTGGAAGGAATTTGTGGATGCAGTCAAATCTGAAAAATCAAATTTCTATACAATCGGCGATGTTCAAGGTGATGCGGAATTGATCTCAAGCTACAAGGAGACGGGTATCGATGCTTTTATGGCTTATCCGCAGAATGCTGAGCTACGTGAAGCATTTGCTGCGCCCGATAAGGAATTGAAACCTGTTTTTAATGCGTTTGCGAAAAGCGAAGATAAATTAGGGGGCAATGCCCATCAGGCTTTGTTCATGGATACAGAGGGAATGCCCCGGTTTACAAAGGATGCAGCCGACCATAACGAAAATCCAGGTTCCAGATGGAGAATGGCCCTGTCGTATCTATATACGATGCCAGGGGTGCCAATCGTATTTTATGGATCGGAAATTGCCTTGAACGGCGATATTGCCCCGGATAATCATAAGTTGATGAATTTTAAGACAGAACAGGAATTGGTGGAATATATAACGAAGCTTTCTGATCTTAGAGACATGTACCCAGCATTGGTAAAAGGGGATATGGAGCTTTTATATGAAAAAGGTGGAGCTTCGGTATTCAAGCGTGTATATGGTGAAGAAACGATTGTCGTCGCCATGAACAATACGACTGAAACTCAAACGATAAACCTTACTGATAAGGAACTTGAAAGCAATAAAGAGTTGAGAGGTATGCTGAATGGGGATCTGGTCCGCAGTAAGGACAACAGCTACTCTATCGTAATCGACAGGGAGACGACAGAAGTCTATACGCTGTCACCTAAGTCGATTATTAATATTCCTTACCTGTTAGTCATAGGATTGGTTCTTCTCATTTTTGGTATATTCATTGCTTTGGTTATTAAACGTTCAAAACGGAATCAACCAAAATAATCATATACCTCTCGATTGTCGGTAGCCGCCAAACATTGTCCCTAAGGCTTTGTGGAAAACAGGATCGGGAGGTTACAGCATGAATAAGACCTGGTGGAAAGAAGCGGTTTGCTATCAAATTTACCCGCGCAGTTTCATGGATAGTAATGGTGATGGAGTCGGAGACATAAAAGGTTTGATTTCAAAGCTCGACTATCTGCAGGAATTAGGGATAGATGTCATTTGGATTTGTCCTTTTTATAAATCGCCCAATGCGGATAATGGCTATGATATTAGTGATTATCAAGCAGTTTCCGATGAATTCGGTTCAATCGAAGATATTGATCTGTTATTGAAAGATGTTCACGGGCGTGGGATGAAGGTGATACTCGACCTTGTTTTGAATCATACAAGTGATGAGCACCCTTGGTTCGTCGAGTCACGTTCTTCCCGCGATAATCCGAAACGGGATTGGTATATTTGGAGGGATGGGCAGGACGGCCGTGAGCCTAATAATTGGGAAAGCATCTTTTCCGGAAGTGCCTGGAAATTCGATGAAAGGACCAATCAATACTATTTACATCTATTTGCCGAAAAGCAGCCAGACTTAAACTGGAAAAACACTGATGTGCGAAAGGCATTATATGAAATGGTCAATTGGTGGCTCGATAAGGGAATCGATGGCTTCCGGATTGATGCGATCACGCATATTCATAAGCGCGAAGGCCTTCCGGATATGCCCAATCCTTATTGGCATCAGTATGTACCTGCGTTTGAAATGCATACCAATCAGGACGGGATTCTGGATTACCTTCAGGAGTTGAAAGAAGAGACTTTCTCTAAGTATGATATCATGACGGTCGGTGAGGCCAATGGCGTCAGGATAGAGCAGGCGGAAGAATGGGTCGGGGAATCGAATGGGAAGTTCAATATGATCTTTCAATTTGAACATCTTGGTCTTTGGAATAGGGGACAGAATCACGCTGTTGATGTTCAAGGGCTAAAGCGAACGATGACCAAATGGCAAAAGGGGCTGAAAAACAAAGGATGGAATGCTTTGTTTTTTGAAAATCATGACCAGCCGAGAAGTGTATCCACCTGGGGAAATGATCATCAATATTGGTTGGAAAGCGCAAAAATGATAGGGGCCCTTTACTTTTTCATGCAAGGGACACCTTTTATTTATCAAGGTCAGGAAATTGGCATGACAAATGTCCAATTTGATTCGATTGATGATTATGATGATGTCGGAATGAAAAACTTTTATAGGATAGAGACCTCGAAAGGTCGACCTCATGATGAGATCATGAACATTATATGGCATAGCGGCCGTGATAATTCACGAACACCGATGCAATGGAATGATCTTGAAAATGGCGGATTCACTCATGGAACCCCTTGGATGAGGGTTAATCCAAATTATCGCGCCATTAATGTAGAACAGCAGAAAAATGACCCGTCATCCATTTATCATTTTTATAAAAAGATGATTGAACTTCGAAAAAAACATCAGGTCCTTGTTTATGGGGAATATGAGTTATTATGGGAAGATCATCCCGAACTTTATATTTATACAAGAAACATGAATGATAATTCAGTTATGGTAGTATGTAACTTTAGTATGAATCACCATCAAATCGACCTTTCTTATTGGGGTAAAATGGAACTTTTGCTTGCTAATTATGAGGATTGTCCTGAGGTGCCCCTTATTGATTTACGTCCATATGAAACGAGGATTTATCGTTATTGATTCTATAGACTTGATTGGAAATTAGCCTAAAACCTATGTAGTTAGTCGTCTGACTTCTTAATTTCCAATAGACCTGTCGTTTTTCAAGAAGCTGATTATCCATCAGCTTCTTTTTGGATTTTAATCTTAGATGAAAAAAACGGAAAAGTGAGTATTTTCTGAAAAATTAAATAAACATTAAAAAAAGTATGGATATAACTATTGAACTGAGTGTATTATGAATACATACAAAATGTATAAATATAAAACGAATATTAGAGAAGTGTTTATTGGTATTCACCTTTTTTAAAATGAAGTCAATAAAGGCTAAGAAGGGAGAGGGGAAATGCATGGCCATCACAATAAAAGATGTGGCACAGCTAGCGAATGTTGCTCCTTCAACAGTTTCTCGAGTGATTGCAAACAATCCTCGGATAAGTGAAAAAACAAAGGTACGGGTACGTAAGGCGATGACTAAATTAGGATACCATCCAAACTTCATTGCACGTAGTCTTGCCAATCAATCGACCAGGATCATTGGCTTGGTAATGCCAAGTTCGTCAAATGATTATTATCAAAATCCCTTTTTTCCTACGATCCTCCAGGGTCTAAGTGAGGGAGCTCAGGAAAACCATTATTCCCTGTTGTTAAGCACGGGAAAAACAGAAGATGAAATCTACGAAGGAGTAGTGAATATGGTGCAGGGGGGGATGGTGGATGGAATAATCCTGATGTATTCAAGGATGAACGATCACATTCTGACCTATTTGAGGGAAAGGGATTTTCCATTTGTGATCATTGGGAAACCCTATGATTACATCGAGGAGATAACATATGTTGATAACGATAATGTCTTGGCTGCCGAACAGGCAACGGATTACCTCATAAAGCTAGGACATGAAAGGGTTGGATTTATCGGAGGTGATGAATCCCTTATGATGACCATTGATCGCTTATCAGGATATGAACGGGCATTGGAGAGGGCTGGAATCGATCGAAGGATGGAATATACCCTGCATGAAGATTTTTTACATGAAGGGGGACAAGCCGCTGCAAAAAGGTTACTATCCATCGATGAACCACCTACCGCTTTGGTGGTCAGTGATGATCTCATGGCACTTGGCATCGTGCATTCACTTCGCGAGATGGGCGTGCGCACTCCTGAAGAAATGTCAATCGTCAGCTTCAATAACGTTCTTTTCTCTGAACTGTCATTACCAGCCCTGACCTCCGTAGATATTAATATTTTTGATTTGGGATATCAGGCCGCTAAGGGCATCATTCATATGCTGCAGACTGGAGATGCTCCTGCCGGGACCATCATTCCACATCATTTTGTGGAAAGGCATTCCTGCAGATCGATCAAGCAAGGTGCAATGGCCATGACTTATTGAACGAGAGGGCATTGCGTAAAAGCAATGCCTTTTTTATCTAGAAATGTACGCTGAAACTTTTGAATGCATGTACTCCCGTTCCGTGTTTGACCAAATGATTCTCTTTAAGATATTGAATGGCTGCAAGGACTTCATCAAGGATCTTTGGTTCGAGGCCTAGTTGGTTGTGTCCGCCATAGATTTTGGAGACTGCCTTGATCTTTGTGATCTTTTCCAACGAGTTCACAAGGTCTTCAGGACTTGTCGAGGGATAAAATGCATAAACGGGAGTATCTGAATAAAGCAGGTCGCCAGTAAATAAATAACCTGTTTCATCATCCAAAATTGAAATGTGGCCAGGTGAATGACCAGGGGTATGATAAATGCTTAAACGGCGGTTCCCGAGATCGATCGTATCGCCATCCGATAAGAGCCTATCAGGGTACCCCTGGTATGGCTTGTATGTAGAAGGATTGAATGATTCGGGTATGGGTAATGTGATATCCCGGGCCATGTTCTTTCTTATTTGTTCCAAGGACAAACCTTCAATGCCGTTAATCAGCCAATTGGCATCATCACCATGAACATAAATCGTTTCATAATCACCGTGACCGCCAATATGATCCGCATGAACGTGTGTGGTCAGGACGATGATCGGAAGATCGGTAAGCTGGTCTGTAATCCGCTTAATCGAATCGATGCCTAACCCTGTGTCGATTAACGCAGCCCGGGTCTCACCAAGTAATAAAAAGGAATGAACTTTCTCCCAATGACCATATTCACTGATTGCAAACGTTTTTGTGTCCAATCCCTGAACGGTGAACCATGGATCTACAATATTTTTCAAAAATGCCTCCACTCCTTCCCACTCATATATTCCGCGTTAACCGGAAATATCCTTTCTGAAAGAGTAAAAGCAGTGGATTTCAATTTGTGAAATCCACTGCTTTTGGAAAAAAGGCAAGGCCTTATCCGTTTACAACGGTTCCGCCGTTTACATGGATGACTTGTCCGCTGACATAGGATGAATCATCACTTGCCAAATATACATAGGCTGGTGCCAATTCCTCAGGCTGACCTGCACGGCCCATTGGAGTATCCTGTCCGAATTTGGCAACATCCTCTTCGCCGAATGAGGCAGGAATCAGCGGTGTCCAGATCGGGCCTGGAGCCACACCGTTCACTCGGATGCCATCTTTTGAAATGGAGTTCGACAGGGCTCTTGTAAATGCAAGTATTGCACCTTTTGTTGAAGAGTAATCGATTAGTTTTGGGTTGCCCTGATAGGCTGTGATAGAGGTTGTATTAATGATGCTGCTTCCTTTTTTAAGGTGCTTCAATGCAGCTTTAGTTAAGTGGAACATCGAGAAAATATTCGTGCGGAACGTTTTTTCCAATTGTTCAGCTGAAATGTCCAGGATACTTGTCTGCACATGCTGTTCTCCGGCGTTGTTGACTAGGATGTCCAAACCGCCAAATTCATCAACCGTTTTTTTGACGACTTCCTGGCAGAAGGCTTCATCACCGATATCACCGGAAATGAGTAAACATTTCTGGCCTTCTTTTTCGATCAATTCTTTTGTCGCTTTGGCATCCTCGTGTTCATCCAGGTATGCAACTGTCACATTCGCTCCTTCTTTAGCGTAGTAAATGGCAACTGATTTTCCGATTCCGCTGTCTCCTCCCGTTATGATTGCCGTTTTACCTTTTAATTTGCCGCTTCCTTTGTAGGCAGCTTTAACTGAATCAGGATTCGGTTCCATTTTTGTTTCCAATCCAGGTTGATGCTGCTGATGTTGAGGTGGAAATCCTTGTTTGTTCTGATTTTGGTTTTGAGTAGTCAAGATATAAACGCCTCCCATTTAATTATCTACGCTTTTTCTATTCCTTCTTTTAGGAAAAAGAAAACATGGAAAAAATACCCATAAAGATTTTGGTTTATGTTTTAACTGAAGGGAACATGACTAGTCTTTCCATGTTCCATGAAGGCGATTCATAAGAAAAAGAGGAGGATGAGCGCTGATGGAGGCAGTTGAAACAAATGAAAAAAGACCCACCCAAAGCAGGTGAGGCCTTCATACTTAGCGGTAATTTAAGAATTGTACATCAATGGATAGATCAGCGCCCCGAATCGCGGAAATGATTCCTTGTAAATCATCCCGGTTCTTACCTGTAACCCGGATTTGATCATCCTGGATCTGGCTTTTCACTTTAAGGCCGCTATTTTTAATGATGGTATTGATCTTTTTTGCTTGCTCCTTATCGATGCCTTGAATTAACTTGGCCCGTTGGCGAACGGTCCCGCCAGAAGCTCCTTCCAATTTGCCATAATCCAGGTTCTTGACGGGTACGTCACGTTTTATGAGTTTACTGATGAGAACATCCTTCAGCTGTTCGAGCTTATATTCATCGTCGGATACTAAAACCAAGTCTTCTTTATCAATGGTGATGCTGCTTATGCTCCCTTTAAAATCATAGCGTGTCTGTATTTCCTTCATAGCCATGGTAACTGCATTCGTTACCTCTGAAAAGTCTACTTTCGAAACAATATCAAATGAATTTTCCTTTGCCATCACTTACCTCCAGCAGGGTTTATTTCCTTTATTATAGAGAAAGTATGATAGGAAGACAACTATATAAACGATATTAAAAAAGCGGGGGGACAAGCCCCGCGCTTCATTTATGGTCCGTTTTCTTCGAATAGGAGTGCTTACCTGCAGCAAGGTTTTCCTGATATGCGATATTTTTTTCAGCATTTCTCGCTTGGTTATCTTTTGGCCTTTTATTGTCATCGGTTGTTTTGGACATAGTGAAAACTCCCTTCCATTATCTGATCAATATATATTGTTCACAATTATGGAAGGGAGTATGTATGTTTATGATTTCTCAGGGGTATCGTTTAAGAAGAAGAGGGCAATTGTGCCAGGGCCGGCATGCGCACCGATGACGGAGCCAATTGTATGGATCATGAAGTCGGTTGTCCCGAATTCATTTTGGATGGCTTCCTTCCATTCCAGGGCCGTTGCTTCATCGTCCCCATGACTGATGGC
This sequence comes from Peribacillus sp. FSL M8-0224, assembly GCF_038003055.1. Taxonomy (NCBI): domain Bacteria; kingdom Bacillati; phylum Bacillota; class Bacilli; order Caryophanales; family Bacillaceae; genus Peribacillus; species Peribacillus sp. FSL M8-0224. Next base: position 929,033 of record NZ_JBBOOJ010000001.1, read on the forward strand.
AATCGTTTGGGTAGTTAAGTTTTTGCCTCTTTCGTGCATTAATTCGATTACACGTTTGATCAATTTCTTTTTGCCGCGTATCTTTTCAAGCGGAACAAGCTTCCCATCTTCAACATGCAATAACGGTTTAATGTTTAATAAACCGCCAACAAGGGCAGATGTCTTGGAGATGCGGCCGCCACGGGCCAGATATTCAAGGTTGTCTACAGTGAATAGATGCTCCATATGCCGGGTTTGGAATTCTATGGCAGCCAGGATTTCTTCTTTAGTGGCACCGTTTGCTGCCAGATCGGCTGCTTTCTTTACAATTAAACCGACGCCCATGGAAGCGCATTTTGTATTGACGATATCAATGTCAACGTCAGGGTACTCTTCCTTCACCTGATTAAGAATCATGACTGCCGTTTGATAGGTTCCTGATAACTCAGAGGAAAAGGCTATATATATCCCTTGTTTTTTCTCCTTGGCAAACTGTGTGAAAAGTTCTATAAAGTATTCTGGAGAAGCTTGCGATGTTTTCGGGGCTTTTCCTTCAAGCATCGCCTGATAGACTTCGTGAGAATTAATGGTAAGTAAATCTTCATAAGTTTCCCCGTCAAGATGGACTTGTAAAGGGATTAATGAAACATTGTTTTCCTTATAGAAAGACAACGGCAAATCACATGCACTATCTGCAAAAATTGTGATAGCCATAATACACCTGCTTTCTTTTTACAAATTTTAGAAAATGAGTGGTCACTCTACTTTTTAGTGTAGCACGTAACGGTAAAAATTCAATCTCTACGTAAATAGAATAAATAATTAAGGGTAAAAAGATAATAGAATAAGGGTGAAATGGAGGTTTTTAGGATGTACAGTGGTGAAATGAAGAAAATTATCATAGTTGTGGTCGGGGCATTGCTTAATGCCATCGCAATGAACTTTTTTCTAATACCGGCAAACGTATATGCAAGCGGATTTACCGGAGTGGCCCAGCTTCTATCAAGGATGATTGGATCTTTTGCTCCTTTTAATGTATCGACAGGTATTCTCTTGCTTTTATTGAACATTCCAGTAACGATCATTGCTTGGCGAAAGGTAGGAAAGTCTTTCACCTTTTATAGTTTCCTCAGCGTTGCCTTGATGTCCTTTTTTATGGAAATCATCCCGATTACACGCTGGTCACCTGACATATTATTGAATGCGGTATTTGGCGGAGTCATAGCTGCAGTTGGTGTAGGGATCACCTTGAAATACGGAGCATCGACTGGCGGAATGGATATTATCGCCATGCTTCTTTCACGGAAGAAGGATAAACCTGTAGGGACTTATTTATTTCTGCTGAATGGCGTGATCATTGTAACGGCAGGTGCTGTTTATGGACCGGAAAAAGCTTTGTATACACTTGTTACCCTTTATACATCGACCCGTGTCGTGGACGCGATACATACACGTCATGAAAAGCTTACGGCCATGATCATTACAAAGAAAAGCGAAGAGCTTAAACAGGCAATCCATGCTAAATTAGTTCGCGGAATTACAAGAGTTCCCGCAAAAGGTGCATTCACTAACGAAACTAAGGAAATGTTATTGATTGTCATTACAAGGTATGAACTGTATGACCTTGAAAAGATCATCAAGGAAGTTGATCCACACGCATTCACAAACATCATAGAAACGTCAGGAATTGTTGGGACTTTCCGCAGGGAATGATATTAATAAAAATCAAGGCCATTACACTTCTATTACAAAAGGAGGTATTTCGGCGTTTTAAGTTTATTGCCTGTACAAAACGGCTAATTCTAATACTGTAGCGCCAATTTAAAATCTTATGAAGGAGTGATTAAAATGGCTAACGACGAAAAAATGAGCAGGCAGGAAGCAGGCCGTAAAGGCGGGGAAGCCACTTCTAAAAATCACGACAAGGATTTTTACCGGGAAATTGGGCAAAAGGGCGGAGAAGCCACTTCGGATAATCATGATAAGGAATTCTATCAGGAAATTGGACAAAAGGGCGGGGAAGCCACTGCTGATTCCCATGGTAAAGATTTTTATAAGGAGATCGGTGAAAAAGGCGGTAAGGCACGAAATAACAATTGATGAAAAACAAAGCGAAAGCCTCCAGGAATCCCTGGAGGCTTTCACATTATTTAGAGTGATTTTCCAGCTCTTGCTGGAGTTCTCGCAATTGTTCTTTTTCAGCCTCGTTCGTATTGGCAAAGGCTGATGAAAGAGCGTTTTTAGCGATTTCCTCTGTCTTATGCTGGTCACCGTCATGCTCAGAGTGGAGAGCTTCTTCAACAAATTCCCTAGCCTTTTGGAATAATTTGTTTCCCATTAGAAGCCACCATAGCTTTGTTCAGACATAATTCTTAACCTGTCTTTTTCTGCCTCTTCAAACGTAGTGTGATAAGGGATTTTTTCGGCATGCCTGGCAACACTTTCTTTGCCCTGCTGTACAAATCGTTTAGATTTACTGCTTTTACCCATTCTTATCTCCTCCGATTCTGAGCGTTGTCGACAACGGAATAAATCTGTTGTCCATATTAGTTTGGCTTGAAAGTTGAATATTATGAAGGTAAAAAATGACGAATTAGGCTTTCATATTGAATTTTTCTTCGAGGAAGACGGCTATACCATCTTCTTCATTCGTCAATGTCGTCGTATTTGCTACCGTTTTTACTGGTGAGATCGCATTTCCCATGGCCACCCCGGTTCCCGCATATTCGAGCATTTCCAAATCATTATCTTCATCACCGAAAGCGATTATCCTGTTTTGAGGAATTTCCAGATAGTTGGATACGCGTTTTAGCCCTACTGCTTTACTTAACCCGCTTTTTATTATTTCGATGATATGAAAAGGCTCTGCCCAGCGGCGGTGATCGACCAATTCTGCATGGACATCGGATAGATGCTGGCGAATCTGCCCTACGAATTCACTATCTGTGTGAATCAGCATCGAAGTTGGGGAATCCTGAAGGTAATTGCGTAAATCACCTGTCTTCATGATCGGATTTCCTAGATTGAACATGTTCATCAACTTTTCATCATGATAATGGACATAAACTTCATCCCGGACTTCAGCGATGATGTTATGATATGTAAACTCATCACACGCTTCGACAATTTCTTTCGCAACATTTATATCCAGTGGAGAGTGGTATACCCCCCAGCTTGTATGTAATGGGTGATGGACGAAAGCGCCATTGAAATTAACGATTGGTGTAGTCAGCCCCAGTTCCCGGTAATAAAGTTCACTTGAGCGAAAGGGGCGCCCGGTGGCGATCATAACCTCGTGTCCATCTTCTTTAAGTTTTAGGAGTGTTTTTTTAGTCCTTGAAGAAATTGTTTTGTTATCTGTAAGTAAAGTACCATCAAGATCCAATACGATTAAATGTTTCTCAGTCATGTACACACCTTCTGTTCTTTTTGATTTCATTATATGCAAATATTGTTAAGCCTATTTTAAAGTAAATGTAAATCTTTTTCATTCTTTATGCATTCCTGTATGATATTACTATATCCAGGATTATGATAATTAAAGCGAAGCTCAGATTTAAAGGTAATGAATTCCATTTTGATAATGGATTGAAAAGACCGGAACAAATTATCGGAGGGGTTAACTTGATAATAATTGAAAAAGAACGAATTGGACAAATTCCTGTCTTGCACTTAGGGGAACAAACCACTTTCAATCAGGAATTGCCGCTTATTATTTTTATACATGGTTTTCAAAGTGCAAAAGAACATAATCTGCACTATGCTTATTTATTGGCTGAAAAGGGGTTTCGTGTGCTTCTACCCGATGTGATTCATCATGGGGAAAGGGGAGCCGGTTTAAGTGATTCTCAAATGATGCCCCGTTTTTGGGAAATGGTTTTACAAACAATCCAGGATTTATCTTTGCTGAAGGATGATTTATTATCCCGAAAATTGATTGATCCCGACAGAATTGGCGTGGCAGGTACTTCAATGGGGGGAATAGTTACTAATGGGGCCCTTGCTGCTTATGAATGGATTTCCGCCGGAGTCAGTTTAATGGGGAACCCATCATATGTCGCGTATGCAGAGCTCCAAATGGAGGAGATTAAGAAAAGGAAAGTTGATTTCCCAGCTACTGATGAGGAAGTTGCGAAGGTGATTGAACAGCTTAAGCCATTTGATTTGAGTCTTAATCAGGATAAGCTTTGCGACCGACCGCTTCTTTTTTGGCATGGTGCCAAAGATCCGGTTGTACCTTATCAGCATGCATACCGTTTTTATGAAGGGGTCAAAGCAGGGTATGACAAGGCAGATGAAAAAATTGATTTTATCCTTGACCCTAAGGCTGGGCATAAGGTCAGCAGAGAAGGAGTGCTTAAGACAGCGGACTGGTTCGCGAAACATTTACTGTCTGCTGTGCAAAATGCTTAAGTACTCACTCAAAATCTGTTATGATGCTTATATGGACATAATGATGAAAGCGACAAACTAGAGATTTTCCATAAAAGGAGTGATTGAAGTGGATCAAGATACAAAAGACATTATTCTTGGAGCTTTGGAGCAGGTCATTGACCCTGAGCTTGGTATAGATATCGTTAATTTAGGCTTGGTATATGATGTGGATATGGATGAGGAAGGTCTGACCACCGTTACGATGACATTGACAGCAATGGGCTGTCCGATGGCTGGGACGATTGTCGATCAAGTTAAATTGGTTCTGGAAGATATCCCGGAGGTCAAGGAAACGGACGTGAAGATAGTCTGGAGTCCGCCATGGACGAAAGACAAAATGTCCAGATATGCTAAAATTGCATTAGGTATCAAATAATAACTCTGTAATAGAAATGAAAAGCCAGTCAAAAAAAGTGAACCCATTCAAGGAGCCACTTTTTATGCTCTGGTTTTTTTCTAATACTTTCGGCTAGGAGTGGTTAATTGAACAGTCAAATTAAAGATTCATTGGACAGGCCACTAAGGGATTTAAGGATTTCAGTCATAGATCGCTGTAACTTTCGCTGCCAGTATTGCATGCCTGCTGAAATTTTTCACGAGAATTTTCAGTTCCTGCCTAAAAGTGAGCTATTATCTTATGAGGAAATTGTAAGGCTTTCTAAAATCTTCGCAGGCTTAGGGGTAAAAAAACTAAGGTTGACTGGCGGGGAACCATTACTCCGAAGAGATCTTACCACTTTGATTTCAAATCTCGTTAAAATTGAAGGTATTGAAGATATTGGACTGACCACGAATGGGGTCTTCTTGAAAAAACATGCCGTAAATTTGAAGGAAGCTGGTTTGCAGAGGGTGAATATCAGCTTGGACAGCCTCGATGACGATCTTTTCAAGAAGATGAACGGCAGGGATATCGGCATAAAGCCCGTTATTGAAGGCATCGCTGCTGCTAAAGAAGCAGGGCTTGGCGTTAAAGTGAATATGGTAGTCAAAAAAGAAACCAATGAATCTCAAATCCTGCCGATGGCCCGATTTTGTAAAGATGAGGGCCTTCAATTACGCTATATAGAATTCATGGATGTCGGGCATACAAATGGCTGGCAGTTAAAGAATGTCATTACGAAAAAAGAACTGCTTGCAATGCTCCAAACCGAATTCGACCTAGAACCAGTTGAAGAAGATTATTTTGGAGAGGTCGCAAAACGCTTCCGCTATAAGGGCACTACTGCAGAAGTAGGCTTCATTACCTCGGTTTCCGAGTCTTTTTGTTCAAGTTGTACACGTGCACGTCTTTCTGCTAATGGAAGTTTATATACATGCCTGTTTAATGGAAAGGGACATGACTTGAAGTCATTGCTCCGTTCCGACATGACCGATGAAGAATTGACAGGGTTCATCATTTCACTTTGGAACCGTAGGGACGACCGCTATTCGGATGAGCGGGCAGCGGGAACGGTGAAGAAACAGGAAAAAATCGAAATGTCATTCATTGGCGGATAATCCGTCCGAATGAAAAATTAAGGGATGGCAGCTATGCCATCCCTTTTTTGTATAGTTGTCAGGACATGATGCCGGTCAATGGCGAAATCCATGTTTATACTTTTTTTATGCATTTTTATTTAGGATACAAGGTAATGAAAATAATTCAATGGTCCTAAGGATGGATTAGTCTGAAATAAATTCCATTCATTATTAAGATCATTAAGGCTTTATGTATTGCTGCTTTTTATGGGAAAGGATTCAATCGATTGTACAGATTTCTATTGGACAGTTTTCACAGTCGATTTCCTGTTTCAAATAGTCAAAGTCAAGAATCGTAATGCGGCCCTTTTTAATGGAGATGACATTGTTTTTCCTTAATTGAGCGAGCATTCGATTGACTACTTCGCGGGATGTGCCGCAAAAATTGGCGAGTTCTTGGTTTGTAAAGGGAAGATTGATAACTTTGCCGTCTTCCGCTTCAGTGCCATAGCTATTTGATAAACGGATGAGGGTGGAGTAAAATGCACCTTTCTTACCGTGCAGGAGCATATCGCGGAATTTAGCCTGATTTTTACGGTTTTGAGCGGATAACCATGTCATCATCTCGACTGCGAGATGGCTATCGGAGGCGATTTTTTCTTCTAATGCTTCTTTGGAAATAACCGCGACAGTACCATCTTCCATCATTTTTGCATTCATCATATATTTAGGATTTTGAGAAAATAAGACTGTCTCCCCAACCAAATCATTCTCCGAACTAATGCGTATAGTTAATTCCCGACCGTCGGGAACAACCTTACTCACTTCTACTTTCCCATTTATAATGTAATACAAATCACTTGCTGGGGTGCTCTCATGAAAAAGGTAGCGCCCTTTTTCCATATGTTTAATTTGTTGTTTATTATCTAAAATTGCTTGCATCCGATTGGATAACGATAATTCATTCATGCATATGACCACCTTTCAGAAACCGTCATTACTCAATTACTACCTTTGATTTAAACGGAAAAAAACCTAGTAGTCAACAACTTTGGATAATTCTAGGAATTTCGTTGGATAATATTTCATTTAAAATTTATGTTTATAATTTTATAAAAATACATTTGATTTTATTTTTATTCAGTCTTATAATAATAGAATCAAAGATTGACAGGGACCTGAAATTATAGGAGATGGTTTTATGAACGTATCAATAGTAGGTGCAACGGGTTATGGAGGAATGGAACTAATAAGGTTTTTGAATAATCATCCGCAATTTAAAATAAAATCATTGCATACTTCATCCCAATTTGGTCGAAGTTTATATGAAGAAAATGCACATTTAATGCATATGAAAGATACATTAGAAGAAATCGACCCGGAAGCGATTGCAAAAAAATCCGATATTGTATTTCTTGCAACTCCTTCGGGCGTTTCATCGCAATTGATTTCGGAATTTTCTGATCTCGATATTAAAGTGATCGACCTATCAGGAGATCTTAGGCTTCAAACTCCAGGTGAATACGAAAACTGGTATAAAAAACCGGCAGCGCCTCAGCATATTATTGAAGAAGCCGTATACGGATTGGCTGAATGGAATGCCGAAGCTATAAAAAAAGCGACGATCATTGCAAATCCTGGGTGCTACCCAACCGCATCACTATTAGGTCTTGCCCCTTTATTCACTGAAGGGTTGGCCGGAGCGGATGCCGATGTGATCATCGATGCAAAATCCGGGGTTTCAGGGGCGGGTAAATCACCTTCTGCAGTCACCCATTTTAGTGAAATGAATGAGAACTTTAAGATATATAAGGTGAATCAACATCAACACATACCGGAAATCGAGCAACAGCTTGGGCGATGGTCATCAGGTTTACAGCCCATTACCTTCAATACCCATCTTGTTCCAATGACAAGAGGGATTATGGCAACGATGTATATAAAGGTAAATCGGGAAACCTCAAATGTTGAATTAAAGGATTTGTACGAAACGGTTTACGAGAACCACCCATTTGTTCGGGTACAGCCCCTTGATCGCTATCCATCCACGAAACAGGTATACGGATCGAACTTTTGCGACATTGGCGTCGATTATGATGAAAGAACAGGTAAGGTAACGGTGGTTTCGGTTATTGATAATTTAGTGAAGGGTGCCGCAGGGCAGGCCATTCAAAATGCAAATATATTAATGGGACTAGAAGAAACGGCTGGACTATGGAACAGTCCGCTATATCCGTAAACTATGGAGGGAACCAATGAATACACTACAGTCAGTTGAAGAAATCAAACAAATTCAAGAAGGAAACATTTTAATGCCCCAAGGGTTCAAAGCGTCGGGTGTCCATGCAGGATTACGCTATTCTAAAAAGGACGTTGGCATCATTTTTACCGATGTCCCAGCCTCAGCCGCGGCCGTTTATACACAAAATGTCGTTCAAGCCGCTCCAATCAATGTAACGAAAGACAGTATTGCCGTTACTGGAAAACTTCACGGCATTGTAGTGAATAGTGCTTGTGCGAATGCTTGTACAGGTGAACAAGGTTTAAAAGATGCAAATGAAATGAGGAAGCTTGCGGCTCAAAAGTTCGGTTTGGAGGACCATTCATTTGCAGTGGCTTCAACGGGAGTCATAGGGGAATTCATGGAAATGGAAAAAGTAAGAAACGGCATAGAGGCATTACAGCCAGAAAATACACCTGAAGCTGCTGAAGCTTTCGGTACCGCCATTTTAACAACGGATATTGTAACGAAGAGTTGTGGTTATGAAACAATCATCGACGGTAAAACCGTGAAAATGGGCGGTGCTGCAAAGGGTTCGGGAATGATTCATCCAAACATGGCCACAATGCTAGGTTTCATTACGACGGATGCCGTCATTGAACCGCATGATTTACAGCAAGCATTATCCTCGATTACCAATGATACATTCAATCAAATCACGGTTGACGGCGACTGTTCAACGAACGACATGGTGTTGGTGCTCGCGAATGGAGAAGCGAACAATGAACCTTTGACACCTGACCATCCAGAATGGTCCATTTTCCTGGAATTATTAAAACAAACTTCCGAAAACCTCGCCAAACAAATTGCGAAAGATGGAGAAGGTGCGACTAAACTGATAGAAGTGAATGTTCATGGCATGCATACGAAACAAGATTCACAGATGATGGCGAAGACGATCGTCGGTTCAAATCTTGTGAAAACGGCAGCTTTTGGAGCGGATGCAAACTGGGGACGAATCATAGCTGCAATGGGAAGAAGCGGAGTGAGATTCAATCCGGATCAAACAACGATCGTTTTTGGTGATATCGTCGTACTTAAAGACGGTGAGCCGATTATGTTTTCTGAGGAAGAAGCCAAAGCATACTTGGAAAATGAAAGTATCATCATTCATGTTTATTTGAAAGATGGTAATGAATCAGGCACGGCATGGGGCTGCGATTTAACCTATGATTATGTGAAAATAAACGGAAGCTATCGTTCGTAAGAGGTGAAAAGTATGAACATATTAGTCATAAAGTGCGGCGGCAGCATCATTAATGAGTTATCGGAGTCGTTTTTCAATAGTATTAAAGAGTTACAAAACCGGGGATACCATATTGTCTTTGTGCATGGGGGCGGCCCTGATATAAATTCAATGCTTGAAAAATTTGAAATTGAACCAGTATTTGAAGATGGGTTAAGAAAAACGACCACAGAAGTGCTGGAAATTGTGGAACTTATGCTGGCAGGCAAATCGAACCGCAGCCTCGTTCATAAATTGGAAGCCCATGGCATCAAGGCAGTCGGTTTAAATGGCTCGGACGGCGGAATTCTCACAGGTGAGTATATCGATGAACAGAAACTTGGGGCTGTTGGTGAAATACAACAAGTCAATACGGAATTATTCGGGCTTTTATTCGAAAAAGGCTATTGTCCGGTATTGACGCCCATTTCATCTACCGAAGAAGGCAATAAATTAAATGTGAATGCCGATATGGCTGCCGGGTCTGTAGCTAAGGCACTATCGGCTGATATGTGTTTATTTGTGACCGATGTTCAGGGGGTCTTGAAGAATGGGCAGATCATTGAGAAATTGAATGAAACGGAAACGAAGAATTTGATCATGGATGGAAGTATACATGGCGGAATGATCCCGAAAGTCAATACAGCCTTGTCGGTGCTGAATAAAGGGATTGAAGAAGTGATGATCGTTAGTGGGAAAGATCATTTTTATCAAGGCGGACAATTCATCGGTACAAAATTTCTTCAGGAAGAAGGGGTATTTCAATGAGTTCTTTATTTCCTACATACGCTAGGTGGGACATTGAGCCAAGAAAAGCGTCAGGATCGAAGATTACGAGTGAAACAGGTAAAGAGTATCTGGATTTCACATCCGGAATCGGAGTTTTGAATCTTGGACATTGTCATGAGAAGGTAAAAATGGCCGTGGCGGAACAACTTAATAAATATTGGCATGTATCGAACATGTTTCAAAGTTCCATACAGGAACGGACAGCAAAAATGCTGGCTGATGCCTCTGGTTTAAGTCAGGTGTTCTTTGCCAACAGCGGTGCCGAGGCGAATGAGGCAGCCATCAAACTAGCACGTAAAGCTACCGGGAAAAGCAAAATTGTCACTTGTCAGCAGTCTTTCCACGGCCGTACTTTTGCAACGATGGCGGCAACGGGACAGGAAAAAATCAAGACTGGTTTCGGACCGATGCTAGCTTCGTTCGAATATGTTCCATTTAATGATCATGATGCCATGAAAGCAGCCATCGATGAAAATACGGCAGCTGTAATGATTGAAATCGTGCAAGGTGAAGGCGGCATCCATGTTGTACAGCAATCATATCTGGACGCGATTCAAACTAAATGCCAAGAACACGGAGCTCTCCTTATCATAGATGAAATTCAGACTGGGATAGGACGTACAGGAAAGCCATTTGCATTCCAGCATTTCAATATCCTGCCGGACATCATCACTTCGGCAAAGGGGTTGGGAAATGGCCTGCCAATCGGGGCGATGATTGGGAAGGAAGAGTTGTCTGTATTCTTTGACCCTGGAAGTCATGGATCCACTTTTGGAGGGAATCCAGTTAGTGTCTCAGCAGCCGAAGCTGTATTAAAGGAAATTTTTCAATCAGGGTTTTTAAAAGAAACCGTTAAAAAGGCGGAATACCTTGAGAGCGAATTGGCAAAAGCATTGAATGGCATCGAAGAAGTGAAAGAGATTCGCGGTCTGGGAATGATGGTCGGAATTGAATGTAAACAAGATGTTCAGGTGTTTTTAATGGAATTGCAAGAAGAGGGCTTACTTGTATTGAGTGCAGGTCCTAAAGTACTTCGTTTACTTCCATCCCTGACTGTTTCCGAATCGGAGATCGATACGGCGATAAATAAAATTAAAAAAGTATTGGCAATAAAACAAACTGTCTAAATTTATTGAATTTTTATAGAATAAAATGAATAATTATGCTATTGTATATATAAATATACATCATCTAAAGAGGTGAAGATCATGAAAAGCTATCTATATTTAGAGAATGGTTCCGTCTTTGAAGGGGAACTGCTGACTAAATCGACTGAAAAAACAATCACTGGAGAGATTGTCTTTTTTACAGGAATGACCGGATATCAAGAAGTGTTGACAGATCCTTCATATAAGGACCAGATTGTCATCTTCACATACCCACTAATCGGAAATTACGGAATCAATGAACATGATTTTGAAAGTAAAAAGCCGCATGTTGCCGGTGTGATTGTATATGAAGGAAATATGAGCCATTCCCATTATCAGGCTAAATATTCAATTGGTGAATATTTAGACAAGTGGAACATTCCTCTTTTAAGCCATGTGGACACAAGAGCGGTCGTTAAAAATATAAGACAGGAAGGTTCCATGCAGGCAGTCATCACAGCTGAAGAAAAATACACTGTCGTACCCAGCCTGAATGGTTTATCAGCCCATGTAGCTGAGGTATCCACAAAGGTTGTCGAGAGATTTGGTGGAGGCGACAAGCACGTTGTGATGATGGATTTCGGCTATAAAAAATCAATCCTGGATTCATTGGTCGCTCAAGGCTGCCGAGTCTCTGTCGTACCATTCGATACGGAATTCGAGCAAATCAAGGACTTGAAGCCAGATGGTATTTTGCTTTCAAATGGGCCTGGGGATCCAAAACAGCTTGAATACCTTTTAGGAAACATAAAAAAGATCATTACGAGTTTTCCCACGATGGGCATCTGCCTCGGTCATCAATTAACGGCCCTTGCCTTAGGTGGAAATACAAAAAAAATGCTGTTTGGACATCGCGGTGCGAATCAGCCCGTGGTCGATTTGAAAACGAAAAAGGTGTATATGAGTTCGCAGAATCATAGTTACGAGGTTGATGAACCGAGCTTGCAAGGAACATCGCTTCAAGTGAGATTCAGAAACGTGAATGATAACACGGTTGAGGGACTCATGCATGAAGACTTGCCAATCTTCACTACCCAGTACCACCCAGAGGCAAATCCAGGACCTATCGAGAGTTCATTACTATTCAAAGACTTTTTACAAATGATAAATGATTATAGCGGGAGAGAAAAAGCTTATGCCTAAGGACGACACGATACAGACCATTTTAGTGATTGGTTCGGGGCCGATTGTCATCGGGCAGGCCGCCGAATTCGATTATGCAGGTACACAGGCCTGCCTCGCTTTAAAGGAAGAAGGATATAAAGTCATACTGGTCAATAACAATCCGGCAACAATCATGACTGATGATATGAATGCGGATGCTGTTTATTTCGAACCTTTAACGGTTGATGTACTGGAAAAGATCATCTCCAAAGAAAAGCCGGATGGCCTGCTCGCTACATTAGGCGGTCAAACAGGATTGAACCTAGCTTATCAGTTGGATGATGCTGGAATACTTGAAAAATATAAGGTCAAATTATTGGGAACTCCGATCGATTCTATCAAAAAAGGGGAGGATCGTGAGCTGTTCCGTGAGTTGATGTTTGAAATAGGTGAACCCGTTCCCGATAGTACGATTGTCCATACTCTTGAAGAAGCGCTGGCTTTTGCCGACAAAATCGGTTTCCCCATCATCGTTCGTCCCGCATATACACTCGGCGGAACTGGCGGTGGTATTGCCGATTCACTGGAGACCTTTAAGGAACTTGTACGGGGCGGACTGCAAGAAAGCCCAATTACACAATGCTTGATTGAAAGAAGTATAGCTGGTTTTAAGGAAGTCGAATATGAGGTTATGCGAGATGGCAACAATACGTGCATCACTATCTGTAATATGGAAAATATCGATCCGGTAGGGATCCATACAGGTGATTCGATCGTCGTGGCACCATCACAGACTTTATCGGACGATGAGTTTCAGATGCTGCGTGCCGCATCCATTAAAATCATCTCTGCTTTAGGGATTATAGGCGGCTGTAACATTCAATTTGCACTTGATCCGAATAGCAAGCAATATTATTTAATAGAAGTGAACCCGCGCGTCAGCCGTTCATCGGCACTAGCTTCAAAAGCAACAGGTTATCCCATTGCCCGCATAGCGGCAAAGCTCGCTGTCGGCTACGATTTATCGGAGCTCATCAATCCTGTAACGAAAAGCACATATTCAAGTTTCGAACCTGCGCTTGACTATGTAGCGGTGAAGTTCCCGAGGTGGCCATTCGATAAATTCACGACCGCCGACCGCAAATTGGGAACACAGATGAAGGCAACTGGTGAAGTCATGGCTTTACACCGCAGCTTTGAGGGTGGAGTCCAAAAGGCCGTCGATTCTTTGGAATTGAAAACGATTGGGCTGCAGCTATCATCACTGAAAAATAAAACCATTCCTGAACTTTGGGGAAAGCTTGCCGAAAAATCGGATGAACGAATCTTTGTCATTTTTGAAATGCTTAGAAAAGGCGTGACGATTGAAGAAATCCATGAAGCGACAGCCATAGATTATTTCTTCCTTAAATCCTTTGCTTCATTGATCCAAAGCGAAATGGAGATTGAAGCTAAGGCAATCGATCAGGTAACAAGGGAAGAACTTCAGTCATACAAGGAAAAGGGCTTTTCAGACCGCTATCTTGCTTCCGTATGGAAAGTAAATGAGATGGAAGTGAGAGCACACAGGAAATCACTGGGTGTTACGGCGGTTTACAAAACGGTTGATACATGTGCAGCCGAGTTCGAATCACATACAAACTATCACTATTCAACATATTTTGGTGAGAACGAACAGCAAAAAACGGATAAAAAGAAAGTCTTGATGATTGGCAGCGGCCCGATCCGCATCGGTCAGGGAATAGAATTTGATTATTGTTCAGTTCACGGTGTTTATGCACTCCAGGATGAAAATGTTGAAACGATCATGATCAATAATAATCCGGAAACGGTAAGCACGGATTTTGCGACAGCAGATCGCCTTTATTTCGAACCGTTGACCCTTGAATATGTTCTTAATGTAATAGAAGCGGAAGACATAAAAGATGTTATCGTCCAGTTTGGCGGGCAGACTGCGATAAACCTTGCTAAAGGCCTGGAAGAATACGGGGTCAATTTGTTGGGGACATCCTTCGATACGCTTGATCAATTAGAAGATCGTGATCGTTTTTATCAGCTTCTTCAAAAACTGGATATCCCCCATGTACCAGGTTCAATGGCTAATGGAGAAGAACAATTAATTTCCCGGGCAGAGGCCATCGGCTTTCCGGTACTCTTACGCCCATCCTATGTAATTGGCGGCCAGGGAATGGAAATCATCCGCTCCAAGGAAAGCTTGTTGAATAGAATGGCTAATGGAACGGCACTAATCTATCCCGTGTTGATCGATTCCTATATTCCAGGGAAGGAAGCCGAAATCGATTTGATTGCTGATGGAAATGATGTTTATATTCCCATCATTGCCGAACATATAGAAAAAGCAGGCGTCCATTCAGGAGATAGCATGGCTTTATTGCCAGCTCAATCCTTAACGGATGATATTAAAGATAAAATGACCCTTTATGCTAAAAAACTAGTTAGTGAACTTGGTTATAAAGGTCTTATGAACATCCAATTCGTGATCGAGGGAAATAGTGTATACGTATTGGAAGTGAATCCTCGTGCAAGTCGAACAATTCCAATCATCAGTAAAGTGACCGATGTGGCCTTAGTGCAAATAGCGACAAAAATATTGCTTGGGAAATATTCATTGTCGAATGCGTTCGAAAAAACAGGCTTAATGGATGAAATTCCATATGCAGTTGTCAAATATCCCGTATTCTCTACTTTTGCACTAAGCGGACTTGATTCGAAGGTAGGTCCGGAAATGAAATCAACAGGTGAAGGAATCGCCATCGGGGAAACGGTAAATGAAGCGTTGACAAAAGTGTTCCATGCTCAAAAAGCTAATCATACCACAGGCGTTTATCAATCAGAATCAGTTCAATTAAGTGAAGACCTGTTAGTGCAAATCAAAGAAGCAGGTTTGACATTGGGGAATTCAGATTTTGATAAATGGTTAAATGAAGGAAATGCGGCGGTCGTTTTGGCATATGGAACAACGGAGGAAGATAAGCAGCTAAGGTTACTTGCAGCGAAATACCGACTGCTTGCTTTTACGGAAGAAGAGACGTTCAAGGCCTATCTGCAATCGGTGGATAATGCTGATCCAGGGGTTACCTCGCTTCAGGAATGGCTTGTACCATATACGAAAGGAGTGTCACACGTATGAGTTCAATGACGGCACCGACACAAGCGAAGATTTTAAATGGAAAAGATTTTTTGACCATGAAAGAGTCCACACCAACGGCAATTGCAGATTTGTTAAAGCTAGCGCAGACCATTAAAGGCAAATTGCAAGCAGGTGAAGAATATACGCCTTTAAAAGGGAAAACACTGGGGATGATCTTTGAAAAATCGTCTACCCGTACCCGTGTCTCTTTTGAAGTGGGCATGATGCAGCTTGGCGGGCACGCTTTGTTCCTAAGTGGCAATGACTTGCAAATTGGACGTGGTGAAACGATTTCCGATACTGCAAAAGTCCTTTCTGAATACATTGATGGCATCATGATTCGTACCTTCGAGCATGACAAAATCCTGGAATTGTCAGAAAATGCTTCTATCCCAGTCATCAATGGGTTAACAGATCTTGCACATCCTTGTCAGGTACTTGCAGACTTCTTGACGATCATCGAGATAAAAGGGCAGTTAAAAGGCTTGAAGATGAGTTATATCGGTGATGGCAATAATGTTGCGAATTCATTGATGGTAGGCTGTGCAAAAATGGGAATGGATTTTTCCATTGGGTGTCCTGACGCCTACAAACCTGATGAAAAGGTCGTCGCCTATGCTAAAAAAGTGGCAGAAGAGACTGGCAGTGAAATTTTGGTGACAACCTCAGCTTCGGAGGCCATAAAAGATGCGGATATCGTCTATTCGGATGTTTGGACTTCCATGGGGCAGGAAATCGAGAATGGTATCCGCTTAGAAGCTTTTAAAGATTATCAAATCAATGGTGAGCTAGTAAAACTTGCTAAAGAAGATTATTTATTCATGCATTGCCTGCCTGCACATCGGGAGGAAGAGGTTACGGCTGAAGTCATCGATGGTCCTAATTCCGTCGTTTTCCACCAAGCCGGAAATCGCCTTCATGCCCAAAAGGCGGTCCTGGTGGACTTAATGTCTTAACCAAAAAAGCTTACCTCAGAGATCAGTCACTCAGTTTGTAGAAAAAAAGGTTTCGGAATGGTCTCATTCCGAAACCTTTTTGATTTTATTTGTAGCAGTTAGAAAATAATAACTTGATCAATACTTGGGCGTCCTACCTCTAAAACATATCTTCCATCAAGTTTAAATGAAAAAAGACACCAATTGTTGCCTTCATTTTACGAACCAAAAGGTTCGATGGTACCAGTTGATTTAAAGTAAATCATTTCAAATTGATCTCGCTGAATAGAACCATGTATAGAAAAGCATCCCTATTACCTCGAGTTTTAATCCATTTTTTAAAACAAAAAGGACTGCAGGTAAAAGGATCTATCCTTAATGTTAAAACAAAGTTGATTGGAGTGGGTGTTCGAGATTCCTGCGGGAAAAGCGCGTCCAAAGGAGACCCCGCAGGCGCAATGGCGCGAGTGTCCTACGTTCCAATCGACGGTCAATTTTTAAAAACCTAAAAAGACGTTCTGCTCAGAGAACAGACGCTTTTTAATTAGCCGAATTTCCTGTATGTACCTAATTTTTCTGACATGAAAGGTAGGAACCTGGTAATAATAACAGGGAAAGCATGTAAAGGGGTGAAATCTATGGGGCAAAATCGTCAATTTAAGCCAGGACAGAAGGCACCGAATAATGGGACCTACGTAGAAATCGGTGAAACGGGCAGCACGGTAGTGAATCCGAAAATGGTAAAGCTTGATGCTGGGGATTCTTTTCCTGAAACATCCAATCATAATCGGATATGGACCTATAAGCGGAAGCCATGAAACATCTAAAAGCAGGAAAAAGGAATGGTCGCCATCCTTCTTCCTGCTTTTTTCTATTCAGCGGAATAACCGAATATATTCGAGATTTCCAAACAGCTTTTCCTTAAATAGACGCTTAAAGGATCTTCATAATGATCAGGAATGTTCTCGGTGAACCCAACGGCAGTGATTGCTCCCAACAATTCGGAATTATAATTAAAAACCGGAATGGACATGGAGGAAACGGAAGGTACAAGAGGCTCTTTGGCAAAAGCTATTTTGTATTTCCGAATTTCATCATATTCATTTGTTTCTTTAATGAACGAGCCCGTAACATTACGATCTTTTTCAATCCATTCCGCCGTCAAGGAAGGATCCTGAAATACAGTGAATACCTTTCCGGAAGAGGATGATGGCGGAAGTCGCGTACCTAACTGTGCCCCTATGTTTAAGTTTTGATTGGAATTCCATATTTTTGCAGTGATTGGTCCATCATATGTCCAAACGGAAAAAAGGACCGTGCAGGAAGTATGGTGACTGATTTCCTGTAAATAAGGAGTTATTCTGCTCGTTACATCCTCATTTCCTATCGCTGCCATTCCGTATTGAATCAATTTGCTCCCAAGGTGATACATACCGGTTGTCTTATCGCGATATAGTAACTCCAGTTGAGTCAAAGTATTCAAATACTTATAGAGGTTACTTTTCGTTATCTCCGTTAATTCCTGAATATCAGAGAATCTTAAAGGAGTTCTTTGGGAAGCAAGTAAATCTATGATGCTCATCCCTATTTGTAATGATTGAATCGTCGAACCGGATTTTACGATTTCCATAAATCAATCTCCCTAATCTGTTTTAATTTAGGTCTAGTATATCAGAATATGTAAAATATACATGAAATTCAGCAGAAAAAACCGCCGGATGCTTGAAGCTATCAATATATGTTCCTATTAAATGAATAACGAACTTTTTGATTCCGCAGTACTGATAATGGTGTAGATGATAACATTTGCACAAAAATTTGCAATACTTTCTTGACAATATTGCGAAAATTGAGTTATTATTTATATAAATAGTGAACAATGTTATCTATAAGTGGAATGGATAAGGTGTACAGTCATTCAAATTCTGGTTTGTGAAGCGAATCCAGCAGAATTAGGATGTTGGCATCAAAAGAGGTTTTAAAAAAATCCAGATTAATAAAGGAGAATGAATATGAAATTAGTAACGTTCAGCAGTCAAGGATTTAAACGCATCGGTGCAATTTACCCGGAAAATGTAGTAGTTGACTTGAACTATGCCTATCAAGCGCTACTTGAAAGCGAAGGGAAACTTCGCAGTGAACAAATTGCTGACGCTTATGTCCCTGCAACAATGGAGGAGTTTTTACAGGGAGGAAATGAAAGCCTTTCCATCGCGCAAAAGGCTGCTGACTACGCTATTAGCAATCGTGATTCCTTCAGACATCAATTGGTACATGAAATTGAAAATATAAAGCTTGAGGCCCCTGTCCAAAAGCCAAGCAAAATTATTTGTGTCGGCCATAATTACCGTGAACACATTGCTGAAATGGGCCGTGAACTGCCGCCATTCCCTGTAGTATTCGCAAAGTTCGCCAATACAGTTATCGGTCCCCAGGATGATATACCGTTTTTCCCAATCTCGGAACAACTGGATTATGAAGCGGAATTCGCTTTTGTTGTCGGACAAAGAGCACGTAATGTTTCAAAAGAAGATGCTCTTGATTATGTAGCTGGTTATACAATTGCGAATGATGTCACTTACCGTGATATCCAACGGCGTACACTTGAGTGGCTACAAGGGAAAACGGTTGAAGGAAGTGCTCCGATGGGGCCTTGGTTAGTCACTTCCGATGAACTGTCCGATCCATCGGGCTTGAATGTCCGATTAACGGTAAATGGTGAAGAACGCCAAAAAACGAATACATCCAACTTCGTATTCGATGTGAAGTATCTAGTTGAATTCTTATCGAACTTAATGACTCTTGAACCAGGTGACATCGTACTAACAGGAACACCGGGTGGGGTAGGAGTAGCCCGTGATCCGCAAGTGTTCTTAAAAGATGGTGACGTTGTCAAAATCGAAATCGACAAAATAGGTTATCTTGAAAACCGTGTGAGACGTGTCGGGGAGGGAAAATAAAATGGCTTATCAGGGAATCGGGACATCAATCCAATCAGTGCAACAATCCATCGAGCATATTCTTGAGACAACGGCAAACCTACCGGAAGAAACGATCCGATTTAGACCAGCAGAGGATGAATGGTCAATCATGCAGATACTTTCCCATTTAGCTGAAGCCATTCCTTATTGGTTAGGTGAAGTGGAAACTGTAATAGCGATGCCTGGAGCCGAATGGGGGCGTGGATTGCAAGATCCAGCCCGATTGGCGGCGGTTACCGATACAGACAAACTTGCTGTGGATGATGTCATGAAGCAAGTGGAGGGGCTTAAATATAAAGTGGAGAGCGGTCTCGGGAATTTAGATGAAGAAACACTATCCAAAGAATCGCCACACCGGAATTTCGCTAAATTCGGAAACAAACCAGTTTCCTATATAGTCGATCACTTCATCGATGAGCATGTTTCAGGACATTATGATCAAATTAAGCGAAATCTTTCTAAAATCCAGTGAGGCAAGATAAAAAAGAAAGTAGGGATTAATATGGCTGAAAAATCGGAATACATGAATAGTACAATCGTAAAAGATTTTACAAAGGATATTCAGCAGTATAACCTTGGGCCGCTGTGGGAAGCCATTCCCGCTCTGATGGACCATGAACCTAAACCTCATGCGCATGCTTATTTATGGAAAGAAGAGCTTTTAACAAAAAAATTGATGGAAGCGGCTGAAATCTTCACACCTGACCGAGGCGGGGAGCGCAGGGCGATTTATTTTCAAAACCCTGGCCTTACTTATCGCCAGCCTTGGGGATGGGCTTCAACAACACAAACGCTTTATGCAGCGGTCCAGCTTTTGTTGCCAGGTGAAGTGGCCCCTTCCCACCGTCATTCCCAAAGTGCACTTCGTTTCATTACGAATGGTGAAGGTGCCTACTCCATCGTGCAGGGAGAAAGGATCTTCATGGAAGAAGGAGATTTCTTGATCACGCCTAAAAACTTATGGCATGGTCATGGACATGTTGGGGAAAAACCAATGATTTGGATGGATGCCCTTGATATCCCAACCATCTATTCCATAGGCGGCACTTTCTTTGAACCATATCCAGATCGGATTGAAACGCCTAAACGGCCGGATAATTTTTCAGAGCTCCGTTATCAAGGCGGAATGGTTCGTCCAGTATCCGACCGTTATTCACAAGTGGCACCGCTTGCCAATTACAAATGGAAGGGCACCAAAGCAGCAATAGAAGGATTGATGAATTTCGAACCGGATCCATATGAAGGTTTTGCCGTGGAATATATCAATCCATCAAATGGCCAAACGGCCAATCCGACGATGGGGGCATGGATGCAGAAACTTCCTAAAGGTTTCCATACGAAAGCCCATCGCCATACCCATTCCACGATTTATCAAGTGCACCAAGGATCAGGCTATACGGTCATTAATGGCGTTCGTTTTGACTGGTCCAAGGGAGATTATTTCGTCGTTCCGAATTGGGCATGGCATGAGCACGTTGCAGATGCGGATTCTTACTTATTCTCGGTAAACGACCTACCAATAATGGAAAGATTCGATTTGGAACAGCAACAAGAATTAGACACAAACAATGGGTACCAAAAGGTTGAAAGTGAATTCAAGCCTGTTTTGGTTTGAAAATAATAGGTTTGGAATCTTCAGCTAAGATACTAGTGAATAGATGAATGCCATTCGAATGAAAACGCTTACTGTGGTAGTGGTCCGCAACTTTGGCTTAAAGCAACTAATATAGGGGGAATTGATGATGAACACAGAAAAAAAACCATTCATCGTTATCGGTGGGGGAATTGGCGGATTGGCAACTGCTTTAGGAATCGCAGAAACAAAACAGTATGTAAAAGTCCTAGAACAAGCTCCCGAATTTGGGGAAATTGGTGCAGGGATTCAGCTTGCAGCAAATGCCACCAACGTATTGCAGCGTTTGGGTGTCATGGATAAAATCAATGATATTGCAGTATTTCCAAAAAGATTGGTGCTGATGGACGCCTTTTCCGGAAAAGAGCTTTCCGCTTTGGATTTAGGTGATGTTTATAAAGAAAGATATGGAGCTCCGTATGTTGTTTTGCATCGTTCCGATTTGCATAAAGTATTGGCTGAAGCCTGTGAAAAGAACCCGTATATCGAACTGGTCACGAATCAAACCATTATTGAGACAGTAGAGTATGAAGGTGAAGTGACGATTACTTCTGCCAACGGGTCCCAACATTCAGGAACTGCTGTCATTGGAGCCGATGGATTATGGTCCAAGGCACGGAAACTTTTTGTGGAAGATCAGCCGGTCTGCTCTCAATATGTTGCATACAGGGGAGCGATCCCGATGGAGGAGGTTACGAGCCATGGGGATTTAGATGATGTATACATGTGGATTGGGCCAGACCTTCATCTTGTTCAATATCCGGTTAGAAGGGGAGAACTTTATAACCAAGTAGTGGTTTTCAAAAGTTCTCAATATACGGAAGAAAACGAAAAAACAGATCAATGGGGAACACCGGAAGAAATGGACCGTGTATTTGCCGGAACTTGTGAGCTTGTTCAGAATGCGATTTCATTCATTCAAAGACAACGCCGCTGGCCGATGTATGACCGTTTACCAATTGATAATTGGACAAAAGGAAGAATTACGCTTATGGGCGATGCGGCACATCCGATGCTTCAATACTTGGCACAAGGCGCTTGCCAGGCTTTAGAAGATGCAGCTTATTTGTCTGATATGCTCCATAAGCATGGGAATGACATTGAACAGGCATTTTTGGAATATCAGGAGGAACGCATTCCACGTACGGCAAATGTTCAAACGAGTGCTAGAATGTGGGGGGAAATCATCCACAATACGACCGATGCAGGCATTCTGCTCCGAGATACGATCCTTGCAGGTCGGACGGATAGGGATTTCCAATTCATCGATGAATTTCATGGTTACAATAAAACGGCCGTGAAAGCATAAACCATTTTGTTTCATCCATAAAGGAATTTATCCATGTTACAAATGGGTCTGCCTTTCTTCTATATGAAGAAAGGCTTTTTCCGTTTATTTTCCAAACTACTGCATTTCTTATAACTTTCCTTTACATAGGGAGAATTAGAAGTATAATGAAAATATAAAGGTCAAAATTGGTCAAACCCAGTGGGGATTCGTTCATGATATAGATGAATGGGAGGTTTCAAGATGGATATTAATAAAATGACGGAGAGAACACAACAGGCATTCACTGGCGGTCAGGAACTAGCCAATGAAAGAGGGAATCCCGAGCTGACGGAGCTTCATTTATTAAAGGCCTTAATGGAACAGGATGAAAGTTTATTAATCAGGATTTTATCGGAATCTGGTAAATCGGTGAATCTTTTTGATATAGTGCTGAATAAGGAATTGGATGGATTACCGGAAGTGAGCGGGGGTGTTTCCCAGGTTTACATGTCATCCTCCCTACAGCAAGTTCTGACGGCTGCCGAAAAGGAAATGCAGATGTGGGAGGATGAATACTTATCTGTCGAGCATATACTGCTTGCGTCTTTGCAAGTCAATAGAACGAATGTAAACAGGCTATTTTCATCATATGGAATTGATTATGATAAAGCAAAACGGGTTATAAGCGATATAAGGGGGAATCAGCGAGTGACTAGTCAAAATCCTGAAAGCACTTATGAAGTACTGAAAAAATACGGCAGAGATCTCGTTGCTGAGGTTAAATCGGGTAAGGTCGATCCAGTAATCGGTCGAGATACGGAAATCCGTAACGTCATACGGATCCTTTCACGGAAAACGAAAAATAATCCTGTATTAATAGGAGAACCTGGAGTAGGTAAAACAGCGATTGTCGAGGGGTTGGCTCAAAGGATCGTCAGGAAGGATGTGCCGGAAGGTTTAAAGGATAAGACCGTTTTTTCACTCGATATAAGTGCACTTGTCGCAGGGGCCAAATTCCGAGGTGAATTTGAGGAACGCCTAAAAGCGGTGTTGAATGAGATCAAGAAGAGTGATGGAAAAATTCTCTTATTCATTGATGAATTGCATACAATTGTCGGTGCAGGAAGAACGGATGGCGCCCTTGATGCCGGAAATATGTTAAAGCCGATGCTTGCGCGCGGTGAGCTGCATTGTATCGGTGCAACGACCCTTGATGAATATCGGCAATATATTGAAAAGGATCCGGCTTTGGAACGCCGTTTCCAACAGGTTCTGGTTCCTGAACCGGATGTTGAAGATACGATTTCAATTTTGCGGGGATTAAAGGAACGGTTTGAAATTCATCATGGCGTCAGGATACATGATCGGGCGATCGTTGCAGCCTCTGTCCTTTCGAACCGATATATAACGGAGCGGTTTTTACCGGATAAAGCGATTGATCTTGTGGATGAAGCATGTGCGATGATCCGCATGGAAATCGACTCCATGCCATCCGAGTTGGATGAAATCACGAGAAAAGTCATGCAACTTGAAATTGAAGAAGCGGCCCTGAAAAATGAAGACGACCCTCAAAGCAAAGCAAGGCTGGAAGTGCTTCAAAAAGAACTATCAGAACTTCAGGATCAAGCGAATAGCATGAAATCCAAGTGGCAAATGGAGAAATCAGCGCTTCAAAAGGTGCAGGACAAACGTGAAGAGCTTGAGAAACTGCGTCATGAACTGGAACAGGCAGAGAATGACTATGACCTTAACCGGGCAGCTGAACTTCGGCATGGAAGGATTCCGCAGCTTCAAAAAGAATTGGAAGCAATGGAAGACGAATTGGAAAAGGAAAAACAGGAATCACGATTGCTTCGCCAGGAAGTGACGGAGGAGGAAATTGCCTCGATTGTGGCAAGGTGGACAGGGATTCCGGTAAGCAAGCTGGTGGAAAGTGAAAGGGAGAAGCTGCTTCGCCTATCAGATATCCTGCATGAACGCGTAATCGGTCAAGGAGAAGCGGTGGAACTCGTATCCGATGCTGTTTTAAGAGCAAGGGCTGGAATAAAAGATCCAAACAGACCAATCGGTTCATTCATTTTTCTTGGGCCGACTGGTGTCGGTAAAACCGAATTGGTAAAAGCTTTGGCAGAAACATTATTCGATAGTGAGGAACATATGATTCGAATTGATATGTCGGAATATATGGAGAAACATTCCGTGTCCCGACTTGTTGGTGCACCTCCCGGTTATGTTGGATTTGAGGAAGGCGGCCAGCTTACGGAGGCTGTAAGGAGAAACCCATACTCAGTCATATTACTGGACGAAATTGAAAAGGCGCATCCTGAAGTCTTCAATATTTTATTGCAAATGTTGGATGATGGAAGAATAACAGACTCCCAAGGCAGGACAATCAACTGTAAAAATACGGTCATCATCATGACTTCCAATATCGGTTCCCATTTCTTATTGCAATCCAACCGGGTGGATGGTGGCATTGAAGAAGAAATAAAAGATCAGGTCTTTAAAGAATTAAGAGGGCATTTCCGTCCGGAGTTTTTGAATCGAGTGGATGACATTGTTTTATTCAAACCTCTGACGAAACATGAAATCGTTGAAATCGTAGATAAAATGGTTCATCAATTACAAGTTAGGTTAACTGAACAAAATATAGTCCTCAACGTCACAGAAGCGGCTAAGGAATTCATTGCGGACCAGGGATATGATCCGGTATATGGAGCTAGACCGCTGAAGCGATTCATCCAAAAGCATCTCGAAACGAAAATCGCCCGTAAAATCATAGCTGGGACTGTTAAGCTTAAAGAAGGAATCACGATTGATTATGACCATGATGAATTGGTCCTTAAATAAAAACGTTAATATGCAGTTTATCCGTATCCAAAGTTCGGTATAACAAAAAGGACATCCTAAAAAGGATGTCCTCTTTTGCTTCTTAATGTTGATGGGAGTCTTTAGCTGGTCCGGCAGGCATGATAGCTGGGATGATACAAATCAGGATAGCAGCAGCTAATCCTAGAATAGTTCCCTGCGCAGCATCGTATGAAACTCCGATCATGGAAGAAACAACATATACAGTCATATGCACTAATAAGAATGTCCAAAAAATTGTCCAAGCATAACGCATCGAATTTCACCTCATTCCACTACATTCATTTTTATCTTACCATAATTAATATACAGTTAAAACGTGTTTTTAATAATAACCTTTAAATAATTCAATACATTAAATCATAAGAGAAATTTTTTGGCAGACAAGCTGGTTCAAAACTTCAAAAGGGAAATCATCGGGGGAATAAAAACAAAAATCGTCCCTGCTTGGTTAATTTAAGATAAGAAGTTAGGCGTTTCCACTGACCCTTTCTATTTTTCGTCATAAATTAATATAGTAGTAGTAATATTCCTTAAAGGAGTTTGAACGATGGAACAACGAACTTTTCAAATTGATGACCAATGGAATATCATCTATTATCCAGAGCGACCCAGTGGTTTTTCCGTAATGGTAATTGGAGACCGTAGTCATTTTGTCGAAAAAGACAGCAGCTTTTGGCTGCAGCATCCAGGCAGGCTGCAGATATTGGAATATTTAAAGGAATACGGATACACGCTATTTTCTTCTAATTTTCACGGGGCCAACTGGGGCAGTCCTAAAGCACTGGACCTTTCCCTTAACCTATATATTCTTTTCATGAAAAAAGAAATAGTCAATCAAAGGGTTCATATATTGGCAGAGGGGACAGGCGCACTACTTGCCCTAAAGCTAATGAATGAACTTGGAAATAAAATTCGGTCTGTCGTATTGATCGATCCGGTTTTTTCCTTGAAAGCACAACTGGAAAAAGAAAAGGAAAATAAGTTCTTCTATAAAAAATGGCTGTCAGAGGTTGCTGCTGCATATGAGCTCGATCCGGCAGAATGTGAACAGCATATCCTGGACACTGAAGATTCAGTTATCGCAGAGAATATCCCCATGAAAGTGATTCAGGTTTTTGGAAGCTTACGGAAAGAGCAAGCCTCCCTTTATCGGCAAATCCAGCTGGCCAGAAAAGCAGACTTGCAGCTGACGTATATATTGCCCGAAAAACGTTATAAAATCCCCTATCAAATACAAAAGTTTTTCAATGAGAATGAAGAGATTTTATGAGAAGAGATATATTTTCACAATAGTTTGCATACGATACAGCATCTAAAAAAACTAGACGTGCCGGGTGAAGTGGGCTTGATGGCATACGAGGAGGCTGTATTTATGCAAACAAACATTGTCATAGGCACTTATCGATTTGTGGGCTTCTATGTGACTCAATATTTTTTGAACCAAGGGAAAGAAGTAATCGGAATCGATTGGGATGATTCCGAAGCAAATCAATATATTATGGAAGAAAAGGAATTTGAAATAGGAAGGAATTCAAATTATATATACTTTCCGATAAATAAACTTAAATTATTGGATATTTCACAGCAGGACACGGTGTTCATCTCTTGTTACGATATTCAAAGCGGCAAAATGGACAAAATCGATTTTCTGATAGGCGAAATCGTTTCCTTCATTGAGAAATTCAAAAATGGCAAGAATGAAACGCCCAATTTCGTTCTTTTCATGCCCATTGAAAAAGATGTCAGTATATTTCATTCCATATTAAGCTCGATTCGTGAAATCGATTCTGCAAAAATCATATTTTTACCGACGATTTATGGACCTTGGCAATCGGAAGGCATGAGCTTTGAAGCTGGAATCAATCAGCTTGGGCAGTCTGATATCAAAGCGGCAATTGCTGCCGAATATACCTTTGATGCTCTCTATATCACTGATTTTGTTAATGCCTTGGAAGCGGTGCTAACCTCAAGTTCCGATAGGGACATCCAATTGTGCAGCTCTATTGATGATCATTGGAATGAATGTGCCAAGCTAATATTTGGTGAAAGCATGGATTCATTCACTCCCCAACAATCAACAACTAAAATCAATAAAGGAACAATATTTGAAGTGCAATGCAAAATGGAACCGGAAGAAGGCATTGCATTACAAAAAAAACATAATAAACGATTAAACTTACTTAAAAAGTGGAGAAAGCGTGATTAAACAAATAATTTCGTTATTGAGAAGAACAAAACGGTATAGTTGCCTCTAATCTATATGTCTTGTACTATAATGTACAAGGATAGGAAGAACATCAAAAGATATCCATGATTTTATATGTGCGCCCTTTACGAAAGGGTCCTGTGGAATTATGATATTATTTGGGCATCACAAATCAATTGATTAATATTCAAAAGATAGGGGGGAAACGCGAATGAGTTCAGATAAAACTCTTGAATTTATGGGAATCGCCATGAAATACTTCCCAGAGGCTAAAGCGAAGCTTGAGGCAAGCGGGATTCCATTTTCAATGGAGATGGCAGAGCCATTCATGGAGCTCTTTAAAAGCGTAATGCAAGAAGCTTATGAGCTTGGCAAACAAGATGCTCAGCGTTAATTAAAGGCAGGCTGTCCCGATAAAGGGCAGCCTTGATTTTTTTTATTCTTTTTTCAAGAACTTGGCGATCAATGGGTTCAGATTGATTTTATCAATGGTCGGTTTGTATTGACTGTACAAGCCCATCAATGTTTCAACGCTCGCCATCAATTGCAAGTAATCAACCTCCGATTCCTCTTGCTCCGGTTCGGGTTTCCTGCCAAACATCAAATTCGAAAAATGATCATCCGGGTTTCTTTCGCGGTTGCGATTGAAGATGTCCATAATGAGTCCTCCTTTGCTCCTTTTATATATAATGTATGTCCCTGAATTTCCCCTGGCATAGGCGCTTGACCGGCTTCCGAAAGAGATTTCTTTAGCTTTTAAAACTGTTAACTCTTGCAAGGAAGTCTTTTTTTATATAAAATTAGTACCAGGTAATAATAGATGATTATAATAACTCATTAAAATATAAGGGGATGGCAAGATGAATGCTGGAATACTAGGGCTTGGCCGCTACTTACCCGACAAAATCGTTACAAATGCGGATTTAGAAAAAATTATGGACACTTCTGACGAGTGGATCCGGACCAGGACGGGTATTGAGGAAAGAAGAATTGCAAATGATGATATTGATACTTCAGATATGGCTTATGAAGCCGCAAAAGCTGCATTGAAAAATGCGGAAATTTCGGCTGAAGAGATAGATATGATTCTTGTGGCTACCGTTACACCTGATCAGTCGTTTCCTTCTGTCGCTTGCATGATTCAAGAGAAATTGGGAGCGATGAAGGCAGCTGCAATGGATGTAAGTGCAGCATGTGCCGGATTTATGTATGCAATGATCACGGCACAGCAGTTTATTAAGACAGGTGCATATAAGCATGTGTTGATTGTCGGTGTTGAAAAACTTTCGAAAGTAACCAATTGGGAAGACCGTAATACTGCTGTCCTTTTTGGTGACGGAGCGGGTGCAGCTGTACTTGGACCTGTATCTGATGGCAAAGGGGTCCTTTCCTTTGAATTAGGCGCAGATGGAACTGGCGGGAAGCACTTATTACAGGAAGGAGATTTCATTCATATGAATGGACGTGAAGTATTTAAATTTGCTGTCCGTCAGATGGGGGAATCCAGCCTGGGTGTATTAGACAAAGCTGGTTTGACAAAGGAAGAGGTGGATCTGCTTGTTCCGCATCAAGCAAACATACGCATAATGGAAGCCTCAAGGGAACGCCTGGGTCTCCCGCTTGAAAAAATGACAAAAACGGTTCATAAATATGGAAATACTTCATCAGCGTCCATTCCAATGGCCCTTGTGGAAGAAATGGAAGCGGGAAGAATCAAGGACAATGACTTAATCGTCATGGTCGGTTTTGGTGGTGGCCTTACATGGGGAGCGATCGCTCTTAGGTGGGGTAAATAAAAGAAGAAACAAATCGTAAGAGCTTTAAAAATAGGAAGGAGCCATTTTCAATGACTAATCGTCGTGTAGTTGTAACAGGTATTGGAGCAATCTCTCCAGTTGGTAATGATGCAGAAACTGGATGGAAGAATATAATCGAGGGGAAATCGGGAATAGGGCCTTTAACTCGTTTGAATGCTGAAGAATATCCCGTTAAAGTGGCTGCTGAAATCAAGGACTTTGATATAGAAACATATATAAATCGTAAAGAAGCACGCAAAATGGACCGTTTTACCCATTATGCAATTGCAGCTTCCGTTATGGCATATAATGATAGCAAGCTGGAAATAACCGATGAAAATGCTGCACGTGTCGGGGTCTGGATCGGTTCGGGTATCGGCGGGCTGGAGACACTTGAAACACAGCATGAAAACTTTTTAAACAGGGGATATAAACGGGTTAGCCCATTTTTCGTTCCAATGATGATACCGGACATGGCAGCCGGCCAGGTTTCTATCTTACTGGGTGCAAAAGGAATCAATTCATGTACGGTAACAGCCTGTGCAACAGGAACAAACTCAATCGGTGATGCGTTTAAAGCCATTCAACGGGGCGATGCCGATGTCATGATTACAGGCGGGGCCGAAGCGCCAATCACAAAAATGTCGGTTGCAGGCTTCTGTGCAAATACGGCTTTATCGACAAATCCTGATCCGCAAACCGCTAGCCGTCCTTTCGATCTTAACCGTGATGGTTTTGTAATAGGTGAAGGAGCTGGAATCATCGTTCTGGAAGACCTTGAACATGCATTGAATAGAGGAGCCAAGATTTATGCTGAAATAGCTGGTTATGGCTCAACAGGAGATGCCTTCCATATTACCGCTCCGGCACCAGGTGGAGAAGGCGGGGCAAGAGCCATGAAAATTGCAATTGAGGATGCAGGTTTGAATCCTGAAGACATCCAATATGTGAATGCCCACGGAACGAGTACGCCATACAATGACAAATACGAAACGATGGCAGTCAAAGAAGTCTTTGGCGACCATGCTAATAAACTTGCGATAAGTTCCACTAAATCAATGACGGGCCATATGTTAGGGGCAGCAGGCGGTGTGGAAGCAATATTCACGATTCAGGCAATCAGGGACAGCATTTTGCCTCCAACCATCAATATTGAAACACCAGACCCTGAGTGTGATTTGGACTATGTCCCGAATCAAGCAAGGAAGGGCGAAATCAATGCAGCCATCAGCAATTCACTTGGATTCGGTGGACATAACGCAACGATTCTTTTCAAGAAATATCAATAAGTTTTGAAGGAAGAGCAGATCTTTTGGGATCTGCTCTTTTTTATGTTGAAGGGAAAAGGGATATATTGTGTCATCCGCCTTCATTAAATCATACGATGGTAAATAGAAGCGGAGGTGTATGGGGAAATGGGAGTCATTTCAACCAATGAATGGATGAGGAAGGATTTCAACCGGCCGATCCTAATGATGGAAAGACTTAAAAGCACTTTCAACGATACCCTTGATGCGGATATGATTTATCATCATTTATTGAAGCATGGCATGTATTCTCCGAATCAAAAAACTAAACTCACATGGGAAGACTTGCAAGAAAACGATGTATGGGAAAAAACACAAAGCTTGTTTACAGCTTATAAGAAGCTATGGGGAGGGCCAGATGTTCCCATATATATTTTCCCGCTCATGTCTACAGGGATGTGGAATAAAAAAGTTGAAACGAAGTCAGGGTTGGCCTTTAAAGATAAACTATTCCTTTTTTACGGAAAGGGGATAGCCGAAAAGGAAATGGAGGCCCTGTTGATTCATGAATACCATCATGTTTGCCGTCTGCATCATTTGAAAAAGGACCAAAAAGAATTCACTCTCCTTGATACGATGATCATGGAAGGACTGGCGGAAAGAACGGTGGGAAAATATTTAGGAACAAAATATTTAGCGAATTGGACTAAGTTATATCAGGAAGATAAACTACGAGAATATTGGAGAAAGCATTTAGAGGAAAAGCACACGATAAAACGTACAGATCCTCTTCATGATGTACTTCTGCTTGGGTCGAAAGGATATCCATATATGCTTGGATACTGTAGTGGCTATTACCTGGTGAAAAATTTTGAAAAACTCTCCGTGAAAAGATCATTCATTATTCAATCTGAAGAATTCTTATCAAAATAGAGCTAATATATACGTTCTTTTTTTCTTAATCTGTTTTCTAGAATAGGAATAAATTGTATGGTTACTGCCTATACTGATTGACAAACAGAAATTTGTTTAAGTGAGGGATGAATGATGCTATATCTTCATGATGTATGGGTTAACTGGTTTGAAGGAGAAGAAAACGGCTATAATATTTGTCATTTTCATGAATGGAGGAAAGATGACGGGATCGAACTACTAGATCAAGTTCCTTTGTTGAAAGTGTCATCAACATTGTTCCACTACATAGAAAACGACTTGTCAGAATTACCTAAGCCATTGCTGAATGATGTTTATCAAAAAGCATATGCAAGGAAAAATCATGAGCGAATTCAGCTTGACTATTGCTTTATCGTGACTGACGGAAATGGAATTTTAGCTGTTGATACGATAGGTTATCATATTCCGATTAGGAAAAGCAGAATAATTCCCCGGCAGGAACAAATTGTTTATGACATGATAGAAAACCATGATGAGATGGATTACACCTTTACTGAAAAACCTACATCTGAGAAAGAATATCATATTTTGTCGCCGTCTCCCTTATTCATGAACGGTTTGACAAGAAAAGAAAGACAGCTTAAGCAATTGCTATTCATGGCCATGGACCAATTATTCACGGCGAAAAACACTGCTGAAATCCGCTATTGGTACACAGAATGGGCCCCTGAGAAATATGAAAGCATTCAAGAAATGGATTTTCAGATAGCTTGGCTTGAGTTATATGAAGAAATGAAGGAAGGCTGGTCAGAGAAGCACCTTCAACTTTGTGAAAATCTTGTGAAGGGGCAGCCTTTTTTTGAAAAGCTTTGGCAAGTGGAGGCTGGCGATAGCCCATCGATTTTATGAACAAAAAAGACGATCCGTTAGGATATGATCTGACCCAATAAAGTTAGACATATAATTTAAGCAGCTTCTAAGACCTGAGTTCGGTATTCTATCGGACTCAGGTCTTTTAATTTTACCTTCATTCGTTTGTGGTTATAGTAATGAATATAATCATCTAATTCCTTTTCAAAGTGCTCCATACTTTCAAACTCTTGGAGATAAAGCAATTCAGACTTTAACAAGCCAAAAAAGTTTTCCATGACTGCGTTATCTAAACAATTTCCCTTACGGGACATGCTTTGTATAATGCGGGAATCTTTTAAGGTTTTTTGATACTTCTTCATTTGATAATGCCACCCTTGATCCGAATGGAGGATGACCGTATCTTCTGGTTTTAGGTGTTTAATCGCCTCATCTAACATATCTCCAACAAGTTTATAAACAGGCCGTTTCATCACTTTGTAGGCAATAATTTCACCATTACATAAATCAAGGATAGGGGATAAGTAACGTTTCTCCCCAAATAAATGAAATTCCGTTACGTCTGTTACCCATTTTTGATTCATTTTCTCGGCTTGAAAATCACGTTGTAAAATATGGGGGGCAATTCGACCAACACGCCCCTTATATGAACGATACTTTTTCATACGGACTAAACATTTTACGCCCATTTCATTCATGAGGCGGTTGATGGTCTTTGGATTGTGAGAAAACCCATATTTTTTTAACTCTTTTGTGATACGACGATAACCGTAACGTCCTTTATGTTCATGATAGATAGACTGAATAGTGGCTTTTACCTTCGAATACTTATCTTCTCGATTCAAGCGTTTTTCCCAATAATAGTACGTGCTACGTGGAATATCAGCGACTTTAATTAAGGCCACAACCTTATAAATGGACTTTAGTTCATAAATTACTTGCGCTTTGATTTTGGTTGTAATTTTTCCTGCATTTGAACTAAAGTATTTAACTTTTTTAAATACGCATTCTCCATTTCCAGTTGTTTAATTCGTTCTTCAAGCTCTTTAACCGAACCTTCAATTTGTTTGGATGGATTGATATCTTTTTTCATGGATGGTCTCCCCTTTTTCTTAGAAATTAGGGCATCTAATCCATAGGCATTAACATTTATTCTCCACGTCCGAATTAGCGCTGGAGATGAAATATTAAACCTTGCGGCTGCGTCGTAAGAAGATATACCCGTTTCATTCATATAATTAAGTACATCCATTTTAAACTCCGTAGAATAACTTGTATAGGATTTCTTAAATCCATCGGCTCCTTGAATTTGGTATAAACGAACCCATCCTTGAATCATTTGATAAGAAACTTCAAATATTTTCTGAAGATCCATATAGCTGTGCTTTCCTTCAAGGTAAAGTCGTACAATGAATATTTTCTGTTCGGCAGAAAAATTAGCCATAAAAAACACCCCGTAAATGTTAGTTTGGTGTCTAACATTTACGGGGCAGTTCAACTTGATGAAAATCGAATCTGTCTACAGTTTTTTATGTACAATTTGAAAATTTGCCTGAGCCCGCGGAGGAGGGACATATTTGACAAGAATGTGAGAAAGAATCAAGAATACAAAGAAAAGGTTTCGGAATGATACCATCCGAAACCTTTTTGTTTACACACTGAGACGATCCGTTGAGGATCATCTTCTTTTATCTCTTTCTGCCAAGTCCCATGCCATTATACATTTTTCTGATCATTTTATTGGCTTCAATATTCGCCTTTTCTGCACCGCGGTCCAGAATTTCATCCAATTCAGGTGAATCGATCAATGCATTATAGCGTTCTTGGATTGGCAGGATTTCTCCAAGAACCACCTCAGCCAAATCACTTTTAAAGTCACCGTAGCCTTTGCCCTCATACATCTCTTCAATTTCTGAATAGGATTTTCCACTGAAAATGGAGTATATGGACATCAGGTTGGAAACACCTGCTTTGTTTTCCTTATCGTAACGGACAATTCCTTCCGAATCGGTAACTGCGCTCTTGATGTTTTTTTCGATTTGCTTCGGATCATCCAATAAGGCAATCGTCGCCTTTTTATTAGGATCGGATTTGCTCATTTTCTTGTTTGGTTCCTGAAGGGACATGATACGGGCCCCTTCTGTAGGGAGGCTGATTTCCGGGATTTTAAATATGTCATTATGCTTTTTATTGAATCGTTCAGCCAAATCGCGTGTCAATTCTAGATGCTGTCTTTGATCTTCCCCGACAGGGACCACATCTGTACTATAAAGGAGAATATCGGCAGCCATCAACGGCGGGTAAGTGAGCAGTGCTGCGGATACCCCTTCTTTGCCAGCGGATTTGTCCTTGAATTGTGTCATTCTCTCAAGTTCCCCGATATAGGATATACTCTGTAAAATCCAGCCTGCCTGTGCATGCGCTGGTACTTCTGATTGAATGAAGATGGTATTCTTTTCAGGATCCAGGCCAATGGCCAGATATAAAGCAGCCAATGTTTTAATGTTTTTCCTTAACTTGATGCGGTCTTGTGGAACTGTAATTGCATGTTGGTCAACAATACAAAAGAAACATTCATATTCATTTTGTAAATTAACGAATTGTTTCATGGCTCCGATGTAATTTCCTAAAGTAACGGAACCGGATGGCTGAATGCCGGAGAAAATCCTTTTCAACTGCTAGTCACTCCTCTAAATACGTTTATTGATAAATGGATATTCGCTCTTCATTATTGTAAGGATAAATAGAAAATGAATCCACATTCTTTGAAAGAAATGTGCATGTTCCTTTGTGGGGAAACGCTCATTTGAATCTTGTGGAGGGCCGTTTTGTCCTGTATCGATGCCATTTTGAGAATACGAAATGTCCACTATACTGTATTTTAGCATTTATTCATATTAAATGTATAATCGAAACGGAAATCAAGCCAATAGAAAGGATTTTCCGTTTCTTTTTTTTGACATGGAAGAAATGAAGGCTTCAAGGAAAATCAAACCGTTTAACATATATCACAATGAGCAGACCATTTTAGGGAAGGATACTCACAAGGGAATACAGGATTGTGAACGTATTCTTAAGCTGAAACTTTGTAAAGCAGTTTTTTTAATTTATTTATCAATTATAGGAGTAAAGTTAATTGTTTGTGGTATTAAAGAAAGGGGTTTATTATATTTGTTGAATATTGATGACTGATGGCGAATGAGGTGGAGAAAATGAAACCAATGTGTAAATGGTTGATGACAGGTATGTGCTTATTCCTGATTCAACAGCCAGTTCATGCGCAAGGCATGAACGAAACCAGGCAGGTAGCATTAGAAAATAAAGAATTGCCTGCGAGCGTACCGCGATTTGTTTTTGATTCGGGGTTGAAATTCGACTATCCGGATGCTGTACGCGGAATATATGTGACAGGGCCTGCAGCGGGTGGCAATAAATTGAATGAACTTATTAATTATGTAGATGAAACCGATTTGAATGCGATGGTCATTGACATTAAGGATGACAAGGGGAATGTAACGTATAAAACGGAAAATCCCGACTCTCCATATGCTGGGATTGGTAAAGACTACATAAAAAACCCAAGGGCAATGCTGAAAAAATTTGAGGATAAACAGATTTATCCGATTGCAAGGGTTGTCGTCTTTAAAGACTCCCTTTTGGCCAAAGAGAAACCGGAATTGTCTTTTTTAGATGGTGAAAAGGTATGGAAGAATGGCCGAGGGGAAGCCTTCGTTAACCCATTCTTAAAAGAAGTGTGGGATTATAATGTCGGTATTGCCATTGAAGCGGCAAAGATGGGTTTTAAAGAAATTCAATTTGACTATGTCCGTTTTCCCGAAGGATTCGAAAATAAAGAAGATGATTTGAAATATGATGTCGGTGAATATGATGAAGCGAAAATGAGTCATACAGCCAAAAGGGTTCAGGCAGTGACGGATTTCGTAAGTTATGCGAGGAAGCAACTGGAGCCATACGATGTCGAAGTGTCAGTTGATATTTTTGGATATGCGGCTACATTGCCTGAAGCTCCTGGAATTGGGCAAAACTTCACAAAAATCTCTGAGAATGTTGATGTAATTTCCTCGATGATCTATCCGAGTCACTGGACATCTTATTTTGGTATCGAAAAGCCTGATTTGGAGCCTTATAATCTCGTTAAGGAATATGCGAAATTGGAGAACGGGAAGCTGAAGGAATTAAAAACACCACCTACTTCAAGACCTTGGCTCCAAGATTTTACTGCCTCTTATTTAGGCGATGGAAATTACCAAAGGTATGGTAAGGAAGAAGTGGAAGCCCAAATAAAAGCATTGAATGATAATGGTATTGATGAATACTTATTGTGGAATGCAGCAAATCGATATACAAAGGGAGTAGACTATACCCCATGAAAAAAAGGATGACCTAGGAAGTTCCTTCCGGTCATCCAATTTCTCTCTGAATTACCGCTTTTTATTCCCGCCAACTTGACTCCACCCTGACTGAATTCGTTTCGATTGATCGAAAATATGAGAGTGACGTTTCCCGCCAAACCATTTTTCGCCGATGCCATTCGTCACAACGCCATTCACAGCCGTAATGCCAATAACGCAAGCGGCGACTAAAAAAAAGTCCAAAAAGTAGCTGATCATCAAAACCCTCCTAATATTTTCAAGCTATTCAAGTTCCATTGTAGTGGATAAGAAAAAATCTGGAAAGTATAAACTAGCAAATGAGGAGATTAAATTATGAATTGGTATGAAAAGCTAAA
The DNA here is from genome assembly GCF_038003055.1 of Peribacillus sp. FSL M8-0224. Taxonomy (NCBI): domain Bacteria; kingdom Bacillati; phylum Bacillota; class Bacilli; order Caryophanales; family Bacillaceae; genus Peribacillus; species Peribacillus sp. FSL M8-0224. The sequence goes on from NZ_JBBOOJ010000001.1 coordinate 966,055, forward strand.
CCAGTATTTCCCTATTGAAGAAATGAAGTCAAAAGAACACATAGAAGTTCTTTTAGAAGATAAACAGGAAATATATAAAAAGGATGAAGGTCCCGACCATGTTTTATTATATGTGGAAGGGGACGAGTTTATATTCGTTGATTACCTTTTTGTATCAAAGAAATCAAGGGGGCAGGGACTTGGAAGGAAATTAATTCAAAAATTGCAAAAAAAGCAGAAAACGATCTTGCTGGAAGTAGAACCAGTACAAGAAAATGATGATGATACATTTAAAAGGCTGAAATTTTATAAAAGGGAAGGATTCAAGCACGCCTCTTCGATTTCCTACAGCAGAAAATCGCTTGCCACCAAGGAGAATACGCCTATGGAAATCTTGTATTGGCCGGCAAATCCATCTGTTGATGAAGAAGATGTATTTGATTTCATGAAAGAGATTTATTCTGAAATCCATACTTACAAGGATGATGATCTTTATGGGAAATCTTATCAAGATGTAGAGGATGTACTTAGCTTGAATGCAGGTCAGGAAACCGATATTTTTAAAGAGATGGAAGTTTGAGTAAAAAGGGCCGGTTGTTAACCGGCCCTTTTTAGTTTGTCGAAATCATGTTTTTTTGGAGAACTTGGTTAATATTCAATAAAGTTATTTTGGATGTCCAATATATTGAGAAATTTGCCATACTCCTGCCAAAATGCTGGCTAGCCGAGACCCCGCAGACGCTAGCGTCGAGGAGGCTTGGCTGGCGGAAAGGGGAGCGGGTTTCTGGAATCAACTGGAACGAAATTTTAAGAAAAAACCGAAGGCTAGACTCATCCCGAACCAAATTTAAGAATAGGTGATCCTTGATGTTTTTTTACTGTAATCCTTAAAGGATGGAAGAAATTTGCGGGACTCCTGCCGAATAACTGGGTAGCCAAGACTCCACGCCGCTTACGGTGAAGAGGCTTGGCAGACAGTCGGCGGAAAGGGAGCGGATTTCCGAAAGTGGGTATTTGTAATGATTTCCACTCCAGGCACTCGCTTTCCGCGGGCGGTCCAGGGAGCCTCCTCGGCGTTCGCCTGCGGGGTCTCCCTTGGCCACGCTTTTCCCGCAGGAGTCTCGTACCTTACGTTCCAATCAGCTGGAACTTCTTTTTTTAGAGATATTGTAGGAAACTGGCTCTTCTTCTCCAATTCGTCTACAGTCTGGCGGTCCATCAATTTTCCGGCAAAAGGAGTTTCGAATCCTCTCGCCCCGAACCATAATTTTAAACAAGAATAGTTTATCCTTCATGTTTTTTTACAGTACCCCTTAATGGACGGAAGAAATGAGCGACACTCCTGCCGAATAACTGGCTAGCCGAGACCCCACAGGCGCTTGTGCCTGCGGGGGTCTCCCTTGGCCACGCTTTCCCGCAGGAGTCTCGTACCTTACGTTCCAATCAGCTGGAACTTCTTTTTTCAGAGATATTGTAGGGAAACTGGCTCTTCTTCTCCAATTCGTCTACAGTCTGGCGGTTCCATCAATTTTCCGGCAAAAGGAATTTCGAATTGCTCTCGCCCCGAACCATACTCTTAAACAAGACGAGTTTATCCTTCATGTTTTTTTACAGTACCCCTTAATGGATGTAAGAAATGAGCGACATTCTTGCCGAATAACTGGGTAGCCGAGCCCCCGCAGTCAGTCGGCGGAAAGGGAGCGGATTTCCGAAATCAACTGGAATGTAATTTCAAGAAAAGACTGTAGGCTCGGACACATCGATAGGGGATCCTTCATGCTTTTTACAGTAATCCTTAAAGGATGGAAGAAATTTGCGAGACTCCTGCCGAATAACTGGCTAGCCGAGACCCCACAGGCGCTTGTGCCGAGGAGGCTCGGCAGGCAGTCGGCGGAAAGGAAGCGGATTTCTGGAATCAAATGGTATGTCTTTTATTGTGCATATTCTGCAGATAAATGAATATCTATAACTTCTTGGATGGTAGATTACTCCCTTATTGCGGATTCTTTTGAATTACCTTTTTCACTTTTGGAAAAATATGTGCTAAAAGAATGGTTTTTCTTGTAAAAGGAGGAATTTGCTTTTTATTAAAGAAAATATATTAACATGATCTTGTTTATTGACAAGGATTGGGGGTAAATAAAAGTAACGAGATAATTAAATAATCATGAGGGCCGAATTGAGAGTTAAATGAGAATGGCAGCTATGTTTTTTCAATTAGAAAATGTGGTCTTAATGTATTACATAAAAAAATGAAATAGCTATAGTACAGCATGAACAGGAAGTTTTAAAGGATTTTTTCAAATATCAAAAAGGGTATTCATTTTAAAAAAATTAGTGTATAATAAGGAACATGAAATACTTATTTAAAATTATTTCAAATTAGAGTGGTACTTATGAATACTAATAGTAGATTTCCCCTCATAGATCACCGATTCTATATTTAGGGAGTGTGAGTAAGCATGGTAACATTATATACATCACCTAGTTGTACTTCATGCAGAAAAGCAAAAGCATGGTTAGAGGAACATGAGATTGGATATAAAGAAAGAAACATTTTTTCAGAACCGTTAACGATTGATGAGATTAAAGAAATTCTTCGAATGACAGAAGATGGAACCGATGAAATCATTTCAACACGGTCAAAAACTTTCCAAAAGTTAAACGTAAATTTAGAGAGCCTGCCTCTTCAAGAATTATATAAATTGATCAAGGAGAATCCTGGACTGTTGAGACGTCCAATTATCCTTGACGAGAAACGGCTTCAAGTTGGTTATAATGAAGATGAGATAAGACGATTTTTACCACGTAAAGTTCGTACCTTCCAATTACGGGAAGCACAACGTATGGTCAACTAATAAGGTCTTTCAAGCTCTGCCAGGAAATGTGCAGGGCTTTTTCTTTATACATATCCGATTTTCCGCTGATTTTTTTAACTTAATGACGGGGAACATAACAGGATTGATAGGCGACAGCGGTCGTTTCTTAGCTGCAACAGGTCCCTTGAACCGGTCATCATTTCAAGAAAAAATAAGAATGCAGCTCATCATGCCATGTATATAATATGACATTGACGGCAGTAAGAGTGAAATTTAATAAAGCATTATGATAGTTGCATGCGGATGTATTTTTTTATAGAATGAATGGAATATTAGGCAAACAATTGTTTTTTAGATAAGTAATGTTTTTTATTTCCCTTCTTCAAGGTTTTGTCATAAAATGATGTAAAATAGTCTGTTTTAATGACTATCATGATTTACAGTATTCACTTACGGGTAAAGAGCTTTTAAGAGCAATTTTCGCTTGGGGGTTATTATCCCTTCAAAATGAGAAAGGAAGGGAGAGGGGAATCATGGAAATCGAACGCATTAATGACGATACAGTAAAATTTTATATTTCCTATATAGATATTGAGGAAAGAGGCTTTGATCGCGAAGAAATTTGGTACAGCCGCGAGCGAAGTGAGGAACTTTTTTGGGAAATGATGGATGAAGTGCATCAGGAAGAAGAATTCATGATTGAAGGACCTTTATGGATTCAAGTTCAAGCCCTTGAAAAAGGCTTGGAAGTTTTGGTCACAAAAGCCCAGCTTGCCAAAGATGGTCAGAAACTCGAGCTGCCTCTTTCAGATGATAAGTTAAGGGATTTGAATGTATCAGACAAGATGGATACGCTTCTTGATCAACATTTTCATGGTAAAGATGAAGAAAGCGGAATGACATTCGAAGATGGTATGATTGAATTCATCACGACTTTCGAGGATTTCGAAGATGTCATTTCATTAAGCAAACGTCATGGCTTGGATGATTGGACGACTAAACTTTATGTTTATCAGAATAAATATTATCTTTATATCGAATTTTCCGAAGCGGAGATTGATGAGGAAGAAATCGATAATGTTCTAAGTCTTTTATTGGAATATAGCCAGGAGTCGCCTATAACGGTGCACATGCTTGAAGAGTACGGAAAGATAGTTATCGAAAATGATGTATTCACAACGGTCGATAAATATTTCGCATAGACTGTTGAGGCCGATTTCAGTAGAAATCGGCCTTTTCGTCTAAGGGGGGTTTTTTTAGTGTTCCTGTGTTTGTTAATTGGAGGGAGTCTAGGTGAAGAATATAGTTGGCATCGGTCTGCTTATTCTCATGTTGGTCAGCACTTGGCATTTTCTATTAAATGGCGTTGATGGCGGGCTGATTTTTTATTCTAGCCTTATTTTGACCCTTTTCTTGGTGATAATTGGATTCAACATTTTCCTGGAAAATCGAGATCCCATCCAGACCATAACATGGCTTGTTATTTTTTGCGCTTTCCCATTCATCGGTTTCATTTTTTACTTTTTGTTTGGCCGTAATTTTCGGAAAGAAAGGATATTTCGCAAGAAGTACTTTTTGGATAAACAGACTTTCGTGAAAATAAGCGGCGAAGCGGGATATAATGAACGAATTAAGGAAATGGGCGATCACCCACAGCAGTTAATCACTCTTGCAAATAGGCTGGGGAATAGCCCTGTATCATTTACGACCGAAACCAGGGTTTTACGGAATGGTGAGGAGACATTTTCCAATATCATCGAAGAATTAAAAAAAGCAAGACATCATATTCATTTAGAATATTATATTGTTAGGGATGACCGCATTGGCGGACTGTTAAAAGAAATCTTGATACAGAAAGTAAAAGAAGGGGTAAAGGTCCGTTTTCTCTATGATGCGGTTGGTTCCTGGAAGTTAGCTCGATCTTATATCGATGAACTGAAGAATGCGGGAGCCGAAATGGTGGCCTTTGGTCCGTTGCATCTCCCTTTATTAAATAATAAATTCAACTTTCGCAACCATCGTAAAATAATTGTGATAGATGGCTCTGTCGGTTTCACCGGCGGCCTCAATATAGGGGATGAATATTTGGGACAAGACCAGAAATTCGGTTCTTGGCGGGATACGCATCTCATCATAAAGGGGGAAGCGGTCAGGACGTTACAGCTCATATTTCTGCAGGATTGGTATTATAGCACCAACAATAGTTTTTTAAGTGATGAATACCTCATGACCGGAATTCCGAACCATCACGGACATGGCGGAGTTCAATTGATTGGCGGCGGGCCGGATAGTGAATGGACGATCATTAAAAGCATTTTTTTTAAGATGATCGCTTCAGCAGAAAAGTCCGTCTGGATTGCCTCCCCGTATTTCGTTCCTGATGACAATATCTTACAAGCATTGAAGGTGGCTGCTTTAAGTGGTTTGGATGTCAGGCTTCTCGTCCCGAAGAACCCCGATAAACGTATCGTATTTCATGCTTCAAGAACTTATTTTCCCGAATTGCTTGCTTCTGGAGTTCGTATATTTCAATATAATGAAGGCTTCATGCATAGTAAAATCATCATAGTGGATGACCAAATGGCATCAATTGGGACAACCAATATCGATATGAGAAGCTTTCACCTGAATTTCGAAGTCAATGCATTTCTTTACCGGACGGAAAGTGCTCAGCAACTGGTGAATGATTACATGGAAGATATAAAGGTATCCAAGGAAGTGGAGATTGATGAGTTTTCCAAACGTAATTTCGGTTTGAAATTATTGGAGTCCACTTGCCGATTGCTTTCACCCCTTCTTTAGATTGTAACTCTCTTTTATGCCGATCAGGCATTTTTTTTTGCACATTAAAAGGAATCCTAAGCGAACCAGGCGAATGTAGTGGATGAGGAGGAGATGTATGCTAACTGCGATAAATAAAGATGGGACTTGGATTACCCTCCCTGAAAAGATACCGGCAAACATGATTGATTACTGGAGAAAGTCAGCAGATTATTACTGTCCATGCTGCAAGATGGAATTGACCATCAAAGCGGGAAGTGTAAGGGTTCCGCATTTCGCCCATAAAAATAGTTCTTCATGCCGTGCTTCTTCAGAACCGGAATCCGCCTATCATTTAATGGGAAAAAGAAAATTGTTTCAGTGGTTTTTATCACATGGTTATCATGTGGATCTAGAAGCCTACCTTCCCGAAATTAAGAAAAGGACTGATATTTTAGTGAGGATAGGAGGTAATCGTTATGCGATAGAATTTCAATGCTCAGTTATCCCCGAGGCGGAATTCATGGAAAGGTCAAGAGCCTATCAAAGCATAGGCATTAAACCAATCTGGATCCTCGCTGCAAAAAGCTTAAAAAGGAAAAGCTTTTATGAATTCAGTATATCCCGCTTCCAATGGCTCTTCGTCACCGGCAGCTGCCATCATCCGTTTCTTTGGATGTATTGCCCGGAAACTGATCATTTATCAGTATTGAAGAACCTCACTCCTTTTACCCCTAGAACCGTCTTTGCCGAATTGACAACAGCTTCTCTAAAGCTCCTTCCCCCTAGTCGGGCAGTGCCCCAAAACTGCCTTCGTTTCCCTTTTCTGCCTGTATGGAGATATAAACGAAATGGCTGGTCCCTCCATCGAGTGAAAACAGCACGCAGATGCGATCCTGTTTTCGAAGCCCTATATTTACATCATATTTCACCTGCGACACTTCCAATTGAAGTGGGTGTTCCCGTCAGAGGGATGCTGTTGATCGAAACTGCCTCGATCGAATGGCAGGCATGGTTATACATGGATGTGTTTCAAGAGAAAAGAACAGGGGAAAAGATTTATATGGCTGATATTATCCGCATTTTTAGAAAGCGTTCAAAAAAAGGGGAAATTAAGTTCCGACCGTTGCCATTGCTTCATGAAAAAACCATCGAGTATCCTATAGAACAATATATCATGCTTTTGGAGCAATTGGGTTATCTAACAAAGCTGGAAGAAGGGGTTTTTAAAGTTGAAAAGGAATTTACCCTTCCCTTCACCAGTGATCAAGCTCAAATTTTGGAAAAAGATTTCTATGATAAGCATAAATTGATGATGGAAAAGGGGAATATCCAGTATAATCAGTGATAACATCTCAATTTATCTTGAATTCAGATGAAATGGCAGGATTATTTTTGTAAATGGAGAAATAGTAATAAGAACTGGGAATTAAACAAAATGAAGCATTGCAGTTTCAATCCGGTTTAATGAGTTAGCCCAATGGCAAGTTTCTATAGAATGGGGAGGAATTTTTATGGCACAGGAAACAAAAACGAATACATTACCTTCAAGAAGTGAAATAGCTCCTGAAGATACGTGGAGACTGGAAGATATCTTCGCAACCGAGGAAGATTGGGAAGCTGCCTTCAAAGCGGTAAAGGAAGACCTCAAGAAAGCGGAGGCACATAAAGGGACATTGGGAGAAAGCGCAGAAAAGTTATTTGCGGCCCTCCAACTTCAAGATGAGGTTTTCGAGAAGCTAGGGAAAGTTTATTCTTATTCACATATGCGCAATGATCAAGATACAACCAATCCATTTTATCAAGGGATGGAGGATCGGGCAAAAGCTTTATACGCACAGGCAGCGGCTGCGTTTTCATATATGGTTCCTGAACTATTGAGTATTGACGAAAGTAAAGTTGAAGGGTTTTTGGAAGAAAAAGAGGAATTGAAATTATATAAACATTCTTTAGAGGAAATTAATCTTCAGAGACCCCATATCCTATCAGCAGAGCAGGAAGAACTATTGGCGCAGGCATCAGAAGTACTCGATGCATCGGGCAATACTTTCGGTATGCTTAACAATGCAGATCTGAAATTCCCGACCATCAAGGATGAAGAGGGAAATGAAGTGGAAATTACTCACGGAAGGTATATCAGATTTCTTGAGAGTGAAGATCGCCGTGTACGTGAGGAGGCATTTAAAGGGGTATACAGCAAGTATGGGGAGTTCCGTAATACATTTGCTTCAACCCTGTCAGGTGAGGTGAAAAACCACAACTTCAATGCCACGGTTCGAAAATATGATTCAGCACGCCAAGCGGCGTTAAGTAATAATAACATTCCGGAGACCGTTTACGATAATCTCGTTAAAACGGTCAACGACAACTTGCCATTACTGCACCGTTATCTTGATTTACGTAAAAAAGTACTGGAATTAGATGAACTTCATATGTATGATCTATTCACTCCTCTTGTTAAAGAAGTGAAGATGGAAGTGACATATGACGAGGCCAAAGATTATGTCCTTAAAGGTCTTGCTCCGCTAGGGGAGGACTATTTGAACGTTTTGAAAGAGGGATTTGAAAACCGTTGGGTCGATGTGCATGAGAACAAAGGGAAACGAAGCGGTGCCTATTCTTCGGGTACATACGGGACGAACCCTTATATTCTAATGAACTGGCAAAATAACGTCAATAACTTATTCACGCTCGTTCATGAGTTTGGGCATTCGGTCCATAGCTACTATACACGTAAACATCAGCCATATCCATACGGGAATTATTCAATATTTGTAGCGGAAGTTGCATCGACTTGTAATGAAAACCTGTTGAATGATTATTTACTGAATTCGATCGAAGATGAAAAGAAACGCATCTATTTACTGAACCATTACCTGGAAGGTTTCCGTGGCACATTGTTCCGACAAACGATGTTTGCAGAGTTTGAACATACCATTCATTTAAAAGCTCAAAATGGGGAAGCGTTGACGGCGGATATGCTTACTAAGGAATATTATGAGCTGAACAAGAAATACTTTGGCGAGAACGTGACCATTGATGAAGAAATCGGTTTGGAATGGGCTCGTATACCACACTTCTACTATAATTACTATGTTTATCAATATGCAACTGGAATCAGTGCAGCAACAGCATTGAGCAAGCAAATCCTTGAAGAAGGAGAGCCTGCTGTCAAAAGGTATCTGGAGTTCTTGAAATCAGGAAGTTCCGATTATCCGATCGAAGTACTCAAAAAGGCTGGCGTCGATATGACAAAAGCCGAGCCTGTACAAGAAGCCATGAATGTATTCGAAGAAAAATTAAATGAGTTGGAAGAACTTTTGAATAAATAGGATGTGGAAAGGACCCGAACACTTCGGGTCCTTTTCATCTTTATCTGGATGTCCGTCATAATCCTTTAAAACGGTTTCTCTGATTTAAGCTATGAAGAATTATGAACAAAACAAAAAATAAAATAGGGGAGGTAAAATACAGAGGAATGAGGTCCATGATACCGAGTAGCTGGACAAATAGCGACCCTATCAAGAGTATGAGTAGAATAAAGCCTTTCAATTTGGTCACCTCCAACCTGGCAGCAGTAAAAACTCATCTGCTCATTATTAGATAGTATGTTTTAGAATAAGCAGTATTCTAAGAATATGACAATAATGTGAAGTCGCGCACAAAGTTCTTGCAAATAAGGTGTGTAATCTGCTATAGTACAGATATAGAAGTTATCACATCCCAAACATATACCCCTTTGTTTGTTCGTCGTGAAATTTCTCCCATCCCCTTAATCGTATAAATAGGTGAAAACCCCAGCAAATTTCGTGATTTGCCGGGGTTTTTCATGTGCATGAAATATAATGGTACCGGTAGTAATAAAAGTTGAACGTAAGCTGAATTAATAAAAAGAAATGTTTAGTTATTATTGTGATACATTTCACAAATAGACTCAATCCCATACTAAATCAGCTATCAAAACACGTATGGCCTAAAAATTAAAACCGTCTCTTATTTAGCTATATATACCAGAAAGGATAATAAAAGACGAAAAATATATATTGTGAACAATTTGTGAAAAGTTACACATATGGTTGAAACATAAATGGGTTATCTGTTATATTATATATTGTGAAGTGAATCACAAACAAACTTATACCCCTTTGTTTGATCGTGAAAAATTTCTCCCATCCCCTTATTTCTTATAATAAAAAAACCATGCAATCTTTTGATTTGCATGGTTTTTCCTTTTTAATATATAACAAACAAAGAAGCAGTCAAATTCATGACTGCTTCTTTGTGTATCTCCAGAACGTTCCGTATTTAGCAGGAATTTTCTCTGCCAACTGTTTTAAAACAAGCTTTTTCATTTCCAACTCGACGGTATTCTTACTCATATTATAAACCGTTTCAATCTCCTTTGTGGCCACTAGTTTGAAACAGCTAAGAAATTCTTCGAGAGAGGGAGGGGGTGCGGGGGCTGGAAGACCATTCAGCATATCTTCTAAAATTTGAACATATACCTCGTAGGAATAGACACCTGAAACCTTTATTCCCTCTTCTTCAATATTTTGATTGAAAAAGACAAGGGAAGGTATTTCAGTCACTTCCATTTCACTTGTGATTTTCATGTCACATTGAAAGCCTTTGGCTGCACTGGAAGAATTGATGTCATAAAGGAATTCCTCCACATCCAAACCGACCATTTTGGCACATTCGGTCAAGACCTCGATATTGGATATATCCTTTTTACCTATGAATACATATTCTTGAAGCTGCCTTAAAAAGCGAATGGCCAATTTACGGCCCTGCAATTCCGCTGCCTTTATTGCGATGGAAGCTGTATATGGAGAAGAGATTGGGTTTTCAGACCAAAGGCTCCCGTCGCAGGACATTCCCGAGCGGCTGGCTGTCTTTTCCCAAACTTGAGCAAGGTTTTCATAATTTTTATTTTTCCCCATATTAAGAGTATCGATTTTACCGCTTAAAACATGGCGTAAACTGAACAATTGGCCATATTCTATCTGTAATTTCCTAATAATTGGTTCTAAGCCCCAGCACTCGGGACAAAGCGGATCAACAAAAACATAAATTTCAATTGGCTTTTTTCCTATATCATAGCAATGCTGCGTCTTGATCCAATCGGAAATATTGAAAACTGGTTTTTGTGCGCTCAACTGTCTTCTCCTTTCCCGTCAGTTCCGGATGTATTGATCATATGCTGTGCCGTCAAATAGAGGCGGTGATAGAAAAACTCCCTAATCTCACCTTCAAGGCCAACTTCGTCCATGGCTTGATACATGCATGAGAGCCATGCTTTCGCACGTTCTGGTGTGATTTCAAAAGGTATATGTCGAGCCCGCAACATAGGATGGCCATGCTCTTCGGTATATAAAGAGGGACCGCCTAAATATTGAGTCATAAATTGTTTTTGCTTACGGACCGTTTCAGTTAAATCATCAGGGAATATTGGCTGCAGATCCGGGTGTTGACTAACGTTGGAGTAAAACACATCAATTAATTTGTGTAATTGCCCTTCTCCAATTAATTCATATGGTGTAGGGTTCCCTTGCATCATGTTGATTACTCCTTTTAAAGAAAGATGGTTGATATTTATTCATATTTTATCAATGACGTACTGATATAACAAATATATAGCTTAAAGAAAATTTTACATCTGTAATATGACACAGGGAAATGAACGAAGATGACAGCATTTGAGGAGCTTTACCATTTGATCAGGGTGCGTGGAAGAAGCATATATAGACATGAAAAAACTGACCCATCATAAATAAACAGGGTCAGCTTGCTTTAGCTTGAAAATGTGCCATAAACTTTTTGGACATAGTTCTGAGTTTCTTTAAAAGGAGGGATGCCGTTATATTTATCGACATTTCCTGGCCCGGCATTATAAGCAGCAAGGGCAACCTGAATGTCCCCGTCATAACGTGCCATCATTTGACTTAAATATTTACTCCCGCCCATGATGTTTTGTTCTGGATCGGTTGCATCATCCACCCCAAGGCTTTTTGCAGTTGCTGGCATTAACTGCATAAGGCCTGTTGCACCCGCATAACTGGTGGCTTCAGGGTTGAAGTTCGATTCTTGTTTAATGACAGACTTAATCAGTTTTTCCGGGAGATTATATAAACTTGCCGCCTGGCTGATGATATGATCATAGTTTGTTGCGTTTTCGCTGCTCTGATTGTTAGCGTGGGCAGTGGAAATCGGGTTGATGTTCATGGATGTCAGACCGATGGGTTGAAGAAAGGACTTCTTCGCTTCCGTTTCCACATTGGATAATAAGGAACCCAATGTCTGCGAAGTGCCTTCTAGAGCATCACCCGAAACCAATGCCGAGAGCATGTCCTGGAAAACGGATCGAGATGAATTTGTATTTTTGATGTTGCCGTTCGTGAATTGCTGGATTGCCTGCAATTCCATAAACGTTTTGAAATCTTGGATTTTCAAACTCTCCACCTCCGAATGGGTTCAAACAGGATTATTTTTGGAATTTGGCACGATAAAACCTCTTAACCTTATTTTCGGTTTCCCTTACCGGAATTTGAAGGGTTTCAAGGAGCGTCAGGAAGTTTTTTTTCCCGGCTTTTGCATCCGACACTTCATATTCAAGCTCAAAGTCTTCTTGGTTCAAATACGAACTATGGTCTAAAACGAGCAGGCCCTCTTTGTAAGGAAATTCAAAACGGTCTGTTTGTAGTGTCCCAAAGCAGGTGAAATCTTTTGGATCAATTCCGCACTCGAGGATAAGATGTCGGATCTCGCCATCAGGGAATATGTTATGTTTCAGGAAGCCATATGCGGTTTCTTCAGGAATATCTTGATTCGTTTCCAATAATCCATCTGTAGCGGGCTGTTTTAAAGTCAGCTCGTATCGGCCATTTTTCTCCCTGATCCTAAGTGCAGAGTCTTGCTGTTTCAAAGAGAATCCAAGTGTATCGAAGTAATGGTTTTTCTGTGTTTTAAAGTTCGATGCCCCGACATGAAAGTATTCGATCAGTTGACGAAATTCTTTTTCGCTTAAGAGGTTTTTAAATTCAATTTCAATATGCTGGTTCATGTGTTCCATCCTTTCTCGCTGATTCTTAGGTTAATCATATAAGAACCATTCAAGCTGTCAAATTGAATTCAATAATTTTTTGCTATTGTACTTGAATATTTAGGAATCAATTGCAGGATATGATAAAATATAAACGTTGAGCAGGAGAATTGGTCAATCGTATATATAGAAATTTAATACATATTCTTTGCTAGAGAAAGATTTAATAGAATCCAGTGGTGAATTGGCATAAAGTCATTTGGCTGCTGGGTTTAGGAGAGCGTTCTGCCCATACCAGAGTTGAACAGGCGCTTTTTAGATAGATATAGGTGGTGTGGCAATGGAGAGTTGGGACGATTTCTTGGCGCCTTATACTCAGGCTGTCGAAGAATTGAAGGTTAAGCTAAAGGGTTTAAGGAAACAGTTTGAGAGAGAGAATATTCACTCACCGATCGAATTTGTAACAGGCAGGGTAAAGCCGATTGTCAGCATATTGGATAAGGCGAGCTTAAAGGACATTCCCATTGATAAATTGGGAACTGAGATCCAGGATATTGCAGGGCTGCGCATGATGTGCCAGTTCGTGGATGATATCGAACAGGTGGTTGAACTTTTACGAGGTCGAAATGACTTCGAGATAGTCGAGGAGAGGAATTATATTTCCCATAAAAAAGCTAGCGGCTATCGTTCTTATCATGTTGTAATCCGCTATCCGGTCCAGACGATCCATGGCGAAAAGAATATCCTTGCCGAAATTCAAATCAGGACTCTTGCGATGAATTTTTGGGCGACGATTGAACATTCTTTAAATTATAAATATAAAGGCATTTTCCCGGAAGATATTCAACTGCGACTCAAACGTGCAGCTGAAGCGGCCTTCCTGCTTGATGCAGAGATGTCGCAAATCCGTACGGAAATCCAGGAAGCACAGCGTCTTTTTTCCCGGAAGAAAGATTCTTGAAAAAATAAATGGGTAAACGAGAAGAAATCTAAATAGAAGGTGGGATTACATGAAATTTGCGATTACGTCAAAAGGAGATGCGAAATCGAATACTTTAATGCAAAGGATGCGAACGTATCTTCAGGACTTTCAGTTGGAATATGACGAAGATCAGCCGGATATTGTCATTTCTGTCGGTGGTGATGGCACTTTATTATATGCTTTTCACCGTTATAAGAATCGATTGGATAAAACCGCCTTTGTTGGAGTACATACAGGACATCTTGGGTTTTATGCAGATTGGACCCCTGATGAAATAGAAAAATTGGTGATAGCTTTAGCGAAAACCCCATTTCAAATAGTGGAATATCCACTGCTCGAAACGATTGTCCGTTATCAGCATGGAGGACGGGAAGCCAGATTTTTGGCTTTGAATGAATCGACAGTCAAAAGTGTTGAAGGGACGCTCGTAATGGACGTTGAAATACGCGGCCAGCATTTCGAGACGTTCCGTGGAGATGGTTTATGCATTGCGACGCCATCTGGAAGCACGGCGTATAATAAGGCGCTTGGCGGGGCCATCGTCCATCCATCAATCGATGCCATCCAGATTACCGAATTGGCATCCATTAATAACCGGGTGTTTAGAACGGTAGGATCTCCACTTCTGCTGCCGGCACATCATACATGTATGTTCAGGCCGGTCAATGCGGTCAATTTTCAAATTACGGTCGACCATTTGTCCTTGCTTCAGGAAAATGTAAAGTCGATACAGTGTCGGGTGGCAGATGAAAAGATCCGATTTGCCAGATTCCGCCCTTTTCCTTTCTGGAAAAGAGTGCATGATTCATTTATTGCTAATTAAGGAGATAGACTCACCTCATGTCAAATCAAAACTTTTCTTTGACCTGGTCGGTTTCTGAAGAGGATTCTGGCTCTTTATTGCGAGAGTTTCTCAGCAAATGCGATATTTCAAAACGAGCATTAACGGATATTAAGTTTAAAGGTGGATATATCCGGTTGAACGGCGAAGAAGTAACCGTAAGGGAACGGATTGAAACAGGTGACACCGTCACCGTCATATTCCCGCCGGAGCAGGCAAGCGAAGGCCTTTTACCGGAACCGATCCCCCTGAATGTCAGGTATGAAGATGAGTTTGTATTGGTGGTGGCCAAGCCCCCTTTCATGAATACCATTCCTTCCCGCGAGCATCCCAACGGCAGTCTGGCGAATGGCTTGGCGGGTTATTATAGGAAGACGGGAGTACAGGCGACGATCCATATAGTTACACGTCTTGACCGGGATACATCAGGTCTGGTTTTAATTGCCAAGCACCGGCATATCCATCACCTATTAAGTGAACAGCAAAAATCAGGACAGGTTAAACGGAGATACCAAGCCATAGCTGAGGGGATCGTTGAAGGACCTGTAGGAGAGATAGTGGCGCCAATCGGACGAAAATCGACCAGCATCATCGAACGGGAAGTTAGGGAGGATGGCCGGCATGCCTGTACCCTATTTAAGGTATTGGCACACACAGAGTCCCATACATTCCTTGATTTGGAACTCCAAACAGGGCGTACGCATCAAATCAGGGTCCATATGGCTCATATTGGTCACCCGTTGGCTGGTGATGATTTATATGGAGGGAACAGGAGAGGTATACCTCGCCAAGCCCTGCATTGTTTTGAGCTGAAATTTTTACATCCTTTCACAAAGAAGATGATGTTGTTTCAAGAAGAGTTGCCAGAAGATATGTCCCGTTTGCTCGATGGAAGTAAAGGATGGGATTCCTGATTTTTATAACGGGGCACATTAAAACGAATGATTCAAGATTTTTGTAAAAAATCATAGACGCAAAAAAACTCACCAAGATGGCGAGTTTTTTTGGTTAATCAAAAGATGTCCTGAATTTTTCCGCTATATATGGCATGGTTGAAGGCACCTCTTGAAGATCCATTTCGGGATAACGGACAGCCGTCAGTTTTCCACCGAAGACGCAGCCTGTATCAATATTGTATGTATGATTGACTTGTCTAGCTTCAGGGACAGGTGTGTGGCCATATACGATCCAAGATTCCCCTTTGTATGATTTGGCCCAGTCTTTCCTGACGGGAGACCCATCCGGATGTTTGGAGCCATTTATATCACCATAGAGGACAAAGGTTTTTACTTTACTGCTATATTGACCAATATAGTCACTGCGAATTCCTGCATGGGCAATGATCAATCGCCCTTCATCCATGATTTGATAAAGTGGGGAACGTTCATATAGATCCATGAATTTTTTCCGGATTTTCTTCTGCTCCCGACTGTTCAGTGATTCATATTCAGCTACAGTAGTTTCTAAACCGTGTGATATTTGTACTTTATTGCCTGAAAAATAACGATACAATTTATTGCAGTGGTTACCTGGGGCATACCTTGCTATATTTTGGTTAATGACTAATTCATGGACAACCTCGATTACCTGAAGGGAATTGGGGCCGCGATCGGTTAAATCCCCTACAAAGCCGAGAATCCTTCCAGAGGGATGTACAGGAACCCCAGTCTCCCATGTATAGCCCATTTTTTCGGTCAGCTGCCTGAATTCAGCGAAACATCCATGAATGTCCCCTATGATATCGATGTTCATTTGACACATCCTTTGTTTGTTTTGTATATGTTTATGGTATTAGTATAGTATTATTTAAAAAATAAAATATAAACGAGGAAATGAAAAAATATGTTTTAGGAGGTGTATGGTTATGGAGGAGATGAAGGACCGGGAGAAGGAACGGGAGAGTAGTCAAGTGAATAACGAGTTTTTGCTTGAAGCGCTTAAAACGGAAAATCTAGATCAGTTTCGTACGGAGTTCCTTGAAATGCACCCTTATGATCAGGCTCAATTTTATACAAGCTTGTCAGATGAATACAGATCCGTCATTTACACATATTTGTCACCGGAAGAAATGGCGGACCTTTTTGAGAATATAGAAATAGATGAAGAGGATTACGAAAGCCTGTTGGCTGAAATGAATCCTTCTTACGCAGCTGATATGCTTTCCCATATGTATGCGGATGATGCTGCTGACGTCTTGAATGAAATCAATGATGAGCAGGCCGTCAGCTATTTGACCATCATGGATGATGAAGCGGCAAGCGAAATCCAGGAACTTCTGAATTATGAGGAATCTACGGCAGGAAGTATCATGACGACAGAGTTCATTGCCATTGAAGCAAATGAAACGGCTCGATCAGCCATGCAGATATTAAAAAGGGAAGCTCCGGATGCGGAAACGATATATTATGTGTTCGTTACCGATCAGGATAAGAAGCTGCTTGGTGTTTTATCGCTCAGGACTTTGATCATAGCAGATGAAGATGCTTTAATTGGTGATTTAATGGATGACAGGGTAGTTTCCGTACCTGTATCTGAAGACCAGGAAGAGGTGGCACGAAAAATAAGGGACTATAACTTCCTTGCCGTGCCGGTCGTCGATTTCCAAAACCATTTGTTAGGGATTATTACGGTTGATGATATCATTGATGTCATGGATGAAGAGGCATCGGATGATTATTCAAAACTCGCCGGTATATCTGATCTGGATCATGTTGATAAGAGTCCATTTTCAGCTGCAAAAAAACGGCTGCCATGGTTGGTCATCCTCTTGTTCTTAGGCTTGCTGACTGCGAGTTTGATCGGGCGATTCGAAGAGACACTAAGCCAAAAAGCGATTCTGGCTGTATTTATTCCATTGATTGGCGGCATGGCTGGAAATACAGGTACACAAGCATTGGCAGTAGCGGTCAGAGGAATCGCAACAGGTGAATTAGAACAGGAAAGCAAGTGGAAACTAGTCCTTCGAGAGGCTGGAACTGGCCTTATTATTGGTCTGACATGCGGAATTTCCATCATTTTCATCGTCTATTTTTGGCAAAAAGATTTAATGCTGGGTTTATTGGTCGGTATTTCAATTTTCATAACTCTGATCGTTGCCACACTTGCCGGTTCAATCGTCCCGCTTCTCATGCATAAAATGAAAATCGATCCAGCAGTAGCTTCAGGTCCTTTCATTACAACTATAAATGACCTTATCAGTATTCTTATTTATTTCGGATTAGCAACATTATTAATGGGCTATTTACTATAAGTCAAAGAAGGCCCTCCTGGAGGGTCATTCCCAGAGGACTTTAGAAAACGGTGTTTTTATCAAAGGAAATTTGATATACTGTCATTAGTAGCAGGTACTAATAACTTGTATTAAAAATAGGAGGTCACATACGATGACTTTTTCATTAGAGGGAAAAACGTTTGTCATAATGGGTGTTGCGAATAAAAGAAGTATTGCTTGGGGAGTTGCCCGTTCCTTACATAAAGCAGGTGCAAAGATGATTTTCACTTACGGAAAAGACCGTACGGAAAAAAGCGTTAGGGAACTATCTTCTACATTGGAAGGGGAGCCCTCCATCATTTTACAATGTGATGTAACGAAGGATGAAAGCATTGAAAAATGTTTTGCGACGATTAAGGAAGAAACAGGTATCATTCATGGCGTGGTACACAGTGTCGCATTCGCTAACAAGGAAGAACTGGACGGTGAGTTCGTCAACACGAGCCGTGAAGGGTTCTTGCTTGCCCATAATATCAGTTCATTTTCTTTAACGGCTGTGGCTAAAGCGGCGAAAGAAATCATGCCGGAAGGCGGCAGCATCGTCACAATGACGTATCTTGGCGGTGAGCGGGTCATGCCTAATTATAATGTAATGGGAGTGGCTAAGGCTTCACTTGAAGCCAATGTCCGTTACCTGTCAAGTGATCTTGGCAAAGATAACATTCGAGTGAATGCTATTTCAGCGGGACCTATCCGTACCCTATCCGCAAAAGGTGTTCGCGACTTCAATACCATTTTAAAGAAGATTGAAGAAGAAGCACCGCTTCGTCGTACAACGACTCCAGAAGAAGTAGGGGATACGGCAGTATTTTTATTAAGTGACATGTCCCGCGGGATTACCGGGGAAAATATCCATGTGGATTCTGGTTACCATATAATCGGATGACAGTAAAAGAAGGGGACCGATATCGGTCCCCTTTTTTATTGATTTTCCACTCCTCAGGAATCTTTAATTGCTGCATCCTCATTTGAAATCTATCCGATTTTTTTCATCTTCAAATGTTTTAGTTTTCTCCATAAATGCCCAGCATATCCAAGCTTGGTTTGATGTCCTTTTTTGAAGGAGTGTCACATCTCCAGCATAAAGAAGGGTGAGTTTCATATAAATGATACATAGAGCGGATATTCATTGTTTGCGAGAATCGGCATAAAGCTGCTTTCAACCCTATTCGAGAAAAAGAAGGAGGGGTATCATGGACGTGGAAAAAGTTGGTGTGCCTTGTGCTGGAAAACAAACCATACAAAATACGCTGAAGAGACATATCAATTTACATGAAAAAAATATCAGCACTTCATATACCGCCGAGGAATTGGTGGAGCTATTGTCCCGACTTCCAGCCTTTGCACCTAAGCCTGTTTGTAAGTTCATCATCAATGACCGTACACTATTCGGGAAATTGGAACAAAAAAAAGAATCCAGTTTGTTCATAAGGCATAAATTCGGGAAAAAAGTTGTCCAATACCAAATGGAACAGCTGCAGTCCGTGGATATTCTGAAATATTAAGGAGGGTTTTCATGTCAGAGAAAAATGGCGATAAAGAATCCAAACCACTTATATATGTCGATCAAGCAAAAATATCAGATCTGCGTGGAAATATGCAAAGTGATTTTCGAACGAAAAAGGCTAAACCTCAAGACAGCGCTGAGCCGGAACTTCAGGAAGAAGCCGAGCATAAAGAAGAAAAAATCGAACAGGTCAAACGCGAATTTGGTGTTTATGATGCCATGATGGAAATTGAAAAAGAGATTACGGGATTAAGGAAAATCACGGAAGAATATGTCCCTGAGCAAGCTCCGGTTGAAAAAATGGAACATCCTGAACAAATAGAACAGGAAAATGAAAAGCCAGTTAAGAGAAAAAGGAAAAAGGTGGAGAAGAAAGAATCTTCCCGTGACATCATTTCCCGCCTATCCAATCATCAAGGTTTTCCAAAACCATTATGTGAGGCGGTAATTAACGGAGAAAAGCTTCGGTTTCATGTGTTGGGCATGAGAGGGGAATCAGTGAAAATTAAAAGAGGGAACCATATCCGTTTCGTGGGTCTGCCGGATATTATCGATGCCAAAATAATTGAAGAATCCAAGTGAAGGAGCAATATTAAATGTTTCCCCCACAAAGTGAATTTACCTTATTTATCATATTAGGCTTGGCTTCCTTCAGGCTGACACGCTTGATCGTTTTCGATAAAATCATGGAGCCGCTGCGCAGCCCCTTTTTTAAAGAGATAGAAGAAAAAAATGAAGAAGGAATTGTGGAAATATTTTTAATGCCCAAAGAAAAGGGTCTGCTGGGGTGGATTGGTCAATTGCTAAGTTGTTTTTGGTGCGTGGGTGTCTGGGTCAGCCTTTTTCTGGTTTTCCTTTATATCCAACATTGGTTTATAGGCGACGTACTGATATTAATCCTTGCCGTTGCAGCAGTAGGAGCGATAATTGAGGTCATAATCAGCAAAATTATGGACATTTGATTGGAAACAACTTGTCTAATCATTCATATAGTATGATATAGATCTTAAAGGAGGAGTCAAGAATTGAATCAGAAACAGAATAATCCATGGGCATATGCAAAACCGATAAAAAAAGATCAGCCAATCAAAATCAAGAAAGATTGTGGCTGTAATAATAACAATAAAAATAAAGGCTATTGAGTGAAAAAACCTTTCCATTTTGGAAGGGTTTTTTTATTTCCTAATCCTACCATTCATAAAAAAACCGTTAAACAAGAAAATAACAATAGAACGATAAATTAGGATGTGATTCTATGTTCAGACAAGGAAGATATTTTAAGGGAAGCTGGCTGATTTTTATAGTTGTTTTGTGTGTGCTTACGGCGTGCAGCAATCAGAATGATGGAAAAACGGAGAATTTCGCGATGATTAAACGTACGAATCCTGAACCGATGGATATCATTAATGGAATGGATGAGAAGGATGAAAAGGGACTGATCTCAAAGGTCAAGGAAACAGTTGCTAATGAAGACACCATCTATGACGTGATCGTCGTGAAAAACGACAAAAAGATTATCGTCGCTTATAAAGTTAAGCACCTACAACGTTTTCATATGAAGAAAATTGAAAAGACTGTGACTGAAAATCTGGAAGAGAAGTTTCCCAAAAATGATTTTATCGTATCTAGCGATTATAAAATCTTTTTGGAATCGGTAAGGTTGAACGAGTTACTTAAGAAAAAGGATGTACCCGAGAAAAAGGCAAGGAAGAAGTTCAAGGAAATTGAAGAACTTCAAAAAGAATTAATTTAGAAAGAGAGGTTCAGCAATATGAGCGGCAAGGATAAAACGACCCCAATACAGGATGCGTATCAGCAGCTCCAAGGAAAGCATGAAATTAAAAGACCGATAGTGAAGAATTGTTTGAAGGCCTTTTTAGTAGGTGGTATTTTCTGCATAGTGGGACAAGCCATTTCCTACTTCTATATTTATTTTTTCAACTTTACAGAGCAGACAGCTGGAGGTCCGACAACGGCCACCATGGTGTTTCTGGCACTTTTGATGACCGGTTTCGGGTTTTACGACCGCATTGGCCAGTTTGGGGGGGCAGGGAGTGCCGTCCCAGTCACTGGGTTCGGTAACGCAGTCATTTCGGCAGCAATCGAACATCGGACGGAAGGTTTTGTACTTGGAGTTGGATCCAATATGTTTAAATTGGCCGGATCGGTTATTTTATTCGGAGTATTCTCAGCCTTTGTCGTGGCGTTGATAAAAACGATTTACCTAATGATTGGGGGCTAAGCGGTGTTAAAGGGAAAACAAACATGGATGTTCACCAATAAGCCGGTCATCTTGGAAACAGGGGTAACAGGCGGGCCATTTGAAGCTAATGGAGAAATTGCTGGTGATTTCGATATTTTATACGACGATTTGTGGATGGAGCAGGATTCCTATGAGAAGGCTCATCGGCATTTGATGGAGAAAGCGGTAGAGCTTGCATTGGAAAAAGGCAAGATTGACAAGGAGCAGGTACAGTTTTTCTTGGCGGGTGATTTAATCAATCAGGTTACACCGACAAGCTTTGCGGCCAGAACCAACGGAATTCCATATTTCGGCTTGTTTGGGGCTTGTTCCACATCGATGGAAGGGCTGGCACTAGCTGCCTTCATCACTAATTATGGCGGGGCTAACTATGTGTTGACAGGTGCATCGAGCCACAATGCAGCTGTTGAAAAACAATTTCGCTATCCAACTGAATATGGCGGGCAAAAGCCACCTACAGCTCAATGGACGATAACAGGAGCAGGGGTGGCGCTGGTTGCTCCTAATGGAAGCAAGCAAGGGGAATTTCCGCATATTGTCTCGGCCACTATTGGTAAGGTCATTGACATGGGATTGAAAGATCCTTTCAATATGGGGGGAGCGATGGCCCCGGCGGCCGCCGATACGATACTTGCCCATTTCAAAGATACTGGTTTGACCCCGGATGATTACGATTTCATCATTACCGGTGATTTAGGTCAAATAGGGAGGGAGACAGCTCTTGACTTATTAAAGCAAAAGGGCTGTGATATCAATCAGGAAAAATTCAAGGATTGCGGATTGATGATTTTCAAAAAGGACCAGCCTGTTTTGGCTGGCGGGAGCGGTGCGGGATGTTCGGCAGTGGTATTATACGGTCATATACTGAATGAAATGATTTCCGGCAAATATAAAAAAATCCTGCTGGTCGCAACAGGAGCATTATTGTCACCGCTTTCCGTCCAGCAAAAAGATACGATTCCGTGCATTGCCCATGCTGTAGCCATTGAATATGGGATGAATTCATGAAAAAGGAGAGATTTCGATGTTAGCAATGTTTTTTTGGGCCTTTGTCATCGGTGGCTTGATCTGTGTAGTCGGCCAGCTTCTTTTCGATGTTGCTAAGCTGACACCGGCACATACGTTAAGCTTGTTCGTTGTAATAGGGGCTGTTCTCGGCGGATTTGATTTATATGAGCCGCTTGTTAACTTTGCCGGTGCCGGAGCAACCATACCGATCGTTTCGTTCGGGAACTCGCTGGTGAACGGGGCGATGATGGAATCGGAAAAACATGGTCTAGTCGGCGTACTGACAGGCATGTTTGAAATTACAAGTTCCGGTATCTCTGCAGCAATCGTCTTTGGATTCATCGGAGCTTTGGTTTTCAGACCAAAAGGATGAAAAAAGCGGAAATAGGCAGCCTGGCCTAGGACATGGCCTATACATATTTGTCCAGACCTACATATGTTATCAGTAAGCTTTAGCGAGAGCGAGGTGATATGTATGTTTGGTTTTGGTGGCTACGGTTGTTGTGGCGGCAGCGGTTATGGATACGGCGGCGGTTATGGCGGAGGATACGGTGGCGGCGGTTCCACTTTCGCGATAATCGTTGTATTATTTATCCTATTGATCATTGTAGGGGCTTCTTTCTGCTAAGGTGTAAAAGGAATAGGCAGAAGAAGCCTATTCCTTTTATTTTTTTGTATGGGCCTAGCACTTTTTTCTGATTATGCCATAGGATAGGTACAGAAAAGGGAGGGGCTTAAGTATGGATAATAACTTTTTTAAAAACATAGAAGGTAAAACCGGTGTAAATATGAAAGATGTATTAGAATTGGCAAACTCGCTTCAAGGAGCCAACTTCAAAGATGAAACAACGGTTAGAAACGTCATTAAGCGCGTTTCAAAAATAGCGAATAAGCCGGTCAATAAGGAAACGGAAGATAAAATCGTACATTCCATCGTAGCTGAAGGGAATAAACTTGATTTCGGGACGATATCCAATATGATTAATAAAAAATGAAAAAGGGCCTGCTATCATGCAGGCCTTCAGACTGCAGACAAACTTGAAAAAAAGCGAGTTTGCCTGTAGTTTTTTAATTTTAAAAAAGTCCATTTGCAAGATATATAGCGTCGGCTTTTGGTCAAAGCTTCAGGAAACGTGATGGATGGGCAGTCCGCCCGCGTCTAGTTTGCAGGATGGAAAGGTAAAGATCCTTTTTAGCCCTGGTTGCCGCTACATAGAGCAATCGTCTTTCCTCTTCAAGAGGGGATAGTTCCCCTTTTCGGTAAGATTCAAGTGCGAAATCATGAGGAATGCTGCCATCGACAGCAGCAAGGACATATACGGTTTGATATTCAAGCCCTTTGGAACGATGTATGGTGGTAAGCTGTATGGCATCCTTAAAGTGTTTCGATAGCTGTTTAATCTCTTGGACCATCGCGGTCATATGATCGACATGTTCAATGAAAGCGGCAACGGTTGGAAAACGATTTGCCGCCACCTTTAAGTCACGGATGTCATCGGACCCTTTTTCCAGGTTCGCATCATTACCGCGTTTTTTTACATATTCCTGGTATCCTAAATCTTTCTCGATGATCTCTAACGCTACGAGTGGCGACATAATTTTTAAAGACCGAATCTGTCCCGGAATCGTTTTTAATTTTCGTTCTTGAAAAGCATGTCCAGTCTTAACAAAAGCAAATGCATCGATGAAATCACAATCCTGCAATATTGTCATTGCTTTTAACTCTTGTAATATACTTTGCTTTAAGAATAGGGAGGAAAGGACATCAGATGCTGCCTTGCTGTCATGCGGGAACAAACTCAAGCGCATAAAGGCAAGCATGCCGCGAATGACCTTGCGCTGATAAAACGAATCCGCATCCTTTTCAATGACGAATGGCAGATTGGAAGCGGCTAGCCGTTCAAAAATGGCCCTTGACATCGTGTGTGTCCTATACAATACTGCAAAGTCCCCAGGGTTTGCTCCCTTGGATATTTTTTCCTGGATATCGGATACGATCATCGTCGCTTCCAATTCTTCATCATAAGGATAAAATAAAACAGGTGGATTTCCTGAATCATGCTGTGCCCTCATCTTTTTCTCCATCCGGTTCTGGTTTCGCTTGATCAAGCGGTTCGCTGTAGCGACAATTTCATGGGAAGAGCGGTAATTCTCCGTCAGCTTCACCACTTGGGATCGGGGGAAGTCATGATTGAAATTCAAAATATACTTCGGATCGCTTCCACGGAATGAATAGATGGATTGGTCATCATCTCCAACCGCACATACATTTTTTGATTCAGCAGATAGGAGTTTTATCAATTCATATTGAACTTTATTAATATCCTGAAACTCATCGACCAAAAAATAGTTAAACCTTTGCTGATATTTCTTTAAAAATTCCGGATTATTTTTTAAAAATACATAACAGCCTACAAGCATATCATCGAAATCATACTTCCCTGTTTGCTGTTTATATTCTTCATATTTCTTATATAAATGTAAACAGGATTTCTCCCAATCGTCCTTAGGCTGTATATCTTCTGGAAAAGCCAATGAGTTTTTCCATAGTCCAATTTGTTGAAGGGCCTGATCATATGCAAATTCCTTATCATCAAGTTCCAATACCCTGCCAGCCTGTTTCAATACCTTTTCTTTTTCCCACTCCCACTTCAATAGGAAATCCCGCTGCCATTTGGCTGGTTCATGGAAAATCAGGATTTTATAAAAGATGCTATGAAATGTCCCGCTAACGATTTGAGAAACAAGGGAAGGAGTCATATTGGGATAGCCGAGCAGACGCTGTTGCATTTCCTTTGCGGATTTCGCCGTAAATGTTACAAGCATGATACTTTTTGGATCAATCTTTTTCACTGTGAGCATATAGGCAGTACGTACTGTCAATACGCGGGTTTTCCCGCTGCCTGCTCCTGAAAGGACAAGGATGGGTCCATCGATCGACATTACCGCCTTGAGTTGCTCTGCATCGAGAACAACCCCTGAAGAGGATAATTCTTGAAAGTATGGTTCCTCTGATTGTGCCAGGTCATATGTTTTATCTGAATATTTCGGATTGCCGGTTATGGGACGGCTTTTAAGGAAAGGTTCAGTAATGGTTTTCGTTTCAGTAATGGTTCGTGATGTAGGAATCCTAAAACCATTCTGTTCCATATATTCTAAGGGCTTATCTTTATTTATTGATTCTGAAATTGGCATTTCACAGGGTCCCTGCGATGGGTCGCTATGATAAAAATAAGGTGTCTCATGGATTCCAATAAATAATTTCACTGGTTTATGACAAATGATACAAGAAAGCTGATCACGTTTTCCCTTTTCAAAAAGTGTCTGCAGCTCACCAGCTGAAACGGTATGTAAATGTACGATTTCATTGCCAGATTTTGCTTGATTCATATAAATGGATACCTCTAATCTATTAAAAATATCGGCAATACTCATCATACCAGAAGATTAGGAAAAAAGAATGTGGAAATCATGTTTAAATATTGTTTAGGCAGGGTAATTAAATGACAACATAACTATTTCAATATAAGGAGGGGTTACTATGGGATATATAGCACCTGTCACACAATTTGATTATATTCAATATGCCAACCGGACGGTCGAAGCTGCAGGGAAAGTAAGAATTGTTAAAGGAGCGGCACCCATTCAACCCATCCGTTTTGATCAGGTGTTGGAAAGGGAAAGGGAAAGCGTTGAAGGATTAAATCAAATTCAAGATAATGATCGGGTAAGTGCATATGGAGCAGGCACATATCAATATGAAATGGGCAGGAGCGTCAGGAAAGGTTTAACGCCTGGAATGACAGGAAAAGGCAGGTTCATCAACGAAATTGTCTAGTTCCTCCAGAAAGACAAAAGAGGACACGTGAAGTGTCCTTTTTGTGTTGATTTCTTAAAGAATGTCTATTTCCACGATTAGGGCTAACAATAGTTGCAATAAAAGTTGGATGTTAAGAGCGATTTGTGCATCAGTTGTTGTAATGTCGATATCACGGCTGTTTTCAACAATTGTTTTTTGGCGCGTGATTTGTTTAACATTAGAAGATTGGATTAATTGTTGAGTGATCTTGTCAGCATTATCACCATCTGCAACGGAAATGCTTACGATGACCGCAATTGCAGCTTGTAGAGCAGCTTGCAGTGAGAGGGCCGCTTTAACATCCGTTGAAGTGATATTTACATTACAAGAATCTTTAATGTAAATAAGTTCTTCAGAAAGCTGAACTTGATTATTATCCTGTCTTGCATCTTGGTCAATCTTTGTGTCATCGTCGTTACAGAATCCTGAAAGGGGATGTCTGGAAGCGGAATCTAGAGCCGACCATGACCTTTCAGAGTCATCATGTGTGTTACAATTGCTACGATATACATTTTGGTTCATGTTGTTTTTTCCTCCTTAGGTTTTATTCCCTATTAAAATATGCTTTGATGGTTAATCGGGTTGGACGAATAAATCAGTTCATTCGTCTATTTTTTAAAATACTTAGAGAAAGTATTAGTGTGTGGGGGATGAATAATAAAGAAGCTGGAGCTTTAGGAATGAAATGTAAGTGCTGCTATGTCTCGGTTTACTTATTTCTCGCCAGCAAGTAAGGTGATTAGGTGATATGGTGCGTCATTTATCTTTGGAATCCGTGAATTTGTTGTGAATGGAATTGGTAACTGGATTAACATCATGTTCCGTGATGTTCTTTTCTTGGTTTATGATTTTTAGTGATTGCTCTTGTAAATAACGAACGGTTTCTTTAAGGTTGTTTCTCTCTTTTTCAGTTAGATCGACCTTTTCCTTTTTGAAACCATGCTTTCTTAAAGTCCTCGAAACCAGCAGTTCCATCAGTCTTTTTTGAGACTCATCCAGGTTAAAATCATTGTTACCCATAAAATTTTCCCTCCTTCTTGCTTTCTATATATAGACTATGTATTTTTGATGAGATTGCCATTGAACGGAAATGGTTTTTTTCATAAAACGATAATTTAAGTTCATGAACGAACAAAAAAAGCTGTCCAATCAGAAGACTGAAGGACAGCTTTTTTATATCATAAAATGGTTTTCTTCATCGTTTTATGAGGAATGCCAGCATCCATGAATTCGTCGGAAACGATCTCATACCCTAATTTTGAATAAAAAGGGATGGCATGCACTTGGGAATCAAGCTTCAATTGTGGCACTTCCTGCTGGATTGCGTATTCCTCAATAGCATTCATGATCATGGCTCCGGCACCATTCTTACGGCCCGATGATAGTACACAAATGCGCTGTACTTTACCGATGTTGTCAATGACCCTGAAGCGGCCGGCACCGATTGGCTGATGCTGCTCATCATATAAAACGAAATGTGTGGACTCTTTTTCATATTCATCGATCTCTTCTTCAAGAGGGACGTTTTGTTCTTGGACGAACACTTTTCTTCGAATCATATATGCGTTTTCAAGCTCTTGGCTGTTCTCTGCGATTTTTACAAACACGAAATCATTCAGCTCCCAATCTAAATGTTTCATAAACGGTCCATGCCCCGTCTTCAAGTTGATACAGCAAGTGAACTCGTTTCACCTCTTCTTCATGGCTGATGTCAAGCATGCTTAATTGGCCTAAAACATCAGAATGCTCATTATCGGATAAATCTTGAGCGATCGTAATATGCGGGACAAATGCATGTTCACTTTCACTTTTTATGAAATCCTCATTGTTAAGTGCATCATGCAGTTCTTGAAGCCCTTCGGATAATTCTACTTTGAAATAAATAGTATTGCTTACGGGTTGGAAAGACTTCGTTTTGGTTACGCTCATCGTAAAAGGCCTGCACTTTTGAGCAATGACTTTTAATTGTTCCGCGATTGTTGAAATTTCCATATCCGTCGCTTCGAACGTTGGTTTAAGCGTTAGATGCGGTGGTATGAAAGCATATTTCGTATCATACCGTTTGCGATAGGAGTTAGCTAAATCTTGAAGTTTTTTTGAAGGGAAAATTGCAACACCATATTTCATAAATAAAACCTCCTGATATTTTTTATTGTTGTATTATAGTTGGACATGTTTTTTCTTGAAACCATCCCAAACAGATGATTTCGAGTAATTAGAACATTTCCAATAGTGCTCGTTTCAAATCTGCCTGCCAGTATTTCCAGGTATGATTACCTTCAAATTCTTCATAGAAGCAAGGAAATCCTTTTTGGTTTATTAATTTATGCAATTCCCTATTTGGTTCTATGAAGTTTGCCTTATTGCCATCCGTCGTCGGTACATCTGTTTCACCCGTCCCGATCACATGGTAAAGTTCGAGGAGATGCGGATCCTCAAAATTACGTACAGCATCCATTACTGCTTCATTGGCAAGAGGGGACTGCATGATGCATTTCCCGAATGTATGCGGATACTGCAAAGCGGCCAATAAAGAAACTGTACCGCCTAGAGAGTCACCGATCAAAGTTCGACCATGTCCCATTTGATAGGTTGGGAATTCATCATCTAAAAACGGGACTAGTTCATGGGCAAGAAAACGTATGTATGCAATGTGCTGTTCCCCGTCCGGATGATATTTGCGCCAGCGGTCAAAGCGGTCTTTATAAGGAATTCCGACAATGATGATATTCTCGATCTCATCATTCCCTAACAGTTCATCTGCTACCCGACCGATTCGGCCCATTTGAAAATAATCACGGCCATCCTGAGCAATCACAAGCGAATATTTATACAATGGCGAATAATTAGCAGGCAAGTAGACAAGCAATTCCAATTCTTCTGCTAAAGCTTCGCTTTTAAACATGTACTCTTTAATTGTGCCTTTGCGTAAACTCATTCTCCCGCACCTCAATGATAATTAATAATGAAAAACAACTTACTTGATTATTTTAGCATAGCCTTGCAACTTTTTCCCGCGACAAGAATTTGGAATATAAAATTTTCGTTATATTTTCTAAAAATTTAAATTATAAGGTGCTATAATACAAGGATATAGAAAAATAATACAAAAAAAGGTGGCGAATAAAATGGCAGATGTACACGTGCACAGCAGGGAAGTGACAAAGGCGGCTAAACGAACATTATTGGAGCGTGGTGTCAGTGTGGAGGCAATTGCAAAAATCGTTTATGAATTGCAGTTCCCGTACAAAGCTGATCTTAAGCTGGAGGAATGCATCCACAGCGTTGAGCGTGTCCTGTTGAAAAGGGAAATTCAACATGCCATTTTAGTCGGTGTGGAGCTGGATAAACTGGCAGAGCAAAAAAAACTATCAGAACCCCTGCAATCGATTGTTGAATCAGATGAAGGGCTATTCGGAGTGGATGAAACGATTGCCTTTGGTGCTGTACTCGGTTACGGAAGCATTGCTGTAACGACCTTTGGCCATTTGGATAAAAATAAAATAGGCGTCATACACGAACTTGATAAGAAGCAAGAAGGAATCGTGCATACCTTCCTGGATGATATCGTTGCAAGCATTGCCGCGAGTGCCGCCTCAAGGTTAGCTCATCGTCTGAGAGATGAAGAAGAATCGTTAACTGAACAGGAAAAGGACATCCAGGAAGAAGAAGAGTTAATAGGTTGAACCTTGAAGAGCAATTTTCAGCCAGATCTGTAAAACCTGGCCTTAATGAGGCGGGCAGAAAGGATATTGGCTACTTTAAATGTCCGTTTTGTCTGCCTTAGAAAACAGAATGCGTGAATATGGCCTGGATAAATTTCAAGCACCTGGATTTTCCGTTGCGTAATCTTACCTTGTTCGGAGAGATAAATTATTTCTAATGGAGCATTTTCTTCCATATGTTTACGAAGTATATATTTCATTCCCAGTCACTCCTTTGCTGACTTGCTTGCTATCATTATATGCGAACATACGTTTTGTATGCAAGTGAAAAGGGAACCTTGGTTCTGTTTTGTTGTGAGGGTAAATGGAATAAGATGAAATTATAACTTTTTTAATATAATATGTAGACTTTTTAACAAAAAAACAAAAAACATCAACCAAAACTGAAGTGCGATTATACCTCACCTCATCTTTCAGATTGAGAATAAAGAATCTGTTTCCCCGATTATATCCACAAAAATCCCTTCCATATTGTTAACGACCACCTTCTTAATAAGATATATAATCCAGTAGATTTTTGCTGTTTGAGTTAGATTTATTTTCAAATTTGTAACATATGTACAAACATCTTTTCTTTTAATGAATAAAATAACCCGAAAATAAAAAAAGAAAAGGTGATTATAATTAAAAATCATTATTCCATTTCACATTGTAATTCCTTTATAGACACCACATATCTTAATAAGAAATGTGTGCAAAAGAAACCGGATGATTGTCATAGCTGCCATAAGAAACACAATGACTGTATTTGTCATCAAAAGAAACCGGATGATTGTCATAGCTGCCATAAGAAACACAATGACTGTATTTGTCATCAAAAGAAACCGGATGATTGTCATAGCTGCCAAAAGAAACACAATGTCTGTATTTGCCACCAAAAGAAACCGGATGATTGTCATAGCTGCCAAAAGAAACACAATGTCTGTATTTGCCACCAAAAGAAACTGGATGATTGTCATTGCTGTCATAAGAAACACAATGACTGTATTTGTCATCAAAAGAAACCGGATGATTGTCACTGCTGTCATAAGAAACACAATGACTGTATTTGTGAGCAAAAGAAAGATGATGACTGTCATTTGTGCCATAAGAAACATAATGACTGTATTTGTCATCAAAAGAAACCAGATGATTGTCATTGTTGTCATAAAAAACACAGTGACTGTATTTGTGAGCAAAAGAAACCCGATGACTGTCATTTGTGCCATAAGAAACATAATGACTGTCACTGTGACAATAAGAAAGATAATCTAGTAAGAGCATCTGCGTTCAGGGCTAATAAGAACACACCACAACTTTACGAAGCAGCGTTAACTCCCTCTGTAAAAGTTTTATTCCAAACTGAACAGTTTGATTTAGCAGATGAATATAATCCGCACATATCAACATTTATTCCAACTAAGGATGGAATTTATGAGATAACAGCAAAAGTCTCGTTTTGTCCGTCAAAAAGGAAAAGCGATGATTCCTCAAAAAACAAAAAAGATAATTGCAAATGTGATTATTGCAGTAAAAATAGTTGCAACTGTGATTATTGCAGAAAACATCATTCTTCAAAAGACAAAAAAAAGAATTCTTCAAAAGAAGGATATGTCGCATCCATTTCCATTAACGTAAATGGAGATAATTTAGATATTGTTAATGACTTCTTGGAAAAATCAAGACCTATTGGACTATCGGTTACTACAATCCTTCAGTTACAAGCAGGAGATCGGGTACAAGTATTATTTAGCGCAGATGCAAACGGAGAAATTTTAGCAGAAGCATCTTTAACAAACTTTCAGGCTGCTAGATTCCCTTCTCCAATGTAAAGATCTTTCTGCTTTAGTCTTAGATTGAGTAAATGGACATCATATTTGTTAATTAAAGTTGAGTAAATGTATGATTAGGAGCCTTTGATTCTATTTCGAGAAATTTTTGGGGTAAGAACGAACTTTCAGGGATTAACTTCTAAGACCGCACTTTACGGAAAAAAACTTTTTTAGCAAAACTACTTGTTTTATTTTGAATACCACTATATAATAAATCTTGTTCAGAAAAGAAGTCAGCAACTAAGTAAGTTTTAAACCAAGCTCTAAAGAGCTTGATTTACATACGACTTGTTAGCTCAGTGGGAGAGCACTTCCTTGACAGGGAAGGGGTCGTGGGTTCGAATCCCTCACAGGTCATCAACTAACAAAGGCTTAAATCCTTGATATAACAAGGATTTGGGTCTTTTTTTTGTTTACACAGATATAGTTCATTATGTATTAATTACTTAATTGGTGGCGGATAGAGAAGGATTTGAACGTACTACAGGTCAATTATTTGTAATAATTAATATTTCAAGGAACTGTAGGTAAAGCCTTTTGCATATTCAGCTAACGATGGAGGTTAAAAACAAGACCGTATTTTTGGCTTTTCTTTAAAAGGTACATAATTATATTCTTCGGTAAAACCCACTTTACTATAATGTGTTGGATTACTCACTACCAAATACCATGCACGGGAATTTTTAAATGTGTGATTTTAATACCTCAACAGTTTATTATATTGATAAAGGATGAAGAATTTAATCTGCTACTATAATTTGGTAAGTCTTTAAAAGGGAAGTGATTGTTAAATGCTTTATATAAGCGATATCGAAAAGATAATTAATAACACATTAAATGAGCACAATTTGGATATTATTTATGAATTTGACAATAATCTAAGTGCACCTATGAGTTATAACGTATCGACCAATACTATAAAATTCAATTACCTTCAAGTTAACGGTTATAAAGGGAAAATTAGAATTAAAGAGACTGAGGAAGACTTTGTTAAAATTATTCTTTATCGTATGATTGGTTATTATTTAGATTTTAAGAAAAACAAACATGATTTAAGGATTTTAATGTATGGTCACGAAGAAGAAAAAGAAAAGCTGAAATCTGAAATAGAAACTAATGCTTGGGATTATGGGAGAACATTAATACCTGAACAACTATTGGAGTCATATGATAAAGTTCGTGAATTGGACAAAATGTTAATAAATTAATGTACTCTAAGAAAATGGAGACCCGACTTTAAACTAAAACAAGAAAAAGAAGCCTCCTTGGAGAATCTCTCTGGCTGAATTTTGAGTGAGAAATTAAACTGATATCCAATAAGACAAGACCCAGAGAAAGAGGAGTTGTCTTAGAAAGATTGATGAATAAACAAATAGAAAATCAAGTTCAAAGTTCGTGCTCGATTTTTAAGAGATATCGATTACTTGACATAAGAAATTCACTGGACTGAACATACTTCTGAAGAAAGGTTTTAATGAACAACATATACTAGATAAAGAGGAAAGAGATTATTGGTAAAGCGTCTCCAAAGAACGATTGCGTAGATAAGTATTATGACCTGCTCATCCAACGATTTGTTCATGGCAGTAACATAATTACGATGTTTTTATCCAACCAAACTTGAAGCAATTTAATCGAGAACAGTTTCTTGCTATATATGATGGTATTAATAGAAACCGTCAATGGTATGGGGATAGATTTGGATGCTTAGTGCTATCATTGTAATTTTGGTTTTATTAATATTTCCTTTTGTATATTTGATTTTAGGAACTGAGATATTTGGTGTTTAATTTTTGATAATCCTGATGATCTTTCTTCGATTAACAGGGGCTTTAGTTCTATAGGGTGTAATAAAAGAGAGTACAAGAAGTAGTCTCTTTTATTTATACATAATTAACATTAATGTTTCACAAGCCTAAATAAATGGACAGTCAAAGGGGGGAACTCATAAAGTGAGGTCCCCCTTTCATAATGTATTACGGTAATAAAGTTTTATATTGTTCCATTAAATCACCTGCATATAAGCTAGTTATCATTAAGAAAATGGCAAGCCCAATGTATAATGAGAACCAGATGACTTTTGTTTTGAGACTCGATGAGTAATAGGATTTCTCTTTATCCCTAATTTCAGTTTGTTCTTGCACTTCTTTAAAGAACTTTGCTGCTATTCGTTCATACGTGCCTATATTTTCAAAATCGGTCGGTCCGTTCTGGTATTCATTCGAATTAGCAGCATCCATTAAGGATCTATAAATACTTAATTTTACCTCGGTCAGCTGTTTTTCTTTTAGCTTATTATCATCAAATAGCGGGATATGCCAACTCTTCATGTTGTTAAACTTTTCATATTGTTGGCTTGATTCCATATTCCAAATATTAACCAGGCGAATTTTTTCTTCATCTGTTGCAGCTGGATATTGTTCTAGTTGCCTTAATCCAAATTGATTCAATTCAATGATGATGTCTCTTTGATTTCTGGTTGTCTCGCTACGAATTTCTTTCCACCACTTAGAAATACCCAATAATAAGAAAAGAATTAAGAATGGATTTGGATGGAGAAACAAATATACAACCATCCCGATAATCCCTACTACCCAAAGCTTTGTGGAGATGACTCCCACTATACGTCCTCCATCAAGAGGATGCACAGGCATTAGATTAAATAGGTTAATCATGGCTCCCAGTGTAATAACTAAAAGCCAAAATGGATTTTCCGTCATCATAAATAGGGGGATGGCTGGTAGAAATGCTAATGTACCTAATAAAGGACCACCGAAGGCAAGATAAGCTTCTTGGTTAGCATTCTTGGGTTCTTCTTTAAGGGCAATTAATGCTCCGACAAAAGGGATGAAAATGGCATTGGATGTTTTGATGCCTTTTCTCTTTGCAGCAAGTAAATGCCCCATTTCATGGATGTAAATTAGATAGACTAGGGCTACGGCAAATTTCCAACCGTAAACCAAGGCATACGCACCTAATGAAACGAAAATAGAAATCAGGGAACCTACTTTTGCTATTTTCAATAGCGCAAACAACCATTTCATTTTCCCCAGGAAAAATAACCCGATGGCCCCCAAACTTAACCATCCTTTTTTCGATATAGATTCTTTCAAAATGTACCTCCTAGAGTAAATGGGAAAACAGATGACCCCAGTGACACTATGTCTATCTGAGCTCCTTCTTGATTTATCATCTTGCTAATATCCTTATTATATCGTATTAGATCATACATTTCTTATCATATTAGTAATATTTTTCTAGAATATTAACTTTCAAGTATTACATTTTTTTATAATTAAGATAGAGTTCTGTCCTTAATATTTAGGGCCCTCACAGGTCATCAACTATCAAAGGCTCAAATCCTTGATATAACAAGGGTTTGGGTCTTTTTTATTTTTAATTTCCATTTATCATTCCTGTGTGTTTTTACGCAGTGCATAGAAACTGCATGTGAAGGTGAATCGTTCGTTGCATGACGCTAGCCACTTTGGTACACTATGCAGAAGTGCATTTCAGCTAGGATTTACTATCGCATGTAGATAAGATGCTATCGTCTTTACATAATTTGGTCTTTGTAAGCGATGGGGTGCTCCCGAACGAAATATGGTACAAAACTTTAACAATATAAATGTTTTTCTAGGAAGACCATCTGTCCCCTCATACAGCAGGAGTTGTATGGGGGCTTGTATTTTACTGAGAATTTTCTGTTTAGATGAAATAAGGAGGAAGCAATGAACAATTATAAATTGACCATTCAATATGATGGCGGGCGCTATAAAGGCTGGCAGCGGCTTGGTAATAGTGATGATACGATTCAAGGGAAAATAGAAAATGTATTAACGGAAATGGCAGGGGAAAAAATCGAGATCATCGGATGCAGCAGAACGGATGCCGGTGTTCATGCCCTTGCTCAAATCGCCAATTTTAAGATCGGTGAAAATCTGACTGAAGTTGAAATCATGAATTATTTGAATAGATATTTACCAAGAGATATCAGCATTGTCGAGGTTACGCTAGTCCCTGAACGTTTTCATGCCCGTTATAATGCTAAGGATAAAACCTATTTGTATAAAATCTGGAACGAGCCATATACAAATCCTTTCATGCGAAAGTACAGTATGCATGTAGAGGAAAAGCTGGATATCACTAGAATGAAAAAAGGATGTCAATATTTTGTAGGTGAACATGATTTCACTGCTTTTTCAAATGCAAAATCCAAGAAAAAATCCATGGTACGTGAAATATATTCCATTGATATAGAAGAAGATGCCGGTTTCATCGAAATTACAGTACGAGGCGATGGATTTCTTTATAATATGGTTAGAAAGATTGTCGGGACGTTGATAGAAGTTGGGTTGGGTGAAATAGATGCTGAAAATATACCAAGTATTATTGAGTCAAAAGAAAGAATCCAAACGGGCCGTATGGCGGAGGCAGCTGGGTTATACTTGGTAAAGGTTGATTTTTAGACCGGTTATTGATGCATGTGTTAATGCATGTAATGTGTACAGGCAGTAGAAAAAGGGAAGTAATAGGGAAGAATGGTAAAGCGGAAAGTACGAAAGAAGGAGAGATTTTCATGAGATTAGCAGGAAAGAAAATAATCAGTCTTGTGCACCATGATTTTGAAGATTTAGAACTCTGGTATCCGATTTTACGTTTAAAAGAAGAAGGGGCGATTGTTCATCTCGCCGGAGAAAAGGCGAATGAAACATACATTGGAAAATATGGTGTACCAGCCATATCTGATTATGAGTATGGCAGTATCAAAGCTGAAGAATATGATGCCATTCTTGTACCAGGCGGTTGGGCACCCGACAAAATTCGCCGGTTTCCTGAAGTGATAACGCTTATCCAAAGCATGGAAGAAAATAAAAAACCCATTGGGCAAATTTGTCACGCTGGTTGGGTGTTGATATCCGCGAAAATTTTACAGGGGAAGAATGTAACGAGTACACCTGGCATTAAAGATGATATGGAAAACGCAGGGGCAACTTGGATAGATGAGCCCGTCGTCGTAGATGGAAACCTTGTGTCAAGCAGACGTCCACCTGATCTGCCGGATTATTTAAGAGAATTGATAAACGTGATTGAAAAGGGTTAAATCCATAGTACGGTGAAAAAGTGGTTTTTCCTTCTGGAAAAACCACTTTTTCTATCCATACCCGAATTTATTTTTTAATGCTGATTTTGAAATGCTAAAGATCATACCCTTGATTGATCCTTAATCAAATCAATATACAAATTTCCTTTTGTCCCTACGACAGCATACGAGATATCAAAAACAGCAAGGTTTCTTTTTTTGAGCTCAGCCATCAGCCATTCGTCATTGTAGGTTTCTTTGGATAAGTTATCATATAAGATCTTCCCCTCATAGACCAGTTCAATCGGTACAGAACCTGCTGGGGGCAGTATTGGTAAATCCTGCTTGGTAGCATTTTGGTATTGTTCTTTTTTTAATACAGAGAGTGAGCCATTTATCTCTAAAATGGCACAATCAACTTCATCTATGTTGAAAATATCTTTTCCCCGCAAAGCCTGTTTAAGAGAATCCAGTGAATACCCCATCCGTTCCATTGACTCTTCGAGAATCCTTCCTTTTTGAATTAAAGTGGCAGGTTCTCCAGCAATCCATTTCCCGAAACGTGGATTTCGAACCGCTAGATGATTGAGCATGAAAACGATGGTACCCATAATAATGATTGCAATGATAAAATACAGGAATTTAATTTTAATATTGAATGCTAGATTTCCGGCAATTGTCCCCATCGTAATGGAAGCGATATAAAGGTGATAGGTCCTCTGGGCAATTGTTTGTTTACCGAGGAGTTGGACAAATATCCATAATAAAATAAAAGAGGTAAAGGTTCGAAAGATGATTTCAACAGATTCCGACATGGTGATTACTCCCTTACAAAACTCCCGACAGTTCATTTGTGATAGTATGTTCTTGTATCTTGCCGTTTATTCTGTAAAGGAAAATGAGGTAACCGTCTTTGATAAGGGAACCAGTATTACAATTGGTATATTTAATTTAACGGTTACGATAAACAACTTTTCTTATAAAACAGGCATTCATATAAGTGTAATATCAGGAAGCAAGCCGCTCATTACTTGCTTCTTTTTTATTTGGTTTGATGAATCCATGGATATGTTTACTTAGTATCGATTAAGAAATTTCTTCGAATAATAGTATCAAAATACATTTGCACGGGGGTATGTTTTGAGAAATATTCAGGAAATTTTCATTGACGATTTAAAAAGCATTTATAAAAATTTCTTTGTTTGTATCGTAATAGTCTTTCTCATGTTCATTCCTTCCATTTATGCGTGGTTTAATATTGTCGCATCATGGGACCCGTATGCAAATACGGAAGGAATTCTTGTCGGTGTTGCCAATAATGATAAAGGTGCGGAGTTAAATGGCGAAGCCGTGAACATAGGCAAGGAAGTAATGGAAGGGTTAAAGGAGAATAAGGATCTGGGCTGGAGGTTCACATCGGAAAAAGAAGCGATAGAAAAGGTGGAAAAGGGTGATTATTATGCATCCATCATCATTCCGGAGAACTTTTCCGAACATATTGCGACGATCATGACCGATGACCCTAAGAAGGCGGAGATTGATTACTATGTTAATGAAAAAATCAATTCCATTGCTCCTAAAATTACGGCAGCGGGTGCCAACAGCATTGTGGACAATGTGAGCAAAACCTTTATCAAATCAGCCAGTGGGAGTATCCTTGCAATCTTTAATGAACTGGGAATCACCTTGCAAAACGAGTTGCCGACAATTCAAAAAATGAAAAATATGGTTTATTTATTAGAGGCTGAACTGCCTGAGCTTGAACAAAATATCAAAACCGTTCAAACACATGTCAAAAAGGCTGAAGATATCATTAAGAGGGTCAATGATGGCCTGAATTCGATAGAAGGAATAACATCACAGAAGGACAAATTGGTATCGGACGTTTCTAGTTATGTAGATTCAACAAGGCAGGCATTCGAGGGAATCAGTCCCCTTTTGAAAAATGATATTGCGAACATCAGGAGCGATAATGAATCCATTTTAGTGCTGGCAAACCGGTTAACGGGTCAGGATTTACCTGACAATGAGTCGGATCAGCTAGTGGAACAAGGGGTAACGAGGATAAATAAAGAGTTGTACCTTTTGGACAGTATGTATAATTTATTGGTGAGAGTCAATCAATTTAATGAGAAAAACGTTCTTCAGCCAGAAATACAGCTGGTAGATGAACTAAGGGATAATGCTTCGAACCAACTTCAAGCGCTGAATGACCGAGCATACGGCAATCTTATCGAACTTGGCAGGAACAATGATCAAGTCTTGGCAAGCTTCCAGGAGAGCTATTCAAAGGAAACGGGGCCAAAATTCAATGAAATCTGGAATGAAACAGAAGCAATATTGAATAATGTCCAGCTTACGATGGAGGAGGGAACCAAGGTTCTTCCTGAGGTGAGGACGCTGTTGAATGAGACCAATCGAACATTGGAAACACGTACAGCGGATATTGATAAGTTACAGAATAAGTTTCCGGAAATCGAAACGAAAATAAAGGCTCTGGCTTCTAAAATGAGGGAAATTGATAAGTCTTATAATATGGAAGAAGTGATCGATTTCCTAAGGAATGATATTGAACAAGAAAGTGAATTTTTTTCAGAACCAGTTCTGCTCAATAAACACAGTCTCTTTCCGATTCCGAACTATGGATCCGCCATGTCTCCTTTCTTTACGGCACTTTCCCTTTGGGTCGGCGGTACAATATTGATTTCCATGCTTAGCGTGGGTGTTTCTCAAAAGGTCTACAGCCCGTATCAAATTTATATCGGGCGGTATCTTATATTTTTCATCATTGGGGTAATGCAGGCTCTTAGTGTTTCCATTGGGAATATCGTCCTTATCGGTGTTTATGTAGCTGATAAATTTGAGTACATCCTGTTTTCCGTTCTGATAAGTACGGTATTTACACTCATTGTCTACACCTTCGTTTCCGTTCTTGGAAATATTGGAAAAGGGATAAGCGTCGTCTTGATGGTCCTTCAAATATCAAGTTCAGGCGGTACCTTCCCCATTCAAGTCACACCGCCCTTTTTTCAGCATATTAACCCTTTCTTGCCGTTCACCTATGCTGTGGGTTTGCTTCGTGAATCTGTTGGGGGAATAACCTGGAGTGTAGCTGGCAAGGACATTTTTATCCTGATTCTCTTTTTAATAATCACGTTCATCTTAGGTGTCATTTTGAAAAAGCCTCTGCATGCAAGGACACAAAAGATGAAGGATAAATTGTATGGAAGCAGGATTTTTTAAGGTCGGTGCTGGAGACCGCGGTTAACTGAAGTTAAAAATTTATGGATATAATCAGCCTGAACCCTTACAAAGGGCTCAGGTTTTTTTATTTGCTGATTGGGATTTGTTCATTTGTATTTTTGTGTAAGTCTGGAATATTTATCAATACATCGACAATTGAATAGAAAGATACCGATAAATTAGAATTTTTGCATTTTTATAGTTGACAAAAACCATTGGATTAATCATTATTAAGAAATAATGTTTAGTAAATCGATGCGATATAAAAGTGGGGTGACTTTATGTATTTAACAATAGATGGCATTGAAAAAAGTTTTAAGAATGAAAAGAAAGAAAGCATAAAGGTGCTCGATAAGATAAACATAGAGGTCGAGAAAGGAAGCTTCGTTTCGATCGTCGGCCCTTCAGGATGTGGTAAATCCACGCTCCTTTATCTGATTGCCGGCCTTGATAAGGCAGATGTGGGTGAAATACGTGTAGCTGGGAAAAAAGTGGTGAAGCCAGGTCCGGAACGGGTTGTCGTGTTTCAGGAGGCGGGGTTATTTCCTTGGCTGACAGTACTTGAAAATGTTACATACGGATTGAAGATAAAGAAAATGCCCAAAGAAGAGGCAAAAGCCAAGGCATTGGACATTTTAAAGATGGTTCACCTCAGCCGATATGTTGACTCCTATCCTCATCAACTCTCAGGAGGAATGAAACAGAGGGTAGCCATCGCAAGAGCGTTGGTGATGGAACCGGATATCCTGTTGATGGATGAACCATTCTCCGCACTTGATGAGCAAACGAGGATGGTTTTGCATAAAGAGCTGCTCGAAATCTGGAGAAAAACTAAAGTGACGATCTTTTTCGTTACCCATAATATTCGCGAGGCTGTTCAGCTTTCCGAAAAAATTATCGTCTTTGCTACCCGTCCCGGGAAAATCAAAGAGACGATTTCCGTTCCTTCAATGAAAGATGGAGTTATGCCGGATAGTGTAACTTTGCATACAGAACAAAGGGTTCTATCGATTTTGCAGGAGGAAATTGAAAAAGTGCTGAAGGAGGAAATGGGGAATGATTACAGCTTTAAGACGAATCATATTCATCGCGATGATAGCGGGGATATGGGAAGTCACATCTAGACTTTCCAGTCTTCCGGATTTC
The DNA here is from genome assembly GCF_038003055.1 of Peribacillus sp. FSL M8-0224. Taxonomy (NCBI): domain Bacteria; kingdom Bacillati; phylum Bacillota; class Bacilli; order Caryophanales; family Bacillaceae; genus Peribacillus; species Peribacillus sp. FSL M8-0224. The sequence continues at coordinate 1,007,394 of NZ_JBBOOJ010000001.1, forward strand.
ATGTTTCCGAGCCTGACTCAGGTTTTGGAAACTCTGTTTAAGGGACTGATGAGCGGACAAATAACCGAAGCCATCGGAAAAAGCCTTGGCCGTATCCTGATCGGCTTTATGATTGCCATTATAGTAGGTCTGATATTAGGATATTTCATTTGGCGCTTTAAATTGGTCGAAGACACTTTAGGATTCGTCGTGACGGCATTACAGTCCATTCCGAGTATCGTGTGGTTCCCTTTGGCGATCATTTGGTTTGGATTGAATGATTTTTCGATCCTCTTCATCGTCACCATCGGCGCAACTTGGACGATGACGGTTAATGCAACCAGTGGCTTCCGGAATGTACCCCAGTTGTATCAGCGGGTTGCCAAAACATATGGATCGACCGGATTTCATTTTCTTCGTACCGTGATTTTACCAGCATCCGTCCCGCAAATAATATCCGGTCTCCGAATTGCATGGGCCTTTTCCTGGCGTGCATTGATGGCAGGTGAATTACTTGGCGGGGGAGGCGGTCTTGGCCAATTGCTGGAAATGGGAAGATCACTTGGTCAAATGGATTTGGTCATCTCCGTGATGATCATCATCGCAATCATCGGAACAATCGTGGATAATGTTGTCTTCTCCCGTCTTGAACGTAATGTTCAACTGAAATGGGGAGTGAAGTAACGGTAGTTTAATAAAATAATAGTTATAAAGGAGAGAAAAATATGCTGAAAAAATCATTCTTTGCCCTTATTCTGTCTGTTTTGTTAATCGGAATAGTAAGCGGATGCACTCAATCCAGCAGTAATGATGAAGAAGGGGAAGGGTCCGGGGGGAAATCCGTGAAAATTGGTTATTTTCCTAACCTAACCCACAGTGCAACGATCATTGCACTTGAAAAAGGCTTTTTCGAAGAAGAGTTCGGTAAAGATGTCAAGATTGAAACCAAAACAGTGGCCAATGGCGGATTATTCATGGAAGCAATGGCCACAAACGCCATTGATGTCGGAACGGTCGGTCCTGGTCCATTGCTTAACTTTTACGTAAAAAACCCTGAATACCACCTGATCTCCGGGGCTGTTAATGGAGGTGCCGTACTTGTGGCTAGCGAAGGCAGCAAGGTCACGGATTTAAAAGATTTGGCCGGTAAAAAGGTAGCGATTCCCGTCATTGGAAGCACACAGGATGTCATGCTTAGGAAGGCCCTTCAAGATGTAGATTTAAAACCGACTACAAATGGGGGCACAGTTGAACTGTATGCGGCAGCACCTGCTGACACAACCGCCCTTTTTGTTCAAAAGTCTGTCGATGCAGCAGCGACCCAGGAACCATGGGGGTATGTATTGGAAAACCAGGCAAAAGGTAAGCTGGTGCTTGACTGGGATCAATTTGCATGGGGAAAAGATTCACCTAACACGGTAGTGGCTGCAAGCCAGAAGTTCTTGGATAAAAAGGGGCTCGCTGCTTCCTATTTGAAAGCGCATGAAAAAGCGGTGAAGTTCATACAGGAAAACCCTGAAGAAAGCCAAGAACTGGTTATTAAGCATTTGAAGGAACTGACTGGAAAAGAATTAAGCAAAGAAGAAGTGGCTTCAGCATTTTCACGCCTTGAAGTGACAACAGAAGTTAATGAGCAAGTCATTCAAGAAATGGCCGACATAAGTAAAGAAGCCGGTTATATCCCTAGCAGTGATATAAAAGGCATGATCGATTTATCAATTCTTGAAGAAGTGTCCAAATAACAAGCAAGCGCCTCAGCCATCCTGGCTTTGGCGCTTTTTTTAAAAGGCCGGATTTATCCATTTTAATTAAGCGGGAAATAATCCTGATATAAACACCTCAGGTCATGAACGCCCTGTTATGGACAGACTTGATCCAATGCTTGGATAACATGATCAACCTCCTCCCAGGAATGGATGGTAGCGCCTGAAGCCAGTGAATGTCCTCCACCATTGAATTGACGTGCGACCGATGTGATGGGAATATTCCGTGAACGTATCCTGACACGGATTTCAGAAGGGTATTCGATGAAGAAAGCCCAGATTTTATTGTCCCTGACACTTGATAGCGTATTGACTAAATTCGAAGCTTCGAGTCGATCCACCCCATACATATTTAAAAGCTCGTCCGTAATAATGAAGTAAGCTACCCCTTTATCAGTTACCTTGAAGCTCATGAGAATGTCTTTTTGAAGTCGGGAAGCGTTTTTCGCCTTAACATTAAGGCTGTTATGGATTCTTTCTGGCTGAATATTATAGATTCTTAAGTGCGAAACCATTTTTAATGTCCTGGGAGTGGTATTCCCATTCGTGAAATTCCCTGTATCACTAAGTATTCCTGCATAAAAAGATTTAGCCGCTTCTTTATTCATGATGAAGCCTTCTGGAAATTCCAAGAATAAATCAACAAGCATTTCACTTGCAGAGCTATAAGAAGGGTCGACCCAAGAAATATCACCGAATTGTTCGTATTCGGGGTGGTGATCAATTTTGATCAGCATGTCTCCATGATCATATCGGGAATCACTGATCCGTGAAATGTTGGCAGTATCACAAACAATCACTAAGGCATCTTTGTATTTGTTATCGGAAATGACATCCATATCACCTATGAATAGAAGCTTATCCACTTCCTCGCCTACCGCATAGACTTCTTTAGAAGGGCAGGAGTGCTTCAATAGCTTCTTTAAACCGAGTTGTGATCCCAATGCATCCGGGTCCGGATTTACATGACGATGAATGATGATTGTGTGGTATTTCTTGATCGCTTCGATTATTTCCATTTTTTTATTTTCCATAGCGCCATCCCCTTTTTAACCTTTCCTTGTCTGCCGAGTGACAATTGATAATATGTAAAATTCATATATTGACAGTTATACCTATTCAATCATCACATGCCAAACGAATAAAGGCAATTCCGATTACTTTGGATGGGGGGGGAGTGGAAGTATACGGGAAGTATGCGAAAGAGTATTCCGGGAAATGTAATAAAACACTCAAACAAAATTATTGCAAAATTCAAAAAATGCAACTATACTTAATTTACCAAACCGATGACAACAAGTTACCTTGTTGCATGGCCGGCTTGACATAAAAAACTGGAATCCATAAAAATTGACTTGGTTCACTTGATCTTCCTTTGCAGGAAGACGGTTCGTGGATAAGGGTCAGTGAAACATTCAATGTAATGACATTGTTGGTTTTGCTGGCTCTTTTTTGTGTATCCATGACAGTTTGAAAGGGGTGATGATATGAATGGAGCTTTGGAGGGAGTCAGGATTATCGATGTATCCCGTGTTTTGGCGGGGCCGTTTTGTTCAATGATTCTCGGCGATTTGGGTGCCGATGTCATTAAAATCGAGCATCATGAGTCAGGTGATGAAACGAGAGGGTGGGGGCCGCCATTCGCCGAAGGGGAAAGCGCTTACTATTTATGTGCCAATCGAAATAAGCAAAGCATGACCTTGAATTTAAAATCTGAGGAAGGAAAAGAGATTTTCCGGAAGCTGGTGGCTTCAGGGGATATAGTGATTCAGAATTTCAAGACAGGCACATTGGGAAAACTGGGGTTGGGTTATGAGGATTTAAAGGAAATCAACCCCAAACTGATCATGGCCTCGATTACAGGATTTGGTTTAACCGGTCCTTATAAAGATTTGCCAGGCTATGATTATATCATTCAAGCGATGAGTGGTTTGATGAGCATCACCGGAGAGAAAGATGGGAGTCCCGTGAAGGTCGGAGTGGCCATAGCTGACATATTGACTGGCTTGTATACATGCATTGGCATTTTATCCGCTTTACATCATAGGGATAAATTGGGGGAAGGACAGGAAATTGATATTTCATTAATGGATTGTCAGGTTTCTTCATTGGTGAATGTCGCCAGCAACTATTTATTCAGTGGCTTGACCCCTGAAAGAATGGGGAACCAACATCCAAATATCGTTCCATACCAGACGTTCGGGACAAGGGATGGAGAGCTTGTCGTGGCTGTGGGAAATGATGATCAGTTCAGGAGATTTTCAACCGTTATAGGCAGACCTGATTTAGCGGAACAGGAACAGTTTAAACATAATGAAAAACGTTTGCAAAACAAGGAAGAATTAATACCGATAATAGAGGATTCGTTGAGAGGTAAGACAAAGAAGGAATGGAAAAGGCTGTTTGATGATGCAGGGATACCGAATGGTCCGATTAATGATATAGCAGAGATGTTCGAGGATCCGCAGATCATCGCAAGAGGCATGTTGGTGAGCATGGAACATCCCACAATCGAAGATCTTAAAGTGACGGGATCGCCCCTGAATCTTTCAAAAACACCGGTTACCATGAGAAAGCATCCGCCACTCTATGGCGAGCATACCGATTCCATTTTGGCTGAAATAGGATATAGTCCAGATCAAATAAGCAAATTCAAGGAAAATAAAATTATTTAGGAGGAATTTTAATGATGAATTTCGAATTAACAGAAGAGCAGCAAAGTGTGAAGAAAGTGGTAAGGAAATTTGTGGATAAGGAAATTATTCCATATATTCAAGAGTGGGATAGGCAAGGTCAATTCCAGCCGCATATTTTAAAAAGGTTAGCTGAATTGCAGTTGATGGGCGTGTGTATACCCGAAGAGTATGGCGGGGTCGGAATGGATTATAATACCCTAGCCATCGTTTGTGAAGAGCTGGAGCGAGGAGATACGGCTTACCGAACTGCAGTTTCTGTACATACAGGGTTGAATAGCATGACCCTGCTTCAATGGGGGACGGAAGAACAAAAACAGAAATATTTAGTACCCCAGGCAAAAGGAATTAAGATTGGTGCTTTTGGGCTGACTGAACCGAATGCAGGGTCTGATGTAGCGGCAATGAAAACAACGGCAAAACGTGTTGGGGACCATTATATCTTAAACGGGTCAAAAACATGGATTTCGCTCTGTGATTATGCAGATCATTTCCTCATTTTCGCCAAGACGGATCATGATGCCGGTTCAAGGGGAATCACTGCCTTTATCGTGGAACGGACTTTCGAGGGAGTGGAGTCGAAAGCCATTAAAGGGAAATTAGGAATTCGTGCGGGGAATACAGGCGAGATCTTTTTAACGGATGTAAAAGTTCCGGTGGAGAATAGGCTTGGTGAAGAAGGTGAGGGCTTTAAAATTTCCATGTCGGCATTGGACAGCGGCCGATTTACAGTTGCCGCAGGTGCTGTAGGGTTAATTGAAGCAAGCCTGGAAGCAAGCTTGAAGTATTGCCATGAACGAAGCACATTCGGAAAAGAGATTGGCAGGCATCAGCTCGTTCAACAGATGATTGCCAAGATGACAGCAAATTTAGAGATTTCCAGATTGCTGGTCTTTAAAGCGGGCACCTTGAAAAATCAAGGAAAAAGGAATACGAAGGAAACATCACTTGCCAAGTGGATATCATGTAATGCTGCTAATGAAGCGGCCAATGATGCTGTTCAAATTCATGGTGCCTATGGCTACTCGGATGAATATCCAGTCGAACGTTTTCTGCGGAATTCAAAAGCTCCGGTCATTTACGAAGGGACCCGTGAGATTCACACTGTAATGCAGGGTGAATACGCACTTGGCTATAGACAAGATAAAGAGCTTCGCAAGCAATTGCCTGCATGGCCCTTCGAGCAAGTTTCCGTACATTAACTATAGATAGAGGAGATCAGAACAGATGATGAACACATACTTTATTGCAGGGCATGCAAAACTTCCTCAAGGGATGGCAGCGAGAAATATATATGATTCAATCACGATCACGGTGGAGCTTGACTTTAAATATGGAGTAATAGTCGAGGCTTCCTGTACGCTTGCTACAGAGCATGGCAGGGAATTCATCCGTCAACTGCTGCGCGGTTATTGCCTGAAAGATGGTATCGAAGAATTGATTGATCGTGTGCAAATTCATTATCGTGGAAAGGCTGGTCAAGCCATTCAAGCAGGGCTGAAGGATGTGTATGCACAGTTCGAATTGGTCTCCGTTAAATAAGTGAAACCGGAAGGGTCCTACCGTATGTAAGAGGGTAGGATCCTTTTATTATAGGTACAGGTTCTAAACAGGATTATGCTAGAGTCGGAATAACCGTTGCAGGTAAGGAGAGACATTTAGATGGTTATAACTGTACGTGATAATTATAAAACACAAAACTCGTCATTATACGACGAGTTTTGTGTATTTAAAATGTTAAGGTAAAGCTTAATGACCAGTGAAAAATATTGATTGTGCATTAAAACGGATTCGAGAAGCTAGAAGCACCATTTCCGTTTATTGCGAAAGTTATTGCAGCAGAGCCACCTGCAGTTGTTGGAGGAGCACCGGTTTCTGCTTGTGCGCCTTTGTCTGCTGCATGTAGATCTCCTTTTCCAGCAAGAGCCCCTTTGCGTTCCGGAAGTTGATCGTTTCCAGCAAGAACCCCTATGAGTATTCCTGCTTGTGCGCCTTTGCGTGCGGCAAGTGGAACTGCTCGTGCGCCTTTGAGTGCCACGAGTGGACCGATTCCTGCCCATGCAACGTTTAGTGCTGCAAGAAGAGCACCCTTTATTGTTATTTGTACGTGAATGTCTGCCTATTGGATGTGGGTCATTAAACATGAAATCGCTTAACCCCATGGAATTGGCTCTATCCACCGCATTTTGTATGTCACGAATGATGTCTGACATATATAATCCCCCTTTCTATACATTAAACTATGTTGCTTGTACGTGATGTGCTAAAGATAATCCCCAATCTTTTTAAAAATAGTGTTTTTAGGGTGACACCCCTCGCTTTTTTTCCATAATTTAATAGGAAAGTGAAAGGGAAGGGTTAGGTTATATGAATGCTGACAAGAAGCTGCCTGTGTATCAGCTTTTTATTCCACCAGTTAATTTAATGGAGCTTCGCAGAGATATATGGTGCAATGATCCTTTACCTGCAAAGTTAACGATCAACAAAAAAAAACTTGATATTGATATTGTTTACCGTGGCTCACATATCCGAAGTTTTCGGAAAAAATCCTATAATGTAGTCTTTTATAAACCTAATACTTTTAAGAATGCCAAGGAAGTTCATTTAAATGCCGAATATAAAGATAAATCTTTACTAAGAAATAAATTATCTTTAGACTTTTTTGCGGATATAGGCACCTTGTCACCGAACTCCCAGTTCGTTTTCCTGAATATGAACGGAAAGGACGAAGGGATATACCTCGAATTGGAATCGGTGGATGAATATTATTTGAAGAAAAGGGGGCTCCCCAAGGGTGCCATTTTCTATGCAGTGGATGGTGATGCCAATTTCTCATTGATGAGCGATTTGGATAAAGGAATCAAAAAATCATTGGAGATGGGCTATCAAAAAAAGTGCGGGACAGAAAAGGAGGAATTATATTTACAAGAGCTGATCCTCCAAATCAATACAATTTCAAGAGTGGATTTTGAAAAGGAAATCGTAAAATATGTCGATGTGGAAAAGTACCTGCGCTGGCTGGCCGGTGTCATATTCACGCAAAACTATGATGGGTTCGTTCATAACTACGCTTTGTATCGAAATGGAGATACCGGTCTATTTGAAATGATTCCATGGGATTATGATGCGACATGGGGCAGGGATGTTAACGGGAAAGTGATGGAAGAGGATTATGTGGGAATCGGTGGGTTCAATACATTGACTGCTAGAATCCTTGATGTAAGGGGATTTCGTGTCAGGTACCAAGAACTTCTTAAGGAGATTTTGAACAATCAATATAACGTGGCCTATATGAAACCTATCATTCAGGAAATGCATGATCAATTAAGACCTTATGTATCAAAAGATCCATATATCAAGGGGAATAAGGAGAAATTTGATGATGAGCCCGAATTCATCCTGAAATTCATTGAGGCCCGTGCGAAGTATATAAATAGCCACCTGTATAAATTGGATTAATAATTCCTTTCGTTTAGAGATGGAACAATGAAAAATATAGTGGCAGGAATGCTGAATAAAAAGCATTCCTGCTTTTTTCTGCACGATTCCATTTGCTTTTCTATACTATTACAGCTATGTTTGATAGAAAGGTATAATCTAAAGTAATGAAGGATGGGAATGGATTGACTAATCATAGCCGCAAACCGGCATATATATATACATTTACATGCACCCCTGACGAACGCTCATTATCTAAAATGGAGATGCGTTCTTTCTTTGGCTTTGAGACTTCAGGGGATATTTTGAAAAGTGATATAGCCATTGAACCGAGCAGGAGCCCTTTTATAAAAGGGCGGGTCGACATCATGTTTGAAGGGGAAAGCATATCCGAAATTGTTGATCAAGTTAAGGATATTCATTTGCCTGATTCGACGTTCAAAGTATTATTCGTGAAAATTAATGATTTGAATAAAGAAGAAAAAATAGATTATGATGGACAGCGTGAAATTGAACGGGAGATTGGCTGGCACATTCAGGGAAATGCCGATGTACGTAATCCAGATCAGGTCTTTGGAATCGTGACGCTTGGCGGTCGTTGGTATTTTGGGAAGTATGTCAAACCTGAAGCGGTTTGGTTAAAACATATGAAGAAGCCCCGTGAATATTCAACTGCGCTTAGCACGAGAGTGGCGAGGGCCATTGCCAACATTGCCGTTCCACATCCGGATGGGGTGAAGGCAATTGATCCATGCTGCGGAATTGGAACGGTATTGGTGGAAGCCCTTTCGATGGGGATCAATATTGATGGCCGGGATATCAACCCGCTTGTTACCGACGGTTCAAGGGAGAACATTGCCTATTTCGGACTCGAAGGTGATGTAACTACAGGTCCGATTTCGGAGGTCACCAGTAAATATGATGTAGCGATTATCGATATGCCTTATAATCTATATACACATGCGACGCCGGAGGATCAGCTATCAATCCTTAAGCACGCAAGGAGCTTTGCTGATAAGGTCGTCGTCGTAACGATCGATACGATGGATCATATGATTGAAGAAGCTGGATTTGAGATTGCTGATCGCTGTGTTGCCAGGAAAGGCATTTTTTCCAGAGAGATTGTCGTGTGCGTGTAAGTATCTTCAGCAAGAAAAGGCTGAAATTTCAGTGTCAATTAGACAAATAAAAAGGGCTTTGCTGCCATCTGGCTTCGATATTCAACCGATGCCAGATGGCGGACAAGTCCCCTTTACAATTAAGTTTCAAAATTGACTAGATTCCGGGTGTAGATGAACTTTCAGGAATTTTTTCATAGTCTGATGGATTAAGATTATGAACCGATCCATCTGTTACGCCATTGATAATACCCATTAGCCCCGTTTCAACCGTTTTTACGAGCTGGCCATTCTTTTTTTGCCCAAAGTTTTGTGTTTGACCACTAACTTCAAATAGAACCGTTCCACTTCCGTTTAAAGCAAACGTCCCTAAAGCAGTTCCTGGCAGGTCAATAGATTGATCATATAATGAAATATTTGTAAAAACTGAATTCCCTTTTGCTTGCAGTGCATTATACGCAGTAAGTGTTAACTGACGAGAGAAATCATATTTGAAATCATCTGCATACTCTGCATATTTAGCACCTTCTGGAGTGCTTGGGTTAGGAACGAATTTACCTGATATTGACATAGTTGCACGCTCATCAGTTCCTTCGAGATATGGGAATCCTTGATGATGAAGATCGATAAAAACATCCACTTTCCCGAATTTCGATTTTAACCCTTTATATGTGTCACGTAGCGTTTGCGCTTCGGGGGTAATAAACCAGCCTGGCTTTTCAGATGCCCCCGGGAAGTCTTGAGGTTTTGGTACATAATTTAGGTCTGGATTGAAGTCACGATTAACATCAAATCCTGGTTTGCTAGCATAGTCGTCTCCTGATCTGGGAGTAGTGTAATAGTTCCAAGTAGGTTTTGCATTAGAAAGTTGGGGGAATTTACCTACAACTTCAGACCATTTCATCTCATTTCCACGACGATCAAGCTCTGAGCCGTCTACGTTCATCATTGGAATGGCAACAATTGTTAGTTCATCAAGAACTTTCTTTACCTCAGGCGAGTTACTTTGACCAAGGTTTTTAAGAATGTTCAATAACGCGACAGTTCCTGTTTTTTCATTTCCATGAATTTCACTTTGAATAAGAACGACTTTGTCACCATGACCGACAGTCACTTTTTGAATGGAACGACCCTGATTCGTTTTTCCGGCCACTTCTACATTGACTATCCCTGCACTCGCTTGCTCAAGTTGATTTAATTCTTTTACAAGTTCGTCATAATTTAGGAATGCTTCGGTAGAAAGGTTCGTTCCGCCTGTCGGATTTGGTCCTCTTTCAGCTAAGCTGACATTTGGGCCAAGTAATGTTGCGGCTACTACTGTTGAACTTAAAACCTTTAAAAATTTTCTTTTCACATCAAATCCCCTATTCTGAAAATATTTAATATTCAGATAATAAATTCTTCACTTTCTAATCGATTTCCTGTTAGATTCATTAAAACACCCAAAAAGGCCTATGTATTTCAGATTCAATTATTTTGTACATTTTCCATGAAAAAGTCCCTACTAAGTGGGGACGATTTCAATTCAGCCTTTTTTGATGTCATTTAGCTTGATAATGAACTACATTTTCAACGAGTTGTTTCGTGACCTTCGCCTGATATTCCAAATAATCCAAATGGCCGATGATTTCTGACATGACGAGCGGGAATTCTGCTATATACTTTTGTTTGTAAAACTCCTTTGCCAGTTCATTGCCTGTAGAAATTCCGGATTCTATCAAGGCCAGGATCTTTTGTGATTTCCTCTCTATGCTGTTGAGTCTTTTTTCAATCAGATGACCGGGTTGTTCAATCACGTTACCATGACCAGGAAAGAGGAGATTCACCTGTAATGCTGAACATCGTTTTAATGAATCGATATGATCTACAAGAGTCAGCATTCTATTACCGTTTTCATCAGGTTCGATCAAGGCATTGCTTGAGATATGTTCAATCAATAAATCACCGGCAAGAAGCCGTTTCCCTTCTCGGTCAAGGAATGCAATTTGATCCGGGGCATGCCCGGGAAATTCGATCACCTCAAAATTCAGCCAGTGTTTTTCCGTGATTGCGATGATGTCCCCATTCAGTTTTTGATCTTTATTATTATCGACCGCGTTGAATAGGTAAGCCACTTGTTTATCTCCAAGTTCACCACAGCCCATCTCAAGGTATAGCTGTTTATAAAATTCAATTCTCATACTTAAGAAGTCAGGGTCCCTTTTTAAACGGGGAATGGATTTAGAATGGGCATAAACGGGAATCGGATGGAGTTCGGTAATCCGGTTGACCAAACCAACATGGTCTCCATGGTGATGGGTTAACAAAATTTCCGTGATGTCCCCAACTGTAAATCCATTTTCATTTAATGTTTGCTGCAGTGCATTCCAGCAAACGTCATCATTCATACCTGCATCAACTAATGTTAAAGATTCATCCTGTTTAACTAAATAAAAGTTTATACTTTTTAAAGATAAAGCGCTTGGAGCTATAATTGGATAAATTTTAAATGTTGTATTCGTTTTCATGAACGTCCCATATCCTCCTAAATCGAGATATACTTCATCTGGAAAATTGCGATATTACTAAATGACCGAATAGATGTAAAGGGTTATTATTCTATGATTGGTTGAATGAACTGAAACTGTCAAGCGGAAGCTTCCAGGCAATCAAGAAATTTAATAGTAAGATTGTTTGGAAATGATGGTCTATTTATCTAGTTTATTTTAAAATTGAATAAACAAGCTAGTCATTTAGCCAATATTCTTTAAATTTAATTATTGTGTAATGAAAACTGAATGTGTTCCATGGAAAGAAACGGTATAGGAGGTTATGGTTTGAAGCCAAAAATTTATATTACAAGGAAATTGCCAGAACAAACCATCGAGGGTCTTAGTTGGAATTATGATGTCAGGATGTGGGATCAAGAGGATATACCGGTCCCTAGAGAAGTCCTTGTAGAAGAAATGAAAGAAGTCGAGGGGCTGCTTTGCTTATTGACGGAACAAATCGATGAGTCACTGATTGAACAGGCACCCAATCTGAAAATCATCGCGAATATGGCAGTGGGCCATAATAATATTGACGTTCAAAGTGCAACAAAACGGGGCATCATGGTAACGAACACACCGGGGGTTTTAACGGAAACGACAGCTGATTTAACCTTCGGCTTACTGCTTGCAACGGCAAGGAGGATGATGGAGGCAGAAGATTATTTAAGGAGTGGAAAGTGGGAAACATGGTCGCCGATGCAGCTGACAGGACTAGATGTACACGGTGCAACGCTGGGTATCATCGGGTTAGGCAGAATTGGGGAAGCCCTTGCAAAAAGAGCTAAGGGATTTGATATGAACTTAGTTTATTTTAATCGAAGCCGTAAATATGAACAGGAAAAAGAGTTAGGAATCGAATATCAGCCCCTTGAAAAATTGCTCCAAATCTCGGATTTCGTTTGTGTCATGCTGCCGCTCACAGCGGAAACGGCTTATATGATTGGCAAGGAGCAGCTGGAATTGATGAAAGGGACGGCTGTGCTCATTAATACCGCAAGAGGCGGAATTATCGATGAAAAAGCGTTGTACCAGGCGCTGGAAAATCGAGAGATTTGGGCGGCTGGATTGGATGTATTCGAAGAAGAGCCGGTCCCTCTGGACCACCCGCTGCTAACATTGCCCAATGTGGTTACTTTACCGCATATCGGGAGTGCTAGCATTGCCACAAGAATGAAAATGGCAGCTCTTGCTGTACAAAACTTGGTGGACGGATTATCTGGGGATACTCCCCGTAATTTAGTATTGTTGAATAAATCAAAATGACGCTAAAATGGGATTCGGAATGGTTTCATCCCGAACAAAGATTTTAAAACAAGAATAGATTATCCTTCATGTTTTTTTACTATAATCCTTATTGGATTGAAGAAATTTGCGACACTCCTGCCGAATAACTGGCTTGCCGAGACCCCACAGACGCTTGCGTCAAGGAGGCTTGGCAGACAGTCGGCGGAAAGGGAGCGGATTTCTGAAATCACCGGCAACCTTTTTTAAATAAAAAAACTGCAGGCAAGCTCTCTTCACTTCAAGTTTGTCTACAATCTGAAATGACCCCAAAAATGGGGTCATTTTTTATGGGGAATGTTGGACCTTTAATAGTTTTTCTTTGGTTCGCAGTATTCTCAAATGATATTTCCTGAAATATGATTTGTCCTTTTTAGAAGATTTCGGAGTTTTGATGCACCTGTGCTTACCTGAGTGCCGAAAGGAAGAATCCCATTCAAGTGGAGCATACTTATCGTAAATTGTTGCGATCTTTTGTAAAATAAAGAAAGTCGAGTTTTATTTAGGAAGAACAATTAGTTGAAAGGAATAGGGTTAATAATGATTGAAATGAAGGAAACGATATCATCAGGCAACGAAATGACTAAATCCAAAAGGCTGTTGATGGCTCTTATGCTAGGGTCTTTTGCAGCGATTGGACCACTGTCACTTGATATGTATTTACCAGGTCTCCCCACACTGGCAGAGGATCTGAAAAGCAGTACGTCATTAGCGCAGCTAAGCTTGACTGCCTGTTTGTTAGGATTGGCTTTGGGCCAAATTTATTTAGGGCCTCTAAGTGATGCAAAAGGAAGGCGTTCACCGTTAATCATATCTTTATCCATTTATTGCATTTCATCTCTGTTATGCGCTTTTGCCCCAACCATTGAATTGCTTTTATTATTACGTTTTATCCAAGGTATTGCGGGAGCGGGAGGCATTGTCATTTCAAGGGCCATAGTTCGTGACCTTTTTTCAGGAACGGATTTGACCAAGTTCTTCTCCATGTTAATGCTGGTGAATGGGGCGGCACCGATATTGGCTCCGGTTTTTGGCGGTCAACTTTTGCAGTTCACTTCTTGGCGGGGCGTTTTCATTGTCATTTCAGTATTAAGTATCATTATGGTTGCGGCTGCATTTTTTGGGATAAAGGAAACTTTATCGTCCAATCACAGGAGTGCTGGCGGGGTAAATGATACAATCAGGACTTTTGGGAACTTATTGAAAGATCGTGTGTTTATGGGCTATGCTTTTGCACAAGGATTCATAAGTGCTGCAATGTTCGCTTATATTTCCGGATCGCCTTTTGTTCTCCAGAACATTTATGGGGTTTCCCCACAGACCTTCAGCCTGATTTTTGCAATAAACGGGGTTGGGATCATCATCGCTTCACAAGTTGCCGGGAAGCTGGCAGGCAAGGTTAAAGAAGAAAGATTGCTTCAAATGGGGTTATGCCTAGCTTTGTTTGGGGGAATATTACTTCTTGCCTCAGTCCTTCTCGAAATGGGCTTGACCGGAATCTTGGCCGCTTTATTCCTCTCCGTCTCCAGCGTCGGTATTGTCGGTACAACGAGTTTTTCTTTAGCGATGCAAAATCAGAAAAAAACGGCAGGCAGTGCTTCGGCTTTAATTGGCTTGCTTCCCTTCATATTAGGATCGCTAATGGCTCCCCTGGTGGGGTTAGGTTCAGGTGAGTCGCCCTTGCCGATGGGAATTGTGATGGTAAGTTGTCATGTCATCGCCATGTGCGCTTATTTACTCCTTGCCCGTCGCGGGTTAAGGCGAGTTGCTTAAAAAGAAAAGCTGAAATCCTGATGTGGATTTCAGCTTTTTGCCTTTTTGATTCATAATAGTGATTCCGCTCCATCGATATAAACTTCCGTGCCCGTAACATGGGAGGACATGTCTGATGCTAGGAATAATACGAGATCACCAGCTTGTTCGGCAGTCCCCGCTTTCCTTGCCAGGGGCTGGGAGCCTTCGGGATATTCAATGGGAATCCTGATTTTTTTAAGGTTTTCTTCTTCCGGGAATGTGTTATTGTCAATGTTCGTATCGATGGAACCGGGACAAATGGTATTTACCCTGATTTTATATCTTGCCAATTCGAGTGCGGCCATTTTACCGAAAGCGACTTGACCGGCTTTGGATGAACTATAAGCGGAAAAACCAAAATTCTTGAAATATCGGTTTCCGTTGATGGAGCTGTTGATCACGATGCTGCCACCCGTTTCCTTCATGTAAGGAATGGCGTATTTGATGGTGAGAAAGGTGCCTTTGAGGTTGATGGTATGTGTCTTATCCCAATCTTCTGGCTTTATGTCTTCTATAGGGGCAATCACTCCGTTGATGCCTGCGTTTGCAAATACAAAATCAATTTTCCCAAAATGTTCATGGGCTGTTTTGTAGGCAAGTTCAACTTGCTCAGCCTTGGAAACATCCGTTTTAATGATTAAAGCCTCTCGACCAAGGTTCTCGACTTCTTCCTTCACTTTTTCGGCATTTTCGACTGTACGGTCAAAAAAGACGATGTTCGCGCCGTTTTCAGCTAGTTTCAGTGCGGCACCCCGGCCAATTCCTGATCCCCCACCGGTAATGATGGCAACTTTGTTTTTCATTAATTCTGTCATACACTTCACACGCTCCTTTTAAGTTTTCTTTCCCATTTTGGGAGTATGTAGAAACATCATGGCAGTTGTAATATAGAAAAATTATAAACGAATATTGCCTAAAAAATCCAATTTAAGCAATTGCGAGTGTTCAATATACTTTGTTTTTCAGTGAAATGTCTGTATATTGAGGACATGATAAAGTTAGCTTGAAAGGGGATAGGATGTTGATAAGATTAGGGGTAATAGGTACAAATTGGATCACGGAACGATTTTTGGAGGCTGCAAAGCATGTAGAGGGTTTATCCTTAACTGCCGTGTATTCACGTACAGAGGAGAAAGCGAAGGAATTTGCCAATAAATACGAAGTACATACGACTTTTACGAATTTAGAAGCAATGGCCAGCAGCGATGAAATCGACGCTGTGTATATAGCAAGCCCTAACTCCCATCATTGCCGGCAAGCCGTGTTATTTTTACAAAATAAAAAACATGTATTATGTGAAAAACCAATGGCCTCGAATGCGGCTGAAGTAAGGGAAATGATTGAGGCTGCAAAACAAAATGATGTGCTATTGATGGAAGCGATGAAATCGACCATCATGCCGAATTTCGAAAGTATAAAGGGCAATCTGGATAAAATCGGGAAGATACGGCGTTTCTCGGGAAGCTTTTGCCAATACTCATCACGATATGATTCATATAAACAAGGAACTGTGCTGAATGCATTCAATCCTGAATTCTCAAGTGGCTCTTTAATGGATCTAGGCATTTACGTGCTCTATCCACTTGTTGTACTGTTCGGTAAACCGAATAAGGTGCAGGCATCAGGAACGATGCTCGAATCAGGAGTTGATGGGCAAGGTACGATTCTGCTTTCCTATGATGAAATGGAGGCAGTCGTCATGTTTTCCAAAATTACTGAGTCCAATTTGCCATCGGAAATTCAAGGTGAAAATGGAAGCATCATCATTCAGAAAATTTCAGGACCGCAAGCGGTGGATATTCAGTATCGGGATGGAACCACTGAAAATATTTCCGTTAAACAGGATATGCCTACCATGTATTATGAAGCGAAGGAATTTGTTGATTTGATACAGCAGGGGAAAATGGAATCCGATATAAATACATATTCGAATTCACTGTTGACTATGGAAATCATGGATGAAGCAAGAAGGCAAATCGGCATCGTCTTTCCTTCAGACCGCGGACAAGGCCAATCATGAAGGGGAAAAATGGATGTTACTGATAACCCTTAATTGGGTAGAACTCAGTACAGGGATAATTTTATTGTTGGAGGAATGGACATGAATTGTAAAATAAATCGCAATGCAGCAAAGGTCTTACAAAAAATGCTGAGCACTGAAGAAGCCGAAGGGAAAATGATTCGTGTATATATCACCCATATGCATGGTGATCATGCCCATTATGACATGAAGCTGGATACACCGGCAGAATATGATGAAATCGTAAAAACAGATAAAGATATCGATATTTTGCTTGATTCACGTGAAGAATTTCTGGATGGTGTCTGGATTAAATATTTTTATGTTCCAGAAGAAGGCTTTGAAATCACGAATCCTTCTAAAGAACCGCATGGACATCATCACCACTAATAGTAAAGGGGGAGGATTGGCATGAATCAAAAATACGAAAAGATCTTTCAACCATATATATTTCCATCAGGGGTAGAAGTGAAAAATCGTATCATGATGGCTCCTATGACCACTTATTCTTCGGATGACCAAGGGGTTGTAACCGATGATGAACTGGCCTATTACGCTGAGCGCTCGGCTGGTGTAGGTGCGGTTGTCACGGCATGTGCCTATGTATCTGCTGGAGGCAAGGGATTCCCAGGCCAACTAGGTGCAGATGACGATTCCTTTATCCCATCCTTGAGAAAACTAGCTGAAACGATTCAGTCCAACGGGTCAAAAGCAATCCTGCAAATATATCATGGAGGCCGTCAAAGTCCGCCGGAATTATTGCCTGATAACCAACCTGTTTCTGCAAGTGCCATTGCTTCCAGCGAGGAAGCACCTGTACCGCGGGAAATGAGTGAAGATGAAATACAAGACGTTATTAAGGCATTTGGCGAAGCAACAAGAAGGGCCATCGAAGCAGGTTTCGATGGTGTGGAAATCCATGGTGCCAATACTTACTTGCTTCAACAATTCTTCTCGCCACACTCGAACCGCCGTACAGATAAATGGGGCGGAACATTGGGAAAACGATTGATTTTCCCGCTAACCATTGTGAATGAAGTCGAGAGAACGGTTGCCGAGCATGCAGAAAAGCCGTTTATAATTGGCTACCGCCTTTCTCCTGAAGAAGGCAGCAATCCTGGAATCACTTTAGATGATACGATTCAATTCGTTGATAGATTAGCGAATCAAAACCTGGATTATCTACATATATCGGTAGGTCACTTCTGGAATGGCTCATTCCGTGAGAGTGATAGGACAAAGTCGCGCATCGTTAAAATTTACGATAAAGTAGGTAATCGTATCCCGGTGGTCGGTGTAGGATCACTGCATGCACCCGATGAAGTTGCAGAAGCCATGGAAACGGGGGTCCCTTTTATCGCCCTTGGCCGTGAACTTCTTATGGAACCGCATTGGATTGAAAAAATCAGGTCTGGAAAAGAAGCGGAAATACGGACTACCCTCTCAAAAAAAGATCAGCATGAACTGGTCATTCCAGATCCGCTTTGGGAAAAGTTGATCGGGATAAAAGGCTGGCTCCCGGTTGTGGAATGATTGCTAAATCTTTAATATGTGTAACCCGTCCCTCAAAAGGTGGACGGGTTTTTGTATGTTCATATGCTACTAAGTATCGATCATCTTTTGCTAGAAAAAGAGAGATTGATTCAGCGGAATTCTGGATTTAATCATTCCGTGATAGTAAATACTATCTATAAGGCTTATGTTTTACGTGAACTAAAAATAATATTTGTACCAATGAATAAAATATATTATTATCAATTTAATAAGCAGGTATGAAAAGGGAGGGTTTTTAATGAAATTTCCACACGATTTTTTATTCGGAGCAGCTTCTGCTTCTTTTCAAATAGAAGGAGCATGGGATGAAGATGGTAAAGGCATAACGAATTGGGATGTTTTTTCAAAGATTCCGGGGAAAACATTTGAAGGTACAAATGGGGATGTAGCGATAGACCATTATCATCGTTACAAAGAAGATATTAAATTAATGGCAGAGATGGGACTTGAATCATATCGCTTCTCCATTTCATGGGCCCGTATTTTGCCAACAGGTGATGGGGAAGTCAATGAAAAAGGCTTGGAATTTTATAATAATGTGATTAATGAATGCTTAAAATATGGGATTGTCCCATTTGTTACGCTGTATCATTGGGATTTGCCTTTGACGCTTGAACAAGATGGGGGATGGACGAATAAGCGAACAGCTGAAGCATTCGTCAAGTATGCGGAGATTTGTTTTCGCGCATTCGGAGACCGCGTCAAACATTGGATCACGTTTAATGAAACGGTTATGTTTTGCGGTTTAGGGTATTTAAAAGGAGCGCACCCGCCTGGAATCCAAAACGATGAAAATAAATACTTTCAAGCGACACATTATGTTTTTTATGCACATGCCAAAGCGGTAGAGGTATACAAGGCACTGAATCATTACGGTGAAATTGGGATTACCCATGTATTCCTGCCAGCTTATAGTACTGATGACAAACATGAGAATGTATTAGCTGCTCGGCATGCCAATGAATATGAAACCTTTTGGTATTATGACCCAATTTTAAAAGGAGAATATCCAGCTTATGTGGTTGAGCAATTGAAGGAGAGAGGCTGGACACCAAGTTGGACAGAAGAAGAACTGGATACGTTAAAAAGGAATGCGGAGAAAAATGATTTTATTGGACTCAATTATTACCAGCCCATTCGGGTGGAAAAAAACCTGGAAGCCGTTTCAAACATGGAGCATTCAAGAGAAACATCTACTCTGGCTCCAGGGAACCCGTCTTTTGATGGCTTTTATCGGACCGTGAAAATGGAAGATAAAACCTATACAAAATGGGGCTGGGAAATCTCACCCCAAGGGTTTTTAGATGGCTTGCATATGTTAAAAGAACGTTACGGTGATATTAAAATGTATGTTACAGAAAACGGACTTGGTGATGAGGATCCGATTATCGATGGTGAAATAGTGGATGTTCCCCGTATTAAATATATTGAGGAGCACTTAAAAGTGATTAAACGTGCAATCAACGAAGGCATCCATTTAAAAGGGTATTACGCATGGTCTGTCATTGACCTTTTAAGTTGGTTAAACGGGTATAAGAAGCAGTACGGATTTATTTACGTGGATCATCATGATCAGTTAAAACGGAAAAAGAAGCTGTCGTTTCATTGGTATAAGCATATTATCGAGACGAGAGGAGAAGAGCTGTAACTGAAAGTGTGTATTAGGGCAAAGCATGTTTTGAGCAATCTTCCTCAAAACATGCTTTTTCCATTGTTCACTGATTAAGTTTCCGGTATGAGGAATTAGTCCAAAGTTCAAACCTCCTGATTCGTAGTCTGAATCTCCGGCTTCAAATTAACTAGACTGGAAAAATGGTCCCGGATTGTAATGTTAATGTAAAAATATGCAAAAAGTTGTAAACAAATGTTAACATTTCTAACAATGTACAGTTTTACGTTTTACTGTATAATGTTGAAGCGTGGTCGAGACCATGTCAAATAACCTTACAAAAGGAGATTATATATGACGATTATTTCTTAGTTTTGAAAAGTCCCCCGCTTAGATTGTCCCGTTGAAAAATGCCTACAATAATTAGATTAATTTCAAACAAGTAACTCCCTCTAAAATGAAAGAATGTCATTTTCGTGATGATGCTAGATTCCAATCTTAAAAAACGACTAAGGATGTGAGTTTGAAAAAGATGATAAAAGATTCTAGATTTCAAGGATATAACATGAAGGGTTTTCAAAAAGACGTGACGGCAGGATTGGTCGTAGGGGTTGTAGCCATTCCTTTAGGGCTGGCTTTTGCAATTGCTTCAGGCGTCGAACCGATATATGGGTTATATACGACCATCATCGCTGGTATTCTCATTTCGATTTTGGGTGGCTCCAAATATCAAATTGGAGGGCCGACCGGGGCGTTCGTTCCTTTATTATTTGGAATCGTTATGCAATATGGGTATGAAAGCCTGCTTATTGCCGGGTTTTTAGCGGGGATCATGTTAGTCCTGATGGGTCTTCTTAAGTTAGGTAATTTGATGAAGTTCATTCCCCGTCCCGTCATCATTGGATTTACAACAGGAATTGCGATAATAATCTTTTCAGGGCAAATTGCCAATTTCTTTGGTATGAAAGTGGAAAAACATGAAGCGTTCATGGATAACATGAAGGAGCTGGTGATTAAAGCAGACACGATCAATCTATACAGTGTGATCGTTGCGATCATATGCTTTGTCGTCATACTGCTGGCACCTAGGTTTGTGCCACGAGTGCCAGGACCGCTTCTGGGTCTGCTAATATCAACAATGGCAGCTTACCTTTTATTTCCCGATAAGGTGGCTACGATTGGTTCCACGTATGGAGCGATTCCGAGAGGTTTTCCGGAATTCCAAGCACCGGAGCTTTCAGTGGAAGTCATTATCACACTCCTTCCCGTTGCTTTTACAATTGCCTTGTTAGGCGGTGTCGAGTCATTGTTATCCGCTACCGTGGCGGATAACATGGGCGGTACCAAGCATGATAGTAACAAAGAGTTGGTTGGGCAAGGAATTGCGAACATCGCGACCCCATTCTTTGGCGGGATACCTGCAACAGGAGCAATCGCCAGGACCGCTACCAATATAAAAAGCGGGGCAGCCTCCCCGATGTCCGGAGTCATTCACGGAATTGTCGTTTTACTGGTTTTGCTGGTGCTTTCCCCATATGCAGCGCATATACCGTTGGCTAGCATGGCACCCATATTGATGTTTGTTGCCTGGAATATGAGTGAAAGAAAGGAATTCGCTCATGTATTGAAAACAAAGACGGCGGATTCTGCGGTTTTGCTAGTCACCTTCCTCATCACTGTCTTCACTGATTTAATCATGGGAGTGGGAATCGGCTTATTGATTGCATTCATCACCTTTATTGCAAAAATGAGCCACACGTTAAAGGTTAGGGAAAGAAGTCATGAGATTACCGAGATTGTTCCAATTGATAATTCGGATTCAAAGATCAATGTGTATAACTTGGAAGGACCTCTTTTCTTTGGTTCGATAGACGTCCTGGAGTCATCGATATTGGCTAACTTGGATAATAAGACGAAAGTGTTGGTATTAAGCATGCGCCGGGTAACATATATGGACACTTCAGCAGAGGCAGCACTATTGGCGATCGTTAATCGCATTCGAAAATATAAGGGGAAATTGATCATTTCCGGAATTCAGCAGCAACCAAAGGAATTGTTACTCAGCACTGGGTTGTATCATAAAATAGAAAAACAGCACTTTTTTAAATCGAAAGAAGATGCCCTGTATTTTGCCAAGAACCAGCTGAAGGGCAATTCGGATAAAGTAGTCTAATAGTTTCATCTTGAAGTCACCTTTTTGGATAGATGTGTTATAGTATCGTTAACAGTAGATTTTTTAAAGAAGGTGACTATCTGGGTGAATGTATATCGGATTGGCCAGCTTGCTGAACTTGCGAATGTTTCGAGAAGAACCATTGACTATTACACACAATTAGGAATGCTGAACTATGAAAAAACTGGGTCAAGATATCGGTATTACACAGAAGATGCTTTAAATCGACTTCAAATGATTAATCGGTATAAAGAACAGAATATGCCTTTGACTGAAATCAAGGAACGGTTACAAGTCTTGTCTGAAACCACTGTTGATTCTGAGCAAGTGCTCTTGATGGTGGACAAGCTATCTACAGACCTTAGAGGCCTGGAGAATGAATTGCTGGAATTAAAGCCTTTATTGGAACAGCTCGATGAACAGCAATTAACATATGCTGCACAGCAGCTTTCCGTTCGGGGCAGCTCTTTATTGAGTATCCTTGCCATGCTTGCCTAAGATTTTTGCCGAGTTCAACAAAAAAGACCTGATTGGGTCTTTTTTTGTTGAACGGGTCATTTGAAAACCATTATTTAAAATAACAATTCAAACTCCTGAGGATAACCGGAGCTTTATATACAATGGCATTCCTTTATTTCGGATGAACGGACTCCATAGATCTTTTTTCGATAAAGATGAAGGATATAAGGGAATGGAAAAAGAAGAACTTACATATCTACTACTATATGAAGAGGTGAGTGGGAATGATTGGATCAATAGTTACGACGGTAAAAGGACATCTTCAAGGTACTATGGAAAACGATATATGCGTTTGGCGTGGAGTCAGGTATGCGAAAGCGCCGATTGATGGACTGCGTTTCCGTTCTCCGGAGCCAGTTGATAATTGGAGCGGTGTCATGGATGCAGTGGATTTTGGTCCCGTTCCCCCGCAGCCGATGGATCGTGCGGTAAGAACAGGAATGAGCGGAAATGAAAAAATGGATGAGGATTGCTTGTTCCTGAATATTTGGTCGCCTAGAGCTGATGATAATAAACGCCCGGTCATGGTGTGGATTCCAGGAGGAGCATATATAACAGGAGCTGGATCCCTTGATATGTACAATGGTCACTTACTGGCTAAAAATGGAGATGTAGTCGTGGTAAGCATCAACTATAGGCTGGGGGCACTGGGATATCTGGATTTTACCGAGTTGGCAGGTGAAGGGGAAATATTTGAAAACAATTTAGGTTTACGTGATCAAGTTGCGTCTCTGAAATGGGTTAAAGAAAATATAGAAGCGTTTGGCGGCGACCCTGATAATGTTACGATATTTGGTGAATCAGCTGGCGGTAATGCGGTGACGACTTTACTTACTGTACCTTCAGCGAGGGGGCTTTTTAAACAGGCCATTGCAGAAAGTCCTGCTCCGACATCTGTTTACGGAAAAGGATTTGCGCGCCAATTCAGTGAAAGGTTCCTTAAGATATTGGGCATTGGAAAGGGTGAAATCCACCGATTAAAAACACTACCAGTTCAAGAGATTGTCGCTGCCTCCCACCAACTCTTGCAGGAAAATTCACAGGAAATGCCGGGCTCACTAGCATTTGGACCAGTCGTAGATGGTGACTTCCTGCCCGATTATCCACTTGATTCGATTCGATCGGGAAGAGCAGGGGGAATACCCTTGCTTATAGGAACAAATAGGGACGAAGCGACATTATTCGATCAGATGGACCCCCCGTTAATCCCAACTAATACGGCGATGATTCATAAAATGTTCGAAAATACTGATCCGAAGGCGAAAGAGCGAATTACGAATGCTTATACAAACTACCCAGAAAAGGAAGCTGTACTAGGCATTGGCCGTGATGCGACATTCCATATTCCCTCGGTTTGGTATGCGGAGGCATACAGCCGCTTTGAAAAAACATGGATGTATCGTTTTGATTATAAAACGGCGGCCATGCGCATAAGTAAATTAGGGGCGACACATGGTATGGAAATCCCTTTTGCTTTCCAGACCTTCGACTCGGCATTCGGGAAACGGATTGTTTCATATGGTTCAAGGTCAGCTGCCCTAAAGGTTTCCCATAGAATGCAGGGCCATTGGGTCAACTTTGCGAAATATGGAAACCCCAACCCCCCGGAAGGTGAAATTTGGCCGAAATATGATGAAATCAACCACTACACAATGATTTTTGATAAAAAGGATTATATTGAAAAAGATCCTGACAGAATGATAAGGTTGGCATGGGAAGGGGTAGGGATTTACAAGTGAAAAAAAGTGGATTGGAAGGAAGCGGGGAGAACATGGATATCAATAATTTCATGTCAACGAAAGAGTATGCGAAAACGTTGGATCAGGAAGATCCATTAGTTTCTTACAGAGAGGAGTTCTATTTAAACCCCGGGATGATTTATATGGATGGCAACTCATTGGGACTTTTATCGAAGCGGGCTGAGAAAAGTTTAATGAAGTCATTGGAAGATTGGAAAAAGTATGGGATCGATGGCTGGACGGAGGGTGCAGAGCCCTGGTTTTACTTTTCTGAGAGATTGGGTGAATTGAGTGCCCCGTTGGTAGGAGCTTTAGAGGATGAAGTGATAATGGGAGGGTCGACAACGGCTAATCTGCATCAGCTTGCAGCCACTTTTTTTGAACCGAGAGCTGGCAGGAATAAGATTTTGGCGGATGAACTGACCTTCCCAAGTGATATCTATGCACTTCAAAGCCAGCTACGATTGCATGGGCTTGACCCTTCGGCACACTTGGTTCAGGTGAAAAGCCAAGATGGTAAATTCCTTGAAGAAGATGACATCATTGCAGAGATGAACGAGGAAATAGCGTTGATTGTACTTCCGATGGTTTTATATCGAAGCGGTCAGATCCTTGATATGGAAAGGTTAACGAAGG
This sequence comes from Peribacillus sp. FSL M8-0224, assembly GCF_038003055.1. Lineage (NCBI taxonomy): Bacteria > Bacillati > Bacillota > Bacilli > Caryophanales > Bacillaceae > Peribacillus > Peribacillus sp. FSL M8-0224. The sequence continues at coordinate 1,032,241 of NZ_JBBOOJ010000001.1, forward strand.
AAGCGCATGCGCGTGGAATCATGATAGGATTCGATGCCTGTCATTCTGTGGGTGCCATCCCGCATTTGTTTGACAATTGGGAGGTGGATTTCGCTTTTTGGTGTAATTATAAGCATTTGAATGGCGGACCAGGATGTGTAGCGGGGTTATATGTGAATCGGAAGCATTTCGCAAGGAAGCCTGGATTGGCTGGATGGTTTGGCTCGCGGAAAGATAAGCAGTTTGCTATGGAACATACCTTTACCCAGGCCAATTCGGCAGGTGCCTTTCAAATTGGAACTCCCCATATATTAAGCATGGCTCCCCTTTTAGGCTCGCTTGAAATGTTTGCGGAAGCGGGGATAGAACAAGTTCGGAAGAAATCCTTGAGGCTGACTCAATATCTTATGGATTTAATACAATCGGAATTAACGGGATATGGATTTGAAATTGGGAACCCAAGGCATGAATCAAAAAGGAGCGGTCATATCATCCTTGAACATCCAGAAGCTGCGAGAATATGTAAAGCATTGAAACAAGAGGCCATCATTCCCGACTATCGTGAACCGAATATGATTCGTTTAGCACCTGTCGCTCTTTATACCTCTTTTCAGGAAGTCTATGAAACTGTACAGGTACTCAAGAAGATCATGGACGGCAGATTATATGAAAACTATGAAAATAAAAGGGGAATCATTGCCTAGAATGGGAGCAACATATGGAGAAAAATAAGCTGCAACGTGAATTATCATCGAATCAAATCACTATGATAGCCATGGGGTGTGCAATTGGCACCGGGTTATTTTTGGGCAGCGGCCTTGCGATTTCAACGGCTGGTCCAAGTGTACTTATCAGCTATGCAATAGGTGCATTCATTGTCCTTCTGCTGATGGGATGTTTGGCGGAAATGACTGTAGCCTATCCAACATCGGGATCCTTTGGAACCATTGCGGAAAAATATATAAGTCCATTTGCGGGTTTTGTTGTGAGGTATTCCTATTGGATAGCGAATGTACTTGCCATTGGTGTCGAAGTGAGTGCCATCGCTGTTTATATGAAATATTGGTTTCCAGGTGTGCCTGGAAGCATTTGGATTTTCCTTTTTGCTGCACTGCTAATCTATGTAAATGCGACGAGTGTCAATACATTCGGCAATTTTGAGTATGTATTTTCAATGATCAAGATAAGCGCCATTGTCATATTCATTCTACTGGGGGCCTATGTGGTGATTGGCGCCGAACCTTCAAGCGGGATCGGTGTAGAGAACTATGCCAATGATGGAGGTTTTATGCCTTTCGGATTTTGGGGGCTCTGGGTCGCCATATTCATTTCGCTCTTCAGCTTTTTAGGAACTGAGCTGATTGCGGTGACGGCGGGGGAAGCAAAGGACCCGGATATAGCCGTACCTAAAGCTTTGAAGGCAACTGTCTTCAGGCTTGCCACTTTTTATGTACTGACTATCGGGATCATGTTAATGATTGTTCCCTGGCAAGCTGCCGGTATTGATAAGAGCCCATTTGTCAAGGTAATGGAAATCCTGAATGTCCCCGGGGCATCTGGGATAATGAATTTCATTATTTTAACCGCTGCTTTATCTGCAATGAATAGTCAATTATATGCCTCCACCAGAATGATATATTCATTATCCGAGCAACATCAGGCTCCAGCCCTATTTCAAAAAGTGAGCAGGAAAGGTGTCCCGCTAAGGGCCCTTCTCATATCCACTTTAGGAATATTTCTTGCTGCAGGAGTAAAAGTCCTGCTTCCGGATACTTCATATGCATTCATGATGGGGATATCGATGTTCGGAGCCATTCTAACCTGGTTCATGGTGTTCATTTCCCATTTATATTTCAGGAAGAGGTGGGAGAAATCAGGGGGCCGCAAATTACCGGTTAAAATGTATGGATTTCCATATCTAACGATTCTTGGTGCATTTCTTTTGTTTGCATTGACGGTATCCACCTGGTTCACTGGCCCATTTAAAATCGTGCTCCAGTTCGGGGTTCCTTGGCTCATCTTTCTTTGCATCGTTTATTTATTGATGTCGAAATTCAAAAGAAAGTAAAGGGAAAGAGGGATGGTATGGATAAGGGTCCAAGAGATGAACATCGTTTGGAAGAAAGTATGGTAACTGATTTTGAAAAAGATATGTCCTATGGGGACTATCTGCATTTAAATCAAATTTTATCAAGTCAGCATCGGCTTTCCGGCCATCACGATGAAATGCTGTTCATCATCATTCATCAAACAAGTGAATTATGGATGAAATTGATCATCCATGAATTGACTGCGGCAACTGATCATATTGTGGCAGGACATTTGGAGCCGTCCTTTAAGATGCTATCCAGAGTGGCCAGGATCCAACAGCAACTAGTTCAATCCTGGAATGTGCTTTCCACCTTGACGCCATCCGATTATATGGAATTCCGGGAGAAACTAGGAAACTCTTCAGGGTTTCAATCATTTCAGAACAGGTTGATAGAATTTGCGATGGGTCAAAAGAATTCGCAAATATTGGCCGTTTTCCGTCATCAGCCTGAGCTTCATGAGTCGATGATGGCAGCCTTGAATAAACCTAGTATTTATGATGCGGCTATAGGGGCTTTGGCTGCAAGGGGGCTTCCCATTGATCAATCGGTATTGAACAGGGACTGGTCTGTCATTTATCAGGAAAATGCAAGTGTTGAAAGCGCGTGGCTGACCGTTTACCGTGATGTGCATAACTACTGGGATTTGTATGAGCTGGCCGAAAAACTCGTTGATATTGGAAGTCAACAACAATTCTGGAGATTCAATCATATGAGCACCGTAGAACGTATCATCGGCAATAAAAAGGGAACTGGCGGATCGTCCGGTGTAAGTTATCTGAAGAAAGTGGTCGAACAGCCATTTTTTCCTGAGCTTTGGACATTAAGGACCAAACTGTAAGGAGGGGTGAACACATGAATCAATGGTTAGATATTTCTCAGCGCCTCAATGAAAATACGCCATACTGGCCAGGAGATACGCAATATTCATATCGGCTGAATTCATCAATGGCTGAAGGGTCTTCCGTCAATGTAGGGGAAATCCGGATGAGTACACATTTAGGAACTCATATTGATGCTCCCTATCATTTTGATGAGAATGGAAAAAAAATCATCGAACTCGATCTTGATTTATATATTGGCACTGCTACCGTAGTAAAGGTGGATGCAGCTGAAAGCATTGGCATTAAAGCTTTTGAAGGCATCGAATTGACAGGGGTCCGGCGGTTGTTGGTGGCAACAGGTCAATGGAAGGACCTTAGCCGTTTTCCGGAATGGATTCCACCGGTTGAACCAGATTTAGCTCCCTTCCTTGCAAATAAAGGGGTTAGGCTCCTTGGGCTTGATTTACCTTCAGTCGACTGTCTCGACAGCAAAGAATTGCCTGCCCACAATAAACTGTCAGGCTGTGGAATTCATATCCTCGAAGGGCTGGTCCTTGATGGACTGGAGCCTGGGCTGTACGATTTGGCTGCATTGCCGCTGGCATTGGAAGCAGGGGACGGGAGCCCGGTCAGGGCCGTGGTGAAAAAGAAAGGCTGATGAGGGGGATAATAGGATGGGCAAAATTGGGATTTACGGATCTTCCTTCGATCCGGTCACGAATGTGCATTTATGGACAGCATCCACCATTGCGCATCGTGCTAAGCTGGACAAGGTGATTTTTTTACCATGCGCAAATGGCCGTATCGATAAACAGATGAAAACAAGCAATGAACACCGTTGGCAAATGCTCGAGCTGGCAATAGGGGGCAACCCGATATTCGAAGTCAGTGATTATGAAATGAATGAACGTGCCGGAACGGGTAAACAATATACTTGGTATACGATGGAATATTTTAAATCACAATTTCCAAAAGACGAAGTTTACTTCATAATGGGTGCAGATTTACTTGAAGATATTGATAATCAGGAGCTGCCGGTACACTTACGATGGAAATTCAGGGAAAAATTGATTGCCAATCATAAATTCATCGTCATGGCTCGGAATGGAATCGATATGCTGAAAATCATATCCAAAAGTCCATTGCTAAGGAATTATGATGATGGCAATACATTTCACCTTATTGATAAAGGCCTTTCCATGGAAATCAGTTCTACATATATAAGGGATGAATTTGCAATGGGCGGGGAACCACGATATTTACTGCCCGATAAGTGTTATCAGTATATCGTGGAAAATAAGCTTTATCAAAAATCATCAAATTCATAATTGTTGGCAAAGTATTAAAAAGGGTTCGATCTCCCCGGTGGATCGAGCCCTTTTCGTTTAGGGAATTTTTCAACCTGCAAAATGTGAATGAATTTAATTAAAGGGACATGCAATACCTAGTTGACAACTTGGTAAACTTTGCTTTATGGTAAGGATATACAAAAATCAAAATAATTGCTGATCAGAGAACTGAAGGCATACTATCTCCCGAAAAATAATTGAAGGGAAATAGAATGCCTTTTTTGCTGTAAAAAGAGGGGGAAGCTCATGAAAAAGTTGATGTTATTGACAAGTTTGATTTTAGCCTTCGGTGTACTTGCTGGATGCAACTCGGAAAAAACGAAAGGGGACGGAACATCGAAGTCAGTAGAGCTTTTGAATGTGTCATATGATCCGACAAGGGAATTGTACCAGGAATTCAATGAAGCGTTCGTGAAGCACTGGAAAGAAGAATCAGGTCAGGATGTAACGATACAACAATCACATGGCGGATCTGGTAAACAGGGCAGGGCTGTCATTGACGGATTGGAGGCGGATGTCGTTACATTGGCATTGGCTTATGATATTGATGCCATTTATGAAGCTAGTAACCTATTAGCGAAGGATTGGCAAAAACGTTTACCGGAGAACTCGACACCATATACATCAACGATTGTGTTTTTGGTGAAAAAGGATAACCCTAAAGGCATTAAAGATTGGGATGATCTGACTAAAAAGAATGTATCCGTCATTACGCCAAACCCAAAGACAAGCGGAGGGGCAAGGTGGAATTACCTGGCTGCCTGGGCTTATGCGGAGAAAAATTTCGATAATGACGAAACAAAAGTGAAGGATTTCATGAAAAAACTTTATCAGAATGTTGAAGTCCTGGATTCAGGGGCCCGCGGTGCAACGACCACTTTTGTGGAAAGGGGAATCGGTGACGTACTGATCGCTTGGGAGAATGAAGCCTATTTAACACTGGAAGAATTCGGTGATGACAAATATGAAATCGTCAACCCTTCAATCAGTATATTAGCAGAGCCACCGGTAGCTGTTATCGATGAAGTGGTCGAGAAAAAAGGAACAAAGGAAGTGGCCGAAGCCTACCTGAAATATCTGTATACGGATGCCGGTCAGGAAATTGCCGCGAAAAACTTCTATCGTCCAAGGGATGAGAAGGACCTCGCTGAATATGGAGACCAATTTGCCAATATCGATATGGTGACTGTTGATGATACATTTGGCGGTTGGAAAAAAGCCCAGGAAACACATTTTAATGATGGTGGCACATTTGACGAGATTTACCAACAGCAGTAAGCATGAAGGAGAAGGTGTGGCTTTAACATCTTCTCCTTCATAAATCAGAAAAAGGGTTGAGGCGAAGCGATGAATATAGTGACTGAAGGTAAACAGACGAAAAAGAGGACCATACCCGGTTTTGGATTGACGATGGGTTTTACGCTGCTGTATCTCACCATCATCGTTTTGATCCCGTTATCGATGGTTTTTCTAAACACATTTTCAATGGGGTTCCAGGATTTTTGGGCGACCATAACTGAACCGAGGGTTCTCGCTTCTTATAAATTGAGTTTCTTGACAGCGTTAACTGCGGCCATTGTTAACGCAGTTTTTGGTGTATTGATTGCCTGGGTGCTTACTCGTTATGAGTTTCCCGGCAAAAGGATCATCGATGGACTGGTTGATTTGCCTTTTGCCCTCCCGACTGCCGTTGCAGGGATTACGTTGACCACCTTGTATTCACCGAACGGATGGATCGGGCAATTTTTCAGCTTTAAAGTCGCTTTCACTCCCGCAGGGATCATCATCGCCCTTATATTTATCGGTCTGCCATTCGTGGTGCGGATGGTTCAACCGGTGCTTGAAAATATCGAAAAAGGGATGGAAGAAGCATCTGCCTCTTTAGGGGCGAATCGAATGCAGACATTCATTAAAATCATCTTCCCGGTATTGATCCCTGCGATATTGACGGGTTTTGCCCTTTCTTTTGCGAGGGCACTTGGAGAGTATGGATCCGTTGTCTTCATTGCAGGAAATATGCCATTTAAAACGGAAATTTCCCCGCTGATCATCATGACAAAGCTTGAACAGTATGATTATGAAGGTGCAACAGCTGTTGCAGCCGTCATGCTCATTATTACATTTATAATTTTGTTCACCATCAATATCTTACAATGGTGGACCGGCAAAAGATATTCAGGGAAGTAGGGGGGATATGATGGAACATGATAATTCAGTGGTTGCAAAAGCGAATCACCCAGTCATTATTACGAGAAACGCAACTAAAGAGCCTAAATCCATACAGTGGATCCTCATTTCCATTGTATTGCTATTTCTCACTTTGTTTTTAGTAGTCCCATTAATCGCAATCTTTGTAAAAGCCTTTGAAAAAGGTGCCGAAGCTTATTTTGCGGCCATCGCCCATCCTGATGCCGTGGCTGCGATTAAGTTAACATTGATCGTTGTCCTCATCACCTTGCCGCTCAATGCCATATTTGGAGTGGTTGCCGCTTGGACCATAACAAAATATGATTTCAAGGGAAAAAACTTCTTAATAACATTGATAGATTTGCCTTTTTCCGTATCACCGGTCATTGCCGGGTTGATTTTTGTCCTTCTGTTCGGCTTACATGGGGCACTTGGTCCACTGCTGCAATCTTTTGACATTAAAGTGATCTTTTCAATACCAGGGATTGTCATCGCCTCCATTTTCATTACCTTCCCATTCATTGCACGCGAATTGATCCCGCTCATGCAAAGTCAGGGGACGTCTGAAGAAGAGGCCTCACTCACGCTGGGTGCGGGAGGGTTCAAGACATTTTGGTATGTGACGCTTCCCAATATAAAATGGGGACTTCTATATGGAATCATCCTTTGTAATGCCAGAATAATTGGGGAGTTTGGAGCTGTATCGGTCGTATCGGGACATATACGGGGCATGACCAATACGATGCCGCTTCATATTGAAATCTTATACAATGAATATCAATTTTCGGCCGCTTTTGCTGTTGCATCCCTGATGTCCATCTTTGCAATCATAACGTTGATCATTAAAAGCTTCATAGAATGGAAAACGGACTATAAATCGACCAAAGCAAGTTAGGAGGAATGAAATGAGTATCATCATTGAAAATGTTACAAAATATTACGGGTCCTATCAAGCACTCCAAAACATCGATTTGGAAATAAAGAGCGGTGAACTCGTAGCCCTGCTTGGCCCTTCCGGATCTGGAAAAACGTCATTACTGCGTATCATCGCGGGCCTTGAACTGGCAGAGAGCGGAAAGATCCTCTTCAATGAAGAGAATTATACGCATAAGCATGTAAAAGATCGAAATGTGGGTTTCGTCTTTCAGCATTATGCCCTTTTTCGTAATATGACGATTTTTGATAATATCGCCTATGGATTAAAGGTTCGCCCCAGAAAAACAAGGCCCAGTAAAGAAGTTATCGAACAAAAGGTTACCGAATTGCTTCAGCTCGTCAAGTTGGAAGGATATAAAGATCGTTATCCATCGCAATTATCAGGCGGCCAGCGCCAGCGTGTCGCATTGGCAAGGGCACTTGCCGTTGAACCGAATATCCTTTTGCTTGATGAACCATTCGGTGCATTGGATGCCAAGGTTCGCAAAGAACTTCGTCGTTGGCTAAGAAGACTTCACGACGAATTCAATGTAACGAGCGTGTTCGTGACACATGATCAGGAAGAGGCGATGGATGTTGCTGATCGGGTCGTAATCATGAATGAAGGGAAAATTGAACAGATTGGAACCCCGGAAGAAGTATATGATCACCCTGAAAATCCCTTTGTTTATGATTTTCTAGGCAGTGTCAATTTATTCAAGGGCAACGTGCATAAAGGGAAATTGGTTACTGGCAATGTAGAAATGAATGCCCCGGGCAGTGAAGATGGAGCGGGCACCGGTTATGTAAGGGCTCATAACTTTATCATAGAAAGAGAACCAGCGGAAAAGGATTCGATCGCATCCATAATTGACCACATCCATACAATCGGCCCCATCGTCCGGATAGAAGTCATTCGTCAGGATACAAACGAACCGCTTGAAATCGAACTGACGAAGGAACAATATATGAATCTGGAAATAAGCAAAGGGGAAAGGGTATTCGTCCGACCGAAAGAATTGAAAGTTTTTGTCGACTTTATGGCCGGAATTTAAGGGTGGGTCGAATATTGTCGAAAAAACCGCTGATGAGCGGTTTTTTTTATGGGACTGCCAGCGGACCTTCCCGTATGGAGGGTAAATGAACTGTAATCTGTTCCAAAAGGGCTACCGTGCATTCACAGGTGGTAAGTTTTTGTCTGCCAATAGTCCATGGTCCCTTGGTGCTAAACACTAGATAGAAAGTCTTGCATCAAAATTTGAAGGTGATTATGTAAGATATTGGATGTTTTATCACGTGAAAAAGTCGAATCTTTATGTTTAATGTTAAAATTGAAATATAATTGTAATATTGTTATCACGTATTTGACAAAATCTGATGATATACTACGACTTAGATGAAAACATAGTAGAGTTTAAGAAATGTATTTAATATTATCTCAACCTTAGAAGATTACATAAAGAGTAAAAAAAATAGAGAAGAGTTCCCAGCAATTTATTTTGACTAATCATTTTTCATAGAGAAAAAGAAGTAGGTCGATGGAAATGCAAGGGGAGGAAAGCAGGGGAAATGAGTTTGAAGAAAAAACTTATCGTATTGAACACGACAATTATGCTTGGATTAGGAAGCGCTTTTGCCATACCGTCTGTAAAAGCTGAATCTATCACGGATATTCAATCGCAACGTACAGGAATACAATCAGATATTTCAGAGGCAGAACAAGTTATTCAGCAATTGAAAAAAGAACAATCGAAAATGAATGCCCATATTGCCCAGATCGAATCGGCAATGAAAGAAAATGATCAAAAAATCAAAGATACTAAACAAGAAATTAAAGACACCGAAAAAGACATAGAATCTTTAAAGAAAGAAATTAAAGCGTTGGAAGAAAGAATCGCAAAACGCGAGGAAGTCTTGAAAGAGCGCGCACTTTCTTTCCAAGAGAGCGGCGGGGACGTTGAGTACCTGGAAGTTGTTTTAGGTTCTAAAAGCTTTGGTGAATTCGTTAATCGTGTTGGGGCGGTAGCCACTATCGTGGAAGCTGACCAACAGATTCTTAGCGAGCAGGAAGCGGATAAAGCTGACTTAGAGAAAAAACAAGCGACCGTTGAGAAGAAATTGCAAAGCCTTAAGGATATGGAAGTAGAGCTTAAAGGCATGCAATCGCAAATTGAAGATCAAAAAGCTGAAACTGTCAATATGAAGGCTAAGATCGAAAAGAAAGAATCTGAAACAGAGGCGCTTAAACAATCTTTAGAGAATAAAGATGCTGGTCTAGAAGCACAAATAGCTTCCATTCGTGAAAATATCAAAAAAGAGGAAGAACGTAAAGCATCGGAAAAAGCAGATCTTGACCGTGCTGCTGAAGAAGTGAATTCTTCAAATGCTTCCAGTGAAGAATCATCAAGTTCTTCCAGTGAAGGATCATCAAGTTCTTCTAGCGAAGAATCATCAAGTTCGTCTAAAGGAGAGGCTTCGGCAAAAAATTCGTCTAAAGCTGAATCATCTTCAAATTCTTCTAAAAACAGTTCTGCAGCTAAACCTGCAGCAAGTAAAACTGAAGCATCAAGTAAGCCAAGCAGTGCAAATACAGGCTCTGCCATTACAGCAGGTTATAAATATATCGGTAACTCCACGTATAAATTTGGTGGCGGAAGAACGGCATCCGATATCGCTAACGGTCTTTTCGATTGTTCAGGATTCGTTGCATGGGCTTATAAACAAGCTGGTGTGAACCTTCCAGCCAGTACGGATGCATTGAAAGGTGCAGGACGTCAAGTATCTAGCAGTCAAAAACAACCTGGAGATTTAGTATTCTTCAATACCTATAAAACTGATGGGCATGTCGGTATTTATGTCGGCGGCGGCAAATTTATCGGTTCCCAAAGTTCAACAGGTGTTGCAATTGCCAATATGGATAGCGGATATTGGGCAAGTAAGTTCAACGGCCGTGTCGTTCGTGTAAACTAATAGTTCAATAATAAGCAGGGGAGAAAATGCCCCTGCTTATTTTTTTGAAAAAAATCAAAAAAAAATGAAACTTATTTTGAATTTCAACGTAAATACTATAAGATAAAACAAGGATAGGTGATGTGGACTTTCAGTTAATCTGGGAAAAGATATAATGAAACAACATTCCATACTATTAAACGGAGGCAAAAAAACATGATGAAAAAATTTATGGCTGCATTACTTACAATTACACTAGCATTCTCGCCAGTCGGCACGTATGTATTCCAGGATCATACGGAGTCAGTCGATGCAAGGGGTTACAAGTCCGGAAAAAGAAGCTTTAACAGCAACAACAATAATAATTCGAATTTCCAAAATAAAGAAACGAAGAAATCCGATGCCACTACTGCCAATAAAGCCAAGAGTGGAAACACATTCGCAAAAGGCGGCTTAATGAAAGGACTTATGCTAGGAGGATTGGCAGGTTTACTTTTTGGTAGCCTATTTGCCAATATGGGAATGCTTGGTTCTATACTTGGTCTATTAATCAACGTGATGGCGATTGTAGTATTAATCGTTGTAATCCGTAAAATATTCACATATTTCAAAGATAAGAAGAAGAAAGAAGATCCAAACCCATGGAGAGGCTAAAAATTTCCGAACAAGATATCATCAATGCGGTTTGTGTTTACATTGCCCGTAAAAAGCAGGTACAACCTAATGAGGTGGAAGTGGAGTTAATGTATGATGATGATTATGGCTTTTCGGCGGAAACGTTTGTCGATGGCCGGAAACAAGTGTTAATCACCATCAACTTGATAGAAGCGCTTCGTTTATGGCTGGATGAATATATGAATAAAGATCCATACTCAGGTATTGAACTTGTTTTGGATGATGATGAAGGTATAGTGGCTTTGGTAAGTGAAAGTAATAGATAAGTAAAAAAGGATGCCGTTACGGCATCCTTTTTTATTTAAAAAGTTACAATTCGTCCGGGAGAAGGAAAAGGATAAAAGAAAAATAGAAAAATAGCAAAGCAAATTAAGCAAAATCCTCGATTACACATAATTTCAAACTTAGAAAGATTAAGGACGAAATATATTTTCCATTTGTTGCAAAAAATGGTCCGTGGAAGTAGGATGGATATATGTTCAAGTCAAAGGAGGAGAATAAGTGAAAGGGTACATAGAAGATATCACTTTTTTAAATGAAAAGGCCATAAAGTTCGGCAATGAAAAAGTGGAAGCGATACTTGCGCCATCTTTAGGAAGCAATCTGCTTTCGTTTAAGTACAAGCATAAGGATATTGAGGTGCTGCGAACTCCAGTTAGTCTGGAAGAATATAAAAAGGCTCCTATTTTATACGGAATGCCTATCCTGTTTCCTCCTAATCGAATTGAAGATGGTCAATTTACATATAAGGGGACTGTGTATAAGTTTCCGGTCAATGAAAGGGGAAAATTCAATCATATACATGGTTTTTTGCATGACAAGCCTTGGCAAGTGTGCAAAAAGGAAGTGAACGGGAAAGAAATCGTCATTAATACTGAATTTTCAAGCAGTGAATTTGATCTAAAAGATAGCTTTCCACAAGATATCACTGTGAATATGTCTTTATCTTTAAGGGCTGAAACATTGGAAATACAATTGGAAATCACCAACAAAGGCATTGAACCTTTTCCGTGGGGAGCAGGTTATCATACTGTATTCAATTTTCCATTTGGAGCAGTGAGTAAATGGGAGGATTGCAGAATATCCCTTCCCGTCAATAAACATTGGGAGTTGAATGAAAGATCATTGCCCACAGGTGTAATTCATGAAACGGCCAATACATTGGAAATCCAAAACGGTATTAGCTTGGACGGCCGGCAATTTGATGACTTATTTGGCTATGATAAGGAAAGAAATCCGGAAAACGAGTGCTTTCTCACTGATCAAGAGGCTGGCATACAAGTCATTTATCAAGGCGATCAACATTTTAAGTTTTGGGTATTGTTCAATCAGGAGGGGTTCGTTTGTCCTGAACCATATACTTGGGTAACGAATGCTCCTAATTTGGATTTGCCTGCAAAATTGACTGGATTGAGGGAGTTATGCTCAGGGGAAACGGTACAGCTGAAAACCAGATTGATTGTGAAAGAAATATAAAAAACACCTAGGCATTTAAAAATGCCTAGGTGTTTAAGGTTATGCTTTTTTTCTCATCCAGAGTGGGTATAGGATGATTCCGAATACATATAAGGCAATGCCAAGTATGAATGTATTCATATCGGCTGTACCTGTCTTGATGACCCAGATCGAGTAGATTAACGCCAAGATTGTAATAATGCCATCACGTATCCTTGAGCCTTTCATGATGTCATAGGTTTCCCCGGTCATCACCAGTTTCAATTGATACAGAACGGATGCAAGGTACGGGATCAAGTAAGCAAGTGTAGCGACGATCATCGAAAATTTATAAGCCTCCAAAATCGTACCTGAAATAGTGGAGAATAAGAATATCTGTGTCATGATATTTGTTATAGTCATAGAACGGACAGGTGTGCCATTTTTGTTTGCTTTCGCAAAATAGGCCGGGAACAAGTCCGATTTCGCTGCCTGGTAAGGAACTTCCGAGGCAACGACAATCCATCCGATCGTCGATCCCAATAAGGAAATGACGGCAAGAGCAGCCATTATATACGTGCCGCTTGAACCAACTACTGCTTGTAGTGCGTCAACAAGCGGTTTTTGTGATATTTTCAACTCGTCTTGTGATATGGCACCCATCGTCAATAAAGTAATGCCGATATAAATGGCAACAGCGATAAGTAAACCAAGAATCGTCGCTTTCTTTACATCATTTTGTGACTTGGCACGGTTTGAAAGCATGACGGCAGCTTCGATACCGATGAAGGCCCATAATGTTGAAATGGCAGCAGCGTTCACTTGATCTCCTAAAGAGATTGCAGTTCCCGCCTTATCATAAAATTCAGCTCCGTTTCCTAGATTGGAAGTATCGAAGATGAATATCGTGATAATGATGAAAAATAAGAATCCAAGCACTTTGGTAACTGTAGCAAAAAGATTCATTTTCCCAGCACTGTTAAAACTTCTTACCAAGATTGCTTGAATCCCCCAAAGGGCAGCGGAACATACCGCAAACGTTAATGCTTTACCTAGTTCAAGTTGAAACGAACCCGCTGTATAAATCACTTTTGGACTATGCATCACAGGGAAAAACGTTGATAGATAACCAGCAAATGAAATGATGACAGAAGCTGTCGCAGCCCAATTCGCAGCCCAATACCCCCAAGCCATGCTATACCCTGAAACTCTTCCTTTAACAGGAGATTTAAATAATGATTGGGCATAACTTTGCGGTCCAGCCTTCAAATCAGGTTTCCGGACTGCCAGGTTACCAAACACCAAAGCAATTAGAAAAACTCCAAGTCCAGTAACGATCCATGCAAATGTGGCCCCTAACGGACTGGATACCTGTGCTAATTGAGCAGGGAGCATGAAAATTCCGCCGCCGACCATATTTCCAATTACGAAAGTGGTCAAAATCAATAAACCCCATTTTTTATTTACCATTTATATCGAACCTTTCTTAAATACAAAGTGTGTGTTAATACCGACAACTTATACTAAAATAGTATATCTCAAATAGTTTAGTTTGGTAAAGTGGTAAATAAGTAAAATGTAAAAGGCGGACTAATCAGAAAATTTAAACACAGGATTGACAAAAGGATAAAATTGGATTATATTAGTAAATACCAAGTTAGTTGGTAAGAATAATACGGTTTGACACATTAAATCGTATTTTTCTATAACATTTGCCATTCCTGAATATTGCCGATTAGTCAACTAAAGGCACCCTTACATCTAATCTGTTAGATGGCGGGTGCCTTTTATTTTTTATAGGGAAGGGAGGGAATATGGAGTTCCTATTAACTGGTTATTCTTATACGGAAAGTTAAGTGATGAGGATATGATAGGTAAACCAAGTTCCCAAGAACACATTGAAAGTGGGAAGTGCACATGTGCTTGTCGTGCGAACCTTTTTAACATTAGGCATGAAACGAAGCTTTATTACCAGTAGTGAAGGGGAGATATTATGGAAAAGAAAGAAGAATTGAAAATCAGGCATATCATTTCAAGGTTGGAAGATCTGCAATATGGATCGGTTTTAATAACCGTACATGATGGTGAAATCACACAGGTCGATACCACGGAGAAGAAACGATTCCCATTAGTGAAGGGCCGTGCCGTTAAAGTTAGATGAATGACAGGCATTAAAGGAGCCTTCAATATGAAGGCTCTCAGATTGTAGACAAACTCGATTAAAATCGAGTTTGTCTATTTTTATGGCTTGTACAATTTGAACGTTGATTTCCACTACAGGCACTCGCTTTCCGCGGGCGGTCCGGGAGCCTCCTCGGCGCTCGTCGCGCCTGCGGGGTCTCCCTTGGACGCGCTTTTCCCGCAGGAGTCTCGTACCCTCCGTTCCAATCAACTTTGTTTAAAAATTCAGATGGGGCCCCCCTTTTGTCTACAAACTCAATATTAATTAAGATTGCCTACAATTTTTTGAGGGAGTGTAAAATATGAACGTTGATTTCCACTACAGGCACTCGTTTTCCACGGGCGGTCCGGGAGCCTCCTCGGCGCTCGTGGCGCCTGTGGGGTTTCCCTTGGACGTGCTTTTCCCGCAGGAGTCTCGTACCCTCCGTTCCAATCAACTTTGTTTAAAAATTCAGATTGGGAACCCTTTTGTCTACAAACTCGGAGCTTTCGGTATGAAGGCTCTTTTTTTATACAAAAATTTATTCAATTTGGAATTTCTAATAAGATTGTACTGCTTTTAACATGGTAGAATAAGTTAGGGTATAAGGGAGTTTTTTATAGGGGTTTAAATGATATCTAAGGGAGGAACAGGGAATAGATGACCATACAAACTATAGAACATGATATCTTGGCATTAGTTGAAACATTTAATGGGAGAATCGCATATAAAATTGAAAATGGTCTTGGTGACACGATTGGATATCACGAGAATGAATCCTTTCAATCAGCGAGTTTGATCAAAATACCAATGATCATCGAAGGTTATCGTCAAAGTGAACAAAAGAAAATCTATTTGAACCAACCAGTGACCATCCCGCCTAGTGAAGTGACTGGGGGATCTGGGGTCCTGCATGTCTTATCGAATAAGGTATTTTTGACCGTAGAGGATTTATTGACATTGATGATAACTGTTTCCGACAATACATCCACGAATATGATGATGAACCTGTTGGGCTTTGAAGAAATCAATCAATGCATCAAGGAACTTGGTTTGAAAAATACTGTCCTTGAACGAAAAATGCAGGATTTTAAGGCATTAAAAGAAGGGCGCGACAATACCATATCGGCAGAAGATACGATTACCTGCTTAAAAGCCATACATACAGGCAACTTTTTAACGAAAGAAAGCCGGGAAAAAATATTGCATGTATTTGACAACCAACAATTAAGGGATAAACTTCCATCGCTGATGGGCAGAGGAGTCAAGGTCGCAAGCAAAACGGGCGGAATTCGGGGAGTTGCCCATGATTGTGCAATCATTCGTTCAGAAACACAAACTGTTTATGCTGCAGTTCTTACTGAAGATATGAAATCAGAGGAAGAAAGCCGTCAAGTAATCAGTAAAATTGGGAAAATGATATATGATGATATGGTCGCAGAATAAACTGTCGATTGAGAAGAGAGGGAAGTCTTTCATGATTTCCCTCTCTTCGATCTTAGTTATATAGGAGTTAGTGGAATTGGATAAGAATATGAAGCGGGGAAAAATTTTGAAAAGGACGATGAAACTTTTTTGTGTAATAAGTGTCATTGCGGTACTGGGGTATTTTGGATTTTTGCACATGAAAATTCAGGAAAGCATTCGCCAGCAAATTCCGGAGAATGCCGATTACCTCATGATTCTTGGAGCAAGGGTCAAAGGTTCGGTTCCATCATTATCCTTACAATACAGGATTGATAAAGCTGCAGAATATTTATCGGCGAATAAACATACAGTGGTCATTGTATCTAGCGGCAAAGGACCGGGTGAAGATATATCGGAAGCAAAAGCAATGCAACAGGGGCTAATCGCCCAAGGAATTGAAGAAGCACGCATCATGATGGAAGACAAATCTACAACAACTCACGAAAATATTGTTTTCTCAAAAGAACTCATTCCTGATACAGCAACTTCAGGGTTAATCGTTAGCAATGACTTTCATATCTACCGGGCAGTCGAAATAGCAAAAAAAGAAGGCTTGGATATGAAGGGATTGCCGGCAAAGACACCAAAAGTGTCACTGTTGAAATCATATACCCGTGAATATCTGGCAATTACCAAATACTATTTGACCGGGTTGATTGGGAGGTAACTTCGAATTCTCTAAAAGGTGGGGTGCTTTCATTATTCGACTTCCACGACAACATTAGGAACTTGCCAAAAATCTTTCTCTTGATATAGCTCCTTAAGTGTCTTATAAACGGGATAACCGGTATAGGAAATCTCGACTCGATCATCAGCATCCACTTCTTCTACATCTATATCATCAACAAAACCAAGTTGATCATCAATTTCCATTAAATAATACCCGAGTGCCTCATACCCGCTATAGGCTACAATAACCTTACTGTCAAATCCGCTATTAGAAACTTTGTAATATTTCATTGAGTGACCTCCTTGTTGATAATTCTTTAAGTGAAAATCGTACTGTTTCTTATTACTCTGATATACCCATTAATTACTATCTGAATCATTAAATTGGATAAATAAAGAAAATAAGAAGGCAAAAAGAATGTGGACCATCTTTAAATAATCACTGGAAAATTTGCTATCTGCATCAATTCATGTTAATCTAATAAAGAATTGTTTTTGGTTGTGGAAGAGGATACTCGTTATTTTCCAAATGATTAAAAATAGTAATACAATGTGTGTTATGCACTAGGAGGCAACAACAATGGAACAAGGTACAGTTAAATGGTTTAATGCAGAAAAAGGTTTTGGATTTATCGAACGCGAAAACGGAGACGATGTATTCGTACATTTCTCAGCTATCCAAAGCGAAGGCTTCAAATCTTTAGACGAAGGTCAAAAAGTAACTTTCGAAGTTGAGCAAGGTGCACGTGGAGCTCAAGCTGCTAACGTTCAAAAAGCTTAATTTTAAAATTAAATCGTAACCTATATGAACAGACTTCCTCGATGGGAGTCTGTTTTTTATTGTGCTATAAAATGAAAGCAAAAAAAAATCCCACTCTGACTGAGTAGGTTTTTAGTGACTTGTCATTAAGCTTTTTTTAATTCTTCTTCAAAGAAAAAAGTAGTCGGATGTTCTTTAACAGTATAAGAATATCTCTTCATGTTTTTTACATATGCCCATTTATTAATGGTTACTGATTCATTAGTATCCTGAATGGTTACTGTTTCACCAGTATTATACTTATTGCTTTTCAATTTAGCCACCCTCTTTAATAATAGTATAACATATTTGGCAATGAAAGATGTGTTCAACATATTCCAATGATATATTGCGTATAAAAAACAGACTATGCATATGGCAATGAGCCTAATTATATTGAGTGTTGTATAGAGAAAGTTAATGGGTCATGTTTTAGGATGAACAAGGAGTGGATGTCACAATATGGGATTAAGCGGGGGCAGGCCAAGTTATAGTGAATGAACTTACTCGAAAGCAAGGAGTCGATATTACTACGGGCTTGTCTCCCTTTTTGGGCATGAAAAAACAGCCACATGTTCCCAGGTACAGCAGAAATCACGTGGCTGAAGATTTTCAAGTGATGGACGGGTCTTAAGGCCGGTTAATTAAAACGCCCAATCCCCATTACGGAAGACAGGTTCTGAAGTGCCGTCCTGTTTGATGCCGTCGATGTTCATTTTCTCCGATCCAATCATGAAATCGACATGTGTAAGGCTTTCATTCAGTCCATTTTCTGCAAGTTCTTCTGGACTCATGTTTTTTCCGCCTTCAATACAGAAAGCATAGGAGCTGCCGATAGCGAGATGGTTTGATGCATTTTCATCAAATAATGTGTTGAAGAATAAAACATTCGATTGGGAAATCGGTGAGTTGAATGGAACAAGCGCGACTTCACCAAGGTAGTGTGAACCTTCATCCGTTTCAACCAATTGCTTTAGGATTTCTTCCCCTTCTTCTGCTTTTACTTCAATGATCCGTCCTTCCTTAAACGTCACGGAAAAATTATTGATGATGTTTCCGCCGTAACTAAGGGGTTTTGTACTGGAAACGGTACCGTTAACGCCTGTTTTCAATGGAACTGTAAACACTTCTTCGGTTGGCATATTAGCCATGAATTCATGCCCCTGTACGTTAACGCTTCCTGCCCCGACCCAAAGATGTTTGTCGGGTAATTCGATTGTCAGATCGGTTCCAGGAGCCGTATAGTGCAATTTTTGGTAATGCTTATCATTTAAATAATCAACCTTTTCATGCAGGGTATCATCGTGTTTTTTCCAGGCTTCCACAGGATATTTCACATCAACACGAACTGCTTTGAAAATGGCTTCCCATAGCAGATCAACACGTTTTCCTTCTGCTTCTTCAGGGAATACTTTATCAGCCCAAGCCTTTGAAGGGACGGCAACTATGGACCAGCTCACTTTATCGGATTGCATATACTGACGCCACTTCTTCAGTGCTGTCCCGGATGCTTTTTGGTAGTTGGCAATCCTTTCAGGCTTTACACCTTTTAGTAAGTCAGGGCTGGAGGAGATGACGGATAGATAAGCAGCTCCGTTTTCTGCGAGTTCAATCGTTTCCTCTGCGCGCCACTTTGGATATTCGTGGAACACCTCATCCGGAGCCAATTCATATTTGGTACGTGAAACGATATCGTCATTCCAATTAACGATGACATTGCGCGCACCGTTTTCATATGCCTTTTTTACAATTAGACGCACAAGGTCAGCACCCTCTAATGTTGTGTTTACGACCAAGGTTTGATCTTGTTGGATGTTTACGCCGACTTTTACGGCAAGTTCTGCATATTTTTCTAAATTCGTTTGAAAATCACTCATCATTTAAAACTCCTTTTCCATTTTCTACGTTTTCAATTGTACTTTTTGTCATATAAAAAAGAAACTTTTTACATCGTTTGTGAAAACTACTCGAATACGAAGGAGTTCATTATAACCGGCAGGGAGCTGCTTCAGCAGCTATTTTGTCTATCTTGCATTTTACCAAAACTAAAGAAGGAAAGACTATTGAAAAGGTTTGAATAGTTGAATAATTTGATGATTTGGTGCAGTGAATCAATGGACTGAAAGAAAGAGGGCCTCTTTGAGACCCTCTTTCTTAATAGTCAGTAAATCATTTACCCAAATTAATCCAGACACTTTTCACTTCAGAATAGTTGTCCAGTGCATAAGATCCCATTTCACGTCCGATTCCGGATTGTTTGTAGCCGCCGAACGGAGAAGCTGCGTCGAACGCGTTATAACAGTTCACCCATACGGTACCGGCACGGAGTTTTCCTGCAACATAATGGGCATTGGCTATATCGCTTGTCCATAAGCCGGCAGCCAAACCATATTCACTGGCATTTGCACGGTGAATGACATCATCTAAATCTTCGAATGGCATTGCCGCTATGACCGGTCCGAAAATCTCTTCTTTAGCAATCGTCATATCCTCTTCAACACCAGCGAATATAGTAGGAGAAACAAAGTAGCCTTGTTCACCCGGTTTATTTCCGCCGACAAGAACTTCCGCACCCTCGTTTTTCCCTTTTTCAATATAGCCCATTACCCGATTTTGCTGCTCTTCGGAAACAAGCGGTCCAATTTGTGTACTTGGATCTAGGCCTATCCCTTGTTTGATGTTTTTTGCATGGCTGGCCATATCGGCAACAACATTATCATAATGTTTCTTTTGGATATAAACCCTTGAACCGGCACAGCATACCTGGCCTTGGTTAAACATGACCCCATTCAAAGCTCCAGGAATGGCTTTTGAGAAATCCGCATCAGGCAGGATGATGTTTGGCGATTTCCCTCCAAGTTCCAATGTGACCCGTTTCAATGAATATGAAGCGGAACGCATGATCAATTTTCCAACTTCGGTCGAACCGGTAAATGCAATTTTATTTACTTGCGGATGGTCGACAAGCGCTTGTCCAGCGGTTTCACCAAAACCGGGAACGATATTGACGACCCCATCAGGGAAACCGGCTTCAGCCAATAATTCAGCCAGGTAAAGAGCGGAAAGCGGTGTTTGCTCAGCGGGCTTTAATATGACCGTACAACCTGTAGCAAGTGCCGCTCCCAGTTTCCACATCGCCATAAGAAGCGGAAAGTTCCAAGGGATGATTTGGCCGACAACACCAACAGCCTCGTGTTTTGTGTAGTTAAAGTAATTTCCGCTTACCGGGATGGTCTGTCCAACAATCTTGGTGGACCAGCCAGCAAAATATCTCATATGTTCAATTGCTAAAGGAATGTCGGCATTTGTAGTTTCACTGATTGGTTTCCCATTATCCAACGTTTCCAATTGAGCAAGTTCAGTTTTATTTTCTTCCATTAAATCTGCTAGTTTATACATCAGTCTACTGCGTGCAGCTGCGCTCATTCTTGACCAAGGACCTTCATCGAATGCTTTGCGTGCAGCTTTGACGGCTAAGTCGATATCTTCTTTATCAGCTTCATAAACATCGGCAAGTTTTTGTCCTGTAGCAGGATTAGGAGTGGAGAAGGTTTTTTTTGAAGCACTTTCTACAAACTGACCATTAATATAAAGCTTTTTTGGTCCTGTTAAAAATTTTTGCAGCTTTCCACTTACTTCTAACGTTAGATTTGTCATTAATTACCCTCCTGAATAAAATGTTTATCTTGGGCAAAACATGATGACTTATTGTTAACGCTATGATTGCCAATTTTTATGATAAATGAAAAAAAGGGAATATTCAATCTATAACATTCGACAGAATATCCAAGATTTCTTCATCTATTAAAAAAATGTAGTATTATTTTGTCATGACATGTGTAATTACTATAGCAAAAATGAAAGTTAATAGTTAAAATGAAAAAGGATAAAATAACAAGAAGGTCTAAAGTTCTTCAGGAGGAATATATGGGAAATAATACGAAAATGATATCGCAGCGTAAGTTACTTGGTGTTGCGGGTCTTGGTTGGATGTTCGATGCACTTGATGTCGGTATGCTTTCTTTCATCATTGTTGCATTAAAGCAGGATTGGAACTTAACCAGTGAGCAGGTTGGCTGGATTGGGAGCATAAACTCCATAGGAATGGCTGTTGGCGCGGTATTCTTTGGTGCGATGGCCGACAGGGTCGGACGAAAGAATGTCTTTATCATTACATTATTATTGTTTTCGATCGCAAGCGGCCTGTCTGCAGCAGTCAGTACACTCAGCCTGTTCTTGATATTGCGTTTTTTGATTGGAATGGGACTTGGGGGAGAACTCCCGGTTGCCTCGACATTGGTCTCTGAAAGTGTTGAAGCGAGTAAAAGGGGAAGGGTCGTCGTCCTTCTTGAAAGCTTTTGGGCGGTTGGCTGGATTTTGGCAGCACTCATATCCTATTTCATCATACCGGCTTATGGTTGGCGGGTTGCATTATTATTGAGCGCAGTTCCAGCTTTATATGCGCTGTATCTGCGCTTGAAACTGCCGGATTCACCAAAGTATACGGAACTTGAAAAAAAGCAAAGACCATCTGTATTAAGCAATATGAAAAGTGTCTGGAAAAAGGAATACTCCCGTCAGACACTTGTATTGTGGATTCTATGGTTTTGCGTGGTCTTTTCCTATTATGGGATGTTTTTATGGCTGCCAAGTGTTATGGTCCTTAAAGGCTTCAGCATGATTCAAAGCTTTGAATATGTTTTGATCATGACGCTTGCACAGCTTCCGGGCTATTTTTCAGCTGCATGGCTGATAGAGAAGATGGGACGTAAATTCGTTTTGATCACATACTTAATTGGAACGGCCGTCAGTGCCTTTTTCTTTGGATCGGCAGAGGGGCTGGCACTGCTGATAGTTTCCGGAATGTTCCTCTCTTTCTTCAACCTAGGGGCATGGGGTGCACTTTATGCGTATACACCTGAGCAGTATCCAACATCCGTTCGCGGTACAGGGGCTGGGTTAGCTGCAGGGATCGGGAGAATTGGCGGTGTTCTGGGACCTTTGCTTGTAGGGTATCTAGTTGCCGCAGACACACCGATTTCATCGATTTTCACCATTTTTACAATTGCTATTTTAGTGGGGGCAGTTGCCGTGGCTTTTGGGAAGGAAACAAAGAATACCGTTTTGACATAAACAAAGGATGGGGACTGCATGCAGTCTCCATCCTTTTGTTATTTAAAGTCTTTTATTATTTTTAAAAGGGATTCGGAGGCAGTCTTCGGATTATTTGCATTCATGATGGCCGATACGACTGCGGTACCTGATAGTCCGCTATCAGAAAGAGCGGAAATGTTATCGGCAGTGATACCCCCGATGGCTACTGCGGGAATGGATACGCCGCGGCAAATTCCCCCCAGATCCTCAAGTGCCATTAGGGTTGCATCTTGTTTGGTCTTGGTGGGGAAAACGGAACCTACTCCGATATAATCGGCTCCATTTCGTTCGGCTTCGAGAGCTTCTTCAAGAGTGGAGACAGATACACCGACAATCATATCTTCAGGAACCATTTTTTTGACGACAGGCAGTGGGAGGTCATCTTGTCCAATATGAATTCCGTCCGCTCCAACCGCAAGTGCTATATCCACCCGGTCATTGATGATAAGGGGAATGGAAAGCTCATTCAATAACTGTTTTAATGCAGATGCTTTTTTATAAAAGGAGAGGGAGGAATTGTTTTTCTCTCTAAGTTGTACGATCGAGACTCCTCCTGAAACCGATTCTGCAATGATTTTGGTCAATTCTTCTATTGCTATGGACTCTTCCGTAACTAAATACAGGCTTAAATCAATTTGCGACTTCTTCACTTAGTTTCACCTCATGCATCCAGATTTCCTTATCCATTCTTGATATGGCATCGATTAATCGCACACGGAAAGTACCTGTTCCTTCATCCTTTTGAAGGGTTGAGGCTGCCAGTTCCCCTGATATGCTCATTGTTGATATACCGGCAATTGCGGCAGAATAGAAATCATCGGTGACTCCGGAAAAAGTTCCGATAAGAGCAGTGGACATGCATCCGGTACCTGTAACATTAGTTAAAAGGAGGTTCCCGTTATCGATGATGGACGTATGTTTTCCATCGCTGACCGCATCCTTAGCTCCGCTGACCACGATGATGCTATTCAATTCATTTGCCGCTTGTGCAGCCAGCTCGGCATTGCTAATCGCAAGTTCCCCCGAATCCACTCCGCGTGTAACGGTATCCCCACCCATCATTGACAGGATTTCACTCGCATTTCCGCGAATGATTTGGAAAGTAACCTTACTTAGGAGCTCTTTGACTTGCTCTGTACGATAGGAGGTGGCACCAACTCCCACCGGGTCCAAAATGACCGGGATGTCCAGGGCATTTGCCGTTTTACCGGCAATCTCCATTGCTTCCAAGGCTTTATCATCGATCGTACCGAAATTCAGGACCAATGCATTTGCTAATTTGACCATATCCGCCACTTCTCTTGGGCTCGATGTCATTACTGGTGAACCTCCGATGGCAAGGGTGGCATTTGCACAGTCATTGACCGTAACAAAGTTTGTGATTTGGTGAACGAGTGGTTTCCTTTCTCTTACCTTCATAAATAAATCGGCTGAAGAAATCTTCATAACAAGTCACTCCGTTCTTTTTTTGAATATGAATGAAAATGATGGACAGGTCCATGACCTTTACCGATTGAAAAGCTATTGCTTATCGCTTCGGAAATATAGGTCTTGGCTTGTTCGATCGAGACTTGCAATGGCAGTCCATTTGCCAGGTTAGATGTAATGGCGGATGATAGGGTGCAGCCCGTACCATGAGTGTTTTTGGTATGAATGCGCTCTCCCTTGATCCAGTGGAAGTCAGTACCATCATAAAAAAGATCATTTGGATTTCCTGCTGCATGGCCGCCTTTAAGTAAAACGGCTTTGGGACCCATTTCTTGTATCGAAATGCATGCCCTGTAGAAATCTTGTTTCGTCCGAATCGGGAAGCCAGTAAGTACTTCCGCTTCTGGTACATTGGGTGTTACAAGAGTTGCAAGCGGAAGCAATTCCGTTTTTAAGGCAGAGACGGCCTTTTCGTCGAGCAAATGGTGGCCGCTTTTGGAAATCATGACAGGGTCAAGGATAACGATGGCAGGCATGAAGGTTTTAAGGGACGCAGCGACCGTTTCCACGATTTCTTTAGATCCAAGCATGCCTATTTTTACTGCATCGACAGGAATATCTTCAAAGATAGCTGCAATTTGATCCGATATGATAGCTGTTTCAATGGGCTGTACAGAACGGACTTCCATTGTGTTTTGGGCGGTTACGGCTGTGATGGCAGACATTCCAAATACACCATGTGCAGAAAATGTTTTTAAATCCGCTTGTATTCCAGCACCGCCCCCTGAATCAGAGCCTGCGATCGTTAATGCTGTTTTCATAAAAAAACCCCTTCATATAATTATTTTTTAGCAGTATTTTAAGTAATATGAAAGCTAAAATCGCCCCTGCGAATGAACTGAACATAAAAGCCGGTAAAAAACCAAAAAGAGCAGCTTTTTCTCCCAATAGGAGGGTTGCAAGCGGATAACAGGCCAGGGAACCGAGAATGCCGGTCCCGATCACTTCCCCTAAACAGGCGAATTTTAAGCTTTGTGTTTTTCGATAAAGGATGGCGGCCAAAAGTGCACCAATCATGCTGCCGGGAAAGGCGAAAATTGAACCGGTACCAGACATGTTTCTAATGATGGAAACTAAAAAAGCTTGTGTCACAGCATATGTAGGCCCCAATAGAACCGCCGTCAGGACATTTGCCAGATGTTGAATAGGAAAGATTTTTGCAAATCCTGCAGGGATGAAAATAAATGAACTGGTCAGCGTCGTTAAAGCCGTGATCATGGCTGTCAATGTCAGTTTCTTGATAGGATTCATCCTCATGTCAACCACCTACAGAGGCCAATCCTGCTCATTTTGAACCATGTCCCAGAATAAATATTCATATCGGGAAGTAACCAAAAAGTGCTTTTCTAATCTAAGAAGTTCCTTTTCAGGCATGCCTTCCGTCAATTCTTCCAACAAAGTGATCAGCCACTTGTGTGCTTCCCCGAATTCAGGAGATGAATAGGACCTTATCCAATCTGCGTAGCGATTGTTTTCCAGTGCTGCTCCATTTTGTTCTTTTAATAGCAAACCGATTTCATAATAATCCCAAGCGCAGGGCAGGAGACAGGCGATCAAGTCTGCCAAAGTCCCATGCTGAGCTGCATTTAGCATGTAACCTGTATAGGCTAGAGTGGTTGGAGTAGGTTCTGTACTTTCCAATTCCTTGGAGCTGATCCCGAATTCGGAAGCATAATGCCGATGAATATCCATTTCCACTTGAAGGGTTTCATTTAAAATGCTCGCAAATTTTGCCATGGTTTCGATGTTATGGGCTTTGATGACACCTAAAGCAAAGAGCTTGGAATAATCCATGAGATAGACATAGTCCTGCTTCAGGTAATAGGCAAATTTCTTTTCAGGAAGTGTACCGTTTCCAATTGCCTGGACAAAGGGATGTGAATGGTTCCTTTTCCAAATCTCTTTTGCCCGTGCATGCAGTCTATCACTGAATGTTTCTAATTTTGTATTCTCCATTGTTCATCCTCCTATAGAATGGCTCCTTTTGTTGAATAAAAAACCCCGTTCCTGAATACGGAACGGGGTAGATGGATATAGTCTGTAAAATGGACGATATCATCCACTTCCCTCCGCCGGTATGAGCCGGTTCAGGTTCAAAGGGTCCGGAACTAATTCCATCTCAGTCTTAAAAAAGACTCCCCTAGTGGTGTGAATTGTATGTAATTACTGACATCATATCAGAAAGACAAGAAAATGCAACCCGTATTTGAAAGAGGAATCACTTTATGTCCAGGAAAAAAGGGAGAACCAGGTAATTGACTTTTGAAGATTATTAGGTTAGAATCATTTCTACATCATTATATATCGAATTCTTATCCAGAGAGGTGGAGGGACTTGGCCCTAAGAAACCTCGGCAGCGGACCCGTTTAGGGAACTGTGCTAAATCCAACAAGCATATGCTTGGAAGATAAGAAGAGCCGTACGGACACTGTCAGCCTCTTCTTAAATTAGAAGGGGCTTTTATTTTTGGGAAATAACGTTTAGTGACATACTAGAAAAGGTATATATAATTTGGTGAAATCAAACAAGTTGATAAAGTTTAGCTAACTAGAAGCAGGCACTAGGACGACTGGGAAAGGAGCCATTTACATGGCAGAATTATTTAAGAGGATTGAACAGAGGAAGGCAAAACTCATTGAAGAGCTATTGGCCAATGGAGTATACAAAACCTCTGATGAAAGGCACCTTTATGATGCCCCATTAAAAGTACTTGAAGATGAATATAAGATTGTTATAAATAGACCTAATAACGAGTCACCTTCTGAATGGATGACATAGTAAACGGAATACAATATTTGGATTTTTGGATAAGGGATATGATGTAAGCATTCGCAGTCTACACTAGTGGATGCTTTTTTTGCGTTTATTAGAAAACGACACAAATTATACATAATTAAATAACAAAATAGGTGTTTTGTCACATTTGACCTATAAAATAACACATTTAATTTCTGAAAAATAGTTGATTTTAACTAGTGGTTTCATTATGATGAAAGTGTAAAAATATTGAATAAATGGGAGGTGACTATGATGCCTTGCCGTAAGGTAACTATAGAAAAAGTAGAAGAGAAGAGACAGGAAATGATAAAGTTGGGAGCGATTTACGGCTTAACAAGTCTGCTGACTGTACAAGCCAGTCAAGAATTGGATACGCTATTGAATACGTTAGCAAGTAAAAGAGATTCTGAATATTTTTCCCTTCAAGAAGCATATAGGTATTTTTAAATTAGCAATTCGACCTGTATTAATCTGAAAAAGCTACTGCTCAAGGCAATAGCTCTAAAGAATTATATATTAAATATCGACACGTTTACCTAGAATGATCAAATCCCGCTCAATGCCATCCATCTCGGCAACTTGAGGTAAATGTGCCCATTCTTCAAACCCGAATTTGGAAAAAAGCTTAAGGCTTGGTGTATTATGGGCGAAAATGAAACCCAATAAAGTCTTAACGCCTAATTTTGGACTCAATTCAATTGCCTTTCGAATCGAAATTTGTCCAATTCCTTTTCCCCGGAAATAATCATCAATGTAAATACTGATTTCGGCAGTGGAATTATATGCCGGTCGGCCATAAAAGGATTGAAAGCTCATCCATCCAGCGGTTTTCCCTTCTATAGTAATGATATATAGCGGTCTACTTTCTGAATGATGTTCCTCAAACCATTTAACCCTCGATTGGACGGATACAGGTTCCGTATCTGCCGTGACCATTCTTGAAGCAATTGTCGAATTATATATTTCAACAATTCTGGGTAGATCAGATAGTTCTGCCTCTCTAAACTCTATGTGTTCTTCCATGATTTAAACTCCTAACTATCATTTATTCAATCTCCAGAATGAAGGGTAATCCCGTTTCCATTGAAAGTTTTATATTATCATACACTCTTTATTCTTTATCTGACAATTCTTTTTTATGTTAGTACTGCAGATTTTTTGGGTATGAAAAAGATTAAATACTTCTAGTAAAAAGACAAGAGGAGAACCAAATGAAAAAATTGGCAGGTATATTGATTATCGTACTGGTTATATGTTTTGCTGCATATGAATTTCAGGCCTCGGAGTCGGAAGATGTGCAAAGGGTCATGGCTTTTGGAGATTCATTAACCTATGGAAAAGGGGATAAGGACGGGGAAGGATATATAGATGGCCTTGAGGATGAATTGAATAATCCGCAATCGGAGCAAAAAGTGAGTTTTTGGAATTACGGTATTAAAGGCCAGGAAACGGATGGGGTGATGAAACAGCTAGATGATTACCGCATTAAAACGAAACTTGATGAAGCCGATACTTTCATTGTTTTTATTGGAACGAATGACTTGATCAATAGTAATGGCGGGAACTTGGAGAAAATAAGTGACCGAAAAATCAATGAGGGTAAACGGGAATATATCAACCATCTGAAAAAAATTACATCAACACTGATAGAGGCAAACGATAAAGCGGATATTCTGGTAGTAGGACTATATAACCCAATTAAAGACAATCAAAAACTTGAAAAGCACATTCGCGATTATAACGAGTCAATAAAGGGATTAGCCGATAAAGGTGAACGGATGTTATTCATTCCTACAAATGATCTTTTTGAAGATGAAAAGAAAACAAAGTATTTCAGTGATAAGTTACATCCGAATGAAAAAGGGTATCAGCTCATTGCGAATCGGGTTTTGGAAAGTTATGACTTCAAATGAAACCAAACATGCACAGAAAGGCTTTCTGTGCATGTTTGCCTGCTAAGTTGCTAGGTAGTTGATATCGCTTAGTTGAGGGAACTGTAAGTCATGGAGCTGCTTGTATCGGCCGTTGTTTTGCATTAACTGGTCATGTGTTCCTTTTTCAAGAACCTGCCCTTTTTCCATAACGATGATTTGATCGGCGTCATGAATGGTCGATAAACGATGTGCAATGACTATTGAAGTCCGTTTTTTCATTAAACGTGACAAGGCTTGCTGGATCAAATGTTCAGATTCTGTATCCAAGGCCGCCGTTGCTTCATCGAGAATGATGATTTGCGGATTTTTCAAAAGTGCCCTGGCAATGGCAATGCGCTGTTTTTGTCCGCCTGAAAGCTTGACTCCGCGCTCCCCGATCTGAGAATCATAACCATCAGGAAAGGCACTGATAAAGTCATGCGCATTTGCAGCTTTGGCGGATTCGATGATTTCATCATCTGTAGCATTAAGTTTGCCATATACGATGTTATCACGGATAGAACCATTGAATAGAATGATATCCTGAGAAACAATTCCCATTTGTCCCCGTAATGATTTCAGTGACACATCTTTGATATTATGTCCATCCATTTTAATCGTTCCATTTTGCGGATCATAAAATCGGATCAGTAGGCTCGTGATGGTCGATTTTCTTTGCGCCGGAGGAGCCGACCAAAGCGGTTACTTGACCAGCTTTCATGGTCAGATTTAGATTGCCGAGAACAGGAACAGTCTCATCATAAGCAAAATCAACACTTTTAAACTCAATTTTCTTTTTTATGGCAGGGAGTTCTATGGCATTTCCCTTGTCACTTATTTCAGGTTGGGTTTCCAATATTTCAGTTATCCGCTCAAAGGCGGCGGCTGATTGCTGGACAATGCTGATTACCCGGCTAAAATTGCGAACGGGACTCTGCAGCAACCTCAAATAGGCTAGAAAGGCCACGATTAATCCTATTGTGAATTCACCTTCCATCACTTGCCAAGCACCGAACACAATGACTGCTACAAGACCGATATTGTTCAATAAATCAATAATCGGCCCGAACATGGAACGCAGCCGAACGGACTTAAGGTTTGCAGTCATATTTTCCTGATTACGCTCCGCAAACCGTCTTGATTCGAATTCTTCATTTGTAAAAGATTGAATGAGCCGCATTCCTGAAATCGAATCCTGTAACTGGTTGCTGACATCTCCTGCGGAACTTTGCACAGACATAAATGACATCCTGATGCGTTTCCCGAATACCCTTGTGATATAGAACATGAAAGGGAATGTAATTAGAAGGACAATGGTAAGCTTCCAGTTAATGAAAAGCATATATACCGCTACGGCAATGAAGGTCACCGTGTCAGTCAACACTTGAAGCATGCTCGAAGAGATGAGCTGCTGCAGTAAATTGACATCATTGGTCAACCGCGACATTAAGTCACCAGTCCGGTTTTTATCAAAGAATTTCATATCCAGTGTTTGAATATGTTCATACATGCTATTACGTATATCCATGATGGCCTTTTGACCGACCTTGGAAACGATATAGCTGTTAAAGTAGTTCAGTATAGCCAATAAGATTGCAGCACAAAGAATTCCTGCACCAATCCAGATCAACGAGTCATATCTTTTTTCGGGAATGATTTTATCAATCGTAAACTGTGTCAATTGGGGGATGGAGAACTCAAGCAATGAAATGAAAAGCATGATACATAAAACCAAAGAGCAAAACTTCCATTTCGATGGGACCCGGTTGAACATTTGTTTAAGCATCAACCATATGCTTCCTTTTGAGGGTATTGCATGTATTGCACTGCGCCCTTTGTGGCTGAATGGAATATGTCCTCCACTCATAACGATCACTCCTATTTTACTGTCCTAGATGATTTTTGCCTTTATGACTATCATAGAGCTTTTCGAAAAATAGACAACTTTTAATCGGTTCGTTCTGTCAAAAAGTATTATTATTTTACACTTTCCTATAGGACATGGAATAATTAAAGGAGATTAGCGAGGCTGATAAGAGGAGGTGCTAAAATGAATGAAAATGAAAAAATCAGGGAAGAACTTTTAAATGCGGTCAACGGACTATCGGATGAACAGCTGAACGCCCAACCTGAAACAGGAAGATGGAGCATCATCCAGGTTTTGGATCATTTATATTTAATGGAGAGCGCCATAACAAAGAGCATTTCCGATAAATTGAAGAGCGATGAAAGCATTGCTGCTGTGGATAAACCGATAGAACTTACGTTAAATCGTGAAGTGAAGGTCGAGGCCCCGCCATTTGTCACTCCGTCGGAATCATACCAAACTTTGAGTGAAGTTAAGGAGAAGTTGTCCGAATCCCGAAAAGCTTTTGTACATGTCGTTGACCATGCAAAGGAAATTGATCTCGAACAAAAGTCTTTTCCGCATCCTTTGTTCAAAGATTTAAGCCTGAAGCAATGGATTCCGTTCGTGGGACTGCATGAAAAACGGCATTTATTGCAAATTGAAGAATTAAAAGCAAAGTTATAATAGAAGAAAAACTCATCCGTCTTTGGTTGAGTTTTTCATTTTAGACAGATATTTTCGTAAAGGGAAGGATTTTTTAAGTGAAAGCCACTTGGGTAAGGACATGTTTGGTATTGGGCTTTTTCGGATTGCTGCTGTGGCTCTTGTTCAAGTATATGCTTCCGCCTGATCTAGACGAAATCGAACTGACTGACGAGCTGAATCCGATCGTCGCCGAAAAAAAAGACGAGCTCATTCAACTGGCTAAGGACAAAGGCATCCCGGTAATCATTACGGCCGGATTCCGGTCTTTAGCCGAGCAAAATGAACTCTATGAAAAGGGCCGATCAGACCCGGGCAACATCGTAACGAATGCAAGAGGTGGCGAGTCGCTGCATAATTTCGGTTTGGCGATAGATTTTGCCCTCCTTAACAAAGAAGGCGAGGCCATTTGGGATATGAGTTATGACGGTAACGATAATGGAAAGTCGGATTGGATGGAAGTCGTTACAATCGCTAAAGGGTTAGGTTTCGATTGGGGAGGGGATTGGGCAGGGTTCAAGGATTATCCGCATTTACAAATGACATTTGGCTTAAGTCTGCATGAGCTGCAGCAAGGCAAGCAGCCAAAAGGGCAGTGAAAGTGGTTGGCTTCATTATAAGCCGCATAATTTTGACTAATAGCAGGAAAATAAGCATGTGAATTGCTTTACAGGTAAGAATTCGATAAAGTGAACTAGTGAGAAATCAGACATAAAGGAGTGCAGTCACCATGGAAGAAACAAAAAATTGCCGGGACTCTTTGGTCATAAAAACAAGCCTTGTCCTCCCGCCGGATACAAATAATATTGGTACGATGTTCGGAGGCAAATTAATGGCATACATTGATGATGTAGCGGCTATATCAGCCATGCGTCATGCGCGAAGCAACGTCGTTACGGCATCAACTGATTCCGTAGATTTCCTGCACCCTATTCACGAAGGAAATGCAGTTTGCCTTGAAAGCTTCGTGACTTATACGGGCAGAACATCAATGGAAATCATCGTAAAGGTGATTGCAGAGGATTTAGTTACAGGAGCCCGAAATTTATGCGTCATTTCCTTCCTGACATTTGTTGCCATTAATGAAGAAGGTAAACCAATTCCTGTTCCGCGTTTGGTTCCGGAAACGGAGATGGAAATGAATTTAAATGAATCAGCAAAACAACGGGCCCAAATAAGGAAAAAAAGAAGGGAAGATACACAGTTCATTGCAAGTACTTTCGGTGTGAAACTGCCTTGGACCGATCAATCAAATCCAGGATTATATAAATAAGATAGGCATCCCTTCAGCCGTTCTTATTGATGATCGAGACATTAAGTGAAAAGACGCTTGGATAAATCCAAGCGTCTTTTTTATGGTACCTTGTTAGGTCTTTTAGTCATCGCTTGCTAAAATACCAAAGAAGCGCAAGATGTTAATGAATAGGTTAATGAAATCAAGATATAGATTCAAAGCCATGAGCGGTACTTCTTCGGCTGTTACCCCGTAATGCTTCATTCGATTGAAATCATATAAAATATAACCGCTGAAAACTAAAATCCCTATAAATGAAAAGACCAGCATGGCTGTAGAGCTTAATGGAAAGAAAATGTTGAAAATGCTAATGACGACTAAAGCTAGCAAGGCCGCAAATAACATTCCCCCCAAGAATGAAAGGTCCCTTTTGGTGGTTGTGGCATAAACCGCCAGTCCTCCAAATACGACTGTTGTCGTAACACCTGCCAAGATCACCACATTTGCCCCGGCAGCGGCTAGGTAGTGGGCAATGATCGGATAGGTTGTAATTCCAGAAATCAACGTGAAAATATACAAAAATGTGTAACCGATGGCTTTTTTCCTTCGCAATATGAATGCTCCAATCAACATGGCGATCTCAAGTATCGCCAAGGGAAGAAACAAGGATGGCGGAACAAGAGTGCCGAGAGCCATACCTAAAACGGAAACGGCAAGAGATAAAGCGAACGTCCGCATGACGGACGGCATATATGTTTGTACAGTTTGTGAATACATTCAATCACCCCATCATTTATTTTCTACCGTTTTCTACGAATCTGTTTTAAAAAGGTTTCATTGCATACAATGAAAATTTGGTGTTTTTTTAAAAGTATTGAAATATATATGAAGTAATTACCTTTTCTATGATATTCTTACAAATATACTAATTTTTCTGAAATATTAAAATACTTTAAACGGAACCATTCCGCGGTAAGTAAAACGATAAGCTCAATAAATAGGCATAAACTTCAAAAAAAGCTATCTCGAAATAATAAATTCGAAATTATTGATTCTATATATTTAATCGGACTTCAAAACTTTACTGTATAACAGTTATAAAGGAAAAGTTTTTATGTTGCAGAAAATTATTCCTGAAGTTATAAAATATGAAAAAAATGTGATTATTTTCTATAAAAACTATTGTATAATTGTAAAAAAATGATTAAAATTTTAAATAATTATCAGAAGATTAATTATTTTCCCGATAAAATAGTTTAGGGGGAGCAAGGATGAAGAAAGCTATTTTGCAAATAGAAAACCTAACTACCTCATTTCGAATCGGTAACAAATATCATGCAGCGGTGGATGATGTTTCGTTTACGGTGAATGAAAATGAAATTGTAGCAGTTGTTGGAGAATCAGGATGTGGAAAGAGTGCATTGGCCTTATCCATCATGCAATTACATAATAAGCAGAGAACGAAATCCGAAGGAAACATCAATTATAAAGGCCAAAATCTTCTAAAGTTGAATGATGTGCAAATGAATAAAGTCCGTGGTAAGGAATTGGGTATGATATTCCAGGAACCTTTAACGGCTTTGAACCCGCTCATGACCATTGGAAAACAGATCGAGGAGAATCTTGATTACCATACAGAACTCTCCAGTGCTGAAAAAAAGAACAGGACGATCGAACTTTTGACACAAGTGGGAATTCCATATCCTGAACGGACGTACAAGCAATATCCGCATGAGCTCTCGGGCGGAATGCGGCAAAGGGCAATGATCTCGATTGCCATTGCTTGCAACCCTGCACTGGTCATCGCCGATGAACCCACGACGGCATTGGATGTTACGATCCAAGCGCAAATACTTGATCTGCTGAAGGATATCCAAAGCAGGACAAAAATGGGGATCATCTTAATTACACATGATCTGAGCGTAGTAGCAGAGGTCGCTGACAGGATCGTTGTCATGTATGCAGGTCAGGTAGTGGAAACGGGAAGTGTTAAAGAGATATTCAACAATCCGCTGCATCCATATACAAGGTCGTTATTGAATTCGATTCCTTCGGCCGCAAACGAGAAAAACCGTTTGCATGTCATCGAGGGAATCGTTCCATCGATAGCCAAAATGGATCGGATCGGATGCCGCTTCCAAGATAGGATTCCTTGGATACCAAAACATGCGCATGAAGAGACACCCCGGCTTCACGAAGTGGGCAACGGTCATTTTGTCCGCTGTACCTGCTATAAAGCATTCTATTTTCAAGTAGAAGGAGATGCATCGGCTCATGACATTACTAAAATTAGATAATTTAAAAGTGCATTTTCCAATAAGGGGCGGTTTTTTTCGAAGGGTGGTCGATCATGTAAAGGCCGTGGACGGTGTTTCCTTTGAGTTGCAGCAAGGGGAAACATATGGTTTGGTCGGGGAATCCGGAAGCGGCAAGTCCACGACAGGCAAGGCAGTGGTCAAACTGAATGAGGTGACATCCGGACAAATCCTGTTTGAAGGCAGGGATTTGGCATCTTTAAGTAGAAGAGAAATTAAACCGTTCAGAAAAGATATCCAAATGATTTTCCAAGACCCGTATTCATCATTGAATCCCAAGAAGAGGGTACTTGACATAATTGCCGAACCGCTGAGGAACTTCGAACGGTTATCCCCTTCAGAGGAAAAGAAAATCGTACAGGACTTCTTGGACAAAGTCGGACTGAGTCCGGAATCGATCCACAAGTATCCTCATGAATTTTCTGGAGGGCAGCGCCAGCGAATCGGGATTGCCCGATCATTGACATTGAAGCCTAAACTGATCATTGCGGATGAACCGGTGTCAGCACTGGATGTTTCCGTTCAGGCACAAGTGTTGAATTTTCTTCAGGATCTCCAACAGGAGTTCAATTTGACTTATTTATTTGTCGGGCATGATTTAGGTGTAATCCGGCATATGTGTGACCGGATGGGTGTTATGTATCGTGGTAGATTGGTAGAGGAAGGAAAAAGCGAGGAAATCTATGAAAATCCCCAACATATATACACGAAGCGCCTGATTGCCGCCATTCCTGATTTAGAGCCGGAAGTTCGTGAAGATAAAGTGCAGCTTAGAAAAAAACTCACCTCGGAATATGAGTCTACCTACTCAAAATATTTCGATGAGAATGGACGTGCTTACGATTTGAAGCCGATCTCATCGACACATAGAGTCGCATTACAATAAGGAGGTGGAAGGAATATGTGGAAATTTATCCTAAGACGATTATTAGTTATGATCCCGCAGCTCTTTTTATTGAGCATCATCGTTTTCATGATGGCAAAGGCAATGCCAGGGGATGCCCTGTCCGGCCAGGAAATAAACCCTAGGGCCAATCCGGCAGAGCTTGATAGGATCAGGGAAGAACTGGGTTTGAATGACCCTTGGTACCAACAATATATAAGGTGGGCATCCAATGCAGTACAGGGGGATTTCGGTGTTTCCTATACACATAAGACGCCCGTTATGGATGTGATCGAAGACAGGCTTTGGAATACGGTGTTCCTGGCGTTGGTCACGCTGATCTTTACATATATGCTTGCGATACCATTAGGCATACTTAGCGGAAGGTATAACGATACCTGGGTGGATAAAACCGTTACGGGTTATAGCTATGTAGGGTTTGGCACCCCGATTTTCATTTTTGCTTTAATCATGTTATTCGTTTTCGGATTTGCCCTGGATTGGTTCCCGTCTGGAGGCAGTGTCGATTCAAAGGTGGATGAAGGAACATTCGCCTATGTTGTAAGCAAGATCAATCATTTGATTTTACCAGCTTTAAGTACAGCTTTAATTGCAACCACCAGTACGATCCAATATTTGCGAAATGAAATCATCGATAATAAAATCAAGGATTTCGTAAGGACAGCGCGTTCGAAGGGAGTGCCCGAATCAAAAGTGTATTCACGGCATATCCTAAGAAATTCCTTTTTACCGATAGCAGCATTCTTAGGTTATGAAATTACTGGATTGGTCGGCGGCGCGGTCATAATCGAGACCATTTTCAGTTATCCGGGACTGGGGCAGCTTTTCCTTAGTTCAGTAAGTCTGCGGGATTTCAGTGTTGTCACAGCCATCGTCATGATGACGGGATTTGCCACTCTGCTTGGCACTCTTCTTTCGGACATCATACTTAGTGCGGTCGATCCGCGTATACGGATAGAATAGGAGCGGGGTGAGTCGTATGGAAATGAAAGTAGAAACCGGAAAGAACATACAAGTTAACGATGTGAGCCCTTCAGGAATGAAAATCATCTGGCAGGAAATCAAAAAAGATAAACTTGCCATGGGCTCATTGATTATATTAGCAGCCATATTGCTTTTTGTTTACGGTGCGTCGTTCTTCATGGATGCCAAGGAAATAGCCAAAGTCGATTTTCTCTCCATTTATATGGAACCATCCTCAGACTATTGGCTTGGAACCGATTATGGCGGCCGGGATGTATTCGGACAACTGATAATAGGTACCAGAAATTCATTCACGATCAGTTTATTCATTACATTATTCACGGCTATCATCGGTTTATCTTTAGGACTTCTTGCCGGTTACTTTGGCGGGGCAACCGATAATGTGATCATGCGTGTTATCGATTTCGTGATTGCCCTGCCGCAATTGATGTTCATCATCGTTGTGGTCACGATTGTACCGATCTTCAATGTATATGTTTTCATTTTAATCATGACGATGTTTTTATGGACAGGAAAGGCACGGCTGATTCGTTCAAAGGCTTTGTCTGAGCGTGAGCTGGATTATATTCATGCCTCACAGACTCTCGGGACGCCACATTGGAAAATCATCCTGTTTCAGCTTCTGCCCAATGTCAGTTCATTGATCATCGTTAACTTCATTTTGAACCTTGCTGGCAATATTGGCTTAGAATCCAGTTTGACTTTCTTAGGGTTCGGCCTTCCGGAGAGCACCCCGAGTTTAGGGACGCTCATCAGTTATGCTCGAAATCCAGATGTTCTGGAAAACAAGTGGTGGATATGGGTACCCGCATCACTCATGATTTTAGTGTTGATGCTGAGTATAAATTTCGTTGGTCAAGCGTTAAAACGCGCAGCCGATGCAAGACAAAGAAGAGGATAATAAAAGGGGAGTGTATGATATGAAAATCAAAAGCTACAGTAAGGTATTAAGTGCATTGGCCATTTCGTCTCTACTGCTTGCTGCATGTTCGAATGATACGGAGAAATCGTCAACGAAAGAGAAAAAAGGGAAAGATGTCGAACAGGTCGATACCTCTAAATTCCCGACAAAGACGACAAATCAAGGAGAGCCGATTGAAGGCGGCCATTTGACATATGGTTTGGTATCAGATACCCCATTTGAAGGGATATTAAACAAGGTTTTCTATCAAGGTGAACCCGATAACCAAGTTATCACATTCTTTGATGAGGATTTATTGGATACAGACGAAAACTATGTTTTCACGAATGAAGGTGCCGCTTCCTATGAGATATCGGACGATCATAAAACGGTCACGCTGACGATTAAGGATAATGTAAATTGGCATGATGGAAAGCCTGTGACAGGCGCCGATTTGGAATATGCATATCTTGTCATGGGAAGCAAAGATTACAAAGGTGTCCGCTATGATGAGCAAATGGCTTTAATCGAGGGTATGGAAGAGTATCATGAAGGGAAAGCGGATAAGATTTCAGGCATTAAAGTCGATGACAAGAAAATCACTTTCACTTTCAAAAAAGCGAACCCGTCCGTCACGACCGGATTATGGACATACCCGCTTCATAAAGAATACTTAAAAGATGTTCCGATTGCGGATTTGGAATCTTCTGATAAAATCCGTAAAAATCCGATTGGGTTTGGACCATTCAAAGTGAAGAAAATCGTTCAAGGGGAAGCGGTCGAATTCGAAGCGAATAAAGATTATTACCGCGGTGAACCTAAATTGGACAGTGTCACATTGAAAGTCGTGAATCCGTCTGTTGTCGTCAAGTCACTTGAAAATGGTGACCTCGATGTAGCAGAGGTCCTGGCGGAGCAATATGAGCAAGCCAAGGAATTGGATAATGTCGAATTATTGGGGAAAGTTGAATTGGCTTATTCCTATATTGGTTTCAATTTTGGCTACTATGATAAAGAAAAAGAAGAAAATATTATGGATGAGAATCCGAAATTCGGAGACAAACGCCTTCGTCAGGCGATGGCATATGCCATCAATAATGAAGAAGTGGGCGAAAAAATGTACAAGGGCCTTCGCTTCCCTGCCAACTCTGTCATTACCCCGAACTTTAAATATAACAATAAAGATTTAAAAGCATATGAATATAATCCTGAAAAGGCTAAGGAACTTTTGGATGAAGCAGGGTTTGTAGATACGAATAACGATGGCATTCGTGAGGATGCTGATGGAAAAGAGTTCAAAATCAACTTTGCTTCCATGAGCGGTTCCGATGTTTCTGAGCCACTGGCAAGATATTATATCCAGCAATGGGAACAAGTAGGGTTGGACGTCGAATTGCAGGACGGAAGGCTGCATGAGTTCAATTCATTCTACGACCTGCTGAAAAAGGATAATGACGAAGTTGATGTTTATTCAGCAGCATGGGGCGTCGCTTCCGATCCGGATCCATCAGGAATATGGTCCAGGTCTGCTGAATTTAACTATACCCGCTGGGTGAGTGAAAAAAATGATGAGCTTCTTGCTAAAGGGATTTCAGAGGAAGCCTTCGATGATCAATATCGAATCGATACGTATAATGAGTGGCAAGAATTGATTCATGAAGAGGTTCCGGTCATTCCGACATTATTCCGTTATCAATTGGCTGGAGTGAATGAACGCGTTACAGGTTACGATTATCTCGCAGGCCGTCAATATCAATGGCATAATGTCGGGGTAACGAAATAATTTAAGAAGACTATCGGCTGCCTTTATGGCGGTCGATTTTTTTTGCGTTTCAATGAAGTGGATAAAGGTTATATAGATAATAGTAAGTAATTGGAAGGGTGATATTGATGGAAGTGAGAAATCCTAATGAAACAAAGAGAGAGTTAGAAATATTGTTTACTGAATCGGTTGGCCGTTTACTGAAACCTCTCGAAGAGGAAATCATCGCAGACATTGTAGCCTATCCAGAGGAAAAGAGAATTGCCTTCTTGGAATATATGAAGGAAATGTCCAACAAACAAAGACAATTGAAGTAAGTTGAACTTTCATCATGAAGGAGGTTTTTTTATGAGGAACGAAGATATGGACAGATACAAGGTATGGCGCGATAAGTGGAAAAGAAGAGTGAATATGGAGAATTTAGCGTTATATGGAATTGCAACATTAGCTATGGCCATCTTGCCTGTCATGGCTTTTATGAGTTAAATCTATTAAAGGGCCGCCTTTTGGCGGTCTTTTAATATGTTAAAAGTTGCCATGGGAAGATATAATGAACAAAGAGGAAAGGAGAGATATGCATGAGCGTGATTGAAGAAAAAGAAATCGTATCTTACATAAAAGAATTGGTGTCCATACCCAGCCCCTCCGGCTATACTGAACAAGCCATTAAATACGCGGCCGATTTCATGGAGCAGAGGAAGGTTTCTTATAACATCACGAATAAAGGGGCATTGCTTGCTACATTAAAAGGCGAAGATGATAACAAACAACGCTTGCTGACTGCCCATGTCGATACCCTGGGAGCCATGGTAAAGGAAATCAAGGCGAATGGCCGCCTTAAATTGACGATGATCGGCGGTTTCCGCTGGAACTCAGTGGAAGGGGAGTATTGTAAAATCCATACAGCTGACGGAGCCATCATCACCGGGACCATTTTAATCAATCAGACCTCTGTCCACGTATATAAAAATGCCGGCGATGCGAAGCGTGATGATGAGACAATAGAGGTCCGGATAGATGCTGTCGTGAAAACCAAAGCGGAAACCGAGGCCATTGGCATTTCTGTTGGAGATTTTGTCTCCTTTGAACCGAGAGTGGAAGTGACGGATACAGGCTTTTTGAAATCAAGGCATTTGGATGATAAAGCTAGCGTGGGCATCCTCCTTCATATCATTGACCTCATTTCCGCAGGAAAGATAAAATTGGCATATACGACCCATTTCCTGATTTCCAACAATGAAGAAATCGGCTATGGCGGAAATTCCAATATCCCTGAGAAAACAGTCGAATATCTAGCTGTCGATATGGGCGCGATCGGTGATGGACAAACGACGGATGAATTCAGCGTTTCCATTTGCGCAAAAGACTCCTCGGGTCCTTATCATTATAAACTGCGTCAGCATCTGGTCTCACTTGCCCAAGCAAATGCTGTCGATTATCGCGTCGATATTTATCCATATTACGGATCGGACGCTTCCGCTGCCATCCGGGCAGGATATGATGTCGTCCATGGCCTGATCGGACCGGGAATCGATGCATCACATGCCT
Source organism: Peribacillus sp. FSL M8-0224 (assembly GCF_038003055.1). NCBI lineage: Bacteria > Bacillati > Bacillota > Bacilli > Caryophanales > Bacillaceae > Peribacillus > Peribacillus sp. FSL M8-0224. Next base: position 1,073,271 of record NZ_JBBOOJ010000001.1, read on the forward strand.
TCGAGCGGACACATGTCTCTTCATTAAAGCATACAGCCAATCTGATTTTGCATTATATCCAATCTGAGTTGGTAAAATCGTGAGAAAAGCCCGCACTCCTATCATAGTAGTGCGGGCTTTTACTTGTTTTTTGGCGATATTTTCATTAAAGTCGTGAGTTTGTGCGCAATACTCGTGAGTTTCGGTGTTTTACTCGTGAATTTCGCTCAAATACTCGTGAATGACAAATTATAATGATAATTCTTGTGGAGGTTCACCATTGTTGTTCATCAACCGTATGCTTTCCGGCTTAATTTGCAGAATTAAATAATTCGGATCTTTCGGACCTTCGAACCACTGTTCAAATGATTCATTCCATAATTTATCTTTCAGTTCCTGTGAATCGTTTATTTTCGAGGTACCTGAGATTTCCAGGTAAGAGTCGCCCAATCCTTCATTATCATAGCCGATCAGGATATGAACATTAGGGTTCTTTTCAATTTCATCGATTTTTTCCGTCTTTCCGCTCGTTGGTGTGTATAAAGTTAAATCATCGTTAAAAAATGTCATATAGCGTGAATGTGGTTTGTTGTTTTCAACAGAAGATAAAACCCCTATTTTATGATCACGGATGATGTTCAATACTTTTTCTTTTATTTGGTTTTGGCTCATTTTTTACACACTCCTTTTATTTTTTACTCTATTACTTTTCCTCTTTTTTCATTAAGTTAAACAAAATTATGCAGTTTGCCATTTTTATGAATGAATACTGAAAGAAGTTGCCATACTAGTCATTATGTGTTCTGTTTAGAGCAATTTCATGATGTGAATCCATTTGTAAAGGTGAGTATGATGAATGAATTGTGGTGAATTACTTATCATTGGCGGGGCAGAGGATAAGTGCCTTGAAGGTGAAGTATTAAATAAATTTGTCGAGCTTGCAACCCATAGCGAAGGCGGAATAGGAATATTGCCTACAGCGAGTGAAATTCCTGAGGAAGTGAGTACAGAGTATATTAAGATTTTCAGGGATTTAGGTGTGGACAGGGTGGAAGTGATCAAGCTGGATTCAAGGCAGGATGCAGACGATCCGGCAATTTGTGAACAGCTTGCATCCTTTTCCGCCATCTTCATTTCAGGGGGAAACCAAAGCCGATTGTCTGAACTGATTGGAAAAACAAAGTTCCACGATGCCCTTTCTAAAGCATGGCATGAAGGAATGGTGATAGCAGGGACAAGTGCTGGTGCTTCGATTTTAGGTAAGTATATGATCGTTGCAGCTGACACGATGCTGAATGACAATAAGTTAAAGGTTGAAATTGGCTTAGGTTTCGGCTTCCTGGACGGACTGATAATCGATCAACATTTTTCCCAGCGTGGCCGATTTGACCGTCTGTTAAGTGCAATAGCAGGGAAAAAAGAAATTATGGGTATTGGGATTGATGAAAATACAGCAATTTTAGTTAAAGACGGTCATTTTGAAGTAGTCGGCCAACATCAAGTATTGGTTCTTGATGGCAGTACCAGTGATTATATCAATATCACATCTTCTGATAATGGCAGTGAAGAGTTGACTCTTTCGGGATTTAACCTTCATGCACTAACCAGGGGATACCGTTTTGACCTGCTTACCAGGAAATTGTTGATGAAAAAGGGGATCCAACAATGAAGATCAATCGAGTCCGTTATTTAAAAGGACCTAATTATTTTGCTTATACACCTACGATTTGCATTGAATTGGATATAGGGGAACTGGAACAGAAACCATCTGATTCAATCCCTGGATTCAATGAAAAATTGTTAAAGGCGCTCCCGAACTTGGGAAGCCATACATGTTCAAAAGGGTATCGAGGCGGTTTCGCCGAAAGGCTGAGAAAAGGAACATGGATGGGACATATATTGGAGCATATGACGATTGAGCTTCAAAACTTGGCCGGAATCGAAGCCATTCGCGGAAAAACGATAATGATGGAAAAGAAGGGTTTTTATTATGTTACCTTTGACTATCAGGAGCCTCACTCAGGTCTTCAAGCTTTTTTAGCAGCGAAAGATATCGCGGAAGCCATCCTGAATGGTGAAAAACTTATAAATGTACAATCTTATGTAAAACAAATAGAGCAGTTATATTATAAAAATAAACTGGGGCCAAGTACCGAAGCCATTTTTAAGGCAGCACAAGCAAAAGATATCCCTGTCGAGCGAATGGGTGATGAAAGCTTACTGCGTTTAGGAACAGGTGCAAGGCAGAAGTATGTCCAGGCGACAATCTCTAGCCAGACTTCGAATATTGCGGTTGAGAATTCATGTGACAAAGCATTGACCAAATCCATTTTAAGAGGTTGTGGCCTCCCTGTACCTGAAGGGGAAGTTGCCCATTCCATTGAAGATATCTTTGCCTCGGCGGACAGGCTGGGTTTTCCACTGGTCATAAAACCGTATAATGGGAGACAGGGTCAGGGTGTCATCACCCATATCAAAAATAAGGATGAGCTATTCAATGTAATCAATTGTTTGGAGTTGCATGTGGAGAAGTACATTGTCGAACGGCATATTGAAGGACATGATTATAGGTTACTGATAGTTAATGGAGAACTTATCGCCGCCAGTTTGAGGCTTCCTCCCTATGTTATTGGAAATGGCAAGGAAACGATACGCAGTTTAATAGAAAAGGAAAATGGTAATGATTTGCGGGGAGATGGTCATGAAAAGCCGATGTCAAAAATCCCACTTACACATACCGTGACGTGTTATTTGGAAAAGTCGAATCGGACGCTCGATACGATTCCGAATCAAGGGGAATTGGTTCAAGTTGTCGGCAATGCAAATCTTTCGACTGGCGGAAAGGCAATCGATGTAACGGACCAGGTTCATTCGACCATTAATAATATGGCTGTTGCTGCTGCGAAAGCGATCGGTTTGGATATCGCCGGAATAGATTTTATTTGTGAGGATATATCAAAACCGATGGAATATTCAAGGACTGCAATTATTGAAGTGAATGCTGCACCGGGAATTCGAATGCATCATTATCCAAGTGAAGGAAAAAAAAGGGATGTAGGCAAAGCCATTGTCGATTATTTATTTCCGACCAGGGAAGAGGCGGCTATACCGATCATCGCAGTGACCGGAACAAATGGAAAGACGACAACAACCCGATTGATTCATTATTTTCTTACTAATGAAAAAACAAAAGTTGGTATGACAAATTCTGATGGAGTATATATCGGCGATGAGGTATTGGATCACGGTGACTGCAGTGGCCCTGTCAGTGCAAGAATGGTATTGGCCCATCCTGAAGTCGATATTGCCGTATTGGAAACGGCCCGGGGCGGGATTCTGCGTGAAGGTCTGGCTTTTCGTAAATGTGATGTGGGGATCATCACCAATGTAAGTGAGGATCACCTCGGCCGTGATGGAATCGATACATTGGATGATCTCATTAAATTAAAGAGGCTGGTAGCCGAAGTCGTAAGGAAAACAGGCTATTGTGTACTGAATGCAGATGATCCGAATGTAGCTGCCATGAACGCTTATACAGATGGGGAGGTCATTTACACCTCTACAGATGCCACCCAGCCTCACGTGAAAGCTGCGATAGATAAGGGATGTAAAGTTTGGTACGTCAATGAAAAAGGCGTCATTTGTCATTCAGCTGATGGAGTCATCCATCCATTTATGGATTGCACCATGGTTCCAATAACGATTTCCGGCATGGCACGTCATAATATCGCCAATTTACTTCAGGCGTTAGCCGCAGCCGAAACACAAGGCATTTCCATGGAAGAACTAAGAAGGAAGGCTGCCACATTTATGCCTGATACGAATTTGTCCAAAGGACGGTTCAATTTGAAAAAGTTGAAAGAGCGCACGATCATCATTGACTATGCCCATAATGAAGCGGGATTGAAGGCCATATTCGAAACGGTCAGTGCCTATAACAAAAATCATCTTATCACTGTTTTGGCAGGGCCGGGGGACCGTATTGATGAAGAACTTATCAGACTCTCCAAAGTAGCGGCCATTAATTCCGATCTGTTCATCATTAAAGAAGACGATGATTTGCGGGGAAGGGAGCCGTTAGAAGTAGCCGGGCTGCTTCAGGATGCTGCGATAGAAGCTGGGTTACAAAAAGATCGGACATTCATCGAACCTAATGAATTGGACGCATTCATAAAAGCCTGGGAGAAATCACAACCGGGTGACCTATTATTGTTCTTTTACACGGATTTTGAATATGTAGAGAGATTTTTCGAAAAAGTTTCAACAAATCCATTGCCGAAGAAATAAAACAAAGTGATCTCACCCCTGGAAATCCCATCAATTTTCAGCGCAAGTGGAAAATGAAAGTATGAAAAAAGCTAATCCAAGTGGATTAGCTTTTTTTCAAGACCGTTTCATTTGCAGCCGGGACTGCGGCATGGTCTTTTTTATATATTCGCTGAAGCACGATTGACTGAACAATCATGAATATACCCCCGATTGACCAGTATAGTGGCAATGCAGCAGGAGCGGAGAAAGAAATGAATAAAATCATTGCTGGTGAGAGCAAGCTCATCATCTTCATTTGTTTCTGCTGTTCTTCCGGCATTTGTCTCACGGAAATGACCGATTGGAAATAATAAATGACACCAGCGATAATCGCCATGGCAATATTCGGCTGGCCTAGGCTGTACCAAAGGAAACTATGGGTTGCAATTTCATGGGAACCTTGAATCGCGTAATAAAAGCCCATTAGGATCGGCATTTGAATCAAGAGCGGCAGACAGCCCATGTTTAAAGGATTGACTCCATGTTTTTGGTAAAGCTGCATCATTTCCTGCTGGAGGGCCTTTTGTTTAGCTGGATCTTTCGTCTCTTTGATTTTCTGCTGGATTGCTGTCATTTCCGGTTTCAGCCCATTCATCTTCGTCTTCATGCTAAGCTGTGTTTTATATTGCTTGGCAGTCAGTGGAAGCAAAACAAGGCGAATCAAAAATGTCATCAAGATGATGCTTAAACCATAGTTGCCATTAAATAAATTAGCATTGAATTCTAGCATTTTTGTCATGGGGTTAACCAATGCTGTATGAAATGGACCGCTCGTTGCTGCTGAGCAACCAGTCAAAAGGGTCGTTGCCAAAAATAGTACGGCAATTAAAAACGTATTTTTCTTCTTCAATATTATTTCCTCCTCGAATTGTTAATGTTTAAACAACTAGAAGGAGGCTTGGCTCATCGGAATCATCTGGTGAATCCTTTTGCCGGATAAAGGTGAAAAAGCGCTGTGCACCGCGCCAGTCGAAAATGCTGCCTGCATGAACAGGGGATTTACTTTTATCTGTATGAACGGAAGCTTGATATTTGTCATTCAAGAGTGATTGCTTTTTATTTAAGAAGTAAAACGCGGCCAGTGGAAAGACAAAGGTAAATAAGTAACCTGCCCATACCGCATGGCGAACGGTTTGATAATCGAATTCTAATAATAATTCCCACATAGGAATCCCTCGTTTTTTCCAAGATAATTAAATTTGTCCAAAAATGATTTAGGGCCTAAATGACTTTTGACCATATTGAGTTTAAATCATTAACAACACTATATCAATTCTAGGGCAAGAAAGCTAAAAAATATAGGGATTTATTCAAAAAATAAACAGGGAATATTTTCTGATGAATCATTTTCAGGAATAGATCAAATAGAAACCAATTTCGAGACTGTTCAGAGCAAAGAATGCACAAATGGTCATTCGACTACATACGGATAAAAGGAAGTTCAATTATGAGGTGAAAAGGTATGAAACCATACGATTCATTGAATCAACAGAACGACCATAACGGTAATGATCAAAATGCATATCTCCGAAATATGGGCATAGATTTCTTGGCAGCGCCCTATCCATTAGAAAATCAGATGATGGATGTAAGGACTCCTCCTGGCCCGCCTGGTCCGTCCTATGGAGGGGGCCAGCCGCCGCCACGGCCGCCGCACGGAGGAGGACCGCCTCATATAGCTCCGCCATTATTCACTCCACAACTTCATGAAGGAATGTATAAGGCAATGGACACTGGGTCAATGAAAGGGTGCTTATACAAACATACGTATATTTGGCTTAAGAATGGCCGTTCATTTTGGTTTTACCCAACATATGTCGGATATAATTCAGTGGCAGGTTATCGATGGAGACGAAGTCAACAGCGATGGGCTTATTATGGAACGGACGCGCATGAAATACAGTTCTTTCATTGTTCAGAATGTAGACAAACTCGATGAAAATCGAGTTTGTCTACATTTTTTTGCTTGTGCAAATTTGGAAGTTGATTGGAATGTAGGGCACTCGCTTTCTGCGGGCGGTCCGCCCTTGGCGCACTTGCGCCCGTGGGGTCTCCCTTGGATTCGCTATTCCCGCAGGAGTCTCGCACACCCGCTCCAATCAACTATGTTTTTGCCTACAATCTTTTGTTCTTAACCTTTAATCGAAATTTCATAGGGAATTTTAAAAGGGATTCGGAATGGTCTCACCCTGAATTGTGTAATGAACTAGTTATCTTCATTTTTTCACTTATCATTCAAAGTTTCAATCCAAAAAAAAATCCGGAAAATCGGAAATGATACCATCTACCTGCATCATTTTGAACATGTGTATTTGTTTTTTATTGTTGACGGTCCATGTAAATACTTTCATCCCGTGCTTTTGGATTCGCATTTGCAGCTTCGTACTCAAAATCGTTTGTTTTGGATTCAAAAATGATGCAAACTCGGCAATCTCTCTTAATTTTTGGTCATTGATTCGCCGTTTTATCAAAACGCCCACTTGTATGTCCGGCATTAATTGATGAAACCTTTTCATGGATTCCATATCGAACGAATGAACCATTATCTTATTTTTACTCGTTGAACATTCTTGGAATTCACCTAATTCTTCTGCAAGTTTCTCTTCTATGCCGGGATAAGCAGAGGGATGTTTCAATTCGATTAAAATGCCGACTTCAGACCCGAAATTCTCCAATACCTCCCTTAGTAAAGGAATCCTTTCGTTTTTATAGCGAGAATGATACCAGCTTCCTGCATCCAGTTCCTTTAATTCGGCTGCCGTGTAATCACGGAGGTTCCCTTTGCCGTTTGTGGTTCGATCCAAGGTGGGATCATGATGAACCACAAGGACATCATCTTTACTGAGGTGGATATCCACTTCCAGGAAATCAGCTCCCAATTCAATTGCTTTTTTATAAGATGCCATTGTATTCTCGGGGCAGTATCCAGATGCACCTCGATGTCCAATTTTAATGGGGGAATGCTGCATTATTAAGCTTTTAGGGAAATCACTTTTTGATCTTTTAGCGTAGAGAGCGAACAGGACAAGCATGGTTATCACGATAATAAGAAAAAATGCGGTCATCTTTCACACTCCTATCAGGCACAATGATTAAAAGTAAGCAGGACAGTCTCATTTCATAATATTACATGTTAGGCAGGAAAAAATCATGTTTTACACAATGTTATAATCCTACTTAAAGGATTTATTGGAAAGGTATGGAATACATATAATTTAAGTATCATTAAGGAGGGAAAGCAGATGGAATTGCAGGTGAAACCGAAGTCTAAAAAATGGAAAGGGAATTTTGGTTTATATTTTTCCCTACCCATTCTCTCTTGGGCGTTTTACGATTTTGCCAATACGATTTTTTCTTCTAATATCAATACGATTTTCTTTCCATTCTTCCTCCAGGAACAGATTGGGGAAAATGCCGTTCTTGATCAGATTGCGAGTACCTTCATCTCCTACGCTAATGCGATTGCCAGTTTGTTTCTTGTTTTGTTTTCCCCGCTGTTCGGTGTCATGATCGATCGAACGGGAAAAATGAAAAAATACATTATGATTTTCACACTTATTTCCGTTGTATGTACATTTTTAATGGGGGCATTCGGAGGGATGCCGTTGGATGGAAAGATTCTGGGGATTCCCGTTTCCTTGGCGATCGTCATTCTTTTATTTGTGATAGCAAAGTTTTTCTATCATTCGAGTCTTGTCTTCTATGATACGATGATGAGTGATTTAGGCACGAAACAGCAATTGCCGCTTATATCAGGGTTTGGCGTGGCGGTAGGCTACCTTGGAACGTTGGTGGGACTGTCAATCTATCCATTCATTAGTAAAGGGAGTTCACATGAAGCCTTCATTCCCACGGCCATTTTATTTCTGGTTTTTTCCCTTCCCTTATTCTTTTTTTTAAAAGAGTCTCCAAAACAGCAAAAAGCGAAAGAACCTTTTTTATCTGGTTATAAGGAAATTAAATCAACATTTAAAGAGATGCGATCCTATCGATCGGTTTTTACATTCATGATTGCTTATTTCTTTTTAAATGATGCAATTGCGACCACTATCGGCATGATGGCCGTTTATGCCAAGACTGTTGTTGGATTTTCCTCCAGCGGATTCATTTTGCTTTACTTGGTATCGACAGTATCGAGCATTGCCGGATCGTTTCTGTTTGGATACGTCACGCAGTCGAAGGGACCGCGGCTGGCTGTGACATATGTGGGAGTTCTGCTCTTGGTCGCATTATTTATAGCGGTCTTCGCACAAACCGCCCTTTGGTTCTGGGTTGCAGGGAGTATGTTCGGCATTTCGCTAGGTTCGATGTGGGTGACATCACGGACGTATATCATTGAATTGACTCCAGATGAGAAGAGGGGGCAATTTTTTGGACTATTTGCATTCTCTGGAAAAGTCTCTTCAATAATCGGTCCGTTATTATATGGAACGATAACGTTGATATTCCATGACCTCGGTACATTGGCGAGCCGGATGGCATTAGGGTCATTGATCATCATGGCGATAATAGGTCTTGGCTTTCTTTTGAAACTGAAGGGATTGGAAGAAGTGAAATAAGAAAAAGGGACTGGAGCCGGCCTTAATGCCGTATCCAGTCCCTTGCTTAAACGTTATACCAAAATCAAGGTTACATCGACGTTTCCGCGTGTTGCTTTTGAATAAGGGCAGGTCATGTGTGCTTTTTTGGCGAAGTCTTCGGCTTCTTCCCTGCTTAGGTCGGGAATCGAAACATCCAACCTTACAGCCAATTTAAAACCGCCGTCTTCCTCATCTTTACCGATCGTTACATTTGCCGTCACGGACGTATCGACCTTTTTCTTTTCTTTTTGCAGTACAAGATTCAAGGCACTGTCAAAACATGCCGCGTAACCGGCTGCGAATAACTGTTCAGGGTTTGTGGCGCGCTCACCGGAACCACCTAATTCCTTCGGTGACCTCACATCGAAATCCAGAATCCCGTCCTCTGATTTAATATGTCCTTCACGACCACCGTGTACGGTAACTGTAGCTGTATATAATGGTTTCAATGAAAACAACTCCTTTATTCATTCTTACTATCATTACTTCCCTGCTGTAAGTCTTGTTAAACAAAATGAAAGCGAGTATTGTTTGAAAATGGTATTAAATTGGTTTTAAATTGGAAGATATTGTTTTATAATGTACTGTATTAGGAGATGTAATACACCCATTGCAAGGAGGGTTTATGATGATTGAGTTGGATTTTCAAAGTGGAAAGCCGGTATATGAGCAATTGATGGATAAGTTAAAGGAACTAATGATCAATGAAGTTTTACAGGAGCATAATCAGCTCCCATCCATACGAATATTGGCTCAGGAGTTGACCATCAATCCAAATACGATCCAGAAAGCGTACAAGCAGCTTGAGTCTGACGGGTTTATATATACCTTACCAGGCAAAGGGAATTTCGTGGCACCTCCTAAATCCTTCAAAAATTCATTGAAAGAAGAAGAAATCAGAAACGAGCTTTCAAAGGTACTCGCTGAAGCTCTGTATATCGGAATCGATAAACATGAAATTTATAGAATAATAAAGGAAATCAGTCCATTGGCAAAGGGGGGGGATTCATGATTGAAATAAAACAGGTGAGTAAATTATATGAAGGAAAAGAAGCAATCAAAAACGTCACCTTGGTTATACCAAAAGGCTCCATATTCGGGTTATTAGGTTCAAATGGGGCGGGGAAAACGACTCTATTAAAAATGCTTTCAGGCAACCTGATACAGGATGCAGGTGAAGTTCTTATTGATGGATCATATGTGTTTGAAAACCGTGAAGTGAAAAATCGTTGTTTCTTCCTTCCTGATACGCCTTATTTCCTGGCTAACTATACGATCACGCAAATGGCAGGTTTTTATAGCCATATTTATAGCGAGTGGAATCAAGAACGTTTCTATCAATTACAGGAAGTATTCCCGATACCCGTCCAAAATAAAATACATAAACTATCGAAGGGGATGCAGAGACAGGTTGCTTTTTGGCTAGCACTCTCGACGATGCCGGAAGTTCTAATATTGGATGAACCGTTTGATGGATTAGATCCGGTCATGCGAAAAAATGTGAGACAGTTGTTGATTCAGGATGTTTCGGAAAGGGATATGACGATTTTACTATCGTCCCATAATCTCCTGGAAATTGAAGATTTAGCCGATCATGTAGGGATTTTGCATAAGGGTGAGCTTGTTATCCAAAAGGTTTTGAATGACTTGAAAGCTGATGTACATAAAGTGCAAATTGCCTTTAAGCATAAAATTCCCCATGGTTTATACCGTGGAATTCAAATCCTTAACAAGGAAAGACGCGGCAGCGTGATCGTTTGTATCGTTAAAGGTAGTGAAGCCATGATTAAATCGCATTTTAACCAGTTTCAGCCAGAAATATTAGATATTCTCCCCCTTACTCTTGAGGAGATATTCATTTATGAAATGGGGGATATCGGTTATGTCATCCAGAATAACCTGGTTTAATAGGGAACTGATTATCTATATTTTCAGAAGCACTGGCTGGATTGGTTTCCTATATCTTGTAGGCCTCATATTTGCGCTGCCTCTGGAAATGTTAGCGATTATCTTGAATGGGAACAATGAATATGTGGAATTCGAAAACCTTTTTTCCTGTCAGCAGATGATACAGTTTGTCTTGGTCATCGTTATTCCAGTATTACTTGCCATCTTCCTTTTTCGGTTTTTACAAATGAAACAAGCCTCAGACTTCATTCATAGTTTACCGATTACGAGACGCAGCATCTACGCTCATATGATTGGAACGGGAATTGGCTTCATGGGTTTGCCGATTTTACTTACAGGTTCAATATTGATATTATTTCACTCGGCAATTGATATAGAACGGCTATATACCATGACGGATATATGGTCTTGGATGGGGACTACATTTATTTTGGAAGCTTTGATCTTTTCTGTTGCCGTTTTACTTGGAATGGTTACGGGATTATCAGCCTTTCAAGGAGTGCTGACCTATATTTTTCTTACTTTGCCGGTGGGGCTTTTTGTTTTGTTTGCAGCTAATGTGAAATTTTTGATAGCAGGATTTTCTGCAGATTATTATCTAAGTGCCAATATGAATGGCATCTCCCCATTATTAGCAGCAACGGAGATGGAAAAAATCACTTTCTTCTCTATTAATACATTAATTTATAGTATATTAACCTTTCTTTTTCTGATCAGCTCTCTTTTTCTCTATGAGAGGAGAAAGCTGGAGCATGTGTCGCAGGCATTTGTTTACCCGAAGATTAAGCCAGTGTTTAAATTCGGCCTGACATTATGCATGATGCTGTTTACAGGGCTTTATTTTAGCGAAACGACAGGCGAACCTGGGTGGATTTTTTTCGGATATACCGTTGGTTCTTTGCTTGGATATTATTTAGGGGAAATCGTCCTGCAAAAGACTTGGCGAATACGGATCAACCTGAAAGGTTATGTAGCGTTTATAGCGGCTGTCATTGTGCTGGCACTCATTATAAAAATAGATCCCCTTCAGTATAAGACCAAGATTCCTGATGAAAAGATGATTAGCCAAATTTATATTGGTGATTCTCCTATATTTTTTGAAGGCGATGACACGTCGAATAATGCTTCCAATTATCTTAAAGAGAAGGAAAATATTGAAGCGATAAGGTTATTGCATCAGGAAATCATCGATAAGGGTAAAAAGGTTTCCATTGGTGAATGGAATGATAGTCAATCCGTATTTCTGATGTATGAACTCAAGAATGGGAAACGGTTAGCAAGAGAGTATCATTTGCAGAATTACGACTCATACATGCCATTATTGGCGAAAATATATGAGTCTAATGAATATAAAAAAATGGTTAATCAGGTATTGAATGTTTCCGCTCAAGACGTTTCTAAAATCAAGATAACGGCGAGCGGCCAAGTTGACAAATCCATAACGATCACGGACCGTCAACAGCTGGAAGCTGCAGTGAAGGCATTGTCGGAGGACCTGAATAATCAATCGTTCGCACAAATGACTTCTTCTTTTGGTGATTACGCCTCCATAGAGATTCTTTTGAATAATAACAAAACCATTTATATGAATTGGGACTCTTCATATCCTCAGTTTTCAGAATGGATGGTAAGTACCGGACAATCGGAACAAGCGCGGTTAATGGCTGATGATATTTCTTATATCCTGGTTGCGAAGTCCGATTCGAAAATTTATCACACGAATTCTGAAAGTGAACTTGCACAGCAGATTGAACAACAGCCAAATCGCTTGAAAATTAAGACCGCTTCTGAAATCGAGACAGCGATTGATAATGCCCAAATTGATTGGAGCGGGGAGTATTCAGCTGCCTTTTATTATAAAGAAAGCAGAGATGTGGACATCAAGAGTTTTTCTGGCGAACATGTTCCCGATTTCATTTTGGATCATTTTAATGAAAAATAACGTGAATATTTTGCATGTACACATAAAGGAAAGGATGCCGCCCGATATGGGCGGCATCCTTTTGCATTGCCTATCAATTATGTTTGTGTATCTATGCTTTAGAGTTTTACGACGTTTTTAGCTTGAGGTCCGCGGTTTCCTTCTTCGATCTCAAATTCAACCTCTTGACCTTCATCAAGGCTTTTGAAACCTTCTCCTTGAATGGCGGAAAAATGTACGAAAACATCATCTCCGTTTGGTACTTCGATGAAACCAAATCCTTTGTCACTATTGAACCATTTCACTTTACCTGTTACTGTCATTCGATGAATCCTCCTAAAAAGTTAAAAAATATTAATGGTGATGATTTTACCTAGAGGGAAAAATCAATTTCACACATTATCCAGCACCCTCATTCAAGTTAAAATTATCATACGACGATGCTTGATAATATGTGAAAGCCTACAGGAAAAATTACCACAATAACCTCTGGAGCAATTTCCAGTTTTTTAGTATATACCCACCTTTATAAAGGATAAAACAAATGGAAGTAATTTATACATTCCCATTTGGGGAAAATAATATTAGACAGGTTTTAGACGGGGAAATATAACGGTATTGTCGCACGGGACTTTCCTTGATTGAAATTTGACGGGGGATTCCATGTCCAATATGAAATGCCTTTATGGTTGAAATCAGGAAAACAATTTGGCATTAAAGTTTTCTGCGAAAATAATCGGGTATAGGATAAGAAAGAAAGGACTGATGAAAAATGAAGAAATTATTAAAAAGGGCTCTCATTTTTGCTGCTCCAATCATATTCAAGGAAGTAAAAAAACGCTGGAAGAACAAGCGGAATCAAAAATCGTTTAAAACTGCAAGGTAAATAAATAAACCATGAATAAATGAACGGTTATCATATGGATCAAGATAAGGGGCGCTGATTAAGCGTCTTTTGTTTTGCCATCTGAACAAATCCCCTAATGGGTGTTTCATTCACCTCTACATCTTTCCTTCATATCGTGTTAAAATAGAAAGGTTGATTGAAATGAATGCTGAGTAGCCAATGCTTAAGCCTTATGATATATTTTTTCTTACATATATTGTGTATGATCAGGATTTTTGCATACAAAGAAAGGTTGCCATTCCAATGTAAAAAATACAATAAACCTCCTATAAATATTTTTTATTGATGACTCCAATAATGAAAGGAACATATTATGACTAATTTAAAAGACGAGGTTCAATCCCGACGGACCTTCGCAATCATCTCTCACCCGGATGCCGGGAAAACGACTTTGACAGAAAAATTATTGCTGTTTGGCGGCGCGATCCGCGATGCCGGAACAGTTAAAGCTAGAAAAACAGGGAAGTATGCAACCAGTGACTGGATGGAAATTGAAAAGCAACGGGGAATTTCCGTTACATCTTCAGTCATGCAATTCGATTATGATGACTTCCGTGTCAATATTCTCGATACACCGGGCCACCAAGATTTCAGTGAAGACACATATCGTACACTGATGGCTGTTGATAGCGCCGTGATGATCATCGACTCGGCAAAAGGTATCGAGGATCAAACGGTTAAATTATTCAAAGTATGCCGGATGAGGGGTATACCGATTTTCACTTTTATCAATAAAATGGACCGACAAGGTAAAACACCGCTAGAATTGCTTGCCGAACTTGAAGAGGTATTAGGAATAGAAACATATCCAATGAACTGGCCGATCGGGATGGGAAAAGACTTCGTGGGCATTTACGACAGGTTCAACAATCGGATTGAACAGTTCAAAACTGAAGGGGAAGAGCGTTTCCTTCCGTTGAATGAAGATGGTGAACTCGAAGTGGATCATAAACTTAAGGATTCCCAGTTATATGAGCAAACTTTGGAAGAAATCATGCTGTTGACGGAAGCGGGTAACCAATTCTCTGAAGAAAATATCGCGAATGGTAAACTTAGTCCTGTATTTTTCGGAAGTGCTTTAACGACATTCGGTGTTCAGACGTTTTTGGATGCTTATCTGAAGTTTGCACCAGCTCCACAAGCACGGATGACAACGTCAGGTGAAATGGATCCTGTCAGCAATGATTTTTCCGGTTTCATTTTCAAGATCCAGGCGAACATGAACCCAAAACACCGTGACCGAATCGCTTTCCTTCGCATTTGCTCCGGTAAATTCGAGCGTGGAATGAGCGTCAACTTGAGCAGGACAGGGAAACCGATCAACCTTTCTTCCTCTACTCAATTCATGGCTGATGATCGAAACACCGTAAATGAAGCGGTAAGCGGAGATATCATCGGTTTATATGATACTGGTAATTACCAAATTGGCGATACGATTACCACAAGCAAAGACATGTTTCAGTTTGAAAGGCTGCCTCAGTTTACGCCGGAACTATTCATGAGGGTAACAGCTAAAAACGTCATGAAACAGAAACATTTCCATAAAGGTATTAACCAACTTGTACAAGAAGGGGCAATTCAGCTCTTCAAAACGGTTAGGATGGAAGAATATCTGCTTGGTGCGGTTGGGCAGCTTCAATTTGAAGTATTCGAGCATCGAATGAGGAACGAGTACAATGTTGAAGTCGTGATGGAGCGAATGGGCAGCAAGATTACACGCTGGGCTGAGGATGAAAAGCTTGATGAAAATCTTCATAGCTCAAGAAGCATCCTTGTTAAGGACCGGTTTGATAAATATGCATTCTTATTTGAAAATGAGTTTGCACTTCGCTGGTTCCAAGATAAAAATCCTGACGTGGAATTATATAATCCAATGGATTTAAAATAATGAAGAAAGCCCGTGTTATATACACGGGCTTTTAGTTTATAGTCAAAAAGGGTTTCGGAATGGTTACATTCCGAAACCCTTTTGATTTTATTGGATTTGATGCAGTTATTGAGAATGGTTGTACAGCTTTAAGGTCATCATTTAGCCATTTCTGCCCTTCTCCAAGTATATTTGGCCATCTTTTTTAAATTCATGGCAGCGAAAGTAAGTATCGTCTGCATGAGTGAACTTTTCTCGTGGGAATGTGGGTAATTTCTTCAGTCAAAGAAGAGTCCCTGCGTTTTTTCCGAAGGCTCTTTTCGTAAAGATTGTTGTTTTTAAAACGAAACTATTTAAGGTTGATTGGAGCGGAAGTGCGAGACTCCTGCGGGAGCAGCGGGACAGGTGAGACCCCACAGGCGTTTACGCCGAGGAGGCTCACCGCCCGCCCCGCGGAAAGCGAGCATCTGGAGGGGAAATCAACCACAACTCACTACCTGGTAAATAGCAACAAAGTATGTGAAAACAGCCTTTCCGAAAGACAGGCTACCTGGTCCTGATCGATCAATGAAAAAACTGTTTGATCAATGAGACAACCAAGGCATTGCAATTAGCCCAAATAATTATCGAATCACATAAAAGTCATTATGATGGAATGAATTGAACATGAAGATACTGAAAAAAATCAATGTCTACTAAATTATTCCTTTGACAATCTCCTGAAACTCCTTTATATTTAGCTAGTACTTTAGTGCTTAAAAGCGTTTCAGTAATTGTGAGGAGTGAAAAGGTCCGATCCTTACCTCAGAGAATATACAACATTGAAAGCGGGGAAATACATCATGCGTCTTGAAGATGCAAAGCTAAAACTCTCCTTACCTGAAGCAATTGGGGTTTTGGCCATTCTTTTCTTAATTATTGCAACTGGTATCATTCATTATGGACTTGCCCCCCATATTCCAATTATAGCGGCTCTCCTTTTTCTATTTGTTTATGGAAAGTTCAAGAAGCTGCCATTTTCGATTATGGAGGCGGCTATCGTCAAAGGCGCAGGCACTGGTATGGGAGCCATCTATATATTCTTTTTCATTGGAATGTTAATTTCGATCTGGATGGCAAGCGGGACTATCCCTACCATCATGTTCTATGGGTTTGACTGGATTTCTGGTGAATATTTCTATGCAATCACATTTCTGGTGTGTTCGCTAATTGGGCTCTGTATCGGGAGTTCACTTACAACATCAGCCACAATCGGCGTTGCTTTGATAGGGATGGCGGCGGCGATGGATTTATCGTTGGCGATTACAGCCGGTGCAATCATTTCCGGTGCATTTCTTGGAGATAAAATGTCTCCATTATCCGACTCTACCAATCTTGCATCGGGAACGGTTGGAGCACCATTATTTGAACATATTAATAATATGCTTTGGACTACGATTCCAGGTTTTTTCATATCGCTTATCATCTTTTTCTTCCTTTCACCGAATGTCAAAGTTGCTCGCGTTGAGGAAATCGAAGCCATGACCAAAGCCCTGGAAATGGAAACGAATATAAGCATATGGAGTTTGATTCCGTTTGTCATTGTTCTAATCATGGCTTTGAAAAAGGTGTCAGCGATTCCGACATTGTCAGCAGGAATCATTTCGGCGGCTGTCATTGCTTTCATACAAACCCCAAGTTTGACGGTTGCAAAACTAGCGGATATCTTATACGGCGGTTTTGTACTGAAGAGTGGAATGGAACAACTTGACTCAATCCTATCGCGGGGCGGAATTGAAAGTATGATGTTCTCCGTTTCGATGGTGTTGTTGGCATTGGCGATGGGCGGACTATTGTTTGAATTGGGAGTCATTCCTTCTATTTTAAATGCAATCCAGGATTCATTGACGAGTGTAGCGAAAGTGATTTCCGCTACTGTATTTGCAGGAATCAGCGTGAATTTCCTAGTGGGTGAACAGTATTTGTCAGTTATACTGCCTGGGAAAGCCTTTCAGCAGAAATATGAAGATTTAGGCCTGCAGCCCAAAACGCTTGCGAGGGTGCTTGAAGATGCGGGAACAGTTGTGAATCCTCTGGTTCCATGGGGTGTCTGCGGTGTATTCCTGACACAGGTATTGGGTGTTTCAACCCTGGAATATGCTCCATTTGCATTTTTCTGCCTACTTTGTCCTTTGCTTAGCCTGATTTCTGGCTTTACTAAAATCGGTATCCATTATAAATGAAAAAACAGGCGGTCGGATTCGACTGCCTGTTTTTTCATGAGAACTTCCATAACCTTACAGAGAAGGGGAACCCCTGACATGAACAGAAATGCCAGGGGTATTTGATCGTTTATTTTGAAGACGCAATCTCATCTTGTGGGATGGATACGACTTTTTCTTTCTGTTCAAGTAAATTCATTCGCATGACGACATTTTGGAATATGCCCATTGAAAGCATGAGCAGCAGTAAGGAAGATCCTCCATAACTGATGAATGGAAGGGTGATCCCTGTAATTGGGATAAGTCCGGTCACTCCGCCGACGTTGATAGCGACTTGAATGCCAATCATGGATGAGATGCCGATCAATAAAAGACTTCCAAATGGATCCTTGCATTTGGCTGAAAGTACAAATCCCCTCAGGACGATAAAACCTAGTGTCAATAAAACGAATCCCACTCCGAATATCCCGAGCTCTTCTGCAATGACGGCCATGATGAAATCAGTATGTGATTCAGGCAGATACCCGTATTTTTGTACACTGTCACCAAGTCCCACTCCAGTAAGGCCGCCGGAACCTATGGCGAATAAGGAATTCACGAGTTGATACCCGCTTTCTCCTGCCTTTCCGAAAGGGTCTGCAAACCCGGTAAAACGAGACAGCTTATTTTCAGTAAGAACGGCTGAGAAATTTCCTGTCACGAGTACCCCCAATGCAAATATGGCAACGAATATCGCAGTGATCAAAGAGAGTTTGAATATACTCTTAAAAGACATACCGGATGAAATGATCATGGTACTTGAAATCAGGAAAATGACCGCTGCCGTTCCATAGTCAGGTTGTATTCCGATTAAAAAGCAGATGAATACCAGAAAGAAAATCGGCGGGATGACGGCTTTATCAATACTATTGATTCGATCCTGCCTTTTTCCGTAAATGGCTGCCAGATAAATGATTATGGCTAACTTGGAAAATTCCGCAGGTTGTATTGATGCTGTCCCTAACTTGAACCAGCTTGTGGCATTTCCTGCTGTATGGCCGAAGATAAAGAGCAGCAAAAGGATACCGGCCATTCCAAACATCATAGACATCAAGAACATTTTGTTTTTGTACATCTTATAAGGAAGAATCATCGTGACGATCATTGCCGCGAATGAAATGAGAAAGGCCGTTTTTTGTTTCTCAAAGAAGTAATCCATGGGCCAGCCGAATCGAGCGACAGCAGTGATCATGCTCGAACTGTAAATCATGACTAAACCAAACAAACAGAGTAATACGACAGCGATGAAAATAGGGAAGTCGTATGCTTTAATTATTCTTTTCACTTGTGCGCTCACCTCAAATATGTATGCGCGAAAAAATCGCCTTCTTATATAGTAACGGAAAATCGGTTATATAGATAATAATTTTTATTCGATAGTATGAATTTATCCTCCATTACCCAGTATTAAACACTAAAACCGATAAACATGTCTGCCGGATTATCAGAATTTCGATTCTTATATACATTACCTTCGATAACAAACGTGAATATTCCTTTTAATAACGAAAAAGTTTTTACTATATATTCCATTTTAAAGTGCTATCATGACTGGAAGATTACTTGTTAAGGGTATTTGCGATGGGGATGGATTTCATGGACCTTCACCAATTGAGTTGTAAAACGTGATGTGATGCAGTGGATACTGTAAACTGCAAACGAATTAGTTAGTGTAATTCAACTTAAGGGGAATACACCGATTAAGTGGCAGGGAATCGGTCAGGAACCTTATGAAGAGAGGGAACCGGTTGTGAAGTTGGTTCCAAGCGATTATATTATACAGGCTGCTGCGTCTCTGGCATTATATAAAGAGGGTTCAGGGGAAGAATTTTCGTACGTTTAGTGAAGTATATGAACATATAACTGTTCAAGAAAAGTGCTCAGGCGCTCTTATCAATTCTTCCTGGCAACCTAATTTCACTTAAAAAGGGGTTTTGACAGCAGTGCAGCCGAGAAGTTTTGCTGCATTTCAGAGGAGGGGTTCCCCCTCGGTCGATCTTTATTAAAGCATAAAAATGATATGGAGTAACGATAAAATAAGATAAAGCAAGGGGAGTAATTATGGAAGAAATACATGACAAGTTGGAAGTGTTTTCTCCGGCAACAGGTGAGAAGATTGCGGAAATCGTCCCAACACCATTGAAGTCGATTCCTCATATATATATGAAATCAAGACATGCGTTCCAATCATGGTCGAATCTTCCCATCAAGGAACGGCTGAACTATTTAAAACGGCTCCGCTTATTGATGGTTGAAAGGATGGATGAAATAGCAGAAGTCATTTCAAAAGATGCGGGAAAAGTGAAAATTGAAGCGCTGGTTGCTGACATCATGCCAACGATCGATGCAATCAAGCATATCGAGAAACATGCAGTGAAAACTCTTTCCGGACGGAAGGTCACCACTCCACTCATGTTAATTGGTAAAAAATCTTATGTCCATTATATGCCACGTGGAACGATTCTCGTCATTTCACCATGGAATTATCCGCTGCAGCTTTCCATGGTTCCCATTCTTAATGCCCTAGCGGCTGGAAATTCTGTCATCGCCAAACCATCAGAGGTAACTCCTTTAGTTGGGGAGTGCATCGAAAATCTGTTTCTTGAGGCTGGTTTCCCAGAAGGAACTATACAGTTTGCCCATGGAGGGAAAGAATTGGGTGCGGCATTAACTGAGCAAAAACCAGATTATATATTTTTTACTGGGTCTGTAAGGACCGGAAAAATGATTGGTGAGGTTGCAGCAAGAGACCTGATCCCAACGACTTTGGAGCTTGGCGGTAAGGATCCGATGATCGTTCTTCGTGATGCTAACCTGGAACGGGCTGTGAACGGAGCCCTTTGGGGGGCTTTCACAAATAGTGGGCAGGTGTGCATGAGTGTTGAAAGGGTTTATGTGGAACGTCCTGTTTATAAGGAATTCCTAATGCTTCTTAAAGAAAAAACGAAGTCCATGAGACAGGGGGTGCAATCGCAGGATGATATCGGTTCAATGACTTTTCCTAAACAAGTCGATATTGTGGCTGACCAACTGGAGGATGCACTGAATAAAGGGGCCGTACTTGAAACCGGAACACCTCCGAAAGAGTGGAAAACGGGGCAGACCCATTTCATTCCGCCGACGATTCTTTCCAATGTCGATCATTCCATGAAAATCATGAAAGAAGAAACGTTCGGACCCGTGTTGCCTGTTGTGCCTTTCGATACGGAGGAAGAAGTGATCGCCCTGGCAAATGAAAGTGAATATGGACTCAATTCCAGCGTTTGGACGATGGATAGGGAAAAAGCAAGTCGGATTGCGTCACGGTTAGTAACCGGTGCGGTGACGATCAATGATGTGCTGATTACGGTTGCTAATCATCATTTACCATTTGGCGGTGCCAAACAAAGTGGGGTTGGCCGCTATCATGGCGAGCATGGATTGAAGATTTTCTGCCATGAAAAAGCGATCATGATCGATAAAGGTAAAAACGATACAGAAATACAATGGTATCCATATGAAGGGAAATACACGAGTTTTTTATCGCTGTTTCAGAACTATTTTTCTGCCAAACCGAACTGGATTCGTTTCGGCAAAGAGTATTTATCGTTGATAAAATTATCCAAAAGGAACAGAAAATGAGATCCCTTTATAAAAAAAGATTGTTATTTTCATAACGAGCGCGTATACTATTAATATACTTAATAACTGATTTTCCTTTTCAAAGGGGAGTAGCGTTAGGGTTCGCCCTAAAACAAAGTCGTCATTACGTGAATGTTAAACATTCATCGGCTTTGTTGACATGATTTCATGTTCAGCAAGACCTTTGCCTATACGGCAGAGGTCTTTTTATTTTGCCGATGCCAATAGGAAGGAAATACTACTATTGGAGGTTGAATGGATGGAAGCATCAATGTTATTGGAATATGGCTGGGTCCTTCTTATCTTGGTTGGATTAGAAGGGATACTGGCTGCAGATAATGCAGTCGTCATGGCTGTCATGGTTAAGCATTTGCCAAAAGAACAACAGCGGAAAGCCTTGTTTTATGGTCTGATGGGAGCTTTTGTTTTCCGTTTTGCCAGTCTATTCCTTATTTCCTTTCTTGTCGAGGTGTGGCAAGTTCAAGCAATCGGTGCGATTTATCTACTTTTCATCGCTTTTCAGCACATTTACAAAAAATACGCTGGTAAAGGTGAGAAGGAAATCACGAAGCCTAAAAAGCAATCAGGCTTCTGGATGACCGTGGTAAAGGTTGAAGCGGCTGATATCGCTTTCGCAATCGATTCCATGTTGGCTGCCGTCGCGCTGGCTGTTACACTTCCTGCAACAGGCTGGATGAAAGTCGGCGGTATTGACGGAGGGCAATTCGCTGTCATGTTCCTCGGCGGTATGATCGGGTTGATCATTATGCGATTTGCAGCAAATGCATTCGTTAAGCTGCTTCATCGGCGTCCTTCACTTGAAACGGCAGCATTTTTGATTGTGGGTTGGGTTGGCGTGAAATTGGCGGTACACACACTTGCACACCCTTCACTTGCTTTCATTGATCATCATTTCCCTGAATCAACGCTTTGGAAATCGATTTTCTGGACTGTATTGATTGGAATTGCAGCAGGTGCATGGGTCATTTCAAGCAAAAAAGAAAAAAAAGAGAAAGAAGAGAAAAAAATACAGGAAGCATAAAAAAACAGGCGTGCCGGTCACGCCTATTTTTTTTGCTTCTTAAAGTATTTATGGAGATGACCCTCAAAAGCGCAGGTACGTTTACGAATGATATGTTAAAAGATGTGAATATTAAATTCCGGTTATAAAAATGACAATTGTCCCATTGTATTGGGCAAAAAAAAGGAAAAAGATATTTTACTGTAATTGCACTGTAACAAACGAGAAAAAACTAAGTATTTTATCATGTTGATATATTGTGTGATTTCATTTTTATCGCAAAAATAGTTCTTTTGGTACTGTCTTTTAGACTCCCTCCGCTTAAGATAAGTATGTTGATGCGTATTTTATGTTCAACAGGAGCGAGGTGAGCAAATGCTTGGTTTGTTGTTTACAGCATTCAAAAAAAAGCGTTCTTTAGAAGAAACCGTATTGAAAATTCAACAAGGCGATAATAGCCTTCGTAATGATACTATAGAGTCATTCAAACCTTTTATTGCAAAAACAGTCTCATCGGTTTGCAAACGGTACATATACGAATCAGATGATGAATTCAGTATTGGAATGATTGCTTTTAACGAGGCAATTGAAAAATACTCCCCGGAAAAAGGCCGTTCTTTATTGGCATTTGCCGAAACCCTCGTTAAACGAAGGGTTATAGATTATTTAAGAAGCCAGTCCAAACAAAAAGAAATCCTTTTGGATTTAACACTGAATGATGATAATGATCAAAGCCAAATATATATCGATAATGAAAATTCCATCAATGAATACGAAATGCAGAAGGAATCGGAAAGAAGAAAAGAAGAAATTCAGCTTTATATAAGCCATCTAGAGGATTTTGGTCTGTCATTTGAGGATTTAGTTGAAAACTCTCCCAAACATGCAGATGCCAGGAAGGGAGCTATTATGATCGCTAAATTGTTAATGGAAGATGACGAACTGAAGGAAGTCCTGTTTGCAAAAAAGCGGCTGCCCGTAAAACAGCTTGAGGGAAAAGTGGAAGTAAGCAGAAAAACGATTGAACGGAACAGAAAATACATCATTGCCGTGGCAATCATAATAAACGGAGATTTTTTGTATTTGAATGATTATATAAAAGGGGCTATCGATGAATGAAAAAAGGAGTTATTCTTTCAGTTAATAAACGATTTGTAACCCTATTGACCCCCGAGGGTGAATTTCTGAAAACCAAAAGGCAGGAAAGGGAATATGAAGTGGGTGAGGAAATAACTTTTTCACCTGCAAAACAAAAATTCACTTTAGCCTTTTCCAATATTCATTCATCTTTCAAAAAAACGGCCGTGCTAAGCATTGCCTCCACCTTCCTGATTCTCTTTTCAATTCTTCCTTCTTATTTCTCTGGTCCTGTGTCGGCATATATGACGATAGATGTGAATCCAAGCATTGAATTGGAGCTTGATGATGATTTAGAAGTTCTCAAGCTTACCGGATTAAATGAAGACGGAAAGCTTGTGATCGGTCAGCTGAAGGACTGGAAAGGCAAGGATATAAAAGTTGTTACAAACCGAATCGTTGACACGACGAAGCGACTTGGTTATTTGAAAGGAAATAAACAAATAGTCGTTTCCACAACGTTAATGAAAAAAAATAAAGAACTGAATAAGAATTTAAAAGAGGAGATAAAAGAAATATCTGAGCAGGATAATGTTTCCAAAACAAAGATGAAAGTGATCCAGGCAACAAAAAGCGATCGGAAGCAAGCTAGGGAACAAGGTATATCCACGGGTAAGTATCTCGAAAAGAAGTTGAATGAAGATAAAGATAAGATAAAGGTCAATAAGAGGGAGCCTGCCCCGGCGTCAGTTAAAAAAGTCGAGGAAAACGTTGTTATTCCGAAAGAAAAGGGCGTAATGCTAAATACGGAAAACAAATCGGATGGAGAAAAGAAAAAAGAGAATAATGAAATTGAAATAAAACAAAAGCCGGCCAATGAAGCCAAACCGACTGAACGGAAAAACGCGGGTATTGAAGTTACCAAAATTAAGGAACAAACCGAACGGGAAGATACAAGTGGAAAACGGAATGCGATAAATGGATATAAGGAAAGAAGCAACGAGTCAAAAGGAAAATCGGATAGCCATCACAGCAACCAATCAAAGGACAAGCAGGAAAATGAACAGAATGAGAAAAAGTTCGATGTAAAAACAGAATCATCACTCAAAAAAAAGAATAGTGATGATTCTATAAAGCATGACAATAAAAATAAGCAAAATAAACAGGATAGACAAGATAAACAGGTTACACAGGATAGGCAGAAAATACAAGTTAAACAAGATAAACAGGATAAGCAATATAAACAAGATAAGCAATATAAACAAGATAAGAAAGATTGGGATAAGTCGAAAAGGGGTAAAGGCAATAATGGAAACGGAAATGGACATAATCATTAAAAAGAGTCCAGCATGCAGCTGGACTCTTAGCCATGGATATTTAATTGTGAATTATTGACCTTTAAGTTGAGATTGTGCTTGTTGTACAAGACGTTTCGTGATTTCTCCGCCAACTGAACCATTGGCACGTGCTGAAGTATCGGAACCTAATTGTACACCGAATTCAGATGCAATTTCATATTTGATTTGTTCTAATGCTTGTTCGATTCCTGGAACAAGAAGATTGTTACTGCTGTTAGCCATTTGAATCTCCCCTTTACTTTTTCAACGGCTTTTGCCGCTGTAATGATAGTATAAGTAGAATGTGGAGTTTTACTTATACGAGCAGCATCAAACTTATTGGTAAACCTGCCTTTTTGTTGTAAGTAAGTCAGTTTTAAAAGAGAATGGAAAAAAGAATGAAAAAAGGGTAAACTAGATTTTTAATGGTTATGTGATTTGCATAACTATAAAGGAGCAAGAAAGGAAACTCTTTATGTTTGCTATCAAAAAAATATTATCAAAGTTAACACCAGCTCAGCTTATCGTCGGTTATTATGTTTTGGCAGTCAGCATCTCGACCGTACTGTTGAGTCTGCCGGTCGCTCTTAAGCCAGGCGTGGAATTTGGATTCATGGATGCTTTATTCACAGCCGTAAGTGCAGTTAGTGTAACAGGTCTAACAGTTGTAAGTTTGCCCGAAGTGTACAATGAGGTAGGCTATTTCATTCTCATGTTCGTTCTCCAATTTGGCGGTATTGGCATCATGACACTCGGAACCTTTTTCTGGCTTATAGTGGGCAAGAAAATCGGCTTGAAGGAAAGACAATTGATCATGACGGATCAAAACCAATCGAATCTTTCCGGTCTTGTTAAATTATTGATCCAAATCATTCAGATATTTGTCGTAATTGAAATGATTGGGGCTCTCGTTTTAGGCATTTACTTTCTGAATTATTTTCCAGACGGGAAAGAAGCCTTTTTAAATGGCTTATTTTTAGCCGTAAGTGCCACCACGAATGCTGGTTTTGATATTACCGGTATTTCGATGATTCCATTTAAAGACGATTATTTTGTACAGTTCATTACGATTATCCTGCTTACCCTTGGAGCCATTGGGTTTCCTGTCTTGATTGAGCTGAAGGAGTTTTTGTCCAATAAGGCCCGTACTTATAAGTTTCATTTTTCTTTGTTCACGAAGCTGACCTCAGTCACTTTCTTTTCCCTTATCGTTGGGGGAACGATCCTGATTTACCTTCTGGAAATTAATGGGTTCTTTAAAGGTAAGAACTGGCATGAATCGTTCTTTTACTCATTGTTTATGTCCTCCAATACGCGGAGCGGCGGGTTGGCAACCATGAATGTGAGTGACTTTTCGGAACCGACCCTTTTATTGTTGAGCATATTGATGTTCATTGGAGCTTCCCCAAGTTCAGTCGGGGGAGGAATCCGGACAACTACACTGGCCATCATGATTCTATTTTTATGGAATTTCATGAGAGGAAGGCGTTCCATAAAAGTTTTCAAACGGGAGATTCATCCCGATGATATCCGAAAAGCGACAGCGGTTATGATCATGGGATCGCTTCTTTGCATAATGGCGGTCTTCATATTATCCATTACCGAAAATTTCACTTTGATGCAAATCATTTTTGAAGTATGTTCGGCTTTCGGTTCAGTCGGCCTTTCGATGGGAATCACGCCTGACCTCAGCAATACCGGTAAAATTGTCATTATGATCATTATGTTCATTGGCCGTGTTGGGATAACCTCCCTCCTGTATATCATAGGCCATAAAGAAGTTACGGAAAATTTCCATTATCCAAAAGAACGCGTCATCATTGGGTAAATGATTTAAGTTGAACAGTGACCTTTCCACTCGTGGAAAGGTTTTTTGTGTTGTTTGCAGGAATCATGGATAAAATGTTGAAATTTACCTATAAGTGAGTGTCCTACCATTTCAAATATGCATAAATTGATCCCTTACTTGGAATTCGATCGGATGTAGTATAAACCATTTAGGTAAGGAGGTGGAGAATGTGAAGAAATATACTGGAAGGATCATTGTCCCTGCTCTTTTTTTTGTATTGATATTACCCTATATAGGGTGGCTTGGTCATGAAGAACGCAGGTTTTCCGCCTTTGCAGGAATATATTTAATCGTAATTTTAACCATAGCCTGGTGTTTGGGTGCCATCTATGATCATAAACGGAAAACGATAGCTTTATTGCAGGATAGCGAAGGGCGTTATCGCATTTTCTCCAATTACTCTAAAGAATTGGTCAATAGCTTCAATGAGGTTATTTTCCAAACGGATGATAAAGGAAAATGGTTGTACTTAAACCCGGCATGGAAATCGATGAGTGGTGCATCCGTAAATGAATCCCTGGGGCTTCACTTTTCTAAACATATGGATAACAATTCTTATCAAGACGTATTAAAGGCCTTTGCGGACTCCTTTCATCGAGGGGATAAATATTTTCGTGCGGACATTAAACTAAATGCGAAAAAGGGAACAAGCTGGGTTGAGGCATTCGTTAAACTTATTTACGATGACACTGGGA
Organism: Peribacillus sp. FSL M8-0224; assembly: GCF_038003055.1. NCBI lineage: Bacteria > Bacillati > Bacillota > Bacilli > Caryophanales > Bacillaceae > Peribacillus > Peribacillus sp. FSL M8-0224. The sequence continues at coordinate 1,100,581 of NZ_JBBOOJ010000001.1, forward strand.
AATTCATCGGGACAGCGGGCATATTATCCGAAATTAATGAACGTAAACATGCAGAGGAAAAGCTTGTGAGCCTAAACGAACATTTGGCAATCACATCAAGCAAGTTATCAACGGCTGCCCAACTTGCGGCTGGGATTGCACATGAGGTCAGGAATCCGATGACGGCGATAATGGGATTCGTGAAGCTGATTAAAGATGGCGGTGCCGAAAAGCAGGAATACTACGATATTATTTTTTCGGAAATAAATCGAATCGAGAAAGTGCTGAATGAACTCTTGCTGCTATCGAAACCCACTGGAGCGGTATTCCTTGAGAAGGATATAAAGGAAAGCTGTAACCATGCCGTAACGCTGTTGGAGACAAATGCCGTACTGAACAATATTCAAATACATAAAAATTATGATTCAGAACCAATTTTTATGTATTTTGATGAAAACCAAATCAAGCAAGTGCTAATAAACATGATAAAAAATTCCATAGAATCGATGCCGAATGGCGGAAATATTTTTGTGAGCATAAATGAAAAAAATGAGGAAGTTTTTTTGAGCATTTTGGATGAAGGGGATGGTATTCCGGAAAACTCCCTTCAAAAAGTAGGAGAACCATTTTTCACTACAAAAACATCAGGAACGGGTTTGGGTCTTTCCGTTTGTTTTAGAATCATCGAAAAGCATGGAGGAAAAGTTTTCATCACAAGTGAACTGAAAAAAGGTACGAAAATCGTTTGTATATTTCCAACCGTCCAACAAAAGCAATATAGTGAGAACGAAAAGGTCAAGATACGGGATCTTGAATGACAAGAAAACAAAGGTTTAATTGTTGAAAAAATCAGAATCTTGTGTATATACTTTAAAAGTAATAACATACTAACCGGTTAGTAAGTTTAAAAGGAGGAATTCAATTTGAACTTTGAACATACTGAAAAGGTGAAAAATCTGGAAAAGAAGTTAACGGAATTCATGGAGAAGCACGTTTACCCAAATGAATCAATATACAAAAAGCAGCTCGAAGCACAGGAAAGCCGCTGGAGTGAAATTCCCCCGATTTTATCTGAATTGACGGCAAAAGCAAAAGAAGAAGGATTATGGAATTTATTTTTACCTGATAGCGGTTATGGCGCGGGTTTAACAAATCTAGAATATGCCCCGCTTTGCGAGATCATGGGTAGGTCGACGATAGGACCTGAAATCTTCAACTGTAATGCGCCGGACACTGGTAATATGGAAGTGTTGGTGAGATATGGATCGGATGAACATAAAGAACGCTGGCTGAAGCCCTTGCTTGCTGGGGAAATCCGTTCATGCTTCTCGATGACGGAACCGGAAGTGGCGTCTTCCGATGCGACCAATATCGAATGCAGGATTGAAAGGACGGGTAATGAGTATGTCATCAACGGCCGAAAATGGTGGTCTTCAGGAGCAGGCGATCCCCGATGCAAGATTGCCATCGTCATGGGTAAGACAGATCCTGAGGCGGCCAAGCATGAACAACAGTCAATGATTCTTGTCCCGCTCGATACACCGGGTGTCAAAATCGAGAGAATGCTCCCTGTGTTTGGTTATGATCATGCCCCGCATGGCCATGCCGAAATCACGTTTGAAAATGTGAGGGTCCCGGCTACGAATATTCTATGGGGTGAAGGAAAAGGATTTGCGATTGCCCAAGGAAGGCTTGGACCGGGAAGGATACATCATTGCATGAGGCTGATCGGCGCTGCTGAAAGAGCACTTGAAGAGTTATGTAAGCGCATTCAAGAACGTGTCGCTTTTGGTAAAACATTGGCGAGACAAGGTGTAATCATGGAGTGGGTTGCTGATTCACGGATTGAAATCGAACAAGCAAGACTTCTGACCTTAAAAGCTGCCTATATGATGGATACTGTCGGGAACAAGGAAGCAAAGGCGGAGATCGCGATGATAAAAGTGGTGGCACCAAATATGGCATTGAATGTGCTGGACAGGGCCATCCAAGGCTTTGGAGCTGCAGGGATTTCCGATGATTTCCCTTTTGCTGCTCATTGGGCCAATGCACGGACTTTAAGGCTTGCTGATGGTCCCGATGAAGTTCATCGCTCACAAGTTGCTAAAATAGAACTTCGAAAATACCAACAAAAGCATGAGGTGAAAATATGAAAGTTACCGACTTATTCGATCTAACTGGAAAGACGGCGATCATAACCGGTGGAGGGAGAGGGTTGGGAGCACAAATAGCGACAGGCTTTGCCGAAGCTGGGGCAAATGTCGTACTTTGTTCAAGGAAGAAGGAAGCATGTGACGAAGTTGCTACGCAAATCCAAAAACTTGGAGTCAGGGCGCTTTCCTTCAAGTGTGATATCACCAATCCGTCAGATGTACAGGAAGTCGTTAACGAAACTTACCGTGAATTTGGTGTCATCGATATATTAGTAAACAATAGCGGGGCATCCTGGGGGGCACCAGCCGTCGACATGCCTCTTGAAGCGTGGCAGAAGGTGATGAATGTAAATGTAACCGGAACCTTTATCATGAGCCAGACAACAGGCAGGGTAATGATTGAGCAGGGACATGGGAAAATCATAAACATCGCTTCCGTTGCCGGATTAGGGGGGACCGACCCGAGGGTGCTCGATACGGTCGGATATAATACGAGTAAAGGGGCGGTCATTACTTTAACGAAGGATTTAGCCGTTAAATGGGGTCAGCATAATATCAATGTTAATGCAATCGCACCCGGTTTCTTTCCGACAAAAATGACGAAAGGGGTTCTTGAGCAAGGGAAGAATCCTATCCTGGATTCCACGCCGTTAAAAAGGTTAGGGAGTGATGATGATTTGAAAGGGGCAGCGGTTTTCCTGGCCTCAAAGGCATCTGATTTTGTGACTGGAAATATTTTGATCGTCGATGGGGGTTCACATGCAAAGTAATGAAAGGTAAGTAAATATGGCTGGAGGGTATGAAATGATGAATGAAAAAAAATGGCTTTCAGTTTATCCTGATTCAATTTCAAAGGAAATAAAAGTCCCTGAGTTCCCGATGCAAAGAATCCTTCAAAATGCATGTGAGTCCCATCCAAACAATACAGCTATTACTTTTTATGACCGAAAGATATCTTATCAGGAACTTTTTCATGCGTCGCTAGCCTTTGCTTCAGCCTTGCAAAAAAAAGGTGTTCAAAAAGGTGATCGTGTCGCCATCATGCTGCCTAACTGTCCGCAGTACGTCATAGCTTATTATGGATCATTGACAACAGGGGCCATTATCACCCAAATCAACCCAATGCTGGTTGAAAGGGAGCTGCAGCATATTTTACAGGACTCCGGTGCAGAAACGATCGTTGTATTGGATGGATTATACCCGAAAGTGAAAAGTGTGCAGCAACATGCAAATTTGAAAAATATTATCGTCGTAAGCCTGCAGACTTCGGAAGCAGATTTTCAGCCTGATGCGTCTTTTGATCAATTCATGAAGACAGGAGACGGCAAAATCAATCCCGTATCAATCGATCCGGAAAATGATATAGCCGTTCTTCAGTATACAGGAGGAACGACTGGCCGTTCAAAAGGGGCGATGCTGACACACAGCAATATTCTGGCCAATGTCGTTCAAACGTATGAATTCTTCAAGCATGAATTAAAAATAGGTACTGAAAGAACGCTGTCGGTCATCCCGCTTTTTCATGTTTTTGGAATGTCGTCCGCAATGAATTTATCCGTGTATATCGCGGGTGACTCCATCATGCTGCCACGATTTGAAATAGAAGAAGTACTGGAAACGATTAAGCGTGAACAGCCGACCACTTTTCCTGGAGTACCGACCATGTATGTAGCGTTGACGAATCACCCGAAGGCAGAAGAATATGGAATGGGCTCCATTCAGGTCTGTAACAGCGGAAGTGCACCGATGCCCGTGGAACTGCTGCGTGAGTTCGAACGAAAATCAGGTGCGAAGATATTGGAAGGCTACGGTCTTACGGAAGCTTCGCCAACAACGCATTGTAACCCGGCATTTGCAAAAAGGAAACCTGGGAGCGTCGGGATTGGTGTCCCTTCGACTGAATATAAGGTGATGGACCTGGGAGACGGAACGAAAGAAGTGGCATCTGGCGAATTGGGGGAATTGGTCGTCAAAGGACCTCAAGTGATGAAAGGTTACTGGAATATGCCGGAGGAAACGGCGGTGACCCTAAGGGATGGTTGGCTTTATACGGGTGATATCGCCAAAGTTGATGAAGATGGGTACCTCTATATTGTCGACAGGAAAAAAGATTTGATCATCGCAAGTGGTTATAATATATATCCGCGAGATGTCGAGGAAGTTCTCTATGAACATCCAGCTGTCCAGGAAGCGGTTGTCATCGGAGTTCCAGATGCTTACCGAGGGGAGTCGGTAAAAGCGGTGCTTGTACTTAAAAATAATAAAACGGCCAATGAACGGGAAATCATCGATTACTGCCGTGCAAACTTATCGGCTTATAAAGTTCCGCATTTCGTTGAATTTCGTGAAGAGTTACCGAAAACAAATGTCGGAAAGATTTTAAGGCGGGCTTTAAGAGAAGAACTTTCCAGGAAGTAAGAGGGCTTTGATGGCACGAAAGCGTATGATATCAATTCAGCTGAAATTTTAACAGATTGCGAGGGTGCATACATGAAAGAAAAAATGACAGAACATAGCATACGCTTATTTGAAAAGAAGGGCTTTAGTGAAACGTCGATTTCTGATATCGTCGAATCGGTCGGAGTGACGAAGGGAACGTTTTATTATTACTTTACGAGCAAAGAGCAGTTGCTAATGGATATTCATCTAGCTTATATAGACGAGTTGCTTAGTGAGCAGGAAAGAATCATGTTGGAACCTGGGAAAAGCTGTAAGGATAAACTTTTCGATATGGTATTGATGCTTTTAAAGAGCATTAAAACCAAAAAATCCAGCGCAACGGTCTTTTTCCGTGAAATGAAGAATCTAAGTGACGATAAGCTTGCACAAATCCTTCCTAAGCGGGATGAGTTCCGTAATAAAATCGAGCAAGTTCTGATTAGTGGCATCGAGAGCGGAGAACTGCGTTCCAATCTCGATGCATCCATCATCTCTTTTGCTATTTTGGGTGTTGCCAATTGGAGCTATCATTGGTTCGACCCAGAAGGTGAAAAAACCGAACAGGAAGTTGCAGCCATTTTTATGGGGATGATTCTGCAGGGAATTGAAGCGTGACCAGGTTACATACTAACCGGTTAGTAGAAGGGAGATAGAAGGCATGACCAACAAGCAAATTCAATCAATTACCGTTATTGGGGCTGGGCAGATGGGGCACCAAATTGCGATGCTTGCTGCACTAGGAGGTTACGAAACGATTCTTCAGGATGTTCATGAAAACGCGTTGAATGCAGCCCAAGAAAAATTGGACGTCATTTTGACTAAATGGGTTCAAAAAGGAAAATTGTCTGAAGATCGTAAATTGGCTGCTTTTAGCCGTCTTCAATATACCACCGATCTTGAGAAGGCGGCCAGTGGGGCTGATTTGATCATTGAAGCGGTAGTTGAAAAACTTGATGTGAAGCAGGAGGTTTTCGCCCAACTTGAAGAACTGGCCCCAGCAGAAACCATCTTTGCCACGAATAGTTCAACGATTGTCAATAGCCTGATTGCGAGTGTGACGAATCGTCCGGATAAGTTCATTAATATGCATTTCTTTTACCCGCCTCTAGTAATGGATTGTGTTGAGGTTGTAATGAGTGACCAAACATCCGAGGAAACAGCGAAGCTTGCAATGGAAGTCACAGAGAATATGAATAGGACAGGAGTTTTGTTGAGGAAAGAGATATCGGGATTCGTAGCCAACCGAATTTTGGGAGCGTTGCAGCGTGAGGCCTTATATTTGTATGAAGAAGGAATTGTTGACTATAAGGATATCGATTTGATTTGCAGGAAAGCTTTAGGCCATCCCATTGGTCCTTTTGAACTGATGGATCTATCAGGTATTGATGTAGGGTATTTTGTCATGCAGCAGCGTTTCAATGAAACTGGAAATCCAGAAGACAAGCCAAATGCTTGTATAGAAGAAAAGGTGAATAAAGGACATTTAGGCAGGAAAACAGGAAAAGGCTGGTATGATTATCCAAACCAAGGAGTGAAGAATTGATGACAAAATTAATTAAAGTGGTTAAGGAAAATAAGCTTGCGGTCATCACCATCGATAATCCTCCATTAAATGTAATCAGCAAACAAGTATTCAGAGAATTGGGAGAAACTTTCGATGAACTTTCAAAAGATACTGAAACTGTTGCGGTACTCATAACCGGTGCAGGCAATATCGCATTTGCGGCCGGGGCTGATATAAAAGAATTCCCTAGCATGATGGGGAACCCGAATATGAAAGAAATGGTAAAGGAAAGTCATGCCGTCCTAACTAAAATCGAACAGTTTCCTAAACCTACGATGGCTGTATTAAATGGCTTGACCTTGGGCGGCGGATGTGAACTGGCACTGGCCTGTGATTTGCGAGTAGCTGAAACACAAGTTCAAATCGGACTGCCGGAAGTGAAATTAGGCTTATTCCCTGGAGGTGGCGGTACACAGCGTTTGTCAAGACTTGTAGGTAATGCAAAGGCAAAAGAGATTATATTTACCGGTGATCCGCTTATAGCCGCGGAAGCGGAAAAGATCGGGCTTATCAATAAAGTCGTTGAGCAAGGGAGCGGCTTATCGGAAGCGAAAATCTTGGCCTCACGAATGACAAGGCACTCACTTCAGGCACTTTCGAGAATCAAGAAGGCGATTAATGAAGGAAGTGAGGCAACACTTGAAAAAGGTTTAGAGATTGAAACGAATCTTTTTGAAGAAATCTTCCAAACTGAAGATGTTAAAGAAGGGGTTTCCGCTTTCTTGGATAAACGTAAACCCGCTTTCGTACATCGTTAATCAAGGAGGGGTCTTATGCATGAATTGGAAGTCAGCGTCCGTTTTTCCGAAACGGATGCTTTGGGCCACATCAATAACACAAGCTATTTCGTATACCTCGAAGAAGCACGCATGAAATTTTTTGAAGCTTTAGGCCTAGCGACAAATGTAGAATCTTGGAATTTTTTGTTAGCCTCCACCAAATGCGACTTTATTGCTCAGGGATATTTCAATCAACTCTTGACCATTCGTACATCTTTGACAAAGGTAGGTACGAAAAGCTGTGATATGGTCCATGATATCCTCTGTTCACAAACTGGGGAAGTGATTGCTAAAGGAAGTGCAGTTTTAGTCTGTTTTAATTTTTTGAAACAAAAAAGTGAACCTATTCCTGAATTTATTAAAGAAAAGCTCATTTCACATCTTGTTCATAATTAGAATGACAAAGTCTAAAGGAGTGGAAGAACATGATTGACGATACGATTCCTGTTCGGCCCGGCGAGGAATTGAATATTGCTGCATTAGAAGGTTTTCTAAGAAAAAATGTATTGGACCTTCCAAATGAACCGTTGGAATTACAACAATTTTCTATGGGCTATTCCAATTTGACCTATCAGCTGAAAGTTGGTGAGTGGGAGGCTGTTCTCAGAAGGCCGCCGCTTGGCCCTGTTGCTCCAAAGGCACATGATATGAAGCGTGAACATCATATCCTTTCCTCAATCAACCCATATTTCCAAGCAGCTCCCGAGCCTATTCTGTTCTCGGATGATGAATCGGTCGCGGGGGCCCCTTTTTTTCTAATGGAAAGGAAACATGGAATTGTAATAGATACTGAATTTCCCAAGGGAATCGAGCCTACTTTTGAAAAGTGCCGACAGCTTTCATATGTGATGGTGAATCGGCTTGCTGATCTTCACTCGATTCCCTATGAGAAAACGGGTTTGATCGAAATATCCAAACCTGAAGGGTTCATTGAAAGACAAGTACACGGATGGATTTCCCGCTATGAGAGAGCAAAGACTGATGAAATCAAGGAAATTCGTCCGCTTATTAATTATTTTCAACAGAATATCCCGAAGTATAGCCAGACTTCAATAATCCATTATGACTATAAGATCAATAATGCCATGTTCAATCAGGACCTTACAGAGATGGTTGGTTTATTTGATTGGGAAATGTCCACCGTTGGTGATCCGCTAGCCGATCTAGGAGTGGCATTAAGCTACTGGACGGAAAGCGGTGACCCGGAACTTATCAAAATCGGTGTGGGTCAAGCGTCCGTCACGACTTTAACTGGTTTCCTGACTCGAAGGGAATTTATCGAGACGTATGCAGCAAGAAGTGGCAGGGATGTTACCAACGTCGATTTTTATTTAACCTTTGGTTATTTTAAGTTAGCTGTCATCCTTCAGCAAATCTATTATCGATATAAAAAAGGCCAGACTGATGATCCCCGTTTTTCCAATCTTGGAAAAACGGTTAAAAGCTTACTCACTCATGCTGCAAATGTAGCTGCGAAGGAAGTTTAATAAAATGGAATATATTCAAAACATTCATTTACTACTAAAAAAAGAAGAGATAGATGTGGAAAAGCTTCAAGAAGGGGAGAAAGTTGCGGTCATCCTGGATGTGTTATTAGCGACTACTACGATTATTTCAGCACTTCATGATGGAGCACGCCAGGTGATACCTGTCATGGATCCACTGGATGCCTTGGTGAAAAGCCAGGAATTGGACCATGGGGATTTTGTAGTGGCAGGAGAACTAAAGGCAAAGCCGGTTGATGATTTAATGTATCCAAGTCCAACGCTATTGAGTAAGTTGGTACGCGGTAAAACTTTAATATTGTCCACTACTAATGGAACGGTCGCGTTGAGGAATTCAGCAGCTGCCAAAAGGGTTTATATTGCTTCTTTGTTGAATAATCCGTCTGTTGCGGAAAAAATAAAAAAATATCATAAAACAGAAACGATCCTCATCGTTTGTTCGGGAAATTCAGGTGAATTCAGTCTGGAAGACTTTTACGGTGCAGGCCATTTGATAGATTGCCTGATTGCTGGATCACAAGGTACGTTCATACTCAACGATGCAGCAAAGGCTGCCAATGCGCTTTATCGCACGAATAGCGAAAATGCCTTTGATATCCTGAAATCATCGTATGTCGGACGGTTGTTTGACAAACATAGTTTGATCGCCGATTTGGAATTGGCGGCGCAAAAAGGTTCGTTGGATCTTGTCCCAAAGTTGGTGGATGGAAGGATCGAAGCGGAATTGAAAAGGCAGGAAACGTAGTTCAAAAATACAGAAAAGGAGTGAAGGGGATGAGGTTTTCGCAGTCAATAGCGGTGGTTACAGGTGCAGGCTCTGGTATTGGGAAAGCTACGGCGATGCGCTTGTCGGACGAAGGGGCAAAAGTGCTGTTGGTAGGGCGGACGAAAGGAAAGCTGGAGGAAGCAGCTGCAGAAATCAATGCCAGGCACCCGATTCCGGTTGCTGATATTTTCCCTGCAGATGTTACCGTCGAGGAAGAGGTAATGGAGCTGGCCAAGTATGTGAAGGAAAAATATCGTGACCTTCACATTTTAATCAATAACGCAGGTGGTTCAAAGTCCTCAAAGCTCCTGGATACATCTGCAGCTGATTGGGATATGATTCAACATGTCAATTTGAAAAGTGTCTTTCTAGTTTCCAAGTATTTGGGGAAATTGATGGAAGAAGGAGCTAGTGGGGGAAATGAAGGTTCCAGCAATCGGGCAATCGTGAATGTGGCTTCACTGTCAGGACATCAGGCAGGAGCGTTCATCCCGCATTACAGCTCTGCTAAAGCCGGAGTCATCAGTTTAACGAAATCTTTGGCACTGGAACTCGCTGCAGTCGGCATTCGGGTCAATTCCGTATCACCGGGATTCATTGAAACGCCATTGACGGAGGATGGACTGCAAAATGAAAAATTCGTAAAGTCCATTCAACGGAACACGGCACTGGAAAGAGTGGGGAAAGCGGAGGAAATAAGTAATGTCATTACCTTTGCTGCTTCCCCGGAGGCTTCCTATATGACTGGGACGGATTTATTGGTGGATGGCGGCTGGTTGATCAAATAGAAAAAGGGGATGGGTAAATGTTAAAAGAACACTTATTGAAAGAAGTAATCGATAATGTAATGATCCTGACTTTGAATCGCCCTGAAAGCTTGAATGCATTTAGTCCGGATATGATTGCAAGCTTAACGAAAGAGATTAAGGATGTAAAACAAACACCGCATATAAGGGCAGTCATCATCAAAGGGGCGGGAAGGTCATTCACTGCAGGAGGCGACGTCAAGTCAATGGGGCAGGCCTCTGCAGGTCAATTGTATGATCATGTTGGCAGAATGAATGAATGCATATTGGCTCTGGATGCTTCCGAGGTTCCCGTAATCGCTGCCGTCCATGGATTTGCTGCTGGTGCCGGATTCAATTTGGCACTCGCCTGTGATCTGATCGTGGCTTCCGATGATAGTCAATTTGCCATGAGTTTTTCACAGGTAGGCCTGATCTCTGATGGAGGGGGTTCGTATTTTTTACCTAAATTGGTAGGGCCCCACCTTGCAAAGCAGCTCTTCTTTTCGGCCGAGCCAATTTCTGGGGAACGCTTATATCAGCTGGGTGTCATTAATTATTTATATCCACTCAATCAACTTGAAGAGGAATCATTGAAACTTGCGGTAAAACTGGCAAATGGACCGACAAAAGCATATGGGATGATGAAAAAGCTCGTCAGCCATTCATATACGGCTACACTTGATGAAATACTGGAACAGGAACGTATTACGCAAACCTTGATGGTTTCCACGGAAGATCATCTTGAGGGGGTAGCGGCATTCAAAGAAAAAAGAAAGCCGGAATTTACAGGAAATTAATAAGGGAGGGATAAAGATGAAAGCTATTCACTTTGAAGAATACGGCGGACCGGAAGTACTGAAATTGACTGAAATGGAAAGACCTGTGCCAACAGGGCATGAAGTTCTGATTGAAATCGATTGTGTAGGCGTCAATTATGCAGATACAGCCAGAAGGGAAGGGCAATATGTAGTTCCTACGCCGCTTCCGTTCATTCCCGGTGCGGAAGTGGCTGGCGTAGTGGTGGAAGTTGGTGGAAAGGTGACCAAAATCAAACCTGGTACAAGGGTCGTCAGCTTAATTGAATCTGGTGGATATTCAGAATATGCCCTTTCTGATGAATTCTCGGCCATTCCGCTTCCTGATGCCATTCAGTTCCATGAAGCTGTTGCCTTGCCCCTCCAAGGTCTGAGCGCCTATCATATTCTTAAGACAATGGGACGCATGCAACAGGGGGAAACGGTATTGGTCCATGCTGCTGCTGGGGGAGTGGGAACGATTGCCGTACAGTTAGCCAAAATCTTCGGGGCTGGAAAAGTGATTGCCACCGCCAGTACAGTGGAAAAGTTGGAACTGGCTAAAGAGATGGGGGCAGATGAACTCATTGATTACACGCAAGAAGGATGGGAAATGAAAGTCCGTGAGGTCACGGGAGGAAAGGGAGTAGACGTCGCGCTGGAAATGGCTGGAGGGGATATTTTCAATAAAACATTGAAATGTTTGGCTCCATTTGGACGTCTTGTTGTTTTTGGTAATGCAAGTCGTAAGCCTTATACGATGAACCCGCAGCAATTAATGAGGCGCAATCAATCCGTCGTGGGTTTTTTCCTGCCACAGATCATGAAACACCCGGATTTGCTGTTGCCTAGCATTCAAGACCTTTTTGCATACGTTGCGTCTGGGGAGCTTAAGTTAACTATCGGGGGCATCTACCCAATTGAAAAGGCAGCAGCCGTTCATGAGGAAATGAACGCCCGGCAAACGAAAGGGAAGTTGATTTTGCAGGTTAAATGAGAATAAGGGGTGTATGATGCACCCCTTCTAGGATTTCACTTGTTCCTTTGACCCTAAAGAAAGCACGCCTCAATCCGTATCAGTGCTAACATCTTTATCTGGATGCATGAAAGGCGGCTGCGGCGCTATTTTAGACTCTAATAGTTGGCGGTTTTCAGTTGAATTCCAGCCTATATCATTGGTGGGGTGTACCCATTCGTCTCCAGCCATGATTTCCGGGTCTGTATCTTCGCTCCAGTTTTCGAGTGGTGAGTTTTCAGAGGCATATTTACTGTCGCCAATTACGACTCCATAATCATTGACGAATGGAGCCTGTGGTTTTATACCGGTCCCTTTAAAGCTTGGTGCGTTAATTTGGTGTGGTTGTGTATCGTCGACAATTGGTGAATCCAATTTCTTTTTCATGTAGTGTCTCCCTTTTCGTTTTACGGTTATTTTTCTCGTCTGTCCCTATATTATCCCTGAATAATTTCCGGCATTTTTACCCCATTCTAAAAGGTAAACTATATTAAAAAGGGTGGATGAAAATGAAACGGAAAGCCAATGTGGATGGAGCTGTCAAAGCAAGTAAAACGCCAAAAAGAAATCAAGCTGAAAATGAATTTTCCAATGAGTTCGCAATGGAGGAAAATGCAATGAAAGGTGCCAACCGCAATTCAAAGCAAGGCAGAAAAGGAAGAAGTAATGGATAAAGAAAAACGGAACAGCGGGGAAAAGATGGGTGAACATGTACGAACTGAATTTGGAATCGAATTCAGCGGCGATATGAACGCAACTAAAATTTATGAAATTTTGGCAAAAGAAAATAAAAAACGTGAAAGTGATAAGTAAAAAAGGACGGACCCAGCCTTGGGTCCGTCCTTATTATTAATGCATGATGCTGCCGGATTTTGAAAGAGGGAAAATCGTTGATCCCTTACCACTCGGATCAAAATAGGCAAGCATGAATGAAGGTTTATCGACGATTGTTCCCTCGGCTAAATACGTTTCCAAATCAAAGGGAAGTGCCTCGAGCAACGTGTGTTTGTGTATTTCTTTTTCATTTAGGGCCAAAGCGGTGAAAGAGGAACCAAGCTGTTCAGGCTTATTGAGAATATATTCATATATCTCTTTCCGACCACTTTTATCTAATGAAGCTTCCCACCAAGGTTTACGTGGTTTGTATTTTTGATTCATGAAATAATCCAATTTCATGAGTCCGATAATGTTTTTTAGTTCGGCAGATTCCTGGGAAGCCAAAAACTGCTGTAAACGTCTGAACAAGTCTTCAAGCTGATGGCCGATTCGTGACCACCCTTGTTCATCCCAATAGGTACCGAAATCTTGAAAGAAGTCGAACGGTGATTGGAATACCGTTTTGACAAGATATTCCGTAGTATGATCCATTCTATGATCGTTCCAGTATTTTTCAAGTACATCTTCAACTTGTTTAATGCGGACAATGTCATCGAAGGATAAAACATTATTCCCCAATATTTCATAAGGAGCATGTTCGCTGTATATATATTGGTGTTCATCGGCTCGTATCCGTAAGCCGGTTCCACGAAGCATCTTTAAGAAACCAAGCTGCATCTCTTCGGGTCTAAGCTCGAAAACATCATTGAAGGTCTTTCGGAAAGAATGATAATCTTCTTCCGGTAAACCGGCAATAAGGTCTAAATGCTGATCAATTTTCTGACCATCTTTTACCATGGTTACGGTCCTGGTCAGTTTTTCGAAATTCTGTCTTCTCATTACTAGATCATTCGTATGATCATTCGTCGATTGTACCCCTATTTCAAAACGGAACAGTCCTGCAGGGGCATTGTCGTTCAAGAACTGGATAACTTCCGGACGCATGATGTCCGCCGTGATCTCGAACTGGAAAACCACACCGGGAAGATGCTCATCGATTAAGAATTGAAACATCTCCATGGCATAGCTTCGGCTGATATTGAAGGTTCGGTCAACGAACTTAATGGTCTTTGCACCATTAGCCATAAGGTACCTGATATCATCTTTAATCTTTTCACGATCAAAATACCTGACACCCACTTCAATCGATGAAAGGCAAAATTGGCAGCTGAACGGGCAACCTCGGCTAGTTTCGATATAGGTGACACGTTTAGATAGGTCGCCGCGGTCTTCTTCCAAACGATATGGAGAAGGGAGGGATTTTAAATCAACCTTGCCGTTCTGAGGCTGGATGATTTTTTTTCCATCCTGTCGGTACGCAATGCCGCCGATCTTCTTATAGTCATTCGAACCTTCAATTTCAGATAAAAGGGCCTTGAAGGTGACTTCACCTTCACCGATTACGATGAAATCAGCCCCGGGAATCTGATCAAGCCATTCCCCAACATCATAGGTGACTTCAGGTCCGCCGAGAATGATGACCAATTCCGGGTTGATTTTTTTTAGCATGGCTACGACTTTCATTGTTTCCTCGATGTTCCAAATATAGCAGCTGAACCCTATGACATCAGGTTTTTTGGAATGAAGGTCACCAACTATGTTCATAATTGGATCTTTTATCGTATATTCTGCCAGCTGGACATCATAATCAGGCTGGGCGTAAGCTTTTAAATATCGGATGGATAGCGATGTATGGATATATTTTGCGTTAAGAGTACTGATTATTATATTCATGTTAAAGGGCGTAAAAGAAACGCCTGGCTCCTTTCGTGTACATGTCTTTTTAAGCCAACAAGCACTAACGAGTAATTTTACCATAGCGTGCTCCATTTGAAAAATGAGTTATGGTATTGAAGGGGGAATCTTTGCTGCTTGAAAGTCGGATAATAAATCGAATTTGAAAAAACGGATAAAGCAGGAAATGCTTCATCCGTTTTATTTAAAACGCTTGTTTAATATAATCTTTCGTTTTAGTCATGAATCGTTTTGTTTTGGTCGCCTTCAATTCGATGATCGGCTGTGCCATGGAAGCGATCATTTCACTTGATAATAACACGGTAATCAAGAAAGAGAGTCCGGCGAGCATGATAAAGCTCTCTGTATTGCTGAAGTATTCCTGTATGGTGCTTTCGCGGAAGAAACGAATGAAGAAACCATGCAGCAGATACACATAAAGGGTTTGTTTACCCCAATTCGTAAAGAAATATTGTCTGCGTGGGATGAACGAAAGGAAGCTGAACACTGAAATGATGCTCAATCCATAAAATCCTAGGCGTTTAAACATGGACACGATTGTCGCATCTTCAAGTTCGGCATATGGTTTCGAACCGAGCAGCCATTTATAATTAATATCGGTATTTAAATAAAAACCGATAAAAATCACTAACATGACAATAAGTGATGCCAAACGAACTTTGGGAGTGAATAGTTTTTTTAAATGTTCCTTGCTTAAATGGTACCCGATCAAAAACATCGGGAAAAAAACGAATGTCCTGGAGAGACTAAGGTAATTGGAAATATTGTCTATATAACCAATCAATAATGCGATTATTAAAGATAAACCTATGCCTACTGATGGCTTTAGCTTTGAGAAACCAAGCAGCATGATGTTCCAACAGAATAAACTGATCAAGAACCATAGCGACCATTGGGGGTCAAGCAGGTCTACAGTGATGGCAGAACGTTCATATAAGAAATAATAGTAAACGGTATATATCAATTGGAAAATGATGTAGGGTAAAATCAGTTTTTTAGTAATTTTGCCCAAATACCCTTTTTGATAAAAACCTTTCGCAAAGAATCCTGAAACAAGGATAAAGGCAGGCATGTGAAAGGAATAAATGGTTTTATATAAAGCATATATCGTTTCACTGTCATGTATATACGTATTCAGCAAATGACCAAAGACGACAAATGCCATGAGAATGAACTTGGCGTTATCGAAGAAAAAATCACGTTGTTTCATTATTGCCTCCATTTAATAAATTTTAAGGTAGCTAGAAAGCATTGTTATTTCTTATTCCCTAAATACCTTGTACTAAATCATTATTTATTAAATTTATTATAAAAACCTTAAATTAAGCTTAACGCTAAGTTTTACAGCATTCAATATACTATCATTTGATATATAGGTTAATTTTGGATAAAGGAGTTTGCGCTGATTTTCGAAAAATACCGAGGAAAATCAAGATGGATGTCGAATAAAGTTGGGTAGGTATGGGTTTTGATGAGGGGGGTTAATATGAATATCGGTTATGAGAATGAAACGGAATATAAACAGGAAATTTTAAAATTGAATAAACAGATCGAAGGGTTTCTGAATATGTTCGATTCAATGTCAGAGCCTTATATCAGGGTTGATGAGGAACTGCGTCTCACTTATGCCAATGATGCCGCTTGTGCCCTGCTCGAAACACCTAAAGATCAACTGGAGTCCATGAGGATAACTGATTTTCTCGATGTCATCCCTTTAAATAACCAGGAAGTGTCAAGCACCCTAAAAACCTCGAATGAAAGTGAAAGGCAAATTATCCAGCTACATACCGGAGCCCTTAAGCAAATAGAGTTTATACGAATGGGATCACTTTCCGAAGGACAGCAGTTCTATCGTTTGGGGGATGTGACATTGGATGTTTCTTCGTCAAGGGAAACAGGGATGTCAAGACAGATGTTTTTGGACATTTTCGATACAGCCATAGAAAGCATCGTTCTATTCGACAGTTCAGGAATAATAATGGAAGTGAACCATGCCTTTATCCATGCCTTGGGCATTCCGAAAAAAGAGATTGTCGGTAAGAATATGAGGGACCTCATCTCCCCAGATTATAGGGGATATTGGGATGAGAGCATACAAAGAGCCTTTGATGAGTCGAACTATAAAGGGGAGGTAGAGATAAAGGTCGGGGATGAACTGCATCATTTTACTTTTTCGATAAGTTCAACGGTAGGAAATGAACTATATATGTCTGTGCTTGGAAGAATTACAGAATCAAATATAATAGAAAAAAAGTTAGAGACGAGCGAACGGATTTTTGCGGAATTATTCGACCAGTCCATGGATGCAATCATATTCTGGAATGATGACGGGATCATTTTTCGGGTCAATCATTCAGCGTGTAAAATATTCGAATCCAGCAGGGAGGATTTGATTGGCAGTTATATCTGGAAATACGTTTACAGCAACAATCACCATTTTAGTCAGATGATGGAAACATTTGAAAGAGACACCCAGGTGCGGGGTGAGCTGATTTATAAAATGCCTAATAACCAAATTAAATTGCTAGAATTGACTGCAAAAAAACATGAAGGTGACGGATATAACGTAACGATCTTTCGAAATGTCAGTGAGCGCTGGCTGATTGAGAAGGAATTAAGGGATAGTGAGAAGAAGTTCAGGAAGATTTTTGAGGGAACATTAGACGGCCTGATTTTATGGAATCATGAAGGGTTCACGGATATTAATGAAGCGGGTCAGAAAATATTGGAGATTTCGAAGCGCAAACTGCTTTCTTTATCTGTTAAGGGATTCATCGAAAAAATTCCTGAAAATGCTCCAGTCTTGAATGCTCATATTGAAAATGTTTATAAGCATGAGGTATACTCCTCCATCATTCCGATAACATTCGAAGATGGAAGAGTTAAGCATATTGAATTTTTGACGAGGAAAAATTTATATTCGAACCTGAATTTAAGCATTTTCCGTGATGTGAGTAAAAATCTCGAGATGCAGGAACAAATCCGTAAATCGGATACTTTGAATGTCGTTGGTGAATTGGCGGCAGGTATTGCTCATGAAATCAGGAACCCAATGACAGCCTTAAAAGGTTTTATCCAGTTGCTTGAGGACGGTGTTAAAGGGGAGTTTTCCACATATTTTCATGTGATTACATCCGAAATTAAGCGAATCGAAACCATTATCACGGAATTTTTGGTACTGGCAAAGCCGCAGGCGCTAAAAATTTTCAAACAGGATGTTCATACCATATTGAGAGAAACACTGGAATTACTGGCCGCTCAGGCACTGTTGGAAAATATTCAATTCGAGACATACTTTGAAGAAGATGAATGTAAGGTTTTATGTGAAGCGAACCAGTTAAAGCAAGTGTTCATTAATATCATCAAAAATGCATTGGAAGTCATGCCGGATGGCGGGTCTGTTCACATTAAAACAAGCCGATTTTCAGAGAAATACGTTTGCATTTCAATTACCGATAAAGGCATGGGGATTTCAACGGAAATGCTAAAAAAATTGGGTGAACCTTTTTATACGACGAAGGATAGGGGAACAGGGCTGGGGCTCATGGTCAGCTATAAAATCATTGAAGAACACAATGGCTATATAGAAGTGGAAAGCGAGGTGGGAAAAGGGACGAGTTTTCATATTTATTTGCCATTCGAGTAATGTAGAAGGGGATGCTCTATACCTTTCTTAAGTTAACGGAAAGCATGGATATTACATTAGGGATCCTTTATCGGATTCCTTTTTTGTTCCAGCATTATTATCCTGGGATTTCAAATGAGGGTTGTAATAATGATAAACATTTTTCCCCTTCACTTAAGGGGCTGTCCTGCTTTTAAATCATTGAGAAATTATTTGCTCGAATTGAATAAGCGAAAACTAATAATAGCATCCAAATGGGGGGATCTTTCAAAGCGATTTTCGGAGCTGTCTTCATATGAAATCTTCCTGATCAATATATGATGCTTATGCTTAGGAATTTCCGTCATATCCTGTCTGCTGATGGACAAAGCCATATCGCAATTTAAGAAGTTTTGTCTTTTTTTGCGAATCTATTTACATATAAGGCATATTTTGTAATACTTCTTTATTATAATGTAACTTTAAAAGGGCAGGAGTAGTGAATGTAGTTATGAATTCTAGGTGTGCAACGGAAATTTGTTCTGAGATTCGAATGAAGCGTTGGGAAATGATGGAGTTGGCGAAAATGTATGGACTTGGCCATGAGTATACCCTTCGCCAAAGTGAGCAGCTTGACAAACTTATAAATGAGTACCTGATCCTTCAACATCATTCATCAGTGGAAGTGAGAAATAAGCGCGAAGAAATGGTTGTTATTGTACAGCAGCCCTTTAATGATGACATTTCCTTTTAGAAGGAAATGCAATGCCCATGACTTTTTATATTAGCAGGCAAGAGACAATCAGCTTTGTGTGATTTCTGGTGAAATGAATCATATCTAAAAACAAATAAAGAAAGACTTATATAAACAAGAATATATCTTTGGAATTTCCTTTGGATTTGGGGTATATATCGAGGGGAGGTCACCAGAAGGTGTCCTTCGTGCATCGGATTGGTTTAGAAGTCTTAATTTTTCTGAATGGATTACACTGATAAATAAAAAGTAAGAGCTGACTCACTTGATGGAGCCAGCCATGGAAGTACCGCAATTATAAAATTTCCAATAATATGACCATGAACAAAAGGCCGATAATGAAGGAATAGGTGGATGTGCGTTCATTACCATCCCCATGGCTTTCGGGAATCAGTTCCTTATAAACGAT
Source organism: Peribacillus sp. FSL M8-0224 (assembly GCF_038003055.1). Taxonomy (NCBI): domain Bacteria; kingdom Bacillati; phylum Bacillota; class Bacilli; order Caryophanales; family Bacillaceae; genus Peribacillus; species Peribacillus sp. FSL M8-0224. Next base: position 1,119,761 of record NZ_JBBOOJ010000001.1, read on the forward strand.
GAAAAGCATGGCCCCGGCGGCGAAAGCTAGGCCGTATGGAACCAGGAACCCAATGTAAGAGGTTAAATAATAACCCAGTAAGCCTGTAATTATTTCGATGGTGCCGGTTAAGGTTGCAATCAGGAATGCTGTGAGTTTACCGATTTTTTGATTAATTAAAAACAAGGCGACCAGTAAGCCTTCCGGAGCATTTTGCAGGCCGATGGCAAAAGCGATCAAGTTACCTGTATCAGCTGTATCAGAGGCGTAACTGACCCCGACAGAAAGCCCCTCAGGAATATTATGGAGTGTAATGGCAGTGATGATGAGCAAGGCCTTTTCATCGAACTGAATACCACTTTTCGTATGGCTGAGATCGATATGAGGAATGTTTTGTTCCATGATCGTTAATGTCATTACCCCGAGAAAAACCCCAATTACTAGCTGAATATACCCTCCGGTGGCCAGAGACTCCGGGATCAGGCTCAATAACGAAGCAGCCATCATGATTCCAGCGGTAAATGCCAGTAGCGTGTCTCTGAATCGATGTGTGATTGAACCTTGAATGAACAAGATCGGTAACGCACCAAACCCTGTAGACATAGCAGATAGGATGCTGCCTAATAAAACTCCACTCATAAATTTCTCCTTTGTAAGGTACTTATCGTTACTTCTTTGCGAATTTTTGGGTGAAACAATAATTCATTGTATTTAGACATAAAGAATATGTTCCTGGAAAAAACCATTTTGCATCAATCTTCTGCATACCATTTTTTCAATGTTAGATCAGACGGTAGCAATATGCTGATGATCCCCAGTAATGGCAGGAATCCCACTAGCTTAATCATGGATTCAATTCCAATTATATCTGCAATGGCTCCCAATGAAACGGATCCAATGGCACCCATTCCGAAGGCTAAACCTACGGTCAAGCCTGCCATCGTACCGACTTTTCCCGGAACCAATTCCTGTGCGTATATTACCGTGACGGAAAAACTGCTCATGATAATGAATCCCGCTATCAATAATAAGATAAAAGCGGCTGTAGGAGGTACGAATGGTAAAAGTGCGGTTATTGGCATACTGGCAGCGAAAGAAAAGAAAATGATGTTTTTACGTCCGAATCTATCAGCAAGCGGGCCTCCGAAAAATGTACCTACAGCACCAGCTGCCAAAAAGGCAAATAGGAAAAATTGTGCGGCTTTTATCGTGAATGAATATTGCTCGATCAAATAAAAACTATAAAAGTTCGTCATGCACGATACATACCAGGAACGGGCAAAGATTATGAATAAAATCAATACCAGGGCTTTGGCCACTTTATGGGACCGCTCTTTATTGATTATTTTTGCAGCAAGCTTCTTAGGCTGGAAGTGAATTAATTTTTGGGAATACCAATTGGCAATATACAGCAATAGGATAACGGCCATTAAGGCAACCAGGGCAAACCAGAGTGCGCCTTTCTGACCAAATGGAACAAGTACGATGGCTGTGATGAGTGGGGCAAGTGCCTGCCCGCTATTCCCGCCGACCTGATAAATGGATTGTGCCAGGCCCCTCTTTGGTCCGCCTGCCATGTAGGCAACCCTGGAGCCTTCCGGATGGAATATGGCCGACCCTAAGCCCATCAGGATGACTGCACCAAGGATAATGGTATAGTTTGGGGCAATTGCGAGAATGATGACCCCGATTAAAGTACTGGTCAACCCAATGGGCAATGCATATGGAAATGGTTTTTTATCCGTATAGAACCCAACTGCCGGTTGCAGGAGCGATGAGACGATATTCAGGCAGAATGCAATCATTCCAAGCTGTGTATACGAAAGCGACATTGATTTTTCGAGGATTGGGAACATGGCCGGTACGACGGCCTGAAGAGAATCATTCATTAAATGGCATATGCCTATGATGATCATGATTTTCAGAGTCATATCTTGTTTTTGCGGTTTTGTTTTAATGGCAGCGATACTTCCCATCTGTATATATCCTTCTTCCTGATTAAGATTTTTACCTATTCCATAAATAGATTCAAGAAGCATGCACCGTATGCATGACACCTTAAATAAATCGGGATCGTTACTAGTCTTCATGAAAAATTCGATAACTCTTCAAAGTATTGCTAAGTGTGGTCTTTTATAAGCGGCAAGCTGATTGTAACGGTTGTACCGACCAGAGGTTTACTTGAAAACTCGATGGTGCCGTTAAAAGATTCAATGATTCGTTTACACACAAATAGCCCTAATCCCGTTCCTTCTTTTTTCGATGTATAGAAGGGATCGAACACTTTCCCTATATCTTTTTCATTCAATCCTTGCCCGTTATCGATGATCATGATTTTAGCCCATTCATTTTCATGGTGAATACGAATCCTTAACTTTTTCCCAACTTCCATGGCCTCGAAACCGTTTTTGGCAATGTTGAGAATGACTTGTTTGAGTTGGTCCTTTGTACAATGAACCAGGATTGGCTCCTTTATGATATTCCATTCCACTTCAATATTGAAGTGACGTGCTTCTGATTCTATTATTGGTCTCAATTCAGCAATGATACTGCGAATATCATATAAGGATAAAGTTTGTACCATTGGCTTTCCTAAAATCAAAAATTCGCTGACGATGCTATTGATCCGTTCAATTTCCTTCATGATGACAGAGTAATAGAACTGATCTTGCTCCTCAGGGTGTTTTTCAACCAGTAACTGCACTAGCCCCTTTATGCCGGTCAGTGGGTTTTTTATTTCATGTGCAGTACTTGCAGCCAATGTACCGACAAAATCTATTTTTTGGTTTTCATTTAGTAATTTTTGTTTTTTGGCATGCCTGCGAACGATCACTTCCTCCATGATGATATAAATCATGTGAGTAATAAAGAAGGTGAAAAAAACAAGCATTAAAAAAACATTCATGTTATTTGTGTTAATCTTGTCGGGCACTTTGACGCTCAGTGTCCAATCAACTTCGGTCAAAGGAACATCCACCCATGTTGAATGTCCATTGAATCCCTCGGCATTTATATCTAAAATTCGGGTTTTGTCCTTTGTTTCCAATATAAAGGTATGACCTGGGCTGAGCATTTTTAATATTTTTTCCATATGATCCAGCCTGATATGTGCCAATAAAAACCCTTGCACTTTTTTATCTTGATCCAGTATGGGAGCAAAAATGGAAAAATAATTAAAATGAGCGTTATAAAGCTCCTTTGTTCCTGCAACAACTGCTTTTTGAGTTTTTACTGCACGTTCCATATCATTTTGTTCGATTAAATGGTAATGATGGAAATTCTTATTCGTACCCGAAATGGAAACACCGTCGCGATTTAGCCAATATACTCCGGCATACCTGGAATCTGTATCTTTGATCCAGTTCATAAGCAGTTCGGTTTTTTTGTCATCCATATAAAGCACGGAACTGCTAAGGCTAAGCAGCTCAAGGTTTTCCTTCGTTTCCCTTATAACTTGATCTATGTATTCTTGATAAACCGTTCCCGCCCATTCAGCTTGTTCCTGTCTTTCTTTTAGAAGGGAACGTTCTAAATGCATCCAATAAATGATAGAGAGAAAAATTAATGGTAAAATAACAATAAGTAGATATGTGGTGAATTTATGCCTCGTTTTCATGTTTGTCACTACTTTAGCTTTTTTTTCAAGTATATCAAAATGATTGATTAAACAATAGTGCATACTAACAGGGCAGATTGACAAAAAATCCTTTATGTCATATAATAACTTTTAATTCAAGATATTTTAATTAAAAATTTTTAAGGTTGTGAAGTTATGGAGAATAATAACATCCAACAGTCTTTGAAACTGTTCATTGTGATGTCTAGAGCTCATCGATCCATTAATGATGTGGTTAATAAACATATAGCTGAAGAGGGTTTGAATCCAACTGAGTTTGCAGTACTGGAATTGCTTTATCATAAAGGGGATCAGCCTCTTCAGCAAATAGGCGGAAAGATCCTGCTAGCTAGCGGCAGCATTACCTATGTCGTGGATAAACTTGAACAGAAGGAATATCTGCAGCGCATAGCATGTAAAGAGGATCGCCGTGTAACCTTTGCAAAGATAACCGATAAAGGAAAGGCCTTTATTGAAGGAGTTTTTCCTGAGCATGAAAAAAGAATCGATGATATCATGAGTGTACTTACGCAAGATGAAAAGGCGACCGTGATTGAATTGCTTAAAAAGATTGGGTATTCCGCTCAAAATTAGCTAAAGAAACAGCACCTTGATTTGACTACAGGTGCTGTTTTTTTATGTCTGATAAAACATGAATTTGTTTTAGCGACATAAAAAGGTTTTTAATAACGCAGTGGCGAATTAAATTACATTAAGATAATCGTGATAATGGTGAAAGTTTCTTGGAAACGAATCCGATTGGATAACGACACTCTGGTTTATACAGAAAAAATGTTTTATATTCGAAAAGGAGCCTACATATGAAATTTAATGAGTATCAATATAAACGTCCTGAAATGGATGAAATTAAAACCCGGTTCATGAAAGCTTTGGAAAAGTTTACGGACGCTGCAAACGCCGATGCACAAATAAAAGCCATGGAAGAAATAAACGGAATTCGAAATTATGTAGGTACGATGTTTAATTTGGTCTATATCCGGCATTCCATAGATACCAATGATGTTTTTTATAAAGCGGAGAATGATTACTTAGATGACTTCTCCCCTGAAATGGAAGAATTGACCTCGAAATTTTACAATGAACTCGTTCGCTCGAAATTCCGTAAGGAGCTTGAGGAGAAATGGGGAACTCAACTATTTGACCTGGCAGAGGCCCAACTCAAAACCTTTTCGCCCGAAATCATACCACAACTGCAAAAAGAAAATAAATTATCAAGTGAGTATTCACAATTAATTGCCTCTGCAAAAATTCACTTTGATGGAAAAGAATTAACACTTGCGCAGCTTCAGCCTTTTATGGAGTCCTCGGACCGTGAGTTAAGGAAAAATGCAAGTGAGGCATATTACGGTTTCTTTGAAGAAAAGCAGGAGGAATTGGATCGTATATTCGATGAACTTGTCAAGGTTAGGAATGGGATTTCGACAGCGCTGGGTTATGGGAATTTCGTGGAACTTGGGTATTATCGAATGACAAGGACTGATTATGATGCTGATATGGTTGCTGTATTCCGCAAGCAGGTGAAAGAGGAAGTGGTACCGCTTGTCACCCGGCTGAAGGAACAGCAGCGGGAACGTCTTGGATTGGAGAACCTGAACTATTATGATGAGAATTTTCATTTCAGAACGGGTAATGCCATTCCAAAAGGCGATGCTGAGTGGATCATCGATAATGGGAAAAGGATGTACCAGGAACTATCACCTGAAACGAATCAGTTTTTCAACTATATGATTGATAATGACCTGATGGACCTTGTGGCGAAAAAAGGAAAAGAAAGCGGTGGCTACTGTACTTTTATAGAAGACTATAAAGCTCCATTCATCTTTTCTAATTTCAACGGTACTTCCGGGGATATTGATGTTTTGACACATGAGGCAGGTCATGCATTCCAAGTGTATCGCAGCCGTGATCTTGACATTCCTGAGTATTATTGGCCTACATATGAAGCATGTGAAATCCATTCGATGAGCATGGAATTTTTAACTTGGCCATGGATGGAGCTATTTTTCAAGGAAGATACGGAAAAATATAAGTTTTCCCATTTAAGCGGTGCCCTCATATTCCTCCCGTATGGGGTAGCTGTTGATGAATTTCAGCATTTTGTCTATGAAAATCCTAATGCCTCCCCCGTTGAAAGGAAGCAGGCTTGGCGTAAGATCGAGATGGAATATTTGCCGCATCGTAATTATGAAGGAAACGAATTCTTGGAGAATGGCGGGTATTGGCAGCGGCAAAGCCACATTTATCAATCACCTTTTTATTATATCGACTATACATTGGCCCAGATTTGTGCTTTCCAATTCTGGAAAAGGTCGACTGAAAAAGATGAAACGGCTTGGGAGGATTATTTGAATCTGTGCCAACTTGGAGGCAGCAAGTCCTTCCTTGATCTCGTTGAATCTGCGAATCTAAAATCCCCGTTTGTTGACGGTACTGTACAGTCCGTTGTGAAGGTGATAGACGAATGGCTCTCCACTGTTGATGATAAAGCATTATGAAATGATCTAACTCCGAACCATGATTATAAAAGAAGACTTGGTTATCCTTCATGAACACTTTTTTTATAGAAAGAAACATTATTGGATGGAAGAAATTTGCGACACTCCTGCCGAATCACTGACTAGCCGAGACCTCACAGGCGCTTGCAATTATGCGGCATGAAAGACAGTCAGCGGAAAGGGAACTAATTTCTGGAATAAACTGGTACGTTTATTAATTAGTTTACAGTCTGAACGCTTGGAGATTATTCCAAGCGTTTTTTTAAAATCTTTCATGCGTTCGGAATGATGCTTCACAGTGAAATGCATAGGGGGTTTCAGACTGCACGATGAGAGGATGTAACCCAGGAAAAAAACAGCTGACGAAAGGAATATTGCTCGGCTTGTCTTAAATGTCTCTTCCTTACATATAAATGTAGGGAGGAGGGGAGAGTATGCTGTCAAGGTGGTCAGGGAGTTTTCAGATTGCAGCGGTTTATGTAGGCACAGTCGTCGGTGCAGGATTTGCAACTGGAAAAGAGATTGTCGAGTTTTTTACCCGTTATGGTTTTTATGGCTTTATCGGGATTTTAATAGCAGGTTATATTTTCATTTTCACCGGCACGAAAATCATGCTCATTTCCGCAAGGATCAGAGCATCTTCTTATGAGGAGTTCAATCAATTTCTTTTTGGCAAGAAAATAGCAGGAATCATCAACTTCTTTTTCCTTATCATGCTGTTAGGGGTGACGGCTGTCATGATTTCGGGTTCAGGAGCCGTTTTTGAAGAACAACTTGGCGTGCCTAAAAGTATTGGAAGTTGGTCTACGATCATACTGGCATCCTTGGTCCTGATGATGGGCATGCGCGGTGTTTTCACTGTGAACTCGTTTGTTGTACCAATCATGATCTGCTTTAGCGTGATTCTTTTTTTCTCGACTTTAGGTAATGTGGATTTCTTTAAGACCCTGACAAAAGTTCCGGATGAAGTGATCACCATGAAAATGATTTTGTCCCCCTTTGCCTATACAGCCTTTAACCTGGCTTTGGCACAGGCTGTGCTGGTTCCGGTTGCGTATGAAGTTCGAGATGAGAAGGTCATTAAGCATGGAGCAATTCTTGGAGGTATATTCCTGACCATCATTTTATTGACGGGGCATTTTTCACTTATGACACTTCCTGACGTGAATCGTTATGAAATTCCTTCAGCAGTTATTATGAGAACGGCGGCCAGTCAGTTGTATTGGATGTTCATTTTGGTGATATACGGCGAGATATTCACTTCGGTCATCGGAAACATATATGGCTTACAGAGGCAAATCAGCAGTTATATTAAATTGCCAAGCATGCTGATCATAGCGGTGATCTTTTTAATAGCTTTAATCATTAGTGAATTCGGATATGGAAGGTTACTAGGATATATTTATCCGGTTTTTGGATACATAAGCCTCCTTTTTTTAGTGCTTGTCTGGAAGTGCAAGGCGGGCAAGGAGTAATGGAGAACGGGGGGCCTGACCCTAGCCCTCCGTACCAGGGGGGAAATCAATGGTCACCCTTTCATCAGCGTCTTAGCCATCTCTAGAAAAGCATCCCGGTAATCTTTATCTTTTTTCGTGAACATAGTTAAGCGGACGGGTGCTTTTTCATCCTTGAGCAAAATGGAAGTGATGACATCATCCCCACTTTCCACTTCAAATCCTGTGCCGCTCCCGATATCAAGTGAAGGATCCCTAATCGTTTCTGAAATGCTTTTCAGCTGGGCTTGAACATTTTCTTCCACCTCATCCCAACTGACATCGGCCTTCAACAATTCGATTCTCATATAAATGGAGTCATCTTCAATCAGGAACACAATATCTTTTCCTGGTTCTTCGGCACTTAGCTTGAATTGTTGCAAAACATAGAGGCTGAACGGTTGATTATCGCTTTTTTTTAGGAATGCTGTTTTTTCTTTTGCTTCCCCGTTCATTGTATACTGCAGGTTTTGCTCCATCAGTCTTATTTTGTTATCGCTTCGGTTATTACGATTGCCTCTTTGAGAAGTATTGCCTCCGTTCTCCTCTTTTATTGAATCTTCCTGTGGCTCATCTGCATTTTCGTCTGTGGCCGTACCGCAGCCAGTCAGCAGAAAAGCGGCGAATGTGACACTGCCAATATAACGTGTCCAACAAGTCATGTGTTTCCCTCATCTTTCTGATAGAAATTTCAAACTGGTTATTCCTGCATCACATACAGATGCTTTGCCCTTTAATGAATTAGACGGCATGAAATAGAAATGGTTACAAAAAGCGGGGGAATCGAATGGGAAGATTGCTAAAAAGTGAAAAACGGAATGGTCATCTAGTAACCATCCCGTTTGATAAATTGAATTATCCTATGATTTTATAATTTTTATGGTTTACGACTGTTTTTTGTTCAAGCTCCAAATCACGATAATTTTCCATATACGTGACGTCCACGATTACTGAGTTCTCGTTCACTTTCTCGACGATTCCTTTTAAGCCTTCTCTAAATTCAATGATATTTCCAACTTCCGCTTTCTTCATGGTAATCATCCTTTCCCATTTTGTTTCCAATGATCAAAAAGTAACAATGGAGTAATTGGATTATTCGAACATCTTGCCGTTTAGATTTTGACGTGGGAAGTGCTAGTAAGAGAATTAGTTATCTCTTATGTCGGTACAGTAAGCTAAACTTTTAAAAGGAGGTACGATTCTTGTAATGGAGCGTTGTAAAGATGTGGCATAATTTGGTATATCTTGCAAACGCAGTTATGCGTACCAGTATGTAATTATATGTACAAAAAATGCCAATCATTTTACATTATGATATTTTAATATACAGTTTGCACTATTTTAAAGCATTCGTAAAGAATAATGTAGTGAGTGGGCAACAAAAAATTCTAATTTATATTAAGTGGCAAGCTTATGTTAAAATGAAAACGGAATTTCTCCTGTCTGAAAATGATGGAACATTCGATAATTAAGGAGGATAATATATGAATGCAGAGGAAGCAAAAGAAGTACTCGATAAATTGGCAAATCGGGAAATGGAAGAGTTCCGGATAACAAAAGAAGAATTTTTAGCTTTTCGTGAGGTCCTTGTCAATAGGCATGACTTTAAACATTTTCGGGGGAATGCTCAACATAACGGTGTGATAATTTATACGTATTTAGAAGAAGCGAGAAGTTGATGGATGTATAATTTGGGGTGGCTCATGATTGAGCCACCCCAAATTATTTATATTGGAAAAATCAATTGTTTCCTTAATTTATTTAAGGCGGACTTTCTCCATGATTTGACGGCTGCAGCAGTAACTTGATATATCTCAGCGATTTCAGTCACGGTTTTATTTTCAAGGTATGTCTGTAAAAGCCAGCGTTGCTGATTCAGTGTCAATCCTACCGTGTAGGTTAATACATTATCGATGGCAAAGGCCTCTTCATGCATTGAAAAAGGATCTTTAATCATCTCTAATAGGAAGGAATCAAAGGGTTCGGTACGGATTTCATATTTATGCTGATGCTTTAATTCGTTCAGAATTTTGCCTTTGATTACCGTATAGGCATAGTTGGAGAATTGTCCGTATTCTTCATTGAAATTCCCTAATGACTCCCATAAAGCGATCAAGCCTACTTGAAAATATTCTTCCTTATTTTTATAGATGGAAAGTGAGCGGATAATATGATGGATCATCGGGGTGAATTCTTCCGTTAGCGCTGAGAAATCTTTCATTAAGCAAGTCACCTTTAGAAAGTGCACTTTCCTGTATTCCCGGGTGCTTCTACCATAAATAAATCGATCGGATAAAGCCAAATGGCATAACCGAAAAATGGCGGTAATAACAAGTGGGTTTTAAAGGAGCTAAAGAGAACCTTTTTGATGAGAAAAGGATAATTAAGGAAATGTTGAGTGTGTGGGAGCAAATGAAAAAACACATCCAAAGATTGGATGTGCCGAAACATGATGTACCGTTTGTCGAAAAGGGAGTTTGGAATGGCCTCATTTAAAACAAGGATATATTTTATATAGTTCAACGTTGATTTCCACTTCAGGCACTCGCTTTCCGCGGGCGGTCGGGGAGCCTCCTCGGAGGACCTGCGGGGTCTCCCTTGCCTCGCTTTCCCGCAGGAGTCTCGTACCTTCCGTTTCAATCAACTTTGTTTTAAAGATAGAAATCCTTTTATCCAGAGTTTTTTTGAGGCGGTGTAAAATTTAGATTTCCACTTCAGGCACTCGCTTTCCGCGGGCGGTCGGGGAGCCTCCTCGGTGGACCTGCGGGGTCTCCCTTGCCACGCTTTCCCGCAGGAGTCTCGTACCTTCCGTTCCAATCAACTTTGTTTTAAAAGATAGAAATCCTTTTGTCCAGAGTTTTTTTTGAGGCGGTGTAAAATTTAGATTTCCACTTCAGGCACTCGCTTTCCGCGGGTGGTCGGAGAGCCTCCTCGGCGCGCCTGCGGGGTCTCCCTTGCCACGCTTTTCCCGCAGGAGTCTCGTCCTTCCGTTCCAATCAACTTTGTGTTTTAAAAGAAAAAACTGCTGGCTCGTCTTATTCCGAACCCTGTTTAAGACTAGTTTTTTCTTCATGTTTTTTTTCCTGTAATCCTTAATGGAAGAAATATGCGACACTCCTGCCGAAAAACTGGCTGGCCGAGACCCTGCAGACGCTTTCTTTGATGAGGCTTGGCAGGCAGTCGGCGGAAAGGGAGCGGATTTCTGAAATCAACTCGATCTTTTTTTATAAAAACCGTATTTGTTAACTTTGCGATTTTCTGAATCCAGCATCCTGTGCGTCTTTTTCAGTACAAAACATTTCTTCTGGTTTAGTTATTTCGTAATATTGGCCCGAAGGAATGTGATAAATTTTATTGCCTTTGGAATTTATATTTCCTTTAATTTGCGGGTTATTGCAAGACCCAATGGGCTTTTCCACGGATGCTTCTTTTGACTTCGAATCATCAAACCCTTTTGAAGTTGCATAGTTTTCGATTGACCAAATACCGATTTCGTTTTGTTGGGCTTGTTTTTGAATATTTTCCAATTCATCAAGGTATTTCGTGTTCGGTGCATAAACATAGGCTACCCTTGCCAGTCCTTTTTCCAGCAGCAGTTTATTCACCATTTTACCATCAACATAAAAATAGGCCAGCAGCCGGCCGTATTTATCTCTTTCACCTATGCCGGTTTCTACTTCCACTTTAGAGCCAGAAGGCATGAGTTCCTTGGCGAACTTGCTTGCTTCAGGTCCAAAAGGCTGAACGGGCTTGGATGGGTGCACGGTTTCTGGAGTATCTATCAACAGGAGCCTGACCGTTTCTTGATTTCCATTAGTCATTTTGATTTTGACTGTATCTCCGTCAATAACTTTGATGATCTCGGCTGTGAATGTCTTGCCTTTTTCTTCATTTGAAGAGTCCGCACTGGATTGGGTGTCTTCGTTGGAGAGTGAATCTTCCTGTTTGGATTGATTGATCAGATTATCTGAAGCTGCCTGGCAGCCAGACAACGTGATCAGGCAAAGTGCAGTAAGGAGAAAAACATTCAGGTAAGAATGTAAAAAGGAATTTCCGTTCATGATAAGTCCCTCCATTTATTAAGGTGTTTTCCACATCAGTCATGGATATATTCGGCAGGAATAATACTAACCTATAAAAATGCGAAAGAAAATGAAAATCTTTACATGCATCGCTACCCCAGATCAGGATAGTTTCTTATAATGATATGGTGGAGTAAGGGAGGCAGGCGGGTAAAATGATATTCAGGCTAGAAAATATTAAATATAAAGGGATTTTGAATATTGATGATTTGCAAATACCGGCGTATATGGTAACTTGTTTGACTGGGGAGAGCGGTGCAGGAAAAACCTCACTGCTACGATTATTGAACAGGATGGATGACCCGGATAGCGGTTTGATTTATTATCAGGATCAGTTGCTGGATGAATTCAACCCGATAGAGCTCCGGCGTAAAGTCACAATGCTTTCTCAGGCACCATTCACTTTACCGGGTACGATTGAAGAAAATCTTCAGATTGGCCTGGAGCTGACAGAACGGGAAAAAAAGGATAAAGAAGAATTGGTTAAAGCACTTGATACCGTCCAGTTGCAGAAGTCCTTAGACGAGAGTGCGGAGAATCTTTCTGGCGGGGAGAAACAGAGACTGGCACTGGCGAGGTTACTTTTATTGAACCCCGAGGTGTATTTACTGGATGAGCCGACTTCAGCTCTTGATGAGGAAGCCGAGCTGACGGTCATGGGGTGTTTTTTAGAAGAAGTGAAGCGGGAAAAAGGAACGGTCATCATGATAACCCATTCAAAACAGCTGGCGGACATGTGTGCTGAGCATAGGATCGTTCTGAAAAAGGCGAAGGAGAGTGACTATTAATGGAGTCGAATGGGATAATAGATATTGAGTTCTGGCGTCTTTGTGCGGCCTACGTGTTTGTAGTGATTCTGCTCATGATCGTGAAGTGGCGCGGGATTACACGGGAAAAGCAAATCATGCTGGCCACAGTGCGGATGACTGTCCAACTCATTCTCGCAGGATATGTTTTGACATATATCTTTGAAAATCCCCACCCATTACTTTCTTTAGGATTTTTATGTGCGATGGCCCTATTTTCCATCCATAATATTTTTAAGCAAGTGTCCCATACTCTTAATAAGAAAATCAAAAGGATGGTTATCTTAAGTATGTTGTCAGGTCCCATGGCTGCCTTGTTTTATTTTAATGTGGTCGTGATCCATTTCACGCCATGGTATGAGCCGAGGTACTTCATTCCAATTGCAGGGATGATCGTGGGGAATGCCATGACCGGAGTGACATTGGCGCTTAAAAACCTCCATGATGGGATAAGCGGTAATCGTGAAAAGGTAGAAGCGATGTTGATGCTTGGAGCGACTCCAGCGAAGGCTGTGAAGAAATATGTGGATGCTGCATTCGACTCGGCTGTGCTCCCGACTTTGAACAATATGCTCGGGATGGGGATTATCTTCCTTCCAGGAATGATGACAGGGCAAATCATGTCGGGGATAAGCCCGCTAATTGCTATTGAGTACCAGATTGCGATTCTGATTGGGATTCTCGGAAGTGTTTCATTAACGGTGGTCCTCTTCATTATGCTGAGTTTCAGGGCTTTTTTCACCAAAAATGCGCAGCTGTCCATTTAATCATTGAAGAATCTGAAAAGTAATAGTTGCAGTTCCATCTATATTTTTGTACTATTTTGTAGGTACCAATAGTTTTGGTTTGTTTGTTGGGAATGATAATGCTATCCTGATAAGGAAAAGGGCATTTCTTTTTTCATTTGGATAGAGAAAACCCCTTACATAACCTATTTTTGTTAATTTATCTTAAAGGAGATTGATCTATATGGTAGAAAAAACATTTACAGTAACTGCAGAAACAGGAATTCACGCTCGTCCGGCAACATTGCTTGTACAAGCTGCAGGAAAATTTGATTCAGAAATAAACCTTGCATATAAAGAGAAAAAAGTGAACCTTAAGTCCATTATGGGTGTAATGTCCCTAGGTATCGGCAAAGGGGCGGAAATTACGATTTCTGCTGAAGGAAGCGATGAAAACGATGCACTGAACACACTTGCCGAAACGTTGAACAGAGAAGGATTAGCAGAATAATGTCCACTTTGATTAGTGGAATAGCAGCTTCAAACGGAATAGCCATCGCTAAAGCCTATCGACTGACTGAGCCAGATTTATCGATTGTAAAAAGAAGCATAGAAGATGTCGGGGCTGAAATATCCCGTTTTAAGGAAGCTATTCAAAAGTCAACAAATGAATTGGAAATAATCAGGGATAAAGCCGAAAAGGATCTAGGGGCCGATAAAGCCGCAATCTTTGACGCGCACCTGCTTGTTTTGGCTGATCCGGAACTTATCACTCCAATTCAGGATAAAATACAATCAGAAAACGTCAACGCAGAGTTTTCTTTAAATGAAACCGCAAGCATGTTCATTACGATGTTTGAACAAATGGATAATGAATACATGAAGGAACGAGCAGCGGATATCCGTGACGTCACGAAACGGGTGCTGTCACATCTTTTAGGTGTTCATATTCCTAATCCGAGCATGATTGCTGAAGAAGTGATCATCATTGCGGAGGATTTGACTCCATCCGATACAGCACAGTTGAATCCGGCATATGTTAAAGGATTCACGACCGATATCGGTGGACGTACATCCCATTCAGCCATAATGGCCCGTTCATTGGAAATTCCAGCAGTCGTTGGAGCGAAGTCAGTGACCACTACCATTGAAAATGGTGACTTGGTCATAATTGACGGGTTAAAGGGTGAAGTCCACATCAATCCCACTCCTGAACTCGTGAAACGCTACGAAGAGGAGCAGGAAGCCTATGCCAGGCAAAAAGCTGAGTGGGCGAAACTTGTTCATGAAAAAACCGTTACGAATGATGGCCATCATGTGGAATTGGCAGCCAATATTGGCACGCCGAAAGATCTGGAGGGCGTACATCAAAATGGCGGTGAAGGCATCGGGTTATATCGTACGGAATTTCTTTATATGGGCAGAAATGACTTTCCAAGTGAAGAAGAACAGTTCGAGGCATACAAAGCGGTGCTGGAAGGAATGTCAGGGAAGCCTGTAGTCGTCAGGACGCTTGATATAGGCGGAGACAAGGAGTTGCCTTATTTAGAGCTTCCTAAGGAAATGAACCCTTTCCTAGGCTACCGTGCGATTCGCCTTTGCTTAAATGAGCAGGAGATATTCCGGACCCAGCTCCGTGCCCTGCTTCGTGCAAGCATTTACGGGGACTTGAAGATCATGTTCCCGATGATTGCCACACTGGCTGAATTCCGCGAAGCTAAAGCAGTCTTGGCTGAAGTCAGGCAGGAATTGCTTGATAATGGTATTCAAGTTGCTGAAAAGATTGAAGTCGGAATCATGGTTGAAATCCCTTCAACTGCAGTGATGGCGGATATATTTGCTAAGGAAGTCGATTTCTTCAGCATAGGCACTAATGACTTGATTCAGTATACGATGGCCGCTGACCGAATGAATGAGAGAGTATCTTATTTATATCAACCATACAATCCAGCGATTTTACGCTTGGTTAAAATGGTCATAGATGCAGCTCATAAAGAAGGGAAATGGGCCGGAATGTGCGGGGAAATGGCTGGAGATGAAGTGGCCATCCCGATTTTAATCGGATTGGGCCTTGATGAATTCTCAATGAGTGCCACTTCGATTTTAAAAGCACGTTCTTTAATTAGCCAACTTTCGCTTGAAGAGATGAAAAAACTATCTCAGGAAGTTCTAGGGCTGGACACGAATGATAATGTGAAAGAAGCGGTTGTTAACGCTTTGAAGAAATAATTAAATCAGGAAAACAGCACCCCATCCATTAAAACCTTCGGATGGGGTGCTGTCCTGTAATTCTTGTTTAATTTAAAGAAAAAATGGTTTATTGCACCAAAATGGGGGTAAATAAAAAGCAAGCACAGTTGTTTAGCTCTTTTAGGGCAGCTGACATTCTCATTTCCCCCTTTGAAGCCGGTTGTTTATCCAACCGGCTATTTTTTTTGCAAATAAAAAATCATAAGAATGATTATTCAGATTTTTCACTTTACGGTTATAACGATATAATGGAATTATATTTTTAAGAATATGGAGGTTAGATATGATATGGAATTACATTTGGAAAAGAAAAATGCCTTGATTTTAGCTTCAAGTCAAGGTTTGGGGAAGGCTATGGCAGCCGAATTGGTTAAAGAAGGAGCAAATGTCATGCTAGCCAGCCGTGATGGAGAAAAGCTAGCCGCCGTACAAAGGGAATTATCGCAGCTTGGGACCGGTAAAGTTTCTTATATGGTAACGGATATAACAAAAGCTGAAGATATTAAAAGCCTGGTTGCGCAAACCGCTGAAGAATTCGGCGGTATTGATATTCTTATTAATAATGCCGGAGGTCCTCCAGGAGGTTCCTTTTCAGATTTCAAGGATGAAGAATGGCAACAATCTTTTGAACTTAATTTACTAAGCTTCATAAGGACGATCCGTGAGAGCTTGCCACATTTAAAAAAACAAGGCGGGAAAATCGTTAATATTGCTTCTTCATCCATTAAGGAACCGATTCCAGGACTGATATTATCGAATACATTCCGGACGGCAATCGTTGGTTTGTCGAAGACGTTAGCTTCAGAATTAGCACCAGACAGGATTTTGATCAATACAGTCGGTCCAGGAAGAATCGCAACGGATCGCGTTCAGCACCTTGATAAGATGAATGCAGAGAAACAAGGCGTCACTCCAGAGGAGATGACTGAACAATCCATTAACAAAATCCCTCTTGGGCGTTATGGGGAACCCGAGGAATTTGCAAAGTTCGTTACTTTCCTTGTTTCAGGTGCTAATACATATATAACGGGGCAGTCCTATTTAGTTGACGGAGGAATGATAAAGTCCATTTAAGTTTTTTTGAAACAAAATGATTGGGAGGAATCTGCATTGATGCAATCGAACAAAGTGATCGGCTTCATTGGTTTAGGAGTTATGGGAAAAAGCATGGCCGCACATCTGCTTAAGGCGGGGTATGAGGTATTTGTTTATACAAGGACGAAAGATAAGGCAAGTGAACTGCTCTCACAGGGAGCGAAGTGGGCAGCTGCTCCAAAGGAAATTGCGCAAAATGCTAATGTGATCATTTCCATGGTGGGATACCCCAGTGATGTGGAAGAAATCTATCTTGGGGAAAATGGCCTTATCGAGAACGGGAAACAAGGAACTTATTTAATCGATATGACGACCTCGACTCCAACTTTGGCAGTGAAGATAGCAGAGGAAGCGAAGAAAAGGGGCATGGAATCATTGGATGCACCGGTTTCCGGTGGAGATATCGGTGCTCGTGATGCAAAGCTCACGATCATGGCCGGCGGGTCTAGTGATGCATTTGAAGCGGTCCGGCCCATTTTTGATATCCTTGGCAGCAATGTTGTCCATCAAGGCCCGGCTGGCTCAGGACAGCATACGAAAATGTGCAATCAAATCGCCATTGCATCCAATATGATCGGAGTGACTGAAGCGATTTCCTATGCCAAAAAGGCGGGGTTGGATCCGGACCGGGTATTAAGAAGCATATCATCGGGGTCTGCCGGGAGCTGGTCATTGTCCAATCTCGTACCGCGGATGGTTGAAGGGGATTTTGAACCTGGTTTTTATATTAAGCATTTTATCAAGGATATGAAGATTGCACTTGATGAAGCGGAAAGAATGGGAATGGACGCTCCTGGATTAAGCCTGAGCAAATCCCTGTATGAGGGGCTGGCAGAAGCTGGCGAAGAAAATAGCGGTACACAGGCATTATATAAACATTATAATTAAGTGCTAGCATTTCTTTATCATGAATAAGCTGATAGCGACAGCCTTTACAAAAAGGAGTGAAAGCTATGGGCGAATTCGATGATATCAATATGAAATTCCAGGAATTAGAAGATGGTCGATATATTGTAAGGATTGAAGGTTTTAAACGAGAAAAAACCATTCATCAAACAAAGCCCATTCGTTGGGATCTGAAATTAATGAATGAAAGTCCGCTAATCTTGCCGGTGAAATTCAGTCATATCGAAACGAATGCCGGTTTTCAGATACTGATGCGCGAATTGAAGAGCTTAGGCTTTTCAAAGCCGCGCTCCGCAAAGGAATTCGAAGAAGTGATGGCTGATTTACTTGGGTCCATCGTTGAAGTGAGCCTTACCACGACAAATAAGGAAGAAGGATATCGGGAAATTCGTTTTTTACGAAGATTGTATTAGTTGGCGGCAAGGTGAAAAAACTTAGGTAGCCTGACATCCTTGAACATTGGAAAGTGGCCTTCAATTGTCCATTCAATTGAAGGCCACTATTTTTTTTGCGATTACTTTTTAGCTAAAAAAGCTTCAATACGGTCCAAGGCCTTTTCCAGGGTCTCCATGGAATAGGCATAAGATATCCTGAAGTACCCTTCGCCAAGGGGAGAGAAGGCATCTCCAGGGACCACTGCCACTTTTTCCTGTTGAACAAGCTTGAGGCAAAAATCAAGGGAAGAGGCATAGCCTTCAGGCAGCTTTATAAAAAAGTAAAAGGCACCATTTGGTTTGACTATTTCCAGTTTCATCGCTTGTAAGCGGCTGTACACGTATTCCCGTCTCCGTGCATACTCAGTCTTCATGGGTATTGCATCATTTCTGCCTGCCGTCAGTGCTGCCAAGGCAGCTCTCTGCGATATGGAGGCGGCACATGTCACATTGTATTGGTGAACCTTCAGGAGATGCTTAGAGATGGCTGCAGGCGCAAACAGAAGGCCGATCCTCCAACCGGTCATGGAATGGGATTTGGACAATCCGTTCAGGACGATGGTTTGTTCTTTTAAGAAAGTGGCAATCGAAACATGCTCCTGATCGAATACCAGCTCACTGTATATCTCATCAGCCAATATGAAGATGTCCTTGCCCCTAGCAAGTTCGGCAATGTCCAATAATTCTTCGGCAGTTAATGTAACCCCGGTCGGATTCGATGGATAGGGCAGAACGATGCACCGAGTGTGTTCAGTTATGTACTTTTCAAGTATATCTGCCGTCAAACGGAATCCATTTTTTGTTGTATCGGCATAAACAGGTGTTGCGCCGCACATCTTAATGATGGGTTCGTATCCCGGATATACCGGACCCGGTAATATTACTTCGTTCCCTGGGATGAGGATCGTCCGAAATGTAATGTCTATGCCTTCGCTGGCACCAGAGGTCACGATCACTTCAGTCGCCGGATCATAGTTAAGCTTGTATTTATCTTTTACATAATTTGAAGCGGCTTCCCTTAATTCCAGATAGCCGGCATTGTGAGTATAAACGGTATAGTCATTATCGATGGCTTGTTTTGCCGCTTCTTTAATATGCGTTGGAGTTGGAAAGTCAGGCTGCCCTATCGTTAAGGAAATGGTGCCTTCGATATCAGCGACCATATTGTAGAATTTGCGGATTCCTGATATTTGTACGTCTTTTACTAGAGGGTTTATTAAATGTTCCATCTATGAATATCCTCCCTTATCTACCTACATGAATTTATGTACTATGTTTGACTCATTCATCCTATTTTATCATTTAGTTTGGAGGGGGAGAAAACTTTTTATGATTAATGAAATAAAGGTATAATGTATGATAAGAAAATTTTGAGGGTTGATACATTTGATAAGGACTTGCGCAATTACTTCTAATCAAGAAATCAGTTTTGATTTACCGCTAAAGGAAATGAATAATCCGGATATCGAGTGGTACTGGGTGGATTTTTCCAATCCCACAAACAAGGAAATCGAACTTTTAACCAATCATTTTCACTTTCATCCGCTGGCAATTGAAGATTGCCTGGATGATTTTAATCAACGTCCCAAAATGGATTTTTATGAAGGCTACCAATTTCTTGTGATTCATGCTTTAAGGGAGAAGGTATTTAAAGCAGTGGAATTGGATATGTTTGTTGGTGAAAAATGGATAGTCAGTTTTCATAAGGAAGATATGCTTGAACTAGAAAAGGTATGGGAAGAAATTGCCGGTAATAAAATGTTGAAGCAAAGTCCCTTTTTCTTGATGCATAGGATAATTGACAGGATCGTCGATGAATTCTTCCCGCCTGTTTATAAAATTGAAAGCGAATTGGCTAGCATTGAGGAAAATACTGAAAATGACACGATTAACGAATTGATGGATCAGCTTTTCGATTTACGTACAGATATGTCCAGGCTCCGTCGGACCATATTGCCGATGCGTGATTTATTGTACAGAATGATTTCATCGGAGCGTCTGAATTACTTGAAAGATCAGCATCTTTATTTTAATGATGTGTACGATCATCTTCTTAAATTGACTGAAATGCTTGAATCGTATCGAGATTTTTCGTCCGATATCCGTGATAGCTATTTGTCTGTGAACTCTAATAATATGAATTCAACGATGATGACATTGACTGTCATCACTACCATTTTCATGCCGCTGACCTTCATAGTGGGCGTATATGGGATGAATTTTGAATATATGCCGGAATTAAATTGGCATTATGGCTATTTCCTCATTCTTGGAACGATGGGCGGTATTGCCTTGATGATGTTTTTATTCTTTGTAAAAAAAGGTTGGCTCAATCCTAAGAAAAGGTCGCGAAAGAGATAAGAATCATTTGAGAAATTGGTGAGTATGCATTATTTAGTTTGCGCGGCGGGGGTTTATATCGAAGGGATAGGCTTACGAACGATATGGTGGCGGAATGACAGTGGTGAAAATGAGCTTGGAATAAGGGGGACTCAGTTGGGTCCCTTTTTTGTTTGGGCTTTAATAAATGATCACTTCTGGATTTTTTTTATCCATGCTCTAAACAAAAGAAATATTTAACCGAATTATTAGGTATGAGTTCATTGATGAAACCATGATATTTTTCCTAGCGGTTTAATGATTTATGGAATTTTGAAATGAAAAAGCAGAAGGGCGAGATGAAACAGTGGAAGCAAATAAAGGAATATTACTGGAAAGTGGAACGAATGAGCTTGAGATAGTGGAATTCGGTCTCGGAAAGAATAAATTCGGAATTAACGTAATTAAGGTGAAGGAAATCATCAATCCTGTCCCCATCACGCTTGTCCCTCATTCCCATCCAAATGTGGAGGGAATCATCGAGCTTCGCGGAGAAGTCCTGCCAGTTGTGAATGTCGCGGATGCTTTAGGGTTTCCGCCATCTGAAACTCCTGAGCAGGATAAATTCATAGTGGCTGAATTCAATCAGCAAAAAGTGGTTTTCCATGTCCATACCGTAACACAGATCCACCGTATTTCCTGGTCCCAAATCGAAAAGCCTTCGGATATGTATCAGGGCCTTGAAAGTCAGATTATCGGAGTAATAAAATTAAATAGTGAAATGTTACTGTTACTCGACTTTGAAAAAATAGTGGTCGAAATCAATCCAGAATCAGGAATAAACATCCAACAGGTAAAAAAGCTTGGTATCCGTCAAAATTCTGACAAGAGAATCCTGATTGCTGAAGATTCACCATTACTGAGAAAGCTGCTGTTCGATACATTGTCAGAAGCAGGATTCAAGTACTTGGAGTTTTATGAGAATGGACTTGATGCATTTAATTATCTTGAGAATTTGATTGAATCAGGAAAAGTGGTTGAAGAGGAAGTGCAACTGTTGATTACCGATATTGAGATGCCTCAGATGGATGGACATCATTTGACTAGAAGAATAAAGGAAAACGGGGAACTTGCTGGGCTGCCGGTGATTATTTTCTCTTCATTGATTACTGACAGCCTGCGTCATAAAGGTCAGGTCGTAGGGGCTGACGCGCAAATCAGCAAGCCTGAAATTGCAGAGCTTATAAAGTTGATAGACAGATTGATATTATGAATGTGAAAACGGGCCGATGAGGCGTTACCTCACGGCCCGTTTGGTTTATCAATGATCAATACTTGGAACCTTTTCCTAAAAAGGTAGATGGGAATGGATTGTTAAAAGGTTGCTTGACCGACCTGCGCCCGTGAGCCCTTTTCTCGGTATTGGTTGTGTTCGGTTGTTTTTCACCTGCTTGTCCAACGTAAGATTGCAGGATCTGTTTGGCCTTGGATAATGACAACGCGGCTTTAGGGTTCCGTATGGAGGCTGCCCGGCTGCCGAGGTGGGGTAGTTTTTTCAAATCTTCCTTAGTGGGAGGTAAATGAAAAACATATGATCCGCATTCGACAATGACGTCGGATTGCTGTGCTGCAAAGCGAGGGTTATCAGAGAAATGAAGTCCAATCTTCTTCGCTTTTCCTTCTTGCATAAGCTTGCTTAATGCGAGCCGTTTTAAATTATATAAATTCTTTGGCTCCAATGCAGTCTTTGCATGTTTATTGACAATAAACACGGCTTGGGCAAGGGAGTTTATCGAAAACTCATCCCTTTCAGAATGTCCTTTCGTTTGGTTCATTAGTGGAAACTCCTTTTCTTAATAAGGTTAGAAGGACGTTACATACAGACTTCCTTCAGGAAAAACCCGTTTTATATATTGGTTGAAATAGAGACGTGTGTGCAACCAGGCAGAAAATAGTGAAAAAATTAAGCATGTACACCTCTAGGGTATGACCATCATTTCCCAACACTTTACCATCTATTCATTTTCATATTATACCACTTCAAAATATATAGGGAAGTAAAATTCAATCGGACTCCTTTTGGTCCAAGAAAAAGAAGGCGTTTATGTCGCCTTCTGTCCAACTCTTATTGAGTGTAGATATTGATATTTTCAGATACCCCAGCCTGTGCGCCGAATTGTTGTTGCTGGTAACCCTGAAAGCCTTGATAGGGAGGGTACGCTGGATAAGCAGGGTAAGGAGGGTAGGCGGGCGGGTATGGAGGAGGATATGGAGGAGGATATGGAGGATAGACAGGTGGACGGTTATTGAATAGCAACGGTCCAATTGCCAATCCTGCAACAAAAGCTACAGGAGCCAATAGAGGAAAGAAAGGAAAGAAGCGCTCGTCATTCCAATATTCAGGTCCATATTCATTCCCATATGCATTTCTGTAATCGTTCTGCAGCATTATGGTCTGTGGATAGTGATAGTAAGGTAAATACTGTGTTTGCATAATTAGCCTCCTTTTCTCAAATTCTTTACATAGTATGGATTTTTTTAAGAAAAGAGCCTGTTTCATCTTAATCTGTTATAATGAATCTACTTATGATAAAAATTTGGGGTGACCTTGATGGATCGGTTTAAAAGCATTTTTGCAGTCGGTTTTGGAGGAGCGGCTGGAGCGATATTGCGTTATTGCGTAATCTTGACTGCCGGCCATTCCTTCTTCCCGCTTGGAACCCTCTTAATAAATATAGTAGGCAGCTTTTTACTTGGAATGATAAATGGGTATTTCGCCTCGAAAAAGAAATCATTTGTTTTTTTGGCGCTGGGCAGCGGGTTTTGCGGCGGTTTTACCACGATGTCCACATTTTCTCAAGAAGTGGTGAATCTCCTGCAGACTTCTCTGCCATTGGCGGGAATGTATCTTGGAGCCACGCTTTTATTTGGTTTGGCCGCTGGTTTCCTTGGACTGGGCCTGTTTAAAAAACGGAGAGGTGAGACTCTTTGATTGAGGTTCTTTCAGTTTTTATAGGAGGCTTTTTTGGGGCGGCCTCTAGATATGTCTTGCAGATTATTTTTAATAGGCTATTGCCAGCCGTCTCGATACCCGTTAGCATTTTACTGATTAATCTTATAGGATCCTTTGGGCTGGGAATGGTGTTGCCACAGAAAGAAAGCTGGGCTTTATCTTTGCAGGTTTTTCTGACGATAGGTTTCCTGGGCGCTTTTACGACCTTTTCAACATTCAGTATGGAAACCCTTGAACTTATTAGAAAACACCGTTATATAGATTGCCTTATCTATATAACGGTGTCTGTTTTAGGTTGTATCGGCACTTTCCTATGTGGCTATTTAATTATGGTATGACCTTTATGGCAATTACCACGGGTACTGGTAAAAAAAACCTGGTTTTCTCAGATATACATCTAATGCTATAATTCATAGGAGTCGATTACAAATGATTCATGGCAACAAGTTGTTTTATCCGCACAGGTTTTGTTAATAAGTCTGGCTGTTTTCTCCTGTGTTCTTTTTCTATCATTTTTCGGCTTGGAATTCGTAAACAGTTAACTCCGGACGTGAAAGAAAACGATAGGGGAGACGGGTAGTGCCAAGGCCTCTATTAACATGTAAGGTTAATGAATCGATTTCATACGTGCCTTCCCGGTACTTTTCAGCGTATGGGGGAGTTACTAGGGCACCGGCGAAGGGAATTTGCACTTGACCTCCATGACTGTGACCGCTTATTTGATACTGGATGTCGTAAGTCCTTGATATGTCGGCAAGGTCAGGGGCATGTGAAAGCATGATGGTGAACACTTCTTTCGGGATGCCGAAAAGGGCTTTTTCAAAATCCGGCTTTCCTAGCATGGCATCATCAACACCGGCAATGATTATTTCTTCAGCCGATAATAAGGTTATCTTAGCTGAGGTGTTTTGCAACATGGTAAAATGGGATTTTTCCATGATATCGCTGTAAATTTCTGAGCCATATCCCCCATGATCATGGTTACCATAGATGCTGAATTTTCCAAGCGGCGCTTTGAGCTGATTCAAAACGAGAGGGATTTTCTGGTGAGCCTTGTATTTATTAGGCTGGTCCATTAAATCTCCAGTAAATAAAATAACATCAGGGTCCAGTTCGTTTATCTTATTGACAATTGCTTGTAAATCTTTAAGCTGAAATTGGAAGCCTAAATGCGTATCGCTGAATTGGACCATTTTCATGCCATGAAAACCTTTTGGGATAAGCGGATGGCTGATGATTTTATGCTTGGTTTCCAGCCATTTCGGCTCCAAATTATGGGCATAATAGTTTCCGCCAATACCTAAACCGGTTAAGGTAGCCAAAGTACCAAGACTTTTCTTTAAGAATGTTCTTCTGGAAATGGGTTTATTCAAATTAATCAACCTATCTAATATAAAAATGTTACTTCCTCATACTAACAAACAATATACATAAATTGAAGAAAATATCTTCTATAAGCCTATGAAAAACATGTAAACTGGGGTTTGATGAAACCGTATCCGGTTTGAAATTGAACATCTATACGGAGGTAACATGATGACCGAACCAATGTTTATTACACTGATTATACTTCTATGCGCGATTGCGCTTTTTATACAAGGAAAATTTCGAGCAGATTTAATTGCACTTAGTGCACTATCCATTCTGGGGTTACTGGGGATTCTTACATTGGATGAACTAGTGGCCGGTTTTGCGAATCAAGTGGTCATCATGCTGGCTGGGCTATTTATAGTCGGTGCCGGCCTGTTAAATACAGGAATCGTGGAAAAGGCAGGAAATAAGTTGTTGGGTTTATGTGGGGGCAGTGAATGGAAATCGCTGCTTATCGTCATGCTGACAGCAGGAATATTAAGTGCTTTTTTAAGCGGAACTGGAATTGTTTCCATACTGCTACCGCTCGTCATGAGCATGGCCTTACAACAAAAAACAAGTCCGACAAGGTATTTATTGCCCCTTGCCTATGCAAGCAGTATTGGAGGGCTATTAACACTTACAGGTACTCCCTCCAATATGATCGTCGCTGATGTATTACGGCAAAATGGAATAGGAAATTTATCATTTTTTGACTTTACACCTGTGGGCTTAGTCGCCTTTGCAGCAGGGGTATTCTTCATGTTGACACTTGGACGCCTTTTGCTTCCCGAGAAGACCATTGCAGCGAACAATAGTGTAAAGGGACTGTCGGCAGGGGAGCTTGCCGGCATGTACAAAGTATATGACCGATTGCATTATCTGCATATACCCGCTACTTCCGATATTGTTGGGGAAAGGCTGTCGGACCTCCAGCTTCCTATTCAGTATGAATTGACTTTAATTGAAATCCAGCGGAAGCCAAAGGATAAGCAATTGCCGCTGTTGCAAAGGCAGCAGACGATTTCAGCCAGGGCGGATGAGGTTCTTCACCCTGAAGATATCATTTTGGTGTTTGGAGAAGAAGAAGCAGTTGAGAGATTGGCACTTAACTATGAACTGGAATTTAAACATTTCAATACCGAACAAATAAAGAAACATTTTCTTAGCAGTAGATTTGGATTGACGGAAATATTGATCGTCCCGAACTCGGATTATGAAAATCAAACTTTGATTGATGTCCATTTTCGTGAGAAATACCAATGTAATGTACTGGCAATCAATCGGAATGGCGAATATATTCAAGCGGATGTCGGAACGGAACGCCTGAAACCGGGGGATGCAATCCTGATACATGGAGAATGGGAGAACATTGAAAGGATTTCCTCGGATTTGCAGGATGTCATCGTTATTGGGAGTACATCGGAAGATGGCTCTCCGGTGCATTCCAAGGGCAAAGCTTGGATTGCCTTGGGAATCACAGCTTTGATGGTCATTCTTTTATCGATGGAGTCCGTCCCTGCTGTACTGTCGGTATTGACGGCAGCATTGTTGATGGTGGTTACAGGCTGTGTCCGTTCGATGGAGGATGCTTACCAAAAGATTAACTGGGAACCTGTGCTATTGATAGCCGCCATGTTCGGAATAACGGCTGCATTGGATAATACGGGTGGAGTGAGAATGATAAGTGATTGGCTGGCCGTTTTATTCAGTAATATCGGAGCACACGGCATTTTAGCGGTCTTTTACCTCCTGACACTGATCCTGAGCCAATTCATCCCGTATGGAGCCGCGACGGTTATCATGACGCCCATCGCCCTGACATCTGCGGTTAATCAAGGAATCGATCCACTTCCTGTGTTTCTATGCCTTGCCGTTGCTGGCAGTTTGGCGTTATCCACTCCAAGGGTTGCCACTACCAACGCGCTTGTCATGACGGCAGGTGATTACAAGCATAAAGATTTTATCATGATCGGGATATCCATACAGATCTTCATTGGCGTTATCATGGTGATTACGATACCATGGTTCTTCCCTTTCTGATAAGTCATAAGGCATTGTCCATTTATGGGCAATGCCTTTTCAGTGTGCTTCTTTTAAATTGGATAGGATGAATGGAATTTTAATGCACTGAAAAAAGAGTTATGCAGTAGGAATTAAAATTATTTATTATCAATGCAAGAAACTAATGGTATAATTTTGGCATATTGGTGTTTTCGTAATTAGGGGGAAGATGCATCATGGATACAGAAAAGATATTAAAGAATTTAGACAGGGTGACACCATTCTTTCAACCGATTTTCAGTGCAGATCAACATCAAGTAATCGGGTATGAAATTCTAGGGCGCTATGAGGAACAATCTGAATATAAAAGCCTTGGGCCATTTTTTCACGATTCTGCAGTGCCGGAAGAGTATAGGGTGGAAGTGGACAATTACGTACTTGAAATTGCCTTGGAGAGAATAAAAGACTATGGTGAAGATTTTCTTATCTTTATCAACAGAGATCCTAATTTGCTGATGCTGGATCATGGCGAAGAATTCATGGAGATTTTACATCGTCATTTTCAACCGGAGGAAATGCACCGGATCGTGTTGGAATTATCAGACACGATCAGTCCGGAAAACTTAGATCCTCTGCAGCATGTGCTTGCTTACTTTAAAACATATGGGATTAAGATAGCTTTAGATCATTTAGGACAAGATACGCAACTGGACCGAATCGCACAGATTTCTCCGAATATTTTAAAAGTTAACCTGGACCAGCTTCGCATCTCAGGTGGAGATGCCTATCAGGTCATCCTGTTTTCTTTAAGCATGCTAGCACGTAAAATCGGCGCCAACTTACTATTTGAGAACATTGAGTCCGAATACCAGCTTCGCTTTGCATGGAAGAATGGGGGACGATATTATCAAGGGTATTTCTTGGCGAAACCGGAGGGCGAATTCATTAATAAAGATTTACTTCGTGAAAAATTCCATCAAGAATGCCAGTCCTTCATTTCTTTAGAGACCAAGAAGCTTGAAGCCGTTTATCAAAAGACTTTGCAATTCAACGAGAATATGCAAAACTTCTTAAAACAGCATAAGCGGGCCGGCTCCCATGAAGAGTTTCTCGGAGTTTTGGCGAAAAAATTGGATTCAATATGTTTTCGTCTATATATATGTGATGAAGAGGGGTATCAAAAATCCCCCAATATCCTCCATAAGGACGGGCAATGGATAGTCCAACCGAGTTATATGAATAAAAATTGGAGCTGGAGACCTTATTTCCTCGAAAATATTGTAAAGATGCGTAACGAGAAAAAAGGAAGGCTATCCGATTTATACAGTGATATTGAAACGGGGGAAACCATTCGGACCTTTTCCTATCCACTGAATAATAAGGAATATATTTTCTGTGATCTTTCTTATAGTTATTTATATGAAAATGAAGCACTATTATAAAAAACGATTCATGAATATAATCGCTTTAAATGTGTAACGATAAGCAGAAATGATGCGCTTGGAGGAGACATATTTTGAGCACGTACATCTGGATTCTAATCATAATCGTTACAGTCATGGCGTTATATCTGCTCTTTTATACTTATTCTGTAGCAAGGGCACAGAAAGTGAAAGCCAGATATGATTCGACTATCGATGATTCAGTAAAGGAACATCCTTATTTAAAGAACCCGATATTCGTTTCTCTTTTTATTGGGACGATTTTGGTTGCCGGTTTTATTTTTTACTATGCTTTTCGATAGTTGTAAGAAGAAGATTTCAATATCATGAAATCTTCTTTTTTATTGTGAAAAATGGGCGATGGTTTCAAGTTCTAACGGAGAATGTGATTTTGTAGTTTGGCTTTGACCTGGACGGGTATTGAAAGACAGAGGCAAAAATCCGAATCATTAGGAGAAATTCTATAACGAGGAGATGATTGTAATGAGTAAATATTTAGTTGCATGTCTTGCCAGCGTCCTTTTATTTTTAAATGGGGGGTTCACTGCTTCAGCGGAGGGCTTACATAGAGAGGAAGTACTATCTTTAGTACATGATGCCATGGAGAATCAACGTTCGATCAGCGAAGAAGTACGATCTAAGGAAGCGATTGAAGGAAAGTTGGATAAACATTTCACAGGTGATCTCATCGAGAAGTTCGTCCAAGCGAATGTAGTGAAAGTCGAAGGCGGTTATACCGCATTTGGTTCAGATTTCGCTCCGTATTATATCCCTTTCTTCAGTTACGATAAGAATACGGAAATTGTATATGGGAAAAACGGTGATGTCATTTATGTTCAGGAAGAATTCCAGGACAATGGGGACGGACCTGTATCGATGGAAAAACATGTTGAAGCAGTTACTTTGAAAAAGGAAAATGGCGCTTGGAAGGTAACGGATGTAAAGTATGAAAACAGAAAATAGAATTGGGGATTTTAAAGGAAGCTGAAATGAAAAAGTCTAGAGAAGGCCACAGCCTTCTCTAGACTTTTTGTTATATATTCAATTCTTTTTTTATTTCGTCCAATTCAAAACCAATAATGGCTTTCCCGTCGATGACGACCGTTGGTGTGGAATAAGCCCCGTATTTATTGGTTAGTTCTTTACGTGCATGCCCATCTGCTTTAATATCTTTTTCTTTGTATACTATATTATTATCATCAAAGAACATTTTCATGATTTTGCAGGGAGGGCAATCAGGTTGGGTATAGAGTGTAACGTCTTTCATTTCATTCCTCCATATATGCTTTAGTAGGGTTCACTTTTTCATTATAGAGAATGCCAAGACATTTGAATAGGGATAAACCTCAAGGATCGTTTTACCGATTTTTCTCCTGTTTTACAAGATAGTCTATCAATCCCATGGAACAAACGTTCAAGTCCATGGCAATGATATCAAAAACTGGATGATCAGCAGTGATTCCTTTTTCGCCTAAATGAACAGCGACTTCCGTGAAAATATTTTTACTGGTTGCTGCCACTTGATCCTCGAAGCTAGCATATTCCCTATATGCCGATTTGGCAGTCTCCACAAATTTAGGCAGCCAGTAATGAAGTTGTTTATATACTTCCTTAGGGTTTTCCGATACGCCGTAATGGCCAAAATATATACGTTCGACGCCAATGCTTTCATACAATTCCGCTGCAGCAAGCATCGCGTCGGGATTAAATTGGTTTGGCGATGTGGACGGTAAGTAAAATTCCAAACCTTCTTCATCGAGTTCACGATAATAGATGCCTACGGTGTCACCTGAAAACATCCCTTTTGAAACCGAATCGTATATGCTTAAATGATGGTTCGCGTGTCCTGGCGTATCATAAAAGGTCAACGTGGAAGTATCACTTGTTTTTAGGGATTCCCTATCTTGTTTAATCAGCATTTTTTCAAAAGGTATAGGTAATATCGGATCGAAAAGCTTGTTGAATTCTTCACCATAGACTGCTTTAGCCCCAGCGATCAAACGTGTTGGATCTTCTAGATGCCTTGCGCCTTTTGGGTGGACGATCACTTTGGCATTCGGACAATGCTGTAAAAAAAGTCCAGCTCCACCTGCATGGTCCAAATGAATATGGGTAAGAATGATATATGTAATATCTTCGAGGGCGATTCCCAAATGTTCGAGCCCCTTCATTAAGTGGGGGATGGAAGGGCTAGCGGAAGTTTCGACTAAGGTGATGTCTTCATCGGCAATTACATATGTTCCTGTACGATTTCTTCTATCCAAATCAAAACCATCAATCAATGAAATTCGAAAACCAAGCTCACTAATGTTTTGCAACAGAATCTACCCCCAGAAAATTTTTCATGTACAAAATCCATTCCTTATTTTATTCTGTTAATAGTGCCATGTAAAGAATGAAGTTTTAAATTATTCTGAATTTATTTCCGCGTGGCTACTGGATAGAAAAGTATGGTATAGTGAAACCTATCGAAAAGGTTTTATTCAGAAAGGAGAGGGAGTATGTCTCAATTACAGGGCATCCTTACCAGATTGAAAAGTCTTCAAGAGCAAGCGAAGGAATCTGAATCTGCTCAACGTTTTTTTGAAATAGATGGTGTGAAAAAGTGCCAGGTTACATATTTCAGCAAAACAGAAATGTTCGAGCTTGAAGTATACAGTGATAAAGGGAAATCATCAAAATATCAATTTGATAATATTGATATGATTACCATTGAAATCTTTGATCTTCTTCAATCTTAAAAAAACACAAAAAGCCGCCTTCCATTGGAAGCGGCTTTTTTATTGTGAAAAACCGGTCAATTTTTACTGAATGAAGTCGTGATTTTTACGACATCTTATTAGTTGGAGGGATGTAAATGAAAAATCCGATGGTAATATGCCCGGAATGCGGTGAGGAAAGGGAAATGGAAAATGTATTAACGGCACAATCCAACCAAAATGTGATTTATCAATGCCCGGAATGCGGTTTTAAACAGGTTAACATCAAAACTAGTAAGGGCTAAGGGTCTCTCACGAATCCCGCCAATTGGGATTTTATTGGTCTAGGAATGAGCCTTTTCTGCTTACATATGTTAAACTATAGAAAGAGCTGTATATAAAAACATATGGTAAGGGGTTTTAACATGATCGGTACTCATGATGGGGATTTATTGGAATCCAGCGTTAAAGACTTAATGATTTCTTCTGAACGCGTGGCCCACGTGCAGGTAACCAATAACTTAGAACATGCACTATTGGTATTAACAAAGAGCGGTTATACGGCCATTCCTGTGTTAGATCCGATGTATAAACTGCATGGTTTAATTAGCACACCAGTCATTCTCGATTCAATCTTGGGACTGGAACGAATTGAATTTGATAATCTTGAGCATAAAAAAGTTTCCGAAATAATGAATATAGAAATACCTCGCCTGCATATTGAAGATACATTGACCAAGGGTGTGGAATTGTTGATTGATCATCCATTTGTCTGTGTGGAGAATGACGAACATGTATTTGAAGGCATCTTAACAAGAAGGGCAATCTTGAAAAAAGTATTTAAACAAAATACACCTGATAAATAAGCAAGGCATAAAATGACGGTTAACCCCAAGACTCGCCAGTTGGCGAGTTTTCTTGTTTTTTTACATATTTGATCCAGTTAGTGGTGAAGTCTATTAACAGGTAGGATCTATTAGGAGAGGATGCAAACATTGGGCCATGCAATGGATAGTGCAAACGTGCAGAATAAAAAATTGAAACGTCCCTTCATATTGGCTGCCATCATGTTGGCGATGTTTATGAATGCTATTGAAGGAACGATCGTTTCGACGGCAATGCCGGCCATTGTAAGTGATTTAGGTGGTTTTTCACTATACAGCTGGGTGTTTTCAGGCTATTTATTAATGAATGCCGTAACAGTTTTGATCTACGGAAAGCTATCGGACATACTCGGGAGAAAACCCGTCTTATTATTTGGAATCGTTGTCTTTTTAATCGGCTCCCTTCTTTGCGGCTTTGCCAATTCAATGACGGAACTCATCATTTATCGCTTTGTACAAGGTTTTGGGGCGGGAGCTGTAGCACCTGTAGCCTCGACAATTATTGGTGATATCTATAAAAATGAAGAGAGGGCACGCGTTCAAGGGTATCTATCAAGCGTTTGGGGCATTTCAGCGGTCATGGGACCAGCATTGGGCGGCTTGCTCGTTGAATCCCTGACTTGGAAACTTGTCTTTTGGGTCAATATTCCTTTGGGCGTACTATCTTTTATTGGAATTTGGTTATTCCTTCATGAAAATATCGAAAAGAAAAAACGTGATATCGATTACCTAGGTGCAACGCTATTGACATTGTCCATTTCCACTCTTATGGTGCTGCTCGTAGAAGGAGGAGTGAAATGGTCATGGACTTCAGCTCCGGTCATATCCTTGGCATTAGTGGCCATCATCACCTTTATCCTATTCATTCTTCAGGAAAAGAAAGCAGCCGAACCGATGATGCCATTTGAAATCTGGCAGGAGCGTTCCATTCTGATTGCGAACCTAGTATCCTTGACGACAGGGGTGATGATGATTGGATTATCAAGTTTCCTCCCCACATTCGTTCAGGGCGTGATGGAGCGCTCGCCTACGGTAGCTGGTTTTACATTGACAGCCATGTCAATTGGCTGGCCGATCGCATCTATGGTGTCAGGCAAGTTATTGTTGAAAATAGGATTTAAATCAACCTCCCTTCTTGGAGGGTGCTCATTGATCCTTGGGAGTCTGATCCTAGTATGGATGAAGCCGGAAGCTGGGCCCATTATTGCCGCCATGGGATCCTTCTTTGTCGGTGTAGGCATGGGCTTGACTTCTACCTCATTCATTGTCGTCATTCAAAAAACCGTCAGCTGGGAACGAAGGGGTATTGCGACAGCTTCCAATATGTTCATGCGTAATTTAGGAAATACTGTAGGTGCTGCATTACTTGGAGGAATCATGAATATGAGGCTTCACGCTTATCTGAACGAGCATGCGCCGGCCGGATCGGGAGTGACGATAGATACGGCAAATAAATTGTTGAACAGTGAAGAACGCACGTCGCTTCCTGAAAATGTGGTAAATGTTTTACAGGAAGGACTTACATTGTCTTTACAGACGATTTATCTCATTGTTCTAGTCTTCTCTGTAATCAGCTTCCTGTTTCTAACGAGACTAAGAAAGAATAAGGAAGAATAAGAAGGCATAGGAAAAAGGCAGACTCGTTAATGGAGTTTGCCTTTGTTTTAAGGAAACGCAACTCTGATGACCAATTGAATCAATAATGCGATCGTGACCGAATGTAAAATGAATTTCAACTGTCCAGTGGAGATTTTTTGAGCCACACGCAAGGCCAGCTGTGATCCGATCAGGGAACCGATCGTGTAATAAATGGCAATCCCCCATGCAATGTTACCGGCCATGAAATAGGTAATGAATGCAGCTGTACAGCTAATGAAAGTTTGGAATCTAGTAAAGGCCAGGGATTGAAGGTAGGTGGCGCCATTTCTTAAAAAGGTATACATGAGCATGGTCGCCTGTCCCGGTCCGAACATTCCGTCATAGACACTGATTCCGAATAGGGATGGATAAACTTTTTTTGGGAGATGCCAATCCGATTCATCGGAAGGTTTCGGTTTTTTGATGAAATTCATGATCAAAGCGACAGTCAAAAGGCAGATGGCTAACAAATTCATTGCCTTCTCGGAGAATGAATTAGCAAGCAGACCGCCGCATAAGCCACCAAAAAGGGCAAATGGGATTAACTGGAGGGCATCTTTCAATTTTAGCTGCTTTTTCTTGAGTAAAATATAAAAGCTAGAGAAAGAAGAAAACATATTGGAAAATTTGACTGATCCAATAACCTGGTGAATGGGTAAACCTATCAAAAGAAGGGACGGCATGCCGATGAGACCGCCGCTCCCGGCCAATGTCCCGACAAAGGATGCTGCAAAACTGATGGCAAGCAATAAAATGATCGTCAAAGGATATTCACTCCGTTTCTTTTCTCTTGTATTATAAGCGGACTTTGTTGATAATAAAATTTAAATAAATTAAATCATCATGATTAAGAATTAATTATCAAGAGGTTGGTGTGTATGTCATTTTCAGAATTTCATTTATTATCAGTGCTTGCTCAGGAAATGAATATGAGAAAAGCAGCTGAGCGGTTGTTCGTTTCCCAGCCGGCTTTATCCCAGCGTTTACAATCAATAGAAAAGGATTGGGGCTCGAAACTGTTTCTGCGTTCACAAAAGGGGCTGTCACTGACGCCTGCAGGTGAAGCGGTAATTCGTTTGGCCAATGAGGTTATAGAAAAAGAAGAGAAGGTTAGGGAAAGTATTCAAGCCATGGACCATGAAGTATATGGCACTTTGAAAATAGCCTGTGCCTCGATTGTCGGTCAAAATTGGCTGCCGCAAGTATTGAAAAAGTTCGTCCGAAAATATCCGTATGCAAAAATTTCCTTGATCACTGGCTGGAGCAGTGAGATTTTAAAGTCTTTGTATGAAGGGCAAGTGCATATTGGCATCATAAGGGGAGCACCGGATTGGAAAGGCGTAAAACAGCATTTATTCACGGATATGCTGTATTTGGTGGATACTGAAATGAAGGAATTGAATCAAGTGTTCGAAACGGACCGTCCATTCATTCAGTTTAAAAGCGATTCGAATTATTATCAGGAAATCCAAGATTGGTGGCATCGGCAATTTCAAACGACACCAAAAAACACCATAGTCGTTGATCAAATCGAAACATGCAAACAAATGGTGGTTAATGGTATTGGATATGCGATCCTGCCAGCCATCACTTTACATGATAAAGATACGAATGTATTTAAAATCCCTCTACTGGATGGGCATAACCACTCAATCGAACGTGATACATGGCTTTGCGGCTATGAATCTGCCTTCCAGTTAAAGCAAGTCCAAGCATTCACGGAAGTGGTGAAAGAGCATATCCGCGACCAAGGAATGTTATAGGTCCGCCGACGAAAATGTCAATAGGGCAGATTAATATATATGAGTGACATTCAACTTGTCTTGCCGGCTGTTGTCTGGTAAATTTAAAACGAGTAATGATACATATTTAGGAGGTTTACCCGGAATGAATAAAATGGATGCAAACGAAATTATTTCTTTTATCTCGAATAGTAAAAAATCTACACCTGTAAAGGTATATGTCAAAGGCGATTTAGAAGGCCTGGATTTTGGTCCAGCTTCTAAAACTTTCATAACAGGAAATACAGGGGTTGTATTCGGTGAGTGGTCTGAAATCGAAGAAGCGATCAAGACAGCAGGAACAAAAATCGAGGATTATGTAGTTGAAAATGATCGTCGTAACTCTGCCATTCCTTTATTGGACCTAAAAGGCATCAAAGCCCGTATCGAGCCAGGCGCAATAATCCGTGACCAAGTTTCCATTGGAGATAACGCAGTCATCATGATGGGTGCATCAATCAATATTGGATCTGTCATCGGTGAAGGTACAATGATCGACATGAACGCAATACTGGGCGGACGTGCAACAGTGGGCAAAAACTGTCACGTAGGTGCTGGTGCCGTTTTAGCAGGTGTCATCGAGCCACCTTCCGCACAGCCGGTCATTTTGGAAGATGATGTATTGATCGGAGCCAATGCGGTCGTACTGGAAGGTGTCAAAATCGGAGAAGGTTCCGTTGTCGCTGCTGGTGCCGTCGTAACGAAAGACGTTCCTCCATACTCCGTGGCTGCTGGTATCCCGGCGAGGGTCATTAAACAAATTGACGAAAAAACAAAATCAAAAACAGAAATCATGCAAGAACTTCGTCAACTTTAATTTCTTTAGTGAATATTGCCTGAAGCGTGGATAACTATATCCACGCTTTCTGTATAGGGAGGGAATAATGTGAAAATAAACCCTTTTGCCAAGATCCGGCGTGATCTGCATCAAATACCGGAGATAGGGTTCAAAGAATTCAAGACGCAGCAATACCTACTGAATTACATAACGAATCTGGCCCAGGAGCGAATGGAAATAGAAACATGGCGAACTGGGATATTCGTGAAAGTGAAGGGAATGAACCCGCGAAAAACCATTGGCTACAGGGCTGATATAGACGGTTTGCCGATAAAAGAGGAAACCGGATTGCCGTTTGCATCCAACCACGAGGAATATATGCATGCCTGCGGTCATGATTTTCATATGAGCATAGGTTTGGGATTATTGACATATTTCACGGAAAATCCGATAGATGATGACTTGCTATTCATCTTCCAGCCTGCAGAAGAGGGTCCTGGCGGAGCAGAACCAATGCTTAAATCGGAAACGATGAAAAAATGGAAGCCTGATATGATTCTTGCTTTACATATTGCTCCGGAGTATCCAGTTGGGACGATTGCCGTTAAAGAAGGGCTTCTATTTGCCAATACATCTGAATTATTCATCGATTTGAGGGGGAAAGGAGGACATGCAGCCTATCCGCACAAAACAAATGACATGGTCATTGCGGCCTGCTCGCTTGTAGGGCAGCTTCAAACAATCGTTTCCAGGAATGTCAATCCGCTTGATTCAGCTGTCATTACAGTTGGGAAGATTACTGGAGGCACTGTTCAAAACATTATTGCGGAGACAGCGCGGTTAGAGGGCACAATACGCACTCTTAACCCCGAATCAATGGTAAAGGTCAAGTCTAGGATAAAAGCGCTTGTGGATGGTATACAAGTGGGATATGAGTGCTTGGCTGAAATCGACTATGGCGCAATGTATCACCAGGTATATAATGAAGAACGGTTGACCCGGGAATTCATGGAATTCACAGAGAAGTCAACTGCTGTTCGTTTGCATCAATGTACTGAAGCAATGACTGGTGAAGATTTTGGTTATATGTTAAAGGAGATTCCAGGATTCATGTTCTGGCTGGGGGTTTCATCGGAATACGGATTGCACCACGCCAAGTTAAGCCCGGATGAAAAAGCGATTGAACTCGCGATCGATCACTTAACGGATTATATAACGTTTAAAGGAAGCGAAGCATAAAAATGATTTTCAGTACAGAACATGCTCTAAAGAAAGAACGAATGACGTTGGAGGGCTTATTGTGAAAAAAGAATTTGCGGTGATTGGACTTGGCCGTTTTGGCGGCAGCATAGTCAAGACATTAGCTGAAGAAGGATTAGGGGTTCTGGCTATCGATGCCGACGAAGATCGAGTGAATGAATTTGCCAGAATAGCTTCACATGCTGTAGTAGGGGATACGACAGATGAAAATGTACTGAGAAACATAGGGATTCGAAATTTTGATCATGTCATTGTAGCGATTGGCGAGAATATTCAAGCAAGTATATTGACGACTCTCATGCTTAAGGAATTGGGTGTCGGAAATGTTACGGTTAAAGCGCAAAATGATTATCACGAGAAGGTTCTTCGTATAATCGGGGCCGACTTTGTCGTGCACCCCGAACGGGATATGGGGAGAAGGATTGCCCATAATATCGTCTCCAATAATATTCTCGATTATTTGGAGCTTTCTGATGAACACTCCATCGTCGAAATTGTTGCAAGCCAAAAGATGAATGGAAACTCGATAATTGACCTTGATATCCGTGCCCACTATGGACTGAATATAGTCGCAATCAAAAGAGGGAACGAAATAAATGTTTCCCCACAGGCGAGCGATTTAATTCATAAAGGTGATATATTGATCGTCATCGGCGCGGATTCGGACATCAATCGCTTTGAAAAAAAAATTGTGGAATAAGTAAGCGTCCTGCTAAAATCGAGCAGCGCTTTTATCAAAGGAAAACAAAAAGGTTTCGGAATGGCCTCATTCCGAAACCTTTTTGTTTTTTAATTGGATCTGAAGGAGTTATAGAGAATAGCCTGCATCGACAATTTTTCAATTCCCTTTTTATTTTTGCGTACTTGATAAACTCGTGTTTCCGGCACTTCGACAGTGTGGAATCAACAAATACATGCTTCTTATCAGTTTACTTTCGGAAGCTTTCCATTTTTAAAACAAGAAAGACTGTAGACAAAAGGAGTTCTATCTAACTTTTAAAACAAAATTGATTGGAGCGGGTATTCAAGACTCCTGCGGGAGACGTGTAAGGGAGACCCCACAGGCATCTAAGGCGCCGGGGGCCTCCCGGACAGCCGAGGAAAGTGAGTGCCTGGAGTGGAATTCAAGGTGGGGGATTTAAAAACCTAAACAAAAAAAGCCCAGCCAAATGATGGCTGGGCTTCTATTATTTATTGCACTTCCATGATGATCGGCAGGATCATCGGACGGCGTTTCGTTTTTTCATATAGGAATGGAGATAGAGTGTCTGTAATTTCATTTTTGATTTCAGACCATTGTGTAGTTTTGCGATCCATCACCTTATTTAAATGCTTTGTGATCAAGGATTGAGCATCGCTGATAAGGTCTCCTGATTCTCTCATATAAACAAATCCGCGTGAGATGATGTCAGGACCGGATGCAATTTTGAATTCCTTCATATTGATGCTGACCACAACAACGACAAGGCCTTCCTCGGAAAGAATCCGACGATCACGGAGAACGATATTACCGATATCCCCAATGCCGCTTCCATCGATATAAACCGAACCTGAAGGGATTTTACCAGCGATTTGAGCTGTGTTCTCACTTAAGGAAAGAACTTCACCATTATCCATGATAAAGCAATTTTCTTCCGGAACGCCGCAATCGACTGCATGGCGGGCATGCAGTTTTTGCATACGGTATTCACCATGGATTGGCATGAAGAATTTTGGTTTTATCAAACGGAGCATAAGCTTTTGTTCCTGCTGTCCGCCATGTCCTGATGTATGAATGTCATTAAGAGGACCTGAAATGACGTCTGCTCCTGCACGATATAATTGATTGATCGTTCTGGAAACACTGATTGTGTTACCTGGGATGGGTGAAGAAGAAAATACTACCGTATCACCAGGGATGATTTGAATTTGACGGTGAGTGCCGTTCGCTATGCGCGATAGTGCTGCCATTGGTTCACCTTGGCTGCCTGTACAAAGGATGGTTACTTTATTCGCAGGCATACGATTCAATTGCTGTACATCAATAAATGTATCTTTAGGCGCTACGATATAACCAAGATCTTGTCCGATTGATATGGCTGAATCCATGCTTCGGCCAAAAACGGCTATTTTACGGCCGTTGGCCACGGCTGCTTCCACAACTTGCTGAAGGCGATGGATGTTCGATGCAAACGTTGCAAAAATAATCCGGCC
Organism: Peribacillus sp. FSL M8-0224; assembly: GCF_038003055.1. Taxonomy (NCBI): domain Bacteria; kingdom Bacillati; phylum Bacillota; class Bacilli; order Caryophanales; family Bacillaceae; genus Peribacillus; species Peribacillus sp. FSL M8-0224. Next base: position 1,159,024 of record NZ_JBBOOJ010000001.1, read on the forward strand.
GTCAACCTTGCGGAAAATGTCTTGAATGGTATCACCGACACGGCTTTCGGACATAGTAAAGTTCTGCACTTCACTATTTGTGCTATCCGAGAGTAAGCACAATACACCTTCTTTACCGATTTCAGCCATCTTGGTCAGGTTTGCAGGCTCACCCACTGGGGTGAAGTCGAATTTAAAATCACCAGTATGGACAATTTGTCCAGGTGGGGTTTTTACGACGATTCCATATGAGTCAGGGATACTGTGAGTTGTACGGAAGAAAGAGACGGACGTTTTCCGGAACTTGATCACTTCATCTTCACTGATTTCAATCATGGTTGTCTGACGTAAAAGGCCGTGTTCTTCCAATTTATTACGAAGCAGTCCAAGTGCAAGCTTCCCGCCGTATACAGGGACATTCACTTTTCTAAGTAAATAAGGAATCCCGCCAATGTGGTCTTCATGACCATGGGTAATGAAAACACCTTTGATTTTATCTACATTTTTCTCTAAATAGCTGTAATCTGGAATCACATAGTCAATACCGAGGAGTTCATCTTCAGGAAATTTAATTCCAGCATCAATGATGATGATTTCATCTTGAAACTGAACAGCATATGTGTTCTTACCGATTTCGCCTAAACCGCCCAGGGCGAATACAGCTGTTTGATCGTTTTTTACGAATTTCATAAATTATAGCTCCAATACTTTGTAATCTTCATTTTGTTTTTCATATTCTAAATATGCTCCGGTTACGGGTAGTACGATTTCTACGTTATAAGGTTCTTTTTTTAATTTTAAACGAACGTCACGAACGGATTCACCTTCGACAAACATTGTTTTAGTATTCTCCCTGATGGGAACCTCTGATATGGTTACTTGATAGTATACCTTAAAAACCATTTTAATCTCTCCTCACTTGTTTGCATTGCTTTTTTCATTATATATAAAAACAACAATTTTTTCATGTTTTTCAACATCATGTAAAAATAAACCCAGCTCCGCCATAAAAACGGAAGGGGTTTGATGAATTAAATATACCAATGTCTAAAAGTATATAAAAAAATAGATGGCCGAATCTGGTATCAATCCAATTGTAGCTTCCTCTATCTTATATCCTATCCGTTTTTGCCATGTGTAAAACTTAAATCATGGGATCTTTTTTTCGTAAACGATTTCTTTCTAAATTAATACAGTACCACTGTGTACAGCGTTTCATGAAAACACAGCGACTCATATTTTGATTGAAATATGTATTCACCTGACCATATAAAAGCCAAGATAGAAAGAATGCCTAACAAGAACTTTACAACAAGGAAGAAGCCCTCCGCAAGTTTTTGAAGGGCTGTCCGAAAAAAATTCGCATATGGATGACGGCCAAGGCAGGAATGAGTGGCAAATCATGCGATAGATTTTTTTCTTAAAAGATCATTCCACTGTTTAGCAAGCTTTTTACGAAGCTTTTTTAACATGGCGATCACGCTCCCTTAGTTATTATTGTATAGGATTATTCAATAATGTAAATACGTCTTTACAGGTACATGGCCCATTTTTGAAAAAAAAGGCTCTTTCAAACAAGCAACTGGGATTTAAGAGGCAGAAGGATGGGAGAAGTGTAATCTGGAAAGCCTGAGTTGGTTTCATTAAGAATAGTATATGCCCATTCCTGAATAAAAAACGTAACTTTGAGTTGGGTCCGGTAGAGTTACTTGACTTATCTTGATGACAATTATTAAATGGGTACATATTAAAAAGGAAAAAATGAATGAATTGGAAGTGAATCGCAAGTGAAAATCGTATTCTTTGATATTGACGGAACATTGCTTGATCATGAAAAAAAGTTACCTGCATCAACAAAAGAAGCCATTAAGCAACTTCAGGATAGCGGGGTTTTTGTAGCGATTGCCACAGGAAGGGCTCCGTTCATGTTCGAGTCTTTAAGGGAAGAGCTTGGCATCGATACATTCGTAAGTTTCAATGGACAATACGTTGTTTTTGAAGGGAAAGTCGTTTATAAAAACCCTTTGAGCATACCTGAGATAAAACGCCTTCACGAACATGCTGAAAAAAATGAAATACCGATCGTGTTCATGAATGAGGAAACAATGAAATCGAGTGTTCCGCATCATAGCAGAATTGAAGAAGCATTAAGCAGCCTTAAGTTTCCCCACCCTGAACATGTGGCGGATTTTTATGAGGACCATGATATATACCAAGCCTTATTATTCTGTTCGGAAGATGAAGAAGGGAACTTTGTTGGAAAATATGATGATTTTCACTTCATTAGATGGCATGAGTATTCGACGGATGTACTTCCATTCGGGGGTTCAAAGGCTGAAGGCATTAAAATATTAATGGAAAAAGTCGGGTTTGCTCTTGAGGATGTTTACGCCTTTGGAGATGGCTTAAACGATATAGAGATGTTAAAAGTAGCGGGATATGGCGTGGCTATGGGGAATGCCGGTCAGCTTGTGAAGCAAGAGGCCGACTTTGTAACGAAGGATGTCGATGATGATGGCATACTTTTTGGTTTGAAAGAACTTGAACTGATATAAAAAATAAAGCCCCCGTCAACCAACAGACGGGGGTTTTGCTTATTACGTTACCTTTCCACCGCAATTGAATTTTCCGGAATGGCATAGGGGTCTTCCGGATTGATATGATCATAAAACATGATACCATTAAGGTGGTCGATTTCATGTTGAAAGCAAATGGCTGCGATGCCTTTCAGGCGGAGTTGAACCGATTTTCCTTCCAGGTCCGTACCCGCAACCGTTATTCGGGCATAACGTGGCACATAGCCGGAAACGGGACGATTTACGGAAAGGCAGCCTTCTCCGGATGTCAAGTATGCTTTTTCGACTGAATGGCTAACGAGTTTAGGGTTGAAAAGTGCATAGCTATAAAGTTGATCATCCTTTTCTTTTAAATGAACCGCAATCATCCTTTTTGAAACATTAACCTGTGGTGCAGCCAAGCCAATTCCTGCCCTTAACCCGTATAGAGCAGCAATATCAGGTTTCTGGCTGTTTTGGACATATTCCATCAAGCTGGCTAAAAGTTGCTTATCTTCATTTGATGCCGGAAGTGGAACCTCTACCGCGACTTGCCTTAAGATTGGATCGTCTTCATTAACAAAATCATCCATGGTAAGCATAATCTTTCACCCCATAAAATTCTTATAATATGTATAGGGTTATTTTAACAAAAAAAAGGCTGAAAGTTAATGAATGGTTTAATGAAAGAAAAATGGAGGGGATGGAATCAAGTCGATGATTTCCTATCCCTGCCATTATTTTATTTGCATGTTGGTCTATTTAAAAAATATTATCATTTTTTGTGAATCAGGGTAAATCGTTATCATTTTCGGGTAAAGGTAATAGTAATTACCTGGTTAGCATAAGCACGCGCCGACGATGATTAACAGAATGAACAGGACAATGATCAGGGCAAAGCCGCTTCCAAAGCCGCAGCCTCCACCATCGCCATATCCATAGCTGGGTGCAGCGGAAACCGGATAACAACATTCTTGGTTGAAGCCTCCATACATAATTTCATACCTCCGTTTTTGTATTTATTAAAATGCTGACCATTCAAATTTGAAACGGTCCCTACAGCCTATGCAGTATGGTTTAAAGGGTGTAGGCTAGCGCCCAGTAATGAAAAAAACCTGTTCGGAATATGATTGTAACAAATGTCTGCGGCTTAAGAATGAATTGAGGAACATGAATCTTCGAAGAACTATCAGAAGGAGTTGTCTATGTTGAAACGTTTTGGTCCATTTGTTATCTTACTTCTTTCTTTAGTGATCTTGACCGGTTGTTTTAATGGTTCACCGGAAGAAAGAATCCACAAAATCCTGGAGAAAACTGCAGAAAAGGAAAGTGATTTCACCGAGAATCAAGAGCCGCTTAATGAATTGGAGAAAAAAGAAAAAGAAAAATATGAGAAAATCATTAAACTTGGATTGGATGATTATAAACAGATCGTCGAGCTTTCAGATGAAGCAACCAAGAATATCGACGAAAGGGAAAAAATAATTGAAAAGGAACAAAGCAGTATGCAATCCTCAAAAGAACAATTCAATCAAATAGATGAACAAATCGGGAAAATAGAGGATGAAAAGATAAAAAAAGAAGCGACTGAAATGAAAAAGATCATGAGTGAGCGCTATAGCACCTATGATGATTTATATGATGCTTATCAACAAAGTCTCGCTTATGATCGTGAATTATATGAGCTTTTTAAAAAAGAGGATTTGAAAATGGATGAATTACAAGTGCAAATCGAGAAAATAAATACCTCTTATACAAAAGTTTTGAAAGCGAATGAGGAATTTAATGCATTAACGGAAAAATCAAATCAAAAAAAAGAAAGTTTTTATGATAGTTCCGGCATAGAAATGGCGGATTCAACAAAATAATATAAATAATGATGGGCTGTGATCCTCACTCACAGCCCATATTTTTTTCAATCCAGTTCATTTTTGGGATAAAAAATTTAAGAATGGTCTTTTTTTATGCAACAAGCCTGATGTGAAATTTTCATACCTGTACTAAAAAAAAACGATAATTAAAAATCTAACAGCAGACTTAGATGAAAGCGCTTGAATATTTTATCGGAATATTATTTTAAGGGCTCAAATGCCTTTAGTTAAAGCGGTTTTGGAATCGATGGGATATGCTGGGGAATTGAAATGTTATCCTTCGCCATCCTTAAATTGAAAAATACGGGAAATTTAATAGTACAGTTATAAATTGAAAACTAATACAGAGAAGAAGTATGAGTATTGGAAATTCTATTAGATCAAAATTATAAGGAACTCCAAGTGATTGACTTGATGTTAATTCATCTTGTAAACTTAATCTATAAAAATTCTTGTATCATTTTCCTTGATTTTTTTTATGGTACAGAATAAGATTGAGACATATTAAGCATATCCACGTTTGAGGATTGGTCTTAAGGGAAAAATAAAAGAATGTATTGTTGAAGAAACTAAAAAGCAAACTATTTTTGCTTTATAGAATAATAATAGCAAACCTTTTTAATGAAAGGATGAGGTGCCAAATGGCTCAAAAAACTAAACAAGCTAAAATTAATGTTCAGGATCAGCTTAAGAAAGTAGAAGAACAATTTGAAACTTTTCAAATTTTAAATGAAGAGGGAGAAGTCGTGAATGAAGCGGCTATGCCTGATTTAAGTGATGAACAATTGCAAGAATTAATGCGCCGTATGGTTTATACACGCATCTTGGATCAACGTTCCATATCACTGAACCGTCAAGGCAGATTAGGTTTCTATGCACCGACTGCCGGTCAAGAAGCTTCTCAAATCGCTTCCCAGTATGCTTTGGAAAAAGAAGATTTCATTTTGCCTGGTTATCGTGATGTTCCGCAAATCGTTTGGCATGGCCTGCCGCTTTGGCAAGCATTCTTATTCTCCCGGGGTCATTTTAAGGGAAATCAAATCCCTGAAGACGTCAATGTAATTTCTCCTCAAATCATTATCGGCGCTCAATATATCCAAGCTGCCGGAGTGGCTCTTGGGTTGAAGAAACGCGGGAAAAAAGCTGTTGCCATTACATATACGGGTGACGGTGGAACTTCACAAGGTGACTTCTATGAGGGAATTAACTTTGCAGGTGCATTTAAAGCGCCAGCTATCTTCATCGTGCAAAATAACCGTTTTGCAATCTCTACACCAGTTGATTTGCAGTCAGCATCGAAAACATTGGCCCAAAAGGGTGTGGCTGCAGGTATTCCTGGAATCCAGGTTGATGGTATGGATGCGTTGGCCGTTTATACAGCCGTTAAAGAAGCGCGTGAACGTGCGATCAATGGTGAAGGCCCTACATTGATTGAAACATTAACTTACCGTTATGGACCACATACGATGGCTGGGGATGACCCGACACGTTACCGTACTTCCGAAATGGATAACGAGTGGGAACTGAAAGATCCATTGGTTCGTTTCCGCAAGTTCTTGGAAAGCAAAAAACTTTGGAATGAAGAATTAGAAAACGAAACGATAGAGAAAGCCAAAGACGATATTAAAGAAGCAATCAAATTGGCTGATGCAGAACCTAAACAAAAGGTTACAGACCTAATTGAAATCATGTATGAAGAAATGCCTTATAACTTAAAAGAACAATATGAAATTTATAAAGAGAAGGAGTCGAAGTAAGCCATGGCTCAATTGACGATGATTCAAGCAATTACAGAAGCATTACGTACAGAACTTAAAAATGACGAGAATGTACTCGTTTTTGGAGAAGATGTAGGTCTTAATGGTGGAGTTTTCCGTGCAACGGAAAATCTTCAAAAAGAATTCGGTGAAGATCGTGTATTCGATACACCTCTTGCTGAATCTGGAATCGGTGGATTAGCGGTCGGTCTTTCTTTACAAGGTTTCCGTCCTGTTCCTGAAATTCAATTCTTTGGGTTTGTATATGAAGTAATGGATTCCGTAAGCGGTCAGCTTGCTCGTATGCGCTACCGTTCAGGCGGACGTTACAGTGCACCGGTTACAATTCGCTCACCTTTTGGGGGCGGAGTGCATACTCCGGAAATGCATGCTGATAGCTTAGAAGGTTTAATGGCCCAGCAACCAGGGTTAAAGGTAGTTATCCCTTCCACTCCTTACGATGCAAAAGGCTTATTGATTTCAGCGATTCGTGATAATGACCCTGTCATTTTCCTTGAGCACATGAAATTGTACCGTTCGTTCCGTCAGGAAGTTCCTGAAGAAGAATACACAATTCCATTAGGAAAAGCGGATGTGAAAAGAGAAGGAACGGATTTATCCATTATTACTTATGGTGCGATGGTGCAGGAATCCATCAAGGCAGCTGAGGAATTGGCTAAGGATGGTCATTCCGTCGAAGTGGTCGACTTACGGACTGTATCACCATTGGATATCGATACAATCATTGCTTCTGTAGAAAAAACAGGACGCGCTATCGTTGTTCAAGAAGCACAAAAGCAAGCTGGTATAGCGGCGAATGTCGTAGCGGAAATTAACGAACGTGCCATTTTGAGCTTGGATGCTCCAGTACTGCGCGTGGCGGCAGCTGATACGGTATTCCCGTTTTCACAAGCTGAAACAGTATGGCTCCCTAATTATAAAGACATTATTGAAACGGCGACTAAAGTCTTGAAGTTTTAACAATCTTAAGTAATGGAATGAATGTCCTGCTTGGGAAAGTGATTTTGCATTAACGGTAATGCAAGATAAAGGACTTTATTCAAAGCACTAAGTATGATTTAATATAGGAGGTTGAACTCAGTGGCATTCCAATTTAGACTCCCTGATATCGGAGAAGGTATACACGAAGGTGAAATAGTGAAATGGTTTGTAAAACCAGGAGATAAGATACAAGAAGATGACGTGCTTTGCGAGGTTCAAAACGATAAGGCCGTTGTTGAAATCCCATCCCCGGTGGAAGGTACCGTTGAAGAAATCCTTGTTCAAGAAGGAACGGTTGCCGTTGTTGGCGATGTACTTGTAACATTCGATGCTCCAGGTTATGAAAATCTTCAGTTTAAAGGGGATCATGGAGAAGAAGCGAAGGCAGAAGGCGAGAAGAATACGGAGGCCCAGGTTCAAGCAACTGCTGAAGCTGGACAGGAAGTCAAGAAAGAGGCTGCTCCGGTTCAAGAAAATAGCGGAGTAACAGGCGCGGGAGCACAACCACAGGTTGAGGCAGATCCTTCACGTCGTATTATCGCCATGCCTTCTGTCAGGAAATATGCACGCGAACAAGGGGTAAATATTCGTGAGATCACTGGTTCTGGGGATAACGGCCGCATCATGAAGGAAGACATTGATGCTTTCAAAAACGGCAAAACCGCTCCACAGCAACCAGCAGCTCAAAGTGAAGCTTCACAACAAAAAGATACGGAAACAACCGAAAAACAAAAAGTTTCAATTCCAGAAGGGCAATATCCTGAAACTCGTGAGAAAATGAGCGGTATGAGAAAAGCGATCGCAAAAGCAATGGTTAAGTCCAAGCAGACAGCTCCGCATGTAACATTAATGGATGAAGTCGATGTGACGCTATTGGTTGCTCACCGTAAGAAATTCAAGGAAATTGCTGCACAAAAAGGAATCAAGCTTACATTCCTACCTTATGTTGTTAAAGCGTTAACAAGTGCATTGCGTGAATTCCCTATGCTTAACACATCATTTGATGATGAAGCTAGTGAGATTATCCATAAACACTATTACAATATCGGAATTGCGGCAGACACAGACAAAGGACTGCTCGTTCCAGTTGTAAAAGATGCAGATCGTAAATCAACTTTTGCTATTTCACAAGAAATTAACGAATTAGCGACGAAAGCCCGTGACGGCAAATTGGCTCCTAACGAAATGAAAGGTGCTTCTTGCTCCATTACGAATATCGGTTCCGCAGGCGGTCAATGGTTCACACCTGTTATCAATCATCCAGAAGTTGCCATTCTAGGGATTGGACGCATTGCCGAAAAAGCAATTGTACGCGACGGGGAAATTATCGCCGCTCCAGTTCTGGCATTATCACTGAGCTTTGATCACCGCATGATTGATGGAGCAACAGCTCAACATGCATTGAATCATATCAAAAAGTTATTGAACGACCCAGAATTATTGTTAATGGAGGCGTAAACAATGGTAGTAGGAGATTTTCCAATCGAAACAGATACTTTAGTAATCGGTTCAGGCCCAGGGGGATATGTTGCCGCAATTCGCGCAGCACAGCTTGGACAGAAAGTAACGGTCGTTGAAAAAGGAACAATCGGCGGAGTTTGTTTGAATGTAGGCTGTATTCCATCGAAAGCTTTAATTTCGGCTGGACACCGTTTCCATGAAGCTCAGCATTCAGAAGATATGGGTATCTTTGCAGAAAAAGTTACTGTTGATTTTTCTAAAGTACAAGCTTGGAAAGGTTCTGTAGTAAAAAAATTAACAGGCGGTGTAAGCAGCCTGTTAAAAGGCAATAATGTTGATGTTGTAACTGGCGAAGCTTATTTCGTTGATGAAAACAGCATCCGTGTTATGAATGAAGACTCAGCCCAAACATATACATTTAAAAACGCAATCATCGCTACTGGTTCATCGCCAATCGAGATTCCGTCATTTAAATATACGAAACGTGTACTTAATTCAACTGGCGCTCTTGCTTTGGAAGAAGTTCCAAGTTCGATCGTGGTAATCGGCGGAGGTTACATCGGAACTGAACTTGGCGGAGCATTCGCTAGCTTTGGCACTAAAGTGACGATCCTTGAGGGTACCGAAGAAATCCTTTCTGCAGGCTTTGAAAAACAAATGGCAGCACTTGTTAAGCGTAACCTTAAAAACAAAGGTGCTGAAATTGTTACTAAAGCAAATGCTAAAGGCGTGGAAGAAACTGATACAGGTGTAACCGTTACTTATGAAGTAAAAGGCGAAGAGAAAAAAGTTGAAGCCGATTACGTTTTAGTAACAGTTGGACGTCGTCCAAACACTGCTGAAATCGGCCTGGAACAAGTCGGAATCAAAATGACTGACCGCGGTTTGATCGAAACGGATAAACAATGCCGTACTAGCGTGAAAAACATCTACGCAATCGGTGATATCGTTTCTGGACCTCAGTTAGCTCATAAAGCTTCTTATGAAGGTAAAATTGCAGCTGAAGCCATTGCTGGACATTCATCTGAAATCGATTATCTTGCTATTCCGGCTGTTGTATTCTCTGAACCGGAACTTGCTTCTGTCGGTTATAATGAAAAAGAAGCGAAGGAAGCTGGAATCGAAGCGCTTGCTTCTAAATTCCCATTCGCTGCAAATGGACGTGCTCTTTCCTTAAATAATACGGACGGATTTGTGAAGCTTATCACTCGCAAAGAAGACGGATTGGTTATTGGAGCACAAATTGCAGGACCAAACGCTTCTGATATGATTGCAGAACTTGGTTTGGCTATCGAAGCAGGTATGACTGCCGAAGATATTGCGATGACAATCCATGCACATCCAACTTTAGGGGAAATCACAATGGAAGCTGCTGAAGTTGCCCTTGGAACTCCTATCCACATCATTAAGTAATTGAGTTATATAAAAGCGTACTGCTAAATGCAGTACGCTTTAGTTTGTAGACAAAAGGGGTTCGGAATTAAAAAATTCTGAACCCCTTTTGAAATTCCCTCTGAATTTCGCCTAAAGTTAAGAGATTGGGGCTCTACTAGCCAACTATGTTAGGCCATTTTGGACCTCGCCATGTCCAAAGCATACTCCATATGTGTTTGTCAGATATGCACACCGTGATAAAAATGAGCATGTTGCACAGCGGTGTTTTGGGGATTTATACTCGCGATAGCCCTCTTTATTTGTTGTTGAGTACTAGTGTTCAATCTAAAAGGTAAGACAAAGTTGATTGGAACGGAAGGTACTGACTCCTGCGGGAAAAGCGCGTCTAGGGGAGACCCCCACAGGCGAAAGCCGAGGAGGCTCCCCGAACGCCCCCGGAAAGCGAGTGCCCTACGTTCCAAACAACGTCCAAATTGTACAATCCCTAAAAATAGATAAACTCGATTTTCATCGAGTTTGTCTACAGTCTGAAGCGTACTGCTAAATGCAGTACGCTTTTTTTTGGCCGGATTTAAAAAATGAAGGAGACTCCCCATACATGAATTTCTTCTTACTAGTTAAATGAAATGGACAAAAAGGGCATAAGCTATAAAAAGGACTTCTTACTTTTTTCCTTGAAATGGTTTGAAAAAGGCCATAGAGGATAAAAAATAAGATGAGCGATTTGTTAAAGGAATATTTTTTGCCAATCATGGCTGATATATTCATATTAAAATGGGGTGGATCACTTGAAAAATTATCTGGTAATCCTCTTTCAACTAATCGTTTGGAGTGGGTATACATTAGTTGAATGGCTGTCTGTTAACGATCGATTGGTTTTCAAAGTATTCATGTTTCTGGTCTTTTCTTATCTAGCCATTTACATTGGTAAAATGATTTTAAAATCCAATAGACGAACCATGCTTGTTACCGTGATAAGTCTATTATGTTACGGGATTTTGCAAATCCTTTTGGAAACGCTGGTACCCGTATATTGAATTTTTCGTAAGCTTCGAAGACATATGAAACAACGGAGGAATCATGTTTAAAAAAGTAGTGGCATTATTTACATTAGTATCATTTTTATTGGTGGCTTGTAATGACCCGAGTTCCGGTCAAACTGAAAATGAGAATGAAAAAAGTGTGGAAACGACGACAACGGTCCAAGATGAAAGTCAGCAAGATAAAGATTTGGAAACGGAAACGTCACAAACGATTGGCGAAGGGAATGTAAAGGCAGAATATCGGGTGGATAAAGAGAATTGGTCATTTAAACCGATTGGGGATGCAAATCCGAAAGTTGTGTTGTTGACATTTGATGATGCACCTGAAAAATATTCCCTGGCAATCGCCCAAACCCTGAAGCGACTTGAAGTACCTGCGATTTTTTTCGTGAACGGTCACTTTCTTGAAAATGATGAAAATAAAGCGATGCTGAAAGAAATTCATGAAATGGGTTTTTCCATAGGAAATCATACGTATTCCCATGTGAATTTAAAAGAGTTGAACGAAAAGGAACAAGAGCGGGAAATCGTAAAATTGAACAATTTGGTTGAGGGAATAATAGGGGTGCGCCCTAAGTACTTCAGGGCGCCATTTGGGTCGAATACCGAGCATTCAAAAAAAGTCGCTGAGAAAGAAAAAATGTTGGTCATGAATTGGACTTACGGATATGACTGGGAAAAAGAGTATCAGGATAAAAAAGCTTTAACGGAAATCGTGCTGAACAGCCCTTATTTGGGAAATGGGGCGAACTTACTGATGCATGACCGGAAATGGACGAGTGAAGCGATAGAGGATATCGTGAAAGGTTTTCAAAAGAAAGGCTACGAGTTCCTTGATCCAAAATTAATTGAAACGCCTGCATGAGCCAATTTCGGCATTTGCAGGTTTTTTTATTTCCTTGGGTAATAATACATCACCCGTTTATTGAAGAGATGCAGCTGCGCCCGTAATTTCTTTGCAAGGAATTTGCACAATTCATTAGCTTTTCCCTTATCACCGAAAGTTGCTGTTTCAGGGAGGGTGAATTGGATATAGGATTGGATCCGATCTGATCCATCTTCATCCTTTACGACTTCTTGGTCAACTCCTATCAATATCATGTGATATCGATCTTCTTTGGCTTGGAGATATATGGCCTTATCCTTCATTCTTTCCGGTTCTTTCATTTCATAAGGAAATGCTTTCTTATCATAGTCCCAATCCAGTTGCTTTCCGGTTTTCGCTGTAATCATTTGATAATAGTTCAGTAATTCTTTCACGTCTTCGATGGTTACAGTTCCTTTCACGGACTCAGGAACAAGTTTGATATAGGCATTTTCAGTCATGTGGATCCCCCTTAAATCGATAAGATGTAAGAATATTTTAACATTTTATGGATGTATTATATACCTATCTATATGTAAATGAAAAGGCGAAATTCCTTTTTCACCTTGCCATGCTAAAGCAAGGAGTGTGATGCACTGGTCCAGGGCCCTTCGTTTATAAATAAATTACCGTGTTTTAAAAAAAGAATCAGTCTAACGAACGATTGGAATGCAGTTCTTTCAAGATGATCGTTCATTAAGTGGGAAAAAGTATATATGTTATACTTTTTAGCTTGAAATAATAAATGTGTTATATTATAATTCATTTAAAGCGGTTACATTATATCAATAATGCATACAATATAGGGGAAGGGGTTGTAAAAATGGGAACTATCGTATGTCAAACTTGCAATAGCACGATTGAACATTTTGAAGATGAGAAAGTAAGTGTATTATACACACACAATCACAACTGCCAAAGCTGTGATACAGCTGCCTCTGAAAAATAAATGGAAAAAAGATTTCAAGATTAATAGAATGTAAGGGTGTTTCAGGGTTGTAGCCTGGAGCACCCTTTTTATAGAAGCCAGTGCTTAATAATAAAAGGTTCAAAAAAACCAGAGCAGTACTCTGCTCTGGTTTGATGGGATCAATCATTTTTTATGATCCGTAAATGTTTTATTTCTGGGTCCTCAGGGCCTTGAACCGGAAGTCCGGCCTCGATGTTTTTCCGGATGTAATTGATATTATCTTCAGTAATCAATTCTCCTGGAATGAAGATCGGGATTCCAGGCGGATAAACCATGATGAATTCAGCGCTGATTTTGCCGACAGATTCCTCAATGGGAACCACTTCGGTTTCTGCATAAAATGCCTCCCTGGGTGATAAAGCCAGAGGTGGTGTATCAGGAAGCAGGACTTCGATCTTTTCATGTTCAGCCGCCATTTCCTTAAACTCATCCGCTAAGTCTCTAAGGGCAGTGATCAGCAGGTCCGCTTCTGTTTTTGTGTCTCCAGGTGTTATCAGGCAAAGGATATTGTACAAGTCGGAAAGTTCCACTTCGATATTATGCTTTTCACGAAGCCATTTCTCAACGTCGTATCCGGTAATATTCAATTCCTTGATGGATATGATCAATTTTGTCGGATCATAACTAAAGGCTGCCTCGCTCTCGAGAATTTCGCTGCCGACACAGTAAAGATAAGGAATCTCATTAACGGCCTCACGGATATACCCTGCCAGATTGATCGCTTCATCGATCATTTCCCTGCCTACTGTCGCAAGTTGTCTTCTAGCCGTATCCAGGGAAGCCAGAAGGATATAGGAGGTTGAGGTGGTTGTGAGCATGCTCAATATGGCTTGAACACGATTTGCGGAAACCAATCCAGTCTTAACATTCAATATGGAACTTCCCGTTAGTGAACCGCCCAGTTTATGAACACTAGTAGCAGCCATATCCGCTCCAGCCTGCATGGCTGACATCGGCAAGTCTTCATGGAAGTGTATATGGACACCATGTGCTTCATCTACGAGTACTGGGATTTGGTGGGAATGGGCAACTTCCACTATTTTTTGCAAATCAGCGGAAATGCCGAAATAGGTGGGATTGATGACAAGCAATCCTTTTGCATCGCTATGTTCCCTTAAAGTTTTTTCAACGGCATCGACGGTGATTCCGTGTGAAATGCCTAAATCTTTGTCTATTTCAGGATTGATGAAAATGGGAACAGCTCCGGAAAATACAATGGCAGACATTACGGATTTATGTACATTCCTTGGGACGATGATTTTGTCCCCAGGTCCGCAGACTGTCATGACCATTGTCATGATTGCTCCACTTGTTCCTTGAACGGAAAAGAATGTGTGATCTGCCCCAAAAGCTTCAGCGGCAAGATCCTGAGCTTGTTTGATGATTCCCTTTGGCTGATGGAGATCATCGAGTGGAGCGATATTGATTAAATCTATCGATAATGCATTTTCTCCAATGAAATTACGGAAATCAGCGTCCATTCCTTTTCCTTTTTTATGACCTGGAATATGAAATTGAACGGGATTTCTTTTTGCATGCTGCAATAAGGCAGTGTATAAGGGTGTTTCATTCTGTGACAATTCTTTGTGGCCCCTTTTCAGTAAAATAGGTACGAAATATGGGAGGTTTTACTCCCGTTCTATTAATGATCGTATGTTTCTCCGATTCCATTCAAATGGTTAGTAAGCTTGTGGATAGACATAAAACATATGAATTATAGCACGTCTTATAATAAATGCCTAGAGTGATTTAATGTCCTGACTTAAACAATTTATATATGTCTTTGTCTTTAAGGAGCCCAATAAAATTATCAGCAGTTTATAAATATCCATTTTCCTAGTATTTACTTGATTTACTCAAGAATTCTTCTTTTTTTATATTGTATGTGTGAGTTAAAAATTGAACGGGTAAACAATATTTGCCATAATGAAGCTAATGATTTGGATTCAGCTAAATAAACAAACCAGCAATTGAAAAGGGAGATGAGGAGTTTGAAGTGGGAAACGCGTGTGACCGATTTGTTAGGTATTCAATACCCAATTGTACAGGGGGGGTTGGCCCATTTAGCATATGCCGACCTGGCTGCGGCAGTGTCGAATGCAGGCGGGCTAGGGCAGGTGACGGCCATGTCCTTGGACACCCCGGAGCAGCTGATAGAAGAAATAAGAAAAACCAAATCATTGACGGATAAACCTTTTGGTGTGAACTTTGCGATCGGCCAGCATGGGAGGCCTTATGAACACATGCTTGAAGCAGCCTTGAAAGAGGGAATTGCTGCTGTTTCCGTAACCGGCGGCAACCCTGGCCCTTTTCTTGATTACGTTAAAGGCACTCAAGTGAAAAAACTGGTGCTTGTTGCTGCAAGAAGGCAGGCAATGAAGGCTGAACAGCTTGGTGCAGATGCAGTGATGGTAGTTGGTCAGGAGGGCGGAGGACATTTAGGGCGTGATGATATTGGAACCTCCGTGTTAATTCCTCAAGTTGTGGACTCCGTTAAAATTCCAGTCATCGCGTCTGGTGGTTTTGGAGATGGACGCGGTTTGATGGCAGCGTTGGCGCTTGGTGCCGAAGGAATCGAGATGGGGACACGTTTCATAGCTGTCAAGGAGTGTGTT
This sequence comes from Peribacillus sp. FSL M8-0224, assembly GCF_038003055.1. NCBI lineage: Bacteria > Bacillati > Bacillota > Bacilli > Caryophanales > Bacillaceae > Peribacillus > Peribacillus sp. FSL M8-0224. Next base: position 1,174,537 of record NZ_JBBOOJ010000001.1, read on the forward strand.
CATGCACATGAATTATATAAAAATGCCTTGGTTTCCGGCACGGAAAATGATACCGTTATCATTAAGCGGTCCATTGGTGCACCAGCCAGGGTAATTGCAAACAGCTGGACCGATAAGATTCTTGATATTGAAAAAGAAAACGGCGGATATGAACAATTGAAGGAATACATAAGTGGAAAAGCGAATCAGCGTTATATTCATGACGGAGTCGAAGGTGAAGGCTTTGCCTGGGCTGGACAAGTGATGGGGCTGATTCATGATGTGCCATCGACTGCTGAACTATTCAGTCGGATTATCGACCAGGCGGAAGCAATTCGTTCAAAATGGGTAGACTGATGATGCATGGTCCGCCGGACAACATGAAAAACTATCTAGAAGGAGCGTGTTTAGGATATGGATTATCAATATCCAATGGATCTTGATTGGTCTACTGACGAAATCGTAGATGTGATTAAATTCTTTGAAGCAGTAGAAAAGGCTTATGAAAATAAGATACAAAAGGAAGAATTCATGAAGGCTTACCGAAGATTCAAGGAAATAGTCCCCGGTAAGGCGGATGAAAAAAAGTATACGGATGAGTTCGAGTCAGTCAGCACCTATTCAGCCTATCTTGTCATTAAGAAGGCAAAAGGAATCGATGACGGGGAATGGATAAAAATGAAACATTAAAAATATAATTTTTCGAAAACTCCATTGACTTACTGAAAAGATTGTTTTAACATAATAATCAAGAAAAAGATAAAGGCAGTGACGAAGAAGAGTACCTTAATGATGTTCTGCAGAGAGCCAGTGGTTGCTGAAAACTGGTGAACGAAATTAAGCGAATGGACTTCCGAGCCCCAAACCGAAACGGATGAACGGAGTAGGCTTTGGCGATTATCTCATCGTTAATGGAGATAGGCATGTTAATGCCGTAAAGTGAGCTAATTTAGCTAATTAAGGTGGTACCACGGGTTCCTCGTCCTTTGGATGAGGGCCCTTTTTGCGTTTTTTTGAAAATGATAATTAAATCTATGAATGAGAGTAGTAATCTTTTTAGATGCGTCACAGAGAGCCGGAATAGGTGGAAACCGGTACGATATAAGAAGATGAATGGACTTATGAGTGGTTTCTTGAAAATAAGTAGGGAAACTCGGCTGCCACCGTTAAAGGGTAATCGCAAGAATTCAATTCTTGCTTGAGAGGGAAAAATGATGCATTTTTCCAACTTGAGGTGGCACCGCGGTATACCGTCCTCTGCAGACACATATTTGTGTTTGCAGGGGATTTTTTTATTGGAATTTCAATATATATACCTTTTAAAGAAAATATCCAGAGGAAATGAAGACCTGGTCATTTGACCAAAAGGGTTTTCCCTCCGGGGGATTATAAGAGCGCATAAGAATCGGGAGGGAATCAAGAGATGAATAATAATTTGGATGAAAAAAAAATACTCCGTTTCAAAATGGATACAATTGAAGGGGATATCCATACACCCATTGCCATATTTCAGAAATTAGATGGTGACCAGAAGTTTTTATTGGAAAGTTCGAACTCGCATCATGACAACGGCCGCTACTCATATCTAGGTTCAAAACCTTATTTGGAGGTGACATCACTTGCTGACCGAGTAAATGTGAAAGACACTGAAACAGGTGATCAAATCGTTAAGGACATCAATATCATCGAGTTTCTAAAAAAAGAATTATTAGTGGAAATAGAAGAGGTTCCCACACATCTTCCGCCATTTAACGGTGGTGCAATCGGATATATGGGCTATGATATCATTCGTCTTTATGAAAATATAGGTCCGGTTCCACCTGATTCTTTGCAAATGCCTGATGCTCATTTTCTTTTTTATAAAGAACTGTATATATTCGATCATGTTCTGCAGAAGATCCATCTTTTGACTGCTGAAGAAGATAGTGAAAAAAGTTTATTGGGAATGAAGGACAAAATCAATCAGGCAAGCAAGCCGTCAAAGGAAATATCGTCGGAATATTTGGAATTCAACTCGAATTTCAGTCAGGATGAATTCGAGAAAATGGTCCTTGAAGCTAAATCGGCGATCATAGCTGGTGAAGTGTTCCAAGTTGTTTTATCACAAAGGTTTAAAGCGGACTTCGATGGGGAGCCTTTCGATGCATACCGTCGTTTGCGATTAGCCAACCCCTCTCCTTATATGTTTTATATAGAATTTGGTGACTATACAATCATTGGGTCTTCTCCAGAAAGTTTAATCAGTGTTTCATCAGGAATGGTTCATGTTAATCCCATTGCCGGCACACGGCCGAGAGGGAAAACGGATGAAGAAGATAAGGGCTTCGAAAAAAGCCTGCTGATGGATGAAAAGGAACTTGCCGAGCATAAGATGCTTGTTGATTTAGGTAGAAATGATCTTGGCAGGGTTTGCGAAATCGGTTCAATCCACCTTACCGAGGAAATGGAAATTCAAAGATATCAGCATGTCATGCATATTGCTTCGAAGGTTAGCGGAAAGCTTAGGGAAGGGTACACGAGTTTAGATGCACTGACGGTCTGCCTTCCTGCCGGAACAGTTTCAGGTGCTCCTAAAATCAGGGCAATGGAGCTGATCAATGAACTGGAAAATTGTAAACGCGGGATGTATTCGGGCTCGATAGGCTACATAGGTTTTGGAGGGGATCTTGATATGGCTTTAGCCATTCGGACGATGATCATCAAAGATGGCAAGGCCTATGTACAGGCAGGGGCTGGAATCGTATATGATTCAGATCCAAAAACGGAATATGAAGAAACACAAAATAAAGCACGCGCTTTAATGGAGGTTCACACTATATGATTTTATTAATTGATAACTATGACTCGTTCACTTACAACCTTTATCAATATTTAGGTGAAGTGGAAAAAGAAATCGTAGTAAAAAGGAATGACGAAATCACCCTTGCGGAAATTGAGGAACTGAATCCAATGGCAATCGTCATTTCCCCGGGACCCGGCAGGCCCGAAGATGCTGGAATCAGTATGGAGATCATCCGCAATTTTTATGAGAAGGTTCCGCTATTAGGCATTTGTTTGGGGCATCAGGCCATTGGGGCGGTTTTTGGAGCGAATGTTGTTGGGGCGAAACAAATCATGCATGGGAAAACATCGGTAATCGAACACGATGGAACAGGTGTTTTTGCCAAACAGGACTTACAATTCCCGGTAATGCGTTACCATTCCCTTGTGGTTGAAAGGGGGAGTTTGCCAGAAGAACTGACTGTGACGGCAGTGGCACTGGATGATGGGGAAATCATGGCCCTTAAACATCAGGAATTCCCTCTCTACGGTTTACAGTTCCACCCTGAATCAATAGGGACGAAAATCGGCAAGGAATTATTACATCAATTTTATGAGATTGCCGGTACCTTTCAATCAGAGAAGGAACAATCCATTCTATAAAACAAAAAACGACTGGGGGAGTTAGCGGTGAAGGAGTATTTAGCGAAGTTAGCAGAGCGTCAAACATTGACGGAAGAAGAGATGAGCAGAGCAGCCCAATCGTTATTTTCTAAAGATATCTCCGAAAGCGAGATGGCAGCATTCATCATTGCCTTAAAAGCCAAAGGGGAAACGGCAGGTGAAATAGCAAGCCTTGTCAGAGTCATGAGAAAAGAAGCAAGAAGTGTACAAACAAGCTCCCTTAATGTAATGGATAATTGCGGAACGGGAGGAGATGGGTCACAAAGCTTCAATATAAGCACAGCATCGGCCTTCGTGCTTGCTGGGGCCGGTGTCAAGGTTGCCAAACATGGAAATCGCAGCATTTCAAGCAAAACGGGAAGTGCGGATGTATTGGAAGCATTAGGCGTTAATTTGTACTTGGAGCCTGACATGTTAAAGGAACTGTTGGAGGAAAATGGGATCACATTCTTATTTGCCCCATCTGTTCATCCTAATATTGCAAGGATAATGAAAGTGAGAAAAGAACTGAAAATCCCGACGATATTTAATCTTATCGGTCCTCTGACAAATCCAGTCCAACTCGACACGCAATTAATGGGAATCAATCGACGCGATATGCTCGAGCTTTTTGCGGAAGTCCTGCATAAATTGGGCAGGAAACGCGCAGTCGTGATAAATGGTGCCGGGTTCATGGATGAAGCGAGCCTGCAGGGTGAAAACTCACTCGTCCTTTTGGAGCAAGGAGATATTATACCATTTACGCTTCATCCTGAAGAAGTGGATCTGCCTGTTTACGGAAATGATGCCATCCGTGGCGGTGACGCCAAACAAAATGCCGATATCATGCTTAGGCTTCTCAAAGGGGAAAAAGGTGCATATCGTGATACCGTTTTATTGAATGCCGGATTGGGATTATACGCACATGGTACGGCAGCGACGATCAAAAAAGGAATCTCCATGGCCAAAGAAAGCATTGATAGCGGATCGGCTCTTGCAAAGTTAGAAAATCTGATTGCTTATGGCAATAGAAATAAGGTGGTCATGTAATGGAAAATATCTTAACGAAAATCATCGAACAGAAAAAGGTGGAAGTCGCAAAATTAAAAGAAAGGGGCTTAGATGATTCGGTCATGATCAACATAGTCAGACCATCTTTGGTGGAAAATTTGAAAACGGCTAAATCGATGGCGGTCATCGCGGAAATAAAACGGGCTTCCCCTTCAAAAGGGGACATTAAAATCAATGTAAATCCGATCGAGCAGGCCCTTTCATATGAAAGTGGCGGAGCTGCAGCGATATCCGTATTGACGGATGAGGTTTTCTTTAAAGGATCAATTGCAGATTTGAGAAACGTAAGCGAGGCCATACGAATTCCCAGGTTGTGCAAAGATTTCATCATCGATGAAATCCAAATCGATCGGGCCCATCAAGCAGGTGCGACTATCATTCTATTGATTGTGGCAGCACTTTCTAAAGAACGCCTTCATGAATTATATCAATATGCAAAAAAGAAAGGACTTGAAGTGTTGACGGAAATCCATGATGAAGCCGAACTGGAACGTGCTCTAGAGCTGAATGCAGAGCTCATAGGGATTAACAATCGGAATTTAAAGACCTTCAAAGTGGATTTGGCTGTAACGGAACGACTGGCGAAGTTACTTGATCCCAAACGACATATCATTATCAGTGAAAGTGGGATCAAAACAAAAGAAGACGTAATGCGTGTGAAGGATGCTGGTGCAAAAGCGGTTTTGGTCGGGGAGACACTCATGACTGCATCAAATCTTCCGCACAAGATGGCCGAACTGCAAATGAGTATATAAGGAGATTAATATGTTAGTGAAAATCTGTGGGATAAAGACTTTGGCAGCTGCTCAGACTGCTGTTAGTTCCGGAGCAGACTTCATTGGTTTCATTTTTGCCGAGAGCAGCAGGAAGGTTGAGCCGGAGATAGTAGGAGATTTCGGAGCGAATCTAGCTGGTCATGTTAAAAAGGTCGGAGTGTTTGCCAATCAAACTGAACAAGAAGTGATAAAAATTGCTGAAATTGCGGGATTGGATTATATTCAGCTTCATGGTAACGAGTCTGCCAGCTTTGCCCGCAGAATGCCCCTGCCGGTGATCAAGGCCTTTGCCATCCATTCAGAGAAAGACCTTGAAAACCTGCATGAATACCCAGCGGATTATCTATTGGTCGATCTTCCTAAGAGCGCATCCGGCAAGGGATTGACTTTGGATTGGGATATGATTCGAAAAGCTGATCTGCCACTGGAGAAGGTAATTCTAGCCGGTGGGCTGACTCCGGAAAATGTCGGAAAAGCGATTAATGCCGTTTTACCATTCGCAGTTGACGTAGCAAGTGGTGTTGAAACAAACGGATTAAAAGATGCTGTAAAAATGAAAGCATTTATCAATGAGGCAAAAAATACAGCCGGAAAAGAGGAATGAATAGATGAATACTTATACACAGCCTGATAAAACTGGACATTTTGGAGCATATGGAGGCCGCTTCGTTCCAGAAACTTTAATGGCGGCGATTACGGAGCTTGAAGAAGTATATGAACAATCTAAAAATGATCCAGAATTCCAAAGGCAGCTAAGTTATTACCTGAAACAATATATCGGTCGGGAAACCCCTCTTTATTTTGCGGAGAACTTAACGAGACTGGCTGGCGGTGCAGACATTTATCTGAAGCGTGAAGACTTGAATCATACTGGAGCCCACAAAATAAATAATACGATCGGCCAGGCTTTGCTGACTCAGAAAATGGGCAAGAAAAAAGTGATTGCCGAAACGGGTGCAGGACAGCACGGGGTTGCAACGGCGACTGTGTGTGCTTTGCTGAAGTTGGAATGCATTATCTTTATGGGAGAAGAAGATATCAGGAGACAGAAATTGAATGTATTCAGGATGGAGCTTTTGGGAGCCAAAGTCATATCTGTATCACAAGGAAGCGGGACACTGAAGGATGCAGTAAATGAAGCGTTACGATATTGGGTGGCTAATGTGGATGACACCCATTATATAATGGGATCAGTGCTTGGTCCGCACCCATTCCCCGTTATTGTCCGTGATTTTCAAAGCGTGATAGGGAATGAAACAAAACGTCAATATTCTGAGGCGGTTCATTCCCTGCCGGATGCAATAGTTGCATGCATAGGCGGAGGAAGTAATGCAATGGGGATGTTTTATCCCTTCATTGAGGACGAAACGGTAAAGTTATACGGAGTGGAAGCGGCAGGGCATGGACTTAATACACCGTTACATGCTTCAAGTTTGACGAAAGGGAAACCTGGGGTGCTCCACGGGGCATTCATGTATGTTTTGCAGAACGAGGACGGTCAGATCCAGGAGGCACATTCTATTTCGGCAGGGCTGGATTATCCAGGGGTAGGGCCTGAACATAGTTACTTAAAAGATACGAATCGGGTGGAATATACTTCAGTAACCGATGATGAAGCCTTGGAAGCCCTAGCGATGCTTTCAAGGGAGGAGGGGATCATCCCTGCTTTAGAAAGTTCACATGCCATTTCCTATGGTTTAAAGCTTGCTAAAGAAATGGAGAAAGGAACAGGACTGGTGATTTGCCTGTCCGGCCGTGGTGATAAAGATGTTGAAACGGTCCAATCATTGATGGGGGGTAGTGAACATGAATAAATTAACAAATGCGCTTGAAGAATGTCAAACAAAGCAGGAAAAAGCATTCATACCATATATCATGGCAGGTGATGGAGGTCTTGATCGGTTAAAGAGTCAGCTTCTTTTCCTTGAAAACAGCGGGGCGACTGCCGTTGAACTAGGTATACCTTTCTCTGACCCTGTCGCTGATGGACCCGTTATCCAACAAGCTGGAATCCGTTCTTTGAAAAATGGAACAACTTTAAAAGATGTTCTGAAAAAAGTAATGGAAATCAAAAATGATGTGAACATCCCCATTATTTTAATGGGATATACGAATTCAATCCTGGCATATGGACTTAAAGAGTTTACGACTGACTGCCTTCAAGCAGGAATTTCCGGGTGCATCATCCCCGATTTACCGATTGAAGAAGAAGCCATCTTTTCATCAATCAAAACTGCAGGGATCGTTCTTATCCGACTTGTGACACTCACGTCTCCGCAAGAGCGCATCACTGAGATTACCGCAGGGGCGGAGGGCTTCATCTACGCAGTTACAGTCAAAGGCATCACAGGTGCCCGTGACGCCTTCGGAGAAGAACTTGGAGGCTATTTAAAGAAGGTAAAAGAGATAAGTCCGGTTCCCGTTCTTGCCGGGTTCGGCATATCGACTCCAGAACATGTCCGTGATGCCATACAATACTGCGATGGAGTCATTGTCGGCAGCAAGATCATCGAATGCTTCGAGACAGGCAAGGAAGACCGAATTAGAGACTTGATTCAAGCAAGCAAAGGCTTAGTGCAAAAATAGGGATGGAGAGACTCCCATGCTTCCCTTAGTTTATAGGCAAAAAGGAGTTCTATCTTAAAACATAGTTGATTGGGGCGGGTGTCCGAGACTCTTGCGGAAAAGCGTGTCCAGGGGGGACCCCGCAGGTGTAAAAGCGCCGGATCGCCGGTGGAAAGCGAGTGCCTGGAGGCAACGGTCAAATTTTTAAAAACCTAAAAAAACTGAAGACAAACCCATTGATTATCGAGTTTGCCTACAGTCTGAGGAGAGCTTTTGGCTCTCCTTTTATATTATCCAGTTTTTGTTGGATCCGAATAGGAATCAATGTGTTTAATTTAATTGATATAAGGGTAAAAGATGTTCAAACGCATCTTGAATGGTTTCAATGAAATTATCATCTTTTAACTTAATAGCGTCATCACGGGAAATTTTTATACCGCATAGGATTTCGGCTTTCTTTACCGTTTGCAAACGAGTGAACATTGAATTCAAATCATCTACTCCAAGACCATCATGAGGGATGACATCAGGTTTTGTATGGTCCATTGACCAAACATAATGGGAGGGAATGCTATTCACCAATCTGTCTGCCTGCTGCTCCAGATGCTTACCGATTTCCATTTTATTAGGGGCTTCGTAAATGACGGCATACCAGATGAACATATGCGTTTCCCATAACCCGATTTGAAAATGCGGCATCATTTTATAGCCTCTGCTATTGGCAGCAAAAGCAACCCATGTATCATTGGGGGGATTCACTGTCCGTCTAGCATGCTTTGCAACGTGAGGGTGCATTTCATCGCCGGTCATAACTGAGAGTTTTTGAGAAAAGTGCTCTCCCAGGGCTTGTAATTTAGGCTGGATCCGTTCTTTTAAAGCATCCATGCGCGGTTCCAATCCATCAATTTTAAAAACATCAAAATCATCTGCTGTAAAACTTTCTATATTCATTTTCATCTCTCCTACCGTAATATCTGCACATATTGTAGCATAAGTAAAAGTAAAATTTAAAAAATACGATTCGGGTTGGCAATGAAAAATTCCTTATAGGTTTAAGCACAAATTAGTTGCTATTTGAGGTAGGAAGTCATATGATAATATAAATTCAGAAAATTACGTTAATTAACGAAGGGAGAATGTTAATTATGAAACAAGTCATGAACCAAGCATTAAAAGCTAAAGAAGTTGAAAGACATAGAGCTGCAGTGTTAAGAATGGAAATGGACTATGAATTAGCAACCCTTTTTGAAGCAATCGGTGAAGAGAATGACCAAAAGAGGTCACAATGCAAGCAAAGACTAGAACGCATCCGCTTGGAATTGTTGAAACTGAAAGCCTTGTAAATGATTGGCTGCAGAGACCTTGAAGGAGAATGAATTAAGGAAATGAATCAATTTCAATACAAGGAATTTTATTATAGATGAACGGACACTTTATTTTATTAAAAAATAATGTGTCCGTTTTTCATTAAATGTCCAATATATATAAGGTGGAATATCATTTTGTATCGAGTCCCTTTAATAAAGGAAGGGGAACGTCAAATAAGGGAGAATATTCTTGCTGGCTAAAACATGATTACGATTAATGGATGGGCAGTCAAAGAACCTTCTTTCCTCATCGGTTAAAAAAATGGAAAATTTAAGATGTTAAAAGCTTGAAGGCAAGCTATTTTTGCTTTAATCTTTAAAAGAGGATCATTTTAATGTAGTTTCTGATCATAAAGGACGGGGATATTATAATGGCATCGGTCAAGGAAATGGATACATATGCGAAGTTATGGATGAAAGAAGCCGGTACTAGGCTAAGGGCGTCCTTCAAAACCAAGTTGAATATTGAAATGAAAACGAATCCGAATGATTTGGTAACTAATATGGATAAGGGGATAGAAAAGTTTTTTTGCGAAAAAATTGGCGAAGTTTTTCCAGAACACCGCATTTTTGGTGAAGAGGGAATGGGCAATGATATTAAAGACCTAAAAGGTACGGTGTGGATCATCGATCCAATTGATGGAACTTTGAATTTCATTCATCAACAGAGGAATTTTGCGATTTCCCTTGGGGTTTATGTGGATGGCATCGGAAAGATTGGCATGGTTTATGATGTCTTTAGTGATGAATTATATCATGCGATTAAGGGACAAGGAGCATTTCTGAATGATCAAAGGCTCCCATCTCTTGAAGAGGCATCGGTAAGCAAAGCGATCATTTCCATTAATGCAAGCTGGGTAACGGAAAACCGGAGGATCGACCCGAGTCTTTTGGCACCGCTGGTCCGGGATGCAAGAGGAACACGTTCTTATGGCTCGGCAGCGTTGGAGCTGGCATTCGTGGCCGCTGGAAGGATTGATGCATACATAACCATGAGACTCATGCCTTGGGACTTTGCCGGGGGAGTTTTACTGGTCGAGGAAGTGGGCGGGGAAGTTAGTAATATTAAAGGTGACAAATTGGATTTTTTAAAAGGCGACTCACTTTTCGTATCAAAACCAGGGCTACACAAAGAAGTATTTGACAAATACTTATCAGGAAACTCCAGCCGTTAGTATCAAGGACTGATTGCGGCCATGATAAATGTCTCGGATAGAAATAATTAACAAAAAAAACTCGCTGTCTGTCAGCGAGTTTTTTATATTATAACTTCCCGGCTTCACGTAATTTCTTCTTCTGGGTGAAACCGAACCCCATGATTCCGCAAAGAATAACGATTGCAGCTAATATTCCAATCAAGCTTTTTTCAGCAATGAAGATGCCAATGGAGCCAATGCTGGATGTTGCCAATACCGCTAATATTAAGAAATTCCATTTAATGTTCATTAATATCACCCCTAATATATCTATTGTACATAATTTCTGTATTTGTTTCTAGTATGTTTGTGATATAATATGTAAGTTAATACTAGTGATACGTTTTACACAAACTTTTTTAGGAGTGAATTTTTTGAAATTAAGAGAAAATATTCGTAATATAGCCATCATTGCTCACGTTGACCATGGTAAAACGACGTTAGTGGATCAGTTGCTAAAGCAATCTGGTACTTTCCGTGAAAATGAACATGTGGAAGAACGTGCGATGGATTCTAATGCGATTGAAAAAGAACGCGGAATTACGATTCTTGCGAAAAATACAGCAGTTCAATACCAAGATACAAGAATCAATATTTTGGATACACCTGGTCATGCCGACTTTGGTGGTGAAGTGGAACGGATCATGAAAATGGTTGATGGCGTTCTACTTGTTGTTGATGCATATGAAGGCTGTATGCCGCAAACTCGCTTCGTGTTGAAAAAAGCATTGGAACAAAAGATCACGCCAATCGTTGTCGTGAACAAAATCGATAAAGATTCTGCACGTCCAAATGAAGTGGTCGATGAAGTAATTGACTTATTCATCGAACTAGGAGCTGAAGAAGAACAATTAGACTTCCCAGTTGTCTTCACTTCAGGTATCGCTGGTACTGCTAGCTTGGATTCAGATCCTGCTAAACAAGAAGAAGACATGACCCCACTTTTCGAAACAATCGTCGAAACGATCCCTGCACCAATTGATAACTCAGATGAACCGCTTCAATTCCAAGTGGCTTTACTTGACTATAATGATTATGTAGGACGAATTGGCGTTGGCCGTGTATTCCGCGGTAAAATGCATGTAGGTCAACAAGTTTCATTAATGAAACTTGATGGGAAGGTTAAACAATTCCGTGTAACGAAAATCTTTGGTTATATTGGCTTGAAGAAAGTTGAAATCCAAGAAGCCGTTGCCGGTGATTTAATTGCCGTTTCTGGTATGGAGGATATTAACGTAGGGGAAACGGTTTGTCCGACCGAGCATCCTGAAGCTCTACCTATCCTGCGTATTGACGAGCCAACATTACAAATGACTTTCCTTGTAAATAACAGCCCATTCGCAGGCCGTGAAGGTAAATTCGTTACAGCTCGTAAAATTGAAGAGCGTTTGAGAAACCAATTGCAGACTGATGTCAGCTTAAGAGTCGAAAATACTGATTCTCCGGATGTCTGGATTGTTTCAGGTCGTGGGGAGCTTCACCTTTCCATCCTGATCGAAAACATGAGACGTGAAGGTTATGAATTGCAAGTTTCTAAACCGGAAGTTATCGTTCGTTTGATTGATGGCGTCCGTTGTGAGCCGGTTGAACGTGTACAAATCGACGTACCTGAGGAGCACACTGGTTCGATCATGGAATCAATGGGAGCCCGTAAAGGTGAATTATTGGATATGATCAACAGCGGAAGCGGTCAAGTTCGTTTACTGTTCACGATCCCAGCTCGCGGACTTATTGGTTATTCAACTGAGTTCTTAACGATTACACGCGGATATGGTATCATGAACCATTCATTTGACAGCTATCAACCAATGGCACAAGGTCAAGTCGGCGGAAGACGCCAAGGTGTACTTGTATCCATGGAATCAGGAAAAACTACACAATACGGTATTATGCAAGTAGAAGACCGCGGTGTTATTTTCGTTGAGCCAGGTACGGATATTTATGAAGGCATGATCGTCGGGGAACATAACCGTGATAGCGATTTGACTGTTAATATCGTTAAAGCGAAACAAATGACAAATATGCGTTCAGCAAATAAAGACCAAACTTCTTCCATGAAAAAACCAAGAATCATGTCCCTTGAAGAAGCTCTGGAATATTTGAACGATGACGAGTACTGTGAAGTAACTCCGGATTCAATCCGCCTTCGTAAAAAAATTCTAGATAAAAACGAGCGTGAAAGAGCAGCTAAAAGAAAAAAAGTTGCTGTTGAAGAAAAATAAATAGCAAGAGGAGGAGAAAAGATTGGATATCCAAGAGCGATTATCATTTTTTGCAGCATTGTACAGAGTGGATGAAAACCCTGAAGCAGGAATGTGGTATTTATATTTGACGGTCTTTGGATTATGCATCCTTGTCTATCAGTTAGGTTTTGCCAAAAAGTTACCATTGCTAAAAAATGTGGTCATTTATGTGGTAATGGCACTTGGATGTACCCTTCTTTCTTTCTTTGCGGTGTTTCTCCCTATGGGGGAGGCATTAGTCATCGCTTCGCTTGTTCTGGGGATCTATAGGATCCGTCTTCATAATTCGAGAAAAGAAGAACAGGCTTAAGATGATGAAATCATTACAGGATGCTTTATACAATTGGTTGACGATCAAAGTTGTCTGTGATGCAAGGCCTGATGATTCAGCTGCACGCGATACAGAAATGTTTTTCATGCAGATGCTGAAAGACGATCATCAGGTGATAATCGATTCGGTTACAAAAACAGAACCTTTTTATTACGTCGAGTACCTTTTGGGAGACGAAATGAAGAAGCAGCGTTATCCGATTGAATTGATTGATATCATGTTGGACCAAATTCAGTTAGAGCCAGAAAAGTATAAAAATATCGAGTAATGATAAAAAGAACCGTGCGATTTACGCACGGTTCTTTTTTATATTGCTTTAGGGAGGGAAAGTCCGTAAAAAAGATGTAAGATTGTCCACAAAAAGAAAGCTGTCAAATCAGAAGGAAGGACAACTTCTGTTTTTGACAGCGTTGATAGTGGGAAGTAAAGCATGATGGCGGGAATGATCGTGATAAAAGCAAGTGCGTATTTGTTCCATTTCCTGAAAGCTTTCAAAGGATGTAGTATATAAACGTAACTATACGTAATTGCCAGTGAGAAAAGGAGATGGAAAAGGAATAATGATTCCTCACTCCAGGAAACGGCTCCAATTAGGGGGAGGAAATCCACATTCAATAAAAGCTTATACACTTGTTTACCGGATAGCATTTCGACCCACTTCATTATCCATCCAAGCAGAAGTCCATTGAACAGGCCAATCAGGGTAACTTTGTGGAAAGTTCTACCATTCATCTTCATTTTTGATCGTCCGGTAAAGACGGAAGTTACCGGTGGCAATCCGTTCGTTTGTACGCTCTTCAATGCGTTGGTTGCATGTATTGCACATATAGGTATGTATAGGACGGTTGCGAAGTTTCTTTGCTTCCGGGCTATCGTCGGGAATAGATTCAATTTGATCGCATATTACACATTTAACCTTCATATTAGTTGAACCTCACTTCAATTTGAATATGCTTTTAAGTATACCAATATTTTTATGGTAAAACGAGGATAAAGTGAAACTAACAGTTGAAGTTGATTGTTGGGTATGAAAAAGACCCGAAGATTCACTTCGGGTCGGGTAAATTCATTCTTTAAAGTGATTGGATTGATCATTTTGCTCTTTATCGAGTTCTTTTCTTTCCGTATCATCATCAAGTTTATTTTTTTCCTTTTCGATGTTCTTAGATGGCGTTGGGGTTAAAATATCACCAGGAACCTCCGGGATGACTCGACTTGTGATGTCAGCGAGTTCATTTAGTATCCCGGTTACCGGTTTGCCGTCTTTAATATCTTTGGCCACCTCCCTGATCCGCTCATTTAAATCCGGGTCAGCGACGATGATGGCATTTGCACCGTCAGGATCATGTTTTAAAGTTTCTCCGACTGAGTACTTTATCGTTCCAACCTGTGATCGCTCAATATCTTGGTCGATATCTATTCCGACGATGGCGTATTTGCCAAGTACGACTGCGGTGGCATCGTTCACCTCTGGAATGGACTTAGCCAAACCGGTGAGTCTCTCCGCTGTTTGCTGACCTGTATTCCTGTCTGCTTCCTTAATGGTCGTATTATTGACTTTCGTTATATTGTTTTGCGCATTATTTTCAGACACTTCATTTTTATTATCCATTGTGCAACCTGACATCAACAGAACAGCAGCGAGCGACAATATAATTTTTTGCAATGTAAAACCTCCTTAATGTTTTCCTTTGGTTCCAGCCTGTCCATCGCTACCTAGTCTGATGCATCTGAGTATAAAATGCAGCCAAACATGGAGAAATCAATGGTGGGGATTGCATTCTTTGCTGGAAGTTTTCTTTATAGTCTGTAAATGTTCTTCTATCTTTATGCAAAGGAACATATATTTTATCAACAGTCTCGTCCGCTACATAACTGCTGAGTGTAGTAAATGGTAAGACATATCCTATAGAGCAGGCAGGAGGCGTCATATTGGGGAAAAAAATATATGTTTTAGATACGAACGTCCTGTTGCAGGATCCGTATTCGATTTATTCATTCGAAGATAATGAAGTTGTCATTCCAGCAGTCGTATTAGAAGAATTGGATTCAAAAAAAAGATATATGGATGAAATCGGAAGGAATGCCAGGCAAGTATCGAAATTGATCGATAGCTTTCGTGAAAAAGGAAAGCTGCATCAGAGCATTCCGCTTCATAATGGTGGCAGCATAAGGATTGAACTCAACCACCGTTCATTTCACAAACTTCAGGAAATTTTTGTTGAGAAAACGAATGATAACAGGATATTGGCAGTCGCGAAAAATTTATCTTTGGAAGAAGAGACGAAGGAAGATGGAAAAACGGTCATTCTGGTTAGCAAAGATACTCTCGTCAGGGTTAAAGCTGACGCCATCGGTCTAGAGGCAGAGGACTTTTTAAATGATCGCGTTGTAGAACTGGATCATATATACGCTGGGCACAAAGAAGTGTATGTATCGATTGATAACCTGAATAAGTTTTATGAAAAAAGTTTTCTTTCACTGGAAGAACTGACAAAAGATGCATATTATCCAAATCAATTCCTGTTGATGAAGGACACGCTGGGGAGTTCAGCTTCGGCGATTGGGATAGTGGATGAGAACTGCAGGACCGTTAAGAAATTGATGTATGAAGGGGAGCATATTTGGGGAATTAAACCGAGAAATGTCCAGCAGACCATGGCCCTTGATTTGTTGCTTCGTTCGGATATCCAGCTTGTGACGCTCATTGGTAAGGCGGGGACAGGCAAGACTTTATTGGCATTGGCAACAGGGTTGATGCAAACTGAAGATTTGTCACAATATAAGAAACTTTTGGTTGCCAGGCCCATTGTTCCGGTCGGTAAGGATATTGGTTATCTGCCAGGGGAAAAAGAAGAAAAATTAAGACCATGGATGCAGCCTATTTTTGATAATCTCCAATTTCTGTTCAATACGAAAAAACCTGGGGAATTGGATGCGATTTTAGCAGGAATGAGTTCGATCGAAGTTGAAGCCCTCACCTATATCAGGGGAAGGAGCATACCGGATCAGTTCATCATCATCGATGAAGCGCAGAACTTAACGAAACATGAGGTCAAGACAATCTTGACGAGGGTAGGCGAACGGAGCAAAATTGTCTTAATGGGGGACCCGGAGCAAATAGATCATCCTTATTTAGATGAATATAATAATGGTTTGACCTATGTTGTGGAAAAATTCAAGACCGAGCGTATTGCCGGCCATGTTAAATTGATAAAAGGGGAAAGATCGGGATTGGCACAACTGGCAGCTACACTTTTATAATGCAATCGGCAAGGGATTTCCCTTGCCGATTGCCAAAGTTTTTGGCAAGAATGAACGAAGTCTTATTTAACGGTGAAAGACCGTACATTTTTTATCGGTTCATTGATGTTGGAAGCGTCTCCGAAATAAATTTCCAGAGGGCCGCCCTCGGATATTTTAAGCGGCTTTCCATCCTTGGAAAAGCCCAGGAAAAATTCAAGTGCCGTTTCCAACGGGAATGTAAGCTCCTCATCATCGGTTGTAACGATGACTTCGGTCACCCCATTTTCAGGTTCGGCGTTTTTTAAAAAAGGTTCAAAAGGGATGCCGAAAGTCCCTTCCAGCAATCTTTGCTTCTCGAACTTTCGTTCCGTTTTTATTGTGGGTGGCATTATTGCGCCTTCCTGTATTTCTTTTTGCCAATGCTTGGAGGCGGCAATCGTATATTCTTCTAATTCATTGACTTGGACTCTTTCAGCGTGGAAATATGTTTCGATTTCAACTTTACGGTCATCAAAAATCCATACTCCAGGATCTAGCGTAATTGGATATTTCACTTTTCCATTTATAAATACGATGGGTTCCAAATATCTCATTCCTTTCTGTTGCTCTTTAATGATTATAATCAATTATAATTGAAATGTCACATCTTCAAGATGGTGAACAAATTCCATGGCTGGGTATATTCATTTGAGAGGGGATCGTGATATCTCAATGGCAAATTGTTTGTCAATGTCCTTGCTTTTTCACAAAACTAAAGGTAGAATTTAGAGATAAGATTTAATCGCTCTGAGCGGGGGGATTTAACATGGCATCTGATATGCTTGTCAATCATCGAGAAAAAGCTTATGCTTTATTAAAAGCAGATGCTGACAAGATTCTAAAACTGATAAAAGTTCAAATGGAAAATCTCACTATGCCTCAATGTCCTTTATATGAAGAGGTACTTGATACGCAAATGTTCGGCCTATCACGAGAAATCGATTTTGCCGTACGCTTAGGTTTGGTAGAGGAGACCGAGGGTAAATCCCTTTTGGAAACCCTTGAACAGGAATTGTCAGTTTTGCATGAAGCATCGTTAAAAAAATAATAGATAAAACATACTAACTCAAACAAATCTCGATGATTGTTTGAGTTTTTTATTTATATACACAATTAATGAATAATGTTATACTATTTTTAATAGTGACATACTAATTAATTCACGGAAGCTCAATTTGAGTTTTCTCATTCTTTTGAATTTTTGATCTAAGTTCAATAGTCATCTTCCATTTTTAAAAATTCCCAATCATGCATTAAACAAGTGGGATTTTCCGGTCATATGGCTTTGATCAATAATGGATCGCTAGTACGGGAGTCAGATCTAATTCCCTGTTTTTTTATACGAATATATGTAATTTTTTATTTTTTTATTGTATTCAGTTAATTTTAGTATTATTGTTATATTAATTGAATGTTAAATCAAATTGATAATATATTATTATAGCTAAATTTTAATTAGTT
This sequence comes from Peribacillus sp. FSL M8-0224, assembly GCF_038003055.1. Lineage (NCBI taxonomy): Bacteria > Bacillati > Bacillota > Bacilli > Caryophanales > Bacillaceae > Peribacillus > Peribacillus sp. FSL M8-0224. The sequence goes on from NZ_JBBOOJ010000001.1 coordinate 1,192,234, forward strand.
AATGGTATAGGGCTCTTTTTAGTCTTTATCGGATGTGAAAAACGAAAATATAAAATATATCGAAATAATTACATCAGCGATAAAATGAGCTTAAACAGATTGGACTCCTTATTTGGGAAATCAATTCATGAATAAAAAGTGGTGGAAATCTTTCACGCTTTTTTTCTATATATTCAATAAAAATACATATTGATTAGGGTGGTAGCAATGGGGAAACGTATAGAAAAAGTACTTGCGGCAAATCGCGGGGAAATAGCGATAAGGATTTTTCGGGCTTGTACGGAATTAGACATTCACACAGTTGCAATCTATTCAAAGGAAGATTATGGTTCTTATCACAGATATAAAGCGGATGAGGCATATTTGGTCGGGGAAGGCAAAAAGCCGATTGATGCATACCTGGATATTGAAGGCATAATCGCGATTGCCAAAATGAGTGGCGTCGATGCGATTCATCCCGGTTATGGTTTCCTTTCAGAAAATATTGAATTTGCGAAACGCTGTGAGGAAGAGGGCATAATCTTCATCGGACCAGAATCAAGACACCTAGATATGTTTGGTGACAAAGTAAAAGCTAGAACACAAGCTGAACTGGCGGATATTCCGGTTATCCCTGGTAGCGATGGACCGGTGACCAGTGTTGAAGAAGTCAAGGAATTTGGTGAACAATACGGTTTTCCAATTATTATAAAAGCCTCATTAGGCGGCGGCGGACGCGGAATGCGAATTGTCGGAAAAATCGAAGAAGTTGAAGAGGCTTATGATCGCGCAAAATCAGAAGCTAAAGCAGCTTTTGGTAATGATGAAGTCTATGTAGAGAGATTCATACAAAATCCGAAGCATATCGAAGTTCAGATTTTGGCTGATACTCATGGGAATATCGTCCATTTATATGAGCGTGACTGTTCCGTTCAGAGACGGCATCAAAAAGTTGTGGAAGTGGCACCTTCCGTTTCCCTTTCCGAAGATTTAAGGGAAAGGATTTGTGAAGCAGCAGTCAAGTTGGCTAAAAATATTGATTATGTAAACGCTGGTACGGTCGAGTTCCTTGTCGCAAATGGCGAATTTTACTTTATTGAAGTCAATCCACGGGTGCAGGTTGAGCATACGATCACTGAAATGATTACGGGCATTGATATCGTTCAATCTCAAATCATGGTGGCTGAAGGGCATGAGCTCCATGGCAAGAAGATCGGGATTCCCGAACAAGCAGGTATTAAAACTCATGGATATGCGATTCAATCAAGGGTGACGACCGAGGATCCATTGAATAATTTCATGCCTGATACCGGGAAAATGATGGTGTACCGTTCCGGTGGGGGATTCGGTGTCCGTCTGGACGCAGGGAATGGGTTCCAAGGTGCGGTCATCACACCATATTATGATTCCCTTCTCGTTAAACTTTCTACTCATGCGCTTTCATTTGAGCAGGCAGCTTCCAAAATGGTTCGTAACCTTAAGGAATTCAGGATTCGTGGTATTAAAACAAATATCCCCTTCCTTGAAAATGTTGTAAAACATGAAAAATTCATTAATGGGGAATATGATACATCATTCATTGATTCAACACCGGAATTATTTAGCTTCCCAATTAGAAAAGACCGTGGGACAAAAATGCTTTCATATATCGGAAATGTGACCGTGAATGGATTCCCGGGAGTCGAGAAAAAGAAAAAACCTGTTTTTGATCCAGCACCAATTCCGAATGTTGGTGGCCTGCCGCTTATCTCGGGTACAAAAAATATACTTGAAGAGCAAGGAGCAGAGGGACTGGTCAATTGGATAAAAGAACAGAAAGAGGTATTGATCACCGATACGACTTTCCGTGATGCACATCAATCTTTGCTGGCGACGAGAATTAGGTCGAAAGATATCCTTGATATCGCAGAACCTACAGCAAAACTGCTTCCTGGTTTATTTTCAATGGAAATGTGGGGCGGGGCAACTTTCGATGTCGCATATCGTTTCTTGAAAGAAGATCCGTGGGACAGGCTGTTAAGTTTCAGGAAAAAAGCACCGAATGTCCTATTACAAATGCTTTTAAGGGCTTCAAATGCAGTTGGTTATAAAAATTATCCTGATAATGTCATTCGTGAATTCGTCGAGAAATCAGCGGATGCAGGCGTTGATGTTTTCCGTATCTTCGATAGTTTAAACTGGGTTAAAGGGATGGAATTGGCTATTGATGCAGTCCGTCAATCCGGCAAAATTGCAGAAGCTGCCATTTGTTATACAGGGGACTTGAATGATCCAACACGCAGCAAGTATAATATCGACTATTATAAAAATATGGCGGTGGAATTGGAACAAGCCGGTGCCCATATTTTAGCGATCAAGGATATGGCCGGCCTCTTGAAGCCTGATGCTGCTTACCGCCTTGTCTCGGAACTGAAAGAATCGACATCCCTTCCGATACATCTGCATACTCATGATACAAGCGGAAATGGAATTTACATGTATTCTAAAGCGATTGAAGCCGGTGTGGATATCGTTGATACGGCGATTGGTTCTTTAGCTGGACTGACTTCGCAGCCAAGTGTACAAACACTTCATTATGCATTGGAGGGTTCAAGCAGACAGCCTAAGTTGGAAGTCGATTCACTAGAGCGTTTAGGAGAATACTGGGGTGAGGTCAGGAAATTCTATCATGACTTCGAAAGCGGAATGAATGCACCTCATACCGAGGTTTACAAACACGAAATGCCGGGCGGCCAATATAGTAATCTGCAGCAGCAAGCCAAAGCAGTTGGGCTGGGAGACCGCTGGCATGAAGTGAAAGAGATGTATCAGCGCGTCAATGTAATGTTCGGCGATATCGTTAAAGTGACTCCTTCATCCAAAGTTGTTGGGGACATGGCTTTATTCATGGTACAAAATAACCTGTCTGAAGAGGATGTTCTGACAAAAGGTAAATCCATCGATTTCCCTGATTCAGTCATAGAGTTATTCGAAGGCTATCTAGGTCAGCCAGTTGGGGGATTCCCTAAAGAGCTTCAGGAAGTTATCCTGAAAGGGAAGAAACCTATAACGGTAAGACCGGGTGAGTTATTGGAAGAAGTGGACTTTGCAGCACTTAAAGAAGAATTATTCAAGGAATTGGGACGGGCAGTCACTGATTTCGATGTGCTTGCATATGCCTTATATCCAAAAGTATTCCTGGACTACAATAAAACGATTGAGTTGTTTGGAGATGTTTCCAACCTCGATACCGCAACTTTCTTATATGGTATGAGGCTAGGGGAAGAAATCGAAGTTGAAATCGAAAAGGGTAAAACGCTTATCGTAAAATTGGTTTCAATCGGCCAGCCATTGGCTGATGGAACACGGGTTGTGTATTTTGAGTTGAATGGTCAATCACGTGAAGTGATCATCAAGGATGAAAACATTAAATCTTCCGTTGTATCAAAAGTAAAAGCTGATTCAAAAAATAAAGAACAAATCGGTGCGACAATGCCAGGTACGGTAATTCGTGTAGTGGTCGAGAAAGGAGATCAGGTCAAGCAGGGTGATCACCTGATCATTACGGAAGCGATGAAAATGGAAACCACCGTGCAAGCACCATTCTCCGGGACCATCAAAGATATTTATGTAAAAGATGGAGAAGCGATCAGTACTGGAGACTTATTGATAGAAATAACTAAGTAATATCGCTGACTGTGACCTTCTGAATGATTTAGGGTATATGGGGTATGCTTGAGGTTTCAAGCTGCCCTACACCCTCTTTCAAGGCAATCCACGGTCATCTTAAGACAAAACAAAAACCACCATTCCCTGGGGAATGGTGGTTTTTGTTTTGTCCTATTATATTATTGATTGAACAATCAGAAATTAACGGGCGGGTACTGTTGGTGTTATATCCTTTTCATCCTGTCCTTTGACTGTGTGCGTGGAGTTTCTTTTTTGCTTGGCCAGTGCATTTTTTTTGCTTCTTGATGTCAATAGCATCAAATAGCTCATTACACCAAAAAAGCAGGCAATGAATAATGCGTGTGTCAATGCGATATATAAGTTTTGCCTTGAGAAAATGATGAAGGCTCCAGCGGTAACCTGTAAAAATACGAGAATGAATGCAGCCATCCAACCGCCATATAACACTTTTTGATTTTTGTAATGTTTTTTTGCGATATAAGCCACATATGATACCCAAATGAAAATGGCGCCTGCGATTGCACGGTGTCCCATCTGAATCCATTCATAAAGGTTAGAGGGGAGTGCAAGGCTGTCATTTACACATAAAGGCCAATCCTTACAGATAAGACTTGATTCTGTATGCCTTACAAGAGCACCTGTATATACGACTACGAGACAAAAAATCAATACGCCAATGATATGGAATTTCATTCGTTTGTCAACTATAAGTTTTTCGGCTTCGAACTTCTTGTCTACTTCAAAAATCAACAATGTAAGTAAAAAGACGGCAGCAAAGGAAATGAGCGATATGCCAAAATGAAGGGCAAGGACAAAATCGGATTGTGACCAAATGACGGCAGCGGCCCCGATTAACCCTTGTAGTAACAGAAAACCAAAAGAAAGGACGGATAAGAAACGTGCTTCACGGATATGGCCGATTTTTTTCCAAGACATATACGATAAAATTAAAACCAAGAATCCTCCAGCACCTGAAACGAGACGATGGGAAAGTTCAATGACCAATTCAATCGTGATTTTGTCCGGGATCAATTGGCCATTGCACAATGGCCAGGACCTGCCGCATCCCATGCCGGAATCCGTCTTCGTGACTAAAGCTCCGCCAAGTAAGATGAAAAGCATTACAATCGTTGTTAAAACAGCAAACCATTTAAGAGACGATTTCACTAGTAGTCCCACCTTTTTCTCTGTAGCAAATTAGGATTGTTCCATAAAATTAATAATAGCATAAGATTTTTCATAATATTTGTCGAACTTCCTCGATATTACACAAAATAGAATGATTTTACAAGTTCAGTTAATATTATAACTATTAATTAAAATGCCTGAAATAGTTGAAAGTTACAAAAGACTTTGATAGAAATAAAGGGAGTGTAAACCTTCAAGTAGGAGCAAAATAGGGATAGAGCCTAGGGGATGATGATAATAGCATACTATTCATGTTCTTGATGAACATCTTACAAGAGCAGTAAATTATTGAGACACAAATTGGTCAAAAAATATCCGAAAAATTTTCACAAAAGCTTCCAAAAATGTGTTTTAATATATTGAAGAAATGATTTTACTAAATTTTACTGTTATTAAGCATGATATTAAGAATGATAGCTCTCGATGGATTCCATTGACGACAGTCATTGGTAAATAATTTACTTTTTGTTTACGCTTCCTTGGTTACAAATATCAAAAAGTATGAAATAATGTTCTATAGCATATGTAAGTATTTTTTTGCATTTGCGTCTGTGCTGAATGATTTAAAGGAGGAAAACAAATGTCAGAAACAAGGGGTTTGTCAGAAGCTGTCATGGAGGACAGTAAAGCCGCCCTTCAATCGGATATACCTGAAACAACAGCTTGGAAGGATTTTCTCGCACTTATAAAAGTGGGGATCGTCAATTCGAATATAATTACTGCTTTTACCGGCGTGTGGTTAGCTCTTCATTTTTCGGGGCTTAGCTTCTTAAGCAATCTAGATGTAGTGTTTTATACACTTGCAGGTTCGGCGCTCATAATGGCGGGTTCTTGCAGTTTCAATAATTATTATGACCGTGATATCGATCATTTAATGGAAAGAACGAAAAACCGTCCGACGGTAACCGGGAAAGTACAGCCTTCAAAGGTATTGGCGTTAAGTTTCGGCTTAATTGCTGCAGGGCTGATTTTACTTGCATTGACTAATATGACAACTGCCATACTGGGTGCATTCGGCGTCTTCGCCTATGTTGTTTTATATACTATGGTTTTCAAACGTAGATTTGTCTCGAATACGATAATAGGCAGTATATCCGGAGCGGTGCCTCCGCTTATCGGGTGGGCTGCGGTCGACCCGGGCCTTGATAAGATCGCCTGGGTCCTGTTCGCGATCATGTTCTTGTGGCAGCCCCCTCATTTTTATGCACTTGCAATGAGGCGTGTGGAAGAATATCGAGCAGCTGGAATACCTATGCTTCCGGTCGTAAAAGGGTTCAAGGCTGCAAAAAGATCGATTATGCTATGGATCATCTGTTTAATGTTCATTCCTTTCTTTTTAACTCCATTAGGAACACCGCTAGTTATTCTTGCTGCTTTATTGAGCACAGGTTGGCTTATTTTGGGAATTAAGGGGTATAAAAAGAAAGACGATATTAAATGGGCAACATCCATGTTTGTATATTCTTTAAATTATATGACCATTTTATTTGTAGCGATGGTTATTGTCACACTGATCTAGTTTTGGTTTAAATAAACTGGCGGCCTGTTCTTTTACAGGCTCCAGTTTACTGATAAATAAAGCACTGACCGCCATTCATACATATTAACGGAACCAACAGGGGCATACATAAGAGCGGTTACATGAATCAACTTAATAATTCCTTAGATTAGGGATTCTTTCTTTTTAGAAATTGACATAGAGAGAATATTCGCAATTGCGCCCATTTTTATTTTTGTGAGAAAATTTTGACGAAAGAGGGGTTTCTGAAGCTATGAAAAAAAGGCTGCACAAATGGCGCCTAATTGCTCTGCTGGGTATTGTAGGACTTGTCCTTTCGGGCTGCGGCGAACCATTTCTATCCGCGCTGAAGCCAGCTGGCGATGTTGCGCAATCTCAGTATGACTTACTGATATTGAGTACACTAATCATGGTACTGGTTATTATTGTTGTGATTATTTTGTTCGTTGTAGTTTTACTACGCTTCCGTCGGAAGGAAGGCGACGAAACAATACCGAAACAAATTGAAGGAAGTCATAAACTCGAAATTATCTGGACTGTTATTCCTATCCTTCTTTTAATTGTTCTGGCTGTTCCAACCGTCGTCACGACTTTTGACTTAGCCGACACAAAGGCAATGGATAAGAAAGATAAGGATGGAAAAACGAAGGATGCACTTGTCGTGAATGTTAGGGCAAACCTTTATTGGTGGGAGTTTGAATATCCAGACCTTGGCGTTGTAACAAGTCAGGATTTGGTTGTCCCGACAGATCGAAAAGTGTACTTCAATCTAACTGCTTCAGATGTTAAGCACTCATTCTGGGTACCTTCCGTCGGAGGAAAGATGGATACAAATACAGAAGGGGTCAATCAGTTTTTCTTAGAATTCGATAGTAAAAAGGCAGAAGATTCGAATAACTTATTCTACGGAAAATGTGCTGAGCTTTGCGGTCCTTCACATGCTTTGATGGATTTTAAAGTCATACCGAAGTCTAAAAGCGATTTTGAAGCATGGGCAAAAGATATGAAAGCCGCGAAGGAACCTGTCGTTGAAGGTGATCTAGCCAAACAGGGTGAAGACGTCTTTAATCAAAGTTGCATAGGCTGCCATGCGGTGACACCAAATGACAGCAGGCCTGAAGCTGCTCGTCAGGCTCCGAATCTGGCTACATTCGGTGAGCGTGAAAAAGTAGCTGGCGTATTGGATCATACGGAAGAGAATGTGAAGAAATGGATCAAGGATCCTGAGAAGTATAAACCGGGCAACACGATGACCGGTACTTACGGTGAACTTTCGGATTCAGATATTGATGCACTGGCAGCTTATCTATTAGAGCTTAAGGTGGAAGACAAATAGAACATTGATTAAGGAGGTTAAATCGTGAGTACGTACGCTAATAAAAAAGGATTTGGCGCTACGCTTTGGGATTATCTGACGACGGTAGACCATAAGAAAATCGCCATTTTATATCTTATCTCTGGCGGGTTATTCTTTGTAATCGGCGGTTTGGAAGCAATGTTTATCCGTATCCAGCTTGCAATCCCAAATAATGACTTCGTAAGTGCCGGATTTTATAATGAAATATTGACCATGCACGGTACGACTATGATATTTTTGGCAGCCATGCCGTTGGTGTTTGCTGTAATGAATGCGGTCGTACCCTTACAGATAGGGGCACGTGATGTTGCGTTCCCATTTTTGAATTCGTTAGGTTTTTGGCTGTTTTTCTTTGGGGGAGTCTTTCTGAATCTTTCATGGTTTTTAGGAGGGGCTCCTGATGCGGGCTGGACATCATATGCATCACTTTCCCTGCACTCAGAAGGCCATGGTATTGATTTTTACGTCCTGGGATTACAGATATCGGGATTGGGAACATTAATTGCGGGGATCAATTTCCTTGTAACCATTATTAATATGCGTGCGCCTGGTATGACATATATGCGTATGCCGCTGTTTACATGGTCAACCTTCGTTGTTTCCGCATTGATATTATTCGCTTTTCCTCCGCTTACCGTGGGATTGGTGTTAATGATGTTCGATAGGATGTTCGGTGCGAATTTCTTTGATGTAGCAGCAGGCGGGAATACGATCATTTGGGAGCATTTATTCTGGATATTCGGTCACCCGGAAGTATATATCCTGATCCTTCCTGCTTTCGGTATTTTTTCCGAAATTTTCGCTACCTTTTCAAGAAAAAGATTATTTGGATATTCATCGATGGTATTTGCAACCGTTTTAATCGGTTTCTTAGGTTTCATGGTTTGGGCGCATCACATGTTTACCACTGGCTTAGGCCCTATAGCGAATGCAATCTTTGCCGTGGCTACCATGGCTATCGCAGTTCCGACAGGTATTAAGATATTCAACTGGATCTTTACGATGTGGGGGGGAAGCGTCAAGTTCACGGTACCGATGCTTTATGCAGTTGCCTTTATCCCTACATTTACCATGGGTGGCGTGACAGGTATCATGCTCGCGTCAGCACCTGCTGATTATCAATACCATGATAGTTATTTCGTTGTTGCCCATTTCCACTATGTAATCGTCGGTGGGGTTGTATTGGGCTTACTGGCTGGAATCAATTTCTATTGGCCGAAAATGTTTGGAACGATGTTAAACGAGAAATTGGGGCAAATTACATTTTGGACGTTCTTGATCGGTTTCCATTTAACATTCTTCATCCAACATTTCTTAGGTTTAATGGGGATGCCTCGTCGCGTATTTACATTCTTGGACGATCAAGGTCTCAATACAGGTAATATGATCAGCACAGTCGGTGCCTTCTTAATGGCATTTGGTGTCTTGGTAATGATCATAAATATAATCATTACATCTGTAAAGAATGAGAAAGTCGGCAATGATCCATGGGGAGACGGCCGTACGCTTGAATGGGCCATTCCATCACCACCGCCGTTTTATAATTTCAAACAACTTCCGCTTGTCCGCGGATTGGATCCTTACTGGGTCGAAAAAATGGAAGGGAAAAAGGAAATGACTCCTGCAGAACCACTGGGGGATATCCATATGCCGAATTCATCTATACTCCCTTTAACGATTTCTTTCGGTTTATTTGTTGCCGCATTCGGTGCTTTATATAATATGGATGATAAGACATGGACCCTGCCTATAATGATTGTTGGTCTTTTGATCACGTTCGGTTCAATGTTTATCCGTTCCGTTAAAGACGATCATGGATACCACATTCATAAAGAAGACCTTTTGGACGATAAAGACAAGGGAGGTAAGGCATAATGCAAACAGATGAAAGATTCACGGATGCCACTTGGCCTGCTTCTCCCGAGAAAGCGACTTTAGAAGGTAAAAATAAGTATTTGGGATTCTGGTTGTTTCTTGGTGGAGAGACGGTACTATTCGCCTCACTTTTTGCAACATACCTTGCATTGAAGGATAAAGTTCCAAATGGTGATGCGGCCCTGGCAAAAGACTTATTCCAATTACCACTTACTTTTGTAGCAACCATGCTGTTATTGACCAGTTCATTAACCAGTGTGTATGCGATGTACCATATGAAAAATAACCACTTTAAACAGATGCAGGCTTGGCTTTTGATTACGGTTGTACTTGGTTTTGCTTTTCTGGGTCTTGAGATTTATGAATTTTATCACTATATACATGAATATAATCATACATTTACGAGCAGTGCATTCGGATCCGCATTCTATACGTTAGTTGGTTTTCATGGAGGACACGTTGCTTTTGGTCTGGTTTGGATCATATCTCTAATGGTTCGTAATGCAAGAAGGGGCTTGAATTTATATAACGCTCCTAAATTTTATGTTGCAAGTCTTTATTGGCATTTCATTGATGTAGTCTGGGTGTTTATCTTTACAGTCGTATATTTAATGGGAATGGTGGGATAACTGATGGCGAATGAACAATCAAATTCAGCGAACCCGAATGTCGATTTAAAATATCGCCGCAAGAAAAATGCTGAAGAGATGAAACACCAAGTGATAACATTTACACTTATGATTTTCTTTACATTACTTGCTTTTGCTGCTGTAGGAATTGAGGGTTTTTCACATTGGTTCATTAAACCAGTCATTTTGCTGCTGGCAGTTGTACAAGTGATTTTCCAATTGTATTATTTCATGCATATGAAGCATAAAGGCCATGGCACCATTGCATTGTTCTTGTTTTCCGGGCTTGCAGTCGGCTTGATAACGGTCCTTGTGTTCACAACGATTGTTTGGTTATAGACCATAAAGAAAATCGGCTATTGAATGATAGCCGGTTTTCTTTATGTGATGAGCTAGAAAAAGAATCCAAGTTTATCTATATTTGTTACCGGGTTTCATTTTAGTTATAATGAAAGTAAGAAAAAGTTCATGAACGAGGTGATTTTTTTGTCTATTGATATTTTCGGATTTCGTGCTTTATGGAGTCCTTATTATTTTGCCGTCCTCGTACTTATAACCGTTGGCTATTTTTGGCTGGTGACAAAAAAAAGGGAAAAGTTTTCGGGCAGTTCATCGCTTTCCGTTAAACAGGCTACTTATTTTTTGATAGCCATGTTCCTTCTATATGTTGTAAAAGGATCGCCACTGGACTTATTGAGCCATATCATGTTCAGTGCCCATATGTTTCAAATGGCACTGCTTTATCTCGTGATCCCGCCTTTATTTATCATTGCGGTTCCAGATTGGCTTTTAAGAACTTTCATAAATTCAAGGGGAGTGAAGACGTTATTTCAATTTTTCACGAAACCTCTTGTCGCCCTTTTACTATTTAATGTTCTTTTCTCTCTGTACCATATCCCATTAGTATTCGACTTTATCAAAACTGGCATGTGGTTTCATGCCGGATACACGGTCCTTTTATTTACGACTGCCGTTTTGATGTGGTTCCCGCTTGTCAATCAACTGCCGGAACGTGAAAGTCTATCAGGTGTGAAAAAAGTAGCTTATATTTTCGGTAGTGGCATTCTAATGACCCCTGCTTGCGCTTTAATCATTTTTGCTAATGATCCGATGTATGATACATTTACGAATGCGGAATCTTGGGCGAGTGCCATGGAACTTTGCGTTCCTGCTTCAGCACTGTCGGGCTTAACGCTCAGTGGCCCGGAAATGTTCAATGGACTGCCGTTGCTTGAGGATCAACAGCTTGGTGGGGTTCTGATGAAGGTGATTCAAGAAATCGTTTTAGGCTATGTATTAGGTGTCATTTTCTTTGCTTGGTTCAAAAAGGAGAATGGCGGCCAAAGTGATATCGATCCGATACCTTCGGATTTTCAGACTGTAGAATAATTGTACGATAAAAGACTTGTCTTGGGGCGGACAAGTCTTTTATCTGCCTTTGCCTGATTTTCGAATTAAAGCAAATTGCCAGTGATTTGACTTGGCTATTCTGTAAAAGTGAGCATTCTGTTAATAATCCTTGATTTTATTGAATTTTACGATTGCCTCTTATAAAATGGTAGTTGATTAATAAATATAGAGAGGACTACACTTCATATGTCTTTACCAATCCTTCCAACGATAAGTACAGCCTTCATTGTATTAAGTGCCATCACTGTTGCAATAGGCTGGTATCAAATTAAACAACGCAAAATCGAGACCCATAAAAAAACCATGATGGCAGCTGCGATTTTTGCGGTGATCTTTTTCACTATATATCTTTCTCGGACGGTCTTCATTGGTAGTACGTCATTTGGCGGACCCGATGACATAAAAATTTATTATACGATTTTTTTGATTTTCCATATAACGCTTGCAACAACTGGAGCTGTTTTGGGGATCATCATGCTTACCACTGGGTTTAAAGGTAAATTCGCGATTCATAAGAAAATCGGGCCGGCGACCAGCATCATTTGGTTTTTCACTGGGATTACTGGAGTAGCTGTTTACATCCTGCTTTATGTGATTTATCATGGCGGCGAAACAACATCTTTAATAAAGGCAATCCTAGGATTTTAAAATGAAAAAAAGCCTGGTGCAAAAAAAAGCATCAGGCTTTTGTATTGGATACAAAAAAGAGAGCATCACACATGATCCTCTCTCTTTGACCCACTTTTCGCTAACGGCTTTTACAGGCCGTTAAATTGTGTAAGTTCTTCTTTGATTTGAGCGAGGATTTTTTCACTTTGTTTAACTAGTGATGCAGGGAAATCCTCTCCTTCACCATATTCAACTCCGTGTGGATAATAGTGTTTTCCTAATAGAGGAACCATTAATTTGATGACGGCCCTGTGAGCGCCAACATCGCCCTCTGTAGCATAGCCAAGTATTCTCAGGTAAAACGTGCCTTCTTTTAATTCGAACTTACGATCGTAACTGACTCTTTCGTAATCCCATTGTTCTGCTCGTATTAAACCATATTGCGGCATTAGGTCATCTAGTCGGTTTAAGTCGGCTGTGATGTTTTCGATTCCAAAGCTTTCAAATTTCACGAGTAGTACCTCCTATGTTTACTATTGAGAATTAAAATGACATACCGGGAAAATATTATGTACATGAATATATTAAAAATCTCCAAGTATGTTTATAATATACCATTTTATCCTATATTTTATAATAGTACGAAATGGTTGAAGTTGCAATGAACTCAACCATGGTATTTCAATCATTCACAAAAGTTCCATTTTTTAAATAAATTTAATGAAGGGGCAGTCTATCGTAAATTAGAAAATTATGATTGAACAGTGATATAATCAGGAAAGAAAGGTTTTTGCATTGGATACATAAATTAGATAGAGAGAGGGAGTGTTCCTCTGCGCAGTTTAGGTAAGGTGTTGGTGTTAATCATTATTTTTTTCGTAATCGGTATTTATCTTAATATCGGCGATGAAGATGAAGGGAACCCTCTTATTGATGGTAACAAAGGTGTTAACCCCAATGGACATATAAATGAAAGAAGCACTTCCTCTGAAAAGGAAGGGGTTACTGAAGTGACAGAAGGTCTGGCGGTAACGATCGGGAAAAATGCAAAAGAGATAGAAAGGGAATACGGTAAGCCGGATCGAATTGATTTGTCTGCCTATGGATATGAATGGTGGGTTTATAAAAAGGACTATAATAATTATTTCCAATTAGCCGTTGAAAATGAAAAAGTGGTATCTGCTTTCGGAATCGGTGATGAGGTCAATGTCGCTCCTTTTAAAATTGGACAATCGATTGATGCCATCTATTCCAGTTTATATGTGGAACCTACTGTTGATATTGAAGTTGGTCACAGTTCCTATCGTTTTGAATTGTCGGAGGAAGATATGAACATGAGGCCGTTAATTGATTTAGGGAATATTAATGTTCAGCTTTATTTGGATAAATTCACGGGGACTGTTTCAAGCATCCGATTTTTGAATGATTCCGCCCTATTGAAACAAAAGCCATATGAGTTGACCTATCATGGTGAACTTGTGACAGTTAAGGACCTTTCAGATGAGGACATGGCGAAAGTGGAAGATGGAAATGAGCAGCAAATATTCGATATTACGAATATCATGCGCAGCAGATTTGATTTGAAGCCTTTAGAATGGGATGCCGCTACTGCGGAGGTTGCTTACCTTCATAGCCGGGAAATGAAGGACACCCCTGAAGGAACCCATGTTTCTGAAACAAAGGGGGATTTGGAAAATCGTCTTGATGCAGGTCATGTGAAATACAGGGTGGCCGGTGAAAATATAGCAGCCAATTATGTGGATGCAGCTGCAGTCATGGAAGGTTGGCTAAATAGCAAAGGGCATCGGGATGCGATGCTGAGCGAGGAATTTACAGGTCTGGGCGTCGGGGTATATAAAAAGTATTACACCCAGAATTTCATAAAGAGATAAAAAAACGGACCCGGTTTGGGTCCGTTTCAGTTTGTAGACAAAAGGGGTTCGGAATTAAAAAATTCCGAACCTTTAATATTCCCTTTGAAATTTTGACCAAAGGGTAAGAGATTTGAGTTCTTCGAGCCACTATGTTATGCCATTTTAGGACCTTGCCATGTCCACGTGGCCATCTTCTTTAAATTAATGGCAGCGAAAGTAAGCATCGCTTGCATCGGCAATTTTTCAAATCCCCTTAAAGTAGTCCATCGCATACCATGCTTTTCTTTTGCATCTGCGAATATACGCTCAACCGTTTCTTTGCGTTTCGCATATATAGGTTTTATATTTTGATGATGACGCAATGATCTGCTTCTTCCACAAATGCTTGCCAGATATGTCGTGTCACTACCTTTTGATGGTCTTTGCTTTCTGTACCGTGATAAATATGAGCATGTTGCACAAATTTGTTTTGGCGATTTGTACTCGCGATAGTCCACTTTATTTGTTGTTGAGTACTTTAAAGTTTCGCACGAAGAGCAAAGGTAACAAGAAACATAGTCATGTTTGCAAAAGAATCCTTCTTTTGTTCGAGGACGTGTATAGGGTAAAGCAGGTGTGATTACTTTGTTAAAAAGGTAGCTTGTAATCGCTGGTGTTTTATAAGCTGCATTTGCGGCAACTGCTTCTCGTTGCCAACTTTCTCAATCCTAGTAGCATCAAAATATGACTGTCATGCCAGTTGTTACAATTGTTCCTAATACAAAACGTTGCTGTCTGCGACCGCGTGGAATGAATAGGCGAACTGTTTTGTTCGTTTACCTTTCACATGGTAGCCACTCTCAGGATCCGTAGTACTTTCTTTAATTGCTTTGGTTTCTTCCTTATCAAATTTATCTGGTGGAAAAGGCTTCTTTCCATGGTTTTCACGATCTTGATTTATTTCATCTGGAAGACGTCATTGATATGCTCGTGTTTCTATGCGTACGATTTTCTTTTCAATTTGCGCTTATTCGCATTGGCTTTTACATGTGTGGAATCGCGAATACGTGTTCAGCGCTTATTAACTTTCTATCAGCAGCTGTTATTAAGATGCGATTGAAAATCTGTTCAAACGGGTCTGTATCTTTAAAACGTCGCTCATAATTTTTCCGAACTTTGAGAAATGAGGTGCTTATCATGAAAACTATAGCCTAAGAGCCAATGGTAAGCCATATTTGTTTCAGTTTCTTCAATCGCTTTACGCATGGAACGAATAACGAAAACGAAGGTATATTGAATGAATGTCAGTTTAACTGAATAACTGGATCAATACTGCGTGTCCTACCTCTGAATACATACCTTTCACCAAGTCATACATGAAAGTGAAGTCAATGTCAGCCTATATTTTACGAACCAAATGGTTCGGAGGCACCAATTGATCTAACGTAATCATTGATCTCGAATGGAAATATGTTTCGAAAGCATCCTCATCACTTCAAGTTTTAATAGATCTATTTCAAAACAAAAGACTGTAGGCTAAAACATAGTTGATTGGAACGGCAGGTGCGAGACTCCTGCGGGAATAGCGAGTCCAAGGGAGACCCCACAGGCGCAAGTACGCCGAGGAGGCTCCCGGACCGCCCGCGGAAAGCGAGTGCCTGAAGTGGAAATCAACGTCCAAATTTGTACAAGCAAAAAAAATGTAGACAAACTCGTTTTTCATCGAGTTTGACTACAGTCTGAAATGGACCCGGTTTGGGTCCGTTTTCTTGTTGTGGATCATATTTTTAAATTGACTAAAGGTCCCAACCAGTTGCATTCCCCTCGATGAGGATCTTTTGCCAATGGAGGTTTTTACATAACGAACTTGGATTCAGCAGTCACGCCCCATTGCATTAGAAAAGGAATTTATGCACTTTTTATTTACCTTTAGCATATGGTGCAATAGGCGATGTCTAAGTGTGAGGTGAGAGTAATGGCAAAAAGAAAGCGGCCCTCCGTGGATGGATTTCGGGAGTTTGTAAAGGAACATCCTCATTTAGTGAATGAAGTGAGAAGCAAACAAGCAACATGGCAGGAACTTTTTGAAGAGTGGTATTTACTCGGAGAAGATCATCCGCGCTGGCAGGCTGACGGCAGTGTGGGTGAGCCCAAAGAGAATACAGGATCTCCATCACCGCCGGTTGAAAAGGGAGACCAAAGCACTGAGTTGATCGGTTCGTTAATGAGTGCCGTTAAAAACATGGATATGGGGCAGATTCAACAATATATTACGAATGCCAATCAGGCCATCGGTGCAATCCAAGGAGTGCTATCTGCTTTCCAAGGGAATAAATCAGGTGATACCAGTCCTCCCCCAAAAGAAAAAGAGCAGAGAGCTAACCCTTTTTTATTCACCAAAGATTAAGGAGGGTTTTTCATGCGCCAGAATATATATGAATTCATTCAAACAAACGAAGATATGCGAAATTATTTGAGGGTTCAGCCTGCATGGTACAAAAGATTAATGCGTAATCCACATGAAGTGGATGTGTTTGAAACCGAAGCTAAATATTATTTTGAGAAGTCGATTCCACATCGGGTCTCTAAATTTTCGGAAAGCGTTCAGGTTGCCTCAATGATGCTTCATATGTTTCAAGCGATGAATGCTCCAAGTGAATGAAGAAAATAAGAGTAAATTACTCCTTTTGGCGAACAATAAAGGCAAAAGGGGGAAGATGGAATGAGAAAGTTGATATTGGCTCTAACAGTGTTGATGGCAGCGACGGGTTGTGGCAAGAAAATACCTGAACCTGAAAACTCAGGAGTAGCCATACAAGGTGTTTCTACACTAGAGGCTGCCACCACTGTATCGAGCATCAAAAACTCAGATGAGGACTTTCGGGTAAAAACATTTGTAAAAGGCAACTCCGTCTATGTTGAGTGCTACTTGAAAAACTATGGTTTTTCTGAATCAAATCCTGAACAATTGGCAACTGTGTCCGTATTTATTGATAATCAAAAGAAAGTCGATATGAAAACGGCAGCATTTATCGTAAAGGATGTTCCGAATGGCATGCATAAAATAAAGCTGGAGATTTTGAATGGTGCAGGTGAAAAAACAGGGCTGCAAAAAGAGATTGAGGTACATATCACTTCCTCGATTTAATCAAACCATTAGCATCTAAAAGGGAGAAATGGTAAAATGGTTGTGGAGGTGAGCTTGTTAATGCTTGCTACTATGGAAATCATCGACATTTTACATCAGGCTGATGGATTAGCTGAAATGATCCTTCATTCTGAAATAGGGGAAGAATACCTCCTTAGTTTATATAAATTACAAAACGACAAAGAGGCCCAGCGGATAATTTCAAAGTTTACTTCGCTTAAGGATCTATTTGAAGATGTTCAAAGGTTCGGTAAATATCATCCGGATTATAAACGCATCAATTTAGAAACGAGGCAAGCTAAACGAGACATGGATATGCATCCTGCCGTTGCAAGGTTTAAGCGGGCGGAGACCGAGTTGCAATCCGTTCTTGATGAAATAAGTGGAAGAATTGGCCGAGCTGTTTCTGAACAGGTCAAAACCCCGGCTGGGAATCCATTTTTTGTTTCATCCGGCGGATGTTCAACGGGAAGTTGCGGAACCGGGGGAAGTTGCGGGTGCTCTGCTTAAGGTAATGGCCAGATTGGGAACATTCCCGGCCGGTATATAACATGCAGCCATCGAAATTCGACATTAATACGAAGTTCGGTGGCTGTGTCATGTTTGGAACCTCGCCGAGACATGGTCATGAACAGATGCATGTTCTTTCATTGTACATATTCCGGATTCGTGGCAAAAAGCGATTAACTGCGATATAAAATACAATCCGGACAAAGGTTTCCGCAGCAAAACATCTTTTGCTGCGGCACATAAAAACGATGCCGGAATACATATAAATGTTCTTCCTGCCGTACGAAAATGGTTTCACAATGAAGCTGCTTGCCACGCATTGAAAGGCTTGCGGCTGTTTTTATTAAGAGAGGAAGCTTACCATCATCATTTGGTGCCGGATGATAATGGATATATATAAAGGGGATTCCTGTGAACTTTTTTATCGAAGCTTGGGTAATTTCATCATTATCCAATAGATGATCAATAAATTGATGCCAAATTTGGTTTAAATCCATCGTTTGTTTGACTCCCTTCACAGTGTATATATTCATAATAGTGAGAGAATTTTGTTTATAATCTTTTTTTCTTGGTTGAAAGTAAAGATTCTGCTATGCTACACTTAGTTAAAACCTTTATAAAAGGGAGTTATTGATATGCTTGGAGCGAGACAGGGAATCATCGTCTATTTACATACATTGAAACAAGCCAAAATGCTTAGGAAATTTGGAAATATCCATTATGTTTCAAAAAAGTTGAAATATGTCGTGCTTTATACGAATATGGATGAAGTGGAACCACTGGTGGAAAAACTGAATAATTATTCGTTCGTTAAAAAGGTGGACCTTTCTTACAAGCCTTTTTTGAAGGTGGAGTTCGAAAACTCCAAACCGGATAAAGCGAAAGAATATGATTATAAAATGGGAATTTGAAAAAAGCTGACTCATGCGGAGTCAGCTTTTTCATTTTCAGGGCAGCAACATCTTTCAACCTAATGGCGGCAGATATCTATTCATTCGCAAAATGCCGATTAAGTGCTGGTAGTACAACTCGATTTCTGCAAAGAGCACCGAAGGTTTCACGTCGATTTCAATAATTGGCCTATCCAGTTCCTCAGCCAAGTTCTCAAAAAGCTCATAGCGTTTGTTTTTGGTGGCATGTGGGTTAGGGATACCTTCACGGCAAATGTAAAGCGGCTGGAATTTCCCGGGATCTGTGGGCTCCATGACGATGACCAATGACGTTACCTTTTTATCATTTATAGTAGTATGCATGGCCAAGAGCCTTGCAACTCGATGTTTCTGATTGCGGCCTACTTCCAGCAACTCATATATATCGGAATATCCTTGTCCAATTTCAATAAAACGTTGAATCAATTAAACCTCTCCTAACTAACTTATTATTCATTACTTTATCATTATCCCTCATAAAAGAGAAGGACAACTTCATTGACGAATGATGATAAAGGAAATTAGAAATAAGTGGTTTATCAATAAAAAAAAGCCCTGCAAAAATATGCAGGGTCCTTCTATGTCTAACTAAGGACCAGAAGGCAAAGGGAGAGGAGAAACCGGAGGAAGAACTTATGGGGAAACGTAAGCCTTCTCCGCGGTTGGCAACAACACCTAAAAAGGAATGTTGTTATTCACATTATTGCCAAAAACCACTTTATTATTCAACATGTAAAAGATTTATAAAAAGAATGGATATCTACTATCCATGGTACGAAATGTTATGTTCTTTTCATCATGGAAATGAAGCCAAATGGGTTTAAATATTGGCTAGCTTTTTCTAATATGTTAGGATAGGAAAGTAACAGAAATTTGTCATAAAATGTGGTGAGAATGATGAGGGTCGTTTCCGGAATTTGCAAAGGAAGACCACTTAAGGCTGTACCGGGTACAGGAACCCGGCCGACTACTGATAAAGTCAAGGAATCCATTTTCAACATGATTGGTCCTTATTTCGAAGGAGGGCTGGTCCTCGACTTGTTTGCCGGAAGCGGTGGACTGGGAATTGAAGCGTTAAGCAGAGGCATGGAAAAAGCCATATTTGTCGACCGGGATTTTAAAGCAAATCAAACGGTTAAGGCTAATTTGGAACTATGCAAGTTTTCAGACCGTGCAGAAGTTTATAAAAATGATTCAGAACGTGCATTAAAGGCTTTGGTGAAAAGGGAAATGACTTTTGATTTGATTTTTCTTGATCCACCTTATAAGAAACAAAAGCTAGTTGAGATTCTTGAAGAAATACATAAATACCGATTGCTGAACGATATGGGATACATTGTTTGTGAGCATGGCCATGATGTTACTTTGCCAGAAAAAGTTGGTGACTTTACCGTTAAGAGAAAAGAAGTTTATGGCGTCATTGCCGTTACGATTTATCAATGGGGAAACGTACACGAACAGGGGGAACTATGAATGTCCAAAATAGCGATTTGTCCGGGGAGTTTTGATCCAATAACATTTGGTCATCTTGATATCATTCAAAGGGGAGCGAATGTTTTTGATGAGGTATATGTGGTCATCGTGAACAATTCAGCGAAAAACTCCCTTTTTACAGTGGAGGAGAGGCTGGAACTGATTACTGAAGCGACTGCCCATATGCCGAATGTTAAAGTGGATTTCTATCAAGGATTGACGGTCGACTATGCTGAAAGCGTTTCCGCGAATGCCATCATCAGGGGATTGAGGGCGACTTCCGACTTTGAATATGAAATGCAGGGAACTTCGATGAACCGATTCCTTAACAGTAAAATAGAGTCATTCTTTATCATGACGAAAAATCAATATTCTTTCTTGAGTTCGAGTATCGTGAAAGAGGTAGCGAAGTATGGCGGGGATATTTCCGAACTAGTGCCAAGTGTCGTCCAGAAAGCTCTGGCCAAAAAATACGAGGAACTGAAAGGATAGAAAAAAAGAGCATTGCCAACGCGCAATGCTCTTTTTTGGTTTACGAAAGGCCTTTGAATAACCTTTTGGTAAATATGATGATGTATAGGATCAAAAACACGAGTGTTAGAATGGGACCTATTTCAAGCATGCTTTGATATAGGGAATTCGCGTGTTCACCGGATCCGCTGACCGGGAATGCGTTTATCGGGCTGCCGCTGTACATTTTGCCTTTATAGAATGGTTCCCAAAGCAGGACGGTGATAATGGATGCAAGAAGGCCATGTGCAATCCTAGCCAGAAAAAAGGGAGTGAAACGAATGTCCGTTGCGGCAATGATGCTGGCCACTTGCGCTTGAATGCTGAACCCGTTGAAAGCTAAGATGAAACTTGTCATCACGGTTTGCTGAAAGAGTGTCGCCTCTTCGACCGTGCTGGTTAATTTTGAACCTAGAGTCATTTCAAACATACCTGATATGAAGGGAAGGCTTAAGGAATCCGGGAAATTAAAAATATGTAGAATTCCTCCGACCCCAGATGCTAGCAATCCGGTGATGTTCATATGAAATAAAAGCTTGTTCACCACAGAAAAGAGAATGATGAACCCCCCGATCATCAATAGGGTTTGGATGGATGAGAGTACTGCATCTCCAAGTAAACTGCCAAATGGTCTTGTTTCTTTTATTCTGGTTCGATGCATTTGACTAAAGGCTTGTCTTATGGAGGGGAGCTTGGTCAGTACTTTTGCATGGGATTTTTCTTCTTTCCAACGGTAAAAACGCATGATGATGCCTACACAAATATTTCCTAGGTAGTGGGAAAGTGCAAGGATGATCCCTAAATGAGGATTGTGGAAAAAACCAACGGCAACGGCAACGAATAGGAACAATGGATTGGATGAATTAGTAAAACAAACGAGTCTTTCAGCTTCAATGCGGGTCAATTGTTCTTCCTGACGAAGCCTTACAGTGAATTTCGCCCCGGCTGGAAACCCTGATGCAAGTCCCATCGCCCAAACGAAACCGCCCACTCCTGGTACACGGAATAAGGGACGCATAAATGGTTCGAGCATGACACCAATGAACCTGACAACCCCAAAACTGATTAATAACTCCGAGAAAATCAAGAAAGGCAGAAGCGAAGGGAAAACAATTGTCCACCAAATATTCAGTCCGCCTTTGGAAGCTTCAAAGGATTCTTGGGGGAAGATGATCAAGCCAACTGCCATCATCGTGACGGAGGTAGCTAACAGTACTGTTTTAGATTTTGATTTTAGCAAAATTCAGCCTCCTCTTGAAGGTTACTAAATAAGGGCAGTTCGTTTCGTATATAATAAAATATGAACTTCTTTTTCTCGAAAGTAAGCGCATGATGGAATAAGGATTGTACCGACATGTAAAGAGGGATGATCCGCACAATGGAATTTCCGCGCAGCCCTTCACTTACATTGGCTGCATGGAATATATCTGCCATGCTTGTTTCACTGTCAATATAAATAATATGCTTCTATAAATCCGTTTAAGACCATAACTTTGAATGAGTGTTATTTCAATATTTTGAACTAGTTAAAGCGGGAGGGATATCTTTGTCGAAACCAAAGGTCGGGCTTGCACTTGGGTCAGGAGGAGCTAGGGGGTTTGCACATATTGGCGTGATAAAGGTATTGCAGCAAGAAGGCATTCCGATAGATATGATTGCTGGAAGCAGCATGGGAGCAATGGTTGCAGCCTTTTATGGAGCGGGGTCGGATATCGAGAGGCTGTATAAGTTGTCCCGTGCATTTAAGCGGAAGTATTATTTGGACTTCACCATACCTAAGATGGGCTTCATCTCGGGTAAGCGGACAAAGGATTTAATCAGGGTATTTACATATGGCAAGAAATTTGAAGAACTTGATATTCCTGTGGCGGTGGTAGCCACTGATATAAAAACGGGGGAAAAAGTCATTTTTCAGGAAGGTCCCATCGCACCGGCTGTAAGGGCAAGCATCTCCATTCCCGGGATTTTCATTCCCGAAAGAATCGGAAACAGACTGCTTGTTGATGGCGGCGTAGTTGACAGGGTTCCTGTTTCAGTTGTGAAGGACATGGGAGCAGACATCATAATTGGTGTGGATGTAGCCCACGTGAAACAGGATATGGAGATAAACTCCATATATGACGTCATCATGCAAAGCCTCGATATCCTGCAAATGGAGCTGGTTAAAAGCAGGGAGTTTGCTTCAGACGTCATGATACGCCCCAGGGTTGAGAAATACAGCTCGAAATCATTTACAAACGTACAGGAAATAATTAGTATTGGAGAAGAAGCAGCAAGAGGTAAGATAGATCAAATTAAGCAGAGCATTGTTACTTGGAAGGAGTCCTTTGAAGATGAGCCGTAAAACGTATGTACGCACTTTCCTGGTGGTGGCTATACTTCTCATAGCATCAGCCCTTTATTCCCTACCTTTTTATGTATCGAAACCAGGAATGGCTAAAGAATTGGAGCCAATCATTGAGGTATCCGGAGGAGATGAAGCAAAAGGAAGCTTTATGTTAACCACTGTAAGGATGGGCCGGGCGAATATATATTCCTACATGATGGCGAAGTGGAGCAAATATCAGGAGCTTTATCCAGAAACCTCCATCAGAAGCGAAGATGAAACAGATGAAGAATATAATATCAGGCAGCTCCATTTAATGGATGGTTCTAAAAATAATGCCATTAAGATCGCATATGAAAAAGCAGGGAAAGAAGTCGAATACGAGTACCTGGGTGTATATGTTTTGGACGTGCTAAAAGGAATGCCGGCAGCAAAAGAGCTGAAAGCGGGCGATCAAATCATTCAAGTTGATGATGTTAAATTCAAGTCTGCACAGGAATTCATGGACTATATTAACGAAAAGAAGGCTGGAGATGAAGTTAAAATAGTTTATAAGCGGGAAGAGACGGAGAAAACGGCCGTTCTTTCATTGCAGCCTTTTAAAAATGACCCAAATAGGGTAGGAATCGGCATTTCGCTGGATGACAATCGAAGAGTGACCACAAAACCGGCGATTGCCATAGATTCAGAACATATAGGCGGTCCTTCGGCTGGTTTAATGTTTTCATTGGAAATTTATAATCAATTAACGAAAGGCGATCTTACAAATGGATATGACATAGCGGGTACAGGGACGATGTCTGATGATGGGACAGTCGGTCCAATTGGCGGAATTCAACAGAAAATTGTTGCAGCCGATAAGTCTGGAGCCGAAATATTCTTTGCCCCGAATGAAAACGGAGCAGCGGGTTCGAATTATGAAGATGCACTCATTGCAGCAAAGGATATTGACACTGACATGAAGATCGTGCCGGTTGACAACTTTGAAGATGCAGTAGCCTATTTAACGAAGCTAAATGGAAAAGAAAAATGAAAAAAAGCGCAGGCAGTCATCTACTGTTTGCGCTTTTTTCATTTTCTTTTTACACTTAAGGATGAAACGGACCAAGCTTGAATCCTTCTTCATTTGAAAATGACGGGAGATTCATATTCACGTTGCATCAATGCAGCTTGATGCGGCTCGGGCAAGCCCAGTGCATACACCTGTGCCGCTCGCAAGTCCATATCGATGTCCTGCTTCCGATAGGACGAAAGTTTAGAGATGAGAGGGAGGGGCAAGCCTTTTTTTACAGAACGAAGATATTCTTGTCCCCGGCCATTCATGCCAAGAAGTCTGATATAGGCCGGTTGGTCATTATGAATCACCTGTTCCTTGAATGTATGCGTCAATATATGGACACACATCCGCTGCAGCCGTGTCCATGTGTAGCGTTTTGTCTTCAGCGCTGCCATGAATCCAGAAAAGCTCGAAGATTGGTTGGCCATCTCCTTCATTCGGTGCTCTATGCCTTCCTCAACTTCGTATATTCCTGCCAATTCGGTTAAAGAGGAGGAAAGGATACGGTATTTCAACATGGACCAATACATTTCCCAGTCATGCAAGGCATGGTAGTGCGTTAAATATTGCTCAAGGCCACTCATCGTCGCTTGAGGAATGTAACTGGAAACTGAATGTAATTCCTGGTGTTCATGGATGGCTTTACGTATCCCCGTTGCGCTGGCAATAGGGTTTTTGGACAACTTTGTTTCATGGTACCCGGCAGCGACCCTTTGAATCGTATAAGGGCGAATGGAGTAGCCGTTTGAAAGGGCAGCACTTACATATTCCTTTCCAAGGATATTATTCGGCTTTGTCAAATCCAATGCCGCATCACCATGGATGATCGAACGATAAGCCTGGGCAGCACTTGCCGGATAACTATTACCGGCATCCATGGCCGATTTGATTGCGGCATCGAATGCAGCGGAATTTTCCGAAAGGATTCTGTGGGCGATGATGAATGGTTCAATTTTGCCATCCTCGCTTCCGAAGCAAAAGGAGTCACAGCCAAGGGATTCCAAAAGAGCAATAGATCCTTTTGCAAATATTTCAGCCTTCTGTGTCGCGAAAGCATATGGCAGCTCAATGACAAGATCAATGCCGCCATTCAAGGCCATTTCAGCGCGTGTCCACTTGCTGACGATAGCGGGCTCGCCACGCTGTAAGAAGGGCCCGCTCATAACAGCGACAACAACATCTGCACCTGTTTTTTCTCTACTTTCTCTTGCATGTAAAACATGTCCATTATGAAAAGGGTTATATTCGACTACTAAACCGCAAGCTTTCATTCGTTCACCTCAGAGAAAAACTTTGTATTTTATCAACTTAGTGCTAAAATAGTATTTCAAGTAAAATTACTATAAGTAATCGTCTGGATTTTTTGTTAGAAATGATTCATAAAACTTAGACAATCAGTTAGGATGACTACATTATAGTGTAAAGAAAAAATATTGACAAACTTATAATTGAAAGCTATAATTATTTTTGTTGCCTTGAGGTGATTTCATTTGAAATGGACGATTAGTCAACTTCAAAAAATTCGGGACAAAGATTTACGGTTTGATGAACTGGTGGATGTCTTGGACATTAGAGAAAGAGACCCGCAAATTCGCGATGTTTCTCCGATCAGAGTAACAGGAAGAGCTGATATCAGCTCGACCGAGATTACTTTTCACTTGCATCTTTCAGGTGAATTAACATTACCTTGCTCCCGTACACTGGTAGACGTTAAATATCCGATTGATATTGATACAAAGGAAACCTTTCTTTTAAAGGCAGATGGCACAGATTTCTACGGAGATGATGTCACTGTTGTGGAAGGCGACGTTGTAGACCTAATACCGGTAATTAAAGAAAATTTATTGCTAGAAATTCCGATGCAGGTTTTTTGTGAGGATGTCGATTCGAATGAAGCTGCTCCTCAATCTGGGAAAGACTGGGCTGTTATTTCCGAAGAGGAAAATGAGCATAAGGTTGATCCGAGATTTGCAAAGCTTGCCGACTTTTTTGACAACAATAAAGAATCTTGATTGGAACGAAAAATCGTTAATCCGATTTTTCCAGCTTTTTTATATTTTTTAAGGAGGTGGGAATAATGGCTGTACCTTTTAGAAGAACGTCGAAAACTGTAAAAAGAAAACGTCGTACGCACTTCAAGCTTCAAGTACCTGGTATGGTAGAATGCCCGAGCTGTGGTGGAATGACTCTTTCACATCACGTTTGTAAAGAATGTGGAACATATAAAGGAAAAGAAGTTGTCGCAAAATAATTTCTTGACCTACTTGAGAGCTTAGCTCTCTTGATGCAACACGCTAATCAAAGCGCAGGGATTTTTCTCTGTGCTTTTTTTACAAATATATTTGGCAGAATATTTCGAATCATTTGTGTTTGCCGATGATTTTGGAGAAGGTGTTTACATGGATCAGGTGATTGAAGTTGAAATGGATAAACGCGGTTTCATGAAGCTCCTATTTAATAGACCGGAGAAAAGGAATGCCGTGAATTATCAGCTGATGGACGAACTTGAGTCGATATTGTCGGAAGCTGCAAGCGATGATGAAGTTAAGTTGCTGGTCCTGACCGGCGCGGGCTCTGAGGCGTTCTGTTCAGGCGGGGATCTAAGGGAATTTCAGGATTTGCATACAGAAGAAGAGGCCTTTTCTATGTTATCGAAAATGGGTGAAATTCTGTATAAACTAGCAGTTTTCCCAAAACCGACAATAGCGCTAATCAATGGAAGTGCTTTCGGCGGCGGATGCGAAATAGCGACAGCTTGTGATTTCAGGTTAGCAAAGAGGGAAGCTAGGCTAGGGTTTGTACAAGGTACTCTAGGAATAACGACTGGCTGGGGCGGAGCTTCGCTTTTACTTGAAAAAATACCAGAGCAAAAAGCGCTAAAGCTATTATTGGATGCAAAAATACATAAAGCTGAGGAAGCGAAGGAACTTGGTTTCGTAGATGAGGTAGTCGGAGAAGGTACGGATGGATGGGAATGGTTTGCGGAAGATTTTCTTCGCCATGAGAAAGGGGTATTGATGGCCTATAAACGATTGCTGGTCCATAAATGGCAGGATAGCGGGCTTAAAGGAAGAATGGATGCGGAAATCCGGGAATGTTCCAAACTGTGGGCGAGTGATGAGCACCATGCTGCAGTCGAGCGTTTTCTAAATAAGAAAAAATAAATATTACACGCTCTATATATCTTCTATCTTTCCTAGCATGTGCATATTATGAATTAAAACTTGCTAAGGAGGTAGAGAGATGACGATTGCGAGACAAGATGCATGGACTCATGATGAGGATCTGTTGTTGGCTGAAGTGGTACTGAGGCATATACGGGAAGGCAGTACACAATTAAAGGCGTTTGAAGAAGTGGGGAAACAGTTATCAAGGACATCTGCTGCTTGTGGGTTCCGTTGGAATTCCTTTGTTAGGAAGCAATATAAATCAGGGATAGAGCTGGCGAAAAAACAAAGGAAAGAACAGGTAGTCAATAATCCTGAAGTGGAAAGGGATTCGATTGCAGCGGTCGAAAATGTCACGATTGAAGAAATAACGCCCGAGCATGAAGATAAAGAATCTATTACCCTTCAGGAAGTTATATTATATTTAACCAAAATGGATGAATTCTTTCAGCTTGATAATAAGGAAAAAGAACGGATTTCTGAGCGTTCCCTATTTCTTGAACGGGAAAATGTCCGATTACTGGAAGAGAATGTCCTGCTTAAGGAAAACCTGAAAGCTGTTGAGGAAGATTATCGTGCGTTAATGCAGATCATGGAGCGCGCAAGAAAACTTAGTGTCCAGGAGGACGAAAAGGCGAATCCGAAGGTGAGTTTTCAAATGGATAAGAATGGTAATTTGGAAAGGGTCAATAAATAAAAAATGCGGGTGGGAAAATCCGCCCGCATTTTCTTGATGCTTCCTTATTCTTGTGTATCTATTTCTTCCTTATCTTGTATGTCAAATGGGCTCCAAATCAGCGGGTTTTCTCCGAGGTCCCTGTCCAAGTCATAGGAAACAGCAGAAAAACCCATCTTTTTCCAAAAGTCTTGTGAATGGACTCTTGGGTTGGTTTTGATAGGCATGTTCAGGCTTTTGGCGAATTCGACCAAAGCTCTTCCATAACCTTTTTTCTGATAGTTAGGCAGGACTTCAAGTTTCCAAAGCACAAGGAAATCCCTGGAATTGTCAAAATACTGGTCGAATTTAGCGCTTCTTTTATACAGGCTCATGCGAGCTACAAGTTTATCGCCATAAAAGATTCCGTAAAAAGGTGATTGGCTGTCATTTTCGATGATGTTACCCTCTAAATCATCTAGCATGGACAGTTCCTGTATCCCATATTCTTTGAATTTTTTGAATTCCTCAAGCGTTTTAAAATTTACAAGTAATCGTTCAACCTTGTATTCCATAAAAAAGCTCCCCCTTAATTCTGATAAACCTCTTCCGATAGTACCCTTTGAAAGTCATCCCACTGATCTTTGCCATGTGGAATTTCAACTTAGGTTAAATCTAGTATGACATCATCGACTTATCCTAGCTGACTAAATGCTTATAGCCTTATATCCCCCGCCCTTTTCCCTTCAATCTCTTGGGGTGAGTTTGGAGTTATCTTTTGTTCCTGTAAAGTCTTCAAAATGGCTAAGCTTTTCGTATCTAATATACCATTAAATTAACACTTAAAGAAGAAAATATATCTTCAATTGCGTATTAATCATTCTTTCCATTGGTATTTTATGACGAGCCATCGTTAATGGCAGTTCCATCGTTTCGTTCAATCAGATTGGCTGCGTTTTCCAACGATGGGAAAATTGGTGCAGGCTAAAAAAGATAATGTGATAAAATAGTAAATATATATAAAAAAGTAAGGAAGGTTATTATGAGAATTGGAATCATTGGCGGAGGGGCCATAGGGCTGCTGTTTGCGTCCCATTTAAGTGAAAAACATAATGTGACTCTCTATACTCATACTGCGGATCAGGCGTCCATCATCCAACGTGATGGAATCCGTCTTATTGCGGATGGTGAAAGCCGACTGCTGACGGGCATCATTTCCAAGGGGCTGGATGAAGGGATATCGGATGTGGATCTTCTAATAGTGGCAGTCAAGCAATATCACCTGCCGCAAATATTGCCTAGGATCAAAGGTATTCAGGTTCCATTGCTATTCTTGCAGAATGGCTATGGGCATATTTCTTATTTAAAGCAGCTTCAATCCCCGACCATATATGTGGGGGTAGTGGAGCATGGTGCATTGAAACATGACGGGAATACCGTGGAGCATACGGGGCTTGGCATTACAAGGATCGCTTCCTTTAGAGGGGAACTTGGGCAACTATCGCTCATGAATGAAAGGATCGATCATTTTCCTTTTACGACGAGTGAAGATTTTCACTCGATGCTGATGGATAAACTTGTCGTCAATGCGGTGATAAATCCATTAACGGCGATACTTGGTGTGGAAAATGGCGGTTTAATCACTAACTCTTTTCACTACCAATTATTTCAAGATCTTTTCGGGGAAATCTCCGGTATTTTGGAAGTTCAAAATAAGGAAGAGTCATTTGAACATGTGAAATCCGTTTGCATGGCAACTGCTGAAAATCGATCGTCCATGCTAAAAGATTTAGAAAATGGCCGTAAAACGGAAATTGATGCCATTTTGGGTCATATCCTCTCGGAGGCAAAGAATAAAGGGAAAAGTGATTGCCTGACGTCTTCTCTATATAAGATGGTCAAAGGAAAAGAGTCTCAGGGGGGATGAGGATGTGCCGTACGTAGTTTCAAGCCTTGCCGCGATATTTATTACCTTGCCTTTCGTAGGGTATATACTTTTTTTTATAGGTGCCAAACAATTCACTGGAAACCATCGGCGCTCCGTTCAATTTGCAATGGACATGAGTACGCTGCTGTTCGTATTATCCGTCCATTATTTGATCATTACGATTTGGGATATGCAAATTCTTTGGGTGATCATGCTCATCATGATCATCAACGCATTCGTGGTGGTTCTTGTCCATTACAAGGTAAAAGGAGAAATCATTTTCCATAAGGTATTAAAGGGTTTTTGGAGAGTGAACTTCGCCTTCTTTTTCGTGGCTTACCTTCTATTGTTTTCCATTGGAATAATCACAAGTATTACGAAGATATTGACTACATAACATAGAACAACGCATCAATTTTCTGCTGCTGGGCAACTTCTTTTGTTTTCTTAAACCGGAATGTTATACTCTAAAAAGAATTGTAGTTGCAGAGAAAGGGAGAACAGAAATGGAGATGAAAGATCTCGCGTTACCATCTTTAAACCGTTTTGCATCGGACTATTTACAAAACCGTCTTGAAACGGAGGATTATTTTCACTATGACTTGTCTAAGCCTGACATTTATCTCAATAGATATGAAGAATTGATGAACCGCTCTTTTTCACGTGGGGAATTGTCGGATTACATACAACAATACATGTCTCGTCTTTCGTTCAGTGAGGCAGTTAAGGGTAATATTGAAAGGTTGCGCAGGGATGATTCCGTGGTTGTGATTGGAGGACAGCAGGCAGGGTTATTATCAGGGCCGCTGTATACCATTCATAAAGTGATATCGATCATTAAGCTTGCGGAAGAACAGGAAAAAAAACTGGGGCAGCCAGTCATTCCGGTTTTTTGGATAGCTGGAGAAGATCATGATTTGGCTGAAGTCAATCATGTTTATGTTATGAAAAACGGAAAACCCGATAAAAAAACCTACCCTTCCTACCAGCCATATAAAACAATGGTTTCCGATGTGGAGCTGGAAACGGAAAAGGCAGAGAAGTGGCTTGAGGAAATCATTGAAACATATGGAGAAACGGAATTTACGAACAAACTCCTGATTGATATGAAGGAAACCATTAAGAGATCGAATACTTTCGTCGATTTCTTCGCCGAGCTGATTCATGAATGGTTCAAAGAATATGGCCTTTTACTAGTCGATGCCGGAGATCCGGATTTAAGGCGAATCGAGAAGGCATACTTTGAATCGATGGTCAATGAAAGTGGACGGATTGCTGAAGTGGTCGAGGAACAGCAATCATTCATGCATGCAAAAGGGTATGCAAAAATGATTGAAATGGATAAACAGGCCGCTAATTTATTTTATTATGATCCAGAAAAAAAAGATCGATGTTTACTCGAACGTGTAGAAGGCGGTTTCAGCGGAAAAAACGGTGAGGTATCATTTACCGGAGATGAACTCTTGCAGATAGCCAGAAATCATCCAGAACGATTAAGCAACAATGTCATTACACGCCCGCTCATGCAGGAAATGCTTTTCCCTGTATTGGCTTTCGTTTCTGGGCCAGGGGAAATAGCCTATTGGGCAGAATTAAAAAAGGTGTTTGAGTTGTTTTCCATGAAGATGCCGCCAATCATTCCTAGGTTAAACATCACGCTGGTGGAGCGGAGTATCCAAAGCGACCTTGAAGAAATGGAACTCAGTTTGGAAACTGTTCTGACTG
Source organism: Peribacillus sp. FSL M8-0224 (assembly GCF_038003055.1). Lineage (NCBI taxonomy): Bacteria > Bacillati > Bacillota > Bacilli > Caryophanales > Bacillaceae > Peribacillus > Peribacillus sp. FSL M8-0224. The sequence goes on from NZ_JBBOOJ010000001.1 coordinate 1,223,749, forward strand.
AAGGGACCGCTAATGCTGTGGAAAGTTACCTTGATTCCGTTAAAGATGAGACGATTGACACCCTGTTCGGGACGCTGAAATCACAGCTTGAAGAGAACCATGAAAAGCTATTTGTCCACGCTGTCTCTTTGGATAGAGGACTCGAGCCAATGTTGAACAAGAACATTGAATTCATTCAAAAACAATTGAATTTCATCTATGGCAAAATCGGTGACCGTACAAAGGAAAGACATTCGGTCATCTTGAAAAAATATGATCGGATAGCAAATTCGCTGTACCCTCTCGAATCACCCCAGGAGAGGATTTGGAATGTGTTTTATTACTTGAATCAATATGGGCCAGAGCTCGTAAGGGATATGATGAAACTGGACTATCGCTTCAATAATCAGCATAAATTGATTTTCATTTAGAAAAACCATCCGTTTTGGGGAAAAGTGGCGGATAGATCATTTTGAATACGGTTGCCACAAACCAATCCTGATGGAGGGATTGAAATGTGAAAAAAAGACAGGTGCTAAAGCCTGTCTTTTTTCTGTTTCCTGAGTACTTGTCAGGCGGGGCTTCGACAGTAATAGTGGGCCTGCGTCTTAGTTTGAGTGCATTCGAGGGAAATGCACGTTTCTTTGAATAATTTGGCTAAATAAACTTAATAAGAAAAGAAGGTAATTTTTACTTGGAAGGAGAAAGTAAAAACAAGTGGAGAAAGGTGGGGGAATGTGGTACATTGAGATTAGAATGTGGGGGTATTGGGTATGTTCATGGGAGAGTACCATCATAACATCGATATAAAGGGCCGTTTGATAGTCCCGGTGAAATTCAGGGAAAATCTCGGGGAGCAATTTGTCCTTACCCGCGGACTCGATCAATGTTTATTTGGTTACCCTATGGAAGAGTGGAAGCTGCTAGAAGAAAAGCTGAAAGCCCTGCCTTTAACAAAAAAAGATGCCCGAGCCTTTACCCGTTTTTTCTTTTCTGCAGCTACAGAATGCGAAATTGATAAACAAGGGCGAATTAATATCCCCACGCCGCTTACTTCATATGGCCAATTGGAAAAAGAATGTGTAATTCTTGGTGTTACCAATCGTATTGAGATTTGGAGCAAATCCCTTTGGGAAAACTATTTTTCAGCTTCGGAGGATTCTTTCGCTGAGATAGCAGAAAATATGATTGGCTTTGATATTTAAGGCTGCCCTCAGAAATAGAGTCACTCAATAACCGATTGGAAGGATGTCTAGCATGTTTCAACATACAACAGTGTTATTAAAAGAGACGGTTGATGGATTGAACATCAAACCTGATGGAATTTATGTGGATTGTACTTTAGGAGGAGCCGGTCACAGCGAATACTTACTTTCACAGCTCTCTGACAAGGGCAGGCTTTATGCTTTTGATCAGGACGAAACGGCGATTCGGAATGCTAAGGAAAAATTGGAAAGCTATGGCGAACGTATTGTTCTTGTTCCTAATAATTTTAAATACTTAAAAGAAGAGTTGAATGCCCGGGGAATCGAGAAAGTGGACGGGATCCTTTATGATTTAGGTGTGTCATCCCCACAATTGGATACACCGGAGCGTGGTTTCAGCTATAACCATGATGCACCTTTGGATATGAGGATGGACCAAAGTGCTGCCATTTCTGCCTATGATGTCGTGAATACTTGGTCATTCCATGATTTGCTGAGAATTTTCTTCCAATATGGAGAAGAAAAGTTTTCGAAACAAATTGCCAGGAAAATTGAAGCGGCACGAGAAATAAAACCGATTGAAACGACGTTCGAACTTGTGGAATTAATTAAGGATGGGATACCGGCCCCGGCAAGGCGTAAAGGCGGGCACCCTGCGAAACGAGTGTTCCAAGCAATAAGGATCGCTGTGAATGACGAACTTGGTGTCTTTGAAGATTCCCTGGAGCAGGCCATTTCGCTTTTGGATAGAGAGGGAAGAATATCTGTTATTACATTCCATTCGCTCGAAGATAGAATTTGTAAAACGGTATTTAAAAAGGCCAGTAGCATGCCGGATCTTCCGCCTGGACTTCCAGTTATCCCGGATGAATTCAAGCCAACTATGAAAATAATTACGAGAAAACCGATTTTACCTTCAGAAGAAGAGTTGGAAGGGAATAATCGTTCCCGGTCGGCTAAGCTAAGAATCGCCGAAAAGCAATGATTACAGAAAAAAATCAGTGAGGGGGAACATGAATGAGTTCCATAGCCAAAAAAGTACAAGAACAGCAATATGAAGACCAACAGCAGCAACAGACACAGCAAACAGTGGTCATCCGTAAAGCGAAGATATCCATTGGTGAAGTTTTCTTACTATGTGCCCTTGCTATCATGGTCACCTTCATGGGAGTGAAAATAGTCTCTAATCAAGCGGCCATCTATGAAACGAATAAAGAGATCCAGCTAGTGGAAACATCGATTGAAGAACAGGGTAAAGTGAATGATGATTTAAAAGTGCAGGTTGCTGAACTTAGTACATACGAGAGAATTTGGAAAAAAGCTGCAGCGCTAGGGTTCAAGTTAAATGAGAATAATGTGAAGGGTGTGCAGTGATAATGCAGAAACAAAAAAATATGAAGCATGGGGCAGCCGGATTATTCTTCTTATTCGGCCTGCTCTTTTTTGTTTTAGTCTGCCGCTTTTTGTATATTCAGGTGACGGGTACAGCTGGCGGGGAGGTACTGGCTTCGAAAATCGACAAGAAATATGAAAAAAAACAGGTCATAGAAGCAAAAAGGGGAAGCATACTCGATACAAAAGGTGAAGTCATCGCCGAAGATACTTCCTCCTATATCTTAAGGGCAGTACTTAGTGAAAAGGAGCCGGAGCATGTCAAGGATCCGGAGAAGACCGCGAATGAGCTTGCTAAATATATCGAAATGGATGAACAGGACATCTATGAAAGACTTACGAAAAAAGGGGCATACCAAGTGGAGTTTGGCAGTGCCGGCAAGGATTTGACTCAGGTCGTCAAGCAGAAAATAGAAAAATTGGAACTGCCGGGAATTACATTCGGAAGGACCAATAAACGTTTTTATCCGAATGGGATTTTTGCCTCCCATCTGATTGGTTATGTAGAAAAGGATGAAGAAACGGGAGAAATGGCTGGTAAGTTCGGCATCGAAAGGTACCTCAATAAAGAATTGCAGGAAACGGATGGGAAGCTGACATATGACAGTGACTCATGGGGTTTCCTCTTACCGGATAAGAAGGAAAAAGTCGTTGCTCCTGATAATGGCAATGATGTCATGCTTACGATCGACAAGAAAATACAAACATTCTTGGAAGACTCGATGAGCAAAGTGCAGGAAAAATACGATCCCGAACAAATCATAGCGATTGTCTCCAATCCCAAAACGGGGGAGATTGTGGCGATGGGGCAAAGGCCCACCTTCCATCCGACAACGAAAGTCGGCCTAACGGATACATGGCGTAACCTGGCTATTGAAGAAACCTTCGAACCGGGTTCAACCATGAAAACCTTCACCCTTGCCGCGGCTGTTGAGGAAGGGGTCTTTAATCCGAATGAAAGCTTTGTTGCAGGAACCTATAAAGCCGGATCGGGGAAAATCGGGGATCATAGCGGAATCGAAAGAGGAAAGAGCATGACCTTTCTGGAAGGGGTACAACGTTCCTCGAACGTCGCTTTTGCCACACTTGCAATGGATAAAATAGGAGCCGATACGTTCCGTGAGTATTTGACTAAGTTCGGATTTGATAAAAAAACGGGAATTGACCTGCCAAACGAGATAACCGGAAAAATTCAATACAAGTATAAGCTTGAAAAAGTGACTACCTCCTTTGGACAGGGTTCGACCGTTACACCGATTCAACAAATCCAAGCTGCATCCGCAATAGCCAATGACGGAAAAATGATGCGGCCGTACGTGATAAAAAGCATTTCCGATCAGGATACCGGAAAAATTTTGAAAACGACTAAGCCGAAAGTGACAGGGCAACCGATTTCGGCAGAAACTGCAAAACAAGTACGTGATTATTTGGAAACGGTAATTACCGCGAAAAAAGGAACTGGGAAAAAATATGCCATTGATGGATATCAAGTAGCGGGGAAAACCGGTACTGCACAAATTGCGGGTCCGACAGGTAGATATTTAGAAGGGAAAAATAACTATGTGTTCTCCTTTTTAGGAATGGCTCCAAAAGATGATCCGCAGTTGGTCATGTATGTGGCGGTCAAGCAGCCCAAGTTAGGTGTATCTTATGTTGGGGCTGATCCATTGTCAGAGATATTTAATCCTGTCATGCAAAATAGCCTGCAATATCTAAACATAAAACCTTCTGAAGTTAAAAAACAAAAAGCAAATAAAATCAAAGACTTTACGAATCAAACCGAGAGTTCAGCTGTTACAGAACTGAAGGAACTTGGTTATGATGTAAGTACGATCGGAAGTGGACGTAAAGTGCTCGACCAATCCCCGAAAGCGGGGAGTGTACTCTTACAGGGTGAAAAGATAATCCTCAGGACGGATGGCGAAATGAAAGTTCCTGACATGAAGGGATGGTCCTTGCGCGATGTCATGAAATTGGCTAAGGTTGCAAAACTGGATCTGAAAACCGAAGGTACGGGATACGTGAGTAAACAGAGTCTTGAGGCCGGGAAAAAGGTTAATGAAGGGGAAACCTTCAATATTGAATTATCCCAACCAGATGGGGCTGGTGAAGATATATCGACAAAAGAGAAAACAGAGTGAAGACAAAGAGGGGATCCAATTGGATCCCCTCTTTATTTCTATCAAATTTTCTAGTCTAGCATCGAGTAGACAAGCATATATTGAAGCATGTATGAAATGGAGGTGCCTGTTTTTGCGTGTTTCGAATGTTACTGTCCGAAAACGGCTGGCAATCGCATTGGCGATCGGTATCGTTGTTTTTTTTATCATTGATATCCGATTGGGAATTGTACAGTTTTATCTAGGGGATAAGTTGACGGGGCTGGCTAAAGATTCCTGGAGCAGGAATATTCCTTTTGAAGCCAAACGAGGAGAAATCCTTGATCGGAATGGTGTCGAGCTGGCAACGAATATATCTGCGCCAACAGTGTATGTCATCCCAAGACAGATTGAGAATCCTGGGGAGACGGCGGAACAGCTTGCTTCAATATTGGATATGACAAAGGAAAAGGCTTATCAATGGTTAACGAAACAGGCGATGAGCGTCAGAATTCCGGAAGGCAGAAAGATATCTCACGAAAAGGCGAAGGAAATTAAGGCATTAGGGATAAAGGGTGTATATATCGCTGAAGATTCAAAGCGCCATTACCCATTTGGTGAATACCTTTCACATGTTCTTGGCTTTACAGGCTCTGACAATCAAGGGTTGATGGGTATTGAATTGTCTTATGATAAGGAACTAAGCGGGGAAAAAGGATTCGTTAAATTTTACTCCGATGCGAAAGGGAAAAGGCTTGAGAATATGGCCGATGACTATAAGCCCCCTGTTGATGGTGATAACTTGAAGCTGACCATCGATAGCAAAATCCAAACAATTGTGGAGAGGGAGCTCGATAATGCGGAGGCGACATATGATCCCGATGGTATAATTGCCATTGCAATGGACCCGAACACAGGGGAAATATTGGCAATGTCCAGCAGGCCAACCTTCGACCCTGCCAATTTTCAAAATGTCCCCTCAGAAGTGTATAATCGTAATTTACCAGTTTGGAGTATATATGAACCAGGATCGACTTTTAAGATCATCACGCTTGCTGCAGCGCTTGAGGAAGGGAAGGTCGACTTACAAAAGGAACATTTTTATGATTCCGGACATGTGGAAGTGTCAGGATCAACGCTGCATTGCTGGAAAAGCGGAGGACATGGGGATCAAACTTTTCTTGAAGTGGTCGAGAACTCATGTAACCCGGGTTTTGTGGAATTAGGGAACCGGCTTGGTAAAGACAAGCTGTTTAAATATATAAATGATTTCGGTTTTGGGCAAAAGACGGGAATTGATTTAACCGGAGAAGGAAAAGGAATCATGTTCAACATGGATCGAGTGGGTCCGGTAGAGCAGGCAACTACTGCGTTTGGACAAGGTGTAGCCGTAACGCCCATTCAGCAGGTGACAGCGGTATCGGCGGCCGTGAATGGCGGGACTTTGTATACACCATATATCGCGAAGGAACTCGTGAATCCAAAAAATGGGGAAGTGCTGATGCGAAAGACCCCTCAGGCGAAGAAAAAGGTGATTTCAGAAGCAACCTCGAAGAAAGTCCGGGAAGCGCTTGAATCCGTTGTCGCCCAAGGAAGCGGTAAAGGAGCATTCGTGGAGTCGTACCGCGTCGGCGGGAAAACGGGTACAGCCCAAAAAGCTGAAAATGGCCGATACCTTGAAAATAATTATATTCTCTCATTCATTGGTGTCGCTCCAGCGGATGATCCGCAAATCGTCGTGTATATAGCTGTGGATAATCCGAAAGGAACGGTACAATTCGGCGGGGTCGTTGCCGCACCGATCGTTGGGAATATCATGGAGGATTCACTTAGGGCCATGGGCGTCAAGCCAAGGAAGAACCAGATTGAGAAGGAAACGGTCTGGACGGATCCCGTCATGGTCGAGGTACCCGACGTCGTGGGTCTCAGCAAAAAAGAGTTGCAAACCCAGCTCATCGACCTTAAGCTTGATATTGCCGGAAATGGGGATAAAGTCATAAATCAAGCCCCAGATCCAGGTGTTAAAGTAAAACAAGGCTCTACAATAAGAATTTATCTTGGCGAAAATACAGAATAAGTATAATATAATATATGAATAGTTAAAGCGGCTGAAGAATCATCAGCCGCTTTGTTTACGGAGTCGGGATAACCCCGTATAATTGAAATTGGTTTCTCGACAAGCCAAGGCTAATCACATATAATGAATCCTCAAATTAAGTTGAGAGGGATGGAAAAATGAAGCTTCACAAATTACTATCTTATTTACACTCCTTATTTACGTATGAAGGAGAAAATCCTGAAATCACCTCCATTGAAAATGATAACCGAAAAGTCATAGACGGAAGTTTATTTGTTTGTATAAAAGGTTATACAGTCGATGGTCATGATTTTGCCGAACTTGCTGTAGAGCATGGAGCTGCAGCAGTCATTGCCGAAAGGCCGCTTGACCTCGATGTTCCCGTGATCGTAGTCAGGGATTCGAGCAGGGCGATGGCAGTTCTTGCCGATGCATTTTATGGCCATCCGACTCAAAAGATGCGCTTGATCGGAATTACAGGAACGAATGGAAAGACGACGACCAGTCACTTATTGGAAAAGATTTTCGAGGATCGACAAGAAAAAACAGGCTTGATTGGCACGATGTATACAAAAATTGCCGATACGGTATATGAAACCAAGAATACGACGCCAGATAGCGTTACATTGCAGAAGGCTTTTCATGAAATGGCCGAAGCATCCGTCTCCACGGCCATTATGGAAGTTTCATCGCATGCACTTGAGCTTGGGCGCGTCCATGGCTGTGATTATGATATTGCCGTCTTTACGAATCTCACACAGGATCATTTGGATTTTCATAAAACCATGGACAGATACAGGCAGGCAAAATCCTTATTTTTCTCACAGCTTGGCAATGCTTACATAGAAAATCGCCCTAAATATGCTGTGCTTAATGCTGATGATGAGGCAACAGCCGATTTCATTAAAGCGACTGCTGCTACTGTCGTTACATACGGCATAGACAATGAAGCGGATATCAGGGCCAAGGATATAAAAATTGATGCAAATGGCACATCGTTCACCTTGACAGCAGGTAAAGAAGAGCGATACATTCAGCTGAAGCTAATTGGTAAATTCAGTGTTTATAATGTACTCTCTGCCATCTCTGCTGCTTTGTGCGCCGGTAACGATCTGGATGAGACCATTAGATCCATCGAGGATATAAAAGGTGTTGCAGGCCGTTTTGAGCTCATTTCAGCGAATCAGGACTTCCCGGTCATTGTTGACTATGCCCATACTCCGGACAGTTTGGAAAATGTTCTAAAGACTGTTGGTGAGTTTGCTAGAAAGAAAATTTACGTGATAGTGGGCTGCGGCGGGGACCGAGACAAGACAAAGCGTCCAATCATGGCGCAAATTGCATGCAGCTTGGCGACTGACCCGATCTTCACTTCGGATAATCCACGCAGTGAAGATGCTGCCCAGATCCTCCGCGATATGGAAGCTGGTGTAGCAAGCAAAGAATATAAGGTTATTGAAGACCGCAGGCAGGCGATAGCTTACGCAGTTTCAAAGGCGGAAGAGGGAGACGTTATATTAATTGCTGGAAAGGGCCATGAAACCTATCAATTGGTCGGTGACGAAGTGCTTCACTTCGATGACCGTGAGGAAGCGGAAAAGGCGATTCAAAGTCGTTTGGGTTCAGTTTGAACCAAGGCTGAAATTGCCCTGCAACAAATAGGAAAAGACATCAAGCAGAATTTTATATTTGAATTGTGTTAGGAATGAGGGAATAAGGAATGTTGGAACAAGTGATTTTTTATACGATTTTGGTGGCGTTTTTAGTAACCGTTCTTCTTTCGCCGATTTTCATCCCGTTTTTAAGAAGATTGAAATTCGGGCAAAGTATTAGGGAAGAAGGCCCGCAATCGCATTTGAAGAAAACGGGAACACCCACCATGGGCGGTTTGGTCATATTATTATCTGTTACCATCGCTACACTGGTCATGACTTTGAAATTTTCGGCACCTTCAACCGAAACGTATTTATTATTATTCGTTACTTTAGGTTTTGGTTTATTAGGTTTCCTTGATGACTTCATCAAAGTGGTCATGAAGCGTAACCTGGGACTGACTTCCAAGCAAAAACTGCTTGGACAAATTGTGATTTCGGTCATCTTTTACTTCGTCTTCAAGCAGACAGACCGTTTTAATCCTGAATTAACGATTCCAGGCACTGACTTTGCTTTTGATTTTGGCTGGTTTTATCTGTTCATCGTTATATTCTGGCTGGTAGGCTTTTCAAATGCCGTCAATTTGACGGATGGGCTTGATGGACTTGTCTCAGGGACATCAGCCATTGCCTTTGGTGCTTTTGCCATTTTGGCCTGGAGTCAGTCACAATATGATGTCGCCATTTTTTCGGTTGCGGTTGTCGGTGCAGTACTCGGATTTTTGGTATTCAATGCACACCCGGCAAAGGTTTTCATGGGGGATACGGGTTCCTTGGCCCTTGGGGGAGCGATCGCAACCATCGCCTTGTTAACGAAGCTTGAAATCCTCCTGGTAATCATTGGCGGAGTCTTCGTCATTGAAACGCTCTCGGTCATCCTTCAGGTAGGATCTTTTAAAACGACTGGTAAACGTATTTTTAAAATGAGTCCGCTTCACCACCATTATGAGCTTTCCGGCTGGTCGGAATGGCGTGTCGTCGTCACTTTCTGGACAGTGGGGCTGCTGTGTGCGGTACTCGGAATCTATTTAGAGGTGTGGATATAATTGAAAGAGACTGCAAAGTATTCAGAGAAAAAGATATTAGTATTGGGTTTGGCAAAAAGCGGAGTGATGGCAGCTTCGCTTCTACATAAATTAGGTGCTTTCGTGACGGTTAATGACATGAAGCCATTATCGGAAAATCCTGAGGCTCAAGGACTTCTTGAACAGGGAATCAAAGTCATCTGCGGCAGTCATCCAATCGAGCTTCTGGATGAGGGGTTCGAGCTGATCGTGAAAAATCCGGGAATTCCCTATCGGAACCCTATAGTAAAAGGGGCATTGGAAAAAGGGATTCCTGTTATCACGGAAGTTGAACTGGCCTACCAGATAAGTGAAGCACCTTTCATAGGAATCACTGGTACAAATGGGAAAACGACCACGACAACATTGATATACGAAATGTTGAAGTCCGGTGAAAAATCCCCGCTGATTGCCGGTAATATCGGGACAGTGGCATCTGGTGTTGCTGAACATGCAAAACCAGATGACTCGATCGTCATTGAATTATCATCGTTTCAGTTAATGGGAATAGACGAATTTCGTCCTGAAATCTCAATCGTGACAAATCTGTATGATGCACATTTGGATTATCACAGTTCCAAACAGGAATATGTCGAAGCAAAAGCTGCCATCACGAAAAATCAAATAGCATCGGATTTCATGATTTATAATGCAGATCAAGATCTTGTTTTATCCATGGCGAAAGAGACCAAGGCTGAACTTGTTCCTTTTTCAGCTGAAGTGAAACATGAGAATGGAGCCTATGTGGAAGATGGTGCCGCCTGTTTCCGAGGGGAAAAAATCATTGAAGTTTCAGAGATAGCCCTTCCCGGGAAGCATAATTTGGAAAATGTGCTCGCCGCCATCTCAGCGGCCAAGCTGAAGGGTGTAACGAATGAAGCCATTCAGACTGTACTGAAAACATTTTATGGTGTGGAGCACCGTCTGCAGTTCGTGGCAACGATCGATAACCGTAAATTTTATAATGATTCGAAAGCGACGAACATTCTTGCAGCATCCAAAGCGTTAACATCCTTTACGGAACCTGTCATTTTATTGGCAGGCGGTCTGGATCGCGGAAATGAATTTGATGAGTTGAAACCGGCGATGAAAAATGTCAAAGCCGTGATAACTTTTGGTGAAACGGCGGAAAAAATTGAACGGGTAGCCAAAGAAATAGGAATAGCGAATATAAAACGTGTCGATAATGTAGAAAAGGCCGTGCCGGCTGCATTTGAATTATCAAATGAAGGCGACTGTATTCTTCTCTCCCCGGCTTGTGCAAGCTGGGATCAATATAAAACTTTTGAGCAAAGAGGAGACATGTTTATGGAGGCCGTGCATAAACTTAAGTAAGAGCTTTCGCAGAGAGAAGTGAACTTGCTTCTACGTTGACACCATGAAAAAAAGCGATAATGAGCCGTTATCGCTTTTTTTTTGACTAAAGTGCTGACAAGCAATCAGCACTGATGTTTATATTCGTAGGCTAAAAACTTCCTAGAGGTGGATGTCCGTGCCATTAAAAAAATCGAATCCTGATCTCATTCTCATTATCGTCACCTTAAGTCTTTTGACTGTTGGATTAATCATGGTTTACAGCGCGAGTGCCATTTGGGCAACATATAAATTTGATGATTCGTTTTATTTTGCTAAAAGGCAATTGCTTTTTGCCTGCGTCGGTGTCATAGCCATGTTTTTCATCATGAATGTGGATTACTGGACGTGGCGGACATGGGCCAAAATCCTTATCATCATTTGTTTCATTATGTTACTGGCTGTGCTTGTACCAGGTATAGGGATGGCGAGAAATGGTTCGAGGAGCTGGATTGGTGTGGGTGCTTTTTCGGTCCAACCCTCTGAGTTCATGAAGCTGGCGATGATCGCTTTTTTAGCTAAGTTTTTATCGGAACGGCAAAAGCTGATCACCTCCTTTAAAAAAGGGATGCTTCCATCCTTGGGTTTAGTGTTTTTGGCATTTGGTTTGATCATGTTACAGCCGGACCTTGGAACGGGAACGGTAATGGTTGGAACGTGCATTGTCATGATTTTTATTTCCGGGGCAAGAATCAGTCATTTTGTCGGCTTGGGGCTAATTGGGGTAGCAGGTTTTATCGGTCTGATTTTGTCAGCACCTTACCGGATAAAAAGGATCACGTCTTTTCTGGATCCATGGGAAGACCCTTTGGGCAGTGGATTTCAAATGATTCAATCGTTTTATGCAATCGGGCCAGGGGGATTGTTCGGATTGGGACTCGGGCAAAGCCGCCAAAAGTTTTTCTATTTACCCGAACCGCAGACTGATTTCATTTTTGCCATACTTTCCGAGGAACTTGGCTTCATCGGGGGTTCTCTTGTCATTTTATTATTTGCGTTAATGCTTTGGCGGGGCATTCGGATCGCACTTGGTGCCCCTGATCTATACGGGAGCCTTGTAGCGGTGGGAATCATTGCAATGGTCGCCATTCAAGTGATGATCAATATAGGGGTGGTAACGGGGCTTATGCCGGTTACGGGCATCACCTTGCCCCTCTTAAGTTATGGCGGTTCATCGCTGACGCTCATGTTGATGGCGATTGGGGTGCTCCTGAATATTAGCCGATATTCGAGGTTCTGAAATAAGTAAAAAATGTGGTTTGGCAAAAGGGAAGTCCTGTTGAACGCAGGGCTTCCCTTTTTTACGTTGAAAACCCTTCCAGGAAAAACAATTTTTTGGTGGGGCTTGCCGAAATTTAGAAATAAATGAAATGCCGCTTAAATATTACCATGTATGAATGTTGGGGAATCCACAATAAATATTGGCAATACGTCTTTGTTTAGACTATAGTATAAGAGGGTTAGGCCGTACTGGGGCTTGCTTCTGTTCATTTTTCTGCTAAAAAGGCGTTATTAATCTTGTAATATAAGTGACCTCATGGAAGAGGAAATGAAAATTATAACTTGGAATTTTGGAACAACAAGGAGGTTTATCATGGATAATGTGATAAAGCAATTAACTGAAATGAAAATCGGCAAAGTTCTTGAACAGGAACCGCTTGCAAATCATACAACTATGAAAATTGGGGGGCCGGCTGATTTATTCATCATGCCGTCATCCATTGAAAATATAGAAAAAACGATGCAGGTCATCAAAGAAAATGGGATGCCGTGGAGGGTGATTGGCAGGGGCTCGAACCTGCTGGTCAGTGATGGCGGAATTGAAGGTGCCGTGCTTAAATTGGGTAGAGGACTTGATCATCTCGAGATAAATGGGACGGAGATCAAAGCAGGAGCTGGGGTATCACTTGTCAGCCTCTCCGTACAAATCAGTAAAAAAGGATATGCAGGATTGGAATTTGCCAGTGGGATTCCTGGTTCCGTCGGCGGAGCAGTCTATATGAACGCTGGTGCACATGGTTCCGATATGAGTGAAATCCTCAAGCAGGCACATGTTCTTTTTGAAGATGGAACTCTAGCTTGGCTTTCGAAAGAGGAAATGGAGTTTTCTTATCGAACTTCTCTGCTTCAGAAGAAAAGACCTGGTATCGTACTGGAAGCAATTTTTCAATTGAAAGAGGGGGATAAAACCGAAATCGTTGAAAGAATGCAAAATAACAAGAATTATCGTAAAGATACCCAGCCGTATAATCTTCCATGTGCCGGGAGCATATTTAGGAATCCACTTCCACACCATGCTGGTAAATTGGTCGAGAATGCAGGCCTGAAGGGACATTCTATTGGCGGAGCTCAGATTTCACCGATGCACGGGAACTTCATCGTTAACACAGGTAATGGAAGTGCAGCGGATGTTCAAGCCTTGATACAGCATGTGAAGGATACTGTATATGATAAATTTGAAGTTGAAATGGAAACAGAAGTGGAGATCATTGGAAGAAAATAATGAGATTCATTATATCCAAATATTGTGATATAATGTGTTACCTTTAAAGTTTGTTAAGAACATAATATTGAGTTTTCTTGATTTCGCACTGTCAAGAACCATCCATTTTTTCAGGAAGAGGTGAAGGGGATGGAAAAGGGAAAAATCGTTTCCATTGAGGACCGCATCCCGAAATTAAAACAATTAAGAAAAAGCAAAGCAAACAGGCGACTTGTTCTTTTGCTGTCCCTTTTCTTCATTCTTGTTGCTTGTGTGCTATATTTCTTATCCCCGTTGAGCTATGTGAAATCCGTGCAGGTAGAGGGGAATCGGTATATTACTTCCAAACAGATCATTAAATTGAGTAAGGTGAAGAAGGATCGAAGCATCTGGAAGGTTGATACAGGGACAGCCGAAGCCAATATCAAAAAAAATCAAGAAATAAAAAGCGTTAAGGTGACACCGGTATTTCCTAATTCCATTAAAATTACGGTTTCGGAACATAACAGAATGGCATATTTGTCCAATAATGGGAAGTTTGCACCCATTTTGGAAAACGGGTCCGTTTTAGAGGAGTTAGCAACAGGAGAAATTCCAGTATTTGCCCCTGTTTTAATTGGTTTCAAAGAGGGTAAAGCATTAAAGTTGCTTTTAGAAGAGCTGGACAAGCTTCCTGTCGAGATCCAGAATGCCATTTCGGAAATTCATTACGCTCCTACAAAAACCGATGAATACCATATCGTCATGTTCATGAACGATGGGTTTGAAGTAAGTGCGACAAGCCGGACTTTATACGAGAAAATGATTCACTATCCATCGATAGTCAGCCAGCTGGATCCAAATGTAAAGGGAGTCATCGATCTGGAAGTGGGTTCTTATTTTAAAGCATATGAAGACGCTGAACAAAAGGAAGACTCCAATGAGGAAAATTAATGGCAAACGGGTGGTTTTACCCCTGGTTTGCGTGGTTCTCGGATTCATGATTGCCTTCTCTTACAATCTGACCAAAGAAGGTGAAGGTGCAGGGAAGGACAAAGCCTGGGATCAGGAATATGAGCTCAGGCAGCAGCTGATCGAACAAGAGAAGCAGAACCGGGAACTTCAAAAGGAACTCCTCCAGAAGCAAGAAAATGTATCCCAAATAGAAAAAGACCTAGCGCAGGAAAAGCACCTTTTTTTCAATTTGGCAAAGGAAACGGAAAAATACCGAATGTTTCTCGGAAAAGTGAAAGTGAAAGGCTCAGGCCTTCAGGTGACGCTTGAAGATGGTACAGATATGGAATCAGAAGCCAATGTTAATAATTACCTCGTCCATGAACAGCATGTCTTCAAGGTCGTCAATGAACTATACATATCAGGTGCAGAAGCTGTTGCGATTAACGGTCAAAGGTTAAATCATGATTCATACATAATCTGTAATGGGCCTGTGATTACAATTGATGGCCATCAGCATCCTGCTCCCTTCATCATATCTGCGATAGGGGACCCGGAAGTCCTGGGTGCTTCACTGGATTTACCGGGTGGCATCAAGGAACAGCTGGTTAATGAGAATATTATCTTTACAGTGGAAAAACAAAAGAATATCATTTTTGATCCAATTATTGGAGGGTGATCGTGACCGCCGGATTCGATGAAAGATTGGTGAGAAACTGGAAATGAAAAAAAAGCTTTCTTTTAGTTTGGTTACGTTGATTGCTGGCTTCATGCTCGCTATTCAATTCAATTTGGTGAATCAGCCTGTTGTATCCGATACAAGGGATATGTGGGAACTGAAAAATGATTTATTGAAAGAACAGCAGACCCAGGCGGAATTAATAGAGGGTATCAGTAAGCTTGAGGGAAAAATAGCATCTTATGAAACAAAGAAAAATGAGGGTAAAGAAGAAGTCTTGCGTGACACCCTGATCGAATTGAAGACTGACGCAGGTTTGACCGAAATAAGAGGTAATGGGGTAGTCGTATCTATACAGCCTATCAAGGCCGATATCCTTCTCGGTGAGAAGGTCAAGTATATTTCACCAGTATTGATCATTCGGCTCATTAATGAAATGTATAGGTATGGCGCTGACGAAATTTCCATTTCAGGACAAAGGTATATATCAACATCGGTTATTCGTGATATTAATGGGCAGCCGAAAATGGACGGATATCCTCTGGTTCATTACCCGGTTGAAGTGCAGGCAATAACCGTTAATCCAAAGAAACTGAAGCAGCGCATTGAAGGTTCCGAACTTATGGATGATTTCTTTATAGACAATTTTGAAGTGCAGATTAAGGTGCCTTCCGGCGAGTTGACATTGCCGGCTTATCAAAATGCTATTAACGTGGAACATATGGAACCCATTATGGATGGGGGGGAATCGTAATGTGGCTTTCAGTTTTTGGTCTGTTGATTGGAATCACCCTTGGTTTTTTGGTGGATTTTGATATTCCCCATGAATATTCAAATTATCTCTCCATTGCCGTGCTTGCTGCTTTTGATACCTTATTTGGGGGAATACGGGCTCATTTGCAAAATCTTTATGATGAAGTTGTATTTGTAACAGGATTCTTCTTTAATATTATTTTAGCCGCAGGTTTGGCTTTTCTAGGTGTACATCTTGGTGTAGACTTATATTTAGCCGCAATCTTTGTATTCGGTGTCAGGCTCTTTCAAAATATTGCCCTGATTAGAAGGATCCTGATTGAAAAATGGTCCATTTCCCGGAAAAAGCAGAAAAAAAATCTATAATTTTAAAGGGAATTAAGTTATAAATGACGAATAGTTTATGGCAGTATCTAGTTTTTTTAGTAAATCAGTCTCGTAGAGAAGCGAACAATATACACCATAAAGTACGAGTTTTGTTCGGGAAATACAAAATGAAACGCTTATCTATGTAATTCGTCAGTTGTTGTAAACAGTTCTGTTATTCTATAATGTATAAGTCTTCGATATAAAGATGTTATTCTACTAATACATGTATAAAACTGAAGGAGGTGCCATGGAATGAACAGCAACGAAATATACGTAAGTCTTGACATCGGTACATCCAGTGTAAAAGTTATCATTGGGGAAATGGTCAATGACACATTAAATATAATCGGTGTAGGAAATGTTAAATCAGAAGGGCTCAAAAAGGGTTCGATCGTCGGTATAGATGAAACCGTCCAATCCATTCAAAAGGCTATAGAGCAAGCAGAACGGATGATAGGGATGGAGATAACAAAAGTAATCGTCGGCATAAGTGGAAATCATGTGACGCTTCAGCCGTGTCATGGGGTAGTAGCGGTATCCAGTGACAATAAAGAGATTACCGAGCATGACGTTTTCCGTGTCAGGGAAGCAGCGGAGTTAATAACGATACCATCCGACAGGGAAATCATCGACGTGGTGCCAATTCACTACAAAGTTGATGAACTTGATGAAATCAGTGATCCACGGGGCATGATAGGTGTCCGGTTGGAAATGAGAGGGATTTTAATCACAGGTCTTCGGACAATTTTACATAATACGCTGCGCTGTGTGGAAAGGGCAGGATTGGAAATAACCGATATCGCCCTTCAGCCCTTAGCCGCAGGTTCCCTTGTTTTATCCAAGGATGAAAAAGAACTTGGTGTGGCACTTGTCGATATTGGCGGGGGTTCCACGACCCTGGCAATTTTCGAACAAGGCTATTTACAATATACGTCTGTGATACCTATAGGCGGGGAAACACTTACGAAAGACCTTTCCATCGTTCTAAGGACGACTATGGAAGAAGCTGAGAAAATAAAAGTGAAGCATGGACATGCCTTTTATGATGACGCGTCTGAAGATGAAGTATTCCAAATACCGATCATCGGCAGCGATCAGCAACAGACCTGCAACCAGTTAATGCTTTCGGATATCATTGAAGCGCGGGTGACCGAAATATTCGAGTTGATTCAAGATGATTTGAAGAGACTTGGCTTCCAGGATATACCGGGTGGTTTCGTGTTGACCGGGGGCGTCGTCAAGATGCCGGGTGTCCTGGAGCTAGCTCAATATGTGTTCCAAAACCGAGTAAGGACAGCTGAACCCAATTACATCGGTGTTAGGGAACCCCAATACACCACGGCTGTTGGTTTGATTAAACACGCATGCAAGAAAGAGAGAATGCAAAAAAACACCGCTAATAAAACTCCTGTAGCAGCTGGACAAGCTCAAGAAGATAACGACCAGCGCAGCCAGAAGGTTTCTCAGAAAAATAAAGAGAACACGGCTAAAAAACAAGGTGAAAAAGGTGAATCTAAATTCAAAAAAATCCTGGGTTACTTTTTTGAATAACAATCATTAAGAATCGGGAATTTCGTCAAAATAGGAGGATTGTCATGTTGGAGTTTGATTCTAATCTAGAACAATTAGCAACGATAAAAGTAATAGGTGTTGGCGGCGGCGGAAACAATGCGGTAAACAGAATGATCGAGCATGGTGTACAGGGTGTTGAGTTTATTTCTGTCAATACTGACGCACAGGCTCTTAATCTATCAAAAGCAGAAATCAAAATGCAAATCGGTGGGAAGCTTACACGTGGTTTGGGTGCAGGTGCCAATCCAGAGGTAGGAAAAAAAGCTGCTGAAGAAAGCAAAGAGCAGATTGAAGAAGCGCTTAAAGGTGCCGATATGGTATTCGTAACGGCTGGAATGGGCGGCGGTACGGGAACGGGGGCAGCTCCTGTCATAGCGGGCATTGCTAAAGATCTAGGAGCCCTTACAGTGGGTGTAGTTACACGTCCATTTACTTTCGAAGGCCGAAAACGTGCAACACAGGCACAAGGCGGCATTTCATCCATGAAGGAATCGGTTGACACACTGATCGTCATTCCGAACGACCGCCTCCTTGAAATCGTCGATAAAAGCACGCCAATGCTTGAAGCATTCCGTGAAGCGGATAATGTACTTCGCCAAGGTGTACAAGGGATTTCAGATTTAATTGCTGTTCCAGGTCTTATTAACTTGGACTTTGCCGATGTGAAGACGATCATGTCCAACAAAGGTTCAGCTCTTATGGGAATCGGGATTTCCTCCGGGGAAAACCGTGCGGCGGAAGCGGCGAAAAAAGCCATTTCCAGTCCGTTGCTTGAAACATCGATTGATGGCGCCCAAGGCGTACTGATGAATATTACCGGTGGTACGAACCTAAGTCTTTTTGAAGTCCAGGAAGCGGCAGATATCGTGGCTACAGCATCCGATCAAGACGTCAACATGATTTTTGGTTCTGTTATCAATGAAAACCTTAAAGACGAAATCGTCGTTACGGTAATTGCTACAGGATTTAACGAGGTTGAAGCTTCAATTCGGCCTACTGGACGTCCAACACTCGGACAGCAGCAGCAATCAAGACCTCAGACACAACAAACGCCACAGTCTAACGTGAAGCGTGAAGTGAAGAGGGAAGAAGTCAATGAACAGCCTGCACGTAATGCCAATCAAGGTGATGAGGCTTTGGATATTCCAACATTCCTCCGTAACCGTAACAGACGCCGTTAATACCGACGTTATATGCCGTTCCCATTTGGGGACGGTTTTTTGTCGTTAATAAAATGCATTCCTAGACGGAATTGTGCTGGATGTTGCCTGGGCAGAAGGGAGCTTCCGTCTTTTGTTCACTTCCATTCATTAATGTAAAAAGATGAGAGGGAAATTATTAAACTTTTATAACATAAATCGACAGCAGTAAAAGGGAGCAGGATAGTCTCTAAGACAGTATTGAAAATATCAATAGCTGATTTTCTACAAAAAGGGTAAAAATGACTGAAAAACTCTTAAGTTTTCAGTACAAAAAGTGACACACTTTCTTAGGGCAGGTACGCTATACTTTTTGCTAGTGGAAGGTTAGTTCATATAAGGAGGGGAGGGTGTGACTTTATATTTAGATGTGATCTGGTTATTGAATTGGTTATTTGACTGCCTCCTTTTATATTGGACCGCAATCATTCTCAAACGAAGGGTAGCTCTTTGGCGGGTATGCATCGGCGGATTGATTGGTTCCTTCATTATCGTATTGGCATTCACTCCTTTTTATGCAATTGCCGACCGGGTATACATGAAGATTTTAGTATCCATGGTCATGGTGCTGGCAACCTTTGGGTTTAATAGGTTAAAACTATTCGTGAAATCGGTGGCCACTTTATATTTTGTGACATTTTTATCGGGAGGAATCCTTCTGGGACTTCACTACCTATTTGAATTCCAAATCGTGTCCAAGGACCCTGGTCAATATGCCGGAATCAATCGTTTTGGCGACCCTGTCAGCTGGATATTCGTCATGATCGGGTTCCCGCTCGCATGGCAATTTTCCAAGCGAACACTAGAAGGGATGGAAATGACCAAGCTTACACATGAACAAATGGTTTCGGTCTCGGTTAAAATTTCTGACTTTGAAGGAACGTTTCATGGATTGGTGGATAGCGGCAATCAACTATATGACCCGATTACACGTTCCCCAGTAATGATCATTTCTCTTTCAGGCGCGGAAACAGGAATTCCGAATGATATGCTAGAGCTCTTTAAAAACCCCGATACCCTGATTAGTCAGGAAGTGCAGCCCGAATATTCATGGACAGGAAGAATGCGTGTCATCCCTTATAAAGTCGTAGGTCATGAACATCAGCTGTTAACCGCAATCAAACCGGATTATATTAAAATCGTTCAAGGAGAAAAAGAATTTCATGTCAAGCAGGGTCTCATTTCGTTTACCTTTCAACAACTCTCTCCCGACAATAGCTATCAATCTATCGTTCACCCGAAGATGTTAACCGGCATACCGGTGCAAACTGCCTCCTGAACCATCGATTCACTCTTAAATTTGACCCATAATCCGTTTATTAGAAGGGAGAATTATTTTGAAGAAATTCATTCTTCGGCTTACTTACTTTTGGTACAAACTATTGTTCAAGCTCGGATTGAAAACGGACGAAATATTTTATATAGGAGGGAGTGAGGCACTGCCGCCGCCCCTTTCAAAGGAAGAAGAGGCAATACTGATCAATAAATTACCAAATGGCGATGAAGCTGCACGCTCGATCTTGATTGAACGTAATTTAAGGCTGGTTGTTTATATTGCCAGGAAATTCGAAAATACAGGCATCAACATTGAAGATTTAATCAGCATAGGTACCATAGGTTTGATCAAAGCTGTGAATACATTCAATCCTGAGAAGAAAATAAAACTGGCTACATATGCATCGAGATGCATCGAGAATGAAATATTGATGTATTTACGCAGAAATAACAAGATCCGCTCTGAAGTTTCTTTTGATGAACCTCTGAATATTGATTGGGATGGAAATGAACTTCTGTTATCCGATGTACTGGGAACGGATGATGACATTATCACGAAAGACCTTGAGGCAAACGTTGACCGTAAGTTGCTGACAAAAGCACTTACACAGTTATCGGAACGTGAAAAACAGATAATGGAACTCCGTTTTGGGCTTGCAGGAGGAGAAGAAAAAACCCAAAAGGACGTTGCCGACATGCTGGGCATTTCCCAATCTTACATTTCGCGTTTGGAAAAACGGATTATTAAGAGGCTTCGTAAAGAATTTAATAAAATGGTGTAAAAAAATAAAGTGCTTGAATGTCAATCAAATCAATACTTCGGTAGCTATATTGAAAAATAATCGGGATTTTCTGTTCTAGCCATGTGCATATTTTTTCCTCCCGCGGAAATACTGTTTTTTGTACAGCGCTCCTGTGAGGAGGGAATAATTTTGTCTCGTAATAAGGTTGAAATCTGCGGTGTGGATACATCAAAATTACCGGTTTTAAAGAATGAAGAAATGAGAAAACTCTTTAAAGAACTGCAAGATGGCGATATTTCAGCAAGAGAGAAACTGGTAAACGGGAATCTTCGACTCGTTCTAAGCGTCATTCAACGCTTCAACAATCGGGGAGAGTATGTAGATGATCTATTTCAGGTAGGCTGTATAGGGTTGATGAAGTCGATAGATAACTTTGACCTAGGTCAAAATGTTAAGTTTTCAACGTATGCTGTACCGATGATTATTGGAGAAATCAGAAGATATCTTCGTGATAATAATCCGATTCGGGTATCCCGTTCTTTAAGAGACATCGCTTACAAAGCTTTGCAGGTAAAAGAAAAGCTCATAAGCCAGACCCTTCGTGAGCCGACAGCTGAAGAAATCGCCAAGGTGTTGGAAGTACCTCATGAAGAAATTGTTTTTGCACTAGATGCTATACAAGATCCAGTTTCACTTTTTGAACCGATTTATAATGATGGCGGGGATCCGATTTATGTACTCGACCAACTGAGTGATGAAAAAAATAAAGATAGTACCTGGATTGATGAAATAGCTATAAATGAAGGCATGAGACGGTTGAATGACCGGGAAAAAATGATCCTTCGCAAACGGTTTTTCCAAGGGAAGACGCAAATGGAGGTAGCCGAGGAAATCGGCATTTCACAAGCACAGGTCTCCCGCTTGGAAAAAGCGGCAATCAAGCAAATGAATAAAAATATCCAACAGTAGAAGCTGAGCATGAGAAAAAGTTAGCTGAAGCGGGCAGGGCAAAAATGTCGATACCCGCTTCATAGCTACTTATCCATTGCGGCTTTTTTATTTTGTTGAAAATCCCTTCCGGAAGGGATCGTGAATCGGGGACGTTTATTTATCGTAATCTTCATCCTTGAGCGCATCTTGTCATATACATAGGAATAGGACCTTCATCTATGATGAATTTTTGAGGAGCTGAGTGATGTGACCAGGATTTCAGAATTTCAAATAAAGGATATCGTCAATATAGCGGATGGGAAGAAGTTGGGTAATATGTCAGACCTTGAAATAAATACGGCCACGGGGAAAATAGAGGCCATCGTCGTTTCAAATGGTACCCGATTAATGGGTTTTTTTGGAAGAGAACAAGACATTGTGATTCCATGGCGCAAAATAAAAAAAATCGGTGCGGATGTCATACTTGTTGAACATCAGACGGTATTTCAAGGAGAACTGAAAGATGAACGTTTTTAAAGGTGCATGGCGCAAATATATGATACACTAGACTAAAAATAAAGAGGTTTTTAGCATGAAAGAGCCATTTGTTTTAATAAAAGACCAATATATGCTCATTGACAGCTGGAGACAAAAAAATCTCCAGCTCGTAGCGGGCTTCACCACAAAAAATGGGGGAGTCAGTACAGGTGAATTTCAAACATTGAATACCGGTTTTCATGTCGGGGATAAACTTGGTGATGTCCAGGGAAATCGCAGGATTATAGCCGATAAGCTGATGTATCCGCTTAATGAATGGATAGGGGCCGAGCAGACACATGAAACGAATATCCATCAGGTTACCAGCCGCGATTGCGGGAGAGGTGCTGCGGATTATGATTCAGCCTTTAAAGCGACTGATGGATTCTATACGAAGGACCCAAACGTTCTATTGACCCTTTGCTATGCAGACTGCGTGCCCTTATACTTTCTTGCTCCGGCACATGGTATGATTGGGGTGGCACATGCTGGCTGGAAGGGCACGGTTAATGGGATTGCACGAAAAATGGTTGAGGCATGGCTGAATGAGGGTATAAAAGCAAGTGAGATATTTGCTGTTATTGGACCTTCGATTTGTTCGAAATGCTATGTAGTTGATGATTATGTCATGGATTTAGTGCAGAATTTGCTGGTAGATATTGACGAAAAGCCCTATAATTTAATCAGTGAAGGACAATATCAGTTAGACCTTAAGCAACTTAATGCATTGATTCTTCAAAAATCAGGAATTCCAAATAGTCAGATCGACGTTACATCATACTGTACAAGCTGTGATCATGAATTGTTTTTTTCACATCGCCGTGATAACGGGAAGACAGGCAGATTGATGAGTTTTATCGGTTGGAAGGAGGATTTAGAGTAACAGTGAAAGTAGTGGACAATTTAAAAAACATCGAAGAAAAAATAAATATAGCATGTGAAAATAGTGGTAGGGACCGTGAAGCGATAAAGTTGATCGCAGTGACGAAATATGTTTCGGTCGAGAGGGCGAATGAAGCATTGGAAGCGGGAATACTTGATTTGGGCGAAAACCGTGACGAAGGTCTATTGGCTAAATATGAAGTGCTGAAGGACAAGCCAAACTGGCATTATATTGGTTCCATGCAAACACGCAAAGTTAAGAATGTCATCGATAAAATTTCATATATCCATTCATTGGATCGCATTTCTTTGGCAGAAGAAATTCAAAAACGCGCAAATGAGCCGATAAACTGTTTAGTGCAGGTGAATGTATCTGGTGAGGAATCAAAACATGGTCTGAATCCGGATGCGACTATTGATTTCATCAAAGGGTTATCTGCTTTTGATAAGGTGAATGTTGCAGGATTGATGACGATGGCTCCATTGACTGATGATGAACGGATTTTGCGGGAATGTTTCAGGAAACTGAAAGGCATCCAGGTCGAAGTACAAGCTTTGGAGTTGAAGCATGCCCCCTGTACTGAATTGTCCATGGGTATGTCCAATGATTTCATGATTGCCATTGAGGAAGGCGCTACAATGATCCGGATTGGTACAGCACTTGTAGGCGAATAATTTTAAGGAGGTACGCTAAAGATGTCGTTCGTATCAAAATTTAAATCTTATTTCGCGCTGGATGATGAGTATGAGTACAGGGATGAAGTGGTGGAAGAAGAGGAGGCTGAACCAAAAGTCGTGAAGTCAGCTAAACAGCAGCAGTCCGCTTCTGCAGGGAATAATACCAATCAGAATATCGTAAGTTTGCAAAGCGTACAGAAATCTTCTAAAGTAGTATTATTGGAGCCGCGTGCTTATGCAGAAGCCCAGGAGGTAGCTGATCATTTGAAAAACAGGCGCGCAGTAGTCGTGAACCTTCAACGAATCCAGCATGACCAAGGAAAGCGAATCATCGATTTTCTAAGTGGGACTGTCTATGCAATCAGCGGGGATATCCAAAAAATCGGAACAGATATATTCTTATGTACCCCGGACAACGTCGATGTTTCCGGTAATATTACCGGCTTCGCCGCCGAAGAGGAGTACGAAGAAGCGAGGTGGTAATGGTTAATGGGTCTAGTGCTTCAGGGTTTATATTATTTAATTGAAATTTATTCAATGGCATTAATCGTTTACATATTGATGTCATGGTTCCCCAATGCAAGGGAGACATCAATCGGTCAATTTTTGGAAAAAATTTGCGAACCGTATTTAGAACCGTTCAGAAAGTTCATTCCGCCACTTGGCATGATTGATCTTTCACCTCTTGTGGCCTTGCTGGTTCTTAATTTTGCCAGCGGTTATGGAATTTATTACTTACAGACATTAATTGGATGATCAACAATTAACCTGACATGCATATTACTACACAGTCGGAACATTTCCGCTGTGTAGTTGCAACGCCAGAATGAGTTCAATCAATTCCTTATGATCGACCATTAATTTGATAACTAAGGAGCATTTATTCAATCATGAGTATTTATCAGCATTTCAGGCCGGAGGAAAAAGATTTTATCGACCAGGCTATGAATTGGATTGATCAAGTTAAACATTCCTACGCTCCGAAACTATCTGATTTTCTTGATCCGCGTCAGCAGGAAATCCTTACTTCCTTAATAGGGAATGATCCGGAAGCGAAACTGCAATTCAATGGCGGGAGCGATTTCGTAGAGCGAAAACGTGTGCTCATTTTCCCTGATTATTACTCTCCTGAACCATCTGATTTCAATATCTCCTTATACGATATCTCCTATCCAAAAAAATTTGTAACGCTTGAACATAGGCAAATACTTGGAACCTTGATGTCACTAGGGGTAAAACGTGAAAAATTTGGTGATATAATAGTGACGGAAGAGCATATTCAATTTATAGCTGCCGAAGAGATGGATTCATATCTCACTGGGAATCTGGAGAAAATAGGGAATGCTTCCGTTTCCATCAAACGGCTTCCAATCGAGAATATCGTCCAAGTTAAGGAAAAATGGGAAGAGCAAGTAACCACCGTCAGTTCTCTTAGGCTTGACAGTGTGCTATCGGCCGTCCTGAATTTGTCCCGTCAAAAAACCCAGTCCTTGATAACGTCAGGAAAAGTAAAGGTGAATTTCAAGCAAACGGAAAACGTCTCGGAAGAATGCCGTGAGGGTGACACACTTTCCATCAGAGGTTTTGGAAGATGTAAAATAACTTCAATCGATGGGAAAACCAAGAAGGATAAGTGGAGAATCTCGTTAGGCAGACAAAAATAATTCAAGAAAAAGCAGGAATCATAAATTTATTGTCGAATATAGAGTTTTAACATACTAGAGTAGAAACCGTTCTGGAGGTGCCGTAATGCCCTTAACCCCGATAGATATACATAACAAGGAATTTAACAAAGTATTTCGAGGGTATGATGAAGATGAAGTAAATGAATTTCTCGACCAGGTCATTAAAGATTATGAACTGATTTTGAGGGAGAAGAAGGAACTTGAAGATAAACTGAACGAGACTTTCGATCGTTTGGGACATTTTACGACAATTGAGGGTACACTTAACAAGTCGATTATTGTCGCTCAGGAAGCAGCCGAAGAATTAAGGCGCAATGCCCAAAAAGAAGCGAAACTGATCATAAAGGAAGCAGAGAAAAATGCTGACAGGATCGTAAATGAGTCACTTGTGAAAGCAAGGAAAATAGCGATGGATATTGAAGATTTGAAAAAACAATCCAAAGTATTCCGGACACGTTTCAAAATGCTTGTCGGTGCACAGCTGGATTTGCTGGACAATGACGATTGGGACCATCTTCTGGATTATGAAGTGGATGCGACTGAAATAGAATTAAATGAGAGAGTGGAAGAGGAAATTTAAACGATTCCTTGACTTTGAACACTTTTTTCGCATATAATTTTTTAACAATACAATTCATTATGAAATTAGACGATGACAGGGAAAGTAAATTCTTCACACACTTATTTTTAGCGAACCGGGGATGGTGAAAGCCCGGAATAAGCGAAGATATTGAAGATCACCCTTGAGTTCTGAGTTGAACCTGCTTTTGCAGTAAGTAAATGAAGCGTTTCATTCACGTTACGAATGCTCGAGAGGTTGGATTCACTTCGTGAATCTTTCTAGCCAGGGTGGTACCGCGGGAAGCAAAGCTTTCTCGTCCCTTTTTTAGGGATGAGAGGGCTTTTTATTTTGGCCGGATATCAAGTCATCGGTTCGAATGAATTTTTTTAAAAGACGGATGGAGGATTTTATGATGGAATACAAAGATACCTTATTGATGCCTAAAACTGAATTTCCAATGCGGGGGAATTTGCCGAAGCGTGAACCGGAAATCCAAGAAAAATGGAAAGAAATGAACATCTATAAAAAAGTGCAAGAACAAACGGAAGGACGTCCTTTATTCATTTTGCATGATGGACCTCCATATGCCAACGGCGATATCCACATGGGCCATGCAATGAATAAGGTTTTAAAGGATTTTATTGTCCGATTTAAATCGATGAGCGGTTTTCAAGCACCGTATGTACCTGGCTGGGATACACATGGGCTTCCAATCGAAACGGCATTGACGAAAAAAGGCGTGAAACGGAAAGAAATGAGCGTTGCCGAATTCAGAAAGCTTTGTGAAGAGTATGCTTATGGCCAGATTGACAATCAACGTGAGCAGTTTAAGAGAATAGGGGTCCGTGGTGATTGGGAAAATCCTTATATCACATTGAAGCCTGAATATGAAGCACAGCAAATCAAGGTATTCGGTGAAATGGCGAAAAAAGGCTACATTTATAAAGGGAAAAAACCTGTTTACTGGTCCCCTTCAAGTGAATCAGCGCTAGCCGAAGCTGAAATCGAATATCAAGACAAACGCTCTGCTTCGATCTATGTTGCTTTTGAAGTCACAGATGGCAAAGGTGTAATTGATGAAGGCGTCAAGATCATCATCTGGACGACAACTCCATGGACGATTCCGGCTAATCTTGGTATCTCATTGCATCCGCAATTAAATTATGTAGTAGTGGCTGTCGAAAATGAAAAATTCTTAATTGCTGAGGCACTGCTTGAATCGGTTACGGAAACATTAGGCTGGGAAAACCCGTCCATCCATAAAACAGTAAAAGGGAGCGAGTTGGACCGTGCTGTTGCCAAACATCCTCTTTATGACCGTGAATCTTTAGTGATGTTAGGTGAGCACGTAACGACTGAAGCTGGAACGGGCTGTGTTCATACTGCGCCAGGTCATGGTGAAGATGACTTTATCATTGGGCAAAAATATGGCTTGGACGTACTTTGTCCTGTAGATGAAAAAGGGGTCATGACGGAAGAAGCAGGGGAATTTGCCGGATTATTTTATGATCAAGCGAATAAACCGATTACCGAAAAATTAACTGAAGCAGGCGCGTTATTGAACTTGACGTTCATCACGCACTCTTATCCACATGACTGGCGGACGAAGAAGCCAACGATCTTCCGTGCAACAGCACAATGGTTCGCGTCAATCAAGGACTTCCGCAATGAACTTCTGGAAGCGATTGAAGAAACGAAATGGGTACCGGCTTGGGGCGAAACGCGCCTATTCAATATGGTCCGTGACCGTGGGGATTGGTGTATTTCCCGCCAACGCGCTTGGGGCGTGCCAATTCCAGTGTTTTATGGAGAAAATGGCGAGCCGATCATTACGGATGAAACCATCGACCATATTTCAAACCTATTCCGCGAACACGGTTCAAACATCTGGTTTGAGCGTGAAGCGAAAGATCTTCTGCCTGAGGGCTATACACATGAAGGCAGCCCGAATGGTATCTTCACGAAAGAAACGGATATCATGGACGTATGGTTCGATTCCGGTTCTTCTCATCAAGCGGTACTTGAAGAAAGAGACGACTTGCAACGCCCTGCTGACCTTTATTTAGAAGGGTCCGATCAATATCGCGGCTGGTTTAACTCATCACTTTCAACGAGCGTTGCCGTTACAGGCAAAGCACCATATAAAGGTGTACTTAGCCACGGGTTCGCATTGGATGGCGAAGGCCGTAAAATGAGTAAGTCGATTGGGAATGTTGTACTGCCATCCAAGGTCATGAACCAACTGGGTGCAGATATCTTACGCCTTTGGGTAGCTTCGGTGGATTACCAATCGGATGTCAGGGTTTCCGATCCTATTTTAAAACAAGTTTCGGAAGTTTACCGTAAGATTCGTAATACTTTCCGCTTCCTGTTGGGGAACTTGGATGGATTCAATCCTAAGACCGATAAAGTGGCTGTTCAAGAATTGCCTGAAGTCGATCGATACATGCTGGTTAAATTAAATAAACTGATCAAACAGTCGAAGCTAAGTTATGAAAATTATGAGTTTGCTACCATTTATAATATGGTCAATAATTTCTGTACACAGGATTTAAGTTCGTTCTACCTTGATTATGCAAAAGACATTCTTTATTGTGAAGCACCAAATGGGAAAGAGCGTATGGCCATTCAAACGGTCCTTTACGAATCATTGGTCAGCTTGACTAAATTGGTATCACCGATCCTCTCTCATACAGCTGATGAAGTATGGGCGTTCATTCCGGGTGTAACGGAAGAAAGTGTACAGTTGACATTGATGCCTGAAGAAATTTCCATTGATGATGCTGAAGTCATTGAAGCAAAATGGACGGCGTTCATGGATGTCCGTGATAATGTTCTGAAAGCATTGGAAGAAGCCCGTAACCAGAAGGTCATCGGAAAATCACTGAATGCTAAAGTGACGGTATATGTTAATGAAGAAACGAAAAACCTGCTTGATGGCATCAAGGAAAGCTTTGAACAGCTATTCATCGTATCTGAATTTGAAATCGCTGGAGATGTGGCAAGTGCCCCAGCCGAAGCGGTTAAACTTGAGGATATAGCAATCCTTGTTACAAAAGCAGAAGGTGAAACGTGTGAACGTTGCTGGAATGTTTCGAAGGAAGTAGGTCAAGTGGAGGATCATCCAACACTTTGCCCGCGTTGTGCTACAGTCGTGAAAGAACATTACGTGAATCAATAATTCCTGCAAAAAAGCCGGTCCCTATATGAAGGGCCGGCTTTTTTGTGTGAATGAAAGCTAAAACCCCAATCGGGAATTTTGCCTTTGTCCAATCTTCCGATATTCTTAAGGAACAGTTAGCGGACTTCTGTTTTTCGGATTAGTCATTATTTCTAGTTTATGCTACAATTCAAAAGTGAAGATTTGATTAGTTTGGGGGAAAAAATGTGTTTTATTATTTGATTGCCCTTTTGGTCATAGCTCTCGATCAGCTGACAAAATGGATGATTGTGAAAAAAATGGAGTACGGAGAAAGCATTGAAATTATTGAAAACCTTCTATATATCACCTCGCATCGTAATCGTGGGGCAGCATGGGGAATTCTACAAGGTCAAATGTGGTTTTTCTACATCATCACCATCGCTGTCATTATTGGACTTGTCTATTATATTCAGAAAATGGCGAAGGAAAGCATTTTACTCGGAGTTGCACTTGGTCTCATGCTAGGCGGTGCGATTGGTAATTTCATCGATCGTGTTGCTCGTCAGGAAGTAGTGGATTTCGTTCATACCTATATTTTCAGCTATAGTTTCCCGGTATTTAATGTTGCTGATGCTGCGCTTTCAATTGGTGTCGGACTGCTCGTGATTCATATGTTTTTAGAAGAAAAAAACGCTAAGGAGAAAGATAATGGATAAAAGGTTATACAGCATCGATGAAACACTAAAAGGAGTTAGGATTGATAAGGCCCTTTCCACTTTAAATGAGGAATGGTCTCGCACGCAAGTCCAGCAATGGATCAAGGAAGATCACGTTTTGGTAAATGGCGCGGTTATTAAGACGAATTACAAAGCCGTTCCTGGCGATACAATCGAAGTGACGATTCCAGAACTTGAGGAATTGGATGCGGTAGCAGAGGAAATGGATTTGGATATCTATTATGAAGATGCAGATGTACTCGTGGTTAATAAACCGAGCGGTATGGTCGTCCATCCGGCACCGGGACATGTATCTGGCACGCTTGTAAATGGATTGATGGCTCACTGCAAGGATCTTTCTGGAATCAACGGTGTCATGCGTCCTGGAATCGTCCATCGGATCGACAAAGATACATCAGGGCTATTGATGGTTGCCAAAAATGATATGGCACATGAGAAACTGGTACAGCAGCTCGTTGACAAAACGGTTACCCGTAAGTATCAAGCTGTAGTTCATGGTGTGATCCCTCATGATTTTGGAACGATCGATGCACCGATCGGCCGCGATAAAAAAGATCGCCAAAGCATGACTGTCACAGATTCGAATGCCAAAAATGCCGTCACGCATTTCCGTGTCATCGAACGCTTCAAAGATTTCACTTTGGTGGAATGCCAGCTTGAAACAGGAAGGACACATCAAATCCGTGTTCATATGAAATACATTGGCTTCCCACTGGCGGGAGATCCGAAATATGGTCCGAAAAAGACCCTGAAATTGGATGGACAAGCGTTACACGCCGGTCTTCTAGGTTTCATTCATCCACGAACAAATGAGTATATGGAATTCGAAGCGCCGATTCCGGAGGAGTTTGAAAATCTAATTAATCAATTACGTAGAAGTAAGGATTGACAAATTCATTTTTTTGATATATTATAATAACAACTTAATAAGAACCTTTAACACAGTTCAGAGAGACTGAGAAGGAAACGGATACGCAAAGTGGGATAATTATGCCCATGGCGATAAAATCCTCATGCCTTCTTGGCATGAGGATTTTTTTGTTGAAATTGACTTATCAGAAAAAAGAATCGGGGTGGCCGACGTGTTGAATGAGAAAGCCATAGTACTTGATGAGCAGGCCATTAGCAGAGCCTTGACGAGGATTGCCCATGAAATCATTGAGAAAAATAAGGGGATTGAGGATTGCGTCTTAATCGGGATACGTACACGCGGGATTTTCCTCGCTGACCGACTTGCAAAGCGCATCAATCAAATAGAAGGCAAGGAAATAGAGCTGGGTGAACTGGATATTACACTTTATCGCGACGACCTTTCGAAAAAGACCAATGATGGGGAACCCATCGTAAAAGGTTCGGACATTCCGGTCAATATCACTGACAAGAAAGTGATTTTAGTGGATGATGTTCTTTTCACAGGCAGAACCGTTAGAGCGGCAATGGATGCTCTGGTGGATTTGGGAAGACCTTCGCAGATCCAGCTTGCCGTATTAGTGGATAGGGGACATAGGGAACTGCCGATTCGCGCGGATTTCGTCGGTAAAAACGTTCCGACTTCCCAATCTGAAAAAATTACAGTTACTTTAACAGAAGTAGATCAAGTAGATCAAGTTACTATATTAGAAAACTAAACACCATGAAAATTTCATATTACCCTTTTAAAGACAGTCCAGAGAGGCTGGCAAAGGGGAGTCAATCAGAAGAGCTATGCCCATGTATAGGCATTTACCTTCTGAGAAACCCTCTTTGTATACTGCAAAGAGGGTTTTTACAGTTTTGATGGAATTTTCATGAGGGGGATACGGAAATGGAAGAAATGAAAAGGGACATCGTACTGGATGTCGAGGACGTGCCAAAGGCTGGACAGTGGATTACGTTAAGCATCCAGCATTTGTTCGCCATGTTCGGCGCAACGGTGCTGGTGCCATTCCTGGTAGGTTTAAGCCCGGCGGTAGCACTGGTTTCAAGCGGGTTGGGAACACTTTCGTACTTATTGATAACGAAAGGTCAGATACCAGCTTATCTCGGTTCATCTTTCGCTTTCATTACGCCAATCATCGCGGCTAAGGCTTTGGGAGGTCCGGAAGCGGCCATGATCGGCTGTTTTGCGGCAGGGTTCATATATGGGATTGTAGCTTTGATCATCCAAAAAGTCGGTTTAAGCTGGTTAATGAATATACTTCCTCCGGTTGTGGTTGGTCCGGTGATTATCGTAATCGGATTAAGCCTTGCCGGAACGGCAGTGGACATGGCAATGTATGATCCGCAAGATAAATACAGCGTCACTTATATAATTATAGCGCTGATCACTTTAGCGGTAACAATCATCTGCAACGTATTCTTTAAGGGATTCATTAACTTGATCCCCATTTTAATGGGAATCCTAGTGGGCTACGGCTGTTCGGCTGTAGCAGGTATAATAGATTATGAACCAATCAAGGCAGCAAAATGGTGGGAAATGCCTGAATTCATGTTTCCGTATGTAACCTATACACCGACCTTCTCATGGGAAGTCATTGCCATCATGGTACCGGTTGCCATCGTAACTTTATCAGAACATATCGGTCACCAGATGGTACTGAGCAAAGTAGTCGGCAGAAACTTTTTGGAAAAGCCAGGTTTGCATCGCTCGATTTTAGGAGATGGCGCAGGAATCATGATTGGGTCCTTCATCGGTGGGCCGCCGCTGACTTCGTATGGTGAAAATATTGGGGTCCTGACCATGACGAAGGCGTACAGTGTCTATATCATCGGAGGGGCAGCATTGACTGCAATCATCTTTGGCTTTAACGGTAAGATTTCAGCAGTCATCAGCTCGATACCTACAGCTGTGATGGGCGGCATTTCCATCTTGCTCTTCGGTATCATCGCCTCAAGTGGATTGAGGATGCTAATTGATAATAAGGTCGACTTTGACAAGAAAAGAAACCTGATGATAGCTTCAGTCATCCTGGTGTTAGGAATCGGAGGAGCGTTCGTACAACTATCGGAAACGGTATCGCTTTCCGGAATGGCACTTTCAGCCATCGTAGGAATCCTTCTTAACTTGATTCTTCCTGACCGGGAAAAAATATCCGGAGATATATTTGGAAAATAAGATATTGCATCAAAACAATAGATCACCTTTTAAAAGAAGTCCAGAGAGGCTTAAAAGGGTGTTGCTGTAAAGATGAATGAGAACGGAGAAAAGTGTAAACCATTCCGTGTCCTCACAATCTTTATGACCTACACCCTGTCCTTAATGGCGGGGTGTTTTTTATGCCCCGCATCACAAATGTGAGAGGAGCAGGATCGATGAAAAAATTATTGACCATGAATGAATTGACAATAAGTGAGATTGAAGGGATTTTACATGAGGCAGAGTGTTTTGCCAACGGAACCAACTGGATTCCAAAGCAACTGACCACAGTTGCCAATCTCTTCTTTGAACCAAGTACCCGTACAAAATCAAGCTTTGAAATGGCTGAAAGAAAATTGGGACTTGAGGTCATTCCTTTTGATGCGGGTACATCATCCGTGTTAAAAGGCGAAACCTTATATGACACAGTTAAAACGTTAGAAGCGATAGGTGTAAATGCCTTGATCATCCGTCATGAACAGGATAATTATTTTGACGAATTGAATGAGAAGATCGGGATTCCAATAATCAATGCAGGGGATGGCTGCGGAAATCACCCAACCCAATCATTACTGGACTTATTGACGATTAAACAAGAGTTTAAAAGTTTCAAAGGTCTGAAGATTGCGATAATCGGTGATGTAAGGCATAGTCGGGTTGCGAAATCGAATGCAGAAGCACTGACTCGTTTAGGAGCGAATGTCGTATTTTCGGGTCCGCCTGAATGGTTTGACAGAACAAACAGTTTAGGAAGGTATGAAGACATCGATCATGCGGTAGCTACATCGGATGTGGTCATGCTGCTCAGAATACAGCATGAAAGGCATATTGATAAATACGATCAGGCAAATGGAGATTACCTGGAAAAATTCGGCCTGACCAAACAACGTGAAAAAAATATGAAACCGGATGCGATCATCATGCATCCTGCACCAATAAACCGCGGTGTTGAAATAGACAGTGATTTAGTCGAATGCAGCCGCTCGAGAATTTTTAAACAAATGGAAAATGGCGTGTTCATTAGAATGGCCGTATTAAAAAATGTGCTTGAACAAACCGAAGGGGGAAACATCCATGAAAACAGTAATCAAAAATGGAGTATTGCTAGATAATCAAAACTCATTCAAAAAAGCGGACATTGAGATAGAAGGCAAGGTCATCACAAAGATCGGCGAGGACTTGGCGACGGAAAATTGTAACGTAGTTGACGCTGGAGGATTACTGATTACACCTGGGCTTGTTGACCTGCATGTCCATTTACGCGAACCGGGCGGTGAACATAAGGAAACAATCGCAAGCGGAACGCTTGCAGCGGCAAGAGGCGGTTTCACTACGGTAGCGGCGATGCCTAATACTAGGCCAGTTCCTGATACAGTGGAGAACCTAGAAGCGCTTAACAGGAAAATTGAAGAAACGGCTCATGTCAGGGTACTCCCATATGCATCCATTACGATTAGGGAAGCTGGCAAGGAGCTGACCGACTTTGCTTCACTAAAACAAACGGGTGCTTTCGCCTTTACAGACGATGGCGTAGGAATTCAAGAAGCCGGGATGATGCTGGAAGCGATGAAACGGGCAGCAGCTCAAGATATGGCCATTGTTGCTCATTGTGAAGACAATAGCTTAATCAATAAAGGCTCCGTCCATGAAGGAAGATTCTCAAAAGAACAGGGGATCAATGGAATTCCGTCGGTATGTGAAGCTGTACATATCGCCCGGGATATCCTTCTTGCCGAAGCGGCAGACTGCCATTATCACGTGTGCCATATATCCACTAAGGAATCGGTAAGGACGGTAAGGGATGCAAAGCGTGCAGGTATCCGCGTCACCGCCGAAGTAACACCGCATCACTTATTATTGTGTGAAGATGATATACCGGGACTTGATACGAATTATAAAATGAACCCGCCATTAAGGGGCCGTGAAGATCGGGACGCGTTGATTGAAGGGCTGCTTGATGGAACCATCGATTTTATAGCAACAGACCATGCCCCGCATGCGGCAGAGGAAAAGGCGCAGGGAATGCAGCTGGCTCCTTTCGGAATCGTAGGATTGGAAACGGCCTTCCCGCTGCTTTACACCGAATTGGTTAAAAAGGGCGTCATAACATTAAAGCAATTGATCGATTTCATGACAATCAAACCATCCGAAAGCTTCTCCCTTCCTTATGGAGAGCTAAAAGAAGGTGCTACTGCGGATATCGTACTCATCGATTTGGAAACGGAAAAAGAAATCAATGCTGAAGAGTTTGCTTCAAAAGGGAAAAATACACCTTTTAATGAAAAGAAATGTTATGGCTGGCCAGTCATGACGATTGCAGAAGGAAAAATAGCTTGGGAAAAAGGACGTGTTCAAGGATGAAAAGACAGCTAATTTTAGAAGATGGGACAGTATTCCTTGGGGAAGCATTCGGCGGGGACGTAGAAAAAATAGGTGAAGTCGTTTTTAACACAGGAATGACCGGTTACCAAGAGATTCTATCCGATCCATCGTATTGCGGTCAAATCGTTACACTTACGTATCCATTAATCGGGAACTACGGGATAAACCGCGATGACTTTGAATCCATCAACCCAGCCATAGCAGGATTCGTCGTTAAGGAAACAGCAGAACTTCCTTCCAACTGGCGAAACCAATTATCACTAGATGAATATCTGAAAATGAAGAACATACCTGGAATAAGCGGAATCGATACGAGAAAGCTGACAAGAATCATCAGGAAATCAGGTGCACTAAAAGGGGCGCTTTGCAATATCAATAAAGATGCAAGTGAAGTGGTTTCCCAATTGAAGGCAACAGTGATTCCTTCTAATCAGGTAAAACAGGTTTCAACAAAAGCACCTTATTCCAGCCCGGGCAGAGGCCCGCGGGTTGTTCTTGTAGACTACGGCATGAAGCATGGGATTTTACGTGAGTTGACGAAGCGCGGCTGTGATGTCGTGGTTGTACCTTATAACGTCACGGCCGAAGAAGTGATGCAATACCATCCGGATGGCGTGATGCTTTCAAACGGCCCTGGAGATCCGAAAAGTGTTCATGAGACGCTCGAAATGATCCGTACAATCCAAACGCAAGTACCGTTATTCGGAATCTGTTTAGGACATCAATTATTCGCACTTGCAAACGGGGCGGATACGGCAAAATTAAAATTCGGCCATCGAGGTTCGAATCATCCAGTTAGGGACCTTCGTACCGGAAAGGTATCCATCACATCTCAAAATCATGGATATACAGTTGAAGAACTTTCCATTGAAAGTACAGATCTTATTGTGACACATACAGCATTGAATGACGATACGATTGAAGGTCTGCGCCATAAAAAGTATCCAGCTTTCACCGTACAATATCACCCGGAAGCATCACCAGGTCCGGAAGATGCCAACTACTTATTCAATGAATTCTTACAAATGATTGAAGCTGCAACCAACAAGGGGGAAAAAACATGCCAAAACGCAATGATATAAAAAGCATCCTAGTAATTGGTTCCGGTCCGATCGTCATCGGACAGGCCGCCGAGTTCGATTATGCAGGAACCCAAGCGTGTATAGCCTTAAAAGAAGAAGGCTATCGAGTGATCCTGATTAACTCTAACCCTGCGACAATCATGACAGACACTGAAATGGCTGACGCGGTTTATATCGAACCGATCACATTGGAATTTGTCAGCAAAATCATTCGTAAAGAGCGCCCGGATGCACTGTTACCTACCTTGGGCGGACAGACTGGCTTGAACATGGCAGTTGAGCTTGCCGAATCAGGAATCCTGGAAGAATGCAATGTCCAAATTCTTGGGACCAAACTTTCGGCTATCCAACAAGCGGAAGACCGTGACCTTTTCCGTACGCTAATGAACGATCTGGGGGAACCAGTGCCTGACAGCGACATTATTCATAACCTGGAAGAAGCTTATACATTCGTTGAACGAGTCGGCTATCCGGTCATTGTTCGTCCAGCCTTCACGCTTGGCGGAACAGGCGGTGGGATTTGTGATAACGAAGAGCAGCTTATCGAGATCGTTGAGGGTGGCCTGAAAAGCAGCCCGGTTCACCAATGTCTGCTTGAGAAGAGCATTGCCGGTTTCAAAGAAGTGGAATATGAAGTGATGCGTGATTCCAATGATAATGCAATA
The DNA here is from genome assembly GCF_038003055.1 of Peribacillus sp. FSL M8-0224. Lineage (NCBI taxonomy): Bacteria > Bacillati > Bacillota > Bacilli > Caryophanales > Bacillaceae > Peribacillus > Peribacillus sp. FSL M8-0224. The sequence goes on from NZ_JBBOOJ010000001.1 coordinate 1,260,972, forward strand.
GTTGTTTGTAATATGGAAAACTTCGATCCTGTCGGTGTCCATACAGGCGATTCAATCGTTGCGGCACCAAGCCAAACATTAAGTGACAGAGAGTATCAAATGCTTCGAAATACGTCTTTGAAGATTATCCGCGCCTTGAAAATTGAAGGTGGATGTAATGTTCAGCTTGCGCTAGATCCAAACAGCTATCAATATTATGTCATTGAAGTGAACCCAAGGGTCAGCCGTTCTTCGGCACTTGCTTCAAAAGCGACTGGGTATCCAATTGCAAAGCTAGCAGCAAAGATAGCCGTTGGTTTGACGCTCGATGAAATGATGAACCCTGTCACTGGCAAAACCTATGCCAGCTTTGAACCGGCACTGGACTATGTCGTTACGAAAATTCCGCGCTGGCCTTTCGATAAGTTCGAAAGCGCCAACCGTAGGCTCGGTACCCAAATGAAAGCGACCGGAGAAGTCATGGCAATCGGCCGTACATTCGAGGAATCAATCTTAAAAGCTGTGCGTTCCCTTGAAGCGGGTATATTCCATCTTAATTTGAATGACGAGTTTGAGGATGGAAAGATAGAGAAACGGATCAGAAAAGCCGGAGATGAACGGTTATTCTATATCGGTGAAGCGTTAAGAAGGGGAAAAACGATCGAAACCATCCACGAATGGAGCCAGATCGATTTATTCTTCTTGCATAAGTTGAAAAAGATAATCGACTTTGAAAAGCAGCTTAAAGAACATTCTTTTGATTGTGAAGTATTGCAAAAGGCTAAAGAACTAGGGTTTTCTGACAAAACGATCGCAGAAATATGGGGAGTTCCCGAAATTGATGTCTATGAATACCGGAAACAGCAAGGAATCATCCCTGTTTACAAAATGGTTGATACATGTGCTGCCGAATTCGAATCGGAAACTCCGTATTTTTATGGGACATACGAAGATGAGAATGAATCCATCGTCACTGACAAGAAAAGTGTCATTGTTCTGGGATCAGGCCCAATTCGGATCGGGCAAGGAGTAGAGTTTGATTATGCGACCGTACACTCGGTATGGGCCATTAAGGAAGCGGGATATGAAGCGATCATCATCAACAACAATCCCGAAACAGTTTCGACGGATTTCAGTATCTCCGACAAACTTTATTTCGAACCATTGACTATTGAAGATGTCATGCATGTCATCGATTTGGAAAAACCGGAAGGGGTCATCGTACAGTTTGGCGGACAGACAGCAATCAACCTTGCAGATGGTCTTGTTGAAAGAGGAGTGAAAATCCTTGGTACTTCACTTGAAGACCTGGATAGGGCGGAAAATCGAAATAAATTTGAAAAAGCACTTAAGGATTTAGGCATCCCTCAGCCAAAGGGCAAAACTGCAACATCGGTTGATGAAGCGATCATCATCGCTGAAGATATCGGGTACCCGGTTTTAGTAAGGCCATCGTATGTCCTCGGAGGAAGAGCGATGGAAATCGTCTATAAACAAGAAGAATTGCTGCATTACATGAAAAATGCCGTGAAAATAAATCCGGATCATCCTGTCCTGATAGACCGCTACTTAACGGGTAAGGAAATCGAAGTGGATGGTATTTCCGATGGAGAAACGGTCGTTATCCCTGGGATCATGGAGCATATTGAGCGCGCCGGCGTCCATTCAGGTGACTCGATTGCAGTCTATCCGCCACAAAACTTAACCGAAAAACAAAAAGAAGTAATCATTGATTATACGACCCGATTGGCAAAAGGCTTGAATATAATTGGTCTCTTGAACATTCAATATGTCATCAGCAATGAAGAAGTGTATGTGATTGAAGTAAATCCACGTTCCAGCCGAACCGTTCCATTCTTAAGTAAAATTACGAATGTGCCGATGGCTAACTTAGCCACGAAGGTCATCTTGGGCCACACGCTTGAAAGCCAAGGTTACAAATCGGGGTTAGTGCCAGAACAAACTGGGGTCTATGTGAAAGTGCCGGTCTTCTCATTTGCGAAATTAAGAGGTGTGGACATCTCACTCGGACCTGAAATGAAATCGACCGGTGAAGTAATGGGGAAAGATAGCACCCTTGAAAAAGCTTTATATAAAGGGCTGGTCGCTTCCGGTTTCAAGATCAAGGGGCATGGTTCGGTGTTATTGACGATATCGGATAAAGATAAGCAAGAAGCGCTGCTTTTAGCAAGGCGTTTCCATAATATCGGCTTCAAGCTGATAGCCACCAGCGGAACTGCTGCCCTATTGGAGCAATCAGGAATCCCGACTGCAATTGTCGGGAAAATTGGCGAAGAAGGTACAAACCTGCTGGATGTCATCCGGAACGGGGAAGCGCAATTTGTCATAAATACTTTGACAAAAGGTAAGCAGCCGGCACGGGATGGTTTCAGAATCCGACGTGAATCGGTTGAAAATGGAGTGACATGCCTAACATCACTTGATACGGCAGAAGCCATTTTAAGAGTGATAGAATCCATGACCTTCTCGGCAGAAGCAATGGGAAAAACGGAAAAAAGTCGTGAGGTGAGCTATATATGATCAAGAAGGAAAGAATGAAGGTGTTAAATCATAAGGAACTGGCCCCATCCATCTTTGAACTTACCCTGCAAGGTGAATTGGTTTCAGAGATGAATCAACCAGGCCAGTTTGTCCAAGTCAAGACAACAGAAGGCACTGAGCCATTGTTAAGACGCCCGATTTCGATTTCTTCTTACAACAGCAGTGAAAAACAGTTCACGATGATATACCGGGCTGAAGGTAAAGGAACGACACTGTTATCGCAGCGTAAAGAGGCGGAAGCGGTCGATATCCTTGGACCCCTTGGCAACGGATTTCCCGTTCATGAGGCTAAACAGGGTGAAACGGCATTATTGGTTGGCGGCGGGATTGGTGTCCCGCCCCTGTATCAATTATCACAAATGTTGGTTGCGAAAGGTGTTACGGTAATCCATGTATTGGGCTTCCAAACCAAGTCAGCCATCTTTTACGAAAAAGAATTCAGTGAATTAGGTGATACCTATATTGCCACGGTGGATGGTTCATACGGGACAAAAGGATTTGTTACAACTGTAATAGACAATCTGGAGCAAGAGTTTGCAACGATCTTTTCATGCGGGCCTACACCAATGTTAAGAGCCTTGGAATCGGGCTATCGTGAGAAAAAGCTTTTCCTGTCCCTTGAGGAAAGGATGGGATGCGGCATCGGTGCATGCTTTGCTTGCGTGTGTCATACAGGGGATGACCCAACTGGTTTCAGTTATAAAAAGGTTTGCAGCGATGGACCCGTATTCCGGGCAGGAGAGGTGGTATTATGAGCAGGCTTTCAGTTGAATTACCAGGATTACACTTGAAAAACCCGGTCATGCCAGCATCTGGGTGCTTTGGATTTGGCCGTGAATACAGTCAATTTTTCGACTTGGATATTCTTGGGGCGATCATGATCAAAGCGACCACTCCTGAGCCGAGGTTCGGCAACCCAACTCCGCGTGTTGCGGAAACCTCTTCGGGAATGCTGAACGCCATCGGTCTGCAGAATCCAGGCTTGGAAAAGGTCATCAGTGAAGAACTGGCCTGGCTAAGTAGGTATGATGTTCCCATCATTGCCAACGTTGCAGGTTCGCAAATAGATGACTATGTAAAAGTTGCCAGTGAAATAAGCAAGGCGGGGAATGTGAAAGCACTTGAATTGAATATCTCTTGTCCGAACGTAAAAGAAGGAGGCATAGCTTTCGGTACGGTACCGGAAGTTGCCAAAGAGGTAACCAAGGCGGTAAAGGAAGTATCTTCCGTCCCAGTCTATGTGAAGCTTTCACCGAATGTCAGTAATATTGTGGATATGGCCAAAGCAGTTGAAGATGGCGGGGCCGACGGGTTGACAATGATAAATACATTAGTCGGCATGCGATTGGATTTAAAAACGGGCAAACCGATCCTTTCTAACAGAACGGGTGGATTATCTGGTCCTGCAATAAAACCTGTAGCGCTCCGGATGATTTATGAGGTTAGCCAGCAAGTTTCTATTCCAATAATCGGAATGGGCGGCATCGCTACGGCGGAAGACGTCATTGAATTTTTCTATGCGGGTGCCAGTGCTGTTGCGGTGGGAACCGCGAACTTCGTGGATCCCTTTGTATGCCCGACCATCATCGAAGAATTACCGAAATTGTTGGATGAGCTGGGATTTGACCATATTTCAGAATGTACCGGAAGGAGCTGGAAGCAAAATGAAACAGTCACTAATAATCGCTCTTGATTTCCCTGACCTCCTTCAAACGGAGACATTCCTAAAACAGTTCCATTCGGAAAAACTGGCTGTAAAAGTGGGGATGGAATTATTTTATCAGAATGGTCCATCAATCGTTTCTTTCGTAAAGGAGCAAGGTCACGATGTGTTTTTGGACTTGAAGCTTCATGATATTCCAAACACCGTTAAAATGGCCATGACCGGATTGGCAGCTTTAGGCGCTGACATGGTCAATGTACATGCAGCAGGTGGACAAAAGATGATGGAAGCAGCCATGGAAGGCCTGGATAAGGGTACGTCCGCTGGTAAAAAACGACCATTATGCATTGGGGTTACCCAACTGACGAGCACGTCACAAGAACAAATGAATGCTGAGCAAAACATTGCCGGATCTCTGGAAGATTCGGTCCTCCATTATGCAAACCTTACTAGACAGGCAGGATTGGATGGCGTCGTCTGTTCTACCCATGAAGTAAAGAACATACATGAACGCATCGGTCATGAATTCTTGACCGTCACACCAGGAATCCGAAGTGCAGGTGGACAGACGCATGATCAAAAGAGAATTGCCACGCCTGAACAAGCTAGGGATTTTGGAGCGGATGCCATCGTTGTAGGGAGAGCCATAACGGGGGCGGCAGATCCATTAAGGGCGTATTTGGATATGAAAGCAGCTTGGGAGGGAATATCATGTTAAATAATAAGATAGCTGAACATCTATTGGAAATAAAAGCAGTGTACCTACAGCCGAATGACCCCTTTACTTGGGCATCTGGAATTAAATCACCCATTTATTGTGACAATCGCTTAACCCTTTCATACCCAGAGGTTCGCAATGAAATAGCGGAAGGATTGAAAGGTTTGATTGAACAGCATTTCCCTGAGGCTGAACTGATTGCAGGCACAGCAACTGCCGGCATTCCGCATGCAGCTTGGGTGAGTGAAAAATTAAATGCACCGATGTGCTATGTTCGATCCAAAGCCAAGGAGCACGGAAAGGGCAATCAAATCGAAGGCCGCGCAGTTCCAGGACAAAAAGTGGTGGTTGTAGAAGACTTGATTTCAACCGGCGGAAGTGTGATTACTGCTGTTAATGCGCTGAAAGAGGCTGGATGTGATGTTCTAGGAGTCGTTTCGATCTTTACTTACGAATTGGAAAAGGGAAAAGAAAAATTCGAAGCTGAGGGCATTATTAACCATTCGTTGAGTGACTACTCTACTTTGATAAAAGTCGCTAATGATAAAGGGTACATCACGGCAGAAGAATTGGAAAAGCTAAAAAAATGGCGGGAGAATCCGGCTGATACAGCTTGGATTTCGGCATGAAAATAGAGGAGGCCCAATCACTTAGGACTGGGCCCCCTCTATTTTTTTACTCCTTTACCGCTTCCTTTAAGCGTATGACAGTATCGGCATCCGGTGTAATATAAACGGTCTGCTGCTGGTCATAGATTACGAACCCGGGCTTGGAACCATTCGGTTTCTTAACATGGCGAACCTGTGTGAAATCAACGGGCACTGAACTCGATTGCTTTGCTTTACTGAAGAAAGCTGCTAATACGGCTGCCTCTTTTATCGTTTGTTCACTTGGCGATTCATTTCGAATCACAACATGTGAGCCGGGTATATCTTTGGTATGAAGCCATATTTCATCACGGCGTGCAAACTTATTCGTTAAATAATCATTTTGTTTATTATTCTTCCCGACAAAAATGAGATCTCCATCCGTAGCATAATATGTTTCAAGCTGCGGTTTTGCATTTGCAGGCTTTTTCATGCCTTTTTTCTTTTTTTGCCTAATGTATCCTTCTTCCTGAAGTTCTTCCCGAATCTCCTCTATATCCCTGGGTGACGCTGATTGGAGCTGCTGATGCAAGGCTTCGAAGTAGGCCAATTCCAATTTAGTTTTTTCGATTTGTTCTTGGACCACTCCGACTGCATTTTTGGACTTTTGGTATCTGGAGAAGTACTTTTGTGCATTATCTGACGGATTTTTTAATGGGTCAAGCGGGATGGTGACCATACTTTGTTCTTCATCATAATAATTGACGACTTCTATTTCCTTCATGCCTTTTTTCATTTGATATAGATTAGCTGTAAGCAGCTCACCGAACAACTGATACTGTTCCCCGCGTTCCGTATCTTTCAATGTACGTTCGAGCTTGCCGATTTTTTTTGAGTTCTTTTCGATTTCATTAGTAATGAAACGTTCTACATCCTGACTCTTTTGCTTAACCCGATCTCTTTCTGCCTTTCCGAAGTAGTAGCGGTCCAGCATCTCGCTCAATGAAGAAAACGTACGTTGATTCCCAGACAGATGCTCTAGTGAAAGCATATAAAAAACTTCTTTATTTCCATCTTGTTTGATCGTGGCAGCATATTTCTGTTCCGAGATTTCCTGGATAATCTTTAAAAAGGCTGTTGGAAGGGTCGTACTGTTGGCAAGTCCGGCCCGGTAGACGGCTTCCTTTGCAACTAATGGTGAAACTCCTGAAAAATGGGCAACAAGCTGTCGATCCAGCTTTCCTGCATTGAAGTCAATATTCTTCCTGATATCGTCCTCGGTAGCCTTGAAGGGATCATTTTTTTCCTGTGCGGGTGGAGCTTTATATTCCTGGCCGGGCAATATCGCCCGATAACTGTTGACGGCATGTGAAACATGCTTAATGCTGTCCAAAATCATATTTCGTTCTTTATCTACTAAAACAATGTTGCTGTGTCGCCCCATGATTTCGATGATTAACTGCTTTTGAGAGACATCGCCAAGCTCATTACGGCCCTTCACTTCAAAAATGATCATCCTATCAAGTTCATATTGATAAATGTTTTCTATCGTATAGCCTTCGAGGTGCTTCCTAAGAAGCATGCAGAACATGGGTGCCTCTTTGGGATTTTCATAACTTTCTTCGGTCATTTGCACCCTCGAATAACTTGGATGGGCTGATAATAAGAGCTTATGGTTCTTACCTCCAGCACGAACAACCAGTATTACTTCATTTTTATAAGGCTGATGTACCTTATTGATTCGTCCACCTTCTAATAAAGAAGCGATTTCTTCCGTCATCGCTTTCGTAAATAATCCATCAAATGACATTCTATTTTTACTTCCTTTACATAAGATTTTCTAAGAACTCATTTTTGCCGGGCGTTATAAATGCATCGCTGCCCATTTTAGTTAACTACAATTTTTTAGCGAACTGGGTGAAAGCAGCAGTTCAGGTACAGTGAATGGATGCTTTTTTTAATTTCCTGATATTGAATACAAAATTGGTCCATTCATCATGATTACAGTTCGTTCATACAAAAAATTATCCGGATCGTTCTTCTTTCCGCAATTCTGTTTAATTATAGCATTATTTTGGACGAGTCTGAATAATCATGGAAGAAGAGCAGGTTGTTTTATGTATCGGTAAGCAGGCAGGTGTTGGAAGAGTAAAGCAAAAAGCGCCTGTTGAGATGTATACAGGAGCCTATTTCATTCTATTCAAAGGGATGTGTGAAACTTGATGGAGTTCAGGGAAATGAATAATCAAGAAATGGAGAAAGCGCTTCAAACAAACGTTACACACGGTTTGGACGATGATGTAGTAAAGGACAGGCTGCGAAAGAATGGTTTTAACGAATTGAAGGAAGGAGAAAAACAGTCAGCCATTCTTTTATTTTTCGCCCAATTCAAAGATTTCATGGTCATAGTTTTACTTGCCGCGACATTGGTTTCCGGGATATTGGGTGAATATATCGATGCGATTGCCATCATGGCGATTGTTTTTTTGAATGGATTACTTGGTTTTTTTCAAGAACGGAAGGCAGAAAAATCATTGGATGCCTTAAAGGAAATGGCTGCACCGCAAGTTAACGTGCTTCGAGATGGCCAGTGGATGAAAATCCCATCGAGAGAAGTGGTTGTAGGGGATATCCTGAAGTTTTCGAGCGGTGACCGTATTGGTGCCGATTTACGGATCATCGACCATTCAAGCCTTGAAATAGAAGAGTCGGCACTTACCGGCGAGTCACTCCCGGCCGTAAAATGTTCTGATCCATTGATGAATGAGGTTGAAGGTATCGGTGATCAGGAAAATATGGCGTTTATGGGAACGATGGTGACAAGAGGGAATGGAGTCGGAATCGTAATCGCTACAGGAATGAATACGGCGATGGGAAAGATTGCGGATCTCCTGCAGACTGCAGAAACAAAAGAAACACCGCTTCAACGGAGGTTGGAGCAGCTAGGCAAAATCTTGATCGTCACGGCTTTAATATTAACTGTAATCGTGGTCCTGACTGGTGTCATTCAAGGACATGATCTTTATACGATGTTTTTGGCCGGGGTATCTTTGGCTGTTGCGGCGATTCCCGAAGGCTTGCCAGCCATTGTGACCGTAGCCTTGTCTTTAGGTGTTCAGCGTATGATCAAACAAAAAGCAATTGTCCGTAAGCTTCCTGCCGTAGAAACGCTTGGCTGTGCAACAGTGATTTGCTCAGATAAAACAGGTACACTGACACAAAACAAAATGACGGTGACGAAGGTTTGGAGTGGAGGAAAAACTTGGGATGTGGGCGGTACTGGTTACAATCCGGTCGGAGAATTTTCTTTAGAGGGAGTTTCAGTTGCCCCGAAAAACCATAATGCCTTGCTTCAAATAATTACATTCGGCATGCTCTGTAATAAAGCTGAGTTAAAGGAGAATGGTAAACAATATATTCTAGACGGTGATCCGACAGAAGGGGCGATGTTGGTCGCGGCAATGAAAGCGGGATTGACGAGGGAACACTTATCTAAGAGGTTTACGATAGTAAAGGAGTTTCCATTTGACTCGAGCCGCAAAATGATGAGTGTCATAGTGAAGGATGATAAAGATAATCATTTCGTTATCGTAAAAGGTGCCCCGGACGTATTGATTGCCCAGTCCGACACGATTCTTTGGGAAGGAAGGTCGGAAATATTAAATCGGGAGAGTAAGGAAAGGGTGCAGCAGGACATGAATGGGCTTGCTTCGCAGGCACTTAGAATGATTGCTGTAGGTTATAAACCTCTTTCAAAAGGAACGATTTTGCTGCATGAAACCGAAGCTGAGCGTAATTTGACCTTCATGGGACTGCAGGGCATGATCGATCCCCCTCGTCCGGAGGTGAAACAGGCAGTTAAGGAATGCAGGGACGCCGGGATCAAAACTGTCATGATTACAGGCGACCATGTGATAACCGCAAAGGCAATTGCTAAAGAGCTTGGAATTTTAAAAGGAAAAGATCGTGTACTTGAAGGACGGCAATTGGCGGACATGGAAGTCGGGGAACTTGAGGAAGTTGTTGAAAGTGTTTCGGTATTTGCCCGAGTTTCCCCGGAACATAAGTTAAAAATCGTAAAAGCCTTGCAAAATAAAGGACATGTCGTTGCAATGACAGGGGATGGTGTCAATGATGCCCCTGCGATAAAATCAGCGGATATTGGTATATCCATGGGCATCACGGGGACTGATGTTGCTAAAGAAGCTTCTTCCTTGATATTGGTTGACGATAATTTTGCCACAATAAAATCGGCCATCAAAGAAGGCAGGAATATTTACGAAAACATCAGGAAGTTCATCCGTTACCTGCTTGCTTCCAATGTTGGAGAGATTTTGGTCATGTTTTTTGCGATGCTATGCGCCTTGCCATTACCATTGATACCAATCCAGATCTTATTCGTGAACCTTGTAACCGACGGATTGCCTGCGATGGCATTGGGCCTGGATGCCGCAGAAGAAGATGTAATGAAAAGGAATCCAAGAAATGCCAATGAAGGTGTTTTTGGAAGAGGGCTTGGCTGGAAGATCATCTCACGCGGTTTTCTGATAGGGGTTTCCACATTGATTGCATTTTATGTTGTATATCGTGCAAATCCGGATAACCTTGCTTATGCACAAACGATTGCTTTCGCTACCTTGGTCCTGGCTCAGCTTATACATGTATTCGATTGCCGAAGTGAACGTTCGATCTTCTCGAGAAATCCATTCGGTAACCTTTATCTAGTGGGGGCGGTACTATCCTCCCTATTATTGATGGTAGCCGTCATGTATGTGCAGCCTTTACAAACCATCTTTCATACGGTACCGATTTCGGGAAGGGATTGGCTATTAGTAATAGGAATGGCATCCATACCAACTTTTTTACTGGCTGGAACCTTTTTAGCAAGAAAAGCACAATGATATATGGTATAATCTTTAAGGTGGTAGAGTCTTGCTCTATTGCCTTTTTATTTTTGTAGTATTTTATTTGTAAGCTAATGTTTCCGTACTTTAGCTAATATATAATGAATGTTAAAAGGCCAAATTACTACATTATGTTTTGATAGGATGTGGAACCATGGTTACCAGTATGACGGGCTATGGAAGAGAAGAAGCGGAAAACGAACAGGTCAGGGTTTTTGCTGAAATCAAGACCGTTAACCATCGTTTTTGTGAATATACGATTCGAATGCCGCGCCAGCTTTTGGTTTTGGAAGAAAAGGTAAAAAAGAAGGCGAATCAATACATAAGAAGGGGACGGGTGGAAATCTTCATTACAGTGGAAGGTGAGAGCCTGGTTTCCAAAAAGGTGAAGATCGATTGGGATCTTGCTGATCAATATGTGGGATTGATGGATGAAGTTAAGGGAAAATACAATCTGGAAAGTTCAATTACATTACAGGATATGCTGCAACTTGAATCGATTTTCGTGACGGAAGAAGTACCTGCCGTTCCTGCCGATTTGGAATCCCTGTTAATGAAGGCTGTCACGGGGGCATTGGAAAATCTGAAAAAAATGCGCGATCTGGAAGGTCAGGAGCTTGCCTCGGACATGAAACGCCAGCTTGAAAAGTTTGGTGAGATAGTAGCAGGGGTCAAAATGCATGCACCTTCAGTCGTCGAAAAATATAAAGCCCGATTGGAAATCAAACTGGCCGAGTTGACTGATGGATTGATTGAAGATAGCCGTATTGTGACAGAAGCGGCCATTTTTGCTGATAAATGTGATATAAATGAAGAACTGACCAGACTCGATAGCCATGTACAGCAATTTTCAAGGACCCTTACCCTCAGTGAACCAATTGGAAGGAAACTTGACTTCCTTGTCCAGGAAATGAATAGGGAAGTCAATACGATTGGATCAAAGGCAAATGATTCGGCCATTACGAAAGAAGTGGTGGAAATGAAAAGTTTGCTTGAAAAATTAAAGGAACAGGTTCAAAATATCGAGTAGTCGGTTTATGATGAACCTAACAAGGTGACAATAGATATGAATGGGGGACAAAAATGTCAATTAAGCTCATTAATATTGGTTTTGGGAATATCGTTTCCGCGAACCGGATCGTATCCATCGTGAGCCCTGAATCGGCTCCGATAAAAAGGATCATCCAAGACGCCCGAGATCGCGGATCCTTAATAGATGCTACATATGGTAGAAGAACCAGGGCCGTTATAATTACAGACAGCGACCATGTTATCTTATCTGCCGTTCAACCGGAAACGGTTGCTGCACGGCTACAAGATAGAGATGACAGCGTAGAAGAGGGGTAACTGAAACAATATGAGAGAAAAAGGTTTATTAATCGTTTTGTCCGGACCATCCGGTGTTGGTAAAGGAACTGTTAGGAAGGCGATTTTTTCTCAGCCAGGAACGGCATTCGAATATTCAATTTCGATGACAACAAGGCTGCCTCGCCATGGTGAAGTGGACGGAGTGGACTATTTCTTCAAAAAACGCGAGGAATTCGAAGCACTGATCAAAGAAGGCAAATTGCTGGAATATGCTGAGTTCGTCGGTAATTATTATGGAACACCCGTGGATTATGTCCGTGAAACAATCGATTCCGGAAAAGATGTATTTCTGGAAATAGAAGTTCAAGGAGCTAAACAGGTCCGGGAGAAGTTCCCTGAAGGACTTTTCATTTTCCTTGCTCCTCCGAGTTTGACTGAACTCGAAAGCCGCATCGTTACTCGCGGAACCGAGACGGAGGAAGCGATAAAAGGCCGGATGAAAGTGGCCAAGGAAGAAATAGAACTTATGGATCTGTACGATTATGTTGTTGAAAATGATCATGTGGATGCAGCATGTGCTAGAATTAATGCAATTGTAATTGCCGAGCATTGCCGTCGGGAAAGAGTTGCAGTTTTATATAAAAAAATGTTGGAGGCGGAATAAATCATGTTATATCCATCAATTGATTCTCTATTACTTAAAATCGATTCTAAATACTCACTTGTATCGGTGGCAGCTAAACGCGCCAGGGAAATGCAAATTAAAGATAATTGCCTTATAAAACCGGTTTCCCATAAATCGGTAGGTCGTGCCCTTGAAGAAATTCATTCCGGTAAATTGACTTACGATAATTCTTACGAGGAAAACTAAGAGAACACAGAGCTTGACCTATCGGGCCTGACACCCTAAAGCAAACAGGAGCGTTACATTTGGAAAGTGCTTCCTTCCTGCGGCCAAGGTGTCAGGCCTGTTTGTATTGATTTTTTTAAAGTAATGTTTGGGGGAATCCATAGGTTATTGCGCATTTCAAATGAAATTTCTTCGGTTTTCCGTCATAATTAGAAAGAATAGAATGTATAGTTAGGGGAAATTTGCATGCTTATCGATAAAAAAGTACTTCTTTGTGTCACCGGCGGGATTGCTGTATATAAGGCTGCTGCCCTGACAAGTAAATTAACTCAGGAAGGTGCGCATGTTAAAGTGATCATGAGTGAATCGGCACGTAAGTTCGTGACGCCGCTCACCTTTCAAGCACTTTCGAGAAATGATGTGTACACAGATACTTTTGATGAGAAGGATTCTTCAGTCATTGCCCACATCGACTTGGCTGATTGGGCTGATATCATCCTGTTGGCTCCAGCTACAGCCAATGTCATTGGCAAAGTAGCCAATGGAATCGCGGATGATATGATCACGACCACCCTATTGGCAACGGAAGCACCTGTTTGGGTTGCGCCTGCAATGAACGTGCACATGTACGCACATCCAGCGGTTCAGAAAAATATGGAGACACTTCGGTCGTTTGGATATCAATTCATTGAACCGGGCGAAGGGTATTTGGCCTGCGGATATGTAGGGAAAGGACGATTGGAGGAACCTGAAACAATCGTAGAACATCTTAATCGATATTTCAATGAACGCAAATTACAGCAACAGCCTCTTAAAGGAAAGAAATATTTAATAACGGCAGGACCGACACGTGAAGCGATTGATCCGGTGCGTTTTGTGACGAATCATTCCAGCGGCAAAATGGGCTATGCCCTAGCCGAAGCGGCAATTGAAATGGGCGCTGAGGTGACATTGATTACCGGCCCAGTGAACTTGACGCCACCTCCCAAGGCTAGTGTAATACCAGTGGAATCAGCTGCAGATATGTATGATGCGGTATTCGATCAGTTCGCTACCAGTGATGTCGTAATCATGACGGCTGCAGTGGCGGATTATAAACCGAAGGTCTATCATACTCGAAAGATGAAAAAGCAGCCAGGGGAAAATGTGATTGAATTTGAACGGACAAAGGATATCCTAAAGGAACTCGGTGAAAATAAAACTCATCAGATTTTGGTGGGCTTTGCAGCTGAAACGAACAATGTTGAAGAATACGCAAGAGGAAAATTAGTCAAAAAGAATGCAGATATGATCGTTGCCAATAATGTTACCGTCGCAGGGGCAGGATTTGGAACGGATACGAACATCGTGACCATTTACGATAAAGATGGAAGTGCTACCGAACTTCCAAAAATGAGTAAAGCGGATATAGCTAAAAGCATCCTGGCAGAAGTATCTCGCAAGCAAAAGGAATGATGTCTTATGGATATAGCATCCGTCATCGTGGATGTACCTGCTAAACAAACGGATCGAGAATTCGACTATCGCATCCCTGAAAAGTGGAACCAAGTCATCAAGCCCGGAATGAGAGTTATCGTCCCATTCGGTCCAAGAATGGTGCAGGGGTTCGTCACAGGCTTAAAAGCTAAAAGCGACTTTGCGAAATTACGCTTTATAAAGGAACCAATGGATTTGGAGCCCATCCTTAATGAGGAATTGCTTCAGCTCGGTGACTGGTTGACGAAGGAGGCGATGTGTTTTAAAATTTCAGCGCTACAGGCCATGCTTCCGGCAGCAATGAAAGCAAAGTATGAAAAAGTTATTAAAGTCGTTGAAGATAAAAAGGATCAGCTCCCTCCCTCCATTCAAAACCTTTTCGGAAAAAATGATTCACTATCTTGGAAAGATGTGATTGAAGGGGAGAATGCCTCCCTGGTCCAAAAGGAAATGCAAAATGGCAATCTTGAGCTCGAATATAATGTGAAAAACCGACTTAACAAGAAGACGGTCCGAGTCATTAAATCTTTGCTTTCCCCTATGGAATTGAAAGAAATGGCATCAACCATATCCAGCCATGCAAAAAAACAACAGGAACTCCTTCAATACTTTATTGAACATCAAGAACCCATCCCGTTAAAGGATTTGCTTGAATTGATGAACACATCAAGCGGTACCGTCAAATCCCTAGTGTCAAAAGGGGCCTTGGCTGAAATGGATCAAGAAATATACCGTGATCCTTATGAAAACCGTGTGTTCGAAAAATCCATTCCCTTTACACTGACAGCTGAACAAACCGCTGCATTGAAGCCTATTCAAGAGAAAATACATCATGATGAACATGATGTCTTCCTTTTATATGGTGTAACCGGCAGCGGGAAGACGGAAGTGTACCTGCAGGCAATTGCCTCTGTCATTGAAAAAGGGAAGGAAGCCATCATGCTTGTACCTGAAATCTCCTTGACGCCACAGACGGTGAAGAGGTTTAAGGAACGATTTGGGGAGCAGGTAGCTGTCATGCATAGCGGTTTATCCGTAGGTGAAAAATATGATGAATGGCGGAAAATTCACCGCAAAGAAGTAAAAGTGGTGGTCGGGGCTCGTTCTGCCGTGTTTGCTCCTTTTGAAAACCTGGGGCTGGTCATCATTGACGAAGAGCATGAATCCAGTTATAAGCAAGAAGAAACGCCAAGGTACCATGCTAGGGATGTTGCCATTGAAAGAGCAAAATCATATGGTTGTCCGGTTATTCTTGGCAGTGCCACACCTACACTTGAATCTTTTGCGCGAGCCAAGAAAAATGTCTATAAATTATTGACCCTTAGCCAGAGGATGAATAAAAATGCTTTGCCAGCAGTTGATATTGTAGATATGAGGGAAGAACTAAGAACGGGAAATCGTTCCATGTTTTCGGAGCTGCTCTTTACCAAGCTGAAAGACCGGCTTGATAAGGGGGAGCAAACTGTCCTGATGCTAAATAAAAGGGGACATTCTTCCTTTGTGATGTGTCGAAGCTGCGGATTGGTCATCAACTGCCCTAATTGTGACATTTCACTTACATATCATCGCTTTAATGATATAATGAAATGCCATTATTGTGGGTTTGAAGAGGGAATGCCTTCCGTTTGCCCTGAATGTGAAAGTGATCATATAAGGTTCTTTGGAACAGGCACTCAAAAGGTTGAAGAAGAGCTTGCAAAAATCCTCCCTGAAGCAAGGGTCATACGAATGGATGTTGACACGACGAGTAAGAAGGGTTCACATGAGCGATTGCTGAATGCCTTTGGTGAAGGAAAGGCGGATATATTGCTAGGCACCCAAATGATAGCCAAGGGCCTTGATTTTCCTAATATCACTCTTGTTGGAGTCCTTTCAGCTGATACGATGCTGCATCTACCTGATTTCCGTTCTTCGGAAAAGACATTTCAGCTGCTGACGCAGGTCAGTGGAAGGGCGGGACGTCATCAGCTTCCGGGAGAAGTGGTCATCCAAACCTATACGCCTGAGCATTACAGCATCGAGCTTTCTGCCCTGCAGGATTATGATGCTTTTTATGAACGGGAGATGTATCTAAGGAGGCAAAGTCATTACCCTCCATATTATTATGTTGTCCTGATAACCGTTTCACATGAAGATTTAATGAAGACGGTGAGTGTTACTGAGAAAATCACCAATTATTTAGGCTCGCGATTGAATCGGGATTCTGTCGTACTAGGTCCGGTTGCTTCGCCCATTAGTCGAATCAACAATAGATATCGCTATCAATGTCTGATAAAATACAAACGAGAGCCTGACCTGAATCAGCATTTACGCACACTTTTAGAGCATTACCAAAAAGAAACCGCTCAGAATCATTTGCAGATTTCAATAGATTTAAATCCACAAATCATGATGTAATTATTTAAGAGATGGATGATTACCGCGAGCTGTTACAGCTTGCGTTTTTATATAATGAAGTGTTGTTTTTCATATCTAGGAGGGTACCTTTAATTTTGGCTATTTTACCGATTGTTTTGTTTCCTGAAAAAATTTTACAACAAAAATGCGATAAAGTAACAAGTTTTGATAAAAAGTTGGCAAAGCTGTTAAATAACATGTATGAAACGATGGTGGAGGCGGATGGCGTTGGACTTGCAGCACCTCAAGTTGGCGTGAAAAAGCAAGTGGCCGTCGTTGAAATAGAGGAAGGATCAGGTGCAATCGAACTGATTAATCCGGAAGTGCTGGAATTGGAAGGAGAACAGACAGGTGTTGAAGGATGCTTGAGCTTCCCGAGTTTATATGGTGAAGTAGTGCGTCCTTACCGTGTCAAAGTCCGGGCACAAGACCGAAAAGGATCTTATTTCGAGATAGAAGCGGAGGATTTCCTTGCAAGGGCCCTTCTACACGAAATCGATCATCTGCAAGGAGTCTTATTTACAAGTAAGGTTTCCCGGTATATTTCGGAAGAAGAGTTAGAAAGGTATGGAGAAGAATGACAAAAATAATTTTTATGGGTACACCGGACTTTTCGGTGCCGGTATTGAAAAGAATCATTGATGAAGGGTATGATGTGATCGCTGTTGTCACACAGCCCGATCGTCCAGTGGGCCGCAAAAAGGTGCTAACGCCGCCGCCAGTTAAAGTTGAAGCCGAAAAGCATGGGATACCCGTTTATCAGCCTGAAAAAATCCGGGAAAAAGAAGAACTTGAAAAAATCATTGCATTGAATGCTGATTTAGTGGTGACGGCGGCATTCGGACAAATTCTTCCGAATGAATTGTTGGATGCCCCTAAGTACGGTTGTATTAATGTACATGCCTCCCTGCTTCCCGAACTGCGTGGAGGGGCGCCAATTCATTATTCCATTTTACAGGGGAAAGAAAAGACTGGGATAACCATCATGTATATGGCAGAAAAATTGGATGCCGGTGATATATTGACTCAGGCGGAAGTTACTATAGAGGAAGAAGACAATGTTGGTACACTGCATGATAAATTAAGCAAGATAGGGTCGGATTTACTTGCGGAGACACTTCCAAAACTTATAAATGAAGAGTTACAGGCAATCAAGCAAGATGATGCTAAAGCATCTTTTGCGCCCAACATCAAACGGTCGGAGGAAAAAATCGACTGGTCGAAATCAGGGGAAGACATCTATAACCATGTACGCGGCCTGAATCCTTGGCCTGTTGCTTATACAACCTTAGACGGTTCCATTATGAAAATATGGCAAGTAAAGAAACTTGAAGCTGGCAAGCAGGCCTTGCCGGGCACGGTCATTGATGTACAAAATGATGGTTTCATCGTTTCGACAGGCAATGAGACGGCAATACTAGTAACTGAACTGCAGCCTTCAGGAAAGAAAAAAATGCCGGCGAAAGATTACTTGCGCGGAGCCGGATCGTTCATTAAAGCAGGCATGAAGTTAGGAGAACAGAATGAAGCAAACTAAAAAGGGAGTACGTGAAATCGCTCTCGATATTTTGGAATCTGTAGAGAAAAACCAATCCTACAGTAACCTATTATTGAACAACTTGATTAAAAAGCACCAGTTATCCGTCGTGGATAGCGGTTTGCTTACAGAGATAAGCTACGGTACCATCCAGCGGAAAATGACTTTGGATTATTTTTTGAACCCGTTTATTAAACAACCTAAAAAAACGCAAAGCTGGGTCATCAATTTACTTAGACTTTCCGTTTACCAAATGGTCTATTTAGATAAAGTGCCTGATCATGCAATCATTTTCGAGGCTGTAGAAATTTCCAAAAAGCGCGGACACAAGGGCACCTCTTCGATGGTCAATGGTGTGCTTCGTAATATTCAAAGAAATGGTGTTCCTTCTTTAGAGGAAATAAAAGATGATCTGGAACGGCTTTCCATAGAGGTGAGTCATCCTATTTGGCTGGTCCAGCGTTGGGTAGAGCAATTTGGTTATGAAAAAACCAAGGAAATGTGTGAAATCAACTTAACTGCGCCATTACAGACAGGACGTGTTAATTTAAAGAAGATTTCACGCCGTGAACTGATCAGCATATTAACGGAAGAAGGATATGATGTTGAAGCGAGTGAAGTCGTTCCCGAAGCAATCGTCAGCTATAAAGGGAATCTTGCTCATTCAGAAAGCTATAAAATGGGGTATTTATCGATTCAGGACGAGAGTTCAATGCTAGTTGCCCATGCATTGGGTGCGAATGAAAATGATGCTGTGCTCGATTGCTGTGCTGCACCTGGAGGGAAAACGACCCATATCGCAGAAGGCTTGACCACAGGACAAGTATATGCGCTAGACCTTCATGAGCATAAGGTCAAGCTCATTAAAGAGCAGGCGGAGCGCCTAAAACTCAGAAACAATATTAAGACAATGGCCCTTGATAGCAGAAAAGTGCAAGAGCACTTTAATAAGGAAGGGTTTGACAGGGTCCTGATCGATGCACCATGTTCCGGGTTGGGAGTCATGCGCCGGAAGCCTGATGTAAAGTATACTAAAACAAAAGATGATATAATGAAACTCTCAAGTATACAACAACAATTATTGGAATCGGCTGCCCCGCTTGTTAAGCAAGGCGGACGGTTAGTATATAGTACCTGTACGGTGGATAAAGAAGAAAATGACAAAGTCGCTGCAGCATTTTTGGAAAGCCATCCGGATTTTGAAAGCGATGCAACCTTGTCCACAAGAATGCCTGAAAGCGTTCAGCCATATATCGAGGGTCATACGCTGCAAGTTTTTCCGCAATATTTTAGCAGTGACGGATTCTTTATTGCGAGTTTTAGAAAGAAGGTGCTGTAATGGCAGAAATCACTAAATCATCTAGAGTAAGAAAAGACACGACACCAGAAAAACCATCGATCTACTCATTGGAGCTTCACCAAATTAAAGAATGGCTTCTACAAAATGGTGAGAAGCCATTCCGGGCCGAGCAAGTATATGACTGGCTTTATAAAAAGCGTGTCTCCAGTTTTGAAGATATGTCCAACCTTTCGAAATCATTACGGGATAAGTTGGAGTCGCAATTCACCTTCACAACATTGAAGACTTTGATTCAGCAAACGTCCAATGACGGAACGATGAAGTTTTTATTTGAACTCCAAGATGGATATTCGATTGAAACGGTGCTGATGCGTCATGAATACGGAAACTCCATTTGTGTGACAACGCAGGTAGGATGCAGAATTGGCTGTACATTCTGTGCTTCGACACTAGGCGGTTTAAAGCGGAATCTTGAATCAGGGGAAATTGTTGCCCAGGTCGTTAAAGTTCAGCAAGCACTTGACGAGTCGGAAGAGCGTGTTAGTTCCGTCGTTATCATGGGAATCGGTGAACCGTTTGATAACTACGATAATATGATGTCATTCTTGAAGAATATAAACCATGAAAAGGGCTTGAACATCGGGGCGCGTCATATTACCGTTTCTACAAGTGGAATCATTCCTAAAATCTATAAGTTTGCCGAAGAAAGCATGCAAATAAACTTTGCTGTTTCCCTTCATGCACCGAATACGGAATTGAGAAGTAAATTGATGCCGATCAATAAGGCCTACAAACTTCCAGACCTGATTGAGGCCATCAAATACTATACAGAAAAAACAGGCCGCCGTGTAAGTTTTGAATATGGTCTATTCGGTGGCGAAAATGATTCAGTGGAGCACGCTGAAGAATTAGCAGCTTTAATAAAAGGGATAAAATGCCATGTGAACTTAATACCGGTTAACTATGTACCGGAACGCAACTATGTACGAACACCTCGGGACCAGATTTTTGAGTTTGAAAAAACATTAAAGAAGCGCGGCATTAATGTAACGATCCGAAGGGAACAAGGCAGTGATATTGACGCAGCCTGCGGCCAGCTTCGGGCCAAGGAGCGCAAAGAAGAGACGAGGTGACCCTATGAGGGCAATATTTAAGACAGACCGTGGAAAAGTCCGCCAGCATAATGAAGATAATGGCGGAATCTTTAAGAACTCGGAAGGCGTTCGCCTTGCCATCGTTGCAGATGGCATGGGCGGCCACCGTGCCGGGGATGTAGCCAGTGCAATGACGATAGACCTTCTGAAAAAGGGCTGGGAAGTATCCACCGGAATCGAAACGGCAAATGATGCCGAAGATTGGCTTAAGCAGCAAATCTTCACGGTCAATCAGTTGCTTTTTGAACATGCAGAAGCGAATACGGAATGTAAGGGCATGGGTACCACCATTGTTGCAGCCATTTGCACCGACAAGTTTGCTACCATTGCCAACATCGGGGACAGCCGGTGTTATTTGTATAATGAGAGTGGTTTTAAGCAGGTCACGGAAGATCATTCACTCGTTAACGAATTGGTCCGTTCCGGTCAGATTTCGAAAGAAGATGCCGAAAACCATCCACGGAAAAATGTTTTATTACGAGCCTTGGGGACAGAAATGCAAGTGGAAATGGACATTATGACGGTCATCTTCGAAGAAAATGATTTACTATTGCTTTGTTCGGACGGATTGACGAATAAAGTGAGTGAACTGGAACTGGAAGAAACGGTAACCAATGCACAGTCACTTGAAGAAAAGGCGAATTCATTAATAGATAAGGCCAATCACTACGGTGGGGAAGATAATATCACCCTTGTGCTTGTTCAATTTACTGAAGAAAGTGAAAGCAGGTGAATTGAATGTTGATTGGCAGAAGGATCAACGGCCGTTATAAACTGATCCAGATGGTCGGCGGCGGAGGTATGGCTAATGTTTACCTTGCAAGGGATATGATCTTAGATAGGGATGTTGCTTTGAAAATCCTTCGCATGGATTTTAATAATGACGAAGAGTTCATCAAGCGCTTCAATCGGGAAGCCCAATCGGCAACCAGTTTGGCCCATCCCAATATCGTAAGTATTTATGATGTTGGTGAAGAAGATTCCATCTATTATATTGTAATGGAATACGTTGACGGTTTTACACTTAAGCAATACATACAAAAATATTATCCAATTCCAGTTGATGAAGCCTTGGATATCATGAGGCAAATCACGGCAGCGATTTCCCATGCCCATCATAATGGGATCATCCATCGTGACATCAAGCCACAGAACATTTTGATTGATAAGGAAGGAACCGTCAAGATTACGGACTTTGGCATTGCATTGGCCCTAAGTGCAACAAACATAACGCAGACCAACGCAGTCTTGGGTTCGGTTCATTATTTATCTCCGGAACAGGCCAGAGGCGGTATGGCCAATAAGAAATCGGACATTTATTCACTTGGCATCGTCATGTTTGAATTGTTGACGGGGAGATTGCCTTTTTCGGGTGAATCAGCCGTGTCGATAGCTCTTAAACATTTACAATCGGAAACTCCTTCACCAAAACGCTGGAACTCTGAAATACCCCAGAGTGTGGAAAATATTATCTTGAAAGCGACAGCCAAAGATTCATATTACCGCTATGAGAGCGTGGACTCGATGGAAGATGATATACGGACGTCGCTTAATCCGGAGCGTTCAAATGAGCTTCCTTTTGCGATTCCCGAAGATCATGATGCAACAAAAGCCATCCCCGTCATAACGGATGATCAGCTTTCAAGCATCGATGAGACAATCATAAGGGGTCCTGAAAAAAATACGTTAGTTTATGCGGACGATGAGGAAAGTGAATCAGAAGCAGAGAGTAATTCAAAAAAGAAACAGAAGAAACAAAAGAAACAGAAAAAACAAAAAAACAAGTCGGAACACAAAGGTAAAAAACGAAAGAACATGCCTGCGATCTTGGTGACCACCTTTTTAGTTCTCGCACTGCTTGCTGTTTTATCTGTCACAGTTTTACCTCCCCTCCTTGTCTCGAAGGAAGTGACGATCCCTGACCTTAAAGGGGAAGAATTGGATGACGCCATTACTGAATTGCTTGAAATGGATTTGGAAATTGGAGATACGATCGAGATTGAAGATGAAGAGGTTGAAGCTGGTCTTGTGATCAAAACCAACCCTAAGGAAGGTAAGACGGTCAAGGAAGGTGCAGTGATCGATATTTACCAAAGCGTTGGTAAAGAGACGATTTCATTGTCCAGCTATGAAGGTCGAGATTACTCTGATGTTAAATCCCTGCTTGAAAAAATGGGATTCAAAAACATCAGCGTTACTGAAAAGTATGATGACAGTGCTCCCGGCACGATCATAGAACAATCGCCTTCTGGTGCGACTGAGGTCGTACCATCCGAAACGGAGCTTGAGCTGACGGTCAGTAAAGGGGCAGATCTCCTGAGCTTGAAGAACTTAACGGGGTTCAATGAGGCTGGCCTTAATGATTATTCAAGCGAGAGTGGAATAAAGGTAGAGATCGAAGAAGAAATCTATGATGATTCCGTTGCGGAAGGGCTTGTCATTTCCCAGTCACCGGAACCTGCTACGAAGGTGGAAAAGGGCAGTACTGTGAAAGTGGTCATTTCAAAAGGGAAAGAAGAGATTCCGCCCAAGAGTGTAACGGAAGAAGTCAACATCGAGTATGATCCGGTTGAGCCAGGCAAAACACAAAAAATACAAATCTTCATCGAGGATATCGACAATAGCATGACGGAGCCTCAAGAAACATTCTATATATTGGAAGATGCGAAGAGAACGATCGAATTAATGGTATCCCCGGATAAGAAAGCAGGATATAAAGTCATGCGGGACAATCAGGTCATCATTGACGAATCCGTCTCATATCCAGAATAAATTTAAGAATTAGGAGTGTGGTTATGCCAGAAGGAAAAATAATCAAAGCATTAAGTGGATTTTATTATGTCCTTGATGGTGAAGAGGTCTATCAATGCCGTGGAAGGGGCCTGTTCAGGAAGAATAAGGTAACCCCGCTCGTTGGTGATTATGTTGTTTTTGAAGCGGAAAATAAAACGGACGGGACCGTGACCGAAATAAAACCGCGAAAGAATGAATTGATACGTCCGCAAATCTCGAATGTAGACCAGGCAATCCTTGTCTTTTCGGCAGTGGAACCTGATTTCAGTCCACCCTTGCTTGATCGATTTCTCGTATTGATCGAAGATAACGAAATCGAACCGATTATCGTCGTGACGAAACTGGACTTGGTTACAGCTGAAAACCAAAAGAAATTGTCTCAGTATATCAAGGACTATCAGAAACTTGGCTATACTGTACTGGAGACATCTTCCGTCACCGCTGGAGGGATTGAAGAACTAGTGCCGTATTTAGAAGGAAAGACCAGTGTATTTGCGGGGCAGTCCGGTGTTGGGAAATCGTCTTTGCTGAATGCGATCAATCCGGAATTGGCTTTAAAGACGGATGATATTTCTTCACATCTGGGACGCGGGAAGCATACGACCCGGCACGTTGAATTGATCCATATTGGCTCTGGACTTGTCGCGGATACTCCAGGGTTCAGTTCACTTGAATTCATGGAAATGGAAGCTGAACGGCTTTCCTATTGCTTCCCGGAAATGCATAAGCATGGGGAAGACTGTAAATTCAGGGCCTGTCTGCACGATAAAGAACCGAAATGTGCAGTGAAGGAATCGGTGGATTCCGGGGAAATTCCCCGTTATCGATACGAGCATTATATGCAATTCTTAGAAGAAATAAGAGATAGAAAGCCGAGGTATTAAAATGGTTAAAATCGCACCATCCATTTTATCAGCTGACTTTGCAAAATTGGGAGAAGAAATTCTTGATGTGGAAAGGGGCGGAGCGGATTTGATCCATGTGGATGTCATGGATGGGCATTTCGTGCCGAATATAACGATAGGCTCACTAATTGTTGATGCTATCCGCCCAGTAACGAAGCTTCCGCTTGATGTTCATTTAATGATTGAACAACCTGATCGTTATATCGAGTCCTTTGCGAAAGCGGGAGCCGATTATATAACTGTACATGTAGAGGCCTGCACACATTTGCATCGAACGGTTCAATTGATTAAATCTTTTGGTGTAAAGGCAGGCGTGGTGCTTAATCCAGCCACTCCGGCTTCCTTGATACAACCTATAATCGAAGATATTGACATGGTATTGTTGATGACGGTTAATCCGGGTTTTGGCGGGCAAAAGTTCATTAAATCCGTTCTTCCGAAAATTGCCGAAGTGAAGGCGATGGCAGGAAAGTATAATCAAAATCTCGAGATAGAGATTGATGGTGGAGTAAATGAAGAAACGGCTAAACAATGTATTGAACAAGGGGCGACAATCCTGGTGGCCGGTTCGGCAATATATGATCAGGAAGATCGACACGCAGCGATTCAAAAGATTCGGGGAAAGTGATATAAGCCGACACTATCATATTCATATGATGGTGATCGGCTTTTTTTATCAAATAAACTAAGGCACCTTGGATATGATTATATATGGAAAAGGATGATTTCGATGATTATCAGTATAATGGCTGGAGGTCCGGAATGTTTTTGGCCGGATTTGACATGGTATAAGGAGAAGACAGATCTTTGGGTCGGGGTTGACAGGGGAGTATGGTCTCTGCTTGAAAAAGGTATCGAACCTAAGTACGGTTTTGGGGATTTTGATTCGGTTTCGGAAGGTGAATACGAAAAGATTGAGCAAATGCTGCAAGAAATCAATCTATATTCCTCGGAAAAGGATGAAACGGATTTAGAAATCGCATTTAAATGGGCAATGGGGCAAAAGCCAAGAGAAATTCACATTCTGGGCGCAACAGGGGGAAGAATGGACCATTTTCTCGGGAATATCCAGCTGCTCCAAAAAGAAAGTGTCCTCCCTCATCATGGCGATATGGATATATACATAGTCGATCGGCAAAATATAATCACAGTAAAGACAGCAGGTTCTTATGAGGTCACTGCTTTGAAAGATAAGAAATACTTGTCCTTGCTCCCAGTAAACGCTGAAGTCACCGGCATTACTCTTTCGGGTTTCAAATATCCGCTGGACGATGCAAGCTTGGAAATGGGTTCGACACTTTGCATCAGCAATGAACTAATTTCCGAATCTGGGAATGTTTCATTTGAGAAAGGCATATTAATGGTGATAAGAAGCAGTGATTAAAATTCATGCTTAGAGCAGATTCGGATATAATTACGATCATCCTATATCCGCTTAAAAGCTTATGTTGTAATAGAAAAATTCCACTTCATCTTTAATTGTGGGATGCAAAGAGGAGGGGCATGATGAAATTTTATACGATTAAATTGCCAAAAGTTCTGGGCAGTTTGGTAAGGGCTATGCTCGGAGCGTTTAAAAAAGGCTGATACTTATCTCCATGACACCTCTCAAAATAAGGGAGGTGTTATTTTTGGGTAAAAAAGAGCGGCCATCCATTAATGGGTGAAGGCATCCTCTTGATGCAGACTGGACCTGGTCAAAGATTTGAAACCATCCCCATTAAATACCGGCCATTACAAGTAAAAAGGCATCCTAAGAGGATGCCGTAACATTATACGCGTTCTACTTTGCCCGATTTAAGAGCTCTTGCAGAAACGTATACACGTTTAGGTTTACCGTCAACTAAAATACGTACTTTTTGAAGGTTAGCGCCCCATGTACGCTTGCTAGCGTTCATTGCGTGAGAGCGGCTGTTACCAGAACGAGTTCTTCTTCCAGTGATTACACATTTACGTGCCATGTCAAATTCCCTCCTAACTACAACAAGCTTAAGTTTTTCGCAGTCGTCTTAAGTCTTTGTAAAATACTTTAATAATTTATCATACCTACCGCTAGAATGCAATACTTCAGTTAATTACTTTCAAGAAAAAAACCTTGACATACATACTTCGAAATTGAATTATATAGAGTGCCGTAAGACATTTACTTTTAAAACCAGAGACATTATAGTAAAATGTCTTTAGTTGATTTGATTTTTTGGGAGGGAAAAGAAAATGTCTATCGAATTACAAACGAAGTATGGACAAATTGATATCTCTAATGATGTTATCGCAACTGTAGCAGGCGGCGCAGCCGTGGATTGCTATGGAATTATAGGAATGGCTTCCAAAAAACAATTTAAAGACGGCATTGCCGAAATTCTAAGAAAAGAAAACTTTACTAAGGGTGTAATTGTCCGTCAAGAAGAGGAAGAAGTTCATATCGATATGTATATTATCGTAAGTTATGGAACGAAAATCTCGGAAGTTGCACATAATGTGCAATCAAAGGTAAAGTACACTCTGGACAAAACTGTAGGATTAGCTGTTGATTCCGTTAACATTTTTGTACAGGGAGTTCGTGTGACGAACCCTTAAGTATAGGAGGAAAGTTTTGTGTCAATTACAAGTTTGAACGGAAAGCGCTTTGCAGAAATGATCATTCAAGGTGCCAACCATTTAGCGGCTAATGCCCAAATGGTTGATGCATTGAATGTTTTCCCTGTTCCGGATGGAGATACAGGAACGAATATGAATTTATCGATGACTTCGGGAGCGAAGGAAGTGCAAAATAACGTCCAGGAACACATCGGAAAAGTGGGTGCGTCCCTTTCAAGAGGATTGCTTATGGGCGCACGCGGCAATTCGGGAGTTATCCTTTCGCAACTGTTCCGCGGTTTTGCTAAAGCGATTGAACATAAATCGGAAATCAATAGTGAAGAATTTGCCCAAGCTTTTGAAGCAGGGGTTCAAACAGCTTATAAAGCCGTTATGAAACCTGTTGAAGGAACCATTTTAACGGTTGCAAAAGATGCAGCCAAGCAAGCGGTTTCATCAGCAGCAAAGCATATAGACCTTATTCAGGTAATGGAAGAAATCGTTACGGAGGCTAATGCTTCATTAAAACGCACACCTGATCTTCTTCCAGTCTTAAAAGAAGTGGGTGTCGTTGATAGCGGCGGGCAAGGGTTGGTGTTCGTATATGAAGGTTTCCTTGCTGAGCTGAAAGGTGAAGCCCTTCCAGTCCGATCCGCTAATGGTCCAAGCATGGATGACATGATCAGTGCCGAACATCACATGAATGTACAAGGACATATGAACACGGAAGATATCGTGTTTGGCTACTGTACGGAATTCATGGTCCGATTGGAAAGTGAAAAACTTGCCAATCAATTATTTGATGAAGAAAAATTCAGAAATGATTTAAGTGAATACGGAGATTCTTTACTAGTCATCTCAGATGATGAAGTCGTCAAAGTACATATTCACTCTGAACAGCCTGGCACGTGCCTGAATTATGGACAGCAATATGGTAGTTTAATAAAAATGAAAATCGATAATATGCGTGAACAGCATACTGCGATTGTAGGTGAGACGAATACACCGCTTCAAACTAAACCGCCCACCAAAGAGAAATACGCTGTAGTGTCAGTGGCGATGGGCGCTGGCATCAGCGAATTATTCAAAAGCATCGGCGCTAAGTCCGTCATCGAAGGCGGGCAAACGATGAATCCTAGCACGGAAGATATCGTTAAAGCTGTCGAAGGGGCATATGCAGATCATGTGATCATCTTGCCTAATAATAAAAATATCATCATGGCCGCCAATCAGGCTGCTGATGTACTTGGGGATCATGTGACTGTCATTCCAACGAAAACAGTACCACAGGGAATGGCTGCATTGTTGGCTTTCAACCCTTCACTTGATGCCGAAGAGAATAAAAAAGCGATGATCGAAGCCCTTTCGCATGTGAAAACGGGCCAGATTACTTATGCTGTCCGGGATACCAACATTGACGGTCTTGCAATCGAGACCGGGGACTTCATGGGAATTGCTGAAGGCACGATCAAGGTGAAGGATAAGAACATGACTAAAGCGGCAAAAGATCTTCTCTCCGATATGATTGACGAAGATTCAGAAATCCTTACCATTTTATATGGTGAAGATGCCACTGCTGAAGATGTCGAAAGTCTTGTTGCGTTTTGTAATGAGAATTTCGAAGACGTTGAAGTTGAAGTCCATAATGGGAAACAACCTTTATATTCTTTCATTTTTTCAATTGAATAAGTAGAGAACATGAAAATAAGGGAAACCTATCCGTCACAATGTTTGGAGGATCCCGAAAAAAATAAAAGGCAATAAACTGCATATGTCATTAGGCTATGCAGTTTTATTTTGGCTGTTTTCACATACTTTGTTGCTATTTAACCAGGTAGTGAGTTGTGGTTGATTTCCCCTCCAGATGCTCGCTTTCCGCGGGGCGGGCGGTGAGCCTCCTCGGCGTAAACGCCTGTGGGGTCTCACCTGTCCCGCTGCTCCCGCAGGAGTCTCGCACTTCCGCTCCAATCAACCTTAAATAGTTTCGTTTTAAAAACAACAATCTTTACGAAAAGAGCCTTTATTTTTATGAAAAGAAGGATTACGGACAGCATAATTGTAATTACAATATATCAGGCTTTATTATTAAACTGACTCCAATTGAATAGAAGGAGGAGCTAATCATGAAATTTAGAAGTGTATTCGATATAATTGGTCCTGTTATGATCGGCCCCTCTAGTTCCCATACAGCAGGAGCTGCAAGGATCGGTAGGGTTGCCAGGAATTTATTCGACCGGGAACCAAAATGGGCCCATATTTCTTTTTACGGATCGTTTGCCAAAACCTATAAAGGCCATGGAACGGATGTAGCCATTGTAGGAGGCTTGCTTGATTTTGATACATTTGATGAGAGAATCAAAGAATCGCTGGAAATAGCACGCAAAAAGAAAATGAAAATTACATTTCGAGAAGAAGAGGCAGTACCGGAACATCCCAATACAGCAAAAATAACTGTTGGTGATGATGATGGTGAACTGGAACTTGTCGGAATATCGATAGGCGGGGGAAAGATCGAAATCGTCGAATTGAACGGGTTTAAATTGAGGCTGTCCGGGCATAACCCTGCCATACTCGTCGTTCATGATGATCGATTTGGTGCCATAGCCAATGTTTCAAACATATTAGCCAAGCATCAGATCAATATTGGCCAAATGGAAGTCTCCCGAAAAGAGAAAGGGCAGATGGCCTTGATGACGATTGAAGTGGACCAAAACCTGGAGGATCACGTCATAGCTGAAATTACAGCACTCCCCAATATCACTCAAGTAGCAAGGATTGTGGATTGATAGAGCAATCGTTTCCACTTAGGAAGGAGAAGAAATCATGTTTCGAAATGTAGCGGAATTAGTAGAATTAGCTGAATCAAAGCAGAAAAAAATTTCAACGCTGATGATAGAGCAGGAAATGGAAGTAACGGGAAAAAGCCGTGAAGAAATCATCCGCCAGATGGGAGTCAATCTGGATGTAATGGAACAGGCAGTTGAAAAAGGACTTCAAGGTGTACGGTCCGTTTCCGGCCTGACGGGAGGGGATGCAGTCCTTCTTCAGAATTACATTAAATCCGGAAACTTCTTATCCGGTGAACTGCTGTTGGATGCGGTAAGCAAAGCCGTGGCAACAAACGAAGTGAACGCAGCCATGGGAACGATTTGTGCGACACCGACTGCCGGATCTGCTGGTGTTGTGCCTGGTACCCTTTTCGCTTTGCAAAATAAATTAAAACCGAATCGGGAACAGAAAATTGAGTTCCTATTTACAGCAGGGGCGTTTGGTTTTGTAGTAGCGAATAATGCTTCTATCTCTGGAGCCGCAGGGGGCTGTCAGGCGGAGGTCGGTTCTGCTTCGGGTATGGCGGCGGCAGCCATCGTTGAAATGGCAGGAGGGACACCGGCACAAAGTGCAGAAGCGATGGCAATCACATTAAAGAACATGCTTGGTCTTGTGTGTGATCCTGTTGCTGGGCTTGTGGAGGTGCCTTGTGTGAAGCGTAATGCCATGGGTGCAGCCAATGCCATGGTTGCAGCAGATATGGCTTTAGCGGGTATCACAAGCCGCATACCGTGTGATGAAGTAATTGATGCGATGTATAAAATCGGGCAAACGATGCCATCTGCTCTTAGGGAAACTGCACAAGGAGGTTTAGCGGCTACACCGACTGGGCGGGAGTTGGAAGCGAAAATCTTTGGCTTACCGCTAAATAAGAAGTGAACTCGACTTTACGCGAACCCATTACCGCAGTAAAAGGCATTGGGGCCGAAACGGCAGCAGCTTTGGGGGAAATGGAGATCCATACCGTCGCGGATCTCCTTGAGCACCTCCCATATCGCTATGAAGATTACCGGTTGAGGGATTTAGAAACGGTCGAGCATGATGAACGGGTTACTGTAGAAGGCAAAGTTCATACAGTACCCACGTTAGGGTACTTCGGAAAGAAAAAATCCAGGCTCACGATTAAAGTTTTGACTGGGAGATATTTAATAAATGTCATTTTTTTTAACCAGCCTTATCTGAAGCCGAAGCTTGCGATAGGCGAAACCGTAACGATAACGGGAAAATGGGATCGTCATCGCCAAACCATTACAGGCTCGGAATGCCATGTTGGTGATCGAAGCCGGGAGAAAGAGTTCGAACCGGTGTATTCAGTGAAGGGCAGCATTACCGTCAAAGGGCTCCGCCGCTTTATCTCCAATGCATTTTCTGAATATGGGACAATGATAGAAGAAAATCTCCCCCCGCAATTATTGGCGGCATACAAACTGATGCCGCGTAATGATGCTCTTCGTACCATGCATTTCCCTCAATCGGCCAATGAGGTGAAGAAGGCCCGACGCCGTTTTGTGTATGAAGAATTTTTAATGTTTCAACTTAAAATGCAGGCACTTCGTAAAGTGCAGCGGGAGCAGTCAAAAGGAATAGGTCAAGAGTTTGACATGGAGCGGTTGGAAGCCTTTATTGAAACCCTCCCTTTTCCTTTGACGAACGCTCAGAATAGGGTCGTCGAGGAAATAATGAATGACATGAAATCTCCCTACAGGATGAATCGTCTGCTTCAAGGGGATGTAGGGTCTGGGAAAACGGTGGTTGCCGCCATATGCCTGAAGGCTACGATTACAGCAGGTTTCCAAGGTGCACTTATGGTCCCCACGGAAATCTTGGCTGAGCAGCATACACAATCGCTGAAAGCCATGTTGGAACCGAGTGGAGTAAAGGTCGCATTGTTGACAAGTTCGGTAAAAGGCAAAAAGCGCAAGGAACTATTGCAAATGCTGGAATCCGGGGAGCTGGATCTTTTGATAGGAACTCATGCATTGATTCAAGATGAAGTGAATTTCCGGAACTTAGGTCTTGTCATAACGGATGAACAACATCGTTTCGGAGTGGAGCAGCGCCGCATCCTTCGTGAAAAAGGTACCAATCCAGATGTACTTTTCATGACGGCTACACCAATTCCGCGAACTCTCGCAATTACAGTGTTTGGGGAAATGGACGTCTCGACGATCGATGAAATGCCTGCCGGGCGTAAAGCGATAGAGACCTATTGGGCGAAACACCAAATGCTTGATCGGATCTTATCCTTTGTCGAAAAGGAACTAAAGAAAGGGAGACAGGCTTACGTCATCTGTCCATTGATTGAGGAGTCGGAGAAACTCGATTCTTTACAGAATGTTCTTGATGTTCATGCAATGCTGACACAATACTTTGCGAACAGGTACAAAGTGGGTCTTATGCATGGGCGTCTGCCCGCGGATGAAAAGGAAGAAGTGATGCAGCAGTTCAGTGCCAATGAAGCGCAAATCCTTGTTTCCACTACGGTCGTCGAGGTTGGGGTGAATGTTCCAAATGCAACGGTAATGGTCATTTATGATGCGGAGCGCTTTGGACTTTCACAGTTGCACCAGCTACGCGGAAGGGTTGGACGGGGTAGCGATCAGTCCTTTTGCATCCTGCTGGCTGATCCGAAAACGGAAGTCGGCAAAGAGCGGATGAAAATCATGACTGAGACAAACGATGGTTTTGCCCTTTCCGAAAAAGATTTGGAACTCCGTGGACCCGGGGACTTCTTCGGTAAAAAACAAAGCGGCCTTCCCGAATTCAAGGTAGCCGACATGGTCCATGATTACAGGACCCTTGAAGTGGCAAGGATGGATGCAGCAAAATTGATTGCCTCCCAAAGCTTTTGGCATTCCCCGGAGTATGCACCTTTGCGGGACTATTTAGAGGGAACGGGAGTATTTACGGGAGAAAAGCTGGACTGAACCCAATAAAAAACCAATAGCAGATTGTGAGATTTTACGCAATATCTTGCAATCTGTTTTTAAAATATATATACTACTATTAGTACCTAGTCATAATACTACGGATGGTGACCTTCAAATGCGAAGAAATAAGAAGGAACGCCAGCAATTATTAATCGAAACGATTAAACAGAATCCTTTTGTAACGGATGAGGAGCTGGCTGAAAAATATTCGGTGAGCGTCCAGACCATTAGGCTTGACCGTCTTGAATTATCGATACCGGAACTGCGTGAACGGATTAAAAGCGTGGCCGAGAAAAAATTCAGTGACGAAATCAGGGCATTGCCTTTGGATGAAATCATCGGGGAAGTAATAGATCTTAATTTAGATGATAATGCAATTTCGATTTTGGATATAAATAAAGAGCATGTCTTTAAGCGGAATGGAATCGCAAGGGGACATCACCTTTTTGCCCAAGCAAACTCATTGGCTGTGGCAGTCATAAATGATGAATTGGCATTAACTGCGAAAGCATCCATTTTATTCACTCGTTCTGTAAAGGAAAATGAAAGAGTGGTAGCTAAAGCGAGGGTTAAAAACGTGGACCACACCAACGATCGTTCCGTGGTGGAGGTTAGAAGCTACGTAGGTAATGAACTGGTTTTTAAAGGCGAGTTCGAAATGTATCGCTCTTAACTTGCTAGTAAAGGATGAAAAAAAATGAAGATAACGATAGATGCAATGGGTGGCGATAATGCTCCCAAGGCACAGGTTTTGGGAGCGATGAAAGCTGTCGAGGCTTTTTCCGATGTGGAAATTACCTTGATAGGCAATGAATCCGAGATTAACCAATACTTAGCGAAGCATGGCCGAATAAGGGTTATACATACTGATGAAAAAATATTAAGTACCGATGAACCTGTTCGTGCGGTTCGCCGCAAGAAAAGCGCATCGATGGTATTGGCTGCACAGCAAGTGGCTGACGGAGAAGCGGACGCATGCATTTCTTCAGGCAATACGGGGGCGCTAATGGCTGCAGGTTTGTTTGTGGTCGGAAGGATAGAAGGCATTGAACGTCCGGCATTGGCTCCCACCCTTCCGACGATCGATGGCAAGGGTTTTGTATTACTGGATGTAGGCGCGAACTCCGATGCGAAACCGGAGCATCTCCTTCAATTCGCCATAATGGGGTCTGTTTATGCCCAAAAAGTGCGGGGAATCGAAAAGCCCCGTGTCGGATTACTTAATATCGGAACAGAAGAAAAAAAAGGGAATGAACTGACTAAGCATGCCTTTACATTACTGCAGCAATCATCGGAGATATCCTTTATAGGTAACGTAGAGGCAAGGGACCTCCTAAACGGGCCGGCGGACGTTGTTGTGACGGACGGCTTCACGGGAAATATGGTGTTAAAGACGCTGGAAGGTACTGCTATGGGCGTATTCAAAATGGTGAAAGCTGCCTTGATGAGCAACCTCAAAAGTAAGTTGGCTGCAGCAATGGTAAAGCCAGAACTAAAAGTCATAAAAAATAAAATGGATTACTCGGAGTATGGCGGTGCTGGCCTCTTCGGTTTGAAGGCCCCTGTCATTAAGGCGCATGGTTCTTCAGATGCTAATGCGGTCTATAATGCTATACGCCAGACTCGCGATATGGTTGGAAATGACGTCATATCGACAATTGCGGAGACAATAGAAAAACAATAATAAATCATAGAGGCAGGGGAGTAACAGATGGGTAAAATTGCTTTTGTCTTTCCAGGACAAGGATCACAATCAATAGGAATGGGGCATGGCCTATTTCAGGAAAAAGAGCGTGCTCAGCAAATTTTTCGATCAGCAGATGAAAAACTTGATTTTCCGCTTACGGAATTGATCTTTAATGGCACACAACAAGAATTAACGGTGACTTATAATGCACAGCCAGCCTTATTGACTACGAGTTATGCTTTTGTCAAGGAGTTGGAAGAAGCGGGAATCAAACCCGATTATACTGCCGGGCACAGTTTAGGTGAATATACGGCATTAGTTGCATCTGGTGCAATTTCTTTTGAAGATGCCGTATATACAGTGCGTAAACGCGGTGAATTCATGGAAGCTGCGGTACCGAATGGTCAAGGCTCAATGGCTGCGATTTTGGGAATGGACCGTGAAGCTCTATCTGAAGTCACTTCTGAAATTACGGCCACAGGTGAATCCGTTCAATTGGCCAATATTAATTGTCCAGGGCAAATCGTCATTTCAGGCACCTCCGAAGGGGTTAAACTTGCAAGTGCAAAAGCCAAGGAAAATGGGGCTAAACGGGCTCTTCCTCTTGAAGTGAGCGGACCGTTCCATTCTGAATTAATGAAACCGGCAGCAGAAAAGTTACAGGGTGTCCTTGATGAAGTAAGCTTCAAACAGGCAGAAATTCCTGTCATTTCAAACGTAACGGCTAAGCCCATTACAGCACCTGCCGAAATAAAAGAAAAATTAATCGAACAGCTGTATTCACCGGTCCTTTGGGAGGACAGTGTGAAAAATCTACTTGAATTGGGCGTGGATACGTTCATCGAGGTTGGCCCAGGGAAAGTGTTGGGCGGATTGATAAAGAAAATTGATCGTTCCGTTCAAATTCATTCGGTATCCGATATAGATACTCTAACTAAAACAATTGAAACATTGAAGGGGGTACAAGCATGATCCTCGAAGGTAAAAAAGCACTTGTAACGGGAGCATCACGAGGTATTGGCAGGGAAGTTGCATTGGAACTTGCCCGTCAGGGAGCAGACGTTGCCATTAACTATTCCGGCAGTGAGGCAAAAGCGAATGAAGTGGTTGATGAAATCAAGGCATTGGGCCGGAAAGCATTCGCAATCCAATGCGATGTTGCAAATAGTGAATCAGTGACAAGCATGATCAAAGAGGTCGTCGAACAATTTGACAGAGTGGATATCCTGGTTAATAATGCCGGCATCACACGTGATAACCTTTTGATGCGCATGAAAGAAGATGAATGGGATTCTGTTATCAATACGAATCTTAAAGGCGTGTTCCTATGCACCAAAGCTGTTACAAGGCAAATGATGAAGCAGCGTAGCGGCAGGATCATCAATATGGCATCGATCGTCGGCGTCAGCGGAAATGCAGGGCAGGCTAATTATGTAGCGGCTAAAGCAGGTGTCATCGGTTTGACTAAAACGACGGCAAAGGAACTTGCATCAAGAGGCATTACGGTCAATGCGATTGCCCCAGGTTTCATCTCAACGGATATGACTGGGGAATTGCCTGAAGACGTTCAAAAAGCCATGCTGGACCAAATTCCGCTTGCACGTTTCGGTGACCCTAAAGATATTGCTGCAGTGGCGTCTTTCCTTGCTTCCGATGCAAGCAAATATATGACTGGGCAAACTCTTCATGTAGATGGCGGCATGGTCATGTAAGTTTTCTTTGATTTTTTTCGAAATTAATTTATAATGTCTTGAGGGGAGGTGAACACATTGGCAGATGTATTAGAAAGAGTAACTAAAATCGTTGTAGATCGTTTGAACGTAGAAGAATCAGAGGTAAAACTTGAAGCTTCTTTCAAAGAAGATCTTGGTGCCGATTCCCTTGATGTAGTTGAACTAGTCATGGAATTCGAAGACGAGTTTGATATGGAAATTTCGGACGATGACGCTGAAAAAATCGCCACAGTAGGTGATGCTGTGAATTACATACAAAGCACTATGTAATGAATTGTCATTTGACTAAAAGCTCCGTTTTTTAACGGGGCTTTCTCTTATTGCTTAAAGAAGTTTGATTCAGCGGCAGATAACGGAATGAGCATGTTCACGGGTATGCTCCGCCTGCATGCAGTGTCTTTTGCCTTTAGTTTTCTTTAAGCGGATAATCATGTATGATGGTACATAGGAAAGCTTGACAGGAATTCCTGCCAGGTTTCTTTTTATATATTGGAAAAATATGCTTTTTGAACCGTGGAGGGTTTTGTGTGATGCGTAGGAACGGAAATAATCGTAAACCATCAATCAAGGAAAATAAATTCAAACAGTTGCAAGAAAATCTGGGTTTTCATTTTAAAGATGAAAACTTATTGAAACAAGCTTTTACACATTCATCTTATGTGAATGAGCATCGCCGTAAGCCTTATGAAGATAATGAAAGGCTTGAATTCTTGGGGGACGCTGTACTTGAACTGACCATCTCTAAATACTTATATCAAAAATATCCGATGATGAGCGAAGGTGAACTTACCAAACTAAGGGCAGCCATTGTGTGTGAGCCTTCACTTGTTGCTTTTGCCAATAGCCTTTCTTACGGGGAATATGTATTACTCGGAAAAGGGGAAGAAATGACAGGTGGAAGGGAACGCCCTGCCATGCTTGCGGATGTATTCGAAGCCTATATTGGTGCTTTGTACCTTGATCAAGGATTAGAGCCAGTTGTGCAGTTTTTGACGAATGTCGTGTTTCCGAAGATAGACGAGGGTGCTTTTTCTCATGTGATGGATTATAAGAGCCAGCTTCAGGAGCTGATCCAGCGCGATGCCATCGGTGTCCTGCAATATAAGATCTTGCAGGAAAAAGGACCGGCCCATAATCGGGAGTTTGTTTCGACGGTCTCCCTGAATGGGGAAGAACTTGGCTCTGGAATAGGAAAGTCCAAAAAAGAAGCGGAGCAGCATGCAGCCGAGCATGCATTGATCGTTTTAAAAGAAAAAAATCAACAAGATAGTTGAACAGTAGAGGGGGAAAGGTCATGTTCCTCAAACGTTTGGACGTTGTAGGATTTAAATCTTTCGCAGAGAAAATTTCGATAGATTTTGTACCTGGTGTCACGGCAGTGGTTGGACCAAACGGAAGCGGTAAAAGTAATGTGACCGATGCAGTCCGGTGGGTCCTTGGAGAGCAGTCTGCGAAATCACTGCGTGGAGCAAAAATGGAAGATATCATCTTTTCGGGAAGTGACACGAGGAAAGCGTTGAATTTTGCGGAAGTATCATTGACCCTTGATAACGAGACCAATTCCCTGCCGATCGACTTTCATGAAGTCAGTGTGACAAGGCGTGTATATCGATCGGGAGAAAGTGAATTTTTCATTAATAATCAAGGTTGCCGTCTGAAAGACATCATAGACCTTTTCATGGATTCCGGTCTTGGGAGAGAAGCGTTTTCCATCATCAGCCAAGGGAAAGTGGAAGAAATCCTTAGCAGTAAGGCTGAAGAAAGACGAGTGATTTTTGAAGAAGCAGCCGGTGTCCTGAAGTATAAAACGAGAAAACGAAAAGCGGAATCGAAGCTGACGGAAACACAGGATAACTTAAACCGTGTCCATGATATCCTCCATGAATTGGAGGGGCAGGTGGAGCCATTAAAAATTCAGTCTTCCCTTGCCAAGGAATTTTTGGCGAAGAAAGACGAGCTAGAGCAAATAGAAGTGGCTTTAACCGTTTATGAAATTGAAGAGCTTTATGAAAAATGGGAAAAACTATCACAGGAACTTGAAAAACATAATGAAATGGAACAGCAAATGGCAGGACAGCTTCAGGACAGGGAAGCGCATCTCAAAAAGTTAAGGGATAGTCTTGCGACGCTTGAGACATCGATCAATGGCCTTCAGGAGATTCTCCTGAATGCCAGCGAAGAACTTGAAAAGCTTGAAGGCCGTAAAGAAGTTTTGAAAGAACGGAAAAAAAATGCCGCCCAAAACAAGTCACAGCTGGAAAAAGCGATTGTGGAAGGTGAGGCTGCTGTCGAGCGTTTGTCTTTGCAAAAGGAAAGAGAAACGGAAATCCTGCATGCACTGAACTTGGAAGTGAAAGGGATTTCTGAAACCTTACATGAAAAACAAAAAAGCCTCGGTCTATTCAATAGTGATATTGAAGCGGTGATCGAAGCGAAAAAGAGTGACTATATCGAGTGGTTGAACAAGCAGGCCTCGGCCAAAAACGAAAAACAATACCTGCTTCAGCAGCTTGCGCAGCAGGAACATAAAAATGCAAAACTTGATATGGAAAATGAAAAGTTCTTAACTGAAAGAATGGAAATCACTGCAAAAAAAATGGAATATTCACAGCTGATGGACAATATGACCAAGCAGCTTGAAGAGCATGTCACTTATTTCCGAAATCAGCAGAATAAATTGAACGCGGCAAAAGATACGTATCAAAAACAAGAAACCACCCTTTATAAGGCCTATCAATTCCTTCAACAGGCTAAATCGCGTAAGGAACTGCTTGAAGAAATGGAAGATGATTATGCAGGCTTCTTTCAGGGTGTAAAAGAGGTTTTGAAAGCGAAAGAAACCCTTCGAGGCATTGAAGGGGCAGTTGCGGAATTGATAAAGGTTCCAAAGGAATATGAAACGGCCATTGAAACGGCTTTGGGCGGAGCGATGCAGCATGTTGTCGTGGAACGCGAAGAGCATGCACGGGAAGCCATTTCCTTCTTGAAGAAAAATAGGTATGGGCGTGCGACTTTCTTGCCTTTATCAGTCATAAAGGCAAGAGAGATATCAGCTAACCAATTATCGATGCTGAAGAGCCATTCAGCTTTTGTAGGGACTGGTTCCTCATTGATCCAATATGATGATAGGCATGCAGCGATTGCTGAAAACCTATTAGGAACAGTGATTATCACCACAGATTTAAAAGGGGCAAATGACCTGGCGAAAATGATGCAGCACCGTTTCCGCTTCGTAACACTTGAAGGGGATATCGTTAATCCAGGTGGTTCAATGACTGGTGGAGCCTTAAAGCAAAAAACGACCTCCCTGCTTTCAAGGAAAACGGAATTGGAGGAGCTCCAACAAAAACTTGCTGCCATGGAAGTCAAAACGAATCAGCTTGAAAAGCAAGTCAAACAGCTCAAAGTGGATGTGGGTGTTCAAGAGCAAACGCTTGAACAAACCAGAAAAACGGGAGAGAGACTTCGATTACAAGAACAAACCCTTAAAGGGGAACTCCGTGAAGTGGAGCTTCAGGAAAGAAATGTGAATGAACGGCTGCATCTTTATGATTTGGATAAAAATTCATATTTAGAAGAACAACAGCAAAAAACGGCAAGACTTGAAGAGCTGGAAGAACTTTTGGAATCATGTAAATCGGAAATTGAAGGTCTGGACCGGTTGATTTCCGAAATGACCGAACAAAAGCAATCACAACAATCTTCAAAAGAGAGTCTTGCTGAAGAAACGAATGAACTGAAGGTAATGCTCGCTTCCAAGCGTGGCCAGCTGCAAAACCAAAAAGAGAAGATGGAACGCATTGAATCGGATCTTTCTAAGGAATCAAGCAGGCTTGCTGAAAACAAAGATGATTTAGGGCTCCTCACCAATGAAATGACAGACAGTTCAAGCGGGGAAGAGTCCCTGGAAGATATGGCTCAGCAGAAATTGCTCGATAAAAATGGAGCAATTGAAGGAATCACCATAAAAAAACAGGAAAAAAACGAGCTTCTAATGGAAGTTGAAACGCTCGAACTGTCCTTGAAAGAAGAAAATCGACTTTATAGAGGCATTGTCGAAGTGATAAAGGATGAAGAAGTGAAATTAACTCGTCTGGATGTCGAACTGGAAAATCGCCTCGACCACTTGCGAGAAGAATATACCCTTTCCTTTGAAGGTGCTAAAGAACAGTATCCATTGATGATGCCTGCCGACGAAGCTCAAAAAAGGGTGAAGCTCATCAAGCTTGCAATCGAGGAACTGGGGACGGTGAATTTAGGTGCAATTGATGAATACGCACGTGTAGCTGAACGCTATGAATTCCTTCTTAGTCAAAAGGAAGACCTTCAACAGGCGAAAGATACATTATTCCAAGTCATCGATGAAATGGATGATGAAATGAAACGCCGCTTTGCGGATACTTTCTATTCGATCCGTAAAGAATTCGAACAAGTCTTCAAAGCTTTATTTGGCGGAGGCAGAGCGGAGCTGAAACTGACGAATCCTGATGATTTGCTAAATACAGGGGTGGATATCATTGCACAGCCTCCCGGAAAAAAACTGCAAAATTTGAGCCTCTTATCCGGCGGAGAACGAGCATTGACAGCCATAGCCCTTTTATTCTCCATTCTAAAAGTGCGTCCTGTTCCTTTCTGTATCCTTGACGAAGTCGAGGCAGCGCTAGATGAGGCGAATGTCGTCCGGTTCAGCCAATTTTTAAGAAAGTTCAGCAGGGAAACGCAGTTCATCGTGATTACTCACCGCAAAGGCACGATGGAAGAGGCAGATGTCCTATACGGCATTACGATGCAGGAGTCAGGCGTCTCCAAACTTGTTTCCGTCCGGATGGAAGAATCAGAAAACTTTATGGAAGTTTAAAATTCATGAATTAGAGGAAGTGGGACAATGAGTTTTTTCAAAAAGTTAAAAGAGAAATTTACTACTCAGGAAGAAAAAGAAAAATCAGTTGAAGCAGAAGTATCCATTGGGGAAAAATTCAAACAAGGTTTGACAAAGACGAGGAATTCCTTTACTGGAAGGGTTAATGAACTTGTTGCCCGTTATCGGAAAGTGGATGAGGACTTCTTTGAAGAACTTGAAGAAATCCTGATACAGGCTGATGTAGGCTTTGATACTGTGATGGAACTGATTGATCAATTAAAAATGGAAGTCAAGCTTCGCAATATCTCTGATACGAGGGAAGTGCAGTCCGTTATTTCCGAAAAGCTTGTTGAAATCTACCAAGGTGATGATGAAGCGACTTCTAGCCTGAATATACAAGAAGAAGGTTTGACGGTTATTTTGTTTGTAGGGGTTAATGGGGTAGGTAAAACGACGACCATTGGTAAACTTGCCCACAAATTCAAAACAGATGGAAAATCTGTCGTATTGGCTGCAGGGGATACCTTCCGTGCCGGTGCGATTGAACAGCTTGAGGTTTGGGGTGAGCGTGTCGGTGTCAGTGTAATCAAACAGGGTGAAGGCTCTGACCCAGCAGCTGTCATGTTCGACGCCATTCAGGCCGCCAAGGCACGAAAAGCGGATATCCTTATCTGTGACACTGCCGGTCGCTTGCAGAATAAAGTGAATTTAATGAAGGAATTGGAAAAGGTGAAACGTGTAATTGAACGTGAAGTACCAGGTGCACCACACGAGGTGCTGCTTGCCCTTGATGCGACAACTGGGCAAAATGCCCTTATCCAGGCCAAGACATTCAAGGAAGCGACAAATGTTTCCGGTATTGTTTTAACAAAGCTTGATGGCACCGCTAAAGGTGGAATTGTTTTGGCGATTCGCAATGAATTGGCCATTCCCGTTAAATTTGTCGGGCTAGGTGAAAAAATGGATGATCTACAGGAATTCGATGCCGAGAAATATGTTTATGGCCTTTTTGCTGATATCATCGATAAAGAAGAGGTTTAAGGGAAAATTGTAAGCCGGAAGAGTTCATTCTCTTCTGGTTTTTTTACCATGATAATTGGAGGACCAATTGAAGAAAGGTCCAAAAAAGAAGCGGAAAATGAAAAAATAATGCTTTGCAAACACGTGGTAAGGAGTTTAACTTGACATCAAATAAACAAGGCTTTACAATATAAACTTGTAAAGGGTTTTCACTTAACAGCAGGGAGGCTTGCTAAGATGCTTGAAAAGACAACGCGGATTAATTATTTGTATGACTTTTACCAATCGTTGTTAACAGAGAAGCAGCAGAGCTACATGTCCCTCTACTATCTGGATGATTACTCTCTTGGCGAGATTGCCGATGAATACGAAGTCAGTAGGCAGGCAGTCTATGATAATATAAAAAGAACAGAAGCGATGCTTGAGGAATATGAAGCAAAGCTATTGTTATTTCAAAAATTTCAAGAGCGTAACCAGTGGATTGCGAATATGAAGGGACTCATAGAAAAGGAATCCTTTTCAAAAGAGAAGCTGCTAGACGCAATCACAACGCTTGAGAAGTTGGATTAGGAGGCGGCAATATGGCATTTGAAGGATTGGCCGACCGACTGCAGAGCACGATGCAAAAGATCCGTGGAAAAGGGAAGGTCAACGAAGCGGACGTGAAAGAAATGATGCGTGAAGTTCGATTGGCCCTGCTTGAAGCGGATGTTAACTTTAAAGTCGTGAAGGATTTTGTAAAACGTGTCAGTGAACGTTCGGTAGGTCAGGAAGTGCTGAAAAGCTTAACCCCCGGTCAACAGGTAATTAAAGTAGTTAAGGAAGAATTGACTGAGCTGATGGGCGGCGAACAGAGCAAGATTGCCGTTGCCTCGAAACCACCGACTGTCATTATGATGGTAGGTCTTCAGGGTGCTGGTAAAACGACGACCACCGGAAAGCTTGCCAATCTTCTTAGAAAAAAATACAACCGCAAGCCATTGCTCGTTGCGGCTGATATTTACCGTCCGGCGGCGATTAAGCAGCTCGAAACACTTGGCAAACAATTAAGCATGCCTGTTTTCTCCCTTGGGGACCAGGTCAGCCCTGTTGAAATTGCCAAACAGGCAATTGAAAAAGCTAAGGAAGAACATCATGACTATGTGTTGATTGATACCGCAGGCCGTCTTCATGTGGATGAAAACTTGATGGGCGAACTGAAGGATATCAAAGAGTTGACAAAACCTGATGAAATCTTCCTGGTTGTCGATGCGATGACAGGTCAGGATGCGGTCAATGTAGCCCAAAGCTTCAATGAACAGCTAGGCCTGACAGGAGTCGTATTAACGAAACTTGATGGGGATACACGTGGTGGTGCGGCACTTTCAATTCGTTCAGTCACCGACACGCCGATCAAATTCGTCGGTATGGGTGAAAAATTGGATGCACTTGAAGCGTTCCATCCAGAGCGGATGGCGTCAAGGATCCTCGGCATGGGTGATGTATTGACCCTTATCGAAAAAGCACAGGCCAATGTAGATGAAGAAAAAGCGAAAGAATTAGAGAAAAAGATGCGTACCGCCACTTTTACCTTTGATGATTTCCTTGATCAGCTTGGTCAGGTGCGGAATATGGGACCGCTTGATGATATTCTGAAAATGATTCCCGGTGCGAATAAAATGAAAGGGATGGACAACCTTCAGATCGATGAGAAACAGATCGGTCATGTTGAAGCTATCATCCGTTCAATGACAACGCATGAAAAGGAACATCCGGAAACCATGAATGCATCCCGCAAGAAACGGATTGCAAAAGGAAGCGGCAGATCGATTCAAGAAGTGAACCGTCTACTGAAGCAATTCGAAGAAATGAAAAAGATGATGAAACAGGTCACGAACATGCAAAAAGGAAAGAAAAAGGGATTCAAATTCCCGTTCATGTAAGGTTTATTTCAGGTCTAAACTGAGGCGAATACGGGTCGAAGCCATGTATTTCAACACTTTTTTTACCTGTTAAGAAAAAAACCTTTAC
This sequence comes from Peribacillus sp. FSL M8-0224, assembly GCF_038003055.1. NCBI lineage: Bacteria > Bacillati > Bacillota > Bacilli > Caryophanales > Bacillaceae > Peribacillus > Peribacillus sp. FSL M8-0224. The sequence continues at coordinate 1,304,752 of NZ_JBBOOJ010000001.1, forward strand.
AAACATGCAAGACATTTGATATTATACTATCTTGTGTGAAACTATTCGGAGGTGCTTATTTAAAATGGCAGTAAAAATTCGCTTAAAACGTATGGGAGCTAAAAAATCTCCTTTCTATCGTATTGTAGTTGCAGATTCTCGTTCACCACGTGACGGACGTTACATTGAAGTGGTAGGAACTTATAACCCGGTTGCTCAACCAGCTAAAGTTGAAATCAACGAAGAGCTTGCTCTTAAATGGTTACAAGATGGAGCTAAACCATCTGATACAGTTCGTAACTTATTCTCTACACAAGGCATCATGGAAAAATTCCATGTTGCAAAAAACAGCAAGTAATCGACGGTAGTTGATGAAAGCACTTATTGAAACGATTGTTTCAGCACTTGTGGATTATCCGGAAGAGGTCATCGTGACCTCCAAGGAAGAATCCGACCGGATTGTTTATATCCTCTCCGTTCATAAAGAGGATATGGGCAAGGTGATCGGTAAACAAGGGCGTGTTGCTAAGGCGATTCGGACTGTGGTATATGCAGCAGGATCTTCACAGCAGAAGAAAATCTATTTGGAGATTTCCGAATAAGGAGGGTTAATACCCCTCCTTTTTTTGTACTTCAAGAAAGTGAAATTTCGACTTGGATCCTAATTGAATAGACCCGGACTTTAAACTTTACGCCTTTTTAAGACGCATCTTTTACCGATTTACGTTATACTTAAGAGAATGACCCCCATTTCAAAAAGATTACCCCATCATACATATTTTTTGAAGGAAATAAGAAATCATAGATAATAGGAGGTGCTGGAATGAAAATTCTCCAAAATGTAATCGTTAACCAAGTATTAACGGAATCCAGCAAGAATCAGCTCCTCGAGAAATACAAGTCAAAACGCCTTCAGCTTCAAAAAGAGAGTGAACAGCTTCGCTTTGAACTGAAAAAACTTGAAAAAACAAGAACTCTCCAACCTGCTAGTCTCCGTGCTCATTTTGAAAAAGAAATAAACCAGAGGCAAGAAAAAATTAAACTGCTTGAATTTCAAATGGAGCAGTTGGAGATCCTTCCCGCAGGTAGTGAATTGAAGGAACGGGAAGTTCAAAGTATCATTGATGTGGAAATTGGGGCAGATTGGGACGAAATCATGGCAACGAAGACCATTGTCATAAAAGATGGAATCGTCTCGGAAATTCGTTAGAGGTGAAAGAATGGAAAAATGGTTTAATGTAGGTAAAATTGTCAACACACATGGTCTTTTAGGAGAAGTCCGTGTGATTTCTTCAACAGACTTTCCAGAAAAACGGTACAAAGTGGGAAATACTCTGTATCTGTTTAGGGACACGGAGAAAAAACCCTTGCCCCTTATAATCAGGTCGCATCGCACCCATAAAAACTTTAACCTATTGACGTTCGAGAATTATTATAACGTCGGACAGGTTGAAGCATTTAAAAACGGGGTCCTGAAAGTGAAGGAAGCACAGCTTGGTAAATTGGACGAAGGTGAGTTCTACTTCCATGAAATCATCGGCTGTTCGGTATTTACGGATGAAGGAATGGAAGTTGGGGAAATCGTTGAGGTTCTTACGCCTGGTGCCAATGATGTTTGGGTCATTAAGAAAGCTGGCAGTAAGGACATCCTGATCCCGTATATTGAACAAATTGTTAAAGAAGTGGATATTTCCGCTAAAAGGGTCATCATTACACCGATGGAAGGACTTTTAGACTGATGAAAATCGATGTGCTTTCGCTTTTTCCAGAAATGTTCGAAGGGGTATTTGGTTCGTCAATCTTAAAAAAGGCTGCGGAAAAGCAGGCTGTGAGCTATAAGGTGACCAATTTTCGAGATTATGCAGATAATAAGCATTCGACGGTAGATGATTATCCTTATGGAGGCGGTGCCGGAATGGTATTAAAGGCACAGCCGATCTTTGATGCTGTGGAAGCTCTTAAAGGGCAAGGGGAGCTAACCCCAAGGGTAGTCCTCCTTTGTCCCCAGGGAGAGCGTTACACGCAGAAAAAAGCCGAAGAGTTTGCTGAAGAGGAACATCTCATTTTCATTTGCGGGCATTATGAAGGGTATGATGAGCGCATCCGGGAGCATGTCGTAACGGATGAAATATCTATTGGTGACTTTGTGCTTACAGGCGGGGAATTGGGCGCAATGGTCATTATTGACAGCGTTGTTCGCTTGCTGCCGGGCGTTTTGGGAAATGTTGACTCCCCGATCCTTGATTCCTATTCTTCTGGTTTGTTAGAGCATCCCCATTATACTAGACCTGCAGATTTCAGGGGGATGAAAGTTCCCGATCCGCTAATATCCGGGAATCATAAAAAAATCGATGAATGGCGGATGAAGGAATCTCTGCGCAGAACTTGGATTCGACGTCCGGATTTGCTCGATAGTTATGAACTATCGGAAGTTGAAAAAAAATTATTGTCCGAGATTAAAAAAGAAGACTGATGTCTATTGCATCGACGTTTAGAGTATGATAGGATATACCTTGTGACTTGGGCAAAATGCTCAGTCTTATAACGATGTTCCGCTGCAAACAATAAGTATTTGCAAGAGCGTCCAGGAGGAGTTGAAATCGATGCAAAATCTTATTAACGAAATCACAAAAGAACAACTTCGCTCAGATCTTCCATCATTCAGACCTGGTGACACAGTACGTGTACACGTAAAGGTTATTGAAGGAACTCGCGAACGTATCCAGTTGTTTGAAGGCGTTGTAATCAAACGTCGTGGCGGCGGAGTTAGTGAAACTTTCACAGTGCGTAAGATCTCTTACGGCGTTGGAGTAGAACGTGCTTTCCCTGTTCACACACCAAAAATTGCGAAACTAGAAGTTATCCGTCACGGTAAAGTACGTCGTGCGAAACTTTATTACCTACGCGAACTTCGTGGTAAAAAAGCACGTATTAAAGAAATTCGTCGTTAATTCTTCGAATATCTTCATGCGGGTTTACCATGATCCACATAAGGTGAATAACCAAACAGTATCATGCAAAAAAGGGAGCTTGTTTATCAGGCTCCCTTTTTGCACTTTAAGAAACGATATGAATGCACATAGGGTGAAAGCTATATAGAATCCTGCTCGCTATAGCGTCCGCGACATGTTAAAATAATTGTTGATATGCTTCAAAAAGGGTGGGTAAGGATGGCGAAAAAGAAAAATGAATTGTGGGAATGGACAAAGGCGGTCATAATCGCGGTTATAGCGGCGACGCTGATTCGTTATTTCCTCCTGGCTCCTATTGTTGTGGACGGTAATTCCATGATGCCGACATTAAAGGATACGGACCGCATGATCGTTAATAAAATCTCCTATTCGATTGGCGAACCCAAAAGATTCGACATTATCGTTTTCGAAGCTCCAGAAGGCAAAGATTACATAAAACGGGTCATCGGATTGCCAGGGGAAAAAGTGGAATATAGAGATGATACTCTTTACGTGAATGGAAAAGCTTATGATGAGCCATACTTGGATGAATATAAAGAACAATTGATTGATGGCGGGGCTTTGACGGAACCTTTTACATTAAGTGATGTCATAGAACAAGGAACGGTGCCTGAAGATCACCTATTTGTCCTGGGGGATAATCGCCGTTTCAGCAAGGATAGCCGCCATATTGGTGTAGGTGTCGTTCCTTACGATAAAGTGTTAGGAAAAACTAAATTAGTTTATTGGCCGATCGAAGACTTTCGATTGGCGGAATAGTAGGAAGGTGGATTCCATTGACAATACAGTGGTTCCCTGGCCATATGGCCAAAGCAAGACGGGAAGTAACAGAGAAATTAAAACTGATCGACATCATCTTTGAACTTGTGGATGCCCGGATTCCGGCATCTTCACGAAATCCGATGATCGACGAAATCATTCAGCATAAACCGAGGGTCATCCTTTTGAATAAAGCTGATATGGCCGATCCGGCAAAAACGAATATGTGGCTGGAACATTATAAATCGCAGGGGAAAACGGCGATTGCCATTAACTCACAGGCAGGAAACGGTTTAAACCAGATTACAGCTGCATCCAAAAATCTTTTAAAAGAAAAGTATGAGCGGATGGAATCAAGAGGAATAAAGCCGAGAGCGATCCGTGCCATGATAGTCGGCATTCCTAACGTGGGGAAATCGACTTTAATCAATCGACTTGCCAAAAAGAACATTGCCAAAACAGGAAATACACCTGGAGTCACTAAAGCGCAGCAATGGATAAAAGTGGGTAAGGAATTGGAATTGCTCGACACGCCGGGGATTCTCTGGCCGAAATTCGAGGATCAAGAAGTAGGTTTGAAGCTTGCGTTGACAGGTGCGATCAAGGATACGATTTTAAACTTGCACGAAGTCTCATTATATGGCCTTCGCTTTTTGGAAAAAGAATACCCGGAAAGACTGAAATCCCGTTATAACCTGGATGTAATTCCACAGGAAACGCTCGAATTGTTCGATGCTGTTGGAAAGTTCAGGGGCTGTTTAGCATCTGGGGGCTTCATCGATTATGACAAAACCGCAGAGTTGGTCGTACGTGAAATCCGTTCAGAAAAGATGGGCCCGCTTACGTTCGAGGTTCCTTCGGATTATGAAAAGGATGATATCCCCGAATAAGATTAACATTGACTTGAGTGTTGTAATACGGAGCTGGAGTTGGATGTCGAAAAGATTTTTTCTTTTTGATGTCTCTTTTCCGCTCCGTATTTTTGTTTGAACTGTAGAAAAGAAGCAAGACTGCCGATAATTAAAATGATGGGTGATAAAAGATGATAACTGCAATGAGCATTAAGGAAATCTCCTTAAAGTTAAAGACGATAAGAGAGCCGGAAGATTTATTTTTACAGAAATGCCGGGAGGACGGACGGAAGGGAGTAACCGACTTAGTAAACAAATGGCAAAGAACTTATGAAAAAGAACAACAGGTAAGGGATGCTTTCACGGAAATGACAGAGTTTGAAAGGCAATTACGGAAACAAGGGTTTTCCATTCTCGCTGGCATCGATGAAGTGGGAAGAGGACCTCTTGCGGGACCGGTTGTGACAAGTGCAGTCATCTTGCCTGATTCTTTTTATTTGCCAGGGCTTAATGATTCTAAAAAGATTCCGGAGTCAAAAAGGGAACAGTTTTATGAGATGATTTTTAAGGAAGCGATATCCGTAGGTGTAGGTGTTGTACATAGCGAAGTAATTGATGAAATCAATATATATCAAGCTACGAAAAAGGCAATGGTGGCTGCAGTGAACGATCTGTCAGAACTTCCGGATCATTTGTTGATCGATGCGATGGAACTGGATGTGCCGATTCCCCAGCTTTCCCTCATAAAGGGGGACGCAAGAAGCATTAGCATCTCTGCGGCATCCATAATAGCCAAGGTGACTCGTGATAGGATGATGAAGGAATATGGTGAAAAATATCCGGAATATGGTTTTGAAAAGCACATGGGTTACGGGACAAGCCAACATTTAGAAGCGCTCGACATACACGGGCTTACACCTTGGCATAGAAGAAGTTTTGCACCGGTTAAGGAAATCGCTGCACGAACGAAGGAATAAGGGGGGGATGAGTGGTGCAATCCATAAAAAGCAGTCAACCCGTAGCTTCACCCATTGAAATAAAAGGAACTGCGAGTTTGAAAAACGGGCAAATCCTTTTCGGGAAGGTGAATAAGTTTTTTCTTAACCAAACGGCCGAGGTACAGGTTGGCCATCAAAAAATGGTTGCCACTCTTGATATCCCGCTTCGTACAGGAGTGAAGTATTGGTTTCAAGTGCAGCAACCAATTGAGGGGTGTGTCGTGTTAAAAGCTTTAGATTCCCCCAATTTGAACGTTTCTGGCTTAAAGGGAACAGTTGCACAATTGATCGCTCACCTCGGCATAAAACCTGAACCGGCCGCAACCAAGCTTGCCGAATACCATACCTGCTGACAAACCGCCTTCCGATAACCAAGGAAACTTTTCAATCCGCTTTACAATGGTTAAAAGCTGCTGATGCTGCAGAAGTTGGTCTGCCTGTAATAAAAACAATGTTCATTCAGCAACTGCCTTTTGTAAAAGGTGTATTTGATGCATTATTTACGCAGTCCAAAGGTGAACCTTTCCACAAACTCCTCAGTGGCTTCAGGCAGCAGCTGCAGGATGGTGGGGCAGTAACGAGGACTGCCTCCAAGCTAATGGAGGTATTGGACTCTTTACATGTTGCCAAACAGAACCAGCTTCAACAAATCGGTTTACAAAAACTTGTGACCGCTTGGCTGAATTCCGATTCAACGCCAGAAATGAAATCCGGGGCATTTTCCCTGCTTCAAAAGACGGGTTTCGTTTCCAAAGGGAATGACGGAATCCGTCTTTCTGGAAAGTTTAATGGATGGAGCTGAGGTTAGGTCCGGTATTCCTAAAAATTCAGCGATTGATAAATTACACCAAGGATTGCAGCTGCTTTCCGCAGCTAAAGGCGGAGCATTTGCACAAGTTGAAGAAATCGAAATGGCTATTAACCGCATATTGAATAGTCATGATCATGAGAAGGCAAAACTGCCGATTGATATCCACTCGATGCAGAGAAAAAACATTTCTGCAGAAAAACTTACCCCTCTTGCCTTTCATTTACTCCAGAATGCTTTTGCCGAAGCGATAGCTACAAAGGCAGTAGACGGAAAAATAGAAGTGAATGACCTTATAGGCTACTTGAATAAGGACACAGAGCAAGTAGCTGAGTCGAAGGGTTAAAGCTGCTGAATTACTGTTTCGGTCGCTTAATAAGCCTCCTGAGGCCCAATCCGCTAGGATTAATGAGAAGCTGGTCCTTTCACATGTATTGGCAGCTGATTTTCAAACAATCGATTACACCCATGGACCTTCTGTCGCACACCAACTGAAAGAAATGACCAAGATCCTTGGACTCCAGCTGGAACATGCACTCATTAATCTTCCAGGAGATGATTTGGCAGATTTCCCCAATGATTTAGAGACACTTAAACCGCTGCTGCTTAAATTGCTGAATGAGCAAATTCCGGCAGCTATCAAGGAAATGGCAGAACAAATCCTGAATCGGATTACAGCGCAACAGATCCTTTCACAGGAAAACGGGCCGATTCAGAATTTACTCCTTACACTTCCACTCAATCTGGGATCTACTAAAACGGATCTGACGTTACAATGGAGCGGAAGGAAGACAAAAGAAGGCAAAATAGACCCGGATTACTGCCGAGTCCTATTTTATTTAGAATTGGAGCACCTTGAAGAGACGGTCATCGACATGCAGGTTCAAAACCGAATCATAAAAGTGACGGTCATCAATGGGCATGGTGCAACCCTTGAAGAGGCAGCCGGTCAATACCTTGACATCCTGAGAGAGAATCTTGGGAAAATGGATTACAGATTATCAGGAGTTTCGTTTGTAAATCCCGTATATGAAAAAGAGCGGGACCTTAGGGGGGAACCGATTCTTTTTACAGAAGCAGGTTCATATAGTGGAGTGGATATTCGAATATGATAAATGATAAACGAAAAGAAGCCATTGCATTAAAGTATGATCAAAAGACATCCAAAGCGCCCGTCATATTGGCCAAAGGGAAAGGGAAAACGGCTGAAACTATTATGGATAAGGCCATGAAACTCGATATACCGGTCCAAAGGGACGAATCGCTTGCTGCACTTTTAGGTCAATTGGATATAAATCAAACGATTCCTGAAGAATTGTATGGAGCTGTTGCAGAGGTATTTGCATTCATTTATAAAGTTGACAAGGACATGAATCGGTAGGAGACTAACCATCTGGTTTCACCAATGGGTTTCTGTTGGTTTATGTAGAATATTAGGAGAATTACTGTCGATTTTTCATTATATTAAAAAAATACTAAACTATTTGTAAAAGGACAAGGCGACAGGGCTTTGTCCTTTTACTTTTCTTTGAATCAAGACCAGGATAACCGTAGTTATTCATGAGAATATCTTTGGAACAATAAATTGAAAAGGCTTTCACGGGAGTGTTTTTGATAGAAATATGACTCTTTTTGTACTAGAATTGCAGATCCGAAATAAATGATATTAATAAGAAAAAAACACAACGGCGCAGAAGGTTTTTTCTATTTTTTTAAAGGGTAAGGAAGTATATTATAATAATATTTTAAAAATTATGTGAAAGAATATTATGCACGAGGGAGAATTTTGTTGTAATATGATAGAGAAAACACGCATTAAATTTCAAGGTTGTTTTTTAGTAGATAAGGAGGATGGGAAATGAATATCCATGAGTATCAGGGGAAAGAGATATTGCGACAATACGGGGTATCCGTTCCAAATGGCCGGGTTGCCTTTACTGTTGATGAAGCAGTTGAAGCAGCGAAGGAGTTAGGTACGGAAGTTGTTGTCGTCAAAGCTCAAATTCATGCGGGCGGCCGCGGTAAAGCCGGCGGAGTCAAGGTAGCAAAGAATCTTGATGAAGCACGTACATATGCAGAAGAGATTCTTGGCAAGACACTGGTGACCCATCAAACGGGACCTGAAGGCAAGGAAGTTAAGCGTTTACTTATTGAAGAAGGCTGCGACATTACGAAAGAGTATTATATCGGGCTTGTCCTTGACCGTGCTACGGACAGTGTCGTATTGATGGCTTCTGAAGAAGGCGGTACGGAAATTGAGGAAGTGGCCGAAAAGACACCAGAGAAAATATTCAAAGAAGTAATCGATCCGGTTGTAGGCCTGACTGGTTTCCAAGCACGGAGGATTGCATTCAATATCAATATTCCGGCTCCACTTATAAATAAAGCTTCCAAACTGATGATTAACCTATATACAGCTTTCGTTGAAAAGGATTGCTCAATCGCAGAAATCAACCCATTAGTGGTAACGGGTGACGGCGATGTAATGGCGCTTGATGCTAAATTGAACTTCGATGATAATGCGATTTACCGCCATAAGGACATCGCGGAGTACCGTGATTTGGATGAAGAGGATGCGAAAGAGATTGAAGCATCAAAACATGGCCTAAGTTACATATCGCTTGACGGAAATATCGGATGCATGGTTAATGGTGCCGGGCTTGCTATGGCGACGATGGACATCATTAAACATTATATGGGAGATCCGGCTAACTTCCTTGACGTTGGTGGCGGCGCCACTGAGGAAAAAGTAAAAGAGGCTTTCAAAATCATCCTTTCCGATCAAAATGTTAAAGGCATCTTCGTTAATATCTTCGGAGGAATCATGAAATGTGACATCATCGCTACAGGCGTCGTGGCTGCTGCCAAAGAGCTTGGACTGGATGTCCCTCTTGTTGTTCGTCTTGAAGGAACGAATGTGGACCTTGGCAAAAAGATTCTAAAAGAGTCAGGTTTAAATATTACGGCTGCTGAATCAATGGCAGATGGAGCACAAAAAATAGTATCACTTGTAGGATAATAGGCAGGGGGGAACATAATGAGCGTTTATATTAATAAAGATACGAAAGTGATCGTTCAGGGAATCACTGGTGCAACAGCATTATTTCATACAAAACAAATGTTGGAATACGGCACGAAAATCGTAGGGGGAGTCACTCCGGGTAAAGGTGGAACAGAAGTGGAAGGGGTACCTGTATTCAATACAGTTTCCGAAGCTGTCACTGAAACCGGTGCGAGTGCATCTGTTATCTATGTACCGGCACCATTTGCTGCCGATGCAATTCTTGAAGCCGTAGACGCAGAACTTGATCTTGCCATTTGTATCACGGAACATATTCCTGTACTGGATATGGTCAAGGTGAAGCGCTACATGGAAGGCAAAAAAACTCGCTTGATCGGACCGAACTGCCCAGGTGTCATTACTCCTGAAGAGTGTAAGATTGGTATCATGCCAGGGTATATCCACAAAAAAGGCCATGTAGGCGTAGTTTCTCGTTCTGGAACTTTGACATATGAAGCTGTTCACCAATTATCGCAAGCAGGCATCGGACAATCTTCGGCTGTCGGTATCGGTGGAGATCCCGTTAACGGAACGGATTTCATTGATGTTTTAAAAGCGTTCAATGAAGATCCGGAAACACATGCGGTGATCATGATCGGGGAAATCGGCGGAACGGCGGAAGAAGAAGCGGCAATCTGGGTGAAGGAAAATATGACTAAGCCAGTTGTTGGTTTCATTGGTGGCCGTACGGCTCCTGCCGGTAAACGCATGGGACATGCCGGTGCCATTATCTCAGGAGGAAAAGGGACGGCTGACGAGAAAATCCGCGTAATGAACGAATGTGGAATCAAAGTTGCCGAAACTCCATCCGTAATGGGAGAAACATTGATTTCCGTTTTAAAAGAAAAAGATATTTACGAACCTTGTAAAACACATTGATTTAAGCTTGGCCGACCTTTTTTTGGGTCGGTCTTTATTTCCTCGAATTTCCTCGGGAGAGACCAAGTACATCACTATCAACCTACCTTTAAAAATATCCGATTAGGGGCGTTTCCGATTGAATAAAAAAGAAAAGTTAATCCATCTCCATCATTGCCGCGGAGCAGGATGGAAAACAATCCAAGCAATCATGTCCAAAGACCCATCATTATCTTCCCTGTTCACGACGAATTACGTTGAATGGGCAAAAATGCTCCCTATCCCTTCAAATAAGCTTAACCTCTTTCTCAAAGATTTACATTCACTCCATTCCATCGAAAAACTTAAAAAATACGAAGATAGCCAAATCCATTGTTTAACGATCTTCGATGATGAATATCCTTTTTTGCTAAAGCAAATATTCGATCCTCCGTGGGTTCTTTATTTTAAAGGTGATAAGAAGCTTTTAACAAGGAAGAATACCCTAGGTGTTGTTGGAACACGCAAGCCAACCTCGTATGGGCTGGAGGCCTTAAAAACGATTCTATTACCGCTTGTAAAGAAAAAGTTCGTGATCATAAGCGGAATGGCGGCTGGAATCGATGCAGAGTCACATAAGATCACATTAAGGGAAGGCGGAGATACGATCGGGGTTTTAGGCGGAGGGCTTAAGCAAATATATCCGAAATCCAATTTTACCCTTGCTGAAGAAATCATGAATAAAGGCCTGCTTATATCTGAGACTCCACCGGAAGTGAAGGCGGAACCATGGATGTTTCCACTTAGGAATCGAATCATCAGCGGATTATCACAGGGCGTATTCGTGGTAGAGGCAAAAGAAAGAAGCGGTTCCCTTATTACGGCACAAGCTGCTTTGGAACACGGCAGGGAAGTATTTGCGCTTCCTGGTAATGTTACGAGCCCTGAATCACAGGGTACCAATCAATTGATTTATGATGGTGCCAAACTTGTTTTTAGCTCCAGGCAGATCGAGGAAGAGTTTTGAACAATATAATATAGAAGATAGACGGAGAATCAAACGGGAAAATTGAAAAAATAGGTGCTTTTTTTGAAGGGTGGGTTGAATTATTAGACAAAAAGGTTGAAAATATTGTAAAACTGTTATAAGTTTTGCAAATGGCACCTCTTGTCAAAAAACTAGAAATAAATGAATCAGCATGCTTTGAAAAGTAAAGAGGTGTTGACAAATGATTTTTGAATGATTAATAATAGTGAAGATTTATATTACCTCTTTGAGGAGGATTTATTGGATGTCAGAATACTTAGTGATTGTGGAATCGCCCGCAAAGGCGAAAACAATAGAACGTTACTTGGGAAAAAAATATAAAGTAAAGGCTTCCATGGGGCATGTACGTGATTTGCCTAAAAGTCAAATGGGTGTCGATGTTGAACATGAATATGAACCTAAATATATAACTATCCGCGGCAAAGGCCCGGTTTTAAAAGAATTGAAAACAGCTGCAAAAAAAGCGAAAAAAATCTATCTCGCGGCTGACCCCGACAGGGAAGGGGAAGCAATTGCCTGGCATTTGGCTCACAGTCTTGATGTTGACGTTAACTCAGATTGCCGCGTGGTATTCAACGAGATCACGAAAGAGGCTATCAAGGAATCATTTAAATCGCCAAGGCCAATAAATATGAAATTGGTTGATGCTCAGCAGGCAAGAAGGGTCTTGGACCGTTTGGTCGGATACAATATAAGCCCGTTATTGTGGAAAAAGGTGAAAAAGGGCTTAAGCGCGGGACGGGTCCAATCGGTTGCTGTACGGATGATCATTGACCGGGAGAAGGAGATCAAAGATTTTATCCCGGAAGAGTATTGGACAATCAAGGCTGATTTTGTAAAAGGAAAAGAACAGTTTGAAGGTTCTTTCTTCAGCCTTGGCGGCGAGAAGAAGGAATTAAATACCGAAGAGGACGTCAAAAAAGTGCTCGCTTCTTTAAATGGCGGCGAATTTACGATAGGAGCTGTGGCTAAAAAGGAAAGAAGGCGTAATCCAGCAGCACCTTTTACAACTTCTTCCCTGCAACAGGAAGCGGCACGTAAATTGAATTTCCGTGCGAAGAAAACCATGATGCTTGCTCAGCAGCTTTATGAAGGAATCGAGCTTGGCAAGGAAGGTACAGTCGGGTTAATCACTTATATGAGAACCGATTCGACCCGGATTTCAGATAGTGCCAAAGAGGAAGTCCATACGTTCATTCAAAATAGTTATGGTAAAGAATATGTTCAGGTCGAGCAGCGCAAGGAGAAAAAACAAACTAATGCCCAGGACGCGCATGAAGCCGTCAGGCCAACAAGCACATTACGTGAACCGGGCGTAGTCAAGGAGTTCTTATCCAGAGATCAATTCCGTCTTTATAAATTGATTTGGGAACGATTCGTTTCCAGTCAAATGTCTTCGGCGGTCATGGATACGATGAGCATCGACCTGCATAACGGGGATGTCATCTTCAGGGCAAATGGTTCAAAAATTAAATTTCCGGGTTTCATGAAGGTATATGTTGAAGGGTCCGATGACTCGGTGGAAGAAAAGGAAAATGCACTTCCTGATGTGAAAAAAGGAGATCAATTCTTTTCAAAAGATATCGAGCCGAAGCAGCATTTCACACAGCCTCCGCCCCGATATACTGAAGCCCGTCTGGTCAAGACCCTAGAGGAACTGGGAATAGGCCGTCCGTCTACATATGCGCCTACCTTGGATACGATCCAAAAACGGGGCTATGTTACCTTGGATAATAAACGGTTCATCCCGACAGAGCTTGGTGAGATCGTTCTCGAATTGATACGCGAATTCTTCCCGGATATTCTCGATGCAGAGTTCACTGCCAAGATGGAACAGGAATTTGACAGCGTTGAGGAAGGCAATATTGAATGGATTAAGGTCATCGATGAATTTTATAAAGAATTTGCAATTCATTTGGCTAAAGCCGAAGTCGAGATGGAGAAAATTGAAATCAAAGATGAACCTGCAGGTGAAGATTGCGTGGAGTGCGGACATGGGATGGTCTTTAAGATGGGACGTTATGGAAAGTTCATGGCATGCAGTAATTTCCCGGATTGCCGTAACACCAAACCAATCGTCAAAGAAATCGGTGTCAAATGCCCAAAATGTAAAGAAGGAAATATCATTGAAAGGAAAAGTAAAAAACGCCGCATATTTTACGGGTGTGATACTTACCCTGGATGTGACTTCATATCTTGGGATAAACCGCTGCCGCGGAGTTGTCCAAAATGTGAAGGTACACTTGTTGAGAAAAAACTCAAAAAAGGTGTCCAGGTCCAGTGCATGGATTGTGATTTTAAAGAAATGCCCCAAGCATAGAAAAGGCCTTGAAATCGTTTACTTTCCTTGTGAACTATCGAAAAACCCTAAATATAAATGGACTCGGCATCTGCCGGGTTTCTTTATGTTCAGGGAAGTATGATATCATGGTGATAGGTGGATTTACTTCCAAGAAGAAAATGGATAAAGCTTGAAACTTTTTTATTTAGGCCTTGTGATGTAAAATTCAGTGGACAAGTACATTCTTTTAAAGATATAATTCCTATTTGCGTCCGTTACCCTTTTAGTAAATAAGGATGGCATATTTTTAAAATAATCGTTAGCAGGAATGAGTATTTCGGGTATAAATACATAGATATCGTTAAAAATGAAACTTCTGGAAAGCAGTTTTAATGATAAATGATCCTGTCTTATCATATCTATACATGGAGGTTCGAAAAATGAAAGAAACAAAAGTAAGTGTAATCGGTGCTGGGCTTGCTGGAAGTGAGGCGGCTTGGCAGTTAGCTAAAAGAGGAATTAAAGTCGATCTATATGAAATGCGCCCTGTAAAACAAACGCCAGCCCATCATACCGATAAATTCGCTGAACTTGTTTGTTCCAATTCACTTCGGGCAAATACGTTAACAAATGCAGTTGGTGTATTAAAAGAAGAAATGCGTATACTGGATTCGGTCATCATGTCCGCAGCGGATGCTTGTGCTGTACCGGCTGGCGGTGCATTAGCCGTTGATCGTCATGAATTTGCCGGTCTTGTTACGGAAAGGGTCAAAAATCATCCAAATGTAACGGTCATTAATGAAGAAGTGACGGAAATTCCGGAAGGTCCTACCGTCATTGCAACCGGTCCGCTTACAAGTCAGTCACTATCTGATAGCTTAAAGCAAATCATGGATGAAGAATACTTGTACTTTTATGATGCTGCCGCACCAATTCTTGAAAAAGACAGCATCAATATGGATAAAGTATATTTGAAATCCCGTTATGATAAAGGGGAAGCAGCTTATTTGAACTGTCCGATGACGGAAGAAGAGTTTGACCGCTTTTATGATGCATTGATTGCTGCTGAAACAGTCCCGCTTAAAGAATTCGAAAAAGAAATCTTTTTTGAAGGCTGCATGCCCATTGAAGTAATGGCATCACGCGGGAAGAAAACGATGTTATTTGGTCCATTGAAGCCAGTTGGCCTAGAAGATCCAAAAACGGGAAAACGTCCTTTTGCTGTAGTTCAATTGCGTCAGGATGATGCGGCAGGAACACTTTACAATATTGTTGGTTTTCAGACACATTTGAAATGGGGGCCGCAAAAAGAAGTATTGCAGCTCATACCTGGATTGGAAAATGCGGAAATTGTACGTTATGGGGTCATGCATCGAAACACTTTCATAAACTCACCTAATGTTTTGAAGCCAACATACCAATTCAAGAATCGGGATGATTTATTCTTTGCCGGTCAGATGACTGGCGTTGAAGGGTATGTTGAATCGGCTGCGTCGGGACTTGTCGCAGGTATCAATGCTGCAAGGATCGTCGAAGGTTTGGAGCCTATCATTTTCCCTGCGGAGACGACGATGGGCAGTATGGCAAGGTACATAACGTCGACGAATGGTAAGAGCTTCCAGCCGATGAATGCCAACTTTGGATTGCTTCCAGACCTTGAAGTGAGAATCAAATCCAAAAAAGAGCGGAATGAAACGCATGCTAAACGCGCTTTGGACACAATTCAGAACTTTGTGAAAAATTTGTAAAATATTTGCCTGCTGTTTTAAAGTATGATACTATTTATTAGCCTTTGCGAGGTGTTTCCATGATTAATCAAAAAAAGGCATTATCATCCTTCATCGAATATTTACAAATTGAAAAGAACAGTTCACATTACACCATTGAAAATTACAAACGTGATATTCACGAATTTTTCCTGTTCCTTAATGAACAGGGGATTGAGGACATCACGTCCGTTGAATATCTTGATGTCCGGTTATATTTAACGAATTTATATGAGAAAAAACTTTCTAAGCGCACTGTTGCAAGAAAAACTTCTTGCTTGCGGAGCCTTTATAAATTTTTACTGCGTGAAGGTGATGTGAAGGATAACCCTTTTTCCCTTGCTTCTTTACCTAAAAAGGATCAAAGACTGCCACGTTTTCTCTATGAGAAGGAAATGGATCAGTTGTTTTCTTCTTTAAAGAAAGATTCACCGATAGGAATAAGGAACAATGCCTTACTGGAATTATTGTATGCTACAGGCATTCGCGTAAGTGAATGTTGTGATATTAAACTGCAGGATATCGATCTTTCCTTAGGGACAGTACTGATCCATGGAAAAGGAAAAAAGGATCGCTACGTTCCGGTTGGTAGATATGCACAGGAAGCGATAGATTTATACATACGTACAGCCAGGATGGAATTGACTTCGTCTGACGCCAAGGCGCATGTTTATTTATTTGTTAATTTTCGTGGAGACCCTCTGACACCTAGGGGAGTTCGCTATATATTGAATGAATTGATTAAAAAGTCAGCCGCAGATGGAAGTCTTCATCCCCATATGCTAAGGCATTCGTTTGCTACACACCTATTGAATAATGGGGCGGACATTCGCACGGTTCAGGAATTGCTTGGTCATTCAAAAATTTCATCAACGCAAGTGTATACGCATGTTACAAAAGACCAATTGAAAAAAGTCTACAATGCATCACATCCGCGGCCTTAAATGTTGAAAGGGGACACTTTATGACAACGATATTTGCAGTGCATCATAAAGGTGAATGTGCCATGTCCGGTGATGGGCAGGTTACTTTAGGAAATTCAGTAGTGATGAAGCATACAGCGAGGAAAGTAAGAAAAATCTTTAATGGTAATGTACTTGCAGGTTTTGCTGGTTCCGTTGCAGATGCTTTCACTTTATTTGAGATGTTCGAAGCTAAACTTGAAGAGTATAATGGCAATCTTCAGCGCGCTGCCGTTGAAATGGCAAAGCAATGGAGAAGTGACAATGTATTGAGAAAGCTTGAAGCCATGCTAGTCGTGATGGATAAGAACCATTTACTGCTCGTTTCTGGCACCGGGGAAGTAATTGAACCGGATGACGGGATTCTCGCCATAGGATCGGGAGGGAATTATGCATTGGCAGCCGGCAGGGCATTAATGCGGTTTTCCAGCGACCACTTATCGGCAAAGGAAATCGCTCAATCATCTTTACAAATTGCAGCGGAAATTTGTGTATTTACAAATACGAATATAATCGTGGAAGAGTTGTAAGGAGGAGCGCAAATGTCAAAAAAAGCTAATTTAACACCGAGGCAAATCGTTGAAAAACTGGATCAGTATATCGTTGGGCAGCGTGAGGCAAAACGGGCAGTGGCAGTGGCTCTTCGGAATCGCTACCGACGTTCCCTTCTCTCGGATCAACTTCGTGACGAAGTCGTTCCGAAGAATATATTAATGATTGGACCGACAGGTGTTGGGAAAACAGAAATAGCTCGGAGAATGGCTAAATTGGTGGGTGCTCCTTTTGTAAAAGTTGAAGCAACGAAATTTACGGAAGTCGGGTATGTCGGCCGGGATGTAGAGTCCATGGTCCGTGATTTGGTGGAGACTTCCGTCCGCCTCGTGAAGGAAGAAAAGATGGCCAGTGTAAAGGAACGGGCAGAAGAAAATGCAAATCGCCGTTTAATAGAGCTATTAGTGCCATCGGCTAAAAAACAGAGTAATTTCAAGAATCCTCTTGAAGTCTTTTTTGGAGGCAATAACAATCAAGACGAACAGGATCCGGAAGAAAATTCCGAAGATTTAAGTTTGCAGGAAAAAAGAAAAATCGTCGCTGAAAAGCTGGCTAATGGTGAGCTGGAAAGTGAAATGATAACGGTCGAAGTGGAAGAACAGGCTGCTTCTATGTTTGATATGCTCCAAGGTTCGGGAATGGAACAAATGGGGATGAACATGCAGGACGCTTTAGGAAGCTTGATGCCGAAAAAAAGCAAGAAGCGCAAATTGAAAGTAAGTGAAGCGAGAACCGTTTTAACAAATGAAGAAGCGGCAAAATTGATTGATATGGATGAAGTAACTTCAGATGCAGTATACGGGGCTGAGCAAAATGGGATTATCTTCATAGATGAAATAGACAAAATTGCCAGTAAGCAATCTGGAAGTTCATCAGCGGATGTATCAAGAGAGGGTGTCCAAAGGGATATCCTGCCAATTGTTGAAGGTTCAACAGTAGTGACTAAATATGGTTCAGTTAAAACGGATCATGTCCTATTCATTGCTGCAGGGGCCTTTCATATGGCTAAGCCATCCGACCTAATCCCGGAATTACAAGGTAGATTCCCAATTCGTGTAGAATTGAACAAACTGACTGTAGATGACTTTGTGCGGATTCTGCATGAACCCGATAATGCCTTGTTAAAACAATATGTTGCTTTATTGGAAACTGAAGGTATAGAAATTGAATTTTCTGACGATGCTGTTCGTAAGATAGCAGAAGTGGCCTTCGAAGTAAATCAAAACACAGACAATATTGGTGCAAGAAGACTTCATACCATTTTGGAACGGTTGCTTGAAGACTTATCTTTTGAAGCTCCGGAAATAACGATGGAGAAGATTACAATTACGCCCCAATATGTCGAAGGTAAGCTTGGTTCTATCGCCCGGAACAAAGATTTAAGCCAGTTTATCCTTTAATTAGAAACAATTTTGGCAATGATTTGCCTAAGCAATGAACATAAAATTACGGAAATACAACTTCATAGTTATTGTGAACCATGGTATTTTTAGGAGGAACAAATCAAATGAACTTATTAGCAAAAACAAGAAAAATCAATGCAATGCTCCAAAAAGCAGCAGGTAAAGCAGTTAACTTCAAGGAAATGGCTGAGAGTTTAAGTGAAGTTATCGAAGCAAATGTATTCGTCGTCAGCCGCCGCGGGAAATTACTTGGCATCGCAGTAAGTCAGCAAATTGAAAACGAACGCATGTACAAAATGTTGGAAGATAAACAATTCCCTGAAGAGTACACAAAAAACCTGTTCAATATTCCTGAAACCTCTTCGAATCTTGATATCGAAAGCGAATATACTGCTTTCCCAGTCGAAAACAAGGAACTTTTCTCAACTGGATTAACAACGATCGTACCGATTATGGGTGGGGGAGAACGTTTAGGAACATTGGTTCTTGCCCGTTTACAAGAAAAATTTCACGATGATGATTTAATTTTGGCTGAATATGGTGCGACTGTAGTCGGTATGGAAATCCTTCGTGAAAAATCAGAAGAGATAGAAGAGGAAGCTCGTAGTAAAGCTGTCGTTCAAATGGCGATTTCCTCGTTATCTTACAGTGAATTGGAAGCAATAGAGCACATCTTTGAGGAACTTAAAGGTAATGAAGGTCTGCTTGTAGCATCAAAAATTGCGGACCGTGTCGGCATCACCCGTTCCGTTATCGTAAATGCCCTAAGGAAACTGGAAAGTGCTGGGGTCATTGAATCACGTTCTCTTGGAATGAAAGGTACTTATATCAAGGTATTGAACGATAAATTCCTTCTTGAATTAGAGAAGCTTAAAAATAATTAACATATAGAAAGGCAGTCCTTGAAAAAAGGGCTGCCTTTTTTTGATATTTGGATGTGTTACTGTCCGGGACAAACAGGTAAATACGGTGAAGGGCAGGGGGAGGGAAAAGAGGTAATTCAGATAAAATGGACATGTGAATATGGGCATGCTTCTGTTTGAAGCAGAAAGTAGTTAAATATTTCCCATAAAGGGTAATTATATTATTATAACTGTCGAAATGGTGTAAATGAACGATAGGATAACTTTTTGATTCTTAAAAGACTATTGATAACGGTTTTAGTCATTAGAGAAATTTGTCGAATGGTTCAAAACTTTGATAAAAACGGTTTTTTTTCAAAAAAGAAAAAATGCAGCAATCCGTTGTTTTCTTATAAATCCTTTATTTTAAAGGGTGAAATCAACTAAAATAAATTAAAAATTTGAAAGTAAACGTGAAAATTAGTTCTAAAGTATCAGGTATATAGGTAGGTTTTTCGATATGATATAAAAGTTAATAGAAGTAAAATTTGGTTAATATGTAGAATATCATATTAAAATGTAAGATTACGTAATATTAACCCTATAATGATACTAAGAAAAAAGACAAAATTGAGCAATTTGTGACAAATTTCGACGATAATAGGTCTAAAGTCTATGTATTGTTTATGGACATAGTTATAATGTTTCTTTAAAATTAAAACGTAAATCGGCTGGGTTAATTTATTGATAAAGTAATTATCTGTCAATTATAGAAAGAGGTGATCGATATGGAATTATTTTCGAATACTTTTCAATCACTAGAAAATGCCCTTGATTATTCTAATGCAAAACAAAAAGTCATTTCACAGAACATAGCCAATTCGGACACGCCTAATTATAAAGCTAAAGATGTTGACAAAACAAAGTCCTTTAAGGCAGAGCTGGAATCTTCCCTCGAGTCATATCGTACCGATGAAAGACACTTTACCTTCAAATCAGAGGGGAGTCATGCTTCTCACATCGTGGCGCAGAAAAATGTCCGATATAACAACAATGGAAATAGCGTGGACATTGATAAGGAAATGACGGATCTTGCTGCCAATCAAATTTACTATAATGCAGTAACCGACAGGCTTTCGGGTAAGTTTCAATCATTGCAGAATGTAATTAGAGGAGGTAAGTGATGGGGATCTTCCAAAGTATAAACATGACCGGATCTAGCCTGACGAGTCAAAGGGTTAGGATGGATGTAATCTCTGCTAATATGGCTAATGCCGATACGACCAGGGCGGAATATGACGCTGAATCGAAAACATGGAAGCCATACACAAGAAAATCGGTTGTGTTGCAAAGTAAGGAAAATGGTTTTTCGAGTTTCTTAAACGCAGCATCCGGAAAAACGAGCGAAGTAGGGAATGGAGTGAAGGTGACTGGAATAGTAGGAGATAAAACACCTTTTGCACTGGATTACAATCCCGACCATCCTGATGCCAATGAAGATGGTTATGTTGAAATGCCAAATGTCGACCCACTTAGGGAAATGGTTGATTTAATGAGTGTCACACGTTCATACGAAGCGAATGTGACAGTTCTAAATGCATCAAAGGAAATGATGATGAAGGCTTTGGAAATCGGAAAATAAAATCTTGAAAGGAGATGTTGTCATGGAGGGGATTTCTCTTTCGGCAGTGACCAATGCAAATCATGTACTAAAAAAAGATCAGAGCAATACTAATACACCATACGAAGCACAGAGGGATTTTGCGTGGGTATTAAAAGAATCAATGAATAAAGTCAACGAAACACAAGTGGCATCTGATGACCTTACAACCAAATTGGTTAATGGAGAGGATGTTGAGCTTCATTCGGTGATGATAGCTTCACAAAAAGCCAGTGTCACCATGCAGGCTACATTAGAGGTTCGGAATAAGGTTGTGGAAACCTACCAGGAAATGATGAGAATGAGTATATAGCATTCATTTTTTAACCTCATAATATAGAGAAAAATGACCAGGGGGAAAAGAAATCCCCCAATCATAAATTCATAGACTGACCGGGGGATTTAAATGAATGAAGTACTAGTAAATTTTAAAAACAAAATAACTGCTTACTGGACGAGCCGCAGTAAAAACCAAAAAATCATGATGGTTGGTTCAGCAGCATTAATTATCATCATCATTACGACGGTTTCAATTTTAACCACGCGTACGACGCTGGTGCCCTTATACTCCAACTTAACTCCATCGGAAACGGGGAGCATTAAAGAGAATCTAGACAGTCAAGGGATTATGAATGAAGTTTCTGAAAATGGAACGACCATAAAAGTTCCTGAAGAAAGACTGGATTCACTTAAAGTGGAACTGGCAGCAGAAGGAATTCCGGAATCGGGCAGCATCGACTATTCCTTTTTTAGTCAGAGTGCCGGTATCGGCATGACTGAAAATGAATTCAATGTCATTAAATTGGACTCGATGCAAACGGAATTGGCCAGTTTAATAAAAAAGATTGATGGAGTGGAAGATGCCAGTGTAATGATCACTCTTCCTGATGAAGGAGTTTTTGTCAGTGATTCAGCTGGGGAAGCGTCAGCATCCATTGTATTGAATACGAAACCCGGTTATAAATTTGAGGAAAGTCAAATCAATTCCCTTTACCATCTTGTCTCAAAAAGTGTTCCGAATCTCCCTACAGATAATATCGTCATTATGAACCAAGAGTTTGAGTACTTCGATCTTGAAAAACAAAATTCTTCTTTTGCGTCCGTATTTGCTACCCAAAACGAAATAAAAAAAGAGATAGAACGCGATATTCAAAGACAGGTACAAAATATGCTTGGAACGATAATGGGAAGAGACAAAGTCGTAGTTTCAGTCACGACAGACATCGATTTCACTCAAGAAAATCGGGAAGAGAATTTAGTTGAACCGGTCGATGAAGAAAATATGGCTGGGATTGAGATTTCTGCGCAAAGAATCAATGAATCGTATAGCGGGGACGCAGCGGGGGCAGGAGGCGTTCCGCAAAGTGAGGATTCCTCAGATTCATTGGGAACCCAATATGCTGAAGGCACAAACGGTTCCGGTGATTATGAAAAAGTGGATGAAACGATAAATAGTGAAGTGAACCGAATCAAGAAAGAAATAGTCGAAAGCCCATATAAAGTTAAAGATTTAGGTATTCAAGTCATGGTCGAGCCGCCTTCAGCTGACGATCCGGATTCTTTATCTCAACAGAGTGTGGATGATATTACACAAATCCTAGGTACGATAATACGCACGACAATCGAGAAAAAAGCTGAAGGGGAAGAACTGACGGACGAGGAGCTTAATAATAAAATTGCGATTTCCGTTCAGCCGTTTAACGGAAAAATGAAGGTGCAAAAAGATGAAACGAATCCTTCGTTACCAATTTGGGCGTACATCGTCGGCGGAGTGCTAATACTTGCCATTATCATTCTATTAATCTTATTCCTCCGGTCCCGAAAACAAGCTGAAATGGAAGAGGAGTACGTGGTTGAAGAGGAAGAGGTCGTATTCGAAGTTCCGGATTTGAACAAAGAGAAGGAAACGGAAGCATCCTTAAAAAGAAAACAATTGGAGAAACTTGCAAAAGAAAAGCCGGATGAATTTGCAAAATTATTAAGAAGCTGGATAGCGGAAGACTAGGAGGCTTGGAAAGTGACAGAAAGAAAAAAAAAGGCCGGATTGACTGGCAAACAGAAAGCTGCCATCCTCCTTATTTCCTTAGGCCCGGATGTTTCTGCATCCGTATATAAGCATCTTACTGAAGAGGAAATTGAGAGATTGACCCTTGAAATCTCTGGAGTGAGGAAAGTGGACCCCCATGATAAAGAAGAAATCCTGGAAGAATTCCATAATATTGCTTTGGCACAGGATTACATCTCGCAGGGCGGGATAGGATATGCGAAGCAGGTACTAGAAAAAGCATTAGGCACTGATCAGGCAACCGCCATCATTAACCGTTTAACATCATCCTTACAGGTTCGTCCATTCGACTTTGCACGAAAGGCAGATCCTGGACAAATCTTGAATTTCATCCAGAACGAGCATCCGCAGATCATTGCATTAATCCTGTCTTACCTTGATCCCACACAGGCTGGACAAATATTGTCTGAACTTCCGCAAGAGGTGCAGGCCGATATTGCAAGAAGGATTGCATTAATGGATAGCACTTCTCCGGAAATCATCAATGAAGTGGAGCAAATACTCGAAAGGAAACTTTCTGCGACCGTAACCCAAGATTATACACAGACTGGTGGAGTTGAAGCTGTTGTAGATGTGTTGAATGGTGTTGACCGCTCAACGGAAAGAACGATTTTGGATGCACTTGAAATCCAAGATCCGGAGCTTGCTGAGGAAATCAAGAAACGAATGTTTGTTTTTGAAGATATCGTGACCCTTGATGGCAGGGCGATTCAGCGAGTAGTCAGGGAATCTGATAACGAAGACCTTAAACTTTCTCTTAAAGTGGCTAGTGATGAAGTGAAGGAAATCGTCTTTCGCAACATGTCAAAACGTATGGTTGAAACGTTCCAGGAAGAAATGGAATTTATGGGACCGGTACGTTTGCGTGATGTGGAAGAAGCACAATCAAGAATTGTTGCCGTCATTCGAAAACTGGAGGAAACTGGTGATATTGTGATAGCCCGCGGCGGAGGGGATGATATCATTGTCTAGGATTATCAAATCCCAGCAGGCTAACCAGGAGAAAAGCAAAAAGATTGCAATAAAAGTTCGCCCTTTCGACTTTCTTCAAAATGATGTTGCAGATGAGCGGAAAAACCTTCATTATCTTCAATCTGATGAATTTCTTAATGATGCTAAACAGGAAGCGAAAACGTTATTGCTTGAAGCTAAACAAAAAGCCCAAGCGATTGATGCCGAAATCCAGCAAGACCGAGAACAATGGGAGAATCAAGAGAAAGCAATGTTTATCGAACAAGCTCAAAAAGAAGGGTATCGGCAGGGAGTCGAAGATGGTATTCAAAAGGGGTATAGCGAGATTGCAGCGGAAATAGCCTTCGCTAAGGAAGTGGTAGAGTCTTCTAAAAAAGATTATCGGCACCACATTGAATCATCTGAGAGGGTTATTTTGAATCTTGCCCTGAAAGTGGCAGAGAAAATTATCGGGCAACAGCTTGAAAAAGATGAAGTGTCTTTTTTATCCATAGTCAAAAGAGCCATCAAAGAGGTGAGGGATTATCGTGAAGTGCAATTGCATATCCATCCAATCCAATATCAATCGATTCTTTCTCATAAAGATGAATTGATGGCAATCTTTCCGAAAGATACCGAGTTGTATATCTTTCCGGATGATGAGCTTGAAGAAAGCAGCTGTATCATTGAATCCGAAAACGGAAGGATGGATGCCAGTGTCGACAGTCAGCTGCAGGAAATAAAAGTGAAACTAACTGAAGTGCTGGAAGGGGAGTAGAGATGAAAACTAGAGACCTATTGGCCTTAGTTGATGAAGTTGATCCTTTCAAACATTATGGACGGGTCAAACGTGTCGTGGGGCTAATGATAGAATCTCAAGGCCCTGAAAGCTCTGTAGGCGATATTTGTTATATCTATACAGGTATACAAAAAAAGAAAAATAGAATCTTGGCTGAAGTTGTCGGCTTCCGTGATGAAATGGTTATTTTAATGCCGTTTACAGCAGTTAGTGATATTGCACCGGGGTGTATCGTGGAAGGGAGCGGACGGAGCCTTGAGATAAAGGTGGGAAGTGGGCTGATTGGCAAAGTAGTCGACCCATTGGGACACCCTATAGATGACTCTATGCTTCCAAAAGGTCTCGCGACAATTTCTGTGGATCAAGATCCGCCGAATCCGATGAAACGACCTCCCATTAATGAGCCGATAGATGTAGGAGTTCGAGTGATTGATAGTTTATTAACAGTTGGAAAAGGACAACGTGTTGGTATCTTTGCAGGGAGCGGTGTCGGGAAAAGCACGTTGCTTGGAATGGTGGCAAGGAATACGACGGCGGACTTAAATGTAATCGGTCTTATTGGAGAACGGGGCCGTGAAGTTCGGGAATTCATTGAGAAAGATCTTGGACCAGAAGGGCTGGCACGATCAATCGTTGTAGTGGCGACATCTGACCAGCCAGCGTTGATGAGGATAAAGGGTGCTTTGACGGCAACTGCCATCGCTGAATATTTTCGTGATAAGGGATTGAATGTGATGCTGATGATGGATTCGGTCACGAGGGTTGCGATGGCCCAGAGGGAAATTGGGCTTGCCATCGGGGAACCGCCGACGACCAAAGGATATACGCCATCCGTTTTTGCCATCCTTCCAAGGTTACTCGAAAGAACGGGAACAAATCTGTTGGGTACCATTACAGCTTTTTACACAGTTCTCGTCGACGGTGATGATATGAATGAACCGATTGCTGATGCTGTCAGGGGAATTTTGGATGGTCACTTCATACTGGACCGTAATTTGGCCAATAAAGGACAGTTTCCAGCGCTTAATGTATTAAAGAGCATTAGTCGTGTCATGAACAATATTGTTGGTGAAAAGCATAAAAACGCTGCAGAAAAATTGCGGGCAAGTTTATCAACCTATATGGAGTCAGAAGATTTGATAAATATAGGAGCTTATAAGAAGGGGTCTTCCAAACAAATTGATCATTCAATTACACGCTATCCGGACATCATTTCATTTTTAAAGCAAGGAACCCTTGAAAAAGCTTCTAAAGATAATAGTATCAACGCCCTTGTCGAATTGATGGAGAAAGGTGATTAATGATGATTTATCAATATAAATTCGAGAAGATCCTGTCCATCAAAGAAAAAGAAAAAACCGATGCACTAGCTAAATATAATGCCGCTTTAAAAAAATTTGAAGAAGTGGCAGAAAAATTATATAAGCTTTTAAAGAAAAAAGAAGAGTTGCTTGAGTTTCAACAGGAGAAGCTGCGAAATGGATTATCCGTTCAGGATATTCGTCATCATCAGTTATTTATGGACAATTTGGAAAAACTCTTAAGCCTCTGTCAACAGGAAGTCATTGAAGCGCGATACAAGATGAATACTCAACGGGATATATTAATGGAAAGAAATGTCGAGGTTAAAAAGTACGAGAAAATGAAAGAAAATGATTTGCTTGAATTTCTCGATGTCATGAAGGAAGCTGAGAACAAAGAAATGGATGAAATATCTATCCGGCAATACTTAAGCAAAGGCGTAAGGTGATGGAATGCGTAAAAAAAGTGAATCTAATGAATTGAAAGAAAGCAAGATAAGCAAGTTTCAATGGTTTCTTGTCATCTTCATTCCATTAATCTTTGCGGTAACTGTAGCGTTGATCGTTTTTACCGTTGCAGGGGTGAATGTAGTGGAAAAGGCAAAGGAAATGTCGGCGAAAATACCCTTCATTGAATCGGATCAAAAGGGTGAAGAGATTGGTAAATCAGCGAAGAATGATGAGAAAGTTTCCATGAAGCTCGAAAAATTAGAAACCGAGATTGAAAATAAGGAAAAAGAGATAGAAAAGCTTGAGGGCATCATTGATACACGTGACAAGGCCATTGCAAAGGCAGAAGCGGAAAAACAGCAGCTTCAAACAGAAATGAATCAACTTAAGGATGGTCAGAATAATAGTAAACAAGCGTTCAAAGATATAATCCGTACTTATGAAACGATGGCTCCCAAGAGAGCTGCACCTATCATTACAGAAATGAATGATGAAGATGCAGTGGAAATTCTCTCAAGTATGAAAGCAGCCACTTTAGCTAAGGTTTTGGAGAAAATGACAACAGCTGATGCTGCAAGATTAACGAAGAAACTAACTGAACAAGGTTCTTAAGCGGAAAGAGTGAGGAGGTGAATAGATGAATTCAACCATTAATTCTGTACTTCCTTTGGCATCATTGAATCTAAAGGTACCAATTAAGGCAAATCAGCAAACTAATTCAGGGTTTGGTTCCGTCCTTCGATCAGCCATGGGGGCAGAACTCTCCATTCAATCGGATATGGCAGCCATCACTGAAGGACGAATGTCTGTAATAAAGGATTTGCTTGTTTTTTTGAAACTTGAAAGGTTGAGTGATAAAGGGGAAGAGAATGCAGCCGTTGCCCCTACAGTAAACCAACGAGACAACAAACATATTTTACAGGTCCTAACGAATGTAGCTGGAAATGATGAGGATGCCCTTGCTGATTTCTTAACGAGCATCGAGGAACTGGATTTAGAACAAGAAGTGGATGACTTCAGCCTGAATCCACAAAGTTTGTTATCTGCCGATGTCATGGAACTGTATACAATCCTGAAAAAAGTTACTGCATTGAGCGAAGAAGAATGGCAAGACTTCCCCTTATCTGGTGTGGTGAATCTTTTGAAACTGGTGAAAATTCAAGCTCTTCTCTCGGAGAATAAGGATATGAAACAAGATGAAGCGGCCATCCAGAAACAAATGAAACGCCTCCTTGAAGGGATAACGGGAAAGCTGGAGAAATGGCTGTCCAATCAGTCTAAATCAGAAATTGACCGATCTTTTAACACGTTGGAGAAAGGGCAAACAAAAGCCATAGAAACATTGAAAAGCGCATTCTCGCAATTATCCGGGAGTGACAAAGTAACTAAGGACGGGACAGTGGGCAGCGGTGTGACTTTGCAAAGTACGGATAGCGGTAAACATCAAGGGCCAGGTATGCCTTTTCTCATGACAAAGCTGGAACAATTCGTCTTGGCAGCTCCAAAAGGTGAGCAAACCGTCAGTCAAGAAGAGTTTGTTAAGCAATTTGAAAATATTTTAAGTAAGGCTAACTTTAGCGGAACTAACGGTGTAAATAAACTGTTGTTCAGATTGAATCCTGAACATTTAGGGTCCCTAAGAATCGAGTTGATTGAAAAGGATGGTATGCTGTCAGCCAAGATTCTGGCTACTACTGCCCAGGCCAAAGATATGCTGGAGAATCAGATTCATGGTTTAAAACACGCCTTTAGCGGACAAAACATTCAAATTGAAAGAATTGAAATATCACAGGCCTTCAATGCTTTTAACTCTGAGAAATTCAGCCAGAAAGATGCGGAAGAACATAATGAACAACAGGAGAGTAAGGAAGAAAACAATGATGAGGCGGAAAGCGAGTTTATGGGATCCTTTGCCGATGCTCTGTTAAATCTGGAAGTGTAGGTGAAAAAATGACGACCATCGATACGTCGCTATTATTACCAAAATCTCAAACTGAAAACAGAAAAGCCGGGGATGCATTGGGAAAAGATGATTTCTTGAAATTGTTGCTTACCCAGCTTCAAAACCAAGATCCTTCAAGTCCGATGGATAATACGGAATTCATCGCCCAAATGGCCACTTTTTCTTCTCTGGAACAGATGATGAATATGGGAGCCCAATTGGAAGAAATAATTGGGATCAATCAACAAAATAGTTTAATGGACTATAACTCTTTTGTAGGAAAGGAAGTAACTTGGCACAAATTGGATGAGGGAGATGACGACCTTGCGATAGAAGAAGGGACAGGCATCGTTAAATCCATCCAATATAAGGGGGATGGTGTTTATTTTCTTTTAGAAGATGGCACAAAGCTTGAACCCGCAAATATTTCAGCAATGAAACAAACAAGTTCCACGGCGAATAGCCTGACGGCGGCAAGTGAATTAATAGGCAAGCGCGTTTCCTGGATGGACGAAAAAAATGGAGAGTCGTCCGCTGTTGTAATCTCGGTATCCATGAGTAATGGCAAGCTGCAAATTGAAGTGGATGATGAAAACAAAACCAAGTTATCATCAGGGCAATTGATAAAAATCGCTGAAGCTTAAGGGGCAGGAATATGAATAAACTTGGTATTCAAGCAGATTCCGCTGAGCTGATGTCACAAACCCAATTACAGTTTAGGCAAAGGCAGATGATCCCACAAGGTTTTCGACAGCATTTCCGCAAACTTGGGACAAAATAGCCCATAAAGCCAAAGAGGCCAACAAGATGGGGGTAACCGAAGCTCTTTTTATTACAGCTAATGCGGCACTCATAGTAAGCACGGAAAACAACAAGGTCATCACGGTCATGGACAGAGATGAAGCAACATCACAAATTTTCACGAAAATCAATGGAACCATAATTATAGATAAATAGGCTGGACTTGGAAAAGGAAGCCTGGACTGCGGAATGACGGAAGCAGTCGTTATATGAAAGGGGAGCTTTACATGCTTCGTTCAATGTATTCGGGAATAAGCGGATTAAAAAACTTACAAACAAAATTGGATGTTATCGGTAATAACGTTGCCAATGTCAATACATATGGTTTCAAAAAAAGCCGTGTGACATTCAGTGATGCGATGAACCAAACGGTATCTGGTGCAAGTGCAGCAACAGCCAATAAAGGCGGAACCAATTCCAAACAAATTGGATTGGGCTCCACGATTGCTACAATCGATACGATCCATACACAGTCAAGCCTGCAAACCACCGGCCGCGATCTTGATTTAGGGATATCCGGGGATGGCTATTTTGTCGTCAAGCAAGGTGATTCTCTTTCATATACACGTGCAGGTAACTTTTATCTGGATGATAATGGTACGCTTGTAAACGCGAATGGTTTGAAAGTACAGGCATACAAGATTGATGAAAACGGGAAACGATCAAAAACGATTGACGACGTTGCTGTTAACGTCAATGCGATTTTACCTGCCATTACCACTACTAAAATATCAGTAAGTGGAAATCTAGCTTCTGATGCAATTGATGGGACCGTATTTAGCCAGCAAATGAAAGTTGTGGATGAAAAGGGAAAAGAACAAACGGCAACTATCTATTTCCAAAAAAACGGTGATGATAAATGGGAGCTATTTGATGAAGAACCTGCTGCTTTGGGGGATACCTCAGCAACTAAACCAAAGCCGTTCACTTCAGTGAATTTCGATGCTAATGGTCAGATTGTGGCAGCAGATAAAACCCAGGCAGGTCAAACCATTAACATTTCAAGCGGCAATGAGGATGACTCGGATACAGCAGTTGATGAAAGCGTTCAAAAAGTTAATTTGGATTTTGATTTCTCGAACCTCACTCAAGTTAAAGGTTCCACTACTGCTCTTGTCAATCCGGACGGTAATAAAGAAGGTAAACTGGAAAGTTTCAATATTGGTTCATCAGGGGAAATAAATGGCGTTTATTCCAATGGACTTATCACAACCTTAGGCCAACTGGCCGTTGCCAAGTTTTCCAATGCATCAGGCTTGACGAAAACGGGTGGTAATACTTTTCAGGAATCAATCAATTCAGGTACTGCAAACATCAATATCGCAGGTGAGGGGCGCGGTGTGATTGCATCAGGTTCATTGGAAATGTCCAATGTGGATTTATCCGAAGAATTTACTGAAATGATCGTTGCTCAACGTGGTTTCCAGTCGAATTCCAGGATCATTACGACGTCGGATGAAATTTTACAGGAATTAGTTAACTTAAAACGATAGGTTAAGGGAGGGAGGAGCCAGGTCTTTTGCTCTGGCTCCTAAATATCATTATCAAAGTCAGAAGGCTCAATGGCAAATACTTTCATATAAATGCATTGTACATAGACACAGTCGAGTCATTGCCAGATACGACCATTACTTTCACAAATGGTAAGAAAATCGTTGTGCTAGAGAAGGAAGAGGAACTGGTTGCAGCTATCATACAATTTTATCGTACCGTTAATGTTCTCGGTTTTCGTAAGGATGTGGAGGAAAGTTCATGAAAAAAAACCTATTGACTATTATGTTGATTATACTCGTGGCTATAACGCTTGTTGGTGTCATAGCGGTCGTGGTTGTGACAAAGTTATCTGATCCCACATCTGCCGAAGATAAACCTAGCATTGACGAAATTGTGGAATCATCAGTGGAGGTTCCTGAAATTACTACGAATCTTGCCGGCAATGATTATATTAAAATCTCATTTATGGTTCAAACAGAAAATAAAAAAGCAAAAGAAGAGTTGGAAAAAAGAAATTTTCAAGTGAAAAATATCATCATTACCGAACTATCCGAAATGAAAGCGGAAGAGTTAACCGGTAAAAAAGGCAAGGAAAAGCTTCAGGAAGCTTTAAAGACTAGAATGAATGAATTAATGGAAGAAGGAAAAGTTGAAAAGGTTTATATAACTTCCTCGATTCTGCAATAAGAACATCCTTGCTTCATTAAATTAGAAGGGGAAGCTTTGGAGGTGAGTGTTAATGTCCGGGGAAATATTATCGCAAAATGAAATCGATGCTTTGTTATCGGCCATTTCCACAGGGGAAATGGATGCAGACGATTTAAAAAAAGAAGAAGTAGAAAAAAGAGTGAAAGTATACGACTTTAAAAGGGCGCTTCGGTTTTCAAAGGATCAAATCCGGAGTTTGACTAGGATACACGAGAACTTTGCCAGGCTGCTGACCACATACTTTTCTGCTCAGCTCAGAACATATGTCCAAATATCCGTTGCTTCTGCAGATCAAATTCCATACGAAGAATTTATCCGATCGATTCCGAAAATGACTATCATTAATGTTTTTGAGGTGCCGCCTTTGGATGGCCGAATCATTATTGAGGTCAACCCGAATATCGCATATTCCATGATGGATCGCGTTTTGGGCGGGCGGGGCATAAGCGTGAATAAGGTGGATAGTTTAACGGAAATAGAAACGAAAATCATGTCGAATTTATTCGAGAAGGCTTTTGAGAATTTACAGGAGGCTTGGGGAACGATTGTTGACATAGACCCGGTGATGACTGAGTTCGAGGTGAATCCACAATTCCTGCAGCTGGTTTCGCCCAACGATACAGTTGTGGTCATTTCCTTGAACACACAAATCGGAGAAACGAGCGGAATGATTAATGTTTGCATTCCTCACGTCGTATTGGAACCGATCATACCAAAGTTGTCCGCTCATTATTGGATGGAAAATTCCCAAAAGGAAAAAATCCCGGAGGAAATCATGATTTTGGAAAAGCGTATCCGAAACGCAGATCTTCCCATTATATCCGAACTTGGTTCCACGGACATCACCATTGAGGATTTTTTGCTGCTTGATGTTGGCGATGTCATCGATTTAAATAAGTCAATCGATGAACCTTTGACGATTACCATTGGAGGGATCCCGAAATACAGCGGGCAGCCAGGAAAAGTAGGAAAAAAACATGCTATCCAGATTCTTGATATTTTGAAAGGGGGAGACGAAGATGGTAAGTGATGGAATGCTTTCACAAGACGAGATAGATGCCCTTTTAAAAGGTACAAGTGATATAGAGGATGAGGTGTTCCCTCTTTCGATTGATGATCATTTATCAATGATGGAACTCGACACCCTCGGTGAAATTGGTAATATCTCCTTCGGAAGTTCGGCCACTGCTCTATCCACGTTGTTGAATCAGAAAGTAGATATCACCACCCCGACGGTTACTTTAATTGAAAGGGGACAGATCGCGGAAGAATTCCCGCATCCGTACGTAGCGATTCAAGTGCAATATACAGAAGGTTTTTCAGGTATAAATATGCTGGTAATCAAGCAGAGCGATGCAGCTATCATTGCAGATTTGATGCTTGGCGGAGATGGGGGGAATCCTTCTGACCTTCTTGGGGAAATTCAATTGAGTGCTGTCCAGGAAGCCATGAACCAAATGATGGGTTCTGCTGCGACATCCATGTCGACCATTTTCAGTAAAAAAGTGGATATTTCACCACCTAGCGTAGATTTACTTAACTTTTTAAATGGTGTTGGTGAAAATGCGATACCTGACGAAGATTTATTTGCAAAAATCTCGTTCCGCCTCCGTGTCGGTAACTTAATTGACTCCAGCATTATGCAATTGTTGCCGTTAGAGTTTGCTAAAGGGTTAGTTTCTGAATTATTAAATGGGACGGGCGAAAGCCAACCTGCCGATATGAATACGCAAAAAGCACTGAGTGATCCAGAAATGAACATTCCGACTCAGGAGCCGGCACCATTCCAGGATAACCGGACTGATCGATCGGTAAATGAAACTTATGGACAAGGCGGTCATCAAACCCAACCCATGAACCAAATACCGAATGTACCACAACATTTTGGAGTTTCATCCGTACCAACAGGACAGCCGGTGAATGTTCAGCCTGCCAGTTTCACTAGTTTCCAGCCTTATCAGCTTCAGGAGCCTGAAACGAAAAATCTCAGCATGCTGATGGATATCCCTTTGCAAGTGACTGTGGAACTTGGAAGAACGAAACGCTCCGTAAAGGATATTTTGGAGCTTTCCTCCGGATCGATCATCGAATTGGATAAATTGGCAGGAGAGCCAGTGGATATCCTGGTAAACAGCCGCTTGATAGCAAAAGGTGAGGTAGTGGTGATTGATGAAAACTTTGGGGTGCGTGTTACGGATATCATGAGCCAAAGTGAACGATTAAATAAAATAAAATAATTTGGGGGACGAAAATAATGGCTAATAAAATTTTAATTGTGGACGATGCAGCATTTATGAGAATGATGATAAAGGATATCCTTTCTAAAAATGGTTTTGAAATAGTCGGGGAAGCAGCAGATGGCGCCCAAGCAGTGGATAAATATAAAGAAACCCATCCTGATCTTGTAACCATGGATATTACCATGCCCGAAATGGATGGTATTACAGCGTTAAAGGAAATTAAAAAGATAAATCCTCAAGCTAAGGTCATCATGTGTTCAGCGATGGGGCAGCAAGCCATGGTCATCGATGCGATCCAGGCGGGTGCAAAAGACTTTATCGTGAAGCCATTCCAGGCAGACCGTGTTTTGGAAGCCATAAATAAAGCATTAAGTTAAGAAGGTGTCTTCATATTGGTATTAATTAAAAAATGGCTTCAGTTCTCACTGATGATAGCAGTATTCTTCTCTGGGGCCATACAGGCCCATGCGGAAGATCTTGAAAAAACAGTGAAGGATGTTTATGAACAGCCAGATGATTTAAAGGTGGATAAAGGTGAATCAATAGACTCGAAATCTACCAAACAGGCAACGAATTCTGACAAAGTGGGGATAACCGTTTGGGAGTTTCTGAGGATGATATTTGCTACTATTTTTGTAGTGGCCCTTCTATATATCCTATTAAAGTTCATTAATAAAAAAAGTAAATCGTATCAAAAGGCAAATTCAGTGGAGAATTTAGGCGGTACGGCCCTTGGTGCAAACCGTTCTGTTCAGCTTGTTAAGGTCGGCGGGCGAATATTGGTGATCGGGGTCGGCGAAAATATTCAGCTTTTGAAAGAAATAGATGATCCCGAGGAATATGAACAGTTTTTGAAAGATCACAACGATAAGATCGATCAAATGATCCAGCCTGGGGAACTTGCCATGAAGTTGAAAAATAAGTGGTTG
The DNA here is from genome assembly GCF_038003055.1 of Peribacillus sp. FSL M8-0224. Classification (NCBI taxonomy): domain Bacteria; kingdom Bacillati; phylum Bacillota; class Bacilli; order Caryophanales; family Bacillaceae; genus Peribacillus; species Peribacillus sp. FSL M8-0224. Next base: position 1,339,211 of record NZ_JBBOOJ010000001.1, read on the forward strand.
AAGAAAAGCGGTTCAAAAACCGCTAGTTTCTCTGCAGAGTTCAAAAGTCAACTTGATCAAATGTCTGATAGCAGGAAAAAGCTGTTAAAGGAGCTTGATAGGAAAGGAAGAGACAATGAATGAATGAGTTCATGGAGTTTTTTAATAACAGTGATCCCACTAATGTCTCTACTTCCGTCAAACTTGTTCTTCTGATGACTGTCTTATCGCTGGCTCCAAGCATATTGATCTTGATGACCTGTTTTACAAGAATCATCATTGTCCTGAGCTTTGTGAGAACATCGCTAGCTACACAGCAGATGCCGCCGAATCAGGTGTTGGTCGGCTTGGCACTTTTTATGACATTTTTCATAATGGCACCGACTTTACAGGAAGTGAATGAAAAGGCATTAACCCCATTATTTAATGAAGAGATAGATTTAGAAGAGGCATATGTACAGGCCTCGATACCATTCAAGGAATTCATGAGTGCCCATACAAGGCAAAAGGATTTGGCGTTATTTTTGGATTATGCCAAGGTGGATAAGCCTGAAACGATACAGGACATTCCTTTGACTGCCTTTGTACCTGCTTTTGCAATCAGTGAAATCAAAACAGCTTTTCAAATTGGCTTCATGATTTTCATTCCCTTTTTGGTTATTGATATGGTCGTTGCAAGTGTTCTGATGTCGATGGGGATGATGATGTTGCCGCCAGTCATGATTTCCCTGCCATTTAAAATCCTCCTTTTCATTCTTGTTGATGGATGGTATTTAGTGGTGAAGTCTTTATTACAGAGTTTTTAAGCAGGTGAGAAAAAATGAGTGCAGATTTTGTTATTGATATAGCAGAAAAAGGAATTTATATGGTATTGATAATTGCCGGTCCATTGATGGTAATCGCCCTTATTGTAGGACTAGTAGTAAGCATCTTTCAGGCGACTACACAGATTCAGGAACAAACCTTGGCATTTGTTCCGAAAATCGTCGCAGTCTTATTGGGACTCATTTTATTGGCTCCATGGATGCTGAGCCACCTATTATCATATGCAAATGAAATATTCGGCAATCTGAATCGATTTGTAGGGTAGGGCATGGAGGAATTATTTCCGCACTTTCCCGCCTTTTTATTAATTGTAGTCCGGGTCACTACGTTTTTCGTGGCCATGCCGATTTTTTCGTACCGTTCTATACCGGTACAACATCGGGTCGGGCTTGGAATCTTCCTTGCCTGGATCATGTACTACACCATCGATGCTCCAGTTCTGGAATTGGATGTGACGTTTTATTTATTGATCATGAAGGAAGCGCTTGTTGGCCTTTTCATTGGGTTTACAGCGTATATGATTTTGTCGGCCGTTCAAGTCGCTGGCGGATTGATTGATTTTCAAATGGGTTTTTCAATAGCGAATGTCATCGACCCCCAAACGGGGGCACAAAGCCCGTTGATGGGACAATACCTTTATACGATCGCTTTATTATTCCTATTGAGCACTAACGGACATCATTTGCTTTTGGATGGAATTTTTTATAGTTATCAGTTCATCCCGATTGACCAATTATTTGTACCATTCGGAGATCATGCACTGATAGAATATTTGGCCAGAGCTTTCAGCAAAGCTTTCATGATTGCTTTTCAAATGTCCATACCTGTAGTGGGAAGTATTTTCTTAGTGGATGTCACGCTGGGGATCCTTGCCAGGACAGTTCCTCAATTAAATGTGTTCGTTGTCGGTATTCCAGTGAAAATCATTGCCGGCTTAGCGGTTATCATACTGGTAATGGGGATGATGATGACAGTTGTCACCCAACTCTTCAATTTCTTGCTTTTGACCATGCGTCATCTAATGCAGTTGATTGGAGGCGTTTGATGTGGAGAGGTTTCAGTTGGATTTGCAGTTTTTCGCAGGTGAGAAGACCGAAAAGGCGACTCCCAAAAAACGTCAGGATTCGAAGAAAAAAGGTCAGGTGGCAAAGAGTCAGGATGTAAATACCTCTGTGAATTTACTTGCAGTGTTTTCAGTATTATTGCTTATGGGACCGTACATGTATAATCATCTGCTCGGTCTCATGAAAGAACATCTGCAACATTTTACCTTGACTGGATTCAACGAGGAAAATATTCAAATTATCATGATTGAGGTTTTAAAGGAGATGGGCCTTATCCTGGGACCCGTTTTCGCAGCAGCGTTAGTGGCTGGGATATTGGCTAATGTCATGCAAGTCGGATTTTTGTTTTCGACTGAATCCATTCAGTTCAAACTTGAAAAATTGGATCCCATTAAAGGATTCAAGCGTATTTTTTCAATGAGGGCCATTGTTGAATTATTGAAATCCATTCTTAAAATAGCATTTGTTGGTTTTGTTGCCTCTTATGTACTATGGCAGCGCATGGATGAGATTATGATCTTATCACAGATTTCTGTGGAAGAAGCAATGGCAACATTGGCGGATATTACGATAAAAGTAGGATTTTATGCCGCTGTGGCCTTATTGTTCATTGCTCTATTAGACTATTTGTATCAAAAATATGACTTTGAAAAAAACATCCGGATGTCCAAACAGGATATTAAGGATGAGTATAAAAATTCCGAAGGGGACCCGCTCATCAAATCCAAGATAAAGCAAAAGCAGAGGCAGATGGCCGCTCAAAGAATGATGCAGGAAATTCCCGATGCGGATGTGGTCATCACCAACCCGACGCATTTTGCCATTGCTTTAAAATATGATCAAGAAAAAGCTGAGGCTCCGTATGTAGTGGCAAAGGGCGTTGATTTTGTTGCGCAGAAAATTAAATTCATTGCTAAAGAGAACGATGTGATCATGGTGGAAAATCGGCCTTTGGCCAGGTCTTTATATGATCAAGCTGAATTAGGCCAGGCGATACCTGAAGAGTTCTTTAAGGCGGTCGCTGAAATACTGGCCTTTGTATATAAAACCAAAGGTAAACTGTAAAGAAGTAATAGGGTAACCCGCTAGTTAGGAGAGAAAAAAACATGCGAGCAAGAGATTTAGTTGTTATATCGAGCGTCATCATGATCGTTGCCATGTTGGTCATTCCATTGCCAACCTGGTTGTTAAGTATTTTACTCCTATTAAATATCTCTCTTGCGTTGCTGGTTCTATTGACTACGATGAATATGAAAGAGCCTCTCGAATTTTCAATCTTTCCTTCCTTGCTCCTTTTACTGACGTTGTTCAGGCTGGGGTTGAATGTTTCCACGACTCGTGCCATTTTGACATATGGTGATGCTGGGGGAGTTGTAGAAACCTTTGGTTCATTTGTAGTCGGCGGTAACGTGCTTGTAGGATTAGTTGTATTCATCATTTTGGTCATCATCAATTTCATCGTGATTACGAAAGGTTCCGAACGGGTCTCGGAGGTGGCGGCAAGGTTTACGCTGGATGCGATGCCAGGGAAACAGATGGCCATCGATGCAGATTTAAATGCTGGGATTATCTCCGAAAACGAAGCTCGTGCCAGAAGGGAAAAAATTAGTAACGAAGCAGACTTTTATGGATCCATGGATGGAGCGAGTAAGTTTGTTAAAGGGGACGCCATAGCGGGCATCATCATTGTCATCATTAACTTGATTTTCGGTATGATCATTGGCGTCATGCAATTGGACATGAGCTTTGGAGAGGCAGCCGTCCATTTTTCCATGTTATCGGTTGGTGACGGTATCGTGAGTCAGGTACCAGCTTTATTGATTTCTACAGCTACGGGAATAGTTGTAACCCGGGCTGCCTCGAATGGAAACCTCGGAGCGGACATTGTTGAACAGTTATTTCAATTTCCCAAAATGCTTTACCTAACAGCAGCAACCATTTTCCTTTTAGGGTTATTCACTCCCATTTCCGACTTATTCACCATTCCGATTGCTGCTTTATTAGTCGTTGGAGGGTATACGATTTCAAGGATACCGAAGCAGGACGAAAGTGAAATACAAGAAATGGAAGAAGTGTTGGAAACCGATGAAATGAAAAGTCCAGAAAGCGTCGTTAACCTTTTAAGTGTCGACCCGATCGAATTTGAGTTTGGATATGGATTGATTCCGCTTGCGGATGCCAATCAAGGGGGAGACCTACTGGACCGGGTCGTCATGATCCGCAGGCAGCTTGCGATTGAATTGGGGCTCGTGATCCCAGTTGTCAGAATACGTGATAACATTCAGTTGAATCCCAATGAGTATCGGCTGAAGATTAAAGGAAGCGTCATGGCAAAGGGGGAATTGCTCCTTAATCATTTCTTGGCCATGAGTCCAGGGATGGTGGATGATTCAATAGAAGGAATCGATACAATAGAACCGTCTTTCGGTTTACCAGCCAAGTGGATCACGGATGACATGAAAGAACATGCCGAGTTGTTGGGTTATACAGTTGTGGACCCGCCAAGCGTTGTATCCACTCATTTGACGGAAGTCATAAAGGCCAATGCGCAGGAATTATTGGGCAGGCAGGAAACGAAACAATTGATCGATCATCTTCACGAATCGGCACCTATACTGGTGGAGGAAGTCACTCCGAATCCTTTGTCTATAGGAGATGTACAAAAGGTATTGGCAAAATTATTGAAGGAAAAAGTTTCAATAAGGAACTTACCGATCATTTTCGAAACACTTGCTGATTATGGCAAGTTATCGACTGACACAGATTTGCTTACTGAGTATGTAAGGCAGAATTTAGCCAGACAAATAACGAATTCTTTTATTACGGATGAAAATAGAATTAAAGTCATAACATTATCGGGGAAAGTGGAGAAGACCATCGCGGATGGTGTACAGCAAACCGAACATGGTAATTTTTTATCATTGGATCCAACTCTATCGCAATCCATATTGGAGGCAATTGCAGCCAAATTGGAAGAGCTGACCCTAATGGATCACCAACCGATTTTACTCTGCTCTCCAGCAGTAAGGATGTATGCCCGGCAATTAACTGAACGTTATTTTCCTAATGTACCGATTCTTTCATACAATGAACTCGAATCGAATGTAGAAGTACAAAGTGTAGGGGTGGTGAATTTCGATTGAAGGTAAAGAAATATTTGGCGCCATCAATGAACGAGGCAATGAAGCGAATAAGGGAGGAACTAGGCAGTGATGCGGTAATCTTGTTCAAAGGCTGTATATACTGGTGGTTTCTTAGGGTTATTCAAGAAGAGGAATATTGAAGTCATTGCAGCCATAGACCCTGTGCCCCAGCCTATCCAAGCCGTAACCAAGCAAAAATCGAAGAAGTTGCCATCAAAGCTGGAAATGGCAAGTCATGCCCCTGAACCTAATAAAGGGAATAGTGAAAGTGCTGACTTATTAAAAGAAATCGAAGGTTTGAAAGATATGATAAAGAGTTTGCAAATCTATTCAACTGATAAAAAATATCCGGGGAAACTGCAGAAAATGCATGAATACCTAACCGGGCAGGAAGTGGATCGTTCACTTCGGTCCAAAATCATGGATGAACTTCTTGAAAAATGGTTCGTTTTTAAACAACAATCCACTGATGAAGAGGTTCAAGTTTGGTTGGAAGAAGCCATGTTCGGGATTTTGGAAAAGGTCGATAATGGAAAAACCGGGCTGCAAAAAAAGTATATTAATTTTGTTGGCCCGACAGGTGTGGGAAAGACGACGACCCTGGCAAAAGTGGCTGCAGAAACCATGTTGAAGCATGATAAAAAGGTGGCTTTCATTACGACGGATACGTACAGGATTGCTGCAATAGATCAACTTAAGACATATGCCAAGATCTTAAACGTTCCCATAGAAGTGGCTTATAATCTGGAAGACTTCAAAAGGGCGGCTGAACGCTTCTCCCATTATGATTTTGTTTTTATTGATACGGCCGGAAGGAATTTCCGTAACGCGCAATATGTTAAGGATCTTAATGAAATCATCCATTTTACAGATGAGATGGAAACCTATTTAGTTCTGTCATTGACCTCTAAACAGAAGGATATGGAAGATATTTATCGACAGTTTGCTGCCATACCGCTTAAACAGGTCATTTTTACAAAAGCGGACGAAACTTCCACTTTCGGGCCTGTATTCAACTTTATACACACTCATAAATTAGGAGCCGCCTATATAACAGATGGACAGAATGTACCGGACGATATTGAAATAGCTACATCATCACAGCTAATGAAAATGGCTTTTGGGGCTAAAAAATATGAAAGATCAAGCTGAGAATTTACGAAGAAGATTGGAAGCCCGCCAAAATCAATCAATGGCCAAAACGATTGCCGTTTTAAGCGGTAAAGGTGGAGTGGGAAAATCAAACTTTTCTTTGAATTTTTCCATTGCCTTATCCCAAAGAGGGAAAAAGGTACTGTTGTTCGACATGGATATCGGTATGGGGAATCTTGATATTTTGATTGGGGAACATTCGCCCTGCAGTATTATTGATTTTTTTGAAAAAGAATGTAGGTTGAAGGATATCATTATGTCAGGACCGGGAAATATTTCAATCATTACAGGAGGAGGGATGACGAATCTCTTTTCACTTGATGAAGATAAGTATACCCGCTTTAATGAAGAATTCAGTTTATTGCTGGCAAATTACGATTATATCTTATTTGATATGGGTGCAGGCATCACTGAGGATTCCATGAAATTCCTGTTATGTGTGGATGAATTGGTCGTTCTCACGACGCCTGAACCTACTTCCATCATGGATGCATATTCCGCAATGAAATATATTCATTCAGTAAACAAAGAGATTCCATTCTTCCTAGTTTGCAATCGTGTTTTCTCGAGTAAAGACGGCAAAGAAACGATTAATCGGCTACAAAATGCGCTAGTGAAATTTTTAGGTTCTGAAGCTGTAGCACTAGGTTATTTGCCAGATGATAGAACCGTACCCCAATCTGTTGCCAAACAAATGCCCTTTCTCCTTTTCGATTCTGAAGCCGATGTATCCAAAGCCATCGTGGACATTGCTTCGAGATATGCAAATCATTCATTTGGGGAAGAATTGACTTTGCAAAAAAAGCCGTTTCCTCCAAAATATAAAGAGATATTTTTTGGGAAAGTAGGTCTCCTTCTATGGATAAAGTAAAAGTGCTGATAGTGGACGATTCTGCATTTATGAGAAAGTTAATCTCAGAGTTTTTGGCAGAAGATAGCAGGATGGAAATCATCGGGACTGCCAGGAATGGAATAGATGCCATAGAAAAAATAAAGACTTTAAAACCCGATGTCGTGACTTTGGATGTGGAAATGCCGATTATGGACGGGTTGGAAGCATTAAACCGGATCATGAATGAATGTCCAACCGCTGTAGTCATGTTATCAAGCACAACAAAAAAAGGAACGGAAAATACATTGGCCGCGATGAACAGCGGAGCCTTTGATTTTGTGGCTAAACCTTCGGGAGCCATTTCATTGGACTTACATAAAATCAAGAAAGAACTCCATGAAAAAGTTATGGCTGCCAGCAGGGCAAATGTTCACATACTAGAAAAAAATGCGAGAAATATTGAAAGAAGCCCATCCGTTTGGGAAAAATATAGTAAAATAGAATCAGTAGCATCGTCAATAAATGAAAAAAATCGAAGAAAATGGTTCTATGGATACAAAAAAATAATAGTTATCGGTACATCAACAGGAGGCCCGAGAGCTCTGCAGACTGTCTTGACAGGACTTCCAGAAGACATTGATGCTCCTATACTCATTGTCCAGCATATGCCCCCCGGTTTCACAAAATCCTTGGCAACACGCCTGAATTCGTTATGCAAGATTAAAGTGAAGGAAGCTGAAGAGGGAGAACTGATTCAAAAAGGTGTCGCCTACATCGCACCTGGAGGTTATCACTTGAAAGTGAGGAAAGTCGGAATGAGCTGGGCAATCCTTTTGGATCAATCCGAATTGCGTAATGGACATCGCCCGTCGGTTGATGTGCTAATTGAATCGGTGAGTGAAATGAATGATTATGCGAAAATAGCCGTTATTATGACCGGGATGGGGATGGATGGGTCAAAGGGGCTTACCAAGCTGAAAAAAAAGGGTCCTTTAAAAGCGATAGCCGAATCACAGGAGACTTCAATCGTTTTTGGTATGCCTAAGGCGGCAATCAATACCAAGTTAATAGATAGCATAGAGGATGTAGAAAAAATAGCTAGAGCGGTAATAAGCTATTGTTAACACGTGGAGGTGTGAGATTGTATGGATATGAATCAGTATTTAGAGGTATTTATTGAAGAAAGTAAAGAACATCTTCAAACATGCAGCGAACAGTTGCTGGTACTCGAAAAGAACCCGGAAGACCTCTCGATTGTAAACGAAATCTTTCGTTCCGCCCATACCTTAAAAGGGATGTCGGCAACTATGGGTTATGAGGATCTAGCCAATTTAACTCATAAAATGGAGAATGTTTTGGATGCGATCCGAAACAGTCAAATCGTTCTTTCGCCTGAATTGTTTGACGTGATATTTTTAGCGGTAGATGATTTAGAATCGATGGTCATGTCCATTGCTGAAGGTGGAGATGGAAAAAGAAATGTGATGGGGGTTGTCCATCAGCTGGAAATGATTGAAAAAGGCGAGTCGCCCGTTTCTTCAACCATTGCAGAAGTGGCAGCAGCTTCTGCCGTCCTTGAAAAGGAGGAAATGACTGTTGTAGAGTACGATGAATTTGAATGGACAGTACTACAGCAATCAAAGGATCAGGGATTCAGCAGCTTCGAAATTTCGATAGGGTTGCGTGAGGACTGTCTTTTAAAAGCTGCCAGGGTGTATATGGTTTTTGAGGTGCTTGAAAAGTCCTGTGAAGTAATCAAGTCACACCCACCCGTCGAACTTTTGGAAGAAGAGCAATTCGATCAGCGATTTACCATCACGGTGGTAACAAGGGAATCGAGTGATGAGATAAAGAATAAAATCATGAAGGTTTCAGAAGTGAATCAAGTTGTTGTAAATGCACTTAATCTTGAACATTTGCGGTATGCCGCCCATTCTAAAGATTATAAAGTTACTGAAATCCCAAAACAAGAGACAAATAATGCCGAGCTTCCAACGGAATATGATGATAAGAAAAAACAGGCACCCGTTAAGACGGCATCAAGCAAGACCATTCGAGTGAACATTGAGCGGCTTGATATATTGATGAACTTATTCGAGGAACTAGTAATCGATAGAGGCAGGCTTGATCAAATTTCAAGTGATTTGGATAATCAAGAATTGCATGAAACAGTAGAAAGAATGTCCCGTATAACCAGTGATTTACAAACAATCGTATTGAATATGCGGATGGTGCCCGTGGAAACTGTATTCAATCGTTTTCCTAAAATGGTACGTCAATTGGCAAGGGACTTAAACAAGAAAGTCAATTTGGAAATTAACGGTGCCGAAACGGAACTTGATCGTACAGTCATTGATGAAATCGGTGATCCTCTCGTACATTTGATAAGGAACGCCATGGATCATGGAATTGAAACACCTGAAGAACGTTGGGCGAAAGGGAAGAATGAAGAAGGGAAAATCCTGTTAAAAGCATATCACAGCGGTAATCATGTTTTCATTGAAATCGAGGATGACGGCGCAGGAATCAATAAAGATCGAGTCTTGAACAAGGCGCTATCCAATGGGATATTAACTAAGGAAACTGCCGCCACCCTAACGGATAAGCAAATCTATGAATTGATATTCGCGTCTGGTTTCTCGACAGCGGAAATCATTTCAGATGTATCGGGACGCGGTGTGGGGCTGGATGTAGTTAAAAATACCATTGAGTCCCTTGGTGGATCTGTGACGATCGATTCCAAAGAAAATGAAGGATCCATCTTCCTTATTCAGCTTCCGCTTACATTGTCCATAATTTCTGTCATGCTGGTTGCCATCCAAAACGAAAAATATGCCATACCGCTTTCTTCCATCATAGAAACAGCAATCATAAAAAAAGCAGATATCATGAATGCCCATAATCAACAAGTCATTGACTTCAGGGGTAAGGTTCTGCCGCTTCTGTTCTTGAAAGATATATTTGAAGTTCCTATCAATCAGGAAGAAGAAGAGTCCCTCTCTGTGGTCATTGTAAGAAAAGGTGATAAATTAGCGGGATTAGTTGTAGATTCATTTATCGGGCAACTGGAAATCGTTCTGAAATCATTGGGCAATTATTTAACCAGTGCATTTGCCATATCCGGGGCTACGATACTTGGTGATGGTCAAGTTGCATTAATCATAGATTGCAACACATTGATTCATTGAATGATAGATGAATCGTGCAGGTATTGAGATGGTTCGACCGTGTCGATGCAGATTTCGTCAAGACTTCACAATCATCATTAGTTTATTAAAGGAGGGGAATAGATGTCGGAGGATATGAAAGTAATCGTATTTCAAATAAAGGATAAGGAATATGCAATTCCAGTGGATAAGGTCAGCGGCATTGAAAAGCTACTGCATATTACCAGGGTTCCAAAGGCTTTAAAATTCGTTAAGGGAGTCATAAATTTAAGGGGGGTAATCACTCCAATTATTGATTTACGGGTTCGTTTTGATTTTGAAGAGGTGGAATACGATGAATCAACAAGGATTATCATCGTCATTCTGGATGATATGGAGGTGGGGTTAATAGTGGACTCTGCCAATGATGTTTTGGATATTCCAGTGGAGAGTATCGAACCTCAGCCTGAAGTTGTGGGACATTTGGCTTCAGAATACATTAGCGGAGTGGCTAAAATTGAAAAGCGACTGCTTGTCCTGATTAATTTGGAGAAGGCCTTAAGTCTTGAAATGACTGAAAATATGTTAAGAGAAGGATAATCATATGTCGTTCATTGAGAAAATCAACACTCTTCAGCTCGATATTTTGAAGGAAATCGGTAATATAGGTGCAGGAAACGCAGCAACTGCACTTTCTGCCATCCTTAATAGGAAAATTGATATGAATGTTCCTAATGTCCGAATCGTTTCCTTTGATGAAATGATGGAAATGGCTGGCGGGGCCGATCACGTCGTGGCCAGCGTTTTTCTTAGAATAGAAGGTGATGCTTCAGGAAGTATGTTTTTTATCCTTTCACTACCTGTAGCCCAATACTTGATTCGTAGGATGACTGGTGATGAAACCTTTTTGATGGAATCCGCACCCTATACTGAATTGGCACTCTCTTGCCTTCAGGAATTAGGGAATATTTTATCGGGATCCTATCTCTCTGCCCTTTCTGATTTTACCCGATTGAATATCTATCCATCCGTTCCTTCCTTGAGCATCGATATGGCAGGGGCAACGATCAGTTATGGGTTATTGGAATTATCTCAAGTAAGTGACGCGGCCATCGTCATTGAAACTGTACTTGAAAAGGACCAGCTTTTTGCTGACTCGGTTAGTGGTCATTTCTTTTTATTACCTGATCCCGAATTTTTTGATATCATTTTTTCCGCCTTAGGAGTCTCACCTAATGACTGAATCGGTAAAGGTCCAGGTTGTTAAGGTTGGAATAGCTGATATGAATATAATAAAACCTCCCTATACGATTCGTACTTCAGGTTTGGGATCGTGTGTCGGTGTTGTGATTTATGATGAAAAAAAAGAAATTGCAGGTTTGGCCCATATCATGCTTCCAGACTCTTCACTCGCTAAATCGGGACAGATCAACGTTGCCAAATTTGCAGATACGGCGATAAACGAATTAGTGCAGGTATTAGTAAAAGAAGGCGCAAGAATGCCATTCCTAAAAGCGAAGCTGGCTGGCGGAGCACAAATGTTTCAATTTGCCTCCGGAGGGGATTTAATGAGAATCGGACCCCGGAATGTGGAAGCTGTCCGGAAAGGGTTATCTGACTTGCGGATTAGAATCGTTGCCGAAGATGTTGGCGGAAATAGCGGAAGAACGATTGAATTCAATTTAAATGATTGTCTGCTAAATATACGGACCGTTACAAAAGGGACTAAAAACATATAGGATCGGATTTGACTCTTTAAAAACCAAAATATGACAGATGTATTTGCAACCGAATTATTATTGCATATATGGCTTTAAGGGCCGTATTGATCACAAATCGTATAACAATGTTAGGAGGATGTCCAATGTCTCATCTGACCATCGAAGAGGAGCAGTTATGTTGGAAAAATTGGGTGGATTGCAGAGATCCGCTAGCCGGGGACATTTTGGTAAAGAAATACATACCTCTCGTATCGTACCATGTTCAACGTATTTCAGTAAGTCTTCCTAAAAATGTGAGCCGGGATGATATAAGGAGTTTAGGGATGATGGGGTTATTCGATGCCCTGGAACGTTTTGATACGAAGCGTGACCTCAAGTTTGACACATATGCATCATTTAGAATTCGTGGTGCCATTTTAGATGGATTAAGAAAAGAGGATTGGCTTCCACGGAGTGCAAGAGATAAAGCCAAGAAAATTGAATCTGCAATAGAGAAGCTGGAGCAGCAATACATGAGGAACCTTTCGCCAAATGAAATTGCCGCTGAATTGAATATTCCGGAAGATGAAGTATATGCTGCATTAAATGAGAATTTCTTTGCCAATGTACTATCTATGGATGAAAATCCCCAAGAGGACGATAAAGAAAGCGTGAATTTTCATATTAAAGATGAAAAGGCTGATTTACCTGAGGAGCATGTGTTAAGGGATGAACTGTATGAGGAATTAGCCAAAGTCATTGAAACCCTAAATGAAAAAGAACAGTTGGTTTTACAGCTTTTTTATAAAGAAGAACTGACGTTAACCGAAATCGGACAAGTGATGAGTTTATCTACGTCACGGATATCCCAAATTCACTCGAAAGCGATTTATAAATTAAGAAATACGATGCAAGATCAAAAGATTTAATGAAGATATTTTCATTGAAGAGGCTATGGAGTCTGGAAGGCATAAGAGATTCCTATTGATCGAAGAAAGCCGTATAAATCAACTTGATAGAATTTTTAGGGATACTTTCATCAATAAATATTTCGAAATCACAGAATGTTCGAATTGTACTTTGTCAAGAAGAGCATAGGAAAGTAATCAAGAAAAAAACAACAGTGAAAAAAGATCCCCATCCGCTAAAGGTAACAGGATTGACTATTCCGGTTAATTAGGAGGCAGCATGTCAGCATTTTTTATATTTCTGTTGTTTATATTGAACATATTCACCATTTTTGCCATCATCGTTTTATATCTTCGGCAAAATCGTTTAAGTAAGTTGGAAAAAGACCAAAAAGCCGTCATTGGAGAAATGGAACAACTTTTGTCTGGTTATTTAATGGAGATAAAGGAGGACAACGAGACACTGGTAAAGGCAATCAACAATTCGGTGGCGATGAATCCTGAGCATGGACAAAAAGGACAAGAACATGGTTCAATCAAAGAAACTAAGGAAGAAAAACAAGAAAAACAAGAACAAAACATTCTGCTAGAGTATAAAGCGGGAAGTCGTGCCGCCGCTAAAAAGCAGGCGATTAACGCTTATAAAATAATGCCTGAAGAAAATGAGGCCAATGCTTTACCCGTAAAAGTCGAGGACAAATTGGAACTTGCATCGGCTGCCATGGAATTTTCGGACATGCTGCAGGCTTCGTTAAATGAACGGTCATTAAATGAAAAAGTGGATATGTTAGCGGATCAAGGACATTCAGTGGTTGAAATCGCCAAAAAGTTAGGTCGCGGTCAAACGGAGATAGAGCTATTACTAAAGTTTCGCATGAATAGATAAACTTATCTCTTGATTGTGCAGAGTCATTATGATATATTATGAAATGGTGTTAATACACACGCCCCGTGATTCTTGCAGATGGTGCTGTTACGACAGTTTCTGTATGAAAATGATCGGTGCGGAGGAAAAACAAAACCATTTAGGAGGAACTAAAATGTCAGTCATTTCTATGAAACAATTGCTTGAAGCTGGTGTGCATTTCGGACACCAAACACGTCGCTGGAACCCAAAAATGAAGAAATATATCTTCACTGAGCGTAACGGCATCTACATCATCGACCTTCAAAAAACAGTTAAAAAGGTTGAAGAAGCTTATAACTTCGTGAAAGAACTAGCTGCTAACGGCGGTACTGTTCTTTTCGTCGGAACTAAAAAACAAGCTCAAGAATCTGTTAAAGAAGAAGCTATCCGTTCTGGTATGTACTATGTAAACCAACGTTGGTTAGGTGGAACTTTAACAAACTTTGAAACAATCCAAAAACGTATCGCTCGTCTTAAAGATATCGAAAAAATGGAAGAAAACGGAACTTTCGAAGTCCTTCCTAAAAAAGAAGTTATCCAACTTAAAAAAGAATGGGATCGCTTAGAGAAATTCTTAGGCGGTATTAAAGATATGAAGACTCTTCCAGATGCGATCTTCGTTATCGACCCACGCAAAGAGCGTATTGCTGTTGCGGAAGCACACAAATTACACATTCCACTTGTTGGTATCGTTGATACAAACTGTGATCCGGATGAAATCGATGTAGTTATTCCTGCGAATGACGATGCAATCCGTGCTGTTAAATTATTAACAGGTAAAATGGCAGATGCTATCTTAGAAGCTAAACAAGGCGAAGAAACAGCAACTGAAACAACTACTGCTTAATAAGTAAAAAAGGTTGCTTATTCAGTAAGAAAAAAGGTGATAAGAGGATAATGCCTTTTATCCCTTTTTTTTGCACTAAATAAACATACATAAAATCACTGTACTGAATGTCATTTTTAAAAGGTATGGGCGATTTTTAAGGGATGAAAATCATCTGCTGGTTTAGTTCCGTCATATTGACTGAAAATGTGGATGTTTTTCGAAAATATTGTCAAAGCTCGTTATTTTCTTTGATGATAACAAGTATTTTTTGGCAATAATGGGTAAAGATTGAATAAACTGCATTTAATTTGAGGAGGATATATATTATGGCAATCACTGCACAATTAGTTAAAGAATTGCGTGAAAAAACTGGTGCCGGTATGATGGACTGTAAAAAGGCACTTGTACAAACTGAAGGCGATATGGAAAAGGCAATCGATTTCCTACGTGAAAAAGGAATTGCAAAAGCTGCTAATAAAGGCGACCGTATCGCTGCTGAAGGTTTAACTTCAATCGTTGTTGAAGGAAACCAAGCGGTTATTCTTGAAGTGAACTCTGAAACTGATTTCGTTGCTAAAAACGAAGGCTTCCAAATTCTTGTTAAGGAATTGGCTGGGTTCCTTCTTGCGAACAAACCTGAAAGCGTTGAAGCTGCTCTTGAGCAAACAATGGAAAATGGAGCAAAAGTTGCAGATCATATCAATGCTGCTGTTGCTAAAATTGGGGAAAAATTAACTCTTCGCCGTTTCCAAGTCGTTTCTAAAACAGATAACGATGCATTTGGTGCATACCTTCACATGGGTGGACGCATCAGCGTACTATCAGTTCTTGAAGGTACAACTGACGAAGAGGCAGCTAAAAGCGTTTCAATGCATATTGCTGCAATTAACCCTAAATATATCTCTCGCGACCAAGTGGATGCTAGCGAATTAGAACGCGAACGCGAAGTTCTTACGCAGCAAGCTCTTAATGAAGGAAAACCTGAAAAAATCGTTGCGAAAATGGTTGAAGGACGTATCAATAAATTCTACGAAGAAATCTGTGTTAACGAACAAGCTTTCGTTAAGAACCCTGATCAAAAAGTGGGACAATTCGTTGAATCAAAAGGTGGAAAAATCCAATCATTCGTTCGTTATGAAGTAGGGGAAGGTCTTGAAAAACGTCAAGAAAACTTCGCTGAAGAAGTAATGAACCAAGTTAAAAAAGACTAATTGTCAGATAATTAATAATGGGGAACACTCTTGTGTTCCCTATTTTTTGAAATGTCATGAATTTTTGGCAGTATTGCAAGAAAGCATGATGAACGAATGAAAAGATTACATAGTTGGAGGTTCTCATGAGTAACGCTAAATATAAACGTGTCGTTCTAAAACTAAGTGGTGAAGCATTAGCCGGTGAAGAAGGATTTGGAATTAACCCTGCAGTGATTAAATCCATTGCTGAACAAGTCAAGGAAGTGGCTGAGCTTGATGTGGAAGTGGCTGTTGTTGTCGGTGGCGGAAACATCTGGCGCGGGAAAATAGGCAGTGAAATGGGCATGGATCGTGCTAATGCCGATTATATGGGGATGTTGGCTACAGTCATGAACTCATTGGCATTACAAGACAGCCTTGATCAGCTTGGAATTGAAACGCGCGTGCAAACTTCCATTGAGATGAGACAAGTCGCAGAACCATACATTAGACGCCGTGCAATCAGGCATCTAGAGAAAAAGAGAGTGGTGATTTTTGCAGCTGGTACAGGTAATCCATACTTCTCAACGGATACCACTGCCGCCCTGCGTGCTGCAGAAATTGAAGCTGATGTCATCTTGATGGCGAAGAATAATGTGGATGGCGTATACAATGCAGATCCGGTTAAAGACAAAAATGCAGTGAAGTATGATAAACTTTCCTATCTTGATGTGATTAAAGAAGGGTTAGAAGTAATGGATTCAACTGCGTCCTCACTATGCATGGACAACGATATTCCATTGATCGTCTTCTCGATCATGGAAAAAGGTAATATTAAACGGGCCGTTTTAGGCGAAACGCTTGGAACTATTGTAAGGGGGAAATAAAAGATGCCGAAACAAGTTATTTCGAATGCGAAAACGAAAATGGAAAAAGCCATTGGAGCGTACACACGTGAATTAGCAAGCATCCGTGCCGGAAGGGCAAATGCCTCATTGCTTGATAGAATCTCGATTGATTATTATGGTTCGCCGACACCAGTTAATCAGGTGGCTGGTATTTCTGTCCCGGAAGCTAGACTATTAGTCATTCAACCATATGATAAAACGGTATTGGGTGAAATCGAAAAGGCGATTTTGAAATCAGACTTAGGCTTAAATCCTTCTAATGATGGATCGGTCATCAGGATAGCCATCCCGGCGTTAACTGAAGAGCGCAGAAAAGAGCTTGTGAAAGTTGTGAAAAAAGAAGCGGAAGAGGCGAAAATAGCTGTCCGTAATGTGCGTCGCGATGCTAATGATGATTTGAAAAAGCTTGAAAAAAGTGGTGAAATCACTGAAGATGATTTACGTGGCTATGCTGATGACATCCAAAAGATGACAGATGGCAATATCACGAGAATCGATGAAATTACAAAAGATAAAGAAAAAGAAATTTTGGAAGTATAATTTCCATTGAAGTATTGATTAAATAAAGAGGGCCGAATCCATACTGGGTCATGTCTTGGTGCTAACATATAGGTGTGCTTAAAGGAGAAAACTGTTATAATAAGGTTTCTCCGATAATGATTACTCCTTGAGTTAGTATGTTGCATGCAAACGTTGGAGGTGGTCCTTTTTTTGCATTTTTCATGGCAGTCATAATCGGTTTTAGAAAAAAATAAGGAATGATTTCTCCCTTTCAAGCTTCTAATGAAGAAATAATTTTCATAATAATAATATGAGAACCAGTTTTTTTTTGATATTATAATATAGATTCTTTTTAAGCGGCAGAAAGCTTGATATACATAGTGCACGAAAAACTTTGCCTTTGTAGAGAGATAAGTACAACCTGATGGGGGACTAACATATGTATTCACTTTGGAAGCGTTTCGTTAAAAAAGATGCTTCTTCCGATGTAACAAATAGGATTCAGCATATTAAACAGTTTGATGTTCCTCAGCATATCGCCATCATTATGGATGGGAACGGCCGTTGGGCCAAAAAGCGTGCATTGCCACGTGTGGCGGGTCATCATGAAGGAATGAAAACCGTTCGTAGAATTACGAAAGTTGCCAATAAATTAGGGGTCAAAACTTTGACGGTCTATGCGTTTTCCACTGAAAATTGGAAACGTCCGAAAAGTGAAGTCGACTTTTTGATGAAGCTGCCCCAGGAATTTCTTGGGACTTTTTTACCCGAGCTCATTTCCGAAAATGTTAGAGTTGAAACGATTGGGGACTTGTCACTCATTCCGTCACATACTCAAAGTGCCGTTAAACGGGCAATGGAAGACACGAAAGAAAATGATGGGATGATTCTGAATTTTGCCCTGAACTATGGAAGCCGTGGGGAGATTGTATCTGCAGTGAATAGCATCATTCAAGATGCTAAGAATGGTATAATAAAGGAAAATGTAACGGAGGAAATGGTATCCAGTTACCTGATGACCAAACATTTGTCGGATCCTGATTTACTGATCCGTACAAGCGGTGAAATCCGTTTAAGTAATTTCATGCTTTGGCAGTCTGCTTATACGGAGCTGTGGTTTACTGAAGTGCTGTGGCCGGATTTTAGTGAAGAGCATTTATTGCAGGCAGTTGAGGAGTATCAAAAGCGTTCACGAAGATTCGGTGGCGTTTAATGTAGAAGGCGAGGAAAATGGAATAATGAAACAACGAATTATTACGGCGGTCGTAGTTGCCGCTATCTTCATTCCACTAGTCATTTTAGGGGGCACTCCCTTTTTACTGACGGTTTATCTGTTAGGTTCAATTGGTTTATATGAACTGATGAAAATGAAAAAGTTACGTGTACTTTCTTTTGAAGCAATTCTTTCTCACATATTATTGTGGGTGCTTTTATTGCCTAATGAGCATACCGCTTTTTTGGCAGAAATTAATTATGATAAAGTTCAAGTATTCTTAATCGGGGTTTTGCTGCTGTTACTTTATACAGTCGTTTCAAAAAACCGTTTTACCTTTGATGACGCAGGCTTTCTAGTGATTTCAATCCTATACTTGGGCATAGGTTTCTACTTCCTATTTGAAACACGTGACTCTTTGGGGTTGGGGCTGATTTATATCCTGCTTACCCTATTTACGATCTGGGCAACTGATTCCGGAGCCTACTTCATTGGTAAATCGCTTGGTAAAAGAAAGCTGTGGCCGGAAATAAGTCCAAACAAGACGGTGGAAGGATTTATCGGCGGGTTAATATCCGCGATGGTGGTGGGTGTTCTATTTTACGCCTTCTCCAGCCTTGATTACACGTTATTACAATTATTATTGATTTCATTAATCATTGGGGTATTCGGCCAATTGGGTGATCTCGTCCAATCGGCGTATAAACGTCATTATGGCGTAAAGGATTCAGGGAAGCTTCTCCCGGGACATGGTGGAATTTTGGACAGGCTAGATAGTGTGATCTTCATTTTACCGATTTTGCATTTATTGCATGTTTTATAATATAAATATAGGCAAGCGTTATATGAATTAGGAGATGAACAATTTGAAAAATATCAGCCTTTTGGGCGCGACAGGATCGATTGGTCAACAAACAGCGGATGTAGTTAGGTCCCATCCAGATCAATTCAAGATCGTGGCGCTTTCTGCTGGAAAGAATATAGAATTGGTCAGGACTTATATACAAGAGTTTGAACCGAAACTGGTTTCAGTCCAGACGGAAGAAGATTATCATGTTTTGAAATGTGAATTCTCCAACCGCAAAGATATCGAGTTCATGTATGGGGATGAGGGATTGACTGCTGTTGCTGTTTATGGTCAGGCGACGATATTGGTCAATGCCGTCATCGGAAGCGTGGGTCTTTATCCGACACTTCAAGCAATAAAGGCTAAAAAGGATATTGCAATCGCCAACAAGGAGACGTTGGTGACGGCAGGTCATTTGGTCATAAGTGAAGCAAAAAAAGCGGGGGTCAGATTGCTGCCGGTTGACAGTGAGCATTCCGCTATTTTTCAGGCACTGCAAGGTGAAAAGGAAAAAAATATAGAACGTCTTGTCATTACTGCTTCAGGAGGCAGTTTTCGAGATCGGACCAGGGAAGAATTGAAGGATGTAACGGTGGAAGAGGCACTGAACCATCCGAACTGGTCAATGGGAGCTAAAATCACGATCGATTCAGCATCAATGATGAATAAAGGTTTGGAAGTGATTGAGGCCCATTGGCTATTCGATCTTCCCTACGATAAAATTGATGTATTGCTACATAAGGAGAGCATCATCCATTCCATGGTTGAGTTTCATGACTCCAGCGTGATAGCACAACTGGGGACACCGGATATGCGGGTACCGATACAATATGCACTTACTTATCCAGACCGTATTCCGCTGGCAGGTCGCAAACGATTGAACCTTGCTGAAGCAGGCAAACTGCATTTTAGGGATATGGATTTCACCAGATATCCTTGTTTGCAATTCGCTTATAAAGCAGGTAAAATGGGCGGAACGATGACTACTGTGTTAAATGCCGCCAATGAAGCCGCAGTCTCTGCATTCTTATCTGGAAAGGTAACCTTCCTTGAAATTGAGACATTGATTGAAAAAGCGCTGAATCAGCATTCCGTCATAGCCCTTCCAGATTTAGAAACGATTCAGGAAGTCGATAATATGACAAGGCAGTATATAGAATCTTTAGTGAAAGATAGGTGACCGGAACATGCAGACTTTAGAAACGATTATAGCGTTCATCATCATTTTTGGAGCTCTAGTATTTTTCCATGAGCTTGGGCACTTAGTGTTTGCAAAGCGAGCAGGAATCTTATGCCGTGAGTTCGCAATCGGTTTCGGGCCAAAAGTATTCACATATAAAAAGAAGGAAACCGTTTATACCATCCGATTGCTTCCTCTTGGCGGTTACGTGCGTATGGCCGGTGAAGATGCAGAAAATATAGAATTGAAACCCGGCTATCGGGTGGGGTTAATGTTCGATAATGATGAGAATGTTACAAAGATCATTTTGAACAATAAAGATAAATATCCTGATATTCGTCTTGTGGAAGTTGAAGTGATCGACCTTGACCATAAACTGATCCTTACTGGTTATGAAGAGGGCGAGGAAGATACACTAAAAACGTTTACCATCAATAAAGAAGCTGTGATCGTTGAAAATGGTGTAGAGAACCAGATTGCTCCTTTTGACCGGCAATTTGCCTCAAAATCGCTTGGGCATCGTTTTCTGACGATTGTAGCTGGTCCGGCAATGAATTTCGTTTTGGCTTTTGTCATTTTTGTGCTGATCGGCCTGTTTCAAGGTGTCGTGGTGGATGAAGCGAAACTTGGTGAGTTGACTCCGGATGGTTCGGCTGTAAATGCCGGTTTAAAATCGGGAGATGTCATTCAATCCATAGAAGGGACGGAAGTCTCCACTTGGGGAGATGTTCAGGAAAGCATTCAGAAGAACCCTGGGCAAGAGATCGAGTTCGTCGTTGACAGGGACGGGAAAACATTAGAAGTACCGGTTGTTCCACAAGAAGTGGAAAGGGAAGGGAAGAAAATCGGGATTATCGGTGTTTACCCTCCAGTTGAAAAAGCACCGATTAAAGCTATACAATATGGTTTTACAGAAACGTATTTTTGGACAAAACAAATCTTCATCATCCTTGGTGATCTTGTAACGGGCGGATTTACGATCGACAGTTTATCTGGTCCTGTAGGCATATATAAATCAACTGAGGAAGTGGCGAAACAAGGTTTATTCACGTTAATGAAATGGGCAGGGCTGCTCAGCATTAATCTGGGAATCATGAACCTGCTTCCACTGCCGGCATTGGATGGAGGAAGACTGTTATTCTTTGTGGTCGAATTCTTAAGAGGGAAACCAATTGACCGTCAAAAAGAAGGGATGGTCCACTTCATCGGCTTTGCTTTGCTGATGTTATTGATGATCGTCGTTACCTGGAATGACATCCAGCGATTCTTCCTGTAAGACATGTTTGGATAATGCAAAAACTGGCCAGCAGAATTATCTGTTGGCCGTTTTCTTATCTGAAGGGATTGCCTAGTTTTTTAATCGTTTTGGGGAAATTGTTTGTTTTCTAGGGAAATCGTAAGTATAATCGAGAATGAGTATATTAAATTAGCTTTTCTGAATGACCGGAAAGTCTTTTTTGTATGAAATGACCGTATTAAAATGTTGCGGTATCAAAATTTACCGAAGCTGCAAGTAATTTAAAGGAAATATTGAAGAGGTGCAAATATGAAACAAAGTATGACGTTGATCCCTACATTGAGGGAAGTGCCTGCAGATGCTGAAATCAAAAGTCATCAGCTGCTATTGCGTGCAGGATTTATGAGACAAAATTCCAGCGGGGTTTATAGTTTTATGCCGCTTGGAAAAAAGGTGCTTCAAAAGGTTGAGGCGATCGTTCGGGAAGAACTGGAAAATGCTGGTGCAGTGGAACTGTTGATGCCGGCTTTACAACAAGCCGAATTCTGGCAGGAATCTGGACGCTGGTATACTTATGGTCCAGAGCTGATGCGGCTTAAGGATCGCAACAACCGTGAATTTGCGCTTGGTGCCACACATGAAGAAGTGATAACCAGTTTAGTTCGCGATGAGGTGAAATCCTATAAGCGTCTTCCATTGACGGTTTACCAAATCCAAACCAAATTCCGTGATGAAAAAAGACCGCGTTTCGGATTGCTGCGTGGACGTGAGTTCATCATGAAGGATGCTTATTCTTTCCATGCTAATCAAGAAAGCCTGGATGCTGTATATAAAAATTTATTTGCGGCATATTCGAATATATTTAGCCGTTGTGGGTTGAACTTCCGTGCGGTCATTGCCGATTCTGGGGCAATGGGTGGTAAGGATACACATGAATTCATGGTCCTGTCTGAAATAGGGGAGGATACCATCGCTTATTCGGATACTTCCGATTATGCAGCCAATATTGAAATGGCACCTGTGAATGTAAAATATGAAAAAAGCGGCGAAGAACAAATTGCACTTGAAAAAATTCATACACCGGGTCAAAAATCGATAGAAGAAGTTGCTGCATTCCTGAATACCGATGCAGCGAAACTAATAAAATCATTATTGTTTAAAGTGGATGAAAAGTATGTGCTAGTTTTGGTACGAGGAGATCATGAAGTCAATGATATCAAGCTGAAGAACTTCTATAACGCTTCAATCGTTGATTTGGTCGATGCAAATGAGACGAAGGAAGTCTTGGGATGTGCAATTGGATCTCTTGGACCAATAAATGTCACTTCTGATGTGGAAGTGATTGCGGATCTTGCCGTCGAAGCCATGGTTAATGGAGTTTGTGGTGCAAATGAGGAAGACCACCATTATGTGAACGTCAATCCCGCTCGTGATTTTAACGTGGCCAATTATATAGATCTTCGTTTCATCCAAGAGGGTGATCCATCACCCGACGGAAACGGAAAAATTAAATTTGCCAAAGGGATTGAGGTAGGCCACGTATTCAAGCTGGGAACAAAATATTCCGAAGCTATGAATGCGACATTCCTGGATGAGAATGGGCGGTCGCAGCCAATGATCATGGGATGTTATGGTATTGGGGTTTCCCGTACACTTGCAGCTGTCGCTGAACAATTCAACGATGAAAAAGGATTGGTCTGGCCAAAGAATTTAGCGCCATATCAAGTCCATTTGATTCCAATCAATATGAAGGATGAGGCTCAGGCTGCCCTGGCAGAAGAATTATATAAAGATTTAAAGGGACAAGGCATGGAAGTTCTAATGGATGATCGTCAAGAACGTGCGGGCGTAAAATTCGCAGACTCCGACTTGATCGGTCTTCCTGTCAGGGTGACTGTTGGTAAAAAGGCATCCGACGGAATTGTCGAAGTGAAAATCCGCAAAACGGGTGAGGTTCTTGAACTTGAAAGAGCTGAACTAACTCAAAAGCTTCACGAAATACTGGGATAATTTAAAAATGGGGGAACTAGGCATCATTCAATAGGATGATGCCTTTCCTTTTCATGGATTTGGATACTAGTGAAACATTCATGATATGTTATAATAGCCTCTGATATCAAAAAGAAAATGATAGTGAATAATATCTAAAGAGATAGTAGATAGGGGAGAGAGGGAATGGATCAAAATCCAAATAGCGGTAGAGAGAGATTTCAACTCTTGCTCCAGCAAATGGACTTGACCGAGGATGCCTTTGTAAATTATTTCATAGGTGCCGAAATTGATAAACTCTCAATCGAGAGGGAGTCCAAAACATGGCATTTTGCCTTTAATATACCTGCATTGATTCCTTGCAGTGTTCATACAAGACTTGCTACTCATCTAGCAAGTACGTTTTCCCATATTGCAAAGGTCACATTCATCTTGAATGTGGCCAATCCGCAAGTGACCGAACAATTGGTAAAAGAGTATTGGAAAAACTGCATTGGCGAGCTTGAAGGCATGTCTCCAGCACTGTTATCGCTCCTGAATGAACAAGTGCCAACGGTAAATGGATATAAGCTTATCGTAAGCGCCCGAAATGATACGGAAGCTGGTCAGCTGAAACGAAAATACTCCGGCATCATTTCGAATATCTACCAAACATTCGGTTTTCCTCCGTTGACACTTGAAGCGGAAGTGAAGGAAACGGTGTCGAATCCTGATTACCAAAAGTTTTTGGAAGAGAAACAAAAGGAAGACGCGGAAAAAGGACTTGCTGCGCTAGTGGAAATGCAGAAGAAAGAATCGGAAAAAGGCGGCGACGATGGCGTCTACGAAGGACCGGTTAAAATTGGCTATACGATTAAAGAAGATGCGGATTTCCGCAGAATCGAACAAATTATCGATGAAGAGCGCAGGATTGCTATCGAAGGATTCGTATTTGATGCAGAAGTGCGTGAGTTGCGAAGCGGACGAAGCCTGCTGACATTTAAAGTCACGGATTATACGAGCTCGATATTGGTCAAAATGTTTTCGCGTGATAAAGAAGATGCTGCCATACTTGCCCGAGTGAAAAAAGGGATGTGGGTACGTGCCCAAGGAAGCATCCAAAATGATACATTCGTACGTGACCTTGTAATGATCGCAAATGATATAAATGAAATCTCTAAACAAGGACGGCAGGATAAGGCCCCAGAAGGAGAAAAGCGTGTAGAACTGCATATGCATACCCCAATGAGCTCGATGGATGCAGTGACACCTACTTCAGCGCTTGTTGCCCAGGCTGCAAAGTGGGGGCATAAGGCTGTTGCCATTACAGATCATGCGGGAGCACAATCATTCCCTGAAGCTTATAGTGCCGGGAAAAAGAATGGTATCAAAATCCTTTATGGCGTCGAAGTGAATCTTGTAAATGATGGTGTACCCATCGTTTATAATGAGGCCCATATCGCTTTGGCAGATGCCACCTATGTTGTGTTTGACGTAGAGACGACGGGTCTGTCAGCCGTTTATGATACGATCATTGAATTTGCTGCAGTGAAAATCCGTGACGGTGACATCATTGATCGATTCGAGTCATTTGCTAATCCGCATCACCCACTATCCAATACGACGATAGAATTGACTGGAATCACTGATGACCTTGTAGAAAATGCTCCAGAAGTCTCGGAAGTGCTGGAAAAGTTCAAGGACTGGGCGGGCGATGCGATTCTGGTTGCCCACAACGCGGCCTTCGATATGGGGTTTTTGAATATAGGTTATAAAAACTTGGGTTATCCTAAAGCTTCCAATCCAGTGCTTGATACATTGGAACTTGCCCGTTTCTTATATCCGGAGTTTAAAAATCACCGGTTAAATACATTATGTAAAAAGTTCGATATTGATTTGACCCAGCATCATAGGGCCATTTATGACGCCGAAGCAACAGGTTACCTTATGCTGAAGATGCTGAAGGATGCAATGGAAAAGGAGATTACCCATCATGATCAACTTAATGACAATATGGGTAAAGGAAATGCTTACCAGCGTTCCCGGCCGTCCCATTGTACGTTGATCGCGCAAACACAGGCTGGCTTAAAAAACCTTTTTAAATTAATTTCAATATCACACATCGATTATTTCTATCGTGTGCCTCGATTACCGCGCTCACAACTTAAAAAGTATCGTGAAGGAATCCTGGTCGGATCGGGATGTGATAAAGGGGAAGTTTTTGAAGGGATGATGCAGAAGGGTTTTGAGGAAGTCGTCGATATCGCCGAATTCTACGATTATCTTGAAATCCATCCGAAGGAAGTGTATCAGCATTTGATTGAGCTTGAATATGTACGGGATGATAAATCATTAGAAACGATCATCTCCAATATCGTCAAGCTTGGTGAAAAGCTGGACAAGCCAGTCGTAGCCACGGGAAATGTGCATTACTTGGATCCGAATGATAAAATTTACCGTAAAATCCTTGTGAATTCACAAGGCGGCGCAAACCCGCTGAATCGTCATAAGCTTCCTGACGTACATTTTCGGACAACAGATGAAATGCTGCGGGAATTCTCCTTCCTCGGCTCCGAGAAAGCCAAAGAGGTCGTGGTAACCAACACGAATAAAATCGCTGATATGATTGAAGAAATCAAGCCAATCAAGGATGAATTATACACACCTAAAATTGAAGGTGCAGATGAAGAGATGCGTGAAATGAGTTATGGCATGGCAAGGAAGATTTATGGAGAAAACCTGCCGGAAATCGTGGAAGCCCGTCTTGAGAAAGAATTGAAAAGCATCATCGGCCACGGTTTTGCCGTTATTTATTTAATTTCCCACAAGCTTGTTAAAAAATCATTGAATGATGGTTATCTAGTTGGCTCAAGGGGATCGGTTGGATCATCTTTCGTTGCCACCATGACTGAAATTACAGAGGTGAACCCTCTTCCGCCGCATTATGTATGTCCTGAGTGCAAGAAATCCGAATTCTTCAATGACGGTTCTGTAGGTTCCGGGTTTGACCTGCCCGATAAAGACTGTCCCGATTGTGGTATCGCTTATACTAAAGACGGGCATGATATCCCGTTTGAAACTTTCCTTGGATTTAAAGGGGATAAGGTTCCGGATATCGACTTGAACTTCTCCGGTGAATATCAGCCGAAGGCCCATAACTATACGAAGGTCTTATTCGGTGAAGAATATGTATATCGTGCCGGAACGATTGGTACGGTTGCTGAAAAAACGGCTTATGGATATGTAAAAGGGTATTCCTCTGATAATAACATCCATATGCGCGGAGCCGAGACCGATCGCCTTGTTGCCGGTTGTACTGGTGTGAAAAGGACGACTGGACAGCACCCGGGCGGAATCATCGTCGTTCCGGATTATATGGATATCTATGATTTCACACCAATTCAGTTCCCTGCGGATGACCGGAATTCAGAGTGGAAAACAACTCACTTTGATTTCCATTCCATTCACGATAATATTTTGAAACTTGATATACTTGGACACGATGATCCGACTGTAATCCGGATGCTTCAAGATTTAAGTGGCATCGATCCAAAGACCGTTCCTACCGATGATCCGGAAGTAATGAAAATATTCAGCAGTACTGAATCTTTAGGGGTTACCGAAGAACAGATCATGTGTAAAACGGGTACGCTAGGCATCCCGGAATTTGGTACGCGTTTTGTCCGGCAGATGCTTGAAGATACGAAACCTACTACTTTTTCCGAGCTTGTTCAGATTTCAGGCCTTTCCCACGGTACGGATGTATGGCTGAGCAATGCACAGGAACTGATCCACAACCGGATCTGTACACTAAGTGAGGTTATTGGCTGCCGGGATGATATTATGGTCTATCTGATCTATCAAGGTCTCGATCCTTCCCTGGCGTTTAAAATCATGGAATCTGTACGTAAAGGGAAAGGGCTCTCGGAGGAATTCGAAGAGGAAATGAGGAAAAATGAGGTGCCGGAATGGTATATCGATTCATGTAAGAAGATTAAATACATGTTCCCGAAAGCCCATGCTGCAGCTTACGTCTTAATGGCTGTCCGGATTGCCTATTTTAAAGTGCATCTGCCCTTATTATATTATGCGGCCTATTTCACAGTACGTGCCGATGATTTTGAAATCGACGCCATGACACGGGGATCGCAAGCGATCAAAGCAAAAATGGAAGAAATCATGGTTAAGGGATTGGATGCATCCACAAAGGAAAAGAATACATTGACGGTTCTTGAACTAGCTTTGGAAATGTGTGAACGAGGATATTCATTCGCTAAAGTGGACTTGTACAAATCCAGTGCAGATCAATTCCTAATTGAAGGAAATACTTTGATTCCGCCTTTCAATTCGATTCCAGGTCTTGGAACGAATGCGGCGATCAATATCGTCAACGCGAGGGGAAATGGTGAATTCCTCTCCAAAGAAGACCTTCAACAGCGGGGTAAGGTTTCGAAGACCATCCTTGAATACCTTGATAAACAAGGCTGTCTGGAGTCATTGCCTGAACAAAATCAGTTATCTTTATTTTAAAGAGGAAACGGATTTCAAAAAGGAAGAAACAGACATGATATTTGCATAAATATCTTGATTATGGTATATTTTTATTGGAAATACTAAGAGGAACCAATGGCAAGAGTGGGGAAACCCACTCTTTCGTGTTGTAATGACCATTTATTTTGAATCCGAAACCAAGCGCATACAACGCACGTATGGAGGAAACAAATGAGTAAAAAGGTAACGGAAGTCGTAGAGGAATTAGCATTACCAATTCTAGAAGAATTGCAGCTTGAATTAGTCGAAGTGGAGTATGTGAAGGAAGGTAAAAGCTGGTTCCTTCGAGTGTACATTGATAAAGAAACAGGCGTAGATATTGATGATTGCGGAAATGTGAGTGAAAAACTCAGTGAAAAGCTTGATGAGGTTGATCCGATTCCACAAAATTATTTTCTCGAAGTTTCATCACCCGGAGCTGAAAGGCCTCTGAAAAAAGAGAAGGATTTCCTTAATGCTATCGGTAAAAATGTTTACATAAAAACATACGAGCCCATTTTAGATGAAAAAGAATTCGAAGGAATCTTAACCAGTTTCGATGGTGAAGAAGTGACACTCGAAGTCAGAATCAAGACAAGAAAGAAAACGATCGTCATACCATTCGAAAAGGTAGCCAAAGCAAGATTGGCGATTACCTTCGCTTAAGTCAAGCAAATCATTAATTTAAATATCCGTAAGGGGGATCACCATGGGCAATGAGTTATTGGATGCTCTCTATATTTTAGAAAACGAAAAAGGAATTTCCAGGGAGGTTTTGATCGACGCGATTGAATCTGCCCTTATATCGGCATATCGCCGTAACTTTAACCAAGCACAAAATGTACGTATCGACTTGAATCTTGGTAAAGGAACAATGCGTGTATTTGCCAGAAAAGACGTTGTTGACGAAGTGTTCGATTCGCGTCTGGAAATTTCTGTTGAAGAAGCAAGAGCAATTGATCCCAACTATCAGTTAGAGGATGTTGTCGAAATGGAAGTAACACCTAAGGATTTCGGCCGTATTGCTGCACAAACAGCAAAACAAGTCGTCACTCAAAGGGTGCGTGAAGCGGAACGGGGCATCATTTATGCCGAATTCATCGATCGTGAAGAGGATATCATGACTGGTATCGTTCAACGCCAGGATTCCCGATTCATTTATGTGAGCTTAGGTAAAATCGAGGCTTTGCTCCCGGTGAATGAGCAAATGCCGAATGAACAATATAAACCGCATGACCGCATTAAAGTTTTCATCACTAAAGTTGAAAAGACTTCCAAGGGTCCGCAAATTTTTGTATCCCGTTCACATCCTGGCCTTTTAAAACGTTTATTCGAAATCGAAGTGCCTGAAATTTTCGATGGGACAGTCGAGATCAAGTCAGTTGCCCGCGAAGCAGGCGACCGTTCAAAAATCTCCGTGCACTCCGATAACGAAGAAGTCGATCCTGTCGGTTCCTGTGTAGGCCAAAAAGGCCAGCGTGTTCAGGCCATCGTCAACGAATTGAAAGGTGAAAAGATCGATATCGTCAAATGGTCGGAGAACCCGGTCATTTTCGTTGCGAATGCTTTAAGCCCTTCAAAAGTACTTGAGGTCATTGTTAAAGAAGAGGAAAAGGCGACGACTGTAATCGTTCCTGATTATCAACTCTCCCTGGCAATTGGTAAGCGTGGACAAAATGCCCGTTTAGCTGCCAAGCTTACAGGCTGGAAAATTGATATCAAGAGTGAAACGGAAGCCCGCGAAGCTGGCATATATCCTGTGGAAGAACAGGAATTCCTTTTGAGCAGAGATAGTTATGTTACTGAAGAGGAAACAGATTTCGAAGAGGATAACGAGTAATTCGAGGTGAAAAAAGATGAATAACCGAAAAAAAATCCCGATGCGTAAATGTGTGGCAACAGGCGAAATGAAGCCGAAGAAAGAACTCATTCGCATCGTTCGATCTAAAGAAGGGGAAGTCAGCCTGGATCCGACCGGTAAGAAATCTGGAAGGGGAGCTTATTTGACTCTTGATCGGGATGTTATCGAGCTGGCCAAAAAGAAAAATGTGCTGGCTAATCACCTTAGTACCCAAATCGATTCTTCCCTTTATGAACAATTGCTCGAATTAGTGAATAAGGAGAAAAACTAACACCATGACCCAACAACAACAATGGATGTCTCTATTAGGTTTGGCCAATCGAGCACGCAAGCTAATTTCGGGTGAAGAATTAGTGGTTAAAGAGATTAGAAGCGGTAATGCCAAAGTTGTTATTTTATCCGCGGACGCTTCAAAAAACACTGAAAAAAAAATATCTGATAAGTGCGCATTTTATCAGGTTCCTTTAAAAAGAGTCGAAAGCAGGTCATTGCTCGGCCATGCGATAGGTAAGGATGCTAGAGTTGCCGTCGCAGTTCTGGATGAAGGTTTTGCACAAAAACTCCGAACGCTGCTCGATTAAATTTTACGGGGGTGAACGTATGACAAAATTGCGTGTATATGAATATGCAAAACAAAAGAACGTTTCAAGCAAGGATGTAATAAATAAACTTAAAGAAATGAATATAGAGGTAACAAACCATATGACAGCATTAGACGATTCAACTGTAAATAAATTAAACGATTCAATCAAACCTAAAAACGAAGATAAAAGCCAAGAGCCAAAAGCTAACGCTACGGTTGCGAAGTACGAAGCCGAAGCGGATGAAAAGAGCACTGTCAATAAAGAAAAACTGAAGAAGAAACCACCAGTTAAACCTGTAGGGACGAAAAAACCAACTGGCGGCCAGTTCAACAAGGGTCGCAATAACAAGAATAAAAATAATAAACAAAGACAACAAGCGCCTCAGGCACCTGTTACAAAACGTAAAGAAAGAGAACTTCCAGAGAAAATTACGTTTTATGAGTCTTTGACGGTTATGGAACTTGGAAAAAAACTTCACCGTGAACCTTCTGAAATCATTAAAAAGCTCTTTATGCTTGGTGTTATGGCAACAATCAACCAAACTTTGGATAAAGATGCAATTGAATTGATTTGTGCGGAATACGGTGTAGTGGCCGAAGAAGAGATTCGTGTCGATCTAACAGACCTTGAATCACTTGTCACTGAGGATGCTTCTGAAGATTTGATTGAACGTCCGGCTGTCGTGACGATCATGGGGCACGTTGACCATGGTAAAACGACATTGCTTGATTCTATACGCCATACAAAAGTCACTGAAGGCGAAGCGGGCGGAATCACTCAGCATATCGGTGCTTATCAAGTTAAAGTTAACGATAAGAAAATAACATTCCTTGATACACCAGGTCATGCTGCGTTTACAACAATGCGTGCCCGCGGTGCACAAGTTACCGATATCACCATTCTTGTCGTCGCTGCGGATGATGGCGTTATGCCTCAAACGATTGAAGCGATCAACCATGCTAAAGCGGCAGAAGTTCCAATTATCGTCGCTGTCAATAAGATGGATAAAGAAGCTGCCAATCCGGACCGTGTCATGCAAGAATTGACAGAACATGGTTTAGTTTCTGAAGCATGGGGCGGAGACACAATTTTCGTACCAATTTCAGCTAAGAACGGTGAGGGTATCGATAGCTTGCTTGAAATGATTCTTCTTGTCAGTGAAGTGGAGGAGTATAAAGCGAATCCAGCTCGTAAAGCAAATGGAACGGTTATCGAAGCACGCCTGGATAAAGGCCGCGGATCGGTTGCCACATTGCTTGTTCAAAACGGAACGTTGAAAATCGGGGATCCGATTGTTATCGGTAATACATTCGGACGTGTTCGTGCGATGGTCAACGATCTTGGACGCCGTGTTAAGGATGCAGGTCCTTCAACACCGGTTGAAATCACTGGATTGAACGAAGTGCCGCAAGCCGGCGATCGTTTCATCGTCTTTGAAGATGAGAAAACGGCCCGTCAAGTTGGGGAAGTGCGTGCACAGAGACAACTTGCTTCACAACGTAATGAGAAATCCCGTGTAACCCTAGATACTTTGTTCGAACAAATGAAAGAAGGGGAAATTAAAGAATTGAACATCATTCTAAAAGCTGATGTTCAAGGTTCTGCGGAAGCAGTAGCCGCTTCCCTGAATAAAATAGAGGTGGAAGGCGCTAAAGTGAAAATCATTCACATAGGCGTTGGTGCTATTACAGAGTCTGACATCATCCTTGCTACAGCTTCGAATGCAATCGTCATCGGATTTAACGTCCGTCCTGACGTGAATGCGAAGCGTGCAGCTGAATCAGAAAATGTTGATGTCCGCCTACACCGCATCATCTATAAAGCGATCGAAGAGATCGAGTCGGCTATGAAAGGGATGCTTGACCCTGAATTCGAAGAAAAAATTATCGGTCAGGCTGAGGTTCGTACGACTTTCAAAGTATCCAAGGTAGGCACGATTGCCGGTTCTTACGTTACAGAAGGAAAAATTACACGTGATAGCGGAATTCGCTTAATTCGTGAAGGTGTCGTCATTTACGAAGGTGAAATTGATGCATTGAAACGTTTTAAAGATGATGTTAAAGAAGTGGCAACGAACTATGAGTGCGGTATTACGATTAAAAATTACAACGACCTTAAAGAAGGCGATGTAATTGAAGCGTATGTAATGGAAGAGATCGAACGTAAATGATCGTTGGCTCCGTCCAATGTGAATGCATCATCCATGACACCCATTCTTTAAAAGAAAAAAGGGCCGTGCTTCAGCGTGTCATGACACGGCTTAAGCAGAAGTTCAATATTTCTGTAGCAGAGACCGATTTTCAGGATTTATGGCAGCGGACAAAGATTTCAATCGTAACCGTAACATCCTCAAGGAAGGCTACTGAACGGGAACTTCAAAATGCCCTTAAATTTCTAGATTCTTTTCCGGAACTAGAGCGAACAATAACAGATATAGACTGGCTTTAGGCTATCGAGGTGATATTATGAGCCTTCGTTCAAATCGTGTTGGCGAACAAATGAAAAAAGAGCTGAGTGAAATTATCGGCCGAAAAATTAAAGATCCAAGAATCGGATTTGTTACAGTGACGGATGTCGCGGTTACAGGCGATTTACAACAGGCAACAGTTTATATTTCCGTTTTGGGTGACCAGGAACAAAGGGAGAAAACCCTGCAAGGTCTAGCTAAGGCAAAAGGATTCATGCGTTCAGAAATTGGGCAGCGAATCCGCCTGCGCAAAACCCCTGAGCTGTTTTTTGAATTTGATGAATCGGTCGATTATGGTAATCGTATCGAGTCGTTGATTTCCCAAATCAATTCAGAGGATAAACCGGCTGAAAAAGACGAGGAATAAGCAAGCAGTAAAAGGAGGCCGACTCAATAAGTGCTTTGCACTTCTTGAAGTCGGTCTCTTTTTTTTGAAACCGAATATGAAAAAAGGAAAAACACCTTTCGGGAAAGTATTCATAATCGTTTAAGGTGTTTTATAAAAGATGAGGTGAAAGCGTGAACGGTATTCTTCCATTATGGAAACCCAAGGGATTGACATCCCATGATTGTGTTTTTAAATTAAGAAAGATATTAAAGACAAAAAAGGTTGGGCACACAGGTACTTTAGATCCTGATGTAACAGGGGTTTTACCTATTTGTATTGGCAGGGCAACAAAGATAGCCGAATATCTGACAGAAGCCGGTAAAGCTTATGAAGGGGAAGTGACCCTTGGTTTTTCAACGACAACTGAAGACGCAAGCGGCGAAAAAGTCGAAGAGAAAAAGATTGATCAAGTGATTCAGCGTAAACGGATTCTGGAAGTGCTTGAATCATTGACTGGAAAAATTGAACAGACGCCGCCGATGTTTTCAGCGGTAAAGGTAAACGGGAAGAAATTATATGAATATGCCCGTGCAGGGATAGATGTGGAGAGGCCGACAAGGGAGGTCACCATCTATGATATTACCCTTCTCGATGATCGTTCTGAATTTAAAGGGGAAACCATATCTTTTCGTTTTCGTGTAAATTGCAGCAAAGGAACGTATATTCGGACACTTGCAGTCATGATGGGTGAAGAACTGGGTTTTCCTGCTCATATGTCAGACTTGACGCGTATTGAATCAGCAGGTTTTAAGCAGGAGGACTGTTTCACATTTTCTGAAGTGGAAGAGTTCATGGAAAATGGTCAAACGGATGAATTTCTGTTGCCTTTGGAGCGGGGATTATTTCATTTGCCCAAATTTCCGATTAGTGATAAAGTAGCAAAGAAAGTACTTAACGGCGCGGTATTGGAACAAACAAAGGATGTTGTTGTTGAAAAAGGAATGCCATTTGTGATGGTCGATCCAGCAGATAAGGCCATTGCCATTTATCAAATACATCCGACAAAAGAGGGATTAATTAAACCTGTAAAAGTATTGGCACAAGAATTATAGACCGTTTTACCGCCGGAAAGAGGAGATTGAAAGGTGAAAGTGATCGCAATAGAGCATCCTCATCAATTTAATACGGATGATTTTCCCGAGCTTGTAATGGCGCTTGGATTTTTTGATGGCATACATAAAGGCCATCAAATTGTCATTCAAGCCGCCAAGCAAAAAGCCGATGAAATGAATCTTAAGTCAGCAGTCATGACATTTGACCCGCACCCTTCTGCAGTACTGGGTAGGAAAACGGAAAATATCCGCTATATCACTCCACTTGAAGATAAGGTGGATATCATAGAGTCGATGGGGATCGATTATTTATTCATTGTCCATTTCAGCAAGGAATTTGCTTCGGTACTGCCGGAACGGTTCGTTGACGAATACATTGCCGGGCTGAATGTCCGTCATGTAGTTGCAGGCTTTGATTATTCATACGGTCGCTATGGTCAAGGGTCGATGGAAGATTTGCCTGTTTACGCACAGGGCAGATTTTCGCAGACAGTCGTTGCAAAACAGACACTTGAAGATGAAAAGGTTAGCTCGACGAGAATCAGGGAAACTCTCGGTAATGGCAACTTTTCCGACTTTTATCATTTGGCTGGACGACGCTATTTAACGAAAGGTCATGTCGTTCACGGTGAAAAGCGGGGCAGGAAGTTGGGTTTCCCCACCGCTAATATTGAAGTAAGTGACGATTATATCTTCCCTGCTGCAGGCGTGTATGCAGTCAGGATCAAAATAAGCGGTAAATGGTATAATGGGGTTTGCAATGTCGGATACAAACCTACGTTCCACGAAGAAAAACCTAAATATCCCACTGTAGAGGTCCATGCCTTGGAGTTCTCGGGAGATATTTATGGCGACCAGGTTTCGGTTGAATGGCATACAAGACTTCGGAGTGAGCAGAAATTTTCCGGACTTGAAGCATTGGTCGCTCAGATCGAAACGGATAAGCAAAATGCAATAGCCTATTTTGCAAAGCTTGAAGCATAAAAGACAAGACTTGCAATTTTGATGAAAAACATGTATTCTATTGTATGTATGAAAATAACCATTGCTTGGCTAGTCGAGACTCCGACGCTGGCTCGGTAATAGGTGATTTTACAGAATTTTAGGAGGAATAATAACATGGCAATTACACAAGTACGCAAAAACGAACTTATCGCAGAATTCAGAACTCACGATACTGACACTGGATCTCCAGAAGTTCAAATCGCAGTATTAACAGAAGAAATCAACAACTTGAACGATCACTTACGCACACACAAAAAAGACCACCATTCACGTCGCGGTCTTCTAAAAATGGTAGGTAAACGTCGTAATCTTTTAACTTACCTACGTAACAAAGACGTTACTCGTTACCGTACACTAATTAACAAATTAGGTCTACGTAGATAATTTTTTCAGGAAGGCGGGAAATTTCCCGCTTTTTTGGTGTTAATCAAATGATTTGGACGTGTTCTACTTAAGGCTGGGCCTTCGTCCTTGGGACTCGGCAGGAGCCGGGTCCTTTTCCATTTATAAATGATCAGGATATACATAATCAAATGAATGAAATTTTTATTCATTTTACTGTTAATGCTTGTTTTTTTCGTGCATAATAGGAATAGTTTGGTTTTAACTCGAGTTCAGTTACTTTCACATATAAATGATTTAATCCAATACAGGTTTAGGTAAACTAAGCCTCTAAGTGAAGATTCAGAGAGGGGTTTAATAAATGGGACAGGAAAAACATACGTATTCATTTGACTGGGCCGGCCGTAATGTAACGGTAGAGATAGGGCAATTAGCCAAACAAGCGAACGGGGCAGTTTTAGTCCGTTATGGAGAAACTGCTGTATTAAGTACTGCGACAGCTTCGAAGGAACCTAGAAATGTTGACTTCTTCCCTTTGACAGTCAACTATGAAGAAAGACTTTATGCAGTCGGTAAAATTCCGGGAGGCTTCATCAAACGTGAAGGACGACCGAGTGAAAGGGCAATTCTTGCAAGCCGTTTAATCGATCGTCCAATCCGTCCGCTTTTCGCCGATGGCTTCAGGAACGATGTTCAGATCATCAGCATGGTCATGAGTGTCGATCAAGATTGCTCTACGGAAATGGCAGCCATGCTAGGTTCTTCCCTTGCACTTTCAGTTTCCGATATTCCGTTTGAAGGTCCGATTGCTGGAGTTGTAGTGGGGAGAATCAATAATGAATTCATTATTAACCCTACTGTTGACCAACTAGCTAAAAGTGACATCAATCTGACGGTTGCCGGCACTAAAGATGCCATCAACATGGTTGAAGCCGGAGCGAATGAAGTACCAGAGGAAACGATGCTTGAAGCAATCATGTTCGGACATGATGAAATCAAGAAGATCATTGCATTCCAAGAGAAAATCGTTGCTGAAATCGGCAAGGAAAAAATGCAGGTCACTTTATACCAAGTGGATGCGGAACTGGAAGCAGAAGTGAAAGGCCTATGTGAAGCTGACTTGAACAAAGCTGTACAAGTTCAGGAAAAACATGCTCGTGAAGACGCGATCAAAGCAGTAAAAGATCGTGTGTTGGTTCATTATGAAGAAGAAACTGATGAAGAAAAATTAAAGCAAATTAAAGAAATCCTTAATAAATTGGTTAAATCCGAAGTCCGCCGTTTGATCACGGAAGAAAAAGTGCGCCCGGATGGCCGTAATCCTGACGAAATCAGACCATTATCATCTGAAGTCACCATTCTGCCCCGTACACATGGTTCCGGATTGTTCACACGCGGACAAACCCAAGCGCTATCCATCTGTACATTAGGTGCACTTGGTGATGTGCAGATTCTGGACGGACTTGGGACCGAAGAGTCAAAACGTTTTATGCATCACTATAATTTCCCGCATTTCAGTGTAGGTGAAACTGGTCCTATCCGTGGGGCAGGACGCCGTGAAATCGGTCACGGTGCACTTGGTGAAAGAGCATTGGAGCCTGTCATTCCTAACGATAAAGACTTCCCATATACAATCAGACTTGTATCTGAAGTCCTTGAATCGAACGGATCAACATCACAAGCAAGTATCTGTGCAAGCACTTTGGCAATGATGGATGCCGGAGTTCCATTGAAAGCTCCAGTTGCCGGTATTGCCATGGGACTAGTCAAATCAGGTGAGCACTATACAATCTTAACGGATATTCAAGGTATGGAAGATCATCTGGGAGACATGGACTTTAAAGTCGCAGGGACTTCAAAAGGTGTTACTGCCCTACAAATGGATATTAAGATTGAAGGACTTTCAAGAGAGATTCTTGAAGAAGCTTTACTTCAAGCCAAACATGGCCGGATGCACATTTTGGAATCAATGATGTCAACGATCAATCAACCGCGTGAGCAGTTATCCAAATATGCTCCAAAAATCGTTACAATGTCCATAAATCCGGATAAGATCCGTGATGTCATTGGACCGAGCGGAAAACATATCAACAAAATCATTGAAGAAACTGGCGTGAAAATCGACATCGAACAAGATGGAACGGTATTCATATCTTCTACTGATGAACCAATGATTCAAAAAGCGAAGAAAATCATTGAAGATATCGTACGTGAAGTCGTAGTGGGCGAACTATACTTAGGTAAAGTTAAACGTATCGAAAAGTTCGGTGCCTTCGTTGAAATCTTCAATGGTAAAGACGGTTTGGTACATATTTCTGAACTGGCTGAAGA
Source organism: Peribacillus sp. FSL M8-0224 (assembly GCF_038003055.1). Taxonomy (NCBI): domain Bacteria; kingdom Bacillati; phylum Bacillota; class Bacilli; order Caryophanales; family Bacillaceae; genus Peribacillus; species Peribacillus sp. FSL M8-0224. Next base: position 1,377,282 of record NZ_JBBOOJ010000001.1, read on the forward strand.
AAGAGTCGGAAAAGTGGAAGATGTCGTTTCACTTGGCGATGAATTATTGGTCAAAGTCACTGAGATCGATAAGCAAGGAAGGGTTAACCTTTCCCGTAAAGCAGTCTTGAAAGAGCAAAAAGAGGCAGCCAACCCTTCTCAATCGTAATGAAAAATATAAATCCGGCATGCGATTCCTTGTGAATCTGCATGCTTTTTTTTGTTTAAAGGTATTGGAATATCCATGGGGAGAATGGTGTCAAAAGGATGTCATGTTCTACCTTGTCCGTTTTCTTCATACATTTTGGTATGAAGGGGGCGTAAAAAATGAATAATAAATGGAAGCAGATAGTTGCGATAAGTGCCATTGCAGGTATATCATGGTTATTAGTGCAAAATCCATATACACAAATTTATTTGACCCAATTAACCGATGATTCAGTTGCTTCTATGAAGCAAGAAGACGAGCTTCTTTTACAAATAAAAGAATCAACAAAAAAATATGAGATTGCACCACAGGATGCACGAATAGATTCTGTTTGGAAAACCGTTCCTGCATATAACGGCCTGAAGGTAAATATTGATGATTCGTATAAAGCCATGAAGAAGGAGGGCGTGTTCGATAAGAATAAGCTGGTATTTCAGCAGGTCCCTGCAAAGATACATATGGAGGATCTGGATCCGGCTCCCATATACCGGGCCCATCCCGAAAAGCCAGTGGTATCATTTTTAATCAATGTGGCCTGGGGGAATGAATACCTACAAGATATGTTGGCCGTGTTAAAAAAGAATAATGTCAAGGCCACATTTTTCCTTGAAGGTAATTGGACCAAGAAAAATCCAGAATTGGCCAAGATGATTAAGGATGGCGGGCACGAAATTGGAAATCATTCTTATTCACATCCAGATATGAAAAACATATCCGCACAAGCTACACGTGAGGAAATTCGAAAAACGAATGAAGTCATTGAAGCTGTGACAGGTTTGAAAATGAAATGGTTCGCACCACCAAGTGGAAGCTACCGGGATGAAACGGTGAAAATCGCGGATTCTTTCGGTATGGAGACCGCCATGTGGAGTGTGGATACGATCGACTGGCAAAAGCCAAGCCCTGAAGTCCTTCAACAAAGAGTGCTTTCTAAGGTACACCCTGGAGCATTTATATTGATGCATCCGACTGAATCTACTGCAAAATCATTGGAAACGTTAATAATTGAAATAAAAAAGAAAGATCTAGATGTAGTTACCGTTTCGGAAGCTGTAGATGAAGAGCGATCGAATCCATAATGTATTGGTAACGATGGCAGCATAGAATGATTGGGAGGAATGTTAGTTGATTAAGAAATACACGTGTCAAAATGGAGTTAGAATTGTATTGGAAAATATTCCAACTGTACGTTCAGCGGCAATTGGAGTATGGATCAAAACAGGTTCAAGGAATGAAACGCCAGAATTGAATGGGGTTTCACATTTTCTGGAGCATATGTTCTTTAAAGGGACAACTAAGAGAAATGCGCGTGAAATTGCCGAATCGTTCGATAGTATCGGTGGACAGGTGAATGCATTCACTTCAAAAGAATATACATGCTATTATGCTAAAGTAATGGATAACCATGCAAGCTATGCGCTTGAAATCCTGGCTGATATGTTCTTCAATTCAACATTTGATGGGGAAGAATTGAAAAAAGAAAAAAATGTCGTCTATGAAGAAATCAAAATGTACGAAGACACACCAGATGACATTGTCCATGACCTCTTAAGCAAGGCGGTATATGAAAATCACCCCCTTGGTTATCCAATACTAGGGACGGAAAATACGCTTGAAACCTTCAATAGTGATACATTAAAAAAATACGTCCATGACATGTATACACCCGATAAGGTAGTCGTGTCCATTGCTGGGAATGTGGATGAAAAATTGATCAATGAAGTCGAAAGCTACTTTGGCTCGTATCAAGGAGGGGAAGAACGTCTTGAATTGGTCAAACCTTCCTTCCACGAAAATAGGATCACCCGTAAAAAAGATACGGAACAAGCCCACTTATGCCTTGGTTACAACGGATTGGAAATCGGCAATGATAAAACATACAGCCTGATTACCTTGAATAATATCCTTGGGGGAAGCATGAGCAGCCGTCTATTCCAGGACGTCAGGGAGCAACGCGGCCTTGCCTATTCCGTTTACTCTTATCATTCCAGCTATCAAGATAGCGGTATGGTGACAGTATATGGGGGGACAGGCACAAATCAGCTTGACAGCCTGTATGAAACCATTCAGGAAACATTGGATACTTTAAAAAGGGATGGCATTACGGAAAAGGAATTACGGAATAGCAAAGAGCAACTTAAAGGAAGCTTGATGCTCAGCCTTGAAAGCACGAATAGCCGCATGAGCCGGAATGGAAAAAATGAGCTTATGTTGGGTGAGCACCGTTCCCTTGATGATATCATCATCAAGATTGACGAAGTGACTGAGGATACCGTCAATGAATTGGCAAATCAGATCTTTACGGAACATTCCTTGTCATTAGTGAGCCCGCTGGAAAATTGGGACAAATAATAACGAACAAGTCTGAACCTTCCTTTATTGGGAGGTCAGGCTTTTTTTCTTTGAGTGCGGGAGGGTCCAGAGTTATGGACAATATTTGGTTAAATGCCTTCTAAGTTCACCTTTTTCGGATATAGATTGAATAGGTGACGAAAAAGGGGGAACCAAAATTGAGGTTGAGCGAACTGAGCGGTAAGGAAATAGTCGATGTGAATAGGGCGGAAAGATTAGGAATCCTTGGTCAGACGGATTTGGAAATAGATGAAACTGGACAAATTACCTCGTTGATCATTCCATCTGTCAAATGGTTCGGCCTTTTAAGGAATGGCAGTGAAATAAGAGTGCCATGGGAACATATAAAAAAAATCGGTGCGGATATGGTCATCATTGATTTTCAGGAAGGACTTTCACTTAAAGACGGAGAGCATATGGACGGATAATGACGCTCGCTTCATACTCCTTGGAACTTCTCGAAATACACTCTCGAAAACGCCTTAGCTGGCAATAGCTATGGCGTTTTTTCTTTTCTTATCACCGTTTTTTAAGTAAAAACATAAGATGGCAGGGTAACTAGAGAATGTAGCAAAAACCGAATTGCTTCCTGAAGGAATTGTATCACGAGGCAAGGAATGTTTAGGATCTTTTATATAAAGAAGGTGACGGTTTTAATGCTTACAGGCATGCAAATCGCTGTAATTGGTGGAGATGCGCGTCAGCTTGAAGTTGTCCGTAAACTGACAGAGCTTGATGCAAAGCTATTATTGGTAGGTTTTGAACAGCTCGACCATGCTTTTACCGGAGCGGTTAAGGAAAAAATGGAAGATATAAACTTCAAGGAATTAGATTCAGTTATTTTACCTGTCCGGGGTACGGATTCAGATGGGAAAGTAGAAACGATCTTTTCCAGTGAAGAGGTTGTTTTGACTGAAGAAATGATAAAAAATACCCCGGAACATTGTACTTTTTATGCAGGAATCAGTAACGATTACCTCGATGAGATATTCAAGAAAGTGGATCGAAAGCTTGTTCTATTGTTCGAACGTGATGATGTCGCTATTTATAATTCGATTCCCACTGTTGAGGGTGCGATCATGATGGCCATTCAACATACGGATTTTACTATCCATGGATCGAATGTAGCCGTTCTAGGACTGGGAAGGGTCGGTATGAGTGTAGCCCGGTCATTCCAGGCACTTGGAGCAAAAGTAAAGGTGGGGGCAAGAAAAAGCGAAGATATAGCGAGGATCAGTGAAATGGCATTAGCCCCTTTTCATTTAAATGATCTTGCTGCAGAAATGAAAAATGTTGATATATGTATCAATACGATCCCTTTTCCGATAATTACCGCAAAAGTCATCGCTAATATGCCCGTTCATACATTAATCATCGACCTTGCTTCAAAACCGGGGGGGACGGATTTTCGTTACGCTGAAAAAAGGGGAATTAAGGCGCTGTTGGCACCGAGCCTGCCGGGTATAGTTGCCCCGAAAACAGCTGGTCAGATATTAGCGAATGCACTGGGACTATTGATTCAAGGCGAGTTCTTGAAAAGGAAGGGGAAAATGATATGAGTCTCAAAGGTAAACGGATTGGTTTCGGATTAACAGGATCACATTGCACATATGATGAAGTGTTTCCGGAAATAGAAAAACTTGTAAATGAAGGAGCGGAAGTCATCCCAATCGTAACATCGACTGTTCAAAACACGGAAACCCGTTTTGGAAAGGGTGAAGACTGGGTCGAAAGAATAGAAAAATTGACGGGGAATCACGTCGTTGATACAATCGTCAAAGCGGAGCCTTTAGGACCTAAATTGCCACTCGATTGTATGGTGATCGCTCCTTTAACGGGTAACTCAATGAGTAAAATGGCAAATGCTCTTACCGATTCGCCTGTACTTATGGCTGCAAAAGCGACGATGAGGAATCACCGTCCTGTCGTGGTCGCGATATCAACAAATGATGCACTTGGGTTAAATGGTGTCAATCTAATGAGACTGATGGCAGCAAAAGATATTTATTTTGTTCCATATGGCCAGGATAATCCCACAGGCAAACCAAGTTCCATGGTTGCAAGGATGAGCATGATAAGGGATACGATCATATCGGCACTGGAGAGGGAACAGATTCAGCCTGTCATCGTCGAAAGGTTCAAGGATGATTTAGCCTGAACAAGTTTTTGCCACGGATCTAGCTTTCAACGACTGACATATATGCATAAATTTGTAGGTTGAAGTTATAAAAAACCACTCCACTACCAGAATATTTTGTTAAAGTCCGACCCTTTGGAATGTTAATGTGATAAAATAAATGATATTCTGAACAAGAAGTAATAAATCCAACAAATAACTAATTTAAGAGATAGAAAAGGAGTATGTATAAATGACTGAGACACAGGGATTGCGTATTGCAGTTGTGGGAGCAACTGGAGCAGTAGGACAACAAATGATTTCAACACTCGAACAAAGGGACTTACCGATTAAGAAAATCATCTTTTTATCATCGGCTCGTTCCGCAGGCATCAAACTTACGTTTAAGGGCGAAGAAATCGAAGTGCAGGAAGCAAAACCTGAAAGCTTTGAAGGCATCGATATCGCTTTATTCAGTGCTGGAGGAAGCGTGTCTAAGGAATTGGCTCCAGAAGCAGTGAAACGCGGTGCGATAGTGGTGGATAATACGAGCGCTTTCCGCATGGATGAAAATGTGCCGCTAGTCGTTCCTGAAGTAAATGAGGAAGACTTGAAGCAGCATAATGGGATCATTGCAAACCCGAATTGTTCAACTATCCAAATGGTTGTGGCATTAGAGCCTATCCGCCAGACATATGGCTTGTCAAAAATTGTTGTTTCTACCTACCAGGCTGTTTCTGGTGCAGGTGCAGCAGCGATAAATGAATTAAAGGAACAGGCTCGCGACTTGCTTGATGAAAAAGAAATCGATCCGAAAATATTACCGGTAAAAGGGGACGAAAAGCATTATCAAATCGCATTTAACGTCATTCCCCAAATCGATAAATTCCAAGATAATGGGTACACATTCGAAGAGATGAAAATGATTAATGAAACAAAGAAAATCATGCATATGCAAGACCTTCCAGTGGCTGCAACTTGCGTGAGGCTTCCTGTTGTAACAGGTCATTCGGAATCTGTATACATTGAAGTTGAAAAAGAAGGCATAGCGGCTTCTCAAATCAAGGATTTAATGAGAACGGCACCTGGAATAGTATTGGAAGACGAACCGGAACAACAAGTTTACCCAACACCTGCTTCATCCGTCGGCAAGAATGATGTATTCGTCGGTCGGATTCGCAAAGATTTGGATGAAGATAAAGGCTTCCATTTATGGGTGGTTTCCGATAATCTATTAAAAGGTGCAGCTTGGAATTCCGTTCAAATTGCTGAAAGCCTTTTGAAATTAGGTTTGGTTACCGTTAAGTAATAATTTATTCTTAATGAACTCGACAGAAAAATAAAGGATAGAGAGTTTTTGTCAGCTTCCCGGATCGGGGAGCTGGCTTATATTTGGGGTGCATATTATGAAAATTATCGTCCAGAAATACGGTGGGACATCCGTTCGTGATGAGGAAAGCCGTTCATTTGCCAAGGGGCATATCGAAAAAGCGATTAAAGAAGGCTATAAAGTGGTGGTTGTGGTTTCAGCAATGGGAAGAAAAGGGGATCCTTATGCAACGGATACCTTACTTTCCCTTGTAAATGGAGCCAAAGCCAGCCTTTCAAAACGAGAACAGGATTTACTTATGTCTGTCGGAGAAACGATATCATCTGTAGTATTTACTAACATGCTCTTGGAACATGGTATTGATGCGGTTGCTTATACTGGAGCTCAAGCAGGATTCATGACGAATACCGACTATTCCAGTGCGAAAATAATCGAAATGAAATGCGATCGACTCATGAAAGAACTTGAGGTGAAGGATGTTGTCGTTGTAGCAGGTTTCCAGGGAGCTGCTAAAAATGGTGACATCACGACCATCGGCCGTGGTGGAAGTGATACTTCAGCAGCTGCATTAGGTGCCGCATTGCAAGCTGAACGGGTCGATATTTTTACGGATGTGGAAGGAATCATGACGGCAGATCCGCGCATTGCCGATCAAGCTCGTCCATTATCAATCGTTTCATATACGGAAGTTTGCAACATGGCATACCAAGGGGCGAAGGTCATTCATCCGAGAGCTGTTGAAATTGCGATGCAGGCGAAAGTCCCGATTCGGATAAGGTCAACATACAGCGAAGGTTTGGGAACCCTTGTTACAAGCGTGAATAAGGGAAGCCAGGGCAGTGACATACGTGAAAGGCTTGTGACCGGGATTGCCCATGTACCAAAGATCACTCAAATCAAGGTCCGTGCGAAAAAGGATCAATATAATCTACAGGCTGAAGTTTTCAAAGCGATGGCCAATGCCTCCATTTCAGTTGACTTTATAAATATATATCCAAGTGGTGTAGTTTATACCGTATCGGAAGAGATGACAGAACTTGCCCTCTCGATTTTGGCCGAGCTTGGTCATGAACCGGTCATTGAAAGGAATTGTGCCAAAGTATCGGTAGTCGGTGCAGGCATCAATGGAGTACCGGGTGTTGCAGCGAAGATTGTCACAGCGCTTTCCGAAAAGGAAATTGCCATTCTCCAGTCAGCGGACAGCCATACGACAATTTGGGTACTCGTAAAAGAAGAAGATTTAATAGAAGCCGTTAATTCCCTGCACTATGCATTTCAATTGCATGAAGGGGAAGTCCAATAATCAGGGTTTTTATTAAGTAAATGTTTTAAAAATTAAAGAGGTGTTAGATGATGATATTTGGTAGAGTATCAACCGCGATGGTCACCCCTTTCGATAGCAAGGGAAATATTGATTTTCAAAAGACGACTTCATTGGTTAATTACTTATTAACGAATGGAACCGATTCGCTTGTGCTGTCGGGAACGACAGGGGAATCTCCAACTTTATCTTCGGAGGAGAAAATCGCGTTATTGCGTCATGTTTCTAAGGTTGTTGAAAAACGTGTGCCCATCATCATGGGTACAGGAAGCAACAATACGTATGCTTCCATCGAGTTGACAAAAAAGGCGGAACAAAATGGCGCCGATGCGATTATGCTGGTTGCCCCGTATTATAGTAAAACGAATCAAGAAGGGCTGTACCAGCATTTTAAGGCTATTGCAGCCAGTACGACGCTCCCTGTTATGGTATATAATATCCCTGGGCGCGCTTCAGTTAACATTGAACCGGAAACGATCATCCGGCTTTCGAAAATTCCTAATATCGTAGCCGTTAAGGAAGCGAGCGGGGATTTAAACGCTATGACCCAAATCATAGCCGGCACGGATGAAGATTTTGCATTATATAGCGGGGACGATGCTTTAACACTACCGGTATTGGCGATTGGCGGTGTGGGTGTAGTATCGGTTGCTTCACATGTTGCTGGCAAGGAGTTGCAGAAAATAGTGGAGGCCTTCATCAGTGGGAACTTGAAAGAGGCAGCCCGGCTGCATCAGGAACTGTTACCGCTTATAAAAGGTTTGTTTGCAGCGCCAAGCCCTGCACCTGTCAAAACAGCGCTTCAGTTATATGGAATTGACGTTGGATCGGTGAGACTTCCAATCGTGCCATTGACGGAGCAGGAACGCCTGGCATTAACCAAGGTATTAAAAAAATAAAAAGACACGGAACAAGCTGATCGTTGAAGATTGGCTTGTTTTTACATAATGATGTATATGAACGGGATATACTTTCCGATTTCGGGATGAAAATATTGGATTTTATTATGATCAATCGAAACTGGTAAAAGTACAAAGGATCTCTTACATAATAGGTTGTTTTTTTGAATTATATGAAAAAGTCCCTCTGAAAATGGTAAGTGTTGTCATGTTTTTTGAACATCGGTTATAATGAAATCATTGGGAAATTATGAACGGGATTTTTTAAGGAGGATATTCGATTGGGTAAAGATAAAAATAATGGAATAAAAGTGATTTCTCTTGGAGGACAAGGGGAGCTTGGTAAAAATATGTACGTCGTTGAGGTGAACGAGGACATCTATCTTCTTGATGCAGGATTAATGCTGCCGGAAGACGAAATGCTCGGAATCGATGCGGTTATCCCAGATATTTCTTATTTGATGGATAATAAGGAACGGGTGCAGGGGATATTCATTACCCATGGTCATGAAGACCATATGGGAGCGCTTGCTTATGTCTTGAAATATTTACCAGCTCCTGTTTATGGAACTAAGCTTACACTTGCTTTAATCAAAACGAAATTAAAGGAAGATGGCTTTAACGGTAGGGCAACTTTCACTGAAATCGATTCGGATTCCCTTTTAAGTTTCCCTCAAGCAGCCGTGTCCTTTTTCAGGACTAACCATAGTATTCCCGATTCCGTCGGAGTCGTGATCCACACTCGTGAAGGTGCAATCGTTTATACAGGGGATTTCAAATTCGACCAGGCAGCAACGGATCTATATAAACCGGAAATCGGTAAGATGGCCAGTATCGGTGAAGAAGGTGTCCTATGCCTGCTTTCGGATAGTACCGGTGCCGAGAGGCCAGGTTATACGACTTCAGAAGCAGTTGTGGCCAAAGATATTACAGAGGCTTTCCATGCTGCCTCCGGCAGGATCATCGTTGCGTGCTTCGCTTCGAACATCAACCGGATTCAACATGTTTTCAATGCAGCGGCAGCAAGTCGCAGAAAAGTGGCAGTTGTAGGAAAAAGCCTGCAACGAGTTTATGAAACAGCCTTGAATCTTGGCTACTTAAAGGTCGAAGAAGAGCTGATAATCCCGATTAATGAAATTGGCCAGTATGAAGACCGTGAAATCGTGGTGTTATCGACAGGTCATCAGGGCGAACCCATTGCAGCACTTCAAAAAATGGCAAAGCAGACCCACAAGCAGGTAACGATCAAAAAGGGAGACACCGTTTTGATCAGTGCATCACCCCTGCAGGGCGGTGAACTTATTTTATCCAAAACCGTCGATTTGCTATACAGGGTAGGTGCTGAAGTGGTATCTGCCAATAAATATAAAGTGCACGTAACAGGGCATGGCAGCCAGGAAGAGCTTAAAATGATGATCAATTTGATGAATCCTAAATTCTTAATCCCTGTACATGGGGAATACCGCCATTTATATGCCCATCAAAAAGTTGGGGTTGCTGCGGGAATTAAGCGTGAAAACATCATAATTGCCGAAAAAGGGGATGTCATCGAACTAAAGGGCAATAAAATGGGGCTTTCCGGCAAAGTCTCTGCAGGAAATATCCTGATAGATGGCAGCGGTGTTGGAGATGTAGGTAATATCGTTCTTCGTGATCGTCGCTTGTTATCCCAAGATGGCATTTTGATTGTAGTCGTCACGTTGAACCGTCAGGATAAAAGCATTGCAGCAGGCCCTGAAATCATTTCAAGGGGCTTCGTATATGTTCGCGAATCAGAAAAAATGATTGCGGAAGCAACTGAAATAGTAAGTGAAATCGTAAAGAAAAATGGGTCGCGCCAGCCTTTTGATTGGTCCACGCTGAAGCAGGAAATGCGTGATGCGTTAAACCAATTCTTCTATGAAAAAACGAAACGCCGCCCAATGATTTTACCGATCATAATGGAATATTAAGAAAGGAACCCCTGATTTGAACAGTCAGGGGTTCTTTTTTCTGACTCTTATATCTTGAAGAATGAAGTCCGAGACTCGAGACATAATAAAGCTATAGGCTAAAAGAGAAAGGGGTTGGCATAGTGGATAATGCACCATTACCAAATGAAAATGAAGGCAAGCAGGAAGGTAAGAATTCAACTTTAATCGAAAAGATCCAGCAGCTGGGGGCTACTAATGTTCCGCAACTATCTCAAGACTCAAAAATCCATTGTTTGACGATCATTGGACAAATTGAAGGACATATGCAGCTGCCGCCTCAAAATAAAACGACCAAATATGAACATGTTATTCCGCAAATTGTGGCAATTGAACAAAATCCCAATATAGAGGGGCTGCTTGTCATATTAAATACAGTCGGAGGAGATGTCGAAGCGGGACTGGCAATCGCAGAAATGCTGGCTTCCCTATCAAAGCCATCCGTCTCGATTGTACTTGGGGGAGGGCACTCGATCGGTGTGCCGATTGCGGTTTCGTGTGACCATAGCTATATAGCAGAAACAGCAACGATGACGATTCATCCAATTCGTTTGACAGGGCTAGTCATTGGCGTGCCTCAAACCTTTGAATACTTGGATAAGATGCAGGAAAGAGTCATTAAATTTGTTACGCGCCACTCCAACGTTACGGAAGAAAGTTTTAAGGATTTAATGTTTGCCAAAGGAAACTTGACCCGTGATATCGGTACGAATGTTATCGGGGCCGAGGCAGTTGAAATCGGTATGATCGATGATGTAGGAGGAGTGGGCCAGGCCATGAGAAAACTAAATAGCTTCATGGAAGAAAGAAGGCCAAAAATTGCCGGGGAAGAGGAGGGGCTTCTGCAATGACGCTTTACACGATCGTTCCTGAAGAAATAATTTTCCCTCATCACCATGAGAAGACGGCAAATTTAATAGAAATGATCTACAATGGTGTACATGTGATGGTTGAACATGACGGTGGCCGTACGTTTCGCATTGATCGAATCGTCAGCACCGATCCTGTAGATTATATGAATGTACACATTCAGCCGGGAGCTGTCATAAATGTGTTCGAACATATGAACCATTAGTAAAAACGACTAACTGAGGTAAATTATGATATACTGGAATGAAAATCAGCAGCCGCTTGGCTGCTTTATTCATTATATGGGAAAAATGTCCGCCTAAAGAATGAATGGTATATATATCAAGGACACGGCCATATTTATTTGGTATAATCAGTAGCGAACGTTTGTTTCGTGAAGGGAAATCATGTAGTGATGTTGAATAGGAAAGTTAGAATAGTTTCATGAAGAATCAGGTGATATTATGGCAAAGAAGAAACGCAGAAAAAAGAATAGTACAGAGAAGTTAAAACTAACGCTTAAATATGAATTGATTGGCCTCACTATAATAGGTTTGGCCATCATTGCCATTGCCAAGCTTGGAGCAGTTGGAAACGGGACGGTCTTTTTAATCCGCTTCTTCATGGGGGAATGGTATATCCTCTTTTTGTTGGGAGCAATTGCAGCTGGGTTCTATTTGATGATAAAGAGAGAGGTCCCGTACCTGTTGAAACGGCAATTGGTCGGGATGTACTTCCTTGTTGCGAGCATGCTCCTGCTAAGTCATGTGACCCTGTTTAACATGCTTGCAGATGGAGGACCATTTACGAAGCCCAGCGTCATTTCGAATACATGGGAACTATTTTGGATGGAAGTGACCGGCAAGGCCAGCTCAAAGGACCTTGGGGGCGGTATGATTGGAGCGATATTATTTGCAGCTTCTTACTTTCTATTCGACGAAGCTGGATCGAAAATCGTTTCATTCCTCTTTATCATTGTAGGTGCCGTCCTATTGACCGGGAAAACGTTAGGTGAAACCCTCGGGAAGTTTTTCAGGGGTCTTGGCGGCTTTTTCAAAAAGCAATGGTCCGCATTCAGAGATGATGTGAAAACGTGGAATGAAGACAAAAAAGAAAAGAAAAAGAATCCCGTGAAAAAGAAGAAACGGCAAAACGAACCGGTGGAAGAAACGGATCAGACCCCTCTAGAAGAGGAAACACAGGAAATGGCGACGGAACGGATCATTTCCAGCTTTGCTGATAAAGCATATAGCGACGAAAACGAAGTAATTCCCGTTGTTACGGAACCTGCAGCTGAAAATGCAGAGGACCAGGATGATGCCGTTCCGCCTATGAATTTTACGGAAGTGGAGAATAAAGAATATCTTTTACCGCCTCTTTCCTTGTTATTGCAGCCTAAAAAAACCGACCAAAGCGGAGAGTACCAATTGATTCATGAAAATGCGGCAAAACTTGAGCGCACCTTTCATAGCTTTGGAGTGAAAGCGAGAGTCACTCAAGTTCATTTAGGCCCAGCCGTAACCAAATACGAAGTACATCCGGATGTAGGTGTGAAGGTAAGTAAAATTGTCAGCCTATCCGATGACTTGGCCCTTGCACTTGCCGCAAAGGATATTAGGATCGAAGCGCCGATTCCCGGAAAATCGGCAATCGGAATAGAAGTGCCTAACTCCGAAGTGGCGATGGTCTCATTAAGGGAAGTTTTAGAGGCCAAAGAAGTTGACAAGCCTGACGCAAAACTGCAAATAGGCTTAGGGCGGAATATTTCCGGTGAAGCGGTTAAGGCGGAGCTCAATAAAATGCCGCATTTACTAGTGGCTGGTGCTACGGGCAGCGGGAAATCCGTTTGTATCAATGGGATTATCACGAGTATTCTGATGCGGGCAAAACCGCATGAAGTGAAAATGATGATGATCGATCCAAAAATGGTCGAGTTGAATGTCTATAATGGAATTCCCCACTTACTTGCACCTGTAGTGACCAATCCAAAGAAAGCCGCACAGGCTTTGCAAAAAGTGGTCAGTGAAATGGAAAGGCGCTACGAGCTATTTTCTCATTCCGGTACGCGAAATATTGAAGGTTACAATGATTACATTAACCGGTATAACATTGAAGAAGACGCCAAACAACCGCTCTTGCCTTATATCGTAGTCATTGTCGATGAGCTGGCAGATTTGATGATGGTCGCTTCTAACGATGTAGAGGATGCCATCACAAGGCTTGCACAAATGGCTCGTGCTGCTGGCATCCACTTGATAATTGCCACTCAGCGGCCATCCGTAGATGTAATTACAGGGGTCATTAAAGCGAACATCCCATCTCGGATAGCTTTTAGTGTCTCATCAATGACCGATTCGAGAACGATCCTCGACATGGGCGGGGCCGAAAAACTGTTAGGCCGGGGTGACATGCTCTTCCTGCCTTCAGGAGCTTCAAAACCGGTCCGCGTCCAAGGGGCCTTTTTATCCGACAATGAAGTCGAGGAAGTTGTCACATATGTCATTTCACAGCAAAAAGCACAATACAACGAAGAAATGATACCCGATGAAATTGCAGAAACCTCAAATGGTGAAGTCGAAGATGATTTATATGGGGATGCGGTATCGTTGATCGTAGAAATGCAGACTGCATCTGTTTCCATGCTGCAGCGCCGTTTCCGGATCGGCTATACCCGGGCAGCCAGATTGATTGATGAAATGGAAGCGAGGGGAATTGTCGGTCCATATGAAGGCAGTAAACCACGAAATGTATTGGTTACAAAAGATGAACAAGATGAAGCACATTCATCATAGGTAAAGAAAAAACCGGGCAGCTGCCCGGTTTTTTAATTATTCATCGCCTCGTCTAAATGTTTAAGGCAGAAGTCGGTAATCATCGCTTCTTCATCTTCTTCTAAATCGAATTCGAGTGCGCCTTCGTTCCCTTTTTCAAAAATATCATATTTAATCAATTTGCCTTTTTGTTCTTCCACAGCAAAAAGCACCCGGATATATAAACCATCTTCTGAAAAGAGTTCATCCTCTTCAGGCACTTCAATATCCAAGAACAACTCGTAACGTTCCCCGGACAAAATACCAAATGGATCATTTAATTTTTCGATTGTGTATTCTGTAATCTTTAACATCTTGTGTACATCCCTTCAAAGAAGATAAATCCTATTATACAGGAAAACAGCATCTTGAACATAGTTGCATTCATCATGCATTTTTTTAAAAATTTATCTGATTTAGGAGAATAATCGTACAAATTCCGCGGCCACATCTAGATTGAAAGACACAGGGAAGGGTAATTTCTCCTAAATTCTTTTAAAGTAAATAGTAAAACACTATTTATTTATATCAAAAAAAATGTTATATTATTTTCGATTAGTAGGAATGATTCAACATCAGAGGTCTGATGTCTTAAGAAATTAGCTGGGGGAAACTGTATGTCAATAAAATCAGATAGTCGACATTTATATTTGCAGGTCATTGATTACCTGAAGCAGGATATTGAAGCTGGAGTCTATCAGGAAAATGAAAAATTCCCTTCAGAATTCGATCTTGCGAAAAAATTGGGAGTTAGTAGGGCGACACTTCGAGAAGCGCTGCGAATTTTGGAAGAAGAAAACATCATCATTCGCCGCCATGGAGTTGGGACTTTCGTCAATCCGAAACCTCGGTTCACTTCAGGTATCGAGCAATTAAAAAGTGTCACGAACATGATTGAAGAGGCAGGGATGAAGCCGGGTACGATTTTCTTAAGCTCGACGGCCCAAGAACCTACAGAAGAGGATATACGCAGGTTTTCTTGTTCAACAGACGAACGCATCGTCAGCATCGAACGAGTAAGGACAGCGAATGGGGAGCCAGTCGTCTACTGTATTGACAAAATTCCTGAATCTATTCTTTCAGAAAATTTTGACCGTAATGATGAGTCTCTTTTAGATATTTTGGAAAGAGATGCGCATCGGAAAATTACGCATGCCGTAGCGGAGATTGAGCCTATTGGATATCATGAGAAAGTTTCTCCTATCCTTAAATGCTCGCCAGAAGCCGCGCTACTCGTTTTAAAGCAGATGCATCTGGATGATTGGGACCAGCCTATCCTGTATTCTGTTAACTACTTTAAAGCCAATATGTTCAGCTTTCATGTTCTTCGTAAACGTGTGTAGGCCTTGACTCTGCATACGGATGAATGCAAGCGATTGTTTCGATTCCGAAAAAGGTCGATCAAACGTATGCAAAAAAAATTAACGAGAAGTGAAAACGCAAACATAAATGACTTTTCAGAACATTCCTGCTCAAAAAACTTTGTAAATTAGGGGGATAAAAATTGAAAAAGCGCAAATTAGGACTAGCTCTTTCACTTGTTCTTGCAGCCGGTACGCTACTGGGAGCATGTGGTAATTCAGAGAATGATGATAAAGAATCTTCAAATGGGAAAAACAAAGATAACTTCACTGTTGCGATGGTAACTGATACTGGCGGCGTGGATGACGAGTCGTTCAACCAATCCGCTTGGAAGGGCATTCAGGAATTCGGTAAGGATAATGGTCTGGAAAAAGGTAAAGATGGCTACAACTACCTGCAATCTAAATCTGATGCCGATTACGCTAAGAACCTGAATACGCTTGTACGTGAAGATTACCAACTAATCTATGGCATCGGTTTCCTTTTAGCGGAAGCTGTTGGTGAAGTGGCTGACCAACGTCCGGATTCACACTTTGCCATCGTGGATACAGTTGTAGACAAAAAGAATGTAGCCAGCATTAATTTTAAAGAGCAGCAAGGTTCATTCCTAGTAGGTGTAATTGCCGGAATGCAAACGAAAACAAACAAAGTCGGTTTTATCGGCGGAGTTGAATCTGAGTTAATCAAGAAATTCGAAGTTGGCTTTAAGGCTGGGGTTTTATCTGTAAATCCGGATGCAAAAGTTGAAGTTAAATATGCCGGGGATTTCAATAAAGCTGATATCGGTAAATCAACTGCAGGCTCCATGTATTCTTCAGGTATCGATATCATTTATCATGCTGCTGGTGGAACTGGAAAAGGTGTATTCACTGAAGCAGTAGAGCAAAAGCAAAAAGATCCTAAGAGAGAAATCTATGTTATCGGTGTAGATAGCGACCAAGCTAAATTGGGTGCAGTTCCTGGAACTGACGACAACATCACTCTGACTTCCATGCTAAAACGTGTTGACGTGGCAGTTAAAGACCTTTCCGAGAAAGCGAAAGAAGGAAACTTCCCAGGCGGAAAAGTAATTGAGTACGGTATCGAAGAAAATGGTGTAGGCATTTCCGAAACAAAAGATAACGTAACAGAAGAATCATTAAAAGCGGTCGAAGAATGGACAGAAAAAATTAAATCAGGTGAATTCGTAGTTCCGGGTACAGATGAAGAATTCAAAAAACTTGATTTATAAGCTGTAATGCCAGAAAGAATAGGGAGGCAGAATTGCCCTCTATTCTTTCTTTTCCCAATCACGCTATGCAACTGAAAAATATCGAATGAAAAACTATGAAAGAATCGTAGTTTTTCATTTGGTTTTTTTAAAAAAATCAATAAGCTAGTAAAAGCAATTAAATGATTTAAGAATATTTACACTCATTTTAGGAGTTGATAATACGTGGAATATGTAATTGAGATGCTTAATATCCGTAAGGAATTCCCCGGCATCGTCGCAAATGATAACGTTACACTTCAGGTTAAAAAAGGGGAGATTCACGCATTATTAGGTGAAAATGGCGCGGGTAAATCCACTTTGATGAATGTTTTATTCGGCTTATACCAGCCAGAGCAGGGAGAAATCCGTGTGAATGGCAAGCCAGTCAAGATTACCAGTCCCAACATTGCCAATGATTTAGGGATTGGGATGGTCCATCAGCATTTTATGCTCGTTGACCCTTTTACAGTAACGGAAAATATCATTTTAGGAAAAGAACCATCCAAAGCGGGTAAGATCGATTTAAAGGAAGCGAGCGAGGAAGTTAGGAAACTATCAGAACAATATCAGCTTCGTGTTGACCCCTATGCGAAAATTGCCGATATTTCAATAGGGATGCAGCAGCGTGTCGAGATTCTTAAGACGCTTTACCGCGGAGCCGAAATATTGATTTTTGATGAACCGACCGCTGTATTGACTCCTCAAGAAATCAAGGAATTGATTTATATTATGAAAGCCCTTATCAAAGAGGGGAAATCTATCATTTTAATCACACACAAACTTAAGGAAATCATGGAGGTTTGTGACCGGGTAACGGTTATACGCAAAGGGCAAGGAATTGGTACAGTGAACGTCAACGAAACGAATCCTAACGAATTGGCGAGCTTGATGGTCGGTAGGGAAGTTCTATTCAAGACGGAAAAAACGGCCGCTACTCCTTCGGATGTAGTTCTCGAGGTTCAGGAACTGGAAGTCAAGGATTCCCGGGGCGTTTCAGCTGTTCGGAACTTGGATTTAACAGTCCGTGCAGGAGAAATTGTCGGTATTGCCGGTGTAGATGGAAACGGTCAATCCGAACTGATTGAGGCATTGGCTGGCCTAAGGAAGACAACAGCTGGTTCGATAAAGCTAAATGGAAAAGAGATCAGGAATCTGAAGCCGCGTAAAATCACTGAAGCAGGTGTCGGCCATATTCCAGAAGACAGGCATAAGCATGGTTTGGTTCTCGATTACAGCATTGGGGAAAATATTGTCTTGCAAACCTACTATCAAAGGCCTTTCTCAAAAGCCGGTATCTTGAACTCAAAGAAAATATTTGAAAAAGCCCGTTCATTGATCAAAAGCTATGATGTTCGGACTCCGAGTGAATATACCCCGGCAAGGGCTCTTTCTGGCGGGAATCAGCAAAAAGCGATCATCGGACGGGAAGTTGATAGGAACCCGGATTTATTGATTGCCGCACAGCCAACTCGCGGGCTTGATGTAGGAGCGATCGAGTTTATCCATAAACGGCTGATTGAACAGCGTGATGCAGGAAAAGCGGTACTTCTCATATCATTTGAATTGGAAGAAATCATGAATGTGAGTGATAGGATTGCCGTTATATACGAAGGGGAAATCGTCGCAATTGTCGATCCGAAAGAAACGACTGAACAGGAGCTTGGCCTTCTAATGGCCGGCAGTAAACGGACGGAAGCAGGTGGAAAACAAAATGTCTAAGTATTTATCTAAATTAACGAGTCCGTTAATAGCAGTTATCCTCGGCTTAGTCGTTGGGGCCATAATCATGTTAGTAAGCGGCTATGACCCAGTTGCCGGCTATGGCTCCATGGTAAATGGAATTATTGGGGATTCTTATTATGTAGGGGAATCCGTCAGGACAATCATTCCTTATATCCTTGCCGGTTTGGCAGTGGCTTTTGCTTTTCGCACGGGCCTTTTCAATATCGGTGTAGAAGGGCAATTAATTGTAGGCTGGCTGGCGGCAGTTTGGGTCGGAATCGCTTTTGATCTTCCAAGGATCATCCATTTGCCATTGGCCATCTTAGTTGGTGCAGCTGCTGGGGCATTGTGGGCTTTTATCCCTGGTTATTTAAAAGCTAAGTTCCGTGTACATGAAGTAATCGTTTCTATCATGTTGAATTATACAGCTTTATATGTGACGAATTATTTAATTAGGAATGTAATGACTGACAAGCTGGATAAAACAGAAAGAATTGCTGATACAGCATCACTGCGGTCTCCTTTTTTTGAAAGCATTACGGATTTTTCCCGGATGCATTGGGGAATAGTGGTAGCGATTATTTGCGTAATCATCATGTGGTTCCTGCTTGAAAGGACCAAAACCGGCTTTGAACTGAAAGCGGTAGGTTTCAATCAGCACGCGTCCGAGTATGCAGGGATGAGTGTCAATAAGAACATCATACTTTCCATGGTTATTTCAGGTGCTTTTGCAGGACTTGCTGGTGCGATGGAAGGCCTTGGAACTTTCGGTTATGCCGCAGTCAAAGGCGGGTTCACAGGTATGGGCTTTGATGGGATTGCAGTAGCCTTATTAGGGGCGAATACAGCTATTGGCGTTGTGCTTGCAGCCTTATTATTTGGGGGACTGAAAGCCGGGGCCTTAAATATGCCGCTGGAAACCGGAATACCTAGTGAAATTGTGGATATTGTCATAGCATTGATCATTTTCTTCGTCGCTTCCAGTTATTTTATTCGTTGGATTGCCGCTCGATTTAAGAAAGGGGTGAAATAAGTGGATTTTTACCAAGTATTACAAATTATTATTCCATCAATGATAGCTCTAGCTGCTCCACTTATTTTTACTTCACTCGGAGGAGTGTTTTCTGAACGGGCTGGTGTCATAAACATCGGTTTAGAAGGTTTGATGGTCATTGGTGCCTTTACAGGGATTGTTTTTAACTTAATGTTTGCTGATGTATTTGGTGAATGGACTCCTTGGCTTGCAGTCTTAGCGGCTATGATTGCCGGCTTGCTGTTTTCCATTCTGCACGCTGTGGCATGCATTACGTTCAGGGCGGACCAAACGGTTAGTGGGGTAGCCATCAACTTGTTGGCAGTTGGTCTGACCATGTTTTTGGTGAAGTTGATTTTTGACAAAGGTCAAACTGATAGAATCACAGAAACATTCCCAAGGATTGATGTTCCGTTACTAAGTGATATTCCATTTATTGGACCCATCTTTTTCGCAAATGGCTATTACATCGTATATATAGCGATTCTCATATCTTTTGTCGTTTGGTATGTACTTTATAAAACACCATTCGGGTTAAGGATCCGTGCAGTGGGTGAGCACCCAATGGCTGCTGATACGATGGGTGTCAATGTTACGAAAATCCGATATGCCGCCGTTTTATTATCAGGTGCTTTTGGAGGTATCGGCGGAGCGATTTATGCTACCATCTTTTCAAATGAATTCAATCATGCGACAATTAATGGTCAAGGTTTCATGGCCATTGCCGCCATGATTTTTGGTAAGTGGCACCCGATCGGGGCAATGGGAGCAGCTTTATTCTTTGGTTTGGCCCAAAGTTTAAGTATCGTTGGCTCGAGCCTTCCCTTCTTCAAGGATATTCCATCAGTTTACCTCTTGATCGCTCCATATGTTCTGACGATCATTGCGCTAACTGGTTTCATTGGACGTGCTGATGCTCCAAAAGCATCCGGACAGCCATACATCAAAGGGAAAAGATAAGTGTCTAACCGGTCAGCAAACTGTGCTGGCCGGTTTTTTCTTTAGAGATTGGGCCATAAGTGATGGTGAGCAGGTGAAAAACCAAAAAAAGTAGCTGTAACTTGCATGATTTTTCCTTTCACATGTATATTTTAAGTAGATGTTTAAAAGGGTTCCAATCTACAAACAATAAGCTAATAAAGGTGATTTATATAATGAGGAGGATTATTCATGTCTATTGCTTCCGATACAATTACGGAAAAAAGCGGCTACAAGCTTCATGTGGTCCGGACGGATAAATATAAAACGAATACTCTCGTGCTGAAGATGAAAGCCCCGTTGACAAAAGAGGACGTTACATATCGTGCATTGCTGCCATATGTGTTACAAAGCAATACAAGTAAATATCCTACAACACCCGAGCTTCGATCTTATCTTGATGATTTATATGGAGCAGGGTTTTATGTCGATGTAGCCAAAAAAGGAGAATATCAAATCATAAGTTTTACGATCGATATCGTAAATGAAAAATTCCTTAGTGATTCAACCCCGCTTCTCGAAAAGGCTTTTGGGCTATTATCAGAGGTGATCTTCAATCCGAAGAAAAACGGCGAAGCCTTTGACTCTAAAACGGTTTCCAATGAAATCCGTTCTTTAAAACAGCGGATTCAATCCATTTCCGATGACAAAATGCGATATTCAGCTACACGTCTAGTAGAGGAAATGTGCAAAAATGAACCATATGCTTTAGAAGCGAGCGGTAATCTTCAAGACTTGGAAACGATAACTCCAGAATCCCTATTCGCCTACTATAAAAAAATGCTGTCGGAAGATGAAATCGATTTATATGTAATCGGCGACATCGATGGATCGGAAGTGGAGGCACTGGCTGACAAGTATGTGTCGTTGCAAGAACGTGAGCCTGTTAGACTGCCAAGGGAGACGGGCAAGGCAGTGGAGAAGGAAAAAGAAATCATCGAGAATTCGGATGTGAAACAAGGGAAGTTGAATATCGGTTATCGAACCCAAGTTGCATATGGTGATCCGGATTATTATGCTCTTCAGCTATTCAATGGGATTTTTGGCGGCTTTTCACATTCCAAACTTTTCATTAATGTCAGGGAGAAAGCCAGCCTTGCTTATTATGCAGCTTCAAGGCTTGAAAGTCATAAAGGACTATTGATGGTCATGGCCGGCATTGAAAATGCCAACTACAAGCAGGCATTGGATATCATTCATGCACAAATGAAGGAAATGAAGCAAGGGAACTTTTCCGATGAAGAACTGGCACAGACAAAGGCGGTCGTTAAGAACCAGCTCCTTGAAACCATTGACGTTTCGAGAGGGCTTGTGGAAATTTTATATCATAATGTGATTTCCGGGCAGGATATATCACTCGACGAGTGGTTTGCAAAAACAGAGCGGACGACAAAGGAAGAAATCATTGCAGTTGGTCAAAAGATCCAGCTTGATAAGATTTATTTCCTAACGGAAGCGGAGGTGCAAGGGTAATGGAAAAAATAGCATTCACTCAATTGAAAGAAGAGCTTTTCCATGAAAAAATGGATAATGGTCTCGAAGTATATATTCTTCCGAAAAGCGGGTTCAATAAATCATTTGCGACTTTCACGACGAATTATGGTTCAATCGACAACCATTTCAAACCATTGAATGAAACGGAATTCTCAAAAGTACCAGATGGGATTGCCCATTTTCTTGAACATAAGCTATTTGAAAAGGAAGATGGTGATGTTTTTCAGCAATTTTCAAAGCAGGGAGCATCTGCAAATGCCTTTACCTCTTTCACCCGTACAGCTTATTTATTTTCCAGCACGTCGGATTTCGAGAGGAATCTAACTACCTTAATTGACTTTGTCCAGGATCCTTACTTTTCGGAAAAGACGGTAGAGAAGGAAAAAGGAATCATTGGGCAGGAAATCAACATGTATGATGATAATTCAGACTGGCGGTTATATTTCGGGACGATTGCCAATATGTATCATCAGCATCCAGTGAAAATCGATATTGCCGGTACTGTGGAATCGATTGCAGGTATTACGAAAGATATGCTTTATGAATGTTATAATACGTTTTACCATCCTAGCAACATGCTCCTATTCGTTGTAGGACCGGTAGATGTCGAAAGTACCATGAAACTGATTCGGGATAACCAAAATGATAAAGGGTACAACGAACAACCAGCAGTGGAACGTAAATTTGACGAAGAGCCGGAAATCGTTGCCAAGGATAAGGAAGTCTTAAGGATGAATGTCCAGACACCAAAAGTGATGCTGGGCATCAAGGCCATCAATGTAAACCAATCCGGTTTACAGCTTTTGGAAAGGGAATTGGCGACCAATATTTATTTGGAAATGCTGTTTGGCAAGAGTTCGCCTTTGCATGAGGAGCTGTATGAGGAAGGGTTGATCGATCAAAGCTTCTCATATGATTATACACAGGAACAAGGTTTTGGATTTGCGTTAATTGGCGGGGACAGTGCCAAACCTGATGAGTTGACGGAGTCTATATTCGGTATCCTGCAAAAATCAAAAGCCGGAACCGGCCTGAATGAAGAAAGCCTGCAAAGGACAATCAAGAAAAAAATCGGTTCTTTCCTCCGTTCCTTGAATTCGCCGGAATATATAGCGAATCAATTCACCAGATATGCATTCAATGATATGAATTTGTTCGATGTTGTATCGGTATTGGAAAAACTAACCATCGAGGATATCAGGGAGGTCGCCAAGGATTTAATATCCGATGAACGGATGACAGTCTGTCAGGTACTTCCGAAATAATATAAAGGGGGGCGTGAAAGTGGGGAAACGTTTTGCCCTTATTACAGGAGCCAGTGGAGGAATCGGCAGGGAAATCGCTATAAAGCTCGCCGAGGAGAATTACTCACTTTATTTACATTATAACAGCAATGAAGAAGCGATACTTGCCCTGATTGAAGAACTGAAGCCTCATCAAGTCGAACTTATTCCGATACAAGCGGATTTGGCTGCACCGGACGGCTACAAGAAATTGGCGGAAAATATTTTTGCCCTCCATGCAATCGTCCTTAATAGTGGCAATAGCTATTACGGGCTTATATCTGACATGGATGAGACTATCGTTACTGAAATGGTTCAGCTGCACGTAACGAGCCCTTTCCAATTAACAAAGGAACTGCTTCCAAAGCTAATGTACCAAGAACAGGCTGCCATCGTTGCCGTCACATCGATTTGGGGGCAGACAGGTGCATCTTGTGAAGTATTATATTCAATGGTCAAAGGCAGCCAAAATGCTTTTATCAAGGCGCTTAGCAAAGAAGTATCGCTTAATGGAATCCGGGTGAATGCCGTTGCCCCCGGTGCGATTTCCACTTCCATGCTCGAATCTTTCAGTGCAGAAGATCTGGAAATCATCAAAGGCGATATCCCGATGGGAAGGATGGGGCATTCCAAAGAAGTCGCGGAGGCCGTATACTATTTGCTTTCCGACAAGTCGTCCTATATAACCGGGCAGATTTTAGGCGTAAATGGCGGATGGTACACATGATTTTTTTAAAAGACATGTATAATTTCCTCGGTTCCTTCACAAAATATCTTTGTACTATTTTGAAGGAAAGGGTGACCATTCATGTCTGTACTGGACAATTGGGATCAATGGAAAAACTTCTTAGGCGACAGATTACATCAAGGTGAACAACAAGGCTTGTCAGAAGGCGCTGTTAACAACTTGGCTTACGAAATCGGTGATTACCTAGCTAATCAGGTTGAGCCCCAGAATGATCAAGAGAAAGTGCTTGCTGATCTTTGGTCAGTCGCAAGCGATCAAGAAAAACATGCCATGGCAAGTGTCATGGTCAAGTTAGTCGAGAACAATGGAACGAAGTAAAATATCAATCCAAAGGCCCTGTTATTAATTAACAGGGCCTTTTGGATTCTAGGGGGATGACTATTTGTCCTCTTATATAAAAATGAATACTTTTATAGGGTTTTTCCTTTTAACTTATCACGAAATGCTATATTATAGAAGCTAGACAATTAATATTAAAGTGTTCAGACCTTGAAATTTACGATGGATAAGTTTTTTGCCCATGATTAGGGCAAAAGCTTTTAGGCTTAAGGAGTGTTATCGTGGATAATAAAGAATGGTATTTTGAATATGAAATTCAAGTCAACCGTCCTGGTTTATTAGGGGATATTTCATCCCTTCTGGGTATGCTTTCCATTAATATCATCACCATTAACGGGGTAGATGAAGGCAGGCGTGGGTTACTTTTGTTGGCCAAAGACAGCCGTAATATAGAAAGATTCGAGTCAATTCTCCGTACGATGGATACGATAAAGGTCATTAAGCTTAGGGAACCTAAATTACGTGATCGCCTCGCAGTCAGGCATGGACGCTATATTCAGCGCGATGCCGATGAGAAAAACACCTTTAGGTTTGTTCGTGATGAACTAGGCTTGCTTGTCGATTTCCTGGCCGAGCTATTTAAACAGGAAGGTCATAAATTGATCGGGATCCGAGGGATGCCCCGTGTCGGAAAAACTGAATCTATCGTAGCATCGAGTGTTTGTGCTAATAAGAGATGGTTGTTTGTGTCATCGACCCTTTTAAAGCAGACTATCCGCAGCCAGCTTATTGAGGATGAATATAATAATGATAATTTGTTCATTTTAGATGGAATTGTTTCCACTCGCCGTGCAAATGAGCGTCATTGGCAGTTGATTCGTGAAATAATGAGGCTTGATGCTGTCAAAGTAATCGAACATCCGGATGTTTTTGTCCAAAATACGGAGTATACCCTCGAAGACTTTGATTATATTATTGAATTGAGAAACAATCCTGAAGAAGAAATAACATATGAAGTTGTCGACCAAAAAGACCAGTTTTCAGGGTCCGATTTTGGTTCCTTTGACTTTTAAAATGGCAGGTGTTTTATTTGACTGAATTGGGTAATCGATTAAAGGAAGCTAGGGAAGCCAAAGGTCTTAGCCTAGAAGATTTGCAGGAATTAACAAAGATCCAAAAGCGTTACCTCATTGGCATTGAAGAGGGAAATTACAGTATGATGCCTGGAAAGTTCTATGTACGGGCATTCATAAAGCAATATTGTGAAGCGGTCGGACTGGATTCAGAAGAGATTTTCGAACAATATAAGAATGAAATACCATCGGTCTATAGTGAGGAATTGCCAGAACAGCTTTCACGGGTCCAATCCCGGAAAACCATTCCGGCAGGAGATTCAAAGGTTGTGGAAATGTTACCGAGGATCCTGGCTGTCGTTTTAGTCATTGGTGCGGCCGTTTTGATATGGGTACTGGTATCGAATTATATGAGTAACCCAGATAATGATGATAAAAAGAACGCTAAAGAGAATGAAGCTGTGGGCTACAATAAAAGTGATGGGTTTAACGAAGAAAAAGAGAATGCAGACAAAAAACAGGATGAAGAAAAATCTGAGTCATCTGACGAGAAGAATGAAGATGATGCTGTTGTCAAAGATGAAAAGAAAGAGCAAAATCTTGCCGTCACAAGTTCCAGCGGTAAAAATAGTACGTATGAATTAAAAAATACCGATACTTTTAAATTAAAGGTGACCTCCAAAGGCTCACCATGGGTCGGCATAAAAAATGGTGAAGGTAAATTACTTTTCCAGGGCACTATCGAAAAGGACAAAAGCCAGGAAATTGATTTTACCAATGAAAAAGAAGCTGTCATCAATATAGGCAGGGCATATGAAACTGAGATTTATGTGAATGATGAGAAGCTGGAGTATTCCATTTCACCGACTGAAGTGAATACGCAATTGGTTACGATACAATTTACGAAAGCCGAATAGTCATCTTATAGATGACTATTTTTGCTCTATATAATAGTAAGGCGGCGGGAAATGGTTCACCCGGCATATAAGATTGGATTTTGAGTTAAATTATACATATAAGCATTATTTTAGATCTAAGACGCATTGCCCAAATGGCAGGCGTAAATTTTGGAGGTAAAAGTTTTGAATCTGCCTAATAAGATTACAGTAGCAAGAATCTGTTTAATACCAGTATTTTTAATCATCATGCTCGTTCCTTTTTCATGGGGGACACTGACTTGGGGAGAATACAGTTTGCCTGTGGCACACCTGGCTGGAGCCATCCTCTTTATAATCGCTTCCACTACGGATTGGATCGATGGCCATTTTGCCAGAAAATATAATATGATTACTGATTTAGGGAAATTTTTAGATCCATTGGCAGATAAACTTCTGGTTTCGGCTGCCTTAATCGTTTTGGTTGATCTAGATTTAATGTACGGTCAATCTTGGATTGCCATCGTGATCATAAGTCGCGAGTTTGCAGTCACTGGATTGCGTTTGGTGTTAGCGGGTACAGGGGAAGTGGTTGCAGCGAACCAGCTAGGTAAAATTAAAACATGGGCACAAATTGTTTCTATTTCGGCTTTATTGCTGCATAACCTTCCATTTGCCCTCATTTCACTTCCATTTGCCAATATCGCATTATGGATTGCATTAATCTTTACAATCTGGTCAGGTTTGGATTATTTTATAAAAAACAAAGAAGTATTTGTTAATTCAAAGTAAAACGAATGGTGGTTTTGAAAAGATGGATGCAGAAATCATTGCAGTGGGCTCAGAGCTTCTTTTAGGTCAAATCAATAACACTAATGGAAGATTCTTATCGCAGCAGTTTGCGGAAATGGGAATCAACGTTTTTTACCATACTGTGGTCGGAGATAACGACCGCCGATTACAACAAGCTATAGAAATCGCTGAATCGAGGGCGAACTTGATTGTTTTTACCGGTGGGCTTGGTCCTACCAAAGATGACTTAACGAAAGAAACGATTGCTCGCCATATCGGGAAAAAGCTCGTTTTTAATGATGAAGCTTTGCAATCCATTGAAGCTTACTTCCAAAAACGGGAACGGCCGATGACGGAAAACAACAAAAAGCAGGCCCTTGTCTTGGAAGGCAGTGAAGTGTTGGCAAACGATCATGGCATGGCCCCGGGAATGGTTTTGTCCAAATCTGGGATTACATATATGCTCCTGCCTGGTCCACCAAGTGAAATGGAGCCGATGTTTTTAAGTTATGGTTATGAAAAAATCATGAATAAATTGGAAAAGCATGAACGGATCGATTCCAAGGTTCTTCGGTTCTACGGTATAGGTGAAGCCGAACTGGAAACGGTGATTGAAGATCTCCTTGTCAATCAAACGAATCCGACAATCGCTCCGCTTGCAGCCGAAGGGGAAGTGACGTTAAGGATCACCGCCAAAGGCCCTTCTAAAGAAAAATGCGAAGAACTTATTTTAGAAACGGAAAAAGAAATTCTTAGCCGGGTCGGAAAGTTCCATTATGGAAGTGATAATACTTCTCTAATAAAGGAACTTGTAAAAGAATTAACGGTCCGCAAGCTTTCAATCGCGGCAGCTGAAAGCTTGACCGGGGGGATGTTCCAAGAACAGCTGACAACCATCCCGGGCGCCGGTAAAGTCTTTAAGGGCGGAATGGTCTGCTATACGAATGATGCGAAGTCCAATGTCCTCGGCGTCAGTAATGATACCATATCTGAGTATGGGGTGGTCAGCGGTGAGTGTGCAATGGAAATGGCCTCTAATGTCCGGAGTAAGCTCGATGCGGATGTAGGCATAAGCTTTACGGGTGTTGCGGGGCCGGACGAACAAGAAGGCAAGCCTGTAGGTACAGTATTTATTGGCATTTCCTATCGGGATGGAAACACTCACTTCAAGGAGTTGAATCTTTCCGGAAGCAGGGCGCAAAACCGTATTCGGAGTGTGAAGTACGGCTGTCATTACCTATTAAGGGATTTATAAACGCCATAAGCAGAGCTTTTTTACAGCTCTGCTTTTTATTTGGTTTTAGAAGTTTGTTTCTTGAAAAATAGGGAAAAAAGAAAAAAGTTAATTCAATGAAAATGTTTTTTTTAGGGAGTAAGTGAAGCGAAATGGAGATTTCCTTATGCTAAAACGCTTTTTTACAAAGAATATCCCGAAAGAAAAAAACGAATGAATGTTCGACTTTTTGCTTGGCAAAATAGTAAAAAGAGTATATAGTAAAGATAGGTTTTGAGACAGGTTACAAACCTTGATCTCGAATAATTGCTAACGTAAGTACACCTTTAATCGGACAGCCGATTAGTTGAATATAGAGGAGGAAATTGAGTGAGTGATCGTCAAGCGGCTTTAGATATGGCGTTAAAACAAATTGAGAAACAATTTGGTAAAGGTTCGATTATGAAACTTGGGGAACAGACTGATCGTAGGATTTCAACGATCTCAAGCGGTTCTTTAGCATTGGACGTAGCGTTGGGAGTGGGCGGATATCCAAGAGGCCGGGTCATTGAGATATATGGACCTGAAAGCTCCGGTAAAACGACTGTAGCATTACATGCCATTGCAGAGGTACAAAAGACTGGCGGGACGGCTGCATTTATTGATGCCGAGCATGCTTTAGATCCAGCATATTCAGAAAAACTTGGTGTGAATATCGATGAGTTACTGCTTTCACAGCCTGATACGGGTGAACAAGCCTTAGAGATTGCTGAAGCGTTAGTTCGAAGCGGAGCGGTAGATATCATTGTCATTGACTCGGTGGCAGCACTTGTTCCTAAAGCTGAAATCGAAGGCGAAATGGGAGATTCCCATATGGGTCTCCAAGCCCGGATGATGTCTCAGGCACTTAGAAAACTGTCTGGTTCCATTAATAAATCAAATACCATTGCCATTTTCATTAACCAAGTCCGTGAAAAAATCGGTGTTATGTTTGGGAATCCAGAAACGACTCCGGGAGGCCGGGCATTGAAGTTCTATTCAACTGTTCGTCTGGAAGTGCGCCGTGCGGAGCAATTAAAACAAGGTAATGAAATCGTGGGTAATAAAACGAAAATCAAAGTTGTAAAAAACAAGGTTGCTCCACCATTCCGCCAAGCAGAAGTTGACATCATGTATGGTCAAGGGATTTCACAGGAAGGTGAAATCATCGATATGGGTGCAGACCTTGATATCGTCCTTAAAAGCGGCTCATGGTATTCATACAATGAAGAGCGTGTCGGACAAGGCCGTGAAAATGCGAAGCTGTTCCTGAAAGAAAATCAGGATATCGCTCAGGAAATTTCTCAGAAAATCAGAGATCACTATAATCTTGATGGAGAGCATGAATTACCACCAGAAGAAAATGAAACAGAAGAGCATTTTGAATTGCTTGATTAATGATATTTGGAAAAGGCCTAAGCTTATTCGCTTAGGCCTTTTCTGTATATTTTAAGAAAAATGCGAAATTTCCAGCGGATTAAATGGCATTGTAATCAGATTTACAGACTTCTTCCATAATGAATGCTGTACATTATGATGGTTAATATTAAGAAAACTTGAATAATCATTGATACATAAGGGACAAACGCTTGACAATAAAAATTCTCAACTATACAATTAATATGTATATTTTACAATTTTTCAAACTAAAATTTTGAAAATTAAGTGCTGTATATTGAATTTATGTGCAATGTACTTGCCGACAGTTCAACATTTTATGTAAAAAGTTCATAGCAAGGGGAGGTGAAACGATGGAACCCATGACAATCATCTTCACTTTGCTTGGCCTAATCGTCGGTGCAGTTGTTGGTTATTTTATTCACAAATCAAAATTTGAGAGTAGAATAGCAGGGGCAAAGGGCTCTGCAGAACACATCCTTGAGGATGCAAAACGTGAAGCGGAAGCACTTAAGAAAGAAGCCTTGTTGGAAGCAAAAGATGAAATTCATAAAGTTCGTGCCGATTCGGATCGGGAAGCCCGTGAAAGAAGGAACGAATTACAAAAACAAGAAAATCGGTTATTGCAAAGAGAAGAGAATCTGGACCGTAAGGATGAAACGTTAGACAAACGTGAGAGCCTTTTGGAGAAAAAAGATGATTCTCTAAACCAAAGACAACAGCATATTGAAGAGATGGAAAGCAAAGTGGAAGAGATGGTTCGTAAGCAGCAAACAGAGCTTGAACGTGTTTCCGGTTTAACTCGTGAAGAGGCTAAAGCAATCATTATAGACCGAATGGAAAACGAGCTTGCTCACGATGTAGCGCTTATGATTAAAGAAAGTGATACCCGTGCCAAAGAAGAAGCTGATAAAAAAGCAAAAGAAGTCCTTTCTCTTGCCATTCAGCGTTGTGCGGCTGATCATGTTGCAGAGACCACCGTTTCTGTAGTAAATCTTCCAAACGATGAAATGAAAGGACGGATAATCGGACGTGAAGGACGAAATATCCGGACGTTAGAAACGCTAACAGGTATTGACCTTATTATTGATGATACTCCTGAAGCTGTCATTTTATCTGGATTCGATCCAATTAGACGGGAAACGGCACGCTTGGCTCTTGAGAAACTTGTTCAGGACGGACGGATCCATCCGGCTCGCATTGAAGAAATGGTTGACAAAGCAAGACGTGAGGTAGATGAACATATTCGTGAAATTGGTGAACAGACTACTTTTGAAGTTGGAGTTCACGGTCTCCATCCAGATCTCATCAAAATACTAGGACGTTTGAAATTCCGTACCAGTTATGGGCAAAACGTACTTAAACATTCAATTGAAGTGGCCCAGCTTTCAGGTTTACTGGCCGCTGAGCTTGGTGAGGATGAAGTTCTTGCCCGCCGTGCAGGTTTATTGCATGATATTGGGAAAGCGATCGATCATGAAGTGGAAGGCAGTCACGTTGAAATTGGCGTTGAATTAGCAACCAAATATAAAGAGCATCCAACTGTCATTAACAGCATCGCTTCACATCATGGCGATACGGAACCAACTTCCATCATTTCAGTGCTTGTGGCTGCCGCTGATGCATTATCAGCTGCAAGACCGGGAGCAAGAAGTGAAACGCTTGAAAATTACATTAGAAGACTTGAAAAGCTTGAGGAAATTTCCGAGTCCTATGATGGAGTGGAAAAATCTTTTGCGATTCAAGCCGGACGAGAAGTGCGGATTCTAGTGAAACCAGAACAAATCGATGATCTTTCGGCACATCGACTCGCACGTGATATCCGGAAAAGGATTGAAGAAGAGCTCGATTACCCAGGTCATATAAAAGTCACGGTTATCCGTGAAACAAGAGCAGTTGAATATGCCAAATAATTGTTAGTGAAAGACGAAGTGGTGCAAACCACTTCGTCTTTTCTTTTTCCGATATGAATCGTTAAGCGTAATTCTTATAATTACCCCAAATTATGTTACAATACATACTTGAATAATTCATATAATTAGGTGAATCCAGAAAGGGTTTTACAATGAAATTGCTATTTATAGGGGATGTAGTGGGATCTCCAGGTCGTGACATGATCCAAGAATACCTTCCTAAGTTAAAAGAAAAGTATCGTCCGCATATCACGGTCATCAATGGCGAGAATGCAGCAAGTGGCCGGGGGATTACAGAAAAGATTTACCGCAGTTTTTTAGAGTGGGGAGCGCAGGCAGTGACCATGGGAAACCATACATGGGATAATCGTGATATTTTCAATTTTATTGATGAAGCGAAATATCTTGTCCGTCCAGCAAACTTTCCAGACGGGGTACCCGGAGAAGGTATGAAATTTTTAAAATTGAACCAGCATGAAATAGCGGTCATCAATTTGCAAGCGAGAACGTTCATGCCGGATTTGGACTGTCCGTTCAAAAAGGCGGAAGAACTAGTGGCGGAGGCTCGAAAAAAGACACCGATCATCTTTGTCGATTTTCATGGTGAAGCGACAAGTGAAAAGCAAGCCATGGGGTGGTTCCTGGATGGTAAGGTTACAGCCGTCGTTGGTACACACACACACGTCCAGACAGCCGATAACCGTATATTACCTGCAGGCACCGCTTACATATCAGATGTAGGTATGACAGGACCATATGATGCCATCCTTGGTATGGAAAGAGAGGCAGTCATCCATCGGTTCCTGACCAGCCTGCCAGTTCGTTTCGAAGTCCCAAAAGAGGGACGGACCCTATTAAGTGGGGTTCTCCTTGAAATTGATGAGAAAACTGGCAAGGCAAAGAAGATAGAAAGGCTCCTGATTAACGAAGATCATCCCTTTTACCATTGATTCGAACGGATGGACAGTCAAACTGCCATCCGTTTTTCCATTCTTTAATAAATGGTGTACAATCCCGGTTTTCTTTGTCATACAAGTTTTACTTGATGAATATAGTAGCAGTGGAAAGTGTTATAACTATTGAGCCAAGTTAGAATCGGCAGGGAAAACAAGGAGGACTAGGAATGGAAATATTAAAAGTTTCAGCAAAATCTAATCCTAATTCTGTAGCAGGCGCACTAGCGGGAGTGCTCAGGGAAAGAGGAGCAGCCGAAATTCAAGCAATCGGTGCAGGTGCGTTAAATCAAGCCGTCAAGGCAGTAGCAATCGCAAGAGGGTTTGTCGCACCTAGTGGAGTTGACTTGATTTGTATTCCTGCCTTTACAGATATACTTATTGATGGCGAAGAGAGAACGGCAATAAAACTAATCATTGAACCAAGATAATTGCATGTTTGGGTGTCCTGTTTGTCGGATGGCGAGCAGGCACTTTTTTGTCGTGACTTCCAAATGACGAAAGGTCCGTGTCGCTTTATAATGGTATATATAATCATAAAAAAGTACAGGAAGGGGGATTACATTGGAGATTTTTGATGCACATTGTGATGTGCTGATGAAGATGTTCATCGATCCGGATATTTCTTTTACAAATAGTGATAAATTACATATAACAAAGCGGGGTTTATTGGACGAAGGGGGAAAAGTCCAATGTTTTGCCATATATATTCCTGAAAAAGTCCACCCTGATATGAGATTTCAAGCGGCTTTGGCGATGGTGGATATTTTTCATGAAAAGATTTTGTCGGAGCCGGAATTGAAATTTATAAAGACCAAGGCAGACATCGAATCTTTAAAAGAAAAGGAAATCGGTGCAATGCTAACTTTGGAGGGGTGCGATTGCATTGGGAATGATTTGTTGAAACTGAAAACCCTTATTCATCTTGGAGTATCCTCTGTAGGTCTGACTTGGAATTACGCTAACTTGGTAGCGGATGGGGCATTGGAAACAAGAGGGGGCGGCTTGACAGGATTTGGAACGGAGGTGGTCGCGCTACTGAACGAGAAGTCAATTTGGTGTGATTTATCCCATTTATCTGAAGCTGGATTTTGGGACACCCTAAAGTTGGCGAAATTCCCGATCGCCTCCCATTCGAATGCTTATCATCTTTGTCCGCATCCGCGAAATTTAAAGGATGGGCAGATAAAAGCCCTTTTACAGAAAAATGGGGTGATCGGCGTAACCTTTGTCCCGCAATTTCTAGCAAATGGCCCGGTTACGATAAAGGATATCTTGAAACATATAGAGCATATATGCAGTTTGGGCGGGGAAAGACAAATTGGATTAGGGTCCGACTTCGATGGAATCGATCATATGGTAGAGAATTTAACGTCATATAAGGATTATCATAACTTAATAAATGAATTGAACAGGCATTATTCCAGTGAGTTTGTAAAAGGTCTCCTTTTTGATAATTTCACTCGTAATTTTCCGCTTGAAAAGGAAATATCTTAAGTGATTTTCAATTCTTACTATATAGATATGAATAAATATTCTGAAAATATAAAAAATAAAAGCAAAAAGGTTGCAATTTGATGATTTAACCGATAGAATTGAAAGCGTTTAGTACACCTTTCCTAAATTAGAACGATAATTATACATAGTTGAATGTTCTAAGAGAGGTGCGGTTAAATGCATTTATATACGAACGTCCTAAAGGAGTGTAAGACATGATCAATCAACTTTCATGGAAAGTTGGCGGACAACAAGGTGAAGGTATTGAAAGTACAGGAGAAATATTCTGTATTGCCCTCAATCGCTTAGGTTATTACTTGTATGGCTACCGTCATTTCTCATCCCGAATCAAGGGTGGACACACGAATAACAAAATTCGTGTAAGTACTACGGAAACTCGTGCTATCTCTGATGATTTAGACATCTTAGTTGCTTTTGACCAAGAAACAATTGACGTCAATTATAAAGAATTACATGAGGGTGGCATCATAATTGCAGATGCAAAATTCAAACCTGTCTGCCCAGAAGATACAAAGGCAGAATTATATATTGTTCCTTTTACGGAAATAGCAGCCGAATTAGGAACATCATTAATGAAAAATATGGTCGCCATCGGTGCGACATGTGCTGTTCTCGGAATGGAAATTTCCGTATTCAACGATGTGGTTGATGAAATATTCGGCCGTAAAGGTGAAGAAATCGTTAAGAAGAATATGGATGCCATTACTGCCGGATATAAGGCAATGGAAGTGTTGCTTGGAGAAAAACTGGGCGCGATGGAGCTGGAAAAGGCAGACGGCCAAAAACGAATGTTCATGATCGGAAACGATGCTATCGCTTTAGGCGCAGTTGCAGGCGGTTGCCGCTTCATGGCAGCTTACCCGATTACTCCGGCTTCGGAAATCATGGAATACTTAATTAAGAAACTTCCTCAATTTGGCGGGACGGTCATACAGACTGAAGATGAAATCGCGGCAGCCACAATGGCAATCGGTGCGAACTATGGCGGTGTACGTGCCATCACAGCTTCAGCTGGACCTGGGCTTTCCTTGAAAATGGAGGCGATTGGTTTAGCGGGCATTACCGAAACGCCAATTGTCATCGTCGATACTCAACGTGGAGGTCCATCTACGGGACTTCCTACAAAACAGGAGCAATCCGATTTAATGGCCATGATTTATGGTACACATGGTGAAATACCTAAAATCGTCATGGCTCCGAGTACTGTTGAGGAAGCTTTTTATGATACGGCAGAAGCATTCAACCTTGCAGAGGAATATCAATGTCCGGTTATCGTTTTATCCGACTTACAGCTATCATTAGGTAAACAGACGGTTCAGCCGCTTGATTACGGCAAAGTGGAGATAAGACGCGGAAAATTGGTTGACTTTGAAATTGAAGAGCCTGAAAACAAATCTTACTTCAAGCGTTATGAAGTAACGGAAGATGGAGTCTCACCACGGGTAGTGCCTGGTATGAAAAATGGAATTCACCATGTTACGGGTGTTGAACATGATGAAACGGGCAGACCTTCCGAGACGGCCTTGAATCGCAAATTGCAAATGGATAAACGGATGCGTAAGCTGAATAATTTAACTAACACATTCCAAACACCAGTATACAAAAACACACCGCATGAAGAAGCGGATTTATTAATTCTTGGTTTTAACTCAACACGCGGGACGATTGATGAAGCGATCGGCCGTTTAGAAACGGATGGAATGAAAGTGAATCATGCGCAAATCCGTTTGATTCATCCTTTCCCAGCTGATGAAGTCCTTTCATTGGTGCAAAGTGCTAAGAAAGTAGTAGTTATTGAAAATAATGCGACTGGACAATTGGCTAATATTATCAAGATGAATGTCGGACATGTTAATAAAATAAAAAGCATCCTAAAATATGATGGCAACCCATTCCTCCCGCATGAAATTCACACACAATGCAAGGAGATGTTCGAATATGGCAACGTTTAAAGATTTTCGGAATGATGTAAAACCAAACTGGTGTCCTGGCTGCGGAGATTTCTCCGTTCAGGCTGCCATGCAGCGTGCGGCTGCCAATGTGGGATTGGAGCCGGAGAATTTGGCCGTTGTTTCCGGTATCGGCTGTTCAGGGCGTATATCCGGTTACATCAAGTCATATGGTTTCCACGGCATCCATGGCCGCTCACTGCCAATTGCCCAAGGAGTAAAAATGGCCAACCGTGAATTGACCGTTATAGCTTCAGGCGGTGACGGAGATGGTTTTGCAATCGGGATGGGACACACCATCCATGCGATCCGCCGTAATATCGACATTACGTATATTGTCATGGATAACCAAATTTATGGATTGACAAAAGGCCAGACTTCTCCTAGATCCGCTGCTGGATTTAAAACGAAATCCACTCCTGAAGGATCAATAGAACAGGCTGTTTCACCTATGGAATTAGCATTGTCAGCTGGCGCTACGTTTGTCGCCCAAAGCTTTTCCACTGACTTGAAAGATCTTACTGCGATCATTGAAGCAGGGATAAACCATAAAGGATTCTCCTTTATCAATGTTTTCTCTCCTTGCGTAACATACAATAAGATCAATACGTATGATTGGTTTAAACAAAACTTAACTAAATTGAACACAATTGAAGGCTATGATTCATCAAATAAAGAACAGGCCATGCAGACTTTGATGCAGCATGACAGCCTTGTGACAGGGATCATTTATCAAGACTCTTCACGCCCTTCGTACCAGGAATTAGTGCCAGGGTATGCTGAAAAAGCGCTAAACAAATCAGATTTGACACTGGATCAAGCGCACTTTGATAAGCTTGTTGCTGAATTTATGTAAAAGTTAAAAGGTTCACCCCTTAAGACGGGGTGAACCTTTTTTTATGACTAATTGGAAAGCTCAAGTAGAGAGAGTCACTATACTCTCTAAATTAGAATCCGAAGAAATTGCAACGATTCCTTCTACGACAATGGTGGTCGCGGTCACGGTCACGGTCACGGTCCCGGTCCCGGTCCCGATCGCGCCTATTACAGCCCCTCACAGCACGACAAAAATTGTCTGCGATTCTATCGTTATCTCTGTCCCGATCGCGGTCCCGATCCCAATCGCGGTCCCGATCATGGTCCCGATCGCGCCTATTACAGCCCCTTACAGCACGACAAAAATCGTCTGCGATTCTATCGTTATCTCTATCCCGATCGCGGTCCCGATCATGATTATTGCATCCACATGACATATAAGTCACTCCTTCATTGTTTTTGTTGTACAAGATATCTTATTCGAGAGCGGACAAGATGCTATAGAAACATGACCCATTTAACAAAAATGTACGAATGCCTAAAAATCATCATTATTAATGTGAAAAGGCCGGTACAAAAGTGATTATGGTATTTTTGTGATTGATTTTTCATATCTTTACATATTAAGGTAGATGAAAAAGCACAGCCCTATTTCAGGGGGAATGTACATGTTGAGAGGTAAAATGAAAGCGATCGTCAAACATCACCGAGGTTATGGGGCACAATTACAAGTTGTCGATATACCGGACATTCGTGATGACGAGGTCTTGATTCGAGTGAAGATGGCCTCGATCTGCGGAACGGATATTCATATTTTCACCTGGGATGAATGGTCACAAGGAAGGGTGAGCCCGCCATACGTATTTGGGCACGAATTTGCAGGGGAAGTAATCGAGATAGGAGCAAGTGTCAGTAATGTTTCAGTTGGTGATTGTGTATCTGCCGAAACACATATAGTTTGCGGTACATGCAGGCAATGCTTAACCGGACAATTCCATATCTGTAAAAAAACAAACATTATCGGTGTGGATAAACAAGGGTGCTTTGCAGAGTACATAGCTCTGCCAGCCAAGAACTTATGGAAAAATCCAAGTGATATGCCACTCGATATAGCTACCATCCAAGAACCGATGGGGAATGCCGTCCATTCAGTGCTAGCTGGCGAGGTGCTGGGTAAAACGGTGGCAATAATCGGTTGTGGTCCAATTGGGCTTATGGCGATTGCTGTAGCAAAGGCCGCAGGTGCTGATAAAGTAATCGCTCTTGATATTAATGATTATCGACTTCAGCTAGCCAAAAAGATGGGTGCCACACACCTCATTCATTCAATGAATCAGGATCCAGTGGAAATCACGAAAAGCATTACAAGTGGGGACGGGGTGGATGTTGTTTGTGAAATGAGCGGGAATCCAGCAGCTATCCAACAAGGGTTCAAGATGGCGACCAATGGTGGAAGAATATCCATTCTAAGTCTGCCTTCTAAGCCCGTCACGATTAATATAACAGAGGATATCGTATTCAAGGGTCTTACTGTCCAAGGGATAACTGGAAGGAAGATGTTTTCAACTTGGCAACAGGTTTCAAGTCTGCTTGAAAGTGGCAAGGTTGATGTAAAACCAATGATTACCCATCGGTTCTCACTCAGTGATTTTGAAAAGGGATTTGAACTGATGATCAAAGGTCAATGTGGTAAGGTTCTCCTTATGCCTTGAATACCTGAAAAGGTGGAAATTGCATGGTCTGCATTTGAAAAATCTTGAAAGGGGAAAGCGTCATCCAAGAATGATAAGAAGAGGCTAAATTCGTCATAGCCTCTTCTTTCATGTTCTTATTTTCAATATTTGTGAAAAATTTCTTACAATTGAAGAAGCCACGACAGAATGATTGTTTCTTGCTGTTAAAAGCTTTATACTATGATAATGTGGATATATCACACTTAATAGCTAATATTTACTGGAAATTCTTAAAAAGGAATCCGTATAAATCCATTTGAAGATAGGTCTTGGAATAGTTGGTGAAAGAAATAAACTAACTATTTTGAAAGGAGATTAACTATGAACGAGAAACAACGATTAGAATCACAACAAGTACAGGCTGAGAATCCAGCGGACAAAAAATCCGAAAAGGACTTCAGTAAGTACTTTCAAGCCGTTTATATTCCGCCTTCCTTAAAGGATGCGAAAAAGCGGGGAAAAGAAGAAGTAGAATATCATGATGACTTTGCCATTCCTGAAGGTTTCCGCGGAATGGGAGAAGGTAAAAAGTTTTACATTCGTACTTTTGGCTGTCAAATGAACGAACATGATACAGAAGTCATGGCGGGCATCTTTATGGCACTTGGTTATCAGGCGACAGACTCGGTGGATGATGCTAACGTCATTTTACTTAACACTTGTGCGATTCGGGAAGGCGCAGAGAATAAAGTGTTCGGTGAATTGGGGCATTTGAAATCATTGAAATTGGAAAAGCCGGATCTACTGCTTGGGGTTTGCGGCTGTATGTCACAAGAGGAGACAGTTGTAAAGCGGATTCTAGAGAAGCACCATTTTGTAGATATGATTTTCGGAACGCATAACATCCACCGCCTGCCGCAAATCCTTAATGAAGCGTATCTTTCCAAGGAAATGGTCATTGAGGTTTGGTCTAAAGAAGGTGATGTAATCGAGAACCTTCCGAAAGTGCGTAAAGGAAAAACCAAGGCATGGGTCAATATCATGTATGGCTGCGATAAGTTTTGTACATACTGCATCGTACCGTATACGAGAGGGAAAGAAAGAAGCCGCAGGCCTGGAGATATCATCCAGGAAGTCCGTCAT
Organism: Peribacillus sp. FSL M8-0224; assembly: GCF_038003055.1. Classification (NCBI taxonomy): domain Bacteria; kingdom Bacillati; phylum Bacillota; class Bacilli; order Caryophanales; family Bacillaceae; genus Peribacillus; species Peribacillus sp. FSL M8-0224. Next base: position 1,416,622 of record NZ_JBBOOJ010000001.1, read on the forward strand.
TTAGCGGCACAGGGTTACAAGGAAATAACCCTGCTTGGACAGAATGTGAATGCTTACGGAAAAGATTTTACGGATATCGATTATCGTTTCGGCGATTTGATGGATGAAATCCGCAAAATCGACATTCCGCGCATTCGTTTTACGACAAGCCATCCCCGTGATTTTGATGATCATTTGATTGAAGTACTGGCTAAAGGCGGAAATCTCGTTGACCATATCCATCTTCCAGTTCAATCGGGAAGTACGGAAACACTTAAAATCATGGCCCGTAAGTATACACGCGAACAATATTTAGAGCTAGTTAAAAAAATCAAGGAAGCTATCCCAAGTGCATCGCTAACCACGGACATCATTGTAGGCTATCCGAATGAAACGGAAGAGCACTTTGAAGAAACGATGTCATTATACCGTGAAGTTGGTTTCGATGCAGCATATACTTACATCTACTCACCACGTGAGGGAACACCGGCTGCGAAAATGCAGGATAATGTACCGATGGAAGTGAAAAAGGAACGTCTGCAACGCTTGAATGCCCTTGTAAATGAAACGTGCGCATTGAAAATGAAAGAGTATGATGGACAGATTGTTGAAGTGCTCGTTGAAGGCGAAAGCAAGAAGAATGCGGAAGTATTAGCAGGTTATACAACGAAAAATAAGCTCGTGAACTTCAAAGGACCAAAATCCGCTATTGGCAAAATCGTAAAAGTGAAAATCACCGGAACGAAAACATGGTCATTAAATGGGGATATGGTTGAAGAAGCAACGGCGATTGAGGTGGAGTAATATGACTAAATATACTAAAGATGACATTCTGAACAAAGCGGCCGAGCTTGCTGAAATGATCGCCAGCACGGAAGAAGTCGATTTCTTTAAACGGGCAGAAGCTCACATCAATGAAAATCAAAAAATCCGTGAAATGATCGCCAGCATCAAGAGTTTGCAAAAACAGGCTGTAAACTTCCAACATTACGGCAAAGAGAAAGCATACAGTCAAGTGCAGGCCAAAATTGATGCACTGGAAAAACAATTGGATGAACTTCCGATCGTGCAAGAATTCAAACAATCCCAAGTGGATGTAAATGATCTTTTACAAATGGTCTCTTCACAGGTATCGAATAAGGTGACGGACCTGATTATTGAATCGACCGAAGGCGATGTCCTTCGCGGTGAGACAGGTTCACAGGTACAAGCAGGCGGCGGAAGCTGTTCATGAATAGTAAAAAAGCCCTTCTGGTTTCAGAAGGACTTTTTTAATATGCGGAAATCCTTATACAGTGCCCATTCGTGACACATATCCCAAAACATGCGCATAAAATAACCTAGGTTTAAAACATTACAGCAGTTTTCAAACAATTAAAATTCTACGCACAATAGACTTTTACCACGCATAGGATGAATGGAAACTGTATGAGGAGGGTTCGCTAGCATGTCACAATATAGAGAGATAATTACTAAAGCGGTGGTGGCAAAAGGACGTAAATTCACAAAGTCCTCTCACACCATTTGCCCGGCTCATCATCCTTCTAGCATTCTAGGTTGTTGGATCATCAACCATAAATACGATGCAAAGAAAGTCGGCAAAAAGGTAGAAATTCACGGCAGCTACGAAATCAACGTCTGGTATTCTTATAACCATAATTCGAAGACGGAAGTTGTAACTGAAAAAGTGCAATATACCGACGTTATTTCGCTGAAATACCGTGATCCCGATTATCTTGATGACCATGAAATCGCTGCAAAAGCTGTCCAACAGCCGAATTGTTTAGAAGCATGCATCTCCCCATGTGGACAAAAAATCATTGTCCATGTGGAAAGGGAATTCTTTGTGGAAGTCGTCGGCGAAACGAAAATTTGTGTCGCTGTAAGTCCAGATGGCCGCTGTGAGGATGACTGGGGCTCTGATTTCGATGATGAGGATTTCGAAGATTTAGATCCGGATTTCCTTGATGAATTCGAAGACGAATAGAATATAGAAATTAATACCGGATGACATTCCCTTCATCCGGTTTTATTTAATTTGAAGCGGGACAAGTCCCTATGGCTTTGCAGATACAGCTAGCTTACAAATTGATTTACCATGCAATTTCGAATACAGGCCATGTTGCATTTTCGTATGTTATAATGAAGGACATAAATGTGTAATAGATTTTAGTTTGGAAAGGTTTTGAAGGAATGGCTGGATATACTCCGATGATACAGCAATATTTAAAAATTAAGGCAGAGTATCAGGATGCCTTTTTATTTTTTCGTTTAGGCGATTTTTATGAAATGTTTTTTGACGATGCACTGAATGCATCACAAGAGCTCGAAATCACATTAACGAGCCGAGAAGGTGGTAGTGAAGAGCGAATTCCGATGTGCGGCATTCCGTATCACTCGGCTGCTAATTATATTGATATATTGATAGAAAAAGGTTTTAAAGTAGCTATTTGTGAACAAACCGAAGATCCGAAGCAAGCCAAAGGTGTGGTACGCAGGGAAGTTGTCCAGCTGATTACCCCGGGAACGAAAATGGATAGTAAGGGTCTTCGTGAAAAGGAAAATAATTATATTGCCACCATCACTTATTTTACGGATGGTCAGTTTGGCTTTGGATACAATGATTTATCGACAGGGGAAAATAAGGTTACATTGATTGAGAGTTTCGAGGAAGTTCTGAATGAATTTGCCATCCTTGGTGCGAGTGAAGTGGTCATTGCCGAGGATTTCAATGAAGAATGGAAAAAAATGCTTCAAGAACGGGGCGCAGCCGCTCTATCCCTAGAGAGTAATTTGGTTCAAAGCGAGTCATTCGCTCCATTGCTTCATTTGTTAAAAGACCAGAAACTGGCGACAACGACCTCACGTTTATTGAATTATCTATACCGTACCCAAAAACGCAGCCTGGATCATTTACAGCCAGTGCTTGCATATGAAACATCACAATATATGAAAATTGATTATTATAGCAAACGTAATTTGGAATTAACTGAAACCATTCGTTCCAAAGGTAAAAAAGGCTCATTACTATGGCTGCTTGATGAAACAAAAACAGCCATGGGCGGAAGGATGTTGAAGCAATGGATTGATAGACCGCTCATTAATAAAAAACAGATCGAGCGGAGACAAAGCCTTGTTGAAACCCTGAAAAATCAATACTTCGAACGGCAGGACTTACGTGAACGCCTGAAGGAAGTGTACGACTTGGAGCGGCTTGCCGGAAGGGTGGCCTTCGGGAATGTAAACGCTCGGGACTTGATTCAACTGAAACGTTCCTTGCAACAGGTGCCGGTCATTCGTGAAATCGTGAAGTCAATGGCTTCCAATCAGGATATTTCAATCCTGGCCGATAAATTGGATCCTTGTGAAGAAGTGACGGATTTACTTGAAACGGCGCTTGTAGAAAACCCTCCATTGTCCGTGAAGGAAGGGAATATCATTCAGGATGGTTTCCATAAGGAGCTGGATACATACAGGGATGCCAGCAGAAACGGGAAAACTTGGATTGCACAGCTTGAACGCGAAGAGCGGGAACGCACCGGGATCAAATCCTTGAAAATCGGATATAATCGTGTATTTGGCTATTACATTGAAGTCACACGAGCAAATTTGCATCTGCTTGAAGAAGGCCGTTATGAACGGAAGCAGACTTTAACGAATGCCGAACGTTATATCACACCTGAATTGAAAGAAAAGGAAGCTTTGATTTTACAAGCAGAAGAAAAAAGCATCAGTTTGGAGTATGACTTATTCCTCAATCTTCGTGAAGAGGTCAAAAGCTATATCCCTCGCTTACAGGATTTGGCGAAAGGCGTCAGTGAACTGGATGTCCTGCAGTGCTTTGCGACGATTAGTGAAGAACGCCATTATGTGAAGCCTGTCTTTTCCGATGACCGAAGAATCGTACTGAAGGAAGGCAGGCATCCAGTGGTCGAGAAAGTCCTTCAATCACAGGAATATGTCCCCAATGACTGCTTTATGGATGGAGATCGGGAGTTACTCTTGATCACAGGGCCCAATATGTCGGGTAAAAGTACGTATATGCGTCAAATAGCGCTAACATCGATTTTAGCGCAAATTGGATGCTTCGTATCCGCAAGTATAGCTGAATTACCTATTTTTGATAAGGTATTTACCAGGATTGGCGCGGCAGATGATTTGATTTCCGGTCAAAGTACATTCATGGTCGAGATGCTTGAAGCAAGAAATGCCATCATGAATGCGACAGAAAACAGTTTGATATTATTTGATGAAATAGGCCGGGGAACATCAACTTATGATGGGATGGCGCTTGCTCAGGCCATCATTGAATATATTCATGAGGAAATTGGGGCAAAGACACTCTTTTCGACTCATTATCACGAATTGACTGTATTGGCAACGGAACTCCCAAAATTGAAAAATATCCATGTAAGTGCCATTGAGCAAAATGGAAATGTCGTTTTCCTTCATAAAATTAAAGAAGGGCCAGCAGATAAAAGCTATGGAATTCATGTGGCTAAGCTTGCTGATTTACCGGAGCAGTTAATAGATCGGGCAGCTGCTATTTTAGCCCAGCTAGAGAATGAAAATGGACAGGCAAAGGCGAGTCCTGAACAGCCTGCTGCTGAAAAAGCACCTATTGCCGAAGCTGCCCCTGTGTCATCCGTCAATGAGGCACAGCTTTCCTTCTTTGGGGAAGAAGCTCCTAAAGGAAGGGTGAATTCTTCACCAAAGGAAAAAAAGGTGCTGGATGACATAAAATCACTGGATATCCTTGAAATGACGCCGCTTGAGGCAATGAATACCCTTTATAAATTACAAAAGAAACTTAAATGAGAATTAAAGCGAGGCGATAAAAATGGGAAAAATCATACAGCTTGACGAGGCTTTATCTAATAAAATCGCAGCTGGCGAAGTTGTTGAACGCCCAGCCTCAGTCGTTAAGGAACTTGTGGAAAACGCAATAGATGCAAACAGTACCATTATAGAGATTGAATTGGTGGAGGCTGGACTTGGTTCCATTCGGATCGTGGATAATGGCGATGGGATTTTACCTGATGACATAGAAGCGGCATTTAAACGTCACGCCACTAGTAAAATAAAAGATGAAAATGATCTCTTCCGAATCCGAACACTTGGCTTTCGCGGTGAAGCAATGCCCAGTATTGCTTCAGTTTCCCGTTTTGAAATGAAAAGCAGCACTGGCGAAGGGGTAGGAACGCGCATACTTCTTGAAGGAGGCATGGTTAAGGAACTTGAGGCTTCATCCAGCCGTAAAGGAACGGATATCCTGGTTTCCGACTTGTTTTTTAATACCCCTGCAAGGTTGAAATATATGAAAACCATTCATACCGAGCTAGGAAATATTACGGATGTCGCTAACAGGCTCGCACTTTCACATCCCGATGTTTCCATACGGTTAACACACAATGAGAAGCGTATCCTCCATACGAATGGTAACGGTGATGTCAGGCAGGTGCTGGCGGCAATCTATGGTACGAATATTGCCAAAAAGATGATTCCGGTTCAGGCAAGCTCCTTGGATTTCAAATTATCCGGATATATCGTCATGCCCGAGATCACCCGGGCTTCAAGGAATTACATTTCAACCATGATAAACGGGCGCTTCATTAAAAACTATGCGCTCGTGAAAGCAATCCTGGATGGGTATCATACACTTCTTCCAATTGGACGTTTTCCAATCGCTTTGCTGAATATCGAAATGGATCCGATTCTTGTCGATGTCAATGTACATCCATCCAAAATGGAGGTAAGGCTCAGCAAGGAACAGGAATTGTACAGTCTTGTATCGGAAACGATTAAATCTTCGTTTAAAAAGATGTCTCTAATACCAAGTGGATATACACCAGCAGCAAAGCCGGAACAGGTGAAAAGTGAGCAAACCACTCTGGAATTGGACCATGTTGTGGAAAGCGGCAAGCGAGTCCTGGAAGAAGCCAAGAAAGAAGCTTCCCTCTTGAAGGATACCTTGATACGAGAAAAGCAGGAACAAAAGAATTACGTCGATCATAATGAAGATTTCAATCTTGAACCAATAAAGGAAATAATCTATAGCACTGAACAGCAGCAAATGGAAGATGTCTATGTACCGGTCTTACAAGATGATGAAGGCAAACCATATTTCGAGTCAGCTGAAAAGTTTACAACCTACACTGTCGAACAAGAGGAGGAAATCGAGGCGAATGAACCGGAAAGCCGCATCCCTCCGATGTACCCGATTGGGCAAATGCATGGAACATATATTTTCGCCCAAAACGAAAAGGGCTTGTATATCATAGACCAGCATGCTGCTCAGGAACGGATCAAATACGAATACTTTAAAGAAAAAGTCGGTCGAGTTGAAAACGAGCTACAGGATATGCTGGTCCCCATCACCCTTGAATTTTCGACAGATCAATGTATCCGGATAAATGAATATCGGAATGAGTTGGAAAAAGTCGGCGTCTTTTTAGAGGAGTTTGGCTATAACGCCTATATTGTCCGATCGCATCCACAATGGTTCCCTAAAGGAATTGAACAGGAAATCCTTGAGGAAATGATAGAACAATTGCTATCGATGAAAAAGGTAGATATCAAAAAATTGCGCGAAGAAGCAGCCATCATGATGAGCTGTAAAGCCTCCATAAAGGCAAACCGTCATCTGCGCAATGATGAAATCCAAGCACTATTGGATGAACTGAGGCGGACAACAGACCCCTTCACATGCCCTCATGGAAGACCTATCATCATCTCATATTCCATATATGAAATGGAAAAAATGTTCAAACGGATCATGTAATTAAAAGCGATGGAGAACCCTTATGTAATAGGGTTCTCCATTGCTTTTTTAGTTAAATGACCACAAATTGACCACATTTATTGGTCCATGCTCTTTTTTCCTAGAGCTTTTGTAAAGTTTTCTGCTGAAGAGTCCTGATTTTGAATGTGCTAATCTTTCTGATACCACTTTAGCATTTTCTCCGATCTCCAACATTATAGTTGCATGTGTATGGCGTAAATCGTGAAATCGTCTGAGAACAAGCTGGGTAAACCAGTCATTAAAGAAATTTAAGAGTGGGCTATGCCTGCTCTTTTTTATTAGAAGGCTATGTTAAGGATGTTGCTGATTTTCTTGATGAACTAACGGGTGCGTTATCTGAATATCGGAGCTGTCTTTAAGGCAGCTTTTTGCTTATGGAACTATCGGGGCAGTTTAGTGGAAGAAGCGTAATTTATTCGTAATGTGAATTAATTGCAATACAATACAATTTGCTACCACTCTTTATGAAATGGTAATATTTAATAAAAATTATATCTGATCCCTATTTCTATACTTCTTGCAGCTCCATTGTCATCATTTCTGGGTGTTTCAATTGATAGTTTAATAAATCTTCCAAAAGATGAATATTTCCCTTTTTTAAATGGAGTAATTATTGGCACATTATATCTCGTTGTAGCGTTTTTTAATCTTCTGAATCCACTCGTATGCCGCAATGGCAGCTGACAATCTAGATCCTTTTTTTAAATCTGAACTAGGAACAGGGAAGCTGCCACTTTGTAAGAACTTTGTTTCCTTCGAATGGAAGTAAGCTTTGATAATAATGTTCAACTTCCAACACCTCAATGACACATTAAACGAAATTATTTTATTCTTCCTTATCGAAAATATAATCTAGGTTACCCCTCTATTTTATTAATTAGTTCCTCCTCTTCACTCAACATATTTATAAATTTTATTAAGGATGCAGGTACATACTTATCTTTTCGATAAATGAAAACTGTCTTAACTTTTCCATTCGGAATTGAGTGTTGTCGAATGATTCCCTCTTGTACCTGTTTTGAAACAACACTTTGCGGAAGCATACTTATACCTAGACCAGCTGCGACACAACCGATGATCCCATCTATAGTGCCAAATTCCATTATCTTATTGGGTATCATCTTCTCTTGTTGTAGCCATAGTTCAAACTTTTCCCGATAAGCACATCCTGCATGAAATACAAGCAGCTTCCTTGTTTGAATATCTTTGATAGAAGATATAGGAGGATGAACTGTATCTGTAATGAGCATTAGTTCTTCTTCGAATACTTCTTTCTGAATGAGATCTGGATGATTAATGGGTCCAGCCACAAATGCTCCATCAAGTTCATTCTGAAGGACTGCTTGAATATTTTGTTCAGTGGAGCCTGTTTTTAAAGTTAAATCAACCTCTGGAAAATCTTTGTGATACTTTGAAAACAAGACTGGTAAGCGAACTGCTGCGGTTGTTTCCATTGAACCAATAATTAACGGACCTCTGGGTGTTTGATCATCATTCATCATATTTTTGGTCTCTTCTATAAGATCGAATATTTTTTCTGTATATGTTAGCAACATGCTTCCTTTGTCAGTTAATGCAGTGCCACGATTATGTCTATAAAAAAGAGTTGTTTGAAGATCCGATTCCAACTGCTTTATTTTCATCGTGATATTTGACTGTGCATATTGAAGTTCTCTTGCTGCTTGAGAAATGCTTCCCATTTTAGCAACACTGTGGAAAATTTTTAATGAGTGCAAATCCAAAATAATCTCTCCTTGGTTGATATATCTTTTAGCCATCATTATGAGTGATGCCAAATATCGATTTTAAGTATTATACCATATAGCAAAAAGAAGATATGCTTATAATATCCTACATTTCAGTTGGACACTCTAAAACCATTATTTATTTTGAGGGGAGATACAAGATGCCATTATTACGTTTTGATTTAGTAGAAGGAAGAAACGAAGAAACTTTAAAAAAATTATTGGATTCGGCTCACCATGCGATGGTGGAAGCTTTCCAAGTGCCTGAAAGTGATCGTTATCAAATAGTTCATCAGCACCCGCCGCATGAGCTAATAATCGAGGATACCGGACTGGGGTTTAAAAGAAGCAGAGACCTAGTAATTATTAGTATTGTAAGTAAAAAAAGAACTGTAAAACAGAAAGAAACCTTATACTCACTTCTTGCTCATAAACTTGAATCGGACTGTGGGATTTCTCCACAGGACTTGATGGTTTCTATAACAGAAAACAGCGATGCTGACTGGAGTTTTGGACGAGGGGAAGCACAGTTTCTAACAGGTTCATTATAGTTAATTGGAGGAGAATATTTGAAGAATCAAACTTATCATTTTTTAATAGGGGGAATATTTTCATTAATCATTGCTATGGGGATTGGAAGATTTGCATATACTCCCATTCTTCCTCTTATGCAAAAAGAACTTTCTTTATCAAATACAGCTGCTGGTTATATAGCAACCAGTAATTACGCAGGATATTTGCTTGGAGCAATTTTAGCAGGTGCCATTCCTTTTAAGAAGTATAGAACCATTTTGTTAAGAATAATTCTAATCATCAGTATCTTAACCACTGCCGTAATGGGTCTCTCATACTCTAATTCACTTTGGAATGGACTTCGCTTCCTATCAGGATTTGCCAGTGCTTTTGTATTGGTCTTAGCCTCTGGTATCGTGTTAGATAAACTTTCAACTATAAGAAAAACAAGTTGGTCGGGGATGTTTTATGGGGGAGTAGGTTTGGGAATCTTTTTATCAAGTCTAATGATTCCGAGTTTAAACCATTTATTTCGGTGGGAAGGAACATGGTTAGGACTAGCTGTTGTGAGTGGAATCCTTGCTATCTTTGTATGGATCTGGCTCGATGAAACCCCTAACGTTGTCGAGAAGAAAAATAAAAGAGATATTATTGGAAAAGTGCCCCCCGCTAAATGGCTTATATGGCTGATTATTGCGTATGGTTTAGAAGGATTGGGTTACATTGTTACAGGAACGTTTATCGTAGCTATCGCTGAAAAGACCTCATACTTTCATAATGGTGCCACCTTAGTTTGGATGCTGGTGGGTTTGGCTGCGACTCCATCCTGTCTCATCTGGTCTTTACTAGCTAAAAAATGGGGATTCATTAAATCTTTAGTGCTTGCAATGGCTCTGCAATCCTTGGGTATTGCGATGCCAGCCTTTTGGATGTCAAAAACAAGTTTTGTCATAAGTGCTTTATTATTTGGAGCCACGTTTATGGGTATCACCACCCTGGCTACAACATTGGGAAGGGAAATGAATCCTTCTGATAGCAATCGGACTATTGGCATGCTTACCGCTATTTATGCTATTGGACAGTTGATAGGACCAACCCTTGCTGGAGTCTTATCATCACTCACACATGATTTTAATGTTGCTTTTATTGGAGCAGCAAGTGTTGTCTTCTTTGGGGCAATTTTGCTTTCAAGCGGGATTCATTTCGAGATCACCCCTAACGTTCAGCCATCCAATATTAAAAAAACAGAAGAGAATTAATAAGGATTTAAACATACAAAATTGGGGGAGTCATTGATGTTAAATAATGAAATGATGAAGCGTTTGAAGATTAAGAATCCTATTATACAAGCTCCTATGGCTGGCGGGATCACCACTTCGGATTTAGTAGCCGAGGTATCCAATGCCGGGGGACTTGGAATGATCGGAGCAGGCTATCAGACACCCATACAATCAAGAGAGCAGATTAGAGAAATCAAGCAGTTAACGTCAAACCCTTTTGGCATCAATCTATTCGTGCCAAACGAATTTAACATTACGCCTTACGCAGTCCAATCAGCTAACCAGCGTTTACACACGATTCGTAAGCAATTACATTTAGAACAAACAGACAGCTTTGACATTCCTGAGTATGAAAAAATCTATGAAAGTTTCACTGAACAAGTTAAGGTAGTCATTGAAGAGAATGTATCTATTTGTTCCTTTACATTTGGTATTCCTCCTAAGGAATTGATGGCTGAATTAAAACAGCATAACATCACTCTTATAGGAACAGCTACAACGGTTAGGGAAGCCGTTGCAAATGAAAAAGCGGGAATGGATATGGTTGTTATGCAAGGCAGTGAAGCTGGCGGGCATCGCGGGAACTTTATTGATGGTCATCAAGAGAGCCTAGTAGGTTTAATGTCACTTATTCCGCAAGTTGTTGACAATGTAAGCATACCTGTTATCGCTGCAGGAGGAATTATGGATGGAAGAGGATTAATGGCTTCACTCTTCTTAGGAGCACAAGGTGTACAAATGGGCACAGCTTTCTTGACTTGTATAGAAAGTGGGGCACACAAGGTACATAAAGAAGCCATATTAAATGCTGATGAAGACCAGACAACCTTTACCCGTGCCTTTTCTGGTAAATGGGCAAGAGGTATTAAAAACAAATTTATTGCAGATATGTCGGAGCATGAATTGCTTGTACCCGATTTTCCTGTTCAAAACCTATTAACTCAAGAAATTAGAAAAACGTGCAGTAGACAGAATAATCAAGACTTCATGTCACTCTGGTCTGGCCAGAGCCCAAGATTAGCTAAAAATCAATCTGTTGTATCATTAATGAAAAATATTATTACAGAAGCAAAAAACATAAATCTATTATGAGATGTTACGAGGTTAAAAGAATTCGGCTTTTTAAGCGGATCATGTAATTAAAAGCAACGGAGAACCCTTATTAAATAGGGTTCTTCATTGCTTTTTTAGTTAAATGACCACATTTATTGGGCCATGCTCTTTTTTCCTAGAGCTCTTGAAAAGTTTTCTGCAGTGGAGTCCTGTATATCGAGTAACTGAGTTAGTTCCTGTTTATAAAGTCAAGTAATAACTTGTGTGAATACTTTATATCACTATTTATTTCACTATCTTCTACAGAGCCTAAAATAAGCAACGCTTTTTTTATTATGATTTCATCAGTAACAAACTCACCGGTAATTAACTGAACTAAATTTTGAGAAGCGCTTTCTTGAATATATTTATCTGAGTTAGTTTCAAGAATCATAATTAGTGTAGATGCGAGTTCTGTCAAATCTTTATAACTACATCCCCATATGCTTATACCATCTAAAGTCTCCTCAGTATCTTTACTTTTACACAACTCTTTTGCACGTTCAACGGATAACTCATATCCACCGATGTATATGGACAAATCTTCTGTTGGCGGTTCATATAAATTTTCAATCATTTCATTAAAAGTCTTAAAGATAACGGAAGTTTTGTTCTCTTCAGTGTCTATAAAAGTGATTTCTGGTTCATCTTTATTTTTTCTATAATCTAATACAAGCCAAGTGTGTCCTTCTCCGGAGATTGTTACAAAATCTTTTTCTTTAATTCCCCAGTCATTAAGAAGGTATTTTGATTTATAAATTCCTTCATTCTCTTTAATTCCAAACAGAAAGTCTACAACAATATGATCATCAGCGTAGGAATTTTTAAAACTAACTGGTAAAGCATTGTATTTTAAATATCCCCCATTTTGGATTTTTAATAGTTCAATATATTCTTTTGGGAGATTAATGTTTAAATTTGCTTCAGCATCAAGGATATCTCCTGCTGTTCATTCATTTAGTTTGTATTCATCAAAATCCATATCTTCGAATTCTTCAAAAATAGATTCCAAGTATCTCACTCTCCATATTACTTAGTAATTAATATTATTGCTTTCAGTAATTTAAAGATTTCATCACTCTTAGTTTTTTTCTTTTCAAATAAATCATCCAAAAGTAAAATCTCAACTGTTTATAGGCTTTTCAATTGTAGGGTAATTCCCCATATTTATCCAAGAAAATGTTTTTATTAATTAGTATTGATAAAATTCCAATAAGCCTTTTAGATGAGACCTTTGATGCACTATTAAACTACGGATGATTAAATTTAATAGAACTAGTTGAGCACTTTGATAAGGGTAGGTTCCTTTAAAGATAGGAGGAGTTCTGACCGCAAAATTGAAGTGAATAATCTGTGCTGTATTGGGAGGAGCAATTTGAGGATTTCTTATATTATAAGAAGAAACTCGGTAGAATAAATAGAGAAGTATAACTGATAATTGTAACCAAGCGTATCATGAATGGCCATAAATCACATTAGGTGACTACCATAATATAAGATGTGGCGAAGTGAAAAAAACAGATCATGTAATTATAAGCAATGGAGAACCCTTATGTATGGAGTTCTCCATTGCTTTTTTCGATTCCGATTTATTAGTTGTAAAGGCCCTCGAACAGGGGTAATCATGCTCCCAATATCTATCTTCAATAATAATAATACGGGGGATTGAGCTGATATTGATAGTTGTAAGCCGGAGCAGTATACATTTGGTTATCATAGTGATTAATAAATTGAGGATATTGCTGCATGTCTTCTTCGGCCGCTCGATGGCAGTTGGCTGGCGGACCGATGAATGTTGATGGCTGAACTGGTGCAATTGCTTTTTTCCATTGGTTTTCATCCATGCAATAAGTATGGGCCATAATATTTGCAGGCGTCAATTTCAAGATATCTGAACCGAGGATCACCTCAGGTGTTGGTGCATTAAAAATGGCGAGCAGATGTGTATTATCCGCATTAGCCACTTCATAATGCCACCAACCTTGTGGGACGTTGGCTACTTGACCGGGTTTAATGGGATAATTTTGAATTTGCTTTGTGAATGGATTCAGTAATGAAACGGTTGCCGCTCCAGAAATGCAATACACTAGCTCGGCTGCATTTTGGTGATAATGCGGTTCTACGACATTGTCTGTGCTGAGGTAGATATCTAATAATGAAACATTTTCGAGGGTGTTCAATTGTTTGACACCTAATACATTAATATAGTTTTGATTGTCTTTTTTCATGAAATTGCTTTTATTGATATCGAAAAAGAATTGTGTGGATGGTGAAGTATAGTCCATATAGGAGACCATGAATTTATCATTCCTTTTTTTAAGACTTGATTTTTCAAGATATGTTATATTTTATTTTAATGTGCAATAACCCAGTGCGTTATTTCCAATGGAGCTGGTAAGGGGTGCTGATGATGCTGTGATTAAATGAATGATAGGCCGTGACTTCGTGTAACGAATTAGTTGTAGTTATTATATCAATATTATTTATATTTTTTAAAACTGAAACTACTAAACTGAATTTTTAATATAATCAAACTTTTGATGAACATAATTTTCCCATTGCGTGACTTTAAATTACAGTGATATAATGTTCTCTGTGATTTTAAAGTTTAACATAGGAAGTGGCTAAATTGTCGAACAATTCAAAAGAGAGTAAATTCGTCCCGTACGTCTCTGCATCTAAATCTCTACCGGAATTGACTGCAACTGCAATCATTCTAGGGATCATTCTTGCAATCGTATTCGGGGCGGCAAATGCATACTTAGGCCTACTTATTGGTTTAACTGTCTCTGCTTCAATACCCGCGGCGGTAATTTCAATGGCCATATTAAGAGGGGTTTTTCGCAGGGATTCAATATTAGAAAACAATATTGTGCAAACGATGACCACGGCAGGTGAGGCTATTGGTGCCGGTGCTGTATTTACCATTCCGGCATTATTCATGTGGGACATGGACGTGAGTCAAGCATTCATCATTTTCGTGGTATTAACTGGGGGATTTTTAGGGGTCTTCATGATGGTTCCCCTTCGCCAGCTTTTGATTGTAAGGGAGCATGAAACATTACCTTATCCAGAAGGTACGGCATGTGCCGAGGTCCTGAAGTCAGGAGAAAAGGGTGGTACAAGCGCCAAGCTAATCGGAGCCGGTTTGGTAATTGGCGGTGTTGTTAAAGGGCTTGGAGATGGATTTAAGCTTTTCAAGACAGAGGTTGAAACAGGGATCACGAATTTTAAAAATGCAGTGGTTGGTCTTGATGCCTTTCCTTCCCTTTTGGGTGTAGGGTACATTATTGGACCGCGAGTTGCAGGGCAAATGCTAGGTGGGGGTTTATTAGCCTGGGTCGTTTTAATACCGGCCATCAGCTTTTTTGGCGGAAACAATGGGACAGCCATTTTCCCTTCTGATGTACCGATCGGTGAATTGGATGCATGGGGAATTTGGGATAATTATATTCGCTATATTGGTGCTGGTGCCGTTGCAACGGGCGGATTGATCACTTTGATCAAAACATTACCAATACTTTTCAGTTCAGTTATTGATACTCTTAAAGGCGTAAAAGCCAATAAAGGACAACTAAAATCGGGTTCTATCCGTACAGAACAAGACATACCGGCTAAATACGTTTGGTTGGGTACGATCATCGTAATTTTAATCATTGCTTTCACACCTATAACAGATGTAGGAATCATCGGTGCGATTGCAATCGCGATTTTTGGATTTTTATTCGTGACAGTGGCTTCAAGGGTTGTTGGAATCGTCGGAAGTTCTTCTTCCCCTGTTTCTGGAATGACGATCGCTACTCTATTGATTGTAGCGATTGTCTATAAGGCAACTGGTTTTACTGGTACGACTGGAATGGTAGCCGCTTTAACCGTCGCTGCGATCATTTGTACAGCGCTTGCGGTTTCAGGTGATGTTTCTCAAGATCTAAAAACAGGATATATCGTCGGCGGAACACCATGGAAACAACAAGTTGCCATGATGATCGGTGTTGTTGCGTCGGCTTCTGTCATTGGTTTTATCCTGGTTCTTATGGATAACGCATATACGATGGGGTCTGCAGAACTGCCTGCACCTAAAGCGGCACTTATGAAAATACTTGCCGAAGGTGTTCTAGGGGGAGATTTACCTTGGACTCTGATCTTTATCGGTGCGGCTATTTCCATTACATTAGAGTTTTTCGGTTTGAATTCACTTGTTGTTGCAGTGGGCATTTACTTGCCGGTTCATACCAGTGCCCCAATCATGATCGGTGGATTTATTCGATTCTTCGTTGAGTTCTTCTCGAAAACAAAAGAAGCGCTTAAAGCACGGGTTGACAGAGGTGTATTATTTGCCTCTGGTTTAATAGCGGGTGAATCATTGATTGGTGTTCTTATTGCCATATTGATCGCAGCAGGTATCCAAGTTCCGGCTGCGGCTAAATTAGCCAGCAATTTGCTACCATTCTTATTATTCCTTGCTCTAGCTGGATTGCTTTGGTTCGTATCCAGCAAAGGGAAAAAAGAAGATGCTTCGTAAACGCCAATCAAAAAAGAGGAACCTGTTAACCATGGTTCCCCTTTTGGAAAGACGCGTCACTATGGTGCAAGAATCTTCGGAAGCAACTTTTTTGATCATTCAAAGGACCAATTTTGTGGAACGAATGACCATTCGTTTCTTAAAACAGCCATCAGTCCGTAAAATCAAGCTTGATAAGTTTGGAGCATATGCCATTAAACAGATGGAGTTTCAAAGGAATGTAAATCAGATCTCTGAAGCGATGAGTGAACATTTTGGCGAGGAAGCAGAACCAGCCTTACCGAGGTTGATGAAATTCCTGGAAATTCTAGAGGTTCATGATTGGATCATATGGGATGATGAAGAAGAAAAATGAAAAAAAAGCTGAAGCACTTCTGGGTGCTTCAGCTTTTTACTGTTTTGGTACAAAATTTACCACACATGCAATTTAAGAAAATAGACTAAAGGTATAATTATTTGTAATAACTTTATATGCGTTGTATTCTTGTACTGTTAGTCATGACTAATAAAGCAAAACTATTCACATTTTGAAGAGCAGGTGGGTTATCATGGGAAGAGTACAAGGTAAAGTAGCATTAGTGACAGGTGGAGCTTCAGGTATTGGGTTATCCATATCGACACTAATGGCTAAAGAAGGCGCAAAAGTCGTGATTGCTGATTTTAATGAAGCAGGAGCAAAAGAAGCGGCCGAAAACATTAAAAAACAAGGTGGGGAAGCAGCTGGAGTATTTTTGGATGCTGGACAAGCAGACTCCATCCAGGCAGCAGTCGACTTTACCATTGAACAATATGGAACGGTTACGGTACTCGTTAATAATGTGGGTTTAACTAACCTGCATAAAGATCTGGATGTCGTGAACTTAGATTTGGAAGAATGGGATCGACTTATGGACGTGAATTTAAAAAGTGTGCTATTGGGAAGCAGGTTTGCGATTCCTCACATGATTAAAGCGGGAGCTGGTTCGATTATCAATACGGCCTCCATGGCTGGATTTACAGGTGACTCCGTACGATCCGCATATGGTGCGTCCAAAACGGGGGTAGTGAATTTGACTCGTTATATCGCTGCACAGTATGGTAAAGATCATATTCGTTGTAATGGATTGGCACCAGGTCTCATTTTAACTCCTGCAGCGAAAAATAATATGCCTCAGGCCGTACTCGATATTTTTGGCAAATTCAATGCATTGCCATATCATGGTGAAGCGGATGATATCGGTTATACCGTACTATTCCTTGCATCTGACGAGTCCAAATTCATTACAGGTCAGACGATCCAAGTGGAAGGCGGTCATTATATAGCCAACCCAAGCATCTCTGATTTTAATGATTATGTAACGAAAGCAAAATCCAATTAATTGTCTGGACATTCATATAACAAAACCTTACCCTGGATAAGATCAACACTTTCCGGGGTTTTTAGTTAGGAAGCCCTTTATTAAAAAACATGAAGCAGGTGCATATAATAATGGAAGTAAAAAATTATGATGAAATGCTGAACATCAGGACGGAAGGTGAACAAAAAAATTTCAATGATTCTTTGCATTATCATCGATATGAACCTACGCCATACAGCGCATTAGAACATTTATTCAAAGAATATCCACTGAAAAGAAATGATCGCATTGTGGATTTTGGATGCGGTAAAGGACGCTTGAATTTTTTGATCCATCACTTCTATCAATCATCTGTGGTTGGCGTGGAAATGAATGAAAATTTCTATAAAGAAGCGATCGAGAATCTGAATGGCTACATGAAAAAAAGGAAAAACGACAATAACAATATAGAATTCCACTGTTGCTTGGCAGAAGAATATGATATTGATACGCAAGACAATCATTTTTATTTCTTTAATCCGTTCTCGGTACAGATTTTCATGAAAATCATCCATAACATTTTACTTTCCTTTGAAGAAGAACCGCGAAAAATCGAACTGATATTATATTATGCTTCACAGGATTATATTTTTTTCCTCGAAAATCAAACCGCTTTCGAGCTGAAAAACGAAGTGATGTTACCTGGCTTGACTGAATCTAATCCTTTTGAGAAATTCGTCATATACCAATTGTTATATTGAATGGATATTGGTTTTTCGATGTTAAAAACACCCAAGCAATCTCTCATGGATGCTTGGGTGCAAAGAGTGAAGCCAATAAAGGCGCTTAATTTAAAGCGGATTGTAAAATCCTTATTACTTTTTTTCTTTTTGCATGCTCCTATTTCATTTTTTATCACTTTAATTTTATGCCCTTCCATTTCCAAGGATGAATCACTTTGTCTATGAAGAGCGAGGTTCTAGTTTATAGTTTGTAAGCCATAGTGAACATAAAAAAATTAATTCAAAT
Organism: Peribacillus sp. FSL M8-0224; assembly: GCF_038003055.1. Taxonomy (NCBI): domain Bacteria; kingdom Bacillati; phylum Bacillota; class Bacilli; order Caryophanales; family Bacillaceae; genus Peribacillus; species Peribacillus sp. FSL M8-0224. The sequence continues at coordinate 1,434,900 of NZ_JBBOOJ010000001.1, forward strand.
GCATTGGTAACAGCCGAACTTTCTATGGGAATAGGAATGGCACTTCCAACTATCATGACTATAACCCCTAAAAGCATCCAAATCCAACGTGTTCTTATAAATATGTAGATGCTAATCACCAATAATATAAAGGTGACAATAAGCACCATTAAAGGTGGGCCAGAAGATTCCTCACTAACATATCTTAAAACTCCATACTCGTAGATTGGTACAAATGTCTTATGCATATTTTCAATAAATTCATAGATGATAAGCCCAGCTGTAAGGAAAAGGAAAAAGTAGGGTGCTATCGTTTTTTTTGTAAAAGGAATATGTATCCTTTTTGCCATTCCCCATCCAAACAAGATCAATGTGGGAGTGATAAATCCATGACTCCAGAAACGTAAAGCATTTAATGACTTTAACAAAGGGCCATCACCAATGAACTTTCCCGAGGCAATAATTAAGTTATCCACGATAAGCCCGAAAGTAACTAGAAGAAGAAAGCCTGAATACGAAAAGAGTTTGCTGTCCTGTCGAAGTAACACCATTCCCATGATAAAAAGAATCATATAAACGATTGAATAACAAAAATATAAAATAGTATCCAACTACATCACCCCCTATATGGTTTTTTCCGTACTATAATAGAACAAAACATAAAAGTGCCCTTTTAAATATAATTTTAGTTTATTGTGAAATTCATATTCAGGAAAGATTGTAAATACCTATATCAGAGAATATAATGGGTAGGCTTTATATGTGCTTTTTATAAGTATCAAGGGGCTACATAAGAAACTTTATATTTAAACAAGGATGGAAGCATTGCATCAAAAATACCCATAAATAGCGATATTACTGTTAAGCAGTCATTGAAATACGTGTTAACCAGCTTCTTTCGCGCCTTGATTCTTTTTTAGATTAAGTAGAGATGACTTATCCGTCTACATGAGGAAAAAGACATAAGATATTCAAAAGAGAAGGAAGTCAGACGTAATGTTCGTTCTATATAGCCCATAAGGAAATGAAGAGCAATACTAGTATCTATGTGCGTTAGTAAAAGTACTTAGAAATAAATTTTAGGGATAGTGAGGTATAAAATGAAAAAAGTTATGAAATATATTCTCATTAGTATAATTCTATTAATAATTATCGCTTTCGGCGGCTTTTATATATGGTCAGAACAAACATACAAACCATCAGATGAATTGTATGCGTTAGTTGGAAAGGGGGATATAAAAAAGGAAAATGGGTTTGTCACATTCGAACCAACAAAAAACAAGAAAGTGGGCATTGTCCTGTATCCAGGTGCTAAGGTTGAGCCCGAAGCATACGGTTATTATGCAAAAGAATTAGCGAAAGAGGGATATACAGTCGTTATCCCGGATGTAAGGTTCAATTTCGCTTTGTTTGATAAAAATAAAGCGACGGAAGCTAAAGATGCATATCCAGCAGTGGAGAAATGGTACGTTGCTGGACACTCGTTAGGAGGAGTGGCTGCCACTGCATATGCTTATGAAAATCCAAAAGAGGTGGAAGGGATTATCCTCCTCGGTTCATATCCCAGTGACTCGAATGACTTTTCAAAAATGAAAGTTCCTATGCTATCGTTATATGCAGAATATGATGGGCTATCTACAGTAGAGAAGATTATGAAGACAAAGCACTTACTATCTAAAGAGGCAAACATGCATAAGATAGCCGGGGGAAACCACGGTCAATTTGGTGTATACGGAAAGCAAAAGGGAGATAATGAAGCGACTATCTCAGCTAAGAAACAACAAGAAGAGATGATAGCTGTCACAAAAAAATGGCTTGATCAGAATGGGGAGTAAGCCTTATTAAATGCCCTCAATGAATTAAAATTGAGGGCATTTTAATACCGAAATATATTTTGACTTGGAAAGAAAGACAAAAGAAACGGATGGATTCTGGGGATACAAAGAGCGAAGCAATCATACCAAACTGTAAACAAACTCAAAAAAAATGAAATTTTTGTCTATAGTTTTTTTGAGTGATTATAAGGATTGTGGCTGCCGCAATCAGCTGAGGTGGCAGAAGCTTCTCTTCGTTAAGATATGGGTTCTTTGGCCAGTCATGTGCCATTTTTGAATCTTGCCATGTCCAATTGGGCATCCTTCTTTTTTAATTTCAGGAAAGATAAACATCACCTGAATCTACATTTATTTATCCCCTTTTAGTAGTCTAACTCAAAGCATGCTTTCTTTTCATATCCGAATATCGTTTAAACATTTTTTGTCAGTTAGCCTTCAGAGGTAAGGATACATTAATATAGCAATTAGAAGATGGCGATTGAGTACTATGGTAGACGGTTGGCATAGGCCATTACCATTCATTCCAAACCAAATAACTTCAAGGGGAAATAAAGTTTTCGAGAGAGTTCCAGAGATGCCTACTGATATAACCAGCGTGTTTCCATAAAATGCTCCTATTCCATTTTTTTTCTTTTCTTTAAAAACCATTTTACTAATATTGATAAAGTAAACAATCCACCAGCAGTAAGTGACACGGCCGATATTACTTCCTGCCCTGTAAGGGAGAGGGCTTTCGCCAAATCTACTGAATATGAAAGTGATGAGACTGTCAGTAATTTTGATAGGGAAGCTATCAGGATAAATCTTCTGAAAGAAACGCCGCCTATCCCCGCACCGAGGCAAATGATTTCATCTGGTAGAATCGGGATAATGAACAGAAGGAATAGGATGGCGGTTTCATTTTTTTTCACATACTCCTGATAGCTTTGCAAGTGCTTTTCTTTAACTAATTTTAAAGCAAGCTTTTGCCCTCCAATTCTAGCTAAAAGGAACATGGTTGCTATTCCGGAAATAGTTCCGGAATAGCCTAGGTATGCTGCGTTAAATGAGCCTAATACTGCACTGCCAGCAGGAATCGTCACAGCTTCAGGCAAGGGCAGCACGATTGGCTGAAGGAAACAAATAAGGAGGAAAAGGAGCTTGCCCATTAGGGTACTTCCTCCTAAGACGCTCTTCAAGCTGTTTGCATCTGTCAGCAGCAAAAACTTCGTTGTATAAAAGATCAAACAGACTATAATCAGTAATATGCTCAAGTTCACTAAGGCGAGCCTCGTAAGTTTTAAATAGTTTACTTTTTTCCTAATTATCAAGACAAGATCAATAGACAGAATGACTATTAAAATGACTGTAACTATAATTTTATAAATTATCAGCAACGATGGCAATAACACATACACGCACACAGCTGCAAAAGCGACCATCAATAAATGCGTCCACAATTCAGGCAGTTTCTTTTCAAGAATCACAGAATTCTTTCTCCTTTAGGTGAATTTCCTTTGTGTGATTAAGTGTACTGGCTAAGCCATCTTTAGAAAACGGACCTGGGATTTAACGAATAGTAAGACCTGAGGCTTAGATTTCTTGTGGATCTGCCAAAAATCTAAATGCAGCAACCTGCTTTGCAAGATCTCCGATTAATCATTTGCCCTTTTTTATTAAGAGTGTTATTGAGATTAAGGATGCTATAAATATGATATAACCAAAAAAAACGGAAGAAACCCCGTACTTGTATGAAATTCGTATGAAATCCCCTTTGAATTTTCGCCTAAAGTTAAGGGATTGGGCTCTACGCGCCCACTATGTTAGGCCATTTTTGCATCTCACCATGTCCAATTGGCTATCTTCTTTAAATTAATGGAAGCCTTCATTTTACGAACCAAATGGTTCGGTGGAACCAGTTGATCTAAAGTAATCACTTCAAGTTGATCTCGTTGAATGGAATCCTGTTTAGAAAGCATTCTCATCACCTCAAGTTTTAATGCTTCTATTTTAAAGCAAAAAGACTCTAGGCAAAAGTGTTCTATCTAGGTAAGCCGAAGTTGATTGGAACGGAAGGTACGAGACTCCTGCGGGAAAAGCTCGTCTAGGGGAGACCCCTCAGGCGAAAGCCGAGGAGGCTCCCCGACCGCCCGCGGAAAGCGGGTGCCCTACGTTCCAATCAACGTCCAAATTGTACAATCCATAAAAATAGACAAACTCGATTTTCATCGAGTTTGTCTACAGTCTGCCCCCCCCGTTCTTGTATGACGGGGTTCAGTTTATCGCAAAAGTCCTTCGGGATTAAGTTTATTTTATGAGTAATAAGCACTTAAGCAATATTCCCTTTTTTAATGGATGTTTAATTTACAACATATTGTGAATTCTTTTGGGGCTCATATTGTTTTTCTATATAAATTTGATGCCAAGTCATAAACGTCAAAATGGTCCAGAGCTTCCGGCTGTTGTCCGTTTTATTATTTACATGGTTTTCAAGTAATTTCATAATTTGCGCTTTGTTAAAAAGATAGTCAGTCGGGCTTTCCTGGATTAACCTTATTGCCCAATCGTATAATTCATCCTTCAACCAATGTCGTATCGGAACAGGAAAGCCTAGCTTTTTTCTGCTCCATACATGTTCCGGCACTATCCCGCGGGCAGCTTTTCGGAGCATGTATTTGGTCGTTCCATTTCTAACCTTTTGATCCATATTAAGTTTTGATGCCGTATTGAAAACGCATTTATCCAAAAAGGGAACTCTCACCTCTAAAGAATTCGCCATGGACATTTTATCAGCCTTCAATAAAATATCACCTTTTAGCCAAGTTTGAATATCAATGTTTTGCATTTGGGTTATAGGATCATACCCCAAAGAACTTGAATAGATGGGATTTGTCACTTTCTCATTTTCTAGTCCGTTGAGATAATTCACAAGTATTAGTTTTTTCTCTTTCTCGCCGAATATGTTTGCGTTCCCGATATATCGGTTTTCTAAAGGTGTCACTCCACGCTCTATAAAACTCTTTCCTCTAACACCTTCTGGCAAAACAGAGGAAATCGCCTTCAACACTTTGTTCAATGGTGTTGGAAAATAGGAAAACATGCGCAGGGAATGGGGCTCCCGGTATATATTATATCCGCCGAATAATTCATCTGCCCCCTCACCGGACAAGGCGACCTTGACGTGTTTTTTAGCTTCCCGGGCGACAATATATAGTGGAACGGCAGCAGGGTCCGCTAAAGGGTCATCCATATGCCAGATGATCTTTGGAAGTTCCGCCAAAAATTCTTCAGGACTTATAATATAACTTATATTTTCTACATTCAGTGCGGCTGCTGTTTCCTGTGCAACGTTTATTTCACTATATCCATCTCTTTCGAACCCAACAGAAAAAGTTTTGATCTTAGGGTTAATCTCTTTTGCGATGGAGCAGATAAATGATGAATCAATCCCGCCCGATAAAAATGATCCAACTGGAACATCACTTCTCATATGGACGTTTACGGAATCCATCAGAGTGTCTTGTATTTCATTTATGACCTTTGAATCGTCTATATTGGAAGGGTGAAAAATAGGTTTCCAGAACCTTTTTATATCCATTTTCTTTCCAGGTTCTTTAGTGAAGTAATGCCCAGGTAATAATTTTTCAATATTCTTGGATAGGGTCGATGGTTCTGGAACATATTGAAAACTAAGAAAATGCTGTAATGAATTCATATCCAGCTCTTCATTCATGGCTGTCAAAATACTCTTTTTTTCTGATGCAAAATAAGTAACATCATCTTGCTCACAATAGAAAAAAGGCTTGATTCCAAAGTGGTCCCTTGCACCAAAAAGCTTTAGCCCGATTTTATCCCAAATGACAAAAGAGAACATGCCTCGCAATTTCTGGACAGTTTGCTCTTTTTGGCTACTAAAGAGGGCCAATATTACTTCCGTATCAGAATCTGTCGTAAACTCATATCCTTCATCAATGAGTTCTTTTCTTAGTTCAATATAATTATAGATTTCGCCATTGAAAATGATCCAATATCTTTCATTTTCATATGAAAGGGGTTGGTTACCATTATCTATATCGATTATGCTTAATCTCCTAAATCCAAAATTCACAAACTCATCAAAGAAATATCCTTCATCATCCGGTCCCCTATGGGTAATGATCGTGTTCATCTTTTGAATCGTTTCTTTCATATTTGAATTTATGGCTTTCGGATATTCGTGAATACATCCAACAAAACCGCACATAAAATCCACCTGCCTAATTAATTAATAGTAAGAGATTTCCTAGTAACTTTTATTGAGAGATGAAATAGGTATAAAGTTGAGTATCAATCAAAGAAATAGTATATCCCTAGTCTACAAGGTTAGGTTATTATGATATATTTGTCAATTTTACTCATAAAATGAATGTTTTTGTAATTATGTAAATCTGTATCAGCTACACAACAAAAAGAGGCAATCGTTATGATTGCCTCTCAGACTGTAGACAAACTCGATGAAAATCGAGTTTGTCTACATTTTTTTGGCTTGTACAAATTTGGACGTTGATTTCCACTTCAGGCACTCGCTTTCCGCGGGCGGTCCGGGAGCCTCCTCGGCGCAATTGCGCCTGTGGGGTCTCCCTTAGACTCGCTATTCCCGCAGGAGTCTCGCACACCCGCTCCAATCAACTATGTTTAAAATTTTAGATGGGAACTCCTATTGCCTACAGTCTTTTTTGTTTTAAAATAGAACTATTAAAACTTGAGGTGATGAGGATGCTTTCGAAACATCATTCTATTCAGCGAGATCAACTTGAAATGATTACTTTAGATCAACTAGTGCCGGCGAATCATTTGGTTCGTAAAATGGAGGCTTCCATTGACTTCACTTTCATTTATGATTTGGTGATAGATATGTATTCAGAGGTAGGACGCCCAAGTATTGATCCAGTTATTTTAGTTAAACTGACATTCATTCAACATACCTTCGGTATTCGTTCCATGCGTAAAACGATTGAAGAAGTTGAAACAAATATGGCTTACCGTTGGTTCTTAGGCTATGGTTTCCATGATAAAGTACCTTCTACTCCACGTTCGGGAAAAATTATGAACGACGCTTTAAAGATACAGATCTGTTTGAACAGATTTTCTATTGCATCTTAATGACAGCTACTGATAGAAAGTTAATTAGTGCTGAACACGTATTCGTCGATTCCACACATGTGAAAGCCAATGCGAATAAGCGCAAATTTGAAAAGAAAATCGTACACAAAGAAACACGAGCATATCAAGGACGTCTTCAAGATGAAATAAAACAAGATCGTGAAAACCATGGAAAGAAGCCTTTTACACCAGATAAATTTGATAAGGAAGAAACCAAAGCAATTAAAGAAAGTACTACGGAGCCTGAGAGTGGCTACTATGTGAAAGATGAACGAACAAAACAATTTGCCTATTCATTCCATGCGGCCGCAGACCGCAACGGTTTTGTATGGGGAACGATTGTAACACCTGGTAATACACATGACAGTCATATTTTGGAGCCACTTGTTGAGCAAGTGATTGAGAAAGTTGGAAAACCAGAAGCAGTTGCCGCAGATGCAGCTTATAAAACACCAGCGATTACAAGATACCTTATTAACAAAGAAATCACACCTGCTTTACCCTATACATGTCCTCGTACAAAAGAAGGATTCTTTCGTATACATGACTATGTTTACGATGAACACTTTGATTGTTACCTTTGCCCTTCGGGAGAAACTTTAAAGTACTCAACAACAAATAAAGAGGGCTATCGCGAGTACAAATCGCCAAACAAATTTGTGCAACATGCTCATTTTTATCACGGTGTACTGAAAGCAAAGAACATCAAAAAGTAGTGACACGGCATATCTGGCAAGCATATGTGGAAGAAGCAGATCATCTGCGTCATCATCAAGAGGTAAAACCTATATATGCGAAACGCAAAGAAACGATTGAGCGTGTATTCGCAAATGCAAAAGAAAAGCATGGTATGCGTTGGACTACTTTAAGGGGACTTAAAAAATTGTCGATGCAAGCGATGCTTACTTTCGCTGCCATTAATTTAAAGAAGATGGCCACTTGGACATGGCAAGGTCCTAAAATGGCTTAACATAGTGGCTCGAAGAGCCCAAATCTCTTAACCTTTGGTCAAAATTTCAAAGGAATTTCAAAAAGGGGTTCGGAATTTTTTAATTCCGAACCCCTTTTGTCTACAAACTGAGAGGCAATCGTTATGATTGCCTCTAAAAGAAAAATAAGTTTGCATGCAGTTTTTATTAAAAAAACGTTCCAGTTGATTGGAGGGAATTCAACGTTCCAATCTTACAAACACTAAAAAAAATCGAGTTTGTCTACAGACTATGATGCCTTAATTAATTAGGCATCCGTCTTATTTCAATAGTTCCGCTCGATGACAAAGTGAGCACGATCGCCTCTAAAGAGAGTTTTAGAGTATTCAATGACCGATCCGTCATTCTCATATGTGTAAGTTTCCAATGAAAAACAAGGTGAGCCGTTCGGTACGTCCAATTTGTCAGAAATGGAATCGTCGGCAAGTGAAAACTCCAAGTGTTCGACCGTTTTTTTTACTTTTAAATTGAATTGTGTCTCAAGTACTTTAAAGAGTGATTTTTCGCAGGCTTCGATATTAAGTCCGGGTGTTTTATACCAAGGGAGAAAGGCAATTTCATATTGAAGGGGGATATCGTTTACGTAACGTATCCGTTCCAGTTTATTTACGGGGTCTCCAATATTTTGTTTGAAAAGCTTGGCAAGGGTAGCGTTTGCTTCAATCACCTTTAAGCTAATGACCTTTGTCGAAGGGTTTTTTCCTTGCATCGTGACTTGCTCAGAGAACTTTTCAACCGTGCTTGAAAGAAATTGCTTCACTTTATTTTCCGAAACGAAAGTCCCTTTGCCCTGAACACGGTAGATGTAGCCTTCGACGTTCAATTGCTGTAAGGCCGTGCGAACTGTTGTCCTGCTTACTCCGTATATTTTACAAAATTCTGCCTCAGTCGGTAATTTTGTATTTGTTTGATATTCGCCATTTTTTATGAGATCGATAATCGATTCCTTGACTATGGAATGTAATGCCGCTTCTTTATTCATGGTCTCCACAGTGATTCCTCCTATGTTCATTCCCAATATATACATATAGATTATCTCGGATAAGTTCAATAATCAACTTTAATTCACAAATTTGTAGTAACAAATTAAAAATTGTGTTGATATTTTCTCAATTTGTAACTACAATGTAGGTATGGAGGCAATAATACCCATTTCACTCAAGGGGAAGTGATAAAAAAGTAACATCGGTTATTTATAAGAAAGCGGTTTCAACTCACTTGAAAATACTGAATAATCAATCATTAAAAAGGGGGGTAATTTCAATGAATATATTATTATGTTGTTCTGCAGGGATGTCTACTAGTTTATTAGTTACCAAGATGGAGGAAAGCGCTAAAAAACAAGGGGTAGAATGTCATATATGGGCTGTCGGTTCTACAGAAGTGAATAATGAAATAGATAAAGCTGATGTGATTTTATTAGGTCCGCAGGTTAGATACCTTCTTTCCAAGTTACAGGAAGCGGGGAAAGAAAAGGGAATTCCTGTCGCAACCATCAATCCGATGTTCTATGGACTATGTAATGGTGAAGAAGTGCTAAAACAAGCCACTACTTTAATAAAAGGAGAATAAGGATATGATGACTTTTATTGATAAGTATATTATGCCTGGGGCGGTAAAGGTAGGAAATAACCGGCATTTACTTGCAATTCGTGACGCATTGATTGGAATGATAGCGATTACAATGATCGGGTCATTCGCCGTCCTGTTTAATAATCTAGGGCAAGTCATCAAGCCTTACGGAAGAATGATGGAGGCCATCTTCGGTCCTGCATGGAATACGCTCGGCGGTGATATTTGGTTTGGAACATTTGCATTCATGACGGTATTCGCTGTATTCGGCATTTCTTATAAATTGGCACGATCATACGGTGACGATGGTTTTGAAGCGATGCTGGTATCCGCAGCCTGTTTCTTCTTACTATTGCCTCAAATCGGAAATGTCACTTTAACCATCGATGATAAGGATGTTACTGGCGGGGCATGGGGTTTTGTAAGCGTAAACTATTTTAATGCTACAGCCCTCTTTACAGGAATTGTCGTTGCCTTGATAGCCACTGAAATATTTGTGAGACTTTCCCGGGTAAAATACTTAGTCATCAAGCTTCCTGATGGAGTTCCTCCTGCGGTTGCCCGTTCATTTGCAAAGTTAGTGCCGGGAATGGCAACGATCTTTATCGCTGGTATATTCGGACTGCTGTTCCGTAAAGCTACGGATGGGCAGGTATTGAATGACTGGTTGAGTAAAGTGATCGTATCTCCATTACAAAGTGCAGTAGATTCATTGCCATTCGCTATTTTACTAGTATTTCTTGTTCATTTATTATGGATGATCGGTTTGCATGGACCCAATATCCTTGGCGGGATAACGACACCGCTCTTTGAAAGTTCGGGAGTGAAAAATATCGATTTATATGCAAAAGGTGTCAAAGACATGGACCAATACGGCGTATTGGCGGGTTCTTTCCTGGATGCATTTGTATATTTAGGCGGATCTGGTGCAACACTGGGCCTCATCATTGCAATGATCATTGCCGGCCGGAAACGGTATAAACAGATGATTGCACTCGGAGGGGCACCAGGAGTGTTCCAGATTAACGAACCCATTCTTTTCGGATTGCCTATCGTTCTGAATCCAATGTGGTTCATCCCATTTGTTCTCGGCCCAGTAATTACAACGGTGATCTCTTATATCGCGGTAAGCAGCGGAATGGTTTTCCCGATCGTCGCTAAGATTCCATGGGTTACCCCGCCGATTGTGGGTGGATTCCTGGCCACAGGCGGACATGTATCTGGAGCGGTCCTGGCTGCAATCAATCTAGTCATTTCAACAGCTATTTATTTACCATTCGTTTATGCTCAAGTGAAGATAGACACCAAAAATGAAACAAAGCTTACAAAAGATTCAGAAACGCTAAGCCTTTAAGAAAGTAGTGATGAAAAATGGAAAAAGAAGAATTATACCAGCTATCCTTTCAATTGATTTTATATAGCGGGAATGCGAGAAGCTTTGCAATGGAAGCGTTGCAGGAGGCAAAGAAGAAGGATTTTGATTCTGCCCGTTTGAAAATCGCCGAGGCGGAAACGGAATTACTGCAAGCCCATAAATACCAAACCCAATTAATCCATGCTGAGGCAGGCGGGGACTCTTTTGATCTTCCCATTATCCTGGTGCATGCACAAGATCATTTAATGACAGCGATGACTATGAAGGATCTTGCAATTGAAATGATCGATCTACGCGAAGAATTCTTACATGCAGATGCTGTGAAGGAGAGGACTGCCGAATGAGCAAGGGGTTGAAGATCGTCACGATTGGCGGAGGTTCGAGCTATACGCCTGAACTGATCGAAGGTTTCATCAAATATCATGAAGAACTTCCTGTGAGTGAAATTTGGCTCGTGGACATCGAAGCGGGAAAGGAAAAGCTTGAAATTGTCGGGAATTTGGCAAGAAGGATGATTGAAAAGGCTGGTGTGAATATTGAAGTCCATCTCACGCTGGATAGAAAGAAAGCGCTTAAAGGCGCTGATTATGTAACAACCCAGCTGCGGGTTGGCCAGCTCGCAGCCAGGGCTCTTGATGAAAAGATTCCATTGAAACACGGAGTGATCGGACAGGAGACGAATGGACCAGGCGGGCTTTTCAAGGCCTTTAGAACGATTCCCGTCATTCTGGATATTGCTCATGAGATGGAGGAATTATGTCCGGAAGCATGGCTGATTAACTTCACGAATCCTGCAGGAATGGTAACGGAAGCAGTTCTGCGTCACAGTAATATTTCCAAAATCATCGGACTCTGCAATGTGCCGATTGGGATGGAACGAGGTGTTGCGGATTTGATGGATGTAGAGCCATCAAGGGTCCGTATCGACTTTGCTGGGTTGAACCATATGGTTTACGGCTTGGATGTATTCGTTGATGGCGAGAGTGTCAAAGATCAAATCATCCAGTTGATTACGGATCCAGCTAAAGCTGTCACGATGAAGAATATCCATGCAATGGGCTGGGAGCCGGAATTCCTTAGAGCGTTGAACCTGTTTCCGTGTCCATACCACAACTACTATTATAAAACGGGTGATGTGCTGGCCCAAGAATTGAAGGATGCGGAAAAAGGGGAAACACGTGCAGAGGTCGTTCAAAGACTTGAAGCAGGCTTATTCGAGCTATACAAAGACCAGGATCTGGCTATCAAGCCGCCGCAGCTTGAAGAGCGCGGAGGTGCCTACTACAGTGATGCGGCTGTGCGGTTGATTTGCTCGATGCATACGGATAAGCGAGATATTCAAGCGGTGAATACGGTCAACCATGGTGCGATTGAAGGCATCCCGTACGGATCGGCGATTGAAACCAGTTGCGTGATAACTAAGGATGGTCCTAAACCAATCAATGTAGGAGAGCTTCCTGTCGCTGTCCGCGGATTAATTCAGCAAATCAAATCCTTTGAAAGGGTAGCCATCGAAGCTGCAATTTCGGGGGACTATGATACTGCGTTACTTGCCATGACGATCAATCCACTCGTTCCAAGCGACCGGGTTGCAAAACTTATCTTGGATGAAATGCTGGAGGCACATAAAGATTATTTGCCGCAGTTTTTTGAAAAAAAGGAGTTGCAGGATAATTTATCATGATAGAAGTCCTTGTAAATGCAGATGATTTCGGGTTAACTAAAGCGGTGAATTATGGGATTTTGGATAGCCACAAATATGGAATTGTCAATTCGGCAACGATCATGATGAATGCGAAAGCAACGGAGCATGCGATTGAAATCGCCAAGAAAACACCATCGTTGAAGGTAGGTATTCACTTAGTCCTGACATGGGGGAAACCTTTGTTGAGTGATGTTCCGAGTTTGGTTGACGAATCTGGTTTCTTTAAGAAGCAAGGTACGGTATATGGGGATCCTGCCGGCATTTCCTTGAGCGAATTGGAGAGGGAGTGGTCAGCACAAATCGAAAGATTCTTGGAATTTGGCCTATTCCCGACTCATTTCGACAGCCATCATCATGTACACGGGATCAAAGCATTTCTACCGGTTATTAAAAAGCTGTCAGATAAATATGGATTGCCAGTGCGTAATGCCGGAAGGCACCTTGCAGGGATTCAAACCGTTACAGATGTATTCCTGGATGATTTTTATGGAGAAATGGTGGTTGAAGATTACTTTCAAAACTTGAAAGGGAGGATAATGGATGGGGAGAGTGTGGAGATAATGACCCATCCTGCTTATATGGATGAAGAATTGATGGAAGTCTCCTCTTATAATGATATACGCTTGAAAGAAACCAGGATTTTGACAAAGGCTAAATTACCTGAGGGATTTTCACTTAGATTCAGCATCAACCAAGTAAAGATTTGATTTCAAAAGAGGACCATTCATCAAAAGATGAATGGTCCTCTTTTATTGTGCTTTATCTTAGAATTAATAAGCCAGGCTGAATAGGGCTTTGATGTGTGATAGGTAGCGAACATTACTTGCTTCTTTCATCAATGTAGCCGGCAGGCCTTTAAGGGACGTGTTATTGGCCCCAACGGTTGCCACCGCATCCTTACGGCCTAGGCTCGCAAGTGTACCTGAGTTTACAGGTGAGAATACTTCAAGTTTCTTGCCTTCAAAGGCTGCATATAGGTTGTATCCAACAAGCTCACCCATTTGCCAAGCATTTTGTGCAGTAGGAGCGTATGGACGGCCGCCTTCTGGAGGGAACGCAACGGCACTGTCGCCGACAACGAATACGTCATTATGGGATTTGGATTGCAAATACTCATTGACGGTTGCTTTGCCGCGATCCACTTCAAGGCCTGATTCGCCTACGATAGGAAGAGCCGCAACTCCGCCTGTCCAAACAAGCGTATTGGCCGTTATCGTTTGTCCGTCTTTCAATTCGATTTGATTTCCTTTAACACCCGTTACAGGCAGACCTGTCAAGAATTCAACGCCGCGTGCTTCCAAGCTTGTCATGGCACGTTCGATTAAGTGATCAGGCAGGACCGGAAGGATTTTTGGACCAGCTTCCACAAGCTTGATTTTCAAGTCCTTGAAGTCCACTCCGAACTTTTTGGCGATTTTAGGGAAATGATCCACGATTTCACCGATTAACTCAACGCCCGTCAATCCGCCGCCGCCGATCACGATGGTTGCGTCCGCTTCATTATTCGTTTGAGAATATTCGCGGATGCGATCTTCGATATGTTTGTAAATCTTGTTAGCATCATTTACGGATTTCAAGACCATGCTGTTTTCCTCAAGTCCCGGAATGCCGAAGAATCCTGTTTGGCTTCCCAAAGCAACAACCAGGGCATCATAGGATAATGTGGAACCATTGGCAAGTTTCACTTCTTTATTATCAACCGAGAATGACTCCACTTTGGAAATGACAAGGTCGATATCTTTTCCTTTGAAAAGCTTTTCCAACGGAATGGAAACGGCTTGTTCAGAAATGGATCCGCCTGCAAGACGGTGCAATTCGGTGATGATTTGGTGCGTTGGAAATTGGTTCACCACTGTAACCTGCACTTCATCTTTATTGTAATATTCACGTACGGATAAGGCAGATAGTAATCCTGCGTAACCTGCACCTAAGATGACGATTTGTTTTGACATAGTTAATCCCCCGTCCTTACTGATTGAAAGTTTATCAAATTATTTTTGGTTTTTACGTTCTGAAGAGACTTCAAGAAAAGCTTGGGCGAAACGGAAAAGCTTTTGTGCTTCCGGATCTTTCATCATCCTTAACAGACCAAAAAGACCGATCACATCATTATTCGCTTCTGCACGATCCTTAGCTTCGATGGCATTTGCCGCAAGCCCTTTCACTGAATGGACCACAGGTGTCGCGATCTCCGAAATGGCGCTGACCGTATCATTTTTCAACACATCATCAGTCGCAACCGATTGAGCGAAATCATAAGACTTTGTTAAAATATTCACTAACTCAGTCAGTTTTGGTAACTGCTCGACTAAAGTGTTCAATGATTCCTGAACCTCAGGCTTTAAAAGCTGATCTAGGATATCCAATTGCTCTTGGTTTGCAGAAATATTAAGTGTTTCATGTTCAGGTTTTGAGATTACATCTACCATATCTAATTCCCCTTTAAACTTAATTATTTTGATTTATGTTTTTTCCGCCGATACTACTAATCATACGACTCTAATCTCTTAATTTCAAATATTTCTTTTGTGATACGAATATAATTTTATCGTAATAATTAAGAGTTATTTGGTGGTTTTTTTGATTTATCTTAATATTCCAAAAGAATATTAAGATTATTCTGGTTATAATACCTTAAATAAAGAGGGGTATTAGAGACATTCTACCTTGTCATTCCTATAATAATAGACCTATAGCAGAAACCTTTTTATTTTGCTTGTATGTTTGTTTTGCTATAATGTCCATAATCTTTGACGGAATGGGCCTCGAGAATATTTTATCTGATTTAGGGTATATACTATTATCGGAATTGGAGTTGATGCCCTTGGTAGAACGAAGGATGTTAAAGGTACGTGGTGGGATTATCGAAATATCCTCTAGGTATAATGAAAAATATAGTAAATGGAATTGTACAGCTAAAGTTCCTAATAGTTCCATCATTGCTTATTGTCGTGACAAGAATAAACTTCGTGCTGAGACAGTTTCTATGAGCAGGTTATTAATTACGTATGAAGACTATAAAATTGTTTGATAAATAGAGAAAAGGCGCCCAATCTTGAAGATGAAGTGGGCGCCTTTTTATAGAATAATATTTTTATCTGCGAAATCGGGAATATATCTTCGAAAATGGAGATATATCATCGAAAACTTCTGATTTATCTGCGAAAGTATACGATTTATCGATTTTTCGACAAAACTTCGATTAAAAAAAGCTATTTTCTTAGTGAAAAGCAACGAAATTGTCAAAAAATATATCAGAAAATACTGAAAAGGATAGTAAAATTATGTTAATATATTTAAAAAAAGTATTATTTTCTAAAGTAATAATGAATAATTTATATTTAAAGGATCTCCATTAAGAAAAGGTATTTATAAACAGCAATTAGTTCAATTGATTTTACTACAATAAAATGAAATGGAGTCGATACAATGGTGAGTATTACTGGATATGGGAAAGCGAGAGAAGAAGCGGTGAATAATTTTCAGGAATTTGTGGGTTTTGAAATTCCTGAAGATTATAAACAATTTCTCCTTAAGCATAATGGCGGCACAACTACGGTTCAAAACTGTAAGTTTTATGTGGATGGATTAGACACACTTGTATGCTTACATGCACTTTATGGATTAGAGCTTCTAGATAAAGAACTGGATTTACAGAAATGGCATGAAGAAAACAGAGAAGACTTACATAAGAATTGTATTATAATAGGTAATGATACATGTGCAGGTAAAATTTTGCTGATAAATAATGAAGAAGAAAAGGGAGTTTACTTCTGGGATCAGGGTTGGTATTCGGATCCATCAAGCCAGGATGAAAACATTTATAAAGTTGCATCGAGTTTTAAATCCTTCATTGAGGGATTGAAAGTCCCGGAGGAAATCTAATTTTATTGTAATCCCCTTGATTGGCTCATGCCATTCAAGGGTTTTTATTGTCATGTTAATGAGGAGATAAAAATGTATAAAATATTATTGGTTGAAGACGATCTCAAAATAGCAGGAATCTTGGTCAATTATTTAAAAAGGTACGGGTATGAGGTTTTTGAAGTGAAGCAACTGGACCAAGTTTTTGCGGAGTTCCAAGATATAAAGCCAGATTTGGTTTTATTGGATATTAACCTGCCCTATTATGATGGGTTCCATTGGTGTCGGCTAATAAGGACGGTTTCGAAGGTTCCTGTCATATTCATCTCTGCAAGGACAGATGAAATGAACCAAGTCATGGCCATTGAATACGGGGGAGATGACTATTTAACAAAACCGTTTCATTTGGAAGTGGTGTTAGCGAAAATAAAGAGTGTCCTACGTAGGGTGTATGGTGAATATGCGGATATATCTTCATTCCACCAACAAGTAAAGGAAATGGAGGGATTAACGCTTTATACGGAAAAAGCGATGATCGAATATCAAGACAATCAGATAAATTTAACTCAAAATGAGTTGAAATTATTGAGTTGTTTACTACGACAGTATGACACCATTGTCTCTCGTGAAGAATTACTTGAGGCATTATGGAATGATGATTCATTTGTTGATGACAATACATTGACCGTCAATGTCACAAGGGTACGGAGAAAACTTGAGGATATTGGCGTCAAGCATGCCATAACAACTAGCAGGGGAAAAGGATATCGACTAAAAATAGTGCAAGGTGAAGAAATGTGAATCTGAAATCCTTTATAAAAGACCGTCTTTATTTTATATTTTATACCGTTCTACTGGTAAGCCTGCTTATCATTGCTTATGCATTAGCCGTTCTGGAAGCGGGGAATCACATATCGATTTCAAATATCATCTATTTAATTATTCTCGCGTTGTTTATGATGCTTATATTTTTAGCGGCCGATTACATAAGGCAATACCGTTTCCTTAATCAATTAGCAAGGATGAAGCAAGAACCGAGCTTGTCTTTTGAATATGTCGAAGCCTTTAGGGAACCTTTGACAAATGAACAAAAGTTGTGGATGGAACTTTTTCAACAAATGAACAAGGTAACTATTGGGCAGTTACAAGAACAAATCAAACAGAAGGAACAATATGAGCTGTTGATTCATCAATGGGTTCATCAAATGAAGACACCTGTTTCAGTTATTTCCTTACTGATTCAAGAAGGCAAAAGGACATTTTCGAATGAGCCGATGAAGGATTATCTTAAAGAGATAGAAGAAGAGAATGATCGATTTCGCAGAGGGCTGGAAATTATATTGCATGGAGCAAGGCTGCAGCGTTTTTCGGAGGATGTAAAATCGGAGCGGGTTGACTTAATTAATCTGGTCAAGCAAGTAATTAACGAGGAAAAAAAACAGTTCATCAAACGGTTCATATATCCCAGGCTTGAAACGGAGCTTGAGAATGTATATGTGCATTCGGATCGTAAGTGGCTCCACTTCGCCATTAGTCAGGTTGTCTTTAATGCACTGAAGTATTCAAGGCAGGAAGAGCATGACAGCATAACGTTCAATATCATTGAAAAAGAGTCGGAGATTTTCCTTAGGATAACAGATCAGGGAATTGGAATAGTCCCACAAGATGTAAAACGGGTGTTTGATCCATTTTTTACTGGTGAGAACGGGCGAGTCAAACAAGAATCAACCGGAATGGGACTATATCTAGTGAAGGAAATCGTTAACAGACTTGGGCATGTTGTTACCATCCAATCGACTGTATCCGAAGGGACTACTGTGGAGTTTCTCTTTAAGACAAATATCTTACATGAAAGGTGACAGAATTGTAAGGGTGCTGAACGATTATGTAATAAACTTCGATGGGAGCCTCCCGCTTTATTCATTATACTTACGGTAAGAAAGGGAGGTATTTTCGGATGTCGATTTTAAAAGCGGAACAACTATCCAAAACTTATTTTCAAAAGCAGGGGAATTTAATTCATAAGGCGTTACATAATTTCACCATGAATGTACAGAAAGGGGAATTTGTCGGAGTGATGGGTCCATCTGGCAGCGGGAAAACCACTCTGCTTAACTTAATGGCAACGATTGATAAGCCCACCACAGGTAAAGTCATTCTAAATGATCAAAATCCCAATGAATTAAACAATCAGGACCTGGCATTGTTTCGCAGGAGGGAAATTGGATTTGTTTTTCAGGACTTCAACCTTCTTGATACACTTACCGTTCGTGAAAATATCCTACTTCCTCTAGCGTTAGATCATTATAAACTGCAGGAAATGGAATATAGGGTAAATCAGTTGGCAAGCATTCTTGGTATAGAAGGGATTTTAGAAAAGAGGACTTTTGAAATTTCTGGAGGTCAGCAGCAACGAACGGCTTGTGCAAGAGCGATGATTCATGAGCCTTCCATTATTTTAGCGGATGAACCTACTGGTAATTTGGATTCCAAATCTGCCAAGCAGGTAATGGATACCCTCACGACACTTCAGGAGAAAAAGGGAGCAACCATCCTTATGGTCACTCATGACCCGACTGCCGCCAGCTTCTGTGACCGGATTCTATTCATAAAGGATGGCAGGTTCTTTTCGGAGGTTCACAGCGGAGGGGAAAGGCAGAGCTTCCATCAAAGGATTTTAGATACGTTAAGCGTTTTGGGAGGAGTCTATCATGAACATCCGACTTCTCGCTAAGAGGAATATTCAAGGAAATGCACAACGTTATCTTGCTTATTTTTTTAGTATTGTCCTTTCCGTCTCAATCTTTTTTATTTACGCATCGTTTATCTTTCATCCTGATGTGGTCCATGCGAATATTCCAGGGGGACAGTTAATTAGTAAGGGACTCATTGCAGCTGAAATAGTGATCATCATATTTTCAGTTTTTTTTATCGCTTATTCGAATGCAGCATTTATACAGCCGCGAAAAAAAGAGTTTGGGCTGCTGACACTGCTTGGAATGTCCAAATCCCAACTTAGAAAACTGATTTACCTGGAGCAAACGATGGTTTCCCTCATATCTATCATGATTGGAGTAGGCTTAGGGTTTTTGTTCTCAAAGTTATTCTTAATGGCAGTTTCTTGGTTATTGGCTGTAGAGCAACCAATATCATTTGTCTTTGTTCCTGAGGCCTTTGTTTATACAATTGTTGGTTTCGTTTTACTATTTCAGCTATTATCGCTCCTATCATTGTTCCAAATAGGAAATGCGGAGGTAGTCGATTTACTAAAAGATAAACAAAAACCCAAAAAGACTCCCTTCGTTTCAAAGTGGTTAATTGCATTATCAGCAGTTTGCTTAAGCATTTCTTATTATTTGGCAGGCACGATGTCGTTGAACAATTCTTATAGAGTATTGCCCATAGTATTCTTCGTACTGATCGGCACCTATTTTTTATTCAGCCAAAGCATTGTCGCTCTATGCAGCAGGCTTTACCGGAAGAAGAAAAGCTTATATGGCGGAACGAATTTAATTACTCAAACAAACCTGATCTTTAATATTAAGGACTATTCCAGGTTATTCTTTTTGACCTCGATCATTACAGCCGTGATTTTGACAGCTGCAGGAACACTTTTCATGTTCAGTGCAGATTTAAAAAAGCAAGGGATGGATAACATTCCGCAATCAATTGGCTGGATTGAAAATGATGCCTCCGTTTATTCAGTTATTGAACCATCCGCAGTGGAGAAAATATTAAAGGAAGATGGATTCAAGATCCTTTACGAAGTAAATATGACTGGAGTGCCCATCACCCACATGCTACCCCATATGAGAACGGGAGAATCCAGTGAAAATAGGTCATTATTAATCTCGGAAAGTGATTATAACAATACGGCTGCATTACGAAAAATTGAACCAGCAAAGTTATCTGGAAAAGAAGCATTATACATTTTTCCTTATGGAGGACTGGACTATCAATTCGTCCATAAGGGAGAACAAAAGGAGCTGCACTTTGGCGATCGAACCATTCAGGTAACAATGATTGGTCAGCGCAATCAATCGATAGTCGCACCCATAAAAGCGGCAACGACACTGATGGTGGTTGATGATCATCTGTATCATGAAATCACTGCTGATGTGCCATTAAAAGAGATGGCAAGAGTACGGGGGTATGAAGTTAAAGATTGGGAAGAATCAATGGAAACATCTAGTGAAATCGAACAAATGTCTAATAATCCTAATCATAATCAACTGCAAACAAGAGCTCCGATTTATCAAGAAATGAAACAGGGTAGCATATTGATTCTTTTTATAGGCTTGTTTGTCAGTCTATTATTCTTTATCGTCCAAGGGAGCATGATGTATCTGCGAGTTTTTACGAATTTAGAAGATAAAAAAATCCAAATCCATGCCCTTCATCGATTGGGGTTGACAAAAAAAGAAATACGGCAAATTTTAAGTGCCGAAATACGCATCCTCTTTTTCGCTCCTTTTCTGATAGGGGTGATTCATGCCATAGTCGCCTACGTGGCATTAAGCAATTTATTGGGATCGAATTTGTTTGTCTACTCGGCCATGGTCATCGCAACGTATTTTCTTTTTCAACTGCTGTACTATCAAGTAACTAAAAAGATGTATGGGCGGGCAGTCATCAATTCGATTAAATAGAAGCTATCATATGTAAATGGAATCAGGGAATCAGTCCTCGATTCCATTTTCTTTTTCAGGAGGTCTTCTCATTGAAACGGCATTTTCATTGATGATAAATTAGTTAATATGCACTATTGAAAGAGGAGTAATCTGCTATTGCACAAACCATATGAATTATGGTGTGATTTTACAGGTGAATCTTTTACTATCTTGTAATATTTTCATATAAAGGGTAAAATTATTTACTTTAAGCAAGAATATCGAACCCCGCATCATTTATTTTTACCATTTTCGCATACATAATTATACTAAAATAATTATTTTGAGGAAATAAAATAATTTATTGGAAATGATTAATAATAGACGTGGTTTAGATTAAAACATAAAAGGTCATATGATCAAAAAAATAGTGGGTGATCTGTCAATTACTTGATTTATTATAGTATTATATGCCTGGGGTTATAGAGAATATTAGATTTTTCCCTATTTCTTTATCCCTTAATATAGTAAACTCAGAATAGGTTCGTTAACTTTTAGCTGCTAGAGATGAGGTAAGTTTAATCCTATGAAAAATAAAAAGTTAAGGGCACTTCTTTATTTGACCATACTTTTATTGATAGTTTTCATTCTTCTAAATATGTTTTCAACATATTTAAGCATTAAAAATTCTGTGCAAAAATCCGTTGCTAATCAAAACTTGGTAGCTGCTAGATCTATAGCCGACTCGATGGATATGGAGGCCTATCAGCGATTTCTCAATAACCAAGTAAAGAGCCGGGATTATAAGGATATAAAAGCTTACTTAGAGGATGCCCGTGAAAAAATAGGAGCATTATATGTTTATACCATCATGATTGATAATCCCACAGTATCCAAGTGCATGATTACTGGATTTTCTAAAGATCATAAAGGGGATTTTCCTATCGGTGGTGCATGTACTGTTCCGCCGGAGCAGGTCAAACAGGGGTATGAAGGCAAAAGCTTCATTACCGGGATTCTAGAAGATCCGGAGTATGGTGAGTATTTGACTGTGGGAGTGCCAATGAAAAATCAAGAAGGCGACATTATTGGTTTTTTGGGCATTGATGTGAGCGCGGAAGATATTAATGCCATTAACGGCAAGGTATTGAAAAGCAGCATTGCCATTCTTGTTTATAATGGTGGATTTGTCATCATGCTGTTGGTTACCTTTTTTGTCATTCAAAAATGGTATCAAAAGGAACTGACACGTGAAGTGGGGGATACGGAAGATACGTATCAATCGGAATTTCAATCTCTATTTGCTTCAGTCCGCTCATTAAGGCATGATTTTTCCAATCATATTCAGGTGATACATGGACTGCTTAAATTAGAGGAGAACGCAAAAGCACTCGAATACTTAACAGGGCTTTCAAAAGAAGTGCATTCAATTGAATCAATGAAATTGGATGTGATTCATCCGGGCTTATCTGTCCTGTTGGAGACCAAAAGGCTCTCGGCACAGAATTATAATATCGATATTGAAATTGATGTTTCACCCAAATCCTTCAATCGGATCAAAACAATCGATTTGATAAAATTATTATCAAATGTTATCGACAATGCTATTGAGGCAACAATTGAATTGCCAGAGCAAGAACGCCGAATGAATATTGCCTGCAAAGCTGATGATGAAAAGTATACGTTTATGGTCACGAACACAGGACCAATGATTTCGGAATTAGATCTGGAGAATATATTCGCCAGCGGTTTTTCAACCAAAAAGGCACAAAAGGGCAAAGTTCGCGGACAAGGATTGTTCATCGTCAAAGACTTAGTGAACAGATATGATGGAGAGATTTATGTACAATCCTCTGAAAAAGAAACAACCGTTACGATGATCATTCCCGTAAATGGAAAAATGGGCTAAATTGATCCAAAGGAAACACATTTGATAAGAAGGTATATCCCTCAAAGGGATCATACCTTTTTTATATAAAGGTGACGATTATTACAAGTGAAAAATTGAATAAAAGTACCTCAATTGGACATAATGGGTAGATGTTTAGCTGCTCTCAACGAGATTATGATAAGATAGGGAAAAAATCATATAAGGCAGTGAGATTGTGAAACAACAAAAAGGAAAACTTCTCGTTATCATTGGACCGACTGCTGTTGGGAAGACAAAGATGAGCATTGAGATGGCAAAGTTATTTAATGGTGAAATTATTAGCGGAGACTCCATGCAGGTTTATAAGGGGATGGATATTGGTACTGCAAAAATCAAGAGGGAAGAAACAGAAGGAATCCCTCATTATTTACTTGATATTAAAGAACCTGATGAACCATTTAGTGCAGCAGAGTTCCAGGAGCGAGCCAATGCTTGTATCGAGGATATCCAAAGCAGAGGTAAACTTCCCATTATCGTCGGCGGAACAGGATTATACATACAATCAGTCATCTATGATTATCAATTTTCGGAGGCTCCATCCGACCCTGTTTATAGGGAGGGACTTGAAAAACAGGTAAGGGAGTCAGGAATCGATCCTGTTTTTGAACAATTACGCAGCGTTGACCCTGAAAGCGCGAATCGGATTCACCCGAATAATGTAAGAAGGGTGATCAGGGCACTTGAGATTTTTCATTGTACTGGTAAAACCATGAGTGAGCAGCTAAATGAACAGCCTACAGAATTGAAATATGATACGTGCATCATTGGATTGACAATGGAACGTGAAAAGTTATATCAACGCATCGATCAACGTGTTGATGTCATGGTAGAACAAGGGCTGATTCAAGAGGTGGAGTCATTTCATGAAAAAGGTTTGAGGGATTGCCAATCGATCCAGGCTATAGGCTATAAAGAAATCTATGATTATTTTGATGGAAGGGCTTCATTGGATGAAGCCGTTGAGACATTAAAGCAAAACTCCCGTCGATACGCAAAAAGGCAATTGACCTGGTTCCGGAATAAAATGGATGTAATTTGGTTTGATATGACCGATCTCGAAGGTTTTCCAAAAAAAATACATGAAATATCTGGATTTATAGCAGGAAAGCTTTTCAGTGAAGGCGAATACATAAATTTAGAGAGAAAAGAGGAGGACTAATACATGAAACAATCAGTAAATATTCAAGATCAGTTTCTTAATCAATTACGTAAAGATGGTACGTATGTGACGGTATTTTTATTAAACGGGTTCCAGATTAGAGGACAAGTGAAAGGGTTCGATAATTTTACCGTTTTATTTGAATCGGAGGGCAAGCAGCAATTAGTCTATAAACATGCGATTTCTACATTTGCTCCACAACGTAATGTTCAGATCGATTACGAAGTGAAGGAATAATCATATATATGAATGTAAAAAACAGGTTTAGCTTATAGCGACCTGTTTTTTTTTGCATGCCCTTCTCTGTCCTTTTTCAAAGAATCGATAATTTTACGTACCTTATTTGAATATATATCAAGGGACGGATTATTTTCCGGGAAACCGCAGGAAATGACATTACCCCTAATATATTGGTGAATGGGAATGGGATTTGTCGTAATAAATCCTCCAATGAAAAAATCCTGTCAGAATAAGTCGCTTTTCAAGAAGGGAATGGGGCTTAATCACGAAAGGAATAAACGAATTTTCCGATGGGATAATTTTGGCTATGCAGCATTTGCCATGCCATCATAAAAAATTGTGGTGTTAGAGTCAGGGTCCAAGATGGAGAGGTGAATGAAATGGAACAACCGATCCGTATGAAAAATAACGGGCAAATCAATATTGTGTTTAATGCGGAAAACAGAAAAGCGCTACAAAAGGATCTGCCGATAAAAGAAATTTTGGTGCAGGAAATCCCCCACCAGCATGTGGCATTGAAAGAGATTGAAGATGAACTGAAATCGCTGGTTGGAATGGAAGAAATGAAACGGATGATAAAAGAGATATATGCCTGGATTTACATCAATAAACAACGTGAGGCAAAGGGGCTGAAGACTGGCCGGCAAGCGCTGCATATGATGTTTAAAGGAAATCCGGGAACAGGGAAAACAACGGTTGCACGTTTAATCGGGAAGTTGTTTCAAAAAATGAATGTACTTTCGAAAGGGCATTTAATTGAAGCGGAGAGGGCAGATTTAGTCGGGGAATACATTGGTCATACTGCCCAAAAAACCAGGGATTTAATTAAGAAGGCCATTGGCGGAATCTTATTTATTGATGAAGCCTATTCCTTGGGAAGAGGCGGCGAAAAGGATTTTGGAAAAGAAGCCATAGATACCCTTGTCAAGCATATGGAGGATCGGCAGCATGAATTCATTTTGATCCTTGCTGGATATTCGAGGGAAATGGAATATTTCCTAAGTCTTAATCCTGGCCTTCATTCCAGGTTCCCGCTCGTTATTGATTTTCCGGATTATACGATTGAACAGTTAATGGAAATAGCCGATCGGATGCTGCAGGAAAAGGAGTATCTTATGAATCGGGATGCCGAAAGGAAATTAAGGGAACATTTAATCATATTACGTTCATTCCGGGGACCTATTTCATTCTCTAACGGTCGTTATATCCGCAATATAATAGAAAAGTCAATTAGGGCGCAGGCGATGCGGCTTTTACTGGAAGATTCATTTGAAAAATCCGATTTATTGACGCTTACCAGCCAAGATTTGATTTTCGAGGATGAAGAGAAAGAATGACATGGAAAAGCCCACCAAGATGGCGGGCTTTTCAAATTTATGTTTTAGGCACCCATTTTTTATTAGGAAGATGCCAATTATTGGTGTAAGAAAGGACTCGCAATATCGTGATGACGGCAAAGAGCAAATAAAGCTGCCATGATTGGGATAAAACACCACTGCCTAAAGCCAAGCCTGCAATGATGGCCCATACTGCGTAGATTTCTTTTCTGAAGACCAATGGCTTTCTTCCGGCCAGCACGTCACGGAGTATCCCGCCGCCGCATCCGGTTAATGCAGCTGATACTATAATGGCGCTTATTGGATGATTAAGTTCCACGGCATACATCGCCCCTTGGATGGCAAAGGCTGAGAGGCCAATGGCATCACTGAGATTTCCCCATCTGTCCCAGTGCTTTGATAGGTTTGTAGGAAAAACAAAAACGATGGTGATGGATACTAAAGCGATGACAAAATAGAAACTTTGATCCCATAAAGCTGAAACGGGGACGCCGATCAACAGATTGCGGATTGCCCCGCCGCCAAAGGCGGTTATGATTCCTAAAATATAAACTCCTAAAATATCATACTCTTCTTCCATGGCGATGATGGTTCCGTTTATAGCGAATGCAATCGTACCTATGAAGCTTAATACTTCCCATGTCATATGAATGTCCCTCTATGTCTTTTCGATTTTGATGGTAAAGCCAAATTTGATTTTAGCATGGTATCGCAATTTTTAAAACGGTTAAAAGCTTCGTTTTGAGGAAATTTTTATATATTCAATTTTTTTGTTATGATTAACTGAAATCTACCAGAAGGTGGTGCATGTGATTTGGAAGAAGCAATAAAGGAAACGGCTGTCTTGATTGGGTGTCAAACAACTGAGACCAGTGAACATTTTGAATATTCACTCGATGAACTGGCTTCTTTGGCGAAGACTGCGAATGCTGAGGTTTTAATGACCATCTCCCAGAAAAGGGAAAGCGTCGATCCGGCTACATATATAGGAAAAGGAAAAGTGGAAGAACTCCGGAATCTGGAAGAGGAACTGGAGCCGGATTTATTTATCTTTAATGATGAATTATCCCCGAGCCAGATTCGGAACCTTTCGAAACAATTGGAGGCAAGGGTCATAGACCGGACACAGCTAATATTGGATATATTTGCTCAGCGGGCTCGATCCAGGGAAGGGAAGCTGCAGGTTGAACTTGCTCAGCTCCAATATTTATTGCCGCGTTTGGTTGGACAGGGGACGGCAATGTCCAGGCTAGGAGGCGGAATCGGCACAAGGGGACCAGGGGAGACGAAGCTGGAAAGCGACCGCCGCCACATTCGTGGAAAAATAGATGAAATAAAACAGCAATTAAGTGGAATAGTGAAGCATCGTGAACGCTATCGTGATAGAAGGAAACGTAATAAGACCTTTCAAATAGCACTTGTGGGATACACGAATGCAGGTAAATCAACGCTGTTCAACCGTTTGACGGAGGCGGATTCATATGAAGAGAACCAATTATTCGCTACGCTGGATCCCATGACACGAAAGGCGATTCTTCCTAGCGGATTTACCGTGCTGCTGACGGATACGGTTGGATTCATACAAGATTTGCCGACATCTTTAATTGCCGCATTCCGCTCTACCTTGGAAGAGGTGAAAGAAGCGGATCTGCTGTTACATGTGGTCGATTCCTCAAGTACCGATTACTTTAATCATCAGAAAACGGTGCAGGATTTGCTAAATGACTTAGATGTCCCTTCCATTCCACAGCTAACGTTGTATAATAAGAAAGATAAGGTTCACGCTGATTTTGTGAGATCAGCCAGTCGTGCTTCATTAATGATCAGTGCCTATGAACAATCGGATCTGAATGAAATCATGGAAGAAATTGAAAAGTACGTGATTGAAGAAATGATCCCGTATCATGTTTTCCTGCCATCGAGTGAGGGTAAACTATTATCACAGCTGAAAAATGAAACCATATTGCGCACTCTCTCCTTTAATGAAGAATCGGAAAGATATGAATGCAAAGGTTTTTGTCTAGCTGATCATCCAATAACCGGGCAGCTGGAGAAATATTCATTATAAAGGGGAATTTTGATGTATCAGCAGTTAACAAATGGAGAAGTGTTGAAAAACATTGCCCAGGAAGTGGAAGCAATGATTTCTCCATTACATAAGCAAGTGGACGAACGAATCGAAGAAAATCAATTTCGCGTATTACAAAGTTATCAAGCACATAAAGTGAGTGATTCCCACTTCATCCCGACTACTGGGTATGGATACGATGATATGGGCCGCGATACGCTGGAATTGATATACGCAGATGTTTTCGGAGCGGAAGCTGGATTGGTGCGCCCCCAAATTATATCAGGCACACACGCCATCTCCACCGCTCTTTTCGGCATATTGCGCCCAGGGGATGAATTGTTATACATAACTGGAAAGCCGTATGATACTTTGGAAGAAATCGTCGGTATCCGGGGGACGGGTATTGGATCTTTACGTGATTTTCAGATCAGCTATAAGGCCGTTCCGTTGGCGGAAACTGGAACCGTTGATTTCGAAGCCGTCAAACATGCCATTCAACCGAATACGAAGATGATCGGTATACAACGATCAAAAGGGTATGCTACACGTCCTTCCTTTACGATCGATGAAATAAAGGAAATGATTGCCTTTGTTAAAGGCATTAACCCGGAAATCGTCGTGTTCGTGGATAATTGTTATGGAGAGTTTGTTGAGACACAAGAACCATGTCATGTCGGAGCGGATTTAATGGCTGGTTCACTCATTAAAAATCCTGGCGGCGGGATAGTGAAAACCGGTGGATACATTGTTGGTAAAAAGGACCTGGTTGAAGCTTGCTCTTACCGGTTAACATCACCAGGAATAGGGGCTGAAGCAGGTGCTTCGCTTTATAGTCTGCTGGAAATGTACCAAGGATTCTTCCTGGCACCGCATGTCGTGGGCCAAGCTGTTAAAGGAGCGATGTTCACAGCGGCCTTTTTAGAAAAGCTCGGTATGAATACATCCCCAAAATGGGATGCGAAGCGAACTGACTTGATTCAATCCGTTCAATTTGATGAACGGGATAAGATGGTTGCCTTCTGTCAGGCCATCCAATATGCATCACCAATCAATTCACATGTGACACCATATCCTGCCTATATGCCAGGATATGAGGACGATGTAATCATGGCTGCAGGCACCTTTATACAGGGGGCCAGCATTGAACTGACGGCAGATGGTCCGACAAGGGCTCCATATGTTGCTTATGTTCAAGGCGGATTGACATACGCCCATGTTAAAATGGCTGTATTGTCTGCTGTGAATGCGCTAATGGACAAAAAGCTGATTCAATTGTAATTTGAAATTAAATAAGTTATGTTATGGGAATCCAGATACAATTGGATTCCAGTAAGAATAATAGTCATAATATTTGTGTAGTAACAAATCATTTAATTTTTCTGATAAAATCACGTCATAAAATGTAACATCATATTGACAAGTTTAATAACATGATATAAGATTATTTTAAGATAAACAAAAGGAGGATGCTAAGAATGAGCGGCAACAACATTCGGCGTTCGATGCCTCTTTTTTCCATCGGAATCGTCATGCAGTTAACTGAGTTGTCTGCACGCCAAATTCGGTATTACGAAGAGCATCAACTTATTACTCCTATGAGAACAGATGGAAATCGTCGGGTCTTTTCATTAAATGACATCGATCGACTGCTTGAGATTAAAGATTTAATCGAACAAGGAGTCAATCTGGCCGGCATTAAAAAGATTTTCACTGTAAAGGAACAGAATTTACCTAAAACTCAAGAATTAGAACAAGCGGAAAAAATAAGGCATGACCTTAGTGACGAGGAGCTTCGCAAGCTTCTGCGTGCCGAGCTTTTACAAGGAAGCAAGCATCGAACATCTCTTAGACAAGGGGATATGTCCCGTTTTTTCCAATAAAAAATATGATTTATGAATTATTAGGGGGAATAGAAATTGGCAAAGTTCACACGTGAAGACATCACTCGTTTAGCGAAAGAAGAAAATGTTAAGTACATTCGTTTACAATTCACTGACATTTTAGGGACAATTAAAAACGTTGAAATCCCAGTCAGTCAATTAGAAAAAGCACTTGATAATAAAATGATGTTTGATGGATCTTCCATTGAAGGCTTCGTTCGTATCGAAGAGTCTGATATGTACCTATATCCTGATCTAAATACATGGGTTATCTTCCCTTGGACTTCCGAAAAAGGTAAAGTGGCACGTTTGATCTGTGATATTTACAATACGGATGGAACTCCTTTTGATGGAGATCCACGTGCAAACCTAAAACGTGTTCTTGCAGAAGCAAGAGAAATGGGCTTCACAGATTTCAATCTTGGACCTGAACCTGAATTCTTCCTATTCAAACTGGATGCAGCAGGCGAGCCGACGCTGGAATTGAACGATAAAGGCGGATACTTTGACCTTGCACCTACTGACCTAGGAGAAAACTGCCGTCGTGATATCGTTCTTGAGCTTGAAGAAATGGGATTTGAAATCGAAGCATCCCACCATGAAGTAGCTCCAGGACAACATGAAATTGACTTTAAATATGCAGATGCGATTTCAGCTTGTGATAACATCCAAACATTTAAATTGGTTGTTAAAACGATTGCCCGCAAACATGGTTTACACGCAACATTCATGCCAAAACCATTGTTCGGTGTTAACGGATCTGGAATGCATTGTAACGTTTCTCTATTCAAAGGCAACGAAAACGCATTTTATGATAAAGAAGGTAAATTGGAATTAAGCAAAACAGCTGAGCAATTCATCGCAGGTATCATTAAGCATGCTCCAAGCTTCACTGCGGTAACAAACCCGACTGTTAACTCATACAAACGTCTAGTTCCTGGTTACGAAGCTCCTTGTTATGTTGCATGGTCTGCTAAAAACCGTAGCCCGCTAATCCGTATCCCAGCTTCACGCGGAGTAAGTACTCGCGTAGAGGTACGTAGTGTCGATCCAGCAGCAAACCCATACTTGGCACTTGCCGTTCTGCTAAAAGCTGGTCTTGACGGTATCAAGAACGACTTGACTCCTCCAGCTCCAGTTGATCGCAACATCTATGTAATGAATAAAGAAGAACGTGAAGAAGTAGGTATCGTTGATCTACCAGCTACTTTATATGCTGCATTGGAAACATTAAAATCTGATGAAGTCATCAAAGAAGCATTAGGTGAACATTTACTTGAACACTTCGTCGAAGCAAAAGAAATCGAGTGGGATATGTTCCGTACTCAAGTTCACCCATGGGAACGCGAACAATATATGTCAATGTATTAATAGCTTTAAAGCCTTGGTATTACTGAGTTTCTCAGTTGCCAAGGCTTTTTTTATTTTTATAAAATGAAAGGGAACGGGCTAGCTGACCACATTTCAAACTATTTTATTCAAA
Source organism: Peribacillus sp. FSL M8-0224 (assembly GCF_038003055.1). Classification (NCBI taxonomy): domain Bacteria; kingdom Bacillati; phylum Bacillota; class Bacilli; order Caryophanales; family Bacillaceae; genus Peribacillus; species Peribacillus sp. FSL M8-0224. The sequence goes on from NZ_JBBOOJ010000001.1 coordinate 1,466,050, forward strand.
TGGGCATAATCCATGTATCCCCAATGATAATCCATTCAAAGAAAAGCCCTTGGACTTACCCTTGTCTACTTGAGAGGGATAAGTCCAAGGGCTTCGTCTTTTTTGGTGTGAACTACCCACTACTTACTACTCTTCCAGGTTGCTTGAAGCATGAGACTTTTTTGGAAGAACGTTAAAACCTATTACTTATAAGGTGTTAATTTCAATTGATTCTTCCTTTGGCATCATCACAGTTCTTCGCAAATATTATACTAATATCAGTTATAGACTTTCCCAAGCTTACGGAATATTAGGGCCTTCTCGCCGCCTTAGTCCGGACTCAGCAAAGGGCTCAAAAATAAGGCCAAGCTTCCCAAAAAAAACTCCTAAAAGGGATAGAGTACATCCATAAGCACTTTTCATTGAGAAATGCGCCTATTTTGGAATGAAAGCCAATTGAATATTTGAACTTATTTGTTATTTCTATTGAAACATCAACAACACATTTTTTATTCAATGGAATATCATTTACCGATAAGATTTAGATTACATAACGAGGGAAACCCAATTGATCTGCATGTAAATTCATTCTGTTACGAAAGAGATAAGAATCCAGAAGAAAGGCAGTTCTTTTGAGAAAGTACAGTTTGATGAAATTATTGATGTAATTGTAGAAAATTAAAAAATCCTTCTAATTTTGAGAAGGGCTTTTTAATTACTAAACCATATTAATTTTAATGACTTTAAAGGGTAATTGTGCTCATAAAAAATAACCATTATGACAATAATTTCTAAATTAGTGTTACTTTGTAATTTTTCGTGGTACTATTGTAGCGATTCATAAAAAAGGAGTGTTAAATTATGAAAAAGAAGAGTTAGGAAAATTTATTACACTTGGTGCTATAGCTATTACTCTATCATTGGGTTTTTCAACCGCTACAAAGGCAGAAGAATACTCTGTTGCTGTCCAAACTAAGCTTGAAAGCATTAGCGCTAAATATCCAATAGGGGCTCAGCTTAGCACCGAAGATGCCATGTTTATCGCTGGGAATCTTGAAAAGGCAAATATTCTATCAAAAAAAACTAAAGGTTTTAATAAAACAAAATCAAAAGGCAGGCACACGACGAAAGTTGCAGGAACATATTATTCAAATTTAAAGGCAACTTCTGGATCCTTTGATGGGGATTTCACTACTACCATCACTACTAAAACAAATGCAAAATCACTAAAAAGTTCAATTTCACACACATCTTATGGTTTGAGGGCTTCAAAAAGTCTTTTTGTACTTTATAAAGGGAGCATAAACAGATCTTGTTCAAATCTGAAGAAATGCACATTTGATAATCTTAAAACTTATAGTGGCATTCCTGTATATGCAAATACATTTGCAAAATCTACAGTAATTTCTCAGATGGTACACAAATCACTGTAGCCCCATAAAATAGTGCAATAGAAGGGTGTCAAGTCATATTATGTTTGACCGTGTTCTTAGACTGAGGAAAAAAGGACATATAAAAATTCCTGAATAATGGACTTTTTTTACATGCCCATTATTCAGGTAAAGCTTAAATTCCTAGTTACTGTTAAGAATATACTGTTATACAATCCTATATGATTATATAGGGATTATTAGTAATTTAGTATTTCATTTCCAAAAAATTATGTTAATTTTAGTTAAATTGTCATTATCAAAGGGGAGCTCAAATTATGTCAGATATTAATTTTCTAAACATGCTTATAGTCTTACTTATATTGGTCGCAATAGGTTTTGGAATTTATAAGATAATAAAATTTATAAAAGCTTAATTTATAGTAATACCTCCTTGGCAGATATTTTATATAAAAATCCGAGATAAAAACCTTCCAAAAAACCTATGCCTCCTCTTTGGAAACAAAAGAGCCACAGTTTGCCAAATGTAAGCAAATAGTTGCTTTTAACTATAAGCAAGGTATAAAGGTAAGCGTCAAATATTCCCCACCTACTACTTGTAAATAGCTCATGAGATAATCTCCTTACATCATACATGTGGAGGTTTTTTTATGAAAAAACGCCTTATAAAGAAAGAATGGGAAGCTCACATCCAAGATTTTAAAGAAAGTGGATTATCAAAAGCTGCTTGGTGTCAAAAACAGAACCTGCCGGTTCATCGGCTATATTATTGGCTCAAGAAATTATCTCCTCAAGCTGATAGTCCAACTGAAAGTAAACGTACAAAATGGGTATCTGTGAATATCCCTCCAATAGAAGAAAAAATACATACCACCATCCGCATTCATTTTAAAGAAGCTACAATTGAAATAGATGCACCTTTTACTCCACAAGTGCTTTTACAAGTGATGCAGACGGTAAAACAGCTATGATACCAGAAACAGCCATTGAAAGGGTATGTATCGCACAAGGAGCTACAAGACTTACGTAAAGCTATTGATGGACTGGCAGCCATTGTAAAGGAAGAGTTTGATTTAGATCCCTTTTCTTCTTGTTTATTTGTCTTTTGCAATCGCTTACGCGATAAACTAAAGATTCTCGTGTGGAAACATAATGGTTTTTGGTTGCATTATCGCAGATTGGAAAAAGGAAAGTTTGACTGGCCAACTCAACATCCAAATGTGCCACTTACCATATCAAGAAGGCAACTGAGATGGCTTCTTGATGGATTTCCATTTGAACAAAAACAAGGGCATCAAGCTGTATATGCGAGAACAATCGTGTGAGAAATTCATATATTTAGAAGGGATTTGATTCATTTTGTCGAATGGATTCATCTATGAAAACAACATCCTCTCATCAAAATCAACCTACAATTGAATCTCTTCAAGCTCAAGTAGAAGAACTCACGGCAAAAGTGAGATGGTATGAAGAACAATTTCGTCTTAGCTAACAAAAACGGTTTGGTACGTCTAGCGAAAAAACAACGGAAAATCAACTCGCTCTAGAACTGTTTAATGAAGCTGAGAAAGAAAGTGACACCGAAGTACCCGAACCAGCTGTTGAAACCATCACCTATCGTCGTAAAAAGAAACGCGGTCATAGGGATGAGTCCGTCCAAAACCTTCCTATCGAAACGATTGAATATCGTTTGGCTGACGAGGAACAGGTTTGTTCATGCTGTGGTGGTGCTCTACATAAGATGAGTGTAGAAGTCCGTAAGGAACTGACGATTGTTCCTGCAGAAGTAAAGGTGACAGAACATAAGAGATACGTATATGCTTGCCGCAAGTGTGAACTAGATGAGGTTTCCACACCGATCGTGACTGCGAATATGCCAGCTCCTGCCTTTCCCAAAAGTATAGCTTCCCCGTCCATTATGGCGTATATCATGACTCAAAAATATGTAGAAGGATTGCCTCTTTATCGTCAGGAAAAGCATTTTGAACGAATGGGAATCTACTTATCGCGTCAAACGATGGGAAATTGGTTATTATACGGGGCTGATCAATGGTTAGTGATATTGTATAAAAGGATGCATGAGCATCTACTTGCTCGAACCATCCTTCATGCGGATGAAACAACCTTCCAAGTCTTACGTGAACCTGGTCGTGCCGCAACTACCAAGTCCTATCTGTGGTTATATCGCACAGGGCGAGATGATATCCCCATTGTTCTCTATGACTATCAACCAACAAGAGCAGGCGAACACCCGAAACGTTTTTTAACGGGTTATCAAGGTTATTTACAAGTGGATGGATATAGTGGTTACAATCAAGTACCGGATGTCACCCTTGTGGGATGTTGGGCGCATGCCAGACGTAAGTTTGATGAATCCTTAAAGGCTTTACCTGATTCACAGCAGGGAAAAAAGGTGAAGGCGAGCGAAGGGTTGTATTTCTGTAATCAACTGTATTCTATCGAAAGAAAGCTAAAACATGTCGACTCTACAGAACGATATGAGCAGCGACTGGAAAAAAGCAGGCCCATTCTGGACCTTTTTTCAGCATGGCTTTATGAACAAAAAGATCTCGTTCTACCAAAAAGCGCGCTAGGAAAAGCCATCACTTATTGTTTGAATCAATGGAATCATCTTGAAGCTTTTTTATTGGACGGACATTTAGAAATCGACAACAACAGAAGTGAACGTTCCATTAAGCCGTTTGTGATTGGGAGAAAAAATTGGATGTTTTCTAATACACCGCGAGGTGCTAGAGGGAGTGCCATCATGTATAGTGTGGTTGAAACGGCAAAAGAGAACGATTTGAGTCCCTATCATTATCTTCGCTATTTGTTTGAAACGCTACCAAATATGGATCTAACGAATAAAAAAGAAATAGATAAAGTCTTGCCGTGGTCATCTAGTTTACCCTCTGCATGCAGAGTACCGATAAAAAGTGAAGCAAACAAAACATAGTCCCGAAATACACCATCCATGTAGTATTTGGGGGCTACTTAACGTTTACGATTAACTGGAAGGGCTAGCTGCAATATTGCAGTTTATAATGGAGTAAGGAGGTAGGTGGGTTAAAGACGTATAGAATAAAACCTTCCATTTTCATAATCCGTTGGGTTACATCAAGAGTGATGCTACCCATCTAATATCGAAATTTCTTTGAGGAAGTATTTGCTATCGAAGATTGATTTAAATAATTTTTAAAAAAAGTGCTTCATTGAAACTTTTACTTCAACAATGTGAAACACTTAATCTGGACTAAGTATGTTAAAATAAATTGATAACTACATAAATAAATAGAATGGTAACTACATAAACAAATAGAGTGGGGAAGATGGAGTCATGAAATCTTTTTTAGTAAAAACAGGGTTACTAGTGGCATGTATGGTCAGTTTGTTTCATGGGAAAGCGACAGCAGAATCGGAAACAGAATGGTCATTGAATTGTGAACAATATGGTGACATTAAACCAAATGAAAACCCAACTTACCAACATATCAATTGTTTGTTGACAAACGCTGCAATCCAAGCGGATATTCCGCCTGAAGTCGTAAAAGGGATTGCCACAAGAGAATCATACTGGAGACAATTCGTCGATGGTAAGCCGTTCATCTCGAAGGACGGGGGAATTGGGATTATGCAAATCACAGATACAACCTTACCAGAGGAACAGCAAGAGCGCTTAAAGAATGATATTCTTTACAATATCGAAACAGGCGTACGTATTCTCAATAGCAAGGCCAGTTTGACTACGCTTCCGAGCATCAAAGGAGCAGGACGAGACATCATTGAAAATTGGTATTTTCCTGTCATGGCATACAATGGGGTCGTGCCAGTGAATAGCCCTCTATACCAAGAAACAGGAGAAATTAATCATGAGGCCTATCAAGAATTAGTTTTCAGAAAAATCGAAAAAGACAGTTTCGGAAAAATCGAAGAAGAAAGTTACAGGGGCGATACCATCTTAGCAAGGTATCCATTTGACATAAAGTATTTCAAATACGACAGAGAAAGTGATAAGCCCATTGAATTCCTAAAGCCCGAATATATCGTACAGGGTGTTCATGAGACAACGATCAAATTAAAAGCAGGGGACCGAGTACTGACAACTGAGTATGACGTTAAATTACGAAAAAAACCAGGGTCACCGGATTATAAAAGGTTGCCGATCAATACACCCTTACTAATTGAAGGCACATTTGAATTTGATGAGTCTGAAATCAGTCAAAATCAATTTGTCTGGTTTCCAGCAAAAACACTCGATGGACAGTATAGTGGATACGTTTCATCGGCTTATATCGAGAAACAAGTCGCGTTTAAAGCCGCATCTTCTTCCTATAATAGTATTAAAACTAGCTGGGCGGCAGTAAGCGGTGCATCAGGGTATGAGATTTATCGATCGACATCAAGCACAGGTACGTATTCTAAGGTTGGAACGACGACATCCACAAGTTTTATGAATAGCGGCCTGACAACCAATCAATCGTATTATTACAAAATGAGAGCATACCAAACGGTTGGAAGTACCAGAGATTATAGTAATTATTCAGCTATTGTTACGGCAAAACCGTTACCAGCTGTACCAAGTTCAGTTAAAGCCGCATCTTCTTCCTATAATAGTATTAAAACTAGCTGGGCGGCAGTAAGCGGTGCATCAGGGTATGAGATTTATCGATCGACATCAAGCGCAGGTACGTATTCTAAGGTTGGAACGACGACATCTACAAGTTTTATGAATAGCGGCCTGACAACCAATCAATCGTATTATTACAAAATGAGAGCTTACCGAACGGTTGGAAGTACCAGAGTTTATAGTAATTATTCAGCTATTGTTACGGCAAAACCATTACCAGCTGTACCAAGTTCAGTTAAAGCCGCATCTTCTTCCTATAATAGTGTAAGAACTAGTTGGACCGCAGTAAGTGGAGCAAGTGGGTATGAAGTATATCGGGCCACATCAAGCACAGGGACTTATTCTCTTGCAGGATCAACAACCTCAACAAGTTATACTAATACAGGACTTACAACGAATAAACCATATTATTACAAAATTAGAGCTTACAGGACCGTAGGAAGTATGAAGGTATATAGTAATTATTCAACTGTAGTTACTGCAAAACCAGTACCAACTGTTCCAACTAATTTTAAGGCAACCAGAATAAGTTCAACCAGCTTAAAGCTGACATGGGTCTCTGTATCTGGAGCAAGTGGCTATGAACTTTACAGGTCTACATCATTCTCAGGAACATATAATCTACTAAAAAGCACAACTTCCTTATATTATACAAATAGTAGTTTAACAACAGGAAAGACATATTATTATAAATTAAGAGCATATAGAACGGTTGGCACAACAAAGGTATACAGTGGTTGGACAACAATAATTAGTGCCAAACCTTAATTATTATTACCTGAATATGTATAAAAAGCTGACAAAATCAAAGCCCCCACTTCATACAGGAGGGGGCTATTTTCTTTTCACGGACAATTTATCAATTAAGGTGTACCATTACTTTTAGTTCCGTTACATCTTCCTTGAGAGGTTGATAATCTAAAAAATGCCATTTCAAAAGCGTAAAAATACGCTTATAGTAAGGTGAACAAAGCTACATCATCACTTTATTATTTTTTCTACAATCAGCAGTCCGCACATGTTGAATGTGTCTCGCAGCTCATTTTAAAATAAGGCAACTAACCCTTATGGGAGTTGCCTTCTTATGTTTATTGTAATGGATTTACAAAGCTGTATTTAATATGAATTGTTATGTCTAACGGGTGCGATTCCCAATAATGAAGGATCGCTTTTTCTTATTCGAGTAAAAGGAAGTTTTATGGAAGAAGGAGTTTGTGTATTATTTGTAGAAGTTTAAAAAGTTACAAACGAATGGTTTGAGGAATTTCTCTGAACGACCTAATTTTTATTTTAGGAGGGAACAACATGGAAGTTTTTGCGAAATATTTAGCGGGTATCGATAACCCCGAGCACTGCGAACGAACAGAGGAAATTTTGGCGTGGGTTGCTAATAAATTCCCCAATTTGGAATCACAAATCAAGTGGAATACGCCATTGTTTTCCGATCACGTATAAAGTACATGAAAAGAGTAAAGCAAGTATTAGCCTATCCTGTAGTCGGACGGTTTAACAACACGACTTAAACTCGTTATACTTTTTTGGTTTTTAAATTTATAAAAGTGAAAAGTATAGTAAAAAATACTGCCAAAAAATCACCCGATAAATGCCCGATAATTCTTGAGTTATTATGATAAATGAATTTTAGTGAATGCTAATAAATAGGCGTTTTTGTGAAAGTTTGGTAGAATAGTTCTTTTTATAGCTCATGTTTAAAACAGAAACTAATGATTTGTTACTTGCTGTAGCAAAGGGTACAAAAAATGGGCCTGTATTCTATATTAGGCTCAGGCATTTCTTCATTTTTATAGATTTCTTGATCAGTTATTTTTTAATCTTTAATAATTGTTTTAAAATCTTGTAATAATTCATTTGTCTCTTCGTTATAAGATTTTGTATGGATAACTTTAGATCCATCATCCATAACCTCCGTTATTTCAATATACCGGATTTGGTTGCCATCGATTGATAAAATATAATCGAACTTCTTATCGGTTTCTTTAATTATTGTTAAAGATTCTTCTAATACATGTATTTCAGAATTGGCTGAAGTTTTACTTGGTAGGGCGACTAATACTGTACCAAGTAATAATATAAAACTCATGAAAAATGCAGTACCTTTTTTAAAATTCATCGCCTTCATTCCTTCCTTTTAAATATATGTACATGTACATATATAAACCTACCATAAAAAAAGGGGAATAGGAATAAATATTCAGAGTATTTCTGCTTTTTTCTATTATCATGTTACTATTTACTTATATATGAATAAATAGAAAAACATAAAATCACGATGAAAGCTAAAAAAAGTATTATGCCTATAAGAAAATTAACAGTTAAATAAATTGCCGAGATATTTAAAAGCGCAATTAAAATAAATATATTTATCTTATCTTTAATTTTTAAGAAACATATAAAAATTAAAGATAAAATGAATAAGGAACTTGCTAAATAAAATATTGAATCATATTCTAAGTTATCGCTATACGTTAATAAAACAATCCAGTATAAAACTATAAGTGTTACGATACTAATTATTTTTTTCATAGATTCACCCTCCTTTTTATATGTAAACATATCAAGGTTAAATTATCATATATTATCCTAAAATGTTAGTTTTTGTGGTTATTCAATTAGTAATAAGTCCCATATCAAAATATAACTTGTCCAATAACTTTTTCACAATTCCCAATTCCATTGAAGTATGCAAATGGTACTTTATCATATTTACTCCGCTCTTCAACTTCATGTCAAATTTCTTAAACGCGCGTGTCTTCAACATAATGCCTGTGTAGTAGTCGCTTTATTGGTTTTGTGGCTTTGCGCTTTTATCACCCATCTTGCTAAAACTATTTCAGCAATCCGAGTAATCTGATTCCAAGCCAAGAAAAAGAAGAATTAAACCAGTTGGTGGGTCTGTGAGGAGGAATAAAAAAGCACCAATAAGGTGCAGGTGCTCAGTTAAATATCTTTTTAAAGTAATGAATATTCACTATGTTAATAGCAATTCCGATTATCGTAAACATAATTATATCAATTAGATTAGTTTCATCCATAGAATGATAAGGAGCGAAAAGTTCAATATATGTATAAGCAATGATAAATAAAGGTATTGACCATACGAAGGTATGCAAGAATAGAGGAATCGTTAAGCTAAAGAATGGTAAGAAAAAATCTAAATCTTTTCTACTTCTCTTTTTATAAATAACGATTAACAGATAGACTGCAATTACATCGATAATTGAAGTCAAAATTAAATCTATAACATCATATCCATTCATGGTTGAAGGGTTATAAACTACAGGATATGCAAGTACTGAAAGAGTAAATATTCCCCAGAAGAATATACGGTATCTTTTCTTTTGTTTGTTGGTTATTGTTCCTTCCTGTAAAGCTTTGACGAGTTTGTTAATATTCCAGAAATACATTGTTGTCCCCTTATGTAGTACAGTATCAGACTAATTATAGGTTAGGATTTACTCAAAAGCCATCTTTATTAAGATAGTAGGAAAGGTCTAGGGTCCCACAATAACAAAAACAGCCTGACAAGCTAAGAAGTTCTATAAGTAAATGAAACGGTTTACGAGCGAATGACTAGGAGTTGTTGCTTAGCTTGGCAGAGTACAGGACAGATGAGCAGCAGAAGAAGGTTTTAGGTCACGTGTATGGAACGAGATAAGACATGTTCAACTAAGCTTATACACGATTAACAGTTTTATTTATTCAAAATTAAGACTATTTAGTTTACTTAGTTTGATAGGTAATATATACTAGAAAAAAACCATTAGGAGTTGACTTTATGCTTAATCGGATCCGAAATAAATTGATTCCCACACAAGAAACGGCAGAAGAAGTAGATAATATCTACGCTATTTTACCCCCGCCAGGAACCATTATTGATGAGGCAACTGATGAAGAAATGGAAAAGGCAGCCGAGCTTGAAATTAGACATATGGCTTTCATGAGGTTGCAGGATATGAATATACAATTTGACGGTGCATCTTATAAAGAACTATTAAAAGAGTTTCAAGACTTTGAAGCCGATTCGTGTAATTTTTGGAGAGGTGTAGCAAGACGCATATCTGTTCCGTATGAATGGCCAATAAGAATTGATCATGCAAACGGTCCTATTTATGTTGGTGGTCACGATTTATATGATGGAGAGAAAGAAGAGAAAGAAGAGAGTGATATTTACGCTTAACACATAGTCGGAAAGGTTCATATATGAGTTGGTAAGGTATTATTAATAGATTTAGAGCGTTAGCCAAAAGGGGTAAAGCTCTTTGTGTTTACAAATAGCTAGTAATATTATATTGTTAAAATCTTTCATGAATAGTGGTGTTGATAAAAAAACTAGTCATATAAGTATTTCATGACCTCTACGACGAGGGTTTAACTTATTTTTTCATAACTTCAAAAAAAGATAAAAATCTTTTACGTTTTATATTTTTACTTCATTCACTCTTTTTCCCTTAGATGCAGTTGCGGGAACATTGCCTTTTGTCCAAGGTAAAAGCTATAAACATTACTAATAGAAAGACCAATTTTCCAAGAACAAAGTGGATGAAAGATTGGTTAGCTATGGAAAAGTATATAGACTTGGTCCACTAACAGGTGCTTTAGCTGAAGATCGGGGCTGACTTTATGCAGCTCTTTCTTTATTTAACTAAAGGTTCAGGTTAGCACAACCTGAACCCAAAATATTATTGAAGCGTATTTAGATTTTGTGCCCTTAAAAAGCTTACAACTAGCTCTCCAATTTGTCTGCCTAAACTTAAACCTTCCGTATTATCCACATTAAAATGTACCCCAGCGTACAAACGAGATTGAGCACTTTCTTCCATTATTTTTATTAATTCTGAAGACTCTTGAGGGAAGAAATAACTTAATACTGTCTCTGCACAGCCTGCAACTGTTGCGTGTGCAGAAGGGTAAGCTGGAAAACGAGGGGTAAACAGCACAGTAGACAGATTTCTGCCATATTGATTTGGACGTGCAACATCCCAATGATATTTTAAAAACCACGTGACAACAAAGGTATCATTCATAGCCGCGTGGAAATAACTCTGAACCCTTGCAACACTCGGTGACCCCAGCATATATTTTTCAGCTAAATTGAAAATTAGAGTGGTAATTTTCGCCGTTAATTCACCTGTTCCCCAATATTGTGCGATGCGTATTTGCTGGGAAGTCAATGACTTTAATGTCTCTTCTACAATGAATAACTCTGTTTCCCAATCAATATCAAGTGGATTTTTAACTCGCCAAATGATTCGTTGATGAAAGGGGTCCAGGAAATCATTGTCTCTTCCCCTTGAAATAAAAAACATTGGCCAATTTCCTGCCTCTGGAGAACCTTTAGGTGGGAGACTTTCCCCTGGGTAAGGAAACTCTGTCCATCTTCTATAACTTGTTCTCATAAAGACCACCCCCTAATTAATGTTCTCCTTGTTCCTTATGATTAAGTGTAATGAAGTATGACCATATAACTTTTTGATTCCTTATCAGAGGAGAAAGAGTTATACACTTAGATTAAGATGTGTTTTACTTCAATTCCCTGGATGCTGAGGCAGAATTTTCATCTATCGGGGCGGTTAGTTGAAGAAGGAATGTATATTTAACTTCTAGAATATACATATTTAGGTGTTGTGAAGGTAGGAGCTTAAATGGATAAGGGCAGTATTTTCGCTCTGCTCGGCTCCAATTAGGAGGCAAGACAACAGTTGTCAAAGAAGATTACTTACGGAAAAGATAAAACCGAGAATAAACGTCCGATGAACATATGGCTCTATCAAAAGCGATTTTGTAGAGCAATTGGGCTGATAAAAAGGTCAAGAGAGGGAACCCAAATGAAAAAGATAAGCAACAACGGCTTCTGCGAAGCATGACTGCGTAGACTGCGTGAGGTGCTGGCACGGCATGTCGAGTCCGGAAAAATCCCTGGACTCGTCGCCCTGGTCAGCCGGTACGGTGAGACGTTATCATGTCGAAGTGATAGGTACGATGCGCCATGACGGTGGTGCGCCGATGCGCCGGGACACGATCTTTTGGATTGCCTCGACGTCCAAGCCAGTCACGATGGCAGCGGGCGATAGTCTTGCTCGACGAGTGCAGGCTGAGGCTGGATGACCCAGTAGATCAGTGGCTGCCCGACCGCCCGCCCGCGGAAAGCGAGTGCCCTACGTTCCAATCAACGTCCAAATTGTACAAGCCATAAAAATAGACAAACTCGATTGTCATCGAGTTTGTCTACAGTCTGGGAAGACCACAATAAGTGGTCTTCCTTTTGTTTCCCTAGCCCGAACTTATTTGGTGAAAGAATTGATATTTATCTGATGGGGACAATTTGTGATAGTGAGCTCGTTATAAGAACAGCAGCTATTATCTCACTGGAAATTTCCAACTTTTTCATAACCGGTTCCGCGATTTTTTAATGCTTATGAAAACAAAAAGAAGAGGCAAATATATAACAATGAAGCATACGCTGTACGGATTGATTATTTTATTTAATATATATAAGGAATCGATATCATAAAAAAATATATTCACAAGTAGTATGATTATGGACATTCCCCATAACGGATATTTTTGCTGGACATTGAATAAGCGCTTGACCCCCCTGCTGGCAGCCCACAAAGGAATGACCATATTGGGTATGATAACGATGGTCCACCAAGAAACAGTTATGTATTCGAACCGTTGAATAAAGGGCAACTCAATAATACTGGTCAATGTTAGTGTTGGCCATAGAGTAAGGGTTAAATGTTTCTGTGAATAAAAGACTATCGATACAAAATAAAGTAATAAGCTCAATAACGTAGTGAGCACAACTCCTCCGTGAGCATACTTTTGCGATGTTTCAGCACTTTTGATGAACGGATAATACATCAGTATCATTTCAAATCCAAGCATGGATAATGAAAAACTTTTAGTTCCTTCCATTATTTCGACTAAATTATGATGGAAAATAGGAAGAAAACCGGTGAAATCAGAGTATTTAAAACCATAAAAAGGTACAAATAAAAGCCAGTATGAAACTATTACAGTTAAGAAGGCAATACCCGTAATGGTTCGGAATCCTCCTGTATTTATATAGTAAATCAAAATAAGGAAAACCAAAGCAAATGCCCAAGAAGGTACCTCTTCAAACATCCAAACATGAATGACATTTATATAGCCAATTATGATTGTCATTCCAAGGATAAAAAAGTAAAGAATAAATAAAAGACTGAAGAAATTACCAATCCATTTACCGAATGCATGATTATTAGTGGAGATTATATCACCAGGAACAATCCTAAATATCTTATAGATTAACCAAATTAATATATGAACAATCAATCCAGCTAGGAGTATGGATAACCAGCCATCGGTTCCCGTCGCTTTAGCCAACTCTCTTTGAAAACTCAATACGCCTAATCCAGTTTGCATGGAATGCATTAAAAAAAACACATAAAATGGCGATACCTTATATTTTTCATTGACACCAGCTTGATTCATGTAGGACCCTCATTTGTATCACTCATATATTAATAATCTGGCTTTTATAAGTGAAATCTATTCAAAAAGATCGATTAAATTATGGATGGAATTTTTGTATAATCCTTGTCGGTAAGTTGAAAGCTTCAGTGACATTTAATGAAAAGTGGTTGTGTAAGGCATTAGGCAAGGAACAGAAACATGTGGACGGCAGGGGTATGGCTTACAATGTGTTCAAGCGTGAGCGGACAAAAAAGGAGAGAACCGAGATGGCCTTTTCCGAAAGATAGAAAGTCTTATTCTGGAACAACAGCGGGGTATAATAGATGAGTGATAAAAAGAAATATTAAGCAATAGTGATCTTAATACTTTTCCGGACACGGCTAATAAAAAGGTTGACGATGAACGTTTAGAGGAACTATTGTCCTTTGATAATAACATGACAAACTGTTTGTTAATTTCTTGATGGATGGAAAAAAATATACAGAAGGGAACAAAACTAATGAAATACGAATGGAGAAAACAAGAGAAGAATTTATATATCCCAAAACAAAAACCTGAACTTGTATCAATTCCAGAACAGAAATTTTTTTTGATAAAGGGAAAAGGAAATCCAAATGAGAACGAATTCGCTGAAAAGATAGGTGTTCTTTATTCATTGGCTTATGCGGTCAGAATGATGCCGAAGCAAGGATGCACTCCAGCTGGATATTTTGAATATACCGTATATCCATTAGAAGGAATTTGGGATTTAACGGAAGAGGGTAAGAAACTAGATACATTAAATAAAGATGAATTATTATATACAATCATGATTAGACAACCAGATTTTGTAACAAAGGAAATAGTGGACAGAGCATTTGAACATGTTGAAAAAAAGAAACCACATCCATTTCTAAATAATGTAAGGTTCGGTACATTTCAAGATGGTTTATCTGTCCAAATGCTTCATGTTGGTCCATATGATGATGAACCTCAAAGTTTTAAAGTAATGAATGAATTCATAAAAAATAATAATCTGGAAAAAACGTCATTACAACATAGAGAAATATATCTTTCAGATTTTAGGAAAGTTGAACCTTCAAAATTAAAAACAGTTTTGAGATATAAGGTTAAGCCGATAGAATAGCATGAACTCTTAGCAGTTAACATGCATTCATTATTTAATGTAGCAAAGATTGAAGGAGTTTACATAGATAAAAGGTGCATTATACCATAGGATGCAATTAGGTAGTACTTATAAAGTTTTCCATAATACGGTTTTATGGTATGGCTCATAGTTTATATGAGGTGTAAAAGAGGACCTAACACCACCCTCATTTTACCTATTGAAAACCATCTATTCTTTTGGGTGTTTTTTTTTGCAGGGAATTGGTCCCTTTTGTCAAATTAGTTAAACAAAGGGGATGAGAGAATGAATGATGATGAGAAAATCAGTATTTTATTGTCCAATATGACAAACGAATTAGTGTCGAGTAGAGTAAGGGTTAGAACCATAGTGGAATTACTGGAAGAAAAAGGTTTAATAACCCGTGAAGAGTACGAAAACAGGTTTAAAAAAGTTTTTGAACGAGATGCAATTTCGTATAGAAATGATTTACTGAAAGAAGTCAAAATTGATGAATAAAAGGAGGAGGCATCCAATAATTTGGGTGCTTTTTTATGACGTTGAGAACGATGAACCATGATAAGAAAAGAAAACGGTTAAGAAGCCAGTGAAACTAAGTCGTGGAATCTAGAAGACCTAATGAATATGAAAGCTTTTACATATAAGGATTTTACAATACGAGATTTAAGCCTAATGTGAAAAAAGAAAGAGCGTTAATCCTTATTTGATCAACACTCCTGTTAGTGCAGTAGCATTCATGTTATTTTTTTAGATTTGATTTCATTAATAATGAAATCTGTTGCTCATCCGTATTCGAATTCGTTTCAGTTGATCAACGATTAACTTTTGTCTTTACAATGGATGATTTTTACATAACTTAGCTTTCCCTTCTATTTAGTTGATTTTTATTTTGAATCCATATTCATGACTGTCGGTCTCTTTCATCTATTGGAATTCGGTTGTTCTAAATGCAGTTAGCTTTTCCCTGATACAGCTACTTTTTTTGTTACGGGAGCATTTTTGCCTAATATGACAGAAAAGACAACAATCACTGCTGTTACAAAAGTGAAAGATGTGATGGATTCATCTAGAAATACTGTTGCAAATAGAATCATCAAAAATGGTTGTAAGTATTGAATCTGACTAACCCTTGCTATTCCGCCCATAGCCATTCCGCTATACCAAGCAACATATGCTAGAAATTGACTAACCACTGCGAGATAAATTAAGCTAACCCAAGCTTGGATAGGGGCATGGAGCATTTCAGTTGTAAGGTTTAGTCCAACTGGAATAATGAAAAATGGAGCACCGATCATTATTGCCCAAGCAATCACTTGCCAGCTGCCTAATTCTTTCGCTAATTTCCCCCCTTCTGCGTAACTAAGTCCAAGTATGATCACAGCTGCCAGTAAAGCTAAATCGGCTAATTGCAATTGGCCGAATCCAAGATGAAGTGCATACATAATGACAGCTAAAGAGCCGATTATACTTGAAACCCAGAATTTGATTGAAGGGATTTCACCTGCTCTAAACATGGCAAATCCAGCTGTTGCTAACGGTAACAGTGCTACTTCCACAGCTCCATGAGAAACAGGCAAGGATTCCATTGCCCAAGAAGTGAGGAGAGGAAATCCTAAAACTGCACCAACAGCAACAATAAGTAGACTTTTGAATTGATTTGGAGAAGGCAGTTTTTCCTTTCGAACGATCAATACCACCGCTACTAAAATAGCAGCAACAACCGTTCTTCCTAAACCGACGACCGTAGTCCCAAAATACTCTACAGAAATACTTGTAGCGGGGAGCGTTAAGCTAAAACAAATGACGCCTGCTAATCCCAACAATAATCCTAATTTCTCCCTGGTTACTCCCTGCATCTTACCCAACCCCAATCTTTATATTTTGTATCACATCTGTACCATTGTTTATTTATCATAAAAAACAGTTGCTATAATTAACATACTATGAGTACATACAATAAAAATAAACCCATTTTTTACCCATCTGACCTGGTACAGTTTAAGGAGGATTAAGTGATGAACACAAAATATATTAAGATAATGGAAGAAATTAAGCTTCGACTAGCAGGTGGTTCGCTAAATGCAGGAAGTAAACTTCCTTCTGTTCGTCAGTTATCTGAGTATTTTTCATGTAGCAAGAATACGGTCATTAAAGCATACGACGAACTTGAAAAAGAGCATTTAATTTATTCTGTTCCTAAAAGCGGCTACTATGTTGTGAATGATTATCCAAAAGAGGCGGAAGAAAATGGGGTGATTGATTTTTTGTCTGCCGGTCCAGATAAAAATGTTATGCCCTATGTAGAATTTCAACATTGTATGAATCAAGCAATTGACCATTATAAAGAAGAGCTTTTTATATACTCTGATCAACAAGGGCTTTACCCACTGCGAGTACAGTTGGTTAAATATTTACAAAATTTACAGGTTTTCACCCAACCAGAAAGATTAGTCGTTGTCTCTGGCTCGCAGCAAGCCCTCCATTTATTAGTTTCTATGCCATTTCCAAATGGGAAAAACAATATTCTAATTGAACAGCCTACTTATTTTGGATTCATCGAGTCCATCAATCTGCATCAAGCCACTACTTTTGGGATCGAATTATCAATGGAAGGAATAGACCTTGATCGACTGGAATACATTTTTCGAAATAATGATATAAAATTTTTCTATATTATCCCGAGATTTCACAATCCACTTGGACATAGTTACACGAATGGCGAAAAGAAAAAAATCGTTGAGTTAGCTGAAAAATACGATGTATACATAGTGGAGGATGATATTTTAGGAGACCTTGATCCAAATCCAAAATCCGATCCTTTATTTTCTTTTGATCCTTCTGGGAGAGTGATTTATATCAAAAGCCTTTCGAAAATTTTTCTCCCAGGGTTAAGGATTGGGACTGTCGTTCTTCCTGCATTAATGATGAACAACTTTTTACGGTATAAATTCAGTTCGGATTTTAATAGTTCAGCACTCTCTCAAGGTGCGCTAGAAATCTATTTAAAAAGCGGTATGTTTAATAGTCATCTCAAAAAAGTAAAAGAGGTATACCGAACTAAAATGCAAATCCTTCAAGAAGCATGTGAATTAATGCTGCCGGCTAATACTTCTTTTTCTAAACCGAATTCCGGCTTCTATCTTTCCATCAGTTTGCCCGAGCATGTGAAAGCAAAACAGGTGGTTCATATGCTAAACGAGCAGCATATATATGTTGATGATGCCTCCAGAATGTTTTTAGCAGAATATAAAAAGGAAAATCTCGTTCGTTTATGCATCTCTCAAGTGAACGAGAGTCAAATTAAACTAGGGGTAGAGCGATTGGCTCACTGTATTGCTTTACTTGACAGTAGAAAAAAACATAGTACTCCCAATAACTTTTTACTCATTTAGAAAGTGTCGGGTTTTTCCGGTCACAACCTAAATAATCTTAACTTGTCGCTCACTTAATTCCTTCCTATAAAGTTATTAAAAAAAGAACTGCTTGTTTATAAAGGTAGGTTCTGATATGATTGTTTGATAAATTTTTTAAGGGGTTAAGAGAGGGTGAGTCAATTGACTAAAAACCTTAGGCAATTGAAAAATGTTTCGGTGTTCCAAACGCTTCTAACTTAGAAAAATAATTTAGAAGCGAGGAATAATTATATGAAAAATCAAAGAATCTTTAATAAATCATTTCTTTTTTTATTTATAAGCAACTTTTTAGTTTTTATTGGGTTTGAAATGATGCTTCCTATTTTGCCTGCTTATTTGTTAAGCATGAATGCATCTTCCATTCAAGTTGGTCTAGTAACATCATTATTTACGATAGGTGCTGTTTTAATCAGACCTTTTGTAGGTTACTATTTAATGGATAGCCAGAGGAAAAGTCTGGCCATTTGTGCAAGTGCAGCTTTAATGGTCATTACAATTCTATATCCGTTTCTTAATATGATATGGCTTCTTCTATTGTTAAGGCTTTTCCATGGTGCAGCTTGGGGGGGATCAACCACAGCTAACAGTACAATGGTAGTGGATTTTATTCCTAAGACACGCTTAGGAGAAGGAATAGGGTATTTTTCTATATCCACAACGGTCGGGGCTATCGTTGCACCGAGTATAGGTATCCTTATCTATGACTCTTTTTCCTTCGATATTTTGATATGGTCATCAGCAGTATTGAGCTTATTGGCAGTACTTGCGCTTCAATTTGTCTATTCACCTACTATTGTAAAGCGTGAGAAGAAGCCATTTCGCTTTTGGGATATGATTTTTGAAAAAGACGTATGGTTCCAAGCGTTACTTACGGTTATTACAACACTAGGTTTTGGGGCTATTATCACATTTTTGGTTCTTTTTGGGAAGCAAAGGGAAGTAGATCATATTTTTCTATTCTTCCTTATCAATGCAATTGTCTCAACTTTACTACGTCCGTTTACCGGAAAATGGTATGACAAAAAAGGACCTTGGTCTATTATCATTATGGCAGCTGTGTTAGGATTCTTTTCACTTGTTATCCTGTCATATATGACAAATGAATCTCAACTCATCGTTGCGGCGATTTTATTTGGCGCAGGTTATGGCACGGTTATGCCATGTTTACAAACATGGACTGTTCAAAGGGTATGTGAAGAAAAAAGAGGAGCAGCCAACGCTACCTTTTTTTCCAGTTTTGACTTTGGTGTTGGAGTTAGCGCGTTTGTATTAGGTATTTTAGCAGAATGGATCAGTTTAGAGATGATCTTCAGGATTGTTAGTCTAAGTTTTATTGTTGTTGCTGTGTTGGTCTATAAGGATTATATAAATGAAAAGATAATGCATAATAAATCGATTTAAAACAAATCCACCTCTATTTTAATAGAGGTGGATTTGTTTGCTGGTTCTTTTTTATTTGGCCGATTTTATAGTAATTTTCTTGCCAGTAGAAGCGCTTTGTTTCACGAATGGAAACTTCAAAGCTCCTATCAAATTTCCCAGGTGCGAAGTTTGAGTTATAATAGTAAAAAACATCCGTCTTCTATAGGATGGATGCTTCTTGATTGAATTACATATAAAGGATTGGTGAATAAGAATGGCAATAGTTGATGTAACGGTAATTCCTGTGGGGACACAAACTCCAAGTGTTAGCAGCTATGTAGCGGATATTCAAAGGGTATTAAAGCAATATGAAGATAAGGGAGAAATTCGTTTTCAATTGACACCCATGAATACAATCATTGAAGGCGACCTGCCTAAGTTGTTTGAAGTGATCCAAGCGATGCACGAATTACCTTTTGAAAAAGGTCTTGCTAGAGTTTGTACGAATATCCGAATCGATGACCGTCGTGATAAAGAACGCAGGATGGAAGACAAAGTAGAGCGAGTGAAGGGCATGCTTGAGGAATAACAGGCTTTGTAAATAACAGTGGGTAGATAATGCTGTTTTCGGAGATATATTGCTGTTTTTCGGAGATATATCCTGAATTTCGTCGATATATTGTAGTTTTTCGGAGATATAATGCTGTTCTTTCATAGTTATATCCCGAGTTTCGATAATGATTTTTAATTAATGTCAATGTATTAATAGCTTTAAAGCCTTGGTATTACTGATTTATCAGTTCCCAAGGCTTTTTTATTTTTTATTTCATACATTTCCATTTTTATCTTGCTGAGTAGATTAGGTAATGATAGATATAAACCGTTATCTGGATAATTTATAAACGTTCGCCATAAAGTTCTTTTTCTTCATTTGGATGAAAAAGAGTGAATCCTTTTGAACAAAACACAAACCTTCTATCTATCTCGAATCCAGCCTTATTCAAAACTTCAACTGTCCCCTGTGAACCAGTGCCAGCATACCCGCAACTACAACCAGAAAGGTGTAGCTCATTTCCTTTTTTGTCTATAAGGATGAGATCGCTATCGAGAAAAATATTATCTTTATGAATCTCTTTAGTAATTTTAGCAATTTTAAAACGATCAAAATGATCCTTGACTGCTTCGAATAATGCAATACTTTTATTGGTAATACCGCGGTCTTCACCGTAATCTTTTATGACGAAAACTTCCCGCTCATATGATTTCTTATATAGATGGTACTTTTGGTAAGTGACTTCATTAATTTTACAAATAAGCGGCCTAATATTATCCAGTTTTTGATTAAACATTGCACCCCTCCTAAATAGTTAGTTTATTAAGTTTATTAGGAGAAAAAGAGATTAGTACTAAGAACCTGATAAGAGGGAAATTTTTTTCATTTTTGATTCTCGTTTGTTTAATTAATAGGGTGAAACGTGATACCTATAAGGCATGAATGAAGCTGTCAGGAAGAAGTGAAAGTGTGAAGTCAAATTAAAAAAAGTACCAAAATAGGTGCTTCCTAGTTATATATCTTCTTAAAATAATGGACAAACATAATATTCATGACAATTTCGACTATAGCATGAATACTTACATCGATAATATTAGTTTCCTCAAGTGAATGATAAGGAGCAAATAAGACAATGTAAATTGAGCCAATGATAGTTAAAGTATGGTCCATAAGCTGTTACGTAAAAACAGTGGAATCAGTAAGCCAAAAAAGGGCAAGAAGAAATCTAATTCTTTCCTCACTCTCTTTTTATAAATACCGACTAAAAGATAGATTGAAAATCATTTTGATAATAAAAAATAAAATTAGATCAATAACATCATATCCAGTCATAGATGAAGGGGTATAAACTCCTGGCAGTGAAAACTCTGTAAGAGCAACTAGTACCCACTAAGTTATCCGATATCTTTTATTTTGTTTGCCAGTTATTATTCCTGCCTGTAACGCCTTGACAAGTTTGTTAATATTCCATCTGGAGAACCCATTCAGTTCGTAAAGGATTTTAGATTGGTGGAATGAAAGACTTTCATATCGACCTTTTGATGTGGAGTCGTCACAAAATTACAGCAAAAGAAATATGTTTTTTAGAAGCTTGGTATGCCCGAGGCTAACAGAAAGCAGTCCTTATTAAATAGTAAAGACAAGATGCAGAAGAATATGACAACCCCCCTTTGACATAACATTTAGAAAAAGATAAGGGTGTGACCATTCTGAGTATGAAGAAAAACGACCAAATCGTTATTTATATAATAAAAGGTTCAACAATTAAAAGGTTTTTAATCCTAGATCTAATTATTGGATCAGGAATTTTTTATGTGGTCAAATTCATTTCTTCAAGCATTTTAATAGCGAGTGCGAGCAGTTTTGTTGGAACGGAAGGAATTAAAAAGGCACCGAAAGTACTAAAAAGTGCAATTGGATTAATATCCTAAGGGCATCTGGATCAATGGGATCGGCCAAACTGGATTTAAACAGGATGGTGTGTAGGATGAAATGGGCAGTAATGAACGTATACATCTATAATGATTCATATTAATTAGGAGGGAATCATGACAAAACCTCAAAAAGTGAGACCCTATTTAACTACGCGTAGTTTGCTGCCGGAAAATCAGGAGACACCCATTCAATTCATCAATAATGATAGTGTGGAAAACCAATTATTTTTTAGAAGGAACCATTTTACTTATCCGACACTTTCTTATTCAAACTATTGGCTTCCTATAAATGGGTTGGTATCAGCTCCATTACTGCTGTCCATGCAAGACATTCTTCGATTTCCATCCAAAACTGTTGAGGTTGTCCTTGAATGCTCAGGAGACAAGCGTAATCTCTTCGAACCTAAAACATTTGGAGAACAATGGGAAAAGGGGGCCATTAGTCAAGGGAAGTGGAAGGTGTACCATTACGGACGTTACTTGAAATATCTGGAATAGGAGAAGGGGCGAAAGAAGTTGTCGTGGAGGGGTATGATTATGGCCTTAGGACCGATCTGGATGAGGTTTACACCTACACGAGGAGTTTGCCTATCGAGAAGGCGCTGCATCAGGATACAATCATTGCATATGAGTATAATAACCAGCCAATTCCCTTTAAACATGGTTATCCATTGAGATTAATCGTTCCGCAGTGGTATGCAATGGCATCTGTTAAGTGGATAAAGCAGATAAGTGTTATTAATACTACTTTTACTGGACCTTTTCAAACCATAGATTATATGTATTATCCAAATAAAGACAATGATCAAAATGCATTTCCGGTCACTGCAATAAATATCAATTCGACTATCCAAAAACCGCTCGATATGGAAAAAATTAATATGGGTGTGCATTTAATCAAAGGGATTGCTTGGACAGGAAAAGGAGTTATTACCAAGGTGGAAATTAGTATGGATGATGGCTATACATGGAGTAGCGCCGATATATTACCTGGTAAGAATGTTGGTTATGGATGGGTTAGTTGGTCATTCGAATGGAATATATCAGAAAAAGGTGAGTACACGATTAAATCCAGAGCAACAGATTCATTTGGTCAAATTCAACCTAATTTACCTTTTTGGAATAAGAAAGGTTATGGATATAATGCCATTGATAAAATTAAGGTTAAGGTAGAATGACTTAAATTTTATTTCAGGAAATGAAAACGGCTGAAAAAACTTTTGGATTTAGCCAAATAACGGTTTTGTGATATAGAGAAAAAAAGAACTGAATAAGGAGATGACACCCTATTTAGATGATAAGTTGAGATGAGTGGCTGGAGGCAACATTCAAATTGTACAAACGGATATTCTAATTCACTTGAACAGTCTAATACTAAAGACAACGCAATCTTCTCAAGTAACTATGACCAATTAATTGACTGGCTTCCTAAATATAATAATGGATTTCTACTCCTAAGTTTCTGAAAGGTAACTTTTTTATTTCACAGTTTGTGTCAACTCAACTATATGTTATAGAACTAACGGGTGCGTGGGACTTGATCCCGTGAACTAAACTGTCCGCCCCTTACTTGTAGAAACATGTTTGAGGCTGGTTGGGACGCAAATCTCGAATAACAAGCGGAGCTATGACACTACATGGAGGACTAGGGGTACTGGTTAGTAAGTAGAGGAGGAAAAAACAATGAATCCAGTTGTTGGTCTGGATGTGGCAAAAGGAGAGAACCAAGTTCAGGCATTTTTAAATCAATCTAAACCGTATGGGAAGAGCTTTTCAATGAAGCATATCAAAGAGGCGTTAGATCATTTTTTAGAATTTCTAAAAGAAATTGAAGAGGTGACAGGGCAAATGCCTATGGTCATTTTAGAATCTACAGGGCATTACCATTCTCCTGTTATTCAATACCTGGAGGAACAAGGGTTTCCATATATCTTACTAAATCCGATTAATTCTTATCAGGCAAAGAAGTCCAGCTTACGGAAGGTGAAAACGGACGCTATCGATGCGTACCAGTTGTGTGTGCTGTATTACAAAGAGGATTTAGAACCTCATAAAATTAGAGGAATTCAGCTATTAGACCTTCGGAATTTGTCCAGACAACGGGAAATCGTAACGAATATGTATGTGGAAGCTAAACTTCAGTTTCACACGATTTTAGATCAAGTGTTTCCTGAATACCGAAAGGTTTTTTGGGATCTATATTCAAGGGTTTCTTTATTGAAATTAAAGGAATATCCCACTTCAGAGGCGGTATTAGCAGCCGGGGAAAGTAAACTAGCACAGAGTGTTATAGAGTTCTGTCCTAGCAGATCGGGTCAATGGGCATGGGAAAAAGCAAAAAAAATAATGGACTCCGCGTCTCGAAATCCATTTCAAATAAACGTGTATCAAAGTCACGTAATCAATATTAGTATGTATATTGAGTTGCTTTTTCATTACCAGGGACACCTCTCTGAGTTGGAAGATCGTATAGTGGCCCTGGCAAATGAACTGGAAGAATATAAGATCATCCAATCGATTCCCGGTATCGGAGAAAAAATCGCAGCCACGATTATCTCTGAAATTGGTGAAATCGATCGGTTTAATCACCCGAAAAAACTAGTTGCCTTCGCTGGAGTAGATCCAAGTGTTCACTCATCGGGTAAGTTTACGGCAACCATTAATCGTATTACTAAAAGAGGTTCGAGCAGACTACGTCATTCTCTGTATCTTGCCGTACTATGTGGCATAAGAAGTTCAAGGAACAAAAAGCTTAAAGCCTTCCATGATAAGAAAAAATCAGAAGGAAAACCGGCCAAAGTGTCAATCGTTGCCTGTATGAATAAGTTGCTTCATTGGATTTACGCTTTATTAAAGAGAAAAGAAGCATTCCTAGATTTAGCCTGATTAACGATTTTGTGAAACAGAGAAAAATCCTTCCAAAAGGGTTTTGGAGGGTTATTTGTCATGAACAAAAATAGTATACCATAAGGGAATTGAAAATTTTAGAGAAAGATATTGACATCCTATTAGCTGGTTTAGATTAAGTAGGTATGGCTGCTTCGTCAGACTTTTGATAATTGCCTCCAGAAACAGCTGAAGGCATGGTGAATTCCAATCTATCTGCTCTCTTATGGTCAGCAAAGAAGGCGAGTGTGAGCTTGGTTTTACAGACATTTGGGTAGTTCCATAGAAGAAGGAAAAAGCTTATGTGAGTTTATCCATATACAAAAACGGGGATATGTTACTAAACGATAAAGAGGAGGAGACATTTTATGAAACTCGAAGTTTTGTGTAACGTAGAGAATTGTACGTACTGGGCCGAGGGGAATCAATGTGTTGCCGACTCCATTTATGTCGTGGGCCTTGATAACAATGACGCTGACAATGTTGAGGAAACGGCATGTAAAACCTTTGAACATCGCAAACAATAATGGAATACAGAATGGGCCGGACGGCTGATGCCGCCCGGTTTTTTATTTCGAGAAATAGGATCAGTCCCCTTTATTTAGCTCGACTATGAAAGAGGGATATACCTTGAAAATCAATTTAAAAACTTTATTAATTTAATGAACAAAATAATTTTATTAAAGCAAGTATTTATATATATTTGATGGATAAGTATTAGCGGGATATAATGTTGAACGTTTGGTCGTAATGATAATGTTTTAGTCTAGGCAATCAATAGTCATTCCAACTGTTAAAAAGGAAGGGCAGATACCTAAAAATTATCTGCTCTTTTTTAATTTATCCTCTATTTGAACTAACATGTGAACAAATGAATTACACTATAGGATGCGTTAGCGCCATAAGAGGGTTGCCAAATGGTGGCCTTAGGATGAAAAAAGTGAGAATAGCTGATTAAATCGGTCTTATAATAGGTGAATAAAGAATATAATTAGACTTCAGATAGGGGTGAAAATAAAAATGAAACCAGATGAAACAGAAGAGTTTATTTTACTAAATCAGATTGTTGTAACGGAAGAGTTTTTAAATTCCAATCCGAGTGTCGAAAAAACACAACAAGTTTTAAATCATGCTAAACGGACAGGCTGCTTAGATGAACCCATTATGATAAATAGGGATACAAAGATCCTTAGGGACGGTTACAGACGCTATATTGCAGCCCAAAAGGTGGGGATGGAATTAGTCCCCATTGTTTATGAAAAATAAGCTTTTACATAAACAAAAATAGAAAAATGGAAGAAAACAATCTGTCTAATAGATATATTATTGGAACTACTTTGATAAATATTTGAATATTCCGAAAATTGGTGGTATAATAGAAAAAAGGTCAAGGAGTTGGTTTCCTATGGAAAAGAATTTGGCTAATACACCACCACAACCTGAAATAAACGTTAAGGATTCTGAATTTGCTGAAATGGTGTTAAACAAAGCCCTTCTTAATTTCCGAAAAGAGCAAATCCGAAAAGAGATTGACCAGTCATTACAGGATCAAAACAAAGAAGAATTCCTACGATTAACAGAGGAATTGAAAAACATTTCTTAATATGTTGTTTATAAAATGAACTAATCATATTTGTAACTTTAAGAAGTACGCCAAAACGCCAACCCATATCTATGGATTGGCGTTTATGATTTTTATCGATTAAGCACGATATTATAAATAAGTTATTATTTGTTCCAAAACTCGTCCTTTTTTGAACACATCACTGTTCGATTTGAAAAGGACGTTTTTTATTGCCTTCTCCTTCAGCTTCCAATTCAATAGCAATATTATGAAGGTCCCTAACAGAACGGGCCAAGCGGTCAATTTTAGTAACGACTAATTTATCACCTTTTCTTAATGCTTTTCTTGCATTGTCTAAATCCTGGCGATCTGTTTTCTTTCCACTTTCTTTTTCCATATATATTCTATTAATTGTTCAATTTGGCTTTCAAGCGACTGTCCAACTGTCGATACCCTTGCATATCCAACTTTCATTTGCTCATACCCTTTTTTTGCCTAAAGTTATATCTTCTATACTTTTAATTACAGACTATCTTTTAGACATAAACAAGAACAAAAAGAGGAATATGTAAACTTTTGTGCGCGTGTTTTAAGTGATAATTTGCACATCCAACTTTTAACCCCAGCTACCTTCATATGAAGTTTAGCTGGGGTTCTTCATTAATTATGTCCAATCACTAAGCTATTCCGTGCAGCCTATACTACTTCGGTGGTAATGGATGTAAGGTGATTGATTTCGAGGATATGTTCAATTTGAGAAATAGACGGTAAAGTTACCGTTTATGACTTTCATGATGGTTGTGAGCGCCTCGTAATCGGAAAAGCCCTCTCGTTTAATGGAGATACCTAATTCACCCCATTTATATTCTAAAATATGGTGCATCTCGTCTTTAATGAGTTTCTGAAATTCATGAGCAAAACCAATGCGGGAGTAATGCTGGGGATATTTTTTTCAATCCCTGGCATCCCGATGAATATCATAGCTAAGTCATGTTGATCATAGATGTCACGAAGTTGCTCTAAGTGTTGCAGTATCAGTCGATCGATTTCATCCACTATAATTAAGTGAATCCCTTCAAAAGCAAAATGACCTACCGAAGGCTTATTTGGCAGATCTTTCTTTAGTGGTATGAACGATTGTTTTGTAAAAATGGCTCTACTTTAAGTACTCATTGGTGTTAGCTTGATGGGTATGTGTTGTCACTTTAGGCGTTATTTTGCACCTGTTTTAAGCGCTATTTTACATTTTAAGTCTGATAAAAAAGATATCTCCACTCGAAAATAGCCTAGGTATACTGACAATAAAATTGTTTAAGAATATGAGCCGATACTAAAGCACTTATTTAGTGTCGGCTTTCGCTGTTTAAGATAAAATTAGTGTAAGGAGATTCCGTTATCGAATATTTAAGACTTGGGCAAAAAATGAAGGAACGACAATTAGGGAGGGATAAAATCTGGTGGAAATTTTACAACAAGTTATTCAGCAGTTTCGACTGAATGTTTTATCAATTAACAGTGTTCCAGAGTCGTATAGCTCAACTGTCTATAAATTAATTTTAAACAATCAACAACAAGTGTTTGTTAAAATCCCCTATTCAAAGACTAAGTTAATGCGAGAATACGAATTTCTTCTAATACTCCAAGATAAGTTAAATACGCCCAGAGTACTAGATTTTTGGGAAGGAAATGATGTGATACCTGGAGCATTGTTATTAGAGGCAATAGATGGAGAAATATCTACAAAGATAATCGATAAAGCATTAGCCTATGAGATAGGCGTAAGTCACGCAAAGCTGCATTCCATACCTGCAACGTTCTTTAAAAAAAGTAAAACTATTGAAAGATATCAGCCAGAAGAATGGAGAGCATTCATTCAACAAAAATTTGAGTACTTTTCAGAGTATGCAAAGGCGATTTTATCAAAAGGTTTATTTGATAAGAGTATCCACTATTTCGAAAAACATTTTTATTCTTTACCAGCTCCAGATGGTCCTTTTTTAATACATATGGATTTTAGACCCGGAAATATTTTAGTAAAGGATAATAACGTGAAAGGAATTATTGATTTCGAAAGTGCACGTTTAGGCTCAACAGAAAATGATTTCACAAAAATTAATCGTGATATTTGGTGTAAACATCTAAATACAAAAGAACCATACATACAAGGCTATAATTCGATTCGTCCTATGATTAATCTGCAAAAAATCCTGCCGTTCTATACTTTTTATGATGCATTTTGTTCTGTTGGTTGGAGTGAGATACGAGGGGCAGAAAAGCATCAAGAATTCATCAAAGAAAACCTAGAGATTTTAAAAAAGGTATTATAAAAGTTATATAATTGGAGGCTTCCTTGAAGATTCGTCTCTCAAAATAAAATGGCAACTTTCATTAAATCTGAAGGCTGCCATTTTCTTATACCATCTAACTCAAAAACGATGGTTTTTGAGATAAATCAAAATAGCAATAAAATTCTTGTCACTTTGCCCGATAATTTGCACATCCAATTTTAAAACCCAGCTACCTTCAAATTAGAAGATCAGCTGGGTTTCTTCATTATTTACGTCCAATTACTAAGCTATTTCGTACAGCTTCTACTACCTCGGTAGTAATGGATGTAAGGTGATTGATTTCGAGAATACGTTCAATTTGAGTAAATAGCCGATGAATGAGTCTAAAATTACCGTTTGTGACTTTCATGATGCTTGTGAGCGCCTCGTAATCGGTAAAGTCCTCTCGTTTAATGGAGATACCTAATTCATCCCATTTATATTCTAAAATATGGTGCATCTCATCTTTACTGAGCTTCTGAAATTCGTGTGCAAAACCAATGCGGGAGTATAGATGGGGGTAACGTGCTAACCGTTTTTCAATCCCTGGCATCCCGATGAATATCATGGCTAAGTCATGTTTATCATAGATATCACGAAGTTGCTCCATGTGTTGCAGTTTCAAACGATCAATTTCATCCACTATAATTAAGTGAATCCCTTCAAAAGCGTTAGAAGTGTTCATTTCCTTCTCACCAATACGCACCCGATAGACGTCTTTCACCATATTGAATCGCATCCCCATCACATGAATGGCACTGGTCAATTTCGTTGCACTAACAGGTGGGGCAGTATAAAAAAGCGTATGATAATCTAAGATTTTTTCGTCAGCATGAGCGCCCATCAATTCAGCTTTTTCATAGTTGATTTGCTTCTCGAGATAATCCCACTAGGCATACTGTCTAGCCGACAACGTTTTCCCAACACCTGGTAGACCATAACAAATGCCCATATATTGATACTGGATACAGGCATCGCAAAACTCTGCAAATCGCTTATATTCCTTCGTTTCAATAAATGTTTGTGTGTTATTCATTGAAATACCTCTTCAACTTTGACTTGGTTGGCTCAGGTTTCTCTGAATCTTCTTCTAATTGGCTTTGTTTGGACTGAACAATGTCTTCAAAGACTGTTTTCTCTGACATGATTTGGTTTTTTAACGCGCGTTTTCGTTTATTTCTAGCAGACACAATCTCTTTTAAATCCACTGTATAACCGGCGATTTCAGGAGAAATGGCGGTACATAAATAGCGATTTTCGTAAAAAACACGTATTTCAGCAAGGTCTCGTGGGTCGTAACGAATCACGACGGTTTCCCCAACGTACGCTGCAAGAGTGGTATCAATATATCGTAGTCCTTGGAAATGAATACCGTCCGAATGTACTTTTCTCGGTTTGGCAACATGAAGCAGTAACAAATCAAGGCTTTCTAAACTCTCCGGCATATTCGGTAAAAACCCTGCATCATTCCAAGCACGAATCGGCGCTTTTTTCGTTGTTCCATGAATGCGATGATGATAATGGTACATAATAAAATGGGCTAATTTTTCATCAAGCTTTTTTAATGTTAAAAGAGGATCATTGGGACGGTTTCCTACATAACCGGGTAAGTCTTGTAAAAATAATTGGTTGATGCTTGAAAAGAAGCGTTCGATTTTCCCTCGTCCTCTTGGAACACCTACAGCTGAAAATACGAGATTTATTTTTAAATCAATGGCCACTTGCTCTAAATGATTCGATGTAAAATCACTGCCATGATCGGTATAAAACTGTTCAGGGGTTCCGCAAATCGTCCAATCTAGATTTCGTTTATGCCAAATGGCTTGATGCAAAGCGAGTGCTGTTTGGATGGCAGAAGGCGCTTGGAAGGTTAAATAATAGCCAGCGATTGCTCGGCTGTAATCATCTAAAATAATCGTCAACCAAGGTCGTTCGGGTTGTCCCTTTTCATTCAGCACAAGGATATCGAGTAATGTATGGTCTGCTTGCCAAATTTCATTAGGGTAGCTCGCTTCTCTTCGATGGATTAAATCATACTGATTTTTTTCATATGCTTTTTGGCCACCATGCGCTAACGTCTTCAAGCTTTGCGAAAGAGACTGCGATACCTTATACACTTGATAATAACTCGGCAGTTGCCAGCCTTGTTTCTGACATTGCGCACAGATCATTCGATGAATAGACGTCAGCGAATTTCTTCTGTACTTCAAAATAAGTTGTTCAATCGCCACGACAATCTCCGGATCTAAATGTATTTTGCCAGCATCACTTCTTGTTTTTCGAATTAACCCTTTTAACCCAAATTGTTCATAGTCCCGAATCAAGTATTGTAGCGTTCTTTTTGCGATTCCGGTGTCTACTGTAATGACAGCCAATGTTTTCTCAGAGCGAAGGTACGGCGCAATGACGTGATACTTCGTCATCGCTGTTTGTCGTTGTTCTTCAGAATAAGCTGTTAATGGAGGAAGTTCATTCTGCATAAACATCAACCCTTCCGAGTTACAATTTTTCTGATAAAGTTATTTTTAACAGTATAAATGTCTGTTTTATGGAACCTTATTTATGAACTGAAAGTAACAGATAGCCAATGAGTTAAAAAGTATATAATCTTATGCTACAATGAATTGGCTAGATCTGTTCAAATTAGAATAAATGGAGGAGAATGTGGAGTTGGATCAACGATATATTAAGCTAAAGGAATTTCAAGATTTGTTTGAAAATATATTTAGTAAAACTAAAACTCAACATAATTTTTTCCCGAAGACAAAGTACAATCTTAGTGATGGACACATACTGATTCTCACATATCTTTATAGAGTAAAGACATGTACAGCATCAGATATTACCAAATACTTAGGAATTACTTCAGGTGGAGGAACGGTTCTTACTGACACATTACTGAGACATAATTTAATTAATCGTCTTAGATTAGAAGAAGACAGAAGAGTGGTTCAGCTATCGTTAACGACTGATGGGAAGGAGATTGTGGATCAAATTATCGAAAACCGAGCAACGGCATTTGTTAAACTTCTTCATGATTTGGAAGAAACAGAAATCGATCAAATGTTAAGTGTATTTCGTAAGCTTAATAAGAAAATAAAATAAATACACACCGCAATACTTTATAATTGATAAAAATTCTCATTGACTAATAACATAATCCTATGTTAGTTTTACTTATAAATAATATCTTAGTAAATAAGATACTTGTTAAGTAATATATAGGAGGGATAAA
Organism: Peribacillus sp. FSL M8-0224; assembly: GCF_038003055.1. Lineage (NCBI taxonomy): Bacteria > Bacillati > Bacillota > Bacilli > Caryophanales > Bacillaceae > Peribacillus > Peribacillus sp. FSL M8-0224. The sequence continues at coordinate 1,497,926 of NZ_JBBOOJ010000001.1, forward strand.
ATTTATGTTTATCAACCAAGCACACTTCGAAGGTGACAAGTTCAATGAGGACAAAATCATAGTAAAGATAAAAAACACTATAGACCAAACGAAAGATGTTCAAGGATTGTTAGCATTAGAATGCTGGAAGAAGGAAAGTAATGACCGTGTAGAATATGTAATTGTAACAAAGTGGACAACTAAAAAAGAATTTATTACATGGTTATCAAGAGAAGAACATGTTGACGAGCATAAGGAAATGAACAAACAAAAGAAACAAGGAATCAGTGAAAACCCAATTTTGAAAAAGACCATTTTTCAATACGAGGCAGTAGAGGTTACTGAACTTTAAAAAAGTTTTGAGAGTATAGACTTTAAAATTAAAGGGGGAAGTTATGAAAATTAATATAAAATATAAACAAGCTATTTTTGCTTTCTTAATGGCTTTTAGTATAAGTATGCTTATTTCATTTATTTTGGTTTCAATAAACGTTGGTTACAATAATATTTTTCTACAGGCATGGTTAAAAAATTGGGGGATGGCATTTATTATTGCTTACTTTGGAGCATACTTTTTCCCAAGGTTTATACAAAAGATTGTTATGAAAGTGAATTTTGTGGATGAAAAGACGGAAGCTTCCAATAGTGATAAAGCTATTTTATAAATTAATGTTTTTGTTTTTAGCTGCTAATTAGCAGCTAGTTTTTAAGGTGATATGTGTTTTTTATCACAAAGATATTAGGAGGGCTAAATATGTCTGTCAATTGGGTGTCTGAACGAAAATATCAAGATGTTATTTATCAAACTTATAAAGGGATTGCAAAAATTTCCATTAATCGTCCACATGTACATAATGCCTTTACACCAAAAACTGTAATGGAATTAATTGATGCATTTTCTATTGCACGTGATGATGCAAATATTGGTGTTATTATCTTAACAGGAGAGGGTGATAAGGCATTTTGCTCAGGTGGTGATCAAAAAATACGAGGGCATGGTGGCTATATAGGAGATGATCAAATCCCTCGTTTAAATGTATTGGATTTACAGCGTTTGATACGATTTATTCCTAAACCGGTTATTGCGATGGTTTCTGGGTATGCAATTGGTGGTGGTCACGTACTTCAGGTGATTTGCGATTTGACGATTGCAGCAGATAATGCCTTTTTTGGTCAGACCGGTCCTAAAGTAGGTAGTTTCGATGGAGGATACGGTGCAAATTATTTAGCTAGAATCGTGGGGCATAAAAAGGCACGAGAAATATGGTACCTATGCCGTCAATACAATGCACAAGATGCTTTAAGTATGGGACTTGTTAATACAGTCGTTCCATTAGAACAGTTAGAAGCTGAAACGATTAAATGGTGTGAGGAACTATTAGAAAAAAGTCCTACTGCTCTTCGGTTCTTAAAAGCAGCTTTTAACGCTGATACAGATGGGCTTGCTGGTTTACAGCAACTCGCTGGTGATTCTACACTTCTCTTTTATACAACTGATGAAGCTAAAGAGGGACGGGATGCATTCAAAGAAAAACGCACCCCAGACTTTAAACAGTTTCCACGTTTCCCTTAATTAAAAATGTGAAGAATTTATGAGTGGTCTTTCGCTTTTTCTTTGAATCAAACGTAATATAGGGTTTGAAATCAATATGTTTTTTTTAAAAAAATACTGTTCCCGCAATCGCTTTATTTACTAAACTGATTAGAATAGTTCTAAAAATAATTGAATGTAAATAATTAAGAAACCCAGCTAATCTTCTCTTGAAAAGGTAGCTGGGTTTTTAAAGTTCGATGTGCAAAATAACACTTAAAATAAGGGCAAATTATCGCCTAAAGTGACAGGTATGTGTCTGTACCCCTATAAGAGATACATCTTTTTTCGATGGATATTTGATTTATAGTTTGAATAAAAAGTGTTAACGCTTACATTTTTGCAAATTGAAGTTGCAATAAGATGTACTAAACTATTTAAATATTGCGAATTATAATGAAACTATGAAAGGAGTTACTATCATGAAAGAACGGACTCAACGAGTACTTACCAGGTTTTTGACAGTAAATACCTTTTTGACTTGTGAGGATTTAAGTAAAGAGTTCAATATTAGCGAGCGTACTTTTCGAAACGAATTGGTCCTGATTAATAAATATCTGGCAGAAAATAATTATCCATCAATTACGACGACAAGAGGAAAAGGGTTGAAGTTAGACCTAACTGATGTGGATCGCGAAAAGCTCCTGTCCAAAATTGGTGATGACAGAGAAACAGATTATTATCGGCCCAATGAACGTTTTCTTGCCTTACTTTTAGATATTGCCGATACCACAAGAACGACAATGCTCTTTAAAATGGAAGAAAAACTGCAGGTATCGAAAAGTACATTGGATGAGGATATGAGAAGACTTCGTCAGTTTTTAAAGGAATATGGGATTTCTGTAGTGAGTTTAACGAAGCAAGGTATTGTATTAAAAGGCGATGAACGCTCAATACGCACTATGTTATACGATGTGATTAACAGTATGACAGATATTGCTAAACTAATGGAGTACCGAGATATAGATACAGTAAATACTTTTACAGATCAATTTGTTCTTGATTATTTGGATACAAATGCATTAAGGGTCATTGGAGAACATTATGACGAAGTCTTTGAAAAGTCCAGAGTGGAGATTAATCATGTATACCGGAATCAAAGCATTCTTTTTTTAGGTATATGGGTAAGGCGATTGCAAGAAGGAAATACCCTTAGGGAATTAGCCAAAGTTAGAGCCGAAATAAAAGAAGATCCTGTCAGAAATTTTGTCGATTCCATCTGTATGGAGTTTGGTTTATATCCATCATTAAATGAAATTAAATATACTACTTTTACAATCGAATCGTTTAATCCAAAAGATATGAATAATTCATTCGATTGGGTTACCGCACAATTATTAACTATTCAATTAATTGAGCATGTAGAAAAAGTAACCAGAATCCCCTTTTCTCAGAGAGAAGAAGATTTGTATGAAGGTTTGTATAGGCATATCACAGGGTTATTAAGCAGGGTGAAGAACGATTTACAGGTATTTAATCCGTTGAAAGACACTATTAAGGAGTCCTATGCCGAGATTTATCAGGCAGTCACTTGCTTTAGTAAGCAAATAGAGGACTACATCAAAAAAAAATTATCAGAAGATGAGATCGGGTTTTTGACCGTTTATTTTTCAACGTCTGCCAGCCAGATTAAGCAGAAAGAACAATATGTTTATCAGGCAGTTGTGCTTTGTAATCATGGGGTTTCAACTGGAAAGCTGTTGGCTGCGAATTTGAAAGAGCATTTCAATATCGAGATTGTTGCAATATTGAGTTCGTATGAATTAGCCTTTATTGACAAGCTGGATGTTGATTTAGTTTTTACGACCATTTCAATTGATTATCCAAGAAAACCTGTATTATTGCTTAATCCAATATTAAGAGAAAGTGACAAGAAGGAAATTAAAGTTTTTTTACTCAAAAATAAGAATAAGAGAAGGATCGTTTCCAATAAGTTAGATGCTACACAGCTAATGCAGGATATTTTGATGTTAATTGTAGAAAGCGGCGGTAAGGTAACAAAGGAAAGCTATCACAAAGTAGAAGATACTTTTAAAGAACATCATTTAAAAATTAATACAAGGGAGATACAGCCGATGTTGCAGGATATTTTGAGGGATTCCAACATCCTACTAAAGCAAGAATGTAAAGATTGGAAAGAGGCAATTACGAAATCTGCCCAGGTATTGTTAACAGAAGAGGTCATTGAAGAACGATATATAAACGCCATGATTAAATCTGTTGAAGAGTATGGGCCTTATATAGTAGTAGGGAAGCATTTAGCGTTAGCACACGCAAGGCCGGAAGATGGAGTAAACAAATTAGGCATTAGTGTCATGACGTTAAAGGAACCAATTAATTTTGGAAATCCGGATAATGATCCGGTGAAAATTGTTTTTTGTCTAGCCGCAGTGGATTCTTATTCGCATCTAAATGTGATGAAAAATCTGATTGAGTTAATTAATGATGAAGAGAAATTAGACCTGTTAATTACAGCACAAGATGTAAACATGTTTAATCAAGTTTTATATGGTAGTGAAGTGAGGAAGTAACAGTTTTAAAAGCAATTGATAAGTATATAACCCCAAAATTGAAAAATGAGGAGAGGGCAAAATGAAAAAAGTAAATATCTTATTTGTATGTGGAGCAGGTTTAGGAAGCAGTTTTGCTTGTCAAATGTCGGCAGAGGATGTATTAAGCAAGTTAGGTGTCAACGCCAAGCTAGATCATAGTGATATCTCGTCTGCTGTTTCAGTAAAACCCGATATTATTATTACGGCACAGAATTTCAAATCCCAATTCGAGAAATTTTCAGTTGATCCTAAACAAACGACAATTGTTTATTTGAGAAATATTGTATCTAAGGCAGAGATTGAAGAAAAAATTACCCCGGTATTAAGGGAAAAAGGCGTTTTAGCTTAAAAATAAATAGAGATAGCTAGAGATGGGGTGGGAAAAAATGAGTGTAGTTAACTTTATTATCGAAAATATTTTGACACAGGCATCTGTTACAATCGCGTTGATTGCTATGTTGGGGTTAATTTTGCAAAAGAAATCAACAGGGCAAGTTATTTCTGGTTCTTTAAAGACGATGTTAGGGTTTATGGTATTGTCCGCAGGTTCTAGCATTATTGTTGGTAGTTTAGTCTATTTCGGTCATATTTTTACAGAAGGTTTCCATATGCAAGGGATTATTCCTTCGATTGAAGCTATTAATGGCCAAGCAATGAATGAGTTAGGATTGGGTCGTGATATCGCACTAACTTTCTTAGCTATCTTTGTTTTTAATATTATCATTGCACGGTTCACTAAATGGAAATACATCTTTTTAACTGGTCAGGCAATTCTTTGGATGGCTACTATGACAACAGTATTTGGTTACTTTGCAGGTTTACGTGGTGTTGCATTGATTTTAGTAGGCGGTTTCATTGGGGCCGTATTTGCGGTAGCTATGCCCGCGATTGCACAACCATTTGTTCGTAAGATTACTGGTATGGATGATATTGCTTTAGGACACTTTTGTACGGTTGGGTATGTGTTTGAAGCAGGTGTAGCGAAACTAGTTGGGGGAAAAGGCGAAAAGAAAAAATCTGTTGAAGATTTGAAATTACCAGCTCAATTTGAATTCTTACAAGATACCTATCTATCTTTGATGGTGGTAATGACTCCTCTTTATATTATTACAGCAGCGTTTGCAGGTGAAAAGTTCGCTTCTACATTATCAGGAGATACCAATTATTTAATGTTTGCGTTCTTACAATCTATCCAATTCGTAGTTGGAGTGTATGTATTATTAGCAGGAGTTCGCTTATTACTAGGTGAAATTGTTCCGGCATTTAGAGGGATTGCCATGCGGTTGGTCCCAAATGCAATTCCTGCATTAGATTGTCCAGTCCTATTTCCATTTAGCCCTAATGCAGTCATTGTAGGGTTTATCACAACTACTATAGGTTCGATTATTGCAATGTTTGTATTACCTGTCTTTGGGTTGGCGATGATCTTACCAGGTATGCTTACAGCTTTCTTCGCGGGGGGTACCGCCGGTATATTTGGTAACTTAACAGGTGGTATTCGTGGAGCAATTATTGGTGGTGTTGTACATGGTTTCTTCATTACATTATTACCAGCACTATTAGTAACAACATTCAATTCTATGGGGTTTGTCAATGCAACAGCAACAGATGTTGATACAGTAACAGCTGCTTTGCTATATGCATGGCTCATTGGTCCACTTTTAAAAGCTTTCTAGGATGTAGGTAGAGAAAAGGAGGCACAAGTAATGTTTGGATTTGGAAAGAAAAAACCTAAAGAACCGAAAAAAGAAACAACCGAAGAGGTATTGTTAACAGTTGAACGAAAAGAAGAGTTATTACGTACCATTTCCTTTAAAAAAGAAGAAGTAAATCAAGTAGCTGGAGAAAAACAAGCAAAAATTTATGAGGAGATTGGCTTAGCATTTAATGAACTTGGTGAAGAAGATCATGCTATTGATTCTTTAGAAAAAAGTATTCAGGCCAAAAAGTCATTAGGTAATGGTTACAAAACTTTATTAAAACTTTATAACAAGAAGCGTGCAGAAGCAGCAAAAGTGAATAATGAAGAATTATTACAGATATATCTAAAGAAAATGGATCAAATGATGCAAGTTTCTAAAGAGGTTACTCGTGGTGTTCGATAAGGAAGAAAATAAAAGATTAGTATAAAGGGAGAGTAATTGATCATGTATACAACATTAAAAGAAGTAACACGTAGGGCTGAAGAATTGAATTATACAGTTGGTTCATTTAATGCACATAATTTAGAGATGTTACCTGATATGATCCGTGCAGCAAAAGAGCAAGGAGCACCAATTATTATTCAAACAAGTATAGATACTGCGAAATACATTGGTCATGAAAATATTGTTGCTGTATGTAAAACGATGGCCACAAATGAAATGGTAGATGTGGTATTGCATTTAGACCATGCAAGGGATTTTGATGATATTAAAGAGGCAATCCATAAAGGATATACATCAGTGATGTTTGATGGTTCTCATTTACCATTCAAAGAGAACATTATGAAAACAAGAGCAGTAGTAGAATATGCACACAAATATGGTGTTTCAGTAGAGGGCGAACTAGGGACTATTGGCGGTACTGAAGAAGGGATTCATGTAGATGAGAATGATAAGGTTTATACTGACCCAAAAGATGCAGAAGAGTTTGTTAAAGCAACAGGGGTAGATGCTTTGGCCATTGCCATTGGTACTAATCATGGTCAATATAAATCTAAAACAGAAGTAAATCTACCACTATTAAAAGAAATCAACGCTGTAGTAGATGTACCTTTAGTTATTCATGGGGGTACAGGTGTTAATGAAATGGATGTACATGAATTAATTAATAACGGGATTCGTAAATTTAATGTAGGTACTGAGTTGTTAGTAACATGGACGAAAACAGCGAAAGAAACATTCGGAGAAACAAAAGTAACGAAATCATTACGACATAATATTATTCCATGTAATCAGGCAGTAAAAGAAATTGTCAAACATAAAATTGGAATCTTCATGAATAAAGAAGACCGAACCCTCCAAGTAAAATAATGACATAAAAAGTTCATTAGTCTTTTTCATAAGGGTTGGTGAAGATGTGGCTAATAAAGAGAGTACTAGGAATTCCTTGTACTCTTTCTTTATTCGTTAGATATGAGGTGGTAAGATGGATCAAGTCTTAATCTTATTAGCAGGTTTACCTGGAACAGGAAAAACCTACTTAAGTAATATCCTCAATAGTAAATTAGGGTCATTTTATAATCTTTCTCAGGATGACTTGAAAGAATATTATTGTGATATGTATGGTTATCGTAATCTAGAAGAAAAGCAGAAGATAGAAAAGATAGCATGGGCGAAGTACTTTGAAATAATGGAACAGCAAATGCAAGTAGGTAGCAATATTATGTCTGATTATCCTTTTAGTCAAAAACAAAAGCCTCATATTCAGCAATTAGTAGAAAGATATAGTTATGAGGTTGTTACTATTCGGTTAATTGCAGATTTAGATGTATTGTTTGAACGACAAAAAAAGCGAGATTTGGATCCGACAAGGCATTTGAGTCATATCGTAACTTCCTACAAAAAAGGGGATCAGTTAGCTGATAGAAGTATTGCAGATAACTTATTGAACTATGAGGAATTTATAAAAAGATGTACAACGAGAGGATATGACACGTTTGAATTAGGAACTTTATATGAAGTGGATGTATCAGATTTTACAAAAGTGAATTATTCTATGTTGTTGGAAGATATAAGACTGGGGTACATTAAAATGTACATTTCTGGAACTAGCAAAGAATTTTAAAATCCAAAACTTAGGGGCTTTTTAATCTCATTAATATTATTCTTCTCTTTGAGCATATAACCCTTGGTGCAGAATTTAAGGGCTTGAAGGATACGATTTTACTGTAGAGAATGTCCTGACAAAGTAAGAGAATTATCGAATTTCTTCACTTATAAAATAAAAGAGTTTTTTAAAGATGGAGGAATAAAAATGGTTGAAAAAATATATTCATAATTAGCGATTCTGGAATTCATGCAAGACCTGCGACCTTATTAGTTAATATGGTTAAGCCATTTTCTTCAGATGTGATCCTTGAGTATAAAGGAAAACAGGTAGACTTAAAATCAATTTTGGGTGTAATCTCGCTAGGAATCCCGCAGGGAGAAACAATTAAATAATTGTTCAAGGCGATGATGCAGAAGAAGCGCTGTCTAATATTGATGAAATGATGAAAATAGAAGGCCTAGGTGTATAAAATCAGTTTCAAATTCGATAATCTAATTCTCCCCTGAATGGAAAATGCGAATAATAAATTTAGCTAAATCAAAGGCATTCCTTTAATAAAAATATTTCTCTGGAGCAAATCGTAAATGGGTTTGCTCTTATTTAATTGAGCGATACAAAGTGGCACCCGGATACAAATTCTTATACGTATGATGCAGCGAATCAGCTTTCCTCTATTAACCGGACGACCATTACACATGATAAAAATGGGAATTTAACCAATGATGGAAAGCGGATATTAGTGTATGATGCGGAAGACCGGTTAGTAGAGGTCAAAGAAGGAACGACTACGGTTGCCAAATATCAGTATAATTCAGAAGGACTACGCATTAGCAAAACAACAGTATCTACAACTGTTAATTATACGTATGATGAGAATGCCAATGTTGTACTCGAAACAGATCAAAGTGGAGCAGTTCTTGCATCATATGTTTACGACAACGGGAACCGTCCACTAACGATGACGAAGTCCGGAAAAACCTATACATTCCATGCAAATGCACATGGAGATATTACTTCAGTAACAGATGCTGCAGGAACAGTAGTGGCATGTTTTGAATACGATGCATGGGGCAACCAGCTAAAGGAATCCGGTAATTTTACCTCACAGGTACCATTCCGTTATGCAGGATATCGATATGATTCTGAAACGAAGCTTTATTATTTACAACAGCGTTATTATAATTCTGAAATTGGAAGGTTTTTAACATTAGATCCCCAACTGGGAGAAAAAGAGAATCCAATTACTCAAAATAGTTATTCTTACGCAGTTAATAATCCAGTTATGTTGGTTGATCCTGATGGGGAAAGGGCATATGGGATGACATTAGTTTTAACTGGAAATAAAAGACACATGTACGCCCATAAAAAAGGAATGAAAGCATTAAAAAAATCATATACGAGTGATGGTTATAGTGGGTTTGTTGGAAGAGCTTCTGGTGGCGCATATGAGGCGACTAACGCTTACAGGAAGAATAAAAAGTCTGTAAAGAAAGCCAGAGGTAGGGTATTGAAGAAGAGTAAGCCAAGTAGATTAGCTTTCAAAGTAGCAAGAAGAGGGATCCTAGGACCTGCCGCCTGGGGTGGCGATATTTATACTTATGGTCGTGCTTACTATAAAGGAGCTAAAAGTTATAAAAAAAGAAAGCGATAAGGTGGTTTAATTGTCTAATATAGTGATTGGTGCAGTATTTATAATAATAACTATGGTTAAAACAATTAGAAATAAAGAATATATATGGTTAATATGCTTATTACCAGTGGTGTGTTTAATAGTTTTTTCCCTTACAGATATTCTAGACTTCATACCAAAATTGTTAAAGATGATTTCTTCTTATATTCTTTTCATACTGACTATCATTTATTGTGTTTTTTATAGTATGAGAAATCAAGTTGATTGAACTTTAGTTATAATCAGTTGTTTTATATTTATTACTAAAAATTATAGATAAATGTTTAGGTCTAGGTCTTAACTAATAGAAAAAGTAAATTTGTTAAAGTTTATAATTGGAAAACGTATAATTCTTTTGTGAAAGCAATGGGGTTATACGTTTTTTTTATTATCAGTAGAGGGAAAGGGAAAGAATCTATTTCACGACTACGTTCCTGTAATCTATGTGACAATATATAATCTTTAGAACCTTGGAAACAATATTGTTCATAAGTTGCTAGCATAACTTTGTCTACATCGGTCGAGCGTGACTGCTCCGGAGTATCAGCGGATAACATAAGTATCATTTTGTAATTCATTTGGAAAACTCCTCTTCTATTTAAATGAGAACACAAAAATAGCCACCTCCGATTGTTACCGGAAGTGACTATTCTTCTTGTTTATGCATATGAGCTTCAACCTAATACACCGCTTCTTTAAATGGCGGCCTCGTTTTATCGTTTGCTATGAGCATGATAAAACTAAAGACTTCTTCATCCGGAACGATTAAATCTTAGCCGTTCAAATCTAAGAAGGTGAATACTGCTAAATAAGAAGTTCGTTTATTACCATCTTTAAAACAATGACCACGTTTTATCAATTTAGCGCATGGAAATTATTTGTAAATAATATTATGTTTCTGAAGTATGAAAAAAGGAGAAAAAATTCAATTATTATTAACTGAAAATTCTTAATTCGCACCAAAATAAGTGTATAATATTAAAAACAGTTATCTAAGTTTGCGGGTTACTATTTCTTAATAAGGAGGCGATACTCTTAAACATGTATGGAAATTTAAAATATTAGTAGGGTGCAGAAAAGGAGAAATTAATTAGTCTAGAAAGGAATTTAATCAGCTACAGTAGCCAATGCGGGTTTAGGTATTGTGTTAATTAATTAATACATATTTTAATTGAATACAACACGAAATGACTCGCTAAAGGGCTGAACAAATCCTGTTGAAAGCGGTTTAATTTTATAACGTTGAACAAACCACATCGATAAAAATATTCTTTATAAAATTTGATAAGCTCCCCCAGCAAGTAACACTACATAAATTTGACCTTCCGAAACTAGTGCTGCAATAGGAGAGCGAATCCCAATAAAATAAACATTGAACGACTTGGTGGGATATATACAAAAAAATCATACTGGAGGTTTTAGGATGAAAAAGAAAAAAGCATTATCCGGCCTGATGGCTGTGAGTTTACTAACAGTAATACCGTGGAGTTCTGGACATGCTGAGAAACCTCAATGGACAAATCTGAATACATATGAGGAACAGGACGGAAGCAAGTTTAATAGCGAAAACTATGACTTTGTGAAATTTTCACAAATTGGTTCCAAATTAAAAGAGATTGAAAAACTTTCAAACCGTGTGAAAGTTGAAGTCCGTGGAACATCAGCTGATGGAAACCCACTCTATGTTGTCACGATTGCCGACCCAACAACACAAGGAAAGTTCGGAAAAGTGAAGGCACTTAGAAAGCAAATGTTTAAGAATCCAGGCAAAGCTCAAGAATGGGTTGCCAATAATCCTGACTTTAAAGTTCCAATCATGATTAATGGTTCTATTCATGGGACTGAATTTGTCGGAAGCGATGCAATCCTTCAATTAATTGAACGTTTTGCTACCCAAAATGATGAAACAACCAAAGACGTTTTAGAGAATAATATTCTTATTTTCAATGTCGTACAAAACCCTGATGGACGTATTGATGCCACCCGCTTTAATGGCGAAGGAATTGACATAAATCGTGACTTTATCACCCAATCGCAGCCAGAAACGAAAGAGATGGTTGAGCTCATTAAAGAATGGAACCCGATGGTGTTCCTTGATACTCATGGTTATGTGAAGAATTATCAGCCAAATCTGCAGGGGTTAATTGAGCCTTGTACGCCACCGCATAATCCTAATTACGAGTATGACTTATACGGAAAATGGGCCTATAAACAGGCAGAAGCGATGGAAGCGGAAATAATGAAGGATCATGAGAACTATTCAGGATCCTTGTATCAAAACATGAAAGGTACCTATATTCCGCTGCGCGATGACTCCGCTGGCTGGGATGATTACCCACCAATTTTCACACCAATGTATGCGATGTATCATGGTGCTTACGGTCATACATTAGAAGCTCCAACAAATGATTGGGACGGCGTACGATGGATGTATAATTCGATTATGGGAGCACTGAAATTTGCAACAGCCAACAAGCAATCCATGATTACTGATCAAATTGAAGTTTTTAAAAGAGGAATTAACTTTGACCATCCTTTTCATAAGGAAGGGTTATTTCCAAAAGCCTACATACTTCCACTAGACCCTAAGGATCCGACTGTTACGAATAAGGCTGTAAATCATTTGATCAATAATGATATTGAAGTTGTTCAAGCTGTGAATGCATTTGAAGCGGATGGAGTGTTATATCCAAAAGGAACTTATCTCGTTGAGATGGACCAGGCGAAAGCCGGATTAGCAAACACGATGCTCTGGGATGGGGAAGACATCACGAACGATACCCCAGCAATGTACGACATTTCCGCATGGAGCTTACCGGAGCTTTGGGGATTCGAGGCAGTAGCCACACAAAATCCTATTAAAGTCAATGCAACGAAAGTAAACCAGATTACAGGTCAAGGCAAGGTTTCAGGAAAAGGACCGTTTATGATTCCGAACAGCTCTGTCAAATCGGTAAATTTAGTAAATAGATTGCTTAAGCAAGGAATACCTATTGTACGTGATGCACAAGGTAACTTCTTTGCAAAAACAGTAGCTAATCAGGTATCAGCAGCGGTGAAAGAATCTGGGTTACAGGTTGGAACTGCTGATGTACCAGCAGATGCAGTGGCTATTACGTCTTTAAAAGTGGCTATATTAAAGGATGGAGGTATGGGTAAACAGAAATCACACGCAGGAACAAAGCTTGCTTTGAAAAGACTAGGTTTTGATGTGACAGAAGTTACGCCAGTCGAAGTGGCTAAAAATCCCCTTAACGGTTTTGATATTTTTGTCTATAGTGGAACGGAAAGTCTCATTTCTACTAACCTTTCCGAAGCTAATAAAGAATTTGGATTACAGAACGCCGGGCAACTTAATGCATTTAAAGACAATGTGAAAAGCTTCTTAAATGAAGGAGGCAAATATATAGCTGTAGGTGCTGGTGCATCTAGAGCAACTAAAACACTCGGTCTTACAGACGACATCATTAATGTAGGAGGTTCCAACAGTAATGGTATCGTAAAAGTCGATTATGAGGGAACTGGTTTAACAGCAGGTTATGGAGAAAATGATATCGGATTTGTCTATCGTCCAACATGGTTCACGGATACTGGTAATGATGAAATTGTCGCGACCCTTGCAGATTCAGATAATTTCTTCGTAGCTGGTCACTGGCAAAATAACATAACCGCCAAGGGCCAAGCCGTAATCGTAAAAGAACAGAATAAAGATGTAACTCTTATTGGGTTAGAAGCAGGTTTCCGCGACCACCCGGATTACTTGTTCCGTCTTCTATCTAATGCAATTTTCGAAAAATAGTAGGATTAGCCAAAGCCGGATTCAGCAATGAATTCGGCTTTGGTAATTTAAAAAATGCTGAACGCTTGCTCTGAACTCATTACTTTTAAATCATCTGTTGCAAAATCCCTGAAGGACAATAAGTAGTTTTTTAGCCGATTAAAAATGGTGACTACTCTTATAATTCATAAGCTGGATATGGATTAACTAACCAGAAATCATTATAGATGAAGTTAAATGATTGGATTAGCGAACAAAATAATTAACTTGCAAAGGGGGCTGTCGTTCTCCTTTTATGTTTTAAACGACGTATCGGCCCTAGGAGGTTTGTACGGGTGAGTACACCTAGATAATTTCAAAGGAGTGAAAGATGGTAAACAATTTATCTTTGCGTGAAATATCTATATTCTTTATTTAATAAGGTAAAAGGAATTCAATAAAGGAAATAAAATAATAATAATGGATCAGGTAATACTGCTTAACTTCCTGATTCATTTTTTTATTTAAGTAGTCTTAGATATGATACGGGGACCTCATTAAATAAACACTCATTTTAAATCTCTCAAGCGGTTTAGTAGCAGTAGTTAATACCGGTGATTAATAATGATAAAAAACCTGTAGTTTTTTGTCTAGTTGTAGAAGAAGGAGCATTAAGCTGGATAGCTGTTTCCGACATACTCGACCCATTCCAGGGTCGAGTATGTCTTTTTTCGCTTTGTCTAAGCGTAAACTTTATAGGATATGAGGTCTGATACTTATAGACTGACTACTTTACTTGAAATTGATGTAGCCCGGTGGTGAATTTATATTCATTTTGCTTGAGCTAAGTTATGTTTCCCCTAAAATATTAATAATTCTTTTATCTGGAGTCACAGTAGCGGGAGTGCTTTAATCCCTCTTTTTGTATTCAATATATTAAATAGGAAGAAATACGGATAGATTTACGTAAACAAATGTAAATACTGTTAAAAAGTTTGTTTGCAAAGTAAGTAATATAGCAATTTTTCCTTATTGGAAAAAATAACTTCATTGTTAAATTATTGTTATTACCTTATAATTTTCTAGAAACATATGAAATGTTATGAATAGGAGAAAAGTATGAAAAAACTGTGGACCATTTTAGTTTCATTTACGTTGTTGATTAGCTTATTCCCGCAATTAGCATCGGCGGCACCAAGCAAGAATTTTGAGAAAGAACTTACAAAGTATTTAAAAGAGGTAAGCCTTGTCAGGGGTTTTGAAGTGACGAAGGATGATATTGAAACATCTCTTTCTTTTTACGATGAAAGTATTGAGAACTTTGAATCTATTGGTGATCTAAAAGAAGCCTTGGGCGAAGTTATTAAGGCTGATTTGAGTAATTTAGATGCCATTTATGAAGATTATAATCTAACTAAAGAGAGCCTAATTAATCTATTACACGAAAATGGCGAAGAACTAGACGATTATATCTTTATCTGGGACCTCGATGAAACTGTTTATTTCTATACAGAAGAGACAGAAGAGGGCGATTTTGAACGCGATCCGAACTTTGACAAAGAATTAGTCAATTATTTAGCCAAGGTTAGCAAGGAAAGAGGCTTCCAAGTAACACAAGAAGATATCGAAGCGTCATTGAAACCCTATGATTTTAGTACGGAAGAATTTGAATCTGTCGAAGAGCTTAGCGAATTCCTAGGTGACGTCATAAAGGCAGATCTAAGCAACTTAGATTATTTTAATGAGAATTATGGATTGGATAAACAAGCCTTGATTCAAATGTTAAAAGAAAATGGTGAAAATATTAACGATTATATATACATAGATAATCTTGAAGAAACTGTTTGGAACCTTACTGGCGGAGGGATTGATGGCGAAGTTGCCGAAGATCTTCTACCTATTTTCGAGCAGGAACTCGGTCTAACGGAAGAGGAACTACAGCGGCTTGAAGACCACTTGATGTCTTTGGAAGACCATCTTTCCAACCCAGAAACAGTCAAGCAACTTGAAGAATTGGGCAACCGCATGATGGCTTTCGAGGAATTTGATGTAGCAACCGAGCTTACAGCCGAACAGATTGCTGAAATGGCCTCAATCTATGAAGAATTACTTTCCATCTTTAAGCTTAATGTTTCCTATTCCCTTGTGAAAAGTGGCTCGGAATCACCTGTATCCCTTTTGGATTTAATGAAATTGGAAGAATTGAAGGGTGCTAACCTGAAAATATCGATATATAATACTGACGGGAAGTTCTTGGCTGATCTGTTAATAACAGGTGATATGGTCGATTCTGATAATCTTACTAATGCAGGCGGACAAATAAAGGAATCTGCGAAAGAGGTACAAAAGACCATTGAAAAGGCACCAGTTGCTAAACCAGTAAAACAAAAAATCAGTGGCCATACTAATTCAGAACATCAAACCGTAAAAGGGGCTAAACTGCCAAATACCGCTTCCAATTATTTGCCTAGTGCCCTTTTCGGACTATTTCTAGTCTTGTTCGGAAGCTTGATGTATCGAAAAATCAGGAAAGCTTAATATGAAACAATTAAAGAAAAAGCGGTTACTGCTGCTTTCTTGTACAATTGCCATCATTCTATTTGGGGTTTGGTTTTCAACATCCAATATGTATAAGTTTGCAAAAGGCTACTTTCTTTACAAGACTCATGCTCCAAGTAGCCAAGTAAATGAAACTGTACAGAAACCACCAAGTGATAAACCAACAATTGATAAAACAACAAGTAATAACACAACAAAGAAAGAGCTATATCCTGTCCGCCCTAAAACGGGTGAAGAAATCGGGGAGCTGTATATACCCAAACTAAAAACAAAACTCCCTATTTTCCATGGCACAAATGAGGATGAATTGGAAAAAGGCGTTGGTCACTTTGCAGGAAGTGTGTTACCTGGCGAAAATGACAATTCCGTACTTTCCGGTCATAGAGATACGGTATTCCGTAAACTCGGGCAAGTGGGCGAAGGAGATTTGTTGATAGTAAGAACATCGGCAGGAGAGTTCACATACAAAGTCAACAAAGTTCGAATTGTGGATGAGGATGATCGAACCGTAATCGTACCAAAGCCACGGGCAACGCTAACCGTCAGTACCTGTTACCCTTTCGATTATATTGGGTCAGCACCTGAACGCTATATCCTTGTCGCGTATTTAACTTCAAAAACAGTAAGTTAATCAAATGTACTAAAAAAAGCGTCCCAATAAGGAAACCTATTGGGACGCTTTTGATTTTATTTCTTATTAGAAAGAAAAGCGAAGATGATGTCACTTCCTCCACTTTTAAACCAATTAGAAAAAACACCTTTCACGGTGTTTTTTCATGGCCAATTTATTTATATTGTTAAACTATTCTTCTTGCTCGAAGTGCCCGATGAAGCGGATTTTAATATTTTATGATGGTAAATATAAGAGCCGGCTATCAATATATACCCGATAATGAAAATCAGCCATCCACTGGCAGGGTCGCCCACTGAAATGCTTGAATACATAGCCCCCGTCAAATCAAATACAAAACCGGCATAAGCCCATTCCTTGATTCTCGGAAAGCCTGGAATAAGTATTGCCACGACACCTAATAATTTGGCAATCCCAATAAAGGGCAGGAGGTAGGTAGGATAACCTAAATGATTAAATAAAGCGACTGCATCGGGAACAGACATTATATCCGGAATAGAACCCAAAACCATTAGTGCCACCAAAAGTCCTGTGAAAATCCAATATATAATTTTTGTTTTTTTCATTTATTCTCATTCCCTCCCTTAGATTGACATTTTAATCATATTCCACTTTTCTTTTTTTAATGCATTCTAAAAAATCTTAATCTTAAACAGTTGTGTCGCAATCCTTTAGGAATCAAGCTTGGCTGTAGGATAACTTGAGGAAAAGCGAGTTCGCCTTCAGGTATTTAGGGAAATATTCAGTTGACTTCAGAAATCCACTCCTTTTCCAATGCCAATAGCAGTGGTGCCACTTCTTATTCTCCGTTGAAGAATGAAAGAAATTATATTCCTCCTTAGGATATAGATGAGGAACTGTGTCTGGAGCCAAACCAAAAGAATCATTATTAATGATGAAAGAGAGTGGTATCCAAATGATGGATGTACAACAAATTGTTTTATCTAGAACCTAACTCATTTAATACGATTATCCTTTCTGGATGTAAGGGCGAAAATAAACAAGAGAGGTCTTACTCTAGGTAGAGAAAGACCTCTCTTGTTATGTTAGGAAAGATATTCAGACATCTATCATCTATACTCTGAAATAGATTAGCTTGTAGTAACATTTAAAAAATGTTCGATCACAATTGAAACAGCCCCTAATGCAGGTGCATTTCTTCCTAATGAAGAGGGCAATAGTTCACACATACTTTCCAAATGAGAATTTACCCTAGAAGAAACCTCATTCTTAATGGTATTTAACACTATCGGGTGAGATTCGATAATGTTATTCCTCAAAATAATAGCTTGTGCGTCAAATGTATTGAGAATATTTGTTAAGCCAATACTGACGTAGAAGCCAAAGTTCTGGAGTGCATTTAAGACGGCTACATCATTTTTATTTGCACGTTCAACAATTTCTTTTCGTGACATATTCTTTTCGTCATTAGAAAAATAATCCAGTAATGCTTTTTCTGATGCATATAATTCCCAGCATCCTCGGTTCCCGCAGCTGCATTTGGGACCGTTAAAATCTATCGTCATATGGCCCATTTCTCCAGAAAAGCCATTTACTCCTTTATATAATTCATTATTAATAATAATTCCGACTCCAATTCCAACGTTAATACTGATGTAAATGATGTTTTCATAGTTTTTAGTAACTCCAAACACTTTCTCACCGCATGCGCCTGCATTAGCTTCATTTTCAACAAAAACTGGTACATTGAACTCGCTTTCAATTAAGAGTTGCAAATCTTCAATATACCATTCCAAGTTGGGCATGAAAATAATTTTTTGATTGCTATCTACAAGACCTGGTACACAAATACCTATTCCCACCAAACCGTAAGGAGAGTCGGGCAAATGAATGATAAAGTCATGTATAAGTGCAAACAGAATTTCTTTCACTTCACCAGCTGAAGGGCTAGACAAGTCAGAAGCCTTCTCAAGGATAATGTTGCCTTCTAAATCGGTTAGAATTCCATTAAGGTAATCAACACCTATATCGATACCTATTGAATAGCCTGCATTTTTATTAAAAACAAGCATCACAGGTCTTCTGCCGCCACTAGATTGTCCTGCTCCAATTTCAAAAATAAGATTTTTTTCAATTAATTCATTTACTTGGGAAGAAACAGTGGATTTATTTAACCCTGTAATCTCAGAAAGGGCTGCCCTTGAGATTGGTGAGTTTTTTAAAATTTCATTTAAAATCAACTTTTGATTCATTTTCTTTACTAATGCTTGATCTGCTATCGGAATGATAATCGCTCCTTTGTTTTACCATTGGACTAAGTGTTTTTTTGTTTAACAAAAATATAGTATGGAAATAGTATATTTCATATTATAACGTTAATTTTAAAAAAAAAACATTGAAATAACTAATTATTTTGTATATCATGAAATAAAGTTAGTTTATTGACACAACAAACTTTCTCGTTTCATATTTCTGAAGAAAGTTTTTCACTTTAATTAAAGGGGGAAGTAACACATGATTCAAACTGATACTAATAAAATTAATTATTTTGAAAGCGTAAACAAAGTCTCATATGAGGGAAAAGATTCTAAAAATCCTTTAGCTTTTAAATACTATAACCCAGAAGAAGTAGTAGGCGGTAAAACAATGAAGGAACAACTACGATTCTCAGTTGCTTACTGGCATACATTTACAGCTGATGGGACAGATCCTTTTGGTGCAGCTACGATGCAAAGATCATGGAATAAATATGATGGAATGGACTTAGCAAAAGCTAGAGTAGAGGCAGCTTTTCAACTTTTCGAAAAATTAGGGGTTCCTTTCTTTGCGTTTCATGACCGAGACATCGCACCTGAAGGAAACACATTGAAAGAAACGAATGAAAATCTTGAAGTAATCGTTAGCATGATTAAAGAATATATGAAAACAAGTAACGTAAAGTTATTGTGGAACACAGCTAATATGTTTACAAATCCTCGCTTCGTTCATGGTGCAGCAACTTCTTGTAATGCAGATGTATTTGCTTATGCAGCAGCCCAAGTAAAGAAAGGACTCGAAACGGCAAAAGAATTAGGAGCAGAAAACTATGTGTTCTGGGGCGGCCGTGAAGGCTATGAAACACTGCTCAATACAAATTTAAAGTTAGAGTTAGATAACTTGGCTAGATTTATGCATATGGCTGTAGATTATGCTAAGGAAATTGGATTTAAAGGTCAATTCTTAATTGAGCCAAAACCAAAGGAACCAACAACGCATCAGTATGACACCGATGCAGCTACGACCATTTCGTTCCTAAGACAATACGGATTAGATAACCATTTTAAATTAAACCTTGAAGCTAACCATGCTACTTTAGCTGGGCATACGTTTGAACATGAATTACGCGTAGCCAGAGTTCAAGGCTTCTTGGGATCAGTGGATGCAAACCAAGGTGATCCTCTTTTAGGATGGGATACCGATGAGTTCCCAACAGATCTATATTCTACAACTTTAGCAATGTATGAGGTCCTACAAAATGGAGGATTAGGTAGTGGAGGGTTAAATTTTGATGCAAAAGTGCGCAGAGGTTCCTTTGAACAAGAAGATTTAGTATATGCTCATGTGGCAGGAATGGATGCGTTCGCTAGAGGTTTAAAAGTGGCTCATAAATTATTGGAAGATCGTGTTTTTGAAAACATCATTGATGAACGCTACAGCAGTTTCAAAAAAGGAATTGGTCTTGAGATTGTTGAAGGAAGAGCCAACTTCCAAACACTTGAGCAGTATGCATTGAATAATCCAAACATTACGAATAATTCAGGAAGACAGGAACGATTAAAAGCCACCTTAAATCAATATATTTTAGAAGTTTAACGGATAAAAGAGAGTAGAAATAAATTCTGCTCTCTTTTATAAAAGTGGAGGAATCAAGATGAAATATATTATAGGAATTGATCTAGGAACGAGCGCTGTCAAAACTGTTTTAGTTAATACAAAAGGTGAGATCTGTGCAGAAGCTTCTAAAAATTACCCTCTTCTGCATGAAAAAACAGGATATAGTGAACAAAATCCAGAGGAGTGGATTCAGCAGACTGCTAGTGCTTTAAATGAGCTAATCTCCAAATCCGGTGTAAGACCAGAAGATATAGATGGAATAAGTTATTCTGGGCAAATGCACGGTCTCGTACTGTTGGATAAGAATCATAATCTCTTACGTCATGCTATTTTATGGAACGATACAAGGACGACAGCACAGTGTCATCAGCTATATGAAATGATTGGGGAGAAACGTCTTTTAGAAATAACAAAAAATCAAGCTTTGGAAGGATTTACACTACCTAAGCTGCTATGGGTTAAAGAGCATGAACCGGAGATATTTGATCAAGCAGCTGTATTTATGCTGCCTAAAGACTATTTACGCTTCAAAATGACAGGCTTAATTCATAGTGAATATTCAGATGCTGCCGGTACATTATTGTTGAACGTGGGTGAGAAAAAATGGAGCGAAGAGCTTTGTCAATTAGTGGGCATTGATATCAGCATTTGCCCATCGCTAGTGGAATCCAGTGAATGTGTCGGAACAATTAATGAAGAATTCTCTCAAAAAACAGGGCTAACATTATCGACTAAGGTATTTGCGGGTGGAGCTGATAATGCTTGTGGAGCAATTGGAGCTGGTATTCTATCATCAGGAGAAACGTTATGCAGCATCGGGACATCTGGTGTCGTACTTTCTTATGAGGAGCGAAATGATAGGGACTTTGCTGGGAAAGTGCATTATTTCAATCATGGAAAAGAAAATGCTTTTTATACGATGGGAGTTACATTATCTGCTGGCCATAGTTTAAGTTGGTTTAGAGATAATTTTGCTGAAAATGAGTCATTTGAAGAACTACTGGCTGATATAAACAATGTTCCAATTGGTTCAAATGGGCTTCTATTTACTCCATACTTAGTTGGGGAACGAACACCACATGCAGATGCTACTATACGTGGAAGCTTTATAGGAATGGATGCTTCTCATAAAAAGAGGGATTTTACAAGGGCAGTCATTGAAGGAATTACCTTCTCATTAAATGAATCAATAGAAATTATTCGAGAAAATGGAAAAGAAATTACGTCTATTGTATCAATTGGCGGGGGAGCAAAAAACGATAGTTGGCTTCAGATTCAAGCAGACGTTTTTAACACGAAAATTATAAAACTATCTACTGAGCAAGGACCGGCGCTAGGGGCAGCCATGTTAGCCGCTTATGGATGTGGGTGGTACAACTCATTAGAAGAATGCGCAGATTTATTCATATCTACTTCAAAAACATATCAACCTAAATTAGAAAATGTTTCAGTGTATAAACAACTTTATGCTTTATATAAAGAGGTATATTACCAAACAAAAGACTTAAGCAAAAGGCTGAATCAATTTAGCAGAAAGTAACTGGTTGCATTTGAATCATGCATCCCTTTCCTCGAAAAGGAGAGTAATATGAAAATAGAAGAGGGAATTTTCGGTGAAATAAATAGAGAATTGGTAAAGGGGCTTACATACCACCTCGCTGAGAATGAAGGGAGAACTCATTTACACGGTGGTCCTGAGGGATTCCATAACGTAATCTGGAAATCCTCTACTAGTGAGAGTGTAGATGAGGCTAGTGTGACATTTACTTATATGAGTCCAGATGGAGAAGCTGGTTATCCTGGAAATCTTGAGGTAAGCGTCGTTTACACTCTCACTGATAATAATGATCTTATAATAACCTATCATGGTATTTCAGATAAAAATACGTTATTAAATTTAACCAATCATACTTACTTTAATCTGAGTGGCAATAAGAAGATATCTTACAGCATGAATTAACTATGAAAAGTGATAAGTTTTTAGAGCTTGATCGGTCCTTACTGCCAACAGGTAATTTAATAGACGTTGAACATACACCTTTTGATTTTAGAGCGGGAAAGCGAATTATTGAAGGAGTAAAATCCAAACATCAACAAAATGAAATAGTTGGAAATGGGTATGACCATCCATTCTTATTAAGTGAAAATCATCAAAAGGAAATTTGTTTGGTTAATCCTTCTAACGGACGGAAAATGATAGTGGAAACAAATGAGCCATATGTTGTTTTATATACGGGAAATATGTTAGAAGATACTTTTCTAATTAGAGGAATTCCTTGTCAAAAACACCTTGACTTATGTTTCGAAACTCAACATCCGCCAAATGCCATTCATAATCAGCAATTACCTTCTATTTTATTAGAAAAAAATAAAGAGTATCATTCTAAAACTCGTTTTACGTTTACCGTCGAGTAAAAACCTTTGGTATTCAATGGTCTAATGTTGTTTTAGTGAAATGAAAATTTACAATGGAAGGGAGGATAAAAGCAGTTAGTAGAATGAGTGAGGGAAGAAGTCCTTCTTGTTCATTAATTTTGAAAGCGCAACCAAAAGTATGCGCTTTAATATTAAATAGACTTCATTCATAACTGTTTTTAGTAAAACATGAAGCAAAAACGAAACTCATTATATATCTTTTCGATTACATTAGTCGCCGCAATTGGAGGATTACTGTTTGGTTATGATACAGCTGTAATTTCTGGAGCAGAAGAATCTTTAAAGGTTTATTTAATCGATAGCTTAGGGTTAGGACCTTTGGCACATGGCGTCACCGTATCAAGTGCTTTAATAGGGTGTATTATCGGAGGATTAATTTCCGGCTATTTTGGATCAAGATTAGGACGTAAAAAATCACTTATACTTGCAGCGATTCTTTTTATAGTATCAGCATTAGGTGCTTCTTATCCCGAATTTTTATTTTTTACAAAAGGTGAACCAACACTTTCTTTATTACTAGCTTTTAACTTTTATCGAATTATAGGGGGGATTGGTGTTGGATTAGCGTCTGCCATTTGTCCAATCTATATAGGAGAAATTGCTCCGGCTGATATTCGCGGCAGATTGGTATCATTTAATCAGTTTATGATTATTTTTGGTATGTTAGTCGTTTACTTTGTAAACTGGGGTATTGCAAATGGTGAAACGTTGGAATGGATAAATGATGTAGGATGGAGATACATGTTTGCTTCAGGAGCGATACCAGCTTTAATCTTTGCTGTACTTTTGTTATTAGTTCCAGAAACACCTCGCTATTTGGCAATACAGAATCAAGATCAAAAAGCTTTAGCTATACTTACAAGAATCAATGGATCTTCAGAAGCGAAAGCGATTTTGAGTGATATTAAAAAAACGACCACTATCAATATTTCTTCCGAAAAATTATTCGCTTATGGAAAATTAGTTATTATTGTAGGTGTACTGCTTTCAGTATTTCAACAATTTGTAGGTATAAATGTAGCCTTATACTACGCACCGCGTATCTTTGAAAGCATGGGAGCAGCTAAAGATTCTTCTATGCTGCAAACCATTATTATGGGATTAGTAAATGTTATCTTTACAGTTATCGCGATTTTAACAGTTGATCGATGGGGAAGAAAACCATTATTAATAGTAGGTTCTATTGGAATGGCAATTGGTATGTTTGGTGTAGCAAGCATGGCCTTTTCTAATATAATTGGAATAGGGACGCTTGTATTTATCGTTATTTATACAGCTTCATTTATGATGTCGTGGGGTCCGATCTGCTGGGTGCTAATTTCAGAGATTTTCCCTAATAAAATTCGAGGTCGGGCTGTAGCTATTGCTGTAGCTGCCCAATGGGCGGCTAACTATTTTATTTCTTCTACATATCCTATGATGATGGAATATAGTGGGGGACTAACATACGGTTTCTATGGTTCAATGAGCGTGCTTTCTGCCTTATTTGTTTGGAAAATGGTTCCTGAAACCAAAGGCAAGACTCTTGAACAGATGGAGAATATATGGAGAAGAAATGTTAAAAGTTCAGATGATAGTCAAATTATTTAAATAGTAAAATTCACTTAAACTGGACACAAAATATAATATAAAAGGATTCTTATTGTTGGGATAATAAGTATTGTTATTTCAGGGTTTTTATCGGAGCATGGACAGGTGGACAACAACAAAGAGCAAATTTTCATTCAGAAAAACAAAAAGTCTGATCTTTAGGACGAAAATAGCATTAATCCCAGGTCTCAAAGCTGTAATTCTGTTTGGGTCTTTGTAAAATAATACTTTGCTCTTCAACTAATGGATCTCTTACTTTAAAAAGGAAGGTTGCTGAGGCAGCCTTTTTCTTATGGTACTAACGGGGAAGGATAGTTGAAGTGTACTGTTGGATCTTTATTCAACAATTGGCCATATTCTGGAGTAAGAAAGGAAATCAGATGCTTCATCTGGAATTTGTAAGTTATGCCTGAAAAGAGCATTATTTTAGTAAAAGGGGGAGAGGGGTGGATAAGTTATTACAAGAAATCATAAATTGGGTAAGAATGACTGCTGAACAGATTGTTATTGGCATTTCAGGACATGGTGCTGCTGGAAAAACGACGTTTGCCAATAGGCTCGCAATCCTACTAAATCAAAATGAAGTGAATTATATTAATGCAGATCCATATATTGTTAGTTCGAACATACGAAAACATGCAGTTATCGACTATACATATCAAAACGAAAATCATCGTTATAAAATGACGGCTTGCCATCCATCAGCTCATCATTTGCATTCTTTAGAAAGAGATATTCAGATGGTTAGAGATGGTTTAGATTTATATACAATAGATACGCATTATATGAAAAGTGAGTTAATTTCTTCGAAAAACAAAGTAACGATTGTAGAAGGAATGAGTGTCGCATTTATTAATCCAGATTTATTTGATTTAAAAATTTACTTCTATACAGATAGTGAAACGGAATTAATTAGAAGGTCGAGCCGTGATATTGTTGAGAGAGGAACCAATTATTTAAGGCAGTCTCATGAAGAACGTCGGATTCAGTACGAAGTATTTATGCATCCATACAGTCAGCGTTTTGATATTATTATCAAAACTTTTGATGAAGCAATATGTCTAGAAAAAAATACATTTGAATTTAAATGCAAATAATCAACTATTTGTTGTGTTTAAACGGGTGCGTTAGCTGAAGATCGGAGTAATGGAACTATCGGGGCAGGATAAGGGTTTGTTTATTTTTATATTTTTAAGAGAGATAATATTTTGTTTTTGGAGGGAATTATGAGGGAAATTACTTTGTCTAATGGAAAAACAGTTGAAGTCGAATGTTTAAGTTGTGCTTTAACAAGTGGGGAAATAGAGCCGGATGGTTGTGTAATAGTCGAAACTGAATATTTTCATGCTCACCAAGACGTTGCATATCCCATTAAAGGTTTAGTAATTTTAGCCTCAAAACGCCATATTAAGTGCTTGGACGAATTAAATGACTTAGAAAAGGTTGATTACATAAACTTATTATCTAAGATTAGAAAGGCTCAAAGGGAAGTATTAGGGATAGAACATGTTTATTACTTTTATAATGAAGATACTACTCACCATTTTCATACTTGGATGGTTCCTCGATATGAATGGATGTACGATTTTGGACGTTCTGTGGAATCTGTTAGACCAGTTTTGCTCCATGCAAGAAACAAATTGAATAATGATGAAAATGTAAAAAGTGTAATGGATGGAATTAAGGCTTTAAAAAAAGAACTATACACTTAATCCTTCCTTGTCCCACTAACAGTTGCTTTGGCAGCTCTTTTTCTTATGCAACAATCGGTGCAGGGCAGGTTAAAGAAGGGATTTGGACTACGAATAAAAGACATTCTGTTTTCAAGAATGTCTTTTATTAATTTAGTATTGTATTTTAAGCTTTTCTTTTTCAACAATATCCTTAGCAATATCTTCGATGGTTACATTTTCCAGTGCCTTTTCCATAGCAATTTGAGCCGCTGACAACACAGGAGTGATCGAATCTTGAATGTTCCTGCCCACAAGGCAATCAGGGTGCGGATTTTGATGCATACTAAACAATTCTTTTTCCTGCACAACATCGACCGCCTTATAAACGTTAAGTAATGTTATATAAGAAGGTTCCTTGGCTAGTTTTGCCCCTGCAATACCAGGTTGTACTTCAATTAACCCTGCCTTTTTTAACATACCCATAATTTTTCTTATCAAGGTTGGGTTCGTGTTTACGCTCCCCGCTAAGAACTCCGATGAGCTTATTCCCTCTTTATTTAATTCAATAAGAGCTAATATATGAACACCAACGGTAAATCGGCTGCTGATGGACATATCATTCACCTACCTTTTACTTCATCGCAAAGTTTATTACACGGATAATCATGTATTTAATTTGATTACAACGTATTATACCTTAAAATTTGAAGAAAATATAAAAGGTTTATAAATTGGTTGACAAGACAAATGCATGTATCTATTATAAATACATGTATTAGATATAGATACAGGTTAATGGATGTTTAATTTGAATATAAAAAATTATTGGAGGAATCCCAAATGAAAATATTAGTAACAGGAGCAACAGGAAAGTTGGGAACGAAAGTTGTAGAAACCTTATTGAAAACTGTACCAGCTAATCAACTGGCTGTAAGTGTGCGAAATCCAGAGAAAGCTGAAGAATTAAGAACTCGCGGAGTAGACGTACGTCAAGGAGATTTTGATCGTCCAGAAACATTGGATACAGCTTTTGCAGGAATTGATCGCTTGTTAATTATTTCTGCGGATGGAGACAACGAAACAAGGATACGTCAGCATTCAAATGCGGTAGTTGCGGCAGAGCGTGCTGGAGTTAAATTTATTGCTTATACTAGCTTGGCCAATGCAAAGGAAAGTAAAAATTTTCTTGCTCCAACGCATCAGGCAACAGAAGAATCCATTCTGAAAACAGGCATTCCATACTCCTTCTTACGCAACAACTGGTATTTGGAGAATGAAATTTCAAGTATTCAAGGTGTTCAAGCAGGAGCTCCTTGGGTGACATCAGCAGGAAATGGCAAGGTAGGATGGGCACTACAACAAGATTATGCAGAAGCTGCGGCATCGGTACTATCTGGTAACGGACATGAAAATACAATCTATGAGCTTTCAGGCAAGTTATTGACTCAGGAAGAACTTGCATCTGCAGTTGGTAATGTATTGGGTAAAGAAGTACCTGTTCAACAGGTTGATGATGCTACTTATGCTGATATTATGAAAAATGTTGGCTTACCTGATTTCCTTATTCCTATGCTCGTTGATATCCAAAAAGGCGTTCGAGAAGGCACCCTTGAAGTAGAAAGCAATGATTTCGAAAAACTTCTTGGACGGTCAGCTACACCAATTAGTGAGGGCTTAACTCAAATCATTAAAGGTATCTCTTAAACAGCATAATTGAACTTAGTTTAAATTAGAAAGGTCGGTCGGTTTTAAATATAAGAATCATGCAACGCCAATAAGAGATTACTTGTATTCAATATGTAAAATGTTCATGGGGAAGGTTGCTAAGGCAGCCTTTTTCTTATAGAGCTAAAGGGGCAGAATAGTTGAAGACGGATAGGGAAAGACAACATCCACCCAGCGATTAATTTGGTTGATGGAGCTAACAAGACGCTTAACGATCACATCTCGGTTAGCCATAAGGACACGAAGTTTTTCAAATGATCTGAAGTGGAACGAATGAAGGCATAGTAGCCATTCTTTACCATATCAGCGATGACAAGGGCATCTTTTTTATCACTTTTGGATTGCGTATTATCACGATTTTCTTTGTTTCTTTTGACATTAAGGATTGACCGTAACGACATCCATGTTTTGTTTGACTAGCCACTTTGAGAGGTTCATCCAATAATGACCGGTAGGTTCCATTCCGACTATCGTGGTGTCTAGGTTTTTCATGTGTTTTAGTTCCTTGATCCAGTTTAGTATCTAGTAAAACTATGCTAGAGTCCCTGGAGATTGGATTGTTCCTATGCCGGTCAACTTATCCTTAAAAGATGCATGGTTTTTGGAACAGCAGGGTTTACGGCTGACCTTTCTATCATAGCTTTAGAGGAGAAAGGTATGGATATAATTAAAAATCCTAGGATTCTAGTCACTGGTTCAACTGGTGGAGTAGGTAGTATTGCTTTACAAATTTTATCTAAAATTGGTTACAAAAATATTGCTGCATTAGTTCGAAAAGAACACCAAATAGAGGTAGCTATATCTTTAGGAGCTACCGATGTCATTTTTGTAAATGAATTAGGAGTGCAAAATAAACCATTATATAAGCAAAAGTTTGACTTTGTCCTAGATACTGTTGGTGGGGAAATTGCTTCTGTATTAATTCCTCAAATTTCTTATGGTGGATGTATGAGTATGTGTGGGAATGCAGGTGGTATAAAACTAACATCAACAGTATTGCCGTTTATACTTAGAGGAATTAACCTTTTGGGAATTGCTTCTGTAAATGTACCAATAAAAGATCGTGGTTATATTTGGGAGAAAATAGTGAATGAATGGAATATTTCTCAAACTACTCTAATAAGTGAAATTTCACTTGAAGAATTACCTCAAACGATTGAAGCGATTAAAAATGGTCACCATTTGGGAAGAACAATTATTAAATATTTAAAACATTTAACCTTTTTCAAGAAGTAAACAACGCTTATCTTAGTTAGCTGAAGATCAGAGCTGTCTTTAAGGCAGCTTTTTCTTATGGAACCATCGGGGCAGCTAGTTGAAGAGTACATAAGGAGTTATTCAACAATTGGCCAGATTGCGAAGGAAGAATTGCGCTGACTTACAAAAGGTAAATTAGTAAGGATAAATAGTGGTGAACCGAAAAGAAGGCGCTTTTAAGTGAAACTATTATTTGGAATTTAATGCATAAGCCCCTTTAGTTTAAGTAGAAACCTTCAAAGTCTCAATGGACGGGATCATGGTCCCAAGCACCGTACGTCCTACCCTGATGTAAACCATTCGATGGCTATTGCCAAAGAAGAGATCTTCGGCCCTGTTGTAGCGGCAATGCCGTTTGATGATTTAAATGATTTGATTGTAAAAGTAAATGATTCCGATTTCGGTTTAGCGTCTGGAATTTGGACACAGGATATTAAGAAAGCTCACTACCTCGCACAACGGATTTAAGTGGGTACAGAATGGGTCAACTGCTATAATGCATTTATGCAGCAAGTCCATATGGCGGCTACACGCAATCTGGTATTGATCGTGAAATGGGAAGTAACGTATTAGTTAACTATACAGAAGTGAAGAGTGTCTGGGTGAACATGGACTAAGTCCTCCAACTCTTCCATTTTATATAAAATCATTTTAGTAAGAGGTGAGACGTGTACGGAACGTGTGACAACGTTTATACATGTCTTTTTTTGTAGCAGACTAACAAACCACTTTAACCTCTTATATTTAACCAAATGGCATAAGGGAGACACCTTCTTTTTTAAAGTGGTCCATATACACATGTCTAGTTAGGTACTAATAAAATTCCTTGATTTAAAAAGTAGAAAAAGTGCTAGGACATGTAAGTTATGTCTAGGGACATTTAAAATTCAGAAAATTATAATAAGTTTATCGAATTAAAAAAGAGGAGGTTATAGTCAAAAGAAAATATTCAACCTATTACGTTAGCAGAACGTAGGCTCCTTGCCAGCTAGTTGAGCAACAAACTTCCAATGGAAGGAAACTAGGATACGCCCCATCGCTTCATGGAGGTGGCTTTTAAAAAATGGAAAGAAGGTGTATCCCATAAAAGCATGAAAAGGGGTATTAATCGCCGAGTTTATTGGCTGCTTTATTCTGATTTTCTTTGGTGCTGGCTGTGTCGCTGCTCTTGTCTTAAATGATGCCCAATACACGATTTAGGGTTTAGCCATCATTTGGGGAATAGCGGTGAGTTTGGCTCTATATTTAACCTCAGCGATTATAGGGGGAGGACTGTATCACTCTCTCATTGGAAAGTATCTACCTTCTAAAGACACTGCGTCTCTGAAAATAGTAAGCACTCAGGAAGAAATTACTGCTTCTACGGAAACACACATCTTAAAAAATTATCTAACCAAATACTGATAGAAAGAGGGATATTTCTTATGCTGCGTTCAAAACGATTTGAGATTTTAGAAGAAAGACCCGTGAATAAAGATGGATTTGTCAAAGAATGGCCAGAAATGGGATTTGTTGCAATGACAGGTCCTAATGATCCAAAGCCTTCTATCAAAGTAGAAAAGGGCACGATTGTAGAATTGGATGAAAAAAGACGAGAAGACTTCGATATGCTCGACCAGTTTATTGCCGATTATACGATTGATGCAAGCGTAACGGAAAAAATCATGGCTCTTGACAGCTTGGAAATTGCCCGAAAACTTGTGGATATTAATGTCCCTCGTTCAGAAATCGTAGAGCTGTCAAAAGGACTCACGCCAGCAAAAGTGTTGGAAGTACTTAATCATATGAATGTCGTGGAAATGATGATGGCTTTACAAAAGATGAGGGCAAGAAAAACGCCGTCCAACCAATGTCATGTCACGAACGTGCGTGATAATCCTGTCCTCATGGCGGCGGACGCTGCAGAAGCGGGAGTTTACGGATTTGATGAACAGGAAACAACTGTTGGAGTTGTTCGTTATGCCCCCTTCAATGCGTTAGCATTACTCGTTGGTTCCCAAACCGCGAGAGGAGGAATCTTAACACAGGATTCATTAGAAGAAGCGACAGAACTTCGTTTAGCCATGCTTGGATTAACGTCTTACGCTGAAACCATTTCAATTTATGGCACAGAGTCTGTGTTCATGGACGGAGATGATACCCCATGGTCCAAATCATTTTTAGCCTCTGCATATGCTTCACGCGGTGCTAAAATGCGCTTTACATCAGGTACAGGTTCAGAAGTGCAAATGGCCGGAGCTGAAGGGAAATCAATGCTCTATTTAGAAATTCGCTGCGTGATGATGGCCAAGGGAGCAGGCGTGCAAGGGCTACAAAATGGTTCCATTAGTTGTATTGGTATACCAGCCTCTGTACCGAGCGGAATCCGCGCCGTGTTAGCAGAAAATTTGGCGACTACCTTGTTTGATATGGAAGTAGCATCAGGAAACGACCAAACGTTTTCCCATTCGGAAATCCGACGTAGCGCTAAAATGCTGTGCCAAATGCTACCTGGTACAGATTTTATCTTTGCTGGATTTAGTGCTGTACCGAACAACGAGGATATGTTTGCAGGATCAAATATGGATTCCAGCGATCTGGATGATTACTTGATTCTTCAGCGCGACATGATGGTGGACGGCGGTTTAAAACCAGTAAGCGAAGAAGAGGTAATCAAAGTCCGTTATCAAGCGGCGAAAGCGTTGCAAGCTATTTTTGATGAGCTAGGATTCCCGGTCATTACAGATGAAGAAGTGGAAGCTGCCACTTATGCCAACAGTAGCGAAGATATGCCGAAAAGAAACGTGGTAGAGGACTTAAAGTCGGCCGAGCAGATTTTACAGGATGGGATTTCAGGATTTGACATCGCGCTTATTTTAGCGAAACGCGGATATCGACAAACAGCTGAACGGATTTTCGATTTGTTAAAACAAAGGGTTGCTGGTGACTATTTGCATACATCAGCCATTATCAATAAGGATAATGTGGTGATAAGTGCGGTCAATGATGAAAATGACTATAAAGGACCTGGAACGGGCTATCGCCTTAGTCCGGAAAGATGGGAAGAAATCAAAAACATTCGTCAAGCTATCAGTCCGAAAGACTTTGATTAAAGGAGGGAGCAAACATGACGGTACCAACATTTTCTATTGAAATGAAATTAACAGAAATTGGGACGCCAGCAAAAGGAACGAACGCAAGAGAAGTGATAGTAGCCTTAGGCCCAGCTTTTGGAAAAGAGATGAATAAAACAATCGTGAAAGTTGATCACGCTTTGGTTCTGCGTGAAATCCTATCTGGAATTGAAGAGCAGGGAGCCGTTCCCCGGGTGATTCGTAGCTTGCGAACGGCTGACTTAGCTTTTATGGCGCATGGAGCAGCCCAAATAAGTGGTTCAGGTATCAGCATTGGCTTGCAGTCGAGGGGAACGATTGTAATCCACCAGCGCGATTTGGATCCGCTAAGTAATCTTGAATTATTCCCTCAATCTCCAGTCATTACGTTAGACATGTACCGGGAGATTGGACGGAATGCTGCCATGTATGCGTTAGGGGAAAGCCCTAATCCAGTACTGGTAGTAAATGACGAAATGACACGTCCTAAATATCAGGCGGCAGCTGCCTTGCTTTATTTAAAAGAGTGTCAGTCACTGGTTCCAGAACAGAAGCCAGTTGAATTGAAAGCCGAATTTTTCATAAAAGAATAGGGGGATGAACATGGAAAATACAATGAAAGAAAAAACAGAATTTCTAACAAAAGAAGACTATCCACTAGGTTCAAAAAGGCCGGATTTATTGTTTACACCTAGAGAACAGGCTTACAACGATTTAACATTGGATGCTGCTTTAAAAGGAGAGATAACAGGAGCTGATTTACGTATCAGCCCCAAAACGCTTGAAATGCATGCAAACATTAGTGACAGTTTAGGAAGAACACAACTCGCGAAAAATTTTCGCCGAGCAGCTGAAATGATCAAAATATCTGATGCCCGTATACTAGAAATCTATAATGCTTTGCGCCCGAACCGTTCTACGAAAGAAGAGCTTTTAGCGATTGCCGATGAATTAGAAGAAGAATACGAAGCGACAGAAAACGCAGAATTAATCCGTGAAGCGGCAAATGTGTACGAAAGACGCGGAAGATTAAAGAAGAATGAGGACTAAAGGTGTGGTCAAAAAAATTTTAGCCGGTGTAGATATCGGCAATTCATCCACTGAAGTGGCAATCGCGTGTGTGGAGGAGGACCATGCATATTTTCTTTCCCAACATTTAGTCAAAACTACGGGTATTAAAGGAACGACTGATAACGTGAAGGGCATCCGTCTTGCTTTGCAGGAAGCGGTCAAAAAAGCAGATATTGAGTTGAAGGATATTGATCTTATCAGATTGAATGATGCTGTGCCAGTCATTGGCGATTTGGCCATGGATCTTATTAGCGAAACGATTATCACGGAATCGTCCATGATTGGCCATAATCCGGATACCCCAGGCGGAGCCGGTTTAGGTGTTGGGACAACGGTTTTAATCGATCAATTGTTGAACGTCGAAGAAAAAGAGCAGGATTATATCGCCGTGATTCCTAATTTATTTGATTATGAATGGGTGGCTCACCGCCTAAATCAGGCAAAAAGCGTAGGAATTTCTGTTACCGGGGCAATTGTACAAAAGGATGATGGGGTGTTAATACACAATCGACTGTACAAAAAAATTCCTATCGTCGATGAGGTTGCGTTGATTGATAAAGTTCCTCTTTTAAAGTTGGCCGCGATTGAAGTTGCTTTACCAGGTCATGTCATTCGAACATTAAGTAATCCATACGGGCTCTCTACTGTCTTTCAGTTGGATCCGGACCAGACGTTACAAATTGCTTTAGTCGCTAAAGCATTAGTTGGCAACCGTTCTGCCGTAGTAATCCGGACACCGCAGGGGGAAGTCGTTGAACGGAAAATAGAAGCGGGACGATTCATGTTAATTGGGACAAACAACCGGCAGCTAGAAGTATCCATTAACGATGGGGCAGAATCCATTATGAAAAAGTATGAAAAACTGGAAACGCTGATAGACGTCAAGGGAGAAACAGGAACTAATGTCGGAGGGATGTTTAACGGGCTCCGTCATGATTTAGCTCAACTCACCGGACAATCACCCCTTGAAATTACCATCTCAGATCTTCTAGCGGTTGATGCGGTAATCCCGACCTCCATTAGCGGTTCCATGGCGGGTGAGCTTTCCATGGAAAGTGGCGTCGCATTAGCCTCCATGGTCAAAACAGATAAAGTGCCGGTCCAAAAAGTGGCTTCTTTATTGGAAAAAGAAATGGGCATCGAGGTTGAAGTGGGAGGAGTTGAAGCGGAAATGGCCATCCGCGGGGCCTTAACGACTCCCGGCACGAGAAAACCAATTGTCATTCTCGATATGGGCGGTGGCTCAACCGATGCTGCCATGATGAATGAATCCGGCAACATCATCTCAAGCCACTTGGCTGGTGCAGGAGACATGGTAACGATGCTGATTAATTCTGAACTCGCATTGAGAGACAAGGAACTAGCTGAAAAAATAAAAAAATTCCCTTTAGGAAAAGTGCTGAGCTTGTTCCATATGCAACTAGAAGATGGAACAATGTTATTTTCTGAAGAGCCTTTTCCTCCGTATACCTTCGGAAAAGTAGTCATTCGGGAAGAAAAAGATCTCACGCCATTATCAACCAAGGTATCCATGGAAAAGGTCAGGGAAATACGCCGCAGCGCCAAGCGAAGAGTATTTTTAACGAATGCTCTGCGTGCGCTTAAGCGAGTAATCCCAACAGGCAATTTAAAACACTTGTCCTTTGTTGTCATGGTGGGGGGATCGGCACTTGACTTTGAAATTCCACAAATGTTGACAGAAGAACTAGGTAAGTATGGTATCGTTGCCGGTTTTGCCAATATTCGCGGTACAGAAGGCCCAAGAAATGCGGTGGCAACCGGTTTGGTCTTATCCTCTATCAGGCATGAGGTATTCAAATGAATAAACGAGACGTATACATTACAATTTTATATAACAGCGCACTTTCCCCTAGACAAATTCAAGAAGTGTGTGCGGGCTTGGAAGAAGAAGGGGTTCCATTCTTACTTCAAGAGGGGAACAAAGCAAGTAGTTTTATAGAACTAGGGTGGGAAGCAGCATCTATATCCCCTTTGCAAGTTGGTATAGGCATTGAACAAAATGGCGATTTATGTTTACATCACGAAAAATTGAAACCAGAAGAACCCTATTTACAGGACAGCCTTCAAAACGGGCGCAGATTAGGAAAGAACGCGGCTCGTCTAATCAAAGGCTTACCCTTAATCTTTTTAATAGGAAAGGATGAAAAATATGGAGCAGATTAATTTAGAATTAGCAAAAAAACTAATTGAGGGTGCTGAAAAGGTAGCAAACGAAATCGAAGTCCCTATGGTCATTAGCATTGTGGATGAAGGAGGGAACTTCATAGCCTGCCATCGAATGGATGATGCTTTATTGGTCAGTGTGGATATTGCCCAAAACAAAGCCTGGACCTCAGTAGCAATGAAAATGCCCACAGCAGACTTAGCTCAGGCAGCAGGAATGGGAAAAGAACTTTACGGTATTAATACAACCAATAATGGACGGGTTGTCGTGTTCGGCGGAGGCATTCCTTTACACAAAAAAGGCCGAATTATTGGGGCAATTGGCGTAAGCGGCGGCTCGGTCGAGGAGGATATACGAGTAGCCCAAGCGGCTGTTAATGTGCTGAATGATATAGAATTAACTTCTAGTCTCATCAGATAGGGTCCGTATGGTATTCATTGGAGGTCTTCCTGCCATCCAGTTAATAATATCCTTGGAGCCAACGATTCAATCTGTTTGGTTCCAAGGATATCATCTGTTTGATGAAAGTTAAATTGGTTAGTATGTTTGAAATGAAAGACAAAATAAAGAGATTGCAAAAAATGAAGATTTACACAAAATCCGGTGATAAAGTTGAAATAATATCCTTGTATATGGAAATAGAATGTAAAAAGGCATCTATTTCTGTAGAAGCTTAAGGAACGGGTGGTGAAGCTAATTCCATGATTGGATTAGCTCTTTCGTTGTATTGGCCCGTTATGTGCATTTACCATCACTTTATCGAAGGAGACAATATACTTTTTAGCTAGAGAGGAATAAGCTATAATGATAGGTATAAATGTTACAAAAAGTGTAAATTTCACAATATAAAGTAAATTGATAAGGAGGTACATGGTGAATGCATTTACATTACGGAGCATTGTGAATGTTGAGACTCTTCAGGAAATCCAGGAGCGATTTTCCGATGTGACTGGTTTGGGAGTCATCATTGCCGATGATCAAGGAGTGCCTGTCACCAGTCCAACTAATTTCACAAATTTTTGCAAACATATGCGTTCCTCACAGGAAGGAATGCGATGCTGTGTATGGTCTGATAAAAAGGTGGGACAGATTGCGGCTAAACAAGCAAAGCCAAGCATCCATTATTGCCATTCTGGTCTAGTTGATATAGCTGCTCCTATTGTTCTTAACGATAAACACCTTGGATCTGTTCTGTGTGGCCAGGTGTTACTAGAAGATCAAGATGAAAAGCAGTTGGACAAGATTCGAGAGAAAACAAAACACTTGCCAATTGATCAAGAACTCCTCCAACTTTATTTTGAGAAGATTGAATTTACAAGTCAAAAAAAGATCGAAGCATCAACAGAAATGCTGCAGCTTGTTGCCAATTATATCGTCAAATTGGGCGCTAATAACCTTGTACAAGAAGAGCTAAATGAGAAGAATCAAAAACTAATGGAAGAGATAAAAGTTCGTTCCAGACTGGAGAAACTCCTTCAGGAAACACAATTAAAGGTATTGCAATCACAGATTAATCCGCACTTTTTATTTAACACTTTGAACACCATTTCACGACTTGCCTATTTAGAGAATGCGGAACAGACACAAAATGTGACGTACTCGCTAGCTAAAATCATGAGATACAGCCTGCGAAATATAGACCAGCTTGTTTCATTAAGGGAAGAACTGGATTACACAAGAAATTACTTGAATATTCAACAATCTCGTTTCCGTAATCAAATTCATTACGAAGAGATAATAGACTTTGATACAGAAGCCATAAAAATGCCCATTCTTTCTATCCAGCCTATAATTGAAAACGCTATCATCCATGGATTTGAGCCACAGGATAGTAGAGTGGTTATTAATATTCACGGATTTTTAGTAGATAACCACGTAGTGTTAGAAATTTCTGATACAGGAGTGGGGATGACGGAAGAAAAAGTAGCCTCTATTTTTTCGCATTCAGGAGTGGGAAAAAACAGTCATACCACAGGAATTGGGATGAATAACGTACAAAAACGAATTCAATATTATTTTGGAGAAGAGTACGGGATTACTGCCATTGAAAGTCAACCAGAAGTTGGTACAACGGTGCGGCTCGTCCTTCCAAATTCAGGAGGAGTTTTGTATTGAATGTGATGATAGTGGATGATGAACCATTAGAACGGGAAGTATTAACGATGATGATTAATAGAGAAAACCTCGCAATAAGCCACTTATTTGAAGCTAAAAATGGAGCGGATGCTGTAGACCTGGCGAAGCAAAATCGCATGGATATCGTTCTAATGGATATTAAAATGCCTATTATGGATGGCTTGGCAGCAGCAGAAATAATCAAAAACGATGTTCCAGACTGTCGCATCATTTTCCTTACAGCGTATGATGAGTGTGACTTAGCCAACCGAACGAGTAAATTGGAAGCAGATGATTATTTATTAAAACCAGCTCATCAGAATGAGATCAGACAAACATTAATTAAATATATACCGGTGGTAAAAAGCCCGGCTCCACCCTCTTTAAAAGCATCCTGCACGCATGACGATGTTGTAACCCTTATAGAATATATAGAAAACCATCTTCATTTAGATTTAAACTTAGACACATTATCTAGATTAGTTTACCTTAACGGTCAGTACCTCAGCAGACTGTTTAAACAAGAGACGGGCTGCACTATCACTCACTATATAACGTCCCGTCGGCTGGAAAAAGCGAAACAGCATCTTAGCTACAGTAGGGAAACTGTAATGGAAATAAGCGAGAAATGCGGATTTACCGATTCCAATTATTTTGCTAGGGTGTTCAAAAAATACGAAGGAATCACACCTACGCAATTTCAGCAGAAATCTCTTTTGTCAAGAAAGAAAAGAATCAATACATTCAATAATTTTGTGATGTAAAGTGGATTTTTTGCAATGGAACACAAGAAAGAGTTGAATTACCTGGAGGCACACCGGCTGGATCGTCAGCTGGTGCGTTCATGCATGGAGAAAAAAACATCCTTTTTTCTCGATTTAGAGCAGGCATCGAGCCTGCATGACGGTTGCTTGATGCAACCTCTAAAACTTACAGTAGCGCCTTCGGGTAGAAGGAACAATTTTCTGAGCAAATATTCTACGCTCGTAATAAAAGTCAGAATGTTACTCCTTAGCTTTCTTCTTACTTTATCTTTACCTTAACAATTTTTCCTCCAGCCTTTTTACCCGCCTGTTCCATTAGTATTTTTAATTCACATGGGGTACGCTAATCAAAATAAAGGCGTTCACGTTGAGGCCATGATGTAATTAGGGCAAAAAAAAAAGAGACACTAAAAGAGTCTCTTTTTTTTTGCCTTGTTTTCATGGGGCAAGTCAGTTTAATAATATAAGAATTTTTTATACCTTGGAAAATAGGTTGGATTTAGCCTTGTTAATTCAAGATGTTTTTTTTGATAGGCGATTTGTAATGGTATCTTCTTGTGGTGAAGTTTGCCGTATATAAAAGGCAAGTATGAATGCAACTATGGTCAAACCTGTTGCTATCATGAATGCATCATCCACTCCCATTACGCTGCCTTGTTTAATGGCCATCGCCATTTGTGATGTATTTTCCGGTGATATGTTCCTTTGAGATAAGATTTCCTGAACATGTTTCGTTCCTTGGTTTGTCATGATGGACACGAAGAATGCCATGCCAACAGCACCTGCCACCATTCTCAATGTATTGACCATTGCTGTGCCATATTTATTTAGGCTAAGTGCCAATTCGTTTAATCCGGCTGTGAAGATAGGCATCATCAGTATCGACATTCCGAACATTCTAATGGTATATACCCACACCACATAAGAATAGGACGTATCTGTTTGAAGCCGCGTTAAAAGATAGGTTGTAATGATAGTGATGGCAAGTCCGCTCACCGCAAGCCATCTTGCACCAAATCGATCAAACAGCTTACCTGTGATAGGAGACATGATCCCCATTAAAATCCCGCCAGGCAATAGCATGAGACCGGATTCCATCGGAGTGAACCCACGGATATTCTGCATATAGATTGGCATGATGATCATTCCAGAGAACATACCCATGGTTGCGATGATGTTGATGATTGTCGTTAAAGTGAACATCCGATACCGAAAAATTCTAAATTCCAAAATAGGATGAGAGACAGTAAATTGCCTCCAGACAAATAAAACTAAACTGATTCCTCCAACAAGGAACATCGTCAGTACTTCGGGACTGCCCCAGCCCTTGGTACCGCCAGTAGCAAATCCATATAGAACCCCGCCAAATCCGATAGTGGATAGAATTACACCCAGTTTATCTAGTTTAGGCCGGCTGGTTTTCCCTACCTTTTTAATGATGAAAATGGCAAATATGAAGTCAAGCAGGGCAAATGGGAAAATGATAAAAAACAGAACCCGCCAAGAATAGTTTTGGATAATCCATCCTGATAGTGTAGGTCCTACAGCTGGGGCAAAATTCATCGCGATACCAAATATGCCCATTGCGAAACCGCGTCTGTTAGGCGGAAATAAAGTGAAAATCACATTTGTGATCAACGGGAACAAAATCCCCGCACCTGCTGCTTGAACCACACGTCCGATCAATAAGACGGAGAAGCTGGGGGCAATTCCGCATAAAAAAGTTCCTAAGGCGAAGAGTCCCATCGAAGCTAGATATAATTGTCTTGTATTAAATCGTTCCATTAAAAAAGCGGTAATCGGGATGACAATCCCATTGACCAATAAGAAGATAGTAGTAAGCCAATTCGCTGTTGCAGCTGATATGTCAAAATGAGTCATTAATTGAGGCAATGCGATATTGATTAAAGTCTGATTTAAGAAAGCAACTAGAGCACCAGCCAGCATCACCGCAAACATGGGACCTGTACGGATTTTAGTGATGGCTGTTTTGTCGTGATTCATTATTATGGCACGTCCTTTCCGCTAGGATAGTACAAATTGTACTGCCTGCTATTTTTAAAAGTTTTAGAAACTAATTCGTCTCACGAAGTATTAGTGTAAACCCACCTATATTTTCCGATAAAATACAGCATGTAAGGAGATTCACCTCAATTACGGCTTTTTTGAGGTGTTTATTCTTTATTAACCACTCACTTGACAATATTTCAGGATACATTATCTCTTGGAAATCCCCCAGGTTAACATCCATTCTACAGGTATATCATATTTCAAACAATAATCACTCATATATTACTTACAATGTACCAGAGAAATTTGTGTACTAGGTATAAATACTTTAACATTCTACCATTCGTATTCATTAAAAAATAGTTAATTAATGTTGAATAATAAAATCACGACTTTTCCGTATTTTGCGAATAATTATTTTTTAAATATTCAAAATAATTATTGCAATCAATGTATTGGTTAATTATAATACAAAGCATAACAAATAAAAAGTCATTATGAGGGGGTGAAATAATTGAATATTGCAGGGATGAATATAACTTTTAGGCATTTCCCTTTTCATTATTTTTTGGATTGCATGGACAACCTTGGGATTAATAGCATTGAGTTATGGGGTGGGGAGCCACATTTGTATGTTTATCGAAATATATTAGGAAATATAAGGAGTTTGAGAAGGGAAATTAAGTCTAGAAATATGAAAATCATTTGCTATACTCCAGAACAATGTATCTATCCTTATAACATTGCATCCTCGGATGCTCATTGGCGAAAAAAAAGCATGGAGTATTTTATGGAAAATCTTTATGCCGCGCTGGAGTTAGACACAAACATGATGCTTATCACTTCTGGAATAGGGGACTTTTCTGTCTCACAAGAGGAATCATGGAAATATGCCAGTGACTCAATCTTTCAATTAACCAAAGTAGCTGAGATGGAAGGTTTGATTCTTGTTTTAGAGCCATTGACAAAGTACGAATCCAATCTTGTAATCGACTCAAAAGGGCTAAAGAAAATGTTAGAGGAAATCCAATCTACTTCATTAAAAGGAATGATAGATACGGTTTCCATGCATCTGGCAGGTGAAACACCTGATGAGTACTATTCATTCCTTCCCGAATTAGGCCATTTTCACCTAATGGACGGAG
Organism: Peribacillus sp. FSL M8-0224; assembly: GCF_038003055.1. NCBI lineage: Bacteria > Bacillati > Bacillota > Bacilli > Caryophanales > Bacillaceae > Peribacillus > Peribacillus sp. FSL M8-0224. Next base: position 1,539,314 of record NZ_JBBOOJ010000001.1, read on the forward strand.
ATGGTCAATCAGATGCACATTTGGCACTGGATGATGGGGTTTTAAATTGGAGGGAATATTTAATAAGCCTTCAAAGCCATCGTTACAAAGGAAGTTGTACTTTAGAGATTATGGGTTCAAATTATTATCAAAATCCAAGAGATGCAATCAAGAAATCAATTGAAAAAGTTAGGGAATTGGGAATTTAATCATCTAATTTGGAGGAACTCTTTATGAGTAATGGCACACTTACACGAAAACTGGGTTTTTGGTCTGCTCTGGCTATTGCTGTTGGAACTACAATAGGGTCGGGTATTTTTGTCTCATCCGGTGATGTTGCAAAGGCTGCGGGTACTCCTTCCATTTCCATTCTAGCCTGGATAATAGGCGGGGTGATTGCCATTCCGCAAGTAATGGTGCTGGCGGAGTTATCGACAGCATACCCCCAAAATGGAAGCGGTTACGTTTATTTAAATAAAGCTGGGTGGAGGCCTCTGGCATTTTTATATGGATGGGCCACTTTCTGGGCGTTGGATCCTCCATCCATATCGATTATGGCTTTAGCGATCGTTTCTTATTTAGCAACCTTTTTCCCATTTTTCTCTGGGGTCGCCGGGAAATTATTGGGTATTGCGATCATCCTGCTCATCACATCGATTCATTATCGAAGTGTGAAAGAAGGAGGTCTTTTCCAAGTCATTATCACGGCTATCAAGATCATTCCTTTCCTGATTGTCATTGTCTTGGGAATTATGTACATGAACCCTGATAACTTTGCTTATACACCAGGACCAGGTGCCCAAAAGTCAAGTTTAATAGGTGGTGTATCCGCAACCACATGGGCATATACGGGAATGGCTGCGATTTGTTTCATGGCTGGGGAGTTCAAAAATCCAGGGAAAATACTTCCACGAGCTCTTATTAGTTCGGTATTCATCGTGTTGGCTTTATATACGCTGCTAGCCATTTGTGTCATCGGCTTGATGCCATTTGATGAATTAATCAACTCCAATGCGGCTGTTTCCGAAGCTGTAAAATATATTCCGGGATTATCGGATATTGCATCATCATTCGTGGCCATTACGGCGATTATTGTTATCTTGGGTTCGCTGAGCTCTTGCATAATGTTTCAGCCCCGCCTTGAGTACGCAATGGCAAAGGACGGACTATTCTTTCAACGTTTTGCAAGAGTTCATCCTAAATATGAAACTCCAAGTTTCTCTATCATCGTTCAGGTTACGTATGCATGTATACTTGTGTGCTTCAGTAATTTAACTGTGTTACTTGGCTATTTCACACTGATTCAATTGGTAATTAACATCCTGGACTTTGCCGCTGTTTATAAATGCCGTAAAAGGGATGATTATAATCCAATCTATCGTATGCCAATGTGGAGGTTAACGACGGTTTTAGCTATTCTTGGAGCATCATGGCTGGCCTGGGGAACATTTACTTGGGCGCCTATTCAAGGAGTGATTGCAGCGCTGATCGTTATCGTAACAGGTCTGCCGGTATACTATTATTGGGAAAGGAAATATGGATCAAAGAAAAATAACGACAGCGATATCGTGGCTTAGCAGAATGATAAGGGAAGTTAGGCCTTCTTTTGATAAACCAAAAAAATTTTAAAATAAAACAATTGTGCAAATTATTATGTTTAGATATAATACAAGGCATAACAAATAAACAGGGATAAGGGAGGAAGCTGTTAATGCTAAAGTTTGATGAGGAGTTATTTCTAAATCTTGTAGAAAAAGAGGGCCTTGCTTTTAGAGGCCAGATTGAAGAAATCGTAGATGGAATCACAAAAAGGGGCTACAGGAATATTTTCCTTATCGGTGCTGGTGGCACCATAGCCATGATGTATCCATATGAATACATTTTAAAATCAAATTCTACCATTGATGTCCATGCAGAAATTGCTGCTGAGTTCATGGTGATGAATCATAAGCATTTCAGCAAAGATTCAGTCTGCATTTTTACATCTGTATCCGGGACTACTCAAGAAACAGTTGCAGCGGCTGAATATTGTAAAGAAAAAGGCGCCACTACAATCGCTTTAGTTGCAGAGCCAAATACTCCGTTAACACAAATTGCGGATTACTGTATAACGACTGGTTCTGAAACGCACTCTTTTGATACTTTCTTTATGCTTTTGTACATGGTCGTCTTCCGTTTCATGCATAACAACAATGAATTCCCGCAATATGAACAATTCACGAAGGAGGTTTCTCTACTTCCGCGTGCAATTCTAGATGCCGTTAAATCTTTTGACAAAAAAGCAGAGGAGTTTGCCATTACACATAAAGACACGGATTACCACATGATGGTCGGTTCTGGTAACCTATGGGGAAACACTTATTCATATGCCATGTGCATTTTAGAGGAAATGCAATGGATTCAAGCGAAATCCATCCACGCTGCTGAGTTTTTCCATGGTACGCTTGAACTTGTTGTTGAAGATACAAGTGTTATTTTATTAAAAGGGGAAGATGAAACTAGACCGCTGATGGACCGTGTAGAGAGATTTGTAGAAAAAATCTCCAAAAATATAACGGTTATTGATACCAAAAGCTTTGAAATGGAAGGCATCAGCGAAGAATTCAGAAAGCACTTTTCAGTTAGCATCAACTGGTCAGTATTAAGTCGAATCAGCGTATACCTTGAGCGTGAAAGAAATCATCCATTAACACTTAGAAGATACTATCGCCAAATGGAATATTAAGATAAGTGGAGCACTACTTAGTAGTGCTCTTAAGTTTCAAGAAAGCGGGGGAAAATGATGAGAACGGTTACAGTCGGAGATAACTGTATGGATGTTTATCAAAAGAGCGGGGAGGTCTATCCTGGGGGTAATCCTTTAAATGTGGCTGTCTATTTAAGAGGGTTAGGTGCTGACTCTGCTTATATCGGCTGGGTGGGATCCGATCAATACAGTGAAAAAATGGTGAAGGCGATACAGGAAAAAGGTGTTGATATTTCTCATCTTTCGCGGAAAGAAGGAAAAACAGCTGTTACTTTTGTTGAAATGGTAGGAAATGACCGCAGGTTTGGAGAATACGATGAAGGTGTCATGAAACATTTCCGCTTAACGACGGAAGAACTCCATTACATTCAAACATACCAGCTCATACATTCAGGGATTTGGGGACATGCGGATAAGTACTATTCCTTATTTAAAGAAAATGGAATGCTCACGTCTTTTGATTTCTCAGATCAGCTAGATCACGATCTAGTGAAGACTTTACCGCAGTTTGTTGATTATCCTTTTTTCTCTTATACGAAGGATGATGCTTTTATCCGCCAATTTTTAAAGGATGTAAAAAATCAAGGATCTAAAATTGCGGTCGCCACTTTAGGTGAAAATGGTTCACTTGCCTATGACGGCATTCAATTTTATCAATGCGGTGTCGTTGAAGCGAATGTGGTGGATACAATGGGTGCGGGGGATTCCTTCATTTCCGGTTTTATTTATGGATTATTGAAAGGCCAATCTATCGAAAATTGCTTAGAATTGGGCACAGAGTCTGCTGCGAAAACCATTAGCTATTTCGGTGCGTGGTGACTGGGACTGTAAATCATGTATAATAGGTAGTAAATAATAAATTTTGACGGATAAGGATGAATCTAATATGAATTTAAATCCTTCAACCCCCCAGCCACTATATATGCAAATAAGGCAAATGTTGAAGAATGATATTCAGAACGGTAAATACAAACCAGATGAACAAATCCCAACCGAAGCAGAGCTTTGTGAAACTTATAACGTTAGCCGGATCACCATTCGAAAAGCAATCGAGGAATTGGTGAAGGAAGGAACATTGACACGTATTCCGCGCAGGGGTACCTTTGTTGCATCTAATAAGTTTCATAATGAGTTGTTATCCATAAGTGGATTCTCAGAGTTTAGTCATCAGCTTGGGAAGATACCGAATTCCCGGATTTTAAGAAGTGAGGTCATAGCCGCACCAAAAGATGTTGCAGGTCATCTCCTCATTGAAGAAGGAAGCCCCGTTCTCGAACTAGAGCGACTCATGTATGTAGATGAGCGTCCGCTTTTCTACGATACCGCTCATTATTCGTTACTTCGTTTTCCGGATTTGGAAAAGAAGATTGCAAGGGATGAATCAACTTATAAGATCCTATTGGAAGATTACCATACCGAAATAGTCAGTAACGATAAAATTATAGACGTGATTGGTGCTACAAAAATCCATGCTAAATATTTAGAATGCGATATTGGCGCAAATTTATTTAGAATAGTGAAGATTGCTTTCGATGCAAACGACCAGCCTGTGCACCTCTCAACGTTCATGTGTGAAACCAACAAGGTCAATCTGACTGTTCATCGGGCAAAATAGGTCATGCCATTAATTTGGCATGACCTATTTAAACATCTAGTTTTGATTTTCCTCATCCAAACTTTCTTCTTTGATCATCGCATTTAAAATATCCTTACAATTAAAACATAAGATATTCTTGTTATCTAAAAGAATACCGTTCAGAAAACCAGCCGTACAATACACATCATGTGCACAGCGAACACAAGAGCCAACTAGTTCATCCATCGATACATCCCCCTATTCAGGAAATGGTATATAGTTTGGTGTTCTATTTTGTATAAAGGTAAAGGCCAAAATCTTGCATAACGGAAGTGTGCCCCATTTGCCGTAACATGGTAGCTATATTGCCACGATGATATGATCCGTGAGTGACAACGTGTAATACCGATTCGGAAATGGTAGTTTCAAGCGACCCAGCATATGGGTTATCCACAACCATTACCTTTTCCATATCCACTGTACTCAGAAGTGCTTTGTTTCTTTCGTACAAGTCCATAAATGTTTTTTTCATTTCCTCAATACTTTTCTTTTCGACCTCTTCTTTTAATTCACTAGAAGATGCCATTGCTTCATCCATACTTATACCAGAGATAATATCAAACCACGCGTAATCTGTGAGATAAATGTGAGACAACACTTTTGATACCGACGAAAAACCACTCTGAATTTCCTTATGGTAAACGTGTTCTGGAAGTTCATTTAACCGATCGATGATGACTCCATTTGCCCATGCGTGATAGTTATACATTTCTAATACTGGCTCGGGGTGATTCATTAAAAAACCTCCATATACACTAGTTTTTTCGGATTGGACTATTTATGCAGTAAGAACAAAGTATTCAGGTTTATTCAATGCAGTATATTCATTAATATGCTGTTCTATAATTTATATAACAATTCCTCCTTATGATTCTACGGGTATATGTGCTCCTTAAATGTAATACATATAAAATAAGAGGTTTTGAGATAATAAGAACATTCAGGTCATAAAATGAATAATAGTGGAGCATCACATATAGGCATTTTTTCTTGCAGGAAAATAGCTCCCTATATCGAACTGATAGTAAAGGAGATGGTAATATGAATCTGAGGATCAAATATAGGCTTTATATCCATGTAGACGGAAAACTTATTCCAGAACAGTATGACCGATACGAGATACTAAACGTCAGAGAAGGTATAGATCCAAATGATACTAAGGATTACCAAGAGCTTACTAAAAAATTGAGTAAGTCGATTAATCGGCCTTTAAATGAATTTGAAATAAAAAACTATGAAACAATGTAAGTGCATCCTTTAGGGGATTTGATCGGTCTATTTAAATATGGTCAATCTGGTCGAAGAAGCTATCGATAAGATGAAAACAAGTGCTGCACCAGTGCCTGTCATTCTCGTGGGGGGCGGAAGCATCCTCTTACCTGAGGAATTAAAAGGTGCATCTGAAGTCATACGCCCATTACATTCATGTGTAGCAAATGCCATTGGGTCGGCTATCTCCCAGGTTAGCGGGCAGATTGAAAAAGTATATGCACTAGCGGAAATAGGAAGGGAAGCGGCATTGGAACAGGCCAAGGAAATAGCGATGTCAGAAGCGATCAGTGCTGGAGCCGATCCTCAAACGCTTGTTATTGTCGACATAGAAGATGTACCTTTAGCATATATGCCTGGGAATGCAACCCGTATTCGTGTGAAAGCCGCTGGTGATTTAGCCCAGTCTTCATTGAATGAACTGGTGTAGTCGAGGCAGGGGGGAAGGAGCTTTTCATTGTGCGGAGGAAGCTTCCCTTAGTTAAATAAGTGGAAAAAGAAAAGCGCTAAGGATAGTGGAATTGACGAATTATTGTACGAAAGTTTAATGGGATTTCTACAAGAAAAGGTAAAAAAGGGCTTCTTCAGCTAATGCACTAGGTATAGTGCTCGGAACAGTAATTGGGCTTTTGAAAGAAGAATTCCAGATCATATGAAATAAACGGTGATGGTTGTAATTGTTGTGGCTGTTATAATTCATAGTCTCGACATGGCTTTGAAGATTAAAGACTTTTATATTGTTATTGTCAGTTTAGTAGTGTGCGCTATAATTGGGGAATGGATGAGGCATAAAAACTCCGCCCAGAACAATTATTATATAGCCACATTGATAATTCTATCTGTTTAATAAGTTCTATGTAAAACTCTCTTGTATCAAGAGAGTTTTTTTTCATGAAAATTTATTTAGCTAATATGGATTTTTGTTAACGGCGAGCTAAAAAGAAGGGGAAAAGGGTGATATGTTTTAAATAAAAGTTTTTCACATTCTCTTTTATAGACTTGCTTTTACTTGGTCTTGTTTGCGGATTGTTGTTAATGCTTATGAAGATAAAAGCTGATGAGTAGGAGAAATTAGAGCTGATTTACAAAATCTTAACATTTGGTTTATGTGGAATTAATGTTTACTGATTATGATTAAACCGTAATAAACAGTAATAAACATTAAAGATCCCACACTAAATGGAGGCACTTTTTATGAATCGCACATTCAAGAAGAATTGTTACAAGTCTATTCAAGCTTTGATGTTAGGGGTGAGTGTACTGGGATTAGCTGCTTGTGGAGCTACTAATGAGGAGGCTGCTCCAGTGGTTAAGGATCCAAGTTCGTTAACCTTGAAAGAAATTGAAACAAAGGCAAAAGAAGAGGGGACCATTAATAGTGTCGGTATGCCTGATTCATGGGCTAACTGGGGCGAAACTTGGAATGAAGTGATGAAAAAATATACATTGGAACACAATGATACAGATTTGTCCAGTGCCGAAGAGATTGCCAAAATGGAATCTGAAGGAGAGAATGCAACAGCCGATATCGGCGATGTAGGGATGTCCTTTGGGCCAATCGCGGAACAAAAAGAATTAACGATGCCATATAAAACTTCCTATTGGGACGAGGTACCTGAGTGGGCAAAAGATGACAATGGAGATTGGGTTGTTGGCTACCAAGGAACGATTGCATTCTTTACTAATAAAGAATTAGTAGATAACCCGCCTAAATCTTGGGATGACATATTAAAAGGGGATTATAAAGTAACAGTTGGAGATGTTCAGCGTGGTACACAGAATCAAATGGCCGTACTTGCTGCCGCTATCGCTAACGGTGGTGATGAAACAAATCTCCAACCAGGAATTGACTATTTTGCTAAGCTTGCCAAGCAAGGCCGCCTTAGCTTGACTGATGCCAAGCCGGCTAACATCGAAAAAGGGGAAGTGGAAGTTGCACTTGTTTGGGATTTCAATGCTCTTGGTTACGCTGACCAAATTAACCGCGATCAATTTGAAGTGACCATTCCAAGTGAAGGTTCAGTCGTAAGCGGCTACGCAACCATTATTAACAAATTTGCAAAGCATCCGCATGCGGCGATGGCAACTAGAGAATATATCTTAAGCGATGAAGGACAAATTAATTTAGCTAAAGGGTTTGCCCGTCCAATTCGCGATGTAGAACTTCCGAAAGAAGTAGCTGAAAAAATGGTTCCAGAAGAACAGTACAAAAATGCAAAACCAATTGAAGATTACAAAGCTTGGGAAGAAACGGCTAAAAATTTACCTCAGATTTGGCAAGAAGAGGTGTTAGTCCATGTCAAATAAAGTAATAGCAATTGTTGTTGATGGTATGAGATACGATAAAGCATGCGAAGCGCTGGGATTTATTCAGCATTTAGTCGAAACGAATCAAGCGTCACTTTACAAAGTTAAGTCGGAGCTTCCAAGTCTTTCCCGTCCATTATATGAAGTGTTGTTAACAGGTACGCCGGCTTCAATGAATGGGATTACGTCCAATCAAGCCGTTCGTTTATCTACTGAGAAAAGTCTCTTTCATCTTACGAAAGAAAACGGGTTAAGAAACGGAACAGTGTCCTATTACTGGGTAAGTGAACTTTATAATCGTGCGCCATTCCATTTTATTGAAGACCGTGAGCAAGAAGATGAATCCAATCCAATTCAATACGGAAAATTTTATTGGGACGATGACTATCCAGATAGCCATGTGTTAATGGATGCAGAAGCTTTACGCAGAAAGTATGACCCTCACTTTTTATATATTCATCCGCTCGGTGTAGATGTAAAAGGAGAAATTTTTGGCTCGGAATCAAAAGAATATCGTGAGCAAATCCTAAAAATGGGAAGCTTGTTGGCACAACTATTGCCAATTTGGATCAAAGAAGGTTACCACATATTAATTACATCGGATCATGGCATGAGTGAATATGGCAACCATGGCGGCATAACTGATGGTGAACGTGATGTACCGCTCTTTATCATTAGTCCAAAAGTTGAGCCTGGCATTTATGGTGAAGTGGTTCCGCAATTAGCTTTTGCACCGCTCGTTTGTGAACTATTAAATATTGAGCCGTCCGATAAAATGATTTCATATCAATTTCCAGGTCTGAAAGGAAAAGTCACCCTGTAAAAACATTAAATGATGATTCAAGATTGACTGGAATTGGTTTAACGAATGTAGTTAGACCAATTCCCAAATTGTTAGAGAACATAGAGGAGCGAGAAGTCTTGCGAAAAATAAAAAAACAAAAAATTTACTTATTAGCTCTTTTACTGCCATTTATTATGTTTGTGATTGGATTTGAGATAGGACCATTAGTGGCAATGATTAAAAATAGTTTTTATGCAGATGATGGAATTCAAGTTACGATTGATCAATACTTAACCATATTCAAAAGTGAATTTTACTTACAAGCCATTAAAAATAGCCTGGTCATTTCCTTGTTTTCTGCTATAACTTCTGTGATTGTAGCAGTCATTGCAGCCTATTCGTTTACAAAGTTCTCTCAAAAAATACAAAACCGACTACTGATGGTTACCAATATGACTTCGAACTTTGAAGGGATTCCCCTTTCATTTTCATATATTATCTTACTTGGAAACAATGGGTTGTTTACGTTGCTATTTGCCAAGATTGGTTGGGACCTGTTTGCAGATTTTAATTTATATTCCTGGACAGGCCTCATTCTTGTTTATATTTATTTTCAAATTCCACTTGCCGTTATGCTCATTTACCCGTCTTATCAAGGAATTAGGCAACAATGGAAAGAAGCATCTTCATTATTAGGAGGGTCAACATTTTCATTTTGGCTTCGGATAGGGGTTCCAGTTCTTTTACCTAGTATTGTAGGTACATTCAGTATTTTGTTTGCTAATGCGATGGGAGCCTACGCAACAGCCTATGCATTGGTGGGCAGCAACTATAACATATTGTCATTGCAAATTGCTTCTCTAGTTGCTAGTGATGTTGCATTAAAGCCGCAGCTAGGTAGTGCATTGGGAGTCCTTCTAGCAACGACCATGATAGGGGCGATGTGGTTCAATGAACGAATGATGCGTAGAGTTAGGAGGGATTTACGATGAAGTCTTCATTGACATTTCATAAATTGTTTGTTGGATTACTAGTTATATATTTATTAATTCCCCTTGTAGGAACACTTTTATTCTCGATTGCTGGTAAATGGGATCATACGATTTTACCTGAGAGTTATACGCTGAAATGGTATATTGAATTGTTTCAAGATGAACGGTTTTATGATGCTTTCCGACGAACACTGTTTTTAATTGTCATGTCTGTAGGTCTTAGTGTTGTTATTATGCTTCCGACAATTTTTATTATCACGGTATATTTCAGTAAATGGGAAGGATTGCTCCAAGCCGCAGCCATGCTTCCTTATGGAGTTCCTCCGATTGTTGGAGCCGTAGGATTAATCAAGCTATATTCTGCTGGACCGATTCAAATTGCCGGAACACCTTGGATTTTAATTGGTGCTTATTTCATAACCATTCTACCATTTATGTATCAAGGAATTCGTAACAGCCTTCGTACGCTTAATGCTGTACAACTTGTTGATGCAGCTGAATTACTCGGTGCCACAAAATTCCAAGCCTTTCGTACGGTGGTGTTTCCAAATATTATATCTGGAATTTTAGTGTCTACCTTATTATCTGTCTCTCTTTTATTTAGTGAGTTTGCTTTTGCCAATTTGCTTGTCGGGGGCCGATTCGAAACCCTTCAAATTTATCTATCCGACAAACTAAACAGCAGTGGTCACTTAACAAGTGCAATTGTTATTACCTATTATTCAATGATTTTACTTTTAACGGGGACTGTATTAAAGCTTACGTTTAGAAACAAAAGAAATCCTGTCGGGTCAAAATAAGAAGCGAATTCCTTCATTTTTTTAAGAAAAATACCGTCATAAAATACTACTTTAGAAGGTGAAAACTAATGAGCTATGTAACCATCGAACAAGTGACTAAGGGATATGACAATCAATTAGTTTTAAATAATATTTCTTTAACATTAAAAAAAGGTGAATTTGCTACACTTCTTGGGCAAAGCGGGTGTGGAAAAAGTACATTATTACGTTCCATTGCGGGACTTGAAGACGTTGATGTAGGAAGAATCTTAATTGATGGAAAAGATATTACTGATTTATCACCGCGTCAGCGTGAAGTCGGTATGGTGTTTCAGTCTTATGCGCTTTTCCCGAATATGAATGTTTTTGATAATATCGCTTACGGCCTTAAAATGAAAAAGGTGAAAAATCTTAAGTCAAAAGTGAAAAATATGATTGATATGGTTGATTTAATAGGAAAAGAAGAGTCTTATCCTCATCAATTATCTGGTGGACAACAGCAGAGGGTTGCTCTTGCCCGTGCGCTTGTCATGGAGCCAAAAGTACTGCTTCTGGATGAGCCGTTAAGCGCATTAGATGCTAAAATTAGAAAAAGTTTGCAAAAAGAATTAAAGAGAATACAGAAAGAATTAGATATCACAACTATTTTTGTTACACATGATCAGGAAGAAGCAATGACGATGTCTGATCGAATTTTTGTCATGAATAAAGGACAAGTTGTTCAATCCGGTTCTCCTTCAGAAATTTATACTTCTCCAGTCAATACATTTGTTGCCAAATTTATCGGGAATTATAATGTCTGTAATATGGAAGTTTTCCGAAAACTTGTTCGTACCAAAGAATTAAAAGGGAATGAAGTTGCCATTCGTCCAGAAGTTTTACAATTAGTTTCTGTTGGTGAAGACAGCTTGGACTTACAAGGGAATTGGGGGATTAAAGGATTTATTAAAGATGTTACCATGGCAGGTAATGTTTTAAGATATGAAGTAGAAACAGAGGAGTGCGCTTTTCATGTAGACTATCTTCACCACCGTGGGGAAATGTTTGAGCAAGGAGCACGCGTTCAAATTCTTGTACCGAAGAAAGAATGCATTATGTTATAAAGTATTGATGATCTAGGGGGAGAAATATGTCTGTTTTGCCTGAAGAAAGAAAGAATGAAATTTTAAAAGAACTTAACAAAATGGGAAAAGTAAAAGTAATAGAATTAGTTGATCAATTTAATGTTTCAGAGGAAACGATTCGACGCGATTTGATGATATTAGAGGAAAAAGGACTGTTAAAGAGGGTTTACGGTGGAGCGATTAAAACAGTCTTTGAATTTGAGGAGCCTCCATTTACACAGCGTACAACGGTGAATCAAGAAGCGAAAATCAAGGTTGGGAAAAAAGCGGTGGAACTCATTTCCAATGGAGATGTGATTGCCATTGATGTAGGTACAACCATGCTTGAATTTGCCCAGTGTATTGAAAATAAAAAAGACATTACGATTTTAACCAATTCTCTTCCTGTGTCGTCTGTGTTGACCGAATTGCTCAATCAAAATAAGTTTACAGGACAAATTCTATTACTGGGAGGACAAATTGATCCAAAGCATCAATCCATATGCGGGGGTCTCACTGAACAAATGTTAAATCAATTTAATATCGATAAAGCGTTCATTTCAGCTGGCGGTGTTTCCATTCAAAGTGGTGTTAGTAATTATCATTTACGTGAAACATTAGTTTCACGCAAAATGGTCGAGGTATCAAAGCACGTCATATTGTTAACGGATTACTCTAAAATCGGTGTCGACACCTTTTGTAAAGTTTGTCCTCTAGAAAAAGTAGATGTGATTGTCTGCGAGCAGCCATTTCCAGAGGAATGGAGAAATGATTCAAAATTAGAGGAAGTCAATTGGATTCAAGCATAGCCCATAAAAGAGATGGAAGAGGGAGTACTCTCTTTTTTTGATAGCAGCAAAAAAAAAGCTAGAAAGAAAATTTAATAGATAGAATGAAAAGGAGCTATATAGCATGAGTTTCATTGCGATAGACTTAGACGGAACATTATTAAACGACCAGAATGAAATTAGTGAAGAAAATATAAAGGCGATTCAATATGCCCAAAATAGAGGCTTTGAAGTAGTTATTTCAACAGGACGGGCTTATTTTGACGTTCAAACAATATGTGAAAAAGCCGGGATATCCCCATTTGTAATCGGGACAAATGGAGCAACCATTCATTCAAAAAGCGCAAAGTGCATTTCTTCTATTACGATAACTAAAGATCGTGTTGAATCCATTCTCCAATGGTTAGATGAACGGAATTATTATTACGAAGTGTTCACTGATAAAGCCATCTATACTCTTAAAAAAGGAAGAGAACATTTCCATAACGAGATTAAAAGTTTGAAAAGCGCAGATTTGAATCCAGATATGAAAGAATTAGTTGAAATAGCGGAAAGGCAATTTGACCAGTTTGGATATGTTTTAGTTGAAAACTATCATGATATCTTAAAACAGGAGGAAGAATTCTATAACATTTTAGCATGTTCTTTTGATGAAAATAAATTAGAGGAAGCCTGGAACCAATTCAAAAAGTTTGATGAGTTGATGGTCGTTTCATCTGCTGATCATAACATTGAAATTACCAGTAAAAGAGCTTCAAAAGGAATAGCCCTTGAAAAATTGGCTTTCTTGATGAATGGCTCATTAGATAAGGCAATGGCAATCGGGGACAGCAACAATGATTTATCCATGTTCCAGAAAGTTGGATACAGCGTAGCGATGGGAAATGCAAAAGATGTCATAAAAACTGTTTGTACAACGACAACCCTTAATAATGATGAAAATGGGGTAGCTTATGCGATTTATCGATATATGGAGAACTTCGTGGTTCAAAAATAAGTGTCAATGCCAAAGGAGAGAGCGATAAAATGGCATGGATATATATCATAATGGCAGGACTTTTGGAAATTGTCTGGGTGATTGGTCTTAAATATTCACACGGATTCACCAAAATTATACCTAGTATATTTACGGTAGTTATTATAATCTTTAGTTTCTTTTTACTTTCAAAAGCTTTACATTCAATACCCTTAGGAACTGGTTACGCCATTTTCACTGGATTGGGAACGGTTGGAACTGTAGTAATTGGGATGCTTTTTTTGGGTGAGACCATTAATCCACTGAAAGTATTTTTTATGGCTTTAATGATATTGGGGATGATTGGAATAAAAGTTAATCCAGCAGAGCCTAAACAATAAAGGAAATGAACTGATATACAAGGTTAGGGGATGATTCAATGGCTTGGTTTTTTCTTATTATTGCCGGATTTGCCGAGATTGGTAGTGTTATTAGCCTGAAACGTGCAGACGGCTTTAAAAAATTGCTCCCCTCTGTAGCGTGTCTTTTTTTGGGTAGTTTAAGCTTTTATTTTCTATCCTTGTCATTAACTTCTCTTCCAGTCGGGACTGCCTATGCAATATGGACCAGTATCGGCTCAGTTGGAAGTGTTTTAGCAGGAATGATTTTCTTTAATGAACCTAGAAGTTTAAGATTAAACCTCTTCATTATGTGTATCATTGCAGGGGCTATAGGTATTAAAATGACTTCTGGACATTAATCGAAAAATACTTTTTGAAACAGCTAGATAAAATCGTAAACAAGAAAAAAGAAAATCAACAAAAAAATTAAATACTTAATTGAAGGTGGGGAAAAAATGAAAATTGGATTAGAAACAGAAAGCTATCACTTGCAATTTATTACAGGGCGAATGGATATTTTCGGTTTTATCAGAAAAACAGCTGAATTGGGATTAGACGGAGTCATGATCAATATTGTTCCATGGCCAGGGTTGTCAGGATGGGGTACATTAGAATCATTTGAACCGGAATATTTAGACAGAGTAAGAAAAGAAATTCAAAAGTATGGATTTTTCGCTGAAATAGACACAAATGGAAGTGATCCGGAACATCTAACAGAAGTCATTAAGGCAGCACATAGAATCGGAGCGGATGTGATTCGTACGTATGCATGCTTAGGAGAGTATGATCCGGAAAGATTGAAAAAAGCACCAGGAGATATAAAAAAAATTATACCACTATTGGAGAAATACAGGATAAAACTAGCTGTGGAAAATCATGAGGAAGAGTTAACAGATGAGGTTATTCAAATTATAAATGAAGTCAACAGCCCTTGGGTTAGCGCTCATTGTGATGTGGGCAACGGAATGATGGCATGGGAGGATCCGGTTGAAGCTGTAAGAAAATTAGCACCATATGCATTCACAACCCATTTTAAAGATCATATTATCATTCATGATGGCGAGGATTATAGGGTATGTGGTGTACCAGTAGGGACAGGCAATATTGATACAGAAGAATGTTTTAAAATACTGGTTGAGAAATCTACCCTAACTAGAATCAACGTTGAAATGTGTTTTCCATATGCCATCAATTTTAAGAGAGAGCATGGTGCTGGCGGAGTCTTTGCGGTTGGAGAAGGAGCTTTCAAAGTCGAACAACCTCCATATGATTTAAGTGTCATTAAACCATTGGATTACTATTATCCTCCAAAAGAACTTTTAGAACAAATGATTGAAGATCAAGAAAAAGGTACAGTACAATCGGTTAAGTATACCCTTGCTTTACGCGATAAATATTGCCGATAAATAATATGTAGAAGCAGGGGGAGGGGATAATTCTGTTCATATAATAAAAATTATTACAGCAGTACTTGCTATTGGGTTGATAGAGAGCCTCTTTTGATTGCCAACATTACTGTCACTTTGCTTTAAGAATTCCGATACACGGTTATTTAATAAGTGTCGCTTGTCTTGTTATAGTAACGTATACGTAGTTCATTATGATATTAAAAAGCCCCTCTCAATTAAGAGAGGGGCTTTTTCTTATTCTGATTTTTGACTACTTCTGCACTTTTTCACTGATTCTTTATATACTTATGATGTTTCATCCTGCCGTGCATTTTTTTGTAAAAGATCACGGATTTCCTTTAAATATTGCTCGGATGCAGGTACCGCTTCCAATACCTCTTCCTCGTTCGCTTGTTTTTTTCTAATAAGAGAATTCGCTACCTTCATAAACATGAAAATCGCGAATGAAATGATCAAGAAATCAATCACAGCTTGGACAAATTGACCGTATTGAACATCTGCTTTTCCAACTGTGATAGATAACGAAGCAAAATTGACCCCACCTAATAAAATTCCTATTAGCGGTGTGATAATATTATTTACTAGTGATGAAACGATCTTTCCAAAAGCAGCACCCATTACTACAGCTATCGCAAGATCGAGAACGTTTCCTTTGGTAATAAATTCTCTGAATTCCTTTAACATTGTAACTACACCTTTCTTTTTTCAATTGATAAAAGCATATCAGAAACATGGTGAAAATTAAATAGTGTAAGAGGCATCCTTAATACCAAAGATAGGACCATCCATCCGTTTAATCAATTAAACCCCTTAATATGATGCAATGGCGGCACTCCGATCAATGGAAAATGAACGCTATTTTCCATTCAAAAAACATTAAAGGGCCGTTATAATAGGATCTTATTATAGAAGGAGTTAAGAATGGTCATGGAACAAAGAAAAAAGTAATGCAAAGGCAGAGTGGGAACGACTAAGGCGTCAATTTTCAATGTCACGTAAGGCCGTTTTCACCAAATTGAGGAAGTGGTGAATATAAATGTATTCGTTTGGCGATAATTATAATATTGTACTACCCCCTAAGTGGTACTCCTCCATTGTTAAAAGCCCTTCTCTTAATTGAGAGGGTTTTTTGTTTTGGGATTTGTTAAATGGTTTTTCTGAATAGGAGGATTTTACGTTTCATTTGGAGAATGTTTTGACTAATGGGGGTGGATTATTTGAGACAACATTTTGAACAGGATTTATCTAGAGAGGATATTTTTAGAATGATTGTTAAGCACCTTGATGTATTTCCGTTGACTAGTCTAGAGGCTATCAGAGAAGTGATCAGGAGTTCATTAAATCAAAGAGGCTTGATAGGGGGATGACCACACAAACAGGAGCCGCTACATATAACCGGAAAATATCAGACCAGGATATCCAATTAATAAATGAGTGTATTTGTGACCTCTTAAACAGCCGCGTTATCCAACCTGGTATTAATGAAGTCAATCAGGATTTACCATGGATTTCTGTTTCTGATAAAGAGAAACTTGAAACATTGGTGAACTCCCAATCTTAACTTTTTACATATCAAAGCCCTTCTCTATATCGAGAAGGGCCAGTTTGTAGACAAAGGGGGTTCGGAATTAAAAAATTTCGAACCCCTTTTAAAATTCCCTTTGACATTTTGACCAAAGGTTAATAGATTTAGGCTCTTGGAGTCACTATGTTATGCCATTTTAGGACCTTGCCATGTCCTCGTGGCCATCTTCTTTAAAGCATCGCTTGCATCGACAATTTTTAAGTCCCTTTAAAGTTGTCCAACGTATACCTTGCTTGCCAGATATTCCGTGTCACTTCTTTTTGGTGGTCTTTGCTTTCTGTACACCGTGATATATATATGAGCATGTTGCACAAATTTGTTTTGACGATTTGTACTCGTGATAGCCCTCATTATTTGTTGTTTGAGTACTTTAAAGTTTCGCCGAAGTGGCAAAGGTAAAAATCAATGTGTTCATCGTAAACATAGTCATGTTTGCGATAGGATCCTTCTTTTGTTCGAGGACGTGTATAGGGTAAAGCAGGTGTGATTTCTTTGTTAAATAGGTAGCTTGTAATCGTTGGTGTTTGATAAGCTGCATCTGCGGCAACTGCTCTGGTTTTCCAACTTTCTCAAACACTTGCTCAATAAGTGGCTCCAAAATATGACTGTCATGTGTATTAAGGTGTTCAATCGTTCCCAATACAAAAGGAATATTGAATGAATGTCAGTTTAACTAAAATAACTGGATCAATACTTGGGCGTCCTACCTTTGAATACATATCTTTCACCAAGTCATAAATGAAAGTGACGTCAATGGAAGCCTCAATTTTACGCACCAAATAGTTCGCCGGCACCAGTTGGTCTAAAGTAATCATTTCAAGTTGATCTCGTTAAATAGAATGATGTTTCGATAGAATCCTCATCACTACAAGTTTTAATAAATCTATTTTAAAACAAAAAAAACTGTAGACAAACTCGATATCCAGAAGGGCCAATTTTTATTTGAATATATTAATCCATAATAGCAATAATATAAAAACCTCTAATTAATTGTATGTTTCACCTGTAAGGTGGGATTCAAACATATCGATGATTTCAAGGAAGCGTTCGGCCTCACGGAAAACGTGATCAGCTAACAGTGGATGGATAATGCTCTTGATTTTGCATTCTTCGATTAAATCCCTGGCGGTTTTCTTAAAGTCCCGAAGTGATACGACGGAAACACGGTTCTGATCTAGAAATTGATCCAAAAGAGGGGCGGTTTGAGATTGCGGTTTCATGGACTCTAAGTCTACAGCTTGAAAGACTAATTGATCAAAATCATTACTGAAGTTTCGCGCCATATCCACTAGCTTTCTTTCCGATGGATCAAGGAGATGTCCGATGAATTTTGCATGATCCGCCATTATTCTTAAAAAGAAAACATTTTCCTTGATGATCGCATCTGCAAGAGGTTTCAATTTACCCTCATTTAATTCTTTTAATCGTTTCCTAAAATAATTGGCTTCCCTGCTTGTATGGTCGACTAATAGCGGGAAATTGTTCGCACCAGGCAATTTACACGTGAGTATTAATCCCAATACTTTTCTTTTAAATAAAAATATGCCTGTAGCAGCTTGCTGCACCTCCGAGTTAAATCTCCTGATCTGTTCGGGATCAGCTTGATTTGTTAATGAATGGGATTGCTGTTCTATCCGTTCAAACAAATGATAAAACTGATTAGCTTCCTCAATTAACTGTGTATCTTCACATCTGAAACCTAGTCTTAGAAATAACGAGTGTTCCTTCATTATTCTTGACCAAAAACGAATCTCATCTAAAGAGCGTGCAACAAACATTCCCGAGTTATTCCTCATATTGGTTTCCTGTGTGTTCTCATTCATAACTAATGCCCCCTTTTAACAAATCCATCATTAAAAGCATATTAACGAGGGGGCATTATTATTCTGTTCAAATTGCAAATCCTATCATTACCGATATCCTTTTAACATCTCAAACCAATGAGTTTTTTTGTTTTCTCTTATAGGAAAAATACCGTGATTCATCCATGTTCTTGAAGAAAAGCAAACCGGTATAAGCTATTTCATGCATTTTAGAGAGGAAGGAAAAAGAGGGGGGACAAAAATCCTGGACGATTTGAGTCTTATCTAAAGGCTGTTTTCACATACTTTGTTGCTATTTACCAGGTAGTGAGTTGTGGTTGATTTCCCCTCCAGATGCTCGCTTTCCGCGGGGCGGGCGGTGAGCCTCCTCGGCGTAAACGCCTGTGGGGTCTCACCTGTCCCGCTGCTCCCGCAGGAGTCTCGCACTTCCGCTCCAATCAACCTTAAATAGTTTCTTTTAAAAACAACAATCTTTACGAAAAGAGCCTATCTAAAAAACCCTTAGACTTAAATCATTCTAAGGGTTTCTACATTTAATTTATCAGTTTCAATAAGTTACAGTTGATAGTCATTTGTCACCAAGTTCGTTTATTTTTTTCGTAAGCTCATTAAACTTTTGGTCGAGTTCTTTGTACGCTTTATCGTTTGGAGTCATAAAGCTAAGCTTTCCTAAAACTTCTTGTCTTTCTGTTTCAAGCGTTAAT
Source organism: Peribacillus sp. FSL M8-0224 (assembly GCF_038003055.1). Lineage (NCBI taxonomy): Bacteria > Bacillati > Bacillota > Bacilli > Caryophanales > Bacillaceae > Peribacillus > Peribacillus sp. FSL M8-0224. Next base: position 1,558,574 of record NZ_JBBOOJ010000001.1, read on the forward strand.
CGAAGTTCTTCCAGATCATCTCTTTTTAAAGGTGATTCATACAATTGCTTGTGTATGCGATTATTTGAAATGACGAGTTTGCTGCTTGTCGTTTTTTCGAGAAAATATCGATCATGCGAAACGACGAGTAGCGTGCCGGTGTACTGTGCTAAGGTATCCTCAAGTTGTTCCCGTGAAGCTAAGTCCAGGTGATTTGTCGGTTCATCCAAAATGAGCACATCTTTTTCCTCTAATATATATTCCATTAACTTACATTTTACTCGCTCACCCATACTCATATTCTTAATAGGTTCTGTCCAATGAGATACCGTGAAGCCTAAATGCTTCATTAAAGTTTGAACGTGCCCTCTAGACTCGAAAGTTTCTTTATGAAATAGCTGGGCCGGTGTTAGTTCAAGTGGTAAATCAAACACTTCCTGCGTCAAATAGCCTATTTTCGCAGATGGTGAAATCCATACATCGCCCGCATAAGTTTCATGGCCAAGAATTATTTTTAATAATGTCGTCTTTCCGCTGCCGTTGGAACCTATAATGGAAAACTTCTCACCATGCTGAATCGTGAAATTGACGTTTTTAAATAGTGTGCGACCGTTAAAAGACTTAGTTAAACTCTTAACTTCCAAAAAACGTTTTCCCATCTTGTTTTTTGCATTAATTGAAAAGCGTACAGTGTATTCCGGTTCAACAGGTTCAGTTTTTGCTTTTTCAAGCTCTTTTTCAAGACGCTTTTGTTTAGACTTTACCTGTGCATCCATGCGCTTTGCTTTTACGCGATAATATTCCTTAATCCCTTCCTTTTTGGTCGATTGGGAATGGGCTTTTTTTGACCAAGTAGTGATTTCTTTCATTTGTCCCTCAATCCGTTCAACCATTTTTTGCTGTTTTTCATATTCACGTTGTTGTGTAAGTCTTTTCTGTTTGCGCACCTCCATATAACTAGAATAATTCCCTCTGTGCTCAATTAGCTTTTTATCTTCAATCGACCAAATTTTCGTTGCTACAGCATCCAAAAAATAACGATCGTGCGAAACAAAAATGATGGTACCTCCATAATTTTTAATTTGTCCTTTGAGGAATTCTAAACTATCCTCATCAAGGTGGTTCGTCGGTTCATCTAATAGTAAAAGGTCAGCATCTTTGGAAAGTCCTTTTGCTAACCGGGCTTTCAGTTTTTCTCCCCCGCTTAATAGTGGGAAGTCATGGCTTGGTACATGCATTTTATCAAGTAATTTAACTTCTGAAGGCGTCTTATCTTCTGAAGAATGGGACTCGACTTCTTGTTCAACCATAAATACTTTCACGTCTTGCTGCAGCCATTGGATTAGTCCATGTGCAGGCTCTAAATCATTGTTGATTAATTGTAACAACGTAGATTTTCCGGCACCATTTTTACCAATGATACCGATGATCTCGCCCTGTTGAACTGTAGCATTAACTTTTTCAAAAATGTTCAGGTCCAATACTTCATAACTAATATTGGTTAATTTTAAAAGTTCTTTCATATAATCCATCCCTCTCTTTAAGGGAGAATGAAAAAAATCCTCCCAGTTCATATGGAAGGATTAGTCATACCTGTGCATTATCAAATAAGAGCTATTTTCACGATAGCTCTAAAATTTATAGAAAATGGGCAGACTAATCCTATTTTGTATGATTTGAAATATGCGATTTCAAATTTTAAAAATAAGATTAGTTAATCATCGGCCACCCATCATCCCTTCTGATATTAATAAAATCAGTATAGCATAAAATAATATTTTAAAACAAAAGGAAACAGCATATTACTTTGCTTTCAATCTAAATTTAAGGCTGTTATAACATACTTTGTTGCTATTTACCAAGTAGTGAGGTGTGGTTGATTTCCCTTCCAGATGCTCGCTTTCCGCGGGGCGGGCGGTGAGCCTCCTCGGCGTAAATGCCTGTGGGGTCTCACCTGTCCCGCTGCTCCCGCAGGAGTCTCGCACTTCCGCTCCAATCAACCTTAAATAGTTTCGTTTTAAAAACAACAATCTTTACGAAAAGAGCCAAATTTAAAGATTTATAATTGTATTAACACAATCAAATATCTTATTATAAGGTGGGCAGTAGGCAACAGGACTGCATTTTTCACTTTATGATGTGTTTATAAGGGATATGTTAAAATGATAAAACATTTACCCCCATAGGGTTGTTTCCTTAAGGAGGACTTTAATATGGAATATATCAAGGGAATCGATGTTTCACATTGGCAAGGTGCTATAAATTGGGGGGAAGTTGCAAAGGCAGGCGTGAAGTTCGTTTTCATTAAAGCAACAGAGGGAACGAGTTATTCTAAGCTCTCCTATTTCAAAGAAAATGCACCACTAGCATTGGCAGCGGGATTGAAAGTCGGGGCCTATCATTATGCAAAGTTTGCAACTGTTGCAGAAGCAAAAGCTGAGGCTGCTTATTTTTTAGATTCAATCAGCTCTTTTGCTTTAAATTACCCTGTTGTTCTTGATCTTGAGGAAAATAAAAAAAAGGCAAATAAAAAAACGCTGACCGATGCCGCGATCGCTTTTTTAGAAGCCATTGAAAAAGCTGGATACACGGCTATGCTGTATACTGGTAAATACTTTCTCGAAAATACTTTAGATGAATCAAGGTTGAAGAATTTCGCTTTTTGGATTGCCAGATACAACAGGACGTTGGGACGCAGCACGGACATTTGGCAGCATTCTGATTCAGGTAAGGTAAGTGGGATCAGCACAAAGGTGGATTTGAATATAGCCTATAGGGATTTTACAAATACCATAAATACTTTTAGGACTGACGAACCCCGTGCATTGAAAACTGAAACAACCTCAACTTATACTGTAACAAAAGGCGACACACTTAGCTTCATTGCAAAAAAACATAAAACAACCGTAAACTCGCTTGTCAGTCTGAACGGAATTAAAGACCCAAACAAAATTTATATCGGTCAAAAATTAAGGCTGAAATGAGTAAAGGAATTTTTTAATACGAGGGGTATGGGTTCTTTCAAAAGGTCAAAACAAAGTAGAAGAGAGAGGGTGTGCGAGACTCCTTCGGGAAAAGCAAGTCCAGGCGAGACCCCACAGGCGCAAAGGCGCCGAGGAGGCTTCCCTGAACGCCCGCGGAAAGCGAATGCCTGGAGAGTAGATCAACATTCAAATTGTACAAAACCTTAATTTACTGTAGACAAACTGGCTCTTCTTATTAAAGAGGAGCTTATTTTAATGGATATTATATTTCTTTAAGTTCGTCTATTGCTACGTCTGATCTTTCCTCTAATGGGCCTCTTAGATGTACTGTAGCCGTTCTTCCATCTTCATTTAAATTATCAATCCAAACTGAAGTCCCATTATATCTAACCTCAATGTCAGATGAAGACGAAAGAATCTGCTTTATACGCTTAGCATCCATATAAATCCCTCCCTGTTAATTAGTCTTCCTATTATTTAGGAAAAGCCTTGATTTTATTCATTTGATTAAGGTTGTATATAAGGAACATCCGCCGTAGCTCTTTTTTAATTAAGCTTGTATGAAAAGATGGGAATTCTTAATCTTAAAATATTGAGTCAAAGGAAAGTGAATATGTTTTTGTTACGAATATTTCCCCGGTACAATTGCAGACGCCAGGAACATCACAAAACATTTTACAGAAATATCATTTAATGGCAGAATAGGAATTGAGTTGGAGCTTTTCGGAGTGCGAAGATGTAAATCCTAACTTTTCCTAATTGGAATGAAGTCTAAGCATAAAAGAATATTATAGAGCTGACGGATGCTTTACTTTAAATAGGGAGTGGCTTCGGTACCTTATTTTAATGAAGCTAATTGGACGGAAGGATTGAATAAGGAAGAAGAGAAGATGGGACAATATTGGAGGAGAAAGTGTTGTTGGGTTTGAAGTCATATACGCATTCTTATACATGCTTTTTAGGGGGGTATCATGGAACTATCGTTATTATTGGAATATGGCTGGGTGTTAATTATTCTAATTTTTTTAGAAGGTTTATTATCTGCTGATAATGCATTGGTTTTAGCCATAATGTCAAAGCATTTACCAAAAGAACAGCAAAAAAAAGCGATTAATATTGGGTTGCTTTTGGCTTTTATATTTAGGATTGGTGCAATCTTCATCATTTCGTACCTTTTCCATGTTTGGCAAGTTCAAGCAATTGGGGCTGCATATTTGATTTTCATTTCATTAAAGCATTTACTAAAAAGGGACCACGGTGACAAAGAAAAAAAAGGGAAAAGCTACCGTATGACCGTTGCGCAAATTGCATTAGCTGATATTGCTTTTGCTATTGATTCCATTTTAGCTGCTGTCGCTCTTGTGATTGCCTTGCCAGATACGCCAATGGGTGATATAGGAGGTATGGATGGGGCAAAGTTCATTGTTATTTTATTAGGGGCCATTGCAGGTTTAATCGTCATCCGGTTTGCGGCAGGATACTTCGTTAAGATACTGACGGAACGACCAAGCCTCGAAACGGCAGCCATGTTAATCGTTGGTTGGGTAGGGGTTAAGTTATTAATGCATACCCTTGCGCATCCAGCCGTGCACATTATCTCTCACGATTTTGTTGAAGGACCGATTTGGAATATAATCTTTTGGTCAGTCATGCTTCTTATCGCTATAGGCGGATGGTTTTTATCTGGAAAAACAGTGAAAAAAAGTGAAGGTGAATAAAGTATATTCTTTTGTAATAAATGAAAATTTCAAAAAGACCGAAAAAATTTTTCGGTCTTTTTTTGGTTCTTTATAGATTCTGTAATGTTGACAAATCGTCATAAAAATCAGTAATTCAATTTTACTTCAGTAGGCCTAACCGAAAACCATAAACGACTGCCTGTGTACGGTTCTTAGCTTTAAACTTTGTCATTAAACTGCTTACATAATCTCTAACTGTATGCTCGCTTAATTGCAGCAATTCGGCCATTTTTTTATTGTTATAGCCCTCAGCCAGCAAATATAAAATCATGGATTCACGTTCCGTCAATTGTATGTCGGTACCTATTGATACCTCATCATCCTTTCTTGATAAATATAAACCGAGCCGTTTTCCTACCTGTTCAAGTAAAGTCAGTTCATCCATTGAATAATCGAATTCCTCCCCTAATTGATCAAAGGTCAGCCAGCCGAACACTTGCTGGTCATGAACAATCGGTACAAAGATGACAGATGAAAGATTAAATAGCTGTATATGTTCCTCTTTAATGTAATTATGGGGATTCTTTAAAAATACCGGCTTTTTTGAATTGAACACCATGGATTGCTTGGAGCTGAGTTGCCCCCTCATGCTTTGAACTTTTGGCAGCTCGGATCCAATGGTGCCGTATAATTGATTGGACCAAGGAATATAAGCATAAAATACACATCTTTTATAGTTAAAGAACTCTTCACATTTTTTTAGGATAAAAGCAAAATCCTTAAATCCTGCTGAGATAATTAAAAGTTCATCTAATTGGTCCAGTAGCTGCAGTCCCTTAAGTTCTGCATTCTCTTGTTTGGTTTTGTGGTGTTGCTCCGGTTCGTCGCCTGTCCACTTGTTATAGCTATGGATGAGATGAGAGAAAATGGATAATAAGAACATAAGGATGGAAAGGGTTTGGGCATGTTTCAGGTTTACCAATGAGGTAACGATGGCCTTTTCAAAGATCAATCGGAACATGCTGAAATGATTATCCTTTAAAAGGGGTAAATGTGATTGAAGCCAAGTATCCAAATGCTCTTCGTATGTGTCTTTTATGTCGTCGATATTTGGAGCGGATAAAAATAGTAAAAATGATTCCAGTAATGTTTGTATCATCTTACGTTCAGGTTCTAATATGAAGGGCTCTAGATTCAAATGAATATTAATATTTTCTTCAATCCGTTTGTTATGACTTTTAATGAATAATATGAATTGCTGCCATGTTATTTCTTCATATGCATGAAAGGGATGAGCCATGTGAATTCCTTCTCCTAAAAACAAAATACCCTATAAAAAGGGGAAACTAACCCTATTATTATACAGCACTTTATAGGATAGTAATTCAAATTGTAAGGAGTAAAATAAATGTATGAACACAGAATGAAGCTATTTGATGGCCATTTTATTTCAACATTGTCATCAGCTTTTTGTTTGTATAAGAATGGTCGTCCAGGGAGAACCTCTAGGGATGGAGATTTCTGTTGCTCAAGGAATCCGTAGGAAATAAGAAAAGGAGATCTGGTAATATGATGAGACTTGAAAACAAAGTGGCAATCGTAACAGGGGGAGCAAGCGGGATTGGAGCAAGTACGGCTCAATTATTTGCAGAAGAAGGAGCAAAGGTGGTCATTGCCGATTTTGCTGATCATGGACAAGCGGTGTCAGAAGAGTTAAATGGAAAAGGGTATGATACTCTTTTTGTTAAAACTGACGTGACGAATGAAAATGACGTAAAGAATATGATCGAAGAGACAGTTAACAAATATGGAAAACTGGATATCATGTTCGCAAACGCAGGAATTGCCAGAGACGGAAACATCCATGAGTTAAGTTATGAACAATGGCAAAAAACAATTGATATTAATTTATCCGGTGTCTTCCTATCCGATAAATATGCGATAGAGCAAATGCAAAAACAATCTACTGGCGGCGCCATTGTCAATACAGGCTCCATCCATAGCCATGCAGGGAAACCGGGGGTAACAGCCTATTCTGCTGCGAAAGGCGGGGTCAAACTGTTAACACAAACGTTAGGTTCGACTTATGCGAAAGATGGCATTCGTGTCAATGCAGTTTGCCCTGGATATATAGATACACCACTTATTGCCGAAGCACAAGGTGAAATAAGACAAGGTTTGATCGATTTACATCCAATCGGCCGTTTAGGCAGAGCGGAAGAAGTGGCTAAAGCCGTTCTCTTCCTCGCAAGTGACGATGCATCATTTGTTACTGGCACTAGCCTAATTGTCGACGGCGGTTATACGGCAGTATAAATTTTAAGGATTATTCGCTCGGTCTCTCAATCAGTCAAATTAGGTTTGAGGTGCCAATTAATAGAGCTTCTTCTGTAAGATGAGTGGTGTTCGTACACCCAAATCATACTGAAGGGCTCTTTTTTACATATAACGAAAAATTCCCGTAAATACTAATAAAATTTCAAACGATATCAGCGGTTTTTTTCGTGAATTTTAAGTTGAAATCAATTTTTCGTAAAATTAAAAATGAAAATGGGACATATGTCCTTTCTCTATACTCCTTTTCCGTATTTTAATAATAGAAGAAATCCATAGAGGAGGAGTCAGAGTGAAAGGGATCATATTTTCCATTATTGCAGGCGTGTTCATATCGTTGCAAGGTGTGTTCAATTCAAGAATGAGTGAGGAGCTAAGTGCGTGGCATACTACCGCGATTGTCCATCTAGTCGGATTTATTTTTTCCATCATCATTTATTTATGTGTCCGTGATGGAAGAGCGGAGGGGTTTCGTGAGGTTCCCATTTTATATCTGCTTGGAGGAGTGCTAGGCATCGTGATTGTGTTTGGGGAAATGACGGCGATCAATCTGCTAGGCATGTCTTTTGCAATAGCAACCATTTTAATTGCACAGCTTATATGTGCCTTCATAATAGATTCAAGGGGACTTTTCGGAATGATTAAGACGAAGGTGTCGTTTCAACAAGTTATCGGAATGGCTATGATGTTAACGGGTGTAGTCATATTTAAATTGTAAAAAGGTGATAGGACATTGAAAAAATTAAAAGATAGATCAGGTCTCGATGAATATCTCGAAAAGTTTGAGCTGAATATGATATTTTCCAAGGAACTGAAGGAGAAAATCTCTCTCTACCAATTCCATAATGGAGACATTTTATGTTCAAAGGGTGAGGGTATTCAATATATGTATTTTCTAGTAAAGGGAAAGTTAAAGATTTTTACAACTTCACCTGAAGGAAAATCGTTAATTGTTCGGTTTAAAACGCCATTGGCCCTTATTGGAGATGTGGAGTATATAAAAGGGATGCAAGCACTCAATACAGTTGAGGCAGTCAGTGAAGGAATTGTTATCGGTATTCATTTCAATGACTTACGAACGATGGAAACGAACCGATTCGAGTTTCTGCATTTTTTATTGGAGATTGTTACACAAAAATTTTTCACAGAATCCCATGCCGCAAGTTTGAACAGGCTCTATCCCGTCGAGGTACGTCTTGCAAGCTACCTGTTGTCTCTTTCATCAGAAGGAAGCAGCTCTATGTTTCACAAAGAAATGGACAAATTGAATCTGACGGAAATAGCTGATCTCATAGGAACAAGTTATCGGCATTTAAATCGAGTCATTCATAAATTCTGTGAAGAAGGTATCATTCAAAGAAAAAAAGGAGTTATTAATATTAAAGATTTAGCTCGGCTTCGGGAAAGGGCAGAGGGAAATATTTATGAATGAGTCAGGAGGCTGTAAATTATGCAAGGAATTCTGTTTGCCGTGGTGGCTGGTGTCTTCATCAGTATGCAAACGGTCCTTAACACAAGAGTTAGTGAGAAAGTGGGAGCTTGGGCGACCACAACAATTGTTCTCGGGCTTGGTTTTATTTCATCACTATCGATCTTCATTATGATGGATGATAAGAACCTGTTAGCGATTGGGCATATAAATAAGCTGTATCTATTAAGTGGTGTCTTGGGAGTCCTGCTCGTCTATTGCATCATGCAGGCTATCCGCCTTCTAGGACCAGCCTATGCCATATCAATCGTCCTTGTCGCACAACTAACCATGGCAGTTCTGATTGACACCTTTGGGTGGTTCGGATTTGAAAAAGCACCATTTACCATAAATAAATTGATCGGGATCATAATCATGATATCTGGAATCATCATGTTTAAGATGAAAAAGAACATTGTCCAACAATTGAAAGAGAGTTCCTTTTTCAAATAATCTCAGAATCAAAGTAATATGGCACATATAGTTATAGTACATTCAAAAATCCTCTCTTTTTAGGGACATATATATCAATGTGAAAAGAGGGGGAATGTCGTATTGGGATAAAGGTGGTAATTGTGCTGCCTATTTTATTTGCTGAATATATGGGACAATACAAATTTACATTATTTCTAATCATAATGAAGTCCTATCAAAATAAGCGAAACATAAACTGCTCGATTCCAGTTTTTTTTAGATTAAATAACATTTATAGCCGAATAAAGCACCCTATATTTATTGTTATTTTTAGAAAATATTGAAAATTATAAATTTAAATGTTTTAATGTAACTATGCCTTTTATACTGGTTCGGACGACGTGATGTTAACACCACTAGTAAAATGGGGTAAATCTATTGTTTCATTAAAGAAAGGATGTGTCATTCTACACCGGATTGATTTGTGAGTATTTGCCCTATCTTTTCAGTATTTCTATCTGTCAGTTTGCCAAGTTAGTACTATGACGAAATGAAGTGGATTTAAAACCCAAAAAAAGGGAGGGACTTTATTTTATGATGAAAATCGATCTTTTATTTAAAAATGCAAATGTGCTGACTCTAGATAACAGGAATCGTCGGGCTAGGTCAATTGCTGTAGCAGATGGAAAAATCGTCGGGATTTGGGATGAGTGTGAGCCGCCTAAAAGTGCAGTGGAGATTACAGCAAGTACTGATGTTGTAGATTTAAAGGGAGCCACCCTAATTCCAGGCTTTATCGATACTCATAACCATATTTTAATGTATGGATTAACGATGGGACAGGTGAACTGCGGTACACCGCCCAATCAATCCATAAAAGATATTTTAGAGTTAATAGGTGCAAAAGCAAAAGAAATTCCCGATGGCGAATGGGTAAGGGGATATGGCTATGATGATACGCTTTTATATGAAAAGCGCCATGTTACACGGAGTGATTTAGATAAGGTTTCGCCAAATAACCCTGTAGTCATCACACACACTTCAGGGCACTTATCCGCAGTAAATTCGCTTGCTTTGCAATTAGCAGGTTTAACTGATGAAGTTTCTGATCCCCAAGGCGGACATTATGGTCGGGATGAGAACGGAAGACTGAATGGAGTAATATATGAACCAGCGGCAATGGCACCAATAAATAATCACATACCACAAATGACAATAGGGCAACAGGTTGACATGTTAGGAAAGGCTTCAAAAGATTATGTAGCTCAAGGAATTACCACGAATACAGATGCTGCAGTTGGATTTAATAATTTGGAAGATTTAGAGGTTCATCTTAAAGCGGCTGAACAAAAAATTAATCCGATGCGAACGAGACTGATGATCATGCATCAGCAGCTTCGTGAAGGACAGCCATTCGGGGGTTATTCTCCAGCTCAACTGGACCTGGAACTCAGGGAAAGGTCTGGGGGACGGGTTAAATTAGATAGCGCAAAAATGTTTCAGGACGGCTCCATACAAGGTTTAACAGGAGCTTTACGTCTTCCATATTATCAAAATAAAGATGTATATGGAGATCTCATTCATCATCAGGAAGCATTTAATGAAGAAGTCTTAGACCTGCACAGACGAGGGTTTAGGATCACAACGCATGGAAACGGGGATCGTGCGATCGGTTCGATATTAGCGGCATATGAATATGCTTTATCCAATAGCCCTCGTACAGGGCATCGTCATAGAATCGAACATGTCCAAACCGCAACCACCGAGGACATCATGAAGATGAGGGAACATGATGTAGCCGGATCCTTCTTCATCAATCATGTATATTATTGGGGGGACAGGCATAAACAAATTTTCCTGGGTCCGGAGCGTGGAAGGCGTATAAGTCCGTTAGCTGAAGCTGTTGCACACAATTTATTGTTCACCCTGCATTCCGATTGTCCAATTACCCCAATCTCACCCCTATTTTCAGTATGGGCTGCAGTTAATAGAATAACGAGAGAAGGTCATGTTTTAGGCCCAGAACAGCGCATTGATGTAGAAACAGCTTTAAAGTCGATGACTATTTTTGGCGCAAAACTAAATTTTGATGAGTCACGATCAGGAAGCATAGAAATTGGAAAACAAGCAGACTTTACCATTCTCGAGACTGACCCTACAGCTGTTCATCCAGAAGAAATTAGGGACATAGCAATTCTGGCCACCTTCATAGATGGAAACCCAGTATATGGACAAGAAAAGGTAAAGACTACTTAATTTCCTACCGGAAATTACTGCGTTTAATTATAAAAGAAAATCCTATATGTTTGACATAAAGCACCGATTATCATTGAACCCGCATCCTCGACATTAGAGACTCCATGATCCTGTTTCCTTAGAGTTTAAAAAATTGTGATGAAAATTAAAGCTAAACTAGGGGGCTATGCTAGTGAACAAATTAGCATTCGGTCAAAATCCAAAAATGATTTTGTTATTACTTTTTGCAGGTAATTTGTTCTCGGCACTGGATCGCTTCGTCATTAATTATGGGATTGTCCATATATCCGATGACCTCCAATTAAGCGCATCCTCCACAGGTCTGATATTAAGCATCTTCTTTTTAGGATATGCAATTATGCAGATTCCCGGCGGTTGGATGGCCGATCGTTTCGGCGCTAGAATCGTGCTTATTGTCTCTGTCTTTAGTTTTACCATTTTTACCAGTCTGACAGGATTGGCATGGTCTTTTGTATCGTTGTTGGTCATTCGTTTTATGTTCGGATTGGGGGAAGGAAGTTTCTTTCCTGCTGGGGCCAAAATGATAGCAGTGTCCATTGCGGAAGAAAAGCGATCCCGGGCAATGTCTTTGTTTCTTTCCGCACTCACTTTTGCAGGTGTCATTTCACCCATTCTCGCAGCCACTCTGCTTGTTAGTATCGGATGGAGGATGATGTTTGGCATTATTGGGATTTTTGGGTTTACGATTGGGTTGCTATATTTGTTCTTATTAAAACCAAGAGTAGGGAGTCAGGGCCCGCGAGAAGTAGATTCCTTAACGGAAGTTCCTGTCAAAGGTTCTTTTATTAAGCTGTTTAAAACCCCCTTGGTCCTTAGTTTGATGGTTGCCTCGTTTGCATATGGTTTCATCAGCTGGGGAGTGATGTCATGGATGCCGACTTACTTGGTGCAGGAACGTGGCCTGAATTTAATTTCCATGGGTCTTTTACAGATGATCCCTGCAATAGCTTCTGTGGCTTTCTATATTATCGCCGGTTATGTACTGGATAAAGTGAAAGTTGGTCGGGAAAAATGGATAGGGGGCTTTAGTGGATTAGGACTAGCGTTATTCGTGTATCTCATGTTTCATGCAGAAACGGTAACGGGAGTTATCATCTATCAATCCATTATACCTATATTTTCCGCAGCCTTATCCACTATCATTTTTAGTCTGCCGCTAAAGTATTTACCGGAAGCAATCGGAGGATCTGCAGTGGGAGTGGTCAATTTAGGGATGCAAGTGGCTGGCTTCATCGCTCCTTTAACGATCGGTTTTGTCATAGACGCTTTCGATGGATCATTTAATGGGGCTGTTTGGTTATTGGTTTCATTCGGGGTCGTTTGTTTTATCGCTTTTATGACCTTGAAATCGGGTAGGGAAAATTTCATATCAGAAAATCCACAAACAATTCCTGCTGTAAAATAGATTGATATAATAAAAGTCTTCAGCTACTATCTTGACAAGCCTGATGTTACTGAATTTCAGTTAACAGGGCTTTTTATTTTTTTATACGATATTATCATAAATATTATTCAAACAGTATGGCCTGGGTATTTTTCATGTTTAAAATACAATTTTTCTAATGTGCTGCAATTAATCTATTTGGAGTAGTGTTTAGACCTATATCCGATGAAAGGAAAATGGATGTACCAGTATCGTGCAGTGGAGTCCGAAGGAAGCACTGAAATCTAAGTGTTTATTAATGTATAACTTTGGTAAAATTAGTTTATAAAAATAATCAATGTTCTTAGGGAGGACACAAATGAAGGTTAAAAAAATACATCATGTAGCAATAATTTGTTCTGATTATGAAAAGTCAAAGAACTTCTATGTAAATATTTTAGGGTGTGATATTGAGAAGGAAACATATCGGTCAGAAAGGAAATCGTATAAATTGGATCTTATCGTCGGAGGGGAATATCAGCTGGAATTATTCTCATTTCCTGATAGTCCCCATCGTCCTAGTTATCCTGAAGCTAGAGGGCTTAGACATCTTGCTTTTGAAGTGGAGGATATTAATCAAGCGATTGAAGATTTAGAAAACGAAAACATTCCAGTTGAACCTATCCGTGTTGATGAGTTAACAGGAAAAAGGTTCACTTTTTTTAGTGATCCGGATGATTTGCCTCTTGAAATATATGAAAAATAGGATGAGGTTACCTCTATTGAATACGATGATTTAAAGAGGTTACTTATATCAATTTAACTATGAAGATTCCCTATAATATGTCGATACCATTAAGTTTGATCCACTTGTATTCCATATTTCGATGAGAGCTGAAATAATCACCGGCTATACTATCTGTAGATTGGTCATTTAAATATGTCAGGAGATAAAAAAATGAATGTTTACAAATTTACAGTGTTGATACTTTTAACGACATTTTTGATGGGTTCTTCTTTTGCAGTAGTTAAAATTGGTCTACCTTATTCATCCCCATTATTATTAGCAGCATTACGCTTCACACTTGCCGGACTCATAATGGCGATAATCGTAATCTTTTTAAAAAGACCGCACCCAAACTCTAAAGGGGATTGGATAAAAATGCTCATTATCGGCACTTTTCAAACAGCCGGAGTAATGGGGTGCATTTTCCTGAGTTTACGCACGATTACAGCAAGTGAATCCTCCATTCTTACATTCACGAACCCGTTGCTTGTTGTTGTTTTCGGTACGATCTTTTCACAAACACGCTATAAACTATATCAATGGATTGGTGTTTTATTAGGATTAGTCGGAGTAATTATAACGATGGGAGCGCAACTTGAATTTAAGGTTGGTATTCTTTTCGGCATTCTTTCTTCTGTTTTCTGGGCGATTTCCACTTTATTGGCGAAAAAATGGGGGGCGATTTCCGATACATGGGTATTATCTGCCTATCAGATGCTTTTTGGCGGTTTACTGCTTTTACTTGGCAGCTTTATTCTTGAAAAACCATTTTTCATACTGAATGGTAATTCGTTGTTCATTTTATTATGGTTAAGTATCATGTCATCGATCGTGCAATTTGCTGTTTGGTATTACCTTTTACAAAAGAGTGATCCCGGAAAAACAAGTGCCTTTTTATTTTTGGCACCTTTCTTCGGTGTATTATCAGGGTGGGCACTATTAGGTGAACAGATATACACTTCACTCTTAATTGGCGGACTGTTTATCATCATTGGCATCTATCTTGTAAATAGCAATTTCCAAAAGGAAAATAAATTAGTTAAAAGAGCTTTATAGTAATCGCATGGATTTAAGCCGCTAAAGCAAAGTCCCTCATGATGAAAAAGAACCTTTCTTTTTCATCATGAGGGATTATTAAATTATACCTCTATACAAAAAACTTCTTTAAATCCTTCTTTCCCTTTAGGTGTGATTTTTACTGCGCGAATAGATGGAACACGGACTATCCAGCCTAAATCAAAAAAATGTGTAAGGATCCCATTCCCTAAAGCTCCGCCAAGATGATGGTGACGTTCACTCCAGTCTAAACATGAGTGGGAAAATGAACGGCGCTTTCTTCTTAAATCAAGCAAATCGATGCCGAATTCTGAAAAAAAATGATCTCCTTTGGGTGTAACTGTAAACTCTCTCTCTTCTTTTTTCAAATATCCGGCTTTCAACATCGATTCAGTTAATTGGACGCCTAGTTTTCCTGCCAAATGATCATAGCAGGTTCTGGCTTCCTGAAGCATTTTGACTTGACTTGATTGTTTTAACGACCGTACTTCAGGAGGTGGGGAAATGGCCAGAAACGATTCCAAAATGTGCGCAATTTCTCCATTTGCTAGCTGATAATAGCGATGTCGTCCGTGTTTTTCAACTATAACAAGGTTACCTTCCACTAATTTAGAAAGGTGAAAGCTGGCGGTTTGAGGTGTTATTGCTGCCATCAATGCTAATTCACCTGCCGTATGAAAACGCCCATCCAGCAGACTTGCAAGTATTGTTGCACGTGACGTTTCCCCAAGGAGGGAGGCTATCTCCACCATATTTGGATTTATACTCAAAATAGTTACCAACCTTTCTGCCGATGGATTAAATAAGTTGAACGCCAATTAATTAGCATTAAAAATAAGTAAACTTATACTTCCATTATACAGTACCGCTGCCCTAGGATATTCGGTATATTCACGATTCCTGCTTTAAAAAAAGAATATTGGACCAACAATAAAATGGAAAGCGTTATTACGTTTATTTCTAAACATTAATTTTGAGTCGTCTCTACAAGGATTTTTTTGATAAAATGCACGTGATAAATTGGTTGCTTTTTTGGGGAGAGATTATGAAATCAGGAGAGGTTAAAAAGAAGACTGTATACCTTTGGATAAGCGTTTTTTACTGAAGTATATTCTTTGTAAACTAGGCATACATTTTTACATGTTCACTAATAGTAAACGTTCATAATAGTCTGGGAATAAATACCGGTGAATAGTCCCTTTTGTGAATTTAGTAGTTAAATAGGAGGGAATGAAGCGTATGAAAATGTCAGACGTTGGATTTAAAGGTCAAGTTTTTGGATTTATAAAGTTCACACCTTTTGTGGAAAGTTTTTTGTCTGGAGATTTATATATGAATAATTTCAAAAAGTATATTGATATAGAAAGTGCTTCAGGAGAAAAAGGTGTAGGAGACAAATTTGAAGCAGCACATGTTTTTACGGAATTAACAATGAATTTCTTTACTCAAGATACCAATGAATTAATAATGTCGGGGCGAACTAAAAAATTGAATTTCAGAAAAAATATAAATGAAAAAAGACCATTATATTGTATGTTTGCAATTATTGGCGATATGTTAAAAGTGGTTAACGAGGATGAAAAGTATTACTATACCAAATTTGATTTACCTAATGAACAAATCGATAAAATGATCAGGGAGTTCGGAGATAGCTTAATTTTTGTTACTCCATCGCAATTTATTGACAGAATTACTAGAACACTCAATGAAAAAGGCTATGCTTACAGAGGGGGCTTGGTAAAATATGATGATTATAACATCAATTCCTCAGCAAGGATGAGCTCTTATAAAAATCAAGGGACTGATATTTATTTTTGGAAAGATAGATACTTTGAAAATCAATATGAATATCGCATAGTTCTCACAGATCAAGAAGTTGATGAAGCCTTAATTGTGAACATAGGTGATATTTCAGACATTAGTACTATTTTTAATGCAAATGAGTTTTTCAGTGATAAATTTGAAATAAGATTACGAAAGAAAGGAAATCTAAGCATCCATTAAATTGGGTGCTTTTAATTTGCAGGATTAGCTGTGGAAATATCTAAAAATTGTACTACTTTTCATATCTTTAATTTTTAAACCATTTATGGGTCTTGGGTTTTAATAGAGCGTCATTCAATAGAATCCAAAATACAGCAAAACTACTCTGAATATGACGACTTTCTTCTATATAACTATAAATATGGCTGAAAAACATACTGTAGATAATGGCCATTTTGATGAACAAAATTAAAAAAGTATCATTCGCTTTTAGAACATATGGACTACGGTATCAAAACGCGGAAATATACTAAGCAAATATCGGCAACGTAATTGCAATGGTGATTATTTGTTATAGCCAGTTAAGAGTGCTTTTTATGCAATAATGGTCGATCACTTGAAGATTGTTTTGATGTCTGCTTCCGCTATTTGATCAACTCTTAAAATGGAGTGACTATTGAAAGTGCTAACGTATCTGGCCCAACAGCAACCCTTTAAAATAGTCCAATACGAACATCGATTGCAGCTTGTTCTTCAAAGGGGATCCCCTATTTTTGGTAGGGAAAGTAATTATTTAATGCCGACTTTATTGCTTTTATTTTTAACAGCAAATTACTGGAAATCTGATGTGAATTCGTGTAATCTACAAAAGTATGTTTTTTTCCAAATCGTAAAGGGGGACCATAATTGAGTTCAACAAATCGTAAACAGACAACAATTGTTGCTCTTTTGCTTGCGGGTACATTTATTGCGATCTTGAATCAAACATTAATGATTACCGCTATTCCTCCTGTGATGGAGGAGATGAATGTTACGGCAAATAGTGCACAGTGGCTAACAACCGTTTTTATGCTGGTTAATGGGATCATGATCCCTGTTAGCGCGTTTTTACTGGAGCGCTTTACCACCAGACAGCTTTTCCTTTCCGCGATGGGGATTTTTGCTATTGGTACATTGGTAGCTGGGCTAGCTCCTAATTTTGGAATGCTGCTGCTAGGAAGGATGATTCAGTCGAGCGGAGCAGGAATCATGCTCCCGTTAATGCAAACAGTCTTCCTAATGATTTTCCCTGTTCATAAACGGGGTGCAGCCATGGGACTGGTCGGTCTGGTCATTTCCTTCGCGCCGGCTATTGGTCCCGCTTTGTCGGGCTGGGTTACGGAGACCTACTCATGGAGGGTGTTATTCTTTATCATTCTTCCAATTGCTATTATTGATATCATTGTTGCGTTCTTCGCTTTAAAAAATGTAACAGAAGTTACACGGCCAAAAGTGGATGTGCTTTCGATTGTTTTATCTTCCGTAGGTTTCGGTGGATTATTGTATGGATTTACAGCTGCTGGTAATTATGGCTGGACAGACGAGAGTACCATCATATCCCTAGGCATTGGGACAATTTCACTTGTTTGGTTCATCAACAGGCAATTGCGATTGAAGCATCCAATGCTGGAGTTCCGTGTGTTCACGTATTCATTATTGCCGATTGCTATCATTATTGGAGCCATTACCTTTATGGGTCTGATAGGTGCCGAAACGCTCATCCCGCTATTTATGCAAAACATGCGAGGATTTACTGCGTTTGAAGCTGGATTAGCCATACTTCCTGGAGCACTTATTACCGGAATAATGTCACCGTTCATTGGACGTATTTTTGACCGGATTGGGGCCAGGTGGCTGGTTATTGGCGGATTACTCCTCATAACCGCTTCCTCCTTTACTTTCATGGATGTTGGTCCTTCGACAAGTTTTACATTTATTATGGTAATGTACAGTATTCGGATGTTCGGATTAGCCATGGTAATGATGCCTGTTTCAACGGCCGCCTTAAACCAGCTGCCTAAACGTTTACTTGCCCATGGTGCAGCAATGGATAATACGATGAAAATGATTGCCGCATCTGTAGGTACAGCAATACTTGTTACTGTGATGACAACAGCTACCGAAAATGCTCAGCAGCGTCCCGAGATAGTCCATCCTGATATGTATGGCGCGCAAATCTCATTTATTGTCATCGCTGCACTTTCGTTAATTAGCTTCCTCATTTCTTTTAAAATAAAGGATCAAAAATCAGCAGGAAAAGAGTTCGGGGAGAAGAATTAAATATTTGAATTTGAGTTTTTCAAACTAAATAATTAGAACTCCATTTTTTAACTTGTTATGAACATTTTCCAACGCCGCCCCTGGTGGCTTTCCCTAACATGTCCTATCATTCCTTTGTCGTGTATACCTAAGGGATTCTAAAAAAGAGGGAGAACAAGTCATCCAGATTATTTGTTCTCCCTCTTTTATCTTTTCCTTTCTTTATAAAAAGAAGTAAACATACATGAATTAGATGTAGGTGTGGAAGTATCTTTTATTAATCTGGACTTTTTTCATATTCTTCAATCTTTAAACCCTTTTCGAAACTGGATCATTTAAGAGCGCGCCATTCTTTAAACAATTTGAAAAAAAAGAAGGCGTGATTTTGGAAGTGATCGAGCACCCACGTCTCCAATATCGTGTGAAATTTGGCCAGGCGGAAGCAGTCTTGTATCATGAGGAATTGACGAATGGGAACCAACGGGATGTTCCAATAACAGGAACGGATAATCAAGAAGGATGGGAGGGGGATAAAGTGGAATGGTATACACAAAAAGAAGTAGCTGATTTATTAGGAGTATCCAAGGCAACGGTCTACCATTATGGAAAGCAGAAGAAAATCATTAAAATTCTGGACCCACATCGATTACATAAAGAGGCCCGTTATGAAAAAGCGGAAGTGGATCGACTAGTATATGAAAAGCAATCTTTCCCTACAGGTATGAGTCCTAATTATGTTGCAAAGAAATTGGGATTATCTGTTCAAAGTGTTTATAAATATATACAAGATGGTTCAATAAAAGCTGAGGCTGTCCCTTATGGTGATGAGAGGACGATTATATCAGAAACAGCATATGAGGAAGCCGCCGGATTACTGAAATCATCTGAATCCCAACGCCCAAAACGATTTGAGTATTATTATCCTAGTCACGATATTGTCTTATTTCAGAAATTTCATTCAGGCAAGGTTCCTGAAGCACGTGTTATAAGGAACAAGGACAATGAATGGGGTTTTTACTTACCCAATATTCAGAAATGGTTGCCATTTGATGAAGGGGTAAGGGAGTATCGGGCAGGGGAAAGACCCCTAACGGCGGAGATATATAATATTCAAAAACTATAGAAAATTTAATATACTATTATATTTTGGATTCAGCGTTAGGAAATTGGAGGAATGCTGGGGATTCAAGGTTAAATAAATATTACTTAGATCAAACTAGAAATTATTTAAATAAACCAACGAAAAAGGATTTAGAAGACGCAATAGCAATCTGGTGGCAAGAAAGAATTACGAATCCAAGTATTCAATTTTATGATAATTCTAAAATGTTAATTACAATCTTTTATAATTTAGATAAAAGTAATAGTGGATTAAAAATAGGTAGAAACTATGATTTTGAACATTTAATTGCTAGAAATAAAATAAAGGATATATATATATATAAATATTTAAATTTACCTATGGGAACTATAGGTAACTTAATGTTTTTAGATAGTAGTCTTAATAGATCTAAAAAAGAATTGAACCTATATAATCAAATTAGTTCGGGAGAGAGTATCAATCCAGATTTTGCTTTCTATCCAGAGGAGAATTTAATAAACGATTCGAAAAATTTAATTCTTACAAAACATGAAAGCGTACAAAACGAAGTGTAAAATTGTATTTCACCTAGGAGAAAATATTATAAATAAATTATTATTGGATCTAAATAAATAACCGTGTTTTTATATTAAAACATTCATAATTCTATTATGTATGATTTAAATCATTTTTGGAGGAAGCATATGGTGTGGAATTTGCAAGCAAAAATAGTATCTTATCATCGCCAAAGTTTTTTGTGTGTAAGTCTATTTCAGACTTTGGTGATATCGATAAAAATGATGACTTACATGAATATGCTTGCTTCACCAATTCATCATTTATAGATCTAATTTTAAGAGATTATCTAGAATAGGAGAAATGAAATTCATGATAGATATTTTTTTATCTTTAGAACCAAAAGATAGATTTACAGCATTAGGAGTCATATCTACAGCAATATTCTCATTTTTAACGTTACTTAATACCTTTAGGATAAGTGAGAAAAATGCATTTTTGATTTCTGTAACTAAAGAAAGAATAGATTCTTTAACAGTTCTAAAAGAGAATACTGCTCAATACTTTTCGGAAATAAAGAAGTTGAAGTTTTTATTAGAAGAAAATATGGCTATAAATGAAAATGTAGAAAAACTTGAATATTTAAAGTGGAGAATACGTTTTCAGTTAAATAAAGAAAATATATATGAGAAAAAATTAATTAAACAGTTAGACGATTTGGAAAAAGTTTTGAATATTTTCATAGATTTCAAAAAAAATAAAGACTTGATTAAATGTACTGAAAAACTTGATAAGATATTCATAATAAATATTAAAAACAATCAGTATAAATCTAAAAATATTGAAAATTTAATTTTTTGGAAAATAAATCTAATTGAAGAACATTTACAAGAAGCATTATCAAATCATATAAAAATTGAATGGAATAAAGTGAAAAAAGAAACAAAAAGATTTAAAATATAAAATCTTTATACTAAATTAAAAAGAAGAAGATTTTCTAGTCTTCTCCTTTTGTATGTGTGTAGAAATAAAAGTATACCATCTAAGTTAGCCTTCTCCTGCTCAGGGTTTGTATACAGGGGAAGATCAATTAGAACTTCCTGTTGATGAAGTCATTGAAAAAGAGCGTAACCCATTACGAACCATCATTGCCTAAACTGAATCAGAGGCCAAAATGAAAATCCGACGCGGCCAGCAAAAATTTAGAAAGAGCTTAATGCTACTCTGGTATAATGAATGCCCGCTATGTGGCATTGGAATGGAAGTCCTTCTAAGAGCTAGTCACGCTAAACTATGGAAGGACAGCTCAGATCAGAAAGCGACTAGATCCATACCACGGAATACTATTATGCTTCAACCATGATGCGCTGTATGACAAAGGCTTGATTTCGTTTGACGGTCAAGGTAGACTGCATATCTCTAAGCAGATTCCTAAAGAAGAGTATGTTCTGTACGGTTTGGCTAAAAACGTAAAAATACCCGTTCATCCTGAAAATAAGCTTTATTTTAAGTGACATAAGAAGAATGTATTTGTGGAGAATAATAGAGTTTAATATCTTATTTTGCCAATACCCATTAAGCAAACACGTTTTATCATGTGGAATGAAAAGCTGTTCTGTTATCTTTATAGAGTAGTTAGGAGATGTCATGAAAAGAATCGCATTGGTAAGTTGTACAAAGAAGAAGCAAAATCATCCATGTAAGGCGGCAGAGCATCAACTTTATTTAAGAAAATAACCACATATATTAAGCACTCTCAATTTGATGACTGGTATATACTATCGGCAAAATATGGTTTGATAAATAAAAGCAAAGTAATTTCCCCTTATGATGTAACGTTACTAAAGATCAGGGCTGTAGAAAGAAGAAAGTGGGCATACAACGTTGCTAAAGAACTATTAAGGGACTTTTCAAGTCAAACAGAAATATACTTCTTTGCGGGTGAAAAATATAGACAATACCTGCTACCCAACTCGAAAAAGCAGGTATCAAATTTCATGTCCCATTAAGTGGGATGGAAATCGGTGATCAACTTCAATAATTAAGCAGTAAGATAAAATGTTAGAAAGGCGCAGCATTACTATGAGGCAGTCTTATTTAAGAGAAACTTGGGGAGGATTGACCTGGACTCCTTGGTATTCTTTTAATCAAGTCATGGAAACAAAACGCTTACTCCCAAATTCCCCCGGTATGTATCGTATTAAGCCAGTGGGGCTAAACCATCTCATGTACATTGGTCAAACGGGCCGGAACTTACATGAGCGAGTTACAGGGCTTATTAGAAATACCCTTAAAGATCAGATGCCTTTTAACGAACCACATACCGCTGCTCCTTCATTGTGGGCTTGGAAGGATGCTGAAGGATGGGAGTTTGAATGCTCAGTTTCTCAAGTGGATTTGACAAAAGAGAACCGTGAAGGGCTAGAATGTTTTCTTTTATGGATATATCGAATAGAAATAGAGGATCGACGTTTTGTAATCATGGTCATTTTCATCAGGACTATGAAAAATCAAAAAATCGTAAAAGTGATTTTCGTGGAGGTAAATTACAAGTTTTAGATCAACGTAACCATACATGGGGAGAAAGTGGCAATCCATTGCATTTTCAAGGTACGCCGTTATCATCAGACTTTATGGGGCTTCCATGGTCAGATTTTATAGAAATGGAGCAATTTTCTGATGTTCCATATGAAAAAGGTGTGTATCGTATAAAGGGTCTTGAAACTAATACCCTCTTATATATTGGCAAGTCAAAACAATTGAAAAATCGATTAAGGGCGCATATAAGAAAGGATTGGGATCAAGGAGTAAAGTGCTCCTATTGTGTTATTAAAAGTGCAAAAGTCAACCACTTGAAGGAATTTGAAAACGACTTAATCGGAGCATATTTCTCTTTAGATAATAGTGTACCAATGTTCCAATTTAAAAACCTAAAAGAATAAGTCCAAACACAGGGTTTTGATTATGTACCAGAAGATTTAAGATCTCGTTCATTTATAGAGGTAACAAAAAAGTTATCTGATATCCACTATGGTTTTGATAATTTCCATAAGAAACCAGCAGCCGCGAAGCTTCTTTTACAACTTGGTACTACAATTCCTGGGCGGCTTTGGGTACATGTTTGTCTGGATAATAGCTTGTAAATTAGGAAACAGGTATGGAGTTTCCAATGATGCACAACAATATTCAAATAAAATGCTTAATAAATTATCTACTGTAAAATGGGAATGGTATTTCAATACTGTTTTTCAAGGTGATGAAATAGTATTATATATATTAAATGAAAAAAGCTCGTAAATTTTTAGTGAATGGATTGAACTGGTTAACAAATACGACCTACATGATTTAAATTTTAAAAATAACCAAGAAAAAAGACTGGTAGAAGCAACTAAGGCAGGGAATACTACAAAGATTTTTGAGATAGCAAAAAATCTTTATCAGAAATTAAGAGGAAAGCAATTACAACTAAAAACTTTTAAAGAGATAAAAATTCAAGAAGGGGATTTTCTGTTAGTCAAGGGGAATTTAACTGCATTTACAATTCTAAAATTTATTTATAATGATTTATAAATAACAAAAATAATACTATTGATTTAATGAAGGAGAACCGTTAGAAGACTAGTTTTAAGAAGATAGCTTATAAAAGGGCTTGTCAATTAAATATTCTTTTCAGACAAGCCTTTTATAATAATCTTATTTAATAATGGGGATTAAATTACATCATAAATTATTTGGAGGTGTTTTATGAATTATAAATTATATAAAAGGATGTTAGCTAAATATAAAAATCCATATAAATTGATTACAAAATTAAAGCTTGATACATCTAATAATGATCTAACTAATCTTTATTCTTCTTTAAAAAAGATACCTAATATCACAAGCTTTTTGGAAGGGAATACTTTTCCTAAGAGTTATGAATGTTTAGGTGGAAAAAAAACTCAACACTATATTGATGTAGAAAATGAAATTATATGGATATCAGCAATAATCAGCTACCATTCAGATAAAATTAAGCTTTTTGTTGATTTGAGGAATGGTTATAATTTTTTTGTTTTTGAGAATAATTGGGAAGAAGCAAATGAAATACTTGATGAAATTGAAACAGAGTTAGGATTATCCCTTTGGTTAATTGAAAGTAGAATGAAATTATATCAAAGACAATATGGGGTATCTAAGCATAAAGAGTTTTTCCAAGAAATTATTAAAAACGATAATGTTTCAGAGATAATAAAAATAATTTTACACTTTAAAAGTATGAGTATTGAAGAAGTGATTTCAACGGAAAAATACGAATCTGAATTAAAAGGATATATAGACAGTCTTTTTAAAGATTTTCCTGACGCTGTAGGAAGAAGCTATTTTTTAAATAAATTAAGTTTAAAGGATGAAAAATTTGAAAATGAACACTTTAAGTTAGCTTTTGATCATTCCCTTCCATTAATAGATAGATATTTAGAGTTTACAAAGTCTCTGGTTTCTTTAACAGAAAAAGGTTTAATAAATCGTGAAGTACTAGAGATTGTACTCAATAATCTTAAAAATATTCAGGATAAAAGCCTTTTTAATAACTTTAAAATCAGGTCAAATTATACACCTGCAGATGAAGATATACTTGTGCTAAACATTTTAGATTGTTACTCTTCTGGAGACTATAAAACCGTAAAATCTTTGTGTGAAAGTTTCTTAAAAAGCTCTCCAGATTATGTTGAGCTTTATGAGTTATATGTAAAATCATGTATCTATTTAGATGAGAATATTAAGTTTGATGATGAAAAACTTTTAGGAAGGATACTAAATTTCTTACATAAATTTTATTTAGATAGAACGGATACTTTATTAAAAATCCAGCCACTTTTAAAAATTTGTTATGAGTTTTCTTCAGAGGCTTGGGCATGGAAGCTATTCTCTATTACTATGCACTCAATTGAACCTACAAATAATATTTTGAGATATCAATTTTGCAGAATGGGTTTTAAAACTTCTTTATTACCAAAATCAAGCGTATTCACAGAGATTTATGGTAATAAAAACGGTATACAAATACTGAATAAATATAAGGAATATGTTAAGGACTCACCTACTTTAAAATCACACTTTTTATTCTTAAATAATGATTTCAAAGAGTTACCTACATTAAAGCTACCAAAAGATAGGGAACTAAAATTTTTAGGTGCAATTTACTTCAGTAATCAAAATTATATTGAAGCCATTAAAACTTATGAAGATTTACTCAAAATTACAACAGATACAAATAAATTTGAAATTTATTCAATATTAGCTCAATGTTATATTAAGACTTTTGAATTAAATACTACTACAAAAATTGTGGTTGAACATTATTTAAAAAACATTTCTTTACTTTCTAATGAAGACTTCAAGAATCTAATAGAACTATTAGACGCACAAACATATGACAAAACTATAATCGATATTCCTATTTTGTATTATTTTTATTCAAAAAAACTATCTAATGACAGAGACTACTTACTAACAGATATTTACGAAGATTTTTTATATGCTTATGATTTAAATAAACCTTCTGACTTAAATAAGTTAGATGAGGTGTTTGAAAAATCTAAGTTAAAATTCTTTTTAAAAAATATTTGTTCAATTGATATTATGTCTAAATCAATTGAATTTGAAAATCACTCAGAAGTTGAGGGAGAAAGGATAAAAATTTGTAATATACTGAAAGACTTAGATCCTAAGAATGAATCATTATATGATATTGAAATACAAGAAATAACACAGAAAATGACACTTAAAAAGCTAACTAGAGTTATTGAAAGTAATAAAATATACGTAGATGAAAAAGGCATAAAAACTACCTTAATTAAAAGTTTAAAAGAAGACTTCTCAAGATTCCAAACTCTTGATTACTTTAATAATCATGAGGTTACAAACAATTATTTTTCTTTATCTGATTTTCAAAATGCAAAATTTGTTCCATTCTATGTTAATGAAAGATGGGGTTTATTTGTTTCGTTAGTTAAAAGTATAAGAGACGAATTTGTTTATAGTAAGCATTATGGATTAAATGGATACTTAAGTGTTGGAATTAGACATGGCTCATTAATTGGGCAATTGAGAAGAGAATTAGAAAGAGAGAAGATAATTACTCAAATAGATTCTAAAACAGGTTTATATGTTAAAAATGAGTATTGGTTAGAAAAAATTAAATGTGATGAGGCAAATAAACAATTTATCCAAGAAAATTTAAATGTTTTTTCTGAGAGTTATGATAATCAAATTGCTAAATTAAAAGACGTATATATTCAAATCCAAACTGAGAAAAATTTAAATGGTTTATTTGATTACACTTTATACCAAGCTGTTATAAGATCATTGTATTACGAAGTATCATTTCAGAAGAATCTTACTTTAGCAGAATTTATAGAATATATTATAAGTCATCTTTGGGATATAACAGAAAATAATCTAATACAAATTAGATCTTATTTGGATCGTGATTTTAGAGCTAGTATTAATTCATACTACGATGAATTATTTTATAATTTAGATCAAGCACCCGAATATATTAATTTATTGGAATTAACGAATAAAATTAAGCAAGTAAAAACTCGAACTAATCGAGATATTGATAGTGTTATTGCTTGGTTTACTAGGAATAAAGATTTAGAAATTGAAAATTTTAATTTGAGTTTGCCTATCGAAATTGCTTTTAAAGCTGCTAAAAATATGAATATTAATATTATGAGTATAATAAATAGTACAATTAATGAAGAAATAACATTTAAGGGTAATTATTTAAATTCATTTGTTCATTTGTTTACTATTCTATTCGATAATGCTATGAAACGTAGTGGATTTAATAATTTAGAAATTGTAGTAGAAGGAATATTAAATGGACCATTTTTAAATATTAAAGTATTTAATAAAGTTAACTTTGAAGCAGTGCCCTTAGAAATAAGAATTAAAAATATTGAAGCCTCTAAAAGAAAAATTTCTTCCGAAAGTAATACAAAAGATTTTATAAGTACAGAAGGTGGCTCTGGTTTGCCTAAACTATATAAATTAATCCAAATTGATTTAAGAACTAGAGGTAAACTGGAATTTAACATCTATGAGGATTCTTTCCAAGTAGATCTTTGTATCTTATTAGAGGGGTTATTAGTATGAGAATATTAGTAATAGAAGATGACCAACAAAAGTCTGAACAACTTATAGGCTTTTTAGAAGAACATTTAAATAATACTATTATTGAATTAGAGAGCTCGTATACGAATGGTTTAAGAGCATTAGCAATAAAAGACTATAATTTATTACTTTTAGATATGAGTTTGCCCACTTTTAAAATAACTGTTGAACAATCTGGCGGTAAACCAATGTCCTTCGCAGGAGAAGAGATTCTAAGACAGTTATCTCGTAGAAATATAAAGGTTCCAACAATTGTTATTACTCAATATGATCGATTTGAACGTGATCTGTCTTTAAAAGAATTAAGAAAATCGATAGCAGACAAAAGTTACTCTAACTATATAGATACTATTTATTACAACACTACAAATGACTCTTGGAAGATAGAACTTATGAATTTATTAAAAGAACATATAGGAATATAAGTATTGATAAAAATATTAATCATTGATGATAATCCTCGAAAAGTTTCACAAATAAGAGAGTGTTTAGTTCAAGCAAGTGTTGTAATAGAAAATATAGAGACAGTATCAGATATTGTTGAAGGGAAAAAAAAGTTAAGAAATAAATTATATGATATTTTAATTTTAGACGTCCAACTCCCTGAAAGAACCGGAGATAAACCCTTAACTGATGGTGGGTTAGAAATATTAAGACTAATTCATGATACAAATAGATATAAAAGGCCTAATTATATTATTGGTCTTTCTGAATTTGATAATTACAGAAATAACTTTGAAGATAAATTACATTTATTAATTAAGTTTGATGAAAAAACCGATGACTGGCAAATAAGACTTACTAATCAAGTATCCGAAGTAAATTCATCTAAATTTAACATCGCTATCCCAGATTATTATTTTGATGTTGGATTTGTTTGCGCATTAGAAGATATAGAATTAGAAAATATACTGAAATTGGATGCTAATTGGGAAAGGGTAAATATACCATCAGATAATTTAATTTATTACACTGGAAGTCTTTTAAATAATGAAGGTTATTTAGTAAAATTAGTTGCAGTTAGTTGTGAGCAAATGGGAATGAGTGCTGCTGCAGTAGCAACAACTAAATTAATTCATCATTTTAGACCGAAATATATATTTATGACAGGTGTTGCTGGTGCAATCGAAGGGAATTTGAAATTTGGCGATATAATAATAGCAGATCCATGTTGGGATTACGGTGATGGCAAATTTATTGACGAAGATGGAGGTACTAGGTTTGAAGATAGTCCATACCAATTAAGAGCGCCTATAAACCTTTTGAGTTATATAAATAGGCTGAGAACCACGAGTCATGTTCTTGACGAAATACGTTCAAATTATAAATCGAAATTATTCATTCATAGCCTTTCAGTGTACATCGCTCCCTTTGTATCTGGTTCAGCTGTAATCGCAACTAGTGAAAAAAAGAGAGAAATACAATCTCAACATCGTAAGATTACCGCAGTGGATATGGAAGCTTTTGGTTTTATGTTTGCTGCTCTACACGCTTTAGCTCCCCGTCCTTCACCCTTGGTAGTTAAGTCTATCAGTGATATGGCTGATAACACAAAAGACGATTATGCTAAAGACTATGCGGGGTATACTAGTGCGCAATTTGTTAGTAAATTAATCAATGAATTTTTAGAATTCGATGAAGGGTGATAGAATGAAAGACACGGATAATAGCAATTGGAGCACTTTTAGTCTCTGTGATATTTAACTTTTAACTCTAGTAAATGCACAAAAGACTAGTAAATATACGTCATATACTAGTTCAATAACACAGGAAAGAATTAAATCCTTAGAAGAGTTGAAAATTAACTCGGCAAAACTAGTATCTTATTTAAATCAATATCTAATTTTAAATATTAGAGATAAACAAAATATTATAGATATTGAATATTACTTATCAATTGAATCAACAAAAAAGATGAGGAAAATAAAGTTTGTTTAACTTTAAAAAAGTGCCAAATTGACATGAGGAATCGAAAAAATGAATTGTGGGCAGCCATCGAAAAAGAATTAACCTTAAGTTCAGATGGTGCTTATTCAATTGATATGGATACAGGGTCATTACTGTTCAAGAAGAAGCAACAAATGGTATGCCAAAAGAATTAATGGATCTAATACAATCCGTAAAAGAACGAGCGGTAGAGAGATTTGACGATATGCCTCCTGAATTTGCTGAATTACTTAAAAGGAAGCCAAACAGTGGTAGTGGAGTACATTAATAAACCTTAAAGAAAAGGACCTTGATTAAAGTCAGGGTCCTTTGTAGCTTACACTAAAACCGTCCTACTTAAAGGAGTATGTAAATTCCAGTGTCTGAATCTGGCCGTTTAAAAACAGTTAAAGAAAGGCGCAAGCGGGTCCATGCTGGTGTGGAAAGCGATTTTCATGGTGCCAGACTACATATGGATCTTGCGCACTTTTCTAAAGTTTATTATAACCCTTACCTCGTTAAACAATTCACGCTGATTGACCAAAAGACACCCATCTCCGAAGCCGGATTAGTGTATTTGATTAATAAAGTATGCTACGTTGAAGGAAACGGAGATAGGCAGGGGTCTTTATTTTAAATCCTGGGTTAATTTCCGACTAAGATAAAAGGAATTCTATTGTATGAATAGAATCAAAACTAAAAAGGGGGAAATACTGTGACCGTATTGCTTGGTGTAATTGTGAAACCGAATCCTGAAACGGGGATTAATCCCTATCTTCTTATGGGTTCTGATTCCTTAAGAATAAATGTAAATGTAAATGATAATCTTTCCAATCAGATAAGAATCGAAAATGAAAGGAAAGTCTTTAGAATTAACGATAAGCTAGTTAGTATGTCAGGAAGGGTCGATTCAAAATTTCATGATGGTTTCATAGAATTTATTCGTGAAAATGATTGTGAAATAACTCATTTAGCAGAATTAACTTTAAATCATATTAAGCAACACATGTCTGAAAATGAAGTTAATGAAGGTGCAAAGTTTGTAGTACTTATAGGGAGTTGTACAGATGCTAACCCAAGGCTTTTTTCTATATGGGTTGATAAAAACAACCTTGGGCAAGCTGGAGTTATGCCTATGGACGTTAGTGGTTATGGTATTGGTCAATACCCAGCATAGCATTTCATTTCAAGGGGATATCGATTTATTACACACGTTTAAAGAGAGGGTCGGAGATAATTACGACTTAACTAATGTGGAGCAGGCCGCAAGGGAGTATTTATTGAGTGCCGCTTCGAGATACCCAAAGACCTGTAATAAGAACATTAATATTGAAATAGTTAGTTAATACCTTTCAGAACCTTTGACTAACCGTATTTTAGTTCTATATAAAACGAGAGAAGCCCACAATGAGTAGTCTTTTTTAATTTGTTAAAGGAGAGACAAACCCATGCAAAATAAAAAAGCATATCGCGATTCATTAAAAGAGCAGATTCGAAAACTGGATCAACAAAGAAGTGCAGGGGAAGAGATTGACTATAATCACCGAAATTCTATGGTTAGGAAGGTTCGTGCTCTTCAGCCTGATATTCCGTATGATTTTGATATCGGACAAGAAGTTTATGTCAAAGGATTCAAACGCAGATTCAAAGGAATTGTTTCTAAATACGATGAAGATCCCTGTTCGAAACAGGTCTTATAAAACCTATCGATACGGTTTATAAGGAGGTTTTTTGGTACCCTGAAGATCTGTTGGATAGTATTGAAACTGATTTAGAAATCTTAAACTACGATCAATATACTTTTAATTGGGAGGCATTAGGATGTTTGTAAAGACACCAGTAAAGGAAACATGGCATGAGGAAGCAGCAGTGTCATTACGACTAGCGGGTACGTTGACACATCCTTTATATATTATGGGGAGGGATCACAGAAACTCTTTTTGATATTAAGCGGGGCCCCTAAATACTTTGAAGGCTTATATATTGTATGCTATTATGGCTACAGCTGAAAGAGTTGTACATCGTGAAAAAAAACATGGAGTATAGATTATTTAAACGTTGAGCCCTATCGTCAGGAAATTAATATAGAGTACTTACCTCGGTTGAATTGCGACACGGGGGAGGAATTACTGGTGATTATGCAGCGAAAGAAGTTTATCCAGCTTATCCAAACGGATTTACTCGATGAAGCATTGTCTGGAACGTTTACTTTATAAAGTTATTTGGGGGTCCTCTTGTAAGGGCTTTTTTGTTGTGAATAGAAAAAAGACATAAATTCTGCCGTAAGAAAAATGAACGAAGATACCGGCATCTTTTACATTAGTTTTACGCCCTGGGACATTTTTTACATGCCTGGAATTGGTAAGAACAAGGTGAAAAGATCCTTCGAGTATATTCCATATTGGTTTCCAGTAGAATCCGGTGCTTTCCATCACAACATCGGATACCTGAAGGGTAGCCAGCCAATCACTTAATGCCAAGAGTCCCGTTGTTGTTGAAAAAGTTTCAATAGAGGTTTTTGGCTTTTTATCTAATGGACCAAATAATACACAATCTACTACTGTTTCTTGGTGTACATCTATGCCAGCACACTGTTCAATTATTGCTCCCATAAGAGAATCACCTCAAAAAAAGATTAACAATATATATGACAGAGATTTGTTAATTTTTGTATACGTACTAGCAGTACACTAAATGGTTCTTCGATACTGTCACAACCAGTTTCTTATACAGGGTATCTTACAATTAATTATGTTAAGAGCATGTTTTGATCAATATTTCTCAAAATTATGCTCTTTCTATCTGTTCATTAATCAAAGTGCTTAATAATAATTTTCTCAAACTTTATTCAAAAGCAATATTAGATTTTATTCTACATTATAGGGGGAAATGATGTATCAAATTGGGGAAATTTTACGGAGATGAAAAATTTTTCTTTTCAGAGCGTGAATTTATGATACAATACTACTAGTTTTGAAGTTGGAGGGAGACATGGGGAGATTAAAGCGTTGTGAAAATGAGCAGTGCCTTGCGTCAAATGATTTTAATGCGAAGTTTTGTTTGAAATGTGGGCATGCATTTTCCAGTGAAGAACCAGTAATGGCTGCTGGTGAGCATGCATTGAGCCGACCAGTCATTTGGAGAAAGCCTTGGTTTATTAGCGTCATCAGTGTGGTTATTTTAGTCGTGGTGTTGTATGTCACCGGCTTGTTCCTCTATAACAAAAATATGGTGATAACGGCTGCAACAAAAGCCGCGGAAACAGACAATGTTGATTTGTTGTTTGAGCAAATTACAGTACCAGCGAATGTAAAATACTCTGAAGGTTCGTACAAAGATTATTTGAAAGAGAATAATTTACACACTATTGCTGATACGATTGAATCAGTGGTAACGAGGCTTGCAGAAGACAAGGAGAGTGCACCGTATGTACTTGATGCAAACGGCAATCGTTTACTAGAAGTTATAAAACAGAAAAAATTCGGCATTTATTCAACGTATACTTTGCAAGCGGTTGGCTATGAGCTAAATGCACAAGCCAATATGGAAGATGTCACGTTTGAAATGCTCGATGAAACAACCACGACCGATGAGAGTGGACATACATCGCTTGGTATGCTTTTACCAGGTACATATACGTTAGATGCAAAGGCGACATCGTCTACTGGTGACTTAACGCATAAGCTACAAATTGTTCACCCGACCGGTTTTGAGGAAAGTACGGCAGAGGTGTATTTTGAAACGTATGCTATTTATTTAGATACGCCGTATCCAGAGGCGGAGCTCATCATTGATGGTGAGACCACTGGTCAAACTATCGCACAGTACGGTGATGTCATTGCAAGTGTCCCAGAAGGTCAAACGGTAAGCGTTTCAGCTGTATTAGAAGTTGACGATGACACGTATAAATCTGAAAAATTTGAAGTATCTTCTGAGGAAACGGTGTATTTTGAGTTTCCAGAATATGAAGTCATTCAAACAGCTAAAACTTTTGGTAAAGAAGAAGCACAAACCTTTTTAGAGAGTTACCGCGCTGCTTATGAGCAAGCGATTATCGCAGCAGACTTCTCTTATGTGAGCGATTATTTCCAATCGGGTACGGAGACGTATAAAGAATATGAGAAATTCGTTAATGCTCATCGTGAATTTGAATCGTACAATTATACGTTTATGGAAAATAAATTTAAAAGTTTTGAACAAGCGAAAGATTTAACGGTAACGGTTGAAACGTTTGAATCGTTAATCTTTACCTCGGATGGAGAAGCATATTTGTATGAGCGTGATAAGCGCTATACGCTGGTATTTGATGAGAAGAGCAATGGTTACCTCATTGGTAATATTGAAATTTTAAATACCGAGAAAACGAAGCAATAGGAGGAAATATTTGTGAAAACGGCACGTGGCATTATTTTAGCAGAAGATGAAGTCGTCATCCGCGAGTATGAAGCATCATATATTGATGTGCCTAAATCAGAAGGGTATATCATCACGACGAATCGTCGATTAATTTTTACCGGTAGCACATCCTCCGCGATGGGCTCAAGCATTATCGTTCGCGATACGAAAATCGATAACATTACCGGTGTGGTCGGTGGGTTAACACGTAAAAAAAGTATTATCCAAATTATTATCGGCGTAATTATTGCTCTCATTGGCTTAGTCGGCATCTTTAATGATTTTAATATTATTATGCTGCTCGTTTTACTTCTTGGTAGCTACATTGCCTATAGAGGTATTAGTGCTGGTGGGGTACAAATGTATTTATCTATCTTTAGTAGCCAAGCGGCTCCAGCGATTAGCGTTGCTGTTGAAGCAAGCCGCGGTTTATTCTCACGCATTAGCAAACATGATGCGGTAATGACGGTTGCCGCTTCTGGCCCAGGGAAACATACTGAACAAATGATTCGTGAAATTGGGGCACTTGTGCAAGATATTCAAATTATGGGTGAATTAGCAGTCAGCAAATGGATTGACAAGCCAATGTCTATTGAAAACTTTCGGCAATATAGTAAAAAAGAGCAATTAACATCTACGATAGAAACTATTAAGCAAACAGCGACAATGGTAAAAGAAACAGCAGTAACGGCGACGGATTCGGTTGTGGAAGTGTCGAAAAAGACAAAAGCTACAAAAGAAAGCCCAAAGTCAACAAAGCAATGTGAGTGTGGCACGACACTACTAGCAGAAGCAGAGTTTTGTACAGAATGCGGTAAAAAGCAACAAGCGCAAGAAAACATTTTCGGATAATCAAAGCGTTGTTCTTCCTAGGAAGGACAACTTTTTTTGAAAGGAGCAGCAATGAGTTATTTAAAAAATCAAGTCATTGACGGTCAAACATTAGCAACGTTACAACCAGGAGAAGTGAGATGGTACGGTAGTTCGAAATACGGCATTCCTGGACAAGAGCGAACGGGGATATCGATTCATCCGGATTTACTGCGTCGACATATGCTTTTTATCGGTTCAATCGGCAGCGGGAAATCCGTGTCGATGTTCCATTTAATCAATGGACTGCGTAAAAATGCAACAACAGATGATGTGTTTGTATTTTTCGATGCGAAAGGTGATTATTTAGAAAAGTTTTATCAAATAGGGGACTACGTGTTGACGAACGCAAGCGAGGACGTGCCGGGAATGGTGAGCTGGAATATTTTCGATGATATAATGGCCACAAAGGAAGAAAAGCGCGAGGAAGTTATTTGGGAAATTGCCTCTTCCCTTTTTAAAGAGGATATGGAAAATTCCAGCGCACCGATTTTCTCGATTGGTGCAAGAGACTTATTCGCTGCCATTTTATGTGCGAAAGTACGTGAAATGGATAAAAATGGTACAAAAGAGGATCATGCTAGCTTTATTCGATGGCTACAGGAGGCATCAGACGTGACGGTGCGTAACTTATTGTTAAAGCATCAAGATTTTGCTTGGGTGCGCAACTACATTCATAAGTCCAACGACCCGAAAACGAATCAGTCGTTCTTTATGCATCTATACCAAAACTTATTTAACGTCTTTACCGGCAATTTCCGCGAAAGCGGCAATTTTTCGTTAACGCGCGCGGTGAAAGAACGCGGCGGACGTGCTGTGTTTTTAGAATACGATATTGCCAGCGCCAACGTCTTAAAGCCAATTTATACGCTATTATTAGACATAGCGATGAAAAATGCGCTTGGACAAAAGGAAACTGAAGCACGCGGCAATGTCATTTTCATTTTAGATGAGTTACCATTAATTCCGAAACTGAATTATATGGACAATGCGTTGAACTTCGGTCGCTCGTTAGGCATTCGTGTAATAGCCGGCATTCAAAACGTTGGGCAAGTACGCCACGTTTATACTGAGGCGCTCGGTGATAGTATTTTAAGTGGTTTTGGGACAGTGTTTGCGTTCCGCTTATTTGACGAGCAAAGCCGCCGCTTTATTACGAATCGTCACGGAATGAATAAGAAATTTGTCGCCTATGTATCCTCGAATGCAAGTAAAGGCGTGCAGGATCAAATGATTGACGGGCATGTCATCGAGGATTGGGATTTAACGGAGTTGTCGATTGGTCAATGCATCGTCTCCCCGTTTAACGGTGAGCCGTTTAAATTTTACCCATTGAACTATGAAAAATAAGGAGGCATTTTGTTTTGGAAAAAAATAAACCATTTGTACAGCTCGGTCGAGGCCTTGGAGAGTTCCCAATGGAGAACGGTAGCCGTGTATTTTTAGTAATGAATGGTGTGAAGCAACAGCAGCTCACACCGTTTGAATATGAGGCTTGGGGGCAAGTGAGCCGCTTTGAAACGTTAGAGCAGTGGGAGTCAGCGATTCAGAAAAAGATTGCCAATGTAAAAAACTTTAACTGGCCGCTTGTACTGAAAAAATTAACGGACGAACAGCTTATCGCACGTTGGGAATTTTTCGCCATTGAAGATCCAAACTTAATGCGTCTTTACGCAACTCGTCAAGGCTATGCGCATGGCTTGGTGGACGGTAAATGGCTCATGTCCGATACCGAGGCAACAAAAAGCATTGTGTTAACGAAAGACCAATTTGATGTTTGGAATGCTGCAGCTGGTAAATCGATGCTATTAGAAGTAATCGATACACTTATGAAGCAGCGTAAGCTGCCGCTAGCGGAGGCATTCGCGCTACTCGTAAATAATGGATTCCGTCTTGTCCAGATCGGCCTATGGAACTTAGAATATATCGATTTAGGAGAACAGGAGTGAACAAAATGATTGTAGGAGCAGGCGAAGGATTAGGATTTTTTGAACAAGACAAAGGGCTTACTTATGGCGTCCGATTTTATAAGCAGACATTTCCATTAACAAAACAAGCGTATAGCGTATGGCAGATTGCGAATATGGCTGCCTATGAGCTCAGCGAATTACCCGCAGCATTGCAGCTTCCAGTAGATAGAGTTGAACAGGAGTTACAGGTATTAAGAGAGAAAGGATTAGTCTTGGACTGGCCAACTAACCCTAGCAAGGAATTTTTAGCAACGTACACCCTCGTGCCAAAAGGAAAAATAATTAAATATGAAAACGACGAATGGGTGTTTCGAGAACTGATGGGAGACACGATGATTGCTTTTGATATTTTACCAACGACATTATGGCGTCTTGCAAATCCTTTTTGGACGCTCGAAACACTTTTTGAGAATGTCGTAGCTATTACAGGACATGATGAAAAGCAAACAATCGAACTTTCAATGAAATGGATTCCGCATTTAATAAGCCGGGGGTTTTTAGCCCTTGAAAAGTGGTAATGGAGTATGTTTGATATTACAAAAGCAATTACAGCTTCTTATCAAAAGGCAAAAACGGCAGCAGAGGAAATAAAACAATCACCAAAAGAATTTTATCAAAATACGAAATCCGATTTATTTGTCAAAGTGTTTAGTTCGCCTGAAAAATATCAACAAAAAAATGAATACATGAAACAAGTACTGCAAAATCCGAGCTTAATGCCCCAGTATAAAACGGATCAGCTTATGGACCGCATCGATACGACGATTAAATTTGGCTCGCCGGTACTATTTAGTAGCCTAGGAATCGACATTGGCACACCTCTACAAGGGACCGGTTTAACGGATGCATTAAAGGAAAATGCGCTGCAGTCGAAGCATTTTTTACAATATAGCCCACTCGGGACGAAAGTAACGAATTTTGTGCAAAATATATATCAATGGAGCTCGCAAAACAAATCGCTTGAAGACCGACAGAAGGCGTTCGAGAAATTTGAAAAGGAATTTAACGCACGACAAGAAACACTCGAACGTTACAAATGTCGTAGTCATCCAAAAGAGATAGAGTCAATAAATGAACAGAACTTCGTACCACCAAACGAGCCAGACGAGTTCGACCAACTGGCTGAATATGAACAAGGAATGTCGGAAGAGGAAGATTCAGAATCGGAGCCGGAAGAAACAGCAGAGGAAGATTCAGAATCGGAGCCGGAAGAAACACCAGAGGAAGAACTGGAATCGGAGTCAGAAGAAACACCAGAGGAAGAGCCGGAATCGGAGCCGGAAGAAACACCTGAGGAAGATTCAGAATCGGAGTCGGAAGAAACACCTGAGGAAGAGCTGGAATCGGAGTCAGAAGAAACACCAGAGGAAGAGCCGGAATCGGAGCCGGAAGAAACACCAGAGGAAGTGCTGGAATTGGAGCCGGAAGAAACACCAGAGGAAGAGCCGGAATCGGAGCCGGAAGAAACACCAGAGGAAGAGCCAGAATCAGAGCCGGAAGAAACACCTGAGGAAGATTCAGAATCGGAGCCTGACGAAACACCTGAGGAAGATTCAGAATCAGAGCTGGAAGAAACACCTGAGGAAGATTCAGAATCGGAGCCTGAAGAAACACCAGAGGAAGATTCAGAATCAGAGCCTGAAGAAACATCTGAGGAAGAGCCAGAATCAGAGCCTGAAGAAACACCTGAGGAAGAGCCAGAATCGGAGCTGGAAGAAACACCAGAGGAAGATTCAGAATCGGAGCCGGAAGAAACACCTGAGGAAGAGCCAGAATCAGAGCCTGAAGAAACACCAGAGGAAGAGCCAGAATTGGAGCCTGAAGAAACACCTGAGGAAGAGCCAGAATCAGAGCCGGAAGAAACACCAGAGGAAGAACCAGAATCGGAGCCAGACGAAATACCAGAGGAAGAACTGGAATCGGAGCCGGAAGAAACACCAGAGGAAGAACCAGAATCGGAGCCAGACGAAAAACCAGAGGAAGAACTGGAATCGGAGCCGGAAGAAACACCAGAGGAAGAACCAGAATCGGAGTCAGACGAAAAACCAGAGGAAGAACTGGAATCGGAGCCGGAAGAAACACCTGAGGAAGAACCAGAATCGGAGCAAATTCAGTATGAAGATGATTCTAAGTATGAAGGATATTAAGCGCTCTTACTTAGCATAAACAAGAGTCAAACTAACATTAGTAGTACAAATCAAGGTCATGGTTTGTACTACTATTTTTTTATAGTAGAAGTAAAAAGCATCTGGGATGAGTTAAAATCCGTAGTTAACTAACGGTAGTGTAGTTCTATACAAAATGAGTGAAGACCACAATAATATAAGTCGGGGGAAGAATTGCTCGTGGTGATTGAAGAACAGCAGAAATAAGTTTATAAAGCTCGTCCAACAAGATATGCTCGATGAAACAATTTACGGGAGGTTACATAAGAGTAGGTTTTTTCGAGGTCCTCATTGTGAGGGCTTTTTTTTTGTTGCTAATATAAACACCCAATTAATTCTAGGTATTTTGGGAGTAATGAGCGTATATTGTATTGGGATGCGCTTCAAAAGGATTATTTTAAAAATAAGCCTATTTTACTAGGTTGGTTTGATATACTAGAATGGAAAAATTGAGAGGTTCATTTTAATTAGTAGGGAAGTGTAAAAAATGCTCTGGAAAATTTACTTTTGGCTAATTATAGCTATATCGATAGCTTCAATGTTTGTAGAAGCGGTTCATGGTCCGGTGATAGAAACTACTGATACTGTTATCAGTATTATTTCCACAATTGGATTATTTGGTTATGTATATAACAAACAATGGTTATCAAAGTCATTCTGGAAATTCGTATTTATAATAACTGTAATTGAAGTGCGTGCATACACAATGTTGGATGTGCTTAATGATCCAGAACTTGGAGTAGGGGGAATGATTTTCGTTACAGCTTTCACGCTTATCATAATGTATCCTTTCTTTCTAGGTTTATATAGATATGGATTCCGTAAGCAAAATTTAGCTTAGTGACTTCATAATAGCAGGTGCATTTGTTTGAATAAGGCATTAAAAAAGGAGACCATAAAATATGTTAACAGTCGATAATTATATTGATTCCATTAAAGCTAACCTTGAGGAACATTCAGATTTGTTAGTAGCTAACCTTAAAAATATCATTACATACAACTATTTTTCTGAAATAGATTTGTTGGATTTTACCGCATTTATTGAACCTACAAATTTTGAAATTTCAATAAGGATGTTCTCTATGGATAGAGAAGCTAACGAAGTTTTCTATGAAGGTAATGACACAACAGTTTTTGCAGGTAGTGTTGATATAGTTCCTGATGTTACATACTATCAGTTAATCGACAATTCATTGGATGATTTTTTTGATAATTTTTACGAAGAAAACTATCCCGCAATATACGAATTAGAACAAAAAGCGTTTACAGATTGGTTTAGTCAATGTTGGAAAAAATCAGGTGGGGATATATTGAATTTACCATCGTTCTTTGTTTTCCACGATGATACTAAATCATATGAGTTAAAAAATAATCAATGGATTGATGATGAAGAAAAATGGTCATAAAAAACGATGAAGAAGGCCTATATATAGGCATTCTTTTTTTATTATCGAAATATCAACATTAACCATTAATATAGCCTATATTTAAACATCTCAAATTTGCAACTGCTTTTAATTTGTCTTCGCGACGAGAGCCTAAAACAATTTTAGCTTTTTTACTCGCCAAGTATTTTGCAGTTACTTCTCCAATTCCTGATGAAGCGCCAGTGATTAAATCTAATAAGCCTATTCGAGAACAACTCTCGAGTAGGCTTATTTATTTTTTTATAAAACACCTTTACTTATGGTTCCCGTAATGCATCTAAATGATATTTTTATTTTTCATTGATCAAACTATCAATTAAACAATTTTTGTTTGATACCCTTTTGTTTATTTTTCGGAGGGGTAAGGTCTTTTGGAATTAGGGATGTATACGTTTCCCCGTCGAGTCTTTCAGCTAACTCTTTTTTAGCATTATCAAGTAATTCTGGGTTTTCAAGAGCCGAAATAGCGGTACATGCCATTGCTTTTCCAGCTAATAACATGGCATCATGGGCGTAGCTTTCTTTACCTTGTGCGACGGCCTGCCAAGTATGAAAGGGTGTTCCGAACGCCCAGGTGGAAGTAACACATTGTGCGGTTGGAACATTCCAGCTAACATCGGCAACATCTGTAGACCCTCCCATAAATGTTTCTTTTTCAGAGAAAGGAACGATAAAGTCGGCAATAGGTCGTTCTGCTAATTGAGAAGCTCCTTGTTTCCCAACTTGTAAAGCTGCCGCACGCTTCTCCTCGTCAGTCAACGTTTCATAGATTGTTTTTGCATAGTTTATATCCTGTTCAGTAGCAAGAGGAGCTCCTATTTCCTGCATATATTGGTGCATCACTTTTTCAAGTGTCATATTAGGAATTAAATTATGGCAGGAACCTTGAATTTCGAAATCAACCTTCGTTTGCGTCATAAGTTCCGCACCGCGGGAACAGTTAACTACCCTGTCATAAAGCTCTTTTACTTGATCTGGTTTCGGTGCACGGATTAAGTATGTCACTTCCGCCTCAGCTTGAACGACGTTTGGAGCCAATCCTCCTGTATTGGTTACAGCATAATGAATCCGAGCTTCATCAATCATGTGTTCCCTCAAATAATTGACTCCAACATTCATTAGTTCGACTGCATCTAAGGCACTTCTTCCTAAATGTGGTGATGCAGCGGCATGGGCACTTCTCCCTTTAAATTTAAAGTGTGCATGGATGACAGCGTTGGCAGTGGAGTTCATGACAGCATTCATTGTTGAAGGATGCCATGAGAAGGCAGCATCAACATCTTTAAAAAGACCGTCTCTTGCCATAAAAGTTTTCCCGTATCCACTTTCTTCTGCTGGACAGCCAAAATATTGTACTGTTCCACCAAGATTATTTTCCATCAAATAATCCTTAACCGCAATAGCTGCCGCTAAGGAACCTACTCCCAGCAAATTATGTCCACAGCCATGGCCATTTCCATTTTTATTAATGGGCTCGAATGTACTGCTGCGTGCTTGTTGACTTAGCCCTGCCAAGGCATCATATTCCCCGAGAATCGCAATGACCGGATGACCAGATCCATATGAGGCAATAAAACCTGTTTCAAGACTAGCTATTCCCTTTTTTACGGTAAACCCTTCCTTTTCCATTGCTTCGCTAAGCAAATCAGCTGAACGGAATTCCTCAAATCTGGTTTCTGCAAACTCCCATACTTGATCACTTAGCTGTGTAAACAAGGTGCGTTTATTATCTATTAAATTTGTAATTTTTTCTGTTAGAGTAGTCAATTTTTCCATCTCCTAAATTGCATTATTTTTGAAAGAAGGAACCTCTTTCTTAGTGCGAATTAAAAATAAAGATCCCGCACACAATAGAGCAAACATAATCAGCATAATAAAAGCAACTGTATAAGAACCGTCAAAAGCATCGACTAAAAATCCTATTAACATCGGAGTAAGAACCCCAGCGAATTGGGCTCCGGTATTAATGAACCCATTTGCAGTACCTACAACCTCTTCAGACAGCATTTTTAATGGAGCTGAGATAATCAGAATAATATTAAACGACATGAATACAGTAACAACACTTTGATAGACAGCAAACATTGCTATATTTGGTGCATAAGCCATTAAATATAGAAAAACCGCCGTTAATACTGCAAATACAGCTGCAATTACCTTATCTTTCCCTTCAGGCAATTTATCCAAAATATAGCCGCTTACAATCATTGCAATAATTCCTGCAAACGCTGGAATAGCTGAAATATACCCGACTGATGTTAAGTCGAGATTGCGTTCCGCTACTAAATAAGTTGGCATCCACGCCATTAATCCCCATTGCACGGCATAAATGGCAAAATAGGCTATGAACAAATTCCAGATGATCGGAGTTTTTAAAACTTCTCTTAAAGGTGCTTTATTTTTTGAAGGGTTTTCACTTTTTCCTACAGTTGAATCTTTCCGCTCTTTTATGAAAAATACATAGAGGAAGGCAAATATAATACCAATGGCACCCGCAATATAAAAGATTGTTCTCCAACCGATACTTTGCATGGACTGGGTACCAATTATTGGTGTTATTACCCCCATAATCGTCCCAGAAGTGAGCATGAAGGACATGGCACGGCTACGTTCATTTTGTGGAAACCAACTCGCAATACCTTTTGACGCAGATGGAAAAAAGCTGCCTTCCCCAAGTCCAAAAAGAAATCGAATGAGGATTAAGGACATGAAGGACCACGCCATTCCCGACAAAATCGTGAAGACGGACCAAGCAAAAACAGCCATGATAATGATTTTTCGGAAGCCAAACCGATCTGCGAGCCACCCACCGGGAATTTGCATTAAGGCATAACCTGCAAAAAAGCTGCTTAAAACAATTCCAGTCTGGGAGGCACTTAAATGTAGATCCTCTGAAATACCTAAAATCGCATAATTCATAAAAAATCGATCAAAGTTTCCAATTGACCATCCTAAAAATAGCAAGATGATAATGACATACTTCCAGTTCTGCGACAATTTAGATACCATATAATTCCTCCTAGCGAAATTAGTTGAATTCTGTATAATTATAAAAAATTCTAACTATTCAAACAATGTTTGACTCTATATAATAATTACATAAACTATGTGGAGGTCTACATATTCCTATGGAGGTTGTATAAAGTGGAAACATTGATGAAAATCAAACAATTTTTAGTGGGTGACTGTTGCTTTTCACATTTTCAGCTGTGGCAAAGCTTAAATGGATTAGATTTTTCACTTGTTTTATCTCATCATTTTGACAAAGCAACACACATACCAGAAAGATTTTTCAATGAAAAAATTCGCACCCATGAAAATTACACCGATATTTACTATCATTATGTGAATCATACAACCTTTGTCCTCAGGATCAGCAAATCATCCGTATTAAAAATCGAAAGCAAGCAAAAACTTAAAACGATAATCGATTTACATTACTTGCAAGTAATGCTATATAGAGAAAAATATATTAGGAACAAAATGATGGAGAGCATCCGTGATATATCCGTACACGAAGATTTAGATGATTTGTTAAAAAAAATATTAGAAAATGCCTTGTCTGTTATACCTGTGGCTAATATGGGAGTTTTATGGATATACGAACCAAGCATAGACGTGCTTTTTCCCAAAGCATGGACAGGCGGTCCTAATAAAGAAATTGGCAAAATGAGAATGAGGGTCGGGGAGGGAATTATCGGAAAAACCTTTAAAGATAATAAATCTTTTATTCTTACAAATATAGAGGGAATTCTCTCAGAATCCTCTAATATTTCACCAGGTAATCTTTTTCATTTGTATAACTCTGTCCAATTTGACGATTTACAATCCATTATCTCAGTGCCAATAAAGGTTGAGGAGAGTACTTTATGTGTTTTGATCGTCTACCAAAATGGTGCTTATCCTCTTTTAACGAAAGATGATCAACAACTGTTAGAAAGTTTTTCCGATCAGGTTTCTATTGTCTTAAGAAATTCGAAGCTATACCAAAATCTAAAAAAACAAAATGACCTTTTAATTCAACGAGATACCATTCACAATTCTTTAATAAAACTGTCTCTTCAAAGTAAAGGTTTACAAAAAATCGCAAATGAAATAAAAAAG
The DNA here is from genome assembly GCF_038003055.1 of Peribacillus sp. FSL M8-0224. NCBI lineage: Bacteria > Bacillati > Bacillota > Bacilli > Caryophanales > Bacillaceae > Peribacillus > Peribacillus sp. FSL M8-0224. Next base: position 1,602,592 of record NZ_JBBOOJ010000001.1, read on the forward strand.
ATGATAAACCATCCATTAATGATAGTAGACTTAACAGATGATCAATTATATTCTAATCCAACCCCATGGAAAGCGGAGCTTCCTTCAGAGCTGATAAAAATAAATACAAAATTACCAACTCAGTCTTTTTTTACTGAGTCTTATAATAGTCAGTCATTGTATATTCACCCCATTATTGCTATCGATGTTCCGATTGGAATAATGGCCGTAGAAATGGAGGAAGATGATCTTTTTCCTTTAAACAAAATGATTATTGAACAGGCAAGCTCAGTAATTGCATTAGAGATTATCAGAAAACAAACATTAGTGGATTCTTTTTATCAAAAAACAAATGATCTATTCAATGATTTTATTCAGAGCCGAGAATATAATCTGATACGAAAGAAGGCCATTGAGCTTAGAATTAATCAACATCCCTATTATATGGCGATCGTAATTCATCTACATCCTCATGCAGATTTCCATTTTGTTAATATGCAAATGCACAAACTAATTGCACAAATTAAAAGGCATTTAGGAATATTTGTTTCACTCGTTTTTGGTTATGGAAATAAAGTGACGTTGGTATGCCAATTTAATAACTTTGCAGATCAAGATTATGTAAAAAAGAGACTAGCGCTTATTCATACCAACTGGAATAATGTGCATGAAGAATCTCTAAAAATAGGGATGGGTACCTGCTATCCAAGTATGGAGAATATAACGAAAAGTTACTCCGAAGCGGATAAAGCCCTTTCTTTTCTGATCTCGAGGCAGCTTAAAAATATCGTGAACTATCAGGATATTGGCATTAATCATCTTTTTATTCACCAACCCATTGATGACTTGAACTCTTTTGTAAATGAAGTTTTTAAACCTCTCCAATCTGATAAAGATGGTACTTTGGATTTAGAACAAACCCTGCTTGCCTATATGGAGAACGACCGTCAAGCAACACAAACAGCTAAAATTTTGCATATCCATGTTAATACTTTATATCAAAGGCTAAAAAGAATCGAAGACAAGCTTCAAATTACCTTTTCGAATCCAGAAGACATTTTAAAAGTTCAACTTGCATGTTATTTAAGAAATTCAATCGTCTCACTAACCTGACTACCGCAATATTGCTATTAACAGTTTGTTAAGCATGCAGTTAGAGAAGCTTTCGCATTTGTAACAAACGGGGTAAAGTGTTCACTTGAATTATGGCTGGCAACTGTTTGCAGTCCTGCAAACTTCAATCCTTGTAAAATCACTAACTCTTTATTTATGCGACAAATTGGAGCTCTATAAGATAGAATCTATATTTTAAAATGTTAAAATATCAGTATAATTGCATTATTCAGTTAAATTGTTTTTCTCCCTAACCCTGATTGCTAGGGGACATTGGTTCTTGTCTACTAGTAGCAAGGGACCAAGGAAACATTTTAAAAATTTTGTACATGCGGAAAACCGTTTGTAAAAGGCTTTAATACCTTAAGGAGGAGAAAAAGTGAGTCGAACGAAAAGCATCATTTCACTTAAAAACATTATCTGGAAGCGAAATGGAAAGCTGTTATTGAATGGGGTTTCATGGGAGGTCCAAAAAGGGGAACATTGGGCACTTCTAGGACTAAATGGATCAGGGAAAACATCTCTTTTAAAAATGATTACAGGTTATCAATGGCCGAATAGTGGTGAAGTATCCGTTTTAGGAAATCTTTTTGGAAAAACGAATATTCCTGAACTGCGGAAATCCATAGGCTGGGTCAGTTCCGCATTAGATCAGGAATATCAGTCACGCCCAAATGATACAGCACTTGAAGTAGTTTTAAGCGGAAAATTTGCTTCAATTGGATTATATGAGGAAATTACAGAGGATGATGTAAAGAAAGCAAAAGCATTACTTGACCAATTCAGAATCAAACTTTTGTCTAACCAATTTATCCACACACTCTCTCAAGGTGAAAAAAGAAAAGTAATGATTGCAAGGGCCCTCATGTCTTCACCGCAATTATTAATCTTAGATGAGCCTTGCAATGGACTGGATATTTACTCTAAAGAAGAGCTGTTAGCATCTATTGAAGATATGACTGCTGCACCGAACGGCCCAACCATTTTATATGTTACACATCATATTGAAGAAATCGTACCATCCATAACCCATGCTATGTTAATCAATTCGGGGAACGTTATGGATAAAGGAGAAAAAAGGGACGTATTAACCGAATCATTATTGGAAAAGACCTTCCGTGTCCCAGTCAAAGTAGAATGGGAGAATGAGCGTCCCTGGATTCGGATTAAATCCCTGTTATTAACTGAAAAAAATAATCCTAGTATGCTGAAGAGTAAAGTAAAGCGTTCGTAATAGTAAAAATACAAGATGAATATAGACTCCTTTCCATTGGAGGCCTAATTAAATAACTTGATTTATTGAGGCATAATAATAGTCGTTAGGACATCTTAATTTATCCCATTATGTAGAATGGTAGGTGTCTTTAGCCTTAACAAAAACATATTCTTAGTACTGACTTCGATTCTTATATTGTAATCTTTAAAATTGCTGAAGCATTAAGTCTTTTTCCTTTATTTAGCAGAAGGTTATATCCCAAGAGTTAGAGGGCACTCATGATTTTAAATGAGTGTTTTTTTGTGCTGGAATCTACTGAATTATCTAAATTTTACAAAATTACAATTGACCCAAATGGGACTGCTGATTTAGAATTGATGTGTATATGAAATTATGTTTTATATATAAAACCATTTAGGGGGGATGTATGTCTAATGGACAATTTTTAATAGTGTTCTAAAAGTTAGGAATTAAGTAAAAAAGACTTAGGGAGGTAAGTAATATGTTTAAGAATAAATTGGCGTTCGTTCTGCTTTGTTTGGTGTTAATAGTATCTGCATGCGGTTCAAGTGACGAAACAACACTAGAAAATAAAGGAAATTCAGGAGGGGAAACGGTAAAGGTTACTTTTACGGAACCTGCACGGTTGTTGTCGGTTGCCCCATTATATGTAGCCATCGAGCAAGGATATTTTGAAAAGGAAGGAATTGAAGCTGAAATTGTTTCTGGTGGTGGAGGAGCACAAGTAATTGCTTCGGTATTATCAGGTGAGGCTCAATTTGCGGTCTCAGGTCCTCGAAGTATGTTCACACCTCTTGACAAAGGTGAGGATTTATTGGCTATTCAATCATTAAATTCGGCGCTAACCTATCAAATTACACTCTCTGAACAATATCTAAAGAAAAAGAATGTTTCTAAAGACTCATCATTTGAAGATAAAGTTGCTTCATTGGATGGGGCAACTATTGGTACAAACCTTGTTGGTGATTCTGGGGACGTATACACCCGCTATTTAATGCAAATGCATGATGTTGACCCCGATACGCTTAAAACTGTCAAATTAGCAGGAGATGGATCGAAGATTGGCGGTATGCAGGAGGGGATTGTTGACGGTGGTATAGCATCGCCTCCAATGGGTTTACAGGCGGAGAGTAAAGATGTTGGTGAGATTGTAATCAATACAAGTGAAGAGCCAATGTATGGGAATATGGTTTGGGAAGCTGTTTTTGCTAAAAAGGAATATTTAGAAAAAAATCAGGAAACATCTTTGAAAGTAGTTTGGGCAATAGGTAAAGGTATGGAATTCACACGTAATAATCCAAGAGAATCTGCCGAATCAATCGTATCTTATTTTGATGGAATTGATGTTGATATCCTAGAGGAATCACTAATCGGATTGAAAAACACTTTTAAAGGCTATGGGGAAATGAATCAAGAAGCTTGGGATAATGCCCAGGATCCATTAGTTGAATTCGGCAAGTTGTCAGGCGTTTCTACTAAACAGGATACTACTGAAGATGTTATTTGGACAAATAGTTATATAGAAGAAGCATTTAAAAAATAATTAGATAGAAAGGAGATGATAGGTAAGATGGAAAATGCACAACTGGAAAATTTCAAATTGTCTACTCGTTTTTTAGATGTTACTTACGTAAACAATAAAACTGGTACAGAAGTGATTGCTCTGCAGAATATAAACTTGAATATCAAAGATGGTGAATTTATATGTATTGTTGGGCCGAGCGGCTGTGGAAAAACCACTTTTTTAAATACTGTAGTTGGATTACTTAAGCCAAGTAAGGGTGAAATTCTATTAGATCAGCAAAAAATTGATGGTCCCGGCAAGGACAGGGCAATGGTTTTTCAAAACCCGAGTCTTTTACCTTGGAGAACTGTTTTGGAAAATGTTCTTTATGGAGTTGAACTGTTAAAGCAAATAACCGCAGAGAAAAAGAAAGAGGCCCATGAATTTATTGAAATGGTCGGTTTAAAAGGTTATGAAAACCATTATCCACATGAATTGTCAGGGGGGATGCAGCAACGGGTAAACTTGGCTCGGGCATTAACGGTAAACCCGTCATTAATCTTACTGGATGAACCATTTTCGGCACTGGACGCACAAACTAGGGAATTTATGCAAGGTGAGTTACTTAGAATATGGGATGAGACAAAAAAGACAAGTCTTTTCATTACACACCAAATTGATGAAGCGGTATTTTTAGCTGATAGAGTTTTTGTTTTTGGGGCAAGACCAGGACGTGTAGTGGAGGTTGTGGATGTAGATATACCTAGACCGAGAGATCTCCATGTGAAGCGCAGCCCGGAATTTTTAGAGTTTGTTGATCATATTTGGTCCATTATTGAACAGGAGTCTTCAAAACAAGGTTTCGATAATAAAGAAAAATAATTAATGTGAAAGGAGAATACTATGACGAAGGGTATGATAGAACTTACACAATCAAAGCACAAGATAAAAAAGGCGAAGAAAATGAAAAAAGAAAAAAAGTCATTTTTTATCAGTGTTGCGTCTGTTTTACTATTCCTGTTGCTTTGGGAAGCAGCCTCTCAAAATGAATGGATAAATCCATTGTTCATTAGCTCACCAATTGAAATTGCACACGCGGCAGTTTTAATGGTCCAAGAAGTTTCCTTTTGGGAAAATATGAAGGTAAGTGGTTACGAATTTGTTTCAGGCTTTGTTTTAGCCATACTTATTGGAATCCCAATTGGTGTGTTATCGGGTTGGAATTCTACCTTTAATGCTGTAGTTAACCCTTTCATTTCAGGACTATATGTAACTCCTAAAGTCGCCCTATTACCAGTGATCATCATCGCATTCGGAATAGGACCAGCATCAAAAATTGTTATCGTATTTTTGATGGCCTTCTTTCCAATAGTGATGAGCGCTCAAAAAGCTATGTTAACATTAGATCAAAACTTAATAAAAGCAGCAAGGACATTTAGTGCAAGTGAATTTCAAATTTTTAAAACAATTGCATTGCCTTCGACGGTACCATTCCTTTTAAACGGTATTCGCTTAGGTATCGGTCAAGGATTAATTGCAGTGGTTGTAGGTGAATTATTCGCTTCGACAGCTGGTATCGGATACCAATTGACAAGCAATGGACAAAATCTACAAACAGATCGCATGTTTGTTGGCGTGTTGGTCATTACGATTACGGGAATCATTCTTACTTCATTATTAGGCATTATTGAAAGACGCTTTTCATCTTGGAAACCAGAAAATAGTTAATTAAATTTACACTTTAAACGTTATTTTTCAGTATTGCAGCACAAAACGGTTACAGTGTAAAAGTCTCAAGACAATATTTCAAGTAAGCTTTAATTTGGAAAAATTAATTGTAAACAAGTTTGTAGACAAAAGGGTTTCCACCTGAATTTTTAAACAAAGTTGATTGGAACGGAAGGTACGAGACTCCTGCGGGAAAAGCGAGGCCAAGGGAGACCCCACAGGCGCAAAGAGCGCCGAGGAGGCTCCCGGACCGCCCGCGGAAAGCGAGTGCCTGGAGTGGAATTCAACGTTCATATTTTACACTCACTCAAAAAAATATAGGCAATCTTATATCGAGTTTGTCTACAGTCTAAACAAAAGGTGCTTCCTATACGAAGCAGCTTTTGTTTAGCATGCTTTTCTAAGCGGGATCAAAAAAGATTTCCTTTCCAAGCCTATCTGGTATTTACTTCGTCGGCGATGATTACTGACAGATAGTGCTTTAATTCGTTATTTTACTGTGACACTTCACAGCGAGATAGAAAATTTATTGAAGTTCTCACGTATCCATGATACCTTCAGTTTATAGGGAATGGTTGGGAGGAATAGGTTTTGAACACAAAGGCATTTTTATTGGCATCTATTACAGTTATTATTTGGGGATCTACATTCGCTGCTATTCGTGCAAGCTTACATGGCGGATATTCAGCCGGCCATTTGGTACTTGTTCGTTATCTTATAGCATCAGGGGTTTTTATCCTATATGCTCTCTGGCCTGGGGTGAAATTTCGACTCCCGAAAAAAGAGGATTTGTTAAGGATTTCGATCCTTGCATTTATTGGTATTAGTATTTACCATATCGGGGTGACATTCGGGGAACAAACAGTTTCGGCGGGAACGGCTGGAATGCTGATCGGTTCAGCACCTGTCTTCATCGCGATCATTGCTGCGTTCGTTTTAAAAGAACGCCTTGGACTATACGGATGGATTGGTTTAGGAATTGGATTCACAGGGATCACCTTAATAACATTAGGTACCGCAGGCCCTTCCCTGAATATTTCTGAAGGAGCTTTTTTAGTACTGATGTCAGCTATTGCTTCTGCGGTGTTTTTTGTTTTCCAAAAGCCACTGTTTAGCCGTTATAATCCGATTGAGTTGACAGCTTATTTCACATGGATCGGTACAATACCCTTTTTTATATTTTTTCCTGGGCTATTTCAAGAAATTCAACAAGCTACTTTGGAAGGTCATTTATCAGCGGTTTTTGTTGGTATTTTCCCTGCGGCCATCGGTTATGTAACTTGGGCAATCGCTTTATCATTAGGAAAAGCCAGTTCCGTTTCCAGTTTGTTGTACATTGAACCTGTGATTGCCATTTTCGTCGCTTGGGTTTGGCTGCAGGAGGTACCTAGTACCCTTTCAGTCATTGGCGGCAGTATTGCGATATTGGGGGTCCTTGTCGTTAATGGTTTCGGAAAGTATAAATCAGTGGTGAAAAAAGCAGCATGAAAACCAGAAAAAATAGCGGCATTCCAGGTCATCATGAATGTATGTCTATCCTTCTTGGACGGCTCAACACATAGGAGGGCAGCCCAATAAAAGGAATTCACCCAGGTTGATGAGGTCAATCAAATACACCTGGGGAATTGGATTTTTCCGCCCTGTTCATTACCTGAAATTAAATCTATGCTTAAAGTCCCAATCCAATTTAAATGAATTATTTTCACCTGTTAAAAATTTATAATCAATATAGGACTTTTCTTTCCTAGTCATTCCATCGACATATGGGGAATAAGTCCGGAATAATAATACATTTTTCTTTTCATCAAATTCTACAAGTCTTAGCCAGCCATTTCCCCCTCGATAATTCGTTTGGTAATTGACCAGCATTTGAATGACATCATTTCCTGCTGAGTTTTGTTTTACCCGATGCGCTATCCCATAAAAATGTCCATTAACCGTCATGAACACTTGATTATGGTTCTTTACAAGTTCATTCCATATCAGCCGGCCATTGGTCGAATCGACGGCAATGGTTTTATCATCTTTAACTTTCGGAAAAATAATATCATGTGAGACGAGGATTGTCGGTTTATCTTTATGCCGTTCCAGAACTTTTTTTGACCATTCCAAGTCCTTATGCAGATTTTTCATATCCACGATTAAAACTAAGTATTCATAACTCCCTGCCTTAGCGATTGCATATGAGCTATACCCAGAGGGGGCCGACCCCTTATAGTATTTTTTATTCATAAAACGCTGTGGCCCATAATGTGTTAAAAAAGGATCTCCGGCAGCATAGTCATGATTCCCAGCCGCCATCATATATGGAATTTCCTTTTTTTCCAAAAGGGAAATGGCTCTGAGTGAATTCTGCCATTGTTTTTCTGAATCACTATCGACAATGTCCCCAACAAATGTATTCATGATAATATTGTTCTTCTTGGTGTTAGTGGATATCCAGTTCATTTGGCTATTGAAAATCTCAGGATTTTGGCTTGAATATTTCTGGGTATCTGGAACAAAAAGGAAATTATAATTCTTCTTATTCGTTAGAATGGGAAAGGACTTGTTTGATCCTTCAAAGGGTTCATCGTCACGAGCATCCTGTACTAGCCATTCTTTTTCAGTTAATGCCCTATTGGCAATTCGTATTTCCTGAATATTCCCTGCGAAAAGTGCATCTAACTTATTTCCTAACTCTGTTGCACCGATATTCCAGCCTTTACCTTTTAATGCTGCAATACCTATGGCCCTTTCTGATTCTCCATAATCACTAACGCCATTTAAAGTTAGAGTCGTTGTGCTACCATCATTAACGACTGCCAAATGGTACCATTCACCAGCATTCAAAGAACGAGACCAATTGCTTACATTATAGTTTAAATTGGATGGATGGCTTGTCCAGTGCAATTTTTGATCACTGGATATAGATAAAGCAGAAAGGATTTTTTTCTCTCCTTCCATTTTATTAAGATCTGCCGCCTGTCCTTGTCTTGAAAAAAGCCCCATGTCACTTTTGGGTTTCCTTGGCATCTTAAATACAAATTCAATGGTAAAACCCCTATCGAAATTCTCTGAATTGATAGGTGCATCCCGTTTGGTTTTAAAATATCTTCCTGCAGGGGCGTTTTCGTAATTGGCGAATTTCAAGCTATCAACTTTATCTTGAGCATAATAATCTTCTTCAGACCATTTCAACATATTTTTTAATTCGGGTGATGCAGGGTCACCTATCGTCACTAACTCTATATCATTTCCTTGTTTGGTTGTATCTTCAATAATTAAATTACCTTTATCGATTGAACCGCTTTTAACATGTTGTTTTGTGAATTTCCAATTTGCAACGATACTGCTCCGATCATTTTCAGCAACGGAATTTAAAGAATCGGCTGACTTGGCAATACCAGGAACAATCATACATAAGAGTGAGAGACCTATAAATGCTTTTTTCATTCTCATAAACATCACCCCGTTACATTTTGATTAAGCGATATACATTTATCCTTTTTACTACCTGGATTAATTTGTAGCGTACTAAGCCAAGGTAGATTCCGTACAGCTGTAATATGGTATAGTTTGCTTATCTTCTCGGTAACTTATTAAGGATGAGTAAAAAAGTCTTATTTCTACAAAACCCATTAGGGAATAAGTCCTGATGGTTTGTTTAACTTGTTAAATCAAGGTTTTCAATGGATAGAAATCAATAATATGAAGAGATGTAGTTTGAAGGAATTTGAACATCAGATGGGGAGTAGGAAAACAAGCATACTGGTAATTGGAGTTAATGGACAAAACGAAGAAAAAGCAAAAAAAGAGACAGCCATAAGCTGTCTTTTTTTTCATCATCTACAAATCCAAGTCCAACCAAATCCGGGAACCCATACTCTCCTACAGCGTGGAATCCATTGTCCGTGTTCCCAATGACCGCCACCGTGTCCGTCCCATTGACCGCCGCCATGACCACCACCGTGTCCGTCCCATTGACCGCCACCATGACCACCACCGTGTCCGTCCCATTGACCGCCGCCATGACCACCACCGTGTCCGTCCCATTGACCGCCGCCATGACCACCACCGTGTCCGTCCCATTGACCGCCGCCATGACCGCCGCCATGACCACCACCGTGTCCGTCCCATTGACGGCCGCCCGGGCCAGGTATTCGTTCTCCATCTATATAATAATGCACATTAGGGTAATAAGCGTTATAATTATACATTCAAGAAATCCTCCTTTTTTTGTTTACCCTTCAGACTATGTACAAAGGGTGGGAAGGGTCCTATATGGACATTGATGGACAACAAAACAGGGCTGCCTATTTATTGTTGTCAAAATAAAAGACAACAAATATTAATGGCTGTTTTTTTTTGCCTCATATTGAATTTTAAACACTAATAGCGCTTAAGTTGTTTTGTTCAGCAATAAAGCAGTAAAGGAACCGATGCCTTCTAATGAAATGTAAAAAAAGTGTTCCTGAAATGAAAGATGAAAATCGAAGACCATGTTTTTAATCATTTCAGCAGTAAAGGAACCGAAAATAATGAAGTAAACGAAAAAAAGGCGTTTCTACGAAAGTAGGGACGCCTTTTAGTTATTAACATTAATTTTTTAAGCAATAATGCGTTGATTATCTTCTTTAATTAGGTAATGATTAAAATAGTTAAATATGGAAAAGGGGATTTAGAGGAGGGAATTTGATGGAGAAGGTATTTCCGGTTATTGAAACCAAACGATTGATATTAAGGGAAGTAACACTGGAAGATGCGGGTGACATGTTCAAATATCTATCTGATACAGATGTGGTGAAGCCAATGGGGTTAGATCCATTCGAGACAGTAAATGATGTATGGGATGAAATTAAGTGGTACGAATCTATATTTGAAAAAGGTTCGGGAATTAGATGGGGAATTACATTAAAAGATTCCGGTAAGGTTATAGGAAGTTGTGGTTTTCTGAATATGGTAACCAAACACCATCGTGCTGAAATTGGATATGAATTAAGTAAAGACCATTGGGGAAAAGGCATTGCGAGTGAAGCATTGGAAGCCGTTGTTATGTATGGTTATCGCCACTTTAACCTGGAAAGGATTGAAGCTTTAATTGAACCTGATAACCACCCATCCCAAAAACTAGTTGAAAAACAAGGATTTAGAAGAGAAGGACTTCTTAGGCATTATGAATATACCCGTGGCAAATTCGATGATTTATACATGTACTCACTCATAAAAGAAGATCTTAACGGCATTTCCTTTTAATTAATTCATTGTGAAGATCATTTAAGAAGCGGTCTCTGTTTGTCGACAAAAGCGGATTTCGGAATGCACTCATCCCGAAGCTCTTTTATGATTTTACTGAGGGAATGATTACCAATTGGGGTTTTAGCGGTCTCATGCTGAAGACAAACTCAATGGAAAGCTAGTTTGATTTCAGTTAAAAAAAGTTCTAACCGCAAGCGGCTTTGGTGTCTGAAAGTTACTCTCCAAGGGTATGGTGAAATTGTCCGATTTAATAAGTGTTTCACAAAACAGTAAAAATCCATAATGGGAATTAGTCTTTAACATGGTTTGGGATGAACATCTTAAAGTGAAAAAAATCTAGTTGATTGAAATGGAAGGTACGAGACTCCTGCGGGAAAAGCGCGTCCAAGGGAGACCCACAGGCGCGAAGAGCGCCGAGGAGGCTCCCGGACCGCCCGCGGAAAGCGAGTGCCTAGAATGGAAATCAACGTTCGAATTTACAAACCCAAAATAGTAGAGCGGTTTTTTTATAACTATATATACATAAATCTTAGTTTACTCATTTGCTTTTATAATCTCTTTCAACCTTACAAATTCGGGTAGTGTATGACGAGTACCAATCTTTCATACCTTTTTCTTGAGCCTTTTTGTGAGCAGCATTTTCCTTCCAAAGCCTTATGGCATCCAAGGACTTCCAATAGGATACGGTAATTCCTAACCCGTTTTGATCTCTCACGCTTTCGACTCCTAAATAGCCATCTTGTTGAGCGGCAAGTTCATCCATGAATTCAGCGGTTGAATTATAGCTTGCGGCATCCTTATCGCTTCTTTGGGAAGTGAAAATGCAAGCGTAATAGGGCGGTTCGGGGGTATTTGCAAAAAACATGAAATGATGCCTCCTTTTAACTTAATATTCAAAATAATATCATATCGGAAAATGCATGGATAGATGCCCGGTAAAGCGGGTACTCAGCAAAGAAAACAAGGCGGTAAGAAGCAGTATATATCTCTGGCACGGCAATACTGCTAAAGGGATTTTATTCTAATTCACGAATATATATTACTTTGACGGTTTTACAAAAAAAGGAGATGGTCTTGTGTGCGGGATTCGTTAGCAAACATATAGAAAGAGATGCATATTTACCGAAACAACGCGATATTCTTTTGGAAAAAGCATTAAAAGATTTAACGGCAGATCCTGATGTTTTGGCTATTTACATAGCTGGTTCATTAGCAAAAGGAAACGATGATCACTACTCCGATATAGATTTGCACACCATTGTAATTCCAAAACGTAAAGCAGAATTTTTAATGGGAAAAAGGGAGAGAGCCAATAATTGGGGAGATGTTTCATTTCACGAAGACTGCAATCCTTATTCACCGTATGTCGTCACTCATTATAATACCTTTGTGAAAGTGGATAGCTGGTATCATGCACCTGAGGAAATTGTTCCCTCCATCTGGTTAAAAGAGGTAGAAGTCATCTATGATCCTTTTAATATTATGAGTCCTGTTATTAAGGAATCGGCAAAGAAAGTGTATAAACCTACACCGGATGAAGTTGAGCATTGGAGAGGAAAGCTGCTTGCTTTTGTCCATGAAACTTACAGGGCCGTTATGAGAAGGGAAATGTTATATGCACTATCCAATCTTGATAGGATACGGTGGCTGATTGTGTCTGGTTGGTATATGGAAATGGAACAACATATGGATGTCCCCTATGGAGCATGGACAAAAATCGAGGGCAATAGAAGTAAATTAGCTGGAAAGCAATTATCCCTGTTGGAAAGTTGGGATTGTGGGCGCAATTCAAATGAAATTATTAAAACGCTGAGACGTATGATCCCGGAATTCCTCAGACTAAATGAATACTTATGTACTCAATTGGGTGTCGAAACAAATGAAGACCATATCAAAAGAATTATCGATATGGCTATCTGATACCTTTTACAATCGGTTATGGCACACTCTTTGTTCGGGTAAAATGTGTAATCACTTTTGGAGGGATGCTAAGTGGCAGAATTGGTATATCATGTAGCAGTTTCACTGGATAATTTCATTGCCGACCAAGCAATGTTGGAAGGGGATATCAATCATTCTTTTTTCTTATTTGAAGGAGAGCATGTCCCGGACTTTTTATCCGATATCCAGCATTATGAAGCGGTGTTGATGGGTAGTAAAACATATGAATTTGGATTTCAATTCGGAGCTAAACCGGGTGAACCAGGTTATAAGGGTTTGAAACATTATATATTTTCGAGCTCCCTTCAGTTTGAATCGAATGAGGAGGTAGAACTTATCGAAGGTGACGCCGTTGCGTTTATTGAAAACCTTAAGTGGCAAGGTGACGGAAAGCTATGGCTTTGCGGGGGCGGAGAACTGGCTGGAACGTTATTGAAACATAAACTCATTGATCAATTGGTGCTGAAAGTGAATCCAGTCATAATCGGTGAAGGCATCCCTCTTTTCGGCAGTGTTAAGCCAAGTCTAAAATTGGATTTAGTTGAAATGAAACAATATCCAAACGGGGTGCTTAAACCTACATATAATATTATTTATACGTAGGAATAGGGTAGAGGGTTTCTTTCCTTCAATAGTTAGGGCTGCTTTGGCGCAGCCTTTTTCTAATGAAATTCACTGGTCATTAAAAGTTAAACTTTTCTTAGTGAAAATATACAAAGAAAATTTATTAGAAATTTATTTTTAACATATACCCTTTCAGTATAACTTGAAAGGAGTTTTCTATATGAGAAAAATAGTAAAAGTATCAAAGAATATATTTTTTACCTTCTTTGCTATGATCTTATTTGTAGCGATAGCTGTTTTTATCTACCATAATTATCAAAAGGGAAAGGAATCATCATTAACTAGTGAAGGGACACCCGTTGATTTTAATAACAAAGAAATTAATGTATATACGGAAGGCAGCGGTGAGGATACATACGTTTTTATGTCCGGTTCCGGAATTGCTGCTCCTGTTTATGAATTGAAAGGATTATATAGTAAGTTTGCAAAAGAAAATAAGATTGCAGTCATTGAAAGAGCTGGATATGGATACAGTGATGTTTTTCATGATGATAGGGATATCGATACAATATTGGAACAAAGCAGGAAATCGTTAATGGAAAGTGGAAATAAACCTCCTTATATTTTGGTTCCACACTCGGTATCAGGTATTGAGGCTATTTACTGGGCACAAAAATACCCGAGTGAAGTAAAGGGAATTATTGCTTTGGATATTGGTTTACCGCACCAATATGTGACTCATAAAATGGGCATGGTTGATTCATTGACAGTAAGAGGAGTGAATCTTTTAACGAAAATGGGTTTGCACCGTCTTGTACCTTCTGCTGTTTATAATCCCGAAGTGATCCGGCAATCATTTTTGACTGACCATGAAAAGGAAATGTATAAAACACTATCTTATAAACAGTTTTTTAATGATGATATGGAGCAAGAACTTTTACAGAGTTACAATAATGGTACAAAATCAGTTAACTTGCCAATACCAAAAGATACACCCATTTTATTTTTAGATGCGATAGCCGATGAAAATAAAAATTCAAAATATACAAAACAAAAAAACGAAGATTATGAGGATTTTGCAGAGAAACTATTAAAAGCGGATGTAATAAAACTGAAAGGGACGCACAGCATTTATTTGTATGCGCCTGATGTGATATATGATCTTTCCATGAAATTTATCAAATGAATAAAGAAAGGCTTTGTGATGAAAAGATATAATATTTTAATTGTTGAAGATGATTGGATGATTGGTGATTTACTGAAAAAAATTTTGCAACGCGAAGAGTACAATGTATGTTGGATAAAAGAAGGAAAAGATATTAATGATATCATCAATGAAATCGATTTAGTCATTATGGACGTTATGCTGCCAGGAGATGATGGCTATCAAATTACAAAGAAACTAAAAAGTCTAGGATTGAATATTCCAGTTATTTTTCTATCTGCCCGAAATGATATGGATAGCAAACTTCAAGGTTTGAGAATTGGTGAGGATTATATGACTAAGCCTTTTGATCCCAAGGAGCTATTACTAAGAATGGAGAAGTTGCTGGAAAGTCAATATGGTACTTTCGCACAAATTAAACATTTATATATTGATGCCGAACATAAGAGGGTATTCAATAATGACTTGCATAATGAAGTGGTTTTTACTGCGATAGAGCGTAAAATTTTTTTCTATTTATATGAAAATAGGGATCGGATTTTAACGAAAGAACATTTCTTTGAATATTTATGGCAGCTCGAAGATAGGAATCAAAATATTATGAATGTACATATAAAAAAAGTTAGAACTAAAATCAATGATAACACCGGTGAAATCATCCAAAATATATATGGAGAAGGGTATAGATTGAATACCTATATAAAGAAATGAAATTAAAGGAAAAATACCAGCTATTGTTATTCAGTGCCGTTATTAGCGTGCCATGTATTTTACTGATGATCAGTATCCTTATGTCACTAATTTATGATTGGGCCTTTAAAACTAAAAATGGTGACATTCCTTTTCATGAATCTTTTGCATATCCTACAATGCTGGGAGTTTTCATTTTATCATTATTATTGTTAGCCTTCTTATTTTCCAAATCTATTAACTCACTATTAAATAAAATAAATATATTGAATGAAACTATCAGGAATTTAGCTAGTGATGAGGAAATTCCGAATAAATTAGAGGTTAATAACAATGATGAAATCGGGAAATTAACTAAATCGGTAAACTTACTAATTGAAAGAACGACCTATCGGGAATTGGAATTAAAGCAACAAGAGGAAATGAAAAAGGAACTCTTAAATAAATTAAGGCATGACATCAATACACCTTTAACAGCAGTAAGGTTACAATTATTTTATTTAGAAGGCCAATATAAGGAACAAGCTCCACTATTACAATCACTATATCAACAAATAAATTATATTTCTGAATTAACAAATGAATATAATATTCAATCCACAGCTGAATTAGATAATTCTTATATCTTGAATGATAAAGTGAATATGCACGCTTTATTAGAAATGATGGTTAAAAAATGGGGCTATTTGTATAACATGCATGGTATTGAATTAATATATCATCCTTTAAATGGAGAGCTGGAATGGATGAGTAATGACTTGTGGCTGCAAAGGTTATTCGATAACGTCTTTCAAAATGTATTAAACCATTCGAAGGCTGATAAACTTGTGATAACCATTGAAAATAATGTGGTCAGTATCAAGGATAATGGAATTGGTTTTAATATCGAAAGTAAAAGTAAGGGACTTGGCTTAAAAATAATTGAGGATATAGCTAAGACACTATATATAAAATATAATTTGGAATCTAATGAAAGCGGAACTTTATTTAGTTTTACAGTCGAAAATACATATGAATCTCAGTTGAATTAGGATATTTTGCGGGGATGACATCCGGGGATTTCGTCAGGGATTCATCAATATCATTCTTTTCAGATAGTTTGCCTCATGCAACATAGTTATATATCACTTACTTATATAAAGAGATACAAAAAGGTTGCTATAGACCCACCCATTTTTAAGTTGATATGATATTCAGGTACTTAATTGTGGGGGGAAGTTGAATGGAAGAACAAAAATATAATGACCTCAAATTAGGCGAACGTGGTGCAATCATCAGTATTATTGCTTATATTTGTCTATCAGTCATGAAGCTAGCTATCGGATACATAAGCGACTCAGCGGCTTTAAAAGCGGATGGGCTGAACAACACGACTGATATTATCGCGTCACTTGCCGTACTGATCGGTTTAAGGCTAGCACAAAGACCCCCCGATAAAGATCATGGTTATGGCCATTGGAAGAGTGAAACGATTGCATCAATGGTAGCTTCGTTTATCATGTTTGCTGTTGGTGTACAAGTATTGATAGATGCTGTTGCTTCCATGCTTAAAGGTGGAAAGGAATCACCTGACATTATTGCCGGATATGTAGGTGTTTTATCAGCAATAGCCATGTATTTTGTATACCGATATAATAAAAAGCTTGCTATGAAAATTAACAGTAAAGCAGTTATGGCAGCTTCGAAAGATAATATTTCCGATGCTTGGGTAAGTATAGGAACAGCTATAGGGATTTTCGGCTCCCAATTAAACATGCCTTGGCTTGATCCCCTTACTGCCATCATTGTTGGATTATTAATATGCAAAACAGCCTGGGATATATTCAGTCAAGCCTCGCATGAACTTTCTGACGGTTTTGATGAAAATAAAATTCATCTATATAAGGATGTAATTACAAATGTGGATGGAGTCAAGGGGATAAAAGAAATTAAAGGAAGAAATTACGGGAACAATGAAGTGATTGATGTTGTGATCCTTGTCAATTCCACCTTGGATATTAAAGAAGCACATGATATAGCGACACATGTAGAAAAAGTGATGATGAAAGATCATGGAGTGTATGACGTTCATGTCCATGTAGAGCCCAATTAACTGTCTCTTTCAATATGAATTAACAAAAAAGGTATAAATCTGCTTTACAAACATATGAATAATATGCAATCATTAATTCATTACATTGGAAGGAAAAGGTACCTTATACAATGAAGCAGTAATCTTATCTAATAAACAGTAAATCTGAATCAATTTCAATGGGTGCAATCGGTTAGATATGTTCAATGCAAATACGTGTCACTTTGTTTGCTTTATCGGTAAGTAAAGTGAATTCATTTTTTCATTTGAACAAGAATCTTTTTGGATACCCATGTGAGATTTTTAATGATTATGTTTAGAGATGGGATTCGTCTGTTCGTTTATAGGTACTAATTCATATACAATTACTTTTTCTGATATCCAATCAGAAGAGGTATATTTGGTTTATGTATATTAATTTAGTAACAGGCGATCTCTCTCTAGAAAAATGGAGGGGGATTTTTTTATGTTATTTTTAAAAGCGAATGATTTAAAGAAAAGCTACGGAAGCCGTGAAGTTCTTTCCGTCGATACACTTCATCTTTACAGTCATGACCGTGTTGGTTTGGTTGGCAGGAATGGAGAAGGTAAAACGACCCTGCTTTCTATACTAGCGGGAGTGAGGGAAGCCGATTCCGGTCATATCGAGAGCTATGGAACAGTCAGCTATATCCCGCAGATGGAAGAAACTGAACAAGAAATAAGCGGGGTATTAACGAGCATATGGAAACTGCCCGATGAGGATCAAGAAATCATAAGCGGCGGTGAACGAACTCGAAGAAAAATCGCTGCAGCCCTTTCTTCCAATGCGGATGTATTGATCGCGGATGAACCTGCCAGCCATTTGGATATATCCGGAATTGAACAATTGGAAAAGGATTTAAAATCTTTTAATGGCGCTATTTTGCTTACTTCACATGATAAAGCATTCTTGAATCATCTATGTACAACAATATGGGAAGTTGAGCAAGGCAAGGTAACGGTATATGAAGGGAATTACGAAGCGTATATCAAACAAAAGCAGGCAAAAACAGAAAAGGAAAATAAGCAATATGAAGAGTATAGCCGTGAAAAGAACCGGTTGAAACAGGCTGCACAAAACCTTCAAGCCAAATCCGATTCAATTAGGAAAGCCCCTAAACGAATGGGTAATTCAGAAGCAAGGCTGCATAAACGGAGCTCCGGGAAACAGAAGGCGAAATTGAACCGTTCTGCTGAAGCGATCGAAACTCGAATCGAAAAATTAGCAAAAAAAGAAAAACCGAGGGAAGATCCCCCCATCATCTTTGATATTTCAGAATTTCCATCTTTGCATAGCAAAAGGGTCATTCGATTTAATGGCTGTTCCCTGAAAGTCGGGTCACGGGTGCTGAAACAACATATTTTTGGAGATGTCCCCTTAGCTTGCAGACTCGCCA
Organism: Peribacillus sp. FSL M8-0224; assembly: GCF_038003055.1. Classification (NCBI taxonomy): domain Bacteria; kingdom Bacillati; phylum Bacillota; class Bacilli; order Caryophanales; family Bacillaceae; genus Peribacillus; species Peribacillus sp. FSL M8-0224. The sequence goes on from NZ_JBBOOJ010000001.1 coordinate 1,621,240, forward strand.
TCAATGGTCAAAATGGTTCAGGAAAAACGACATTATTGAAAAAGATAGTGGAAAGGCACCCAGATTTATATGTCGCGATGCCAGCAAAGATTGGATTTTTTGCCCAACAACAAGAAAATTTGAGTGAAAGTAAAACGGTTCTCGAAAATATATTGGAGGACAGTCCCTACAATCAAGCCTTCATTCGTACACTATTATCACGATTAGCTTTTAAAGGAAATGACGTTCACAAACAAGTTTCACTTTTAAGCGGTGGGGAAAGAGTCAGGGCTTCCCTAGCAAAAGTTTTTTTGGGAAACTATAATGTACTGGTTTTGGATGAACCTACAAATTACCTGGATATTCATACTAAAGAGGCTTTAACCGAAGTGTTAAAAGCATATCCAGGAACGATCGTTTTTGTGACTCATGATCGTTCATTGATCCAATCTCTTGCAACACATTCACTTTCATTTGAAAATGAACCTCCGAGAGTAAGTGTTATAAATAAGGAATCAACAAAATCGGCCACTCGCAAGGATGGCCTTGAAGATAAACAGGCTGAGCTTCTTATGATTGAAGTGCAAATCATCGAGACACTTGGTAAACTATCCAATGTTATGAAGGAAGAGGAAAAAGAGGAATTGGATAGGGAATACTTCCAACTCTTGAACAAGAAAAAAGAGCTTGAAGGTTAAATGCAACATATTAAGGCCCCACTCAAACAAGAGGGGCCTTTTCTTGGATAAAGAGCGGTTAAAGTGGAGAGAAATTTTACACTTTAAATACCAACCAATGAATTGGATTAGTGAAAAATAATGAAAAAAAAGATAGGTAATGTTAAAATTAACCAAGTTTATGCAGAAGGGACTCATTTAGATGGGGATTTGATTAGAAGCGATTATTTACACCAATCAAAAAGGAATGCCAATTATTATAAGCATTCCTATGCATTAAGATTTTGTTGCTGTTGCTCTCGTTTTCCGGTTTCTTTATGATTGCGTATGCTAGGTATCCTATTAAGCCCATAAATAATCCGGTGCCGCCTACAATATAAATCATTGTAAACACTTTTCCTAATGTTGTCTGCGGTTCAAAGCTGGGATGCCCAACCGTGCTAAGAGTAACAACACAGAAGTAAAGGGAATCAATCACAGTAAGACCTTTCTGCTTAACATAGAAAATCGTGCCGGAAAATAACATAACGAGGACCAAGACGAAAAGAACCTGGAAGTTCTTCAGTTTAAAAGCGGACCAGAGCGCTTTTAGAAAACGTTTCAAGGTGAGGATAAATGAAATCATTGATAATCGCTTTTCCTTGCGGATCATTACATTTTAAGTAAAGTGAATGAGTAAATCCTTATATTCGAGCTGGATCAGTTAATCATTCTACTATACAGGAATTCAGTTTAGATTGACAAAAAAACCTGTTTATTTTGATTTGGTTTGAACTAGAAGCGTTGGTAAACAATAGAAGGAGAAACTAAGTAAGAAGGGGGACAATCATGAAGCCACGTATTACTGTCATTACATTAGGTGTGGATGATTTGGAAAAATCGCTGGAATTCTATCGGGATGGCCTGGGATTTCAAACAGAAGGAATAGTGGGCAAAGAATTTGAGCATGGAGCCGTTGCCTTTTTGGACTTGCAAGAAGGCCTAAAGCTTGCCATATGGAATCGAAGGGATATAGCTCATGAGGCCAAGGTTCCTTTGTCTCCGGCAAGTCCTACTGAATTTACCCTTGGTCACAATGTAGGCAGTAAAGAGGAAGTGGATATTGTGTTGGAAAAAGCAAAAAGAGCTGGCGCGATCATAACCGATCCGGCACATGACACTTTCTGGGGAGGATACTCTGCACACTTTCAAGATCCTGATGGACACCTTTGGGAAGTCGTTTGGAATCCGCAGTGGGATATTAAAGAATAATGAAAGCCTGGTTGGCAGCGTCATCTCCAGAATAAGGAGAATGCAGAAAGCGAATGAGGTGAAAAATTGAAAAAAGCACTTTACCAAGGGGTTAAGTGCTTTTTTTTTTACAAAAAAGCATGACTTTTGGTTGGCCCCTCACACTGTCAAGGTTTCCTAACATTTTTATCAGTTACGGCGGCATCCACCGTTCCAGCTTATTTTTCTTCTTTTGTAATCTCATATTTCGCCAACCTTCGCATAAATAATGACTGAGTAACGCCCAGTGCTTTTGCCGCATCGCGGGTTGTTTTATGATGATGGAATGCTTGTGTGATCATTCTTTTTTCGACGCATTCCAAAACTTCATGTAAAGAATTTCCTGCATTTAAAGAGATAGAAACCTCTTCGGAGACTGAACCGATCAAGCGTTTTGGCAAATCCTGAATTGCAACTTCATCCTCTTTTGCCATAATGACAAGCTGCTCAATTATATTTTCCAATTCCCGTACATTTCCAGGCCAATGATAGTTTTGAAGCACTTCGACCACTTTTGTAGAAAGCACTCGTTTATGGTTATGCAAGTAATTAAACTTCTCCAAATTATACTGAAGGAGACAAAAGATGTCTTCCTTCCGCTCTCGAAGCGAGGGTATGCGGATCGGTAAAATATGGAGGCGATAATATAAATCAGCCCGGAATTTCCCTTCTTTGACCATATCCTCCAAATTACTGTTGGTAGCTGCAATGATACGCACATCGGCTTGTACCGTTTGGGAAGCTCCAATCGGCATGTATGTTTTATTTTGCAGCAATTGAAGGAGTTTGGGCTGTAAAGAATGTGAGAGTTCGCCAATCTCGTCTAAGAAAAGGGTGCCTTTCTCCGCAAGTTTGACAAGTCCGGTTTTGCCGTTCGCATTTGCCCCGGTAAACGCTCCTTTTTGATAGCCGAACAATTCGGATTCCAGGAGCAATTCCGGAATCGCTGCGCAATTAAGATGGATAAACGGACGATCTTTCCGGTCACTCAGATGATGAATACGTTCAGCTATAAGCGTTTTTCCAACACCTGTTTCCCCTGTAATAAGAACGGTCGTTTCCACACAGGCAACTTTTTCAATTGTTTCCTTGAGCATATCATAGACCCGGCTTTGTCCGATAAAAAAAGGTACTTCTTTGGTCCGTACAAGTTTCGCTTTGAGTTTTTGTAATTCTTGTAAATAATACCGAAAAGCAGAATCCAATTCTTCAATTTTAATTTGAGAACTGTAACCGACGAAATCTGGAATATCATAACCCAATGTGACTGCATATTTTGGTTCATCATTCTTGTCCAATATGAGATGTCCTGTAATTACCCCTGTTCCTTCTCCACCTTGTTGAATGACGCTGACATTTTGTTTCTTATCTAAAACTATTTTTGCAACAGACGGCTTGAAGAACCCCTCTTTTTCCAATTGTGAGACGTTTTTTCCGATTAGCTCCTCTTTCTTTTTCCCAATCAGCTTACAGCTCATGTCGCTAACAAAAAGAATCATACCGTTCTTATCGGTTATATAAATAGGTTTATTCATGAAGTTCATGATTTTGAATAAATATTCCGGTTCGATGGTTGACATATTCTGATTCATCACTTGTCTCTCCTTTGATAACGGGTGGATCCACCGTTTATTTTGAATCGAAAATAATTCAAAGTTCATCATTATTTTGAGTAGCGTTGATTCAATTTCGATTCAATTGAATCGATTAATAAAAATTATACCGTAAATATTCAGAATATTAAAATAAATAAACCCGTTTACGTCCTTTTTTCATTGTAAAGTGATCTTTTTCTTGGCATAAAATTTGCATAAACAAATTGGTGTAAAGGAGGTAAAGAGATCCATAAGAAAACAAAAAATAATGCACTTGAGTTAGTAAATTCGTAATGAACTAAATTGAAGAACTGTCGTAAGAGGAAGTTGCCTTTTTACAGAAACTTGGTGCAAGCTGCCATCCATTATTTGCTGGGCATCATTAAGGGGAGGTTATGATTTGTGAAGGGTATGGCTGTTCAAGGGGACAACAGGAAGTTCATTTTGTCTCTCCTATTTGTGGGTTATATGGTTTCTTATATGGACCGGTTAGTTATGAATCTAGCTGTTGTGCCAATTGGTCAAGAATTCAATCTTAGTCCGGCTGCCACGGGAACAGTAATCAGCGCCTTCTTCTTGGCTTACGCCATCATGCAAATTCCGGCCGGCTGGCTGACAGATCAGTTGGGTTACCGAAGGGTGATTATTTTTTCTATTGTCCTCTGGTCGCTTTTTACAGTCTTCACCGGTTTCGCTTGGTCGTTTACCGCTTTAATCGTGATTCGTTTTTTGTTCGGAATTATGGAGGGGGGATATCCTGCTGCATGTGCAAAAGCCATCGCTGAGTATTTCCCTCAGAAAGAAAAAGGTAAGGCACAGTCCATCTTAATGTCATCGAATTCGTTTGGCGGTCTAATTACGGGTGTTCTTGTGCCAACACTCCTAATCTGGTTAGGCTGGAGGAACGTGTTCTTTGCTCTTGGAGCAGCAGGTGTCATCATCGGAGTACTGCTTTGGAAATACATTCGTATTCCGATTCAATTGGAAGAAGCAAAAGAACAACAACCAGTAAACAAGGATTCCATGCTCTCTTTATTGAAAACTCGTCAGACATGGGCATTGGTCCTAACGTGGTTTTCAATCAGCATTGCTTCGTGGGGCACGTCTTCATGGTTGCCCATGTATATGGTAACAGTACGCCATTTAGATTTGGTTTCTGCAGGGGTGTTGGGACTCCTTCCGACTACGGCCGCAACTCTGGGAACGGCAGCGGGTGGTTGGTTGCTAGTCAAATTTTCCGGTAGGGAGAAAATGTACTTTTTAATGAATGGACTTTTTTACACAGTATTTTTATTTTTAGCACTCTTCGCACCTAATGTTGGAATGGTCTTTACTTATTTGACACTGTCATCAATCTTTTATGGTTTTGTGTTTAGTGCAGTATACGCACTCCCTCACAAATTGTTTGACAAGAGTGTGATTGGTTCCGCGATTGGAATTATGAATCTGGGATCGATGATTGGTGGATTCATTGCACCGATCATGATGGGTGTACTCATCTCAGAATTAAAAGGTTCTTACGACGGCGCTTTCTGGTTCTTAATTGCGGCTGGTTTGTCCTCCGCGCTGTTCGGACTAACCATTCGAAACAGCAATCTTGTTTCTCACGGGGACGTGAGTGATCAAATACAGTCGAATGTCTAAGTAAAATAGTGGTGTTTGGCTAATGGGAAAACAAATTTAGTAAGGTGGAACTGAAATGTTGATCATGTATATAAGCAATCCGGTGGATTAATGCTAGAACAAATATCGGGGTGGTAATGATGCTAAAAAACTTATTTAGTAGACTTCAAGAGTTATATCCGGAGTTGGTTAAATTTCGCAGAGATCTTCATATGTATCCTGAATTATCCTTCCAGGAGATCAATACCCCAAAAATGATCGCTGATTTTTTAACCAACTTGGGATTGGAAGTAAGAACAGAAGTTGGCGGAAGAGGAGTAGTTGGACTCTTGAGAGGAGGGAAACCGGGCAAGACAGTAGCGCTGCGCGCGGATTTCGATGCATTGCCGATATCAGACGAGAAAAACGTGGAGTACAAGTCCCGTATACCTGGGGTGATGCATGCCTGCGGCCATGATATTCATACAGCAGCTTTGATTGGAGTAGCCAAAGTATTAAGCGAAGTGAAGGATGAGCTCGAAGGAAATGTTGTCTTTATCCATCAGTTTGCGGAAGAGGTAATTCCAGGAGGAGCAAAGCCCATGATTGAAGATGGCTGTCTGGATGGAGTCGATGTCATTTATGGAGCCCATGTATCTTCCATTCTTCCGCTTGGTATGGTTGCTGTTGGAGAGGGATATATAATGGCGGCAGGAGATACATTTGAAATTGAGGTTTATGGGAAAGGAGGGCATGGAGCGACTCCTCATTTGACGGTAGACCCAATTGTGGTGGGCAGCCAACTGGTGCTCAATTTGCAGCAAATCGTCAGCCGCCGCGTTGATCCGTCTAAAACAGCGGTTGTCTCGATTGGTTCTTTTCAAAGCGGACAGGCTTTTAATGTCATTCCCGACACAGCCAAAATTACTGGAACGGTACGAACCTTCGAGGAAAGCGTGCAGGTTTTGATAGAAGAAGCCATTGGCCAAATCGCAACATCTAACTGCGAAGGTGCAGGAGCCACTGTGAAATTTAAGTACGAGAGAGGATATCCCGCTTTGTGGAATCATCCGGAGGAAACAATAAAAGCGGACAAGTTAGCAAAAAATCTTCTGGGAGAGGAAAAAGTAATACAAATCCCGCCGTATACGTTAACAGGAATGGAAGATTTCTCCTTATATCTAGAGAAGGTTCCTGGAACGTTTTTCTACGTGGGAGGTGCGAATCCTACGAAGAATGCGATATACCCGCATCATCATCCGAAATTTGATGTAGATGAAAAATCAATGTTGTATATCGGAAAGATGTTTATTACATTGGTTTTTAATTATCTCTCAAACAGAGATGCCGATTCAATGAATCAAGTAGAAGCTTAGTAGAAATCAATTATGTTTTGTAGGCTGAATTGGCTGAAAAACTAGAACACAACAAAGTATAGTCATTGTTTACAGAAAAAATAAGAGGTGATCGTATGTTTGCTGATGTAGTATTTGTAAACGGACAAGTCATTACCGTCGATTCGAACAATCTGATCGCAGAAGCAGTTGCCGTTAAACGTAACCGAATTGAAGCAGTCGGGACGAATGAGAATATCAAACGTTGGATCGGAGAGAGCACCAAAGTGATGGATTTGCGAGGTAGGACTCTACTGCCAGGATTTATAGATTCGCATTTGCACTTGCTCGGTTATGGACTTACAAGGCTAGCGATTAATTGCAAAGACGCATCGATTCAATCCAATGCAGATATTATCTGTGAATTGAAACGGAAGGCGGAATCTATCCCTATAGGAGGGTGGATCATAGCAGTAGGCTACAACGAAATGTTTATGTTGGAAGGGCGGTACCTAACCCGACATGAACTGGATGAAGTGTCGACGGTACACCCGATTCTAATTGTGCGACAATGCGGCCACATTATGATTGCGAACAGTAAAGTGTTGGAATTGGCAGGTGTAAACGACCAATCGGGCGATTCGGAAGGTGCAGTGTTCGGTCGGGACAAGTCCGGGAGATTAAACGGGCTACTAGTGGAAGCAGCAATGGATCCGGTAAAACGTGTCATGAATCCGACAGAAGAGGTCTTGGCCAGAGCGGCGGAAATCGCTTCGCGCGATTTCGTATCGTTAGGCATTACGACAATTCATGATGCCGGAGGGTACGAGCCGGTCAATCTTCGCATCCTACAGCAAGCGGTTCGTTCTGGTCGCTTAAAGGTTCGGGTGTATGCAATGGTCGTTCACGAGCCTAACTTTAACCGAATGAGAGAGACGAGCCTGTCCACTGGGTTCGGCGACGATCGATTTCGTATCGGTCCGGCGAAAATCTTTATAGACGGAGCCAGCACCGCGCCGACGCTTGCGACGCGTCAGCCATATGAGACGAATCCGGAAGACAGCGGCATTCTGTATTACACGCAAGAGAATATGAACGACGCGCTCATCTCAGCCCATCGCGATGGTTATCAAATTACGGCTCACGCACAGGGCGATCTTGCAATCGAGATGTTGTTGAATACATTCGAAGAAGCGCTTAGACAATATCCGCGGCACAATCACAGACATCGAATCGAGCATGCCGGTTTGGCGATGCCCGATCTCATCGAGCGAATGGCTAAATTGGGTATAGTGACCGTTCCTAACCCGAACTTTTTCACTGAATTTGGAGATATATACATTAAGCACTTAGGCGCTCGCAGCGACTATTTTTACCCAATTGGAGCCTGTTTAAAAGCTGGTATTGTCGTAGCAGGAGCCTCGGATAGCCCCGTCTCGAACTGCAATCCGCTTATCGGCATTCATGGGGCGGTCAACCGACTGACACCTTCCGGCGCGGTCATTGGGGAAGAGCAGAAAATCTCCGTCATGGAAGCGATTAGGTTGTACACCTGGAACGGAGCCTACGCAAGCTTCGAGGAAGACCAAAAAGGAAGCATCGAGGTAGGGAAATTAGCAGATTTGATTGTGCTAAACGACCGAATATTGGATGTAACAATCGACGGTATTGATCAATTACGGGTTGAAATGACGATGATTGACGGGGAAATCGTTTACGAGCTAGGGAAATCTCCGGATGCAAATGATGCGTTGGAAGAAACCATTAATTTCATTATGTAAATATTCAACTACGCTATATCATTCTATTTTTAATGAAAAGTGTAAAGAAAATAAATGAATTTGATACTAGGAAAAGAAAAAAATGAGCTCTAGACTAGGCTAGTCTAGGGCTGCAGTTTGTCATAAAAATTTACTGTTTTAATAAATATGTTTCAAAAATTAGGTGAAATTTTTTAATGATGGCAGTTATCTTTAATTTAAATAGGAAAAGAGAAAAATTTTAATTCTTTAAAGATTAAATTGAATAACTGAAATGCAGAAAATGCTAGAAGAAAGATTGAAGGCTTTAAAAGAAAGAAAAATATTAAAATCCAATAAATAATGGATCATGTAATGGCAAGGAAGTATTGCGTACGGCCCTCCAATTAATTTCAAAACAACATAAGGAGTGTTAATATGACGATAACGAAAGAGGATCTATCAGAATTATCATTTCAATTAATTCTCCATAGCGGGAATGCCCGCAGTTGTGCAATGGAGGCCATCGCCTTGCAAAAACAAGGTAAATCAAGCGATGCCCAGGATAAATTAAAGGAAGCGGAACAAGAGTTTGTTGCGGCACATAAAATCCAAACCGCATTGATTCAACAAGAAGTGAATGGTGAGAAATTCGATATTCCAATGCTCTTGATCCATGCTCAAGATCACTTGATGACTTCCATGACAACAAAAGATTTAGCGATAGAAATCGTGGAATTACACAAGAAAACACAAAAGAACTAACAATATTCAGGAGGTTGCTGCGGCAGCCTTTTTCTTATGTTTATAACGTGTGAACTTCAACGAGAAGGCGGAGATATCCTCCTTCATGAACCTAAGTTAAATGAATATGGCAGATAAGGGTCACTCAAGATTAGGATTCTCCGAAAATTTAAATTATACTAGGTTCATGACAGCAGCAATAGATACTGTCACTGATTAACGTAGGGTAGTCATGATAGAAAAACAAACAACTAATTAGCAAGCGCAATCATTTTATAAAAGGGGAGAAAAACATGCAAAGAGTCAATCTAACTGAAGATCTTAGTCTTTCACGCATTGTACACGGTATGTGGAGATTGGCAGATTGGAGATTTCCTGCCGAGGATATCCTATCTCTTATTGAACACGGAATGGATCGGGGCGTCACTACATATGATCACGCCGATATATATGGAAGCTATACGTGTGAGGAGATTTTTGGGAACGCACTTTCATTAAAGCCTTCATTACGCGATAAAGTGGAGATCGTTACGAAATGTGGCATCGTTCTTCAATCAGAAAACCGTCCTTCCCATAAAAGTCACCATTACGATACTAGTAAAACCCATATCATAAAGTCTGTTGAACAATCCCTTATGAATCTTAAAACGGATTATATTGATTTATTACTTATCCATCGTCCGGATCCCCTGATGGACCCGGCGGAAACGGCTGAGGCGTTTAATCAATTAAAGGAATCAGGAAAGGTCCGGAACTTTGGAGTATCGAACTTCAAAAAACCGCAATGGGATATGCTCCAATCATATCTAGACTATCCGCTTGTGACGAATCAGCTGGAGCTTTCGGCATACAATCTTGAAAACTTCGAAGACGGAACCTTGAACTTATGTCAGGAAAAGGGCGTTGCGCCTATGGCATGGTCACCGCTTGCAGGAGGCAGCATCTTTGAGGAATCGAACGAAAAGGCTGTCCGTTTAAGAAAAACGTTAGAAACCGTGAAAGAAGAGATCGGTGCCAATGGAATCGATGAAGTGATGTATGCCTGGCTGTTGAGGCATCCCGCAAAAATCATTCCAATCATTGGATCCGGTAAGAAAGAACGGTTGGACAGCGCCATTGATTCACTAAACTTAAGCATGGAAAAAGAGCAATGGTTTAACATATTAACAAGCTCGATGGGACATGATATTCCGTAATAAACAGACCTATGAACAAAAAGAATGGGACTTCCAAGAAGGAGTCTTTTCTTTTTGTGTAAAAAATCATTGGGAATCACTCAGTTGTACACAGGGTATCGTTTAAACAAACCTCTCATGACATTTCTCCAAAACTTCCGCAAAGACCGACCTATCAAATCAAGTGAACGACTGGAACATCAATCTTTACCCCTTTTATGAATAAAGCTTCAAATACTCCTCTTTTTTTTGACCGAATTCCCCAAGTGATAATGAACAAAAATGTTCTACTGAAATATTATTAAACGAACACATCCTCTCAAAAATCATTGAAAGTAATTAAATGAAATGTATCTTGTAACTGTCCGAACTCCAAAATCAGGGGTAAAGTCTACTCTACGAGTCATTCAATTTCTCCATTCGAAAAACTTCATGTGTAAACATGTTTTATAAAGTAAAATTGTTAGTGGGAATAATTATACCTATTATGATGATGTTTTTTTAATATATGTTAAAAATTATAGTTCATTATACCTACTAACCTTTTGCCCTATTCCTATTTTTCATGGGTCAATTATACTTTCCTTAATTCCATTTGAGGAAAATTGTAGAAATATAGGAGGGGCTAATGAAGGATACAGAAGCAACCATATCTTTGACAGGAAGGTGCTCCCATGTAAGTTGATTATTCATTTGTTAGTAGTTAATCACCGAAGACTGGTACATGCAGCTGCCAATCAGGGTGTTGTTGTGTTGTTGTTCAATTTCTTCAAGGGAACACAAACCACATAATTTGTATTCGAACGACAATCCGGCTAATCCCACTGAAAAACCTCATACTTTTCCGAATGTACCTCAAAAAAAATATTAACCAATATGCATAGTCATGCTCCATGGTATAAAAAACAAGCTCAAGTATTTTCTTTTACTCCAATAGTTGTTAGGGAGTGCTTTTTATTCGAAGTTCCTATAAACAGAAAGGGATAAGGATTCCTGTTTACAAAGTCGGTATATACCCATGTATACTTGATTATTCCTCCAAACAAATGATTCCACTTCATGTCATCGTTTACAATGACACCAATTAAAAACAACAACTGTACCCAAAAAAGATAAACCTACAAAAGGTTATTTATCAGTCTCTAGTGCTTTTGGAGATCATCAAACCCGACAACATATACCGGTGAAAGAGGGAATTCATTGATTGAATTCCCGGTACCAATAGTATTCAATTAAATAACAAATTACGACATCACTTACGATACTTATGCAGCACGACCATAAATTAATGGGGGGGAAATTACATGAAGTTTAATAAAAGAAAGCTAAATAAATATAAATTGGTAGTATGGACATTGATTCTTGCACTGATTGTATCAATTATTCCGCCTTTTCAGGGAAGTGTCACTGTTGCAGAGAAGAACGAACCAATCAAAGATGTACATGAATTACAAGAGATGGATGAACTAAGAACGGAAAATTCTAAGACGTACCTTGATACTAAGACACGGGAATATGTGCTAGAGGAATATACAGAACCCATCCACTTTGAAAAAGACAATAAATGGGAGGATATTAACAATGATATTGTCGCTGAAAAAGCTGAATCAGACGATGGGGACTTATCTGTTGGAAATAAAGCGAATGATTATAAGGTAAAGTTCTCTAAGAAAAGTAAGAAGAATCGAACGATACGATTAAAAAAGCAAGATAAGCAGCTTGAATTTGGTTTAGTCGGTGCAAAGAAGGTAAAAGGTGTAGCTGAAGAAAATCGTATGACATATCCTCGTGTTTTTTCAAACGCTGATTTAGTTTTTCATGTCGATAATAATGCCGTAAAAGAAGAATTGGTTTTTGAGAGCAAGCCTGAAAAAAATAAGTTCTCCTATGAGTTTAATTTGAAAAGTCTACAAGCAAAAGAAGGCGATAATGGAGATATCATTTTGAAGATAAAGACAAAAATGAATTTTTCGTTTTAACGAAGCCTTTTATGTATGATGCGGCTGAAAATATTTCACACGATCTTTCCATGAAGCTTCGTCATGAGAAAGGGAAGACCTATGTCGATGTAGTCGCTGATGAAGGCTGGCTAAATTCAAAAGAACGGAAATACCCCATTGTCATTGATCCAACAGTTGGAATCCAAGATCACACCACTTCCGACACATTCATTTCATCCGCATATCCGAAAGTGAATTACTGGCTGGATCCTTCTCTTATCACAGGAAAACAAATATATTACGGAACAACTCGATCTTTAGTTAAATTTAATTTGAAAAATTTATTAAGCGGTGCAAAGATTACATCTGCAAATTTAAAATTAAGCTCACATTCTAACTTAAATGGATTCGATCATACAGCAAGTGTTGGGGTTTATCCCATTTCAAAGCCATGGGCTTCCGATTCAGCAACCTGGAGTAACCAGCCATCAATTGAATCGCAAGTATCAAACTTGAATGTGACAAAAGATAACGAGTATACATTCTTCATGACAAATCTTGTTAAAGAATGGTATAGCGGAAAAAAAGCGAACCATGGCATCATGCTGATAAATGCAAATGAAACCGTAAATCGTAAAATGTTTCGTTCTAGTGATTACTCTACAGATCCATTGAAAAAGCCTAAATTAACTGTCGTTTATACGATTGAACCCATTGGCCTAGAAAGTTTTTGGACCTCAGCGGGCTCCAATGTCAATACGTATAACGGTAACTTTTATACAGAGGAAACGGACTTTACAATTGATGGACGCGGCCTGCCTTTAACCGTGAATCGTACGTATAATAGCCGTTCCGCTGAATCAGGCATGTTTGGATTTGGCTGGAGTTCGAATCTTGATCAAAAACTGATTTTTGCAAGTGATGACCTTGTCCTTTATCGCGATGAGGATGGCACGAATCATATTTTTTCAAGGAATGCATTTGGTGAGTGATTCACCTGGAGGCTTTTATGTACAACTTGAGAAAAACACAAATGGAACATTTAAGCTCATAGAAAAGGATGAATCTTATACAACGTTTGATGCCTCAGGGAAAATAGTGAACGCAATGGATGCGAATAATAATAAAACGACTTACACCTATTCAGGGAATAAACTCGTATCTGTAACCGATCCATCCGGAAGAAAAATGACGATCAGTTATGGTTCCAACGGCAAGGTAAGTTCGATTGTAGATCCGGCAAACCGGGAATATAAATATACGTATGATGCAGCCAGCAACCTGACTGGATATTCTGAAACGGATTCCAAACGAACCGTTACCCAAAATACCGGCTATGGTTATGACGCAAAGCATCAAATGACGTCTTATACGGATGAAAAAGGCAAAAAATTATTCATGACCTACAATACTGAAAAACAGCTCATAAAATATGAACAGCCCGTTACAATTGCCGGAGCTCTCCAAAAAGATTATTATACATTGTCCTATAATGAGTCAACTGGAGTCACCATCAAGAGGTGTTAAAACAGCATACACCCATAATGCTTACGGAAACGTGATAAAGTCTGTTTCAGATGTCGGTGGTCTTAATTATACGCGAACATTTAACTATGATGATCAAAATAACATCATTCAAGAAAAAGATGAAAATGCAAATAAATCGGGTTCCAATGCAACATATGATTATAGCTATGATGAGGCAGGGAATGTAACATCATTCAGCAATACATTAAATGAGCAAGAAAAAATTAAGTACGATGAAAACAATAATCCCATCGAATTTATTGATGCGAAAGGTAATGTATCAACCGAGGAATATGACAGTAACAATAACAATGTGGCGTCAACGGATGCAGCAACGAAATCTTCTGCTGTAAAGTATGATTCGAACGGGAATACCATAGAGGAAACATCATCTTTAAGTATCGGTGAAAATCTCTTGAAAAATGGCAGTTTTGAAACAGATGCCAACAATGATAAATGGCCAGATCATTGGACAAAAATCGGTACAGCTACATTCACCTACGATTCAACTGGCATATCGATTCAAAAATCTAACCTTGGCGTAAAGCAACTTAAAATTTCCAATCCAACCACAGCGGCAGCAGTCGAAAGTGGACGTATCCCCTATAATGCTCAAAAAAAGTATGTAATCAGTGGGTACATGAAAACGACCAATGCCAATTCCAATGCTAAATTAGTGATTACCGGCGGAAACGCAAGTGGTAAAATGACTCAAACCATTAGTAGTCCGATGTTTTCTGGGACAAGCAATGTAGAGCGGACGCAGCTTGTCATTAACCCTGGTGACCTATCAAGTGATACTGAATCCTTCACGCTCAAGGCCTATGTCAATGCTGGTAAGGGAGACTTTTATTTTGATGGTTTACAAGTTGAAGAGGAATATTATGGAGCCTTCAATTTAATAAATAATAGTAATTTTGAAATGACGGATAAGAACGGAGTTGCAGATGGCTGGTATTTTCCGGGTACCTTAACATCTTCGGATGGAGTAGATGCAACAACAGCGTATACCGGGAAAAAGTCAATAAAATTAACGGGTAAGCGCGGGGTGGACAAGTTTGTTCGCCAGGAGGTTTCCGTAAACGGAAAAGCGGGACAAGAGCTTACGGTTTCAGGGTTTTCAAAGGCCACTTCTTCAACCGCTTCTGCAGGACCTTATCAAATGAACGTAGCGATTAATCATAAAGATGGCACGACACAATGGGTAAACGGAAATTTCGACAGTAGTAAAACACATGATTGGCAGCATACTTCATTAAGATTCGTAACAGCGAAAGATTTCAAATCATTGACTGTGTACTACCAATATAAGGATCAGACGGGAACGGCCTGGTTTGATACAGCTAAAGTGCAAATAGGTTCTATTCGAACCAAACAAGCTTATGATACAAAAGGAAACTATGTCGTGAATAGTACCGACCCTGAAGGGAACACGTTATGGAAAACTTATGATTCCATTGGAAATGTAACAGGAGAAACAATTGGCGGGGATACCAGGAAATACGAAAACAATTCGAATGATAATTTAACGAAGGTTATTGATGAGAATGGTAGAACAACTACTTATGAGTATGACAAAGCAGGAAATCACACGGCGACAACGAATGCTAAAGGTAATAAAACGACTTCAACCTATAACGAAAGAAATGATATTGCAACTTTAACAGATGGCTTAGGCAGGAGTATTTCTTACACCTACGATTTAATAGGAAATGAAACGAAGGTTACCTCTCCAAATGGGAATTTCATAGACAATACGTTTAATAATGTAAATCGTAAAACATCCACCTCCTATAATGGGATAAAGCGCTATGAGTTTACGTATGATGCAAATGGTAACCAGCTAAGTGAAAAGGACCTCGTAACAGAAGTAACGACCAACTTCGTCTACGATGCCGATGACAAGCTAAAAGAGAAGATTACTCAAACGGAAGGAAAAACACGTATACGTACGATAAAAATGGCAATTCGTTGACGAGCTCATTTTCCTCTAGATCTACGGAAATAACGGTTAATCGTAAGGTAGATAAAAACGATCAGATCACTAATATTTCTAGCGGGAATACATCCGCGTCCTTTACGTTTACAGAAAATGATCAACTTGCAGGATTGAAAAATAAAAACGGGACGTTCACTTTATATAATTATAATGGCGCTGATCAACTGACCCGCTTGTTAACAACTAATGTAAGCGGCACGATCCTTGAATCTTTTGACTATACGTATGATGCAAAAGGAAACCGTTCATCAGAAAAGACGAAAGACGGCACAAGCCAATTCACGTACGATAAGAGTGGACAGCTCACCAAGGAAGTCCGTCCAAATGGGGATACAATTGATTACACGTATGATGCAGTAGGAAATCGTCTGATGAAAAAAGTAACAAAGGGCTCGAACATGACGACCCATACGTATACTTACGATGCGGCCAATCAGCTTGCCACGAATAATGGAGCTTCCATTTCCCACGATAAAAATGGAAATCTGACAAACGACGGAAAAAGAACATTCGTATATGATGCGCAAGATCGTTTAATAGAAGTAAAAGAAGGGGCAACGAGTCTAGGAAAATACCAATACAACTCTGAAGGCCTAAGAACCAGCAAAACCATTGGCTCGACAACCACTTATTACACCTATGATGAAAATGATAATGTGGTATTAGAAACCAATCAAAGTGGTGCAGTTCTCGCATCTTACGTCTATGACAACGCCAACCGCCCATTAACGATGACAAAGGGCGGAAAGACCTACACCTTCCATGCAAATGCCCATGATGATATCACTTCGGTAACAGATGAAGCAGGAACGATAGTTGCAAGCTTTGAATACGACGCATGGGGCAACCATCTAAAAGAATTAGGCACCTTTGCCTCACAGGTACCATTCCGTTACGCGGGATATCGATATGATAATGAAACGAAGTATTATTATTTACAACAACGTTATTATAACCCAGATATTGGGAGGTTCTTAACATTAGATCCTATGTTAGGAGAGAAAGAATATCCGATTACTAATAATGGATATAATTATGCTAATAATAACCCGGTGATGTACTATGATCCATCTGGGAATGCAGCTGTTTTAGCAGTTTATTTTGTTCCAGGTATCGGTCAAGTAGCGCTAATGGCTACAGGTTCTGTCGTATTAGGCGGAATAGCATATAAAGCAGGGACCTGGATCGGTAAAAAGGCAAAGGATTACTATATAAAAGCTCAGAATAATAAACAAACAAAAAAGAGAATTGAGGGTTTACAAAAACAAGTACGAAAACACAAAGATAAGATATCTAAAAACCCACGTTCTAGAGATAGGAAACATTGGGAAAAGGAAATTAGGGCTTGGGAAAAGGAGATAGCAAGGCTGAAGAAACGTTTAAAATGAGGAGGTGAGGAACAACATGGAAGATATTAAATTAGAGCAAATAAAAAAAAAACTGTCTCTATTATCACAACCAAAAGAACCGGTTGTAACAGACGTTGATTTACATGATATTTATGAAAGTAGTAACAACTTAGGGAAATTAATGGAAGATATAGAATCTATTGAAGATAAACAGGCAATGATAAACAAATTAATCGAAATAGAGATTGAACTAGACCACATCAATTGGCACTATAAAAGCTTGAAAAAGGACTTGAAAAGGTTATACAAGCTTAACTAATTATAACTATAAATTTTAATTTCATTAGTTGGTTGACCAGGTCAGTAGATTTAACAGTGAAAACTGTTATTTAGGTCTTAATATTAGTAGCAACTGTTTAATTTTTTCAACACAGATGTTTAATTTAGCTTATTAGACGAAATACCAATAGAACTGCTTAAGGTGCTACGGGCCCGAAAGAGGGTCCAGGTATACAATTAGAAGGAAAGAAATGATGAAGAAGCTGAGGAAACTTGTCGATGAGTATGCTGAAATAATAGAAAACCATTTAAATTTTGACATTAAACAAATGCCCCGGCTTAGAACATAGTTGGGGCTTTTTTTGGGTAAAACTTGTGTCTCAAGTTAAAGGAAGAGGTGAACTTATCCCATGAATACTGAACAAAAAATAAACATAATTAAAAAGTTACAACAACATCAGGAACGGAGTTCGATTTTGAAAATTGTAAAATTTCTAGAAGATGATGATTTAGCTGTTAAATTGACGGCTATCGAAGCATTGGGGGAGTTCCCTAATAGCGACTGTATTAAGTCCATCTTGATTAAATTAACTGAATATTCTGATGAGGAAATTCGTTATTATGCTCTGGAATCACTTAAGGGATATGATGGAGAAGATGTATTCGAAGCAATAGTGAGAAAGTTAAAAGATAGTGATGAATTGGTACGTATTTCAGTGGTAGAAGCCATAGGTGATCTAAATGAAATAAAAGGACTAGAACATCTTTACGAAGCATTAACGGATAAAGAAGAAATTGTAAGGGGGTATGCGGCAGAAGGGATTGGTAAGATCGGAAAAGCTGCATCTATACCGATCTTAGAAAAATATCTTAAATATGAAACAAGCAGCTTGTAAAAACGAGGTTTTTTTGTAGGATTATACCTATTAGGTGAAAAGAAATATTTAAAATTAATGTTAGATTTACTTAAGGACCCCTCTTATAGAGTAAGATGCGCTGTTGCCAATAGCGTTGTGGATTTATTAAATCAAGAGAATGTAAATCTAATCAAACAAAGCTTACTATCCGCACTAAAGAACGAACAGACAGATGCAGCACGTTCTTCCTTACAAGGAGCTCTTGGAGAAATAAACTCATAAATGAGTAGCTGTAAAAGTGAACGATCTAGACACTATGTGCAAGATGAAGTACACGAATGGAAGGGAAGGATCATCAAACTGGGGAGAATTCTTTCTAAACATAATATTTTGCGAGAGCAACTTGTAGATAAACTGGTGCAAGTGATCATTTGGTTCGTAAATTTGTTTCTTTTTCATATATGACATGGCAATGATATGAATTCTAATTCCGGATTATAAAACACATAATGTTTGAAAGGAAGAATACTCATGGCTGAAGAGTCTTATCCCCCACCTAGATATGGGCTAAGAGTTAGAGGTGAGGAAGGAGTAAATCAAAAAGTAAGAAGTAAGAAAAATCATGTCTGAATTTTGCAATTTGGATACGTGTGAATAGCCAGTTTCCAATAAGAGTCGTTGTGTATTTAAAGAAAGGTTATCAAATTATAACCAAAGATACAAAAAAAACGGCAAGCGCTTCTTTCTTTGCGCCATATTAAAAAACCGTATAGCGTTATATTAGAATAGCTATTGGGGATTTTGAAGAATTATGTTCTAAAAGAGGGGAAATAGATGCTCTTTGGGCTATTTTAGGAAGTTTTGCTCATGAAATAATTCATTACCAACAATGGTTAGAGAACAGGGAATTTAATGAGGAAGAAGTGGATGAAGGATTATTAGATGGATTTGCTGATTCCTTTTGATAAATAATATGTCATTACCTTATTTAAATGGTACATCTTAAGAAGAGCAAAAAATAATGAATAGGTGATTCAGTTGTTTTATATAATGTATGGTGCAGCATTTTTGGTCATAACTTCTATTTTCATTATTAGAAATAAAATGTATATATGGTTCATTACCTTTATACCAGGGTTGTGTTTAATTATTTTCTCCCTTACAGATATTCTAGACTTCATCCCCAATTTGGCTGTAAGTATTTCTTTTTATATAATTTCTATCCTGACTATCTTTTTTTGTGGTTTTTATAGCGCAAAAAAAGATATTGAAGAAAATTTGGACGATTCCTCTGATTAAAAGAGGATAGGCGTACATGAACGTTCGTAAGAGTCACTTTTGCGAACGTTTTTTCTATTTGGCGATGCGATTCCTCGAAATTCCTGTCTTGGTTAAAAGCAAAATCCCTGAAGCCTCTGGACAACTATTGAATTCTTATATATTTTTAGGGTTTCGTATATGCGGACAAAACTCTGTCAATCTTGTTGAACAGAAGTAAATGTGAACTTATGTCAAGAAAAGGGCGTTGCGCCTAGGACTATGTATTATCTCTTTATATCTTTTGATAATTTAAAAATAGTATCAAGTGTGTTAATAAGTAATATAATGAGGTTTTTACGCATATAAAGAAAAAACACTATCCAGATTCTTTAATTAAAATTCAAAACATAAACAATCAATGTTCTCTTATTAGTCCATAGAGCCTTCCTCCGCTTGTGATTTTATTGTGAGATTTAAGAAAAATGATAGGTAGAAGGTGACAAATATGGAAGCAATCGTCCTAGCTGCTGGATATTCCAGCCGAGCGAATGCATTTAAAATGACTTTGCCGATAGGGCAAATGAGCGTGTTGGAGCAAACGATCTCTAAATTTGAAGGTATATGCAGCAGGGTCATCGTCGTAGCTGGATTTCAAGCGGAAATCATCCAAGAGGAAATTGTCAAAATCATCAGTGAAAATGCCTATTCATTTCAGATCAAGTTTGTTTATAATGAAAACTTTAACCAGGGAATGTTTCATTCCATTCAAAAGGGCTGCAACGAAGTGAATGCCCCAACCTTCTTTATAACACCCGGCGATTGTCCGCTTGTAAAAAAAGAGACTGTTCAGCTACTAGCAAAACACAAAGGAAACGTGGTTATTCCCAGCTTTGACTATAAAGGCGGCCATCCCATTAAATTATCAAGCGTAGTGAAACAGAAAATTCTCGAAACCAATCCAGAAGGTAATTTGCGTGTGGTCCTGGGCGGTTACGAAAAGCAATACATGAATGTAGATGACGCGGGAGTATTAATGGATGTTGATACACCGGAGGATTACCAAAAAGCCATTGATTATGATAATGCTTTAAATTTCTCGAAGTGAAAATAAAAATAAAAACTACGAAAATCTTGAATAGAAATGAATCATAAAAGATCATTCTCATTGATAAAATCATTGGAAGAGGTTTCTATTCAGAATATGTCCCAATAAAAAAATGAGTCGAAGGGTGTTGTTGCAATGAATCTCAAAGACATAAGCACCTCAGTGCCCAAAAAGGACCATAAAGGTAAAGTATCGGGCCAGTTGCCCTATATTAGTGACGTAAAAGTGGAAAATATGGTTTATGGTGTTTTGTATCGATCGCCAATTGCTTATGGGAAAATAATATCCATTCAATTACCTAATCTTCCGGAAGGGTATGAAGCTGTTGGAGCAGAGCATATCCCCGGACCGAATTATGTCAAAATTATCAAAGAAGATCAGCCCATTTTTGCCAATGAGTGGGTCAATTATATTGGTGAGCCAATTCTCATGCTCACGGGCAAAGATCTGGATATCCTGTACAGTTTGTTAAATGAAGTGAAGGTTGAATTTGAAGAACATCAGGCTATCTATACATTGGACGAAGCGATCAAGCAAAAATCAGTATCCTCAGTTTTGGCAAGCTATGAATTTGGGGAAAGCTTAGAAAACATTTCAGCTATCGAGCAGGGAGCCCATCAAATCATCGAAGAAGAATATGATACGGGTTATCAGGAGCATGTCTATCTTGAGCCGCAAGGAATGCTCGCCGTTTATAAGGATGATGAAATTGTCGTCCAGGGATCGATGCAATGTCTTTATTATATAAAAAATGCATTGCAAAGCGCATTAGCCTGTGGTGACGATGAAGTCAGGGTTGTTCAAAGTCCTACCGGCGGAGGTTTTGGCGGCAAAGAAGATTATCCTTCTATGATGGCTTGTCACGTAGCCGTTGCCGCAAGAGCAGTCAAAAAATCGGTAATGCTCGTGTTCGACCGTTCTGAGGATATGCTGGTAACGACGAAAAGGCATCCGGCCAAACTCAAATATAGGACGGCCCTTGATAAGGAAGGAAATATTTTAAGCATGTGTGTTGACATCTTTCTCGATGGAGGGGCAAATGTTGGATTGAGCTCTGTCGTGCTGCAGCGCGCATTATTAAACAGTGCTGGTGTTTATAAAATTCCGCATTTTCATGCAAAAGGCTATGTCTTAAAAACCAATACCGTTCCGAACGGCGCCTTCAGAGGCTTTGGTGCTCCTCAAAGCTTTGCCGGAATCGAAAGTCATATTGGACATCTTAGTAAACTGGCAAAAATCGACCCGCTTGAATATAAACGAAAATACCTCGTCAAACAAGGAGACCCCACCATCACCAAAGGTAAATTCCGCGACCCGATATTAGTGGAAGATATGATTGAGGACGTACTCAACGTGTCAGAATACAACAAGAAAAAAGAAGACTTTCAGCGCTTAAATCAACAAAATCAGCGCTATAAAAAAGGCATAGGAACTTCGCTGTTCCTCCACGGCTGTGGATTTACTGGCAGTGGCGAAAGAGATCATATTAAAGCAACGGTGAAACTGGTTAAATCAAAGGACGATCAGGTATCACTAAAAATCTCAAACTCTGATATGGGACAAGGTATTTTGACGACGTTGTGTAAAATTGTCGCCAAAGAACTTAACCTCCCGTTCGAAGATATTCTGTACCCTTATCCCGACACAAAAGAGGTTCCCGACTCGGGTCCGACCGTAGCTTCCAGGACGACGATGATTGTCGGAAAATTGCTTGAACGGGCCGCAAAAAAACTTAAGAATCAGTGGCAAACAGGGGTGGAACAGGAAGTGGTTGAGCACTATGTTCACCGTGAAATGATTCCTTGGGACGAGAAAACCTTCACTGGAGATGCGTACCCGGCTTATTCATGGGGCGTTAATATCGTTGAAGTAGAAGTTGATACGTTAACAGGTAATTTAAAGTTAGAAAAAGTATACGGCAATTATGAAGTTGGGAAGGTCATCGATGAACGGATTATGAAAGGCCAAATTGACGGTGGTTTGGCTCAAGGGCTAGCATACGGTTATCTAGAAAAGATGACGTCAAAACAAGGTAGAATCCAACAAAAAAGCATATCGGATTATGGACCGCCGACTTCATTGGATATTGTTTCAATTGAAAGCAAGGTCTTTGATAACCCCTATGCTGATGGTCCATACGGGGCGAAGGGCGCAGGTGAATTGACTTTAATCGGAGGCGCTCCAGCAGTCCAAGCTGCGATTGAGGATGCCCTGCACACTTCTTTTCAGCAAATTCCGATTACACCGGAAGTCATTATTGAAAGTCTTTGGATGAAAGAAGGTGAAGAGGGTTGATTAAATTCACACTAAATGGAAGAACGGTAGAAACTGACGCCCCTGCTACAGCAAGATTACTAGATTTATTAAGAGATGAGTTTGAGTTAATCGGTACAAAGGAAGGCTGTGGTGAAGGGGAGTGCGGAGCCTGCAGTGTTTTTGTGAATAACCTCCTGCAAAACAGCTGCCTTATTCCAATTGGCTCGATTGCTGGTGCCGATATTCAAACGATCGAAGGCATCATTGAAACGGAACAATTTAAAATTTTAGATGAAAGCTATTCCATAGCCGGGGGAGTGCAATGCGGCTATTGCATACCGGGAATGATTATGGCAAGTGCAGCTTTGTTATCTGAAAATCCTCATCCTTCAGAGGCTGAAATTCGTGAGGGCATCTCCGGAAATTTGTGCCGGTGTACGGGCTACAATATGATTGTTGAGGCGATTAACCTAGCAGCTAAAAAAGGTGATGGCTTATGATAGAGAAAATAACAGCGTATCGCTTCGAGCGTTTAGACGAAACTTTGAGCCAATTGAATAGAGAAGATTGTGCAATCATAGCCGGGGGCACCGATGTTATGGTTCTTCACAAAAGTAGAAGGGGAGTACCTCCAAAAATCCCTAAACCGATTGTTTTTATTGATCATCTTTCCGAATTAAAGCAGGTGTATCAACATCACAAGGATCTCCACATCGGGGCCTGCTGTACCTATAGTGAATTACTTGAAAATCCGTTGATTCCTTTTGCTTTAAAGAATGCAATTAAAACAATTGCTGCCCCGGCAATTAGAAACCGGGGAACATTAGGCGGTAATATTTGCAACGCCTCTCCAGCCGGTGACATGCTTCCTTTATTATATGTATACAATGCAAAGCTTCTGTTGCGCTCCGTAAATGGTGATCGCATGGTTGCGATTAGCGATTTCATTCAAGGTCCACGACAGGTTCAACGCTTTCACAATGAAATAGTAACGGAGATTATTCTGCCATTCGTATTAGGAGATTCACATGTCGTTTTCGAGAAAGTCGGCAACCGCAACGCGGATGCCATTGCAAAAGTATCGTTTGCGGGTTTCGTCCGGATAAGCAAAGATCGAATCGATGACATTCGATTTGCCTTCGGGGCGGTCGGACCTACGATGGTTCGTTCCGTTGATATTGAGAAGAAGCTGGTTGGAAAAACGATACCATTAGCCGATGCAGACATCGCTGAAATTGTGGCAGCCTTCGATAAGATCATTAGACCAATCGACGATCAACGCTCCACTGCGGCATACAGAAAAAACGTTGCTTTACATCTTTTACGTTATTTTCTTAGCATGAAGCAATATCAACCGAATTAATGTTTAAAGATAGGGGGGAGCTTTTCATGCAGCTGATGGAAAAAGTGGCCATGCTGACGCGTCAAAACGAAACCTTTGCTTTAGCCATGATTATTGAATCAAAGGGCTCGACTCCCAGGCATGTTGGAAAAATGATTGTCTACCGGGATGGTACCATTGAAGGGACTGTCGGAGGGGGCTTGGCTGAACACTATGTGATCGAAGATAGTGTAAAGGCGATCCAAGATGGCCAATCGAAAATCGTTGAATATAAATTGAATAAACATGCAAAAGACGGAATTCAGATGAATTGTGGCGGCACGTTACGTGTCTTTATTGAAGTCTATACAAGCAGGCCTGAACTCATTCTGGCTGGGGCCGGTCATTTAGGCCATGCGTTGGCAAAGCTCGCTGATTTCCTTGAATATCCTTATTGCATTGTCGATGATCGCGTTGGTTATTGTACAAAGGAACGCTTTCCGAATGCGACAAACCTTTTTGTGAACGAGGATATTGGAAAGGCTTTGCTCGCAGCCAACCTAAATGAAAAATCATATGTGGTAATTGTTACAAAAGATTGTGATGATATTGTATTAAAAACGGCACTGCAATTTCCGATTGCATATGTTGGGATGGTAGCCAGTAAACGCAAGGTCATAAGCATATTTGAAAAGTTAAAAAGTGAAGGGGTCACGCAAGAACAGTTGGAGCAGGTCCATTCTCCAATCGGATTGGAAATTGACTCGGAAACATCAGAAGAAATTGCCATCAGTATTATCGGTCAAATCATCAAATTAAGCAAGGAAAAAAAGCCTGTAAAAGTGAAACAATTAAATAGATAAGTAGAAAGGTCAGATAAAGCTAAAATCAAAATTTCTAACAGACAATTAGGTCAGTCCCCACTGTGTTAAAGTATTAACTCAGTGGGGACTGACCGTTTTTCTTTGATAAAAGCTAGAAGCAGGCCCTTGCTCTTCAGAGTGGGCTTTTTGTCGTTTTGATTAATTCATTAATATGGTAGGAATATTTTACTTTATATGCTACTACTATCATACTATACACAAAGGAAAACTCCTGGAGGGATTTTGTATGGGGATATTAGATGGACTTATGGAAACGGGTTCTGGTGCAAAGATTACATCCATTGGAAAGAGGTATATAGATTCCTATAGAATCAGCTATTATGCAGCCATTCCAAATAGTGATGAATGAACTTCACTTGATTTTGGACAGACTTGTTCTGTAAAGTAAGCTGTCCTTTTTTAATGATTGTATCGTGCATAACATAGTTTGAAATGATAGCTGATAGGCAGTGCAAGTACCCAAAAGCAAATTTAACCTGAAGAAAAGAAGTGAATGAAATGGCTGAGCCTTTAAAGGATTTATATAATGAAACGTTCATTCGTGAATTCGGTGAAAAAGTAAAGGGTGTCCATCCGTCCTTCTCTACTGAATCGTTTATAGGGGAAGTAATTGATGAGCATTGGGACGAGAGGAAGTTAAAAGAACGGATAAGGCACATTTCCATTACTCTTGGAAAGCATCTTCCAAGTGATTATCAAGAGGCTTTGGATATTTTGTATCGGCTTGATAAGGATTGTGAAGGGTTTAGATATTTATTTTTCCCGGATTTTGTAGAGGTACATGGATTGAATAAGAAAGATTGGCCGTTATCGCTAGATGCGTTGGAGCGTTTTACAGCAAGGTCATCCTCCGAGTTTGCAATCCGTGCTTTTATCTTGCTTGATCCCGTTTTAATGATCGAGAAGATGAAGGAATGGACCAATCATGATGATGAGCATGTCCGTAGGCTGGCTAGTGAGGGATGCAGGCCCAGGTTACCTTGGGGCCAATCTTTACCGATGTTCAAATCCGATCCGGCACCCGTCTTGGAATTACTTGAGAACCTGAAAAACGATCCGTCCCTATATGTTCGCAAAAGTGTGGCCAATAACTTGAATGATATTGCCAAAGACCATCCGAAAACCGTAATAGAAACAGCCAAGCGCTGGCATGAAAGCGGAGAACCCAACACGATTTGGATTATTCGACGTGGATGCAGGACCTTAGTTCGTCAAGCAGATCCAGAAGTCCTTTCTTTATTTGGATACACGGATATATTGAATAATCCGAATATCATTACAAACGCATTTATTAGAAATGAACCAGACTCGATCTGTATTGGGGAAACGAGTGAACTTCATTTCGGTTTTCAAGTTCAAGAAAAGAACTCTGTGAAACTTCGCATCGAGTATGCCATCGATTTTGTGAAAGCAAATCAGAAAACTTCCCGTAAAATTTTCCTATTGGCAGATAGGGATTTCTCAGATGGTGAAGGAGTTGAAAGAGTGAGGATTCACAATTGGAAAGACCTGGCGACACGTCGACATTATATGGGGATCCATCGAATATCACTCCTTGTGAACGGAGTGGAAGTTGCAGAAACGCAAGTCAAACTAAATGATGGATGATAAAGGTTATTGAAAAGTTAACAGGAATACCAGCAATTATGGCTGACAAAAACGAGGAGCCTGAGCGTTCCTCGTTTATTATTTCATGATAGTGAAACATTGCAAATAACACATTAAAAAGCAATCAAATCCAAAAAGTTGGATAGCTCCGATTGCTGCGCAAATTATTAATTAACAATGCCAGTAAAACGATTATCACGGCACCAGTTAAAACAGGTGTAAATAAATAACTCCAGCCATACTGGCCAAGCATGACTACTAGCGGGTCTGCCCCAGCTGGCGGGTGGGTCGTTTTTGTCAGCATCATCACCGCAATTGCTAATCCGACAGCCAAGCCGATTGCCCAAGGTTCATCGCCAAAAACATGATAGGAAGCTAAACCTACGAATGTTGAAACAAAATGACCGCCTATAATATTCCGCGGTTGTGATAATGGTGCGTTCCACAGGCCGAACGCCAGCACACAGCTGGCACCAAATGGAGCCATTAACCACACTGCTGATGTTATTTTTGTTAAGAGAATTAAGGCGAATATAGTTAAAAATCCCCCAATCAACCCCGTTATTGCGTCCTTTACATTTATTTGTAAAGGGCTTCTTCCTTTTCCCTTCATCTTCGATAAATAATGAATATGAAAATAGCGTTTTTCTTTATGTCTCGCAGCTGAAATACGGTCCAAAGTGAACCCTCCTTTTTTATATAATTAGACTTTACATGAAATAAACTAACCCGTCAAAATAATTTTAGTGGTTAGTTTAAAAATACATAAAAAAAGCCAACTAAGTGTGTTGACAAGAGGAGGTTCAGATCTCGAATCAATTTACTGTTTTATGAAATCCTAAGAAGAAATTTACGACACTCCTGCCGAATGACTGACTAGATAAGACCCCACAGTCGCTCGCTTTGAGGAGGCTTGGCAGACAGTCGGCGGAGAGGGAGCGGATTTCTTAAATCAACTGGAACCGTTTTATAATGAATAAATTGCAGGCAACCAGCTTACTTCAAATTTGTTTGCATTCTGACAAACTTAATAAGGTAGATCTTCATTCATCATCAGATTTCCGGTGTTGAAATCTGGCTACCTTTTTCCTATTCCCGCATATTTTCATTGAACACCATTTACGTCTTCCGCTTTCATCGATAAATAACAGGACGCAAGCATCATTCGAGCATCGCTTTAATGATGACAGCTTATTTTTTTCAATTAAAGTTAATGAGTCGAAGGCAATATAAGATTGCAGGATATCATCCGCTTCTCCAACAGGTATGGGAACCAGTTTTTGATCAATTAATTTATATGTGAAAGGCGATTTTTCGATTTTTTTTTCTAAATAGGCGATAAACTCATCAGGAATCGGATTCCCATCTGCTATTAATTCAAATTGTTTTCTTAAAATAGTACGCATTTCTAAAATGCTTGCAAATATTCGTTGAATTCTCTCTTTAATTTTTGATGAAAACTGATTATCCAAATATGAGTTATTCCCCTTTATTACAGTAAGCCAGTCCAGCACATCCCGTTCTGATAATAATAAGTCTTGCCGCTGGCCACGACTGACCAGTTCCGTATTCACTATATCCAGAGAAAGATTACCTGATATAAGTGGAAATTTATTAGTTTCAGACATAAGTTCATCTCCCATACCCTGCTAAATTCTAACCATTAAAATATTAATTGAGTGGTTATATCTACATTATACCTTATTTCTGAATTTTTCAGCTACTCGTCTTAAATTACGGATAATATGAATGCTATCAAAATCCAAATGAGCAAGAACAGAATCGTAAATGAAAGTCCATGATAATCAATTCTTTTAAAGTCAGGGAAAAAGTTCTTGACATAACCTGTACGTACAGGATAATATGAAAGCGTATACAGAACCTATACGTACAGGTTATAAAAACAATTATTTTGCTTTCTAGGGAAAGGAAGTATTGGAATGGGTAAATACACAGAACCAGCAACGGATTTGCTCCAACATGTCGGAGGGAAAGAAAATATTGCGACGGTTACGCATTGTGCAACAAGGATGCGTTTTGCGTTGAAAGATCCCGCCAAGGCGGATGTAACGAATATCGAATCGATTAAGCTTGTAAAAGGAACATTTACACAAGCTGGTCAGTTCCAGGTCATAATCGGGAACGAAGTATCATCGTTTTATAATGAATTCGTTTCCATAGCTGGACTTCAGGAAGCGTCAAAAGAAGATGTGAAAAATGCAGCAAAACAGAATATGAGCTGGCTGCAGCGTATGATTGCACATCTTGCGGATATTTTCACCCCGCTGATTCCTGCCATAGTCGTTGGCGGACTCATTCTTGGATTCCGCAATATCATTGGCGATATTAAAATGTTCGATGACAGCACAAAGACCCTTGTGGATATTTCACAATTTTGGGGAGGGGTACACGCCTTCCTTTGGCTGATAGGTGAAGCAATTTTTCATTTTCTTCCTGTTGGGATTACATGGTCGATCTCGAAGAAAATGGGCACGACTCAGATTCTCGGCATCGTCCTTGGTTTGACCTTGGTTTCCCCACAGCTTCTTAATGCATATGCAGTGGCAAATACAAAGGCAAGTGATATTCCTTTTTGGGATTTCGGCTTTGCCCAGGTCGATATGATCGGCTACCAGGCCCAAGTCATCCCAGCGATACTTGCAGGGTTTGTCTTGGCGTATTTAGAACGGTTCTTGAGAGATAAAGTGCATAATTCCATTTCCATGATCGTCGTTCCATTTTTCGCTTTACTTCCAACTGTAATCATTGCCCATACCATTCTGGGGCCTATAGGCTGGAAAATCGGTTCTGTCATTTCTACGATTGTATATTCCGGATTGACTTCATCAGTTGGCTGGCTATTTGCTGCCGTTTTCGGCTTTGCCTATGCACCGCTTGTCATTACAGGCCTGCATCACATGACAAACGCAATCGATCTTCAGCTTATGAGTGAACTTGGCGGTACGAATCTATGGCCGATGATCGCGTTATCCAATATTGCACAAGGAACAGCAGTGCTTGCGATGATTTACATTAACAGAAAGGACCAGGAGGAAAGGCAAGTATCCATACCTGCCACGATTTCTTGTTATCTCGGTGTAACTGAGCCAGCCATGTTCGGCATTAACTTGAAATACGGCTTTCCGTTCTTAGCCGGTATGATCGGTTCACTTTTTGCAGGCATCGTTTCAGTCGGGTCTGGAGTAATGGCAAACTCAATCGGTGTTGGAGGGATCCCAGGTATCCTATCCATCCAGCCGCAGCATATGGGGATGTTTGCACTAGCGATGTTGGTTGCTTTCGTTGTGCCGTTCATTTTGACTATAGCATTCTCCAAACGTCCTAAAATGAACTTGAAAACTAGAACGAAAACAACGAAATTAAATGCTTGATAACGCGGAGGGAGAAGCATTCTCCCTCCTTTTTACGATACTTACGAAAGATACATCGGGAATCGAAGAGGAGGAATTACAATGAAGGATTTTAAAAAAAGTACCATCTATCAAATTTATCCTAAATCATTTAAGGATTCGAACGGTGACGGCATCGGGGACATAAATGGTGTTATTGAAAAACTTGATTATCTGAATAAACTGGGAGTGGATTATATTTGGCTCACCCCTTTTTATCGTTCACCGCAAAATGATAATGGATATGATGTAGCCGATTATACATCCATTGATCCTGTTTTTGGGACGATGGATGATTTCGAAAGACTGGTGAAAGAAGCGAATTCGCGGGATATCCAAATCATGCTTGATATGGTATTAAACCATACATCAACAGAGCATGAATGGTTCCAAAAAGCATTGGCTGGAGATAAAGAATATAAGGACTATTATATTTTCAAGAAATCGAAAGATGGAGAGCCCCCTACCAATTGGATTTCGAAATTCGGGGGCCCTGCATGGGAATATGTAGCGGAACATGATGAATACTTCCTTCACTTGTTCGATCGGACACAAGCTGATCTAAACTGGGAAAATCCCAGAGTAAGGCAGGAGATTTTCAATGTAGTAAACTTCTGGATGGATAAAGGTGTCAAAGGATTCCGTTTGGATGTCATCAATCTTATTTCGAAACCTGACATCTATGAAAATGACAAAAATGGAGATGGACGATGTTTTTATACAGACGGTCCCAAGATTCACCAATTCCTCAAAGAGATGAATGAAGAAACTTTCGGGAAGGATGATGAGGTGCTGACAGTAGGGGAAATGTCATCGACGACCATTGACCATTGCATCAAATATTCATCTCCTGTTGAAAAGGAGCTGTCCATGGTATTCAGTTTCCATCATTTAAAGGTGGATTATAAGGACGGGGAAAAGTGGTCACTTGCAGATTTTGACTTCAGGCAGTTAAAGGAAATCTTAAGCAGCTGGCAATATGGGATGCAAGAAGGAAATGGGTGGAATGCCCTGTTCTGGTGCAATCATGACCAGCCGAGGATTGTATCCAGGTTCGGGAATGATCAAGAGTATCATAACGAATCTGCCAAGATGCTGGCAACAGCCATTCATATGCTTAGGGGAACCCCTTATATTTATCAAGGGGAGGAAATAGGGATGACCAACCCGAAGTTCAATGATATTGGACAATACCGGGATGTGGAATCGATTAATTATTATAATATTTTAAAAGAGGCAGGCAAGGATGAAAAGGAAATTATTGAAATCCTTCAAGCTAAATCCCGTGATAACTCGCGAACTCCCATGCAGTGGGAAAATACGGAGCATGCAGGCTTTACAAAAGGGACGCCATGGATTGCGGTGCCTGATCATGCTAAGAACATCAACGCTGAACACGCACTGATGGATCAGGATTCCATTTTTCATCATTACCAAAAACTTATATTCTTACGCAAGAAACATGATATCATTGCATATGGGGACTATCAGGAAATTCTTGGCGACCATGACGCTTTGTTCGCTTATATACGCAGTTATGAAAACGAGAAACTTTTGGTCATCAATAACTTTTATGCAAAAGAAGCGTCCTTCGAAATTCCAAAGGATATTGACCTATCCGGGTACAACTCAGAGCTCCTGCTCTCAAACTATATCGATTCGAAAGAACTTGCAGGTGATTTTATCCTCCGTCCCTATGAATCGGTTGTCTATTTGTTGAAAAAGGACGAGTAGCAGACTAAGAAAAATATATTGTGGTGATGAAATGAACAGCAAATATCTATCGCTATATGGTGATATCGTTTCAAAAATTGAAGAAGGAACCTTTCCGACAAATTCAAAGCTTCCTTCCGAAAGCAGCTTCATGGAAGAGTATGACATATCCAGGGATACTGTGAGAAAGTCCTTACAGTTGCTTGAACAAAATGGATATATCCATAAAGTCAAAGGCAAGGGTTCATTTGTCTTGGATTTCAGCAAATTTAATTTTCCTGTAGCAGGGTTGATTTCCTATAAAGAAATGGTGGAAAAGTTGAATTTGCATTCCAAAACGATCATTCATAAGTTGGAGCTTGAGACCCCCGACTCCAATATGGCCAAGCTTCTAGACTTAACTGATGGTGGTAAAGTATGGAAGGTTTTCCGGATACGGCAAATCAATGGGAAGAAAATCATACTGGACAAAGACTATTTCAAAAGCGAGTTCGTAAACAACCTGACAAAGGAAATTTGTGAGGATTCGATTTATGGATATATCGAAAAGGAACTTGGGCTCCAGATTGGTTTTTCAAATAAGGAAATTACCGTGGAGCCATGCAGTGAAGAAGATAAACAATTATTGGACATTGAAGACTTCGATATGGTGGCAGTTGTGAAAAGTACAGTCCATTTAATCGATGGAAGCTTGTTTCAGTATAGCGAATCCAGGCATAGACCCGATAAATTCAAGTTCACGGACTTTGCACGGAGAACTTGGTGAAGTCTACTAATATTTTTGAATGAGCGGGGAGAGGAGGAGAGTCAAACTTAGTTTGATTCTCCTTCCGCTTGTTTGGAGGTATGGGAAGCATTTAGTAAAACCACTCCGCCAATTATTAATACTAAGCCGCCTAATGTAATGATACTAAATGGCTCATTCCATAAAAGCACGCCAATCAATGCTGTTAAAGCTGTGCCTATTCCTGACCAAATGGCGTATGCTAAGCTTAATGGAATTGTTTTAAGACAAACAGATAAACTATAAAATGCAATGCCGAATCCTATCATAACCCCAAATGTAGCGAATAAATGAGTGAAGCCTTCAGACAGTTTAAGCATGGTCGTACCAAATACTTCGCTTATGATTGAAATTCCTAAAGCTATGTATCCTTTCATATTGTTACCTCCGAATTAATGAGTGCCTTCACTAGAGAGTTTCAATACAACCACTCCGCCAATGATCAGGACTAAACCTAAAAATTTTTTCAGGTTAAAGCTTTCTTTATAAACGATAACTCCCACTAAAGCAGTTAAAGCTGTGCCTATTCCCGACCAAATGGCATAAGCCGTTCCAAGCGGGATGGTTATCAGAGATAATGACAGGCAATAAAAAGCCAAACTCATCCCAATAACCACACCAATGGAAGGGAATAACCTTTTAAACCCGTTTGATACTTTTAACATCGAACTGCCAAACACTTCACTTAGGATGGCAATTGCCAAAAATGCATAAGGATTCAAGATGAACTCCTCCTAAATATTGATTACTATTTTTCAATCTCTTCCCCCAAGAATCTTAACATCTAAAGGACTCATATTAAACCAATACCACCTATAGTCAGTCACATATCTTCTGTCATGGCAGAAAATATCCACTTACGCTCAATTTTAGACTGAAAGTGATACAATAAGTCGCTTCCTCCAACCTGATAGGAACATAAAAAGAGGGTTGAACAGGTATTTTGTCGAAAGATTCCTTTAACGATTATATAGGAGTGACGAATTTCATGGAATTTATAATAAACAAAGAATGTTTCAATAAGGCGATTTCAGATGTCAGCCATGCCGTTTCCATAAAAACGGCAATACCCATTTTATCAGGAATAAAGATAGTGGCTAATGACGATTGCTTAACCCTTCTTGGTAGTAATTCCGATATTGTCATTGAAAAAACCATTCCTTTAACGATTGATGGTGTATCAGGATTGGAGGTTTTTGAAAAGGGTACGGTTGTTTTATCAGCCAAATATTTAAGTGAAATCGTCAAAAAATTACCTGATGTCATCCATGTAAAGCTGAACGGAAATCAATCAGTTACTATTAAATCAAATGAAATAGTCATGAACCTAAATGGACTACATTCCGGGGAATACCCAAATATTCCTCAAATAGATGGAGCTGGTTATTTTAATATCCCAAGTGTTGAATTATTGGAAATCATAAAACAGACTGCGTTTGCCGTGTCTAAAAACGAGACCAGACCTCTACTTACAGGAGTCAATTTGTCTATCAAGGAAAACAAGCTTACTTGTGTTGCAACGAATTCCCATCGGTTAGCGTTAAGAGAACTTCCGTTGGAATCGAAGGTGACTGGGTCTTTCATCATTCCAAGTAAAAGCCTTAATGAGTTAACCAAGTTATTTAATAATGAAGCGGATACCATACATATTTTCATCACAGAACGCTATATCGTCTTTCAAACAAATCATATATCACTTTTTTCAAGGCTGATTGAAGGTAATTATCCGAATGTATCAGAATTGCTGCCAAAAGATTTGAAAACGATCATCACCGTGGATACCAAAACACTATTAAAGGGTATTGATAGGGCCTGCCTTTTTGCAAGTGAATGGAGAAATAACAATGTACTTATAGAAATCCTAGATAAAAGTAAGTTAAGGATATCTTCTAATTCATCGGAATTAGGGAAAATAGAAGAAACGCAAAGCATCAAGTCAATCAGAGGTGAGGCGGGGTTAAGTGTATCACTGGATGGAAGCTTTTTATTGGATGCCTTAAAAGCGATAAAAGAAAACGAGGTAAAGCTAAGTTTTGGCGGTCCAATGAGACCTGTCTTAATCGAGCCAAGCGATAATTCCTCCTATCGTCATCTTATATCACCAGTGAGAGCATACTGAGGAACAAAGTCTAAGAAACGAATAACGGGGGAACGGCAACAGCCTATTACTTCAGGTCGAAGATATGGTAACGGTCAATCACCAAGAAAAAGAGATCCTGTAAAATCTGGACCCATTATATTCATAGTGATAGGAAAAAGGGTCTTCATTCTTGGTGTAAGGCCGGCAACTTGATCTCGAAGGTAAAGGTAGAACCTTTCATCTAGCCAAATACATCCGTCCATCAATTGAATGGAAAAACCTGTCGACAGTTTGAAGAACCTTTGTAAAGACATAGTTTATTTTAAGATATACCTCGA
Source organism: Peribacillus sp. FSL M8-0224 (assembly GCF_038003055.1). Lineage (NCBI taxonomy): Bacteria > Bacillati > Bacillota > Bacilli > Caryophanales > Bacillaceae > Peribacillus > Peribacillus sp. FSL M8-0224. The sequence goes on from NZ_JBBOOJ010000001.1 coordinate 1,656,064, forward strand.
TAGAATATATAATATTCATGTGTTCCAACTGCTAAAATTTCATATACTATGGGTAAAATACTCCTTTAAGAGGAAGCTCAACTACTAAACGCAAAGGGATCAAGCTGAAGTTTTCCCGGAAGTAGTTGCGCTTCACGTGTTTTTTTCAGTGTCCCCAGTTGATCTAAAGTAATCATTTCAAGTTGATCTCGCTGAATAGAATCATGTATAGAAAGCATCCTCATTAATACTTCTATTTTAAAACAAAAATGAATCTAGGCAAAAGTGTTCTATCTAAAAGGTAAGACAAAGTTGATTGGAGCGGGTGTTCGAGACTCCTGCGGGAAAAGCGCGTCTAGGGGAGACCCCGCAGGCGAGAGCCGAGGAGGCTCCCCGACCGCCCGCGGAAAGCGAGTGCCCTACGTTCCAATCAACGTCCAAATTGTACAAGCCATAAAAATAGACAAACTCGATTTTCATCGAGTTTGTCCACAATCTGAAGGGATCTTCTGTATGAAGCCCCCTTTTTACTACTTATTCAACTAAAGACCCTTAAATCAAAGCTTAACAAAAGTTTTTGGTTAATCGGGCATGATTATATGGCTCCGTTTTAAGGTATACCCAACTGTAAAAAAATCAACGCAATATCATCCATATTGGCGTTTAAACAATGTTCTCTAGTGCGAAATAGGTAACCACTTTTAGAGTGTACTAGCAACCCTTCATAACACGTATTTCGAATGTACAAAATCAAACCGTGCAGGAAGGAAAGGGTCACGCTTTTAAGTTGTAAAGCTCATGACCCTTATCCGCTTTCAAGAAGGAAGGATCGTGTTTTATCGTGCTTGAACTCACATATTCAACTATTACATATGCAAGGACATTAAGAAGATTCTCTCCGTAATATTTTTTTCGCTCATTAACTGTTTCCGATACCTTTTTCACTTGGCTGACGTTATCCTATGAAAATGGGATTCCTTATAATAAGTACAATTCATAGGTTGCGTTAAGAAAGCCAGCGGCAGACAAGTTTGGCTTTCGAATAAGCCGTAAGCGTTTCATCAGAAGCTCCATCTGCTTTTATAAGATTAATGTTCCTTCATTTAGGCAAGTTGTCTGTGATCCATTGCCAGCAGCTTGTGGTGGCGAAGCGTTTGAAGTAACTAAAGTAGGTTTGGTGGAACTGATGTTTTGGAATGAATTTATCAGATAGTGGCTAGGATTGTTGTACATTTGGAATATGGACGTTGCTTGATTGTAATATAGTATAGGCAGGGGGGATAATTATGTATGTAAGTCAATCCAGGGATCATGAAGTAATTGCAAAATTAAATCGAAATGTTCACAATCTGCATGCAAAACTATATCCTAAGTATTTTAAGGAATATAATTATAATGCAATGAAAGAAACTTTTAAAAATTTGGTTGAAAATGATAATTTTGTTTTTCTAGTTTTAAAAGAACATGAAGTGCCAATTGGTTACGCATGGATTGAAATTAAAAACTATCCTGAAAGTGCTTTTAAAAATGAGTATAAATCAGTATATGTGCATCAGCTTAGTATCGTTGAAGGTCAAACCCATAAAGGTTACGGTAAAAAACTAATGAATGAGGTCTATGATATTGCTAAAAAGAATGATATAGATTTAATTGAACTGGATTATTGGTTTGAAAACATGGCAGCAAAAGAGTTTTATAAGAAACAAAATTTTAAAAAGTATAGGGAGTTTGCATTCAGACAGTTGTAAATCCTTTGTAACTCAATTCAAGAGGTTGAAGGAATTAATAAAAACCCCGATTCGGGGTTTTTTTAATTAATATCTTAACATTCTCCTCGAATAACTGGGGGGTTGAGGTACTCCACAAACAAAACTTTGTGAATAACACTCTTTTACGATACTTCGGGTATGCGGTATATAGGTGTTGAAGTGTTTATTCACGGTTGTTGTATGTGTCGGGTGAAAAACCGGAATAACAGTGTTAATGACATTGGTTTTAACATATTGCTTGGTCGGGGAGGTTTGAGATGGATTATATTGAGTGGGCATTCTGTGAGGTGGGCAATATTGTTGTGGACATTGACCGCCTTTCGGATGCCCCCAGAGCTTATTATACATGTAAACACCTCCTGGGATTTTTTTGAAAGTCATTATTAGTTTATGAAAATAAATGATAAAGGGACTGGTATAAATGCCTTTATCAAAAATTACGGGCATATCAGATCCTTCAATCATTTTCAAAAAAAATGAATAAACATTAATTTACCGAATTCGGTTAATCGCTTCACGAACAAATGACTTGTGTCTTTTCCGCCAGTTATTTTCCTTGCTTTTTTCCAAGCCCCATTCGGGAAATGTAGATAACCGTAATGCGGCAAATAATTGCCAGAAGGGTAGGTTAGTAAAATTCACCTCCGGCATCATGAATTTATATTGATTGGTGAAGTCATTCATCGCTTGCATTCCAAAATGATATAAAATTTCGAGTTGACTATTGGCAAGGTCAGTCAAAGGGTCCCCTAAACCTGAGTCTTCCCAATCAATTATGGAAACTAGTTTATCCTCTTTCCATAATATATTTCCTGGCCAATAATCACCATGAAGGATCACTTCCTTATTCATGGAGGGTAGGGGCATGGAGGATTTCAGCAGATCTCTAATCAAGCTCAAATTTAATGTTTCGTCCAGGATTACCCTATCTTTATTATTTAACATCTCGACATATGTATTTTCCAGTTTAGGCATGAATGATAAAGATAAATCTGCACAATTAACACGATGGATTTTTGCTAGATTGATTGCCAATTGCAAGATATAATCATTAAGATTTGAGGGGGTGAATTCTGACTTACCCTCAATAAACTCGATAAGTATGCATGGCTTGGAAAATATCTCGCAGGATTGCTCAAAGTAATATGGCATTGGTACAGGCAAACCGGCAGCTTTCAATATCCCTAAGAGCTTGTGTTCATATGAAGCAATATTTGGATTCCGTTTCAAGTCATTATCACCATGCTGACGAACGATCATTTTTACGATACGCCCTGACGATTGTAATATTTCCAGTCCTGTCACATTTGCAGAAATTCCGCCCATTAATTCCCATGCGCGAATTAGCATGTTTCCTTGATCCAACTTTTTAACTAATTGTTCAAACTTATCATATTCATTTATCATACGATCTCTCCTTTTAAAATCCTGTACAATGTTTAGGAATGAAAGTTCACATTATCATTTTCTATAGCTTTCGTAAAAAATTCAAAGAATCCATTTAGCAATTTTTATAAATGAAACCAATAGCTTGTTACACACGTGAATTAATCTAAACAAAGTGAGGTGTGGTGCTGACATTGAAAATAGAAAAATATAAGGTGGAAACTGCGAAAGGGACGCTACAATATAATATTAGTGGAAACGGCAAACCCAATATAGTTTTGATTAATGGCATTACTTTCATTGACAAGAAACAGCAAACACAGTGTCGCTGAAAAGAGTGGACATTTTCCGCAATTATCAGAACCGACTATAGTGATTGACTCAATTAAAGAGTGCGCAGAAGCGATAAATAAAACAAACCAAAAACCGATAAATTTGTGTTAATGTTGACTTTTCTTAATATTTCTCAATCTTCTTGTTCCTTTGATTATAGATTGCTTATTCTCCAAAAATTCCTGATGCGAATGTAAAAAAATAGAAAAAGTCTTTTTCAAAGAATTCCCGTTCATTGGGCGAATATCATCAAATAATGCCACTACACCTTTAGGGGGTGTATTTTTTTGAGAACGGCAGAATTTCTTTAATCCGATAGTTACGTGTACAAGCATTTGTTAATACGTAACATAAGATTAATAGAGGTGATAGAAATGGTGAAAGTATTTATTGATCCCGGCCATGGCGGTACGGATCCAGGCTCGGTCGGGAATGGATTGAGAGAGAAGGATTTAACTTTATCCATTGCAACTCGAATCAAAGACATCTTATTGATAGAATATAATAACGTTTCTGTGAAAATGAGCAGGACCCAAGATACCTACCCCTCCTTAAACGATCGTACGAATGCAGCGAACGCGTGGGGAGCTGACTTTTTTCTCTCCATCCACATTAATGCCGGCGGCGGAACTGGGTACGAGGATTACATTTATACGTCCACTAACCAGATAACGAAAACGTATCAAGATCATATTCATTCAGAGGTCATGAAGCTTATCAACATCCAGGACAGAGGACAAAAAACAGGAGATTTATATGTACTCCGTGAAACGGACATGCCTGCACTCCTGACTGAAAATGGATTTATCGATAATGTAAATGACGCAGCAAAGTTGAAAACGTCATCCTTTATCGAATCACTGGCTCGCGGACATGTAAACGGTTTAGTTAAATGCTTCAATCTAACTAAGAAAAGTACAGCTGTATACCACACTGTCGTTAGTGGGGATACAGTATATTCCTTAAGCAATTCTTATGGCAGTACGGTTCAGCAAATTAAAGATTGGAACGGTCTTGACAGTCAGTACACCATTACGGTTAACCAGAAATTGCGGGTGAAATGAATAATTAATAATTAATAATTATTTATAATTTCCAGAAGCACACCACGCAGTAAGCCCTTCTCAAAAAGAGAGGGGCCTTTTTGATTCAGGAATATGCATGTAATGAAAAACTGTACATTCTGCCATCCTGATTCGGTCCTTCGATAAAAGCGGGAGGAATGCAAGGGGAAAATAATTTACACAGAAGGCCAAAGTGGACTTGTGCAATTTGGAGTCACTTTCTGTGAGTATATATAATCGCATTATTCAGGAAGTAAGCCTCTGACGGGATTCGAACCCGCACTCCTTTCGTAAGCATAGGCTAGGGGAGAACACGCTTCCCTACGGATTTTCACCGGCAGGAATTCCACCTGCCTCAGCGTAATTGCTTTTCGGTGCTTCTGAAACCCTTACCTTGCGACCCGGTGGCTACAATGTTTTCCGGCGCTCTTCCCTTCTAGAGCTACAGAGGCAAATGCTTATCTTCAATTATAAGATTCTTATAGGGGGTTGTGAACCGCATTATAAAAATATGATGATTTTATTACCCGATATAAACAATTTTATTCTTTTGCATGAAAGGAAAATATACTAAAAATGGCCCCTACTAAAGTTTCCAAATACATTCACTCAATGAAATAAGTAATCTGGGGATAACGGATATGATATTTTAAATCGCCGATTGATAATTGCAGGTGATCAATAGCGACGCCGGTAAGTTTGCCCTTTAATGATTCCTTCATTGTTACGATAGTGATCGTTTTACCTAAATTCATCATTAGATGGTCAAAGAGAACTGGTTCTGTGGGAATTGTATAAGTCGGTGATAAAGTTTTCATCGTTTGCGGAAAGTTGCTCGTACACGCATAATGACCTGGCATAAATACGTTATCTTGGCTTCCATATGGATAATTTCGCATGAATTATTCCACTCCTTTATTAATGTAAGGTATGCCTTTTTTTTTATGGGCTGACACAAATTAAAAGGATTTTATGTAAAGACAAATAAAAGAACAATACTAAAAAGCACAAACCATGATGGCTTGTACCTAAAATGCAACAGCAATTAAGTTGATAAAAACTGTATGAATTGAATCTATGTATGGCTGCTCATTATTCATTTATTTTACTTTCTTTCCGTATGAAACCCTCGAGTTGGATATTAATCGTATATTTTAATGGCTTGAACCACTTTTCCTAAAATACGGACTCTATCATTTTTTATGTTGTAGGTTTTTTCTTCATAAAAAGGATCCGTGCTGCAGGGAGTGAGTATGATGTTTTCTTCATTGATTCTCACTTTTTTGACCGTAGCATCGTGTCCATTTATCAAGACCACTCCAATTTTCCCGTTATCAAGGTAGGTTGTTTTTTCAACGAGAATCAATGATCCGTCTCTGAATTCTTTATTCATGCTATTGCCATTCACTCTAAGGAAAAAATATTCTTTATCCGATTTAAGCATCGAATTTAATGTCGGCATATAGGCTTCTATATATTCGTTGGTGAAATTAGGCTCTCCAGCAGGGATATTTCCGTAGACACCAATTAATCTTACATTCTTTTCATTTAGGAATTCCATTCCAGGATTATTTCTAACGATAGGCGCTCCTTCAATGAGGTGGGATAGCGGTATTTCAAAACAAGTGGACATCATGCTCAATTTATCCATTAAAGGTTTATTCCGTCCGGATTCCCAAGCTGATACTGCCGTAGGAGCTACTTTTAATACATTTGCCAAATCTTCTTGTGTCATTTTTCTTTCTTTTCTTAACATTTTAATCCGTTCACCAATGTGCATATTTCTTCACCTCTTACTTGAATATACACTATGAGTGAAAGTGAGTAAACGTAAAGTGCGTGAATTTTGCGAAAAATTGTTGGTAACTATACTTCAAGTGTGATATTATTTTTTTAGATAGGTGGTGACAAGATATGACAAGCGTTAAGTTCACACTTAAACAAGCCAGGAAGTATAAAGGATTAACTCAAGATGAAATGGCTAAAGTGCTGAAGATGGCCAAGAGGACTTACATTGACTATGAGCAATATAAGATTCCTTTGCGAATCGATAAGGCTTATTTATTTGCTGAATGTGTAGGGTTCTCGATTGACGATATCATTTTTTTTGACCCTGACCTACACTTCAAATGTAGTTGAAAGTTCAATTGTACCAAGCATTTCCTCAACAGATTGGCCATTTGAATCCATAAAATCCTGACTTCCATAGGACAAGATTCAAGTAACGATGGAAAGAAGGGGAACAAAGAGGAAAGGGAAATTAATTCTTTTGAAGTTGCATAGGAGCTGCTGACATTAGAACATTTGTAAAATACCTGTATGTAGTAAAAGGTGTACAAATCCAAACTTCTTGTGCAAATATACGATTGATACAGTGATTCCAAAAATGTCAGCCAATTGCTGTGAAAGAAAATTATTTACTTAATGTATAGGGCGGACTTCTAAACACCATGAATAGGAGCAAATGGACAATGGCAAATTCGAAGGAAAAGTTAATCTGGATGAACAAGCCCTTATCCTTTGCAGGATAAGGGCTTGTACTCTATTTTCGTGAATTGGCAGCATGTTTTCCTCTCAAAGCACGTCTTCATAAAATGAAAAAGACCCCATACCTAAATGAATGGAAGGCAAATCTTCATACTTTTTCTCCATTATCAATAAAACTTCTTCTAGTTTTTTTCTCCCATCTTTATGAAGATAGCAGGTAATGGTATGCAAAAGTACAATTATATATTAATGAAGGCTAAAGAAGGCTATGGAAGGAGGGCATTGATAATTGGATGAGTTCAAAAAAATTCCAGATGATATTGGAGGAGATAACCCTTGAAAAGGAATGTAATCAATTATGTCGTTTTTCTTGTCCTCATTCTAACTCTATTAATTATGGCAAAGCCAGACATTTCCTCAGCAGGAAAATTGAAACCGCCCTCCGAAACTTTCAGTCCAGGGGATTGGTTTCTTGGAGGTATTCCTCCCAATCTTGATACAAACAAACCACCAATCGTGTTTGTACAAGGGAAAAACGGCAGTTCAACCAGCTGGTATGGTGAAACGGAATATCATGGCGTCAATGATATGTATACCAAAGCGTATGAAGCAGGCTACCAAACGGTTTTTGTTCAGCTTCATGATTCAGCTGGAAATGGATCAGTGAGCCAATATGCCAATGGAAGGCTATTAGCTCAAATGCTTTCAGAAATCAGTAACCATTTCGGGGGCGAAAAAGTAAATATTATAGCTCACAGCAAAGGGGGCCCAGACACCCAAGCGGCTCTAGTCCACTATGGAGCACACCAATATGTTGGAAGGGTGATCACTTTAGCTTCCCCACATCATGGTTCTCACCTAGCTGATTTGGCTTATAGCTGGTATGCGGGCTGGCTTGGTTCCTTATTAGGTCAAAAAGATGAGGGAACTTATTCTTTACAAGTTGGTAAAATGGCTGAATTTCGTTCTGTCACGGATAACCATGTTAACTCTCGTAAAAACTTGTATTTCACTGTGGCAGGTATGAACAGAGGCCCGGTACTATCAGCCTTATCAATGGGGGGACAATATTTATCATCATATGGGGAAAATGATGGACTGGTGAATGTATGGAGTACAAAAATACCCTATGCAACACATTTATTTACGGATCCCAACTTTGATCACGACAATATTCGAGTTGGCTCAGCTGTATTTTCAAGAATTGAACCCTATTTAAAAAGCACATCCACCACTGGGATTCCTGCATATCATGTCAATTATAAAGAACGAGTTGAAGATGATGTCATTACAACCGCACTCGCTCAAACCGTTCTGGGTGATGTCCTGAAACAAAATGTCTGGGTCGAACAAAGCTTCCATGTAAATGAAGCGGCCCCAGGTAATATAAGCATATATACAGCCTCAAATGATGTCGAGGTTGAATTGATTTCTCCATCCAATAAAAAGTATTCACCTTCCTTAAAGGTCCATTCAGCCAAAAATGAAACTTCCTTTTTTAATGGTGCAACCATCCAATCATTCTACAGAAATAACCTTGAAATTGGTGACTGGAAAGTACGAATGAAGACTAAATCGCCAAAAGACGCCTTCCTGTTCACAGCCCAATTTAACGAAAAGAATCCCATTACATTAAGTATGGCCGGTAAAGTTAAGCAAAAAGATGCAAAATTTTTAATAAAGAATCCAATGAATGATAAAAAAAGACCAATCAGTACAACATTTTTGGTTCATCTGATAGATGAAACCGGTAATGAAATTAGTGAAAAAAACTCAATTAAGGCAATGGATACTGAAAATTTTACTGGCACCCTTCCAGAAGTACCTAAGTCAGGTGTTTATAATGTAACAATAGATGTTAAGGAAAAAAATGTGGATGGTACCGAAAGAACCCGGACGCTGATTCGTTCGGTCTATATTGAGAAATAGCGAAATGCCTTCTCTTAGTTGAGGAGGCATTTTTTTATGAAATATGAGGTAGGTGCGAAATGGTACGGGTAACTAGGGAGATGGTAATTCCGCCAATGTAAACAGCCGTACTCCTATATAAAAGTATTAATTCAACGGGTGTTAGGTGGATATATTTAGGAGTGAGTTCCCTGGAAATAAAGATTTATGCTTGGTAATGAAAGATCTAATGAGCAAGGAAACATTCATTAAGCAAATTGCTCCTTATGGCCAGAAAATTAAACAGGACATATTGGTGGAATGACTTGGTCGATCTAACCTTATTAAAGTGAACCAAAGGTTAAAAGTGAAATTAATTGTAAAGGGGGGATTTTAAACCCTCTTTTTTTTATTTCAATGAGCTTTCTTCCAAAGTACATATTACCAGAAAGGCGATGGTCTAACTTTCATCCGTTATAAAGGATGTTTAATTTCCCATGAAACTAGATTCTATTAAAAAATATTTCAATATCTACTCTTTCAAATGCATATTGAGAGAATTCTGGACATAAATTAAACAAACAAAAAAAGCGCGGGAAGCGCTTTTAGTGTATTTGTCTATATAAGCCTATTACTTTTCCAAGTATCGAAACATCTCGTAAAATAATTGGTTCCATATTTGAGTTCTCAGGCTGAAGCCTTATGTAATCCGGTTCCTTAAAGAATCGTTTTACAGTGGCTTCATCATCTTCCGTCATCGCCACGACGATATCTCCATTATTGGCACTGCTTTGTTGTTTCACGATGACATAATCTCCATCATGAATTCCTGCTTCAATCATACTTTCACCCATGATTTCCAGCATGAATACATGGTCATCATGTGGAACCATGCTTTCGGGAAGCGGAAAGTATTCTTCAATGTTCTCAATAGCTGTTATCGGCATGCCCGCTGTTACTTTTCCAAGTAACGGCACGTTCACGACATTGGCTTTGGGAATATTGTTCGCTTCCTCCAAATTCATTATTTCAATGGCCCTTGGCTTGGTTGGGTCACGTCTAATAAGGCCTTTACTTTCCAGGCGGGATAAATGTCCGTGTACTGTTGAACTTGATGCAAGTCCCACTGCTTCGCCAATCTCCCGTACGGAAGGCGGATACCCTTTTTGGCGAACCTCTTCTTTAATGAAATCAAGAATATCTTGCTGCCGTTTTGATAGTTTTGTCATTTGTGCACCTCTTCCCCAATGTTCTTTGCTACATTATAGCATGGCCCCCATCTCTATACAAACATAAGTTCGAATTTTGTTGTTGACTGAAACAAACGTTCGTATTATAATTTGATCATAACATACGAACGAACATTCGCTTTGGAGGGATTATTATGAAAAAATTATACAAAAATTATATTTATACGATTCTATTAGCGGGATCAGTATTCATCTTTTCAATTTTATTCTCTTGTACATTGAACAATGATCAAAAAAAGGATTTCCTTTCTATAGAAGTAAGCGAAGGTGACACCCTATGGGGAATTGCCGAAGAATATGAAGAAACAAATTTGACAAAAAAAGAATTCATTGGTTGGATAGAAGAGAATAATGGAGTCAGTGCGGATTCGATAAAACCTGGACAAGTCATTGTCATACCGGTTAAAGGGGAAGAACTTGTCCAGAATTTGGCCAGTGAGCAGTAAGTAGTAAAGGTAGGGTATTATGAAGGCGGTAATCTATTGTAGGGTCAGCACCGAAAAAGAGTCACAGGAAACATCATTGGCAAGGCAGGAAGATGAATTAGTCAAATTGGCTGAAAAGATGGATGTGGAAGTTGTCTCCATTATAAAAGAACAGGCAAGTGGTTATGAGTTGAATCGGGATGGCATTTTTGACATGCTCGAACTATTTAAAACCAAAGAAGCTGAAGTCTTATTAATCCAGGACGAAACAAGACTGGGAAGAGGGAATGCCAAAATAGCCCTTTTCCATGTCATCCTTAAAGAAGATGTGAAAATTTATACGCTCTCACACGATGGGGAGCTGGAGTTATCGGATTCGGATGCCATGGTCATCCAGATAGTGGGCATTGTAGAAGAATATCAAAGGAAACTACATAATCTTAAAATAAAGCGCGGAATGATGAGAGCCGTTGAAAAAGGGTACCGTCCTCAAAAAAATCTTCACAACCAAAGGAATTCCACTGGAAGGGACCGTATGGAGATTCCTATTGAAGAAATTATTAAACTGCGTGCCAATGGGTTGACATTCTCAGAAATCGCAGCCACATTAAGGGGCTTTGGATACAATGTATCTAAGGCTACTGTGAACAGGCGTTTTCTCGAACATCGAATGAATACAAAGGAAAGTAAATCATAGAACTTGTAATTTCGCTTTTTTTTTAATACCATGACAATATCCGCAGATTATGAAGGAGCGAAATTATGTTATCAAAAGAAAAAATAGCCCGTATAAATGTACTTTCTAAAAAGGCAAAGGCTGAAGGCTTGACGGAAGTTGAAGCGAAAGAGCAAACCCAATTGAGAAGTGAATATTTGGAAACATTCAGAAAATCCATGTCCGACACGTTGGAGCATGTGAAAGTCGTGGATCCAGAGGGTAATGACGTCACTCCTCAAAAGATAAAAAATATAAAAGAAAAACGAAATTTACATTAATGCTTGGATTCCTCTGATGGAACATTCCATTTGAGGATTCTTTGGCATTTTGGAGTAAAAAGAGAGTGCATTCATGTATGTATTCTCCTATTTAGTTTAATCTAAATAGGGGCTTCTCTTATTTCTAGAAAATTTTAATATTGAGGCAGTAAATAGTGATTTTAGTTGTGATATTATGCTTGTCACTATAATATAAAGAGGTACATTACAGGAAGGGATGTTTTTACAATATGTTAGATAAATTAGATGCACTTTCTATCAATACGATTCGTACATTATCAATTGATGCAATTGAAAAGGCTAATTCCGGCCATCCAGGTATGCCAATGGGGGCAGCGCCAATGGCGTATAAACTATGGACCGAATATATGAACCATAACCCGAAAAATCCAGATTGGTTTAATAGAGATCGCTTTGTTCTTTCAGCTGGACATGGTTCTATGCTGTTATACAGCCTTCTTCATTTATCGGGCTATGGCTTATCTATCGATGATTTGAAAAGCTTCCGTCAATGGGGCAGTAAAACTCCAGGACATCCTGAATTCGGACATACGGCTGGTGTAGATGCAACTACCGGGCCGCTTGGACAAGGTATTGCAATGGCAGTCGGGATGGCAATGGCTGAACGTCACTTGGCTGAAAGCTATAACCGCGATTCTTATAATGTGGTCGATCATTATACATATAGCATTTGTGGAGATGGAGATTTAATGGAAGGTGTTTCTGCAGAAGCCGCTTCATTAGCTGGACATCTACAACTGGGAAGACTTGTTGTTTTATATGATTCTAATGATATTTCCCTTGACGGCGACTTAAGTCAATCATTTAGTGAAAGCGTAGCAGACCGGTTCAAATCTTATGGATGGCAATATATCCGCGTTGAGGATGGCAATGATCTTCAGGAAATTGCTAAAGCGATTGAAGAAGCGAAAACCGACGATGCACGCCCAACATTAATCGAAGTGAAAACGGTTATTGGTTACGGTTCACCAAACCGTTCAGGTAAATCTGCCGTTCACGGCGCTCCGCTTGGTGCAGATGAGCTTAAATTGACAAAAGAAGCATATAAATGGACATTCGAAGAGGACTTCCATGTACCTGAAGAAGTGTATTCACATTTCAATGAAGCTGTTGTTGATGCAGGTGCTCAAAAAGAAGAAGCTTGGAATGAATTGTTCAAAAATTACAAAGAAGCACATCCTGAGTTAGCACAGCAATTGGAGCTTGCCATCAAAGGTGAACTGCCTGCTGATTGGGATCAGGAAATTCCAGTCTATGAAGAAGGTAAAACATTAGCTTCCCGTGCTTCAAGTGGGGAAGTACTGAATGCGATCGCCAAAAAGGTCCCTAGCTTCATTGGGGGTTCTGCGGATTTAGCCGGATCTAATAATACTGCCATCAAAGGTGAGACAGATCTATTACCTGGTAATTACAGCGGCCGTAATATATGGTTCGGTGTACGTGAATTCGCTATGGGTGCGGCTTTAAATGGAATGGCACTTCATGGTGGCTTAAAAGTATACGGAGGAACATTCTTCGTATTCTCTGATTATCTACGTCCTGCCATAAGAATGGCAGCACTAATGGGACTGCCTGTAAACTATGTATTCACTCATGACAGCATTGCTGTAGGGGAAGACGGACCGACTCATGAGCCAATCGAACAATTGGCATCATTGCGCGCTATGCCTAACCTAGGGGTAATCCGTCCAGCTGATGGCAATGAAACGGCAGCAGCCTGGAAAGTGGCTATGGAGTCTACAAATAAACCAAATGCTCTTGTTCTGACTCGTCAAGGGTTGCCAACAATAAAGGGCACTTCCGAAACTGCGTATGAAGGTGTTTCAAAAGGTGCTTACATCATCTCTGCTTCTAAGAAAGAAGTAGCCGATGCATTACTTCTTGCGACTGGTTCCGAAGTGAACTTGGCTGTGGAAGCACAGAATGCTTTAGCGAACGAAGGAATTGATGTTGCGGTAATCAGCATGCCATCATGGGATCGATTTGAAACTCAATCAAAAGAATATAAACAAAGCGTAATCAATCCGGCAGTGAAAAAACGTTTAGCTATCGAAGTGGCTTCACCGTTTGGCTGGGATCGTTATGCAGGTGATGAGGGTGAAATATTGGCCATCAATCATTTTGGAGCTTCTGCACCAGGCGGTAAAATCATGGAGGAATTCGGTTTCACTGTAGAAAATGTAGTTGCCCGTGTGAAAGAAATGCTTAAATAACAGTAATGCGGAACTGACACCAACTAGATTGGTGTCAGTTTTTTTATCAAAAAATCCTATTATACATATTGAATGTGCTTCTATACTAAAGGAAATCTTCCATTCGACAAAAAAAGAAGAAAATTTCTCCAGCAAACAACATATCTTTTTAGTTTGTCAATATATAATGAGAATAAATAAATTTCGTTTAAATGTGTCAGTTAAAGGGGAAAGTCATCAATAGTGGAAAATAGTGGACAGGTTGCTGGTAGTTAGATGTTTTCGTGACCAAAATAGGAAAGCTAGGAGGCATTGGCTGATGAGAACCTATCAAATTTATTTAATCGAAGATGAATTTGCCCATCATTATTATGGAAGAGAAAAGCTATTTTTCAATTTGTTTTTGGAATATATTCAAGCAAGGGGCAGACTGAAGAGTATTTTGCAAAAACAAATCGAATATGTCACCAAAAAAGTCCCGATTATCCAGTTGCAGTTTGCTATTGAACAACGTTTGCAAAAAAAGATGAATTATTGGACTCAAAATGGAAAATACTATTTAGAAAAAACAAACGGATCAAGTAAAGCCGTTTTAATCATTCAGAATGATTCCATTACTCTTGAAGCTGAAGGAGACTATGAAGCGGAGACGGCTTTCTTTGAAAGTATTCGAAAATATGAAGCGAGTTTTCTGGCCATTGATTTTGAACATGAAAAATACGGTTGGTTAAAACCGATAAAAGAAAGAAAATTTGTCTAAATGGGGGACTTTTCGGTAGCGGGTATTGTATAATAACCTTTGGTCTAGTACACTGATGTTAGACAACATGAAGGAGGAAATAGTATGTGGGTTTACATTCTAGTTGGCGTACTGGCATTGATTGCTGGAGTAGTGCTGGGATTTTTCATCGCTCGTAAATACATGATGGATTACTTAAAGAAAAATCCGCCAATTAACGAACAAATGTTGAAAATGATGATGATGCAAATGGGTATGAAACCATCCCAAAAGAAAATTAATCAAATGATGAGCGCCATGAATAAACAACAAACAAAATAAGATAGCATGAAACCTTGATATATCAATGTTCTTGGAAGATTGGATGCAAAATTTTATATAATATCGAAATGGATTTAGTCTGAATCCTTCCACCGATTTTATATAAAATTTTGGTTTATCTTTCATTTTTGTTTCTTAAGCCACTTTTTTCTGAATGAATGTTTCAGAAAAGGTGGTTTTTGTTTTGGAAGGGTAAGGTAAGTCCTCAATCTATGTGAGGGCTTTTTTATTTGGAAAGTTAAAACGACAAAAAATTATACTTGTCCACACTTTCTATCAAAAGATGCATATACAGTATTAAGGAGGGTGGTTAGAATGATAAAAGACCTTGTAAAAAAATGTAAGGTGTGTTTTCCCATATGTGAACTTAAATTTGAACACAAATGTAAATTTAAAGACAACAAATGGGAATCAAAATTCAAATTGAAATCTAAATGTAAAAAATAATAAATCTTTTCTATTAATCTTTTTATTTAAGCACTATACAATAATGAGTTAGTGAATATAAAATTGATTAAAGTAATCATCCGAGTAATCGGGTGTTTTTTATTTGAATGTTTGTAAATAGAAAAACCATTCATGAAGAAAGAATGGATTTGTTGTCAATTTAGTGTATCTATAATTAAGGTTTAAATAATATCACCGAGTCTTACTTTAAGGATCTTTAACATGGGCAATAATAAAAGCGTAAAGTGGGGGTTTCACTGCAATACTAAATCGATCAAATATAGTGGAGGAAGCTGTTGAGGTTTTTGAGTTGACTTTTTCAACTGTAAATATTAATATTACAGTAATCTCCTTGAGGAGGATATGTAAAGTGAATAGTGATTTTACAATAGCTGTGCATAGTTTGGTCTATTTAGCTTATCTACCAGATCATATGGCAAGCAGTGAGTCCATTGCAGAAAACGTTTGTACAAACTCGGCTAGGATTCGGAAAATGATGAGCAGCTTAAGAAAAAAGGGATTTGTTAAGACTAAAGAAGGTGTGGGCGGAGGCTATATTCTAGACTGTAACCCTGAAGAGGTAAGTTTGGCGGATATTTATATAGCGGTCTCACATGGAACCCTGAAACCAAAGTGGTGTACAGGTGATCCGGAGAAAAAATGTGTCATATCTTCAAATACCCAGGTAGTCATGGATCAAATATTTGATGAAGCTGAATTATATTTCGAAAAATATTTAGAAGATATAACTCTCAGCACATTTTTGGAAAAAATTAAACAATGTCCGTGATATTGATTTAGTTTTTTCTTTGCACAAAATGTATATTTTATTAATACAGTTAATAACTATAGTTTCAATAATAAATGAACATAAAAGGGGTGCTAAGGAAATGGTTGAAAATAATCTGTTCAAAAATGGGGATTGGGTACAGGGAAAATCAAGAGATGGGGAACTAATCCATGGTTTCGTTGAAACCGTAAGCGATAATCGAGAAATCATTAAAGTGAATGTAGTTGAAAGTGACAATGAAAAAGCGGTTGGGAAATCGATTTGGATTCCGAGTAAATGGACTGAAAAACTGCCGGATCTAGAAATAAGTAACGAAGCTCATCTTTTGGCCTTAATTGATTTGGCTTTACTTTCTAAAGATGAAACATGGTTTATGGAGTTATCCGGTAAATTGGAATCCATCAAAATCCACCCGAAAATAACTGCCCGGAAATCAGAGGTTCAAATCCCGGGAAATAGAATCGCAAAACTTGATTTTAAATAGATGTGAGTAAAGATCATAAATATTTCGGATAATACAAGGAGGAAATGATCATGACAATAGAACATGTTACAGATGATAATTTTGCTAGTGAAATCAAGGAAGGCTTAGTATTGGTTGATTTTTGGGCACCATGGTGCGGTCCGTGTAAAATGATTGCCCCAGTTCTTAATGAAATCGATGAGGAAATGGGTAATCAGGTTAAGATCGTTAAACTTAATGTGGATGAAAATTCAGATACGACGAGCGAATATGGAGTGATGGGAATTCCAGCCCTTATTCTATTCAAAGATGGAGAAAAGGTAGATCAAGCTATTGGCTTCCAGCCAAAAGAAGCCATTTCGGCATTAATCGCAAAATATGCATGATTATAATCATAATACGCGGATGATATTGTGAATTAAGGACTTATACCAACCAACATGGTGGGTAACTAAATGGAGGATTACTAAATGAATTCTAAATATACACCATTATTTGAATCGTTCAATTTAGGAAAGAAATTAGAAGTGAAAAATCGATTGGTGATGGCACCTATGACAAATTTCTCTTCTAATCCTGACGGGACTGTAACCGACGCGGAAGTTAACTATTATGAACGTCGGTCAAGCGGGGTCGGTATGGTTATAACGGCATGTACTTACGTGACGGCTAATGGCAAAGGTTTCCACGGGGAATTTGGCGGAGATCAGGATGAATTGATACCTAGTCTAAGTCGTTTGGCATCAGCGATTAAAGCGAAAGGGGCAAAGGCAATTCTCCAGATTTTTCATGGCGGCCGAGAGGTTCCACCCGAATTGGTAAATGGTGATGTTGTCAGTGCAAGCAATATCCCATCGGAAGGTGAAGGGAAAGCAGTTCCACGTCCACTTTCTGAAATGGAAATAGAATCGATCATTCTCGACTTTGGTGAAACCACCAGACGTGCCATTGAAGCGGGATTTGACGGTGTCGAGATTCACGGTGCAAATGGTTACTTGCTACAGCAATTCTTTTCGCCGCATTCGAACCGTCGTGAAGACAAGTGGGGCGGTTCTCTTGAAAAGCGCCTGACTTTTCCATTAGCGGTTGTGGATGAAGTGAAAAAGGCGGTTGCCAAACATGCCAAGGATCCGTTCATCGTAGGTTACCGTTTTTCACCGGAAGAACCGGAAACACCAGGAATCACCATGGATGATACACTTGCATTAATTGATGGGCTTGTAACAAAGGATCTGGATTATCTTCATGTTTCATTAATGGATTTCTGGTCGAAAGCAAGACGGGGAACCGACGTTGACCGACCTCGGATAGAGATCATTAAAGAACGTATCGGAGATCAAGTTCCATTAATTGGTGTGGGTTCCATCTATACAGCAGATGATGCGATCAAAGCATTGCAGTCGGGGGTTCCGTTAATCGCATTAGGGCGTGAAATAATAATTGATCCGGAATGGGTACAAAAAGTGGAACAAGGCAGGGAAGCTGAAATCGTGACCAAAATAAACAAAGAAAATCAGCAGCAACTTGATATTCCAGACCCATTATGGCAAGCGATCATCCACTCTTCAGGATGGTTTCCGGGGATTGAATAAATAAACGTTCTTATATTAGTGAAATAAAAAATGCATAATGGTTTTCATATAACCCCGGATAAGGAACTCATATAAAAATGTTCCTTATCCAGGGTTATTTATGTTTATAGAAGAGTCATTGAAAAGAGTAAAGAATCTATATAGTTATTTTTAGATTGAATCCTTGAAAAGAAAGAATAATTGAGTGTTTTTTCCAACTGTTTATTTCTAAAGGCAATATAAAAAAGAGCACCCAATTCGAGTTATAGAAGAATATAATAATCATCGTTATCAATAGGGCTAAAGAAAAGGCCCTGGTACAATACCGGGACCACTTATTAGCTGCTTAGGCACTTTTTTTATTGCCCGTAAATAGGGGCACAGTTCATCTATACGACGAGGGCTTTATCTGTAAGTTTATTTTTTTGTCTTTTTCTCTCGTATTTTAGAGGGCAGATTAAATACAAAATGGTAACCAAAGTAGAAGTATATTAAAAAAAATAATGTATATTGCCATCCGGAAAACACTACATAGAATCTAATAAAAAAGTATACTAATCCAAGTAAAACGAAGTTTATTATTTCTAAATGATAAAATTTAATTTTAAACAATTAAAAGTTTATCCTTCCATTTCTAGGTTTATAATCGATTCCGTCAAGGTATATAGCTACCCTAGCTCCAATATCAAAATATACAATAGCATAGTTTATTGCATAAACAGCACTAACAGCAAGAGCAGGTGCTCCCCATGCAATTAATCGACTTTTAACTGTTTTAGTAAAAACTCTTGCTGCTTCTTTCTTCCCTTTCTTAACAATAAATGCTTTCACAGAACCAGCAGCTACTCCAAACACTGCCATGTCCAAAGCCACATTAATACCAACAGCAACTGTTTTATTTGATAAACTCAGGCCTAATCGCTTGCTCATCCCACTTATATTGCTTCCATTTTCAGAGTATAAATCAATTACAGCTTCTTTCACAATATCAGCTTCGCTTGGTGACATGACTGTTATATTCTCATCTAAGGATTCATTAAATACTTGAAGTTCTTCTGCCGACATCTCTTCTATGCTTGGAATATCTTCAAACATCGCTTCTTCTTCGGGAGTGATTTGCTCTATAACACCATTTTCATCGAAATCATATTTTAGTAATGAAGATATTGTAGCATAAGAGATTGGGCTTGCACCATTTTCGAAGATAGCAGTAACACGAACGTAATAGTAAGGACTTTTTGAATAATCGTACATACCATCGACTTCAAAAGCTTTTTTGTATAAAGAAGTTGGATCAATAGATAGTTCCATACCAGATCCATCTCTTAAGTAATCAATCATACCAGTCTCTATATGTTTTGGAGTAGGGAACATTTTTTTGCCTTTAGTTGTCCATTCAGTTATATCACCGTTAACAGTAAAGTAGTGGTGTTTAGATCCGTTAAAGAGAAGAATTTGATATTTTTGAGCATTTGCTACAGGCTCCCACGATACATCTAGATAACCTGTACCGGTGCCATCATCGTAAGGGATTGCTTCAACAAAAGGCGATTCCATGCGTTCGTATTTTGTATTAATAGTTCTACGTTCAATAATATTAGGTGCGGGTTTTGGTGCAGACACAGGTTTCCTTAGTGAATCTTCAAAGACAGCTAAATCAATCATAGACTTGTTTACTTCTGCTTTTGGCTGCTTCGTAGGCAACATTGAGACAAAGAGGGTGAGTGCCAAACTGCATAATAAGACTTTTGCAACAATTTTTTTCAATGGTTTCTCCTCCGTTAATTGTTTGAAAGGTTTGGAATAACCTTCCTCTTAACAATAAACAAAAGAGAATTATAATAAATTTCTAAAATAAAATGGGTTATTTTGAAAATGAAACACTATTAATTTGTTAGGTCCTGCGACAGCCTAACAATCTACTTTCGTTTATTGAAGGAATTTGTATAGCCTTCAGGCCTATTTTCATTGAAGAGGGGTTTCCCTATGCGGGAATGTTGTAAAATATCCGGTAGATCTTCATTTTTCCAATCTGGATAAATTTCAATAATGGATAGAAGACAAGAAACTGTATGAGAAGACTCTGATAATAATTGATATGAACTTTTAGACTAGTACCTAGGGACAATAGTAAATGTACTTGATTTTAAGGGGAATCCTTAAATGGAAAATCACTTGTTGGAAGTCTGATCCTAATGCATTCGTACCAAAGATTAGAATCTGGAGAAAATATGCTCTGGTTCTTTCTAAGGAAAAAGTAAAAACACGGAGTGGTTAATGCCAACTCCGTGTTTTTCATAATATAGGGATTATAAAACCCAAGCTTCCTTAAAATAGAAAGGAATCAAGAGAGTAAGGTCCAGCTCCGGTTAGCGCAACGCCAATCGCCACTGCAAGAATGGCAAGATTATATTCATAACCGTTTTGAGTTGCCCAGTAGCCATTTGCTCCATGGACTTTAACGATCGCAACGAGCATTGTAAGTGCAATTAATATACCTGCAAAGGGTGTAAGGAGACCTAAAGCAAATAACGCTCCGCCAATAAGTTCAGATAGACCGGCAAATAGGGCCATGGTAATTCCTGGCTTCATCCCAATTGAATCAAACCAGCCTCCTGTACCTTTCAAGCCATGACCGCCAAACCACCCAAATAATTTTTGAGCTCCATGTCCAACAAACGATAACCCTATTACTATACGTATAACTAATAAACCAATACCAATCATTTATGATTCCTCCTGGAATTTATTTCGAATTTAGATATCTTTAATTCGAGATTTATGTTTAAAAAAACACAGTGATATTATCTCGAGTTAATTTATCTTTAATTAAAGATAATATGTTTTGATCGATTTGTCAAACACAATTTTTATCATTTAAATTTATAATGATTGCTTTAGAAAAAGGAACGAGGATAGGTGAGGTTTCCAGGTTGAATTTAAAAATAAATACATTTAGGTAGAAAAAACCACTCCTTTTATTTGTAAGGGATATCTATTAAACGAATAGCTCCATAGTCCATTGATAGTTTTGCAATTATGGTCTTTAAACGAATGCCCTCCTGCTACATACATCTTACACATGATTTCACACTGTTACTCGTGAGTTTTGTCACAGTACTAATGAATTTAGCTGTTTCCCTCGTAAATATTGCGTTTACTCGTGAATTCGCTCTATTTACTCGTGAGTTTAGCTGATTTACTCGTGAATTCCGCATTTACTCGTGAATTCCGCATTTACTCGTGAATTCCGCATTTACTCGTGATCAATACATATGGAAATCAATTGAGGCTGCCGACTTGGAAGTACAGTTAAGGAATTGTTTAAGAACCGGCCGCCATTACTTAAGATGTTTAGATAATCGAAAATACTTCATATGTGTTGTCTAGGGTACTGCAACGAGAATTAAATAACGTACACAACCGGGTGTCACACTGGGGTAGGAGGTGGTCCGGACGGTTCTTCCATCTTAGCTGGATCTTCTGCTGTTCTAGTTGTGACAAACTATGCACCGACATCCGATGTTGATATTGCTACATGATTTCTAAGCATTATTTTAAATAAAAAACAGGAAAACAGGCAGCGCACATAGTGCTTGCCTGTTTTTTAATATAGCAAATGTCATGCCTATGTATTCAAATTGTGAAAGAATGAAAAAGGGGAGATTGACAGCAAAATAAATCATATAATAACTTATGTGGTTATCAATGGGAGATGTACCGGATTAAAAATTTGTACCGGTTTTATAAAAAAGTTCATTATATTTATTTAGTAACTGATCAAGTTGCTGGCTATATTCAACGGCAACATGCGAGTTTAAACCATCTTTAGCGACAATTTTGATAAGTTCATTTCTCTTTATTTCAATCTGTTCGAGAAATTCATTCTTTTTAGCCATTATATTTCCTTTCTGGCCCCAACATTTATTTCAAGGTACCCTTAATTTATGTATTCGTTGTAAAATCTGTATGAATATAACAATTATATCGGCTTGGACTAATGAATTCAAATAAGTTAACTTAGCCCGTCGCCCATCAGTTATAAGCTATTGGTTGTCATGAAATATTCACAGTTCCATAAATGTATTTTTTTATCTTATTTGTTACAATGTTTATAGGTTGACATACATAGGAGTGAGCTTATTTGAATGATATTAATATGTTTTTAGCTTTTGGGGCGGGATTCCTGAGTTTTATTTCGCCGTGCTGCTTACCGCTATATCCGGCCTTTTTATCTTATATCACTGGTATGAGTGTAGGTGAAATCAAATCCGAGAACGCCATGCTTCAAAGAAGAAGCATGCTGCATACTTTATTCTTCCTTCTTGGGTTTTCCCTGGTTTTTATTGCAATTGGTTTTAGCACTTCATACTTAGGTTCTTTTTTCTCGGATTACAAAGAATTAATTCGTCAGATTGGTGCCATCCTGATTATCATTTTTGGTTTATTCATTGTAGGAATCTTTCAGCCGAAATCTTTGATGAAAGACAGTCGTTTTGAATTCAAGAATCGACCTAGCGGATATATAGGTTCCATTCTTATCGGACTGGCCTTCGCCGCTGGATGGACCCCTTGTGCAGGTCCGCTTTTAGGTGCTGTCATTTCACTGGGTGCAACGAATCCAAGTGCTGCCATGAGCTATATGACAGCCTATATTTTAGGATTTGCCATCCCGTTCTTCATATTATCCTTCTTTGTCGGAAAGTTGAAATGGATCAAAAAGTACAGCCAATACATCATGAAGATTGGCGGATATTTAATGATTATAATGGGTGTGGTTTTATTTTTTGATTGGATGACCAAAATAATTGCAGTCCTGTCTAGACTATTCGGTGGCTTTACAGGTTTTTAGTCCATAATAAGTTATTTTTTCAATATTATTCTAGTTGAGGCCTGCTATTAGTTCTTATGGTGTCCATTTCGTTGATTTTGGGTCTAAGGTCAGTCACTAAGTGGTTGATGAAGGCGGGATTGGGCGGTAAGCATTGAATATTATATAGAAATTAAATCCTGATCTAAGATATTAAGAAGGAATTTCAGGCCGCAAAGGTCATAATGCAAAAATGGTTGACGAAGGCTATAGAAGCCGGGGCGCAAGGTTTTATCGTCAAGCCTTTAATCGAGGGCGGGTATTGGAAGCATCATCAAAAGCGAGCTTAATTAATAAACACCTCCTTGTTTATCTTAAATAGGTAATATATACTTTGTTTATAAATTGAAGTCTTATATAATTTTTAATGGTACTTACCTATTATTAGTTAAAAGGGATGGTTAAGAGATGATATATATATCAACAGGTATAGCGATTGTGATGGCTATAGGTGTTTTCATATTACGGATGAAGGAAACGAAAAAACCAGTGAATGAAAAGAAAATCATTTTACCGCCGCTGTTTATGAGTACCGGTGCCTTGATGTTTATTTTCCCGATGTTCAGGGTCACTCGATACGAATTGTTGGAGGCTCTTGTTGCAGGGATGTTATTTTCCATCTTATTGATCAAAACATCTAAATTTGAAGTAAGAGATGAAAAAATTTATATTCTGCGCTCTAAAGCGTTCATATTCATATTGATTGGTCTCATGGTGATTCGACTGGTGGCAAAGCTGATGCTGGGAAGCACGATTGAAATCGGTGTATTGAGCGGAATGTTTTTCTTACTTGCTTTTGCGATGATCGTTCCGTGGAGAATTGCCATGCTTTATCAATATAAGAAAGTTAAAGCAGCCAGTTTCGGCGGAGGCAGTATGGTTTGATAATCAAAGGAATAATCTACAAAACCTGAGTCGTTATTCATGATGACTCGGGTTTTTCATTTCCATGGGTACTTCATTAGAAAAAAATCATGCCAAAAACCTAGTAATTTCATCCGGATTATATTATATTAGTATTATTATTATTTTACTTAAGGAGGAAACGGTACATGTTACAAATGATTGTGTTAGGGATTATTTGTGGTTTACTGCTGGGATTTGTGCTTCAAAGAGGCCGTTTCTGTGTTGTTGGTGCATATCGTGATTTAATTTTAGCTAAAGATGGAAGGATGTTTTTGGCTACATTTGTTGTTATAGCGATACAAAGTATTGGAGTTTATGCATTGAATGATACAGGGGTCATTCAGTTTGGAAATGATGGTTTTCCATGGCTGGGAACCATTGTGGGTGGCTTTATTTTTGGTATTGGTATGGTTCTGGCAGGAGGTTGCGCCACTGGAACATGGTATCGTGTCGGAGAGGGCATGATCGGAAGTTGGGTTGCCCTATTTGGATATATGCTAGGGGCAGCAATGACGAAATATGGTGTATGGAAAGTGGCAGGGGATAATCTGTTATCTTATCGTACTAATGATACGTATATTCATGAAACGTTAAATGTTTCGCCTTGGGTGCTTGTGATTATTGTGTCACTCTTGGTTGGCATATTGGTGATTCGTGAATTGAGAAAACCGAAACTTCCAATCTTTAAAATGAAACCGAAAAAAACGGGATTGGCCCACATCTTATTCGAGAAACGCTGGCATCCTTTTGTGACAGCATTATTGGTCGGCCTTATTGCAATCATGGCTTGGCCGCTAAGTGCAATGACAGGGAGAATGTTCGGACTTGGAATTACAGCGCCTTCCGCGAACATTTTAACTTTCCTTATCACTGGAGATGATGCGTTAATCGATTGGGGCACGTTTTTAGTAGTAGGAATTTTCCTAGGTTCTTTCATCGCTGCCAAAGGGAGCGGGGAATTCCGTTGGCGTTTGCCTGATATGAAAACGTTACGTAATAATGCAATTGGCGGTATAACCATGGGATTTGGTGCAAGTGTTGCCGGGGGATGCACAATCGGAAATGGCCTGGTGAACTCGGCGTTATTTGCTTGGCAAGGTTGGATTGCGATTGTCTTTTTCTTACTGGGTACATGGGTAGCAACATATTTCACGATTATCCGTAAGCAAAAGAAGGCGGCCGCTGCTTCCAAAGCGGCTTAAGATACAAGTCAAAAACTTTTTAATCAAGGAGTGGAATATTAAATGGCAAAAGTATTGGAAACGACTGGAATGGTATGTCCATTTCCTTTAGTGGAAGCAAAAGAAGCGATCGTGGACATGGCAAAAGGTGAGGAATTGATCATTAATTTCGATTGCACACAAGCAACGGAGAGCATTCCGCGTTGGGCTGCTACAGAAGGTCATGAAATCACTGAGTTCGAGCAAATCGATGACGCTAAATGGCGTATAATCGTTAAAAAAGGAAAGTAAATTGATTTGAAGAAAACGTGCTCAGGTTTCCTGTGCACGTTTTTTCATTTTTTCAAGGTTGAATAATTGGCGCTGAATGTTTCTAGTGATAACATGTCTTTAACCACTTTATTAAGGAGATGTTGATAATGGTTGACGAGGTCATTTTAAATGATGTTCCACTGCAAGTTACGGATTTTCTTTCTGAAACTGTAAAGGATTCTGAAGGTAAGGAAATCAGAAAAGTCAGTTTCAATTTCAAGGTCACACATAGTGAATATCATGATATTACTACACTTCTTTATCAGATGGTTTTTGATTTAAAGATTCCACAGTCAAACGAGGAGTTTCGTGCAGAGATTTTTAACTATGCAACTTCGGTCACGAATCTATATGAAGAAAATGCGGTAGGGGATTTTTCACTCGTCTTGCTGGAAGTGAACGGTCAAGAATGATTGCATTGCCAGTCTTGTAAAGATATGGGTTACTGTCTATAATAATAGTGACGATCATTCTATACATATGAGGTGGTACTTTGCTTAGCGGATGGTTTTTATGGTTCATTCTATTTTGGGTAGCCCTTTTAATTATATTGATGAGCATAGGTGGCTTTTTCATGTTTCGAAAGTTCCTGAAAAGATTTCCAAAAGAAGATGGGAAATCCGATATGGATTGGGAAGAATACTATTTGGATCAAACAAAGCACTTATGGTCAAAGCAGCAAAAGGAATTACTGGAAGATTTAGTGAGTCCTGTGCCAGAACTTTTTCGTGATGTTGCACGTCATAAGATTGCGGGAAAAATCGGGGAGTTGGCGCTAAAGGAAAAAGCGGGCGATATAACGGAAGATTTAGTGATACGCGGCTATATCATTGCCACACCAAAGCGGGACCATAAATTTTTGCAAAAAAAATTAGCTGAAAGAAAGGTGAATATGGGTCCATATGAACACTTATTCAGCTAATGATGAAAAAAGCAGACTCATTTGGAGTCTGCTTCAGTTTGTAGACAAAAGGGGTTCAGAATAAAAAAATTTCGAACCCCTTTTAAAATTCCCTTTGAAATTTTGACCAAAGATTAAGAGATTTGGGCTCTTCGAGCCACTAGGTTATGCTATTTTAGGACCTTGCCATGTCCACATGGCCATCTTCTTTAAATTAATGGCAGTTAAAGTAAGCATCGCTTGCATCGACAATTTTTTAAGTCCCCTTAAAGTAGTCCAACGCATACCTTGCTTTTCTTTTGCATCCGCGAATACACACTTAATCGTCGTATGGAACGAATAGCGAAGGTATATTGAATGAATGTCAGTTTAACTAAAATAACTGGATCATTACTTCGGCGTCCTACCTCTGAATACATATCTTTCACCAAGTCATAAATGAAAGTGAAGTCAATGGAAGCCTCCATTTTACGAACCAAATGGTTCGGCGGCACCAGTTGATCAAAAGTAATCATTTCAAGTTGTTCTCGTTGAATAGAATGATGTTTCGAAAGCATCCTCATCACCTCAAGTTTTAATAGATTTATTTTAAAACAAAAAAGACTGTAGGCAAAAGGAGTTCTATCCAAATTTTTAAACATAGTTGATTGGAGCAGGTGTGCGAGACTCCTGTGGGAATAGCGAGTCTAAGGGAGACCCCACAGGCGCGAGTGCGCCGAGAAGGCTCCCGGACCGCCCGCGGAAAGCGAGTGCCTGAAGTGGAAATCAACGTCAAAATTTGTACAAGCAAAAAAAATGTAGACAAACTCGATTTTCATCGCGTTTGTCTAAATTCAGAAGCAGACTCATTTGGAGTTTGCTTTTTGCATTTGAATAAGGAAAAGAATGGAGCTGTGTGGTAAAAATTAGAACGTTTGTACCCAAACCATGCTATTCGTTAAATTTTTGATATAATAATAGTAAGTAAAATTTAGGACGGAGTGAAACTATGAAATTTATCCATACGGCTGATTGGCATTTAGGTAAAATCGTTCACGGGGTACATATGACAGATGACCAAAGGCATGCACTCTTGCAATTCATAGAAATTGTCGAAGAGGAAAAACCGGATGCCGTGGTGATTGCCGGTGATTTATATGATCGTTCCGTTCCGCCGACTGAAGCGGTGGAGCTTCTTGATGAAATCCTTTATACGATTAATGTGAAAATGAATACACCGATCGTTGCGATCTCGGGAAACCATGATTCTGCGGAAAGACTCGCATTCGGTTCATCATGGTATCGTCATAGTCAGTTATACATTCATGGGAAATTGACAAAAACATGTGAGCCGGTTCGCATCAAGGGCGTGAACTTTTATTGTGTTCCTTATGCAGAACCTGGGACGGTCCGCCATCTTTTTGAAGATGATAGTATCCATTCCCATCAAGAAGCAATGAAGCGGATAACCGGAACGATAGCCGAGAATTTCAATATGGATGAGCCGAATGTCTTTGTAGGACATGCTTTTGTATTAGGCGGAAAAACGAGCGATTCGGAAAGGGTCTTGTCGGTAGGTGGTTCTGGCTGTGTCTCATCCGACTTATTCGATGCGTTCGATTATACGGCACTTGGGCATTTACATAGTCCAGACGCGATACGTCATCCTAAGGTGTTTTACTCTGGATCACTATTAAAATATTCTTTTTCCGAGGCCAAGCAGAATAAATCGCTTTCCATCGTCGATATGCAAGAAGATGGAAGTTTTAATATACGCTATCGTTCTTTGACACCCAAATTCGATATGAGGGAAATATCCGGGGTTATGGAAGAGTTGCTTGATCCCGCTTTCTATCAATCGCAAAAAAGGGATGACTATTTGAAAATAACACTAAATGATGAGGGTGCACTCATCGATCCTATTAACCGCTTGCGTCAGATTTATCCGAACGTACTTCATCTGGAGCGAAAATGGGATTTGACCGACCTTAGGAGGAAAAATTCCTTCACTTCTGTAAAAGATGAAAAGAAATCAGAATTGGACCTGTTTGAAACGTTTTATCAAGAAATGACAGATAGGGACTTTGATACACAAAAGCAGGATTTGATGGTTTCGGTAATTGAAGCTGTTAAGAAAGAGGAGGCTTTGAAATGAGACCGGATATTTTAACGATGCAGGCTTTCGGACCATATGCAGGAAGGGAAACCATTGACTTTAATTCCCTTGGGGAACGGACCATGTTTGTCATCTCTGGAAAGACAGGCGCAGGGAAAACAACGATATTTGATGGGATTAGTTTTGCGATATATGGAAAAGCCAGCGGTGAAGATCGGAGCGGGCAAGATTTACGAAGTCAGTTTGCCGAAGATGACCTGTTGACTGAAGTATCATTACAATTTATCCTGCGTGGAAAAACGTATTTGGTGACCCGGTCGCCACAGCAGGAACGGAAGAAAAAAGCAGGTGAAGGAACAACTACGGTTGGAGCAAAGGCTGAATTATATGAGGTATTGCCTGAAGGAAAAAAATTGCTGGGTGCGAATGTACGGGAAGTTGAAGAAAAAATAAAAGTACTCATTGGACTTGATGCGAACCAATTCCGGCAAATCCTGATGATTCCACAAAATGAATTCCGAAAACTGTTAACTTCCGACAGCAAGGATAAAGAACAGATTCTCCAGAAATTATTTCATACTGAACTTTATAAACGAATAGAAGAAAAATTAAAAGAAGAGGCTTCCATCCTAAGAAAACAAAGCGAAAAAAGTGCTCAGCGGCGAATTGAATTGATGAAAGGCATCCATCCTGGAAATCATGAAGAGCTGCAGGCGCAATTGCAAGGTGAAGAGCCTAATGAACAGCAGGTTTTACCGTTGTTACAGGAAGTCATTGTGCAAGCAACAGAAAAAAATGAATATATTAATAACCAAATACAGGAAAAGCAAAAAGCTCGTGATCAAGTAAATCAAGAGCTTTCAAAAGCTGTCGATTTATTAAATCGATTTTCGGAAAAAGAAAAACTTCGAAAAGAAAAAGAGGCCCTTGAAGCAAAGCTGCCAGAAATGGAACTAGTGAAAGTCCAAATGAAAATGGCACACAAAGCGGCTTCACTTGAAAAGCAGGAACAATACTATTTGCGAATTGGCAAACAAGTGCAAGATGCGAATGCCGAACTTCAAAAGTTAAGTGAGCAGTCCGAGAAGTTACGTACTGAGCGCATTGAGAAGCAGGATTGCTATGATAAGGAAATGTTGAAGGAAAATGAAAGAGAGCAGGCAGTCCGAGCTGTTCATCAGCTTGAGCAGGTAAAAGAGGCTGTCATGACTTTTGCAAGCTTAAAAGCACAGGTTACCTTAGATGAAAAAGAGTGGCAAACCTGTAAACGACTTCGTGAAAAAACTGTTTCGGAACATATGTCGGTCGAAGCGGAAGCTGAGAAAGTCGCTCAAGAAAAAACAGAAGCGGAAAAAGCGGCTGTTCTTTATCGTGATCAGGAAATTGAAGCAGAAAGAAATCATTCAGCTTTATCGAAAATTAAAAAGCTTCAAGAAGTTCTTTATGAAATCCAGAATACGAAACGGGTGCTGGATGAAAAGAATAATCGGTTCCAGGAGTTACAAAGAATACAAATTCAGGAGAAGGAAAAACTGGAAACCCTGAACCGAAACTGGCGATCAGGCCAAGCGGGTATGCTTGCTTCCATGTTGCACTCTGGAGAAAATTGTCCTGTGTGCGGTTCACAAAGTCATCCAAAACCAGCACAGATGCATGAGCATATGCCGACGGATTTGGAACTGAAAGAGCAAGAAAACAAGCTGAAAACGGCGGAACAACAAAAAAGCCAAGCTGAAAGTGAATATTATCAAGCGAAATCCAAATATGACGCACTGTTAGAGTCTTCACAAGAGAAGCTAAGTGACTTACAAAATGACATGCCGGAGTTTAGGAATGAAGATATTAATGAGCATTTGCTGCAGTTTGTACAAAAAGGAAAAGTGCTGCAAGAACAGCTAAAAGAATTGATGCGGAAAAAGTCAGTATTAAATGATCTGGAAAAAAGGTTGCTGGATTTAAAAGAGAAAGCATCCGAGCTAAAGGAAAATCTGATCTCTTTAGAGAGAAAAGAGGACCAAGGGAAAACCAGGTATATTGAAAACTCTACAAAACTAACAGGATTAACCGATTCCCTGCCAGACGGAATACGGACAGAGGAAGAATATAATGCAGCTTATCTAATGGCTGTAAATACGCAGAAACGCTTACAATCGGCCTTGGAAGTTGCACAAAAAAACCTTCAACTGGTGAAGGAAAGAGAATCGGCCATCCGTGCAAAAAAAGAATCCCTAAGTGGAAATATCGAGGCTTTAAATACAGAATTGAAAGAGGAGCGGGAAAAGTTAATTGCGGATATGACCAATCAAGGTTTTTCCAATTATAAAGAATATACGGCAGCAAAAATATCGGAAGCAGCTCTTGGAAATTTGGAGGACCAAGTTCAGCAGTATAATCAAAATTGGCAAAGTGTTTTAAGTCTGTTTCATGATTTGGAAATGAAATTAAAAGATGTGACCAAACCGGATCTTGAAGGATTGAAAAAGACATTCGATTTCATAGATGAAGAATTGGAGTCGTTACGCCAAAAACAGAATGAGTTGCAGGCTGAAAAACGGACTAACGAAGAAATCCAAAGGAAATTGGCGCAAATTAGGGAAGAACAGAAAAGTTTGGATGAAAGGTACAGTATCGTCGGTCATCTGTCTGAGATTTCCAAAGGTCAAAACTCCTTCAAAATAACTTTTGAACGTTATGTACTGGCAGCCTTTTTAGATGATATCTTAAAAGAAGCCAATTCAAGGCTGCTGAAAATGACAAGCGGAAGATATCAGTTATTGCGAAAGCTTGATCCTACACGAAGGAATATCCAGAGCGGTCTGGAGTTATCTGTGTATGATCAATATACAGGACAAGAGAGGCATGTCAAAACCCTTTCGGGAGGAGAGAGCTTTAAGGCTTCCCTTGCACTTGCCTTGGGTCTTGCGGATGTTGTCCAGCAGAATGCTGGCGGAATTTCACTTGAAACCATGTTCATCGATGAAGGTTTCGGTACTCTCGACCCTGAATCTCTTGATCATGCAATTGAAGCATTAATGGATATACAAAGCACCGGGAGATTGGTCGGGATAATATCCCATGTCCCGGAATTGAAAGAAAGAATCGATGCCCAGCTTCAAGTCATTTCGACACAAAAAGGAAGTCGGACGTCCTTTTATTTTGCTGGATAATCAAGAAAAAAGAATGGCTAAGGGAGGAAGTGGTTCCCTAGGCCATTCTTTTTAGTTTTATGAACGAACTACTCAATGTTAATATCTTCTGCTGTTTTTCCGGGGGAAAACTTATGGATGCGAATCACCAAAATCGGATTCGAGAATTCAGCGGTAATTCTGCGTGAGCAAATCGAAAAGGGGAAAGGGATTTTTCTTTGTGTGGGTAGCTTATCTTCTTTTTTTTCAAGAAATGGCTTATGAGTATCGTCAACGATGATCGATAGCTCATTATCACTTAGGCATACTTTAATATCTTTCACATCATGATCTTCCAAAACCGCTTCCACCATATACTCATCGTCACTTTCGTATATATCAATTGAAAAAAGTTGATGATCCAACGCACAAGTTTCCGGATCCAGAAAAAAACTTTTTACCCATTCATCAAACTTTTCAACCTCAGTCATTTGCGATCCATGTTGATTGTCTTGCATGTTGATACCCCCGGTTTTCCTTTGAGGTATTATATGATGGAGCATGAAGAATGGTGAATGAAAAATTGGTTCAAAAATGTAAAAAGCAACTAAAGCAAAGAAACGATTGGTATGCGGGTATTAAAAAGCAGAACAAGTTATAAAAGAAAGGGTCATAAGTCCTTCTAAAAGAGTGGATTTTTTAGAAGGATTGTAACTTTATAAGTACAAATAAGGCTTATAAAGCATGTAACTTCTTAAACTAAAGGCTATCTCAATTCATCCCAATATAAAAAGACATACTCTGGTTCATGCTCTTTTTTTAACTCATCAACACTTGCTATTATTTCTAAAGTTTTCTTTTTATTCGTACGTAAAGTATTACTAGCGTTCTGTTTTAAACCCTTTTCATCCATGATATACACTCTCCTTTTTAGCATATTTTGTGTCCTGCCCCTCTTCTTATTCTTGTTTTTTGCAAGGAATGTAATCAGTTGAAATATTCAAAATAAAAGAAGGATAATGGAATGTATTATGAAAATCAGCTTACATAGTTCACTCTAATATGTATGTCTTATGCTGCTTTGTTCATTTCACACGTGCAAATAGAGGCTAAAGGAAACAAACATTAAAAATATTCTTGTTTGTATAAGAGAATATATTGTGAAAAATTTCACTTAAAGTAACGGGGCAGGTTAGTTATGTTGAATTAAATGCTTTAGCCGCCATTTTGTTTGGCGGTTTTCTGTAGCCAATAAAAAAAATATTTTTTGTAACAAAATTGACTTGAATCGGATATATAGACGAAAGGAGGAAAAGGCTTGGGAGAACTAGATGAAATTTATAGCAATTATGCTGAAGAAGTTTTTAAATATCTAATGTGTCTTTGTCACAACTCAGATTTATCAGAAGAACTAACACAAGAAACCTTCTATCAAGCTGTAAAATCCATTGATAGATATAATGGTGAATGTAAAATGTCAGTTTGGCTTTGTCAAATAGCGAAGCACTCCTATTATAAGCATCTTGAACGTAATAAGAAACAACAAAGACATATGCTTCAAGATGACGCAATACATACTTCTCCTTAAGCTGAACTTATTTATTCGGAAGACAAAATTGCCCTATACCGAATAATACACTTACTTGAAGAACCATATAAAGAGGTTTTACTTTTGAGAATCTTAGGTGGTCTTAGTTTCAAAGAAATAGGAGAAATTCAGCTGAAAAATGAAAACTGGGCAAGAGTTACTTTTTATAGGGCAAAGATGAAATTAAGGGAAAGGGGTAAGGATAACAATGGAAATAAATGCAATATAGTGAGAGGTTTACTCCCATCTTATATCGATCATTTGTGCAGCCAAGATAGTATTCATTTTATTGAGGAACATATGAACTCGTGTGAAAAATGTAGAGAAGTAGTAGAGAGTATGAAAAATGATGTTGATTTTTCCGATGAGATAGATGAAGTGTATAAAGTTGAAGTTAAGTTGCTTCATTGGATTACGCTTTATTTAATAAGAAAAGAAGCATTCCTAGATTTAGCCTGATTAACGATTTTGTGAAACAGAGAAAAATCCTTCCAAAAGGGTTTTGGAGGGTTATTTGTCATGAGCAAAAATAGTATATCATAAGGGAAATGAAAATTTTAGAGAAAGATGTTGACATCCTATTAGCTGGTTTAGTTGATTAAGGAACATTAAAATGATCAATCTTTTTTATAAAAGAATAATCCAATTAAATAGTATAAGGGCATGTTTTGATAAAATCTTCAGTTTAGTGCGTCCCAGTTGATTAATTTAAAGATGAAACAAATAGGGTGTTTTTTTTGAATTCATTAACAAGATGGTTTCAAGAGGAAAATGTTATTAGAGATTCTTATTTTACGGATTAAATGTTGACACTAAAGAAAAATAGCAGTATGATAATGAAGTCGCCTAATTAATGAGCGATTTTTAAAAAAGAAATACTTCGTAGAAGTTGACAACTATTCAACGTTATGTTAAGATGAAATAGTTGAAAAACCTACAACAAATTGCTCTTTGAAAACTGAACAAAACAAAGCGCCAACGTTAAATTTTAAGTGAGCACACACTATCAAAAAAGCAAATGAGCAAGTCAAACATTTCTTCGGAGAGTTTGATCCTGGCTCAGGACGAACGCTGGCGGCGTGCCTAATACATGCAAGTCGAGCGAATCGATGGGAGCTTGCTCCCTGAGATTAGCGGCGGACGGGTGAGTAACACGTGGGCAACCTGCCTATAAGACTGGGATAACTTCGGGAAACCGGAGCTAATACCGGATACGTTCTTCTCTCGCATGAGAGAAGATGGAAAGACGGTTTACGCTGTCACTTATAGATGGGCCCGCGGCGCATTAGCTAGTTGGTGAGGTAATGGCTCACCAAGGCGACGATGCGTAGCCGACCTGAGAGGGTGATCGGCCACACTGGGACTGAGACACGGCCCAGACTCCTACGGGAGGCAGCAGTAGGGAATCTTCCGCAATGGACGAAAGTCTGACGGAGCAACGCCGCGTGAACGAAGAAGGCCTTCGGGTCGTAAAGTTCTGTTGTTAGGGAAGAACAAGTACCAGAGTAACTGCTGGTACCTTGACGGTACCTAACCAGAAAGCCACGGCTAACTACGTGCCAGCAGCCGCGGTAATACGTAGGTGGCAAGCGTTGTCCGGAATTATTGGGCGTAAAGCGCGCGCAGGTGGTTCCTTAAGTCTGATGTGAAAGCCCACGGCTCAACCGTGGAGGGTCATTGGAAACTGGGGAACTTGAGTGCAGAAGAGGAAAGTGGAATTCCAAGTGTAGCGGTGAAATGCGTAGAGATTTGGAGGAACACCAGTGGCGAAGGCGACTTTCTGGTCTGTAACTGACACTGAGGCGCGAAAGCGTGGGGAGCAAACAGGATTAGATACCCTGGTAGTCCACGCCGTAAACGATGAGTGCTAAGTGTTAGAGGGTTTCCGCCCTTTAGTGCTGCAGCTAACGCATTAAGCACTCCGCCTGGGGAGTACGGCCGCAAGGCTGAAACTCAAAGGAATTGACGGGGGCCCGCACAAGCGGTGGAGCATGTGGTTTAATTCGAAGCAACGCGAAGAACCTTACCAGGTCTTGACATCCTCTGACAACCCTAGAGATAGGGCTTTCCCCTTCGGGGGACAGAGTGACAGGTGGTGCATGGTTGTCGTCAGCTCGTGTCGTGAGATGTTGGGTTAAGTCCCGCAACGAGCGCAACCCTTGATCTTAGTTGCCAGCATTCAGTTGGGCACTCTAAGGTGACTGCCGGTGACAAACCGGAGGAAGGTGGGGATGACGTCAAATCATCATGCCCCTTATGACCTGGGCTACACACGTGCTACAATGGATGGTACAAAGGGCTGCAAACCTGCGAAGGTAAGCGAATCCCATAAAGCCATTCTCAGTTCGGATTGCAGGCTGCAACTCGCCTGCATGAAGCCGGAATCGCTAGTAATCGCGGATCAGCATGCCGCGGTGAATACGTTCCCGGGCCTTGTACACACCGCCCGTCACACCACGAGAGTTTGTAACACCCGAAGTCGGTGAGGTAACCTTCATGGAGCCAGCCGCCTAAGGTGGGACAGATGATTGGGGTGAAGTCGTAACAAGGTAGCCGTATCGGAAGGTGCGGCTGGATCACCTCCTTTCTAAGGATAATTACGAGAGCGCTTTTGTTTTGTTCAGTTTTGAATGAGTAATTCATTCAAATAGGAAAGACAGTCATCACGATGTGATGGATACTTTCTGCTTTGTTCCTTGAAAACTAGATAATAGATAGAAGGCAATTAATTTTTTTCAAAGCATCTGTAAGATCTTTTTTAACGGTTAAGTTAGAAAGGGCGCACGGTGGATGCCTTGGCACTAGGAGCCGATGAAGGACGGGACTAACACCGATATGCTTCGGGGAGCTGTAAGTAAGCTTTGATCCGGAGATTTCCGAATGGGGAAACCCACTGTTCGTAATGGAACAGTATCTTTACCTGAATACATAGGGTACTGAAGGCAGACCCGGGGAACTGAAACATCTAAGTACCCGGAGGAAGAGAAAGCAAACGCGATTTCCTGAGTAGCGGCGAGCGAAACGGAATTAGCCCAAACCAAGAGGCTTGCCTCTTGGGGTTGTAGGACACTCAACATGGAGTTACAAAGGAACGGGGTAAATGAAGTGACCTGGAAAGGTCCGTCGAAGAAGGTAAAAACCCTGTAGTTGAAACTTCGTTCCCTCCTGAGTGGATCCTGAGTACGGCGGGACACGAGAAATCCCGTCGGAAGCAGGGAGGACCATCTCCCAAGGCTAAATACTCCCTAGTGACCGATAGTGAACCAGTACCGTGAGGGAAAGGTGAAAAGCACCCCGGAAGGGGAGTGAAATAGATCCTGAAACCGTGTGCCTACAAGTAGTCAAAGCCCGTTAATGGGTAATGGCGTGCCTTTTGTAGAATGAACCGGCGAGTTACGATTTCATGCGAGGTTAAGTTGATGAGACGGAGCCGCAGCGAAAGCGAGTCTGAATAGGGCGAATGAGTATGAGGTCGTAGACCCGAAACCAGGTGATCTACCCATGTCCAGGGTGAAGTTCAGGTAACACTGAATGGAGGCCCGAACCCACGCACGTTGAAAAGTGCGGGGATGAGGTGTGGGTAGCGGAGAAATTCCAATCGAACCTGGAGATAGCTGGTTCTCTCCGAAATAGCTTTAGGGCTAGCCTCAAGATGAGAGTATTGGAGGTAGAGCACTGATTGGACTAGGGGCCCCCAACGGGTTACCGAATTCAGTCAAACTCCGAATGCCAAATACTTATTCTTGGGAGTCAGACTGCGAGTGATAAGATCCGTAGTCGAAAGGGAAACAGCCCAGACCACCAGCTAAGGTCCCAAAGTATACGTTAAGTGGAAAAGGATGTGGAGTTGCTTAGACAACCAGGATGTTGGCTTAGAAGCAGCCACCATTTAAAGAGTGCGTAATAGCTCACTGGTCGAGTGACTCCGCGCCGAAAATGTACCGGGGCTAAACGTATCACCGAAGCTGTGGATTGACACCGTATGGTGTCGATGGTAGGAGAGCGTTCTAAGGGCGTTGAAGTCAGACCGGAAGGACTGGTGGAGCGCTTAGAAGTGAGAATGCCGGTATGAGTAGCGAAAGAAGGGTGAGAATCCCTTCCACCGAATGCCTAAGGTTTCCTGAGGAAGGCTCGTCCGCTCAGGGTTAGTCGGGACCTAAGCCGAGGCCGAAAGGCGTAGGCGATGGACAACAGGTTGATATTCCTGTACCACCTATACATCGTTTGAACGATGGGGGGACGCAGAAGGATAGGGTAAGCGCGCTGTTGGATATGCGCGTCCAAGCAGTTAGGCCGGAAACGAGGCAAATCCCGTTTCCATTAAGGCGGAGCTGTGATGGCGAGGGAAATATAGTACCGAAGTTCCTGATTCCACGCTGCCAAGAAAAGCCTCTAGTGAGATGTAAGGTGCCCGTACCGCAAACCGACACAGGTAGGCGAGGAGAGAATCCTAAGGTGTGCGAGAGAACTCTCGTTAAGGAACTCGGCAAAATGACCCCGTAACTTCGGGAGAAGGGGTGCTTTTTAGGGTGAATAGCCCAGAAAAGCCGCAGTGAATAGGCCCAGGCGACTGTTTAGCAAAAACACAGGTCTCTGCGAAGCCGCAAGGCGAAGTATAGGGGCTGACACCTGCCCGGTGCTGGAAGGTTAAGGGGAGAGGTTAGCGCAAGCGAAGCTTTGAACCGAAGCCCCAGTAAACGGCGGCCGTAACTATAACGGTCCTAAGGTAGCGAAATTCCTTGTCGGGTAAGTTCCGACCCGCACGAAAGGTGTAACGATCTGGGCACTGTCTCAACGAGAGACTCGGTGAAATTATAGTACCTGTGAAGATGCAGGTTACCCGCGACAGGACGGAAAGACCCCGTGGAGCTTTACTGCAGCCTGATATTGAATTTTGGTACAGCTTGTACAGGATAGGTAGGAGCCTGAGAAGCCGGAGCGCCAGCTTCGGTGGAGGCGTTGGTGGGATACTACCCTGGCTGTATTGAAATTCTAACCCGCGCCCCTTATCGGGGTGGGAGACAGTGTCAGGTGGGCAGTTTGACTGGGGCGGTCGCCTCCTAAAGAGTAACGGAGGCGCCCAAAGGTTCCCTCAGAATGGTTGGAAATCATTCGTAGAGTGTAAAGGCACAAGGGAGCTTGACTGCGAGACCTACAAGTCGAGCAGGGACGAAAGTCGGGCTTAGTGATCCGGTGGTTCCGCATGGAAGGGCCATCGCTCAACGGATAAAAGCTACCCCGGGGATAACAGGCTTATCTCCCCCAAGAGTCCACATCGACGGGGAGGTTTGGCACCTCGATGTCGGCTCATCGCATCCTGGGGCTGTAGTCGGTCCCAAGGGTTGGGCTGTTCGCCCATTAAAGCGGTACGCGAGCTGGGTTCAGAACGTCGTGAGACAGTTCGGTCCCTATCCGTCGCGGGCGCAGGAAATTTGAGAGGAGCTGTCCTTAGTACGAGAGGACCGGGATGGACGCACCGCTGGTGTACCAGTTGTCTTGCCAAAGGCATAGCTGGGTAGCTACGTGCGGACGGGATAAGTGCTGAAAGCATCTAAGCATGAAGCCCCCCTCAAGATGAGATTTCCCATGGCGCAAGCTAGTAAGATCCCTGAAAGATGATCAGGTTGATAGGTCAGAGGTGGAAGCATGGTGACATGTGGAGCTGACTGATACTAATAGATCGAGGACTTAACCAACGCTTTTTAAAAAATGAAATACCTTCTTATTATCTAGTTTTGAAGGAACAACGTTCCTTTTATGTTTGGTGGCGATAGCGAAGAGGTCACACCCGTTCCCATTCCGAACACGGCAGTTAAGCTCTTCAGCGCCGATGGTAGTTGGGGGTTTCCCCCTGTGAGAGTAGGACGCCGCCAAGCAATGTTTATCACATCAATTAGGATTCATAAACCCGTATAAACAGGTTCAAATCCTATCTACGCATCTAAACCTTAGGATTATCCTAAGGTTTTTTTGTATAAATTCCACAATTCGTTGGAAAGGCTTATTAATAGCATGATTTTGGTAGGGGGCTTCTCGAATGACCAGTAAAGAAGAAATCCTGGACAATAAACAAATTCTTCATTCTTTTGCGAAATGGTTAATGGGTCAAAATAAATCCGATGGTACGATTAAAACCTATGTGGGAGTCATCTCCCAGTTTCTTCAATGGTTTAAAGATGAGGCGGAAGAGATTGAAAAATTCCACGTCCAAACCTATTTAGACGATATGGAACAGTCAAACAAGAGTGGAGGAACGATTGAAAAACATTATTCAGCCATTACCATGTTTTCCAGATTCCTTGATAAACCCGAAATCGTCCTCAACATCGATCGTAAAGCAAAGGAAAAGAAAGAAGATCCGCCAAAAGCCCTGAACATGCTTGAGCAAGCTGCTCTCCTAAAAGAAATCGAGGCCTCTGGGCATTTCAGGAATATTGCTATTGTCTACACAATGATTCATACGGGTATCCGGGTGTCCGAACTTTGTGATTTGAACCATAGTGACATTCAAAAAGAGGGAGAAAGGCAATATATCCTCATTCGGGATTCAAAAGGTGATATAGACAGGAAGATTCCACTCTCCATGACTGCTAGTGAAAAGATCAAGGCATACAAGGAATTTTTAAATATGGAAACGGAAGCCATCTTCATATCCAGTGTGAATCAACGCATAACGCCAAGGTCCGTGCAATATATGTTGACTAAATATAATACGACTCCCCATAGGCTGCGGAATACGTTTTGCCAAACATTAATCGATAAGGGGATAGACCTTCAAACCGTTTCAAAATTGATGGGGCATAAAGATTTGAACATGACCAAACGTTATATAGGAGAAGGAAAAGAAGAATTGGAATCAGCCATTGAAAATATTTTTGATAATTTGTAGGTTTGGGAATACTTAACGATATACAAGAAGTTTTCCTTCATTATAAAAGTTCCAATGGCACGGGGAATTTAATGCTGATGATTTAAAAATAGCATTTCTTTTATAGTTGTAGGCCTTTTAAAGGACAGATTAAAATGACTAGGAATTTTTAAGGCGAAGATCTCTTTTGGTGAATGCCACCCAAAACAACCCTTTGGTAGCCAAGAGGGTTAATTAAAAGGAATTTATTCTTTACCTAGGGTAGACTAGAAAACATCATTGGACTTCTACAATTTAGGGTTGCAGGGTAGTTTCTCTTAGTAGTTTCTCGGCTTCAATTATACAAGCACCCTTGTCATGTAGGTATTCAAGTGAGATACTCCTTTTTAATGCTGTTTGTTCAATTAATCTAATTTCATGCTGCATAGCACCAGACAAGATTTCATTTTCAATGTTCTTATTTATTTCATAATAAAATCCTGCCAATAATTCTAACGGTAATTCATCGTAAAGGGAACTTTTTTTGATCTTCATAAAGTACCTCCTCATTCTACAATAAAACTAGCATACATATTTGTAATAAAAACATAAGGGATTTAAAGGGGAGCTTTTAAGCTAGGGGAACCCTGAATTTGACCGAATACAGAGTTTTTTTTGTATTTGAATAATATGATTGATGAATCACTGTTTCCTATTCGGAAGAAGCTATTCTTTCTATGTACTGTTCCGGGTATTGGCCCCACCTACGCCAGATACTATGACGGCCACGCATGCCATCCAACCTATTATTATCATAAAAGAAAGCGCTTACATTGTCAAGAATTTCATTTGGAAATTCGAGCAAAAACCTCTTGGTATGATAAAAGGATGACAGGTTGATAGGAAGAAGGGGCTAAAATTAACAAAATCAGCAGATTTATTATTTTAATAATATCCAAAAAAGAAAATGTTGTATTTCACAAAAATGGTTGAGCGCCGTTTAAAGCTAAAAAATTTCCGAAATGGTCTGTATAGCATTGTTACACCCGTTCGTAAAAGTTAGAAAAACATTTACGAACGCTTTTGATAGAATAAGAGAGAGAAAAGTAGATGAAGGAGTAAAAAAATGGATGTCCGTAAATTTGGATACATAAGAGTGAGTAGCAAAGATCAAAATGAAGGACGACAACTTCAGGCCATGTTGGATAATGTTCTTAAAGAACTTGATATCTAGGTCTTTACAGGATGGTCCGATCGATTGAACTAGTTGTGTGGCTTTGATGATTCTTGGATTCAGCGGTGGCAAAATCAGTCTACGAACGCGCAAAATCTAAAAATCCAGGAATGGAAAGGGAGCTATAGATTTTTTATTTAACCGTAGGTCAATAAAATTCGAAAAGCCCATCCTCAGCTGGATGGGCTTTTCAATTTTATAATCCCCAAAGTCTATAACACGATTTGTGAGTAGGTATAATCTATAATATGGTAAAAGTCAACTTTTCAATATCGTTAGTAAAGAGCTGAGTTTATATAAATTCAAAAATGAATTATGGGCATTTCGATGAATCCCCTATAGAAAGGCATTATTTGCGAATAAAAT
Organism: Peribacillus sp. FSL M8-0224; assembly: GCF_038003055.1. Classification (NCBI taxonomy): domain Bacteria; kingdom Bacillati; phylum Bacillota; class Bacilli; order Caryophanales; family Bacillaceae; genus Peribacillus; species Peribacillus sp. FSL M8-0224. The sequence continues at coordinate 1,697,609 of NZ_JBBOOJ010000001.1, forward strand.
TCATTAATGAATTGACTGATGTTAATAATAAGCGACTTTACATTAAATTGGGACTTGGCATGCAAGTTGCATAATAATAGTTATAAATCAAACATGCACGATATGAAATTCGTTTATGTGCGGGGGGATAAATGGTGCGAAAAACGATAAATAAACCATGGGAGCAATGGTATGTTGAAAGTATGAAATCTATGAAGCTACCGGAAATATCCGTCTATTCACTGCTTGATATAACAGCAAGTAAGTTTCCACACCATACAGCCATCATTTATGAAGACCAGTCAATGGATTATAAGAATCTAAAAATGCAGGTAGACAAACTTGCAGGTAAATGGAGAGAAATGGGCTTTGTTAAAGGTGAACGGATTGGACTGATGATGGCCAACCACCCTTATTTCATAATCAGTTATTATGCTGCCCAGGCACTGGGTCTGTTGGTTGTACAAATTAATCCCTTGTATAAACCGCGGGAACTATTGCAAATATTAATAGACTCGGATACCAAGAAAATTGTATTTGACCAAACGGCCGCAAATACAATCGAAGAAACGAAAGCGATATATGAATTTGATGTATGCATTGATACGGAAAATGATCAAAATGGCTCCTATTCCCTTAAAACGATGATTGAAACCGGGGATGCGATTAAGAAGCCAGTAGTGATAATCCCGCATGAAGATACGGCAGTCATCCAATATACTGGCGGCACCACTGGAAAGATGAAGGGTGTCATGCTTACTCACCATAATTTAACCTCCAATGTCGTGCAGAGCTTTGAAATGTATGGAGATTCCCTGAAACCTGGAGAAGAAATCGTTTTGGCAGCTACGCCTCTTTACCATGTTTATGCCATGACGAGTGCAATGAATCTAGGTATCTATATTGGAGCTGCCATCCTCTTATTTCCTAAATTCGAACTTGAAGATGTACTTGCAAAAATAAAAAAGTACCGTCCGACTTTCTTTCCAGGAGTTCCAAAGATGTACAACGCTTTCGTCAATCATCCAGGAATTGAAAACTATGGACTGAATTGTTTAAAAAGTTGTTCTTGTGGATCGGCCCCCCTGCCGGTTGAAGTAATAAAGCGATTTGAGGGGCTGACCGGTGCCAAAATCGGAGAGGGTTTCGGTTTGTCTGAGGCTTCACCTTCCACTCATCGTAATCCGCCTTTCGGAAAAAGGAAAATAGGAAGCATTGGCATCCCTTTTCCAGGCACGGACTGTATGATCATTGACGATGAAAATAATGAAGTGCCTAACACATCCGTCGGGGAGTTGCTCATAAAAGGCCCGCAAATCATGAAGGGTTATTGGAATAACGAAGCCGAAACCAAAAAGGCCTTACAGAATGATTGGCTATATACTGGCGATCTTGCTGTGATGGATGACGAAGGATATTTCTATATCGTCGGCAGGAAAAAAGAAATGATCATCGTCGGCGGATTCAATATTTACCCGCAGGAGGTAGAAGGGGTTCTGTATGAACATCCGTCCATTAAAGAGGCAGCTGTGGTTGGCATCCCCCATAAAGAAAAAGGAGAAATAGTGAAAGCATTCATCGTACCTAAAGAAAGCGCTTCCGTGGATCTTGAAGAAATAGAAGGATATTGCTATTCCCAATTGACGCCTTATAAAGTACCAAAAGTATTTGAATTAAGAAAAGAACTTCCGCGTAATACAGTGGGTAAACTATTAAAAAGATTGTTAGTTAAAGAGGAATTAGAGAAGGATTGAAAGAGGAGGAATGTGATTTCAACCATCTAAGTTGAACCTTACGTTGGTTGGTATGCCATTGTAAACAAATAAAGAAGAGGAGGGATTCATATGCGTTGGGTTGTTCTCATTCTATTATTCTTTGGAGCCGTCATCAATTTTGCAGATAAATCGATCGTGGGCCTCGCAGCTGTTCCCATCATGAAGGAATTCAATCTTACCTATGCAGAGTGGGGTCTTGTTGGAAGCAGTTATTATTGGCTTTACCCAGTAACAGGGATTTTTGGGGCAGCATGGGCTGATCGGCTGGGGGCTAAAAAAGTGCTGGGGTTCATCATGCTGACATGGACCGTTTTGCAATTCGGCGTTTTAGCCATCACCGCTCTTCCGTTATTAATTCTATACAGGATTTTACTTGGCGCATTCGAAGGGCCTTATAGCCCAATTGCTTACAGCCATGCCGATAAGTGGTTTCCGCCGAAACTGAAAGGCTTTGCAAATTCGGTTGTTGTTGGCGGAGGGACCGTTGGTGCGATGATCGTGGCACCGATCCTCGTTTCCTTAATTACGATATTCGGCTGGAAGGTTGCCTTTGCAGCACTTGGTGCAGCAAGCCTTGTTTGGTTCTTCCTCTTTCAATTTTTAACAAAGGAAAATCCAGTTGAAGTATATGAAAACGTCCAAAAGAAAAAGAAACAAAAACTGGAAAAAATAAAAGTGAAAGACTTTTTGCTGCTACTGGCCTCACCTACTGCTTTTTTTACTACACTAGCTTATTTTTCAACGTATATTTTAGTTGTTTGGTTTTCTGTTTGGCTCCCGATTTATTTAGTGGAAGCCGTTAAAATGAGTCCAGGTCAAATGGGAACCAGCGTTGCGATAATCGGAGTCGTTTCCGTATGTATTTATATGGGGGTTTCGATGGCGTCCGATCATTTATTCAAGAAGAATCAGAATTGGCGATCATCAAGAGTATTCGTCGTTGCGGGCGCCATGATTCTTGGTGCATTGTTCTTTTCCTCAATCATGATATTTCAAAATCCAATCTGGGTGATAGTCGCCATGTGTTTAGCAAAGGGCCTTACATACGCCATTTTACCAATCGGACCAACGATCATGATCAATGAAATGCAGGAGCGGGGGGGATTGATGACAAGCATCTTAACATCATCAGGAAATCTAGCGGGCATTGTTGCACCTCTATTAACTGGCTATATCATAAGTCTAGCTGGAGGAAATCAACTATTGGGTTATAACCTATCGATATTGTTCATGGCCATCCTTGTCCTGGCTTTTGGCATCCTGTTTGCGATATTCGTTAAACCGGCCGGGAAACTTAAAAATAAAAGTTCTGATAATTTTGACCTTAAGTCCTCATAAGCAGGGTCGAACCTGCTTACATTCAATGAAACTAGTGAAGAGAAGGAATGCCTTCAAATAATGGAGTGAATAAAAGGAAAAGGAGCGGATGGGACATGAATAGAGAAGCCGTCATAGTTTCTGCAGTTCGAACAGCAATTGGAAAACAGGGAGGTGCACTTGCATCTGTTCCTGCCCACGTATTTGGAGCAGAAGTGATGAAAGAAGCCTTGAAACGAGCGAATGTAGAACCTCGTATGGTAGATGATGTAATCATGGGGAATGTGTTAAGCGGGGGTGGAAACATTGCCAGGTTAACTGCACTGGAAACGGGCCTCTCGATTCATCTTCCGGGACTGACTGTCGACCGTCAATGCGGCTCGGGAATAAATGCTGTCAACTTGGCTGCACAAGCAATCCGGGCTGGCGAAGGCGATGTCTATATCGCCGGTGGGGTCGAGAGCATGAGCAGGGCGCCATACTTGATGGACCGACCGGAAAAACCATACAGTGCAAAGCCGCCGCAGTTCAGAAAGTCCAGGTTGTCCCCAAAAGAGATTGGCGATCCCCCGATGGGAATCACGGCTGAAAACTTAGCGGGAAAATATGAGGTCAGCAGGGAAGAACAAGATGCCTTTGCTCTACAAAGCCAAAAAAATATGGCCAGAGCCGTGGAAGAGGGCCGGTTCAATGAACAAATTGTGCCTATCCACATTCCCGTCAGAAAAGGTGACGATATCGAATTTAATTTGGATGAACATCCACGACCGCAAATAACGAAAGAAGGGCTAGCCAAATTATCGCCTGCATTTCTAGAAGGCGGGTCCGTGACTGCAGGCAATAGTTCGGGATTGAATGATGCCGCATCAGCATTGGTCATCATGTCGAGGGAAAAAGCGGTGGAATTGGGGATTAAACCTTTAGCGATGATCAGGGCACAGGCAGTTGCAGGGGTAGATCCAAATTATATGGGAATAGGACCTGTTCCCGCTATAAGGAAGGTAATGGAGAAATCAGGACTTTCCTTAAATGAAATGGACATCATTGAGATTAATGAAGCATTCGCCGCTCAAGTCATTGCCTGTAATCGGGAGCTTGATATGAATCTAGCAAAAGTGAATGTGAACGGGGGAGCCATTGCACATGGACACCCACTAGGTGCGACGGGTGCCATCCTCATTACGAAAGCGGTTCATGAATTGAAGCGTTCTGCCGGAAGGTTCGCCCTTATTACAGCTTGCATTGGAGGCGGACAGGGAATTGCTACGATAATTGAACGTGAAGCCTGATTTTACATGTGTGTTTACAAAAAAAACAATGAATTTAGCACAGCATTCAGACCTAAATGCCCTACTTGTCGATGGCTACTATACATGAACAGTACTAAGGAGGAATAAACTCATGACAATCACTTTAACCAAGGAAATGCAGCAAATGAAGGAAATGATCCGTAATTTTGTTGAAAGGGAAGTGGAGCCCTTCGCCATACAAATTGAAGAAGAAGATGCCATCCCGGGGCATTTGGTGGAAAAAGCGAAAGACCTTGGCTTATTCGGGATAAGCATTCCCGAGCAATACGGTGGAATTGGCTTAAATGCGGTGGGAAAGGCTACCGTTTTAGAGCAGTTAGGAAGGACCCATAATGGTTTCGTTTCATTAATAAGCGCTCACACCGGGATTGGCAGTACAGGTCTGGTTAAGCTGGCATCCGAACATTTGAAAAATAAATACTTGCCTGAAATGGCAGCAGGCACGAAAATTGGCGCCTTTGCTTTATCTGAACCCGGAGCGGGATCGGATGCAACCAATTTGGCAACGAGTGCAGAAAAGAAGGGTGATTACTGGGTGATGAACGGTACGAAACATTTCATCACGAATGGGCCGATAGCTGATGTTTATACCGTATTCGCTTTAACGGATAAAGATAAAGGGGCAAAGGGAGGGATTACCGCTTTTTTAGTGGAAAGAGACTTTCCTGGTTTGACTGTCGGCAAAAAGGACAAAAAAATGGGATTAAGAGGATCATATACCTCACAGGTCATTTTTGAAGATTGTATCATACCTGAAGAAAATGTAATCGGCGAAGTTGGAATGGGATATATTTCTGCACTTAAAATTTTAGGTGAAGGGCGAGTAGGATTGGCCGCAAGAGCAGTGGGTTCAAGTGGAAAATTAATTGAATTATCAGCCAAATATGCCAAAGAGCGCATCCAATTCGGTAAACCGATCGCTGACAACCAAGCGATTCAATGGATGCTTGCTGATATGGCAACCGAAACGGAAGCCGCAAGAGCATTGACGATGATGGCGGCACAAAAGATTGATGAAGGAAAAAAAGTGATCAAGGAAGCTTCAATGGCAAAACTGTTCGCTTCTGACGTTTTTAATCGGGTGGCGGATAAAGCGGTACAAATTCATGGCGGGATGGGATATATGGCTGAATATCCAGTAGAACGTTTTTATCGGGATGCCCGCATAACGAAGATCTATGAAGGAACGAATGAAATCCAACGTTTAATCATTGCAAGAAATGTCTTGGAAGAGTGCTGAATGTTTTCTGTTTTATTCGGGCAGGTAGTCTTTTGCCCAAGTATACGGAATTTCAAGGGGGAGGAACGAAATGGGAGAAGATATCGTGATCGTGAGTGCTGTACGAACACCAATTGGTAGGTACGGTGGAGCATTTAAAGAGATTAGTTCCGGTCATTTGGCTAGCATTGCCATTAAAGAAGCGATCAAGCGGGCAAATATTGCAGCGGAACAAGTGGATGAAGTCATTTTCGGGGAGGTTAGGCAAACGACCGAATCCTCGAATGTCGCGAGGGTGGCAGCATTGCGATCAGGGATTCCCGATTCTGCACCGGCCTTTACGGTAAACCGCTTATGTGCATCTGGAATGCAAGCCATCACCTCAGCAGCACAGCAGATAAGCTCAGGTCAAGCAAATATAGTCGTTGCCGGGGGTACGGAAAGCATGAGCCGGGCACCGCTTTATTTAAGAAGTGCCCGTTTTGGGGGAGACCGGACCCAACTAGTTGATTCTAATACTGAAGCTGGGCAGCAGCCTCAAGAAATTTATGGAAAAAGTTTGGTGATGGGAATCACCGCTGAAAATGTCGCACAGCGATACAACATTTCCAGGGAAGAACAAGATGCCTTTTCAGTGGAAAGTCAACGAAGAGCGGCGCAAGCGTTAAAAGAAGGAAAGTTCAAGGATGAGATCGTTCCTGTCCAGGTCTCTGACAGGAAGAGTACGGTTACCGTTGAAACGGATGAATATCCACGCCCGGATACCACAATGGAAAAGCTTGCAAGCTTAAAACCGGCATTCAGGGAAAACGGAACCGTCACTGCAGGGAATGCTTGTGGCCGAAATGACGGGGCAGCTGCATTGGTGTTAATGAAGGCCAGTGAAGCGGAACGGTTGCAAGTACAGCCAATCGCAAAGATCGTCGATTGGGCGACTGCCGGAGTTTCTCCTGAAGTGATGGGAATTGGTCCAGTACCAGCCGTTGGAAAACTTATGGAGCGCACCGGGAAAAAAGTAGAAGAAATTGGGCTTTTCGAATTAAATGAAGCGTTCGCTTCACAGGCATTGGCAGTAATCAGGGATTTATCGTTAGATGAAAACAAGGTGAATGTAAACGGAGGCGCCATTGCACTTGGGCACCCAGTCGGTTCAACGGGCGCAAGGATCGTGACAACACTAATATATGAACTGATTCGCAGAAAAGAAAAATATGGAGTTGCTACACTTTGTGTAGGCGGCGGCCAGGGAATGGCGATCATGATTGAAACGATATAGTCCAACGATAAAGGAGCGGAAACCCCATACGTTTCTGCTCCTTTCCGTATATAAGTTGAATTGCATAAGTGAGGGGGAGGAAGATTGCCTGTTGAAGTGGAGGATATTCGGAATCAATTCGAAAGTAGTGCATTCTTTTCACATATTGGGTTTGAAATCATCCGGTTTGAAGAAGGGAATGTAACAATAAAGCTAAACATTGAAGAACATTTACTTAATGTCAATGGAACACTGCACGGAGGCATTCATGCCACCATGCTGGATACCATCCTAGGAATGGTGACTCGTTCCGTCACCAAATCTAAAGTCGTTACGACAAGTTTAACAGTACATTATTTAGCCAGCATATCAAGCGGGGAACTATTTGCGGAAGCAAAAGTCCTGCAAAAAGGATACAAAATTGCCTTTACTGAAGGAGAAATAAAAGATGCTGAAGGCAACATCATTGCTAAGGGCACAGGAATTTTTAAAATCATTCGCGATAAATGAGGTAAGGGTGATCAAATTGGCTGACAAGTGAGTATGCTCCATTTTAATAGTGAAAAATGAGGTGTGAAAAAATTGACTAGAGCTTGGCATCGATTTTATCCGAAAGAAACCCCAGCAGAAATTGACATTCCAGTATTGTCCTTATATGGACTCCTTGAACGTTCAGCCCGACTTTACCCAACCTGCAAGGCCGTAATAGATGGGGATCGGGAAATGACATATATGGAATTAAAGGATGCCGCAGATCGTTTTGCTGTGAATTTAGACAACCGTGGATTTCAAAAAGACGATCGTATAGCAATCATGCTGCCAAATTGTCTAGAATATATCATTGCCTATTATGCCACCCATCGTTTGGGAGGTATGGTCGTTCAAGTGAACCCACTGTATAAGTCGAGTGAATTGGACTATATATTACGGGATTCCGGAGCAAATTGGTTCATTGGGCGGGAGATACAACGGGAAATATTAGCGCTAACAAGTTTTTCTGAAAGGTTAACGTTCATATCTGCCGAGCAATTAATGGAAACTGGAACGGATTTATCAAGGAAAGATAAGGAACTTCCTGTTCTGGACATCGATCCAAAGGAAGCTGTGGCTGTTCTTCAATATACAGGGGGAACTACAGGGAAATCAAAAGGGGTCATGCTCACGCATTTTAATTTGATCTCGAATGTATTTCAAGATTTTGCTTTCACGGCTAATGCCCTTCAACTCCAAAGTCCTGGCGAACGGATGCTTGGATTGACCCCATTATTCCATGTCTTTGGTAATGGACGATTGAATAGTGCCATATATGCCGGATCAACTTATATCACATTAGAGAAATTTGAAATAGATAAGGTGGTAGATTTGATTCGAACACATCGGCCAACCATTTTTCCTGGTGTCCCGACCATGTATATTGCTTTATTGAATCACCCGGATTTGACGGCGGACGATTTATGCTGCTTTAAGTACTGCAGCTGTGGTTCTGCGCCGCTTCCGATAGAAATCACTCAACAGTTCGAAAAAAAATTACGGGTTACAATATTAGAAGGATTTGGGATGTCGGAAACTTCCCCCACTACACACCGTAATCCAGTCATAGGACAGAAAAAACAAGGAAGTATCGGAATTCCATACCCAAATACCGATGCTAAAATCGTCGATTTGAAAACAGGCGTTGATGAATTGCCAGCAGGAGAAAGAGGCGAACTGATCATTAAAGGTCCGCAAGTAATGAAGGGATATTGGGAAAATCCAGAGGAAACGGCAACAGCTTTGCGGGATGGATGGCTTTACACTGGGGATATCGCGACGATGGATGAAGAGGGATATTTTTATATCGTAGGCAGAAAGAAAGATATGATCATTGCAAGCGGTTATAATGTTTATCCAATTGAAGTCGAGGATATTATTTATCAGCATCCAGCCGTAAAAGAGACTTGTGTGTATGGAGTACCGGATTCATACCGTGGGGAAACGATAAAAGCGGCCATAGTTTTAAAGAAAGGCAAGTCAGTCTCGGAGCAGGAAATAAGGGAGTTTTGCATGCAGCGATTGGCCAGATATAAAGTGCCGCGAAGTTTTGAGTTCAGGGAGCAATTGCCAAAATCAGCTGTCGGTAAAATCTTGCGCAGAATATTAATGGAGGAAGCACAGAGCCCTACTGCCGGAGGGAGATAAGCATATCAGTTATCGTAAGGGAGCTCAGATGAAACCCTAAACAAGGGGAACCTTTATTCAAGGTTCCCCTTGTTTAGGGTTTATAGACTAAAAATCTACTTTCCTTTTAGGGGAATTTCAAATGAAGTCCCATCCACCAATAATTCATGAGACTTACCATCCGCTATATCATCGGTAGTGAATGAAAAGGAATCGAGCCGATCTAATTTTGCCTCTGGATCAACCAATAAACCAATTGTGCCTTTTCTCAATTCTCCTGGTTGGTAATCGGATCGACTTACTTTTTTTGTCCCCATAAAAGTATCCCCGGAATGGATGAAATTTTTAGAAGGCACATCATATGTAAGATCATCATTGAAAGTAACATTTTCCATGCTGAAGAACTGAAGTTCCTTCGAATCTTTATTTTCAACAGAATAAGTTATCTCTAGATAAGAAACCTCTTCAACGATATCCGTTTTAGACAACGCCGCCTGTTGATCGATTTCCTCCATGGATAAATTCTCTTTATAATATATCGAATAGGCCTCTTCAAAACTCAATCCCGTATAGGACTTGAGTTCCTCTTTTACTTTATCTGTGAGTGAAGATAATTGAATCCTGCGGATATCCTTGACTGTGATGACCATCGGTGCCAATTCAAAAGCCTCATTAATAGACTTCGTTTCTAGTAATCTGAAGGTTCCCCAATTTTTTTGGCGAACCTTATCCCCGACTTTTTCAAGATGGATCCCGCCATATTCCTCAACCTCAGGAATTTTGGATTCCTTGGCTTCCGCATTTTCCCCTTTTTCAGTTTTATCGCTCTTGAAATAATTTAAGGCAATCACACTTAAACAAATAAGCAATAATCCAACCATTGCTGAAATGATCCAACTTTTACGAATACTTCATCACTCCTTGTCTTAAACCATGATGTCAAAGAATAATATACCATTTTTTTGCAAAAGAAGGAAAGGGGAGTGCCTAGAACATGTTCATCCAAATGATTCGAAGTTCCCTGTCCATGATAATGATTTCTCAGCTACAGTACAAGCCGTTTTATAAAAGATTCATATCATATTTATAACGAAGGGGAAATCTTGAAAAACTGAGAACATGCTTTTATTCTTTTATAGTTTTCTCATCCTTGGAGACCTCTGCAGTAACAAATTTTAAAAAAAGGAGACGTTTAGGATATGTTGTGGCCAATTAACAATGGTAAGGAAAGGTTACATCAGCCAAATAAAAGTGCAATGCTGTCCATGCAAGAGATGAAAGCCATTGAGTCCTGGATATCTCAAATAGGGATATTCCAAATATATATAACCGCTGGACAATTAGTATCCACCGCCAGAAAAACGCTCAAGTTCAAGTATAAAATAATCGGGCATGGTTTTAACCGGGTCGTCTATGATTTAAATAATGGCTATATTTTAAAAATTGCATTGTCACAAGTAGGACTAATAAGCAATGCAAATGAAGCCTATATATATAATAACTGTAATGAGGAAGTCAAAAAGTATTTATGTCCAGTTAAGGAGTATGGGACGGGCTGGATAATCATGAAGAAGGTGGACACGAAAGTGCCGTTTGCAATCAAGGAATATACGAAACTGTTCAAGTTGGAATTAAAATTCCTGAGGCACGGTATGATCCCAATAGATTTGCGTTTAGATAATGTCGGATATAACGAGAATGATGAAATGGTCGTCATTGATTACGGTCTATTCACCATGGATCTCAAAAGCCCCGTGCTGCGATGGCTTGTTTGATGAGATGTCTATCCAAAGAAAATATAAAATTGATTTACAATGAGGTGATTAGGCGAAGCGGTGAATCTTGTGCTATCTTGATTTTATCGAATGGTCTAAATGAAAGAAGCATGTTACGAAAGGGCTTTTTTGTGCAACATGCTTTTTTTATGGTTTAAAGGATCATAACTGATGACACAACGCTAGCCACCTTTTTATCATTTTGAAATAAATCTGCAAGTACATAAGCTGTTTTTTTTCCGATTCGGTCTACTTTTGCTTCAACTTGTACGTCTCCTAATCTTACTGGCCGATGAAAGGTAGTATGTAAATCAATGGATGCGAAGGATTGTCCGATGCTTAATTTAGATGATATCGCATAAGCCATCATAATATCTGCTGCAGAAGTGACAAAACCGCCCATTGCTACACCAATTCCGTTAATAAACTTTTCATCTACTTTCCATACACCTCTCGCAATTCCATCCTGGGCATAATTTGCTTCAATCTGTAACGTTAGATCACAATTCGGAGGTTGTTTCCCCTCCGTAATAACTTGTAAAAGCTCGTTTCCTTTAGATGGTTCCCCCATTAAATACCCCCCTTGAATAAGTTGAAACTACAGAATATTCTAACATATATCTTGGTGTCAATGAAGTTGTTGTTACAAATAAAGTAATTAGAGACCCGAACCAAGAAAAATTATGAGTTGGTTGATTTCCACTTCAGGCACTCGCTTTCCGCGGGCGGTCTGGGGAGCCTCCTCGGCTTCCGCCTGCGGGGTCTCCCCTAGACACGTTTTTCCCGCAGGAGTCTCGCACCTTCCGTTCCAATCAACTTGTATAAAAATTCTGATGAAACCCTTTTGTCTAAAAAAGTGGTTCGGGAATGGTCACATCCCCAACCAAGAAATGTAATTTGGTGGTGGATTTGATATCCACTCCAGGTACTCGCTTTCCGCGGGCGGTCTGGGGAGCCTCCTTGGCTTCCGCCTGCGGGGTCTCCCCTAGACACGTTTGTCCCGCAGGAGTCTCGCACCTTCCGTTCGAATCAACTTTGTTTTATTTAGATAGAATACTTTTGTCTACAAACTAGAAAATTTTTGTTTGCCGACAGTCTTTTTTTGTGTGTTTATAAATGGGAACGTTGATTTTCACTTCAGGCACTCGCTTTCCGCGGGCGGGCGGGAGCCTCCTCGGCGCGCCTGCGGGGTCTCCCATGCCACGCTTTTCCCGCAGGAGTCACGTACACCCGCTCCAATCAACTTTGTGTTTTAAAAGAAAAAACTGTAGGCTGCTCTATTCGGAACCAAGCTTTAGTCTAGTTTATACTTTAAGTTTTTCAGGTGTAATCCTCATTGGATGGAAGAAATTTACGACACTCCTGTCGAAAAACTGGCTAGCCTAGATCCCACAAGCGCTTGCGTCAAGGAGTCTTGGCAGGCAGTCGGCGAAAGGGAGCGGATTTCAGAAATCACCGGGAACGACCATTAAGACAAAAATGATGGATAGTCTCATCCCGAATTATTTTAAGACTGGATGATCCTTCAAGTTTTTTTACTGTAATAAATAATAGATTAAAGAAATTTGCGATACTCCTGCCGAAAAACTGGCTAGTCTAGACCCCACAAGCGCTTGCGTCAAGGAGTCTTGGCAGGGGCAGTCGGCGGAAAGGGAGCGGATTTCAGAAATCAACGGGCATGTTATTTTATAAAAAACATAGGGAAGTTTGAAGTTAATAATTATCAAAAAAATCAAAAACTTCTTCTTTTTCTAATTAAATTGTGATAGTGTATAAAAAAAGAGAAGTATTACCTTCATCATAATTTCAAAAAGAAGTATTTAATTCATCAGAAAGGAGTGATATGGTGGAACATCTTCCATTTAAATTATTAGTAAAAGAAAAATTTGATCATCTATCGGCAGGTCAAAAAAAAGTTGCCGCTTATCTGATTGAAAATTTGGATGAAGCCGCCTTTAAAACGGCATTTCAAATTGGTCGGGAAGCAGAGGTTAGTGAAACAACGGTCATTCGGTTTTCCTATTCATTGGGATTTGAAGGGTTTAGTAAAATGCAGTCGAGGATTCAAAAACAGCTGCTGCACCAAAATCAAATAGACTTATCCAATACTGATTCCATTCTCCGCATTGATGACAAGCAAGATCCCTTTACAAAAGTGATAGAAAACGAAGTTCATATTTTAAGACATCTATTAGATCATACGAACGTTCAGGACATATGGAAAGCAGTCGATGTTCTGATCCAGGCTGACCAAATATTGATTGCAGGGCATCGAATTTCCCATGCCGCCGCCTATTGGTTCTCCTATACGCTAAGTTCATTAAGGGAAAATGTAAGTTTATGTTCACCTACAGGAGACTTCTATGAAAAGTTTTGTAATCTCACAAATAAGTCTGCATTAGTTGTTTTTTCCTTTCCAAGATATGCAAATGAAACATTAAAAGTTGCTGAGTGTGCCAAAGAACAAGGAGTTTGTTTAATTTCAGTTACAGACCGCCTTCTGTCACCAGTCGGACGCATCTCTGATATTTCACTGACAACTGAAGAAAACGCAGAAACCGGAACCAATTCAATCGCTTCCGTTATTAGCTTGTTGGACTTAGTCATTGCTGGCATCCATCAAAAAGACGCAAAACGGATATATACCCATCAGCAAAAATTAGAAAGACTATATTCAAGTTATGAGGTGTTTAATGAATGAGTTTTTAATAAAGTTAAAATTCATGTAAAGGAGGAGGGGCATCATTATGGACCCGATTCAATATATTGATCACCATCAAGAAACATTGATGAAGTCCTACCATGATTTGCATTCTTTGGCAGAGCCAAGCTGGCAGGAAGAAAGAACGTCTTGCTATATTTTAAAATGTCTTAGGGAAGCGGGCATCACCGTAAAAACATTTCAGGGCCATTATGGAATTATTGCCGAGGTTCCAGGCATTTCAAAAAAGGTTGTGGCATTAAGGGCTGATATGGATGCGCTTGTTCAGGAAGTAGATGGAGTTGTTAAGGCCAATCATTCATGTGGACACGACGCACATAGCACAATGGTTTTATATACAGCGTTGGCCATTGCCTCCAGCGGAATCCGGCCTAAACACACTCTCCGATTTATATTTCAGCCTGCAGAAGAAACAGGGGAAGGCGCTCTTCAAATGATCAATGATGGCGCGTTGGAGAATGTTACATATTTATTCGGGGTACATGTAAGACCCAGTACGGAGGTTCCTTATATGAAGGCTTCCCCCGTCATTGTCCATGGTTCAGCCGAAACAATAAGGGGTACAATCAAAGGCCTTCAGGCTCATGCATCCCGTCCGCAAGATGGAATAAATGTAATTGAAGCAGCAGCTTTGCTTGTCCAAAAATTACAGCAGATTAATCTGGAAACCGAAATTCCTTATTCCATCAAAATGACTCAATTTGAAACAAACAATAAAGCATCAAACGTTATCCCGGAAACAGCTGTCTTTGCTATTGATGCCAGAGCGCAGTCAAATGATGTAATGAATGAACTAAATCGCTTAACAAAGGTAGCTTTTGAACAGACAATGGAACAAACTGAAACATCGATCTCCTGGTCTGCGGAAGAATTTGTCCCAGCTGCGACCTTGCATGAAAAGGCGATAAAGCTGGCTGAGGCCGCAATTGCAGATATCCTTGGGATGGAAAATGTCGTTTCAGTCTGTGTTTCTCAAGGAGGAGAGGATTTTCATTTTTATACAGCCGAAAATCCTGATATAACTGCAACCATGATAGGGTTAGGCTGCGATCTAACGCCTGGTCTGCACCATCCGGATATGAAGTTTAATTTACAAGCACTTATTTATGGAACGAAAATTTTAATTAACACAGTCATGATGGCGGCAGAAGAGTAAAATTTTTCACATAAAAAATTAATGAAGGGGTGTTTTATGGAAAATACGGCACAAACATCACAAACCGGGGACCAAACAGCTGCTGATGAAAAACAACTGGAGCGAAAACTCAAACCAAGGCATCTATCGATGATTGCAATCGGCGGCACCATTGGAACGGGGCTATTTTTAGCAAGCGGTTCCATTATTCATACTGCGGGTCCTGGAGGAGCTGTGGCTGCTTATATAATTGCCGGGATCATGGTTTACTTTTTGATGACAAGCTTAGCCGAAATGGCTGCCCTTATTCCTATTACAGGCTCTTTTAGTACCTATACATCAAGGTTTGTCGATCCTGCATTAGGATTTGCGGTCGGATGGAACTATTGGTATAACAATGCAATCGTAGTCGCGCTGGAATTAGCAGCTTCCTCCCTGATAATGAAATATTGGCTGCCTTCTGTTCCAGGCATCATTTGGAGCGCATTATTTCTTGCACTCATATTTGGCCTTAATATTTTATCGGTAAAAGGATATGGAGAATCAGAATTCTGGTTTGCCATTATAAAGGTTTTGACGATTATCATTTTTATTGCAGTAGGTTTATTAATGATTGTTGGGATCATGGGAGGGGATGCCGTAGGTTTTGAAAATATCACCAAAGGGGAGGCA
Source organism: Peribacillus sp. FSL M8-0224 (assembly GCF_038003055.1). Lineage (NCBI taxonomy): Bacteria > Bacillati > Bacillota > Bacilli > Caryophanales > Bacillaceae > Peribacillus > Peribacillus sp. FSL M8-0224. The sequence goes on from NZ_JBBOOJ010000001.1 coordinate 1,712,925, forward strand.
CCGTTTAAAGGAGGCTTTTTATCTATTATAAGTGTCTTTATGGTGGTAGGATTTGCCTTTCAAGGTACCGAGTTAGTAGGAATTGCGGCCGGCGAGAGTGAAAACCCAAGAAAAAATATACCAAAAGCCATTAAGCAAATCTTCTGGAGACTGCTCTTGTTTTATGTATTGGCGATAATTGTGATTGGATTTTTAATAAGCTATAATGATCCGCGTTTGTTAAGCTCGGATATTGAAGATATTGCGGTAAGTCCCTTCACTCTAGTTTTTCAAAACGCTGGGCTTGCCATCGCTGCCTCCGTTATGAATGTGGTCATTCTTACTTCCGTTCTTTCTGCAGGCAATTCGGCCATGTACGGAGCTTCTCGCGTGCTTTGGGTGCTGGCGAAAGAAGGCAAAGCCCCTTCGTTTCTAAAAAAAGTGAATTCAGGCGGCATTCCAGTGAACGCTGTGTACTTTTCTACCATCGTTGGGATGGCAGCTTTCCTGACCTCTCTTTTCGGTGAAGGCACGATTTATACTTGGTTATTGAATGCTGCAGGATTATCCGGTTTTTTATCCTGGTTAGGAATTTCGATTACACATTATCGTTTCCGGAAGGCATATATTGCACAAGGTAGAGATTTGAAAGATTTGCCTTATGTATCAAAATGGTATCCATTCGGTCCGGTATTAGCCACACTTTTATGTGTTACGGCAATCCTGGGACAAAATTACTCTGCATTTTTCGGTCCTGAGATTGATTGGTATGGAATTTTAATTTCCTATATCGGGCTTCCTTTATTTTTCCTGGCTTTTCTAGGTTATAAAATCGTAAAGAGAACAAAAATGACTCCATTGCAAGAGGCCGATTTCAGTAAAGTGGAATAACCTCTTTTGTAAAAAAGCAGGAAAGTATTATTAAGAAAGACCATTTACATGATAGCCCAGTGCCCCGTAACGACATGCCGTCAGCTGTGGACTGCCTTGTCATCTTATGTTGTCAATAAGGACACTTGTGCTATACCAAGGAGGTTGACCATGACGAAATCACAGGAAATTGTAATTCGTTCCATTCATGGAATTGAAGAGCTGGAGGACGTAAGAAAGCTAGAGTCCAGCATTTGGGGAGAAACCGACTCAATCCCCACACACCAAACCTTAACAGCCGTGAAAAACGGCGGTTTGGTTATAGGAGCTTATTGCGAAGGAAAGCTGATTGGATTTCAATACAGCTTTCCGGGATTCAATGGGCAATCAGCCTATCTTTGTTCACATATACTAGGCATAGATGAGCAATTTCGCAACAAAGGTATAGGCGAGAAGTTAAAGTTAGCACAACGTGAGGAAGCGCTAAAGCTTGGCTATTCCCTTATTACCTGGACATACGATCCTTTGGAAAGTGTTAATGGGTATTTAAATATAGCCAAGCTCGGTGGGGTATGCTCCACATATATAGCAAACTGCTATGGTGAAATGGAAGATCTTTTAAACAGCGGAATTCCTTCTGACCGCTTTCTTGTCGAATGGCATATTGATAAAAAAGAGACAACGGATTCTAGCGGAGGGGGAATGCCGCTGGACTTTGTGATGGAAAACTCGCTTATTCAATGGGATACCATTGAAAAGGGATTACCTGTTCCAACTTTCACTCGTCCGCTGCCTGAACAAGAATGTGAAACAGCTTTTGTGGCCCTTCCAAAGGACTTCCGAACAATAAGAGTCACAAATATTCAAGCGGCCAAAGAATGGCGGATGAAAACCAGGGACATTTTTACCGGATTATTTCAGCAAGGATGGCAGGTAACAGGTTTTATGAAGAATTCCATGACGGAAATTCCCGTTCAGTTTTATGTGCTATCAAGGAAATGAACTAGAAGAATATATATAGTGTTTAGTAATTTCAGGCTGTGTAAGCTATTAATAAAAAATTTGTAAGACTGTGTCCATTAACAGTTTTATCACAGAAGGAGAATTTCTAAGTGAAAATTAAACAAGTTATTCTAAGGCATCTTAAGCTAGACTTGCTTGAACCTTTTACAACTAGCTTTGGGACGGAATACGATAGGGATTTTATCCTTGTGGAAGCCATAAGCGATGATGGCATTTCCGGTTGGGCTGAATCGGTTGCGATGCTCGACCCCCTGTATAATGAAGAGACCTTAAAAACAAATTGGCATATACTGGAAGACTATCTAATTCCAATAATCCTAAAAAATGAAATCAAGCATCCTGATGAAATTTCCGAAAAATATTTCACCCATATTCGCGGAAATTATATGGCAAAGGCCGCTTTAGAGGGTGCCATTTGGGATTTGTATGCTAAAAAGCAAGGTGCTTCTCTTTCAAATGTGTTAGGTGGAACAAAAAAGAAAATTGAAGTGGGGGTAAGCATCGGAATAAAGGATTCGATCGATTCGACCCTGGATATAATTGAAGCTCGTCTCGGTGAAGGCTATAAACGTTTTAAACTAAAAATCAAACCGGGCTGGGATGTTGAATTAATAAACAAGGTACGAAAAGTATATCCTGAAATCCCGCTCATGGCCGATGCAAATTCAGCTTATACCTTAAAAGATATAGACCGGTTATCCGCCTTGGATGATTTTAATTTAATGATGATTGAGCAGCCGCTTGCCTATAATGATATCATTGACCATGCAGATTTACAGTCAAGGTTAAAAACACCTATTTGCCTGGATGAAAGCATACACTCATTAGAGGATGCCAGGAAAGCTATTAAATTGGGCAGCTGTAAAATTATTAATATCAAGATTGGCCGTGTCGGAGGTTTGACTGAATCTAAGAAAATCCATGATTTATGCCTAGAAAATGGCATTCCGCTATGGTGTGGAGGTATGCTGGAATCAGGCATTGGAAGAGCTCATAATATTGCAATCACTTCACTGCCGAACTTCACTCTTCCCGGTGACACCGCAGCTTCCTCCCTCTATTGGGCAGAAGATATCACTGACCCCGAAGTTACAGTGGAAAACGGAATGATCAGTGTTCCAGAATTGCCTGGAATCGGCTATGAACCAAGCATGGAAAAAATCAAAAAGTATACTATACACAGTCAAACCTATCATTTAAGTGAGAATGTTGCTAGAAACGCCTAGGCTGCTACAACATTGCATAAGGCATGATTCCCGAAAAAGGGAGCATGCCTTTTTTTGAATACAAACATTAATGATTGGAAGTACTTGCAATGCTAGGGCAAAGGTAAAGACTGCTATTCGATAAATCCCTATCCTTGAGGAGTAATGCTGAACTTACATAGATAATGGATAATGATATCGCTATGAAAATCCTATGAATTATAGAGGAATCGTGATTAGTTTAATAATTAGGTAAGTGGAATAACAATCTTTTGTAAATCCTATTTTGTTATAATAGGAATAAAAGCTTAACTATTATTAGGTATTATTAGGAGATAATATGATAGAGAATATTAAGACTGGACGAGAAATTCAAAACGACAGATTTTTTATCCTTTACTTTGCTTGTAAAACTGAACGGGTGCCTTGGTAAGCAAAAGTATTTACGGCTTGTGTTGTAGCTTATGCATTCAGTCCGATCGACCCTAATACCCGATTTTATACCCGTTCTTGGTTACTATTTCTTGTTCAATTAGGGACAATTATTGCATTAAAGATGATACCAAAGACTGTATTAACCGACTGTGAATGTAAGGCAGAAGAAATGATGAAAAACGATAAGCAGAAGTATTGGATAGTCGGTTCGATAATAGTATTAATCATCTTTCAGGGATCTTACTAGCTTGCGCCAAATAACCAACTCATTCTGATTGTGACGTGAAAATTCTTCCGCAATACAAAACCTGTAATAGTTTTACTTGACGTAAAGTTTTTTAAAATAATTTAATATTAAAACAACATTTTTATGTGAATCAATGCACATACAAAAAGAGGGGATGAAATAGTGTATACCGACAATGATGCTAACGCTTACAATAAAGTCAAGGAGGAGGTGAGTATTAAGTGATTGATGAAAGAAGCATGAAATTATTACAAGAAATTTTAAATAATCAAAACACAACATTATCGGTTTTAGAGAGCAAACTTGGAATTAATCGGCGTCAGATTAATTATAGCTTTGAAAAGATCAATAATTGGTTAAGCAGTTTAGACCAAACAAAAATTGAAAGAACGAAAACTGGAAATTTCATTGTTTCTTCGTCATTAAAGCATATACTCCCAATTGATAATGATGATAATGATGTGGAGATATATATTTTTTCTGAGAATGAGCGTATTGCTGTTATTCTTCTCATGCTACTTAGTAGAGACGAGGAATTGTCATTAATTCATTTGGTCTCAGCGCTTGGAGTTGGTAAGAATACTGTATTAAGGACAATAAAGGCAGCTCAATACGAGTTGGAAAAATATCAGCTTAAAATTATTTACTCACGCCAAAGCGGTTACAGAATTCAAGGTAAAGAGTTTGATAAACGACGATTACTAATTACGGTCATCCAGTCGATAGTCTCATTCTATAAAGGGGAAAAGGTTCTACTACAGTATTCCTCTTTTAAGGATAGAGAGGTGGAAACTCTTCGTAAAAAACTTGAGCAGATTGAAGTTCACTTAAGTATAAAATTTACGGACGAGAGGTTAGTGACACTACCTTATATTATTGCTGTTTGGATAAATAGAGTGAAACAAGGGAAAATCCTTGAGCCTAATTTTAATATTGATTTCTCTGATCTTAAAGAAACTAAAGAATATCATGCCGTAACAAAAGTTTTCTCTGAACTTGAGGTTATACCACCTAAGGAATTACTTTTTCTTACTTTGCAGCTTTTAACTATGAATATATCTTCATCTCAAGTTCTGAATGATAATAAGTTGTCAGACTTAAAGAGCTCACTATTTGAGATGGTTAAAATTATTGAAAATATTAGTGCTATTGATATTCCAAACAAACAGGAATTGATAGATAAGTTATTCCTTCATGTAAAGCCGGCCTATTATAGAATCAAATATAATTTAGGTTTGATGACGTCAATGTTTATTAAGTTCGATGAGAAATTAGAGGATCTACATGAGATTGTCAAGGTATCTGCTAGTCCTATCGAATCCTTAATGGGCTGTCCCATCCCTGAGAGTGAAAGTACCTTTTTAACCATGATTGTTGGTGGATGGTTGACTCAACATGGTGTTCAACTAAACCACAAGAAAATTGCAGCTGTTGTCTGTCCTAATGGTGTATCAGTATCAAAATTACTGCAAGTGAATTTAAAATCCCTATTTCCTGAGTTTATGTTCCTTGAGTCTATGTCCCACAGAGAGTTTTCTAATTATAAGGGAAAAATTGATGTCTTATTTACTACACAAAGATTACCTACTGATATTAAACAGTATATTGTTCCATCTTTAATAAATGAGAGAGAGCAAAACGAGATTAGGAAAACTATACTTAATGAAAAATATGGGCTTGTACCTAACAATGTTGATTTAAACGAACTTATACAAGTCATTAGTAAATATGCTGAGGTCAAAGATTCCAGTGGGTTATTGAAAGGCTTAAGTAGTTTTTTTAATAAAAATAGTTTTGTAAGTGCTACGAATGTTGAAACAAATTCAAAATTAACGCTTAAGGACCTAGTATATTATGAAACAATCAACATCCGAGATAAGGTGAAAGATTGGAAAGAAGCTTTATGGTTTGCTTCAGAACCTTTGTTAAAAAACAATTGTATTGGTCATAACTATGTGGAGGCAATGATCGAACAATATCAAAACGATAGTACATACATTATGTTAGCAAAAAATATTGCCATTCCCCATTCCAGACCAGAAAACGATGTTTATCAAGTAGGCATGAGCTTTTTAAAGTTGAATGAACCAGTGGAATTTGAAGGTGGGAATTTTGTAAAGCTTATTTGCGTTATTGCTGCAGTGGATAAGGAACAACATATTCGCCCTATATTACAGCTTAGAAGAATGGCAGAGAGCCAAAAAGATATACAAAAAATAAAAGATGCAGAAACAAAGAAAGAAATATTCTCGGTTATTGAGAAGTTTTCTAAATGAAAAAAGCGAAAGGAGCGAGAAAATGTCCAAAATTATTATCTCAGAAGAATCTATTTTCACTGATTTAGAAGTATCCAATAAAGAGGAGGCATTAAGGATACTGGCAGACTCACTTTTAGATCAAGGGTTTATCCATGATAGTTTCTATGAAAGCTTGATAAAAAGAGAAAAAAATTTTCCAACGGGCTTGGAAACCTATGACATGGGAATTGCCATTCCCCACACTGAACCCCAACATGTTAAGCAAGATTCTATTGCTGTAGCTGTTTTGGATAAACCAATATTATTTCAAGATATGGTGGATAAAAACAATAGTATTAATGTGAAAGTCATTTTTCTACTAGGTTTGTCGAAAAGTACAAAGCATTTAAATATTCTAAAACAAATTTTTGAGTTAATTAAAGAAGAAGGGTCTCTAGGTGAAATTTCGAGTATGTCTAAGACCCATCTTTATAGTTATCTAGAAGAGAAATTGACTGCAGAGTAAAATTATAAATCAGGAGGAATTCAAAATGAAAAAAAATGTTGTATTTGCGTGTTCGAGTGGGATTGCAACTTCAACGGTAGTAGCAGAGAAAGTAGTAGAACATTGTAAAGACCATGGGATTGAAGTCGTGTATCAACAGGCAATCATAGGGGAATTACCTTCACTAGATAACTCAGCTGATTTAATTGTAGTAACTTCACAAGTAGAAACAAAATTAAATACACCTCTTGTCAACGCATTACCTATTATTACAGGCGTTGGGGAAGAAGAATTGCTCGATAAAATTATTACATTGTTAAAGGGGTGAACTAAATCGGACAACAGATTTGCTGATCAATAAATAATAATTGGGGGATTTCAAAATGAAAAAAAATATTGTATTTGCGTGTTCGAGTGGGATTGCAACTTCAACGGTAGTAGCAGAGAAGGTAGTAGAGCATTGTAAAGGCCATGGGATTGATGTTGTGTATCAACAGGCAATCATAGGGGAATTACCTTCACTAGATAACTCAGCTGATTTAATTGTAGTAACTTCACAAGTAGAAACAAAATTAAATACACCTCTTGTCAACGCATTACCTATTATTACAGGGGTTGGAGAAGAAGAGCTGCTTGATAAAATTATTAAACTGTTGAAGGGGTGAACTAAATGGGACAACAGATATTAGAAGCATTCCAGTACATTCTTAGTTTTGGACCTACGGTTATGTTGCCAATTGTTGTATTTATACTAGCGATCTGTTTTCGAGTTAAACCAGCGAAGGCTTTAAGATCCTCTGTAATTATAGGTATGGGTTTTGTTGGAATTTTCCTAATATTCAATCTACTGATTGAGAGCGTTGGACCTGCAGCTCAAGCTATGGTGGATAGAACAGGAATTGATTTACCAGTGGTCGACACTGGATGGCCGCCACTTGCTGCAATTGCTTTTGCATCACCAATCGCACCGTTTGTAATTCCTATGGTTGTTTTACTAAACATTTCCATGATAATGCTTCGTTGGACAAAAACTGTCGATATTGATTTATGGAACTACTGGCATTTTGCCTTTGCAGGGGCGCTAGTTTATAGTGCAACAGGTAACTTTTTCTTAGGATTGCTTGCTGCCGCCATAGCTACAGTCACAATTCTTAAAATGGCTGATTGGTCTGCTCCATATATACAGAAACGATTTAATTTGCCTGGTATTTCCCTTCCCACATTATCGGCAGTCATATTTTTTCCAGTTGGAGTATTAGGAAATAAAATTATTGGTTCCATACCTGGGGTAAGGAACTTAAAAGCTGATCCAGATTCAATTCAAAAACGCTTCGGAGTATTTGGTGAACCGATGATGATCGGTCTGATTTTGGGAATTATTATTGGAATTCTCGCAGGATACGATGCGGATGGAGTATTGAAATTAGGAATGAACTTGGGAGCAGTTATGCTTATTATGCCTCGTATGGTTCGTATCCTTATGGAGGGTTTAATCCCACTGTCTGATGCAATTCGTGCCTTGCTCAAAAAGAGATTCCCTGATCGGGATGATATTACCATCGGACTTGATATTGCAGTTGCGATTGGTAATCCGGCAGTTATTTCAACAGCCTTATTGATGACACCAATTACAATATTGCTAGCTGTTATTCTTCCAGGAAATAAGATTATTCCACTAGGTGATTTATCAACTTTAACTGTGCCAATGGCAATGATTGTTCTTGCTTGCGGAGGTAATATTATACGATCAATTATTATTGGTATACCAGTTATTATCGCAAACTTATACATCGCTTCTTATCTGGCTCCACTTGTTACGCAAGTAGCAAAAAGTATTAATTTCCAATTCCCAGAAGGGGCATCAGAATTGGTGAACAGCTTCTTAGACGGCGGTAATCCATTCCGCTATTGGATGGTCATGTTATCCCAAGGGAATATCTATGCTATTGGAGCCATTCCAGTTGTAGGTCTTGTTATTTGGTCGGCATATAAAATAACCAAAAAAGATTTTGATGAGAATGGTAAATTGAAGGATGTTTCTTAGACTATCTGAAGTTAGTTTATTAAAGACAAGGAGGTACTTGCTAACTAAAGGGACAATGCTTTTAGTAAGGTACCTCTCCTCTTATTCTTAAAAAGGAGATCTAATAATGAGAGCTATTGCATTTCACGATGTTAATGATTTTCGAATAGAAGAAGTTGAAGATCCAAAAATTGGTTTCGGAGAAGTACTCTTGAAGTTAAAAGCCTGTGGATTATGCGGGACGGATATTCACAAAGCAATTCATAAAACCGTTAATCCAGGGACTGTTCTTGGGCATGAATATGCAGGTGAGATTGTTAAGGTAGGGGAAGGTGTTACGAAATTTAAAATTGGAGACAGAGTTGTTGGTGCTATCCATGTTCCCTGTTTCACTTGTCATTATTGTCAACGACAGCATTATACACTTTGTCCTGAATTTAGAGAAACGAATATTGATCCTGGCGGCTTTGCAGAATATATCCGATTATCTGAAAAACATGTACGCCATTTACTTTTTGGAATTCCTGACAGTATGAGCTACCAGCACGCATCTTTAGCAGAACCAGTAGCTTGTTGTATTCATGGACAAAAAGCTGCAGAAATACGTCCTGGAGATAATGTTTTAATTATGGGGGCAGGACCGATCGGGGTGATTCATGGCCAACTCCTAAAACATAAGGATGTAAGTAATGTAATTATTTCTGACGTTTCTTCGTATAAGCTGTCAAAAGCTAAAGAGTTTGGTATCGATTACACAGTAAATATTAAAAATGATAGTCTCAAGGATGTTGTTGATAAGGTTACTGATAATCAAGGTGTAGATATTGTTATCATTGCTGCAGGTGTTTCCTCTCTGTTACCAGAAGCAGTACAACTGCTAAGACGCGGCGGACGAGTGATCTGTTTTTCTCCCTTTGAAAAATATCCTGAAGTGACTATTGATGCAGGAAGATTCTTTAAGGACGAAATATCAATAGTCGGTACCTACAGTGTATCCCCATATGAATTTGAGGAAGCTATTTTAAACATATCAAATGGAACAATAGATGCAGAAAAAATGATTACACATGAAATGGCCATTGATCAAGTAGGCGAAGCGATTACATTTGCCGCAAGTCCTGATGAAGAAGTTATGAAAGTAGTTATTGTAGATTAAATTATAAGGAGAGATTTAGTATGCCATTAGTAAATATGAAATCGTTCTTACAATTATTAGAAGAGAAAAATCTTATTGCTCCAGCCTTTAATACTACCAATTTAGAAATGACACTGTCTATTATCAGGGGAGCAGAAGAGGCAGGGCTTCCAGTTATTGTCCAAATTGCTCCTACAAACGTTAAGCTGTCTGGATACGATTACATTGCCAATATTGTAAAATCTACTGCGGAGAAAGTAGAAGTGCCTGTAACTTTACACTTAGATCATGGCATGACCTTTGAGGATGTAAAAAATGCCGTAGAAGCTGGTTTTAACTCTGTCATGATTGATGCTTCAAAATTACCGTATGAAGAAAATATTCAATTTACTAGAGAAGTTGTAGAGTATTGTCATGCTCGAGGAGTTTCGGTAGAAGCTGAATTAGGAGAATTAAGTGGCAAAGAAGATGATCACGAGAGTGATGATTCGGCACAAACAGATCCTAACCTTGCAAGAGAATTTGTAGAGCGTACAGGAATCGATCTTTTAGCTGTATCCGTAGGAAATATTCATGGTTTAGATGAACAACCAAAAATTAACCTGGAATTACTTCGTGAAATAGCAGATACTGTTGAGATTCCATTAGTCATTCATGGAGGCTCTGGAATTCCTGATGATATATTAAAGCAATTAAAAAATTACAATGTACGCAAAATAAATCTTGCGAGTGATCTTCGTAAACGATTTATTGCGTCTGTCGGTAAACGGTATGAACAAAACCCAAATGAATATAACCTTATTAGCGTATTGCTAGAAGCACAATCTGAGGTTAAAGAAGTAGTTATTAATAAATTTAGCACTTTAAATAGATAATGTTTCTAAAGGATGGGGTTGAAGATGTATGTAATTGGAATTGATATTGGAACAACTAACGTAAAACTTTGTCTATTTCAATTACCAAATTTCGAATTAGTGGAAGTGTATCGTTTTTCTACTCCTACTAAATGGAATGAAAAAGAATCAGAGTTTGAAATGGATAAAATTTGGGAGGGTGTGAAGGAAGGGCTTTACGTTCTCTCAAAAAAAATTAAAAACCCAAAAGAGATAAAAACTATTTCGATAGCCAGTGCAGCTCAAACTATCGTTTTATTAGACGAACATAATCAAATCTTAGAACCCACCATCACATGGTATGATCCTCGCTCTAAATCTGAAGCTGAACTAGTCAACAATATTGTTGGAAGGGAAGAAATATATAAGATTACTGGGATAGTCTCTCACAGTAATCATAGTCTTACCAAGCTACTTTGGATTAGAGATCATTTTCCTGATCAATATCTAAAATTAAAAAAATGGACATGCTTGTCAGGTTTTATTGCTTTTAAGCTATCTGGAATATACGCGACAGATGTGAGCCTTGCATCCAGAACGTTACTGCTAGATATGTCTACCCGAAAATGGTCAAAACATTTAATTGAAGACTTTGAACTGGAAGTTCAAACGTTTCCTACTATTGTTGAGTCTGGTACAGCTATTTCTTTTCTTAAAGATTCTCTGGCTATTGAGGTTGGATTAAGTCCTAATACAACTATTTCAATAGCTGGTCACGATCATATGGCAGGATCAATAATTACTAATTTGGATGTGGATAAGGAACTGCTAAACTCAACTGGAACAACAGAAGGGTTACTTTTATTGAAAAAAGATTCATTTTTAAATAGTGACTTTCAGCAAAATGCTATTTCAAATGGTTTATATGTAAAAGACAATTTGTTCAGTCTCTATGGATCAATGCCAACAGCTGGTTATAGTATAAATTGGTTTACAAGAAATTTTTTATCCTCTCTTGATGAATTAACTCAAATGAGTGATGGATTATATAAAGAATACCAGAAAAACTCGAAGGAGTTTATAGAAAATTTGCTGGTTTTTATTCCACATTTAAGAGGAAGTGGTCCCCCACATCGTGATTCTCATTCTAAAGGAATCTTATATGGAATACAGGACCAAACAGAAAAGAGAGATATTTTATACTCGATTTTTGCTGGCCTATGCTTCGAATTGAGAAATTTAAAAGACGCATATATAGATCTAACAGATCAAGATATCAAGAGTATTAAAGTTATTGGCCCGGCCACATTAAACCCATTATGGCTACAGTTAAAAGCAGATATTCTTAACTGCGAAGTACTTTCTTATAAAACAGAGGAAGCTGTTTCAAAAGGCGGCGCCATGTTAGCAGCATTAAAGCAAAACTTTATTGACCAGATACACGTTAATTCATTTGATAGGTATCTTCCATCACAAGAAAATTTTAAACTGTATGATGAGTACTTTAACAGGATGTATACTCCACTCTCAAAAATAAAAAGAGAATTTGATTTATATAAGTCGACGGAGATTTGATGCTTAACACATGAAAGCTTTAAGAAAAGCAGCTGATGCTGTAATTAAATTTTATGGGATGCAGTAAGTACGGAGGTGGTATTGGAAATGGAATCATTATGTTTCTATGGAATTCAGGATTTGAGATATGAAGAGTCTCCTCTACCAACAATTGAACAGAACGATGAAGTTATTATTAGAGTAAGAAATGCAGGTATCTGTGGTTCAGATATTTCACGTTATAAAAAATTGGGCCCTGTGACTCCCGGTAACATTTGGGGACACGAATATGCTGGTGAGGTAGTTGAATTTAGCGATAATGTAACGGATTTGCATGTGGGCGCTCGAGTGGCTGTATGTCCTGCGCTTTATTGTGGAAAGTGTGAGTATTGTCGTTCAGGCTACTTTGCAGCATGTCCTGAATTACTTGTAACAGGCGCAAAAGTCCCCGGCGGATTTGCTACATACGTGAAGGTTCCAAGAGAAAATGTTATTTGTATCCCAGATAGTGTTTCTTTTGAAGAAGCTGCCTTTGTCGAGCCATCTGCAGTTGCGCTTCATGGACTTTTTAAAACAAACATGCAGCCAGGATACTCTGTTGCTGTTTATGGATGTGGAACAATTGGTTTACTTGTAATCCAATGGGCAAAAATTTTTGGTGCAGAAAGAGTATATGCTATTGATATTGAAAAAGAGAAATTAACCTTAGCTAAACAAGTTGGAGCCGATGTATTAATAAATCCGAAAGATAGAAATACATTTGAACAAATCATGACATTTACTAACGGGCATGGAGTTGATTTGGCAGTTGAATCTGCCGGATCTCCCATTACTTCTGCTCAAATATTCGCCTTACCAAAAAAAGGGGGAGAAGTAGTTTTTATGGGTATTCCGTATGCTGATGTGCCGATTGACCGTTTCTATTTTGAAAGAATAGTTCGTCGAGAGTTACATGTTTATGGGTCATGGAACGCCATATCCTCGCCGTTCCCCGGTAGGGAGTTTCATGCAACCATTCACTGTATGAATACAGGACAATTACAAGTAAAACCTCTTATATCTCATCGTGTTCCCCTTGAGATGGGACCAGAAATGTTTGAACGGATCATAAGTAATAAAGAGGTATTTACAAAGGTTATGTTCGAACTGTAAATTATTGAAATTGTTTACAAGAGTGTCTTAGAAGGCGTAACATTGAAATTTTGTGTTTTTGAAAATTCTCACGCACAAAACGTGCTTTGTTCACCTAGCACGCACAATTGCCCATAAAGTAAGCGTTGACGACCGGGACGAGAAATATATTGCGACTTTAAAACGGTTTATTTATATCTCCAAAAAGAACTTAAACAACAATGGATGGAAAATGCTATTTTAAGCAAGCTCCATCCTCTCTGAGATCTCCTTTCTAATAGACAGATAAAAAAGAACTTTATCTTCTAATCGAGAAGGGGATTTTCTATAGGTATATATCAAAAAACATATGAAATTTACTTTTAAAAAAATGGAAGAATTAATCTCTTATAGATAAAGACTCAAGGAACCCAGATAGTCTTCAAACAGGATTATTAGCCGTGAACAATCTTATGGCAAGGCGTAAATATTTGCAAGAGAGGAGTGAAGGTACAATGAAAGCAGTAGTGAAAGCAGAACCAGGTTATGACAATATGTCGCTAGTAGAAATTCCAGAACCAAAAGGAATAGGGGATTTAGTTAAAATTAAAGTTGCTTACACTGGAATTTGCGGTACGGACATTCATACATTTACCGGAGAATATAGAAATTCAAAAACTCCCGTTGTTTTGGGGCATGAATTTTCCGGAGTTGTTGTAGAAGTTGGAGACGCAGTAAAAAATATTAAGGTAGGGGACAGGGTTACAAGCGAAACCACATTCACAACATGCGGCTTGTGCGAATACTGCTTAGAAAAAGATTATAATTTATGCTTTTCCCGTAAAGGAATCGGAACTCAAGTAAATGGCAGTATGTCTGAATATGTAGTTTCTCGCGAAGAAAGTGTTCACGTTTTGTCTGAGAATATAAGCCTTGAAGCAGCAGCCCTAACTGAGCCGTTAGCTTGTTGTGTACATGCGGCTTTAGAAAAAACAACTATTAATAAAGGCGACAAAGTTCTTATTTTTGGACCAGGACCAATTGGTCTACTCCAATGCCAAGTTGTGAAAGCACAAGGTGCGTTTGTCATTTTAGCAGGCATCACAAAGGATAAGCAGCGCTTAGAATTAGCTAAATCATTTGGTGTAGACGTAATTGTCGATGTTCAAGAAGAGAGTTTAGAAGAAGTTATCATGAAACATACCGATGGTTATGGAGTTGATATAGCGTTTGAATGCTCTGGTGCAGTGCCAGCGCTTAATCAAGGCTTGCCATTGGTAAGGAAAAAAGGAACATTTGTACAAGTGGGTATTTTTGCGAATAAAATGAACCAGCTGGATCAAGAATCGATTGTTCAGAGAGAATTAAAGTATCTTGGTACACGTTCCCAAAAACCTAGCTCATGGCACATAGCTTTACAACTTCTAGAAGAACAAAAGATTGATACAGACATAATGATTACAAAAATTGTTCCTTTAGAAGAATGGCGCGAAGGATTTGAGGCAGTAATGGCTGGAAGCCAAATTAAGGTTATTATTGCGTCATAATCTCATAATTTCTATGCTATGAACTGAATCATTTCGTACCCTTTTTGAATCCTAGTCTCTTTTCCGTTACTTAACAAAACATCCTTTCAAAGCATCTCGATTCATAGTTCAACTTATATAACATTCTAGGATATTAATTCGTGTACCACACATATAACCCTAACAAATAATATAAATAGTTTAGCTTGATTTTAATTAATATTAGATAAAAGGAGATTTAAAAATGACAGAAAAAACATTTACCATAATTGAAAAAACGGGTATCCATGCCCGCCCAGCAACAACATTAGTTCAAAACGCTAGCAAATTTAACTCGGAAGTAAACCTTGAATACAATGGCAAAAAGGTCAATTTAAAGTCTATTATGGGGGTTATGTCACTTGGTATTGCCCATGGAGATCAAATTAAAATCATAGCTGAAGGAACTGATGAAAAGGAAGCGATCCTGTCTCTTGAAGACACCATAATAAAAGAAAAACTGGGTGAATAAAAACACAATTGCCTATAAACTTTTAGACAGTTTTATCTAAAAAAGTTGAACTAATTGATCTGGACCATCATTTTCGAGTATACACAAAGGAAAAACTTGCTAGAGGATGAATCCGAATGAAACAAGAACTGTTTTACAGTGAAAAATAACAGGATATTAATTACTAATTAATCAGAGCTGTCCTTTGACGGCTTTTTCTTTTTGAAATAATAGGTCTTGATTAGTTTATGTTAGATGTTTTAGTCACTCGAGATAAAGAAGTATCCAAAGAAAAATTATTTTGATATATCCAATCCCTTAATTATTTGAGAATGTTTGGTGTGTGAAATTGAAATTAAAACACTTACATTTCCTATTATCTGTGTATAAATACCTGAAAATATGAAATTATCTTTAAATTCAGATGATTCAGTGTTATTATTTTATAAGAATATTCAAACTATTAAATTGGAAGGTGAGGGAACTCATATGTCACAGATGTTGGCTTTGGTTATTGTTATTCTGATTTTATTTGTAGGGGACATAGTGGCGGTTCGAACAAAAGCCTGGGTACCTTCCGTTTTCATTTCCGCGATTCTATTTCTTTGTGGTTATTGGACATTCTTCCCGCAAGACATCGTTTCAATAGCAGGTGTTCCACCGGTAGTGGCAACCATGATGATGTACTTATTGATCACGAATATGGGAACATTGCTTTCAATAAGGGAATTGGTGAATCAATGGAAGACGATTGTCATCTCCTTATCTGGTATTCTTGGCATTGTTGCACTATTATTCGGAATTGGCATCTTTATTTTTGATCTGCAAACTGTCCTTGTAGCGGTTCCACCATTAGTGGGAGGTATGGTTTCTTCAATAATCATGTCAGAAGGAGCGGCAGATGCAGGACTTACGAGCTTGTCCGTTTTTGCCATTGTTATTTATGTCATGCAAGGCTTCGCTGGATATCCTTTAACTTCAATTGTCTTGAAGAAAGAAGGGAAGAAGCTTTTGGGGCAATACCGCAATGGAAAGTTAACGGTAAAAAAGGATGAAACTGCAGCCGCTGCAGAAGGCCTGACGGAACTTAGGCTGTTTAAGAAACTTCCTGAAAAATATAATACAGAGTATTTCAAATTTTTAAGACTTGCAGTTGTTGCTTTACTTGCTTACCTAGTTTCGAGTGGATTAGAGCCGATTATATCTATAAATGCATTTGTTCTTTGCTTACTATTCGGGGTTATTGGAAAAAGTATCGGTTTCTTGGAAAGACAGACACTGCAAAAAGCAAATGGATTTGGATTTGCCATCATGGCCCTTATGCTTTTCGTCTTTGATGGATTGAAAAATGCAACACCAAGTATGATGATGGAGATTCTTTACCCACTTGTTGTTTGCATTATCTTAGCTGTGATTGGTATGTATATATTCTCATTCATAGCAGGGAAATTGTTAAAAGTCAGCAAAGAAATGGCCTTTGCTGTATCTTTAACTGCATTATACGGATTTCCAGCTGATTACATTATCACCAATGAAGTCGTCAATTCATTAACAAAAGACGAAAATGAAAAAGAAGCATTGCTAAGCCATATGCTGCCGCCGATGCTTGTTGGCGGATTTATATCGGTAACAATCGTATCGGTTATTTTGGCAGGAATATTCGTACAATTCTTGTAAAATAGGAGGGATTCTAAGTGAGGCTTAGCGAACGTATAGAAAAGCAAATAAATGATTTGAGCGAATTTACATCAACACCCGGAGAAGGGACTACCCGGCTTACGTATAGCAAGGAAGACTTGCTTACACGTAATTATATAAAAAATAAAATGTTGGAATACGGCCTGACAGTAAAGGAAGATGGATTTGGAAATGTTTTTGGAAAGCTTGAGGGTACTTTAAAAGATGCACCAAGCGTTCTGTTAGGTTCACATTTTGATTCCGTACCAAATGGCGGTGCGTATGACGGACCAGCCGGTGTAATGGTCGCACTTGAAGTGGCTGCCCTATTTGCAGAAAATCAATTAACACCTAAATATCCATTGGAAATCGTTGCCCTGATTGAAGAAGAAGGAGCTCGTTTTGGCGGAGGGCTAATGGGGTCGAGAGGAATAGTGGGAACGCTTAGTGAGGAAAGTTTTAAAAATTTAAAGGATAAAGATGGTATCACCACAATTGAAGCGATGTCAAAAATTGGACTGGATTTCTCTCTTCCGAAAAGAAGAAATCCCAATAGCATTAAAGCATTTCTCGAATTGCATATAGAACAAGGTCCAATCCTTGAAGAGAAGAATATCCCCATTGGTGTTGTAGAAGCTATTGTTGGTTTAACTCAATTTGAAGTAACCATTGAAGGAAAGGCAGGACATGCAGGCACAACCCCAATGGATCGCCGTACGGACGCATTGGTTGCTGCCGCTCAAATTATTTCTCAATTACCGAACTTTGCAATTGAGGAAGGAGAAGGAACGGTTATAACGACAGGACGACTAGATGTTTTACCAAATGGAGCAAACGTCATACCGAATAAAGTGGTATTTTCGGTAGATATTCGATCAAGCAAGGAAGAACATATTAACAATGTCATCAGGCGGATGAAAGAATTAATCGAATCCTATCAGGTACAGGGGATCCATACAACGGCTGAACAGCTGTTGTATATGCCGCCAAAGATATTGAGCAATGAGATTAAGGATTTATTAAAAGATAAAAGTTCTGATATGGAAATTCCATACTGTTCCATTGATAGTGGAGCAGGTCATGATGCGATGGTTTTTTCCGATGTGACTGATGTTGGCATGCTTTTTGTTCCAAGTAAAGCAGGACTAAGTCATTGCCCAGAGGAATGGTCTGATGCACGTCATTTGGCAAATGGAGTGCAAATATTTTACGAAGTGGCTAAATGTTTAACGGAGGTAGAATAAGAATGATTAATCAAACGATAAAAGAAGCGATTCAAAATTATAGTGATGAATTAACAGAAATACGCAGAAAACTTCATAGCGAACCTGAGTTATCATGGGAAGAAGAAAATACAACTGCCTTTGTTTGTGACTACCTTGAAAAATTAGGGATTACTTATCGAAAAGCAGAACCAACAGGTGTCATTGCAGAAATTAAAGGCGGTAAGGCTGGAAAGACCGTCGCTTTAAGAGCAGATATGGACGCCCTTTCTGTAGAAGAACTAAATAAAGACTTGCCGTATGCTTCAAAAGAAGAAGGGAAAATGCATGCATGTGGTCATGATGCACACACATCCATGCTATTAATTGCAGCGAAGGCACTAAACGAAATAAAAGAAGAATTACCTGGGAATGTGCGCTTCATATTCCAACCAGCCGAAGAAGTAGCAACAGGTGCAAGGGAAATGGTTAAACAGGGGGCCGTTGAAGGTGTTGATAATGTTTTTGGCATACATATTTGGTCGCAAATGCCAACAAACAAAGTCGCTTGCACTCAAGGACCTTCATTCGCTTCAGCAGATATCTTTACCGTAACCTTTAAAGGAAGAGGGGGACATGGTGCAATGCCGCAGGACTGTATCGATGCAACTATTGTCGCCTCTTCATTCGTCATGAATGTACAGTCCGTCGTATCAAGAACGGTCGACCCACAAAATCCCGCTGTTTTGACAGTTGGAAAAATGGTCGTTGGCACACGTTTTAATGTCATTGCAGAAAATGCCGTCATTGAAGGGACTGTCCGTTGTTTTGATTCTAAAACACGTGACCATATTGAAAAGCAGCTCCAGATTTATGCTGAAAATGTTGCGAACATTTACGGTGCGACCGCAAAGGTTGATTACTACCGTGGCACGCAAGCTGTCATTAATGATGAATATAGTGCCAAATTAGTGCAAAAGGTGGCCTCACAAGCGTTTGGCGAAGACGCAATATATAATGAAAAGCCAACAATGGGGGGCGAAGACTTTAGCTTCTATTTAGATGAAGTACCCGGAAGTTTCGCTTTAGTGGGATCAGGAAACCCTGAAAAGGATACGGAATGGGCGCATCATCACGGGAAATTCAACATCGACGAGGATGCGCTTGCTACCGGTTCAGAACTTTATGCCCAATATGCATGGGCGTATTTGAATGAATAACGGACTGAAAAGAAGAAGGAACTTGGACAATTTCAAAACAGTCTTTCAATGTCAGAAGGCCGCCAATTGGCGGCCTTCTGGCGTTAAGGGTTACATTTTACTACAAGGGCGTTGCATACAGTCAAAAAGGGAATGGATTTTACCATTCCTTTTTGTTTTCCATTAACAAGGAATGAAACAACAAAGGTATCTTGTGTCGAAATTAAAATGAGAAATCAATTAATTACCACGAAAAACTTAAAAAAACTTAAAATAATGCAAATTTTATTGCTATTAAAATTAAGTAGACTTATAATTGGATCTATAGGGTGACATCATGTAACTGGACCAGTGACTATTTCAACAGATATGAATGGATTGAAATTGTAAAAATAAATCCAAAAACACCACTAGAAGAGATATGAAAGATTGGAAGAAAAGAGTAAATCCAATCAAATACCGGGCTGGATGCCTCTTGTTCTCCAATGAAGTTTATAATCATGATCATCTTAAAATACGAACGTACTAAAGGAGGATTTCACAGGTGAATCAGGAAAAAGAAGGTTTGTCCCGCAGAAAGTTTATAGGTAACGTCTGTAAAATTGGAAGCGCTTCCGCCGTTCTCGGTGTCACGGACACGGTGGGATTATTTATGCCTGAGACGGCAAGTGCTGAGGCTGAGAGGAAGGCTGGCCATAACACCAAAAAACCAGGAAAGAACAGTTCCTACATATTGATGAATGTTAGATTGGAAAGTGGATACAAGTATAAAGATGGCCAGGTCGTCGCAACCGAAACCGTATTGAGGAACCTCCATATTGTAAAAGGCATCATTACCAGAATACTAGATACCAAGTCCCCTTATGGAAAAGGTGTCGATTGCTACGACGCGAAAGGCATGCTACTACTTCCTTCTTTTAGAGATATGCATATTCATTTGGATAAAACCTTTTATGGCGGTCCTTGGAGAGCGGCTGCGACGAGGAAAAATGGCATTTTTGACATGATTACCTTGGAGCAGACACTGCTGCTGGAGCTCCTTCCAACAGCTCAGGAGCGTGCGGAGAAATTAATTGAACTAATTCTTGGCTATGGCTCAACTTATGTCAGAAGCCATTGCAACATCGATCCAGTCGTTGGCTTGAAAAATCTTGAAAAACTAAATCTGGCCTTAGCGAACTATTCAGATAAAATATCACATGAAATCGTTGGATTTCCTCAACATGGCCTACTACGTTCAAATTCTCAGGGATTGATACGCGAAGCCATGCAGCTCGGAGTTACACATGTTGGCGGACTTGATCCAACCTTAGTTGACGGGGATATGGAAAAATCGTTGCAAACGATGGTACAGATCGCTGTTGACTACAAAGCAGGTATTGATATTCACCTTCATGAAGGTGGCGAAACGGGTTTGAAGGCAATACGTCGATTGGCTGATCTGACTGAGGAAGCGGGTCTGCAGGGAAAAGTGACGATCAGTCATGCGTTTTCGCTCGCTTCGTTAGGGGATGGCGCCGACGTAGAAATGGCAAAGCGCCTTGCATCGCTGGGTATTTCCATCGCCTCAACCGTTCCAATCGGCAAAGACGTAATGCCGATTCCGCTCCTTCAGAAGCATAAGGTGAACGTCATGCTAGGTAATGATAGTATTACGGATCACTGGTCACCATTCGGGATTGGCGATACGCTGCAGAAGGCACATCTCGCCTCAGATCTATACGGATGGTCAAACGAATACAACCTGTCTCGCTCACTTTCCCTTGCTACCGGTGGCATTACACCGTTAGACGAGGCTGGTAAGCAAATATGGCCAAAGGTAGGCGATGCCGCGACTGCTGTACTCATTCCAGCAAGCTGCTCGGCCGAAGCCGTAGCCCGACTGCCTAAGCGTGCTGCCGTATTGCATAAGGGAACTCTCTCTTCGGGTTCTCTGGATAGCGTGAAGCCTAAGCTTCATACCAATTAAAAGGGTATGACAATGTTAATGAACCTTGGTAAAAAAGAATTGGGATAGGTTCGATGAGCACATTAACGTTTAACGTTTTAAAGGAATTACAAAATATGAATACTGATGGGGGAAGTTATGCTACAAAATATTGGAATACCAGGATTGATGCTAATTTTAGTGATTGCCCTTATTATTTTCGGCCCTTCAAAGTTACCGGAAATCGGAAGGGCGTTTGGCTCAACATTAAGAGAATTTAAAAAGTCTACCAGAGACCTTGTTGCAGATGACACTAATGCAGATGTGACCAATAAGAAAGAAAGCTAATCAAATAAATGAAGAGGGGATGTAGGATCTGTCTTACATCTTTTTTTCCTGGAGTGATGAAGTTGGAAAATCAAAAAAAAACGAGCATGATTCAGCACCTTGAGGAGTTACGTAAACGTATTATTATCACGTTAGTCGTTTTCACGCTGTTCCTCGTACTGACATTTATATATGTTCAAGATATTTATAATGTAATAGTTAAAGACTTGCCGTTTAAGCTAGCCCTGTTAGGACCGAGTGACATCATACTCGTTTATTTAATGATTGCCACCGTCGTTGCCATCGCGGCTACTATACCGGTTGCTGCTCACCAAACTTGGCTGTTTGTACGTCCAGCGTTAACAGCAAAAGAACGCAAGGTTACTAGCGCTTATATTCCAGCTCTATTTATTCTATTCATATTAGGAATCAGTTTTGGTTACTTTATTTTATTTCCTATTGTCCTAAATTTTTTAATGTCTCTATCAAACGGCATGTTTACTACTTTCTTTACAACGGAGAAATATTTCCGGTTTATGCTTCATATGACATTGCCTTTTGGATTTCTGTTTGAAATGCCCGTTGTTATCATGTTTCTAACAAGTTTAGGAATTATAAATCCATACCGTTTGCAAAAAATTAGGAAATATTCTTACTTTATTTTAATAGTTATTTCAATTTTGATTACTCCACCAGACTTTCTATCAGATATCCTAGTTACAATACCTTTATTACTCTTATATGAAAGCAGTGTCAGCTTATCTAAATTCGTATATAATCGACATCAATGGGAAAAAGAAAGTAAAAAATATGAATCTGTCTAAAAGGGTCTTGCACCAAGATAGTAGCATCTCCATTTTAAGGTTGATTTTTTTTATGTCCGGAATAACCCCATACAATGGTCGGAATCTATATTTTGGTGGGCTGTCCGACATGTTTAATCCCTGGTTAATATCCCCGATATGAAATTCTGATAACTAAGTATATTGATTAATGTGTTCGGCATTTACTAATAATCTACCCTCAAAAGCTTAATTATCCTTAAAAAAATTCATGTTTCTTTGTGATTAAACTTGGATTAACTTATAATTAAATTACGAGGTGAGATCATGCTACAGGATGAACGACTAGACGCCATTGTTCAATATTTAAACGAACACGAACGGATTGATATTGAAACAATTTGTAAAATAAATAATGTATCTAAAGATACGGCCAGAAGAGACTTAATCAATTTAGAAGAGATGAGGAAGATCATTCGAATACGGGGTGGGGCGAAAAAGGCTCTGCTTTCCAATGAAGTCCATAATTATGGTGAGCGCATGAACATGGCATCGGAAGCTAAAGGCAAGATCGGAAAATTTGCAGCTTCTTTGATAAACAACGGGGATCATCTTATTTTGGATGCCTCTACAACAGTTCAATTTGTAGCTAAATATTTAACGAGCCGGAACAACACTGTCGTGACTAATTCGATTAACATTGCCAGTGTATTAAGCCAGAGGGACGATATAAAAGTTAATTTATTAGGCGGAACATTAAGCACTAGACACCAAGCCATTTATGGTTCAAGAGCCATCAGGGATGTACAAGATTATAAGGTGAATAAATGCATCATTGGTACTTGCGGAATATCTGCTGAAGGACTGTCTACATCCATCGAGGAAGAAGGTCTCCTCGTTCACGAAATGATTAAGCGTTCTGACCAGGTCATTGTGATTGCAGATTCAACGAAGTTTAATAAAACTTTTTTTCAAAAGGTATGTGACTTAAACTCCGTTGATATAGTGATTACAGACAAAGAAGTACCAAAAAACATGCAGGAAATCTTAAATAAACATGTGGTAGAAGTGATTGTGGTTCCAGGTCATGAAAGAGACGAGTAATAGTTTTATGGGTTCGATTTACTGCTAATTATATTAAACTCATAACAGCGGTTAATGCTTAAATTGAGGATATACAATATAGTGTTGAACGAAAAGCAAAAAAGATATGTTTGTGAATCATGTAAAAAAAATTATGAAAAAAGAGCGCCCAAGAGGTGCTCTTTTTTCAGTGGATAGATTGATGAAGTTCTTTTTAATCATTTGTAAAGGTGATTAGCTGTTCACTCCACATTGCTGGTAAGAAAATAAACCTTTTGGTATTTTCCTTCTGTATCCATTGCAGTCGCTTACATATTGCCTACTAATGAAGATGTTGATATGCTCCATTTCGATAGAAAGGGCCGTTGAAATTCCATTCATTTTACATGGAAAAATGGTAAAGTTAGTGGAGGATCCTCTCCAATCGGCTGTATAGCCGATTGGAAGGAGGGAAATCAAAAGATTAATAAATTAAATCATGGCTGTAGAAGTAATAATAAGAAGTAGAGGGACTTTATAAAAAGGCTATGCGGAGGGGGAACTCATATGGGCAATTACTTATCAATCAGTGAAATGGCTTCCATTCACAGTATCTCAAGGCAAACACTCATTTATTACGATAAGATCGGTTTATTTAAACCGGTACATATAGATGAACATGGTTATCGGTACTATAGTGCCGTTCAGATTCCGTTTCTAAGGGAAATTTGCTTTTTGAAGTCGGTTGGCATCAAACTGAATGATATTAAGGACCATATAGGAAATCGGAATTTAACCACTGCCATGTCACTTTTGGAATTTCATCAAGAATTCATTGATAAAGAAATAAATGCCTTGATGAATACCCGTACATTCATTCAACAGAGATTAATGAAATATTCAGAAGCCAAAAATATTAAAAGTGAATTGGATAAACCTATTATCGAAGAATTTCCTGAAAGGCATGTCTTATTTATACCATTTGAAAATGAATTGTGCCGAGAAGAATTACATTTAACGCTGATGAAAGCTTGGAATGTATTAAGTAAACATGAAATGCTTCCGTCTGAGGGATTTGGCACGGTTATTTTAAAGGATAAGCTTGGAACGGATGATGTTTTCGAGGGTGCGGGAATATATACTGCATTACCTTTTATCGATCCTGATATGGATAACATGATGACGTTGCCTGCTGGGCAATATGCATGTGTATATAAATATGGAATGCCATATAACATTGAGTTTTTAAATGAATTGGTTCAATGGATCAGTGAAAATCACTATAGAATTATTGGGGACGTCGTAGATGCTTGCTTATTGGATACGACCTTTTACGAGAATGATAGTAGTGTTGATTTTTGTCAGCTGCAAATCCCTATAGAGAAAATTACTTGAATTTTCAAATATCCATTGACTGTATAGTAGAAATACACTTTAGAATATCAATTGTAACCGATAACATATAGGTTATTTTAATGTGACTATACATAGGATACTGATTTTAAATTGACAGGGGGATTTATTATGTCTGAAAAAATGAATAAAGTGACAGATTTACGTTCTGCGCTGGAACTACTGAAGTCGATTCCAGGACAATTGATTGAAACGGATGAACCAGTCAATCCTCATGCTGAATTATCTGGCGTGTATCGTCATGTCGGTGCTGGCGGGACAGTGATGCGTCCAACAAAAATCGGACCTGCCATGGTTTTCAATCATGTTTTGGGTCATGAAGATTCAAGTGTGGTAATCGGACTTTTAGCCAGCCGGGAAAGAGTCGGCCACATGCTGGATACAAAACCCGAGCGGCTCGGGTTCCTTTTAAATGAAGCTGTAAAAAACCCAATTGATCCAATCACCATTTCGAATGATAAAGCGAAAGCTCAAGAAGTGGTTCACTATGCAGAAGATCCGGATTTCGATATCAGAAAATTAATACCTGCGCCTACGAATACAGAGGAAGATGCAGGTCCGTATATCACGATAGGCATGTGCTATGCCTCCGATTCAGAAACGGGTGAATCTGATATTACGATACATCGTTTATGTTTACAAAGTAAAGATGAGATGACCATGTATTTTGTTCCTGGACGTCATTTGGAAGTTTTTCGTGAAAAGGCTGAAAAAGCAGGAAAACCGTTACCCATTTCCATTAGTATCGGTGTTGACCCTGCTATTGAAGTCGCTGCTTGTTTTGAAGCACCAACGACACCCCTTGGCTTTAATGAGTTGAGTGTTGCAGGGGCGATCAGGAAAGAAGCGGTAGAATTGGTCCAATGCTTGACGATTGATGAAAAAGCTATCGCGAATGCTGAATATGTAATAGAAGGGGAATTGGTTCCCGGAGTGCGTGTTCGGGAAGATCAAAACACCAATACTGGAAAAGCAATGCCGGAATTCCCTGGTTATACAGGTTCAGCTGTTGCGGATCTGCCACTAATCAAAGTGAAAGCTGTAACGCACCGAGTCAACCCAATCATGCAAACAGTTATTGGTCCGAGTGAGGAGCATGTGAATATGGCTGGCATTCCAACTGAAGCAAGCATTCTGCAAATGGTGGAAAAATCCATGCCAGGAAAATTATTAAATGTATATGCCCATACTTCAGGAGGAGGTAAATACATGGCTGTTCTTCAATTCAAGAAAAGTCAGCCAAGTGATGAAGGGCGCCAAAGACAAGCTGCACTATTGGCGTTCTCCGCCTTTTCTGAACTGAAGCATGTATTCATCGTGGATGAAGATGTGGATCCCTTCGATAGCAATGATGTTCTATGGGCGTTAAATACTCGTTACCAAGGTGATGTTGATACGGTTTTCATTCCTGGAGTGCGCTGTCACCCGTTAGATCCTACACAAGATCCTGCATACAGCCCTACCATTCAGGAAAAGGGGATTTCCTGTAAAACCATATTTGACTGCACAGTACCATTTCATTTAAAAAATGAATTTAAAAGGTCTGAATTTAAAGAGGTGGATCCAAGTCGATTCGTTCCTGGATTTTCCAATTCATAAGTTTCTATAAAGTTTCGATTCAATGACTAATGTAAGGAGGGGAATTAATGAAAATCACTGTTGGGATAACAGGAGCGACTGGAGCCATTTTTGGAATTAGGATTCTTCAGATGCTTAAAAGCAGTGAAGTTGAGACCCATTTAATCATGTCCCCGTGGGCACATGCCACCATTCAACATGAAACATCTTATTCTGTTAAAGACGTGGAGGGATTAGCTGATCATTCCTATTCCTACAAAGATCAAGCTGCAAGAATATCAAGTGGATCTTACCGGGTTGATGGCATGATCGTAGCACCTTGCAGTATGAAAACGCTAGCTTCCATTCGCATGGGACTAGCGGATAATTTATTAACGCGATCTGCTGATGTCATGTTGAAGGAAAGAAAAAAATTATTACTAATGACTAGAGAAACCCCTCTGAATACGATTCATTTGGAGAATATGACGGCGCTTTCCAAAATGGGGACCATTATATTCCCTCCGATGCCAGCCTTCTATAATCATCCTGAGAATGTTAACGATATCATTGACCATCTTGCTTATCGGGCGTTAGATCAATTTGAAATCGATACTCACGGTGCGAAACGGTGGGACGGAATGAAATATCGCACCAAAATATAACAGATTGCTAGTGAATTAAGGAAAAAGGTGAAAAAATGAATGGGGTGGAAATGCCAGTAGAGGTATTCGACTTGTTAAATGGTAAAGATCTTGTCGACAAGCAGCATGAAGCCATGATGCTGTTGACGGTAAGTGAAGAAGGATGGCCGCATACTGCTATGGTTAGCGTGGGTGAGATCGTAGCGATAAGCAGGAAGGAATTAAGGATTGGCCTATGGCCGGATACTTCGACTACAGCCAATGTCATTCGTACCCATAAAGCCACACTGGTTTTGTTTTGGAAAGGTAAAGCACAATATATTCGCCTTTCATTAGAGAGATTAAAAGAACTGCCAGATGCGCAATACAAAAGAGAAAGATTCCACGCCAAAATAATAGAGGCACGGGAGGATATGGCTAAATATGCTGAAATAACCTCTGGAATTAAAATCGACTTGAAAAACCCTAAAGAAGTTGTTGAACGATGGAGCGCTACCATAGAGGACCTCCTTCAATAAAATCCCAGTTACCGACTTTAAGACGATAAAGGATTCGAAATAATCAAATTATGATTGAAATAATTAGAACTTCATGTAAAATAAAATCGTTACATGTATTTATATCTTGCCTATTCATTAATCATTAAAAAATGCCCTTTTTTAATGAAAATTAATGAACTGACTGGCTATCTTAATTTCTCGATCAAGTTACCTTGATGTGAAGTTAAGATAGCTTTTTTTATTAAATAGCAGGATGGTTAATGTTAATAAATATGGAAATGGAGGAGTTGCTATGGAAATGTATGTAAAGGAATTGGGGGATCACAGAATCCAAATTGCTGATTATCCTGGAACGAAAGGGCCAATCATCGCCATACATGGTTTAACGGGTAATCATAAGCAAATGCATTATTATGCAGAAATGTTAAAGGGCGAGTACAGAGTCATTTCGATTGACTTGAGAGGGAGGGGGAATAGTTCAAGGGCAGATGTGCAGACTTCTCTATTCAAACATGCAGAAGATGTAATTGAGTTAATTCAAGAGTTAAAGATAAATAACCCGATTTTGATCGGGTATTCAATGGGAGCCTTCATCTCAAGCGTTGTAGCCAGCAAATTAACCTCGGTAAAGGCCCTGATATTATTGGATGGTGCGGCCAATTGCTCTCAACAACAAAGGGACATCGTACAACCTTCTCTAGGCCGATTAAGTAAAGAATATGAATCTCAAGAAAGCTATATTGCAGAAATTAAGGAAATCTATAGCCGCTTGGGTATCAAATGGACGGATCACCTGCAAAGTGTGGCGGAGTATGAGGTTCATGAAGTGGATGGTTACTGGGAGAATAAATCATCAGAAGACAGCATTCTTAGAGATTTCGATAGTTTTTATTCTTTTGTCCCTAAAGAGATTTGTAGACAAATTTCCTGTAAAACGTTATTGGTGTATGCCAGTGGGAAAATAGGGGGATTTCCTCCTTTATTTTATGAAGAAGCCTATGCTGATACGAAGAAATATACGCCTGATATTGAAATGATCGTTTCTACATGTAATCACTATACAATGGTTTTTGAAAAAAGGGCGGAGATTAACGAAGGAATAAAATCTTTTTTAAAACGAATTTAATTTTTTGCAGTTATTTTAAAAAAAGATATTGAAATTAACAGAAAATAGTGTAATATTAAGAATATAAAATAAACTTAATTATTGCCTATTCATTAGCTATTAAAAAATAACCTTTTTTAATAACAACTAGTGAACAACTGGCTACCTTAAACACCTGCTGTCAATTATTGATAGTATGTTTAGGGTAGCCATTTTTGTCGTGATAATGTAAACGCTTAATGAATTTGGGGGTTTTATGGTTGAAAATCATTGATTTAACATTGGAACTTTACGATGGTCTAGTTACGGATAATGATTTACCTGCAATAGGCATTAAAGATGAACCTCTTGAACATCTTGAACATGAGGAACATCCTAAAGGCTGCCGTTCCAAGTTGATTTCTTTTTCTGATCATAGTGGGACACATGTCGATGTGCCTTCACATTACTTTGAAAACGGGGAGTCGGTTGAAAACATCAATCTGGAGAATATGTTTGGTGATGCCCTCATACTGGATGTAAGCATGTTAAAAGCGACACATGAACCGGTTACGAAAGCTTTACTTGAAGAGGCGGAACGCAGGCAGGGGGTGTATGTAGAAAAAAACGATATCGTCCTCATCAGGACATGGGGGAAATCATGGGGGGGAGAAGGCTTTTTTGAAGCGCAGGCCTTAGATGATAGTGTGGCCCAATGGTTTATTGAAAAGCAAATACATATTGTCGGTTTGGATTTGCCCAATGCCGATTTGAACCAGGACTCAGAAAGCGGAATTCATCAAAAATTACTGAACCATGATATATATATCGTTGAAAATCTAGTGAATCTTGAAAAATTACCTAAGCATTCTCGCTTTCTTTTTTTCGGGATTCCTTTAAAACTAAAAAATGCAACAGCCTCACCTATAAGGGCACTATCGATACTCGATTCACAATTAATATAAAGAGGTGCAGACGAATGAGCGAGGGATTATTGTATTTCAAGGAAGTTTATGATGTGGTGCCAGGCTGGGTGCAAAAAATGCACGATTATAGCCCCAATGCACTTGATCACTATACCAACTTGCGCAGTAACATCATGCAAGAGGGAGCATTGACGAAGAAGGAGAAAGATATATTACTGGTAGGCATGAATGCTGCGAGGTTGTATGAACGAAGTATGGTTTACCATACAAAAGGGGCAATCGATGGCGGGGCAACATTACCGGAACTGGTGGAATATCTAATAGTTTCATACTTATATAACGGAACAGAAGCATTAAAAACAGGAATGAAGTCTTTGGAGTATGCTCTTACACTTAAAGGCATTCGATATCCCGAAATAAGTGGCCATCAAGGAACAGCAGAAGAAATCCTGCTTTATATGATTGAACTATTAGGGGATGAGGAGACGGAATTCGTCTCGAATGTTTTGAAACTGGTTAAATCGGAAGACCAAAACTCCCTTAAAGATTATATATTAAGTGATTCAGTGGTTTCAAAAAGGCTAAAACATCTTCTGATGACAGGAATATTCATTACAGAATTAAAAGGGGAACAGGTTGGGGAATGGATGGAGGCGGCAAGGTTAAATGGGGCCTCGGAAGAACAATTAGCTGAAGTGGGTCTGATTTGCTTATTGACTGCTGGAATACCTGCTTGGTTTGAGGCAAGTGATTCATTGATTGAAAATAAGTAACGTGAGATTGGTGGGGAAAACATGACGAAAGTACATCAAGATATAGAAGCAGCTTTATCTTGTGTGAAGAACGGTCATACACTAATGGTAGGTGGATTTGGCTTGATCGGTGCCCCTCTTACATTAATAGATGGTTTGGCCAAAAAGGATGTAGCAGGCTTGACGGTAATCAGTAACAATTTAGGCGAGAAAGGAAAAGGGCTGGGAGTTCTCCTAAGCCAGAAGAAAATAAAAAAAGCGATCGGTTCTTATTTTACAAGCAATCGTGAAATTGGGGAGTTTTACCAACGCGGGGAAATTGAATTAGAACTATTACCACAGGGGACATTAGCGGAATCCATTCGTGCTGGCGGTGCTGGCATTGGCGGTTACTATACGAAAACGGGTGTAGGGACCGATTTAGCTAAAGGAAAAGAAGAAAGGGAAATAAATGGGGCTACATATATTTTTGAACCTGCCATAAGAGCAAATGTAGCTTTAATTAGGGCATGGAAGGCAGATACACTTGGTAATCTTGTTTATTATAAAACGGCTCGAAACTTTAATCCGGGAATGGCAACAGCTGCAGATGTCGTAATTGCGGAAGTGGATGAGATAGTTGAACCTGGAGCACTCTCACCAGAAGAGATTGTAACACCGCATCTATTCGTCGATGGAATTATAAAGGCAAAGAAAATCCTGACGAAGGAAGGTGTCAAAGTTTATGAGTGACAAAGAATTCATGCAAAATATGATAGCAAGACGCGCGGCAAAAGAATTGACGGGTCCTTGTATAGTGAACCTTGGAATCGGGATTCCGACCTTGGTTGCAAAGTACATTGATGATGAAAATGTTTTTTTCCATACGGAAAATGGATTATTGGGAGTTGCTGATGTAGAGGAAGATGAAATCGATCCCAATTTAGTTAATGCAGGCAAGTTACCAGTAGGGCAATCGATTGGGGCATCATTTTTTAATAGTGCAGAATCGTTTGCAATGATCCGTGGAGGTCACATTGATGTTGCCATCTTAGGTGTTTTGCAGGTAGGTCAAACCGGGGAAATTGCAAATTGGGCGGTACCAGGCAAGAATATCATGGGTGTTGGAGGAGCGATGGACCTGTTGGTTGGCGCCAAAAAAGTGATCGTGACCATGACACATACAAGTAAGGAAGGTAAAAGTAAAGTTTTAAAGAAATGCACCTACCCGATTACTTCCACTAGAAGCGTTGACATGATCATTACCGAGTTGGCTGTCTTTGAAGTTATTGACAAACAGTTGAAATTGATTGAATTGATGCCCGGTGTAACGATCGAAGAAGTAAGAGCAAAAACAGAAGCGGATTTTATCTATTAAATGTTAAAAAGGTGGATTAAATGAAAATACGTTCAGTAGAAGTATACATTATTGATTTACCCACAATTCGTCCTCACCAGCTTGCCATGCATACGATCGTGGAACAAACGATCATTCTTGCCCGTGTCATGGATGAAGAAGGCGCGGAAGGTTGGGCAGAGGTGGCGACAATAGGCGGTGCTTCATATGGTGAGGGGACGCCAGAGGCGATAAAAGTGAATATTGATACATATATCGCCCCGCTTATCATTGGTAAAAACCCCGTCCATTATGACAAAATCATGCATGAAGTTTCACTCAATGTTAGAGGAAATAATTTTGCGAAGGCTGTCGTTGAATCAGCCATGGTGGATTTGGTAGCCAGAAGGAGAAACATCCCTGCTTATGAATTATTCGGAGGACAAATTCATAAATCATTGCCGGTGGCATGGACATTGGCAAGTGGGGATACGAATAAAGATATCGAAGAAGCGAAAGAATCCTTACACCAAAAACGTCATAATATCTTTAAATTGAAAATTGGCAAAGGGAATCCATATAAGAATGTGGAGCATGTATTGAAAATTATTGAAGCCGTGGGAGATCAAGCACGCATTACGGTTGATGTTAATCAGGCATGGGATGAAACAACGGCTACGTATTGCATTGAAGCTTTACAGGAAGGCGGGGTTTCCATGGTCGAACAGCCGCTGCCAGCTTGGGATAATGAAGGGATGTCAAGATTGACGGATCGTTTTAAGGTCCCGATCATGGCCGATGAGTCATTGAATTCTTTACAAGATTCATTCCAAATAGCTAAACATAGAGCAGGTAATTCGTTCGCCTTGAAAATATGTAAACATGGCGGGATGACCCAAACGAAAAAAGTGGCTGCAATTGCTGAAGGTGTAGGTTTTGGTTTGTATGGAGGAACGATGATTGAATCATCATTAGGCACGGCCATTTGTGCACAACTTTATTCAACCATTCCCAAATTTGAATTCGGTACTGAATTATTCGGTCCGTTACTATTCAAAGAAAATATTACCCTAAACGAAATAAAATATGAGAATTATGAAATAATCATCCCGGATGGTCCAGGATTTGGCATGGAGATAGATATGGAAAAAGTAAAACATTTTTCAAGAGGTCTTTAATTAATATAAACTAGAAAGGGGATTATGGAAAACCCACTAGTTTATGCAAGTAATCTTGAGAGGATGTAGTTTTATATGGGACAGCCAACATTATTAATCACCGCCTATGCGAAGGCGCCGCAAAATACGAGCATGTATGAAAATTATAAATACGCTGGGATGGTATTGGAAATTCACAAGGAAAGTCACATCATCATTAATGCAGAATTTACGTTTTTAACAACTTTGGCCCAGGATTTTTTCAAGCGAATGATAGTTGGTTTTGATTTTAGTAAGGATATTGATTCTTTAATAGAGAATATTAAAACGGACTTTTTAGCTCCATCGCAGCAGTCGGTGATTGTTGCCCTGAAAATAGCTCACCAGAGATATAAGGATAGTTTAGAAGAAAGAAATAAAAATAGCAGGAGGTAGAAAATTGAGCAATGTAGTTATTATAGACTCGGTTCGCACCGCTATAGGGAAATTAGGGGGAGCATTGGAAAATGTTCCTGCCGATTTCCTGGCAGCTGCTGTCCTTGATGAAGTGATCAAGAGAGCGGATATTCCTAAAGAGAGTATTGATGAAGTGATTATGGGACAAGCCAAACAAAGTTCAGACGCTTCAAATTTGGCAAGAGTTGCATCACTCCGGGCAGGATTTCCTGTGGAAGTACCAGGTTATACCGTACACAGACAATGCGGATCCGGCATCCAGGCAATCAATTCTGCTAGTCAACAAATACAAAGCGGATTAGGAGATGTAATCATTGCGGGCGGAGCGGAATCAATGAGCACGGCCCCATACTATATGAGAAATATCCGTTTTGGATTGAAATCAGGGAATGGACAGTTATTGGACCCGAATACGGAAAGCCAGCCAGGTTCACAGCCCGTTGAAGATTACGGAATGTTAACGATGGGAATGACAGCAGAAAATCTCGCTGAAAAATACTCCATTTCAAGGACTGAACAAGATGAATTTGCTTTAAGGAGCCAAGAAAATGCAAGACGGGCAATTTCTACTGAAATATTCACGAAAGAAATCGTCCCCTATCAAATTAAAACGAAAAAAGGGTTATTGGAATTTAATGTGGATGAGCACCCAAGAGAAACCAGTCTGGAAAAGTTGGCAAGTTTAAAACCGGTTTTCAAGACAAATGGAACGGTGACCGCTGGAAATAGTAGTGGAAGAAATGATGGTGCATCCGCTCTGATACTTATGTCGGAAGAAGCAGCAAAAAGGCATGGTAAAAAGCCGAAAGCAAGAGTGATTGCTCAAGCGGCAGCAGGCGTATCACCGAATTACATGGGGCTGGGGCCTGTCAACTCCACCTTGAAAGCGCTTCAAATGTCAGGGTTGAAACTGAATGATATTGATTTAATAGAACTGAACGAAGCCTTTTCTGCGCAAGCTTTGGCAGTAATCAAAGAATTGAAACTTGATATGAATAAAGTGAATCCTAACGGCGGTGCCATTGCCATGGGACATCCAATTGGTGCCACTGGTGCAATTTTAGCAACCAAATTGATACATGAGTTAGAAAGAACGGGAAAAAGATATGGGCTAGTCACACTATGTATAGCAGGTGGATTAGGAATCAGTACCATCATTGAAAATCAACAAATATAAAAACTTTAAAAAAATTGGAGGAAGTATTATGAAGAATCAAAAAGTAATCGACGTTTATAATGGATTGGTAGTTAAATTCAAGGAATTAGTTAGTGAATATGAAATAGATCATAATGACTATCAAGCTCTTGTTGATTGGATGGATCAATTAGGCAGGGCAGGGGAAATTCCGTTATTTATGGATGTATTCTTTGAAACGCATGCACTTCAGGAAATGTATAAAAGCGTAAAAGGAACGGAACCTACTATTCTAGGACCATATTACATTGAAAATACGCCAGTCGTTCAAAATCCCGGAATGCTGCCACAACGAGAAAATGAACCAGGTGACGCCCTTTACTTCTCAGGATCTGTTAAAGATGTTAATGGAAATCCGTTGGCAAATACCAAAATCGATATGTGGCAGGCTGATGCAAATGGTGAATACTCCTATTTCGCTGAAGGTATTCCAAATGATAATTTGCGTGGTGTTTTTTATACAGATGCGAATGGTAATTTTGAAATAAAAACAGTTGTACCGGGTAATTATTCAATTCCAACAGATGGACCTTCCGGACAATTCTTAAAGTGGATTGATCATCATGCATTTCGTCCAGCACATTTACATCTCTTGTTCCAACCGGAAAATGGCGATAGATTAGTAACGCAAATATATTTTGAAGGCGATGAATATTTAGAAAACGATGTTGCACAAGGTGTTCGCGGAAGCTTAATTACGAAGTTAGATAAACATTCAGGTGCAGAAAAAGGATTGAAAAATGATTATTATACGGCTCATTTAGATTTTGAATTAAGATTACAAGATAAACCTGTTTTCAATAAACCTGTCGTGAAAAACTAATCATCGCTAAGAATATGAAGGCAAAGAATCTCGAAAAAAAGGGTAGTTACATCTGATCTTTTCAAAATTATTTTAGACTGGGAGACCCTAATAAATGGTGTCTAGTATGTAATGAAAATAAAAAAGATAGTTTGTTGAACAATTTCAATCTGGATTATCTGATTTTTCCGAATTTTTCCGAGTTCCTATTATGGAACTCGGAAAATAAATTCGTTACGGAAATTTTTTAAAATGATGGGAGGCGGAAAATGCGTAGTGTAATTGCTTCGGATATCATTGCTGTCAGTAAATTTAACCGCTTTCATTCACTTGTTTTTCTTTGGTGTTTTTATGCCATCGCTTTCGACGGGTATGAAATAGCGATGTACGGTGTGGGTTTGCCTTGGATGATGGAAGAGTGGGATTTAACTTCGATTCAGGCTGGGGCAGTCGGCAGTTATTCCTTATTCGGCATGATGATGGGCGCATTGATTTTAGCACCGATCGCAGATAAACATGGCCGGAAGAATGTTCTCGTCATTTGCATGATTTTGTTCAGCGTATTTACCTTGGGGGCAGGGATTGCACCCAACCTCACATGGTTTACCGTCATGCGTTTCATAGCGGCAATAGGCATGGGAGCTTTGATGCCGAATGTTATATCGCTAATGACTGAATATTCCCCAAAACAAAATCGGGCCATCATTGTAGCTGCGATGTATTGTGGCTATTCAATCGGCGGAATCCTGGCATCGTTAGTGGGAATGTATATCATTCCTTATACGGATTGGCGTGTATTATACTTTATTGGGATTTTGCCATTACTTACACTTCCAATATTCATGAAGCAGTTTCCTGAATCCCTTTCCTACTATCTAGCAAAAAAGGAATTTGGTAAGGTTGTTGAAATCCTTAATAAGGTCAAACCAGAAGGGGATTTTAAAGAAACTGACGATTTCAGGCTTAGTGAAGCTGAACAGAGGGGGAAAGGATCTCCAGTAAAAAAACTATTCACGAATAAACGGGCATTCAGCACGATTTCCATATGGATGGCTGTGTTCTGTACATTGATGATGGCTTACGGATTAAATACATGGCTTCCAAAAATGATGCAGGATTCAGGATTCAGTATCACCTCAAGCCTTTCATTTAACCTGGTTTTATGCCTTGGTCAAATAGGAGGCTCATTAATCGGCGGTTATTATGCGGGGAAAATTGGGCATCGCAAAATACTTGTTACACTATTCTTTTTAGGGGCCGTTACCTTTGTCGCATTGAGCGCTACGACTAATACCATCGGAGTATATTTACTTATTTTTATGGGGGGGGCATGTACTGTTGGTGCCATGAACTTAGCCAATCCCTATATCACAGAATATTACCCCCGTGAAATCCGTACGACGGGAATGGGCTATTCGCAAGCTATAGGCAGGATCGGCTCCATTCTCGCTCCTACTTTAATAGCCTTTCTTCTATCAACAGGCATGGATCCGAAGGTGGCTTTTGCTACATTTGCCCTGCCAAGTATCATCGCAGCGGTCGGTTATATTCTGGTCCAAGAAAAACATGGATCTTTTGACAGGGTAGTCAAGGAGGACACTGAAGAGGTAGAATCAGAGAAGACTGTAACTATTTAAAGAAATGATTCACAATTCGGAATAAAACCCCCTTGGTTGTTTAACTTTGCAACAAGGGGATCTGCAATTCAATGTTTATAGGGAAACTCAGATTGATAAGTGATTGCAGGAAACATATAGCATTTATGAAATTTCAATAAAATTTAGTAGAACGATGTACTAATGTTGGGCATTAGGTTAGGGGGAAAAATATTGAGCTCAGAATTAAAAGAAATAATAGACGATCGCACATCGGAACTGGTAACGGACGGATCAAAAAAAGGAAAACAGAAAACTGTTCGATGGTTCATCTTATTTCTAATTGCTTTAGTCACTTGTATTAATTACATCGACCGTGCCATCATTTCGCTTGCTGCTCCGAATATTCAAGCCGATTTACAAATAGATCCGGCTTTGATGGGAATCATATTTTCCGTATTTGGCTGGAGCTATACCTTCTCCATGCTATTCAGCGGCTACTTTCTTGATAGATTCGGTCCTAGAAAGGTATACACGGTTTCCCTCATTTTATGGTCTGTATTTACATTCATGGTAGGAAGCGCGAAAAATATATCGTCACTTATTACATATCGCATAGGGCTTGGTGCCTTTGAATCTCCTTCCATACCTACTAATGCCTGGTGTGTATCTGAGTGGTTTCCTAAAAAAGAACGTGCAACTGCTGTAGGGATTTATACGGGTACCCAATATATTGGGCTAGCCTTCCTGACTCCAGTTTTTACTTGGATCATCATAACCTTTGGCTGGAATTACCTGTTTTATATCGCCGGAATTATTGGGATTCTTATTGGATTTGTTTGGTATGGATTCTATCGGAACCCTAGGGAACATAAGCGGATTTCTCAGGAAGAGCTAAATTATATCAAAGAAGGCGGGGGAATGATCGGAACTGAAGAGAAGCATCCTTTCTCCTGGAAACGAATAGGCCAACTGCTTAAACACCGTCAAATTTGGGGAATGTTCATCGGGCAATTTTCGATTCAAACTACTTTGTTTTTCTTCATGACTTGGTTTCCATCCTATTTGATCGATGAAAAGGGAATGACGATGTTAAAAACCGGAATTTATGCGAGTATCCCTTACATTGTTGCCATATTAGGAACTCTGATTGGCGGCCGATGTTCCGATTGGATGCTGACTCGCGGTGTATCAACAGGATTGGCCCGTAAACTGCCCATTATTGTCGGATTGTTATTGTCTTGTTTGATTCTGGGGGGGAATTATACGGATTCACCAAACATAGTCATCACCTTTATGGCGATAGCATTCTTTGGACAGGGGATGGCATCAACAGTTACCGGTGCCCTTTTAGCTGATATTGCACCGAAAGGAATGGTAGGCCTAACGGGCTCCTCACTATATTTCGTAGCTAACATTGGCGGGGCATTATCTCCCTTAATCGTCGGTTTAATCATTAGTGCGACACATTCTTATGCAGCAGCGCTAACCTTCATATCCGTAGTGGCCCTAATTGGCGCTTTTGCTTATATCTTTCTTATCGGAAAAGTCCAGCGTATAGAAATCACGATGAAAAACTAAATGGAGAAAGGCGGAATTACATTGAAACTGAGTTTATGCACGACAGGATTTAAAGAATGGGACATAGAGGAAATAATAAATTGGCTGCTTCCTTTGCAAGCGGATGTTAAAGGACTTGAATTATGGAATAAACATATAGAACGATTTCAGGAGAAGCACGGACCACTGGACAAATTGGCCAAATTACTTGAAACCAATGATCTACAAATACCTTCCATTAGTGGATATACGACTTTTTCGAAACTCTGGAACCAAAAAGAACATCAAAATGAAATCAATCAAGCAAGAAAATTGTTAGATATGGCTCATCAATTAAACTGCCCATTAATACGGACGTTCGCAGGCCATATAGCTTCAAGGAATGCCTCACCAGAGCAATGGTCGGAAACGGCTACCGAATTAAATAAATTAGGGCAAATGGCAGATCTCTATGGAGTGGATGTAGCAATAGAAATTCACTATGACTCCTTTGCGGATAACCTCGAAGCCATTCAAAAGCTTCTAGAAGATATCGACCATCCACGGATAAAACTGATTTTCGATGGTGCTAACTTATACGTTGATCAATTGAATCCGAAAGAGGTATTGGAATCCATCTTCCCCCATGTCAGCCATGTACATTTAAAAAATTATCACTTCGATCATAAAGAGCGTTATAAAAACAAACCAGCACCCATTTTTAGTGGAGACGTTGACAATCTTCGCTTACTAGAAGAATTGAGAAAGCGAAATTATACTGGCTTTGTTTCTCTCGAGTATTTCGGTCAGGAAGGAATGCCTAACTTGCTTGCCTCATTAGAACAATGGAAACAACAACTGACATATTGATTGCTTCGCGTATTTTACATGAAGATATATGTGGGATTTCAACTTTTATTTAAATGACTCTATTCTCTTAATGAGCAGGATATCCCATCATCGCAGTCGAACATCAAATAGTTAAAGAGAGGACTGATTAAGAGAAGCTGAATAGGAGGGTGAATATGCAGAATCATGAGCTGGAACAAGTCATAAAAAATGCGGACAGGGCCATAAATAATGAGGATTTCGATCATTTAATGGAGTTCTATTCAGAGGATGCGACTTTAGTTGTCAAACCTGGAACGGTCGCAAAAGGGAAAGATGAAATTCGCCGGGCATTCATAGCTATCGCTGAATACTTTAATCATAGTTTAATCGTCAATCAAGAAAAGATGGCAATAATCGAAACGGGTGATACGGCATTGGTTGTGGCACAAGCCAATCTAAGTGCCAATCAAAAGGACGATTCCGAATTCTCGATGGAAAGAACAGCGACATATGTTTTTAAAAAGGATTCCACGGGTACATGGCGCTGTATAATCGACAACTCTTATGGTGCTGAAATAATTAAGAATTGAAGTAATTAGCTGCCGTAAATGGTGGCTTTTTATTTTTTAAGAATAATCTTCTTCCTCATTCTGGAAACAATTGACGACTCACCCCTTTAAGACTTGAAGTTCGATGCGGCAAGTGGCAGAATAATAATTTCCGATTGTGCCCATTAATAACAAAGACTACAATAAAAAAATAATGTACGACAAAACAAGAAGACGAGATCCTTAAGATATCGCCGTCTCATTTACCACGGGTTAATATTCCTCAATGGTCGCTTATTTTAAAGCTGATAAACTTCTGCTCCATCATTTCCTGCATCGCATATTTGACGCCTTCCCGGCCAACACCGCTGTCTTTCCAGCCGCCATAAGGCATATTATCAATTCGATAAGTTGGGATATCATTGATTACGACTCCACCTGTTTCCAAGCGTTCCGCCGCATAAAAAGCTCGTTCTATACTCGGAGTCATCACTCCTGAGTTCAAGCCGTAACGCGAATCATTTGCATCATTGATGGCATCATCCAGCGTATCGAAAGGGAAAATGCAGACAATCGGACCAAATACTTCGAAACGAAATACTTTTGAGTCACGATTTACATTGGTTAAAACGGTAGGCAATAGTACATTGCCTTCCACTGTACCGCCGCACTCAATTTTTGCTCCTTCCTGTACTGCCTCATCAATCCAACTTTGTAAACGCTCCAATGATTTTTTTGAAATCACCGCTGTAATATTTGTATTTTCCTCGAGAGGTGAACCGATGACAAGCTGTTTTGTGGTACTGACGAAACGATCTAAAAATTGTTGGTATAGTGATTTGTGGACATAAATCCGTTGAATCGAGATACACACCTGCCCATTATTCGTAAATGAACCCATTACACTTCTTTGAATAATTTGATCGATGTCGACTCCTTCATCAATGATGAAAGGGGAATTGGACCCGAGTTCAAGTGTAAGCTTACGGAAGCCTGCCTGCTGCTGGATAAGGTGTCCGACCTCTACACTGCCTGTGAAAGTCACTTTTTTTACATGTGGATGGGTCGTCAAGGCTTCACTTAAAA
Source organism: Peribacillus sp. FSL M8-0224 (assembly GCF_038003055.1). Lineage (NCBI taxonomy): Bacteria > Bacillati > Bacillota > Bacilli > Caryophanales > Bacillaceae > Peribacillus > Peribacillus sp. FSL M8-0224. Next base: position 1,753,673 of record NZ_JBBOOJ010000001.1, read on the forward strand.
CATCGCCTTTGCCAGGTATGATGTTCAATACTCCATCTGGCAACCCGGCTTCTTTAAAAATATCGGCAAGAACCAGTGCGCTCAATGGGGTTTGTTCGGCAGGTTTTAACACAATCGAATTTCCAGCGGCAATAGCTGGACCCACTTTATGGGCAACCAGATTAAAGGGAAAGTTAAATGGGGTAATCGCGGTAACGACGCCAATCGGGGTGCGAACCGTGAAGCCAAAACGGTTTACCCCACCGACTGCCGCATCCATCGGGATCTGTTCTCCATAATTGTTCTTGGACGCTTCTGCAGCAAAGCGATAGGTCTGAACCGTACGATTCATTTCTTCACGAGCATTTCGAATCGTTTTCGCCGCCTCCAGAGAAATGATTCTTGCAAGTTCTTCACTGCGTTCTTCCATGATTGCTGCAGCTTTAAATAAAATTTCTGCTCGTGCATGAGCCGGGTAGGATCGGTATTTCTGAAAAGCAGCATTTGCCTCCACAATCGCCTCAATGGCATCCGCTGGTTCAGCCTGTCCGATTTGTGCAATTTCTTCGTTTGAATGGGGGTTATATAATGGCTCATATGATTTAGCCTCCCGCCATTTACCACCGATCCACAATTGCCACTTTTTCTTCATCTGAAATCCCTCCAATAATATCCGCTTCTATAATTTACAAATATAATCACCTAATGTTTTCGAGAGCTTTACATTTTCCGAATAATCGACATCCACATCAATCAAGACAATTTCCTGACTCGAAAGCGCTTCTTCCAATGCAGGTAGCAATTCATCGGAGTGGGTTACTTTCACTCCTTTAACCCCAAAACTTTTTGCGAACCCTAAAAAGTCTGGATCTGTAAATTCAATGGCATTCGTACGATCAAATTTATTCAATTGCTTCCATTCAATTAGGCCGTATTTTGAATCATGGAAAATGACTATCACGAAGGCAAGACCTAGACGTTTTGCCGTTGCCAATTCAACTCCATTCATCAGGAATCCACCATCCCCTGTAACCGCAATGACAGGTTTATCAGGCTTTGCCAATTTGGCTGCAATTGCGCCAGGAATGGCAATTCCCATCGATGCAAAGCCATTAGAAATGATCGTATGATTAGGGATTTCCGGCTGATACATCCGGGCAATCCATAATTTATGGGCACCCACATCCGAAATGACAATGGCATTACCCTTTTCCGCCCTTTTCAAATCGGCAATGATTCGCTGAGGGATAATTGGGCTTCCTGATACATCATCCGAAGAATGAAATTTTTCAATGATTTGGGACCTTAACCTTTTCACTTCTGGCCAAAGTTCTTTTTTTGCTACACCAGTCGTCAAGGCTTCAAGTGCCTCGCTAACGTTCCCGACCAATTCTGCTTGAACGGGGTAATAGGCATCAATCTCGGCGGGTCGAGCATCAATATGAACAATCGGGTTCATTGCCTCATCGTTCCAATACTTTGGCAAATACTCGACGAAATCATAGCCGACGGTGATAATAAGATCGGCCAAATCAAATCCGCATAGAACATAATCCCTTGCTTGCATCCCTACTGTAAAAAGGGACAATGGATGGTCAGAAGGTAAAACTCCTTTGGCCATGAACGAATTCACAACGGGAATTTGCTTCTCTTCTGCAAATTTCCGCAAAACCTCAGAAGCTCCATCGCGGATCACGCCATTACCAGCTAAAATAATAGGCTTTTTAGCGCGATTTATTAATTCGACGGCTTTTTTGATTTCTTCCTCGGCTGGGCGGGATCTAGGCATTGGTGTAACCGGAAGAGGTTCCCCTTCTGTATCCATCATCGCCACATCTTCCGGAAGTTCTATATGAACAGCTCCCGGCTTTTCAATGACAGCCGTTTTAAATGCTTTACGGATAATTTCCGGAATCGTATGAGGCACCTTAATTTGTTGATTCCATTTCGTAACTTCCTCGAAAACGCCAATAATGTCCACATATTGATGCGACTCTTTATGAATGCGATCAAGGCCCGCCTGACCTGTAATCGCGACAACAGGGGAATAATCCAGATAAGCACTTCCTATCCCTGTCAATAAATTGGTTGCACCCGGTCCCAATGTGCCCAAGCAGACGCCTGGCTTTCCAGTTAGCCGGCCATAGATGTCTGCCATAAAAGCTGCAGCTTGTTCATGATGAACCAAGATAAATTCAATATCAGAGCTTATTAGAGAATCAATAAGATCCGTATTTTCCTCACCAGGTATCCCAAAAATAAACTGAACCCCTTCATTCTCTAAACATCTTACAAACAAATCAGATGCCTTCAAATTATTTCCTCCTCGACCATTTCAATTTCTTTCCTTATATGTTGGCTTTGCCCCCTAGAAATTATGTACTTGGGTGTATGAAAAACTATTTCGAGCATTTGCGGCTCTAAACTAGGAGGGGGAATATGGAAGTCGGATGGGTTTCGTGAAAAAAAAATTTCTGCAGTTTGATAAAAAGTGCTTAAGCATGGTATAAGTGTAAAGGAAGCAGGGACATTCTGCTTTTTAATTTTGGGATAAGGGGTTAGCCTGGTAACCCATAATGAAAGGATTGGAATTTGAATATGATAGATAATTTTTGGCGTGATCTACCACGACCTTTTTTTATACTGGCACCAATGGAAGATGTGACCGATGTAGTTTTTCGCCATGTAGTGAGTGAGGCAGCCAGACCTGATGTGTTTTTTACAGAGTTTACAAACACGGAGAGTTATTGTCACCCAGAGGGCATCCGCAGTGTACGTGGGCGTTTGACTTTTACAGAGGATGAACAACCAATTGTAGCCCATATATGGGGGGATAAGCCTGAATACTTTCGGCAAATGAGCATAGGTATGTCGAAACTAGGCTTTCGGGGTATTGATATCAATATGGGCTGTCCTGTACCTAATGTGACACAGAATGGGAAGGGAAGTGGCCTTATCCGTCGTCCAGAAGTTGCAGCAGAATTAATACAAGCAGCAAAAGCAGGAGGATTGCCCGTAAGTGTAAAGACAAGGCTTGGTTTCACGGATGTGGACGAATGGCACGACTGGCTAACACACATATTGAAACAAGACATTGTTAATCTCTCCATTCATCTGCGTACAAGAAAGGAAATGAGTAAAGTGGATGCTCATTGGGAACTAATCCCGGAGATTAAGAAACTTCGTGACCAGGTGGCACCAGATACGCTCTTAACGATCAATGGGGATATCCCTGACCGTCAAACTGGCTTAAAGCTCGCTCATCAATACGGTATTGATGGGGTTATGATTGGGCGTGGTATATTCAATAATCCATTTGCCTTTGAAAAAGAACCGAAGGATCATAGTAGTAAGGAATTGCTTGATCTCTTAAGGTTGCATCTGGATCTCCATGATAAATATTCAAAATTAGAGCTACGTTCATTCAAGGCTCTTCATCGCTTTTTTAAGATATATGTTCGTGGGTTTCGAGGGGCAAGTGAATTAAGAGTTCAATTAATGAACACAGAGTCAACAGATGAAGCGCGTGCATTGCTCGAAAACTTTGGGTCAAACAATCTTGATGGGATGGGGGAACAGTAGAATTGTCCCCATTCAAGGTAAAAGCGTAGTAGGACGTTAAACAACTGTACCCCAAAAGATTTTTTACTAAGCTGTTAATTGAATTATGTGAAGGCGGTATTGAACCGCACTCATTCCCACCAATTTTTGCTTTCTATGTTTGTTATTATAGTAATCTATATTGGGTTTTAAATTGGCAAATAAAAAGCATGTAAACTCTTCAATATTTTAGATATACAAGTTAAAAACAAAGATAAACGGGACCCAAGGCTCAAATCCTTTAAATTAAAGGGGTTTGGGTCTTTTTATTTTGGCTTACTGGATGCGTTTTGAAATAATAGTGATTTGCTCACATTTTTTGCTAAAGGGGACTTCTTAGGGCCGTTGTAGAAAATATCAGCCACTTCATCATCTTGGTTTGGCTTCATATGGGCGTAATGCTCTCCCTCCAAGTAATCAGTTTAATCTAAAAATATCATTTTGTGTTTTAGTACTAAGTGGCGCTTATTTTTTTATTAAAGTGTGAATTAAACGGCTTGACAATATACCCCTATAGGTATAATATGAACTCACGAGTTATCAATGAATAAATTCACGAGTAAAATGCCCAGACTCACGAGTAAAACGTGCAAATTCATGAGTAAAACGCTCAAACTCACGAGTAAAGCACGCAAATTCAAGAGAAAATGAACAAATTCACAATAATTGCTTGGAGAAGTGACCTTGGGTCTGAGCTTCTTAATCGGAAATGGAATTAATGTAATCAGTTATGATATTAACGATTGTAAATAGATGGGGGGCGGAGTATGGAGTATGATAAAAGTGTCATTAATCGCTTGAAGCGGATTGAAGGACAAATCAAGGGTGTTCTTGGAATGATGGAGCAGGGAAAAGATTGCAGGGAAATCGTCACTCAGTTGTCGGCTGCGCGAAGTGCCATCGATAGGACCATGGGTGTTATCGTAAGTGCCAATCTTGAGCAATGCGTTCGGGAAAACGTCGAGAATGGAGAGGGGACTGATCATCTAGTCAAGGAAGCGGTTAATTTACTGATAAAAAGCAGGTAAAAGAATTGACCTGAACTGTAGAAAAAGGAGTGTTATTCATGTCTTATATTTTACAAGTGGATTTTAAAATGGAGGGACCTTTCGGCAACAAAATGGTAAAAGAATTTACAGATTTAGCAAAAAGCATTAATGATGAAGAAGGCTTGATCTGGAAGATTTGGACCGAAGACAGTGAGGCAAAGAAAGCAGGCGGCATTTATCTGTTTGAAACGAAGGAATGCGCATGTAAGTACTTGACGATGCATACAGCTCGGTTAAATGGGTTTGGTATAGAGAAGGTTAATGGAAAAATTTTCGAAGTGAATGAAGGTTTGACTTCAATCAATCATGGACCAAGCAAATAAAGATAACCATTTATTTTAGTGAAGTGGGTTGACGCACTATATTTTTAGCATAATATATACCCCACTGGGTATAAAGGTGTAAAAATGAAATTTCTATCAGGGGGAAGCATAATGACTGAAAAGAAAAAAACGACGATCATTTTATTTAGTGGTGATTATGATAAGGCAATGGCTGCTTATATCATTGCAAATGGGGCGGCGGCTTACGATCATGAAGTGACCATCTTCCATACATTCTGGGGATTGAATGCTTTAAGGAAGGATGAGCCGATTTCATTAAAAAAAGGATTTCTTGAAAAAATGTTTGCGAAAATGATGCCGCGTGGTTCTGATAAAATGGGTCTATCAAACATGAACTTTGCTGGGATGGGACCTAAAATGATCAAACATGTGATGAAAAAGCATAACGCCATGTCACTCCCAAATTTAATTGAGTTGGCTCAGGAACAGGAAATCAAACTTATAGCCTGTACGATGACAATGGATTTATTGGGTTTACAGCAAGAGGAATTATTGGATGGAATTGAGTATGCAGGTGTTGCTGCTTATTTAGCTGAAGCAGAGGATGGAAATGTAAACTTATTTATATAAATTTGGGTACCGGAGGGATGGGTCCATTGGGAACTATATTTAATCTCATCATATTAGGTTTCATTGTTTGGTTTTTATATCAGCGCTTTGTCCCTGTAAAGGGGATAAAAAATATAAATGCGGCAGAGCTAAAAGCTGTGTTGAAAAATAGAGGAAATAAGCAATTGATTGATGTCCGTACTCCTAATGAATATCGGAGCAATCACATAAAGGACTTTAAAAACATTCCTTTAAACGAACTTGGCAAAAGGGCACAGGAACTGTCAAAAGACAAAGAAGTGATTGTAATCTGCCAAAGCGGGATGAGGAGCAGTAATGCGTGTAAAGCATTGAAAAAACTTGGATTTAAAGAAGTCACCAACGTAAAAGGCGGCATGAGTTCTTGGCGCGAATAAAAGGAGGTTCTTATAAAGATGAAAAAAATTTTACCGAATGAAGTGAACGCATTATTGAAGGGGAACTCCCCAGTCCACATCATTGATGTACGGGAAGCGGATGAAGTAAAAACAGGGAAAATACCAAATGCTGTGAACATCCCGTTGGGTCTGGTGGAATTTAGAATGCAGGACTTGGATAAATCAAAAGAGTATATCATGGTTTGCCGGTCAGGGGGCAGAAGTTCAAGGGCAGCACAGTTACTTGAGGATCATGGATATACAGTGTTGAACATGATAGGTGGTATGAATGAATGGGAAGGTCCCACAGAAAAATTTTAAATTTGAATATACCCCCATCCCTATAAAAGACACAGGAGGAACTAAAAATGATTAAAACAAATTCTGTTTTGGATGCTAAAGGTTTAGCTTGTCCAATGCCAATCGTAAAAACGAAAAAAGCCATGAATGGCCTGGAAGCGGGGGAAGTACTCGAAGTTCAAGCAACTGATAAAGGGTCAACCGCCGATATGAAAGCCTGGGCGGAAAGTTCAGGTCACCAATACTTGGGTACGGTTGAAGAAGGAACGACACTAAAACATTATCTTCGGAAAGCAAGCGGAGAAGAAACAGAAGTGAAGAAGCATGAAAAAACCATTTTCAATGAAGAACTTCTACAAGTAATGGAAGAAAATAGAAATATGGTCATTCTGGACGTACGAGAATCCGCAGAATATGCTTTTAATCACATTCCAGGAGCAAGATCCCTTCCAATGGGGGAATTGGAACAACGTATGGGTGAACTGGATATAGAGTCAGAGATTTTCGTGATTTGCCGTACAGGCAGCCGGAGTGATCTTGCTGCACAAAAACTGACCAGTGCTGGATTTGAACAGGTATTCAATGTTGTACCCGGCATGAGCCAATGGAACGGTCCTTCCCAAAAATCTGTGAATGAATGAAAACTATAAAATGGAGGAATAGATCATGACTAAAAAAGTAGCCATAATCGCAAGTAATGGTGGCTTATTTGATGCATATAAAGTGTTTAACATCGCAACGGCAGCGGCAGCAACAGATCAAGAAGTGGCCATTTTCTTTACTTTCGAAGGTTTGAACTTAATTCATAAAGACGCGAATGGAAAACTTCCTCTGCCTGAGGGTAAGGAGCATTTTGCCGAAGGGTTTAAAAAGGCCAATGTTCCTTCCATTCCTGAGTTAGTTACTATGGCACAGGAAATGGACGTCAAGTTTATTGGGTGTCAAATGACCATGGACGTATTGGGCATGGAAAAAGAAGCTTTCGTTGGTGGTATCGAAGTAGGTGGAGCAGTCACATTTTTGGAGTTCGCGAAAGATGCTGATGTTACATTAACCTTTTAATGAAGGAAAAATTTTTTGAAAACATTAATACTATAGGGGGTATCCGATATGGCGTTTAAGCAAATGACAGCCGCTGAAGTTTCAAAGAAAGTAATCAATAAAACCGACTTATTTATTTTTGATGTTCGAAATGAAAGTGACTTTAATGATTGGAAAATTGAAGGGCGGAATTTCGAATTCCTTAATATCCCTTACTTTGATCTACTGGATGGCGTGGAAGAAATTCTCGATCAAATCCCGGCCAATAAAGAAATCCTGGTAGTATGTGCAAAGGAAGGCTCATCCGTCATGGTTGCTGAAATGTTATCTGAAGCTGGATTGGATGTTTTTTATTTAAAGGGCGGCATGAAAGCATGGAGTGAACACTTGGAACCAGTGAGGATAGGCGAATTGACAAATGGCGCCGAAATTTATCAATTTGTTCGACTTGGTAAAGGCTGTTTATCTTACATGGTCGTTTCCAATGGGGAAGCAGCCGTTATTGATTCCACAAGAATGATAGATGCCTATCTTGATTTCGCAGATGATATCGGGGTGAAGATTACACATGTTCTGGATACGCACTTACATGCCGATCATATTTCAGGTGGAAGAAGAATCGCGGAAGTAACAAATGCAGCTTACTGGCTGCCCCCAAAGGATGCGGCTGAGGTAACTTTTGAATATCAGCCGTTAGAAAGCGGGAAAGTGATAACGATCGGTCATACAGCGATTGATATCCAAGCATTATACTCCCCGGGACATACCATTGGGTCGACTTCATTTGTGGTGGATCAAAAATACTTGCTAAGCGGGGATATACTATTCATCGATTCCATTGGCAGACCGGACCTAGCTGGTTTGGCTGAGGATTGGGTAGGGGACTTGAGAGAAACACTGTATACACGTTATAAAGAATTATCAGAAGAGTTAATTGTATTGCCATCACATTTCATGATCATTGATGAATTGAATGAAGATGGAAGCGTCGCTAAAAAGTTGGGTTCGCTATTTGCTGAAAATCACGGATTGAATATAGCAGATGAAACGGAATTCAGAGAGCTGGTAACAGGTAATTTACCGCCTCAGCCAAACGCCTATCAAGAAATTCGCGAAACCAATATGGGGAAAATCGAACCCGATAATGAAAAACAGCGCGAAATGGAAATTGGACCAAATCGCTGTGCGGTTCGCTAATATCGATAAAAATAGAAACCAAGAAAATAGGAGAGATGAAATATGAATGCAGATAAAGTGCTAGATGCTAAGGGACTTGCATGTCCAATGCCGATCGTCAAAACGAGAAAAGCGATGAATGATTTGCAAACCGGGCAAGTGCTGGAAATACATGTAACCGATAAAGGAGCTAAAGCAGACTTAGCCGCGTGGTCAAAATCCGGTGGACATGAACTGATGGAAACAGCAGAAGAAAATGATATACTGAAATTTTGGATCAGAAAAGGTTGATAAAGAGAGGGGAACCATTTGGTTTCCCTTCTTTTAAGGGAGGCACTTAAAATGGATATAACCTTTATCATTACCATCTTTTTGATTGGTTTTATAGGTTCATACGTTTCAGGGATGCTCGGCATCGGCGGTTCGATAATAAATTATCCAATGCTGCTGTTTATTCCCCCAATCTTCGGTTTAGCGGCATTTAGTGCCCATGATGTGACAGGCATTAGCGCTGTACAAGTCTTATTCGCTTCCATCGGAGGTATATGGAGCTATCGTAAGAGCGGACATTTAAATAAAACGCTAATTCTCTACATGGGGATCAGTGTGTTGATCGGAAGCGTGGTTGGAAGTTTTGGATCACAATCGATGTCGGAAAACGGAGTGAATATCGTCTATGGCATTTTGGCGTTGATAGCGGCTGTCATGATGTTCATTCCGAAGAAAGGGATAGATGACATTCCTGTAGAGCAAGTTACCTTTAACAAATGGCTTGCGGCCATCCTGGCATTAATCGTTGGTTTAGGCGCCGGGATAGTCGGTGCCGGAGGGGGCTTTCTATTAGTTCCCATCATGCTTATCGTTTTAAGAATTCCAACAAGGGTCACGATTGCTTCTTCATTGGCCATTACTTTCATTTCATCCGTTGGTGCAACAGCAGGGAAAATCTCAACCGGTCAAGTTGACTTCTATCCGGCGTTGATCATGGTTGTAGCTAGCTTAATAGCATCTCCGCTTGGGGCAATGGCCGGTAAAAAAATGAATGTAAAAGTACTGCAAGTCATACTGGCTCTATTGATTTTAGCCACGGCTGTAAAAACTTGGGCGGGGATCATGTCTTGAGTTTTGACACAGAAGGGAGCAGTTGTGAGAAGTTCTATCGTTAAAGAAGTGTTCACAATAGGCCACACTAATAGTTCCTTTTCCGCCATCACTTTTTTTCTTATCTTGTACGGACTTCTGTTAATAGAAAAAGCTGACTGTTGAAAGTCAGCTTTTTCCTTATGCGGCCGTTTATAAATAATTAAAAGATTACCGCTAAAATAAACCAAACAATCATCAATAATTGAATTAATACTTTGGCTAAACTGCCGCCTAAAAAACCGATGATAGTTGCAAACCCAACTTTAGCAGCCTTCATTATATCTTTTTGAATGATTAATTCCGAAACGAGGACTGCTAAAAATGGTACGAGAATTATTCCAAAAGGAGGAAAGACAAATGAACCAACAATCGTGGCAATAGCTGCTATTGTCTCGGATGTTTTTGACCCCCCATACTTTTTAACAAAATAACTGTTTGCGATAATGTCTGCCGCGATTAATACACCGCTCAACACAACCATACTGATCCAGAACCATAACGATAACTCATCAGGATTAACCAGGAATTGATAAACTGCAAATCCTCCCCAAATGGCAACAACCGAAGGAATAATAGGATAGACAATTCCTACAAAACTTAAAGCAAATAAGACGATCGTTAACCCCCACCATAAAATATCCAATGAAACTCCACCTTTTCATACTTACTTTTTCATATATCTATTAAATTATATTTCTATTTAGGGACAAACACCATTTATTCTTTTCTTGTATATTCGAATCCCGCACAGGTCATCAAATACCAAAGGCTCAAATCCTTGATATTTGGGCCTTTCTTTATTTTGTCTAACGGGAGGCGTTTAGATCATGATTATGTCATTACTTACTTCCCATATACTTTATACCAAAAAATTCACCTCATAGATGTTGGATTAATATTAGATTTTCAAGCGGTTGTTTCTTTCTTGGAAGAACTTTCTATATTATACTCCCAAAAAAATGATTCCTTATTATTGCAACAATCTTTACGAATGCAGCTTTCATTAACATTAGATGTATAATGTGTATAAATGGACTAAGTTTATGATGAAATAAAAATATTTCTCAATTTGCCAATAAGAACTTGTTGATGAATCTTTATATTAACACTTTAACTAGGGTTTTTTTCGGCAACCTTTTTCTTATTCAAAAAACTGGGCAGGTTAGTTGAAGCTTATTTTCATTGACATTTATAAGCCATTTTCATATAAAGATGTTGTAATATTAAGGGAAAAGTAGGAGGTTGAGAAGTTGAAAACTTTTGATTTAAAATCAGGAACAAAAGTAGTAATAGACGAAAGTAGAATAGTAATAGAAAGAACAGGTGGAAAAAGTGCAATGAAGGGTTTATTTGCAGGGCGAGCAATGGGGCAAATGACCATAAAAACGTCAGCAGTGACTGGGTTAATTCACTTTGTTGACTTTTTAATGATTTGTGCTTCTGGCCTCCCGACTCCGAATGATTTTAAATTATCCAGCGTAGCAGAGATAAAACAATACCCTAACTGTATTGTGGCAAAAGAAAGTGAATTAGAAGAGTTATATCAATTTCTCAATGGATTTATTAAATAATGATTGCATAAAAGCCTTAACCTTTAGAGGTTTCCCTATAGGGAACAAAAAAACACAAAGAAAGCAGTTGATCTCATCTAAGAAATACAACTGCTATTAGCTTTTGAAACAGTTATTTACGGTAGTTAAAATACAATTGGTTATCATTTGAGAGCAAATAATAAGATTGAAGCTGTCTTTAAGGCAGCTTTTTACTTTAGGCAGTTTCATAACAAAAATAAGAATATATTTTTTGTAATAACATTAAAGTAAGAATTGTATTTCTTCCCAATTCATTCTTTTGGTTATTCGTATACTTTACAGAAAAGAGATAGCGCCACTAATTATAGCTAATACTGTTAAGGTTAACGATGTCAAGATGGCCCATTTGTATGCAAATTTCTGATATTCTCCAAGGTCTTTATCAACCATGCCAACTAATAGAATGGTTGAAGCAACAAGCGGACTCATTAAATGAGCGGGTTGTCCCAATATAGAAGCCCGGGCAATTTCTAACGGACTAATGCCATATGCTGAAGCTGCCTCTGCAAGAATAGGGAGAACTCCAAAATAATAGGCATCATTCGATAAAACGAAAGTGAATGGCATACTTGTAATGCCAACAATGACAGGGAAAAACTGTCCTAATGAAGCTGGTATTATCGCAACCAGTCCATTAGCAATAGCATCAACCATTTTTGTACCGGAAAAAATTCCTGCAAATACTCCAGCTGCAAAAACTAGTAGAACAACAATTAAAGCATTTCCAGAATGTGCTAAGATACGTCTTTTTTGCATTTCCAGATTAGGGTAGTTAATCATTAAAGCAATAGTGAAACCGACCAAAAATAAAATAGGGGAAGGTACCAATCCCATAATAAGAATGACCATAATGCCTACCACAATTAATAAGTTAACCCATAAAAAACGAGGGCGTTTAATGTCAATATGAGGTAATGCATCAGTGGCTTCATTTTCTACAGTAGCAGCTATTTCATTTTTTAACTCTTCTATGTGTATTACACCCAATCGTTTACGTTCCTTTTTCCCTAAAATAAATGCCACGAAAATAACCCAAATAGCACCGCCGATCATGGTAGGAATAAGTGGAACAAAAAATTCGGATGCATCAAGTCCCAATACTGCTATTGCTCGGGTAGCAGGGCCGCCCCAGGGGGTCATACCACTCATAACACTTAAAGCTAGCATGGCTACTGTAGCTAAAACCAATGGATTCATACCGATTCGTTTATAAAGTGGATACATAGCTGAAACAGTAATGATATACGTTGTTGTACCGTCTCCATCTAGGGCCACGAGTAATGCTAGAATGGTGGTACCTATCGAAATTTTGACAGGATCTCCCTTGACAACTTCTAATAACCTTTTGATAAGTGGGTCAAATAAGCCCGTGTCTATCATAATGCCAAAAAACAATATGGCGAATAATAATAGAGCTGCAGAAGGAGCGACTAGCTTAATGCCTTCCATCATCATAGTGCCAATTTTACTTCCAAAACCACCAACTACAGCAAAAACGATTGGAACTAAAGTTAAAGCAACAATGGGTGATAAACGTTTGGACATAATTAAATAGGTAAAGACGGTAACCATGGAGATACCTAAAATTGTAAGAAACATTATTAAATCCCCTCCCATACTTTGAATGCGCTTTCAAATGATCTCTGGGTGACTAAGAAATAATTTTGTGATTTTTCAGAAAAATAAACTGGTAGATTAATAAGTTTTACATTATGCTTATGCGCTTTTCTTTATTAAAGGTAATACAGAGAGAACAATAAGTTAAATACATATTTTTTTTGTATTGGTATCAAAATAATTTATTCTTTAAAAAAGAATGGGGAGGAGAGTAAATAAAGCCATAGGATAAATGATTCAATAACGAAATTTTTTAAAAATTTAATGCTACTTTTAGGATCAATAAAGAAGGTCATCATCTAAATATTTTGCATGATAACCTTCTTTTCTTTATAAATCAGACTTATTTCATTGTCCTTGAGCAATGCTTCCCCCTTTTTTATTTAACATTTAGTTTTACATTACTGTTCTTGTCTTTTTTTCTTAAACTTAATTTTAATACCAATTTTAGTAATGGAGGCACTGCGGCATAAATAAACGCCATCCGAAATAGTTGATAGCTGGTAACAGTAGATACATCAGCATTTACTTCTTGTGCAATGATTCCCATTTGATCCATTCCACCAGGGGCTAAACTTAAAAAACCCGTAATAGGCGATAAATCATAATACTTGGTCAGTAGAAAACTAAAAAACATTGTTGCGCAGATCAAGATTAGTCCGTTCATCAAAGCCAATAATAAGGTTTTTCTTTTGTTATCAAGTTGTTCCGGTTTTAATAGTAAACCGATATAACCGCCAACCATAAATTGAGATATATCAAGAAGTGAAAGAGGAAGTGGTGGTCCCTGCAAACCTAAAAGACCTATTGCAGCAGTAACGATTACTGGTCCTAAAAAGTAAGGAGCTGGTAATTTGAATATTTTACTTACTCTTGCTGCGAGAAAACAAATAAGGGCGAACAGAAAGATAAGAGGAAATAAATCACTCCACTCTGGAATAACGTTATCCATTATTTTAGATGAATCATTGGTACGATTCGCTGCAAACAGGGGACTGATAATTAACAGGGGAACTAAGAAAACCACCATTATCACTCTTGTAACATGGAAAAAGGTTACGGTAGTAATATCAATACCTTTCATTTCTTCTACAAACACAACGATTTGTGACAAACCTCCAGGAATACTACTCGTTAAGGAGGTGGGATAGTCAATGCCGGAATATTTTGACATAACAAAAGCAGAACATGCACATACAAGGACAATTAAGATTGTAAGGATCATCATTGAGGGAAGGTGACTAATCATATCAGACAGTGAGCTCTTGGTAAAGGAGATGCCTATTGAATAACCTACAATAATTAATCCAGTATTTCTCATCGAAACGGGCCAAATCAATTTAACGTTTTTGAAACGTGATGCAATTAATAGGGCTGCCATTGGACCAAGAAGCCAGGGGATTGGAAACCTGAAATGAGAGAAAAAGCCACCTCCAATAAAAGCAGTTAGAAGTGCAGCCGAAAATTGGATTGTCTTGCTTGCATTATTTAAATCCCACTTTTTCATATTAATTCTCTTCCTTTGAATTAGTTTACTTCGTTTCGTCTTGTTTCATTGTTTAGAATCATTAAGAAAATCAATAAATGCTTTCACTTGTGCCAAATCCATAGTCACATCCCGATAAAAAACCCAAGTTTCTCTAAGCAAATAGCTATTATCGCTTAATACAATGGGGAAAGTATACAGCGGTTCATCATCTTTAATACAAATTTCTGGTAAAATGGCATATCCTAAACCATTAAGAACCAGTTCCTTACATGTTTCAATCCGATCTACCTCCATTGAAATCTTAGGTGGTAACGCAAATGTTTCCTGCCACCAGTTTTCAATAGTATTTCTTAACGATTGATCTGTCTGATAATTAACTCTAGGAAGAAAAGGAAGTTCTTTTAATTCAATTTTTTTACTGGAGGCAATACAAATCTTTTCTTCTTGAAATAACACTTTATTTTCCTGCCATTTGTAAGGACCTCTAACAATCCCGAGGTGTGCTTCTTCTTTTTGAAGCATTTGATGAATTTGAGAACTCCATCCAGTTTTCAAACTGATTTCAACCTCTGGATATAGGGTTAGAAATTCTTTTAATAATACTGGTAGTTTATATCGGGCAAACAAGCCAGATACACCCAATCGCAAAGTTCCTTTTACTTTTTTATCCAAATTTGAAATGTGTTCTTTTGCCGCTCCTAATTGCTTACGCATATTTTTCGAATATTGAACGAGGTATTCCCCTTCAACTGTAAACTCGACACCTCTTTTGCCTCTAGAGATCAAATTTGTTTTGAACTCTTTTTCCAGCTGTTTTATACGATAGGATAAAGCTGGCTGAGAAATAAATAGTCGCTGTGCTGCCTTTGTTATATTTCTTTCTTCGTAAAGAGTAATTAATATAAGCCAGTCTTTTTCATCCATAAAATTTTTCTCCTTTAACCATAAAAAATATTTATGGGTAATTATAAATTATGATAATTTATTTAATTTCTAAAAGTATAATACAGCTAATTAAAAAAGAAATCTATCTTTTTATGTAAATCAATAGACTCACTATAGTTTTGCCTTTCCAGCATTCTTTCATAAAATTTTTCTATGGCAATGAATAAAAAAACAATATTATTTTTATTCATTATTTTCACTTATTATTTACATGAAGAGTTATCACTACTTAACAGGAGGGGTAAAAATGTCAAATGCACAATATTATGATGTAGTTGTAGTAGGGGCAGGAAACGCAGCTTTATGTGCCGCAATCTCAGCAAAAGAGGGAGGTGCTAGAGTTCTTGTGTTAGAACGGGGACCAGTGGAAAAGCGTGGAGGGAACTCTTTCTTCACGGATGGAGCCATTCGCGTTGCATACAATAATTTAGACGGAATCAGAAATATAATACCTGAATTAACAGATGAAGAATCCGAGTTAATTGTAATGCCTGAATACACGGAAACCGATTATTACAATGATCTAATGCGAGTAACAGGTGGACAAAGTAATCCTGAGTTAGCAAAGCAGCTGGTTTCTAGATCGTATGAAACAATTGCGTGGATGCGTGATCAGGGAATAAAATTTGAATTGAATTATGAAAATCAATCTTTCGTACAAGCTGGCAAGCGCAATTTCTGGGGAGGACTGCCTATCAAAACGGAGGATAAAGGCGTTGGCTTAATGAGACAGCTCTTTGCGCGGACAGAAGAAATTGGCATCGACGTTTGGTACGATTCACGTGCTGTGGAGCTCGTATCAGAGCATAATACAATAACCGGTGTCGTTGTTGAGAAGGATCATACAATGGTGACAGTTCAGACATCCGGTGTGATTTTGGCTTGTGGCGGCTTTGAAGCCAATAAGAAAATGAGAAGTGAAAATATTGGTGAAGAATGGGAAGCGGCTATTGTTCGTGGAACCGAGTTCAACACAGGAGACGGCATTTCCATGGCTATGGCAGTAGGGGCTCAAAAATTTGGGCAGTGGTCTGGATGTCATTCTATTGGGACAGATTATAATGCGCCAAAAGTAGGGGACTTCACGAAGCCGGGAGATATTTTTAAAAAGCATTCTTATCCGTACAGCGTCATGCTTAATAATGAAGGGAAACGGTTTGTTGATGAAGGAGCAGATTTGCGAAATTACACTTATGCAAAATACGGCCGTGAGGTATTAAAACAGCCTGGACATGTTGCATATCAAATTTATGATGCACAGGTACGCCCGATGCTGCGTAAAGAATATGACCTTGAAGAAGCGACTTTTTATAAAGCAGATACGCTTGGAGAGTTGGCTAGTTTACTGCCGGTCAATCAAACACAATTTCTTAAAACGATCGAAGAGTATAACAGTGCGGTACAAGATGGCGAGTATAGACCCGCAGAGAAAGATGGCAAAGGAACGAAAGGAATTACCCCTCCTAAATCCAACTGGGCACTTCGAATTGAGCAAGGTCCATTCTACGCTTTCCCTGTAACGTGCGGAATTACCTTCTCGTTCGGTGGTTTGCATGTAGATACAGCGGGTCATGTATTAGACAAAGAAGAACAACCGATAAAAGGTCTTTTTGCGGCTGGTGAAATGATTGGGGGGATTTTTTATGAAAACTATCCTGGTGGATCCGGGTTAATGTCTGGAGCAGTCTTTGGAAAATTAGCTGGCTCATCCGCAGCACGCTATACTCAAGAAAAGGTTGAAACGATCAATAATCACTGAGTCTTTTCCTTGAATGGTTTATTAGATAAGAATGTGTCCAAAAAATAATAGAGATACGTGAAGTAGAAGAATGAAAAATAGCCAAGGCTTAAAAAAGTCCTTGGCTGTTTGGTATTTTAACATATTAATAGTCTTTATGCTTTGACTAAAACTCATATCATATAGGAATATAAAAGGTCAAACTTAGTTACAGTTTATCTATTGGATTTTTTTCAGATGAAGTGAATGTATAGCTTTAATCGTCTTGATGGCGAGACATTAAGGTTCTTCATTACTAGCTTTTCGAGTTCAGCAATAGCTTGAATGGATAGATGGGCATCAACGCGTATGAATACAGTCACCGCTCGATTCTAAAATTCAGCATGAAAAAGGGTAGTGATTTTGTGTATTGGAATTTTTCTCTAAACAAGATGATGGATAGTAATTAGCTTTTTTAAAATATTATAGTAACCATAAAAATCTGGCTTCAGTAACTGTACCCTAATTGTATAGGGGGTTTAGCTTATCTGGGGAAATTCACTTATATTCTCAATCCTAGTTTATCATTAAATTTGAAGACATGGTTTAGGTGAAATACATTAGAGTTTCGGCTCTTTTGAAGTCTCACTTATACAAAACAAGGATCATTAAAGTAAACTATTTCGGAAAGAATTTTAGTGCCTTTCATATTTTTGAATATTTCTTTCGCTTCTTTTTCTGTGTCAAATTCAAATATTTTAATATTTTCCTTTAAAAAGATAGTGATGACCCACATTTGACAAGCCTCCAAGTGATAGAAAAATTTTTGCTGTAATTTGCAGATCCATTCCTATCAAGCTAATTGATAGGAATGCTCGTAATTTTTTTTCGTGTACACGTATCCCTCCAAAATGATTCTTGCTGTGCGTACCACTTTAATGGCACGTATGTGTCCTGCCAAGAAATCAACCTTTGTTTCCATTATCCCCGCAGGATGGGCTAATCGGAAAATTTCGTGTTTAATGTTCACCATATCAGATAAAACCGTTTCCTGTAAGTAAGCCCCTGCTGTTGCACAGATGGCTCCTGTAATAGCAAGCGCTTGATGGGGCTTTTGCATCGACATCATTCGGATCATCAAATCCATCTCTGACGCTTTTCTTTCAGATCCGTTTAGATCGACGTAATCCATAGGAGGAGCAATTAGAGTCATTTTAGGTACAGCAGGAGATTTGACAGTAGCTGATTTCTTATCGGAAAATTGACACATTTCAGCTGCAATTGACCGGATTTCTTCCAGTTCAATTAATTTTTCTCGTGAATAATCATTGGGTAATTCGGTTCCGCTTAGACCAATGTCCTGTGCCCTTACAAAAACGAGTGGATTGGCAACATCAATAATTGAAACTTGAATTAGCCGATCCTTGGTTTTAATCATGTCAATCGGATTTCCTGTAGGGAAAAGTTTTCCTGTAACTGCTCCTTCTGCACGAGTAAAAGAAAGATAAATAGGTGATCCTTTACCAGGAACCCCAGGTATTGAGCAGCATCCTTCTGATTTCACATGTCCATTTTCAACCTCTACTTCTGCAATAATCAGTTTTTGTGTATTCACGTTAAAAATTTTCACAGTTGTAACAGGTTCTTGTATAGGGACTAATCCTTGCTCAATTGCGTAAGGTCCCACAGCAGATGAAATATTTCCACAATTTCCTTTAAAATCAACCATTTGATTATCGATGCTGACCTGAGCAAATGTATATTCCACATCGAATTCCGGTGATTCTGATTTTTTGATGATCGCTGCTTTACTTGTCAAAGAATTCGCTCCTCCAAGACCATCGATCTGTCTCCGATCCGGACTGCCCATCACGTCAAGTAAGAAATCCTCCCAGTGTAAGGGATTCGAAGGCATATGTTCAAAATTAAGGAACACACCTTTACTTGTCCCGCCGCGCATTACTACTACAGGTACTTTCATTGTATAACCACCTTTTCTCAAATCAATATTTATAGCACTACCGGTTCCTTTGAAAATATAGTATGATATGTTTATTCATAAGTAAAATACATATTTTTTGAATAAAAATGATAAAAAAACTTATAATCCAAAAATCAGGAGATGGTTAAGTGGACGAAAAAGATTGGATTGCGATAAGGGTACTATATGAAGAAAAAAACATTAGCCGTGCAGCAGAGCGTTTATATATATCGCAGCCGGCGCTAACGTACCGGCTTAAAAATTTAGAAAAAGAATTTAGCACAAACCTATTTTTCAAAATAAAAGGAGGCATTGAGTTCACTTCAGAAGGGATACATTTGGCGGGCTATGCGGAAGAAATGGTGAAAAAGTTGCAAAAAACGAAAGATTATATGCTGAATATGAAAAATGAGGTAAGAGGAACGTTAAGGCTTGGCGTTTCCAGCAACTTTGCCCAATATAAACTACCAGAAATATTGAAAAAGTTTTCAACACAATATCCTCATGTACAATTTAATGTGAATACAGGGTGGAGTACTGAAATCATGCATCTTCTGGATTCCTCTAGTGTTCAATTAGGCATACTGCGTGGAAATTATGAATGGTATGGAATCAAATCATTACTGCATAAAGAAAGACTTTGTTTAATTTCTAAGAAAGAGGTAGACTTGGATAATTTGCCGGAACTTCCATTCATAAATTATAAGACCGACAGTTCTTTAAAAAACTTAATAAATGGCTGGTGGCATGATAGATTCCCAGAGCCACCATTTGTAACTATGGAAACGGATCGGCAGGAGACGTGCAAAGAGATGGTCAAAAATGATCTTGGTGTTTCCATTCTGCCGGAAATATGCCTGCAGCCGTCAGATAATTTGCATACATACGGGTTATCCTACAAAAATGGGAAGCCGGTGTTAAGAAATACATGGTTAATGTATAACCAGGATTCATTAAAACTCTCTACTGTGAAAAACTTTATTGATTTCTTGAATAAAAATTCCAATCTGTAACGAAAAAGCACTATGAAATTATTGAAAATTTCATAGTGCTTTTTTGGATTTCTTAATTTAATATAAAATGGATTATAAGTTTTTTTTTCGAAAAAGTAAAAAAAATATGTATTTCACTTATTTGATGATATGAACTATTCTAAAAATAGAAAATAAAGCAACAGGGAATCAGAAGATATGTAATATATTTTAGTTATTCAAACTTCTCATCTGGTTTGTAAGCGGTTTCTTTAATAGGAGGGATTAATATTCTAACGTTACTTGGAATTTCAATGGTCGTTGTCTTTACTTATTTAATCATGTCTAAACGGTTATCACCTGTTAATTCTCTTGTAGTCATTCCAATTATCTTTGCATTAATTGGCGGATTTGGTCCAGAGCTCGGAGATATGATGCTCGATGGAATAAAGGTTGTCGCACCTTCAGCCGCTTTGCTATTGTTCGCTATTTTGTTTTTCGGAGTTCTGATTGACGCTGGGTTATTTGATCCACTTATTAAAACCATGTTGAAAATCGTAAAAGGGGATCCCGTTAAAATAGCGGTAGGAACAGCAGTAATCGCAATGACCGTTGCCTTAGATGGTGATGGTACCACGACTCATATGATTACGATTTCCGCTATGCTGCCTCTTTACTTACGACTTGGTATGAATCCACTTATTCTTGCAACTATTTCTATGCTTGCTGTCAGTATTATGAGTGGTATGACTCCTTGGGGAGGGCCTGCAACCAGAGCAATAGCATCTCTAGGTCTGGATGCAAATGAATTCTTTGTCCCGATTATCCCAACACTATTCTCAGGAATAGCAGCTATTCTTTTTACCGCTTATGTACTTGGTAAAAAAGAGCGCAAAAGGCTTGGCGTTGTTTATATCAAATCTGCACCTGAAATGAAAGGGGCTCTTGCTGAAGCAGCGGTAGCTTCCGCCATACAAGACGATTTAAAGCGCCCTAAATTAATTTGGGTCAATCTTTTGTTGACGCTCACAGTCATGGTCGTTCTTGTAATGGGCTTAGTACCGGTACCTGTGTTGTTTCTAATCGGGTTTGTTCTTGCTTCGATCATTAATTACCCTAATTTAGAACAGCAAAAAGAGCGAATCGGGTCACATGCAGGAAACGCTATAACCGTTGTCACATTAGTATTTGCGGCTGGTATTTTCACAGGGATCTTTTCCGGAACGAAAATGGTGGACGCAATAGCAAATTCATTAGTGGCCATCATTCCGGATTCTTTAGGCTCTTTTTTACCGATGGTCGTTGCGTTCACAAGTATGCCATTTACGTTCGTTTTATCAAATGATGCTTACTACTTTGGTGTTTTGCCAATTCTTGCCGAAGCAGGGGAAGCTTATGGGGTGAGTCCTTTAGAAATTGCCAGAGCTTCCGTACTGGGGCAGCCTGTACATTTCTTAAGTCCACTCGTGGCCTCGACTCTTTTACTGGTAGGGATGGTAAAGACGGATATCGGGGAACTACAGCGGTATGCATTTAAATGGGCTCTAATTTGTTCATTAGTCCTTATTATTGTTGCTATCTTGACAGGGGCTATTATTTAAGTATAACGTTATTAAAAAAATTCTCGAACTTAAACAATTAGGGCTGTGCCAAAACCAATTATTATTAGTGGTTTTTGGGACAGCCCATTCTTTTAATTAAGGTTTAGAAGTCTCGCCGGTCGCCTGAGTAATGATTTTCACGATTTTATTCGCCAAATTCATAACCGTGTATAGACGAGTATCATTTAAAAATTGCATCGTTGGCAGCGGATCTATATAATTTACCATTCCTATAATATGATAGTCTCCCACTTCAGGTAATACTTTTTTTAAAGCTTTCCCTGGGACAAGAGGTCCATCCTTCAAAAAAACATAACCGACCTGGTTTTGATCCCCTAAACATGCATCCACACTAAAAATAAGAGGCTTTTTGAATTGTTTTTTTATTTCTTTCAACGTCTCTTTTAAATTAAATGCATGAACGGGGTTTTCCAAGGTACCATAAACACGATAAGGCACCGTATGCTCTTTAAGCATGGTCCCGACTAAAGGGCCCAATGAATCCCCGACTGATCGGTCTGAACCAATACACAGAAAGATTACATCTTCGTTTTGACATCCTGAAGATTGAATAATCTCTTTGACTTTTAATGCTAAACTGTTTATTTCTTCGCCTTTTGGTTCCACAGAACAAATCTGCTCCCTCTTTTTGTAAATTAGACTCATTTTGATTTCCCTTCATTCTATTATACGAATTAAAAAGATATCATGCATGTAAATATGAGCATATGCTTGAGATTGATGGATGTTTTTATATTATGAAAGTCAAGTAATCAATCTTCATATTGAGTTGCTTTTTCATTACCAGGGACACCTTTTTGATTTGGAAAATCGTATAGTGGCCCTGGCAAATGAACTGGAAGAATATAAGATCATCCAATCGATTCCCGGTATAGGAGAAAAAATCGCAGCCACGATTATCTCTGAAATTGGTGAGTTAATCATCCAAAAAAATTGGTTGCCTTCGCTGGAGTAGATCCAAGTGTTCACTCATCGGTTAAGTTTACGCCAACCATTAATCGTATTACAAAAAGGGGTTCGAGGCAGACTACGTCATTCTCTGTATCTTGCCGTACTATGTGGCTTAAGAAGTTCAAGGAACAAAAAGCTTAAAGCCTTCTATGATAAGAAAAAATCAGAAGGAAAACCGGCCAAAGTGTCAATCGTTGCCTGTATGAATAAGTTGGGTTCATAGGATTTACGCTCTTCTATTAAAGAGAAAAGAAATGTACCTAGATTTAGCCTGATTAACGGTTTTGTGAAACAGAGAAACATCCTTCCAAAAGGGGGGTGGAGGGTTATTTGTCATGGCCAAAAATAGTATATCATAAGGGAAATGAAAATTTTAGAGAAAGAAATTGACATCCTATTTGCTGGTTTAGCTGAAGATCAGAGCTGTCTTTAAGGCAGCTTTTTCTTATGCTACTAACGGGGCGGGTTAGTTGAAAAAAGAACTATTTTGAACTACCTAGAAATAAATACTATATAGAAAAAAGATAAGGAGGTGTTTGTATAGAAAAGGTACCTGTTAAAACGATTAAGAAGATAGAAGAGGACATTGAAAAAAATGATTTAGGGAAAGCAAGGGATAGACTAAAAGGGTTAATTTCAACCTATCCTAATGAGTTAGAACTCCGTAAAAAGTAAGGGGACATCTAATTTGCATTAAAATATCCTTCAATGGCAGGTCGTTACTGGTATTTAGAAAAAAATAAGGCATCAGAGATGGTAAAAGCGTGTATTCTGTTCGAAAAAATCTTTGGGAAACGAACCTATTCTATTAGTACAACAGTGCTGTTTGATCTTTGTTCAACAATTGGGCCAGATAATAACACTTGGAAGTTAATTTGGATATTTTCGTGAATAAACCTTTTTGCTGCAACTTAAGTATAGATCTTCCCCTCCTCAACTCTTTCAATGGAATTCATATTTTCTTATTTTACTAAAGAAAACCCCAATTTATAAAAATGAATTTAAGACTTTTTCACTAATTTTCGCAAAAATAATGATTTTACAGAACATATAAAAGAGAAAGTAGGTAGAAAGTTCTGTAAAATTAACCCAATAGCAATCCGATAGAAAGGCAATTAATATTATTGTATGAATATTTTAAATTTTTAGAAAGGGGTATTTTTTCGGGGAATTCTATTAACTAAGAAAGTAGGGAAGATATGAAAATTCATTCATTCATTAAACGAACAGCAGCGATTACGCTGTCAGCTGGCCTGCTGCTATCATCAGCAAACACGCCTTTCATTCCTTATGCAAATGCAGCGAACATAAAGGCAGAAGACGTCTTGGCTTCGTTGACAAGTGAACAACGAAAAGCGTTAAATAAACTTGAAATGACAGATAATGTCGGATTGCAAGGATTTAAAATGGAAGAGTTAAAAAAGGATAAAGAAATCTCGGTCATCGTCCAGTTCAAATCAAAGCCGGGAAAAGTTGCAGTCTTAGATGCGAATGTAAAAGGAAAGAAGCTTTCAAAAAAACAAGCGGATGATCAAGTAGAAAAGGAACATGCTCAGTTTAATAAAGACATTCAATCGATTCTTCCATCTACTAATCTTAGAAGCAAGAAAACAGGTCATAAAATCACTTCTACCTTTAAGACCGTTTATAACGGGGTAGCTATGAAGCTGCCAGCTAATCAGGTAGAGCAGCTCTTGCAATCCAAAGTCGTAAAAGCAGTATATAAAAATGTAGAATTTAAGGTCGATCCGATCGCCATGGGAGAGAAATCAGCCCCTGGTACATCCGTTGAAAGTATTCCATATTTAAAAATTGACCAGCTGCACAATGAAGGTATTACAGGAAATGGAATCAAAGTTGGGGTTCTTGATACAGGGATTGATTACAACCACCCTGATTTGAAAGATGCCTATAAGGGCGGTTACGATTTAGTTGATCAAGATAATGATCCAATGGAGGCAACGTACAAGGATTGGCAAGCGTCGGGGCAACCAGAATTTAGCTGGTCCGGTTCTTCCTATTATACTTCCCATGGAACACATGTTGCAGGTACCATTGCTGGACAAGGAACGAATGCAGAGGTTTCTGTGAAAGGTGTGGCTCCTGATGTGGATTTATATGCGTATCGTGTTCTTGGACCATATGGATCAGGATCATCTGAAGGGGTCATTGCAGGTATAGAAAAAGCTGTAAACGATGGCATGGATGTTATCAACCTTTCCCTCGGATCGGACATCAATGATCCTTATGATCCAACTAGTACTGCCATTAACTATGCTGTCCTTAATGGTGTAACAGCAGTTGTAGCAGCTGGAAATGCAGGATCAGATGATTATACATTAGGTTCACCTGGCTCAGCAGCACTTGCTTTGACAGTCGGGGCGAGTGATGTGCCGATGGAGGTTTCTACTTTCAATGGGAAAATCGGAAATAAAGATTCGATCGAACTTGTTAGTTTGGGACGCCACTATTCAGACCATTTAAAGGAATGGGAAGGGAAATCCTATGAGGTAGTGAATGTCGGTTTAGGAAATGGCTCTGATTATTCCGGCAAGGATGTAAAAGGGAAAATTGCACTTGTGGAACGCGGAGAATTCGCCTTAGCGGAAAAGGTCAGCAATGCAAAACAAAATGGAGCAGCCGCCGTTCTTCTTTATAACAATGTGGAAGGGCAAATTAATGCCAATCTTGGAGAGTCCGTTGACTTTGTGCCTGCATTTTCTTTAACAAAAGAAGCGGGAGAAAGCATTAAAGCACAGATTCAAGCAGGTGAAGCGAATTTTACTTTCTCCAAATACGCGGATAAACAGACAGAAGGTGACCACTTAGCGGACTTTAGCTCAAGAGGCCCGGCAAGAGAAACATACGATATGAAGCCAGAAGTGACGGCACCGGGAGTAAGTGTTCTCTCAACAATCCCTTCTTATATGGTGGAAGCTGAACATCAAGAAAACTATCAATATGCATATTCAAGATATTCTGGAACATCTATGGCTACTCCTCATACAGCGGGGATTGCAGCACTCATGCTTCAAGCGAATCCGCAATTAGAGCCGGAAGATATTAAAGCCGTTCTAATGAATACGGCAGATCCTCTCAACGGAGACTATAGTGTATTTGAAGTTGGAGCAGGCAGAGTTGATCCATACCAAGCTGTGTATAGTGGAACAAGCTTCAAAATTAATGATAAAACATTTGTTCCAGGTGCTGAGGAATTAATCAAGGTAAAAGAATTGACGGGCGGACTCAGCTTTGACGTTCACTATGCAGATAAAAAACTAAATCTAAAAAAATCAATCACTATTGAAAACCATGATAAAGTAAACAAAACTTTCAGTGTATCTGTAACTGAATCGAATGGTTCAAACAGCTTGAAGGAAAATGGAGTGGAGCTGGATATTCCAAGCAAAATCTCTGTAAAAAGTGAAGACTTCAAAAAAGTAACACCACGTTTGCTTATTCCTAAGAAAGCAAAGGATGGAATTTACGAAGGATATATTACATTAACAAACAATGCGAATTCATCAGAGCAGTATCGGATTCCTTTCAGCTTCCGCACAATGGAAGATGGGTTTAATAAGGTCGGGCTACTAAATCCTGCCTTTTCCCCAGGTCATTTAAACCAAGTGGCATGGGATCCTATGCGTACTCCATTTGTAGTTGCTGATTTTAACCTTCGTGCACCAATGGAAAAAATGGATGTCGTTCTTCAAGATGGCAAAACAGGAAAGGACCTCGGGTTGGTCGGAACAATAAATTTAGATTACGCTTATGACAATGTAGATTATGGATTATATGCATTTAATGGAGCTTATTATGAGTTTACAGGAAACTCAAAACAGCCCATTTCGGAAGAAGCAAGTTATGTGAAAAAACCGGGACATTACAAGTTGAAATTCATTGGTACAGGTACTTCCGGGAAGGTTACAACTGAAACGCAGCATTTGCTCATCGATCTCGATGCACCGAGCTTCAAAAGTTCACTTGATGGAAAGTCTCCATTTATTGAATATAAGCCAGGTCAAGAAACATATCCATTCGACATTCAAATCACAGATCCAACCATTGACGAACTAAAGAAATTGGGCGTAAATATCGATCAATCATCGAACTCGATGGTGTATTACTGGGGTCAAGGTGGTTTCCCTTCTACGCCAATTCCAATGGATAAAGAAGGAAAGTTTGTCGAAGAAATCGCCCTGGATGAATCCATCCCAGCACTTCAATTCCGCATGAATGGATATGATATGGCAGGAAACAAACCTGCTTCAAAGCAATATTACTTTGTAAAAGAAGGTACACCTGTCGCGTATGCTATTGGCGAAAAGTATGAGGTGAAAACAGGCGATACGGTAAAAGCAACGCTTTCATTAGATAACCTAAACGCAGTGTCAAAGGCGGAATGGAACTTTAATGGTGACGGAGGCTATGACAGAGGTTTAGATAGCGTAGAGTTAGTTGATGCCAAGCTTCACAGCGAATTCTCGGACAAAGCCTCTTTAACGATTAAAGACAAGGTTATTACTGTCCAATTTAATGAAGAGAGTAAAGCATTAGACCATTCAAAAGTCGTTGAGGTTACGTTAAAGGTTCAGGATGATCAATATACCCTTGGAGCAGCGATTAATCCGACTGTGAGCGTAATGAATGCTAATAATCAGACAAGCAGTGTGTTAAAAGCTGGTTATAGTTGGAAGGTTAATCCGCAATTCTCAATGGCCAGAGGTTATGTCTCTCCGCAAGGATTTAAAAATGAAGATGGTACTGTTACAGAGAAAAGGGATTGGAGCAAGGTTGGCGGTACAGTGAAAATCTTTGATCCAGAAGGAAATGAGTTCGATGCGACATCAACGGTAGAAGAAAATGGACAATATGTATTCAACAAGCTGCCGTTAAGCACAAATGCCTTCACGATAGAAATGAAAGCGCCAGGACACTTTGTCACGAAAGAAAAATTAAATTCTGGTATAGGTTTTGAGCACAATGGTGAGTTATACGGTCAAAATCGCTGGATACCTGCCCTTGATATTACTGCAGGTGATGTAAACCAAGACAATGTCATTGATGTTCTAGATGCGATTGAAATTCAAAATGCATGGAAAACAAAGAAGCGTGCAGCGGATATCACCTTTGATGGAATAGTTGATGCTAAAGATATGAAATATGTTCAAACAAACTATCTCAAGCAAAATGAGCATGTCGATAATGCTCCAAAACCAAAGAAGAAGTATAAAGGTAAGACATTAGAATCAATTTTAGTTGAGTTGGGAATACAGCCATAAATATTAAAAAACACGATGAAAGCTTAGCTTCATCGTGTTTTAACTTTTAAAGAAAGTATAAAATTTTTCTAAAGGTATTAAGAAAGAGAGTATTCCAATAAGGTTGCGTTATTTGGATTTTCTTCAGAATAAAATATTGAGGTAGATTTGGAATTCGTAAAAAAGGGAAACAAGAGTGAATATTGAAAAAGCTAATAAATAGAGGGAAGGTATTAAAGTAGTCTTGCGCTTTTCTTAATTTTACTAGAATATATAGATTATATATTCATCTTTTTTCAATATATACTAGATAAAATTACAACCTAGAGGTGAAGCTATGATTGAGGGGAAACTTATCAAGTTTTATCGTGAAAAAGCGGGGTTGACTCAGGGGCAGCTTTGTGAAGGGATTTGTTCTGGTACACATCTTAGTAAGATAGAACGAGAGATAACAGAATACTCAGGGGAAATTACTCTCTTATTATCCCAAAGATTGAATATCTGTCTTGATGATGAATTTGTGCGGTATCATAATCTTCAACAGAAACTAAAGCTATGGCACAACACGTTCGTTATGCAACAAAGCAAAGAATCAGAAATTTTAAAAGAAGAAATCGAAAAAGAAACACTGATTCAATTGCCAGATTTTCAAGTTTTCTATCAATTACTGTCTGCAAGGTATTATTTATCTAATTATCAGTTAGAAACAGCATTATTAATTATTCAAAACCTGCAAAAAAATGAATCATCTTTTTCTCCGCAAGACCGCAATATGTTAAAACATGTTCTAGGTATGTATTACTTTCACAACGGACAGTATCGAGATTGTATTCAAATTTTAACATCGATTGATCAAAGTCAATATAATCAATTTGAATATTATTACCATTTGGCACTAGCATATCACCTTATTCATTTTAATATAATATCGTATTATTATGCAGAGAAAGTTCTTGACTATTTTCAAAAAACGTTAAATGTCATCCGAATAATTGATACAGAGACGATCATGTTATTACAATTAAATGCAAAGGAGCTTCATGATTTTGAAGAGACGAAAGAACGTTACGAACAATTAATACGTACCTGTGATACCATTAATGAAATAGACCGTAAATCAAAGCTCCTTAATAATCTTGCATTTGAACTTTACAGAAGAAAAAAATACAAAGAAGCATCCGAACAATACAAAGAAGCTATGAAACTAATGGATGAAAAGGTTCCTCATTATTTAACTGCATTAGATGGTTATATTAATACTTGTTATAAAGGAAAACTACTTTCAAACGAGATTTTATTGGAATTAGCACATAAAGGCCTTAGAATAGCAAAATCGACAAAATCGTATAACTGGATTTTTTTTGAATTACACCTTTATCAGCTTAATCATGAAGAAGACGATTACTATCATTTTATTGAGACTACAGCCCTTCCTTTTTTTAAAAATATGGGCTTCACCATGTTAATTGAACACTACGAAAAAAAACTCTTCCACTTCTATAACCGAATTGGTGCCGTCCAAAAAGCATTGGACCTTGCCAATTCTTACATACAAGGCAGAAAGAGCTACTATGATCATGAATAAGGCTTAATAAAAAAAGATACTCTATGCAGATGTTAATGCTGCATAGATTGGATTGAAGCTGAAAGTCAGCGTGAAAAAATAGTCAATCAAAGAAGAATTAAAATTGGAAAGCAATTAAAAGTTTAATTGAAAAATATCGAAAAGAAAATATGTAAAGCTGATAAGTCCATCAACTTAAAGTATGATGAACTATCAACAATTCGGCTACCTTACCTAGTGATATTTGTCAAACAACTAAATTCCATTTTATTACATAGATACTTTGTATTAGATGATTAAAAGATAAATAGTGATATTCAATAAAAGGGAGCGTTTCTTTAATAAGAATCGCTTTTCTTATTGAACTCCCATGAAAATTAAAAAAGCACAAAATCTAGAAAAGACCAACAAGATAGACCCATAAAAACGTTTTTTAAAAAAGGGCTGAGCCTTATGAGTGATCTGATTGAGTTTAATAAATCGTTAAACAAAAACCTCCAATAAAAACAAATTAAGTAGAGGCTAACGCGACGACCAAAAAAGGATTAATCTCCCATGAGTGCTTACCCATAAAGGGCGCGAAAGTCGTGGTACACCGTGGGCGTCGGAGTCAGACAAACGGGTGGGCTCAAAGGCACCAATGAGTTAAGTAAAAAGTATCCCTTATTTATTGTCAGTAATGGACAGATAGAATATTTACAAGTAATTGTAGAAACTTATAATTTGGATAGATTTATTCAAAATACATATAGTAACCAATTAATTAGATCTGGACATAAATCAGATTTAGTGCAAATGGCGGGGCAGGATAGTTGCATAGGAAGTAGTAAAATAGAGTTGTAAAAAAGAATGAAATCCCTCATCCTTCATTGTTTATAAATGCTACAATAGGAAACAACCCTCAGATTGACTCCTAGTACAAACGTTTAAAATGCAACTCCATTAAACTGCCCGTTTTTTGAATAAGAACCACCTTGTATTTTACCATAAAATTCAAGTTTTTAATTTTTTATCCTAAGGGCAACAATCTTTTAGAAAACAGCCTAAAAAGAGGGTGTAAACGGATCCTTCTAACTAAAAAAAGGTGTATAGGAATGTATTTAATTGTCGAAATAATCTAATATCATTGGTGATTGTTATAGGTTAATATTAAATAATATGGTAATTTACCGCATATAAAATGGGCGTCCGTTTAAACAACAAGGCTCAATTGAATGCAGCCGGTGGAGGGATTTTTGTGGGTATAGCTATCGAAGAAAAACCGTCATTCCTATGTGCTAATTTTGAAGATGGAGTATTAATAGAAAAGGTCCGGCAAGGAAATATGGAGGCACTAGAAGTACTGATGAAAAAATATCAATCTTTTGTAAAGATTAAGGCTAACAGATACTTCTTAATTGGGGCAGATAGAGAAGATATTATCCAAGAGGGGATGATAGGATTGTTCAAAGCCATCAGGGATTTTAATGGCGAGAAACAATCTTATTTTAAAGCGTTTGCAGAACTATGTATCACGAGACAGATTATTACAGCCATCAAGGCAGCTACTCGTCAAAAACATACTCCGTTAAATTCTTCTATTTCGCTTGATATGCCTATATATGAAGGAAATCCGGATCATACTCTTATGGAAGTAATGACAGACACCGTTATTTCTGATCCCGTTGCGATATTGATAGATAAAGAATCTGCTGATGACTTGGAATTAAAATTATCTGAGGTTCTAAGTCCGTTAGAAAAGAAGGTTTTGGCTTATTACTTAGAGGACCTTACTTATATAGAAATGTCTGATAAATTAAATACTCACGCCAAGTCTATAGATAATGCGTTGCAGAGAGTGAAGAGAAAATTGGAGAGTTTATTGGAACTTAGAAATAGACACGCAATAGAAGGCACATTCAATAGATAAAAGAGCCGTTTACTATTAAGTTGCTCTTTTGGCCAAAGGGTTTTTAACCCTTTGGCTTTATGTGTTTGAAAAACCTTAGTTGTATTTAATAGTGAAATTAAAAATACAACAAACACCGGTATGGAAGGAAGGGCACTGATGTTAACAGAAAGATTAAAACGATTATTCTCTCAACAAGCAAGTGGAATAGACTATGCCATTCTACTAGCACCAATACTGTAATTGGCTACTTAATTTCTCTAGCTCACCTATATGGAGAACTTATTTTTTATGGGTACCCATCTATTATTTAGAAATATAGCCAAGTTTAGTAATATAGAATACCATCGTTGTTATACTTTTATGTATTATGGCGTTTTTCTTTACCAAAGAAGGAACAAAAAGAATTCTCAACTTTAGAAGATTTTTCTAAAATGGTTTTTAGAATCCTGATAAAGATGCATGGGCTAAAATTTATATGCCTAAAAAAGACTTCAAAACAATTTTAAAACAGATGGCTGGTCCTGATGATGAAGAAACTATCACTTATAAAAGCATTGAATTAAAAGACTCTAAAACGATAGAAATGAAAGTGAACAACTCAGATGGTGGAAGCTTTGAGAACAGCATGCAAGCAGCTATTATGGATGCCTAAATACGAGAACTATATAGACACTCTTAACTTTATGATGATAAAAAAGAACCTACTATCCGTACCTTTGATTTGAGCCACACAGTTATTGCGGAAAACAAGAAGCCTATTGAATTCGATGAAGATTCCGAACAAAAACCTAAAGAGCTTGGAACCTTTAAACTAGGTGAAAAGGTAAATGTAGTAGGTCATATCATAACATTAACAAATGTACATTACACAAAGGAAAGAAACGAATTCGAAGAAACACAGCCCAAAGAAGTATTGGGATTTGATATTGAATACCAAAATGGTACAAAAGAAGAACAAGTAGTTAGCGCAGGTGATTTTGAAGTGTATGACAGCAAAGGTGAAAAGATGGAGGTATATGCTCTCGATACATTAACCGAGAGTGTTCAAGCTGGTAAGCACGTTAACGGACCTGCTGCTTTGGGAGTAACCGATAATGCACCTTATGAAATCTTTTTCACAGATTATACTACGGGTAGCAAAGCAAAATGGATTATGGAAGTGAAATAATCGTTTTCATGTTCATTTTTTAAAGCAGAAATTTTAGGCAAAAAGGTACTCACAACAATGTTGAGTACCTTTTATTGTAATGCCTTTTATGTTTCAATCTTCTATATAAAAATATCAATGCATTGTTCTACAGTTGTTGGAGAGGCTAACTGTTTTGCTTTTGTAGCCAATACATCTGCCGGTTCTGTATCGAGAATAACACCAAATAAGTTTTCTAGTTCATCCAAGCTTTTTTCTAAACGGGTAGAGATGATTGAAATCGCTATTTCTTTGACAAGT
Organism: Peribacillus sp. FSL M8-0224; assembly: GCF_038003055.1. Taxonomy (NCBI): domain Bacteria; kingdom Bacillati; phylum Bacillota; class Bacilli; order Caryophanales; family Bacillaceae; genus Peribacillus; species Peribacillus sp. FSL M8-0224. The sequence continues at coordinate 1,786,318 of NZ_JBBOOJ010000001.1, forward strand.
CTGTGTTCAGCCATGTTAATACTCACTTGAATCACCCCTTCTAATAAACTTAAATACCTATATTCGATTATCCAAGTGTTAATTCCTTTTAAGAAAAGAATATGTCGAAAAATAAATCGACACCATTTACTTAATAATTGGCTATGTAAAAGCTATTGATTGTTTTTGAGTAGTCCTGTAGTCAATTTTGGTATCCTGATTGCATCAAAATAAAAGGGTTAATCTGATATGACTGTGGTGACTATACTGATATAGCTTCATTAAGCGATAGGAAAAGAGAATATATATTTGGGGTGTTGTCTCGCTATTTACATTACTCAAATACTGCACAAGACTGTCGCTTTGTCTTACAATCGTATGGATTTTATTTTTGGTTGTTATGTGCATTTTGTCCGTTCTACAATCATCAAACTCATCGGCTGATTTTTTCTGCATGCTTCACTTTGTGCGAATAGATCCAAGCGTGATTCCACCATATCAAGTCTTTGCCTTTCCTCTTCCAAAAATTCAGTAGATTTTGGTGGAATTAATCGGGTTAACTAGTTTGTCATAGTGTATCTCTTATATTTACAAACGATTAATAAGCTTTAATATTCTGCATCGGTCTTTTTATGACAAAATCCTTAGTTTTTTCTCCACTTTTGACTAATACCATCAATTTCCACCCTTTACATGTTAAAAATGTCGTTATAACCTCCATTGTTTTGTGAAAACAGTGACTTTTGGTTTATCTTTCATGTGAAGGAATAAAATCACATGGGTTTAACAGAGCGTTTAAAATGGTCTGTTAATTTTAAGGGTAGAGTTTGCTATAAGGAATATAGCATCCCTCAAAAAGATTTTTTGGAGGTAATGTTGATGAAATCTGGCAATAGCGGTTTAAACAGACGTAATTTCTTAAAAGTTGGCGGAATGAGTACTTTAGCATTAACACTTGGTTCAACTGGGGTATTTTCTCTTGCGGGAGCTACAAAAGGATTTGCAGCGGAATCCAGCAATCCAACAAGTGGATTTGGTGGCTATGGCCCATTAGTAAAAGATCCAAATGGAGTTCTTGATCTGCCAAGGGGATTTCATTACAAAATGCTTTCACGAACTGGTGATATCATGCCTAATGGTGACCTTGTCCCTTCTGCCCATGATGGAATGGCTGCCTATAAAGGAGAGAAGGGTACAACCATTCTTGTAAGAAATCATGAAAATGGGACAAATTCGGATTACCCTGTAAACGGAAAAAAACCTTGGAGTGCTGGTGCTGCCGGCGGCACAACCACATTAATCGTTGGACAAAATAACAAGGTCATTGATCAGTATGTATCAAGTTCAGGTACAATCCGTAACTGTGCTGGTGGAGCTACAACTTGGGGCACTTGGTTAACAATGGAAGAAACCCGTGATATGGGGCATGGCTTTGTATTTGAAGTAAATCCGCTTGATCCTGAAAACGAAATGTCAAGAACACCAATCCGTGATATGGGGTATTTCTCCCATGAAGCTGGGCATGTTGACCCTTCAACAGGAATTTGGTATTTAACCGAAGACGCAAGTCCAAGCTTCTTGTACCGTTTTACACCACATGACCGTAGTCAAAAGCTAGGTTCTCTGCAAAAGGGCGGTATCCTTGAAGCGGCAGCGATTGATGAATTGCCGGCTGCAGCAGCAAGTCAATTTAGTACTAGACAAAAATTCGGGATTGTTTGGAAAAAATTAAATCCTGAAATCGCACAGCAAGATGCTAAGGATAAAGGCTGTATTCAGTTTAGCCGCTTAGAAGGGGCTTATTTTTCTGAAGGTACTTTATGGTTTGATGATACAAGTGCAGGTTCATCACGCCTTGGCCGTGTTTATCGCTACACGCCAGCGACAAACAACTTAGAACTATTCTATGAGTCTACTGATAAAAATGATTTAGAAGCACCGGATAACATTACGATCACTCCTTGGGGAGATCTTTGGATCGCCGAAGATGGTGGAGGCAATGACCGTATCGTCGGATTAACTCCTGAAGGAAATATTTATACTTTCGCTGAGAATATGATGAACGGTTCTGAATTTGCTGGCCCTACATTTTCTCCAGATGGCAATACTTTCTTTGTGAATATGCAAACACCAGGTATCACCTTTGCGATTTGGGGACCATTTGCACGCAGAAATTCTACCCGTAGACGAGCTATGAACCAGGCTTTGCCGCCAGCAAGTCTTGCTCCTGTTGTTTCGGATAAACTTGCTGCATTCGCTGAAGAACAAGGCATGTCTTTATTAGAAGCAGCAGCTTTAGAGCGTCATGGCATGCCAATTTTATAAGTAATGATCGCATTTTTTGAGAACTAACAAACGATCATGGTATAGGAGGTGAGACGTTTGTTATCCAGTATCGGCATCCCAGGTCTAATTCTCATTCTAGTCATAGCGCTAATCATTTTTGGTCCTTCTAAATTACCCGAAATCGGAAGGGCTTTTGGAAACACTTTAAAAGAATTTAAAAAAGCGACAAATGATTTGATCAGTAATGATAAAGAAGAAAATACTAACTCTGAAGAAAAAATAAACTAGTTGCTCTTGAGAAATCCGAAAAGACTGGTAACTAAATAACTTGTTTTACAATTTAATAGAGTAATTGCTTGGAGGAAATAGTATGAAAAAAATGGGGAAGTTATTTTTGACGGGCTGCTTTTCGCTGGCGATGGCTTCCGCTTTTGTCGCAAAGCCCGTTACGGCAGTTGCGGAGGAAAAGCTCAAGGAAGGAGAGAAGTTTAAACTCACCATTCTCCAGACAAATGACTTTCATGGTCATCTGGATGACATCGTCACGCTGGATGATGGAACCGTTCATCACAATTCTATTGCAAAGTACGCCACCATCATTGAAAATGTGCGCAATGAAGAGGAGAATGTGCTTCTCGTCGATGGCGGGGATGTCTTCCTGCGCGGCGAGTTTCAGGAGGGTAAAGGAGAGTTGGAGACGTCTCTTTTGAAAGCTTTGGACTATGATGCGATGGCTCTAGGAAACAACGACTTCCGCGTTTACCCTGCCGGGGAGGGCACGCCGGACAGCCGTTATGAACAGTTAAAGAATTACCACCGCAACGTGAATTTCCCCATCCTTACTGGAAATGTAATTGACAGGGAAACAGGAAAGTACATACAGAATGTAAAACCTTGGAAGAGTTTTACTTTCACAGGCGTTAAAGTCGGCATGATTGGCCTTACTTCGATGAAGCCGGAAATTCGAGGTTGGGATGATGTTGCAGACCTCGATTTCATCGAACCGGTTGAAGCGTTGAATGCGTTGCTTCCTGAAGTGAGTGAGAAGTCAGACGTAAACATTGTCCTTTCGCATGCTGGAAATCCCGAAGACCACAAGCTGGCTCAGGTTCCCGGAGTTTCGGCGGTAATCGGGGCAGATACACACAAGGTCATCGAAACTCCCGAATATGAATTCAACGGAGAGGTGATGGTGCCAATTACTCAAGCTGGCGGAGAACAAGAACATTATTTGGGCCGTCTTAATTTGACTTTTGAAGTCGTTGACGCCAAAATGACTTTGGTCGAATCCGATGGATTCCTCTACGACGTCACAAATGTTCCGGCTGATCCGGAGATACAAGCGATTATAGACGATTATCGTGCAGATTTGAAAGCGCTATGACTATTACCATATAATTGCCGTTTGGCAACGATATGCTACCAAAAATATTTTGGTATAAAAATAAGCCTGAACCATTTATTCTGGTTCAGGCTTATTTTCTTTTGTTAGGCAAATTTCTATATAAGACCGATATTTCGTAGTTGTCTTAATTAAAGTATGCCAACTAAATACGCAGATTAAGTTTTCTTATTACTGGTGGTAACACCTTCGCTGGTACTCCCCCTAACACAAATCATGATATTTTTTTGGAGGGTTATTGTGAATTAACCATAAAATAATGAGAGGATCTATCAATGGTTATCACAAGTAGAATAGTGAAAGTAAGCCATAAGATCAGTTCTAATTAGAACTGATCTCATGGGTTTTTGGAATGTATGAACCTTTAACAAATTCAATAAACGCTTTGTTTATTGAATTTTTTATTTCACTTTTCCAAATTAGAGCTGTGACGGTAGAAAAAGGGGGATTTTTCACTTCACGATATACAACTTCATTTTGCAAAAGAAATTTTATAGAAGATGCTACTAAAGCTACACCTATGCCAGCAGAAACTAATGATATAACAGTAGACACCTCATCTGTTTCTTGTACTATTTTGGGGCTAAATCCTGCTTGGAAACAACAGTTAATTAATCCATCGTAATGAACTTGATTAGCCATTCTGCTCGTCATAATAAATGAATCATTGGCGAAATTGATTAAGTCGATTGAAGAAGTTTCAGTGGCTAAAGGATGTTCCTTCGGCAAGGCAATAATTAACGGTTCTTGCCTTAATATTTGAAAAGAAAACTCATCATTCTCAAGGGGTTCACTTACAATACCTACATGGATGTTTCCTTTTTGTAATGCTTCAATTTGTTCTGCAGATGTGAGTTGCTTCAAAATTACTTGAACAGCTGGATACTCTTTTCTATATTGTTTAATTATGGTGGGAAGAATATCAAAGGAAGCTGTAGCAATGAAACCAATAATAATTTTGCCAATCTCCCCACGATTAATCATTTGGATTGTATTGATGGAATCCTCTAAATTATCAAATAATTGATAAACTCTATCCAAAAATACTTCTCCTTCTTGAGTTAAATTTACACTTCTTTTCGTTCGGTGGAAAAGCTGAACACCAATTTCTTCTTCTAATTGACGAATTTGAATACTTAATGGTGGCTGTTCCATATTTAAACGGGCAGCAGCCTTACCGAAATGTAACTCCTCGGCAACAGTTTTGAAATATCTAAGATGGCGCAACTCCAATTTGTTCACCTCACAATTAATATTTTTTATATATTAATTATTATATAAATGTATATTAGATATATCAATAGACTTATTATAAAATGAATTTGTGATGATGAATCGCTTACCAATAAGAGGGGGAGATAAAATGCCAGAACTAGACTTACTACGATTTACAGAAAAGTATAATTTACCAGACCAAGCTATCGATGTGAATGATATACCTTGGATTCCAACTCATGGGGAAGACGATGGAGTGTGGTTTAAGCCAATTCGATTTGATTTAACATCAGGAAGTTGGATACACATTTCAAAATTTGAAGCTAAAAAAGGAAATGCTAGACATAGACATACTGGGGGTACAGTTTTAGCTTATACACTTCAAGGGTCATGGAGATATTTGGAGCGAGATTGGGTAGCAAAACCAGGTACATTTATCTACGAACCACCGGGCGATGTACATACTTTAGTGGTTGATGGAGAAGAAGATATGATTACACTGTTTTATTTAAGCGGAGTCATTGAATATTTCGATGAGGAAGGAAATGTTGTAAAACAGGATGATGTTTTTTATAGAATGAAAAAGTATTTAGACTACTGTGAGAAATACAATATCCCTGTGAAAGATTTAACGTTTTAATACAACAGCTTTTTGAAATTTTTGTTAATTAAAGATACTGGTAGGTATCTAGATTTTAAATGATAAAAAACTTTACTACTAAAATAACAGAATAATCTTAATTTAACAGTAGTAGAACAAGAAAAAGAAATTTATTACTAATAATAAATATATTTAGTAATTAGTAATCTTTAAGGAATGTCTACTATACTAACAGATAATATTTTCTGTATTAAGTATGAAATTAGACAAAATCAAACACTATGTTGGTTTTGTCTTTTTTGTAAAAACCTTTTAAGGATTCTTTTATACTGATGAAGTTTATATCTACAAATTCATTGCAAAGTAAAGAAAACGTTGTCATACATGCAGATAGTTTTTCCATACACATATAAAGGCCGAGGGAGATACCTGGAGAAAGTGCGGGTTTCTACCAATAAGTATGAATATCTCCTAAATCAAAGAATGTTTAGGACATCTTTATTTAAATACAGGATAGTGGCAGTTTGTATTGGGCTTTATTCATTATTATGAAAGGGTTTTCAAATGTGAAGGGCTAAATGGATTTATGTATTTGGGAACGTTGAGAAATTACTTAAGAAAGATTTGCCAGTAGTAAGAAAGGAAATGCTGCACTAATAAGTTTTTCGAAAGGTTTATATTTGATAAATAATAGGACAGAGGTGAAAGGATGGAAGCAAAGGCGATTTTAAAGCAAGAAGAATTAGATCCTACAATAAAGGGCAGTTATCGCTGGAAAGTGATCATTCCAATGATATTTGTCATGTATTTAATGGCATATATCGACAGAACCAATATTTCGTTTGCGTTGACTGAGATGCAAAAAACATTTGCTATTACATCAACGGTAAGTGGGTTTATCGCAGGCGTATTTTTTTGTGGATATATCTTATTAATGGCACCAATGGGTCATTTTGCGAGCCGAAAAAGTGCGCGCAACATTGTTTTAATTTTAGGGTTATTAACAGGTGTTTTTTCGAGTCTACAGGGCTTGGTTAATAGTGTTGAAATGCTCATTTTTATTCGTTTCTTGTTAGGGCTCGTAGAAGGCGGAATTTATCCAGCAATGGGTGTGTTAATAGCGAATTGGTTTCCTCAAAATGAACGTGGGCGAGCTACAAGTTCTTTCTACTTATATATTACAGTTGCTCCTTTGATTATGTCGCCGGTTTCAGGATACATTATTTCGAATATTCATTGGTTTGGGTTGGATAGTTGGCGATGGGTGTTTATTACACAAGGGATTCCGGTCTTACTTTTCTCTTTACTGTTCTACTATTTAGTTCCAGATCATCCGTCCAAATCATCGAGAATCAGTGCTCAAGAACGTAATTTTTTGCTAAAACAACAAGAGATTGAAGCAAGTAAGCCTAAAGCGATTCAGGAAAAATCCTATTGGAAGGCGGCATTGAATCGTAATTTTATCTTTGTGTCACTTGCTTACTTTATGGCCGGGGGAATTGGAAACTATGGAATTATTATTTGGTTACCAGTAATTCTTAAAGAGTTTTCGAATTTTGGCTATACCGCAGTTGGGTTCATTTCGGCAATTCCGTGGTTGATTGGTACCGTTGGGATGGTTTCGGTAGGGGTTATTAATGATAAATTTAGAAATAAACGAGTATTATTGTTTTTATTAAATGTCATTGCGGGGATTTCTTTACTTTCCGCGATTCTTGTTCTTGAGTCTAACATATGGTTAGCTATTTCCTTGATTAGTATTACCATTGTTGGTGGGATGGCTTCTTCTTCTGTATTTTTGACATTAATTGCGGACGTATTCCCGAAAAATATACTTGGTGGAATGACAGGTCTTTGGAATTCGATCGGAAATGTAGGTGGATTCGTCGGACCATTTGTTGTTGGTGTGCTAATGGCAGGAGGCAACAAATTAACAGGGGTAGGTTTCTTATCATTCTGTTATCTTATTGGTTCTATTTTAGTTTTGTTTGTTAAATTACGTAAAGAAGATTGAGTATTTAAAAAGTAACCCGAAGTGAAAAAGGATACTGAAAAAGTCGCTGGCAACGAAAATTCTTCACAATTTAGTGAAGAAAAAGAAAATTATTATCTGTATATCGTATACAATGATTCTTTTTCTTTTTGAAGCTGATTTTTTTAGTGAAATGGGGTGAAGTCGTCTTAATTTCTAAATTGTAAGTTAATTGTTATTCAAATGATTATATAGGAGTAGTGTAAATGTTCAATCTATCTGATAAGACGGCTTTAATTACTGGGGGTACAGGTACTCTAGGGAAAAGTATAGCGAAAGCTCTTGGTCGTGCAGGAGCGAAAGTGGTCATTACTGGAATAGAAAACGAGCAAAAAGTGGTTTCTATCAAAGATGAGTTTTCAAAAGAGAATATACATGTAATTTATGATCACCTTGACATCACAATGATCAAAAATATAGAAGAAGTAGTCAATAAATATTCTACTATCGATATATTAATTAACTCTGCTGGAATCAATGCTCGTCAACCAATACTCAATATAAGTGAACAAGATTGGGACAATGTAATAGATGTTAACTTGAAGGGAGCATTTTTCACTTCAAAAATAGTAGCAAAAAAAATGTTAGAAAGAAAAAGGGGAAAGATTATTAACTTAGCTTCATTAAGCAGTCACATAGGGTTGCCAAACATGGGACCATATTGTGCATCGAAAGGCGGTATTAATCAATTAACTAAAGCTATGGCCATAGAATGGGCTCCATATATTCAAGTGAATGCCATCGCTCCTGGATATTTTCATACAGAATTGACTGCTCCTTTATTCCAAGATAAGGAGTGGGCTGATAGTATTCTTTCAAAAATACCAACCGGAAGAACAGGAAAACCTGAAGATTTAAATGGATTGGCTGTTTTGCTTGTTTCCTCTGCTTCTGACTATATTACAGGACAGACAATATATGTAGATGGTGGTTGGACTGCATCATAAATCAATAAGGGAGAGATATCATGAAAGCCGTTGTTAAATCAAATTCACCACAAAAAATAGATTTACAAGAAAGATCTTTACCCCTTTTAAATGACGGTGAAATACTTGTTGAAGTTGCTTATTGTGGAGTTTGTGGAAGCGATCTCCATGCTTTTAATCATTCTAGGGGATACGAATTTGTGAAAATAAATACGACTCTCGGTCATGAAATATCCGGTATAGTCGTAGAAGTATTTAATGAAGAGAATAGGCACTTAATTAATAAAAATGTGATAGTTGAGTCTATGTATTATTGCAATGAATGTGAAAACTGTAAACGGGAAAGGTATTCCATATGCTATAACAACCAAGTCATTGGTCTTCATTTTGACGGTGGTATGGCTCAATTTGTAAAAATAAATGTAAATTTCGTTAAAGAAACCGATAAAAATTTGCCATTAGATATCGCAGCACTTATAGAGCCTATGTCAATCGCAGTTCATGCTGTTAAAAAAATTAAAAATATAGGTGCTGAAGATACTATTTTAGTACAAGGTCCTGGCATTATAGGATTCTTTATTGGTCTAATATGTGCACATAAAAAGGCAAATGTCATTCTATCTGGATTAGAAAAAGACTATGAATACAGACTATCAAAAGTTAATAACTTTGGTATGACTGCATTAATCGCTGATAAACAAAAACTAGAAGTGCCTATTGACTATATATTTGAATGTTCTGGGTCCTCTGCGGCACTAAAAACAGGTTTTAATGCTTTAAAGAAAGGGGGAGAAATTGTTGTGGTAGCTCTTTATGAACAAGAAACCCCTTTGTTTTTAACGGACTTAGTTCGTAATGAGTGGTCCTTACTAACAAGTTATGGGAGTGATCCAGTAGATTATAATGACGCTAGTAAACTTTTAATTGAATATAAAGATCAATTAAGAGAAATAGTTTCATTTTTTCCTATGGTTGAAGCTGAACAAGCGTTTACAGAAAGTTTAAATCAAAAAGTTTTAAAGGCTATAATTTATAATCAGGAAATATAGAAAAAATGTTCTGATGCAAATTCGGAAAAAATAACAATGAATTTGTTGACAACAATTTAAGGAGAAATTAGATTGTTGGATTACACAAAATATATTAAAAGAGGTGTGACAGCCATATATATAAAATATTGCAAGCGTGTTATTGATGCTTTATAAATAAGTATCTATCGAATAAATTATTTGGGATTGTGACTGGTAAAACAGGCAAAACCTAAATAGGTAAAGTTTCTTGTTTATGCAAGAGACGTGCTTATCTAGGTTTTTTTGTTTGAAGGTCGATGAGAGGTAGGTGAGCAAATTGATCATCAAAAAGATTTTTAATAATAATGTGGTGTTAACTGAAGATGAAAATCAAAAAGAAATGATTGCTATGGGGAAAGGAATCTCCTTCCAAAAAAAGGTTAGTGATCTTATTAATGAAAGTTTGATTGATAAACGTTTTTTATTGGAATCAGAAGAAAATGTTCATAAAATGACTGAGTTATTAAGCGGTATTCCGCCGACATACCTTGAGATCGCTGATGATATTATTCAATATGGTAAAAAAGAAATCAATGCAGAGTTAAGTAAATCGATATATATTGGTTTAATGGATCATTTAAATTTCGCCATTGATAGACATAAAAAAGGACAAGATATAAAAAACACATTGATATTTGAAATAAAAAAATTGTACCCGAAGGAATATAAAGTAGGACTTTACGGGATATTAGTTATCAATGAAAAATTAGGAATAAATTTACCTGAAGACGAAGCTGGATTTATTGCATTGCATTTCTTAAACGCCCAACAAGATAGTCTAAATATGAGCCGAACCGTTGAATTCACGAAAATGATTCAAGCAATTATTAATATCGTTCAATTGTTTTATAAAACAACTTTAGACGAAGATTCCATGAATTATCATCGATTTGTCACTCACTTGCGATATTTATCCTATCGCATCCAAAACCGTGACCCAGTTTCTCAGGAAGATGAGAAGTTATTTATGCAAGTGAAAGAAAACTATCCACTTGCATATCAATGTGCTCTCAAAATAAACGAGTATTTAAAAATTAAATATCATACGGAATTATCTAAAGAAGAACTCACTTATTTTATGATTCATATTCAGCGAGTTACTTCAAGATAAGTTAAATTAAAAGGATTGTGACTTTCGGTAGGCAAAACCTGGTAAAAGAGACAAAAGAGTCTTTTTTATCAGGTTTTTATTTTTTCTAATAAAAAAGAAGAAAAGGAGAATAAAAAAATGAACACAAAAGAGTTAGCGATATTTGTAATAGAGAATGTCGGCTCGGAAGAAAATGTCATTAAAGTAGTCCATTGTGCCACTCGTTTGAGATTTACGTTGAAAGATCGTTCTGAAGTAAACAAAGAAGCGCTGCAAAGGAATGATGATGTTTTAGCTGTCGTTGAAAGCGGTGGACAATTTCAAGTGGTCATTGGTGGAAAAGTTGCGGATGTGTATCAGGAAATAATGAGGCAAACAAACTTATCACAAGTGGCATCGGCATCAGCGGACAAAAGCCAGGAAAAGGTTGGGGTAATATCCAAAGTCTTTGATATCATCTCCGGAACATTCAGCCCGCTGATTCCATTATTAGCGGGGTGCGGATTGCTTAAAGCTTTATTAACATTATGTATTACATTTGGATGGATGGTGAAAGAAAGTGGTCTTTATATCTCACTTTCGGCAACCGGTAATGCTATATTCTATTTCTTGCCGGTTTTTGTAGGATTCACGCTTGCTAATAAATTAAATGCAAATGGATATATTGGTGCTGTAATTGGCGCTGCCCTACTTGAGCCGAACTATACAAACCTTTTGGTAAAAGGAGCCTCGGTAGTTGATATTTTTGGCATTCCAGTTATTCCTGTCAGCTATGCAAATTCTGTCTTTCCTATTTTTATTGCAGTCATAGCTTTCTCATTTTTAGAAAAATTATTAAAGAAAATTATTTTGAAAGATTTGCAATTCCTTTTAGTTCCATTAGTTTCATTAGTTGTTATCGTACCTTTAAGCTTTCTAGCATTTGGTCCATTCGGAACTTATTTGGGCGCAGGTATTGCAAATGGAATAGAAGTATTATTAAGTTTCAGTCCCATATTAACAGGTGCTGTACTTGGTAGTGGGTATATGTTCTTAGTAATCTTTGGACTTCACTGGGGGATTGTACCGATTACATTACAAAATTTACAAAATGGAGGCGACCCGCTTGGTCCGATGAAAGCAGGACCTACATTTGCTCAAATGGGCGTTGCAGCAGGGGTCTTTCTAAAAACAAAAGACAAAAAATTAAAGGCAATTGCCGGCCCAGCAGCTATTACAGGGATGATGGCCGGTGTTACCGAACCAATTCTATATGGTATCGTTTTGAAATACAGAAGAACAATTCCTTATATTGTAATTTCCGGTGCTATTGGCGGTGCTTTAGGTGCGTCTTTAGGTGTTGAACTAAAAACGTATTCGTTCTATAGCATGTTAAGTATCCCGGCTTTTGCACCAATTAGCATGCATGTACTGAGTGTCTCGGCCAGTTTCATTATTGCGCTTGCTCTTACTTATTTCTTTGGATATGAAAGTAAAGCTACTGTAAATAAACATCAAACAACAGAAAATATTTCTGATTTGAAAAATGAGGTCAACGATAATTCAAATGAAACAATTTATTTGCCTGTTCAAGGTAAAAGAGTACCTTTAACGGATGTCAATGATGAAGTTTTTTCTTCAGGTGCTATAGGGAAAGGAATTGCTATTGAACCAATTGAAGGGATGGTCACTTCACCAGTTAACGGTGTTGTTACAACTGTATTCCCGACAGGGCATGCTATTGGCATTACATCTGCCAGCGGTGCTGAAGTATTAATTCATGTCGGTTTAAACACAGTGAACCTTCAAGGAAAATACTTCAATCCAATTATAAAAACAGGTGATTTCGTCCAAGTGGGAGATAAATTAGTTGAATTTGATATAGAGAAAATTAGAGAGGCAGGTTTTGACTTAACAACACCAATTATTGTCACAAATACAGATCATTATCTCGATGTTATTCCGCATACTCTTTCTAATACTCAAGAAGTATTAACACTAATTAAAAAGCAGGATCAGAGACACATTAGTTAAATTTTGTTGAAACGTTAGAGATGTAGTTTCAAACTGACAACTCCGTTTAGAAGATGCTTACAAGAGTTATTAATAAATAATTAAAAAGGAGAATGAAAATGACTAAACTAACATTTCCAGATGGTTTCTTATGGGGTGGAGCAGTATCCGCCCATCAATTGGAAGGTGGCTGGAATAAAGGTGGAAAAGGATTAAGTGTTGCCGATATCATGACTGCTGGTGCCAACGGGGTACCAAGGGAAATTACAGACGGTATTATTGAGGGGGGAAATTATCCTAATCTTGAGGCTATTGATTTTTACAGCCAATATAAAGAAGATATCGCTTTATTTGCAGAAATGGGCTTTAAATGTTTTAGAACCAGCATCGCATGGACACGTATTTTCCCTAATGGAGATGAAAGCGAACCGAATGAACAGGGATTGCAATTTTATGATGACATGTTTGATGAATTGTTGAAACATGGGATTGAACCAGTTATTACATTGAGCCATTTTGAAATGCCTTATCATTTGGCAAAAGAATATGGCGGTTGGAGAAACAGAAAGGTCATTGATTTCTTCGTACGTTTTTCTACTACTGTAATGGAACGCTACAAAGATAAGGTGAAATACTGGATGACTTTTAATGAAATTAATAATCAAAAAAATATCTCTAATGATATTTTTGGATGGACCTGTTCTGGAGTGAAGTATTCCGAATGCAAGAACCCTGAGGAAAGCATGTATCAAGCTGTTCATCATGAATTAGTGGCTAGTGCCTTAGTGGTGAAGAAAGGACATGAGATCAACCCTAATTTGAAAATTGGTTGTATGTGTGCCTTTGTGCCACTGTATCCTTACTCATGTAATCCAAATGATATGATTCTTGCGTTGGAAAGTATGCATGACCGTTTCTTCTTTGCAGATGTGCATGTAAGAGGTCATTATCCTAGCTATGCATTAAGTGAATGGAAGAGAAAAGGATATGATATAAAAATGGAACCGGAAGATAGCAAAATCTTGGCAGAAGGAACGGTTGATTATATTGGGTTTAGTTATTACATGTCAAGAGTGGTTAAAGCAGAAACAAATACAGATACTAGTAAGCTAGTAGACGGTGGAAATCAATATTCAGTACCAAACCCATATGTTAAGGCAAGTGACTGGGGATGGCAGATCGATCCAGTTGGATTAAGGTATGCTTTAGCTTCTCTCTATGAGAGATATGAATTGCCATTGTTTATCGTAGAAAACGGTTTTGGTGCTATCGATGTAAAAGAAGCAGATGGAAGTTGTAATGATGATTATCGAATTGAATATCTTGCATCTCATATTAAAGAAATGAAAAAGGCAATAGATTTAGACGGTGTAGACTTAATGGGGTATACTCCCTGGGGATGCATTGACTTGGTTTCCTTTACAACTGGTGAAATGAAAAAACGTTATGGTTTTATCTATGTAGATAAAGATAATGATGGTAATGGAACATTAAAGAGAAGCAAGAAGAAATCTTTTGACTGGTATAAAAATGTAATTGCAAGCAATGGAGGAATTTTATAGGGGATTTACAAAGTATAGGGTCTAATTTAAAGCTAATTTTGTTGTTGGTGTTGGCTTTAATATCAAGTAGTAAAAAAAGCGTTGCTGTTAAAGCAATGCTTTTTTTACTGTTGTTAGGTAATTTATGCGCAGATTGAACATCGGCTCTTCTAGCAGCTAATGTAGCTGCGTATTTAAAGCCTTGTTTTTTAGGTCGAACCTTCTTAGCTAGCGTGTTAAGATCTAGATATGCGGAGAAATCAGGTTTTGCTAGATAGGATGCTTTGTTGAATGCAAAATCATACATTTTACCGACGAAATAAGATTCATCATCGTAAATGACACTATCAGCAATGTAATATTCACTTATATTTTCATCTAACACATCTGGATTCCCGACTAAAGCAGCTTTAATAATTTTTTCTTCATTATTCTTCAACATTTCTGTTGCAAGTCTAGTTATCGTTTCCGTATAGAAAATTTCATCATAAAAGATTGTGTCTTCAGGTAAGTCCCAGCCAAACAAAGAACCAAACTCTTCTTCTACTCCTGTATTGGTAACATTGAACTATCAGGGATTGGCAAGGTTATCTTTCATAGTTTGGCAATAATATGGTAATAATCATAGCGCAATAATAAACTCTTCATAGTGCTATGAGGGAGGGACAAAGCGAGGTTATTCGCTTTGTCCTTTCTAAATTAATGATAAAGTAAATACTGGAAGAGGGTGTACAAGTCGTTGAAAACTAACTGACTGGCGCCTTTTTTATTTTTGCTCACCCGCCATTTCCACTGACGGGAGTTGAACTTAGTGTAGAGTTTATCGTTTAGTTTAGCTTAATTCCACTAATTAATGTGCTAAAAAGGATCGTTAGGGAACAAAGCATTTGTTATGCCATTGAGATTGCGAAGATTTTCGTTTGGAATCCCATTAAATTCCTTTTTGTTTGCTGGAAATCGTTTGAAAGAACTCTTGATATCCATAAACAACCAGTTATTTTTTAGCCGCTGATGGTCATTATAAATAAAGAAGAAGGGGCTACTGATTACGTATGATTCACATCATATAGTAAATGAGGTGTTAGTTAAAGACGTTTAACTTAACTACTGATAGCTTCATTAAAAAATCGATTCGAGCAAGGAGATGGTTCTCTTGCACGTAAAAGCAGAAAACTCATTCAATAATTGTCATTTATGCTTTGAAAGTTGATGAAACTTTTAAGATATAGGGGATGGTTGCTTTGGATGGTAAACTCTAGTCAGATACCAGTTCTTACTCTAATGTAGATGAGGTGTTTATCGCAGAGAATTTATGCTGATTCGAAATGAAGCAAACCCCTTTTTCAGGCAGGGTGCAACTTTCCGTTGCATCCTGTTTTTATGTATTTTCTTATTATCCAGACGTGAGCAATTTTATTTATATCCTTATACTCGTATGTGTTTTCATTTTACGGTAACCTGTGATGTTATAAATCAAAGAACTTAATAAGGAAAAGCATACGGTAACAAGTTGATTTATTTCACTTCAAACCTATTTAGGGGTAGAAACAATTTCATATAAAACAAATAATTCATTCATTTTTACTATCTTTTAAATGACCGGAACGTACCACTTTAGTTTTTAAATATTTTTCATTAAACTCGGAAATGTCTCCCCATAACGGAACTCTTCCTGCAACATTGGCACCTGAGTTTTGAAGGGCTTCTAATTTTCTCGGATTGTTGGTGATAAGGGTCACTGGATTAGAGCGCAGTTTTTTTAACACCCGAATGGCGTCATCATAGTTGCGTGCATCATCCACAAATCCAAGCTCCAAATTAGCTTCCACCGTATCCAATCCTTTTTCTTGCAGAACATAAGCCATGGCTTTACTAAATAATCCGATGCCTCTTCCTTCGTGATTGGCTAAATAAAATAAAGCCCCGGATCCTTGAGTTGCAATCATTTTCATAGCCCGCTTTAATTGAAAGCCACAATCACAGCGTTTGCTGCCAAATATATCTCCAGTATGACATATACTATGCATCCGGATAAGGGCATCGGAGGAGCTTTGAAAATCTCCATACAGTAACACACTTGATTGCTGCATTTCCGCTAAGTTGGAAGAGGCTAAAGTTTCAATGATCTTATCTATATTATAAGTGCCATCACCACAAAAATGACCAGCCATATTCTCACATCGTAACCAGCAATACCACTGGAATATAATTGTTTCGCCCTCTAAGTTTACGGGTAATTTGATTGGGCCGACTAAATAAATGGATGTTTCATCACTTTTAATAACGTTAATTTTATCTTCTAATATTAAAGCCACTTTTTCATTAATCATATAAACTTCCTCCCGAAACTAAGATAACGTTTACTAGTTCATTTCATATTGTACCCAAAAAAGTCCACAAATTTACCAATGCAAAAGAAAGGCGTAAAAGTCCTTTTTTAGTGATGAAAAACTTGATTTCAGTATAATCCAAAATTTAACAAGAACAACCTCAATAACGCAAAATTATTGTTTTCACCCACTATTTTACATTTAATTTATTTTCAAGGGTTAGATAGTGAAATTTGTTTATTGAATTTGCATATAATCGAAGGAGAAAGGGTGTTATTTGGTTCTTGGTGATAGTTGAAATTGGAAAACCTTTCCGTTAACATATAATTAGAATCATATAATAGGAGGTTGCGCATTGGTTTTACACATTAAAGAAGTTACGAAAAAATTCGGGGATTTCACAGCAGTCAACAAGCTTGATTTAACTATTCCCGAAAAAGAAATGTTCGGCTTTTTAGGCGGGAATGGAGCGGGGAAAACGACCACGTTCCGAATGATACTTGGCCTGCTTGACCCTACTGAAGGGGAAGTTGTCTGGGATGGTAAGAAAATCGATTATACGACAAGTTCAATGATTGGCTATCTTCCTGAGGAACGCGGACTATATCCAAAACTGAAGGTGCGCGATCAAATTGTTTATTTGGCTAGATTAAGAGGGATGAACAAACGGGATGCTTTGAAAGAATTGGAGTATTGGCTGGACCGCTTTATGGTGCCCGAGTATATCGATAAGCGAGTTGAAGAGCTTTCAAAGGGAAATCAACAAAAAATCCAGCTGATCGCATCCATGATCCATAAACCTGAATTACTTATCCTTGACGAACCCTTCAGCGGACTGGATCCAGTGAATGTGGAAATTCTGAAGAAAGCGGTCATTGACTTAAGGGACAGCGGCACGACGATCGTTTTCTCGAGCCATCGCATGGAGCATGTCGAGGAGATGTGTGAGCATCTTTGCATCATGCATAAAGGTTCACCTGTTGTGGCTGGAAAGTTAAAAGAAATCAAGCGTTCTTTTGGTAAAAAGAATGTCTCAATTAAAGCAGATTTTGATCTATCTTTCTTGGATAATTATTCAGGTGTAACAAAAGTCAAGAACACGATGGAAGGGAAAATTCTTCAAGTAACTGGTGAAGATGTGGCTGAGAGCATGCTACGTGATCTTGTTCCAAGAGGTTTCGTCCGGAAATTCGAATTGGAAGAACCATCGCTAACGGATATTTTCATTGAAAAAGTAGGTGCCGTCTATGAATAAATTTTGGATTGTCCTTTCCCATACATACCTATCAAAATTAAAGACGAAATCCTTTATCATTTCTACAATCATTATGATGGCACTGATTCTCCTTCTTTCGAATCTTTCGAATCTTATTGATAAATTCGACAGTGATGAACAGGAAAAGGTTGCCGTAATCGATCAGACTGAAGGCGGTTTATTTGATTCTTATAAAAAAGCGGTAGCAGGTGTGAACGATGACCTATCGATAATATCCGCCCAGGATGAAAAGGAAGCGGAGGAAATGGTCAGCGCGGAAGAAATCGTTGGGTATTTATTAATCCAAAAGGATAAAACTCTCGGCTTCAAGGGAACGTACAAAGCGAATCAAATTTCAGATTCTGCGGTAAGTAATGATTTACTATTAGCGCTTACTCAATTGAAGGGTCAAATAACGGCGAAGGAATTGAATTTGACAGAGCAACAAATCGCTCAATTGAATACGCCCCCAGCATTTGATACGATTGCTCTTCAGAAAAATGCAAAAACGGAAGAGGATCTCAATCAAGCACGCGGTCTCGTGTATGTGCTCCTATTTGTGATTTACTTCGGTGTGTTGATGTATGCAACGATGATTGCAATGGAAGTGGCTACTGAGAAAACATCACGAGTCATGGAAATCCTGATTTCAAGTGTCCCGCCAGTCACACAGATGTTTGCCAAAATAATGGGTGTTGCTTTACTTAGTCTTACTCAAATGATTTTATTTTTTGGGGTGGGCTATTTCTCGATTAAACAAAACTTGACAGGTATGGATGAAGGATTCTTTTCATTTTTCGGTTTCGGCAGCACAGATATCTCAACGATCATTTATGCAATCATCTTCGCTTTGCTTGGGTATTTTCTGTACGCGACTCTTGCAGCATGCCTTGGATCCGTTGTCAGCAAAATTGAAGATGTCCAGCAAATGATTTCACCGATGACCATGTTAGTTGTCATCGCCTTCATGATTGCAATGTTTGGACTGGGGAATCCGTCAGCCAGTTATATTACGATTACATCATTCATTCCATTTTTCACGCCGATGATCATGTTCTTGCGCGTAGGGATGCTTGAGGTTCCATTCTGGGAAATCGCCATCAGCATAGGAGTGTTGATCTTAACGATTGTTTTACTTGGAATAATCGGAGCAAAAATCTATCGTGGTGGAGTCTTGATGTACGGTAGCTCAAAATCACTGAAAAGCATCAAGAATGCCTTGCAATTATCCAAGAAAAATTAACATGAAACCTGGATCCTTCATTCCTGTTGGAAGGGTTCAGGTTTTATACGTTAATAATATAGGAACGAAAAGTAGCATAGATATAAGGGAACATAAAATAAATTCCCTATATGCAACCACGATTAGGAGTGAATTATTATGAGCAATCTGGTAACGTTGACGATAGTTTCAGAAGCGTTTCTCTTGTTGTCCTTCATCATTATTATTTTATCAACCAAGAATCCGAAAAGAAATGTTCTCTGGGTCATCCTGTTCATCATTGGAGCTGCTCCGCTTTTATATTTAGCCATAGATCATGTGAAAAACGATTATATGGACGCAAATATCGGACTGGGCCTTGCCTTTATGTACACCTGGTTATACAGCGCAGTTGCTTTTATCATTGGCATCATTCTTTTAGTGAAAAAGAAAAGGAATAATAATATTTCAAAAGAACTGTGATAATCACATTGGAATCTTAAACTAAAAGAAAATAATAACGCTGAAGAAACATAAACTATACCCCGAATAACGGACACACATCAAAAATGTCCCTTATCCGGGTTTTTTTATGTTTCAATAGGTGTAATGAGAAATGAGTCTCGTTATCGATTGGGACTAAAGAAATGGCACCGGTACAAAACTGGGACCACCTATTAGCCGCATAGGCGCCTTGTTATACTGTCCGAAAAAGGGGCATAGTTCATTTTAATGAGGCAGTGTCTTTTTTTTGAAGTAGAAGGAGAGATCATCTAAGTAGCCCTTCTGTAATCCTGAAGTTCCTTTTTAATATTATTAATACTTATATACAAATTAAAATATTTAATTTTATTTAACTATAATTTATGAGTATACTAAAAATGTAATAATAGTTTAAATATTCAAAATAGTTGGCAATTCAAAGCCTTCTATGTGAGAAAAGGGGTGGAATTCATTTAATGAGTTATAACTTAAACGAAAATCTAATACGAAGCGCAAGTAATTTCCCAGAAAGTATCGCTTATATCTATGGAGATAAAAGTGTTACTTATCAAGAACTAAATCAGAAGGTGGATCAATTGGCTGCTGGTCTGTATGTACAAGGAATCAGGAAGGGAGATGGAGTGGCTCTTATTTTAGGAAATAGCCCTGAATTTCTCATTGCGTACTACGGTATTTTACGGCTTGGTGCATTTGTTGTTCCGATCAATCCTTTTTATACCCAAGGGGAAATCAAATACTTATTAGACAATTGTCAAGCCAAAGCGGTCATTACTCATGTATCTGTAAAACCGAAGTTATCTGAAGTAAAAAAGCAATTGGAAAATTTGAAGCTTGTGGTTTATATCGAAGCCGAGGATCAGGAATCGACATGGGAGCGTCTCATGGAAACAAGCACAAGTATTAATGCTTGTGGAAGCCCTTACATTGATGATGAAGATCTTGCAGTCATTCTATACACATCAGGAACAACCGGGAAACCAAAGGGTGCAATGTTAACGCATCGGAACTTGGTTTCAAATGCGGACTCCATTTCAAAATTATTAGAATTCGATGATAAAGATCGTGTAGTAGCTGTTCTGCCTATGTTCCATGTATTCTGTATGACAGTTTGTCTGAATGCGCCAATTGCTTGTGGGGCAACAGTCCTTATCCAGCCTAAATTCAGCCCTCATGACGTGGTCAGCACCATTCGAGAAAAAAAGGCAACCGTGTTTGCTGGAGTACCAACGATGTACAGTTTTATCTATCAATTGCCTGAAGCGATTGCGGAGGATTGCCAATCTATTCGCATGTGTATCTCTGGAGGTGCCTCGATTTCGGCAGAGCTGCTGCATAAATTTGAAAACAAGTTTAATGTTTCTATCTTGGAAGGATATGGGCTTTCGGAAACTGCTCCTCTAGTCGCTATTAATCCATTAAAAGGAACTCGCAAGCCAGGTTCTATCGGCTTGAATATTCCAGCTGTCCAAAGCAAAGTTGTAGGTGAGTTCGGAAAAGAATTGCCGAGAGGAGAAGTCGGAGAATTAGTTGTTCAAGGGCCAAATGTAATGAAGGGATATTTGGGGATGCCGGAAACTACTTCAGCTGCTTTTAATGACGGGTGGTTTTACACTGGTGATCTCGCAACAATGGATGAAGAAGGATACATCTACATTGTTGACCGCAAGAAGGACATTATTATTGTTGGAGGCTACAATGTATATCCTCGTGAAGTGGAGGAAGTCCTGTATCAACATCCTGCTGTAGTAGAGGCTGCCGTAATCGGAGTTCCAGATGGGGAATACGGTGAAAGTGTTAAAGCTTTTGTCGTAGTTAAGGATGAACGTATCACCATGAATGACATTATTCAATTCTGTCAGGATAGACTGGTGAAGTACAAACTTCCTAAACGAGTAGAATTTTTTAAAGAACTGCCTAAGAATTCAACAGGGAAGATTTTGCGCAGAGAGTTAAGAGAATTGACAGAAGTGAAGTAAGAAAAGAACCAACTTATTAAAGGGGGATTAATTATGTCAACCATTTTAAAGGAAAAAGTAAAAGGGCAAGTAGCGTGGAAAGGCACTGATCTGGCTAAAGATGATTCATGGGTTTATTATTTGTCTGAAAAAACGATTGCCTCTCTTGAGAACGCTTTAATTCATGTTAAACAAAAGGGTTTAAAAGCACCTGATTTTAGCAAAGAGGATTTTCCGATTCCTGATTTATATGAAGAAATCGTTTACTTTGTTGAAGAGCTGGAGAATGGGAAAGGGTTCCTATTAATTCGTGGATTACCTATTGAAAGGTATACAGATGAAGATGTAAGCATCATTTACTGGGGTCTGGGACTTCACATGGGCATTCCGGTATCGCAAAACGCGAATGGTGACCTCTTAGGGCACGTCAAAGATCAAGGTTTTAGCTTAGAAAATTCTAATGTACGTGGTTACCAAACGAAACTGCATCTTCCATTTCATGCTGATGGATCTGATGTTGTTGGATTATTAAGCCTGCGAAAAGGGAAATCTGGAGGGCACAGCAGTATCATAAGTTCGATGACTGTTTACAATGAAATTTTGGAGAAGAACCCGGAATATCTTGGAGTTCTCTGTCGTCCATTTTTCTTTGATCGCCGTGGAGAGGAAGCTCCGGGAGAACCTCCAGTATTTAAATCATCAATCTTTAATTATTATGATGGTAAACTGAGCTGTAGATATGTCCGGTTATTTATCGAATCAGCACAAGCAAAGACTGGCATCCAATTGTCAAAAGTGGAAATTGAAGCATTAGACTTACTGGATTCCCTCCTTCATGATGAGAATTTGCATTATAACATGATGTTGGAGCCGGGGGATATGCAGTTCGTCAATAATTATACGATTCTGCACTCACGTACTCAATACGAAGACTATGAGGAGCCGGAACGCAAACGTCATCTTTTAAGATTGTGGCTCACAATGCCAAATGGTCGGGAAATTTCCCCTGAATTCGCGATGTTTATTGATGAGAATACGGGTAAACCAGGTCGCGGCGGCGTACCGCAACGTAAAACAACATCTGGTGGTATTGTAGAAACCCTGAAGTGATTTTTATAAAACGTTTAGTAAGAACGAGTGGGAACACCTTTTAGAACTCAGAAAAAGGTGTTCCTTATATAGTAAAACGTGGGGGATTTACATGACAAGCACTCCAAAATATTCTTGGATTATCTTATTATTTCTTGTTCTTAGCGGGATGATCAACCAAGTGGATAAAATAATTATTGGCTTGGTTTCAGTTCCTTTAATGAAAGAGTTACATTTAAGTCCAACGCAATGGGGAGTCGTAGGAAGTTCTTTCTTTTGGTTCTTTACCTTCTCATCTATTATTCTAGGCGGCATGGCAGATTCAAAAAACACGAAAAAAATGTTAACTTGGATGTCCTTGATTTGGTTGATAGTTCAACTTGTTACCCCTTTCGTTAGCAGTTTGTCTATGCTTTTGTTAACCAGAATGATTTTGGGAGCTGGTGAAGGTCCTGCCCCCGCTCTATCCACGGCAATCATGGGAAAATGGTTTCCGAAACATAGGCACGGCATCGGCTTTGGTGCGGTTCTATTAGGAACGACTGGAGGATCTGCGATCGCTTCACCATTATTAATCTCCTTGATTGATCATTATGGATGGAGATCTGCATTTATAGCGATGGGTATTCTGGGACTGATTGTGCTGGTTTTATGGATGATTTTCGGTAAAGAAAGTCCTCAAGAAATCGGCTGTCCGTCGATACAGCATAAGGAGCAGCAATCATCCAGCCTCTCTAATGTTTCTTGGAGTCAGTTTCTTCCGCATCTGATATCTAAAAATTTTATTCTGATCGTTCTGTGCGGGGGGTGTGCCTATTGGTTATTGTCCGTACAAGCGGTATGGCTTCCGGCCTATTTCACCAAAATTCAACATTTTAATGGTCAAACATTAAAATTAGCCGTGTCTTTACCTTTTCTTTTTGCAGCCTTTTTCCAATTAGGATTTGCCATTCTATCAGATCGGCTCTATCGTAAAACCGGAGATATTCGTAAAGCACGAATAAATCTTGCCGGCATAACGATGATGTTATCCGCTTTATGCTTATACCTAGCAAATGCCGCGAATTCCACGGCGATGTCCATATTGTTCTTCACCCTTGCTCCGGGTTTTGCGTATGTCATTCTTTCACTCGCACCCGCAATATTGATGGAGTTTTATTCTCCTCAGAATATTGGAAAGGCACAAGGGACGTTCATTGCACTTGCGAGTACTACAAGTATTATCGCTCCACTCGTATTTGGCTATTTTATTCAAAATGCGGAGACTGAAGCTATCGGATATGGATACGCATTTCAAGCCTCTTCTTTAGGGATGCTCATAATCGGATTATTGTTTTGGATCGGTGTACGTCCCGCAAAGGAAAGCCACACAATAAATGAAACAGATGAGCATGTGAGCATTTAAGAGATATAAAACGTAGATTGAAAGATTCTTAGTAAGATTATATTGATCTAACTTATTTATAAGTTACAAATGATAATTTCATTTAATGAAAAATTAATAAGTGTACCATAAATATTAAATTCAAAATATTCGATCTATTAAAGTGGTATAACAAATATAAAGGAGGAATATGTATGTCAGTTATTTTAAAGGAAAAAATTCAAGGGCGTTCAGCGTGGAAAGGTATCGAACTGGAAAAAGATGATTCATGGATTTATTATTTGTCAGAGAAAACCCTTGCAGCTCTAGACAAGGCTGTATTACACGTTCAACAAAAAGGGTTAAAGGCCCCCAATTTTAACAAGGAGGATTTCCCTATTCCTGATCTCACTGATGAAATTGCTTATTTTGTT
Source organism: Peribacillus sp. FSL M8-0224 (assembly GCF_038003055.1). NCBI lineage: Bacteria > Bacillati > Bacillota > Bacilli > Caryophanales > Bacillaceae > Peribacillus > Peribacillus sp. FSL M8-0224. Next base: position 1,810,583 of record NZ_JBBOOJ010000001.1, read on the forward strand.
GACGAGCTGGAGAATGGGAGGGGATTTCTATTGATTCGTGGATTACCAATGGATCAATATACCGACGATGAAGCTAGTATCATTTACTGGGGTTTTGGACTACACTTGGGCCTACCGATCATTCAAGGAAAAAAGGGTGACCTCTTAGGGCATATCAAAAATATGGGTAAAGACTTCAATGATAATACAACAGTTAGAGGTTACCAAACGAATGTACGTCTTGACTATCACACAGATCTCGCTGATGTTGTCGGATTACTATGTCTTCGTAAAGCGAGATCGGGCGGTTTGAGCAGCATCGCTAGTGCGATGTCTATCTATAATGAAGTGCTGGATAAACACCCAGAGTACCTTGAAATTCTCTATCGTCCTTTCGCCCACGATCTTCGTGGGGAAGAAGCACCAGGTCAATCTCCAGTAGTTCCATCACCGGTCTTTAGCTATTACGATGGTAAATTAAGCTGCAGATATATGCGTCAATATGTAGAATCAGCACAAATGAAAACAGGTATCTCTTTGTCGAAAGAGGAAATCGAAGCATTTAATTTTATAGATTCCCTTACTGCTGATAAAAACTTTCATATTGATATGATGATGGAACCGGGTGATATGCAATTCGTTAATAATTATACCGTTTTTCATTCACGTACACTATTTGTAGACTATGAAGAAGATGACCGCAAACGTCATTTATTAAGATTGTGGCTCATGATGCCAAATGGCCGAAAAATCGCTCCAGGTTTCGAGTTTTATATAGGAGGAGCACCTGTAATTAGATAAAAAACCGGTGGTAATAATAATCACCAATATTTCTTGTATGGTGATTTTATTCAACGAAAATAATGAATAAAATCACCATTTTATGTTTCTATAACTGGTTTAATTTTTTTAAAAAAACTGAAGTGAGGATGATGTTTTTTGGAAAATTTAGATCCGCAAGCAGAAAAATATTTACAAGCATTTAATCGGCTGCCATCTATTCATACGATGGATCATAAGTCAGTAAGAGAGATGCTTTCTAAAGCACCGCGTTCTGCCGCAAAAACGGAACCGCTTTCAAAAGTTGAGGAATTCATGATTCCGGTAAGCCAGGATGAAACAATCAAATGCAGGGTATATATACCGGAAGGGCAAGGTCCTTTCCCTCTATTTATTTACTACCATGGTGGAGGATGGGTTCTAGGAGACATTGAATCATCGGATGCTAGCTGCCGAATGATAGCGAATCGAACGGAAAGTATTGTTGTATCCGTAAACTATCGTCTTTCTCCAGAGTATAAGTTCCCGACTCCAGTAGAAGACGCATATTCCGCATTGCAATGGGTTTTTGAAAATGGGCCTTCATTTAACGGAGAAGTTTCTCGATTGGTAGTTGGAGGGGATAGCGTAGGTGGAAATCTAGCGACTGTAATTACGATGATGGCTAGAAACAAAAAAGGTCCAAACATCGCTGCACAGGTCTTAGTCTATCCTGCGACAAATCTTGAGTTCAATACGGAATCCCATCGAACCTTTGCAAAAGGATTTGGTCTTGATCGCGAACAGTTGATTTGGTTCCGTGATCATTATTTAAGGAATAGTGAGGACAGGTGTAATGAGTATGCTTCCCCCTTGGTAGCTCAAGATTTAAGTGGTCTCCCGCCAGCAATTATTATTACAGCGGAAAATGATGTGCTTCGGGATGAAGGAATGGCCTATGCTGAACGTCTGAAAGATTTTGGTGTTCAAGTTGAATATGAATGTGAACCCGGGATGGTCCACGGATTTTTTGTACAAATGGATATTTTCTCAAAGAACATAGAATTGACTGTTTCTAGGATCGAGAAGTTCTTGAGTTCCTTAAAATATACAATTGGGACAGATTGAAAGAAAATGTTTTAAATGAAGCGAGCCTCAGAATTTAGTGAGGCTCGCTTTTTAAAATAACCTATTTAATTTTACAAACGAAACAGTAACAATCGTAACACTAGGCATTTAGTAATAAACGGTATTTCCAATTCCACCGGTTACCGAAATGACATCGCCAGTTATCGATGCCGCCAAAGGTGAGGCTAGGAAGGTAACGACATAAGCAATTTCCTCTGGTGTAATCAAGCGGCCGAGGGCATTCATTGATGCTGCCTGGCGTATAGCTTCCTCATTAGTGACACGGCCTCTAAACGTTTCAGTATCGACAATCCCTGGATAAACAGCATTGACAGTAATTTCGTGCTTTCCTAATTCTAATGATGCGGATTTTGTCATATGGACAACAGACGCATTACGAGGTCCGGAACTAAAATAATTACCGCCTATTCTAGCTGCCAGACCACTTATATTGATAATACGTCCCCAATTATTTTGAATCATATAAGGAGCAACAGCCCGGATACAACGAAAATAGCCCAAATACTTTTCCTCAAAATCTTTCAGGATAAGTTCATCTTTAATGCTGTTAAATTCCTCTGGTTCATGGCCTCCAACACGGGCTCCACTATTGATTAAAATATCAATGCTTCCCATTTCTGCTGCTGATTTTTCAACTAAATTTAGGATAGAGTCAGGATCATTAGTATCTGCCACGATTGGATAAATACTTCTGTTGGTTTCTTTGGCCAATTCGTCTGCTGCATTCTTTAGTGAAGATTCGTTTCTTGAACAAATCGTACAATCTACGCCTTCCAAAGCCAACTGACGGGCAATAGCTTTGCCAATACCCCTGCTTCCTCCAACGATAAGTGCTTTTTTTCCAGATAATTTTAAGTCCATAGTTCAACCTCCTGTTTCGAATTAACTTGTATTAGACTCTGCTTGAAAGTTATTTATTAGAATAGTTAATCATTTCTATCTTTGATTCTACCTATAAATGATAATTATATAAAATTAAAAATTTTAAATTGCAGTTAAGTTTTATTAATATTATGATATGCATTGTACGATTTCCATGTACAAGGATATTGTATTTTCCATTTATTAGTAAATGTGATTTGCAGATTAAATTTTTTAATTTTATTTTACTGAAAATTATGAATATAATTAACGAAATAACAATTATAACAGTCAGAAGTTTTTTAGAGCGCTTCCATGGAGGTGAAGGGTGGAACAAGGAACATCATTTATTAAGCAATAATTGTTTGAATAAGGGTCTGAAAGTTTGTGGCAGTCGCTGTTGAAGTAGGAAAACAGCCCAAACTTTTTCATTAGTTAAAATTGCAAAACGAAGGAGGGGTCTCGTTGCCGTCTATTTTAAATGGGAAAATTCATGGACCAGTAGCTTGGAAAGGTATTGATTTAACAAAAAATGATTCATGGATTTATTATTTGTCAGAGAAAACGATTGCAAATCTTGAAAGCGCTTTATTTTATGTAAAACAAAAAGGGTTAAAGGCACCTGATTTTAACAAGGAGGACTTTCCAATTCCGGATCTCTCTTACGAAATAGCCTATTTTATAAATGAGCTGGAAAATGGGAGAGGTTTTCTATTAATTCGTGGCTTACCAATAGAAAAGTATACAGATGAAGAAGCAAGCATCATATACTGGGGTCTCGGAGTTCACCTGGGCATCCCGGTAACGCAAAACGCAAAAGGTGATCTATTAGGGCATGTTGTTGACCAAGGTCTCGACATTAATGATTCAAATGTACGTGGTTACCAAACGAATGCTCATCTTCCCTTTCACGTAGATGGATCTGACGTAGTCGGATTATTAAGTCTTCGAAAAGCTAAAGCTGGTGGTTACAGTAGTATCGTAAGTTCCATCGCGGTTTACAATGAAATTCTGGATAGGTACCCAGAGTATCTTGGAATTCTCTATCTTCCATATTTCTTGGATCGTCGTGGTGAGGAAACACCAGGTGAATCTCCTGTTTATTCGTCACCAGTCTTTAGTTATTACGAAGGTAAATTAAGCTGCAGATATAACCGCGGATATGTCGAATCGGCACAAGTGAAAACAGGAAAATATTTGTCAAAAGTTGAAACTGAAGCATATGACTTGATGGATTCCCTCCTTTATGATGAAAACATGCATATTGATATGATGATGGAACCGGGTGATATGCAATTTGTTAATAATTATACTGTTCTTCATTCACGTACTGTATACGAAGACTATGAAGAACCTGAACGCAAACGTCATTTATTAAGATTATGGCTCACGATGCCAAATGGGCGAGAAATTGCGCCAGACTTCGCGATGTTCATTGATGAGAAAACTGGTAAAGCGGGTCGCGGTGGTATTCCGGTACGCGACAAAACAGCTGGAGGTATTGTAGATAAAATGAGGTAATGGGATTAATAAATATAAAGAGTTTCGACAAGGTTAAACACGGAAGATTTACCTTTAAAAACTTTTAAAACACCATTGATTCATGTTAACGGAATAGAAGGGGAGATTATTAATTTGAAAACACCTAAATATTCTTGGATCATATTATTAATTCTTGTAGCTTCAGGTATGATCAACCAGGTTGATAAAATTATCATTGGTTTGGTTTCTGTTCCTCTAATGGAAGAGTTACATTTAAGTCCTTCACAATGGGGAATTGTCGGGAGTTCGTTTTTTTGGTTCTTTACCTTTTCATCTTTCATTCTAGGGGGAATGGCCGATTCAAGAAATACGAAAAAAATGTTTACTTGGATCTCGTTTATCTGGTTAATTGTTCAATTTACCACTCCTTTTGTGTCCAGTCTGTCTTTGCTAGTTTTAACAAGAATGGTCTTGGGAGCAGGAGAAGGTCCTGCAGTTGCTATATCAACTTCAATAATAGGAAAGTGGTTTCCTAAACATAGACATGGTATAGGCTTTGGTGCTGTTCTCTTTGGAGCAACAATCGGGCCCGCGATTGCTTCGCCATTATTAATCTCCTTGATCAATGGATATGGATGGAGATCTGCTTTTATAGCAATGGGAATTGTTGGACTAATGGTGCTAGTTTTATGGTTGATTCTTGGAAAAGAAAGCCCAAAAGAAGTCGGTTCGTATACTTTTGATCAAGAAGATAAGCACTCAATAATTTCTTCTAATGTTTCTTGGCGTCAGTTTCTTCCGTATCTATTATCTAAAAATTTTATTTTTATCGTTTTGTGTGCAGGCTGTGCCTATTGGTTATTGTCCGTTCAAGCTGTATGGTTTCCTGCATATTTTACCGAAATTAAACGTTTTGATGGGGAAATGTTAAAACTTGCAGTGTCTTTACCTTTTCTTTTTGCAGCCCTTTGCCAAATTGTCTTTGCCTTGTTATCGGATTGGCTTTATCGCAAAACAGGAGATATTCGTAAAGCACGAATAAATGTTGCAGGGATTACGATGGTGCTATCCGCTATTTGTTTATTTCTTGCAAATGCCTTTAATTCTAGTTCTATTTCCATTCTATTCTTCATCCTTGCTCCGGGTTTTGCGATTGTTATTCTTTCACTTGCACCCGCCATATTAATGGAATTATTTTCACCCAAAAACATTGGAAAGGCTCAAGGGACCTATGTGGCTCTATCAAGTTCAACAAGCATTATTGCTCCACTAATATTCGGGTATTTTATCCAGTATGCAGGAACAGAGGCAATTGGATATGGTTATGGCTTCCAAGTAACTTCTTTGGTTATGTTCGTAATCGGATTATTGTTTTGGGCCATTGTCCGTCCTGTGAACCAAAATCAGATAAAACCTGAGGAACAAGTTATTGTATAAAAATCATTAATAGGTGAATCAAGGAGGGAAATAAACTATGTGTAAAAATGAAAAGGCCGTTTCTGAGATGGACTGTTGTGTATTGTGTCGTGAAGAATTAGCTATTATGGAGCGAAATCGCAGCAAGTGCTGGAGTTGTCAGGATAAGATAACCGAGACTTACGCTGATGATCATATTGAAGTGGAGGATTAAATAATTCAGTAGTTTCGTAACAGGATTTGAACTATACCCCGGATAACGGACACACATAAAAAAGTGTCCCTTATCGGGTTTTCTTTGTTCAATAGGTTTAAAGAGTATGGAAGGAGGATTTCCATGAGACTCTGAATTTCAGATTAACGAACTTAAAAAGAATCCTACTATCATAAGTGCTTCAGAGCGGCCTAACTCCTAAAATCATGAATTTAAAATAAAAGCTGTTAAGGAATATAATAAGGGGAAATCCCCCTCTCAAATTTTCTTGGAACATGGATTTAATTTCGAAATAATTGGTAAGGAACAACCTAAGCGTTGTCTACATCGCTGGTATGATACCTTTGAAAGGGTTTGGTGAGGAAGGCTTTTCTTACGGAACACAGTGGAAAAGGAAGTATAAGACGCCCTTCTTCCAAGCCACTGTTTGTAGAGGGTTAATTTAAGAATGCCGAAGCGTGAATCAAATTCCTTGAAGCAGAAAATGAGTTTCTAAAAAACTGGAAGAGTTAGAAAGGCGGGCAGAAACAATTGTGGGGTGGATGATTGGGAATGGGGTCACTGCTTACCAATAAAAAGATTAAGAATATAGTAGGTGAGAACAAGTTCTTTGAAAAGCAATTTTTAAGTGGAGAATTGGAAGTAGAGCTTGTTGATTTTACTGAGGGAATGTTTCTTGCTGAAACGCAAGAAGGTGTTTCACTTGATGAAGTGATGGAAAAGACATGTGGTGAAGGGGATCGCCAAAAGGCTTCTATTAAAAGGTAAAGAGATAACACTGCTAATTTCTGTTAGGTAGAGATAGATATTAAAAAAGAGAAGCTTTTCGCCACCTTGAGACGAAGAGCCTTCTCTTTTTTTCTTTTTTAATTCTTAATGATTTCTGATTTTAAATAATGAATATATTTGTTGGCAAAACTGGACAAATGTTTATTCTCTGAACGAACTAATCCTAAAGAAATATTTACAGTCGGGTGATACACCAAATCAATTGGAACGATATCGCCATTAATGATAAGGGGATAGTTTTTCATTACGAAATCAGGAGCAAATGTAATTGCCAAATTTTCATTGACTGCTTGGAGAACTCCATCCATATTATTTGAAGTAAATAAGATTTTCAAGGGCTTATATTTATGAAAGAATTCTTGTACAAAATACTGCATAAATTCACCCTTATATGTCACGAGAGTTTGATCAAGTATATCATGCGGAGTTATAGTACCAAGGATGGCTAAGGGAGAATGCTTAGAAACATATACTTTCTGCTTCCCTTCAATTAATGCTTCAAAAGCTATTCCTTCCATGTTTATGTTCAAATCACTTGAATACGTAATCAGTCCAATGTCAGTCTTGTGCTGTCGAACATCTTTAATTACAGCAGATCCACTTTTATCGGAAACCTCCAAATTTACGTACGGATAATCATGTCTAAACGATGCTATCGCTTTTACCAGGAACGTCATCAATCCAGGTAATGACGAAATTTTTAGTTCCCCCACTTCCGTGGAATTCAATAAGTTAGCAGTCTCTTTTATTTCCTCAAGTTTTTTTTGTACTTCATATGCGAGTTTCAGAATGATTCTTCCTTCATCGGTTGGGACAGCGCCGTGTCCCCGTGACCGCTTAAGAACTTTAATCCCCAACTCCTTTTCCAAGTTAGTTATGGACTGGCTGATGTTGGATTGAGTCACATGTAGATTCTGTGCTGCGATAGACAGAGAATTGTATTTTGCGACTTCTACGATATATAGTAATTGTTCAATATTCATGACTGTTCTCCTTTTTTAAATATTAGTAATACTTACTTACCACATTAAAATCTTTAATTTTATTTAATTATAATTTATTAGTATAATCAATATCAATAATATTTTAAAATCTTTGAATATTCAAAAAACAGGAGGAGAACTAGAATGTCATTGAACCAATTGTTTGATTTAAATGGTAAGACAGCAATCGTGACCGGAGGCGGCAGCGGATTAGGTCGTGTAATGGCACTGGCTTTGGCAGAAGCCGGAGCAAACGTTGTTGTATGTTCACGGCGTTTAGAGGTTTGCGAAGCAGTTGTAAAGGAAATCGAGGCGTTAGGAAGACAGGCACTTGGTCTATCATTGGATGTCACGGATCGGGAATCTGTCGTTCAAGGTGTAGAGAAAGCGATTTCTCATTTTGGGAAAATCGAAATTTTAGTCAACAACAGCGGAACAGTTTTTGAGTCTCCTGCTACGGATATGCCTTTAGAACAATGGCAAGCTATGCTGGATACAAATGTGACAGGAACATTCTTGATGTGTCAGGCAGTTGGAAAACATATGATTAATAACGAATACGGTAAAATCATTAATATTTCTTCAAGTATCGGCTTTAAAGGAGTTGACCCGGAAGCTGTGGATTCTGTTGGATATACAACCAGTAAGGGTGCAGTCATGACTTTAACGAAGGATCTAGCAGTTAAGTGGGGCCGGCATGGGGTGTATGTAAATTCAATTGCTCCTGGAGTTTTCACTACAGGAATGAATAACCCAGAAATACCGGGAACACTTGTACACAAAGCAGGTCCTTTCATTGCCTCACAAGTTCCTGTTAGAAGATTAGGCAGTGACAATGATTTGGTAGGTGCACTCCTATACTTTGCTTCAGCAGCATCTGATTATTGTACTGGACATATTTTGACTCTTGATGGTGGACTTGGGGCTAAGTAAACATTTGGTTGCGTAAATTAACCATACTTAATTGCGATTAAAAAATAACGATTTTACTTAATTCGCAATTATGATTATACTGAATTCAATAATCTTGGACTATTTAATTTGCTTGTTAATGAAAGCGAAAACAATAAGCGAATTTAATAAATATTAATTGAAAGAGGGGATTTTAAGTGAGTAATTTAAAAGATGTAAAAGAAGTAGAAGTATTTCATGCAGGTAATGTTAGCGTAGATGAATTGCCTTGGATTCCATATTTTGGAGATGCGAAATTTAAATTGCTAAAAGCCAACCCTGTTACAGGACAGACGGTTACGTTATTAAGTGTTCCTGCGAAAATGCAGCTTCCGGCCCATTTCCATCCTGGAACAGTCATTGTTTATACCGTCCAAGGGACTTGGAGATATCTCGAGGAGCCTTGGATCTCCAAACCTGGTGACATGGTTTATGAGCCTGCAGGCTCCAAACATACGCCGATAGCAGTAGGGGATGAAGATGTTATCACCTTCAATATTGTAGAAGGAACATTAGACTATTTGGGTGAAGAAGGAGAAATTGTTGCCAGAGACAATTGGGAAACATTCCTGAAAAGATACTATGAACATTGCGCGGCTGAAGCAATTGAACCTATTGATGTGACTAAATTTTGATAGTTGGATTTTTAAAAAAAGGAGAAGCCCGGCGTCCACATGACGAAGAGGCTTCTCCTTTTCTAGGCTTTTTCTTTAAATATTAATAATAATAATTTATACATTAATATTTTTAATTTTATTTAATTAAAACTTATAAGTATAATCATTAACGTAATAATATTTAAAAATTCCCAATATTCTTATTTAACAGATAATTCAGTTAGGAGGAATAATGATAATGACAGCAGAGACGGTTTTGATTACTGGTGCTACAAAAGGGATTGGATATGAATTCACAAAAGTTTTTGCAGAGCAATGTTACAACTTGGTATTAGTTGCCAGAGATTCGGTGTTGTTGGACCAACAAGCCGAGAGTTTAAAAAAGGAATATGGCGTGCAAGTGAATACTTTTGCCGGCGATTTGAGCAGTTATACAGCGGTAGAGGGCTTGTATCGATACTTGAAAAGCGAAGGAATCGACATTGATATTTTGATTAATAATGCTGGAGCTGGCGGATTAGGGTTGATGACGGAATTGGATATTAAAAAAGAAATGGAATACCTGCAGCTCAACATGATCTCTCTCTCGTATTTGACTAGACTTATTGCGGATGACATGGTGAAACGAAAGCAAGGTAAAATTTTAAACGTGGCTTCAACAGCAGCTTTTCAGCCAACCCCACGGATGTCGATGTATGGGGCCAGCAAATCTTACGTCTTATTCTTTACGGAAGCAATTGCGGAAGAACTTAAAGGAACCGGAGTTCAAGCTTCTGTATTATGTCCCCCTTCAACCAAAACGCCGCTTACGCAAGGGTTGGCTTCAACAAGAACAAAAATTTTCATTAAGAACTTAATAGAACCTCAAGTTGTTGCCAAGTGCGGATATGATGGGTTAATGAAGAATAAAACTGTGATCATTCCAGGCTTTAAAAATAAACTCATGGCTAAATCTGTGGGATTGCTGCCAAGGAAATGGGTAACCATCTATTCCCGGAAGCTTATCGAACAAAAAGTTAAACAACATTAAAGCCCTATCCTAGAAAGGGTTGGAGTTTTAAAAAGTATTATCTTTAGACTTACGATGGCAAATGGCTTACAAAGTTTTTCAAAAGATATCATGTTTGGAATAATAAAAATCAAAAAAGGGGGCTAATAATGAATTTTTTATTATCTAAGGAACATCAGATGATGCAAAAAATGGTGCGAGAGTTTGCTCTAAACGAATGTGAACCTACTGCTGCTCAACGTGATGAAGAGGAATACTTTGATATCAAGATTTGGCACAAGATGGCGGAACTTGGTTTATGCGGCATTCCTTGGCCAGAAGAGTACGGCGGTGCAGGTGCCGATTACTTGAGTTATGTGATCTCGGTGGAGGAATTGTCTCGAGTTGACGCTTCAATTGGGACCGCACTTTCCGCACATACATCGTTAGCTGGATGGCCGGTTTACAAGTTTGGAACGGAACATCAAAAGCAAAAATATTTACGGGCAATGGCGGAAGGAAAAAACATTGGTGCGTATTGCTTGACGGAATCTGGATCCGGATCTGATGCCAGTGGAATGAGAACAACAGCCGTTCTAGACGGAGATGAATGGGTCTTGAACGGATCGAAGATCTTTATCACCAACGGAGGCTATGCCGACACTTACATCGTTTTCGCACAGACCAACTCGGCACTAAAGCATAAAGGCATTTCTGCGTTTATTGTGGAAAAGGGCTTCCCAGGTTTCTCGGTAGGAAAGAAGGAAAAAAAGCTAGGCATTCGCTCTTCCTCCACGACAGAGGTCATTTTTGAGGACTGCCGCGTTCCAATGGACAATCTTTTGGGCCAAGTGGGTGAAGGGTTCCAGATTGCCATGATGACTCTCGACGGCGGTCGGAACGGAATTGCTTCCCAAGCTGTTGGAATCGCTCAAGGAGCATTTGATAATGCTGTCGCATTTGCAAAGGATCGCGTCCAATTCGGAAAACCGATTAGCTCACTTCAGGCTATTCAATTCAAATTAGCCGATATGGCCACAAAAATCGAAGCTGCCCGTTTATTGACGTATCAGGCAGCATGGCGTGAGGATCAAGGAATTCCTTACGGACTTCACTCTGCCATGTCCAAACTTTTTGCTGGAGACACCGCCATGGAAGTTGCGGTGGAGGCTGTTCAAGTATTCGGCGGATATGGATACACAAGGGAATACCCTGTAGAACGATTTATGAGAGATGCTAAAATCACCCAAATCTATGAAGGGACTCAAGAGATTCAGCGTCTAGTTATTGCCGGAAATCTGCTTAAAGCATAGAAAAAGCTCAAAATTAACCAATTAAAAACCGGCAAATGGGCTTGCAAACGTGAAAGATTTACTTGTGCTCGAGTTAGAGCCTTGCAGCATGGCAGTGTAAAAAGGAAAAATAAAAAAATTGATGATTGCAATAGGGGATGAAAACCCCATTTTTCTGCAGCTTGGAGTCAGCTAAGGATGCCGGTTATGATGGTACTCCTGTTCCGCTCACTTTCTTGCAAATCATTTATTACCATGGCAGTTATGATTTGAAGAAAAATGGAGGTTTGTTGGCAAAGTGGTAGAGAAAAAGGGCTGATAAAGTAGTTGTGGGTGAAGTACAGGTATAAAACAGTGAAGGTGACATAAAAGTCTTTGGAATTTTTGAAGCGGTTTTGCCATGAAGCGATTTGTAAATCCAACCTTATAGCTCGTTGCCGACCCTAATTGATAGAACACAACCGCTTGAGGAATTGGGGGATGTGCAGGTGCTGAATATTGAGATTATTAACTTCAAATCGGACAGACTTGAAAAGTCGTAATCCTTGATTTGTCCATTGCTTACGGAAATTCAGGTGCCACTCAGCATTTAGCCGTGGTATCTAACTCTAAAGTTCTCGCTGCGATTAACAAAGATCCCGAAGCCTAAATTTTACAAGTAGCGGACTGCGGTATTGTGGGGGATTTGTTTGAGTTGATTCCGCTTCTAACGAGAGAAATTAGAAAAGTATTAGTAAATTCTTAAACAGATCTGGAATAGAACATGTATTACTCCTGATTAATAAGTGAATCTCTTCTCAATAAAAATTCTGCTATCAATGGAATAATTGATAGACAACACTTTTGGAAAGGAAACTGGATATGTTTAAAAAGGTTCTTATTGCTAATCGAGGAGAAATTGCTGTCCGTGTCATTAGGGCGTGTAAGGAAATGGGGATATCTACGGTCGCTGTATATTCTGAAGCAGATCGTGAAGCTTTGCATGTACGTCTAGCAGATGAAGCCTATTGCATTGGACCACACCTTTCATCCAAGAGCTACTTGAATATGACAAATTTGTTAATAGTTGCTCAAGTATCACATGCAGATGCTATCCATCCTGGCTACGGATTTTTAGCAGAAAGTGCGGAGTTTGCCAATATATGTATTGAAAACGATATCATTTTTATTGGACCATCACCTGAGGCAATCAGTAAGATGGGGGCGAAAGCGGTAGCGAGGGAAACGATGGAAGCCGCTGGCGTACCAATTGTTCCAGGTACGGATGGGATTATTGAAGACATTGAGGAAGCTGAGTTTATTGCAAGAAGTATCGGGTATCCCGTTATTGTTAAAGCCACTGCTGGTGGTGGTGGAAAAGGGATGCGAGTCGCTGAATGCGAGGAAGAATTAAAAAAAGCAATTTCAATGGCACAGCAAGAAGCAGCTACTGCTTTTGGTAATGCAGGTGTTTATTTAGAAAAGTACATTGAAGAGCCTCGACACATTGAAATCCAAATTATGGGTGATTCCTTTGGCAATGTCGTGCATTTAGGTGAACGTGATTGCTCAATCCAGAGACGTCATCAAAAGCTAATTGAAGAAGCGCCATCCCCTGCACTTGATGAAGAACTAAGGACGAAAATGGGTGAGGCGGCATTAAAAGCCGCGAAGGCCGTACAATATTCAGGTGCAGGGACGATTGAATTTTTACTAGATAAACATAAAAACTTTTACTTTATGGAAATGAATACCCGTATTCAAGTTGAACACCCAGTTACAGAACTTATAACAGGAGTAGACCTAATCAAAGAACAATTACTAGTTGCTTCAGGTCATAGGCTATCTGTCAAACAAGAAGATATTCATATCAATGGCTGGGCCATCGAATGCCGGATTAATGCAGAAAATCCTGATAAAAACTTTATGCCATCCCCTGGGAAAATTCGATTATACCTACCTCCAGGTGGATTTGGAATCCGAGTCGATAGCGCAGTTTATCCAGAATATACGATTTCACCATTTTATGATTCGATGATTGCCAAATTAATCGTACATGGAAAGAATCGGGAAGAAGCAATTGCAAGGATGAAGCGAGCCTTAAGCGAGTTCGTAATTGAAGGAATTGATACAACAATCGCTTTCCACCTTCGCTTATTAGAACATCGGGATTTTAAAGCTGGTAATTTTAACACGGAATTTTTAGAGATGAATGATTTAACGGCTTCCACTAAGTAACTAGAGGTGATTTGAAGTATTCAGTAGCACTAGATTATTTAGTAAAGTGAAGAGGTAATGGTGGAAAAACAATTTTTGGGAATTGTTGATGAGAATGACCGGATAATCGGGACTGAGAAATCTGAAATGAGTAAGAAAAAATAACAGAAAATAAATTATAGAAGGAGTTTTTATTATGTTTAAAATGAATGACATTAAAGAATTAATTCGGGCAGTGGACCGTTCTTCAATTGGAGAATTAACGATTAAAGGTGAAAATGAGCAGCAAATATCGATTAGTAAACAAGTGAATGTCGGACAAGTAACGCTTATCGAAGAAACACAAGTCCCAGCGACTATTCCTGTTGCACCTGTGAAAGTTGAAGCCGCCCCCATTCAAAAGCAGGAAGGAATACAAACACCATCGACAACTACTGAGGAAACATCGGTTCATAAAATTATTTCCCCAATGGTGGGAACATTTTATGCGGCTCCATCACCTGATTCTGATGTCTATGTAAGAGTGGGAGATCAAATAAAGGAAGACACAGTGCTATGTATTGTGGAAGCCATGAAGCTTATGAATGAGCTGGAAGCGGAAGTTAGTGGTGAAATTGTTGAAATCTTTGTGGAAAGCGGTCAGGTTGTTGAATATGGTCAGCCCTTGTTCCTCGTAAAAACAGCATAAGCAATAAAATTTAAACATGATAGGAGAGGACTCACAGCATGGATATGTTCGATAAAATCGAGATTATGGAAGAGCGACGGGAAAAAGTGAAGCTGGGGGGCGGTTATACACGGATTGATGCCCAGCATGAACGCGGGAAGCTTACTGCTAGAGAGCGTATCGAAATATTAGTGGATGAAGGAACATTTGTTGAAATAAACCCATTCATAGAAAATCGCGGCCTTGAATATGGATCAAGTGAGGCTCCTGGAGAAGGGGTTGTTACAGGATACGGTAAGGTTGGTGGGTGCCTCATTTTCCTTTTTGCTCAAGATTTTACTGTTTTCGGTGGAGCCCTTGGCGAAATGCATGCGACGAAGATTACCAAAATCATGGATTTAGCAGCAGAAAATGGAGCACCTATAGTCGGGTTAAATGACTCAGGTGGAGCACGAATTCAAGAAGGTGTTTTATCACTAGACGGATATGGACACATTTTCTATCGAAACTCCATTTATTCAGGCGTAATCCCACAAATATCCGTGATTATGGGACCCTGTGCCGGGGGGGCTGTTTATTCTCCTGCGATTACAGATTTCGTTTTCATGGTAGAAAAAACAAGTCAAATGTTTATTACAGGTCCAAAGGTAATTGAGTCGGTAACGGGAGCAAAAATTAATAGTGAGGATCTAGGTGGCGCGTCCGTTCATTCCACAATAAGTGGAAATGCCCATTTTACTGGACCAACAGAAGAAGATGTATTAAACCAAGTCAGGAGATTAATTGGCTACTTGCCATCAAACTATGAAGAAAAGCCACCTTACAAAGAGCCAGTAAATAAAATTCCTTTAGCTGAAAGAATCGATGAACTACTTGATGTTGTCCCGATTGATGGAACGAAGGTTTATGACGTGCGTAAGGTGATTCATTTAATTGTCGATGATCAAAATTTCATGGAAGTTCAGCCGAAATTCGCTAAAAACATTGTCGTTGGCTTTGGCCGTATAAACGGCGATACAGTCGGTATTATCGCAAATAATCCGAAGATGATGGCTGGTGGACTTGATATTGATTCATCTGACAAATGTGCTCGCTTTATCCGATTCTGTGATTGCTTTAAGATTCCTCTAATTACATTTGAAGACGTGAGTGGGTTTATCCCAGGAATTCAACAAGAGCATGGCGGGATAATCCGGCATGGAGCGAAAATTTTATATGCCTATTCGGAAGCTATGGTTCCCAAAATTACCGTGATTCTTCGAAAAGCATATGGTGGGGCTTACGTTGCCTTAAACAGTAAAGCAATCGGGGCAGACTTAGTATTTGCTTGGCCTAATGCAGAAATTGCGGTTATGGGACCAGCTGGAGCGGCCAATATCATTTTTGCAAAAGAGATTAGTGAAAGTATAGATCCGGAGGCCTTTAGGCAAGAAAAAATAAATGAATATCGCGAACGCTTTGCCAATCCTTACGTCGCATCAGCTAATGGCATTGTTGATGATGTAATTGACCCGAGGGATACGAGAAAAAGTATCGCTAGTGCATTGGAAATGCTAAAAAACAAGAAGAAAGCATTACCTAAGAAAAGGCATGGAAATATCCCTTTATAAATCTTTTCTTTAATAGGTTATGAACTACCTATATTAATAGAAGAAAAACGTGTAAAGACGACAAATGAAAAAAACGCCTACCGTTAAATGGTTTAGAAGGGAGAGAGCGATAGCATGGTGATTGATGCTTACCGCAACTTAAAATGGATAAAAAATTAGTGGACCAATTTTCAGAATTTGAGATCCCAAGTTATGAACAGTGGCGTGACCTAACAGAAAAATCTTTAAAAGGAGCTTCTTTTGAAAAAAGACTCATTACAGAAACATATGAAGGAATTTTACTTCAGCCGATGTATCGAAAGGAGGATGCCGCCAATCTTCCCTTTCTGCAGTCTTTGCCAGATATGGCTCCTTTTACTCGCGGCACTAAAACGCTTATAGATGGATGGGAAATCAATCAGGAAATCAATGTTGGAATACCTACTTCTTTTAATAAAGTAGCACGGCATGACCTTAGCAAGGGTCAAACCTCATTAAATATTGTCCTTGATACACCAACGAAACGTGGAATAAATGCGAGTGAAGCTACTTCAGAAGTAGGGAAAGCAGGACTATCGATTTCAGGGGTAACCGATATAGCCGATGCACTAAAAGATATTGACTTAAGTATAGTTCCTATTCACGTAGGTGCTGGGGCAAATTCATTGCCAATCCTTGCTTTGATTATCGCTCATCTAGAACAGTCCGGACGACAAGTGGAGGATTTACATGGGTGTATAGGAATGGATCCAATCTCGGAACTGGTAGCAAGTGGAACATTGGCTTACGAGTTGGAAGATTGTTATATATTGATGGCAGACATAACAAAATGGGCAAATGAGAATACCCCCCATTTACAAACAGTTCTAATCCATGGAAATGTCTATCATGACGGTGGAAGTAGTGCGGTTGAAGAATTAGCTTTTTCCTTATCAACAGGTGTTGGATATTTACAAGCACTAACTTCCCAAGGAATTGATATAAATAAAGCCGCCAGCAGTATTCGTTTTTCGTTCTCAATCGGATCCGGTTATTTTATGGAAATTGCCAAACTTCGGGCCGCAAGGACTCTTTGGGCCAGAATTGTAGAAACGTTTGGTGGGAATGAAGAAGCCCAGAAGATGACGATGCATGCCCGAACATCTGCATGGACAAAAACTGTTTTTGATCCCTATGTGAATATGCTGCGTGCTACAACAGAAGCATTTTCTGCAGCAGTCGGTGGAGCTGACAGCATTCATGTTAGTTGCTTTGATGAAGCGATTCAAAAGTCTACCGCTTTTTCGCGACGAATTGCACGGAATGCCTCCATTATTTTAAAAGAAGAAGCTCATATTGCGCAGACAATCGATCCAGCCGGTGGCTCTTGGTACGTAGAAGTACTGACAAATGAGGTGGCCAAAAAGGCATGGGAACTTTTCCAGGAAACAGAGCGAAAAGGTGGGATTATCCAGACATTAATAAAAGAATTCCCACAAAATGTGGTTCAACAAACAGCTTCAAAGCGAGTGAGGAACATCGCTCACCGAAAAGATATTTTCGTTGGCACCAATATGTATGTGAATTTGGCAGAAAAAGAGGTAGATTGGATAGCGTTAAATGAAACGCCCCAAATTAATGATCATATTAATCAAGTAGTTGGCCGAGCACATATATCGGTAGGAAGTTTATCCGTAAGCTCAAATAAAACAGAGACCGCGATCCGAGCAGCAAAACAAGGTGCATCGTTAGGTGAAATAGCCAAAGCAACAGGTAGGAAGTCAGAAGCTGCGGTTTGTGTTAAAGCAATCAAGCCAACCAGAGGTACACTTCAGTTTGAAGAACTTCGTCAATCCATTGATGAAATGGCACAGAAAACTGGAAAACGACCGATTATATTTCTAGCAAACTTAGGACCTATTTCAGATCATAAAGTGCGAGCAGATTTTGCTGCAGGATTTTTTGAAGTAGGTGGTTTCGATGTTATTCAAAACAATGGATTTGGTTCTATAAAAGAAGCAGCCGAGGCAGTCGTTGCGTCCATGGCAGATTTTGTAATCATTTGTGGAAAAGATGAAGACTATCAACAAGCTGCCATTCCACTTGCAATGTCTATAAAAAAAACAGATGCACAAATAACCGTATTATTAGCAGGAAAGCCTAGCGAAGTAGATGAAGTCAGATTTAAAGAGGCTGGAATAACTGAATTTGTTCATGTTGGCTCCAATTGCTATGACATATTAAGTCAACTTCTACAGAAGAAAGGTGTGGCTGTTTCATGACAAAACCAGATTTTACCCAAGTAGCATATACAGATGAAATAGAAGGAGAATTTAGCGAGTGGAGTAAACATGCCGAGAAAATTTCTGATATGCATTTTGATAATTTAGCTTTTCCGACTTATGAAAAAATTGATGTTAAACCTCTTTACACAAATATGGACACAATAGGAATGAATCATTTGGATTATATGGCAGGGATCGCACCATTCTTTCGAGGTCCCTACCTAGCTATGTATAAATCACAACCTTGGACGGTTCGTCAATATGCTGGCTTTTCTACGGCGGAAGAAAGTAATGCGTTTTACCGCAGAAACTTAGCTGCAGGACAAAAAGGGCTTTCGATCGCCTTTGATTTAGCTACACATCGTGGGTATGATTCGGATCATCCTAGAGTCGTTGGCGATGTGGGTAAAGCCGGCGTTGCCGTTGATTCCATACTAGACATGAAGATTTTGTTTGATGGAATTCCATTAGACCAAATGTCTGTTTCAATGACGATGAACGGAGCTGTCCTGCCAATCATGGCTTTTTACATCGTGGCTGCTGAAGAACAAGGAGTACCCCAAGAGAAGCTTTCTGGAACAATACAAAATGATATATTAAAAGAATATATGGTTCGTAATACGTACATTTATCCTCCAGAACCGTCAATGAAAATTATAGCAGATATCTTTGAATACACATCCAAGCATGTGCCGAAATTTAATTCAATTAGCATCTCCGGTTATCATATGCAAGAAGCGGGGGCTACGGCCGATATAGAGTTGGGCTATACCCTTGCAGATGGATTAGAGTATGTCAAAACAGGTTTAAAAGCAGGGATTGATATTGATCGATTTGCTCCACGTCTTTCCTTCTTCTGGGCAATCGGAATGAATTACTATATGGAAGTGGCTAAAATGCGCGCAGCTCGTTTAATTTGGGCGAAGCTAATGAAAAGGTTTTACCCG
The DNA here is from genome assembly GCF_038003055.1 of Peribacillus sp. FSL M8-0224. Classification (NCBI taxonomy): domain Bacteria; kingdom Bacillati; phylum Bacillota; class Bacilli; order Caryophanales; family Bacillaceae; genus Peribacillus; species Peribacillus sp. FSL M8-0224. The sequence continues at coordinate 1,829,726 of NZ_JBBOOJ010000001.1, forward strand.
AAAAATGAAAAGTCGTTAGCACTTCGAACCCATTCGCAAACATCTGGATGGAGTTTAACAGAGCAAGACCCATTCAATAATGTTTCACGTACCTGTATTGAAGCGATGGCTGCTGCTCTTGGTCATACACAATCCCTGCATACGAACGCACTGGATGAGGCGATTGCCTTACCAACCGATTTTTCTGCCCGAATAGCTCGAAATACCCAATTATACCTTCAGGATGAAACGGGGTTAACCAACGTATTGGACCCATGGGGCGGCTCCTATTACGTAGAGTCACTTACGGCTGAATTACTTGAAAAAGCCTGGGAACATATTGAAGAAATCGAAGCACTTGGCGGAATGGCAAAAGCTATTGAAACAGGCCTGCCAAAGATGAGAATTGAAGAAGCAGCTGCTAGAAGACAGGCGCATATTGATTCTGGTAAAGAATCGATCATTGGAGTGAATAAATACCGTTTAGAAAAAGAGGATCCGCTTGAGATATTAGATATTGATAATACTGCTGTCCGTGAAGCGCAAATTCGCCGCTTAGAACAGCTCCGGGCGGAAAGAGATAAAGCAAAGGTAGAGGCAGCACTTCAAGCGATTACAAAAGCGGCTGAAACTGGAGAAGGCAACCTCTTAGAGCTAGCGGTAAATGCAGCTCGCGCTAGAGCGAGCCTAGGAGAAATTTCGAATGCATACGAACAAGTAGTAGGGAGACATAAAGCAATTATTCGTTCTATTAGCGGAGTGTACAGTGCAGACTTTGGGGAAGAGGAACAAGTGAAAATTGCCCGTGAAATGTCCGATCAATTTGAAGAGAATGAAGGCCGGCGCCCCCGGATTATGATTGCAAAGATGGGACAGGACGGACATGACCGTGGAGCTAAAGTGATTTCGACTGCATTTGCAGACCTTGGTTTTGATGTTGATATTGGTCCCTTATTCCAAATCCCAGAGGAAGCAGCCTTACAGGCCGTGGAAAATGATGTACATGTTCTAGGGATGAGCTCTCTTGCTGCTGGTCATAAAACATTACTTCCTCAAGTCGTGGAAGAGCTGAAGCGTTTAGGCCGTGAAGATATTGCCGTCGTGATTGGCGGTGTTATTCCTGCTCAAGATTACAGTTACTTAATAGAAAAAGGAGCAGTTGCCATATTTGGACCAGGAACGGTTAACAACAGGTGATAGAAGAATTAAATCGTCGCCTCGGATTGGTTACTTAAATGACAGAAAAAGAAAGCATTCAATCCAAACAACTCTTACCGTCAAGACGAATCCACCTTACGGTTGATGATTATGTGCAGGGTGTGATGAATGGAAATCGTGCAATTATTGCTCAAGCGATCACCTTAGTTGAAAGCAATTTACCCAAACACATGGAAATGGCACAAAAAGTGCTGAAAGAACTGATTCCATATACAGGGAAATCAATTCGAATCGGCTTTACAGGCGTTCCTGGGGCTGGTAAGAGCACGTTAATTGAATCCTTTGGTATGATGCTCTGTGAGCAAAATCACCGTGTAGCGGTTTTAGCCGTTGACCCAACTAGCAGTGTATTTAAAGGAAGTATTCTAGGTGACAAAACAAGAATGGAACATCTTTCTCGCCACCCACATGCATATGTTCGACCGTCACCGTCAAGCGGGACTTTAGGAGGGGTCACTAGAAAAAGCCGTGAAACCCTTCTTATTTGTGAGGCAGCAGGGTAAGACGTAATAATCGTCGAAACCATCGGAGTCGGCCAAAGTGAAATAACCGTCCGGTCCATGGTGGATTTTTTCCTAGTTATTATGCTGACTGGTGCAGGGGATGAGCTACAAGGAATGAAAAAAGGGGTGATGGAATTAGCTGATGCTATTTTCATTAATAAAGCGGATGGCGAAAACAAACAAGCTGCCATGAATGCAAAGGTGGAATACAATCGCCTCCTTCATTTCTTACAGCCAATTACCAAGGGTTGGGAAACCAAAGCATTTACTGTATCTGCCTTAACAGGGGAAGGCGTATCTCACATTTGGAAGGTCATTCAGAAATATAAACAAGTTACCAGTAGGAATGGATTCTTTGGAAAAAGAAGAAAAGAACAAATGATTGACTGGGTTCATTCTATGATAGAAGACCAATTAAAGGCGAGATTTTATGGTAATCCATCGATGAAAAAAAACATGACTAAAATGGAAGAATTGCTTTTTAACGGCCATACTTCTCCCACACTCGCAGTCCAACAATTATTCAACATTTATGATGAAAATGGCTAGGAAAAAGAAGGAATGGGTACGCAATCAATTGTACTCCTGCAACATTTATTTTGACGGTTAAAGTTAATTAACGGAACATTTAAAATATACAATATACCGTTGATTAATATCATGTCCGAACAATGGTATAAAGTCAGAAGGTAAAATAAAAATGGAAAAGATGTATTCGGTCCATCAAATCGAATCAAACAACCTTCAATAAAGGAGAATGAATTATGAGTCATGTTTATATTTTAGGTGGAGCCAGGACGCCATTCGGGAGTTTTGGAGGGGTATTAAAGGATGTTTCTGCCATCAATCTTGGAGTTATCGCAAGTAAAGGAGCCATTGAAAAAAGTAATATTTCAGTTGATGAGGTTGAGCATGTTTTTGCAGGGAATGTGATACATACTTCGAAAAATGCCTCCTATCTATCCAGGCATATTGCTTTGAAAGCTGGGGTTCCAATCGAGAGCCCCGCTTTAACTCTCAATCGTTTATGCGGTTCTGGATTGCAAGCGGTCGTATCGGCAGCTCAGTCGATTATTTTAAAGGATGCTGATGTCGCCCTAGCACTGGGCACCGAAAATATGAGCCAATCTCCTCACGTATTACGAGATGTCCGCTTTGGTACGGGTTTACAGGCTCCACAAATGGACGACATGCTTTGGGAGACTTTGAGCGATGAATATATAGGGTGTGGGATGGGAGTAACAGCGGAAACTCTTGCTGAAAAATATGAACTAACCCGAGACGATCAAGATAGTTTGGCTGTCCAATCACACCAAAAATCAGCAAAGGCCCAGCTGACGGGGCGATTTCAACAAGAGATTTCCCCTGTCACGATATTCACCAAAAAAGGAAAGGAAATAACCATTTTAGAAGATGAACATATTCGCCATAATGCTTCAATTGAAGCATTAGCGAAACTGAAACCAGCCTTTAAAAAGGATGGGACCGTAACGGCAGGTAATGCAAGTGGTATAAATGATGGGGCAGCTGCCTTAATACTTGGAAGTGAATCCTTCCTACAAAAAAATCACAATGTGAAACCACTGGCAAGAATCATATCCTGGGGGATTGCGGGGGTAGACCCAAATATTATGGGCATTGGACCAGTTCCTGCTAGTCAATTAGCTTTACGGAAAGTAGGACTCAATATTGAAGATATCGATTTGTTCGAAATCAATGAAGCATTCTCTGCCCAGTATCTTGCAGTAGAGAGAGAGCTTGGATTGAAACGGGAAAAAGTAAACGTCAATGGCGGAGCAATCGCATTAGGTCATCCAGTCGGGGCCAGTGGAGCTAGAATTATATATTCATTGGCCCAAGAGTTAAGGAATCGAGGAAAGAAATTTGGACTAGCCTCCCTCTGTATCGGAGGAGGACAAGGAATCTCAGTAATCATTGAGGCTCTATGAACATGTGAATAAAATAAAACGAGGTGATGGTTATGAATAGTTTACAGCTACAATTCAGAAATAAATTATTTGGAGCAGCCTCATAATTCTTAGATGAAAGGATAATGAGATTCTATGTTTCTAACAGGTCATATTTGCACCAGGATCTAATGGTAGGCCTAAAAGCTTAAAGGACCATCTCAGATGGTCCTTTAAGCTTTTAATAATCAAAGTTGATGATTTATACTCACATTATCCTTACAAATAGATTTAGGCTATTAGTTTGATTCCGCATTTGTGAGTTTTTATAGGTCTTTTGTCAAACAAGTATGGATAAGCATCTTTAAAATCATATAATTGATTTTTTTTGGAAGAGTTCGACATAAGATAACGACTCATCCTGAGTAGCCTTACTTATATTACTTAGATATGTCATCTATAGTAAGTTGATAAAACTTGTCTTACTAATAATTAATTTAGTGATTTTTTTTTGAATTAAAACAGATACCCATTTAAACCTGTGCCGAAAAGATCGAATTCAGGATCTTTTGACTGAGTTGTTGGAGGGGCGTCGTATCGCTCATTAGGAGAGTTGATAGCAGCTTCACCTTCAACTGACTCTACAGAGGTTTCACCATTCTCTTTATTCAATGGGTTTTCAATCATACTCATAATCATCTCCTTTTTTATCAGATTAACGAAATTATTAATTCACTAAATATTTTAATTTTATGCTAAAAAATATGACGACGGGATGCGGTGAAATGACCTGTTAAGACCTTGTATGCAACAAACAAGGAGTTACTCCCATTATCTAAGGTATACTTCAAGAAATCATGGTAAATTTTAATTCCAAAAATAGTGAAATAGCATTTAAATTTGAGTTAGTTGGGCAAAACCATACAGATATTATTCAAAATTCCAATAAGGAAAATTACGATATTGCTATGATCCATGAATCTTTAATGAGTTAAATAAAGAAAAAAATATTCGGTTTGAACATTTTCTGACGTATATGTATTGCAGTGTGTAAAAATTCACACTTTTATTCCTTGTTAAAGACTAATATACGATAACCATGATAAAAGAACTGATGTAATAATAATGGCAATAAGTGGACGTATTGCTTTTGTCCGTAATTCTTTCAAGCAAATATTTAATCCTAATCCAGTCATTGACATTGTTAACATAAAAGATGTGAAGTCTGATATATAAGACATCACTTTTTGTGATACTAATACCTTATTACCAATGATATAGCTTCCCACGAAACTCATAACGATAAAGCCAATTAAAAACCATGGAAACTCGAATCTTGCCTCCCCTTCCATTTTTCCTTTCTTTTTCATCCAAAGCATGAGGATAAAGCAAACCGGAATTAATAGGAATACTCGTGTAAGTTTGGCAAGTAATGCGTGAGCAAGAGCATCCTGTCCTGCCGGGGCAGCAGCTAATGCAACATGGCCTATCTCGTGCAGGCTGATTCCAACCCAATTTCCGTAGTTAATAGGACCAATTGATAAAAAAGGATATATTAACGTATAGATTATTGAAAACACTGTGCCGACTAATGCGATGATGCCTACTCCCATAGCCGTATCTTCATCTTTTGCTTTTATAATTGGCGATACGGCCGCGATGGCAGCCGCACCACAAATGCCTGTGCCGAGACTTAATAATAAAGAAAGATTAAAATCTGCCTTCAGCCATTTTGCAATGATCATAAGAACAGCAATTGAAAAAATGATCGTTATTGTCCCTCTTAGCAATAGGGGGAAACCCTGATGAAATATCACAATCATGTTAAGCTTTAAACCATAAAGTATGATGGCAAATCTCAATAGTATTTTTGATGAAAATTGAATACCAGTACGTAATTTTTGTGGATATCCAAAAACCTGTCTGTAAACCACAGCTAGTAAAATGGCACACGCAAGAGGACCAATATGATTTAGACCTGGCAACGCTGCCAAAATAAAACCTAACACAGCTATGATCAATGTAAAACCAATTCCAGAAATCAAAGAAACATTTAGCTTTTTTTTCGCTTTTTTTTGCTTATTTGGACTGGGAGTTATTAACGCTTTTTGTTCCAATCTTTTTCAACCCCTTAGTTGGATTATTTATAATTTATCGTAACTAATGTTTTACAATAAGGAAAATAAATGATTATTATAGTTATAATAAGTAAATACGATAGTGAGAAGGGGAACATATGGATCAACTATTATCTGTATTTATATCTGTAGCTGATAAAAGAAACTTTTCCAGAGCAGCGGAAGAGCTTCATTTGACTCAGCCTGCAGTCAGCCAGCAAATTCAACAGTTGGAAAAACATGTAGGGGCAAAATTACTTCTGCGAACAAACAAATCTGTCCAGCTAACTAAAGCAGGAGAAATAGTCTATTTACATGCTAAAGAAATAACAGGTTTATATAAACGAATGTCAATGTTAGTGAATGAATTAAATAACGAGCCAACAGGATCATTAAAAATTGGTGCCAGCTATACCTTTGGAGAGTATGTATTACCACATATACTTGCAAGAATGAAAAACCTATTTCCTAATATCTTCCCTTCGGTACAGATTGGCAACACAAGGGATATAGCCAAGGCAATCACAAGTCATGAGATTGATGTAGGAATTGTAGAGGGGGAAATTTCTCTTCGAAATATATATATAAAATCGGTTTCCACCGACAAAATGTATATCGTGGCAGGGGGGAAATATCCAATTTATTTCAATAAGGAAGTTACAAGGAGACAGGTGGAACAAGAGAATTGGATTGTCCGAGAAGAAGGTTCTGGTACAAGAGAGGCAACAGAAACATTATTTCAATCTTTACAAATATGTCCTTCCAAGCTAATGGAGTTCGGCAGCACACAACTTATAAAAGAAGCAGTTGAAGCCGGGCTTGGAATTAGTTACTTATCTGAACTTACTGTAAAAAAAGAAAGAATGCTTGGTACCATTCAAGTATTAAATGTAAAAGGGACACCGATAAAAAGAAATTTTTCAGTTATAACAGAATCTGAGGAATTGCATACGAAATCTATGAACTTATTTATTGAATTAATAGAAAAATATCTAGAGAACCAATTATTGCAATAGAACTATTTGATATATTAACAAAAATATAAAAACCCCGGATAAGGGACAAACATAAAAAAGTGTCCCTTATCCGGGGTTTTTTATGTTTCAATAAGTGTAATGAGAATGGACGGAGGGTTTCTATGAATAAGAATATATATACTGAATTTTTTCTTTAAGTTTGTCTTCAGTCTGGCTGAGGGTACATTAGTATCGCAGTGTTTTGTGTTAACTAATTGTATTCTTAAAAAGGTTCTTGGCGGGCAAGGATCTGGATTGTTCAACTCACAAAATGTGCGCTTCTTAGCTTAAGAATAGAAAATGTTAAAATACGGATAGTAATAAATGATGCACATAAATCTTTCTCTTTGCATAGGGTAGGAGGGTATGGTATATTAATTTTTGAGGAGGGATGGGCAATGGATGAAATGATGAATGGGCAAGATGCGATTAATGAAGAAGAATGCTGTACGACCTCTTCCCACGGCCGAAAGAGTCATCACTCAGAAGCAGTAAAAAAGAACTTAACGACCCGGTTAAATCGAATTGAAGGTCAAATCCGCGGTATAAAGGGTCTTATTGAAAAAGATACGTACTGTGATGATGTGATCACCCAAATAGCAGCTACACAAAGCGCGATGAATAGTGTGGCCAAGATTTTATTGGAAGGGCATCTAAGGAATTGTGTGGTTGAACGCCTGAATGAAGGAGATACAGAGGTTATAGATGAAGTGCTTGTAACGATACAAAAATTAATGAAAAAATAAAGGAGCAGTGGATAAAATGGAAAATGTAACATTGAATGTAAGTGGAATGTCTTGTGGTCATTGTGTGAATGCAGTTGAAGGGAATGTAGGAAAACTTTCGGGTGTTGAAAGCGTAAAGGTGCATTTGGATGCAGGAAAAGTAGATGTAGCGTTTGACAAGGAAAAAGTATCACTTGAGAAAATAAAAGAAACAATCGATGATCAAGGCTACGATGTCGAGTAAGTTATGAGAGTGCTGTTAAGCACTTCTTTTTTACAAAGAAATATACCCCATAGCGGTATAGGGAGGCGGGATGAAGTGAGCAGCCAAATAAAAGAAACAAGTTTACAGATTTCAGGAATGACTTGCGCTGCCTGTGCAAACCGAATTGAAAAAGGGTTAAACAAAATGGAAGGCGTTGAGGAAGCCACCGTTAATTTGGCTCTTGAGAAATCGGTTATTAAATATGATTCGGAAAAAGTAAGCAACCAGGACCTCGAAAAGAAAATTCAGGATCTTGGCTATGATGTAGTAAAAGAGAAAAAGGAATTTACGATTACTGGCATGACCTGCGCTGCCTGTGCAAACCGAATAGAAAAAGGGTTAAATAAGATGGATGGGGTGAGCATGGCTAATGTCAATCTAGCGCTTGAAAATGCGACCGTCGAATATGATCCTTCCCAAGCCTCCCCAATTGACATCATTCAACGGGTGGAGAAGCTGGGTTATGGGGCGATCATTAAGGAAGATAAAATGGAATCCGTGAATTTCCGGCAAAAAGAAATACAAAAACAAAAGAATACATTCATCTTTTCAGTCATTTTATCATTCCCATTGTTATGGGCGATGGTAAGCCATTTTAGTTTTACTTCGTTTATCTATATGCCTGATTTCCTCATGAATCCTTGGGTGCAGATGGCATTCGCAACCCCGGTGCAATTTTTGATTGGAAAGCAGTTCTATGTTGGAGCTTATAAAGCCTTGAGAAATAAAAGTGCCAATATGGATGTATTAGTCGCGATGGGAACATCCGCTGCCTATTTTTACAGTGTTTATCAGGCGATCATCTCGATGGGTTCCCATCACAATACGGCACAACTTTATTTCGAAACAAGTTCGATTCTTATCACCCTCATACTTTTGGGTAAGCTGTTTGAAGCAAAAGCAAAAGGACGTTCTTCCGAGGCCATCAAAAAATTGATGGGGCTTCAGGCCAAAACGGCATTGGTTCTAAGAAATGGGGAAGAACGGGAAATACCACTTGAAGAAGTCATCGTAGGGGATACGATTTTGGTGAAGCCGGGTGAAAAGATCCCTGTCGATGGCAAGGTAATCGAAGGGAACTCTGCCGTCGATGAATCCATGTTAACGGGTGAGAGCATCCCGGTCGATAAAACAAACGGGGATACTGTGATCGGTTCAACATTGAATAAGAATGGGTTTCTCAAAATGAAAGCGACTAAAATAGGAAGGGATACAGCTCTTTCCCAAATCATTAAAGTCGTCGAAGATGCTCAAGGTTCGAAAGCGCCGATTCAACGGCTTGCTGACCAAATTTCCGGTGTTTTCGTTCCCATTGTTGTCGGAATCGCCCTTTTAACTTTTCTGGTTTGGATGATTTGGGTTAACCCTGGAGAATTCACACCTGCTTTTGAAGCGATGATTGCAGTGCTAGTCATAGCCTGCCCATGTGCTTTAGGCCTGGCCACTCCCACCTCTATCATGGCAGGGTCTGGAAGGGCTGCCGAATTCGGGATCTTATTTAAAGGCGGGGAACATCTGGAAACCACCCACCATATTGATACGGTCATCTTGGATAAAACGGGAACGGTAACGAATGGTACCCCTGTGTTGACAGATGTCCTCATTGAGAATGGTATGGAGGAAGAACAGTTTTTATCATTAATCGGTGCAGCTGAAAAACAATCTGAACACCCTCTTGCTCAATCAATCGTTCAAGGAATTCAAGCAAGACAGATTTCACTTGCAGCTGTTGAGGAATTTGAAGCGATGCCTGGATACGGGATTAGAGCTGTGGCGGATCAAAAAGTGATATTCATCGGAACCCGTAAATTGATGAAGCAAAATAACGTGGATATTACTAAGGCGCTAACAGCGATGGGAGAATTTGAAGAGCAAGGGAAGACTGCAATGCTCGCTAGCATTGAAGGGGAATATGCAGGACTCATTGCTGTTGCGGATACGATAAAAGAGAGCTCACTAGCGGCGATTAAAAGGTTAAAAGCAATGGATATCCAGGTCATCATGATAACCGGGGATAATCAAAGAACAGCAAATGCCATCGGCCATCAAGTTGGCATTGACCATGTAATCGCAGAAGTCCTACCTGAAGGGAAAGCGGAAGAAGTGAAAAAACTGCAGGCCGCCGGTAAAACAGTGGCAATGGTCGGCGATGGGATAAATGATGCGCCCGCGCTGGCACTAGCCGATATAGGAATGGCAATAGGAACCGGGACGGACATAGCCATGGAAGCTGCCGATATCACTTTGATCCGGGGTGATTTGAACAGTATTGCAGATGCCATCCTCATGAGCAGGAAGACGATGAAAAACATCAAACAAAACCTATTCTGGGCATTTGCCTATAATGTAATCGGAATACCAATTGCGGCAATCGGACTGCTTGCCCCGTGGTTAGCGGGTGCTGCCATGGCCTTCAGTTCTGTGTCAGTCGTATTGAATGCACTTCGCCTTCAACGGATAAAGCTTTAAAGGTCATGTAACATATATAGAAGAAAGTTGTACTGACTACGGGCGTATGAATTTTAATCATCCAAATAAAGCCGATGATTCCTTCACAAGAGGACCATCGGCTTTCATCTGGAATGAGCGGCAATGTTACTGCAACTCCTAAAGGTTGTCAAACCGCTTATTTTAAACAGTAAAATACATAATCTGTTGGTGCCCCATTCTCACCTTGTTGATGGAGCATCGCTGATACATTACCGCGATGATAGGTCCCATGATTCACTACATGATGGATGAGGTCGGCAAGTACAAACTCACAAGCTCCCATTTTCGGATGTTCGGTTACAATGGTCCGTTCAAGATCAGGCTGCGAATTAAGAAAATTGTCATAATCCTTTGCAAGTTCATCATATGAGGATTCCAGTTCATTTAATGAGATTCCTTCCACTTCTTTCCGCCGCTGTTCAACTTTTTTAAAAGTTTCTTGAACTGTGCTTCCTTTCATTATCTCCAACCAGGTAATATCTGTTGCGTAAAGGTGAACAAGGACTTCCTTGATGGATGGAAAGACACTTTTTATCGTGTCTCCATAAACTCCGTCCGGTAATTGTTTTAGTTTTTGGAACACTTGCTGATTAGCCCAAACATGGTAATCATACATTTTCTTGGCACGGTTATTTTCCATTTTTTCACTCCCTTCAATTGTTACATTTCCTTTTCGACATCATTTAAAGAATTCCTTTATCAAAGGCTGCTTCCTAATCTGATAATTTGTCCATGCAAATGCTTCGTTTTCTACATACCATGATAATAGAAGCTATCCTACTATTGTTATTACGTTAGATTGCCATCAAAGGGTTAAAGAGTGTGAAAATTCACATTATTTTCAAATATTGTTAATATGATAATAACTCTTATCGAGAGGTGGAAAAAAATGAAAGCAGATGCCGTTTTTGAAGGTGGGGGGGTCAGGGGAATTGCTTTTATTGGAGCAATTCAAGCAATGGAAGAGGAAAATGTCGAATGGGAAAGACTTGCTGGGACATCAGCAGGAGCAGTAATAGCTGCACTTTTGGCTAGTGGCTATAAAAGCCATGAAATTAGAGAACGGTTTAGTGAAATCAATTACTCAAAGTTTCGAGGCAGGACAATTCTGAATCGAATTCCCATTTTGGGCTTCTTTTTGGAACTTATGGTTCATCTTGGGATTTACAAAAACGATTATTTGGAGACATGGGTAGATTCACTTCTTTCAGAAAAAGGGATAAAGACATTCGCGGATCTTCCAGATGGAAAGTTGAAGATCATTGCTTCTGATGTTTCGAATGGAAAGATGCTTATTTTGCCAGATGATTTGGACCGCTATGGTATGTCTCCTGCTGATTTAAAAGTTTCAACTGCTGTTATGATGAGTGCCTCCTTACCATTTTTCTTCCGTCCGGTTATTTGGAAATCAAAAGACCGGAAAAAATCCTACATTTTAGATGGTGGTTTACTTAGTAACTTCCCGATATGGATATTTGATACCGACAATCCTCGTTTTCCAACATTCGGATTCCATTTTGTGAAAGATGAAGTTAACATAGGCGGGGTTATCCCAACGCCCATCCACCTTTTCAAAAATATATTTAAAACGATGCTCCAAGCCCATGATTTACGACATATGAACGAAGAAACGATTGAACGCACGATTCAAATTCCTGTTGGCGGCATCAATGCAACGGATTTTGAACTGAATGAGGAAGAAATCAACTTTCTCTATAAATCAGGCTATACTTCTGCAAAAGAATTTTTGTCGAATTGGGATTTTGAACAATATAAGGTCAAACGCTTGCAAAGAGTCAAAAATGAGTAGGCGAAATATACCTCTATCATTCGTTCCAAAAGGGGGAAAGAGGGGACAAGGAGCTGTTACAACGGCTCTTTTTCTTATTGAATGAACGAATCAATCATTTTACATGAGGCATAATTGTCTTGAGCTTTTTAAAAGCAATAAGCGTTATTGCGATATCGTAAAATATTAATATTTTGATATTGCTTAACAAATATTATGAAAGTATTTAAATGATGAGGAAATGAGACATTTAAAAATTATTAGAAGTCATAATAAATAGTATCTTTTACGACGTCTATGTGAACCAGTAAAAGAATTGTCCGAACATAAAAAACTACTTCTTTCGAAAAAAATCTTGACCGAGACATATTCCAAGTTTGAATGAACTCGTAAAATCCCACAGCTTATAAAAGAGGTAATGATAATTTGAATAATGATTCTTCAGACCCCTGTTTTTTATATATTTTTATAAAAATATAATAAATATAGTTATATTTTCACACTCGTGTTAATATAAAGTGGTAGATAATACCTAATCATGGAAAGGAGAGGATTTTATAAACAGATACAGAAATCGGAACTGTTCCCGCCTCAGCCTTCAGCCTTAAACCTTTGTCCTTCAGTCTCTACTTAGATCACTCCATAAACAGCATCTTCTATGAGAGAATTTATTTCTTAAATGTAGGAAAAATGTTAAGAAAAAATCTACTAGAAGGGGAATAGAATATTATGAAATATATATATGCCTTTTCATTATCGTTGATTATTTTATTTAGTTTTGTAGCTCCTTCCTTTGCAAGTATAGAGGTTAGCAACGAGACATCGACACAAGAAGTAAACGAACATGCCTATTCTTTTAATGAACTAGAAATAATAAGTAATACAATTTTACCGGAGCAAGAGATTGAAAATCTATATAATGAAGTTATGAGTATTAATACACTTAACTCTAGTGGTATAACTGCATATGGACCTATTTCAGGTGGATCAACAAAAACTGAAATAGCTCCTATTTATAGAACCTACAAAAATACCGGTGTAAATGAAGCCAAAAATCTAATTTTTGCATATATGATGAAAAGGATTCCTGAAAAATTGACAGATAGTGTATTCGCTAATTGGCTTTTTGTAAAGTTAAATAGCTGGTCCAAAATTAGTCCAACTTACGTTGGTTCTTGGGTATCAAGTTCATATAGCATTGTAGAAAAGAAAAGAAATTATCATGCGACAGTGGTTCATTATGGCAAAAGTAATTACACATCACCTAAATCAGTTCAATATTTCCAATGCAATTACTGGTTTGGGAAATAATAAATCGAGGAAATGGGGAATAAGATGAATTTGAAAATATTATTGAGAATAGGTATCTTTTTATTATTTTCTTTTCTTATGATTTTTGATTATTTCCCTCATCTCGTTCTCAAAGACATTCCTAAAACTGCACTGACAATTGGAATGGTCCCATTAGCGGTTGTCTATATTGTCATTAATCGAAAGACTGAAAAAAATTGTGAAAATTCATTAATTGGAGAAGCAGTATTTATTTTTTTTATGTTAGTGCTAATAGGTGTATTAACGGTAATGGGCGGAAAATCTACTGTAGGAATCTCTTTGAATAATCCAATGTTGTGGTTTGTTTTATTATTGACAATCGTTGATATGACCGTAAGATATAGGAAAATGAATGCTTAGAAAACGCTAGACTTATGAAATTGGGGAATTTCCCGACGAAAAACAGCCAGTTTTCCAACAGTTTTTCTAGTTCCTGGCTTATATGTAAAGTTTTTGGTGAAGTGATCCAATGTTTAAATGCCGTATTTATTATTTCTTTCCTCATTGTCTCTATTTTTTTTTGTAGCAGTCCAATACTGTTCAATAAAAATCCCCTCAAAACCTAACTGGATTAATACTTCCTTTCTCTGAATACATATCTTTCACTAAATCATAAATGAAAGAGAAATCAATGGCAGTCTCCATTTTACGAACTCAATGGTTCGCTGGCACCAGTGGGTCTAAAGAAATCATTCCAGTTGATCTCGCTGAATGAATCATTTTTAGAAAGCAAACTCATCATCTCAAGTTTTAATAAATCTATTTTAAAACAAAAAAGACTGTAGGCAAAAGGAGTATTATACAAATTTTTAAACATAGTTGATTGGAGCGGGTGTGAGAGACTCCTGCGGGAATAACGAGTCCAAGGGAAACCCCACAGGCGCAAGTGCGCCGAGGGCGGACCGCCCACGGAAAGAGAGTGCCCTACGTTCCAATCAACTTCCAAATTTGTACAAGCAAAAAAAATTGTAGACAAATTCTCGAGTTTGTCTACAGTCTGAGGCATCCATTCATTTTGGATGCTTTTTAATTAGGAAGAGTGACGATGTTAAAAATTATCCTAATGATTTAACGGATAATACATAAAAATTAGACCACGAGTCCAAGAAAAATATAAGAGGTAAGAGAAGCATGAACTACATAGTGATGATTCCATGAAGTATTAGTAGAAAAATCAATCAGGCTTTATTCCGCTTTTTAGACATATTCTAAATCATTTGGTTCTTTTTCATATGTAAGTAAATTCAACAGTTCATCTAGTTTCTGGCTTTTATGTAATGTTTTTGGGGCAGTAAATCCATAAATCAATCCGGTGGTTATTAGTTCTTTCCTCAATATCTCAATTTTTTCAAATAATGCTTCCATACTCTCCAATGCAGAATCCTCAAGTGCTTTCTTTTTTTGTTATGAAACTATTATTACATAAATTAGGATGTTTTTAAACAAAAAGTGAGTATTCACTTATAAAAATATTGCTGAAGCATTATTGTCCGATTACAGATGACTATGATGAGTTCTAAACCTTCCTTTGAATCAAGGTTTCCTTACTGCGGTGGGATCCAACCAAGTAATGGCGATCTTTCTTTTATTCCATTATTTCGCTGTCTTCTTTAGGCTTTTATAGTTTTAAAGGTTTATTGTAAAAATAGCCCATGGAAGTTATTTGTAACGATTAAATAAATGATTCGTTAAGAGAACTAGGCTGAAAGACTGTCGTTATATGTAAAAGTTTGTAGGTCTATGTAAATGTATGAGTGAATCAAAACTCTTTTTGTATTCAATGGGTATCATAAGACCTGCCTAAAAATTCCTAATTTATTGATTTATTGATTTACACATCTTCATACACCTTTAAAAATGGCCTTCTATACTTGAACCAGATTCAAATAATAGGAGGGAAAGATCAATGAATAATGAAAGAGCAATGGATGATTTAATTAAGAATTGGAGCGAATTAGGTAAGAATATGGACCGCCGAAATTTTATCCAGGGAGCGAGTAAGCTTGCCGGACTTTCATTAGGTCTTGCTCTTGCCCAATCAATGGGCGGTATTGAAGTGAATGCTGCCCCGAAATTCAGTGATTATCCATTTACTCTCGGTGTTGCTTCAGGAGATCCGCTCTCGGACAGTGTCGTTTTATGGACAAGGTTGGCACCGGATCCGTTGAATGGAGGGGGAATGCCAAAAGAAGCCATTTCGGTTAAATGGGAAGTGGCAAAGGATGAGAATTTCAGAAAGATTGTCCAGCAAGGCAAGGAAATAGCCAGGCCGGAACTTGGCCACTCCATACATGTGGAAGTAAGCGGGTTAAAACCTGATAAAGTCTATTTTTACCGTTTTAAAAGCGGCGGGGAAGTAAGTCAGACTGGGAAAACGAAAACACTTCCGCCAATAGGTTCAAGTGTTTCGAGCTTGTCATTCGCGTTTGTTTCATGTCAGCAATTTGAGCATGGTTATTATACGGCCTATAAACATTTGGCAAAGGAAGATCTGGATATTGTCTTCCACCTTGGCGATTATATATATGAATATGGACCAAATGAATATGTTTCTTCTACAGGTAATGTCCGTGTACATAGTGGACCAGAGATCATTACACTTGAAGATTATCGGAATAGATACGCACAATATCGCTCTGATACCCATTTAAAAGCGGCACACGCAGCTTTCCCATGGGTGGTGACTTGGGATGATCATGAAGTTGAAAACAATTATGCAAATGTCATACCGGAAAAAGGACAATCGGTAGAAGCTTTCATCAAGAGAAGGGCCGCCGCTTATCAGGCTTACTATGAGCATATGCCCCTTCGTAAATCATCATTGCCTAAGGGAGCGGATATGAGGTTATACCGAAATTTCACATATGGCGACCTGGCCTCTTTCTTTGTATTGGATTCACGTCAATACCGGGATGATCAGGCAAACGGTGATGGAAGTTCACCGCAAACGCCTGAGTCACTTGATCCGAAACGGACATTACTAGGTCCAGAGCAGGAACAGTGGCTAACTGACAATCTATCAAATTCAAAAACGAAGTGGAATGTTCTGCCTCAGCAGATTTTCTTTGCACAACGAAATTATGGAACACCAACCGCCCCAAAATTCAGCATGGATTCCTGGGATGGTTACCCGGCTGCACGCGATCGCTTAATTGATGTAATCAAAAGCAACCACCTGGAAAATCTGGTCGTATTGACCGGTGATGTACATGCAAGCTGGGCCGCCAATTTAAAGGTGGATTTCGATGATCCAAATTCAAAGATTTTCGGAGTGGAGTTTGTCGGCACTTCGATCACATCTGGTGGAAATGGTGCGGATAAGCGTGCGGACACGGATAAAATACTAAGTCAGAATCCGCATATAAAGTTCTTTAATGATTACAGGGGATATGTACGGTGCAAAGTAACACCAGAACAATGGAAGGCGGATTACCGTGTAGTCCCATTCGTGACAGAACCAGGTGCGGATATATCGACAAGAGCATCTTTTGTTTTTGATAAGGATCAAACAGGGCTGCGAAAGGTTGCTTCAGCAGCGGTTATGGAAGGTGTACAAAAAACGAACGAAGTTGAGGAAGATCGAACACGTGCCCATAATCGCGCACATGAAAAACAAAGAATGAAAAGTCAGGGGAAAGTGACTAATTGATAGGGAATCCTTATGATGCTTGACAGGAATATAGTGAAGAAAAATGAGAAGATCAAAGGAGTGAGTAAGAATGCTTTCAAATATAGGAATACCCGGTTTGGTGATTGTCCTTGTGATTGCACTGATTATTTTTGGACCGTCCAAACTGCCGGAAATAGGCCGTGCATTTGGCCGGACATTGTCCGAATTCAAAAGTGCAACCAAAGGATTGGTGAATGATACAGAAAAAGAAGAAGAAAATGAGAATAAAGCTGCATTAAGAGCTGTTAAAAAAGAGGGATGAAGTAAATGAGATAGAGCGGGCGGAAAGACTCGCCTGCTTCTTTTCATGATAATGGTTAGAGGGGAAGCGCTATTTGCAAAATGGCAAATAATATGTCTAAAAAGGGGGAGTGAAAGTGGAGAGTAAGGATTTACACGTTATTGAGCATATGGAGGAACTCCGAAGCAGAATCATTAAAACACTGATAGGTTTTGTGGCTTTTTTCATAATGAGCTTCATATTCGTACAGGATATTTATAATTTACTTATTAAAGATTTGGAAGGAAAGCTTGCCGTACTCGGCCCGAGTGAGATCCTATGGGTATATATGATTATCGCTGGGGTTTGCGCAATTGCTGCAACGATTCCGTTAGCAGCCTATCAGTTATGGCGCTTTGTGGCTCCAGCTTTGAAACCGGAAGAGAGAAGGGTTACATTTCGCTTCATACCCGGACTGTTCATTCTATTCATCACAGGTATCTCATTTGGATATTTTGTGTTGTTTCCAATAGTGCTGGGTTTCCTAACTTCCCTATCGGCCGGGCAGTTCGAGATGATGTTCACTGCGGAAAAGTATTTTCGCTTCATGATTAATTTGATCTTACCTTTCGGAATTTTATTCGAGATGCCGCTTGTGGTCATGTTCCTGACCAGATTAGGCATCATCAATCCAACAGTGTTGAAAAAGTCTCGCAAGATTTCTTATTTCGTCCTGGTCATCATCTCGATCCTGATTACGCCTCCAGATATAATTTCGGACATTTTGGTTATCGTCCCTTTGCTTGTGCTTTATGAGGTGAGTGTACAGCTGTCCAATATGGTTTATCGCAAAAGGCTTATGAAAGATGAGTCAGCATTATCCGTGACATGAAAAGGATAATCACAGCCTATTGAAAGTAACATTTCTTGGGAAATAATTAATGGAACAATAAAAAGTTGAGGGGGGTCCCCTCAGCTTTTTATTGTGGGATAATACTTTTTGGGAATGATAGGGGGTATGCTTTTGCATATTTGCCTTCTAACCAATGTGATTATGTAAGGGGACGTAGTTTTACTATGTAAAAGCCTTCTACTTGTCCAACCCTGAGGAATTTTAATCATTTAAATCAAAGGTTTTGGGGTTTCAAGGTAATCACAAGTTACATGTACAGAAACTCTGCAATGTCTAAATGATTATGTAGTAGACATGAACATCTTCAAGTTTTAAGGGGATGTTTTATTTTTTTATTTTGAAGGAGAGAGGATTCTGGTTAGCGAATAATTGTAATCACTTGAACAGAATAATGGATTCTTCGTATTAGCATTCCAAAATATCGAAAGGTGAAAGGTTCGAATCTTATTATCGTTCAAGTATAAATATATATTTAGGGGGGGGAAGAGCATTATCAAAATATCGAACAGGATGGTGAGAATGTATGAAGGATTTATTGAAAATTATCGCAGGAAACATTTCCATGACCTTTGCTTATGCTTATTTAATCGTCCCCAATGAAATCATCAATGGCGGGGTAACTAGCTCGGCATTATTATTGAATGCGTTATTGGGTTATAACATTGCCATGCTCGCCAATTTGGTTACAGGATTACTGTTAATCATTTGTTTAGTTTTTCTAGGGAAAGAGTACTTTTTTAAGTCGATCGTAAGTTCCCTTAGCTATATGGTATTTTTTAATTTTTTTTATTCATTGAACATTCAGTTTAATATGAATATCGTTTTAGTGATCTTCATTTCGTCGATTTTGATAGCGATAGGATATTATTTATGTATAACTGCAAATGCCTCCACTGTTGGCTTTGACGTGATCGCCTTAATTTTACATCACAAAAATGAAAAAATAGATATTGCTGCGACAATAAGGATTATTAATCTTATCGTACTGATATTGGGCCTTCTGGTTTATGGTTATGCATCGATTGTTAAGGGAATTGCTTTTACATTGCTTTTTTCATATCTTTTAAAGAAAATGCTGGATAGGAAGCAAAAGGCAGTAACGTCAGCTACGGAAAGTGTGTTGGATGAAACACCAAAGGTAAATGAAGTAAAATAACTAAAATTGGAGACTTAATGGACATCGTTTTTTATTTGAAAATTTTCATTTTGTTATCTAAATATTCTGATTTTTAAATTGACTTTAAAAAAATCAGAGTGTATTATACACATAGAAAGTGGTACTAACATCATGACGTAGTGATGTTAGATCCGCTTCGTTTTTCAAAATAGCCTTAAGGAAGGAGGATTAGTGATATAGAATCTTAAGTTCATAGCGTCATACCCTGTGTTGTTTGAAAATGCCATGTTTCCAGTTCCCACTATCTTTGTGAAAGTGTAAAGGACAGGCAGCTGAAAAGCCTGCTTTACATTTAAGTAGCGATTATCTTAGTTGATTCCCCAAATTATTGAAAGTTGGTGGAGGGTATGAAACATCAACAGGAAGAACTGAAACCAGGTCTGAAACAAAGACATTTAACGATGATATCTTTGAGTGGTGTCATAGGAGCTGGTTTATTCGTAGGAAGCGGTATCATTATTGGTCAAACGGGCCCCGGGGCGATATTATCATATGTTTTGGCAGGCTTGATCGTTGTGTTAGTCATGAGGATGCTTGGGGAAATGGCCACAGTGAATCCTAATACTGGATCTTTTGCGGTTTATGCAAGAGAGGGGATAGGTGAATGGGCCGGTTTTACAACAGGTTGGTTATATTGGTTCTTTTGGGTTATCGTAATTGCTTTGGAAGCAACGGCTGGAGCAGCAATCATTCACAGCTGGCTTCCTTCCGTTCCCGTCTGGGTCATTAGTCTATCATTGATCATCCTATTGAAAATGACGAATATTTTTTCCGTAAAATCGTTTGGTGAGTTCGAATACTGGTTTTCAATCATTAAAATAATCAGTATCATACTATTCTTGTGCCTGGGGGTGGCCGTGATATTAGGGTTTATCCCTACGATAAAACCACCTGGCACTTCCAATCTTTTAAACTTTGGCGGGTTTATTCCAAATGGGCTAAGTTCTGTGCTTGTTGGTGTTGCAATCGTTTTTCATGCATTTGTTGGAGTGGAGATACCAGCGATTGCCGCGGGTGAAACCAGTGATCCGGTTAAATCAGTTAGAAGTGCATTGAATAGTGTGGTTTGGCGAATCCTGATTTTCTATATCGGGTCCATCGCCATACTGGTGACGCTATTACCTTGGAATTCGGCTTCTTTGCTGAAAAGTCCATTTGTTGCCGTACTTGAAATGCTGGGAATCCCTTCTGCTGCCCTGATCATGAATATAGTGATTCTCATTGCATTGCTATCTTGTTTGAATTCGGGATTATATACGAGTTCACGCATGTTATTTTCACTTGCACAAAAGGGTGACGCCCCAAAGCTATTTTCTAAAGTGAGCAAGAACGGTGTCCCTATATTTGCTGTAGTCGGCTCTACTATATTCGCCTTCATCAGCACCATTTTCAGTTATGTTTCACCAGATAAAATCTTTTTCTTTTTAGTGAATTCCTCGGGCGGAGTCGGAATTCTTGTTTATCTGGCCATTGCGGTTTCCCATCTCCGATTAAGGAAGAGAATGGAGAAAGAGAATCCCGGAATATTCAAGATCAAGATGTGGTTATTCCCGTATTTGACTTATGCAACCATCATTTCCATGATTTCCGTGTTAATATTAATGGCTTTTATCGATTCGCAGCGTCCGCAGTTCATCTTTACCATGCTATTTAGCTTGATCGTTATTTGTTCATTCTTTTTCATTCGGCGAAAAAAAGCGAAGTATTTGGAGAATGAATTAAATATTGCTTCTGGTTCCCCTAATTCTGAAAAGTTATAGCTTTGGCTCTACACCATTGGTTTAATTTAAGGTTACTTCTATGGAATTCCTCAGACAAAATTCTTCAATTCACTAATCAGCTAGAATATGATTCCAATAGAAAAAGAGAATTGTGCCAATAAGTGCTTGGTGCCATCTGTCTTTTAAATCATGAAGGAGGTATTATGTTGAATGATTTCCGTGTAATAACCAGTGGAGTTGTCCTTGGAGCCATGTTGCTGTCAGGCTGTGGCAATTCAGCTGAACCGGACGAGGCTCAACAAGAAAAAAGTCCAGTCATGAATGAAAATCCGGAATCAAATACGGGTGAAGCCCAAAATGCGGAGGTCATTAAAAAAGGTGTCGGCGATGTGATTCAATCCATAAAAGGATTGGAATCAGAATTAAGTGCGGAAGCGGATCCAGAGAGAATTCAAGAAATGGGAAAAGAAATGAGTTCTGTTTGGGAT
Organism: Peribacillus sp. FSL M8-0224; assembly: GCF_038003055.1. NCBI lineage: Bacteria > Bacillati > Bacillota > Bacilli > Caryophanales > Bacillaceae > Peribacillus > Peribacillus sp. FSL M8-0224. Next base: position 1,851,256 of record NZ_JBBOOJ010000001.1, read on the forward strand.
TCGATAGAAAAGCAAGTGGAAGATGAATACCCGGATTGGTATGAAAGGATTGAGAAAAACCTTTACCCATTAATTGGGGAGTCAGGGAATCCGGAAAAGGACCTTGAAAAGATTAAACGACTCTCTGAAGCTACAAAGGAAGATTTACAGTTATTTTTGGAAGAAGTTAATTGAATTCTCTTTATACCCTGGTTTAGCAAGTTAGGTGATTTTGGAGGAGGTAAGATGAGGAGGGGAGCATAGATGGAAAGGGCAAAAGAATGCAAAGAGGTTCAAGCAGTGATATTCGATTGGGCAGGAACGACGGTGGATTATGGTTGTTTTGCACCGGTCCAAGCATTTGTCGAGATATTCAGGATAAGGGGGATAGATATTACCGTTAAGGAAGCAAGGGAACCTATGGGTTTATTGAAAATGGATCATATTATGGAACTCCTGAAAATGAAACGAATCTCTAATTTGTGGAGTGCTAAATTCGGGAAAGAACCGGACGAAAGAGATCTAAATTCATTATATAATGACTTTGAGGCTTTGCTTTTTAAGGTTCTAAAGGATAACGCCAAGCCAATACCCGGGGTAATTGAATTAGTCAGCCGTTTAAGGCAGCAAGGAATAAAAATCGGTTCGACAACGGGGTATACTCGTGAAATGATTGATGTTGTTAAAGAAGAGGCGGAAAAATGGGGCTATCAACCCGATTCCATCGTTGCGTCCACCGAAGTGCCTACAGGTAGGCCTGCTCCTTGGATGTGCTTTAAGACGGCGATGAATCTCCAAGTGTATCCACTCAGCAAAATCGTTAAAGTGGGTGATACGATCAGTGACATCAAAGAAGGAATTTCTGCGGGAATGTGGACTGTTGCCGTATTGAAGGGCGGCAGTGAGATCGGCCTTTCAGAAGCAGAAATCAGTGAAATGGATCCTTATGATCTGCAAAAACGGATGAAGCATGCAGAAAACCGTTTTTTGAATGCAGGTGCCGATTTCGTAATTGATGAAATAGGTGATTTATTGGAGATCATCGATAGAATCAACTACAGATTGACTGAAAAAAAGGATATATTTATTGGTTAAAAAAGAGTCAAATACATGTGTTAGTGCCTATGACAGACAGAGATTTTAAATTAATTCTAAATATTCAAATTATTTATTGACTGTTACGCATAATGGTAGTATTATACATCTTATAACTGGTACGGACGTCGTAACGTCATTATCAGAAATAAATTTAATTAAGGAGAATGTGCTATGGTCGAAACAAAAATGTTAAGAGGTACGAAAGTAAAAATGACACCAAGTGAAGCCATCGTTGAGACATTAGTGGCCGAGGGAGTTAAACATATCTCGGGAATTTTGGGATCTGCTTTCATGGATATGCTTGATTTATTGCCAACTGCAGGCATTCGTTTCATTGGTGTCCGCCATGAACAAAGTGCAGCACATATGGAAGATGCTTATTGTCGTGTCTCTGGTGTTGCAGGAGTTGTCATCGGGCAAAACGGACCTGGAATGACGAATATGGTCACCTCTGTCGCAGCGGCCAATCAAGCTCATACTCCAATGGTGGTCATATCACCTTCAGCTGGTACACCAACAGTTGGATGGGATGGTTTTCAGGAATGCGATCAGGTTTCCATCTTCAAGGCAATCACGAAAGAAACGGTTAGAGTGACACACCCAGGACGGGTCGCTGATTGCCTAAGGACAGCGTTTCGGATTGCCTATGCCGAGAGGGGACCGGTTTTATTCGATATCCCTCGTGATTACTTCTATGGTGAAGTGGAAGATCAAATACTTCAACCACATCAATATCGCGTGGATGAAAGGGGCTGCGGGTCTTCTGAATCCTTGGATAGAGCGGCAGAAATTTTAGCCGAGGCACAGTATCCGGTGATCATTTCCGGTAGGGGAACGGTTGATTCAGATGGCATTGAGGAAATTAAGAATATGGCAGAATATTTAACGGCTCCGGTAGCTGTCTCATATATGCATAATGATGCTTTTCCTGCTGATCATCCATTGTCAGTCGGCCCAATCGGTTACATGGGTTCAAAGGCTGCCATGAATACACTTAAGAAAGCGGACGTCATATTGGCGGTAGGCACAAGATTATCGGTATTTGGAACGTTACCATGCTATGACATTGATTATTTCCCTAAAGATGCGCAAATCATCCAAATTGATATTAACCCAAGGCAAATAGCGAGGACGCACCCTGTGGAAGTGGGGATCATCGGAGATGCCCGCGAAGCGAGTCGTGAAATCTTGAAACGGTTGAAGGCTAATAAACCAAACCTAAAACAAGAAAAAGAGCGGATAGTAGAAGTTACGAATGAAAAACAAAAATGGGAAGAAGAATTGGTGAATCTTGCGATGATCGATGGAACCCCGATCAATCCGCGTCGGGCCCTATTGGAATTGACAAAAGTGTTGCCTGAAAATGCCATCGTTACTACAGATATCGGTAATGTATCTTCAACTGCAAACGCTTACTTGAAATTCAATCAGGGACGCAGGCATATCGCTGCGCTTACATTCGGGAATACTGGATTTGCATACCCATCTGCACTAGGTGCCAAATTAGCTGAGCCGAATACGCCTGTTATAGCCATTGTTGGAGATGGCGCGTGGGGCATGAGCTTACATGAAGTGAGTACGGCCGTTGAAGAAAACATACCGGTCATAGCATGTGTCTTCAATAATAATGCTTGGTGCGCAGAGAAAAAGAATCAGGTCGATTTTTATAATAACCGTTTTGTAGGGGCCGATATCCAAAATCCTGATTTTGCAGAAGTTGCCCGATCAATGGGTGCTGTAGGTATTAGGGTGGAAAAAGCAGACGAGTTAGGCGCTGTCATTGAAAAAGCAATAAAATCAAACAAACCGACTGTCATTGATATACAAGTGGATGGAACACAATTGGCTCCGCCATTTAGAAAAGATGCATTAAAAATGCCTACTAGATTATTAGAAAAATATTCTCATTTAGATCATAAAAACTGGGATAAATAAGAAAAGGTGATAGGACAGCTGCGATGACTTGATGAACGATTTGGGTCATCGCACCATCACCAATTCACTTTAAAAGGTCTGTAACAGCATGGGAACTTAACTTAGTTGCATTCAATGAATAATAAGGGGGTTTCAAAAGTGAAGATGGAAACTGAAACGAAAGACCTTGTTCAAATGGATAAAGACCATTTATGGCATGCGATGCATCGCTATAATGAGAAGGATGCTCCCATGATGGCTACAGAAGGATCCGGCTCATGGTTCACAGATACTAAAGGGGATAAATATTTAGATGGTGTCTCCGGATTATGGTGCTTGAACCTTGGTCACGGACGAAAAGAGATTGCCCAGGCAGCCTATGAACAAATGATTAACTTATCTTACTTCCCTTTAACATTAAGTCATAGGCCGGCAATCGAATTATCTGCAAAAATAAGTGAACATTTAAAGGGCCCTTATACAACTTTTTTTACGAACAGCGGCTCTGAGGCGAATGAGACAGCTTTTAAAATAGCCAGGCAATATCATTCCCAAAATGGAAATCAGGGTAAATACAAGTTCATCTCAAGGTATAGAGCTTATCATGGCAATACTTTTGGCGCGCTCAGCGCAACTGCACAGGCTAATCGGAGAGTGAAATATGATCCGGCGGTTCCAGGTTTCCTGCATGTTCCACCCCCGTACAGTTATCGAAGCCCGTTTGGGGAAAACGTTGAAAACTCCGATTTGCTTGCAGCTGAATATATCGATCAGGTCATTAACTTTGAAGGAGCTGAAACGGTAGCGGGTGTTATCCTTGAACCATTCATCTCTGGTGGCGGGGTCCTTATTCCTTCAAAAGAATATTTAACGAGGGTTTCGGAAATCTGTAAGAAGCATGATGTTCTATTAATTGTGGATGAAGTGGTTTCAGGTTTTGGAAGAACCGGAAAAATGTTTGGGTTCATGCACTCAGATGGGGTTCAACCGGATATTGTTACGATGGCAAAGGGTTTGACCAGCGGTTATCTTCCACTTGGAGCAACGGCAGTGAATTCCAGGATTTATGAGAAGTTCAAAGACAACGGAAATTTAAATCATTTCAGGCATGTGTCAACATATGGAGGCCACCCTGCATCTTGTGCAGTTGCGCTAAAGAACATTGAAATCTTGGAAAATGAAAACATCGTTCAACGAGTATCTGAACTTAGTGAATCGACACTAAGCGCGCTCTTTGAATTGACAGCCCTGGATAAAGTAGGGGAAGTTCGGGGAGTTGGGTTTTTATATGGCATTGAATTAGTGGAAGATAAAAAGACAAAAACGCCTGTTTCCGAAGAGTTCATGGGTAAAATAATCGGGGCTTGCAAGGCAAAGGGACTTATCATCGGACGTAATGGTGATACGGTTCCTGGATATGGTAATGTACTCATCATTGCACCGCCTTTATCTTCGACCGTTGAAGATTTACGCTTTGTCATAGAAACGGTTAAATCCGTTTTATGTGAATTATGCTAATCAAAAAGAGGATAAGGTTTAGGGTGCTATCTATATAGAAGAAAAAAATGAAGATGGGCATGATATGTCTAGCTGATTTGACATCCATGTCCATTTTTTCATTTTGAGTCTAACAGTGTGGGAAAACTGGGGAATCCAAAACAGGAGGAAATATGCAATCACAACTAAGGTTATTGGTGGTTCTGGCACATCCCGATGATGAGTCATTCCTGTGTGGGGGAACCATTGCTAAAATGTCTGAGCGAGGTGTTCAGATAACTTTACTATGTGCGACAAAAGGTGAAATGGGCAGACGAATGGGAAATCCCATTGTAACAACAAGGGAGGCATTGCCAGAACTAAGGGTGGAGGAGTTAAAAAGAGCTTGTGAAGAATTGGGGATCAGTGACCTGCGATTTTTAAACGTAAGGGATAAAACGATTGAATTTGAAAGCTTCGATTTATTGGCGGAGAGAATCGTAAAGGTGATTCGTGATGTTCAACCGGATGCACTAATTACATTCCATGAGAAATACGGGGGGCATCCAGACCATTGTGCGATTGGCCGTGCTGCCGCATTTGCTTTCTTAAACTCCGGTGATCCCGATTTTTATCCAGATCCATTATTTCCAGCTATTAAGGTTCATAGTTTGTACTTTGTCCTTTGGCATGCTTTTTATGATGAATGGTTAAAGGAAAACGGGCCGGGCAGTGTCACAGAAGTTAATATAGCAGGGACTTTAAAGAAAAAAATCCGTGCCTTAAGGTCACATCGTTCCCAGACTTTAGCGGTTCCTGAATTGTGGACGAATCAAAATCCAAGCTTGCCTTTTTTAAAGGAATCCGAGTATTTTATCAAAGGGAATTCACTTCCTAATCTAGAAGAAACCGATTTTTTTCAAACGATTGAAAGGATGGGATGATATTTAGTTTATCTGGAAAGGGGGAAGGAATGTATGGAATTAGAAAAATATGAGCCATTGGAAGAAACACCTCAGGTGCAGCAAAACCCACTTCAAAATAAGGTGCTTTTGTGGCTGAGCGGTATCGCTTTCACTTTTTTCATTGCCCTCTTAGGCTTGGGGCTGTCGAAGATTTCAGGATTCGATCGAATCGGTCCACTTGCATGCTCGATCATCATTGCCGTGATTTATCGTCAAATTGCGGGATATCCAGAAAAGTTCCGGACGGGAATCGAATTTTCCGCAAAAAAACTTTTGCGTTTTGCCATTATTTTATACGGATTGAAATTAAATATCGATGTGATTTTTAATCAGGGACTGCCATTATTGGTACGTGACATAGGGACAGTAACATTCGCCATAGTCGTGATGGTCCTGATTGCAAAGTGGATTAAGGCAGATTCTTCCATTTCCCTTCTTCTTGCTGTAGGAACCGGGATATGCGGTGCAGCAGCCATCGCGGCAATATCTCCAATCGTGAAAGCGAAGGAAGAGGATACAGCCATAGGCGTCGGGATAATCGCTTTAATGGGAACCCTTTTCTCCATTGTTTATACACTTTTACGTCCGATCCTTCCGCTATCTGCTTTGGATTATGGAATCTGGTCTGGAATCAGTCTTCATGAAATCGCCCATGTTGCTTTGGCAGGAGCACCGGCTGGTGAAGATGCGCTAGCGATTGCACTCCTCGCCAAATTGGGCCGTGTCTTTTTACTCATCCCTTTATGTTTCATTTTTATGTATTGGATGAAAAAGCGAACATCCGGGAAAATGGGCCATGATGCCAAAATTGATTTTCCATGGTTCCTCGTTGGTTTTATATTCATGAGCCTAATAGGAAGTTATGTGTTTGGAAGTTACATTACGGTTTCACCTCTCGTAATGGATGGCATTTCCAAAGCTACTACATTTATATTGACTATGGCCATGATCGGTCTTGGACTGAATGTTAGCCTGCAGGCACTGCGAACAAAAGCCATGCGTCCTCTTTTGGCCATGACCATTACCTCTTTGCTGCTTTCCATAATTTCGTACTTTATCATTTAATATATAAGCTTTCATATATGCCTGAAAATGTGATGAAGGTTGCATATAGGATAAGCCCTGAATACATAGAGCTATTCAGGTTTTTTTTATTCACTCGAAGGAAAACGGTATATGAACGCTGGAAACTCAACATAATCCTAATTTAAGGGAAAAATTGAACGCTGGCATGTTTGAATATTATAACTATTTGGTTTACAATATAAGAACTGATACGAACATTATGATGTCTTTTTCTGTTTGGAGGAAATTTTATGGAGCTAGACTTTAAAAATCCAATCCCTTTACATGCTCAATTGAAAACCATATTGGAAAATCAAATTTTGGAAGGTTATTATAAAGACAAAATCCCGAGTGAAAGGGAACTGATGGATATGTATTCTGTCAGCAGGAGCACTGTACGGGAAGCCGTTTCCATCCTGGTTCGTGAGGGAATATTGGAAAAGAGGCATGGGAAGGGAACGTTCGTCTCCCTTAAACCTGTGCAAGAATGGCTTAAGATGATAAGTTTTACGGAAACCACTAAAAGCATGGGGATTAAACTGCTAGATCATGGCCGTGTAATGACACCTGAAAATATAGCTGATGCAAATGGGTTTGAGGATGAATCTTACCATATTAAAAGGCTGCGGTTACAGGGGGATGTCCCAATAGCCATTGAATTGCATTATTATTCTTTGGACCTAGGAAAAAAATTGACGAAATTCGATTTAAGTACAACCGTATTGTATGATGCACTCGAAGGTGAATTGAACATTGACTTTTGTGAAGCGGAACAAATCATAACCTGCGGCTTTCCAACAAAAGAAGATGCAGAACATTTGGGTATAGCCGAAACGATGTGCTTACTGATTACAGAACGAATGATTTTTGATTCTGATGGTAACTTAGTAGAATATTATAAAGGGTTATTCCGATCGGATATGTATTCATTCGCAATGAAAATGTCCCGGAAGAATTGAATTCCGCATAAAATGACCTAAGCCTTTCTAAGAGAGTTGAGAGGCCTAGGTCATTTTCAAATCTACCGGGTTCCAATAATACGATTTTTATTGTAGAATATGCCGATGTTAATGATATAGGCATGTTTTAAATTAACCTATTGTTATATTCAAATTATGTACTTACCTCAAGAGCTAAAGGATTAAGGCTTGCCCACCGTTTTCAGCCGTTCGGTTTTGAGGGCTTGCCATCCTCCAATTTAGCCGAAATAAGCCCAAGGGCAACTCCCAGCAACGCACCTGCTCCCACTTCCACAGGCTGATGTCCGAGCAGTTCATTCAGTTCCTTCTCACGCTCAACATACTCAAAGCTCGGAAACTCTCCGGAAAATTTGGCCATATTATCTTCAAGATCATTCACGAGCTTAGCGATTTCGCCTGTATGGCGGCGAATCCCCTGAGCATCGTACATCACAATCACGCCAAAAACTGTCGCAAGCGATGTTTCCGTATGCAGCCATCCTTTATTCGCTGCCACATACGATGCCAGGGCGGCCACTCCCGCAGAGTGCGAACTAGGCATGCCACCTGTTGTGAAAGCCTGTTTCGAGTCCCACTTTCCCGTCAGCTTATAATGCGTTAAAATTTTCAGCCCTTGCGCAATGCCAATCGCCGACAGCGCCGTTAAAATTCCCCGATTCATCTTTTCCATGAGCAACTCCTCCACTCCAGACCAGTCCAACCCAACCCAATCCGGGAATTTATCTTCCCTCTTTTGATACCCCAAAAATATTTTTTATATGCACAGTTCCATGATGAATGAATCATGATATCACTTTTTGCTGTGTTCGAGTTCAGCTGAAGCATCATATCCGAGGTGGATTCAGGCTTGTTTTTTTAGGAAAAGGTCACTATTTCATATTAATATTTATAGGATGGGAACCTTAAGGAAAATATATAACGGAAGATAATTAACATGGTTTTAAGGTGGCAATGGAATGAACAAGATCAAGGATATGAATCCGAAAGAGATAAAAAAGATCATGACGGTAACCGAGAGAATGTCTTTCACAAAAAACTTCAGGTCCGCTACTGCAGAAGAATGGTTCGTTTTCATACCTGGCTTCAATGATCCAGGTACAGGGGGAGCTGCTGGAAAGGCTATAGTTCACTACAATCTATATGGAAACAAAGATATGTTCATTAACACCACGATCATACTGGATGACCCTGTTCTATTTGAGGAAGAAAATTTTCAGCTGGTTTACTCTATTTGTGATGAACTTATAAATCGTCTAGTGGGATACGCTGATACTTTACTGTCCGTACACGCAGGTTCCAATTCTTATAATGCCGAGTACAAACGATAATGTTCGTAAGATAATAAGGAGGATAAACGGTGAAACATAATCTTGTTCAGTCAATAGTCGAACAATCAGTCATGCTTACAAGTGAAGCAGATTGGGATAAGCTCATTCAACAAGTTCATAATGCAAAATTTGTTTTGCTGGGTGAGGCATCACATGGGACATCCGAGTTTTACACGGCCCGAGTTGAAATAACAAAAAAGCTGATTCAAGAAAAAAGGTTCACCTTTGTAGCAGTTGAAGGCGATTGGCCCGCTTGCCAGGCAATAAATAGGTATGTTAAAGGCTATGACCTAGTGACTAAATCCGCAAAGGATGTGCTAAAAAGTTTTGACCGCTGGCCGACCTGGATGTGGGCAAACGAGGAAATGATCGACCTGATTGAATGGATGAAAGAATACAATGAGTCTGGACAAAATCAAACGAAAGTTGGATTTTATGGGATAGATATCTACAGTCTTTGGGAATCCATGGATGAAGTTATCCGTTACTTAAAACAAATTGATTCAACTGACCTTGAAGCAGCCAGACAGGCGTTCACTTGTTTTGAGCCATTCAATCGGAATAACGAGGAGTATGCAGTTTCTGCAGGCATTTTTTCGGAAGACTGTATAGAGGAAGTAGCCAAATTACTGACGACTATTCAACGAAAAAAAGAAAAATACCCCCATCACGAAGAATTGAATTTGAATCTTCAAGTAAATGCATTGGTAGCATACAATGCCGAAAATTATTACAGGACCATGGTCGTCCATGATGATAGATCATGGAATATTCGAGATATGCATATGGTTGATGCACTTAATGAAATTATGGATTTTTACGGCTCTGAAGGCAAGGCCATTGTATGGGAACATAATACCCATGTTGGTGACGCCAGCGCTACTGATATGAAAGATTCCGGGATGATTAATGTCGGCCAGGTCATTCGTGAACAAAACCCGTCTGAAGATGTATTTATCACTGGTTTCGGAACCTATAGAGGAACTGTTATAGCAGCAGAGGAGTGGGGCATGGATTTCGAAATAAAAACGGTCCCCCCGGCAATGAAGGGAAGTTGGGAGGAGGCGATGCACCTTTCGGGGGCTTATGATAAGTTGCTCATTTTCACCGATGAAAATCGTCAGCTATTCCAAGGGAGGATTGGACATCGGGCGATTGGGGTTGTATACAGACCGGAATATGAACAATATGGTAACTATGTTCCTTCTGTAATGTCAGATAGATACGATGCTTTTATTTATATTGATGAAACCCAGGCCCTTCACCCGCTCGTTCAAGAAAAAGCACCCGTTCTGTAACAAAAAGACGAAGCCGTTTATGTTATAAACAGCTTCGTCTTTTTGTTCGTGTATATCTCTCATAAAATGAAAAATATGGCCGAGTAATTTTGGGGTTAAATGTAAATCTGAAACTTGTAAACCAAACTTTCCTTTTATTTAGAAGAGCCGAAAAGTGTGGGATAAGGGACACTTTTTATGTATTTCCCTTATCCGGGGTATAATTCACAATACAAAGTTAATAGAGTAATCATTCTGTTCTTTGCCCTTTTAAAAGAGAATTGTCTGTTGGATGGTTAAAGAACAACCTAGTGTTAATAGTATGATCCCCATCAAAGGTTATTTTTGTTCACTCACATTTAACACTTATTCGTTAACCAATTCCTTTATCATTAATAGATGTGGACCGCCATCTTCCATAAAGACTTCGGATGAAGTCCGATAGCCGAGTTTTTTATAAAAGCCCTCTGCCTGTGTTTGCCCATGTAATTTAACCTGAGTAATACCTTGTTCCTTTGCAATTTCTTCCAACGTTTTAAGTATTATTTTCCCGAGACCAAATTTACGGTAAGGCTCCAAGATGCAAATTCTCTCCAATTTACCTAACCCATCAACAACTCTTAATCTTCCAGTTCCGACTGGCTTTTCATTATAATAGACTAATATGTGTTCAGATAAAGCATTAAGTGTATCGAATTCATCAAATTCAAATTCTAATGGGAAACCTTGTTCCTCGACAAATACTTCTTTTCTGATATGAAAGGCTATTTTTAAATCATTTTCAGTAGTTATTCTTTTTGAATCCAATGTTCTTCATCCCTTTTCTAGATTTATTTAAAAAGACAAGTCATAATAAATGTATATCCTATATTAGTATAAATGAAATTATTTTTGTTGTAAATACAACAAAAAAGTCAGGGGCTTTTTGTATGAAGGAAATACTCCGTGAAATTGGAATGATAGCAAGGGCATTGGACTCTATAAGTAATATCGAATTTAAAGAATTTGACCTTACAAAAGGGCAGTATTTGTATCTTGTTCGAATATGTGAAAACCCAGGTATCATTCAGGAAAAGTTAGCAGAAATGATAAAGGTAGACCGAACGACAGCAGCTCGTGCCATTAAAAAACTTGAAATACAAGGGTTAATCGAGAAGAAAAATGATGAGGAAAACAAAAAAATTAAAAAGCTATATGCAACCGATAAAGGTGAAAAGGTCTATCCTTATTTGAAAAAAGAAGGGGAGTATACTGACAAGGTTGCGTTATCTGGATTTTCTTTGGAAGAAACGGAAACGATGCTTCATCTTCTTCAAAGGGTTAGAAAAAATATTGAGGTAGATTGGGAATTTGTGAAAAAGGGAAATAAAAGGGGGTATTGATACATAATAAAAAAGAGGCTCGACTCCGTTTAGGAATTGAGCCTCCTTCTTATTATCCAGCTACATTTTCAGTGAACTGACTATTGTATAGCTCTGCATAGAAACCATTCTCCCTTAAAAGGTCTGAATGCGTTCCTTTCTCTATCACTTTTCCTTGATCCATAACAAGAATCAAATCTGCATCCTTAATCGTTGAGAGACGATGGGCAATGACAAAGCTGGTTCTTCCTTCCATCAGTCGGTTCATGGCCTTTTGGATAAAGACTTCTGTCCGAGTGTCCACACTAGATGTCGCTTCATCCAATATCATGATTGGCGGATCTGCTAGAACAGCCCGGGCGATTGTCAAAAGCTGCTTTTGGCCTTGTGAGATGTTCGAAGCTTCTTCGTTTAAGATTGTCTCATAACCATCTGGCAGTGTCCGAATGAAATGGTCGGCATGTGCCGTGCGAGCAGCTGCAAAAATTTCTTCATCAGTTGCTCCATTTTTGCCATAAGCGATATTTTCTTTAATCGTACCATTAAAGAGCCAGGTATCTTGAAGTACCATACCAAAATTCTTTCGAAGATCATTACGTGACATATTCCGTGTATCAAGACCATCAATCGTAATCTTTCCGCCGATGAGTTCATAAAATCTCATCAAGAGATTTATCATGGTCGTTTTTCCCGCACCAGTCGGTCCAACGATTGCAACCGTCTGTCCAGGCAAGACATCGATGTTCATATCTTCAATTAACATTTCTTCCCCATATCCAAAGTCCACATGTTCAAAAGAGACAGCACCATTTGCCCTTTTTATATTAACTGTGGTTTGTTCTTTCATTTCCTCTTCTTCATCAAGTAGTTCAAAAACACGCTCAGCGGCTGCAACCGTCGACTGAATAATGTTAGCGATGTTAGCCGTTTGTGTGATTGGCTGGGTGAACTGCTTTGAATATGTGATGAATGCTTGAATGTCACCAATTGAAATCGAACGCTGAGTTACCAATATTCCGCCGACAACGCTGATGATGACATAGCTCAAATTTCCGATAAAGAACATTACGGGCATGATGATACCCGATATAAACTGGGCTTTGCTTCCCGCTTTATACAATTCTTCATTAACTTCAGTAAACTGGGCACTCGCCTTTTTTTCATATCCGAATGCTTTAACGACTTGATGGCCGGTATATATCTCTTCAATGTGGCCATTTAATTGTCCGAGTTTACGCTGTTGATCGGCAAAATGTTTTTGGGATCTTTTTAAAATAGGCCGGATTGCAAATATTGACAAAGGTAAGCTGATTATCGAGATTAATGTCAATAACGGGCTTATCGAAAGCATCATGATGATAATCCCCACAATCGTTACGATTGATGTTATGAATTGCGTTAAGCTTTGCTGAAGTGTGCTCCCGATTGTATCAATATCATTTGTCATTCGGCTAAGTGTTTCACCATTTGGACGTCCTTCAAAGTATTTGAGTGGAAGTTTCTCGAACTTTTTGTTCACATCTTCTCGAAGGTCATATACCGTGTCTTGTGCAACACTTGACATAATGTATTGTTGTACATAGTTGAAAAGGCTGCTTAAAGCATAAAGTCCGGCAAGGAGTAGAAGGATCTGGCCAATTTTATCAAAGTTAATGGCTGCTCCTGGTATTCCCTGGAACTTTCCATATGCTCCTTCGAATAATTCTGTAATTGCATTTCCCATGATCTTCGGTCCTACAATCATAAAAATCGTACTCATGATTGCAGCGAAGAACACGGAAATCAATTGGTTGCGCCTCGGTTTTAAATAGGTCAATAGACGTTTTAGTGTTCCTTTAAAATCTTTTGCTTTTTGACCCATCATCATCATGTTACCGCCACCAGGACCATGCCCGACCTGACCGCCGCCTTGAGGTTTCTTTTGATTACTCATGCAATTTCCTCCTCTGTAAGCTGTGATAAGGCAATTTCACGGTAAATGTCGTTTGTGCTAAGCAACTCTTGGTGTGTTCCCATGCCTACAATGTGGCCTTCGTCTAACACAAGGATTCGGTCAGCGTCTACGACGGTACTGACACGCTGGGCAACGAGTAGTACCGTCGAATTTTTCGTTTCATCTTTCAGGGCTGCGCGAAGGTTGGCATCCGTCTTGTAGTCCAGTGCAGAAAAACTATCATCGAATATATAAATATCCGGTTTTCGAATGAGTGCCCTTGCAATAGAAAGCCGTTGTTTTTGCCCTCCTGATAGGTTTGAACCGCCTTGATCGATTTCTGCCTCATAGCCGCCTTTCATGCTGCTGATAAAATCCTCCGCTTGCGCGATCCGAGCGGCATGCTCAACTTCATCTTGTGTGGCTGTTTGTTTTCCAAAGCAAATGTTTTCAGAGATAGTACCTGTAAAGAGGGAGGCCTTTTGTGGTACAAAGCCAATTTTTGAACGGACTTCATCTTGTGATGACTTACGTATATCAACACCATTGACGCGAATCGTTCCGCTTGAAATATCATAGAAGCGAGGGATCAAATTGACAAGCGTCGTTTTCCCGGAACCAGTTCCACCGATTATTGCGGTGATTTCACCAGGACTTGCAGAAAAACTAATATCCGATAATGCAGGTTCTTCTGCTCCTGGGTAACTGAACGTAACATGTTCAAATTCAAGGGTACCGTGTACACGATCTGCCTTTTCTGTCCCCTCATCCAGGAATGAAGGTTTCATGTCAAGGACTTCGTTTATCCTTGTTGCCGACACGGCAGCGCGTGGAACCATAACGAACATCATGGAAGCCATAACGAGAGCGAACATAATTTGCATAACATATTGGATAAATGCCATTAAGTCCCCGATTTGCATACCGCCGTTATCAATACGGACTCCACCAAACCAAATGATACCAACAACAGTCAAGTTCATGACAAGCATCATTACAGGCATCATGAAGGCCATGATTTTATTGACTTTGATTGAGATATCCGTTAATTCTTTATTCGCTTTCTTTAGACGTTCTTTCTCTTGTGTTTCACGATTGAAGGCACGAATGACGCGAATTCCAGTTAAATTTTCTCGTAATACAAGGTTCAACCGGTCTAATCGTTTTTGCACCGTTTGAAAGAGCGGCACACCTTTATATAGAATAAGCAAGATTGACCCAATCAAAAAAGGCATTGTGACAACAATGACAAGTGATAATTTTGCATCCATGGATACAGCCATGATTACTCCGCCGATTAACATGATAGGTGCACTGATAACCATACGAAGCATCATGATAACCACTTGCTGGACTTGTGTTATATCATTGGTCGTTCGTGTAATCAATGACGCCGTACCGACTTCATCAAATTCTTGTAACGAAAACTTTTCAACGTGATTAAAGACCTTCAGGCGGAGATCGCGTCCCATTCCCATTGCTGCTTTGGACGAATAGTAACTTGCGATTATGGATGCACAAGCGCCAAGTGCGGAAACCAACAGCATAAAACCACCGATTTTCCAAATATAAGAAGTGTCTCCTCGAACAACGCCTTTGTCAATAATATCAGCCATTAGTGTAGGCAAAAAGAGGTCCGACATGGACTGAATAAAGACCAGACCGATAACTGCTAAAATAATCCACTTATATACGGATAAATTTTTCAGTATTTTTATCATTTTGTACACTCTCCCTGTTCGGTTGCTTGTGCTTCTAAAAAGTTTGTAATTTGCAGATGCGTTTTTAGCAACTCTTCAAACTGTTCTTCGGAAAGCATTTCAATGGCCGTTTGAAAGACTTGGTGAATGCTTCCTTCGTGAAAATGAATCGTTTTTAATAAATTTTCCCCCTTATCGGTGATTGACAATTGAATCTCACGCCGGTTGCCCTCCACATGCTCACGATGGAGCATGCCTCCGCGAACTAGACCATCGACCGCTTGGCTCAAGGTGCTTTTTGGAAGAAATGTTTTCTCCCCAACATTTTTTTGGGAGGTCTCTTTGTAAAGGGTAATGGTCATCAAAATGGAATATTGAGGAACTGTTAATCCATTTTCTGCGGCTGTCTTTTGAACGAACCGCATGATATTTTTCTGTACGTTCCAAAATGAACGCAATAGTTGTACGGAACGCATTAATTGTTTTTCATTCTCCACTCAACATCACCATTCTTTCTGTATTGAACTGTTCCATTTCGAACATTTAATTTTATGAATCATTTTAATTTACAGCTATTCTTCCGCTTAGTCAATAACTTCAACCCACCGGCTTTTATCTAGTCTTGGTGCGTATATGGAAATGAGTTAAAGTCAGGTCAGGCCAAAACTGTTAAACCCATTGTATTTTTGTTAAAGAAAGGTTTTCTCGTGAAAACAACGATACAAAGTGAAATTAACTTGAAAATGTGAGATGAAAAGTGGTAGGATAATATTGCATTGAGTTAGTACCAGGTAATAATAGTAGATGATAACGCATTTGAGGGTGTTAAATGGCAAGCATGCATACATAAAAGAGCTTTCCCTTCCTTAGATACATAACAGGATTTAAGTTTGCGAGATAAACAAACAGCTAATAAGAAAGGTTAGTAATTTGTGATATATAGACCCATTTATATATTGGGTGACAGCGTGAGGAGAACATTCTGGTTTTAACAGAAAACCGTTTTAATTATTAGGAGGGATGAACATATGGTTGAAAACCGCCATCTACAGGCAGGTCTTAGTGATGAGCAGGTGCTTGAGATGTATAGAATTATGTTGTTGGCAAGAAGAGTGGATGAACGGATGTGGCTGTTGAACAGATCTGGAAAAATTCCATTTGTCGTTTCTTGTCAAGGGCAAGAAGCAGCTCAAGTGGGTGCAGCATTTGCGTTGAATCGTGAAAATGATTATGTCCTTCCTTATTATAGGGATCTAGGAGTGGTGCTCGCGTTTGGGATGACCGCCAGGGATTTAATGTTATCCAGTTTTGCCAAGGCAGAAGATCCAAATTCAGGCGGGCGTCAAATGCCTGGGCATTTTGGGCAAAAAAAGAATCGAATCGTGACGGGATCTTCGCCAGTTACGACTCAAGTGCCACATGCAGTGGGGATTGCACTCGCTGCAAAAATGGAAGGAAAAGATATTGTTTCATTCGTTACATTCGGTGAGGGGTCATCAAACCAAGGTGATTTTCATGAAGGAGCGAATTTCGCAGGTGTACATAAACTTCCGGTCATCTTGATGTGCGAAAATAATCAGTATGCCATATCCGTCCCTATTGAAAAGCAATTGGCTTGCGGGAAAGTGTCCGACCGGGCCATTGGTTACGGCATGCCAGGGGTAACGGTTGATGGAAATGATCCGATCGAAGTATACCGGGTGGTGAAAGAAGCTGCTGAGAGAGGAAGGCGTGGTGAGGGCCCAAGCTTAATCGAAACGGTTTCATACAGGCTTACACCACATTCAAGCGATGATGATGATAGTCAATACAGGTCGCCTGATGAAGTATCGGAGGCAAAAAAAATAGATTCAATCATTACTTTTGGTGCCTATTTAAAAGCAGTGGGAATCATGGATGATCAAATGGAGAAACAATTGAACGAGGAAATAATGGAAGTTGTGAACGAAGCGACGGATTATGCGGAAAATGCTCCATTTGCAAATGAAGACACGCTCTCAAAATACGTTTACGCAGAAAGGTAAGGAGGAAAGAAGATGGCAGTGATATCTTATATAGATGCCGTGATAATGGCGATGCGGGAAGAAATGGAACGTGATTCCCGTGTATTTGTATTAGGTGAGGACGTAGGGGTAAAGGGCGGCGTGTTTAAAGCGACTTCAGGGTTATACGAACAATTCGGTGAACAGCGTGTCATTGATACACCGCTTGCTGAATCCGCAATCGCAGGAGTCGGCATCGGCGCGGCCATGTATGGAATGAGGCCAATTGCGGAAATGCAATTCGCTGATTTTATCATGCCAGCAATCAACCAAATCATTTCGGAAGCTGCAAAAATCCGTTATCGCTCCAATAATGACTGGCATTGTCCTATCGTCATCAGAGCTCCATACGGCGGTGGTGTACATGGGGCGTTATACCATTCACAATCCGTTGAAGCCATTTTTGCCAATCAACCGGGACTTAAAATTGTCATGCCCTCTACACCCTATGACGTGAAAGGGTTATTGAAAGCCGCCATTCGCGATGATGACCCTGTCCTTTTCTTTGAACATAAAAGAGCCTATCGCCTAATTAAAGAAGAAGTGCCGAATGATGATTATGTTTTACCGATTGGTAAGGCGGATGTAAAACGTGAAGGCGAGGACGTTACAGTGATTTCTTATGGCCTTTGTGTTCATTTTGCGCTTCAGGCAGCTGAAAGGCTGGCCAGTGATGGCATATCCGTTCATATACTTGATTTACGAACCGTTTATCCATTAGATCAAGAAGCCATAATGGAAGCTGCATCTAAAACAGGAAAAGTCCTATTGATTACTGAAGATAATAAGGAAGGAAGCATCATTAGTGAAGTATCGGCGATCATTGCAGAAAACTGCCTCTTCGATCTTGATGCCCCAATCATGAGACTCGCGGGCCCGGATGTTCCTGCTATGCCATATTCACCATCATTAGAGAAATCATTCATGGTGAATCCTGAAAAAGTGGAAAAGGCACTGCGGGACCTGGCTGCCTATTAAATGGTCTGCGTGGAGGAACGAACCTTTCGCATCCGTTAAAATTGCTGTTAATTGGGATTGATCTTAAAATGAACTTAAGTCTAGCAACTATAAAAAAGGTTGCCAGGCTTTTTTTTTGCGGTAAATAAATCATCTATATTGAAAAAATATTCCTAGGCTAGAGAGGGCATATAAAACTCAGTGATTTTTGGGGAATTCTCACTTCGTAAATATATATTGAATGGATTGCGTGGTATTATATGGTAAAGCATTCTAGGTAAAGGAGAACTAATGATGAATACTGGACAATTATCCAATAATAAACTATTAGATATGGTGTTTGAAAGTACATATTATGGAATTGTAATTGTCGATAGTCACGCAAAAATTCAATATATTAGCAATAAATATTGTGAATTTTTAAATGTTGAACGCAGTACAGTGATTGGTGAACATGTGACGAATATAATTGAAAATACAAGGCTACACCTAGTGGTGCAAATAGGTAAATCGGAAATCGCTGATATACATTTTCTTCGGGGTGATTTTGTTATAGCTAATCGCATTCCTATTATCGAGAATAAGGAAATAATTGGTGCGATTGGGACAATAATGTTTCGTGATCTTGATGACTGGAACAAAATGAATAGCCACATTAAGGAGATACTGACAAAACATAATTTTTACAAAAATGAAAGAGATGTTACAAATGGAGTAAAGTATTCCTTACACAATTTAATTGGAAATTCACAAGAAATACAACAGTTAAAAGAACTTGTGAAAAGGGTTGCTAGAGGTGATATCTCTGTACTAATTAGAGGAGAAAGCGGTACAGGCAAGGAAATAATAGCACATAGCATTCATCAGTTAAGTGGGAGAAGTGACAAACCACTTGTGAAAATAAATTGTACTTCAATTCCGGAACACTTATTAGAATCTGAACTTTTCGGTTATGAAGAAGGTGCCTTTACAGGGGCAAACAAGGGAGGGAAAATAGGAAAGTTTCAATTTGCTGATGGTGGAACTGTTTTCCTTGACGAAATTGGTGATATGCCTCAGCATATGCAAGTCAAGTTATTAAGGGTTCTTCAGGAAAAGGAATTTGAGCCTGTAGGTTCGCTTTATCCAAAAAAACTAAATGTTCGAGTGATTGCTGCAACAAATCGCCCTTTAGAAAAATTGGTGGAAGAAAAGCTATTTCGTGAAGACCTATTTTATAGAATTAATGCAGTCCAATTATTTGTTCCCCCTTTAAGAGATAGAATTGAAGATATCCCTGTACTTGTTGATTATTTTTTAAAAAAAGTCACAGCTCGAATAGGAAAACGAGTAACTTCTGTACATCCTGAGGTGCTTTCAGTAATAGAGCAATATAACTGGCCAGGGAATATCAGAGAACTAGAGAATGTGATTGATGCAGGTGTTCACCTATCAAATGACGAAGTAATCGGAAAAGATGCTTTACCTGATTATCTAAAACGTCATAACGTTAAAATGAAAGAAGAAAGTTTAAAGGATATTGTGGAGGAAACAGAAAAGAAGGCAATCGAAAGAGCGTTAAGAAGGTTTAAGTTTGATAAAAAACGGGTTGCGGAAACTCTTGGAATAGGGAATTCCACCCTTTACGATAAAATAAAAAAATATCAGATTTCTGACCAATAAAAATTAATCCGGGATTTCAGAATTCATTCCGAAATCCCGGATAAATATTTTAATTTCAATATTAGTGTAGGTAAAGTTCACATTAAAGGAGAAAAAGACTATAGAACAGATTTAAATTTTATTTAAATTATGAAAATTAATGAATAAAAAATCAACTGATCTAAATTCAGTTGATTTTTTTTAATTCTTTTCTGAAAAATCAGAAAATAAATAATTGAATATTCCTCGATAATTAGAAAAAGTAAGTCAGTATAGAGGGGTTACGTGTTGGAATGAATCTTGCATTCAAATTTGAAGAAAGGAGGAAAGGAATCGGTAAACTATAATTTGAATCTGCTTAAACTGAAAAGGAGGAATTTCATTGGATGTCGGTTTTATAACAAGAAAAATGGCAAATGATTTAAATAATTTAAATCCTAGAAAAATAGCAATAAAAGAAGAAGTAGGAAAGTCAATGACGTACATGGATCTCCACCATATATCAAATGCGTATGCAAACAAGTTTTACGAATTAGGAGTTCGAAAAGGGGATCGTGTCGGTATTTTACTTTACAACTGTCTCGAATATTTTAGTCTATATTTTGCCATTGCGAAAATCGGCGCAATTGCCGTTCGACTTAATTTTAGGCTATCAAGTGCTGAGCTTGAGTATGCATTAAATGATTCACAGACAAAAATATTGTGCTTCCATTCGAACTTAGCCAGTCAGCTGGAATCAGTTTGTAATCATGTTTCGGTTGAGCGTTATTTTTGTCTTCCTCATAGAAATGGCTCAATCCCAGGTTGGTCTGAGTCATGGAGTGTTTTAGAAAGTGGTTCGGTAGATGAGGTCAAAGTCGATAACATTAAATTAAACGATCCGGTCATGCTGAT
This sequence comes from Peribacillus sp. FSL M8-0224, assembly GCF_038003055.1. NCBI lineage: Bacteria > Bacillati > Bacillota > Bacilli > Caryophanales > Bacillaceae > Peribacillus > Peribacillus sp. FSL M8-0224. Next base: position 1,871,866 of record NZ_JBBOOJ010000001.1, read on the forward strand.
GTACACATCAGGCACAACGGGAAGACCTAAAGGTGCGATTTGGACTCATGATACAACTTTCTGGTTTTCTACGATTCAAGCGCTGAAATGGAAATTTACAGGGATAGAAGTTGCGATGACGACAGGACCACTATACCATGTTGGGGCGATGGAAGATATCGCACTTCCTATTCTTATGATGGGTGGAAGCGTAATAATTACAAAAAGCCAAGAATTCGAGATTGGAAGAATTCTTTCCGTTATTGAACAGGAAAATGTGACTGATGCTTTTTTATTCCCTTTTATGATTTATGAAATGCTAAATTTGCCTGAAATTGAAGAGTATCAGCTAAAATCTTTAAAAACTATATATACAGGTGGTGACCCGCTAATGCCATGGGCATTGGAACAATTAAAAAAGAGGTTTCCTCATATTGGAGTTGTTCAAGTTTACGGGTTAACTGAAGGACAACCAATTGCGGCATCGCTTGAACCACAGGATGCTTTTACAAAAGGCAATACCGTTGGAAAGCCGATGCCGCTTACAGAAATTAATATTATTGATGAAGATGGAACGCCCATGCCTGTTGGTGAAATTGGTGAAATCGCTATTAAAAGTCCAGCGGTTTCTGAGGGGTATTGGAGGAAACCTGATGCCACAATGGAAACATTTGTGAATGGTTGGTGTAAAACAGGAGACATGGGAAAATTCGATCATGATGGGTATCTATCAATTGCAGGCAGAAAAAAAGATATGATCCGAAGCGGTGGTGAAAACATTTACTCAGCGGAAATTGAAGACGTCTTATACCGCCATGAGGAGGTGAAGGAAGTTTCTATAATTGGTATTCCTGATCCGAAATACATTGAGGCTGTATGTGCTGTTATTGTAAAAAAAGAAGGATCCAAACTTACGGAAGAAGATGTTGTTAATTACTGTAAGGAACATCTTGCTAGCTATAAAAAACCTAGAAAGGTCACATTTGTTGATGAAATTCCACGTACCCCATCCGGTAAGGTTCAAAAGTTTATTCTTCGAAAACAGTTTAGTGGTATGGAATAAATAAGAAATATCCAAAAAGGTACAGGTTTTATAAATGCATTATTTCAATTTTTTAAAAATGCACATAACCACTATGGATTCTATCAAGATATCTGTGTTTACCCACTGATGCACGTTTTCAACAATACAAGAACATCTGGAACCAAAAGTTCAAATAAGGTTAAGGAGGAAAGCCGATGAAGAATAAAAATCAAGTTGTTTCATGGTCAAAACAGGGTAATATTGCACTGATTATTATTGATAATCCACCTGTTAATGTATTAAGCGCAGATGTTATAGAACAATTGAATCTTGTGGTGGATGAAATTGAAAGCGATTTCAAGGTTAAGGTCATTATCCTTACAGGTGAAGGTGAAAGAGCTTTTGTTGCTGGTGGAGATATTAAAGAATTTCCAGGATGGATAGGAAAAGGAGTCGAAGAAGGAAAGGGGAAATCACTTTGGCTACAGGAACCACTTAATAAAATTGAACGTCTATCTCGTCCAACCATTGCTGCAATCAACGGATTAGCATTAGGTGGAGGATGTGAACTTGCCTTAAGTTGTGACATTCTAATTGCGGAGGAACAAATTAGGATTGGCCTTCCTGAAATTAAATTGGGATTGTTTCCAGGGGCAGGGGGGACTCAAAGACTTCCTAGACTGATAGGTAAAGCAAAAGCAAAAGAATTGATCTTTACTGGTGAGCCACTGAATGCAGAAGAGGCCAAACAAATAGGACTTGTTAATCATGTCGTGCCAAAGGGGGAATCCATAAATAAAGCAATGGAAATCGCAAAATGTATTTGCAATTATTCTTTACAATCTTTAACTTTTGCAAAGCATTCCATTGATTATGGCTATGAACAAACACTTGAAGATGGACTCGTGATTGAAGCTGAAAACTTTGGTCATGTTTTTCAGACGAAGGATGTTAAGGAAGGCGTTGAAGCCTTTATTAGTAAAAGAGAGCCGAACTTCGTTGATCAGTAATCCAGCATGACAAAATCAGAGTGAAGTCCAATTTTTGAAAAAAGAAGATTGTGCAGTTACTAATTTTAGTTAATAAACTAAATAGATAATGTTATTTTTAAAAAAATCTATTCGGGAAATTAATTAGAGTTCTTTACTTTATGTTCACTAGAAAAGTGAACTATGATGCCAAAGAAGTCTTGGGGCAATGCATTCTAACCAGCAACAAATGATAACATATTATATTTTGAGAAAAAGGGGGAAATCAATATGGATGTAATGATAATTATTATTTCACTTGGATTACTTATGTTTCTAGCATATCGAGGATTTTCTGTTATTCTTTTTGCACCATTGTGCGCTTTGTTTGCTGTATTTTTAACGGATCCTGGACATGTTTTACCTTTCTTCTCTAATATATTTATGGTTAAGTTGGTTGAGTTTGTTAAATTATACTTCCCGGTTTTTCTACTAGGTGCTATTTTTGGGAAATTGGTTGAAATAAGCGGTGTTGCAAAGAGCATAGCTAAAATTATTGTCCGTTTTATCGGGGCTAAACAAGCCATTCTAGCCATAGTGATAATGGGCGCAATCCTGACATATAGCGGAGTTAGTTTGTTTGTTGCAGTGTTTGCCATATATCCATTTGCTGCTCAGCTGTTTCGCGAAGCTAATATTCCAAAGCGTTTAATTCCTGCGACAATTGCAGTTAGTGCTTTTACCTTTTCAATGGATTCACTTCCAGGGTCTCCGCAAATTCAGAATGTCATTCCAACGGGATTCTTTAAAACTGACATCTATGCTGCACCGACATTGGGGATTATTGGGGCAATATTTATCATTTCCTTGAGCCTTTTATATCTAAATCATTGTCGACATAAGGCAGCTAGAAATGGTGAAGGGTATTTTGGAATTGGGGATAAAGCTATTGATAAGGAAGCTGCTGAAGCAGAAATGGCAGCTAGTTCTGCTTTATCGGTTGAAACGACTAATAAGTTGGGGATGGATTCTGAAAAAGCTATAAGTAGAAAAGACTGGCTTGCTTTTATTCCGTTAGTGTTAGTTGGAGTAATGAATAAGTTTTTTACTGAGTCGTTTCCTCTTTGGTATGCCAAAGGGTTTGATTTTGCTAATATTGGGTTAAAAGATTATGGAAATGTTGATATGTCTAAAGTTATCGGTGTTTGGTCTGTAGAGATGGCTCTTATTCTCGGAATAATAGCAACCGTCTTATTAAACTTAAAAGCTGTCAAATTAAATTTCAATTCGAGTATTAATATAGGGATTAGTGGGGCATTGCTTGCAACCATGAATACGGCAACCGAATATGGTTTTGGGGGTGTGATTGCTGCTTTACCCGGCTTTACTGTGATACAAGACTATCTTACTGGTATGTTTTCGAATCCTTTAATTAATGGGGCGATCATGACAAATGTTTTGTGCGGCATTACTGGTTCTGGATCTGGTGGGATGAGCATTACGTTGAGCCTAATGGCGGATACGTATATACAAACAGCTGCTCATTTTGACATTCCGTTGGAAGTTTTACATCGTGTCATTGCTATGTCAGCTGGTGGATTTGATACTTTGCCACATAATGGAGCTATAATTACTCTTCTGGCTGTTACGGGACTCACTCATCGCCAGGCATATAAAGACATTTTTGTTATTACCATTATAAAGACACTTGCTGTATTCTTTGTAATTGGTATATTCAGCTTGTTTGCCATCGTTTAAATATTTGCCGGTGAGCATTGGAAAATAAGTTTCGATTTCTAGATTTAAACGCTTTTTACATCAGATAGTACGTCTTCAAAATCATTTTTTATAGTTGTTGATTTTAAAAACTATCACTAAATTATATATTCTATAGTATTTAATATCTGAATTTTCCGCCTGCTAATTTAAGCCCAAGTAGAAGGAGATTGGAAAAATGTTTAATAAATATTTCCATCAATATGAAATCGGAGAAACATGGGTGTCGAAAGGACGTACTATAACCGAAGCAGATCTAGTAATGTTTTCAGCATTTAGCGGTGACTGGTTTCCTCTCCATACTGATAAGGAGTATGCAGCAAATACCCAATTTAAGCAAAGGATAGCCCACGGAATGCTTATACTTTCGGCTGCAACCGGCTTATTTCAATTTGAACCAGGAATCGTCGTTGCCTTTTATGGTTTGGAGAAAGTACGATTTACAAACCCTACTTTTATCGGGGACACGATACATGTAGAATTAAAGGTGATTGATCTTTTTGAAAAGGACTATCAAGGTGTTGTAACAATCAACCAAGAAATAAAAAAACAAAATGGAGAAACTGTAGCCATCGCCAATATGAAAATAATGGTCAATTCTGATGCCGATGTAAAAATATAATAATCACTTGATTTATTAGGCGACAAACGTAAATATTTGAGCAGATAAAACGTACTTATTACTAATATCAATATCAAATTAGCTTATGGGTATAAGAGAAAATTCTAAGTAAAAGGTATTATCCCAAACTTTAGCACAGAAATTTAAACGGGCGGTAGGCAGAAGAAACGAAATAATAAGCTGCGTTTTTTACATCATTTTTAGATGAAGGCAAGCCTGCACAGTGGCTTGCCTTCTTTAATGAACTCAAGCCACTTTTTTTTTAGACATCTTTATCTTGCCTTTATAGGGTGTTGTTTCATTTTGGCTGAAAAAAATTTCAAGTTCATCTTATATAGCAAGATTTTTTTATGAAATCCCTAACAATGTTTGTCATAATAGGAAAGTAGGAAGGGGGAGCATCATGCTTCGATTATACGGGGCTTTAATCGGCCTTAGTTTGATATGGGGTTTATCGTTTGTTTTTATGAAGTGGCTGCTACCGCCTGCGGGCATTTGGGGGATTGTATTTCTCCGCTGTTTGGCGGGTGCTGTTGTTCTGCTTCCCATCTTATGGTGGAAGCGCAGGGAAATCAATTGGAAATTGCCATGGAAAGCACTGGTCGTTGTCGGAATCTTCAATTGCGGATTAGCATGGGGATTAATACCTTTAAGTGAAACGGAGATTAACAGCAGCACGGCATCGATTCTAAATGCAACCACTCCGATCTGGACGGGGATCATCGGATTTATCATTTTTTCATACGTTCTAACCCCCCGACAATGGATGGGCATTCTAATTGGTTTCTTCGGAATTCTAGTATTGATGGATTTTCAAATCGGTCAGCTTTTCGGAAGGGAATTCATCGGGATTGGGACAATGCTGTTAGCGTCCATCTGTTATGGTTTTGCCGGTCATTTTACGAAAAGATTTCTTTCCAGTACCAGCATATTGATCATTACGACGTTTACGCTGCTCACGGGTGCCGTTATCGGTTTGATCGGGATGCTACTAACAGAGCCGTTTAAGCCAGTGATGCTGATGGAACCGCTGACGATTTTCGCCATAGTCGGACTTGGTTGCTTTGGCTCTGGGGTCGGCCAGCTGACCTATTTCTACATCAATAAAAATGGCAGCCCTGAGTTAGCCGCATCTGTTACATACCTTATTCCTGCTACCGCTATGGTTTGGGGGTATATCCTCCTTGGAGAAGCGATTAATCCTAATGTAATCATTGGCCTGCTGATTATTTTCGCAGGAGTTTATCTTTCCTCTAAGAGGTCAAAAGAAAATGATGGCACAAACTCTTCATCTGGAAAACAAGCTGATTTGCATCAAGTAAAATAAGTAATCAAAACGAAATAGCCCTCACGTAAAGAGTTTGCTTTATGTTGGGGGCTTTCGTATGGGAACACATTAATAGTGTTACTTCATTATTGCCAAAGAATTGATTGTCTTTGCCGCTATTTATAGCTATGACATTAACCCAATACAGAATGGTCTTTACTTTAAGGAAAAAAGTTTTTTTGTCTGAAATTATTTTTATTTTGAGATATATTAATTTGAGACAATGTTATTGACAGTGAAGGGTATTCATGATAAATTATCTTTAAATAAAGATATATTAATTCAAGATAATAAGAAACACCTTATCAAACCCCTTTAATGAATAGCCACTCTTTTTTGAAGGAAAAATATAGGGGATTAAGGAAAACGCTGAATATCCATAAATTGAATCGTTTTAATGGGAGGAATAATGTATGAATGGTTTAAAAGGTATACACCACGTAACGGCCATAACAAGTAGTGCTGAAAAAAATTATGAATTTTTCACAAATATATTAGGCATGCGTTTAGTCAAGAAAACTGTTAACCAAGATGATATCCAAACCTATCACCTGTTTTTTGCCGACGATGTTGGCGGTGCGGGTACTGACATGACATTCTTCGATTTTCCTGGTATTCCTAAAGGAGAGCATGGGACTAATGAGATTTCCAAAACATCCTTCCGTGTACCGACTGATGCGGCATTGGAGTATTGGGTTAAACGCTTTGACCGATTAGAGGTAAAGAATACAGGAATCCAAGAACAATTTGGTAAAAAGATCATTTCATTTGTGGATTTTGATGATCAGCAATATCAATTGATCTCAGATGAAAATAATGAAGGGGTTGCAGCTGGAATCCCTTGGCAAAAAGGGCCGATTCCTCTTGAATACGCTATTACAGGATTAGGACCAATTTTCATTCGGATCGCCAATTTCGATTACTTTAAAGAAATGATGGAAAAAGTCCTATTATTCAAAGAAATAGACAAGGAAGGATCATTTCACCTATTTGAGGTAGGGGAAGGCGGGAATGGTGCACAAGTGATCGTCGAGCATAATTCGATCCTTCCTCAGGCACGGCAGGGTTTTGGGACTGTTCACCATACAGCCTTCCGTGTTGAAGACCGTTCCGTTCTGGAAGAATGGATCAAACGAATGGAAAGCTTCCAATTTCATACGTCCGGTTATGTCGATCGTCACTTCTTTGAGTCGCTTTACGTAAGAGTGGCGCCGCAAATTTTATTCGAGTTTGCCACGGATGGTCCTGGATTCATGGGGGATGAGCCGTATGAAACGCTTGGGGAAAAGTTATCTTTACCACCGTTCTTGGAACCGAAAAGGGATCAAATCGAAAAGTTGGTCCGTCCCATTGATACAGTAAGAAGCACCAAGGAATACATTAAAGAATAATTGCGAATGATATATTGGTTTATGCCCATACTAAAATAGGTAGAAATAAAAAATGGAATAATTATTTGAAATAGAAAAAATGTTCTGGAGGAATGAATCATGACTAAAGATTTTTACACAGCCATTAAAGAGAGACGTTCATATTATGGAATCAATAAAGAAGTCCATGTATCGGATGAGAAAATTAAAGAAATAGTTGAATTTGCGGTAAAACACACGCCATCGGCTTTTAATTCCCAATCCTCCCGCCTTGTTGTTTTAACAGGATCGGCACATGATAAATTATGGGATATTACGACGCAGGCTTTAAGGAAAGCGGTTGGTGAGGGAGATTTCTCTGGCACTCAACAAAAAATGGATTCCTTCAAAGCGGGATATGGGTCAATATTATTCTTTGAAGATGAATCTGTAGTGAAATCACTTCAAGAACAATTTGCAACGTATGCCGATAACTTCCCAATCTGGTCACAACAAACATCAGGCATGCATCAATTAGTTGTTTGGACGGCACTTGAAGCAGAAGGATTGGGAGCAACTTTACAGCATTATAATCCTCTAATTGATGATGAAGTGAAAAAAGAATGGAATGTTCCAAGCAATTGGAAATTGATTGCGCAAATGCCATTTGGAAATCCAACAGCTCAACCGGGTGATAAAGAATTCAAACCACTTGAGGATCGTATCAAATTTTATAAATAAAGCTTTGTTGAGAGCCAATTCTAATTGGCTCTTTTTTGTTTGTGCTCATTTTCCCATATTTTTTCAGTTCTACAATAAGAAAAAATATTTTCACTATTTTTTGTTGTGTGGAAAGTGACTTTACCTTATGTAAAAGTTTTATAAGTAATAATTCTCCTTTTTATTCAATTCATTGAAAATAAGAGCTATTCCTTGCTCAAGTTTTTGTATATTTGTATTGGACACGTTTAGTTTTAATATTTTTTCCTGGTGAAAGCCATCTATATAATTTTGACCCATCGTCTCTACCAGTACTTGTTGATTCTGTAAGTTATTGATGAGGTGAGTACTATTTAAACGATGAGGCAGTACGATATGAGCGTTCATACATATGGATGCTGGGCGATAAAAGCCTGGAGCAGAGTACTTTTCTAGAGCATCATATAGCATGTTTGCACGCAATGAATAGGAAAGTCGCACTTTGTTTCTATGGTGTTTAAACATACCGCTTTTTATGTAGATTTCCAAGGCTGCTTGTGAAATCATGGAACTATCAATATCAGCTGTTCTTTTATATAGTTGGAAGCTGTCCGTTAATGGTTTAGGCAATACGACAACACCTATGCGTAATCCTGGAAACATTATTTTAGAGAAGCTTTTTAAATAAATGACCATATTATGGGTGTCCTCGGAAAAAATAGGGTCTACCTTCATATTTTCTTCGAAATCTGCTAAATAATCATCTTCTACAATATAGACACCATACTTTACCGCAAGTTTTAGTATCTCCACTCTTTCCATTTTAGAGTAAGAAGTCCCTAACGGATTATGAAAACGTGGCATCGTATAAAAGAATTTAATTTCCTGATCACTAAAAATCCGTTCTAACTCCTCTAAATCAATACCTTCTGCTGTTCGTTCGATTCCTAGCACGGAAATCTTGTACGCTTTCAATTGCTCCACAAATAGATGATAACTAGGCTGCTCAACAAGTATATGAGTACGTTCATTTGGAAAGGGGATTAACGTTAATAAGGAAAGTGCTTGCTGCACGCCAGAAGTAATGAAAATCTGTTCTTCTTTTGCGAAAACCTGATACTGCTCTAATTGTTTTTGTATCACTTTAATTAAAGAGGGCAGTCCTTTTGGAGTACCATAGATAAACAATTCTTGCTGATAGGTATCGATGGCTTTGTTAATGCAATGTTGAAAGTCATGATACGGAAATTGATGCCAAGCGGGAGCGGAGGTAACAAAGTCGATGTCCGTTGCGGGTTCGCTTTTACCATCAAATTCTTTTTGTACGACATAATATCCGCTTTTAGGAACCGCGTAGATTAAATGCTTCTTTTCCAATTCTTGCAGGGCTTTCAAGACTGTACTTTTACTACATTGATGTTTATCGCTTAATTGACGAATAGATGGGAGTTTAAAGCCCGCTTTGAGCCGTCCATTCTGGATGAGAGATTCAAATTCATTAAACAAAGCTACGTATTTTAGCATGAATACCTCCTAAAACTGTACCGTTACAGATGCTTCATATTTGTATTGTATCGTAGTGGAACTTTTAATACGATACTAACAACCGGCCGGGTGTTGAAAAGGAGGATTACTCAATATGCCAGAAAATAAAAAAGCCTATCTTGCGGCGATACTATATGCCATTATTATTGGATTTTCATTTTTCTTTACAAAAATATCATTAATGGAAGCTAGTCCGCTAGATACATTGGCACATCGATTTACGATGGCTTTGTTGATCGCCATAATTATTAATCTATTTAGGAGGACATCAGTGAAAATGAGTGCAAAGGATTCTGTGAAAATTCTTCCGTTGGTGTTCCTTTATCCAATTTTATTCTTTACATTTCAAGTGTTTGGTCTCATTTATACCTCATCTTCAGAAGCGGGTATTATCCAAGCGACCATACCAATTTTTACATTATTATCAGCTTCATTATTTTTGAAAGAATACGCAGGTAGAGGTCAGAAATTTTTTCTTTGTTTATCTGTGTTGGGAGTTATCTTTATCTTTGTCATGAATGACTTGCAACATGCGGCTCACAGTTTGAAAGGAACGATCCTGATCTTATTATCCTCGATTGCTGCCGCTCTCTATAATGTGGTAGCGAGGAAGGTAACAAAGCAATATTCACTATTTACGTTAACGTATGTGATGACATTCTATGGTTTTGTGACTTTTAATAGTATGGCCGTCATCAACCATATAATTAACCAATCTATCAGCAGCTTTTTATTACCCTTCACAAGTAGTGCATTCCTCATTTCAATCGTATATCTTGGGGTATTATCGTCACTGCTTACTGCTTTTTTATCAAACTATTCATTATCTATATTACCAGCATCTAAAATGAGCGTTTTTAGTAATTTAGCGACATTGATTACGATAATGGCAGGCGTGATTTTCTTACATGAATCGATTCATTATTATCATGTAATAGGTGCAATGATCATTCTTGCTGGGGTAATCGGCACGAATTATTTTGGTGGAATTCAATCCAAGCATAATAGTAAGACTTTTGCCGACCCATTGTTGAAAAGGGAGGGAAAGTAATGAATAAATATGTGTTGTTACTCTTGATTAGTGGTATATGGGGATCTCAATTCTTCTTTATTGCATTAGTCATAGAAAATGTTGGGGTTATTACATTGTCTGCCATCAAAGCATGCATCGGCGGTATCTGTTTACTCTTCTTTGGTTTGTTTTTATCAAAAGAAGAGCGAAAAGTACCCAGGAGTTATTATAAATGGTATATAATCATTGCCTTTTTCGAGGTTGTACTGCCATTCGTCTTTATTGCACAAGGCCAGAAATCGGTGCCTAGCAGTATCGCAGCGGTGCTGATTGGAATGGTTCCCATCTTTACCATCCTTTTTTTACTAGCATTTTTCAAAAGAAAAAGCACAAGGACGGAGATTACAAGTATCCTATTCGGATTTGCAGGTATTGTCTTCCTTTCCTGGCCGACACAAGGAATCCAAGACCTTTCTAACAGTATTCAGGGGAACATCCTCATGATATTGGCTGCTATGAGTTTTGGATTATCATTGATTTTCATGGAGAAATTAAACGAGGGATCTTCCGTCATTCATATGAGAAATGTATTACTGATTGCCAGTGCATTGCTCATACCCATGTCCCTTTTGTTAGAGCAATCTTTCAAATTGGATATAGCACGATCTCAATCTATCTACTTAGTGATTTTAGGCATTTTCCATGCAGGTGTTGTTTATGTATTATTTAACAGGCTGATTCGGCAAGAAGGCGCATTATTTACTTCATATAGTAATTATATAGTGCCTGTCATCGGAATGATTTTAGGCTTTTTCTTTTTACATGAAGCGTTGTCTATTCATCAATTGATTGGAATGGGTATAATAATGATGTCATTGGTTTTTTTAGACGAAAAAATAATTATCAAATTGAAAAGAAAGTAGTATTTCATTATATGTGCTAATGTCCGTTATCTTTAATTCTACTAATATTTATATATAACGAAACTGAATTGAAAAATGGGCAGCAGGTTTAATATTTTTTGTAAGATCATTTTTAGTTTTTTGACCCGCAAATGAATATATGGTAAAAGAAGCATCTGCTGAGGTTAATGCAGATGCTTCTTCTTTTAAAAGGGGTAACTGATTTATTGGCGCTAACCAGTAATAAATGCTTGTATTTTTAGTTATTCTGCATTAGATAGTGATGTATTTTTCTCCATCTTCATTATAATAAATCCACTCCAGGCAAACATAAGGGAGGCTATGTAAAAGATGCTGCCGATCGTTAAAAAGTCGACTAAATATCCGGTTGCAATCACCGCAGCTGCAGCACCGACGGATGTCCAAACATGGTAGTTCCCGATTTCCGCACCCGCGGTTTTCTTCGTTACATATCTTGCCAGTACTGTTTTTTCAGTGTTTCTTTGTACTGCCCCAAGTACTCCCATAATGATTTGCAGGAGATAGACATGCCAAATTTCATATGCGAGAGGAAAGGCAAGCAGGATAAGTGCCATCCCCCATGAATAGGTAAGGAGAAATGCTTTGTCACCTGTTTTGTCAGTGAATTTTCCGATTAAAGGATAGCTAAGCGCTGCAGTCAATGAGAATATTCCATATGCCCACCCGAATTTTGAATAACTGGTGCCCACATTTTTGATTAGCAAAATATAAAAGGGGAAAATCATGCTGGCAGCCATTCCAACAGTGCCTTGGTAAAAAACAAAACGTTTATAATTCATGGATGATACTCCTCATAGAAAAGATTCATGAAGCGATTATCAGGATCATATTTCTTCTTTAATCGAAAGAATTCCTCAGTACGCGGATACGCTTCAAATAATTGTGTCTTGGTTGGATACCCATAATAGGGCAGATAGTAGCTGCCGTTATGGTCAAGCGTCACATCGATCATGTTACGGATGACCCTTCCTGTATTATCCTTGCTTTCGTCATTTGTCCCTTGATTGATGAGCATCACTAAAGCGAACATATCATCCTTGGCATAGGACATGAGTGATTCATCATTATGTTCCACATAACGAATTGTGATATTTAATAAATTAAAATCTTTCTCATCAGATAAGGTTCTTCTTAAGTCATCGATATAATCAGCAAATTGATCAATCGGAACGAAGTATTCTTGCAGCACTTCAGTTTTGGTGGGGTTGCTGTAATCCATGAATGCTGAATCCGACCGCATCACATTATTCCTCGAAACCAAGTTGCCATCAATATTGGCCGTGTAGGCTTTTTGAGTTTCCCAAAACCTTTTTTTACCCCAGTCATTAAAACGTGAGAGGCCAAGAAAGAATTTAGGCACGGCAATGATCGTTTCCCGTTTGAGAGTATTGTAGTCAGATAGCCTTGTTTGGTCATTTGCCCTATAATAATCCGTTACATACATTTCATCCAAATAGGAGCCAGGAGCAACAGATATTCTTGCAAGATGCATTTTAACATCATCGTTTTGAAGAACTTCTCTTTTAAAGTACGACGTATATTCATCATAATGAAGTGATTTAGTTTTAATGTTATAAAGTTCGTCATCGGTAAGGTGGAGTGTTACATCGAGTATGACTCCAAACAATCCATACCCGCCAATAACCGTATGGAAGAGCTCCGAATTTTCTTCGCGGCTCACTGATAGGATTTGTCCTTTTGCGTCAAGAAATCTAAAAGATTCCACGGTTTCTATCAAGGCATGATGACGAATATCCCGGCCATGGACATTAACGCTCAAAGAACCGCCAATGGTAAAAATGTTTTGAGATTGACTGACCTGCAGTGCAAGTCCATATGGGTTGATGTATTCCTGAAGAGCAGCCCAGGTTGCTCCGCTTTGGACCGTGATGCGTTTTTCTTTTACATCCAAATCAAGTATTTTATCATAGTTTTTCATATCGAGCAGGATCCCGTTTGGATATAATGTCTGCCCTCCTTGGCTATGCTGCATTCCGGCAATGGAAATGGGATCATCGTTTTTTTCGGCATCCAAAACGACTTTTTTGATTTCTTCTTCACTATCTTCTGCCTTTATCCCTTTCATTTTAACTGGCATCAGACGGCTTATATCTTTGGCAATAGGGTGGTCAAGCTTGAAATTAAAAGCCTGCAGCGATAATCCAAATAATAGTGCATATAGGGTGATAAATAAAAATTGTTTCATGATATCTGGCATTCTACTCCTCGTTTACTTTGTTTGACACTTAATTGAAATAAAGAAAATGTATGAACCTTATATATTAATGGAGTTTCCCTGACTATTCAGTAAGGTTGGGGTTAATATTGAATTAAATGTCAGATTTTTAGAAATCGATCTTTTGATTTATGTATTAGTTCTTGGTTTTAAGCCCATTAATGATTGTTTTGGTTAGCGGTATGGATAGTGATTCCAAGCTTTGTTCTGAGTTGTTTAATCCCCAATGATAGATGATTCCCATCAGGCTTTGGATGATAAGTTGTGAAATTTCGTTAACTGATTGGTCAGTGCCAATGTCGTTTTGTTCTTTCGCCTCTTCAATTAATGAACGAATGATTTTGAAGAGTGAGCGGTTTGAATTTAAAAAGTAAGTATGTTCTTTCGAATCTAAAGCGGAACTGTAAATCACTTTCATTAAATCTTTGCCCATTTCTACTTCCAGAAAACGCATCAATTTGCGAATGAAAATAAACAATTTCTCGGTAGCGTCCATATCGACTGGGAACGAACGGAAGACTTCGCGATAGTAATCATCGACTTCTATGAATCTCACTAAAAAAATGTCCGATTTCGCTGAAAAGTGTTGGTAAAATGACCCTTTTGATGTGCCGCTTTTTTTCACGATTTCGTCAACGGTAACTTTATCGTAACCTTTTTCGCTAAATAGCTTTAGAGATATTTGTAAAATTTTTTCACGAGTCTTTTCTCCCCTAAGTTGTTTCTTTCTGGGTTCAATCATAAAAAACCTCCAAATGATAATTGACAGAATATTCCTATATAGTTTAATATCAGACTACAGTCTAGTTAAATGATTGCTGGTCTATTTAATCTAACGCAGATCATGAATAATCACAACGCTATCTTAAATGGTTTTCGTGCATTTAGAAAGCGTTTACAAGGATTAGGGTCAAGTATGGGGAAGGTTAATTCAGTTTAAATAGGAGGTTTTTCAAGGATTCCTATACAATCGGTTACTGTCTTGCAGAAAGGCTTATTCCTCTTTAGCCCTAAGTATATGGATTGTATTTATAATATTGTTGGATTCAGTATATGTAAATGGAGGGTGGTGGTTTTCAGGATAAATTGAGAGCTAGGAATGAACCAGAGTGTCGGAAGCTGGAAAAGAGTTGTACGGTAACCTTTTTTGGGAAATAGTAGCATGAAAAGGGAGGAAATAATCTTGAATCATTCCAGTGGTGAAATAGAGAAACGAACGATCAGTAAGACGATGAAACGGATTCTTCCATTTATCCTGCTTTTGTATATCATCGCTTACTTGGACAGGGTCAATTTAGGCTATGCTGCTTTACAAATGAATGCAGAATTAGCCTTATCCGCTGAAGTTTTTGGATTGCTTTCTGGTATTTTCTTCATCGGCTATTTCTTTTTTGAAGTTCCTAGCAACATGATCATGCATAAAGTGGGAGCTCGGATATGGATTGCCCGTATAATGATTTCGTGGGGGCTTGTGGTAATATTAACAGGTTTTGCACAAACAACGATGCATTTATATATTCTCCGTTTTTTATTAGGTGTTGCCGAAGCTGGTTTTTTTCCTGGTATAATTTTGTATTTAACTTATTGGTTCAGGGCCCGCGAAAGAGGACGGGCAACAGCGGTTTTGCTTTTAGCCCTTCCGATTGGCGGATTGATTGGTGCGCCTGTGTCGACATGGATTCTTGACAATATTTCCTGGTTCGGTATGGCTGGGTGGAGATGGATGTTCATTCTTGAAGGCATTCCGGCCATTATTATAGGAATTGTTGTTGTTTTCTATTTAACTAATAGACCGTCTAACGCTAAATGGTTATCAAAGGAAGAAAGTGATTGGTTAGAGTGCGAATTGAATGCGGAAAGAAAAGTTAGCTCGAAAATAAATAAAGTCACGAAGCTTGATATGCTGAAAGATTCGAAAATCTGGAAGTTGGCCCTTTTTTATTTTGCAGGATACACATCTATCTATGGATTGTCATTTTGGATGCCAACCATCATAAAATCTTTATCGGAAAACGCAACAACTAATTTAGAAATAGGCTGGTTAGCGATGATTCCATCTTTAGTCGGTATACCTGCCGTTATGTTTGTAGGCTGGAATTCAGATCGGACTAATGAACATAAAACACATTTGCTCGTTTGCCTCATGATAGCGATTGTCGGATTTATCGGATGCGGCTTTTCAAATAGTGTTTTTATGATGGTGCTTATGTTAACGATTACATCTTTCGGGTTATACGGGTTCAGTGGATGTTTCTTTGCCTATATGACATTTTTCTTCACTGAGTCCACTGCCCCAGTTGGAATAGCCATAGTCAATTCATTTGCGGCTTTAGGCGGTTTTGTAGGACCGATGATTCTCGGAACTGTTGCATTTACTCAAGGGATGTTTATTTTATCTGGATTACTTATAATAGGTGTCATCACCCTATTATCATTAAAATTGACGAATGCTTCGGATGAAAACATAGGTAAAGAAGTTGATGTCAATATTAATCGATTATAAAGGTTCTAAATGTATTGAAGATTAAAATGATAAAAAAAGAAACATCATTGGAAATCACAGCGTTTCCACGATGTTTCTTTTTTTATTTAAGCACATATATATGGGGTGAAAATACCAGTTGAGAATGTCAAAGTTTAATCTAAATCGCAGGTTCTGCCTAATAAGACTTGTTTGTAGTTTTCGGCGGGATTAGAATGGAGATGAGATGAAAGTGCTTTCGAAAAGATCAGGGATCCCTTTTCTATTCATGTGCTGACTTTATATTATTCATTAGTGGAATAACAGCAGAAATGAGGTGATGATGTGGAAATTCATTTGGTGGCAAAAGATGAGATTGAGGCTCAAGGAATTCGTTGGATCGTGGAGTCCCACCTAACGGGAGTTAGACTGATTTTATGGAAAACGATTGAAGAATTCGAAAAGGGCATACGCAATCAGCAACCTGAATTCGTTATTTTGGATATGGATATTTGGACGGATGAAAGTGAGGCGATGGGTGTTTCGTTAAAGCGGAGGGGAATTCGATGGTTAGGGATTTCATCTGAGCGAATCTTTCAAACCGCTTATCGAGCCTTACGTTTTCGTGCTGAAGATGTTTTATTCCGTCCTTTTTCTTCGGCAGATTTGGTAAAACATATCCAACAATTACGTTTTCAATTGAGAAATGGTCCAGGTCATATCTCGTCAAACACCATGGATGATGACAATGCTCTGGATATTGGTTATCCAGATTTCTTCTTGACAGACCGGAAGCATGAAAGCCGGATAATCATGGTCGCTTTCTTGACACCTGATAACAAGACCCTTCCATTAGTTTATGATGAACTGCAACGATATTCTTTTACTGGGAAGAATCAAATCTTCGCTTTATCGGATTTTATTTTATGTGTCCAGGAAACAAAGGAAATGGAGATATATAAGGAAGAGTATCAGGCCTTCCTTGCCCATTGGAAAGATAGAATGGATGAGCCCCTTGCCATCATAATAAAGGCGGCAACTTCAGATGAGTCTTTAAAAAGGATGTATCAGCAAACTCGTGAATTTACGAGACAAATCTTTTTCGATGGATATGATATCATCTTAGCCGAAAGTCAACAGACTTCGCATCGAGAGATGGATCCATTCCTCACTCCTCTTGAACAAAGACTATGGATAGAAATGCTCGAACGACGGGATGCGAAGGCTATCAGGAACTGGATTGAACGTGAATTCCTTACCTTCGAACGACCATACCCCGACCCGGAAATCGTTCGTATCCGACTTACAAGCGTACTTGCACAGATTCGCAGGCATATGAAATCATACAACTTGCAAAATGCTTCCCTGGAAGCCATATACTATGATGTATTTCAGCAAATTGTACATAAACCTGTCATACATCAAATAGTGAAAGAGCTGCATGCGTTCACCACCCATATGCTTATGCAGGATCATGGACAATTACAGGAAGGGGCACGCACAATCAGCGAAAAGGCAAGGGAGCTGATCGAGTCCAACTATTGGGACGCCCAGTGGAATCTAGCGAGTTGTGCAGATACTCTGCGAATCAATAAAAGTACACTCAGCCGTCGATTTGCGGCTGAATCCGGCGAGTCTTTTCGAAATACGCTGCACCAAGTTCGAATTAGGGAAGCTAAACGTTTATTAAAGGAAACGGATTTATCATTGGAGGAAATCTCACAATTGGCCGGCTATTCACATCAAACCTATTTCAATGCCAAATTCAAATTGCTTGAAGCCTGTACACCATCAGCATATCGGTCTGGCTTATAAAAAAGGACGATTCAATAAATGAATCGTCCTTTTTTATTTATTTCATAACAATGTAATTGATGGAATTATTCATAAAAAAATAAAGTTAACTACAAAAGAATGAAACAGATTATAAAATTATCATTAAATTATAATGAATTATTCTGAATTTTTCTTATAGAATGAAAATATAACAAAAACAAGGGGGAAATGAGAAATGAATACGATTACAAATAAGGTTATACGCTATAGAGGCACTGATTTGAATACGAAAGGTTGGCAACAAGAGGCAGTGCTTAGAATGCTGATGAATAATTTGGATCCTGAAGTCGCCGAACGTCCTGAGGATTTGGTGGTATACGGAGGGATTGGGAAAGCAGCACGTAACTGGGAATGTTTTGATGCAATCGTCAAATCACTAAAAGAGCTTGAAGAAGATGAAACTTTACTTGTCCAATCAGGGAAACCGGTAGCAATTTTTAAAACGCATACGGATGCACCCCGTGTCCTGATTGCCAATTCAAATATCGTCCCGGCGTATGCGAACTGGGAAACATTCCATGAACTTGATAAAAAGGGATTGATGATGTATGGGCAAATGACAGCAGGGAGCTGGATATATATTGGCTCTCAAGGCATCGTACAGGGTACATACGAGACATTTGCCGAGCTAGCAAAACAACATTTCAATAACTCGTTGAAAGGCACTATCACTCTTACGGCTGGTCTAGGCGGCATGGGTGGGGCACAGCCACTGGCAGTTACGATGAACGGCGGGGTCTGTATCGGAATTGATGTTGATGAAACAAGAATTGACCGGAGAATCGAGACTCGTTATACCGATGTGAAAACGGATTCTTTGGATGAAGCCATTCGTTTAGCCAAAGAAGCTAAACTTGCAGGAAAAGCATTATCGATTGGTTTGATTGGGAATGCTTCAGATATTCTTCCAGAAATGATTGCAAGGAACTTCATTCCGGATGTCTTGACGGATCAGACTTCCGCCCATGATCCTCTTAATGGATATACACCTTCAGGTATGTCAATGGGGGAAGCGGCAGAATTAAGGAATGCCAATCCAGAAGAGTATATTAAACTCTCTAAAGCTTCAATGGCCAAACATGTAAGCGCGATGCTTGAAATGATGGAAAAAGGAGCCGTGACATTTGATTATGGCAATAATATCCGTCAAGTTGCGAAAGATGAAGGCGTAGAAAATGCTTTTGACTTCCCTGGCTTCGTTCCAGCATATATCCGTCCACAATTTTGTGAAGGAAAAGGTCCATTCCGTTGGGTCGCTTTATCTGGTGATCCAGAAGATATTTATAAAACAGACCAAGCCATTTTACGTGAATTCGCTGATAATGAGCATTTATGTAACTGGATTAGAATGGCTCAAGACAAAATCCAGTTCCAAGGTCTTCCTTCCCGTATTTGCTGGCTTGGTTATGGGGAGCGTGCCCGTTTTGGTAAAATCCTTAATGATATGGTTGCAAGCGGTGAATTGAAGGCTCCGATCGTGATTGGACGTGACCATTTGGATTCAGGATCTGTCGCTTCGCCGAATCGTGAAACGGAAGCCATGAAGGATGGTTCGGATGTAGTGGCTGACTGGCCGATCTTAAATGCAATGGTGAACGCAGTGGGCGGTGCAACCTGGGTATCCGTACATCATGGCGGTGGCGTAGGAATGGGATACTCCATGCATGCTGGCGTGGTAATTGTGGCAGACGGAACCGAAGAAGCAGCAGCCAGGATTGAGCGAGTGCTGACAACGGACCCTGGGATGGGCGTTGTACGCCATGTTGATGCAGGATATGAACTTGCAGAGGAAACAGCCCGTGAAAGAGGTATTAATATCCCGATGCTTGGTAAAGGAATTGATAAAAAATGACAAAGCCAATTTGGATAAAACATGCCACTCAACTTGCTACCCTTACCTCTGAAAGGAAAGGGCCGCGTTCCAAAGAGGGAATGTCGGAGCTTGGTTTGATAGAGGATGGAAGTATATGGATGGAGTCAGGGTTGATCCAAGCTGTCGGGACAACCAAGGAATTGGAAAAACTCTATGCTGATAGAATGCATGAAGCTGAAGTTTTCGATGCTACTGGCCATTTGGTGACACCAGGGCTTGTCGATCCCCATACACATGTTGTATATGGGGGAAGTCGTGAGCGTGAATTCGAAATGCGTCTGGAAGGTGCAACATATATGGACATCATGAACGGGGGAGGGGGCATTCATGCAACCACCCGCATGACAAGGGAAGCAAGTGAAGAAGAGTTGATGGAACAAACCATACGACGCCTTGATTCGTTTCTCGCTCATGGTGTGACTACAGTAGAAGGTAAAAGCGGCTATGGAATGAATTTGGAAACCGAATTGAAGCAGTTGCGGGTGATGAAGAAGTTACAGGAAGAGCATCCGATTGATCTAGTTCCTACCTTCATGGGAGCCCATGCGGTTCCAAAGGATTATAAAGGCCGTGAGGATGAATTTGTCGATCATCTGATTAATGATATGCTTCCAATCGTCGCTGAAGAAAAGCTTGCTGAATTCAATGATGTGTTTTGTGAAAAAGGGGTTTTTACCCCTGAACAATCAGAGCGGATATTAAAGGCGGGGAAAAAGTACGGCTTGATCCCTAAAATTCATGCTGATGAAATTGAGCCTTACGGGGGAGCCGAACTAGCTGCTAAAATCGGGGCTATATCAGCCGAGCATTTATTAAAGGCCTCCGAAGAGGGAATTCAATCCATGGCTAAGTCAGGAACCATTGCCTGCTTGCTTCCAGCCACAGCTTTGTATTTAAGGGAAGATGCTGCCCCAGGACGGCGAATGGTTGATGAAGGTGTAGCTGTTGCCATTTCGACCGATTGCAATCCCGGATCCTCGCCGACGACTTCCATGCCGCTTGTCATGAACCTGGCATGCATCTCGATGCGGCTGACCCCTGCTGAAGCGCTTACCGCGGCAACATACAATGCTGCTTGTGCAATCAACAGACAGGAAAAGATAGGTTCACTTGAAGTGGGAAAACAAGCGGATGTCGTTTTATGGAATGTTGAAAACTATCAGGAGTTGCAATATTTATTTGGGGTTAACCATGTTAAGACAGTATGGAAAAACGGTGTTCAAGTTGTGAATGATAAAGTGAAGTCTGATTCCAAAAGCCTTACGGGCCTTTAAAAATCAGTATTCTCAATCAATGTCTACCCATTCCATCCGCTGAAAAATTCAGGGGATGGAATGGGCTTTTGGAAGTATTAACAAATGTAATGGTGCTGAATAGTAGGATGAAATTTATCATCCTACGCATTTTCAGCATTAAACACTTTACCACTTTACAGTGAGATTTAATGAAAGGATTTTAAGGAGTTCGTGGAAATGAATCTTCCATGTGGAGGGAATTTTATGTGGATAATCACTATCCATTCGAAAAAAGGCATAAAAATGTTTGAGTTTAGCACAGAAAAGGAAGCAAGGGAAAGATTTGAGGTAATGGAAGGCTGTAAAATCCTTAGTGAAGTCATTTATTTCAATGATAAACAATTGATTGAAACTTAAACTATATTTTCATATATAAAATAGAAATTAAAAGGTAGAATGATTTGATATAGTTTATAAAAAGAGTATATTTCATAATATTCTTTGCTCAATTTTTTTATAGTATTAAGCTTATTCGTTCCATTCAATTTCAGCGCCACTCACGGAGTGTTACAGTTCTAGTGTTTTTTTTTGAATCAATATATCTGATAAATCAAAATATGGAGGGGATTCTTTGAACGAACAAAAATTCACGATTGACGATGCCCCATTTAATAGGTTTCATTTTCGAATTTCAGGACTTACATTCGGTTCCAGCTTTTGTGATGGCTACTCTCTAGGAATCATTGCGATGGCCCTGACAGTATTCGGGCCTCAGATGAATATGAATTCATTGTGGACAGGGCTGATCGGCAGCTCTGCTTTAATCGGTCTGTTTGCGGGATCTTTAATACTTGGAAGACTTTCTGACCGTGTAGGAAGACAGAAAATCTTTCTCGTAAACTTTTTACTCATCACGGTAGCTACTATTTTACAATTTTTTGTTAGCAGCCCGGAAGAGCTTTTTATTTTACGGTTGCTGATTGGTTTTGGACTTGGAGGGGATTACGCTGTAGGTACGACCTTGCTTGCCGAGTTTTCTCCCAAAAAGTACCGCTCCTCGCTCCTCGCGTCTATAAACGTAGTGTGGACGCTTGGTTATGTTGCATCAAACTTTGTTGGTCATTACTTGGGCCAGATTGGTTCAGATTCATGGCGTTGGATGCTTGTCAGCGCTGCCATTCCGGCAATTGTGGTTTTGATCTTAAGAATAGGGACGCCTGAATCACCAAGGTGGCTTGTCAGCATGGGGCGTGTCGAAGAAGCTCGCCAGATTGTAAAAAAACACCTTGGAGCGAACGTTGAAATGGGAGAAACGACGACTGGTACAGAAAACCAAAAGACTCTGGGGTTTCGTGGGCTTTTCAGTAAAAGGCTTCGTAAGCGGTTGGCTTTTGGTGGAATATTCAAATTGACTCTTGTTATTCCCTACTTTGCCATTTACACTTTCCTGCCTTCCATACTTAGTACAATGGGTTTTGAACAGAACTTTTTTGCCGATACCATGTTAAATCTATTCTTGCTTGTTGGGGCAATTATTGGTCTTTGGCTGCTTGCAAAATTTTCTCGTAGAGGATTTACCATCGGGGCTTTCACGATCCTTACTGTTTCATTGTTTTCACTCAGCATCTTACACAATGGTTCTCAATTCTTAATGTTGGTAGCCTTCTTGATCTTTACTTTTTTCATGTCAGCAGCATCGAACCTTACATTAGTATACCCAGCAGAGCTTTTTCCAACTGAAATCCGTGGCTCGGGAATAGGTATGGTTACGGCAATTAGTCGGATTGGTTCTGCAATTGGAACATTTCTGCTGCCTGTTTCTTTAAGTTCATTCGGATTAAGTGCCTCAATGGCAGGAATGGCAGCCATTCTACTGGTGGGCTTGATCGTATCGATCGCCTGGGCACCTGAAACGAAGAATCTTTCATTACATGAAGCAAGTGACCCATTGCTAGAAACGGAGAATTCTCCGAAAGGAACCGCTATTCCCTTTACAAAAAATGAAAAAATAACATAAGATAACTTCCAGTAAATAAATGAGAAGGACCAAAACTTTTTTCTCCTTCTTTGATGAGTCATAAGAGAGGAGATGTATAAGGATGACAACTGCCGATTGTTTACATCCTATGGATATTAAAGAGGTTGTACTAGGGGATGACGCCATCTCAATCCAAGAGGTAATTGCGGTTGCAAGATATGGGGCGATGGTTTCCTTTACACAAACATATTGTGATAGGGTGAATAAATCACGTAGCTTAATAGACAAGTTTTTAGATGAAAATCGATTGATTTATGGTGTAACTACGGGTTTTGGCAGTAATATGACCGAGGTGATTTCTCCAAAGGACGCAGAAACCCTTCAACGGAATATTGTTCGTTCACATGCCGTTTCTGTTGGGGAAACTCTTGAAAAAGAAGTCGTAAGGGCCATTCAATTGATGATCCTAGTAAATTTAGGCCAAGGGTATTCAGGAGTTCGTTTACAGGTATTAAATCTTATTGCTTCACTATTAAATCACGATATCATTCCGTTTGTTCCAGGTGATGGGTCAGTGGGGTATCTTTCTCCTGAAGCTCACATGGCCTTAGTGGTGATGGGAGAGGGGAAGGCATGGTATGAAGATGAGCTCATACCTGGCATGGAAGCTTTAGGGAAAGCGGGATTAGCACCTGTTACGTTGGGTGCTAAAGAAGGATTGGCACTTACAAGCGGGACTACTTCCGTCACCGCGATGGCTGTCCTGGCTTTATACAATAGCATGCAGGCGGCGAAAACCGCTGACATTACGGGAGCGATGTCCTTAGAAGTGCTGAAAGGTACTATAAAAGCATTTGATCCCCGTCCCCACTCATTGAAAAAACATGAGGAACAGGCTAAGACAGCCAGAAATGTATCAAGGATTCTTGAAGGCAGCCAAATCATTGATACATACAAGGAACATAGATTACAAGATGCACTTAGCTTACGATGCATTCCACAAGTCCATGGAGCCATAAAAAGAGTATTGAAAGATGCTGCTGTATCAATCGAGAATGAAATGAACTCTGTAAGTGACAATCCTCTGATTTTTCCTGAAGAGGAAGATGGAATTGGCCTGATGGCTGGGAATTTTGATGGTTCATTTGTTGGGATTTATGCGGATGCGATATCCATAGCGTTAGCAAACTTAGCAAAAATAACAGAACGCAGAATAGATCGCCTTGTAAACCATCACCTTAGTGCATTACCTAATTTCTTAGTGGTTAATCCTGGTTTAAATAGTGGCTACATGATTCCGCAATATACAGCTGCCGGGCTATTAAATGAAATCAGGGTGCTCTCGCATCCAGCGACAATAGATAATATCCCTACATGTGCAAATCAAGAAGACGTGATAAGTTTTGCCTATTTTGCTTCGAGGAAAGCATATCGGATTTCGAAGAAACTTGAATATATTTTAGCCATTGAACTGATGACGGCAACACAAGCAATGGATTTTCATCTACCTTTGAAACCGTCACCGGTTACGGAGGAGGTATATCATTTAGTTCGGAGCGAAGTCCCGATGGTTGAAGAAGATCGCTTTTTTCATCCTGACATTGAAGCGATTTATAGGCAAATTCATGAAGGGGAAATAGTGAAGCTCGTTGAAAGGGCGATTGGGGAAATAGAGTTCTAAAACCATGTTGAAGCTGTTTTACTTTATTTTATAAGGTAAAATGGCTTCCTTTTTTTAAAATGAAGGACCATATTTAAAGAAGGAGGGATGAAAGATGCATTATGATGTAATTGTAATTGGAGCTGGATCCATGGGAATGTCTTCAGGTTATTATCTATCAAAAAAAGGACAAAAAGTATTATTATTGGATTCCTTTGCTCCTCCTCATAATAAGGGGAGCCATCACGGGGAAACAAGAATAATTAGGCATGCTTATGGTGAAGGCAGGGAGTATGTTTCTTTGGCACTAAAATCACAAAAGCTTTGGGGTGAATTGGAAAGAATTTCGGGTCAACCATTATTTCTTCCAACGGGGGTCCTGAATGTTGGAAGCCAAAATTCCACTTTCATTAAACAAGTGAAAGCAGGATCAAAGGAATATGGTTTACCTATGAAAATATTGGATTACCATGAAATTCATGATAGGTGGCCAGGAATAACACTGCCGGAAGACTACATTGGGTGCTATGAATCGACTTCGGGCGTGTTGAAAAGTGAAGAGTGCTTAAGGGCGTATCAACAACTTGCGAAATCCCATGGTGCCGACATCATTGTAAACAGTGAAGTAAGGAATATAGTTGCTCATAGTAACGGGGTCACGGTTATAACGGATGAACAGACATTCCACTCGGAATCTTTAGTGGTTGCAGTTGGGGCGTGGGCACCGAAAATATTGGCGATGTTAGATTTGAATCTCCCGCTGGAACCCATCAGAAAAACATTTGCCTGGTTTCATGCAAATGAAAAATTATATAATCATAATGATTTTCCGGCTTTTACTTTTGATACTTCACTTGGTACATACTATGGCTTTCCTAGTATAAATGGTTCTGGACTGAAAATAGGGAGACATGATGGAGGACAGCGGATCAATCCTGATGGCTGTATCAAGGGTTTTGGTGAATTGGATGAGGATGAGGGAGATTTGATGAGGTTTTTAGGGCAATTTATGCCTGCTGATCAAAAAATGAAATATGGGAAAACTTGCATCTATACCATGACCCCTGATGAGCATTTTATAGTGGATAAACATCCTTATTATCCACATATTGCTATAGCGGCAGGTTTCTCTGGACACGGTTTTAAGTTCAGCAGTGTCATGGGAGAAATTTTGAGTGACTTGATTATCTCCGGTACGACCAAGGAAGATATTTCATTGTTTTCGATTAACCGATTTTGAATTAACTCCAAACTTAAAAACTGTAATCATGGCCGTTGCTTCCTTTCAAAGGAAACAACGGCTTTTTTGTATCAAACTGTAATGTTAGGTTTTCTAACAAAATATTGTCGAAATAATTAAAATATGCTAGAATGAGAATATTCCGAAATATGAAACTAAGGTTCCGAATTTCGGAACATAAGCATTTGAATGATTGAAAGAGTAATTACATATTTTTATGGTTTACTAAAATTTCCGTTATTAAAGGAGAGGGTAGTATGAACAAGGTTGATTTGAATTGTGATTTAGGAGAAAGTTTTGGCGCTTACCGGATGGGTAATGATCAAGAGATTTTAGATTATGTAACATCTGTTAATGTAGCTTGTGGATTCCACGCTGGTGATCCGACAGTCATGAGAAAAACGGTTCAGCTTGCTTTAGGGAAAGAAGTCAAAATCGGAGCCCACCCAGGTTTACAGGATTTAATAGGATTTGGCAGACGCAATATGAATATTTCTCCACAGGAAGCTTATGATATTGTCGTCTATCAAATTGGAGCATTAAATGGCTTCCTGCAATCCGAAGGCGGAAGTATGCAGCATGTGAAACCGCATGGGGCTTTGTACAATATGGCCGCAAAGAACAAAGAGTTATCCATGGCCATTGCCGAAGCGGTTTATAAAGTGAATCCCGAGCTTATCTTATTTGGTTTGTCGGGCAGTGAATTAATACGAGCCGGACAGGCTATCGGATTGCAAACAGGGAGTGAAGTATTTGCCGATCGCACCTACCAACATGATGGTTCATTGACTTCCCGATTGGAAAAGGACGCACTGATTGAAAACGATGATGTTGCAGTTGCCCAAGTCATTCGCATGGTGAAGGAAGGGAAGGTACTGTCCCGGCAAGGCTCAGATGTGGCTTTAAAAGCAGATACCATTTGTATTCACGGGGACGGGGCACATGCTTTATCCTTTGCACGGCATGTTAGGGAATCTTTACAATTATCTGAAATAACAGTCAAGTCCTTTTCTTGAAAAAAACTAAACAATCAGGAGGCAGATTCCATTGGAGCCAATCAAAAATACAACAGCACAGAAAAAGAATTTGACTAAGCCAAAAACGAACCGCACTTTATTGTTAGGTGCAGCATTCCTAATGGCAACATCGGCAATAGGACCAGGTTTTTTAATGCAAACGACCGTTTATACCCAAAGTCTTGCGGCAAGTTTCGGTTTCGTTATCCTTATTTCGGTCATTCTTGATATATTTGCCCAAACTAATGTATGGCGGATTATTGCTGTATCCGAAAAGCGGGGTCAAGAGATTGCAAACATGGTCCTTCCTGGGCTGGGTTATGTACTGGCAGCACTGATCGTCATGGGCGGGCTGGCATTTAATATTGGAAATATCGCAGGAGCCGGATTAGGTCTAAATGCGATGACGGGAATATCCCCAACTACGGGGGCGGCAATAAGCGCAGTCATCGCCGTACTGATTTTTGTAGTGAAAGAAGCAGGAAAAGCGATGGACCGTTTTACGCAAATCGCTGGATTTTTCATGATTTGTTTGATGATTTACGTTGCTTGGACAACCTCTCCTCCTGTAGGGGAAGCGGTAGTGAAGACCTTTGTCCCTGATAAAATCGATATTATCGCCATCGTTACATTAGTGGGCGGATCAGTTGGCGGCTACATTACTTTTGCGGGAGGCCATCGTCTATTGGATGCAGGCGTGAAGGGCGTTGACTCATTACCACAGGTCACGAAGAGCTCGGTAATGGGGATATTGATCACGACAGTCATGCGTGTTGCGTTATTTTTAGCAGTACTTGGTGTTGTATCGAAAGGTTTACAAATTGATCCGGATAACCCTGCAGCATCCGTTTTTCAGCTCGCTGCCGGTGATATAGGATATAAAATCTTTGGTGTCGTCATGTGGGCTGCAGCGATCACGTCCGTTGTTGGAGCGGCATATACTTCGGTTTCATTTGTCAGAACCTTCAGCGAAAAGATAAATAATAAGGCAAACTGGATAATCATTGGCTTTATAGCCGTATCGACCATTTGCTTTCTATTGATTGGTCAACCGGTTAAAGTATTGCTTATAGTTGGTGCCATTAATGGACTCATCTTACCAATTGCTCTTGGAACATTGCTTATTGCCGCATATAAGAAAAATATCGTGGGTGATTATAAGCATCCTTTATGGTTAACGATTTCCGGTGTATTCGTGGTAGTCATCATGGCGTTGATGGGCGTATATACATTAATGAAACAACTGCCAGCACTTTTTTAATGATCAATGAATGAAAATCCAATAAATAAAGGTGGAAGTGGCGTGCCAGTTTGTCACTTTCTTCCACTTCATAATAGGAGATGAATACTAATGATCGACCTTTCTCTAGCTACCCCGGCTGAATTGCGTTCAATGATTCGAAACAACGAATTGATAAAGCCTACTGCTGGCATGGCTAACGGTTATGCACAAGCGAACCTAGCCATCTTAAAAAAAGAGCATGCTTTTGATTTCTTATTATTCTGTCAGCGTAACCCTAAATCCTGTCCATTGCTGGATGTTACGGAAATTGGTTCACCCATTCCCGCATTTGCAGCAAAGTCTGGGGATATCCGCACCGATATTCCGAAATATAGGGTATATAAATATGGAGAATTAGTGGAAGAAGTAACGGATATCTCAAACTACTGGGAAGACGATATGGTTGGATTTTTAATTGGGTGCAGCTTTACATTCGAACACGCCCTATTAAATAATGATATATCGATTCGTCATATTGAAGAGGGATGCAATGTACCCATGTATAAAACCAATATCCCTTGTATTGAAGCAGGGATTTTTCATGGGAAAATGGTGGCTAGCATGAGGCCGATTCCACAAAAGGATGTGGTGAGGGCAGCTCAAGTGACATCGCGGTTTCCGGCCGTTCATGGCGCTCCAATCCATATTGGCGACCCTGAAGCGATCGGTGTTTCCAGCATTCAGCATCCGGATTTTGGTGATCCAGTAACGATTCGTGAAGGGGAAGTCCCGGTATTTTGGGCATGTGGTGTAACACCTCAATCCATTGCTATGGAAACTAAACCGGAGATCATGATCACGCATGCACCTGGACATATGTTCATAACGGACATTCGTGATGAAAAATTAGGAGTTTTATAACTGACAGAAAGAGATGATTCCTATGCCGGAAAAGCTTTTGAAAAAAACTGCATGTACACTTTCTCCATTAGGCGATTCCGCAATCGTGATAACATTCGGGAATGGAATGGAATACAGCGTTCACAAAAAAATAAAATTGTTAAAGGATTTGCTGGAAAATGAACCTTTTGTAGGGTTTATAGAATGTGTACCGGCTTATACCAATTTGACGGTTTTTTATGATCCACTCGTTATTTATAAGGAACAAAATAAAAGCAATGGTAATGAAACCATATCTCCCTTTGAAGTGGTCCGTTCCATCTTGGAAATGAAATTACAGGATTTAAAAGAAGATAAGAAACTGATACATCGAACGGTTACTATTCCCGTGTGCTATGGGTATGAATATGGACCCGATTTGGAATATGTCGCCCGCTATAATGATTTGACTACTGATGAAGTCATTCATATTCATTCAACCGGTGAATATTTGGCTTATATGATCGGGTTCGCACCGGGTTTCCCGTTTCTTGGCGGACTTTCAGAGAACATCGCGACACCTAGGCGTTCCTCTCCCCGAATGACCATTCCGGCAGGGGCAGTAGGGATTGCCGGTATGCAAACGGGAGTATATCCCATATCAACGCCTGGTGGATGGCAATTGATCGGACAAACGCCAACCAAACTATTTTTACCAAATGTAAATCCTCCAAGTCTATTACAAGCAGGGGACATTGTGAAGTTCCATCCGATTACGGATCAAGAATATAAAGAAATGATTCTTAAGGAGGGGGTACAGTGAGCCTGCGCGTAATCAAACCGGGATTATTGACCAGTATACAGGATCTTGGAAGAAAAGGATTCAAGCAACATGGGGTGATTGTAAGCGGGGCGATGGATGCACATTCTTTACGAATTGCCAATATGTTGGTTGGTAATGAAGAAGGAGAAGCGGCCTTGGAAATTACATTAATGGGTCCGACCATTAAAGTAGAGAAAAATTGCCTGATTTCGATAACAGGTGGAAATTTATCACCTACACTTGATAATAAGGTGGTACCGATGTGGAAGCCCATTCTTGTGAAAAATGGATCGATTCTTCGATTTGAAGGGTGTAAATCAGGATGCAGGGCGTACTTAACTGTAGCGGGAGGCTTTGCTATTCCTGAAGTTATGGAGAGTAAAAGCACATATCTAAGGGCTGGGATTGGCGGCTATTTGGGGAGGGCACTAAAGGCTGACGATGTCTTGGAGTTGAATGAACCTTCGAAAAATCTTGGTGATCGAACGTTCAAAGGTTCATTTTACTTCCCAAAGTGGTTTGTCAATGAGAAGGAGTTCATGCCAGGAGGAAAACCTCTCATCCGTTTCATCGATGGAAGCCAATATGAATATTTCACAGACTCAAGTAAAGATAGTTTTGTAGAGAGGTTATTTAAAGTTTCCAATCAATCCGACCGCATGGGATATAGAATATCGGGCCCTGCACTGAAATTAAAGAATAATGGGGAGTTATTATCCGAAGCGGTTACAAATGGGTCCGTTCAGGTTCCTCCAGATGGAAATCCGATCATCCTCCTTTCAGATAGCCAAACAACGGGCGGATATCCTAAGATAGCTCAGGTTATTACGGCGGATTTACCAATTATCGCTCAGGTTAAACCAGGGGAATCGATTCAGTTCTCACGGGTGAATTTAAAGGAGGCTGAACGGCTGTTCCTTCAAAAAGAACGGCAATTGAAGGAATTGCAAATTTCAATTTCATTGGCCTTGAAAAAATGGCTGGATATATAATGCTTCTGCAATTATCGCAAAAGATGAGAAAGTACTCTTAAAGAGTGCTTTCTTCAGACTATAGACAAACTCGGTGAAAGTCGAGTTTGTCTACATTTTTTTATAGCTTGTACAATTTGGACGTTGATTTCCACTCCAGGCACTCGCTTTCCGCGGGCGGTCCGGGAGCCTCCTCTGCTTTCGCCTGCGGGGTCTCCCCTGGACACGCTTTTCCCGCAGGAGTCTCGTACCTTCCGTTCCAATCAACTTTGTTTTAACTTTTAGATAGAACACTTTTGCTTAGAGTCGTTTTTGTTTTAAAATAGATCTATAAAAACTTGAGGTGATCAGGATGCTTTCTAAACATGATTCTATTCAGCGAGATCAACTTAAAATGATTACTTTAGATCAACTGGTGCCACCGAACCATTTGGTTGGTAAAATTGAGGCTTCCTTGACTTCACTTTCATTTATGACTTGGTGAAAGATATGTATGCAGAGGTAGGACGCCCAATTATTGATCCTGTTATTTTTCAATCATTATACCTTCGATATTCGTTCTATGTGTAAAACGATTGAAGAAGCTGAAACACATATGGATTATCGTTGACCTTTTGTCTACAAACTGGAGAAAGTACTCTTAAAGAGTGCTTTCTTTTTTTATTTCATTAAACGAAGTCCATAATAAAGACGCTTCCTTTCTTCCACTATGTCCAATAATGTCTTCCAAAACCGGTTTGCAATTTCGAAAGAGAGGAGACGTTGAAATGCATTTTTTCTCCAAAAAATCTTGAAACCCAACATCCTCATACGTACTTATTTACATTTATTACCCCAATCCCAAATAAGAAGTTATGAAATCGGAATGATGGAAATTCGAACTAATCACCATTCTGACGTCTGAATTTCTGTTTATTTTCAAAGGTTAAGGGGATTTTTCCAATAGGATGGGGAAGTTCCCCGATATCGAACAATCAGGCAAGATCTTACAATAAGGGTATGGTAATTGTTTGTAATGAGGAGGAATAATAATGCAGGCAAAAGTCGCCGTAAATCAAAAAACAGGAAAATCGATTGATGATGCTTTTGCATCACATTTTGCCAAGTCTATGTTTCTAGCAGTTTGCGGACTTGTATTCTTATCGTTTATTGGTACGAGAATGTTTACACACGTGGATTTAAACCTTTATGGCTATATGGTGGGGACGTTTATTTTTATTGGGGGTTTCTTTTACAGATTTATCGCTTGGGGGGAAAGGCCGCCAACAAAGGTTTTTATAAAAAAAGGAATTAAAATTCTCTTAAGAAGATCAACGCCCAAAACAACAGTTGAACATTTAGCAACATACAATTTCATCTGGAACAGGGGAATTTACCGATGGACTCAGCACGTTCTAATGGGCTGGGGCTGCATTCTCTCCTGCTTCGTGACTTTTCCTCTAGTATTTGGATGGATGTACTTCACAATGGACGAGAACGGTTACTACAACATCATCGCCATGGGGATCCAGGTAATGACAGTACCAGCTGATGGGCTTATAGCGACGTTATCATATAACGCACTGAACATTACAGCAGTGATGGTCATTTCCGGTGTATGCATGGCCCTTTATCGCCGTTTGAAAAATATGCAGGCAAGGGCAGAACAACAATTCATGTATGACTTCCTTCCATTATTTATGCTGTTATTGGTCAGCGTTACAGGACTGGCACTAACCTTCATGAACATTTTTATGCATGGTGCAGGACAGCCAGCCATGTCCCTGATACACCAATGGTCAGTCATCATTACATTGATTTATCTTCCGTTCGGAAAACTTGCGCACATACCTTTTCGCCCAATGAGTGTATTCGCAAGAAATTACAGAGAGCATTATGCGGAACAATCCATGAAAGGATGCAAAGTATGCGGTAATGAGTTTGTTTCAACAGAACAATCAAAAGATGTCATTGAGGTTCTCGGCAGGAATGATATAGAATTCCAAGCGAAAGAAGGCCACCATCTCGCTGAAATGTGCCTTCCTTGTCGAAGAAAATACAGGATTGCCCAATTTTCCGGGTTCCCCATCCATGAAGTAAAAGTTAAGGAGGCAAACCAGGATGCAAAAGGATAAGTTTTTTAAAACAGAAAGTAATGTGATGCACCCGAATGAAACATTGGTCAAAACCCATTGTGCTTATTGCGGAATGCAATGCGGAATGAATTTAAGGGTAAATGTAGCGACGAATAAAATCATTGGGGTTGAACCCCGTTATGATTGGCCTGTAACCGTTGGGAAAATGTGTCCAAAAGGGGTTACAGCTTACCAGCAGACGAATCATGAAGATCGTATTTTAAAACCGCTTATTCGGGATGATGCTTCACTAAAGGGAACAAAGGAAGGCTTCCGAGAAGCAAGCTGGAATGAGGCGTATGATTTAATCGCAAATAAGTTCAGGGAACTTCAAGCTAAATATGGAAAAGATTCATTATCCGTTTTCAGCGGGGTATCAATGACAAATGAAAAATGCTATTTAACAGGGAAATTTGCACGTGTGGCTCTTGGAACTCGCTACATTGATTATAATGGCCGATTTTGCATGTCAAGTGCAGCCGGGGGATTCCTTCGTTCTTTTGGAGTTGATAGAGGTTCAACATTACCTTGGACTGATATTCATGAAACAGATTGCTTATTTATTGCAGGAAGCAACACAGCAGAATGCCATCCAACTTCTATGTTCCGTGTTTGGAACGTACAAGAAAGAGGAGGATACATTATCGTGGCAGATCCCCGTGAAACTCCTATTGCAAGAAGAGCAGATGTTCATCTTGACTTGAAACCGGGAACGGATCTTGCCCTTGCTAATGGAATCTTAAATCTATTAATTCAAAACGGGTATGCTGACGAAGATTTCATTAATAATCATACGAACGGGTTTGAAGAAACAAAAGAACTTGTAAAAGAATTTACACCGGAATATACGAGTGAGCTTACAGGTGTGGCACCGAAAAAAATCATTCGTGCAGCAGAAATTTATGGGAAATCACCAAATGCAGTTGTCATGTTTGCCCGTGGAATCGAACAGCAGCATAAGGGTGTTGACAATGTATCTGGATATACAAACTTGGCGCTTGTGACAGGTAAAATCGGACGGCCCAAGTCTGGTGTAGCGACATTCACTGGTCAAGGAAACGGGCAGGGGGGACGGGAGCATGGCCAGAAAGCCGATTTATTGCCAGGATACCGTAAAATTACAAACCCTGAACAGGTAGCAGAAGTTTGTAAAGTATGGAAAATCACTCCGGAAGAAATGCCCCAGCCGGGTGTTTCTGCATATGAAATGTTTGAATTGATGGAACAAAAAACGATTCGCGGATTGTATCTGCTATGTTCTAATCCTGCAGTGTCTGCGCCGAATCTGAATTTCGTCAGAAGTGCGATGAAAAATCTTGATTTTATGTTGTGTTCGGATTTCTATCTTTCTGAATCAGCAGAGTTTGCGGATGTGATCCTGCCATCTGTAACGTGGTCAGAAGATGAAGGAACAGTTACAAACCTTGAAGGAAGAATTATTAAGATAAATAAGGCACAAGAACCAATCGGTGAATCTAAGCCCGATTGGCAAATACAAGTAGAACTTGCAGAACGTCTTGGAAGAGGAAAATACTTTTCCCATTTGAAAACAGCAAAAGATATAGCTGATGAATTCAGACTGGCTAGTAAAGGAGGAAATGCCGATTATTATGGTGCTACATGGGATAAAATCGACAAACAGGACGGAGTATTTTGGCCTTGTAAGGATGAAAATGATATGGGAACGCCCCATATGTTCCTGGATAAGAAATTCTATCACGCAGACGGCAAAGCGAAAATTTGTGCGCTTCCTTACCGTCCCCCTGCTGAGGAGCCAGATGAAAAATATCCACTTCGTTTAACAACCGGGCGTGTCGTTTACCACTACTTATCTGGAAACCAGACGAGAAGAATCCAGTTCCTGCGTGATATGTGTCCGGAGCCATACGTCGAAGTACATCCGGAAACAGCAAAAAAATACAATATGGACCATGAGGATAAGGTCCGCCTGTACACCCGGAGAGGCGAGGCAATCTATAAAGTGAAAATTACAAAAGCAATTCGTGAGGACACTGTATTTGTTCCATACCACTTTGGGCACGAGCAATCTATCAACCTATTAACGATTGCAGCGCTTGACCCAATATCCCGTATGCCGGAGTTTAAGGTCTGTGCGGCTCAATTGGAAAAAGTCGAAATGAAGAAGGTGTAATAAATGAAAAAGAGGCTCTATTTAGAACTTGAAAACTGCATAGGATGCCGGTCATGCCTTGCTGCTTGTACACAATGCGGAGGGCATGAAGAGCGGAACAGGAACTACGTTTATGATGTAAACCCTCTGGTCAATCGGCAGACGATGCCTCTTATGTGCCTCCATTGTGTGAATCCGGCCTGTGCAAGAAGTTGTCCTGCCCAGGCAATCCAAATACATGAGACAGGGGCCGTCTTATCAGCTCTAGTTGAAAAATGTATTGGCTGCCAAAACTGTACGATCGCTTGTCCATATGGCATACCAAAATTTGACATAGAGCAAAACTTAATGTACAAATGCGATTTATGTATTGACCGGACAAAAAAAGGTATCCCGCCAATGTGTGCAAGTGTTTGTCCATCCAATACACTTCAGTGGCTCACCGATGAGGAAATTGGAAATAGAAAAAAACAATTTAATCTAGATAATGGAAAATGGGTGAGTAGCCTGCCTTATCTTGAAAGTGAAACGAACGTTAAGGTAAATTTGCCTGGTATTTTACAAGGAATTGAAAAGCTATTTTAGGAGGGATTTATATGCCGTCGGATAAAAATAATAAAATCCCCTTTAATGAAGATAATTACACCCATAATATTGAACGGGATAATGAAAGAAAGCTCGACAGACGGGGGTTCATGAAAACACTAGTGGGAGCTGCAGGAGTATTCGCGATTTCATCCCTTCCTTGGGGAGCGATTGCGGCTAAAGAATTGATGGGTCTTGGGGAAAAGGAGTATCCTCACAAAAAAATAACTAATGTAAGCGAACTTCCAATTGGTGACGCAGTGGAGTTTAAATTTCCAGGGGATCATGATGATGCCATTTTGATCAGATTGTCTGAAACGAAATACGTAGCATACCAAAATGCATGCACACATCTTCGTTGCCCGGTGTTTTGGGTGAAAGAAGAAGGTGAAATGATCTGTCCTTGCCATCATGGGAAATTTGATGTTGAAACAGGTGCTCCAACTGCTGGACCGCCAAGGAGGCCCCTGCCTGAAATTCAAGTGAAAGTTGAAAATGGCGCAGTATACGCTGTAAGGGTGAAGCGTTATGAAGTTTAAGTACATCGGTGTCGCGTTGCTTTGTGCCTTCTTTATGATGAATATTGTATTTACCCAATTTATGGTTCATCAATATTATTATGAAAATTATGTAAATGTTCTAATGTTTGGGGGATTAAACATAGTGGTGTTTCCCTTAGCGTTATTTACTTATAAAAAAACGAAAAACGAAAAGGCGTGAATCAAATGAACAGTGAAACATACTTTGATTTTTGTTTTGTAAAAGAAGCATCTGGAAATTTTGCTGCTGAAATCGATAAGCTCCTTTCAGACCTTTTTAAAGATGTCCGTCTTAACTGGTATTTAGATGAAAAGTCAATAGATGGGGCCGATATTGTAGTTGCCGAAGTAAAGGGAATGAGCAATTGGGAGTCTGTAGTGGAAACAATTGAATTTATCGAGAATCATGCAGAAGATACATTCTGGGAATATTTGCAGGGTTTTCAAATGAATGTATACAGTGCAAAGAGAGGGTGCAATACATGTGGAACACATTAATTTGGAAGGTTTACAATCATTAGTCTCGGAAAAAGCCAGAGTGGCAATCTTGGATGATGATGGGCAGGATAAAGCGCTTTTTGTTACTAAAACGATAGATAAGGTGGAGATTTGTCCTGACATGACCCATCTACGCATTTATTTTGATCACCTGAATTTTTTCGCTGTTCCCCTGACATGCAATATGGTACGAAACAAAAATGAGTGGTCAGCTTTTGACGCAAACACGGGTTTACAATATGTAATTAGAAGAGAGAGTGATCAGAATGATTAAGAAAATACAGCTTCCATTACAGACTTTAAACTTAGTAGTCGGATTTATGGTATGGGTATTAATTTCTTCCCTGATGCCCTTTATTAAAGAAGATATTGCTATACCGGAGAGTCAGCTTGCCCTGGTGACAGCCGTTCCGGTCATTTTGGGATCTGTACTTCGTATCCCCCTTGGCTTTTACGCCAATCAGTTCGGAGCCAGGAAAATTTTCCTGATTAGCTTTATGTTACTATTGTTCCCTGTTTATTATATCAGCATTGCCGATTCCCTTGTCGATTTGTTGATTGGAGGACTTTTCCTTGGTATTGGAGGAGCCGTATTCTCAGTTGGTGTAACCTCTTTACCTAAGTATTATCCAAAGGAACGTCATGGTTTTATAAACGGAATTTACGGTGCTGGAAACCTTGGTACGGCAGTATCGGCTTTTGCAGCACCCGTTGTAGCTGAGAATTTTGGCTGGTCAACAACTGTACAGCTTTACCTTGTGATTTTGGGGGTCTTTATCGCAGGTAACTTTCTGTTAGGGGATAAAAAAGAGCTGAAAGTAAAAACACCGCTATTAGAACAAGTGAAGAGTGTCTACAAAAATGAAAAACTATGGCTGCTAAGTTTATTTTACTTTATAACATTCGGTTCTTTTGTTGCATTTACTATCTATCTGCCAAATTTTCTTGTAGCTAACTTTGGATTGGATAAGGTTGATGCCGGTTTAAGGACAGCGGGCTTTATTGTACTTGCTACCCTTATGAGACCAATTGGCGGATGGCTTGCAGATCGTTTTCATTCTCTCATTCTGCTCATGTTCGTTTTTGGAGTGTATACAGTTTCAGCGATGATCCTATCCTTTGCTCCATCAATTGGCTGGTACACTATTGGCTGTTTGAGTATTGCCCTATGTGCCGGAATGGGAAATGGTGTTATTTTTAAACTGGTGCCGATGTATTTCCAAAAGCAGGCTGGTATTGTGAATGGGATCGTTTCCGCTATGGGCGGTTTGGGAGGGTTTTTTCCGCCATTAATTTTATCCTTGTTATTCAATATCACAGGACATTATGCAATCGGGTTCATGGCGTTGTCAGAAGTTGCCCTTGCAAGTTTGATTTTAGTTGTTTGGATGTATTTCCAAGGCAAAATGGGGCTTGCCAAAGAAGTGATCGATCATACAATAGAAGGGATTCTAATTACCGATACCACCGGTAAGATCATTTCAGTAAACCCGTCGTTTTGCAGTATTACGGGTTATCAGGAAAATGAAGTAATTGGTAAGAACCCTAGTATACTTAAGTCGGGTAAACAGTCTCGAACTTTTTATGAGGATTTGTGGGAATCCATTGAGATAAATGGATTTTGGCAGGGTGAAATCTGGAATAGCCGAAAGGATGGGCAGCAATATCTGCAATGGCTGACCATAAGTTCGATAAAGAATGATGCGGGGGATGTCGTTCAATATGCAGGTATGTTTAGTGACATTTCAAGTCATAGAGTGAAGAAAGCATAAAATGGACTGCGCGCATGAAATGATTGGATTTGAAGGCTGAATTGAGATTTCAAAAACAAGAAGTTCTAATGCTAGGTTTCTGGTGGGAAAGAAGGTATACGTCAGTTTTCTCACCACTTTGCCGAAAGTGTAATTGGGGGAGCATGCCGCACTTTGAATGGCCAATAATCAGCGACAATTGAAGAAGGAGGGTGGGAATGAATACTAAGCCACTTAAAAACAACATCAGTTCTTATATCATACAAACACATGAAGAAGAGATTAAAAGAATTGCGATGGAGCTTCATGAAGGTGTGGGGCAGTCCCTTTCCAGTCTCTTTTCCGGAATGCAGCTCATTGAAACGGCAATCGAACAGCCTGCCATGAAAATCTATGCAGGTGATATGAAACAGCTATTGGAGAAGGCAATTCAAGAAATCAGGCTTTTGGCTGTAGAATTGCATCCTCCTACCCTTACGACTTTTGGGCTTATTTCAGCTATTAAAAGCTACATAAAAATATACACCTCAACCTATGGAATTGAGGTTGAGATGGAGAATCTGGGAATTGAATCGCAAATCTCTGATAGAGATAGCATTACACTTTTCAGGGTCTGCCAAGAAGCATTGGTGAATATAGCAAGGTATGCTGATACAACAAAAGCAAGCATACTATTCAAATGGGAAAAAAGCATGTTATTAATTATGATAAAAGATTCAGGGAAAGGATTTGAGGTTGAAGCTGCCATGAATAAGCTGAGCGGGCTTGCTGCCATGTGTGAAAGAATGCATTTGATTGGCGGGAATTGTACCATTTTTTCAAAAATAGATCATGGGACTTCTATAGAGATTTCTCTGCCATTATATTAAAATGCTAAACAAGGGGCTTGCGAATTGTGCAATCCCCCTTGTTGTTTCATATAACGATACAAACAAGAACAATGCTAGGGGGAGCTGCTTTGATAAAAATTTTGCTTTGCGATGATCACGCCGTTGTAAGAATGGGCTTAAAGATGCTACTAAATAATCATCCTGATATGGAAGTCATAGGGGAAGCTTCAGAGGGGAATGAAGGTATACAACGAGCACTAGAGCTTCAGCCTAATGTGGTAGTCATGGATTTAAGCATGCCACATGGGAAAGATGGCTTATCGGCTACTTCCGAACTGAAGAAACTAATGCCTGAGGTAGCCATATTAATACTTACCATGCATGATGATGATGAATATTTGTTCAGAACCATTCAAGCCGGGGCTTCAGGCTGTATTTTAAAAAGTGCTCCCCATGAAGAACTATTGGTGGCCATCCGATCTTTATCAAACGGAGATGCTTACCTTCATCCATCTGCAACAAAAAGGGTAATGGAAGAATATTTAGGCAGTGTGAAGCAGGGAACCGCTGATTCTATCAATCTGTTGTCTGACCGTGAAAAAGAGGTGCTTACATTGATTGCGAAAGGGTTTTCCAATAAAGAAATTGCCGGACAGCTTGTCATAAGCGTGAAAACGGTTGAAAGCCATAAAGGAAACCTAATGGAAAAGCTCAAGATGAAAACAAGGCATGAACTTGTTGCATTCGCTTTAAAAAAGGGGTTATTAGGGTATGGAATTTAACTTGGACAGTAAATCGAAAGAGGATCAACCATTTAAAAAAGCGTGTGAACATGTATTAGAAGAAATGAACGGTGATTTTGTAGGCCTTGCCTTACAAAACAGAGAAGGTCCTGACATATGCTGGCATTATGCAGCCGGAAACAGAAATGATAAGTACAAAAGGATAACTGTTCGATATGGAAAAGGAATAGCAGGCAGGGTCATATCAACGGGGGCGCCGATGAAAATTGAAGGTTTCCCCAATAATATCCATGGCAAAGCTTTAGATTATCCCATCATGCTTGCGGAAAATCTCAGTTGCGCCTTCGCAGTTCCGATTCAATTTAAAGGTGTTCCCAAAGGGGTATTATTAGTAGGTAAACGAACAGCTCAGCCTATTTCTGAAAGCGACCAGCATAAGATCCTTGATGCAGCGAAAAAATTGGAAAAGGAATTGAACAGCTCAATTTAATGGCAACAAGGAGGATTATGTATGGACTTGAATAAACATTTGGAAATGGAAAAAGGGGTTACACCTGGAACTAGCGATGCGACAATCCTTGTCAATGAATCTGGAGTCATCTCTTTTGCGAATCAACAGGTATATGAAAACTTTGGTTATGAACATCATGAATTGAACGGGGAAAAGCTTCTTAAACTTATACCAGGGGCAAACCTGCAGCACAGCGGGGAAGGGGAGATTATCCACCAGTTGGGGATCCACCGGGATGGTCATGCTTTTTCGCTTTTTTTCAGGGTGAACTCCTTTCAGCTTGCGAAAGAGCTTTATTACTTAATTGTAGTCCATAAAGTGAAAGACCAATCACGGATTAACCAGCAGCAATCCTATCCGATCAATGAACTGGTTGATTTAATTTACGCACTTGATGAATCAACGATTGTTGCATTTACGGATGAAAAGGGCAAGATAATAAACTTTAATAAGAAATTTTGTGAGGTATCCAAATATTCGGCAACAGAGCTTATCG
Source organism: Peribacillus sp. FSL M8-0224 (assembly GCF_038003055.1). Taxonomy (NCBI): domain Bacteria; kingdom Bacillati; phylum Bacillota; class Bacilli; order Caryophanales; family Bacillaceae; genus Peribacillus; species Peribacillus sp. FSL M8-0224. Next base: position 1,912,739 of record NZ_JBBOOJ010000001.1, read on the forward strand.
GGAAGGACCACCGAATTATCAATTCAGGTTATCATTCAAAGGAATTTATGCAAGAGCTTTGGAGGACAATTTCATCAGGAAGCGTTTGGCGGGGTGAAATCAAGAACAAAGCGAAGGATGGAACTTATTATTGGGTCGATACCACAATTGTCCCTTTCTTAAATGAAAAAGGGAACCCTTATAAATACCTGGCAATTCGCAAGGAAATTACCGAATATAAACGAGTTTTAGAGGAATTGGGGAAATTCGTAAATAAAATGGCCGATTTCCAATTTGCTTTGGATGCTTCCTCGATTGTAGCAATAACAGATCAAAGCGGGACGATCAAATATGTCAATGATCAATTTTGCAGGATTTCAAAGTTTTCAAAAGAAGAGCTGATCGGACAGGATCATCGAATTATTAACTCGGGATTTCACTCGAAAGAATTTTTCAACAATCTTTGGAAAACAATATCATCAGGGGAAGTATGGAAAGGCGAGGTTAAAAATAAGGCCAAGGATAATACTTATTATTGGGTGGATACGACAATCGTTCCATTTCTTGATGATTTTCAGAAACCTTACCAATATTTAGCGATTCGTTATGAAGTGACCCAGCGTAAGCTTGCGGAAGAAGAGATTCAGAAAATGACCGGGAAAATCATTGATGTGCAGGAAGAAGAAAGAAAACGCATTTCCCGAGAGCTTCATGATGATATCGGACAAAACTTATACAGCCACCTCATAACGATTAACAGACTGCAGACAGAAATGGATCATCCCTTGTTAGATCAAATGCAAGATGAAGCGACCGAAATTATCGAATCACTCCGGCATCTATCCTGGGAATTAAGGCCATCGGTACTTGATGATCTTGGACTGTTCCCTGCCATACGCTCTTTAGTGGGGCAATTTTTAGAGCATCATCATATCAAGGTCCATTTTGAATGCTATTTGAATTGCCGTTTGAATGCAAACAAAGAAATTACCATTTACCGTATTATTCAAGAGGCATTAACAAATATTAGGAAGTATGCTGAAACCGAAGAAGCTACAGTAACGATCCAGGAAATAGAGGAAGAAGTTCGTGTAGAAATAGAAGATAAAGGAAAGGGCTTTGATATCGAAAAAGTTACCCGTGGAGTTGGCTTATTCAGTATGGAGGAAAGAGCCAGAGTTTGCGGCGGAAACCTTATCCTTCATTCTCGTGAAGGGAAAGGGACAAAAGTAATATTGAAAATGCCTTTGTAGTGGATGGATGATCAAGTAACTTTATCCTTAAACGCTTCAGCATTTGACATTATTACTCGTTCTATGGGCTTGCGGGATGATAAAATGATTCGATTAATTTTAAAAAATGCCGGTAAATCAAATGAGAATACAGACAGAGCATTTCGAAAAACAATCAATACGGTTATTTTCATTACATCCTTTCTTCCATGTTTTATAATAGAATGATAGTTAAGGAAAACATGTATCATGAAAGGAGACATTGTATGCAGGCACATAACAAAACGGTCGTGAAATCCATGCAAATCCTAACCCTTTTCATAAATCATCCAAAACTGACCTTTAATGAAATGATGGAACTATCCAATTTGCCGAAAACGTCGTTACACCGTATGGTGGGATCTTTGGAGGAAATGGGGTTTTTAACAAAGGACGATGATGGGCACTATTCACTTGGATTGATATTCCTGCAGTTTGGTCAACTGGTAGGGGAGCGTTTGGATATCAGGTCAATCGCCTATCCGATCATGAGAGACCTACGGGATGAAGTTGAAGAAGCAGTGAATTTAATTGTGAGGGATAAGGATGAAGCGATGTATATTGAAAAGGTGGACACCCTGCATCCTGTTCGACTTTATACATCCATTGGAAGGCGTTCGCCATTGTACGCTGGCGATTCTCGAATCATCCTGGCATTTTTGCCACAAGAAGAGCGTGAAAATTATTTGGAAAACATCCAATTAAAACCAATCGCCATGGGAACGATTACGGATAAAACTAAACTCCGTCATGCAATGGATGAAGCGAGATCGAATGGTTACACGATAACTTCATCAGAACTTGAGGATTATACGAAAGCGGTGAGTGCACCGATACTCAATGGTAAAGGTGAAATAGTAGCTGGTATTAGTGTCGCTGGGATTGAAGCAAGATTTCAGGAAGATCGCTTGCCTGAATTGATTGACAAAGTAACGAAAGCTGCCAAAGCCATTTCCGTGAAACTTGGTTCTCAAACACATTAATGAAAATAGAAAAGTCATTTCATTTTCGGAATATATTTTTCTGAAATAAGATAACTTACATAAGATAGTCGATTCTTGCATAGGGAGTAAAGCCACCGCTTATGGTGGTTTTTTGTCATGTTTGCATGCCCAGCTGAACCAAAACGAAAAGGTGAACCATTCCGGGTTCAACTTTCAGACTGTAGACAAACTCGATGAAAATCGAGTTTGTCTACTTTTATGGCTTGTACAATTTGGACGTTGATTGGAACGTAGGGCACTCGCTTTCCGCGGGCGGTCGGGGAGCCTCCTCGGCTTTCGCCTGCGGGGTCTCCCCTAGACGCGCTTTTCCCGCAGGAGTCTCGTACCTTCCGTTCCAATCAACTTTGTCTTACCTTTTAGATAAAATCAAACAAGATCGTGAAAACCATGGAAAAAAGCCTTTTCCACCAGATAAATTTGATAAAGAAGAGACCAAAGAGATTAAAGAAAGTATAACGGATTCTGAGAGTTGCAACTATGTGAAAGATGAACGAACAAAACAGTTTGCCTATTCATTCCACGCGGCAGCAGACCGCAACGGTTTTGTATTGGGAACGATTGTAACACCTGGAAATACACATGACAGTCAGATCTTAGAGCCACTAGTTGAACAAGTGATTGAGAAAGTTGGAAAACCGGAAGCCGTTGCCGCAGATGGAGCTTATAAAACACCAGCGATTACAAGCTACCTATTTAACAAAGAAATCATACCGGCTTTACCTTATACATGTCCTCGCACCAAAGAAGGATTTTTCCGCAAACAGGACTATGTATTCGATGAACATTTTGATTGTTACCTTTGCCCTTCGGGCGAAACTTTAAAGTACTCAACAACTAATAAAGAGGGCTATCGCGAGTACAAATCGCCAAAACAAATTTGTACAACATGCTCATTTTTATCTCGGTGTACAGAAAGCAAAGACTGTCAAAAAGTGGTGACCCGGCATATCTGGCAAACACATGTGGAAGAAGCAGATCATCTGCGTTATCATCAAGATGTAAAACCTATATATGCAAAACGTAAAGAAACGATTGAGCGTGTATTCGCAGATGCAAAAGAAAAGCATGGTATGCGTTGGACTACTTTAAGGGGACTTAAAAAATTGTCAATGCAGGCGATGCTTACTTTCGCTGCCATTAATTTAAAGAAGATGGCCAATTGGACATGGCGAGGTCCAAAAATGGCCTAACATGTGGGCTCGTAGAGTCGCAATCTCTTAACTTTAGGCTAAAATTCAAAGGGAATTTCAAAAGGGGTTCAGAATTTTTTAATTCCGAACCCCTTTTGTCTACAAACTGAAAGGTGAACCATTAGGGGTTCACCTTTTCCTATATCGTAATACTTTATCGCAAAATTGTTAGTCACCCACTTAAATACGCACAAAGTGTGATTGATTTATATTTCTTGGCACCCCGATGTCAGCCATTGTAAGTAAACCTGGTTTACGGAGGGCATCAATTTGCTTAGCGGTATTGATGATCATTGCTGCGGTTGCAGTATCTCCAAAAATGCCGTTTGGAACAATCAACCTTTGGGTTTCGTTCCCCTCAATAACGATTTCATCTTCCTGTTTAATACCTGCAGACATCGTTAAATCCAAGGAAATTTCCTTTCCGTCCACAGTCTTGCCTGTGGAAATTTGATGAAGCCCCATAACATCCCCTCGTTTTAAGGTAGTTAGCGGAACGGTCATATTTTCGCTTGCAATCGTTGGTTTAATTGTATTGATAACATTTGAAAGTTTCCAATTCAGCCCGTAAGCGATTAACCTTACAGACTCCTCAAGACCTACATGCCCAATTTCATTCCGTTGGGCCAATAATTCAAACTCTTCTCTGGTCATCCCGATTCCGACCTTTTTTTGTAAAGGGAGGCGCCTTTTCGAAACATCAACTTTACGAATGACCTTAATTTGGTTAACAGTGGTCAATACTGTTGTAAAAGAAATGGCCATAGTATCCATGATGTACCCTGGATTGATTCCGGTCCCGATGACACTAAGTCCTTTTGCTTTAGCATAATCATCTATTTCCTTTGAAAGTAAAGGGTAGCGATGCCAAGGGAAGGAAAGCTGTTCACAGGTGGATACAACTGAAAAGCCGTGATCTAGCAGCTCTTTGATTTGAGGCCATACTAGTTGTGCATTGGAACCGGTTGCATGTAGGGCGATAGGGTGGTCAGCTTCAGTATGTACTTCCTGGATATGTGGAACTACACATTTGTTCGTTTCCTTTTCATTGATCAGGAAGCCAATTTCCTTCCCTACCTTATCGGGATCAATATCGACAACACCGATAATCGATTGAGGATTCGTTTGATAAGCACTGCGTAGAATTTCAATTCCGATGGGACCGAGCCCGAATACTGCGAATTCAGAATATTGGATAGTCATTTATCTCTCATCCTTTCAAATAACTTATAACAAAATGCTAACATTGAGTGATAAATAATAAAAATAGTTAATTTTTATATATTTATAAAGAATCGTTATAAAAGGAAAGACGGCAACCGAATGAGCGGAAGAAGAATCATTCTTCAATTTTGAGTTTACCTATCTAAGGAATCGTTGGTTGGCGTCACGAATTGTATGCCTTTTTCATCTTCTACTTGAACGGAACTAGACTTAGCAGTGCTTCAGTCTCATGATGGACATTTTTATTGCTGCAGATAATGATGTTTCAAATAATTATGGAGTTATTACGAGGATTTGCAGAAACGTTATCCGGTTTTATGTGATAGATGGGCAAGGTATTGTTTCGGGTTGTTTTCATCGAAACAATACCTTATTTAGTTTTGTATATAAAACTACTTTTTCTGTTGGAAAAATATTATTCTGAATATTATTGACTATTACGAAAATTCAATATAACATTAAATATTGGTAACAATGTTTTTTATATGAAACAAGAGTTGCTGTTATCTTTTGAAAGGGGGAGTTGGTGAAGTTTGATAGCATGATAGTCATTTTCGTATCGAAAATCATGAAAGCGCATTCAAATGAGCCTATTATAAGGGGGAAATAACATGTTACAAGGTCAAAAAAGATGGTTGTACATTGCGATTCCTATTTTTTTCTTCTGGTTTTTCGGTCAGATTGATAAAGTAGGTATCTCTGTTATCCAAACCGATCCGGGATTTTTAAGTGATCTTGGTCTGACTGGTCCGGATAAAAATGCGAAAATTGGCTTGATCTCCTTTATATTCATGATTTCATACTCCTGTTCCAACATTTTTTGGGGAGTTATTATCGACAAGTTAGGGGCGCGGAAAACAGCAGTTTTAGGTTTACTGGTATGGACTGCGACAATGGTCATGGGAGGACTGTCCACTTCATACGAAATGTTTTTAATTAGTAGGGTCATCCTCGGAATCGGGGAAGGCATGATGATCCCGATATCGGGTAAATTCATATCGAATTGGTTTAATAAAAGGGAGCTTGGCAGGGCACAGTCATTCTGGATTACTGGAAACTATCTTGGCCCGGCAGTGGGTACCGTTATGCTGATCCTCATTATTTCAACATTTCATTGGCAGGCCGCGTTCTTTGCTCTCGCCGCCTTTAACTTGTTTATAAATATTCCAATGTTCTTGTATTTGGCTCGTAATACGCCAGAAGAACATCCACGCATGAGTAAAGAGGAAGTCTCCTATATTCGCCAAAAGGACGAAGCGCATGATGTGCAGTTGAAGCAATTCTTCGCAAAGGATTATCGTTATTGGATTGTCTGGTTTGGCAATTTGATGTCGTCCTTTCTTTTCTTTGGAATCAGTATTTGGCTTCCTACCTATCTCGTGGAGGCCAAAGGCTTTGAAAGAGATGCAATGACTGGGATTACCTCATTATCATGGCTATTCGCGCTAGGATTTGTCCTGGCTGGCGGATTTCTGGCGGACAAAACGAAACGCCCGAGTTTGCTTGCGACGATTCTTTTCATACTAACAGCTGTATTTTTGACAATTGCTGTCCTTGCACCTAGTCCTATTATGGCCGGGGTTTCAATGGGGCTCGCCATGGGAACTCAGGGAGGAATGTTTCATCTGACCAATTTCTTCATCATCAAATTTTCAACACCTGAAACAGCGGGACGTGCTGCCGGTTTAATGGGATTCACGAATATTATGGGTGGATTTTCAAGTTATATCATGGGGTGGAGCCGCGATATGTCTGGCGGTGATTTTGGTCCCTCCATTGCCATGCTGATTGTAGCAGCCACCCTGGGGTTTGTCGCGTACTTATTTATGATTAAACAAGAAGTTGCCGAAAATCACCTAAGTAATACGACAGGAAACAAAGTAACTTTATAGAGAGCAAAAAAGGTACTTATCATACATTTTTTAGAAAGTGTTTCTTAGTAAGAAGGGACGCTAGATTCTTACTGAGAACCACAATAAATCTTGAATAACTCATTGACGTGTACACAGGAATAAGAATGACCACAGCTTGATATAGAACAAGGCACGTATTCCCGAACGATGGTTTCAGTTTTTTTACAGCTTACATTGACAATGAAGCGATTACATTTTAGAATTGTTTATATAAAAAAACATAGTTTTATATATGAAACGTTTATTGGGGTTATGTCCTCGCTACAAGACCGTATACTTGAATTGAACCGATCTTTGGATAACCGTTCATCATGTTTGAGAGATATTAGAAGGGGTGGAGACAATGGGCATGGCCTTAAAAGATAAAGTCGTTTTGATTACAGGGGGAGCTTCTGGAATAGGAGAAGCTGTCACGCGTCGTTTTATACAAGAAGGAGCAAAAGTGAGCATTATCGGCCGCTCTAAAGAGACATTAGCGAAAATGAAAGGAGAATTTGGTGAAAATATCCTTACTTATCAGGGAGATGTAAGCAAATACGAAGACAATGAGCAAGCGGTCCAAGCTACTGTTGAGCAATTCGGAAAGTTAGATGTCTTCGTTGCGAATGCAGGCGTGTTCGATGGATTTGCCAAATTTGCCGATGTGACTCCCGAGGCGCTTTCCGAAGCGTATGATTTTCTATTCAATATTAACGTAAAAGGCTCTTTTTTCGGAGCTAAAGCTGCTCTTGAAGAACTGAAAAAAACAAATGGCAATATTATTTTTACCGTGTCCGGTGCAAGTTTTTATCCAGATGGCGGCGGTGTTTGGTATACAGCGAGCAAACACGCCCAAATTGGATTGATGCGCCAGCTTGCGTTCGAACTATCGCCTTCCATCCGGGTAAATGCCGTAGCCCCAGGGGGTACATTGACAGCACTCACGGTGATTCCACCGCTGCGTCCATTTGTGAAAATCGTAGATAATGATACGAAAGCAAGCAGCATTAAAAAACGGAATATTCTTCAACTTGCCCAGATGCCGGAAGATCACGTTGCGGCATATGTACTGTTAGCTTCTGACGAATCACGAGCAATCACCGGTGAAGTCATTTCCAGCGACGGCGGATTGTCAGTGCGGGGCCTTGGCTAAGCTGGCAAGGTATTTGAATACGTTAGCTAAATTGTAAGTCGGGAAAGAAAGCACTTTCTTTATAGGGTTTTCAAGCAAAATATAAAAATAGTAAATCATTCTCTAATTTAAGAAAGTTATATCAAGTTTGGGGGCTTTAAGAGTTAGAGACTTACCTTTAGAAGGGGACTGATCGTATGCCATTCGTAAAAGTAGAAGATTTAAGTATTCATTATGAAATAGAAGGTAATGGAGAACCTTTAGTATTATTACATGGTATGAGCAATAATTCACAGTCATGGAAGGAACAAATCCAGGAATTAAAGGAGCATTATACAGTAATCGCATGGGATGCTCCGGGTTATGGGAAAAGTTCAGATCCATCAGAAGAATATAGAAATTTTAAAGAGTTCGCACGTATTCTGAACGGTATGCTAGATCAGCTAAAGCTGGAAAAAATCGATCTGCTCGGCCATTCAATGGGAGCGGCAATTGCGATAGAGTACTGCAGCCTGTACCCTAATAAGGTTAATAAACTTATATTAGCAGATTCGACAAGGGGGGCAGCTGCTTTATCCCCAGAAGAGAACGAGACGAAATTGAAAAATCGATTATTTTCAATTGAAAACCTTTCTACTAAGGAGATAGCGGAAAAGAGGATACAAGCACTGCTATCTCCCCATGCTTCAGAAAATGTCCATACACGAGTCAAAGAGATTATGACACAGATAAGACCGGCAGGATATCGTTCGGTAGCATATTCACTTTATCATCTAAATCAAATGAGTATGTTATCTCATATAGTTGTTCCTGTTCTTGTGATTTGTGGTGAGTTGGATACTGTAACTCCCATTAAGGAATCAGAAGCCATTCATGAAAAGCTAATGAACTCCCGGCTAGTGATTATTCCAGATGGCGGTCATTTGTGTTACCAGGAAAATCCAAGGAAGTTTAATTCGAGCATATTGGAATTTTTGAACGGGAATGAGTAAGGAAAAAACAGGACTGAGATTTAAGAGGGGAATGAATAGGAAAAATGGCTAATTATACAATCGTGGATAAAGAAACGTGTATTGCTTGCGGGGCTTGTGGTGCTTCAGCTCCGGATATTTATGATTACGATGAGGAAGGGATTGCGTTCGTTTTATTGGATAATAATGTTGGGGCAGCGATTATACCTGAAGAACTCGAGGAAGATATGATAGATGCTTCAGAAGGATGTCCAACCGATTCTATAAAAGTGGCTCAAGCATCCTTTGATGGTAACCCTAATAAATTTGAATAATAATTTTAGGTGCGTTTGTGACTAGTAGCTATATAGATTTTTAATGTGGTGACATATCCAGATTGTCTTTGAAAGGGTGGATATTCAATTGCTTTTATCCATCATTTCTGAATCAAAGGAAAAGGAAGAATTACTTGTGAAAACATTACAAGTCGATCTCTTACAACCTGTAGATCATGTTCAGTATGAACAACCAACCTAGAAGAACAAGGAGTGATTGCATTGACAAAAGAAAAGAAGGTCTATGACATAACTATTATTGGCGGCGGCCCAGTTGGCTTGTTTACTGCGTTCTATGGCGGAATGAGGCAAGCGAAGGTGAAAATCCTCGAAAGTCTGCCTCAATTGGGTGGACAGCTTTCGGCTCTTTACCCCGAAAAATTCATTTATGATATAGCTGGTTTTCCAAAAGTAAGGGCGCAGGAATTGATAGAGAATTTAAAAGAACAAATGAAAGTATTCGAACCAACCATTTGTCTTGAAGAGGCAGTTGAACAAATGGAAAAGCAAGCAGACGGAACATTTAAGATCACCACAAACCTCGATACTCATTTCTCTAAATCAGTGATCATTACTGCTGGAAATGGGGCCTTTCAGCCTCGTAAACTAGAATTGGAAGATTCAACACAGTTCGAGGATAAGAATTTGCATTATTTCGTGAATGATATGAACCGATTTAAAGGAAGAAAAGTGGCGATTCTAGGCGGTGGGGATTCTGCTGTTGATTGGGCCCTTATGTTAGAGCCGATTGCTGAAAAGGTAACATTGATACACAGAAGAGATAAATTCCGTGCCCATGAGCATAGTGTAGAAAAATTAGTGAATTCCTCTGTTGAGGTCAAAACACCTTATATTCCCTCCGAATTGGTAGGAACAGATCACATTACGCAAATAGTTTTAGAACACACTAAGACTCAACAAAAAGAAGTGGTTGACGTAGATGATTTAATTATTAATTACGGCTTTGTCTCTTCTCTTGGAGCGATTAAAGAATGGGGTCTAAACATCAATAAAAATGCAATTATCGTTAATTCCAAACAAGAAACAAATATTTCAGGCATTTACGCAGCCGGGGATATTTGTACGTATGATGGAAAGGTTAAATTAATTGCTTCCGGATTCGGTGAAGGTCCTACGGCAGTTAATAATGCCAAAGCCTATATTGATCCTTTGGCGAAAGTTCAGCCGCTGCATAGTACATCATTATTTGGATGACCTCTTTCTAACAACAAAACTTCTGAAGAAAAGAATCTAAAGTACATAGGCGGGGTCCCTGAGATAAAAGTGATGGATAGTGGGTTTCGATTGTCCAGGTTTAAATCGAAAAAAAGTAAAGTTGATATATTTCGAGGCTTTACATGTTTTGTTACTTAATAAGGGAACAGGTTAATATGACTGTTAAAATTAAAAGTCGAATTCCTCCACAGTTAGGAATTCGACTTTTTAGATTGGTTTAAGTAACGCCCCTATAGCGATTTTTGGATAATGTTAATCTTTATTAAAGTTACAGGAAATACGGATCAAATAAGCACAAGGGTCCTTTGATAAGGTTTTCATAAGTTATATAAGGGTGAACGCCCCATCGCCAATAAGAAGTTTAAAAGGTGAAATGATCCAATATTAACAGCCCCGTTTCGCGGCATTTCTCCAACCAAGAATCTTATATATTGTTAAAATCATCATCATTCTCTAACGTTTCCAAAATATGCTTAGTCAGAATTGAGGCATCCGTGTTTTTCCAAACTGCCGATATCGAACTGGTTAATTCCGAGTTATCGATGTTCAAGGATTTTACTTGGCTTTTTCCCAACAAACTCACCATATCTTTCGGCATGAGGGCTACGCCTAAGTTATTGGATATTAGATTGGCAATCGTCAGTAATTCAGAGCCTTTACATAATTCTTTAGGTGAAAATCCAGCCGTCAGACAAGCCTTTTCCAAAAGGAATTGAAGGGAGTGTGCTTGAACGGCATCATAATGGATAAAAGGTTCGTCTTTTGCTTCGTATAAATGTATAGCGTCTTTTTGGGCTAGTGGATGATTCGTGGAGACGACTAATTGTAAAGGGAACCTCATGAATTCAATCATGCTTAATCCTTCATTGGCGATGATGTTACTGTGAATGGGCGTTCGGATGAAACCGATGTGATAATTTTGTTGGTTTACGAGTTTTACTGCTCTTGAAGATGTTGTTTCATGCACGTAAAACTCTGTTTCCGGGTATTGCCCCACGATCTTTTTCAATAACTTCGGGATATATATACTAGCTGCAGAGGGTACGGTAGCAATCTTCAGTTTAGGCTTGGGGATGGTTTTGTTTTCAACTATGTAATTCACTGTTTTCTCGATATCTTCAAAGGAGGGCGCAAGCTTTTTATAGATGTATTCTCCTTCTTCCGTTAATGTAATTTTTCTTGTCGTTCGATTCAATAGTTTAAAGCCTAATTGTTTTTCGAGGGATGAAATCTGTTGGCTAAGTCCGGGCTGGGATATATGCAGGGTTTTGGAAGCCTCACTGAAACTAAGATGGTTGGAAACCTCTATGAAATAGCGGAGGGATAGGTAATTCAAACAATCACCCACTTCAGTCGGATTTGAAAATACAAGGTTAAGAAAATTCCCTCTCAAACAAAAGCTGTAATTTTATAACATCTACTTATAAGTTTATAACAATAATATATTTCTAAAATGGAAGAGTCAATATTATCCTTAAAGAAAGGAAGAATAGGTAATAAACGGTAAAATATTACTATTGGATAGCAGATTTCCCCTGTTTTTAATAGGTTTTTGTACACATTTAAGCTTGGTGATTTAATTTCTATAAAACTTATTAATGTATTACTAGTTCTTATGGGTGATGTGTCTAATTTTGTAAAAAAAGGGAAAGTGAGTCGGTCGGTAGAATAATAACATAATCATCTTTTGCAGATGATGAATATACATGAGGGGGGATTTTTATGAAAAAATTTCATAAGTGCTTTTTATTGGTCATGATTTTGACGGTCACCGGTATTATCACGGCTTGTAAAGACAGTAATGAAGGTGCCTCAGGAAGCGGTAACCAAAACTTGAGCCTGTTGACTGGTGGAACGGGAGGTACATACTATCCGCTTGGAGGACAAATTGGAAAAATCATTTCCGATAAAACAAAAGCAAACATAACACCTCAGACATCTGGCGCCTCCGCTGAAAATATGGAAACGTTAAGGGTTGGAGAGGCTGAAATCGCATTTTCGCAAACGGATATCGCCGCGTATGCAATTGAAGGAACAGAAATGTTCGACGGGAAGCCCATTGACAATATAATGGCGATCAGCTCTTTATATCCTGAAACTGTTCAAATTGTAACGACTGCAAAAAGCGGAATTAAATCAATCGAGGATTTAAAGGGTAAAAAGGTATCGGTAGGTGCTCCGGGTTCAGGTGCTTACATTAATGCCATGCAAATCTTGGAGATTCATGGGTTGTCTGAAAAGGATATTAAAGGGCAGAATCTATCTTTTGATGAGTCGACCGAAGGAATCCAAGCAGGCAATATTGATGCAGCTTTCATCACGGCAGGCACGCCTACTGGTGCAGTTGAGGCGCTATCCGTCCAAAATGATATTTTGGTTCTGCCTATTGCAGATGACAAAATTCAAGCATTGGTTAAAAAGTATCCATACTATGCTGAAGATACCATTCCAAGTGGTACGTACAAAATCAAATCCGAGGTGAAGACAGTTGCTGTTAAAGCGATGTTAGTGGTTACAAAGGATCTTGATGAAGATTTAGTTTATGAAATGACTAAAGCTGTATATGAAAACACAGATCAAATCACACATGCAAAAGGCAAGTTCCTTACAGCAAAGACTGCACTTGAAGGATTAGGGGATATGGAAGTGCATCCTGGAGCAGCAAAATACTTTAAAGAAAAAGGTGTTTCCAAGTAATGCAATTGGGTCGGTAGCTCGCTTTATGTGGCCTATCGGCTTCATTTTTTTCTAAATGGGACACTGGTTGTGAAAGGGGTACCTATGATATTCAAGAAATTCATGGCTTTTGGTATACCTCTGCTCATCGCTTTTTTATTCTTTTTTCCTTATAAGCATGTAATAGCCTTTTCCTTCGAGGATCAAGGGGAATTAGTGGCATACTTTCCTTTGAAAAAAGAAAAAGAATTCAAGATTAAATATACACACTCCATCCACCTCACAGATGTTGTGGAATCATACCGGTTATCGGATAAGCAAATCGAACAAACCGAACTTGCCTATGATGATTTTGCGGTCGGTATGCCTTCCAATGCAGAGGGTGAGGAAGTGTTTGAAGTAAAAGACGATACCTACTTCATAAAAAATATGCAACGCACTTTCACCTATATAGATTTACGGGTAGGACAAGTTAAAGCCAATCATCGATTAATATATGATGAAAAAACATACACATTGGCAGACTTCATGAAACCAGGGACATGGGTCAGGATTTCATCGGAAAGGATTTCATTGTGGGAACAGTTGAAGGGAGTGAAGATTAGTGGCTGATAATGAAAAAATCAAATATTTAACCGAAGCAGAGCAGCAGGAGTTATTGGAAAAATATGATCCAGAAGCCGGGACAAGGAAATTAACTGGTGTCTTGGGCCACATTGCGTTTTTTGGACTCCTGGCTTTTTCGCTATTCCAATTATATACTGCCATATTTGGTGTTTTTACAGCACAAATCCAACGGACGATACATTTAGGGTTTGCACTCTCCTTAGTATTTTTACTATTTCCTGCAAACCGGAAGAAGCGTCAAAAAGGAAAGTTTCAAATTGCCTGGTACGATATCATATTAGCAATCCTTAGTATTGGGGTTGGTGCATATTGGCCCTTATTTTTCGAAGATATCGTCATGAATGTAGGGCGTTTAGGCGTATTGGATTTTGCTGTCGGTTTTATGGCCATTCTGCTGGTTTTGGAAGCAACCAGGCGTGCAGTTGGTCTTCCTATCATGGTCATTGCTATATTATTCATTTTCTATGGGATTTTTGGACAGTATATGCCAGGATTCCTTGCTCATCGCGGTTTGACTCTGGAGCGTCTGGTGCAAACGATGTTCTTCTCGACAGAGGGCATTTTGGGTACTCCGTTAGCGGTGTCATCGACATTCATCTTCCTATTTTTACTGTTTGGATCATTTCTGGTCCGAACAGGCGTCGGTCAATACTTTAATGATCTCTCTACCGCCATTGCCGGCAGAAGGATAGGAGGACCTGCAAAGGTTGCGATTTTTTCAAGTGCTCTTCAAGGAACGATTAGCGGGAGCTCTGTGGCTAATGTTGTCACATCAGGAGCATTTACGATACCGATGATGAAAAATCTTGGATATAAGAAGGAATTTGCCGGGGCAGTGGAGGCGGCTGCTTCAACAGGGGGGCAATTGATGCCTCCGGTAATGGGGGCAGCGGCATTCTTAATGGTTGAGTTCATTGGGAATGGAATTACGTATTGGGATATAGCAAAGGCGGCTGCGATTCCAGCTATCCTTTATTTTTCAGGAATTTGGATCATGACCCATTTTGAAGCGAAACGACTTGGGCTGCGAGGGTTAACTCAAGAAGAGATGCCAAGTAAAAAGGAAGTGTTCGGCAAGCTTTATTTATTAATACCGATCCTTGCCATTATTTTATTGCTCATGATGAATATCACGGTTACACATGCAGCATTATATTCCATTGCCATCTCGGTTCTTGTAGGTTTCATTAACAAGGATGTCCGCATGAAATTCATCGATATCATTTATGCATTGGTGGATGGAGCCCGGACAGCACTTGCGGTTGCAGCTGCAACCGCAGCAGCGGGCATTATTGTCGGTATCGTCACGAAAACTGGACTAGGACTTAAGCTGGCTAATGGCCTGATCGATTTATCTGGTGGATATTTGATTCCAACTCTGATGCTCACTATGGTAGCAGCACTTATATTAGGAATGGGTTCACCTACGACCGCCAATTATGTAATCACATCGACGATTGCAGCGCCTGCGATAATTTTGCTTGGTGTTCCCGATTTATCTGCACATTTATTCGTTTTCTATTTTGGCATTATAGCAGATATAACTCCTCCTGTTGCTTTAGCGGCATTTGCAGCGGCAGGGGTAGCGGGAGGCGAGCCAATAAAAACGGGGATTGAGTCATCGAAACTTGCCATCGCTGCATTCATCATTCCATATATTTTTGTTCTCTCCCCGCAAATGCTAATGATCGATACAACATGGATGGAGGTTGCGTGGGTAGTACTTACTGCAATGGCAGGTATGATTGCGATTGGGGCGGGTGTCATAGGTTACTGGATGAGGGGAATGAACTGGTTAGAAAGAGCCCTCGCCATAATCGTAGGTTTACTATTGATCTACCCTGAAACGGTATCGGACATCATTGGGATATCCGCTTTTATCGTGTTGCTGGCTTTACAATATCTTTGGAAAAATGACAATCACGACAGCTCCAAAATCTTGGAAAATAACCAAAGCATTGAGAAAAATTGAGCCTGCGGATATCGATCCGGAAGTAAAGGGTAGAGCTGTACCATTCAGGGGGGTGATTTCTTGAAGTGAAGCATCATTGAGAACGCAACGCCAAATGGGAATGTGCAGACTGCTTTTTATCGAGACAACCAGCATATTCCTACTAGAGACATCTGCTTGTATATCCACCCGCCTTATGATAAAACCCTAATTTGTTCTATTTTGAAAGGAGACTAATTCATGAAATTTTTAAAAAGTTTTATTTTAGTTACTTTCAGTTTCTTTTGTATGATCACACCGGCTTTTGCAAGTGTCCCTGGAGTGGATGGGTCAATGGGAAAGGGTTTTACAAATGGAATCGTCTCAGTTTCTCATCCGTTAGCAGCTGAAGCGGGTATAGAGATACTAAAACAAGGCGGAAATGCAGTCGATGCAGCAGCTGCCATTCAATTATCATTAAATGTAGTTGAGCCAATGATGTCTGGAATCGGCGGCGGTGGTTTTATCATGATTTATAATAAAAAGGAAAATAAAATAACGATGATCGAAAATCGCGAAATGGCACCTCAAAATGTTACGCCTGAACTTTTTTTAGATGAAAAGGGAAAACCTATTCCTTTTAGTAAGCGGCACACATCAGGGAAAGCGGTTGCAGTTCCTGGGACTCTGATGGGGGTGGAGACTTCTCTTGAGAAATATGGAACATTGAAATTATCACAAGTCACTGGCCCGGCCATTAAACAGGCTGAAGAAGGGGTGAAAGTCAATTGGGCAACAGCACAATATATCGATGAAAATGTAACAAAGCTTAAAAATAACCAAGCGGCTGCAAAAGTTTTTGTACCAGACGGAAAGCCATTGGAAGAGGGAGACATCCTCGTTCAGCCAGATCTGGCAAAGACTCTTAAGTTAATAAAAAAACAAGGTTCTAACGTTTTTTATAAAGGTGAAATCGGGGAAGCACTTACCCAAGAAGTTCAAAAGCGTGAAGGAACGATGACAACTGAGGATTTGGAAAACTATGAAGTGAAAGAAAGAGAGCCGATTAAAACGGAATATAGGGGATTTGAAGTGGTAGGGGCAGCTTCACCAAGCTCAGGCAGTTTGACTGTTCTGCAAATCCTGGAGCTTATGGAAGGATACGATGTGCAAAAGATGGGGGCCAACTCGCCTGAGTATCTTCATCATCTAACCGAAGCCATGCATCTGGCTTTTGCCGATCGCGCTGCCTATATGGCGGATGAAGATTTTTATGATGTACCAACAGAAGGACTATTAGATGAAGATTATATTAAAGAAAGAAGAAAACTCATCAATCCAAATAGATCAACAGCTGATGTCAAAGCAGGCGATCCATGGAAGTATGAGGGCAAAGAACCCACTGCAATGAAGATGGTAAAAGAAGAGAAAACCCCAATCGGACAAACGACTCACTTTTCTGTAATGGATAAGTGGGGAAATATGGTTGCTTATACGACTACAATCGAGCAAGTATTCGGATCAGGTATCATGGTACCTGATTATGGATTCATGCTAAATAATGAAATGACGGATTTTGATGCCACACCAGGTGGAGTTAACCAGGTGGAACCGGGAAAAAGACCGAGAAGCAGTATGTCCCCGACCTTCGTATTAAAAGATGGGAACCCCTTCATGGCCATTGGTTCACCAGGAGGAGCGACGATAATCGCATCGGTATCTGAAACGATCATGAACGTGCTTGATCATAAAATGCTCATTCAAGATGCCATATATGCGCCACGTATTTATTCTGCTGGTTATCCGACAGTAAGATGGGAACCGGGAATTGAACAAAATACAAGACTGGAGTTAATGGCTAAAGGCCATGTTTATGAAGAAAAACCGCAACATATCGGAAATGTGCAAGCTGTTATTTATGATTATGAAAAGGGGAAAATGTATGGAGGAGCCGATAATACGAGAGAAGGAACTGTTCAAGGTGTGTATAATGTTTCCCATAAATCGAAAAAGCCAAAAGAAATAAAAGAAGAAAAAAAGGGACCGTTTACCTTAAAAGTGAATGGAGCCGTTTATCCTTATACAGCTGATCAAATGAAACTGATCGATGAGAAACCCTATATCCAATCAGATAAATTGCTACTAGGTTTGGGTGTAATCCAAACAGGGGATTTAGAAACATTTAAACCAGATAAAAAATCGTATCTACCTGTGTTAGGAGTAGCGAAATCATTAGGGTATAAAACAAAATGGAACGAAAAAGACAAAGAGGCCCTATTGGAAAAAGATCCGGCGGATATTGAAGATCCGGACGAAGATGGCAGTGTCACGAATTGATTGCCTTTCTAAGTCTGCTCGGGAAATTGAATTCTAAATGAACCTAAACTTGAAAACCCCAGATTTCTCTATGTAAAGAGAGGTCTGGGGTTGTTTTTTAGTTATATGAAATAGTAGAGAGGTAGTCAGTCAGTTGAACGAAGGTTCCTGAAAAGCCCTCCTGAACCATTTCCCGCGACTCCTCGTAAGTTTTCATTTCCTCCTCGCTTGGGGATACAGGTACCCCAATCATCGTAAGTGTTGTTTTACCTTCATGCTCGGTGAATGTAAAAGTATTGAGAGTTTCCAATGGCCAGTTGTCGTTAAAAGGAGCACGTACGATGTTCCCCATTTCATCAGAAAAGAAAGAGGTGTAAACGAGTTTATCTGGGGCATTTACTTCATGATAAACAAATTTGACCCACATTACATTACCATCAGGAGATGTCTGACTGTAATGGAAGACACCTTCCTGGCGAAGCTCGAACTTAGAAATATCAAAAGCCCATCCTTTTGGGCCCCACCAGTTCTGCAGATGTTCTGATTCGGTAAAAGCCTTAAATATAAGCTCGCGAGGAGCATTGAAACTGCGGGTGATTTCGGTTTTTGGAAACATTTTATTCCTCCAATCATAATTTTTGTAGTTTCTTCAGATAAAGTTCCAAGCTGTCGAGTCTTTCTTCCCATATTTCACAATACTGTTCGAACCAAATGTTTAATGCTAAATGGCTCTGGGCGAAGCTTGTAAATTCGACGAATTGCTTCCGCATAAATTCCACCGATCCTGATTTATGAAGCCCACTTAGATGTTTGGATGCCAATGGGTGCCGAATTTGAAGTCGTTCTGCATATTCTCCCGCGGTGAAAGGGCCGTTTCTAATGAGGTCACCACCCCCACTCGAAGAGTAATTAATAATGTAGTATTCATCTTTACCCCACGTTTTATTAGAATTATAGTCCTTTGGGTGAGATATAAACAAACAGGAATATTCCCGTCAAATAATATTGGAGAAAATATTTATCTCGGATTAACTTCATGTAGCAGGGGGAGGTAGTTTTCTTGTTTTGTTGTCCTACACGAGGCGGTACCAATAATATCCTTCAAAATGAAAAATGAGCGCTGATCCTTGTTCCGGATAGTGCCACATTGTGGAAATTATTATAAGTTTTGTTGATGAAATCACGTTCAATTTTTGGAAACCGTTTATCATGCTGTACGTCGAGAATTTAACAATACTATTTTTGTGCATAATGATACAGGTTTAAGTTTTATTATAAAAAAGAATGATTTTTATTTGAAAACAGAACTAATGTTCTTGTATGCTTGTAACGATGATAATCTAGGTACCGGTTATTATTAAGGATTCCAAACTTGATTCAAAGGAGAATGAAAATGATTAAACCATATTTAATGTTTAACAGAGAATGTGAAGAGGCTTTCAAACTGTATATAGAAGCATTTGGCGGGGAACTTATTGCTATGCAAAAATATAGTGAAATCCCATCAAGCCCGGACTTTCCTGTTGAAGAGAGTGATAAAGACCTTGTTCTTTACTCGCAATTAAGATTAACAGAAGATGGAATTATAATGGGTTCTGATTCAAACCGTGAATTGAAGGATAGTGACAAAGTGGTTGTAAGTGTGGAGCTTAACTCTGAGGAACAAGCTAGAAAGGCATGGAACATATTAAAAGAAGAGGGATCTATACATATGGATCTTCGTGCAACATTCTTTGCTAAACTTCACGGTTCGTTGAAGGATAAATTTGGTGTTTCATGGATGTTTACTGTCAATTAAAACTATTCTTGAATCTAAATCCAGAAGACATCCTTCTTTGTAAAGTCGTTTAAGTACAATTATTTGGGAAGGTTAAAATTTTTAAAATCCTGATTAATACTCGGACGCTTTAATGGAGTAACCAAAAAAGCCCGATTTCTTATTAAGAAATCGGGCTTTTTACTATTGGGATTTCTGTAAGGTTGTAAATCCGTATTTCCCCTGACGCTGCAATAAATGATTGAATATCATTTATTGTGAGTGAGTTACCTTGTAAAATGGTGTTTTCTGCCATTGCATTTACTACAATTGGGGTCATGGAAATACATTGAAAAAAATGAGAAACTGTGATAAATTTATAAAGATACACTAATTTTATATTTTTGTATAGTTTATACCCTATTATAATTATACAACATAAATTCCTTCTCAGTCAATCCTTTTTTTAAAAAGGATTGACTGAGAAGGAACATGGAACTTCAGTAGGAGCAAGAACGACTGGACAGCGTGAATGGTTGATCAAATGAACAATTTTTGTCATATGATTGTCTTGGTATTGAGCGATAAATGGGAGGGAAAGAAATGAAACCATATGTACTGGAGTTTCGGGAGATCGATAAAACGAAACAAATGGTGGTCGGTGGCAAAGGGATGAATTTGGGCGAATGCTCGAGGATAGATGGAATTCTTGTACCAGAAGGATTTTGTGTTACCACTGAGGCATTTAAAAGAGTCATTGGGGAAAATGATGAGCTTCATCAATTACTCGATCAGCTTGCAGTACAAAAAGTGGACGAACGAAAAAGAATAAGTGAAATTAGCAGGAAGATTCGTGATCTGATTGAGGGAATCGAGATCGACAAGGGAATCGAAGAAGATATCGACCGATGTCTCTTAACTTTTGGCTTCGAGCATGCATATGCTGTTCGTTCTAGCGCTACAGCCGAAGATCTTCCATTTGCGTCCTTTGCAGGTCAACAGGATACCTATCTAAACATCAAAGGAAAAGATGCAATTTTACAACATATTAGTAAGTGCTGGGCTTCGCTATTTACTGATCGTGCTGTGATTTACCGAATGCAAAACGGTTTTGACCATCGCGAGGTTTATCTGTCTGTTGTTATTCAAAGGATGATTTTTCCGCAAGCTTCCGGAATACTATTTACAGCTGATCCAGTTTCCTCAAACCGCAAGGTGCTTTCGATCGATGCTAGCTTTGGGCTGGGTGAGGCACTTGTCTCTGGCTTAGTGTCTGCGGACAATTATAAAGTTCAAGAAGGTAGGATTGTGGAGAAGAAGATTTCTACCAAAAAGTTGGCTATATATGCACGAAAAGAAGGCGGAACGGTGGAAAAGGAAATTGAGCCGGGGCAGCAGGTTTTATCGACCCTGTCAGATGAGCAAGTGTTGGAGTTTGAAAGGATCGGCAGAAAGCTTGAAGCGCATTTTGGCTGTCCGCAAGATATCGAATGGTGTTTGGTTGATGATACATTTTATATTGTCCAGAGCCGTCCAATCACTACTTTATACCCCATCCCTGAAGCGAATGATCAAGAGAATCACGTCTATGTATCTGTCGGTCATCAACAAATGATGACTGACGCCATGAAACCATTGGGATTATCTTTTTGGCTGTTAACGACTCCTGCACCCATGCGTAAGGCTGGCGGAAGGCTGTTTGTTGATGTCACACATATGGTAGCTTCATCTGACAGCAGAAATATGTTAGTAGAGGCCATGGGACAACATGACCCGCTCATGAAAGACGCACTCATTAACATAATAGAGCGAGGAGATTTCATAAAATCTTTACCAAATGATAAGCAAGAACAGAGTTCCGGTAAAAGCAATAAAAGTGTGTTGTCTGCGGATTCTAGGGCACAAATTGAAAACGACCCGAAAATCGTTTCTGACTTGATTAAGCGTAGTCAAACATCGATAGAAGAATTAAAACAAAACATCCAAACGAAATCAGGATCGGATTTATTTGATTTCATTCTGGAAGATATCCAGATATTAAAGAAGATTTTATTTGACCCACAAAGTTCAGCTGTGTTTATGGCTGCTATAGATGCATCATCATGGATCAATGAAAAAATGAATAAGTGGTTAGGTGAAAAAAACGCAGCCGACACACTTTCTCAATCTGTACCAAACAATATTACTTCAGAAATGGGTCTGGCGCTATTGGATGTCGCAGATGTAATACGTCCTTATCCAGGAGTAATTGATTATTTACAACAAGTAAAAGATGATAATTTTATGGATGAACTGGTTAAGTTTGATGGTGGACAGGAAACCCAGGATGCTTTCTATGATTATCTCGGCAAATACGGAATGCGATGTACTGGAGAAATCGATATTACTAAGACTCGTTGGAGCGAAAAACCAACTACACTTGTCCCCGTGATTCTTAGTAATATCAAAAACTTTGAGCCTAATGCTAGCAATCGGAAATTTGAGCAAGGGCGACAGGAAGCTTTGAAAAAAGAACAAGAGATATTAGATCGATTGAAGCAATTACCGGATGGTGAACAAAAAGCCAAAGAAACAAAACGAATGATCAGCCTAATCCGGAATTTCATCGGTTATCGGGAATATCCAAAATACGGCATGGTTAACCGCTACTTCATTTATAAGCAGGCTTTACTCAAGGAAGCCGAACAACTCGTACAAACCAACGTTATTCATGAAAAAGAAGATATATATTATCTCACTTTTGAAGAACTTCAAGAAGTCGTACGCACAAATAAACTAGATTACCAGATGATCAGCAAACGAAAAGACGAGTACAAATTATATGAAAAACTTACTCCACCACGTGTTATCACGTCTGATGGTGAAATCATTGTAGGGGAGTATAAACGAGGAAATCTCATGGCCGAAGCTATTGTAGGTCTACCGGTTTCTTCCGGAGTTATAGAGGGCAGAGCACGTGTCATCTTAAACATGGAAGATGCAAATCTAGAAGATGGAGATATACTGGTTACAACCTTCACCGATCCTAGCTGGACACCATTATTTGTATCCATAAAAGGACTCGTCACCGAAGTTGGCGGGCTGATGACCCACGGAGCAGTCATCGCACGTGAATATGGCTTACCTGCTGTTGTCGGTGTGGTAAATGCCACCAAGCTGATAAAAGATGGGCAACGTATTCGAGTAAATGGAACAGAAGGTTATATAGAAATACTTTCGAATTAGGAGAATCAGTGAAATCATGATACTTTGCGGTTTATGGCAAAGCCCCTTGTCACTAGGTCATATAAGGGGGCAGTAACTGAAAATTGATACTAAAGTTTAGTAAGAATATCTTAAGATCGAGCCTTCTGTTAAATGTTGATTTTATATGATGCCAAAGCCCAATTTCTCGCTTACAACACCGAGAAATTGGGCTTTTTGTGGATTTTATTTATAGGCAAAATCGATTATCTCTTGCTAAATCTACTGGCTTGAGCAGCAATGTCAAACGGATAAGAGGAAGATATTCTCCAACAGATATCTCTGTCAATATCATAAATGTACGCTGAAAGCGGCTATACCTTCTATAGAAATATTAATTTTTTGTATTGGTAATTATACATTATCTCCATTATAATTTTTAAGAAAGATATTTCGGAATTTTTAAAATAAAGGAGAAATTATGTATACTCATCCGACTTTAAAATATTGGAATGGAAGAATTGATTCCCAAACTAACCTAGATAGCTTCAGATACCACCAAAGAGTGCGCTTGGCACCAATTTCAGAATTAGCCACCTCTTCCAATGCATCACGAACTTTTGGACTCATTGGCTTTAAATGTGATGAAGGAGTCAGAAGGAATAAAGGCAGGGTTGGTGCTGCCGTGGGTCCTGATCATATTAGGCAGTCGTTGGCAAAATTACCCTGTCATTTACCTTCCCAAACCGAGCTGGTGGATGCTGGCGATGTAATATGTGAAAGTACAGATATGGAAGCCGCCCAATCTCAACTGGGATCAGCTGTTGCCCGGATTTTGGAGAGTAAAGCGATTCCTATCATACTTGGGGGAGGTCACGAAACCCTGTATGGCCATTATCTTGGGATTAGGAAATCCATTGGACCAAAAGCTAGACTAGGGATTATTAATATTGACGCTCACTTTGATATGAGACCTTATGAAAATGAAACTTCATCTGGAACGATGTTTAAGCAGATTTTGGACGAAGATCAAAGTTGTGGCTATTTATGTGTCGGAATTCAGAAGCAGGGGAATACGAAGGCACTGTTTGAAACTGCAGAGAGGAGTAAGGTCGACTACATATTGGAAGAAGATTTGTCATTATACGAAATGGATGAAACGAAGCGGAGGATAAATGAATTCGCTAAGGAAAATGACTATATCATGCTTACATTATGTACGGATGTTATTGATTCAGCCTACGCACCTGGGGTAAGTGCACCATCGCCGTTTGGACTGGATCCGAAATTGGTCCGTGCCATTATTAGGCATATCGTATCGAATGAAAAGATCCTCTCATTTGATATCTCTGAAGTAAACCCTGCATTGGACGAAAATAATAAGACCGTTACATTGGCAGGGCATTTAATAAATGAGGTTTTGCTGCATTTTAAATAATGGACATGCGATGGCCGCAACTTCAATTCGGTCTTCCCGGAAAGAGCGCTTTTTTTCGTATCGACTGTTGGGGCTTTCCTTAATGTTATCTTCAGTATTGAAGCGAAAAACCTTTAAAGCGCCCAGACTGTCCATGAATCATTCATGGACAGTTTTTTACGCCTCCTTCACAAGGAATCATGGTCACAGGCATTGCTTCGTTCGACTAACCATTTAAAATATAAAGGCATGTGGATTTTCCATGACTCTGCTAAGTTCAATACTGATACTTGTGGGTTTTTGGTTTATAATAACAACCATCTAGCCTTTTGAGGAGGGATTCCATGAATGAATATAAAGTAACGGTCAGGAATGGCAGTACCTTAATTTTGTCGGAAATCATTAAAGCTGAAGATGAAAGAGAAGTCCTTGGCACTCTTTTGATTTCCAGCGAATTATTTAATCAACCATTTACTGATATCAGGATTTTAGAACGCTGATTTGTGGCTGCCCGTTCCATTTGATACACTGTAATAAATCTTAATACGGTGGCGATATTATGTGTGGACGTTTCACTCTTTTCACTGACATAGAAGAAATAAAAGAACGGTTTGATATTCGAGGGTCATTTGATGAGGAATACCAATTCAGCTACAATATTGCTCCCTCCCAATCCGTGCTCTCCGTCATTAATGACGGGGTAAGGAACCGGCTTGGATATCTTCGGTGGGGACTCATTCCTTTCTGGGCAAAAGACGAAAAAGCGGGCTACAAAATGATCAATGCCAGAGCGGAAACCATTGCTGAGAAAGCAAGCTTCAGGAATGCGTATAAGAAGAAGAGATGCTTGATAATCGCTGACTCTTTTTATGAATGGAAGAAGACACCAGAAAGAAAAATACCGATGCGAATAAAACTGAAGAATCATGCTCCATTTGGAATGGCCGGTCTCTGGGAATCCTGGAAATCTCCTGAAGGCATCAGCATCTATTCGTGCTCCGTTATAACAACCGTGCCAAATGAGCTAATGACCAGCATTCATGACCGCATGCCTGTCATCCTAAAGCCAGAAGATGAAAAAGATTGGTTGAATCCTTCCATTAATGATCCTGCATATCTGCAACAGTATTTAAAGTCATTCGATTCGGAACAGATGGAAGCATTTGAAGTATCGACAGATGTAAACTCGACTAAAAATAATACACCTAACCTAATCCAACAAATTTGCTGAGAGTTCATTAGACCTCTCAGAATGTAGACAACTTGATGAAAATCGAGTTTGTCTACATTTTTTTTATGGTTTGTACAATTTGACGTTGCCTCCAGGCACTCGCTTTTTCCGCAGAAGTCTCGTACACCCGCTCCAATCAACTTAGATTCTCTTTATGAACAGTAAGGAGTGCATGTGAAACACTTTAAAAATTAACCCTTGCGAAAATAGACAAAATGCTGTACTGTTATATTTGCTTTTCAAAACGACTTTCGATGTCACGAACTCAGGCAAGTTTCTAGCGTGGCACTTTTCTGGCAGTCATCGTAATTTTAGATAAATTATATAATGTAATCTTCTTATCAAGAGAGACGGAGGGACTGGCCCGAAGATGTCTCGGCAGCGGACTTAAATGGAGTGCTGTGCCAAATCCAGCAGGCTGATTTTCGCCTGAAAGATAAGGAGGGTGTTTTTTATAAATTAAAAGACCTCTTCTTGTTGTTAAATAGAAGGGGTCTTTTTTATGCCAGTTTTTTGCTACAGCTCCATGACTGGATAATCAGGTAGGTTCAAATTGGAGTTATTTGCGAAAACTGTTAATAGAATAGAGCTGTGACACATGTCGCGGGAAAAATAAAAAGAGGTGTACATCATGAGTGCAAACAATAAAGGGAATCCATGGGCATTGATCCCATTTGTCGTATTTTTAATTTTATTTATTGGATCCGGAATCATCACTAAAGATTTTTATTCATTTCCGGTGATTGTAGCGATATCCATTGCATCGGCAGCTGCATTGGCGATGAATCGGAAAGAGACATTCAATGAAAAGGTTGATATCTTCTGTAAAGGTGCCGGTGACGCCAATATTATGTTAATGGTAATCATTTTCCTTTTAGCCGGAGCTTTTTCCGAAGTTGCCAATGGTATGGGGGCAGTTGAATCAACAGTGAATCTTGCCTTAGCTGTTTTTCCCCAAAATCTATTAATGGTAGGAATTTTCATCATCGCTTGTTTTATTTCACTATCCATGGGGACAAGCATGGGAACGATTGTTGCCCTGGCACCTATCGGGGTTGGAATTAGTGAGCAAACAGATATTTCGCTTGCCCTTTCAATGGCGGCCGTTATTGGTGGTGCGATGTTTGGGGATAACCTTTCATTCATTTCAGATACGACAATCGCTGCTGTTCGAACTCAGGGAACGAAAATGAAGGATAAGTTTAAAGTGAATTTTTTCATCGTTTTACCTGCAGCCATCATCACATGTGCCATCCTAGGCATTTTAACGATGGGTGAACAAGCTGACATTTCCCAACAGTCTTATGATTGGGTGAAGATTCTTCCGTATCTTTGCGTATTGGTCACTGCATTGGCAGGAGTCAATGTGTTCTTGGTCCTTTCCATCGGAATCGTATTTGCCGGAATCATCGGCTTGGCTGATGGTAGTTATCAACCGTTGGGTGTCATTCAAAAAATCGGAGAAGGAATGGCGGGAATGTATGAAATCTCCTTCCTTGCCATTTTAATTGCAGGTATGGTTGCTGTAATCAAACATAATGGCGGCATCGATTATCTACTCCACCTTGTGACACGAAATAGCAAATCAAAAAAAGGGGCGGAATTCAGCATTGCGGGGCTTGTTGGTTTAACGAACCTTTCAACGGCAAATAACACGATTTCGATTATCATTGCCGGGCCACTTGCCAAAAATATTTCTGAAAAGTATGGGATTGATCCGCGGAAATCGGCGAGCGTCCTTGACATTTTTGCATGTTGTATCCAAGGGTTGATCCCATATGGAGCACAACTGCTTGTTGCAGCAGGGGTAGCAAAAATTTCTCCGTTAAGCATCTTGCCGTATTCATATTACCCAATCCTGATTGGACTTTGTGGCGTCCTTGCCATCCTGATTGGTTTTCCACGGTTGCAGCCGGGAAATGATGGATCGAAGAACTAAAAGTTAAAACAAACCCCTAAAATTTCATTGAGTTTGTCTACAGTCTGAACACCCTGAATCATTGGATGCAGGGTGTTTTCTGTATGGTAAATACATAAACATAATAAAGTTTTCTCGCACTTATATAGTATCAATCATTTTTCAATTTTTCTGCTTAATTCCGGTCCAAATTAATGATGGTTGTGTGTGAGACAACTGTCATGAATAGAGGACAACACCAACTAAACCGGAAAGAATAATTACATAGGCTGGATGCCAGCGTAATTTCATTAGGGCAAATAACGATAAACCAAAAACGAGTAATAAGCTTATCGTATGCCATGAAAAGTTCACGGCTATCATATGATTGGAAAGTGCTAAACTGATCGCTGCAAAGATGATCAAACTAGTGACAATCGGTCTTAATCCATAAAACATGGATTGAACAACTGGATAATGATTCAATTTGCTGAAAAATGTGGCTATAACGGTTACGAATATAATGGCAGGAAGCAAGATTCCTAGAGCAGATGATATGGCTCCTGCTAACCCAGCAGTCGAATAGCCAACAAGAATGGCACTATTGGCGGTGACAGGCCCTGGGGACATTCCGGAAATGGCGATTATATCGGTGAATTCCTGCGTTGTCATCCATCCATGCTGTGAGACTTCCGATTCTATTACGGGAATCATGGCGTATCCGCCTCCGAAAGATACAAAGCCGATAATAAAGAAGGTGCTAAACAACTCCCACAATTCCATCATTCCATCACATGCTTTCTTAAAAATTAGTTAGACCCTATTTTGATTTACCTATATGCCAGCACCCATGAACGGTTCGAAATCATTTTCTTCTATTTTCCTATCCTTTTTGTCCATTTTGACATCGTAACCTAATTTTCTCTTAATGGAGATGGTCACAATACCCGCTAGAGCTCCCGCTAATATAACCATCACAGGGTGAAGAAAGAAGAGGACAGGAATTCCTACTATTAAAATACAGAAAGTTGATTTGTCTACAACTGCCGATTTTCCTATCTTGATAGCCGCATATGCAATGATGGCTACTATGGAAACTCTGATCGATATGAATGCAGATTCTACCTTCGGATTATCCTGAATGAAAAAATACACAATGCCCAGGAGCAGAACAATAAAAAAGGTAGGTAATGAAACACCGATCATGGCTGCCATTGCCCCCTTCATTCCGGCAATTCGATGGCCGATAAAGGTGGCGGAGTTAATGGCGACAGCTCCCGGTACGGACTGAGATAAAGCAAAAACATCCGTAACTTCTTCGCTTTTCATCCATTTTCTCTTTTCGACCACTTCATTTTCGATTAAAGGGATCATCGCAAACCCGCCTCCGAATGTGACAGGTGCTATTTTAAAAAAGGTCCAAAATAATTGGAATAGAGTTTTCCATTGTCCTTTCATTGACATCAGTCACTTCCTTTGCATGCTTTGTTTAATTCTTATCATTAACATATCAAAGAAAAAGGGCTGGGTAAATTGCAACAAAATCATCGGGTATAACAAAACGTTATACCCAGAAGATTCATCCGTTTTATAAAGAATGCCGCCAATAAATGAATAGCCTTAGAATGTATCTCACTATTTTCATTTCACCATTTACCTAATGATGCTATCATTTTAATAAACTATCTAAAAACATGGAGGTCGTTTTCTTGAAATTGGAAAATCTGAAAATGTTTTGTTTAGTGGTGGATGAAGGAAGTATAAGCCAGGCAGCGAGGTTAAGTTTCCTATCTCAGCCCGCTGTAACACGGCAGATCCATCAACTGGAAAATTATTATAACACTTTGTTATTCGACCGTGAGGAAGGAAGGCTGAGAGTTACAGAAGCAGGAAAGCTGTTATACCCTTTTGCTAAAGCCATAGTAAATGACTTCAACCATTCAAAAGAAGTGATTCAGCAATCGACGGGTAAATACAATGCAAATCTCATTGTAGGGGCTTCCTTGACTATCGGAGAGTATTTGTTGCCTAGCTTGCTTGGGAGATTCAAAAAACAACAGCCAGAAATAAAAGTGACATTGACGATAAAAAATACGCCCCGGGTTTTGGAGGATCTTTCAAACGATGTCATTGATTTGGCCTTGGTGGAAGGACTTGTGGAAAACACAGATTTTATTGTAGACAAGTTCGCCGAAGACGAATTGATATTGGTATGTCCATCCGACCACCCATGGAAAGAAAGAAAAGAAATTCAGCTAGAGGAATTGGGAAATGAAAGGATGATTTGGCGTGAATCCATTTCCGGAACACGGCTTATCGTAGAAAATATGCTAAGGGAGCATGGGATTTTAGAAAAAATTGAAAGCTACATGGAGATTGGCAGTACACAAGCGATAAAAAGTGCGGTTGAAGCTGGACTTGGAATCAGCATTTTGCCAAGGTTGACAGTGGCCAGAGAATTGGAGCAAGGCTTTTTGCGGGAAGTGGATATATACAGAATAAATATGGCAAGAAATTTATGGCTAGTCAGGAAAAACAAGCGTTTTAATAAAATAGGAGTGTCTAAATTTGTTGATTTTCTTCAATAAGGATGGGACGCTGCCTTTGTTCACACTTATAATTGGCAGCATTTTCAGTTTCGTGGTTAACGGCGTAGCCCCGGTAGCAAGCAAAAGTCATGGTAAATTGAATATACCGCATTGATTATAAAAGCTCTTGTCTATCGGGAGGGGAATTTTGAATTTGGTTGTTAAGCCTTCGGTTAGACAAACAAAGGGATTAATGGGCATAATAAAAGATATAATGATGGTTCGGAGATGATATAGCGTGGAGTTAAAGGAAATAAAGAAGCTCGCCGAAGCATTAAATGAAAGCGGTAAACAGCAACTTGTATAATTCTTGCAGTCTCGAACGAAACCGATGTCGGCTCCTATTCGTGCTATTGATGAAATCCAGGTACAAAAGCATAAAGCTAGTCTTGTCTGCCCACATTGCGACAGCCATTTTTTTGTGCGATTTGGTTAATGCGTTATCAAAACAGGAGAGGTGAAACAGTGTTACCGCTGTAAAGCCTGCCATCAAACCTTCAACGACCTCACAAACACACCTCTTCAATGCACCAGAAGACCACATAAATCTAAACGGGCAGTTTTGTTGAACAAGTTGTAAATTTAACATTTTAAAGTAAGAGCATTTCTTTGTAATGAGAAGTGCTTTTTATTTTTGTCAAAATTAAAAAGATATTTCAATAACAATAATAATATAAATAAAAACAATATAAATTTACTGTAATACAATAAATAATATGCTAAAATCATGTTGTCATTAAATAAGTGAGGTGTTTTAAATGAATGTTAAACGAGGTTCAACGACTTTCTTAAAGGTAATTATTTTTCTGGCTGGAATTGCAGTGCTTGCTTTGTGTATCTGGTTGCCTGAGATAGCCGTTAGAGATGCAAGGGTACATCCAGATACGGCTTACTTCCTAATCCCCTTTTTAGTATGTGCATACGGATTCTGTATTGCGTTTTCTGTTGCGTTGTATCAAGCATATAAACTATTAACCTACATCGAAAAGAACAATGCTTTCTCTGAATTATCCCTTAAATCTTTGAAGATTATAAAGAAATGTACTTTTACAGTCATTTTCCTCATTTTGTTAGGAATAGTAAGCTTAAGGGTGCTTGCTAAAGTTACAGGTAGTGATGATGCAGCGGGTCCTACATCATTATGTCTAATGGGTATTTTAGCAACAAGTATCATCGCAGCCATTGTGGACGCACTTCAAAAGCCATTAAAAAATGCCCCAGATATAATGTCAAAAAATAAATGATTAACGGATATGTAAGACTTTGGATTGTCAGCCAGGTTCTTTTTGGAGTACAAAAGCGACGCAGACACTCAATAAAACAGACACAACTAATCTATTTAACTACGGGGACGATAGCTCAATGAACGGCCTTTTCACCAAGGCGGTTTTCTAATGGTCAAATATCAACATTAGAATTTAACATAGCTTTTATATAAATAAAATTGAAGTTACCATTAAAAATAGGAAATATACTTAAAGTCAAATTAATTATAAAATAAATTCATATTATTCTAAAAATTTCTAAAAAATGAGAAAGTTTACTGCTGCAAAATTCGGAATAGATACATGATATCTACTTAGAAAGGGGTATGAAATGTCCAAAATATCTTTTATAAAAGGAATTGTAACCGTTCCCATTGTTTTTGCTTTACTGGCAGGTTCTTCTGTTACAAATGCTGCTTCAGATAAGCCAATGCCGGCAACAGATGCAACAATCTCAGCAAATAAGGCTTTTTATGAACTGTTGAATTTTTCAGACAAGGATGATTTCAAGAATGCACATAAAGGATTCATTGCGCCTTTGAATATGAATCCCATTAAAAATTCAAAAGGTGACGTGGTATGGGATAGTAATCGATATTCATTCATCAAAGAAGATCAGCCGGCAAGCTTTACTGTAAACCCAAGCTTGTGGAGGCAAGCTCAGTTACAAAATATAACAGGCTTATTTAAAGTGGTGGATGGCGTTTATCAAGTTCGGGGTCAGGATTTATCAGTGCTTACCATTGTGGAAGGAAAAACAGGATTAATAGTTTTGGATACACTTTCTACTATTGAAACAGCCAAAGCAGCCATGGAGCTTTATTTTGAACATCGGCCCAAATACCCAGTAAGTGCAATTGTTATTAGTCACAGTCATGCGGATCATTTTGGTGGTATAAAAGGCATTGCTCAATATGCTGAAAATCCAGCTAAAGTGCCGATTATTGTCCCAGCAGGTTTTAACGAAGAAGCGTTAAGTGAAAACATTCTTTTAGGCAATATAATGTCTCGCCGTGCAGGTTATATGTTTGGAAATCTCTTACCCGCAAATGAAAGGGGATTTGTTACTTCTGGTATTGGCCCTGGATTAAGTAACGGAACTTTTAGCTATTTACCTCCAACAATGGAAGTGAAGGATGATATTCAAACGGTGGAAATAGACGGAATAACATTTAAATTTTTATTGACGCCGGATTCGGAAGCTCCATCTGAAATGCATTATTATATCAATGATTACAAAACTTTAGTGGTAGCGGAAAACACCGGGCACACGTTACACAATATTTATACATTAAGGGGAGCTAAAACCAGAGATACTTTAAAATGGGTGAAAGCACTTGATGAAACAGTTGATCTGTTTGGAAACGAGGATATAGATGCTATGGTTACGGCCCATACATGGCCCATATGGGGAAGGGACAATGTTTTGGAGCAGTTGGAGAGTCAGCGTGATTTGTACAAATATATTCATGACCAAACCATACGATTAGCTAATTTAGGTCTCACACCCGACGAAATCGCGGAAAAGTTAAAGCTTCCTGAAAAGTTGGATAAAGTCTGGGCCAATCGGGGGTATTACGGAACATTGAAACATAACGTAAAGGCGGTTTACAACTTTTACTTAGGATATTTCAACGGTAATCCATCCGACTTGGATCCATTACCACAAGAGGAATCGGGCGCTAAATATGTACAATATATGGGTGGAGAAAAGAAGGTCATTAAACAGGCAAAACTTGATTATAAAAAAGGGGAATATCGCTGGGTGGCTCAAGTCTTAAAGCATGTAGTCATGGCTAACCCCAAAAATACAGAAGCAAAAAATTTACTGGCTAAAGCTTATGAGCAATTAGGATACACAGCAGAATCTTCTGTGTGGCGTAATTTCTATCTTACCGGCGCAGATGAGTTAAGGAACGGCGTGGCGGACTCGAAGGGAAGTGGCGGAATGATGAATCTCGATACGCTGCTCAATATGCCAATGGATGATTTCCTGAAATTCTTGTCCATTAAATTAAACGGAATAAAAGCGGAAAATAAAAATATGGCATTCCATTTAACATTTACAGATTCGAAAACCAATTACACGATCGATCTGAATAATTCTGTTTTAAACTTCAGAAAAGGGAAAATGGCGTCCACCCCTGATGCAACATTAACATTAGATAAAATGACCTTCTATCAGATTGCTCTGGGACGTGAAGATTTATCCAAAATGGAAGCAGCCGGTAAAGTTGCGATTTCCGGTGATAAAAATCAGTTTGAAGATTTCCTGACTTTGCTGGATCAATTCCAACCAAAGGTTAATATCGTAACTCCGTGATAATCAACCACTTCATATTCTGAAACCAGGATGGATCGGTTACCCACGAGTCTACTTAGCAGTCTCGTGGGTTTGAATGTATTAATTATTCCTGTAGGCATCCTGTTTCGTTTTTATTTTTTTATAAAACGCTCCTAATAGTTACAGAACAAAAGTCAATAACCGTAAAAAGAAAATTTCAAGTTTTGTAATTCGAAAGGAATTGTAAGCGCTTCCTATGCGATTGAGGTTTTGTGAAAATATGAAAAAATGGAGTGATGGGGAATGCAGTTATATGCAAGTAATAAACGAAAAATAATGATTAGCGGCCTTTTATTTGTTGGAATGATTTTAAGTTTTTTTGATCGCGTTGCCATAAATGTCGGGATTATTCCTATTGCAGAAGAGTTTCATCTCACTACATCCCAGACAGGTATTTTAATTAGTATATTTTTTGTTAGCTACTCACTCATGCAACCGCTTGGTGGATGGATGACCGATAAGTATGGCGCCAGGGTCATGGTTACTGTTTCTTTGTTTAGTTGGTCCTTGTTCACTGTAATGACTGGGTTTGCTTGGTCATTTATGTCTTTATTATTCATCCGTTTTCTGTTCGGGTTAGGTGAAGGGCCTTTCTATCCTGCCAGTATGTCCACTATAAGAGATAACTTCCCGGAAGAAGAACGGGGCCGGGCAAATTCGTTTTTCCTGTCTGCCCAAAATATTGGCGGGATATTAGGTACTGCACTTGCTGCTTCCATGGTGGTGGCATTCGGTTGGCGGGGCATGTTTACCATTGCCGGAATTCTAGGGATATTGGCTTCTTTCGGAACTTGGTTCATTCTCAAGCCTCAAGGAAATCAAGAGGTTAAAAAAGACAAACCGAAACAAAAAAAGGTTGCTCTGAAACTGTTATTTAAAATCGAAAATATTTGGAAACTCATAACATTCAAGTTTATATCAAATATTATCAACTATGGTTTGATCACTTGGATGCCTATATATTTGGTTAAAGAAAAAGGAGTGGATTTAATAGCCGCCGGAGGTTTATTGGCAATCCCTTATATTTTTGGTTTCTTGATGTTTAATGTAAGCGGGTGGCTTCTGGATAAACATATGGCTAACCGGGAGAAGTATCTTGCCGCTGCAGGCGCTTTATTATCGGCAATTTTTCTCTTTTTAATGTCTAACGCCACGTCTATAGGACTTATCATCACGTATCTCACCCTCAACTCCGTAGCACTGTCTTTCTTTGGAACCGTTCTATATACGATCATCATAAAATACTCACCAAAGGAACTAACGGGCTCTGCCTCCGGACTCGTAACTTTCGCCGGTCAAATTGCAGGTGCGGTATCTCCTTTAGCCCTCGGTTTGATTATCAGTCTGTTTAATGACTCCTATAATGCCGCTTTCCTGTTTTTGGTGATAATAGCGTTATTGGGAACGATTGTTGCCGTATCTATTAAAAATAATCAGGCACAACCCGCTAAAGAATACGAAAAAACATCTACCATTGTTTAAAACTGGATTCTGCTTTTGAGAATACAGCTTGAGGTGTTCTGATTCCACTTCTCTAAAATTGAAAGGGCTTTCTGTTCGAGGTATGATAGTAGTATTAGGCTAGAAGGAGAATAAACCATGAATATTGAACAATTGGAATATATCATCAAGGTAGCCGAGGTTAACTCGATTTCCACGGCATCAGAAAGCCTCCATATCTCTCAATCTGGAATCAGTATGGCCATTACGAGTTTGGAGAAGGAATTAGGTATAAAAATCTTCAAGCGGTCAAGGTTAGGAACCATACCTACAGAAGACGGAAAGGAAATCATCCAGAAAGCTCTTGAAGTATTAAGCAAATTGGAAGAAATAAGAGACAGTGCCCAAATACATTCAGATACGATGGAAAAAGAGTTGCGCCTTTCATCAACACAAGGTTTATTTCTAACGGTTTTGCCTAAATCCTTGGCCTTATTTAAGAAGAAGTATCCCGAGGTGAAAATTGTCATTGAAGAAAAAGGGGGACAAGAGATAACCGAAGAAGTACGGAATGGTAAGATAGACATCGGGCTATTGAATATCCCAAAGGTTAAACCCAAAGAAATTGAGTTGGAATTCCAACCTTTGATGGAAGCAAAAGTGATTGTGATGGTCAGTAAGAACTCCCCTTTAGTGAACCGTAAAAGCATAACCCCACAAGAGCTGATGGACCAAAATTTGGTCATTTACAATGGACCAAGAATGAAGTCGTTCATTAAAGTTTTTTTTGATCATTACGGTGAGATGAATATTTTGTTTTTCACAAATAATACAGAGATCATCAAAAAAACCGTCGCTGAGGGGTTAGCGATTGCCTTTTCTTATGATATTGGAGTTAACAGCGACCCCTATTTCCTAAGCGGGGAACTTGTGGCCATTCCTTTGGTGGAGCTGGAAAATAGTACAATGGAATTCGGTTACGTTCGCTCTAAGAAACAGTATTTTTCAAAAGCTGCCAGGGAGTTTATTAAATGTCTCGAATTTTACACCACTCTTAAATATTAGTTTCCTATGATGATAGGGAACTAATATTTTTTTTGTTTACATCAATTTTTTTTATATTTACATCATATATCCTTATTTTACTTAAATATTATTTACATTTAAAATTAATTTTATAACATTTAAAATATTTAAAAAGTAAGACGAAAATAAAAAGCGAAAGGGGAAACTTATGGTTACGACCCAGGAAGAGAAATTAGAGGTACTTCAAATAAAGTTGCAGGATTTCATCCAAAATGAACTGCTTCCATATGAACAGGAGCATGGCTTGAATGCTGAAGAGGATATTCCGATGGAAGCCATAAAATGGGCAAGGAAACGATCCAGGGAATTGGGCTTTTACGGAATTAACCTCCCTGAAAAATATGGTGGACAAGATGTAAGCTTAAAAGGATTATGCATGTTCAAGGAAGAATTGGCACGTTCCGGAGCGGTTTTATGGGGGCAGGTTATAGGGGAGATTGGCGGGCCGCTAAGAATTGGTCAGATGTTGGAAAGTTTTACACCGAAGCAAATAGAAAAATATGTGATGCCCGTTGTGACGGGAGAAGTGAGTTGCTGCTTTGCCCTTACAGAACCAAATGCCGGATCCGATGCCTTCGCTATCGAAACAACAGCCGTTAAAGACGGCAATGATTATATATTAAACGGAAAAAAACATTTTATCAGTGCTGCCCCCTATGCTGATTTCGCCATTGTCATAGCGAAAGAAATCCGGAAAGGAGAAAAAGAAAGGATCACTGCTTTCCTAGTTGATAAAAAAACACCCCAACAGCCGGGGTTTGAACTAGGAGACATCCAAGTTCCCCTATCAGGAGAGCGCATACATGCTGAATTGAATTTCAATCAATGTCGGGTACCTGCCGCCAATATAATCGGTGAACCAGGAAAAGGATTGCTGCTCGGATTAAAAAGAATAAACACAAATCGCGCATCCCATGCCGCCGGCTTCATCGGAATGGCTCAACACCTACTCGATTTATCTATTGAACATGCTAAAACGAGAGTCCAGCATGGCCGGCCCATCGGTGACTTCCAGGCAATTCAGCATATGCTCGCAGAAATGGCGACGGAAATCTATGCAGCAAAGTGCATGGTCTATGATGTGGTTGATAAAATTGATCAAGGAAAAGAGGATCGGGCCGGTACGTCCATGGCCAAGCTGTTTGCTTCAGAGGTAAATAGCCGTGTGGCTGACAAGGCCATCCAAATCTTTGGCTCCAAAGGCTTGGCAAAAGGGCATCCAGTAGAAAAAATGTACAGGAGTGCAAGGATGTATCGGATTCTGAGCGGAACCTCAGAGATTCAAAAAAATACAATTGCCAAAGCACTATTAAAAGGGTGAAAACCTTTTCGGGGGAGGAAAAAATACATGCTGCATAAGTTGACATTTCAGTCACTGATGAATAAAGGAATGAAACGATTCGGCGACCTGCCGGCTATTACCTTGTTGCCAAACGGAGAAACGATAACCTACGACGAGTTATGGAAGAAAACAGAACTTATCACTTCTTATTTACTGCGTTTAGGTGCAGGAAGGGGCGTCCGCATAGCGACCATCATTCCAAACAGTTTGGAAAGTGTGATGTTTGGTTTGGCCGTCCAGCAATGCGGGGCTACCTTGGTGCCATTAAGTGAAAAACTCGGAAAACGAGAAATACAATTCATTTTAAAGGAAGCAAAACCAGAAGTGGTCATAATTGCTACACAGACACACTTTGACACCTTCTTAGAGTATTTGGAAGAAATAAAGAAGGAGGATGTCCATGTTATTGGGCTCCCTGGCTTTAATAGTAATTATCCGGAGGAGTTTGAACTGTTTAAATGGCCTGGTGAAATAAATAATTTAGACTTGCCAATAGCTGAAGAAGATGACATTGCCCTTCTGTCCTATACAGGCGGGACGACGGGTACACCCAAAGGCGTCATGCATTCCCAGAAGGGACTCGGCGCCGCGATACTTTCTGCAGCTATCGAAGACCCGCTGGACGACCGTGACCGGGTATTGCTAAGTACGCCCATTGTGCATTCAGCCGGTTCACTACTTTGGAGATCCCTTGTTTCGGGCGTCCATGTTTATGTGATGGGCTCATTCGACGCTGCAGCATTCATACAGGCGATAAAGGAACACAAAATTACGACGACATTCATGGTACCGACCATGTTATACAGGCTTCTTGATCAGACCAAGAAGATGGAATATGATATGAGCTCCATGCGCAATATCTTCTACGGTGCGTCACCTATTTCACAGAAGCGCCTAAAAGAAGCTTTTGAAGTATTCGGGCCTATCATGCGCCAGCAATACGGCATGACAGAATGTAATATTGTCATTTCAAGACTATCGAAGAGCGCTCATGTATGGGCTTATCATAATAATCCGGAAGTTTTGAAAAGCTGTGGAAAACCGTGCATTCTTACCGAAGTTCGACTGATTGATGAGAATGGAAATGATGTAAAACCAACCGAGTTTGGAGAAATCATCGTAAAGTCACCAGCCATGATGGTTGGATATTATCAAAGACCGGATCTTACCCGTGAATACATCCGTGATGGCTGGTTCTACACGGGGGATATTGGTAAATGGGATGAAAGCGGTTACCTTTATATTGTAGACAGGAAGAAAGATATGATCATTACAGGCGGGATGAACGTATATTCTTCAGAAGTGGAGCGAGTGGTGAACCAGCACCCTTCTGTTGCATTGAGCGCATGCATTGGCGTTCCCCATCCAGATTGGGGAGAAGTAGTGTGTGTCGTGATAGCATTGCATGAAGGATTGAGCTGTACTAGTGAGGAATTAATTGATTTCTGCAAACAACGGACCTCTAAGTATATGGTTCCTAAAATTGCCTATTTTCTTGATAAGTTCCCATTAACGCCTATTGGAAAAATAGATAAAAAAGAATTAAGAAAGATGTTTTCACAAGGTATTCTAACCATTTAGCAAAATTGAGACTTATAGCAAATATAAGATAGAGCAGAGGAATGCAAATAAGCCTCGCACGTTTACCTGGAATCAGGACGTGTGAGGCTTTTATGTGCTATATCCAAGATGTGTTTGGAATATGAGTATAATTAACGTTGCAGTGAACGTTAAATGAAGTGAGGAAGTATGAGTATTATCTATAGGAAATGATACTGATATATTTTATTTTTCGATTGATTCCACCAATTCATGAATGAAAAAAATGAAGTGTTAGGATATAATATATTATTGTATTGGAGATTCATTGTGGAATTTCCTTTTTTTTACGGGCTTCTTTTGTTTATCTTCTCGATGCACGGGGAAATAAATTATAGTTGTATATGTTTTTATAATAATAATCAGAGTTAAGTAGAGGGGTTTGTTTTAATGGAATTCTTAGAAAAATTTATTAGTGAGGCTAATGGTGTGTTATGGTCTTCCATATTGATCATCATGTTGGTTGGATTGGGTCTTTATTTTAGCATCCGCACGAAGTTTGTCCAATTCAGAATGGTAGGGGAAATGTTCAGGCTTTTGGGAGAAGGGGCCACTGCGGATAAAAAAGGTGTAACATCCTTTCAGGCATTTTGCATAAGCACGGCATCGCGGGTAGGAACGGGTAACCTTGCGGGTGTTGCCATCGCGATCACGACGGGCGGACCTGGAGCCGTTTTCTGGATGTGGTTAATAGCATTGATCGGATCTGCTTCCGCATTCATTGAAAGTACACTTGCTCAAATCTATAAAGTCAAGGATGGGGATGCATTCCGCGGCGGTCCTGCTTATTATATGGAAAAGGCATTGAATGCCCGTTGGATGGGAATCACTTTCGCTGTGTTGATTTCGCTTACATTTGGATTGGCTTTCAACTCGGTACAAGCCAATACGATTACAAGCGCATTCAATGAATCGTTTGGGATTGAAAAGTGGGTTACGGCAATCATCTTGGCTATGGTCACGGCTGTCATCATTTTTGGCGGGATCAAAATGGTTGCAAAAGTCTCTGAAGTCATCGTTCCGATCATGGCAGGAGCCTATGTAATAGTGGCGTTGATTATCATCATCATGAACATTACCGAGTTACCTGGTGTTTTTGCTTTGATCTTTGAAAGTGCATTCGATGGAATAAAAGAAGTGGCTGGCGGAGTACTGGGAGCTGCCATGATGCAGGGAATCAAGCGCGGCCTATTTTCAAATGAAGCCGGGATGGGTAGTGCACCAAATGCTGGTGCGACGGCTGATGTCAGTCATCCCGTCAAACAAGGGCTCATTCAGTCTCTAGGTGTTTTTGTCGATACGCTCATCATTTGCAGCTCGACAGCCTTAATCATTTTGTTTTCCGGTCTTTATACATCGAAGGAAACGGACGGTATCGTCCTTACCCAAAATGCCCTCGGAACGGCATTGGG
Organism: Peribacillus sp. FSL M8-0224; assembly: GCF_038003055.1. Classification (NCBI taxonomy): domain Bacteria; kingdom Bacillati; phylum Bacillota; class Bacilli; order Caryophanales; family Bacillaceae; genus Peribacillus; species Peribacillus sp. FSL M8-0224. Next base: position 1,953,061 of record NZ_JBBOOJ010000001.1, read on the forward strand.
ATCTTGGGCAGGAATTTTCCTTGCCATTATCGTACTTTTATTCGCCTTTAGTTCCATTGTGGGCAACTATTATTATGGAGAGTCGAACATCGGCTTCATCAATGAAAATAAGGTTTGGCTGAATGTCTATCGTGTCGCAGTCGTAGGGATGGTGATATTCGGTTCGCTTGCCTCACTGGATTTTGTTTGGGGACTGGCTGACTTGCTTATGGCCCTTATGGCCATTATCAACCTGATTGCCATAGCATTGCTAGGGAAAATTGCTTTTGCTGCATTGGCGGATTATCAAAAGCAAAAGAAAAGTGGGAAAAATCCAGTTTTCCATGTGAACAATATTAAAGGTTTGAAGAATGTGGAATGTTGGGGTGACCCATCCGATAATGTGGATGTGAAGAAGGAAGCCTAAATTCTCATTAAGCTTACAAGTAAGTCCTTGAAAGGGGTTTTTACTTGTAAGCTTTTTTGTCTTTTCCCTCCTTTTTTCATCATTATTGAATATTGCTTCGTTTTTTACACAAAATACCTTTGTCTTTAATACTGCAATGATAATTTAAAAACTAGGAGTGAAAAAATGGATAGCAAGCAATCAAAAAATGAATCTTCAGAAGTTGCCGGGAGAATATATGATGTCAGCGATTATAAACGGGAAGACCCTTTATCTTCTGGACTGGCTCGAACCCACGAACAAGTCTCGGATACTTATGTGGAAGGCGAGATAAAGGCAGTCATTGATGATGTAAATGGAAGAGATATTGAGATTACAAAAGAAAAGGAAGAAAAGTAATACTGGGATTTTTGTTTTAGGAAGGATTATCGCCCGCTATTTTTAAGATATATCGGTTAGATCCCCTAGCTTCAGGAAAGCAGAAGCTAGGGGATAATTAATTAATAAATCTTTTCTGTCTCCAAATTTTGAAGCAATTCTTCCTTCGTTCTTGGGAAAAGGTCCCTTTCTGCAAGATTCCTTGATTGAAGAAGGGCTTGAAACATTTCAAAAACCCACGGTTTCTCCAGATGTGCCTGCAGCAAAACGTCTTCATCATGGAAAACGGAAACAGGGTCCCCATGATATATGACCTTACCATCGTTCATGACCACGACCTCATCAGCCCATTGGTAAGCTAAATTAACATCATGAGTTGAGAGGATTATCGTTTTGTCAGGGTGGTGAATACTGTCCAGCAGATTCATGATCTGTCTTGAGAAATAAGGATCCAATCCAGCGGTAGGCTCGTCCAGGAGCCAGACATCGGGTTCCATGGCAAGTACCCCTGCGATGGCGACCCGTTTTTTTTGCCCAAGGCTCAAAAAATGGGTAGGTCTATCTTTTAGTTCGGTTACTTCCGTTTCAGCCATTGCCCAATTTACTTTCTCCTGGACTGCAATTCTATCCCATCCTAAATTCATTGGTCCAAACGATATATCCTGTTGTACATTAGCGGAAAAGAGCTGAGAGTCGGGATCTTGAAAAACGATACCGACTTGCTTTCGTAATGATAATAATGCTTTCCGGTCATATTTTATTTTCTTGCCCTTAAATCTGATCTTTCCTGCAGTAGGTTGTAATAGACCATTTAAATGGAGGAATAAAGTCGATTTGCCAGCACCATTATTTCCTAATAATGCAATTTTTTTACCTTGTTGGATCGTTAGCGAAAGTCCTTTTAAAGCGAAGGTTCCATCTGCGAATTGATGGGTGAGGCCTTCTATATGAAAAATATGCTCGTCCATTGTTGGGTTGCCTCCAATTTACAAATATCCATTAATAAGGATTAAGCTTCCTAGTATGACAATCGCGATCAGCCAATTGCGTGAGGAATAGGTGTAAGTATCCTCGATATAGGAAAGGTTCTCCTGATAGCCTCTTGCGTTCATGGCCATCGTCAACTGTCCAGAGCGCTGCAATACTCCTAAAAATAATGATGAAATTAGTAATCCGAGAGATCGAATGCCTTTCCTAAATGAACCATACCCCAGCCGTGAAGCTTGTGATTGGTGAATGGCCAGAGCCGTATCTAAAAAAATAAAGATGAATCGATAGGTCAATTCTATTAAATCGACCAATAACGAAGGCACTTTAAGTTTTCGCAGCACGGATAGGATGACGGTAATGGGTGTAGTTAAGGTAAGGAAATATAAACAGCTGATGCTGCAGAATACGACAGTGATCAAATTGGCCACCGTACCAAAGCTGTCATCGCTGATGAATATTTGCCAATTCCCGATCTTCCAGGACCACCATATATTCGAAATCGAAGTGAATTTACTAGTGAAAGAAAAAAGGATGGTAATGGTTCCTGATAGTATAAAAAATCCTGGTAATAGGAGTAATTTAAGATAATAAGAAAGCGGGATTTTTGCCGCGAAAATGATTAAAGCGCTCATAACCGTAAAAGTGATGAGCGAAACGGCCATATCCCTTACCGTTAACGAAAACAGCAAAAGGGAGAGTGCAAAAACCATCTTTTCCAACGGATGTACATCCTTTAGCCCATTGAAATAGGCATATTTATCAATGAGTAACATGCTTCGATTTTTCGGCCAATTCTTGTTTGGTTTGCTTATTCCTTTGTCTCATCACACCAATGAAGTATCCAATGAAACCGGCTCCGATTGCAGCTTGAAGCGCAAATAATAAGCTTTCGGTTTCTGCACCTGGCGGCTCCCAAATACTGTTGAACCATGGCTTGTATTCCGGATGGATCTTAGTGATGGCTTCCTCAGCTTCGCCATCGGCACCGCCAAATTCCGTTCCTTGTTGGGTGATCAACGGTATGGTAGCAAGAATGACGACCAGGAAAAGCAGCAGTAAACTTTTTTTCATATTAACGGGCCTCCTTAGATAAAACTCGCAGCAATTTCAATTCGCCTAGATTGTATTTTTTCAAGAAATTCATCACGACGACTGTCAATAACCCCTCACTGATCGCTAAGGGAATTTGGGTCAGGGCAAAAATCCCTGCAAATTTACTGAAAGAGGCCATGAATCCTCCAACCTCGGAAGGGAAAGCAAGAGCAAGTTGAACGGAAGTTACTACATAGGTGCCCAAATCCCCAAAAGCAGCTGCCAAGAATACGGCAAGTGAAAAAGACCACCCCAATTTAGTTGCGCCCTTGAAGACAAAGTAAGCAATGAACGGTCCGCAAACGGCCATGGAGAATGCATTGGCCCCTAATGTTGTCAATCCTCCGTGTGCCAGTAAAACAGCTTGAAATAACAGAACGATGGAGCCGACGACACTCATGGCCAATGGTCCGAATAGTATGGAACCTAAACCAACTCCGGTAGGGTGCGAAGAACTTCCCGTAACGGAAGGAATCTTTAGGGCCGATAATATAAATACAAATGCGCCCGATAGGCCTAGTATCATTTTTGTTTCTGGGTTTTCCCTTACTTTGGACCTAATGGACCGGTACCCCAAGATTAAAAATGGAAGCGACACGGCCCACCAGAATATAGCCCATTCTATGGGTAAAAAGCCCTCCATGATATGCATGGCCAATGCCCGTTTCGGGACAAAAAGCAGTAAAATGACAAAATAAATAATTTTCCAATTGGTTCTTTTCATTCTTTCTCCTTTCAACACTTTTAATTGTTCTGATCAATCTTGAGAAGAAAAGCGGCGCCCAAACTAAAAAGCACTTCTCTCAAAGGAAAGAAGTGCGTAATGAACAGGAATTTTGCAGCATGAACCAACCTTGGGCCATTCTGCCTGATCCGCACGCCCATCCTCGTAGGCTGAAACAGTTTCACGCTTCATGGCAGGTCTCCTGGCTTTGGTTCATCATCCCATTACATCCTTCCCATCTCATTTGACAGTGGATTAAAGTTAAAGTAATGGAACTTCCCTTTACAGTGGCGGGACCGCTCCGGATTTTCACCGGCTTCCCTTTTAAGCTGAATTCCGAGAAATTCAACACCATGAAACTTATGTAATTATTTAGAAAATTCTCGTATAGTGTACCATAAAGAAATAATTCCAGCTACACTATCTTTTTTTTTTGGTCGAAGTTTGTTGCGAGGAAAGGATTGTAACTGGTTTTACACGTTTAAACTTTTCTAAACAGTCGGAATAAACTATTGAATTTTGACAAAGTTGTTATATGATAGATTAAGTTAGTTGGAAATGTATAATAAAACCAAATATTTCATTTTAAAAGTGCCCTTGTGTGAATAAGCAAGGGATAATAGGGAAATCGGTGAAAATCCGATGCAGCCCCCGCTACTGTAAACGCTGATGAAATTGTCGATAGCCACTGGCATGATGCCGGGAAGGAACAAAGTAAAATGAAGCGTAAGCCAGGAAACCTGCTTTTAAAATTGCATGATACTTTTCGGAGGGAAAGGTAGAAGGACTATGACGATTTTGGGAGGGTTTGGCAAGCTTGCCTTTGGCTCCTCATTCATATAGTTTTTTTAAACCTTGACTCTTATGTTAAGGTTTTTTATTTTGCCTTTTCCCTGGACTCAGGAGGAAGAAAATGACTACTTGGAACTTGACGGGTACAAATACGCATCTGTTGATTTGTAATGGGAGCAGCTGCATGAAAAAGGGCGGGGAAGAAGTAACCCAAGCGATTCGCGATGAAATTGCTTCAAAAGGACTGGATCTGAAAATCCATACAACGAGGACACGCTGTAACGGGAGATGTAAGGATGCCTGCGTAGTGATTGCCTATCCCCAAGGAAACTGGTATCGAGTGGAAACGCCTGATTTCGGTCGGCAGATCGTCAGTAATATCGATGATGGTGAGTTTGTTCCACAGATGATCTATCAATACAAAGACGGGGAAATGACCCCTAATCCAGATTTTCCTGCTCATACGGGTATTTCAAAGAACAAAGCGTAAAAGGAGATGTCTTAATGAGTACAAACGGTAAATTATTCGTCGTGGGCTTTGGGCCCGGGAATTTTGAACACATTACCAAACGTGCCGTCGAAGCCCTTCAAGAAAGTGACTACATCATTGGTTATAAAACTTATGTTGAACTCATTCAGGGACTGCTAACAGATCAAACGATCATTAGTACGGGGATGACCGAAGAGGTATCACGTGCACAGGAAGCAGTGAAACAAGCGGAGCTGGGAAAGAAAGTGGCGGTGATTTCCAGTGGGGATGCCGGAGTTTACGGGATGGCAGGGTTGGTTTATGAAGTATTGATTGAAAAAGGCTGGAAAGAAGAAACTGGAGTGGGCATAGAAGTCATTCCTGGCATCTCAGCAATCAACTCATGTGCGTCTTTACTTGGGGCGCCCGTCATGCACGATTCGTGTACGATCAGCCTCAGTGATCATTTAACTCCTTGGGAACTGATCGCTAAAAGGGTTGAAGCAGCTGCAATGGCAGACTTTGTCATTGCACTGTATAATCCGCGCAGCGGCAGGCGGACCCGGCAAATTGTTGAAACACAGAAAATTCTCCTTCGCTACCGCTCGCCGGATACACCTGTCGGGTTGGTGAAAAGTGCTTATCGCGATAGGCAGGATATTGTCATTACCAATTTGAAGGATATGTTGAATCACGATATTGGAATGTTGACCACCGTCATTATCGGTAATTCATCCACCTTTTTATATGACGACAAAATCATCACACCGAGAGGCTATCAAAGAAAATATACGTTGAATTCGGAAAAGCAAACTTTGAAGCCGCATCAGCGACTGCAAAAAGAAGCGGAACCGTGGGCATTAGATCAAGAAGCCTTACCCGAGTCCGCTGGAGGAGTTGGCTTACTTACAAAAGCACCTGAAAAGAAGCAAGCTTCCTTTGAAATGGCAATGGAAGCTCTGTCCAGAGTCAAGGGTCAAGCCGTTCAGCAATCCATTAAGCCGGTTGTTCAGCAAAAAATGGAGTCGGTGTTCGAACTTGCCGTTAGTCCAGGTGTGGCGAATAAACAATTCACTCCCAAACAAATGATGACACTTGCGGAAGTTGTCGGGGAAAAGGGAACGATGGAATACACGCCAAATCATAAAATTGTCTTAAAGATTCCGACAACGGATCCGGAAGTCATTACGGGGAAATTGCAATCAGCAAACTTTCTTTTGTCGCCAATTGGAGATGTACTGACATTAAAAGCCTGTGATTTCTGTGATGGTGAAAAAGCGGAATCCATTCCTTATGCAGATGAAATACACCGGGTGCTTGGCGGAATGAGCATGCCCAAGGAACTGAACATCGGTTTTAATGGGTGTGGGATGGCTTGTTATAGTGCTGTGATGGATGATATCGGGATTGTCTTCCGAAAAGGGAAGTTCGACTTATTTCTTGGAGCTAAACCGGTTGGAAGAACAGCCCATCCGGGTCAGCCGGTAGCGGAAGGCATTGAACCGGAACAGCTTGTAGAACTGATCACGGACATTGTCGGCGAGTATAAGCAAAATGCCCATCCAAATGAGCGGCTTTTTAAATACTTCAAACGTTCGAAAAAGATACAGAATTTTTCTTATCAGGACATCGCTCCCAAAATAAACATAGAGCCTGCGCCTTGTGAAGACTAATCAAGAGGGGGAAAGTAAATGAAAGCAGTTTTGTTCGTAGGACACGGAAGCCGGTTGGCTTCGGGAAATGAAGAAGTCCGTCATTTTATTGAAAATATGATTCCGGCAATGGACGGGCGTTTCCTAGTGGAAACGTGCTTCTTGGAATTTGCGGCACCGAATATATCCAAAGGAATTGATAATTGTGTAGAACGAGGGGCTACTGAAGTTATCGTCATACCGATCATTTTGTTGCATGCAGGACATTCGAAATTACATATCCCAGCTGAAATAGAGGATGGGAAAACCAAGTATCCAGAAGTGAAATTCACATATGGCCAAACGATCGGGGTCCACCATGATGTATTGACGATCCTGACAGACCGTCTTGAGGAAGCGGGATTCGATACGACCTCTGAACATTCTGAGACAGCGATATTGCTAATTGGCCGAGGCGGCAGTGATGCTGATGCAAATAGTGATATATATAAAATTTCACGATTATTATGGGAAAAATTAAACGTTAAATGGGTCGAAACAGCCTTCATGGGTGTAACGGACCCTCACGTTGATGAAGGTATTGAACGATGCATCCGCTTAGGGGCAAAAAAAATAGTGATGCTGCCATATTTCCTCTTCACTGGGGTGTTGATGGAAAGAATGGAGGATATGCTGAAAGGCTATCAAGAGCAATATCATGATCGAGAATTCATATTGGCAAAGTATTTTGGATATCATCCAACCTTACAGAACATTCTGCAAGAACGAGTAATTGAAGCCAGTGAAGGCAAATCAAGCGGGGCGCGTGATTTGGAAAACTATCGTAAACATGTCGAGGAACATGGACATGCTCACCATCATCACCATCACGATCACGACCACGACCATGAACACCATCACGACCATGATCATCACCACGATCATGATGGGCAAGCGGTGGGGACATCAAAATGATTTTGTTCTTGGCGGGTACAAGTGATGCAAGGGAATTAGCGATTGAGATGCAGCAGGTTGGGTTCAAGGTTTTGGCAACTGTTGTAACCGAATCGGCGGCCAAGAGTTTGCAGGATGCAGGGATATCCACCCGGATTGGCCGATTATCTGCAGAAGATATGACATCTTTAATCTCTGCAAAAGGTTTTCAGGCTGTAGTCGATGCAAGTCACCCATTTGCCGAAGAAGCATCCAAAAACGCCCTTATTGGAGCAAAGGCAGCAAATGTTCCTTATATTCGTTATGAGCGTGAAAGTCAACGGTTTCAGAATGATAAATTGATAGTTGTCCGTGATTATGAGGAAGCTGCCAAGCTTGCCGCAGAAAAACGGGGAGTCATCATGCTCACGACCGGAAGTAAAACCCTAGCCGTGTTTGCAAAAGAATTGGTGGGGCTCGAGAATACCAGAGTCATAGCGAGAATGCTGCCACGAATGGACAATATGGAAAAATGTGCGCAGTTGGGCATTGAACAAAAAAATATCGTTGCGATTCAAGGGCCATTTTCCAAAGAATTAAATAAAGCTCTATATGAACAGTATGGGGTCACATTGATGATAACGAAAGAAAGTGGCAAGGTCGGTGCGGTTGATGAGAAATTGGAAGCCGCGTTGGAATGTGGAATAGAGACGATCATGATATCACGACCGGATGTTGACTATCAAAATGTTCATTCCAGTTTTGATCATGTCATTGCCGAGTTGAATAAACAGCTAATTGAAAAATAGGAGGAATGCAAGATGGATTTTAAAACAGATTTTAAACCACTAACGGTAGACCCTGACAAAATATATGATTATAGCTTTTCAATCATTGCTGAAGAAATGGGCAATCATGATTTTTCTGAAGATGAATGGAAGATTGTCCGCAGGGTCATTCATGCTTCAGCGGATTTTGAATTGGGAAGAAGTGTCATCATCCATCCAAATGCCATTCAAGCTGGTGTGGAAGCCATTCGCAAAGGAAGGCATGTCATTGCTGATGTGCAAATGATCGAGAGCGGTACAGGCAAAAAAAGATTTCAAAAACACGGCGGGGACGTTCATTGCTATATTTCAGATCCGGATGTGATGGTCGAAGCAAAACGTTTGAATACGACAAGGGCAATCATTTCGATGCAAAAAGCCGTAAAGGAAAATGAAGGGGGCATTTATGCCATTGGCAATGCACCTACCGCTTTACTTGAGCTCATTCGCCTTATTAAAGAAGGGATTGCAAAACCGGACTTAATCATTGGAATGCCTGTTGGGTTTGTTTCTGCAGCAGAATCGAAAGAGGAACTCGCTAAGATCACAGAAGTTCCATTCATTACGAATATTGGCCGAAAAGGTGGAAGTACTGTCACTGTTGCTGCATTGAACGCGATTTCCCTTTTAGCTGATAGTTAAAAAACATGGAAAAGAAAGTGAAAAAAGACCCCTCACAAATGCGTCATGGATATACGACGGGAGCATGTTCAACTGCCGTGACCAAAGCGGCATTGACCGCTTTGATCACGGGGGATGCACTTGAGGAGGCAACGATTTCCTTGCCCATCGGCCGAGATGCCACTTTCACTATTGAGAAATATGATATATCAGATAATGCGGTTAGTGCTGAAACGATCAAAGATGCCGGAGATGATCCCGATGCCACACATCTGGCCCATATTATCTCTACTGTCAGCTGGTCGGATGCACCCGGGATTATCCTGGATGGAGGGACCGGAGTTGGTCGTGTGACAAAACCCGGGCTTCCCGTTCCTGTAGGTGAAGCAGCCATTAATCCTGTACCGCGCAAGATGATTTTAACAACTGTGCAGCAAACATTGGAAGAATTCAAGATCAATAGAGGAGTGAAAATCGTCATCTCCGTACCCGCAGGTGAAGAAATAGCGAAAAAAACATTAAATGGCCGCTTAGGGATTGTGGGAGGCATTTCCATTTTGGGAACAAGGGGCACTGTCGTCCCTTTTTCCAGTTCCGCCTATATGGCAAGTATCGTCCAGGCCATCAGTGTCGCCAAAGCGAGTGGGTGTGAGCACCTTGTCTTAACGACTGGCGGGCGCAGTGAAAAGTATGCAATGGGCCTACTTCCAGATTTACCTGAGGAAGCCTTTATTGAAATGGGTGATTTTGTAGGCTTCTCACTTAAGCAATGTAAGAGGCAGGGAATTAAAAAGGTCTCACTGGTCGGCATGATGGGTAAATTCTCCAAAGTGGCCCAAGGTGTGATGATGGTGCATTCAAAAAGTGCCCCGGTCGACTTCGGTTTTCTATCGGAAATAGCCCAAAGCGTTGGAGCCGATGATGACCTTGTTCTTGAAATCAAGAATGCAAACACAGCATCACAAGTCGGGGACATGATGTCAGCCATTAATAATTTTGATTTTTTTAATAAACTATGTGAATCTTGCTGTCACTCTGCGATAAACCAAGTGAAGGGCGGCATTGAAATGGAAACGGCGATTTATTCGTTGAAAGGTCAATTACTGGGAAGGGCTGTTGGAATTGAGTCAATCGATTAAATTAATTGGGATAGGGGATAACGGTCAGGAAAGCTTACTGCCTCAATATGCCCAATGGATAGAAGAAAGTGAAGTGCTGGTCGGAGGTGAACGGATCTTATCCTTCTTTCCGAACTATTCTGGCAAGAAGATTGCCATAAAGGGCGGCTTGAAAAAGGTCGTGGAACAACTGCAGGATGAAACTCGTCCAACCGTTGTCTTAGCTTCCGGTGACCCACTGTTTTATGGAATGGGAGGCTATCTTTCCAGCAAAATCAACATGGAGGTTTACCCATATTTCAGTTCGATTCAGCTTGCTTTCGCAAAAATGGGGGAAAGCTGGCAAGATGCCTTCCTCGTCAGCATTCATGGCCGCAGTATGAAAGGGCTGGCCCAAAGGATTGATGGGAAAGCGAAAGTGGCCTTACTTACAGACAGTGAAAATAGTCCTAATCAACTGGCTAAATATCTCCTTTCATTCGGAATGACTGAATACCGGGCATTTGTGGCTGAAAACCTACAAGGAGAAACCGAAGACTCTGGCTGGTATGAACTTGATGAAATGATGGAGCGGGAATTCTCTCCCTTGAATGTCGTCATTTTGAAAAGAAAATCAGAAGGTCCAAGCTGGTCCTTGGGGATAGAAGATGAAGAATTTTCGCAGCGTAAGCCGGACAAAGGCCTCATAACCAAAAAGGAAATTCGAGTATTGAGTCTGCATGCGTTGAATCTAAGGAAAAACAGCATAGTTTGGGATGTTGGGACGTGTACGGGATCAATGGCAATTGAAGCGGCCAAGCTTGCATCCGAAGGTCAAATCTTCGCAATTGAAAAAAATGAGCCTGATTTAGAAAACTGTTATCAAAACCAACGTAAATTCCGTACCGATATAACGGCGATTCATGGGAAAGCCCCGCAGGGATTGGAAACTTTTCCAGATCCTGATGCGATTTTCATTGGCGGGACCGGCGGCGAAATGGGAGAGCTGATCAATACTTGCTGCAAACGGCTTAAAGTTGGCGGCAGGATCGTTCTGAATGCTGCGACGATTGAGAATCTTTACAGGGCTAATGAGGCATTTGCTGAAGCTGGTTTTCACACTTCCATCATGCATGCGCAAATCTCCAGAAGTAAGCCAATATTGGGAATGAACAGATTTGTACCGCTTAATCCGGTTTATATCATTACTGCACAACGAAAGGAAGACATGAATGAGTAATCTTGGTACATTATATGGCCTTGGCGTGGGCCCAGGCGATCCAGAACTTATTACGGTAAAGGCATTTCGCGTGATTCAGGAATCTCCGGTCATTGCGTATCCCAAAAAAAGAAAAGGGAGTAAAAGCTACGCCCATCGCATTGTTGAAGTTTACATTCGTCCTGAAGAGAAGGAGATGCTTGGCCTTGTTTTTCCGATGACGAAAGATCAAACGATCTTGGATCGGGAATGGAGCGGAACGGTTGAAAAAGTTTGGCAAAAATTAAATGAAGGTAAAGATGTAGCTTTCGTTACGGAAGGCGATCCGCTTTTATATAGTACGTTCATACATATGATGAAATTGATGCAGGAGTTGCATCCCGAAGTCGAAATCAAGACGGTCCCGGGCATTTCTTCCTTTAATGGATCAGCGTCAAGGCTGGGCATCGCTTTGGCTGATGGTGATGATCATGTTGCGATAGTTCCTGCAAGGGATGATTATGAAGCGATGAAGAAGGCGATCGAGGATCATGATGCCGTGGTGTTCATCAAAGTGGCAAAGGTCATCGATTTAATGATTTCCGTTTTAAAAGATCTGGACTTACTTGAAAAGGCCTCGGTCGTAACCAAAGTCACTTCCGATGAAGAGGTGATTTGGAAAGTGAGTGAATTGGAAGGACTTGAACTAGAATACTTAACATTGATGGTGGTGAGAAAATGAAGATATATATTGTAGGGGCCGGCCCGGGTGATCCGGATTTGATTACTGTAAAAGGATTGAACATTCTCCAAACGGCCGATGTGATTTTATATACGGATTCATTAGTGAATGAAGAATTGATTGCTAAGGCAAAACCCGATGCCGAGGTGCTAAAAACGGCAGGAATGCATTTGGAAGAAATTGTTGGAATCATGGTCGATCGTGTTAAAGAAGGAAAGATGGTTGCCAGAATCCATACAGGGGATCCTGCCATGTACGGTGCAATCATGGAACAAATTGTCCTATTGAAGAAAGAGGGTATTGGTTATGAGGTGATCCCTGGAGTGAGTTCGGTATTCGCCTCAGCAGCGGCAATAGGAGCAGAGCTGACTATCCCAGATTTAACCCAGACACTCATATTAACGAGGGCTGAAGGACGTACACCTGTTCCGGAATTTGAAAAATTACGTGATTTGGCCAGTCATCATTGTACGATTGCCCTTTTCTTGAGTGCGACCTTGACCAAAAAAATCGTTAAAGAACTCCAGGAAGCCGGTTGGAAGGATGAAACACCGGTCGCAGTCATTCAACGGGCAACATGGCCGGACCAAAAAATTGTCCGTACCACATTAGTGAACTTAGATGATGCCATGCGTCAAAACGGTATCCGGAAGCACGCGATGATTTTGGCTGGATGGGCTTTGGACCCTGACATCCATGATAAAGATGAATACCGTTCCAAACTATATGATGCGAGTTTCACCCACGGTTTCAGAAAAGGTGTTAAACCATGATCATTGAATTGAAAGAAACGGAACTTGCTCCCATTAAACGGTCCCATACTTATGCGATCGTAGCGATTACAAAGCATGGTGTCGAGCTGGCACGTAAATTACATACCGTTTTTTCGAATTCCGATCTATATTACATGAGCAAGTTTGAAAAAGGGGACGAAGAGCATAAACAGATCCAGCTTTTTTCGGGCAGCGTCCGTATGCTATTGCCAGCTTTATTCAAGGAATATAAAGGAATCATACTAATTATTTCTCTCGGGGCAGTAGTCAGGATGATTGCACCCATTTTGAAGGATAAGAAAACGGATCCAGGTGTCGTAGTCATTGATGATAAAGGGGAAAATGTTATCAGTGTACTTTCAGGGCATCTGGGAGGGGCAAATGAACTGACAAAGGAAGTGGCTGCAGCGCTTGACGCAAGAGCCATAATCACGACGGCTTCGGATGTACAAAAAACGATTCCTGTCGACTTATTCGGCCAGCGCTTCGGCTGGATTTGGGATTCCGCAGAAAAATTGACACCAGTAAGTGCGTCCGTTGTAAATGAAGAGCATGTTGCCGTTGTACAGGAATCAGGGGAACGGAACTGGTGGCATTATGATACGGCATTACCTGAACGAATTATCGTATACGCATCCATTGAAGAAGCGCTTCAAGCAAAGCCGCAAGCTGCTCTGGTCGTGACTCACCGCATGCTTAAGCAGTCGGAAAAGAGGATCCTGGAAAATGGAATCGTATATCGTCCAAAGGTCATCGCTCTCGGTATCGGGTGCAATAGGGGAACGGCGGCGGCTGAAATTGAGCAGGTGATTACAGAAACATTAGCCGAATTATCATTTTCAATAAAGAGCGTTAAAGCGATTTGTACAATTTCCTTAAAGAAAGACGAAATCGGCTTGATTGAAGTAGTTGAAAAATACGGCTGGGAATTCGTACATTATGAACCCGAAGAGCTTAATCAAGCCAAAATCGAGGCGCCATCGGATACAGTGTTTAAATACACGAGTGCATATGGTGTGAGTGAACCGGCTGTGAGGATTTATACCAAAGCTGAACAATTGGAGCTTGTTAAGAAAAAATCGGGGAACGTAACCATTTCAGTTGGGGTCATTCCTTTTTAAGGAGGGAGAAGAAATATGAATGATAGAAGATTGGTAATTGCGGGTACCGGAAGCGGGGTCGGTAAAACGACATTGACCATCGGAATCATGGCAGCCCTCCAGAAGAAAGGCTATACGGTTCAAGGGTTCAAATGTGGTCCTGACTATATTGATCCTACTTATCATACTGCAGTTACAGGACGGGTTTCACGCAATCTTGACAGTTGGATGTTTGAACATGACACTGTTCGAGAAATTCTTAACAAAGCAAATGCAGGAGCTTATATATCGATCATCGAAGGGGTCATGGGCTTCTTCGATGGCAAAAGTCCGTTAGCTAATACAGGATCGACGGCTGAAATCAGCATCATCACGCAAAGCCCTGTCCTGTTGGTAGTCAACTGTGCAAGTATGGCTCGGAGTGCAGCTGCCATCGTAAAAGGATTTCAGGACTTTTCGACCGGTCCTAACATCATTGGGGTCATTGCCAATCAAGTGGGAAGTGTAGGCCATTACAAAATCGTCAAATCAGCCATTGAGCAAGAATGCGATGTACCGGTGCTGGGATATATGAAACGGGAAATGGATATTGATATTCCAAGCCGTCATTTGGGCTTGATTCCTGCGATTGAACGCGGTGAACTTAACCCTTTTTTCGATAAGCTTGCACAATTGGTCATGGAAACGATCGATATCGATCAGTTGTACCGATTGTCAAAGACAAATCCCGTTTCCAGTGGGAACTCAAATATTTTTCAACCCAAAAATGAAAGTGACGTGTGCATTGCCGTCGCAAAAGATGCAGCCTTCAATTTTTATTATCAGGAAAACCTTGAATTACTTGAAGCATTTGGGGCGAACATCAAATATTTTTCTCCTTTAAAAGGGGAAGAAGTTCCATTGGATGCCGATGGTTTATACCTTGGTGGCGGTTTTCCTGAGGAATTTGCAGCTGAACTTTCCGGTAACATGGGTGCCATAAAATCCATCAGAACCTCCATTGAAAAGGGGATGCCGACTCTAGCGGAATGTGGCGGTTTCATGTTTTTGAGCAAATCGATTGAAACGACTTCCGGAGAGACGCATCAGATGGCAGGAATCATACCGGGCAGGATTAAAATGCAGAAAAAACTGGCAGCACTAGGATATCGTGAAATTACAGGAACTCCAGGCAATTTTTTAATCAATGAAATCGAGCAGGCAAAAGGTCATGAATTCCACTACTCGACATTTGAAGCGGATGATGATCTTACACATGCCTATCAAGCCAAAGGCAGATTCGGTTCGAAACAAGAGGGGTGTGTATTAGGTAACCTTGTTGCAGGGTATACTCACTTTCATTTTGCTTCAAATCCAACACTAGCAAAGAACTGGATCAATGCTTGCTTAAAACGAAAAAACAGATCTGCCCATGAAACAATCAACTAGGAAAAGGCATTTTTTGAAGATTAAGAGGAGGCGCGAGCATGAAACCGGGAAAAGTTCATCTGGTCGGTGCGGGTCCCGGAGATCCGAAACTGATTACGGTATATGGACTGGAATGTATCCAAAAGGCGGATGTCATTGCATATGACAGGCTTGTCAATCCAGAACTATTAAACTATGCAAAAGAAGATGCAGAACTGGTGTATTGCGGGAAATCACCAGGGAAACACCATCTCATTCAAAATGAAATACATGAACTTTTAGTGGAGAAAGCCTTACAGGGGAAAAACGTCACCCGTCTGAAGGGTGGAGATCCATTTGTCTTCGGGCGGGGCGGTGAGGAAGCGGAGATACTGGCTGCTAACGGGATTGAATATGATATCGTCCCAGGAATCACAGCAGGAATCGCAGCACCGGCTTATGCGGGCATCCCGGTAACCCACCGTGAACATGCCTCAAGTTATGCCATTGTGACAGGCCATGGCCGTGATTACAAGGGGCAGGATAACCTGAATTGGCAGGCGTTGGCTCAAGGCATCGATACCATTGCCTTTTATATGGGAATTGGTAATATGCCGTTCATCTGTGAAAAATTGATGGAGCATGGCAGGGATGGTAAAACGCCAGTGGCCGTCATTGAATGGGGCACGACAGATAAACAAAGGACAATCACCGGTACTTTGAGTTCGATTTCTTCGAAGGCTGTAAAAGAAGAAATTCAAAATCCGTCAATCTTTCTAGTAGGGGATGTCGTCCAATTAAGAGAAAAAATCCAATGGTTTGAAAGAGTGATTGAATCAGAGTCCATTATGGAAGGGAATGAGTTGGAATGTCCATCATTCAAGAATTGAAGGAACGCCGGGCGATAAGGAATTACGAAGAAAAAGAAGTGGAAGATCAAAAAATCAGGCAGTTATTGGAAGCGGCTACGTATGCCCCTAACGACCGATTGCGTGAACCTTGGAGTTTTTATGTAATCAAGGGAGAAGCGAAGCACCGGTATGAAAGTTTGGCAGAAAGGTATCTACATGAGCGCTTCCCTACCAAACCAAAATTGATTGAAAGTTCACTGGAAGTTGTTAAGACGACACCGCTCATCATTGTCGTGACTTCTGATATTTTGCCGGATGATCCAGATTCATCCGAAGACAATGTATTCGCGTCTTGTTGCGCTGTCCATTCGATGTGGCTTGCCGCAAAAGAGCTAGGTCTTGGATTCGTTTGGCGGACTAGAGGAGTGGGTCTTGTCAGGGATGAACGCCTGCACGAATTTATCGGCTCACCGGATAACAAAAAAGTGATCGGCACCATTTTTGTCGGATACCCTAAAGGAGATCAACCGGTTCCTGCTACTAAAAGGACTTCATACATAGAAAAAACAGTTTGGCTATGAGGGTAGGTGAGTGAGTGGCACGCAGAGGATTAATGCTTATTTATACGGGAAACGGGAAAGGGAAGACGACTGCCTCATTAGGGGTGACTTTAAGGGCAATCGGCAGAGGAATGAATGTCAAATACCTTCAGTTCATAAAATCTCCAGAGCGTACATATGGGGAAGCATTGGCATTGGGAAAATTAGGAGTTAAAATGGAACAGCTAGGTATTGGTTTCACATGGACCAAAACCCCGGAAGAGCATCGCAATGCATTGGCGTTAGCTTGGGAAAAGGTGAAGCTGGCCCTTGCTGATCCGGGCATTGATTTACTTGTTTTGGATGAGCTGAACAATGCTTTAGCCATTTCCAAATTCCCGATTGATGATGTCTTGCCATTGGCTGAAGTCATCGATGCAATTCGAAATCGTCCCGCTCATATGCATATAGTCATTACCGGTAGGGACGCCAAGCCAGAGCTTATGGAAATGGCGGATTTGGTTTCATCGATTGAGGCGACCAAGCATTATTATGCCGAGGGTATCGGTGCAGTCAAAGGATTAGAGTTTTAGGGGGTGAGCGTAATGAAGGCACGATCCATCATGATACAAGGGACGTCATCCGATGTAGGGAAAAGTTTGATTTGTACGGCGTTTTGCCGGGTATTTTCCAATAAAGGATTACGTGTCGTCCCTTTCAAATCACAAAACATGGCTTTGAATTCTTATGTAACCTTGGATGGCGGTGAAATCGGACGGGCACAGGGAGTACAGGCGGAAGCAGCACGGATAACGGCAACGACTGATATGAATCCGATATTACTGAAACCAAAGCAGGATATGGTTTCGGAAGTGATCGTTCACGGAAAGCATTTTCTTGATATGAATGCAAAAAGCTATCGGTCCCAATTTGTCCAGGAAGCCATGCCCATCATCCGTAAATCGGTGGAAAAACTACAAGATGAATATGACATCATAGTACTCGAAGGGGCAGGAAGTCCTGCTGAAATTAACCTTAAGGACCGGGATATTGCAAATATGCGAATGGCTAAACTCACGGATGCGGCTGTCATTTTAGTGGCCGATATTGATCGTGGTGGAGTATTTGCGTCCATTATCGGGACACTTGCCTTATTGGATCAAGAAGAACGAGATAGTGTAAAGGGGATCATCATCAATAAATTTCGTGGCATGCGTGAATTGTTGGACGATGGCATTGAATGGGTGGAAAAGGAAACCGGGATTCCGGTCCTCGGGGTGCTGCCCTATCTAGACGTGAATATTGAAGCGGAAGATTCACTTGCCCTCTCTTCCTTACGTTTTAAAAAACCTAAAAAGGCTGAGTTTCCGATCGATGTAGCCGTCCTGAGATTTCCGCGGATCTCCAATTTTACAGATGTGGATCCTTTTTTCGATGAACCCGGAGTAGGTGTCCGACTTGTTAGAAGTGTCCATGAGTTAGGTAATCCCGATCTGCTAATTTTGCCGGGTACAAAAAACACGATGGAAGATTTAGAGTGGTTGAAACGTATGGGATTGGATGGGGCCATCGATGAACGGCGGAAACAAGGAACGATGATATTCGGCATATGCGGCGGTTTTCAAATGCTTGGGACTAAACTTTTCGATCCCGACGCGGTCGAGGGTGACGGTGAGAACGCAGAAGGGCTTTCGCTTCTTCCGGTGGAAACCGTCTTTCAAGCAGAAAAGAAGACGGTACAAATGGAAGGTGTCCTTTCTGCTGGGATAATGGAAAGTCAAATGAATCTTAACGGTTTCGAAATACATTTAGGCAGAACGACATTGAAGTCACAAGTAAGGCCCTTTCTATTATTGAAGGATGGAAGAGAGGATGGAGCCATTTCCAATGACAACCAAGTTATGGGAACATATCTCCATGGAATATTCCATAATCGCTTGTTCACTAGATTACTGGTTAACCAAATTCGACGGAACAAGGGGTTGGATGAAGTGAAAGAAAACGTTCAAAGCGACTCGGAGCGCAGGGAGGAAGCGTATAATCTCTTGGCTTCCCATCTGGAAGAAAACATTGATATGGATACCATCTATCAATGGCTGCAGCTGGAAACTGCAGAAAGTTGAAAAGGTCATTAGGTTAATGTTGATCAAAGCCCTTTTACCTTTAAAAAAGATCAATTTAGAGCGATAATTCCTTTTATTTAGCCATTTTAAGTGACAGAGACATACAAGATATGTTATGTTGTCTACTCTACATACTTTATACAAAATAAAAGGATGAGGTGTTCATATGAATAAAACAGAATTAGTGAGCAGTGTTGCAGCACAAGCTGAACTGACAAAAGACGACGCAAAAAAAGTAGTGGACGCATTGTTTGAAACAATCACGGCTACACTTGCTAAAGAAGAAAAAATCCAATTAGTTGGTTTTGGTACATTTGAAGTGCGTGACCGCGCTGCCCGTACAGGAAGAAACCCGCAAACTGGCGAAGAAATACAAATTGCAGCTAGTAAAGTACCTGCTTTTAAAGCAGGTAAGGAATTAAAAGAAGCTGTAAAATAAATGAGTAACGAAAAAAACCTGGCGATGCGATATTCGCCAGGTTTTTTTGTTTACTGTCATGCGCTTCGAAAAGCAGTAAATGACAGTCATTTTTATATATTCGGTGCCATTTTCAAACGGAGGCGTATAGGGCGTTCTCATGACCAACAATGGAAGAAGCCCACTCCATTAAGCGGTAATGGAATGTAACACAAATGAAAAAAAATTATAGTACTTATTAGTAAGGTTTATACTGTGACTATGTTAGGCTAAGTAATAACAAGTTTTAAAACCAAAATAAAAGAGGTGAAAGATATGCTGAAGAAAATAATGAAAAAAATCAAACAGCTTTCCCAAGGCAGCAGTGAGCGAAGACATGGTCATTATCGCCGAGGCAGCAGCAGCAGCAGCCGAGGTTACAAAAGGTATCCCATGAGTGGAAGTGACCGCTACAAGAGAAAAGGGCGCGGCAGTAGCAGCTAATTCAATTTCTTTGACTTCAATGCAGCCTGCAGGTCCATTGAGATTTCTTTAATATCTGAATAAGGTTCTTGGATGCTTAATAACCTTTTCAGTAAATGCACGGTTTCTTTTTCTAACGAAAGCTCTTCTGTCCAAGGAAGAGTCTTTTTACTTTTGGAGGCGTACGTCGTATAAAGTACATATAGAAGTATTTCCCCCAAGTCGTAAAAATCCTGCCTTTTGAGCTGCAAAATGGATTCTTTAGTAAAATCGGCCGAATTGATCATTTTAGACAAACCAAAGTCTATCAAAATGGGCTGATGGTTCTTAAGTAAAATATTCGGTATACGTAAATCTTGATGGAAAATGTCATGCTCATGTAGATAAGATACTAAATCCACCAGCTTATTTAGAAAATATAGAGACTCTTTCTCATTGAACGTTAATTGATTCAAGAAAATATGATCTTCTAAATTATCCCCTTCTATGAAATCCATCACAAAAAAAACATTTCCACCTTGCGAAAATTCCTCGTGAAATTTAGGGATATTTCTGTGGTTTAACATTCGTAATATGGAAATTTCATTTTCAAACTGTTTCAGCTCTTTTTTGCTGCGGCGTTTACTTTTCCGGAGCTGTTTGATCACTATATTTTCATTCATTTTCAAATCATTGCAACGATAAACAATACCGTAGCTTCCTGTTCCGATTACAGCTTTTACCTCGTAGCGGTAATTCAAAACCACACTCTTTTTTAAAGGAATATCCACAATTAACTGGTAGAACTTTCTAAAGGAACGCAAAATTGAAACTTCCCTCACCACTTTCAAATATTCGAGTCAAGAACCAAAAAAAGACCATTATTAACTATGCTGGAAATATGAATGATCATGGTTAGTTTAACACTGATTTTTGATGATGCGGTAATGAAAGTCTTTTATTCGGGGAGTTCTTTTATACAATAGTTCACAATTAAAAAGAGCTATAAAAAATTTTTCCTTAAATTTCATAATATGAAATTATATGATTATTAAAATGATTAAGGTTTACTATAATGAATTCATAATAAAAGAGTAGGAGGTGATAAGATGGATGGGCGCGAGTTGAGAAATTGCTTTGGTAAATTTCCAACCGGAGTCACGATAGTGAGCTGGTTTGATGGTAGAGTTCAAAAGGGCATCACTGTGAATTCTTTTACCTCGGTTTCCTTGGATCCCCCGCTTGCTTTAATATCAATTCATAAAGAAGCAAAAGCCTGCACTAGCATGAAAGACAAGGCTTTTACCATTAATATTTTGTCGGATGAACAAGAATCCATTGCATGGAAATTTGCGGGAAGCAAACAGGAAATACTTGAAATCGACTGGGATAACAAGGGGATTTCACCAAAAATAAATGGTAGTGTTGCCTGGCTGGAATGCACACCATGGAAAGAGTACGGTGCTGGTGATCATGTATTATTCATCGGTGAAATCCAGGAGTTACATTTCGAAAATTTGGAAGCGCTTACTTTTTATCAAGGGAAAATGGGGTCTGCTAAACTCACGAGTAAAGCAGCTGAATTCACGAGTAAACCGGCCAAACTCACGAGTAGCCATTAAATTCACGAGTAAAATTGCTAAACTCACGAGTAAAACAGCTGAATTCACGAGTAAACCGGCCAAACTCACGAGTAAAACAGCCAAATTCACGAGTAAACCGGTCAAATTCACGAGTAAAACAGCTGAATTCACGAGCAAACCGGTTAAACTCACGAGTAACCATTAAATTCACGAGTAAAATTGCTAAACTCAAGTAATGCAGCTGAATTCAAGAATAAACCAACAAAGGACCCCTTTTATGGTAATTACTTGGAAAGTTATGTATTATTAAAATTGAATATTCGGAAAAATTAAGGAGCGGTGTTATGAGTTTAACAATCACTGATTTGTTCATCGGCCAGGTTGCTAGTATGCAACGCACATTTAATGAATCTGACGTAAAATTATGTAATGAATTAACAAAAGATTACAGTCCTATTTATCAAGTGAATAAAGAAGCATGGAAAAGTAATTTCAGCAGGCCGGTTGTACCTGGTTTGTTAACGGAAGGCCTAATCACTCAAGTAATCAGTGAAAAACTCCCTGGTAGTGCCTGTATACTTTTACAAAAGGAATTGGTCTTTTATCATCCAGTACATATAGGCGATATAATTTCAGCGGAACTCGAGGTCATTGATATTAATTTGAATAGAGATTGGGTTACGCAAAAGGTGACTTGCTTTAATCAAGCAGGAATAGAAGTCATTAAGGGGCAAGTTGTCATTTTTGTTTTAAGTAATCAAGATACTAGGTGATGTGAATGGAAAATGTTAAAAACGTAATTAGGAATTGGGGATCGATTGAAGTTGACGAAAATGGAAAAGTTATAGGCGCAACAGCTGATTTTTATGAATATTTCATGATTATGCCGACTGATTTGATAGGAAAGTCCATTACGAGGATCATTCACACTTCTTCCAGCTTTTCTTTGAAAGGTATTGACCATAAACATGTGTTTTCTGGTGTGATCAGCGGACATGCTTGTTTCATAAGGGTATTTCGTCGAGAAGCTGATACCCTTTATACCATAATCATCCGTCAAGACGAACTGGAATACAGTGATTTAGTGTATTTTACCAACTCCTTGGAGAAGAATAAAATCAAGAAAAATTCCGTGGTTCAAGGTCGATATAGCTTCGAAGAGATTGTTGGAAAGAGTAAGGAGATTGAGAGGGTAAAAGAGCTGGCCGCCAGAATAGCTACCAGCAGTTCAACAGTACTGCTTACAGGGGAAACGGGAACGGGAAAGGAACTTTTTGCCCAGGCGATCCATGGTTTGAGTACAAGAAAAGCACAGCCTTTTGTGCCAGTAAATTGTGCTGCGATTCCAGATGAATTATTTGAATCGGAGATTTTTGGTTATGAAGCTGGCGCTTTTAGCGGGGCGAAAAAAGAAGGTAAGCCTGGAAAAATAGAATTAGCTCAACATGGTACGTTGTTTTTAGATGAGATTTCTGAATTGCCTTATCAGGCTCAAGGTAAGCTATTACGAGTTTTACAGGAAAGGGAAGTGGAAAGGCTAGGCGGGACGGGAACTAAAAATGTTGATATACGTATTATTGCTGCATCGAACAGGGATTTAAGAACCCTTATTCAAGAAGGGAAATTCCGCCAAGATTTATATTATCGACTTTATGTTTTTGAATTGAAAATTCCTTCTTTAAGGGAGCGACAGGAAGATATTCTTCCTCTGGCCTATCATTTCGTCGAGTATTTCAATAACAAGTTAGGGTCCCATGTGAAGGAAATTGATCCTAAACTCCAAGATTGGTTGATCCAATATGATTGGCCTGGTAACATCCGTGAAATCAAAGCGATAATCGAACGCGGAATGAATATCGTAGATGGTGGGACTCTAACGCTGGAATCTTTATATTTTACACCTAATTTCATATTGGAGGTTCCCTCAGTTGGAATCAATAATCCTTTTTCCGGTACGTTGGATGAAGTTGTAGGTAATGCTGAAAAATCAGCCATTCAGCGAGCATTAAAAGATTCGGAAGGGGATCGTTCTTTAGCAGCTCAAAAGCTGAAAATTCATGTTGCTAGTTTATATAGAAAAATTGCCAAATACAAATTGAAATAATAGTTTCATCTAATGAAATATCATCAGGTAAACCATTAGGGCACACTTATAAAGTGTGTATTTTTTTTGAAATTCGCAACTTTGATTTGCAGTATTGCGAAAAAATGCAAACCTGCGAAAGTTTTAGGAAACTATAGCCAAATTTGTAGCCAATTCAAGTTGGCACACAAATTGCAATTATAGTTGTCAAGTAAGAGGTTTCGTGTTTAGTGGAATGTCCAAAATACAGATAAATAGTATACAAGGAGGTAATGATATGCTGAATTTTTCTTTTTCGGAAGAGCAAGATTATTTTCGTAAAATATTGAAGGAATTTGCTAAGGAAGAGCTGCTTCCACATTATACAAAATGGGATCGCGAAGAGATTACTCCAAAACATTTGTGGAAAAAGCTGGGGGACCTTGGCGTAAATGGTCTTCGGATTCCTGTGGAATATGGCGGAAGCGGTGCAGATTGTGTGACAACGGGGATAGCTGCTGAGGAGATAGGGCGTGGTGATTTCAATCTTACTTATGCGGTGATGTTGAATGCATTAATCGGTGAAATTATCAATAATCATGCTAGCGAGGAACTGAAAAAGGAATGGCTTCCCAAAATTTCAAGTGGTGAAAAAATTGTCGGCATTGCCATTACGGAGCCATCCGCAGGTACGGATGCAGGCGGAATTAAAACAACAGCAGTACATAAAGGAAATAAGTATGTGCTTAATGGAGAAAAGTCTGGAATTAGTGTAGCTATGTGTGGAGATGCATTTGTTTTATTTGCAAAGACAGAACCTGGATGGGGAAATCGAGGGATAAGTGCTTTCATGGTTCCTGCCGATATATCAGGAGTTGAATGTAGAGGGTACGCAGACATGGGGAATATCCCCATTGGAAGAGGTTCGATATATTTAACCGATGTCGAGGTTCCGGAAGAGAATATGATCGGTCTTCAAAATAAAGGGTTTTCCCAAGTGATGAATGGGTTTGATTTAAGTCGGCTGTTAATAGGGCTGCAATGTGTTGGCACCGCTTCACAAAGTATCGATGAAACCATCGAACATGTGAAAATCAGACATTCATTTGGTAAACCGTTGGCGACATATCAAGGGGTCTCCTTCCCAATTGTGACCCACTCTACCCAATTAGAACTGGTGAAGTGGCAAGCCTATCGAGGCCTTTGGCTTCGTGACCAAGGGTTGAATCATAGTAAAGAATCGGCTTCCGTTAAGTGGTTAGGGCCTAAATATAGTGTAGAAGCTATCCATGAATGTTTGCTGCTTAATGGTCATTATGCTTATACGAAGGAAATGCCTCTTGAGCAACGCTTGCGTGATGTGATTGGGTTGGAAATAGGTGATGGCACTGCACAAGCCAATATGATGGTCATAGCAAAGGACATAATAGGAAAGGAGTTTCGTTCGCATTAATCCAAGGGATTAGCATTATTACAGTCGTGTTGGGTACGAACAGAGAATTGATGTGATGCAAGGCAGATCATCCTTAATAGTCAAGAAAACGAAGGGAATGAGAACGATGGAATTAACAGATGTAATTTATGAAAAAAGAGGCGGCATTGCAAAGATAACAATGAACAGACCTAAAGTTTACAATGCTTTTCGTGCCAGAACAATTCAAGAATTAATTTGGGCTTTTCGGGACGCTTGGGATGATAATCGTGTGGGTGTAGTGATTCTGACTGGAGCTGGCGAGAAGGCATTTTGTGTAGGTGGAGATCAAAAGGAAAAGGGAGAAGAAGGAGGATATAGTCATTCTGGTGGTTTAGGTGGTGGAATGGGACTGGAAATCGAAACGCTGCATCAAACGATCCGCAACATTCCTAAGCCGGTCATTGCAGCGGTTAATGGGTTTGCCATCGGAGGCGGGCATGTCCTTCATGTCATATGTGACCTAACCATTGCATCTGATACGGCAAAATTTGGCCAGAGCGGGCCAAAGGTCGGTAGTTATGACGCAGGTTTCGGTTCAGCTTATTTAGCACGAATTGTCGGAGAAAAGAAAGCGAGGGAAATCTGGTATTTGTGTGAACAATATTCTGCACAAGAAGCAAAGGAAATGGGACTTGTGAACAAAATCGTTGCCCCAGAACAATTGCTCGAGGCAGCAGAAGAATGGGCAAGAAAGATCCTTGATAATAGTCCAACTGCGCTAAAAATGCTCAAATATTCCTTTAATGCAGATAGTGCCAACATTCAAGGGATTTCACAACTTTCGATGGGCAGTTTAGCGATGTTTTACAATACACCAGAATCGGAAGAGGGAAAAAATGCCTTCCTGGAAAAGAGGCCTGTTGATTTTATTAAATTCAGAGGTTGATGAGGGGGAAGAAAACTAGTGAAATTGGAGACGATTTTGACTCAGCAATATGTGGAGAAATATCAAGACGTTTGGCCAAACCGAACGATTTTGGATTATTTGAATGATGCTATAGTAAAGCATCCAGAGAAGATAGCGATTATCGATAAAAAAAGTAGTTTTACTTACAAGCAGCTTGGTAAGTTGGTCGATCGAATCGCATTGGGTCTCTTGCATATAGGATTGGGTAAGGGGGATGTTGTCTCTTTTCAACTGCCTAACTGGAATGAATTTATAATCTTACACTATGCTGTTACAAGAATCGGTGCCATCAGCAATCCCTTGATACCGATTTATCGAGATAGGGAAATTGGCTATATGGTTGGGATGGCAGAATCTAAAATGATTGTTGTACCAGATTATTTCCGTGGGTTTTATTACCCTGACATGATTGAGAGACTAAGCCATCAATGGCCTTCAATGAAACATATATATGTGATTGGGGAAAATGCCCCGAATGGGATGAAACTGTTCTCCTCCCTATTTGATGAACCTTGGGAAGACCGGATGGATTCTTCCATTTTGGATGAAATCACACATGACCCCAATGATGTGACTGAAATTATCTTTACCTCGGGAACCACGGGAAGTCCAAAAGGAGTTATGCATACACATAATACCCTTTGTATATCGACAAATTATTGGATTGACCGCTTACATTTAAAATCCGATGACGTTCTTTTCATGGCGTCAACGTTCGCTCACCAAACGGGTTTTGGTTATGGAGTCAGGCTCCCAACACATATTGGAGGTACGGGAATCTATCAAGACATTTGGAATCCGAGAGAGTTTATTGAATGGGTTGAGAAGGAAAAGATAACGTTTACGGCGGGTGCCACTCCTTTTCTGCAAGATACGGTTCAGATGGAGGGGATAGAAAGGTATGACCTCAATTCGCTGCGAGTCTTCGTAGCTTTGGGTGCCCCGATTCCCAGGCATTTAGTAAAGGAGGCCGTGAAAAAAGTACCGTTCAAGATATTGTCAGGGTGGGGACAAACGGAAGATGGCTTGGTAACCTTGACGAGACTTGAAGATACAGAAGAAAAACTGACGAATACCGACGGAATCCCGTTTCCGGGTATGGAGTTAAAGATAGTGGATTTTGAAGGGGAAATCTGTGCCCCGAATATAGAAGGCTCTTTATTAGTAAGGGGTCCGGCTCTTTTTGTCGGCTATTTTAAACGAATCAATGATACGTTAGCTGAGTATAGTGACGGATGGTTCATTACCGGTGATCGAGCATTCATTGATGAAGACGGGTATATCCGGATTTCTGGAAGAAACAAAGACATAATCATACGTGGCGGTGAAAATATTCCAGTCGCTTATGTAGAAAATGTACTGTATGAACACCCGGATATTTCTAGTGCTCAGGTTATTGCGGTTCCAGATTCCCGTCTTCAGGAAAAAGCATGTGCATGTATCAGTATGAAAACGGGGAAGAGCCCGATCACGCTGGATTCCATGCAGGAATTTCTCCTGGAAAAGGGATTGGCAAAACAATATTGGCCTGAATTTATTGAAATAATGGATGACTTTCCTCGTACGGCAAGCGGGAAAATTCAGAAATTCCGGCTCCGGGAAATGATTAATGAAAGGATAACTGACAATATATAAGCAAGCAGCTTAAATAAATCCATATTGACGAAATAGTGAAAGTGGAGGGGAATATGATGACAAAAAGAATGGCATTTATCACAGGTGCTGGAAGCGGAATTGGCAGAGAAATTTCAAAAAAATTGGCTTCTCGCAATATTAACGTCATCGTGGCTGATATTAATCTTAAAAATGCAGAGGAAACGGTTTCTTTAATCGAAAAGTCGGGTTTTGAAGCCAGAGCGGTCCATTGTGATGTAACGAAATTAGAAAGTGTAAAAAAAGCCGTCGAAGAATCAGTGAACTATTATCATAGAATAGATATATTGGTTAATAATGCAGGCTGGGATAAGGTGGAACCATTTTTAAAAAGTGATCCCAGCACATGGAAAAGGATTATCGATATTAATTTACTTGGGCAGATCCATACATGCAAGGAAATTTTACCTCTCATGATTGAAAATGGATACGGTAAGGTAGTAAATATTGCATCCGATGCAGCTAGAGTCGGATCAAGTGGAGAAGCAGTTTATTCGGCTGCTAAAGGAGGGGTTATTGCCTTTACAAAAACGATAGCAAGAGAAATGGCACGTCATAAACTCAACATCAATTGTATAGCGCCAGGTCCTGCTGATACGCCCCTATTTCAAGAAATAGGCTCATATAATGAAGGTATAGCTAGCGCCTTGGAAAAAGCGATTCCATTCCGCCGGCTAGCACAACCAGAGGACATTGCCAGTGCTGTTTCCTATTTCGTTTCGGAAGAGGCAGGGTATATTACGGGGCAAACTCTTTCCGTAAATGGTGGATTAACAATGGTTTAATAGATCGTGGTTATGTGGGTATGGAAGATTGAAAGTTTAGTAACCCTAAATCAAGAAAACTTTTCTAATACGTTTGACAATTGGATTTATCGTGTTAATATAAAGGCAAATGAATTTTAATATACAATTTGTACCACTAGGGGTGCTTTATAGGTAAAAGTTGATTTTTTACCCACAAAAGCTGAGATTAAAGTATGACTTTAAGACCCTTAGAACCTGATCTGGTTTATACCAGCGTAGGGAAGTGGGGTCTGGAACTATACATTTCTGTATTATTTCTTGTACAACCACTTTCTTTACGTTTAAGAAAGTGGTTTTTTGTTTGCAAAAAAAGGGGTGATAAGTGTTTTTTTCTGTATCGTTCAATGAAAAAATACAATTTGGAGGTAATGGACATGAAGTTTTCAGAGGAAATCCGTAAGGAAGTTGATCACATTTGGGAAGCTAGTTTTAATCATCCGTTTGTAGCAGGAATAGGAGATGGCACATTGCCATTGGAGTGTTTCCGTTTTTATGTCATGCAAGATGCCTATTATTTATCTCATTTTGCTAGAGTTCAAGCCTTAGGGGCAGTCAAAGCTACAGATTTACATACAACAAGCAGGCTTGCCGGCCATGCACAAGGAACATATGAAGCGGAGTTGAAGCTTCATGAGAATTTTTCCGAGAGATTAGGCATCACAAAAGAAGAACGGGAAGATTTCAAGCCTGCCCCGACTGCCTATGCTTATACTTCCCATATGTATCGTGCGGCTTATTCGGGACATTTAGGAGATGTTATTGCAGCTATCTTGCCGTGCTACTGGCTGTATTATGAGATAGGTGAAAAGCTGCAAGGGTGCATGCCCGAAGAGCCGATTTATCAAGAATGGATAGCGGCTTACGGAGGAGAGTGGTTCCGCACTTTGGTGGAAGAACAAATTGCGAGGCTGGATGAGATTGCTGAAAAAGTAACTGAAGAAGATAAGGCGAGAATGAAAGAGCATTTTATTCTCAGCAGCCAATATGAATACTCATTTTGGGAAATGGCTTATCGTTTAGAGACATGGCCCGTTCATAAGGAAACATTAGAAGTATAAAAGGAGAATGAAACAATGAAAAAAGGATTGAAATTAACGGATATATTAGTCACGATCGTGATTGCGGTAGCATTTGGAATCGTTTATATCCTTTGGGGTTCGATTTATTATTCCGTTAAACCATTAGGATTACATCTGGATCAACTTATTTATGGAATGTGGTTTATAGCTGGCCCTGTCGCCTTTTTCATTTTACGGAAACCGGGTGTGGCACTTTTGGCGGAGATAGCTGCAGCTTCAGGGGAATTCTTTCTAGGTTCCCCATGGGGGCTGACTGTACTGTTATATGGGGTGGTCCAAGGTTTGTTCGCGGAACTGGTGTTCATGGGGTTCAAATATAAAAAATTCAATATGCCGGTGGCCGTTTTAGCTGCGATGGCTTCCTGCCTGGCATCAGTTATCATGGATTTTGCATACGGGGAAATAGGTGCGCTTTCTACTTGGAATCTATCGTTATTCATGATAGCGAGGTTTGTGGGTTCCATATTCTTTGCAGGTGTGACCGCTTATTATCTAGTTAAAGTCCTGGAAGCAACAGGGGTAACTAATCTTGTGCGTCCGGTTTCCAATAAAGATTATGCAGAACTTGATTAAAAGAAGAGGTTGAGGGCCATGGAACCAATCGTTTCTGTTGAAAAGTTAAGAATGAAATTTCCCGGTGATGAATCTTTGATATTCAAGGACCTATCACTATCATTTGATCAGGGAGAAAAAGTGTTATTGTTGGGACCATCTGGATGTGGTAAGTCCACTCTGTTGCAAGTGTTAAGCGGATTGATTCCGAATTCCATCGAAGTCCCGATGAAAGCGGAGAAATTGAAATGCCCTTCTTCATGGGGGTATGTTTTTCAAGACCCTGATAGCCAGTTTTGCATGCCATTTGCCGATGAGGAAATTGCCTTTGTCCTAGAGAATCTTTCCGTCCCTAAAGAAGAAATGAAAGAGAAGATTCAAAATCATTTCCGTAAAGTAGGATTGAACCTGGACCATACAAGTATTGACACATTATCAGGCGGGATGAAACAGCGTCTGGCAATTGCTTCAGTATTGGCCCTTGAACCAGAAGTTATATTTTTAGATGAACCGACCGCCATGCTTGATCCAGAAGGAACGAAAGAAATCTGGGACTTGTTGAAGGAAGTCGGAAAAGACAAAACGGTTATTATCGTCGAACATAAAATTGACCATGTTTTAGAATTCATCGAACGAATCGTGCTTTTAAACGATGACGGTCAAATCATAGCTGATGGTCCAAGAGACACCATTCTTTCCCTATATAAAAATGAAATGAGAGAACATGGAATTTGGTTCCCTGGTGTTTGGGATGAATATATACAGAGTAATGCACCCACTAGGGAATACCATTTTACAGATGGTTTACCCCTTCTGGATGTGCAAGGATTTAGCGGTTTTCGGAATAAAGAGGAAAAACTCAAGGTTGAAGAGCTGAAGGTGCATTCAGGAGAATGGATTGTGATCAGGGGAGAAAATGGCGCGGGCAAGAGTACACTTTTGCATGCATTGATGCAATTCATAAAAACGAAAGGTACGTATGAATTATTGGGGAACCCCATTAAAATGGTGAAAAATCCAACAGATCATATGACGTTTGTCTTTCAAAATCCTGAGTTTCAGTTCGTTGCAAATACTGTATATGAAGAGATTGCTTATTCATTGCGTATTGATAAAAGGCGGCAACAAGAAATAGATGAGAGAGTCCGCTCATTGCTTAAAGTTTTCCGTCTTGAGGCACATCGGGATAAACATCCATTTCAATTATCAATGGGGCAAAAGCGTCGCTTAAGCGTAGCAGCCTCAATCGTAATAGACAAAAAAATCATTCTCCTGGATGAGCCGACCTTTGGTCAAGATTCGAAAAATACCTTTGCATTACTGGAATGGTTTGAGGAATATCGAAGACGTGGAATAACAGTGATCATGGTAACTCATGACGATCATATTTCAAAAAACTTTGCAACCAGGATCTGGACGGTTAAGGACGGAAACGTAATAAGTGATGAAAACATCGCGCAAGCCGGATTTGTTGAGACCAAAGTTAAAAGGAGTGTCATGTAGATGAATGTTTCAAACGCGGAAACATGGCTCCATGGAATTAATCCAAGCCTTAAACTTGGTGTGCTGATTGTGTTATGCATCGTGGCGTTATTCATTCACGACCTGAATTATATGATGAATATCACCATTGGCGTTTTACTTTTATTTTTGTTTTTTACCGGGCATTCGATAAAACGCATCCTGCTTTTGTCGATTCCCTTTTGTTTCATTTTTATATCCACCTCGTCTGCCATGATATTATTCGGGCAAGGTGAAAAGCTTTGGTTTGAGTGGGGACTCATATCGATTACGGAAGAAAGTTTCATGAGGGGATTACTCGTAGGCTTTCGAGCTTTGTTCTTTGCGGTCCTTGGTTTAACTTTTTCCTTAACGACGAGACCAGTGAACTTGTTTTATTCGTTAATGCAGCAAGTTAGGCTTAAACCGAAATATGCCTATAGTTTCATGGCGGCATTAAGGCTGATTCCCATCATGATGGAGGAGTTCCAAACGATACGGAACGCGATGAAGGTACGCGGTTTCGAAAGGGGAAAAGGAATAAAATCGGTATATTTTAAAATGAAAGCCTACTCCATCCCGTTGTTATCCGGAAGCATCAGACGTGCACACCGAATCGCGGTTGCGATGGAGGCAAAGCGATTTACAGACAGTCGGGATCGAACATACTATTATGAATTCGGGTTTTCAATAAAGGACCATGGTTTCATTCTGTATTTTATCATCCTGCTGTTGGCCGGCTTTTATCTATCGATTCAATTCCCGTTAGTATCCATTTGATTTTATGAGATTGTAACTTTACTAGTTGGGGGTTCTAGTATGAATGCACATGAATTGCATATTATTTCCACTGGGAAACAGCCAATTGAAAAGTTTGTGGAAATCGCTTCAAACATTCAGGAACATGTCGATTTCTTTTATCTAAGGGAAAAGCATAGGAGTGCATCGGAACTCTATCAAGCAGTGAGGCTATTACATGATAATAAGATTCCGCTTTCTAAGATCATCATTAATGACCGGGTGGATGTAGCCTGGGTACACAAAGTATTTGGTGTGCAATTGGCTTTTCATAGTTTAGATGCAGAAGTCGTAAAAGGAGCTTTTCCAGGGATGAATGTTGGCTGTTCGATCCATTCCATGGATGAAGCGAAAGCTGCATTCAGCAAAGGGGCCGATTACGCAATTTATGGACATGTTTTTGAAACGGCTTCAAAAATGGGCCTTCCTCCCAGGGGAGTTGAGGAGCTTCATGCAATCTCAAGAAATGCCAATCTTCCGATAATTGCGATAGGAGGAATAACACCTTTCAATTGCCAAGTCGTGCTGGATGCGGGGGCACGCGGAATTGCGGTCATGTCAGGTGTGCTTGAAGCTGAAAATCCGATTGAAGCCGTTAAAGAATATGCGAAGTCTTTGGGAAAGGAGACATAAGATGAATTCCATATATGATGCAATCATTGTAGGGGGAGGAGTAATTGGTGGGTCCATTGCATTTCAATTAGCCAAGCGAGGTAAAAAGGTGCTTTTATTGGAAAAAGACAGACTTGCCAGTAAAGCATCCAGTGCTGCAGCCGGGATGTTAGGGGCACAAGCCGAGTTAGATGCTGATAATCCCCTTTTTACATTGGCAAGCCGAAGCAGGGGGATGTTTCCTGCACTGGCGGAAGAATTAAAAGACATAAGTGGAATAGACATCGAATTAGTGAACAAGGGCATGTTTAAGGTGGCGCTATCGAGTGATCAAGTAGCGGAGTTAAAGAACATGATCAGAGTCCAGCAAGATGCGGGGCTTGAGGCTGAATGGCTATCGACCGCCGAAATAAGGAAAACGGAACCGCTTTTATCGGATGAGATAAAAGGAGCCATGTTCATTCCGAATGATGGACAAGTTTCAGCCACGAGGCTATCGCTCGCTTTTACTGAATCTGCAGCTGCACTTGGTGTGGATATAAAGGAATTTGTTCATGTCTCCGATTTGGTTACGGAAAACGGATGTGTAACGGGAGTTGTCACGGACATAGGTGGATTTTCAAGTGAAAATGTCATCGTGGCAGGTGGCGCTTGGAGTGCTTTCCTTCTAGTAAAATCAGGGATCAGGCTCGACAGTTATCCAGTAAAGGGAGAGTGCTTTTCCGTCCTGACCGATCGTCCATTGCTTGAAAAGACAATCTTCACACATGGCTGCTATCTTGTGCCCAAAGTTGGCGGAAGAATCATTGTCGGGGCAACGGTTAAAGCGAACACTTTCGATCAAAAGGTAAGTCTTGAGGGGATTTCTACGTTAATAGAAAGAGCAACGCAATTGCTTCCGGCGATTAAAGGTACCGAATTGGAAAAGACATGGGCAGGTATACGCCCCCAAACTGGGGACGGCTTGCCGTACTTTGGTGAACATCCGGCATGCAAAGGACTTTTCATTGCAACGGGGCACTATAGGAATGGCATCTTGCTTTCTCCGATTACAGGTGTACTTATAGCGGATATTTTGGAAAGGAAGGCAAATCCCGAATGGTCCCCTTTTCGATTGGACCGTTCGATACAGCCCCTTTTTTCTTGATGGAGGTGGATGAATTGGAATTGATTATTAACGGGGAAAAAATACGGATTCCTGCTGAAGAATCAACAGTTACAGGGCTTTTACAACACTTTAATCTACATCAAAAAGTAGTGATCGTTGAATTGAATGATGAAATATTAGCAAAAGAAAGTCTAAGTGAAACACTTTTGTCAAATGGTGACAAGGTAGAGATTGTACATTTTGTAGGAGGCGGATGATATGTTAAAGATTGGTTCTTATGAATTTTCCTCAAGATTATTATTAGGTACTGGAAAATATCCAAATTTCGATATTCAAAAACAATCAGTGGAGGTTTCGGAGACGGAAATATTAACATTCGCGGTCCGGAGAATGAACATTTTTGAAGCCAGTCAGCCCAATTTTTTGGAAAAGCTTGATTTGAAGAAATACACACTCCTTCCCAATACGGCAGGAGCTAAAACAGCCAAAGAAGCAGTGCGCATAGCCCAGCTTGCAAAAGCATCTGGCTTATGTGACATGATTAAGGTTGAAGTCATTGGCTGTCAAAAAACACTGCTGCCTGACCCGATTGAAACATTGAAAGCTGCTGAAGAATTAGTGAAGCTGGGATTCACCGTATTACCTTATACTTCGGATGATGTCTTGCTCGCTAAACGCCTGGAAGAAGTGGGGTGCCATGCAATCATGCCCGGAGCTTCACCAATTGGCTCTGGTCAAGGCATTATAAACCCACTGAACTTACGGTTCATCATGGAACAATCAGAGGTGCCGGTAATTGTTGATGCAGGGATCGGAACACCCTCTGATGCAGCAATCGCCATGGAATTAGGGGCGGATGGTGTATTACTTAACACTGCTGTTTCCGGAGCAAAAGACCCAGTCAAAATGGCGAGGGCAATGAAACTTGCCATTGAGGCAGGGCGATTGGGGTATGAAGCAGGAAGAATCGAAAAAAATGATTACGCGATTGCAAGCAGCCCGGTTGAAGGATTGAGCATTGGATGAATGAGCGTTATTCACGTCAAGAACTATTTGGTCCTATTGGGGAAGAAGGGCAAATGAAAATTCGCGAAAAACACGTTTTGGTGATTGGAGCGGGTGCTCTCGGTACGGGAACTGCGGAAGGCCTTGTACGAGCCGGAATTGGGAAACTCACCATTGTTGACAGGGATTATGTAGAGTGGAGCAACCTTCAAAGACAACAGCTTTATTGTGAAGATGATGCACAAAAAAGAATACCGAAAGCAGTGGCAGCAAAGAATCGCCTGAATGCGCTAAATTCAGATGTAATCGTAAAATCACTTGTGGCGGATGTTTCGGTTGATGAATTGGCGAAGCTTGTTGAAGGCGTGGATTTGATATTGGATGCCACTGATAATTTCGATACAAGGATGCTTATTAACGATACTGCACAAAAATATAAAATTCCCTGGATTTACGGTGCCTGTGTAGGGAGTTATGGGATAAGTTACACGGTAATCCCAGAGACGACACCATGTTTGAATTGTTTGCTGGAAACGGTCCCGATTGGAGGACTGACTTGTGATACGGCGGGAATCATCAGCCCTGCCGTTCAAACGGTCGTTGCCCATCAAATGGCGGAAGCTTTAAAAATCCTTGTCGAAGATCATGAATCGCTGAGAAACAAAATCGTTTCATTTGATCTTTGGAAAAATGAACATTCATCCATAAATGTAGCAAAATTAAAAAAGGATACTTGTTTGTCATGTGGGGCAAATCGAACGTATCCCCACCTCTCTTATTCAAATCGAACAAAGACCGCCGTTTTATGCGGAAGGGATTCTGTCCAAATCCGGCCGGCAGTGAAGGTTGAAAGAGACTTAGCGGAACTCGAAAATAATCTTATCGCACAAGGTGGTAAGATCGACAGGAATCCGTATTTACTTTCATTTACCATTGGAACCCATCGGTTGGTCGTTTTTAAAGACGGGCGGGCGTTGATTCATGGAACAAAAGATAT
The DNA here is from genome assembly GCF_038003055.1 of Peribacillus sp. FSL M8-0224. Classification (NCBI taxonomy): domain Bacteria; kingdom Bacillati; phylum Bacillota; class Bacilli; order Caryophanales; family Bacillaceae; genus Peribacillus; species Peribacillus sp. FSL M8-0224. The sequence goes on from NZ_JBBOOJ010000001.1 coordinate 1,988,707, forward strand.
TGCAGAAGCAAAAACGTTATATCATCGTTATTTTGGCTGAAATGGCACCGACTTGCAATTCACGTTTATACCCGTGAAAGAGTGCCAAAAAAAGATGCCCTTATAATAGGAAGGTATCGAACATTTTCCCAATGTGACTTATTTGCTTCAGAAATATAAAACGAAAGCGGTGTCTGCCTTTTTGGGGCGGCACCGCTTTGTTATGGAACGATTATATAAGCAGCTTACATATCATGACTGCTATTATGCTTCTGACGGGAGTGCTGCCTGTTTTTCACCTTATGAGAACCGCTTAACGGTGCTGGTTGACCTGGGTTATTTCCTTTAGGAGCATTTTTTCGCATATCTTTACCATCGTTTTTGTTCATGTTCGATCCCTCCTATCTCTTAAGATAATCAGTCCGTGAAATTTTATTCACATACATATATTTGCAAACCTCGTACATGCTATTGATGGACACTATATTTAAGGAGCTGATTCCAAATGCAGGATAAACAAGATAAGCGAAGGACTTTCCAGGAAGCCCAACAAAGTTATCAACAAGTATTTGATGTTTACTCATCCATTGAGAAAAGCGCACCGAATTACGGAACGGAATTGAAACATGTGAAGCAGGAAGTGAACGAGGCCTATCAACAAATACAATCTGCTTTAGTCACCGCTTCCGAACATCAGAAAGAACAATTGAAAAAATTCGAACAGGATATCCAGGCAATCGTCAATGAGGTCAATTCTGAGGACTATTGAGTGACAGGTTCTTTCGTCATGAGTCCATGCGCATTAGTCGTGAGTTTTGCGCGTTTTACTTGTGCGTTTCCTGATTTTAGAAAGGAATAGGCTTTTTGAAAAATGCAGGACATCTGCCATTTCAAAAAGCCTATCCTATTTAAAGCCTAGAAATGAGGGGAATCATTGGTTTTTCTTTCTTTTTTTATTGTTCTGCCTTTGCATTTCCGATAATGGCGGTTCATTTCCCAGTTCATCATTGTATCCAGCCCCATTACCTTGCGCTTTTGCTGCATTCATACCTGGTATAACATGATTTGCTTTTTGTTTTGTCATTTCGACACCTCCACCCATAGAATGCGATAATGTCGAATGATTATGTATGAAGTATCAATATGTTTTGCTGGAATAATTTATCAGGCCGAAAATAGGGGTATTTTCAAGAAAATGCATATCAGCAAGGCTTCTTAAATGCACTTTAATATGTGGGGGATTTTTTTCTATAAGAGAAACTTATCAAAAACAATAACTTTCTTGTTATTTACTTATACTCATTTCTATATTAGTATTAAGTTGAAGGAAGAGTTAGGGTGGGAGAAGAGAGAGAAAATTCGACAAACTAACTTTTTTACTTATATTTATAGTAAACATGGTTTCAGTGAACCAGGTTTTACTTTCATGTGCAGAATACGTTCTGACAGTTTAATAGGGGGTAATATTCATGACGAAAAATGACGTATACCAAGCGCGTAAGTCCTTTGAAATTGATGGGCAACGCTACAACTACTACAGCCTAGACGCTATTGAAAAAGCAGGGGATGGCCAAGTATCACGCCTTCCATATTCCATTAAAGTATTACTTGAAGCGGTACTTCGCCAAGTAGACGGAAGAGTAATCACAAAAGAACACGTTGCGAACCTTGCTAAATGGGGAACAAGCGAGCAACAAGATATAGATGTTCCGTTCAAGCCTTCACGTGTAATCCTACAAGATTTCACTGGTGTTCCAGTTGTTGTTGATTTAGCTTCTTTACGTAATGCTTTCGCAGCACTTGGTGGAGATCCTGACAAAATCAACCCGGAAATCCCGGTTGACCTTGTAATTGACCACTCTGTACAAGTTGATAAAGCGGGTACAATGGATTCCCTAGATGCCAATATGGATCTTGAATTCGAACGTAATGCAGAGCGTTACCAATTCCTAAGCTGGGCTCAAAAATCTTTCAACAACTATCGTGCAGTTCCACCGGCAACTGGTATCGTTCACCAAGTTAACCTAGAGTACCTTGCGAACGTGGTTCATGCTGTTGAAACTCCAAACGGTGACTTCGAAGTATTCCCTGATTCTGTTTTCGGTACAGATTCACATACTACAATGATCAACGGTATTGGTGTTCTTGGTTGGGGTGTCGGCGGTATCGAAGCAGAAGCAGGCATGCTTGGACAGCCTTCTTACTTCCCAGTTCCAAAAGTCGTTGGTGTTAAACTGACTGGCCAACTTCCTAAAGGTACAACAGCTACTGACCTTGCATTGAAAGTAACACAAGTTCTTCGTGCACACGGCGTAGTTGGTAAATTCGTTGAGTTCTACGGCCCAGGAGTAGGATACCTTCCACTTGCTGACCGTGCAACAATCGCTAACATGGCTCCTGAATACGGTGCTACAGTTGGTTTCTTCCCTGTTGATGCAGAAGCGATCGATTACATGCGCTTAACTGGCCGTGATGAAAAACAAATTAAAGTGGTTGAATCATACTGCAAAGAAAATGGTTTGTTCTACTCTCCTGAAAACGAAGATCCAGCATACAATGATGTTGTGGAAATCGACCTTTCAGCAATTGAACCAAACCTTTCAGGCCCTAAACGCCCGCAAGATTTGATTCCACTTTCTCAAATGAAAAAATCTTTCCATGACGCAATCAATGCACCTATGGGCAACCAAGGTTTTGGCATGGACAATTCTGAATTGGATAAAGAAGTAACTGTTAAATTTGCCGATGGCAAAGAAACGGTAATGAAAACAGGTGCGATTGCAATTGCTGCAATCACAAGCTGTACGAACACTTCTAACCCGTACGTAATGCTTGGAGCAGGTCTTATTGCTAAAAAAGCAGTTGAAAAAGGCTTGACTGTTCCGGATTATGTAAAAACATCATTGGCACCAGGTTCTAAAGTTGTTACTGGTTACCTTCGTGATGCAGGTCTTCAACCATACCTTGATCAATTAGGATTCAACGTAGTTGGTTACGGCTGTACAACATGTATCGGTAACTCAGGTCCATTGGCTGACGAAATCGAAGCAGCTGTTGCTGAGGCAGATCTTCTGGTAACTTCAGTACTTTCTGGTAACCGTAACTTTGAAGGCCGTATTCATCCACTAGTTAAAGCGAACTATCTTGCTTCTCCAACTTTGGTTGTTGCATATGCACTTGCTGGTACTGTGGACTTCGATCTTAACAATGATTCACTTGGTAAAGATAAAGATGGTAACGATGTATATCTTGCTGATATCTGGCCATCACAAGAAGAAGTTAACGCTGCTGTTAAAGCAACAGTTACACCGGAATTATTCCGTAAAGAATACGAAACAGTATTCAACGATAACAAACGTTGGAATGAAATCCAAACAAGCAACGAAGCGATTTATGCTTTCGATTCTAAATCAACATACATTCAAAATCCTCCATTCTTTGAAGGATTATCACCAGAACCGGGTTCAGTTAACCCACTTTCCGGCTTGCGTGTAGTTGGTAAATTCGGTGACTCAGTTACAACTGACCACATTTCTCCTGCAGGTGCAATCGGTAAAGATACACCAGCTGGTATCTATCTTCGTGAAAACGGTGTGAAACCGCGTGACTTTAACTCTTACGGTTCTCGTCGTGGTAACCATGAAGCGATGATGCGCGGAACATTCGCAAACATCCGTATCCGTAACCAAGTTGCTCCAGGTACAGAAGGTGGATACACAACTTACTGGCCAACAGGCGATGTAATGGCTATCTATGATGCTTGTATGAAATACAAAGCTGATGGAACAGGTCTTGCAGTAATCGCTGGTAAAGACTATGGTATGGGAAGCTCTCGTGACTGGGCTGCGAAAGGTACTAACCTTCTTGGCATCAAAACAGTCATCGCTGAAAGCTTTGAACGTATTCACCGTTCTAACCTTGCATTAATGGGTGTTCTTCCACTTCAATTCAAAGAAGGCGAAAACGCTGAAACGCTTGGATTGACTGGTAAAGAAGCGATCGCAGTTAAAATCGACGAAACGGTTAAACCGCGTGATATCGTAAAAGTTACAGCTACTGATGAAGCTGGAAACGTAAAAGAATTTGATGTGCTTGTTCGTTTCGATTCCGAAATCGAAATCGATTACTACCGTCACGGTGGTATCCTTCAAATGGTATTACGTAATAAATTAAAAGGCTGATTTCAGCTTTTGGGAAGCGGTAAACCTATAATAGGTTTACCGCTTTTTTTGTGTCAAGTTTATGAAACAATGAGATATCATGATATGATTTATAGGAATTGCACTTTTCCGCATACCCTTTTATTGTTAAGATGGAATAGGGAAGTTGTTCTAATTCTGGAAATGGACTAATATTTTTATTGTAATGGGACTAGGAGGACGAGTATGCTTAAAAAAATTATTGCTTCGGTGGCCTTACTATCACTTATTACTGTAGCGATCGTGCAGGCGATGGATAATGAATCGAAGGGAAATGACGAAAAAGATGCTTTGGGCGGATTGAAAATTGGAGCTAAAGCACCGAATTTCTCTTTGAAAACTTTGGATGGTAAACAAGTTGAATTATCGGATTATGAGGGTAAAAAGGTAATGCTGAATTTTTGGGCAACGTGGTGCCCGCCTTGCAAGAAGGAAATGCCGGATATGGAGAAATACACACAACAAGCGGGTGATGATGTCGTCGTACTTGCAGTCAATATTGACCCTGAAAATGATGTACAAGCATTTGTGAAGGATAATGGAATTACATTTACCATACCGCTGGACAGTCAAAGTGCAAAAAATCCAGTGAATGAGCGCTACAAAATTCTTAGCATACCGACAACTTATTTCATCGACAAAAAAGGCATTATCAGGAATAAGGTAATTTCAGCCATGACATTAAAAGATATGGAACGAAATATAAATAGTATGCAGTAGGGTAATCTCATGAAGTTTGAAGTGGTTTGCGACACACTTCTGCCGAAAACCCGGCATGTTACTAGGCGACAGACGATTTCTGAAAAAAAGGAACGTTTTTTATTACAAGACGGAACCTTATGAGGTTCCGTTTTTATTGTATGTTAACAAAGTTGTCAAATTTTAATGGAAAAATCAAAAAAATTAAAAAATTATGGTTAAAGTTTATGAAAAAAGGGTTAAAGTATAGAGAGCGGAGAAATGGAATTTTTATCAGGATAAAAATCTGATAATTATGACAATTAAAGGGATGGAAACCATATAGTCATAATTTTACGTTAATTTGGCAATGCTGAATTGTATATTAAAAATAAGTAGGTGAAAAGCATGAAAAAAAGAAAAAGGACATTTGAAGAATTAATTAAAGAAAATAAAAGGGAATTATTGATGGACGTTAAACAAATGGAAAGACTTGAAGAACGTCTTGAAAAAAAACATATGCAAAAGGCTGAATAGTCTTTGCTTAAAAAGAGTCAGTGCCATGAAGGTTCCTTCAAGGTGCTGGCTCTTTTTTCATAACTATTTCAAAAAATGGCATTCATGAATTTCCTCTTTTATATCCATGATAAGAGAAGGAGGCGATAGAATGGGTAATCCAAAAAAAGATTCCAAACACTTTAGACCGAGCCATCAAGGAACACAGCCAATAGCAGCGGGTGGGAACAATGGTAAGAAAATGCAGGACAAATCCGGCAAACATGCTCAGGTCATTCAAACTAAGGGCGAGTAATCAAGGGACAAGCTAATAAAGTAATCGTAATAATATTATGTAAATAATAAAACATGAGGTGAAAATAATGGGCACAAATAAGCACAATCCGGATAATCGTTTGGATAATGTTGAAAAAATTCAAGATGCAATAGAAAATACGGAAGAGAACATAACCGCTGCAAATGAAACGTTATCATTCTCTTCAGGGGAAGAAAAACAGGCAATTCAGGCTAAAAATGAACGAAGAAGAAAGAGCATTGATGGAATGAAGGAAGAAATGCAAGATGAGCAAGAAGCACGGGAAAGCGGTTATAGTAACGATAATATTTAAACAAAAAGGGGAGAAAGAGATGAGAAATCTTTCTCCCCTTTCATTTTAGTTTCAACGCAAGTCTATAAAGACAGCTTAAATGAAATTTGCACAATTGTTATGGTAAAATGTTTATTGCAAGAGAAATGAAAGTGGGGAAACAAAATGTTCATAGCTCAAAACGAAATTGAAGTGCGGTATGCAGAGACAGATCAAATGGGTGTCGTTTACCATGCGAATTATTTAATATGGATGGAACTAGGCAGGACAAAATTGATAAATGATTTAGGGTTTTATTATGCTGATATGGAAGCGGATGGCATCCTCTCACCTGTTATGGATATTCAGGCTTCTTATAAAATCCCTGTTAGATATGGTGATAAGGTAAAAATTAAAACCTGGATTGAAAAATATGATGGTTTACGCGTCGTTTATGGGTATGAGATCGTTAATGGGAAAAATGAAGTGGCGGCTACAGGTCATTCTTCCCACGTTTGCGTTAAAAAGGAGAGCTTCCGCCCGATATCCATTAAACGCATGTATCCTGAATGGCATGAGGCCTATGAGAAAAATAAAAAGCAGGATGAATTGGTTTAATTACAATTATTGAGGTGATCAAAAATGGCTTTTGGGATTAAACGGGTAGACGTGGTAGCCTGGAAGCAGAAAATCGATCAAGGCCAAATAGCTTTTTTAACTCATTATTGGCTGGATGACCGATTTCCCGGTTGCAAGACGGTAACAAAAGTCGGATGCAAGGATTTAAGGCGCTTATCGGAGTGGGGTAAGCAATACGGGCTAAAAAAAGAGTGGATTCATCACAGGAAGGATGGCTATTCTCATTTTGATCTTTTAGGGGATAAACAAGCGGAAATTCTTAGGGCGGAAGATATTGAAGAGCGCCTGCTCGATTGAACAAGAAAAAACAGCAGTTTACACCGCTGCTTTATTGTCAAGCACTCTTTTCATATTGAAATTCTGGTTCAGTCAGTTTTTCATTAAAAGTAATAAGTAAATCGTGGCCATCAAAGTACCATAAATCTTTTTCTTCTACATAAAAATTAATCTCGTTCATAGTCGTTGCGGCCGCTGCATTTTCCGGTTCTTCTTGCATGATACCTAATGAAAAGCCGCTTTGGACGGTACTATGCCCGCCATATCTTACATAAAAACGCAAATGAGAGCCTTCTTGAAGCCCTAGCTCATCAATATACCACTTAGCTGCTTGATCGGAAATGGTCAGTTTCATACTCATTCTCCTTCCTAGAGGTTGGTTATTTAAGTATAAAGTAATTATGCGGTAGATGCTAATAATGTGCGTTTAAGAAAGGAAACAACCATGAATATTATATACAATATTTGTTTCATAACTCGAAAAAGATCCAACGAAGTCGAAGTGTTGATGCTATTTCGCCAAAAGGATCCCAATCGGCATAAATGGAATGGCATAGGCGGGAAAATAGAAAAAGGTGAAACCATCGATGAATCGATGGAACGCGAAATTCTTGAAGAAACTGGTTTGAAAGTAAAGGGGATGAGCTTTCGAGGGATCGTGACATGGAATGAAACAGGTGGAATGTATGTTTACAGAGCTGAAGATGCAGGGGGAGGGCTATCTGCCTGTGATGAAGGGGAACTTGCCTGGAAGCCATTTCAATGGGTTATGGAGGCAAGTGATGTAGTGTCCAACATAAAGTATTACCTGAAAGATATATTACAGGATGAACCACCACAAGAATTTGCATGCACCTATGAAAATGAACATTTAATATCAGTCAAAAAGAAGCCTCTGCCTGATATGGCAAAAGAATTGACTTACAATTGAAAACCGCCTTTTTGATTCCTGAGCCATCTAACAAAGTGGCAGGGGAATATTCGGACTATTGATATATTTATGAGTTATACAAGACTCTGAAATTATATATTGTGAGGATAAAACGAAATGCCATCTAATTAATTTCCTCATAAAGACGGGGCCGGTAAAAGGGTATACGGAATGGTATTGCCCGTAAGATCGTTTCGTACACATATGAGCACACACAATAATAGCTGCAGATTCCTGCAGCTATTTTGTATTGCCTTTTTCTTTTGCTTCAGCCTCGGCAAGCTTTTTCAGCAAGACTGGTGTGGGCATATGCATGATTTGCTCTAAAGGCAAGTTAAGTGACTTGGATAACTTTAATGCAGTTTCCGGTGATATTTGCAGTGGCTTCATGGCACTTTCTCCTATCGATATGTAATAACTAGTTCCAGTGTAGCCTCTGTTCAACAATTATTCAATCCTTACTTGATTCTTTCTCCAATAAACGAATTCCAAACCATTCTTTCGATTTGAAGTAATGTAGAAATGGTTTAGGTCCTTTTACCTTGACAAAAGAATCGTGCAGAGTCCACAATGAAATATAAATAGTCTAAATAGTTCATTTTTTCAAGGATGGTCTGACTTCCTTTCAATTAAATGGGTATAAAGATTCACGTTTCTTTGTTTGGATATAATGGATTAGCTTTGTCGTGATTTACAAAATCAGGGGGAGTGGGATATGGGGATTTTCATAAAGTGAAGCCAATAAAAGCAAACTGGTTTCAAAAAGCAAATGAAACAGATGGCATATTGGATGTAAGCAGTGAACAGGTGAAACTTCAGGTTAATATCATCGATTTAACGGAATACGATTTAAAGCTGATCCATGCTTTTAGAGAGGCAATCGAACCCCAGGTCGAGGGAGTTGTGGATGCCTTTTATCAATCGATTCTGCAGGTTCCTGAATTGAAAGGGATTATAACGGCGCACAGCACAGTGGGAAGATTGAGAAAAACGTTAATTACTCATATGTTATCTTTATTCAATGGTGTGATTGACGATGATTTTGTTAAATTGCGGACAAAGGTGGCGAAGACTCATTATCGTATTGGCTTACAGCCCCGGTGGTATTCATCCGGTTTTCAAAATGTACAGAATCACTTGCAAAGAATTGTCTTTGAACAAACCAAAAATGAAGATGAGCAGCGGGCATTAATATCAGCGATAGGAAAGATACTCAATCTCGAACAGCAATTAGTCCTTGAGGCATATGAAGTGGAACATTTAAAGGCTAGGGAAAATCAATATAAAGAAATAAAAGATGAAGTAAAAAGGAAAATCTCGTTGGTTAGTGAAGAAGTCTTGTATTTAAGTGAAGAAACGGATGCTTCCGTTAAGCAATTGATTGAAAACGGGCAATTTGTCAAAATGCAGATCGCAACGCGCGCTGAACAATCACTTCGTTCAAAAACAATGGCTGAAGAGGGGCAGAAGCGTATGCAGATCTTAACGGAAAAGATACAAAACCTTGTTAATTTCATGAAAAATGTTGATGAAAAGATCGTTTTATTAAACCGATCTTTCTTAAGCATCACCGAGTTTGTTAAGCTTGTACAGGGAATGGCCGACCAGACAAATTTACTATCTTTGAACTCAGCCATCGAGGCAGCACGGGCAGGTGAACATGGTAATGGATTTGCGGTTGTTTCGAAAGAGGTCAGGAAACTTGCTGAACAGACTAAAAAGTCGATAGCTGAAATAGATGCAATCGTGCAATCATCAAATGTATATATGAAAGATGTTGTTGATTCTGTCCTAAGGGTCAAAGAAGTGGTTCAAGCAGGTGAGAAGGAATCTGGATTAACGGAAAATTCCTTCAATGAAATAATCGGAGTCATCAAAGGGAATATAACGGATTCTGCAGAAATGGAAATGACAATTCAGGGATTAGTGTCAATCATCCAGGAAATCGGTAACGCTACTGAAAAGGTTTCGAGGCATGCCGGTATCCTGAATAACACGGCAAATGAATTGTAGAAAGTAAAATAGGCCCATGTACGGGCCTATCTTCACATGGTAATGCACATGTTCTTATAACCATTTTACTTTAGGTTCAGTTTTATCGATAATCCGCTTGATGTTTGCACGATGCCGGTAAAAAATGAAGATCGTTATTATACCGATTACAATAATGAGCGGCAAATCACCAGTATGAAACACTAAACTGTAGATGAGAGCAAGTAGACAAGCAATCATGGAAGAAAGCGAGACATATTTGGATATATATAAGGATATGAAGAATATGAAAACGGCAAAAACGAAAAACAATGGTTCATATGCAAGAATGACTCCAGCAGAAGTTGCAACAGCTTTACCGCCCCGAAAGTTTGCGAAAATGGGAAACATATGACCGATGACCGCAAATACTCCGGCTAGCAATGGATTCATTCCCAGGCCAAGCAGAACCGGCAGAAGAGTTGCTAGGGTACCCTTAAGAATATCCATGGTAGTAACGGTTAGTCCTGCCTTGAAACCAAGTGTCCTGAAGGTATTTGTCCCGCCTAGATTTTTACTGCCATGCTCCCGGATGTCGATTTTGTAAAATGTTTTACCGATTATTAAACCGGACGGAATCGAACCGATCAGGTAGGCAGCCAGTATAGTGATAAATGTAAGCATTCTATTACCCTTTCTTTAAGAAAAATCTTCTTTTTTTATCACGTTTAAGGAAGATTGTTCCCTTTTTCAAAAATAAACGTGTAGAAATAGCTAAAAACAGCCTGAAATACCTGTTAAGCTTCTCTTATTGTAACATTTTCGTGACAAAATGGTACGGCTGTCCAAAAAAAATCCACTAAAAAAATGAATTTTCCTTGATGGACCTACATCTTTTGATATACGTTAAGTTCATGAACGGTAAAAGGTTTAGACTTCCTTATTTTCGTAAATATAAAATGAACGATGCCTCCTTGTATAAATTGTTACAATACGTGGTAGTCTGTATGAACATAAGAAAGTTAAATGAGTCATGCCTTTTCGAAACTTATTCTTTCTTGTATAATGATTTTTCTTAATAATGGTAATAAACAGCTTTTCTCTGTAAAATACCTTTGTTAGGAATACTCTTTAATCAAATATTACATTTTATTATAAAGGGGATTGAAAAGAATGATAGAAAATCCAAGCAGAGAAGAAATGGGAAAGATGTTGAAAAAATCGAAGCGCATCGCTGTCGTTGGTTTATCTGATAACCCTGAGCGCACTTCTTATATGGTATCGAAGGCCATGCAGGATAGCGGATATGAAATCATTCCTGTAAACCCTGCTGTATCCGAAGTGCTGGGTGTAAAGGCAGTTAAGGCACTGAAAGATATTGAAGGGCACATCGATATCGTCAATGTTTTCCGCCGTTCAGAGTTCCTTCCGGAGATAGCCAAGGAATTTGCAGAAATCGATGCAGATATCTTTTGGGCGCAGCTAGGAGTGGAAAATGAAGAAGCCTATAATTTTTTGAAAGAAAAAGGACATACTGTCATCATGAATCGATGTATAAAAGTCGAACACGCCCTTACTAAGTAAAATGAAGAGCGGAACTTCCGCTCTTTTTTTAAGGTATCGCTTTATTTCTGGAGAAAAACTAAAAGGCAGCCATAGCGGGCATTGAGCGGTCGGGCAAAATTAAGCCATTAAAGCTTAATTTGATTAAAATAATAAAAGTATATTTGCCAAATGAAAATTTACCGCTACAATTAGAATGGTAGCTATGATACGTTTTGTTCCATACAAATGTGCTAACGCTAATAAAAAGGACAAAAAAATAGAACACTTGTTCTTTGTTCGTGAAAGTATTATACTTGTTATAATGATAATAACGTATTAATGGATTTGTTAAGCTAGTGAGTCATTTCATTGCAGTATGATTTGGCCCGGAAATTGTGTTTAGTAAGGAAAGGGGAATTTCTGTGGCAAAGAAAGTAAAAACAATCGAGTACAATGATGATGCAATTCAGGTACTGGAAGGACTCGAAGCGGTCAGAAAACGTCCCGGTATGTATATCGGCAGTACTGATGCACGCGGACTTCATCATTTAGTGTACGAGATTGTAGATAACTCCGTAGATGAGGCTTTAGCTGGATATGGAGACCAAATTAGTGTGAAAATACATAAAGATAACAGTGTAAGTGTGTCCGATAAAGGGCGTGGAATGCCTATTGGCATGCATAAATTAGGTAAACCGACGCCTGAGGTCATATTAACGATTCTTCATGCTGGAGGTAAATTTGGACAAGGCGGATATAAAACGAGTGGAGGCCTTCATGGAGTCGGTGCTTCGGTCGTTAACGCGTTGTCTGAATGGCTTGTCGTGACAATCAAGAGGGACGGGTTCATTTACGAACAACGTTTTTTCAATGGCGGAAAGCCAGAAACCACACTGGAGAAAATCGGCAAAACAAATCAAGCTGGGACCAAAATCCACTTCAAGCCCGATCCTAAAATATTTTCGGTGACGACTTTTAATTATGAGATTCTGTGTGAGCGTCTTCGCGAATCAGCTTTTCTTTTAAAAGGCATGAAGATAGAATTGACGGATGAGCGTAACGACCATAATGAAATTTTCCACTATGAAAATGGCATTGAAGCTTTTGTCGATTATTTAAATGAAGAGAAAGAAACACTCCATAGTGTAGTCAGCTTAGAAGGGGAACAAAATGGGATTGAAGTCGAACTTGCCTTTCAATTCAACGATGGTTATTCAGAAAATATTCTAAGCTTCGTGAATAACGTTCGTACAAAAGACGGAGGCACCCATGAGATTGGTGCAAAAACGGCCATGACAAGGGCATTTAATGATTATGCCAGAAAAATGGGGCTATTAAAGGAAAAAGATAAAAACCTCGAAGGTACCGATATACGTGAAGGCTTGTCTTCAATCATTTCAGTGCGCATCCCTGAAGAACTTCTTCAATTCGAAGGACAAACCAAAAGCAAGCTTGGAACCAGCGAAGCCCGTTCTGCAGTCGATTCCATCGTATCAGAGCACCTAGCCTACTTTTTTGAAGAAGATCCGACCACGAGTACCCTATTGGTTAAAAAAGCGATTAAAGCGTTCCAGGCAAGGGAAGCGGCACGTAAAGCCCGTGAAGACGCAAGAAGCGGGAAGAAACGGAAAAAATCCGATGCCATCCTTTCCGGGAAATTAACACCAGCCCAATCGAAAAATCCCGAACGAAATGAATTGTATCTTGTAGAAGGTGACTCTGCTGGGGGATCCGCTAAACAAGGGCGGGATCGCCGTTTCCAAGCAGTTCTACCTTTGCGGGGTAAAGTTATCAATACGGAAAAGGCAAAACTGGCGGATATTTTTAAAAACGAGGAAATAAATACGATCATCCATGCCATCGGCGGAGGTGTCGGGGCGGAGTTCAATACGCCGGACACTAACTATGATAAAGTGATCATCATGACTGATGCCGATACGGATGGGGCCCATATCCAAGTGCTGCTGCTGACTTTCTTTTACCGATATATGAAGCCGTTAATAGAGTCAGGAAAGGTTTACATTGCCTTGCCCCCTTTATATAAAGTGAGCAAAGGGACAGGGAAGAAAGAAGTCATTGAATATGCTTGGAGCGATGAGGAGCTCCAGGGAGCGATAGACAAGGTAGGGAAAGGCTATATGATTCAGCGCTATAAAGGGCTGGGTGAGATGAATGCCGATCAATTATGGGATACCACCATGAACCCGGAAACAAGGACATTGATACGTGTGAAGATCGATGATGGAGCACGTGCAGAAAGACGTGTGACAACTTTGATGGGAGATAAGGTTGAACCGCGTCGTAAGTGGATTGAAGCCAATGTCGCTTTTGGTCTCGAAGAGGAATCGAATATTTTAGATAATGAAAATATGTCGATTGAAGAGGAGGTCATTAACGATGGTATTTGAAGAAACGTTTCGGGATTTGCCGCTTGAAGAGGTAATTGGTGACCGCTTCGGCCGTTATAGTAAATATATTATCCAAGATCGGGCACTTCCTGATGCAAGGGACGGCTTAAAACCGGTGCAGCGCAGGATATTGTATGCGATGCATGTCGAAGGAAACACTCAGGAAAAAGGATTCAGGAAATCCGCAAAAACGGTCGGTAATGTAATCGGTAACTATCACCCTCACGGAGATTCATCCGTTTATGAGGCAATGGTTCGGATGAGCCAAGACTGGAAGCTGCGGAAGGTCATGGTCCAAATGCACGGAAACAATGGTAGCATTGATGGTGATCCGCCTGCTGCGATGCGGTATACGGAAGCAAGGCTTTCATCGATTGCCTCCGAGATGCTGCGGGATATTGAAAAAAGGACGGTCGATTTTGTACCGAACTTTGATGATACTTCAGAAGAGCCCATTGTATTGCCTGCAATGTTCCCTAACCTGCTTGTAAACGGCTCTACAGGAATTTCAGCCGGCTATGCCACTGAAATCCCCCCACATCAACTAGGTGAAGTCATTGATGCTGCCATTATGCGAATCGATAAGCCGGAAGCGACAGTCGCTGATTTAATGACTGTCATTAAAGGGCCGGATTTTCCTACTGGCGGTATCATTCAAGGAATTGAGGGCATTCGTAAGGCCTATGAAACAGGTAAAGGGAAAATAATCATTCGCGGGTTGGCGGAAGTGGAAACGATTCGGGGCGGCAAACAGCAAATCGTCATCACTGAAATCCCATATGAAGTCAATAAAGCAAACCTTGTTAAGAAAATGGATGAATTCCGTCTAGACCGGAAAGTGGAAGGTATCGCCGAAGTAAGGGATGAGACCGACCGTACAGGACTGCGCATTGTCATCGAACTGAAAAAAGAAGCAGATGCAAATGGAGTCCTGCATTATTTATACAAAAATTCCGATCTCCAAATTGCATACAATTTCAATATGGTTGCGATTTATAAAAAACGGCCAACATTGATGAGCCTGCCTAAAATGCTCGATGCTTATATCGAACACCGTAAAGAGGTAATCGTGAACCGTTCACGTTATGAGCTGCAAAAGGCACATGACAGGGCACATATCGTCGATGGATTAGTGAAAGCTTTATCCATATTAGATGAAGTCATCGCTGTCATCCGGGCATCTAAAGACAAACGGAACGCTAAAGATAACCTTATAGCTAAATTTGCTTTTACAGAAGCGCAAGCTGAAGCCATTGTCTCCTTGCAGTTATATAGGCTGACAAATACGGATATTACAGCACTTGAAGCAGAGGCAGCGGAATTGAAGGACAAAATTGAGGAATTGACAAAGATTCTTGGCAGTGAAAAAGTTCTTCTTCAAGTAATTAAAAAAGAACTTCGATTCATTAAAAAGGGCTTTGATGACGGACGGCGTTCCAAAATCGAAAAAGAGATTGAAGAAATCAAAATAAATCTTGAAGTCTTGATTGCGAGTGAAGACGTGATGGTTACCGTTACGAAAGAAGGCTATGTCAAACGGACATCGTTACGATCTTATGCAGCGTCAGGAGGTCTTGATTTTGGCATGAAGGATTCCGATCGCCTGCTCCAGAGGCTTGAGATGAATACAACAGATGTCCTGTTGCTGTTCACATCCAAAGGGAACTACCTCTATTGTCCAGTTCATCAGCTTCCTGATATTCGCTGGAAGGAAACCGGACAGCATATCGCGAACATCATTCCAATTGACAGGGAAGAACAAATCATAAAAGCGATTCCAATCAAAGATTTTACCATGCCGGAATTCTTAGTGTTCATCACGAAAAATGGTATGGTGAAAAAGACAGAATTAGCTTCCTATAAAGCCCAGCGTCATTCAAAACCGCTGGTTGGTGTCAATTTAAAAGGTGACGATGAACTGGTCGATGTCCATCATACCGATGGGCAGGCTGACCTTTTCCTAGTCACTCATAATGGCTATGGTTTATGGTTTGATGAAGAAGAAGTAAGTGTTGTCGGTGTCCGGGCAGCCGGAGTCAAAGGGATTAACTTGAAAGAAGATGACTATGTCATTGGCGGAAAAGTTTTGGCCAAGGATAGTAAAGAATCAATCTTTATCGTTACACAGCGCGGGGCCATAAAGAAAATGAAATTAACCGAGTTTGAAAAAACGAGCCGGGCAAAACGCGGTGTCGTGGTCTTGAGGGAATTGAAATCGAATCCTCATAGGGTCATTGGTTTCGATATCATTAACAAAACCGACAGTCTATTCATTCTATCCGAAAAGGGAACCATTGAAACGATTCATGCCGCTTCATTAAAAAATCATGATCGATATACGAATGGATCATTTGTTTTTGATGAAACGGTTAGTGGAAAAGCGAAAGAATTATGGAAAATATCATTGGAAGATGACACCGCCATAGAGCAGTGAATCATTTTTTTGAACGGGATGCTGGCCTTGATCAGCATCCCGTTTTATTTTCCTGAAAATGCAGTTATATCCACAGGCCAGCACTACAGCTGAGTCTTTTTACGAAAGCATTGTCTTAATTCAAAAATGACTTATTGAGTCAAATTTAAATCCTAGTATTATGAACCTAATATTATTAAGAACGCAGCAAATAATTCAATTTTGAATTTTAGCATTAACTGAATCAACGTATCAAAACGATTTATTTTTGGCACACTCCTTGCATATTGTTAGTATGACTTCTTTATTTTTGAATGAAGAAAGGGGAGGACCAATGGATAGACCTTGGATAAAGCATATCCCGTCCGGAAATCCAATCGAGATTGATATTCCTGAAATTTCATTGACAGAACTATTTTTTCAATCAGTCGAACAGTATTCGGATAATACAGCAGTAACGTTCATGGAGGAAAGGTATACATATTCAGAGTTGGGGAAGTTAGTGAAAAGATGTGCCCGATTGCTTGCTGATGAAGGGGTTGGAAAGGGAGATCGTGTGGCTCTCATGCTTCCTAATTGTCCCCAATATCCAATTGGTTTTTTTGGAACTCTTTTGAATGGAGCCATTGTTGTCCAAATCAACCCAATGTATAAGGCGAACGAATTAATGCATGTACTGAAGGATTCAGGTGCAAGGCACATCATTGTACTCGACGATTTATTGCCCATAGTTGAAGCCGTCATAGCTGAAACCGATGTTGAAAAGGTATTGATTGTGTCTCTGGAAAAGGGAAAATGTGAAATGACAAAAAAACTGCTATCTGTAACAGAGGCGGATTTCACTGTGGAGATTGAACCTGCTAGAGATGTCGCCGTCCTCCAATATACTGGAGGAACGACAGGGCGTTCTAAAGGCGCGATGCTAACCCATCGTAATATCGTAGCCAATACGCTGCAAAGTGCAGCCACTTCAAGAACCAATACTCAAAAGGGGAAGGAAAGGGTACTGGGCGTTTCCCCATTATTTCATGTTTACGGCATGACTTCAGGGATGAACCTGACGTTTTATAATGGCGGGGAATTAATTCTTGTATCCCGATTTCAGGTAACGGAGATCGTCGATATTATCACTAATCTTAAACCGACTATTTTTCCAGGGGTACCGACGATGTATATTGCTTTATTACAATATTACCAGTCCCATCCATTTGATTTGCATACTTTGAAATCTTGCGTTTCGGGTTCGTCACCATTGCCATTGAATGTATTGTCAAGGTTTAACGAACTTAGTGGAACAAAGATTGCTGAGGGCTATGGACTGTCCGAGGCGTCACCAGTCACGCACCGGAATCCAGTCAGCGGCCTGCAAAAACCCGGAAGTATCGGGATTCCGATACAAAATACGGATGCAGCCATAATTGACAGCATTACAGGAGAGCCAGCCCTCTTGGTTGATACACCAGGTGAATTGGTCATTAAGGGTCCACAGGTAATGAAAGGTTATTGGGGCATGCCTGAAGAGACGCGGCAGACGATTCAAAACGGATGGCTGCATACCGGTGATATGGCCAAGATGGATGAAGATGGCTTCTTTTACATTGTGGGACGGAAGAAAGAGATGATCATCGCAGGCGGATTCAATATTTATCCAATTGAAATTGAAGATATACTATACAGCCACCCTAAGGTTCTGGAAGCTGCCGTCTTTGGCGTTCCCGATCAATATCGCGGTGAAACGGTACATGCAGCGGTAGTTCTAAAACCAAGTGAAAGAATAACTGAAAACGAATTGAAGGATTATTGCCGAAAGCAGCTCGCTGCCTTCAAGGTCCCAAAAGCAATCACATTTGAAAGTGAACTTCCGAAGACGGCGGTCGGTAAAATTTTAAAACGCAAGCTTCAAGAAAAACATATCGCTCATTCGAACTAGATATGAAAGCGTTAACAACCAATTCGCAGATAAAGGGGAATGCAAATGGACTTTCGCTTAGATGAAGACATCCTGCTACTTAAAGAAAATATACGCCAGTTTATCGAAGAACAAATCGATCCATTTTCCATGCAGATAGAGGATGAAGATCATATCCCGGAATCCATCATAAGTTTATCGAAGGAAATCGGGCTATTCGGACTTAGTATCCCGGAAAGGTATGGCGGACTCGGAATCGGGATGGTGGGAAAATGTGCTTTATATGAGGAAATCGGCAAAACACATAATGGATATACCACTCTGATTGGGGCCCACACCGGTATAGGGACGGTAGGGATAGTTGAAATGGGCACTGAAATGCAAAAGGAAAAATATCTACCAGATATGGCAAGCGGTAATAGAATTGGCGCTTTTGCTTTAACTGAGCCTGCTGCGGGGTCCCATGCTACGAATCTCAAAATGACGGCGGTCAAAAATGGCGATAAATATATTTTAAATGGTACTAAGCATTATATAACGAATGCAGATGTAGCAGATATTTTTACAGTTATGGCCGTTACAGACAAAGATAAAGGAGCGAAAGGGATCACCTCATTTATAGTAGAAAAGGATTTTCCGGGTTTTAGAGTTGGTAGCCTGGAAAGGAAGATGGGTCTTCGAGGCTCACATTCGGCCGAATTATTTTTTGAAGATTGCGAGGTTCCTGCTGAAAATGTACTGGGGGACGTCGGCCAAGGGTATGTAAATGCCTTGAAAATCCTTGCAAATGGTCGGGCAGGCCTTGCTGCCCGTAATTTAGGGTCCTGTCAATACCTGCTCGATCTTTCTACCAAATATGCCACAGAACGTGAACAATTCAATGTCCCGATCATTGATCATCAAGCCGTATCCCATATGATTGCAGAGATGGCAATGGAAATAGAAGCACTTCGCTCATTCACATACAGGGTCGCATGGATGGTCGATCAGAAAGAAAAAATCATTAAAGAAGCGGCCATGCTCAAGTTGTATGGTTCGGAAGTATATAATCGTATCGCTGATAAGGCCGTTCAGATTCATGGCGGGATGGGATATATGAAGGATTATCCAGTTGAACGTTTCTATCGGGATGCCCGAATCACCAGAATATATGAAGGTACGTCCGAAATCCAAAAGAATATCATTACCGGGCAATTAAAGAAATATCAAAACTAGTCTAATTGGAAAGCGGAGGGGTTAAAATGGATTTACGACTATCAGATGAACAAAAAATGGTGCAAAAAACAATACGCAAGTTCGTGGAAAATGAATTGATTCCATTGGAAAATGAAGTACTTCGCAATGAAATGGCAGGAAAACCTAGTTTACCAGAGGGGACATTGAAAGATTTACAGGAAAAAGCAAAAAAAGCCGGGTTTTGGGGCATTAATACCCCGGAGGAATTTGGCGGGGCAGACCTAGGTCAGCTCATGATGGCAATTGTCTTGATGGAAGTATCAAAAACGTTTGTACCATTCAGTTTTGGAGGTTCGGCTGATAACATCCTTTATTATGCAAATGAAGAACAGAAACAGAAATATCTGATCCCTACGATTAATGGTGATAAAAAGTCCTGTTTTGCCATGACGGAACCGGGAGCTGGGTCCGATACGAGAAATATTAAAATGACGGCAGTAAAAGAAGGGAACGAATGGGTGCTGAACGGTGAAAAAACGTTCATTACCGGAGGAAATGATGCCGATTTCGTCATGGTCATTGCCGTAACAGACAAAGAACGTCATCAAGCGACCGGAACGGAAGGGGTAACCTGTTTCATTGTAGACCGTGATATGGGCTGGAGATCAGAGTATATCAATACGATGGGAGAATGGGGACCGGCCGGTTTAGTTTTTGATAATGTCAGGGTACCCGAAGAAAACATCTTAGGGGAAGTGCATGGCGGTTATAAACTAGGCTTGGAATGGATAGGGTTTGCAAGATGGATCGTAGGCGCACGCGCTGTCGGTTCTGCAGAAAGATTGCTGCAAATGGCAATAGAATACGCTAAAGAACGAGTCACATTCGGTAAACCGATCGCTGAGCGCCAGGCCATTCAATGGCAGATAGCTGATTCGGCTGTAGAGATTGAAGCGGCAAGATGGCTTGTATTGAATGCGGCTTTTACACTTGATAATGGAGAAGACAACCGCCATTTAGCTTCAATGGCTAAACTCTATGGAGCCAATATGGGGAATCGTGTCGTGGATCGAGTATTGCAGATACATGGTGGCATGGGCTATACGAAGGAGCTTCCCATCGAACGTTGGTACCGCGAGGCAAGGCTTTGGAGGATTTATGATGGTACGGATGAAATACAGCGTATGATCATTTCCCGAAATTTGATTAAGGGTCATGTTAAATTAGGACAATTCTTATAATAGATTAGGAGGAAACGATTATGTCAGGGAGATTTTCAGGGAAAACAGCTTTAGTTACAGGTGGAAGCAGGGGGATTGGCCGGGCGATCGTCGAACTGTTTGCCAGTGAAGGCGCAAACGTGGCGATTATTGATATCAACGAAGAGGTTTTGACAGCAACAGGAAATGAATTAAGGGACAAGGGTTATACCATTTTTACCAAAGTGACCAACGTGGTCAATCCAGAAGAGGTGGAAGCATCGATAAAAGAAATAGCCGACACATTCGGATCGCTTGATATTCTCGTGAATAATGCTGGGGTCATCCGGGATAATTTACTTTTTAAAATGACCGATTCAGATTGGCAGACGGTAATGGATGTGCATTTAAAAGGTACTTTCAATGCAGTACGTGCCGCCCAGAAGCATATGGTTGCAAATAAGTACGGAAGAATCATCAATATATCATCCACTTCGGCCCTTGGGAACCGCGGGCAGGCTAATTATTCAGCCGCAAAAGCTGGGCTTCAGGGGTTAACAAAAACACTGGCGATTGAACTTGGAAAATATGGGATAACGGCTAATTCGGTCGCACCAGGCTTTATAGAAACCGAAATGACGAAAGAAACAGCTAGGCGGGTGGGAGTGAGTTTTGAACAATTCATCCAGGATAGGGCAAATAGTATTCCGGTTGCCAGAAGCGGTTTGCCAAGTGATATTGCTCATGCTGTTGCATTTTTTGCCGATGAGGCATCCTCATTCATTAGCGGGCAGGTTTTATATGTTGCGGGCGGTCCAAAAAATTAAGGGAAAAGGCGGGATGTTATGTTCAACGATAGTATTGGAAAACGATCCAAACCCGTTAAAAATATAGTTGAACGGGGAGCCGTTAAAAAATTCGCATTATCGATTGGTGATCCCCACCCGATTTTCATTGATGAAGAAACAGGCAGGCAATCAAGGTACGGTACGAATATCGCTCCACCAACTTTCCCAAGGGTCTTTGATTTTGGGACGATTGAAAGCTTAAATCTCCCGAATAAAGGCTTGATTCACGGTGAGCAGGTATATCGCTATAACAGGCCGCTGAAGGTAGGGGAAGAAATCACCTGTTATACGGAAGTGAAAGACTATTATGAGAAAAAAGGGAAACAAGGGGAAATGGGATTTCTAGCCTTTAAAAATTATGGGACGGATGCAAATGGGGAAATTGTCTTCACTGCTGAACAGCTTGTCATTTTAAATGAAACGATCAGAAGGATGGTGATGAGTAAGTGACGACATTAACCGAACTTCATATTGGTGACTCGTTACATTCTATCGAGCTTGCACCTGTAACGCGACTGGACCTCATTAAATATGCCGGCGCATCAGGTGATTTCAATCCCATTCATACCATTGATGAGGAAGCAAAAAATGCTGGTCTTCCAGGTATCATCGCACATGGGATGTGGACGATGGGAAACCTCGCAAAGCTATTCAGTAATCTTTATGAAATTGGATTTATCGAAGAATACAAGATTCGTTTCAAAGGCATGGTTTTCCTGAATGATGTCATAACTCTTCAAGCGGATCTAAAAGAAAAAAATGGGAATAGATATTTTTTCAACGTAGCGGCCACTAACCAGTCAGGTAAGGAAACGATCAGTGGAGAGGTTATTTTTAAGACTTACTGAGGTAAAGTAGTGATGAAAATTATTTCATCACTACTTTTTTTAGGAGCGAAATTCGACAATTTTAAAGGAGTTTCGAAAATTATCCAGAATTGTACTTAAAAAGAATTCTTTTTGCGGCGGTGAATAGTAATGAATCAAGTGAAACAGGATTCTCAGCTTAATTTGCTCAAAGAGTGGACCTTTCCTGCACTAGTCGTGGATTCTGCAAATCGGATTAAGGATTGGGGAAACTATTTTAATCAATTGTTAAGCCAGGATGGTAATAATACATTAACCGAACAATTCGATGAGTGGCAATTTCTCGATAATAAAAGGCTTGCAGCTGCAAGGCTGCATGATAAACGGTATTTATTTTTATTAATGAAACAAATGGATGCTGACAATATTCTTTATATAGGCAGGGAAACAGAATTTTTGGACGATTTACTGATTGATGCTCATGAAACGGATAAATTGAATCGCGCACTGGATGCAATAATCGAAAATTCCTATGATGGAATATACATCACCGATCAAGATGGAATCACACTTTATACCAATTCGGCAATTGAACGGATCACAGGCATACCAAAAGAGTATTATATCGGAAAATCTGTGGACCAATTGATTAAACGAGGCATACTGAATGCGTCGGTGACTCATAAGGTAGTGAAGCTGAGACGAACGGTATCAGTCGTACAGGATAATTTTGCGGGAAAGGAAACATTGATAACAGGGAGTCCCGTTTTTAATGCAGAAGGGGAAATAGAGCAAGTCGTTACGAATATAAGGGATTTATCTGATTTAAATGAACTGATGCATGAGTTGACGAAAGCTAATGAACTGAATAATCAATATAAGCAGGAAATTGAGAAACTGCGGAAGATAACGAGCAAAGATGGAGTCGTATTCGTCAGTGATAAAATGAAAATGATTTATGAGATAGCAGAAAGGATATCGGATATTGATGCGACAGTACTCATACTGGGGGAAACGGGTGTTGGAAAGGATGTCCTTGCCCGAAATATCTATAATCGGAGCATCCGATCTAAAAAAGGAGACTTCATCAAAATAAATTGCGGGGCAATTCCCGCTGATTTATTGGAATCCGAGCTCTTTGGATATGAAGGAGGGGCATTTACCGGAGCCAATCAAAAAGGAAAACCAGGGATGTTTGAACTGGCAGAGAGTGGTATCCTATTCCTGGATGAAGTAGGTGAGCTTCCCCTGCAACTTCAGGTGAAGCTGCTCCGGGCCCTTCAGGAAAGGGAGATTCAAAGAATCGGGGGTACAAAACCAAAGAAAATCGATGTTCGCATAATAGCAGCCACGAACCGAAATCTTACGGAAATGGTCAAATCGGGTGATTTTCGAGAAGACCTCTTTTATAGGTTGAATGTCATTCCGATCACGATCCCTCCTCTAAGGGAAAGAAGAGAGGATATCTTGGCATTGACTGACTTGTTTTTAACAAAAGCAAACGAACAATATAAATTCTCAAAAGAAATAGATTCGCGGTTGAAAGAATATTTTTATCAACATGATTGGCCAGGAAATGTCCGTGAATTGATTAATATAGTGGAAAGGCTCGTCGTGCTGACGGATAATCGAATATTATCGATTAACGACCTTCCGGAAGAATATCAGCCGGAAAATCGGAATCAACCGAACCACAATGCTACCTTAACTTTAAAAGAAGCGGTGGAAAGAGCCGAAAAGGAAATATTGACGAAAGCGGCTCAAACTTACCAAACTACATATGAAATAGCAGAAGCCCTGGAATCCAGTCAGGCAACAATCGTAAGGAAACTTAAAAAATATCGATTAAAGGTCAGTGGAAAAGAATAGATGAGTTTGAACAGCACCCTCCATTGTTGGACACCATCCAACAATGGAGGGTGCTGTTTTTTGACTAAAAATTACGATAGGCGAAAAATTACATGGGGTTAAGTGCTTGGAAGGAAAAGCTTCATCATTTTATAGATTGTTATTCAGTTTATATTCATAATTTATCTTTATTATTTTTTCTAATATTCAAATAAATAAGTAGAAATATTATCGTGTTAGCAAGATCAAGTTAGGGTTTTAAATTATCCAAAATATATACAATCATGTAATCACCTTCTTTTTTTCAATAAGTAGTCTCTAACCAATATTTGTCTTTAACAACCCATGTATATACTCTTGCAACTGTCAATTTTGAATTTTCAGATGCTCTATTTTTAAATCTAACTCCCCAATATGCACTTTAAGTTAATGTCACCGTACCTCTGATTACCCCTTGAGCTTCTATTGACCAATAATGGGCTCGAGGTGGAACTTCATAAACTCATTTAAATACATGAAGTCACACCTTGTATAAGATCAATATCAATCAAAATATTACTCTACTCAAACATTCCTCGTTTTAACCCTTTACTTTTTTGTATATTTTGCATATTATTACTTATGTACCATTAAAAGTCAAAATTTTAGGGAATATGCATCATTGTTTGTTAAGGTTGTGTTGCATATGTACTATAAAAAATAAGGGGGAACATAATGTGTAAGAAATTATCGATGACTGTAATCATGCTTTTATCAGTGGTTATGCTAGTTGGAGGAATTTTACCGAGTGTGGGACATGCCCAAAAGAACAATGAATCAATAAGTACAGAAAGTACAGTATTAACTTTAGACGATACCATGACAGTTAGTGAACAAAACTCAATAATTAATGAGTATCTAAGTGATCCAAATATAGATGAGTTAATTGTTCTTGATGAGTCGTTATTAATAGAGAGTAATGTTATAGAGAATGGCCCTAGCACTAACGCACGTGCTATAATTAATAAGTATAAAGTTCAAAATGTACGGGGAGGGTCTGATGCAACAGGATCTAGCGGACTTGCCACTGCTATTGGTGGTCCAGGAGTAGTATTAAATATTAGCCAGAATAAATCAGTAGCTACCACAGTTAGTGCGAATTTTGGTGCTAGTAATGCTGCACTATCAGGGGCTCTAGGGTATAGTGTTACGGGTACAACAACTATAACGATTTCTGGTACATTTAAAGTTCCGAGTAAGGTAAATGGGAAAAGTGTTAAATCATTAAAATTCACAGCATATCCTGTATATAAAACTAAACTATAT
Organism: Peribacillus sp. FSL M8-0224; assembly: GCF_038003055.1. NCBI lineage: Bacteria > Bacillati > Bacillota > Bacilli > Caryophanales > Bacillaceae > Peribacillus > Peribacillus sp. FSL M8-0224. The sequence continues at coordinate 2,013,919 of NZ_JBBOOJ010000001.1, forward strand.
GATGTATATAAAATGCCATGGAATTCCTTTAGTTGGACTAAACAAGGAACAGGCACAGCAAAAAAAGCTTATGGTGTATCTTATAAAAAAGTTTATACCTATAAATAAAGGATTGAAGCTTAAATGAAAAAAAAATATATAATTATAATTTTTATGCTTATAATAATTATTGGAAGTTTGCAAATTCCTAGTCTGCTAGAATCAATATATCCATTGGCTAAAGAAGATAGAACGGAAGCTTTTTATAATATTAGATATTTATTGCAAGGGATTTTTTCTTTGGCAGGTATAATATTTGTTAATATTATATTGTTAATATATTTCATGAATGGTGATGTTGATAAAAAAAACTAGTTGAATAAGTAATGAAAGCCCTCTTCGACGAGGGCTTTTCTTTGTTTTTTCCTTGACTTTTATTTTCCTATTTAGCTTTCCTACACTTTTCATAATCCTTTTTTTGTACGTAAGCAATTCATTTCGATATATTTGCAACCGAGTCCACACCATCTTTGACTTTTAAAAAGACCCCCTTTTTCGACGTAAAAAAAAGCGTCAGCCCACAAACTTATTTTATAACGGAAGTGTTGAAACCTCCCTCTCCCAGTAGATAGGTTATTTTACATTCTTCTACTAATCAGGAGAGAAAGAAAACTGATATATCAGTGTTTCTAGGGTTTGAGTTATTCTCTTAAGAGATATAGAGCCCATTACTAAAGAACGAAGTAATACTTTTTTATGATTAAATCACCTCATCTTGGTAGGTAGCCTTCTTTACAAACAGTACAGATAGAGTTACCTAATCTTTAAAGAATTTTTAAGATATTATGGGTTGTAAAGTTGTTTTTTTGTACATGATTAACTGCTATTGCATGAAAACATTGTAGTTATGAAGGGGATTTTTGAATCCTTTTCATTTTATGTCTTCATTTAATTCTTTATTGATTCAAAAATGATTTTTTCAGTCAATAGTGAATGACGGACATCCCTTATGGAATCGTTACTTTTGATTTTTACAATTCAATAATGAATTCACTTAATGATGAATAGCCTTATTGTCGGTGAGTTAATGTTGGCACGGCACTTGCATTTATATACAGGAAATAATCTACATACAGGAAATTAATCTACGTAATGGTCCTTTAGTGGTGTGGAAGGGGTGAAAGAATCAGACGTTTACCATAGGTATAGGTAAACCGTTATTAAAGAGAAGATGGATCATTTGCTATCCCTAAAAACAGCATATGCTTGTCTACACAATCGTACCGCCTAGAATCCAGATAGAATGAGGAAAAAACGTAAGGTGCATGTATTTAATAAGTTGTTATTATAAATGAAAGCGCTAACAACCAATCGAGTGTTTTTTTCGCTACACCTAAGCTATATCTGTAGGCGGAGAATGTAGGGAAATAAAACTTACTGTTCCACCCCGGGAGTTTGAGCCTGTGAGGAAAAAATTGAAAGTGTTTTTCATCGCAGAGGTGTGCTTTCAAAATATGGACAGGATGTGAGCCAGGGAATGAACAGCAAAGTGAAATTCATTAATTTTCAAGGAGGAAGTAAATGGAGATTTTGATCCAGCAGCTTTTTAATGGTTTGACGATTGGCAGCGTATATAGTCTTGTTGCACTGGGATTGACGCTAGTATATGGAATTTTGCATATTCCGAATTTTGCACACGGTGCCCTATATATGTTGGGAGGATATATCACGTTGTCAATGATGACATTATATGGGGTCAATTACTGGATTGCCATGTTCGTATCCATTATCGTTGTTGGTTTGTTGGGAGTCCTTTTGGAACGTTTCGTGTTCCGCCTGTTAAGGGAGGCACCTCCGTTGCACGATAAGATTGCAGCAATCGGGATTCTCCTTTTTCTTGAAGCTTTTGCCCAATTTGTCTGGGGTGCCGACTTCCATACTATGACTTCTCCATATGGTCAAGTCGTCAATATCCTGGGACTGACGTTCACACTTCAGCGATTATTGATCATCGTGTCAGCTATCGCAGTGATGGTTTTACTTTACCTTTTCCTAAAGAAAACTTATGCCGGTTCGACGATAATTGCAATGTCCCAAAGCCGTGAAGGGGCGTCATTAGTAGGAATCAACATTAATAAAGTCGCGATGCTTACCTTCATGATATCGGGGGGATTAGCAGCCATCGCTTCATCCCTTGCATCACCGATTAATCTTGTTTTTCCCGGCATGGGGCATTTAGTCATCCTAAAAGCCTTCGTCATTATCATATTGGGTGGGATGGGCAGCATCCCGGGGGCGATCGTAGGTGGATATATCCTAGGTTTCAGTGAGAGCCTAGGTGCAACTTATATTTCAAATGATTATAAAGACATCATTGCATTCATACTTTTAGTCATCATATTAACGGTGAAACCAACAGGTCTTTTTGCAAAGGGGGAGAGGTAGTGTGAAGATATTAACGAAAAGAAATGGGATTATCGCTCTTATCGTCTTTGCTTTTTCATTCCCCTATATCGCGCAAAACGATTATTATCTCCATATGCTGACACTTTCGTTCATCTGGGCGATAGCTGTTTATGGAATCAATTTATTATCAGGCTATACTGGATATCTCTCGCTTGCACATGCTGGATTTTTTGCTATTGGAGCATATTCTCTTGGCCTGCTCACAGTAAAAGCGGGAATGAACTTTTGGCTGGCACTAATATGTGCATGTTTAATCACATGTGCCATTGGGTTTTTAATCGGTTTGATTGCGCTGAGGACAAAGGAACACTTTTTCGCGATTTATACCCTATGTGTGGGTTACATCATATATCTGGTGATCGATAAATGGGAGGGACTTACAGAGGGGGTTAGGGGATTAATCGGGATCCCTGCTCCTGGAAATATAGGGCCGGTCACATTTGATACTGCAGCATCCCAATATTATCTCGTTCTCATTTTCCTGCTTGCAGTGATTTTAATCGTGTATCGAATTATTCGCTCGTTGACCGGCAGAACGTATATAGCCATCAGGAACAGCGAGGACCTTGCACAAACGATTGGTATATCCACAATGAAGAATAAGTTAACCGCATTTGTCCTATCCACATTCTTCGCAGGTTTGGCAGGTGCCTTGTATGCTTCATTCATTCGTTTCATTGGACCTGATATCGGATCAACTGCCATCATGTTCGATCTATTGATGTATTTATTGGTTGGTGGAATCGGGACACTTTCAGGTCCATTGGTAGGAACATTATTATTAGTAATTCTGTCGCAGAATCTGCAATTCCTTCAAGAATATCGAATGTTGATATTCGGACCATTACTTACGGTGATCATTATCTTTTATCCGCGCGGAATAGCAGGTGCCTTCTTTGATTGGCAAAGAAAGCGAAAAGATAATGCGCTGTCCGGGGTTAGGGGCGAATTGCACATAAAAGCTGAGGAGGGATGAATTTGCTAATCGAAACTAAGAATTTGACAAAGCGTTTCGGAGGATTGGCGGCCGTCAATAATGTGGATTTTTCAATTGAAAAAGGTAGAATCAATGCAATAATCGGGCCAAATGGTGCAGGGAAATCCACTTTTTTTAACTTGATCAGTGGCTTTCATCGACCAACTTCCGGGATGGTCCTTTTTAAAGGGATTGATATCACCAAACTTCCTGCCAATGAAATTGCGGGGCTCGGAATTTCAAGAACCTTTCAAACGACAAGCCTTTTCGATCAATCGACCGTGTTGGATAATGTCATTGTCGGTCATAGACTGCGAACAAAATCCAATTTGGTGGATGCCATTCTAAGAACAAAACGTTTAAAACGGGAGGAAGCGGCTTGCAGGGATAAGGCTATGGAGGTGCTTGATATTGTCGGATTAACGGAATCGGCTGACAGAATGGTCTCGAGCATCTCGCAGGAGGAAAAGAAACGGACAGCCATTGCCCTAGCCCTAGCGACAGAACCGGAAATCATCTTTCTTGATGAACCTGCTGCGGGAATCAACCCGGATGAAACGGAAGGTTTGACAGAACTGATTAAAAAATTGAATCGATCGGGACTGACCGTTTGTTTAATCGAGCACAAAATGCATATGATCATGAACTTGGCAGACCACATCATGGTCCTTAATTACGGAGAAAAAATTGCCGAGGGCACACCTAAGGAAATCCGCGGAAATGAAGCGGTCATTAAAGCCTATTTGGGAGGGAGTGCCAGTGCTTAAGTTAACAGATGTCGCCGTGAATTATGGAAGTTTCACTGCGATAAACCATGTGAATATCGAAGTTGCCGAGGGAGAAATCGTTGTTTTGCTAGGAGCTAATGGGGCAGGAAAAAGCACGACTTTTCGTTCCATAAGCGGAATCAGTAAGCTTTCCAAGGGGGAAATCCATTTTCTGGGCATGCCGATAGGGGGCCGTGCCCCGGATAAGAATGTCCGGGAGGGGATCGTTCAGTGTGCCGAAGGACGTAAACTGTTTCCACAGATGACCGTTCAGGAAAATCTGCGGATGGGTGCCTATGTGCATCGAAAGAAAAAAGCGGAGATCAAGGATTCCTTGGAATACGTCTATCACTTATTCCCGATTTTAAAAGAAAAGCATCAAGATGAAGCGGGAAGCCTGAGCGGCGGCCAACAGCAAATGCTCGCAATTGGAAGGGCTTTGATGTCAAAACCGAAATTGTTGATGCTTGATGAGCCTTCGGTGGGACTCGCTCCACTCATTGTCGAACAAATGTTTCAAGTCATTGAAGAAATAAACCGCGAAGGAATCACAATCCTGCTTGCTGAACAAAACGCGAATGCTGCCCTAAGCATTGCAGATAAAGGATATGTTTTTGAAAATGGGGAAATTGTCGTTCAAGGGACAGCAAGTGAGTTATTAGCCAATGATGAAGTAAGGAAAGCGTATATTGGGGCCTGAATAAATTGAATGGGGGATTTTTATGAAAAAACTGAAAGTATTATTTGTCTTTCTCCTGCTTACCATCACTGTTTTGACCGGGTGCAATAAAGGGGATAGCCCTGTGTCTAGCAGTGGCAGTAAAGGAAAAAATGACAATGTCGTAAACATCGGTTTTAGCGGTCCTTTAAGCGGGGCAGCAGCGTTATATGGGAAACGGACATTGAATGGTGTCGAAATGGCCGTCAATGAAATTAATGATGCTGGTGGTTTTGAAGTAGATGGTAAGAAATACACGTTGAACTTAGTATCGTTGGACGATAAATACTTACCTAATGAAACCGGGTCGAATGCTAAACGTTTAATTCAGGAATATGATACGCCGATCATTTTCACGCCTCACAGCGGAGGCGTGCTGGCACTTCAGGTTTTTAATGAACAAGAGGAATTCATCATTAGTGCATATACGAGTGAACCGGCAGTGACCGAGAGCGGAAATTCATTAACTGTTCGAATTCCACCGAATTACGAGGGGTATATCGAGCCTTTTACAACATATGCGATGGAAAATTTCGGCAAGAAAATTGCCGCTTTGCCAACATCTTCGCAATACGGTAAAGACTGGACGGAAGCCGTGCTCCCACATTGGGAAAAGCAAGGCGGAAAAGTCGTTTATAATTCTTCGATTGATTTCGCCAAAGAAACCGATTTCTTTACGATTGTCACAAATGCCTTAAAAAAAGATCCTGATGTGCTATTCATCGGTGGAGCTTCGGAACCTACGGCAAAAGTGGCGAAGCAAGCTCGGGAGCTGGGATTTAAAGGCGGTTTCATCATCATGGATCAAGCAAAGCTGGATCAAATGAAGCCGATTGCAGGTTCATATGAAACATTGGAAGGCTCGATTGGCGTTCTGCCATTGATGGACTCAGATGAAGAAGCAGTGCCTGCATTCGTCGAGAAATATCAAAAGAATTATAAGGAAGATCCAAGCTCCGAAGTAGGATTGAATTATATTGCCATGTATGCGTTTGTGGAAGCCATGAAATCTGCAGGCAGCGTTGATGATGCCAAGGCCATCCGTAAACATATGCAAGACGGACTTTCAAATATAGGGCCAGATCAAAAAATATACGATATTCCCTCGATTGATGAAAATGGAGGATTTGCATCAACTATTGTCGTCGGTGCAGTAGAAAACGGGAAAGTGGTCCCTATCCGTTAACTGGGTAAAGGAGTGCAGGTGTACCGGGTCTGGCGTAGTATACTAGTTTAGCATTTTGCAAAATTGCGTGTATCGTTCCTAATAAGGTGACGGTACACGTTTTTTTGTTGAAAAAATCCACACTAAAAATAGTAGGCTCCTATGGGTAAATTAAGCCACTCTGAAAGGGATAGATGCAAGTCCGCCAGCATCGGGGTTTTGAAGAACGGAGATTGCCGGTTAACAAATTTTACAAAAATATCTTGTCTCCGAGTAATGAAAACGCTATCATTGAATATAATATGAAATATAATTTCATTATTTTTTATTAAAAAATGAAATTATATTTAAGTGATTGTTTATAGGAGGATTTAATTGTCTATGGAAGAACATTTGCGTTCATTAACGACTGAATTACGGAACGAAAAGACGATGAATATCGACAGTGTCAATACAATGGACATCATTTCTGCAATCAATAAAGAAGATTTTAAAGTGGCAGCAGCAGTTCAGGCGGTATTGCCAGAGATAGAAACGGCAGTTGAATGGGCTTGCGAATCGTTAAAAAAAGGAGGGAGACTCATATACATCGGAGCAGGAACGAGCGGAAGGCTCGGAGTGCTGGATGCCGTGGAATGTCCCCCTACTTTCAGCACTCCGCCTGATAGGGTGCTGGGAATAATCGCAGGAGGGGAAAAGGCATTCGTTCGGGCTGTTGAAGGTGCAGAGGATAAAGAAGAGTTTGGGGAAAATGACCTGATTGACGTGGCGCTTACAGCAAATGATACGGTTATTGGCATTGCGGCAAGCGGGCGCACTCCTTATGTGAAGGGCGCTTTACGTTATGCAAGAAAGGTCGGGGCTAAAGCGGTCGCTTTATCATGCAATAATAACGCGAGCATCACGAAAGAAGCTGATATAGGGATTGAAGTGGTGGTCGGGCCGGAAGTGTTAACAGGATCCACGAGAATGAAAGCGGCAACCGCACATAAAATGGTACTCAATATGATTTCAACGGCAACCATGATCCGATTGGGCAAAGTCTATGAAAATCTGATGGTCGATGTAAATGTCAGTAATCAAAAACTGAAGGACCGTGCAGTAAACATCATAGAAACAGTAACGAATGCTGACTATGATCAAGCTTTGAATACGCTTGAAAAGGCAAATAATCAAGTTAAGCCAGCGATTGTCATGATAAAAACGGCAACAGATTATGAAAAAGTAATGGAGTTACTGGAAAAAGCGGATGGAGATGTCAGAAAAGCCATCTCGATTTATGAAGATTAGGAGGGAAGCAATGGCTACAGGAGGATTATCCATCATACAGACGATGTTGAGCAAGCTGCCGCAATCAGAACAAAAACTAGCGGAATATATTCTACAGAATCCTCATGAAGTTGTGAACAGCACTGTACAGGAATTAAGTACGTCTGCCCAAACAAGCGGGGCTGCTGTTATTAGGTTGTGTAAATCGCTTGGAATAAAAGGATTTCAAGATCTGAAAATAAGGATTGCTGGAGATTTGATGAAGACGGTTGAACAGGGCTACCGGGATATCGAGCCTTCCGAATCACTGTACCGGATTGTGGAAAAAACAACGAGTAATTCGATTCAGACCATCCGGGACACATCTGAAATAATCGATCATGATAATCTCAAACATGCCATAACGCTGATGCTGAATGCAAAAACCGTCCACTTTTGCGGTGTGGGTGCTTCGAATATAGTTGCTGCGGATGCTCAGCAAAAATTACTTCGCATCAATAAAGGAGCAACGGCTTTTACAGATATGCATTTAGTTGCAACCCTGATTGCAAATGCTGATGAGAATGACATCGTTTTTGCCATTTCATTCTCTGGGGAAACACCTGAAGTTGTCAATATATTGAAGCTGGCAAAGGAACGTGGGGTCAAGACAATCGGGCTGACTCATTATGGCCAAACAACGGTATCCTCTTTGTGTGATGCCACTTTGTTTACATCCTATTCGAATGAAGCACCATTTCGAAGTGCAGCAACATCCTCACGATTGGCGCAATTATATATGATTGACATTTTGTTTTTGGGGATGGCCTCAGAGCAATATGAAGAAACTGTCCAATATATTGATAATACCAGGACTGCCATTAAATCGATGACAGATCGATATAAATGATTAATGCGAGATTTGACAAAGGGGGATTATGAATGGGTAAGGGGGATAAGTACGCCAGTTTAGCAGAAGAGTTATTGGGGAAATTAGGTGGGGCATCTAATGTTGCCGATGCTGCACATTGTATGACCAGACTGAGGGTATTGCCAATCGATCGATCGAAAGTAAAAATGGAAGATATAAAAAATACGGAAGGCGTTTTTGGCGTCATTGAAGAGGAAACGATACAAATCGTCCTCGGGCCAGGCGTGGTGAACAAGGTTCATACAGAATTTGAAAAGCTTCTGGAGGAAGCTTCGGGAAATTTGAACTTAAAAGAAGTAGCCTCGAAGAATAAATCAGAGATTGATAGGAAAAACGCAAAACCGTTTAAACTTTTTTTACGCAGGATTGCAAGTATTTTCATCCCTTTAATTCCCGCCTTAGTGGCATCTGGTTTGATTACCGGTATTACAAAGGCAATCGTTCAAGCGGGCTGGCTTGCAGCAGAATCACAATTAGCCATCATTTTAACCGTTATCGGATCCGGTCTGTTTGCCTACTTGGGGATTTTGGTTGGGACCAATGCTGCAAAAGAATACGGCGGATCACCTGCACTTGGTGCCCTTGCTGGTATCTTGGTCATAAACCCGGCCGTCGGCGACATTTCATTGTTCGGTGAAAATTTGCTCCCTGGCCGCGGTGGATTGATAGGAGTACTCTTTGCAGCTATTTTCATAGCCTTGGTGGAAAAACAGGTCAGGAAATTCATTCCTCAATCACTGGATATCATTTTGACGCCAACCATCGCTTTACTCATTACCGGGATTGTCACTTACATTGTATTTATGCCGGTAGGAGGGTTTTTATCGGATGCCATTACGAATGGGTTATTGAATGTATTGGATTTCGGTGGTGTTGTAGCTGGATTCGTGCTTGGGGCGGCCTTCCTCCCACTCGTCATTACTGGTTTACATCAAGGTTTAACGCCTGTCCATCTAGAATTGATAAATTCGATTGGTGATGATCCACTGCTTCCCATTTTGGCGATGGGTGGCGCGGGCCAAGTGGGAGCGGCATTTGCCATCTATATGAAAACGAAGAAAGCAAGTTTGAAGAGAGCTATCGGAGGAGGCCTTCCTTCAGGAATGCTAGGTATTGGTGAACCCCTTATATTTGGAGTGACCCTGCCATTGGGCCGGCCCTTCTTAACTGCATGTTTAGGTGCAGGAGTAGGCGGAGCATTCCAAGCTCAATTCGGGATCGCCACGTCTTCCATCGGTGTGTCCGGACTGCCGCTTACCTTTCTAGTTCATCCAAACCAAATCGCCCTGTTCCTTGCTGGGTTGTTCATTTCCTATATAGCAGGGTTTATTTTTACGTATCTGTTCGGATTTAAAGATGAAATGGCGGTTGAATTTAAGTGATCGGAATTTCTTTTTATCTACAGGACCCGCATGCAGAAACACAAATTATACATGCTGCTAACCTAGGAGTGAAGAGAGCATTTACCTCGCTCCATATTCCTGAAGAAAAGGGAGACCTCGTGAAGAGGATGATCAGGCTTTTAAAGCTTGCAGAGGACTATGGAATGGAAATCCATGCAGATGTCTCATTAAATACGCTTATTCATTTGGGGATTAACAAATTTACGGATTTATGTCCATTAGGTATTAAAGGGATTCGCCTTGATGATGGGTTCGATAAAGAAACGGTCATATCTTTATCTAAGGTGTTTTCACTCTCACTAAATGCAAGTACGTTGAATGAAGAGGAACTTTTAGCCGTGCTTGGGGGCGGAGTGGAACCGGAAAGTCTGATAGCTTGGCACAACTTTTATCCAAGGCCTGAAACTGGCCTTGAAGAAGAGTTCTTTCATGAACAAAATGGAATGTTCAAGAAATACGGCATACCGATCTTTGCTTTCATCCCGGGTGCAGGAAGTAAACGCGGTCCTCTTCATGAGGGTCTTCCAACGCTTGAAAAACACAGGTTGATGAATCCTTACGCCGCCGGAATTGAGCTGATCCAGCATGTGGAAGGAGTTTACCTAGGAGATCAAGGAACGGAGGGTAATTTGCTTGAGAATCTAACCGCATATAAAAATCTGAACATTCTAACTGTTAGAGTGGAATCCCGACTTTTGCAAAGCGGTCAGTATAAATTGAGGCCAGATGTATCTCAAGATGTTTTCCGGCTTCAGAATACCCGGGTCACCGCAAATGTTGAGCCGAGTAATACAGCTGCACGAAGCCTTGGATCCATAACGATGGACAATGATGCTTATGGAAGGTATCGGGGAGAGGTTCAAATTTGCAAAAGAGACCTAGGGGCAGACCACCGAGTCAACGTTATAGGAAGAGTTATAGAAGAAGATATTCCCTTGCTGTCCCTTCTAAAGCCTGGTCAAACAATAAAACTTATAATTGAGTAAACAATTGGACTCAAAGAATCCAGGGATAATTGGATACATTTCATGAAGGCTTTTTAAAGAGGCGGCTGCTGGGATTCCCGATGCTGCCTTGATTTCTTTATAGGATCTATATAGTTCATTTCCATTCATTTTTTATCCCTTCACGGCAGTGGTTTGGAATTGTTGCTAACAGAACTAAAAAGAATACAAGGGAGGAAGCCTGAATGATAAAAAGGATATGTGCCCCAGCTGGAATCGCATTATGTTTGGTTTTATCCATTATGGGAGGGAATGCGGCAGCAAAGGGATACGAAAATGAAAAAACGGTATCTGATATTCAGGAAATCGTAGAAAACATGACAATCGATGAAAAAGTCGGTCAAATGCTCATGCCGGATTTTCGCAATTGGCAAAAACAAGGAGAAACAAAGGCAACCGGGTTTATTGAAATGAACTCGGAAGTTGCAAGCATCATCAAAAAATATCATCTGGGCGGTGTGATTCTGTTTGCTGAGAATGTAGTCGATACCGAACAAACGGTGCGGCTCACTGATGGTTTGCAGATGGCAAGCCCGGACCTTCCGCTGTTCATAACGATTGATCAGGAAGGAGGAATCGTAACTCGCCTTCAAACTGGAACGAACCTTCCTGGTAATATGGCACTTGGTGCAGCCAGAAAAGAGAGTTACGCTTATCAAACTGGAGAAATTATTGGCAAGGAACTGTCGTCACTTGGCATAAATGTCAATTTCGGACCGTCTGTCGATGTCAATAATAATCCCGGAAATCCTGTTATTGGCGTTCGTTCCTTCAGTTCCGATCCGGAACTTGTATCAAAGCTGGGCATTCAGATGATAAAAGGATTGCAAAATCAGAACATGATAGCGACGACCAAGCATTTCCCTGGCCATGGAGATACAGCAGTCGACAGTCATTATGGTCTTCCCCTTGTTTCTCATGATAAAGAGCGTTTGCGCTCCATCGAGCTGCTTCCTTTCCAAAGAGCCATCGATGCTGGAGTTGATATGATGATGACTGCACATGTTCAATTTCCTGCATTCGATGACACTACCTATATCAGTAAAAAAGACGGTCAAGAAATTATGGTTCCTGCAACGCTGTCACAAAAGGTCATCACGGGTCTATTACGTGAAGAAATGGGATTTGACGGTGTTGTGGTTACAGATGCTTTGAATATGAAAGCCATCGCGGACAACTTCGGACAGGAAGAAGCTGTGGTCCTTGCCCTGAAATCTGGTGTTGATATTGCTTTGATGCCGGCACAGGTTAATTCGCTTCAAATGGAAAAGAATATAACCTCTGTATTCAATGCAGTGAAGGCGGCAGTGGCAAGAGGGGAAATTCCTCTAAATCAAGTCAATCAATCTGTAACAAGGATACTTGAACTAAAAGTGAAAAGAGGGATATTAAACCCGGATGATACACCGATAGATAAAAAAATCGAAACCGCGCTTCAAGTGGTCGGTAACGAAGATCATTTGAAAAAAGAAAGGAAAATGGCGGAAGATGCCATCACTCTTTTGAAAAATGAACACAAAACATTGCCTTTCAAACCTAAGAAAAATGATAAAGTTTTAATTCTTGCTCCTTTTGATGACCAAGTCGAATCCATGTCTAGGAGCATCAGCGAATTAGCTGATAAAAAGAAAATAAAGAAAGTCCAAATAACGGGTATGAGTTTTTCAGGAAAGTCATTTACAGATCAAGTGGCCAGACTCATTGATGAATCGGACTTTGTCATAACTGGTTCCTATATTGTCAAAAACGATCCGGCTGTCAATGATGGAGTGATAGATGATAGCATTCAAGATTCGTCGAAGTGGGCAACAGCCTTCCCTAGAGCGGTCATGAATCATGCAAAGAAAAAAGATAAAGAATTTGTTTTAATGAGCTTAAGAAACCCTTATGATGTTGCAAACTTTGAAGAAGCGAAAGCGGTTCTAGCTGTTTACGGGTTTAAAGGGTATTCGAATGGGCGTTATAGACAGCCAAATATCCCGGCAGGCATCTCGACCATTTTTGGAGAATCAAGACCTAAAGGCACGTTGCCGGTCGCTATACCTTCAGTAACTAACCCCTCTGAAAGCCTTTATAAATATGGATATGGATTAGATATTAAATCTGGAAGACCCATTAAAAAATAAGGAGAGAAGCAATTTGAAAAGAATGATAATCCTATTTGCCATTTGCATGCTTTCTTTCGGCATCGTTTCCTCAAAAAGTGTAACAGCTGTTAAAGAGAAGAAAAAACAAAAGGTCAGTCCTGGTATTGAAGTTCTTTTAAAAGAAGAAAAGAACGTTTTAAGCGGAAAGAAAGTCGGCTTGATTACGAATCCAACTGGCATCGACTCTAAATTAACCAGCATCGTCGATCTCCTTCATGATGATCCGGATATTAATTTAACGGCTTTATTTGGTCCTGAACATGGAGTGCGTGGAGATGCGCAAGCTGGTGCAAGCGTTGAATATTATATTGATGAAAAAACAGGATTGCCCGTTTATAGTTTATATGGCAAAACGAAAAAACCGACGCCTGAAATGTTAAAGGATGTTGAGGTCCTTGTTTTTGATATCCAGGATGTCGGAACACGCTATTACACTTATATCTACACGATGGCTTATGCAATGGAAGCAGCCAGAGAAAATGATATCCCCTTTATCGTGCTGGACCGGCCGAACCCACAAGGCGGGGAGTCGGTAGATGGGCCGGTCCTTGAACCTGAATTCTCATCGTTTGTTGGGTTGTATCCAATCTCGCTTAAGCATGGGATGACGGTTGGGGAACTCGCGACTTTGTTCAATAAGGAATTTAAAATTGGAGCAGATCTCAAGGTCATCAAGATGAAAGGCTGGAAGCGAGATATGGATTATGACGATACTGGTCTCCCTTTTGTCTTGCCGTCACCGAATATGCCGACAGTTTCCACTACTTTCGTATATCCGGCTACAGGCTTGATCGAGGGAACGAATGTCTCGGAAGGCAGAGGGACGACCAAACCATTCGAGTTGATAGGTGCTCCTTATATAAACAGTGATGAGCTTGCCGGGAAATTAAATGCATTAAGGTTACCCGGTGTGAAATTCAGGGCAGCGTCCTTTACACCTACATTTTCAAAACATGCAGGTAAACTTAGCCACGGAGTGGAAATTTATATAACGGATAGAGAAGCGTTCAAGGCTGTCCCAACTGGACTTCACATCATCAAGACCATTCAGGATCTATATCCCGGTGATTTCAAATTCCTTGCAGCCAACAATTTCAATTTATTGATTGGAAATGGCTGGATAATGTCTAGAATTAAAGAAGGTTCAACAGTAAATGAAATCTTGAAAGAATATCAAGTAAAGCAGGATGCCTTTAAAAAGGTTCGCAAAAATTACTTGCTCTATAAATAACTGAAAAAAGAAAAGTCCGGGTTGGACTTTTCTTTTTTTATGGGCTTTCGAAGGAGGAGTAAATCGCTAAGACTTTATTCCTGAATATAGTCAAATTAATAAATGAAATGAAGTTCTAAAATGGAAGGAACCGTTGTCTAATAGAATATGGGGTTTGCCCTAAATCAGTAATTGTCAGGAGGAAAGCGGAATGAAAAAATATCTTCAAAAAATTGGGCGTTCCTTGATGCTGCCAGTAGCCGTATTGCCGGCAGCCGCCATTTTAATGGGGATCGGTTACTGGATAGATCCAGCAGGATGGGGAGCGGGAAGTCCGTTAGCAGCTTTCTTAATCAAAGCAGGTTCTTCGATCATTGACAATATGGCTATCTTGTTTGCCGTTGGAGTGGCGTTGGGGATGTCGAAAGGAAAAGATGGAGCTGCCGCTTTGAGCGGGCTCGTAGCCTATCTAGTCGTAACGACATTGCTTTCCACGGACTCGGTGGCGATGCTGCAAGGAATTGAGGCAAAAGATGTAAATCCAGCATTTGTGAAAATAGAGAATGCATTTGTCGGAATCCTTTCGGGCCTTATAGCGGCAGCTATGTATAATCGGTTCAGTAAGGTCGAGCTGCCTGATGCACTCGCCTTCTTTAGCGGTAAACGCCTAGTCCCGATCCTTACTGCGGTTATCATGTTACTGGTTTCCCTTATATTATTCTTCGTATGGCCACTCATCTACTCCTGGTTAGTTATATTCGGGGAAGGAATAAGTGAATTAGGTGCTGCTGGAGCAGGACTCTATGGATTCTTTAATCGGCTTTTGATACCAACAGGTTTACATCATGCGTTAAACTCCGTATTCTGGTTCGATGTAATAGGACTTAACGATATCGGTAAATTCTGGGCTGGAACAGGAATAAAAGGAACCACAGGCATGTATCAAGCCGGATTCTTTCCCGTGATGATGTTCGGTTTGCCGGCAGCAGCTCTTGCCATGTACCATACGGCAAAATCACGGAAGAAAAAACAAGTGGCCTCATTAATGCTCGCAGCCGGCTTCGCTTCATTTTTCACAGGCGTTACTGAACCTTTGGAATTTGCTTTCATGTTTGTTGCACCAGCCCTATTCGTTGTGCATGCCTTATTAACAGGAATATCGTTGGCTATTGCTGCGACTTTCCAATGGACAGCAGGGTTCGGTTTTAGTGCAGGATTCATTGACTTTGTTTTAAGCTCAAGATTGCCAATGGCAAATGAACCTTATATGCTGCTTCTTCAAGGACTGGCTTTTGCAGTCATCTACTATTTCTTATTCCGATTCTTGATAACTAGGTTCAATTTAATGACTCCCGGCAGAGAAGATAATACAGAAGATGAGCTTGATGGCGGAGGAGCGATTGCGGGAGCAGACAGCGGTCAAGGCGGGAATAATGAGAGCAAATTCTTTGGAATGGCTTCCGCTATTTATGAGGGATTAGGCGGAGACGCTAACGTAACATCTGTAGATAACTGTGTTACCCGTTTAAGGGTGGAAGTGGAAAATATGGGAGCTGTCGATCAGAATAAAATCAAATCAGCAGGGGTTGCCGGAATCAATATTGTGGGTCCCCAAAGCATTCAAGTCATCGTAGGGACACAGGTACAATTCATAGCTGATGAAATAGAAAAGATCAGGCGGCAATAGATCTAGTAAAACTGCATTTTGCCTTTTAATGAAAAAATCTACGATCAGAATAATAATTTCTGATCGTAGAGATTATTATGGTAAAGTAATGATTTTTAAAGCGTGAAAGATTTACTTAATAAACTCTGCTCTTAAAATAGAATAAAACGAATCAATGTTCTATAATATATAAGGGTATAATGAAGGATTTGCCATGAAGCTTAGAGAAATAGTAAAGGAGCTCGTTCGTCAATCATTGATACATCGCTGATGAAGGCTGCCTACATACATAACAACCTTTAAAACACGATTGAACAGGGTACTAAGATGCTGAGCAAGCGATATCTTATGAATTTTTTCTGCCTTTTAATATAAGGGAGGTTCCGGTCATGTATAAACAAAAAACCAAAGAGACGGACAGTAGTGTCATTGAGTTCATCGAAAACGTCGATAATCCGAAAAAACGTGAAGATGCCTATGAATTGTTGAATGTTTTTACCGAAACGACAGGTTATGAGGCAAAGATGTGGGGACCGAGCATAATTGGGTTCGGAACCTATCATTATAAATATGAATCAGGTCACGAAGGCGATGCCCCCCTGGTAGGCTTTTCACCTCGAAAAGCAAAAATCAGTTTATACTTTGCTCCAGGGGATAAAAAAAGAGAAGAATTATTACAGGCATTTGGAAAACACACTTCCGGAAAAGCGTGTGTGTACATCAATAAAGTGGCAGATATCAATATTAATGTATTGAAAGAATTGATTAATCAATCTGTCAAGTTTTTGAGAGATACATACCCGGACAATGAAATATAATAAAATGTTTGTTTAAGAGGAACAAGAAAGCGAGTGGGATTGAAAATGAGAAAAATTAAAGTTGGCATAGTTGGGTACGGATTGTCAGGAGCTACTTTCCACGCGCCATTACTAAGTGTTTTAGAGCAGTTTCAAATAGCGAAAGTTGTGAGCTCCAATAAGGAAAAAGTCCAAAAAGATTTGAAAGATGTGGAAGTGGTAGGCAGCTTAGAGGAAATTCTTGAAGACCCATCCATTGATTTGGCTGTTATTACGACACCGAGTGGTTTGCATTATGAAATGGCCAAGCAAAGCTTGTTAGCCGGGAAGCATGTCATCCTCGAAAAGCCGATGGTTGTGGAAGCTTGGGAGGCGGAGGAGCTCATCAAGATTGCCGAGGAAAAGAATCTGCTATTAAGTGTCTATCATAACCGGAGATGGGATAATGACTTTTTGACCGTGAAAAAACTTATGGATGATGGAGTGCTTGGGGAAATCAATACATACCAAGTCCATTATGATCGATACCGGCCTGTGGTCAGGGATAGATGGAGGGAAAAACCGGGCCCGGGATCAGGCATGCTTTATGATCTAGGATCACATCTCATCGATCAAGCACTTCATTTGTTTGGATTGCCGCAATTCGTTTGGGCAGATGTATTTTCCCAAAAAGAAAATGCAGAAACGGATGATTACTTCCATGTGATATTAGGATATGAAAAGCTGAGGGTTATCTTGCATTCAGGCTCAATCGTTCCGTATAATGGACCGCGGTATCAGGTGCATGGAAGTAAAGGATCATTTATCAAATATGGTCTTGATTGCCAAGAGGCAGACTTAAGTGAGGGGAAAAAACCAGTCGATGACTCTTGGGGTGCCGATGATCCCGAATTTTATGGTAAGCTGGTTACGGTTGAAGGAGAAAATGAGATACATGAAACCATTGAAACACTGCATGGTTCTTATTTAACGTATTACCAGGCAGTTGCCGATAGTATATTGAGCGGGAAGAAAGCTCCAGTCACTGCCCAAGAGGGGTTAGCGGTCATTAAAATCATTGATGCGGCTTTTGAAAGCAGTAAAGGAAAGAAAGCCATTTATATTAAATGAAATTAATTTCCCTTTATAACAATATGAAATGAGAAAACTGAATGATAAGCGGCCTTATTCTAAAAATAAGGTCGCTTTTTATTTTGGTGAAATAAAAGCTTCAACTTTAGTAAAGAATGGAGCAAATACTCGTGAATACAAATATTACGCATGACTTTGAGCAGTTTCCGCATGAAACTGGAGCAGAAATCCGAGAGTTGGGGACGTTACTCGTGAAATTGACGCATTTACTCGTGAGTTTGAAGCAATTACTCGTGAATTTGAGTGTTACACAAAAATATGAGCAGTTTCCGCAAGAAACTGGAGCTAGTTCTCAAGAGATCGAAATGTTACTCGTTATTAAACTGTTTTGGAGGATTTCAATTAAAAGAAGAATGGATAAAAAAATCCTAATGAAAACCCCCGGATAGCGGATGCTACTCGGGGGTTTCGTTAAGGAATAAATTTTGAAATGCCATTTAAGCTCTAAGATAAGGCCTTTGCATGAAGAGATCGCTTTTGCCAAGCCATAGTAATCATTAAAGTAATGAATAAGAGGATAAGGCCCAACATGAACGGATAGGTAATGTGGACATCATACATCATTCCCGCAAGTGTTGGTCCGAGCACATTTCCGATGCTCATATACGCATTATTCATACCCATTGCAAAGCCTTGCTCATTCCCTGCCATCTTGGAAATCAGTGTGTTAAGAACTGGACGTAAGATGGAAGTGGAAAGGAAGATGATAAGTGAAATTAAAAAGAAAATCAGGTAATTCGATGCAAAAAGTGATAGAAGGAAACCGATGGCTGCAACACTGATAAAGATATTCAGCACATTCACTTCCCCGAAACGCTGTACGATCCGGTCGACGACAAACAATTGAACTATTACACTGACGATACCGGTGGCTGTAACCATTACGGCGATGTCCTTTGGAGTTGAATTGAATTGATTATCAAGATAAAGACCAATTACAGATTCATACGCCATTAAGCCAAAGCTCATTACAAGAGTAATGATGAGTGGGATGAAATAGGGCTTTTTCACGGATAAAGCAATCTTCCGAAGCATCGTTTCAGTTTTTGCATCCATGGATTGAGTAACCTGTGCCGTTTCGCTTTCTTTTAAAACAAAAATCGAAAATACGACTGCTGATAGGGATACCAGCGCAGAAATCAAAAAAGGAAACTTCAAGCCAAAGTCAGCTAAAAAACCTCCAATTCCTGGACCGACTACAATTCCCAGGGACATGGCGGCAGATACTAAACTATTGCCTTTAGCGCGTTGATCAAATGTGGTGATATCAGCAACATAAGCAAAAATTGCGGGTATAAGCAAAGCTGCCCCGATTCCGCCAATGATACGTGAAGCATATAATAACCAAATGGAATTGACTGCATAAAAAATGAACATGGATAATGTCAAACCGACCAATCCATAAATAATCATTTTTCTGCGCCCGAATTGGTCAGTCCATTTTCCGGCAATTGGCGAAAAGATAAGTTGTGCACCTGCGAAAATGGCAATCATTAGGCCAGCGGCGGTTCCACCTTGATTAATGGAGGCCAGGTATGCTGGTAAAATGGGAATGATGATGCCGAAACTCCCTATTGCGATAAACATATTGATCATGAGGATAATGATCTTTTTGCGTTGTTCTGCTGACATGTACAGCCTCTCTCTCTCTTTAAAAATCAATAACCAATTTAATTCGCATGGTTAATTTTTTGATACGTTAATTATGTTATAGTTTTAGATAGATAGTGTCAATAAGAAAGGATTGTCAAACATGCATTCAAGTGAATTGTATAATTTACATCTAGAGATTAGGGAATTAAGCAGCCTATCACAGGAATTGGTGGAACCGTTATTGGTTAAATATGATTTAACTACTGTGCAGTATCGCGCATTGCATTTAATAGTCTTGAATGAATCCATAGCTGTTAAAGATGTTTCGAATCATTTGAAAATTAAACCTGCAGCAGGGACTGCACTAATTGATCGGCTTGAACGGAAGAAGTTGATTGAGAGGGTACACAGTGAGGATGATCGGCGGGTCGTTTTTATCCAATCCACCGAAAGTGGAAGGAATACCTATCATTCCATCAATAAGTGTTTTACCAAAACCTTTCGTGACTTTTATAGCGTCCTGAATGAAGAGGAAACGGAACGACTCAAACAAATCGTTGGGAAACTTACCGAACATCTGTCGGCATGCATAGATAATAAAATATAATCTTCCTGACGTGTACAGTTTCCATTATAATAGAAAGAAGAAGCACTATATAACATTAAAACAGTGAATTTCACTGTTTTTTAGGAGGTTAAATTATCAGAATAATTAAAAAACGTTCGGATTATTAATCCCCTTGAGTAAAGCGGATAGGTCATTCAAAAATCTTTATATGCAAATCCATTAAAGAAGATATGACGGCTGGAAAATGAATATGTATTAAAAGGATACGAAGTTTTTTTCTCAGGATCCATCATGACGAACCCAGCAGGGTGCTGTATACAGTGAATCTGTAAAGAAGGAGATGGTAAAAATGTTTTCCCCATTAACTCCAATTGATTGGAAGCGCAGGGCCGTAAAATATTATCCTCATAAAGTGGCAGTCATCGATGAAGAGAAAAAGTTTACATATAAGGAATTCGGGCAGCGAACAGATCAACTTTCCAAAGCTTTGTATTCTTCGGGAATTGAAAAAGGTGACCATATTGCAGTTATGTTGCCAAATACGCATTATATGTTGGAATGTTTTTATGGCATTTGTCAAATGGGAGCGGTAATGGTTCCTTTGAATTATAGGCTTGCTGCAGAGGATTTGGAATTTATCATCAAGCATAGCGATTCAAAAATGTTGATAGTCGATGAAGAATTCACCGCTCCGATCGAAAAGATCATTACTAAACTTTCCTTGGAAAAGATCATCATCGTGCCTGTTGAAGGATATGAAACCACTTTACCTGGAATAGATTATGAGAATTTCATTTTGCATGCAAATGATTATGGACTGCCAGATGTTAAAATCGATGAAAATCAACTTTTGACTATAAATTACACGAGTGGAACGACTTCAAAACCCAAAGGGGTCATGTTAACTCATCGCGGGAATTACATGAACGCCGCTAATTTCATTTATCACCTAGGAGTGAAGCATGACGATGTATACTTACATACCTTGCCAATGTTTCACGCTAATGGCTGGGGAGGGGTATGGTCGGTAACGGCTACTGGCGGGACTCATGTATGTTTAAGGAAAGTCGATCCCCCTCTTATCCTCAAATTATTCGCCCTTCATAATATTACATTATTATGTGGAGCGCCTACTGTCGTCAATATGCTGGTAAATGATCCTAAAGCAAAAGGAACAAATATCAAAGTGCGTCCAAGAATGGCAACAGCAGGGGCTCCTCCAGCAGCAGCGCTTATACAAAAGGCACAAGAAATCCTTGGTTTGAATATGATCCACGTATATGGATTAACAGAAACTTCCCCATTCATCCTATATAACGAGTGGAAGGATGAGTTTGAAGCTAAATCGGCGGACGAACAAGCAATAATAAAGGCAAGACAAGGGATTGAATTGGTTTTCAATGGGGAAACGATGGTAGTCAATAAAGAAGGGAAAGAAGTCGCTTGGGATGGAAAGGAACTGGGGGAAATCATTACTCGCGGCAATGTTGTAATGGAAGGATATTATAAGGATCCGGAAAAGACGGCTGAAGCCATTAGGGATGGCTGGTTTCATACCGGGGATCTGGCAGTTACCTATCCTGATGGATATATTGAGATACAGGACAGGGCTAAGGATTTAATCATTTCCGGCGGGGAAAATATTTCTTCAACAGAGGTAGAAGGGGTATTGTATAAACATCCAGATGTTTTGGAGGCTGCGATCATTGCCATTCCAGACGATAAATGGGGAGAAACGCCTAAGGCAATCATTGTGCTGCAGCCAAATGCAAAAGTGACAGAAAATGAGATCATCACCTTTTGCCGCTCAAAAATGGCTCACTTTAAAGCACCGACAAAAGTTGAATTCGTAGAGTCTTTACCGAAAACGGCAACAGGTAAGCTACAAAAATACCGATTGAGGGAAATCCATTGGAAAGGATCGAAAAAGGTAAATTAACGGCTTTCATTGGAACGGGATATATATATTAAGTGAATGTCATGAAAAGGAAAAACGAATGAAGTACGGAAATTAATAAGACCAAGAATGCTTTTAAATAAGCATTCTTGGTTTTTATATTATGGAAAGCAACATTTCCTCTGTAATATTAGGAGCAGGAAGGATTAATTAACGAGGGCTTCTAAATGAAAGATTTGACTTAGTGTAATATATATACGTTATTTTAGATAAACTTGGTTTTTTACCACTAGCATAGACAGATACATGATAAGCGTGTTTTCCGGAATAATATGCTGCTATTAAACTATTAGGACTGCCAGCAAGTGCTGATGCCAGTGCAGTAGCTACTCCTGCTGGTGCGGTTGGGCCACCTGCAAACACAAGAGTACTTACGATGCTTAACCATGTTGTTCCCTTTTGATGAGCCTTTACCATCTTTCCTAATTGGGTATTTGTTAGTTTAGCTTGATGAGCAATAGGTTTGCTCATTTCAATGATGCTTGCTGTTGGTTGTATTTGTATAACATCATCACTAATTAATTTGACTTCCACAATGGGGTTGACAGTTGATGAAGGTATTGTTTCATTTTTCTCTTCGGCCAATGTATTGGGGACATGTGATAATACTAATAAACTGATTATTAGTATTGAAAATAAGGACTTTTTCTTCATTTTCATAACACTCCCTTATATTTTTTTGAAAATTTGGTTTAATATCATACTATATAACTATATGCAGGAGGTCGAGATAAATATGGAAACTAAGGAAAAAAGACTTAAAACAGTAATAATTGTACTTATTTCTATATGTCTAGGTTTTATAATCAGGATGTCCTCAGTAATAATATCTGATCGAAATTTATTTTCTATGTACAACATAGACCTATTAATTTTGTTTATAGCGATAATTGGATTAATTATATGGTTGAATAAAAAGAAAAAAAGGATCTAATTCTTCAGTTTGGAGACAAAAGGGGTTCTATAGCGAGTGTATTGGAGGAACCGTTCAAACCCTCTAAACCCATTAGTCTTTATTCTGACTTAGAGTTAGTTTTTTAAAAAAAAGCATTATTTCCGGATAATTAGAGTAGAAACTTTCATCAATGGATTTTGTGAATTCGTAAAAAAAAGGCGGGAAGAAAAACAGATTGTTTTTCTTCCCGCCTTTTTTTTCATGGGTAGTATGAAAAATTTAAAAAAACCTAATGAGATTATATTATATGAAGAAACTAAGAAGCACAAAGAAAAAATAGCCTTGATCTTATAAAAATTCTGTAAATTTAAATCAAACATTATAACGTTATATTGATTAGTTCGACAAAATATGATAATCTACTTTTGTAAAGAGAAATTAATGAATTCTTATACAATTCAGTGTAACCGTATACAAAGTACTTTCAATCGATAGGATGTACCGAAAAGGATGAGGGAAATGACAGATACGTTAGTTCTGAAGAATGTAAAAATGGTAGAGGGAAAAGCAGCGGATATCATCCTGGAAAATGGGATGATTAAGGAAATTGCACGACCCGGAACTGCAACAGGAGATAAGATAATAGATTATGATCAAAAAGTTTTTGTTTCGAGCGGTTGGATTGATATGCATGTACATGCTTTCCCGGAATTCGATCCTTATGGTGATGAGGTTGATGAGATTGGATATAAAACTGGTGTAACAACGGTCATAGATGCAGGAAGCACGGGGGCAGATAGGATAACCGATCTGGTTAGAAGTTGTGAAAATTCCAAAACGAATGTTTTCGCCTTTCTGAATATTTCGCGGATTGGATTGAAAAGGGTTGATGAGTTATCGGATATTTCATGGCTGGACGAAAGGGAAATAATGAAGGCAATTTCCAAGTACGGGGATTTTGTCGTTGGACTTAAAGCGAGAATAAGTAAAAGTGTAGTTGGTCCAAATGGTGTCAAGCCATTAAAAATCGCTAGGAATTTCTCGGCTGAAACGGGTTTACCATTAATGGTTCATATCGGTTCAGGGCCGCCTGATATTAAGGAAGTCCTTCAATTACTTGAGGAAAAGGACATTATTACTCATTTTCTAAATGGTAAAGCGAATAATTTATTTGATGAAAGAGAAGTGCCGCTGCCTGAGTTGATTAAGGCGATTGAACGTGGTGTACATTTGGATGTAGGTCATGGAACGGCAAGCTTTTCTTTTAAAACTGCAGAAATGGCTAAAAAGCGGGGAATCGGCTTCAATACGATCAGTACGGATATATATCGGAAAAACAGAGAGAATGGGCCAGTTTTTAATATGGCAAATGTGCTTACAAAATTTTTGTACCTCGGTTATCCATTAAAAGAAGTAATAGATGCGGTTACGGTCAATGCAGCAGCTTGGTTGAATAAACCAGAGCTTGGAAGGATTTCAGCTGGGGATATTGCGAACCTAACTTTATTCTCGATCGAGAATGAGCCGACCCTTTTATTGGATTCCGAAGGCGAAAAAAGGATGGCAGAAAAAAGAGTTGTTGTAAAAGGAGTGGTTATAAATGGAGAATTCATTGAATGCTAAATACGGTTTGAAAAGAGTCATCAATGCAAGCGGAAGAATGAGCATATTGGGAGTCTCTGCCCCAACTGACACAGTGATGGACGCGATGAAAAAAGGTGGGCAAAATTATGTTGAAATTTCTGATTTAGTCGATAAGTCAGGCCAGCATATAGCGAATTTGCTTCATTCTGAAGCAGCGGTGGTCGTAAACTCAGCATCAAGCGGAATTGCGCTTTCAGTAGCGGCAATCGTTACTGAAGGAAACAGAAGGAAAAGCGAAAGGCTTCATCAAGATCGTATTCAAAAGAATGAAATCATCATGCTGAAAGGCCATAACGTTCAGTATGGTGCACCGGTTGAAACCATGATTTATCTTGGCGGCGGAAAATTGGTTGAAGTTGGATATGCAAATGAAGGGAAAGCAGAACATATTGCGGAGGCCATAAATGAAAATACTTCCGCTATTTTATATGTGAAATCGCATCATGCTGTCCAGAAAAATATGATATCGGTCGAAGAAGCATGGGAAGTGGCCAAAACGAATAATATCCCTCTGATTGTCGATGCAGCAGCGGAAGAAGATTTGGAAAAATATGTACAATTCTCCGACCTGGCGATTTATAGTGGTTCAAAAGCCATTGAAGGACCCACATCCGGTATCGTTGCTGGCAGAAAAAAATATATCGAATGGGTAAAGGTTCAATTGCACTGTATAGGAAGGAGCATGAAGGTTGGAAAGGAAACGACCTTTGGGCTGCTTCAGGCATTGGATGAGTATTTTGTCAAGACGGATAATAGCGAAAAAGAAAAAGCTAGTTTACAAGTTCTCACATCACTTGACTCGATTGATGGCGTAAAAGTAACGATAGTTCAGGATGAAGCCGGACGTGCCATATATAGAGCACGTATTTCCATAGATCCTTTGACGGAAACGACGGCGAAAGAAGTGAACGAGCAGCTCAAAAATGGGGATATCGCCATTTATACACGGGATTATGGGATACGGCAAGGCTTTTTCGATATAGATCCGCGTCCATTGCAAGGTGATGATATAAATGTTATTGAATCACGATTAAGAACCATATTAGGAGGAAAACAAGGATGACAAACATAAACAAACGGTTATTGAATGATCGCGTAGCCTTAAATGTACTTGCAAATAGTGTGGAAAATGCAGTGGAAGTCTTTGAAGCAGCTGAAGGACATGTATTGGTTGGTGTACTCTCAAAGGATTATCCAACTGTCGAAGCAGGTGTTACAGCAATGAAAGAATACGGGGAAGCCATTGATGAGGCCGTTTCAATTGGATTGGGCGCAGGCGATAATAGACAGGCTGCAGTTGTCGCAGAAATAGCAAAATACTATCCAGGCAGTCATATTAACCAGGTTTTTCCGGCTGTTGGTGCTACGAGGGCCAATTTAGGCGAGAAGGATAGCTGGATAAATTCACTTGTTTCTCCAACTGGGAAAGTCGGTTATGTGAATATCTCCACTGGTCCAGTAAGTGCAGGCGCAAGTGAAACTGCCATTGTGCCAATCAAAGCTGCCATTGCGCTCGTTCGCGATATGGGAGGAAATGCTTTGAAATATTTCCCTATGAAAGGACTGAAGCATGAAGATGAATATCGTGCTGTAGCAAAAGCTTGTGGTGAAGAGGGATTTGCTTTGGAACCAACAGGTGGAATCGACTTAAATAATTTCGAGACGATATTAGAAATTGCATTAGAAGCAAAAGTGCCTAAAGTCATTCCCCACGTATATTCTTCCATCATTGATGAAGCGACTGGTAAAACGAATGGGGAGGATGTACGGAAATTATTGGCCATGACGAAAAAATTGGTTGAAAAATATGCCTAAAAGAATTGTGGCATTCGGGGAAGTAATGATGCGTTTGCAGGTACCAGGGCATGAATTGCTATCACAGGCTAACACGCTGCAATACTCCTTTTCAGGCACGGGAGTAAATGTGGCTTCTGCGATGACAAAACTTGGACATGATGGGTATCTTGTGACAATGTTACCGGATAACCCCCTTGGTGATTCAGCAATTTCAGCATTGCAGGGCTTAGGAATCGGCAGGAACTACATCTCTAGAGGCGGCAAATACATGGGGATGTACTTTTTGGAAAATGGATTTGGACAGCGGGCGAGCCGTGTCACATATTCCAATCGACTGGAAAGCAGTTTTAATACTGCAACCTTATCCGATTATGATATGGATATGATTTCGGAAAAGACGGATATCATCCATTTTTGCGGAATCACGCTTGCAATGGCGGAAAATGTACGGGAAAGCATGAAGGTGCTGGCTAGAAAAGTCAAAGAAAAGGGCGGTACAGTCTGTTTCGACTGCAATTACCGACCTTCCTTATGGGAGGGAGGTTACGCTGACGCAAAGCCTCATTATGAAGAAATGCTTTCTTTGGCTGATATCGTCATGATGAATGAAAAAGACGCGCTTTATATTTTAGGAATGAAGTCAGAAGGCTCCACAAGGGAAGAACAGCTTGTTGAGTTGATCCCTGAAGTGGCCAAGCGATTCAAAATTCAATCGATAGCGGGGACACATCGTTCGATCAACAGTAATAATAGCCATACCTTGAGGGGGTATATATACAAAGAAGAAACATTTTACTTTTCCGATATCCTATCATTTTCCGTATATGATAGAATAGGTTCAGGCGATGCTTACACCAGCGGAATCTTACATGGCGAATTGCTAGGATATTCCCCTGAAAAGACAGTACGATTTGCTGCTGTATCAGGAATGCTGGCATGTACTGTCGTTGGAGATACTCCTTTGGCAACCGAAAAGGAGATACTCTCGGCAATGGAAGGTAAAATGGAAGATATTAAAAGATAAGGCAGGAGATTAGGAATGAATGTGAACAGAAAAAATGGACCGATGTATTTACAGATAAAAGAAATATTAAAGGATCGTATTTTACATGGGGTTTATGCCATTGACACAAACATTCCCTCCGAGCCTCTTTTAGAAGAAGAATTTAACGTAAGTAAGGTTACTGTCCGTAATGCAATCAAAGAACTCGTGCAAGAGGGGTATGTTGAAAAGAAAAGCGGCAAAGGCACTAGAGTCATAGCTAATGGTTCGATTGTCAAACTTTCCAAAGGGAAGCGTTTCACAGAGCTGTTGGTGGAGGAAGGGCACTCCATTTTAAAAAAGGTGTTAAACATAAGTCAGATTGACCTTTCTTCAGACTCTAAGCTGCATTCTTTATTTGGTGCCCGTTGCATAAGTATCGAACGGATATATTTATTGGACAATGAACCTTATATTTACTTTACACATTATATTTCACTTGATTTAAACCAAGAAGAGATTAAAGAGGTCCAAATCAATTCTTTGTACCGCTTTTTGGAAGAGCAAAACGTCAAACTTGAAACATTCAGAGATGAGTTTGCCGTTGCTATCGCTCCGGATCACATTTGCGAAACACTGAAAATCGAAAACAATAGTCCAGTACTAAAGAGGATTAGGATTTCCAGTGATGGGGACGGAAATGTTACGGAATACAGTGAAGGTTATTACAACACGGCTAAACAGAACTACATTGTGACATATAACGAGCCGGTACAATAATCCCATTTATTGTATTGGTTTGAATGTAAGCGATTTCTTGGGAATGGGGAGAATATATGGATCTATATTTATTAGGAATCACGCTGATAGCAATCGTAATCGTCATTTTGGGGGTATCATTGTGGAAATGGCATGCGTTCATCAGCCTGACTGTTGCCAGTTTATTTTTAGCGATTTTTTCCGGACTGCCAATGGACAAGATCGTTGGTGCTTATGAAACGGGTGTCGGAGCGGTCCTTGGGCACCTTATTGGAATATTGGCCTTAGGGACCATCCTAGGAAAGATGATGTCCGACTCTGGAGCTGGAATGCAGGTTGCTGACTTTTTCATTAATAAATTCGGTGTGAAAAACCTGCCATGGGCCATGCTTTTATCTGGTTTCATCATCGGCATTCCGGTATTTTTCGAGGTTGGTTTAGTAATATTGCTTCCTTTGGTCATTTCCATTCGGAAATCAACCAAAGTGAACATCTTGTTAATTGGCATTCCAGTACTTGCTGGTTTATCGATCGTACATGGGCTGGTGCCTCCGCATCCTGGAGCCATGACAGCTATTGGAATTTATAATGCTAACATGGGGCAGGTACTTCTGTACTCATTGATCATCGCATTCCCGACGGCTGTAATTGCGGGACCGCTATTCGCAAAATGGATTCATAAACGGGTTATTCCTGTTGGAGAACCGGAATTGATCCGTGTCGAAACAAAGTCAAGTGGATTACCCGGCACTGGAGTATCGTTCTTCATCATCCTTTTGCCAGTATTGTTGATGGTTTTAACTGTAGTGGCGCCTTATCTGCCGCTACCGGGTTCGATTGAAAAATTCTTATTGTTTATCGGAAGTCCAGTGATCGCCCTATTAATCTCCTGTTTTGCAGCTTACTATTTCTTGGGCTACAGACAGGGAATGGACAAATCACTAATTAAAAAGTTGACGGAAGAATGCTTATTGCCATTAGCATCCATAATTCTAATTATCGGTGCTGGGGGAGGGTTCAAGCAAATTTTAATTGATAGTGGCGTAGGGACTGCAATCGCTTCCATGTCTGAAGAAATTTCTTTATCACCGATCGTTCTTGCATTCCTTGTGGCCGGATTGATTCGGATTGCCACAGGTTCTGCAACCGTCGCTTTGACCACGGCAGCAGGGATCGTTTCACCGGTCGTTGCCAATATGACGGGTGTTAATCTAGAATTGCTCGTAATTGCCACGGGAGCAGGCTCACTCATGTTCTCCCATGTTAATGACGCCGGTTTCTGGTTAGTAAAAGAATACATGGGACTAACCGTTAAAGAAACTTTCAAAACTTGGACAGTGATGGAAACATTACTTTCCTTCGTTGCATTCGGTTTGGTTTTAATTTTCGATATATTCATTTAATTAAAATGAATTTCTGCAATGTCTGATTAAGTAACATTTACCTCCGTGAACTGTCTTGGGGTGACAGATCACGGAGGCTTTTATATATTTATGAACATACTGGGGATGAGAAAATGACCGGCTGTATTTTTAAAGTAGGTCGTTGCGGAAAAACAGAAACAAAAGTCATCCACAATGGGGAGTAGTTAGTCTAGTGACAAGGGTGTAGCTTCATCCAGGAGATGTTTGTTTGGCTCCTCGAAGATATAAGTCCTGACAGAGACTTCTATATTGCAAGATTGACAGCTTCCCGTTTACATATTCATTCTGAATATAATCCAATAAATCATTGGCATGGTTAGGCTTTTGACGTTTTTCCTGAATATAATGGAGAATTAAAACTTCTATATTCACACACTCACCTTACTTGACAAGTATTTTTTTCCATAAATAATATAACATAGGCATTCAAAAAAATATCATTTTTTGAATATTTTAACTATCGACATATTTATACAAATAAAGGAGTGATTCGGAGTAACCGGTGGGAAATTTTATCGGGTAATGCAAAAAATGAGCGATATTATTTCGACTCACTTTTAAGTCGGCACAAGAAAAACCCCTGATAAATCAAGGGTTGGAGGTATAAAACTGATTTTAAAAGGACTTCATGCTTGTATCTTTTGTACATGTATAGGTGATAAGCGCAGTTCTGCGGATTCTCTCTTAATGGAGAATAAATAAGCTGCCAAACCTAAGAGGGCTGTAAAAATCAGCATGGCGATCGATGAACTGAAGTCCCCGCCAGACAAGTCACGAAGCCATCCCATGATATAGCTCGAAAAGCCGCCCATGATATTCGTGAATCCAATTAGACCTGCGGCTCGTCCTGCCGTTTCAGGTGTTGAATATTTTACCATGAGCATATTGCTTAGGTGGAACACACCGCCTTGACATCCCATTGCCAGTCCCATACATAGTCCGGCCAAAATAGGATTGGGGATGAAGACAGCTACAGTCAAAAAGACAGCCGTCAATGAAAATAGAATCGTGGCCATCAAACTTGGACGTCTGGTTTTGTCAGCCAGAAAACCGCATGCCAAGACAAATCCTAAAGCGAATAGCCAGGAAAGTGAAGTAATGCTTGACATTCCTTCCTTTTCGAATCCTTTTGCTTCAATGAGATATGTAGGAAGCCAAATGCTGATTCCGAAAAATAAGAAGGAGCATACGAGCATGCCGAACCAAACGATCCAGAAACGATAATCTTGGGCGAAACTTTTCTTATTCTCGGAATGGGCGGTTTCTTTTATTTCATCATCCGTTTGGCGAATGAATGCCAATTCCTCCTTACTTATACGGGGGTGCTCTTCTGGTGTATTCCTCGTCATTAAGATGAACATCGGGATATTTATAAATAAGTTGAAAGCTGCAAGCATAAAGAAAGCTGCTTGCCAGTGAAGTAAAGATATCACAAGCACCAAAACAACGGCTCCCATTGCCGGTCCTAAATAGTTTCCGGTAAGCCAAGATGCCTGGGCCCTCCCCAGTTCGCGTTTATTAAACCAGTTAGAAATGAGCTTTCCGGAAACCGGAATCATCATCCCTTCACCAAAACCAAGAATGATCCTGCTAATTAAAAATATTTCATATGAATTTGCCAGTCCTGACATAATCATCGTGATTGTCCAAACGAATAAACCGGCGATGGCTGTTTTTCGGGCACCTAATTTATCAATGATGAAGCCCCAAAAAAGATTTGAAACTCCATAAGCAATGGTGAATACAAAAGATAGAAGACCGATCTTTGCATTTTTGTCAGCACCTGTCATACCGAGTGCATGCAAGAATTCTGGATCTGTTTGAATGATGGAAATGCCAACCTTATCAATTTGTCCAAAAAACCAAAAGAAAAAAATTGGTACGGCAATATACAACCATCTTTTTTGCCCATTTAACATAATACCATCTCCCTATTGCTTTTTAACATTCCTTAAAACGCTTACATTTGAGAATAAGTGTTTTTTCGGTTATCCCTTTAGAAAGGTACTAGTTTGTTTTGATTTTTCCCGCCTTTCTTTAAAATTTTGATAGAAAAAAAGAAACAGAAGTGTTTTGTAAGGAAAACAAAGTTTTACTTTCTTAACGATAAATTAAAATAATTTGATTGTCAATTTAATATTTTGACAATTTTCTATTTTTAGAATATAAGTACTTTCGGTTATAAAACGAACTTTGTTTCATCCTATTGGGTAGATGGAGCTCTATCAACCAGGACTTAAAATGGAAGTAATACTGATTCTTTGTGTCCAAAAAACAAATTATTTACAAATTATTAAAAATTCTGACTCGTTGATATTGAATTTAAAATCAGGAAAATCTATAATTCATTTATATTGTTTTGTATATGAAATGCTTAATATGGAAAATTTCGCGATTTGACAGAGAATATCAATGTATGAAAATTCTTTATTTGTTTTTACTGCTATAATTGGTTATATTTGGTCATATAACAACGAGCTTTTCTATTGAAACGTCAATTATGCTAGGCCTTCCAAATAGTTTTATATATGTAAATATGCTTTAATTGACACTAAACACTATTCTATTTATACATGAAGAGTAAAGGGTTGTGAGGTAGTAATGGTTGCCATTTTGCGGTACTGATTCTTTAACAGGAATAGGGATAATGAATAGCGCTCGAAGACACCAGCTCGGTTAAAGGTTCCTGGCTTTTACTAGCCGTTTTCCGGAAGCGGTGAAAGCGTTGAGTATATCTGATATGACTCATAGACACCAGCTGTTGTTAGCATGAAAGAAAGTAAACGGAAACTTCTGAATTGATTACAATCCATCGAAATATGATTGGAAGAACTTGCAAAGTAAAGGCCGGTGCGCGCTACTGGCGCCAAAGTACCTGTCTAGTTAAGGAAGCAAAAGAAAATAGGCAACCATTGAAGTATGCATCATAAACATTCACCAAAAGAACGATCATAAAAAAATGTATATATATGTTGCATTTTCTTCTTTCTAGGTATGAAGAAAGCTTTACTGAACGGGTTATAGTCAGGGAAAATGAGATTTATTCACAACGGGGGGAATACTTGAATGGCAAGCGAAGAAAAAGAGAAAGAGAAATATAGTGCTAATTCATTGGTTAGGGGCTTGGAAATCATTAAGCTCTTTAATGAAGTACAGCCGAGCTTGTCTCTTTCAGAAATAGCAAAACAACTGGGAGTAAGCAGAACCGTACCATATCGTTTATTATTCACATTACAAAATATTGGTTACTTGTCTCAGGATGAACATACCAAACGTTATAGTTTAACTCCTAAAGTTCTTGAATTGGGGTTCAGCTATTTGAATAGCTTGAAATTCCAAGAAATTGTCCAACCTTATATGGAGACCTTGCGTGATGAAATCGGAGCCTCCTGCCATCTTTCCATTTTGGATGGACAGGAAGTTGTTTATGTTGGAAGTGCCCCGATCAGAGGTGTATCCGCTGTCAATGTGAACATAGGCTTGCGGCTGCCGGCGCATGCTTTGGCCAATGGAAAATTACTTTTGGCATATCAACCGAAAGAATTGCTCATGCAAATGTTCAAAATATCGAACCTTACTCCTTATACAGACAAAACACTCACCGCGCCTGGTGAATTTCAAAAACAGCTGGATTCGATTCGGCAAAATGGTTATTCGATGACAAGCGGGGAATTCCACCCTGGCATCCGTTCGGTTGCCGCCCCGATCTTTGATAGGACTGGGAAAGTATTGGCTGCCTTGAATGTCGTAGCAACAGAGTCTGCTTATCAAGAGGATTTCATCGATAAAATTGCCTTGCCGAAACTGTTGGAAGTTTCTCGTCAGTTATCCGTTTATATGGGATACAGCGGGGTTAAGCCTTATCAACACGAAGATGTCTGAACGATTTAAAATCGATTAATAAGTGAATAACCTCTTTCGAAAGTGTGGATCTCCCATTAGGGAAATCCACACTTTTTTGTGTTAAGAAAAGCAAATCGTTACAAGTTTATCTCATAGTGGTGAACGTTCGGATTATAGAAATAGTTTTAAATATTCTAAAAACTAATTGACAATGAAGCGGTTTCATTTTAGACTTAATTCATAGACAAAACAATGTTTTGCTTATGAAACATAATTCGGTTTAGAAACAACAAATAAGGGAGGAATTTTAAAATGACAAAAGAAACTTTTTCAGTGAAGGATTTTGAAAAAAAATATGTTGCCCGATTGAAAGACCGTACTCTTGATTGGAATGTCTTGAAGTTCCAAGAAGAAATTGATCCCGCTTATAGACGCGCACAGATGAGATATATCGGACGTGGTGCCACTGCCAATAACGATACGAATGTAATTGCAGGTGAACATTTCACTTTAAGTACGATGGTGCTTCCTCCGGGATGTATCGGTCCTTTGCACCTTCATGACGATGTTGAAGAAGTGTTTTTCATTCTTGAGGGTGAAGTCACGGCATTAATTCAAGAGGACAGCTACAGTGAAGTGCATGAAATCAAATTAAGTGCGAGAGACTGCATAAGCAGCCCGCCGGGGGTTTATCGGGGAATTAGGAATGACGGGGATGTAGAGGCGCGCATGCTAGTGATGCTTGGGGCAGTGAAGCCTAACTTACCGACATATCCTGAAGGCAGTGAACTGGAAGAACTGCGTAAACAACGCTCTAAAGAAAGAGAAGCCATCATTAAAGATTGATCATTTAGCCGAAAGGGCACCTGCATTATGAAAATTAATGAGGCGCCCTTTTCGATTAGATTGTTAAATATGGCCAATGCGAATGATCAAAAGGGCAATCTAAATTATGGGAGGTATAAAAAATGCTTGGGATTACTCATTTACGGCATATAAGCATGATAACTCCGAATTTCGACGATCAAGCAGCGTTTTATGAAAAGGTTTGGGGTCTGGATAGAGTGGATGTTCCGGAAGAGGAGAATACGGTTTATTTCCGGGGGGCTGGACCGGAACATCATATTCTTAGTCTTCACAGGGGAGAAAAACGAGGATTGCACCATATAGCTTTTGGCATGGTCGATAAAAATGCGGTGGACCGTGCAGCAGGGATATTACAATCGAAGGGCGTTCGAATCATTGAACCGCCAGGATATTTGGATGAAGCAGGTGCCGGTTATGGCCTGCGGTTTATTGATCCGGAAAACCGCGTAATCGAGCTTTCGGCTTGGGTGGAAGTGCAAACGTCCATTTGGAGCAAGAAAAATGTTGATCCAGTGAAATTGAATCATGTTGTAATGAACACGAAGAACTTAGATATGATCGTTGAGTTTTATACGGATGTACTTGGTTTTAAAGTCACTGATTGGAGTGAGCATCAAATGTCATTCCTACGGTGCAACAGAAAGCATCACTCCATCGCCTTCAATCAAGATGAACATGCGTCAGTCAATCATATCGCATACGAAGTCGATTCCGTGGATGAATTGATGCGAGGAATAAGCAATGTCCGAAAAGCGGGCTTGTCTGAACTTTGGGGACCTGGACGTCATGGGCCGGGAGACAATATTTTCTGTTATTTTCAAGACCCAGGCGGTTTTGTAATGGAGTATACATGTTATCTGGAAACGATCGAAGATGAATCTGAGTGGAGAGCACGTGTATGGAAACGGGTTCCGCATTTAATGGATCAGTGGGGGATTGCAGGGCCGCCGAAACCTGAAGCGCGCAAAGCAATGGGAGGAGATCCCGATCCAGGCTGGGTTGATTCTCATATAGGTGGTTCTGTCATGGCGAAAAAATGAGGAGGAGTTTGATTTCCTCCCATGATTCTTGCGCTAGTTAGCTTCTTGTTGATTAAAGGACAGCATTTGAGGAAAATGGCTTTGAAAAGGAGTGAAGAGAGTGGATTTAGGATTGCAAGGAAAAGTGGCTGTCATTATGGGCGGCACGTCGGGCGTGGGATTAAAAACAGCAGAAATGTTTTTAGCTGAAGGAGCGAAAGTGGCTATTTGCGGCAGAAGTGCTGAGCGTATGGAAAGTGCACAAAGTCAATTGCTCTCATTTGGTGAAGAGGAAGATATTTTTGCATCAACATGTGATGTCACCTCAAAATCGGATGTGGATTCTTTCATTAATGGTACCGCTGAGAGGTTTGGCGGAATCGATATTTTGGTGAATGCAGCCGGTCAAAGCGTGATGGGTCACTTTTTTGACATAACGGATGAGCAGTGGGAAGAACAGATTCAGTTAAAGTTCTTTGCCATCATATATGCCGTTCGTGCTTCGCATCCTCATTTAGTGAAAAGGGGGGGAGGGCGCATCATTAATATTAATGCAACGCTTGCCAAAGAACCTGAACGTCATATGGTAGCGACTGCAGCAGCAAGGGCTGGCCTCCTTAATTTAAGCAAAACCTTGTCCCAGGAATTGGCCTTTGACAATATATTGGTGAATTCAGTGAGTCTTGGATTGATCCGGACCGATCAATGGGAGCGAAGAAGGTTGAAAAATGCGCCTGATATGGACCCTGAAGAGTATTACGGGGACCTAGCGAAAAAACGGAATATCCCTCTCGGCCGCGTAGGGGAAGCGGAAGAAGTGGCCAGTGTCATTGTTTTCCTTGCTTCAGACAAAGCAAGTTATGTAGCGGGTTCGACGATTGAGACGGCAGGAGCGATCGGAAAGGCAATATAAATATATTACTGAAAAAGGTAGGATAACGCGATGAAAATACAAGAAGAAATAGAGTTTACGACCGCCGATTCCATCGTAAAGGAGCTTGTTCAAGCAGGTGTGGAAGCTGCTTTCGGGATTGTCAGCATTCACAATATGCCCATCTATGATGCAATTCTTAGGGAAGGGAGCATCAAACTCATTTGTTCACGCGGTGAGAGCGGTGCCGTAAATATGGCTGATGGATATGCACGCGCCACCGGGAAATTGGGTGTAGTGATTACCAGTACTGGAACAGGGGCAGGAAATGCAGCTGGTTCACTAGTGGAAGCTTGGGCAGCTGGTGTCCCCCTTCTTCATCTAACAGGTGAGGTGGCTTCTTCTTATCTTGGCACAGGCAAAGGATACATACATGAGTGTAAAGACCAGCTTTCAATGATGAGCGGAGCTTGTAAAAATGCAGTGAGGCTTAGAAACCCTGACCAAACCGCAGCAGTAGTAAGGAAGGCAATCCAGGAAGCTTTAACTGC
This sequence comes from Peribacillus sp. FSL M8-0224, assembly GCF_038003055.1. Classification (NCBI taxonomy): domain Bacteria; kingdom Bacillati; phylum Bacillota; class Bacilli; order Caryophanales; family Bacillaceae; genus Peribacillus; species Peribacillus sp. FSL M8-0224. The sequence continues at coordinate 2,050,297 of NZ_JBBOOJ010000001.1, forward strand.
ACCAACGGGTCCGGTTACATTGGAAATTCCAATTGACTATCAATCGGTGATCATAGAGGATCTTTCACTCGAAGGGCTGCGAACTTCACCCACTGAAACAAATTCAATGCAAATTATTCCTGAACTAGCCGTTCAAAAAATGGTAAGCGCAAGCCGTCCTGTCATATGGGCCGGTGGTGGAGTCATCAGTGCCAATGCTTCGCAAGAGCTGCAAAAATTGGCGGAAATCCTTGGTGCAGCGGTAATAACCAGTCAGTCAGGAAAAGGTTCGATTCCAGAAAACCATGAACAATGCATCGGACATTTTGCGGCATATGAAACTACAAAAGAGTTTTTAAGAAATGCAGATTTATTGATTAGCGTAGGTGTAAGGTTTAGGGGGAATGAAACATCCAACTGGAAAGTGCCGGTGCCACAAGAACATATAGCGATCGATGCGGATTGGCAGGCCATTAACCGGAACTATAAAGCCACGTTAGGTTTGGTTGGCGATGCAAAAGATATGCTTGCTGCCATCATTCAAAAGCTTGAAGAACATTCAGTTCATGCAGAGCCATCTTATTTACAAGAAGTTCTTTCACTTAGAAATGAAGTGCGCGCTCAACTCAGGGAAACGCTTGGACCGTATGAGCAATTTGTAGATGGCATGAGGGAGATATTACCAGAGGATACCATTCTAGTTCGTGATGTGACCGTACAGGCAAATGTTTGGGGCAGCCGTTTATTTGAAATCTATGAACCGAGAACATCGATTCATGCATCAGGCGGCGGAATTGGTCAAGGTCTTCCAACAGCAATCGGTGCCCAAATGGGATGTCAAGATAAAACCGTCGTTCTTATGGCTGGAGATGGTGGGTTTATGGTGAACGTCGGGGAAATGGTTACGGCAGCCGAAGAAAACTTACCAGTTATCATCGTATTGTTTGATGACTCAGGCTATGGAGTTCTTCGCAATATTCAAACAGCCGCATATGGTCGGCAGGTAGCTGTGGACTTATTGAGCCCTGATTTTGTGAAACTGGCTGAGTCCATGCATTTTGATGCAGTGCGTATTGGTTCTGGAGATGAGTTCATATCCGAACTGAAAAAGGCTAAGGAAAGACGTAAACCTTCAATGATCGTCGTTGATATGGAAGCTGTGGGGCCAATGGCCAAACCATTTGGCGGACCACCGGGAGCTGCGGAAGCATTCAAGCCCAAAAAACTATAAGGAGGATTGAGAATGATTTCGACATACCCATTTGTTTCAGGAAAATATCTAGTTAATGGAGAATGGATAGAATTACCGGAAAAAGTCGATGTTGTAAATCCGGCAAATACATCGGAAGTAGTTGGCCAGGTGGCAAAATGCTCTGAAGAAATCGTGAATGGCGCTATTGAAGCGGCAGAAAATGCTTTTCAAACGTGGTCTCGCTCTGATATCGGGGAACGGGCAAACAGGATGAACACTGCGGCAGAAGAACTATCAAAAGTTATCGAGGAAAATGTTACCGTGTTTGTACGTGAGAATGGCAAAACACTTGTTGAAGCTAAAAAGGATTTACTGCGCTGTGTTGAAGTAATGAAGGGCTGTGCAGCAGAGTTACTTGATTGGTGGAAGCCTGAAGTGCTTCCAGGAAAACAAAAAGTCCAAATCCGAAGAAGGGCAAGAGGTGTCACGGCAATAATCACACCGTGGAATTCTCCGATGATATTAACATTTAAAAGGGTCATACCTGCTGTTTTGGCAGGCAATGCCGTTGTCGTAAAACCTGCAACGAATTGTCCTTTAACGATCATGACCTGTTTAAAAGTAGTTGCTGAACATTTTCCTCCAGGAGTCATCAATATAGTCTCAGGATCAGGAAAAGCAATCGGTGACACACTATGTTCCGATTCACGCGTACGGACATTGGCGTTTGTCGGAAGTACGGAAACCGGGAAAGATATCATGCAGAAATCAGCTGGAAATCTGCAAAAAGTATATATGGAACTTGGCGGCAATGATCCTGCCATCATTTTGGAAGATGCCAATATGGATGAAGCGGCTATCAAACGTTTGAGGATGGGGATTTTACGAGCAGCGGGTCAGGTTTGTTCTGCTGTAAAAAGAGTGTACGTCCAAGAATCACGATATGATGAAGTTGTGGAGAAGCTGACCAAAGAGTTCAGCCGGATGGTGATCGGTGATGGAATTCAGCCTGATGTAACCATGGGTCCATTGAATAATAAAACACAATATGACTTTGTGAATGGCTTGATCGAACGTACCGCTAAGTCAGGAGGAAATATAATCACAACCGGCATCCAGCTGAATCCGGAAACTTGGGATAAAGGTTATTATATGCTTCCTTCCATTATTACTGGCGTCGATCAGCAGAGCGAATTGGTTCGAGTGGAACAATTCGGACCGATCATTCCAATTTTACCTTTCAATGATATCGATGAAGCTGTAAAATTAGCGAATGATAGTGAGTTTGCGCTGCGTGCATCTGTTTGGACCGAGAATGAAGATATCGCTGTCGAAATGGCAGATCGCCTTCAAGCTGGTGCGGTATTCCATAATAATCATACCGTTTTCAGCGACTTGGCCCTGGACTTCCCTGGCTTAAAAGAAAGCGGTGTTTCGCGGGAAACAAGACATTGCGGGTTGGAATTCTTTGCGGACTCATACGGGTTTGCTGATTGAGGAAGGATGAAACTACATGAAGTTAGGTTTAATCGGGTGCGGTAATATCGGAAAATTTTTGCTTCAGGCCATTAATAACGACGGACTTCTTCCAGGTGGAAGAATCGTTGCGATTTATGCCCGCCGTGAAGAAGTTGCGGCACAATTAGCTGAAGAATTCAGGACACAGCCATATCGTGATGTCGACGAACTTCTTAAATCCGATGTTGATTTAGTCATAGAGGCTGCAACGATAGAAGCAGCTGAAGAGTATGCATTGAAAGTGCTTAAAAGCGGGAAGGATCTCTTGCTAAGCAGCATTGGCGTGATGGCGAATTCCGCCTTTGAAGAACAATCAAACCAGATTTGTAAATTGAATAACGTGAATATTCTCCTTCCGTCTGGTGCGATTGGAGGTCTAGATGTACTTAAATCGGCAAAAGCGGTGAATGGCCTTGAATCTGTTTGCATCACCACAAGAAAACCGCCAAACGCATTGCCGGCAGGGTCTTCAGTGACAGAAGAAACGGTATTATTTGAAGGAACTGCTGCAGAAGCGATCAAGCAGTTTCCGAGAAACATTAATGTTGCGATTGTGCTGTCTATGGCTGGTCTTGGATCAGAAAAGACGAAAGTGAAAATCATTGCCGATCCAAATGTGTTAAAAAACAATCACCTGATAGAAGCGTCAGGTTCGTTCGGGAAACTGAAACTGGAAGTGGAAAATGATCCGATGCCAAATAACCCGAAAACGAGTTATCTAGCGGCATTAAGCGTTTTGGCGACTCTGCAAAACAAGGAAAAAAGCGTTCAGATCGGGTAATGCATAATGATGTAAAGCTTGGAAGGGAGAGAAAAAGTATGCTTAAAACTGAAAAATCCTTAGAAGAAATGTCGAAACAGCAAGTTGTTGACTATTTGAACGAAACGGTTAAACCAGAGGAAGGCGTTATACCTGCATACCTCCTTGGAGACCCAAAGGTTTATGATATAGAACATGAAAAAGTGTTTTTGAAAACATGGGTTTTTATCGGCCATGATTCTGAAGTACCGAACAAAGGAGACTTCATGACCCGTGAACTTGCTGGCTACTCGCTCATCATTACTCGTGATGCTGAAGGGGAAATCAGGGCGTTTTATAATATGTGCACCCATCGCGGAATGAAACTATGCCGTGCAGATAAAGGGAACAAGTCATTATTTACTTGCCCCTACCATGGTTTTAATTTTAAAAACACTGGTGAACTCGTAGGAGTGCCATTACAAAAGGATATATATGGGGGGAACCTTGACCGCTCGGAAATGGGCCTTCACAAAGTAAAGCTTGAATCCTATAAAGGTCTTTTATTTGGAACTTGGAATGAAGATGCAGAGCCGCTTGAAGAGTTTCTTGGAGACATTAAATGGTATTTGGATATCCTTGTAGGACGTGCAGAAATGGAAGTAATCGGAGTTCCGCAAAGATTCGTTGTTAATTCAAACTGGAAAGTTGGTTCCGATAACTTTGTTGGTGATTCCTATCACACGATGGTCACACACGGATCCATTGCCAAACTGGGCATGGTGCCCAATGCTACCTATTCAAAGCGCGGTTTTCAAATCCATACGGATAACGGGCATGGACTAAACTTAGGGACTCCTAATCCTGACTTCGCTTTCCCGGAAGAATTGAAAGATGAATTTAAAACTAATTTGTCTGAAGAACAATATGGAGTGTTATCAAACTTAAAGAATATGATTGGGAATGTCTTCCCTAACTTATCATTTTTAATATCCCATACAAAAATCAAAGACCAATTCATCTCCAACACTTCCATAAGGATGTGGCGGCCAATCGGTCACAATAAAATGGAAGTGATTGCTTGGATGCTCGTGGAAAAGAACGCCTCCCAAGATTGGAAAGATAGATCAAGAGATTCATTTATCTTGACCTTTAGCCCATCCGGTATTTTCGAACAGGATGATACGGAAGTTTTTACTGATATCACTGAAGCAGCCCAAGGACCAATGCCTTTCCTAAAGAATCTAACCTACAATTATACAATGGGTCTTCATCGTGAACCAGTTGATTTTATAGGTCCTGGTGTTGCTTACGATGATAAATTCACTGAAGCGAGCCAAAGGAATTTTTACAAGTACTGGCTTGAATTGATGACGAAATGATAAACGGGAGGGGGAACGGAAATGAATGTGGAGAAAATGTTGCTCAAATGTCAATTTGAACAATGGCTGTATGATGAAGCTCAATTACTGGATGATATTGAATTTGATGATTGGTTCGATTTAATGCACTCGAGCTTACGCTATCAAATGCCTGTACGTGTTAATAAAGAAGGGGTGGAACGCCCGGATTATTCAACGGAAATGTTTACATTTAATGATGATATTGAGCTGCTGAAACTGCGAGTGGATCGTTTGAAAACGGATTATGCATGGGCGGAAATACCGCCATCAAGAACACGGCGTTTTGTCTCAAATGTACGCGTTAAAGACTATGTTGAAGGTGAAAAGGCAGTCGTCAAGAGCTACCTGCTCATCTATCGTAGCCGCAGCACGGATATTCAACATGATCTGATTTCGGGGGAACGAAATGATGAATTTATTTTCGAAGAAGGTAAATGGAAACTTTCCAAACGAATATTCATTGTTGATCAATCAACGATAAATACCAGAAATCTTGCTATCTTCGTATAATGTTGACTTGGTTAAAAAGAGGAGGCTGGTTACAATGGCAATGGCGTTAAAGGATAAAGTAGTGTTGATTACCGGTGGCAATTCAGGTATCGGGGAGGCTGTCACTAGACGTTTCATACAAGAAGGGGCAAAAGTCAGCATCATCGGCCGCTCGATAGAAACGCTAAAGAAAATGAAAGCGGAATTTGGTGAAGAGATTCTCATTAACCAAGGCGATGTAAGCAAATATGAAGACAATGAGAGGGCTGTCCAGGCCACTGTCGAGCAATTTGGAAAGCTGGATGTTTTCGTTGCCAATGCAGGAGTCTTTGATGGATTTGCTAAATTTGCCGACGTAACTCCCGATGCACTTTCCGATGCATATGATTTTCTGATCGATATTAACGTTAAAGGATCCTTCTTCGGTGCTAAAGCCGCTCTTGAAGAACTGCAAAAATCGAATGGCAATATTATTTTCACCGTGTCCGGTGCCAGTTTTTATCCGGATGGCGGCGGGGTGTGGTACACAGCAAGCAAGCATGCCCAAATAGGGCTGATGCGCCAACTTGCCTTTGAACTCGCTCCTAACATCAGGGTGAATGCTGTAGCGCCTGGTGGCACTCTGACCGCATTATCGGTCATTCCTCCCCTTCGTCCATTCGTTAAAATCGTGGATAATGAAACGAAGGCAAATAGCATAAAAAAAAGAAACCCTCTTCAGCTTGCACAGCTGCCCGAAGATCATGTAGCTGCATATGTCCTATTGGCATCAGACGCAGCGCGTGCAATTACCGGTGAAGTCATCTCCAGTGATGGAGGATTGTCCGTTCGCGGACTGGGTTGAGTTCATAATAAAATAAACTATGGGAAGTAGGTTTATTAGTATGGCTGAATCACTATTGGGCAATAGGAATATTAATCAACTCGCATTTGTTGTAAAAGATATTGAAGCTGCTAATCTAGCTTTCACAAGACTGCTGGGCATTAAGAAGGCAGAACCATTTCTAACTGGTGACAGTTCTGTTTCGAAAGTCACTTTTAGAGGTGTACCAACGGAATCGCAATCCAAACTGGCTTTCCTGAATACGCCGACCGTCCAATTTGAACTCATAGAACCCGATAAAAATCCAGGAACGATGCGTGAGTTCCTGGATGAAGTAGGTGAAGGGATCCACCATATAGCTTTTGATGTAGACTCTATCCATAAGAGGCTGCCAATCATGGAGAAAAATGGTTACCCAGCTTTGCAAACGGGTGAATTCACTTCAAGTGACGGCCGATATGTATATGTGGATACACTAGATGATCACAAAACGTTAGTTGAATTGCTTGAAAGTGCGGAGCCAAGAGAAACGGCATGGGAAAGACCGGAAGATGACAGCATTCAGCCGCTACTAGGGACTAACAAAGTGGAACAGCTTGCGTTTGTTGTCAAAGACCTTGATGCGGCTTCAGATGCATATTGTAAGTTGTTGGGTGTTGAAAAACCTCCCATCATCCATTCTAGTTCATCCGATATTACAAACGTGATTTACAAAGGGAAGCCCACTGAAGGCAAATCAAAATATATGTTCATCAATACTCCGTTCATTCAAATTGAATTGATCGAGCCTGGCGAATCACCCAGTACGTGGAAAGATCATCTTGAAACATATGGTGAGGGTGTTCACCACATCTCTTTTGTCGTTAAAGACATGGAGGCTAAAATGAAGATGCTGGAAGAAATGGGCTATCCGGTCATACAGTCTGGAAACTTTTTTAACGGAAAAGGCCGGTATGCCTATATGGATACAAAAGCGACCTTTAAAGTGATTATTGAATTGCTGGAACGTTTTGATGAGTAAACAAGTAACAATGATCATCAAAAGGTGTTTGGATGAATTGTCTGGGCAATTGGAACTTACATAATTAGAAATAAGAACCCCAAGGGTCATTCAATCGAAAAACCTAACCGTTTTCCCACCTAATCAGCTGATTAACTACCTAGAAGCGCAACCGTAAAAAGCATACAAGGCAATGGTCGGGAAGGGGACTTCAACCATGGCCTTGTACGGTTCGAATAAAAGTGAAAAATTTAACATCAATATGGATCGTATTGACCTTTATTGATTTTTCTACATCTTTGTCACGAATTGCCTGGATTAACTGTAAGTGCTCGTTGTTTCGTTTCTCATATCAAGAATTATCAACCAATGTAACATCCTCGTTACGGGCCGATAAAAAGGAAATTGAAAAGAAAGCCATGATGAATCTGTAGTCGTTTGGAGAAAGGTATTTCTCGAGTAGGAATAAAATAAGCGGTGAAATTCAATGTTTGCACGAATTTCCGCTATTCGGTCATTTTTATTTATTGCTTGTTGCAGTTTACCCGTTGCCCATTCCAGTCTTTTTCTCCTCTTCCGTAATTCCTTCACAGTCTTTTTGTATAGAATGGTTTTCGAGCATTTTACTGATTTCCAATTCCTCCTGCAAAAGTTCAATATCCACATTGGATATGACCATCCCTATGCACAGTTTTCACCTGAAGCAAATTTTCCTGTTCCAATTTCCCCAAAGCTTCACAAACCGGTGTACGGCTACAATTGAATTGCTGGGCGATATCATCTTCCGTTAAACGGACTCCGGGTAAAAATATCCCTTCAATGATCGCATTTATAATAACAAAAAATATAGCTTCCCTTAAGGGCTTAGAATAATAATGTTCTATTTGTTCTGTACTATATTGATAGTGACTGGTTTCCATGGTGTTTCTTGAAAAATATAAAAGTATATTTATTTATCTTAAAAAACGAGTGAAGTCATTTCAACGCTTCATACTTTTTATTATTTATAAAATTCAATGGGATGGATGAAACTACTATTACTAAAGACGCTCAAAAGGCTATCTGTCCATATTGGCAGGGGATAAATCAGGGAAGCCCCCACCCATGCTGTAGGGAAACTGCCTGATACTTTTGCGGAAAAAAGGTGGTCATAGAATAAGCGGAAGCACTAATAGTAGGTTTTGATATCATTTTGCCCTGACGAATGATGGATATGAAAATTCTTTTTTACAGATAACCATGCTAGAAGGGAGATTCATGTTGCTCGATTACATAAAGATGCTATGATTGAAATCGAAGCTTATTTTAAATGAAAGAGAATATCAGATTGATATTTTCTTTCATTAATATACATAGAGGAAGCAGGAGGAGTTATTAATGAACTTAGCACAATTCCCCAGGAAGCGATATACACCGACATATACACCAGTTGAGAGACTAGATCATTTTTCTGAAGTTCTCGGGGGCCCATCCATTTACGTTAAACGAGACGATATGCTTGGTCTGACGGCAGGCGGAAATAAAACAAGGAAACTGGAATTCCTTGTTGCCGATGCTTTGGACAAAGGCGCGGATACATTGATTACATGTGGAGGCATTCAATCCAATCATTGCCGCTTGACACTAGCTGCTGCGGTTAAAGAGAAAATGAAATGCATCCTTGTGTTGGAAGAGGGCCTTTCAAATTCTGAACCGGATTTTAACGGTAACTATTTTCTCTACCATTTATTAGGCGCTGAACAAATCAAAGTAGTGCCTAATGGAGCTGACTTAATGCAAGAAATGCAAAAAGTGGCTAAAGAGGTGACAGAGAAAGGAAATCAACCTTACATCATCCCTGTTGGGGGATCCAATGTCATTGGTGCGACGGGATACGTTGCATGTGCTCAGGAGATCTTGGCCCAGTCCTTTGAGCAAGGAATTGATTTGAAAGCAGTTATTTGTGTAAGCGGCAGTGGAGGAATGCATGCTGGTTTGGTGGCAGGATTTCATGGAAATCACAGTGGAGTATCGGTAATTGGAATAAACGTAAGCAGAGGGAAAGCTGAACAAGAAGAGAAAGTTTTTCAGCTTGTTAAGGAAACTTTAACACATATCGGCATTCCGAATTCAATTCCTCGTGAGGCTGTTACGTGTTTTGATGAGTATGTCGGCCCGGGTTATGCTTTGCCTACACCTGAAATGGTGGAAGCAGTCAAGCTAATGGCAAGAACGGAAGGGATATTGCTGGATCCGGTATATACGGGGAAAGCGGCAGCGGGACTCATCGATTTAATACAAAAAGGCACCTTTAAGCCGGAGGATAACATTCTATTTGTTCACTCTGGCGGTGCTTCATCGCTATACGCCAATACGTCTCTCTTTAATTGAGATTTTACGAACCAACTGGTTCGCCGGCACCAGCTGGTCTAAAGTAATCATTTCAAGTTGATCTCGTTGAATAGAATGATGTTCCGAAAGCATCCTCATCCCCTCAAATTTTTTAATAGATCTATTTTAAAACAAGGCTCTTTTCGTAAAGATTGATGTTTTTAAAACGAAACTATTAAAGGTTGATTGGAGCGGAAGTGCGAGACTCCTGCGGGAGCAGCGGGACAGGTGAGACCCCACAGGCGTTTACGCCGAGGAGGCTCACCGCCCGCCCCGCGGAAAGCGAGCATTTGGAGGGGAAATCAACCACAACTCACTACCTGGTAAATAGCAACAAAGTATGTGAAAATAGCCTAAAACAAAAAAGACTGTAGGGAAAAGTGTTCTATCTAAAAGGTAAGTCAAAGTTGATTGGAGCGGGTGTACGAGACTCCTGCGGGAAAAGCGTGTCTAGGGGAAGACCCCACAGGCGAAAGCCGAGGAGGCTCCCCGACCGCCCGCGGAAAGCGAGTGCCCTACGTTCCAATCAACGTCCAAATTGTACTAGTCATAAAAAAGGACAAACTCGATTTGGAGTTTGTCTACAGTCTGAGAGGATTCTACAGTTGTAGAATCCTCCTTTAATGGTACTTTTCGATTAAAGATGTCGTATGATCAAAAACAACTTTTCCATCAACGATCGTTAGCTGTACCTTTGTATTGGGAATTTCTTCTACTGGTATTTCAAAGAGATTTCGTTCTAATACTACGATATCAGCAAGTTTTCCTACTTCTAATGTTCCCAATTCCTTCTCCCTAAAGGAACCATAAGCTGATCCGGCTGTATAAGCTTTCAATGCTTCGGCAAGTGTGATGCGCTCATGTGGATGCCATACCGTTTTTCCGCTGCTGTCGATTCTCGTTACTGCCCGATAGATTTGCAGAAGCGGATCAAGGGTATCGATTGGGAAGTCCGTTCCGAATGCCAATTTCGCTCCGGCTTCTTGCAGTGTATTAATCGAGAAAACATACTTTTCTCGTTCTGTACCAATCCGCTCGGTATAAACACCTCTTTCAGACATCGCAAAGTGATCCGGCTGCATTGAAGCGGTCACGCCTAGCTCTTTGAAACGATGAATATCATCAGGGTGGATCACTTCAATGTGTTCAACAGAATGACGCGAATCTCGTTTACCGTTTGTCTTTTGCGCTTCCTCATAGGCATCTAAAGCAAGGCGAATCGCTCCGTCGCCAATTGCATGAAAACGAATGCTGAAGCCTTCTTTATCAGCATCAACGACCCATTTTTTGATTGTTTCAGGAGGGAACGATGATTCACCTCGTGTATTCGGTTGATCAGCATAAGGTTCAAGTAAATAAGCGGTACGGGCTGTAATGACGCCATCGATAAATTGTTTAAGTCCTGACACACGAAGTTTGTCCGATTGATACGTATCTCGTAATTTTTTGACACGTTCAAGATTGCCATTTAAAGCTGGCCATAAATGAATACGGGCAGTTAAATCTCCATTGTCTTCAAATTCTTTGAAAACATCATAATCATTAAGCATTTCCAATGCTTCTATTGCGAATAAGTCGTGGACGGATGTTACTCCTAAACCAGCCGCATGAGTGAGGAAATTCGTGAAAAGTTCTCTCTTTTGTTCTTTTGTAAAATCATAGGCATGGAGGATAACCGCTTCCATTGCTTTTTCGTATAAAAGACCATTAGGTTCCCCATTTTCGTCTTTTCCAATCATTCCATACGAAGGGTTTTCCGTATGACGGGTAATATTAGCGATTTCAAGTGCCTTTGAATTTACCCATGCGTAATGACCTTCGGCGTGAAACATAAGCACCGGACGGTCGGGGAGAATGCGGTCCAATGAAGACCGATTCGGTAATTGCTGCGTATCCCAATATCCTGCATCCCATGAAGCGCCGATTAACCAAGGATCTTGCGGGCGCGATTCGGCAAATTCACGAATCATTTCCAACGCTTCTTCTTCTGAACGGGCTGGGAATAAATTGGCACTATTCATCGAAACAGCCCCATCCATCATGTGAAGATGGAAATCATGAAAACCCGGTAGAATTAATTGGTCATTAAATTGATGGATTTTGGTATTCTCGCCTGAATAAGGTTTAACCTCCTCTTCAGAACCAACCGCAATAATTTTATTGTCCTTAATCGCAATCGAGGCGGGCTCCGGTTGATCAGAAAGTCCTGTAAATACAGCATTACTTGAAATAATTACATCAGCTAGTTGTTGATTCATTATCTATCATTCCTTTCAATTCTATAGAATGGCTTCTATTATTAAGCTTGTTCAATGGCAAGCTCAGGAGGCGGCTGTCTAAACATTTTTGTAAGGTTAAGAAGGTACACAAATCCGATCGCAAACCAAGTTCCTCCCAGTATTAACGAATAGATGTCTAACTTTATCCAAAAGAAACCTGTAAGAGAAGCACCAATTAACGGAATGATAAGGTACCGAATGGTCCCCATTAAGGAACGCTGCTTTTTTCGGAAATAATAGTGAGCGATAACCGAAATATTAACGAAAGTAAAAGCGAATAATGCACCAAAATTTATAAGAGATACGGCAGTTGTAAGGCTTAAGAAAAGTGCGCTTAGAGCAACGCCTCCTATAATTAATATGTTGAAGACAGGTGTACGATATTTAGGAGAAAGATATCCAAATATTTTGGCAGGAAGTACACGTTCACGTCCCATTGCAAATAAAATACGTGAAGCACTTGTTCCTGACGCAATAGCTGATGAAAAACTTGACATGATTCCTTCAGCGAGCATATAACTTATCAAAAAGTTACCCCCGATATACATTGCAATTTCCATATAGGCAGCTTCCGGGGCTTTAAATGATTGGTAGTCAGGCCAGACAAGCTGTAAAAAGTACGAACCGATAAAATAATATAATCCACCAATGATTGTTACAAGATAAATGGCCCTAGGTATGGATTTTCGCGGGTTTTTCGTTTCTTCAGAAAGAGTTGTTACTGCATCAAATCCTAAAAAGGAAAAGCATAAAATAGGGATGATGGATAGGAAGCCCGGCATATTTATATTTGAATCAATAAACGGGAGGGTCGAAAAAAGCGTTCCTGCACCTTGACCATTTAAAAGCCCCTTTATTGAAAAAATGATGAACAACGCAAGTGTTCCGAATTGCAAGAATAGAAGCCCCATATTAAGCTTAGCCGCTACCTTAATACCGAGAATATTTATAATCGTAACCGTGACGATAAAGAGAATAATCCAGACGTACATAGGAATTAAAGGGAAATAGGCTTTCATTGCAATTCCTAACAATAGAGCACTGATCATTGGACTGAACATATAATCCAGTATAATGGTCCAACCTACGAGAAAACCAATGTGAGGACTTAGGGATTTTTGCGTAAACGTATAGGCTGCACCCGCATTTGGAAAGGCTTTGACCATTTGCGCATAGCTGTAGGCTGTAAATAGCATAACGATAAAGGCAACGATATAAGCAGTAGTGATCATCCCGTTCGTGCTATGAACAGCAACTCCGTATGTTGAAAACAAAGTAGTTGGGGCCATAAAGGCCAAACCAAAAAACACAACATATTTTAATGGAAGTGAGCGTTTAAGAGTTGGTGAGTTTGAATTATTCATATATCAGTCCCCCTATTTAAATGGCCATCATAGTCATTCTTTATTCCAATGCCATACTGATTCTGCAAAGCAGACCGATCTCCATGCCCAACTTTTCTATAGTTTTTATTTTCCATAGAATGGTCTATTTTCGTATTGAATTTCTAAAAATAATAAGTTGCATATTAAGTAAACGTTTGATGACAAAGATGTACATCCGCTAGTTGATCCTCTTATTCCGAATCGTTTACTTATCTTACTAAAGACCCGGCATAATCATAAACTACTTGACCGTCAACCATTGTTAACAGTACCTTTATATCTGGTATTTCTTCCACAAGCACTTCAAAGAGATTTCGTTCCAAGACGATAATATCAGCAAGTTTACCTGCTTCCAATGTCCCTAATTCCTGCTCTCTAAATGTACCGTAGGCTGGGCCACTGGTATAAGCTTTCAATGCTTCGGCAAGTGTGATGCACTCATGTGGATGCCATACCGTTTTTCCGCTGCTGTCGATTCTCGTTACTGCACGATAAATTTGGAGGAGCGGATTCAAAATATCAATTGGGAAGTCCGTTCCAAAAGCCAGTTTCGCACCGTTTTTTTGTAAAGTATTAATCGAGAAGACATACTTTTCTCGTTCAGCACCAACTTGTTCGGTGTAAACACCTCTTTCAGACATCGCTAAGTGATCTGGCTGCATTGAGACCGTAACACCCAGCTCACTAAAACGATGAATATCATCTGGATGAATAACTTCAATGTGTTCGACGGAATGTCGTGAATCTCGTTTACCATTTGTCTTTTGCGCTTCCTCATAGGCATCTAAGGCAAGACGGATTGCTCCATCTCCAATCGCATGAAAACGAATGCTGAAGCCCTCTTTATCTGCATCAACGACCCATTTTTTGATCGTTTCAGGAGGGAAAGACGTCTCACCGCGTGTTTCTGGTTGATCCGCATAAGGCTCGAGTAGATAAGCTGTACGGGCGGTAATGACACCATCGATAAATTGTTTAAGTCCCGACACACGGAGCTTATCCGATAGATATGTCTCTCGCAATTGTTTGGAGTGCCCAAGATCGCCATTTAATGCAGGCCATAAATGAATACGCGTTGTTAATTTACCGTTGTCTTCGAATTCTTTGAAAACATCTAGTGATTCTATTGTTTTTAAACCATGTAAGTCATTGACAGAAGTCACCCCTAAGCTTGCTGCGTGTGCCAAGAAATTAGAGAAGATTTCATTTTTTTGTGAATTTGAAAAATTAAAGGCATGGCGGATAACCGCATCCATTGCTTTTTCATATAAAATACCATTGGGTTCGCCATTTTCATCTTTTCCTATAATGCCATAGAAAGGATTTTCCGAATGACGAGTAATATTAGCAATCTCCAAAGCTTTCGTATTCACCCATGCATAATGGCCTTCAGCGTGAAACATGAGTGCCGGACGGTCTGGAAGAATATGATCCAATGAATGGCGAGTCGGTAATTGTTGTGTATCCCAATAACCTGCATCCCAAGTAAATCCGATTACCCATTGATTTTCCGGTTTTGATTCGGCGAATTCGCCAATCATTTCCAGCGCTTCATCTTCTGAGCGAGCGGCGAACAGATTGACACTATTGAGGGCAACGGCACCTTGCATGATATGAAGGTGGAAATCATGGAATCCCGGCATAATTAATTGGTCTTTAAACTGATAGATTTTCGTGTGCTCACCTGCGCAGTGTTTAATTTCTTCCTCAGTACCAATCGCAACAATTTTGTTGTCCTTAATTGCAATGGAGGCGGGTTCAGGTTGGTCGGAAAGACCAGTAAATACAGTATTACTTGATATAATTACGTCAGCTACTTGTTGACTCATCATCAATCATTCCCTTCTTTTATAGCTCTATTATTAAGCTTCCTCAAAGGCAAGCTC
Source organism: Peribacillus sp. FSL M8-0224 (assembly GCF_038003055.1). Taxonomy (NCBI): domain Bacteria; kingdom Bacillati; phylum Bacillota; class Bacilli; order Caryophanales; family Bacillaceae; genus Peribacillus; species Peribacillus sp. FSL M8-0224. Next base: position 2,065,360 of record NZ_JBBOOJ010000001.1, read on the forward strand.
AGGAGGCGGCTGCCTAAACATTTTCGTTAAGTTTAATAGATAAATAAATCCGATAAGAAGCCAAGTTCCACCTAGTATTAGTGAATGTTTATCTAGATTTATGAAAAACAATCCAATTAGTGCTGCTCCAATAAGCGGGATAATCAAATATTGAATCGTTCCTTTAAAAGATCTCTGTTTCTTTTGAAAAAAATAGTAAGAAACAACTGAAAGATTCACAAAGAAAAAGGCGAATAACGCACCAAAACTAATAAGTGATACAGCTGTCGTTAGATTTAAGAAAAGAGCGCTTAATGCAATCCCGCCAATGAGTAAAATATTGAACACAGGTGTCCGGTATTTCGGTGATAGATAGCCAAAGATTTTTTTCGGCAATACATTTTCCCTTCCCATCGCATACAAAATACGAGAGGCGCTCGTTCCCGATGCAACGGCTGAAGCAGTGGTGGAAGTTAGCCCCACAGCTACAAAGAAGCTCACAAAAATGTTTCCGCCTATATACATCGCGATCTCTAAATAGGCGGATTCAGGGTTAGTGAAAGAATGGAACTCTGGAAAAATTAGTTGTGCAAAATAAGAACTTGTGATAAATAAAAATCCGCCAATCATCGTTATGAAATAGATCGCTTTTGGCAAAGTTCTCGTAGGATCCTTCGTCTCCTCTGACAGAGTAGTTACTGCATCAAAGCCTAAAAAGCTAAAACATAGAATTGGGATAACAGATAGGAGAGCCGGTGCACTAATTTCAGGATCATAAAAGGGAACGGTGGAAAATAATGTCCCTGTTCCTTTTCCTTCAAGAAGACCTTTAATGGACAAAATAAAAAATAGTGCAAACAATAAAAATTGTAAGAAAAGCATATACGTATTAAGTTTCGCTGCTAATTTAATGCCAAGGATGTTGACAGCAGTAATAATCACAATAAATAAAATAATCCAAACAAACATCGGAATGGATGGAAAATAAGCTTTCAATGAAATTCCGACGATTAGGGCGCTGATCATCGGGCTAAATATATAATCAATGATGATTGTCCAACCAACGATAAACCCTATATGTGGACTTATAGATTTTTGCGTAAACGTATATGCTGCTCCTGCTTTTGGGAACGCTTTCACTAATTGGGCATAGCTATAAGCTGTAAATAACATGACAACTAAAGCAATGGCATAAGCCGTTGGCATCATCCCGCTGGTGCTGTCTACAGCAACCCCATATGTTGAGAAAAACGTTTTTGGAGCCATGAATGCCAATCCGAAAAAGACGACATACTTCAAAGTAAGAGTACGTTTAAGAGTTGGTGAATTCGTATTTTCCATTAATCAATCCTCCTTGTGAATTTTTTACTAACGATCGTACACATTCATTAATGTGCACTTAGTGAATAAGCGGATTATTCGGATTATTTAATTTAAAATTCCGTAAATTCAGTCAATGGAAAGGTTATTTGTCTGGATTCATTTAAGGATAACCAATATAAATAGTAACTACTTGTGAACGGATACAACTTGAGCTCTGACTGAATGCTTTTAACCATTTTTTCATAATTGCCTGTCCTCCAATCGGCCGCACAGAGGAGTTGGTAAAGAAGAGTAGCATAATGCAAGGAACAACATGGCCTTGTCTTTTTGATTTCACACTTTTTAATAAAAGGTATCACTCCTTAGAACAAAATGATTTTTCAAAATAAAAGTTTGCTGTTTTCATTTAGGAATGCATCACTCCATTCAATATGTATAAATCCATTATAAAGTCTCGTCTAACACGAGAGTAAATAGCTTCGATACAAAAAAACAGCCTTCGAAATGATAATACTTTCATTTCGAAGGCTGTTCACTTGTTACTTTTTCTTGAATCGGAATTTGTATTTCATAATAAGCTTCATCATATTGATCGGTCAGAGAAACGTCAACCTGCATAATTCGAAAGGCGTCACCGGTAATAATATAGTCATGAGTATCGCAATAATGGAGTTGCTTTTTTAGCTGGGTTAGCATTTTCTCCCTTGTGAGTCCTCCATAATAGGAACATAAAAATAGCCCATTTTCAATTTTTTGGGTTGGTTGCTCTGACTCCTCACCCTGAACAAGAATGAATGATTGAGATTGATAGTCACTTAGGTTAGCGGAAAAGTCAGATGATTGACGAATTTCATCAAAATACTCTTTCTTGATGAAATCTCCAAATTTATTGCTGGCCAAAGCAGGGATGATTCCACCAATCTTGTTTTCGAGCTCCAAATATCCAAAATAAAGATTTTCTGTATCCGCCCAACTTACCGATCTGTCTAGCTGGATGTATTCCCGTTCTTCAAATTGTTTTATCACGATATCCGAATTGCTGTAACTGTTTGTGAAATGTTCAATATTGTATAATCGTGTCATCAAAATATTATGGATACCTTGCAATTTCTTAATTTCTTCCTGTATATTAGCCATTGATTTTTGAAGTGATTGAACCGACTTTTTGACATTGCGATCCGTAAGAAACTGCTTGATTTCTTCTAAGGAAAACCCGATGCTCCTTAACTCTTTGATCGTTCCGAGAACCTCATACTGGGAAATGGAGTAATAACGATAGCCAGTTTCGGGGTCAATATGAAAAGGCTTTAGCAATCCAATTTTATCGTAATGGCGCAACGTATCTACGGTTACACCTCGCAACTTCGCCATTTCTCCTATACTAAGCTTATTTTGCATGGCTTTTCTCCTAACCAATACTGAATTTATATATATTAATTTATATATATTAATAACATGATTTCCCCCTATTATAAAGTAGCGATTCCTGTTGTGTATAGCTAGTGGCAGGAATATTTGTAGAGTACCGCATTCATAAAATTGCAGTCACAAACTTAGACGTCAAGTATTCGATTTAAACAGGGTTAACCATTTCAGCTCTTGAAATGAGTATACTTTTTTGGACTTAAAGGATTAAAATGCAGAAGAGGTAGTACAGTTCAACAGTTTTTCTTGGAAACTTGTAACCGAAACTTCCAGGCGGCCAGTACAAAGCAAAAGCAATGGTTTTCCAATTAGAATGGATATTATTTATTGCATGTTTAATGAGGAATTTGTAATGAGGGAACATATGTTTTATAATGTACTTTAAGTAATTATCAATCGAAATAGGGGAGGTATTATATGTATATTTCAATTTCAGATTTTATTAAAGAATGGAATAAAGAAGCCATACTCACTCAAAATGTCTTGGATAGTTTGACTGATAAATCCTTAGAACAACAAGTTTATCCTGAAGGTCGCACTTTAGGAAGGATTGTGTGGCATTTCACGACGAACATTCCAGATTATCTAGCTCATTTCGGGTTAAAGATAGACCGGATAGAAAGTTCGGAAAATGTTCCATCTTCAGCCCGCGAAATTGCCATCACTTTTAAAAATGTAAGTTCTCATGCAGCCAAAATTATTGAACAACAATGGACAGACGAATCCCTGGGACAAATACAAGAAGCGTTCGGAAGACAGGAAACAAATGCTTCCATCCTTATGGGGCTAATCAAGCATATTGTTCATCATCGCGGACAAGTTACGGTTCTGATGCGTCAAGCAGGAATTAAACCTTCTGGGGTTTATGGACCGCCAAAAGAAGATTGGATTCATTTAGGAGTGGAAAATCCACCGCTTTAAGGACTTATGAATGCTTAAGTTAGGATCTTCTACATACCGGGACATTGGCGAATAATTAAATCCAGTACTCCATTTTATGACTGAGTTAATAATATGTTTTAGCATCCTTTGAAGGGTGCTTTTTTATTTTGCGAAAGAAGGGTTTAAATGAAATCAGCTAATTTAGAGACGATGTTTTAAATGAAACCCTTATTTTTCCATCTAAAGCTAATGAAGGTAGGATAGATTCTTTCATCTCCTTTTGATTAGGCTCTATTAAATCATTAGTGCAGAATAGTACTTTAAGATTATTATTATAATCATGCTATTTGTAAGCCGCCATATGCTGAACCCCCACCATAATTACCACAACCACCGGTACAACTATATCCGTCAATGATAAAGGAGTTAAACAAAACGACTATAATGACGAAATCTTTACCCAATCAATTAAAGCTGACTGAAAGTTTCTAGTTATAAATATCTGGATTTTGTTGAAAAATGTCGTTATTTGCGAATATCATTATCGTCATTTCTGAGATATTATAATATTGAATGCACTTTAATACATTGAAGTAATAATGCGTTCTTTATATCGGGGCTCAATTAAGTGAGTGGAGGAAAATAAATGAGTGTAATCATCGAGAAGAAACGTATGGAAAACTATACTCATATGGAAGATGCAATGTTGGTAGGGAAAATCCATAATGGTGATGAGGATGCACTGGACTTTTTAATCAATAAATACAGATGTGTCGTTCAATCAAATGCATTGAAGTATTTTTTAACGGGTGGAGATAAGGAAGACGTCTTTCAGGAAGGGATGATTGGGCTATATAAGGCCATTCGAGACTACAAAAATTGCAAAAAGGCGTCTTTCAGATCATTTGCGGAACTGTGCATTACAAGACAAATCATAACGGCCGTTAAAGCGGCTATTCGCCAAAAGCATTCTCCCTTAAATAATTATGTTTCATTGTATATGCCTATCCATCAAGGGGAGTCGGAACAGGGTCTAATTGATCTAATCCCTGAACAGAGACAAAATGACCCAGTCACGATCTTAATAAAATCAGAAGAAATTTGTGATATTGAGCTAATTTTAACCGAAGTCCTTAGTGAGTTGGAAAGCAGTGTTGTGGACTTGTACCTGGAAGGAAAAACTTATTTAGAAATATCAAAGGAACTGAATGTTCAAAAAAAGACGATCGATAATGCACTTCAGCGGGTAAAAAGGAAGCTGGAGCGGCACCTCGAGTCCAGAAGAGTGGAAGAATAATAACAATCATTCTTTAAACTTTCGGTCAGTATTAATTTGTAAAATAACAGTGAAACAATTAATAGAATAGATAAAAGTACTTGTTAAAGCATTTTCCTGGTAATGGAGCAGTTAGTGCAGTGCTATCCTATGGGAAATAAAATCCCTCTAGGTAAATGCCGATAAAAAATTCTCTAAGTATGACCAAAAAAAGCCCTACTGAAACAGAAGGGCTTTTTACTATATTCATTTTTTTAATTCACTCTCTTCAATTGGAGATTATACCTCAATGTTTCATCGTCTGAATATAATTTATATCCAAGTCCGTCACTGTAATTGAGGAAGACTTTATCCGGAAGATGCTTTTTAGACTCACTTGAAATTAATATGGGGACTCCAGCAATTATAAATCTCTCATCATCTTCGTTCTTATTATCAATTTTCAATTCATGTTCCACATAAATTGAACAGCTCCCAACATAAATGGCTTCGATACGAATACCTTCATTCTCCTTATAATTCACTTTTAATAGTTGTTCAATCGCTGCTTCTTTAATCTCAATATTCATAAAACCCGCTCCCATATTATTTTTTATCTATACAATCTTCTATTTATTCGTATACCCAATTGTTTATAAGTTAATGTACATGAGAATGACAAGTTTGGATTTACTGAGACTTCTTATTAAGTATAATAAAGCCGATGTTCCCGGTCATCAGGCTTATGATTGTTTAATAAAATCACAAATTAGATCAAAAAACATGTGTTAGTAACTCCATCTTTGGAATAGCTTTCTTTGCAATGATCATCCTATCGGCTTTGCTTTCATGGGCCACTTTTTGTTTAATTCAGTTATAAAAGTCTTTACATTTTTTTTATCTTTCATAATGGGGGAATAGACGTAAGAAAGTGTCCTGTTAAAGGATTCATCTTTTACCTGAATGATAGAAAGGATTTTATTTTGTACATCCCTTTCAATGACACTTCGGGAAAGCAGGGCCAGCCCTGATCCGTTTTTTATAAGTGTTTCTTTAATTCCTTGATTGCTGCTTATCGTGAGTATCGATTTAATTTTCAAACCATTTGAACGTATGACATGATTAAGGTATTCTCTTGTACCAGATCCAACTTCCCTCGTTACCCATGCTTGGTCATGTAAATCAGTAATCTCCACATCGTCTTTATTAGCAAGTCCATGATTGTTAGAAGACACAATGAATAGCTCATCTTGCATGAATGGGTGAACAGAAAGCTCTTTTTCGTTCGTTTGACCTTCGATTAAACCAATATCCACTTTGTATAGCCGAACGGCTTGAACGATTTCTTCCGTGTTCCCAATTACCACTTGAAGTTCAAGTTCAGGATATTCCTCTTGAAGGTCGATGAGTAAAGAAGGAAGGATATACTCTCCTATTGTAAAACTTGCACCTATCTTTAATTCGCCCTTGATGGACCTATCGTGTTCCTGTATGTCTTGTCTGGTCTGTTCATAGATTGTAATCATTTGCTTCGCCCGGTCGTAAAGAATTTCTCCCGTTAAGGTGACTTTCAAAAATTTAGGAGAACGGAGGAATAATTTGGTTTGGAACTCTTCTTCTAATTTTTTAATATGTAAACTAACACTTGGTTGCGACATAAGAAGAATTTCTGCTGTTTTTGTAAAATTCTTGACTTCCACAAGGGTCACAAATGTTTTTAAAGCATCATAGTACATAGAAATTTCTCCTTATTATTAATATTCTTAATAGTTATAATAAATTATATATATTTTACTAATGATGTACCTTCCAGTAAAGTTTTAATGAGAAACTTATTTTAGGAAGAGTATAGGCTGGGAAAGCTATTGTCCTTTGTTGCGTGCTATGAACCTATATAACTGTATTTTTCATTTTTTTTGCAGTTAAAACCGACTTGGTCTATAGGAGTAAACGAGTTAATTAATTTATGGATCGAAATAAAATTTTTAAACCCACTCGTTATACATAATAATCAACTAAGATAAGTTAATATTCCTTTGTGAGGTGGAAATCGTGCAACTTCAGGTAAGTAACAGTCCCTTTAATCAAGAGCAAGCAGAACTCCTTAACAGCCTGCTGCCAAGCTTGACCGAAACACAAAAAATTTGGTTGAGCGGTTATCTGACTGCATCTTTGTCAGTTTCGAACTCAAGTTCAGCCGACGCCCCGGTATTGGAAGCTCAAGGCGGCGGGAAGACAATATCAAAAGAAGTGACCATCCTGTATGGTTCACAGACGGGCAATGCTCAAGGGCTGGCAGAAAATGCGGCGAGTAAGCTTGAGGGTAATGGCTTTCAGGTTACCATTTCTTCCATGAGTGACTTTAAAGTCAACAATTTGAAAAAAATCGAAAATCTTCTGATTGCCGTTAGCACGCATGGAGAAGGTGATCCGCCGGATAATACATTGTCTTTCCATGAGTACCTTCATGGCAGGAGGGCACCAAGCCTTGAGGGTCTCCGCTATTCGGTATTGGCGCTTGGGGACAGCTCATATGAGTTTTTCTGTGAAACGGGAAAACAATTCGATAAACGCTTGGAGGAACTTGGGGGGACACGGTTATTTCCGCGAATGGACTGTGACCTTGATTATGATGAGCCTGCTTCCGAATGGCTGGAAGGAGTCATTTCCAGTTTAAGTGAAGGGCAAGTCGGTTCTGCTGCTGCAGTTCCCGCAGCAAAAGCTTCTGTAGGTGAACAAACTTCTTATTCGAGAACAAATCCGATTAAAGCGGAAGTGTTGGAAAATATAAATTTGAACGGCCGTGGCTCCAATAAAGAAACTCATCATCTTGAGTTATCTCTTGAGGGCTCAGGCCTTACATTCGAACCTGGTGACAGCCTTGGCATTTATCCGAAAAACGATTCGGATTTAGTGGATATGCTTCTTATGGAACTGGATTGGGATCCTGAAGAAACCGTGAAGGTCAATAAGCAGGGGGAACTTCGTCAGCTTAGGGAATCGCTCATCTCCGACTTTGAAATAACGGTATTGACCAAATCGCTCATTGAACAAGCGGCACAGCTTTCTGGTAACGAGGATTTAAAGGAGCTTTTAAAGCCTGGTAATGAAGAAGGGTTGAAAGAATATCGAGAAGGCCGTGATTTGCTTGATTTTGTCCGTGATTTTGGTTCATGGGGTGAATCGGCGCAAGAGTTTGTATCGATCCTTCGGAAAATGCCAGCCCGTCTGTATTCGATTGCGAGTAGCTTATCCGCCTATCCGGACGAAGTGCATTTGACAATCGGAGCTGTCCGGTATGAAAGTCATGGTCGGGAAAGAAAAGGGGTCTGCTCGATTTTATGTGCGGACAGATTACAGCCAGGGGACTTGCTGCCCATTTACATTCAGCATAACCAGAACTTTAAGCAGCCAAAGAACCCAGACACGCCAATTATCATGGTTGGACCGGGAACGGGCATTGCCCCGTTTAGATCCTTTATCCAGGATCGCGAAGAATCGGAAGCGAAAGGGAAAACGTGGCTCTTTTTCGGCGATCAGCATTTCGTGACGGATTTCCTATATCAAACTGAATGGCAAAAGTGGTTGAAAACAGGTGTACTTACGAAAATGGATGTGGCCTTTTCCCGCGATACGGATGAAAAAGTGTATGTTCAAGACCGGATGCGCGAGCAAAGCGCGGAATTATACGAATGGCTTCAAAAAGGGGCAGCTGTATACATTTGCGGTGACGAGAAAAACATGGCACATGATGTCCATAATACGCTTATTGAGATCATTGAAAAAGAAGGCAATATGAGCCATGCTGATGCGCAAGCTTATCTTGAAGATATGCAACAGAATAAACGCTATCAACGTGATGTGTATTGAAATTTGGAAGAAAAGGAGATAACAACATGGTGAACCCACTATTGAAAGCACCAGCAGGCCCGCCAAGTGATGTTGAGCAAATTAAAGAAAGAAGCGATTATTTGCGAGGTACACTTGGAGAAGTGATGCAGGATCGGATTAGCGCCGGTATTCCGGATGATGACAATCGACTGATGAAACACCACGGCAGCTATTTGCAGGATGATCGGGATCTACGTAATGAGCGTCAAAAACAAAAACTGGAGCCTGCCTATCAATTTATGTTGCGTGTCCGCATGGCCGGCGGGGTTGCACAGCCTTCTCAATGGCTTGTTATGGATGACCTTGCCCAGAAATACGGTAACGGAACCTTGAAATTGACAACAAGGCAGACGTTTCAAATGCATGGTATTTTAAAATGGAATATGAAAAAAACCATTCAGGAAATCCATGCTTCCATGTTGGATACAATCGCTGCATGCGGGGATGTAAACCGAAACGTAATGTGCAATTCGATTCCATTTCAATCCGAAATCCATTCCGAAGTATATGAATGGTCGAAAAAATTGAGTGATTATCTATTGCCGCGTACAAGGGCGTACCATGAAATCTGGCTGGATGAAGAAAAAGTTGTCGCTACTCCGGAATTGGAGGAAGTCGAACCAATGTACGGAAAGCTTTATTTGCCAAGGAAGTTTAAAATAGGCATTGCGGTCCCGCCATCCAATGACATTGATGTCTACTCCCAAGATCTTGGCTTCATAGCAATTGTTGAAAATGGAAAACTTGTTGGTTTTAATGTGGCGATCGGCGGCGGTATGGGAATGACCCACGGTGACAAGGCGACATATCCTCAACTAGCCAAGGTAATCGGCTTTTGCCAGCCAGACAAAATACTGGATGTGGCTGAAAAAATCATTACGATTCAGCGTGATTACGGAAACCGATCCGTACGGAAAAATGCCCGGTTCAAGTATACGGTTGACAGGCTTGGGCTCGAACCGGTAAAAGCTGAACTGGAAAATCGTCTAGGATGGAAGCTAGGGGAAGCAAGAACTTACCATTTTGATAATAATGGCGACCGCTATGGATGGGTAAAAGGCATGCAGGGTAAATGGCATTTTACACTATTTGTCGAGGGTGGCCGAATTGCCGATATCAATGATTACAAGCTGATGACCGGTTTGCGCGAAATCGCAAAGATCCATACGGGTGATTTCCGATTGACTGCCAATCAAAACCTGATCATTGCAGATGTGTCAAGCCAGAAAAAGAAAAAAATCATAGAATTGCTTGAAACATACGGTTTGACGGATGGTGCACATCATTCGGCGCTCAGACGCAGCTCGATTGCATGCGTGGCGCTTCCGACATGCGGGTTGGCAATGGCCGAAGCAGAGCGTTATTTGCCGGTTCTGATTGATAAAATCGAGGCCATCGTTGATGAAAACGGCCTGAGGAATGAAGAAATCACGATACGTATGACTGGTTGCCCGAATGGCTGTGCCCGGCATGCACTCGGTGAAATTGGTTTTATCGGTAAGGCACCTGGTAAATATAATATGTATCTCGGTGCGGCATTCGACGGAAGCCGATTAAGTAAAATGTACCGTGAAAACATCGGTGAAGAAGAGATATTAAAAGAGTTGCGTGTACTTCTTTCCCGTTATGCAAAAGACCGTCAGCAAGGAGAGCATTTCGGCGACTTCGTCATCAATGCAGGCATTGTCAAAGAAGTGACGGATGGAACGAATTTTCATGATTGATTAAAACAAATGAGAGACAGGAATAATTTCCTGTCTCTTTGGGTATTCAAAGGTTTTCCGGAGTGGCTGGAACACCAATATGTTGATTCATGACCATACACATCTATCTTCTATTTATTTGACTTGCTGTTATTTTTATAGGCTACTTCTGCTTCAATCTCAATTAGGAAATCCGGCGAAACCAAACTTTCAACGCCTACTGTTGAACGAGCTGTTTTCACTGGATTTTCTTTTGTATTAAAGAAAAGAGCGTAAGCATCGAACCAACCTTGATAGTCTGGCGTACTTCCCTTGTTTGGATCTGGCGCGACATACACACGCAGATAGGTTACATCAGCGAGGGAAAGTCCTTTTGTTTTCAAATCTGCTTTTAATTTCTCTAAGATTCCGATTGCCTGCTTTTCTGTATTGCCATATCTCTCATAAGTGGTTTTCCCATCCTTGTTTAAAAGAGGAGCTACCGTTCCGCTAAACAATAACCGGTTATAACTTTGAGGCACAGCAACTGAACTGGAAATCGCAGAAGTTGGGGACCCAAAAAAGGTCACTTTATCCGATTTTAATTCATCTTGTTCGTTACCTGCGGAAGCAAATGAGTATCCTGCGATTAAACTTATACTTAATACTAAGGCAGTGATGATCGATTTCATAGGTGTTTTCATATAGTCAGCTCCTGTTATTTATGTAACGACGATAGGTAGATAATCAGATTCATTTATCCGGCTAACCACAATTCTTGCTGTTTCAAAAGCATCTGCTAGCCATGCAGTTAAATAACTGAGCTGTTCACCAGCAATTTAATATGAATGTAGTTTTTCCAATCGGATGAAGATTTCTAAATGGCATATCGATAATTCATCATTCTGAGACCCCGGTTTGGATGATGTTAACTTTGGTTTCTATATTAATGTCCATTGTCGGATAAATCTTTTTCCAATGTTCATAGGTCAATTTTTTATTTTTGGCGTGATATTTTTCCTTCAGCCCAATCGGATCAAGGGATTTTTCCTGAAAATCTTTCATAAGACGGTTTGCTTGCTTGGTTATATCAGCTTCCATTTCCTTTTCAATTTTTTTTATCATCTTTCTATTGGTAAGGTTTTCACTTCGCATGGATTCCTTGATTTGTCCTTTAATTTTAATCTTGATCGTGATCGAGGGATTTCTCTCTGAGCTGGATACCTCATAACTTGAACCGCTTCGGATACTTTCCACTACAATATCGCTTTTTCTCTTGTCTTTTAATTTGAATTTATATATTCCCCGCCTATGATGTTGAACTAATGTTTTGAAGATGAACATATCATCCGTGGGGACTTTGCTGACCATCTTATTTTCATGAAATAGGGCGGCTCCAGAAACCGAAACTTCATTATTGATTAATTTAAATAAAGGAAGAAACGAATCGCCGCCATCTTCTAGAGAGTTTCTTAAAAAAAGATGGAGGTTAGTATCCGGTCCATTACCTGTTTCAATTTGTTGATTGATCAAACCTGATAAAAAAATTCCAATATTCACATTCGTATTTGATGGTTTCGAATTTATGACATTCTTGACCTTTCCTTCAACGATGGCCAAAATGACCCTGTTTCCAAGTTGTGGTTCACGGTAGAGATAATCGGTCAGTTCTGTCATTCCGATTTCCCGAACCATTTTCTCACTGAATAAAATGATGCGTGTCTGTCCAAGCAATACCGGCTTATCCGCTTTTTTGGAAACGACAGCCTGGACATCACTTGTTGTCGTCGATGTTCCGCTTAAGATTTGATATTTACCCATCATGTCCTGCTGGAAGATAGGGATGACGAACATTCCTTCGACATTATCATTCTTCAGTATGTCGTAGCCAATGGCCTGGGACATATTGACTTCATCCACCACTCTTGGCTCGGCACAGCTGCAAAGGAGGGGCAAAGCCAAGATAACAAGAAATAATTTTCTCATATACGTTTCCTCATTTTCTTTATATAGATGATGGCCAAAAGAAGAGGCAAGTATAAAGCAATAAAGAGTACGCCGTATGGATCGATTATTTTATTCAATATATAGAGGGAATCGATATCAAAAATAAATATATTGGTAAGCAGGATAATAATCGACATCCCCCATAATGGATATTTTTGCTGAACATTGAACAAGCGCTTGAAACCTCTGCTTGCTGACCACAAGGCGATGGTCATGTTGGGTATGATAATGATGGCCCACCAAGAAACATCTATATACTCAAATCGCTGGATAAAGGGCAATTCGACAACGCTGGTCATTGACAATGTCGGCCATATAGTCAGTTCCAACTGTTTTTGTGAATAAAAAACAAGTGAAACCAAATAAACGAATACGGTTATTAAGGTTGTCGTTAAGGCCCCCCAATGGGCATATTTTTGTGAAGTTTTAGCATTTTTGATGAACGGATAATACATCACGATCATTTCAAAACCAAGCAGCGTCAATGAAGTACCTCTGGTTCCTTTCAATATGTCCAATAGAGTGTGATGGAAAACAGGAAGCAAATTGGTGAATTCAGAGTATTTCATGGCATAGAATAGGACAAATAAAAGCCAGTATGTCAAAAGGACGCTTAAAAAGGCAATACCTGTAATTGTTCGGAATCCTCCCGTATGAATATAATAAATCAAAACTAGGAAGACCACTGAAAAAGCCCAAGATGGTACCTCTTCAAACATCCATACATGTATGACATTTATATAGCTAATCATGACTGTCATCCCGAGGAAAAAAAAGTAAAGAATGAATAATAGGCTGAAGAAATTTCCCATCCATTTCCCGAATGCTTGATTATTTGCAGAAATGATATCACCAGGAACGATACTGAAGATTTTATATATGACCCAAATCATTATATGGACGATCAGGCCGGCCAGTAGGATCGAAATCCAGCCATCTGTTCCCGTTGTCTTCGCTAAAACTCTTTGAAAACTTAAAACGCCTACTCCCGTTTGCATGGAATGCACTAAAAAAAACGCATAGAACGGTGACACTTTATACTTTTCATTAACACCAGCTTGGTTCATATGGGACCCTCATTTAGATCATTCATTAAAATCATTTTTTTTGATTCTTGCTTTTTTTGGTTGAGGCTGTCTGGATTTATCATCTGGTCGTAAATTTACAGGACGTGATTTGAAAAGATTGAAAGGAAGCCGAACAAAGCTGTCTTTCCAATCTGGCATGCGAAATGGGTATATCGGTTCAAGGTACGGGTGTCCCATTGACGTTAATTTGATAAGGTGGGTCATCAAAAACACGGCTGATATGGTAATGCCGAGCAGCCCCCAAATTTGGGCACCGATTAAAAAGGGGAACCGCAGCAGCCGAATGGCATTCCCCATTTTATAAATGGGAGTAACAAATGATGCCAATGCCGAGAGGGCAACGATGATCAATAAGATATTACTGGTCAAACCAGCTACTACAGCGGCTTGACCGATAACGATACCGCCGACGATACCTAATGTCTGACCTACCTTTATTGGCAGCCTGGCAGCCGCTTCCCGTAATAACTCAATGGAAATCTCCAGGAATAATGCTTCGATTAAAGGCAGAAAAGGTATTAAGTTCCTTGAAGTTACGATCGTTTCCAAAAGATCTTTAGGAATCAGTTCATAATGATACGTCAGCACGGCTACATAAATGGGAGTGGCAAATATAGAAAAAGCGACGGCGAATATCCTTAATAAACGGAATGCCGATGCCGGAATCCAAGGCATATTATAATCTTCCATCGTGATAAAGTATTCCAACAAAATGGTTGGAGTAATAAGTACAGAGGACGACCTATCGACTAACAGGGCTACCTTGCCTTCAGCCAAGGCACTTGCGATGCGATCAGGCCTTTCCGTATTAAGGAAAAGGGGAAACAAGGTATTTGAATTATCATATAGCATTTGCGCCAGATAGGACCCGTCCAATATTTCATCAAACTCTACGTCATTGATCCTTTGGATAACATTATCAACATTTTCCTGATCAACGATCCCTTCTATCGATAAAACGGCCACTTTCGTTTTAGACAGAGAGCCCACAGTCATTTCATTTACTTGCAATTCAGGGATAGGAAGCCTTTTTCTGACTAAATTAAGATTGATATCAAGATCCTCGACAAATGCTTCTTGTGCACTTATGATGCCAAATTCAAGTTCAGGTTTCTCAACTTGTCTTCCTTGTTGGGCCGCAACATTGATTAATAGGCATTCATCAAGATTTCCATCTAACCGAAGTGCAATTTCGCCTCTCATGATCCTTTTTTCGATTACAACCTTGGTACTGGTGATCAGTGTGTTTTCAATAGGTACGTTTTCTTTAATTTGCTCCAAGTTTATCGTTTCCAGAGTAGGTATGACGGAAAGAACACTTTCATGAAGTACCTGTGCATCAATCAACGAGCGATAAAAAGAGACCCAATAGCCAATGCCATTATATGTTCCTTGATGGTTTATGAAATCATTGGATAAAGATAGGGTATTGAATAGGTCCCTTACTTCTGAAACGTTATTTAATTCATCATTTTTTTCGTTGGGTTTATGGGGCTTTTTTTTGAACGTTCTGCGGTTAAACAATGTTGTCACCTCTACACTAAAGCTTATTATCCTAGCATTTGCAATTTAATTACAAATTAACCCTTTTGGATGTTAATGTTGCTCGCTTCAGAAAGGAAATTCATTAAATAAATTGGTGTAAAAGCTACCTTCATTTCCTGTCGCATAAAAAAATTGTAAATAGAGGAAACTGAATAAATAAAAACCTATTTAACCAAAGGAGTTCACCATGAAAAGTAAACCCTTGCATATTAAATTGGATCAAAAGCAGGAAGAATTGAAATCTGAATTGGATATGCAGGATGATGTAGTATTTAAACAGATATTCATTCCCGATTATGAAGTTTCGGGTTTATTCGTATTTGTCAATGGAACGATGGATTATCGTGCATTCAATGAGATTGTCCTGGATCTATCGGCTGCCCAGGTTGAAACCAGGCATCGGGTTTCTATCGAACAGCTGGTCATTTCCAAAATCTGTTCAGTCAGGGAACAGGATGATGTTGAAACATATGAAACAGCTAAAGAGCATATTTTTGACGGGAAAACGCTTTTATTTTTAGATGGAATTGTAAATGGCTATGTCTTGAATCTGGAAAAGGAAAAAGTTCGTACACTGGGTGAACCTTCAACAGAGAGGGTTGTCAGGGGACCGAAGCTTGGGTTTATCGAAAGTCTTCAAGAAAATATCGGTTTGATAAGGCAATATTCGAACCATCCCAACCTTATCGTCCAACAACAGAAGTTCGGGACGATGGAAAAACGGGAAGTTGCGTTGATTTATTATGAAGGAAAAGCTAGCGATTCTTTGCTAAAAGAAGTGAATAAACGGATAAATGAAGTGAAAGCTACTGA
The DNA here is from genome assembly GCF_038003055.1 of Peribacillus sp. FSL M8-0224. Taxonomy (NCBI): domain Bacteria; kingdom Bacillati; phylum Bacillota; class Bacilli; order Caryophanales; family Bacillaceae; genus Peribacillus; species Peribacillus sp. FSL M8-0224. Next base: position 2,081,250 of record NZ_JBBOOJ010000001.1, read on the forward strand.
TCTTCAAGACTCGGGGATGCTTGAGGAATTAATTGAAGATACAGCGTTAACCCCTTTCCCGCAAATCCAAAATACGGAGCGTCCGGATAAAGTATTGGCTGCATTGCAGGAGGGAAGGGTGGTCATCATGGTTGACGGATCGCCATTTGCTTTGATGGCACCAACGACGATCACGATGCTGCTGCAGTCACCGGATGATTATTATGAAAGGTGGGTAGCGGGTTCTTTTTTACGTATACTTCGCTATTTATCTTTATTTGTTACCGTATTTCTTTCAGGGATTTATATCTCCTTGGTTTCGTTCAACCCTGGATTGCTTCCGTCAGAACTGGCGATGACGATCGCGGGTACAAGGGAGAACGTGCCATTTCCGCCGTTTGTTGAAGCTATCATCATGGAATTGACGATTGAACTGCTTCGCGAAGCAGGTATTCGGCTCCCATCGCCCATTGGTCAAACGGTTGGATTGGTTGGCGGAGTCATTATTGGACAAGCGGCAGTTCAAGCCAATATTGTAAGTTCCCTGATGGTCATAATCGTTTCGATCACGACGATTACCTCTTTTACGGTCCCGCAATATAGCTTTGGACTGGCGTTCAGGGCATTAAGGTTCGGGGCGATGATTTTTGCCGCCGTTTTAGGTTTATACGGAACTACATTATTCTTTATCATCGTTATCAGCCATTTGTCAAAATTGACGAGCTTCCAAGAACCTTATTTTCAACCAATGGATTTTATCGGTAAAAAGACCTGGAGGGATGCTTTCATACGGTTACCGAAACGGAAAAAGGGGAGGAATTCTCTTGGGTCAATCCGAAGGCAAAATTCTTAGTGGCGAATTGGCTGTGATCATTTCTTGCAGCATGTTAGGAATTGGAATGCTGACGCTTCCAAGGACGATAACGGAAAAAATCCAATTGAGCGATGGATGGATCGTCTTGATCTTAAATGGGATCGCTATTGCCCTTTTGATATGCTTATTGGTTGTTCTGTTAAAAAAACATAAGGTCGCTAACTATTACACATACATGGAGGAGGCCTATGGAAAATGGCTCTCCAAACTTATTGGGTTGGTCGTGGTGGTGTACTTTATAGGCGTGGCCAGCTTTGAAGTTCTTGCGATGAGTGAAATGGTCCGCTTTTATTTGTTGGAGGAAACCCCGGTTGAGATCGTGATACTTACCATGATTTTAGCGAGTGTCCATCTTTTGACAGGCAAAATAAAAGCCATAGCAAAGGCATGTGTCTTTTTTCTCCCTTTGACAATCGTCATCGTCTTGCTCATTTATTTGTTCAGTCTGAGGGTAGTAGAATTAAAAAACCTCCAGCCTGTTCTTGCGAAAGGATTTCTCCCTATCATGAAAGGAATGGGTTCCGGAACTTTGTCTTTTTTTGGAATTGAACTTTTCATCTTTTTGTTTGGCGTCGTTAAAAATCAAAACAAAGTAAGAAGTGGCGTTTTAATCGGGTTTTTCATCCCGCTTATTTTGTATGTGATTACATATATATTGGTAGTAGCTACATTGACTGTCCCGGAAGTCAAAGCAGTTACTTGGCCAACCATTTCTTTTATTCAGTCCTTTGAAGTAACAGGGATATTTTTAGAGCGTATGGAGTTATTTCTCTTAATCACCTGGATTCTTCAGTTTTTTTTAACACATGCGATTTACTATTACTTCGCAGCAGAAGGGATGACGAAAATATTTAGCAATTCATATACAACGAACCTCATTGTTTTGGTTCCTATCGTTTTTTTTCTGGCCAAAATCCCTAAAGATATAATTGACATTTTTAAAATGAGTGATTTACTTGGATATCTTTTTCCGGTTATATTGATTGGCTTGCCAATTATTACATTCATAATCGTTCAAGTGAAAAGGAGTAGAAGAAGCGGATGAAAAGATTATGGTTGATCTTGCTTATTCCTTTGCTTACAGGCTGTTGGGACAGTGAAAATATAGAAGAATTATCCCTTGTGGTGGGAGTGGGGATCGATAAAGGCAAAAAGGATGACGAAATCATGTTAACACAGCAAATTCTGGTGCCTCCAGGAAATAGTGGTCAGGAGAATCAGGCCCAACTAAAATATAAAAATGTTACCGTCAGTGCCAAAACACTTCATGAAGCAATTAGGGATTCTTTACTCATAACCAATACGGTATTAACCAATCATCAGCGTATTATCCTCATTAATGAAGATGTATTAAGGAAAATCCCGATGGAAGCGATCATTAATCAGTCAATACGCGATAATAATACAAGGAGAAGCTGTCATGTTTATTTAACGAAGAGACCGACGAAAGAAATATTGGGACGATCCGAAGATGGGGAGATCCCTTCGAATGTAATCTATGAATTGAAAGATAATGAGCACAGAACGAATAAGATACTTCCGCCTTTAACACTGGGCAAAGCATCCTCAAATTTACAGTCAGATGGAAGCTTTGCCATTCAGGCCGTTGATATTAGGGGTGGAAAATTAATTTTGGAGGGTGCAGGGGTGATCAACAATTCAAAGTTGGTCGGGGTCATGAATGATGAAGATATTGCTGCATTAAATTGGCTGAACGGAGAGGTAAAGGGTGGAGTAATCGAAGCGGTCCAACACGATGAGCCTTTAAGTGTTGAAGTGATCAATAGGACAAGGAGGAAAATCACGACGGAATTGAACGGTGATCATTTGACGATCAATATTAAGGTCGGGTATACAGCAAGACTTTCGGAAGATTGGTATGGTAAGGAGGATTCTTTTGAAAAAGCCTATATAAAAGAGATTGAGCGTATTGCCGAGGATGAAGTGAAAAAGGATGTAAAGAAAATCGTATATAAATTACAGCATGATTATAAAACAGGGGTAGCAGGTTTGTATCGGTATGTGGAAAATCAGCATCCAAAGTTTTGGGAGAAAAATAAGAATAAATGGGACGAAGTTTTCAGTAAAGCCGATATTAATTATGAAGTGGACATAAGGATCGTAGACTTTGGTTCAAAAGGAGGGATAAAGTGAAGTTTGACTACTTTAAGGGGACTTAATAAATTGTCGATGCTGGCGATGCTTACTTTCGCTGGAAGAAGATGGCCAATTGGACATTAGAATAAAAACCTTCCAAATGGAAGGTTTTTTTGTCAAGTGTTCTTTGTTGATGAGGTTACTTATAGCCAAGGAAATGGTCCATTCAAGGCCCACCGAAAGTTCTAGGCAGATTCGTCACTTCATGTGCAACCCTGATTCCGGATTGAATGGCTCCTTCAATCCATGCTGGTACGGTTGATGTATGCTCACCAGCGAAGTGGACCCTTCCTTCAGGAGTTGGGATGTATGGAAACAAGTCCGTTTCCTGACCAGGCTTAAACATGGAGAAAGCGCCGTAGGAATACTGATTCAATGTCCAGCTATAAGAAGCTCCTGATAAAAAATGATCATATACTTGATTACCATGGATTACTGCCAAGTTTTTCAATGCGTGTTGTATTCTATCTTTTTCCGGTAGGATATCCCATAAAGTGGCATCATCTTCCCATGTATAACTTGCTAAGATGAGACCCGATTCACGCTGGTTGCTCGTTTGGCTGGGGTAATAAGAAAATCTAATGGGTAGATCGGTAGTCAATTTACCGCCGAAGATTCCTTCCTTTTCCCAAAACCTATGAGTGAATTGAAGTCCAATTTTTGTGGAAGCAGCATAATGGAGTTCTCTTATTGCCTTCCATTTATTATGGGAAAAGGAATTCCGGGGTTCTATATCTATAAATTGCAGCAATTGAAGAGGGATCGTCACGATGGCAAGATCACCGGTAACCGTTAAGGGGTTTTGACTTTGAGTATGTTTGGAATGGATGGTAACTTGATTATCATGTTGGATGATCTTTGTCACTTCATATCTGAAGATTAAATTATCCTTCAATTCCGGTAGAAAGGCATAAGGAAGCCGGTCGTTTCCTCCTTCGATTGAAAAAAATTTCACGTCTGGATTAAAGAGAGGCATAAGCTCCCTAAGTATGGCCGGAAAAGAAAGTTCCGGGAATCCTTCTAAACCCATCAGGACTTTGATGCTTTCAATCGCACCTGTTGATAGACTGATTCCGACTGGATTGTACTGCAAAAAGAAGCTCATGGAGTATTTATCAAACTCTTTAATGACTATTTCCCAATTTCTGCTTGGATTTTGAATGATGAAGTCAGTCACAGGCTTGATTGCCATGTTAAGTAATTCTTCAGCTGTTTTACCTCTTTCATGGGGAGCTACAGGGTACCTCAGTATATCCGGGTTCTGCTGATATATGGCAGCGGTCGTCTTGATTCCATTGGCATAAATGGGATCATTAGGAGTCGCATTCACAAAAGTGTTGACACGTAAACCATACTTCTTGATGTATTCAGCAACTAAATAATGATAATTCGGAATGCGCATGGCACCGGCTTCAAGGTAGGAACCTTCTGAAAATGGCTCCCGTATCGTCAAAACACGCCCTCCGACCCTCCCGGTTGCTTCCAATATCGTAACATCGTGCCCCGCTTGTTTTAAAAGGGATGCTGCAACCAACCCAGACATGCCGGCACCAATGATAATGATTTTTTTGGGGATCTGAGAAGGCCCCAGGCCATTTCTGATAACAGCCAGCATTTGATCTGGTGATAGCGGATCTTTGAAAAGGGACAAAGTGTTTTTCTCCTCTCTTGTTACACTTTCTATATGGGATTTACGCTATCTTATTCCTATTGGGTTACCATTTATGAAGGATTTCAATAATTTGTCATCTAAATGCTTAGTAACAAATTTTTTTAGTGCATTGGTGAATTCCACGTAAAATATATACCAAAAATAACCTCGATAGAATATATTCTAAACAATCATCCAAAAACATCATTAAGTAAATACCTACCTACTGCAAAACCCTATGAAAAATTAGTTTGTGGAATATTATTAAATATTTTCCTTTACAGAGGAGATACTACCAAGAGACAAAGGGTAGAAAGGAAGACAGTATGGATCATATACAAATGGCCCGCGCAATGTTCGGGACGAATATGGCTGTACATATCATATTTGCAACGATCGGCGTCGGGTTGCCGATGATGATGTTGGCAGCGGAATTGATGTATCAAAGGACTAAGGATTTACAGTATGTCGTCATGGCTAAACGCTGGACCAAAACATTAGGGGTTTTGCTTGGGGTCGGGATTCCGACCGGTACGATTGCGGGTGTGCAGCTTTCACTATTATGGCCTGGGTTCATGGAAGTAATTGGACGCGTCATGGCGCTCCCATTCCAGATCGAGATTTATGCATTCATGGTTGAAGCGCTGTTCATGTCAATCTATGTGTATGCTGCTGAAAAAATCAAGCCATGGGCCCGAATCGTGAGTTTATTTTTTGTTGCATTCGGAGCATTGGCTTCGGCTGTTTTGATTTCGAATGTCCATGCTTTTGAAGGGACACCTGCTGGGTTCCGGTTTGAAAATGGGGAAATCGTCGATGTCGATCCTTGGGCGGCATTTTTCAACCCAAGTTTCTTGGTGACGGCTGGACATACGGCCCTGACTGCTTATACAACAGGCGCTTTTGTCGTGGCATCCGTCGCAGCCTATAAGATGCTGAAAAATAAATATGGCACTGCTGAATTTAATTTTCACCAAAAAGCACTGAGGCTCAGTATTGTCTTGGGCTTGGTTTTTTCGTTTTTGACGGCATTGAATGGTCATGCGACTACGCAGCATTTATATAGGGAACAGCCGGAAAAACTGGCAGCGGCAGAAGGGTTGTTTGAAACACAGGACCATGCCGGACTTACCTTGTTCGGCTATACCGATAGGGAAGCCCAGGAAGTGAAGTATGGGATTGAATTCCCATGGTTATTAAGCTTTCTATCTGGTAATAGCTTCGATACGGTTGTGACCGGTTTGAACGATTTTCCGGAAGAGTATTGGCCGCCGCTTTATGTCCATATCTTATTCAACGCCATGGTCATGATTGGTTCAGGCTTAATCGCGTTGGCACTGTTTGCATTGGTATGGAATAAATGGCTGAAAAAGGAGACATATCCAAAATGGATTCTTTGGCTGTTTGTTGCATCAGGGCCGCTTTCGGTGATTTCGATAGAATGCGGTTGGATTTTTGCCTGTACCGGCAGGCAGCCATGGACGATATACAGGATGCTGACAACTGAGGATTCAGTCACTTCGTACGAAAACCTTGGATTCTTATTCACGATGTTCATTATTGTATATATCATTTTATGCGTTTCTGTCGTGTTTACACTTTTGTATTATTTCAAACGTCATTCCGTAATGGATGATATATATAAAGCCGAACAGAAAGATGTAAGACTTTTCGATTCGAATTCATAAAAGGGGGGAAGGCGAATGAGTGATGCTCTTCTTGCAATAACACTGGTCTGGGGCTTTATTTTTCTTTATGCCATCATGGCCTCTATGGATTTCGGCGCGGGCTTCTGGGCAATGACTTACATTAAAAAGGAAGAGACGAATGCTACCAAGATAGCGAATAGCTATTTATCACCAACTTGGGAAGTGACGAATACTTTTGTGGTTGGTCTTGTCATTGCAATTTACAGTTTATTTCCAGGAGCGGTATTCCCGATTGGGGTAGCCTTGATCGTTCCCGCGAGCCTGATATTGGTTCTGCTATGTATTAGGAGTGCTTTCTTGGTTTTCTCGCATAGCGTTGACAAATATGAAAAAGCGTTAACGTATATCTCAGGATTGACAGGATTGATCATACCGGGGCTATTAATCAGCGTATTGCCAATCACTCATCTTGGGTTTGTCGAAGGCGTGAGAGGAAATGAAGAATTGAATTTATCTAAACTTTTCACGAGTCCGAATGAGTATGCATTTGTGGGGTTCGGGATTATGAGCACGCTTTTTCTATCATCTTTGCTCCTGTCCGATTACTCAAAACAGGCCGACGAAATGAAAGCATACAAAATATATCGCAGGGATGCGATGATAACGGGACCGCTTATGTTGGTCATGGCTCTGTTGGTCATGCTCACGTTAAGAAACGAAGCGAATTGGATTTACCAAGGAATGATGAAAAACTCTCCATTGTTATTCGTCTCGCTCATTTTTTTCATCATTAGCGGGATAGCACTGTACCTACCCTATTTTTCTAAGCAGGAGGTTAAAGGGATGCCACGCCTCGCTGTCATTGCGATTATCATACAGTATTTAATCGGCAGTTATGTTTATGGTATCGCTCATTTACCTTATATCATCTATCCAAATGTCACGATTCTATCAGGATTTACCGATCCAACCTCATTCCGGGCCGTGTTTGCCACGTATATCGTGGGCTTTGCGATATTAGTCCCAGGGTTCTATTATTTCTGGTCCATCTTCATGAAAGATCAGCGTAGAAAGTTCAAACGGCGACAAATGTCAAATTAGTTCATCTTTGAAAAGAGAGGTTATCACTATGAAAAAGTTAGATCTGCTAAAATATGCGGTTTTAGTCATCTCACTATTTTTGAGCTATCAAGCGGTTGAAGCGCATGATAAAAATTTTCAGGTGGATGGCACATATATATCAACAAAAAGAGATGTAACAGGTGACCAGAAAATAGACATCATCCAGGTTCAGGGACTGCCTTATGAGGAAGGTAGCAAGTTTCTGAAGAAAATTGAGTTAAGTGTGGAAAGCAATCGCCGTACAATCGACGTCCCGCTTGAAGCTGGGTATAATCCAGATCTAAAGGTTGCCGACTTGAATGATGATGGGGTCCAGGATGTATTGGTTACGGTTTTGATGGAAGGTAGAGAGCGGCTGATATCCAGTTGCGCCTATACATTCAAGGATGGAAAAGTGAAGGAGCTGGAAGTACCGCCATCCGTTCCCGTAATGGCACAATTTCTTGACGGATACAAAGCGGAAATCATTATTGAAGGTCAAAAACCTGTGGTGATGGATGTCAGTTCCAGAAAACAAGCTTATGATAAATTGGGCATTTATCAAAATGGAAAACTAAATGAACCGACAGAGCTTTTGGTTGATCCTTACTCTTCACTGGATTTCAAGACCGTTTTTGGAAAAGGAAAAGCGCTTATTGGAATCCAAAATGTAAAAGGGTCCGATGAACGTGATCCGATACTGGAGATCAAATCAGTATGGAAATATAATAATGGATGGCAGCTTGTAAAAGCACAGGTTAAACCGGTCAAGGGTAGTAAATGACATGGTATCGACTGCTTCTTAAATAAACTGGATTGACAGCTCTTGGTTTTGAGGGCTGTTTTTTTGTAATAATTAAAAATTGACAATTTTTAATTATTTGGTAAAATCTAAATAAATCCAGTTTATACATAATCAAACTCTTTCTTCTGGATGGAATGTAAGCGGATACAAAGGGGGTGCAGTCTTACGGAGTTAAAAGAAAAAATAATTGAAACATCGTTGACGCTCTTCGATCAGCATGGTTTTCATGGTGTCTCCGTCAACGAAATCGTTAAGGCATGCGGAACTAGCAAAGGTGGTTTTTATCACCATTTCTCTTCCAAAGATGAACTCTTATTTGTCATCCATGATTACTTTATTTCATATGTTTTAATAAAAGCACAGGAAGCCATTTCAGAAAGTACCCATCCAACAGAAAAAATGCAAAAGATCATTCAATCATTTGTTAAAGTTTTTGACCTCTATAAACCACACATCTCAGTTTTCTATCAAGAAAGCATTTACTTAAAACCACCTTATGTTGAAGCAATCAAAAAAAAGCGTCAAACGTATAAAGAAATCATTTTTTCCGTTATCAAAGAAGGTATTGACAAGGGAGTATTCCGCAGCGAATTGCCAGTGGAAATTACCGGAATGTCAATTCTGGGCATGGTGAACTGGTCCTACAAATGGTACAAAAGGGACGGCGGAAAAACGATCGACGAAATCGGTGATATTTACGTGGATTTAATTCTGAATGCCCTATTGATAGATAAACAAAAAGAAGCGAAAATCACTCAGCCATTTTTACTGAAGAACCAAGTTGTTGTGGATTGAACAATCAACTTGATTTGTACAGACCAACTAGTCGGTCTCAATAGAAAGGGGAATGAACATATGGATTTTTCACTTACAAAAGAACAGCAGATGATTAAGGAAATGGTTAGGGAGTTTGCCGAAAAGGAAATTAAACCCATTGCGATAGAGTTGGACGCAAAGTCCATGTTTGCGGAGGATGTATTCAAAAAAATGGGGAAACTCGGATTGCTTGGAATTCCGTTTCCTGAAGAATATGGCGGTTCGGGCGGAGATACGATTTCGTATGCCATTGCCGTTGAAGAGGTTGGCAAGGCGTGCGGGGGAACCGGCTTAAGTTATGCCGCAGCCGTTTCGCTCGGGGCAAGTCCAATTTACTATTTTGGAACCGAAGAACAGAAGCAAAAATATCTGGTTCCAATCACGACCGGTGAAACCCTGGCAGCTTTCGGGTTGACAGAGCCTAATGCGGGTTCCGATGCTGGCGGTACGAGAACGACTGCCGTGTTGGATGGTGATGAATATGTGATTAATGGCGAGAAAACATGGATAACAAATGCCAGCTATTCAAGAACGGTTACGGTCACTGCTGTATCGGGAAAAGATTCAAAGGGCAAAAATATCATCTCGGCATTCATCGTGCCAACCGATACCAAAGGGCTAACGATCAATAGCAATTATGAAAAAATGGGAGTCCGGGCTTCCAATACTTGTGAAATCATTCTGGATAATGTCCGGGTGCCAAAGGAAAATTTATTGGGAGATCCAGACAAAGGGTTCAAACAATTCTTATTCACGCTTGATGGAGGACGGATTTCCATTGCAGCTTTGGCCGTCGGTATCGCTCAGGCTGCCTTTGACAGAGCTTTAGCTTTTTCAAAAGAGCGAATTCAATTCGGTAAAACCATATCAAATTTCCAGGCCATTCAATTCAAGCTGGCAGACATGGCGATGGAAATCGAATTGGCGAGGAATATGGTATATAAGGCTGCGTGGTTAAAAGACAATAAAAAACCTTTTGCAAAGGAAGCGGCATACGCCAAGCTTTTTGCAAGTGAGACCGCGTTCCGCGCCAGCAATCAAGCGATTCAAATTCACGGCGGCTCTGGTTACATGCGCGAATATGAAGTTGAACGCTATTTAAGAGATGCTAAGTTATTGGAAATTGGTGAAGGCACATCCGAAATTCAAAGACTCGTTATCGCCAGGCAATTAGGCTGTTAATCTTTACGGAACGTAAAATGAACTTGATGCTTGGGGTTCATTTGGGTGAAAAGCAGATGTTATCTATACAGCAAAAAGCGTTCATTCTTACCTTTATTTGATTAGGAGGAGTTTGATGTCTGATTTGCTAGATGTTACTGTCGGGAAACTGCTTGAAAGGACAGCTGGACAATATGGTGATAATGAAGCGGTTGTATACCATGAACTAGGCCTGCGCCATTCTTATCGCGAATTTGAAAAGATTTGCCGAAAGGCTGCCAGGGGGTTCATGTCACTGGATATAAAAAAAGGGGAACATATCGCCATTTGGGCATCCAATAAACCGGAATGGCTTATATCCCAATTTTCCACCGCAAAAATGGGCGGGGTGCTGGTAACGGTCAATACTAATTACCGCACAAGTGAACTGGAATACCTGCTAAAGCAATCCGATTCGACGACGATCATCCTGATGGAACAATATAAGGATCATTCTTATATAGATACGCTGTATGAAATCGTACCTGAATTGAAAAATGCAGAACCAGGAAAATTACAATCTGAGAAACTGCCAAAATTAAAAAATATCATCGTTTTAGGTGAAAAACGTTATCCCGGTACGTTTTCGTGGGATGAAGTCATTGGCGGGAGCGAATCCGTTTCGGAGGAGTCGCTGGACATGAGGATGGAGGAATTAACTCCAGGTGATGTGATTAATATGCAATATACATCAGGGACGACAGGATTTCCAAAAGGAGTGATGCTGACGCATTCCAACTTGGTCAATAACGGATTGAATGTCGCGGAATGCATGAAGCTTACCGAAGCTGACCGGCTTTGCATCCCGGTTCCGTTTTTTCATTGTTTCGGCTGTTCCCTTGGTACGATGGCATCTGTTTCAGTAGGGGCAACAATGGTGCCGGTCGTGGAGTTTAATCCGCGCATTGTCCTTCAGACAGTTGAAGCCGAAAAATGTACGGGGCTTCATGGTGTACCGACGATGTTCATTGCTGAACTTAATCTCGATGACTTTGACGATTATGATTTAAGTTCGTTACGGACTGGCATCATGGCAGGCTCCACATGTCCGATCGAAGTCATGAAAAGCGTGGTGAATAAGATGGGCATCTCGGAAATTACAATAACTTATGGTCAAACGGAATCTTCTCCAGGAATTACGATGACGAGAACGGATGATCCGATCGAACTTCGTGTTTCTTCAGTGGGAAGGGCGTTGCCGAAAGTGGAAGTGAAAATTGTCGATCCGGCTACAGGGGATGAAGTCCCGCGTGGCACACAGGGTGAACTCTGTTCGAGGGGATACCATGTAATGAAGGGATATTATAATAACGCGGAAGCCACTGAGCAGGCGATTGACCGGGAAGGCTGGCTTCATACGGGAGATTTAGCGGTGATGGATGAAAGGGGTTATTGCAAGATTACTGGACGGCTGAAAGATATGATCATCCGTGGAGGGGAAAATATTTATCCCCGTGAGATTGAAGAATTCCTCTATCAACATCCTGCAATTGTCGATGTCCAGGTACTCGGCGTTCCAGATCAGAAGTATGGGGAAGAGGTAGCCGCATGGATCATTTTGAAAGCAGGAGAAACCCTTACGGAGAAAGAATTGATAGAGTATTGCAAAGGGAAAATATCTTTTCATAAAATTCCGCGTTACATTCAATTTACCGATGCTTATCCAATGACTGCATCCGGAAAAATCCAAAAGTATAAGCTTCGGCAACAAACTCTTGACCTACTAACGGAACGCACTAAATAAGGAGGATATCGAATGATTCGAAAAATTCTTATCGCAAACAGGGGAGAAATAGCATCTCGCATTATTCGTACATGCAAGAAGCTGGGAATACTTACTGTCGCTGTCCATTCGGAAGCAGATTCGGATTCGCCTTTTGTGGGATTGGCGGATGAGGCATATTTATTGGGTGGTCCGAGAGTGCAAGAAAGCTATTTAAACGTCAATAAGATTTTGGAAATAGCTAAGGAAACCGGAGCGGATGCCATTCATCCTGGTTATGGTTTTCTTAGTGAAAATGCAGATTTTGCACGTTCATGCGAAGAAGCCGGCTTGATATTCATTGGTCCCAAACCAGAGATCATCCAGCAAATGGGCAATAAAGTCGAGGCGAGGAAAAAGATGGAGCAAGCCGGTCTTCCATTGGTGCCTGGATTTTCACGTCCGTTAATTGATAGTGCAGAAGCGGCAGCCGTTGCTGAAAAGATTGGCTATCCAGTCATGTTAAAAGCAGCAGCAGGCGGCGGGGGAATCGGCATGCAAGCCGTTGCTAATGAAGATGAACTAACCAAAGCCTTCGAAGGGAATCAAAAACGTGCCCAATTATTTTTTGGAAATGGAGATATGTTCATAGAAAAATTGATTGAGAAGCCTCGTCATATCGAAATTCAGGTATTGGCGGATTCCTTTGGGAATGCTGTTTACTTATGGGAAAGGGAATGCTCCGTTCAAAGGCGCCACCAGAAGGTCGTGGAAGAGGCTCCATCTTCTTTCCTTGACGAAGAAACAAGAAACAGGATGGGAATGGCTGCAGTGAAAGCGGTAAAATCCATCGGTTATAGCAATGCGGGCACTCTCGAATTTTTAGTAGATGCAGATAAAAACTTTTATTTCCTGGAAATGAATACACGCCTTCAGGTAGAGCATCCTGTCACTGAAGAAATTACGGGACTGGACTTAGTCGAACAGCAAATTAAAATTGCATCGGGCAACAAATTGGATTTCACCCAAAGTGAGATTAAACAGGACGGACATTCCATTGAAGTGCGCATTTATGCTGAAGATCCGAAAACCTTTTATCCAGCACCGGGGAGAATCACCACCATGGAACTTCCGGAAGGTGAAGGGATTCGTCATGAATTGGCGGTTCATGGAACATCGGTCGTATCCCACTTTTATGATCCGATGATCGCCAAATTGGTGGTGAGCGGCGACTCAAGGGATAAAGCGATTGAGAGATTAAGAGAAGCGCTGGCATGCTATAAAATAGAAGGAATTAAAACAAACCTTCCTTTGTTGATGGAAATAATTTCTCATGAAGCTTTTTCCCAAGGAGATACGACTACGGATTTCATTGCGAAATATATTCAAAAATTGACTGTATAACTTAAAACACAATGTTCGGGAGGAAAATAAAATGGCAGAATTAAAGGCAAGCATGGCAGGAAGCGTTTGGAAAATCGTAGCAAATGAGGGGCAAAGTGTAACCGACGGACAGGATATCATTATCTTGGAATCGATGAAAATGGAAATCCCCATTGCAGCCGAGGAAGCTGGCACCATTAAAGAACTAAAAGTGAATGAAGGGGATTTCGTAAATGAAGGCGACGTTTTGGCCGTCATTGAATAAAGGGACGGAGGGGTATGATGAATTGGCCAGAAAAAGTGACAATTAAGGAAGTTGGACCCCGTGACGGGCTGCAAAATGAAAAGGTCATAATACCTGCACAAAGCAAAATGGAGTGGATCGATCAGCTCTCTGATACAGGATTATCTTATATAGAAGTGACTTCTTTCGTACACCCAAAGTGGATTCCCCAATTGAGTGATGCCGCCCTGGTGGCTAAGGGAATAAAGCGCAAGCCTGGTATCACTTATGCGGCCCTTGTACCGAATCAAAGGGGTCTGGAGTCGGCCCTTGAAGCCAATATCGATGATATTTCCGTGTTCATGTCATCTAGTGAAACGCATAATCTAAAAAATATCAATAAGTCGATTTCCGATACCTTTCCAATATTGAAGGATGTCATCAGGACAGCAGCAAATAGCGGGAAAACGGTTAGGGGCTATGTTTCAACCGTTTTCGGCTGTCCGTATGAAGGGGAAGTTTCGACTGATCAGGTTTTCCGTGTTTGTGATCAACTTTTTGAATATGGCATCGACGAAGTCTCATTGGGTGATACCATTGGGGTCGCGTCTCCAAGGCAGGTTGCACTGTTCCTTGAACAGGCTGTAAAAAGATATGATATGAGCCAAATTGCCCTCCATTTTCATGATACAAGGGGAATGGCACTCGCAAATATTCTTGAATCACTGAATTATGGTATTGACACTTTCGACTCTTCGCTCGGAGGTTTAGGGGGATGCCCGTATGCACCAGGCGCGAGCGGAAATGTGGCTACGGATGACCTGGTTCATATGCTACATAAAATGGGGATTCACACAGGAATCAATCCCGAAAAGCTTATGAAGGCTGCGGCCATGGTTCAAAGCTTTTTGGAAAAACCATTGCCTAGCCATCAGATGGCTGTAAATAACGCACAATAAGCGAAATCGAGGTGAAGGTATGACTTCATTAGTTGATATAAGGTATGAAGAAAAGGGAATTGCCCTCGTGACCTTGAATCGGCCGGATGCTGCTAATGCTTTATCCACAGAATTGCTTCATTGCTTAGTCGAAGGGCTGGATGAATTGAAGAGAGATTCCAATTTACGAACAGTCATTATAACCGGAGCAGGTGAAAAGGCGTTTTGTGCAGGTGCGGATCTTAAGGAAAGAGCGGGTATGAATGATGATAAAGTCAAGGAGACAGTCAAGTTGATCGGAGACACGATTACGGCTGTAGAAAACCTTCCAGTACCGGTCATCGCCGCGATTAACGGTTCGGCTTTTGGCGGTGGGCTGGAATTGGCACTCGCTTGTGACATACGCATCGCATCGGATACGGCAAAGGTGGGGCTGACTGAAACGTCATTAGGCATCATCCCTGGTGCAGGCGGTACACAGCGACTGCCCCGGATAGTCGGAATGCCGACAGCGAAAGAACTGATTTATACGGCAAGGAGATTGGATGCAAAAACGGCACATGCCTTGAAAATCATCAGTCATGTATATTCACCCCAACAATTACTTGAGGAAGCGAAAAAATTGGCTAAGGAGATTGCGGTCAATGCCCCATTAGCACTCAGGGCTGCAAAAGCGGCGATCAATCAAGGGGCTGAGACTGACTTGAAAACAGGATTGCAAATTGAAAATGACTGCTATCAGACAACTTTAAAAACCCTTGACCGACTGGAGGGTCTGTCAGCATTCAAGGAAAAACGCAAACCGGTATATAGAGGCCAATGATTTCTTTGAAGGAGGAACAGGGATGGTAACGACGGATAAACTAACCGAAACGGTTGAAACGATTAAAAAAGGCGGTTTAGAAAAGTATCATCAAAAAAACGCTGAAAAAGGAAAGCTTTTCGTACGTGAACGTCTAGAGCTGCTTTTCGATGAAGGGGTAGAAATAGAGGACGCTTTCTTTGCCAATTGTGCAAGTGTTGGTCTGCCTGCTGATGGTGTGGTTACGGGCATCGGAAAAATCAATGGTCAAAGGGTCTGTGTTATGGCCAATGATTCGACTGTAAAAGCTGGATCCTGGGGAGCAAGGACCGTCGAGAAAATCATTCGCATTCAGGAAACAGCCGAAAAGTTACAGCTGCCCCTTCTTTATTTAGTCGATTCTGCCGGGGCACGAATTACGGATCAAGTAGAAATGTTTCCGGGCCGCCGAGGAGCGGGCCGCATCTTTTACAACCAAGTGAAGTTATCAGGAAAAGTCCCGCAAATTTGTCTATTGTTCGGTCCGTCCGCCGCCGGCGGGGCATATATCCCAGCTTTTTGTGATATTGTCGTAATGGTTGATGGCAATGCATCCATGTATTTAGGTTCACCGAGAATGGCAGAAATGGTCATTGGCGAAAAGGTGAGCGAAGAGGAAATGGGCGGGGCGAAGATGCATTGTTCCGTTTCAGGCTGCGGCGATGTACTTGTCAAGTCGGAGGAAGAATCGATCGCGTTTGCGCGCAGGTACTTAAGCTATTTTCCAGGAAATTATCAAGAAAGACCTAAAAGCGTAAAACCTGAGCTGCCTGCGGATTTCGAAAAAACATTGGAAGAACTGATTCCAAAAAATCAGAATGCAGCCTTCAATATGTACGACCTGATCGATAGGGTTATAGACAGGCAATCATTTTGTGAAATCAAAAAGCTATTTGCCCCTGAATTAATCACTGGGCTTGCAAGGCTGAATGGACAAACGATAGGGATCATAGCCAATCAGCCGCGAGTCAAGGGCGGCGTCCTGTTCCATGATTCAGCTGATAAGGCTGCCAAGTTCATCAACTTATGTGATGCTTTCCATATACCGCTGTTGTTCCTAGTGGATATTCCAGGATTCATGATTGGGACGAAGGTCGAACGGGCAGGAATCATTCGCCATGGTGCGAAAATGATCTCGGCCATGAGTGAAGCCACTGTTCCCAAGATTTCCGTCATCGTCCGTAAAGCTTATGGTGCCGGACTATACGCGATGGCCGGTCCCGCTTTTGAACCGGACTGCGTTCTTGCCTTACCGACGGCATTGATAGCGGTCATGGGTGCTGAAGCTGCGGTCAATGCAGTCTATGCCAATAAAATCAATGCGATGGAACCAGAAGAGCGCCCTAAATTCATCGAACAGAAGCGCAATGAGTATAATGAGGATATCGATATTTACCGCTTAGCCTCTGAAATGATCGTTGATGGCATCATCCAGCCGAATGACCTGCGTGATGAATTGAGCGCGCGCTTTGAAGCGTATAGCAGTAAGCAATTGACATTTACCGATCGTAAGCATGGGGTCTATCCCGTATAAAATGTTCAATAAAAAAGCCCGGTTCATCATGACCGGGTTTTTTTCATGGAATAAAATGAATGGTTATTTAAATAATTAGAAAATTTTTCTGATTTAGAGTTGCTAAATCACACAAGGAAGAGTACTATAATTAGTAATTAAAGATTTACTAATTACTTAATTCCATACTTAGTGAAAGAAAGTGAGAGTTGCCATGGCTCAGCAGGAAAAAAAGAAATATATTACTCCAGATGGATACACAGCAGATATTGCGATTTTTACTATTACTACGAAGAAAACGGCAGAGAAAGCCCCGCCTGAAATGTTTTTGAAGCTATTATTAATCAAACGTGCCTCAAAAGATAAGGAAGGAAGCCCCAATGTTGAAGGAGATAAATGGGCTTTACCCGGAGGCTTTGTCAATGCTGCCGAGACTGCCTATGAAGCAGCTAAACGAGAATTGAAAGAAGAAACGGGCGTAGCTGGATTCCATGTCAAGCATTTCGGGGTTTATGACCGCCCAGGGCGCGATCCCAGGGGATGGATCATATCCAATGCTTTTTATGCAATTGTCCAGGAAGAGTTTCTTCATCAAAGAAAAGCGAATGACGACGCAGCTGAGGTTGAATTGTTCACGATTCAGGAAGCCTTACAATTAGATCTTGCATTTGATCACTATACAATTATTAACGATGCGATGAATGTATTGAAAAAAGAAATGGTGCAAACGACGATAGCCCAAAAATTCCTGCCGGATGAATTTACACTTTCTGAACTGCAACGGGTTTTGCTGACAGCCAGAGATGATGCAAAAATCAGTGCAGACTCACTTTTTTATGCAAAAGCCCCGAAACTTCCGTTTTTGGAGAAAGTGTTGGATGAAAAGGGAATGCAAAAGAAAACGAAACGTAATTCGTATCGGCCTTCACAGCTTTACCGGTTTAATGCAGAGGTTGTCATGGACTCTATTTACTATTAAGGGGGAATTGGTGAAATGGGAAAAAAGGCATTGATCAATATAGATTATACGTATGACTTCGTGGCAGACGGGGGTTCATTGACCTGCGGGAAGCCAGGTCAGGATATCGAGAAGGAACTTGTCAGTATAACCAAGGAATTTATCAAACAAGGCGAATATACGGTATTCGCGATTGATTTACATGAAGAAGGAGACCGCTTACATCCCGAATCGAATTTGTTTCCACCGCATAATATTAGCGGTACAATGGGTAGAGACCTATACGGGGCGTTAAAAGAGGAATATGAAACAAATAAAAATCAAAAGAATGTTCATTATATAGATAAAACACGTTATTCGGCCTTTGCAGGAACTGACCTTGATATCCGCCTGCGGGAACGTCACATTACCGATGTATATTTAGTCGGAGTTTGTACAGATATTTGTATTTTGCATACGGCAATCGACGCTTATAATTTAGGCTATAAAATTTTTGTATATGAACATGCAGTGGCCTCGTTCAATGATGCCGGTCACCATTGGGCGCTTGGACATTTTAAAGGATCTCTTGGAGCAACCATTCTATAATTTCGATTCAAGCAACAGAATAGAAGGGAAGCGAATGCTTCTCTTTTGGGAGGAACTATCCATGGAAAAAAAATACAACGATGACAGTTACGCATTACACACTGACCTATACCAAATTAATATGGCCCAAACCTATTGGCAGGACAAAACACATAACCGCAAGGCAGTTTTCGAGATATTTTTCAGAAAGCTTCCATTTAATAGCGGATATGCGATCTTTGCAGGACTTGAAAAAATTGTCCATTACCTTCAAAACTTTTCCTTCTCGGAAAGTGATATCGACTATTTAAAAAATGATCTGCACTATGATGAAGAATTTTTGAAATATTTGAAGAACATTCGTTTCACGGGAGAAATCCGCTGCATGAAAGAGGGGGAGCTCGTCTTCGGCAATGAACCGATATTACGGGTGGAAGCACCGCTTGGTGAGGCTCAACTCATAGAAACTGCGTTGCTTAACATTGTGAACTATCACACACTCGTGGCAACAAAGGCATCACGCATCAAGCAGGTCATCGGTGAAGAATCTGCCCTAGAATTCGGTTCAAGGCGGGCGCAAGAAATGGATGCCGCAATTTGGGGAGCGAGAGCGGCCTATATTGCTGGCTTTGATTCCACTAGTAATGTACGGGCTGGAAAGCTGTTCGGCATTCCGGTTTCAGGGACGCATGCACATTCCATGATCCAAGCTTATAAAGATGAATATACGGCTTTTCATAAATATGCTGTTTCCCATAAAGACTGTGTATTCTTGGTTGATACGTATGATACATTGCGTTCTGGCATCCCGAATGCAATCCGTGTTGCCAAGGAATTGGGTGATAAAATCAATTTCATTGGCGTCCGTCTTGACAGTGGTGATTTAGCTTACTTATCAAAAGAAGCAAGACGTATGCTTGATGCTGCAGGGTTCCATGATGCGAAGATTGTCGCTTCCAATGACCTTGATGAATATACAATCATCAATCTGAAACAACAAGGAGCAAGAATTGACATTTGGGGCATCGGAACCAAATTGATTACGGCTTATGACCAGCCAGCGCTGGGTGCTGTTTATAAAATGGTTTCAATAGAGGGCGAAGATGGGAATATGAGAGATACCATCAAAATTTCTTCTAACCCTGAAAAGGTTACGACACCTGGCTTAAAACGAGTATATCGAATCATCAATAAAGTGAACCATCATGCTGAAGGTGATTATTTGGCGATGGAATATGAGAAGCCGCAGGAACAGGAAAAATTAAAAATGTTTCATCCTGTCCATACATTCCTAAGTAAATTCGTCACGGATTTCGATGCGGTTGATCTACATGTGGATATTTTCAAGGATGGAAGTTTGATTTATGAATTGCCGACCATAGATGAGATCAAGGCCTTCACGCAAAAAAATCTCCAAGTATTATGGCCGGAGTACCTTCGTGCACTTAATCCTGAAGAATATCCGGTAGATCTAAGCCAGGATTGTTGGGATAATAAAATGAGGAATATAGATGAAGTTAAAGCCAAAGTTGAAAGAATGCTAACGAAATGACCAATCTATTTTATTAGAAAGCGGGGAAATGCCAATGCGTCCATTACAAAAAGAAATCGTAAAAAAATTACTTGTCCAGCCAACGATCGATCCCGAAGCCGAATTCAGGAAAAGTGTTGATCTATTAAAAGGGTATATGAAGAAAAATACGTTTCTGAAAAGCTTTGTACTTGGAATTTCCGGAGGTCAAGATTCAACACTGGCGGGCTATATTGCCCAAACCGCTGTCAATGAATTAAATGAAGAAACGAATGGCAGTGACTATAAGTTTGTTGCTGTAAGCTTGCCATATGGAGTACAGGCAGATGAAGATGATAGGCAGCTGGCTTTAAAATTCATTAAGCCAAGCCAAACGGTTACAGTCAACATCAAGGAAGCGGTGGATGCATCTGTCAAAGCTGTGGAAGAAGCAGTTTCTGAAAAGCTATCGAATTTCTTAAGGGGAAATGTTAAAGCACGAGAGCGAATGAAGGTGCAATATGATTTAGCCGGGCTGTATAAAGGCGTTGTGCTTGGTACGGACCATGCAGCTGAAGCGATCACAGGTTTCTTTACGAAACATGGTGACGGTGCAGCGGATATCATTCCATTATACCGCTTAAATAAAAGGCAAGGAAAAGAAATCCTGAAATTCGTCGGTGCTCCTGAGCGCCTTTATACGAAAATACCAACGGCCGATTTAGAAGATGACAAACCGTTACTTCCTGATGAAGTGGCTTTAGGCGTTAGCTATGATGAAATCGATGATTATCTTGAAGGCAAGGAAATCAGAACGGAAGCAGCTGAAATCATCGAAGGATGGTATACTAAAACCGAACATAAACGCAATGAAGCCATTAATGTTTATGATACTTGGTGGAAATAACGAGTGAAAACTAAGATAAGTTATCCCGCATCACATAAGATGCGGGTTTTTTTGCAAGACCAAACAAGCACCTTAGCCAATACATCAGTAATGAAAATTTTACCGGCAAAGGGGGACTCTTACATATGGATATATCCAGGAATATTGAAGCAACGAGCAAGGAAATTGAATTCTCGGGTGTAATCAGTGTGAAAGCGGGAGATGATTTGATCCATAGTTCAGCACATGGCTATTCCAATCGAGCGGACGAAATCTTGAATACGACCGAAACAAGGTTCGGTATTGCTTCCGGTTGTAAACTGTTTACCGCGATAGCCATTTGCCAGTTAATACAAAAAGGAAAACTTAGGTTCGATTCTAAGCTTAAAGACTGTGTTCGGATCATGTTTCCTAATTTCAATCAAAATGTGACCATACATCACCTCTTAACACACACTTCGGGCATCCCTGATTACTTTGATGAAGAAGTGATGGATGATTTTGAGGAGCTATGGAAGAATAATCCGATGTACCATGTAAAAGGATTAAAAGATTTACTGCCAATGTTTCAAGATGAGGGGATGATGTTTCAACCCGGGGAAAGGTTTCATTACAATAATGCAGGCTATATTTTATTAGGATTGATTGTTGAGGAACTAACCGGACTTGAATTTACCGAATATATCGACAAGAACATCTTTCTGCCTTGTGAAATGAAAAATTCCGGTTATTTTTCCATGGATCAGCTACCTAAAAATACTGCATTAGGGTACATAGACGAAGAAAATGGAGCATGGAGAACCAACGTTTATTCCCTTCCCATCAAAGGCAGTGCGGATGGAGGGGCGTATATTACCACATCAGATATGTTCAGGTTTTGGGATGGGTTATTTTCCAATCAGTTACTGAATCAAGAATATACCAATCTCTTATTGGAATCCCATATTGCTACAGAAGATGAAGGGGAATACTATGGCTATGGTATATGGATCCGTAAAAAAAATGACGCGATTTTCAAATACCACCTTATGGGGTATGACCCGGGGGTAAGTTTCAATTCTGCGGTATATCCGGCAAAGCGATTGAGAACCGTCATTACTTCAAATAAAGGCATGGGTCCATACCATATTACTAGAGCGATCGAGAAGGAAGTATAAAAATAAATGGAACCTTTCCACTAATGGAGGGTTCCATTGTTTATAGTCAATCCGAATTCATTCAAGTATTTTTTAAGAAAGGGACGATTTCGCATTTAATTGCTAAATTGGTTCCAGAACTTCTGGAGTTTCAAGGGAAGAACCCCTTCTGTACCCTTATTCAAGAACGAATCTTTTATGATGCGGCACACCAATTTTTTATTGTCGGAAATCTTTAAGGAGGTAGCTTTCTTAGGTTTCAAGGCTTTTCCAAACAAAGAATTTGTATATTTAAATATCTTGAAGTAGAGTATATTTAATATACTTTATTTTATCCGGTATTTTCCGATGGAGGTTCTTTTTACATTATGAAGGCAAGATATGAACTAGCGAACATGAACTTAACAGTAAGCAATGTGACTTTACGTAATGCTGCGGATAGCTATGTCCTCTTGAAAGCTGCAGATGATCAAAATAATGAAATCACGATCAAGCTTTCCCACGAACAAGCAGAATTTCTGGAAGCGGAATTAAGGGAAGTAAATCGCCGCCGCAGGGAAAATAGTCCTGATATAACAGGAAATGATCAGGAACGTATTAATGACGACGATTCTTTTAATCTGTTCAGCATTGATTTATTCAATGAAAATGAATCGAAGTAATTCCCCGAATCATATTTGCTTCTCTGTAACCTTGCTTTCGATTTAAGATAATGCTGCAGAGAATTTATCATTCCCGCCAATACAAAACCCAAATTTCCAGTTATTGAAAGGCATTAGGAATGTTTTAAGCAAGGTGACCTATAGTTACCTTTATTTTGATTGCTTGAAAAAATTCTTCACCAATAGGAATAAGGATGATAGTACAGCAAAAACCAGGAAAAATACGATGAACCCCCATAGGCCTATCGCCGCATCTTGAAACTCCATATTTCCTCTGCTGGTAAGGGCTTGCTGTATCTCAATGGCAAATACCAAAACAACCATGACTGTAAAGGTATAAAGGAAAGAGAGTATCGTTATCCCAAAACGCATCCGGGCAATTAAATTAGATAAAAATAACACGAACAAAAATATGATGATACCGATGATTCCCATTATCCAAAAATGCAAATCTTTGTCGGTTGCATTTGAATTTAATGTGTCACTTACAAAGAATAGTATGAAATCGTGAAGATTATTGACGATTTCAGCTAATATCTGGATGATTTCTTTCATTTCTCACACCTCCAATCCTTAGATTATAGCAGGTTATAAATCTATATAGAAGGGGGAAGGTCCTCGAGGCTGCCTGATTGTCCTTCGGTGGAAGTAATGGGAAATCATAAACATGCTTGGAAACGAA
This sequence comes from Peribacillus sp. FSL M8-0224, assembly GCF_038003055.1. NCBI lineage: Bacteria > Bacillati > Bacillota > Bacilli > Caryophanales > Bacillaceae > Peribacillus > Peribacillus sp. FSL M8-0224. The sequence continues at coordinate 2,104,483 of NZ_JBBOOJ010000001.1, forward strand.
AAAAAACATAAATGAATGAAGAAATCAGTTCATGTAACTTCAGCTAAATAAGGGTAGACTGAACAAAATACATAGAAAAATAAAGTAATTCATGGAAAGCAGGAGTGCCTATTTCCAATGTTTTAACACCTTAGCGATCTAAACCATAATTGTTTTAATCGGAATGCTAGAAAAAAATATTTTTACTTAATGATTTCATGGTTGGAGGAAAAAGTATGAATGATATACATAATCATGTGTTAACAGTAATTGATTTTATGAAAACCGGACACAAAACTTGCTTTGTGAAGGTCATCGGTTTTGATGCTGAATCCGGACAGGACTTTGAAGGTGAAGTTAAATTTGTCGGTGATTTGCCTTTTGGTGATTTGATACATCCCGAGCGGTCACATTTATCTTCCTCTTGCAGGGAATTTGTTCGGCATGACCTGCTGCATAGATACAGGCAAGGACAATTTGAATGAAGTGCCGAAAATACTTATAGAGAATCTAATAAAATGATATTCTGTTAACTTGTTTAAAATTGGTAAAATGCCGGGTATAAAGAATATGGTATGTAGGAACTTTTTTATGCCAATCTTCTCTTTCAACTGACAAAATAGCATATTTCTCCCTATTTAACTCTCGGACTATAATCCTTATAATATTAAATAGGAAAATATGACATTTAGTGTAGGATTATACTGTTTCTGAGGTGAGTTTCATGGTATATGCAGATATTTTGAGTAATATACACTCTGCTATCTCCAGTAAAAAAGCTGATTTAAATGTGAAAATTGAACGATTAGAAAATGCAAAAAACGATATTATAAAAGAACAAAGTATGTGTCTTAACGAGATTAGGAAAATAAAAGAGCCTGAGCTTGGTGGCAGCTGGACCGGGAACCGTTCGGATCACTTTCAGGATGCCCGTCATGATGCCTATAATGTGATGTTTAGTATCATTCATGACGATTATGATGATTACCAATGGAAAATCGAAGCGATGATTACAAAGCTGAATGCCGAGAATACGCTTCTTAGCATAGCGGGGAATATAGCCCAAGAAGCCGACTCCCTTTTGAGCAAAGGTGAAGAGGCATTTGATCAGCTGGAAAGTAAAATATCCGATTTAAAAAGGCGGTTGTTTTAATGACGACAATCAAACTGAATCATCCTGCCGTAACGAAGCAAGTCGATCAAGTAAAGACGGCACTTGGTACAGTCACGCTTGGAAATTTGCCGGCAGGCGAGCTTGGCAACAATAAATTGGAATTCACTTCGAAATGGATCGATCGCGAAACGAACCTGGAGAAGGTCTTCGAGCAATATATCAAAATCGTCCAGAAAAATGTGGAAGATACCCGTGCCAACATTGACTTATTAAAAGAACAGGATGAAGCCATCGCTCATACGTCTTCACATGGGTATCCTGTGAGATGAAAATATATGAAGCCGAGACATTGACGGCCGCAACCCAGTCGCGTGCCAAGCAATATGAAGACCTAAAGAAGGAAGTCGCAGCCCTGAAAAAGGAATTTCAGGGCATTGTCGGCCTGGATAACGAGTTTCAGGGAGCCGGTGCTACCGCCATCAAAAGCTTCTATGAAGCGCAAATCGAGGTGGCGGACGCCTGGATGGAACTATTCACGACCCAAATCAGTTTTTTGGAAGGCATACCGGCCAGTCTGGAAGAGGCGGACCTCTCCGGAAATACGGTGGTCGAGGTTCCCTTTTTAGATGGCGAAGTGACGAACGGCATCAACCAAGCGAAATCGCTTGTCGATGAACAAGCGAACGATCTCCAAAGAATCCTGAACAGCATTGATGATATCCTGCCTCTTGATATGTTCGATCAAAAGGACTTTAATGAAAAAATCACGCTGGCCGGGTATAGACTGGATGACACCGTGACAAAGGTCGAGAATGTCGACCGGCAATTGGTCGAGGAATATGATGTGTCCGTCGGGCAGGAAAACGTGGCCGTTGGCCTCTTCCGTGCCTTGCTTGATGCCACCAAACAGGACGGCAACGTTTCGCCGATGACGTTCAACCAATCGGCATTCAAGAGCAGTGACGTCTATCAAGTGAAGGATGAAGTCGCCGGTCAGATGAAAGACTATCAAACCTTCAAAAAGCAGCAAGCCGAAGCCCGGAAAATCGAACAGGAAATGGAAGAACTCGAAAACCGCCCATGGTACGAAAAAGCCTGGGATACGACAAAAACCTTTACAGGGGAATTCACGGGATATTATGATTCTATCAGGGCCTCAACCGGAGTCGATCCAGTAACGGGCCGCAAGCTGTCCGATGCCGAACGAATCGCCGCAGGCGCCATGGCAGCCGCTGGATTCATCCCCGTCGTCGGCTGGGCCGGCCGGGCCATCAAAGGCGGCAGCGCCCTATACAAAACGGCCAAAGGACTCAACGCAGCGGACCACGCGCTCGATGCCTATAAAACGACAAAAGGCTTTAGCCTCCTCCAGAAAACCGAATACGGGATATACGGACTCCTCGCAGCCAACGGCCTCGGCGAAGCGGCCACAGGCAAAGACATGTTCGGCAACCAGCTAACCGAGGAACAGCGCCAGAACGGGCTGTTGATGGCACTAGGCATCGGCGGTGTGGCAGGTGCGGCCAAAGTGGCCGATAAAGTAGCGAATGGTACAAAGTTCATCCCTTACAGCAAGGAATTTGCACAAAAACAGGTTCAGAAGGTTCAGGCCTTCGGCAGGGAAATTGGCAAGGTGGAAGTGCCTCTCCGGATTAGGGTAGAAGAATTAGCGACGGCGTATGGAAACAACTATAAACATGTCACCTTTGATAAAACGACGATAAATGATATCGTGCAGAGGTTTGCGGTGAAGAGTGATGGTGGTAAGGGTAAAGGCAAAGTAGTGCTTGCAAAGGGCTCCATTGAAATTACAAAAGTGGAGTATGGAAAGCATTATATAAGAGAGCGAATGAAGAAAGTTTTAAAACCGAATATTGAATATACATCCCCTGGTGGTCATGTATATAAAACAGACGAAAAGGGTCGGATAACAAGTGTAGAAGGTTCTCTCGACTTAGGCAGTGGTAAACGAAACAATTATGCTCAGCGGATTGCTGGAAGGGAAGACCGCTTGCCAGATGATCAAGGGGGCCACTTAATCGCCAGCATATTTAAAGGATCTGGTCATCTAGACAATCTTGTTCCTATGAATGCAAACCTGAATATGGGAGAATGGAAAAAACTCGAAATATCTTGGGCAAAAGCTTTAGACAGTAATCCTCCTAAAACAGTAGAAGTGAAAATATATCCTGTGTATGAGGGAAATTCAACTCGACCTACAAGTTTCGACATAGAGTATAAAATTGACGATGGCCGTTGGGATTTAAGAACATTCGAAAATAGAGCAGGGGGATAAAAATGAATGAATCAAAACTAAATGAATATTACCTGAAAATAGCTCAAACTGTAAATGAGATGATTCCAGAAGAATGGAGTAAAGTAATTTTATATGGAGAAGTTAAAGAGGGGACAGGGACTGCGTTCTTTTTCTATCAGTCTAATATTAATGATAAACTCATATATAGTCACGATATCCCTGAATTACATAGTATTAGTAGAATAGAGTATAGAGATACATGGCGGAGGTTAATAAAGGTTTTAAAAGAATTATCAGATGAATTTAAAGATAATAATCAAGAACAATGGACCAATTTAACTTTTACTTTAGAAAGTACAGGAAAATTTAAGGTTGACTATGATTATGAAGATTTATCAGATGCAGATGATCACGAAAGAAGGGTTATTTGGGAATATACTCGTTTGGGTCTTTTACCTGAAACTGAATATGATAAGAGTATTTTAGAAGAATACCTCAAGAAAGAATAATGGAGGATAAAAAAAGCTTGTTTTTTTGTATGACCTTAACGGTAAAGTTAAGGTCTTTTCATTGTAGAAATAGAATATGTATCGTTTTAAGGTATATCGGGCTTCTCAGATAAAAGGCCGTTAGGTCTAAAAAAGATATATAGATGAGGATATGGATTTACTGACCTCAGACATCGTGATTAAATACAAGTGGTACAAAGTTCATCCCTTACAGCAAGGAATTTGCACAAAAACAGGTTCAGAAGGTTCAAGCTACAATAACAGACATCGCGAAATCAGGAAAAAACACGTTAAAAAAAATATGTGACGAACTAGGTAAAAAAGAAATACCTAAACGGATAAGTGTGGAACAAGTTTCCCTCGCAGGAGGACCAACCCTTCCCCAAGTTATGATGGAAAAACAGACAATTAAGGAAGCCTATCAGAAATTCACGGTGAAGGATAGAAAAGTAGAGGCTGTTTCAGGGGAGAGTGTTCCTAAGGGTACGGGTAAAAAAGTTAAAAGGCTTATTCCTGGTAGTCCTGGAAAGGTGACAGGAGGTAGTTCTACAAAATTAGGGAAAAATATGTTTGAAGAAATGGGTCTACCTAAAACTACAAAAAGAACGCCCTATCAAGCACAACATATTATTCCAAAGGAATTTAGAAGTCATCCTGTATTAATAAAAATAGGAATGGATATGGACGATGCCTCAAATGGATTTTTTCTTCGAGTACCTGATGCTGATATTAGTACAACTTCTAGACATAAAGGATATCACTCAGTTTATAGTAATTTTGTAAGAAAAAAATTAGACGAAATAGATGCTAGTCAAGATATATCTAAAATAGAAATGCAAGTTTTTGAATTGCAACAAAAGTTAAGAACACTTCAAGAAAAGGGATTACCATTATACATGAAAGATGCTTATCTTGAAATTGAGCTTAAGAGGATAAAAGAAATTGGGTTGGAACAGTATAAAATTGAAAGAATGGAAAAGGAGATTGGAACCCCTGTATGGAAAAGAGGAGGGGGAGCAACAGTCGACCTATGGGAAAGGTGGTATAATAAGTAATGAATTATGGTATATATAATAATTTTGTTGAAGAAGTGATACAATTTTCGAAAAACTTTCAAGGAAAACTTTCTAATAATATTTCAGATAAAATTGTTTTTATTAATGATATAAAAACAGCAGAGCACTTAGCTTATGATGAAATATTTGGTGAAGACGAATATAATTGGAAAGATATCAGGGAATTAGAAATGAGTGAAGTTTGGGGTAGTTATTATGCAATGCCAGAAGATGAAAAGCCGGAGGGATTGGAAGCATTATTAGAAATAATCTCTAAGAATGTAAGAGAAAGCCCTTTTGAATATAATATATTTTATAACGATGTTTTGGCTGATCTTACTAATTGTGCTATCAATAGAGCAATAAATGGAAAGAATAGTTCCTTTTTTGAAGAATTATTTGACATATATCAATTTGGTGCTTTTCCTTGCGGTTGGAATGGTGATTATCCAGATGGGAAAATTGTTGCGTATAAATTGAAAAAATGAATTGAGTATTTTAGAAGAATACCTTAAGAAAGAATAACGGTGGACAAGAAAAGCTTGTTCTTTTGTATGACCTTAACGCAAAAGTTAAGGTCTTTTCATTGTTGATATGAATATGTACTCTATTATGCCCTATCTGGCACCTGAGATATGAGGGCGTGAGGACTAAAGAAAAAAAGAAGCTTAGCTTTCTGTCTACAGAACTATAATTCTGAAATCTCCTTATATCGAATAAAATGTTTGTTTTTAAGGATGTAATTATTAGGTGGATAATTTTAGGATGCAATTAAATTTCAAAATGATAGTGTGGCATGCTGAAGAAGGAGTTTTAAATGAATTTGATTCTGTCGTCAAAAAAGCAGAAATCGAACCAAGCGATATTACAGGAACTTTAAGAATTACCAATCTAATCCGAGTGGTGTTTGTAATAAGTGCAGTAAAGGATTGCTGAAACCCTATCCAATTGAAAAAAGCGGTATATTTTATCAAGCTAGCAAGAAATATCCCAACCTAACAATAGTCGTAACATCGGAGATTAATGACAGTGTTAAAACTAATGGTTTGCTCTCTTTCGTTTTAAAAGATGGGAAAATCGAATAAATACAAGGAGGAACTTATGGAAAATAAATTATTTGATAATATACAAAGTGAAGTAAAAGTGGGCTTTGTTTTAACTGTTGCTGAAAGAGTATTTTCTGTTATCAGTAAAGATGATGAAAGATATCCAGAAGGGAGAGAAGCATTGGATCAATGTTGGTTATGGGTAGAATCCCATGCTGTAACTGGGGATGAACTGTATGAGCTTATTGATAATGCAGACTATACAGGAATCTCAGAATTTGCTGAGGAAGAAGAAGAAATGAATATTGCTAAACTATGGTCACTACTAGTTGATGCTGTTGCTTATACATCATGGGAAGCTTTTAATTTAGAAGAAGTAAAATATTTACCCCAATCTCTGGAAGGTATTAATACAGATAGTATCACAATCTTTTTAAATAGTGCAGTTGAAACCAGTTTTCTCACAGTAGATGAAATTGAGAGAATGTCATCAGTTCTTCATGATTATCTGTGTACAGATAATAAAGTCCAAATAAATAGAGAAGAATTTATAAAATTATTTTAAACATGAAATAAACCTATGGGTTTGTCTATGTTACGTATCAAGGCTTACAATAGAACTTTTGATCTATTAATAATTTTGTTTAAGAAGGTGATAACTGGTAAAGCCAGTTATCACCTTCTTTATTCCTAAATATTAAGTGTATAGATTATAACCTTTGCACGGGTAAGGGTATACAGACCAAATAATTAATGGAAGAATAAATAAAAGGCACATATTTAGATGAATTAAAAGAATTATCAGATGAATTTAAAGATAATAATCAAGAACAATGGACCAATTTATTTACTTTAGAAAGTACAGGGGAATTTAAGGTTGACTATGATTATGACTTGATTGCCTTTTAGGCAAAAGTGCTTTTTGTTTTTTCGAAGATATTCAAGTATAAAATATTAAAGAAGGAATTCTGATTTAAAGAATTCCTTCATTGCATACTATTTGTTAAGAAATGATTTTTCGAAAAATTCCAGAAGATGTTCTAGAGTGATTGGATCACTGTAGGTGGATGCTTTACTATTTATTTCAAATATACGATTGTTCTTAACTGCAGGTATATTTTTCCACGTTTCGGTCTCCACAAATGAATTAACCACATCCGGGTTTTTACTAAAGATAATATAATCTCCAGTATATTCAGGGAGCACTTCAGATGAGAGGACATAAATGCCGGATTTAAGTGCCTTTTCTTTTACTTTTTCAGGCATTTTCAAGTCCATTGCTTGATACAATATTTCTGTTCCGCGTGCATAATTATTTCCAAATACATAAAACTCTTTAGCATCATTTTCAATGACAGAAACGGTTGCATCTTCACCAATTTTTGCACGTATCGCTTTTCCTGCTGTTTCTGCACGCGTTTCGAAATCATTAACCCATTCTTTTGCTTCCTTTTCTTTGTTTAAAAGTTTTCCGATTTCTATCTGCTGTGATAAATAATCTAATTTTCCCCAAGTGAATACAACAGTCGGAGCAATTTCATTAAGCTTTCCGATATTTTTCATCTCGGATCCGGCTATGATTAGGTCCGGTTCCAGTTCAATGATTTTCTCCAGGTCATCTTCTGAAACGACTTCCACTCCCTTTAGTCTATCTTGAAAAAGGGGATTCATATTAGTCCATTGATCTATTCCAACAATATTACCTTCCAAAGCCAATACATTAGGTCCATTGGAGAGAGCAATTATTCTTTTTGGGTTTTTAGGAATCTCAACAGGACCAGTTTCTGATTGATATGTAATTGTTTCTGGTTTTGTCTTGGAATCATTATTTTCGTTCGCTTTCTCGTTGTTCCCACAGGCACTAAGAATAAGTACGAACAAGAGTAGGAAGGGTATGAATAGCTTTTTCATTTTGATTTTCTCCTTACTAATTATAGTGTAGGTTAAAAATATACCAAAAAATGTCTAATTAATAATGATATTCATTTTCAATGACTACATCAACATATTAATAGGAATGATAATCATTGTCAATAACTTTCGCCAGATTGCTAAACTCCGTTAACTAAACCGTCACCCTTGCTAGTATTGTGTTTTTCTTCGTAAACCAAGTCTAGTAGCTAAAGGTGGATAACTCATTCAACCGGATGCCGCATCTTAAGAAGAGGGATAAAATTGCTCGGTTCGCGTCATCATTTTCCGAATGCGTCGTTAAATACTTGATATTGAGGTTTTTTCGATTAACTATTATTAAAATAATGACAAGTAGTTGTTTACATAACTATATTATGGTTTAATCGTTGAGAAATCATATATGTTTGAACGAAAATAATGATGCAAGATCGTTTATTCCTGGCCATAAAACTTGGGGAGATTTCAGTTTGCTTCCACATACTTCGGAAATTGTCCAGAATCATGGAAGATAAATTGATTTGCATTCAGTCTAAAATTTTAGCAACTTGTCCACACCTTCCATCAGTCCATGCATATACAATAGTAAGGAGGGTGTTAGGATGGAGATAAATTGTTGTTATGAAGAAAAATGTTTTGAGAACAATGACCCAAGTACAGTCTGGTTTCCTGGAAAGCGTTGTAAATGTAAGTGCAAATGCAAAAAAAACAAGCGCCGTTTTTAATAATCACTAAATGAATGACTGGACATAAGTTGTTCAACAGAGGCAGGCCTAGTGGCTGCCTTTTTTTGGACATGCGTGATATATATTAGTGGAATTGTGCTGAAATATATAAAGATGAAAAAAACACTCAACCATTATGGCTGAGTGTTTTTAAGCATGGGATATAGAAAATTAAAGTTCATTGAACTAAAGTTAATCCCTAAATAGAAGGGTGTTTCGATCATAGTATCCATTATACGAACTCCCAAGAAATTGAACAGTAACTTGGATTAGTTTATGTAGCAGATAGCACAATCCCGATGCTTTATTTTAGTTTAACTAAAATAAGACATTGGTCATCTTTACGTTGGAGAGTGTCCTCTTCATATCTAAGCGATTGTATAACTTCCTCCTTAAGTGTAGATAAAGGGGCAGCAGAATAGGTCTTTAACAATGAGTATAAACGGTCTGAACCTATAGGTTCTTCAACTCCATCTGTATAAAGGCACAGCATACTTTCCTTATTGTATGTAAAGGTATTTGTTTTAAAAATTATATCTTCAAACATCCCAAGTGGTGGCCGATTAGAACGCAACTCATATTGTTTTCCGTTTATATCCTGTAAAAGAACGGATGGATGGCCTGCATTGATATAATTAATTTCTCTCTTATCAGTATCGATTAAAAGGTAGACGGCAGTACAGTAATGAGAAGATTTACTTGTGTTTTTGAATAAAGAATGGAGATGGTCATCTAATTCTTTCATCACCGTTTTCACTTCTGAACCTTTTAAAATTAATCTTTCAAATATGGAATGTAGTGACATGGTTATTAGGGCAGAAGAAAGCCCGTGCCCCATCACATCAAATAGGATAAGGCCATACCGTTTGGCGTCAATTTGGTAAAAACCATATATATCACCCGATAATTGATTGGACCCTTTATAATACGCTTGAATTTCAAGATGTTCATTAATAATAGGAACTGGTAATAGTGTCTCTTGGATTTTTTTGGCAATACCCAGTTCTCTTTCTGTATCGACTTTATATCTTTCATTTTTTTCGTTCAATTCAATCAGCTTATTCTTTTGCATTTTCATCGTTTCATGAGCAATCTCTAAATCAGCATAAGCCTTATTCCTAGCATTTAGTGCGGTCTCTGCCTCTTTTTTCGCTATAAGAAGCTCATTTTCTAATTCGTTTCTTTTTCGCATTGGAATCACCACACACTCAATAATGGTTCTTCCATCTCGCTCTCTTTGAACAGCGTTGAGTAACATAGGTATTTCTTCATCATTTACAGACTTTAAGGATATATATATTTCCTCAATCTGATTTTCTAACTTAATCAGAGGAACCAGATAAAGCTGATGAAAGAGTATAGCTGAAGCCGAAAGGATAAAATTAATAGGCTGCCCTTGCAATTGATCGAGATTATACCCCAATAATTTAAGTAAGGTTTGATTAACGGATAAAATATCATCTTCTTCTGATAAAGTTAAATATCCGCAGGGTGCCTCATTTAGTTGTTCATTCACAAAAATTCACACCCATCTCTATCTATAAATCGTTTGTCGGAAATTCATCCAAAAACTGTCTAATTAAGAATATCGTCTCTTCAGGATGACTCATATGTGGACAGTGTCCTGTTGCTTTCATCATTTTCAATGTACTATCAGGAAGATGCTTATGAATATATTCACCTACTGCTGACGGAGCAATAACATCATTGGAACATTGCAAAATGAGTGATGGTACTTTTACTTTTGCTAAGTCTTTACGGTTGTCTGCAAAAAAGGTAACCTCCGCAAATTGTCGTGCAATAATGGGGTCAGTAGAACAAAAACGATTCTCTAAATCCCGTTTAAGCTCTGGGCGATCTGGATTACTCATGACCGTTCCCGAAAAAGCGGTTGCCCAGCCTATGTAATTTTTGTCCATCATATCAATCAATCCTAAAAGTTGTTCTTTCTCGAATCCTCCATAATAATCATTAGGGAGATTCAGGTAGCAAGGGGAAGGACCAACCAGGACAAGTTTAGAAAAATATTCAGGATGTTTAATGGATGCCAGGATGCCTATCACACATCCAACAGAGTGTCCAACAAATATAGCATCTTTTAGGTCTAATGCGGAACAAACATCAAGTACGTCTTGTGCATACCCATCAAGAGTACTGTATCTTTCCACATTATATGCCTGTATATCTGAATTACCTGACCCAACATAGTCAAATAGAATAATATGGTATTCATCTTCGAAATCTTTTGCAACTGATTGCCATACATTTTGATCACAACCAAAACCTGGTGCAAATATCATTGGTCGTGTACCTCTTCCTCTAATCTTTACATTATTACGCAATAAAATATTGGAATTCATGATTGGCTCCTTCATTGGAAGATATACTTACTATATGTTAACACTAACCTTATTCGAATTAAAGAATTACACTTTAGCTGAAAATTGTCTGAGCTTGAACAGGATTGAGGAGAGTGGTATACACTTGGTGGAGTTTCAAGACTTTTGGAAACTCTTGGTCTTACGTATACACGAACCTCTTATACCCGGAAAAGGTCGACAAGGTTCCTTGATATGGAAAGCCTTATTATAAAAAGGGATCATGTATAAAAGAAATACGAGGGATTTTTTGATTAGATCGCTAAGAAAAATATGGTCATGATATTATATTTTAATAGATAAAGGGTTTTTGTATGGGTAACTTAAACATCTCCCTTTTTCTGACCCAAATCCTTGAATATTGTTTTACCCTGACTAATTGGAACAATTAAAAGCTAGCTTCAGTTTTTTTAAGCAAATTAATTATTTGAATAATAAATCGATATCGGACGCCTTCTTTGTTTTTCCTGTATAATAATACTATATTTTACATTTGGGAGGGATTATTCATGGACCAAGCCAGCAGTTTAATAGGGCTTTTTGCTATCATACCGATTTTGTTTTATTTGGGACTTATTGTTTTAAGTGTTTATTTCATAATTAAGATCATTAAATTCATCAATGCAAAGACAAGATTAGATCAAGAAAGAAATGAAAAGCTGGATGAATTGATAAAAGTCATTGGTAAAGATAAAGAAGATCAAAATAAGCCACTTTAATATAAAGGCTCTTTTCGTAAAGATTGTTGTTTTTAAAACGAAACATATTTAAGGTTGATTGGAGCGGAAGTGCGAGACTCCTGCGGGAGCAGCGGGACAGGTGAGACCCCACAGGTGTTTACGCCGAGGAGGCTCACCGCCCGTCCCGCGGAAAGCGAGCATCTGGAGGGGAAATCAACCACACCGCACTACTTGGTAAATAGGAACTAAGTATGCGAAAACAGCCAATATAAAAAAGCACAATTCCATTAAGGGTTGTGCTTTTTTTGATGAAAGCATACTAGATCCACATAAAAAGGGCGATTTTTTTGTAACGTCAAGGAGGTGTACAAGCATTTCCTAATTAGCACCTAACATATTAGGAGGTGATTGAATTGACGGTTAAATTAGAAACTTTATTGGATCGTTCAGAAAAGAATATGGGCAGCGGAATTCATCCAGTCGTAAAAGAATCAGCCTTGTAAATGGTTAAACGGGCATACCAAGAAGGCATTTTCGTGCAAATCAGCGCAGGTTTTCGGTCTATGGAAGAGCAAGCAAAGCTATATGGTCAAGGTCGCCTAGGTTATATATACGATGGTAAAAACTATAGTGATTTATCGAAACCGAGAGTGACCAACGCGATGCCAGGTCAATCTTATCATAACTATGGACTAGCCATTGATTATTTCATCGTCAGCGATGATGGAAAGAATGCCATATGGACAGTTGATGCAAAATGGAGACGTGTAGCGGCTATTGGTAAATCCTTGGGCTTTGCATGGGGCGGGGATTGGTCAAACTTTAAAGATTATCCGCACTTGGATATGACGGGCGGACTGACGTATTCTCAGTTAAATGCGGGAACAAAGCCTAGACTGATATCAAAAGTGAATGGAACCACTCCACCAGCTACACAAGTCGAATCTGAAGTCATTGTAAAAGATACACCAGCAAAGGACAGCGGCAATCAAACTATCAAGTCCATTCAGAGGACATTAAATAGCAGATATAGTACAAAAATAGATGTTGATGGATATTATGGTCCCAATACTAAAAAAGCCCTGATCAAGGGTTTTCAAACCAATTGAATAAACAATATGGTGCAAAGATTAAGGTTGATGGAATATGGGGACCCCAAACAAAAGCGGCTTCACCTAATGTTAGGGAAGGGGCGGAAGGGAATATCACTTATATCCTTCAAGCTGCACTTTATTTGGAAGGACATAATCCACATGGCATGGATGGTATCTTTGGAAGCGGAACGGAAATAGCTGTGAAGGCATTTCAAAGGGACAATGGATTATCTGCAGACGGCATCGCCGGTGAAAATACCTTTGCAAAACTATTTGGATGATATTTGAAATGGAATAGAACTATTATGCTTAAAATTAGCTTAGCAAAAAAGCCCTATGAGGGCTTTTTTTGTAAAATGAAAAAATAGCAGTCATTTTAAAAGTGAATATCCCAATCGTTTAAGAATCGAAGGATAAGAAACGTAAGAATACATATGGGGACAAGAAATGTAACCGCATTTACGAAATGAAAGTACTTTAATGCGGAATGCTTTTTGACTTTAATCACTAAATAGAAGAATGATGAAGTTGCGATCAATGGGCATAACAAGCCAAGATCAGTTAAAATGCTTGAAATTGGGTGGTTCATAACACTAAGTCCAATAAGGAATGAAGCAAGGCAGATAACATTGATAACCGACAAAATGGTTGGTATTAACAACAAGTTCTTTTTTACTGTCTCCATAAATTTCGCCTCCTAGGAGATAATCCCACACATATCTTATAATATTCACGATGAGCCAGCAAAACTTTTGATTAACTGTATACAAAGACAAAATACTCAAAATTTATTCAATCCAAATTTGAATTGTAATATTTATCGAGTATTTATACTCATTTTTGTTCACTTAAAATTGACTGAAATATAATAGTTTTTTTAATTTTCCATCACATTTAGACAATAAAGTTAAAGGAGGACATAACTTTATTGGAGGAAAAAAATGAAAAAATTATGGAAAAAGCCAATTTTGCCTATCGCCTCTATTGGTCTGGCATCTGTGATGTTTGTAAATGCCATTCCCGAAACTCCAGTTCAAGCAAAATTGAATGTTCAATCACAAGTGCAAACGAAAAATCATTTGCTTCCGCTTGGAACCCCAAATTTGCAGGAGAAAAGAACTTCCATGAATCTAGCACCAGGAGTAAAGTATACCAAAATCAATCGTGGTGAAACATCTTCTAAAGACTTTTATACATTGGATGTGGCATTTGTAGAAACCCAAAAGCAGGCAAAGAAATTGTTGGAAAATTTAAAGAAAGACGGTTTCAAAAATGCTCATATCATTAAAGAATCGGATCGGGCCGTGGATGACCGGAAAAAGGGAGCGCTTGGGTACATTGTTCGCATCGGTCAATATCAGCTGGAAGCGGATGCAGCCGAAATGAGAAACAAGTTATCTGAAAAGGGATATACGGGACTTCGGACTGTGTATACGGGTGAAGACGGAGAGAAAACAACAGGACCATGGGTAGTGAACGTCCTTGAAGTGGATCAGGATCGATTTCATGGGCATGTGGTGCCTGAATTAGCTAATGGTGCAGTGGCAGGAAAAGAAACATTGACCCAAATATCTGATAGAAAGGATGCCATTGCAGGAGTTAATGCTGGATACTTTGTTATGGGAGAAAAGGATGGAACACCAGGCGATCTTGCCGGTATACTCGCAAGCAAAGGTCAACTTGTCAGTGAAGCTATAAATGGCCGTTCAGCTCTGATTTTATCTACTGTTGAAGAGAAGGCAAACATTGCATCTGTGTCCACGTCGATACAGGCTACTTCATCTGATGGTGCGGTTAGGGAAGTGGATGGGTTAAATCGGAAGCCAGGATTAATCCGCAATTGTGGCGGTGTTGGAGGAGATACGACAACAGAACGGGCAAAACATGATTTTACTTGTAAGGATGAAAGTGAACTTATTCAATATACGTCCGTATTTGGAGAAAAAACAGAATCGGGCGACGGTATGGAAGTGGTAGTGAATCATGCCGGGGTAGTGGCGGAAATCCGAAACAAGCGTGGGGGAGACATTCCAAGCAGTGGTTCTGTTCTTGCGGGAACGGGTGAGGCGGCAAAGTGGCTTCGTGACCATGCCCGACAAGGAATGAAGATTCAAGTGAAAAGTAAAATCATCGGGGATGGAAAGCAATTAAAATTAGACCAAACTATAAGTATGATCAATGGAGGTCCTCGATTATTGGAAAACGGAGAAATTTCCATTAATGCCGTAGAGGAAGGCTTTCACTGGGAAGAAGATCCAGGGTTTTATTATCGTTTTGGGGAACGTCGTAATCCAAGAACGCTTGCAGGAATCAAAGAGAATGGCAATCTATTATTTGTCACCATTGATGGACGCGCACCTGGATGGAGCGTGGGAGCTAATTTTGAAGAAAGTGCGAAAGTCATGAAGTCATTAGGGGCAGTCGATGCCATCAATCTTGACGGCGGCGGATCGACGACCATGACAGTTGGGGATGACCGAGTCACAAGACCATCTGATGCAGCAGGTGAACGCCCGATTGCCGACGGTATTCTGTTAGTAGAATAGATGGGCAGAGATTAACGTCTTCATTTATCGTTTTAGTTCAAGCCGGCCTTCACGAAAAAAATCTCTTCAGTTAGGTTTCTGAAGAGATTTTTTTATAACGGGATCATCTTAACAAGATCACAAAGAATCCAGCTATTAATTGTTAGAACTTTAGGCATAAAATAGGGCCTATAGATAATCATGGAGATTTTTTTGTTGACGATCTCATTTTTCTCCATATTAGCACCCGATTGTCTAAGTTCCTCTATTAATCTTTATTCAAGATATGACTTATAAAACGGTAGACTAGTTACAAAACTCCCTTATAATCTGGTTCTTTATTTCTTCTACCGGAAACCCTGGTTGATAGGTGGATATCATCAACATAATTCCTTGTAGCACAGATGAAAAATATAACGATCGTTTCCTTGGATCCTTTTCACCCATACTTTCAAATATTTTACATTGAAACTCAAATTGTCTAGCATTTTCTTCAAGTATGAGATGACTGTATTTTATCAACTCTTCATCAGACTCTGGCTGAGTTTGAAGGTGTAGATAGAACCGGTGGACTTCTGGTTTTTGGAGGATATTATCAATGGCACCATTGATAATATGTTCAAGCTGTTCACGAGGTGTATTTAGGGTGAACGCTTCTTCCATGACTTCCACCACTTCCCTGATTCTGGCGTCGACCATTTCAGAAAGCAGCTCTTCTTTTCCTTTGTAATAGTTATAGAGTAACCCTTTCGAAATGCCCGCCTGCTTGGCTATATCGCTTATGGAAGTAGTGTAATATCCTTGTTTCATAAATAACTCCATGGCTGCAGCGCGAATTTTTTCTTTGGATGCTTGGCGAATACGGTCATTCTCTTCTGGTGTACGTGGCATTTTGTCTTCAATCCTCCATAAAAGCAGTGAATTCTTGATATAAAACTTCAGAATGGGTGAGGGGCAGCATATGATCGGCATCCTCTATTTCGATGAAACGGATGTTTGGAACCTTTCGGAAACAATCGGCAACTCGGAAATTATCTGCCAAGTCCTTTTTGCCGATAAAGAATAAAGTTTCGGTGTTCAATTCTTCTAATCGTTCCATTGCTGGCGGCTGTGGCCATATCATGCAGAATTCAGCGGGCCACTTACGCATGCGCCCGAAATGATGCCTGAGCATTTGGACAGTGAGATCTTTGTGCGGACTATCTATAACAACTTGATATGTTGGTGAATGAAGGGCAAGCTCTAACATCTTATCTATATTGGGGGCACTTTCCAATATCTTGTTATGATATTGTTCAAACTCCTTTGAATAGGGAAAACCAGTTAAAGAAGGAGCAATTAATACAAGTTTCGATACCCTTTCTGGGTAATTAAGGGCGAAATCAGTGGCAATCTGCCCGCCCATGGAATGACCTATAATCGTTGCCTGATTAAGTTCCAGGTAATCCATTAGTGCCAATACATCCTCTACATAGTTTGCATGTTTTATGGGGGATGGGGATTTTCCGGCACCACGGCCATCAAAAACGATCACTTGGTAATTTTCAGTTAAAAGAGATGCTAAAAATGTCCATTGCCTTAAATCAACACCACCACCATGAATAAGAACAACAGGAAGCCCCTTGCCATTAACCTCGAAATGTAAATCCAATGCAACCCCTCCTTTTTTATCACTGAATTTTCAGATTTATTTTATTATTGAATGAACGTTTAGTCAATAGAAATTGCAATTAAATTTTGAACAACTGTCTAAAAGTATTAACTTTTGTATAATGCTGATTTTACTATTAATGTTAATCTAATGTTTATGTAAAGTGTCTAAAATTCACTTTAATCTTGGATATTAAAGCTGTAACATTTTCACCTTAATGGGTGATGTTACGTTTTTTAACAAATTTGTTAACGAGATCACCCCGTTTTGGGACCTTTCATGAAAATGATACTCCCTCTTTTATTTATGTATTCGTAGCTTTTTTCTAAACAGGTAGGCGGATACTAAACTTGAGGTATTGCGTTACGAACTACAAAGACTTATATTCAATAATCGGGCAGCTTGTGGAATAAACAAGTGATAATTGAATTCGGCAAAAACAGCTGATTTTTTTATGATACAACTTCGTAACACTTATTGACGATTAATGATAACTTTTTCTAGGGGTGGAATACATGGAAAATATAAAAATTTTAATAGCAGATGATGATGTTGAGATTGCTGATTTGGTTGCTATACATTTAGAGAAAGAAGGGTATCGTGTCATTAAGGTATCGGATGGGCAAGAAACCATTGATGTTATCCAGACTCAACCAATTGATTTACTGATTTTGGATATTATGATGCCGAAAATGGATGGATATGAAGTTACACGTCGCATTCGCGAAAAACATAATATGCCCATTATTTTTTTGAGCGCTAAAACGTCTGATTTTGATAAAGTGCAGGGACTCGTGATTGGAGCAGACGATTATATGACGAAACCATTTATACCCATTGAATTGGTAGCTCGGGTAAATGCACAGCTGAGGCGCTTTATGAAATTGAATCAACCTAAATACAAACAGAGTTCAAACTTGGAATTTGGAGGATTAACGATTTCTCCTGAACAACGTACAGTTACTCTATATGGTAAGAATATTGAGTTAACACCGAAAGAGTTCAAAATTTTATATTTATTAGCCAGTAATCCAAATAAAGTCTATAATGCAGAAGATATTTTTCAGAAGGTATGGGGGGATGCATACTATGAAGGTGGGAATACCGTTATGGTTCATATTCGTACTTTGCGGAAAAAACTTGAAGAGGATAAACGAAAAAACAAATTGATAAAAACTGTATGGGGGGTAGGTTATAAATTCAATGGGTAATATTCTACGAGGCTTTCGTTCAAAAATGATCATATTGTTAGGTTTAAGCATGTTGTTGTCTAGTGTCATAACATATTTCCTCTTTAAAGTACTCCAATTGTATTATTATACAAATGTTAATCATGGAGATACACTAGCTTATTTTCGCAAAATCACACAAAATATTGGAGACCTTAACGTCTTTTTGCTTTTATTTATTACGCTTTCGATATTATTTTTCTTTTTACTTACAAAACCCTATTCTGCCTATTTCAATGAGATTTCAAAAGGAATTCATTATCTCGCTCAGGGTGACTTTAAGCATCGAGTTCAAATATTGTCAAATGATGAATTTAGTGATATTGCACAAGGCATTAATCTGGCAAGTGAAAAGTTGGAACAAGCCATAGAAAGGGGCGACTTTTCGGAGAGTAGTAAAGAGCAATTAGTGGTTAATTTGGCTCATGATTTGCGCACACCTCTTACCTCTGTTTTAGGTTATTTAGATTTAATCCTTAAGGATGATAATTTGACTGAAAATCAGATCAGGCATTATTTAACGATTGCCTTTACCAAATCTCAACGCTTGGAAAGGTTAATTGATGAATTATTCGAAATAACTAGGATGAATTATGGGATGTTACCAGTTGAAAAGAAACAAATCGATTTAAGTGAGCTTCTTGTTCAATTGAAAGAAGAATTGTATCCTGTCTTTGAGAAAAACGATTTGATAGCAAGAATGAATATTACTTCCCCTTTATCTATTATGGGTGATGGAGAGTTATTGGCACGTGTGTTTGAAAATCTTCTGATTAATGCAAATCGCTATGGGTATGAGGGGCAGTTTGTAGATATCAACGGTTTTATTGATTCAGAGGAAGTGGTTATTCAAGTTATCAATTATGGGGACGCCATTCCTCCAGATGAACTGCCTCATATTTTTGATATGCTTTATACTGGTGACAAAGCACGAACTCATCAAGAAAATAGTACAGGTCTCGGTTTATTCATTGCGAAGAATATTGTAGAGCAACACAATGGGACAATATCTGCCGCAAGTGATTTAATACGCACTATATTTGAAGTCCGATTACCAATGGCGGAGAAGAATAATAATAAGATCCATGTGAAAATTTAAGAAAAATTTAATGTTTACCCCACTTTTTATTTTAAAAGTTTTTCCTATCCTATAAACAAGTTACATCAAGGAGGAGACTAAAAAATGAAAAAGTGGGGATTTTTATTGGTTTTTGCATTATTTCTAGTTTTTCTTTTTAAGATATTACCGATATTCCAAGATAAAGTAGAGGATCAACTTTATGAACAAAATGACAATACAGCTATTGAAAATTCTCAAAAGATTGAGATTACAGAAGAGCAGATCCATCAAGGGAATCTGCTTTTGGTTAACAGTGAATATGCTGTTGAACAAGCTGGCATAAAATCGGATATCATAAATTTATTTACACACAAAGAATTAAATACCGGATACGAGTTATTTAATAATGAAATAAAATTATCAGAAGAAATGGCTGAAAAATTTTCGGAGATGATAGCTGCGGCTGAAGAGGATGGGGTTAGTAATTTCTTAATTAACAGTGGTTATCGAGACTTTGATGAGCAAAACAAACTGTACAAGGAGATGGGGGCTGACTATGCTTTGCCAGCCGGGCATAGCGAACACAATTTAGGATTAGCACTCGATGTAGGGTCTACTCAAATGAAGATGAAAGAAGCACCTGAAGGAGAGTGGATAGAAGAAAATTCTTGGAAAAACGGCTTTATCTTACGCTATCCCGCGAATAAAACGGATATTACAGGAATTCAATATGAACCATGGCATATTCGCTATGTCGGCTTGCCTCACAGTGCGATCATGCAGGGAATGAATTTAGCTTTAGAAGAATATTTGGATTATTTAAAAGAAGAAAAGAGCATTTCTATTAGTGTTGAAGGGAAAAAATATACAATTTCATATTATCCCATATCTCAAAACGGGACAATTGAAGTTGAAGTACCAGCGAATGAACAGTATGAAATATCTGGTAATAATATTGATGGAGTGATTGTGACCACATTGAATTAGGTTCAAAAATGATAAAGTCATAGGTTTCAATGTAAAGTAGGAGACGTATTCTATCTGCTTACACTTACAGTTTTTTATACTTATTTTTGTACTATTATTTTTTGTATTGTGTTTCAAATTGTATTTTTTATTAAAGGCGCAAAAGGATTTATCTATTAATCATTTTCTATGGGTGTATGTTTTTCTTTTTCTACCTTTCACTTGAAATCAATTCACTACCATTTTCTTCTGAAGGTATTACTACATATATTTTGAACCTTATTCTATTTATACCGTTAGGTTCTTTATTGCCAACTAATTGGCCGCAGTTAGAACAATTAAAAATACTGCAGTGCTGGGTTCTTTTTTTCATTGGCTATTGAGCTAAGTAATTGCAAAATCATAGGATTACGGATATTAATGATTTACTTATGAACACCCTAGGCGCGATTATTGGACGTTAGCAGGTGGGGATTTTGGTTCACTCTCATCCCGTTTTAATATAAATGGCGGAATCATACTAAACCCTGTCAATGCAGGGATATACATATCTGCTACTAAGTACACATTCAGAAGAATTGCCATTATCAATGTTATTTTAGAGACAGGTTCAGCTCTGTATTGTATCCAAACTGCAAAATCAGGTACAGGAGCTATTTCAGGATGTTACGCTTCAGCATATGTGAGTCCTAACAATGCTTCGTCAGTATTAGGGGTTCATCTGATTGGTTAGTGGATTTATCAGGTAACTTCGCTGCAGCACCCAACGATTGTGCAGATGGCTCTACTTTTAGAGGGAATGGAATATTCAGAATTAGAAAAGCTGGTGCTTGGGTAACGATGTGAAAACCAATAACAACAATCAAACGCTAACAAGAATAGCGGTTTTTATTTTGGCTAAATTGGGAAGATGGAACAAAGTTAGAACTTCTATATTCAAAGTTATTTTTCATGATTTGATATTAGGATATAATAATAATAAATGAATAATAAAAGGTGTGATTTTTCTGACGGAAGTTTTACCACTTAAAAAGCAGCATAAAAAGTTACCTCCTTTGGTAATTGCCCAACGGATCATTCTTATTACAATTGGTGCTTTGCTTATGGCCACTGGATTGGAAATCTTTTTAATTCCCAACCATGTAATTGATGGTGGTATTACAGGCATTTCAATTATGCTTTCTCACATTACCGGTATAAAACTGGGAATCTTTCTTTTTCTATTAAACCTACCATTTGTATATTTGGGATATAAACAGTTTGGAAAAACATTTGCTATATCTACTATATATGGAATTATAATGCTTTCCATTTTTGCGACATATTTTCATCCTATCCCACCCTTCACTGAAGATATCCTTCTTGCTACAATTTTTGGCGGGATTTTTTTAGGTATAGGTGTAGGAATAGTAATTCGTAACGGTGGTGCTCTTGATGGTACAGAAATTCTTTCAATTGTAATAAGTAAAAAAGTGCCTTTTTCTGTTGGCGAAATTGTTATGTTCATCAATCTATTCATACTTGGTTCTGCCGGATTCGTTTACACATGGGATAGAGCTATGTATTCAATTTTAGCTTATGTAATAGCTGCTAAAGCCATTGACATTGTTATTACTGGAATGGAAGAAACAAAGTCAGTGTGGATAATTAGCGATGAAGCAAGAGAGATAGGTGATGCAATCAATAGCCGATTAGGACGGGGTGTAACATATTTACATGGTGAGGGTGCTTTTACTGGAGAAGACAAGAAGGTTATTTTCTGTGTAATTACCAGACTTGAAGAATCCAAGTTAACTACAATTGTTGAAGAAATCGACCCTTCATCTTTCTTAGCAATGGCAAATATCGCGGAAGTACGTGGAGGAAGATTCAAAAAGAGAGATATTCATTAATTTTAACCACACAGGAAGCGCTCGTAACTTGAGTGCTTTTTTGCATACCTTTTTAACAGGATGGGAATAATGTAGTAAAAAACATTGGAGAAGAATATGCACTTTGTATTTATTGCTCTTTTTTTATTAGCAGGAATTAAATGGGGCGATTGGAGGAGATGGCAGGATTATTATCCGACCATCTTATTCTTTATTATCGGTGATCTTCTATATAGTTGTTTACTCTATAATCATCAACTGTGGGCTTATCAAGAAATATTTTTTGGTGTACACATCCTGAGAAATGACCTAATTATTTCGCTGATTATTATGTTTATGGCGTATCCTTCAACAATTATGATATACCTTGGTCGTTTCCCTCAATCGAAACGGAAACAGTCATTTTGGATTGCCTTTTGGGTTTTTCTGTATTCGACAATCGAATTAATTAACCTTAAGTATTTAGACTTGATAAACCATTACAATGGTTGGAATATTTGGTGGTCTGTGTTGTTTAATATCGCTATGTTTTCAATACTTCGAATACATTATAAAAAACCCTTATTAGCTTGGGGGTATCTATAGTATGGATATTAATTTTATGGAATGTGTTAAATATACCGATTGAGAAAATTAAATAAAAAGTGTTTTGGAATCATTAAGTCTGAAATTTTATTATTAACAAAATTTAAGTCGTCCCAAAAGGGTGGCTTTTTATTATGTAATGAAAGAGATGGAAAACATAAGAAAAAGTAGACATCCACTTTAACCAAGTGATGTCTTATTCTTTTTTAGAATGTAATACACAGAAAAGGCACTTAACCTAATTGGTCGAGTGCTTTTTGTGTCTTTTTTAATACTTCTTTATTTTTATTAATGAAAACTTTATTTCTTAATATCATTTTTTTATTATTAAGCTCATTATTTAGTTCGGTAGTATTGTTCAGTTTCTCTAGAAGTGAGATTATTGATGGCATTGCTAATAATTCATGGAAAGCTATGTTTGTTTTAATAGATAAGATTTTTAGCTCAGTAAGTTGACGAGGAGATAAAAAAGACTCAAATGGTTGCCTTTCATTTATTTCCATGATTGTATCCTCCATATGATGTGAATTATTAAATTGTGATTTAATTATAAAATAGATAAGTTCAATAAATGTATTAATCATGTAAAGATTTGATGAATAATGCCCTACTGGCGAAGTTAACAATCTCAAACAGGAATTTATTGGGATTTATTCGGATGATTAAAGAGAAATTAAAACGCAAAAGAATTATTAGAGAAGGAAAATACTTAAACAAGACGATTTTATTCAAATAGACGAAGTAGGCTTTAAAACTTGTATTTGGGCTGTTGTTGGGATGACTGTTGCTACTTTAATAGTTCAAGACTTGTATAAATCAGGAGCTTATTCCGCTTGCCACAAATGGGGTAAAAAGAAGCCTAAAGTTAAAAAGGCTTGTAAAGCACTAGGATACTGGTAAAATATCCGAAACTAAGGGGGAAACACATTGTTTGACATACCTGACTTTTCGAGAATAAAAATGCTGAAATTATCGTTACATTCTTTGCTTTTATGCATTTTATTAAGCTTAGTTTGTTTAATTATCAACGATGTTTTTTCAATTATCGTTGATAAAAGAATTAATTTAAATTTATTTTTTATTCCAATATTCATGGTCTTTTGGCTTTTGATAGCAATTAAGAAACCAACATACCAAAAATGATTTCTGTATAGGAGTCTGGGCACAATGCTCAGGCTTTTTTATTTGTCTAACTAAGGGAGTGTTAACCGTGAATCATTCCATGCATGATATGATCCGTATGACAGAAGGCTAGAGACTAATTGAGTATTGGACATTAAGGGAGAATGATTTAATGGTAAAAATGTTGAGGTAAACAAGTCTGTGTACATTCCGAGTATTGAAGCAGAAACAATCTTCGATATGAGTGAACACGGATTGGGGAATAAAACCAAGTATGAATATGTCGGTATGATTTCTTTGTAACTTGAGTACTCAAGTTACGGTCACATAAAAAATGGTTAATCGAAAATGAAATAGCGAAGAACGGAAAAGTTATATTTCAAACTGATGCAGTAATCAATATCAAATTAAAAATAAAATGAAAAACGGTAAACAATTCACTGGCTTCGCATGGGGTGGAGATTGGAAAGGTTTCTGCTATCCACCGCATTTTGAAATGACAGGTGGATTAACAGTAAAGGATTTACAAAATGGTCGACCTGTATTTAAGGACGTACCAGTAAAATCTGGAGTTACTAAGCAAGCCGTCGGAGAAATTGATTCGCATTGGGGACTACATACTACTGATGCTATGAGAAGATTTCAGAGTGTATATCTTCCGAGAGAAGTCGATGGCGTGTACGGTTCAAACAGCCGAGCTGCATTGTTAAAACAATTAAAAAATAAAAATTATATGGCAATATAGCAAGGAACAATTAAATTATTATACTGCCCCCCCAAAGTGATTCGCGGTCGGCGTTAAGCCTGACGGTATCTACGGTAAAGCAACGGCGGCAGCGGTCAAAGTGTATCAGAAACGTAAGAAGCTTTCGGCTGACGGAATAGTTGGCGCGAAGACTTGGGCGGTGATGTTCTGATGATGACGATTATCAAGCGGATTAAATTCCAGTATCTCTTTTCCTTCGGACTGCTGATCGTTTTGTCGGCGGCCTTATTTGTGTTTTACGGCGATGAGCAGACGCGGAACCTTATTATCGGAGCGCTTGTGATGAACTTCGGACAGATCACGGGTTCATTCTTTCCGAAGAAACACGAAGATATATAACGATTAACTGCGGAAGCCTATGGAAAAATGAACCCTTTCATAGGCGGATGCGTACATATAATTATATGACAAAATTAAGAGGGAAGGTGCTTTTATGGGATTTTGGAGACAGGTTATTAAACCTCGGATTCAAGTCAGCGTATTGGCAGGCGGTCACGTATTAACTGGTGGTGTCGAAGGTAATGAAAGCGTTAACAGAATGACTATAATGAGGTGGGGGCAGCCAGGTGAGGTCAAGGTTACAACTGCATTTGGACAAAAACACTTCAAACTTTCCAGGATTGAGTGGGAACATGGTGAAAGTCGAAACGTCGGGAAATCTACAAACAGCTCGATTCTAAGTACTGCTCTTGTAGGTTCAGTCGGTGCAATCACTGATATAGCAGTCCGAGCAATGAAAAAAGAAACTTCAAACGCTTACCTTTATTTATTCGACGAAGAAGGCGAGGAGTACAAAACCCTTATTCAGTGCACAAAGGAGCAATTTACTGAAATATCGCGCATAATTAGCTAACCTCGGCCACTAGGTCGGGGTTTTTCCAATAATCTACTTAGTTCGCTCTCCCTGCGCCATGTTAAACTTATAGACGAGGTGAATTACGTTGTTCATATCGCCAATGCTATTACACAAATCCGATGATCCGTTCGACTCCTCTTAACGGAGCTTAAGGTATCTCCATAAATGTTCATGTACATTATTTAAAATTATATCCATATGCTTATATAACATTTGTTTTCGTCTAATTGATTGTGTGTACATAATTATTTCACTGTACATAAATAGCAGATATTAACGGATATCTTTGTACAGAAATTTCTTAATGACAACGGCACCAAACTTCGAAGTCTGTATTTCGGTAATCTATGGTGTGAGGTTTTATCCATTGAATTTGGGGTTAGTAATGAGGATATCCTGAATAATGTAAAAAACAATATCTCTAATTATATCGACCTAGAAAAAAGTATTAGTCAAAATGATATTGATTTGTGGGATTTTAATATTGAAAGTGAAGAAGCAAGAAATATAATATTATAAAGGCAGCTTTAAAAATTGAATACTATGAACAATTGATAAAACTAATAGAGAAATGTTTTTTTGAACGTAGGTACAGCAATTATTCTTATTTAAGAGAAATTAATGAACTAATAATTTCAACGACTGATGACCAGATTAGAGATAGCCTAATAAAAAGTTTAAAGGATAATCAATTCTTTTTTCCTATTCCTTCAGGGAAGATTTCTACAGAACATTGGGACTGGTGCCATCTAATTATTAGGCTTATAGCACACATTAATCGATATTGGGAAAATGAAAATTATTATGATGATTTTACATCACATATTTATAGTTTAGAAATAGTTAAAGAAGATAAATTACTTCAACATAGATTAAAAATTCTTTTTGGAAAAGTGTATCAGAGTTAATTATATTTTCTTGTTAAACTAACAGGTGCTTTACTTCAATAAGGAAGGTTGCTGAGGCAGCTTTTTCTTATGCAACTATCGGGGCAGCTTAATGAAGAAGGTATAATCAATTAATCAAGGATATGAGGAACACGGGGTGAAAAGTAATGTATCAATTCCAACACGAGGTACAAAGAAAAGAAAAGATATATAAGGTATATGTCATTTTATTTATTATATCCATATTGATAAATGTAGTTTTATTCTTTGTAGATGGTAGTATCTTTCGTGGAATAGTCAGTCTCTTAGTTTTTTCTATTGTCCTTCACTATGGTTTACGAAAGAAAGTCTGGGCGGGATTAATCGTAAAATGTATGGTATGGATACATATAGTTTTATTGTTTATTATGTTTCTAACTATGATAATTAAAGTTATACAGTAAGTTCCTTTTTCAACTAACGGTTAGTTGAGATTCAGAGCTGCCATGTGGTGGCTTTTTTGCTTAATGAACTAAAGGGGCAGGTTAGTTCAACAAGGAATAATGCATTTGAAATAGAATTTATATAGTACGTCAATTAAGGAAGAAGGCTGAATGATATTGATTAATACAGTTTTTTCATATGTTCTTCTCGGTGTGATAATTTTCTACGCCTTGGAATGGGCAGCTGTTGGTTCAGGTTTTAAGGTACTAATTGGTGGGTGTTTTGGTTTACTTTTATATATAGCTATTCATTTTAGTAAGAACAAAAAAATAATGAGTGATATGGAAGAGCTCGATGACAGGCAATAATATCCTAACAGGTGCGTTCGTATTATAAGGTTAGCCAGTTTTTACTGGTTGACCTTTTTTTAATAGAATCTATTATATCAGTAGCCAGGGTAGGACGTACGGGTGCGTGGGACTTGATCCCGTGAACTAAACTGTCCGCCCCCTACTTGTAGAAACATGTTTGAGGCTGGTTGGGACACAGATCTCGTATAACAAGCGAAGCTATGACACTACATGGAGGGCTAGGGGTACTGGTTAGTAAGTAGAGGAGGAAAAAACAATGAATCCAGTTGTTGGTCTGGATGTGGCAAAAGGAGAGAGCCAAGTTCAGGCATTTTTAGATCAATCTAAACCGTATGGGAAGAGCTTTTCAATGAAGCATATCAAAGAGGAGTTAGATCATTTTTTAGAATTTCTAAAAGAAATTGAAGAGGTGACAGGGCAAATGCCTATGGTCATTTTAGAATCTACAGGGCATTACCATTCTCCTGTTATTCAATACCTGGAGGAACAAGGGGTTCCATATATCTTACTAAATCCGATTATTTCTTATCAGGCAAAGAAGTCCAGCTTACGGAAGGTGAAAACGGACGCTATCGATGCGTACCAGTTGTGTGTGCTGTATTACAAAGAGGATTTAGAACCTCATAAAAATAGAGGAATTCAGCTATTAGACCTTCGGAATTTGTCCAGACAACAGGAAATCGTAACGAATATGTATGTGGAAGCTAAACTTCAGTTTCACACCATTTTAGATCAAGTGTTTCCTGAATACCGGAAGGTTTTTGGTGATCTATATTCAAGGGTTTCTTTATTGATATTAAAGGAATATCCCACTTCAGAGGCGGTATTAACAGCCGGGGAAAGTAAACTAGCAGAGAGTGTTATAGAGTTCTGTCCTAGCCGATCGGTTCAATGGGCATGGGAAAAAGCAAAAAAAAATAATGGACTCCGCGTCTCGAAATCCATTTCAAATAAACGTGTATCAAAGTCACGTAATCAATCTTCGTATGTATATTGAGTTGCTTTTTCATTACCAGGGACACCTCTCTGAGTTGGAAGATCGTATAGTGGCCCTGGCAAATGAACTAGAAGAATATAAGATCATCCAATCGATTCCCGGTATCGGAGAAAAAATCGCAGCCACGATTATCTCTGAAATTGGTGAAATCGATCGGTTTAATCACCCGAAAAAACTAGTTGCCTTCGACTGGAGTAGATCCAAGTGTTCACTCATCAGGTAAGTTTACGGCAACCATTAATCGTATTACGAAAAGAGGTTCGAGCAGACTACGTCATTCTCTGTATCTTGCCGTACTATGCGGCATAAGGAGTTCAAGGAACAAAAAGCTTAAAGCCTTCTTTGATAAGAAAAAATCGGAAGGAAAGCCAGCCAAAGTGGCGATCGTTGCCTGTATGAATAAACTTCTTCATTGGGTTTACGCTTTATTAAAGAGAAAAGAAGCATTCCTAGATTTATCCTGATTAACGATTTTGTGAAACAGAGAAAAATCCTTCCAAAAGGGTTTTGGAGGGTTATTTGTCATGGCCAAAAATAGTATATCATAAGGGAAATGAAAATTTTAGAGAAAGATATTGACATCCTATTAGCTGGTTTAGCTGAAGATCAGAGATGTCTTTAAGGCAGCTTTTTTGTATGAAAACACAATAGTAAAAAGCCATGCTAAAATAAACCCTCCATATTCTCATTTTTTTGATGGGGGTAAATGTACTATGTCGTTATTTAACTGGTTATGCAGTTTGTTGTTCAGATGGAGCGATTGTATAGCCTTTCTTTTTTAGGTATTCGATCATTTTTAATTCTTTGTTATTTTGTTTTTCTTCAAGGTAATTTGAGCCTAGTTCATGATAAGGTTCTCCTGTTTTTAAGATGTTGTAAGTAATCGTTAATAGTAAATGGGCAGAAGCGATTCGTCCCTTCATTTTCCCCTGTCGTTTAGTAATCCTTTTTCGATGTGAAGCAATTCTATTATTTTGCCTTGATGTTGCTAATACACATTCTACGGCCATTGTTTTTAAAGCTTTATTTCCTTGTGTGGTTTTACTCGTTTTTTTTTACCAGCACTTTCGTAATTTCCAGGACTCACACCAGCCCAAGAGGCAAGATGTTTAGCTGACTTAAATACGGACATATCAACACCCATCTCCGCAATAAAAGTGGCTGCGGCAGCTTTGTTCACACCAGGTATACCATCCAATAATTCTACTTCCTTACGATAGGGGGACAGGAGTTGATCGATTTGTTTTTCCAATTCTTCTATGGTTTGTTCTAAATAACCCATATGATCCCAATGGTAACGCAACATATCACGATGATGACGGCGAATACGACCATTAATTGCACTTGCAATGTCAGTTATACTTGCTTTTGTTCGCCAATCCACCATTTTTCGAAGACCATCGGTCTCTATTTTTTCACCATTTAGAATCGCTTCAAGGATACGACGTCCCGATAAACCAAAAATGTCTGATAGAACGGATGTTAGCTTGATATTAGCATCTTGAAGGATTTTGTGAATGCGATTCTGCTCTGATGTGCGATGATGAATCAATTTTTTTCGATAACGAGTAAGATCTCGTAAATCACGAATATCCTCTGGTGGGACAAAATTGTTTTCAATAAGTCCGCATCTTAGAAGCTTGGCAAGCCATTCGGCATCTTTCACATCAGTTTTACGCCCTGGAACATTTTTGACATGTCTGGCATTGGCAAGAACAAGGTGAAAAGAACCTTCGAGTATATTCCATATTGGTTTCCAGTAGACTCCGGTACTTTCCATCACAACATCGGATACCTGCAGGGTAGCGAGCCAATCACTTAAAGCCAAGAGTCCCGTTGTTGTAGTTGAAAAAGTTTCAATAGAGGTCTTTGGCTTTTTATCTAATGGACCAAATAATACACAGGCTACTACTGTTTCTTGGTGTACATCTAGGCCAGCACACCGTTCAATCATTGCTTCCATAGGAGAAATCACCTCAAAAAAAATTAACAATACATATGACAGGAGATTTGTTACAAAAATTTTTGTATACGTACTAGTAGTACACTAAATGGTTCTTCCATACTGTCACAACCAGTTTCTTATACAGGGTATCTTCCTTAAGATCCACCAAAAAAAGTTCAGCCTGGTTGTATTGTTATTTTCCATTATTGTCAAGGGGTTAATGGGTTAGACTCTATTTTGAGTTTAGATTTTCGTAGTAGATGGTGGCGGCGAGGAGCGCCGCCATAGGAGTTTCTTATGGAACTATCGGGGCAGGATAGTTCCATAAGAGTTATAATTTAAAAGGAGAATATTTACTTGATCCGATACTTAATAGGGAGGACTTTTCCTTTGAAGATAACAAATATTTCTTTGGTTACATTTGCTGTAATCATTACAGTTTTAAATCACTTTGTTTCTCCAATTTTCTTCGATGAGGGACCTGATAGTTTAGGGCTGGCTTATCAATACTTTTATTAGCTATTGCACTATTAAATCATCTTAGGGAAAAATAATAATTGTACTAATCGGTTGCTTGATATTATTAAGCTTTTTTCTTGTTGCACTAACAGATGTGTTAACTGAAGATATCGGAGCTGTCTTTATGGCAGCTTTTTCTTCTAACGGGGCAATTTAGTTGAAGATGGAACCACCCATTTTTTAGCAATTCACTTAAATTCGATGGCCAACCGGGATACCGAAGATGGCGGGTGTAAACCAATTAGAACGTGATCTTATCCGTATGCGGCAGCGTGAAGGGATTGAACTGGCTAAGAAAGAAGGAAAGTTTAAAGGTCGGTTAAAGAAGTACCATAAAAATCATGCAGGAATGAATTATGCAGTAAAGCTTTATAATGAGGGAGATATGACTGTAAATCAAATTTGTGAAATTACAAATGGTCTAGGGCCTCATTATATAGAAAGCTATCGGAAAGGAACAGTTAATGAGTTATACCAAAAATCGGAAATATATAATAGAAAATAAATTCCATATAGAGGTGGAATTATATGCCTAAAATTGACAATATGTTAGCAATTCTATGGATGCTTCGTTCAGGTGAAAAAGTTACTGCAAAACAAATTTCAGAAAAGTTAGAGATGAATATAAGGACTGTGTATCGTTATATTGATACAATTTCAACAAGTGGCGTACCTATAATTTCAGAACCAGGACATAACGGTGGATACACTTTATTGAACAATTTTATTGAGGCTCCTCTTTTTTTTGATTTTGAGGAGCAAACTTCACTATTTCACGCTGCTGTTTTTGCAGAAGAAGCCGGATATTATGGAAGTGAAGCACTAAATAGGGCCATTTCAAAACTAAGTAAATACTCAAATCAAGAGCAGGAAACAAAGATAAACCAACATTTAACTAGTCTTGAAGTAATAAGTCGATTAAGTTCAATCTCTATGGAACCTTTTTTGAAGGAGTTGGAGCAGGCCGTAGCTGACGGGTACTCAGTAAAAATTCTTTACCATAAAAGTGGCGAAAAGCAATTAAATTATAGATTGGTCGATCCGTACAGAATTATCTATTGGAATAATAAGTGGTATGTGATTGGATTTTGTCATCTTAGGGATGATATCCGTAGTTTTAGAGTAGATCGAATTGAAAGTCTAATGCTAACCGAAAATAAGTTTAACCGGCCAGAAAATTTTTCAGCACGTGACTTTTTTATGAAAAACCTCCTTCCAACTATAGAAGATAAGGGAGGGAATACTTCTTTAATTATTAATGGGAATACAAGGACGTTGGGAGATATTTGCCAACATTGGTTTTTAGGACATTATTTACAAGAACGGACTTCAAATCAAGCAGTATTTCTTCTTGAAAAGGATATGATACATACATATGTACCTTATTTACTTTTACCGTACGGTAAATCTATTCAAGTTATTGAGCCAATAAGTCTAAAGAAAAGACTTATTGAAGTTCTGTCGGAATTAATAAAATTTCATCAAGTATGATAACTTCCCTGACGTTAGCTGTCAGGGAAGTTATATTATAATTGGCTATATCAATTGTGATTGGGAGTGTTATTGGATGCAAACAAAAAAAGTTTATCTATATGTATTTAACACAATGTCAGACTGGGAATATGGATATTTAATTGCCGAACTAAACACAGGAAGATATTTCAAAAAAGATATAGCACCTTTAAAAGTAGTTACAGTAGGAGCTAATAAAGAAATTATTACTACGATGGGGGGACTGAGCATAAAACCAGATATTCCCCTTGATGAGTGTACTCTTGAGAGTAAAGATCTTTTAGTTTTGCCTGGAGGGAATACTTGGGGAGAAGCTATTCATCAACCAATCATGAAAAAAATTGGCGAAGCTTTAAAGCTTGGCACTATTGTTGCTGCAATTTGTGGTGCAACTGAGGCCCTTGCGAATATGGGATACCTAGATTCTAGAAAGCATACAAGCAATAACTTAGAGTATATTAAAATGGTTTGTCCTAATTATAAAGGAGAAAAATTTTATGAGATGGGACCTGCGGTATCTGGTGAGAATTTGGTTACTGCATCAGGAGTAGCTCCTCTGGAATTTGCGATGGAAGTACTGAAAAAATTAGATGTATTTGCACCAGATACATTACATTCATGGTATAACCTAAATAAGACTCACAAACCTGAATACTTCTTCCAGTTAATGAATTCAATAAATAGATGAGCTAAAAAAATCAACTTAGCAGATTTATATTAGTTTAAATAATTACCATGCTTTAGACAATGTCAAAGCATGGTTTTTGAATATAACTTAAAAATGCTTATGGAGTAATGAAAAAGCCCTCAGTGATTTGTCAAATATTGAAACATTAAATCTAGCTGGTAATCAAATCAATGACGTATCATCTATAAACACATTATCTAAATTACACACTGTGAATCTGACTCAAAACTACATAGTGGAAAATCCACTCAATATTGAAAAGATGATAGCAGATCAAAATTTTTTATCAGATACAGCTAATCAATACCAGGTGTCTGTTCCTGAATCAATCCGTATTGCACTAGGGACCAGTCTAGACGTTCCCTTGTCATGGACTTACGACGGCTTAACGCTAACCGACCTCTCTAAGACTCACTTTAGCCAAGTTAAACCTGTGGTTACAACCTCTGAATCTGGACTTCAGATTGATTCTGCATCCATTCAAAAGGTGTCATTAACAGGTCAAGAAGCTGGAACATACCAAGTAACCATTGAACCAGTTCCAGGATATATAAAAACGGTATCAGTCGAGGTTGGCGATTTACCTGAACCACCAAACTTACAGCCCCTTTCCATTCTGAATACGTCTATTACAGGTACAACCAAACCTGGATATACCGTTCATGCAATGGTTGAGGGGAAATCGTATACGGGGACAGCAGATTCGGAAGGTCATTTTTCGATACCAGTCCCATCCCTATACCAAGGTACTAAAGTAGAAGTAAGGGTTGCTGATGCAAGGGGAGTTGAGAGCGATCCTACGTATATTACAGTTGTTGATGGAGTAGCCCCTAAACTGAATGCTGTTACCGAACGTCTTCAAGCTGTTACTGGCTACGTCATCGATGGGCACAAGACCGTCCGCTTACTCGTAAATGGGGTTCCTCAACGAATTGCAACGGTGGAGGAAGACGGGTATTTCACGATTCCAACTCGTTTCATTAAAGTAACGGATACGATAAGCCGCCCTATACGGAATGCCGATCAGATTACAGTGGATTATGGACTGCGGACCCCAGAACATTTACAAGCTCATATGAAGGTGGGGTGGACCATTACATCTCCAATAAGGGTTAACACCGTTGAATCAAAGGCGGACTATGTCACTGGTACAGCCGAAAAAGGGACACAGACGTTGCGTCTTGTGGTCAATGGAATCCCTCAACGTGTGATTACACCTAAACAGGCTGGGGCTGGAAAAATTGAAAAAGACGGAACATATCGCGTCTATAGTCGTTTTGTTGTCACGAAGTCAGGAGACGTACGCCGTCTTCAAAAGGGAGATGTCGTAACGATCGATGAAGGCGTCCAAATTAATGGACAATACACGTCAAATAAAAATGCGACAACAGTTCAATAATACGAAGAGATGTATGGCCAAGGGGCATACTCTCCTTGGCCATACATGAGTTCATAAATGAGAAAGATCGGAGACCTATATGCACCCGATTTACAGCAAAGTTGGAATCGTATCCCTATTCATGATATTGTTCTTCTCACTTTATACGACTGCTTATGGAGAAACGTGTGAAACGAAAGAAGACATCTATATTCAAATAGATAAAGTCTTGTCGTGGTCATCTAGTTTACCCTCTGCATGCAGAGTACCGATAAAAAGGGAGGCAAACCAAACATAGCCCCCAAATACACCATCCATGTAGTATTTGGGGGCTACTTGACGTTTACCTTTATAGCGAATTTACTTAAAATAAGGAACCTTTTTCAATGCCACACAAACTGGAACGGCAACGATAATTCCTAATATATTTTGAACGAGATCTCCAGGTATCGAAGCTAAAGGTGCAATCCAATTACCGTATAGAATCCCTTCACCCATATAATAAACAGCTATCATAAATGGAATGGAAACGATTGTTGCTATTACATTGAAAGCAATGCTAGTACCGTTGCGACCCTTTGACCAAGCAATTTTACCAACTATATATCCTTGCAAACCACGCGCCACAATGGTGATAGGTGCCCACAATGTCCACCCTCCAACTATATCAAATAACCCCATTCCTATCGCACCAGCAAGAGCTGCTTTTTTAGGACCAAATAAAATAGATGCAATAAAAAGCATAGCTGTTCCTAGATGAACTAACCCTCCATTTGAGGCAATTGGCAGTTTAATATTCAAAAAGAAAGTAGATAGGAACACAAGTGCAATCAACATTGCGGTAATAATTAAATCCATAGTTTTTTGACTTGACCTTGAATAACTTTGTGTATTTTGCATATCTGTAAACCTTCCTAACTAGTATTTTCCTATGATTTTAGCAAAAGACTGGTGTCTATAAAAGTGTCAATTTATTAAAAAACTATGAGGTCAGTTGATAAATAATACAGATATTATACGTATTGAAAAGATAGAGGAGATGACTGTTTTTAGCTGATTTATGATAAGATAAATAAAGTTTAAAGTGGATAGGCCATATGGAGGTTATTATGAAAAAAGTTGCTGTACTACAGGATTTATCATCTTTTGGAAAATGTTCATTAACAGCTGCAATTCCGGTTCTTTCGGTCATGGGCGTGCAGGCATGCCCTTTACCAACTGCCATATTGACTGCGCAAACCGGATATCCAAGTTTTTTTTGTGAAGATTTTACATCCAAAATGAAATACTTCATAGAAGAATGGAGCAAGCTTAATGTAACCTTTGATGGAATCTATACCGGCTTCGTTACTGGTGAAGAGCAAATTAATAATATTTTCCATTTTTTAGATAAATTTTATACAAAAGAAACCATTTTACTTGTTGATCCAGTAATGGGGGATATAGGAGAAGTCTATAAACTTTTTACCGATGAATTACTGGTACTTATGAGAGAACTGGTGAAGCGTGCAGATGTCATTACACCAAATGTTACAGAGTGCTGTTTATTAACCGGATTGTCTTATGAAAAGCTGCATAGCTATTCAAACGAAGAGGACTATATTAAAGCGATAGAAGAAGCAGGGAATATGTTGCAGCAAGAAACGGGAGCTCAGGTTATCATCACTGGAATGAATCCACCGTCAGCAGATTCAGAGAAGCAGTTTATCGGAAATATGTATTTGGACGGAAGTAGAACCTTTTATAGTGCGACGCAGTATAACGGTGAAAGCTATTCAGGTACTGGTGATTTATTTGCATCTGTGATTATGGGAAGCATGATGCGTGGAGAGAACCTAGAAAAATCCGTACAGCTCGCAGTGGCATTCCTGACAGAGGCTATCAATGATTCCTCCTTGGAGCAAATTCCTAAAGTAGAAGGAGTTAACTTCGAAAAATATTTACGAATGTTATTATGAATGCTTTAAAAAATGGAAAAAATAGAGTAACAAAAGCTCGGCTTTTTGACTAACCGAGCTTTTTGTATAAATCAAATAGTACTTATATTTTGCCGAATATTGTAAAAAATCACTTGAATAATAAGGAAACTTTCAATTTACCTCACAACAGCCAGTATTTATGTTCGTTAAAGTTTGAAAATATTTAACTTCCATAGACCTTTACTTCCGGCCTTACCACATTTGAAGATTTTGTTTATGAAAATCAGTAACTCTTAATAAATAGAAATTAAAGTATAATAAACTAAGATTAAATGTAAAGGGGAGTATTTTAAATGGGGAATGAAAGATTTGGATAATATGTTAGGCAATATATTGCAGATTGTTGGTGCGGTATTAACACTTACTTCAGGATTGTTGAAACAAATGGATTTTGAGAAATTGAAAGATATAGTGTCGCTACGCTTCTATTCATTCCATAAAGATAGGGTGGCTAGGAGAAATAAATACTATATAAACATAGGTGTTTCCTTAATCATCATTGGATATATTTGTGCTACAATGGGGTGGAATCTAGAAGAACCAAAGTATTACCTTTGGGCTTTTTATGCTTTAATAACTTATGTTTTTTTCATTATTATATTGAATTATATAATGATAAAAAAACAGGGTCTTGTTTCGAAATTTGCATACACATTTTGGAGTTTTTTTTGGTTTTTTGCAGCAATAGGTAGTGGTGTAAGTTTAACTCAGTGGGATTCTACTCACAAAGCAACTTTTACTGGATCTGAGAATGGTTTGCTATCTTTTCGATTTTTATCCTTCATTGTTACAAGTTGGCTATTATATATAGTTTTAATTTGGTTGATAGATATTTTTTCAAAAATAAGAGCAAAAAGGTTACTTAATAATCAAAAATCATTGTAAGGACTTAACTAAAATGTGTCCATAGAACTATACTAACTCCAAAAGCCTCTAATTTTAGAGGCTTTTTATTTTGAGAAATATTGTTGACTTCATGTAAGTTTTTTATTCCACTTTGTATAAATATCAAAAATGTAGTTGAGTAAAAATAAATTTTTATTCATTAAATTGTATATTTATTACTTGAATACCACCTATAATGTTAATTACGTATTGGACTTGGAGGAAATTACACTTGTAGTGAATAATTTTATACATGGCACTTTAAATACTGAAATTAGTGGGTATTGACCATCATTAGGAAAGGGAATATAGTTACTTTAACAGCAAGATCAAGATTCACAACAGAGTATAATTCAATTGAGGAGACGTAAATGTGAATGAATAAAAGGTTTAATAATATGCATGAAAACACCATTGATAAATGAAATTATAAAGAATGAAGTAAGTTTTTATGTACTTTTAAATAATTATCAATTCGTATTTGCCAAATGAAAAAATACCGCTACAATTAGAACTGTAAGGAAGAAACGACAAAATGACAAGACCATTTTGGTATTGTCTTAGTTTCCTATATTCTTTTTTCAGTATTTTGAATAAGAAAGGCAAGTGGAAAGGGCCATTTCTATAAAAAGAATTATATCAACAAGTTTATAAAAGGTCAACAAATAGTATAGAAAGGAGGTGTGAACATGGTGAAAAAAGAAAATCTAATATTTTGTTATGATGTGGTGCTACATAGAAAAATCAAACGTGAAGGCTATTCGTATCTTACTGCAGCAATTAGCCTATCCGATAGGAAGTTTTGGCTATATCCGAGATGTAGCGAAATTGATAATATCATGAAAGAACATACTCAGGCGTCAAATTAATTAATTATTCAATTAAACAATTAAACAGGAGGATGCGTATAGAAGAAACTGCTCAAAAGAAAAAGTTATACGTGCATGTGCCTACTCACATTGTTAGGAATGAGGATATTTACTTAAGCAATGATGAATTTGCAATGTATACACGACTTTGTTTTTTACATTTTAGAAATCCCAAGGAAAAGGGAAATATATTGAATTTGGATCATCGTAAACTGATGAACTTTTTGAAGATAACCGACACGAGAACTTTTAAAAAGAGGATTAACCACTTACATAGTTTGGATTTAATTAAGAACAAAATTGAGAAAGTCCCCACAAAAGGGCAAATAAATATCGTGGTCAATGAGTCAATCGCAGAAAATAGAACATTTACAAAATTATCAGCTTCAATTTTTACATACTAACGATCAGATTGATACCTATGCATTTAGACAAATTTTCTACTATAAGAGTCGCATCAATAAAAGCCTAGATGGGAACGGACATGATTATTGTTTTTCAGGTTTTGAGTCAATGACTAAGAGGTTTCGTATATCTAGATCAAAAGTGGAAGAGGCGAATAAGCAATTAAAGAAAGCGAAGTTGCTTAAAATAGTCAAACATAAATTGGAACCAACTCATGAATAGACGATGAGCTGCAATATGACCGCTATAATAATCATTATTTTGTGGCTGATATGCTCCACTAAAAACAAGGGTTTTCTCTAAGTACTCTACATGCAGAGGTAGCGTTTAACAATGCAGAAGTAGAAAATTAGAATGCAGAGGTGCGGTACTCCTAGTGCAGCATTGGCAGTACTGTAAGTAGTATACAATTTAATATTAATATACATACAAGATAAAACAATATACAGTATTTCAATTTCGAAAAAATACGCTTCGAAATGTGGAATTACATTATTCATATCATAAGTTTTAAATTTAATTTTTACATAATCAATAAACTTTTCTCAATGTGTTGGGAAGAGGTTCGTTAAATAATATTCATTGGTCAGAGATGGTCAAATTAAACAATTATGCAAAGGGGAGAATGATTTAATGGTAAATAATAAAATTGTTAAGGTAAACAAGCCGGTGTACATTCCAAGTATAGAGGCAGAAACAATCATATGAGTGAACGTGGATTAGAAAATATCACTAAGTATGAATATGTCGGCATGATTCCTTGGTCACTTGAATTACTAAAGTTACGCGCACATAAAAAAAGGTTTATTGAAAATGAAATCTCCAAAAATGGAAAAGTTAAATTTCAAACTGATACAGTAATCAATATCAAATTTAAAAATAAAATGAAAAACGGTAAGCAATTCACATCGGCTGTTAGAGGTTATGAAAACCTAATGTCTCGTCTACTGAACCATTTTAAACATCTGAAGAAGACTATAAGGGATAACAAA
The DNA here is from genome assembly GCF_038003055.1 of Peribacillus sp. FSL M8-0224. Lineage (NCBI taxonomy): Bacteria > Bacillati > Bacillota > Bacilli > Caryophanales > Bacillaceae > Peribacillus > Peribacillus sp. FSL M8-0224. The sequence goes on from NZ_JBBOOJ010000001.1 coordinate 2,143,712, forward strand.
AAAGAAATAAAGTTATCTAATAATAAACGGATGATTGATAAATTGGAAAAGTCGATTAGTTATTTGGAAAATAAATCTGATCTTGTCAAAGGGCATTATAAACGTATCAAAGTGGATAGGGATAATGTAATTTATCGTGAAATAAAAGCAGATGATTTGCGGAATCACTTATACATAAACGGAATCAACTTTAAAGGTAGGCATTATAAGTTTTATAAACGCACAGCATCAAAATCTAGACAGTCACAGGGTCTTTGGATTTTGGATGAATTGTATGAGCCAATGAAAGAATGGTCACATATGGGACTAAGTTTAATCGGTAAAATTGATGTAGCGTCTCTTTGTGCCTATGAGAGTCTAGTCTCATCTAGCCTAGAATCCATCATAGAGATTAACCCTAAAAATATTTTTGTTATAGATGATAAGTTTAGTGAATTTGAATATCCAGCCATTGAAGTAGGTAATGATTTAAAAGCTAAATTTAATAAGAAAGCTAAAATTAAAAATAATATTTGGGACGGTCAAGCTCTCATTGATATTTCTTTGATGCAAATGGCTAATCGAGGTAATAAGGGAATGGCTTTACTTCGATCACACTTTTTTAAGTCATGTGCATTTAATTGTAATCTTCAAAAGTATTTAGAGGATATACATAAAGAGATGACAAACCCTGAAAAACAGAACTATGATCCCACAGTTAACCCTAATTATACAAAGTGGAAGCTAACGGACAATTTCGGAAATGTGGTATTCGCCAAGGATATATTACTTTTGACGACACCTAGCTCATTAAAATTCCTTAAATTTGCTGGTAAAGGGTATGAAAAAGAAGCATATGCAAATTGGTGTAATCGTGTTCGTGCAGATAGAAATATTATGGGTATTTGTAAATCGGAGAAGGCCAGTAAACATGGTGACAGGTCATTTACCTCATATCAAATGATTAACACGCTAGATGTGGAAAAACAAGATATCGAGGACTTAGCAGCGTTCGAGGTTGACTTTATTAAAGAGTTACAAGGTAAAAAAGATGCTAGTGGCACTTTTGATGAGAAACCATTCATCAATTACCTGATTAAAAATAAAGAAATAACAAATGCTTATCAAATGTTTTCTGATATCTATAATATTAATCCTGAAGTTGTTCGTACACGAATGTTTAGAGACTATCGTGCCAAACAAATTAGTAACTATCGTACCAAGGTAAAGGGTGGAAAATTACGTTTAGAGGCAGATTATTGCACTGTGTTATCTTGCCCTGAATTAATGCTACACTCTTTGATAAGTGGTAATGGCCATAAGTTAATAAGTGAGTTAAAAGACAATCAAATACATACTCAGCTATATGATTATGAGAAAGAATATACACTCGTCCGTAACCCACATAACAGTCAAAACAACTTCTTTAAGTCAATTAACGTAGATAATGAGTTTTATAATACATATCTAAACTTAACAAATAATATCGTGGTGATTAATAGCATAAAGAGTCCTATTTTAGATCAACTGAACGGAATGGATATGGATAGTGATACGGTGTTGATATTTAATTCAAATGTTTTCAATCGTATGGTAAATAAAACTTTGGAAAATAGAAGTTATCCCATTATCCTGAATACCATTGTATCGGAACCTAATCCTGTTGAGTTGGCCAATAAATATAGCAGAAATCGACCGGAGAACTAGTAAAAGCCAGGGGTGGATAGGTGAAGTGACTAATGCTGCACAGTTTCAAGTTAGTGTACTGTGGGACATACAAAACACAGAACCAGATACACCGGAGAGACAGAGGAAGATTGAAAAGATATTGAAAAATGTAGCCGTCTGTGTAGTGCTATCCAATGTAGCCATCGATTACAGTAAAAAGATTGTAGAGGTTAATGTGGATAAGGCATTACGAAATATTAGATCTTGTAAAGAGGCTAAGGTAAGTGCATTGAATAAAAAGGGTAAGAGCAAATTAGTTACTCGAAATAAGCCGATGTTTTGGAAGTATGTCTCCACTGCAGATGTTGAAATGACTGAATATTATTGTCCAATGGATTTACTTATTAACCATATTAATAATGACATTGAAAAAGGGGGTTATCGTAAAAATTTACCTTTTGGTGATTTACTACTCGATCTAAGTAGCGAGGAGTTAGGCGGGAAAGCAGACGATAAGCAAATAGGGGATATTATTGAATTACTAAAGGAGTTTACCAAGGGTATTAACAAAATAAAATCATCAGGAGATGACAAGGAAGGGAAGAAATGTAAGGAGAGGCAGACATTAATAGAAGATTCTTATAATGAACTTGATGCCAAGATAGCTAAAAAATCCATCAGGAAAGCAACTATGTATAAAATTTTAAAGATGATTGCTGATCAGTACGATGGAACAAAATTAAAGAAAACAAATGACTTGTCAGGTATTGTCGTCCACTTATTGAATACCTTATATCGTAATCACAGAACGACATTTCTTAATCTATTAAAAAGTGTTGATTATCCCAAAAATAACTCATTGAAAAGCCTTCAAACCCTTGCTGGGTAAGGCTTTTTCTTTTCTTAATTTGATTCCCTAATGGGAGAGGATGGCGAAACACAAGAGTACTCATTATGTGGCCGAACGACAAAGTATCTTAAAGTCGAAGTAGATAGTCAATGATTTCTCTCTCTTTATTGTTTTTTTTAAAATAAAAAAGTTCATACGATTCCGTAATTATTAATTCTTATGTTAATAATACATCAAGGTGATCCCGATTGCAAGCTATTATTTTTGATGAACTGGATAAAAGTGAACTGTACATTTATTGGAGACTCCACATCTCAATTTAGCGTATATAGAATCCATCTATTAATTAGTTGGATTTTATTATGCGTTAAATTATGTGGTGCTGCAATAAGTGTATAGGCAAACGTTTATACGCTAAAAAAATATGTGGAGGAATGTAAAATGAAAGAAGCAGTAAAAGAATTACCGAGTTTTGAGGAAGTAAAGCATGAGATGATGAGGTTGCCTGAATTTGACGGTTATCTAGTTCATCCACAACTAGGGAAAATATGGTGTCTGAAGAAACAAGGATGGCTTTTGGTTGATGCGATAGGTGTTGGTGATCGGGGGTATTTACTTACTAAATTGTTAAATAACAAAGGGAAGTCTATTCCTGTTCACGAACACGAGGCTGTTTTTTCGTGCGTTTGGGGTAGCTGGAAAAGTTGGAGGGCATATGGTCAGAAGATGGAAATCGACCATATTGACCGCAATCCTAAGAATAACAATATAGAAAATTTAAGGTTAATTGACAGAGCGTCACAGTATACTCCAGAAGTATTAGCTGACATGAGTAAACGAAAAGATTTAAACATGGATATCTAGACAGGTTAGAGGCGATTATGAAAATCGGACTGGTGGTAAAGTGAAATTCTACAAAAGTCAGGCAGAGAAATATGGGACATGTGCTAGAACTATTCAAAATATTATTCTTGGAGTATCGTATAAGGAGAAATCTTAATATAGAAATGGAAATAAAGAATTTACTGATTATAGCTTAATTCCTTAGGAAGTAATAAAGCTGATAAATATTACATAGTAAATCACGATAGAATACATAAGTGATACATAGAATAACAGCAGTCAGGGTGTTTCCGAATGCTCTGACTGCTATACTGGAAGCGAAAATTTATTTGAAGGATTATTGAATAGTATAATGGATAAAAATTAAAAAAAGAAGGTAAAATATGGTATAATAATTACAGGGATTATTAATCCGCTTGATTAGGTATTCAAATTACTAAACGGGAGGTAAAGAAAATGAGAGTTGGGGAGGATAAAAAAGCAATGACGCAATCAGAAGCTATCAAGAAAATAAGAAGTGTAATGCAGCAGCATATGAAAAAGACCGGATATACGTATGAGGATGCAAAAAAATTAATGGATGAGTATAAAAATGGGAGATAAATTAGTTGTAGATACAAATGTCTTTGTTGAAAGTTTCTTTGGTCCGGAAGAAAACGCTAGTTGTCATCTGCTGACCAATCTTGAAGAATTAGACATTCGACTATTATTCTCTCAAGATACAGTTGGTGAATTGTTTTATATTTTAAAAAGAACGTGCAATGAATCAGGATTAGAACTTGAAGATGCGCAAGATGTGCTCTATGCGGCAACTCAACTATTCCAACAGGGAAAATCTATAAATACAAATTACCACAAGCATAAAATTAATAAATTGCTAATCAATGATGAAAATGACCAAATGTTTGTGGACACTGCTTTTGCAGGAAATGCTACTCATTTAGTAACGTTTGATATTAAAAGTGGGATATTAGGTTTGAAAAAAGTACCCTTTTTGCCGTGTACTCCACACCAATATTTACAAATTAGATATTCACCTGAGCCTTCTAGTTGATAGCATTGTTGATAAAAAAAGCACTTTACCTTAATGGTCAGTGCTTTTTTGTGTATGTGAGAATGATATTATTTAGCAAATGGTCGAGATACAAATAGATGTTCTTTTCGGTTATAATGATGATCATTAATTTTAACATAGTCATCAGTAAATTCTTGAATAAAACCAGTTGTAAGAACGGCTTTGTCTTCTGTTAAATACTCTACATGAACAGCTGTTAGTAAATGCTGATGTGCTTCAAAATCTTTATCAGACTTAAGAAAGTCACCATCTTTAGTAACGTACATTTAAATCCCTCTTTTATTTACAATGGTAGAATATGTGGTGTTTTTTGGACTTGTCATATCAGGGTTTGTCTTTCTATGCTTGGACATACGAAGAAGCAGAGGAGTTACGGTGAATCAATACATTCCCCCATACTTCGTGGAATTAGACAAATGTAAAAGTCCTATTGAGAAGAAGGTACTGAAAGCATTGTGGATGAGGGATTACAAAGCAACTACCCAGTATCCAATAAGAAGGTATAGAATTGATGTAGCACTCCCAGAATATCGCATTGCTATTGAATGTGATGGTAAAGCTTTTCACTCAAGTAAGAAAGCTAAAGCGCACGACAGAAAGCGAGATGCATACCTAAAATCAATCGGATGGAAAACGCTACGATTCAGTGGAAGTAATATCAATAGGAATATGAGCAAGGTAATTACTCGAATTGAATCTGAAATACAGAAGAAACACTCTGATTAAAAAGTGTTTGTTACGTTTTCTGTCACAAATAAAAAATAATTGCTAATCTATTCACAATACTGTCACGAGGACTTTTTACCTATATAATGAATATATAGGCTATGAGGGAGGCTGATTTTGTGAAATTGAAAGAATTGAGTTTTGAGCGAACCGGTTACATAAAGGCTAAGTTACAGTTATTTGATGATCATGTATTCTTAATGGCTGAGGATTGTATGCCTGTGAAGTTGTGCCGTGAAAAGTATAGTGAAGAAGAAGCAATCCAATTTGCAATAAAGGAATTGAAAAACTGAATAATGTAATTTTGACGTAATCGATTGACATTTGGAGGAATAAACATGCGCAACCTAGAAGGCTTAAAAATAATTGATACTGATGAATACACTTATATAGAGGGAATTGGTACAGCTACTGAAGAGGGTACTCTGGACTTAGAGGGGTTAATTAAAACACTTTTACAGGAAAGATATTTCCGTTATCTATAGAAGGGAAATTTTCCCCTTCATTTTTTTTGACTAAACTAAGAACAAGTGTTCTATAATGTATTTATAGAATGAATGGAGATGTTCTTATGTCTATAAAAGATCGTGGAAAGCTTAAATGGCAACCTGCTTTGATGCTGCCTGAATACGTTAAATTATTAAATGACGTAAATAAGGATTATTACCGTCAAGTAAAGCCGATATTAGATGAGTACCAGTTAGAAGAGTTTGAGAACAAGATACACACTGCTATGGAATTTGCTTCACCTGTAATGTTTACTGTTTGGGAAGATGGTTTTGATTGGGAGTATGTTGGGATGATACATAGGTTAGATCAGTTTACAAAGGTGATTCATCTGGAGTTGGAAAATGAGAAGGGACATATTATCAGGGTGAAGTTTGAGGATTTTGTAGCGGTAGAGATAAGGGAATGAAAAAAATGTATTTAATTAAATGGATTGAAAATGGTGAAACTAAAACATTTGTCGCTGAAGGACACATTGAGCATTTGGCATATCAAGAAAAATTAGAAGAGAGAAATATTACCTTCTCAACTGAAGCATTATAGGGATCAGTGTTAAGGAAAAATTAAAAAACAATACAAAAGTATTAGATTAATATGGTAAAATTACAAAGAGTGTAATTTTTAGGGGGATTATAAATGAAAAAAGTAATAGCTGGTCTAGTTGTTTCAGTAGGACTATTAGCAGGATGTGGAGCAGAAAAACCAACTGATACAGTTGACGAGTTTTTAACAGCATTCCAAAAAAGTGACTTTGAAAAAGCAGGAAAACAAATAGATGAAGGCTTGGAAGAGTTACAATCTGAAGAGGAATCAATGAGTAGTGAGAAGTTTCTAAAAGCGATAGCTAAAGATTATAAGTTTGAGAAACCAAAAGAAGTGTCAAGCGAAGACGACAAGGCTAAGGTAAAGGTTGAAATTACATCAGTTGATGTTGGTGTAGCAACTACGGCTGCGATTGCTGAGGTAATGCCAGTAGCGTTTGCAACAGCGTTTGATGAAGATTCAGAGAAGGCTGATAAAGCAATGGAGAAGCTAATGGAATCATCCATGCTTAAGCATATCAAATCAGAGGATACGCCAAGGGTTACTCGTGAGGTTACGTTAAATCTTAAGAAGAATAAAGACGGAGAATATAAAATTGTATCAGATGATAACTTTAAAGAGGCTGTATTAGCAAACTTTGATCAAGTTGAAGATGCTTTTGGGGAAGATGCAGAAGAGACTGATTCTGCTGAGAATCAACCAGAACAAAAAGTTGAAGTGCTACGTGAGATAGCTAAAGACAAAGAGTATGATGCAAATCCAATCAAATTTAAAATTGAAGAAATCTCTTTTAAAAAGGTATCTAATGTAAGTGTAGATGAGCAAGATAGAATCTCCATGTATACAGAAAAAGAAGTCGGAGATGAATTCCAATATCTATATATTAAATCACATGCTGAAAACACATCTGATGAAGACTACAGTTTCCAAAACATTCAAGAGGTAACTGTATTCGCTAATGGCAAACAAGAAACAGTAGACTCATTGAACTATGACTTTATCGATTATGACGAAGGTGAAGATGATAATTATTATGGCAAGGTTAATAAAGAAAGTGAAGTAGGAGTAATTTTTAATACTCCTATAGAGGATATTGAAAAGATTAGACTTCAAATCAGTCCATCAAACGATGAGAACTTTGAGAATGGAGTAGATCCGCAGGTAGCTGAATTTGAAGTAAAGTAAACTAAACAATGGAATACACCTTAGCTCAAAAGAGGGGAAATTCATGAGTTAAAACGCAAGCTACAATTGTATTATTCACAATAAATTACCTTTTATACAAAAAACCACCAACAGTTTATTTTGATTGGTGGTTTTCTTCTGTTTGAATCAATTCAATTTCAAATAAGTCTTCTATAGATATCCCTAACGCTCTAGAGATTAAAACTGTATGAGTATCCTTGTGACTTTCTAATTTATCAAACCTTGAAATGTTTCCTTGAGCGATTCCTGTAAGTTCACTCAATTTAACTTGTGTCATTCCTCTTTCCTTCAATACTTTACCTAATCTTGGAGTGACCTTCACTGTAGTTTTCATTCTCATACAACCCCTTTTATTTACTTATATAATTATACTATATCTTATATCGTCTAGAACATAAAAAGATAATTTGGAAAAGTTGTAATTTATTGTTGATATAATATATACTATATAGTATAGTTAACTTATCAGCAAGACGGACAACGAAAAAATCCAAACAAAAAACAGCCGAAAGGCAAAAGGGGATATTTAATATGACAACAACAATCGAAGCTAAAAAGGTATTCGTAACTGACAACGAAGCACAATGGATCGTATTTGAAAAAGAAATGCAAGCAGGGTTCCAATATCAACTTGCTTCTATTGAAGACCTACACGACTATGCAGCTGGAACAGGTGAAGTATTTACATACAACGTTGAAACTGCAGAAGGTGTGGTTCAATGGCATGAAGAACAATTTCCTTATGATTCTTCAGTTGACTATGTTTGTGAGTACCGGGTGATCAACTAATCTTATGAGAAAAAAGAGAATCTACCTAAACGTAGCAGGGAAGGGGAAATTTATAACTTTGGAATACAAGAACATGAAGTTGTATGAAAACAAGTTCTAAAAGAAAAGAGCCTAAGTAGCAGTATTTACTTAGGCTCTTGATAAGCATGCATTTCTAAAAAAATATATAACTTCTTAATTGAAAATAGAAGTTAGTAGTTAAATTTAAGAGTATTAATAGTATTTTAAGGGTCTAAAATTGATCACATACTGCTCACATTTTTGCTCACAAAACCTTCCTCAAAACTTCCTACTAATCCGCTCCACAATCTCCATCAAATCATCCGGCCTATGAAACTCAATCGGCGAAACGCCTTTATCGAACTCTATCGTATCGGATTCTATCATTAATACATATTTTCCATTAATCTTCCCTAAATGAATGCTGTCGCCAAAATCGGCTAACAGTCCTTTGATAGATGTACTGCCAAGCTTCATTCGTAATTCAGCTTCAGGTGTGTGTTCGACAATCTGGGCTGTGGCTTCGACGACCTGATGTGTTTCTAGACGTTCCTGGATTTCACGCTTATCGCTGGTTTCCCAGATTTCCAGGTCCTGTTCGAATTTCTGCAGTTCGTCACTGTTTTCTTCGAATTGAGCAGATACATGCTCATGGACCATGTGGATGACCTGGTTTTTCATGATTTCTGGCATCGATTCGCCATATTCAACGAATTTCAAGAAGTCCTCGAAGTAGCGGGCATGTGAGGCCTGATGGATTTTCAGTTCGCCTTCTTCGACCATACCTTCTTCGGGCATGTATGGAAAAGGGTATCTAAGCCTTTGATACAACTAGTATTAGGTTGCGATGATCACAAAATTGGTCACAATTGAAGTATTTTATCAAGTTCAATTGCTACACTTTGCTGCATATTTTGCGAAACGTGACTGTAAATATCAAGTGTCGTTGAAATATCAGCATGACCTAATCTTTCACTAATTAGCTTTACGTTTACATTTTGCTGAATTAGAAGAGATACATGTGAATGTCTAGATGAGTGAAATTTTATTCGAGGTAATCCAATTTTATCGGTTAAATTGTAAAACTCTTTCCTGAAATTTCGTGGAATCATCGGCGTTCCATGTTGTGTGCAAATTATTAAATCATTATCTTCATACTTCTCACCTAGTAAGAGTTTTTCTTCAATAATCATTTGTCGGTGACATATAAGTTCGGGTATTAATTTTGCAGGAATACTAACTGACCGAACACTAGAATTATTCTTTGCTCCTGCTTTAATTTCAGCCTTTTGAGTTAAAGTTTGACGTATATATATAGTGTTAGTATCAAAGTCTATATCTTTCCATCTAAGTCCCATTATTTCGCCTTCACGGCATCCACATAGGAAACCGATAAGGAAACCTACAAAGCAACGTGTTAATCGTTTAGTCTGTTTAGAGGCTGCTATAAAATAATTAATCTGTTCAAGAGACCATATTTCAATTTCCTTCTTTCTAATTTTAGGTAATGTAATGCCTATGGAAGGATTCGTCTTGATCAGTCTAATAATAGTTGCCTTTTTTAATGCTGCACTTAAGACACGGAATATAAGGTGAATTGTGTATTCAGAATAATGGTTCTCTTTCACTAAATCATTTACAAATCTTTGAAGAATCATTGGAGTTATTTTTTGTAATTTAAAATGACCTAAGCGAGGCTTTATGACAGTTCTAAAATAAATATATTGAGTTTCATAAGTGCTCGCCTGTAATTGGATTTTACGTTCCTGAAACCATTCAATCATAAACTTTTCTAAGCTTAATGAAGATAAATCAGTAAATTCATCTTGAAGAATTTCAGATTTAACTAGTGTCATAGCATCTAAAGCTTTTTGTCTAGATAAAAAACCTCTGCGGCGAATCTGCTTTCGTTTACCTGTCAAAGGGTCTATTCCACCATTGAAGACAAAATCCCATTTTCCTGTTTGTTTATTTTTAGTTATACTTCCTTTCACAGTAAGAACAACCTCCTTAAAAGCTGCTCTTTAAACCTGAAAAGATTTCCTAGGTATATTTTAACATGATTATTTTTAAGCGGACAGAGATTGAACAAAAACATAAACAAAGGGTTAAAAGATATAAAATTTTATGTACGAATATACGTTCGCTATAATAAAATAAATAAAGAGATGGCAAATGAGTTTGGCGGCTCTACCATCTCTTATTAAGAATATCGCAGAAGAATTAAACTTCTACATGAAACATAGTAGCAAATCTACTTCTTCTGTGTCAAGGGAGATAGACTATAATGAAATTAATGTCAATTTTAAGTGGTAAAGGATTTGTAATGTACAACAAAGATTTAGCTCATTCTGTATCAGTAAATGGAGCCATCATATTTGGACAGTTGTGTTCAAGTTATGAAAGTTTCGGCAGCAAAGGAATGTTAACTATAAGAGAGGACAAAGAATTCTTCTTTTTAACTAGTGAAACTTTAGAGAAAGAAACTTCTTTGACATACAAACAGCAACTTAAGGCTGTTAAAGAATTAGAAGTCGCCGGTTACATAGCAACAAAAGTAATGGGTGTTCCTTCAAAAAAATATTTTCACATCACAGATAAGATTGTAGATGAATTACTATTGGAGAGTAATCCTAAGTCTGAAAAAAGGGAAGACCAGAACATACCACCAAATCAAGAGCATGAAAGACAAAAAGTAAATCCCAGCTATGACAAAAGGGAAACCCTAGCCTTGACTAAAGGGACCGGCAAGCCTTTACAAAAGGGCTCAAGTATTAAAAAGAAAAATAAAAAAGAACAATATAAAGATAAAAAAAATTATATTGTTAACAAGGAATCAGTTAACAATGATGATATAATTTTTAAATTAACTAACGAATATCGAATCAGGGGACTTAGTAAAGAAGTTTGTTATAGGGTCTTAAAAGAGGTAGAAGCAAATCCTGATATAGATAACTTTGGAGCTTACTTTAGAACTTGCTTAGAAAACACCTTATATAAAAGCCAATTGAAGCATGGACAAATTGATCCTTATGAGATATTTGAAGAAAGATTAAAAGATTCCAATGTTCAATTAATTAACTGGTAAGATTTGTATAGTACCCAGAAGTCTCAGGATGCTCTGTATTGGTTTCCAATAAATTTTATATAGAATTTATATAGGGAATAGTTTAATGGCCAATACAGAGTGATTATTAACCCCATCTAATCAATTTAGATTTTGAGGATTAATAACTTATGCTCAATTTTTTTATTATAAGATAAAAATTTTATATCTATCTATATGGTTACTTAATAGTTTAAGATTATTTGTTAATAGTATATGTTAATATAATAATGGTTAGCTTATCCATAAAAGGATGTAACTGAAATGAGTGATAATCGAACTATGACTCGGAGGAAATTACAATGAACAAATTTAGATGGTCAATGGTTGGACTTATAGCAGCTGCTGCAATTATCTCGGTGGTAATGACAATGTATCAGAACGCTAAAAATTATGAAGCAAAGCGTGAAAATACAGCCACCCCCGTGGAAATTTTGAATAAGGATGAAGAAGAAGACATGGATGAACAAACTGCAGAAATTGGTGGAGTACAAGATGAAACTGGTCTTACCCAAAATTCAACTCAAGAAGAAGTCATGGATGTTATGCACCATATGACTCATCAAAAAGTTATTGCAGAAGAGAAATGGGGAGCAATTGAGATGAATTCCGAAAACATCAATGCAGTTTACGAGATTGTGGCTGATAGCGAATTCATGCTTAAAGGTGATTTGTTAAATATCGTAACTGGTTGGAAAGAAGGAAACTTTGACAACGTTGCTCAAGATCATAACTACTTTTGGGATTATCAAAATGGGACTGTTGGAAAAGCTACTGGAATCCTTAACTCGGATGAAGAAGCAGAATTTATCGATAATAACTTTTAACAAAAAACGAGCCAATCAAGACGAGCCCATCAAGGCTTATTTTTTATTTTAAAATCAATATTTTATGTTAAAAATCTGGTAATTTTCTAGATTTGCGTACAAGCTTTATTACTAATGTTACAATATATTGCAGATTGAAACAGAATCGGTTAATAAAGAAATATTTATAAACATCGGGGGAAAATCATTATGAAAAAGAAAATTGCTGGATTACTTTTAGCAGTAGGAATTATTGGAGGAATTACATCTAACGCATCAGCAGAAATGGTTGCCCAAGATGTTAAACAGACAGACCCCTTCTACAGTGATGTTCAGTATGTGTTGGGTTATAATATCATGAAAAACAAATTTGAACAGCCAGAGTATAACAGATATGAATTTAGACCATATGATACAGTTCTAAGATATGAACTTGCAGGCAGTTTCTTAAAGTTTAGAAACATGCTGTATTGGAATGAATTTAAACCACTTCAAGACCAAGACAAAGCCATTAATGAAAAGTTAGGAAATCTTTCATCTGAAGTTCAGGGAACCAAAGGGAAAATTAGCACATATGAACAAGAAATCAATGCTCTCCAAACGGGAAATGAAACTTTGGAAATTGAAAATCAAGAATTGAAAAAACAATTAGAAGATCTTTCCGCTCGTGTTGAAAGCCTTGAAGAAAATGCAAAACTTTGGAATGAAAACAAACCACAATAAATGAATAGATTATGAAAAGGGACCTTCGGGTTTTCTTTTCAGATGAAATAAATAATAACGAATGAATATTTATGAGAAGGGAGCGGAAAATCTCCCTTTTTTTATTTGGCCTTACAGCACTATAAGTTTAAGATGTAATTAAAATTCTCATTATATATCTTTAATCAATCCTCATACCTATCCTCAGAAGCTCCAAATTGACCCGTGCTGGACTCTAATTATCTGACTAATGGATATATATTAATCTTCTTAAAAGTCCCCTAGAATTCATTCTAAAAAAGTTTTCTCCAGTTGATTTACGTTTTGCATGCATCGGATATAGTACATATATATAATAAATCCAACTAAAACGGAGGCTTTATCAAGATGCAAACTAAAACCATTTCTTTCTCAATTCCAGAATTTTTATATGAAGAATTTTCCAACTACTGTAAATCGAATGATTTAAATAAATCAGCGATATCACGAGGATTAATTTACTCGTATTTAAAGGACAAAATTCAAAATGCTTCATCACCAATTTTTCAAATTATCGAAGAATGACCTTCCTACTACTGGAAGGTTTTTTAATTTACAGAAGAACATTCAAATAGGAGGAACCATCCAATGTCAAACAATCCAATTTCAAAAAAACGTATATTCAAAAGATCGCTTGCTATCAAGTTAACTGAGCTAGGTCATAAGATTTTAAAAGTTGAAAAGAACAAATATAGTCCTGGCTACATGGTTTATATTTTCGAATCATCCCTGCAGCTGCATGAAGATTTATCCAAAATCACTGATAGGTAACATCGAAATGTTCCATACATTTATATATATATATTGGTAACTTTTAATGTTACCTATTCACACATTCTAAGAAAACTGAGGAGACATTCAAAATGATTGAACTAAAAACCTATGCCACTAAAGAAATCTGTGAGGCTCTTAATATAAAGCAGACCTCTTTTAAATCTCATAAAGAAAAATTTCTAAAAGACTATTATTATATAGAAACTAAAGTCGGACGAAGCAAAGCTTACACTGTTACAGGTTATAAAGAACAAGAGAAATCTGAGTTCATTAGGCTTTGCGAAAAATTAGCTGGTACCGAAGTTTCTTTTCCTAAGGAAAGAACAGCAGAAAAAATATTGAAAGTTTTGTTTCAAAAAGATTATACGATTCTTGATTATGAAGACTTAGGATACGAAATACCGGATACTCTCAAAAGACATACAATCGGAAGGTACATTGATTTATTCAGAAAGTATCAAATTCTCCCTCCAAAATTGCCGAAAGAAATACGATATTCTTTTGATAAAGATACAGGAGAATTATTCTCAAAACTTCATGATCCTAATAAATACGTTTATTACTCCGTTTCTAGAGGGGACGAATTTCGAGAAGAATTGAGCGAGCGAGAATACCTTGAAATGAGAAAGTTTGTTGAAGAAAAATATTCTGAGTATCTTTCCTATTTTATGACCGCATTGGATGGACAAGAGCATTCAAATGAGGAAAGAGTTCAAACAATAAAAGATTACAAGGAAGAAGCTAAAAAATCAGCTTATAAAGATTGTAAAAGAAATTACACTGGCGTTCCTATGAAGACCCTTTCTAAAGTTCCTACCATAGAAGCACTTGAGATTTTTTCTTCATATTTTAGCTTTTCCGAGGCAGCCTAATGGCTGTCTTATTTTTTTGAGAAGTTTTCAAATCTCACTTGCGTTTTATTATGAAATAGTTTCAGAAAAAGTGTCTAGTATGTAGCACTCGTATATATATGAATTAGGGAGATAAAAAAATGCTTTAAAAGCAATTATTTTCCAATATATCGTACCAAGCACTTTAGATATGTATATATATTTATAGAGAGATAAGTTTATTCCAATTCTCTTTCCTCTCTGTTTCTTTCGTAATTGAGTGAAACGTTTTTCCTTAAGAGTTTTAATATTCATGATTTAAGTTGAATGTTTAGTTAGCTTCCTCTTTTCTTCCATTTCGGAGAAGTTGGCTATTCATTCAACCTCCTTAATAATTTGATTCTTATAATAAACAACATAGGTTTTTTGTTGCCATAAATGAATTTCTCCGATTTTGATTTTAGTTGAGTTGCCGATGTTGTTTATTATGAGAAGCAGAAATATTTAGTGCCCGAAAGGGTCATATATATACAGTTGGCGTTTTGTACGAATGCTATGGCCAAACTTTCTATTCTTGCCATGACGATCTTTGCCTAAATCCGAGCGAAGTAGAAAATCAAGAGTCATACCTTCGGGTATGGCTATTTTTTTACGATTTTTTAAGTTTGCTTTCAAAGCAAAATATTAATTCGAAGGAGACATATCATGTCGAACTTAAACAACGATGAAAATACTTATAGATGGGTTAAAAACGAACGGATATATACCCTAGAAAATTCAGAAAGAAAAGTTCTTCGTACAGCAGAAGACCGAACTTGCAGTGGAAACTTTATCATAGATTCCATACTAGAGGATTTAGCTGCTGAATGTTTTGAAGAACTAGAAGGGAAGTAGAAAATATGAAAATGGAACTGCGTGCTAATTCAACTGAACTACGTTCTAATGGAGACGGAACGATGACTGTAAGTGGATATGTTAATAAAACGGAACAGCTTTCTGAGACTCTAGGCGTCACTAAGCGCTTTAAAGAAAAGATTGCAAAAGGAGCTTTTGCTCGTGCAATTCAAAATGCAAAACTAGATATTGATTTTTTGGCAGAACACAATTCAAAAATGATTCTTTCGTCCACTCGCAATGGAAGCTTACAATTAAGAGAAGATGATAAAGGTCTTTTCTTTACGGCGACAATTACTTCTACATCTTGGGGACGTGATTATTATGAATTGGTTAAGTCGGGAATTTTGAAAAATCTCAGCTTTGGCTTTCGTACTATCAAAGACAGTTGGAGATCAATTGAATCGGGTCTTTATGAACGAACAATTGAACAAATGGAGCTGTTCGAAATTTCGATAGTTCGCAACCCTGCATATAGCCAAAGTTCAATACAAGCCCGAGGAATTGACTTGGTAGAAGAAGTTGATATTCCTAAAAATGCACAAGTGTCTAACGAAAAGACTGAAAATTCAGTTAACAAACAAAAGGAGATAAACAATACAATGAAAACTGAACATCGATATGGAACCACTTATAAAAATGAAGTAGAGGAAAAACGAACTTTAGAAAGCCAAGCTTTTAATGCATTTGTTGCAGGCGAAGTTCAAGAGGCTCGTACACTTGGTATTCAAACAACGGTAGGAAACGGAGCTGTAATTCCAACAGCAGTTGCTGACACTCTTGTTGAGAAGCTAGAAGAAAGTTCCCCAGTATTTGCTCGTGCTCGTAAGTTTCCATCTGTGGCTGGTACATTAAGAATTGCTAGAGAAACATCCGTTGGAACTGGTGCCTTTGTTGGCGAAGGACAGTCACTAACTGAAGGTATAATCGAACTTGGACATATAGACCTTGCTCAGAAGCGAGTAGGAGCATACATGGCTTTAACAATGCAATTAATTAATGATTCTGCTATGAATATGGCTGAATATATCCCTAACTTACTAGCAAAACGCACCTTCAAAGCTGTTGAAAAATCAATCCTTCGGGGTACGCTTGATGAAGACTTTAAAGGTATTGTTCCAAATGAAGAGATTGGAAAGTTTACTTTACCAATAGCAGTTACTGATATTGAATTGTTAGATAAGATTCTTGACATGGTAACATCAATTCATCCAGAATATCTACAAGGTTCAGCGTTCATTGTTTCAAGACCTTTCTTTAACAAACTTTCTAAGTTGAAAGATGGAGCAGGACATTTTTATATGCAGAATGGTATTGTAAATGGCCGTCCAACTTATACTTTCCTTGGTTTAGAATTAACAGTTACTAGCTCATTAGAAGATGGTACTGATGTTGGACAAGTCCCATGTGTGTTCGGAAATATTGAAGCTGGATACGCAGTTATGATTAAAAAAGATCCACAGCTTATTACAATTCAAGATACTGAACAAGCTCTTAAAGGTTCAGTTGGATTCCTTCTTGATGCCTACATGGATGGGGCAGTTTATAATCCTGATGCATTAGCTAAGTTAACTATTACTACTTAAGTATTCAACTATATTTGAAGTTCTTCACATTCGAAGTCAGATTAATTTCTGGCTTCTTTTTTATTTTTATAATTGAAAGAAGGTAAATAAGAATGGCAAAAAAATCAGGAATGAGATGCAAAGTATACATCCATAAAGCAGGAACAAATATAGCATTAGCTGCCCAACGAAATGCTACCTTAAGTCATTCAGTAGAAAGCACTGATACAGAAGTATTCTCAATAGCTTGTAATAAAGCATTCGTTACTGATAGTGAGGCATATGCAACATTAAGAGAAGAGCACTTTCAAGGAAATAATGTTGATGTATATATCGACCTACCATCTGGAATGAAGTACTTTGGTAACTGCGCAATAACTACTTTTGATAATGATATTCCATATAATGAGTTAGGCACCTGGCCCATATCATTACAGGGTTTAAGCACTCAGTTAATAGTAGTTAAGTAAGAGAGGATGGAACATCAAATGAAAGAGAAACTAAATCATTTACAAATAGTACGTGGAATTATAGATGAAGATAAGTTTAGGTTTGCAGCTGCAACAATCTTAATTGATTACTACTTAGATGAGATGAAGAACAAGGGTAAGGATATGACACGAACAAACCTGTTAGATAGGGTGAACTTATCCTTAAGATCAATGGGTAATGCCGAAGTCTCTTATGGTTTCATAAGGCGATGGTTTGAATAAAACATTTATATAGGATGAGGGGTACCGCCTATCCTCCAGAACAAAAACAGTGTAAGTACTGTAATAACCACCATAGGTACACTTTCACTACCAGAATTTTTTATAAAAACTATTTTTATGTATAAATATGTAAAGGAGAATTAATATGAAAGCACCTGAACATTTTGATGAAACTACCATACGTTATTTTGACTATGTGGTTAAAGAGTTAGAGAAAATCGGAAAACTTGACCCAACTAATCAAATCATAATTGAACGACTAGCATTTAACCTAGCAACAGTTGAGGCTTGCGAACGTGAACTTTTTCAAGATGGTTATACTGTCATGGGTCCTCATGGAAAAAAAGAACATCCGTCGGTCAGTACAGCAATGAAAGCTCAAGCTAAAATTATCGAGAGTTTCAAATTGCTTGGATTAGATGCAGCTCAGAAATTCAAAGAAGAACAAGCTAAACCGGAGGATTTGAGTAATGACCCGCTTCTTAAAATTCTTGGAAGAGTATAAAAATTATTGTTAGAAGTATAATTAATGAGAAATTCTTAAATTTGCTGTTTATTTTTTTTCCTTCCAGCAAGACTTCTACATTATTCCTAAAAAATTCACAAAATTTATATAAAAAGGATATATAATGTAAGTAGTTGTAAATTGTTGGAGGTAGATAGTTTGAATTCACAAGTTAATGCGGCTCCGGAGGAAAGGGATGGAGGATATTACGCAATCAAGGGTTTTTTATATCAATTTGATATTACACTATTAGAAATATTAAATAATCCCGGAACAAGAGTCCAATTTGAACAAATACAGGATATTAATTACGACAATTATGTTATTCAAGTAAAACATAAAGAAACACAAGATTACAGTGATAGTAAGATTAGAAAACCCATAATGCAATTAATAGATATATTTAATCAAGATAATAGTAAAAAGCTTAATTTATATTGTCATTTTAAAGATCAACCCCCTTGTATTAAATCACTAAAATTGTCTGAACTTGATAAGATATTAGGAGATGAAAAATCAAGATATAAGCGCAATTTAAAAAGTCAGTTTATAAGAAATTTTCAAGTAATTTTTTCTAACGATTTTAAATCTCAATTTATTGAACTTATAGACTTAATTAAACGACTATATACTAAAAATGATTATATACTTGCAATATATTATCACTCAATTTTTAGATCTAAATTATTAGATTTAGCTATCCAAGAAAAAAGTATGAGAGAAATTAACAAAATTGACTTGGATGGACATATCAAAGATGTGAAAAAAGTTATCTTTCATTCTTCCTATGCCGATTTTTTAACTAAAGAGCAATATGAGAAATTGATAAAAAAGGAGTTTTTTACAATTAAAACTCCCAATATTAATAATTTTGAAAGGTTATTTGTAATAGAAACAAATGAAAAGGATCATATTGTTGATGTACAGAAAACTATATATAAAATAATGAGAAAGTATTATCGTCCTAATAAATCGCCGGCCCCGTTTATTTGTTTTAGTAATATAGCAGATGGAAATTTGAACATTATTAAACAGTCCCTAATAGATCAAGAGTTTTTCTTTATGGATGGTACTTTTTTTAATGGTGATAAATTTAGAATAGACAAGATCATTGAGAGAAATGAAAGTGTGCAGGTAAAGATTATTAATATTGAGGATTTACCAGAAGTAGTTAGGAAAATGAATTTCAATGAAATATATCAGTTTCACAATAATAAGCAAGTACCATTAGATACAAATTCAAGTACAAAACATATCCAAATATTCACTGAAGATATACAGCAAATCTTAGGAATGATTTCATAGGGGGAATAAAGATGGAAGCGACTTTTGAACAAAAAATTGCAAAGGTTATTTCAGTATTGCCGAACAAAATTAAGATAGAAGTAACTGACATTGAGAAGTTTAAATTAGAAGCTGAGAGATTTTCGGTAGGATCATATATTCGAGTATCGGATAGTGAAGATTGCGCCTTAATTTGTATAATAGAAAATTTTTCAATTCAAAAAGAGGGTAGTGAAAGTCAGTATATTCTAGAAGCGATGCCCCTTGGATTTTTGGATAGTGATGGAAAGTTTACTAGAGGGGGAAATAATATTGCAATTCCACCGACAGATGTGAAGCTTGCAAAAATAGAAGAGATACAGACTATTTATGAGGCTGTTGAACCTATAAAAAGGTTTTGCTTTTCAAATTTAACACAAGAGAAAGAAATAAATGTTCCGGTGAATGGTGATAAGTTTTTCAATAAACATATTGCTGTTGTAGGTTCTACTGGTTCTGGTAAGTCTCATACAGTTGCAAAAGTACTACAAGAGGCTTTAGCAGTTAAAAATAATGGATATGAAGGGTTAAACAATTCACATATTGTTTTATTCGATATTCATTCAGAATATAAGGAAGCATTTCCAGGAGCTAACTATATTGATGTAAATAACTTAGTATTACCTTTTTGGTTAATGAATAGTGAAGAATTAGAAGAATTATTCATAGATACTGAAGCAAATGATCATAATCAAAGAAATGTGTTTAAAGAAGCAGTAACCCTTAATAAGAAAAAGCATAATCCAGGAGTGGATCCAAAACAAGTAACATATGATGCGCCATATAAATTCGATATAAATGAAGTATTTACTTATATACTTAACAAAAACAATAATAGAAAAAATAAAGAGAATAAGATTGTTTGGAAAAATACTGAGGGTCACGAATTTGAGATTACAAGTGATAATATAAATTTAATGTTTGAAGATATTCTAACTCCAGCAGGTACTTCAAATGGTCCTAATTTTGGGGATTTCCTTAATTTTATATCAAGAATGGAAAACAAATTAAATGACAAGAGATTAAGTTTTTTACTCACCGGCAGAGTAAAAACAATTTCTTTTAAAGATACTATCAAACAGTTTTTAGGGTACGAAATAGAAGGGCAAGAAACCCCAACGAATCATAATGTCTCAATAATTGATCTAAGTGGGGTTCCTTTTGAAGTTCTAAGTATAACTGTTTCTTTAATATCAAGGGTGATTTTTGAATATGGGTATTATTTCAAAAAAACTTTTAATGATGATTTTGATAAAACTCCAATAATGTTAGTTTATGAAGAAGCCCATAAATATATCCCAAAAATAAAATCATCTAAATATAACTCATGTCGAGTTTCAATAGAAAGAATTGCTAAAGAAGGTAGGAAATATGGGGTCACTGCAATGATTGTGAGCCAAAGGCCTTCTGAAATTTCTGAAACCATTTTTTCACAGTGCAGTAATTTCATTTCTATGAGATTAACAAATCCAGAGGATCAAAATTATGTGAAAAGGTTACTTCCAGATAGTTTAGGGCCTTTAACAGACTCCTTACCAACATTAAAAGAAGGTGAAGCAATACTTATTGGTGATTCTATTGTAATGCCATCTCTAGTAACAATTAATCCATGTGAGCCAACTCCATCATCAAATGATATTAGTTACTTACAAGAATGGAAGAAAAAATGGGCAGATGTGGATTTTGAGATTCTTGTTAATAATTGGAAATGAATAAAGGTACACTAGATTATGAAAAACGATAAATAAAATATCAATTTTATATTATTAATAATTGAGTAATATTACTTTTAAAAAATATAGGGGTGCAGTTTTGGGTAAAAAAGAATATGCTGGAATGATTAAAGGAATACTTAATGATCCTGAATATAAAGTTTCAGTTATTGAAAATTTAAGTGATTTAAGTACTGAGATAATAAAAGGAATGCACTACAACGATAATTATAAGTCAAGAGCTTTAAATATGTTGTTTGTAGATGCATACAAAACTTTTGAATCATTTATTTTATTAATGGAGAACAGACAAGTTAATTCAAGTACAATATTAATGAGAAAAATTATTGAGATACTAATTAGAATGGAGTATTTATCAATAAGTAATCAATTTGAAAATTATTGTCGCTCTAAAAGTAATGATCAAGCTAAAATTTTATCATCATTATTAAGCTCCCGACCAGTTAAATATGTTACAAAGACATCGTTGTGGAGAGAAAGATACCAAATAATTGCAGAGTGTAAAAAGATTTATTCAGACAAACAAAATGGAAAATATCTAGAAATGCCAAATTTAGACAAGATGGCAGAATATTCAGGCTTATATATATTGTACATAGAAAAGTACAGTCCACTTTCTAAATTTGTTCATAGTAACATTAGTATAGAAAACTTTTATTTGTTCAAAGATGAAGAAGGATTACATTACTCTAAGGAAACTGATGAAGTCATAAATAATGAAGATCGAGTCCAGATTATGCTTGATGATACAATGTATTGCTTTTATAAAATTATAAAAAGGTATATTGAAGAAATAAAAGTTAAAGAAATTCAATTGAAAAAATTTGAAGAAAAGTTTTTTATATTTGCTTCTCTTGATTTAATTACAGGAAATATAAAAACTAATGTTGATATTACAAAGAATATTATTAGAAATTTAACAGGGGAAGGTTTACCTACGGATCCAGAAGATGAAAAATACGAAGTTTTGTTTTTGGAGGATAATCTTGAAACTTTAAGACATGATTGGACAAAATTAGAACGTTTAGTCAAAGAAAAAGAAAAGGAACTAAATATACGTAAATAGTTTACATTTCTCTAAACCTCGATATAAGAATATCGAGGTGATTTTTATGTTGCCAACAAAAGAGCAACTAATACAACATTTAACAGACAAAATGACAAACAAGGACATAGCCAATATTTATGGAACAACCTTTCAGAAAATAATACAACTTATTAAGAAGAATGGAATTAATCCAAATGAACTCAGGAAGGTAAACACCCAAATCGTTTATGAGCATGGGCTTAACGGAGTTGTTGTTTATATTGGAAGTGGAGTTTGGTACCGTTGTAGAAGATATACAAATAGAGGAAACTTGGAACATAAGAAGTTGATGCAAGAAGGGAAGCTCACTTATAAGTTTCTGGCGGAATTTGATTCAGAAAAAGAAGCAAGACAATATGAAGCAAAACTAATAAGAAAATATAAAAAGCAAGGGTTATGTACATTTAATAAAAGGTTGTATTGAATTGAAGTATAAATATAAAAAGAGAATGCTATTTCATAATGCATTCTCTCTTAATGATAATAATCCTTTAGGAAACCTTTTAACAGGAATAAGAGCCATTTTTTTGTTAATCTAGCGGTCACACTATCGGTCACTAATATTGCCGAGAAAACCTTTGTAATCGCTGTTTTCTGTTATTGTCACACAATGCTCAAAATACACGTATAAAATCCCTCAAACCTTCCTACTAATCTTCTCCACAATCTCCATCAAATCATCCGGCTTATGAAACTCAATCGGGGAAACGCCTTTATCGAACTCTATTGTATTGGATTCTATCATTAATACATACTTTCCATTAATCTTTCCTAAATGGATGCTATCGCCAAAATCGGCTAACAGTCCTTTGATAGATGTACTACCAAGCTTCATTCGTAATTCGGCTTCAGGTGTATGTTCGACAATCTGGGCTGTGGCTTCGACGACTTGGTGTGTTTCAAGGCGTTCCTGAATTTCCCGCTTTTCACTAGTTTCCCAGATTTCCAGGTCTTGTTCGAATTTCTGCAGTTCGTCACTGTTTTCTTCGAATTGAGCGGATACATGTTCATGGACCATATGGATGACCTGGTTTTTCATGATTTCCGGCATCGATTCGCCATATTCGACGAATTTCAAGAAGTCCTCGAAGTAGCGGGCATGTGAGGCCTGATGGATCTTCAGTTCACCTTCTTCGACCATTCCTTCTTCGGGCATGTAGGGGTATTGGATGGATTTCATATTTTTAGTGGTGATTGCCATTTCAACGTGCCTAATCAAGGTCCGTTCATCCGAAATGGAAGCAACTTTCGGCTCGAAATCACATTTTAGTAAGAAAACGAATGGTTCATCAAGATATTTCGTTAATTTTGCCGATGCGATTATGAAGACACCGCCACGGACGGCACTCGTATCAATATAAGACCGCGTGAATTGTTCATTTTCCTCTTGGAATTCCTGTTTTGTTTTAGCATATCGAACACGGTTAAATACATTGTAATTAGGGTTGGAATCAAGTGCATGTCCTTCTTCGACAATAAAAGAACCAATTTTCGTTGGTATTTGTTCAGTTTTTGGATGACGGTCGACTTTCCGTTTGGAAATCTTCATCAATTCCCCATCCAAAAAATCCTTTAGAGGACTTTCTTCGTATTCTTCAGTATCAAGAGTTTGGAAATGTTTAAAACGCTTATCAGCCTGATCGCCTTTTCCTTCGACTTGGATTAAATAAAAAGACAGATAGGTAATTGCAAAATCCATGAATGTCACCTTCTTCAATTATTAAGCATAATTCCCGTACTTTTTTTAAGACTTAATAAGTATAGTGATGTACTTTGATTCCGTCAAACTATTGGTGCATGAATGATCAGGATAATATTGGAGTATTATTTCATAATAATACTTATACAAAAATAACGAATGAACTTATATTGGATTAAAAATATTAGAAACTTATACAAGTAGCGCACTTTATTAATATTAAAATAATGAATTGTTAATCCTTATTTGTTAAATATTGATATTCCTGTTGAATATTAAGGATTCCCTTCCAAAGAAAATTCAAAAAACAGAATTTTACAATAATAAATCATTGACGAAGGAAGGGGTAATACGTATAATTTGAAAGTCAGACAATTCAGGAATTGTAGAAATTTGTCGAAATTTCTTCGATATAAATGAAAGTGAATTTATTTGTCTGTAGTTTTCAGAATAGTTTATAAAATTTACGGAGGAAAGAACATGAGTATTTTTAGGAAGAAGTCCATTGAGGACTTGTTGAAAAACGCCGGTTCCGGCGGTAAGGGATTGAAACGAGAACTAGGGGCTTGGGATTTAACGATGCTAGGAATTGGAGCGATTATTGGGACAGGCATATTTGTATTAACAGGTACTGGTGCAGTGAATGCTGGTCCTGCACTTTCATTATCTTTCGTCATTGCTGGGCTTGCCTGTTTATTCGCTGCACTTTCTTATGCAGAATTTGCAGCATCCGTGCCGGTATCCGGTTCGACTTATACGTATGCTTATGCAACTTTAGGTGAATTCGCCGCTTGGATAATCGGATGGGATTTAATTCTTGAATACTTATTGGCTGTTAGTGCCGTATCGGCTGGGTGGTCGGGCTATTTCCAATCATTTTTAAGTGGATTCGGAATTAACTTTCCAGAGAAATTGACGGCAGCACCAGGTTCGGTCGAAGGTGTCACGACTTATATGAACTTGCCGGCCTTTTTGATAGTCATGGCGATTACCTTTTTGATTTCCATAGGTACGAAACAAACGACCAGAATCAATAATATAATGGTCGTTATTAAAGTATTGGTAGTGTTGTTGTTCATCGTTTCTTCTATCTATTATGTGAAACCGGAAAACTGGCAGCCTTTCATGCCATTTGGTATCGATGGAGTATTTTCAACTGCCGCATTAATGTTCTTTGCCTTCATCGGCTTTGATGCAGTTGCATCTGCTGCTGAAGAAACAAGAAATCCTGGAAAGAATTTACCACGCGGAATCCTCGGTTCCTTGGTCATTTGTGTTGTGCTTTATATGATCGTAAGTTTAATCATGACAGGTGTGGTACCGTATGCACAATTCAGCAAGGCTCTTGATCACCCGATTTCTTTGGTCTTGCAAAGCGCAGGACAAAATTGGGTTGCAGGAATCATCGATCTAGGTGCCTTCCTCGGAATGACAACGGTGATCTTGGTTATGTTGTATGGCCAAACGCGAATCATGTTTGCGATGTCACGTGATGGGCTGATGCCAAAATCCTTATCAAAACTTCATAAAAAATATAAAACACCTTATGCAGCTTCATGGATATTTGGTATGATAGCGGCCCTATTGGGAGCCTTCATACCACTTGGTGAATTGGCAGAGTTAGTCAACATTGGAACATTGACTGCTTTTACGATGATTTCCGTAGCTGTCATCGTTTTAAGGAAAACAAGACCGGATATGAAACGAGCTTTTTATTGTCCGGCAGTACCGCTCGTTCCTGGCCTGGCAATCGTTTTTTGCGTATTCTTGATGATTCAGCTAGGGAGTCATACATGGATAAGGTTTTTAATCTGGATGGCTATCGGAGTAGTCATTTACTTCGCTTATTCCCGTAAGCATTCCAATCTTAACCAGCATGAAAAAAATCATTGAAAAAGACACTTTTTGAGAGTTTCAGTTTGACGACTAAAGGGGTTAGGAAGGCTGAAGGCTATCTCCCCGAACCAAGATTTTAAATGAAAGCTTGGTTATCCTTCATGTTTTTTGTTTTTTCGCTAGCCAGTTAAATTCAGCAGGAGTGTCGCGAATTTCTTCAATCTTGTGAGGGTTTCATAGATATGTAAAAAAACCAAAAATATAAACTAGTCTTATTCAAGTGTTCGAAATGAGTCCAGCCTACAGTTTATTCTTAAAATAGATTCCAGTTGATTGGAACGGAAGGTACGAGACTCCTGCGGGAAAAGAGCGCCGAGGAGGCTCCCGGACCGCCCGCGGAAAGCGAGTGCCTGAAGTGGAAATCAACGTTCATATCCTACACTCTCTCAATAAAGTATACGATCTGAGACACTCTCTGGAGTGTCTTTTTTGTTTGGACATATATCGTTCATAAGTCTTATGTGAAAGAAGAAAATTTCTCAAAGTGAATTAAGATAAACAGACTTTATGTCGAAATAGTATATATGGGCTAAAAAATGGGGGGCAATTCAATCATGAAAAGAATATGGAGAAATAAACAAAAGATAGATTCTATAGACTAT
The DNA here is from genome assembly GCF_038003055.1 of Peribacillus sp. FSL M8-0224. Lineage (NCBI taxonomy): Bacteria > Bacillati > Bacillota > Bacilli > Caryophanales > Bacillaceae > Peribacillus > Peribacillus sp. FSL M8-0224. Next base: position 2,170,172 of record NZ_JBBOOJ010000001.1, read on the forward strand.
ATGCAATATAAAGAACACGTCGGTATCAATATCAAGGAATATCCGAGCGTGTTGAATCAAGTGGACATGATTCATTTGAGCATCGAGGATTTGTGCATAATTCGTTCTTTACAGGAACAAGTGAAGGAACATTTGACACAAATTGTAGGGAATTTTTATAAAAATCTAGAAAATGAACCCTCTTTAATGAAAATCATTAAGGACAATGGTTCTGTTGATAGGTTGAAAAAGACACTGCATCGTCATATGTTCGAAATGTTTAGCGGAACCATTGATGATGCGTATATTAAACAGCGTTATATTATCGCACAAGTACATGTGCGAATTGGACTTCAGCCAAAATGGTATATGAGTGCATTTCAGGATTTATTGCAATCATTGATCATTCATGTGATTTCCAACATAAAAAATATAGAGCAATATCAAGATAACATTCTGGCTGTCACTAAAATTTTTAATTTAGAGCAGCAAATAGTTTTAGAGGCATATGAACTTGAAAATGAGAAGATTCGCCAAAAAAACTTAGCAGAAAAAGAGACGATTAAACTACAGGTCAATCATAATGCAGAGGAATTGGCAGCAATCAGTCAAGAGACCAGTTCAGCAACTCAATTAATGGCAAGTAAGGTAGTGGAAATTCATGATTTCACCCAAAAGGGGTCAGAAATAGCCATACATGCAGAGGGAAAGTCAAATGAGGGAGTCGAACTGTTACAGGGATTAGAGAAAAGATTGGTAAAAACGCAGGAGCAAATGACGATCATTTCAAAAGATATGGAGCAGCTTTCCAATACTTCAAAGGAAATTGAACGAATTGTCACGATCATCACTTCAATTGCCGAGCAAACGAATTTGTTGGCGTTGAACGCAGCGATTGAAGCGGCAAGAGCTGGTGAAAATGGTAAAGGATTTGCGGTTGTGGCTGGTGAGGTAAGGAAGCTCTCCGAAAATACCAAGGACTCGGTTTCTGAAGTAGTGAAATTGGTTAATGGAATCGCTCATTTTACCAATGTCATGAACACGTCAATTTCCATGGTTAGCGGGGAAATTACTAAAGGTACGAAACAAGGAAAAGAAACGGGCATATTTTTTACTGATATAGCAAAGGCCATGCTTTCTGTTAAAGAGCAGAATATTAAGATCACCAAGGAAATGACAGAGCTGAATGATATATTCGAGGAAATTAATGAAGCGTTCAATCAAGTGGCCGTTTCCTCGGATCAATTGACTCAATTGACAATGAACTTGTAATGAAGTTGAACGGTTTTTGAGATCAGCTCTATAGGCTTATTTGTATTTAAATAAACAACTCGATAGAATATTTTTAAAAATCCCCAAAGCGGTCTATAGAATATGAACAAACTATAAACAGGGATTTAAATCACTTCCCATTGGATGCCGTTAACAGGCTGCTCAATAAATTACTTGATAAAATATAAGTTTAATGTTATATTAATAAAGCGATGAGCTAATTTGTGTAAGTCGAAGAACAAGCTTTTAGCTAAACGTCGGGATGTGGCCTGACGGTTCTGCGCCACAAACGCATCAAAGACGCCTGCTGCGTGCAGGCGTCTTTTTCATTTTATCGATTCTTTTTTTGCAGCTTGTACGTCATCTTTGAATTCCTCTTGTATTTCTTCTGTTATTCCCTTGGTTGCATCCTTAAATTCCCTAAGTGAGGTGCCGACTGCCCGTCCGATTTGAGGCAGCTTGTTCGGTCCAAAAACAATTAAAGCTAAAAGAAGGATTAAAATTAAACCGGGAAAACCAATGTTTGAAAGCATAATCAGTCACTCCAATCAAATCTATTAGTTAATATTATAGACTCCTTCCATGTATTTGCAAATGGTATTTAGGATATATTATAGTGTTAAACATCCGATGATTTTCGCAAGACAAACACTTTCAATTTCCGTCTCCATTTTATCTTGCACATTCTATCTTAAAATATTTACTTACCCAAGTATGATATTCCCTAAAAAGATATCAATGAAAATGGGGGACGGATAGTGAAACCAGAGTGCCATTTGACGTTTTGGGCTTGAATTTAATTTGGCTGCACCAGTGGCATGAAATTTTTTTCTTGCATGGGAATGATTAAACTTGCAAGTTTGAAGATATTTCGGTATTATAACTATACAAGCTGCGTTGTTCGTAATGATAATTAAGTTTTAACCTTTAAGCTGTAATAGGGAGTTTTATATTGAAACAGGAATGTTATGCCTCGTCACTGACTTGGACAACAGGATTGCTTCTGCAAACACCCACTTTGAGGAGTGGTGGTTTAAAACTTTCTTACTTGAATACGGCAATTGCGGCTTACCACTTTAATAATTAGAAACCAGTCCGATAAGGGACTGGTTTTTTGTTGTTTTATGGTTTGGAACGTTGAAGATCGGTATAAAAAAAGTTGATATCCAGAAATTGCGAATACCATGTTAGTAACCGGGTTATGTGAAGGCTTCAAGATTATGAATAATATGTGAAAGTTTTTGTTGAAATATCAGATAATTAGCATTTATAATAACAATTAGATAACTCGGTTCACTATTTGTATAAAAATATGTGAGTCGAATATTTTTTGAATGATTACGTAAGCGCTATCATTTGGATGGAATTATTGCAGTCACCTAGAGAGGAGAAAGATTTTATGGCTAAAATTAATACGACCGAGGTAATTAGCAACAGTAAATTTAACCGCTTTCATTTAGGATTGCTGGCATGGTGTTTTATCATTATCCTTTTTGACGGCTATGACCTTGTCGTTTACGGAACAGTCGTCCCGTTATTAACAGAGGAATGGAACCTTACTTCCGTGGAAGCTGGGGCTATGGGCAGCTACGGTCTATTTGGAATGTTGTTCGGGGCCATCTTCTTTGGTACATTAGCAGATCGGATTGGCAGGAAAAACGTAATCGCGATTACACTTATTTTATTTAGTTTATTTACGCTTTTATGTGGATTTGCGGATACGCCTACGATGTTTTCGACTTTCCGATTCCTGGCGGGGTTAGGGCTTGGGGGCATCATGCCGAACGTCATTGCCTTATTGACGGATTATGCACCGAAAACGATGCGGAGCATGGTCGTTTCAATCGTTTTGTGCGGTTACTCATTCGGAGGGATGCTTGCGCCGATACTGGGCATCCTGGTTATGCCGACACTAGGGTGGGAATCAATATTCTGGTTTGCCGGAATACCATTGTTGTTTTTACCCTTCATGATGAAACGTTTACCAGAGGCTTCGACCCATCTGATCAGAATTAACAAAAAGGAAGAACTGATCAGAATATTATCCAAGGTAAGTCCGGAAAGTAAATTCGACATCAAGGACGAACTTGTGGAAGTGAAAAAAACAGAAGCCAATATGCCGATTGTTGGATTGTTTAAGGATTCCCGTACTCTTAGCACATTGATGTTCTGGATCGCCTTTTTCATGTGCTTATTGATGGTATATGGATTGAATACATGGCTTCCAAAGCTAATGATCGAGGCAGGGTATGCGTTGAATTCAAGCTTAGGTTTCTTGATCGTCCTTCAAGGCGGCGCTATCGTAGGCACGCTTATCATCGCTAAACTTTGTGATCGTTATGGTTCCAAGAAAATGCTTGTGCCGATGTATGCGCTTGGTGCTGTAAGTTTGACGCTATTGGGAATGGGAGGAAGCTCATTTGTGATTTACACATTGGTAGCGATTGCAGGAGCCTGTACCATTGGTGCCCAAAACCTTGTACAAGCCTATGTTTCCCAGTACTATCCGCCAAATATTAGATCGACTGCACTAGGGGTGGCATCTGGTATCGGAAGGATTGGCGGTATGCTCGGGCCCATACTCGGCGGATTTTTATTATCCATCTCGCTACCCATCCAATTGAATTTCATTGCCTTCGCCATTCCGGGCCTCATTGCTGCGGTTGCCTTATCATTCGTTCCAGTGAAAATGGCTTATTATAAACATGATCATTCGGAACCAACGGAAGAAATGGACGTAGAATCCAATAAAATGAACGTCTTGTGAACTACAGGCATGAAATGCACAGTGCTGGGATACCCTCGCTGTCATTTCATGCCTATTTTTTTTTTTTAGACTTTTTTTCCATACTAAATAAATGGCAAATTGACAAGAAATTGCTTAAAGGTTTTCCAGAAATTGTTTGGCGTGACCTGCTTTTGTGAAAAGTTGCTTAAATGTTCATAATTTCGCAATATGAGTTACTCTTACTATAAAGAATAAATGGTAGAATGAAGGTACGGATAATTAATTCTCCCTTGAAGTGGAGCGAACTAGAAATTAATCTCATCTTTTGTGAGGAGTCAATACTTTGAAAATTTTAAAACATATAATTTTTTGGTTATGCATTATAGGGACATTATTCTCTATGATCTATTTCTTTGTAGCGGACATTCCGTTATATGTTAAATTGTTAGGCGGAGCCATCATCCTTTATCTTGGTTATGATCTAATAACAGAATCAAGGAAAAGAAAGCGTAAAGAAGCCTTGGAAGCTTAATCCTTATACACATTAAAAGCCCTCTTTGATAAGAGGGTTTTTTTGTTGATTAATATGGCTAATCAACTTTGTTTATTGACAATATTCTAAAAACTAAGTTAATGTATAGTGAACTTAGTTCTATATATGTATAATTTGTATTTTTAACTACAATAGAAGTTGTCATTAAATGTTAGCTCGGCCAAAAAAATATAGACATCCTTAAGACTACGTCAATAGGAAAGGCAGAAAGAGGGGAAGGAAATGCGCACAATCCAAGTGTCTGAAATGATTGATGCAAGAATTTAACCGTTTTTATTTACAGATTTTATTATGTTGTATCTTTATCATCATTTGTGACGGATATGATATGTTCATGCTTGGGACGATTCTGCCATCTTTGATGGCGGAGTGGAGGATAATTGCTGTAGAGGTTGTTCAGCGGACACGCACTAGGGGGAGTTGTCGCTTCATTGGGGGCGATGTACCTGATTCCGAACTTTGGTTGGCGGGCAGTGGTTTGGCTTGGTGCACTCCCATTAATTTTCATGCCCATACTATATAAATTGCTGCCTGAGTCAATAAATTATTTCATGACAAAAAATAAGAAAAGCAAATTGGTGAGCGTTCTGAATCAAGTGAAGGTAGACGGGCAATACACCATTAATGATCATTTTGTCCTTCAGGAGCAACTCAAAAGTGAAATGAAAGGGTTTCCAGTTAAGCAGTTGTTCAAAAATGGCAGGACTTTGAGCACCCTCATGTTCTTGATTGCATTTTTCATGTGTTTGTTCGTAATGTATGGTTTGAGTACATGGCTGCCAAAAATCATGGGAGGGGCAGGATATGAATTAGGTTCAAGCCTGACATTCTTAGTCTTATTGAACCTTGGAGCAGTTTTTGGGGCGATCGTTGGAGGGAAGCTTGCAGACAGATATGGTTCCAAGAGGATTCTGGTTACTTTCTTGGTCATAGGATTCATTACCTTCACGATGCTGAGCTTCAAGCCAAGCATGGTCATGCTGTATATACTGATTGCCATTGCAGGAGGTACGACAACAGGTACACAAATCGTAACGAATGCATATGTATCCAAGTATTATCCGAATGAAATCCGTTCTACAGGTGTCGGCTGGGCATTGGGGATCGGCAGAATTGGCGGAATACTCGCTCCTACTTTCTGTGGAGTCCTGCTGGATATGAAGTTGTCATTGCAAGTCAATTTTTTAGCTTTTGCCATACCATGCATCATTGCAGCAATGGCGATTTGGTTCATACAGGATAACTTCAGCAATTTGACGGCAAACAGGCAGGAAAAGAAATTGATATGATGTACACCCAAGCTGGATCACTGTATGGAAATATTCAAATGAAAATCGGTCAAAACAACAAATGGAGATCGTGGTAAAAAAATCAAAGGGCCTTATGCCCTTTAATTTTTTTACTGTCTAGGGCCCCATATAATGACTGAAACACCGACCAAACAGATTACAGCTCCAATCCAGTCATATAAATCAGGGGTTTTCTTATCGATGCCCCACCCCCATAAAACAGAAAGAACAATGAAAACCCCGCCATAGGCAGCATATACACGGCCAAAGGTAGGGAACGTTTGGAAAGTTGCAATGATGCCGTATAACACTAACCCGAAACCTCCGGCTAAGCCTAGATAAATGGATTTACCTTCTCTTAACCAAAGCCAAATAAGATAACCGCCGCCAATTTCCGCCAGACCAGCCATAAGGAAAATTACAATAGTAACTAACATATATGTATACCTCGCTTCCTCGTTGAATTTTATCATAGATGAATTGTAAATGATCATCCTATAAAGTGCTGTTATTGAAATTAACTGGGCATCCCCGTTAAGATGAATATGATTCTTCATAAAAGAGATATTGTTATCATGTTGTTTGTGCTGATTTGGTGTCCTTCTATCTGTTGTGTTCGATGGGGTTAACATTGCTGGCGCCAAGCTTGATGCTTAACTTGATCAACACAGCCTATTATGGTTTTGGGCAATTCCTGCCTGGATTATTATCGATTTTCTTTTTCCGCTCCATATGACCTGCAGGTATTGCAGCCGGCCTCATTACAGGGGATCTGTTCGCCATAGGTATGCATCTAGCTCAGATGAATTTCTTGAATATTAATATTGGCTTAATCGCTTTATTGATAAACTTCACAGTTGCTTATGCCATCAGTATGTATTTGAAAAGAAAACAGAAAAGTCGGACATCCTTTGAAGAACCAATTGCCTACAATAGTATTGAATTAGAAGAAACCTATCCAAAAAACTCTGTCATTGTCGATTAATATTACTTACGATTTATGCATTCGGATTTAATTCGACCATACATTATTGTAATAGGCTCTAATTCGTTACATATCCAGAAAAAGACCAGTTTTTTACCTCTAACTTGGGTTGCAATACAGATGCAAAGGGTACTATACCTAAATAGGAATATAGTAATCTAGTTGAGGAGTTGCAGCCATGAAATCCCGATCATTTGCATACATGTTAGCGCTATTTCATTCAAGTATTGTCGGCCTATCTTTCTTATTCACGAAAATGGCGATTGCTGAATCGAATCCGCTTGATACTTTGGCGTTCCGGTTCACGGTTTCTTTCGCCATCATTTTGTTGCTGGTCGCCGTAAAAGTCATTAAGGTGAACTATTCTTGGGAGTCGATTAAAAATCTTGTACCGCTTTCTCTATTATTCCCAACTCTTTTCTTTGCCTTTCAAACTTTCGGGCTTAAGTATTCGCAATCCACCGATGCTGGAATTCTTTCTGCCGTCACTCCAATTCTAACATTGATGATAGCTGGATACTTCCTTAAGGAGAAAACATCTTTATATCAAAAACTTTCGATTGTCTTGTCGGTAGTTGGGGTCATTTTCATTTTTGTGATGAAAGGGAGCACCATCAATTTTTCCGACATGCTTGGGATGGTGTTGATCCTGCTATCCTGTATTGCAACGGCTTGTTATACAACGATGACCCGTTCACTTGCCAAGGACTATACACCAGGTGAAATGTCTTTTTTCATGATGGGAACAGGCTTTGTCATTTTTAATGCAGCTGCACTCGTTACCCATTTAAAACAAGGTACGATGCCGGAATTCTTTACACCATGGTCGAGCATGGAATTCATCAGTTCCATTTTGTATTTGGGGATATTGGCTTCATTGGTCACTTCATTATTATCCAATACGATTTTATCAAAAATAAAAGCGTCCCAAATGAGTGTGTTTGCAAATCTTTCCACTGTTGTCACGATTGCAGCAGGAGCTCTCATTCTAAATGAAAAGCTTACGATCTATGATATATTGGGTTCGATACTAATCATTTTAGGTGTAATAGGCACGAATTATTTTGGAGTGAAGAGAGAGCATTCAATAAAAGTGAATCTTGAGTATAATGAAGGGAAATTGTAAATGAATGAAAAAGGTCCATCCCAATAGGAATGGACCTTTCAGACTGTAGACAAACTTGAACTGCCCCGTAAATGTTAGACACCAAACTAACATTTACGGGGTGTTTTTTATGGCTAATTTTTCTGCCGAACAGAAAATATTCATTGTACGACTTTACCTTGAAGGAAAGCACAGCTATATGGATCTTCAGAAAATATTTGAAGTTTCGTATCAAATGATTCAAGGATGGGTTCGTTTATACCAAATTCAAGGAGCCGATGGATTTAAGAAATCCTATACAAGTTATTCTACGGAGTTTAAAATGGATGTACTTAATTATATGAATGAAACGGGTATATCTTCTTACGACGCAGCCGCAAGGTTTAATATTTCATCTCCAGCGCTAATTCGGACGTGGAGAATAAATGTTAATGCCTATGGATTAGATGCCCTAATTTCTAAGAAAAAGGGGAGACCATCCATGAAAAAAGATATCAATCCATCCAAACAAATTGAAGGTTCGGTTAAAGAGCTTGAAGAACGAATTAAACAACTGGAAATGGAGAATGCGTATTTAAAAAAGTTAAATACTTTAGTTCAAATGCAGGAAAAATTACAACCAAAATCAAAGCGCAAGTAATTTATGAACTAAAGTCCATTTATGAGGTTGTGGCCTTAATTAAAGTCGCTGATATTCCACGTAGCACGTACTATTATTGGGAAAAACGCTTGAATCGAGAAGATAAGTATTCGAAGGTAAAAGCCACTATTCAGTCTATCTATCATGAACATAAAGGACGTTACGGTTATCGTCGTATCACAAAAGAGTTAAAAAAATATGGGTTTTCTCACAATCCAAAGACCATCAACCGCCTCATGAATGAAATGGGCGTAAAATGTTTAGTCCGTATGAAAAAGTATCGTTCATATAAGGGGCGTGTTGGTCGAATTGCCCCCCATATTTTACAACGTGATTTTCAAGCCGAGAAAATGAATCAAAAATGGGTAACAGACGTAACGGAATTTCATTTATTTGGGGAGAAACGTTACTTATCCCCTATCCTTGATTTATGTAATGGTGAAATTATTGCCTACAAAGTGATGAAACGGCCTGTTTATAAACTTGTTGGAGATATGTTAGATGAGGCGATTAAACACCTAAAACCAGAAGATACGGTCATCCTCCATTCGGATCAAGGGTGGCATTATCAAATGAAGAAGTATCAAAAAACCTTAAAAGATTCCCGCATTATACAAAGCATGTCCCGTAAGGGAAATTGTTTAGATAACGCAGTCATGGAAAACTTTTTTGGCTTGTTAAAGTCTGAATTGCTTTATCTCCAAGAGTTTGAAAGTATGGAGCACTTTGAAAAGGAATTAGATGATTATATTCATTACTATAACCACAAACGAATGAAGGTAAAATTAAAAGACCTGAGTCCGATAGAATACCGAACTCAGGTCTTAGAAGCTGCTTAAATTATATGTCTAACTTTATTGGGTCAGATCAACTCTATGAAAATCAAGTTTGTCTACAGTTTTTTTGGCTTGTATAAATTTGGACGTTGATTGGAACGTAGGGCACTCGCTTTCCGCGGGCGGTCAGGGAGCCTCCTCGGCTTTCGCCTGCGGGGTCTCCCCTAGACGCGCTTTTCCCGCAGGAGTCTCGTACCTTCCGTTCCAATCAACTATGTTTAAAATTTTTCTTTGCGTACGATTTTCTTTTCAAATTTGCGCTTATTCGCACACGAGCATATCAAGGACGTCTTTAAGATGAAATCAATCAAGGTCGTGAAAACCATGGAAAGAAGCCTTTTCCACCAGATAAATTTGATAGGGAAGAAACCAGAGCAATTAAAGAGAGTACTACGGATCCTGAGAGGGGATACTATGTGAAAGATGAACAAACAAACAGTTTGCCTATTCATTCCACGCGGCCGCAGACCGCAACGGTTATCTATGGGCAACGATTGTAACACCTGGTAATACACATGACAGTCATATTTTGGAGCCACTTGTTGAGCAAGTGATTGAGAAAGGTAACCAGAAGCAGTTGCCGAAGATGCAGCTTATAAAACACCAGCGATTACAAGCTACCTATTTAACAAAGAAATCACACCTGCTTTACCCTATACACGTCCTCGTACAAAAGAAGGATTCTTTCGCAAACATGACTATGTTTACGATGAACACTTTGATTGTTACCTTTGCCCTTCGGGAGAAACTTTAAAGTACTCAACAGCAATAAAGAGGGCTATCGCGAGTACAAATCGCCAAAACAAATTTGTACAACATACTCATTTTTATCACGGTGTACAGAAAGCAAAGACTAAAAGTAGTGACACGGCATATCTGGCAAGCATATGTGGAAGAAGCAGATCATCTGCGTCATCATCAAGATGTAAAACCTATATATGCGAAACGCAAAAAAACGATTGAGCGTGTATTCGCAGATGCAAAAGAAAAGCATGGTATGCGTTGGACTACTTTAAGGGGACTTAAAAAATTGTCGATGCAAGCGATGCTTACTTTCGCTGCCATTAATTTAAAGAAGATGGCCACTTGGACATGGAATGGCTTAACATAGTGGCTCGAAGAGCCCAAATCTCTTATCCATTGGTCAAAATTTCAAGGGAATTTTAAAAGGGGTTAGGAATTTTTTAATTCCGAACCCCTTTTTTCATTTCCACCATCTTGTTTGAGGGAAATCCTTCGAACCAAGCACTACCGGTTCGCCTATTTGAGGGGTGCAGACCTGGACACCAAGGTCATTGGCCGCTTTTGTTACCCGTTCTATCGGATCTGTCCAGTCATGAAAAGACAATGTGAAACCTGCCCAATGAATGGGGATCATCCGTTTTCCTTGTACATCGATGTGTGCTTGAACAGTTTCTTCCGGAAGCATATGGATGGTTGACCAACGTTCATCATATTGGCCGCATTCCATTAAGGTTAAATCAAAAGGACCGTATTTTTCGCCGATTTCTTTAAAATGGCTGCCATAACCACTATCGCCGCTGAAATATACCTTTTCTTGTTTTCCTTTAATTATCCAAGAACACCAAAGTGTCGTATTGCCATCGCCTAAACTTCTACCAGAAAAATGCCTTGCAGGCGTACAAATAAATTGCAAGTCCTTGAATGAAGCTTCATCCCACCAATTATGTTCCTGAATCAGTTCTTGTTTAACGCCCCATCTTTCTAGATGTCCACCGACACCGAGTGGGACAATGAACTGACTGACCTTATCTTTTAACTTCTTTATCGAGAAATAATCCAAATGATCGTAGTGATCATGTGAGAGCAGGACGGCATCGATAGGAGGAAGCACATCGATATCAAAAGGCAGCTCCCCGCTAAAGCGCTTGTTCCCGAACCATGGAAAGGGAGTGGGTGCTTTGCCAAACATGGGATCCACTAAAATGGTTTTCCCATCTAACTCCAACATGAATGCAGAATGACCAAACCAGGTGATTTTATTGGAATTCTTAGAAGCGGGTTCTTTTGTTCCAATTACAATATGACTGTCGGGTCTTCTCTTTGGATTAGGTTTTAGGAAATCACGTAAAATGGAACCAGTATGTTTAAGACTCATCGCTTGACTGGCAGGAATCTGATTTTGGAATTTCCCTTTGGCAAAATTCTCTTTAGTAGTGAAACTTCTTACTTTTTCTTTGTTAGTCCGTCTTCCAAGCGGAGGATAGAGGTTAAGGAAAAGTAACAAGAGTATAAAAGTAGAAATGAGGATCTTAATAATTTTCATCATGATAGCTTCCTCCAATAGTAATCATCGCTTTTATTAATACATATCATATCACAGAATTTATACGGTTATTTACTATGATGTGCCACAAGATAAATGATAAAGATAGGATTCATAAACTGTAAATCACATTGGGTGGAGAGTTTTTTCTTATGGCAAATGTTTAAGTTTCACCCGTCTCAGGCAGGGAATAGAGGTATATATAATGAATAATATAGAGGACGAGATAAGGAATGTAGCAGCTGAAGGGTAGGGTGATAAATCGATTGTTAATGTTTTTCAGAGTCTTTGTATGGGTAGTATTTATTGCTCTATTAGCCTATGTCATTCTTTCTTGGAAATATAAAGACAAGGTTAGTAAAAGGATTGAAGCGATTCGAAAAACCTGGTATATCATTTTTATACTGGGAGCACTGATTTATTGGAATTTCTATCCGATGAGCATTTTTAATGAGTGGAAAAATTTCTTGATCATGGCTATCGTATTCATCCTGATTGATATGTTTGTGTTCTTGAGCATGTATATATCGAAGATTGGCGATAACGAGCTATCCTATGCAACAAAAGCCGTTGCGGAAAGTGATAAACTATTAACGGATAATAGGGAAAAGGTCAAGAATATGTTTCATCTCCTAAAGAAAGAAGGAATACCTGAGTATTATCAAACGAATAAGGAATACTTGGCTTATTTGAGCATTCTCCTTCAAGCATATGCAGCAAAGGAAGGGATGAACGTGAAAATCCTTCCTTTCAAAACCGAACAGGACAAGCAGTCGGTGATAAATGGGCTTCCGAACTTGAATGGCAGTACCATTCGTGCTACATTGGAAAGAGAAGATACGTATTATAATGATGAAGAAAAAATGGCTTTGCAGCCTGTTAGTATTTTGATGGAACCCTATATCCTTGACGTTAAATCAGAAAGCTTCGTTTCAGAAGTCGATTGTTTATTGATAGCATTATTAATCATGATGTTCGATATGGTCATAAAACAAAAACCAGGTGGTGAAGGATAAATGAGCATTTATGATAAAGCCGGCAACGACGTGTCAGTTACCGTAATCAAACCACAGGTTAAAATACCCGATGTAGGTTTAAGTCCCCACACTAAAAAAGTGATGAAACAGAACGAACGCATTATCCTGAAACAAAAAGAAAAAGCTGCACGTTTCAGCCGGTTAAAAAATGTTTTATAAGAAGGAAGGGGTTTTTCCTTTCCTTATGATATTTAATGGTTAACCCGCATATACTATTCATAATCAAAGAATAGGAAGGGTCTTTCAGAATATGAACAAAAAGCCCGAGAGAGTTAACATCCCGGTCCCCTCCGCTTCACCATCCGAGAAACGGATACATAAGGCAAATGCCGACCTGCTCAAGCTTTTGCAAAGGCTTAAAGCGAAACGTTGGATTTTTTTAAGGTGAAAGAAAGCCAGTCTCCTAAGGAGACTGGTTTTTTTATTTTTTACATGATCACTCAGGGTGGAAGTATTGAATATTTTTCCGTCCAGACTCTTTGGCCATATACATGGAACGGTCCGCTTTTTTCAAAAGTGAGTCCATTTCCGTACCATGATGAGGATAAAAGCTAATCCCTATGCTAGCTGATACAAAATGATCATTTCCATTAATGGTAATGGGCATGGTGGATAAACTGTTCAATAATAATTCAGCGTTTTGCTGAGTGCTTTTCATTAAATCCTCACAATGCGAAGGATTTAATAATACAATGAATTCATCACCACCGATTCGAGCCACCTGACTGCCTTCGGGGACGGTTTGCAAAAAACATTCGGCAGCCTTTTTAATGACTTCGTCACCAGTATCATGTCCAAAGGAATCATTGAAAAATTTTAAATGGTCAAGATCGATGTAAAGAAGGGCCATTTCATCGTTCGTTTTATCTTGATGATAATCAAAATAGTTATAAATGAAGTTCCGATTATAAAGGCCTGATAAAGGATCCCTGATAATCCCCTTTTCAAGATTGATGGCATGACTAATCAAAGCTGCCATAGACTTAATGAGGGTTAGGTCATATTCTTTAAAAACATGAGGATTAATGTCGAATGCACATAATGTCCCAATGATTTCATCCTCATTCATTAGGGGAGCTCCCATAAAACACCCATTCCCGATAAACCTCGTTGCAGGGTGGCCACTAGTCAATTCATGTTTCCCCAAATTCGGGATAACGAGTGGTTCCAAGCCATTCTCAACAACTAATTTACTATAAGCCATATTATAAGGAAGGAAGTCACCTTCACAAATCAACTTTGCATTTCTATTGAAGGACTTGATCATGAAACTCTGGATGGGAGTCACTATAGAAAGGAAAAATGTATTGACCTCAATGGTTTGAGCTAATAGTGCTAATACTTCTTTGGCGATGGAATCAAAATTTTTATAATAGTTGATATCTTGCTGAATCATTCTCAGGCTCCTTTTTTGTCTATATTCTTTTTAGGTTTTCTGGTGATATTTCTTATATTCAAAGCAAAGAAACAAAAGCGTAATCTGAATATCGTGACAGTTGCCCGGATTTACTCTAAACTCAATTAAGGGGTTGGAATTGTATTATGGATGAATCATGTATCAAGAAAGTTGAAAAATGGACCTTTACTTTATTTTCGGCTTTTTTTTATTATCATTAAATTTGCCTGATTATAAAACGATTCTGGCCAAGGCTGGGTATCTCTTCATAATCCATAAATTCTGATCAGTATTTATAGCATTATACTGTAAATGAAAAGGTTAGAGTAACTTTATGTGCATATTTGGCATATTTATGATATTTACCTAGAGAGTAAAGCAACCTGGCATTTTTGCATCCTCTCATGTTAACGGAGCTCATGAATTTAAATGATAAAACGAATGTACCAAGCTCATTTTAAACAAAAATTTGGGGAGGATAAAAGGAAGTAATAAAGTACATATTGGATAATTCAAAAGGGGATCACTATGGGAAAATTAGAAAGTATATATCCTATTGCTATAGAGAATACAAAAGAAAAAATCATCCAGGATATTGATTTTTATTTAGAGAATCAAGAGACAATGCCTTCTTATTCAGCATATATTTCAGACAGGACGACTTTTATTGAGAAAATTTGGATTAATGTTTGGATAAATAAAGCATCAAATGATGTGCCTAGAAAGGAAAAAAAGGCTTTTTTAAGCGAAAGGGGATTTGTAACGGAAGGTTCAGATCATAAGCTGATCAATAGCATGTTCCGGAACGAATTAAAGAAGTATCGCCCATTTGATGGCTTAACGTGGATTAAAAAAACCTTTGCCGACAATCAAGAGGATTGGGAGAAGAGATATAAAAATGCAAGGGAGAAATACTTTAGGCGGCAAGAAGAACAGCGGCTTGCCAAGCAGCGTTGGAAAATACGCGCAAGGCTGCAAGAAGAGGCCAATTCATTTTTCGAAAATAACTCACTTCTTTTATATTTACATGTCAGGTATTATATTGCCGGTATTTTGGCAAAAGATCTTAAGAATAAGCCGAAATTCCAATATGTCGATCCGTACTTGCTTGAAGAACAATTGGTTGAAGAGGGCGGCTTTCAAGCTGCCGAATACCTAATGGTCACTGACTTTTTCGAAGAGCTGACAGGCGATATCCACTCGTTAATCGGTTGGGGCCGGAACCGTTATGAATATGAAAATTACTACTACAGGTATGAAAGGTTAGTTTCGGATTTCATAATGAAATTAGCCCCTGACAAATACTTGAACCATCTATCTGCCGCACTGCATCATGATTTTTTAGAGTCATATGGGGAAAGGCTTACGGTTGATACCCTTCAAGGTATACTAAGCGATGAATTGGCCGATTTGTCTCAGTCCTGTTTTGATGAGCTTCAGGAAGAATACCTTTCTGATTTACTGAAGCTTGAAGGAATTCCTTTTAATGAAATATTGCACGAAGAAATATTTGAAAAAGACGTGGAGAACAGAGAAAGAAGAAAAGCTGAGGTATTGGCAGAAGAAGCCAGGAAGCGGGCAGAAGAGCAAAGGATGATCGATGACATCATCGGTAAGGCCTATACTCCATCATTAGGAAAAAAAGTTAGATATGTTTTGCATATCGGTGAGACCAATACAGGGAAGACGCATAAGGCCCTGGAAAAAATGAAACAAGCGGAAAGCGGTATGTACCTGGCTCCACTTAGACTGCTTGCACTTGAAGTGTTTGATAAATTAAATGCGGATGGTGTACCTTGCTCATTAAAAACCGGTGAAGAAGAAAAGGCTATTGAAGGTGCTAAACATGTCTCCAGTACCGTTGAAATGTTTCATGAAAAAGACTACCATGAAGTAATTGTCATAGATGAAGCCCAAATGATTGCCGATAAAGATCGAGGCTTTTCTTGGTTTAGGGCAATTACACAAGCTAATGCGAAAGAAGTACACATAATCGGGAGCAATAATATCAAAAAGATGCTTCTGAACCTTCTGAATGAAGCCGACTTAGAACTTCACGAATACAGACGGGAAATACCGCTTGAGGTGGAACAAAGGGAGTTTGGACTGAAGTATACCAAAAAAGGGGATGCCCTCATTTGTTTTTCTAGAAGGCAGGTACTGGAAACAGCATCCAGGCTTAAAGAGAGTGGACATAATGTCAGCATGATATACGGCAGTATGCCTCCTGAAAATAGAAAACGGCAAATAGAATTATTCAATCGCGGTGAAACCTCAGTTGTCGTTGCCACCGATGCGATTGGAATGGGATTGAATTTGCCAATACGCCGCATCGTCTTTCTTGAAAATGAAAAATTCGACGGGACACGAAGAAGAAGATTGACTTCTCAAGAAATCAAGCAAATCGCAGGCCGAGCGGGTAGGAAAGGGATTTATGACACGGGGAAGGTTGCATTTACAGCAGAAATCAAAATCATGAATAAGTTGCTGGAACAGGTAGATGAGCCAGTTCAAACCTTCACTATCGCCCCAACCTCTGCTGTATTTGAACGTTTTCAAAAATATTACCGAAACCTAGGGACATTTTTCGAAATGTGGGAGAGGTTTGAGCCTCCTAAAGGCACGAAAAAGGCTTCGCTATCGGAAGAAAGGGAGCTTTACGAACTAATACGGGATACAGAAATCGAAGCTCGTTTTTCTTTAATGGATTTATATGGTTTCCTGCATATTCCTTTTTCGGCAAAAGAACCAAGTCTGATCAGACAGTGGCTGGAAACGGTCGAAGCGATTGCCGAGAACAGTGACCTTCCTGAACCGATCATCAAGACAAGAAATCTTGAGGAATTGGAGCTATCTTATAAAGCGATAGGTCTTCATCTATTATTTTTATATCGGATGGGTAAGCGTACGGAAGCTGTTTATTGGGAGCGTATCCGTGAAGAAATCAGTGATGGCGTTCATGATCAGTTAAAAGATGAAATGTTGAATTATCAAAAAAAATGCAAGCGCTGTGGAAAAAGGCTTCCTGATGACTCACGTTTTCAAATATGTGACGCTTGTTATCATAGAGGGATTAGAAAAACGCACAGATTCAATTAAACGAATTCTTTTGATAATAACCCGAATAAATTGCATTCGGGTTATTGGTGTTTGCATAAATCACTTAGTCGTTCGTTTCGATTTAACAATAAGTGCTGCTTGCTGCTTCATTCGTTTATCCGCTTTCTTGTCATGCACCACTAAGATTGCATGAATTAATCCAGGGACATAAAAAAATAGTGTGAGGACCAAATTAAGCACAGCCTGAATGGGTTTACCGGCCAATAATACGGCTAATGGAGGGAAAATAATCGCAATTAAGTAAAGAATGGTGAACACTCTCCAATATAATGATTTTTATCTGACTTCGGTTTGTTTCTCTTAATGGTTACTTTACTGAACAGCAATTTGATTACTGATGTTCCATTTTCCTGATGATTCCTCTAGTAATCGCCTTGATAAATATATGCTCAATAGCCCGATTCATACCTACTGAGCAATCTGGCTCAAAGAAGCAGTCTTTTTACCCCGATATAACAGGAGGGACATGGTTAATCATCGTTTTTGCTGACATCGGTCAATGTGTCGCGGTTTTTTGTGTTAGAATAATCAGAATACTAACTGACGAAAGCGGGAGATTTATGAAAAAAAAGATAGGCTGTTTGCATGCACACTATACAAATATAGAATACATAGAAACCGCATTCTCGAAATTCGATATTGAATGGCTTCATTTTGTAGATCCGGGATTAATGCAGCGGGTGTCAACGGATGAAAATTTTAATTATTCGGATGCTCAAAAAAAGGTTAAACAACAGGTCGAATGGATTGCCGAATGTAAAGTGGATGCCATCCTGATAACCTGTACAAACTATATTGCTTTATTAAACGAAGAACAACTATCTTTACCCATGCCCATCATTAAAATCGATGAACCATATTTTGAGCAAATTTGCCAATTGCAGCAGCCGCAAATGATATTATTCACGAACCCTGCCACTGTTGAAGGAACAGTCAAACGTTTAACTGCACATGCTGAAAAATATGGGACTGTGGATTTTGAAGTCATCATTATCGACGATGCCTTTGAATTCATTATGCAGGGATTGGGAGAAAGATATAATCAGGAAATCATGAATTGCCTATCCCAGTTTAAAAACGAAAATAGACGGCTGTCTGTAGCTCAACTATCAATGGTCGAAGCGGCAAGGAGATATGAACTTCAGACAGGACAGACAGTTTTAAATCCATTGCATGCATTAGTTGATTCCATGATACATCAACTAGAACTAAGTTCCTTGAGTGGCGTTTGAATCCTAGGATGTATGGTGCCGGATGAACGGAATGATTGTTAAATTCAAAAAATGTCTTTGAGTATGAAAAAAAATCATGCATGATCTGGTTTATCGCAATGCAGGGATTTCAGACGACAAGCTCGAAAAAAAAGCGAGTTTGACTGCCGTTTTTTATTTACAAAACGTTTCAGTTGATTTCGGAAATCCATTCCCTTTCCGCCTATTGTCTGCCAAGCCACATCAAAGCGGCTGCGGTGTCCGGCTAGCCAGTAAATCGGCAGGAGTGTCGCAAATTTGTTCAATCCAATAAGGATTACAGTAAAAAAACATGAAGGATAATCTAGTCTTATTATATATTTTAGGTAGAACACCATCTACAAACTGAAATCCCTATGCAGGGATTTTTTTTATGCCTTTGTACGGATTTGTTCACGGATGTTTTCAAGTTCTTCAAGGGATAGATCCGTTAGGGAATTTTTAATTTCCTCTTCGACCCGTTTTCGGTCAAGCTCCCTATATTCACTCCACCAATCCCGCAGCCCTTCGGTGTTTTCGAGAAGATACTCTATATCTATTTCTTCTTGCTCATCATCTGATAAATATCGCATGACCGCACCTAATAATCGATTGAGTTTAGCTGCTTCACTTTCCTTATCAGGTGAAGCGGGGGTATCTTTCACTTCTAAATCATCTTTAGCAGGAACATTCCGAGGTGTCATAATATCCTCCTGTTTTTAGTACTAGTGTGCCTAAAAAGGGCGGTTTTCAATAGCTGTTTTTCGTATTTTTGAAAAATTCTTGGTATATAAATTTCAACAAATACCTCGCTAGAATATATAAAAAATATCATCATCCTTTAATAGGTTCAAAAAGTAGTCGGTTGGTAAGGGGAAAGGATAATAAAAGGAATAGCTAATGCTATTCCTTACATCAAGCGACTAATTTTCTGCATTCTTCTGCGCATCTCAAACAAGCCTCGGCACATTTTTGACAATGTTCATGATCGTGTTTTTTGCATTCATTTCCGCAGCTTTCACAAATCTTGACACAAACTTCAGCCAACTCTGAAATAAACAGGGTTCCTCTCCCTATCGCCTGTGCTAAAAAAGAGCAAATATCCGCACATTCCCGATCCAAGCGAATGCATTCCACCATCATGTTTACATGTTCTTCTTTTAAGCATGCGTCGTAACAATGATTACACGCGGTGATACAATCATTTAAAGTTTGGATAACAGATGAATAATTTTCATGTGACATGAACAATCTCCTCCTAATATGGTTTTCCCTTACTATTATCCATTAAACTATCCTTTAAACTTCTATTGGGAAAAGGTAAATGGTTCTTTAAAACTGATCGGACAAGTAATGGACTATAGGGAATGAATGAAAGGGACAATGCATAAATTTAAATGAAAGGAGTGGATATATGAAAATGTTCATTAAATTAAGTGTTGCCAGTGTCTCCGGAGCCGTCGTGTATTTGATATATAATGTCAACCAGACACTGCGTAAAGGAATGGGAACGCTGGAAGAAACAAATAAGACACTGGAAGAGGTAAGAAATGCTGTACATGGATTGACGCAAGAGTCCAAACAACTGATCCACTCTGCCAATCAAATCACAGCGGATGTAAAAGGGAAGATGGAAAATGTAGATCCATTGCTAGAATCCGCTCAAGATGTTGGGGAAATGATTCATAATGTAACCAATTCCATGAAAGAAGCCAGTTTGGAAAGCCGACCTAAGGATTTATCCACACCGTCAGCTCCTTCAACTCGAACTAAAGGTGGGGGGGTTCAAATAAAACTCAAATAGAATCATCATTTATCTTTAAAAACAGGCACCCCGGGATTCACTAACCTATTAAAATAATCGTTTCTACTATTTAATTCAGAGGGGGAGCTTTATCTTGATTATTCAATATAGCGTGGCTGCAATCGCTTTAGCCTTCATTTGGTTGGTCGTATTTTTAATAAGTACACTTCAAAAGGGAATGGTCACGATAGGGGAAGCCAATCAAACATTGGCTGAGGTGCGAAATGCCATCCACGATTTGTCCGGCGAATCGAAACAACTATTGCAAACTGCAAATGAAATCACCGACGATGTAAAAACTAAAATGAAAACGGTTGAACCATTATTGGATTCTGCACAGGATGTTGGTGAAGCGATACATTCAGTTACAAACTCTGTTAAAAAAGCCACTAACGGCTTCCGTACAGAGTTTTCCCCGAAAAAAATCAATGCTATCAAACCCAAAAGCCAAATTAGATAAAAAAGAAAAAAATAAAAATGAAAGACACTGCCCGGTTTTGGAGTGTCTTTTTTGATGGTATGTATAATGGCCGTACTCTTATGCCTCATATGGATATCGCCAGTGGTTTATATCTATAAGACCCATTTCTCTCATACAGATCTCTTAACACCCTGTATGAGAATATGGAACAAACATAAATTTTGTATGTTTTGTATGGATTGTAGGACAAGCAATTATTTTTCTGTCTTGTCACCTGTAGATTGACCGGATGTTTTTGAATCACTGGAATGCTTGACGCCTTTACTAACATATGGTTTGGCGCTTTTTTTCTTGTTGGCACTTGTTTTCCAACGATTCCAGCCCTTCTTGCCCGTTCCAGTGCCCGTACCTTTACCCGTCCCGCTCTTAGCCTTAGCTTTACTCATGAAATCACTCCATTACTATTGTATGGTTAGTTTAAACCATTTTACTTGATTATTACCCAAGTATGTTGAAATATACAGTAACGAAGGGGATATGTACAGGGAAAGGCTCAATATTTTTAATCTAAATCTTTATAAACCAATAACAGCAAGGTTTTTGCCGTGCAGAACTTGCTTTTGGCTTCACTTTATCGATATCGATCTTGATTTCGTCAGTAAGATGCTTATGCCGATTTTTTTGCAAATGGTCAAGTAGTGCAGGAAGGTTAATAATACCGCACCAGTGTTCATTCCTAAAATGATTCCTCCCATATTAAGAGAAGCCTGAGACCCTAGGATATACATCATTAAAAAGGCAACAATATGGGACCATACCGTATGGATGAAAGCATCTTTCACTAAACCCAGGCCGATGAGATAGGCTTGCATGGGAATGACAAAAAAATGAAAAAGGAAGTAAGGACATAATAATTTTAAATAGTATGCGGCAGATGTCGAAGAAAAAAAGAGGGAGGTCAAAGGTTCCGCAAAGAAATAAATGAAAATCACGGCCGGAACTCCATACAATACGGTGAAAGACATCGATTTTTGCAATAAAACCCTCAATTTTTCTTTATCCTGCCTTTTGTAAGCATTCGAAACATTCGGAATGAGCATGATCATTAAAGAATGCGCGATAAAGGCTGGAAAGAAGCCGATCGTCATTGCAACTCCAGTAAGCATCCCAAAATGCTCTGTAGCCACTACCGCACCGAATCCTGCCGAGAGAAGGGCAGTGTGGATCAAAAAAGGTTGGATGGCATTTGTTATCGCATGAAAGATCCTTAACCCCATGGTGGGCAGAGAAACCGCCAATAACTTTTGCCGTGCATGTTTACCGGTTGTCCGTGAGTTCGTACCGCGCCTCATGATCCGCATTTGAAGAATCAAAAGGTTGATCAAGTAAAGAAAAACGAGGAACTCACTGCCAATCAAAACAAAAAAGGCCATCAATAATGACTTTTCCTGGTTAAAATGAAATAAGTTAAAGATGAGGAAAAGCAAACCGAATTGAATGATATCTTTTAAAAAGTTGGAAAAGGCGATCTTCCCCATTTGCTGGACACCCATGAAATAGCCTCTTGCAATCGACGAAAAGGCAACTATTGGGATCAATGTGATGAGCAGCCATTTAATATAGGGATGGAATTTGTCCATTATGGATGAGAAGGAAAGTATGAAAGGCATGACTACACACATTACCAATACGACGACTGCAGCCATCTTAAGTGCATGAATGATAAGATTATAATGCATGGCCTGTTTATTTTCCGCAACGAATTTCGAGATGGAAATATGTAATTCAAGGCTGGCGATCACATATATCAAAAAGAAAATTGGCAATATGGACATATAAAGCCCCATGCCCTCTTCGTGTAATTCCCTGGCTAGGAGCATGTTCACTAAAAATTCGATACATTCACCAAAAAACGCTGCGACAATCAAGATGAGCGTTCCTTTATAAAAAGATTTCATGTTGGTCCACTCCTAACAAGGTGTTTGTATAAAGATATGAGACATGCCATGGAATATTCATGAGGAACTGCAGATCACGGCGATACAAAATGCGATTATGCCAATGGCAATCCTTATTAATCGCTGTTGAAAGATAAAAAATTAAATCAGGGTAAGCTCGGGAAATGGAATGAAATCGATTTGGTTACATTCATTTCTAATGGGCAAATCATTAGTCATGACATTCATCAAAAGGCTTCATATGGTGATATTCCAAACGAGGCTTTTTTGTTGCCATGGTTCCTTTGGTCGAAAGTGTCAGAAGAACATAAGAATGGGACACGAATTTCGCTTTGAAATTCATGCTATATTTTGCTATCCTTTAGCAGAGGGGATGATCAATATGAAATTCACATCTATTAGTCAATCAAATATAGATGAATTGTGCATTGCGTTTGAAAGTTGTCTTACGAAACATGACATTACATTTAAATATGTAGATATGACGGAAGAGAACGGAATCATATCGTTTATTTTTTGTGATGACCCGGAAAATGCGAGATCGGTCGACATGGAAAGTGAACGCTTCATTGGATTGGACACCGATTACATAGCCAAGGAAATTTTAGAGCCAATCCTGCCTAAATTAAAGGAATTTGCACAATATAAAATCATCGATTAAGATGATTTTTTTGTTTTGATATTTGTTTTTATTGCCCAGATGGAATTGGAAATTTAACTTCCTATTTATATACAGGGGTAGTTAGGGGAACTAAAAAAGCTGGAAAGCGGTTTACCATTGGGTAGCTGGCAGGAATGGTGACTAAATAAAAGAAATACCCTGGGTGTGTAAACATCCAGGGTATTTCTTCTTTGAAAAGCAATCTTGATGGATTGTAAAGATCGCTTTTCACCACTTACTATACTTCGCAGCGTTCTGGATTAAATGACCATTTTTTTACCGGCATTTAATTCAACTTCCTGCTTAGGCGTTTCTATGGTCTTGTTTTTCTTCACTCTAAAGTGATAAACCGCATAACATCCAAGGAAGAATGCTCCCCCGCAATACAGGGCCATTCGCTGCTCAGGAACAAATGCTAAACTGATCATGACGATGCAGTTTGTTACTAAAGCAAGAATGGGGATGAATGGGTATAGCGGAACTTTGAATTTCAGATTTTCTATCTTTCCACCTTGGCGGGTATATGATCTTCTAAAAGCAAGAAGACTAGCAGATATGGCAATCCAGCCAATTTGTGCACCTAATCCTGCAAGGGAGAGAAGAAAGACAAATATTGTGTCTGCAGCTACTACACTAGAAAGTAAAGACAAACCGGCAATCGCCAGGGTGATGAGCAGGGCATTAAGTGGAATTCCTCTCTTATTCACCAAACCGAGCTTCGGACTTGCCATACCTTCCCTTGAAAGGGAGTAGAGCATACGTGTGGCAGCATAAAGGCCGGAGTTCGCCACTGACAATAGTGCTGTAAGAATGATGAAGTTCATGATGTCAGCTGCATACGGAACTCCGATGCTATCTAGTACAACAACGAATGGACTTTCTGAGATACCTGCTTTTTCCCTTGGAATCATCGCCGAAAGTACAGTGACCGAAAGAACAAAGAAGAAAAGGGTTCTCCACACCGTTTGTTTGATGGATTTTGGTATGACCTTTTCCGGGTTTTCACTTTCTCCAGCGGCAATTCCGATTAACTCTGTGCCCTGGAAGGAAAAGTTCACTGTAATCATGGTGATTAGCAGGGCCGATATCCCATTAGGGAAAAGACCCTCAGCGAAAAAGTTTGAGAAAAATGGAGTCTCTTGTCCACCTTTCATATCAATCAAACCAAACATAGCAGCACCGCCAACGATGATGAACAGAATGATGGCCAATACTTTTATGCTAGAAAAAACAAATTCCGATTCGCCAAATGCCTTTGCTGATAAGGCGTTTAGTGAAAAGATGAGAAAAGCAAAGATTGCACACCACATCCAAACGGGTGATTCAGGGAACCATCTTTGCATAAGCTGACCTGCCGCCAGAAACTCCAAGGCAACTGTAACTGCCCAGCCTAACCAGTAGAGCCATCCAATGGCAAACCCGGTGCCAGGACCGATGAACTTTGTCGCATATGTCTGAAACGAACCGGAAACAGGCATCGCAACGGATAGTTCACCTAGACAAAGCATCGTTAAATACATGATGAAGCCGCCGACTATGTAAGAGAGGATAGCGCCGAAAGCTCCTGCTTCATGAATGGTATAGCCCGAACCGATGAAAAAGCCCGTACCAATACATCCCCCTATTGAAATCATAAATAAATGTCTTGCTTTCATGCTCCGTTTTAATTCATTTGGTTGATTTTCTGCTGTTTTCATTGAAAAACTCCTTTACCTGATGGGTGCAAACGGTTTCATTTATGGACGTTATTAGGGAATTTTTGTTTTCACAAGTCTAATAGCTTAGAATCTGATTCTTAGATGATGTCGAATTCCCTCCGAAAGGAGATTACTTCTGCATTAAATAAGCATGAGTCAATATACATAGGTACCTATGCAGAATTAATTTCGAAAGCGCCGCTTATTAAAGAAAAGGAAGCCAAACGTCAGGAAACTAGGGATGTAAATTGATTCAAATCGATCATCCGCCAATGGAGGAAGAAGCTCATAAATGAAGTATGGGCTTTTTCCTATGGAGTATCACTTTAAAGAACTCTCTATCTTTCTATCAAAAACAAAGTGTCCGATTATTTAATTTGAGCCAATAAATCAGGAGTGATATGTTCTTCCGCTCCATAAAGTAATTTTTCCCCAAGTAATGAGCCCATTAATGCGACAGCAACTTCAGCCGTTTTATTATGCTCGTCCAATATTGGGTTTATCTCAACAAACTCTGCCGATGTAATGATATTAGCTTCAGCCAGCATTTCCATGGCAAGATGGCTTTCACGGTAGCTAATGCCTCCCATTACAGGCGTACCGACCCCAGGTGCATCATCTGGATCAAGACCATCAAGATCAAGTGATAAATGTACAAGGTCCGTACGTTCTTTCAGATAGGCGATCGATTCTTCCATCACTTTTGTCATACCCATTCTATCAATCTCATGCATCGTATAGACTTTAATTCCTTTTTCCCTGATTAACTCTTTCTCACCTTGGTCTAAAGAACGGGCACCAATGATGACAATGTTCTCTGGTTTGACTTTAGGAGAATATCCGCCGATGTTTGTCAGTGCAGGGTGGCCAAGACCCAAACTTACGGCTAGGGACATACCGTGTATGTTTCCTGATGGGGAAGTTTCGGCAGTATTTAAATCTCCATGTGCATCATACCATATTACCCCTAAGTTTTCAGTATGCTTCGCTAAACCTGCTAATGTCCCGATAGCAATGCTGTGATCTCCCCCTAAAACTAAAGGAAAACGATTTGCTTGGATGACTTCATCCACTTTTTGACTCAATTTTTCATTACCTTCTGCTACATCCTGCAGATTCTTTAAATTTGTGTCACTATCACTTTGTGCTCTTTCCTGTATTTCTACTTTAATATCACCTTCATCACGGACAGTATAGCCAATGTTTTCAAGTCTTTCACTTAATCCTGCATATCTGATGGCACTTGGCCCCATATCTACTCCTCTTCTAGTTTGACCAAGATCCATTGGCACACCAATGATTGAAATTTCCTTTTTCATATGTAATTCCTCCTTCGATTTTTCTACCCTAGTATAAGGGTAAAAGGATAGATGACTCAACTCGACATTTTTTTGAATATTTATACGATTGAAAAAAGGGTAAAAGTCCTGGGGTAAAATTCCTATTATTGATTATTTATGAATAGGATATAGTACCATGCGGGGTATGAAGGGAATTGGCTGAAATCCTTTGAAATCTGAGATTGTTAAGATTTTTATTCCAGGAATGGAAGTGATAGCGTTACCAATCGGAATCGGTGGCCGAAGGAAGATTCTGAAGATATTGAATATATTTTACTAGTTACATTTATTCATAAAAAGTAGCGGTTTCACCTTAAATGCATGGAAGGATTTTTCATTTTTATATGGAATATATAAAAAAGATTTAAAATATTTAGTAACATAAAATTTTTTCGCGACTTTTTTTCATCTAACACACTGAGTACTTTGTATTTTGCAGCAGTTTGAACTGGGAGGTATTCATGTTGAATTGCAATGATGGATATAGCGTAAGAATGGAACCGAACCAAAGGAATGAGAGCCTTAAGTATTTATCAAACCGCTGGTCAAACAAAATAAATAATTTTTTGGTTCTTTGCATATATGAGCAAAACAATCAATACCATGATCTCAATAATAAATTCAAAACACACAAGTTAAAAGGGGCGAAAGGGTTTCTAACTTTTAAAGATGGAATGAATAATAAAAGTTTTGTTATTTGGGAACATGCATATAAAGAGAACGAAGAGCTATTTGCCAAGCTGAGGTTAACGGCGAGAAATGAAACATTATCACATATTGCCCAACATGTCGTATTTCATCTATTAAGTGAATATGAAAGGGTTACTACAAAAAGTCATGCTATTTTAAAAGATAAACAGTTATTGGAAGACTCCATTTATCAAATGGAAAAAAAATTAAAGAATGAAACCTTTTTGGCTGAGAAATCGGTTTGGGAGGAATTTTATAGCTGGTTTAGACTGCTAGTCAAAGAATGGGTCCTTGAAGAAATAGCCTTATCAAAAGGCTTTAAAGAAATGGAAAGACTTGAGGAAGAAGCATTAAATAAATTATTTTACCATCATCTAACTAAACATTTTACTGAAAACACTCCATTTTTATCGAAAGTAACAGATATCGTTAATGAATATATTAAAGAGTGGATCGAAAAGATCATGAATGAATTTAATATCGAAAACAATACGATCGAAAAGATAGAAAACCTGCTATGTTTTAAGAGGGATTTTCAAACATCAGATTTATTATTATCCACGATGAGGGACTTTGCTTTCAGCTTTGCCATCAAAGATCATTTACTTGTAATGAATAGTCCCCCATATCAGTCGGTTAGAGAAGCTATTTATAAAAAAAAATTCGAAATCATTGGAAACATCCCTTGGCCGGCAACACCAATATTAAAGGGGAATACGGAAGGTTTCATACAAATGCTCCCTTTTGGAGAAGATCAAAAAACCTTTGAGCAGACGAATGTAAAAGAAGCTTGGAACCGAGTCCACTCTTTATCTGATGTGGATGTGGATGTTTTTGATGCTCTTTGCAGCCTTTTCCTGTCAAAGGCTGCTCATAATGAGGAAACAGTGGAGATTTATTTAAATGACCTCCTTTCAATAAGAGGATTGAAGCCAAAACTTGGTGGGTTCGGACGTCGGGGTGGTTACGAAGCTAAACAGCGTGAACAAATTTTGAAATCGCTTAAAAATATACAAAGCATCTGGATTAACATTAACAAAGCTACCATCTATGAAAATGGTAAGCCTGTTCAGACAAAGCTACAAGGAAGGACGTTTATCTTTAAAGATTATGCTGGTGTGGAATATGATATATCTGAGGAAGCAGGCAGGAAAAAAATAACGTACACGATTGATAATGTTTTTGCTAAATATCTTAATGGTTCTGCAAGGCAAGTTGCCCTTCTTTCAATAAAGGCACTTCAATATAATCCATATAAGCAACTTTGGGAAAAAAGGCTTACAAGATATTTAAGCTGGCGATGGAGGACCCAAGCAAGGAAAGGAGACTTTTTACAGCCGAATAAAACGAGTACCTTATTGGAATCGATCGGTGAAAAATTAAATGACCGTACACCATCTCGTACTAGGGAACGTTTCGAGAAAGCTTTGGATGTTCTACAGAATGATGGAGTAATTGCATCTTGGCATTATGAAAAGTGGGATGAATCCATAGCCGATTATAAAGGCTGGGCCAGTATTTGGCTGAATTCGATGATATTAATAGAACCGCCTGATATCATAAAGGAGCAATATCGATCTATAGAAAAAAAACAAAAGTCTCACACTGGCAATCGGCTTGCAAAGCAAGCCCCTGGTGGCCTGAAGAGCAGTGAACATATTGGTGAGCAAATAAGAATCACAAGAAAAAAACTCAACCTTTCCTTATATCAATTAGCAGAAGAACTGGAGATATCAGCCCCATACGTCAGTAACATAGAGCGGGGGATGAAAATTCCATCCACTAAAATTCAAACGAAAATGAAGAAATGGCTAGAAAAACAGCAACATATTAATGGATCTTGAACAAATAAACCCTATTCCTAATTAAGGAATAGGGTTTATTTGTGTTGCCATATACATAAAAAGCATTGGCGTTTATCTTGTTCCAATGTCGGGGCTATTGCTGTATGAAGTCGGGGTCATCCAGAACACATATTTTTCATTCTATTCTTTTGACCCTGCTGCCTAAGTGAAATTTAGTCTATAAAAAATAATTAACTGCCTAATGTTTTAAATGAATTTAACAAACTATGAATTTCAAGATTATTAAACCCCTCCATGTAAGATTGATTCAAAGATATCTTTTTTTAAGTAGGGGGGAAGATTCATGATAGAAAATAAACATTCAAACAATTCTCATGAAACTCTTGAGCCGTTATTCAATCCAAGGTCCATTGCAATCCTAGGTGCCTCCAAGAGTGAATACAAAATTGGGAATTTACAGGTCAAAGCCCTTTTGGATGGTCATTTTAATGGGGAGATTTACCCAATCAACCGTAATGCAAAAGAGATTGAAGGGATTAAGTGCTATGAATCTTTGTCAGATGTTCCGAATGAAATTGATTTAGCCATTTTTTGCCTTGGGGCGAATCAGGTCCAGCAAGGATTAGAGGATTGTGCACGAAAGAAAGTGAAAGCAGCCATCATTTTTGCTGCGGGTTTTTCTGAAACAGGAAAAGAAGGCATCAAGCAACAGAAATTGTTAACAGATATTGCAAGAAAGAATGGAATACGGATAGTGGGTCCCAATTGTGTTGGATTAGTGAATTTGTCGAATGGCTTGATTGGCACTTTTTCCCCTGCCATTCAATCAGTGCCAATAAATGACCAAAGAGGGGTAGGATATGTTTCCCAAAGCGGTGCGTTTGGTGTTTTGACTTATATGGCAGCAGCTCAGAATGGATTGAGTTTCAATTATTTCGTGAGTGTTGGAAATGAAATGGAAACTGAATTCTCGGATGTCATTGAATATATGATTCATGATTCAAAAACAAGTGTGATAAGCGGCTACTTGGAAGGTGCAAAAAACCCGGAAAAATTACGAAGCCTGGCAAAAGAGGCATTGGATAGAAATAAACCCATAATTGTCATGAAAACCGGGAGGAGCAAGGCCGGAAGCAGAGCTGCAGCTTCACATACAGGTTCACTTGCGGGATCGGATCAAGTATATGATGCCTTTTTTAAGCAAGTTGGCATCGTAAGGGCCGACGATTATGAAGATATCATATCTTTTTCAAAGCTATTCCTATCAAAGAAGCTTCCAAATGGACGCAATACGGTTATTATCACCAGTTCAGGCGGGAGGGGAATAAATGAAGCGGATCGCTGTGAATCATACGGACTTACCATCAACCCACTGAGCTCAAAGACAATAACAGAAATCAAACGTAATATACCCGAATATGCAAGCGCTTCCAACCCTGTGGATTTAACAGCGGCCGCATCAGTTTCCAATCCTGAGTTATTTCTTGCACCATTGAGAGCACTTGTAGAAGATCCGGATGTCGATAACATCATTTTTACTGAGTTTCCCTTTAATTGGACTGCCGAACACCCTTTGCTTCAAGAGTTCATTGAAATTTGTACATGCTCAGATAAATTTGTATTCATTACTACTTTTCCATTAGACGGCATGACACTTCCGCTTGGTACCGCTGAGCTCGTGAAAAATGGCATACCGGTGATCCCCGGGAACCTTAATCCGATAAGAGGGCTGGCGAAACTGGTTGAATACAGTGAATTTTATCGGAAGAATCTAGAAAATCAAGCTTCCATTATTACTAAGAAAATTGAGAAACAAAGCTTACAAGACATGCTGAAGCCCGGTACTGCATTAAGTGAATCCGAAGCTAGTATGGTTTTGGAACGATACCGGATTGCTACCACGAAGCGTGTAATAGCTGAAAATGAAAACGATGCAGTACAATTCGCTAACAGTATCGGTTATCCGGTTGTGTTAAAGGTCGATTCACCGGATATCCCGCATAAGACGGAAGCGGATGCCATTCGATTGAATGTAAGGACTGATCTTGAAGTCAGGAAAGCTTTCACAGATATTAAGCGGAATGCACTAGATTATAAACCTGATGCTACTATATACGGCATTTCCGTTCAGGAAATGTTGCCTGATGGAGTGGAAATCATTGTTGGTGCAAGTGATGATCCTGTATTTGGACCGGTTATCATGTTTGGTCTAGGGGGAATATTCGTTGAGATCTACAAAGATATATCGTTTAGAATTGCTCCATTGTCAAGGCAAGATGCACTTGAAATGATTGAAGAAATCAAGGGCAAGGACATTTTATTGGGAGCACGGGGGAAAGCACCGGTTGATATCGAAGCCATCATTGATGTGTTATTAAAGGTTTCCGCTATAGTTACAGATTATAAACATTCCATTGACGAATTGGACATTAATCCTTTGCTGGTATATGAAAACGGAATAAAAGCTGCTGATGCCATGATTGTTGTGAAAAATAATGTAACTGATAATACCGTTATTAGGGGGTAGAGTGCATATGGAACTTGATCATTTGAAAGGATTAACGGGAGCTGAATTTATATTTGAAGTCGAAAAAAGGCATATCAGGCAATTTGCTGAGGCAATTGGTGATATTAATCCCTTATATGTGGATGAAGAATTTGCTGCGAAAACTTCATATGGTGGCATTATTGCACCACCAACCTTCCCGATTGCCATTGGTCAGGATAGCGGCGAAAGCCTTGACTTGGGCCTCGAACAAAAGAGAATGCTGCATGGTGAACAGGAGTTTATTTATTCCCGCCCCATTAGGCCCGGTGATAGGTTGCATTGTCAGATGAAAGTATCAAATGTATACGAACGGGAAGGAAGAAATGGAAAGATGCAGTTCTTGATACTTGATACAGAAATGAAAGATGAGTCAGGTGAAATGGTCGTCATAAGCCGAACAAATATCATTTATCGGCCCATTAGGCTCCTGTCTGAAAAAACATCCCGATGATTAATGGTATTAAAGTATCATTATCAAATTCTAGCAAACTGAAAACAGGAGGAATCAGGGATGTTGAACTATGAAAGTTTACATGAGGGGCAAAGACTTGAACCTTTCATCAAGCCACCAGTAACCAAGGTGCAACTTGTTAAATATGCCGGTGCTTCAGGAGATTTCAATCCATTGCATACAGATGATGCATTCGCACAGGAGATTGGCATGAATGGTGTGATTGCTCATGGAATGCTGGTAATGGGGTTTCTTGGTGAATATGTAATGAAACTGGCTGGTGATCATGCTGTGCCGGCAAACTTTAAAATGAGGGTCGGTGCCGTAACCGTACCAGGAGATCGACTCACATGTTCTGCTTTCGTGAAAGATTTATATGAAGAAGGAGGTCAACGCTTTGTAAGACTGGATCTAATTGCTGAGAAGGAACCAGAGCAAGTTGTGGGTTCAGGTGAAGTGGTTTTACGGGTTCAATAAGGGTTTCAATTTATTAAAAAGGAGGCTTTTGTATGGAAAGCATTAAAAATCGCTATGCCATTGTCGGTGTAGGGGAAAGTGAGCGTTCTAAGAATTCCGGTACAACCCCGTTACATTTGGCGTTGGACGCTGCTCGGGCAGCATTGAATGATGCTGGGCTTCAAGCGAAAGATATTGATGGGTTCATGAGCTATTCGGAAAACGATTCTTGTACATCTCATCAATTAGCAACATATTTAGGGGTCCGTCCCAAATATGTAAAGGATATTTTGGGCGGGGGAAGCAGTACCGAAATGCTGATAGCTGACGCTGTTGGATTAATCGAATCAGGTCAATTGAATACGGTGTTGATTTATCGTTCCATGAATGGACGCTCAGGCGTACGGATGGGCGGAGGCGGCTGGGATGTGAATATGCTTCAAACAGCCATAGAAGGCGGAAGCTTCATCATTCCTTACGGTGCTGGCAGTCCGGCTCAGTGGTTCGGACTTTTTGCGACGCGACATATGCATGAAACCGGGCTGACAGAGGAACATCTTGGGCATGTCTGTTTAGCTTTTTACGAACATGCTCAAAGGAATCCTAAAGCATACTTTTATGGTAAACCATTAACGATGGAGGAATATCTTAAAACGCCCTATTTAAGCTATCCATTTAAAAAACATGATTTCTGCCTGGAATCAGATGAAGCCAATGCAATCATTGTCACTTCAGCAGAACGTGCGAAAGGATGCAAGTCCAGACCGGTATACATCATGGGTTTATCTGCTAGGCAGTGTGTGTCCCATGCACATTATTGGAATGATTTAACCGAAGTGGCTGCTGACTATGTCGCGCCTGAAGTATATAAAATGGCTGGAGTAAAACCTGAAGATATTGACGTTGCATCCATATATGACTGTTATAGCTGGGTTGTACTTCGGCAGTTGGAGGCTTATGGATTTGCACCGCGCGGAGAGGTCGGTGACTTTGTAGCCGAAGGAAACTTGCGGATCGGCGGGAAATTACCTTCGAATACAGCAGGAGGAATGCTATCGGAAGGATATACACATGGAATGAATAACGTATTGGAAATCGTTCGTCAAGTTCGTCACGAATACAAAGGAACCGATCGGCAAGTGGAAAATTGTGAAATCGGAATTTGTACTGGCTGGGCTGGACCGGATATGGCCGGTGCCATGATTTTAAGAAATTAGGAGGGAACAAAATGGAATACCAAAAACCTATTCCGCTAAAAACACAGGATAATAGTCCATATTGGGATGGTGCAGATCGTCATGAACTGATTCTTCAAAAATGCAATTGCTGCCATCAATATTCACACCCTCCCGGTCCGAGCTGTGCAAAATGTGGCAGTTCGGAACTTAGCTGGGAAAGCCAAGGCAGCGATATTAACGGTAAAGTCTATTCATATATCGTTTCCTATCGGCCCTTCTTACCTGGATTCCAGGATGATTTACCGCTTGTAATTGCCATAGTCGAATTAGATACTCTGCCCCAGGTCAAGTTAATCGGAAATATTCTGCATTGTTCACCAGAAGCTATTGAAATGGGTATGCCAGTTAAGATGGTTTGGAAGGAAATTACGGATGAACGGTCACTGCCGCAATGGATTCAGTCATAGAAGTGTAATTTGCAAGCATTAAAGGAGGAAACTAATCTATGGATTTTTCATTTACAACCAAGGAAGAAGAATTCCGTCTTGAATTGAGAGCGTGGCTTGAAGGAAATTTACCTGAAGGTTGGCTTGAAGGAACCAGTAATGTTTCAAAAGATGAAGGAGGGGAGTATGCCGTTTTCCTCAGGAATTGGCAAAGGAAATTATATGAAGGTGGCTGGGCCGCGATTGCCTGGCCAAAAAAATACGGCGGACGAGAAGCGACGTTGATGGAGGAAATAGTTTATCAACAGGAAATGGTAAGAGTAAAAGCTCCGGCGCTTGTGAATTATGTAGGCATCCATATGGTGGGACCCACTCTAATGCAGATTGGAACGGACGAACAAAAAGCAAAATATATCCAAAAAATTCTCACAGGAGAGGAAGTATGGTGTCAAGGATATTCCGAACCGAATGCTGGATCCGATTTATCCGCCATTCAAACAAGCGCCGTAAAGGAAGGAGATCGGTGGATCATTAATGGTCAGAAGGTTTGGACAAGCTTTGGCCACTTAGCTGATCGATGCTTTTTACTGGCTCGGACGAATCGTTTTGATAAAAAGCATAAAGGGATAACGGTTTTCCTATTGGATATGAATCAGCCGGGGGTGGAAACAAGGCCCATCATTCAAATGGATGGTCAGCATGATTTTAATGAAGTCTATCTGAATGATGCGATTGCATACGATGCTGAAATAGTTGGGGAAGTGGATGAGGGCTGGAAAGTTACGATTGCATTGCTCATGCATGAAAGAACGGGAATCGGGGCGCAAGTTTTTACATTGGAGCAACAATTTAATGAACTTGTAGCCTTAGCTAAAGAATTGAAGGAAGATGATGAGCCATTGATGGACAATCCGCTTGTTCGTCATACAATGGTAGATTTATATACTCGCTCGCGCGGTTCACTTTTGAACTATTATCGTAATTTAACTAAGACATTAAAAAATGGTCATCCAGGAGCAGAAGGTTCGATGGATAAATTGATGGTAAGTGAACTTACTAAAGTGCTGTTGTCCCAATCTATTTCTTTACAGGGACATAAGGGTATTCTGTGGAAAGAAGATGCAATCACGTCCAACTCATATTGGCAGGATAATTACCTTTATTCTTTTGGACAAACAATTGGAGGCGGAACGAGCGAAATACAAAAGAATACGATAGGGGAAAGGATTTTAGGTTTACCGAAAGATATGGGACGTTAAGATGAAAAGGGGGGAATGAACGTGGATTTTTCTTTAAATCAAGAACAAGAAATGTTTCGTGGATATGTCCGGAAATATTTAGATGGTGCTGGGCAAACAAAAACGGCCCGTGCATACATAGAGGGTGAAACTGGATCTCTAAGGGCCATATTATCCGGGCTTGCCGATTTAGGGTGTACAAGTATTAATATATCTGAAGGTCACGGGGGAATGGGTTTAGGTCCCCTTGATTTGATACCTGTACTGGAAGAAACCGGCCGTTCTTTATTGCCGGGTTTATACTTAGAAACGAATGCATTAGCTGTGCCATTAATAGAGAAATTCGGTACGGAAGGACAAAAAGATAGGTATTTAGCCGAAATTTCGGCCGGTATAAAAACATTCTCGCTAGCTTGGTTAGAACAAGGTGGAAGTTACGGTCCTTCTGGTATTAACTTGGAGGCAAAATCCCTAAACGGTCGGTTGATATTGAGCGGAGTGAAATCAATGGTTCCCGATGCGGAGTTGGCTGATCATTATATCGTATTAGTCCGCACAGGCAAAGGTAAACGAAATGAAGGGATCACACTTCTTATCGTCGATCGAAATGAAACGAATGTGACGATTGAAAGCCAGAAAAACATTGATGAAACCCGACATTTGGCAGCATTGGCTTTCAATGATGTCGAAATTCCAATGGATCAAATACTTGGATCGATGCATCAAGGGTGGGATGCCATCCAAGAAGGGTTACTCTCTTTCAATGCCGCTCTCTCGGCATTAATAATCGGGTGTATGGAGAAAGTGGTGGAGATGTCTGCAGAGTATGCGAAGATCCGTGAACAGTTTGGTCAGCCCATAGGAAGATTCCAAGCGATTAAACATAGGATCGTCGATATGAAAATGGATCTCGAAACCGCCAGATCTTTAGCTTATTATGCTAACTGGGCATTGGAAAGCGGTGCAGAAGATCGAGTTCAAGCCATATCTTGTGCACGAATATTTGCCACGAAAGCATTCGTACGTATTTCGTCAGACAATATTCAGATTCATGGAGGAATAGGGTTTACAGAAGAAATGGATTGTCACCTTTTTGTTAAGCGTGCAAGGTTCTATGAGAATTATTTAGGAAGCACGGAACAATATTACAAACAGGCCGCTACGGCATTAGGTTGGTAAAAAAGCAGAAAGGGTTACAATCATGTTTAACAAAGCCGAAGGGTGGAGATGAAGGTTGGAAATTTCATATAAAGTGAAAGAGTACCAGAATATGATAAATGGCGATCTGGTTCCCGCTTCTTCCGGGAAGAGGATTGAGAGTTACGATCCGTCGACAGGCAGGGTTTGGGCAACCATTCCTTGCAGTATGGTCCAAGATGCTGAAGCGGCGGTGGAAGCAGCCCGAAGCGCTTTTGCCGATTGGTCTTCGAGGCCAGCTATGGAAAGGGCAGTTTACCTGAGGAAAATAGGTGACAAGGTCGTAAAGCATGGTGAAGAGCTAGCTGAGTTGGAATCAAGAGACAATGGTTGGGTGATCAGGGAAACGAGTCACGGCCTCATTCCCAGCTTAGCAAGCCTTTGGTATGATGCAGCAGGGGCTACAGCTATTGGAAGTAAGGGAGATACGGTCCAATTGGGACCTTCAAGCGTGGGTTATTCTTTGAGGGAACCTCTAGGGGTAGTTGTAGGAATCCTTCCATGGAACTCACCGCTTTTCACTTTTACCATTAAAGCGGCTTATGCGATTGCGGCAGGAAATGCTGTCATTATCAAACCATCTGAATTGGCTTCTGTCGCTTCATTGCGATACGGAGACCTGATTAATGAAATCCTCCCGCCAGGTATCCTGAATGTTGTATCAGGAACTGGAGCGGAAGTGGGGGATACTCTAGTAAGCCATCCAGATGTGAACAAAATCAGTCTGACCGGTTCTGGAGGAACGGCAAGGGCCATAGCTCAATCGACTGCACGTAATCCTAAGCCAATGATTTTGGAACTGGGCGGGAAATCGCCAAACATAGTCTTTGCGGATGCAAACCTTGAAAAAGCAGCGCAAGGGGTGACAAGCTTTGGGATATTTAGCGGTAACGCAGGACAACTATGTGTAGGCGGATCGAGGATTCTAATTCAAAGGTCCATATTCGATGAAATGATTAATAGGATGAAAGA
Source organism: Peribacillus sp. FSL M8-0224 (assembly GCF_038003055.1). Taxonomy (NCBI): domain Bacteria; kingdom Bacillati; phylum Bacillota; class Bacilli; order Caryophanales; family Bacillaceae; genus Peribacillus; species Peribacillus sp. FSL M8-0224. The sequence goes on from NZ_JBBOOJ010000001.1 coordinate 2,207,490, forward strand.
AGTGATAGAACATCAAATTCAACTGGGTGATCCGATGAATCCAGCCACTTCAATGGGACCGATCGCTAACGTTGCTCAATATGAAAAAATCCTCTCCTATATAGATTTAGGTCAAAAGGAAGGAGGGGAAATCATCATCGGTGGCCGTCATGGAGGTGTCAGCCTATTACCTGATGAACCTAAATTAGCCGATGGCTATTGGGTTGAGCCAACATTGATCAAGGTCAATAGTAATTCTCTCCGTATCTGTCAAGAAGAAATCTTCGGTCCGGTAGCGACCGTTATCCCCTTTGATACGGAAGAGGAAGCCATCACCATAGCTAATGACAGTGATTTTGGTTTAGGAGCTGGAGTATGGACCTCGAATTTGAATCGGGCACACCGGATGGTCCGCAAACTGGAATCGGGGAATGTATGGGTGAACTTGTTTCGCAGGGTGGGACCTGAACTCCCATTCGGAGGCCAAAAAAATAGTGGATTCGGAACGGATTCCATTCTTGAATATACCCGTGAGAAGACCTGTTATATGGAAATAGGATGAGTTCTCATAAAATAGGCAGGGAATTCACTGTGAATATGGACTGGGGGTTCTGTAATTGGCACAAGATTCTAAAGGGATTTTCTATGGGTGGTATGTTGTGTTGTGTGGCTTTTTCATAATGTTCGCCGGATTTTCGATAATAAATTCCTTGCACAGTTTGTTCATGGTTCCGGTTACAGAGGATTTAGGAATAAGCAGAACCACTTTTTCCATTGCACTTTCCGTTGCGGGCCTTGGCGTGGCTGTTGCTTCTCCTATCATGGGTAAATTACTCGCTAAAGGGAATATGAAGTTGATCATGTCAATTTGCGTAGTAATGGCCGGAGCAGGATTCATGTCATACTCGCTTGCCAACTCAGCTGTATATTTTTGTATCATAGGCTTTTTAATTGGCATTTGTGTTGCAGGCTTTTCCAATATTCCCATATCAATCATGTTAACCAATTGGTTTTATGAGAAAAAAGGAAAAGCCATGGGTTTGGCATTTGCCGGATCGGGAATAGGGGCAGCAGCACTCAGTCCGATCATTACAAACTTAATCTCAAATTATGGTTGGAGAACAGCCTACGTAATAGCAGGGATACTGATAATTGCTTTAACATTACCCTTGGTTCTTCTTTTTGCAAAGAAAAGTCCCGCAGAAAAGGGGCTCGTTCCACTAGGTTCTGACAAAATGGAAATGGCCGAAACTACTGGGGAATCTGAACAGAATGGCTTAATGATGGGGGAAGCCAAGAAGACAGCAATGTTTTGGATTTTCGTTCTGGGAATCGTTTGTTTTGCATTAGTTGCAGGCGGGGTGCAAATGCATATCCCGGCATACCTGATCGATATAGGGCATCCAGCCATCTTTGCTGGAACCATTTTTGGTATCCTCTCTTTGGCAAATACGGTAGGGAAATTGATTTTAGGAGCTATATTGGATAAGTTCGGTACGGCAGGCGGTGCCATTTATGTAGGTGTTTGCATGACGATGGCAATGGCAGCACTATTGTTAGCGAAGACACAGGCATTCGCATTCCTATTCGCCATCGCCTTTGGCTTTAGCATTGTAATATCGACACTAGGGCCTCCCTTCATGACAAATGATATCTTTGGAAAGAAAGACTTTGGCTCCATTTTTGGCATTGTGCAAGTTTTTTTTGTGGCGGCAGGCTCATTGGGTGTGATCGTTTCGGGTGTAATCTATGATTTGACAGAAAGCTACCGTGCAGCATGGATTTTTTTCCTTTGTTTATTCATCTTCAGTATGGTTTGTGTACTAGCGGCAAATAGCATGAAAAAAAAGACGATCAGAAGAATCAAGAATATTTCGGACAAAAAAATTGGATAGTTTACTAGAGGAAAGTGCTTTTGAAGGATTTGTTTCCCATATACAAAAAAGGTAAAGAGCGACTGCTCTTTACCTTCCTGTTAAACTATATGATGGTTTAAAACTTTTTATGCCATTCGTCATCTTCAAGTGGCACACCATTGGTACTAATATATTCTACAATCATATTTCCGTGTTTAAGGACTCTATCTTTTTTTAGGGCATTGATAACTGCGGTAAAGCGGTCTTCATCTGCATCCTGTTTCTTACGTGAAAGGGTAATCCGAATGGTTGGGGAAACTTCGTAATCTTTATAGCTGGCTGGTTTATTCGGATCAATCTTCATTTCTTTACCGATCTCCTCATTAAAGACCAAGAGTAATTGATTATAATCGCCTATTTCTTCTTGAATCTCCTCCCAATCTTCGCTTTCTGCAATATCTTCCATTTCCTTGGAAATCAACACGTCACCCAGTTCTTTTTCAACATATGGCCTAATTTCTTTCTCTGCATCATCTTGCCATTTATCAGAAATAAATGTATCCTCCATTTCCCCTGTTTCATCATTAAAGAAAACGAGAAAATGCGTACCATATTTTTTATGTTTCACTTTAGCTGCGTATTCAAAATAGCCCCGGTTTCCCATATTGTCATATAGGACATCATATATTTCGGTTCCTTCATCAAAATTTTCCTTTAAATATCTTTCAGCTTGATCCCGGATTTTCTTTTCTTCATCAGGATCTGCTTTCATGCTCTGTGTGAATGAAAACAATAGGATTACCACACCGACCAAGATGATTGAAAAAACACCTAATAAAGTAAGTAAAATCTTCTTTGTTTTGCTCAAGGAACACCCTCCTGTAATCACTGCTACTTTAAAATAATTCCCATATTATTCTAACATCTTTATCACTCATTTTACTATGGAAATTGAGCCTATCTTTTCCCCAGTGCGAAATCTTAATTACCTGCCCTCCAAAAGATCGGGATACTTTGTTACAATAAAATCCTTAGTACCCTAAAGGGAGAGATTGACTTGGAAACCTATCAAAGAAAAATGAACCTTAATCGGGATGAATACAGAAAGTTGCAGTGGAAACAGCATCGTATACAAGTTACAGGTTTATTCGATGCCGTTTTTTCGAAAAAAGCGTTCGTAGATAAAGTGGCTATCGTCGGAGCAGGCAATTGCGATGATTTGGATATAGAGTATCTGGCAACTAAATGCAACTCCATATATTTATTTGATATAGATATGGAAAGTATGGAAAAGGGTACGGCAAATTTGCCTGAACGGACCCGGGAGAAAATTCAACTTATTGAAATTGATGTAACAGGCCTCGATAAAGTGGATTTTGATCACCACCTATCTTCCATGCTGAATCGTGGTGAAACGGCAAAGGGAATTATTCGGTATTTAAAGGATACCGAGAATCGGTTAGGTCAGCTTTCTGAACGTGTTTTTGCTAATTATTATAATGATTTTGATATCGTGGCAACTTCCGCCATTTATACTCAACTATTTTATAATTGGGCCATGGAGCTTCTTTCCGATCATGTAAACCACTATCGGAAAGAAGATGCAGAAGAGATGAAGAATGGAATTTTGGATGTAAGGGATGAAATCGTTCGTACAGTGAATCACTCTATTTATAAATGTTCCAAGCAAAATGGATTCTGTATTACATGGACTGATATCTTAAAAATCGAACCTGAGTATATGGATACCATTAACGAAGGGCTGAATGCCATCTTTGCATTGGCCTCGAACGTGGGATATGGGGCAGCCTTGATAGGGGTAAAAACGTTTATTGAAAAAGTGGAAAAAAGTGAATTAAGCCTTCGATACTGGACATGGGATTTTAAAGCTAACAAACAGTATTTGACCATTGGCATTATCGGGAGAAACAATCGGTTGTAATTGAATAATGGCGGGATAGATAAGCAAATAAGCAGCTGAATCTATCCTTTTTTGATTGGTTATAGTCCCCTTAGGAATAGAGGGGGCTGGTGCCAGCAAACCATGGGAAATAAGACATAATTATATAAAAGGTATAAAAAAACGATGATATTTTTAACTATTTGTCTAATGATTTCACAATCTGGTGTGGATATAATGAATCTGTTGAAAACAGAATATTCCGATAAGTGGCGGCGGGGACAGCAAAGGAAGAGGTGGCAGAACTGAGGGTGAAACAAAAAGGAAGGGGTGTGTTGGTTGAAAGCTGATATCGTGTTCATAAACGGCGAAGTCATAACCGTAAATCAAAAAAATGAAGTCGCGGAAGCCCTGGCAATTAACGGTGACCGTATCTCGGCAGTCGGAACGAATCAGGAAATCAAGGTATTTATCGGAGAAGAAACAAATGTGATTGATTTGCAGGGAAAGTCCTTACTTCCCGGGTTTATAGATTCTCATATTCATCTTATCTTGTATGGTGTCAATCAATTGGCAGTGAGCTGTAAAGCTGAACATATCAAATCTATAGAAGATTTGTTAATCGATCTGAAGAAGAAAGCTTCGACGATCCCTAAAGGTGAGTGGATTCGGGCTTGGGGCTTCAATGAGACCGCAGTGAAAGAAAAACGTTATCCAACAATAGCGGAATTGGATGCTATTTCAACAGACCATCCCATTATCGTGAATCGCACATGCAGCCATATAAGCGTGGTGAATAGCAGGGCGCTTGAGATTGCTAGAATTGATGAAAACTCAGAGAATCCAACTGGTGGGATCATTGAAAAGGATGGAGCGGGGAGGCTTACAGGAAAACTCATTGAAACAGCAAATATGATAATGGCCGACAGAGCAAGCTATTCAGAAAGTGAACTGTTGAAGGCGGTCAAAATAGCATCGGGACATTTCATTGAAGCAGGCATTACAAGCATTCATGAAGCTGGTGCTCATGGTCCTGACAGTTTCCGTTTAATGCAGCAGGCCATAAAAAATAAGGACATTCGTGTCCGTATCTATGCGATGGTCGGTTCATTGAATAATTCTCATGAATTTGTGAATAAAATGGTAGATTCGGGAGTGATAACCGGAACGGGGGACGAAAGATTCAAAATCGGACCAGCCAAATTGTTTACGGATGGCAGCAGTACCGGTCCGACAATTGCCACCCGTGAGCCTTATACGAGTGATCCTGGTTATTCCGGGATTCTTTATTATAAAGAAGAGGAGATCCATCAAGTATTAGGTCAGGCACATAAAAGAGGCTTTCAGATCACAGTCCATGCCCAAGGAGACAGGGCAATAGAGATGTATTTAAATTGCGTGGAAAAGGCTTTGAATGAATCGCCCAGAAAAGATCATAGACATAGAATTGAGCATGCTGGAATATCTTCGCCAGATTTACAAAAGAGGATGAAAGAACTTGGCGTCATCCCAATCCCCAACCCCCCATTTCCTTATGAATTCGGTGATATATATATTGAACATTACGGCAATAGGGTCAACCATATGTACGCTGCCCGTGATTTTATTGATAATGGCATCTTGGCCGCAGCTGGTTCAGATGCTCCCGTTACTGATCACAACCCTATATTAGGCATACACGTTGCTGTTAATAGAACAAGCAGGTCTGGTACGGAAATAGGTGAGATTCAATCGATTAGCGTATTGGAAGCCATTAAACTATACACATGGAATGGTGCGTTTGCTAGTTTCGATGAAGAAGTCAAAGGCAGCCTGGAGGCAGGGAAGCTCGCCGATTTAGTAGTATTGAATGATAGTATATTGAAAGTGGATTCCCAAAATATCAAGGATTTGAAAGTTGAATCTACGATTTTGAATGGGGAGATTCTTTATCATAGGGAAACAATGGTGGAAATATAATCTAGCGTGACTATTCTAAAACAACAAGACCTTCACTTGCATTTTTTTGGCTTAAGCGAACGAAAAGGATTTAGCAGGTTATCTAAAAGGGGGATATTCGCTATGAAAAAGCAAAAATTATTAATTAATGGTGAGAGGCTGAGTCGTACGCTAGAGAAATTTGCTGATTTTGGACGCACAGAAAACAACGGGGTCACACGGCTATCCCTTTCCGACGAAGATCGATTAGTCCGTGATTATTTTTGCGCTTGCTGTAAAGAATTGGGTATGACCATTAAGGTTGATGATATGGGGAATATTTACGCCACTTTAGCGGGACTTGAAAACAAACCACCTATTGTAATGGGATCCCATATGGATACCGTAAAAAAGGGCGGGCGGTTTGATGGTATCTTGGGTGTAGCTGCAGGCTTGGAAGTCGTGCGTACTCTGGTCGATAATAATATCCAGCCTAAAATTCCGGTAATGATCGTCAATTTTACGAACGAAGAGGGGGCCAGATTCGAACCTTCCATGATGTCTTCGGGAGTTCTTTCGGGTAAATTCGAAAAATCCGTCATGCTGCAAAAGACGGATAGTGAAGGAACCACTTTCGAAAGTGCTTTGAATGCCATTGGATATGCAGGGGATCAAGAGTCTCGTTTAAAAGAAGCGACTGCATTTCTAGAGTTGCATATTGAACAAGGGCCCATTCTTGAACGTGAATCTCTCACGATCGGTGTCGTTGAATGTGTCCTTGGTATGGTGTGCTATGAGATAGAAGTTACAGGCGAATCCGATCATGCAGGAACCACCCCAATGAATATGAGAAAAGATGCTTTCTTCACTGCGAATAGCTTGATTATGGAGGCTCGTCAGAAGCTAGGCATGCTTGATGACGATTTGGTTTTTACGATGGGCAGAGTGAATGTGTTTCCGAATATCCATACGGTCATCCCTAATAAAGTGGTTTTTTCGCTAGAGGCAAGACATAAAGATTCCAACGTCATCGAAAAGGTGGAGGAAGTCATTAAAAGCCTTATAACTACAGGTTCAGAAGACGGCTGTGACATCCAAGCGAAAAAATTGTGGGACAGGGATACCGTTTGGTTCGACAAATCCATTTGCAATTTGCTTGAGCAATCGACCAATTATCTAGGCCTACCCTATAAAAGAATGGTAAGCGGTGCAGGACATGATGCACAGTTTATAGCTAGTTATATACCTACTGCCATGGTTTTCGTCCCAAGCATCAACGGTAAAAGCCATTGCGAAGAGGAACTTACTACTTGGGAAGATTGTGAAAAAGGCGTCAATGTAATATTGGAAACGGTCCTTGCCATCCAGTCATCTTAAGCGGAAATATGGTTGGTTGAATACAGCAAATAACAGTGACCGAAGGGTGCCATCAAACCATCAGTTCAGTATGAAAGTCAGCTTGACTGATGGTGATGCATCCTGAAAGGAACCTAAATGGGGGAGGGTATAATTTGGATGCTATTAAGCTATTGCTTTTTGTTCCATTTATAGGGTTTTTAGGTTTATTGCCCTATGCAAATAAAATAGAACCGTACATATTGGGAATGCCTTTTTTGTTATTTTGGGTTGCATTTTGGATGGTGATGGCATCGATTATCTTAATGATCGTCTATAAGTTCGATCCTGATAATAAAGGGAGTGAATCTGAATGAATATCTCATTGTTCATCATTGCCATATTCTTGGTTCTAGCACTTTATTTAGGGATTAAAGCAAGAAAAGGGAAGGATATGGATATGGAGCAATTTGCCGTAGGGGGCAGGGGCTTCGGTACATTCTTCATTTTTCTCTTGATAGCAGGTGAAATTTATACAACTTTTACATTCCTGGGCGGAAGTGGGTGGGCATACTCAAAAGGTGCCGCTGCTTATTATGTTCCCGCCTATATTTTCTTAGCTTATGTCCTATCATATTGGCTCGTCCCTAAAATATGGAGATATTCAAAACGACATTCCATTATCTCTCAGCCAGAGTATTTTGCATCTAAATATAAAAGCAGGTCTATGGGGATGATCGTTGCTGTATTGGGAAGCTTAGCCCTCGTTCCTTACATAGTCATACAGCTCAAAGGATTGGGCATCATTGTTTCAGAAGCATCATACGGAGCAATTTCACCAGTTGCTGCAAGTGTGATCGGTGCTGTGGTTGTAACTACCTATGTAATGATTTCAGGCATTCATGGTTCGGCATGGACAGCGATACTGAAAGATTTCATGATTTTGGTGGTCGTCATCTTTTTAGGGATGTACATTCCAGTTCATTACTTCGGAGGCATACAGCCAATGTTCGAGTCCGTGCAAGCTGCTAAACCGGAAATGTTGGTTTTGGCGGATCAGGGATTGAGTCAGTCCTGGTTTGTGTCCACCGTTTTGCTGAATGCACTAGGATTTTATTTGCTGCCACAAACATTCATGGTCGTATTATCGTCCAATGGGGAAAGGACCCTTCGCAAAAATGCGATTGCATTACCCTTATACACATTGTTGCTGCTGTTCGTTTTTTTCATTGGATTTACAGCCATCATGGAAATCCCGGGTTTGCAAGGAGCGGATGGTGATCTCTCACTTTTAAGGCTGGCGATTCAAACATTCGATCCATGGGTGATAGGGGTTATCGGAGCTGCAGGTTTATTGACGGCACTAGTACCGGCTTCAGTCATGCTAATGGCAGCATCGGTAGGTCTGACAAATAGTTTTTTCAAAGTTCTGGTCCCTGCTGCGACTGAAACACATCAATTGATTGTCTCAAGGATAATCATTATTGGTATCTCAATCATTGCTTTAATTGTAACGGTTACAGGCGGCGAGGCTTTGGCCATCCTGAATATCATGTCTTACAGTTTAATTACGCAACTGGCCCCGTCCTTGTTTTTCAGTTTGCCAAAAACCAATATAATCAATAAGTATGGTGCGATGGCTGGAATATTGGCAGGTGTCCTGATTGTTTTATATGCGACAATTGCAGAGGTGAAGGTTGCTACATTCCTGCCAAATACCCCACATGTAATTAATGATATCAGTACAGGAGTCATAGCTTTGTTGATTAATATATTAGTAACATTCCTTGTAAGTGCCCTGACTAAACATATCTCCATGCAACAGACCGAAATGACTGATTTGGACAAGATATCCTGATTTCATTTAAAAGTCTGGAAGAACTGATAAAACATGATATGGGAGGGCTTTTGTGAAAATTAAAATAACGGCTTGTCAATTTCGTGTAGAAAAAGTGTCAACTTTCCTTGAATTTCAGGAACAAGTAGAAGACTTGATCACCCAAGTTCCCGAAAACTCGGAATATATCATTTTTCCTGAACTGTTAACTATCGGATTATCAGCGGCCTTTGGAGAACAGGATGCTTCGTCCGTTATCAGGATCGATGAATATACCAATCAATACAAAGATCTTTTCAGGTCACTTTCAAGAAAAAGAAAACAGGTCATCATTGCAGGCACTCATCTGGAACGCCGCGAAAATGAATACTACAATATTGCTTATATTTTTGATGAAGACGGATCAGTCGTTGAGCATAAAAAGACTCATATCTTTCCTGCTGAAGCGAATTGGCATACTTCTGAAGGTGATGAACTGGAGGTTTATTCCGTGGGTCCGGTTAAGATAGGAATAGCGGTATGTTATGAAGCGGAGATACCTGAAATTTCAAGGATATTATCAGTGAACGGGGCCGACATCATTTTTTGCCCATCATACACATTTACAGAGGCTGGTTTTTGGCGAGTTCGCCATTGCGCACATGCGCGTGCAATCGAAAATCAGGTATATTTTGTTCATTGCCCCACTGTTGGTGAACCAGGATCACCCTTGCCGAACGGATATGGCCGTGCCAGTATCCTTAGCCCCTGTGACAGCGCTTGGCCTGCTAATGGAATAGTGGCCGAGGCGGTAATGAATGAACACACCATCATTACCGGTACAGTGGATATGGACGAACTTTATGAGAATCGAAAAAGTGGTGCAGCAACCACCTTCAAGGATCGTAATCGCCGAAAAGGTATGTATGCGAAATATGAGCCATACGAAGGGATGAAATGATGTGTTGGATCCCGAACCATTGTCGTCCGAATGTAGGTCCAATAAAGTGCGGGGGTAGGTTAAAAAAAAATGACCCCTGAAACGAGTTCTTTTACAATACCTGGTTATTCTTCGTGATTTTTCAGTTTGATTGGTGTATTAGTTATAGAACTTATCTATTCTCTGGCCGAAGGAATCGGAAATTGACTTAATATACAAAATATATTGTCAAATGCTTGCTATATATATTAAAATATATATAACCATTTCATATTGTAAATATAGATAGTCACCCTATTTATACCTGTTATGATGTCTGTAATGGCAGGAGGCACAACAATCATGTTTCAACAGAATACAGTATATATAGTTGGCGAATCAAAGGCACCGTCCAATAATCCAATTACACAGCAATTCAACTGCTTTTTCATCGGGTTCGTCATTGATCGTGATACGCATGAAATAGTGGATGCGGAATGCTCGACCACGATATCGATTACATCACGCTTCATTCAATCCATGTTAGTTGGTAAATCCATTCTTCGGCCCGATGAATTGGAGACGGAAATTGAGCAACGGTATTTTGGTTCATCTCAGAAAGCACTGACCGTCGCCCTAAGAAATGCCAGCATCAAATATCAGCAACTTTATAAGTTATAGCTGCTTCTTTTGTCAGTCGCAATTGAAATCCAGCTGTTAAAGAGTGCGTACGCGCTCTTTGGCAGCTGGATTTTTCTATTTAGTGCCATGCAATAATTAATAGATGAGTGTGAAAAAAATGGAAATTACCTTATGTTATAAAATTTAAGGTGGTATGGAATATGATTCAAGATGGTGTGATGTTTGTCAGCTTTTTATTGGCATTTACTGCCGTGATTGCGGTTGTGGAAAAAAAGATAGGAGGAAAGTTCTTCAAGTATGTTCCTGGTATTGTCCTTATTTATATTGGAGCGGCTCTGATGAAAACATTCGGGGTCTTTTCAGATAGTGAGTCAGTCGAAAGTGCATATAGCACCTTACGGGGGCTCCTGCTGCCTGCCATGTTGATGCTTATGCTTTTGCAATGCGATATGCGGAAAATCATCAGGCTTGGACCAAAGATGCTTTTAACTTTTTTTGCGGCTTCATTCAGCATTATTGGAGGGTTCACTCTTAATTACGTTTTAATGAACGGCTTTTATGCGGAAGGAACTTGGAAGGCATTCTCGGCTTTGAGCGCAAGCTGGACAGGGGGCTCTGCCAATATGGTGATCTTGCAAGGAATACTCGATGTGCCTGAAAATATTTTTGGCTATGCGTTGATCATGGATACAGTCAATTATTCCATTTGGGTCATGTTCTTATTTTGGCTGGTGCCTCTTGCTGGTAAATTCAATATTTGGACAAAAGCGGATACATCTTTCATTGATCAAATGACTTCCGAGCTTGAAGCGGGTGAAACCGCCAAGACGGAATTTGGATTCGTGGAATTGATCGGTTTCTTGGCGCTGGCTTTAATTGTTTCAGCAGGTGCAACCAAAATTGGGGAGAGACTGCCGGTACTCGGTGCCGCTGTGAATGGAACCACTTGGACGATCATCATCGCTTCGACCGTAGGATTAATTCTGGCTGTCACGAAGGTTGGACGTATTGCCGGTTCCATGGAAATTTCCAAAGTCATGCTTTATATCGTCATTGGTTTAATTGCTTCCCATGCCGATTTTTCACAGCTGTTTCAAGCACCTGTGTATATTATTTCCGGCTTTATGATTCTATTCTTTCATGGATTGATCATGGTCATTTTGGCCAAAATCTTTAAGTTGGATCTATTTACAATGGGAGTTGCCTCTTTGGCCAACATAGGGGGCGTGGCATCAGCCCCCATATTGGCAGGTGCATTCAACAGGGCGCTAATACCGGTCGGGATATTGATGGCAGTACTTGGCAGTCTTCTGGGCACCTATTTTGGAATTCTTACATCATATATACTCTCAAGCTTTTAAGGAAGGGTTGTTAATATGAAGATTGAAAGTTTACAAGTATCAGTGGAAACCTTGCCACTTATCAAGCCATTCAAGACTGCATTACGCACTGCAATGGAAATTGAAAACATCATGGTTTCCGTAAAATTGGAGGATGGAACGGAAGGTTTGGGGGCTGCAGCCCCTACGGTTGCCATCACAGGTGATTCTACAAAAGGGATCATGACGGTCATTGAAGAAGTAATCACACCACATCTAATTGGCCGCAACATCGAGAATATCAATGCATTGTCTCAGCTGATCCAACGATCCTGTGTAGGTAACACAAGTGCAAAAGCTGCTGTTGAAATCGCTTTGTACGACGCAGTCAGCAAACGATGGCAGCTCCCATTATATCAATATCTTGGCGGTAAATCTAATGTCCTGAAAAATGATATGACAATAAGCGTTGATGAACCTGAAGAAATGGCAAAGGCGGCACTGACCCTTATCGAAAGCGGATTCTCTACGATGAAGATAAAACTGGGGAAGGATTGGAAGAATGACGTGGAGCGCGTTGCCTGCATTCGTGCTGCTGTTGGCGAACAGGTTATGATCAGGCTTGACGCAAATCAAGGGTGGACAACAAAACAAGCGATTTCCATCATTCATGAAATCGAAGAAAGAAAGCTGAACGTTGATTTGGTAGAACAGCCCGTGCAAGCCCATGATATCGAAGGATTGAAAGAAATAAAACGCTCTGTCCAAATGCCGATCATGGCCGATGAAAGTTTGTTTTCCCCACGTGATGCCATGAGACTCCTGAATGAACATGCTGTTGATTTCCTTAATATCAAATTAATGAAAACTGGCGGAATTCGACGTGCACTCCAAATCGCCGATATGGCAGAAGCAGCCGGGGTGGAATGCATGATCGGGAGTATGATGGAATCATCCGTTAGTGTAGCGGCCGCAGCTCATCTGGCAACCGCCCATCCAAATATTACGAAGATTGATTTAGATGCCCCATTATGGATTAAGAATGAGCCATTTGAAGGCATTCAATTTATGAAAGATCAACTTCTCATTTCCGATAAACCTGGACTGGGAGTCAAGAGGAAATCCTCTTTTACTCAATAAAAACAATTTCGAAAGGGTGAATAATTTGAAAAGGTTAACCGTTTTTGTTTTATCTTTATTTGCTTTTGGTATTTTAGTATTCAGTCCCAGTGAAGCTAGTTCCAGGGAGAAGCAGAGAATTGCCTATGTTGATGTGAACGTGGCCACTCTTTGGACTGAGCCGGGATTATTAAGGGAAATCGATGCCCCTTCTGCATCGAATCCCGCTGATTTGAATGAATGGATCGGCTCGATGAAATATGAAGACAAGCTGTGGCTTGTAGGTAACCTGGAAACACAAGCTTTATATGGTTCTAAAGTGACGATTCTTGAAGAACGGGGTGAATGGGTGAAAGTAGCCGTTGCAAATCAACCTACACCCCGCAATGATATTGGTTACCCAGGATGGATGCCAAAGGCACAATTAAAAGACGGACATTCTTTTGAGAAGCAATTTAAACGAGGATTTGCCCTTGTAAATGCCCCAAAGACCTGGCTTTATTCGGATTCGAAACCTCGGTCCAAATTCATGGAAGTCAGCTTCAATACCCGCCTTCCGCTATTGCAGGTGAAAAAAGATAAAGTGAAGGTGATGACACCGGGTAATGGGGCAAAATGGATGGAAAAGCAAGACGTGTCAGTCTATCAAAATGAAAATCAAATACCAGCCCCAACCGGTAAGGACATCGTTGAATCAGGAAAAGCTTTTTTGGAGCTACCTTACCTATGGGCTGGAATGTCCGGTTTTGGATTTGACTGTTCTGGATTTACGTATACGATGTACCATGCTAATGGAATAACGATCCCAAGGGACTCTTCCATTCAGGCTCAGCATGGCAAAAAGGTTGAAAAAGAAAATCTACAACCAGGTGACTTACTATTTTTTGCCCATGATAAAGGGAAAGGAAAGGTCCATCATGTCGGAATGTATATTGGTGACGGCAAAATGATCCATTCACCTAACAGCTCAACACATGTAAGGATAGATGAAATAAAAACATCGGGATACGGAGAGGAATATGCCGGAGCAAGAAGATATATCGATTGATGCTTAAAAAGCATAAGAGCCCAGTGCTCTTATGCTTCAGTTTGTAGACAAAAGGGGTTGGAATTAAAAAATTCCGAACCCCTTTTAAAATTCCCTTTGAAATTTTGACCAAAGGATAAGAGATTTTACCTCTTGATGATGACGCAGATGATCTGCTTCTTCCACATGTGCTTGCCAGATATGCCGTGTCACTACTTTTTGATGGTCTTTACTTTCTGTACACAGTGATAAAAATGAGCATGTTGCACAAATTTGTTTTGGCGATTTGTACTCGCGATAGCCCTCTTTATTTGTTGTTGAGTACTTTAAAGTTTTGCCCGAAGGGCAAAGGTAACAATCAAAGTGTTCATCGTAAACATAGTCATGTTTGCGAAAGAATCCTTCTTTTGTACGAGGACGTGTATAGGGTAAAGCAGGTGTGATTTCTTTGTTAAATAGGTAGCTTGTAATCGCTGGTGTTTGATAAGCTGCATCTGCGGCAACTGCTTCCGATTTTTCCACCTTTCTCAATCACTTAACTCAACAAGTGGCTCCAAAATATGACTGTCATGTGTATTACCAGGTGTTACAATCGTTCCCAAAACCGTTGCGGTCTGCGGCCGCGTGGAATGAATAGGCAAACTGTTTTGTTCGTTCATCTTTCACATAGTAGCGGTTTTTTACTTATTAAATTTATCTGGTGGAAAAGGCTTCTTACCATGGTTTTCACGATCTTGATTTATTTCATCTTGAAGAAGTCCTTGATATGCTCGTGTTTCTTTACGTACGATTTTCTTTTCAAATTTGCGCTTATTCGCATTGGCTTTCACATGTGTGGAATCGACGAAAACGTGTTCAGCACTTATTAACTTTCTATCAGCAACTGTCATTTAGATGCGATAGAAAATATGTTCAAACAGGTCTGTATCTTTAAAGCGTCGCTCATAATTTTCCCCGAACGTGGAGTAGGAGGTACTTTATCATGGAAACCATAGCCTAAGAACCAACGGTAAGCCATATTGGTTTCAGCTTCTTCAATCGTTTTACGCTTGGAACGAATACCGAAGGAAAATTGAACGAATGTCAGTTTAACTAAAATAACTGAATCAATACTTGAGCGTCCTACCTCTGAATACATATCTTTCACCAAGTCATAAAGTGAACTCAATGGAAGCCTCCATTTACGAACCAAATGGTTCGCCGGCAACAGTTGATCTCACTGAATAGAATCATGTTTAGAAAGCATCCTCATCACCTCAAGTTTTAATACTTTTAAAACAAAAATGCCCCTAGGCAAAAGTGTCCTATCTAAAAGTTAAAGCAAAGTTGATTGGAGCGGGTGTTCGAGACTCCTGCGGGAAAAGCGCGTCTAGGGGAGACCCCGCAGGCGAAAGCCGAGGAGGCTCCCCGACCGCCCGCGAAAAGCGAGTGCCCTACGTTCCAATCAACGTCCAAATTTGTACAAGCAAAAAAAACTGTAGACAGATCTTCTCTCAGAATATGCTCCAATGTCTTTAAAGAGGAATCGTTTTGAATAAGATGTTCCGGTGGCCTATAGAGTGTTTAGTTAAGATTAAATGACACTAAATATTCAGGGATGATTATTATCCATTTTTTGGTGAGTGAAACTTGACTTCACTACTTCCTTAGGTTGCGAATTCCATGATGAGGAAAAATATGGTATAATTATTTACAGACATTTCTTAATATTATAAAAGTAAGGGGTTGCCAATGATGATCACTTTTCCAAAACCTGATGTTGAGCAATTTTTACGAACGTTTTCCATTGCTGATTTTGCTGTAAGTCCAGATGAAAAACATCTGGTTTTCAGTACCAATTTGAGCGGCAAGTATAATTTATGGGGAATGGATTTGCCAAACTCCTTTCCTTATCCTCTAACATCCATCGATCAAAGCTGCCAAGGGCTTATATATGATAAGAAGAGCCGGTTTATCATTGCTGGTTTCGATCAAGACGGTAATGAAAATACCCAGTTTTACGGAGTTCCTTTGAATGGAGGGACAATGAAGGAAATCGTTAATCATGAAAATACACGTAATTTCATGCCAAAATTATCGAATGACAGTAAAAAGCTCTATTACACGACATCCAGAGGAAATCCTTCCTTTCTAAATTCCTATTGTTTGGATTTAGAATCAGGACAGGAAAGGCTGGTACTGGAGGGGAAAGATGCAGCGACCTATTTATTTGGCTTCAGCCCTGATGAAGAAACCTTACTTTACTATAAACACTTTGCTAATACATATACTCTTCTCTATGCAAAAAAAGGGAACGAAGATATCCTGCTCACTCCGCCGACAGAGAAACAACACACAGTGAATGATGGGGTTTTTGTTTCGGATTCGATGATATATTTATTGACTGATTATGATTCGGACTTTACCTATTTGGCTTCATACAACCTTGAAACAAACAAATTCTGTAAAGTTAAAGAATTGAAGAATGAGAGTTTTACTGCCATTACTTATAGTAAAGAGAATCAATTATTATATATAACCAGTCAAAAGGGTGTAGAGGATCAATTATATGAAATCAATCTGCAAAATGAAAATTGGAGAAATATCCCCGTGCCATGCAGTGTCATTAATAAACTTGAAGTTGCTGCATCAGGCAATCTTTACTTATTTGGCATGAGTGCAACCAAGCCTCATAATATCTATAAAAATACAGGTGATGAGTGGGTATCATTAACTAAATATACTGTTCCTGGCGTCGATTCTAATGAATTGGTTGAACCGGACATCATTACATACCCTTCCTTTGATGGCCGGGAGATCGAATCGTTATTTTTTAGGGCAAAAAAGGAAAATGACAATGGTGAAGTCATTTTTTGGCCTCATGGAGGACCTCAAGCGGCAGAACGGAAGTTTTTTAGAGCTTCATTTCAATTTTTCCTGAATAACGGTTACAGTATTTTCGCGCCAAACTTCCGCGGTTCTACTGGTTATGGTTTGGAATTCATGAAAATGGTAGAGGGAGATTGGGGAAATGGACCGCGACTTGATAATGTAGCCGGCCTTGATTGGCTGATAGACCAAGGGCATGCACAAAAAGGCAACATTCTTTTGATGGGCGGAAGCTTCGGAGGCTACATGGCCCTTCTGCTGCACGGGCGACATGCGGATTATTTTAAGGCGGTTGTCGATATCTTCGGCCCATCCAACCTATTCTCATTTATCAATTCTGTACCTGAAGACTGGAAGCCAGTCATGGACCAATGGGTAGGAAACCCGGAAAAAGATAAAGAAAAACTAATCGAGTTTTCGCCTATTACCTATCTAGAATCCATGATAAGGCCAATGCTTGTCATTCAAGGGGCAAATGATCCCCGTGTCGTCAAAGAGGAATCGGATCAAATCGTTCAAGCGTTGAAGGATAAAGGAAGAGATGTCGATTATATGCTTCTAGAAAATGAAGGACATGGATTTTCCAAAAAAGAAAATGAAATTGCCGTCTATCAAAAAATACTCTCCTTCTTAAAGCGATTCACAGCAGTAACAGAGAAGGTATAATACGTATTTTTACAAGTGAAGAACCCCTGCCGCTCACGTTCAAAGTGATGAAGCAGGGGTTTTTAAGTTTTGGGAGTTAGTCAATAGCTTCCTAATACGGCATATAAATCAGTCATTTAAAATTCAGAATTCCCCGAATAAACGCTAGTCACCTAGTCATAAAGTGCTATATAATATACGAAAAAAGTATTTTTTGGTTAAACGGAGAAATAATCGACCTTAAGCAAGACAGTGATTTTACATGCAGCATAAATGGTGATATGGTACATTACCATATTGGTTTTTCACCCGTGTTCAACAAAAGCAACCTGCCTATCGGACAGATCATTACCTTCGCCGACGTAACTGAAAGAGTGCTCATGCTGGAAAAATTGAAACAACTTGCCAGCTTGGACGGATTAACCCAAATACTAAATAGAACATTTTTCATCAAAAAATCGGAAATTTTATTCGATGCTCTAAGCAGGGAAGGCGGCAGTGTTTCAATCATCATGTTTGATATCGATCATTTTAAAAATGTTAATGATACTTTTGGACATGAAGCAGGGGATGCGGTCATAATGCTTGTTGCAAATACTGCAAAAGAATATATTCGGGAAGGAGATCTATTGGGGCGCTATGGTGGTGAAGAATTTATCGTGTGTTTGCCGAATACCGCTTTATCCACTGCATATGAGTTGGCCGATGTTATAAGGGTAAAGGTTTCTGAAAGTATTGCAGAGGTTAATGGAGAGAAGATTTCCGTTACCTGCAGTTTCGGTGTGACTCATGCATTAATTGAAGCTGGAGATCGAGGCCATTCCATCCAAACATTGATGCCACTGGCCGACCAAGCCTTATATGCCGCAAAGAAGAATGGCCGAAATTGTGTACGGATCATAGCCTAAGACTATATTATCATTCCTTTAAACCTTGAACTTGTTCTAGGTTTTTTCATTGTGTTCATAATTGCTATATTCAGTAATCCGTGTATAAAAACAAAAGCTGGAGATTACTTTTTACTAGCTCTGTATACTCTATAACCGAGGCTGTTTCCGTAAGAAAAAATGAGGCGGTAATGTTCGTCCATGACTCGTTCCAAAGATTCATTCAAAGGCTGAAGGGGGCTATTTGGAGCTGAAGAATTCATTAATTCCTCTAAGACGGTACTCGATCTCAAGATTTTTACATTTGAAAATCCGTTTTGTCGGAAGAAATTTAACCATTCGGATTGCATCAATAATTCTCTTAAATGATAAAAGTTCATGATTTCCTTTTTTGAGGCAGAATCAAGGCTGGTTTCCGCTGTCATATCAATGGATAACAAAATTCCTTTTAGTTTGAGGACCCTGTAAAATTCACTGAGTGATTTTTGTATATCAGTGAATGCAGTCGTTGATTCGGCTATGATCAAATCAAAAGAATTATCGTCAAAAGGCAGTTCTTCTATTGAATGCTCATATAGGTCGATGCTTAAGTTAGCTTGTTGAAATCTTTTTTTTGCATGTTTCACCATTTCAGGGTGATGATCAAGCGCTGATACTTGGCAAAGGAACGTTTTTGCCAAGAAAGCTGAGGTTTGCCCTGCCCCGCATCCGGCATCAAGGATTTTTGACGTATGATCGATTTTTTCATTTTTTAAGAGTTGCTTAGTCAGTTCAAATCCACCAGGGTGTGCCCCTTCGATTCCAATTATGGCTAGTGCGTCTTGGTATGAATGGTTCATGGAATTATCTCCTTTGCAAATGTATAAATGTATTTTATGCTTTGGTTTTAAAGAGTGATTTAACATTGACATGGAATATGGGAAAGACTTTTAAAGGAATGGTGGGTTTTTAAACCATGCAGGCTAGTCCCCGAATGCATACGATGTAGAATCGACTAACAAGGGGAGTGTAATATGGGATATCATAATTATTATCATAAATGCAGGCAAGGTGTTGGAAGACCGGTTGAAATTCGTACAAGCAGAGGAACCGTACATCGGGGAATCATACACCGGGTAACGCCGAACCGTGTATATATTCGTCCATTTAACGGTGGCGGAAACCTTGGGGGTTTTGGTTATGGAGGCTTTAATGCAGGATATGGATGGGGTGCCGCAAATGGATTTGCCTTTGGCGCAATTGCATCTTTAGTCTTTCTCGCATTTCTCTGGTAATGCGAATGATGAAAATATTAAAAAACCTGAAGAATCATCAGGTTTTTTTATTTTGTACCCATTGGGTGGATTCCTAAAATAACCGGAAAAAATATGTATGGAAGTACAACTAAGATAAAGCAGTGAGCTTTGAATGAATTTGGCTTGTTTGCCGAAGTTAAAAAGACCGTGCAAGACGGAATCCTAGGTCGTCTATGCAAAATGTAGGATGGCTGCGCCGACGACATGTAGCGCCGCAACCCCTGGCATCCTCAGCCCAGCTACCTCCCCGGAAAATACGATAGGTGCCGTACACTTGTTCATCATATATATCCCAGCACCATTCCCAAACATTTCCTAGCATATCATGCAGCCCCCATGGGTTCGGTTCTTTTGTTCCTATTTCATGGATTTTGCCCCCTGAATTTCCTTTATACCAGGCTATGTTATTCAGCTCTCCGTACCTATAACCAGCAGTCCCGGCTTTACATGCATATTGCCACTCTGCTTCTGTAGGAAGTCGAAAACCGTTTGATTCCCAATCACAAACAATGTTTTCACCATTGATAGAATAAGACTCTCCCAGTCCAGCTTTCTGTGAAAGTAGATTACAAAAAGAAATGGTATCATACCAAGAAATATTCACAACAGGTTTTAAATCCTGATTAAAAGAATTAAGTGATTTATTTGTAATAGTATAGTAGAAATCCGCAGTAACAGGATAACGGGCAAGAAGAAACGGTCTGATTTCAGCTTTCCATTCGCTTTTAATTCTATCGTCCCTTAAGTCTATTTCTCCCCCTGGAACTTTCACCATTGGATAATCAATGTAACTCATTAATTCCTTTAACAATCTACCTTCCTCCTATCGACCTGATTTGCAAATTTCACCACTCGAAGAACACTGGTTTTTTAGTTATACTGCCAGAGATTTAATTTAGAACACAAATGAACGTTTTGGGAGAAGGATGAACACGTTTGACTCACTGGGGATGTGGCAGGATTTTGTCTCGGTCGAAGTACAATCATGCGGTTAATGAATCAATTTTAGATTGATTACGCCCCATATAATTTATATTAATATGTTTGTAGGTTTAAGAATACAAATTATAAGTGAGTTTCTTATACTTAAATTATGGGGGAGAGCAAATGAACGAGTTTTTGGAGAAAACAGCAAGATTCGAGCATCAGTTTTGGCTGCAAATCTTAGGAGACCATGGCAGGTTCATTCATGAGTCTTTAGCTCCGGTCGAAGTGGAATACATTGAAATTGCCTCAGAATTCATTCAAATTTTTGATACTCTCCTTGGTAAAGCCAATTCGGAAGAGATTTCGCAACTTACTGCCACAGCAGAACAAGAGACATTAAGATTTCGGGAGTTTAAGCTATGTCTTATAAAAGAGCATCTGGTAGGTAAAATTAAGATACATCTTTCACCTTCATTCATTAATCATATGGTGAACGAATTAGAAGAATATTTAAGATTATTGAAATATTTCAATGCAAATCAAATGCCGCCGGTTTTTCATGAACTTCATCATCATTTGCTTTGGCTGCTAGATGCAGCAGGACATGCAGGTGCAATATCATCCAATATGGATGATGTTGAAAAAAGATTAAAAGAGAAAAGTGAGCAATATAAAAAACATTTTAATGATTTTTATTTAAAAGCTGTTGAAATGGCTGGATTTTTACGAACCAATCTGTCAACATTCCCAGCATTGGAAAAAATGAATGCGGACGTCACATTGGAAATTAAATTCTTCCAGCACTTCCTGTTTGAATTGGAGGAGCTTGACCTCAGTGCGCAGGCTCTTGGAACTCTTTCGCCATTAATGGCCGATCATATGTGGCGCGAAGAATGTTATTATTTAACGAAACTCGCTGAATCGACAGACATGGAAAAGCCAAACTGCGATCCAGCGAAACCGAGGCTAGTCGAATAAAAAAGCACCTCATGGAGCCCTTTCTTAAATGGGCTCTTTATATGTGCTTTTTTTTGTTGATTACCATTAATGGATGTGATTTATAAAGGAAGTTAATTCCTATCCTTATGTTATACTAGAAGAACTAAAATTAATTATAGAAGTATAGGAGTGCTGAAAGATGTTTGGAAATTCTTCCAATTTGACAGATGGCATTTATTTTGGAGAATCGTTACCACAACAAATCGCTAAACACATTTTAAAAAAAATCATTGAAGGTGAAATAGAAGCTGGAGAGAAAATCGTCGAAGAAGACATTTCCAAAGAATTGAACACTAGCCGTGCCCCCGTACGGGAAGCCCTTTATCTATTGCAGGTTGACGGTATTGTTGAGAGGATGCCGCGGCGGGGAACGATCGTCAAGCCATTTTCACAAAAGGAAATCATTGAATATAATGATGTTACGATCGGGCTGATCCAGATGGGCATTGATTTTTCCCAAGGGAAGTGGCACGCAGAATATAAACAATCATTACAAAGGCATTTGGAAAGTGCAACAGATGAGTGTGAAAATAGGAATGTAATCGAGTATCAGAAAAGGGCAACACAGATATTTCGCTATATTTTTTCAATCGCTAATAATAAAGCATTATCAAGGTTTTTTGAAGAAGCCAGTCATATTCTCATGGTTTTTGCCCAAAGTCAATGGAATACGGAAACGATGGAAAACTTCCATTACAGATTAAAAATGTCCGTTGAGGCCATTCTAGAAGATGATTTCGTTAAAGCAAAAAATGAAATTCATGAAGCCTTGAGTCGTGGAGTGATGTAGAGTCTTTGACTCTAAAACTAAATTGTCGACAATCGACAAAATTAATGTTATGATGTAATCGTATTCAAACAAGAATATCATCACCAAGATTAAAGGGAGAAAGGGAGAATATTATGCAAGCATTCGATTTTACAGAAAAAGTAGCAATTGTTACCGGCGGCGGCGGGGGTATCGGCCGGGCAGCGTCTATTACACTTTCAGAAAATGGAGCCAAAGTGGTTGTTGTAGACCTTTCCGAAGAGGCTGGCTTGCTAACGGTAAATAAAATCAAAGAAAACGGCGGCGAAGCGAAATTCGTAAAGGCCGATGTTACAAAGGAAGACGACATTAAAAATTATGTTCAAAAAACGATAGATTCCTATGGCAAAATCGATATTTTCTTGAATAATGCCGGGTGGGAAGGCAAAATAATGCCTCTTATCGATTATCCTACTGAGGTTTTCGATCAATTGATGTCAATAAATGTACGCGGCGTTTTCTTGGGCTTAAAACATGTATTGCCCCATATGATTGAACAAAAAAGCGGGGCAGTCGTGAATACAGCTTCTGGAGCGGGTTTACTGGCAACGCCAAACATGGTGGCGTATGGCGCAAGTAAACATGCGGTTCTTGGAATGACGAAAACAGCTGGTGTCGAAGTTGCTCCACATGGTGTCAGGGTGAATGCGGTCTGCCCAGGTGTCGTCAACACGGCTATGATGCGGTCGATTGAAAGCGGATTTGGCCAAGGTGATTCCGCGGCAGCAGAAACGGCTAGAAAACAGTTGGAAGCAACGACTCCGGATGGCCGGTATGCTGAGCCTCAGGAAATCGCAAATCTAATGATGTATCTAGTATCCGATCTTTCCAGCCACATTACTGGTCAAGAACTTGTAATCGACGGAGGGGCCATTTTAATCTGATAAGCAAAAAACTTTATTAAAGGGGGACCCATACATGAGTTTAAAAGGAAAAGTCATAATAATTACAGGAGCGGGCAGCGGAATTGGTAAGGAAACGGCATATAAATTAGCTGAACAGGGAGCTATTGTCGTAGCGGCTGATTATAATGATGTTGCCGCTAAGGAAACTGCTGAATCTATTCAACAAAAGGGAGGCACGGCATCTTTTGTGAAAGTGGACGTAGCTAAAGCGGAAGAAGTGGAAGCGATGGTCAAAGCAGCAATTGCCAATCATGGCACCATCAACGGCATATTCAACAACGCTGGAATTGGGCTAGTAAAACCATTTTTGGAAATGGATCCAGAATCATACCACAGAGTTGTTGATGTTGACCAACACGGCGTATATTATGGCATGTATTATGCAGCAAGGAAGATGGTGGAGCTTGGTGTAACTGGGGCAACAATCGTTAATACTGCTTCTATATATGGGACGATGGTTTCAATTGGCAGCTTTAATTACCATGCCGCAAAAGCTGCAGTCATCGCCATGACTAAATCCGGTGCAATTGAACTTGCGCAATATGGGATTCGTGTCGTCGGCGTTGCACCAGGTTTTATCGAAACGCCGATCATTGGTGAAGATCCAGAGTTCCTGGACAGTTTGGCTCAGCTTCATATGAGGAAAAAATTGATTCAGCCAGAAAAAGTTGCTGAAGTTGTAACGTTCTTGTTCTCTGAAAAAGCGGACGCCATTAATGGACAGGTCATCCCTGTTGATGATGGATTCTTAAGCTTTAAAGGATAATTATAATCAAAGGATTTTCGAGAAAACTTAAAAAGGGAGTTTTGACAAATGAGCGAACGATTCGATGGCAAAGTTGTAATCATTACTGGGGCAGGCTCAGGCTTAGGACAAGCAGCCTCATTGGAATTGGCTAAAGAAGGGGCTAAACTTTCATTAGTTGATTTAAACGATGCATCTTTGGAAGTGACAAAAAAATTAATCTTGGAAATTGCACCAAAAGCGGACGTGCTTCTGGTCACTGCAGATGTATCGGATGAAGAAGCAGTAAAGAACTATGTAGACAAAACAGTCAGCAAGTATGGCAGAATCGATGCATTCTATAATAATGCGGGTATTGAAGGTAAACAAGCCCCTATGGCTGAATACGATAGCAAAGTTTTCAACAAAGTAACGGACATCAATATCAATGGTGTATTCTATGGTATGAAATACATTCTGCCAATCATGAAAGAACAAGGATCAGGGGCAGTGGTGAACGTGGCTTCCGTTGGTGGAATTCGTGCTGTGCTTAACCAAAGTGCGTACGTTGCGAGTAAGCATGCTGTTGCAGGCTTAACGAAAACAGCTGCCATAGAATATGGTCAATATGGAATCAGCATTAATGCCATTGCACCAGGAGTTATCTTAACGGCAATGGTAGAAGGTTCATTCAGGCAAATAGGCGGGGAAAATTGGGAAGAAGCAATGGCGGATTTCATCAGTGTGAATCCTAAGAAACGCTTTGGTAAACCTGAAGAGGTCGGCCGTTTAGTCGCCTTCCTATTATCAGGGGAAGCGGAGTTCATCAACGGGGCAGTCATTCCGATTGATGGCGGACAATCTTCACAATACTAAACGTGATAAAGGGAGTGACAGTATTAGGTCACTTCCTTTTTAATCGAATACTTTTAGTTAATGACCAAATGAATTCAAACTTTAAAAATCAATACATATGAAACGAAATGCGAACCATTAGAATAGTAATGGAACTCATAAAAAAAAACGCCATATTAAGGCGCTTAACAAACATTTAAGAAGCCAATCGTTACTTTTCTTTATCATGAAGCTTATCTTCATATTCAGTTTCCAACATACCATACAGACCGTTCATTTCTTGTTCATCCGGATCTGCCCCAAACTCGTTTCTATATTTTTTCTTTTTATCATCAAGGATTTCTTCTTTTTCATTCTTCTTGTCCATACATATCACCTCCAACCAATAGGGTGTCTCATTGTTCGATAAAATATGCATGGTAATCTCATTTGCAAAACAATTAATTGGGTATTCTAAATAGTTATTAGTCTTACTATTTGTTAAGATATATATATATTAACTTAGAGATATCGGAGAGAGAATGTGAAGAAGAAGAAACGTAAGAAATCAAAGAAAGTTTTTGTCATATTTATCCTGGTTTTTGCATTTTTGCTCATTAAGGAGATCATGAAAACCCCCTATTCCGAAAATGTTTCCACATCAGTAAATACGCTTGATTCTTTCGCGAACGTAAAAAAGTATAGCTCACTTCTTCAAGGGGAGTTGGCTAAATACGGACTTGAGGAGCATACTTCGACATTGATTGCTTTGATGCAGCAGGAAAGCCGAGGACGGGGCGGTGACCCAATGCAGGCATCTGAGTCAGCGGGTCTTGATCCAAATACAATCACAGATCCAACGGAAAGCATTAAGTATGGGGTGAAACATTTTAAGAGGATCAATGAATATGGCAATGAAAAGGGCGTGGATTTTGCCACGATCATTCAAGCATATAACATGGGAATTGGTTATATTGATTTCGTGGCGAATGAAGGGGGCAAGCATAATGAAGAGCTTGCGAAGAAGTTCTCCATGCTTCAGGTCGAAAAGAACCCCAAGCTCTATGATTGCGGCGGGGACAAGGATAATTTTCGGTACCCATATTGTTACGGTGACTACTCATACAGTGCAAAGGTATCTAAGAACATTGAGGAGCTTGGCAACAGTATATCGGCTCAAGCTGATGGTGAGTGAGGGAACAAAAAGCCTACTGAATGAAGTAGGCTTTTTTTCATGGTAATGCCACTCTTTTGCGGAGTTCAAAGAATCAAAACCATTGTCATTTATTGTTCAACCATGTAAGGAGGTCGTAATGTTTATAGAGTTTCCCGGATTCCTCAATGATTTGTGAAAGAAGGATATCAATGGAATCAAGTAAAGAGTTTAAGGCTTGTTTAACAGAACCACTCTCAAAATGCTCTAAGGGCACAGGTAACTCTTCCACGTCCAAAATAAAATGTGACCCATCCGGAAGCACCATGATATCAATGATCAAATCTTCAAAGGATAACAACTTATCAGCCATATATGTATTTTTTACAATATTAAAATAGGAACCTAAATAATTGCCTTCATTATCTCTCCAAATGTATAAATTATAAGGGCGGTCCTTCCAATAATAAGCAATCGTATAACTTCCAATGTTAATGTTTAATTCTATAGGACCCGCTTTCATCGTGAACGCATCCATGATTTCATGAAAAAGCACGACATGCTGATTTTGTGCGTTTAACAGCAAACAGGTATGTTCTACAACTAAAGAGTCATAGCGGATTTTTCTTTCAATTATTTCATCGCCACGTTGAAGTGCAGTTGTGAATATTTTGTCCATCATTCTATTTCTCCCTTAAAAACCATCTAGATCATTATGCCATTTGTTTCTTTTCTACATTGGTAAATATCAAAACCTAATTTCACAAGTACCGAGAAAATAGGCTTTAACTACTTCAAAATCGTTCACTACCAGAATGTTGTTTATTGGAACTTATCCTTGATACGCATGCTCTAAAGTTTTAATGTCAATTTTCTTCATTTGGAGCAGCGCTTTCATCATTCTTTCCGATTTTTCAGGATTGGAGTCGTTTACCATCTCGGTTAGATTTTCTGGGATGATTTGCCATGACACGCCAAATTGATCTTTCAGCCAACCGCACACTTGAGCCTTTTCATCTCCGCCTTCCGAGAGTTTCCCCCAATAATAGTCCAATTCTTTTTGATCCTCGCAATGGATGATAAATGATATTGCCTCTGTGAATTTGAATTGCGGACCGCCATTTAATGCTACGAATGTTTGTCCTTCCAATTCAAATTCCACGGTCATCACTGAACCCACTGTCTTTCCATGGATTTGATTTCCTTCATTTCCATAGCTAGTGATTGTTCCGATCTTAGAATTTTCGAAGATGGATGTGTAGAACTTTGCCGCCTCTTCGGCTTGTGAATCAAACCAAAGGTTAGTTGTGATTTTTTGAATTTTGTTTTTCATCATTTTTCTCCTCTTTTGTTTTGATCCTTGCTATATGATCATGGAAATGAGAATGGATTCGATAAGATTAAATACCTTGAAAGTACCCTTTTACTATACACCAATTATGATGAACCAAGATAATGATGTATAGTTAGGTTGTGTTTTGTGTATTCCAACCAATCATTTAACTAATCCCCTTTTTCCTTTGCTTGTTACGATATCCTTGACTCAAGGTGATGGAAATACAAAAGGATATAGAAACTTTTCAACCGTGAAAAGTCCTATATCCAAATTTGGTTTCTCAGCTTTCGAAGTTAAATTGCCATTGGATTCCGAATTTATCGGTTAACTGACCGTAAATTTTACTCCAGAATGTTTCCTGCAGCTCTAGACCAACCGTGCCGCCTTCACTTAGTTTGTTAAAGATCGATTTAATTTCCTCCACATCATTACCGACATATGCAAGGCTGATATTATTTCCTTCTACAAAAGGCATACCAGGAAAAGTATCTGAAAACATGATATTACTACCATTAATAGTAAGCCTTGTATGCATGACTAAATCTCTCGCTTCTTCTGGAAGGGGAAATTCCGGATTAGGTGGTGTTTCCCCAAAGGTCATGATATTTGGTTGTTCCGTTCCAAAAACCTCTGCGTAGAACTCTACTGCTTGTCGACAATTCCCATTAAAATTAAGATATGCATCAACTGACATGTATCTCACTCCTATTTTCTTATTTTACATTGCGCCCAATTTATTACTTAATGCATGATTACCTTACGAAAAATTCCGGTGGTTCAATTCCAAGGGTTCTAAGATAAATATAACCCTGTCCCCTATGGTGGATCTCATTTTCCAGGGCATATTGAAGTCTATCAAAGTGGCTTTGTGAGGGACCGAAAAAAGGATCTTTTTCAACCACTCCAAGCGTTTCCTCGGTCATTTCCTCCCACAATTTCCTCGTCTCATCCCTTACTGCTTCGCATGCTGATACGAGTTCTTCTTTGGTGGAAATTACGGCAAAGGAATCTGGAAACTCCCAAATACCCAGTGCAATTCCACGCATATATCCAGTCTCAATGTTCATGACTTCTTTAACCATCTCTGCGAAAGGGCGAAGCTTCCCGGCCGGTGTATAATGGAATAATTCCTTTTCAGGGAAAGCTTCAACCACCCGCAACGTCAATCTCCTGTTGCCTTCCAATATATTTAACAAACCCTCTTTCGAAAGAACCACCATTTCACTCTCCTTTGATCAATACTCTGTATAGAAGTTCTGTGAAAAATCGAAAAGTCCTGCAAATTCCTGAATATAAAGATTGCATAGCTTTTTTACTAAACAATGGAGCAATTCCATTAACCAATAGATAAAGTAAAAAGGGGAAATGTCATATGTTCGGTTCCTTAAATAAAACTATATTAATAAAAAATGATTAAAAAAGGCATTGCGAAATTAATGTATCAGGATGTGTCAGATGACAATTGGGATCAAGAGAACCTAACAAAGAGAAATTTAGTTTTTACTATTGAAAGCATTCGTTATATAGATGCTTATACGAAATGATTAAGCACTACTCAAATGGGTAGGGAACTTTAAAGAATCATTTTGATAATTTTGTGGTAAGGATAGGTGCGTATATTGGAGAAGTTATAAAAAGGAATATATATCAAGATTATAAATGGTATGAATATGATTCTGTATATCATTTTTCTTCTGCACTTGATGAAGTGAATAGGGGCATTAAAACGGAGACGGTTCTTTACTCCAAAAAGAGAGATAGAGTTATAGTGCCATTGACTGTGGTAGCTCAACATCTGGAAGGGAGTCCGGCACAAACAGATTTCTTGGAATATGTAGAAGAAACAATTAAGCGAAATTCGTAAGAGATATCTGCTTTCCTTAAACAATTGTGTTGGTTTTCAAAAATCTTCCCAAAAGAGGGAAAATTCAATTTTTATAAATATTGATTAAATCTTTCATTTATTATACGATTTAATCAGTTATATTTTTCCAACCAGCATGATGCTTATACATAAACGATTCAATTAATAACGGAACAAGCAGAAAGGGAGAGAAGCCAATGATCAATAAAGTCGGTCAAATTATGTTATATGTTAATAACCAAGATGAGTCATTGAAATTTTGGACGGAAAAATTCGGATTTAGCAAAATTTCTGAAGAAGATAACGGCCAAGGGCTAAGATGGATTGAAGTAGCCCCAACAAAGGATGCACAAACGAGCATCATCCTGCATAATAAGGAATTCATTGCTAAAATGCAGCCTGAATTAAATCTTGCTACACCTTCATTAATGTTTTACTCGGATAATCTTGATGAATTATATAAAGACTTTTCGGAGAAGAATATCAAAGTGGGAGAACTTGTAAATATGCCATCTGGAAGAGTCTTCAATTTTGCTGATAATGAAGATAATTACTTTGCGGTCATGGAAAAGAAGTAAATCATTTAGCTATAGGTAAAAACATCAAAACGACTAGAAAAAATATTTTTAGTCGTTTTGATGTTTTTTGATAAAACTACCCTCTTTATGTAACTAGTTAGTCTTCAGGCCTTGGCCCAGCATGAAGTCCAGAGTTCTCAACCGTTTTGATCGGCCGAATGGTTATGTCACCATTCACGTAAATTTGACAAGATAAACGCAAATGATCTTCCATTCCTTTTTCCTCAAAGACCTTTTTTTCTTTATGTGTTACCTCCAAAAAATCACCTGCCAATATTTCCACTCTGCAAGTTGTACACTTAGCTTTCCCACCGCATCGGTGGAGAATATTTATTCCGTTATCTTCCAATGCCAATACTAATTTTTTTCCCATTTCAACTTCAAACGTTCCTTGGTCAAATACTGTTACATAAGGCATCTTATACCACCTCTTATTATAGGATATCTATCAACAGGTCATTAATATAACTATTCTCTTAACTTGTCCATATGACATAAAAAAATGTGAAGTCACTGCTGATTGATAGTAAAGATGAATAATTAATTATCGTGAAGACAAACTTTAAGTACATTCATAATTATTAATGACACAAGGGATAAATAAAGCTAGGGAAAATAAGCATGGTCTTTTAGAGGTAATTAAGATGTTGAATAATTAAAGGGAGGTGCATGCCTGTGAATAATGGCCATTGTGATTTTTCACCAATGAAACAAACGTTAAAAGAGGAGATACGCCAAGTAATATCGGCATTACAGGATAACTTAGAAGCAATGGGTGATGAAAATTATTGTCTTCTTGGAAATTTCGAGAAAATAAAGGATAAATTCATATACATTGATATGAAAGCAGCAACATTTTATTTAAACTGTTATTTGTCACCATTTACCGACAAATATCCCGAATTATCAACTTGCGTTCAAAATTTATCGAATTTGAGACATGGCGGGTTGATTGTGATTCAACGGGGAGATCCCCTTGATTCTTTAATTCAACCCGGTATTTCAATAGGAGCGGAGTTAACCCATTCTTTATTGGAATCGATTTTTTTTCCTGGAAATCCACTGCATGATGGTGCCGTTTTGGTTAGTCAAAATCAGATTGTTTCCGCAGCAAATGTCCTTCCGCTTTCAGACAGGTCAACCGGGGGAAAGAAACTGGGAACACGCCACCGCTCTGCTTTGGGTTTATCTGAACGGAGTGATGCCCTTGTATTGGTAGTATCAGAGGAAACAGGAAGAGTTTCATTTGCATTGAATGGGAAACTGTACCCAATTAATACACACGGGCCTATATAGATTCACACCTGGAATATTCAATCGGGTAAATAAGTAATCGCTTGATCCTTTTTAGGCTTTTGTAATTTATAGCTTATTTTATCAGAATTACAGGTACAGAAAATTTCATGAATTAATCAACCCGGTGATTTTTACCGGGTTTTTGGTTGCTTTTTATATAAAAAAAGGCATATGATAAATAAGGAGTCTCAAGCAGATAAGTTATAAAACGAAAGAGGATTTTACATGATAACCATTAAAAGTGAACGAGAAATAAATTTGATGCATGAAGCGGGCAAACTTCTTGCTGCGACGCATAGAGAAATTGCAAAAATGATAAAACCGGGAATCACGACATGGGAAATCGAAGAATTTGTCGATAAGTACTTGGCAGAGCATGGTGCTACCCCAGAACAAAAGGGCTATAACGGTTATAAATATGCAACATGTGCATCAGTGAATGATGTGATTTGTCACGGGTTTCCGCAAAAGAAAGCCCTAAAAGAGGGAGACATCGTCACGATCGATATGGTGGTGAACCTTAACGGCGGTTTGGCGGATTCAGCTTGGACATATGCAGTCGGAGAAGTTTCCGAAGAAGCTCAGCGCTTAATGGATGTAACCAAGAAAGCTTTATATAGAGGCATTGAAGTTGCACGGGCAGGAAATCGTCTCGGGGACATAGGGCATGCAATCCAGTCTTATGCAGAAGGTGAAAAGTTTTCTGTTGTCCGCGATTTTACAGGACACGGAATCGGCAAAACCATGCACGAGGACCCTACCGTCCTACATTATGGTAAGCCAGGTAAAGGTGCCCGTTTAAAAGAGGGCATGGTCATCACGATCGAGCCTATGCTGAATGCAGGAACATGGCATATGAAAATGGACCAAGACGGCTGGACGGCAAGAACGGCAGATGGAAAGCTTTCCGCCCAATATGAACATACCCTCGTCATTACAAAAGAAGATCCGATCATTTTAACGGAACAGTAAGCAAAAAAAGAAACGGCCTTATCATAGGCCGTTTCTTTTTTAGTTTTAAACTATTTCACAATAAACCTCGACAGAATATTCGGACTTCTCCTATCCCACAATAGATCGAATCCAAAAAATTAGTACTAGGCAGTTTGGCATTAAAAACTTTACTATTATGTGGCAGCACAGGATAATAAGGGGAAGGAAGAAATATTTAATTATATACAGTATTAAGGGGGAATGACTGTGAAGAAAGGGGAGAAACTGTCTGCGACGGTAGAAACCGTGGGGTTGAGCCAGCGCGAATTTTTAACGATTTTCTTACTTCACTCTTTGAGGATAAAAGCGAATTATCCAAGGGCGATTCATCAGGACCTGAAAAATACGTTCACTGGAAAAGTGCATAGCTATGACTATTTATGTAAAATATCGAATACGCTAGTCGAATCCAATCATTTATCATTATATACGAATAAGGGAAGAAATTATTATCAAATAACGGAAAAAGGCAAAGAGCTTTACATATGGTATCAAGAAAATTTCCTGGAACGGTTTTCCGAAGTAAAAAAGGTCATTGATCGCTTCATGTTCGATTTAAGGGGGTCTGGTGAAAACCCACCGGTTGTAAATGAGCTTCCAGAAGAATACAGGTCTTATTTCTCGAAAATAATATCGGTGAAGGACCTTGTCCGTTATGTAACTTTAAAAGCCGCTTTCACTAAGAAACCCATTTATATGGGGGAAATTGGCGATCTGCTTAAAAATCAGTTCGGTTGGATCGCTTCTAACGGCTATTTATACGATTTATCTCATGAAATGGAAGAGAAAGGCCTACTTGTCGGCAGGTGGGAAAGTGAAAAACGAACTAAACGGTATTTACGAATAACCGATGAAGGACAGCATCATTACAAACAGATTGCGGATTCTGCGGCCTTTCAAGTCCAGGAAATTCAAAAATACATGGCCAGTGTCGTTATGTTCTTAAAAGAAAAGAGTTATTGATTAGAGAAATGCAACCCCTTAATTTGCAAGGAGAATGAAGTTACATGCTTAAATTGAATTGCTCAAGGGTAAATGTTACTTAAGACACTTCTTAAAAAGGGGGAATGAGTGATGGCGGAAAAACAAGATGAAATGGGAAGCATATTCAGTTTCATTAAAGGCCAGGTAGATAAGCTCCCAATTTCACAATCGAAAAAAACCAAAATGCTCGACCAGCTCTTAAAGCTGAAAACGATGACTGTTGATGCAAGGGAACCGCGAATTGCTCTTGTCGGAAGAAGAGGGTCTGGAAAATCCTCACTGATCAATGCGATGTTTGGTCAGGAACGGCAATATGTCAGTTCCGTTAAATCTGGAACGGGTAAGGGGAAATGGTTATGGTACCCGAGTGATGCCGAACCCAAAATTCGTTTACTGGACTCACGCGGGCTGGGTGAGAGTGAAGCTCCTACGGAAGAGTTCGAAGAAGATACACCATTGGATGAATTGATAAAAGCGGTGACTGAAGAACAGCCTGATGTGTTTCTTTTCTTGATTAAAGCAAAAGAAGCGGATTCACGTATTGAAGAAGATTTACAAGAATTGAATAAGCTGCGCAAGATCGTTAAAGAGAATCACCATTATGATGTTCCTGTCATCTGTGTGGTCACACAAGTGGATGAATTAGATCCGCCACATTATAAACAAGTACCTTTTGATGCCAATCCTAAGAAAAAAAAGAATATTGATGAAGCCATCGCTTTGATGTCAAAACGATTTAAAGATAGTGAAATACCACTTTTGAACATTATTCCTACTTGTTCGTATATTGATTTTGATGAAAGCGGAAATATTGAATATGATATGCGTTGGAACATAGATTTGCTTTCTGATTACTTAATTGAGGCCTTACCCAGTGAGGCGAAGCTGAAGACTGCCAAAGCGATGCAGAGCCAATTCGTTAAGAAGAAATTCGCGCGGACGATAGTGGGAACGTTTACGGCAATCGCAGGTCTAATCGGTGCAGAGCCAATACCTTTTGCCGATTTTCCCATTTTGACCGGCATTCAGGGTTTGATGATTGTGGTGATTGGTTTTATCGCGGATAAAGAAATCAATACGAAAACGGCAAGTGAATTCATTGCAGCGTTAGGAATCAATGTTGGCATTGGACTCCTTGTCAGGGAAGGTGTCAGGGCTGCAGTCCGTTTCATCCCAGGAGCTGGTCTAGTCGTTTCCGGTGCGGTAGCGGGTGCCGTCACTTATGGAATCGGGCAAGCCGCGATAGCTTACTTTCTCGAAAACAAAAATATTGATCAGGCGAAGGAGGCTTACAAGAACGCGAACAAAGAATATAAAAATGAAGACATTGACTCTTAATGTGCAGATTCGAACCATAAACTACACTAAGGTGATATGATAAAGTGGAGTTAGCAGTTCTGTTTCTGCTGCTGGATGGTTCAAGATTTTTGTTTACTAGAGGAGGGATGATCTTCATGTCGTTTTTTCAATCACCGAAGCAAAAAGAATATATACAAAAATTAGAGGAAGCGATTCAGTCCTTTACCGGCCGATCTGAGGCACTTGATGATTCAAAGGGATTTCCTTATGAAAACATTCAGGAGTTAAAGGAATTCGGATACCCCCAATTAACTTTAGCTAAAGAGCATGGCGGATATGGCGGTTCCTTATATGATTTTCTCCTATGCCAAGAAAAAATAGCTCAATATTGCGGCCCAACAGCCTTAGGAATAGGCTGGCATGTCGGAACGGTACTTTCCTTATCGGAGAAGAGACCATGGGAAAAAGGAGTCATGAAAGAATTGTATGATGAAGTTTCGAAAGGTGCACTAATCAATACGGCAGCATCTGAGGCTGGAACGGGGAGTCCGACGCGCGGAGGCCGACCGGAAACCATCGCGATCAAAAAGGGTAATCAATGGAATTTGAATGGCAGAAAGACTTTTACTACACTCTCTCCCGTCCTTGATATTTTTCTAGTAACGGCATGGGTACCCGAGGATGAGCGACTTGGCACATTTTTAGTTCATCGTGATGTAAAGGGTGTAAGTATAGAAGAAACTTGGAATATGATTTCCATGCAGGGGACAGGAAGTCATGATCTGGTGTTAAAAGATGTCAGCCTGCCTGAGAAGTATTATGTGATGAAAAGCAATCCTGGTGAAAAAAGAAAACCTGAAGCGTGGCTATTACATATACCGGCTTGCTACTTGGGAATCGCAGTGGCTGCCAGAAATTACGCAGTCGAATTTGCGAAAACCTATTCTCCGAATAGCTTACCAGGACCAATCAGGGACCTTCCGAATGTTCAACGCACAATTGGGGAGATGGAACTGGAATTGGGTGAAGCACACCATTTCCTCTACTCTGTCGCAGAAAAATGGGTGCGGCAGCCTGAAAATCATGATGAATTATCGAAGCAATTGGGGGCAGTTAAGTTATCGGTCGTCAACAAATCGATTTCCATCGTCGATAAAGCGATGAGAGTCGTCGGAGCCAAAAGTTTACAACGAAACAATCCCCTGCAACGCTACTATAGGGATGTACGCGCAGGAATTCATAATCCTCCGATGGATGATGCGACAATCACCATGCTCGCAAAATCAGCTCTTTATTAATTCTTATTCAAATATTTTTTTGATGGCACTGAAATGATCGTTTCAGTGTTTTTTTCTATTCTTTTTCTAACATTATTTTGTGTTTTCGTTTTAAGTACAGTTTTTAGGTGTAGTCTTTTTTCGTACACATGTAAGACTTCTAGAGTGTGGGGAAAACTAGTATTAGAAAATCTCTGAATCGGTGCTTGGCTTTTTTATGTTTTAGGGGCAGTGCAATAAAGCGATTGAAGGTAGTGTAGAGAAAAGAACCTTTGAAGTGGAATTTAATCCAGACATGTACCATAACATTAAAAAAGAACGTGCGAATTGTAGCACGATTTCTTTTAGAGTAACATATACTTTACCGGGGTATGGTTTATCATTACCTTGGTCGTTAATTGTTTCCATACAATCCTGAGGAAAAAGGAAATGGCGTTTATACTCTGAAATTCGACTGCCTGAATACTCTTATAATGTGTTTGTTGATAGTAAACCTGGAAACCTTGCTATCAGGTTAGTCCGATAGAGTTTGAGGTTGATAAAAATTTGAGGAGAATTTAAATTTCATGGTAAAGTCAAGTGCTATCCATTCGTTATAGAGGGCAAATAATATAATAAGGAAAAAGGGGAATTTATATGAACGTAGATGGGGTTAGCAAACATCTATTAATTTGCAACGGGAAAACATGTACGAAAAATGGAGCAGAAGAAGTAACAGAGACGATTAGAGGGGAATTGAAAAACTTAGAACTACAAAAGGAGATTCTCACAACAAAAACATTATGCAACGGCCAATGCAAGTATGGTCCGATTGCTGTTCTATATCCACAAGGAACCTGGTATAAAGAAATGAATAAAACAAAAAGTAAAGAACTTATTCGGCAATTGAAAGAAAATGACAATGTTCATCTAGGTTCTGAACTTTATTACCATGATGGGAAAACATTCAAGAACCAGAAGAGTGAATGAACTGTAACATCTCACTTCTATATCTAAAAAGGGTTTCTGTATAGGACGCTTTTTGGAAGAAAAAAATTTCGATATTCCGTGGACTGATCATTTTTAACAAATCAGTTGATAATTCTCCCCATTAATACTAATTGAAAATAATGGTAATTGAAAATTATTCTCTTAGAAAATTCAACAGTTTTACCAATATGGAAAAAAGTACCCGATCTTTAAGAACGGGTATTTTTTATATAACATTACCTCAATTTCTTTCCTGGATGGCGGAAGAGGTAACTTTTATTTTCCTCATAATAATTTCACTAGCTTATCATTATCTATCTTGTTATGATTGATATATCTGTCTAAATCTTCGAAAAATATCGAAAGTTCGGTGTAGAAATGAATCTTATGACCAAAGATTTACTGATTAACTTTTTACTTATCCTTTTTCCGATCTTTTTATTGCAAATGAGCTATCTAGTGAAGTACGTATACCGTTTAGATGCATTAAAAGGATCCTTCCTATCGATTTTCCCTATTCTTTCACTTGTTCTATGCATGCTATTTCCCGTTGTTATAGAAGAGGATTTTGTTTGGGACCTTAGATGGATCCCTTTTCTGTTAGGCGGTTTATATGGAGGCTATCGGTTAGGAATCATATTGATAGTCATCACTCTTATTATCCGTTATTTATCAGGGGGTGATAATGGATTTTACATATCATGCATCACTTTTCCACTTGTGGGTGTTTCCTTGTTTTTTATATCTAAATACTATTTGAAACTCTCTGTCAGTAAAAAAATTCTCATCGGTATATCATTAATCTTCATTGTACATATTCTCACTCAGTTTATTTCAACAGTAGTATTTGAACTTACTATCGGGATAAGTCTATGGAAACAATACTTCACGATCCAAGTCATTGGAATCGTTGTTGTAATCTTACTATGGGAGGTCATCCTCACTAATTTTCAGGTTCTCGAAAAATTAGTGAAAGCGGAAAAATTGCAAATCGTTAGCCATCTGGCTGCAAGCATATCTCATGAAGTCAGAAATCCCCTTACAGTTACCAGGGGCTATATACAAATGTTAAGCGAAGACGTTTCTTCCCATACAAAGATCAGATATGCAAATATTGCATTGAAGGAATTAGATCGGGCCACGGATGTCATTAATGATTATTTGACGTTTGCAGCCATAAGCCCTGAAAACACGGAGCGATTAAGGGTATCGGAGGAAATTCAGCATGTCGTGAACAGCATAAAACCCCTGGCTGACAATAATGGAACAGAATTGAAGTTATCCTTATTCGAAGATGGAGCTTATTATATCATGGGGGAAAGGAAGAAATTCCAGCAGAGTTTGTTCAATATCTTAAAGAATGGCATAGAATCGATGGACCATGATGGCAAAATATACGTACATTTGATTCATGCTGCCTCCACCATCCAAATTAAGATCCAAGATCAGGGAATTGGAATGACACAGGAACAAATATATCGTTTAGGTGAGCCTTACTTCACGACAAAAAATAAAGGGACGGGATTGGGCATGATGGTTTCGTATAGCGTTATCAAAAGCATGGATGGTACGGTACATGTGTCAAGTGTACAAGGGAAAGGGACATGTTTCTCCATCAACCTGCCCATACATAAATACGAGCCTAATTGAGTTTAGTGTAAATTGACAGTTTTAAAACTCATAGATTACAATTTAAGTAAATTACCAATTATTATGAAATAATTCAATGACGCATTTGATACCTAAGGGAGATGATTGAATGAAATCGCTTACAGATGGACAAATCATTTGGGAACCGACAAAGGAACGAATCGAGCAAACGGTATTGACGCAATATGTGAAATGGTTAAAAGAAAAGAAAGGTTTAACATTTCATGATTATCATGAATTATGGAAATGGTCGGTAGATGAACTGGAGCAATTTTGGGCTTCAATTTGGGATTATTGTGATGTAAAAGCCGGCAGGAAATATGACAGGGTTTTAGCGGAGCAATCTATGCCAGGTGCGAAATGGTTCGAGGGGGCAAGGCTTAATTATGCTGAAAATGCATTATTGAATGATCAAGAAGAGAAAACGGCGATATTTTTTCGTTCCGAACATATCAGGCAGCAAGAGGTTAGCTGGAAAGAGCTGAAAGAAAAAGTGGCCTCTGTCGCCCATTCATTAAGGAAACTTGGTGTGAAATCCGGTGACCGTGTTGTTGCCTATATGCCAAACATACCCGAAGCGGTGATAGCTTTCTTGGCAACTGTGAGCATAGGTGCCATCTGGTCCAGTTGTTCACCTGACTTTGGGGCAAGAAGTGTCATAGATCGTTTCAAACAGATTGAACCGGTTGTATTACTGGCGGTTGACGGGTATCAATACAATGGAAATGTACATGATAAAACACCAGTCGTCTCACAGCTTAAACAGGAATTGGTCTCTGTCAAGCATACCGTGCTGGTTCCTTACATAGAAAAGAAGATTTTGGAAGTGAGTCTGACAGATACGATTCCGTGGGATGACCTTTTAAAAGAAAAGGCAGAATTATCTTTTGAAAGTGTTCCTTTCGATCATCCGCTTTGGATTCTCTATTCATCAGGTACAACCGGGATGCCAAAACCGATTGTACAAGGGCATGGCGGTATATTATTGGAGCATTTTAAATCAACAAGAATCCATCAAGGCTTGACTTCCGAGGATACCGTATTTTGGTTTACGACGACAGGCTGGATGATGTGGAATCTCCTTATGGGTGGTTTGCTAAATGAAGGTACCATCGTCCTTTATGACGGCAGTCCTTCTTTTCCGAATATGGAGGTTCTTTGGGATTTGGCGGAAGATACAGGCATGACCTTCTTTGGAACAAGTGCACCATTCCTTACGAATTCCATGAAGTTAGGAAACAAGCCTCTGGGAAAATATGATTTATCGAAATTGAAGGCTCTTTTTTCCACTGGA
This sequence comes from Peribacillus sp. FSL M8-0224, assembly GCF_038003055.1. Taxonomy (NCBI): domain Bacteria; kingdom Bacillati; phylum Bacillota; class Bacilli; order Caryophanales; family Bacillaceae; genus Peribacillus; species Peribacillus sp. FSL M8-0224. Next base: position 2,246,904 of record NZ_JBBOOJ010000001.1, read on the forward strand.
GCCCCATTATCTGGAGACGGTTATAAATGGGTGTATGAAAATGTCAAAAAGGATATCTGGCTCAGTTCATCCAGTGGCGGGACCGATGTATGTGCCGGATTTGTGGGCGGAGTTCCAACATTGCCCGTGAGAATCGGAGAGATACAAGGAAGGGCATTGGGTGTTTGTGCGGAAGCCTTTGATGAGCATGGTCAAACATTGATTAATGAAGTCGGGGAATTGGTCATTACCAAACCGATGCCGTCCATGCCGCTATATTTCTGGAATGATCAAGATGGGACAAGATACTACGAGAGTTATTTCGATACGTATCCTGGCATATGGAAACATGGGGATTGGATAAAGATCGACGACAAGGGCAGCTGTATCATTTATGGACGTTCCGACTCGACCATCAATCGTTCTGGTGTACGGATGGGAACTAGCGATATTTACCGGGTCGTCGAAGCGATAGACGAGGTGATGGAAAGCCTAGTCATTGATAGGGAAGTGCTTGGCCGCGGTTCCTCACTGCTGTTGTTCGTAGTCCTTAAGCCCGGGGAAAGTCTGGATCCAGCATTGACGGCAAAAATCAAGGAACAAATCAGAGGGCATGTATCCCCTCGCTTTATCCCTGACCAAATCCATGTCGTTGGACAAATTCCTAAAACGTTGAACGGAAAGAAGATGGAAGTCCCGATACGTAAAGTATTATTAGGTTTCGAGTTTGATAAAGTAGTGAATGCAGACTCCATGGGAAATCCAGAATCGCTACAGTTTTTTAAAGAATTGGCACTCGAGTTGAATGAGAAAAAAATATTCTAGAATTCAGGCGGAGCAAAAAAGCTCCGTTTTTTATTTGTTTTTCCTGAATGGCCTTGGTGTTAATTCCCCAATAAGGTTCACTCTTCTGGAGTGGCCTGCCATCGTAAAAAATATAATACTGTTGGAAATATTTTCTTGACAATTTAAAAACAGATGAATAGAATAAAATGGAAAGTCAGTAAGTACTGACAGTCCATTCGGAGGAAGTGAGAGCATGAGTAGCAGTAATAAGCTTAGTACCGATGATAAGCTGCTGTTAGCGGCAATCGATCTAATTGCAGAGAAAGGGTACAATGGTGTTTCTACTCAGGAAATTGCTGGTTCCGCAGGTTTTAGTGAAAAAACACTATTCCGTCGGTTTGGAAGCAAGCAAAATCTTTTAGAAACGGCATTTGACCGATATCATTATGCTGAAGAGATGACCAAACTTTTTAATGAAGAGCAAATCGTGTGGGATTTGCATTCAGATTTACAACTGATCAGTCGAACATATCATGAAATCATGAATCGTAACCGGAAAATGATTATGATAAGTATCAAGGAGGAAGGCAATTTACCTGGTTTTCGAGAAAAAACACAAAAGCATCCCCGACAGTTACTGGGAATTTTGACAAACTATTTTAACACGATGCATGAAAAAGGAAAGCTTATTCACACAGACCCAGAGCTTCAGGCATTGTCGTTCATGATGATGAATTTTGGTGCCTTTATGAACAATCTGGATGCCGATGAGAACTATCCAACCGTGTCCCTGGAGGCATTTATCATGGAGAGTGTGCAAACATTTACTAGGGCTTTGACTCCCTAGTTTTTGAATAAGTATAATGTCAGTCAGCACTGACATACCATGGTGATTGTAAAATAAATTCCAATTTTTAATGAACTAAAAAAATAGATTAAATGACAGGAGATTATGAATATGAAATCAAGTAATACAATAGTATGGATTAATGTATTTACAGCTAAAACAGGCAAACTAGATGAATTGGTTGCTATCCAAGCTGAAGAACTGCTCAATTTCAAGAAGGGATCACAAGGTGTTCCCGGTTGGATCAGCAGCCGTTGGCATCGTTCTGTAGATAATGATAAGGCAATTATGGTAACGACCTTTGAGAGTATTGATTTTCATAAAAATTGGTTAGAAAAAAGTGAATTCAGAGAACACCTTAACAAAATAAACCATCTCATTGAAGATACAGAAGGTGGGTACTACACGTTAGTGGAAGAGATTGAAAATATGTAAATCCATCAACTTATGAGGTTATATTCTTAAACAATTAATTGGCCAGTCAGTTTTTACGAGGAGGAGAAAACATTGGAAAAATTAAAGATTGGAATTATCTTAGGAAGCACACGAATAGGACGCGTAAGTCCACAAGTGGGAAATTGGATTAAAGAAATAGCTGATAAACGAGAAGATGCAACTTATGAAATCGTCGATATCGCAGATTTCAAATTGCCGTTTTTTGGAGAAGGCACTGGTAAAGAACCAGGATTATTAGCTTGGTCAGAAAAACTCTCTAGCTTGGATGGTTTTGTGTTTATCGTACAAGAATATAATCATAGCATTACAGGGGCATTAAAAAACGCACTTGATTCCGCACGTGATGAATGGAACAACAAAGCTGCGGGCATCGTAAGCTATGGTTCAACTGGCGGAGCCCGTGCAGCCGAACATTTGCGTGGCATATTAGGGGAATTACTAGTTGCGGACGTTCGTGTAAATCCAACATTATCGCTATTTACAGACTTTGAAAACTTCAAAACGTTTAAACCAGCTGATATACACCTTGGTAATGTCCATGCAATGCTAGATCAAACAATTGCATGGAGCGGTGCGCTAAAAAATTTACGTTAAGCTTGATAGTTTACTAGCTAGTTCCTTCCTCTCTAACCATTTAACAAAATTCATGTTAGTAAGTACTGAAACCTAATTAAAAGGTGCAAAAAGAGCTTATTCCTTAAGCTTAAGCAGCTGCTTTCCACATTCAAACCATCTTTGAACTTCAGCTATAAGTGAATTCGGATCGTATATTTTAAACAAAACGAGACAAAACGAGACAGCAATCTCATTTTGTCTCGTTTTGTTTCTGCTGAAAATAGTTAAAGTCCTAATTTTATCGCCGCCCATTTTGGCACGGCAATTGCACTATATAAGATTGACTCGCTATTACTGATTGGGGGCTGAAAAATGGAAACGGTTCAATCGAATGAAATAAAGTTATCACAGGACAAAGCTTATTGGATGTACAAGAAAATGCTGGAGATCAGAAAATTCGAAGACCAAGTTCATGAATCTTTTGCAAAAGGGATTTTACCTGGGTTTGTCCATTTATATGCAGGGGAAGAAGCGGTTGCTGTTGGTGTATGTGCCCACCTATCCGAAAAGGACAGCATTACAAGCACCCACAGAGGCCATGGCCACTGTATTGCAAAAGAATGCGACCTAAACGGGATGATGGCTGAAATCTATGGGAAAGTGACCGGGCTTTGCAAAGGAAAAGGCGGTTCCATGCATATTGCCGATTTGGATAAAGGGATGTTAGGTGCAAACGGGATAGTCGGTGGAGGCTTTCCGCTCGCATGCGGTGCAGCATTAACTGCCAAATATAAAAAGACCGATCACGTTAGTGTATGTTTTTTTGGTGATGGTGCCAATAATCATGGGACATTCCATGAAGGGATAAATCTGGCGGCAATCTGGAAGCTACCAGTAATATTCATCGCTGAAAATAATGGGTATGGGGAAGCCACGCCTTTCAACTATGCTTCTAGCTGTAAAACGATAGCCGATCGTGCGATAAGCTACAATATCCCGGGTGTCCGTGTGGATGGGAAAGATGTATTGGCTGTGTATAAGGCTGCTGAAGAAGCCGTTCAGAGGGCTCGCAGGGGAGAAGGGCCATCATTGATCGAATGCGTTACTTATCGTAATTATGGCCACTTCGAGGGAGATGCACAGAAGTATAAAAAGGAACAAGACAAAAAGGAGCATAAACAAGAGAAAGATGCGATTGCCCTATTTAGGAATTACTTGCTGAATCAGAATCTGCTGGCGGAAAAAGAACTGATTTCTCTTGAGAATGCCGTTGAGGAATCTATTAAACAAGCAGTCAAGTTCAGTGAAGATAGCCCGTATCCAGAGGCATCCGATTTATTAAACGATGTTTATGTATCTTATTAAACTATAAAAGGAGGAATTGAGATGAGTAGAAAAATCAGTATGTCACAGGCAATAAATGAAGCAATGGCCATGGCAATGAGAAAAGATGAAAATGTCATCCTTATGGGAGAAGATGTAGCCGGCGGTGCAGAGGTCGATCATTTGCAGGATGACGAAGCATGGGGGGGTGTTTTAGGTGTCACGAAAGGATTGGTTCAAGAGTTTGGCCGGGATAGAATTCTTGATACACCCATTGCGGAAGCAGGATATATGGGAGCGGCCATGGCAGCTGCTTCGACAGGCTTGCGACCGATTGCCGAGTTAATGTTCAACGATTTCATTGGCAGCTGTTTGGATGAAGTATTGAATCAAGGTGCGAAGTTCCGCTATATGTTTGGCGGTAAAGCACAGGTTCCCGTGACGATCCGTACGATGCATGGTGCAGGGTTCAGGGCTGCAGCTCAGCATTCACAAAGCCTTTATGCCTTGTTCACCAGCATTCCTGGATTGAAGGTCGTCGTTCCCTCATCCCCCTATGACGCAAAAGGGCTCTTACTTTCAGCCATTGAAGATAATGACCCCGTCATCTTTTTTGAAGATAAAACGCTATACAACATGGTAGGGGAGGTTCCGGAAGGCTACTATACAATTCCAATCGGTAAAGCTGAAATGAAAAGGAAAGGCTCGGATTTGACAATCGTTGCCATCGGTAAACAAGTTCACACCGCGATGGAGGCTGCTGAAAAACTCACAGCTAAAGGCATTGAAGTTGAGATTGTCGATCCGCGGAGCTTGTCACCACTGGATGAAGAATCGATTCTCTCCTCTGTGGCAAAAACAAATCGTTTGATCGTGATCGATGAAGCGAACCCAAGATGCAGCGTCGCAACGGATATTGCCGCACTGGTAGCGGATAAGGGGTTTGATACGCTCGATGCGCCAATTAAGAGGATTACGGCACCACATACACCTGTCCCTTTTTCTCCACCGCTTGAAGATATTTACCTTCCTACATCAGAAAAAGTGATACAAGCCGTTTCAGAATTATTAGGGGAACCTTCCATTCTAGGAGTGTAAATAAATCCAGATGCATGCTCCAGCTTCTTCGCATTGAACTGCAAAAGTTGGAGCAACAAAACCAATGATGGACAAACAAACCATTCTGAAGGGAGAAATAAGATATGGCTGTCGAAGTGGTAATGCCGAAATTGGGCATGGCAATGAAAGAAGGCACTGTTTCGTTATGGAGTAAGGCTGTTGGGGATCCAGTCGAAAAAGGTGAAGCAATAGCCAGCATCAATTCAGAGAAAATAGAAATGGATATTGAATCTCCAGCGGAAGGTACGATTCTGAATATAGCTGTTCAAGAAGGACAAGGAGTACCTCCAGGAACCGTTATCTGTCATATCGGAGATCCGAATGAAAAAATAAAGATCGATGAACCTGTTGCTGTAGAGACCCAGTTGAAAATTGATGAACAAGAAAAGCCGAAAACAAAAGAGTCCCCCACTTTGCCCATGGGAGATCGATTGATGATCACTCCGGTTGCACGAAAAATGGCACAGGCAGCGAATCTTGACATTGAGAAGATTCAAGGCACCGGGCCAGGAGGAAGAATCACTAAAGAAGATGTCCAGAAAGTAATTGAGAAAAGAGATTCCATCCCGGTAAATACAGAAAAAAGAATAGTTCCGCCCCAACCTGCTTTAGAGAGTCAGCAGCAGATTCCTGTTATGGGAATGAGGAACATCATTGCCAAACGTATGAAAGAGAGTTTGCAAAGCAGTGCCCAATTAACGCTAACGATGAAAGTTGATGTCACTGATCTAGTCATTTTGCAAAAACAGGCTACAGAAACGCTGCAAAAACATGACTCAACTAAATTGACTATAACGGACTTTGTTGCCAAGGCTGTCGTGCTTTCACTTAAAGAGCACCCTAAAATGAATAGTGCCTATATTGAAGATAACATCATTTTGTATGAGCATATCCATCTTGGATTAGCGGTGGCATTGGAGAATGGACTAGTGGTTCCCGTCATAAGAAATGCCGAAAATTGTACCCTAAGACAGTTATCGAATAAGGGGAAGGAGTTGGCCCGGTGTGCACGTGACGGTCAATTGCCAATTGAAGACATGCAAGGGTCCACTTTTACAATCAGTAACCTCGGGGCATTTGGCGTTGAGCATTTTACACCCATTCTCAATACTCCGGAAACGGGGATACTTGGAATTGGCTCTGCTTACGATACCCCGCTTTATATTGGTGAAGAATTGGAGAGGAGAACGATCTTGCCACTCAGTTTAACTTTTGATCACCGTGTACTGGACGGAGCACCCGCTGCTGCCTTTTTACAAACACTAAAACGGTATTTAGAAGAGCCGATCACCGTTATTTTATAGAAAAGGAGGGAAAGCCTTGAATCGTATAGTTATTATAGGCGGTGGTCCTGCAGGGTATGTAGCGGCAATCACTGCTGCCCAGCAGGATAAGGAGGTCATATTGGTAGTCGATGGGCCATTGGGCGGAACCTGTTTAAACGAAGGCTGCATGCCAACGAAATCATTATTGAAAAGTGCCGATACGTATGACTTGGTGAAAAATGCCGGGCAAATGGGAATTCGCCTTTCCCCCCATTTGATTGAAGTCGATTGGGATACCGTACAGGAACGAAAAAGAGAGGTCATCTTTAAACTAGTGAACGGCATTCGATATTTAATGGGTAAGAATAAAATAAAAGTTATACAGGGCAGAGCTTCTATCCTTTCAAGCAATCGACTGCGGATCGAGAACGGAAATAAAAATGAAGTGATTGATGCAAGTAAGATCATCATTTCAACGGGTTCTGAACCGATTCCACTACCTTTTGCGCCGTTTGATGGTGAATGGATCATTCACAGTGGTCATGCCATGTCACTTCCTGCCATTCCCGATTCCCTGCTAATTGTCGGAGGGGGCGTCATCGGATGTGAATTTGCCAGCATTTATAGCAGGATGGGCACCGATGTTACCGTTATCGAAATGGGGGAAAAGCTGCTTCCAGGGGAAGATGAGGATATCACGAGCATACTGCATGAAGAATTGAAAAACCAAGGCGTTACGGTCCATACCTCCACAGCTGTCAAAAACATCAACGCAAGCAGTAAAACGGTATATTTAGAGAATAGCGATGGCAAATTGGAAGAAATGCAAGCTGATTACGTACTCGTATCTATAGGGAGAAGACCAAGAGTGAACGGAATAGGCTTAGAGGAAAACGATATTGATTTTTCCCGACTTGGCATCTCGGTGGATGATCGAATGCAAACAAGCAATCCATCGATTTATGCCTGCGGTGATGTGATAGGGGGCATCCAACTTGCCCATGTAGCTTTTCATGAAGGGCGTGTGGCGGCCCTGAATGCCTGCGGTCAATTTGCACAAGTGAATTACCGGGCAATCCCTCGCTGCATTTATACCTCCCCCGAGATTGCCAGTGTAGGCTTGACCGAAAAAGAAGCGCGTCAAAAATATGGTGAAATAAAAGTAGGTGAATTCGCTTTTTCGGCAAATGGGAAAGCTGTCCTTTCTAATAAACCGGTAGGAAAGGTCAAAGTCCTAGTGAATCCACAATATAATGAAATTCTAGGTTTTTCCATTGTTGGTCAGCATGCAACAGAATTGATTGGACAAGGAACGATCATGCTGCATGCAGAAATAACGGCAGATATGATGGAAGATTTAGTGGCGGCGCATCCAACCTTGTCGGAATCCATACATGAAGCTCTTTTAAATGTTGTAGGTCAAGCTGTGCATTGCTAAAACTGAAGGGGGAATTTGTATGGCTAGCGGTCAACGGACGGCGATAGTCACTGGTGCAGGTCGTGGTATCGGACGTGCCATTGCTTTAAGATTAGCTCAAGATGGATTGAATGTGGTCATTAATGACGTCAATCTGGATACGGCTGAATCGGTCGTGAAGGAGATTAGGGAACTTGGACGTGAAAGCTTTGCCGTTAAAGCGGATGTAAGCAATAGGCGGGAAGTATTCGAAATGGTGAATCAAATTGTGGAACGTTTTGGACAACTGGATGTTATGGTTTCAAATGCAGGAATTGCACAAATAAAGCCTCTATTGGAAGTAACTCAAGAAGATCTTGAACAGATTTTCAAAATAAATGTAAATGGTGTCCTCTTTTGCCTGCAAGCCGCGGCAGAACAAATGAAAAAGCAAGAAGGCGGGAAAATCATAAGTGCTGCCAGCATCGCCAGTTATAAAGGATTTAGCTTACTAGGTACATACTCGGCCACGAAATTTGCCGTAAGAGGAATAACACAAGCGGCTGCACAGGAATTGGCCCAGTTTGGCATTACGGTGAATGCCTACTGTCCAGGAATAGTCGGGACGCAAATGTGGGATTTAATCGATGAAAAAATGGGTCAATATATGAATCTTGCTAAAGGGGAAACATTTAAAAAGTTTATAGATTCCATAACCTTAGGACGCTCCGAAACCCCAGAAGATGTGGCGAAATTCGTCTCTTACCTTGCTTCACCGGATTCGGATTATATGACAGGTCAATCCATCATGATTGATGGAGGAGTTATTTTTTCATAAACTTTATTGTTTAAATGGAGAAGCATCATGTGAATGATCACATGATGCTTTTTTGTAAACTCAATCTATATATTGTAAGCGAATACATAATCTACTATAATTAAAAAGACCTCGAATAACATCCTATTTTATTACTCCATGGTATTTTTCCTCTAGATTGACTGGTCAAATGAAGGTTCAAACCAAATGATTAGAGGAGGATTATATGCTATCCACCAGTTGTTATCTACGTACATGGGAACGCTTTGTCAGTGAAGGGGTTCTCGATTCAAATCGTCTGAACAAGCGAATAATGGAATCCTGGTATCGCTGCAAAAAAGATCAAGTCAACCCATACCTTAATAAAGGCAAACATATTTTGACGAATGAATTATTGGACATTCAAAGAGAAAAAAACTCCTTCCTATTAGAAGTGGCATCACCCCAATTATCCAGGATGAATCAATCGATAAAAGAATCTGGAATGATGGCTTTATTGGTCGATCCGGATGGGTATGTCCTTTCACTTTCCGGAAACGAGAAAATCCTCGATGAGGCAGGAAAAATAAATTTTGTGGAGGGCGTATGCTGGACGGAGGGTGAGGTCGGAACGAACGCAATTGGAACAGCTTTGAAAACGGGTGAAGCCGTAATGATCCAAGGTACCGAGCACTATTCGATTGCCTCGCACAAATGGAGTTGCTCTGCGATGCCCATATTAAATGAAGACGGTAAGATATTGGGAGTTTTGGATATATCATGTCCAGTAGAATATTTCCATCCCTCCATGCTGGGGATGGTAGCCAATTTGGCGTATACGATCGAACAGGAAATGGGAATGCGTTCCTATAAAAAGGAGCTGGCACTGACCCAGCACTCGATAGAACTTGCAGAAACCTATCCAGATTTGCCTTTTATCGTATGTAATCATAAACAAATGATAATCTCCGCCAGTAAACAGGTTCGCAAAAAAATTCCTCAATCCATTGGTATGGCGTTGGCCGATCTGTTAAATCATGGATATCGAATCGTAAAGGAAAATCCGCTTCTATCCAAAGAGGATAATAGGATTTCCGGTAAGTGTTTATTCTTATCGGAGAATCATGGTCGTGAAGCCAATAGGCTTTTTCCTGCTTCAATGCCTTTAGAAAGATTTGCCTTCGAAGGGGAAAGGGGGATTAGTGAATCCTTTCATAACACATTACGTAAAGTGAAGCTTGTTGCACCGACAGAAGCAAATGTGTATATATCCGGTGAAACAGGTGTCGGGAAAGAGCTTATTGCCATGGCTATTCATGAAAATGGCATGCGCAAAAAAGGACCGTTCGTCACGATAAATTGCGGAGCCATACCTAAAGATTTAATGGAAAGTGAATTATTCGGGTATGTTGATGGCGCTTTTACAGGGGCTAAACGGCAAGGTCACAAAGGGAAGTTCGAGCAGGCAAATGGAGGAACCATTTTTCTCGATGAAATCGGTGAAATCCCTCAAGCGATGCAAGTTGCCTTACTGCGTGTTCTTCAGGAAAGAAAAATCGTTCCGATCGGCGGCACAAAAAGCATATCATTGGATATTCGCATTATCACTGCAACACACCGTAATCTTGAAGAGCTTGTCAATGAAGGTTCATTTCGGAAGGATTTATACTATCGGTTGAACGTTTACCCCATTCATGTACCTCCCTTAAGGGAAAGGATTGAAGATATTCCTTATCTGGTCAACTACTTGTGTTCGAAGAATAGTTGGAATATTCCATTAACGGAAGAATTATTGAATCGTTTAAAGGAGTACAATTGGCCAGGCAATATTAGAGAATTGCAGAATGTACTTCAGCGATTGACCATCTTACTAGCAGAAGGACCTCTGGATTATGTTAAAGTGTTGAATTCCATGCATTCACAGCCGGTTACACAGCATGATGAGTTCCCTGCATGGGAGGAACCTGGTGGTAAAAAAGGAATCAAGGGAAATGAACTGACGATCCGTGAAAAAATTCAACGGGATCTAATGATAGAGGCATTACAAAAATCAAGAGGAAATGTCACTTCTGCAGCAAAGCTGATGGATATACCAAGAAGTACATTTTACAAGCGGCTCCATAAGTATGGTATATAGACATGCGTGTGTACATTATGTAAGAAAAGCAAACTTATAGAAATCCTTTAAAAATGAAAGGGGTATGGCAAATGAAAACGAGAATGACTGAATTATTGGGGATTGAATATCCGATTATTTGCGGCGGGATGTTTCAAGTTGGCCGAGCCCCGCTCGCAGCCGCTGTTTCAGAAGCGGGGGGACTTGGTATCATCACTTCGAAAACACAGGTGACACCAGAGGGTCTCCGTGATGAAATACGCAAAGTGAAAACTTTGACCAAGAAACCCTTTGCTGTCAACCTGAACCTATTTCCAAGTCAAACGGCAACCCCGAATGATGAGTTCATCGATATTTTAATTGAGGAAGATGTGAAAATTGTTGAAACGAGTGGCCGAAGCCCAGAAAGTTTAATGCCCAGACTTAAAGAGCACGACTTTACCGTGTTACATAAGGTAGCGAACGTCAAAAACGCTGTGTCTGCAGAGAAATTAGGAGTCGATGCCATTATTATTGTCGGGAATGAAACAGGCGGACATCCAGGCATGGGGGATGTAGGAACGCTTGTCATGCTCCCTAGAGCCGTTGACTCTGTAAATATACCAGTAATAGCTGGAGGGGGATTTTCGGATGGGAGGGGCCTTATCAGCGCCTTATCACTCGGTGCTGAAGGTATCGTCATGGGGACTCGCTTTATGGCAACGCAAGAAGCACCGATTCATGAAAACGTGAAGCAGTGGATGGTATCGGCCAATGAAACGGATACGGTCGTCATCCAACGGAATATAGGCAGTCCTTCGCGTGTAGCATTAAATGCCGTCAGTAAAGAAGTGGACAAACTTGAAAATGAAGGTGCCACTATAGAGGAATTGATTCCGCTAATTACGGGACAAAGAAGCAAGGAAGTTTACTTTGAAGGAAATTTAGACGGAGGCATCTGGTCATGCGGTCAATCCGTAGGACTCATAAAAGAAATATTGACCGTCAATGAACTGATCAAACAAATCGTCCAAGAAGCAAAAAACTCGTTCGAATTCATCCAAAGCCGTATCGAATCCATTCGAACATAAATAACCTAACTGGAACATGCGATCAATAGTGATTTCGTGTTCCTTTTTTTATCTATTAAACATAAAGTTCCATAGGTGGTCAAGAATAGACTTTTTCAAAAATGCATGACCGTTATTTATAACAGAAGAATGATTTATAACTCTAACGAGAAAGGCCAATTCAATAGAAAAAAGCTACATAGCCGATCAATTACTTGCTAACTAACTTTAAGCAACTTCTTAATAAAGACTTTCACAAGTAAAAAACCAAAGAAAAAGGTAATTAACATTTCGTGAGTGTTTACATAACATTTTTATTCAGCTAAATCAAATAAAGCTTGAGATCTTAAAACCATTCTAATTTCTTCTGGCATATTTAATTCCTGAAACTTTTAAACCTTTTTATATGAAATGCAAAATCGACTTTTACGATTTTATTTCACTCATGAGAAACAAGAACTGATTGCTGAAAGTAGGTGTGGCTCTAAACAAATTTGATTTGCCTTATAACCCTTGGGAGCTTCCTATTGATTCACTGCATGTTTGCTGCACATATGAAAGCGGTCAATGCTTGTTATTGTACATCAAAACTCGATGGCGGATTGAGCATCATTAAGTTTAAAACATTTTTTAAAGGTTATTCATGCTATAGGCTGCTATGGGGTTAATTAAGAAAGCTTATAGGAGATTATGTGGCCAAATGGAGGATCTATCATCAATTTCAGGTAGAAAGCGGAACTTTCATGATAAAAAACCTATTGAATTGTCATTGAGATAAATTATATTTATATAATTTTTATTGAGTGTTAACCCGTGATTTTTTTCATTTATCCATTTAATTTATATATAAGAATAATAAAAATGAAAAATATGTAAATAAATCAAGGGTATTTAGATTACTGCAGAATTATTAGATGACGATAATAGGTCTTTAGGAAAGGAGGGAGCAATATGAAGAAAAAGATTAGTTGTGCATTTACCCTAGCTGCTTTTTTAATAGGAGGGGCAATCATTTATTACTCAATTTCTATATCTTTATACACAGCTACAGAAGATTTAAATGAATTCCCTGTACCTAAAAATGCTGAATTGGTTCAGTTAAATGAACAAGGGAATAGATATGAATGGTCAAGGGCTTCTGAAGAAGACCGCATTCCATTTGGATATGCAATGGCCCTTAAAGCGAATGGATGGAAAAAGGGGAAAAGTTCAGTTTTATACATGAAGGAAAATAATAAAATAGATTTAATTACCACAACCAAGCAATTAGAGATCCTTAGAGTGAAATGACTAAGGATGATAAATACTAATTGAATAATCCGATTTATAGCATAAAAATGACTGAAAACGAAATATGTTAACAATTAGCAGATAAATTAAAATTCAATATATAAATCAAGAAAACTTTAATGACCGTAACTGATGTGAAATTAGCTTAAATCCAAATCTTATTGCGAATTTAAACCGAATTTTTAATTGAAGATCAATCATTTTAATTGGAACAATATTTATTTACGTTTTAAAGTATAAGTTAACAATGACTAATTAATAAAAAAATTATAGATAAATAATGGCAATGATTAAATATAAAAAATCTGCATCTCGTCTCACTAAGTTAAGTATTCTTAAGATATGAGACAAAATAAACATTAAAAATACAACTTCCTATAATATATATTATGTAAACTAGAAAAATGTTTAATAAAAATGATTCTTTCCTTTAATGTCTACCGACACCTGACTTTCATTTCACTCTGCTGAAATATGATTTTTATCCAAAATAAAAAACCAACTACGATTTGTAGTTGGTTTGAACTATGATATTAATATCTACACTAATTAAGAATATATATCCAATATTTCTTGAAACCTTCTCATTACGTATTTATTAGATATCTGTTTTTTTATTTCATGACTTTTGCCTTTAATCCTATTGATATCTTGTAATGTTATATTCGAATCTTCTTGAATAATTTCAAAAGCTAACGGAGCTCCAGAATTGCTATAAAAAACAGGTCTGTGTCTTCCGTGGTATCCATAACCTCCAGGTTCACCTAAATAGCACATAATTAGCCATTCAATGATATCATCTTTAATAATTTCCTCACTACAATGGATAGTTCCACTAACTTCTTTTAAATCCCTCAACAGTTCACCATGTTTATCGTTATTATCCCAATGATAACCGGTGGACTCAAGTCTTTCTAAATAGCTTTTGTAAAAGCCATTTACATGTGCTGTTCTTAAATAAGGAAGTATGCCAGATACATTAGCCACTCTCATTTCACTTAGCAATGGTGGCCTTCTACCTAATCTTTTTTCAACAAAGTGTTGCGCAGCTTCTAAAGTGGTATTTCGATTGGTAAATGCTCTTATACTTCCTAATGCATTGTAGCAATTTTGTCTTACTATATCGGCATGTTTACTATCGAGTGAAGTACTTATTAAAAATTGATAAATTTCTGTTTGTCTTGGATCTGGAGCCTGCTTATAATCTTCAATTACTGCGCGGTCAATTGTAACTGGATTAGGCGACTCGACAATGGATTTGATCTCCGTTAGTTTAATAATTTGGACAGGATCATTAGCAAGAATTACATCGATACAAGTTTTAAAAATGTAAACTACATCTTCCACTCCTGCTTCATATTCATCATCCTCGTGTTCAAGATCCTTACGTATGTCATATACTCTGCAGATTCGACGATATTCAGGCCTGGACAATAAACCCATTCTGTAAGCTAATGTTATTAGTTTTCCTGTATCGTACCTTTCCAGGATATCTTCGTCACTAGAGATGTTGGGTAATTTATTATTTCTTGCAGCTTCCTGAGCAATATCTATACCTGCCATGATTATTTTTTCCCGCAGATCATGAATACTTGCATTAAAGATTCTCTGACACGCGCTGCTAGGGTCTACGGGTAAAATTCTCATTGTCCGTTGAACCAATTGCTTTGCATGCCATGCAGGCCTAATTCTGCTTAAATAATTTTTTACCCCGGATTCTTCTATAATTTCGTGATTTGGGTCTAGTTGTAATTCAGCTTTAGGGATTATTTCTAATTCATACTTTTCCTCAGTCACACCAGAACCCCCTCATAACTTGGTTAACGTAAACAATTATAACTCAAAAATTAATAATTGAAAATATTTACTTTATTTGAAAATATTTGTAATCATAACAAAAGCTAGTTTTGGCTCAGAAATAATTTCTTTGGTGTTTATAAAACTATCTTATATTTGCCTATAAAGTGTGCTTCTCTTTTATTTAAAATAAATAGTATATTAATCTTTTCGTTAAGGACTTCATTTAGGTCTGTGTATTGCTCTTTTTCGAGGTTACTCCTGAAAGAGTTAAAGATTAATCTATATCTCTCAAAAAGAATTATTGATAAGTATATATTTATTATAAAAACTGCAAACTTATGACTGTCTTGCAAATTTGTTGATAAATAATAATAAAGGGATTCTATTATCTCTTGATCCTTTTTTAAATCCAGTTCGAAGAAATCACAGATGTTTCTTTTTTTGTTTCTGATTGTCAACGGATATAGCTTGAGAAAGCCCCTCCACACTCATTCTTCATATTATATATGAAAGAGCATAAAGGCAGGGATTACAGTTACTCATTCTAACATCAAAAACCGGTCTAATACTTTTATTAGCATCTGAAAGGTTAGCTGCAGCGTGTAATTTAGTATTAGGGAACACTCCGTCTAAAATGTTATTTAATTCATTCATCATTCTACCGAATTCTTTTGTCTCATCTCCAGGGTCTAATTCTAGTTCAAGTAAAGCAAGATGTCTTTGCGCCTCTTGAAAATGGGATGAGGCATTTCTAACTTCCTCAAACAAACTATTTAATGTTTTAGTTAATGCTCCACTGGTACCAGATAATTCATCAATTTTATCTTGAGCAGGAATCAATAAGAAATTAGGTAATCGGGATAGAACAACCCCTGGGATACCACCTGGGTTTGTAAACCATTCTTCTTCTCCAGTCTCAATTAGATCATATAATTCTTCAAAAGATTCTATTAAAGTTCTTTGTGTTGCGTTTAAGTTTCGTCCCCTATTTACACCGTCAAATGTCTCGTCAACTAGTTCTTCACTCAATCCATTCTCAATATATTGGTCCAACGTCCTACAGGTCGCAAAACAGTCTTTTAAAACCCTTTTTACTTGTTTCATTTCAATTTTGACATTCAAACCTTTTTCAAACGTTTTTCTATAATATATCCTATACCCCGTCTCATCTGGGCAATTCGAATTATCATATCTAAATACTCTCCCTTTAAGACCTCGCCATTCCCTTGATTCTTCGGGACAATCCCTAAATTCAGCAGTTAAAATTATTTTGTCGCTCAATCTTACATTACTGGTGTTTTCGGAATTAAGGATACTAAAGAACTCATCGTCTGCATCAATTTTTTTTATATCTGTTAAAAGATATTCTAATGCTTTGAAAACAGTACTTTTTCCAATATTGTTTGCTCCAATTAAAAATGTACTAGAGCCGAATTTAATCGTAATATCAAAATGTTTTCTCAACCCCTGAATACGTAAACTATGTAGTTTCATTAAGCCACTCCATTCTTTTTAGAAAAAATTGATAAATAAAAGTCGAACAACTTCATTATATATCAAAAAATGGTATGAATTAACTTTAAAATCAAATTATTCAAATAATTATTATTCATTTTCAACACACCTAACTGTTAGAAACAATCAGATGAAGGTGATCATAAATTTCGGTGGTGATTTTTAACCAAAAAATAATTTCTACACAAAACTTCCGAAATTTTAGAAGTTTTGACGAATAATCATTTCAATAATCACAAAATCTGATGGTTGTTCAATTGCAAATTCAATAGCACGAGTAATGCTTGCATGCTCGATTACAACTTTGCTTTCTTCATCAATCCTCAAAGGCAACACTTTTGTGTCAACAATAAACAAAGACAACACTTTTGTGTCGACTTCTCAATGACACTAAAGTATTGTCTTTAATTTAAATTTCATTAAGAGAAAAGGAATTTCAAAGTCCACCCTTTTGTGTCATTAGTCAACCATGACTACCGCCCCTCATCTATTAAACATTTTTAACAACGTCTACCCCTGATATATAGACATCCATACGGAAAATCATTTTTACGAATGTTTTAGCTTCTCTATTTTCCTTTTATGATTAATTCTAAATTCCTGTCAAGTCTTTCTTTTTAAAATTATTATCTAATTGATAAATATCCTTGTTGAACCGTTTATTATTTGATTCATTTCCTTATTCCCGAAATAATTCACAAATCTTTACAAATATCCTATTCATGAATCTAAACTTTTCAAATATACCCCAGGGTGATTCAGATTTAGAAATCCATGATTTTCCACACGCAACGGGATTCGACAATACTTTCTTTTACGAAAATCATATTTCTCAGTTGCAACAATCCATTGTTCGGAATTCGCTTGGAAGACTTGTAAGTTTAAGCTACACGGTTACATTGGCAGAACCGGAGGCTTCTTAATTCAGTTAACCAATCCGATTCCATATATAAGGCGCTCTCCCCTTTTACAAATGAACTGCGTCTTCTTCTGTATTGCTTTTTTCCCCTGAAGTTAATTTTCATGGTGTTTCAACAAGCACATTTATAGGTTTTTTATGTTCAGTATATACATAACGTTGATAAATCGATATTCCAGCTTCTTCTTTAAAATAACTTGCCCAAACGATATTCAGCTATCATTCTTAATTGTACCCATTCAATATAACTTTAAATAGATCCTTATTTTTAAAAAAACAAACTTAAAAATCCAAGCCTTTTTTTATATCGGCATATATAGTGTAGAAAGGGAGTGATTAACTTGGCCGATTACGATAATAATTGTTGCAAAGAATCACACTGCGGAAAACAGGACCTCAAGAACCAGGGGGTGCTTTGGCTTAATCATTGTACAAATCCGTCTGGGAATTTTGTCATAAGATTTTGATTTCCGAGGATTCAGTTTAAATACAATCCCGAATCCGGAAACAAATGAGATCACTGTCTCTCTAAGTGGTGTCTATGAAATAAGTGCCGACCTTGTGTTACTAATGAACTTGAAACTTCATTATTCACGATTAAATGAAGTGTCATAGGGCCCATTTCAGGTTCCTCTTTCGAAATCGTAACAGGATTGACATGTCAAACTGGAGAACCTTCATGGTTTAACACTATAGGTAAGACCGTCCAAGTGGAATTAAATGCAGGAGAAAAAGTGTTTGTGTTTATTCAAAATGTGAGTGGAAGTGTTTCTTATAGATCTCCGTCACTTACTGTAAAACTACGTATAGGACCCCTTGTATCCTCTGCTAAAGAGGAAATAGAAACTATTAAAGCAGAAACAGAAAAAACAGAAAAAAAGCTTCATTGCTCGACTTTTCGGAAAGTGAACAATGAGAAAAAGGGTGAGTAAAATAGATATTCCAATTCAAGGTCGTAGATTTGTTGACACGACCTATAAGTGTAAAAAAGATGATTTCTTTAATAAAAAAGATGATTTCGTCAATAAAAACGATCATAAAAAATGTAAGGATTGTGAACAAGGTCCTCGAGGACCTCAAGGACCTCCAGGACCTCAAGGGTTTCAAGGACTTCCAGGACCTCCAGGACCTCCAGGCCCAGGGGGTGCTTTGGCTTATGGATCACTGTACGATCCGTCTGGAAATTTTGTCACAGTGTCTACGGTAAATCCCCCTACTCTGGGGCAGAAGGTTGTTTTCACAACTCCTGGGCCGTTATTAGGAACAGCTCCTTTTCCTCCTGGTCTTGGACCTTATACTGATATTGAGGTTCTGACTGCTGGGGTATATGAGATTAGCATGGATTTAACAGCTAGACTAATTAATGCTTCTAACTTAACGTTTAATACCGAAGTGCAGTTCAGGTTATTCATCAATGACACAACCCCAGTTCTTGAAAGTACTTTTGAATCCTTTAATCGAATTACAGGGGGTCCAGGCGGGCAACCATCGCAAGTTGAAACTAGAAACACGATAGGAAGAACAATCCAACTTCAATTATCCGCAAACGATAGGCTAAGTATTAGAGTTATTACTGCATCTGCCAATATAACATATAGGTATCCATCATTAGTAGTCACAAAAATCGCCAACTAGCTGCCAAAGTCATTAAATAGGAGCAAGAAGAGCCCTAACCTAAATGTTGTGGGCTTTTTCCGATTTACTGAACGTGGTGGTTTTGGTTACACACTAGTGGAGTCATAATGTCAAAAAATTAAAAAGACAGTAGATTTGTGTTTATTAATTTAGTGACACAAACACAAACCTGCTGTCTTTGGATTAAATTTGTATTTTTGTTAATCGAATGAAAAACAACACTTTTGTGTCGTTAATCACTCTACTTTATTATTTGTTTTAGCTTCTACTCCACTGATTTTTAACTAATGAGAAATATCCCCATACCCTTAATAATTCGAAAAGTGAAATTTACCTTTCTTCAGTTGTCATTAAAGCGTTCATAATGCTCTGGCATGATGCTAAAGAAATCTCTTTTATAAAAGAGGTTGTGAAGGAATGTTCTTAAAGTAACGGTGCAGTTCAGTGTAATAATGCAGTTACGCAACCAGCGCGCATTTGATTGAACCAGTTATATAAACATAATCAATTCCTCTCTCAACATGAAAGAATCCTCCAACAGAATGCTGGAGGATTCTTAAGATTATTATTTAAATTTATCCGGAAACTGCTTTATAACTCCCGCAGAGATAGTATCTGCCATTAAGATTATATGTGTGACCCCTTCGTCAATTGCAATGATTCTAGCGTTCCATTCTTTTGCTAAGCTTGCAGTTAAATCATTTGTCACAAATTTCAGATGCATATACAGCAAATTTTTTAGATCCTCATTTTTTAAATAGGGGTTGGCACCGCTAAGGAAAGCTGCTATTTCATCAGCATTTCTATACCATTCTTTGTTTAGCTGTTTCACCAAGGCATCATTTCCGCTTTTAGCCGCATCTACAATCTTTCCCGCAATTACAATATGCTCCTTAAGCAGATCCGTAAGTTTGTTACCAGCTTTCTCTCCGTATACTGGCTTTACAGCATTACCAATATCCTCCTGATTCTTTAGAAGTCTAGCCAGTACCTGTGTTTGATCCTCCGCTCCAGCGGTGGTTGCACTTGTTATATAATTACTTGTCCATAATACATGATCAATCCAAAGTCTCCTGAATTCATTTTCGAAGTTTACCTCAGATTGGCTAATACGTTGTTCCTGTGGCTTAGCGTATGCGCTAGTTGTTCCGGCCACCATGTTTAGAGGAAATAATAAAATAAATCCCATCAACAATAATTTTTTCATAAAACCATCTCCTTCCAAAGTTAAAAAGTTCCTTTTTATTATTGATATATGCGAATTTTATATGCATAAAATTGCTTGTACTTACCATGTTTATATTAAATTGGAATTAGATGGACTCACATCGTCCAATGTAAGCTGTTTTGTATAAAATCAGGTCATCAATCATGATTAATACACAGACACAGCTACGTCGCATTGGTGCTTTAAATAGGATGAATTAATGTTTAAATTACTTGAAAATTCAGGAATGAGACGCAAAGAATTAGTGAATTTAATATGGGAGCAAGTTAATAGAGAAAGTAGAAAATAAGAACGCCTCCTCCCCCTTCATCACATTGTCTTACCAAAACTATTAAGCATTCTTTTAGAGCAGCAAAAATTAAATGTTTTTAATATATCAGCAGGACTTATGCTCCAGCATGTGTGCAGTGCTCCAAGCAATGATAATTAAATATCAATTTGCAAGTTGCAATCAGAAAGTCTCCCATTTCCCTTAGTCAAAAGGCTTGATTACAGGGGTTTCTTCTGTAAGGGCCAGATTAACAAGAACATAGGCATTCAAATGATTACTATCTGTATAGTGAAGCTACTACTATAAACAGACCACCCTCCTGAACGATTAGCTGTTCATTAATTAAGTCTTACAGTATCTTGTAATTGGAATCAGAAAGAGAAAAATAAATTTTTCTTTGGTGTACATAATATAGGGAATAACCAATGATAGTAAAAGTGTTATGAAAAGGGTGAACAAATGGAAAG
This sequence comes from Peribacillus sp. FSL M8-0224, assembly GCF_038003055.1. Taxonomy (NCBI): domain Bacteria; kingdom Bacillati; phylum Bacillota; class Bacilli; order Caryophanales; family Bacillaceae; genus Peribacillus; species Peribacillus sp. FSL M8-0224. The sequence continues at coordinate 2,267,716 of NZ_JBBOOJ010000001.1, forward strand.
AAATAACGCGATTGACTTTATTAAATTTTTTGCCATATTTTCTGTTGTAGTCATTCATGTATTCCCTAGGGATAGCCAAATTGGTCTATTTATTCTCGATAACCTCTCAAGGTTTGCGGTGCCATTCTTCTTTACTGCATCTGGTTATTTGTTCGGTCAAAAGATGATCCATAAAAGGGATTCCTTTGATTATTTTAAAAGGTATATTATAAAAATCTTGAAACTGTATTTGTGCTGGCTCTTCTTTTATATGATGTATGATGTTCTAATTCTTTATAAAGATGCTGCCGATGTACCAAAGGAATTTGCGCAATACATTAATCATTTTTCTTTTCTTGACCTTTTATATTACGGAACTGGGACTAGCGGATACCAATTGTGGTTTTTAACCGCATTAATTTGGAGTGTTATCATTCTATTCGGTTTTTTTAAGTTAAAAAAAGCAAGGCTTCTTTTACCCCTTAGCTTAATATTCAACTTGTTAGGTCTTTTCGGACAATCGTATTCGGTGTTCTATGATCTTCCTCTGAGTACACGGGATGCTTTATTCATTGGTCTTTTTTATATAACTTTGGGATTCTTCTTTGCGGATGATAAATTCTTTAAAAAGTCGGGAGCAATAACAGCCAAAACCAATTTATCTTTAATTTTTATCTTCTTTACTATCCAAGTGGTAGAAGGATACTTATTAGAAAAGATATTATCGGGAAGTCATGGGGAGTATTTTATTTCTACTATCTTTTTAACTGCATTTCTTTTTTTATTTGCATTAAATAATAAAACATTGGGGAAGGATTTGTTCATTACTAAAGTAGGAGGAAGAGCCCTGGGTATATACATTGTTCATGTAGTCTTCATCGATATTTTTGATTTAATTATATCGGCACTAAGAATGGATCATATATCTGACAATCTTTTCTTAAAACTATTTGAGACACTCCTTATAATTACGATATCGTACATTTCTTATGACCTGCTTCAATATTTCAAAAGGCGTTTAAGCGAATTGGTAAAAATCAGTTAGTGGAAGGTTAAAACCCTTACTTAGTGCTGGGATTTATAGATAACAAAAAAACCCCAGCTGGGAGCATAGGATTTTTTTTTAATTACATATAAATTAAAGCTTGGTCTCCACCGGATGAACTATCGGTTCCTCTATACTGTCGCCAGCATGTTTTTTTGACCAGTAAGTCGCGAGAATTGGTCCCGATATGTTGTGCCATGCAGCAGCCAGGACGCTTGGAAGTGCTGCCAGCGGGCCGAAATGTGCAGTAGCAAGCGCAACACCTAACCCAGAGTTCTGCATGCCCACTTCAATCGAAATCGCTCTTCTATTGACTTCATCAAGTCCAAGCACTTTTGCTGCTAAGTAACCAAAAAGTAACCCAAATCCGTTATGAAGCATCACGGCAGTAAAAATAAGGAACCCGGAAGCAGCAATGCTAGCTGCGTTGCCTGAGACTACTGCGCTTACAATAGTTATGATGGCTGCTACCGAAATAAGTGGTAAAACAGTCAAGCTTTTTTCAACTGCTACTGGGAAAAACCGCTTAATGGCCAATCCTAAAACAATCGGAAGAAGGATGACTTGTACAATGGACTTAAACATATCAAAAAAATCAACCGGCATCCATTGTCCTGCCAGCAAAAGCAGAAGCAGTGGTGTCATGATTGGAGCCAGTAAAGTTGAAACCGAAGTCATAGCTATCGATAAAGGTACATTCCCTTTTGCAAGATATACCATCACGTTAGAGGCTGTTCCGCCTGGTACACAACCAAGCAATACCAGACCTGCAGCTAATTCGGCTGGCAAATTCATGAGTTTAGCAAGAAGGAATGCTACAGATGGCATAATGATAAACTGGGCGCAAACTCCAATTATCACGGGCAGTGGTTTAGTAATGATGATTTTAAAATCAACTGCTTTCAAAGTGAGCCCCATTCCAAACATGACAACGCCAAGCAATATTGTAATGAATCCCCCCAATCCCAAAAATGGCTCAGGAAAAATAAAAGCAATGACGGATATTAAGATAACCCAAACAGCAAAATATTTTCCTGCTACTGCGCTTAATGCTTCTAATACTTTCATTCCATCACACTCTTTCTAGCATTAATATTTTATTGGGATTTAATAAATTATTTGGATCAAGGGCTAATTTGATTTTTTCCATCACAAACAGTGAGTTCCAATGTTCTTTTTCCTGATATTTTTGTTTACCGACCCCAACACCATGTTCGCCAGTACATGTTCCCTTACGTTCTAGGGCATACAGGACAATTTGTTCATTTAGCTGTTCAGCTCTTTTAATCTCTTCTTGATTATTGTTATCAATCATTAAAAGTACGTGATAGTTCCCGTCGCCTACATGGCCGACGATCCCACCGGTAAGGCCAAGGAAATCAATAGCTTCCCTTGCGTGGTGAATGGCACCGGACAGCTCTGAAATCGGAAGGCAGACATCAGTCACCATTAGTTTTTTCCCAGGATTGCCATGAATATAAGCATAGGCAAGATTATGGCGAGCTTCCCATAGGCGGTTCCTGGCAGCATTATCTGTTTCAAATTCAATATCGAAACAATTATGTTCAGCTACTATTTCCTTAGTGAACTCTATGTCTTGCTTCAACCCGGCTTCATTGCCATGAAACTCCAAAAATAGTGTAGGCGCTTCGTTATAGCTTGTATCACTATAAAGGTTAACCTGCTTCATTGAGGGTTCATCGACAAGTTCCACCCTTGCTATTGGAACACCTGACTGCAAAATGGATACAACAGCTTCCACCGCATGGGTCAATGTCGGAAATGATGCTCTTGCCGCCATAACGTGCTCAGGAATTCCGTAAACTCTTAACGTCAATTCCGTAAAGCAGCCAAGCGTTCCCTCTGATCCAACAAAAAGGCCGTTTAGATGGTAGCCTGATGACGATTTAGCGGCCAAATTGCCAGTATGTATAATCGAACCATCTGCAAGTACCACTTCAAGATCACGGACTTGATCACGCATCACACCATATTTAACTGATGTCGTTCCACTGGCATTTGTTGCCGCCATTCCGCCAAGAGTAGCATCAGCTCCCGGGTCAACGGAAAAAAACAAACCGTATTTTTTCAATTCTTTGTTTAGTTGCGAACGCGTTACGCCAGGCTGAACTTTTACGAGAAAATCGTTTTCACGCACTTCCAGGATTTTATTCATTAGTGAAAAATCAATTGTTATGCCATGGTTGTATGGTATGACATGTCCCTCGAGGCTTGATCCCAACCCAAAAGGAACCATCGGGATTTTGTACTTATTTGCCAATTTCACAACTTCACTTACTTGCTGTGCTGTTTCCGGAAATACAACAATATCAGGAAGACTTACAGCATGATAGGATTCATCTCTGGCATGCAATTCTCTTACTGTCTGGTTTTCCGTTACTTGACTTTCCGAAAGGATTTGCTTTAAATCGTTGATTAAATTTACACTAGCCGCTTCCATTCTATTCTCCTTCTTTCTGCTATAGCATCCGTTTTTGTCATATCAAAAACTTTGGTCGTACCTATACCAATATTTAGTTTCTTCTTCTATTCTTCAACTGAGTATCAAGAGATGGTTTCCCCCTCCTTAAATGGCTTTATATGATACCGCTTCCATTTATCGGAAAATTGGTCTAACCAATTTTCATTATACTAAATTTTTTGACTTTTTCAACAATTATCCGTTTTATACTTTTCTCCATAAAAATATGCTTTATTCTCAATATTTATAGTTAATTTTCCATCCTTATAACAAAAACCCAAATGACCTTTAATAGCCATGTGAACGTAATTTGACTGAATCTAGACCATAATATTTTTACAATATTGGTCTAACCAATTAAAATATCAGATTTTTTGAACAGTTATTTATTTAAATTTTATAATTGGGGATTATCCCCTTGCTTCATAAATGAATGCTTGTTAGAATGATTTCACTAATAGTCGTACCAGTAAGTTGTTAGGGTTGTCATGGAAGGATGGGAAGAAAGTAATGGATTCAATACCAGTTAAATCTCCCAAAGTGTACGAAGTCATCTTCAATCAAATTAAGGAATCTTTTATTAACGGTGAATTGAAACCTGGAGATAAATTACCGCCTGAACGCGAATTATCCAACCTTTTTAAAGTGAGTCGAACATCAATCAGGGAAGCCCTTCGAGTATTGGAGATAAACGGAGTCATTGAGATTAGACCAGGTGATGGAACATTTATCAGACAATCGGATGTTAAATCACTGATTGAACAGCTATCCACCTCAATCATCAAATCTGAGGAAAACATGGTCTATGAAATGCTTGAAGTCCGTCGAGTAATTGAAACGGAGTGTGCTTTTCTTGCTGCGCAGAGAGCAAACTCTCTTGATTTACAAAATATCCTTAAAGCTCTAGAAGAAATGGCACGCTCGGAACATGATGAAGAATTAGGCTTGCGAGCAGATCTGCTTTTTCACCATAGTATTGCACAAGCCACAAATAATTCCATATATGCTGGATTGGTTCATACTTTAAGTGACCAAATGAAAAATACGATTCGTGCCACCAGACGGCATCGTTTCGCAAAACCAGGTCATTTTCAAGAAACGCTTCAAGAACATAAAGAAATCTACTATTCCATCGCATTAAAGGACGCGGACAAAGCCAAGCAACTAATGAATGCCCATATCATTCGCATTAGAGAGCAGATGGCTGCGGCTACACTTGAAAGCATTGGAGAAGATGCAAAAATTGCTGCTTATCCAAATAAAAATGACCAGCCTCACAATGCTGTAGGTGAAAAATAAAGTTCCGCTTGCAATATGATTAACCCAATATGGAACTACACCTCTAAAATTATCAATTTAGTGATTTTTTAACCTTGGCCTATTAATTGACACTACTTTGCCCAATAAAAAAAGCGCCTTTCTCAGAGGGCGCTAAGTTGGTTAATTATAGTTAAAAAATTGATCCCCTATATAAGTAAATGTTGGCTTTATCCTTTTGACATAGTGAAGGAATCAATGTTACATACTTTTAGAGCATTATCAATCAATGAAAGCTGTTCATTAATCATTGATAAGTAGGAAATATGATAGTCATTAATTTGTTCCTTTAACTCCAACAGCAGCGTTTTGTCCCTTAATATAAGGTAAATCTCGTCTGGATGTAACATATCACTTCTCCTTTTAATCAAGATATTACCTTTTACCCAAATTATTACAATCATTAACTTATAAGTGGATGTTTTGTACTATATTTCACAAGGGATTGCTCAGTAATAGTTCCTTCTTATAGTAAAGATCCGTTAGTTGAAGAGCACGACGATCATTATATAGATAAAAAAGGCTGTCGTATAGTAGTATTAAACGTCGAATATGCCCCCTTATTACCTTATTGTGTTAGACTTAAAAGATAAAACCATATATTTTCTTGGGTTTAATTGACTTTTCTTAGTCACACTTGCATAAGCAAAGGAGTGAAGGAAATGGAGAAAATCAGCGTTTTTTTGGATGACTATCGGAAAGCACCCGATGGCTATGTGTTAGTCGAGACTATTGACGAATGTTTAGAGCTATTGCAAAACTTTGATATTGAACATCTCTCATTGGACCATGATTTATTAAATAAAACCAGGAATGGTTCTATGCTTGTTCAAATGATGGTGAAAGAAAAACTATTTGCTAATCGCATTACTATTCACTCTGCCAATTCAGTTGGCGGTAAAGCGATGTACAACTGTTTAAAGCAAGCACAACGGAATTTAACTATGCCCCCTGCCATTATCGTATCTTTACGACCATTGCCCCTCAAATTCTTCCCGTCAAAGGTTCTGCAACATTATATAGATATACGGTAACCCTTTCTCAATCTTAATTACATGTCACCCATTCTTTTTACATTAGACCGTAGGTTAGATAAATAGTAAATCGAAAGGGCAACTTTAATCTGAGTTGCTCTTTTTGTATTTCTGCTTTGTTTAAGAGATCGAATATCATTCATTGCACACTTTGCGATCATCCACATGTGAACAACTTGATCATCGAATTACTTTTTCTTTCTGGCTGCGTATATCTATACCCCAACTCCCATAGCATTGTACCGCCAAGCAGAAGTTCATACCGGGTACACATAAAGATTCGACACATATGAGATATGTAATTTTAAAGTTACTATCCTCCCCCTGCCCTATCGCCTAATTAATTTTGGTGGTTTCTTAAGACATATCTAGCCACCCAGATCTTTCAATTTTCTGTGGTGATTTTTCCTTCTTTGAGGCTTTGTCATCCGTTGTAAAAGGTAAACAGTTATCTTTTGTGCTTTTTTGCCATTACTGCCTCCTGATTAAACAATAAATTTAATTGGAGCTGTTTATAGCGCAACGAAAGCAGCTGTAAATATGATTAGTGAAACGTTACGTCAAGAGGAGGCCGTGGCTGGAAGTATTGTTCGGGTGTCGATTGTTTCTCCAGGAGCTATCACAACAGAATTAACTCAAACTATTGCTGATACAGACTTAAAAGGTCCGTTCGAAGAATTATACGATGCTTTTGCGATTAGTCCTGCCCGTATAGCGGAAACGATTCTAGATGTTACCGTTAATGAGTTTATTGTAAGACCATCTCGACAACAGCCTTAATCGATAAAAGTTTTGAATAAATTGCAGGTCAATAAAATAGATCACACCCTGATTGAAAGCGGACAAGGGGTGATCTATTTTAGTCTTAAAGCCAATTGCTATTTAATATTCCCATTCTGTATTCATTGAATTAATTCATGATTTCACTTCATTGAAAAATTGCGGCAGGTCTTCTTTATGCGCTTCGAGCATTTCATCCAGCATTTTTTTGGCGATGGTGTCTGATGGTACCAAAGGGTTTATCGTCATCGCTACCAAAGCTTTATGATAATCTCCTGTGACAGCCGCTTCAGCAGCTATTCTTTCAAATGATTTAATTTGCTGGACCAACCCCCGGACTGCTACAGGCAGGTCGCCTATGGCGATTGGTCTTGGCCCTTCTTTGGTGATCACACAGTTAATTTCAATTGCTGATTCATCTGGAATACTCGCTATCGCTCCGTTATTACGTGTATTGACTGGCTGAATATCCCGCTTATCATTGTAAATCGAATTGATGAGACTGCAGGCCGCTTCGCTGTAATACGCTCCACCGCGCTTTTCTAGTTGAGTCGGTTTAACATTCAATCAGGATCCCTATACAATTCAAATAGGTCTTTTTCCAGTTGTTGAACTACCTCAGCCCTCGTCCCATTTGTTGCTGAGGATTCCTTTTCTTCGGCAAGCGATACAAAAAAAGCAATTCACATGCAGTGTAATTGCTTTTTTAAAGAAGTGTATGGATATACTCATGTTAATTAAGCTTTCGTTAATATTCGAGCTATCCCCTTACAGGGTAGACTATGGTTTAATCGCCAAGTAAAAATAAACTACTGCAGATTTTCCCCGGTTTACAATGACCTTACTTGTTTTTTACGATGGATAGTATCGTAATGGTGCTTATAATGCAGAGTGTGCCGAGCCACTCGGCAAAACCGAACGTTACATTCAACCAGAAAACGGATATTAAGGTTGCGGATAATGGCTCAACGGAAGCCAATAAACTTACCTCTGAAGCAGATATGAATTTTGTACTTTCCAAATAAAAATAAAAAGCAATGATCGTACCGAAAATGATGATGAATAAAACCGCTGAAAATGAAGATAACGTCCATTTGCCTTCAAATGCCCATGGGGGGTGGATCATGCTAAAGCATATGCCCCCAATCAACATGCCCCAACCCACAACAATCATTGAACCCCATCTTGAAAGGAGTTTAAAAGGCTGCAATGTATAGAATGCCAAGGCAAAGGCTGATGTTACTCCCCAAAATACTGCCCACCCGGAAATGGAGAGTGTACGGATGCTTCCTCCCGTCACAAGCAAAAAAGTGCCTAAAATCGCTATGATCACAGCTACGCTCACCGTAATGCTTGGAAAACGTTTGGAACGAATGGCTAAATAACAAGTGATCAGTGCCGGGGCCAAGTATTGAAGGACAGTGGCAGTGGCTGCGTTGCCATGTTCAATTGCTGCAAAATATGTGTATTGAACAGCGAGCATTCCCAGGATGGCAAAAAGGATAATTTGAAGTGCATCATTTTTAGTTTTCCAAATCTCAAAAACTTTCAACCTTTCATTCTTATAAGCGAACCCCAATAAGATGATTCCAGAAAGCAACAAGCGTACCACAGTAAGCCACTCAGGACTGAAACCTTGCTGCTGAAATAGATATTGAGCTGCCGTTCCTGACACTCCCCATAACGCAGCGCCAGTCAGTACCAGTGCAATCCCTTTATTTCTTGAAGGTGATATAGCAACTAAAGTATCATTATTCATTTTTTTCTTCCCCACTTATTACACGTTCCGTATGGGCTTGAATTCTAAAGTAACTTTCTTTCCAATTCTTTTCTATCTCCTTAAGCACCATAGTGAGACTTCCACCCCTAATTGCCTGTATGATTTGATCATGCTCATCAACGGAAAAGTGAACATCACTTACCTGATTGAAATAAAACAGTTCCATTCGTATAAGTTTTTGTTTGAGTCCCGATAGAATCCGCTTCAACTCGTCATTTGTTGAAAGATTGATGTAAATGGAATGAAAGTCATTATCTTTCTGGACGGCCACTATTTGATTTCCCTCGTCGATTGCGTTTTTCACTTCATGATTGATGGCTTCCATCTCCATTAAGTGTCTTTCTTCAATGAAATCAAAAGCCTGTTCCATAGCCAGCTTTTCCAGTGTCCAAACAAGGGAATATATGTTTAATACCCCTTCGAATCGAATAGGTGAAACAATAGTTGAACGGCTCGGTTTGGTCTCGACAAATCCCTCATCCTCAAGCCTTAAAAGTGCTTCTCTAATAGGGGTTCTGCTTACTCCCAATTGTTCCGCTAATTCTTTGTCGCGTAATTGTTGACCTGGCGTCAGGATCCCCTGGACAATCCAATCCCGCAATATCATGTAGGCTTCTTCACGTACAGACGTACGTTTAATTTTTTGTGAATAATTTGAATGCTTCAACGGCTATAACTCCTTAAAATACAGATATATAATATGCAATATATCACATATTGCATACCGTTGGAAGAAATTAGAGAAAATTTTAATCTGGGTCCTTTAATAAAACATCAAGCATCTTTTCACATAATAAAAGGGAATCCTTCCATAGTAAAAACACTTCTTTACGATGATGAAAGTAATCCTTTTACCATGAGTCCTCGTGCTTTAGATTTACAACGATTCACTGATTAAAAATAAAGTTCTATTTTTTGTATACCATTGTATGTATTTTAAAATTCTTAGTACACTAGATTGAGACTAACGGCATGTGTAGTTTATCGCTTTCGTAATTAACAAATATTGGATATTTCTTGTGAATGAACTGGATACTTCTTCACTTTACTGATTATTTTCAAGTGAAATTTGTGTTTCTAAAAAAATGTCTTGAAAATATCTTGGTGCTTACCGCATTCATTACATGAATATTCTATTTCCAATGCATCTTCAGTTACTGTATGAACTGTCTCTTTTTTACAAGTTTCACAAAATCTCTTTTCGGATATTTCTTTCATTTATCATTCACACTCCGTTTTTTCATCATTTTTTGTAGCCTTACTATTATTTTGCGAATATCCAACAGAAAAAATACCTTTTTCCTGAAGGGCCAGAGAAAAAGGTACTAAAATTGTTAATTTAACTTTGGATTCCAATACATCAAAGCTGCATGAAACGGATATTCGTATTCGAAAACTCCTTCTTTTTCCACGACATATTTATTTAGGATCGTTTTTACTTCATCATAGGAAAAATGTTCATCAAGAATTTTTGTTGTATTATCTCGGATCACTTCTTCATAGGTGGAATAGATTTTTTTACTTTTCAATTTAACGATCTTACAGTCCGCCAGTATTCCAAGTTGATACAAAACATTCAAGATGTGTATGTAATCCCGTCTTCTTAAATTAATCATATATCCTCGTTGCTTCAATTCCATATAATGAGGTTTTTCTGGTCCGGTTGTCATACCTACTATCGCTAAACGAGCTGCAGAATCATTCATTTTTAATAAGGTATGACCGATTTCACTCATTCGGTAATAACAATTAAAACCAAATACTACATCATATTTGACTTTTTTGTTATCACTTTCCCACTTATCATGAATTAACTCCATGTTTTCGAAACCTTTTTCGTTTGCCTGGGATTCCAAAAAGCTGATAATGCTTTTGGAACTATCTATACAAGTTAGCTTCCTGACTTCTTTTGCAATATCAAATGTATAATTGCCCCATCCAGGGCCGATTTCCAATACATGATCATCCTGTTTTAATAATGCCAATAACTCTTGCTGCACAATTTTTGCATAAGGGTCCGCTTTATGTTGTTTTTTCGCTGCAACCTTGGAAGCCCAAAAAGCTTCTTCTGCAGCATCATCTTTTAGCCTGTTAGGTATCTTCCCTGTATGATCTGTCATTGCCTGTTTCCAAAGTTCAATATAATCTGTCATCTTGTCTCCCCTGAATTCGTATGTAGTTATCGGTTTTCAAAATAAAGCAAACAGCCAAATACTTCCTCTTTTAAATATATTAGCATACCATAGCTAAAACTTTGTTTTACACATAAGAAAAAGGAGCAAAAACTTTGCTCCTGTATCCATATTGCGTATTTTTCTATATACTTTTATCTTTTGGATAAAGCTGACCACGTATTTTCAAGCCATTTATCAAAGTCTGCTCCTTTTTCACCCTCATATGTATCATATATATCCATTCTCATCTTCTGGAGTTTGTCTTTGAATTCGTGATATGTGTGATTTTCAGGTAAACTCTTCTTGATCCTCACTAAGATTTTGGTCAAACCTTTGATTAACTCGCCCTTTTTCCTTGCTGGCAATTGCACATCTTCGCCTAAACTTTTCAATTGACGGTATGCTGCCTCTTGAACTTTATATACAGAATCATTATTCATGATATGTGTGAGAATGTCGATTACTTGTTTATTTTTTGCTTGACCTAATTCTTCGATTGCATCTAAACGTTCTCTCCAATTAGATTTTCGATTGGCAGATTTTTTTAATTCCTCATAGTTGGCAGGTAACTCGATACCCTTTGTTTCCTTGTTATTCAAATGAATCATTTCTCCTTCTGTCTTAGTGATCCGGATATCAAACATGTAATCCGATATGATAATCCCATTACCAAAATGGCTTATTCCATTCTTTATTATACCCTTTTCCATATTTTAATATAGTTAAATTTATCTGCCGTATCGTCAATCACCCGGGTTCCGGGGACGAGATGCTTTGTTTGTCTTCAATTTACCTGCGCCTATCAACTTCAACTTTAAAAGGCATAAATCCTGCCTGGATTCATGCCACTTTGAAGGATGCTTTTATTATGGAACATGTACAAATCTAGTCCACGTAATGTTTTTTATTATCTGGATGAATGGAAAATTTCTTCCGTAAATTGACGAGGTTTTCACCAAAACTTTCTTCTAAAAGTTCTCTATGTTTCTCCATGATTTCCATGAGATACAAATCATGAATCATGACTTCTGTAATGGGCATCACTAAACCTACATGCATGGTCCATGCTGCACGGCTATCTTTACCAAGAGAGACTATACCTGCGACTACTTCTGAATCATCTCCACTGATAACAAGCCATCGTCCACCATACTCTTCTGTAATTTCATAACCCATATAATGGAGGTAAACATTTGCAAAATCACAGACGATTTCCCCGTAGGCAATAATTGTTACATTGACCCCACTATTTGCGGCCTGTCTTAGTTCAGGTTCTAATTCTTCGAATTCTTCTTCCCAAATCTCTAAGAGTATTCTTTTTTTAGCAGATAATATACAAGCTTTTACCTTATCGAGTATTTCATTGCGCCCCATGATATTCCAGATATTTTCACGATCATTTGCAGATCGTTCGAACTCCGCTAATGATTTTTCTGCCCGTTCAAAATTCTCTTCCGCTTTCATCCGACGGTTTTTTATTAGCTCCTTTGCAGGAACAGGAGTATACTGTGGTGTGTTTCCAGGACTGACCAGAATATCTCCGCGTATGGCGAGACTATCCAGAATTTCATATATTCTTGAACGTGGTACACCGGAATTTTTTGCTACTGCATAGCCTGTTAATGGCGATTCTTCCAATAAGGCAAGATATGCTTTCGCTTCATATTCGGTGAAATTCAGATTTTTTAATGTTTCTAAAATGTTTTCTTTCATAAACCCTCCAACACAACCGTAGTTGCTACCTTTGTAACTAATATTTTAGCAAAATCTGTTGACGTTTTCCATTTTCATCTAATATACTTATTAAGTAGTTACTTTAGTAACCACTATAAAAGTGAGAGGGGGAATTAGTATGGACAGCTTACTTACATACATATCAATAGTGGCAATGATGGTTATTATACCGGGAGCAGATACAATGCTCTTAGTGAAAAACACACTTAGCCATGGTCCGAAAGCGGGACGTTATACCGTTTTCGGAATGGCAACGGGACTTACTTTTTGGACGCTAATAGCCATTCTTGGACTATCTGTTGTCATTGCAAAGTCTGTGATTCTTTTCAGTACAATCAAATATTTGGGAGCCGCATATTTAATTTACTTAGGAATAAAAAGTTTTTTTGCTAAAAGCGTTTTTTCCTTAAAAGAAATTCAAGCACAAGCAAATACACCTGCGAAGTATTCAAACCGGCACAATAAAGATTCCTTCATGCAAGCATTACTTAATAATATTCTTAATCCAAAGACCGTTTTAGTTTATATAACAATCATGCCGCAATTTATCAATTTGAACGGAAATGTAAACCAGCAATTGATTATATTAGCCTTCATCTTAACCTTGCTAGCTGTACTGTGGTTTCTATTTCTTGTTTATCTAATTGATTACGCAAAAAAGTGGATGAACAATTCCAAATTCCAGAAAGCATTCCAAAAATCAACTGGCGTAATTTTAATCGGTTTTGGGATAAAAACAGGAATTTAAATTTATTTACTAACACATTTAATTTGATTCCATCCGTTCAGATAATTGAACGGTTTTTTTCATTTACGAACCGGCACCGATATTTTTTCACATATGGCACTGCATTATTGACTGCAAAGATTTTTCCGCCTTCATCATTTAAAACAAAAACGTCAGTATTTTCCCATAAGTGCAGGAAATACTGACGAGTAATGTCCTATGAAGTTTGAAGTATTTCTTTTTGTCAATCCAAGCCGCAAGCTTTGGCGAGTATTTCAACAAGGTGCAAACTTTTCATTTGGTTTGCCGCTCCCTTCCTTTGGATGCCAATGCTCATTTGCATTTGGCATCCTGGGTTAACCGTAACAATGGTAGTTGCTTTCGTTTCGTTAAGATTTTTCATTTTCTCATCAAGAATTTTCATGGATTCATCAAAGTGGAGAAGATTGTAAATGCCTCCAGATGCACAGCAACGGTCAAACCCTTCCATTTCGACATAGGAAACTCCTGGTATGGATTGCAATAATAAACGAGGTTCCTTTTGGACCTTTTGAACATTGCGTAAATGACATGAATCTTGATAGGAAACGATGCCTTGCCATTCTTCAGTGAAGGGTAGCGGCCCCATTTGATGAAGTATTTGACTGATATCTTTTGATTTTTCCGAGAAAGACTTTGCCGCCGCAGCCCATTCTTGATCCTCTGCCAATAGATGTCCATATTCAAGAAGCGAAGCACCGCAGCCTCCAGCGTTATTGACGATTACATCAGCATCCGTTTGCATGAAGGCTTGGATATTCCTCTTTGCCAATGCTTTCGCTTGTTTTGTTTCACCTTGATGGGAATGCAGAGCACCGCAGCAATTCTGATTTTCAGGGAGAATGACCTCACACCCTGCTATGGTAAGCAGCTCAATGGAAAGACGGTTTATTCGTGACATCATGGAATCCATGATGCACCCAGTAAAAAATGCCACTTTTAATTTCGTTTCCCCTTTTGCCGGCATAAGCGTACCTGGCCGGATACGTTTGGAGGAAGTCTCGATGTCTGGAAGTGCCTGTTCTAAATGTGCAAGGGCAGGGGAAACCTTCTGCAATACTTTTGATGAACGGATAAGCTTGGATAAGCCTGTTTTTTGATAGAGTTGCACTGCACTTCCAATCCTGTTCATTCGTTTTGGGTATGGAAAAAGATGAACCAATGCCAGTTTTTTGATTCTTGTCATTTTGTTTTTTTGGTTTGCTGACGGGGAGTTTTCAATGGCTTCTTTTGCCGCTTCCAGTATATGTCCGTATGGCACACCAACGGGACATGCTGTTTCACAAGCACGACAGCCTAAGCATAAGTCGATTGGTTCAGCTAAATCTTTTTGGAAATCTATTTTTCCTTCGGCTGCCATTTTCACTAGATTGATACGACCGCGTGGAGAGGCGGATTCCACACCCATTGATTCATATGTAGGGCATGCCGGTAAACAGTATCCGCATTTTACGCATTGGTTTGTCCAATCATAGGCATCTGAATATAAATTTTGGACCGCAGCATTTGACTCATTCGTTTTGGCGGGTAGATTCATGTAACCAACACGACCCTTGTCTGTCCCTTATCAGGAAAAATCTTCCCTGGATTCAGGATGTTATTGGGATCCCATGCTTCTTTAATTTTTTTCATCATATTCACCCCGGTTATTCCTAATTCCATTTCCATATATGGTGACTTTAAAGTACCGATTCCATGTTCCCCGGAAAGTGTTCCGCCTAATTCGATTGCTGCTTCAAAAATTTCACTGACAGCAAGCTCCACTTTTTTCATTTCCGTAATATTTCTTTTATCGGTAATGATGTTCGGATGTAAATTTCCATCCCCTGCATGACCGAATACAACCAAATTCAACCCGTATTTCTCCCGGATATTGTTTAATCTCTCCATCATTGCCGGTATTTGACTGCGTGGAACGGTCGCGTCTTCAGAAATTTTTGTAGGCCCCATTTGTGTAATGGCAGGGGAAACCAATTTACGCGCACTCCAAATCGTTTGTCGTTCCTCCTCTGTCTCTGCTATCTTGACGTAGGAAGCACCCTCTGCCCTGCATATATCGGCGCATTTATTGATTTCTTCCTCAATCGCCAATGGGTGTCCATCTATTTCTATGATCAAAATGGCTTCTGCCTGAAGAGGCAATCCGGAAGGACGGTAGCTTTCAACAGCAAGGATGCACGCATTATCCATCAATTCCAGGGCAGATGGTAGAATTCCTGACGATAAAATGCTGGTAATGGCATGACCAGAGTCTATCAAATGATTGAAGTGGGCGACAAATGTTTGTTTAGATTGAGGTTTTGGTATTAAGCGGATGATTGCTTCTGTAACAATGCCCAAAGTACCTTCCGATCCCACGATCAATCGGGTCAAATCATACCCTGTTACATTTTTTACGGTCTTTCCACCAGTACGAATGATTTCTCCCGTTGGGGTGACCACCTCCAGGCCTATCACATATTCTTTTGTCGTTCCATATTTCAATCCCTTTGGCCCGCTGGAGTTTTCTAATAGATTCCCGCCAATAGTGGCTACATTGGAGCTGCTTGGATCGGGCGGATAGAATAGGCCGGCTTCTTCAGCCTTTTTATGAATATCAGCCGTAATCACACCTGGAGAGACTATGGCAAGCATATTTTCCCGATCAATGATCAATTTATCCCGCAAAAGGGTCATATCAAGAACCATCCCCCCTTTAACAGGTAAAGGGCCGCCGCTTAGCGAAGTTCCAGATCCTCTAGGGTAAACAGGTATTTTGTGAGTATTAGCCAATTTAACCACTTCACTGATTTCCTCCGCGTTTTTTGGCTGGATGACGATTTCGGGTAAATATTCCCCAAAAGAAGCGTCGTAGCTATAACAATACCTTTCTGCCAAATCAAGAAACATTCTGTCACCTGGAATTACCTGTCGAAGATCGACCAGGGCTTCTTTCTCCATGCTTCTCACTTCCTTTCTTAATAGAAATTGGAAAAGGTCTATCCGCATGTAATATAATGGCATTTTAAGATTCTGCTAGTTATAATGATGAAAGAAAAGGAGGTTTTTTTTGAAAATCGCACTGATTCATGCAACCACAACTGCACTAAAACCAATTGAAATTGCCTTTCAGACCGTTGCACCGAACATTGAACTCCTTCATTTCATGGACACGTCTCTTCTCTCCTTGATGGAAAAGAGCGGCAAGTTAACTCCTGAAATCATCCGCCGCTTTTCTGCATTAGTGAATATCGCCTATGATTCTGATGTTTCATGCATCCAACTTACTTGTTCTGCCTTTAATGACATCACTGCAATTTTACAACCTTTATACTCTGTAAAGTTATTTCGTTCAGATGAGGCCATGCTTGATGAAGCTCTTCGCTATACTCGCATTGGCCTGGTTTCTACCGTAAAAGAAACGCCGATCGCCCTTCAAAATTACTTATTAAATAAGAAACCGGACTGTATGATCGAGTCATTGGTCGATCCCGGAATCATCCATTTATTATCACAAGGAAAAAGAAAGGAACATGACGATCGGGTTAAAAAGATGGTGGAACAATTGGATGGAAAGACAGACGTGATTTTGCTTTCACAATATAGTATGGAACATATCGCAAAGCAGGTTAATCCCTCTGTCCCAGTCCTAACGGCGCCGTTATTGGCTGCGAAAAGGTGTTTGGCCCATTTGAATGGAATGTACACATGAGTTTTCTTCGAAAAAATCATAACTTTGCGAGCATGATCGTTTGTCACATCATATATATCTTTTTTTAACCGTTTGTATGATGCGAACCGCCAAAAACTTTTCCTACACCTTGAATTTTTTCAAGTATGACAATCAGAAGGACTGATATGAAAATAACCACGCTTGACACGGATGCGACGATTGGATTGTAGGCATCCTGCATTTGCGAGAAAATCTCGATCGGCAGCGTTCTCATTTCAGGTGATACCATAAAAAGAGAGACCGTTACATTATCAAATGATGTCAAAAATGCGAATAATCCCCCTGAGATGGCCGCGGATCCAATTAGCGGAAGTGTCACTTTCATGAATACCGTTAGTGGATTGGCTCCAAGTATGGCCGCGGCCCTTTCCAGATTATAATCAAATCCACTTAAACCGGTTAATACGAGCCGCATGACATATGGTATGCATATCACGATATGGGCAATTAAAAATCCTGTGGACGTACCGGCAAGCATCATTGGTGTAAAGTACATTAAGAGTGCAATCCCTAAGACTAATTGCGGCACACTTAATGGAGAAGTTAAAAGGGCCGTAATATACGATTTTCCCGGAATATCATACTTTGCGATGCCAAGGGCACCCAAAGTACCGAATATGACGGAGAAAAGAGCAGCTAATGCTGCGAACTTCGCACTGTTCAAAAATGCTTCCAAAAATTCAGGGCGCTCCAAGATCTTGGCATACCATTGCAGTGAAAAGCCTTCAGCCGGAAAACTTGGATAATTGGCACTTGTAAAAGAAGCGGGAATAACGACAATGAGCGGGATCAAGATATAGATAATGGCCAAAACGGCTACTGCAATCCGAAGGCCGCCAAACGTTTTCATCATCGGAATACCTCCTTGAATTTCCCTTTTTCAAACGCTCTGGTAAAGACGGCTACCGATATGACAGTGGTTGCTAATAGAATATAAGATAGAGCAGATCCGAATGTCCAATGCAGGAGGTTATTAATTTGATCATAGATGACAACAGGCATCACGGGCACGTTGGCTCCCCCCATTAGTGCAGGCGTAACATAAGCGCTCATTGACAAACTGAATACGAGAATGCAGCCAGATACGATACCTGGGATGCTTAGCGGCAATGTAATGGAAAAGAATCTTCTGAATGGGCTTGCCCCAAGTATGGCTCCTGCCTTATCAAGAGAAGGATCGATATTATAAAGACTTGCAACGATGGATAAGATCATGAAAGGAAGATATGCATTAGAAAGCCCAATCACAACTCCGATTTCCGAAAACAATAGTTTCAATGGTGCATCTATTATGCCAAGGGCCATCAAGGTTTGATTAATCGTTCCATTAGGCAAGAGCAAGAGGTACCAGCCAAAATTACGGACAACTATACTTACCAAGAGCGGTGACACGATCAAGAGAGTGATATACCCTCTGATCCGCGCTGAACTTTTGGCCATTGTCAAAGCTACTGGATATCCAAGAAATAAAGCAACCAAGACCGAATATAAACTGATCTTCACTGTCAGCCATAATGAAGATAAGTAATAGCTATCGGAAAATAATTGTGTATAGTTTTTTATGCTATAAACTGCCTCCGCTCCTCCAAGATTATCTGTGGATATGAAGCTTAAATATAAAATGTATAACATCGGTATGACAAAGAAACCAAATATGAAAAGCAGAATCGGCGTTAAAAGTAGTAATCCCGGCACCCAGACTTTCCTTTTCTTGCTTTTAGGTTTCTTTTGCGGCTCAATAGGACTCGTTTGCTGTTCTATTTCTTGACTAGCATAACTTCTGATGGGCTCCATCCAATCAACACCTCACTTCCATTTTGCCATGATGAATCGAAAGCGGAAGTCAATACTTGAATACTTTTCCCCTGTAACAGAACATTGATTTCCCATGAGGTACCGAGATAGTTCATTTGGCTGATCTTGGCACGATGGAAATCCAATGGAGATGAAGATTTTTCATCAAGAGAAACAACTTGCAGTTTTTCCGGTCTAATATAAAGCTTTACCTCATCCCCGGTTTTCAGATCACTTTCATTTCCCATGACGTTATTTGTGTCGACATGAGTGATATCAGAACCGATCTTGACTGCAACTTTCCGCTTATCGACAGCAGACACATTCCCTTCAAAACAATTAGATTTCCCGATGAATTGAAAGACGAACTCTGTCTTCGGATGATTGTATATCTCAGTCGGAGTACTGATTTGTTCAATTTTCCCTGCATTCATGACCACGACTCGATCAGACATGGATAGAGCTTCTTCTTGATCATGAGTCACAAAAATGGTCGTTACGCCAATTTCCTTTTGTAAACGCTTAATCTCAGCCCTTAGTTCATGACGCAACTTTGCATCAAGGTTTGAAAGCGGCTCGTCAAGCAAAAGGAGCTCAGGTTCAACAACAAGTGCCCTTGAAATCGCTACACGCTGACGCTGACCTCCTGATAATTCCCTTGGATAACGATTCTCCAATCCTGACATTTTCACTAATTCAAGCGCTTTACTAATCTTCTTTTTTTGCTCAGCTTTCCCGACTTTGCGCAGTTTCAAGCCAAAACTGAGATTTTCATAGACTGTCATATGGGGAAAAAGCGAATAAGTTTGAAAAACCATTCCTAAATCACGCTTGTAAGGCGGAACCTTCGTAACATTATTGCCTTTAATATGGACCTCGCCCCGATCCGGATCGAGGAACCCGGCAATAAGGTTTAAGGTTGTGGACTTTCCGCACCCGGAAGGACCAAGAAGAGTGAGTAACTCTCCTTGTTTCACCTCCAAATCAATGCCATTCAGGACAACATTCGCTCCAAATTGTTTAAACGCGCCTTTTATCTCTACATCATTTTTATTTGAGCCAACCCCCTGAACTGCCTCCAGGTGTTGTCTATTAATTTCCACATCTTTTTTTATTACTTCCATGTGATCAACACGCTCCTTTTTATTTGAGTTTTTTCCCTAATTCAGGAGTAACCTCTTTCGCCCATCTGTCTGACACCTCTGCACGGATCTCAGCAAACTTGGCGAAATCAGGTTTGAATGTTTTATCACTTGCTTTAAGCCCGATTGACTCTTCATATTTTTCTGGAATTTTCATGCCTTCCACTGTCGGATAAAATCCTTTTTCCGAAATTAATGCCTGTGCTTCTTCACTGATTACATAGTTGATGAATTCTAGGGCTTCTTTGCTATTTGGAGTATTTTTCACTAGACCAGCGCTGAAAGCTTGAAGCGGCACGCCTTCTTTAGGCACGGCCATCTTAATCGGAATACCTGAAACGGCTAATTCACCTATGGAATAACTTCCCATGACCGTTACGTCAGCAGCTCCTTGTTGGATAGCTGGCATCATTTGCGTTGAATTTTTATAAAATGTATTGGAATACGCTGCAAGATCTTTTGCCTTTTCGAGACCTGGTTCCATGTTTTCCGTACTGCCGCCGTTTGAAATCGCCAGACCATTAAGGGTATTGAAACCCCAATCATTCGTAATATCTGAAAATGCCGTTTTACCCTCGTAATCAGGTGAGACAAGATCATTCCATGATTCAATTGATTTTAAGCCTTCCTTTTTAAAGGTTTCCGTATTATAAGCTGGTGCAATGACTAAACCAAATGCTGGAGCGGCGGCATTTTCAACCGGAATGAACCGTGAATCCACCGATTTCATATTGGGAACATTGGACTCATCAATTGGTACGATCAGTTCCTTCTCCTTAGCGCGTATAACATCAACCGGTACAAAAAGGGCAACATCTATTTGCGGAGCATTCTTCTGTAATTCCACTTTGGATAGGATTTCACCTGATAAACCGGAAATATAATTAACCGTGATTCCCGTTTCTTCTTTGAATTTTGGGGCAATCACATCTCGGATGGCACTTTCGATGACACCGCCATTACCGGCTATCGTTATTTTTTTCTCTCCTTTTTCATCTGCACCCGTTTGTACAGATTCCCCCGGTTTTTGCGGAGTGGGATTACCACATCCCGCAAGAGCGATCAATACTATTATTGATAAAAGACTCATCAGTTTTTTCATAGTCATTACCTCCCGTTTTTCATTGATTTCCAATAATTCCTTGTTCGGTGAAATAATTCACGGCCCCTGGATGAAAATCCAAGGGAACTTGTTTAGTTGCTTCCGTTATTGAAATATCAGAAGCAGCTGGATGTGTATGCTGCAGTTCAGGCAGATGTTCATATAATGTTTTCACAAGATTGTAAGCATGAGGATCAGACATTTCCTTGTAGGTTACCAGGACATTTTTAATTGAAATCGTTTGGACATTTTTTTTCATCCCCCTGTATGTATCACTGGGAATTTCATTATGAGTATAAACTCCATATTGTTTTTGAAGGCGTTCAATGATGTCTCCCGGTATTGGAATGAAAGTTAGTTCCGTCTGCTTGGATATGAAAGCGATTTCATTATTAGGAATTCCCGAAGAAAAGAAAGCTGCATCAATGGTACCATTTCGTAATGCTTCTGCAGATTGAGAAAAAGAAAGATAGGATAAATTCAATTGATCAGTCGGTAAATCGGATTCTAACAGTATCCGCTCTGCAATAAGCCTTGTACCACTTCCAGCCGTTCCTACACTAATGCGTTTACCAACTAAATCGTCCAAGGAATCAATATCATTTTGTTTAGTAGAAACAATTTGAACATAATTGGAATATAGGGCCGTTAAAGCTCTTAACTTGGATTTATCCGTTTCAGGCAAATCCAGTACATCCACTGAGGTAAAACCAATTTCTGCTCGATGACGGCTAACCAATTCAGTATTTTCGATGGAAGCATCGGTGACCTGGGTACCTGACACAGCCCCGTTGTATTTTTCATACATATTTGATAATCTTTGTCCTAATGAAAAGTAAACCCCTGTCATATCTCCGGTTCCAATGATTAACATCCTGTTATTTAAATCCTGTCCTTCAGAAGTTAGTTGCCTCTGGATCAAGGTAGTAGCAGGTTTAGATATTTCCTGCTGCTCATTCATAAAAGAACATCCTGTCATGAAACAAAATAACAAAGCGACTTTTATAAAGAGTGCTCCATTTTTCATCGTGATCCTCCTTTCTTAATGAATTTAGATGCAAATGCCATGCCAAGTCGATTTTCTGCTTTAAAACGCAAATTCTGCCGATTTCAAGAATGTTATACAAGGACAAACCGGCAATTTTTTCCGGTTTTCCAGAAAAAATTGCCGGTTAACACGATGAACCCTTTATTCTTCTTTTGAAATGAGCTTGATTTTATCACGAAGGCTCCTTTCAGAAATTTTTAGGATTTGGGCTGTTTTTTGACGATGATTATTACAATATTGAAGAGTGGCCGTTATGACTTTTTCTTCTATCTCTTTCATGGAAATGCCAATGGGAATCCTGAAACTGTTAAAATCGTCGTCCGTGCCATCCGGCTGGAGAATGAACTTCTGTTCTTGAACATATTGCGGCAAGTCGGTTTCTTCCATTTTTTTTGAGTTTGATAGGGCAACAGCATATTCTATAATGTTTCCAAGCTCCCGGACATTCCCAGGGTAATGATAATCCAGTAAAATCCGACGTGCGGTTGCCGAGAACATCTTTTCTTCACGATTCATATCCTTCGCGTGTTTTTTTATAAAATAATCCATAAGGATCGGTAAATCTTCTTTTCTATCTCTTAGTGGCGGCATCGAGATGGGAATGACATTTAGCCTGAAAAACAAATCCTCCCTAAATTCCCCTTCCATCACCATTTGTTCCAGGTTTTTATTGGCTGCACTTATAATACGGACGTCCAATGAGATTTTTGTATTGGATCCCAGAGGCGTCACTTCCCGTTCCTGCAATACCCTTAATAATTTGGCTTGAAGTGGAAGGGGCATTTCACTGATCTCATCCAGAAAAAGGATACCTCCATTAGCAGCAACGAATTTCCCTTCCTTCCTCTGAGTTGCACCTGAAAATGCTCCCTTCTCATAACCGAACAATTCAGATTCCAGCAGCATCTCAGGAATTGCTGCACAGTTGACGATCTGCATTGGATTGTTTTTCCTTCTTCCCAAAGTATGGATATTTCGTGCTACAAGCTCCTTTCCAGTACCACTTTCACCCGTGATGAGAACACTGGAATCAATATCTTTCACTCTTTCGATCATTGAGAAAATACGCTGCATCGCCTTGCTGTTACCAAGGAAGTTACCAAATCTCTTTTGAATCTCTAATTCTTCATGTAATGTCTCCAATTGATTGGACATCTGTTTGAATTCGGCTGCCCTCATCAACAGCAAAGAAAGTTCTTCAATATTAATTGGCTTTTCAATATAGTAGTAGGCTCCTTTTTTTATGGCCTCAATGGAAGTTTCAATGGATGAATAGGCAGTCATCATGATGACTGTTACGTTAGGTGATATTTGTTTGATTTTCTGGAGGACATCAAGTCCACTTTTATTTCCTATTCTCAAATCAAGTAACACAATATCAAAGTGCTGATTGTCGATTTTCCGTAGACCCTCATCCGGGTCTGTAGTTGTCATGACAACATAAGAATCTTCCAATGCAAAGCTAAGAGCGGTGCAAATAGCAGGTTCATCATCAATCACCAATACTTGCATTTTCATATGACTCCTCCTCTTTCCAGGCTTCTATTCAATATATATAGGTAGTAAAATGGTGAATGTCGTTCCTGAATTAGGGTAACTTTTTACATGGATATCTCCGTTATTTTCTTTAATAAGCCTATACGATAACGTAAGTCCCAAACCGACGCCCTTTTCTTTATTCGTGAAAAAAGGCTCAAAAATATGGTTCAGTTCTTCCTGCTTCATCCCTTTTCCCGTATCCGATATGGTAATCCGCCCTGTCTTTTCGTTCACTTTATCAATGGTGATTTTAATGGTCTTTTCCTTTGTTTCTTCCACGGCATGAATCGAATTCAACACCAAGTTAAGAAGCACTTGTTGAATTTGTTGTAAATCTATATAAAAAATAAAGTCCTCCTCAATCATCTGCTCGAAATTTATTTGGTTCTTTTCCATTGTCACCTTATGAAAAGCAAGTAAGGATATAAGCTCATGAGCGTGGCAATTTGTAATATTTGGCGGACGCGGACGTGCATATTCAATTAAATCGGTAACAATCCCATTCAAGCGGTTAACTTCAGTAGGTAAGTGTTCCATTAGAACTTGTCGGAATTGAGGATTATCATATTTACTCGGAAGTAAATCAATGAATGTTTTAATCGATGTTAAAGGATTCCTTATTTCGTGTGCGACACCTGCAACTAGTTGACCAAGAGCGTGCAGCTTTTCTTGTGTGACCAATTTTTTCTCCAATGTTTTCTTTTCCGTCTCATCATTCATGGAAAGTAAGTATCCGGTTTGTATATCTTCAGAATTGAACATCTTATGAATCGAATAAGAAATCACCTTCTGTTCATTTTCCTCATTTAATACCAATATCCGAAAAGAACCCGTACGATTATTCTCATTTTGTTCTTGGTGTAAAGCTTCGAAATTCTTCATTAAATGCGAATGATTCGTAAGATTCAGAATCATTTCCTTGGAAATGTTTAGAATGTCCGATGCCTTTGCATTGCAGCTAGTAATCATGAAATCGAGATCGAATGTTATGATGCCATTATGGATATTGTTTAAGATTTGATCTTTGAACGCTTCAGCATTAGCGATGTTTTGCCGTTGTTTCTCTAAATCCTTATTTAATAAATGTAATTTCAAAGTCTGGTTATGTACGGATTTTTTTAGCTTTTGATTCCATATGTAAATGATTAGAAGGATAAGGGCCACGGCAGTTAAGATTATGATCAACCAAAAAATGAATTGTTCGAGTCTGGCAATTTTTTGATTGGATTGTGGCATTACCCATTTATCGATTATCCCATTGATATTTCGGTTTGCCTTAAGTTCTGTGAGTGCATTGTCCATCATGAAAAGAAGCGATTGATTACCCTTTTTCACTGCAATCGTATAATCCGCAGGTTCAATGACTTCATCAAGAATGATGTAATTCTTTTCTTGGCGGAATTTTTTTAAATAGAAATCAGCAGTCCATTTGTTTCCGATGAACACATCAGCTCGGTTGTTCAATAATGTTAAAATTCCGGAGTATTGATTTGAAACGGTCGTTAAGTTTGTATTCCTCATATTGAGAAATGTACTGATAACTGGTGTGTTATGGTCAAGGACAACATGTGAATCACGTAGATCCGTTAACGTATGAATATCCTGTTTCCTTTTACTAGGAATGATTATGGATTGGGACATTGTAAAATAGGATTGCGTGAAATCAAATTGGTTATCTTTTTCGGTATTATAGGTACTTCCGACAATAGCATCAATTGTTCCGTTACTTAAGGCTTTTTCGGCTTCTTCCATCCTCATCGGAATATATTTGAAATCTACGTCATTATATTTCGCTATTTCCTCCATTAAATCAATATTGATACCTGTCAGTTCACCAGCTTCATTTTCAAATGAAAATGGTGGAAGGGCACTTTCTCCAGCAATTATAAATGTTTTTTCTTCAGCAAAAACAGCGGGAGACCATAATGTTTGAACAAAGATTATAAAGCAAAATATACTTAGTTTAAACAGCTGCTTTTTAATTAAGAGCCCTCCTTCTACGTCAAAATCCTTGCAGTCAGTATTCCTTTGTTAAAAACATCATGATTATATACTTCTCCAATTAAGACTTGAACCCTTTAATATGTAAAGAATTCTTAGTATAATCTGACACAATATAACAATAACCTACAAAAGAGAGTGTTTCTGAATGCATAAGCTGCCATATCCAATAAGGATTGCAGTAAAAAACATGAAGGTTACTCTTGTCTTGTTTTTAGACATATACGAAAAAAATGCGTTTGCCTGCAGTTTTTTCTTTGAATAAGTTCCAGATGATTTCAGAAATCCGCTCCCTTTCCGCCGACTGTCTGCCAAGCCTCCTCGACTCAAGCGTCTGTGGGGTCTCGGCTAGCCAGTTATTCGGCAGGAGTGTCGCAAATTTCTTCCATCCAATAAGGATTACAGTAAAAAAACATGAAGGTTACTCTTGTCTTGTTTTTAGATAAGTACGAAGAAATCGCGTTTGCCTGCAGTTTTTTCTTTGAATAAGTTCCAGTTTATTCCAAAAATACGCTCCCTTTCCGCCGACAGTCTGCCAAGCCTTGACGCAAGCGTCTGTGGGGTCTCGGCTAGCCAGTTATTCGGCAGGAGTGTCGCACATTTCTTCCATCCAATAAGGATTACAGTAAAAAAACATGAAGGTTACTCTTGTCTTGTTTTTAGATAAGTACGAAGAAATCGCGTTTGCCTGCAGTTTTTTCTTTGAATAAGTTCCAGTTTATTTCAAAAATACGCTCCCTTTCCGCCGACTGTCTGCCAAGCCTCCTCGACGCAAGCGTCTGTGGGGTCTCGGCTAGCCAGTTATTCGGCAGGAGTATCGCAAATTTCTTCCATCCAATAAGGATTGCAGTAAAGGAACATGAAGGTTACTCTTGTCTTGTTTTTTGATAATTACGAAGAAAACGCGTTAGCCTGCAGTTTTTTCTTTGAATAAGTTCCAGATGATTTCAGAAATCCGCTCCCTTTCCGCCGGCTGTCTGCCAAGCCTCCTCGACGCAAGCGTCTGTGGGGTCTCGGCTAGCCAGTTATTCGGCAGGAGTGTCGCAAATTTCTTCCATCCAAAAAGGATTGCAGTAAAGGAACATGAAGGTTACTCTTGTCTTGTTTTTTGACATATACGAAGAAAACGCGTTTAGCCTGCAGTTTTTTCTTTGAATAAGTTCCAGTTGATTTCAGAAATCCGCTCCCTTTCCGCCGACTGTCTGCCAAGCCTCCTCGACGCAAGCGTCTCTGGGGTCTCGGCTAGCCAGTTATTCGGCAGGAGTATCGCAAATTTCTTCTATCCAATAAGGATTATAGCACTAAAGGAGTTCTATCTTTTAAAACAAATTTGATTGGAATGATGTTTTAGATTTCATCCTACTTTGCGTACATTCGAACTCCTTTTTGGAACGCAAGTAAATACTCAACCGAATAATAAAATGGATAAAACAAAGAAGTGATCCATAGAGTGTAAGCAATCTGCCGTGTAACAGGCTTACTTGTTTCAGCTAACGGGTGCTTATCTTGAATAAAGGTTTAAGTAATGATTTCAACATACCACTAAAAATAATGTGTTATTTCATAATATGGCACTTTTATGGAATAGCAAAAAAAGCCCAATTTCTCAATTTTATTACTGAGAAATCGGGCTTTTTTTCGAATATTTCGATTCAGGAAAATGCTAACGACCATTGCCCACTTGGCGTATCATCTTGGAACGTTACGGCAAATGATAAAAACCCTTGAAATATAATAATAAGATAACATATTGAGGGTTAAATGATTGGAAAGTTGGGCAATCCTTGCACCTTTGGATCCCCTAGGGCACGCTTTTCCCACAGTTGAAATCTAATTTTTACACCGACTCAAAAAAACTGCAGACAAGACGAGTTCTATCTTTTAAAACAAAGTTGATTGGAGCGGGTGTTCGAGAACCCTAATTTATTTTCTCATCAAATATATTAATCTTTTAAACCCTTCCCATCGAGAATTTTCTGCATGCATTTTTCGATTCTTGACTCTCGGGTTTTGGATTGTTTGGCTTGTGAAAAATAAAGGATGTATGCTCTTTGCCTTCCTGGGGTCAATGCTTCAAAAGCAGTTTTCAAGGCAGGGTTATCATCGAATTTGTTGTGAAGTTCTTCAGGAATTATGAATTCTTCGTTCTTTTTAAATTCCACTTCCAACCCGGCTTTTTCAACTTCAATGGCTTCATGAATATAGGCTTTCAGAATGGATTCCGTTGCAACTATTTCTTGAACATTGGTGAACCGAATCTGGCGCGCTCCCTGTACATTCTCCGTTTGTTGAATTAGAAGCCCGTGGGCATCCTGTAACAAGGCACCTTTGTGAAACAGAAGCGCACAATATTCTTTAAATCCATGTATTAAAACGATGTTTTTATTCTCAAACGTGTAACAGGGATGCATCCATTTAAATTCTTCGGTCAGCTCACAGTCAAGAACGATATTTCTTAACGTCTCAAATTCTTCTTTCCACTTTTTAGCTTTACCTAAAAATTCATCAACCTTAGGATTCGTTCTACTTTTTGTCATCACGGAACACTCCTCTTTTCGAGCAGTTTGCTTTTTTCTTATACGTTAGCTAAATACTAAAAAACAAGGCAGAGATTTTGTCTTATAATACCTCTAACACTTTATTAAGTTCTTCGCCCATTTTCGCCCAACCATATTTCGCACCATTGAACGCTTGATCTTCTTTTTCGAATCCTGTTTGTTCGAGATGTAAGTGGGTAGTTCCATCCTCGTGCTTTAATGTCCATGTGACTGTAGTGTTTATACCGCCACCTACCCAGGTGTAAGATAACTTATAAGGCTCCTCGACTTCAAGAACTTCGGAATCAATAATTAAATTCCACTGTTCATTCCGAAACTGGAATTTATGTCCGACGACAGGTTTAATATCATTAGCCA
This sequence comes from Peribacillus sp. FSL M8-0224, assembly GCF_038003055.1. Classification (NCBI taxonomy): domain Bacteria; kingdom Bacillati; phylum Bacillota; class Bacilli; order Caryophanales; family Bacillaceae; genus Peribacillus; species Peribacillus sp. FSL M8-0224. Next base: position 2,296,060 of record NZ_JBBOOJ010000001.1, read on the forward strand.
TTACCCATTTCCCAAGAGTATTTGCATCCGTTAAGGCAAGCCATACCTTCTCGATCGGGCTCTTAAAATTAAAATCTTGTGTTACTGTTATACTCATTTTTATTCCTCCTCTAATATTTGATTTAAAAGTAATATTCTTTCACTCCAGAATCTTCTGTAAAACGATACCCAATCCTCAATTTCTCTCAACGGACCAGCATTCAGCCGATAACGGGTTTCCCTGCCGACTTTTCTGCTGATTACTAGACCTGCCTCTTTAAGGATTGCCAAATGCTTTGAAACCGCAGTACGGCCCATTTCAAAATGTACGGTCAACTCATTTAGTGGCAATTCTTCCACGTCCGCCAACAAACGTAGCAATTTACGTCTTGTTGGGTCAGCAATGGCTACATAAATATCACGTTCTTGATTTTTCTCGTTCAAAATCACCCACCCTTTTAATTGGACACCAATTGGTGTCTTTTATTATATGACACTGATTGGTGTCTTTTATTATATGACACTGATTGGTGTCATGTCAATTTTATTATTGACACACTTTATTTGTTTTATTCTAATATCATCAAGTATATAATTAAATCCTTTTACAACTAAACTGGCCCCGTTAGTTAAAGTGATTCTTATATGATCAATTGCTATTTTTGAATATTGGATATGCTCGTGTTTCAGCAAAGGAGTATCTTGGAATTATATCTTCATTGATAAGCAAAGTGGAAAAGAGTTTCACTGGTTTCCATATCAGGGATGCGCTTAATCATTCGTGAAAGCGTTTATTATTCCTTGATTCACTAGACGGATTGGGTAGGGATTATGATGATTCATTCGGAGAGTGGAAGTATATTACTTGAGATTGAACTCAGATACTATGGTACTTAAAAATGAGACACTTTTGATTGCGGAAATTCAGAGGTGGGTGTTACTGGGGATTTTTTTATGACTTCATTTAAGTATATGAAAAAGGAAATAAACTATCAGATATTATAAACCTTCAACTTAGGGATGAGATCATACGAACCCCTCTTATCGACTAAGACTAAAAGTATCTATCTGGGTTTTCAAACAAAGTTGATTGGAACGCGTGTACCAGACTCCCGCGGGAAAAGCGTGTCGAAAGGAGAATCCAGGCGCAAGAGCGCCGAGGGCGGACTTGCCTCCGGAAAGCGAGTGCCCTACGTTCCAATCAGTTTAAAAACTCTCAATATGTTATATTATTTTTCTATATGTTATATTTTTTCTTCTATTTCAAGACTTTTTATCATTTGCCGTAACGCTCCAAGATGATAAGCTGAGTGGGCAATGGTCGCATTTACATTTGTAAGCCATTTTCCTAAATCGATTGTTTCGATTTCTGCGAAAAGAGATACATATTCTTTATGTAATTCCTCTCTGATTTCAGCCCATTTCACCTCATCAACAGTAGCAATGGTCCAGCTTTCTTCCCAATCTTTTTCAAAGTCTGTGCCATTGATCATCGATCGGATCACCCATAAATAATACCGGGTGTGGTCTGAGTGTGCCGCAATTGTCGATCCGTTTATGGAACATGAAGCATCTTCTGCGGTTAAGCCATCAAGTGTACCAAAAACCCCGGTAGTCGGTTTTGAATCAGTATAATAGCTCCCTTCATTTCCCGGTCCTTCAAACGTTTCCTTCAAAAGCGTTTTTAGAGAACTTGCCAACGTCTCGCTCATCTCAATCCCCCCAAATGTTTAGTCGACTTCATTACTATATAATATACTAAGACAAACCAATAAACATTTATATTTTGTTAAATTAATCCAAAAATATCGCGAGTTTAAAGAGTTACTCGCTTTTTAGCTTGCATAAGAAAAGGCTATCAATTACTTTCGAGTACAGTTAACATGTGGTATTGACGACTCTCACGACTCTCTTAACGTGATGAAATAAAAAGGCCATTCCACAGGAACGGCCTTTTTATTTTTGAAAATTATGATTCAGTTTTAGTAGCTTTTCAAACGCTCTTCCAGGGACACAATTCTAAACTTTAACTCTTGATTCGAGTCCAAGCCCCCTATTACAATTTGATTATCTTCCGTAATGGTGACATATCTGAAAATTTCTTCTCCATGAATCTTGATTTTAGTCTCCATTGTCGTTTCCATTTTTGCAAAAACTTGATCTGTGTATGCAAGCGGAAGAAGATCATCTAAACCTTCTTCGGGGCTGCCGAGCCACTTAAACATGAAATCTTTCAATGAATATTGCTCAATCATCGATAAATGATTTTTAAAAATTAATTTGTCAATTGTTATCTCTTTCAACTTTAACCACTCCTCAATAGTATCTAAAGTTTATATGGATAAACTCCTAACATCAAGGGCATTCCAATGACAAACCATTACATTTTGATTACTTGCTTACTGAATAATCCCTTTCCTTCCGTAAAATGGAGTTCGGTAACCTTGAAAACCAATTTTAGATTGATTTTTTCGAAAGAATATCCTTGGATTAACATGAGAGGGATTATTTTCTGTGGTTTGCACGTTTTGTTATAGATGATTATCCATGAAATGAGGATGTTCATTTCAGTAAAAACAGCCCCATTTTCAAAAATGGGGCTGTTTTTATTATACGGATGTAAAACAACTTTCTGTTAAATGATAGTCCTTTAAATTATATATTATATGTCTTGTTTTCCTTTAACACCATTGATTGAATAGCTGATTTTAATGTTGGTATTTAATGAGTGATACACTGAACAGTACGTATTTTTGGATAATTGAATTGCACGGACGACTTTATCTTCAGGTAGATCTCCCTCTAATAAATAATGGATATGAAAATCGGTAAAACGTTTAGGATGATTTTCTGACCGTGCCCCTTCTATTTCTATTTGAAAGGCCTTTGTTTCAAATCGCATTTTCTTTAAAATCATTACAATATCAATTCCTGTACAGCCGGCAAGAGAGTGTAAAAGTAATTCTGTGGGTCTTGCTCCACTATTTTTACCTCCTGCTTCTTCGGCGGCATCCATCTTTATTTCATGTCCCGACGGAGTTGTGCCAGAAAAGGCCAGTTCCCCTGTCCATGTAATCATTGTCTTCATATATTTTGATTCCTCCCTTTCTTGTTGTTTTGTTCTAAAAATAGCCCACATTTCAATTAATGTAAATTTATATCATTTAAGTATTAAAAAATATTGCCGTAATGGGGTCAGTATGCAAATATACATCACTTGGATTCTGGATTTTTTATACCCTAACTTGTGATGATTTTCCATACCTTATATTCTTCCCACAAGTCCTGCTTAGTTAGTCATACTGTAAAATTTGAACGTTGATTACCTCTTCAGGCTTTAAAACCTAAAAAAATATTCCAAATGATTTCAGAAAGGCTCATTTCCGCCAACTGTCTGCCAAGCAGCATCAAAGCAAAGCGGCTGTGGGGTCTCGGCCAGCCAGTTTTTCGGCAGGAATGTCGCAAATTTCTTCAATCTATTCAGGGGTTCATCCATATATTTATGTGTAAAAACAAGATGGATAACTAAGTTTACCTATAGAGATGATTGTATAAACTTTTCGAACCTCCATTTGTCGATAAAATGGTATTAAAATTTTGATAGAAACAGTTTAAGCTTGCAAAATGAAAGACCACATTTCTTCATTTACCATTCAGTTTTATAGTTTCCTTCTCCATTCAAAGGAGTTGTATACCTATTATTTTCGCCATCTTGCCAAGTGATATTGCCATTTTCATCTTTCAGGACGAACTTGAATTCATAGAATCGATCTGCAGCTAAACGAAATGTTCCACTCCAGCTGCCTTCTGTGTTTTGAGTGAGTTTATATTCGTAATCTTCAGGATTCCATCGGCCGATTTCCCCTCTGTCCCCAATTAAGTAAACTCCCTGTGTGGCAGGTACATTTTCAACTGTGAATGTAACGGGAATCGACTTGCCTTCCAATTTATCAGCCATCATCCTGAACTCATTAGTAGGATTTCCTTCATCGTCGAATAAATAAGACATCCTAAGCAATGTAAATCCTTCAAAACCATGGTTAAAAACCATTTCTGCTACATTGTCAAAGCCCCATTCATTATTGATCAGAGGGAGTGCGTTTTCCCCGTTTAAAGAAATTCCTTTTTCATTTGCTAAAGAGGCAATATGGGTCACCAAAGTCTTAGGAGCGCTATAGGACGGTGCAGTATGTGCGTCTTGATCTCCCATTTCAAGACAGGTGAATGTGAGGGCCATATTCGATTTCTTAAATTGATTCAATAATTGGGAGTAGTTATGGTACCCGGCACTATACTCTGCTGAATGCGGTATTACTGGATCATTCATTTTCCAATGGACCCCTGAGATTTTAGCTCCAATTGGCACGCCAAAGACTTCATCAAAATGTTTATGGGCAAACTTCGAGATTTTTGCAAGATGCTTTTCGAGTGCTCCTTGATACCACTGCATAAAATCGTAGCCAAATCTAGTGTCGATTGCGCCGCCCCTGCTGAAAAATTCATCCCCATTTCCTGGCGGCTGAATCTCCTTCCAGTTTTTATACGTTTTGCCCCAAGCGGCATTTAATTTTTTTATCGTGGAATATTTTTCTCTCATGGCAAGCCTGAAATCCCGTTTTGCTCCTTCTGTATAAACTTGAAGCTGTCCCCTCTCAGGATAATCCCAGCCATCGGCATTCTGGTAGGAGGGATATCTTAATTCCCCTGCCGGTCCTGCACTTAGATATATCTTTGCTATTAAACCCTTCTTATCAGCAAAGTTCTCTGCAAAGGATTTGTACAATTCATTGTACTGACCGGCTGTGCCTTCCCACCAAGGAGCAAGTACCTCCTTATTCCAGAAACCACTTTCACTCTTGAAAGCCATGTTTTCGGCAGTGTCTTTATTCCAGAGCCAACTCGGGATGGGGTAGTTGCAATCATCCCCCACATTACCGCCGCATTGGTGCGTAGACAAAATGGGCACCCATTTTAAACCGGAAGCTTTCACGGTTTCCGCATATTTTTTATAATAGGACCAATCAAACTGATTATCTTTTTTACTCTCGACCAATCCCCACCAGATATCTGTCGTAATTGCATATACTCCATTTTCCTTTAACTGGGTCAGTTCTGCTTTAAATGCCTCCCAATCTGTTATTTCACCCAATGGGGCCATCACATAAAGCTTGTAATCTGGTTGTACTTCTGCTATTCCAGGTGTATTTGATAAAGGAACAAAATACAGCATAAAGGTAAAAACGCCAACGGATAATTTATTCATGAAACGCCAACCTTTCCCCTATAACTTTATTTGTTTAAATTTCGGTTCATCACCGAAACCGCTTACAATCTTTTTATTTTTTTTGTCATTCCTTTACTAGAATTATATTTGTTATGGAAATATTTATCAATTATTTCATCGGAGGAATTTAGTTCAAAAATCGACAAAGAAAAATGGATAGTCTAAGAGACTATCCAGAGCGGCTGGTTATAAAACTATATAAACATTACCATCTTCTATTTCAACATGGAATGTCTTTACACAACCATTATCAGGTTTTTGGACTTCTCCATTCTTGACACTGATTTTCCAGTCATGCATCGGGCAAAATACGTGATCACCACTCACAATGCCTTCCACCAGAACCCCACCTTTGTGAGGGCAACGATTTTCAATAGCCCGGAATTCACCATTTGCTAAATGAAAAAGAGCAATTTCATGAGATCCTATGGTTACTGTTTTCCCCAGGTTTTTTGGCATTTCTTTTACGGTTGAGACCTTTATCTTTTGAAGTGTTTTCCCCATTTAGGCTGCCCCCATATTCATTTATTTGATATAGCCGGAATTTTCACTTTTTGAAATAAACCGGTTTTGATCGCATTGCTCTCAATGATTTCTTTCCACGGTTCTTGCAATACGGATAAGGCCTCATCCAAGCGTTGGTTAAGCTCCATCCTTTTTTGCTTATCACCAATAATCGCCTTGATGGTATCGAAACCAACACGCTCAACCCAGACCGACGTTCTTTCTAAATAATTGGCAGTCTCTCGATAATGTTGGATGTACGCACCCGTAATTTCAATTACCTCATCACTTGTTTTCACTTTACATAATAATTCAGCAGCTCGTAAATGAGTACCGCCATTGCCGCCAATATAAATTTCCCATGCACCGTCAACACCGACAACACCAAGATCTTTGATACCGGATTCAGCACAATTACGAGGACATGCCGACACAGCCATCTTAACCTTATGCGGTGTGCCAACACGTTCGAATTTCTTCTCCATGGCAATACCCAGACCGATTGAATCTTGGGTGCCAAAACGGCAAAAGTTTTCACCGACACATGTTTTCACAGTTCGAAGCGTTTTTCCATACGCATATCCAGAAGGCATATCCAGGTCGGCCCATACGCTTGGAAGGTCTTCTTTTTCAACGCCGAACAAATCTATTCTTTGACCGCCTGTTACCTTAAGTAACTTAACATTATACTTATCGGCAACATTTGCTATTTTCCGTAATTGATCGGGATTTGTGACGCCGCCATACATTCTTGGCACAACGGAAAATGTACCATCCTTTTGAATATTTGCATGTAGCCTTTCATTGACATAGCGGGATTCTTTTTCATCTTCATAGTCAACAGGATGGATCATGCCTAAGTAATAGTTCAGTGCCGGTTTACATTTAGAGCATCCATCACTTGCATTCCAGCCGAGAACATTCATGACTTCACGAGTATGTGTCAGATTTTTTTCGCGTATTTCGGCAACAACCTCATCTCTTGATAAAGTAGTGCACGCACATATTGATTCCTTCTGGTTTGACTTACTGAAATCAGCGCCTAATGTCAGCTCGAGAATATCACCGACTAACGGCTTACAACCACCGCATGATCTCGAAGCACTTGTGCAGCCTTTTACTTCCTCAATGCTTGTTAAACCGTTAGATTCGATAGCCGTCACAATATCACCCTTCGTTACACCATTACAACCACAGATGATTTCTTCATTTGACATCGAAGTGACAAGGCTGACACTTGGTTCACTTGTTCCAACATTTAAATAATCCGAAACGTCGGCATTTTTATTGATCATGCTCAATAGGGTATTGCTTTCCTTTGTATCCCCGAATAATACCGCACCAGATATTTTCCCATTTCGAATCATTACTTTTTTGTAAGTACCATTCCATTCATTAAATTCCTTGATTGATTTGGCTTGTTCATCCTCGAAAATTTCTCCAGCCGAAAATACATCAACACCAGATATTTTTAACTTAGTAGAAAGCACGGACCCCTCGTAAGCTTTGCTTTCAAGTCCGCAAATCCTTTTGGCTAATACTTTGCCCTGTTCAAATAGGGGGGCGACCAAACCATACACCATCTCACGGTGTTCCGCACATTCACCAACCGCAAAAATATTCGGGATCTTTGTCTCCATATAATCATTCACGATAATTCCTCGATTGACAGGGATGCCGGAATTTTGGGCCATTGCAACATTTGGTTTAATCCCAACTGCCATGACCACTAAGTCGGCGCTGATTTCCTCGCCATCACTAAAACGTAATCCTTTGACATCAATTTCACCTAAAACCTCCTGAGTCTGTTTCCCGAGATAAAAATTCATTCCCTGGCTCTCAAGTTCCCTTTGCAGCATTTTTCCTGCTGCTGGATCTAACTGCCTATCCATCAAATATTCCGAAAGGTGAATTACATCTACCTGCATACCTAGATTCAAAAGCCCCCTTGCTGCTTCAAGACCCAGCAATCCTCCACCAATGACTGCAGCCTTTTTATTATTTTTAGAATATTCAATCATCTTTTCGCAATCTTCAATATTTCGAAAGGCGGTCACTCCTTTTTTATCAGCTCCCTTTATCGGAAGTATGAAAGGGATCGATCCGGTAGCTAAAATTAATTGATCATATTCGACTTCGCGATTAGTGTCTGAGTAAATGATTTGCTTTGTGGTGTCGATGTTCGTGACTGTTTCACCTGAAAAAAGTGTAATATTGTTCTCTTTGTACCAGTTCCAATCATTTATTGTAATATCATCTATCGTCGTAGCCCCTTGCAATACATTCGATAGTTGGATTCGATCATAATTCGGATGCGGCTCACTTCCGAAGACAGTCACCTCAAACCTTTCCGGTTGAATTTTCAAAATTTCTTCTATACATCTTACTCCAGCCATACCATTCCCAATGAGTGCCAATTTCTGCTTAGACATGTTTTGTCCTCCAATAAGATTTTTTTGAAAGGATGATATGATTGATTATAGGTGACGTCACTTTTTATCGCCACAAACATGTAATAAAATCTTACATAGTTTTTAAAAACTAATAATTTATGTTAGTTTTTATTACAAATATTCAGAAAATTAGGATATAATATCCTTATTGATTCAGCATAAATCAAAAATGAGGTGATTTTCATCGTCCAGCAAAAAGAATCTTATATAGATAGAAAGGTTATTTCCATAGGAGTCGTCAGAGAATTAACCGGACTATCCGATAGGCAAATCCGGTATTATGAAGAAAGAAAACTCGTTTTCCCCGAAAGGTCTAAGGGTGGTAACCGTAAATACTCTTTTTCCGACGTCAAGGCATTAGTGGAAATCGCCGATAAAATAGAGGATGGAGTGCAAACCCATGAAATTAGACAGGAAAAATTAAAAGAGAACAGAAAAATTGAACAGGAAAAAATGCGAAAAAAAATGCTGCAGGGCCAATTAAATGCACACTTTGGCCTGCGTAATTGATTTTCGCCTAGAAACCTGAATTATTAGCTGTTCAATGTCCATATTTTACTCTTCGACAACATTTTCACCTTGCAATATTAAAATAGCTGTTAACATTGTCACACTGGACATGATGACTTTCATGTCCAGTTTTCCATTTTTATGACAGTAAAAGTTTTCTAGGTAATCATTCCTTTTCTAAGCGAACTCCTTATCTTTTGTCTTCTCTGAAAACCATGATAATTTCTCGGATAAATTCACCACTTTTCCTATTACGATCATGGCGGGATTGGCAACCTGCTCACTTGTAACGATTGCCACTATTGAATCGATTGTTCCTGTAATAGTTCTTTGAAAACCTGTCGTTCCTTGTTCAATGACTGCAATGGCAGTTTCAGGCTTCATTCCGCAGGAGCGTAATTGTTTACAGATATATGGAAGGTTTTTGATACCCATATAAATAACAATGGTGTCAACACCATGTGTCAAATGATGCCAGTTGATGTTATCAGGTTTGCCGGTCACGCAGTGTCCTGTGACAATTGCGAAGGAACTCCCCCATTCCCTGTGAGTCAGGGGAATTCCAGCATAAGCTGGCGCAGCGATTCCAGATGTGATTCCAGGGACTATTTCAAATTGAATTCCATGCTTTGCTAGCACTTCTGCTTCCTCACCGCCTCGGCCAAAAATGAAAGGATCTCCCCCTTTTAGACGAACAATCGTTTTTCTCTCCATTGATTTACTTATTAACAATTGATGAATGCCCTCTTGAGGGACACAATGTATACCAGGCGCTTTACCGCAATAAATGTATTCAGCTCCAGGTTTACCGTAGAAAAGCAATTCACGATTTACCAATCGATCATACAAGATGACATCCGCTTCCGCGATGCATTTGATTGCCTTGACAGTAATTAAGTCCGGATCACCAGGACCGGCACCAACAATATAGACCTTACCTTTTTCCATCCTTTATCCCCTTTTGTTGTTTAGTCATGAAAGCCTGTGTGATGATCTAACCAAAAATATTGTCATGAATAAGAAGAAAACCTCCCCTTAATGAGACGTTAACTTAATATAGGATGTACTTTTACAGCACTTACTTTAAAGCCGGGCATTTTGCATGTCGGGTCTAAATCCTGTGAAACGAGGCGGTTGACATTTTGAGAGTCTGCCCAATGAAAAGGGACGAATATAGTATCATGGCGAATCGTTGGGGACCATTTGCTTCTTACGACAATACTTCCGCGCCTTGATTCAATTTTCACCAAAGTATTGTCTGAAATATGATATTTCTTGGCTGTTTCCGGATGGATTTCCATATATGATTCAAAATTTCTTGCGGCTAATGATGAGCTTTTTCTCGTTTGTACCCCTGTTAAATAATGTGACATGATTCTTCCAGTTGTTAAATAAAGCGGAAATTCCGTACATGGCTTTTCTTTTGGAACAAGAGGCAGGTTATTAACCACTACCATGGCCGCCTTTCCGTCCGGGTGGGCAAAAGACGATTCGAATAACCTTTTTGTCCCTTTATGGTCAATGGATGGACATGGCCACAAAATGCCTCCTTCTTTTCTTAAGCGATCATACGTTATACCATAATAATCGGCGGTTCCCCCGCGGCTTGCCACTCTTAGTTCTTCAAATATCTCATTTGCAGATTGAAAGGGAAAATGCTCCCCTTTCCCAAGAGCTTTAGCTATATCACAGATGATTTGCCAATCATGCTTCACTTCCCCAGGTGATGAAAAACTCGCTTCCCGCAACGTTACCCGTCCTTCTAAATTCGTCATTGTTCCCTCATCCTCTAAATAAGACGAAGCAGGTAAAATCAAATCAGCCAATCTAGCAGTTTCAGAAACGAACATGTCTACCGCGACAAGAAACTTTAATTTTTTCAATGCCTTTTTGACAAAGTTAGCATTTGGATTCGAAACAATGGGATTGGAACACATTAAAAACATGCCGGTAATTTCACCTTCATTTATCTTCTCTATCATCTCGTATGCCGAGACGCCTTTACGCGGCAATTCAGTCTCATCAATTCCCCATATTCTTGCAATATGTAATCTATGTTCCTCATTTTCAATCATGCGATACCCCGGCAGCTGGTCTGCCTTTTGGCCATGCTCTCTTGCTCCCTGTCCATTCCCCTGACCGGTTATGGCCCCATAGCCCGAATTCACTTTTCCGATTTTTCCTGTAACAATAAGAATATTAAGAAAATTACGGACAGCCGCTGAACCATCTGTTTGCTGCTCAACACCCCTAGCTGTAAAAATCATCCCTGATTCTTCTTTCCCGAACATGGCAGCCGCTTTTTGGATTTGGTCACTAGGAACACCTGTCAATTCTGCAATTTCCTCCAACTCTAAAGATGTAACATACTCTTTAACTTCTTTATAGCCATTTGCACGTTCCCGGATAAACGCTTCATCAATAAGATCCTCTTCAATGATCACTTTCAATAATCCGTTTGCCAAGGCGGCATCCATCCCAGGTTTCACCTTTAGATGTAAGTCGGCCATTTTCGTTGTTGCGGTTTCCCGGGGATCTACAGCAATGATATATGCCCCATTTTGTTTCGCTTGCTCAAAGTACGGCATGATTGTCGGCTGGCATTCCGCAATATTCGTACCCGCCAAGATTATGCACTTTGTGAACGGAACCTCTGATAAGCTGTTGGTCAGGCCCCTGTCCATACCAAATGTTTGGCTTGCTGCCGAAGCAGCTGCAGACATGCACAAACGGCCATTATAATCTATATACTTTGTTTTTAAAGCCACTCTTGCAAATTTCCCAAGCAAATAGGCTTCTTCATTTGAAATGGATGCACTTCCATAAACAGATAATGCATTTACACCATCTTCTGCTTGAATTTTAGTGAAATTCTCCTTAATGTGGCTTAATGCTTCCTCCCATGATATTCGAACAAATTCCCCATTTTTTTTCAACAATGGGTATTTAATTCGATCTTTATGCAAAGCATGTTGGTGTGCATTCATTCCTTTAATGCATAAGCGCCCCTCTGAGGTTGGATTATCTTTTCCAATCGTCAAATACTTTTTTCTTGTCACTATTGTTTGTTCCAGCAGCTGCATCTTACATTGCATGCTGCAAAATGGACATTGTGTATCATATCGTTTTTCTGATTGGACCTCTTGTTGCTTCGTGCGGAAATACTTTAAAAATAAATCGGTCAAGGCTCCTCACCCTTTACTCATGGATTTCTATGGATTTTTCATGGTACAAACATTTATCCGCTTATTAAGTCTTGCATCTAGTTTTCCCTTTTGTTCATTCCCTGATCTAGGCCATTTCCAATCGTTGAGATAGTTGCTGACTAAGTTCATTATCAAACAAAATTTCTCTAACATGAATTAAACCCACTCGTTCAATCCATTTCCAAGTCCGTTCTAAGTAGTTGGCTGTTTCCCGATAATATTGAATAAAGCCGATGATGATTTCAATGGCTTCTTCATTTGTGCCGGCTACACATAGCAGTTCACCGGCACGTGCATCACGCCCGCTGCTTCCGCCCACATATATTTCCCAGCCCCTGTCAATGCCCATAACACCTATATCTTTCGTTGTTGATCCTGCACCGTTATGCATACAAGCGGATATGCCCATCTTTATACGGTATGGTGTTGATACTTGCTCCAATCTTTTTTCCAAATCTACAGCAAGTAATAGGGATTGCTGTTTATCACAAGAGCAAACATGTTCACCGATACATGTTTTGACGTTTTGAACGGTGTTACCATATTTCGAACTTAACGGCATATCTAATTCAGCCCACACACCTGGGAGATCTTCTTTTTTCACCCCCATTAAATGAATCCTTTGTTCACTTGTTACCGCAACCTGGGATATTTCATATTTATCGGCAACATTAGCAATTTTTCGCAAGTCTTTTGCATTCGTCATCCCGCCGTACATTTGCGGGATAACTGAGTATCGGTTATCACTTTGAACTGTTGCATTCTTTTTTTCGTTTATGAAAAGAGTTTGCTGTCTGATCTCGTACTCTGGATGAATCATCCCTAAATAATAGCTCAATGCAGGCCTGCAAGTTGAACAACCTTTTGTATTTTCCCATTCAAGAGCATCCATCGCTTCTTGGACAGTCGATACGTCTTGGAGCTGCATTTTATACACGATTTCATCTTCCGTTAATTTCGTACATGAGCAAAATGCAGTTTGTTTCTCATCCTGAGTAGTAAGGTTACTTTGAATATAGGTCAAAAGCTCGGTTACTGCCGGCTTACATCCGCCGCAAGAACCGGAAGCCTTTGTGCATTGTTTAACTTGTTCCACTGTCGATAATCCCTTATTTTGAACCGCTTCAATGATTCCCCCCTTTGAAACAGCATTACAATGGCAAATGATTTCATGATTTGCCATCGAAGCGATTAATCCCTCAGCCGTATTTGGTGACTGGAACAGTGCACGCCTTTCCTCTGACGATACTTCTTGCCGCTTTACTATCATATCGAGTAATCGTGAGCTGTTGTTTGTATCTCCGTAAAGCACAGCACCTATGATTTTTCCTCCTTGAAAAACCAACTTTTTATAAACACTATCCAATTCATCAAAAGTTGTGATGGATTTCGTGGTTTCGTCACCATGGAAATCACCAACAGAAAATAGCTCAACTCCTGATATTTTCAACTGGGTCGAAAGGACCGAGCCGTGGTATCCGCTGCATTTCATCTCACAAATATGCTTTGCCAGCACTTCACCTTGTTCGTATAGAGGTTTAACCAGCCCATAAACCATGCCTTGATGTTCAGCACATTCACCAACCGCATAAATATCTGGGCTGCTGGTTTCTAAATAGTCGTTTACAATAATCGCACGATTTGTATCAATTCCGCTTTCTTTGGCCAACTGAATATTCGGTCTGACTCCCGCAGCCATAACGACCAAATCTGCATCCAGCTCCGTTCCATCCTTAAAACGGACGCGCTCTACACGCTCGTTACCGATTAACTCCTGTGTTTCCTTTTTTAAAAGAAAGTTCATTCCCTGGTTTTCCAACTCTTTTTGCAGTAAAAGTGATGCCGTTGAATCGAGCTGCCTTTCCATTAAATAGTCAGCGATATGAACGACATGCACTTCCATGCCAAGGTTTAACAGCCCTCTCGCTGCTTCCAAACCTAACAAACCGCCTCCGATGACGACTGCTTTTTTATGTTTGCGTGAAGTTTCAATCATCTTTTGGCAATCTTCAATCGTCCGAAATGCAATGACGCCTTCTTTATCTACACCTGTGACAGGAAGAATGAACGGGACAGAACCTGTGGCAATTATCAGCTTATCGTAGTAAACTTCCCGTTCTTTGTCTGTTTTTATTTTCCTAGTCTCTTTATCGATTTTTACTACCGTTTCACCTGTGAACAATTGGATATTATTCACCGTATACCAGTTTCGATCATTTATCATAATATCTTCAAAAGAGGTGTTGCCTTGAAGCACAGTCGACAATAAGATTCGGTTATAGTTAACGTGCGGTTCACTTCCGAAAATAGTAATCTCAAATGCAGTCGGATTCTTACTTATAATGGATTCAACACAACGTAATCCCGCCATTCCGTTCCCTACTAAGACCAGTTTTTGTTTATACATTTTATCCCCCCAAAAACAAGTACTGTAAAAAAGCCAAACTAAGTAAACAAAGTTCTAGATCTTAACTGAATTCTTTCCGAGTACCCACGTTTTTCTCCATGAAAGCTGAGCTAGGCCCAGGATAAGCAAAGCCACGATTCCAACTGCGGAAAATACTAAAAATCCTGTAGCATATGTGCCAGTAATCTGTTTCAACGTACCTAGTATGTTTGGAACCAAGAATCCGCCAACACCTCCGGCAGCTCCCACAATCCCTGTGATAAAACCTATTTCTTTAGAAAATCGCTGTGGAACTAACTGAAAGACAGCTCCGTTGCCCATACCGAGAAATAGCATTCCGATGAACAGAAGGATCGTAACGGCAGTAAGAGAATAAAGAAAACTAATCCCAAACATACATATAGTGAGACCAATAAATAAAAACATAAGCAGTTTAACTCCACCTATTTTATCGGCAATAAATCCTCCGACGGGACGAAAGAAACTTCCGGCGATGACACATAATGTAACAAATTCCCCCGCCCTTATTCGTGTTAACCCATACTCATCAACAAAAAAGATGCTTAAGAAGCTAGTAAACCCGACAAAGCCGCCAAAAGTCACACTGTAAAGAATACAGAAATACCAAGTGTCCGTTATTTTAAATACGTTGAAATATTCCTTTAGTGGTTTTGCCTCGGGTTGAGACGGTGCGTCTTTTGCGATTAAAATATAAATGATAAACACGATGGTTAAAGGAATCAAAGCTAATCCCATAACATTATGCCAGCCAAGAGATTCTGCAAGACGAGGTCCGAACAATGTCGCAAAAAGAGTTCCGCTGTTACCGGCACCTGCAATGCCCATCGCAAGACCCTGTAAATGCGGGGGATACCAACGACTGGCCATAGGAAGTGCTGCAGCAAAACTTGCTCCAGCCACTCCTAGCAAAATCCCTATTAAATAAAGCTCTGCTAAACTTTCACCGAATAACCATCCCCAAAAAAGCGGAATCATTGTAACAAGCATCCCGCCAATTGCGGTTTTCCGCGGGCCGATGCGGTCAGTCAAAAAACCAAGGACGATTCGAAAAAACGAGCCTCCCAAAATCGGAATAGCCACAATCAAGCCTTTTTCAGCTGGGGAAAGTCCGAAATCCTTTGTAATATAGACACCGAGTGCCCCTAATAATACCCAAATCATAAAACTGATATCAAAATAAAGGAATGAAGCTAATAATGACGGAGCATGACCACTTTTTTTCAATTCAGATATTTTCATTTTCATCTCTCCAATACTTTATTAATTGAATATTTGTTTATTTTACTCTTATAAAAGTAAGATTTCTTTGTTTATGTAAGAAAACATCACATACTTTTTTGCAAGTTATTAAATGTGAATACTTTAAGGTAGGTATTGGTCAAAATTTAATAAATTCATTTCCTTTTTCTTATATAAATCGCATGATATTGTGGTTTACTTAGGTGATGTAAAGTTACAAGCTTGTTTAACTTTTTAGTTATGGCCGGAATAAACTCCAATAACATTTTGAAATATTCTCCATACAAAAAAGAGAAGCCTAATGCTTAAGCTTCTCTTCCAGTCTGTAGATAAACCCGACTATAATGGGGTTTGTTTACAGTTTTATATTTGTCCGTTAATTCCATTCCAGGCAGTCGCTCCCAAACAACTTGTTTAACATTAAGATAGAACTCCTTTTGCCAACAGTCTTTTTTGTTTAAAATAGAAGAAATAGAACTTGAGGTGATATCCATTCAGTGCGAACAACTTTAACTGATGACTGCCTCTTCTTTAGAGGTGGGTTCTTCCCACGGCACGAAACAAGGATCTCCTTCATATGATGTGTTATGAACGGCATGAGATATTTAATAATCTGATTCTATGGGGAAAGGTTGGGTGCAATAATATGAAGCAATATCCATTTCAGAACATCCCATTTCAAAATATTCAGAAAAAAGATATGTCATTTGAAGAGGTATTCGTTCATATTGCTGAGTTTATGGAATTAAATCCTTCCGGTAACTATCAATTAATGGTCGGGACAGATTCGCAAGTACATAAAAAACATACGGTTTTCATTACAGGCATCGTAATACGGCAGGTCGGAAATGGTGTATGGGGTTGTATAAGAAAAGTGATGATCCCTAGAAGGATGCTGCATTTACATGAACGTATCTCTCAAGAGTTGTCGTTAACAGAGGAAATCGTATCACTGTTTACGGAAGAAAGGAAAAATCAGTTAATCGATATTGTCCTGCCTGCTGTATATCAAGGGGCAACGTTCACAATGGAAGGTCACATTGATATCGGGATTGGAAAGCGAAACAAAACCAGTGAGTTTGTAAAAGAAATGGTAGCCAGGATGGAATCCATGGGGGTGGAACCAAAAATCAAACCGGATGCTTTCGTCGCTTCAAGTTATGCCAACCGTTATACAAAACAAGAGTGACTGTTTACAAAAACATGTAATTACCCAATGGTATCCACACTGGATTTTTTAAAGCTGATTGTACAATTTGGTTTGGGAGACTGCAAACGGTACATACATTTTTTCGGTACGCTATTTTAAATAAAGCAAAAAACCGGCCTCAGACCGAGACCGGCTTCAACATTTTAAGATATAAGCCGCCAATGCCGTATTCAGTAAGAAAGTTTTAAACCACCACTCCTCAAAGTGGGTGTTTGCAGAAAAAATCCTGTTGTCCAAGTCAGTGACGAGGCATAACATTCCTGTTTCAATATAAAACTCCCTATTACAGCTTAAAGGTTAAAACTTTATTATCATTACGAACAGTGCAGCTTGTATTGTTATAATACCTGAATTACTCACATATTACAATGTTAATAATCACCATTTTAAAATTGCTTATGGCTGTGGAATGGATGGAAGCTGGATTAGTTCTTCGTTATAATCAACTATTGATCAAAATAACCGATAAAATCCCCTTGCTCCTTATTTTGCAGATATAATACCGTTTCTTTGTCAGAAATGGTTGGCAGTCCGAATTTTTGATCATACCTCTCAATTCCTTTACCTGTAATGATAATCCAATCCCCTTCCTTTCCTGCTTGTAACGCCTCCTGGATAGCAAAGGTACGATCAGGAATAACCTTCCCGTTTCCAGCTGAGTAATCGCTAAGCAGTTTATTTAGTGTGGATTCCATCCCCTCAATTCCGTCCGAATTCAGATCATCCATTGTCAAAATCAAAACATCACTATGTTCCGATGATACTTTAACCATTTCAGCCCTTTTGGTTGTATCTCGCCCACCCCGGAAACCAAAGATATGATAAATCTTTTTGGCCCCACACTCTTTGGCCGTTTGAAGCATGTGATGAATGGCATCTGCAGTATGTGCATAATCGATGACTATAGTCGGCCCAGAAGCTTTCTTATATATTTCAAACCTTCCTGGTACACCGGAAAATCGTTTCAGTGAAGTGAGAATTTCCTGTTTTGAAATTGGAAACATCTTCGCTACGGAATAGGCAGCTGTTGCGTTATATAAATTATGAAGTCCAGGTAAAGGTAACTCAATTTTCACAAAGTCATGATTCTCATTCAATAAAATAAAGGGGTTCGTTGCGGTATTATAATTGGTGATGGCTAAATCGCAGCGATTGGATTTTCCAAAAACAAAGGCACTGACATTCTTCTCCCATAAGTATTCTTGCAGTTTTCCCCCCCAGAAATCATCTCCATTAATAATCGCAAGACCACTAGGTTTCAATTTTTCAAAAAGCAGTAATTTTGCCAGGAAATAATCCTCCATCGTACCATGGAAGTCGAGATGGTCATGATACAAATTCGTGAAGACACAGAAATCAAATTCAATTCCTTCTAAACGGTATTGAGCTAATCCATGTGAAGACACTTCCATTATGACAACCATGTCCCTACTTTCATCCAGCAAGGAATTCAATTCCATGGTACCTGGAGTCGTATTATGGGAATCGACTTTGTTTCCATTGATAATATGCTGTATCGTACCAATGACTGAACAGGTTACTCCATTTTCTTCTAATATTTGCTGAAGCATATAGCTAGTTGTAGTTTTTCCATTTGTACCCGTAATTCCTATCATTATTTTTTGATTGCTGGGATCACCATAAAACCTTTTGGCGATTTGCCCTAATGCTTTACGGCTGTTCTCCACTCTTAAATAAGGAACTTCCAAACCCTTAATATCGCGACTGCCAATCACAGCCGATGCCCCTAAGCGAATTGCATCATGGATGTAATTATGGCCATCGGATTTATATCCGGTTACGGCAACAAAAAGGAATCCTTTTTTTATTTCTCTAGAGTTATCGGTTACACCTGTTATGGATATATGTTCAACGTCCTTCGGCAAATCCCCGTTTATCGCTTCTATCAATATGTCTTTAAGGATCATTAATTTTTCTCCTTTGTAAGCTATTCACTAATTTTTGCATAAGTACCAATAAGCCCATTTTTAGTATGAACCAGTACTCCCAAAATAATTGTCAATCCAGAATTTGTTAGTTCTAATGACAGTAAAAAGAAAAAAAGAAAAGCAGCCAAAATTGGCTGCTTTTCTTTTGGTTGTAGCTGTATTTAGGTGTTGGAACACCGCAAGATGCTTATGATTGAACTTCCAGAGGTTTCGTTTCGGCCTTCTGATTGTACAATGGCAATATGAAAAACATTCCTAGAATAAAAAAGAAAGCGGCGGTTTCAAATATGGCGACGAGTGAAAATTGCTCTTTCAGCACGCCTGCCGCACTCATGGTCAATACCATCGATCCAGTGAATAATGGGCTTAAGATTCCATTGACCCTTCCGATGAACTCGCCCTCGGTCCTCTGCAATATCAATGTATTGATCCCGATTTGTATACAAGGAAGCATTAGCCCGTTAAAGAACTCGGCAGTAAGTGTAATCCAAAGATTTGTTGAAAGCCCCATTACCGCCAACCCTATGGCATTCACAAGCATTCCGAAAGCTAATAATCTTTGAGGTGCCACCTTTTTGGCAAAAATCATTACACCGGCCCCGCCTAAAATCATACCAAACCCATTCACCATAAATAACCATTGGAGATTTTCCTTAGGCAGTTCCAGTTGTTCTGTAACAAGGAATATCGAGAGCGGCTGAATGAAACCCAGTCCGAGCCCAGCAGCCAGAAAACATAAACCAAGCAAACTTAGTTCTTTTTTTCGTAATACGTAGCTCACACCGCTTTTCATTTCCTGCCATAATGTTGTTTTTGCTGTCCCCTCATTCAGTTTGCGATCTTTTGGAAGAAAGGCGAGTGCGCCAGCTGAAAGTAGAAACGCCAGGCCAGTAATCGCAATCGAGGTGTTTATCCCGAAAGTTTGGAAGGCAAATGTACCGAGAATCGGACCTAAAACCATAAATACTGCGAAAACGGTCTGATAAACTGACATCCCTGTCTGGATTTGACTTTCTGGCAAATGCATCTTAAATAGCTTCATGCCCGATGGCTGAGAAAATTGAGAAAGTATCGCCGAAATTAAAGTTGCGAAGAAAACCATTTTCCAACTGCCGAAGATTAGCGAGATAAGCACAGCAAATACGGAAATTGCACTTAAAATATCACACCAAACCATCGTTTTTTTTGGACTCCAGCGGTCAGCAAATGTGCCTCCAATAAATGAAAAAATAAAAATGGGTGCGAATTCTGCTACTGATATCATGGAAATGGCAAAGGCATCTCCATTTGTCTTCTCCATGACGAATAACAAAACGGCAAAATTCCGTACCCATATCCCTATTTGTAAAAACAACCCTGAGAAGATAATGGCCTGGAATACTCGATTTTTAAAAATGTTAGGTTCCTTATTATTTAATGTTTCAGATGTGTTATTCGCCAATATAAAAACCCCCTGTGAAATATCTGGACAGGAGGCAGTACAATACAAATTTAACAAGGCAAAATATCCCTAATCGAAGGACACAATGATCTTTGTTTGTATTTTAATGTACAGACTAATCCTATCCAGAAAAAAATTCGTTTTAAGCACGCATTTTTTCTTTAAAAATAGGATTAAATGATCATTGTTTAAAGGTCACCCTTCCATTTTATGTTATTTTCATAATAATTTATTTAATCTGATAAATCAAGGGAAAAATTAATAAAATAAAACTATTTTTGGGGATGGGTTTGTTCTATTTTTCTAATTAAAAAAAGGACTTCCTTTAAAAGAAAGCCCTTTAATATCCTTAAGCTTCAAAGGGCTGCCGTCGAATATGGCTTCTGCCCTTTGTTACCTTATCCATCATTTTTTTCATGACCTTTTCCCGGATTATCTCAAGCAATTGTGTTTCTTCTTTTCAGTTTTCCAATAAACGTTCTTGATTAGGATTGCCCTGTACAAGCAAATGGGAAGATGGCATTAGAATTTGATGCTCATGTAAAGCAGTCATCATTTCAAACCTCACGCTTCTCGATGTTTCAAAGTAATCATCAGGTTTCACAAGTCCCACTATGCATAGTTCATATCCAACATATTTTAGATTCGGATTTAAATCCGTTATGCCTATGTATCTAAAATCCTCTTCAGGTGTACCATCTTCTAGCCTTAGAAGGCTTTCACCATACTTATCATTACAGATAATACATATATCCTCCAACAGACTTTTTACCTTTTCAGGATTTTCCTGGTAACTTACTGTAATGCGTTCAATGATTCGCATTCTCCCTTTATTAAAATTTTGGATCGTCCTGATTTCACTATGTGGGATGGTCAGCAATTTTCCTGACCATTCCCTGATCTGCATGAACCGGATACCGATTTCCTCAATCGTCCCGGAACTTGTCCCGTTGAATGTCACGAAATTCCCGACTCGGAATTCATTATCCGAGAGCCTTACAAATCCCAATAGGATATCCTTAAGCATTTGCTGAGCGGCAAATCCGATCACGACCCCTAAAATACCAGCTCCAGCTAAAATTCCTTTTAGGTCTATAAACTGTCCAATCAAATATATAAGGAAAAGCCCGGATATACCGTACCTAAGAGAAGAACGAGTAACCCCCTGTATTGTTTTTTCGACTTCTTCGTCGAAAAAATTGGATCTTCTAAAGAACCATTCAACCAGTTTATTCAAAATATAATAAACCGCCAATAACAGTATAGCCAATATGAAAAGCCTCAATAATAAAAATTCTTCCCAGTAATCCACAGCAAGCTCAGAAAATTTCAAGATATTCATGTTTTCACCTCCATTTTCACGTTTATTCAGAATCGATTAAAATCCAGTCATCATCCTTTCCGATTATCCCTTTATCAAGGATAAGTCTCGTTTTAAGGCGATAGGATACCCCTCGCTTATAAGGCTCCTTCAATATAGGCAGACAAAAGTTGAAAGGAATTTCGTTGCTTTCCCCTGAATTTATCTCCCTTGTAGACAAAATGGTGCTCGTTTTAAGGATCTCTTCCATTCCGGTAGAATGAGTATCCATGATCAAATCACATTCAATCCTTCTTATTCTTTGCGCAAGGGTACCACCCTTAATCAAAAAATATCCATTTATGCATTCACCGGATTTATACGTATTTTTCGGAAGGATTAAATCTATTTGTGCAGAACCTATTCCTAAAAGTAGCAAAGATTTTCTAAGTATCAAAGAATACACTCCATTTATATTTATTTGTTTTTCTATTAAAACCCACATGTTTATACATTTCCTTAAGGGGACTACAAAAAAACCTTTACCATTTTGGTAAAGGTTTACTAAAAGAAAATAGACCTTTACCAATAGGTAAGGTCTGGCTAACAACAATATGCTGCCAACAACACCGAGAGCAAAGAGCTCTGTAATGACGACATTGTTGTAAAAGCTACTCCCCTTTGGAGAATGTATTCAAGTATATAATTTATAATACGGTAGAATTAGAAAGTTTGTCAAACCTTTATATTTTATTTTTTTCGGGCTCTGCCCGGGTAATTCGAGTTCTTTGAGCATATCTTGTCATTAATGAAAATATAATGGATGAACTTGTCCAGTGAGAGAATTAACTGCCAGGTTTTAAATAGGCCAGTTCGTGGAATAGGAAGTATGTAACACCTCCTTCTATTTACAAATCGGTGAACGCCTTTCAAAAAGAATAAAGTGAACAAACTATGAATATTTTATAAAACCTAAAATTATATTTAAAAATTAACAAGATTTCTCTTTTACTTATGCCAAACTTGTTGTAATATAAATGTAACAATTGTAATATTTATTAAACTTTCGTTACATAAGTATCCTAATTAGGGATTGGGGAGATATGATATGAAAAAATTTTCAGGTATGCTATTATCCATTATCATTTTATTTTTCACATTAAGTGGTCCGGTTACCGCAAAAACGACATCATTGTCTGACGCAAATGCATTAAAGATAGCCGATAATGCCAGCAAACATTTTTGGAGTGCTTTACATGGGTACAAAACCCGTTCATGTTCACAAAAAACTTTCAATTATAAAGGGACAGAATATTCATACCTTTGCCAAGAGTTTAATACAAAAGATAAATTGACTGCCTACTTAGCAGAGACATTTACTAATAATGCAGTTGAAAAAGGGCTGACTAAATATAATTACATTACCCATAAAGGGAAATTAGCCCGTCCAGTCGGAGACGGCTTTAGCATGTTAGAGTGGAAAAAAGCAAAAATTAAATTGGTCTATCAAAAACAAAACGTTAGGTCATACAATTTAACAGTACCTACAGTTGACGGTGAGTCAGTAAAAAGAACGGTTACCTTTTATAAGTCCGGTTCCGCTTGGAAAGTCAATCAGTTCGATGCAGTTCAATAAAACATTGGTTTAAATGTAACGCCTCATATGCTGTATAGTTAGTTAAAAACTATATGATATATGAGGTGTTTTTTTGTTGTCCCTTGTATCTTGAGAAATAATCTTTCAGACTTGTATCAGCTCACCTTTCACTTCACAAAATATTTAATAAAAAAAACACAGCTTAGATGCTGTGCCTTAACGGATTTTTGCTTTTCGGAAGCCTTGATAGGTATCGTAGGCGGCAAAAATGATGGAGATGAGTATGAGACCCCAGTATATCGAGCTTTTCCATTCATCGATTGAGAATAGTGTTCTTTGGTATGCAAGGAATTCCGGGTTCAATAAATCAGGATTACTGATGATGATGATGAAAGCCAGAGTGTACAACAGCTGGTATATGGCATGAAAAAAAGCTAATTTCAGGGTCCATCGACCTAAAAATAATTTATATATCGCTAAGAGCACCCCAATGATAATGACGCAAGATACCAGCAGCCAATAGGAATTCAATACATCTTGATTAAAAGAAGGTGTCACGAAAATGAGACTGCCATTTCTTTTTTCATAGACGCCTAAGAGGTTTGCTGCATTGAAATAAAGGGCTGCGAATACGGAAAGGCCTAACAAACTTGCAAAAACCTCGACCATAGGGACCGCTTTTTTCTTTGAAATGTTTGGAATATCTTTTAAGTTTTCCGGTGTCCATGGTTTCAAGTCTTTTGTTACAGGCGACTGGTCTTTTGAAGTATCCAAGCGTTCTAAAATGGCAAATGAAAGCGTTAACCAGAAAAACACTTGGATACCTGTACTGATGATACCTGAAATTCCTTTCCCGAATATTTTTAAAATTGCTTCCATAACCGTATTCCCCGTATCCCGAAACGGATTATCCCCTACTAATGCAATCAGTGAAATGACTGCAGCGATTGGTAAAATCATTTTCAATAGACTGATATAAACATCATAATAACGAGGCCCGATCAGATGCATTGGCCGATCGCAATAACCACTTGCCAGTGTAACCGGATCTCCTAATTTTAAAAGTACCGCTTTCACGTCTTGCTCCGTATAATCCTCCGGAAGCATATCTTCGATCGTGGATTGAAGCTCAAGCGCAATATCCGCCCGGTTTTTTTCTGGCAGCCTGCAGGTCACTTCCTGAATATAAAGTTCAATCAGCTCCATCTTCTCCCTCTCCTTTTAATAATATATAAAGCTCTTGAGAAGTTTTTTCCCATTCTTCCTTTAACTGAGTGAAGATTTCTCCCCCATAATCACTTAAAGAATAGTACTTGCGCGGTCTACTTTCAGAAGTATCCCAGCTGCTGGTCACCAATTCTTGTTTTTCCAGGCGGCGAAGCAAAGGATATAAAGTACTTTGATCAATGGTAATTCCAGACTTCTCTAAACGCTGGACAAGCGAGTACCCATACTGCGGAGTTTTGAGCTGACTTAAGACAGCTAACGTCAAAGTGCCTCTGCGCAGCTCAGTGGTTAATGAATTCAGTAAAGTGCTCATCCAATCACCCCTTCTCTATACTATGTGACGTACACCATACCTTATACTATGCATCATACACTATTTTAGTTCTTATAACACCATAAAAATGAAAATATATTTTATTTAAAGCATAAAAAAGAGAAGCGGTTCACGCCTCTCCGTTTTTCCAATATTAATATTACACAAGAATGACCCACAATATCATCGTCGTGATAATCGTGACCACTCCTTGTATTAAGGTTGCCATTGTTTGAGCTTTATAGGCATCCGTCACTTTCATCCCGCTAAATTGGGTGACCACCCAGAAGAAGCTATCATTTACATGGCTTACTGTCATCGCACCTGCTCCAACAGCCATGACTACCAATGCAAGAGGAACAGCCCCTTCAATACCCAACGTTGGAAGCATGGGGGCAATCAAAGATGAAGTGATGACCAGTGATGCTGTCGAAGAACCCTGGGCCGTTTTCAACCCAGCAGCAATTAGGAACGGGACCAACAGGAACAAGGAACCGCTAAAGATGCTGCCCATATCCCAACTTTGGATGATGTCTGCAATCCCCGTATTTTTAATGACGGTACCAAATGCTCCCCCCGCCCCGGTAATCAATAAAATTGGCGCAGCATCCAATAAGGCGGCTCCTATCCAGTTTGTTAATGTTTCTTCATCATACTTAGGCAGCAATGTCAGAGCGGAAATTACTCCGACGAGCAATGCGATGACCGGCTGGCCCAAGAATACGAAAAATGCGGCGATCCCTCCCTCTGTCCCAAAGAGCGTTAATACAGAACTGGCTCCAATCAGGACAATCGGTAAAACGATCGGTAAAAATGATTGTAAGGCAGAAGGCATCTTGCCGAATGAACGGACAATTTCATCATAATCGTAATCCAGGTCACTTCGGTCATCTTCAACTTCTATCTTGGTCGCTACTTTCATTGACCATATATAACCAGCAAGTGCAGCTGGAATAGCCGTAATAAGACCTATCAAAATGACGGTCCCCAAGTATCCATCCGCTCCGATATTCCCGGCTGCCGCAATTGGCCCCGGAGTTGGAGGTACAAGTGTATGTGTTGCATACAAACCAGTTGCAAGTGCAACTGACATGGAAGCAACCGCTACTTTTGCGCGTCTTGCCAATGCTTTTCTTAAGCTCGATAAAATAACGAAACCTGAATCGCAAAAAACGGGTATGGATACGATAAAGCCAATCATACTCATGGCAAGCTGCGGTCTTTTAGGGCCGACAATCCTCAATACGACTTCTGCCATTCTTAATGCGGCACCGGCCTTTTCCAAAATGGTTCCGATTATTGTACCGAAAACGATTACAAGTCCAATGCTTGTCATCAGTCCGCCAAAACCGCCGTTGATATTCTCAACGATCTGATCCAGAGGCATTCCAGAAGCAAAACCCACAAATAAAGTGCCTAATAGAAGCGATAGGAACGGATGAAGCTTGAATTTAGTTGTCGCAAAAACAATTAAGAACACGCCGATGGCCAAAACAATAAATAACATAAGATTACCCCCTATTTTTGATTGCTGCCAAAAAAGTCCGCATTACTTGTTCGGCTGAAGCTTCCAACAATTCAGCTCCTCTTTCCATAGCTTCCTTTAAAGGCATGGGAGAGTTCACCAAACTATGAACACTCGTTATTCCGTGGTCATATAAAACTTCAATACCTGTTCCAATCGATCCAGTCAAAACAAATACCGGAATACCATGCTTTTTGGCTTCTTGTGCAACTCCCATGGGTGTTTTGCCTGAAGCAGTCTGGTAATCGATTTGGCCCTCACCGGTAAAGACACAATCGGCACCGGACAATTTTTCACCCAGTTTCGTATACTCCATGACAATATCTATGCCCCTTTTTGTTTCTGCACGGAAAAAGGCTTGAAATGCACCTCCAATTCCTCCTGCAGCACCAGCACCTGCTTTATCATGCAAGTGTATGCCTGTTTTGATTTCCACCAAATCAGCCCATGTTGATAAAGCTTTATCAAGCATTTCAACCATGTCAGGAGTCGCCCCTTTTTGAGGTCCGAATACCCTTGATGCCCCATCAGGACCGATTAACGGATTTTGGACATCCGACGCAATCAAAAATTCGGAATCCGCTATTCTGGAATCAAAATCCTCTGTATTAATGTCTGATATCCGTGATAATTCGGCACCTCCGTATCCCAGACTTTTACCTTCTTCATCAAACACCTTCATTCCCAAAGCCTGGAGCATACCGACACCGCCATCGTTGGTAGCGCTTCCACCAACCGCTAAAATGAACTTTCGACAGCCATCAT
The DNA here is from genome assembly GCF_038003055.1 of Peribacillus sp. FSL M8-0224. Taxonomy (NCBI): domain Bacteria; kingdom Bacillati; phylum Bacillota; class Bacilli; order Caryophanales; family Bacillaceae; genus Peribacillus; species Peribacillus sp. FSL M8-0224. The sequence continues at coordinate 2,322,990 of NZ_JBBOOJ010000001.1, forward strand.
TCAATGCTTTTTGTATAAGCTCCCCTGTCCCGTATGAAGTAGTGATCAATGGGTTCAATTCAGCTGGATCGACTAGGCATAGACCAGATGCACTGGCCATTTCAATCACACATGTTTTTTGATCGCCCAAGATTGCATATGCTGCCTGAACATCTTCAAGTAAAGGTCCTTTAACGGTCACTTCAACTTTTCGTCCATTTGTAGCTGCAACAAGACTATCCATCGTGCCTTCCCCGCCATCCGCCGCAGGAACCAATTCTGTCTCCGCATCCGGCAGTGCCTTCCTGACTCCTCGCTCAATAGCTTTTGAAGCTTCTGTTGCTGATAAACTTCCTTTATAGGAATCTGGTGCAATAACAATTTTCATGCTCAGTTCCCCTTTGAATATATTTTTATATCAATTTAATTATAATCTTCAGAAATATTTTAATCATCGTACATTCTAAACGAAAATTAGTATGACATATTTGACTTTTTTGGCTATACTGTATAGAAAAAATGATCTTCGGGAAAGTTTTCTGTTATTTGCCCATTTTCCTAGAGTACAAGATAGCTAAGGTCTTAAACTACCGACAATCCCCTTTACATGAAAAATCATAGCTTGTTTGCATGAAATATGATTACCATTCTGTTAGCGCAAACTGGATAACCAAATAAAAAAACTCTAGAAGGATGACTTGAATGCTGACCCAAGAAATTGCAATGGAAATTGTCAAACAAACCACCAATAGACTTAACAGAAATATTAATATTATGGATGATAAAGGAATCATCATCGCTTCCGGAAATCATGACCGCATCGACCAATTGCATTTAGGAGCAATGGAAGTACTGAAAACGGGAAAGCCTTTAATCATTCCCGAAAATGATCGTCATCAATGGGTAGGTGTCCTTCCTGGAATTAATTTGCCGATTAATTTTCAAAATGTAATTATAGGTGTCATCGGGATCACCGGAGATCCGACAGAACTTTTGGAATTCGGCGAATTGGTGAAGATGATAACGGAAATGATGCTTCATCAAGCTTTTATGGCGGAACAACTCGAATGGAAACAACACTTGAAAGAATTGGTATTTGAAGACTTATTAAAGGAAGATATCAATCAGCATTCGATTGATCAAAGACTTGAACTGATTGGAATGAAATTAGAACCTCCCTATCAAGTGGGGGTAATGGAAATGAAATTAAATCCGTTAAATAAGAATGAGCTGATTCAAATGACTGAAACTGTTTTTGGTTCCCAGCAAGCCCTTGTTGGGTTCCTGAATGTGAATCGGGTTTTCATTCTCACTACGGCGCTTAGCGGAAAAAACATGGACAAAAGACTGGATTCAGCCATCAAACAATTAAAAGCAAAAGGCTTCGTTATACGAATCGGTTTGGGCTCTATTGTGGCTAAGGAATCATACATCGTCCACTCCTTCCGTGAAGCTGAAGCGGCACTTTTACTAGGTGAAGCCAATCAAGCTTTAACTAGATATACTGATGTGGAAACAAAAGCTCTGTTGGAAAGGATAGATGAGCGGACGAAACAGCAATTTCAGGAAAGAATTTTAGGCAGCTTATCCGAAAAGTTGATTGAGACGCTGCAACAATTTTTCCTTAGTAACTTAAATATCGGGGAATGTGCAAAAAGAATGTATATCCATCGTAATTCCCTTATATACCGATTAAAAAAAATCAAGGAAATTACCGGATATAACCCACAGGTGCTGCATGATGCCATAACTTTGCAGTTTGCCATTTGGGTAAGCCAATCGAAAAGGAGAAGTTGAAAGATATTGTGAGAACAATATTGCAAATTTAAATTGTTTTCGTTCAATCCCTATAAAAGCCTTGCATGGAAATCTGTATAATTGATCGAATTACCGAGTAGATTAAAAATACATGATTTTTTTGCATATCAGGAGGGATTGAATGAGTGGCATCGCAAATCTTTTAATTATCCTTGGATTTACCGTTGTTTTCATCATTATCATCGTTTTGGTTTTACTATTAATTTATATGATTTTCTTTGATCGCATGCAGAAGCATCATGCAATTTTAAGGAATTACCCCGTGCTTGGGAGAGTACGATACTTTCTGGAAAAAATCGGACCTGAGATGCGGCAATATTGGTTTAATAGTGATAACGAAGGAAAACCCTTTTCCCGTGATGACTATGAACATATGGTGAAAAGTTCAAAATATTTACGGGATGTCATAGGTTTTGGCTCAAAACGGGATTTTGATGAGGAAGGCTTCTTTGTTAAAAATAGCATGTTCCCAAAATTGGCCGAAGAAGAAAAATATGATCGTGAAACTAAAGTGACGACGAAAAGGTACATTCTATTAAAAGACCCGCTTTTCTCACAACGTGAAGAAAAATGGGAAGATGAAGTATCCTCTGCATTCTTATTGGATGATGAGGATGCCGTAATCATTGGCCCAAACACTAAGAACCCTTTTCGACTAAAAGGTCTTATCGGCATGTCAGCCATGAGTTATGGCTCTTTGGGAAAGAACGCAATCACTGCGCTTTCTGAGGGATTGGCTGCAGCAAAAGGCACCTGGATGAATACAGGTGAAGGTGGACTATCTCCTTATCATTTAATTGGCGGTGTCGATATAATCATGCAAATCGGTCCAGCCATGTTTGGAGTTCGTGATAGTTTCGGCGAAATGGATTGGGATGAGTTAAAAAGAAAAAGTGAAATACCTGAAATCAAAGCATTTGAAATCAAATTGGCTCAAGGTGCCAAAACTCGCGGAGGGCATATCGATGCTGAAAAAGTGAATCCGGAAATCGCTGAAATCCGTAAGGTCGTTCCGTACAAAGCGATTGATAGTCCGAATCGGTTTTATCAATACAATGACGTAAAATCCATGTGCGATTTTATCGAAAAAATCAGGGAACATACTGGAATCCCGGTCGGTATCAAAATGGTCATCGGCGGCACTGACAGTGTTGAAGAGCTTGCTAGCTACATGAAAGAAACCGGGAAAGGTCCGGATTTCATTTCATTGGATGGCGGTGAAGGCGGCACAGGTGCATCTTATCAGGAATTGATCGATAGCGTAGGATTGCCGATAAAATCCGCTTTGCCGATTTTGGTATCGACATTGGAAAAATACGGTGTCCGCGATCGGGTTAAAATCATCGCCTCCGGTAAATTGTTCACGCCTGATAGAATTGCGATAGCCCTGGCCATGGGAGCAGACCTTGTTAACATAGCTCGAGGTTTCATGATTGCGATAGGATGTATCCAGACGATGAAATGCCATTCCAATGCTTGTCCTGTCGGGGTAGCCACCACTGATCCGGAATTGCAAAAAGCACTTGTCATAGATGAAAAGAAATACCGCGTGGTTAACTTTCTTGTAACCCTTAGAAAAGGATTATTTCGGATCTCAGCGGCTGCCGGTTTAGAATCGCCTAACCATTTTCAACCTAAGCATATTAGCTATAAGGACGATAAAGGAATTGTTACATCCCTTGAAGATATTATGAAAGAGGTTAATGGACAAATAGGTTCCAGGCAATGAAAAAATCACCGCCCAAGTATGTTGGGGCGGTGTTTTTTTCTTTTTCAATCAATGAAGCCTTATAAGCTGCAAAAATGTATTAGGCATGTAATCGAATATCCCCCTGTCTCCACTTTTCCCTTACCCGCCAGCTTTCCATAGCGATAATAAACATAAGCTGCAGTAATACAAGCGGCATTAGCTAAAATTCGGGATTATCAAAAATTTCAGATGGATTGATAATACCATTTGCCATCACGTTTAAACTTTCTGCACTGGTCATTCAAAAGAAGGTATTCTAGGTGTGCCAATGTTTCACCAACAGCAAATCTGGTTTCGTGAATGGACAGATTTCCAAATAAGATCTGGCAAGCACTTTTTACAGAAATCGGCTCTTTCATGTTTTCATGAATTATATGCAACCGGTCCTGGTGGTGATCCAACAATTCAACAATTCTTTTATTGGCATTTTGAAACGGTTTCCCATGAGAAGGGATGACATATTCAACGTCCAGCTTTTGTATTTTTTTCAAAGAATTAAAAAACTCTTCCAATGGGTTGCTGAAACCTTTAAACCAATAAGAAATATTTGGAGATATCTTGGGCAATATATGATCTGTCGAGAAAAGGACGCTATTTTCCTTATTGTATAAGGAAATCAGGCCATCAGAATGTCCCGGAGTGAAAAGCACTTCATACTCATATTTGCCAAAATGCAGTTTCATTCCTTCCTCAAGATGATGATTTACGGTAGGATAGGGTTTTACTTGTGGCATGAATCCGCTTTCGTCACTGGATAAGGCCACGGCGACATCTTCTTCCATACCACACGCATTGTAATTTTCTTTAAGCAGATTCAGCGATTCGGCTTCCCAATACGTAGTTCCCGCATGCTCATCGACTTCTGTCATCCATACATCCGCACCGGTCAATTGTTGTAATGTCCCTGCATACCCGAAATGATCTGGGTGATAATGTGTGATGATAATATCGGTAATATCGTGTTTTTCGGTAATTGGGTTCCATAAATCCCTTGTCGTTTTGTTATTTAATCCCGCATCAATGATAGTCCATCCTTTTTCACCTTCCGCTAGGAAACAATGGACATGGTCCAATCTAAAAGGCAATGGAATGGTAATTTGAGTAACTTTCAATTCATTCAGCAAGTATAACTTCCCCTTCCGATTTAACTGCATTTACATAAAAAAAATCGAAATTGCTAAAACAAAACATTTAAGTTTATTAAATATCGTATATCATTAATAAATTCGACGAATTTTCTCAGTTTCCTTTAATCATATCTAGAGCCAATCGATTAAAATCCAGAAGCCATAGCCTAGGGGCAATGGATTATCCATGAAAATTTAAAAAACCGCCATTAAAATTAATGGCGGCACCTCGTTTTACATATCTTCCTCGATCGTTTGAACAAGGTTGAAAAGAAAATGATAAATTAAATGAAAAGCTTCTTCCAATGACATGTCTTCTTGAAACCCATTAATGTTATCCAAGGCAAAATTCACATCCCATAGCCCTTCGCCCTGGTTAAACATTAAACTGAACGACCCAATTCCTTCTTGGAGTTCCTTGGTTAAATACGTTTTTAAAACATCTCCCATTTTTTTCTGGAATTTCAATCCGAACATAGCATTATATGTACCGAAAACATCATCGACTTCTAACGAAAGTGCCTCAACACCGATTAATTCGAACCATTGTGATTCAAAGTAAAGGAATTCATCTTTGTTTTTTTTCAAATACTCGATTGGTTGTGATAAAAATGCAGACTTCTCTTCAGAGATTAATTCTTCACTCTCTTTATTACTCCGCTCCATATAAGCATCCGTAAAACGCGATGCATTTTCTTTTTCCACTATAATGATATCTTCAGCGAGTAATTTATGCTTTTCTACATAGTCCTTTTCTTCTTTAAATAACTCAATCTTGTTTTCGATTACGGATTTTGATATGTATGATTCCATTTGTTTTTTTAGCATGATATGTCCTCCTAGTGTCTTTTCAAGCTTTCACAATTTCAATCATAGCATATTCAGTATAGATAAAATAACTTTGTGAAAGAAATTACAATATCAGATATGGCAATCATTTCGAGTCTTCGATATAGTAGTGGTAAGTGTTTATACATATGAAAGAAATGAGATGTTGAATCATGCAAAAAATCATTGTAGTTGGTGCAGGAATTTTGGGAGCTTCCACTGCCTATCAGTTGGCTAAAAATGGGGTTGAAGTGATTATTATTGACCGCCAAGATGTCGGTCAAGCAACATCTGCAGCTGCTGGAATCGTTTGCCCGTGGATATCGCAAAGACGCAACCAAGCTTGGTATCTTCTTGCCAAAAATGGTGCGGCATTTTACCCGGGTTTAATTAAAGAACTTGAACGGGACGGTGAAACCGAGACCGGGTATGCCCAGGTCGGTGCCATAAGTCTGCATACAGATGAAGCTAAACTGAATGCCATGAAGGACCGGGCGACAAAACGGCAAGAAGATGCACCGGAGATGGGGGCGATCACCTTACTTTCCGCAGAGGAAACACGTGCCTTATTCCCGCCTCTTTCCAGCGAATATGCAGCCGTTCATGTGAGTGGTGCAGCGCGGGTCGATGGACGCGCACTACGTGATTCCTTATTGAGGGCTTCACAAAAATACGGTGCAAAACTTATGTATGGCGAGGCTAAACTTACATATAACGGTACTCAAGTGTCAGGTGTAACACTTAGAGATGAATTCATTCCTGCTGATAAAGTGATTGTTTGTGCTGGCGCCTGGGCATCGGAATTACTGAAACCACTGGGCGTGAATTTTCAAGTGACTTTCCAAAAGGCTCAAATCATTCATCTGGAAATGGCAAATGAAAATACAAATAACTGGCCTGTAGTCATGCCTCCGAGTGATCAATATCTATTGGCTTTTGATAATAATAAAATCGTTGCGGGGGCGACTCATGAAAATACGGAAGTTTTCGATAACCGAATGACCGCAGGAGGGCTGCAGGAGGTTTTCAACAAAGCCTTGCAAACCGCCCCCGGTTTGACAGATAGTACGTTTGTTGAAGCAAGGGTCGGATTCCGTCCATTCACGCCGGGATTCCTTCCCGTCATGGGACCTTTACCTGGCTGGGGAGGCATAATCGTAGCCAATGGTCTTGGAGCTTCAGGTTTAACAATGGGCCCGTATATAGGCTCACTATTGGCAAACCTCGCACTTGACAGAGAAATTGAAATCGAAATCGAAAATTATGATGTAAGAGGTGCGCTATAAATTTAGCTTCCCTTTAATTAACTTGCTGTATGAACTCCACTGATCAGAAAATGATCAGTTCCGTTTTTTTAAAATGGTCCTTTTCATAAAAAAATCAAGGACCTTTAATGGGTCCTTGATTCAGACTGTAGACAAACTCGAGGAAAATAGAGTTTGTCTATTTATTTTGGTTTGTACAATTTGGACGTTGCTTTAACTTTTAGATAGAACACTTTTGCCTAGTCATTTTTGTTTTAAAATAGAAGTATTAAAACTTGAGGTGATGAAGATGCTTTCTAAACATGATTCTATTCTGCGCGATCAACGTGAAATGATTACTTTAGATCAACTGGTGCCACCGAACCATTTGGTTCGTAAAATGGAGGCTGCCATTGACTTCACTTTCATTTATGACTTGGTGAAAGATATGTATTCAGAGGTAGGACGCCCAAGTATTGATCCAGTTATTTTAGTTAAACTGACATTCATTCAACATACCTTTGGTATTCGCTCCATGCGTAAAACGATTGAAGAAGCGGAAACAAATATGACTTACCGTTGGTTCTTAGGCTATGGTTTTCATGATAAAGTACCTCATTTCAAAAATCATGCTGTTCTTTGAAATGAAAAAATAAGAATCTTCCATTTCAATTTATTTCATCTATTTATTAATATCAGGTTCACTTACTTCTTCATAAATAACTTTTAACTCTTCAATAGTGAGTGTTTTTAAAAATTCCTCTAATTCATCCATGTTAATGCCTCCTATAATTAAGAACATTCGTTCCTATTATAATCACCATAATATCAGTAGTAAATAGTTAATTTTACTTTTAACACAAATAGATGAATTATAGAATTCAATAATTAACTGTTTTCCATCCTTTTATACCTACAAAAGATTCAATGAGCATACAGCACTCCTTTTTAACCCGCGGTCATTTCCTTTGAAAAATAGTGCTGTAACATCATTTTCATTTGCTCTTTATTTGCTGCAAATTGCTTATGTCGATGCCCATTTCCTCCAGATGGATGAGGAAATCCTAGAAGTATGTTATTGGCATCCATATAATCTTGACCCGCTAAATAGTTTAAGACCTTGGTAACATTAACGCCTAAAGGAATAATAAGCGGACGTTCAATGGTACCTATTTCGGTAGCAAAGCCTTCCATTATATTTTTTTTAAGCAACTCGGTCTTTAAAATGTTCGGAGTTGTTCCACTATAGTTTTTTCCGTTATAAAAAACTGGGTAGGTTAAAACTGAGGTAGTATGAACGAGGTGACTCGCTTCGTCAAAAAGATCTAGTGTGGACGAAATGTTTAAGTATGTGTGTAATCCAAGCTCATCCAACATTTTAACTAAATTTTTTCTCATCGTTCCGTCAAAACTGGAATTTTTTTTTACTTCGTGCAGGATCTCTTCGTCACCATGCAGGTGCCCTCTTGCATTAATTACGGTAGAATAAGATTTTTTCATTTGATGTAAACCAGGAGTGATTCCGACAATCACCACTTTGGCCCGTTCATTTATATATTCGAAAGGAGCATAATATAATTCGAGTTTTTTCTTTTCTTCTCTTTCAAGCAAAAATTGCTCGCTCTTTATCATTTCTTCTGTATAGACAGCAGGTAAAGCTTTAATTAAGTCTTTAAATTGCGTAAACTTAGAAAAATTAGCGATCCCCATAAATTACTACCCCTTCTTCCCTTTATTTATTTTGGCCAATTCAGTATATCAGAAATCCAGATTTGCCACCGACATAGGGGCATTATGAATCTTGTTGGAAACCTCAAAAAAAAGATAAATTGCTTTCCAACCCTTGGATTGAAAAGAATTTATCTTTAAAATGGTATTTGGGGATGAAAAAAATGTTTGGGTTTACAAAATGAAACTATTGATTGAACCTTCCGCGTTGGCGAAGTAATTCACGATTCAGGTTCGAATCCTTTTCAAATGCAGCGCGGCCGTGAAGCCAGAATATGTTGTTGACAACAACTAAATCTCCAACAGGCAGTTCAAGTTCAAGTACACTTTCATCACTTTCTAATGAATTGGATAAATCGCGCAAGTATTTGGCTTGTTCGATTGATTCAGGATAAACAAATTGATCGATAAAACATACACCAGGTTTGTTATTATGATTGAAGAAGGTCAATCTTTCAATTTCCTGGTCAACGTTCTTACTTTTTGGAGCTTTATACGTAAATTTGTGGCTGGATAATGGATGATTCACATACATATCAAGCTCTTTCCAATCGTCTAAATGCAATAAACGTGATTCGCCACCGCGTGCATTTTGTTCGATCATCTTCATCATTAGTAACCAGTCCGTTGGTTCATCTACAAAGGTGCCATCCGTATGAAGTGTAAATAAACGATAAGCCTGACGTAAATATGAATCACTGCTATCCGTGTCTTGAACACTGAAGCGGGCATAATATTTCCCTGACATGGAATCATGGTTTGGAGTTCCCAGCAAGTATGAAATGGCCGTTGCAAAAATGACATATTCATCTGTATTCTCCGTGACACCCTCCAAGCCAAGGGTGAAGCCGCCGGATTCCCGATCATGAACGATGTTACGAAGCAATTCACCAAAGTCTTCCCCTACTTGATCCAAAAGATATGAAGCAATGATGAGTCGTGCATATGGCGTATATTCCAGATGTTGAACAGACTGATTATCCTTGGATACCGTTTCTAAAAAAGCAGCAATCGCCTCTTTTGAAATTTCAATATGATATAAACGGCTGGATTGAGGGTGAACTTTCACCTCGTATTTTTCTGTTTTCCTTTCAAACTTCGCTCTCTTTTTTTCTGCAATGTTCATGAATGATTCCTCCTGTTATTTGTAATATAGGTGACAAAGTTAACAGGAAATATAAAAAGCCAGTCGCACATGATCCCCAAATAAAATGGGAATCCAACTGTACAACTGGCTTATATTCACTTCACTGCTCTATGCAAATAGAGTCACAGCGAATATGCAGTTTATGTATGATTTATTTTTCCTGTTTCCAATCATTAAGATCTTTACACGATTCTGAAAAGGTATTTTCCAAAAGGTGTTAATGTCATAATATTGGCTTAATTACATTAAAACGTTTTTCCGTAAAAATGTCAACACCTTTTACAAATTATTCTGATAAATCATTTTACTAACTTGGTAGTTTCGTTTTTTCTGCCGCTTTAATTTGCTGAAAATGGAGATCCAGGTCCTTCAAGGCAGCAATCAATGCATTAGCCGCTTTCCCCCGATAATAAGATGTAATCGATTCTATCGCTTCATCAACACCATCATTTAAACTGATTCCTTTTAACAAATGCCCAATAAATTCCCGTCCATGCTCTGTTGCCAGTGTACAAGAAGCCTCCAGGACAACACCATATTTAGCATCGACTTCTGCAGTGATGGTCAATGTTTCAAAGACACTTTTCGCCGCCATCCCTTGAGGTAAACGTGCGTGACCTGCAATAAAAATTGTTTTACCATTGAACATGAGGCCTCTTCCTCTCTTTAACGAATATTATTTTGTCAATACAGCTTCCAATAAGTGTGTTTGTTCCGGAATGCGGGTAACAACCTCTTTTCCAATTTCAATGGAGGCTGTTGCTGCAGGTGACGGTGCATTACAAACATGAATGGTCCGTTTCCCCATTATAATATGAAAATCATCCACCATATTACCATCATCCTGTAACGCCTGTGCCCGGACTCCGGCAGGTGCTGGGATTAAATCATCTTCTTGAATTTCCGGAATCAATTCCTGCAGGCTTTTCGTAAATTGCTTTTTACTAAAAGAACGGACATATTCATCCATCCCTTCCTTCATGAATTTACTGGCCAGTTTCCAAAAACCTTTATAGCTTAAAACTTCAGTTAAATCCTTCGCATTGAAGTCAGTTTTTTTATAACCTTCACGTTTGAAACTTAGTACAGCATTTGGTCCAGCATCTACTTCGCCGCTAATCATCCGTGTGAAATGAACTCCTAGAAATGGAAACTTAGGGTTAGGTACCGGATAAATTAAATGATTGACAAGAAAGCGCTTTTCGGGCTTCAATTTAAAATATTCACCCCGAAACGGGACAATTTTCATATCAGTTTTATACCCCGCGGCTGCTGCGATACGGTCACTGTGCAATCCAGCGCAATTAATGACTATCCTTGCTTTTATTGTCCCGTTATTCGTAGTGATGATGACTTCATCAGAATCCTCGTCAATCTTCTCCACCTTTGTATTCAGCTTGATTTCACCGCCGTTGCCTCGGATGATATCCGCCATCTTTTCACTTACCTGACGATAATTGACGATGCCAGCTTGCGGGACGCGAATCGCTCCTAGTCCATTAACATGCGGTTCAATTTCCTTTAACTCTTCCACACCGATTCTTTGGATAGCTAGCTCATTTTGTAAACCGCGTGAAAATAAATCATCTAGAAGGGGCAACTCTTCTGGTTTTGTTGCAACAATGACCTTGCCACAAATATCATGATCAATTCCATGCATCCTACAGAATTCCGTCATTGATTTGCTTCCTTGACGGGCAAACCGTGCTTTGAAACTGCCTGGTTTATAATAAATTCCTGAATGGATTACGCCGCTGTTATGCCCCGTTTGATGATCTGCAACAACAGCCTCTTTTTCAATGACTACCACTTTAGCATTAGGAAACCGCTGATAAAGGGCCATTCCCGTCGATAAACCTACAATTCCCCCGCCAACAATTGCGAAATCATACACAATTAACACTCCTTTTATTGATGATTTTTAGTATTCAGCAACTCCATATACGTAATTAAATTGTTCTTAGTCCGTAAGATGTGAAATTCTACTGCTGCCCTTAGTTCTGCAGGATCCCCTCTTAGTGCCGCTTCATATATCATCCGGTGTTCCCGTTGCGTTTCTGGGTAATAATCAATCAGCAAATTCGGCGCAATGGGTGAGATCCCCAACGTTTCTACCATTTTTTGAACTCTTGGCCATGGGCACCCTTTTCGGAGGGTTTCATGAAAAGCCGCATTCAAAAGGATATAATGTTCATTGGTTTCATCAGATAACTGAATCCCTTCCATTTCAATCAAAATTCCCTTTAATTTTTCTTTATCCTCCTTTGTTAAAAAAGGAAGCGACTTTTCTACAGCAAGGCCTTCAAGCAGGGACCTGGTATGATAAATTTCTTCAATATCATCCCGGGTAATCGGTGTGACGATTGCTCCTTTATGAGGAACCATTTCCACCAACCCCTCCATTTGAAGTTGTGTAAGGGCTTCACGAATGGGCATTCTGCTTACTTCCAGGCGATCTGCCCACTCCTCTTGGATGAGTCGCTCCCCCTTTTTCAACGTCCCATTCAAAATCGCCTTCCTAAGACTTTTCGTTACATTTTTTACGATTGTAGATTTATCTCTTTTAGAATTAGCATTATCCAATCCAGCGTCCACCTTTCGATATTGGATACAATTAAAACTATATCAACTTAATAAAGCGATTACAATACAGAAAATTAAATAAATTGTATCCAATTAAAAAAACACTGGATACATTCCTAGGTAAACATCTACTTCTCTCATATAATGATAATTTATGGCATTCATTTATATGTAGCTAAACACTAGTGATTTAAAATAATCATCTTATATTGTTCAGTTCAGTATAGAGAAGTTTTTTTTGGATGAAATTCCATTTAAATCAAGTCTTTTTGTATCAAGATACATTAATATCTTATCTGCAGGCTCCAACCGTGTTAAAATCAAACAAATATAGTTATGAAATACAAAATATGAAATTGGTAAAAGTCATTAGAATAAAGGGGAAAATTGCATGGCAGAATTAATCGATTGGAAAAATAGTGCTCTCGGGCATAAATTCATAGCATCTTTTAGCGGAGGAAAAGATAGTGTTTTAGCCTTATATAAAGCATTGAAGGTTGGAGAAGCTGTAGGGCTGATTGTCATGCTGGAGGAGGAAGGAAAACGTTCCAGATCCCATGGAATGCCTCCGGAACTCATAAAAGCCCAAGCTGAATCAATAGGTTTGCCTGTATATACTGCGGCTGCCAGTTGGATTGATTATGAAAAGGTATTTATGCGCCTTTTAAAAGATGCTAAGAATCTAGGAGCAGAAGTGTTGGTAACTGGAGACCTGGATATGCCTGCCCATGGCTGTTGGCATGATAAGGTTACGAAGAATGCCGGATTGAAGCTTGGAATGCCTTTATGGGAAATGAACCATCGTGAAGCTGTCGAAGAGTTCATGAATCTAGGATTCGTTACGATGATTGTAACCGTTAATTTATCATTGGGGATGCGAGAGGATGATTTAGGACGAACGTTAACCCATGAATACGTGAAGGAACTTGAAGCTCGAGGCATTGACCCCTGCGGAGAAGGTGGAGAGTTTCATACTACAGTAATAGATGGGCCTATTTTTAAACAGCCAATTCCAGTTCGTAAATGTGAGATTATTAAGGACGGGGAGTATGCTTTTTTACCTTTGGAGCTAGATCATATAATGAATAAGAGTACCTTATAACCGAACTAATTACCAATATTCCTGGCAACCACTCTATACTGCACCCCAATTATGTGATGTTCTTTAACGATTGAGGTGCAGTTTATCTGATGAGTCCATTAACAGTGGGATAATATCATCTTAGTTAACATAATTATATTATAGTTACTTCATTTTGCAGCAACCATTCATTACTGATAACTTTCTGATTCATTATTTGTTAAACCGGAGAACAACAGATTTTTAAAAGAAAAAATATTTCTAATATACTATATTGATAAGAAATTGAGCGATTCTTTATAAAAATCAGTAGAGGTGATATCAAAAAAAAGACTATATATATTCTAGTCTTTTTTGAAAAGTCATTCGGTTGATTTAAAACTATTGCCCGACCAAAACTCTTATTTTTTTAAAATCCTCAGTGAAGGTGATTTTCCTAGTAAAAGGAGCGTTTCCCCTTCCGAAAGCCCTTTCTCTCCGCACCAATGATGCCGGTTTTATCTATCCTTTAAGAAATATAATGAAATAATGTTTCTCTATAATAACGCTCTTCTAAAGGACTGTGTTATCCATATAAATAGAATGAAAAATACAGGAGTTGTCTTTGTCCGTTCAGTTAATAATAGAAATCCATTAATGTTTCGTCCATTAAATCCTGTGTGAGTCCTATGTAAATCATCGTATCTTTTGGATTGGAATGATTAAGGATTTGTTGCAGTAAAGCGATATCCTTGAATTTTTGGTAATGCAAATAGCCGAAGGTTTTTCGGAGGGTATGTGTACCGACATCCGGAATGTCTGCCATTTCAGCCGCTTTGTTCAGAACCCGATAGGCCTGCACCCTAGTGATTGGACCATTACCTTTTCGACTTGGAAATAAATACTGTTCATTTTTCAGGTTCGATTTCCGGACATACTTCCTAACTTCCTTACGAAGTTGAGGATTGACAAGAAACCGCTTAATTTTATCTGTTTTTTGCTCCACGATGACTATATGCGTACCCTCAAGGATGTCTTTCACTCGCAATTGTAAAAGGTCGCCTATACGTAACCCGATGTTTATCCCGATCGAAAACATCATATAATCCCTGTAGCTGCAATATTTTAATAGTGATTTTTTCATCTTTTCTATGTGATCCAACCTGCGTATCGGCTGGACATTTTTAATTTTTTGAGAGGTTGCTTGCATGAACGGCTCATTCCCCTTTCTCCTTCTTTCATTGTACGTGAACAGCTTAAAAAAAGGCAAGTTTTATAAATTTTGATACGCTTATAAACCTTGATTTAACGGGATTTCGAATGTATCAATAGAGGTCCTTTGTTACATTCGGAATATTCTTATAAAATCAACCCAAAAAGAGCTTGTAATCTACTACCCTCCTTTCACCGGCTTATAGCTTCATAGAGCGCTTTTAATTGGTTCTTGACTTAAGACTCCAATGAATTAAAACAATAGCTTTAAAAGCCAAATATGGAGCTCGTTTTTTGGGGTTTTTATTATATTTTGTCTATAAAATATTAAAAAATAACTATTTTTCTAATTTTTAACATAGTCTGCTTTCGATATTTAAAAAGCCGCCGATTTCACCTTGTTATAGAATATTCGGCTTTGATTACAATATATTCCTGTAAAAATAAATGTACCTTGGAGAGGGGCAGTCAAAGGAATATGAAAGCTGCTCAAACAGACAACAGAACAACTATCGTATTCCCAATTATAAAAAAGGGCCTTTCCCCCTGCTAACCAGATTGTTAATGAAGAAGTTTTGCAATAACTTTTATGACTTTTTAACCCCTCGCTCTTTCTAAACAATTTTTTATTGATAACGGAATTCGAATTCAGGAATAGCACCAATCTATTAACGATAATAATGTTATGTAAACAATGGATATTTGATAAAGAGAATTCAATTTACTTCCCTTTGTCAAATATCCCTCAATCCATTAATGAATATAAAAACTGGCATCATCAATGATTTCTATGTCTTTGAGACTTTTCAGCTCCTCCATCAACTGGAAAAGCGCTCCATCTTTTTGTTTTGCTTCAATCATGCAATCGAGATGTGGTAAGCTTCCTTTTATTTGTTGCAAAAATTCCATGAACATCCCAGTATCCACAAAGTCAGCATGTGCTCGAAATTCTTTATCGGACCTTGGACTTGAAATATGCATTTTAGGATGTAGTTTGGAATTACTCCAGGTATTCAATATTCGGTCCCAATGATCTTTCCAATCTTCACTTGGTAAATGATGTGCGAGGTGATGGTGATAATCAAAAACCATCGGTATTCCCAATTTCTCACATAAATAAAGGGTTTCCGACAAAGTAAAGGTAGTATCATCATTCTCAAGAATGACCATTCTTTGAATCGATTCCGGAATCAAACCCCAATTATGGATAAACTGCTCTAATGCCTGTACATGCTCGCCATACCCCCCGCCAACATGCAAAACACAGCGATGTTCGGGATCCACTCCCATTTTTTTTAATAATGTATAATGCATCCTTAATGTTTTTAAGGATGTCTTCAGAATATCAATATTTGAACTATTCAAGATGACAAAATGATCTGGATGAAAATCTATCCTTATTTTGGGGTGATTTTTTATGAATGTTTTTAATTTAGCCAGTTCTTCTGAAATAGCTTCTATGTAATCCCATTCTGGAATTTCCGGATGATTGGCTAAAGGGATAAGTTTTGAAGAAAGCCTAAAGAACTGAATATTATTGGCTTCGTTATGAATCAGTAAACGCCAGCAATTATGAAGATTGGATATTGAAAGGCGTTCGAGCTTCCTTATCGCTGCATCTCTGTCCTTAATCTTCGAAAACTGAGTATAAGTCATCGTTTGGGATGGCGAACAGTTTGGCACATGATTACTCATGGCTACATAACCAAGGCGAATTAATGTCAAGGTGATGGCTCCTTTACGGTTGAATGTTTAATGGAAGTATTGCCCTTTTTGACCAATAATATATATGTGAAAAATCCACCGCTCCAAGAAATTAAAAAAATGGCCTTTTTCCGAAAGAATATCGGGCCAAAGCCATTTTTCCAAGTTATCATTTCAGTCTAGAATTTCATACTTTTTTTCACTTACACTTCAGGGGTAGGAGTTGGTTTAGCATACCCACTTTTATATTTTTCATCGACTTTATTCCGGATCTCTTTGATGCTCATGCCGTCATTCAAGTCCAATATGGATTGCGCAGCAATTTCCAAGCAAACTCCGCATCTTGTCCCGTGGTCATCCCAAACCACTTCACCATTTTTTTTATTCTCATGGATAAAACAATCATAATTATTTTTATGGTTAGCTGACTCTCCGCAACCGCAGTAACAAGGTATTTTTTCTAGTAAATCTTTATTTTGAGCAACAGCTAAATAGATTGTCTTCATATCCTCTGGTTTTTCAGCTAAGAAATCCGGTGCTATTTCCTTACTGCTGGTCTCCTCCTGAAGATCTCCGGATACCGTATGCTCTGAATGTCCTTCATGTCCGCTTTCTTTTTGTACAACACTTTCCTCTTCACTTGAACAACCTGAAAGTATTATCGAAAAACAGATTCCCATAGTGACCGTCATTAATTTCAGCTTCATTTTTACACTCCTTGACCATTTTAATACTCCCATTTTATGGCACGCGAGCTGTTTCTACAAGTATAAGTTTCCTTAATTATTAGGATTTAAAATGTCAAGTATACTAAAATGGCTTTCTGGTACGACTTTCGTACATAATTTTAAAGTATTTACCACGCTTTAAGATAAAAGAATGAGGTGATACTGTGATAAGAGCGCTAGCATCATTGTGTTTTTTAGGCACGTATTTACTTATTATACTCCTCGACAACCTACAGGGCTTGAATATATGGCTCTTTCTATAGAATAAAACAATATTTGATCGTAGGACGTGGAGAAGATTACTTTCTGCTCTTGTTATTTACCATATTTTTTTATATAAATATATGTAATAAAAGGATGGCGAGAGAAATTTTGATAGCACGTTCAACGAAAAAAACCGATGCATTCCCTTTTGGAAATCATCGGCTTAAATATTTTTAGTGGGTTCTCAAAAAACAAAGTCAATTTCGTATACGATACGTCCATTTCAATAAGTTTAACGAGCAAGGCACTTTATTTCCTACTTTTAGCTAAGGTTAGTGGAATCGTTACGAGTGAAACTCCTGCTGCAATCCAAAACCAACCGGTGTTTCGTTTTTTATCGCTTCCGCTTTTACTGGGAATACTTGATCCGTATGATTTTCTGGAGGTGGGCCGTTCTATTTCCGCTGTTTCATTCGTTTTATGCAAATGCTGATTCTCCGGCAATTGGGTGGTTCTTTCTAAATCGCTTGTATCTTCTCCCATTCCTTTAAGAAAAGTCATCAGGAAGGTCATGGCTTGTTTTACTTCTTGGTCATTCAAGGAACGCAGTAATGCTAAATAACTTGGCTTTTCTGGCGTTTTATCAGCTTCAGCTACACGGGCAATCCCTGAGTTGATTTTGAGGATTAGCGGTTCAAGCTGCTGAACATTAAGTGTTCCTAATGTGCCAAGTATGAGAAGCAGATTTTTCAGCGTATTTGCCGTTTCTGGGGTGTCCGCTGTCTTGACAAGAATGTTCAGCACTTTATCCCCTTCCTTCAACAAGCTGTTAACCATCGATAATATCCCACGATCCTGCATGCCCTTCATGACTTCAAACGTTTCTTTAATCACTTCTTTATTTTCCAAAAGGGTACGCTCGATATCCTCGAGTTCAATCCTTCTTCTTTCTTCATCGCTAATGGAGATTCGATTGATCACTTTTGTCGCTTTAGCCACGGTTCCTCTCCTCCTTTTTGATTTTCAAGAGGTCACCAGGGAATATATAATCTTCGCGGGCCCATTTTTTTTGTACTTGTACACCTATCTGCGGTTGTGGATTACCATTACGATGGTTGATGCTCGGCAATGGATAGTCTCCTTTGACCCTGAGCACTTCCATTTTTGCTTGAACTTCCTTATAAGCAGGAGTATCAGTATCTTTATCTGAATGGCTGCTTGTCAATTGGTTGATTGCCCCGTCACCTGAATCGTTCATCGGAAGATAAACTTCTTTACCTTTTACACGATCCGTAATCAGACATTCCACTTTTGCATGTCCATACGGTGAAGTGAGCCTAACAAGAGTGCCATCCTCAAGCCCTCTATCCTTTGCCAATTCCCGGGATACCTCAAGGAAGACTTTTGGCGTTTTGGAACTGATGCCTTTTGATTTATATGTCATGTTTCCTTCATGGAAATGTTCCAATAAGCGGCCATTATTTACATGGATATCAAACTCATCCCCAAAGTCAATCGGTTTGGTCCATTCGACTGGAAATAACCTCGCTTTTCCATCGGGAAACGGAAAAGCTTCCGTGAATAACAATGGAGTATCTTTACCATCTGAAGCAACTGGCCATTGAAGACTTTTATAACCTTCCAAGCGTTCGTAATTTACTCCAGCATATAATGGTGATAGTTTAGCTGCTTCATCCATGATGTCACTTGGATGCCCATAATTCCAACCCGCTCCTAACGAATTCGCCACATTCATTATGATTTGCCAATCAGGCTTTGAGTCGCCAAGCGGTTCAAAGACTTGATACAGACGTTGTATACGGCGTTCGGTATTCGTGAAAGTACCTTCTTTTTCAAAGCTTGGGCTTGCTGGAAGGACAACATCCGCGAATTCAGCCGTTCTTGATAAGAAGATATCTTGTACCACAAAAAAGTCCAGTTTTTCAAATGCTTCATGGACATGATTGATATTCGAATCGACCAGCCCCATATCTTCACCTTTTAAGTACATGGCTTTAATGGTACCTGAATGAATCCCTTCGACCATTTCATGATTATTAAGGCCAGGGTTTTTGGGTATTTTTGCACCCCAGATGTTTTCATATTTCGCTCTTACCTTTTCGTCCGTTACTTTTTCATAACCTGGCAAGCGATCCGGCATACTGCCAAAATCACTGGCTCCTTGTACATTATTATGTCCGCGTAAAGGGTAAGTGCCTGTTCCAGGTTTACCGTAGTTGCCCGTTATGAGCAATAAATTGGAAATTGCAGTACTCGTATCACTTCCTCCGCCATGCTGGGTAACGCCCATTGCCCAAAGTGCTGCAACGCTTCCCGCTTCATGAATGGCTTTTGCCAACGTAATTAAATCTTCCTTAGATACGCCTGTTACTTTTTCTGCATATTCCATTGTGTAGGGTTCTAAAGTCTTGATATATTCCTCCATCCCATTTACACGATTTTTAATGAAGTCTTTATCTGTCCAACCTTTATCGACGATATATTTAGTGACGGCCGAAAGCCATATCATATCCGATCCCGGAGCAGGCTGGATGAAGAGGTCGGACCGGTCAGCCATTTCATGCTTTCTGATGTCTGCGACTATCAGCTTCTGTTTCCCCAGTTTATGGGAACGTTTAATTCTTGTAGCCAACACGGGGTGTGATTCGGATGTATTGGAGCCAATGATCAATACAAGTTCGGACTTTTCGATATCCTTTATGCCCCCTGTATCTCCGCCATATCCAACCGTTCTGAATAGTCCCAAAGTAGCCGGTGTCTGACAATACCGGGAACAGTTATCCACATTATTCGTGCCGATGATTCCCCTAGCCAGCTTTTGCATTAAATAGGACTCTTCATTGGTGCATTTGGAAGACGTTATGAAGGCCATCGAATCAGGACCGTAAGAATCCTTGATGTCGGTGAATTTAAAGGAAATCAATTCAAGGGCTTCTTCCCATTCAGCCTCTCTGAACGCATCCCCTTCTCTAATTAAAGGTTTTGTTAGTCTTTCTTCACTATTCACAAAATCCCATCCGAATTTCCCTTTAACGCAAGTCGAAATTCCATTTGCAGGTGCCTCCACTTGCGGTTCGATCTTAAGGATTTTACGGTCTTTGGTCCAAACGTCAAAGCTGCATCCTACACCACAGTATGTACAAACCGTTTTCGTCTTCTTGATCCTTGCATCCCTCATGGCGGATTCCATATCTGAAATCGCTAAAATCGAGCCATAACCCGTTTCAACATTTTTCGTAATTTCTATCATAGGTCGAAGAGTTTGTTTAGCGATGCCAGTTAAAAATCCGGCTTCACCCTCCATTCCTTTTTCCATCATTGCATTACACGGGCAAACGGTGGAACAGTGCCCACATGAGACACATGAAGATTCATTGATTGGAACATTGTCATCCCAAATGACACGCGGACGTTTTGCTTCCCAATCAATAGTCAATGTTTCAGTGACCTGTACATCTTGACAAGCTTCAACACAACGGCCGCAAAGGATGCATTGATCCGGGTCATATCGATAGAATGGATTCGTCCGATCTACTTCATAGGGTTTTTGATCAAAAGGAACACTTTGATGATTTACCTTCATTTCCTTTACGGTATTGTGTATTTCACAAGTGCCATTATTATAATCGCAAACCGTACAATAAAGCTCATGGTTATATAATATCTTGTCCATCGCCATGACCTGTGCTTCTTTTACCTCTGCTCCAACTGTATCGATTACATCCCCATCTTTTATCTTGGTGGAACAAGATCTGACTAGTTCTCCATTAACGCTCACTAAACATGTATCACATGTTTCGATAGGACCTAGGCTAGGGTGGTAACAAACATTCGGGACATCAATGGAGCTATCCGTCAGCATTTGTAATATTGTTTGATTACCTTCCAGACTGGTCTCAGCACCATTGATTTTTATATGCACTTTCTCTGGCAAAATAATCGCTCCCCTCTTAAAAAACGATAAAATTCATCATTTGGTATTTTCTACCCTCGCACAAATTTTCTCAAACTTGTGAAAGTGAATAATGGAAGTCTTCATTTGACCAATTTCATATTAGAAAATGAACTAAAGCCGAAATGAGACATAGTATTCACTCACTTCGACTTTAGTATCATTGATTAGAGTTTGCTTTCAATACAAACGAACTTAAAGGGGCAACGGTTATCTGACTCCCTATAATCCTATCAATTTCTTCCAGGCCCGCATGCTGACCATCCACTAAAACGGCCCAATTACCTTCGTGAGGAAGAGTAATGGTTATCGCGTCCCAATTTGCATTATGAATCACTGCCATTTTATAATCTTGATGTTGTAAGGTGAATGCAACCGCATTTGGCGGAGCATCAATGAAATGCAATTGCTCCTCAATTTCTTCGGGTGTGCTTAACCTAAAAACAGAATGATTTTTCCTGAGAGAAATCAGCCCTTTCATATATTCCACTTCCCGATCTAACTCCGCTCTCCTTTTCCAATCCAACCTGTTAATCCAATCAGAAGATTGATAGCTATTTTCATCCCCATCCTTGGAGCGCATGAACTCTTGTCCAGCATGTATCATTGGAATCCCCTGTGACAGTAAGACAATTGCCGAAGCTAATTTATGCATCTGTTTCCGTTTTTCTTCTGTCGCATCTGGATTAGTGATGAGCAGCTTATCCCATAAAGTATAATTATCATGTGCTTCAACATAATTGATCACTTGATCTGGTCTTTGATATGTTGCGATATCTTCATCATATTTCAAACCACCAGCGATGCCTTTTTTTATAATATCTTCCATTCCTGGTTTTCCATTGACGAATCCCTTATCATGTTCATTCATGACAAACCCTTTTAAACCATCACGGATCGCATCATTAAAGTGAGCGATTCCAGGCATTTTAAAAGCATTCTTTTGATTTGCTTTCAGCTCTTGGGCCAAGGGAGTATCCATATCCCAGCCTTCGCCCAAAACAATGAGGGTCGGATCAATTTCTGCCAGTGCCTTTTTCACTACATTCATCGTTTCCACATCGTGAATACCCATTAAATCGAAACGGAAACCATCAAGGTTAAATTCCTTCGCCCAATAGGTTACGGATTCAACGATGAATTTTCGCATCATTTTACGTTCAGAAGCAGTATCATTTCCTACACCAGTTCCATTAGATAAGGTGCCGTCGGCGTTATAGCGAAAAAAGTATTTGGGAACGAGTTTATGGAAGTTTGAGTCCTCCACAGAATAAACGTGATTATATACAACATCCATGATTACTCGTAACCCGTGGTCATGTAAACCTTGTATCATTTCCTTTAACTCCCGGATCCTTACTTTTGGCTGATACGGATCAGTCGAATAAGAGCCTTCGGGAGCGTTATAATTCTGTGGATCATATCCCCAGTTATATTGTGGTTCATTCAATTTCTTTTCATTGACTGTAGCAAAATCAAATATCGGGATAAACTGAACATGGGTAACACCTAGATCTTTAATATGATCAAGACCCGTTTTCGCTCCTTCTGGACCTTTGGTTCCGGCTTCAACTACTCCTAAGAATTTACCTTTATGATGGATTCCGCTTTCAGGATGAATCGATAAATCCCGTGTATGCAATTCATAAATGACTATGTCCTCAGCTTTTTCAAGAGGTGGTTTATCCCGTGTCCACCTTTTTGGGTTCGTATCTGTTAAGTCTATCACGACCCCTTTATCACCATTAACAGTAACTGCGCGAACATAGGGATCGACGGCTTCAGTCCAGGTTTCTCCCACTTTCACTTTATATGTATAAATCAATCCATCCTGATTTCCGTTCAGCTCAATGGTCCAGGTCCCCTTTTCCGAACGAACCATTTGAATCGCCATTCCATCTGTATCATCCCAATGTTTATAAGTAACTAGCTTGGCTTCAGATGCAAGTGGTGCCCATAACCGGAATGCCGTTTTATCTTTAAGATAGGAATTTCCTAAATCTTTGCCTTCATAGAAATATAAATCATCCAATTCTGACGGGTTTACCGGATTAATATTAGCAATCGGCAGGGATTCCAACTGATTTTCCGTTTCATTATCCATAGGTTTTTGATTATTTTTATTTTCCTCTTCAAAATAAGAAAGTGAATCTTTAATAGGTCATTCCTCCATTGAAATTCCCATTTTAGAACAGGAATTATTCATTTTTATAATCATGAGCGAATCTTTCATTATGTTATGATTCCACAGGCATTACCCATCAAAACATCCAATCTGCAAATTATGTCGAAAATTCAGAAATCTATATTTAATAATCGAAAGCAGCAGGTCATTTTGCTGGACCTTACTTATCGTATAATGAAAGTGAATCCAAAAAAAAGAAAAAAAATGCCTCCATAACAGTTTTACGGTCTTGGAGGCATTTCTAGTACTCTTTATGGTGTTTTAATAATTTTCACTGAGTTATTTTCAACAATTGCAGTGAAGTTCTTAACTTCAGGCTGCTCAAAGATAAAGTCTGTGATGCCATCTTCGAGCTGTTCTTGAAGAACACGGCGGAGCGGTCTAGCCCCGAAAGTTGGGTGATATCCGAGTTCAATTAGCCTTTGTTTCGCTTCATTGGTCACATCTAAAGATAAACCATTTGCAGCAAGTGTTTCGTCTAGCTCGTGAATCATGATATCAACAATTTGCAGAAGATCTTCTTTCTTCAATGCAGAGAATTCAATGATGCTATCGAACCGGTTCAAGAATTCCGGTTTGAAGAAGCTGCCTAAAGATTGCAGGATTGAAGCCTCTTCCACAGCTGAACTTGTACCGAATCCCATTACTTTTTGTTTCTCACCGACTCCTGCATTACTCGTCATGATGATCACGGTATCTTTAAAAGTAACGGTCCGGCCTTGACTGTCGGTTAAGCGGCCATCTTCCATGATTTGCAGGAACATATGCATGACATCCGGATGTGCCTTTTCGATTTCATCCAATAAGATGATACTGTAAGGCTTGCGGCGAACTTTTTCCGTCAATTGTCCAGCTTCCTCATGTCCTACATATCCAGGAGGAGAACCGATTAATTTGGAAACGCTGTGTTTCTCCATGAATTCACTCATGTCAAGACGAATCATAGCGTCCTTGTCCCCGAATAATTCCTCAGCAAGAGTTTTCGCCAATTCGGTTTTACCGACTCCTGTCGGACCAACGAAAAGGAAAGAACCGGTAGGACGATTTTTGGATTTTAACCCGGCACGACTTCTTCGAACGGCCTTGGATACCTTTTTGACAGCCTCTTCCTGCCCAATTACTTTTTTCATCAGCTCCGCTTGGAGATGAACCATTCTTTCTTGCTCATCTTCTTGGAGCTTACCTACAGGAATACCGGTCTTTTGTTCGATGATATTTTGAATGTCTTCAACGGTAACGGTTGGCTTAATTGCATCTTCCCCTGCTTGCAATGACTTTTCCAGTTTTTCTTCTTCATCACGAAGAACGGCAGCTTTTTCATATGCTTCTTCTTTTAAGGCCATTTCTTTTTCTTTATAAATTTGCGCCAGTCGTTCTTTCATGTTTTCTACCTGGCCGTCTTCGATGGTCAAGTTCAATTTGGAACCAGCTTCATCCATTAAGTCTATTGCCTTGTCAGGGAGGAATCGGTCTTGAATGTAACGGTTTGAAAGTTCAACAGCCGCTTTTAGGGCTTCCTCACTATATGTTACACCATGATAAGATTCATAACTTTCTTTTAAACCGCGTAAGATGACCAATGCCTCAGCCGTTGTAGGTTCGTTAACCTGTACAGGCTGGAAACGTCTTTCAAGGGCACCGTCTTTTTCAATTTTCCTATATTCGGATAAAGTAGTTGCTCCGACAAGCTGAAGTTCGCCGCGTGCAAGTGCAGGCTTCAAGATATTTCCTGCATCCATTGATCCTTCGGCCGAACCTGCTCCCACAAGTTGATGAATTTCATCGATGAATAAAATGACATTTTTCCTTTCCTGTAATTCACTGATCAATTGCTTCATTCTTTCTTCGAATTGCCCTCTAATTCCAGTATTGGAAACAAGGGACGCTACATCAAGCATATATACTAGCTTATTACGTAATTTAACTGGCACTGAACCTTCAACAATCGCTAAAGCAAGGCCTTCAGCAATGGCTGTTTTACCGACACCAGGTTCACCGATTAAAACTGGATTATTTTTATTGCGTCTGTTTAGAACTTCAATGACGCGTTTGATTTCTTCATTTCGTCCGATAACCGGATCAATAAGTCCTGCTTTAGCAGCATCGGTCAAATTGCGGCCATACTCCTCAAGCAATCCTCCGTCCTCGCCATGTTCAGCTGAATCCGGTTTTGGTACACCATTATAATTAAATGGATTGAATGAATTTGGAGATCCGTTAAATTGGAATTTCCCTATATCCATTCCGCCCATAGCTGCTCCAAGTTTGTTTCGTTCTTCTTTATAACAAGTGGAGCACAGTTTCACATCATGCTCCTGACCATTCATATTTAGGTGAACTTGAATATTAGCTTGGTTTACATGGCATTTTTCACAAAGCATGTAGTACTCCTCCTTTAAAAAAATAAATTGAAAATAAATCTTTGACCTTCTTTGACTTTCTAACTTTATTATACATTGACCTTCTTTGACTTTCAATAATTTTGTCTGGGAATTTTTTTGCAAAAAACAGGAATTCCTTCGATTTGGTTTGCTTAGCATATTAAACTATCCATTTCCAGTCAACTAAAAAGCTTTCATGAATGCTTCATACTACCGATTACCGAATTCAGGACTCACCATAACCTTAAACTATTAGCAAAACGCCAATTCTCTTGTCCATGTGCCTCATTCACTCTTATTTTTTAATACAAAAAAAGACTTTATTAAGTCTCTTTAAGGTTAGTACAATTTTTAAACGTTGGATTTCCACTCCATGTACTCGCTTTCCGCGGGCGGTTGGGGAGCCTCCTCGGCGTCTTCGCACCTGTGGGATCTCCCCTTGACGCGCTTTTCCCGCAGGAGTCTCGCACCTTCCGTTCCAATGATCTTTGTTTTAATTTTAAAATAGAACTCTTTTGCCTACAGTCTTTTTTTGTTTTTAAGTAGTATTAATACTTGAGGTGATATCGATACTTTCTTAAAAGTCCCCTCGTTGTTCAACCCATGCCATGCTTTCCTTTCCGCAATAGCTGCTTCAATTCCAATAAAAAATCAAAAAGGTTTCGGAATGAAACCTTTCGAAACCTTTTTGTCTACAATTTGAAAGAGACTTCATTAAGTCTCTTAGCTTTTTTATATTAAGATTGATTTTCTTCTATTATATACGTTTCGCACCGATATACTTTATACGTTTCGCACCGATATACTTTGGCTTCCAATAACTATTATTGGTTTTAGCGTATGACACTCCTTTTGATGATGACGAGTGTATGAATTCATTGTTTCCTATGTATATGGCCACATGTGTGGGTGTTTTCGCTTTATTTGGTGCAAAGAACATTAAGTCCCCTTTTTGCAGGCTTTTAACTTTCTTTCCTTTTTTATATATGTCAGCAGCAGTTCTTGGTAAACTCTTACCAGCCTTTTGATATGAATACTTCACTAAACCCGAACAATCAAAACCTGATGAAGAAATGCCACCCATTTTATATTTTGTACCTAGTTCACTTTTAGCCACTTTAATCGCTTTTGTATGATATGAAGCAGCTTCCACTTGGTTTCCAGCAAAGGATGCGGTTACAAGCGTGATAGCCAATGACAATCCGACGACAATTTTCTTAAACAAATTATTTACCCCCTGATGTGATTTGCTAAACCTAATATACTAGAAAAGCTATATCACTCGCATCACAGGATCTTTACGAATATGTTACATTTAGTAGATTTAGGAAGAATGTCCATATAAAACATAGAAATAAGTCGAATCAAGTGTCCATTCAATATATTGAAAAGCACCTTTAATAAAACTATCTTTTCTTCATAAAAAAACAGCGGTAAAAAACCACTGTCAAAATTCTTTTGAGAAAAATGGAAGAAATAGTTTTACCCCACGTTTATTGAAAGGTAAACATTTCAAATCTGCAATTAAATGACTTATGTATCCTAATGAACAAGTGGCGAAAATTCCGTCAATCCCCATAAAAGCTTCGAATTGAAAGGCAATGATGCCAAAGAAAGCGATACCGGCAATCGAATGGGTATAACTTCTATGTGGTGTAAAGGATGCCAGGATTATATAGACTCCCAACAGCCACAACCAGCTTTCCTGCAAAGATAAACCGCCTCCTAATACCGCTAATCCAGTCAAAGTCAGCATATGCCTTTGCCTAATGAAAGATGAAATAATGATGATTCCGATTCCTGCCCCTGCACCGATCCACTTTTCCGTTTCAGAGCCTTCCAAAAGACTATAAATGATCATTAAAATTCCAATCGTTTGTGCTATCGTTCGGATAAACTTATGTGAAAAGGTAATCCTATTACTTAACTTCCCATCAATATCCATATCGGGCATCAGCCCTGAAACTCCCCCGATGCCCACCAAAAATAAAGTGGTGGTTGAATCTGTTTGAAGTGTGTTTGCCGTCAAGAATCCAACTGTTGCCCCTATAGCCATGTGTGCTGTCCCGTTCACTGTCTCTCTCCTGTCCCTCTAAGAAGTAATCTGCTCAAGAAACGAATGTTTGTTCGAATCTCTGCATACCTAACTATACAACATTTTGGGGAAAATTTCTCTAGTTCTTATAAATAAAGCCATAGAAATCAGTGATTAGAGCAAATAAAAAATCTTTTCGTACATTTAAAACACTTTTTCTAAATGTCTATAATTGCTTTGTGTATTCAAGAAAATATTTTTCAGTAAAATGAGGTTTTTCATGAAATTTTATCCAAAATATGAATATACTAATCTATAAGGGGAGTGATTCAGATAGCTTTTTTAAATGCCTTCAATAATTTTAAAAATGGGAAAAAGTCCAAGAAAATAAAGAACATGGATTTTCGGGAACGGCATGTAAATAAATCGTCGGAGCTCATTGGTAATAATGTAATTGTCCAAAATATAATTAACAATCACCTTTCCAAAAAAAATAACCACTTGTAGGGTGGTTTTTTTAATTATTAGGGGAAATGGTTTCATTCTTTTCCAACTTCTCACTTGCTTCGTAAATATAGTTATATTGTAAATAGTAATCGTATATGACGTTTTGCAGGATTTTAAGCAGTGATTTATCGAATGTATCGAATTCAGTTTGATAACTATTTAAGACGGTGACGAATTTCCCGTCCATGTTTTCGAAATAATGGATAAGAAAGTTCTTGTAATATTCACTGTCGCTATTGCTTTTATTCGTAATGCACGGATCGCCGGTTTGAATGGACTTATCAAGCATCGCTTTGATGGATTTAGGCAGCTTTGCTTTTTTGAACTGGTTCAGGGTATAGATATCATAGGTAAAGGAAAGACCTAATTGATCGGAATAAAAATCCACGGCACAGTCCAATGTATAGATTAAGGGTGTTTTAAAGTCTTTACTGTTGGCAATTTCCTCTGATATCTCCAATTGAAATTCCTCGGATGTTAAATAGGCTGCAAATTTCATTTTTGAACTGCTCATGCTGAATACTTCATAAACGGCTGCATCTTGTTTTTCAATTTCAATTTCGATATTAAAAAATTTAAAGTGTTTTAAACGGTAAAAAGCAATCGGGGCTAATAGGAATAGCAATATCCAAACTAGGTAAAGGAATAATGTGTTAAAGATGATTTGATAAAATTCAGACGTTACGATAGGTTCGATGATTAACGATATCAATGTATGTTCAAATCCCTGAGAAACAGGGGGGGCAGGTACAATGGTTTCCTCTGGCTTTTTTAAAGTTTGGATACCTAAATGAGCCATCGCAACTAACGTGTAAACAAAAATTAAAATTGTCCCAATCACATAAAATTTTGGCATGAATCCTATAATCCTGTCGAAAACAGAAATCCGTTTATCTTTCTGCTCCTCTATAGCCAATGTGGTTGCTCCTTTTAAGATTATTAATATCAGGAAAAGTCTACAGGAAATTGGGATTTCCTGGAGACTACCTATTTAATTTATATGTTTGCAATTATGTTAAAATACGTAAAATTTGTTTAATCATTGACATATTCCAAATTACTTTCGACGTTTTCATTAAAATTAATAATAATTCGTCGTTAAAAATGCCCAACCTTTTCATTGAAAATGAAAGGATGAGCAAATGTTTAGGGTTTTATTTAGGACGGCCCTTTATTGCAAATTCTTCGACCTTCCTTAGAAACAGCTCCATGGCTTTTGATGCTTCAAAGTCCAACTTTTTCACGATCGAAAAAGGTCTTATTAGGGGCTCATTTTTCAAATGGAAAGTTTTCAATTCATTGGACTTCAATTCTTTTTGTACTGTCAATCGGGATAACAAGGCAATGCCGAGTCCAGCCATCACCGCTTCTTTCACTCCTTGGATACTGGTGAAAATAAAGGTTTTCTTTAGGTTAACTCCAGACTGCTCAGAAGTTTATCGGAATATGTACGGGTCCCCGATCCTTGCTCCCTAAGTACCCATGTTTGGTTTTGGAGCATATTGCCCTCGATGAGATCCATCTGTGAAAGTGGATGATCCGGGGGAACGACCACAATCATCTCGTCATTCATGAAGGGCCTGACATCTATATCTTTATAATCCGTTTCCCCTTCAATCAAGCCTATATCAAGCTTATTCGAACGGATTCCTTGAATGACATCATTTGAATTAGAGATGATGATTTGTATATCCACCATCGGATACTGTGCCGCAAATTCTGCCAATACTTTTGGAAGATAATATTCCCCTATCGTGAAGCTTGCACCTATTTTCATCGTTCCGCTAACCACGTTATTAAATTCATTTATTTCTCTTTTTGCTGTTTCATAATGGTTAAGCATTTGCTTTGCATGTCTATACAAAATTTTTCCCGGCTCTGTTATTTGAACTTGTTTGGGGGAACGATAAATTAATTTCGTTCCTAACTCATTTTCCAGATTCCTTATGTGAAGACTGACTCCTGGCTGCGACAGGTTCAGGATATCCCCTGCTCTTGAAAAGTTTTTCTGTTCGATTACAGTTACGAATACTTTTAACGGATCCATTGTTACCTCCCTTTTTTCCTATGCGTTTCATTTTATCATAAGTAGAAGTAATCATTGAAATAGCAAAAATATATTTCACTTATTTTTAATTTAGTTTTAAAGTTAAAGCATCAACATAGATGGAGTGATCACACTGGAACAAATAAAAGTTGAAACAAAAAAATTCGGATTTACAAAAGGAATAGCATTGACTATGCTAATTGCCATTGTCGCAAAATACTTAGCAGTGCTTCCATTCCTTCATATAATGGGACAGTTAGTCATTGCAATACTGATTGGTGTTGTTTGGAAATCGCTGATCGGCGTCCCGGCTTACGCCGTTGCTGGGACAAATTATTCAAGTAAAGTCCTTTTGAGAGTGGGCATTATCTTATTGGGTATGCGTTTGAACCTAAAGGATATTATTAATGCCGGACCGAAAACATTTGCAGTTGGTGCCATTAGTCTTGCATTTGGTATATTAGTAGTTTATGGATTGACCCGCCTATTTAAAGTTGAGAAAAAGCTTGGCATATTGACAGCTTGCGGAACGGGAATTTGCGGAGCTGCTGCCATACTGGCAATTTCCTCCCAAATAAAAGCAAAAGAAAAAGATACAGCAATAGCTGTAGCTACGGTTGCTGTATTAGGTACAACCTTCACTTTCGGATATACGATCCTATATCCATTATTGGAGTTATCCGATCAAGGATATGGTGTTTTTTCGGGTGGTACACTCCATGAAATTGCTCACGTCATCGCTGCTGCGGCACCAGGGGGAAATGAGGCTGTCGACTTGGCAGTGGTGGTCAAATTGACTAGGGTGGCCCTGCTCATACCCGTTGCCATTTTAATTGGATTCATCATGAATTGGAAAGAACGATCAACGGTTACCGGAAAGAAATTTTCCTGGAAATCCATCCAGATACCGTGGTTCATTTTTGGATTTTTATTGATGAGTGCCATTTATTCTTCAGGTGCAGTTCCCGAACCTTTGGCCGAAAAGCTTGTTATGCTTTCCTATATCCTCATGGCTATGTTGATGGCGGGACTAGGATTGAATATCGACCTTGCAACTTTTAGGAAATATGGCGGTAAACCTTTTCTTGCTGGACTCGTTGGCTCTATATTTTTGACTTGCCTCGGGTATGTATTGGTTCAGGCTTTCCATTTAAATTAACTTTTCAATTTAAACAAGCATCCCTTAATCGGCATGCTTGTTTTTTTCTATTGGATGTGGAACATTGGCACCATAAAAAATTTCATCCATTTCCGTTTGAAGCCTTTCTATAATTTCTTGCCTTTCCTCTTTATTCAGCTTTTCCTCTGTATAACCGAATAAGTAATTATTAATATCGAACCTTTTCAGCTTACATTTCGTATGGAATATATTTTCCTGGTATACATTTACATCGATCATGTCATATAAACCTTTTACTTCATCAGGAATATAGTTTTGAATGGAATTAATATCATGGTCAATGAACAATTTTCGCCCATCTTTATCTCTCGTAAATCCTCTTACTCGGTAATCGATCGTGATAATGTCGGTATCGAAGGAATGAATGAGATAATTAAGGGCTTTAAGGGGTGATATTTCTCCACATGTAGAGACATCGATATCGGCCCTGAATGTGCTAATGCCTTCATTTGGATGGTATTCAGGGTAAGTATGTACGGTAATATGGCTTTTATCCAGTTGCATGACCACATTATCAGGTAAAGGCCCTGGTGATTCCTCATAAGTCCCCATAGGTACTTCGACGACAGGTCCTTCTGAAACAAGAATGGTTACACTGGCGCCTTGAGGGACATAATCCTGTTTGGCCGTATTTAAAACATGCGCCCCTATTAAATCCGCAACATTGTGCAGGATTTTCGAAAGCCGCTCTGCATTATATTGTTCATCGATATAATCCAGGTAGGACTCCCTCTCTTCCCTGGTTTTTGTGTAACAAATATCATACATATTAAAGCTTAAAGATTTCGTAAGATTATTAAAGCCATGAAGTTCAATACGCTGCTCAGGTGTAAGTTTCATGAATGATTCCCCTTATACTTTTTTTAGGACTACCCTTATAGTTACCCTTTTCGTGAAATAAAAAACTAAATCTGCCAGTCTAAGCTTCTGACTTCTAATCGGTAAGCTAAGAAAAAGCCATTGCATTAACATGCAACGGCTTTTTTATTTTCCTGATTTGTTCTAGGCAGTATGAACTTTTTTCTTCTTTATCGGTGAAAGAATCCGTTCCAGCCATCCGAGTAAAAGATCCGAGAGAATGGCCATCAATGCAGTCGGAATTGCTCCTGCAAGTATGATTGCCGTTCCATTTGACGCATTCGTTCCCCTGACAATGATATCCCCCAGTCCGCCTGCCCCTACGAATGTACCGACAGCAGTTACCCCGATTGCAACGACAAGAGCTGTACGTAAGCCAGCCATGATGACAGATAGAGATAATGGCAGTTCGACCATTCTTAGTAACTGGAGCTTTGTCATTCCCATTGCCTTGCCAGATTCTAAATAAGCATGATCTATACTTGTAATCCCGACATACGTGTTTCTCAGGATTGGCAGCAATGAATACAAAAACAACGATAAGATTACCGTATTTGTCCCCAGCCCCATCACTAGCATCAGGAGTGCAAGCATAGCCAATGCTGGTGTGGTTTGTATGACATTCGTTATCGAAAATACCCAATTACTCAATTTCTTATGTTTCGCGATGAAAATGCCTATCGGGATGGCTACAATTGCTGCAAATAACACTCCATAAGCAGACATTAAAAAATGGCGATAAAATTCAGTAAGAACATACATCCAATTTTGGGAATAATAAGTTCCCAACTGTTGCAAGGTTTCCATTAGTTTGCACCTCCCAATTATTCAAAATATTTATGTGCTTTAAGGAATTCCGATGCTACGACCGATGGCTCCTTCAAGTTCCCATCCACTTCATAATTCAGTTCCTGCATGGTTTCAGTAGTGATCTCGCCAATTAACTTGTTAAGTTCCTCTTCAATTTCAGGATACCTTTCCAATAATTCTTCAGTAACGACCGGTGAACAGTCATATGGAGGGAAATATTGTTTATCATCTTCTAAGAGCTTCAAATCATTAACCTTAATCCGTCCATCTGAGGAATATGCAAGGACAATATCCATCTGACCATTTTTGACTGCATCGTATACCAAGCCAATCTGCATCGGATAAGTTTCGCCAAACTCCAATCCATATGTATCGACGAATCCTTTATAACCATCCCCTTTTCTTTTCAGCCAAGCACTATCCACACCTAGCCTTAAATTATCTGCATCCTTTTCCAAATCCGATATTCTCTGATACCCTTTTTCCTCAGCCAATTCATTTGAAATCGTAAAGGCATATGTGTTATCAAATCCATAAGAATCAAAAAATTTGAACCCATATTGTTCCTTGAATTCCCTTTGAACAATTTCCATCGCCTTTACTGGGTCCTTTTCGATTTCCTGTCCCAGGACACTCGTTAAATCAGTCCCTGTATATCGAGTTGCGGCTATATCTATATCACCGGTCTCCATCGCTTTTTGCTGAACGAAATTCGAACCTAGATTTTTGATGATTTTCGTATCAAGTTCCGTATTCCTTTCAAGGAGTTGAGCGATCATGTTCGCCAGGATTTCGGATTCGGTCATGCTTTGGGCACCGATCTTTACAGTAGTCCCAGAAGATGACCCTAGACCAGGCAAAGAACAGCCGGTGATCATTAATGCACAAACGATAAGAGCCATTAAAATTGTATTTCTTATTTTTTTATTCATGGTAATCCTCCTCAAGCAACTTCCTTCATGCCTTTCAAGCCTTTTGGTACGACTTTTCGCTCTATGATCGAGAATACATAATCAACCAGGATAGCCATGATGATTACCGGAACTGCACCAGCGATGATATATTCTGTTTGGTATAAATTCAGGCCGATAAAAATGTAATCTCCCAAGCCCCCGCCTCCAATAAAGGAAGCTAAGGTGGCCCATCCAATTAAATAGACGGAAGCCGTACGGATACCGGCCATAATGACGGAAAGTGCAAGCGGGAACTCAACCAGTCGAATCCTCTCCCAGCTTGTCATCCCGATGCCGCGTCCGGATTCCAGCAGATTTTCATTTACTCCTTTAATGCCTGTGTATGTATTCCTGAGTATGGGTAAAACGGAATAGAAAAATAACGCAATGATTGCGGGTGTTTTCCCAACTCCAAGGAAAGGGATGAAAAAGGCGAGAACCGCTAAGCTTGGCAATGTCTGCATAATGTTCGCAATTCCGATTATAATCGATGCGCTCCTTTTCATTCGCGTCAACATTATCCCTAGTGGTACAGCGACTATTATTCCAAGGAAAACAGCGATCATGGAAATATATAAGTGCTCCCATGCTTTAAAGATCAATTCCTGCCAGTTCGTTTGTAAAAATTCGAGCATTGTTTCCATCTCTTATACCCCCTAAAACATTTCTACTACTTCTGCCACTTGATTTTCTTCCTCCCCCCAAATGCTGTCATATACGATGTCGACCAATGTAGCCCTAGTGACAATTCCGACCAAATGCTTATTTTGGTCAACTACAGGCACGTATTTGAAACCTCGTTTTAAAATCTTTTGAACGGAATCACGGATTAAAGTATCCTGTTTCACTGAATAGACTTCAGTATTGATGACTTCGCTGATAAATTTAGCTTTTTTTCGATATTCACTGATCGTTTCAACATCTACGAACCCTTTCAAAACATTTTGCTCATCGACCACTAGTAAAGAATCGACCCTTTTTTCGCGCATTATCGTAATAGCATCGGTAAGGGATTTTTCCTCTGTAATGGAAATTGGGTTTCGACTCATGATTTGTTCAACCAACTCAACATTGGGTCTTGTTTGAAGCAAACGATCTTTGCCGATGAATTCTTCAACAAACTCATTGGCTGGGTTTCTGAGGATTTCATCCGGTGTTCCCACTTGGACGATTTCACCAGCCTTTAAGATGACGATCCTGTCGGCTAGCTTAATGGCTTCATCCATATCATGCGTAACAAAAACGATTGTTTTATCAAGTGTGCGCTGCAGATTTTTAAACTCCTCCTGAAGGGCATCGCGGGTGATTGGATCTAGTGCGCCAAAAGGTTCATCCATTAAAATGAGTGGAGGATTGGAAGCAAGTGCTCTGAGAACGCCTATCCTTTGTTGCTGCCCGCCGCTCAATTCGTAGGGATACCTTTCCAGGTATTCGGGTCCCATATCGACAAGCTGAAGCAATTCCAGTGCGCGTTCCT
Organism: Peribacillus sp. FSL M8-0224; assembly: GCF_038003055.1. Lineage (NCBI taxonomy): Bacteria > Bacillati > Bacillota > Bacilli > Caryophanales > Bacillaceae > Peribacillus > Peribacillus sp. FSL M8-0224. Next base: position 2,358,508 of record NZ_JBBOOJ010000001.1, read on the forward strand.
TCTTCTTCTGTTCATTCCATTTAAGAAGTTTTGGAACGAGGGTGATATTTTCAAGAATGGTCATGTGAGGGAAAAGGCCGATTTGCTGGATAACGTACCCGATCTGTCTTCTTAGCTCGACTGGGTCTTTATCCATGATATTTTCACCATTAATAAGCATCTTGCCTTCAGATGGTTCGATAAGACGGTTAATCATTTTCATTGTCGTTGTCTTTCCACATCCACTCGGACCAATGAAGCAAATGAACTCCCCTTTTTTAATATCCAATGATATATTTTTTACAGCTTTCTTTCCTCCCTTATAGATTTTCGATACATTTTCGATTTTTAACATAAAAAGCACCTCCATCATTCGCATACAATTACAAATTTTACAAAAATATTAATTTTTCATATGCACAGTCTCTTGTACCCATAAGGTGAACTACTTAAACCTTTTTTTATAAAAAACTAGTTCATTGTATTTATATTGAAAAAATGGTATAAAAAAACTGCCCCAATTAAGTATGAGGCAGTTTGATAGATTTATAGTATTAAAAATGAATTAAAATCCTATATTTTTAGCAATGAGGGTTTTTATGGTTTCATCTGTCCCTGTAAAGAATGTTGGCAAAGAATTGTCCCTATGACGCCGGGCAATTTTATCGTCACACATACTTCCGTAACGATCATGCAACTGCATGCACTTATCAGATATTCGCTTAGACATCTCCGTTATCCATTGTTTAGCCATCGATACTTCAGTTATGATATTCTCCCCAGTCATATGTTTACAGATCAACCCATCAATAAACGTTCTTCCCAGATGAATATCTGTCGCTATTTCAGCGATGGTAATCTGTGCCTTTTTAAATGCACTTCTTTTCTTATCAATTGCTTTTTGACTTTTTATAAAATTCATCGTCAAGTGAAGCATGTCTTTTGCTGCCATTATAGACCTGATCGCACAGATTAGTCTTTCCTGCTGCAGTTTTTGCATGATATATGAAAGGCCCTTCCCTTCCTCCCCAAGGAGGTTTCCAACTGGAACTGAAGCATCATCGAAAAATAGTTCGGCTGTGCCTGAGCTTCCCTGTTCTGTTTTACTAAGCTTTCTTCCCCGTGATAACCCTGGCGTATCTTTATCAATGAGCAGTAGACTGATTCCGTCCTTGGGAGGAACGGCATTTAGATCTGTTTTGCATGCTACTATCATGAAGTCAGCTTTAAAGCCATTTGTAACGAACGTTTTGGCTCCATTGAGAAGATAATACCCATCTTTCTTGATGGCTGTGGTTTGGATATCAGCTAATTCCGATCCCATTTCCGGCTCTGTCCATGCAAAGGCAGAAATCATTTCCCCTGTAATGAACTTTGGTAAATATCTTTGTTTTTGATCTATTGTTCCGAATGAAGCAATATAAGGGGCTACAACATCAGAATGAATGGATATTCCTCCCAAGGCTGAACCCACCATCTCCAATTCCTCTGCCAGCACAACAGAATATCCAAAATTTGCTCCTATTCCACCGAATTCCACTTCAATCCATGGACATAAAAACCCATTATCTCCTACCTTTTCCCAAAATGAGTAAGGTATTTCCCCCTCTTTTTCCCATTGATCATAAAAGGGGACAGCCTCCTTGGCGAGAAATTCACGAATTGATTGTTTAAATAATAGGTGTTCTTCCGTTAGAAAGGAACGGGAATCATCCTTATTGATTGCCATCGTGCTAACCATGGGCTAACCTCCATTCTTTTTTTACTGATAATTACTAGCATGAACAAATAAAATATGTTAAACGCCTCGTTGTAAACGGTTACAATTTCAAACAATTAAAATGTTCCTCAATATTCATGTTCAACAAAAGTATGGAATTTCCTTTTAAAAATCTATTTTTTTCCATTTTTAATGATTTGATTATGACTTAACCGCTTTGAATTTGGTTTTGAACTTGTATTCTGTCGAGGTTATTCTTGGAATACAAAATGTAATAAATAGACAATTCTTCTTTTTACGCTCAAATCTCATTCTTTTTTTGCTTAATACAATGGTTATTTAACAGCTTTAGTTAGTGAAATATACCAGCTAATAGCATGTCAATATCCTTCTCTAAAAGATTCAATTCCCTTAGATCTACTATTTTGGTCCATGCCCAATAACCCTCCAAAACCTTTTTGGAAGGATATTTCTCTGATTCAGTTAATTAGGCAACATCCAGGAACGTTTCTTTTTTCTTTAATATACTGTAATTCCTAATAATATAGACAATAATTCCAGGTTTTTCAAACACGATTATTGACTACTAAATCTTTCTTGGTTTATATTAATTCCTTCATAACATCTTTTTTGGTAAGAACAGCTTTTGCAAACTGCTAAGGAATCCGTCTTCAAATACTTTTTGGGTTCTTGTAAAAGATTCTTGATCATGTTGAGGTATTCCAATCCACCAGAAACATCCTTCTTGGTTGGTATAAACGTTTCTTTTTTACCTTCCATAAGCGAGTATATCTCTATTCTTTCCGGTAATTGATCAAATGCCTTTTCACAAAATACCGAAATCATATTATTAAATAAAAGATTCATTTCTTCATCTGTATCAACTAAATACTTCTTTATGATGAATGAGTTGCCTGACCATTCTGCCACTTCAAAAGTTAAGGAAAGTTCGGTACCCAACTCATCCATGTCCATGTTAAATTTTTCATATAAAAACAAAGGTGGATTTTCATTTCTTTCAGTAGTTAAACATTGGAGTAAATGATCTGTAATATTAGCAAGAGCCTTATAATAGTGAATCTTCGACTCGAACTGACGTACTTCAATGGCACTCCAATGATCATCTATGAACTCCAAAACCTTCTTAGTCGTCTGACTTTTTGGAGGAAGTTTATAATATCGACTTACAACTTGATTAACCACAAATTGAACCATCTTCCTCCAATCCGATTGAGTGGTGATTTTTCCTTCTATATGAAAATAGTAAAATTGATAAGGACATCTTATAAAATCCTGTAAATGATAATCAGTTAAAGTAGCAATGGAAATCCGATGTTCCCTATCGATCATTCCCTTCTCCTCTCTCTCCTCATAAAATTTCAAATTCTATATTGAAGTGACAAAACTATTCTTTATAAATTCCCTCCCGAAATTTTGGCAGTTCTTGATATCCTCATCATCTGGGGTTAATTCTACTTTTAACCCTTCCAGGACGATAACAGCACCCTGTTCCCTTAATTTTTCTGTTAAAATATCTACGGCTGCACCATATTGTGGGTAAGATGAATCGCAGGAACCAAACGCCGCAGCCTTCTTTCCAGTTAGATCAATATGATTCATATCCTCATAAAAGTCTAAAAAATCATCGGGTAACTCCCCGTCTCCCCACGTATATGCCCCTAATATGATTCCATCGTAATCTTCAAGCATGGAAGCTTCAGGACCATCCATAATATCTATCTTTGATACTCACATCACTGATTTCTGTGATTCCTTCTGCAATGGTATTCGCCATTTCTTCTGTATTTCCACTCATACTGGCAAAAATTATAATGATTTTAGACATGATAAGTTCCCCTTCCAACATCTCGAACGATTTATTGTTTTTATGTTATATGTACATGAAATTTGTTTTCTTAAAAAGCATGTACATCACCAAAGTTCATTTTATTCTTAATTTTTTGTACGTTGCTCAGTTCATCGGAAAATGAAAGAAATGACTCCCTATCATGTGCATCAAGTGCTTCGTTTACTTTAAAACTCAAATGGTTAATTTTAAGGTTCAAATCCAAAATGGAGCAAATGCTGCCCTTGGAATACAGTTCCTCGATATCTTCCACGTGCATAAAAAACTGAAACTCGTTGTTGACAACTATTAAAGAGTGCCATCCTAGGCAATCAATGTACTTCCGTTCATTTGTAATTGTCCAAACATCTCCTTGAAGAAACTCAATTATATGTTGGTGCCTTTCACCCGGACAGCAGCAGCTTACTTCATGCTGAAATAGTTCTAATATAATAAAATTTTTATCCATAGGTGCTCCTCCTTCACTCACATTCAGTTTTTTTGAATTCTTCTTCAACCTTGGCACTTGGTCAGTCCATTTGTTTTTGACGGCTACCGCCTATTCAAAATTCATTTTATTAACATGCAGAGAACCAATCGAAATTGATAATCATTTTCAATTAGTATTTTATGTGATAATGATTATCATTGTCAATCTGTTTTAGCTAAGTTTTCATATTTTTGTTTTGTTGCCTTGGAAAAATAGATGCCTAGCTACCGCTGCTGCCAAGTACAAAAAAATACTCTGGAGAATAACTCATCCCAGAGTATTTTTTTATGCTATACAACTATTTTATCGTCTTTATCCCTTACCCGGGCTAAAAGCAGGAAACTGTCCAGCCGCTATCTTCCTTCGCATTCAAAAAGTGCATTCTTTTTTCCTACACTACTTTTTATCCTTGTATTTTCCCATTAATGACAACACACTTCCCATTTGTTTGCTTCTTTATCATCCTTCCATCCTTGATGTATACAGTGTAAGTATTATTGACTTTAGCATCTAATCTTGCTAGGTCTCCCGTTATTGCTATGATATTTTTGACAGCTTCCCTCTTCAGATTTTCGATAACTTTCTTTTTCCATTGTTCCCGTTTTATTTCATCAACCATCAGGATCCCATCCTTCTTGTTTGATTTATGTCTTCTTCCTGATATAGAGTATTACATTTTTATTATCTTGTTACCCTTATGCTTTTCCTTATTAATCCGTTTCGAATTCTTTTTTTGTTTTCTAACATAACAGGTTACGGTAAAATTAGTGATTCAGGTACAAGCTTTTTTAGCAGGAAATAATCTATGGTAACTATGCAAGGGTTTTCCTCATAAAAATGTTTTATGGTATGATAGTTAGATTGTTTTTCCACCCTGTGACAACTTTTACATTCATCAAGGAAAGAGGTATTTATGCACACCACAGAATTAACCAAGCGGCATTGGCTGCTCATCTTAACACTTACTTTATTAACATTTGTTCTCGGGACAAGCGAATTTGTTATCGTCGGGATCTTAACCGATATTTCCTCGAGTCTCCATATTACGAATGCAAAAGCAGGCACACTCGTTTCTGCGTTTGCCATTACGTTTGCCATTGCCACACCGCTCGTGATGTCGGCAACAAGCCATTTTCCAAAACGGAAATGGATGTTGTTCTTGATAGGTTCATTCATCATCCTGAATGCTTTGTGCGTGATTTCAACCACCTACGTCATGCTCCTTGCACTTCGGATGATGACTGCGATTGTAACAGGAGTTTTAATTTCTCTTGCTATGATTGTTGCCAGTGAAAACATGCCAATCGCAAAACGTGGACTTGCTATATCATTCGTTTTCGGTGGTTTTACACTTGCAAACGTGATCGGAGTACCAATTGGCACTGTCATCGCTGAAAGGTACGACTGGAATGCAACCTTCCTGTTAACGACTTTTCTCGGAGCTATTGCGTTTTTGGCATCTTTCTTCATTTTGCCTACTATGCACAGTACATTCCGCAGCTCAATGCGTGATCAATTTTCTTTGTTGACACACCCGCGAATCTTAATGGCCTTTTTCATTCCATCGCTTGGATTTGGAGCGACGTATGCCGTTTATACGTATCTTGTTCCGATCCTGAAAGGAATGGAAGCACCAAGTGGTTCAATCAGTTGGATCTTGTTTGGCTACGGATTCATTTCCATTTTCAGCAACATACTCGCTGGTAAAATTGCCAGCTACAATGCCATCGGACGCCTTAGGTTTGTTTTCCTCGTCCAAGCAGTTGTCCTGATCAGTTTATATTGGACGACAGATAATTTTATCTTTGGCTTGATTAACATTAGCTTGATGTCATTAATGGCCATCCTTTTAACAACATCTACCCAGCTATATTTGATAGACCTAGCCGGTATTTATCAACCCAAAGCTACAGGATTGGCTGCTTCACTGATGCCTGTGGCAAGCAATGTCGGTATCGCCTTTGGTTCCTCATTAGGCGGAATTGTTTACCATCAGGGAAATTTGATGAGTGTGACATTGGTAGGCGGGCTGATTGCCATCTTGGCAAGTCTTCTAACTTTCCTGAGTCATCGCTTGGACCAGAAACAAAAGAAACCGGCATAGGAGAAAAGCTGAGAACACCAATGAGAGATGCTTTCTTGCTGCATGGCTTCCCATTGGTTGAACAAGATCCTAATAAACTGGAATATAGCCTAGATAAAATGAGAGGATGAACGACGCATTTCAAGTCTAAATTCGATATTGTATCCAAGACGAATGACATTCGTGGAAAAGATACAAAAAAACAAGCATTATGAAAAGATTTGAAAAATCAGGAGTATTTCTCTAATTCCAAGGAGAAGATCAGTAACAGGAAAAAAGTTGCCTTAAAATTGATACAACGGCGTTCCTGGTATTTGATTTTATTTGGAATTATGTTAGCGGTGTTCATCGGTGGTCAAGACATTTTAATGGCATACGGTATAGCAGGGCTGTTCGTTAGCTGGCTATTAACACGTGAGAACAAAGTTTAAAACAACAACTCTTTACGAAAAGAGCCATAATCAAAAAGAAAACCGGTCATTTGAGTTCGGTTTTCTTTTTTTTTAGATGGCCTTTTTGAATTCATCTACTTCTTTATAGTGAAATATGAAAATTGTAGTACATTATGTAGAAGATTTGTTTTATACAGCAATAGATCTTTGGGTGAAATTTCTCCATTACTAAAAAATTTAATAATCATGCTTTCAAACTACTTCTTTTGAATTCATAACTGAGGAATATGGCTTGGCATAATTTAAAAACCTCATGACTTATGGTGCGGTTCCACCACTACAAGGCCTGGGTGCAGCCTTTGTTAGGAACGGAGAAATAAAAGTTAATAGTTGCCCCTTCAAGAAACCTGCCTCTCTAGTTGCATAAGAAAAGGAGCTGCTGAGCTCCCGGTAATGAAGTAAAACACATTTTCGTTTAAATAAAACTTTTCACAATCTTCCTACCATAATCAACATAAATACCCCTTTTTAAAAATTCACCTCCAAGAACTAGAGGTGGGGATATGAATCAATTAAACTTTACATAGTCCCCTTCTTTGATTTGATTCTTTTCAAACCATCCAAGATTTACTTCAATTGCATAATAATAAAAAATTCCTGGATCATAGGTAGGGCAATACTCCTCTATACAAGGCTCCATATCAAGTATTTTTAGAATTACCCCATATGAATCAAGAAAAGCGATAGATAAAGGAATAAATGTGTTTTTCATCCAAAATCCACCATATATTTCTTCTGAAAACACAAATAACATCCCCTCATTTTCGGGTAATTTCCCAACAAACATCAAGCCTTTTTCTCTTTTCCTTTGAGTATCTGCAACTTGAACATTTAATCTAGTTACCTTGTTCCCACTGATTATTTTTATCACTTTTGTATTCATTCTATTTTTCATGTTCACTCACCTTCGCAGGGAATAGACGTTTTTTCTAAAAAAAGAAAATGTCAATCTCATGAACTTCTTTTAAAAAGACATCAACTTTCTTTCCCTGCTTTTAAATAATAAGAAGGAAGAAAGTTGGTGATGAAACGAATACAGATGAAAAAATAACTAAGCAAGCTCCATTTAACTTCTAATACTTTATTCCATGGCTTTTAAAATTAATACTCTGTTTTCAATAATCACAGCAACTGTATATAAAAGCATAGGTGTTTTTGGAGCAAGCGATAATTTCGTGAGCCTGTTCCATATTACAGAAGTATTATTGGTGAACGAGCTAGAAAGCATAATCAAATTAGAAATGTACTTAAAGGTACAAAAATTCACTTTATGTACTGCCGCGGTTATTATTCCAACCATTTAGGACGTTCGTTTTTTTGTTAGAATGTTCGATTATGTATGATGTTAAATGTACGTGTCTTACCTTTTAAGACTTCATCTTTTAAGTGACATTTCAAGGCTTGTCTCATTGGGAAATGCCTCAACATTAACGCCGATGAGGATCCTAAAAGAATCCTCCCTATTTAGCACCTTTCATAAGGTCCATCCTAGGGCCTGTACAACTGTACTACGTAACGTCATACGGTATCAGCAAGGCTACTACATAGGGGGATTTTGTGGATTGGTATAGTATATTATATGCTCAATATTCCAATTAGTGTCGAATAGTCATGCATATCCGCATAAGCCCCGTTGTCCTACTCATGTTTGGGTATACTCTGCTTGAGATCTTGATTTGAAGAAGGGTATTTATGATACTGAAAGGATAAGTGCTAGATTAAGAATGCAGCACTTAGCCATTGATGGGCAAAAAAAGGGTCAGCATTTCTTTATATAATGAAAGCTGACCCCAGTTTTTTTGAAGATCCTCTGAATGAGGGTCCTCCTTTAAAGCATTTTATTGATACTCTCCATAAAGTCTATCGTAACGGTGGATAATTTTCCCTGAGCTTCCTTCATCGAGCTTCCATGAACACCGAAATAAAATTTAATTTTAGGTTCTGTTCCGGAAGGTCGTAAACATATCCATGTCCCATCTTCAAGAAAGAATTTTAATACGTTCGACTTCGGGAGCTTGATGTCCTCTTCCTTATTTGTCCCAAACATATATTTTTTACTGCTGAGATAATCCTCTCGAACCACTACTTGATGACCAGAGATTTGATCTGGTGGATTTTCCCGGAATTCATTGAGAATCGCTTGAATTTGCTTCGCACCTTCAATTCCTTTTAAAGTCAACGACCGTAAATCTTCCAAGTAATATCCATATTTATCGAATACATCCAGTAAACCTTCGTACATCGTTTTACCTTGCTTTTTGTAATAGGCACAGACTTCCACCGCCAGAATAGTAGCTTGGATGGCATCCTTATCACGTGCAAAATCTTTGATTAGATATCCATAGCTTTCTTCATAGCCAAACAGGAAAGAATGTTCTCCACTTGTGTGGTATTCATTGATTTTTTCAGTAATGTATTTAAATCCAGTTAAAACATCTACGGTTTTTAAACCATTTTGCTCAGAAATCGCACGTCCTATTTCTGAAGTCACGATGGTCTTTAATACGACTCCATTTTGAGGAAGGGTCCCTTTCTTTTGTTTTTGTGAAATTAGATAATCCAAAAAAAGAGCGCCTGTTTGGTTGCCTGTTAATACTACATAATTTCCAGCATTGTTCTTCACGCTAATTCCAAGCCTATCCGCATCCGGATCGGTGGCAATCAATAAATCAGCATTAACACGGTTTCCAAGCGCAATGGCCAATTCAAACGCAGCATGTTCCTCTGGATTAGGCACTTTAACAGTAGGAAAATTAGCATCAGGCATTTCCTGTTCTTTAACAATATGGACATTTCGATATCCTAAATCATGCAAAGCGCGTTTTACTGATTTATTGGCTGTACCATGAAGCGGTGTAAACACAAGCTTTACATCAATTTCATCTGCTAACTTTGAATCTTCAGGAATAGTGAGTAAATGCTCATTATAAGCGGTATCCAGCTCCTCGCCAATGATTTGAATGAGTCCTCTGTCCTTTAGGATTTCTTCGTCCTCCACTACAATGGAAAGCTCACTTTCAATCGCGTTCACGTAATTAATGACTTGATCCGCCGCTTTAGGAGGTAGCTGTGCTCCGTCTGATCCATACACTTTATACCCATTATATTCAGGCGGATTATGGCTTGCTGTAATGACGATCCCAGCAAATGCACTCAGCTTACGTACAGAAAAAGAGAGCTGTGGGGTAGGCCGTAATTCATCAAATACATAAGCTTTAATTCCCTTTGTTGCCAAAGTCTTGGCTGCTTCCAATGCAAATTCGGGAGACTTATGTCTTGAATCGTAAGCAATTACAACTCCTCTGGATTTTGCCTCATTCCCAAACGATTGAATATATTCAGCAAGTCCTACAGTCGCTTTTCGCACGGTATAAATGTTCATCCTATTCGTACCTGGCCCCATTTCCCCTCGCATACCACCTGTCCCGAATTCCAAATTTTTATAAAATGCGTCTTCAAGTGATATTTCATCATCTTCCATTTCTTCAAGCATTAAACGCATTTCATTATTTAAATTGGGATAACTAGTCCAAATAGTATATAAAGACTTCCAGTCCATGAAAATACAGCTCCTTCCTGCCTGTATGTTTTTACTTTGTTTGGCATTTCTTTTTGATCGTAGTACACATTGCAAGCGATCAATTGAATATGCAATCTAACCATCGATCCTAGAGCATAGCTCCCTTTTCACGTTCTTCACCCTGTAACGGAGATTGTAGAATCGCCAAATGCACTCCCTCCAAAGTTGTTGGTTACGATCTATTCATTTTTCCAACCATTACTTTGGAAGAGTGTCATTTTATTCTTCTTTTCCTTCACGCAATGCTGTTTCCTTACTTGATTTTTTTTTTCTTTTTACTCTTTTCCGTTTTCGTTTTTGTTTTTGTTTTCGATTTCTTTTTCGTTTCCGTTTCCGTATTCGTTTTCTTTTCCGATTCCGCTTTGGTTTTCTTTTTCGTTTCCGTTTGCGTTTTCGTTTTCTTTTCCATTCCCGCTTTGGTTTTCTTTTTCGTTTCCATTTGCGTATTCGTTTTCTTTTCCGTTTCCGCTTTGGTTTTCTTTTTCGTTTCCGCTTTAGTTTTCGTTTTCGTTGCCGTTTCTGTTTTCACTGTATTAATAAGAGAATATAGTCTTTGTTGCTCAATAATTTGTTTATTGACATCAAATTTTTCTTCAATGACTTTCCTTGCTCTTTCCGTATAGCCGGTCCAAATATCTGGATTTTCTATAAAGAATTGTATGCCTTTCGCTAACTCCATTTCATTTTTTTCTGGAGCTAGGTATCCTGTTCTCTGGTGTTCAATTAATTCAGGGATTCCCGCGTGTCGAGTGGAAACGACAGGTAAACCGCTAGCCATTGCTTCTTTTAAGGCATTAGGAATACCTTCGATATCACCATTTTTAGCTGTCTGACTTGCTAGACAGAAGATATGGGCTTTTTTCAATTCGTCCGAAACTTGTTTTGAATCCATAGCTCCTCTAAGAATCACAACATCTTTAAGGTTATATTCTGCAATGGTGGATTTAATTCGTTTCTCATCTTCACCTGCTCCAATAATATGCAGTCTAGCATTTGGATATTGTGTATAAATACGTTTAAATGCTTTTATAAGAGTAACAAATCCTTTTTTGTCTACAAGTCTACCTACCGATAAAACTCTTATTTCGCCTATTGTAGGAAGAGTGCGGTTAGAATAAGGGAAAAGATCTAATTCGATACCACCATATAATACATGCATATTCTTAGCCGGAATTCCTAACCTTCTTAATCCTTCTGCAAGATATTGGCATACAGGGTAATAGTGTGCACCATGTTTATTTAATGCTGAATATCGCTTAGCATTTTTTTCGAAAATTTCCGGTCTGTCCGAACCATCTCGTCCTCTAATGCTAACAATCAAAGGAATATTATATTTTTCACATACAGGCAAAATCTCTTGTCCGTGTGAGCCGTGATGAGCATGAATGGCTATGATATCTTGTTCTTCGAAGAACTTTTTTAGATCTTTAATTTTGTTTATATTATAGTAGTTTTCAAAGGGGAATTCTGTACGGTCGGCATTGTCGAATGGGCCGATTACGATTGTGCGATAGTTAGTTATTTTTACGATTTGATTATATATAAAACGTTGGTGTGTTTTAATGTTTTCACTTACAAAATAAGCAATGGTTTTCATCTCACCTCAGTCCCTTTAATAAGAAATTTTCTCTTTTCCCGTTCTGCAATTTGTTTCACTTGCTTGTGATATTCAGGAGGGGACATAGAATCGGCTTTATAAATGTCTTTATATGGTAGGCCTTCAGAACAGTTTTCAAACAGAGGATTTAATTTGAATAGAGGATCTTTTGTAGAATTTCGTTTAAGGGATGTCATGAGAAAATCTGACAAATTATACTCATTAAGAACTTCCAATGGGGTTTTCATATTTTCAGGATTCAAATTACTTTCTCCTTTTTAATGACTTACAAAATTTTTAATTTATCTTTTTTCACTAGCATTATTCGTCCATATACCCATTCTTTGGTATTTTACATATTAAACTTTTAATTTATTGACAACACCTTATTTTTCCTTATTTATTGTACTTTTTGTACCAATTTACAAAATGGGCTAAACCTTCTTCTATTGTTGTTGAAGGATGGAACCCCACATCAGCATGCAAATCGGCAATATCTGCATATGTCTCCTTAACATCTCCCGGTTGCATTGGTAAGAATTCTACTTTTGCCTTTTTGCCAATTAGTTTTTCTAATGTGTTAATGAAATCCATTAATTTTATAGGTTTATTGTTACCAATATTATAAATTTTGTATGGGGCATAGCTTGAACTTGAATCAGGGTTAGCTCTGTCCCATCCAATAGTATGAATCGGTGGTTTATCAAGTAACCGGACAATTCCTTCAACTATATCATCAATATAAGTGAAGTCTCTTCTCATATCTCCATTATTAAAAACCTTTATTGTATTCTCTTCGATAATATTTTTAGTAAAAGAGTAATAAGCCATATCAGGTCTCCCCCATGGACCATACACCGTAAAGAAACGGAGTCCTGTGGTTGGAATATTATATAAATGACTATAAGTATGAGCCATTAATTCATTAGACTTTTTAGTGGCAGCGTATAAACTTACTGGATGATCCACTGGGTCTTTGGTTGAAAAGGGGATATTAGTATTTGCTCCATATACAGAACTAGAGGATGCATAAATTAAGTGCTTTACGTTATTGTGTCGACAAACCTCCAAGATATTGACAAACCCAACGAGGTTGGAATTAACATAAGAATCCGGATTTTCTATGCTATAACGTACTCCAGCCTGGGCTGCTAAGTTAATGACTATATCAATGGTTTTGTCTTTGAATAATTGATTTAATTTATCTTTATTTGACAAATCCAATTTGTGGAATTCAAAATCAGGGTTTACTTCTAATATCTTAAGTCGATTGTTTTTTAAAATAACATCATAATAATCATTAATATTGTCTACTCCAATAACCTTGTTATCTAGGGCTAACAAACGTTTTGTTAAATGGAAACCAATGAACCCTGCTGCCCCTGTTACTAAAATGTTCATAGCATTAATTCCAACCCTTTCTATTACATTAGGATTCTGACACCTTTTTCGGAACACTGACTACATTATTTATACAGTGATACTTTCGATTCTTTACACCAACAGAACAGAATTCATGACGGATAAAAAGAGGAAATAAACTCAAAATTCTCATTGGAGAGAGACTTACGTTTTATTCGTAAACCACCAATTCATGCTATCTTTTTCGCTTTAAGCCTCATGAGTTATTCACTCTTATACCCGCTGTGAACTAGCACTTACGTATGTGAGTTAATGCTAAAACCATCTTGGAAACCGGTGAATGCGAAATCATCATCGGTTTTTTATATGCTCGTTTACGGTTAGATAACTATGACTATACTAGGGTATTTTCATTTTCATCTAATGGGATTGGTGTTTTTATCCATTCAGCATACGTACCGGGATCTAACGCCTTCACTTGTTCTAAAAAAGCATCTAAAAAATTTCTTTCTCGCAGGTCTTTAAATAACTCGAGAGGTCTTTTTTGTTCACGTGAAAAAGAGTACACATGGTCGACTAATTTAAAACCATTCTTGGTTACAATAATATGTCGTAATGGGGCATCAATTTGTTTGAAACCTGATTTTTCCATTGTTTTTAAAATATAGAGTAATCGTTTTGTGATGTCCTCAGAAAGTACAGATTGTTTTTTAAGAAACGTATTTAAATCTGGTCCTAATAGATATTCCATTAAAATATAATTGGGTCCTGTTTCAAAGACTTTCGGGATAAAGGGCAAGTCTTGACTTGATAAAAGGACCATTTTTTCCTGATTTGCATGTTCAGTTTTTCCGTAAAGTTTAACGCATGTCTCTTCAGACACTCGATAAACAGCACCTTGATGCCCTTTTCCAATGAGGGTTTGTGTTATGGCGCTATCCACTTTCACTCCATTACCTGACACTCCTGAGTGGACTGGAATGTTTCTAAAATCCAAACTATTTTGATTGAAATAATCCTCCCACTCATTGAAGGTGTCCGGTTCAAGCTTTTTCACTTGATCTAGGAACGAGTCCTTTAAAAGGATTATTTTTAAATCTCTTAATAATTTTAATGGTACAGGGTGTATCCTTTTAAAGGAATTTACATGGTCAATCACCTTAAGTTCCTCATTACCAACGACAAAAATATGGCGTAGGGGGGCATCTATCATGGTGAACTTTACTTGTTTTAATTCCTTTAATATATAGAGAAGTTTCTTTACTATAGAATCAGGGATATACGTACAATTTCTCAGATATTCTTTTAAGGTCGGTGCATTAAAATATTCCATGACTATATAGTTTGGTCCTGTTTCATATACCAAAGGCATAAAGGGTAGATGTTTTCCAGCTGCAAGAGCTTCTTCCTCCATTTTCGCTTGTACTGGGTCTGAATAGATTTTTACACATTTATCTTCTGAAAGTTGAAAAACTGCACCTTGAGCACCCATTCCAATCAGCGAATAGCTAGTTGGATTGTGAATTTCCAAAGATTTTTCACCTTTGGTAACAGTAATGGTTTTAAAGTCCTCCATGATCTCCTCCTAACTGCTCATCTATGGCCTGCTGTTGAAACTTTTGAAGTTTATATAGGGCTTTTTTGACTTTTTCGGCTTTATGAGCCTTTTTTTCTTTTTTACGAGAAGCTATTTTTTCATCATGATCCTTAGCTCTCTGTTGAACTTTAGCTTTTATTTCATTTTTATTAGATGCTACCAGTTCATCTTTGACTTTATCTTTAGTCTGCTGTTGAAGCTGTGGAACCTGTTTAAGTTGTTGAAGTTGTTGAAGCTGTGGAAACCCTTGAAGCCCTTGAAGCTGTTGTAGCTGTTGCATATAAATAAGGGCTTTTTTGGCTAATTCGGCTTTTTTCCTAGGCGCTATCCTTTCGCCATCATACTTACCTTGCTTTTGAGGCTGTGGAGTCTCCTTATGGACTTTTTTATCTATTTGGCGCGGTGTTATTAAATATCGTTTACCTACTTTATAAGGGGCTACAAGTTCATCATAAAATTCAGCTTGTTGTTGAAGTTGTTGGGCGAGGTTAAATTTTTGTTCTACTTTTTGACGAGCCGCTACAGTATATGTTTCCCATATCTCTCTGTTAGATAGCATAAATTCAAGAGCTTCTGCCAGTTCATCTACATTGTTTTCTTGTACTAAAACCCCTTCTTTGTTATTTGTTATTAATTCAGGGATACCGGCATGATTGGTCGAAATCACTGGTACTCCAATCGCCATAGCTTCTTTTAATGTATTAGGTATACCTTCTACATCTCCATCGGCAGCTTCTAAGCTAGCGGCGCAAAATATATCTGCATTGGTCATTTGTTCTCGAACTTGATCTTTAGGGAGATGGTTTAATAGGCGAAAAGAGTCTCCTAAATTAAGTTGATTTGCCAATGAAATGAGATATTCTTCAAGCCCCCCTCTACCGATAATCGTCAAGGTTGCATTTGGAAATTTACCTCTGATTTTTTGGAAAGCTTGCATTAAGATGTGATGTCCTTTTTTTTCCACCAACCTACCGATGGATAGAATATTTTGAGAATCCCCTTTATGTGGTGCCCGGTATTTGAATTCGTTAAGGTCAACGCCCCCATATAACACTCTAATTTTTTCTGAAGGACAACCCCAAGCAATTAACCTTTCTGCTAAATACTGACAAACTGGAAAAAAAAGCTCCCCTCGATCAAATAGAATTTTCATGTTATCTAGATAGCCAATGGGCTGATTAGCCAGGGTTGCATCCCTGCCTCTAATACTTGTTACCAACGGAAGGTTTGTTTCCTCTTTAAAAGGAAGTAATAACATCCCTAATTGGCCATGATGAGCATGTAATAGGGAGATATTATTTCTTTTGACATATTCTTTTGGTGAGAAAACTTCATTGAGATAATGAACCTTCTCATTTAAAAGGGAAAGATCTATCATATACTTAGGTTGTCGTACCATATGAATATAATCATAATCAGGAACTTCTCGAATCTGTGAGATATATTGGGTCGGATCAACTCTTAAATTCAAATGCATAACTGTGTGCAAATAAATGATCTCCTTTCATGCATAGTAAGCAAATTTCCTGGACCTTTTCAAGTATATTATGCAGGACTCTCTAGGTACGCATGGACTAATAACATACAGTAAAGCTAAATGGCAGAGAGTATGCGTTTGTCTAATACAAAGGGGGTTTTAAGTAGGTGCCATGACACAAGATCATTTACAAACAATTAAAATAAAAACAACATGTTATAGTTGATGTTAATCTGAGGTATTAATCGTCGATGATGATTTTTCTTCTATATAAGGAATATAAAAAAGCACCCAAGATACGATCAAAGGTGCTGCATTGCCAGTTAGAACCTAATATACGTTTTCAACATGTCTGAGGTAAAGAAGTGTTAGAAAATTTTTTTCGCTTTATGTCATTCCAATAACAATTGCTGGTCTTCCTATTGGGTAATATTCAATTTTCTTGCACGCTCTGATTCGATCTTCTTCAAGACAATTTCTACCGTCAAAAACGATTGGCCGTCTCATTGTTGTCATCAATGTTTTCAAATCTAAAAGTCTAAACTCTTTCCATTCGGTAACAATGAATACAGCATCCGCATTCACTGCCGCTTCGCGGACTGTGCTTGCAAACCTGATTGTATCCCCTAATATGTTCTTCGCATTATCCACTGCAACCGGATCATAAGCTACCACTTCTGCTCCAAGTTTGGTTAATGAACGCGCAATTTTGATTGATGGAGCTTCCCTCATGTCGTCTGTCTCTGGCTTGAAAGCGAGACCAAGCATTGCAACTTTTTTCCCTTTTAAATCTCCTAAGCGATTTATCGCTTTGGTTACAAGGAGTTCCTGCTGAAAATCATTGATCGCTACTGTTTCTTTTAACAGGGAAAAATGTACACCATTTAAATTGGCAGTATGAAGCAACGCTTTAACATCCTTTGGAAAACAAGATCCTCCATAACCAATGCCAGGCTGTAAAAAAGCTTCTCCGATCCTTTTATCTTTTCCCATTCCCTTTGCTACATCTTTAACATCTGCACCCACTACTCCGCATAAATTGGCAACTTCATTGATAAAGCTAATCTTGGTCGCCAAAAAGGCATTAGATGCGTACTTAATCATTTCCGCACTTCGAATGCTTGTTAGTATAAATGGTACATTTAATGGACGATACATTTCTTGTACTTTCTTAG
Source organism: Peribacillus sp. FSL M8-0224 (assembly GCF_038003055.1). Classification (NCBI taxonomy): domain Bacteria; kingdom Bacillati; phylum Bacillota; class Bacilli; order Caryophanales; family Bacillaceae; genus Peribacillus; species Peribacillus sp. FSL M8-0224. The sequence goes on from NZ_JBBOOJ010000001.1 coordinate 2,375,866, forward strand.
CAGCCTCATCATTTTCAGAACCGATTATGATTCGATCTGCTTGCATCGTATCCATGACGGCAGACCCTTGTCTTAAAAATTCAGGATTTGATACCATATTAAAGGTGACACTTTCGTTACGATGTTCTTCAATGATGCTTTTAATAAAATCATTCGTACCAACAGGCACAGTACTCTTTATAACGACTACTGAACTCTGTACCAGGTTCGCAGCAATATCCTTCGCAGCCTGCACAATATAAGATAAATCTGCTCCCCCATCATCCATTTGCGGTGTTCCTACGGCAATGATGATAATCTCGGCACCATTTAGCGCTTCTCGATGAGAAGTAGTAAATAGCAGTCTACCCGCTGCAGCATTTTGAATTAGCAAATTCTCCAGACCGGGTTCATATATTGGAGAAATCCCTTGACGTAGGCTTTTAATTTTCTGTTCATCAGTATCGATACAAATGACATTATGACCTATTTCTGACAAACAAACACCAGTGGACAGCCCGACATAACCTGTACCCAAAACAGCTATTTTCATATTATTCATGCTCTCTCTTTATTATTTGGAGGTTTTCTTTCTTATTTACATCCCTTAAATAGGAAAGTACCTCGTCTCTTATATCATCCCTGCGCAAAGCAAAGTCTATTGTTGCCTTAATGAATCCAACTTTATCACCAATATCATATCGGTTTCCCTCAAAGTTATATGCTAATACGGCCTGCTGCTTATTTAACTCATTAATGGCATCAGTAAGTTGTAATTCATTACCATGTCCAACCGGAAGCTTGGAAAGCGTTTCAAAAATCTCGGGTCTAAAAACATAACGCCCCCATTATCGCATATCTGGAAGGCGCCTCTTCCCTTTTCGGTTTTTCCACCAAAGAATCTATATGAAAAAGGTTTGGCTCAATCATTGTCCCTTTTGGCTTAATAATTCCATATTTACTGACATCCTTTTCCGGAACATTCTGAACAGCTACGACGGAACTGTTGCAATACTCAAAAACACTGATGATTTGTTTCAGACAGGGTGTTTTAGACATAACGATGTCATCCCCTAACAAAACGGCAAAAGGTTCATTTCCAATGAAGCTTTTAGCACAGAGAATTGCATGTCCTAGCCCCATCGGTTCCTTTTGGCGGACATAATAGATATTTGCCAAGCTGGATATTTTCTGAACTTCCTCTAAAATATCGAGCTGATTTTTTCTTAAAAGTGCATCTTCCAACTCATAGGATTTATCAAAATGATCCTCTATTGATCTTTTTCCTCTACCGATTATGATAATTATTTCCTCTATGCCCGAAGCTACTGCTTCTTCAACAATATATTGAATCGTTGGTTTATCAACAATCGGCAGCATTTCCTTAGCCTGAGCTTTTGTAGCAGGCAAAAATCGGGTCCCTAGACCTGCGGCCGGAATAATGGCCTTTCGAATTTTCATAAGCTGCCTCCCTTTTGTCATTCATTAATCCTTTATATGCAATAGGACAACTTACGGTCTAGTTAGTAGCCCAATTCGTCCATTTTTATTTAACAGGGACCAGTAGGCTATATATGGAAGAATTCCAATCTGGCTGTGGCCGGGCGTAGCAGCCTGTCGGTTAATGCCCTATAAAAACTCCATTACACTTTTTATGTAATGGCGTTTGAAATGATCGATATACGGTTTGGATAAACAAACCACTGGGAGCTTTTTGCGGTACAGCAGCCTTAACGATTTCCTTTTCTCTTTCTTTGAAAAATGCCAGCTATCAGAAATGAGAGCAACAAATTCTTAGATTAATATAATGGGTATCGAAGGACCAGTTTTTAATGACAAATCCTTTCCGTTCCACTTTAAATCAAAATATATGATGGACTGTATTCATGATTTTGAGGGGGGGATTTTCAAATGAAAAGGGAGATTTTTTTAACCTCCTCCATTTTTAATAAGAGTACGATCCATGTTGAATGGATATAGTTAAGGAATTTTATTAACTACTCTTAAACTCTTATCATCCTTGTAAAGGTAATGCATCACTATTACTTTCTCCGTACATGAAGAGCAAAACTTGGCATATTGGATACATTTCTAATGAATCATTCCACTCTAATTGCAACCTTCGGCTAGTTCCCAGTGGGCGCCATCGACACAAGGTATCGATTTCTGCGAATACGCCCTACACCCACAACTTCGATAACTTTGAAGTTGGTTTCTATATCTTTTGAAGAGTCTCAAATAATTTGGAATGCGCATTTTCCGGAATGGAGTGGGAAATACTGTGAAACCGGCTTTCGATGGAACTAGTTTTCAATAAAGAAGAAGAGGCTTTAACAGCCTCTTCTTCTTTATTGAGTTTCATCTTCATTTTTACTGCTATTTGCTATAAACATCGCAATTTGCGCCTTTTTTTCTACATCTAAATCAAGTGTATCGATTATGCTAAAAGGTGATTTTAATAAGAGGGGTTGTGGTTGTGGTTGTGCAATCTTCGTAATTTCTTGTAAGATTTTATCTGAAGTTTGATCTTGTTGTTTAATTAACTGATTCTGAAGTTGAATCTGAAGCTGCTTCTGTTGTTCTTCTTGGTGTTGGAGTTGGTCTTGAATTTTTTCTAGTGGTTGTGAACGCTTCGATATTTCATGTAAGACTTTATCTAAATGCTCATCTTGTTGTTTAGATAATTTATCCTGAAGTTGAACCTGAAGTTCCTTCTGTTGTTTTTCTTGGTGTTGGAGTTTGTCTTGAATTTTTTCCAGTGGTTGTGCAATCTTCGTTATTTCTTGTAAGATTTTATTTAAAGTCTCATTTTGTTGTTTAATTAACTGATTCTGAAGTTCCACCTGAAGTTCCTTCTGTTGTTTTTCTTGGAGTTGGAGTTGGAGTTGAATGTTTTCTAATATATGGTTATATTTCTTCCTATTGTCTTCCTTGTGATTATCTGTTTGATCATTTTTACCCATTAGGTTCCCACCCTTTTCACAATTTATTGGTTATGGAGGCACATTTGAATTACATATTGTGTAGTTGGAAAAATCGTCTTCTCAATTGACATTGGATTCACCTTTTATGTTTCTAGTAAATCGCTTTCGCTGCAGAATCAGTTTAAGGACAATCGGAGATAGTTATTTCACCATTTCCTAGTGTTGTTGTCGACATGAATGTGTTGCCATTGTCGTTCCGATTATAATTACAGCAATGCACTTGTTATTTATTGTATCGGGACAACAATTGATCCACCGTAATCAATCAAGTTATTAGTTGGTTTCTCCTTAAAACACCTGAAGCCTTCTAACTCAGCATTAATGCTGAAGCGCGGTATGAATAATGAAAGCCCAAAAAATGGTCCAGTCGAAGCAGTCTTAATCGAAATGGTTAGTGTCCAATTTAGGGATGTTTGAAAGTGATTCACCTCTTTTTAGTTTAGGAAACCATACATGTGGTTTCCGATTTTCTTATTTGCATAGACAGAGATCTTTATAGATAAACAACTATCACCATTCTTTCTATAGTTATTCAACAAGCCTTTGAATGACTGAGCGTTTGTCATGTGTAGACGTTAAACATATATCATCTTCCAAAAAAAATTCAAAAAAACCACTTAAAATCGTTATCTGGTTGTAAAAATGATTTTACGAACATTGTAATTTGTCCTTATAACAGCCGAACATGCACTTTTGCGAACGGGAGAAATAATGCTTTTCTGCCCATTTCGCAAAATTTTATAGTCTGGGATAATTCCAAACTAAAAAGCCGAACCTTTACGTTAAGGGTTCGACTTTCCTCTTTTAAGTTTCCCTGCTTGTACGACATAATTGGATTTGCAGGAAATCATAATGGATTTTTTGCGATATTGGCCTGCTTAACATCTTTTAGCACCACTTTCGCATATTCTCATTTATATCGCATTGAAGTCGATATTTTTCTGCCATTCTTCATACGATTCAGGATCGATTTTCTTTGCTTGTTTAAGGAATGTATCCAATAACCCCAACTTCTTTAGATCACGAAACATCTTTGGATTATATGGATCATTCATTGTGAGCCCGTCTGAATGATCGATTGCTTTCAGTACATTTCCCTTTGTTACAACAAAATGTCCGATTGAAGTCTTGATTCTAATAAATCCAACTCTCTTCAGTTCCTTTCGAATCATTATGATTTGTTCTGTAATCGATTCGGGAATATCTTGCTTCCCTTTCAAATAATCTTTTAGATTAGGACCTTTTAAATATTCCATAATTACATAGTTTGGTCCGACTTCATATAACCTCGGAACAATATGGGTATCCTTCGCTGCTTCAAGCGCTTTCCCCTCTTTATTTGCTGCATTGGGATTGACATAAATTTTTACGCAAATATCTTCATCAAGCTGAAAAACTGCACCTTGACTTCCTGCCCCAATTAGTTTTAATGTGGTTGGATTATGAATAAGAAGTTCCTTTTTACCGTTCTTTTCTATTCTTTCAACCCTTATTAATTTAAAATCATTCATCTAATCTACCACCACTTTTCTGCTTATTAATAACCATAATATCTATACTATGTAATCATCTAATAATTGCTTTAGGGTAATAACACTTTTCCGCAAAATTAAGTCATACCTTCTTTTACTGAGTTCTTAAGTACGAGATATTAGCAATTGATGCTTAATTCTCTTAAGGAAAGCTTTTCCTAGCTTTTCTTCAGTGTCTTATGCTCATACACATACATTTAAGAACTTTACAAAAAACAAACAAATATATGTGCTTGTCCGTTTCGAATCTTTTCCATTTTGCATTTACTATAAAAGTGGATTAACCAGAAAAGATCAGAAAGGAGACTTTAGATGGGATACATTGAAGATTTACGTGCTCTCGTTGGAACCAGAGCTTTGATACTTACTGGGGTCACCGTTTTGGTTATCGATCAGAACAGCCGTTTTCTGATGGTACAATCCGAAAAGATGTGGAAATTGCCGGGCGGCTTCATCGAATTAGGAGAATCTGCGGAAGAGGCATGCAGACGTGAAATTTTGGAGGAAACAGGAATTAACATCGGCAACCTTCAATTAATCGGCGTTTTTTCAGGGAAGGACTATTTTACGAAGCTGCCTAATGGTGATCAATACTTTTCAGTCAACATTGCTTACGTTACCGAAGAAATACTCAGCGGAGATTTAAAACCAGATGATATAGAAATACAAAAAGTACAATTTTTTAAGTGGTCCGCTTTTCCGAAAGATCTTTCTGAACGAGATCGACAAATATTTCAAAGTTTTATCGAAAATTTGATTTTAGAGAGAAGAAAGGGATTGAAATAGTGAAGACAATCGCTTTTTATATTAGAGAACCTATAAAAATCAATCAAGGATTTATGTACAATCAGATCATTATGCTGGATCAATATCGTCCTATTGTTATAGGACCTTACCCAAATTGCGACAATGTTCAATATCAGTTTGAACACTATTATAATTTGAACGACATTCAAGACCTTGGAGACTTCTTTAAGGAGCAAAATGTCGTCGCGATTCACGCTCATCAGGGGAAACATTCCATCGATATATTACCAGCAGCTACAGAGTATGATATTCCTTTGGTTGTACATTTTCGAGGACGTGATTCTTCCACTCAAACATATAAGAGATTTCGCAAAAATGTCCTCCGATATCAAAATTTAGTAAAACATGGAGCTGCTTGTTTTCCAGTTTGCCACTTTCTTGCAGATGAATTAAAAAAATTAGGATTTAAAGAAGATAAAATACATGTACTATATGGGGGGCTGGATTTAGATTTATATCCATTTGTCCAACGTTCCCTACCTAATGAAGGAGAAATCCGAATCTTGTCCGTAGCCAGACTTGTCGAGAAAAAGGGATTCCTTACACTTTTGAAGGCTTTTCAACGGATTCATCAGGAATACCCAAGAACGACACTGCACATCATTGGGACAGGTGAAGATGAAGAGAAGTTAAGAATTTTCATTGATGAAAATCAATTAAACGAACGCGTTTTTCTTAGAGGACCAATGGATTCAAACCAAATTTCTAACGAATTAAGAGATTCCCACCTCTTTTGCCTTGCTAGTGAAACAGGTGAGGATGGCGATGTAGAAGGGGTTCCAAATGCATTAAAAGAAGCCATGGCAAGTGGTTTACCAGTCATCTCCACCTTTCACGGTGGGATTCCGGAATTGATTGAGCATAAAAAAACAGGTTACCTTGTTCCTGAGAAAGATGATTTAAAATTGGCTCAAGGTCTAAAATATTTCCTGAGTCATCCAAGAGTATGGAAGAGATATACCAGAAGTGCAAGACAGGTAATTGATGAAAATTTCGATTTGAATAAACAAATCATCGAACAACAAAGGCTATACAGCTTAATAGAAAAAAACAACGAAATTAATTAACCATGGGTCAGTCCAAAATAACCTGTTGAGCTCGTAAATACATTAATTTGTGGAAAAGTACATGTCATTCTTTTTAGCAATGGTAAAAAGTTTGTAATTAAATGAATGGCACTGGAAATAAAAGAACCAATAATAGTAGTAATTGAGTATGTGTGCAATAAATTAGCAATGTTCCTTCCTTTTGTCCCCGTCGGACTAATTTATACCCAAGACGAAATCATAAAAACACTCCCATTACATTCCAAAAATACAAATTTAGTTCAGATCCACTATTCGTGTTTATTTATCGAAAATAGTATTTTACTGGAACTTAGTGAAGGCGCCAATTTTGTCTATTTGATTGATCCCAGAATTCGGGTGATATCGTAGTATGCAAAAATGAGTTCTCAGGTACTGTATCAGTTACCAAGAAACTTATCCATTTGCCTTCTCTATGCTAAATGAAGGGATTTAACATCATTTATATTCCTTCCCAAAGGAAGAAAGTGAAGCGCTGTACAAATTTCTTTTTAGAAAAGAAAAGTCATTTACCGAAACTTATAACGAATTTCATCAATCAGTACAGAAGCAATAATGTAATAAAAAAGATAAGGTGAAAATGAAAGACAAATATTTTTAAAGGAGACAAAGTGATATGACAAAATATCCAGTTCGATATGTACAAACATTAAGGGGCGGAACCGCACATGTCATTCTTTTCAGCGATGGTAAAGAATATGTCGTGAAGTGGTTCGATACTAAGAAAGGCAGAGAAAAGGAAGTGGTCAATGAATACCTGATCGGAAAGTTGGCAGAACTCCTTTCACTTCCCGTTATCCCATTTGATCTTGTATATATACCGGAAGATTTCATCAAGAAGACGCCTGAATTACAATCCACTAAACACAACTATAGTTCTGGATACCAATATGGCTGTGTATTTATTAAAAACAGTACCGTTTTCGAGAATGTTAGAGAAAATCCTCCCACAAAGACGGATGTTAAAAACCGGGATATGCTTGCCGGTATAACGGTATTCGACCAATGGGTGAATAACTCTGATCGAGGTACGATGAATGTCATTTTGGAAAATCTCAGCGATGGCGGCTATTATGTCCATATGATTGATCATGGCAGAGTTTTTCCAGGACGCTACCAATGGTCTGCTCAAACGCTAAGTGAAACACCAGTATATAATTACCATTGGCCTTTTTATAAGTGGGCCTTCTCTCTTCTCGATGATCACAAAGAGCTTACATCGTTTATAGAAAAAATTGTGAAATTGCCGAACAAATCGATCTATCAAGTAATCGAATCCATCCCTAAAGAGTGGAATGTGAAAACGAAGGATAGAGATGCTCTCTACAAGTTTCTTTTAGAACAGAAAAATAAATTGCCTGAAATCGTTGAACGTATCATCCAGCATCATAGCAATCCCAAATAACGCTGGTTTTTTCCATAGAAAAAAGTAACTCTTATTTGCTTTAAAGGAGTTACTTTTTTTATTTATAAATTTTTCCATTCTATATAGGATTCGGGATCCATTTCTTTTAACTCTTCCAAGAACATTGGTAATAAACCTAACTTTTTTAGACCTTTGAATATCAACTCTGGCTTGTTTCGAATCCGTGTAAAGGAGCTATAATGATCTATTACTTTTAATTCATCTTCCTTAGTTACAATAATGTGGCGCAAATCGGCATCCAATCTGGTAAACTTTAATCGCTTCATTTCTTTTAAAACAAAAAGAATTTGCCTCATCAATTTTTCGGATAGGATCCCTCCAGATTCTAAATATTGAAATAAAGTTGGCCCTTCAAGATATTCCATAATAATATAGTTATGCCCCACTTCATAAAGCCGTGGAATAGCGGGAGACCCCTGTCCAATTTTTAATACATTTCCCTCTTTAGCCGCAAATTCTGGTTTTGCACAAATTTTCACACATTTATCTGAAGATATTTTAAAAACGGCCCCTTGCGCCCCCTTTCCGATCAGTGGAAACGACGTCGGATTTTTTATCACATCCACTTTTTTAATTCCTTCAGTAACACAGATAGATTTAAAGTCCTCCACCTTCAATCACTCCTTAACATTCCCTATCGTACTATTACTTTTTATCCTTTGTCTCTTTTTCTCTAAGACTCTTGGTGATGAATCCTCCGTCCCCTTGTCATTGTGCACATTCTGAAAGAAAACGGCTTTGATTATAGGGTTAAGAGAATAGCTTATATAAACCCTTCTATAATAAAAGAGGAATGATATACCTTTCACAAAATGTGAACAAGCAAGCATCATTTTTACTCTTATTTGAACAGAAGGAAAAATTCACGTAAGGATTTTAGTGAAAATACACACATGAAAATCCATGCAAAGAGACTTGTTCATATTGTGAGCTTCCTATATTTTATGTAAAAGATTAAAGTTTGCTATAGTCAAGCGCCAGTTCATCCAGTAATTTTTACTTGTCGACGGAAATAAGTAACAGATACATAACAATGTTCATGGTATAATTAACATGGGAAAACGCTTACAGAATAATCCAAACTTTTTGTTCTGAAAATTCATTCTTTTGGGAGTCGATGAAAGTTGACAGTGGATAATAAAACAAGTAAAGAACAAACGATTTTTAATCATATTGGAAATAAAATCAAAACGGAAGACAGAGAAATCAATGTAGTTGCTAGATTAGAAGAACCTCTAATTGTAGTTTTAGAAAATGTTTTGAGTGACGAAGAATGTGACGGACTTATTGAATTGTCAAAAGACAAAATGAATCGTTCCAAAATTGGAGTTACGCACGAAGTAAATGAGATAAGAACAAGCAGCAGTATGTTTTTTCAAGAAAATGAATATGACATCCTTACCAAAATTGAAAAAAGGATATCAACAATCATGAATATACCCGTTGAACATGGAGAAGGTATTCAAATTCTTAAATACACTCCTGGACAAGAGTATAAAGCTCATTTTGATTTTTTTACATCTTCAAGTATTGCAGCAAAAAATAATAGAATTAGCACAATCATCTTGTACTTAAATGATGTGGAGCATGGAGGGGAAACTATTTTTCCTAAATTGAATTTTTCAGTATCCCCGCGAAAGGGAATGGCTGTGTATTTCGAATATTTTTACAACGATAAAAACCTAAACGAACTAACTTTACACGGTGGGGCGCCCGTTATCACTGGGGAAAAATGGGTTGCAACACAATGGATGAGGAGACAGAGTAGCCGCTCATGATGTGTAAACGATAGACTTTAAAAGCCTCAATTTTAGGTGCCTAATGAACAAAGGCACCTATTCGTTCATTTAAAAATCTCCTATTTAAAATCGCCAAACAAAAAATAATGATCAATAATCTAAATTGGCACTGTTTCGTCCCACATCAAACTATTTCCGACGTTTCAAATTACGCTTTTACCCTAGGTTTTTCTTTAGGTTTGATGTAAAAATACCTTTGCATGCATTCACTATTCATTTACCTTTGTTGCTCTTTCTAAAATTATCGTAATCAGTCTTAATGTAATGAAATACCTTCGCGTTGCCATTATGATCTGGATGAGTTATTTTTAGTAACCCTTTATATTCTGCCAATACTTCTTTATCGCTCGCCATTTTAGAAAGCCCTAATTTTTCACTATAATCATTTGATTGAATAGTGGAGTCAATCATGTAATTGTTTCTGATTTTTTCTTTTAATTTTATCACTTCATTACGTAATTCAATATTTTCTTTTAATAAATCCTTTGATTCATTTTGTAATTCACTTTTCTCATTCTTTAGAATGGCAACTTCCTTTTTGAACATATCCCTTTGCTGAATCAATATTCTTTTTGCTGTCTCATGAAGCTCTTCGATACCTTCTATATGCTTTTCTTGAGCTTGTATTTTTAATTTTAATCGGTGTATGATTTCGTCCTTATTTTGATTTATACTATCATTTATAGCCAGCTTTGAAGCTGTGTCATCGCTTATGTATCCGGTGTTCCTCTTTCCGTTCCCGGCGTATTTAATCTTCCCTTCGCCAAGCCAGCGCCTGACAGTCTGTACACTATTACTTTCTGTTACTCCTGCATCTTTTAACATTTCAAATGCTTGATCTGTGTCATCCATTATGTATCCGGTTTTCCTATTCCCGTTGCCTCCCTCATATTTAATCTTACCTTCACGAAGCCAGCGTCTAACAGTTTGTATACTACTGCTTTCTGTTACTCCTGCATCCTTTAGCAGGTCGAAAGCTTGATCTGTGTTCACATTGTTCCCCCTTTCCCCTTATTACGTAATGAATTGTTACTTCGAATGATATGATAGTACCTTATTAAAAGGAAAAATTTTAAGGAGCCTGATTTATATGTCAATGTTTTATATAATAGCATAGGCATATTCTAAACAAAGAACAAATAGATGAAGAATATATGACGAATATCACAGGGAGATAACGATAATGTATCAGAGTAAAATTGTGGAACCAGAAAAAAATATCGGTAACTGCGTATTCATGATATCATTGGTGGAGTTCCGAGCAATATATATACATTCAGATTGAATCTAGAATCCAGTGACAGTGAGAATGGACGCCTACTTAATCTATAAACGTGCTGTTATCTTATATGCTTCCGGGATCTTTTGATGCCCTATGAAAAGAGATAAGAGTCATACTTAAAAATCCCGATCTCTCAGTGATATTAATGAGAAATCGGGATTTATTTATTCACACATTACAGCTGCAACTATTCACCAAAACAGCTGTTATTATTTAACAAATCATTTTTCACCCTCTGTATAAATTTGAAAGGTTACACCGAATTTGTCTGTTACAATCCCATAAGCAGGGCTGAAAAAAGCTTCCTGCAGAGGCATTTTCACTTCTCCACCTTGCGACAAAGTTTCAAAGATTCGTTTTGATTTTTCAATTTCGTTAATTGAAATGCAGATCGTGACTTGATCTCCAGATTGACTGGTTTGACCTGGAAACGTATCCGAAAACATGAAGTCCGTTTCCCCAACCTTTAACATTGCGTGTGCCACAAGATCCTTTGCTTCTTCTGGCAGAGGAAATTCAGGATTTTCTGGCATTTCTCCAAAAGTTTGATTAAAGAGGATTTTTGCATCCAATGCTTTTTCGTAAAATTGAATCGCTTCCTTCGCATTTCCGTTCATCATTAAATATGGAGATAATCGCATGGTCATAATTAGATAACTCCTTTTGCTTTGATTTTTTTACTAAGCTTGGAAATTTCCAAGCTTGCTTTTGAACTGTCAATGGCAATAATCACTATACCATTATTACCCATGATTGAATTTTATAACACGGAACACGCGTTCGTCAACGGAAATTTACAGAAAACTATCAAATTTTCTAAATGTTGAATTGAAAATTCCAAGGTTACTGATGTATAGACAAAGTATGTCACGTTATGGCAGTTATGGAAAACTTCTTTTATTCCTGGTTTTTCAAAACATTTCAAATAAGATTAGGTGAAATGAAAAAGGCATGACCCTAGTAGATTACCGGTATCATGCCTCAAGAATGCTTATAAAGTGTTGGAATTTTTGTAATGTCGTTTAATCTTATTAACTTGCTATCATTTCTGAATCCTGTGTTTTTTTTAGTTTTGGTAACTTAGAGTCTATAGATAGGAAGCGGCTTCCATTCAATACTAGGTGAAGGGCAATAATCATAAGAACGAGATCCAGTTCATACCCTGAGGCTTCCCCATTCCCCATAAAACCTGCTGGGAATTTTACATAAACAATTGCACCAGCCATGATGAATACAAGGAGGGCAGAAATTATTCTTGTTCCAAGACCTATTATTAAAGCAATTCCTCCAACCAATTCAATCATACCGACTACATAGGCCATGAATCCCGGAATGCCTATACTTTGAAACCACCCTGAAGTATTTTCCAATCCACCTTTGAATTTTGACAAACCATGCAAGAAAAATGAAATTCCCAACATAACTCTTAATAAAAAGGTACCGATTTCTTGTTTATTCATGACACATCTCCTTTTTTTTATTTAACACTACAAAGTGTAGTGTAAAGTGGTAAAGAAATCAAGTGAAAGTCATCAGACAATCACTATAGTCATTCCTATAAGGATAACCAAAACATAAATGGAAACAAAAATCGTGGTAGTTTCAGCCCTTAAAGGAATTGTTTTATGGGGATCAATTAATTGCTGAAGTCTATAGTTAACTGATTCATTCGAGAAATGAACAAGGATAGGAGAGGATTTATCAGTGCACCCATGTTTAATTAACTTCAATAAAGCGGTACTTATTCCTAATTCAGTCCCCATTTTATGAACCGCATTTTCGTCGGCTGATAATTCACTTATTATTTTGTAATTTTTATGACACCATTTTGTCAATGGGACAAACCATAATGCATTTGAAATCAACTGTAAAATAAAGATGACCAGTGGATCATATTTCTTTTGGTGACAGGCCTCATGCTCCACTACCGCTTCTAGTTCATCGAAGTCCAGTAATCGAATTAAACCAGTACTGAACACAATGAAAGGCCGCCTGAAACCAAGCGTAAACGCAAGAGGCTGTTCAGCGTTCACAACTAAGATATCATTGTTGACCCGATTGAATGTTTCATTTACATTCCTTGTCATATCATCGTTTTTTGAAAGAAAAAGTTTTTGTTTAAACCTTCTGGATAAGAAATATTGCTCTGCAATTTTGAATAAGGTGCTCAATATGCTATAGGATATTATAATACTGAGCAGTGTGACGACCACAAAGTAGTATACTGAATCTTCCTTGAATAAACTAAAACAAAATTTAAAGAAATTAGCTTTAATATTCACGCCAAAAAAGATGTGTACTAAAAAAGCTCCCATTTGGCACCATACCACACAGGCAATTAAAAGACTCAGGCTTATCACAAAATAAGACTTTCTCTTCCACATTATAATTTATCCTTTTTTAACGATTGAATTTTTTGTTCCAATTTTTCAATTAAACCTTGGTCAGCGTCTTTCATGGCATCCAGCATATGGCTTATGACCGCTCCACCAAATTCATCCAGCAAGTTCTCAGTCAGTTTCTTTGACTGCTCTTCAAAAAACTCCTCTTTGGACTGCACCGGGCGAAATAATGAAAGCCTTCCTTCAGACCTCTTTTCAAGAATGCCTTTTTCGACTAAACGATTCATTACGGTCATTACTGTGTTGAAATTGATAGGTTTGTCAAGTTCCAATGATTGTTGAACCGCTTTAATGCTTTGTTCATCTTTATCCCATAAATATTCCATGATATTTGCTTCCAATGGACCAAAGAAACGATTCAGTCCAACTTCATCATATTTAAAATTTTTAATATTCATCCTTTTCCACCTCCCACTACAAATTGTAGTGGAAATCACTGTTACAATCAAGTTTCATCCGGAAGATTTGAACGTTGATTTCCACTCCAGATACTCGCTTTCACCTCAGGAGTCTCCTACCTTCCGTTCCAATCAACTGAAACGTTTATAAATAAAAAAATGTAGGTAAACTGGCTTTTCTTCGAGTTTGACTACAGTCTAAAACGAGCCTTTTACAGGCAAGTTTTTATAATTAATAGTAATCCTTTGTCCTCCATTTCCTCAAATTTATAAATGCTTTATAAAAAAGGAAGTCAATTTTATCTAGGGCTTCATTATTTAGATAACCAGCTAAAAGGAACACACAGTACTATTGATTCAATTATAGGGCCAAGTTATGGAGCAGCACAGCTGGGGTATTTAAGCTAAATGTCAGTTATAGTTAGATGAATAAAGGCTGCTGAAGCAGTCTTTATTTAAATGATAAGAAATATATACTTAAATTTGAATGGAGGAGTGAAGATGATTATAAAAATGACAGAAGCGAATGGACATATCATTGCAACAGCTAATACGGATTCAATCGTACTAACAGATGAGCAAAGTGCATTGGATATTATTATGACGATTAGTAACAAAACCGGGAGCAGTCGAATAGCACTAAACAAAGAAGCAATTTTAGAAGATTTTTTTAAGCTTTGTACAAAACTTGCAGGAGAGACCCTTCAAAAATTTGCCAACTACCATATTAAATTTGCAATCATAGGGGATTTTTAATCTTATACCAGTAAGCCACTGAAAGATTTCATTTATGAGTGTAATAAAGGTAACAATGTTTATTTTGTCCCATCAGAACAAGAAGCGATCGATAACTTGTCTAAAGCACTATAAACATTACCAGAAAAATTTCTAAAAAAGACCTGGATCTTTATACTCGGTTTTCTTATTGAGCTAACTCAGCTATAGAAACAACTAAAAACCTTTTGGCATTGCTTATTACCAAGACCTTCTGGTTCTCCACCTTTATTACACTCCACTTCCTTTTTTCTTTTAAGGGGGATCAAAATTTGTCTAGGAATTTAAAAACGGGCCTATTGGGGCTCGTTTTCAGTATATCGTCGGCATGGTCTTCCCAAACCTTCATTTTTACAGGAAACTTGTATCTATTTTTTTACTATTTTATCCTGATGATCACTATTAATCGTAACTCTTTGTGCAAGTTCCTCTATTTCAGCAGAATCATAAAAATGATATCCTTTTGCCGTCGTTTGGGCCGCAACGTACATTGCAGCAGCTACTTTGTTTGCTTCTATTGCACGATATGGACGTAAAGGGCCTACAAAGACAAATTTTGCAAAAGTACTTAGCAGCCCAGAAATCTTTTCACCTGCCCTGAATTCCTTTCGTTCTCCAAGAAGTAAGGAAGGACGGAAAATATGTACAGTATTCAATGCCAGATGTTGTAGTGTACCTTCCACATCACCTTTAACACGGCTGTAGAAGAACTTTGATTTGGAATTGGCACCCATGGCCGTTATGACGAGTATTTTTTCAACATTGGATGTCTTTGCCAATCTAGCTGCTTCAATTACATAGTCATAATCCACTTTACGAAATGCTTCCTTCGATTTAGCCTTTTTGATCGTTGTACCCAAACAAATGAACACATCGGTGACTTTGAACAAATCGGCATACTTACATAAATTATCGAAATCCACAACATGTCCTATGCATTTGGGATAGGGGAGTTTCAGTGCCCTTCTTGTCAGCAAATGGATTTCACTATAGATTTTGCTTTTGCCTAGCTCTTTAACCAACTGGGTGCCTACCATACCTGTAGCGCCTAAAATCAATGCCTTCTTATTAGTCATGATTTCCTTCTTTCTATAATTAGCTTTTCAATCAACCATTTCCTTTTTAACTAACCTAGCTTTATAGGACTAAGATAAATGATTCACTTGATTGAAATCATCAATTATCCAAGAATCAACTTCAAATCTAATCGTACTCAAACATGCATTGAACAAGCGCATTTCGTTGGATACGATTGACTCATTTGACATCAAGCGTAAAATAAAATGAATGACGGCTCCATGTGCAACAAGTATAACTTTCTTCTCAGGATACTCCTTCTGAATTTCCTGGAGCCCATTCATCAGCCTGTTTCGTAGAGATTCCTGATTTTCCTGACCAGGATAATCTTTATCCCTGAATGCAGACTTCCTTTCCGCTGCAGTCATTCCTTCAGCGACTCCAAAATTCTTTTCAATGAATTCCATTTTTTCAATAACCGGGACTTCAATATAGTGCGAAATGATATCCGCCGTCTCCCTTGCCCTCTTCAGGGGGCTTGTAATAATTACATCCCAATCATCTTTTGACAAAAATTCACCACATTGCCGTGCCTGTATCTTTCCAAGTTCATTTAAAGGAATATCAGTCTGCCCTTGCAGTTTTCCTAGTGCATTCCAATCTGTTTGACCATGCCGCACTAAACAAATAGTAGTAATTGTCCTCAAACCCCTCTAAGTAGATTGTTATTTTCTCACTTCTTCAATGATGGAATGTCCTTCAGTCCGTTCGAGATCTGACCATTTCCATTTTTCATGCAAGCGTAACCTTCCATCAGGCAGCATTTCAGGGGTGGAAAGGCAGCTGCCTCCTCTAATTTCCCCTTTTTCATTGATATGATTATACCTGAATTCCAGAGTTCCATCCAGATTGACCAGCCCTATTAAAGTCCCTTTAACAATCTCTCCCCCCTGATAACTTGCTGAAAGAATTGAGCCGTCTTGTGAATAGTGGAAGGTAGTGTTTCCTGACACTTCTCCATTTTCAGAATTGATTTTAGCTTTGAATATCCGACCATCATAATTAAACATCATCATTCCCCCATATGAATTAATAAGGATAATGATACCAAATTAATTAAAAAAAGAATATTGAAAAATCTTAGGGGATTTTTAATTCTGTGTCCATGGAAATGACACAAAAAATACATAATATTCCCCATTGAATTCCCCTATTATGATGTGGTTATATTAGGGAAGATGTTACTTATGGAATGAACAATCCCCAATTTGAAACGTCTAATCAAACTGGAAGATTTTGGTGAGGTGCTCAAGTGAAAGAAATACTTCTGATTCTACTATTACAACTTATTTATGTTCCGATTTACACATTGCGAACCATTTTCTTAGTAAAAAATATTACCATACTCGCCTCGATACTGGGTATCGCAGAAATGTTAATATACGTTTTTGGATTATCCCTCGTATTTGGCGGTGACCAAAGCATACTCGCCATGGTTGTATATGCAGTCGGTTTTGGAATCGGAATAATTTTTGGTACGAAAATTGAGCAAAAACTTGCCATCGGTTTTATTAATGTAACCGTTAATACTCAAACCAAAAATGAACATTTGGTAGATACATTGAGGAACAACGGATTTGGTGTAACTCTTTATACGGGCGAGGGCAGGGATAGCAACCGTTATCGGATGGAAATCTTGACCAAACGCAATCGGGAACAAGAATTGATAGCAACCGTTGAAAAGTTTGAACCTAAGGCTTTCATCATTTCATATGAACCACGTTATTTTAAAGGTGGATTTTTATTGGATCGGTTGAAAAATAAAGCAAGCTGAAAATGAAAAACAAAAGCCCATCTTATTAAGATGGGCTTTTGCTTTATTTCGTTTTTGATTTTCTTATTCTCACTGCCCTCGTTACCGGTTGTTTTTTAATCCACTTTAAATATTTTTTTAATCCTTCATCATCTTTTAACAAAAGCACGGTATTTAGTCGGATGGCCAGTTCTCGGTTTGAATACAGTGCGTGAATCTGTTTGTGGCAAGATTTACAGAGATAGGCTATTGGTAAATGGCTTCCGCCAAATTCTCTAGGTGTTAAATGATGGATGGTCAGTTCTATCTCATCCCTGTCACAAAGCTCACAAGTACCTATCATTACATTACTCGGCCAATTATGGCTTTACGGATTTTCCTTCTTCAACAATATGAAACATCAAATGGGCAAGATGATGAATTGGTCCGTACTCTTCATTGTCATCATCTTCTTCATCCTCCACTTCCACTTCATCCATCCCTTGTAAATAAAGTGCCATGAACTCATAAAAATCATTTTTAGTAAAGGAGTAACAATCACTTGGATCCTGATTATCTTCTTCATACTGTAAAACTAGATGGGATAAATCACCCTCATCATCTTCAGCATCAAAAAATACGAAATAACCGATATTTGTATCCAGTTCAAATAACCTGCGAAATCCGCGTGATGTTGCTTTTTCAAACTCAGCCGACGTCAATTTTTGCACTTGCATGCTGTCTACATTATCTTCTTGATGAAAGCCCACGATAAATGTGTTCATAATCAAACCTCCTGTTGAATATGGATAACCATTAGTATCCCCATTTAACCGAATTTATTCCATTTAGAGGTTTGTTTCCAAAACGACCGGGCAATGATCGCTGCCCATGACATCGCAGTGAATGTTTGCATCTATTAAAGATTCCGCCAGACGTTTTGAAACAATGAAATAATCGATTCTCCACCCAATATTCCGCTCCCTGACTTTTGCCATATATGACCACCAAGTATAAGAGCCTTCCTGGTCTGGATAAAAATGACGAAATGTATCTATAAACCCTGAATCAAGTAATTCAGCCATCTTTCCACGTTCTTCATTTGTAAAACCGGAATTCCCTATATTGGGTTTTGGGTTTTTCAAGTCGATTTCCTGGTGTGCGACATTGAGGTCGCCACAAAAGATAACCGGCTTCACCAAGTCCAGTTCCTTAAGATATTTTATCATCTCATCTTCCCATTCGAGACGGTAATTCAATCTTGATAAATCCCTTTTTGCATTGGGGGTATAAACATTCACCATATAAAAACTCTCGAATTCCAATGTTATGATCCTGCCTTCCGGCTCCTCATCCAGCTCTCCTACACCATATTTCACTGAAAGCGGTTTTTCCTTCGTGAAAATGGCTGTACCTGAATATCCTTTTTTCAGTGCATAATTCCAATATTGATGGTATCCTTCCAACTCAAGTGAAATCTGACCTTCTTGAAGCTTAGTTTCTTGAAGGCAGAAAATATCTGCATCCACATCTTTAAAGTAATCTAAAAATCCTTTTTTAACACAAGCTCTAATTCCATTTACATTCCAGGAAACCAATTTCATAATCTCTTAAATTCTCCTTATGGCCAATTAATTTCTTTACATTTCAACTATACTATTTATCTGCTTTTTTTCCCATTAGAGTACATTCGAAAACAATCTGGCAAATGATTCTTTTGAACGTTCCAGTAAACCACGATTGTTATACACGATAGGATCTAGTTTGTCACTATCCATCATATCCTCTTTGTAATGAGTGATGAGATCTTCAATGGTACGGCTGCCCATAAGAAAGACATTCACTTCAAAATTCAGATGGAAACTCCTCATATCCATATTTGCCGTTCCTATGGATGCCATATCACCATCTACGATAATAAGTTTCTGATGTAGAAAACCTTTTTTGTACGAGTATACCTCTACGCCGAATTGAAGCAGCTCACCGAAATAGGAGCGACTGCCATATTGGGTTAAAAACCCATCATTTACTGCCGGAACCATAACCCTGACTTGTATCCCCTTAATTGCGGCATGTTTAATTGCTGCTTTAATCGCTTGATTTGGTACGAAGTATGGACTTGCAATCCAGATTGATTTTGTGGCGTTCGTGATGAGTGAATAGTAAAAATCACTCATGATCCCCTGTTGTGTATCAGGTCCGCTTGCTACCACCTGGACAGCTCCATCCCCTTGTACCACTTTATTCTTGAATTCTGGACGTCCTTGCAATACATCTTCACCGCTGACATATTCCCAATCCAAAAGGAAAACGGTATGAAGCATATATACCGCTTCACCTTTAAGGACCATATGTGTATCTCTCCAAAAACCAATGCTTTTATTTCGGCCTAAGTATTCCTCTCCTACGTTTAAACCTCCTACAAAGCCAACTTCCCCATCTATGATTATGATTTTACGGTGATTTCTAAAATTAAATTTTTGATTGAAAAAACCGTGTTTCAATGGCGAAAATGGATAGGCTTTAATCCCTGCATTTTTCATCCGTTTAACTTCATTATTTGATAGGCTTAAGCTTCCTGCCGCATCAAAAATGAATAAAACCTCCACACCATTTTTTGCTTTTTCAATAAGGATATCTATAATTTCAGTACCAAGCCTGTCGGAACGAAAAATATAGTATTCAATATGGATGAATTTCTCAGCTTTTTTTAACTGTCTTATGATTTCTGTAAACGTTTCGTTGCCATTTTTCAATACTTCCGTTTTCGATGATGTACTAATGGTGGTCTCAGATGCATTTTTGGCAAAAGCTGCGAATGATTGCTGATGATCATTCAAGAACGATAAATCTGGAGAGGATACCCGTGTAACAAGACTCTTCCATTCTTCTCGATCTTTTTTCCTTTTACTTCGGAATAAATACCCCTTTAAATAGAGCTGACCTGAGAATAGATAAAACACATATCCAAATACCGGGAAAAACAAAAGCACATACATCCATAAAAGTGTCTCGTGGGCAAATCTATTTTCGAGCATGAGTGAAAATAGGGTGATAAACATGACCAAAATATATAATCCAATAAAAAATAGCTTCACGTCGAAGCTAACTTGAGTGAACAGGATCATATAAACTGAAGCAATTAATATAAATAAAAATACAATTTCCATCCTTCTTCTTTTCATCTTTTCATTCTCCTACACAGCAATATTTTATATATAAATATCATATACCCATATTTGATGGTAAAAGAAACAAAACACTTACGAAAACAATGTTCGCAAGTGCTTTGTGTATTACCTATCCAGTTATCACTTCATGACAGGAATCAAACTTTCATACAGCTCCATATACTTTAATGACGATGATGTCCAACTGAAGTCTAACTTCATTGCATTTTCGGCCATTTTCCTCCATCTTTTCGGCTGGAATTTGTACAGACCAACAGATTGCTCAATTGTATGGAGCATATCGTGTGCATTATAATTCGTAAAACTGAAGCCATTGCCTTCACCAGTAAATTGGTTATATGGTATGACCGTATCACGAAGTCCGCCAGTTTCCCTCACTAAAGGCAGTGTACCATAACGCAGTGCCAAGAGTTGGCCGATACCACATGGTTCGAATTGTGATGGCATCAGGAATAAATCCGAACCTGCATATATCCTTCTTGCCAGCCCCTCATCAAAATATGTATGGACTGAAACCTGATTTGGATATTGGTCAGCTAAATGACGAAATGCCGATTCATATTGGTCTTCACCCGTACCTAAAAGAATGAATTGAACTCCTTGGTTCATCATTTCATGAAAAACATGGAGAACAAGATCTATTCCTTTTTGATCAACAAGCCTAGTTACCATTGATAAAACCGGTACGTCATCATTGACAGGAAGACCCAGCGATTCCTGTAGCTGACGTTTATTCTCCATCTTACCCTCATAAGAATCGAATGGAACAGCAAGATGTTCATCTGCTGCAGGATTATATTCCTCATAATCGATTCCATTGATAATCCCTTTAAGCTCACCATTTCTCTTACGTAAAAACCCATCCAGATTTTCCCCGAAATAAGGTATCTGAATTTCTTCCGCATAACTTGGGCTTACAGTTGTGACTATGTTAGAAAAAGCAAGGCCCGCTTTCAAATAACTTACATTCCCATGAAATTCAAGACCATCGATATTAAAATATAACTCACTCAAATCGAGTAATTCAGCTAATACAGCTTTAGGATAAACTCCTTGATACCGTAAATTATGTATCGTAAATATCGTTTTAATATCCTGATAGAATGGGTGATTATGATAATGGGCTTTCTTCAAAACGCTGACAAGGCCCGTTTGCCAATCATGGCAGTGTATAACATCCGGTTTTTCTTCTAAATAGGGTAAAGCCTCTAAAATTGCACGGGAAAAGAAGGCGAACCTTTCGCCATCATCGAAGAAACCATAACTACCATGCCTTTTGAAATAATATTCATTATCCAGAAAATAATATGTAATTCCGTTAGCAACAAGTTTTTCGATGCCACAAAATTGCTGGCGCCAACCAACAGGAACTTCAATACTCGTAATATGTTCCAATTCCTGTTTGAATTGGTTAGGAAGATCCGCGTATTTAGGTAGGATTACACTTACATGGACTCCCTGTTTTTTCAGCGCTTTCGGGAGCGCGCCTATAACGTCTCCGAGCCCTCCCGTTTTTATAAAAGGGGCGCATTCTGAAGCAGCAAATACAACATTCATTGCCGCACCTCCTCTATTAAATTACTTCCGCTTTTTTTATTACTGTAGGCTGTTTTAAACCAATAACTGATTTTTCACTAGTAACTCTCACTTCTTTATCAGTTATGATATTTTCAACGATGGCTCCTTCTTCAATCACGCCTTTTTGCATGATGATGCTATTTCTTACTATAGCACCCTTTTTCACCTTTACACCACGGAAGAGTATACTGTTTTCGACAATCCCTTCAATATCACAACCGTTGGCTATCAATGAATTGGTAACCTTCGAAGAACTTGAATATTTGGTCGGTGCCTCATGTTTGATTTTCGTATAAACATCCCAAGTATCCCCGAAGAAAGAACGGATTACCGAAGGGTTCAGGAAATTCATATTACTGGCATGAAAGCTTTCAATAGAATGGATGAATGGCATATCACCAGTAAAGTTATAACCTTTGACGGTAAAACGATGAAGATTTGCTTTCACAGCGTCTTTCAAAAAGTCATATTCCCCACTGGCAACACAGCTTTTGATCAAGTTCACCAATAGCGTTTTACTTATGATAAAGGTTTCCAGACAAACATGGTCACCAGGTCTAGGGATGGTATAAAAGCTAATATCAGTTATGTCTTCATCCGAATCTACCGAGCAGGTGTGATAAATTGGTTTTTCAATCAATTCCCCTACATAATCCTTATATACCACCGTGATATCCGCTTTATGTTTTTTGTGATAATCAAGCACTTCATTAAAATCCAATTTGCATACATGGCTTCCTGGGGAAATGATGACAGTATCTGCCTCTGCACGTTCGAAAAAGCTGAGATGATCATAAAATTGCTTCATATCGCCTGTTACCGTTTCATCCGGATGGATATGGGGCAAGATGTATAAGCCTCCTGAACGCCGATCCAAGTTCCATTCTTTACCTGAGCCAAGATGATCCATAACTGAAAGATACTTTTCTTTTGGAAAAACGGCTACTTTTGATACATCTGCATTAATGAGATTCGACATTGTAAAGTCAATCAAACGGTAGCGTCCACCAAATGGCACAGATGCTACATTACGGTGAGCAGTCAGATCTTTTAAATGTTGTCTTTCATTGATTAAGTTAATAATACCCAACACATTTTCCATAGCATCTTCCCCTTTTTCTAGTTAAGAGTAATCTTTTTTTTGTTTGGATTGATAATGGTCTGATTTTCACCAATTAAGGTAATATCGGATGTCACCGCTGAATCGCCAACTACGGCACCATCTTCTATAACACAATTACTGGCTATGATGCTTCTTTCTATATGAACGTTTTCCCCAATCGTGACATTAGGCATGATGACTGAATCTTTTATGGTTGACCCATAGCCCACCTGTACATTATAGGATAAAACCGAATGTTCAATGTTCCCATGTATCATGCACCCTTCATTGATAAGCGACTGACTGACCTCGGCATCCGGTGATATATATTGCGGCGGATGATTTGCATTGCGGGCAAAAATTTTCCATTGCTGATCATCCAACTGGAAATTTGGCGTATCCTCCAATAAGTCCATATGTGCCTGCCAAAGGCTTTCGACCGTTCCAACATCTTTCCAATAATCATTAAAACGGTAGGCATATAGCTTTTTTCGATCTTCAAGCATTTTTGGAATGATGTTGCTGCCAAAATCATTGGAAGAATTTTCGTCTTTTTCATCATTGATTAAATAACGTCTTAGGGTTTTCCAATTGAAAAGGTAAACTCCCATGGAAGCGAGGTTACTTTTTGGATACTTTGGTTTTTCGTCAAATTGTGTGACTTTATCATCCCCATTGGTATTCATGATTCCGAAACGACTTGCTTCCTGCCACGGCACTTGAATTACAGCTATTGTTGCCTCTGCATTTTTTTCGATGTGATAATCCAGCATCTTACTGTAGTCCATCTTATAAATATGGTCACCAGAGAGAATCAGTACATGTTCCGGATCATAGTTATCAATGTATTGGATATTTTGATAAACAGCATTTGCCGTCCCTTTATACCATTCACCGCCTTCTTTCCCTTGATAAGGGGGAAGTACGGAAACTCCGCCAACATCCAAATCAAGGTCCCAAACTTTGCCATTACCAACATAATCATTTAGAATCAATGGCTGGTATTGGGTCAATACCCCAACCGTATCTATACCAGAATGAGTGCAGTTACTTAATGGAAAATCGATGATTCTATATTTACCGCCAAAGGGAACAGCTGGTTTTGCCAAACCAATCGTCAATTCACCTAACCTTGAACCCTGGCCTCCTGCCAATAACATTGCTATCCATTTTTTCGCTCCCATTATTCGGTCACTCTCCCCCGTCTTTTTTTTGTTTGCTTCATAAAAATAGAAATGCCTAATGGAGGTACAGTTATTTCCATGCTGTATGGTTGATTATGGTATGGTATCTTTTTGACATTAATGGGTTCTTCATTGATCTGACCCGATCCTCCGAAAGCTGCTGAATCACTGCTGAAAACCTCTATATATTTGCCTTGGGATGGTACACCTATTTGATAGTGAGCATGAGTCTGTGCAGAAAAATTACAGACAACAATGCAATAATCGCCTTTGCGTTTACCTTTTCTCATAAAGGTGATGATGCTTTGTTCACTATTGCTCGGATCGATCCATTCAAAACCTTCCTGGACATGATCCAGTCTCCAAAGGGAGGAAGTTTGGCTATAAAAGTCCTGAAGGGTACGGAAGTAATATGCCATCTTTTCGTGGGATTCATATTCCAAAAGCAGCCAATCCAATTGTTCCTCATCTTTCCATTCTATGAATTGGCCAAATTCACCTCCCATAAAAAGTAGCTTCTTTCCAGGATGCGTCATGAAATACCCAAAGAGTAACCGTAAATTTGCAAACTTCTGCCAATAGTCACCTGGCATCTTATTCAATAATGACTTCTTGCCATGAACCACTTCATCATGTGAAAAGGGCAAGACGAAATTTTCTGAAAAAGCATAGAAAAATGAAAAGGTTAAGAGATTATGATGATATGGCCTTTCATTTGTTTCAAGTTTCATATAACGAAGGATATCGTTAGTCCATCCCATATTCCATTTGTAATTAAAGCCCAAGCCGCCTATATCGGTAGGAGAAGTTATAAGTGGCCGGTCTGTCGCTTCTTCAGCCATCATTAATGCATTGGGATATTTCTTGAAAACCACTTCGTTAAGTTTTTGTAAAAATTGTATGGCTTCCAGGTTTTCCTCACCGCCAAACTGGTTTTTCAGCTTGACCGGCAATGGATTATCATGATTCAAGTAAACCATTGACGATACAGCATCGACACGGACCCCATCAATATGGTATACATCCATCCAAAACATTACATTTGATATAAGGAAACTGATTACTTCAGGTTTAGTAAAATCAAAGTTGTATGTCCCCCATAACGGGCGATCTGCTCTCGTATAATCAATTGGTTCATAGAGAGGTGTACCATCAAAACGGGAAAGTCCATGCGCGTCTTTACAAAAATGGGCGGGAACCCAGTCAAGGATTACACCTATGCCCTTTTGGTGGCAAAGGTTAATTAAATATTTAAAATCTTCCGGTGAACCGTACCGACTGTTTACGGAATAATAACCCGTGACCTGGTATCCCCACGATTTATCAAAAGGGTGTTCCATTATGGCCATGATTTCAATATGTGTAAAACTATTATCAATCACATATTCAACTAATCTATCAGCCAATTCACGGTACGAATAAAATGCACCATCTTCTTTCTGTTTCCATGTTCCGGGGTGCACTTCATAAATGGACATGGGTTTATGATAAATATTTTCCTTTTTCCTATCGGCTATCCACTTCGAATCTTGCCATTCAAAATTATCCAGCCTTTTAATGACCGAAGCAGTATTTGGTCTGACTTCCGAATAAAAGGCATATGGATCGGCTTTTAGGATACGTTTATTTCCGGGTGTATGTATTTCATATTTATAGATATCCCCTTCTTGTAATCCTGGTACGAACAACACCCAGATACCTGAACGCTCGATCCGTTTCATCGCATGATCTTTTCCGTCCCAATTATTAAAATTACCGACTACTGAAACTTGCTTGGCATGGGGGGCCCAAACGGTGAAGCGTACTCCTTCATTACCTAATGTTGTCACAATGTGTGCCCCAAGCATTTTATAGCTTTCATAAAGGGTGCCTTCATGAAACAAATACAAATCGAAATCGCTTGGATAAATCTCTTGTAGCTGGTCAATAATTGTACTCAATAAAACCCCTCCATCAGTATTAACTCGATAGTATTTTACCCATCCTTCCCCAGTTATTATATATATTCGGTGAAAATGATATTAATCCTTCAAATGGAGGTGAAGTTATTGTAATAAATGCCCGTTTTTTTGTAAATTTAAACACTTTTTTAAAGAAAAAAGACATTTATTGTAAAAATATTATTATACCAAGAAAAACTCTTCCCTTTTTTTGGGAAGAGTTTTAAGGTATCCAGTATGAATGCTTCATGTTATTTGTTCAGTTCGAATCATTGAAGTCTTCGTCAAGAATAAATAGGATAATGAGACTGACCATGCCAAAGGAGTATTCCCGTTTGGTATATTACTGCCTCCAATATATAACTCAGGAACTTCCCAATTTTCCGGAATGATCATTTTTGTTTTATCTATATATTCATTAACTTTGTTCATCATGCCAAGTTCAAGGTAGCATAAGCCCAACCATGGAAGCCCGAAACACCATTCCGCTTCTTGACCGTCATTATAATAAAGGTCCTTCTCATATCTAATGCAACCATTTGTTCTTTCTAGTCTCTCTGTGACATTCTTCAATATTTCAAGTGCTATTTCACGGTCTACCAGCCGATACGGATAAATCAACGATAAAAGGGCTAAATCCGTCTCTTTTGAATAACTTTCCCTTGGAAGCAGGAAACGAAGTGTTTCTTCTCCCTTTTTAATCAGTTCTTCCTTGACGTTTACCAGCATTTTGACCGAATTCAATCCAGCAACACATGCACCTATGCTTGAAGCGTGGATTTCTATATTTTCTTCCCACATCCCGTTATCTTCCGACTGCCAATATTGCAGGCATTCCAAGTAATTGACCAGCTTTTGGACAATTTCTAAATCACGTTGGTTTCTTATCACCTTTTTACCATGCCTATATCCTTCACCGACACCCCATAAAAAGGCACCTACCGCATCATTTTGGGCATGCCCCCACTCATCGGGCAGTTCTTTAAGCTCAGTGGAATACCTTGCATGGATATGTTCAAATAGAAACTGGGGTTTCTGCACCGTATGAATATCTATCTTCCACTCATAGGTTTGAAATAAGTCGAATAAAGCATGATATGCTTTTTCGTAACGATTGGACGGATCATTTATAAAAGGTATTACTGTATAAACGACATCCCTTATCCAGACATAATTATAATCATCGGAAACACTTGCAGTATATGCACCATTAGGAAGCCGCATGCGATCAAGAACCTCTAGGGCACCATTAACATTCATCAATTGAGCACCTCCATAGTTATTTGCTTATTCCCATTGTAGACAGACTCCCGTTTTCTAAACGTTGGTTGTTTCATTTTCAATTAGAAGCGCTTTCATTTCTGCTAACCAAAACGACCTTTCAGAAGTACATTCACCCTAGTTTATGTAATCACTGGCCTTTTTGATAATCAAGCTTCCAATGTTCATTAAAAAGCGGCATTTGCCTAACAGTAATGACCGAACTCAAAAAGTTGCGGTTTATGAAATATGTTCTTGTGAAATAAAAACCCAGTAATGGCAATCCATTACTGGTTATATCGGCCTATCATTAAAATGTTTAGTAATTATTAAAAGAAATTTCTTAATTTCATCAAGGAAAGCAAGCCAATCATAACCTTACCCAATAGTCTTCTCGTAAAAACGGCAACCAGAAAAGCTGGTAAAGCTGCGGCCAAATTCAACCCATTATCCTAAAGTGAAAAGACCTGTTATATGTGCAAACAGCGCCGCCATTAAGGCCGCTTGCTCATGCTTTAGCCATGCTAGCAGCGCCAAAGGAACGATTCTAGGTATGAAAGTATCTACGACCCTATTAGCAAAACCGATACTTAGGTATCCCATAAAATAGGTAAACAATCTTTTAATCCTTGCCTCGGAAAAGCCACCGCTTTTCCATTCCATTATCCTGACTCATATAATTTCACCGTAGTTTTAATAAGTTTCTTCAATTGCTTTTCAGCTGGCCAAGCAGAATGGGCAACTCACTATATATTTCGATGATCTCATTTATCGGCATTCTAACTAAACCGCTGGAAGAAGGGGCAACGAATTCCATGGTCTCATTGGATGTAGGTTCTTCTTGCAGCCCCCAAGAGATTTTTCGTAATTGACGATATTCCTGATAGACACCCTTGCCTACAAAACAGACAAGTTTAGGTTTATACTTTTTTATTTTCCTTTTTAATTGTTTCCTTCCTTTTATGTACTCTTCTTTAGTGATATCGTCCGCTCCTTTTGTAGGCCTGGAAACGATATTGGTAAAACCATATCCTAAATCCAGTAACGACGAGTCTTCAGTTGGTTCATATTTCCTTGGTGTCAGCCCGGACTCGAAGAGGATTTTCCAAAAGCGATTGTTTGGATTCGCATAATGATGACCAGTCTCACCTGAACGAATGCTCGGATTGAAACCTACGAACAAAATATCCAAATTTTCCTTTAAATGATCAGAGATGCCTTCCATTTTAAAACTCCTTTTCAAATTTGCTATTTAATCATTGTACAAAACTGAAAAATATTTAACTACCTTTAAAAACTAAAATAATGGTTTAAATGGATGAAAGATGATGGCTCCACCTATTGCTCCTAAAACATTACGTTCACCTTCACCGGACACACTACCAGAAATTAGATATGAAAAGGATACCACAGCGGCAGGTAAAGATTTTTTTCCAAGGAATAAATTGATAAACCGATTTTTCCGATGTCCCGGCATAAAGCAAAAATCTGCATGCTTTTCAAAGCTTGCAGGGATTTAAATTAAAGGATATCCGCGATTTTCATGTACTCATCGTCGGAAATGACAGACAGCTGAAGGACATTAAGAATGTGGCTGAGTGCATTCAATATGCCCATTCATTTACTGGTAGTGTACTGAAGACCAATTGTAGGCACGGGGAGGGTTATTGGGGGAAGCCAAGACAAGCGAAAGACCCGTTATTTCTGGTGGAAATAACGGGTCTTTCGGGACGCTGAATTATCCTCCATCAATCAAATGCTGATATACAAACAGGCAGGGATTTAAATTCGATAGACTGTAAATCACTCATTTGAACAGAAGGAGCTAGAAATTATTGGTTCTGCTTCTGCTCTAAAATCATTTAAATCTCTCCGATGGCTTACTTTAGTAAGGGGTACTATGAATTCTTATACATAGATATTGGAGTGATAAGTCTCTTGATTTTTAGGAAAGCAAAAAAGGGTAATGAATCTATTAAATGAGATCAAGATCCTTTATTAAAACCGCACCAACTTTATAGTCGGAATTCCATTTGGCAAAAGACTTTACTCGTAGGTACATACATACCTACGAGTTTATTTACGCATCGGAATATGCTTCTTGTGTACATTCGCTTCTTTCAAACTCGGGAATCAGGAAACATTCTGGCGGTGTTCGATATGATCATGTTTTCTCGCATTGGCCATCTTATTGATGGTAAGAAGAATTCCAGAAAACCATATTATGACGATGCCAGTATAGATGTATATATGGGCTTCAATCGGAATCCATGTAGCTAATAATGTTCTTACATTGATTAAGATAATGAAACCGCCCACTAAAACACCCATTAATTGAGCAGGAAGCATCCTGACGAGCCAGGCTGCAATTGGTGCGGCAACCACTCCACCAATTATCAACGCTACGACCCAAAGCCAATTGACAGCTTCCCATCCAAGAGAAATGATAAAGCCAAGACTTCCAAAGAAAGCAATGGCAAATTCACTCGTATCTACAGTTCCTACAGCTTTTCTCGCCGTCATGCCTTTTTTTGACAATAAAACAGGTGTTGCAATCGGTCCCCAACCGCCTCCGCCTGTTGCATCACAAAAGCCTGCAAAAAGGCCTAACGGAATGGATTGTTTTGCGGTCAATGGCCTTACGGTTTCATTTTCCTTTGACAGTTTAAAAATAAATAAAAAGCGGAATAAAACGTATACACCAAGACCAAATAAAAATATGGCAATATACGGTTTTGCTAATTCGGCTGGCAGGTTACTCAGAAAACATGCACCTACAAATGCACCAATAGAACCTGGAATGATCAAGCGATAGACCATATTTTTATCCACGTTCCCAAACTTTATATGTGAAGCTCCGGATACTGCTGTTGTCACTACTTCCGATAAATGAACGGATGCTGATGCTACTGCAGGGGCAATCCCGAATGTCAACAATAAGGAAGTGGAACTCACTCCATACCCCATTCCAAGCGAACCATCAATTAATTGGGCTAAAAACCCGATAAAGGCCAAAACGATTAACTTTTTCATGACATTCCCCTTTTTTCACTAAAATAGAACCTATATCATCGACCCGATGGTACCGTTTGCCTGTATAAATCATTTAGATTTCCTTTAAGACACAAAGAGGCACCTAACCAAAATGAAATGACATGTTGGTTAGGTGCCTTCAGTTTTTCTGATCAGCCCAATGATATATTTTCTTCAGCTTCTACTGGTAAAAGCCTAGCTAAAAAACGATATCTTTCTTTTAAGGAATATTTATAAATATCCTCTATTGAATCTTTCAATAATTTAGATTTTTCTTCTTTTGAGAATGACCCATTCTTTATAATCATTCTTGCTTCAAAAAGGAATTCAAGATATTCTTCATATGATTCATCATATACTTTACCTAGGTCATTCCGTATTTTTTTTGCGAGCGTTGGACTTGCTCCATTGGTGGAAACACTTATGGAAAGCATGCCTCTATTCAATGTGGCCGGTATATGAAAATTGCCCAACTCATGATTGCTGATTACATTAACCAACTGACTTTCGGATGCGTTCTCGTAAACTCGTTCATTTACTTCAGTAGAATTGGTAGCAACAATGATTAAAAATGCATCTTTATAGTCAGTTTCTTCCACTTCTTTAAGTAAGACCCGGATCTTACCTTCTTTCTCCAACACTTGAAAACCTGTGCATATTTCGGGGCTTACGACGGTAACTTCAGCACCAGCTTCCAATAAGGGGCCCGCTTTAAAGTAAGCTATTTTACCACCGCCGATGATGACACACTTTCTGTTCTCGATATTAAGCGTAATTGGATACATAGGCTGCCTCCCCACTCACTTCATGAATTCGTTCCGAAATTGCTTGTTCAATCTTTGGGTGATAACCTAAATATCGGCAAAGTATGATTCTTTGCTTTCCCTTTTTTTGGATCTTTTTTATACTATTTTCAATCGACTGCATTAAGAGACCTGTAAACAATAGGTATGGAATGATAAATACTTGGTTTGATCGAGATTCCACCGCAAATTCCAACGCTTCTCCAAAGCTTGGTTTGGCAGCTGTCAAATAACACTCTTGCACCCGTATTTTTGGAAACCTGTTCCTTAGCAAATCGGCCAATCGAGACAAATCCCTTTTCACGTCGGGATCACTGCTGCCCCTTCCAACCAATAATACCAAGGAACCCTCCGTAACACTTACATTTGTTTCCTCCAACCGTTCCACTAAAATGTCAACCATTTTCTCGCTGACACCAATCGGCCTTCCGTATCTCAAGTCAACGGCAGGGTACCGTTCTTTCATTTTATTCAATATGACTGGAATATCATGTTTTGCATGTACAGCTGTCAGCAATAGAACTGGAATGGCCAATATTCTCGTCGCACCTTTTTGAATGCATCGTTCGTAGGCCTCTTCAATCGTAGGAGTTTCCAATTCCAAGAAGCAATACTCTTGAATGGAATATGGCTGTGCTTGCATACAAACTTTAATAAAATCAATGGCTTGGGCTGAAGCTTCTTTAACACGGCTGCCATGGCAAATATATAAAATGGCTTCCATTAAAAGGCCTCATTCGCCAACAAATTTTCGGTTTGTTTTCCTTCAAACCATTTGATTTTTTCCCGTAAATTAACGACATCTCCCACGACTATCATGCAAGGATTCGAAATTTGTTCGTTATTGGCGGTTTCCACTACTTTAGCCAACGTACTGACAGCTGTTTTTTGCGTTGTTAATGTACCCCAATGAATAAGGGCTACCGGAGTCTCTGGGCTTTTTCCATGTTCCAAAAGTTTTCCTTGAATATATGGCAGGTTTTTAACACCCATATAAATGGCTAATGTATCGATTCCTTTTGCAAGGGATTCCCACTTGATATTATCCTCTTCATCTTTTTTTCGATGACCGGTAACAATTGCAAATGATGAAGCATGGTCCCTATGTGTAACTGGAATTCCCGCATAGGCTGTAGCGGCGATTCCAGCCGTAATTCCTGGTACGATTTCAAAGCTTACGCCACTTTTGGCAAGGGCTTCCGCTTCCTCACCGCCTCTCCCAAAGACGAATGGATCGCCGCCTTTCAAACGAGTGACTATTTTTCCCTTTTTTGCATATTTAACGAGGAACCGATTGATGGTATCCTGCTGCAACAAATGATAATCCGGCAGTTTACCGCAATTAATCAGCTCGACACCGTCTTTTGCATGATTCAAAAGTTCTTTATTGACAAGTCGATCATATAAAATGACATCAGCTTCTTGGATGCATTTTAATCCTTTTAATGTAATTAAATCTGGATCTCCGGGACCGGCTCCTACTAGATATACTTTCCCCATTTTTGCATCCTGCCTTCCCTTAGAGAATTGTTTCGAATTCCGATAAAACGAAACCTGCTCCATTTTTAATTTTCCTTTTTTCATATAATGAGATGTCATCCACTTCAGGCATTTTCAAATAATGCTTTTCCAGCTCGATATCAACAAGTTCAAATGCCTTTTCATCTGAATCGGCAACAATGATGACATGAATTGGTTTTTCCTTGATAGTGACTTCAAAACGATACAGATTCATGGAATGCTTACCTTCCCCTATTAAACGGCCACTTCCGCTAATATATCATCAAGTTTACTTTGTAATTCGTCTACCCCTACCCTTTCCACAAAATCGAGAAAGGTTTCGGATAGTAGTTTTGTTTCTTTGAAAAATAGGATCATTTCTTTCAGAACATGATGTAGCTTTTCAGCTTCCACTTTTCCTTTAAGCTTTTCATTGAACTTCCCGCCCTCATTCAGCGTTCCTCCAACGTATATCTCAAAAGCCTCGACCATCTTTTTATCCTGGTTTTTCATTTTTATGCCTTGCAGCCCTATTTCGGCGATGGCTCTTTGACCGCAATTATTCGGACAGCCGACCATATGCATCCTTACAGGCACATCGAGGTCTATTTCCTTGTCCAGTGATTCAGAAATGGTCCTCATTCGGTTTTTCGTTTCAACCAGAGCCAGGTTGCAATACTCGATGCCTGTACACGAAACGGAATACCCAATGAATTTTTTTGGTTGGTATGGAAATCTTTCGAAGATGGATTCCTGCTTTAATTCCTCAAGTTTTGCATCCGGCACATTAGGAATGATTAGATTTTGAGAATTACAGTTGCGGATTTCACCATTTCCATATTTTTTTGCAAGTTCGGCAAACTCGATCACTTCGTCTGGGTTCAGACGACCAACTGGTATATTGACGCCAACATAGTTCAGACCATCTTGCTTTTGTTTATGGATGCCGTAGAAATACCCTGCATTCCATCCCTTCACCGCACTTTCTCCCTTTTCAGGAAGCGGACCGGTGTATTCCAGCAATTTTTCCTTGAATTGTTCAGGACCCCAGTCAGCGACAAGGAATTTCAAACGTGAGCGATGACGCTTTTCACGGTACCCAAAGTCACGGAATATCGTCGTGATGGCGGCAGCCACTTCCACAGTTTTTTCAGGTAAAATGAATAAGTCAAGTTCTTCTGCCAGCATCGGAACGGAGGAAAGCCCACCCCCTACTTTTACGTGAAAACCGACTTCCGTTACTCCATCCATTACTTTAGTAGCTGGATTGAATGAAACACAGTTGATTTCAGCATTTGAAGCATTATGGATATTGGCACTTATGGACATTTTATATTTCCTCGGAAGGTTCGAATAGT
Organism: Peribacillus sp. FSL M8-0224; assembly: GCF_038003055.1. NCBI lineage: Bacteria > Bacillati > Bacillota > Bacilli > Caryophanales > Bacillaceae > Peribacillus > Peribacillus sp. FSL M8-0224. The sequence goes on from NZ_JBBOOJ010000001.1 coordinate 2,410,092, forward strand.
CTTCGTTAAGGCGGAAATACTCAAATACATCATAAAGTACCTCGCGTGTATCAAAAAGTTCATCAGGATCGATGCCTGCCAATGCATTACCGATGATATTACGGGTTATATCACCACAAGCTCCAGCCGTAGTCATTCCAACCTTTTCTAAACGGTTCAATATATCCGGGACCTGTTCGATGGTCAGCCAATGGAATTGAATGGCTTGACGGGTTGTAATGTCATATACGTCCCTCCCGTAATCTTTAGCGATGTTAGCTAGAGTTATTTGTTGATCATAAGTCAGGATACCTCCGGGAATAACGACTCGCATCATCCAATAACCAGCTTCTTTTGGCCGTTGCAGGTATAAACCAGCCCACTTGAACATATCCCATTTCTCTTTAGGGATGGAATCAAACCCATTTGCTGCGTAATGTGGAATATCATCAAATATCTTCAAGCCGTCTTTTTCCAATTTCCAGATTTCCGTTTTATTTTTAGCGATTAGTGGATTTTCCGACCAAAATTTCTCGTAAACCATTACATTTCCTCCTTGATTAAATCGCTTTCTTTGCTGTTAAATAGCCGATTACCTGCTCAACGCACTCTTCAATGCTGTATTGGTCGGATTCTAAAATGATTTCCGGTTGTTCAGGTTCTTCGTATGGAGAGTCGATTCCGGTAAAATCTTTAATGATGCCTTTACGGGCCTTGTCATAAAGCCCTTTTGGATCACGCACTTCGCACTCTTCGATCGGACACTTTATGTATACTTCAATAAACTCCCCTTCTTCGAGTAAATCACGTACAATCTGCCGATCTGCCCTGAAAGGTGATATGAAAGCGGTCAATACGAACTGCCCACTATCCACGAATAACTTGGAAACCTCACCAATCCGCCTAATATTCTCGGTTCTATCTTCTTCAGAAAAACCTAAATCTTTATTTAAGCCATGACGGATATTATCACCATCCAAAACATAACTTCGAATATTCCGATTGTATAACTCTTTAGCGACCGCGTTTGCAATCGTTGATTTTCCGGAACCCGATAGTCCTGTAAACCATAGAACCGTGCTTTCATGCCCGTTCTGCTTCCGTCGGTGCTCCTTGGTCAATGACGTCTCATGCCATGTGACATTCGTACTTTTACTCATTTGATAATCCCCCTCTTCATGTGACCCTTCCATTTATGTCCAATCAGTTATAAACTTCATTTTTTTTTAGACCTTCGATCAACACCTCGATGACTTCCTTACGGCTAAAGGTAGCTGGAGGAATTTCCCCATTACGCAACATTTCCCTTACCTTCGTTCCAGACAGGATGACATGGTCTTCCTTGCCATGCGGACAAGTTTTAGCGGAAGCCATATTGCCACATGCTTTACAGTAAAAACTATGTTCAAAGAATAATAGCGTGATCCCTAACTCATCTGCATTGAAATTCCCAAAGATTTTTTGAGCATCGTATGTGCCATAATAATCGCCCACACCCGCATGATCACGTCCGACGATAAAATGGGTACAACCATAATTTTTACGGACCATCGCGTGGAAAATGGCTTCTCTAGGTCCTGCATAACGCATGGCAGCAGGGAAAACTGCAAGGGAGACGCGATCCTTAGGATAATATTTATCAAGCAGCACTTTATAGCTTTCCATTCTTACATCTGCCGGAATGTCATCTGATTTAGTGGCACCGACTAGAGGATTTAAGAATAAACCGTCGACGATTTCCAATGCTGTCTTTTGGATATATTCATGTGCACGGTGAACAGGGTTCCTCGTTTGGAAACCGACAACCGTTTCCCATCCTTTTTCAGCGAAAGCCTTCCTTGTCTCGACTGGGTCCAAATAATGAGCTTGAAATAGCGGACGCTCTATTCTCTTGATCAACTTTATTTCCCCGCCGACATATACATCCCCGCGGTTATATAAATTTTTCACTCCAGGATGCTTCTCATCATCTGTTTGATATACCAATGTCGCTTCCAATTGCTTATCTGGAGTGTAAATATCGGAAACGGAGAGAACCCCGTAAGTTTCACCTTCATGGGTTAATGTTACTTCTTCACCTATAGTAAGGCTTTCTGCAGCTTCTTCGGTCAAAGGCAGCGTAATCGGGATGCTCCATACATGTCCGCTGCTAAGCCTCATATCCTTCACCACTGTCTCATAGTCACTTTTTGTAAAGAATCCTTTAATCGGGCTGTAGGCACCAGTGCCTATCAATTCAAGATCGCTTAAAGCAATTTCATCGATTTCGATTGACTTCGTTATTTTACTAAAATCATATTTTGGTTCCCAAAGATCGATTAATGTTCCTCCGTGCGGTAAACTGATTGTCATGCTAATTTCCCCCTATGGCTTCTATTTATTTAAGCCTATAATTTCTATTTATTTAAGATAAATGCAATCCGCATTCCGTTTTTTGAGCTCCTTGCCAACGGCCTGAGCGTAAATCATCTGCATTGAAGGCAGGTGCAGTACACGTTTTACATCCAATGCTCGGATATCCATTATCATGCAGGACATTATATGGAAGTCCATTTTTGTGGGCATAGCGCCAAACATCTTTCCATGTCCAATGTATGAGTGGGCATATTTTAACTGATTTGAACTTATTATCCTTATTGATATACTCGGTCTTAGCCCTTGTTTCGGATTGCTCCCTCCGCAGTCCCGAAAGCCAGGCTGTTGCCGATGAAAGCACATCTGTAAGCGGAACGATTTTACGGATGTTACAGCACTTATTGGAATCACTAAGCCATAATTCATCGCCATATTCCGCCGCTTGTTCCTCAAGCGTCAAGTCAGGTTTCTTCATTTCGATCAAAAGCTTCGGATATCGCTTCTTCACTTCCTCGATCAATTGGTAAGTTTCCTCAAAATGAACATCTGTATCAAGGAAAACTATTTTAGCCGAAGGATTGACCTTCGCCAATAAATCCGTAAGCACGATGCCTTCAATACCAAAACTGCAAGCATAAATCAGTTTGTCTCCATAATGGTCATTCGCCCATTGCAGAACTTCCAAAGCACCTTTTGTCTCACTGTCTGCAGGAAATACAGGGAAGTCCCCTGTATTGAAATTTTCATAGTTTATTAATGCAGCCAACTTTGTAGCCCCCTCTAAAAACTTGCTGTATCAGGTTAGAGTAACTGTTGATCAATTCCCGTTGTAATATTCCCCGGGTTATTTGAATCTAGGAAAAAGAGACGAATCTAACCAATACTCTCTTTATATCAGTTAAACCCGCCTCTAGTTTTTCTAGTCAGCAGATACCTTATTTAATTCTTAGTTTTTCATTTCTCTCCATTTGAATGATTTTACCATCCTGGACAATAAGTGTAATGGATCCATATTTCATTGAATTAAGCATTTCTTGAAGTCGTTCAAAAATTTCTTCAAGCTGATTCTCTTTATCCAAACCAGTTCCTCCTTTAAGAAAATCCGCGAATATTTTATTTTAAATTTCTTAGATTTATATAATTCCATACAAACTTACATTGTTATGGTCTGCCTAAAATTTTCACAAAAAACAAAAATCTTTCCATGATGGAAAGATCGCAAGGTAAATATCTTTACCTTATCTTCCAAAATGATCAACATTTTGTTGGAGGTAGCACCTTGCATCCATCATGCAGGTTGCTGGACTTCAAAGGGCCAATTCCCTCCGTCGCTCTGGATAAGTTTTATTATTTTAAATATTAACATATATTTAATCCTTGTCAATGGAGTTTTCTTATAAAATAACTTGGTTTAATATTATGGATGAACTGTTATTTTTATACACACTATTCAATTTATGATTTTATGTTCATATAAATGCGAAAATAGACTCGTCTTTTTAGATAAAGTCTCCAAAAAAATGAGTCTATTTTCATTATTAGGCCTATTATTGACGCGTGTTATTCTAAAAAAAATTTCTAGGGTTCCAGTCTTTTTATAGAAGGAATTAATTTATTGAAGTCATTAATTTCTTAACTGTATCGCTTCTACAAATTCTTGAACCTGACTCTGGACGCGATCAATTAAATGCAAATCATTGATCGGGTTTTCTGGATTCTGTTTATCTATTTCCTTATCAACAAAATAAATCCCCTGCAGCGGCTCGCCTTTTAATATTGAAATTAATGGTTTAAGCGCATAGTCAATCGCCAATAGATGCCTGTTACTTCCACCAATCATGATTGGCAGCACCGGCTTCCCCTTAAAAGCACCTTCTGGCAGCAAATCAATCAATGCTTTCAATACACCTGTATAAGAAGCCTTATAAACCGGTGAACCTATAATGACTCCTCTGGCCGCTTGAATTCTCTCTGAAAGCTTTGAGATATCCTCGCTATTATATTTCCCTTGGAATAAATCATCTGCTGAGAAATCCGTAATCGAGAAATAAGCTGTAGTAAATCCTGCATTTTCGACTAATGATTGAATATGTTTTAGTGAAATGTCCGTTCTTGATGGAATAGCCGGACTTCCTGATAAAATTACGATATCGCTCATTTGATACCCTCCAATGTTACAAGATTTCCAGATATAATTTTCTTAAAGCATTTCGTGAAGTATACATTTATCGTAATTGTCTGAAAAATATAAGTCAAATCTTACACTCTGGACATCTACTCTGAATGAAAAAAGAAACGGTCATATTTACGGCTTGATGCTCATGCCCTTAAATATGACCGTTTCATTATGTATGATTTTGTTTCCCATGAATACCATATACCAAAAGTTGAGCAATGCTCTTAATTCGTTCAGAAGTAAAATATGGCTCCTTTTTTTGTTGATGGATCTCATAATGTGTAGATAAAGCCAATGTGAAAGAAATGATCCCTACATTAAATAAAATAATATCAGAGATATATTGTATCTCTCCGCTATCTATTCTCTTCTGTATTTCAATATGCCTGGCATTTGGCTTGAAAATCTGATCTACATATTGCTTTGAAATATCTTGATCGAATTGTGTTTCCCTAAATAATATCGAAAACTGTTCTTTATTTTCAAGAATTTTTTTTATCATGGTAGTAACATGATTCTCCACTAGATCATCCGTGGATAGATGGCTAGTCCCATCTTCAAATTCCTCTTTTTCATTAGGGGTAATTGTAGCCAAAAGCAAATCTTTTTTGCTGTCAAAGTATTTGTAAATAGTAGCTTCGGAAACATTGCATGCAGAGGCAATTTCATTCGTTCTTGTCATGTCAAAACCTTTAGTGGCAAAAAGAGTCCGGGCTACATTTATGATTCGTTCTTTGGTTTGCTGCCCTTTTTTCAAAAATATCAACCTTCTTTTATAAAGATAAGACCGGTTTCACCCATCTATTTCCCATGATATATCGCTGGTACCAATCGGTCAATATTACCTTTGATCTATTAGAATTCAATATTTCCATATATCATAAATAGAAAACATCGTCTGGTTGGGACGATGTTTTCTATTTATGAAAATCACTTAAAAGATGCATAGCCGTCATCGACCATGACTACACTTCCATTGATCGCATCCGCTTCCTCTAACGATAATAGATAGACGGCATTTGCAATGGCTTCTGGCTTAATCAATTCACCGCGCATTTGACTTGCATTCAATTTATCAATGATTCCCATGTCTTGATAACCTTGTATGATAGGAGTGTCAACCCCGCCCGGCGCAATGCCCACAACGCGAATGCCATAAGCACCCAATTCCAAAGCTGCTGTCTGTGTCATCATTCTTACAGCGCCTTTAGTCGCCTGATAGGCAAAAGTCCCATGGGAAGCTAAGTAGCCAAACACAGAACGGTATTTATAATGACTCCCTTGTTACCCAGTTCCTTCATTTTCCGTCCTGCTGCCATGATTCCAAAGGCCACTCCGTGCTGGTTCACTCCAATCGTTTTGTAGTAACCTTCCATATCTTGGTCTAGGATCATACACCCCGCACCAATGCCGGCATTATTAAACATGATATCGAGCCTTCCGTATGTTTCCACTGCTTTATTGATTAACGATTCAACATCTTCCTGCTTAGAAACATCCGTTTTAACATAAATGGCCACTCCACCATTAGCTGTTATCTGATCAACGGTTTCCCGGCCCATTTCTTCATTAAAATCCGCAACAACGACCTTGTCCCCTTTTGCTGCGAATTTCAGGCATGTGGCTCGGCCTATACCGCTTGCTCCCCCTGTAATAACTGCAACTCTTGCTGTCATATACATTTCCCTTCCAAATAAGTAAGTGATCACTTACTTATTATTATAAAAGTAAAGAATAGTAAATTCAAGCAATATGTATTTTTATAGAGTTTTGAGCTTTCAAAAGTAAAGCTGTCCTATTAATAGGACAGCTTCATTTGGTTAGCAGGTTTTCAATTCGGCCTTACTTACGGATGTCTTCACCATTTCAATGAAAAGCTGCATAAAACGATCATCACCTGTTAATTCTGGATGAAACGCACTAACGAGGACATGGTCTTGTCTCGCAGCCACTACATTCTCTTCATAAACAGCCAATACTTCTACACCTTCTCCAATTCCATCAGCAAATGGCGCCCGGATGAAAACTGCCTTATAAGGGGTTTCCATTCCTTTGATTGAAAGTTCAGCCTCGAAACTATCCTTTTGACGTCCAAATCCGTTCCTTTTCACGGAAATGTCCATTAGTCCAAGATAGGCCTTCTCATCGCCAGTCAATTCATTTGCCGCCAATACCATCCCAGCACATGTACCGAAAATTGGTTTTTTATCTTCGAAGAAAGTTTTGACCGGTTCCATAAATCCATAACGATCCATTAGCTTCCTCATCGTCGTGCTTTCTCCGCCTGGAATGATCAAGCCATCGATTTCCTGCAACTGCTCCGGTTTTTTTACTATAATTGCTTGTTCGCCGGCAGCTTTGATTTGGTTCAAGTGTTCTTCAACCGCTCCCTGTAATCCCAAAACACCGATCGTTATCATATTACCATCCACGTTCCTGCATCCGTTCTGCCGGAGCTAGTTTAGAAATATCAATACCTTTCATTGCACTGCCCAATTCTTTTGACAACTTGCCAATCAATTCATAATCGGTGAAATATGTAGTCGCTTGAACGATTGCGGATGCGAATTTTTCTGGAGTTTCAGATTTAAAAATACCAGACCCAACGAAAACGCCATCTGCTCCCAATTCCATCATCAATGCAGCATCTGCTGGAGTGGCAATTCCGCCGGCTGCAAAGTTAACTACAGGCAATTTACCTGTGCGTTTGATTTCTCTTAAAATTTCAAAAGGGGCTCCAAGATTTTTTGCCTCTGTCATTAATTCATCATCACTCATGATGCTCACTTTGCGAATTTGTGACTGTACCTTTCTCATATGACGCACAGCTTCCACAATATTACCTGTTCCTGGTTCTCCTTTTGTACGAAGCATGGATGCTCCTTCACCAATACGGCGCGCAGCTTCGCCTAAATCACGGCAGCCACAAACGAAAGGTACTGTGAAATCACTTTTTAGAATATGGTATTCTTCATCCGCAGGAGTCAGCACTTCACTTTCATCGATATAATCCACTCCCATGGATTCCAGGACCCTTGATTCAACGATATGGCCAATCCTTGCTTTAGCCATGACCGGGATTGATACTGCATTCATTACTTCCTCGACAATTCGCGGATCTGCCATTCTTGCTACGCCGCCAGCCGCACGGATGTCGGAAGGAACCCTTTCCAAAGCCATGACAGCGACCGCACCGGATGCTTCTGCGATTTTTGCTTGTTCTGCGTTAATGACGTCCATGATTACGCCACCCTTTTGCATTTGTGCCATTCCTCTTTTTACTATGTCAGTTCCTAATAATTTTTCCATTTTTTTCTTCCCCCTAATATTTGCATTTTTTAGATTTGTTAGGCTTAGTATAAAAAAGAGTTGACCGCATTGAAAGTGTCAGTTTTAATAAATTTAATGGGGTCAGTAAATTTTTTTCAAAAAGGTGGCAACAAAATGAATATGCTTTCTTGTGATTTAAATCGGTTAAGTGAAGTACCTTTGTACGAACAATTATATTCATATATTAAAAAAGAAATTATTGATGGCCGTCTTCTTTACGGCACAAAACTCCCTTCCAAACGGAAATTGGCAGAGTTCCTTCAAATAAGTCAAAATACTGTCGAGACTGCATATGAACAATTGACTGCTGAAGGATACGTTGAAGTCATACCAAGAAAAGGGTACTATATTCAAACATTCGAGGATTTAGAGTATACACAAACTAACCAAGTATCCTTGGAACAAAGCAATCATAAAGAAGGGGAATTGCTATATCATTTTCATCCCAGCCAAATTGACACGGAACATTTCCCATTTGAAAAATGGAGAAAATACATGAAAAGCAAAATCGATGAATCACATCAAGATCTTCTTTTACTTGGGGATTCTCAAGGGGAATATGAATTACGATGTGAAATTGCCCATTATTTGTATCATGCACGTGGTGTACAATGTGTTCCAGAACAGATCATCATTGGTGCAGGAATGGAAATTTTATTGCAGCAGCTTGTCCTACTATTTGATAAAAATGCCATCTATGGTGTTGAAGATCCTGGGTATCACTTGATTCATCGGATTTTACGCAGCTACCCAAATGAAGTCCATCCACTGCAAATTGATGAAGAAGGCGTAAAGGTGAACCAAATTGAAGATTCAAAGATCGACGTTGTGTATGTCACTCCCTCACATCACTTCCCCAATGGGACGATCCTATCCGTTAACAGACGGACGCGATTGTTGAACTGGGCTCAAGGAGCAGCAAACCGCTATATTATCGAAGACGATTATGATAGTGAATTTCGTTATAGTGGAAAAACAATTCCTTCCTTACAAAGTATGGATGCTGGTGATAAGGTGATTTATTTAGGGTCATTTTCCAAATCATTGATGCCATCAATTCGGATCAGTTATATGGTTCTTCCCGCTCCTTTGTTACAAATGCACCAACAGGAATTGTCTTTTTACCATTCAACTGTTTCTCGGATTGATCAGCATGTGTTGACACAGTTCATGAAGGAAGGTGATTTCGAAAAGCATTTGAATCGCATGAGGAAAGTGTACCGTCGGAAGTTGGATAAAGTGATCGATCTATTTAAACCATATCAACAAATAAAAATCATTGGAGAGCGGTCAGGTTTGCATATCGTCCTCATCGTCAAGAACGGCATGGATGAACAGACACTTATTCAAAAGGCAAACGAAGACCATATTAAAATTTATGGATTATCAACATATTCAATCGAGAAAATTGACGAACATCCTCCAAAAATTATATTGGGCTTTGCGGGGATTCCTGAATCCGAATTGGAAAAAGCCATTCACCTTTTATTGAACTCATGGGGGTTATAAATAAAAAGAAGTTCACTGTTTTGAACTTCACAGACTGTAGACAAACTTTCGAATAAAATCGAGTTTGTCTACAGTTTTTTTAGCTTGTACATATTGAACGTTGATTTCCACTTCAGGCACTCGCTTTCCGCGGGCGGTCGGGGAGCCTCCTCGGCTTCGCCTGCGGGGTCTCCCCCTAGACGCGCTTTTAGTAGTGACACGACATTTCTGACAAGCATATCGTGGAAGATGCAGATCATTAGCGTCATTATTAAGATGTAAAACCTATATATGCGAAACATAAAAAAACGATTGAGCGTGTATTCGTAGATGCAAAAGAAAAGCATGGTATGCGTAGGGCTGCTTTAAGCCGATGCAAGCGATGCTTATTTTTCTGCCATTAATTTAAAGAATATGGCCAATTGGACATGGTTAGGTCCAAAAGTGGCTTTACATAGTGGTTTGTAGAGCCCCAATTTCTTAACTTAGGAGATATTTCAATGGAAATGCCAAAAGGAGTTCGGAATGGGCTCATCCTGATTCCCTCTCACGATTGTATCGGGATGATTACCATGATTTTAATACAAGACTTTCTTTGTGATGAAATTTGCATTGAATGTCTTGAGCCAAGACCCCGCTTGATGCTCGCGGTGAGGGTTTTTGGCAGGCAGTCGACCTAAAGGGAACGGAATCATCATCCGGACCGCAAAGTGTATGCTCCGGGGTCCGAATCATGTCTTGACGGTCAAATAAAGCTCGATTGATCGAAAAACGGTTTTGGCTGAAAACAACTGAAAGGTTTTTCAAAAATAAAAAATGCAGGCAAACTCAATTTTCTACGAGTTTGCCTGCAATCTGGGAATTTCACTCTTGTGGATTTTTTTTAACTTTTAGATAAATAAAGTTCCATCATATCTTTTGGTACCATGCTCCCACCGGTCGCCCAGATGACATGCGTCGACTGGTTCATTTTATCCATCAGTTTTTGATCCATAAGATATTCCCTTCCTTCTGAAGCTGACAATAGTTGTATCGGGCCAAATGCTCCTGCTAGGGCAGATGGCTCTAAATAATGGCCTTCCGTCTCTGCCATTTCCTTGAGCAATTCGAATAACCTTCTATCCTCTATGGTATAGCTGCCGCTTAACATGGTCGTCATCATACTGGAAACCAATGCTGAAGGCCTTCCTACTGCAAGACCATCCGCCTCCGTCTTATTATCGATACCAAAGTCCTGAACCGAAACTTTGTCATGAAGGCCTGTCATCAATCCTAGCATCATGCATGGTGAATGTGTCGGCTCTGCAAAAAAACAATGTACATCATCTTCAAAGGCTAACTTGAGCCCATATGTTATGCCACCGGGCCCGCCGCCGACTCCGCATGGTAAGTACACAAACAAAGGATGATCTTCATCTACTGTAATGGACATATCCTTCAATTGTTTCTTCAGGCGCGTTGCAGCCGTCGCATAACCTAGCAGCAGATCCATGGAATTTTCATCATCAATAAAGTGGCAATCGGGATCAAGTGATGCTTCTTTACGGCCTTCTTCTACAGCTTTACTATAATCATCATCATATTCCTTTACAATGACACCCAGACTTGTCAATTTATCCTTTTTCCACTGTTTGGCATCTGCAGACATATGGACCGTTACTTTAAATCCCAGCTTCGCGCTTATTATTCCAATACTCATTCCTAAATTGCCGGTTGAACCGACAGCAATCGAATATTTTGAAAAAAGCTCCTTATATTCATCACTCGCTAGTACTCCATAATTATCAGTCCGCTTTAAACCGCCATGCTTCATTGCTATTTCCTCAGCACGTTTTAAGACCTCATAAATACCTCCGCGTGCCTTGATTGAACCTGATATAGGTAAATGACTGTCACATTTCAGCAAAAGTTTTCCCGCAATTTTAGTTCCATAGGATTTTTCCAAGTTTTTTTGCATGAAAGGAATCTCGACTAGGGGTGATTCAATAACCCCCTTCATTGGTTCGGTTTCTGGAAATGCTTTAATTATATAGTTGGCAAATCTATTCAATCTTTCTTCAGCCGATTTAACTTGTTCAGCTTGGACGATTGGATTTTCTTGTTTGTTACCGTAATGCGGATTTGTCCAGAAGACTTCATTCATCTTCATCACATTATTAAGTATAGGATCTTTCGCTTTCCATGCGTTAATCGATAAACCTGCGATTTTATGCATCTCCACAGCAGTCCCTTCCGGAAATGTAGTATTCATCATCTACTATAACTCAACAAACTGCAATAAAGATTACATTTTTCACTTTTTTACGAATTATCAGCTTAGAATGTTAAATTCACTTTTAATTTCCCTCGCACACTATTAATGAACCAAATTTCCTCAGCATTATTGAGGTCTGCCTTTGAAATGCTTTTTACCTTGATTTCCTTCTTCCTGATCAATTCTTGACGAAATGTTCCAGCAAGCAGACCTGCTTCCACCGGAGGGGTATAGAGGTCACCATTTATCTTCACCACTACATTTCCGTTCGTGAATTCGGTGATGAATCCTTCTTCATTCCAAAGCAGAACATCCTGGAAGTCGGGATTATTCATTTGAAAGCCTTCATAGACATCACGATTGGTGGTCTTATGAAATAGAAATGGATTTGCACTTGATATTGGAGCTTCAGCCAGTATGGCCGTGAATTCTGGACCAAGAGGCTTGATTGCTTGTCCCAAGACTTCAATTTCACCATTTTCATGTAGTAGTACTCTTACTTTTTGCAACGTCCCATGATTTATTTCCGCATACTTTTGGAGTCGATCTCTAAGATACAATTCAGAGAACCGATAATCGAAGTACTCAGCGGATTGTTTCATCCGGTCGATATGATCATTCAACAAATAATATTCGCCATCGCTGAGCTTTATCGATTCCAATAGTTTGTAAGCAGGCCTTTCCACCGTCAATAATTTGGCTTTTAAAAAGGCTTCGTCATATTCTTCCGATAACTCGGAATCCCAAGTGATCCCCCCGCCAACCCCATACTCAGCTTTCCCTGTTTCCTTTTCGATCACGACCGTACGAATCGGCACATTAAAAACGGCTTCGGATTCAGGAGTGATAAACCCGATGGCACCGCAATAAACTTCACGTGGTGAATTCTCGATATCAGCGATGATCTCCATCGTTTTAATTTTAGGTGCCCCTGTTATCGATCCACAAGGAAAAAGAGCCTTGAATATATCAATGATTGTTGTTCCTGGATTCGTATCGGCCGTAATCGTGGATGTCATTTGCCAAACGGTCGGATATTTTTCAATTGCCTTAAGCTGTGGAACCTTGACGCTTCCTGGTTCTGCAATCATTCCCAAATCATTTCTGAGCAGGTCTACAATCATGTAGTTTTCAGCTTGATTCTTTTCCGAGGCTGCTAACCAGTCTGCATTAAGCTGATCCATTTCCAGTGTCGTTCCCCGCTTTACAGTCCCCTTCATTGGCCGAGTAATCAGCTGACCATCTTCCCAACGGAAAAACAACTCGGGTGAAGCCGAAAGGATTCGATGTGAACCCACATTCAAATATGCACTATAGTTCGAGCGTTGGGCTCTCTTCAAACGTTCAAAAAAAGCGAAGTCATCTCCTTCGAACTGGGATTGCAAACGCATCGTATAATTGACTTGGTATGTGTTGCCTTTCTTGATTTCTGATTTTATTCTTTGAAATCCAGAACGATAGGCATTTGAATCCGTTTCTGATTGCCATTCAGCTAAATGAAAAGCCTCGGTCATTTTTTCAGGTATTTCCTCTTCCGGTTTATCAAAAATCCCGAACCATAATAATGGCATTTTGGCTCCATCTTTTACTTTAAAGGATTGTTCAAAAGCAGGTGCCGCTTCATAGGAAACATATCCCGCTGCATAATTCCCCTGTTCAATCGCTTCCTGCACTTTTTGGAATTGGGGAAGGACATCCTCAATTGAATGGGCGGTGATCACTTTTTTCGGATTCGCAAAATATAGTGGCCTGCTTTCACCTTGTTTATCTGTGAAGTGAAATATTAAGGATAATGGATCTTCTCGTTTCATTACTCTCTCCTAACTTTGTTAATGAAGCCAATCGGTATGTATTTTTATAAAAAAGCTTGCAGACACGGGATCTGCAAGCTCATTCTTTAACAATTATTTCATTCCAGTAACCTCTGCAATGATTTCATAAGAACGAAGGCGTGCATCCTGATCATAAATGGCAGAGTTTATAATCATTTCATCCGCCTGTGTTTCATTTAAAAATGCCTGTAACTGCTCTTTTACCTCTTTTGGATTACCTATAATGGAAGCGTTCAGCTGCTTCATGACAATGGCTTTTTCATATTCTGTCCAAAGGCCATCCATCGTATCAACTGGAGGAGCCAGTTGACCGGGTGTGTTCCGTATCAAATTCAAGAACTGCTGTTGGTAAGATGTAGCAATCCTTTGCGCTTCTTCCGTAGTATCGGCTGCAAAAACATTGATACCAACCATGACATAAGGTTTATCCAGAACGTCGGATGGTTGGAAATTATTGCGGTAGCGGGCTAAAGCTGGTTGAGTATTTTCAGGTGAAAAATGGCTTGCAAATGAAAATGGCAATCCCAGCTGTGCTGATAATGCAGCACTGAACCCACTTGAACCAAGCAGCCAAATCGGGATGTCCTGCCCTTCTCCAGGAATGGCGCGAACACGATTATGTTTAGAATCCGCATCTAAATAGCTACGGAGCTGCGCCAATTGTTCAGGAAAATCCTGACCGTTATTACGTACATCACCCCGAAGTGCCATGGCTGTATATTGGTCGCTTCCGGGAGCACGCCCCAGTCCTAAATCTATTCTGCCAGGATACATTGCTTCCAATGTTCCAAATTGTTCTGCGATAACCAGCGGTGCATGATTCGGTAGCATTATGCCTCCAGAACCCACCCGAATTCTTTCCGTCCTGCCTGCAACATAGCCTATAAGCACTGACGTTGCAGAGCTTGCAATCCCAGGCATGCTATGATGTTCCGCTACCCAGAAACGGTTGTAATTCCATTGCTCCGCATGTTTAGCTAATTCTACTGTATTTTTAAAAGCTCCCGAAACTGTACCACCCTCAACAATAGAAGCCAGGTCCAGAACGGAAAAAGAAATGTCGCCAAGTTTTTTTGCATGTTGATCAGCATTCATATCTTCATCTTCTTTCTTTCAATTATGATAAATCGGACGCAAAGCCATCATATAGAAAATACACAAAAAATGCACATAAAATGCTTAAGGGGATTAACTGTTAAGGATTTCCCTGGCAATCAAACGAAACGAATTAAGCCGATCCTCCAACTTATGAGTGATGGTTATCAGCATGATCTCATCTGCCTGATATTTCTCCTGAATCTTCAATAGCCGATCCTTAACTTGTGAAGGGGTACCAAAAATCAGTTTTTTATGCATGGTTTCCATTTGTGTTTTTTCTTTTTCAGTCCATTCATGATTCCTTACCTCTTCTATACTTGGAACCGGCTTTCTTTCCCCATGTCCACTTTGAATTTTCCATAGGGTGTTGCTGAGGGCGATTTCTTTCGCATATTCTTCCGTTTCAGCACAAATGGCCGATACCGTAATAATCGTTTTAGGTGCTTTGAGTATCCCTTTTGTTTGAAAGTGCTCACGGTACTGTTTAAAACTCTGCACGCCATCATTTTCGCTCATGAATTCACCAAACGCGTATGCAGTTCCATTCTCAGCGGCAAGTTTTGCACTTTTCCCGCTTGTTCCCAATATCCATGGTTCAGGGGATACCATTGGGATAGGAGCAGCAGAGACATTTGAAAACGGATGTTCTTTCGGAAATTCATCTCTTAGAAAATTCAACAGTTCTTGAACCAGTTCGGGCATTTTGTATACATTCTGAAGGAAATTATCGGATAAGGCCATTGTTGCTTCGGCAGATCCACCAGGAGCACGTCCCATTCCTATATCAATCCGGCCTGGAAAAAGTGTGGCTAGCATATTATATGTCTCTGCTATTCGGTATGGCTTATAATGCGGAAGCAGCACTGCCCCTGATCCAATCCGGATATTTTTTGTTTGTGCACCAATATAGCTTATCAAAACCTCTGGAACGGAACAGGCCAAGCCAGGCAGATCATGATGTTCAGTTAACCAGATTCTGCTATAACCCAGCCTATCTCCTTCTTGCGCTAGTTGAAGTGAAGCCTGTAAAGCTTCTTGTGCTGATTGTCCGGATGCAATCGGGGATTGATCCAAAATGCCAAGTTTCATTTTATCCCCCCTTCTTGACTTTCGTAACTTAATAGTAAATCATAACTATTTGAAAGTCGCCTGAAACGCTTGCTTTGTTAGTTTAGTTTGCTGCCTTTAGCAAAAAATATAAGGAGTTGAATTAAAATTGGGGAGTATAAGTGAATAGTATATTCTAGCGAGGTATTTGGTTTAATACATCAGGGACACTAGTGGCTCAAATGGTCGTCACTTATTCTATCGAGGTCTTTTTAGGGATATATGTAAAAAAGAAAAGCCCTTTTAAGGGGCTTTTCAAAGCTATTCACTTTTTTTGAATTGAGATAGTAATTCATCTGCCATGATTTTTGAATCCAAACGAGCCGCTATATATGGGGGCTGGACCCGATTATTGGACTCTACGGGCAAACCTAGCCAGACAACTCGTTTATCCAAGATGATAAACGAAAAGGAAACAGGGGAACAAATAAAATGATCCGAGTTGATATCAGGATTTCTTTTTGCTGATATGATCGTCAAATTCACTGCAGGGTTCCGTCTCATTAAATATTGCTGCCATTCTTCAGACAAACTGTTCAAATCCGGTACAGCCATAACTATGTCATGTTTTGTTGATTCAATATCTTCCTGAAAGTCCCCCAATTTACGGGCATGCATCCATCGTAATTTCGGGTGCTGATGTTTAACCCATTTTCCAATGTCTTTCTTTGATACAATCTGATCATTTTGAATTTGGTGATCGACAAGCTGACGAAGTGTTTTACTGCGATAAACGTGTTTGTTAACAAACGAAGTGTCACATACATGTACGAACTTACCC
Source organism: Peribacillus sp. FSL M8-0224 (assembly GCF_038003055.1). NCBI lineage: Bacteria > Bacillati > Bacillota > Bacilli > Caryophanales > Bacillaceae > Peribacillus > Peribacillus sp. FSL M8-0224. Next base: position 2,426,492 of record NZ_JBBOOJ010000001.1, read on the forward strand.
TTAGTCCTTGTTATGGCCACGTTAATCAGCCTTTCACTTTCTCTCCCTGTCAATAACATTCCAGCCCTGTTTTGCGGATAACTATCTACTGTGTCAAAGATCATCATCTCACGTTCACTTCCCTGGAAACGATGTACAGTTGCAGCGATGATATCCGCAGTTTGCCGTTCTTTTTCAAATAAGTCATCCAATAGTTTTTCCATCAATTCTGCCTGGGCACGATATGGGGCGACATAACCAATTGACCTTGAACCGCCCACATAAGCTTCATGAATCAACTGAAAAGATAAAAGCAATTGCCATAAATTCATTCTCGAGTGGGATGTCCGTTCAGTGATGCAATATTCCCCCGCTAAGCTAGTATCAAGAAGTGCCGCTGCCCTATTGGCAAACGGTTCCGCCAGCATTATGCCCTCCCTGCTAGTCGCAACACTTTTATGATCGCCGACAAAATTGTTATAGACGACACGATTAGTGAATGCCGAAATATCCGGATGCATGCGGCGCTGTTCCTTTAATAGGAATAAATGGGGATGGAGTTCTCCTTCTTCAACAGACTGGGCGACACCGGCCCGATGAAATATGTCTTCCTTCAGCCAAAGTTTCACGAGGGAATCACGAGCCGAAGCAATGGGCGGCAATTGTTTGAAATCACCACAAACGATAATATGCTTGGCTAACGCTGCAGCAAAAGCCACCTGAGGAACGTAAGCCATACTCGCTTCATCCAAGATGACCAGATCATACTCCTTTAGATAAACCGTTTCGTCATTTGCGGCTTTAGCTAAGGTCGTCCCGATTACTTTTGCTTCTTTTATGAATTGAATCTCTTTTTGACGGATTTTCTCCAATACTTTGGCCAGCTTTTTCTCTATCTCGATTAACTGATCTGTATCCCTTTTACTGAAGGAACCTGCCAAGTCATATTTTATAAGACGTTTCTCTTCGCCAAGTTCTTCTTTTTCTTTAATTAATGTCGGTTCATGTTTTCCTAATAATTGCCCCGTAACAATATCATCATGGATAGCTAGTGATTCACCGATTTGAGATCCATAGCGAAGCACATCGCCTTCTTTGAAACGATCTTTCTTTTTAATGAATGATGAAATTTCAGCCATCAAAACATCGACAGCCTGGTTGCTATGGGACAAAACTAGAACTTTTTTAGCTTGTAAATAATGATTGGCTACTGTACGAGCCAAAGTATAGGTTTTTCCTGTTCCAGGCGGTCCCCAAACATAAGTGACAGGATTGAACTTCGAGCGGGCATATAATTCTTTCACACTGCTTTGTTTCTCAGTTAAAGGATGTTTTTGAGGCATGGACGGATCCATCAGGCGCTTGATTCGAAGCCTTTTCCTTTTACTTCTCTTGATTTCATCCAAGCGGATGATCAATTGCTCCAGCAATTCCCAGGGATCATGGAATAAAAAGGCTTCACCGATGATATCGCCTAACGAGCGATCAAAAACAATGATTATACTTTTCCCTTCCGATGAGAGGATCCTTCCATCCTGTTTAATCCCTCCCCATTCAAGTCGAACGAGGGAACCGACAGGGATTTTTACCGATGAACCTGTTTCAAAATAATAGTTGAAGGAACCGTCGCTTGTAAGCAGATGCCCGTTCGAAACCAAGTATTTTGTGCTGCCATATTTTTTCAAATGCAGGATTTCAAGTTGAAGTGCCTGCTGCCATTCTTTTATATAATTAACTGTCGAATTCATTTTCCACTTTCCTCACAAAATATGCCATTGTAGTACAAAGAAACTGGCCCATTGGCTAGGCTCCGATGTTGAAAATAACGCTGTCATCATGACTTTTTTCGCGAATTACCTGTTTCTTTTGCATATAAAATAAGGCCCAATCTATTGATTGGGCCTTTCATACGCCAATGTTTTAACTATAGCATTTTTTATAACATCCTACCATGGGCTCTTTTGGAAGAAATGGTTTAGATTAGCCTTCTGTCAACTCACTGAATTGGTCGACGAGATCACTGAAAATCTTCATTGCATTTTCGATCGGATCAGGTTTCGTTAAATCCACGCCTGTTTTCTTAAGCAGCTCCAATGGGAAATCGGAACTCCCGCTTTTCAAGAAAGTCAAATAACTTTCAAGTGTTTTTTTGTCCCCAGAAAGGATCTTATCAGCAATCGTAATGGCTGAAACGTAACCAGTAGCATATTTATAGACATAAAACGGACGATAAAAGTGTGGGATGCGTGACCAGCCATACTTCACTTCTTCATCGAAACTTATTTCATCTCCATTATATGCACGAAATATCGATTCATAGGCTGTATTAAAAACCTCGGCATTTAGAGGTTCTTCATTTTCAGCTTTTTCATGTACAATCTTTTCGAACTCCGCAAACATCACTTGTGTGAAGAATGTTCCTTTAAAACTATCTATGAAATGGTTAAGTAAATGTTTTTTCTTTTGTACGTCTTTTGTTGTCTTAATTAAATGGCGAATCAAAAGGATTTCATTCACAGTGGAAGCAACTTCAGCGACAAAAATGGAATACCCAGCACTTATTTGCGGTTGGTATTTTGAACTATAGTATGAATGCATGCCATGTCCAGATTCATGTGCAAGTGTAAATACACTGTCTAAATCATCACGGTGATTTAATAAGATGAAAGGGTGAACACCATAAAGTCCTAAATTGTAAGCACCTGAACGTTTTCCAGGTGTTTCCCTGACGTCGATATACCTGTTATCCTTAAAGGTTTTAAGGATTGTGATATATTCTTCACCAAGTGGCTTTAGTGCCTCCACCATCAAAGAAAAACCATCATCGTAAGAAATCTCCTCTTTAGCCCCTTCGACTAATGGTACACTTAAATCATAAGCACGCAATTCTTCTACACCCAGCAATTTTTTTCTTAAATGAATGTATTTATGCATGGGTCCGATATTTTGCTTAGTAGACATAATTAAATTATCATAAACCTCTTTTGGAACTTGATCACCAAATAATGATTTTTCCAAGGCAGATGGATAATTTCTCAACTTTGAAAGATTCACATTATTTTTGATTGCCGTGGCAAGTGTGGAAGCGATTGTATTCTTCAATTGTACATATGGCTGATAATATGCGAAATAAGCCTCTTTTCTTTTATCCCGATCATCATCTTCAATCAATTTGGAATACATTCCTCGCGTCAGCTCTACTCTCTCGCCGTCTTCATTCGTAACTTCCCCAAATTTTATATCCGCATTGTTGATCATTCCGAACGTTTTTTGTGGAGCTGAAAAGGCTTCGCCTATTTGGGAAAGCACCTCTTCTTGTTCTTTCGTTAATACATGAGCTTTATAGCGGAAGGAATCCAGTAGATCCTCTTCAAAATATTTCAAACCCTCGACTTCATTTATGTACCCTTTTAATGTTTGTTCTTCCAAGCTTAGAAGAAACGGCATGAAGAATGCAGAAGCATTACTTATTTTCTGCCCTAACTTACCAGCTCGATCCAGCAATGCTTGTGATGAGGTGACCCGTGTATCCAAATCGGCTTGAAGCATGGCAAATACATATAATTTGTTATAAATGTACCCAACTTCCTCACTTAACCGTAAATACTCGAATAAATCTTGAGCTGACTGAATATGGCCATCATAAGTTTTTAATTTTTCTGTCATCTTCAGGACTTCTTGATAATCTTTTTCCCAATTAGCCTGATCTTCGTAAATATCCTTTAAATTCCAAGTTTCTTCTATCTTTATTTCGTCACGTGATTTAAACGTTTGCATACCGTCTGCACTTCCTTTCATGCTTATAGCTTACCCTTTATTATAATCGACTTTCAGAAAAATCTGCATAGAAAAACCAGTATGCTAAAAATACATACTGGTTTACCTTTTTTAAAATTAGAATTTTGCTGCAGTTTCAGCAACTTTCGCCAATCCTTCTGCAACGATATCCTGTGAGCGATCTGGGTATTGATTATGTCCCTCGATTACGACTGTTTCTGGGTTTTTAATGCCCCATAAGTTTAAATTCATCGTTACGTATTTCTCAGCCATTTCGCCAGCTTCCATTCCAGGCAATGCATAATCGGATCCGCGTGCATTAAGTAAAGCCACTTTTTTATCTCCAGCTAAACCAACTGGGCCTTCAGCTGTATATTTGAATGTAGTTCCCGCTTGGGCAAGATAAGAAATATAAGTTACCAATGGTGCCGGAACCGTTGCGTTCCATAGCGGGAAGGCAAATACTACTTTATCGGCAGCAAGGAATTGATTCAAGTATTGTTGCACGATATCAGCAATTTCCACTTCTTCTTCAGTCAATTCAAAGCCTTGGTTGCGTTTATATAAGGCAGTGATTGCAGTGTTTCCGTAGTAAGGCAAGTTCAGTTCAAATAAATCCAATTCAGTTATTTCATCGCTACTATTTGCTTCCTTATATGCGTTCAAAAACGTTTCATACATTTTGACACTGATAGCTTGATCCGCTGGGCGGTCATTTGATTTAACAAACAATACTTTAGACATTTTTGTTCCCCCAATTGTTAATTTTGTATGTTCTATAAAAATAGCATTTAATCCATATATCTCGAATTAACTGCAATTGCTACTTTCACATTATAAAACTGAAAATCCAATAAGGCAAGGATTATGTTTTTTATTTTCAAACGCAAATAAACCGTGAGCAAATTGCTCACGGTTACGTTAATTGTTTATGATGGAAGGGACACTTACCTTTTATCGGTTCTATATCATCCCCTATGAAAAATTGTTTCCATTCATTATGATTTACATCACCAAAGTGACTGATATCAGGATGCTTCGGGAGATTATCCCATTTCTCCACTCGTTCCCGGACCTTTTCACGCGACATGATTCCGCCTTTTTCCGTTCCTTCCAAGCCTTCAAAGATCATCCGGGGCTGGAAACCAAGGACGAGGCTATTTCCTAAATCGCGAGTTTTACGCTGTTTATAAGCAGGTGCATTACCAAAGACAAAGATTGGTTCCCCGGCAAAATGATAGTCCCATAAATAATGATCCGGATCTTTCGGCTTTTCAATTGGCCAAGGTTTTACATCCGCTTGATGCAGGTATTGCAGGATCTCCCAAAACCTTTTACGGTAAAATTCTATATCACCCTCTATCGATTCAGGCTCCATAAAAACGAAAAGGCCATGCCTTATATATGGTGGTTCTTGAAATAAATCAAGAAAGCTTTCCACTGCTTTTGGGAGATTGGACCAATCTTCCTGTGTGATATAAGCATAACGAAGTTCCCCTTTATTTTCAGCTTTCATACCAAAATAACAAGGAAAGGTTTTATCGGTCACTGTTTCATGGAATGTTTGATATTCCTTGATCAGCCATTGTGGCACTCGATCGGGATTTGTCATATCTTCTTTTGTTAACAAGCTTGAATTCGCAGTCAGCATCATTTTTCTCCTTAAATCGTTTTATTATATGTTACCCGCTTTAAATAAACTAAAACTTCTTCGAATTGCAAATCAGGTTTATCATTTTCATTTCATTAGGATAACCTAAGAAAAAAATAGGAGGAGTGTTGCTGAATGGCAAGGAGAAGGAAAATATTAGTATCTGAAGCGCGACAAGGCCTTGATGATTTAAAAGCCAAAATCGCTGGTACAAAGAATCCCGAAGAGGCAAAGTTTGAAGTAGCAAAAGAAATTGGCGTACCGTTGAAAAAAGACTATAACGGTGAACTGACATCCAAGCAGAATGGAAAAATAGGGGGAAAGTTAGGCGGAGGCATGGTCAAGGAACTTATAAAGATGGCACAGGAAAACTTAGGAAAAAAACATTAACCAGAGTCTATCACTGTTGTTCTTAGACATCAGATAACGAAATGAACTGTTTGAATGAAAAATTTTGGGGCTTAACACGTTACAACGCAATAAAAGCCAACCTTTACGGGCTGGCTTTTTTAGTATCAGTTAATTTTCACGGGTGAAACTCTTGAAACAACTGACATTATTAATTCCTCCGACATTGGATAATTAGCGGCAGCTGGATCGGTCATTACTGCTTTCAGAATTCTTTCCATATCCGACTGGTTAATTTCATAGGCGCTGAAGTCGGAAGCCAGACCAAGATCAGATAGGAACACACGTAGCTTTTCTACCACTTTCGCTAAGATCCTTTTTGAATCTTCATCCTGTATTTTCACACTAAAGGCTTCAGCTATCAAATGGGCCTTTTGAAGATATAAATCCGGGATTGATTCCATGACGACCGGTAATAATACGGCATTTGCCAGTCCATGCGGAATACGGAATAACGCCCCATATGCGTGGGCAAAATTATGAACCGGAATCGCATTCAATGCACTACAAAATGCAGTGATTCCCATCATGCTTCCATGCAGCATTTCCATTCTAGCCTCAATATTCGTTCCATCTTTTACGGCCCTCGGTAAATTTCTTTCAATAACTCGAATGGCCTGATATCCATATGCATCGGTTATTGATGTCGCAGCAGGTGAAATGATCGCTTCAATTGCATGTGTCAATGCATCGGCACCAGTAAACGCCGTAATGTCAGACGGCAGTCCGACTGTTAACTCGGGATCAAGAATCGCAACATCCGAACTTAAAAAAACATTGTAAATATTCATTTTGACTTTTTTATGTTCATTATATATGACTGCGATCGGGGACACTTCAGAACCGGTTCCTGCTGTTGTGGCTACGGAAATATGCGGGATATTCATGGATTGTGCTTTTGGAAAACCCTCATATAGAAAACCGCTTGGTATTGAATCATTTATATCCGTAATTCCTTTATATAATCCGTATTTCAATGCTTTTGAGGTATCGATGACGCTCCCTCCACCAATGGCAAGGATGGCATCGGCATGAACTTCGCGTGCATATTTCAATGCTTCGTTTACACATTTACTCGCCGCGTCTTGTGTTACACCCAGAAACTGTCCAACTATTTCAGCTTTGGCACCCAATTTCTGCTGCTCAAAAGTTTCGGCAACTTTTTTAACGACGCCTGCATTTTCCAAGCCAGCATCACTCACGAGCAGAATCCTTCTTGCCCCGAGACCATTGAATAGGCCCGGTATGAGTGAACGAGTGTTAGTGCCACTGTAAACCGAAGACCTTAACCAAAAATTCGAATGAGCATTTACCTTCATATCGTTTCACCTCGGATTTAATAGTCAATATTCGGAGTTTAAGCTCCTTCATACGCTGCATTCAAGTTCCTGACGGCCATCCATTAACGAATGTAAACTCACATTATGCTTGTATCTTATTTCGGCATTACAAAACCCCATATTCAATTTCATTACTTTGATAGATTTCTTCAATCCCTTTCCCTTTTGCCCTGGCTAATATCTCCATCCGCACTGATAATTGTTTCAGGGTAAAATTCAATACAGCTTGTTGGTCATTACCAAAAGGATTTCCTAACCGATCATATCCCTCCGTATTTAACGTGATGGCCAGTGGTGAAAGCTCCTCCATCCTCTTTTCAACCTGTTTAAAGATATGTGGATGTTCACTAATGATTCGCTGCAGCAGGAAAGTTCCATATGCAATATGGCGTGATTCATCCTTCTTCAATAAACCCACACCTTTTAATAAACCAGGCATCATTTTATTAGCTTCAAGAGTCTGATAGAACCCGAAATATCCAGTTTCTGCAAGAACGCCTTCGGTAAACATATTATAAACAGTGGCTGCTTCTGCCAAGGCTTCTGGTGATTGATCGGTTAAAAGTTTCTCCATCGTTTCAGGCAATATTTCATAAAAAATCGATTTATAAGTGTCTGAGTGATACACCGTCAAATCACCCGTTTCACCAATTTGATCTAATGTATAGCGAAAGAACTCCATATGCTTCGCTTCCTCGAACAGAAATGTCGTTAAGTACATTTCTTCTTCGATCCGGCCTTCTTTGGCTATCGTCATTATGAGCGGCAGCAAATCCAAAGTCACAGCTTCTTCCCCGCCCTGAAAAAGGGAAATGATCCGTAATAACACTTCCCTTTCAATGTCAGTAAATGACTTCCAATCTTCTTTATCCTGGCTGAAATCAATGTCTCGAGGATTCCATATACCGAATTTCTTTGCCTTTTGGTAAAGTTTAAATGGTAGGGTATCTTCTCTAAAACTCCTGCTTGTGGTCGTTAAACTCTTTCTTTTCATGGTAATGCCTCCTTGAAATGAACTTTAAACTTTTGAATCTCTAAGGATTTTTAAATTTGTAAGAGTTTTCATTATATTGTAAGATATTAGTAGTATTTATCCTAGTACTGAAAATGTAGGGAGGAATTAAGTCGAATGCTTGAGGAAACTCTGATGAATCATGTAAAAAAGATTTCCCACCAAAAAGATACGGCAAATAAATCACAAATGATCGTAAAGGGCTGTGTGGATTTTTTTTCATTTCAACGAGCATCTTTATTCAGTTACTCAAGTTTAACAGGAATGGGTGAAGGAATTTGTGCATGTACAAGTGAAGATACTTTTTCATTACATAATGTTAGAGAAAATATTCATGATATATACCCGATCCACCAAGCAGTCATCCATAACAAGCCCATATACTTAACCATTCAGCATGCTAAATCCTCCATCCCTGCAAAATACGTTAAAAGATTTTCCATTTCTTCATTGGCAATCATTCCGATAATTGTGAATGACTTGGCCATCGGTATAGTGTTGGTTGACCCCATTCACGCCAACGAGCCCGTTACCAAGAATGATTTAATGAAGCTTTCCCATTATTTGAAACTGGCTGTCAGTTCAACATTCGATTCCACCCCTCCCACCTACCTTCTAAGCAAACGTGAAGTGGAGGTCCTTCAATATTTAGCCAATGGGATGGGATTAAAGCAAATGGCACCAAAAATGGGCGTTAGTGAATTTACTGTCAGAGATCATATTTCTTCTGCTATCAGGAAATTGGGAGTGAATCACCGGACCGAGGCCGTCGCAGTTGCCATAAGGCACAAAATGATTATCTGAAAGCAAAAAAAAAACCTTCAAAGAAGGTTTTTTTAAGTATCATTGAGTCACTTTTTCTTCAACTTTCGTAGTCCAGCTCAACTCGTCTGCGACTTTACCTGTTTGGACACCTGTCAGTGTATCATAAAGCTTTCTGGAAAGTTCGCCCGTTTCTCCGCTTTGAACAATCATTTCTTCACCATTCCACAAAAATTCACCAATTGGTGATATGACCGCGGCTGTTCCCGTTCCAAAGGCCTCTTCCAAGTGACCCAATTTATAGGCTTCATGGACTTCCTCCATCGAGATGCGTCTTTCCGACACGGGAAGACCCCAATGTTTCAGCAATTCTATAATGGAATCACGAGTAATACCCGGAAGGATGCTTCCATTTAAAGCAGGGGTGATGATTTCACCATTAATTTTGAAGAAAACATTCATGCTTCCAACTTCTTCGATATATTTTTTCTCCACTCCGTCTAACCAAAGAACTTGAGCATAACCCATCTTTTCGGATACTTCCTGGGCTTTTAGGCTCGATGCATAATTACCGCCCGTTTTGGCTTCACCTGTACCTCCATTAACTGCACGTGTAAAAGCTGACTCCACTGCAATTTTAACTGGATGGATGCCTTCTTTATAATACGATCCCACTGGTGACATGATGATGATGAACTGATACTTATTCGATGGAGATACTCCAAGATAAGGCTCAGTAGCTATAATGAATGGCCTGATATATAATGATGTCCCTTCTGCCTGGGGAACCCAATCCTTATCAACGCTAATTAAAGTCTTTAAGGCCTTCAACGCGAAATCAACGTCGACATCCGGTATGCATAATCGGCTATTCGAACTATTTAAGCGTTGGAAATTCTTTTCCGGACGGAATAAGATAATTTCATCCTCAGGTGTTGCATATGCCTTCAATCCTTCAAAAACGGATTGACCATAGTGAAAAATCATAGCTGACGGCTCCAATGAGAGCGGTTGATAAGGAACAATTCTTGGATCATGCCACCCTTGCCCTTGTGTGTAATCCATAATAAACATATGATCGGTAAACTGCTTACCGAACTCAAGCTGGTCCGCTTGTGGTTTTTCTTTCTTTGTTGTACTAAGCGTGATTTGCATGTCATGTTCCTTCATTACCAAAACCCCTTGTTGATTAAATTTACAAGATTTCACTTCCATAAAATCTATCTTTCATTAGTTTACTCCTATAAGGAATCATAGTTCAAGCCTTTAAGACGAAATTTTCGGAATTTTTTAAAATAAATTGGTTTTTCTTTGATTTCCAGACTATGATACCTGAAAAAAGAATCAATTATTCCTGAAACCACTAAAAATATCAATTCCGAGTGGTACGCTAATATGTCTTGAATATTAGATTAATTTTATCAAACTAATCACTATAAAGCCAATGAGAATAAATCTGGTTCATCGCACCTTAAGAGTAAATTCAATCGTTTCCCTTTTTGTAACCAGGAAAATCGATAAATGAAAAGACTTTTGGCAGATTCGTGAATAATGCACCAAAGCAATACCTGCAAACCTTATATGTATATTAAAAGCCTTAGAATAAATAACATTTTTAATCCGAATCCATAAAGTGTTTTTTCCCAACTCTAAGCACCGAGGAAAATTTTACATGAATTTCAATTTAGCAGTTTACTACTAAATAATATTCTTATATACTTATCCCACGAGATAGATAAAACGCATGCAAAACGATATATTATAGATAAAATGCATGCAACTTTCTTATTCTTTAACGAAAAGGGGTAACAACATGACAAAAAACAGATGGTTAATCGCTTTATCCGCTATCGCCATTCACCTATCCATTGGCGGTGCATACGCATATAGCGTTTACAAAAAACCATTAGTCGAGACCATGGGGTGGTCAGAAACTGAAGTTACGTTAGCATTCACAATAATGATGGCGCTTGCAGGAACTTCTGCTGCCTTCTTTGGCAAATTCGTAGAAAAAAATGGTCCAAGGAAGTCAGCTATGGTCGCTGCCGTATTATTCGGATTAGGACAAGCCGGTTCCGGTTTAGCAGTAATGGTCGATTCACTTCCGCTTTACCTATTGACATATGGGGTGTTAAGTGGACTTGGTATGGGGATTGGGTACATTTCACCAGTATCCACTTTAGTCAAATGGTTCCCAGATCGCAGGGGATTGGCAACAGGAATGGCAGTATTAGGTTTCGGTGCCGGAGCTCTCATTACAGCCCCAGTCGCTGCAAGCCTTATGGAATCCGTTGGCATTTATACTACATATTATATTTTAGGCGCAGGCTATTTCATACTGATGTTCTTAGGGGCATCCTATATTGCACCTCCAAAAGCCAACTGGCTACCTGAAGGAATGAAGAAAGATATTGAGTCCGGTAAGAAAGAACTGAAGAAAGACCTAAGGCAATTAACTGCAAAAGAAGCGGTTAAAACTAAACACTTCTGGATGTTATGGTCCATGAAACTGATAAATACAAGTGCAGGGATCATGATGATTTCGGTAGCTTCACCTATGGCTCAAGACGTTGTCGGGCTGTCTGTAGCAGGTGCAGCAACATTAGTTGGTATTATGGGAATCTTTAATGGCGGAGGAAGACTTGGCTGGGCAGCAGCATCTGATTATATTGGACGTCCAAATGTTTTCGTCATTTTCTTCATCATTCAAATCGGAGCGTTCCTTTTACTTCCTACCACTACAAATACACTATTGTTCCAAGGACTCATCTTGCTGGTCGTGAGTTGTTACGGAGGAGGATTTTCAAATCTCCCTGCGTTTGCCGGGGATTTATTTGGAACTAAGGAAATTGGGGCCATCCACGGTTACCTTTTAACTACATGGTCTCTAGGCGGAGTTTGCGGACCTATGTTAGTTACCGCAATCAGGGAAAGTACGAACAGTTATATCCCGGTATTCTATGTTTTCGCAGCATTAATTGCGATAGCATTCGCCATTTCCATCTGGTTGCGTCTGGACATCAAAAAAATGCAAAGAGAACAGAAACAAGGCGCAACGAACACATTAGGTAAAATATCCTAATTTAATAACCTTTATAAAAAGGCATGATCAAGTAAACTTCCATAACCGGAATTTACCTTGGTGATGCCTTTTTTGTTTTGGCCTAACCGGCGGCTGCTCTTAAAAAACTTTCGGATATCTTCCGGATCGATATCTTTTTGGAACTTTTTACGATTTATCATCCCAGAAGGATTTCTAGCTGGTGCAGTTTTGCGCATTGCTTAAACTTAACCGCAGTAGTCTAGGAAATGCATTTATTGGGCTTATCGACTTATGAACGTGAGGACAGGTAAAAATCAAAGTGACCAAATATTTTTAAAAGTTGACTTTTATTTCAATGAAAGTCTTGTTTTTGTTTGCTTGCCGCTATATTAACAGACTGTATTCCCATTTAATTCTGGTCAGCCATATCGAAAAAAGTTGAATGATCATTTTACACCAAACAATTAGAACAAGTTATTTAGTTTAACATTAAGCTAAATCAGGGAATCAAGTAAGAGATGGAATTAGGGGGGATTGTCTTGTGGATCAATAAACCGTTTTTCAAATATGCTTGCGCGATAATTTTGATCATTTTAATTATTTTTTTACTGGGTAAGATTGATTATGTTCTGCTGCCGCTGCAAAAAATCATTGCTGCCATGTTTTTTCCTATTATTGCGGCTGGGCTTTTATACTATATATTACGGCCGGTCGTTAACTTGTTAACTGAATTTATCCCGAGGTCAGCTAGTATCTTTACCGTGTTTTTGATTATATTTAGTATGATTGGGATGGTAGGTTACTTTGGCAGTCCTGTAATCGTTGACCAATTTCAAAAGTTATCTGAAAACCTCCCCAGCAAAGTCAAGGAATTCTCTAAAGAATCTGAAGTCATGATTGAAAAAAATGATTTTGGCATGGTAAATATGGAAGAGTTGAAAGAAAAAGCGGTCACACATTTGAAAGATTATTCGGAAAAACTCATCGTGAATGTCAATACCATTTTATCCACGGTCACTAGTGTATTAACAGTATTGTTCATTACACCATTCATCTTATTCTATTTCTTGAAGGATGGAGATAAATTACGACCATTTCTATTAAAATACATACCGAACGATGTAGAATCAGAGGGGAACACAATTTTAAAAGACGTCGATAAAGCCCTCTCAACTTATATTATCGGTCAATTCATCATATCAATTGTCATAGGGACTTTGATGTATGTTGGCTACCTTATTATCGGTCTCGATTATGCACTCGTATTAGCCTTATTCGCCATGATTTTTACCGTTGTACCATTCCTTGGTCCATTAATAAGCATCATCCCCGCCCTTTTCATTGCCTTGCAGCAAGATATTGGGCTGGCAGTGAAAGTACTCATTGTCCTTACTGTCGTTCAACAGGTCGAAGGGCACTTGGTTACACCGAATATAATGGGTAAACGGCTTAACATTCACCCGCTTACCATTATCCTATTGCTGCTTGCTGCTGGATCAATATATGGATTCATTGGCATTTTAATCGCTATCCCTACCTATTCCGTAGTAAAAACGATTATAGGGAATTTCAGGAAGTTTTACAGGTTACGGAATAGGGTTACATAAACAGGAAAAGTTGTATACACACTTAATTAAAAGAACGATTAAAAATAAAAACAAAAAGCACTCGTTTCAGACTGTAGACCAACTCTTAAGTAAGAGAATTGAACTGCCCCGTAAATGTTAGACACCAAACTAACATTTACGGGGTGTTTTTTCTTTCAAAAAAAGTTCCATTCCATTTCATAAATCACTAAAAACCATTATGGAAAACCTAGTCTTACTATCATGGTCCGGAATAGTCCATTCCCCCCCTTTTTTTGTAGACAAACTAAAAACGTTGATAGTTACATCAACGTTTTTTTAATAATTTTTTAACACAGCGTTTAAAAAAGGCTGTGAAGCTTTTCTTTTTGATGACTTGCTGGGCATGAATTTGCTTCTCTATATAAATTTCTTCTTTGTTTATGGCGTTACTTTCCGCTAACACCAGACCCAAATCGGAGTTATGATCTTTGTTTAGGACGATTTTGTAAGGAATATCATGACTCATTGCCAATTTAATATATTTTCCTAGATATTGATAGTCCATCTGCCCATTTAAAAACAACTTTGAATGGGGATACTGCTTCATCATTTGCTCTATCTCCGGGTATACATTCGTTTCAAAGACTTGGCTTCTTTTTAGGACGATGACTACGCGTTCCCGTAATGTGCCCAGAAACTCCCTTCGTTCACCAGCCTTGATTTCTTTTGGACCATGGATGCCTTGTTCTAGATAGTCCTCCACCTTTAGGCGTGACAAATCTTACCCACCTCCGCTTTCACTTCAATAATGTATGTAATATGGCCAAAAATAGTGCCCATCATTCTTTTGATATGCATAAAAGTGAAATTGGATCTAAGTTTGACTTTTCCCATAGTTAATTAGTCTACCCTTTTTTAAAAAAATTGTCACTTTAGCCTCACTTCATGCATAGGATAGTATATGTGTAAATGTAGGTTGCTTAAATGAGGGACGGGGAAAAACATGAAAAAATTAATTGTATTTATTTTGATTTTCGCCTTTAGTTTTTTGGGGTTCAGTAATACTTCAGGTGCGGCAGCAAGACAACTGATTATCATCAATAAAGCCAATAATCAGCTTGCCTATTACGAAAATGATAAATTGGTGAGGGTATTCATCGTGGCGACAGGTAAGAAAGCCTCCTACACTCCTGAAGGAAAGTTTAAAGTAGTGACAAAGATTGTGAATCGACCCTATTATAAAGGCAACATTAGAGGCGGAGACCCAAAAAACCCTCTAGGTAAAAGATGGCTGGGGATCAATGCAAGGAATACACCAGGAAATACGTACGCAATACACGGCAATAATGATTCTACAACCATCGGGAAATATATAAGTGCCGGTTGTATTCGTATGTATAACAATGATGTACAATGGCTTTACGATAGGGTGAGAATGAATACTGTAGTATTGATTGCCAGTTCGAATAAATCATTTGCCAACATAGCTGCCACGAATGGATTTAAAGTGAGCGGATCTGTGAGCCTTCCGGTAAATACAAACGCTACCCTGAAGAAAGGAAGCAGTGGCCCCCAAGTTATCGAACTGCAAAAAAGATTAACTAAACTTGGATACAGCACTAAAGGAGTAGATGGGTCATTTGGAAAAAACACCGAAACAGCCGTAAAGAAATTCCAAAAGTCCAAAAAACTTACTTCTGATGGAATCGTCGGACCAAAAACAAAAAAAGCACTAGGACTTAAATAATTTTCTCACTGATATCCACTGATTAGAGGATATCTTTTTTATATTTTAACTGTACACCCTATACATTATTCCCCATATCGTCTTTAATTTTCCACCAACAGATATTGACTTTATGTTATAATTTATACATCAACAGCTAATCATAATCGCACTGTCATTACATACAAGGAGGTAATACAAATGTACGATGAAATTCTAGTGAATTCCATTAAAGCAATTTTTGTTATCGGCACCATTTCGATGTTTGTGATTTTAGGATTCGTAAAAGGACGCAGGTTTTAACTTTATCCAATCGTTAAAATATCTCCACCTGCCTGGTTTCTTGTATTATTTTCGTACAGGTAATCAGGCTATGTTCTCTTTAAAAAAAGCATATCCTCTATGGGCATGCTTTTCTTTACCAATTCCAATTATCCGTATTATCTAAAAGTTGATCGATGTCAAATGTATCTAGATGGAATGGAACTGACTCTTCTGCTATCGCTTCAGTGGCTAACAATAATTGGTCGATATCAATAATGGCCAAAACAGTCCTCTCCCTTTTTTAATGGTCTTTACCCTCATTTTTAATACTTTAAACAATTCGTTCAAAAGAAATTTTATTAGAGGGTATCCTTAAAATTTTACATTTGACATTTATTTAAGATGCAGTGAATCTTGTTCAGATCCTTCCGGAGAAAGCGTATGTATCAATTTAACCAGCTTATAAAAGGTCCCGCTGCAGATTGTTACCTCGGGCAGATTATGAAATATTGATTTTTTATTAATATGATAATTGTCTTTCTCAGGCGAATATACAATTATTTTCTTATTTAAAGATAAAGCATAGCCAAGCTCATATAGATTACCTTTTCCTGCGGTTAGGAAGATTAGCATGAAATCGGCTTCCTCTATCCCCTTTTTTTCATATTCTCCAATGTCGTCCGTTATTTGGTTTTTCTCATCATTCGTAATTAAATTCATGTCATTCACACAAGTAAATCCTTTTGAAGTCAATTTCTTGATCAATGATTTTACTTGCTTCAAATTTTTTTCGTCTGATGCTATATAATATTTCACACACACACCTCCAAAATATATAACTATTGATACTTTTTACCTATGTTACCTATACTATACATATTCGTTATAAAGAACGCAATATCCTTTCCCCAAAAATAAAAAATAATTAAATGGCGAATTTTTTAGTGAAACTAAAAACCATCATTCCTTTTACAGGTATTGATGGTTTTTTTATATTTTATGAAGTGGCACTATTATCACTATCGACTTCAGCTTACTAAAAAAATAATATGTATGTACTGGTCTGACATTCCGGGTTACAAATTCAAGTAATCCAAAATAAAAACCTTGTCCTTTAACCGGCAAGGTTTTTTTATTTTTCATATGTGATATTTTCTATTTCAATTCTGAAGGGTGCAGCCTCACATATATTAATTCCCCGATCCAGATTCACCTTTTCCATTTCGCTTGCATCCGGGATTGTTTTTTTATCGTGTATAAAATGTTCGACCATGGATTCCAACAGTTCTTGAGCACAAGCTAAGGCATCTACCCGATTCCTACCGCTAACGGAAGAAATAATTCCTTCTCGCCTAAAATCCGGGAAACAAACTTGAACGGAAAAAGAGTCGATAATCAACGGGTGCTTTTCATAATAGAATACGGCTGGGTACTCAAAGATTTGAATGGTCAAAATATCATCCCTTCATACAATATTTAGATATTTATAATAATTATAACATGAATTTCCATTTTATATAGGTTTAAATTACTTTTCTTTGTTTGTCAAGTTAATACTTACATTCAATAGGTTGATATGTCCGTATTGACTACGAAATAAAAAAACACCATGAAAATCAAAATCATGAGAACATTCAAGATTATTCCTATAATGCTGCACACTTTTCCAGCTGTCACTAAACCATTTCCAGATTCACCAGTAAGGTTCATTTCTTGTTTACTCTTCGATGCAAATATTAACCCTAAAATACCTAATATGATGCCGATGATTGGAATAAACAGGGATAATACCCCCATGATCAATGATACAATCGCTTTGCTATTGCTTCTTTTAATTTCCGACATATATTCCACCTTCTTTCTTCCTTTATATATACGGTTATTAAAAGCAAAAGATTCATTTTTTGTGTACTCATTCATCATGTAATATTCGAGTTGATTCCAGAGGTCCGCTCCCTTTCCGACGGCTATCTGCCAAGCCGCGTCAAAGTAAACGTCTCCGGGGTCTCGGCTAGCCAGTATTTCGGCAGGAGTGTCGTATATCTCTTCAATCCATTAAGGATTACAGTATAGAACCATGAAGGATAACTTAGTTTCAACTTGTTTGGGATGAGTCCAGCCTACGGTTGCTTCTTAAAATATTATTCCAGTCGATTTCAGAACTCCGCTCCTTTTCCGCTGACTGTCTGCCAAGCCTCCTCGGCACAAGCGCCTGTGGGGTCTCGGCTAGCCAGTTATTCGGCAGGAGTGCCGCAAATTTCTTCCATCCATTAAGGATTACAGTTATAAAATCATGAAAGATAACCTAGTCTTAAACTCGTTTAGAATGAGTCCAGCCTACGGTTGCTTCTTAAATATTATTCCAGTCGATTTCAGAACTCCGCTCCTTTTCCGCTGACTGTATGGATCATGGAGTATAAACAAGTTTTAAAACAAGGTTGAGGGTGAGACACTTCCGAATCTCCTAGACAAATAGAAAACGACTCATTTCTGAGTCGTTTTTTTAGGTTCGTTTCAATTCAAGTCTCTGGGCTACCAAAGAAAGGCTATAGTTAACTATGAAATACATGAGAGCCACCAGGATCAAAATCGGTATTAAATACTTTTGACTTTGTCCATATATGATTTGACCATGATGCGTCAGCTCCGGTAAAGAGATGACAACAGCTAAAGAGGTGTCCTTTAATAAAGAAATGAATTGGCTGACAATAGGAGGAACCATGCGGCGCAGCGCTTGGGGCAGAATAATATGTATCAATGCCTGTGTATAGCTCAAACCTGATGAACGGGCAGCTTCCATTTGGCCTTTATCAATGGATTTTAGCCCACTTCGAATGACTTCAGAAAGCATGGCTGACTCGAAAATTGTCAAGGCAACTATGGCTGCTGGAATGATTTCCAGTTTAATCCGTATCTCCGGCAAAGCAAAATACGTAAAAAATATGATTAATAACAGAGGCAAATTACGTACAGTTTCTACAATCAAAGCTAATATTTGTGATAACACCGGCACTTTTGCGTATCGGATTATACCTACAAGACCGCCAATAATGAAACTTAGAATAATGGATATAAAAGCTACCTGGAGCGTTACCCAAAATCCTTCTAATAAAAACTTAAGATTATCTGGTGTATAGGCACCTGCAAAATCCATATCTTATACCTCCCTCAATTACTCTTAGCCAGACGTTTTTCCAAATAACCAACGCCAAAACTTAAAGGAATGGTAAGAATTAAGTAAAACGCTGCCACGAAAATGTACACATCAAACACGACAAATGTCCTTGAAGAAATCAAGTCCCCGTGGTACATAAGATCGAGTCCTGCAACAACGGCCAAAATGGAAGAATTCTTTACTAGATTGATAAATTGGTTTCCTAAAGGAGGAATGACTATTTTAACGGCCTGCGGCAGAATGACGAGCCTCATTGCCTGTCCATAAGTCAGACCTGATGAACGGGCAGCTTCCATTTGACCCTTTGGCACAGAAAGTATGCCTGCTCGAATTGCCTCAGCTATGAAAGATGAAGTGTAAATGGTCAAGGCTAATGTACCTGCGTATAGCCCGCTTAGTTTAAGACCGAGAAAGAAGAAAAAGGTAATGATCAATAACGGGATGTTCCGAATGAACTCAACATAGGCGGTACCCAGCCAGTTTAGTGGCTTTAATGGTGCAATCCGCATGATGGCAATTAGCACCCCAAGAATCAAACTCGCTATCAACGCGACCAAACTCGACATGATCGTATTTTTAAAGCCTAATAAATACATATCCAGATTCTCTGTTAAAATGGAGAAATCAAGCACGGCATACACTCCTTTAACTAGTAAGGATGAGCAAAACGCTCATCCTCACAGACAAATGTTATTTAAGGTCAGCTTCCCATATCCATTTGCTAAAATGTTTAATGTTTAATCCATTTATCATGGATTTCATCGTACTTGCCTGAATCTTTAAGAGACTTAAGGGCTTTATTCAACTCTTCAACAAATTCAGCATTTCCTTTTTTCACGGCAATACCATAAGGTTCTTCCGTAAATGTACCGCCAACAAGCTCATAACTCGGATCTTCATCTGCCATTCCATAAAGGATGGAATCATCCGTTGTCAATGCATCCCCTTGTCCGGATTTAAGTGCAGCGAACGCTTCGGAATAGTTTTCAAATTCAAGCACTTGTGCTTCAGGAGCTTTTTCACGGATATTTATGGAAGAAGTAGAGCCTTTGACAGCCAATACCTTTTTCCCTTTTAAACTATCAATACCCTTGATATCGCTGCCCTTTTTAACTAACAAAGATTGTCCTGCGTCGAAATAAACATCTGTGAAGTCTACTTCTTTTTTACGATCTTCCGTGATTGTCATGGTCGCTACAATCGCATCGATATCACCATTATTCAATAAGGCCATCCTGGTTTTAGAAGTCACTTCTTTAAATTCAACTTTAGTCTCATCACCAAGGATTTCTGCTGCAAGAGCTTTGGCAATATCAATATCAAAGCCTTCAACCTCTCCAGTACTAGGATTCTTCAAACCGAATAGTCTTGTATCATTTTTCACCCCAAAAACGATCTTATCCTTTTCCTTCACTTGTGCGAGAACATCTTTTTCTTTGTCTTTGCCTCCACCCTCTTCAGCTTTGTCTGAATCGTTCCCCCCGCCGCATCCAGCTAATAAAATGACAGCCAGTAATGATAGCAAAGATAATTTTAACCATTTCTTTTTCTTCAACATGTAATTCACCCCTGTTTTTTATTTAATGATTTAATATACGGCTAAGGAATAAACGAGCCCTCTCTTCACGAGGATTGGCGTAAAACTCAGCCGGTGTTGCCTCTTCTAAAACACTGCCTTCGTCCATGAATACGATTCGATCCGCCACTTCACGGGCAAATCCCATTTCGTGCGTGACCACTACCATCGTCATTCCTTCATGGGCAAGTGCTTTCATTACATCCAGTACCTCGCCAATCATTTCCGGATCCAAGGCTGAGGTAGGTTCATCAAAAAGCATGATTTCCGGTCCCATTGCCAAACCTCTGGCAATAGCTACCCGTTGCTGCTGTCCACCTGAAAGCTGGGAAGGAAATGAATTTGCTTTATCTCCAATCCCCACTTTGTCCAAATACTTCAGTGCAATCTTTTTCGCTTCCTCTTCGGATTGTCCCAGGACTTTCCTTGGAGCAAGCATGATATTCTCAAGCACGGTTTTATGGGGATACAAGTGAAAATGCTGGAAAACCATACCGATATTCCGACGGAGTTTGTTTATGTCCGTCTTTTTATCCGCTACATTTAACCCATTTATTGAAAGGGATCCTTGCGAAATGGTCTCTAGACGATTAATGCATCGGAGCAGTGTACTTTTTCCTGATCCGGAAGGTCCGATGACCACTACCACTTCCCCTTTTTTGATTGTTAGGTCAATTTCTTTCAATACATGGAAATCGCCATAATACTTGTTCACTCGGTCAAAAACTATCATAATTAGCCCCCTGTCTAAAACTGAAAATTTATAATAATCAGAATTCTAAAAGCGTAATATATCACTCTCTTAACTCGAAACAAATCTTATGTATAATCCTTTCTGCAAAAATTATTTCCCAATATTTCATAATTCATTGTGAAAAGTCCATTTTTATTGTTATTTTAAACTAGTAATTCAAATAATATATTCAATATTCACATTTTTATTATATATAATATTTCTTAAAATTACCATATAAACTTTAAATTGTTAAAATGATATTATATTTCATGATATTATTGCTATATTTCATAAAACTGATAAATTTAAACTGATATCCCATAAAAAAATTCCCTCTTTTTGTAAAAATACATTTATTTCCCGAAGGCTTAATAAGCTCTTAAAAATACAAAAAGACAGCTATCGCTGTCTTTTTCATCATTCCTTTATCGCGTCTTTAAATGGGGCTGAATATAAACCCCTTGGCGCCAGCATATCCGTATCCGATTCACGGGTTTTCCCATTGTGGGTATATGGACCTGCTGAAAAAAAATCAAACAAATCACTTTCCTTATGTATGATCAAGAAATAATCGTATAAATCATCCATAAGTTCCTGATGTTCATCTATTTTCACGATTTCGCCATATTCATCAATTTCAAAGTTTTCATTTATCGCATCCTGAAGTTCCTCATTATTTGAA
This sequence comes from Peribacillus sp. FSL M8-0224, assembly GCF_038003055.1. Classification (NCBI taxonomy): domain Bacteria; kingdom Bacillati; phylum Bacillota; class Bacilli; order Caryophanales; family Bacillaceae; genus Peribacillus; species Peribacillus sp. FSL M8-0224. The sequence goes on from NZ_JBBOOJ010000001.1 coordinate 2,448,191, forward strand.
TACGCGATATAAAAATCGACATCACCGCACTCCATGCATAGTAAGAGTTTTTCTTCCAGTGATTCTTCATAGGTTTTCAGAACGATTCCCTTTAAAATGGCATCAATCTTTCCAGTATTAGTCAGTTTAATTTTAGTCTGGAACATAAAACCCCTCCAATCAAATACAGGCATTAAAAAAGTAAACGCCAGTTTAACAAGCTTGCCCTTTAATTTTAAATGAAAATGTTTGGACACCTAAATCCAAGTCCACAAGTCGTTCACTAACCGCGAGGTCAAAGGTAATCCATCCGGATCCCTCTTTTAATTACCAGGATGCTTCCGCTTCTTGTATATAATAAGTTTGCCCACATAATTAGAATCATAATCTCCTATAATACAAAGAAAAATATGATTGGAAGCGTAATAAGGCTTAATGATGTACTTATGAACGTAGCACTTGATACGAATTCAGGCTCCGTGTTGAATTGGAGCGCATACATCGTAGTGTTGGCCGCCGTTGGCATTGCAGCTACGATGATCATGATATGCCTGACCATATCACCCACTGGCAGGGCAAGAGATAGCAGGAAGGCAATGGCAGGTGACACGGCAAGTTTAAGTAGCAGCGAAACTGATAGCTTCCGATAGGCTATTTTTTTCAGGGAAATGTTGGCCAGCTGCATTCCCAGTGTAATCATTATTGTGGGGATCGCTGCATTTGCAACAAGGTTAATAGCTTCCATGACCGAATTGCTTAAAGGTACGTTACCGAACTGAAATATTATACCGGCAATGGCTCCATAAACAATTGGCATTCGACATACCGCTTTAATCGCTGTTTGAACTCCGTTACCTTCCGGGCTGCCCTTTGCTGCGAAATAAATGCCGATCGTGCACATCACTAACTGCTGTCCCACCATAAGGATGATTGCATAATCGAGTCCTGCGGCTCCGAATAACAGGAAAATGACGGGTGTTCCGTAATTTCCGTTATTCATGAATGCAGATGCCAATATCATGCCGCTTGTCTCAGTGACTGTATAATTGCGAAAATAAGATATGATGTAGACTACCAGTATGAGAGAAAGGCAAAGTACTATCGTGAATAAGAACAGGTAAAAATAATTAATCGTAAATTCTGCGGAATAAAAAGTCCGGAACACGAGAAAAGGTGACATTAAATATAATGCCATCGTGGAAATCGATTTTGTATCAAGATTAAACTTTTTCTGACCGATGAACCCTAAAACAAAAATACCGAATATCGGTAAAAGAACTCCCAAAAACCCCATGCACTTCACCTTCATAATCTCAATGATTTTCTTCTAACAATATCAGTTTTATTACTATTTGTAAAAATTCTTTTAAACCAATTTGTTTGCAGTTCATATATTTTAATACGAACTGAATTTTCCTTATTTTCAGAAAATAATATTCCATTTCCCCAGACATATGGTATATTGTTTATTATATTTACGTTAATAAACGTAACATTAACACTTTTGGGTTATTAATATATGAAGGGGTGTTTTTTAGTGGATGTAAAATTCATGGAAATGGCCGTTCGACTTGCAAATGAAAATGTATTGGCGAAGAACGGAGGTCCTTTTGGTGCTATTATCGTAAAAGATGGCAAAGTCGTAGGCAGAGGATGTAATAATGTGACAACGGCCAACGATCCTACAGCGCACGCCGAAGTACAGGCGATTCGTGATGCATGCAGGAATCTCGACAGCTTCCAGCTTACAGATTGTGAAGTTTACACTAGCTGCGAGCCATGCCCCATGTGCATCGGTGCTATTTATTGGGCACGTCCAAAAGCCATTTATTACGCATGCACTAAAGAAGACGCTGCAGTTATTGGCTTTGATGATCACTTTATCTACCAAGAACTTGCCTTGCCAATGGAAAACCGTACAATTAAAATGAAACAATTGTCTTTTAATGACCACGATTTACCATTCCGAACATGGGAAACCAATACGGAAAAAGTGAAATATTAACCGGTTATATATGGCCAAAGGGGTTACGAATATGAAAAAAAACTTGCTTAAAAGGAGAATTGACGTTGCATCAGGAAGAACACCTGCAGATTGCGTCATTAAGAACGGGCAAATCATAGATGTATTCAATGGTGATATCTATACTGGCGACATTGCGATCACCGATGGTTATTTTGCTGGAATTGGGCATTATGAGGGTACTTCGGAAATCGATGCTTCAGGAAAATTCGTATGCCCTTCCTTCATTGATGGCCATGTTCATATAGAATCATCGATGGTCAGGCCTTATGAACTTGCAAAAATCCTCCTTTTACATGGTGTGACCTGCATCGTTGCAGATCCTCATGAAATTGCCAATGTTTCTGGCAAGAAGGGCATGGAATATATGATTGAACAATCCGATCAACTTCCTTTTGATTTTTACTTCATGATGCCCTCTTGTGTACCTGCTACGGAGTTTGAACATTCTGGTGCTGTCTTAAGAAGTGAAGATTTAATTTCCTTTTATCAAAACCCGAGAGTGCTTGGATTAGCCGAAGTAATGAATTTCCCTGCCGTTTCACATACAGATGAGGATATGCTGCAAAAAATATACGATGCAAACAGACTGGGCAAAAGCATCGATGGTCATGCAGCTGGATTATCTGAACAACAGCTCGATGTTTATCTAAGTGCAGGCATTAAAACAGATCATGAATGCACTACAGCGGAAGAGGCAAAAGAAAGACTGCGTAAAGGAATGTATCTTATGATCAGGGAAGGCACCGTCGCCAAAGACTTAATTAACCTGATTCCAGTTATTAATGAGAAGAACTCCCGCCGTTGTTTATTCGTCACCGATGACCGGCACCTAGATGATATAGTTTCTGAAGGAAGTATCGATCACAACGTTCGACTTTCCATAGAAACAGGTGTCCCGCCAATTACCGCCATTCAAATGGCGACCATTAATGCAGCAGAATGCTTTGGATTAAAGGAACATGGTGCAATTGCACCTGGATACAAGGCAGACTTCCTACTACTGGATGATCTTGATTCAGTCATCCTCCATTCGGTCTTCAAAGATGGAAAGCTTATGGTACAAAATAATCGATTGCTTAACTATCCAGCTGATGAGAAACAGGTTATTACCGACGGGTTGAAGCACTCTGTTCAATTTCATGAAATAACCGGAGATTATTTCGCGATACCTATTAAAAATGAGTTCGCTAATATTATTGAGATAACTCCAAACAGCTTGATTACAAAGCATTCGATTGAACCGGTCACACTTAATCATGATGGTCTATTTCAGTTCTCCGAACATGTTGATCATCTAAAACTTGCTGTTATTGAACGGCATCATATGACCAAACAAGTGGGCCTGGGAATCGTCAAAGGGCTCGGGTTGAAATCAGGAGCCATTGCCACGACAGTAGCTCATGATTCACATAATTTGATCATTGCCGGAACGAATGACCAGGATATGCTTCTGGCAGCTAAGGAAATCAAAAAAATGCAGGGTGGATTGACTGTAATCCAAAATGGGGAAATACTAGCTTCCCTTCCCCTTCCAATAGCTGGATTGATGAGTGAATGCAATTATATGGATGTGGTCCATTCATTGAAGCACATCGATGAAGCCTTATTGAAACTCGGTGCTAACAGGCATTTCAACCCTTTTCTTACACTTGCCTTCTTGGCGCTACCAGTCATCCCTGAAATCAAACTGACGGATCAGGGTTTATTTTCCGTTTCTGAGTTTAGGCATATACCCATCGAAGCATCAAAGCCAGTCGATTTAAATTAACCCGCTAGGCGGGTTTTTTTCTTATCACCCAAAAAAATTCTAAAAGAAAAAGGTTCCGACTCAACATAAAATGGGAAAAGGATATATGCGCATCATCTATGTTAAAATAAAAATAAACACAATTCTTTCTTGGAGGAGATAAATATGGCAAAACATGATCAACAGAACATCATTGGATACATAGGCACTTACACAAAAGGAAACAGCGAAGGTATTTACCGATTTACTTTAGATACAGCAGAAGGAAAGCTCAGCACACCGGTTCTTGCAGCAGAATTGACCGATCCGACTTATGTCGCCATCAGCCAGGACAAAAAGAATCTCTACGCCATTTTAAAAGAAGCGGGTAGCGGTGGAGTTTCAGCCTATTCGATTAATGAAGATTCAGGTGAGCTTACCTTCTTAGGCAAACAACTTACACCAAATGGCTCTTCCTGCCATATAAGTGTCGACAGCAAGAAACAGGTTTTGGTCACTTCCAGTTATGGAGAAGGCGTGATTGAATCATATCCGCTTCATGACGATGCGACACCTTTGCCTGTATCATCAACTGTTCAACATGAAGGGCATGGACCGAATGAAGAACGTCAGGAAAAAGCACACACTCACTTCGCTGGTTTCACGCCGGATGAAAGGTTCATTGCTGTTGTCGACCTCGGAATAGATAAAGTAATAACCTATAAAATACATAATGGGGTTTTGGAAGAAGTAAACAGCTTATCTGTTGCTCCCGGCAGCGGACCACGGCATCTGACCTTCCACCCAAACGGTAAATTTGCTTATGTCATGGCAGAACTTGTACCAGAAGTGATTGTTTTGAGCTTCGATAGTCAAACCGGTAGTTTTTCTGAATTGCAAACGGTACGGACCGTCCCGGAAGATTTCAAGGAAAATAACCAAGGAAGCGCCATTCATATTTCTGATGACGGGCGATTCATATATGCCGCAAACCGCGGACATGATAGTATTGCCGTTTACGAAATCAATCAAGAAACAGGCAAACTGGCATTCGTGCAGCTGGTTTCCACCGAAGGACATTGGCCGCGTGATTTTTCATTGGACCCTAGCGGAAAATTTCTGATCGCTTCTAATGAACAATCAGGAAACTTGACACTATATGCCCGGAATGAGCATGACGGAAAATTAACATTATTGCAAAAGGATGTTCAAGTTCCCTTCCCTGTTTGCGTTAAATTCTTATAATTCATAATAAAAGAGGATTGAAGCTTTAACTGCAGCTTCAATCCTCTTTTTTATGCCCTACTTTAATTCCAATTCTCTGCCATTTCGGGAAAATCTATATATGGGTTACGATTACCCTGCATTTCATGTATAGCGAGGTTTCTATGTTTTTCATAAGTGCTGACGGGAAAAAGCCGATGCCATTCCAAAAGCAGTGCCAGGTCGATTTTGCCGCTATCGATGATTCCCTCATATCTGAGTAAAAAATACAAAGTTGCCCTCGCCACGATCCCTTTTCCGTATTCGGGCTCGAATTTACTTTCGTCTGATTTCCCGCAACCCGCTTTTATACCGGCAGCCGATCTTTCAGGGATATAATCCTCAAAATCATGGTATGGATAGTTACTCCGGCTGCTATTACACGTTGGTTCACAGGCGAACAGATGATGCAAATCCCCCCTCATCGGTTCTTTTTTATCGAACCATGATTGAGGTACTACATGTTCACAATTAACGAGAATATTCTCCGAATTTGTTGATTCAATACCTCTTGACAACACTTCCAGTATACGGATATCTTCCTCAATCACTTGTGCAGGATCCATCCCTTTACCGGAATACAGACTTTTTAGCTGGCCATCTTCCTGTAAGTCCACCCATGGGTAAACATGACGATGCGGTGAGTAGTTCAGCTGGTTTTTATGGGTTGCCACAAGTAGGTCCTTCAATCCTTCCCGGTCCAAGGAACCATCTTTGTAGTATGCCAGCTTAAGTTCCTGATCTTTGGTTTCATCATAGTATTCGCGGTTTTCATTAAAGTTGACTAGTGCAGCCATTGCCATTTCCCGTTCTTTTTCAAGTACTTCAAAACTATACTTCATCCACTCATCCCCCCGCTTCTATTAAAAACCTAACTTTTACCATAATTAAAGTTTAATAGAAATAGACCGAAAAAAAAAGGTGCTTTAGAAGGGTCTAACGAAGAATTTCAATAAAATGGGTAAGGATTTTCGCTGTCATTCCCCAGATTACCCGACCATTATATAAGTAAAAATACTCTTCCATCTGTTTTGGCTGCCATTTATAATTCTCCCCGCCAACGACTAAATCATGGGGGAAGTTTGCATGCGGTTCCACTTTATATTCCACATGATAAATTTCTGGCGGTTTTTCCATGAAAAAGGAAAGCGGGACCGTAAAAATGGTTTCTACCTCAGCTGGATTAGGTATTATCCGTTGATGGTTACGAACAAATCCTGCATAAGGATAGACAATCATCCCGAATGGAGATACCAAATAATCGATTGGAAAGACGTTTTCGATATCTTCTTTTCGCAAATTAAGTTCCTCATATGTTTCCCTTAGGGCAGCAGCCTGTTCATCATGATCCAGCTTGTCTATTTTCCCGCCCGGAAAACATATATCCCCCGGCTGCCTCCTCAGTTTGTGTGAACGCTCTTCGAAAAGAACATGAATTCCACCTTCTTTCTCTATTAGCGGTACCAATACAGCATACTTTGAAAAATTCCCACTCCCTAAAATTTCAGGGATATGTAATGTTAATTTTTTTGTTATATCTTCATTATTCATGTCCCTCACCTCTTCTGCCGGATAATTTAGATATTCTATCACTACTCCTTATCATTCCATTTTCGAACATCCGCTATAACTAAGCAAGGAAAACGATTCCAAAATATCGCCTATAATTTCTATTAGATTCCTTTACCTCTTATTCTTCCTTGATCATAGACAAAAGCACCGTTCAAAGTTCCGAACGGCGCTAAAACTGACGTATCAGCCTCATTTAAAAAGCAAGTTATGTGTATCAACAGGCACACGCGTAAAATTGTTGAATATTCTGTTTTTTTATTTTATTTTCATAGTTCAGCTAACGTTCGCTTTACCGTCGCTATGATGAATGCGAAATCCTCTTCAGTTATACTAAGCGGGGGAGCAAGAGTCAGGATATTATTGAAACCTGCTACTGTATCGCCATTTTTCCCTATGATCAGCCCCTTTTCTTTGCATGAAGCAATGACTTTATTGATTTTGGAAAGTTCGATCGGCTGTTTTGTCAGTTTATCTTCCACTAGTTCAATGCCTACCAACAAACCTTTCCCGCGTACATCCCCAACATTGGGATGAAATTTGATTTCTTCAAACTCTTGCAGAAAGCGTAGCCCTAACTCCTTGGACCGTTCTATTAGTTTTTCATTTTCATATATTTCAATATTCTTCAAAGCGACGGCACAGGCAGCAGGATTGCCGCCAAATGTATTTACATGCCGAAAGCGGTCATAAACGTCTGAGCCAATATACGCTTCATAAATTTCACGTTTGACGGCAGTAGCTGATAATGGCAAATAAGCGCTCGTGATTCCTTTAGCCATTGTTACGATGTCTGGTTTTACATCATAGTTCATAAATCCGAATTTCTTACCAGTACGGCCGAACCCGCAAATGACCTCATCCGAAATGAGAAGGACACCATTTTTCTCACAAATTTCTTTGACACGTTTCATATATCCATCGGGCGGCATCAAAATTCCGCCCCCGGTGATGATTGGTTCCATGATGACCGCAGCCACCGTTTCTCTCAGCTCCCATGTAATGGTACGTTCAATTTCCGCTGCACTTTTTTCACCGCTTTCATCCTCTGGATTTCGGTAAGAATCTGGCGGTGATACATGAAGAAACCCTGGGGCGAGAGGTTCGTATTTATATTTCCGCTGTGCCTGCCCGGTAGCTGACAGGGCCCCCATTGAATTGCCATGATAGCCGCGATAACGCGAAATGAATTTATAGCGTCCATGTTCACCCTTTTGCTGATGATACTGCCGCGCAATTTTAAAGGCCGCCTCATTGGCTTCTGAACCGCTGTTAGAGAAGAAAATCACATAATCCCCACCAAGCCATTCATTTAATTTCTCCGCTAGCTTAATAGCCGGGATGTGGCTATTCGTTAAAGGGGCATATGGAAGTTCCTTCAGCTGCTCGTAAGCTGCTTCAGCCAGTTCCGTGCGGCCATAACCGACGTTGACACACCATAAACCAGACATCCCATCCAGGAAGCGATTCCCATCAACATCCGTAATCCATGCTCCTTGACCGTTTTTAATCACCATTGCACCAGGGGTGGGTTCAGCCCCTTTCATATGATGCCACACATACTTACCATCCATCGCTTTAAGATCCTGACCCTGTTTTTCAACCTGCATAAGCTACACTCCTCCTAAAATAATGTATAAAGGAAGGCCGACCACAAATTGCGCCGACCCCCTTTTTCCTATCAGTATCTTGCCGTTAACATTTTCTTTCTGGTGTAAAATTCCACGCCGTCTTTCCCATTGGCATGAAGGTCCCCATAAAACGAACTTTTATATCCGGAAAATGGAAAGAATGCCATTGGCGCGGGTACCCCAAGGTTAATGCCAAGCATCCCTGCATCAATTTCTTCGCGAAATTCCCGGATGGCTTTTGCACTATCCGTATAGAGGCAGGCACCATTGGCAAATTCGGATTGATTGGTCAATTCAATTGCTTCTTCAAGAGTATTAACTCGTACTATGGATAAGACAGGAGCAAAAATTTCATCACTCCATATTTTCATGTTTGTTTTTACATGATCAAATAATGTCGGTCCAACGTAATAGCCTTTTTCCTGATCGCCTTCATTCCTGCCATCACGAAGGAGGACAGCTCCTTCTTTTTCCCCGATTTCAATATATTGTTCTGTTCTTTTTTTATGAGTATCACGGATTACAGGTCCCAGGAAAACGTCCTTATCCATTCCATTTCCAATCTTGATGTTATCCGCTGCAGCCTTTAATTTCTCAACGAGCGTATCTCCCACTTCTCCCACCGCAACAACCACTGATGCAGCCATGCAGCGCTCGCCTGCAGATCCGAAAGCTGCATTCGTTATGTTCGTTACGGCATTATCCAAATCTGCATCAGGCATGACGATCGAATGATTTTTCGCACCCGATAAAGCCTGGACACGTTTTTTATTGGCAGCTGCCGTTTTGTATACATACTCTGCGACAGGCTGGGATCCCACAAATGATACCGCTTTAATGTCTTCATGTTCCAAAATCCCATTCACGACATCGTGGGCACCATGGACAATATTGACAACACCATCCGGAACACCGGCTTCTGTCAATAATTCCACGAGACGGTTGGCCAAAAGCGGTGTCCGTTCTGAAGGTTTTAAGATAAACGTATTTCCACAAGCTATTGCCAGCGGGAACATCCAACATGGCACCATCATCGGGAAATTAAACGGCGTAATCCCGGCAACGACACCCATTGGATAACGATACATGCCAGATTCAATGCCTGGGGAAATATCAGGAAGCTGACTTCCCATCATCAAGGTAGGGGCACCTGCTGCGAACTCCACGCATTCAATCCCGCGCTGAACCTCACCATATGCTTCTGTATAGCTTTTTCCGTTTTCGATAGTGACCAGCTTTGCAAGCTCATCCCAGTGTTCAATCAGTAATTGCTGGTAACGGAATAAGAAGCGAGCTCTTTTTGGAACGGCGACCTTTTTCCATTCTTTATACGCCTTTTTAGCAACCTCCACCGCTTGGTTTACATCTTCCTTAGTTGAAAGGGGTACGATTGCCAATGCTTCTCCTGTTGCCGGGTTAGGCACTTGTTCATGTTTCGAAGTTGTGGAATCAACCCATTTGCCACCGATATAATTTTTCAACGTTTCTACTTCATTGATAACTGTCATTAAATAAACCCTCCATTTCAACACGATTTCATAGTTTCATTATATTTTTCAAAACGACTTTTTACATTAGACGTTTTGTATAGTTTTTGATTCAATATTTGCACATATTGTTTGTTTTTGGCTTTCCCATATCCATCATAATCAACAACAGAAATTCACGCTTCGCAAACAATGTATATTTTTCTTATTACTTTCCCTTTAATCAGCTGACTTCGCAGCCATCATTTTATAATGGAATATAGCTTTAGGTCTTGATGCTTCCCCTTGACGAACATTCCTTTTCTTATGATTCCCTCAAAAGACATACCAGCCTTTTGCATGACTCGCTCTGAACCTGAATTTTCAACGAAGCACCTTGCTTGTATTCGAACTAGATTCATATTTTCGAAGCCAAAGGCGATTATCTTTTGGGCTGCCTCCGTCATCAAGCCACTCCCCCAATATTCTGGTGCAAGCACATACCCTATTTCCGCACTATGATGGTCAACCTGCCATGAAACAAAATCAATGGTGCCAATCAACTTACCGCTTTCCTTGTGTTCTATGCCCCATGGAGCGATTTTCTTATCCTCATAATTTTGAAGGATAAATCGGATAAAATCTTTTGTATCACTTAGGGAACGATGGGCTTCCCATGTGACGTAACGGGAAACTTCATTGTTGGATGCATAAGCGAACATGTCTTCGGCATCATTCATGGTGACTTTCCTCATGATCAATCGTTTTGATTCCAGGGCAGGCAGCTGTCCATATATCTCTTTCACGTTCATGATTACACCCCATTCCATTGATTATTAGTATTATAGCAAGATTGGTAAGCAATCGCCTTCCCAATTGAAATATTATCGAAACTTACGTATAATTCAGAAAAAATATCCAGGAGGGTAATTATGCCAAAAAGAAAACTCATAATAAGCCAAAATTTGAATGAAATCTTATTACAGAAGATCCAAGAATTGATTCCCGAGTGGACTGTTATCACTGGGAGATCTCCGGAAAAATGGAGAGATCATATTGCCGATGCAGAAGTGATCGCAGGCTGGAAAGCGGAAATGTCTGTATCGATTGCTGCAAGCGATGTTAAATGGATCCAGACATGGAGCGCAGGAGTGAATGCTTTACCCCTGGAAAATTTAGAACAAAAGAATGTTCAGATTACAACTGCAAACGGCGTTCATGCGTATCCCATTTCAGAGACTATTTTCGCATTAATGCTTGCCTTAACAAGAAAAATAGATACATATATTAAGCAACAGCAGACAAAGACCTGGCATCACGCACATATGAAGCAAGAAATTCATGAAAAGACCATAGGAATCATCGGTGTCGGGAAAATCGGAAAGGAAACCGCCAAAATTGCCAAGGCTTTTGGCATGACCGTATTAGGGATGCGCCATTCCGGTGAATCAGAAGAATTCGTAGATGAGATGTTCACACAAAAACAATTGATTGATCTTCTTCCTAAGTGTGATTATATTGTCGTGACATTACCATTGACCCCAGAAACAAGGAATATGTTCGGTAAAAACGAATTCAAGTTAATGAAGCGCTCCGCATTTTTCATTAATATAGGAAGGGGAAACCTGGTCATTCAAAACGAATTGATTCAAGCACTTAAGGACAAAGATATTGCAGGTGCTGGTCTTGATGTGTTTGAAACGGAGCCACTTCCTGAGAATAGCCCTTTATGGGAGTTGAACAACGTAATCATCACGCCGCACACATCCGGAAATACGGAATTTTACGACCAAAGGCTAATTCAGGATATTTTCATGCCGAATTTAAAGGACTATGTAAATGGTAAAACACCTTCAACAAATTTACTTGATTACAAAAAAGGGTATTAAGAATTGTTCATTTTCTGTATACATTAATAATCTTTCCTTGTTAGCTTGCAGATTCCGACATTATCTGTTATATTTAAAAAGAATTATTTTTGTTCGGGAAGATTGATAAGTGAAAAACTTTTCGTCTAATGATTGAGCAAGGGTAGTAACACAATGTGTGGATTCACACTAGGAGGCAACAACAATGGAACAAGGTAAAGTAAAATGGTTTAACGCAGAAAAAGGATTTGGCTTCATCGAACGCGAAAACGGAGACGATGTATTCGTACATTTCTCAGCTATCCAAAGCGAAGGATTCAAATCATTAGACGAAGGTCAAGAAGTTACTTTTGAAGTTGAGCAAGGTCAACGTGGACCCCAAGCTACTAACGTTCAAAAAGCATAATTTTAAATACAATATATAACGGACCCTACTTGTAGGGTCTGTTTTTTTTGATCAAAAAAACAATCATAAAAAAACCCTATTCACAGGGAATAGGGAACATGAAACAAGTTTAGTAAATGGTAAACCTAGTATAACACACTAAGAAAAGAAACCCTAATTTATCCGAAAAGTAAAAATTATCAAGCACTTCCGAAGCCCTCGATATCGACTTTACCATTCATTCATTTCTTATCCGCTTCATATGTTCGATCCGTTCCCCACGGATAAAACGGAGGCATATCCGTGCTGCTTTTCATTTTGAAATCTGCTTTCCTTTTTTCGAGAAAAGCTTCGATTCCTTCTAGTGCATCAGCTTGTTTTCCGGTCCAATGAATCATTTTCGATTCTATTTTGTGTGATTCAACAGGATGGTTCGCACCGAGCATGGACCACATTAACTGCCGGGATAGCGTCACAGAGACGGAAGATGTATTTTCCGCAATGTCTGTCGCAATCTCCATTGCTGCAGACATCAATTCTTCTGGCTCGACGATCTTGTTTACCAGCCTTCCCTCATATGCTTCACTGGCCGTAATCATCCTGCCGGTAAAAATCCATTCGGAAGCTTTGCCCATTCCAACAAGTCTAGGCAAGAACCAGCCGCTGCATGCCTCCATCGTTATCCCCCGCCTTGCAAATACAAAACCCATCTTTGCATCTGTTGAAGCAATTCTAATGTCCATGGGCAAAGTCATTGTTATCCCAATCCCGACTGCCGCTCCATTAATGGCAGCTATCATAGGTTTCTTCATCTCAAAAATCCGTAATGACAACATTCCTCCTGCATCGCGATATTCAACCAAAGGAGTGTGATCCATAAACGTTTCTGCACCTTTTTCCAAATCCATTCCAGCACAAAAAGCATCCCCAGCGCCAGTTAATATGACGGCTCTTACTTCATCATTTTCATCCGCTTCATTAAAAGCGCGAATCATCTCCTCACACATCTTTTCATTGAAAGCATTCATTCTCTCTGGACGATTAAGAGTAACAATCATGACACGATCGACAATCTCACTAGTTATCGTGGAATACAATAACAGTCCCTCCTTCTCTCACAAATTGAAACATTCAACAGAATTTTATATTTACATATAATTACATTTTATATGTTTTATTTTCAGATTCCTAGTTTTTTATTTTGACATGCTGATAAATAATTTGATAATCGTTTCTATTCTAAAAATATTTTACATAAATGTGTAAAAAAAGACCAGTCGCAAATGCAACTGGTTTTTTTGTTTACCAATATAAATGACAAGCAACGAAATGTCCTGGTTTTTGTTCTTTCCATTCAGGTACAGCACTGGAGCATATCTCCATCGCCTTAGGGCAGCGCGTCCGAAATACACAGCCGCTCGGCGGATTGATCGGACTTGGTACATCGCCTTTAAGGACGATCCTTTCCCGTTTAATAGTCGGGTCTGGTATCGGCACTGCGGATAGCAAGGCCTGTGTGTATGGGTGTAGCGGATCTTTCGTTAAAGAATCACTATCCGAAAGTTCCATCATTCTTCCAAGGTACATGACTAAAATACGATCTGAAATATACTTGACCATCGATAAATCATGCGCGATGAATAAATAAGTCAATCCCATTTCTTTTTGCAGTTCTTTTAATAAGTTGACCACTTGGGCCTGTATCGAAACATCCAAGGCAGAGATTGGTTCATCACAAACGATGAATTTAGGATTTAAAGCCAAGGCCCTTGCAATTCCAATACGCTGGCGTTGTCCGCCACTGAATTCATGCGGAAAACGAGTGATATGTTCCGGACTTAAACCAACCAGCTTTAACAGGTCTTCCACCCGTTTTCTTCGCTCTTTACCTTTTGATATCCCATGAATGGCAAGTGGTTCCCCAATCAATTCCTCCACCTTCATCCTTGGGTTCAAGGATGCGTAAGGATCTTGGAAAATCATTTGTATTTCACGGCGGATATGTGACATTTCCCCGGGTTTGTAATCGAAAATATTTTTCCCCTGAAAAAGAACTTCTCCATCTGTCGGTTCATATAATCGAGTGATTGTACGACCTGCAGTCGACTTACCGCAACCGCTTTCCCCAACAAGACCGACAGTTTCCCCTGGATAGATTTTGAGATCCAAACCATCTACCGCTTTCAGCGATTGAGAACCGATAGGAAAATGCTTCTTCAGATTCTTTATTTCAACAAGAGGAGAATTTTCGTTGTATGTCTTTTCTTTTAAGGCCTTATTTTTCAGTGAAACCATTGGTTCTCCTCCTTTATACATTAGTCGGTGCTTGTACCTGCGCTGACTTGGCCATCGGGTGGTGCAGCCAGCATGCGGCTGTCTGACCTTCTTCCACTACTTCAAGCTCCGGATCATGGTCTTTGCACACTTTCATTGCTGATTCACATCTTGGGTAAAATGGGCATCCTTTTGGCGGATCCAATAAATCCGGTGGTGATCCGATAATCGGAACCAACGGAGCCGTTTTTTCCATATCCAGCCTTGGCACCGTTTTAAGCAGACCTCTTGTATAAGGATGCTGCGGGTTTGAAAATATAGCATCTACCGTACCCGTCTCCACAACCTTGCCTGCATACATGACGACTACCCGTTCACAAGTTTCCGCAACCACACCTAAATCATGAGTGATTAAAATGATGGAAGTATCCATTCTTCGTTGGATATCTTTCATCAGTTCCAATATTTGCGCTTGTATCGTTACATCCAATGCAGTTGTAGGTTCATCGGCAATCAGCAATTTCGGTTCGCAAGCAAGGGCCATCGCTATCATTGCCCTTTGGCGCATACCACCTGAAAACTCATGCGGATATTGCTGCATTCTTTTTTCCGGCTGTGGGATACCTACTAGTTTCAGTGTTTCCAACGCCCGTTCGTATGCATCATTTCGGGACATGTTTTTATTATGCTTTAAAATGCCTTCCATGATCTGGCTGCCGATTTTTGTCGTTGGATTGAGCGAAGTCATCGGATCCTGGAAAATCATGCTGATTTCATTCCCGCGAATCCTCTGCATTTCCTTTTCACTCATTTTAAGAAGGTCTTTACCGCCAAAGTTTATCGACCCTTTTCCATACTCTGCCGGGGGTGTTTCCAATAATCTCATGATAGATTTCGCTGTAACACTTTTGCCGCATCCGGACTCCCCAACAATCGCAACGGCTTCCCCCTTTTTCACGCCAAAGTTCACACCGCGAACCGCTTGCACTTTACCTGCATAAGTATGGAAGGTGATTTGTAAATCGTTGACTTCTAATAGGTTCTCCATCATCGTCCCTCCTATTCTAGTAATATCAAATCATTATGTTAGGACTCATTTATTTCCGTAGTTTTGGATCTAAAGCATCCTGCAATCCGTCACCAACCACATTGAAAGCGAACATCGTTAAGGAAATCAAAATTGCCGGGATTAACAGTTGATAGAAATTCCCTACCAGAATGCTTCCCAGTGCATCACTTGTCAATGTTCCCCAGCTTGCCTGAGGTGCCGGAACTCCCAGTCCCAAAAAGCTAAGTGTAGCTTCGGCAAAAATGGCAGTAGGTACAGTCAACGTTAAATTGACAAGGATCGGTCCCATTGTATTTGGAATCATGTGTTTTCTTAAAGTCCAGCTCGTATTGGCTCCAGAGATTGTTGCAGCATGGATATATTCATTCTCTTTCAGTTGTAAAACCTGGCCCCGTACCAGTCGCGCCATCGGAATCCACCCCGTAATCGACATCGCAATGATGATCGGCAGAATACCAGGTTTTAATACGACCATCATCAAGATAACCATCAATAGGTATGGAATCGCATAGATCACCTCAGCGAAACGCATCATGATATTATCCGTGCGTCCGCCGCGAATGGCAGAAATCCCGCCATAAAGGACACCAATTAAAAAGTCGATCAGCGCTGCCATCAATCCAATGAACAAGGATATCCTTGCACCGTACCAAGCTCGCGTAAATAGATCCCTTCCTGATGAATCCGTTCCAAACCAATGCTCGCTATTTGGGCTAAGATTCTTTTTCTCGAAATCTTGTCCATAATAAGTATATCCGTTAATGTACGGACCAAAAATCGCCATCAAGACCAAGAGAATTATTAGAATAAACCCCGTCATCGCCAGCTTATTTTCTTTAAATCGACGCCAGACGTCAGACCAATATGAAACTGTAGGTCTTGCTATTTTTTCAGCTTCCTTAAAGTTGCCTTCGGCGGGTTGGAACATATCTTCGGTTAAATGCACTTTATCTGCCATTATTTCTTCTCCCCCGTCACTTTAATTCTAGGATCAATCAACGTATAGGCTATATCAACGATGAATATCAATAGAATAAGCACCGCACTATACACAATTGTGGAACCAAGAATCACCGGGTAGTCCCTGTTGGATATTCCCTTTACGAACATATCACCCATGCCCGGAATACCAAAAATACGTTCAATGATGAAGCTTCCTGTCACGATATTAGCCGTAAGGATGCCCAGAATCGTGATAATCGGCAATAACGCATTCCGAATCGCATGTTTGATTATGACACCGCTCCGTTTCAATCCTTTGGCTTTTGCTGTCAAAATGTAATCCTGCCCCATTACTTCAAGCATGCTTGTCCGCATCAGTCTCGCGATGAAAGCAAGCGGCATCATGGAAAGGGCAATGGATGGTAAAATGGTATGCTGCCATGTCGCCCATGTAGAAACAGGGAATATATTCCATTTAATTGCGAAATAATTGATTAAAATAGTCGCAAGGATAAAGTTAGGAACGGAAATCCCTACGATGGCAATGATCATTGATAAATAGTCGGGCCATTTATTTCTTTTCAGTGATGCCACGACACCCAAAATGAGGCCAAAGAAGATGGCAATCACCAAAGCTTGTGCCCCTAAGTGCAATGACACCGGAAACCCCTTCAAAATGTAATCATTCACGGTAATGGATGAAGATTTCAATGAAGGACCAAAATCAAATTGAACGACTTCCAATAAATAATTCCCATATTGGGTCAACAACGGCTTGTCCAATCCATAGTGGACTTGAAGGTTTTCATAAACAGCAGGAGGCATGGCTCCTTCTTTTGCAAATGGATTTCCCGGAATCGTATGCATTATGATGAACGTTAATGTAATAACAGCCCATAAAGTAATAATCGCCCATTTAAAACGGTTTAATGTATATCTCAACATGGTAATCACCCCAATCATCGATTTTCTAAGAAGTTGAAAACGGAAATGAATGCATGAAATATTCAAATTCGCAATTGAAAAATGGGGTATGACCTTAATCGGACATACCTCCCATTTCACTATTATCCTTCTATTATTTTTTATCCGCGTAAATAAAGTTCGGATAAGCGTTAATTGGAGCAAAAACTCCAGTAACATTCGATTTAACCATATATGGTTTTGTATAGAAGTAAACCGGAAGGATCGGCATTTCGTCAATCATGACTTTCTCTGCTTTATGCAAAGCATCCATGCGTTCTTTTGGATCCATTGTAGATTTTGCTTCTTTTAATAAATTATCATATTCTTTGTTTGACCAACCTGCATCATTATAGGCGCCGTCCGTTTCCCAAAGCATGAATGTCATCGGGTCAACATAGTCACCAACCCATCCTGCACGGGAAATTTCAAAATCACCAGCTTTTTCACGGTCAAGCTTAACTTGGAATTCTGCATTTTCAAGTGTCACTTCAACACCCAGGTTATCACGCCACATTCCTTGAACCGCTTCAGCAATTTTCTTGTGTGAATCTAAAGTGTTATACAAAATTGAAAACTCAGGTAATTCTTTCATGCCTTCTTCAGCAAGTCCTTCTTTTAACAATTTCTTAGCTTCGGTAACATCTTCCTTAAATAGGTTACCTGTATTTTCCTGGAAATCTCCAGATGCATCAGGAATACCCGGAGGGACTACGCCGAAAGCAGGCTTTTGTCCGCCTTGAGCAACATTTTCGGTGATTTTTTGACGCTCGATAGCCATTGAAAGCGCTTTCCTTACTTTAGCATTATTGAAAGGTTTCACTTCTGTATTAAAGTTGTAATAGTAAACAGCAAGTTCTTTGCCCATTTTGAATTCTTTATCATCAGAATTGACCATTTGACCTTGAATATCCACTGGCAGTGGATAAGCGAGGTCCAATTCGCCACTCTGATACATTTGCCATGCTGTATTTTCATCTTCAATTAGAGCAAAGTTAACCGCATCCAATTTGATTTTATCTTTATCGTAGTAATTTTCATTCTTTTCGATTTTCAGGCTTTCTTTATGTTTCCATTCCGTTAATTTGAACGGCCCGTTTGAAACGTGAGTTTTTGCATCCAAAGCCCATTTTGGATTTTCTTCCTGTACCTTTTTATTGATTGGATAGAAAGTATAGAAAGATGTCAAGTCAAGGAAATATGGTGTAGGCTGTTCCAAAGTAACGACCAATGTATGTTCGTCTGTCGCTTTAACCCCTACATCCTCTTCCTTCCCTTTCTTACTGTTGTATGCTTCCCCGCCTTTAAGATAATAAAGTTGGTAAGCATAATCTGCAGCCGTTTCCGGTTTCAAAGCATATTTCCAAGCGTATTCGAAATCATTGGCTGTAAGCGGATCTCCATTTGACCATTTCAAACCATCTTTTAATTTGAATGTCCAAGTTAATCCATCTTCACTGATTTCCCATGATTCTGCAGAACCAGGGACGATTTTGCCTTCCTCTGTTTTCTTTGTCAGCCCCTCGAACGTATGTTCAAGGATCCATGATTCATGAGTACCTTGAGCATTTGCAGGGTGAAGCGAACCAGGTTCACTCGAATTGTTTACGTTTAATACTTTTGATCCGGATGAGTCACCCGAGCCTCCTTCTTTTTCATTCGAAGTTTCCTTCGAACCGCCATTGCATGCCGCAAGCATAAGCATGATGGCCATAAGAAGAGCAAGCACTGAAAATTTAGACTTTTTCAAAAAATATTCCCCCTCATCTTTAATCTTTCTTAGGATATTCCCATTTAAGAGATTATCCTTCTAACACCTATTAATCTTCCGTATAGTACATATAATGATTGCGAGGAAAAGTAGAAGCATTCATTGCAGAAATTCACCCAAATCAATTAGCGAACCGTTTGCATAAATCTTAATTTCTACCTAAAAATAGCAATTAATGCAGTTTACTAGGTAAAAAATCACCTTTTTTTCACCTCGCCAAGGATACTATACCTCGAATTAAAGATGTTGAATTTTAAGTATATTACGAATAAATCAAAAAATCAATAAACCGGTGAGTACTTTTTCACAATATAGTAATTAATTGCTAATCAATTCGATCTAGATACTAGGTAAATAGAAATGATCACCTAAAAGGACTTCCGACTTCCAGGTGTTTTTACAAACCCCTCTAAATCAGTATTCATATAGGTTCTCTTGTCTATTTATTTCTAAATATTCTAATAATTCATATCAGGTTGATTACTAAGACAACTTTCCTAGCAAACCATCCCCTCTCAAATAAAATATTTTAGCAGGATAATGCATTACTTCGTTAAAATATTTAGTTCTCTTTAATCAATCTCCAAATAATAGGCATTAACTATAGGAGAATAGAAATATCCCCCTATATGTACCCGTCGTTTCAATGAAAAGTGCCCCTTCTTCATTTATGATTAAACAAATATAATGACACGAAAAGTAAACAAATTCCTGCCACCTTTTTCGCGTCCAATGGGATGCGTACGCCTCCAAATAAACCGAAATGGTCAATGACTGCCCCAATAATTATCTGGCCTGCTATAACCCCGACCAATGCCGGTGCCACTCCAATCCGAGGCACGACCAATACGATCACAATGACATAAATAGCCCCTAACAGTCCGCCTGTTAATTGCCATTTGGGTACAGACGCGATGGCAGAAATATTTCCATTTCCCGCAAACAAAACAATAAATAATAAAGCGAGAGTCCCTATTCCAAACGAAATGAAGGAAGCTTCAATGACCCCCACTTTTTTTCCTAATCCACCATTGATTTGTCCTTGTATGGCAATGGTGATTCCGCCCAGGACCGCAAGCAACGGAAATAATATCTTCACAATGATTTTGCTCCTTTTTATGTCCATCCGGACTGATTAATGAATTCGCATACCATTTTAACATGAAAAATATGTATATTGTCCTTTACTGATATAAAATCATCTGCAAATAAAAAAACTGGCACTTTGGGCCAGCTGCAATCTTCTATACCAAACTAAAATCTATATGATTCCTGAACACTTTGTTGCCTTAACTGGCAATACTCCGTATTCAACAAGGAAAATACCAGGGCATCATGCGACTGATCACGAAGAAATAGATAACTTCTGAGGCTGCCTTCCTCTTTGAATCCAAATTTCTTCAGAAGGTTTCTGGATGCAATATTATCCTTGAAAGTTAAAGCGGCGATTCTGTTTAGTCTCAATTCTTCAAAGCAATAGCGCAATACTTCGTTGACAGCTTCAGACGTAAAGTGTTTCCTCCAATATTCAGGATGGATTTCATATCCTATTTCGGCGCGTTTGTTGGCTAGGCTTAATTGATGCAGGCCAACAGTACCGATGAATTTGCCTGAATCCTTTAGAATTACTCCCCAGCGCATCCCTCGTTTGTTTATATAAGCACTTTTAAACGAGTCGATTAAGCGGCGGGCATCTTCTACTAGAGTTAAACTTTCTATCCCATCATATTGGGTCACTTCATCTTTAGAGAGGATTTCAAACAGACTCTCGGCATGATGGTGACCTATTTCGATTAAATGCAGCCTTTCTGTTTCCAATTCCTTAAACCACATCGAAAAATCCCTCCGTATATTCAGCTGTCTACTTAATTCGATTCATGATGAAGAGATACCTGTCTTAATGGACAATACTTTTTGAAAAATGCCTTTCCTTAACGTACAATGCAGAGTCCTCATGTCCTCCCTTTGTAATCAAATCCCTGATGATTTGGGAAAGGATGACACTGTAAACCGACCCATTCCCGCCATAACCCAATAAGAAGTAGCAATTAGGATGGTCAGGATACATTCCTATTGTCGGTAAACCATCTTGGCTCTCACCAAAAAAAGCTCCCCAATAATAATCAGCCCAGATCCGATTCTCTAATTCTGGAAACAGATTGAAAAGCTGCTTTATTAATTTATCTCTTTTGTTCAAAATCATTGAATCCCTTTTCTCCAGATAACCGGTCGATTCATCAAGGCCACCAATGATAATTCGATTGTCAGGAGTTTTTCTTGCATATAAATAAGGCCGTGCCGTTTCCCAAATCATCATATTATCATGCCATTTAGCTTGATCGGCTATTTGATTTGTTGCTATGGCATATGAACTGAGAATCACTGCATTTTTATCCTTCACTTCTTCTTGGGCTTCATAACCAATTGCCAAGATGACCGTCTGTGCATGTACCGTGTGACCCGTTTCGGTAAATAACTGGGTTTGATTCTCTATCTTTTCATTGATTTTTGTTGTTGCATAGACACTTACGCCTTTCGAAACAGCCTTTTCAATCAATAAATGTGCATGTTTATAAGGATTGATTTCAGCATCATTATCTGGACCAGCGCTCCTGCTTTCGGAAACGAAAATTTTCGGTTAATCTCTTTTTCTGTATAATATTCAACAGGGAAATTGCGGGTTTTAAGATTCCTATATTCTTCTTTAAGCTTAGAAACGTGCATGGGATTGGATGCATAGTACAAGCTTTTTCTAATTTTAAAATCCGGATTTTCCTTTAAACTTGGAACGACCTCTTTCTCAAGTGTCCGAATGGTGTCCCAGCTTCTTCTCCAAAACTATGAATGAGGGAAGTAAAAGTTTTATCATTTGAAAACTGTAAAAGTCCAGTATACGCAACCGTACTTCCTTCACTTATATCCCGTTTATCGATCAGGACGACATTCAGACCAGTCTCTGCCAAAAAATAGGAAAAGTGTGCCCCTGATGAACCGCTCCCTACTATACAAACATCACATGAAAGTTCTTCCTCCAACATGGGATATTTTCTCGCTTCAAATGTATCTTTCCAAAACACTTTCCCTGCCTTTAAATCCATACAAGCTCCACTCTTGGGATAATTAATTAGTTTCATCCTTTTCAGTTCCATATAACTATATCGTTTTGATGCACTTATTATTTACCCTGACAAACATGGCCTGCAAACGTAAAATGATTCTTTTTTTCCAGAAATCCATCATTCCAATTTATCAAATAGACCTATGATTTGGATTTACCATATAATCTGCCAAGTCATATGTACCTGTATTATGTATATTCTCATACTATCCCTTTTTCCTAGTCCTATAAAGAATGGAATGAGCTAATTTTACACAAAACTATTTTTATAGGATACTATACTTCCAATCCAGATATTCTACTAGGAGGAATTAAAATGAAGAAAATCATCCTTTTATCCGCACTGTCACTATCACTTCTATCTCCAAAAGTCGCTTTGGGAGCCAATACTTACGAGGTGGCAGAAGGAGATACCTTAACGAAAATCGCTTCTGAATATGGTGTCAGCATTGACGAATTACTTAAATCGAACTCTGCTATAAACGATGCAAATCAAATTCGAATCGGACAAACCATAAATCTTCCCGAATCATCCAATACCACGGTTAATCGCAAAGAAAGTCAATCAGTTGAACAGCAGGTCCTTAGTTTAGTTAATGAAGAACGTGCAAAATCGGGCCTCCCTTCACTTAAAATGGATACAGCCATTTCCAACGTAGCCATTCTAAAATCTGAAGATATGCGTGATAATAATTATTTCAATCATACAAGTCCCAGTTATGGATCGCCTTTCGATATGATGAAATCCTTTGGAATCAGTTACGAGTACGCAGGGGAAAATATCGCAGCAGGTCAACCTAGTGCGGATGCTGTCATGAAATCATGGATGAACAGCCCCGGACATAAGGCGAATATCCTTAACAAAAACTATACGCACATTGGAATCGGGCATGTAACTGGAGGGAAATACGCCCACTATTGGACCCAACAATTCATTGGAAATTAAAAGCTTTAGAGGCGGCAGATTGCCGCCTCTTTTTATTTATTCTTATATTCCAAGTCTCATGATTGCTATTATCAATGATTATATACCTTTCTCACTTTATATAGAAAAGACGTAATTTCAGTTTGATCGCTTCAATAAGAAAACGTTCTTCGTTATTTTTTAGTTGGATGGTATTCAAGGAATACACGTAAAGTAGTTATATCATACTATCTTTCAATTATCTTACTGATAAAAATTAAATTATGTTAAAATAGAATTCTAGATATAGGTACAAAGGGGCAATTGTAATGAAAATAGAGGTTGGCTCTGTTATCAACGAATTACGAATAAAACAAAATCTTACAAGAGAAGAACTGGCTAAGGATATATGTGAACCTAATGCCCTGACAGATTATGAAAGAAGCATCACTTCTCCAACCATTGATGAATTGGCACTTTTTGCGGATAAACTTAAAGTTGATCTGCCGTATTTCTTCACTACTAAAAATGAACCGATTTATAATTACATAGAAACCATTAAACTTTTGATTAACAAATACAAACGGACACGTAATTATGAAGCAATTTATGAAATCGTCCAAAAAGAAATGGCAACTGCACCGGAAAAATCGATATCATTTTATCAATTCTTAAAATGGCATGAAGGTATCTCTTTTTTTCATTTGTACAATGACAAACAAAAGGCTATAGAATTGTTGAATGAGGCCATGCAGATTACCATGGGTAAACGGGTCATTCTTCATCAACAGGAAATAGAAGTTTTAAATAGTATCGGGATCATCCATTTTAAAACGAAAAATTATGAAGAGGCCATCACCATCTTCAATGAAGCACTGGAATTTATCGAGAATATTCCCCATGTGAATCAGGAAGGTACCATTATCGTGAAGATCATTCATGGATTAGCACAAACATTGACTGAACTCCATTATTATCAGGAATCATTAAATTATACTCTTAAAGGGATCAACATTTGTAATTCGATAGAATCATTATATTTATATGCGGAACTCCATCTTTTAACTGGTAAGAATCTGGTTCAGCTGAAACAACCTGAAGAAGGACTGCACTATATAAAGCAATCCAAAAACATTTTCAGTCTTCAAAAAAACGAAGAATTCGTACAAATTGCCGAACATGAATTGCAAAACATTTTGCACTGCATATGAACATGGATAAAAAAGATAGAGATTGCTTATAATCTCTATCTCAGTAGACAAAAGGAGTTCTATCTAAATTTTTAAACATAGTTGATTGGAGCGGGTGTGCGAGACTCCTGCGGGAATAGCAGTCCAAGGGAGACCCCACAGGCGCAAGTGCGCCGAGGGCGGACCGCCCGTGGAAAGCGAGTGCCTGAAGTGGAAATTAACGTCCAAATCTATATAAGCAAAAAAACAGTAGACAAATTCGATTTTCATCAAGTTTGTCTACTGTCTAAGATAGAGATTGCTTAAAAATCTCTATCTTTTTTTAGTTTCGTTAGTTCACCCTTACCTTCAATATTTCAAATCCTTTAAAACGATCATAATGCTTTCAATAGCCATTCTATGTCAGCTATAATAGAAGAATGTAACCCAACTGGAGGAAAAAAAATTGACTAATAGATTAGGTTTAGTACTGGACGTAGAAACAACTGGTTTACGTCCCTCTTCAGATGAAATTATCGAGCTTGCCCTTATACTCTTTACATACAGCAGTGAAACAGGGGAAATCATTAATCTTATTGATCAAGAATCATTTTTAAGGGAGCCTCTCTCCTATGGAGCAAGAAGGAATTATGATCAAGCATACAGAATTCATGGAATTCCATACAGCTCCGTAGAAGGAAAGAGTTTTCATGATGAAAAAATTAAAACCTTCATTGACCGTACCGATTCGATTTTCGCACATAATGCTTCTTTCGATAGAAGTTTTCTCTACCAAATGTATCCGGAAATCAATGATCAAAAGTGGTACTGTACGATGCGTAATGTACCTTGGAAGCAATATGGATTTGAGAATAGTAAACTCTTAACATTACTGCAGGCACATAATATCACTAATTTTCAAACACACAGGGCCATGGACGATATATCTTACCTAATGGAGCTTATGAGAAAACCAGGTCCTTCTGGTGATCCTTATTTAAAGGATGTCATTGCAAAAAATCCAATGAAGAAATATGCACCTGCTTCCCAAAAGACAAGGGTATAAAAGCTGTTTAAATACTTTTACACTCTTGTACAGGTTGCGCCATAGTTTTGTCACTATAATCGTTTTTTGACCCTTTCCTTGTGAACAGGAAGCGCTTGGCACATATATTCAGGTTTTTAATAGCGACTCATGACGGGTACCTGTTTCAGTTTGTAGACAATGGGGTTCGGAATTAAAAAATTCAGAACCCCCTTTGAAATATGTTTAGAAAGGATCCTCATCACCTCAGCTTTTAAAATTATATTTCAAAAAAATAAAGACTTTAGGCAAAGGGTTCTATCTAAAAGTTAAAACAAAGTTGATTGGAGCGGAGGGTGCGAGACTCCTGCGGAAAAAGCGCGTCTAGGGGAGACCCCGCAGGCGTAAAGGCGCCGAGGGCGGACCGCCCGCGGAAAGCGAGTGCCCGAAGCGGAAATCAACGTCTAAATTGTACACCCATAAAATACTGTAAACAAACTCACTTTCCTCGAATTTGTCTACAGTCTGAAACAGCGACCCAGATGGGTCGCTGTTTTTTTGATCATTGTACAGTTGCTTCTTCCTGATTTTCATTCAATGTGCCGTTCATTTTCTTATACCGATAAATAAAGTAAAGAAGTGATAAGATTAATGCCGTAACGAGGAATATCGCCAATATGGCAAGATTATGCCACATGAAGCTATAATCTCCTGTTGAGATGACAGCACGAAAAGCATTAATGGAATAAGTCATCGGCAGGAACGGTGTGAATCCCTGCAAGAAACCAGGTACTAATTCATTGGGGAATGTTCCGCCACTGCTGGTCAGTTGGAGAATCAAAATCAATAATGCTATGAACCGGCCTGGATTGTCAAAGGCTGAACCCAGGAACTGGATGATTGCCATGAATGTGCAGCTAGCAAGAATGCTTACTGCAAAAAACAGCGGCAGGCTCGTAACATTGATTCCAAGGCCCAAAATTAAAATCGAGTCCACCAATATGGCTTGACAGATTCCTATGAGTGCCATGACGCTGTATTTACTAATAAACCAGCTAAATCCACTCGCAGGTATAACAGCAGGATCTCTTAACGGGAAAATGATCGTCAGAACGATAGCCCCGATAAATAAACTTAATGAAATTAAATACGGTGCAAAACTAGTGCCATAGTTCGGTACATTATTAATTGGTAATTTATCTACTTTAACTGGGCTTGCAAACATGTCATAAACTTCTTCATTGGATTTGATCTTGCCTGCTTCATTTGCCCCGTCATTCAATTCGTCATGTAATTCTGCAGATCCATCTGAAAGTTTGGCGATTCCATCTTGTAACTTAATGGCTCCATTCGCCAGTTCTCCCATACCGCTAGTTAGGCTGTTTGACCCCTCCTTCAATCTATCCGTTCCTGTAACCAGACCTTTGGAACCTTCGGAAAGCTGTGAGGTTCCACTTGATAATTGCTTGGAGCCATCTTCAAGCTGATCAAGCCCGCTTACCAAGTTATTGCTGCCTTCCGTTAATTGTCCAAGTCCACTCTGCGCTGAATCGATACTTTCGCCAAATGTTGTCAAACCAGACACCAATTGACCTTGACCGTTTTTCAGTTCATTCGCCCCATTGGCGAGTTTATCCTGAGCTTGCTTCAATTGCGTGAAACCGCCGCTTAACGCACTAGTGCCTTCACTTAACTGATTGGCTCCATCACTAAGGCTATTTGAGCCTTTAGCCATTTCGGTTGCACTGGCCGATAGTTTTCCCACTCCTTCAGATACTCCTTTACTACCTTCACTGATGCGTGTTAGAGAAGAAATCACTCCCTCCAAACGCGCTTTCTCTGCAGGATCATCCGTAGCTTCAGATTGTTGTTCCAATCCGGAAATAACCTCATCCAAACCTGCCGAAACTTCAGATGCCCCCGCTTTTGCTTCGTTCGATGCTGCACTCCATTCAGACAATGAACCTGAAAGCTGGGCGGCACCAGCCGCTACACCATTTGCTCCCTCAGTCAAAGCGGGCAGCTTTTCATCTATCTGATTGAAGCCCTCTAATGACTGCTGCAATCCAGAGGCCAATTCACCAGTTCCCGCTTCAGATTTCTTTGCCCCTTGCAAAAGCTCGGATTGACCATCTTTCATTTGCCCAACACCAGAGCTGAACTGTTGTAACCCTTGATTAAGTTCCTTTGATCCTGCAGCTGCCGAACCGACCCCATTCGAAAAGGTCAATGATTTTTCAGCTAATTTTTCCAGGTTTTCATGGATTTCGACAGAACCTGAATGAAGGGAGTCAATTCCTTCATCCACTTTTTTGGAACCTTCTTTAGCTGAGATAATCCCTTCACCAAGTTCACTGGAGCCGTTTTTCACTGTATCTGTTCCGTCTTTCAATTCTCCAGCTCCATCACTGGCACTTTTGAGTCCGTCAGCCACTTCGTTCAAATTATCGAACATTGACTCCGCATAGGTTTTCGTAACCGCCGACGAAACCTCCCCTTTGATTCTCTCCGAAGCTGCATCACCTATTTTAGTGGATATATAATTGAACCCTTCATTGGACGTATAAATTAAATCAAGTTTTTTCGGATTGTCCTCCTGCAAGGTCGTTGCATTCTTCGAAAAGTTTTTCGGAATTTCTATTTTCATGTAATAATCTTGATTTTCCAGGCCTTCATTGGCTTCTTTTTGACTGACGAAATGCCAATCGAAATCCTTCTTTTCCTTTAACTCCTTGACTAAATCTTTTCCTATTGTAAGTTCCGTTTCATTGAACTCCGCACCCTCATCCAAATTGACAATGGCTACAGGCAATTGATCCACCTTACCATATGGATCCCAAAATGCCCAAAGGAATGTGCCGCTATATAATAAAGGAATCAGTATGATCCCTATTATGGAAATTAGTATCATAGGATGTTTTATTATGGCTAAAAATTCACCCTTTAAAGATTTTAACACGCCTACCAAGCCCTCCTATACGACGAATATGCCGTTTATTTAATCTATCTCGGTGAAAACGGATGAAAGAATACAAAATTAAGTCATATGCTTCTGCAATGTAAATTTAAAATTCTTCATCTTCACCTAAATATATATTACTTTTTAAACAATTAATAATATATGACTAAATTGTTCATTTGGTCATTATCACGAAAATAATATAACATTTATCCATCTTTTTATCAATATTTTTTCACAGCGATACTTTCTATATATACTGCTGCTTTTATCTTTAAATCCATTTAGATTGCCTTTTAAGCTGAAAATACTTTATTATGAATTAGCTCTGATATTACATGGCAAAAAAGGGTACCCATAATGGATACCCTTTTTATTAGCTATATTAGCATAATTAAATAAAGCGCTTTCATATCATTTCGATATAATTCCTTTTAATTTTTCCGCCTGCCCGGTCAATTTATTCAAGGACTCCTGATACTCTTTTTCTAATTGTTTTATGATGCCTGCAGCGGTATCTATTTTTTTAATCGCCCCCACACCATGACCCGCTGACCAAATATCACGCCACGCTTTAGATTCAGACGATTTGGACATGCTGTCAAAATCGACTTTTTCTTTTTTGGCTAATTGTTCTGGGTCCAATCCTTCCTTCCTTATGCTCGGTTTAAGCATATTACAATTAACGCCTGAAAATGCATCAGTCAAGATGATGTCATCATGGTCAGAATCGACAAGCATTTCACGATATTCATCATTTGCCCTGCTCTCTTTCGCCACGATAAAACGTGTACCCATATATGCAAGATCCGCTCCTGCCGCCTGAGCTGCCAAAATACTGTGACCAGTACTGATCGATCCGGCGAGCAAAATGATTCCGTCCCAGAATGTCCTAACGCTGTCCACGAAAGCAAAGCTATTTATGTCACCAGCATGACCGCCTGCTCCCGCAGCAACCAAGATCAATCCGTCCACACCTGATTCCGCAGCTTTCTTTGCAAAATCCACAGAGCTGACATCCGAAAAGACCAACCCGCCATAGCTATGTACGACATCCACCACATGTTTTGGTGAACCTAATGATGTAATGACGATGGGAGGCTGATGCTTTTTGACCAATTCCAACTCTTCTTCAAGCCGGCTATATGTACGGTGAACAACCATATTCATTGCCCATGGGGCTATCTTTGAGCCTGGTTCTTTATCCTTTGCTGCAAACAATGTATCGTTTATGTCACCCATCCATTGATCCAGTACCTCTATCGGCCGCGCATTCGGTGCTGGAAAAGAGCCGATCACCCCATTCAAACAGCATTCTTTCACTAACTCAGGACCGGATATTAAAAACATAGGTGCTGAGATAACTGGTAAAGTTAATTGATTCCACCACTGTTCAGGCAAACTACTTGTCATCCTTATACCTCCCATTATTAATATATTACCAAAATATAACACTACAAGATTATCATACTTCTAAAAGACACAATTTTCAAGAAATTAATTCAGCAGCTAAAATTTAATTGTCATGCAGCGCCATTTAAATAAAAAAACTGTATATGGAATACGTCCCATATACAGTTTCGATTCAATTTGAAAGCACCCATTTCCGAATGGCCTTAGCTACTCCATCTTCTTCGTTTGTCGCTGTAATCCATTCTGCTTTTTCTTTCACAATTTCTTGGGCATTTCCCATTGCCACGCCCACTTTTGCTTCAGAAATCATCGCAAGGTCATTTAGGCTGTCACCCACTGCCATTACATTTTCCATGGTAATGTCGAGCAATGAACATACGAGCTTTATCGCTTTCGCTTTATTGACGCCCATGGCATTCACTTCAATATTCGTTGGGCTTGAATTGCTTATTTCAAAGGTTCCTTTTGATACCAGTTCATCCATGATGATTTGGCGGATGCTTTCATCATTTGTATCAAAACCGAATTTAAGCCATTGCGAATCATGGATTTTTTCAGGCATTTCAGCCCTGTAAATATTATCGCAGCTAATGGCCCAAAAATGTGTACCATGTTTTTGGCTTAATTCCCACATCCATTGTATGGATTCACTATCGACGATATTCCTTTCAACCAGTTTTCCTTGGTTATCGTAAATTTCGCTTCCGTTTACTGTAATGAGGTATGATTGGAGTTCCATTGACTTTGCAAAATCACTGCACGTCGCATAGGATCTTCCTGTGCTCAATACCACAAAAACCCCTTGATTTTCGGCTTCTTTTATCGCTCTCCGATTTTCTTCAGATATCTCTCCAGCCTTATTGAGAAGCGTGCCATCCATATCAAGTGCAACTAGCTTAATATTTTGTTTCTCCATTCTTATTCACCCTTCCATAAACCTTCTTTATGTAACTAAGTCCATGATAGCTTATAATGCATACCCAAGGAAAGTACGTGATGAATTGAACAGGCATTATCATTAGTGTCATGATTTATAATCACCTGATCATGACACTTAGTATTCTGTCAATATTTCTACTCGCTGTCTTTTTTCATTTCATTCAGTTCTTTTTTTATCTGACCTTCCCATTTTGGGATACCATCATTTTCATCAAATTCTATAATGACATCCGTTACCCCTCTTTCCTTTAATATCTGATTAAACAGCCGATCTTTAATGTCGTCCGCCTGTGCGATTGAAATATGGGGATCCAGTTCAACTTCAAGTTCAACATGAAAGTCTTCCCCTTCTTTTATTACGGCCAGTTTCTGTATATCCCTTACGTCTGCATCATCCATGACCATCGTTCCAATTTTTTGCCGCATTTCAATATCGGCTTCCCCAAGAGCACCTGCAGCATTGTCAAGAAAAACCCTTCCAACCACATAGAACATACCAAGACCGATCATGACGGAAGCAACTCCTTCCGCCTGGATAAAAGGCGTGAAGTTTGCTAATAAAATGGCAATTATCGCAAGTACGCCGCCACCGGTCGCAACCATATCTTCCATAAATACTAATTTCGTCGCTGGTTTTGCCCTTCTTAAACCAGAAAAGCTCTTGAATATGACGGCTGCCCCTTTAGCTTCGATGCCAGTCTCATGGACCACTTCTTTCATCGCTTTAAATAATACATATGATTCCAACACAACCGCTAACGAAAGGACGGACAAGTTAATAAGGATACCAGTTGATTCTGCAGGGTGTAAAATGTGATGGAACCCTTCTTTAATCGTTTCATAAGACATGATCCCGACAACCAATACTGCCCCTAGTAATACAAGGTTAACCAAACGTCCAAAACCATCAGGGAATCGATCAGTTGGTGACTTTTTACTTAGTGCGGAACCAATGAAGACGAAAAACTGATTCGCAGCATCGCCCAAAGTATGTAAAGTTTCTGCGAACATAGCGACATTTCCTGTCATGAAATAGGCAATCCCCTTTAGCACTGCGATGATACTATTCACACAGGCAGCAATGAACGCCGATTTATTACCTTGTTTCAATAATCGAAATAATTCTTTCATATAAAAATCCCCCCTTATCTTTTTTATAAATGCATGATCATACTGTATTATCCCCAACACTGGAAAATATGAAACCACAAACCCAAAACCAATACGATTGGAGAAAGGTTATAAGTTGTATCTCCCACAAACGAATATATTCCAGTGGTGGACGCATCTATTCTAATAAGTTCAGGTAATCATTCATTTCTTTAGATGCCTGAATACGGCAAAAAAAAGGAGTAAGCGGCGGCTTACTCCATATCATCCAATAACTTCGTGTGTTTATCCTTCTTTTTTCACTAACTTGGATGGATTATTTACTTTATAGCGTATTTCTTTATTGTATTTTTTGTCGACCACTTTTCCATCAAATTCGATTGCGTCTCCTTCTTCGAGCTCAGCTTTTTTTAATGTCTTGCTATATCCACACCAAGCATCGCCGATAGTCAATTCAGGCTCCGTTGTCACTTTGACATTCTCCAAGAGTATGACTTCATCTTCTTCACCAGTGAAATGGTTCATTTTTGCCGCGAACTCCTTGACGGTCGCGGTGAAATGCACTTTTTCCCCAGGCAAGTCCAGCTTAGGTTTTGCTGTCGTTTTTTTAGTTTTGGTTTTTGCCTTTTTTGGTTCTTCACTTGGCTGATCGGCGTTTTCCGTAATTGGTGCTTCATCCACCTGCTCAGTTTCACTTGAAACTGCAGCTGTTTCGGAAACCGGGCCACTCAACAGTTCTTTTCCGAAACTGGAGCTTTGCATTTCCTTTAAATAGGAAGGGTTAATGCAGCTAAGCTTACCATTTTCAAATTGAACGACTACAGTGTCAAGTCCGTTGCCATATTGTTCATAACCTGCCAATTTGACTTTTGCTTGAAAACTTCCGCTTTTATATAATAGTTCTCTTTTAACCGAACGGGCAGTGAATAATTTCCATTCCAATCCTTTAGCGATATAGTCCGTATCATCTAAAAAAGGGATATACTCTCCTTTTGGTGCAATATAATGAATCAAACCTTCAGCTGGAGTTTCAGCCACAGTCACCACTCCTAATCTTTTCTATAGATTATATTCTAGCAAAGGATTTCAAAGTTGCAAATGAATGAGTATCATAATTGATCAGAGGGGGTGGCAGTCATGGTTACGATCATACATAAACGCCCTCATGAAATGAATGCAATCATTTTTGGAACCAGAAAAAAAGCTGCCCACTAAGGGCAGCCCAGGCTGTAGACAAATTCAAAAGAGCCTTTGCCTGCAATTTTATATTTAAATAAAGTTCCAGTTGATTTCAGAAATCTGCTCCCTTTCCACCAAGCCTCATCAAAGCAGGCGCCTGTCGGGTTTCGGCAAGCCAGTTATTCGGCAGGATTGTTGCAAATTCCTTCTATTAAGTGAGGATGGTTTCATAAAACAGTAAAAACCATGAAGTAAAACTAGTCTTTAACATGGTTCGGGATGAGACCAACCTACTGTTTTTTCTTAAAAAACTATCCAATTGATTGGAGCGGGTGTTCGAGACTCCTGCGGGAAAAGCGCGTCCAAGGGAGACCACACAGGCGCAAAGAGCGCCGAGGAGGCTCCCGGGACCGCCCGCGGAAAGCGAGTGCCTAGAGTGGAAATCAACGTTCAAAGTGTACATACCCCGAAAAAAAGTAAAAAACATGAAGGATAACTTAGTCTTCTTTTAAAATCATGGTTTGGGAAGAGACTATTTCGAAACCCCTATAGTCGACAAACGGAGCTGCCAAAGGCAGTCTTTTATTAGAATAGTCAATCTTTTTTCTCTATACGGACAAAATGACTACATTCCTCACCCTTCCTTAACGTGGATATTTTTTAGTTTTCCTTCTTGTTCAGCAGCAATTACGTTTTTCTTATGATAAAACAGAAAGTATGACCCAATAACTAGAATCGTGAGAAGGGTTGTAAGAAAGAATTGCAATCTCATGGAATCAATAAACGCCTGAGCAACGAATATAATAAATAAGACGGCAATGGTCGCATAGGTTAAATAAGGGAATAGCCACATTTTCACTTTGAGTGTCCCGGGATTTTCTTTTTCCGTCTTTTTCCGTAAATATAGATGAGAAAAGGCGATAAAGATATACATGATCATTGTGACTCCTCCCGAGCTGTTTGCGAGAAAAGCAAACAATTTATCAGGGGAAACAAATTTAAATGTCGTGAACACATAAGCAAAGAAAACACTTGCCATTAACGCCCAAATCGGGATTCCCCGCTTATTCACTCGGGAAAGGATTTTCGGTGCATCACCTTTTTTTGATAAAGAATATAACATACGAGAGCTTGTATATAGGCCTGAATTCAAAACAGAAAGCAATGAAGTGAAGATTACGATATTCATGATTTGACCCGCTGCCGGCAGGCCTGCCATGTCAAAAACGCTGGCATAGGGGGTTTTCAGTAAATCTTCAGCACCTTGGGGGATTACGAGAACCAACACGGTCACTGAACCAACAAAGAAAAGAAGAAGACGCCATACGACACTGTTTATGGCTCTAATAATGTTTTTTTCAGGGTTTTCAGACTCACCTGCAGCAATGGCAGCTACCTCACTTCCCGATAAAGAGAAAGTAATGAATATCACACTAAGAAGGACAGGCAGAAAACCTTTTGGTAAAAATCCTCCCTCTCCAGTAATGTTTGAAAGGCCTGGTGAATCAAATCCCGGAACCAATCCAAAAATCATGGCGGCACCCAGGAAGAGGAATATTACAATGGCAGCCACTTTCATGAAAGCTAACCAGTATTCAAATTCCCCATAAGCTTTGACTGAATAGATATTCGTAATCGTCATTAAAATAGGGAAAGATAGACTGGCAGCCCACATAGGTATACCAGGAAACCAATCATGAATCATAGTTCCCAATAACGTAGTTTCAATAGCAATGATGATAACCCAGTTGAACCAGTATAACCAGCCGATCGTGTACCCGGCCCAAGGACCGAATGCTTGATGTGCATATGTTGAGAACGATCCGCTATCAGGATTTACAACAGCCATTTCACCCAGCATACGCATTATAAGCACGATCATCAATCCTGCGATTATATACGATAAAATCGCACCAGGACCAGCTGAATCAATTATGGTTCCGCTTCCGATAAATAGTCCTGCCCCAATTACCCCGCCAATAGAAATCATTGTGACATGCCTGGTCTTGAGACCATGTTTCAATTCATTTGTTTGAAGTGCCACTATTGTCACCATCCTTAAAAACTGTCATTTTAACGTTTTGTAAGCAGTAAACCACTGCTCATGGGTACCCTAGTAGAAATCTTTCATTCAAAAAAACAATGTTAACAGTCCTATACCCGTTTCATCATCGTTTTCATGAGGCCAAATTCACAATCGTTATATGTATATTGAACAGCGTATATTCTATTAACCGGTAATGCATTTCTATTTATACTGTCTCTTTACTACCATCAGCCCCTCAATGAACGTACAATGGTCCTTGTTGATATTTCACTTTCGCTTTTTGTTGAGTGAAGTTCTTTTATGTAAAATAACCAGCTCTTATTCTTTCTTTCCTCACTCTTCTTTTTTTATAAAAGCACCCTCTCTCATTAAAATTTCATACCTACATAAAATAAAAGCAATATCCATGCCAAAAAAAGGATAGTTAGTTAATTAGGTTTTAACGCTTTTATGGATTAAAAACGATTCATTGTTGCATCATAAATGTATTTTTTGATTCAAATATTAATTATTAACCCTTTTTGATTCACAATTGAATTAAAAAATGACAATTTAACTGATTTCATTTTAGATTTCGACACCTTTACATACCGAAAAATAACAGAGATAAAAAGAAGATGCCAAAAACCAAATATGATTTTGCATCTTCCAAATATATTTATTTTCATTGAGAATGTCTTATGTAAAATACTAGCAGTCCCAAAACGACCTTTCCTATTAAACAAAGATTTGTACATGCTTCGAAAAATAACGGTATGTATACTATATTGCTATATGAAAAGTCACTATATGATATGTATTATACCCTTTGAAGTTCATTCTGTACTTTAGGGAAATGGATGCTGAATGTGGTTAAATTTTCATTGGAGACACAATTCATATATCCATCATTACTTTCAATGATCTTTTTACATACGTATAACCCAATTCCCGTTCCTAACTCTTTCGTCGTGACAAAGGGTTCAAAAATAGATTCAATCAATTCACTGGCAATGGCCGGTCCATTATTTGAAATTCTAATTATTCTCTCATTCGCCTCGATTAAAGAGTTTATCCTCAAAATTCTTGGATGTTCCTTATCCTTTAAGGCATCAATCGAATTTATAAAAAGATTCAAGAACACTTGTTTTAACCCATCCTTGCTCGCTGTCATGACGAAGTTTGGATAAATATCTATTTCCACATTAACACTGGCATCCACAATATTTGCATAAGTCAGTTCTTGAATTTCTTCAATTAGCTTTAACACTGAAATTTCCTCTCTTTGTTCCTCATTAAAATCTGATTTAGAGGTATGGAGGAATTGGGTTATCCTGAAATTCAACTGATTTAACTCATAATCAATGATATCCAAATATTTCAAATCCGGATTCTCCCTCTTCAGTAATTTATTGAACCCCATGATAGCTGTAAGAGGATTTCGGAATTCATGTACAAAGCTTGATGATATCTGGCCCAATACCGCTAATTTATCTTTGTGGTTTTCACTTATATAAGACTTTTTTTCCTCAATCACTTCATTTGTAAGATTCGTATATCTCGTTACTGCATGGTAACTAAACGTATCAAAGTGCAAGTTGATGTCATTAATGAATTTCTGCATATAATTAATCGGGATATTTGCCCCAAAAAGATTTCTGATTATGATATTTCTCCCCAAATTGATATTATATAAAAAATCCCCAATGTTGATATTCGCTTCAAGACGTTCTTTTGCAACCTGGTAAGCCAATTTAATCAGCAAATCTTCAGATAGTACTTCCTTGAACGTTTGGATCACCAATGAGTACATTCCATAACCATTTTCTTTAATCTTTTCTTTGTAGGGGTCTATTTCATTGATCTTAATAGTCTCGTTCCATTCATTTAAAAACTCAGATTCTTTTTCTTCCAAATATTGGATCAATACAAATTTATACTTCTTATGTTCAGATGACAACTTCATACTATTGACCACACATCCCCTTACGGAAATTTAGATACTATATCAATAACATCATTCTATATGAGATTTTGATTTCCTGCACTTCATTATTTATAGTAGTGAAATGTAGCTTATAAGGAGACAAGGTATGCATGTTCGCATATAGTTACTTGCAATAACAAGAACCGACCAAATCAGGTCGGGAATCTGAGATTTTAAAAGAAAAATTATCATTCATGTTTTTTTATATACTAAGGAACTCTTACTTTTGAAAGTTGATTCCATATTTTTTCATTTTTCTATAAAGCGTATTTCGGCCGATGTCGAGTTGTTTCGCGGCGTTACTGATATTTCCACTTGTTCGTTCCAATGCATTTCTGATAATCTGGGTTTCTTGTTCTTGAAAGTTTCTTGGTTCTCGATCGGCAATTGCCCCTTCCTCATTTGTAATGGAAGAAACAGGACAAAGTGCCACAAGCAAGTCCCTTGTAATCGGGCCCTTATCAGCTAGGAATACAGCCTGTCCGAGAACGTTTTGCAATTCACGGAAATTTCCTGGCCACGAATATTCCAAAATGAATGTTTTAGCTTCGACTGTTAGTTCGGTATGTTCGCTCTTATAAGGTAAATCCGCTAAAATGTATTCTGCTAAGAGCAATAAATCTTTACGACTCCTCAGATTTGGAAGTTTTAAAGATAATCCACAAAGGCGGAAAAATAAATCTGCACGGAATTCTCCAGCTTCCATTTCTTTTTGTAAGTCTTTGTTGGTGGCAGCAATGACCCTGACATCGATTGGAATGGAAGCATGTCCGCCGACACGCGTCACACATCGTTCCTGAAGTACACGGAGCAGAGACGCTTGAGCTTGAAGCGGCATGTCCCCGATTTCATCCAAAAACAGGGTTCCTCCATCTGCAGCTTCGAACTTCCCCTTATGCCCGCCGCTTTTTGCTCCAGTAAAGGCACCCTTTTCATACCCAAATAACTCACTTTCCAATAAGTTTTCTGGAATTGCGCTGCAATTGATGGCGATGAATGGCTTATCACTTCTTAAGCTATATCCATGAATGGATTGAGCGAACAATTCTTTTCCCGTTCCGCTTTCTCCCGTGATTAGCAAGCTGATATCCAGCGCTGAAGATCTTTTAGCAATGGATATGGTTTGATTCATTTGCGGATCATTACTTATAATATCGGTAAATTGATAACGATTGGTTGTTAATCCATCAATCAATTTCTGTTTTTTTAACCGTACGATCACGGATGATTGATGTTCCATATTTTTGCCAAGGGTTTGAACCAAGAATTCCTGGTCTTTGATTGAAACCCTCCGTTCTAAAACGAGTGGGTCAGTTCCTGATACAATATTCGATACCGGTTTTTCCAATGTGCCGATAACATGTGACGCCGCTGAATTGAGATCTGTAACTTTCCCTTCTTTATCTAGGGTAATTAACGGATCAGGGTATGAATCATATATAAAATAAAGGTTTTTCTCCCTTTTTTGTGTTTGGGACAACAAGAGTGCTTGTTTAATGCTTTCAGCCACCCTCTGAACTAAGCTAATGGAAAAAGGATGATAATTCTGTTGATGACTGCTTAAGTTCAAAACACCAAGCAGGTGTCCATCAGGGTGATAAATGGGCGATGCGGCACAAGTAAGGAAATGGTTATCCTGATGAAAGTGTTGACTGCCATGAATCAATACAGGATTCTTCTCCACTATGGCTGTTCCTATTGCATTTGTTCCTTTTGATTCCTCTAGCCAATTGGCCCCTTTTCTTAAGGAAACATTATCTGCATGGCGGATGAAAGCTGGATCCCCAACTGTTTCGATGATATATCCTTCAGGAGCAGCAAGTAATAAAATGGACCCCAAACCATTAATCGAATGATAAACTTCTTCTAAAATGGGAGAAGAATGGTACAGAAGTTCCGCATATCGTTCGTGGTATTCGGCCAACTCAAAAGCACCAAGCATATCTTCCTTATCCATCATGCTTGGCTGAAGTCCCTTCGAAATGCACCGCTGCCATGATTTTTGAATAAATGCCGGTATGGTTCCTTTATCCGCGCTTATATTAACAGACATTGAATAATCCTCCCGTATGTATAATCAAGTAAATCGGCTTCTGTTTTTTATTCAATTTCATTAATGAAACTCTAAGTGATCCAAAGTTTCAGAGCATTCAGGGTTCGTTCCTTCAATTTAATTATAACAGAAAATTCAGATATCCACCAAAATGAAAACAAGCTTATGTGTACTACTAAACTTTTTTGTTCCATATTGGAACACCTGCCTGTTCCAATATGGAACAGTAAGGCACCTTCCCTTTTCCCTCCACCACCTTTTAACTGATTTCATCGGTTTTTTGTTATGGCATCAGTCTTGCATAATTACATGTCGAGATATTGATTCCTTTTGATAAAGGGGGGAAAGAAATCAAGATAGTCAGAATTGCTGCAAGTCTGCCAAAGGGAATTGGATAAAAAACATAATAGTATGCTTGATCCTTTTACTTAGAGCCATTGTCCAAACAGATATCGAACAATATAATCCAATTGAAAAGGGGTATTATACATGGAACAAACTATTAAACTCAATCCACGTGTGCAAGCATTCTTGAAGGGCACTAAAAAGCTTTTAATAAATGGGGAATTGGTGGAAGCTGCTTCAGGAAAAACCTTTGAGACTCTCGATCCTTCAAACGGCAAGGTTTTAGCGGTTGTGAGTGAAGCAGGTCCGGAAGATGTAGATAAAGCAGTCAAAGCAGCCCGTACGGCTTTCGACAACGGTCCTTGGAAAAAAATGAGTGCATCTGAACGCAGTCGCCTCATTTATAAATTAGCGGACCTCATGGAGGAACATAAAGAG
This sequence comes from Peribacillus sp. FSL M8-0224, assembly GCF_038003055.1. Classification (NCBI taxonomy): domain Bacteria; kingdom Bacillati; phylum Bacillota; class Bacilli; order Caryophanales; family Bacillaceae; genus Peribacillus; species Peribacillus sp. FSL M8-0224. Next base: position 2,487,787 of record NZ_JBBOOJ010000001.1, read on the forward strand.
GCGTTAGCGCAATTGGATACCCTGGATAATGGCAAGCCAATTGGCGAAACCACTAATGCCGATGTCCCCCTTGCAATCGATCACTTCCGTTATTATGCGGGATGGACCACTAAGATAGTAGGACAAACAATACCTGTTGCTGGGAATTACTTCAATTATACCCGTCATGAAGCGGTTGGAGTGGTAGGACAGATCATCCCTTGGAATTTCCCTCTACTTATGGCCGCATGGAAATTAGGTGCAGCCCTTGCCACCGGATGCACGATCGTTTTAAAACCAGCGGAGCAAACGCCGCTTTCAGCCTTATATTTAGGACAATTGGCGCTTGAAGCAGGTTTTCCTCCTGGCGTTCTCAATGTCATACCTGGATTTGGTGAAACAGCAGGGTCACCGCTTGTAGACCATCCAGAAGTCGATAAAATTGCCTTTACCGGTTCAACCTCAGTAGGAAAAATGATCATGCGCCAAGCTTCGGGAACCGTGAAAAAAATCTCGTTGGAATTAGGCGGGAAATCACCTAATATCATTCTACCGGATGCAGATATGAGTAAAGCCATTCCTGGTGCTTTAATGGGCATCATGTTTAATCAAGGACAAGTATGCTGTGCAGGTTCACGCCTGTATATTCAAAAGAAATCCTATGACAACGTGGTGGCTGATTTAGTGTCCCATGCAAAAAACATTAAACAAGGGGCAGGTCTTGATCCAACAACCCAGATAGGACCTTTGGTTTCCGGTGAACAATTGGAACGAGTGGGCAGTTATATTGAAAAAGGAAAGTCTGAAGGAGCTGAAGTGGTTACCGGGGGCAATTACGGACAAGGAGAGGGTTATTTTGTAACACCTACAATTTTTGCTGGCGTTGAAGATGAAATGACAATCGCTAAAGAAGAAATCTTCGGTCCAGTTGTAGCTGCCATGCCTTTTGATGATTTGGATGATGTGATAAACCGGGCAAATAACTCAGAATATGGATTGGCTGCAGGTTTATGGACACAAGATGTAAAAAAAGCCCATTATGTGGCAAATGAATTAAAAGCCGGAACAGTTTGGGTAAACTGCTATAACGCTTTTGATGCAGCTTCTCCATTTGGCGGTTATAAACAAAGTGGAATCGGTCGGGAAATGGGCAGTTATGCTTTGGATAATTATACGGAAGTCAAAAGTGTCTGGATTAACTTAAACTAAAATAACAGAGTGAACGCTCCATATGATCATTTAGCTCAAATACCGTTATTGAAATGCATGTTATCGCTTGCTTAAAAATTCGCAAAAAGGTATACCAAAGTACGGGCTTTGGTATACCTTTTTTGTTTTGTAACTTATAGGGCTTAAACAAAAAAAGAGACCTTTCATTTTCGAAAGGTCTCTTTATATCCATCATCCATTACGTTCAATTTGCATTTTTTCTCTGTTTGCTTTTTCTTTTTCGATATTTTTCTGTCTTGAAATCCCGGCAAACAGGATTCCAATAACCACTATCGCTTCAAATCCATATTTAATGAATGGATTTGCAAAGTAGTCGTGCATGAAAGGTTCAGCTACGATCATTTTAGCAGCTGTCCAGCCTAGTATTCCCGCACCAATTATTATGATGAATGGGAAGCGTTCGATCAGTTTCAGGATCAAAGTGCTTCCATACATCACTACTGGAATTGATACAAGTAAACCGATTACCACTAAAGTGAAGTTACCATGAGAAGCACCTGCAACAGCTAGGACATTGTCCAATCCCATCAATGCATCTGCAATAATGATGGTTTTTATAGCAGCCCACATCGAGTCCGCAGGCTTCACATCATGTTCTTCTTCATCGATAAGGAGCTTATAAGCAATCCATACAAGAAGTAATCCCCCTATTAAATGCAGTCCTGGCACCTCTAATAGCCAAACAACCAACAGCGTTGCGATGATCCTTATCACTATTGCCCCGACCGCTCCCCAAATTATCACCTTTTTTTGCTGTTCTTTCGGAAGCTTTCTTGCAGCCAATCCAATAAGGATTGCATTATCACCGGCTAGAACCAAATCTATCATAATGATCGCTAAAAGTCCTGAAATGAATTCACCTGTTAAAAAATCCAACACAATTTCCTCCTTTTTCACAAAAATAAAGAGACCTCTGCCAAATATGGCAAAGGTCTCGCTAAGCACTAAATGAATTAGGCCAATAAAGCCGGTGGGGTTCCCACGTAATGACGACTTTATTTCAGGTTATCCCTGACGCTACTCCCCTTCACGGGAATATAAGAATATGTAATTCTTTTAATATCTTTTCATTAGGAAACTAACAAGAAAAAATATCACTAATCCAGTATACCAAAAATACAAATAAAATAAAGAAAAAAATAAGAGATAGGGAGAATATTCATGAAATTAATTTTACTAAAATCCTTTCAAAGGCTAATTTCAGTCGATCATCCCTTCTAGATATTGGCATAATTCGTTTCCTAGGTTCGGGATACCGCTCAAATCCTTCCCCCATAGATATTGATTACTTAATGTCGCCTCTATCAATTGTCTAAGCGGGATTTGCCCCCTCTCATAATTAAGCCATTGTTCACTGAAAAATTCAATTGTCTTTATATCGTCTCTAACGACATAATCTTTACCCGCAAAGCTTTTACCAAGATAAGTCCCCTTCATTTCATTAACCCTATAAAATCGGATCAGGCCCGAAAAACCTCTTACGATACAGTCGGGCAGCGTGCCTTTCGACCTTTGATATTCCTCTAAGGTAGGCAGAAGACGAACTTTGAACTTAGAAATGCTATTCAGCGAAATATCGGTCAGGAGGTGATGTACAAAAGGATTCTTAAATCGCTCAAGAACACTTTCCCCATATAGCTTCATCTCATATTGATCAAAGGGTAATGAAGGAATTATTTCCTTTTCGATGGCATTGCTCAGAAATTGGTTGAATTCCGGATGATCGATTGCCTGTTTCACTTCTTCCAATCCAGATAAAATCCCTAAAGGAGCCAACAAGGTATGTGAACCATTAAGTATCCGTACCTTCCTCATTTGATAAGGCGTTAAATCTTTTACCCAACGCACATTCAATCCGGATTTTCGTAAAGGAAGACGTTGATCAATACTAGGGTCACCTTCAATAGCCCATAAATGGTAGGGTTCTGCCGTATTTAGCAGAGTATCCTTATATCCCCATGCCGCAAATAGTTTTTCTGACTCATTGGCCGGGAACCCTGTAACGATTCGGTCTACAAGCGAGTTTAGGAAGAGATTGTCCCGGTCCACCCAATCAATGAATGACTTGGGTAAATCCCAATCCCTGCCATGCTTAAGAACACATTGCTTCAATGAATCACCATTTCTCTCTAAAAGCTCACATGGAAGCATGATCAATCCTTTTTTCGCATCTCCATTGAAATGCAGATAACGGTGATACAAAAAAGCAGTCAGTTTTCCTGGAAAAGATTCCATCGGCTTTCCTTCTTCCAAAGGTATCGGCTGATATTTGATTCCTGCTTCAGTCGTGTTGGAAACTACAAATTCCAATTCAGGATTTTCTGATAGTGCTAAAAATTCGATCCATTCTTCATATGGATCAATTGCCTTCGAAAAAACGGAAATGATCTCTGTACTTTCCACTTTCTCCCCTTGGTGAAAACCACGTAACATTAATGTATACAGTCCATCTTGCCGCTTCACTTCTTCTATTTTCCCTTTCCCGGCACGGCGGGGTTGGGTCACTGCAATGCTTCCCTTGAAATGACCTTGTTTATTACACTCATGAATCATCCAATTAAAGAAGCCCCGAAGAAAATTCCCCTCACCAATCTGCAATACTTTTATGGGGAAATCCATCTTAAGTGAGGATTGGACAGCTTTTGTATCTTTACTCAAAGGCTTTAGTTGACTTTTATTTATGTTCAATGATAAAAGAACTCCTTTCTTATTGAAATATCCAATTCAGAGTGCGAACTAACAGCATACCTAATGCTTATATTTCGACAATCGCCTTGATCACTTTAGCTTCAGGAGTTAACCACCCTTCAAATTGATTGATCATTTCATCCATATGTGTGCGGTGTGTAATATACTGGCTCATATCCAACAAATCATTTTTCAGCGTATTCACGACATAATCAAAGTCATCCCTTGTTGCATTGCGGCTTCCCATTAATGTAAGCTCTTTACTGTGGAATTCAGGATCATTGAAGGTAATATCCGCTTTAACTAAACCTACATAAATCAATCTTCCCCCGTGAGCAGGATATTTAAATGACTCCATCATTGACTTAGCATTACCTGTAGCATCAAATACCACGCTTGGCATATCTCCATTCGTCAATTGGGCCAATTTCTCCATTGGATTCTCCATAACGTTCAAAGTATAATCGGCATTTGCCCATTTGCCAGCAAACGCAAGGCGTTCATCATTTACATCCATTGCGATCACCTTCGCACCCTGTTCTTTAGCGAATGCCATGACTCCCAAACCAATGGGACCAGCACCAATTACTAGTGCAAATTCCCCTTTATGAATAGCGGCGCGCCTGACTGCGTGAGCCCCGATACTTAAAGGCTCTATCATTGCGGATTGATCAAGTGTGAGACCTTCTGTTTTCACCAAATGATTATAAGGAACCGTAATCCACTCACTCATGCCTCCTTCAGCATGTACACCCAACACTTTCATATCCGTACAGCAGTTCGTTTTTCCAGTTCTGCAAGCCAGGCATTCTCCACATTCCATATAGGGGATGATCGATACTTGATCCCCGACATTAAGCCCAGATTCATTTTCCGGTATGGACTCAATATAACCGGATAATTCATGGCCAAGTATTCGGGGATAGCTAAAAAAGGGTTGATTGCCTCCATAGGCATGGATATCCGTACCGCATATACCTATACGTCGCACACGAATCAAAGCTTCCCCTGAGTTTGGAATAGGTTTTTCCGATTCGATCATCTTAAATTCAAAAGGTTGTTCACAAACGATACTTTTCACTGAATAACACTCCTTTTTTTATAGCTTAATAGAAACCGTGTACTATTAGAGAATGACACCTTCTTTAAAGATGCTTATCTCCCTATATCCGAATTTTTCATTATTCGTTTTCTTTTTACCGGATGAAAGCTCAAGAATGTAATGGAATAAATCGTCCTTTAATTCATCGATCTTTTGACCTTCTATCAACCGTCCGGCATTATAATCAATCCAGTGCTTTTTACGATCGGCTAAATCCGAATTCGTGGCTATTTTTACAGTTGGTACCGGTCCGCCGAATGGTGTTCCTCTTCCCGTAGTGAATAGAACGATATGTGCGCCGGCTGCTGCCAAAGCCGTCACCGAAATCAGGTCATTTCCAGGAGAATTGATTAAATTCAAACCATGCTTCTCTACTCGTTGTCCATATGGGCTTACATCCACTACAGTGGCATGGCCCCCTTTTTGTGTACATCCAAGTGATTTTTCCTCCAGTGTACTTATGCCGCCTTCCTTGTTTCCAGGTGAAGGGTTTTCATAAATTTCTTGATCATGGCGAATGAAATACTGTTTGAAATCATTTATAAGGCTAACGATTTTCTTAAAGGTTTCTTCATCCCTCGCCCTGTTCATCAATATCGTTTCCGCTCCAAACATCTCAGGAACCTCTGTCAATATCGTGGTCCCGCCATTTTCCACAATTAAGTCGGAAACCGCACCAACCAATGGATTAGCGGTAATGCCTGAAAAACCATCTGACCCCCCGCACTTCAAGCCTATTTTCAACTTTGAAACTGGTACGGTCTGGCGTATGAACCCTTCCGCATATTCCACTAGTTCACCCAATAAGCGTAAGCCGCTCTCCAATTCATCTTGAACCTCCTGGGCTTTTAAAAATTTAACCCGACTTGGAGGAAATTCGCCTATGACTTCTTTAAATGCTTCGATTTGATTGTTCTCACATCCTAATCCAACTACTAAAACCCCTGCTGCATTTGGATGTTGAACCAAGGCTGCCAATAGTTTCTGTGTATGGGTCAAATCGTCTCCCAATTGAGAACAACCGTAGGGGTGGGAAAAGTGATGAACCCCATCAATTTGTCGATCTTTAAACTGCTCATTTCCCATTTTAGCGAGAAGTTCACATGTTTTATTGATGCAACCAACTGTGTTGATGATCCAGATTTCATTCCGGATACCCACTTCCCCATTTTCACGGATATATCCTTGGAAGGTATGATTTTGACTGGGTTCTTTTGTATTTTGTCTGCTAGGTTGATAGGAATAATCTAATATGCCATGTAAACCGGATGTCAGATTGTGAGTGTGAATCCAATCTCCAATGGAGAGATCTTCTTTAGCTTTTCCAATCGAATAGCCAAATTTGATTACGTCCTCCCCTCGCTTAACCGGATTCACTAACATTTTATGCCCTTTAGGAATGTCATCACGTGCCTTGATATGGATCATTCCCCTATCTTTTGTTTGAATCTGGAGGCTCTGTCCTTTCTGAATCCCCTCCAAGGAAATAACAACATCATCGTTTGAATGCAATTGAACAAATTTATTCATTTTGTTCCCTCCTTATCATGAGTGAAGAAGTTCTAAAGGTAACGTCAATCCATTCCGAAAGCCCTTTCATTTTTCCCTTGAATTTTTTTAATTTTCAAATCTTCTATTAATTTTAACATCAATTTTTGAAATATTAATTGCGTATTTTGCTATAAATATACTCATTTTTGTTGTATTATACTTTCAGGAGATGAACAAATGAAAAAAATCCATAATGCATTAAATCATGATTTACTCTTCCCATTTTCTTTTGTCTATCAAGATACGAAAAGTCCCCAGAATGAATTGTCCGATCATATGCATGACCATTATGAAATTGTTTATGTTTATAACGGTAAAGGGACCTTTTTTATCGGTGATGTGTTTTATGATATGCAGAAAGGGGATGTATTCCTGATCCCGAATAATACCATTCATAGGGCATTACCGAATAAGGACGACCCTGTCACCTCCACCATTATCTTTTTCAGTCCCACATTAATATATAAAGATGTGGTTGATGATTCTTTTTCATATTTACATTTGTTTGATCTGACAAAAAAGAGTAAGAATTATAAAATATCATTGCCGCAAAAGAAACAAGTAAAGATGGAAGAACAGCTAGAACTCATCCTGCAAGAAACGAATAGCCGATCGATGGGCTCGAGGCATGCTTGTTTGCTGATCGTTCATCAAATCATACTTGATTTATACCGTATCCGGATAAATGGCAAACAAGAATTATCCGAGGGCAAGAGCTATAGTTCAGAATGGATGAAAGATATTTTAATCTATATTAATGAACATATGGATGAACCATTGACGCTGACGATACTTGCACAAAAAGCATTGGTCAGTCCCGCTCATTTTAGCAGGGTTTTTAAGGAAACGACTGGAATTGGGTTAGTCGTGTATCTAAACACGAAAAGGATCATCAAGGCAAAGGAACTTTTACTGGAAACGAATCACACCATTGCCCATATTGCCGAAATGTGTGGTTTTGAAAGCATGCCGCAATTTTATCGTACCTTTAAAAAGTACAATGAAAAGACACCAGCTACATTTCGAAAAGAAAATAGGATCCGCTAGGCATGCCTAATAAACAAGAAAAATTATAATTCATTAAAAATGGAAGTGCCCCCCCTTGATATTTCTTTGGGAGACACTTCCATTCTAACAATCTATTACGCAGGCTTTACTATCGGTCGTACAAAACGGATGACCGCTAGCGATGCAACAACTGCCAATCCACCTGCTAGCAAGAATGCAACTGTGTATGTGCCTGAGGTATCGACAATGTATCCTGTTAACGTCGGTCCGATGATTCCTGCTGTATTTGCCAAGAAATGCATAAAACCTCCAACAGAACCAACATTACCAGGGTCGACGACATCGTTGACGATTGCCCAGTAAATGGCACCAGTCAAATATAGGAAGAAGACGGAAAGTGCGACAAGCGTTACTGCACTGACCGTTGTGGATACAAGTCCAGCAAAACCGATACATACCGCCGATAAGAACAAACAAGTTACTAGCACGAGCTTACGTGAGAATAAAACACCTTTTTGTGCGAATTTTTTATAGAAGAAATCCGACACGAATCCACCCAAAGCTAGTCCGATGAATCCAAAAATCCAAGGAATCACTGTAATGATACTCATATTTTCTACACTTAGCCCGCGTGCATCCACCAAATAGCTTGGGAACCAAGTTAAGAAAAAGAAGAGAATGTAGTTGTAAGAAAAAAAGGCTAGAGCTGTAAATAAAACCGTTTTTTGTTTTAAATAGAAGGTGAATTTCAATTTCCCTTCCGATGTTGCCGCTACATAAGATTTTCCTGTATGCTTCTGTTCTTTTGACTCTTCTGGTTTTTCTTTAACGAACTTCCACCAGCAAATCGCCCATATAAGACCAATTACCATTATGGCAATGAAAGATACTCTCCATCCATAAGAGATGGCAATGAATCCAACTATCGGACCTGCAATGGCGCCACCAAGCGGCGTCCCGCTATTCGTCAAACCAACGACAGATGCCCGTTGATTTGCCGGGAACCAGTTATTCACCATTTTATTGATGGTTGCAGAAAGAGGGCCTTCGCCCATACCAAACAGGATGCGGATGACGATCATACTGGCAAAACCGACAGCAAGTACAAGCGCACCACTGAATAAAGACCAAACGATCATCGCCACGAAAAGCGTAAGCTTAGCTCCCCATTTATCGGACGCCATGCCTCCAAGGAAGTTAAATACGGCATAACCAACGGAAAAGCTACTAAAGATAATTCCCATCTGTGTGGCTGTTAAAGATAAATCATCTTGGATGAACGGAGCTGCAATGGACAGTGCAGATCGGTCCAGATAATTTATTACGCCTGCCAAGAACAAGAATACGATAACCATTCCTCTACCATTTGAAAACATAAAGTACCCCCCTATACATTTCTGTAAATGCAGCAGCATTTTTGGAAACGTTTCCATTTAATAACCAAGAGTAAAACCTAAAGATCTTTAACTAAATCGGTTTAGAATTCCTGTAAAAAAGCGCTTTCTTTTTCACAGGAATCTTACATCCGTTTCTAGCAAGAATTCCTTGAAAGCAAAGTCGGTTTCAAGCGATGCACGCTTGTATCCTCTTTTCCTGTTTTATTGATTTGACTAAGCAGTAACTCCGCTGCCAAGTTGGCCATTTCAATGGCAGGCTGATTAACCGTTGTGATGGTCGGTGTATAGAAACTGGCATATGGTACATCATCGATGCCTATGACAGCTATGTCATCAGGTATATGGATTTCATGCTGTTTCATATAACGCAATACTTCATTAAGTACGATATCATTTCCAGCCAATATGGCTTGAGGCGGCTTTTCCAATTCGAAAAATTCTGAAAGTGCAAGCGGAATTTCGTCTGCATTCACGGTTTTTATATAATCAGAATTGACTGGTATCCCATGTGACGCGAGTGAATCCTTATACCCTTGGATCCGTTCGATTCGAGGGCTGATATCACGTATTATTGAAGTGGTTATGATAGCAATGTTTTCAAAACCCTTTTCAATGAACCGATCTACCGCTAACTTGGAAGCAAGGTGATTATCGAGCATGACTGTAGCAATATTCAATTCTTCGATCGTCCTATCCATGAAAACTATCGGGAATTGATCACTCTTCATACGTTGATATAAATCAAGATTGTCCCCTGTGGGGAAAATGATGATCCCATCCACTTGTTTAGCTCTTAGCATTTCAATATAATTCTTTTCCTTTTCAGGATTGTCATCCGCATTGCAAACGATAATATGGAACCCTTGTTCATAAAAGTAGTTTTCTATCGCTCTAATAACTTGCGTTGAAAACGTATGAAGGATATTGGCAACCACTACCCCAACGGTAAAAGTGGACTTTTGTTTTAAACTTCGCGCTATTATATTAGGCTGATAGTTTAACTCTTCGATTGTTTCTTCAATTTTTTTCCTGGTTTTTTCACTCATATATTCATAGCGTTTGTTCAGGTATTGGGAAACTGTGCTTTTTGATACTTTCGCGTGATTGGCGACATCAGTAATTGTAATGGTTTTCATTTCATTCATCCCTGTCGTGTGATTTCAATATATAAGGAATATTCTATTATAATAAGTAAAGCTTTACAATCACCTTCCGATGCAGTAAAAAAGTCAATTTCCCATACCATGGAACTAATTTAATCACGTTAACTTGTTTGCCTTTTTATAGGAGCTGAATTCAGACACCGGAGTATGCCATGAAACCACCATCGACCGGTACCGTAATTCCTGTGACAAAGCCCGAGTAGGATTCATCAACGAGCCAAAGCAACGTTCCAAGTAAGTCTTCAGGCTGCCCAAAACGCTTCATGGGTGTTGAAGAAATGATTTTATTAGACCTTGCTGTCAGACTGCCATCTTCATTAAGCAGAAGATCCCGATTTTGCTTCGTCAAAAAGAATCCTGGAGCAATGGCATTCACCCGTAAACCTGCTTCGGCAAAATGTACAGCCATCCACATCGTAAAATTATTTATCGAAGCTTTGGCCGCACTGTATGCTGGCACTTTAGTCATCGGAGCGTAGGCACTCATGGATGATACATTTACGATAATTGGTGCTTCCACTTGCAATAACTCTTTCCCAAAAACCTGACTGGCCAAAAATGTACCGGTGAAATTACTGGCAAAAACCTGGGAGAAACCATTTTCATCTAAATCAAAAAAGGATTTCCCTTCCGCTTCTTCCCCATATTTCTCTGGTGCTGTAATGGCATCAGGATGATTGCCTCCCGCTCCATTTATTAATAGATCCACTCTTCCGAACGATTCTATTATTTTTCCTCTTGCATTCTCCAATGAGGCTCTATCCAATACGTCTGCTGCTATGGATATCGCAGTGCCCCCTGTTTGTTCAATGAGTTCGACCACTTCTTGCCCTTTTTCGGCCGTTCTGTTCAATATAGCTATCCTGACACCATGACGGGCCAATTCCACAGCCATTTTCGAACATAAAACACCGCTGCCCCCAGTGATCACTGCCACCCTGTTCGATAAGTTTTCATGGATGGGAATCATGATTTCCCACCTGATTTACCAGCTTCATATGCATCCCATAATCCGAGCAAATACATGATGCCCAATGCTCGGTCATATAAACCGTAACCTGGGCGACAATCTTCACCCCAAATATGGCGGCCATGATCTGGTCTGACATAACCAGTATAATTCTGCTTATTCAATTCTTCCACGACGCCCTGTATATTGATGGATCCATCCTGGGTATGATGGGATGTTTCCACAAAGTCACCATTTTCATAAATCTTCACATTTCGAATATGGGAGAAAGGCGAACGATTTGCATACTTTTTAGCCACTTGGACCATATCATTTTCAGGGTTTGCCCCCATCGATCCAGTACACATGGTAAATGCATTCGACGGTGAGTCCGAAATCGAGATCAGTTTTTCATAGCTCGATTCTCCGGTGATGATTCTTGGCAAGCCAAAAATGGACCATGGCGGATCATCCGGATGAATAGCCATTTTAATGCCGCAAGCCTCGGCAACAGGTAATATTTCTTTAAGGAATATTTCAAGATTGGCCCATAGTTGCTCTTCGTCGACAGTTTTGTAAGCTTCGAATAATTCAGAAATCCGATCCATCTTTTCTGGTTCCCAACCTGGTAAAGTTAAATCGGAAGCTTCCGTCACCGTACGAATCAAATCTTGCGGTTCTAACGTATCCACTTTCGCCTTTTCATAAAATAGGGCAGTTGAGCCATCTTCCAAAGGATGGAACATTTCCGTACGAGTCCAATCAAAAATCGGCATGAAGTTATAACAAATGACTTTCACTCCAGCTTCCGAGAGATTTCGGATCGTCTCTTTGTATTTCTCAATATATATCATGCGGTCTTCGTTACCCAATTTAATCGATTCATGGACATTTACACTTTCTACAACATCCGTGTGAAAACCAAATGATTGGATATATTCGATTTCTTCTTTAATTTCTTCCTTTTCCCATACCTCACCAACAGGTTTTTGGTGTAGTGCCCATACAATCCCTTTCACACCAGGAATCTGTTTAATGTGCTCCAATGTAACGGTATCATTGTCTTTCCCATACCATCTAAATGTAATGTTCATCATGCACCTCCGTCATTCCGCAATCTTTTGCATATATTTTCCGCTTAATTCCACTGCTGCTTCATAGCCGCCATTTTGATAGGCTTTGTTCAAGTCACTGCCGATCCCGATTGCTACCGCACCTGCATTCAGCCAGTCCTTCATGTTATCCAAATTAATTCCGCCGGTTGGCATGATTCTTACATTAGGCAGTGGACCATTAACCGACTTGATGAAAGAAGGTTCAAAATGGTTTGCCGGAAATAACTTCAAAACATCACAACCTGCTTCCATTGCCTTAGCCATTTCTTTGATTGTCATGCAACCAGGCATATAGGGAATGCCGTATCGATTACAAAGTTCGGCTACTCCATTGACAAAATAGGGACTGACGATAAAATTGGCACCAGCTAAAATCGCATGTCGAGCCGTTTCAGAATCAAGTACCGATCCTGCTCCTAAGAGTGCATCCGTATTCTGCAGTTCTTTGAAAGCCTCTTCAATTCCCGGTGTTGTATAAGTCAATTCTATTGCCCGAACACCGCCTTCCACAGCTGCTTTAGACAGTTGTGCCGCTTCCTTTGCATCCTGTCCCCGGATAACAGCTACAACTTTCGTTTCCTTTATTCGATGAATGATTGAATGTTTGTCCATACTCCTGCCCCCCTTTAATTAAAAACGATGATCGCTTTTCGAACTTGTTCGGGATGATTTTCCACAAAATTAAATGCTTCCTGGATATCATCCAGCGAAAAGGTATGGGTTATTAAACCTTCTTGTCTGAGTTTTCCTTCATTTAAAAGTTTAACTACTTTTGGGAACTGATTGGTTTGCAACCTAGATCCTTTAACCGATACTTCCTTTTTGGTGATTGGCAGTTGGGAAACCGATGCAGGCCGTTCATCAAAACCGAGTACGACAATCCGGCCCGCCGTTGATACGACATCAAAGGACAATTCAAATGTCATCGGCAAGCATACTGCATCAATGACGACGTTGGCACCTTCTCCATTCGTCCATTCTTCCACTCGTTTTTGAACATCTTCTTTTCCCGCATGGACGGTGATATCGGCGCCGCTTTCTTTAGCGAATTCCAAACGCTCCTCACTTAAATCCGTGATCATCACTGATGCTCCTTGAAGCTTTGCCATCTTTAATATGCAAATCCCAATAGGCCCAGCTCCCTGGATAAGCACTGTTTCCCCTTCCTCCACTTCGCCTCTCCAAACGGCCTGTGCGCCGATTGTATATGGCTCAGCCAATACTATTTCTTCCCAAGCTAACGCGGAATCCACAACATGTAATTGTTTCTCGGGAAGGACGAACCATTCTCTCATACCACCATCTTCATGTACGCCAAAAACGGACAGTTTTTCACAAACATTTTGGCGGCCTTTGCGGCAGGCGTAACACTTCCCGCAGTAACTGATGGGCTCAATAACAACATGGTCCCCAACTTTTATGCCCACGACGCCTTGTCCAATCTCCACAACTTCTCCCGCTACTTCATGCCCGACGACTCGCGGCAGCGTAGCAAGAGGATTCGTACCATGGTAAATATGCATATCCGATCCACAAATCCCGACTCTTTTTACTTTTACAAGGACATCCGTCGAGTTCGAAATCAGTGGTTTTTCCACTTCTTGTATGATAAGTTCATGAGCTTTCCGTACTTGAACCGCTTTCATTTCTCCCACCTACTTTGTAAGAAATTCATAAACACTTGATGCTATCGTAATACCTTGTTTCAGGTTTTTTTCTTCATTGATTTGTTCAATCTCACCCGGTACATATACGCGATCGAACCCTGGAGCAGGTTCAACCTGTTGCAGCTCTTCAATCATTTGATCCATTTGCTCTAAAAATATATCAGTATCTGTAAAGAATGAAGGATTAATTACACAAAAATAATGCCCCAGCTTTCGTTTCTTATCAAGATCGTCATACATTTTCCCAATGTGCGGGCCAAATGCCGCACCGGCCAATAATCCAGAAAACACATCTACAATTACTGATAGACCATAGCCTTTCGGGCCTCCGAAAGTGGAAAGGGAAACGACTTTATTCGGATCCGTGACCGCAGCTCCATTTTCATCGACACCCCATCCTTCAGGGATTTCCTTTCCTTCTTCGCGTGCCTGGAGAATTTTCCCCCATGCAACATTGGATGTTGCCATATCAAGAATATAGGGTTTCTTCGTTTTGGCAGGAACTCCGTAAGCGATTGGGTTGGTACCAAGAAATGATGTTTTTCCCCCGAACGGGACCACAATTTTATCGGTATGTGACATCGCGATGCCAATCAACTTTGCATCAGCGGCTTTTTGAACGAAATAGCTTAGTGCTCCGCAATGGCTGCTATTAAAAACAGTCACCATGCCCACGCCATTTTCTCTCGCCATATCGATTGCATGGTCCATAGCCACGTCGCTGATCACATGCCCAAATCCATCATCTCCATCAACTACACCGGTAACGGGCCCTGTCTTTTGGAAGGAAATCTGGGCTTCGGGATTTATACCCCCTGCCTGTAAACGGTTCACATAATGCTCTGTTCGCAAAACACCATGGGAATTGACATTTCTGAGATCAGCATGAACCAATACTTCCGCAATTTTTCCGGCAGTTTCTTCATTCAAACCCACTTTGGTCAGCTGCTGTATAACTAATCGTTTTGCTTCCTCGGCTTGTATCGTTACTGTTGACATTTCATTCCCTCGTTTCTTTCAGTCATCTATCTTTCTATAACCGCCTCATTCTGTATGAAAGGCATTACTTCATCCAAATATGGTAATCCTTCATTGTCCCCTGCAACAGTGGTGACAAGAGCTCCTACACCATTTGCGAATGCCAATCTTTCATCAATTGATAAACCATTAAGGTATCCGTAAATATAACCGGCATCATAACCGTCTCCCGCACCAACTGTATCTACAGGTATTACAGGGAAAGCTTCTTTTTCATGCCATTCACTTTTGGTATATAGTTTTGAACCATGTTTCCCGTCCTTAATGACAAGCTGATCAATAGCATTCACCTTTGCGAATTCCGCCAAAGACTCTTTTGAGTCAGTACCGATGATCAATCTTATTTCATCCAAACCTGTAAGCAAAATATCAACATATGGAAAAATATCATAGTAAACTGATCTTGCTTCCTCGATGGACCATAGCTTTAAGCGGATATTCGGATCAAAAGAAACTGGTATATTTTTTTGTTTTGCAATTTCCATTACCCTCTTGGCAATGTTGACATTTTTCGGATCAATAGCCAAAAATACTCCAGTAAGGTGGACTATATCAATCCCTTCAAACATCTTCTCTGTTATATCTCCAGGCTTTAAAGTTAAGATGGGAGATTGATAGCGGTAATAAAATGTCTTTCCGGAACCATCTTCCCGAATTTCTTTAAAGTTAAGAGATGTTGGATATCCATTTACATAGGCCACATCACTCATGTCCACGCCTTCCCCACGAGCGAAATTATAAATAACTTTACCGAACTCATCCTTGCCTAAACGGCTTATCCATTTTGACCGCAAGCCAAGCCTTGCACAGCCAATCGCAAAATTCAGTTCAGCGCCTCCTACTTTTCGCTCAAAACGGTTAACGAATCTTAAAGGTCCTGTCTCTTCCGGATTTAGCGTAATCATGGCGTCGCCCAGCGTTAAAACACCATATTTTGATGACAATACAGTACCTCCTTCTTTCAAACATTCACAAATGGAAACAAAAACATTTGAATCATATCACTTTCATTATGCTTATTAGCTAAATCGATTTAGTTTTTTACTAAACCGGTTTGGTAAATCATAAGGAAATTGTAAATGAAAACCCTATCAAAAACAATAGAAAAGTTTGATAATTTGTAATTTTATTTTTATTCGATACTATTTCATGTGATATTTCTGCTAAATTTACGATAAAAAATCATATTTCGGAAAACGGACATGAACTGTTTCCTCCCTCTTTTTTAATGATTGACAGTTTCAGATTTTTTTCAATCAAATTTACTCTTTGCTATTAATTTGGAGAAAGTTGTATAATATATCAATTGTTAAATAAGTTTGAAAGGTTGTTTGGAATGAGTTTTTTGAAAATATACATCTTACTTACCGGAATAATGATTACATGGGGGTTAAATGTCTCAGTTATTAAAATTTTAGTTGCGCATACGCAGCCCGTAACGATAACTTCTATGAGAATTTTTACTGCTTCGCTTATCGTCATTATTATCCTTTTCTTCTTTGGACTAATACGCCTTCCTAAAAAAAGTGAACTTTTTTACGTTTTTGGTGGAGCACTTTTGAGTGTCGTTTTTCATCATTATTTTTTAGCTGAGGGATTGACGAAGACTTCCGCCTCGAATGCTGGATTGATTTTGGGCATGGGGCCAATATTGACTGTCATTTTGACCATGATTTTCTTTCGAAAAAAACCTACGTTAATCAAGCTGCTTGGCTTTATATGCGGTTCCCTGGGTGTGAGTTTTACCGTTATGGCAGGAAGCGGAGGACTTCATTCTATTAATCTTGGGGATGTGGATATTTTGCTTTCCATTCTTTCACAGGCATTGAGTTTCATCCTCATTAATAAAGCCTCAAAAACAATGGATCCACGATTACTAACCGGCTACATGATGCTGATCGGGTCTTTTATTCTTTTTGCCATCAGCTTATGGAAGGAACCAGAGGGCTTATCTTCCCTGGCAACCGCACCGCCATCCATCTGGGGAGCTTTCTTTTTCTCCGCTATTTTTGCCACCGCCCTCGGGCACATGAGCTATAATTATGCCATTGGTAAGGTAGGCGCAGCCGAATCATCCATATTTCTTAACTTAAACACCTTATTCTCTTTGTTAGGTGCAGCATTTTTCCTTAATGAAGCCCTTGTGCCTGCACATTTCATTGGACTTATCTTCATTGTTTCAGGAGTATTGCTTGGCTCCGGTGCAATTGAAATATGGATTCTCCAAAGGAAAAATAAACGTTTATCTGCCTAACGGCCGGAGCAGAACCTAGATTTCTTGACTTGTAACATATTAACAGATCCTACGACACTGCCATTCTTATAAAAATGGCAGTGTCATGGGGTCTTATTTTTATTGTCGATCCCTTCTTCCAACTACAAATTTTTGCAGAATAATAATTGGAGATTCATTTCCGTTACAATATACCCAGGAATTTGCTTGGACATGTCCATTGAAGTGTTCCCATTAAGCCAAGCCTTTTTGTCAGTTGTGGCCCTTTTCTTTCTGAGAAACCTCCTAAAAGACATAATGTCTACTTAGATGAATTAATAAAAATGAAAGAGACTGTCCATGGGTTACAGACAGCCTGAGATTACAGTCATGCTTATAAAGTAAATCAATTAGTCCAGAGCGCAAACAAACCTTCTGTTACACCCAATTTGTATATATAATAAAGTCCGAATGAAAAACTTATAGCTCCCGCCAGCTTGATGAAGATTCGGTTTAAAACGATGTCCTTTCCATTCAAAGCAAACGGTATGCCTAGTAAAGTTGTAAAGCACAGCATGCCAATAATTGTCCCTGTGCCAAATATAATGATATAGATAGATCCCTCGCCTATACCGGTTACGGTCGACATCGTTAGAATGACCATTGCGGCACTGCCCGCGAGACCATGGACGAAACCAATTAAAGCAGACACCAAATAAGGGTGAAATCTATCCTTGTCGTTCGTAATATCAGGGCGCGCTTTAAATAAACTTCTCGCCCCTAGCATAACAAGCATAATACCTACGCCGAATTCCAGCGTCATGCTTAACGACTCTGGAATCTCCCCTTTCATCCAAATGAACATCATACCTATAAGAAATAGCGTACATGTATGACCTATACCCCAATACACCCCCGTTAGAGTGGAACGCGATAATTTTTTCGTATTTCCTGCCGTGGTTGCTACGGCAATAACATGATCCGGCTCTAACGAATGCTTTATCCCCAATAGGAATCCTAATGTAAGAATCGACACCAAACTCATTTCTCTACCACCTCCCCGAGACACTTCCAAACTTCTTCATAGACCCTTGATAGAAGATTTTGCAGGGTTGACAAGGGAAACGGCAGTGGCTTCAAAGCAAGTGGCACAATCAACCGATCAACAAGCGAAATCCATGGAGGACATTTCCTTCTCCACCTCCTCAATGGTAAAGCTCGCTAATGACCTGGAAACAACGGTTTAACGCTTAAACATCTCTAACCACCACTCTATTACTATATCAAGAAAGGGATTTTGCTATTCATGCAAAATCCCTTTCTTACTATTTTACTTAGTTGATTTTAGTTTCAAATCACCTTCATAAGGTATATGTTCCACTGTTATCGTTATATCTTTTCCCTCTTTATCTTTACCGATTCGTTTATAAGTGAATTTATTTTCATTAAGCTCTGTAAGTTCAAGAACTGCGCCATATTTATTTTCCCCTAGTGAAACATGTGCTCTTATCTTATTTCCGTGAACAACATCGTAATAGCCGTAATCACCACGGCTCTCACCGGTTTTAGCATCAAAAAATTCATACTTATTTGTTTTATCATCATATTTTGCAAGACCTAAATAATTCGAGTTATAGCTTGATACATCATTTCCCTTTTCATCCAATGCCACTGTTCCTTGCCATGGGGTGCTTGATAAAATTTTATCTCCATCAACATCTGTTTCTACGTCCCCTGTGTAAGTTTCCAAATTTTTGTCTGGATCTGTAAAGGAAAGTTCTGTTTCCGTATAAGGAATATGTTCAACAAACACTTCTACGTCATTTCCATTAGCATCTTTACCCATTCTTTTATAAGTAAACATATCCTTATTCAGTTCTGTTATTTCAACAACGGCCTGGTAACCCATCGATTCTGAAATTAACACTCGCATCTTCCCATTGGTAATAAAGAAAGTTCCCTTATCACCACGACTTTCTTTTGTATTTTTATCAAAAAATTCATATCTGGATGTTTCATCGTCATATTTTGCGAGACCAATAAAGTTAGCATTCTCCTTTGTTAAGTCATTATTATTCTTATCATAAACTTTTGTACCTTGCCAATTCGTGCCGCTAAGAATTTTAGTCAATTCCTGGCCTGCTGTTAACTTATTTTCTTGTTTACTTTCTTTGGCAGTTTGTTCCTGCCCCAGTGCACTATGACTGTCTTGTGCGTTTGTGTTACATCCTGTTAGGGCCAATGTTAATCCAAGTAGTAAAGATGATGAAATTTTTGCTTTTTTGTTCATTTTTTCGTCTCCTCATATCTTAATTGTGATTTTAATTTATTAGCGGTGCGATTGACATTACAAATTGAAAGTATCGCAATCTGGTTATTTTGCTCCTGCTGTTAATAAAATTTGTTCAATCTCTTTAAATCCTTTTTCGCGGGCATGTTGTAAAGGGGTAATATTATTATTATCAGGAATGTTGACACCTGCACCATGATCTATTAACAATTGCACTGTTCGCTGCTGTTTTCCATCACCATCATTCAAAATGATAGCTTCTAGCAAAGCTGTCCAACCAAGATCATTTACATGATTCACATTAATATCAGTTTTAGTTAGGAGTTCTTTAATAACCTCTACATATCCATGTTCCGAAGCAGGGATTAAAGCCGTTCCTCCATAACGGTTGGTTATGGACGGGTCGGCACCTGCTTCAATCGCAAGTTTAAGTATTTCTAGATAACCTTCAGCACCGGCATACAAGAAGGGGCTATTTTTCATGTCATCTTGAATGTTGACGTCTGCACCCGCTTCAATAAGGATTTTTGCTGACTCTGCATCGTTGTTATAAGTCGCAATCATAGTGGCGGTTCGCCCTGCCGAGTCCTGTGTATTAATATCTGCACCTTCCTCAATCAAACTCCTTAATCTCTCCGTTTCTTTTCGTTCTACTGCTTGAATCAGTAATTCATTCATTCCCTTTCCTGACTCCTTATGTTGTTTATTTGGCTCTCTTTCGCTATCTAAGGCACACCCTTGAAGGATGAATAGGCATCCGATGACAATCGTTAGCCGTCTCCACATGAAACACACCATCCTTTCATCTGCCCAAATGGATTTTCCGTCATCTTGATGCACCAAAAATGACTTGTGCTATAAATGTGTTTGAGGTAGCATGAGTATTTTTCTCCCTTATATTTTTTAGTTACCGATCCGTCTCCATTATATTAGTGCTTAATCTTAAACTCCCTCTAAAAAATTTCTTAAAAATTGATTAACTTATTCATAAAGTTTCTTAAGGTTTTATAAAAAAATCCCGTCACCTTCGTGACGGGTCATAAAATATACTATTTAAACATTAAAGCGATACCCCGCTCCCCAAACAGTTTCCAAAAATTTTGGATGTGCAGGATTTCTTTCAATTTTTTCACGTAGTTTCCTGATATGGACAGTGACAGTCGAAACATCCGCAGCCGATTCCAATCCCCAAATATTTTCATAGAGCTGCTCTTTACTTAATACTTGATTAGGATGCATGACAAAAAACACTAAAGTATCGAATTCCTTTGTTGTAAACGGGACCACCTCCCCGTTTATGTGAACCCTGCGTGCTGACTTATCTATTGAAATTCCATGGACATAGATTGAATTAGATTTGGGGTGACTTCCTGATAAACGTTCATAACGCGCTAAGTGCGCTTTCACTCTTGCAACTAGTTCACTTGGACTAAAGGGCTTTGTAATATAATCATCCGCTCCTAGTCCAAGCCCCCGAATTTTATCAATATCTTCCTTTTTCGCAGATACAAGCAAAATCGGAATATTTTTGACAGCACGTATTTGTTTGCATATCTCAAAGCCATTTAACCCCGGAAGCATGATGTCCAAAATGATTAAATGATAATTTCCTTGAAGGGCCTGTTGGAGACCTGCATCACCAGTGTGTTGAATATCGACACTAAAATCACTAATTTCCAAATAGTCTCTTTGTAATTCAGCAATACTGACTTCGTCTTCAATAAGTAATATCTTTTTCACATTTCCTCACCTTTCTTTATGGAAAAGAATACACTTGTACCTTTTCCTATCTCACTGGTAGCCCAGATATCTCCTCCATGCTCGTCGATAATTTTTTTTGCGATTGCAAGTCCTAAACCACTTCCACCTGTCAGGGAATTCCTAGATTGCTCAGCCCGATAAAAGCGGTTAAAAATATAAGGCAAAGCGGAAGATTCTATTCCATAGCCATTATCTGTTACTTGTACTACTACATCATATAGTCCTTCATGCAGAGAAATGGAAATGTGTTTTTCATCTTTATTCATATACTTTACACAATTGCTGATCAGGTTGGCCAATACGCGTTTCAGTTTCTCTCTATCCGCAGACACGTATATCGGTTTATTCAGCTGTTGAAGTTCAATTTGGATTCCTTGTTGAAGTAAATCCAGTTGAAGCTCTTCTACGTAGTCTTTCAAATATTTATCCATTCTGACCGTCTCAAAAGTGAATAGTTCCTTTTTTAAATCCAACTTTGAAAATAAAAACAATTCATCAATCAATGAATCCATATCCCTTGCTTTTAGGTATACCGTAGATAAATACTTATCCATTTTCTGTGGGGTGTTTGCTACTCCGTCTTTTATCCCCTCAACATATCCCATAATCGAAGTGATGGGTGTCTTCAAATCATGAGAAATATTGGAAAGAAGTTCTTTGCGATTTTCCTCATACTGAAGCTGAAGGTTTACGGACTCTTTTAACTTTTTTCTCATTTCCTCAAATTCCCTATTCAATTGTCCGATTTCATCATTCGAAGCCGCTTTGATTTCAAAGTTTAAATCTCCTGATTTTATCCGCTCCGCTCCCTCTTTAAGTATTGAGATAGGTTTGATGATGCTTCTTGAAACTAAATAATTTAAAAGTCCAATAATCATTACCAACAGTAATAACAATAGGGCGAATAAAATAGGAAATGACTCCCGAATCAGCTCGGCATAGGAACTTGCCTTTCTCATGACAAAAATGCTTCCTTCACTTTTATCCGAAAAATAAAAATCAAACTTCACATAAGTGAAAAAAGAGTCTTTCATTTTGATTGTGTCCCGTGTATTGATGTTCGTTTCTTCGAACATGGGAAGTGATTGAACCAAGCCTAGCTTATCAAGTGCGGGGGACGCATACTCAATGTCATTAACTTTTCTAACGACAATCTCAATATCTACATGTTCAATATTCTTCAGCTGCTCTTCGTTCAGAAGCTGTTCAGGGTTATTTTTTGCCAAAAGCTTTAAATCGAGAAACACACTTTCTTCTGCTGCAGTCAAAGGTTTTTGGAGATAAGAGTTTTTATATAGATGCTCTATCGATTTTACATCACCTGTTATTGCAAAAATAAGTAAAAATCCAGCTGCTAAAAATAAAGTGATGGAAATAAGAATTACGCCAACATAGGACAACAGAAACCTCATTTTTATTGACAAATATTTTCACCCCGTATCGATCTCCCGTTTTCTCTTTTATAGAAGAGTTCACCGTTTATCTGCTGTTCCTGCATTTCCATGAATAATTTTCTTAGAACTTAAAAAAACATATCACACAAATCTTAAAATTTTCTAAAATACTTGGAAAAAATCCTATTCTATTTTAGATCTATATTTTTTTATTTGAAAAACTAAATGCTAAAATCCGCTTCCTTACCGCCTACTGTCTGTCAAACCTCCTCGCCGCAAACATCTAGCGGGGTATCGAATAGCCAATTATTAGGCAGAGGTGACGCATATTTCTTCAATTTTTTGAGGTTTCATAAAATAATAAGAACCATGAAGAGCGAGAAAACGTTACAACTTGATTTCAGAAATCCGCTCCCATTCCGCCGTCTCGGCTAGCCAGTTTTTCGGCAGGAGTGTCGCATATTTCTTCAATCCCATTGGGTTTTCAGTATTAAACAATTAAAAATCATGCTGTATAACCAAGTCTTTATTTAGTTTACCTGTGGTTTTTTAATTTATGAAAGTTTCAGATGATTTACGAAATTAGCGCCTTTTCGCCGACTGTCTATCAAGCTTCCTCGACGCAAGCATCTAGCGGGGTCCCGTCTAAGCTTGTTTTTTGTTAAAATATTTTTTAAACACCTTTTATAATAATGATATTATTTATAAATTATCCAAGAATTATATATAGCTGCACTTCAGTATTTATCATTAGATACGAAATTAATTAGGCGAAACCTTTATCAAGCACACGGAAAAGATCATGAAGGTTTATTAGTTTACTATTTGTCCCGATTTGTGAGACATAGAAAAAAGCGAACTTCCCCTTAAGGAAAGTCCGCTTTTTACAAATTTCAAGAAAAGTTCACCTGTTCTTCTCATTAATTTGGCGAGACGATCATTTGGTCATCCAATCTAATATCGTCAATCGACCAAAACCAATTATTTTTCGCATTATGCATTCTCCATTGTAATTTCATAGAAGATGCATCTTCAGGAACCTTAATCGATTTAACTTCATACTTATTCAAAACATGTCCATTTTTATTATCCGAAGCTGCTTTATTATCATAAACGAGAACTTGTTGTTTTTCCCCATTATCAAAGACAGCAGTTACTTCAGCTGTTTGTGTTCCTTCTTGTTTATAGTGAGAAGCAAATCCTACGTATAGATCTTTTGCACCCTCAACTTTTACAGAAGGGGAAGTTAATGTACTATCAAAAAAGCCTTTTGATGCTGGTGAACCGTTATCATCCCATTCATCAGGATCCGCTACTGCTATAACACCTTGTCCAAGTTCAAATTTGCTACGATCTTGGTCTTCCGCTTTTGTCCAAAATTCCTTTGTTGTGAAGCTCCACCCTTGCCACTCCTCTGTACCAGCTGGCATATTCGAGCTATTTGTAACCGACCAGCCGTTAGGAGCTGTATGGCTCCAACCGAGAATGGAACTTGGAATGTTTTCATTCACTGCTGGCTTTAATGCAGAGTCCAATTGGTCAAAACTTTCTCCAAGCATCATGTTGACGAATATATTTATATTCTTGGAGCCAATTATTTGGCCTCCCTCGTAAGCAGTAATCGTGAATTGTGAAGAACCGGAACTTTCTTTACTAGGTATAGCTTTTATTGGCAAATTCTTTTCTTCAGATCCTGAAAGCTCATATTCAAGTTCATTGTGCTCCACACTCCACCCTTCAGGTGCATCAACTTTAATTTTTCCTTTTACACTATCATTTCCAAAGTTTTTCATCTTCACTTGGAGTGTAGTCGATTCACCTGTCGTTACTAAAGAAGGAGAAGCTTGTGCAGAGACCATTTCCAGTGCTTTTGTCTGACCATCAGCCAGTAACACCTTTTTACTGCTATTGTTAAATGAATCCAGTGCTTGTACCTTAATTTCATAATCTGTACCTGGCTTAAGTCCGGCTACAGGGAACTCTAAATTCTTGGGCACAGGATCATGATAGAATTCAGAGAATGCGGTGAAATCTGCGTCTAGTTCCCCTGTTACCTTGTTTTTGGCCGTTATGTGATAAGAATGTACGAGCAAGTTATCTTTTGCCTGTGGAAATGTCACATTTAAACTTCTTAGTGTCGATTTTTCTTTTACAATCGAAGCCTTGTCTTTACCTGCAAAAGACGGTGGCAACTGATCTCGGTCGTCTGTATATTTAAATTTATTTTTTTTAGAAGGATTTTTTATTACCCATGGTTTTCCTGTCCAATCGTCTTTATGAAAGTCACGTTTTTTAATGATAACTTCATTATTATAAACTTCTACAATCATTCCTTGACTAATATCACGATATCCTTCTGGATGAAACCCTTGAAGTTTGCCCGGTTCCAATTCCAAATAACTTACAGAAGACGTGCCAACAGACGTAAAGTCTTTTTGATGAATCGTTCTGGGGTCTTCAAGTGGATAATGAGAATGGCCTGAAAAAGTAATAACTTGTGGATGTTTCTTTAATGTATCATATAAAAGTTCTTTGTTTTCCTGAGTCCCCCACAAGTCACTTCCATATACAGTGTCTTTAATGTGTTGATGAAGAAAAACAAAGATTGGTTGGTCCGGATTCTCTTTTTCTGCTGCAGCTAACTTTTCACCCAGCCAGTTTATTTGATTAACAGAATATAAACCATGCGTATTACCATTTTCGGGACTTAACGTAATAAAATCATATCCATTTACTTTTTTATGATAGTAAAGGGAATCCATTCCAGATTTCTCGAGAAAACGATCTTGTGCTTTTTCAACGGAAAGTCCATTCCAATAATCATGGTTTCCCATTGTAAACATGGATTGGACATCAGCTTGTTTCTTCTCATTATAAATGGAGAAGAACTTATCATATTCAGTAGCGTATCCATAGTCCGTTAAATCCCCAACGACAACAAAAGCATCCTGTTTAGGCGCAGCTTTGTTTAATTGATCCATGGCTGTTCTAAACTTGTTCATATCAGCAGTTGATCCATCATCAATATGTACATCACTGATTACAGGAAAAACGAGCTCCGGTTTACGTTTATTTTCTGAATTTGAAGATTCCGAGAATGCTTGTACACTTGATAATGAAGTTGTTAATCCTACCGTTACAACTGTCAACATTGCAGCAAATTTATTTTTCGCTTTCAAAATCAATTCCTCCTACTTATCGTTTAGCCCCATACATTATGTAATCATTTTGCAAAAAGACAAATATCCTCCTCATTTTTAAATTTTTAGGTAATTACCAATTAATACTACCTTTGCATTATTAATAAAATATAAGAACAATGTAATTTATCTATTAATAAATCAAAAAAGGCCTATGGCCCGTATTCGTTCCATTAATGGGAATGGGGTACTATCCTTTCACTGTGTATATACCCATAAAATGGTAAAATTTATACAGATGGTAAATGATTCCAAATCGCATAGAAACACCAATTTTTGTATGTTAAAGTCTAGAAGAAGGAAAGGGGAGAGAATATTATAAAAAAATTATTAAATATTGGGTTGGCAGTAACACTTGTTTTTGGACTGTTTTTGGACTGTTTTTTGCGATTGCACCCATGAATAAAACGTATGCCCTGTCCTATGATAATACAAATCCTTATTCGACAGGCTGTGTGAATAAAAGTCCAATCACCTATGAAACAGAATATATTTATAAAAACGGTGTGAAAATTGGATATGTTCAGCTAAAAGGAAGTGCGTATTGTCATACGGCTTGGGGATACTTAAAGTTTTATTCGGCTGCTCCGTATGATTATTATGCAAATGTTTTGGTGGATAGTTTTAATGGCACGACAAAGAGAGCATTTACAAGTTGTGCCAGTTCCGGTGGTAACGGTTGGATCATGAAAGGTCAGACGTCCTGTTATACTGCACAATTATGGAATTTAGATCCGTATAATGCTTTGGCCAAAGCAGGTATTTATTCATCAAGTGGGACTCTCATTATTTCTGCGAACACCGGTCGTTATTAATAGGTATAAAAGGGGGCCTGACAGAGAAAAAGCGTCTATAACAGTCGATTCCATGCAGTTTATTGACAAAAGGCATTCGGAAAGAATTTATTCCGAATGCCTTTTATGAATTTAATCGCATACCATGCTTTTTTGCATCAGCGAAAATACGATTGCAGGTAACTACTTAGTTTGAACCAAGACAATTTCGTCAATAATCGGAATCTCTCTTTTTAATAAAGATAAGAAAGTGTCTTCGATTATATTGTCGATTTCACAAACCGTTATGGCAGCACCATTGATTTTGGAACGTTCATTGGCCATACGGGCTATATTGAGCCCTTTTTGATAAAGAATATCCGATAATTCGGCAATAACCCCTTTTTGATCGGAATGGCGAATCACAAGTGTTGGCCGTTCTCCTGAAAATTTAAATGGATATTCATCGAATTCCTGAACCTCCACTTTTCCACCGCCTAAAGAGCTGGCCAAAACCTTTACAGTACGTGCGTCCCCTGTCAATTCTACGAGAACGGTATTCGGATGATAGCTTCCGAGCACCCTTTTCGTGAATTCATATTGTAAGCCATTTTCCTCAGCAATTTTTTTTGCATTTGGAATACCATCATCCATGGTAGATAACCCAAGAACACCGGCCAATAAAGCTAGGTCTGTACCATGGCCTTGATAGGTTTCGGCAAAAGAGCCCATCAGCGAGAACTTTACATATATTGGATTTTCATTTAAAAGCTGGCGGGCAATATTCCCGATCCGAACAGCCCCGGCTGTATGGGAACTCGAAGGGCCAACCATTACGGGCCCGATGATTTCATACGCACTTTGGTATTTTGCCGGCCCACTGCCACTAGTTTTTCCGTTTAGAATCTGCTTCTTTAATTTTTGCCCGGTCGGAGTTCCGGCAAGACCGCCTATCCCGGTTTCTCTCAACGATTCTGGCATTTGCTGCCCGACTTCATGCATCACATGGATCACTTCATCCGGTGGGATGACGCTGGCTATCCCGGCTAAAGCCATATCTGCTGCGGCTTGGGCGGTAATTGCATGTAAACCGTTGCGGATGATGCACGGAATTTCCACCAGCCCTGCAACCGGGTCACAAACCAATCCTAATGAATTTTTCAAAGCAATTCCGACGGCGTTACCAACTTGCATTGGTGTTCCACCGGCAAGCTCCACCAGGGTGCCGGCCGCCATCGCGGTTGCTGAACCGATTTCAGCTTGGCACCCGCCGGCTGCCCCTGATATCGAAGCTTTATTTGCAACAACTAAGCCGAGGGCAGAAGCAGTGAATATTGACTGGACAATCTGCTTTCGGGTAAATTTCCCGCTGTCAAGGGCGTGAACAAGAACAGCGGGCAAGATTCCCGCTGACCCAGCTGTTGGCGTCGCCACTATCCGCCCCATTGCAGCATTTACTTCTGATACAGCGAGCGCATTTGCTGCAGCATTCAATGTCCTAGGATTGACAAAGGAATTCCCATTTTGGGCATACTGATGAAGTCGGTTTCCATCTCCGCCCGTTAAACCAGTACGCGACATGACTGGACTTATTGTACCTCTGCGGACAGCTTCCTCCATTACTGTAAATTGTTCCGACATTTTTTCGAAAATCGTCTCCCTGGAACAACTTTTCTGTTGTACCTCTGTTTTGATCATTAATTCCGAAATAGTTGATTTTTCCTTCTTCGCTAGTTCTATTAACTCTTTTAAATTAGTGAAAGACATCCGATCACTCCTTTACAAGAAGGAGGTCCCCACGCCGCAAGCATAAGGACCATCCCCCCCTTTTGTTTACTTCTGTCCAAAATATTCTGCAACGACAGCTGCCATTGCTTTTGCCGCGATGATCAGGCTGTCTTCATTAATGACGAATTTAGGATGATGGTGTGGATAAACCGGACCAACATCCGGCTTTGCGCCAACATAAAACATACTGCCGGGAATCTTCTGCAAATAGTATGCAAAATCCTCCGATCCCGACATTGGCGGCGTTTCCACTAACGCTTTGATTTCAGGAATTCCGGCCTTTTCAATCCCATTTACAACCAGTTCTGTCATGGCTTTATCATTTACTAAAACAGGGTAATCATGTGAGTATATTAAGTCATAGGTAATATCAAATTCTTGAGCAAGCCCCGCTAAAATTCGCTTGAATTCCGTTTCCACTGTAGCACGAACTTCACTGGACATGGTTCTAACGTCTCCTTCAAGTTCCACGCTGTCCTTTATAACATTGAATGATCCCTTTCCATCAAACGAGCCAATCGTTACTGTCGCCATATCAAAAGGATTGATTCGGCGACTGACGATCGTCTGGGCTGCTACAACAAAGTGGCTTGCTGCGACAATACTGTCATTGCTTGTATGGGGCATCGAACCATGTCCGCCTTTTCCTTGGATTTTCACTTTGAAATATGACCGCCCGGCCTGCATTTCTCCAGCACGATAGCAGACTTCCCCGGTCACCGATAGGGACATGAGGTGAATACCGAAAATACTATCCACACCTTCTAAACATCCATCTTCAATCATGGCAATTGCTCCACCTGGAGGCGTTTCTTCCGCAGGCTGATGCAAGATAACGACGTTTCCTCTTAATTGGTCTTTCATTTCGATTAATGCTTCGGCTAAAATCATTAAATAGGCAGTGTGTCCATCATGGCCGCATGCATGCATAACACCTGGATTGCTCGATTTAAATGGTACATCTGCCTCTTCCATAATTGGCAGTCCATCAAAATCGGCACGCAGGGCAACTGTTTTACCAGGGAGTCCGCCCTCGATTGTCACAACCACTCCATATCCGCCAACATTTGTCCGTATTTTTACATTCTTATCTTTATAAAAATCAGCAATGTATTGCGACGTTTTTTCTTCTATAAAAGATAATTCAGGATGTTGATGGAGATATCTGCGAATTTCTATCATTCTTTCTTTTTTCTCTTCAAGCTTTTGCAATAGTTGATCTAACATCTTTTTCCCTCCTATTATTTTTCAGTTTTAACGGTAAGTATCACTAGACCGCATATTACAACGGCTATTGCCAAGGTGATAAATACAATGGAAAACGAGCCACCTGCCATGGAAATTAAAGCACCGAATGCCATTGGGGCAATAAAACCCCCAAGTGTTCCCCCCGTATTGACGATCCCAATGGATGACCCAATTACATTCTCAGGCAAAATTTTGTGCGGCCAAGAGAAAATTCCCACAAAGATCGTCGTTAATAAAAAGGTAAGCACATATAAGAAAGCAATGGAAAGGGCCAAGGAATTTGAGAGTACTAAACCAAGAAACAACAAGGATGAAAGTACTGAACAGCACATTAGCAGTAACTTTTCCTTGCCAGCAAAATATTTTGTTAATAATACTCCCGCAAATATGGAGGCTAACGTTCCTCCAATAGCGTTCACTGCCAGGATTATCCCAACCGTACTAATGGATAGTGCAAATTTTGTCTTTAGGAAAGTTGGCAGCCATGACATATTTCCATAAAAAGCCACATTCGCCAGCAGCATGGCAACGAATAAAATAATTACATTTCGATTAGAAACCACTGACTTAAAACTAACTTGTTTCTTTTCAATCTTCGTTTTGGCAGTTGGTTGGCTATTAGGTACCAATAAAGCAACCATAAGTAAAGCAATGGCAAAAAATGTCCCCAGTGCATAGTAGGCATATTGCCAATTTAAGTCAATCAGCCGTGCCCCGATTACAAAAGCAAAAATTCCGCCAATTCCACTCGTTGACAAAATGAGCGATTGAATAAAAGTCCGTCTTGTTTTCGGGAAATTTTCGGCGATTCCTTTTGAACAGCTTGGAGGATAGCCTGCATGGCCAATACCAGCCAAGAAACGAATCAAAATAAACATCAATAAGCTTCCAGCAAGGCCAAATGCAAATGAAAATATCGTAATGAGCGAAAGCGAAAGCATTAGTACCTTTTTATAGCCAATCCTATCTGCGAGCCATCCCCCGGGTATCTGCATTAACGAATAACCCAAGAAAAATAAACTCATTATCAAACCGGTTTGACTTGTTGTTAAATGGAATTGTTCTGCAATTGGGATAATTGCAGTCGAAATCATGTTTTTGTCCATGTAAATCATGGAATATCCAGCCATTAAAGCTGTAGTCAACAAAACTCCACGTGGATATTTTTCCTTAGATACCGAAAGTTTTGCTTCGCTTTGCTTTTTAATAGCTCCTTGAGAAACAGACATAAAAGGCTACCTCCGAAATAATATTTATGTAATCGCTTTCTTGCCTTTATTATAAATTTTTAAATTATTGAAAACATTCCAATCATTGTCGAAAACATATCCTTCATTTGCCCTTTTTCATTACTTCGCTTAATCAAACAACAAAAAAAGACCATTAAGTTTTAACCTAATGGCCTAATTTCAAAGAGATGAATGGCATTTAACGTCAAGGTGGATTGCAATAAGAGCTCCGATTCAATGTTTTCCTCATAGATTTGCAAATCTGGATAGGCTCGCTGCTTAAGATACGTAATAATCTCTTGATCATAGATATACTGTTGATTGAGATTGAGCCAATTAAAGTAAAAAGCACCGTTATTTCTATCGAGAATGTATTTGCGAATTTGATAAGTGCCAGAAGGCAACCCTGAAATCATGATTTTCTTTTCCTTTGTTAAAGAGCTCAAAAAGAAACTTTCGACAGAATAAGTGGGATTAACATAGGAATTGTTATAAATTGCTAATTGGTACCCTTGTTTCCCCTTCGTCAGTACAAAGTCCTCCCCTTCAGCTAAAATTTCTTGCCCAATTTTTGCGATTAATTGGATGTTAAAAAACGCCGGACGTTTTATTTGATAATAATAAAGGAGAGCAATTCCATTCATAGCAATATTTTCGTTATCCATATTACTTTTTTCTAACGAATGGGTATCAATCCAGAATCCCAAACCGGAAATCTCTTTTACAACATCAAGCATGTCTTTAAAAATGAGAGCTGATCGAAAAAAAGTTCCGCTTAAATTTACTGTATTACCGTATAGTGTATTCCAGTTTGTCAGGTAAATGGGTGTACCAGCCAAGCCAGCTGACGAAAGGTTCGCTTTTAATTCCATACACGATTTCTTTATATGATCTTTTACTCCCTTAAAGGAACTGTTATCCATATCGGTAAAGTCAACTTGTTCATTTGGATTGCAGCTAAAGCACACCAGATCAATTTGGTCCATTTGCTTTAAAAATTCAGTAACAGGGACTGATAATCCTTTTTCTAAGGAAAATGGCACATGAACTCCGACTTTTGCGGTGGAAGCCCTCTTTTTCACAGTTTGAAAGTATTGTTGATAAAAAGTCCGTGCTGTTTGATCCCACTTTGCGAAAACCAATTCAAATTGCCATTTCCCGACAAAGGCATCGCCAAAATAACTGACAGCATGCTGTAAAAATTCATCTAACATCTTTATATAATCCTGACAGCTTACGACTTCCTTTTCAAATTCCACACTAATGAATGGAATTAAACCCAGTCTTTGAAACTCGTTAAATAACGCATCAATCTTATAATATGGCCCCCCTATTTGCAAAAGCGGGTCCATTATCGTAAACGAGGGGGAAAATAGGTTCGTGAAATAGGCATATTCAAAATGCAGCTGCTCCTGAATTAGCTTTAATTCTGCTTGGACCTCTTCATTTAAGGCATATTCCAGCTGTCCCATCACCAGTAATCGCTGGGCTTTATCCCGGACAAGAACAGGTTCTTCCGGGAGGTTGATATGAACCGTCGAACTCCCCGATTCTTTCACTGTAACATTTCGGTCCTTTTGCGAAATATACTTGCTCAATTCAATTAAAAAGTGCGGTGAATTCACCAAGGTATATTGTTCGCTTATATTATTTACTTCCTGGAAAGGTTCTTTTTTATGAAGACCTCGATATTCGGCAGGTGTTTGATTGTACATTTCCTTAAAAGCCTTGTTAAAAGCTTTCACATTAGGAAAACCATTATTTAACGAGACTTTCATGATGTTATGATCGGTATATAATAGCTCATGAACAGCTGATTTCAAACGGGTTTGCTTTACATATTGTGAAAAACTGACACCAACAGCCTGCTTGAAATAACGGGACAAATAGTAAAGTGATAAATATTGCCGTTTAGCAATATCTTCCAAAGACATCTGTTTGCGATAATTTTTTTCAATAAAAGTAAGGATGTCCCTAATTCTATCATCCTTCATTTCAATAAATCGATTGTGACCGAGATGTGTGGTTTTGAAATTCCGGATAAGGAGTGTAACTAGCTTGTATATCAGGCTGTTGATTTCAAGTACACTTCCATCCTGCTCTTGGTAATGTGCGATCAAAATTTCAGCCAAGAGTTGACGGATTTGATCAAAAAGAAGATATAACCCATTATCCTCTTTGGATGAATGGCAGTCGAAATAACACACATGAATATCCTGATAAAGCTGCTCGATGGAATTAAGGGGAATTTGCAGCAATAGAACCACATTGTCTTCATGCCCCTTTACGGAATGGACATCATTGGCATTAATTAGCAGGAGATCATTTTCCGCCAAATGCCAGGAATCTTGATTGACCATGACCTCGACTTCTCCCCGGATTACGAAAAGAATTTCAATTCCTAAATGGATATGCTGAGAGTGATGGCGAATATTTTGCAAACTGATTTGATAAGAATCTTCTATTACTGTTCCAGACATGAACATTCACCTTTTTTACTGGGATTTTACCACTGCCCATCAAGCTTTAGTAAATCATTATCATACGTTATTTTTATGTAATAAGATGGTAAGTAAGGCTTCTAACTCTTATAGTAAGAAAAAGCAGCTCCCCGCTTATTGAAGTAAGGCAGTTAGAACAATAAGGGATGAGCCATACAACAGTCACATTAAAAGCATGTGATATAAATTTTCATAACCAGTGTTTTGGATATTGTCTTGTTTGAAATAAATTATTATAAATCATCGATATAAAAACTAATAATAAAGTACCTATTACAATTGAAGTCAGGAATCCCCAACCAGCTTGAGAATTGATCGAAACAAGGGCACTAGCTGCTGCGGGCGGGTGAACGGTTTTTGTAAAAGTCATTATAATTAATACAATGGCCAATACGAGACCGATAATGAATAAGCTTTTACCAAAGATGCTCCAAATGATAAGAGCTATTGTTGTAGAGATTATATGTCCTCCAATAACATTACGGGGTTGTGACAAGAGACTTTTATGCGCACCAAAAACAATGACACAGCTCGCCCCAAGAGGAGCTAATGCCATCGGATACCCTAAATAGACAGCTATAAAACTAATAATGATTATAGCAATGAGCCCACCTATAGCTGAAACAAAGGAATCGATATAATCAATCCTATCCTTTTCTCTAGCTTCGCCCTTCATTTTCTTTAAATATGCTGTTAAACCTATGTTTTGTTGATTGCTCCAACTTTTTTCAACACTTTTTTCGAATTCCATAATGTCTATTTTCCTCACGTTTTCTAAGTAAGTCGACAGGGTTTTTATATATTGTTATCTTACAGGAAAACAATGAATTTTTAAATACATATCTGAATATTCATTTATTGATTCCCGTAAAACAGTTACCCCCCCCCACTTTTTGTCTGTGAACCTTTCAATATTCCTTGGCATATCATTAAGGATTTACTGTAAAAGAGAGTATAGATTAGTATCAAATGAAACATCATTTTGGTACATATAATTTCTTAATATCCCTTCCTTTTTGAAACCTAAATTAATCAACAATTTGTTGGATGCTTTATTTTCAATAAAAACAATTGCTCCAATACGCGTTAATTCAAGCTCTTTAAAACCATAAGAAATCACCTTACTGACAGCTTCTGTTGCATAACCGTTACCCCAATATTTTGGAAAAAGTGCATAGCTCAGTTCTGCTCTTTTATGTTCATGAGACCATTCTTGAAATCCAATCGTTCCAATAATGCCCTCCTTTCCTTTCCATTCAATTCCCCATTTAATTCCATGTTTTTCTTCGAAACTCTTTGAAAAATTCCTAATGATTTGCTTCACCTGATCTGTATTTGTTAATGGAGTTTGCCCATAATATCTTAATACATCTGGATTGGAAAAACATTTTAATAGATCTGCTGCATCACCTTCAACCAATTCTCTCAAGACCAACCGCTTTGTTTCTAAAATCGGAAACATTTTTCCACTCCCTTTGCTATAATTTCGTACCAGCGGCGCACCTCAATAACACCCGTACCCAATACTTCCATATAAACCGGCTGCCTTATAATTAAGAACACACCCCTTAGCTTTTTAAGGGCTTCGTTGTTTCACCATCAGGATTCCCCATTATGTTCCATAGTTATTACGACATTTCCCTTCTTGTGTCCTTTCTCTACATACCTATGGGCTTGAACTAATTCTTCAAACGCATAACATCTGTCAATGATCACTTTTAACTTTCCTGCTTCAACAAGTTCCTTGAGGAAGTTTAGAGCTTCGGGAGTTTCTGGTGAATTTTGACTCAATATCAGCTTCTTGCCGGTTGTCAATTTAGTCCAGAGCATTCGAACACCAGGTACCGGTACAGTGACATTTAGATAGGTTCCGTCCTTCTTCAGCGATTTCATACAAGCTGAAAACGGACTCTTGTTTACCGCTTCAAAGATAACATCATAGGTCTCACCATCTCTGGAAAAATCCTCTGAAGTGTAATCAATGACCTTATCGGCTCCAAGAGATTTTACCAATTCTACATTCGCGGTACTGCAAACCCCTGTAACTTTTGCTCCGAAATACTTGGCAATTTGTACTGCATAACTTCCTACACTCCCTGAAGCACCATAGACAAGAACCTTTTGACCACTCTGAACGTTAGCTTTTCTAAGATAAAACAATGCTGTACGTGCCCCGATTGGAATGGCTGCGGCTTCCTCAAAAGATATATTATTAGGTTTTATGCAAACCGGCCCGTCTTCACGCAAACACTTATACTCGGCATAAGCACCATAGCCCACTTGGGAAGCTGCAAAAATCTGGTCACCTGCTTTAAACAGCTTGACATCTTTGCCCACTGACTCAACTTCTCCAGATAACTCCAAGCCCAATATGGTTTTCTTGGGACGTCTTAATCCCATAATAATCCGAGCTGGCAGCCAAACAGAGAGGGGAACTGTAAAGCTCCGTGACCGAATATCCCCCATTGTTACCGTTGCCGCTTTTACTTTTATCAGTATTTCATTCTCCTTAGGATCCGGTTTTTCTACCTCTTTAAAATGAAGAACGTCAGGGGGACCGTACTTGGTGTACAAGATTGCTTTCATTAATCCTCCTCCAATTCGTTATATTCACTTAAAATCCACTAACCTTCAATAACTGTACTTGAACTATCCGCTCCATTCGTTGAATAAAGAATACCGAATTGTCGAAATGGAAAATTGATTATTCCGGATACATACTCTCCAAAAGCTATCAACTTTTATAACGTTTACATTAGCTTACTCGCCTTCATTTATCTTCATGCCTCTAATAAGAACCCAGCCACCTTAGGACGAGTAAACTCAAGTCGCGATAAGTACCTCCCTGAGCATTTCCTGGCTTAATCCCATACATATTAATCTATCTTCATCTTTTGTATGGGGAGTTCTAACATTTTTTGCAGGAGAAACTGTGTTCTAAGAATAGGGTTTTATTCCTATTTTCAGCGGATCGAACTAGCTAAAGATTTCTTCGGCGTCATATGACATAATAATCGGATCACCCGTAAACTATTGTTAATGAAGTTTTACTCCAAATTTATATTTCCATATCAATTCCTATTATTATAAGAAAAAATCCATTCGTATCTGAATGGATTTTAATCAATCGCTTGCTCCCTGATGCTTAAAATTAAAATGTAATGCCCCTCGTACTTGCTATCAATCTACAACAGTTTTGGATTGATTTTGATCTAAAACCCAAAAATATATAAGCCTCTCTGTCCATTAAGCATTTATATGATGTTCAGCATATACTATTAGTCTGAATATCGATACATAAAGTTCATTATGCTTTTAATTGTCTTACCCTACACGATTATACTTTCATGATTTAGATTCAATAAAAGCAGCAGCTCCCGCAACAGCAAAGACCAATAGGAGTGGAAAAGCGGCAGGTAAATAATAATAAATAAGTACAGTAATGACGGAACACCAAAACCCTACACACCAATAGCAACTTAAAAGCGAACCTATGAAATAACGAAGTCCCGATCCTTTTATTTCAATGATTTCCTCCAGTTGTCCAGAGGCATTTTCTTGGATGGTGGCAGTCAAAAAAGGTTTTCTGATGAATGAAGTGATATCGTCAAATACAATTAAATGAGTTAACCGGAAGGTAGCCAATATTAAAATAAAAAAATCAAGCCATTCAATAGCCAACACCTATTCACCTCCTAATCTTTCTTTTAAGATTTTATGATTAGAATTTTGATTATATAAATATACATTTATACATTCATAATATTTTATTAGCCCATTTTCTAAGAAAAATGTACCCATAAAAAGATATCCCCATAGTATGTTAATGTGTTCAAAACCTGATACTGAAGGGAAAGATGTTTGAATGAAAAAAAGGAACGTCAAATCTATTCAGGGCCGACAAGTGGTACCGAACCCCATCGGACCTGAATGTATTCGAGTTACTAAAGTATATGACTGGGTTGTTCTAACAAATCGTGACCGCAATAAAGTTCAAATACCTGAGGAATGCTTTGCGGCAATCGAAGATGCACGTCATGATGGTAACACAATAACAGCTACTTGTTCGGAAGTAGTTGGTACACGAAGCTGTGATTTTATCGGAGCCATTCCAGCTAACATTCCTAGTGTTCCAGGGGCCCAAATTGTTTCCCTTGCCTTCCATGTCCATATCCGCGTTCAATTCTTTTGCAATGGAGAACCACTACCAGGTTGTAATTTCGTAGTACCTGTTAGTTTCATGGATGAAGTAATCCTATGTTTCCCAGAGGGAACAGAAATCAACTGTAATATTTTCGATGTTCAATGTACAGTTGTTTTAAATCAAATGCTTGGTGATATGGTTGTACTTGATGTGACCATGTGTAAAGATGTTCAAGTCGAGGCTGAGGTTAAGCTAGAGGTCGAGGCTAAGTTCTGTGGACCACGTCCTGTCATTCCAATTGAAGAAGACGGCTTCGTGTGCCCAACACCACGATTCCCTCAACAATGCCCGACCTTCTTCCCGACATTGAACTGCGACTGCCAAGGTGCAGCAGAATTCGATGGCGAAGCATCCATCCTTGTATTTGAGGACGGTCTAGGTGGTCCAACAACAGGAAACTTAGATTTGATTGCCCTGGTTTGCGACCAATGTACCCTTGCTGGTAGCAGGATTCAAGTTACCTTCATCGATACATTAGGACCTACCCCTACTCCAACTGGAACACCTGATGCTGATATTGACCAAAGCTTCACGTTTACAGCCAAAGACTTTAACCAGCCTACATGTGCTACAAATGCTGCTGGAGTAGTTACTGGGCTTACTGTAACTGGTACCGGTATTATAACACCAGCCGGAGGTGTACCAGAAAACGCAACATTCACACTAACTCTTGGTGATATTGATCCTCTAGGAGATACTGCTACACTTGTAATAACTGGTGCAACTACAAGTGTCACTATTGCTCTGACAGAAGTAGCTAACCCAGGTTTAGAGGTTGAAGTAGGAGATTGCGATCGTTTCCCTGTATAATACTAAAAAACCCGAGGGATATTAATCTCTCGGTTTTTTTTTGTAAAGAAACTTAGATAAGTCTAATTCCATCATTTACTTCAACACTTAATAAATGTATCCCGCATTTTAGGCCACCCATTTATTAATTATTAGGTTACATATAGATTCATGTTTTCATATTTATAGAGCATACCTATAAAAGGAGAGAAAAAAATGGCATCTGATAAGCTAAGACGTAAAGTAAGAAGAAAATTAGGAATGCCTAACCCGCAGCCCGCTCAACAACATCAACAATTCACTCCCTCAGCCCTCCAGGTTCGGCCAGTACGGGCAAAAGGTTGTTGTGGAAAAAACAAATGATCAAGGTGTAATATCCGGTACTTTTTACATGACCAATCATGTTAGGCAAAAATTGATTTCTCATTGTAAACGAGAACTTCCTTATGAAGCCTGTGGACTGCTTTCAGGGGGAAATGGGATTGCAGAAACAATTTGGCCAATGGAAAATGTAAATAGGAGCTCCTTTTCCTTCTCGATGGATTTAGATCAAATTCGTCATGTATTTGAACTTATCGATAGGAGGAATGAAGATTTTATCGGTATCTACCATTCCCACCCAACAGATAGTGCTTATCCGTCAGAAGGAGATATTACTTTAAATAACTACCCAGAGGTAGGTCACCTTATTATTTCGTTTGCAAACTCGACCCCTGAATTAAAATGTTTCCAACTAACAGGAAAAAAAGTCTTTCCGATACAATTAAAATTCGTAAACTGAATTTAGAGAATAAGATACTCGCACCTCTTCCTTTATGAATTCAAGGTTGAATTTGCGAGTATTATTTTTTCTTTATTTCCCTACAATGTTAAATTAATTTTTGTTTTCCAATTTAGGAAAACTGATCATTCCACTTTTTTACTAAGTCGGAAAGTTTATATTCTTCTCCATCAAGAATCATATCAAGGGCATGCCCGAAATCAATGGCAACCTTCTGGGTCAATTTTGCAATTCTTGGAGCTAAAATGGTTGCCGGGATCCCAGCGGAAATTAATGCTATTTCCCACTCCTGATTAGACTGGAGCTCATTTTGTACTCTAATTAACTCGTCATATCCATTTAAACCTATACTGCCAGTAATTTGTACGCCTTGTTCTTTAAAGACGTTTTCTGCTTCTTTTGAACGGCGTCCAACAAGAAATACCTTCTTATTACTCAGCCATGACCATAATATCCCCTCTTCCAAGAGGCTCTGCATGATCCAAGCACAACATACTTTTGAAGGCATGAACTTCAGTTGTTCAAGTACAGTTCTAGTTTGTTTTGCCCAAGGA
Source organism: Peribacillus sp. FSL M8-0224 (assembly GCF_038003055.1). Taxonomy (NCBI): domain Bacteria; kingdom Bacillati; phylum Bacillota; class Bacilli; order Caryophanales; family Bacillaceae; genus Peribacillus; species Peribacillus sp. FSL M8-0224. The sequence continues at coordinate 2,527,398 of NZ_JBBOOJ010000001.1, forward strand.
TCCAGTCGCCAAGGAGCTATCAACCCAGCAATATCGGCATCCCGCAATGACCTGACCAACTCCCTCCTGATTATCTCTGGTACATTGGATACGCCCGCATAAGATTCATACCGTTTAAATTCCTGTACAAGTAATCCATTGGCTGGATAGCTTAAATAGCTTATTTCACCGATTCCAAAACGAGCAAGGGAAAAGCTCTATTCTGTTTTATCGCTTGGTCCAATAATTTTATCACTTTCCTATTATCTAATAAGTATTTCTCAAAGTGATAATTTCCTTCAACCACCTCACTCCCACCCCCGGTTTTCTATGCCATTAAATCTTTAACCTTATCGTTTCTTCGTTAATAATAAGGAAATTTGATTGCTTGAACTGATTTCCAAATCTTGTTCTTTAAAAAATACAAAAGCCTCTACACGAATATTGCTGTTTTCTTCAGGTTGAAGGACGCTTATTTGTAAGTTAGTTAAAGATTCTGTTTGCCTAGGGTTTATATTTTTAGATTGAATTGGACATATCCAGGTTTCACCCTTCTCCATTTCTTCAAACCATTCCTCATTCATATATTGCCACCCTTTTGTTTCTTCATTTTTCATGACCCCCAAAGTTTCGGCAACATTGGGCGGCAATATTTGCCCAGATATTTTTATACTTTCTGAAGGGCTGGAACGCAGACAGATAACTGGATTCCGCAAAACCTCCGTACCTATATTTTTAATATGAAGATTTCCAATAAGCTTGATTTTGTTACGTTCTTCAAGTTCTTCAATAAAAATATGATAATCTAAAAACACTTCTGCTTCTTTTCTTTTAGTAATAGTTGGTTTCTTTAATAAAAACTTTTTCTTTTCTGGTAAACTTTTTTCTTTTTGCATGGCAGGCTCTAAATTTATCCCAGTATTTTCAGAATGAATAAACATGTTTGAGAAAATTTCAATTGGAACTAATGACAAAACAGATAAAGGTGAGCTTTCGTGAAATCTAGCCAATATTCCTATAGTTATGGACATCGCATATTTCTCACCAAGTTTTCCCCAAAAATCTTCATCCGTAAAAACAGGATACATAATCTGTATATTAATAAAAGGGTTATTTGCGTTTCTGACTACCTCATTAGATTTAAATTTTGTTCCAGTCCTTTTACATTCATATTGAAAAATATCCAATAACTTTTTATTAGCAGATTTTGAATTGTAAACTAATTCAAGAATGGGCTCTTTTATTCCTGGAATTTCAAAGAGTGAAAAGTATACATGAAAATCAGCCCTTTCTGATTCATTCTTTTCATCCATGAGAATCACCTTTGCCCCGCATGCAGATAGGAATGTTTGAATATACTCCAACACCTTCCTTTCTAGAAGGTGCTTTCTAAAGGTGTTATATTTAACATCATAGTCGGAAGAAATGACAATTCTTTTACCATGCAATGCAGAACATAATTGTACTTTTTGATTTTCAGTATCTGGCTGCACCTCAAAACCCAATTCCCTAAAAAGATAAGTAAATGCCGGGAGAGACTCATAGGGGATGGTTCCTGCCCCCTTATCTCCAACTTCTACTTTAATGTCCATTTATGTATCCCCCTTTTTGTTAATCCTGGTAGCAGCTTTACTATTTAATAGGATAAATTAATACCGTACGGCTCTTTTCCCACAACCCTTATATCACCCAATATTTATAATATGTAAGAGGAATGAAGAAATGATAAAGAATACACTCGGCAAACTCTAATTCCTTGTGTAAGTTTGTGTATACAATATTAAAAGGAAATGTAGTGCCTCCATCCATGTAAATGAATTTTATGAGGGGAATCAAAAGGTGATAAATATAATCACCTTTTTGAAATACGGTACATATAACTATTATGGAATCATTTATAAAGGGATCAGTATTTGATTAAAACCAGTCACATGAATATTGAAAAATTGAAATCAAAGATTTTTCGGTCAAGATGATCATTTTATGAGGAGGAATTTTCTTTTGTTTACCATTACCCCTACAATGATTTGGATGTCGCAGTGTTCCTAATCATGAAGCAACACCAACACTCTGACGAACGGTACTCCACACCCATAAAAATCTTGATAAACATCTCCGCATAGGAACTTCTTGGTCATTTACAGTCGCTCAATCTCAACCTGTCTAATTGATTCCTTATTAGTAATGGCTGGAGATTGCGCCTGTTCACACGTGATCAAAAATAAGGAGTGGTTATTTTGTACACAGATGATGAAAAAGCCAATGAAATTCAAAAAAGTAAATTGAATAAAATAACTCCAGTTCAACTTCAGCAAATGATCATTCATCTTAGATCTGAACTTTCCCTATACAAATCAAAAGTTAATGAATACGAAGTCGATTATAGTAAAAAGAAAATAAGAAAACTAATAAAACACAATGAAGAAATGATAAATGAACAAAGAACATATCAAGATCTAATCAATCGGAAGGAACATGAAAGGAAGAATGCAGAAACCAAGGTTCAGAAGTTGGAAGAAGAAATTAAGAAATATAAGGCTGAACTACAGTACTTTAAAGAAACCAAAACAAACGACGAAAAGAAAAATAACGACGTAAAAACTCTTGGAGATAAGAATAAATTATTACAAAGTGAAATTGCTTCTCTTCAAAAGAAAGTTAAAGATTATGAGTCTGCTCAAAAACAGTATGTTAAAAATGAGGAATTTAAAAGCCATGATGGTTTTCAAAAAATGGCGGATGGTCTTACAGAGGTGAAATCCCTTCTTGCTCCAGTCAATAAAAAAATATCTAACTTAGATGTACAAAGCATAAATTTAGAGATTGAGAAATTAGTTGAAAAAGTTATGTTTTATTTTCACGAGCAAAATATTTTCAAAAATGAAATTCAAGAGTTAAAAGGAACCATTCAATCTCTCAACGAAAAAGAAATGAATTATAAAAATGAAATGAATCAGCTTACTAAAACCATTGATCTTTTATACGATCAAGAAAAGCAATATAAAGTGGAGATGAATCATTTAGAAAAAGCACTTTCAGATAAGGAAGAGCATCATAAAAAAGATATAAAAAAATATAAGAAAGAAATTGATCATTACATTTCAAAGATTAGCCAACTATCCGAACAGGAAAGTCAATTTAAGGTGGACATTACTAATTTAGAACAGATGATTTCCGATCTAAAGGAAAAAGAGTCCTACCAACAACAAGAAATCCATCAGTTAAATCAAACGATTAGCGATGCATCCCAACAAGAAATTAAATATAAAACGGAGATTGAAAATTTAGAGAAATCGATGATTGAACTTACTGAAAAGGAAGCGCAGCAGAAACAAGTTATCGAAAACTTTAAACTTGAAATTGAAAATTATACCCAAATGATTGGCCACCTAGCCGAACAGGAAAGTCAATTTAAGGTGGACATTGCTAATTTAGAACAGATGATTTCCGATCTAAAGGAAAAAGAGTCCTACCATCAACAAGAAATCGCGCAGTTGAATGAAACGATTAGCGTTGTAACCCAACAAGAAAATAAATATAAAGATGAGATTGAAAATTTAGAGACATCCATGATCGAACTTTCCGAAAAGGAAGAGCAGCAGAAACAAGTTATCGAAAACTTTAAACATGAAAATGAAAATTATACTCAAATGATCGATCAACTATCGGAACAGCAAAATATATATAAGGTGGACATTGCAAATTTAGAACAGATGATTTCCGATCTAAAGGAAAAAGAGTCCTACCATCAACAAGAAATCGCGCAGTTAAATCAAACGATTGCTCTTGTTTCAAAGCAAGAAAATAAATATAAAGCGGAGATTGAAAATTTAGAGACATCCATGATCGAACTTTCCGAAAAGGAAAATCATCATATACAAGTTATCGAAAACTTTAAACATAAAATTGAAAATTATACTCAAATAATCGGCCACCTATCCGAACAGGAAAGACAATATAAAGTGAACATTGAGAATTTGGAACAGATGATTACCGATCTAAGGGAAAAAGAGAACGACCATCAACAAGAAATCAAGCAGTTAAATGAAACGATTAGCATTGTAACCCAACAAGAAAATAAATATAAAGCCGAAATTGAAAATTTAGAGAAATCTATGATCGAACTTTCCGAAAAGGAAGAGCAGCAGAAAAAAGTTATCGGCAACTTTAAACAGGAAAATGAAAATTATTCTCAAATGATCGGCCAACTATCTGAACAGCAAAGTCAATATAAGGTGGAAATTGCAAATTTAGAACAGATAATTATAGATTTAAAGGAAAAAGAGAACCACCATCAACAAGAAATCGATCAGTTAAATCAAACGATTATCGTTGTACCCCAACAAGAAAATCAATATAAAGTGGAGATTGAAAGCTTAGAAAAAGCCATGATCGAACTTTCCGAAAAGGAAAATCATCATATACAAGTTATCGAAAACTTTAAACAGGAAATGGAAAAATATAATCAAACGATCGACCACCTATCCGAACAGGAAAGTCATTACAAAGTGAACATTGAGAATTTGGAACAGATGATTTCCGACCTAAAGGATAAAGAGAACTACCATCAACAAGAAATCGAGCAGTTAAATCAAACGATTGCCGTTGTATCCCAACAAGAAAATAAATATAAAGCCGAGATTGAAAGTTTAGAAAAAGCCATGATCGAACTTTCCGAAAAGGAAGAAAAGCAAAAACAAGTTATTGACAACTTTAAACAGGAAATTGAAAATTATACTCAAATGATCGGCCAACTATCGGAACAGGAAAGTCAATATAAGGTGGAAATTGCAAGTCTAGAACAGATGATTATAGATTTAAAGGAAAAAGAGAACTACCATCAACAAGAAATCGAGCAGTTACATCAAACGATTAGCGCTGTATCCCAACAAGAAAATAAATATAAAGCGGAGATTGAAAGTTTAGAAAAAGCCCTGATTGAACTTTCCGAAAAGGAATATCATCATATACAAGTTATCGACAACTTTAAACATGACATTAAAAATTATACTCAAACGATCGACCGCCTATCCGAACAGGAAAATAAATATACAACCGAGATTGAAAACCTAGGGCAAATGATTATTGATTTTAAGGAAAATGAAGATAACCATCAACAAGAAATCGAGCAGTTAAATCAATCGATTGCTCTTTTTTCAGGGCAAGAAAATAAGTATAAAGCGGAGATTGATAACCTGGAGCAAATGCTTATTAATTTTAAGAAAAATGAAGATAACCATCAACAAGAAATCGAGCAGTTAAATCAAACGATTGCTCGTGTTTCAGAGCAAGAAAATAAATATAAAGCCGAGATTGATAATTTAGAACAGACGATTATCAATTTAAAGGAAAATGATAATCAACATCAACAAGAAATCGAGCAGTTAAATCAAACGATTGCTCGTGTTTCGGAGCAAGATAATAAATATAAAGCCGAGATTGATAATTTAGAACAGACGATTTACAACCTAAAGGAAAATGAAAATCATCGTCAACAGGAAATCGAGCAGTTAAATCAAACGATCGCTTTTGTTTCGGAGCAAGAAAATAAATATAAAGCCGAGATTGAAAACCTAGAGCAAATGATTAAAAATTTTAAGGAAAATGAAAATCAACATCAACAAGAAATCGATCATTTGAATCAAACGATTGCTCGTGTTTCAGAGCAAGAAAATAAATATAAAGCCGAGATTGATAATCTAGAACAGACGATTATCAATTTAAAGGAAAATGAAAGCCAACATCAACAGGAAATTAAGAACTTAACCGGTTCCATAATAGATTTAAAAGATAAAGAAATTAATTATTTACAAAAAATAGGAACTATAAGTAAAACGGTAAATGATCAAAAAGCAAAAGAAATACATGATAAAGATGAACGAACAAAATATATTAAACAACGAGAAAAAAATCAATTGCAAGCAACAGGAAAAATGGAAAAACCTTTTAATAATAATGGAAAACAACAGCAAGTTGGAAATACTCGTGTTAATATGGTAAATTTCAATTCGCCAAATAACAAAGAAGTAATTAATCAACCAAGTGCGTTTCGATTCTCGAATGAAACAAACCAACAAAAAAATACAACCCAAAATTTTAATATGCAAACATCACATAGTCAAATATCCTCTCCCTTAAATAACCCGAGTTACACAGAAATTGATCGAACTCAACAAAATTATAATTCCGGAATCTTGTCATCGTATCAGAAAAAAGATTACCAAGATACTAAATTTAAAAACTCTAAGTCAGATTCATTTTCATTAGATATGTTTTATAAAAATCATCCTTTATATAATTTACATTCTGGAGCGCAAAAAACAGCGATAGATCCCTTTAAGAATTTTAGAAAGCTTTAATAATAACCATTATTTTGAGTATATGTACCCTCACTTTAACCCATTGAACTACAAACAGAAACTTAAATACCACTTTCAACGGAAGATCAAGGATTGTGATAATCTCCCTATTAAATTCAATATCACAGTCCTTGAATTTTTCATACTAATGAAAAATCGTACAAAAGGAGAGATATATGAAGTGAAAAATCATCCTTTAATTTCAATAATTTTTCCTGCCAAAAATGAAGGGGAAAATGTGAAAAACACTCTCGATTCATTATTTTCAGTTGATACAAATTATTCCTTCGAAGTGATTATTATAAACGATGGATCATCAGATGATTGCTGCGATTTTCTTACTACCTATAATCACGCAAACCAGGTTAAGCTTTTTGAAACAGATGGCATTGGAGCTGCCAGCGCACGAAATTTAGGAGCAGCAAAAGCTTCTGGAGAATTCCTGATTTTTTGCGATGCACATTTACAGTTTGAAGATTTGTGGATCGATCATATTGTAGAACCCCTGCTTACAGGAAAATCAGATGCAGTAACCCCAGCAATTGCTTCGTTTGGCAATTCCGATTTCATTGGCTATGGTATGACCTTAAAGTCAAACCTTAGAATTAAATGGAATTCTAAACAAAATGGCCTCTTTGAAACTGCCGTATTACCCGGAGGATGCTTTATTATCTCAAAAAAAGTGTTTGAAGATGTGGGCGGATTTGAAACGGGATTTAAAATTTGGGGACATGAAGATGTAGAGCTTTCTATTAAGCTATGGCTGTTTGGATTTCGCTGTCACGTTTTGCCTAATATAAAAATAATCCATCTATTCAGAAAAACTCACCCGTATGAAGTTAGCTATGATGAAGTTTATTATAATTTATTAAGGATGGCCTACTCTCATTTTAATACTCATCGCATACAGAAGTGCAAAAAACTTATGATCCATGTAAAAGCAAACCCGATTGAATCTCAAGTTCTCCTTGATGGAGTCAAAAAGCAGCGACGGGCCTACTTTCAAAAACGAAAATATGATGATGATTGGTACTTTGCCAAATTCAATATAGATTTCTAGATTTTACAGATCACCCTTTCGAGTCATGTCGTTTTATTAATTCCTTTATAAATTAACAAAATGATGAAAGGTGAGAATGTAAATGAAAGAGCTATTTACTAATATTTATAAGAAAAACAGGTGGAGAAATTCTGAGTCTGTATCTGGTTCGGGTTCATCACTTACTCAAACCAAAACACACATTTCAAGAATTACCAAGCATAATAAAACAACTGCAGCTAAAAAAGGATAGAAGCACCATCTGGTGATTTTAATTGGATGAAGGAAATATACAAAAATACAGAATTATATATTGGGATTGATATCGTCGACAAAAGTTCATCTGCCACAATCACAACTATACTGATAAACCACTAGCTTTATGGAATTAGGATATCATCAATTTTTAAAATATATCTACTTCCACTTGCGCATGATATTTTCCCCTTAGTTAGACTGTATAATAAACCCATGAAATAACTTGGATGTTAAACTACTTCTTGTATAGATTTTATTATGCCTAAATAAGGGGATACATATCAATTTCCAAGGAATTAAAGATACAGGTTGTACAAAGTCATTTGTATAATGAGGTTAGCCGGGATGGTGTGGATATTTTAAATAACGTCGGCTTTTCAGACTTAAAGCTGGATAAGCACTGTAACAAAGGCTTAATAACCCCCTTGTAGGGGCTTCCACTTATGATACCCGTTAGGATAGTAGTTGTGCCTTTTGGTTAACCCTCCCTTTTAGCTTCATGCCCTTAATTAATAAATACTTCTGCCACCTCAGGGCGAGTAAATTCCGGTGGTGGAGTAAAACCCCCATGCAGCATTTCCTTGACTTTCGGTCCACTTAAAATGAACCTTTCGTCAGCAGAATGTAGGCATGTCTTCAAAGAAGCCATATAAGCTATGTTAAAAAAACAATGGTTTAATACCTATATCTTTAGGGTCAAACTGGTTGAATATTTTTTACGCATCATACGTTCCATAATATTTCCCTACCCCAGCATGATCACGGCCGACAATAAAGTGTGTACAACCATAATTCTTTCGAACAAGCGCATTAAATACCGCTTCCCTTGGACCTGCATAACGCATAGCGGCAGTGAGATTAAGCAAGACATAATCAGGGGTTCGTACCTTTAGCTGTTGGAAGAATATTTCACTTAAGGATGCGGTGAAATTTTGTCCAGTGTGCACTAGAATATGTGAATTGGCATATTGATCCAGTTTCTTTATGATTAGACTTAATCTAATAATTTCAGGTCGAGTCCCTAAAATAGTCATTACTTTCACGATTTACACTCCTTAATCTTTTCTGTTTTATGGCCTCACCGTCTACCCTTATTGTATGCACAGCCAATTCTATTGTTATAGGCTAACCTATTAGATTTCGCCTCAATTTGAACGAATAACCGATTAATAAGCCGCCATTCCCCCTCAACCCGGATTTAATTAAAAGACTTTTATTCCTTATTGAAATATTAATCAGTCATGATGTTATATCGAACTTAATATTGATTGAACTCCTTTCCATGCTATTAAAAAAGCTATTTGTCCTTGTAAGGACATATAGCTCAGACTGTAGACAAACTAGACAAGTTTGTCTCAGTTTTTTAAGTGGGTTTATAAAACCTCAAACGTCGATTTCCACTTCAGGCACTCGCTTTCCACGGGCGGTCCTCCCTCGGCTCCTTGCGCCTGCGGGGTCTCCCCTTGACGCGCTTTTCCCGCAGGAGTCTCGCACACCCGCTACAATCAACATTGTTTTGAAATTTTAGGTAAAACCCCTTTAGTCAACAAACTCAGCTTTCCTTGTTAGGACAAATAGCTTTTTATCATTTTTGGAATTGTAATTGATGCAGATTGGCAAAAATGCCCCCCTGCTTAAGTAAGTCATCGTGACCGCCTTCTTCAGCAATTCCTTCTTCCGTAACAACCACGATCTTGTCAGCGTTACGAATGGTTGCCAATCGGTGTGCGATGATTAACGTAGTTCTGTTTTCAGCTAGTTCCGTAAGAGCCTGCTGGATTATTCTTTCCGTCTCCGTATCGAGTGCAGAGGTTGCCTCATCGAGAATTAATATTGGCGGATTCTTCAAAAACATCCTCGCTATTGCAATTCGTTGTTTCTGTCCACCCGATAATTTCAAGCCTCGTTCACCTATTTGAGTTTCATAGCCTTCTGGAAGTCCTTCAATGAAAGTCTCCAAATGGGCTTTCCTTGCGGCTTCTTGAATTTGTTCATCCGATGCTCCAAGCATTCCGTACGCAATGTTCTCTTTTACAGTTCCTGTGAAAAGGAATACATCTTGCTGGACTATGCCAATTTGTGAGCGCAATGACTTTTTCGTCATTTCACGAATATCAATTCCATCAATGGATATTGAACCGGCCTTAACATCATAAAAACGCGGGATCAAAGAACATATGGTCGTTTTCCCAGCTCCTGAAGGCCCGACAAAAGCGATGGTTTCACCAGCTTTAATTGTTAGATCAATTCCTTTTAAAACTGGCTTTTTGTCTTCATAGTTAAAAGAAACATCTTTAAAGGAAATATCCCCTAATAGGGTGGTCATCTCAATTGCATCCTTTTTATCCACTACATCAGGCGTGACATCCAGTAGTTCCGTAAAACGCTTAAAGCCGGCCATCCCTTTTGGATAGAGTTCCATCAACGCACTGATTTTGTCGATCGGCTTAAATAATACGTTAACATATAAGACGAATGCAACCAGTTCCCCATAAGAGAGCTGCCCATGAAAAGTTAGCCAAGCTCCAATCACCAACACGGCAAGGGTCATGAACCTCGTCATCATGTAAATGCCTGATAAGCTAAAGGACATAACCTTATAACCTAGTAGTTTCGCTTTACGGAATCTGCGATTATTAGTAGCAAATCTTTTCATTTCATATGTTTCATTCGTAAAGGATTGTACAACCCTCACTCCTGAGACGCTATCTTCCACACGGGCATTTACATCCGCAACCTCTGTATACATTTTCTTCCAAGCTTTATTCATCTTTAAATTACTTATGACAATCAATAACACGAGAAACGGTAAAATACAAACCGATACGAGTGCCAGTTTCACATTGATTGTCAACATAATCCAAAATGCACCTATAAAAGTCATGAAGGCAATGAATAAATCTTCGGGACCATGGTGAGCAAGTTCACCAATATCGAACAGATCATTGGTTATGCGGCTCATGACATGGCCGGTTTTCGTGTTATCAAAAAAACGAAAAGATTGTTTCTGCACATGCTCAAATAATTCCTCACGCATATCAGTCTCGATATTTATACCCAATTTGTGGCCCCAGTACCCTACTATGAACTGTAAGAAGGTACTAATGATATAAAGCAGGAACAAACCGGCACTTACCGAAACTATGGCAGACCAATCGTCGCCAGGCAGCAGTGTATCAATAAACCACTGAACAGCTAGCGGAAATGCAAGTTCAAGTACAGCCACGACCACTGCACTGAAGAAATCAATAATGAATAACCGCTTATGCGGCAGGTAATATGAAGCAAAACGTCGAATCATCAAATTTTTCTCCTTTTTTACATATATTAAGGAGTATAATTCCATATTCCATATTGAGCAAGCATTTCAGAACGCCCACGTTCATAAAAAAAGCCAACCCGGCTCATACAATCTATTGAATTTAAGGAGTGAATCCAGTGTAAAAAAATAACCATTCTAAATATCCATGAACTTTATTTTAGTAAAGGATGGTATTCATGAAAAACACATCGTTTCGATGCCTTTGGATTGGTCAGGCATTTGCAAATCTAGGGGATATTTTTTATGTAGTCGGGTTGATTTCACTATTATATAATTTGACGGGGTCTGCCTTCTATTTGAGTTTGCTCCCGTTCAAATTACAACGATTTTTCGGTTCATCAGCAGTTTACTTGCCCCCCTTGTCATCGACAGGTTTCCTTTAAAAAGAATCATCGTTCAATCTCAATGGTGGAAAACGATCTTACTCGTTTGCCTAGGAATCTTTATAATAAGTTTCGATCATGGTTTTTCTGTTGCCGTCATTTTCTTCATTGCCTTTATTTCATTATTGGACGGAGTCGCTGCCCCGGTTAGCGCAGCTTTGGTTCCTCAATTAGTTCCAAAAGAAGAGCGGATGAAAGCGAATGGTTTCTTGAATGTGATCACCCAGACCATCTTTGTAGCAGGATGGCCACTAGGTTCCGTCTTATTGATAAGTACCAACAGCAGTTTCATCATTTGGCTTACGGTCATGCTTTATGCCGTTTCAACGATCTATACAGGGAGAATCAAAGTCCCTGAACATGCGACGGACCCTGTTGCTCCTTCAAACTGGGATTCGATTAAATCCGGATGGGTTGCGATTCGTCAAATCCCAACTATCCGTACCCTCATTTCCATTGATTTCATAACCACTTTAGCTTCAAGCGTGTGGGTGGCTGCCGTTATCTATATATATGTAGAACAGAACCTGCAACTGGGTGAGGAATGGTGGGGGTACATTAACACAAGCTACTTTGTCGGCATGATTTTCAGTGGATTGATCGTCATCCGTTTTGCCAAGTTACTAGAAAAATATATTGGATTCTTCATCACTTTCGGGCTATTTCTCAGTTCACTGCTGATCCTGCTTTTTGGAACTACCAGTATTCCTGCATTAGCTTTGCTGCTGGCATGCCTGTACGGGCTCCCAGAACAAATCCGGGAAGTGATCTATACCAAGCTATTCCAAGACCATGCTACGGAAAAGACTCTTGCAAAAATTCATGCAGTTTGGGGAGCAGTCATCAATCTTACATTTGCCGGCTCTGTCTTACTATTAGGCTTTATAACGGAAACATACAGTGTCAAAACAACGTTCCAATTTTCCTCCACCCTGATATTCCTTGCCTTTCTTTATGCAACTTTTAAAAGGAACGACTTAATAGGGAAGCAATGTGATCAATCGCTGTCAAGTAAGTCATCTAATCTTCCTAGATGATTTCGTTTCACGAAAAAAAGGAGCCTTGGTTTTCCATGGCACCTTTTTTATCGTTTCAAGACCCGTCTAACAATATTGCCTCTCTTTAAAGTCTTTCTCGGTATGATTGGCTTGCTTCTGTTAAAAGCCGTACAACCAAACAAGGGAAGTAAATATATAAACCGCCTGCACCCATTCATTCTATTTGATAATCCAGATATTATTATTTATAAACTCCCAATTCTGCGGGAATTCCAAACCAATCTGCCAATAAGTTGCTCCTATCAGTTCATATGCATCAATCATTTCATATTTTGCACTTATCGATCTTATATCTTCAAACCAAACGACATGATTCGAATTCTCTCTTCGGTAGGAATAGGAAGGTGAAGCCGCTGAGGTGTCAAAAGTTATTTCAGCACCAGTTGCAATGGCAAGGTTTTGGGCATTTTGAGCTGATAAAGCTTTCGTCTCGTGGCTCGGTACTATCCAATCGTATCCATACATAGGAAATGCCGACTGCAGTTTATATTCAGGAATATTCAACAAAGCATAACGAAGAACCTCTCCCATCCACCAAAGTGGGGATATGGGTTCAGGCGGTCCAGTCGGATACCCATAGTCAATGGTCATCACGGCAACAAGGTCAGCTGCCTCTCCGATCCCCCGATAATCATGCCCGCCTACAATTCGATTATCAGGATTATCCGCTGTTTTTGCATGTACGTTCACATGCAGGATCAGTTCGTTCAACCCCTCCTTTAATTCTTTTAAAAAAAGCACATAATCGGAACGCCTGGCAGGTGGGATGAATTCGATGTCCATGCTGACACCCCCATAGCCTTTCTGCCTAACGAAAGTCAGCATACTATTGATTAAATTCGCTCTGTATACTGAACTGGCAAGGACATCACCAGCCAAATCAGCATCGAAATCACCATCTTGAAAGTTTCGGATCATCAGTAGCGGCTTCACCCCTATCTGTTCGCATTTCGCGATAAGCGGGAGATCATCTCCATCAACGTACGCATTCCCTTCCCTTGTAAACGAATAAGCGACAATGGCTAAATAGGATAATTTATCACCATTCTGCTCAAGTGTTTCAAATACGACTCCACCTGAAGTCGGGAAGGCAAAACCCAGCGTAATCAATTGATTTTTGTAAGGAGACGGTATCAAAATTTCCATACCGACTTTTAGCGAGTTTTCAGAGATTCCTGGGTTTGCCTCCTTGATTGCCGCTGCACTCGTACCAAAACGACTGCCGATTTTAGTAAGGGTATCCTGACTTTTAATTAGATACCTTCGATTCACCGCTTTTTCATTAGGTATATACAATGCCAGACCAGGAACCAAAGTTGTTGATTCCAATCCGTTGACTTCAATTATCCTCGATGGGGCAACTTTATTTTTCGAGGCAATTTCCCAAAGGCTGTCACCTTTTTTCACAATAATGATCGTCATTCAAAACCCTCCAAACTCCCTAAAAAAAGTTTATGTTATTCAGGTAATTGGATAGAACGAATTATCACATTTCCTAATGAAGATATTCTGGTTTTTCAGTCGTTTTTTATTGGAATAAAAGATCACAAAAAAAAGAGGCTGTCCAAAGGGACACCCCCACGCTATAAGCCATATTCTCCTATACATCAAAGTAAATTCTTAATGTCGTAGAACTTCCCATTCTCCAAATCTTCTGCTTCAAGCAGCTGCAAAAGTTTATCTGCCACAAATTCGGGGCTTCTTAATATGCCCTTCTCTTTATATTCATGAAATTTGTCTCGATCGGCAAAGTCCCGTTCGTCTGCTGATCGGATTGTCCCTTGCATCTCCGTATCCATTACACCTGGTGAAAAAGAAATGAGAGACGTAGGAAAAGACGTTTTATCCTGTTCCAACCCTGCAACCCGTGTAAACATTTCCAACCCCGCCTTAGTACTGCAATAGGCTGCCCAGCCATGATAAGGATTTTTTGCTGCTCCTGAAGATATGTTGACCAATACCTTCTTTCTGTTCCAGTCCTTTGTCTGTTTAACGAATTCATCAGCCAATACGATAGGTGCCATGAAATTCACCCGCATGCTCGTTTCCAAATTTACTATACCAAGGTTTCCTACCGGCTTAATAGGTTCAATGACACCTGCATTATTAATGAAATAAATGTCACTTGTATCATCGACGGCAGTAAGAATCTCATTGACTAAGGAAGGTAACTTTACAGTTTCATTCAAGTCCAGCGAAATAAATGTAAGTTTCGTCCCGGAACGGTCAGCCATCCGCTGCATTTCAGGATGGGCCGTACGGGAAACTAAAATGCAATGATCACTCGTCTGCAAACACCCTTTGGCGATGGCAGCACCTAAACCTTTTGAAGCTCCTGTTATTATATACGTTTTCACGGCTTTTCCCCCTTTTCTGGATATAAACTATTGTATCAAAATCGAGTTCGGAATGGTCTCACCACATACCGTGATTTTAAGATAAGACTACTGTTTTATGAAATCAAGCTCCGTACTTGTTTTAAACATGCAGGAAGCCTCAATTGAAACAAAAGAAATTCCATCTAAAATAAAGCAAAGTTGATTGGAGTGGGTGTGCGGGACTCCTGCGGGAAAAGCGCGCCCTAGGGAGACCCCGCGGCGGAAAGCGAGTGCCTGGAGAGGAAGTCAACGATTTTGCAAACTCAATGAATAACAATGGTCTACAACTGAAAGGGAATGGATTTCTGAAATCAAGCTCCGTACTATTTTTCAAGGAAAAAAACTGCAGGCAAACTCGATTTTTCGAATTTGTCTACAGTCTGAACAGACCATGTAGTAATGGTTCGTTTATTTTAAATATTATAATATCGGTGACACCAGCCTTGCAATGGACTCTTTAAAACGAATCCACTTTGATCGCTTTTCAAACTCTTCAATTGTAAGCTGCCTGCATACTTCGACATCCTTATAAAAAATCCTGGTCAGCGTTTCGGCCATTCCTTCATCATAAATGAAGGCATTGACTTCAAAGTTCAATTTAAAACTACGGACATCAATGTTAGCTGTCCCTACCGAGGAGACCTCTTCGTCTACTACGATCATCTTCGCATGAATAAAGCCGTTATCATAGATGTATACCTTAGCACCCGCTCTTAATAACTGCCCTGCATTGAAAGTCGTTGCCCAATAAACAAAAAGATGATCAGGTTTATTCGGAATCATGATTTTTACATCTACCCCTGATAAGCTGGCAATCCTGAGTGCATCCAATAAACTGGCATCCGGTATGAAGTAAGGTGTTTGAATGAGAATCGATTTCTTTGCTGATGAAACTAATTTAATATAGCCATTTTTAATTTGTTCCCATTCAGAATCCGGCCCACTTGTCACTATTTGCAAATCTATATTCCCTTGGGTCTCTACAATAGGGAAATAATGAGGCTGATAAGTTATATCATGATGCTTTGATGCCTGATTCCAATCCAGGATAAACCGAGTTTGAATGGCTTTGACAGCCGAACCCTCTATACGAAGGTGTGTATCACGCCAATAACCGAATTTTGGATTAAGCCCTAAATATTCATCACCAACATTAAAGCCTCCAACATACCCTACTTTTCCATCTATGATCACGAGCTTTCGATGGTTACGGAAATTCAGTCGTAAATTTATAAATTTTAATTTGGATGGAAAGAATGCCTCAACTCGTCCTCCAGCCTGCCTAAATTCCCTGAAGAAACGTTTAGTCATCCCTCTAGATCCCAGTTCGTCATAAAGCAGCCGAACTTTGACGCCTTCATTCGCTTTTTTAGTCAAAGCTTCAATGAATCGTTTACCCAGGCCGTCCCTTTGAATGATGTAATATTGTATATGTATATGGTTTTCGGCCGCTTCGATATCTTTAAAAAGCTGGTCAAACTTATTTTTCCCTTCCGTAAAAATATCGACTTGATTATCTTCAGTAAGTACGGCATCATTGTTTCGGAGATGCATATAAATCAAATCACGATAATTACTCGAAGAAGCATTTCGAAAAGGAAAATGATTCGTTGAAAGCTCTTCCATCTGTTTATCAATGATTTCTTCGATCCCGATCTTCTTCTTATCCTCCCATTGGAATAAGTGTGCGTGCCTTAGACTTGTTCCAAAAAGCAGGTATAAAATAAAACCGACTACAGGCAAAAAATATAAAACCAATAACCAAGCCCAGGTCGTGCTCGCTTCCCTTCTTTCAAAAAATATGACAATCGTTGCAAATAAAATATTTAGAATGATGACGAGGCCGAGCAAAACCGATGTAACATGCGTAAATTCCATAGCATACCCTCACTAAATTTTTATCCCTTTAAGGATACCATGCAAATTCTTTATATCAAAGGATTTGCTTATCAGAAATGAAAACAGAGAATTCACAAAAATGGACCTCTTCTTGTAGAGGCCCATTTTAAAAATCCATCCACCCCGGACACTAAAATTTCTCAGATTGTCCAGGCAGTCTAATAATATTTGTCTTAAAAATTCCTATTTAACAATAATATAATTGCTTACCGGCTTTTCACTAATAAATTCACAGCTTCTTTCACTAGCTCTTCGGGATTCTTTTCTCCGGATTCATTAGCCTCCCGGACGCATTCAACAAGATTGGAACTTACTATTACCCCAATTGTCCGATCGATTGCAGATCTGGTTGCAGATAACTGAGTTACTACATCCCTGCAATCTTTATTATCCTCCATCATTTTCAAAATCCCACGAAGCTGTCCTTCAATTCGCTTCACTCTATTTTTAACCTGCTTATCGTATTCCATGTGAGGCCTCCTACCCTGCCTATTACTTATGAATCCTATCCAGACATCCATCATAAAACCCTTTCAGTCGAAATGAAGGTTTGATAAAAATCTTACAATTTATAATACATACCACTTAGGTATAATTGTCAAGTGCAACTATTCAATGAAACTCCAATATGTAATTTCTATTTTTGTACAAGAAGACTTTGTGCAACTGCCTCAGAAAACTCGATCGTCATTTGGGGAACGTAGGTTTTTAACAAAGCATTGACGATAGGTGCTTTAGCGCCTTTTGCCGTAATCGCCAGGCAGCCAGTCATTTTAGTCTGTCCAATTCCGCACTCTTCCGCTAAAAAATAGCCATGCCCATCAAATTTTTCATTTAATCCCTTAAGCTTAAATGTTACCTTATCGGGTTCAATCCATTCCAATATATTCACTTCCAGTTTAATTTTCTTCTTCATTAATCCCAAATCGCTTTTAAACTCCCAAATAAGTGTCCGCTCATTTATCATCTCATGATTGATATATCCTGGGACTAGAGGTGCCCAACGATCTATGCTACTTACAAAACCCCATACCGTTTTTTTGGAAACAGGTAATATGATACTATGCACACCTTCTGACAAAGCAGTTCCCCCCTTAATCATTCTATTTACATCCTTGTAATGTATGGCTGAACAATATTGAATAGAACGGTAAGATTAGATTCTTAAACAAAATTCTCCCGGTGTAAGAAACCATTTAAAGATAATAACAGCAAAGAATCGCCCCAGTAAAAAAGGGACGATCCAGTATGTAGACAAAAGGGGCTCGGAATTATAAAATTCCGAACCCCTTTTGAAATTCCCTTTGATTTTTCGCCTAA
Source organism: Peribacillus sp. FSL M8-0224 (assembly GCF_038003055.1). NCBI lineage: Bacteria > Bacillati > Bacillota > Bacilli > Caryophanales > Bacillaceae > Peribacillus > Peribacillus sp. FSL M8-0224. The sequence continues at coordinate 2,545,393 of NZ_JBBOOJ010000001.1, forward strand.
AGTTAAGAGATGGGGGCTCCACGAGCCCACCATGTTAGGCCATTTTCGGACCTTGCCATGTCCAATTTGCCATCTTCTTTACATTCATGGCAGCGAAAGTAAGCATCGCCTGCATCTACAATTTTTTAAGTCCCTTTAAAGTAGTCCAACGCATACCATACTTTTCTTTTGCATCTGCGAATACACGCTCAATCGCTTCTTTACGCTTCGCATATATAGGTTTTACATCTTGATGATGACGCAGATGATCTGCTTCTTACACATGTGTTTGCCAGATATGACGTGTTACCACTTTTTGACACCCAGACTTTCTGTACACTGAGATAAAAATGAGCAAGTTGTACAAATGTGTTTGGGCGATTTGTACTCTCGATATCCCTCTTTATTTGTTGTTGAGTACTTTAATAGCTAACCCGTTGGGCAAAGGTAACAATCAAAATGTTCATCGTATACATAGTCCTGTTTGCGGAAGAATCCTTCTTTTGTGCGAGGGCGTGTATAAGGTAAAACCGGTTTAATTTCTTTGTATAGAATGTTTTTTTGAATGAACATTTCCTCATTAGTAAACGAATTGAAGCTTATGGACATTTGGATATCTTCCTTATAAATACATTGAACGTCGAGTACAGCAAGGTAACATTGTTTACGTCAGGTAAGAGAAACTGAAAAGGGTCTATACAATCTAAACACCAATAGAGCAAGGCAAGCACACTAGAGGTTGAATCCCTGAGTCAACCTCTGAGAAGTCTAAGCCGTCTAACGATTCATCTCTTATAAAAAATACGGTCTCTAGGGTCAACACATGCTAGGTAGGTGCTAATTAGGGTCAGCAATTCTTTTTTTGGCTTTGTTAATATTGATGTTGACTTTTGAACAAATAAAAGAGACCACTTATTATGTTCTTCTTTAGTGTTTCTTAATGAAGTAGCTTACCCGTTATTTAGTGTTAAAAAAATTTTAGAAGTTAATTTTCCCTTTTTGTTAACAACCAACCTTCTTAAAAACGGTTTATAAACCTATAGATTTTTGCTGTTTGAGTTAGATTTATTTTCACTTTTGTACCATATTGTACAAACATCTTTTCTTTTAATGAATAAAATAACCCGAAAATAAAAAAAGAAAAAGGTGATTATGATTAAAAATCGTTATCTTATTTCACATTGTAATTCCTTTGTAGACACCACATATCTTTATAAGAAATGTGATCAAAAGAAACCGGATGATTGTCATTGTTGTCATAAGAAACACAGTGACTGTATTTGTAATCAAAAGAAACCGGATGATTGTCATTGTTGTCATAAGAAACACAATGACTGTATTTGTGATCAAAAGAAACCGGATGATTGTCATTGTTGTCATAAGAAACACAGTGACTGTATTTGTAACCAAAAGAAACCGGATGATTGCCATTCTTGTCATAAGAAACACAATGACTGTATTTGTGATCAAAAGAAAACCGATGACTGTCATTTGTGCCATAAGAAACATAATGACTGTCACTGTGACGATAAGAAACATAATCTAGTAAGAGCATCTGCGTTCAGGGCTAATAAGAACACACCACAACTTTACGAAGCAGCGTTAACTCCCTCTGTAAAAGTTTTATTCCAAACTGAACAGTTTGATTTAGCAGATGAATATAATCCGCACATATCAACATTTATTCCAACTAAGGATGGAATTTATGAGATAACAGCAAAAGTCTCGTTTTGTCCGTCAAAAAGTAAAAGCAATGATTCCTCAAAAAACAAAAAAGATAATTGCAAATGTGATTATTGTAAAAAAAATCATTCTTCAAAAGACAAAAAAAAGCACTTTTTAAAAGAAGGATATGTTGCATCCATTGCAATTAACGTAAACGGAGATGATTTAGATATTGTAAATGACTTCTTTGGTAAATCAAGACCTATTGGACTATCGGTTACTACAATCCTTCAGTTACAAGCAGGAGATTGGGTACAAGTAATATTTAGCGCAGGTGCAAACGGAGAAATTTTAGCAGAGACACTTCTAACAAATTTTCAAGCTGCTAGATTTCCCTCTCCAATGTAAAGATCTTTTTTGCTTTTATTTGCTTAATTCTTACATTGAGCACCTAGATATCATATTTGTTAATTAAAGTTGAGTATTAGAATTTTTCAGGAGTTTTAAAAATCGGCTAATTGTAGATGAGCAAGATTTAGTCGATTGTTTTGACGTCTGTAGAGCACAAGTGAGTCTTTATGCCGGAAGAGTTCATATTGAAACTTTGGAAAATCTAGAGAAAAATAAGGATGATCAGTGGAAAAGCACCCTTACTTCAGGTGCTTTTTTGATTGTGGTTATGGAATTATAGTATTCTGACTCTAAGATACTACTATATTTACTTGTGAGGCTTCTTATTGGGTACTGCCCCCAACTCTTTAGCAGCCTTTTTACCTGCCTTTGCAATCTTTAATGCTAGTTCTTTATAAAAAATTCTTCCACATCCAAATGAAGTCCAGGATAAAGTTCGTGCAGCGTGCTTAAGGCAAATTATAAAAAACATCATGCCGTTGTTGAAAAAATTGAGAACAATCCTTTCTTGAAAGGAAAATTGCTTGTTTCAAAATCAGCTAAACAAGAATATGAACGGGCTCCTTTTTCTATTTTCTACATCCCCATCAGTTTATCAAGTCCCACGTATTTCTTTAAAAAGTCACCCTCATCAAAAAAATATCCTCTTGCTAGACTCTCCATACCATGACCTAAATCAAAAGCGACTTTGCCTAGCATCTCTTTAATGTAACCAGCTAATATGATCGCATTTGTTCCAGCTGCTAATAAAGCTAAGTCAAAATCATAATTAGCGATCTCATCCTTGGCTCGTGGTATATCTTCAAATTGGTTGACGTTAACGGATCCAACCACTTCAAAGTTTAGCTCGGCTTTTAAGCTATTATTAAGTGCTTCCATCACTTCCTCTGCATAACCACAAACAATTAATAACTTCTTTCCTTCTAACATTTTGCGGAATTTTTCTCTTTGTGAAAACATAATTACTCTCCGGGTATATGCTTCAAAACAATACTTCCTCCAAATATCAAGCGTATCAAAGACCTTTTCTGTAAACTCGCCCGCATCCTTTTCCCATAAAATGGTATTGTATCCAACAATATCAGACACGTTGACTGCATCGATAGCCATATCCCGGGCATCCGTATTCGGGAATACGATACCTCTATGGTAATGCCCCCGCCTAATTCTAGCAAGTGCGGTCTTCACTTCTGGATTACTCATTATTTCTGCTTCTGACAATAGATGATATTGGGCCATAACAAACGACTCTGTCGCACCGACTGATATGACTGAATAAGGAATTTTATTTTTTAAAGCAAATGAAACCTTATCCAACACTTCCCCGCTGGTTAGCATTTGTGTGCGCAAACTAATTCGACTTTCCTCAAATCTCCACTCAATATCCCTTAAATAATCTTTGATATACTCAATGAATTGCTCGGCTCTAATGGTAGATGTATGTTTTTTCCTCACCATTTGATAGCCTCGTTCTGTAATATCATTTCTTTCTTCCTCATGCTCTAAATAATAAAGGGCCTTTTCCAGGTAATTATCCTCATTGATTTCGATAAATGTTTCTCCATCAATAAACCCTAAATCCTCCAGTTCTTTTGATCCACTCGCCAACAAAAGCGTTTTGCTTGCTGGAACTTCAAAATACTTGGCAATGGGAAACTTATATCTAGAATCATCGGTAAAAAACATTTTCGCCTTATTAATCTCCATGGAAAAATATTTTCCAACTAGTGATTTGACCTCCTCTTCCTGACCGTAATCTCGATATCCAGGGTGTTGATTATGAACGAAACCAGGGTATCCACTCATCCCTATATCAATTTTATACCTTAGAGGATAGGTATACTCATCTACAGCACCCATAAGTAAAAAGTCTATTTCTTTATTCAACTGATAATCTTTAAACTCTTCTATATTCACATAATTGGGGAGCCACCGAAATTTATATAGTAATTCTGGATAATAAGTTTTAAAAGCATCTCTGTAAAAAGAAAAAATTATATCAATATCATTTTCATAAACAAACCGACGAAACTTCTCTTGATCTCTTTGTATGTCCCAAAACAATATGCCTTTAGGGATATTGACATATTTTAAGCCATGTAGTGGTTTGTTCCAAACTACATCATCAAAAAAGATAAAATCAGGAGTGAAATTTAGACGATTTATCACATCTTTAATATTTGTCTCTTCTTGTAAACAAAGAATAATGATGATTCATCACTTCTTGCTTAAAAAAGTCTCCATAACGAATGACATTTTTACTAGTATCGTTAGTAGAATACAATATTTTTAATTTACGCATTTAACTACCCCCATTTACGTACTTGAGCTTTATTGTGAACACTTATAATCAAAGAAAATTTTCTATTTTTCGATACAAACTTTTATCCTCAAGCTTTTTGAAAAAACCAATACTTGGTTTAAGATTAGCTTCGATAATCTGAGTCAGTTAGGCCAATATCTAAACCTAGGACACTTGCAACTGGATAATAACCGCCTAAATATTTTGCATCTAAAATTGCAATACTATCGATTTCGATATTTTTCAAATCTATTTATGTCCTTTATTGATGGCTTTTCGAGTGCATGTTTCAGCGTGAGGATTTCTTTTGCTACAATTATATTGTTATTGTTCATTTTCCGTATAAAAACACCAGTCAACGCACTTTTATCCACTGCTTAAGGCTGTCATACACCATCCTATTCAAAGTTTGTATAAGTGTTAATCCTTTTTTAAGGTGGGATGTCGTAAAAAGAAGAACAACTGCAGACATGATTGTTTATGTCGCCTGCTAAGAACATTCAGGGTGAAGGAGTGACATTAATACAAAGTCTTGAGATATATTACGGGAGAGCTAAATGGTGTTAGAGATTGCTGAGCAGGAATTATTGTGCCTGGTAGCATATCTCCTCCTCTTAGAGGCAGAATAATTCAAAGGGTGCTTTTCCGACGACATCTGATTAGGTGTAAAGAAGAGCTTCATAGGCCTCAGACAATTATTCCGAGCCCTAGTAGTCATCATCGTCCATTTTTGCGATGATAGCCTACTTAGCTTGCAAATCCCCTTTATTTAAAGTTGTAAATTACAACCGACAAGGATAGGATCCAAAAAATAATCTGCAGTAAGTAAAATTACGACTAAAAGGAAAAATCTTGTACATGTAAAAAAAGGACTAGTTCTTTTTGTATATCCTTATCAGCAATCCCTTTATTCGCTTTAACTAAACACCATTAAATTCCAATATATACAAAACTATTTTGTTTTCCGGTTATATTAGCCTATTACCCTCTACATTTATTCGCATAGGATAAACAAAATAATTATTAGAGAGGGAAGGAAAAAATGTCAGAAAAAATAAACCACAATAATGCCCATTTTAAAAAGGTAGGGGTAATTGGCCTAGGTTATGTAGGTTTGCCTCTTGCTCTTCTTTTTGTAAAAAAGGGCTTTGATGTCATTGGTATTGATGTCAATCAAAGCAAAATTGAAAGCCTGAAGCAAAATACTTCATATATACCCGATGTTAGCGTTGATCAAATAAAAGATGCAGCATCCTCTGGAAAATTTACTGTTTCCTCTAATTATCAAAGTGCTGAAATGGTAGATGTCATCATTATTTGTGTACCAACACCTTTGACATCTTTTCACGAACCAGATTTAAGCTATCTTGTTGATGTAGGAAATTCACTTGTTCCACACCTACAAAAGGGACAATTAGTTATTCTAGAAAGTTCAACCTACCCCGGAACAACGAGAAAAGAGCTCCTCCCAATTTTAGAAAAAAGTGAATTACAGGTAGGAACGGACCTTTTTCTTGCCTATTCTCCTGAACGTATTGACCCTGGAAATAAGCTTATTACTGTAGAGGAAATTCCAAAAGTAATCAGTGGAGTAACGAATCAATGTAGCGAGCAAATTTTTCAATTGTATAGCCAAGTTTACAATCAAGTTGTTATCGTGTCTTCAACTGAAGCTGCTGAACTTACCAAGTTGCTAGAAAACACATTCCGATTTATCAACATTTCGTTTATCAATGAATTTGCTATCCTTTGTGATAAATTAAACTTAAATGTTTGGGAAATTATTCAAGCTGCCAATACGAAGCCATATGGTTTTACTTCATTTTTTCCTGGACCGGGTATAGGAGGACATTGCATTCCTGTTGACCCTCTCTATTTGCTATGGGTTGCAAAACAAAGTGGGACAAACAGCCAATTCATTGAAATATCGAATAAATTAAATCATGACATCATCCAGTACATCGCTGACCAAATTGAAACCATTTCTTCTGATAAAAATCCTCGTATTCTCATTTATGGTGCCGCCTATAAAAAAGATATTAATGATGCCAGAGAATCTTCTATTTTTCCAATTATTCAAAGGCTGGACAATTCTCATTTCCACGTATCCTATCATGATCCCTTTATCCCTGAAATCACTGTTAACGGTAAAAAAATGCAGAGTATTCCTTTAACAGAGGAACAATTACAACTAGCAGACTGTATTCTGATTTTGACGGATCATTCTCAAATACCCATTCAAAAAATAATAGACCATGCAAAGCTAGTTTATGATACAAGAAACATAACGGAAGGTCTGACCGGGAATGCCAAGGTCATTCGATTGGGAGGTGGATCCCAGTGAAAGTACTTGTTACAGGTGGGGCTGGGTTCATTGGTTCACATATTGTTAAAAAATTGATTGAGTTGAACAATACAGTGATCACTTTAGATGATTTATCTACAGGGAAACAATCTTTTCTTAGTGAAGTGATGAACCATCCAAATCATACATTTGTGAATGGATCGGTGTTGAATCGAAACCTTCTGGAAAGCTTAATCGACCAGTGTGAACTCGTATTTCATTTAGCTGCCGTGTTAGGAGTGAAGAATACAGTCGAAAATCCGCTAAAGGTGATCGAGGGTAACATTGACGGAACACGGAACGTTCTAGAACTCGCTTATCCAAAAAAGATTAAAGTCATTTTTTCATCCACTTCCGAAGTGTATGGAAAGAATGATCAACTTCCATTCAGTGAAAATTCCAGCAGGGTATTGGGGCCAACCACGACCCATCGCTGGTGTTATGCTACAGCAAAAGCACTAGACGAACATTTATGCTTTGCTTATGCGCAGAAAGGACTTCCTGTAACAGTAGTCCGTTATTTTAATGCTTACGGTCCCCGAGCTACGGCCACCCAATACGGGGGGGTGATACCTAAGTTTATAACCTCCGCATTGAAAGGTGAACCTCTCACAGTATATGGAGACGGCACCCAATCAAGATGCTTTACGTATATTGATGATATGGTTACAGGAACGTTGTCTTGCATAGACAATCAGGTTAATAATGAGGTATTTAATATTGGCAAGGATCAGGTTCTATCCATCAACGAACTTGCTGGAAAAATAAAAATATTATGCAATTCACCCTCCCCTATTATCCATATTCCTTATGAAATTGCTTATGGGAATGGCTATGAAGATACACAAAATAGAATCCCAGATTTGACGAAGGCTAATAAACTGCTGAATTTTTATCCTTCAATTGATATTGAGGTAGGACTAAGAAAAACGATAGCCTGGTATAAAGAGAATTTAGAAAAGGAGTAGGGTATGAGAGTACTAGTGACGGGCGGAGCTGGATTTATAGGTTCCCATATTGTTGATTTGCTCATTGAATCTGGACATGAAGTAATTGTAATTGATAACTTAAGTACTGGAAAAAAGGAGTTCATTCATAAGAATGCGACCTTATATTTGTTGGATATTAACTCACCCCAATTAGAAGAGGTTTTTGCCAAAGAAACACCCGAGTATGTCATTCATCAAGCAGCACAAGTTGATATCACCAAATCAATTCAGGATCCAACTGCCGATGCTGATACCAATATCCTTGCTACCATTCGTTTGTTGAAATGCTGTCAAAAATTCAATGTCCGAAAAATCATTTACGCTTCATCCTGTGCTGTATATGGAGAAACCAACGATTGCAGCATTCACGAAAATTTTATCGTGCAGCCCCTCTCCTTTTACGGTGTATCCAAGTATACTCCAGAGTTATATATTCAGCTCAATCACAAATTTTACGGAACTCCCTATACGATTCTTCGCTATGCCAATGTGTATGGCCCCCGTCAGACTCCAAAAGGTGAGGGCGGTGTGATTGCTATTTTCATGCAAAAGGCATTAAAAGGTGAACAACCGATAATTTTTGGGGATGGGGAACAGACGAGAGATTTTGTTTATGTGAAAGATGTCGCATCAGCAAATCTCTCGGCTTTAACAAATGGAACAAATGAAATAATAAACATTGGTCTTAATAAAAAAACAAGCATTAATAAATTACATGCTTTAATTTCATCCATGTTTCTCGATTCTGCTTTGCCTATATATCTTCCTAGACGCAACGGGGACATTCAATACAGCAGGCTGAATAATGAAAAAGCACTACAGAAATTGGACTGGAAGCCCAGTTATGAGTTGCTTGAAGGTTTACGAGAGACAAAGTTGTTTTACGAAAATGATTGTTCTAAAGGAGGAAATTCATGATGGAAAGTAAGGTAACAGTTGTAATTCCATTTTATAATCCTGGTGCATATATACTTGAAGCACTGGATAGCGTTTATGCACAAACGTATAAAGACTGGAGGATTATCCTAATAGATGACGGCTCAACTGATGACACCGTGGTTAAGATTAAGGATTACCTGGAAGATCCACGAATCAAATTGGTTAGGCACTCACAAAACATGGGACAGTCTAAAAGTATGAACTCCGGATTAAACCTAGTTGAAACTCCTTTTCTAATTCAGTTGGATGCAGATGACTGGTTTTACCCTTATACACTGGAAGTGTTATTAAAGGAAACGGAAACGGTTACGAATCCTGATGAAATCGCTGTGTTTAGTGGAAATATAAACCTAGTATATAAAACAAGTGTGGATAGTGAAGCCACTCGAAATAGTAAAAAATTTAAATTTAATCCCACAACAAAAAAACTAGAGTGGCTAAAACCTAGAGTGAAAAGTAGAGTAATAAAAGGTCGCTCATTTCAGGAGCGATATGAATTTCTACTCGCTAATAGTTCCGTATGGCCTCGTTTTTATCGTACTACTGCATTGCAACATATTGGCGGTTGGCCAGTAGATGATCCCTATGAAGGTCGTTATGCAGAGGACATAAGAGTTCTTTCTCGGCTAATTGAGCATTATCGCTTTCATTGCGTGGATAAAGCATTGCTAAACCATCGTCGGCATAACAAAAATCAAACCAATAATATACAAGTTTATCGGGATATTATGGAGTGGATAGTATGGGATTCATTAAAGCGATGGGGCGATGAGTATGAGCCCATCTTTACAACGAAAGCAGGCTGGACTTCACTTACCGGACTTAGACCAAAGAGTAAAGACTAATCAAACTTTTGTTTGATTCAGTTTGTAGACAAAAGGGGCTCGGAATTATAAAATTCCGAACCCCTTTTGAAATTCCCTTTGATTTTTCGCCTAAAGTTAGGAGATGGGGGCTCTACGAGCCCACCATGTTAGGCCATTTTCGGACCTTACCATGTCCAATTGGCCATCTTCTTTACATTCATGGCAGCGAAAGTAAGCATCGCCTGCATCGACAATTTTTTAAGTCCCCTTAAAGTAGTCCAACGTATACCATGCTTTTCTTTTGCATCTGCGAATACACGCTCAATCGTTTCTTTACGCTTTGCATATATAGTTTTTACATCTTGATGATGACGCAGATGATCTGCTTCTTCCATATGTGTTTGCCAGATATGAAGAGTTACCACCTTTTGACATTCTTGACTTTCTGTACACCGAGATAAAATGAGCAAGTTGTACAAATGTGTTTGGGCGATTTGTACTCTCGATAGCCCTCTTTATTTGTTGTTGAGTACTTTAATAGCTAACCCGTTGGGCAAAGGTAACAATCAAAAAGTTCATCGTATACATAGTCCTGTTTGCGGAAGAATCCTTCTTTTGTGCGAGGGCGTGTATAAGTAAAGCCGGTATAATTTCTTTGTTAAATAGGTAGCTTGTAATCGCTGGTGTTTTAAAAGCTGCATCTGAGGCAACGGCTTCCAGTTTTCCAACTTTCTCAATCACTGGTTCAACTAGTGGCTCTAAAATTTGACTGTCGTGTGTATTTCCAGGTGTTACAATCGTTCCCAATACAAAGACATGGCGGTCTGCAGCCGCGTGGAATGAATAGGCAAACTGTTTTGTTCGTTCATCTTTCACATAGTAGCCACTCTCAGGATCCGTAGTACTTTCTTTAATTGCTTTGGTTTCTTCCTTATCAAATTTATCTGGTAGAAAAGGCTTCTTTCCATGGTTTTCACGATCTGGATTTATTTCATCTTGAAGACGTCCTTGATATGCTCGTGTTTCTTTGTGTACGATTTTCTTTTCAAATTTGCGCTTATTCGCATTGGCTTTCACATGTGTGGAATCGACGCATACGTGTTCAGCACTTTTTAACTTTCTATCAGCAGCTGTCATTAAGATACAATAGAAAATCTGTTCAAAAAGGTCGGTATCTTTAAAGCGACGTTCATAATTTTTTCCGAATGTTGAGAAATGAGGCACTTTATCATGGAAACCATAACCTAAAACCAACGGTAAGCCATATTTGTTTCAACTTTTTCAATTGTCTTACGCATGGAACGAATACCGAAGGTATATTAAATGAATGTCAGTTTTACTAAAATAACTGGATCAATACTTGGGCGTCCTATCTCTGAATACATATCTTTCACCAAATCATATAGGAAAGCGAAGTCAATGGCAGCCTCTATTTTACGAACCAAATGGTTCGCTGGCACCAGTTGATCTAAAGTAATCATTTCTAGTTGGTCTCGCTGGATAGAATCATCTTTCGAAAGCATCCTCATCACCTCAAGTTTTAATATTTCTATTTTAAAACAAAAAGACTCTAGGCAAAAGGGCTCTATCTAAAGGTTAAAACAAGTTGATTGGAACGGAAGGTATGAGACTCCTGCGGGAACATCGTGTCTATGGGAGACCCCACAGGCGAAAGCCGAGGAGGCTCCCGGACTGCCCGCGGAAAGCGAGTGCCTGGAGTGGAAAGCAACGTCCTGATTGTACAAGCCATAAAAAAATGTAGACAAACTCGATTTTCATCGAGTTTGTCTACATTCTGAATCGCCCCTGTAAAAAAGGGACGATCGTTTTTTGACTAATTAATCTGGTGCGAATTCAACCGTATACATACTCAATCTTGGATTTGGGTCAATCCAAGCGCTTTCAAACACGAAGACCACTTTATAATTTGCGTAATCGATATAAGTGACATAGTAATTCCCTTCTTGCTCCACTTCACTTACCGGTTCACCAATTAATTCCTTCAACATGGATAAATGAATGGTTTGCAATTGCGGATCAAAATCATCAATGGCGGTAATCGTCTTTCTACCTGTTGAACCGTCATAGAGGAATCGGACATTCCGGCTCCAATAATTGGCTGCAACAGTACTTAGATCTTCCGGTGCCCCCCAGGCTTTTTCCACTTTCTTCAGCGAATCACCTACAGAAAATGGCCCACTGCTAATGGATTGTTGGGATTCGTAAGCTAAACCCATAATCTTTCGAATCAAAAGATCTGGCGTGGATTGCGATGATATCGAATCTGTTGAAGCATAAGCAGCCTGCACACTAAACATGAGAAATGCAAGCATTAGAAATGTAACACTTCGGATAAAACGATTCACTTGTTTCAAGATATCCTCCCTTTCCATATGGAACTGACTGATTACATTATTTTAACAATCTAAAAAAAGATGAAAAATTGCGCATGTCATTCCATTGGTTTTTACCATTACCATTAATATTCATTGGAACATTGGACACATACCATTCGTTAAGAAAAAATTTTCAAATGAAATATTAACCGATTAAGCCATTTCAAGTGAGCCGCATTATATCCTGATCTAAAACTGATGCCAAAAAGGACTGAGTCAGTAACTTGAAGTCAATGGTTCCTTCTTTATCCGAATGGGCACAAAAAAATGTTGACAGCGTTTTCTTATGAAGATAGTATAATTATTACAAGTTAACGATGGTGGAGATTTGGAGACTCATGCTTTAATAGGACCTTTTAACAAAAAGGTTACTATTTTGGTATGGGTTTTTTTATGTCATCATCATTACTTTATTTAATTAGGTTCAAAAATATCATATTAAGGAGGAATTGGATGCTCAAATTATTTAAGCCAGCTCTACCAGTTGAAAGATTACCGGAAGGAAAAATGGATTCTGAATATAAGAAACTCAGATTACAAGTTTTCATCGGGATCTTCATTGGATATGCAGCGTATTATTTAATTCGTAAAAACTTTTCCATGGCAATGCCATATTTAAAGGAGGAAGGCTATACAACTGGAGAGCTAGGACTTGCATTATCAGCTATCTCGATTTCATATGGGATAAGTAAGTTTGTAATGGGAACTGTGTCAGACCGAAGTAACGCGAGGTATTTCTTGCCAGTAGGTTTGATACTTGCTGGAATCGTCAGCTTACTTATGGGACTTGTTCCATTTTTCACATCATCGGTTACAATCATGTTTATCATGTTATTCATTAATGGTTGGTTTCAAGGAATGGGCTGGCCTCCATCAGGGAGAGTCCTTGTTCACTGGTTCAGTGTAAGTGAAAGAGGAGGGAAAACGGCAATATGGAATGTTGCCCACAATGTGGGTGGTGGCCTAATGGCACCATTGGCCATTGCAGGTGTCTCCATCTTTGCCACATTAATGGGTTCTTCATATGCAGGTTATGAAGGAATTTTTATACTACCTGCTCTAGTTGCCATATTAATAGCAATCATATCATTTATCTTAATACGTGATACACCACAATCAGTTGGATTGCCGCCGATTGAAGAGTATCGTAATGATTTTCCAAATAAAATGAAAAAAACGTTTGAAACAGAACTGACAACAAAAGAGATATTATTTAAATATGTATTAAATAACAAATGGGTCTGGGCGATTGCGATTGCAAACATCTTTGTATATTTCGTTCGTTATGGGGTACTTGATTGGGCACCAACCTATTTAAGCGAAGAAAAGGGCTTCAACATGGACGAGTCCAGTACGGCTTATTTCTTATACGAATGGGCAGGTATCCCGGGTACTTTATTATGCGGCTATATCTCTGATAAAGTTTTTAAAGGCCGTCGGGGACCTGCTGGCGTTGTCTTCATGCTAGGAGTATTAATCGCAGTCCTTGTTTATTGGTTTAACCCTGCAGGCAACCCAATGATTGATATTATATCCCTAATTGCGATTGGATTCTTAATTTATGGACCAGTAATGTTAATAGGCCTGCAAGCACTTGATTTAGTTCCCAAAAAAGCTGCAGGCACTGCAGCAGGACTGACTGGCTTATTTGGATATCTAGGTGGATCTGTGGCGGCTAATGCCATTATGGGATATGTAGTTGACTTTTCAGGCTGGAATGCAGGTTTTACATTAATTACGATTTCTTGTGTACTGGCAGTAGTGGTCTTTGCATGTACATGGAATGTTCGAGGACAGGAAGTAGTAAAGGGTTAATACAGGCATATATTATTGAGCTCAAGTTTCCCCATCCCCCTGGATATATTCTAAGGGGGATGGGTTTTCTATTATTAGTTAAACCCATCCATGATTAGATTGCCGCCTTATAATGACTGAATATTCAGTTATATATGGCAAAAAGCAGTTGACGGACGTTTGTTTGACATACCTTATTGATATGCATATAAAAAATGACCATGCCTTTATACCAACGGTCCTAAAGGCATGGTCATTATATCAAAAATCATATAGATTCATGTTTTCTACCAAAATACTGGTTATTGCCGATCAAAAAGAGAAGCTCCCGCTATTCCGGGTTTAGTCATCTCATAAGGATTTAGAATCAGATCCAATTCTTCTTCTGTCAACACATCATATTGTAAACAAAGTTCGCGAACTGACTTCCCTTTCAATATCGCTTCTCGGGCAATACGTGAAACCACTTCGTACCCAAGGTGCGGATTGACTGCAGTAATCACTCCGACACTTTGTTCGACATAATCTTTTAAATGCTGCTCATTAGCCTCAATGCCTTCCAAACAATAATCTGTAAAGACATTGAAAGCATTGTTCATAATGCTGATTGATTGCAACAAATTGAATACAAGCACTGGCTCCATTACGTTCAACTCTAGTTGTCCCGCTTCTGATGCTAAGCAAATCGTATTATCGTTCCCGATCACTTGGAAAGCGACTTGATTAATTAATTCTGGCATGACTGGATTTACTTTACCTGGCATGATGGATGAACCTGGTTGACGGGCTGGAAGTGTGATTTCTCCTAATCCAGCTCTCGGTCCTGAAGCCATCAAACGTAAATCATTTGCAATTTTAGACATATTCATCATACATACTTTCAATGAAGCGGATACCTCAGTGTATGCATCCGTATTTTGGGTTGCATCTACTAAATGTTCTGCTCCTACAAGCGGCAAGTTACTGATTTCAGCTAAATATGTAACAACGTTTTCAATGTAACGCGGATCTGCGTTCAATCCCGTTCCCACTGCTGTTGCTCCCATATTCACTTCATATAAATGTTGACGTGATTGACTTATTCTTTTTATATCCCGATCCAAAACGCGACTGTAAGCCTCGAATTCCTGACCAAGGCGAATCGGCACTGCGTCCTGAAGATGTGTGCGTCCCATTTTGATAACATGATCAAATTGTTTTGCTTTTTTCTTTAAAACCGTACTCATCTTGGTCATTGTTTGTAACAATTGCTCCATAAGACGCAGTGTTGATAAATGAATGGCGGTTGGAAATACGTCATTGGTTGATTGCGACATGTTAACATGGCTATTTGGGCTAACATGTACATAATCACCTTTATTGTGGCCCATAAGTTCTAACGCACGGTTGGCAACAATTTCATTAATATTCATATTCATCGATGTCCCCGCACCGCCTTGAATTGGGTCAACGATGAAATATTCATGCCACTTTCCATCGATCACTTCTTCAGAAGCTTTGACGATAGCGCTTCCAATACCATCATATAACCGTTTGGTATCCATATTCGCTAAAGCGGCCGCTTTTTTAATCATGGCCAGTGCACGAATCATTTCTTCATTGACTTTGTAACCGGTAATCGGAAAATTTTCCACTGCTCGTAAGGTTTGTATTCCATAATAAACATCTGCTGGAATTTCCTTTTCCCCAAGAAAGTCTTTCTCGATTCGGTATGTTTTCTCTTCTATCAACATTTCCTCTTGCCCCTTTGTTTGTTCTAGAATGTAATGTCCTCTGCAATCGGTGTTTCCATCATTTCCTTCACTTTTTTAGGATCCTGCGTCTTGGCTAATATCCACATCAACTTAGGAACGATGGCCTCTGTATTCATATTCCTGGAACGAATGATGATATTCTTGTTCACTTTTCGTCCCACTTCGTAAATATCCATATCTTCCCCTTCTTCTAAGCACTGGGTAGTAATGACTACGGATATTCCACATTGTACTAACTCATTCAATTTCTCTAAAATGTTTCTTCCTTGAAATGGAATACCACCGCTTCCATAACTTTCAATTACGATTCCCCGACATTGATTTTTCAGAAAATCAAAGAATTCAGGCTTAATACCGGGATGCAGCTTGACCAAAGCAACATCAGTACATAGGGAAGCATCCAACTTAGCTTCCTTATTCTTTGGTGAATGAACTGGCTTTAGATACTCAATTTTATCTTTGAATATGGTAGCAATATAAGGATAGTTAATACTTTCAAACGAATCATAGCTTTTCGTTCTCAATTTAATGGCCCTCGTACCCTGAATGACTCTGCCATCAAAAACAACATATACTCCTCCAATATCTTCACAAGCAAACCGGATCGCATCAGAGATATTCCTTTTGGCATCTGTCTTTTTAAAGGCAATCGGGACCTGAGAACCAGTAATAACGATTGGTTTCCCTAAATCTTGTAACATATATGAGAGCGCAGCAGAAGTGTAAGCCATTGTATCTGTTCCATGGGTAATCACAAAGCCATCGTAATCATGGTAGTGCTCATGGATGGATTGTGCCATTTCTGTCCAATCTTCCGGCTGCATATTTGTACTATCAATATTCATCAAAGGCTTACTATCAATCTGACATAGTAAATCCAATCCCGGTAGGTGGCCTAAAATTTCGTCAGCTTTCATTTCTGGAACAAGTCCATTTTTTCCTTCTAACGATGCAATTGTACCACCTGTAGTAAGCAACATCAACTTCTTCATTTTTGATTTTAACTTTTCCAATATACTACCCCCTAAAAAGCCTCCCTGTTACACTATCATTCTAATCATCTCAGAAAAGGATGTTTCCTGTAAATGTTCATGTTACGCGTACAACACATGTTATTATAGTCATGTTTCATAATGAAATCAAGCGAAAGTTATTCATTACGCGTACACTTTTTACAATATGATGTTATAATGGATTTATATAAAAGGAGAGTAATATTAATGATTTTAAATAGATTGACTACATTAAGGAAGGCCAAAAGATGGTCTTTGCAATATACCGCTGACAGACTCGGAATCGCCAAGAGTACCTATGCCGGTTATGAATCGGGCCACCGCCGCCCTTCATTAGAAACGATTAATTTATTGGCAGGCTTATATGATACATCAACTGATTACATTCTGGGTCGAGTAGATTATCCATCTAAGGATCTGGATAATGAGTCACCTCAAGTCATGGAATTAACGGATTTACCAGATATGGAGCTTGCTGTAGATGGAATTTCTCTTTCTGAAGAGGAAACGATTCAATTTATCGCTTTTATTAGAGCTAAACGGGAAGTGGAAATAAATCGCGATAAACAAAATGAAACATAGCAGACATTGAGTTTAAACTGGCATTTGGTTATACTGCCTGGCATGTTCATTATAACTGTAAAATACGGCGGCTTTCATCAATTAGGATAGGTCGGTTCTCCCATTTTGAAGTTGCACGTAATTATATCTGTGTTTAGAAATTTAAATTTTATTAATTATTATATAGAAGAAAGTCGGTTTTTCAAAAAATCATCCATCTTCATGTTTCTGTTGTCCTCTTTAAACTTATTCATTTTCCATCAAGGGAAGATTGATTTGAGTTTTATCTCTAATTTTCCCTCTTTATCTATTTGAAATGATAGAAAAAACATGGCAAAGATCATGGTTTCCCCCGGTGAATTAATCAAAAAAAAGAAGCAACATGAAGTAAGAGTTATGTCTTATTTCATGTGCTTCTATTATTGGAATCCTTAAAGAAATGGAAAATTGCTCAATATAATGTCTCAACGGATATGCTGCATTTCCATATATTAAGGCATCTCATCTTCTTTTTCCCGATTCTTGAAAGCTTCATGTGTGACAATATCTTCAATCTGTTCATACTGACGGCTGTGTTCCTTCTCTTCGCTAATTCTATTATTGGGTAAATTTCCTGGATGTCCTTTTTCTTTGTGATTAAAATTTTTACCACGACTCATAACTCATTCTCTCCTTTCCATTCATTGTTTGTATAGTTTTCCCAAGCACGAAAAAAATATGATTTAATTTCTGTTTTTACAGTTTTTGCAGCAGGGTTGATTCACCTGTAATTTTCAGCCGATCTTGCGCGACTTATTTCTGAAGTGCCAAAAAATTAATAATTCAAACCTTTTCAAAATTACTCGAATCTGAATAAAGAGCTCAAAAAGAACAGGAACCGTCAGATTATGACGATTCCTGTTCTTTTTGTTTATAGGTTTACCGACTACTTACAATATTTATAAAAACATTTTTAATAACAAAAAATGCTAGGAGAACGTTACCACGGAAGGTCGCCACTTTCTTGAAATGTCTGCAATATGATGAGGAGCGGTTCTGCAACATCCTCCAATTATACTTGCCCCCGCATGGTGCCAATCTTCAGATTTCACATCCAGCCTATTACATGATTCCGAACCATGCCATGTTTTAGTTTCTGGATTATATGATTCACCGGAATTGGGATAAACGATAATTGGTTTATGCGTGTTTGCACGCAACACCTGTATGGCTCCCGTGACAACTGATACAGGCGCACAGTTGATGCCAATTGCGGCAATTTGCTCACTGTCCCCAAACAATCTGGTACACTCCTCCAGCAATGTACCGTCACTTATCGCTTTTTCATTTTTCAAAGAAAAGGATAGCCAAGCATGGACTTCTGGATATTCTTTCAATAATGAATGTAATACTTTTGCTTCTTGCAAAGAAGGAATCGTTTCAAATGCTAAAATGTCAGCTCCTGCTTCAATCAAAGCTTTTATTCGTGGGCGATGAAATGCCGCTAAAGCTTCATCTGAAACACCATAGTTCCCAACATACTCTGAACCATCTGCTAGATAAGCTCCATAAGGCCCAACTGATCCAGCAACCAATGGCTTAGGTCTAATCGTTTGATATTCTTCCTTCCAAAATTCATCTCTTGCTTGTCTTGCAAGTAAAACCGTTTTCCTGATTAGATCCAATGCCTCTTTTTCTTGTATTCCGCGGAGGGCGAAACCTTCAACCGTTGCTTGATAGCTTGCCGTTATCGCACAGTCAGCACCAGCTCGAAAGTAGTCAGAGTGCACCTGGTAAATCACTTCTGGATTTTCAAGCAATACACGTGCAGACCACAGGGGATCGTCCAAATCACACCCATGACTTTCAAGCTCTGTAGCTAAAGCTCCGTCCAAAATCATGACTGAATGACCTCGTAAAATTGTTTCAATTGGGTTAATTTTATTCTTCATTGTCTATTCCTCTTTTCTTTATGGTTTGTGTCAGATAATAACTTCCATAGCAAAACAAAATAAACGGAATGCCACAATATAGTGCAATTCTTTGTGTAGGATCAAATGCAATTCCTATGCAAGAAGCAAGACATAGCATAAATGAAACGATTGGTACGAATGGATATAATGGTGTATGATAAGCCAAATCATTAACTGAGTTTCCTTCGTTTATATATCGTCTGCGAAATAGAAACTGTGACGCGCTAATACTCATCCAAACTATAACCACGGCTAGTCCAGAAATGGATACAAGCACTATATATACAGTATCCGGCGCAATAATACTCGAGAAAAGTGCTAAAACACCGCCCAGCATACTGAAAAGGACTGCATTCAAGGGAACACCCCGTTTTGTCAATTTTGCAAATATTGGTGAAATAGTTTTCTTATCTGCAAGTGACCAAAGCATCCTGGATGAGGCATATAGTCCTGAGTTTGCAGCAGACAAAATGGCAGTTAATATAACAAAGTTCATAATATCCGCTGCATATGGCACTCCAATTCGTTCTAGAACGGCAACAAAGGGGCTCTCTAATACGCTTGCATCCGAAACAGGCAATAATGCGGATAAAACAACGATGGTACCTACAAAAAAGATAATCAATCTCCATAATGTCA
Organism: Peribacillus sp. FSL M8-0224; assembly: GCF_038003055.1. Taxonomy (NCBI): domain Bacteria; kingdom Bacillati; phylum Bacillota; class Bacilli; order Caryophanales; family Bacillaceae; genus Peribacillus; species Peribacillus sp. FSL M8-0224. The sequence goes on from NZ_JBBOOJ010000001.1 coordinate 2,564,937, forward strand.
TACGGATTGCCTTTGGAATCGTTTTTTCAGGATTCACAGTTTCTCCAGCTGCAACTCCGATCAATTCAGTTCCAGAAAATGCAAAATTCACAGCGAGCATCGTCATTAGAATGGCAAAAGCACCATTTGGAAATAAACCTGCACTTGTAACATTGGAAAATAACGGAGCTGATTGTGCGTTAATCATTGGAATGAAACCTACCATTGCCGCAGCTCCCAGAATAATGAATATCACAATAGCAAATACTTTAATAGACGCAAACCAGAATTCGGATTCAGCGAAAAACTTAACGGTCCACGCATTTAATGCCAAGACCAAAATGGCAAATAGAGCACTCCATATCCAGACACTGATTGATGGAAACCATCGCTGCATCAACAATCCTGCAGCCGTGAATTCCGAACCTAGTGCAACAGTCCAGGTTAGCCAATACAACCAGGCTACTGTATACCCTGTCCCTGGTCCGATGTATTTGGCTGCGTAACTATGAAACGCACCTGTCTCGGGCATATGCACTGACAGTTCACCTAGACATAGCATGACTAGATAAACCACTAATGCACCAATCAGATACGAAAGGATGGTTCCGAACGGGCCAGCCTGTTGAATCGTATAACCCGAACTTAAGAATAAACCAGTTCCAATCACCCCGCCAAGCGATAGCATTATGATATGCCGTGCTTGCATTTGCCTTTGAAAATCATGCTTCCTTTTGTTTTCCATTCTAACTCTCCTTAATCTTGCATCCAGAAAAAACGAAAACGCACTCTAAAAAAGAGTGCGTTACTGACAAATAAACACGTACGGTCTTATCTATCAAGGTTTCACCCCCTGGAATTAGCACAGTGTCTTTGTAGACCTGTTGCTGAGGTTTCATAGGGCCAGTCCCTCCACCTCTCTGGATAAGAAATTATTTTTTTATAACTTTATCAAGCTATGAAAAAATTGTCAAGTTTTGTTTCGGAATGTAATGACTTCCTTTTAAATGCTAACGATCATGGCTGGGGCATTAATATTAAATTGTTTTTGGAACAAGCGCTAAGCGTATTATAATGGCAAATAAAACTAACCGGGGTCATGTTGGTCTTTTTCCTTAAGGACGTTCTATTTCAAATAATTCCCCTAGTCTTGTATAAGTATGACCGGCTAATCTCGCTACAGGTTTTAGCCCATTCGGGTCAATACGGCCATTATGATATATATCTTGCTCTATATGATAGCAGACTATTTTCCCTATCAGTAAATCACAACCAGGTTCATTCTTGGAACCTGCCAATGGAATCGATTGCTCTAATGTACATTCAAAACGCACCTTCGCTTCTTCCAATCCTGGTACGGATACCCTATCACTAACTGCCAGATTGAAGTTAGTAAGACCCAATTCACTTTCTTCAGATGGGAGTTCCTTTGCCGTTCGATTTGCATCTGCAACATTATTTTCGTCAGTGATATGAACAACGAACTCACCTGTTTGAATTGCATTTCGGGCTGTATCCTTTGAAACTCCTTCTTTCCGTTGAACAGAAATGGAAATCATCGGAGGATTTGAACTGACTATGTTAAAAAAGCTGAACGGCGCTATATTGATTGTACCGGTTTCGGATTGTGTCGTAACCAGCGCTACAGGTCTCGGTATAATGCTTCCAGTCAAAAACTTATAATTATCCCGTTCAGTCAGACTTTCAGGATTAACAGAAATCATCTTCATTCCCTCTCATTCTTATAAAAAGTTCTTTTGAAACCATAAACCTGCTGCATCAACCTCTGAACGTGTCAACTGATGACCGTAATTTTCCCACTGAACTTCAACTGTAGCGCCAGCTTGCTGTAAAAGTTGATTAAGTTCATCAGTTTCTTCTGCCGGGCAAATCGGATCGTTTTTACCTGCAGCTATAAATACAGGTATATCTGAAAGGGACGGCAAAGCGATCCCTCGTCTTGGAACCATTGGATGATGAAGAATCGCTCCTTGTAATGCCCCCTCGTAATGGAACAGCAAACTTGCCGCTATATTTGCACCATTGGAATAACCTAATGCCACCACTCTGTCACGGTCGAAGTCATATTTTCCGGACGCTGATTCCAAGAAGTCATAAAGCTCCTTCGTCCGGAAGATCAAATCCTCTTCATCAAAAACCCCTTCAGCTAACCGTCGGAAATAACGGGGCATTCCATTTTCAAGTACATTTCCCCGTACGCTCAGTACGGATGAACCCGGTGAAACCATTTCGGATAATGGCAAGAGATCTGTTTCCGTTCCTCCAGTGCCATGTAACAGCAGTAGTAACGGAGCTTCTGGATTACTTCCTTTTTGAAAAATATGTTTCATCATTTATCCTCCTCTAGTACTCTCGGCACTGCCGGCAGTAACGTTTTTTCCATAACTTCCCGTTTTTCTTCCAACCATGGCGGCAGCATTAATTTACTGCCCATCGTTTCCTTCGTTTCATCATGAGCAAAGCCAGGTGGATCTGTGGCAACTTCAAAGAGTATGCCTCCATCTTCCCTGAAATAAATCGCATCGAAGTATTGTCGGTCTGTAAAGGGTGTCACACCATAGCCATGGTTACCGATATGCTCCCTCCATTCTTTATGATCTTCATTATCGCTTGCACGCCATGCAATGTGATGGACAGTTCCCACTCCGATTTTACCGTTTGGTAAAACCGTTTTTTTAACATCGATTAAATTCCCGATATCAGATGTGGATTTGAAGCGGATGAAATCGCCCTCTTCCCCAATCTTCTGCAGGCCCATCACTTCCTCTAATAGCTCCATCGTTTTGATCGGTTTTGACGTCAATAATACAGCTCCGCCGAATCCCTTGACCGCCTTATCAGCTGGTACACCGCCGAATGACCACTCGCTATTTTTACCTTCTTTACGCTCAACCAGTTCAAGTTGCAAACCATGTGGGTCTTGGAATTCAAGATATTCCTCACCGAAACGTGAAACCTTTTCAAAGTCTATATTAAATTTACCCAAACGCTTTTCCCAGAAGCCCATTGAACCCTCCGGAACGGCATATGTTGTAATCCCCACTTGTCCGGAGCCAATTGTCCCTCGGTATGCCTCAGGCCAAGGAAAGAAAGTGATGATTGTGCCCGGTGAACCGGATTCATCTCCGAAATATAAATGATAGGTGCCTGGATCATCAAAATTAACGGTTTTCTTCACCATACGCATTCCCATTACTCCAGCATAAAAATCCACATTCTCTTGAGGATTGCCTACAATTGCGGTTATATGATGTATCCCTGCATTTTGCTTTTGCATGCCGATTACTTCCTTTCCCGTTGTTTAATTAGTTGATTTTGTATTAAGTGGTTTTAAATTCGATTCAATATCCTTTCTTTTCGATTCCAAAAAAGGTGGCAGGGCAAGGTTCTCACCTAGATGCTGCTCAGCTTCATCCACTTCAAAACCAGGTCCATCAGTAGCTAGTTCAAATAATATGCCATTCGGCTCCCTAAAATAGAGTGAACGGAAATAAAAGCGGTCCACATATCCCGAGTTCACGAATTTCGATTCACTAATTTTTTCTACCCATTTTCTCAATTCTTCTTCATCATCCACCCGGAAGGCAACATGGTGTACTCCACCCCTCCCCAGCCTTTCCCGAGGTATGTCATTCCTTTCTTCAATATGGAGTTCCGCTCCTGTTCCTCCTTCACCTGTCTCGTAAACGACTATGGGATTTTGCCCCCTGATTGCGGATGGGTATGTGCCTGATTTCCTGAACCCCAATACCTCGATAAGAACACTTTCTGTTTGTTCAATATTGGGTACTGTAAGTTTTACTGGTCCTAATCCAAGGATGGAAAACTCTTGCGGTACTGGGCTTCCATCCCACGGAAATCCTCCTTGAACGCCGTTATTATCCTGATCGGAAACCAGAAGAAGCCTCTGCCCTTCAGGATCTTTAAAAGAAAGTACCTTTCTTTCAAAACGGCTCGATATTTCATCGTGTTCAACATTGAATTCCACAAACCGTTTTTTCCAATATTCTAGCGCTTCATCATCCTTCACCCTTAAAGAAATTTCTGAAATGCTATTGTTTCCCTCATGAGTGCGGGCAGCATTTGGAATTTCAAAAAACGTCAATTCCGTACCCGGTGAACCAATTTGATCTCCATAAAATAAGTGATACACACGAACATCATCTTGATTCACCGTTTTTTTGATTAATCGCATCCCTAAGACTTTTGTGTAGAATTCAAAGTTATTTCCCGCTTTTGCTGTAATCGCCGAAACATGATGTAATCCTTTTAATTCCATCTGTACCACTCCTATCTTTATAAATCTCCCCTTACGGAGATGAATTAATCCACTAATAATATCTCGAATTCAAGGTATTTAACCTAACATAATACTTTTAATGCAAATATCTTGATTTAAAGATAAACGACAGGGATAAAATTGTCAACCATTTTCATTCAAATAATTTCAACCGGATTCACTTATCATAAAATAAAAAAATCAGGCCAAAATAAATCGGTATAAGAATGGAGGTGTGATATATGGTTAAAGATTTTTTTAGCGCAATTGAAGATAGACGCTCTTATTATTCCCTTAGCAAGGAACATGTTGTTCCTGATAAAAGGATTAAAGAAGTTATCGATCATGCCGTTCAATACTCCCCTTCCGCTTTCAACTCCCAAAGTGCCAGAGTGATTGTTTTAACTGGTCAAAGCCATGACCAATTATGGGATATCACGAAAGAAACATTAAGAATAGCAGCCGATGGCAAAGGTTTAAAAAAAACGGAAGAAAAAATGAGGTCATTTATAAATGGTTATGGAACGGTTTTATTCTTTGAAGACCAGGCCATAATAAATAGGCTCCAAGAACAATACAAAACGTATGCCGAAAATTTTCCGATTTGGTCGAACCAATCTTCTGCCATTTTACAATTTGTCGTATGGACTTCCTTGGAAATTGAGGGGTTTGGTGCAAGCCTTCAGCATTATAATCCTTTAATCGATGACGAAGTGAGAAAGACATGGGATATATCACAAGATTGGAAACTCATCGCACAGATGCCCTTTGGAAAACCCACTGCAGAACCTGGCGATAAAGACTTCTCACCACTTGAAGAAAGAGTGAAATATTATCAATGATATAATAGGGGCTGGCTCTACATAACGAGCCAGCCCTTTTATTTTATTTCGCTTTAGTAATCCGGAAATGTTGCAAAAAATTTTGAAAATATCAATGACGCAAAGCCTATATACTCAACAACCGGCATGATTTTGATATCCTCACTGAGGTTCAACACGTATATTTCACATCCCCCTCTTATTGAATGGGTGAAGAACGCCCTGGCAGCCATTCCTTCAAATAATATGGGAGTACACCGGAATATTGTTTAGCAGCATGTCCACTTTTCAATAGGCTATATGTCTTATCCTTACATGTTAAATGCTCCATTACCGGATAAATCATTTCCTGTGGGACCAGTCGATCATACTTACTTGCTATGACCAAAACACTAGCATCAATTTTCGATAGCTTCGCTTTTTTTCCCCTTACCTTAAAGCTACCATTAACCAAGCTATTTTTTATCAATAAATCCTTGGTTATTTGTTTTGCAGCTGCTCCGGATAATGGTACATGCCCATTAGCCCAAGCATTGAAGCGGCGCCAGTTTTGAACGTATTTCTCATCATCCGCTTGATTCAATAAAGATAAATAAGGTGATATATAGACGGGCGATGTAATTAACCGGATTCCATATTTAACTGCACTGGCCGGTATCGTTTGATAAATATCTATTGTCTCGTCAAAATCCGCTGTCCCTTCTTTAAGCGCCTCCTGCCATTGATCAAAAAATTCCGAGGCACTGAAATCCACCGGGGTCACGGAAAGTATCAAATTCTTGATCGGCTCGTCTGCAATGGCAGCATATATTGCGGCTATTGTACCGCCGAGGCAAAACCCCATGACTGTAATTTCCGATGCTCCAGAGTGGCGTAATGCACGCTGTACTCCTTTTTGAATATAATCGACGATATAATCTTCGATCGATATGTCACCATCTTCAAATCCCGGGCTTCCAAAATCAAGCAAATACACATCAAAACCTTCATTTACAAAAGATTCTATTAAACTATTCCCTGGTGATAAATCAAGGATCAAAGGAGAATTGATTAGTGAATATATAAGAAAAACCGGTACCTCATATTTTTTTTGTGCTGAGGGATAAAACCAAAGCGTTGATTTGTTTTTTTTCCATACCGCTATTTTCGGAGTCAGTCCCATTTCAGGCATTGGCTGATTGGGAATATCCAATAAATGTTGCCATTTAGTTTTGGAATCAGATTGATTTTTCGGCACTTTCCGCTTAGCCATTTGAATTCTCCTGTCCAACTGAATTGAACTCAGGCAACTGTGAGCTTAACAATAAGGAGTTATTTATAAAATCAGATATCCTTTTTTTACTCCCTTCCATTTCATTGGATGCCAATCTTGATTTCTTTTTGATGCTGCGGGATGAATTGGCATTGCCTTTATTGCGAATTGAAGAATTACCCCCGACATTCCCGCCCCTATTCTCAACAAGTATAGAGACCAATTCTTCCAACCCATCAATTTTTTCTTCGAGTTGGATGACTAATTTCGCTAAACTCGCCACATCTTTTTTTGTTGGATAATTCATGATGATGGACATTCTTTCTGATGCTTCCTGCAGACTATTTATTCTTGGCACCTGCATTTGCGCATTATCGCTCACTCTTTCGATTAACTCGCGATTATTCAGCAGATTTTGAATTTTACTATTCAGCTGTTGCTCTTTTTGTGTGCCTAGTAATTTAAGCCCTTTATAAAAATTGGATTTTTCCGCCATATATTTCTTCCTTCCTTTCTCCTCCGTTTACACTAATGCCGATATTCCACCGTCAATGATCAAAATATGACCCACCATATAGTCAGAAGCCTGTGAGGCTAAAAATACGGCGGCACCCTTTAAATCATCTTCATCGCCAAACCTGCCAGCCGGAGTTTTACCTAATATGTCATAGTTAGACTTTTCCAGAATTTTCTTTGTGATTTTAGTCGGGAAAAATCCAGGTGCAATTGCATTGACTTGGATACCGTATCTAGCAAGTTTAACTCCTAAATCCTTGGTCATTGTAATGATGGCACCCTTACTGGTGTTATAAGCTATCGTATCCAAAAGCTCTGGAAACGTCCCGCCAAGTCCTGTCACCGATGCAATATTTATGATTTTTCCGGAATTTTGCTGCTTCATGACCTTCGCTACAGCCTGTGAAAACAGGAATGTACCTGTAACGTTAACATTCAATACTTTTTCCCACTTGTCCTTGGGAAGATCCAAAAGCGGACCTGACCAAGATGTACCGCTATTATTGACAAGAATATCAATCGTGCCGAATTGAGCAACCGTTTCCTGAACGACATGGTCAATGGCACTCACATCGGTGATATCACATTCAAAGGCAACGGCATTAACACCCATCGATTGCAAGTCTTCACATACCTCCTTACAAACAGGTAAATTTCGTGAAGCAATGACTATATTTGCGCCAGCCTCTCCCAACGCCATGGCGATCTGTTTGCCCAGTCCTCTGCCGCCGCCGGTAATGATAGCCGTTTTATTAGTCAAATCGAACATATTACTCAATGTAGTCAACTTTTCAGCCCTTCCTTAATGAAGTATTATTTATATAAAACCGTCTATATCATTATAGAAAAGCCTATCCAATATTGTGCTTAAAATAGCCTAATGCCTCTGCCTTTTGTTTTATCAACATGTATCTTATATTTAATAAGTATGCTTCTGTCAGCTAGCAGAAATTGAGCCTACTGGAAACGTAATTCGGCAGGTCGGTAATTTATTTGATCGATTCATACATTAGCTTCGCACAGCGGTGGATTATCGACCGGTTCGGCATTTCTTCATCTTTCTGTCGGATTAAAAACTCAGCCGATTGCTGGATTATTTGACTGATTGAGCAAAATCGGATACTTAACCTGTTTTGTCGTTTACACTATAGAATAGTAAGGAGGTTAAAAAAATGACGATACATCACTTTCATTTAACTGCGGAGTGGCCTGGCGGCAGAAATGATAGCGGCACGATTCATTCAGGGAATCTTCAAACACAGATAAGCATTCCTACGGAAATGGAAGGACCAGGGATTGGAACTAATCCCGATGAAATGCTGCTTGGAGCGGCATCGACCTGCTATATCATTACCTATGCTGCCATGTTAGAGCGGGCCCATATAGAAAAGGTGAGCTTGACCATGCAATCGGAAGCGTTAGTGGATGTTACGAATGGTGTATTCACCTATAAGAAAATCATTCATCGCCCCGCACTTATATTGGTGCCGGGTACTTCTGAAAAAGTGTTTGAAAAAGCGGGGAGACTTGCTGAAAAAGCCGAGACTTCATGTATGATTTCCAGGGCGATCAAAGGGAATGTAGCAGTGGAGTTGGTTGCGGAAATTTCCATAGCACAGTAACCTTGAATAAACAGAAAAAGTGCCTAATCCTATATCGGTTTAGGCACTTTTTGAATTATTGAATGGTATTCACTTTATTTTCAACCTCGCGGCACACTTCATCAGCCGTTAAACCATTTGCCTCAATGATAGACGCTTTTAATGAAGTATCGCTTATACCCATCACATTACTTTCCAAACCTGTTACCACACAACAATCCACGTTTTTTGCGTCAGCTTCTTGTTTAATTTCAACAACATCAAAACCTTTTTCACGAAGTGCTTCCTGAATATTCGTTAATGATTCTTCAACACCGATTCTTGACATCAACACACACCTCCTCTACCTTCTAACCTGTCCTTATCCCCCTCAATATATGTATAGGATGCAAAGGAAATAGGAAAAGTAATATCGAGGTGATAAACATGAATGGGAAAAACAAGAAAGATGCTTCACAAACTCGTTTAGGTTCTTCTCAGGTAGAGGGGCAAGGTACCACTACAAAAGAAACCGGATCCTTCACTCAACCCTCTTCATTTAAAAAGCAAAAGCGTACCTGATAAAAGTGAATCCTAAATCAACCATGAAATTCCGACCATGACACGAAAAAAACGCTTGGTTTATCCGCCAAGCGTTTTCCGCTGCATGATTCTTTTTTGCTTACCTTAAAGGACTTCTCTTACATATTTTGCTTTCTGATTTCCTCTTGAATCTTTAGATCATTCAATTGATCTCCATCAATTGTTTTTGAATCCATTTTTCCTTTACCGGCACCATCTGGGTTTAAATCACTTGCCCTTAAATTATTATTGCGAGATGCTTGCTCGTTCCATTTGGTCATCATGATCTCCTCCTCAGTCCTTTATCCTTCCCAAACCTAAGAATATTCATGAATACACCCCATCATTTATTGCAAAGATAAAAATGGAGGTGGTTATATTGGAACCAAACAAACCCGGCAATAAGAATGTACCGGATTTTAAAGAGTTGAACGATCGTATCATCAGAGAAGCATCAGAGAGTCCCCGTTTAGTGATTAAAACCAATTTGGATGCAAAGAATGTAAATGATGAGAACCCTTATTCAGATCGCATTAACAGTGAAGGATTTTCTGATTTTTTCGAGGAATAAAACAAAACATGCTTGGCAGCCTCAACCAAATGGTTCGCAGGCACCAGTTGATCTATAATAATCAGTTCAAGTTGCACGCTGAATTGTTCAAATTGCACAAAACCCTAATAAAAACCGGCTTAATAAGCCGGTTAATCTTAAAAATATTTTTTCTTCCAAAAAATGAATGCAGTCGTCCCCGCCAAAGTGATGGCAATTAATAATGTAAAAATGAAAGCAAACCGATTATGTTCAAATGGCAGTTCCACATTCATTCCGTAAAAACTTGCCACCATCGTCGGGAGCGTTAATATAATGGTCACTGATGTTAGAAACTTCATGGCATTATTGACATTATTGGAAATGATCGAAGCGAATGCATCCATCATACCGCTAAGAATGGATAGATACACTTCTGCCATTTCGATAGCCTGAGCATTTTCGATGATTACATCCTCAAGCAATTCTTTATCTTCTTCATACATTTTCAAATAATTAAAACGGAGGATCTTATCAAGGACTACACGATTGGATTTCAATGATGTCGTAAAATAAACCAGGCTTTTTTCCAAAGCAAGGAAAGTATATAATTCTTTATTTTTCATTGACTGATGTAATTCACGTTCGGCTTCATTAGTCATCTTGTTAATCTGCTTCAGGTAACGTAAATAATAGGATGAAATCTCGAATAATATTTGTAAAGCAAACCTCGTTTTCTTATTGGTGAAAAAACCTTTGATCTTATTGTTTTTGAAATTCGCCAATATCGGTGTTTCTTTCAGAGATACCGTAATGAAACAGTCTTTGGTAAAGATCATGCCTATGGGAATCGTTTCAAAAATCGGTAAGTCGGCTTCATCCCTGGTCAAATATGGGAAGTCGACAATAATTAAAACATTATCATCCTCTTTTTCGATACGAGGCCTTTCCTCATCATCCAGTGGATCCTTCATGAAATTGATCGGTAACTTCAAAGTCGAGCATATATAATCTATTTCAGCTTCTGTGGGCGCGACAATGTTCACCCAGGAACCTTTTGTCATTTCCTCGATATTGTTCAAGTGACGGTTATCATCCGTCTTGTAGATTTCAATCATTTTTTGACCTCCTCTTCTATAGAGAAAGCCTTATTTACCTTCTTCGAGCAGATACTCAGGGAGAATAACAGTCTCGACTTCTAGCATCATATTGGCTTCCTCTTGCTTTCTGGGTTCAGGATCATAAGAACTGCTGCTCACTCGTATCCACTTCCTTTCGATTCTTTTATCTTAATCCTTATTCATTTAAAGCACAATAAAGAATTTAATACCTTGAACCCTTGTCTAGAATTCGTAATTATCTGACTTTTATCGATTGATAAATAAAATACCACTATAAAAACGCTTGGGTAGCCCCAAGCGACAGTTAGTAGATGGTTACAATTTTCAGAAGTTGATTTCCACTCCAGGCACTTGCTTTCCGCGGGCGATCCGGGAGCCTCCTTGGCGCAGCCTGCGGGGTCTCCCTTTGACGCGCTTTTCCCGCAGGAGTCTCGTTCCTTACGTTCCAATCAACTTTGTTTTAAAATCATGGGTCGGAATGGTCTCATCCTGAACCATGATTTTAAAGAATACCTGGTTATCCTTCATGTTTTTTTACTTTTTATATGGAGGAAACCCTCATTCAGATTGAAGAAATTTGCGACACTCCTGCCGAATTACTGGGTAGCCGAGACACCACATGCGCTTGCTTTGATGCGGCTTGGCAGACAGTCGGCGGAAAAGGAGCGGATTTCTGAAATCAAAACAACCTTTTAATTAAAAAACTGCAGACAAACTGAACAAGTTTGTCTGCAGTCTGACGCTTGGGTACTCCCAAGCGATTCTGATTACTTTATCCATGCTTTGCATTATTATAATAGTGAACACCGTACATGGCGCCTTCATCCACCATTTTATTGTCATCATGATCATATGGATCAGGGTGACCTGCCTTTTCAATTACAGGATCCAGCTCTGAAGCCGTCCTTTTCCAAAAGCCTACCGTTTTTGCTTTTGCATTGGACCACATATCCTTCACTTTTCCTCTGTTCGTTTTATTCGATAAAAATGAGACTCCGGCAACTCCGACTCCTAGTAATACCACGTTTCTTCCTAATGCCATCATTACCTTCCCCCTTATTTTTTTGGCTTGCTATATATATACCCGCCGCCAGTTCATGTAAACCTTTATTTATATGGAGGAATTTGATAAAAGAAATTAGGTTTCATTATTTCATTGTTATATGGCTGATGAAAAACATGAGTTGTGGCTGGTGACACCGGTGGAATTAACCAGGTCCAATCCCCCGTTACTTTTCGGTCATAAGAGGCTTCTTTTTCTTCGAATTTCTTGAATTGCTTAGCTGCTGTATGGTGATCAACAATGCTGACTCCGTGTTTTTTATACGAATGAAGGACTGCTTCATTCAGTTCGATAAGGGCTCGATCTTTCCATAAACTCGAATCACGTTTAACATCCAGGCCCATCCTCTCACCGATTGCCGGCAGCATATTGTAGCGTTCTTCATCAGCAAGATTCCTCGCACCGATTTCCGTTCCCATGTACCACCCATTAAATGGTGCAGCTGAATAAGTAATACCGCCAATTTCCAGCCTCATGCCAGATATGATTGGAACTGCATACCATTTTAGTTGAAGATCTTCGAACCATGTCAGTTCAGGGTGGGTGATTTGAACCTCTTTAACGAGGCTTTCAGGTATATCATGAAAACTAGGGGTTTTTCCGTCCACTTGGACTACAAGGGGTAAAATATCGAAAGGTCCGAATTTCCCTTCCCACCCTAATGCCATACATCGCTTGGTGAATTCGATTGAACTTGAATCGCCGATTACACCATGTTCCGTCTCATATCCTGCATAACGAATAAGCTGATGATTCCAAATATCCACTTTTCGATCATGATCTTTCTGTTTGAAAATTGTAATCACAGGTCTGATATTCCCATTATTCGTAGCATATTCGATATGTTCGAAGAGGGCCGATACCATTTGTTCTTCGCTTTGAATCATCCTTTTATCAATCACCCTTAGTGATTCCCAAAAAAAGCGCCCAATGCAACGATTGCTATTCCGCCAAGCTAATTTAGCACCATAAACCAATTCTTCATATGTATGTTCATATCTGCCTGTTTCATTTATTTCCTTTTTAATTTGTTCGATCCTGCCATTTATGTCCTCTTCCGTTTTCAATAATTCCGGATAACTTGTCCTGATAAAGGATACGGCCTCTTGCAGTAACTCACTCATCTTTCCCACGGATCCTTCCATTTGCAAAACTTTGACTTCCATATTAAAATAACATATTTTTCATGGTATCTCTAAACAACACATTTTTTAAAAGCGCACTTTTTTTTAAATGTGGCAAATCCGAGGCGGAAACCTTTTCATAATACTTAAAGTAAGCTCGTGAATTTCTTATACCATAACATCTCTAGTAACTAAATAATTTTCGGTAAAGTTGTTACATATGAGGTAAATGCATTATAATATATTAATAATGAGGTGATATGATGAATAATACGACACTTTGTCCACGATTTGAAAAAGGAATGCAAATCTTGAGTAAACGCTGGACTGGATTGATTGTCAATCAATTACTTAATGGCCCTCAACGGTTTTGTAATATTGAATCTGCATTCCCGATAAGCGGCAGGATTCTTTCTGAACGTTTAAAGGACTTGGAAATTGAAGGTATTGTTAAAAGGGACGTATATCCAGAGACACCGGTCAGGATTGAATATTCTTTAACTGAAAAAGGCAAGGCCCTTGCACCGGTTATGAACGAAATTCAAAATTGGGCACAAGAATGGCTCGAACCAATACAGAATCAATGATATAGGCTAAAGATAAGGGAGGAAGATCTGCCAGAAGCGGACTTCCTCCTTTTTTTTGTTTAAGCTCTAGCGACTAGTGGTATATTTTTTACAGATAGAATAACACTAGGTTTATTCCAAATTTATGGGCGGTGAATTCATGAAACAAGCAGATTGCATTATTATTGGTGGAGGTATAGCCGGGATTCAGGCAGCCATCCAGCTAGGAAGATATAAACATGATATTATCGTCATTGATTCTGCTCAAGGCCGCTCTTCCATTGCCAAGGCATACCATAACATTCTTGGGTGGCCAGACGGTGTAAGCGGGAAACAATTAAGGACGCTTGGCAGGCAGCACGCTGAAAAATTCGGTGTCGAATTCACGGATGATACAGTGACATCTCTAGAAAAAAAGCAGGACAAGTTTTTTATCAAAACTAAAAATGACAGGGAATATCAAGCAAAAATGATTTTTCTGGGTACTGGCATTACCGATAACATTCCTCCAATCAAAAACATCTATTCAACTCTTGGGACATCCACATATATATGCCCTGACTGTGATGGGTATGAGATCATGGATAAGAAAACCGTTGTTCTTGGTGGCGGAAATACGGGTGCAGGCATGGCGCTTACTCTATTATATTGGTCAAAAGATATCATTTACGTAAACCATTTGAAATCTAAAATTGATGATGAGTATAGAGATAAGTTAACGGCAAATCACATTCCCGTTATTGAAGAGGAAGTTTGTGAGGTTCATGTCGATGCCAATCAGGAGTTAACGGGCATAGAATTAGTATCTGGTAAACTTATCAGAGCTGAAAAGGCATTCACGGCGTTTAAAGGGAACAAACTTAATAATGACCTAGCCTTACAATTAGGTGTGCAAGTCAATGAAAACAATCATGTCGTGGTTCATCCCCGGACTAAAGAAACGAATATTAAAGGAGTCTGGGCAGGCGGCGACCTCGTTGCCCATTCCGAACAAGTCACCATTTCCATGGGAGATGGCACCCAGTCAGCGATATGGATTCATAAGAGGCTGTTAGGCCATCCACTTCCTTATGATTGACAGTTTACTGAATTAAAAGGCGGCCTGTTCACCAGGCCGCCTTTTACATTGGTATTTAAAAGCTTTTCCAGGTCAGTCATTCAATACACATCTACATTCGATTCCTTCCCTTAAAAACCTTAACCAAAATGAGAATGACCGCGATGATAAGCAAGATATGTATAAAGCCTGCAGCCACTTTAAAGACTAAACCAAGAACCCATAATAATATTATTACACCAATAATCGTCCAAAACATGATAATCCCCCTTTCTTCCCTTTTAAAGGACTTTTTATTAATAAGAAGTTTCAACAAAATTTCAACTTACATTTAAAATACCCAGATCTTTCTCTAACAAACCTTCCCCTTATTTTTTACATAAAACTGTAAATGCTGTAAATGATAATAAAGAAATAAGGAATCTTCCATATTGATAATCATTCACCATTAGGAAGAGACTTTCAGGTTTTTAAAGGTTCTACAGTTCTTCAATTAGGCAGAAAATATCATTAAAAAGAAGGAGTCGTTCATCCATGAAAAAGTTTTTTGTCATCTGTTTAACAGCTTGTTCCCTATTCTTAGTCAACCTTAATCATCCGGCTGCACAGGAAAATAAAGCAAAGAATGAAAGTGTACAATTCACTGATGCTCAAAAATCGGAAATCGCTAAGATCCAAAAACAAATACTCGCTGACAAAAAGATATTAATCGAAAAATATGTTGAGTATGGTGCGCTTTCGAAAGAAGAAGCCGATAAAATGGTTTCACATTTTGAAAAACATTATAAAATGATGGAAGAACATAATTTCCAAATACCGCCGCACCGTCCGCATACACGACATATGCATAAGTGATTATAAGTTTTTTGCCTATATAGCCAGATAATCCGTCCTGATAAAAAGGGCGGATTATTTTCATTTCTTTCGTCCTTGATAAATAAACATGACGCGTTTACCATTTACTAAAGGATTTTATTTCTCTTTAGCGAAATACATAACTATGAGAAATGAAAGGGTGAAAAGGATGAACAAAATAGGTATAACAGCAAGAGACTTATTTCACTTGAAATCAGTAACCGATCCAAAGCTATCACCGGATGGCAGCATGGCGGTTTATGTCCAAACCAGAATAGATGAAAAAACGGAAAAATACATTTCCAATCTGTTTATGTTCAGCCTGATTACGAATGAAACAAAGCAATGGACGTTTGGGGATAATCGTGATACATCACCAGCCTGGTCCCCCGACGGCAAGCATATCGCCTTTATATCAGATAGATCAGGAAAAAAACAAGTCCACATTATCGGGAGCATTGGCGGCGAAGCTCGCCAGCTCACCCATTTCGTTAACGGCGCATCAAAGCCTATTTGGTCCCCTTGTTCCACCAAGTTACTGCTTTCTACCGGGTTAAAGGAAGGCGAAAACCTTAATACGGTCAAGGAAAATGATCTATCCAAAGAAGTTAATAGGTATGACCGGATCAAGTATAAATGGGATGGGAGAGGCTATTTTGATCAGTTGTATCAGCAGCTTGTAATAGCGGACATTTTTAAGGGAGAATTCACATTGCTGACGGAAAACAATATTGATCATCTTCCGAATGCGTGGTCTCCAGACGGACAGCGTATTGCATTCATAAGCGGGGATGCAGAAAGAAGTGATGATGAACTTTTTTCAGATATTTTCATCATGGATCTTGATACGAAATCTTTAGAGAAAATTACGGATAGTACAGGTTTCTTTAGAGATCCTAAATGGTCTCCAAATGGCGAATATCTATCTTTCATTGGCCATAATAAAGAATTTGCCGGTGCCACCTTTTCAAATATCTGGTTATATTCCATCATGGACCAAACGACTCAGTGTTTGACCGACGGATGGGACGTGCAAATTGGAGATTCCGCAATAGGGGATTTCCAAATCGGAGCCGTCGACCCAGGTATTTTGTGGACAAACGATAGTCAAGGTTTTTACTTTTTAATAAGTGATTATGGAAATACCGGAGTATATTATGGTTCCATTGAAGGAGCTATGTATCCATCAATCCTTGACCCGCAGCATATATACGGCCTGACTATAGACCCCGAAAGCCACCGTGCTGTCGTGGCCATCAGTACACCTGTTCATCCTGGCGATCTCTTTGCATATAACCTTACCAATGGTGATAAGGAACAAATCAGTTTTGTTAATGAGGTTTTTTTGAAGGATAAACATTTGTCCATGGCTGAACCCATTACTTTTCCATCAGTCGATGGGCTTACCATTCACGGCTGGATCATGAGACCGAACGGTTTTAATGGTAGTCAAAAATATCCGCTCATTTTAGAAATCCACGGCGGACCGCATATGATGTATGCTAATACCTATGTTCATGAATTCCAGACCTTGGCTAATGAAGGGTATACTGTATTGTTCACTAACCCGCGCGGGAGTGTAGGATATGGCCAAGACTTCGTAAACGCCTGCCGTGGCGACTATGGAGGCATGGATTATAAGGACTTAATGGCTGGAGTCGATCACGTTCTAGCTACGTATGATTTTATAGACGATGAAGATTTAGGGGTATCCGGAGGAAGTTATGGAGGATTCATGGTAAATTGGATCATCGGACATACCAACCGCTTTAAGGCGGCTGTGTCTCAGCGTTGTATCAGTAACTGGCTAAGTTTTTATGGGGTCAGCGACATTGGCTATTATTTTACAGAGTGGGAAGTTGGCGGCGATATCATTAACTCTGCTGAAAAACTATGGCAGCACTCTCCATTAAAATATGTTTCCAATGTGGATACCCCTTTACTTTTACTTCACGGAGAAAAGGACTTCCGCTGTCCCATTGAACAGAGCGAGCAATTTTTTGTCGCTTTAAAACGGCAAAATAAAGAAGCCGTACTTGTTTCATTCCCAAATGAAACTCATGAGGTATCGCGAAGCGGATCTCCAAAAATGCGCCTGCAACATGTTGAGGAAATCAAGGGCTGGTTCAATAAGTATCTTTAAAAACCAAAACTCTGTTAGCAATAGCTAACAGAGTTTTGGTTTTTAGTGCTGAATTTGATCTCTGTCTTCGGAAATTGAACTTAAAGCATCTCCCGCCATTGAATTTGTCTGTTGGTGTACAGCAAGATCACCTAATGCAACGACACCGACCAGCTTTTCATTCTCAATGATAGGGAGCCTTCTGATTTGTTCGGTAGCCATTAACTCCTCAGCTTCCTCCACTGACATATCAGGCGTACCTGTTACAAGATTAGTGGAAATGACATCGGTAATTCTAGTCGAGTTCGGCTTTTTCTCGGCAACACAGCGAATGACGATATCCCTGTCTGTAATGACACCGATTAGATGGTTATTCTCCAATACAGGAATGACACCAACATCATCATTCTTCATTTTGACTGCTGCTTCATATATATTATCTTCCGCAGTGCAACAGTCAACGTCTGTTGTCATGATATCTCTTAAATTAGTCACGGAAATCCCTCCATTTTTCATAAGTTGCTTGTTTATTTTTGACTTCTGTAGAGAAATTATTCATTAAATACGGTCACCCTTCATTCCACATATTTCCCATGATCCGGTTTAGCTAATGAATCGAATTCCTTTGCAAGCTTCGCTAAACCCATTTCCAGTTCCTTCCCTTCAACAGGATACCCGTGCCCCGTTATGGCAACAGCGGGCTTCAGACTTTCCAATAGACGTACCGATTCTTTGGCTGCCCCCCAATCGGTTGTTAAATACCGCGGCGGTCCTGCTATTTCTTTCTCCTGAGTGATAACCTTGTATAGGAAATCTTGCCTGACATTCACAAAAGCATCTCCAACAATCAAACTTCGGTCACTTTCACGGAAAAGTGAAATATGTCCTTTCGAATGGCCTGGGGTGTGAACCCATCTCCAATCACGAAGCCCGGGAACACTATGATCATCAGGCAATGGCTGAACTTTTTCATCAAGGTTGATTCCCTCATTCGGAAATATCGATGAGATTTTGGCGACCATCCCCCCTTCAACAGTTGGATCCGGTTCGGGATAATTTTCCTGTCCCGTTAAATAAGGCATTTCTTTAATGTGGGCATAAACAGGAGCCTCCCAGTACTCCATTAACTCAATCAGTGCACCAACGTGATCGAAATGTCCATGTGTCAAAATAATTGCAGCAGGTGGTTTTTGCGGTCCGTATATTTCTTCAGCAGTATTCTTTATTGCCTCTGCTGAACGCGGCATCCCTGCATCAATCAATACCCATTTATCATCTTTTGGTGACCCTACAAAAATTACATTAACGATTTGGACGGACAGACAATATATATCCTCATTTATTATCTGTACATCTCCACTGGAAATTGAAGTCATTGGCATGAATTTTTCATTCAAATGATTATCATCCATTTATAATCCTCCCATTTTGAACATACTGTTTTTTAAAGGATACCCTGTACGAGAAAATAAAAAACAACCTATAATTTATATAGGCTGTTCAGACTGCAGGCAAATTCGAAAGCGAGCCTACAATTTTTTTGAAAAGATGGAGTTGATTACAGAAATCCGCTCCCTTTCCGCCGACTGTCTGCCAAGCCTCCTCGACGCTAGCGTCTGTGGGGTCTCGGCTAGCCAGTTATTCGGCTGGAGTGTCGCAAATTTCTTCCATCCATTGAGGGTTTCAGTTCATATAAAGTAAAATTTCATGTGGATAATCAGGTCTTGTTTTAAAATCAATGTAATCATTCCGTTGATAAAATCACGACCATTCCGAACACCAATAGATTGACCAACTCGAAAGCGAGTTTGCCTGCAGTTTTTATTTATAAAATTGCAGTTGACTTCAAAAATCCTCCCTTTCCGCCGACTGTCTGCCAAGCGTCCTCGACGCTAGCGTCTGTGGGGTCTCGGCTAGCCAGTTATTCGGCTGGAGTGTCGTAAATTCCCCCCATCCATTGAGGGTTTCAGTTCATATAAAGTAGAATTTCATGTGGATAATCAGGTCTTGTTTTAAAAGCGACACTTCCGAACCAATTATGTCAACAAACTGAAACAACTTATAATTTCTATAGGCTGTTTCTCAGTATACATCCCTCCGGGTAAATACTGTAAAAGATACAATTAAAGCAAGCGCCCACCAAACGAGCAGAGTAATGACGGAGGATAATAAAGTCATCCCTTCTATTGGCGGAGCCGTTCCGCTAATATAAGCGGTCAATTTCAAATTCACCATAAAGAAATATTTCGCTGATTCCCATGATGAAACCATATTGTTCAATATAGCTCCGGAAATCAATGCAGCCAGCATGATGCCCATGCCTGCAGGGGTGCTTCTCACCAGTACCGAAAGCATGAAAGAAAGGGTCCCTACCACAACCGCCACCAGCCAGACAAGTCCCAAATCCATCAATAGGAATTTCCATTGTTCAACTAGCCTTACTTGACTGACATCCACGTCAGCACCCTTCAATTCAAATCCGGTTATTACAGGGGCACCCCAACCTTGATATCCGAAAACGATACCCGATAATAGGTAAGACAATAAGGCTGTCACCGCCACGATAATCGAAACCGATAATAATAATGTTACATATTTGCTCAATAAGATTTTCCAGCGCTCCACTGGCCGTGTCAGCAAAAGCTTGATTGTCCCTTGACTATTTTCGGAAGAAACCATATCACTAGCCACAATCATGATTAACAGCGGAATGAACAAATCGATTGCATTTTCCAAAAACATGCGTGTAAAAGTGGCTGCGCCTGGTTCTGAGGGATTGATATCATGATCGAGATAATATTGCTGCTGCTTCAGACTAACTTGCAGCTGTTCACGCCACTCATCGAGCATCCTATTGGAGCCCAATCGATTTTGAGTATCAATGATTTGCTGCTGAAGAGCTGCACGCCAATCATCCGTTCCCAACTTCTCCCGCTGCTCTTCCACTTGTTTGTATTGGGCATATGTAAACATCAGGACTAAAATTCCAACGATGAGACCGATTATGATTAACCGTTTCTTTGCCAGCAACTTCATCATTTCATTTTGGACCAAGTTATTCAATGCCCGCACCTCCCCCCGTAACTTGCAAAAACAATTCTTCCAATCCCGGGAGCTTTCGATTCATTTCATGCACCCTCACGCCAGCTTGGTTAAGAGCAGCATTCCATTCAGGTGTCTTAAGTTCATCATAGGCTGTAATGATATATTTTTGATCTAAGGTAATTTCGGTGAAGCTGCTAAGTATTTCCGCGCCCTTTTGAATAGGTTCCACCCGCCAAAATATCCGCTCCTGCGTGGATAATAAGCTCTCCACTGTATCCGTTTTAATAATTTCCCCACCTTTTATGATTGCGACCCGGTCACAAAGTTGCTGGATTTCACCTAATAAGTGTGAGGAAACCAGAACGCTCATACCTTCTTCTTCAGCCAACTTTCTGATGAATTGCCGCATTTCACGGATTCCGGCAGGATCTAGCCCGTTAGTCGGTTCATCCAAAATCAATAGTTTAGGGCTGTTCAGCATGGCCTGCGCGATTCCTAAACGCTGCCTCATTCCTAACGAATAGGTCTTCACTTTATCGTGAATTCTCGTTTGCAAACCGACGAGTTCAACAACCTCGTCCATTCTTGTTTCATCAACATCAGGTAACATTCTTGCAAAGTGGAGCAAATTATCCCACCCGCTCAAAAATGGATATAACTCTGGATTTTCGACGATGCAGCCCATTTGCTTCATAGCCTTCGTAAAGTGCTGACGAACATCATACCCGCATATATGGATGGAACCCGAGGTTGGCTTAATCAAACCGACCAACATGCGGATCGTCGTCGTCTTGCCTGCTCCATTCGGTCCTAAAAAGCCGAAAACTTCCCCTTCATTCAGCTCAAAATCAATTCCTTTAATAATTTCCCTTTTGCCAATCCTTTTTTTCAAGTCCCTGACAGACAATGTCACCTGTTTCATCGTTCCACATCCTCCCATTTTATTAAAGGAGCAACTCTATCAGCAATTAAACGATATCCCTTCTTATTGGGGTGAAATTTATCTGAATACAAATACTCATTTACCGACAATTGAAATAAATCAAAAGTTGGAACGAAAATTGCATTTTCATAAAGAGCCACGACTTCCGCCGTTTCATTATTCCAATCCCGTACGATTCGGTTCGTATCAAAGTCTTCATCCAAATCTATAAACGGATTATACAGCCCAAGCAACAAAATGGTAGCTGTATCATTGACTTTATTGATATCCTTAAAAATTTCATGTAAATTTCCCAAGAAACTCTTTTGTGATACAGTAATAGCTTCGCGATCATATTCAAGCAGGGTCTTGCCTTTTTGAAATAAATCGTTACCCCCGATTGTAACTAAAATAACATCAGCAGCCTGGATTTGGCGCTTCACTTCCGGTTGTCTCACTTGCTGTACCAATTCTTTAGACACTTGTCCATTAATTCCGAGGTTATGAATGATTGGTTTTCTATTGTATTCACTCTTTAAATCTTCAATAACAAGTCCAACGTAGCCTTTCCCTGTTTCATCACCTGTGCCGCGGGTCAATGAATCGCCTATCGCAACTACCGTAAAATCATCGGGAAAATCATTTTTTTTAATGGTGGTTTCTTCAATCACTTCCTTATCGGAAGTTCCCTTTCCATAATGGTCCGTAATCGCCCATCCAAGACAAAATAAAAAAAACAGGCCGATAAAAGCTGATGCGATGGTAATAACCAACACTTTTGGTTTGCTCAAAAACACTCACCCTTCCATTCATTCTCTATCTTCCATTAAATCATATTATTTCCAAAAATAAAAAACTGATTGTTTTGGTTAAAATTCCTATTACATAAAAGCATATCTTTTATTAACTTACCGCGGAAAGGGATTACAAAAAGGGTTCTTTCTAAATTTTAAACAAAGTTGATTGGGGCGGTGGTTCGAGACTTCTGAGGGAAAAGCGTGTCCAAGGGAGACCTGGCAGGCGAAAGTGCCACGGAAAGCGAGTGCCTTTCATTCCAATCAACGTGTAAATTATACAAACCCTTAAAATATTGTAGACAAATCCATTATCAGCGAGTTTGTCTACTGAGGGATTTTAATGAATCCTATTCTGCTTGATCATTTAGCCTGCTTTCTCTCAAATTTGTAAATAGAATAGAGAAAGACCTCTTCACCATGATAGGCAAAGAGGTCCCTCGCTTTATTTTCCATCATTTTTCTATTATACCTATGGGTTTCCCCATAACTTTTAATTTTTTTTCATAACTCATGAGCCATATTGTAAGCAGCATTCCGATCAGCGTGAGTAAACCATAAAATAAATAGACCGCATATATTCCTGATTTATCCAAGATTATTCCGCCGCTGAAGGTACTGAACCAGTTACCCAATCCATTGCCTATGGCGGAATAAAGCGTTATTGCCGTTACTGTAATACGTACAGGGACAACTTCCCTGATATATTGTAAAGCTGCGGGAATGAATAAGCCAAGTGAAAACCCTTGAATGATCGAAGACACATATACGGTAGCCAAACTCGGTTCGGTGAAGTACAAAACCCAGCGGACCAATGAGGCCGTTCCAGCCAATAAGGTAATTGGCAGCAGGCCTATCTTATGAATCCAGGTACCTGCGATTCTCATAAAGGGGATTTCCGATAATACAGCTAAAAGGAAGGCAATGCCAATTCCTGTATATGTCCCTCCCCTTGCCTCTACAAACAAACCGTAGTATACATTATTTGCAAGATTAGGACCAAAAAGCAAGAACGTTATAGCTAGAAAGATAAGGAATCGTTTCATGGTGATCAATTCTTTCATTCCGCCGAAAAGCTTCACCTTTTCCCCAGGCGGCTCTTCGGGCAAACGAAGAGCCAGACTAGCCGAGATCAAAAGACCGAAGAAAAAAGCATAAAATATCACGGAAGGACCCATGAAGGATTCAGATAATTTTCCCATTACAAAAACGGCCACACCGTAACCAAGTGATCCGAATAAACGGATTTTCCCATAATTCGATTTGATCTTCGTTGTATATTGAAGGGTGATGCTATCTGAAACAGGTATTATCGCACTTTGAAAAATAGCCAAAGCGACAGCAACGGATACTATAAGTAAATAATGATCGAACAGCAAGTAACCTAAACCGAGTACACCAGCAAGCAACGATGTCATTGCCAGTATTTTTGCCGGTCTCCCGCTCCAATCACAGACAATTCCCCAAAAAGGTTGAAAAACGATCATCACTATCGGTCCAACAGACATGATCGTACCGATTTCAATACCTGACAAACCTGCCTCATTGGCTAAATAAACGCTTAATAGCGGTGTTAAACTTCCTACTGCAAAAAATGAAAAAAGGTAAAAAACTTTCAAGCTAATGATATTGACTTGCTTTTGTTTTTCCAAATCCAGTTCCCCCATGCAGACATCTTATACAAAGTTGTTATTTTTTTCATAGCTTCCTATTAGGCTAAATAGGGAGCACAATATTAAAGACTGTACCTTTATTGACCTCGCTCTCGACAAAGACATTTCCGAAATGGCTTTCTATGATTTTAAAGCTGATCATTAAACCTAACCCATTACCAGATTTTTTCGTTGTGAAAAATGGTTCTCCCAGTCTCTTAAGCTGCTCTGGCGGAATCCCAATTCCTGTGTCGGTAATGGATATTTGCACTTTATCCTCTTTAATTTCAGTCATGACTTTTATGAACCCACCGTCAGGCATAGCTTCCATACCATTTTTAATGAAGTTCAATAAGACTTGTTTTAATCGATTCTCATCACAACGAACGAAGATCTCTTCGTCATTACAATCCGAAATCAGCGTGATGTTCTTCTTCCTGGCTTCAAACTCCGTCAAAGATACAACATTTTGAATGATTGGCACAAGATTCTTCATCTCCAAAATCAAGGCCTGTGGTTTGGCCAATTGTAGGAACTCTTCAACTATCTCATTCACACGATTGATTTCGTCCATGATTATTTCCAGATATTCTTGTTTATTTTCGTCCGTTTCATCCAATTGCAAAAATTCCGTATACCCTTTCATGGAGGTCAACGGATTGCGTATTTCATGTGCCACTCCAGCAGCAAGCTGACCGACAGCGGCTAATTTATCCTGCCGATGGAGCATCTCTTCCGATTGTTTACGCTCGGTTATGTCATATCTAATGGTTAAATACTGAAATGGTTTACCTTCTTCGCTGAAAAATGGAACAATTGTTGTGTCGACCCAATAAAAACTGCCATCTTTCGCCTTGTTTCTAATTTCACCTTTCCAAACTTTGCGTTCACGGACGGTCATCCACATTTTTTCAAAGAATTCCTTTGAGTGGTATCCAGAATTAACGATCTTATGGGTCTGGCCTATCAATTCACCTCTCCCATAACCAGAAACCTCCGAGAACTTTTCATTCACTTCGATAATGACTCCTTTATCATCGGTAATCGCCACAATCAAGGATTGGTTGATTGCATAATGCATATCTTCCAGTTCTTTAATTGACTCCTTTAAAGCACTTTCTGCTTTTTTACGACTGGAAATATCCGAACGGATGGAAATATATTGATATGGTTTACCCTTTTTCATAAAAGGAACGATAGTTGTATCCACCCAATATACATTACCATCTTTTGCCCGATTGCATATTTCACCATGCCATGTTTTCCCTTGGCTGATCGTTAGCCATAAGTCAGTGAAAAATTCTTTCGGATGATGACCAGAATTGATTATGGAATGATTTTTTCCTATTAGTTCATGTTTTTCATATTGAGATATTTCCAGGAATTTTTCGTTAACATATGTAATGATCCCATTTGCATCCGTGATGGCGACGATCGCCGATTGATCTAAAGCATAACGGATATCGCTTACAGTATTATCACTTTTTGCTAACCGCCGGCCCACGATCGTACTTGAAGCTATCAAGCTGGCAAGGATGAATAATGAAACGAAGCATGTAAGATAAAGCATAAATGGAGTGAGTGGAACAAATTCACCCGCTTCATTTTTCGCGTTCATCGGCAACACCCTTACAAAAAGATAATAGCCTTCAATGATTGCACCACTCATCAAAAGAGTACTGACTGGTTTTAGCGAAGATTGACTTAATTTATTAAAATGAAATAATATGGCAAGTGCTGCTACAAATAAAATAAAGATGCTGAAAAGCGTACTGAAGACCGATAATGGGTTAAAGTGCAAAGAGTGGTTTAATGAAGATGTTCCCATTATATAATTGGATAATATGGCCATCGTAAACATGAAACCGCAAAAAACGATTTGCAGGACTTGTGTTTTATACGAAATGGCCAATAACCCAACCCCTGCGAGAGCGATCGCTAATGCTAACGAAAAAATTATTGTAGAAAAGTTGTATGCTGCCATTCCTGAATTATCGAGGGTGAAAATAACAACAAAATTAAGCGTCCAAATCGCCACTCCCATAGAGCAGCTGCTCCCTATATACACAAGGCGTTTATATCTCTTTATCGTCAGTAATGTTGTCAGTAAATCCAACGCCGTATAACAAGCCATTATTATCAAAAGTACTGCAATCATAAAGAGAACAGGATTTGATGCTACAATTGATTGTTCCATTTTTTTACTGATCACCTCAAACGTTCTATTCTCCTATATTGTAAAGGAAATTCATAGTACCTCAAAGGTTTTTTATTTCCTTATTCCTATATATTTACACATCGATTCTTTCCGTGCACCCCATATCTCAAGAAAATGCAGGTTTCTTTCATAAATTCAATAAAATTAGAAATACTATTGTTTTGTATGGAGTAGAATAAGAATACATGGTAATGACAAGCATTAACAACCCTGTTTCTTCATTACAGGACGTTATCAATGATACCAATAATTATTCAGGAATATATGAACCAGAATGTTAATTTCTTTATTTAATTATACCTATAGGTTTATAATTAAATAGAACCTATATAGAGAGAAGGAGTGGGTGGCATGATTATGTCAGACCTGGCAGGTGCAAGTACAACAGAAATTATGCAAAAGAAGACCCAGCATAAAAAATTAACACTGAGACAAATTTTACAGAGAGGTCTATTAATTACAATCGGTGCGGTTTTGATGGCTGTCGGCCTCGAGATTTTTTTAGTGCCGAATAACGTAATCGACGGGGGCATAACGGGTATATCGATTATGTTATCTTACATCACTGGATGGAAGCTCGGAATCTTTCTTTTCATTTTGAATCTTCCTTTCTTTTTTATCGGTTATAAACAAATCGGCAAAACCTTCGCATTATCTACCCTTTATGGAATTTTAATCCTTTCCATAACCACTACATTGCTTCATCATGTACCAGCTTTCACTCAAGATATCCTCCTAGCGTCCGCTTTCGGCGGAATGATTCTTGGCATTGGTGTTGGAATGGTCATTCGATATGGCGGCTCTTTGGATGGTACAGAAATACTTGCTATACTCGCTAGCAAGAAGCTCCCTTTTTCCGTTGGGGAGATCGTCATGTTTTTTAATTTATTCATCCTTGGCAGTGCGGGCTTCGTATTCTCGTGGGATCGTGCCATGTATTCGATCATAGCTTACTTCGTGGCATATAAAACGATGGATATCGTCATCGCAGGTTTGGACGAATCCAAATTTGTCTGGATTATCAGTGATGAATTTAATGATATTGGTGATGCCATAATGAATCGCCTTGGACGGGGCGTAACCTTTTTAGCTGGTGAAGGTGCATATTCCGGTGATGATAAAAAAGTCATCTTTTGTGTAATAAACAGGCTTGAGGAAGCTAAACTTAAAGAGATAGTCAAAAGTTTCGATCCATCTGCATTTCTTGCTGTAGGGGATATCGCGGAAGTCCGAGGCGGTCGATTCAAGAAAAAAGATATCCACTAATCATTCATCTGCTTTTTGCTTCATCCAATTGGCAGAAAGATAAAAAAAGCTGAAGGGAATCCCCTTCAGCTTTTTTTATAGCCTTAATAGTTTCTTGGATTGTTAATTGCTTGAAGCATTCTGGTGCCGGGTTTCATCTCGCTGCTACATAACGGACAAACGTGTTCATCATTACTTGTAAAGTTATCGCGAATCCAACCTTTGCAATCTTCTGATGTACATTCCCACACCTTTGTTTCTTCAGGAATGATTTCTTCCGTATTATTTCTTCTATACATATATCTCACTCCTTAGAATTGAATTGACTCCGTCCTGCATAACAGATCACAAGCCATAAAGATAAAAGAAGAATAGATGGCGTTTAATCTAAATTGTGAGTAAATAACCATTCGCAAATCTAAGTATGATTATTGTTCTTTCAACCAAACTTTTTGAATGGTAAGAACTTGAGATTACGGCATGAATTTTTCATATCTCAGTTACCATTATATCATATATATCCTTTATATATTTGAGGAAAGATTCTAAAAAAGAAAGTATTCCCCAAAATGAAACACAGTCCCGGACTTACCCTTCAGATAATCGAGACTGTGCCTGTTTAAGAATCCATTCCATATGGTTCTTCCTGCTCGTTCGTTGAACATTTCAAATCGAAGCGAGCACGAGAGTAATTTTTAATGCCAAAACCTAAAACAATGAAAGCCCTGCCTCTCTCCCATCCATACGGTTCCTAGACCGTGCCTGCGAGAATCAGATAAAAGCTTGTAAGTACATGTTTATTAATTAAAACCGTCCGTAATTCCAATTGGGTAGATTAAATTCCAAAAGACAAATGGTACATAGAAGTAAGTTAATGAAGAACAGAAATGGATCGAGGAAAATACTTGGTGATAACATGTATTTCTTTTTTCTAAATATGTTTAACTTGTTTCTACTTCATCATGAAAATGATGAAAAATTATTTTATTAATAAAAATGTTACTTTAAATTACCCTCCAGTGCATTCTTTTCATAACACTGAAATTTAATAATATCATACATATCTTTATATGTAAAGCATTAATCCAAGATAAAAACACTCCGCCATCTTTCTTCTCAAAATAAAAATAAAGAGGCTATGATTCACCTCTTTTATTTAAACGCATTATACTCATTTTCAATTTTTGGGAGCTCCCTGATTTCTTCAACCAATTGACTTCCACACATTGGGCAATCATAGTTTTCCGAGGCAAAATCTTTTCTCATCCAACCATTGCAATCCGCTGATCCGCATGCATATACTATCGTATCTTCCATAACTATTTCTGGTTCCTCTGAATTCTTTTTACCAAAATACATGAGCAACCTCCTCTTTTTTATAAAGACTCTGATTAAAGGAGCGAAATTTCACCTTTTTATCATTCCTAGTATACGCATTAAACCAAATTCTTATTTATTCAATGAAGAAATTATCCAAAAAACCTTAACACCTTTTGTTTTCCAGCCCTGCTTTAACCAAGATCGCTTTGATCATAAAGTAGGAAATATGTTCGGGCAGAGCTTCTTTAAGTGGTTTCAATTTTTCTGAATCCAATTGTTTCGCAGTTTCCAAAACAAGATCGAACTCTTTATCCAAGAAAATCTCATCCCATTTAATATCCAAGTTTTCTTCTGCACACTTTAATAAATGATTTTCAATTGAAATGGAAGACAGCCCTCTCAATGCCCCTATTTCCTTGATTGATTTGCCTTCCTGATATAAGCGAAAGCTCTCTAAGTGAGATGGTTTAGTCGATCGCTTTACCGTTTCCTTTGTAATCATAGTATTCGTATCTAATTCAGGATGTGCCTGTACATACTTGGAAATACCTTGTAAGAATAGATTTCCGAAGCGTTCGAATTTCTGTATGCCTACCCCTTTGACTTCCAGGAATTCCTCTTCAGTGCTCGGCAGTTTGAGGGCCATATCTTTCAAAGATGCATCGGAAAAAATAATGAATGGAGGTACATTTTCCTTGCTTGCCAA
Source organism: Peribacillus sp. FSL M8-0224 (assembly GCF_038003055.1). Taxonomy (NCBI): domain Bacteria; kingdom Bacillati; phylum Bacillota; class Bacilli; order Caryophanales; family Bacillaceae; genus Peribacillus; species Peribacillus sp. FSL M8-0224. The sequence goes on from NZ_JBBOOJ010000001.1 coordinate 2,594,306, forward strand.
TTCTTTTCTTAACTGTCTTAGCTCTTCGAATAATCCATGATCTGCGCTGATGCTGCTTACTTTTTTTATTTCCTTACGCAGGACTTTTTTCTGTCCCAATAGCACTTCCCTGCCTGCATTGGTAACCTTGAGTACTGGAAACTGGCCGCCTGTCATTTCTATGTACTGTTTTGCTGTCAGGAAATCAATGAAATCACCAACATCCTTCGCAGTTTGATCATTGATGATACCATAGGTTGAAAGCTTCTGGAATCCGAACTCTTCAATTTTCTTATTGCGTGATCCCGTAAGCACTTGGGAAATCATCGTTTTACCGAATCGCTCACCCATTCGCAACATGCATGAAAGGACCATTTGTGCCTGTGTAGTTACATCAACTGAGTCACGTTTATCTGTACAATTTTCGCAATGACCGCAATCTTCAGGGTTTTCTTCTCCAAAGTATCGCAGAATGAATGCTTGCAAACACCCTTCGGTAAAACAATAATCCTTCATTCTGTTCAATTTCTTCAATTCCTGGGATTGCCACTCCTGAGAGGGATTTGATTGATCAATCAAGAAACGCTGTATCTGCATATCCTGAGGGGAATATAAGAGGATACATTCACTATCCAAACCATCCCTCCCTGCACGGCCCGCTTCCTGATAATAACTCTCCATGTTCTTTGGAGTTTGGTAATGGATGACGTATCTAACATTCGACTTATCGATTCCCATCCCGAAGGCAGATGTCGCTACCATCAAAGGAACGTCATCACGAATGAATTGATCCTGCTGTTCCGACCGTTCTTTTTCATTCATGCCAGCATGATATCTACCTGTTTTGAATCCGGCTTTAATAAGCTTGGCATACAAGGAATCGACTTCTTTCCTGGTGGCTGCATATATGATACCCGATTCATTTTTGTTTTTCTCCAAATAGCGCATTAAAAACCGTCCGCGATTTTCTTCTTTCACAACGGAAAAGAACAGGTTATCTCTAGAAAATCCCGTGGAAACTGTATGCTGTACAGATATTCCGAGCGACTGACATATATCATCGGTCACATGCGGTGTGGCAGTTGCCGTTAATGCCAGTACAGTCGGAGCAGATGGCATGTTTTTCAATAAGGTGTTGATTTTTAAGTAGCTTGGCCTGAAGTCATGACCCCATTGAGATATACAGTGAGCCTCATCAATGGCAACCAAAGAAATTTCCACATTAAATAGATCCTGTTGAAACGCAGGATTTTCCAAACGTTCAGGTGCCACATAAACCAGCTTATATCTACCGTGCTTAATATCATTCATTCTATTGGATGATTCTAACCCAGAAATGGAGCTATTAAGAAACGTGGCATCAATTCCATTTTGTTCGAGGGCATCTACTTGGTCTTTCATCAAGGAAATAAGTGGGGATATTACGAGTGTTACACCTGGTAACAGAAGGGCTGGAATTTGGTAACATATTGATTTACCTCCGCCAGTAGGCATGATTCCCGCTGTGTTTATTCCTCCTAAAACCTGTTCGATAATCTGTTCCTGACCTTTTCGGAATGACTCATAACCAAAGTATTCTTGTAAATAATCACGTGCTTTTTCCATCAATTTATTACTCCTCCTTTTTCTCTTGCAAGGATTTATAAGGATCTATTTCTTTCATTGTACCTGCTTTTCCCGTGAACCAAAAGGACTAAAAAAACAGACACATTATGTTTGTGTCTTCATTTTTTTAGGATATGTACAATTTGGACGTTGATTTTCCTCTCCAGGCACTCCGTTTTCCTTGGGCGGACCGCCCTCGGCGGCTTTGCGCCTGCGGGGTCTCCCCTGGACACGCTTTTCCCGCAGGAATCTCGCACACCCGCTCCAATCAACTTTGTTTTAACTTTTAGATAGAATCCTTTTGTCTACAAACTGAAAGCAGACACAATATAACTGTGTCTGCTTTTTCAATATATAAACATGTTTTGCATGGTTAAATTAATTCAGGATTTGCACTTTAACGTCTTTAACGCCCCAATTCACGGCATCCTGTTCGTTTGGAACAAATATGTCCACTCTATTCCCTTTGATGGCACTGCCTGTATCGGCTGCCGTTGCGTAGCCATAACCTTCAACATAAACCTTTGATCCTAGCGGAATGACTGATGGGTCCACAGCAATCACCTTTGCATCAGGATTAGCTTTCAAGTCCACTCCTGTTGCTGTTGTTCCGCTGCAGCCTTGACAATCAGCCGTATAGGCGGTTGCACTAACAGTAATCTCTTTTCCAGATTCTGCTTGATCTTGGGATTCATTGTTTGAATCTGCTGGTTCCGATTGTTCAACTGGTTCCGATTGTTCAACCGGCTTTGTTTGTTCTGCTGGCTTAGATTGTTCTGCTGGTTCGGATTGCTCTGCTTGTGCAGCTTGCTCTGATTTCTGTGCAGGCCCTACACTTGCAGCTTCGACTTTGTTAGCTGCCGGTTTAATGACAATTTCTTGACCAGGATGGATTGTATCTGAACTTAAACCGTTCCAAGATTTAATATCATTTACCCCTACATCATATTTGTGTGCAATTCCCGATAATGTGTCCCCTGACTTTACTTTATAATGCTCTTCTTGAGAAATATGTATGGTTTCTCCGGCATAAATCGCGTCTGAAGACAAATCGTTCCAAGACTTAATATCTTCTACTGATACTTTATATGTTTGAGATATCCCCCATAATGTGTCTCCATCTTTCACTTTGACATCTTCTGCTTGTACCGGAATTGTGAATGCACCGGATATAGCAGCCGCTGCCGCTAACGATAAGATTGATTTTTTCATATGTTGTTACCTCCTTGTGAGCTGCTTTATAAGCTATGAGTTAAATCTTAACATAGTTTTTTTCTATACAAAGAACAAACAGATAAAGAATAGATGACAAACATCACAGTAAGATAACGGGACTATAACAAGATTTTATAATATTCTGAAAAAACATCATTTTCCATATAACTCCCATTCCAGGCCAGAGCAGTCATATTATGCATTACCGAGGCATAAAAATTAAAGGCTATATCTTTACAAAGGAGGTATTTTTTGTGACTCGCGAAAAGACTTTTACCCTAGTTAAGTCATATAAACCTTTCCATAGTAAATTCGATCCGTGTCCGCCTATTGGGAGAAAGTATTACAGGACACCTCCTAATTTGTATATTAATTTTCAACCGCCCAATATGGAGCAGTTCACACCGGAAGAAGCTTTGAAATACGGTACACTTTGGAAATTCTTTTATGATTTTTATGATAATCCATATCGGGAAAGGGAGACGTAAATGAATAAGAAACTGGATGATGAATATTATCAGTTGCTTGAACAAATCCAGGCTGCCGATTTCGTACTTGTCGAGTTGACTCTTTATTTGGATACACATCCTAACGACCAGCAGGCTTTACAGCAATTCAATCAATTTCATGAATACTCCCAACAACTGAAATCGGTTTTTGAGCCTAAATATGGTCCATTATTGGGATTTGGAAACAGTCCAGGCGGTGAAAATAAATGGGAATGGGGCCAAGGCCCTTGGCCATGGCAGGTATAAGGAGAGATGAGCTATGTGGGTTTATGAAAAGAAGCTGCAATATCCAGTTAAAGTAAGAGACTGCAATCCTCGATTGGCTAAATATTTAATAGAACAATACGGTGGTGCTGATGGTGAGTTGGCTGCAGCACTCCGTTACTTAAATCAACGATATACAATTCCGGATAAAGTCATTGGCCTGCTTACGGATATCGGAACGGAAGAATTTGCCCATCTCGAAATGATCGCCACGATGATCTATAAGCTTACAAAAGATGCCACACCTCAGCAGATGGCAGCAGCCGGGCTAGGGGATCATTATGTCAATCATGATAGTGCCCTTTATTATCATGACGCAGCAGGGAATCCATGGACCGCCACTTATATCCAAGCAAAAGGAGATCCAATTGCAGATTTATATGAAGATATCGCTGCTGAAGAGAAGGCCAGAGCAACCTACCAGTGGTTAATTGACATCTCGGATGATCCTGATATCAATGATTCACTCAGGTTTTTACGCGAGAGGGAAATTGTCCATTCGATGAGGTTCAGGGAAGCTGTGGAGATTTTAAAAGAAGAAAAAGGTAAAAAGAAGTTCTTTTAATGAAATTCACAATAAAAAAGCAGCGGATAAAATCCGCTGCCTTTTTCATTTACGGTCTGAAGAATATGTCCATCCATCTTCCTGGTAAATCTTTTCTTCTTTCATCAGTTTGCCGAGAGCACGCTTGAACGCTCCCTTGCTCAAACCGAAGTGAAACTTGATATCATCAGGTGGTGTTTTGTCACCATAAGGCATTGCACCGCCGCGATTCATTAAATAAGTGAAAATGACATCAGCATCTTCCCCCATTAAATCTTGTTTAAAGGGGATTAAAGAAACGTTAAGCGTTCCATCTTCTTTACTATCAATGACGCGCCCTTCAACTAATTCACCAAGACGGGGCTCCTCCTTGCGTTCGCTTTCGTGAATGAAACAGCGGTACCCTTCTTCTGAAATAAAGAATGATCCAACCATAAGCAAACGATAGACATTTCCCTTAATACTGGTGTTGCGAATCCCTTTTAATGGAGCTGTTACTGCAATCTCCTGAATGACATCTTCGGTTGCAAGTTTACCAAACAGGCGATCATGACGATCTGTCTTCAGGGATACATATAGACGATCACCAACCTCAGGCCATAATCGATCTATATTCGGAAGGTCGTCCAGGGAAACAAGAATATCTTTCGAAAGACCGATGTCAACAAAAACACCAAGTTTCCTTTTCACATTGACAACTTCCGCCCAGCCATACTGATCAATCTGAATTTCGGGTATCTTCATTGTCGCTGTTAGCCTTGCTTGTTTGTCATGGTAGATGAACACAGTTACTTCATCGCCAATCTCAAGTTCCGTTCCTTCATTCATTTCATTATGATGAAGTAAGACATCTTCTGAACCATCCGTTAAAAACCATCCGAAATCAGCCTTACGTTCCACTTCTAACTCTACAGCCATGCCGGCCTGAATTTTTTGCATGAATAAAAATCCTCCTGTAACTTACCTTTACCTACAATTGTACCCAATTATTTATTTTTCCAACATATTTGAATTTATCATTTTTTTGATGTTCTGTATACCTATTACGGTTTTTTATTTTTTAACCCTTGTTTTCTCCATGAAATGCCTGCCGGATTAGTATCTGCCCTTGTTTACCGTTACTTAACAAGGTATGCATGATCACTTTGGATAATTGGCTCGGTTTATAAGGTTTAACTAAATAATCCTTAGCTCCCAAGGAAATCCCCTTCTCCCTTTCGTCAAGTGCAGTCGAAACAAAAACGGGACTCATTCAAATCAACGGATCCTTTTAATTCCCTCAGGATCGCCCAGCCGTCCATCTCCCCCTCTTCAAGAAGGATATCCAGCACAATGGCATCCGGAGGTGAGGATTTTAGCTTTTGAAAAGCCTTTCTACCACTTTTGAAATAGCTGACGTGGAAACCACTGTCCATCAATTCATATTTTAGCAGTTCCGCTAAGTTAATATCATCTTCAATGACCATAATTTCATGGGTCAGTTTTCTTGACTGTCCTTCATTGTTAAGCCCCACTTCTTTTAGAGTAACTCTAGGTAAGGATATGGTAAAGGTACTTCCATGTCCATAATTGGAAACCACCGTAACATCTCCGCCGTGATTTGTCATAAAGTTTTGCTTTTTTTCCCTGACTAATCTTCTAAAACCCGCGATTTTAAACTCTAGTATTTCGGTGATATAATTTAATGATCAACTGAAAGGAAAAAGAAATCATTCATGACAAAAAAATTGTATTACACGTCCACCAAGACTTCCCAATGGGATACCGAAATTCGGGAAACCATTGTAGAAAATGGCTTTTACTATATCACTCTTGAAGAAACCGCTTTTTATCCCGAAGGCGGCGGTCAGCCTGCAGATACGGGTAAAATAGAAGGAATCACCGTTCTTGACGTTATAAAAGACAATGATGGAAAGATTCTTCATAAGTTGGAGAGACGGCCAGATTCAGAGATCGTTCACTGTGAACTTGATTGGTCCCGCCGCTTCGATCATATGCAACAGCATAGCGGCCAGCATCTACTCTCTGCTGTCTGCAGGGAACTGTTTGACTCTAATACGGTCAGCTTTCACCTTGGAAAGGAATATTTAACGATCGATATAATGGCAGGATTTCAATGGACTGAGGTACATACGGCTGCTGCTGAAAAGCTAGTTAATCAATATATCATCGAGAATCGCGAAATACTTATCTATTACGTGACAAACGAGCAACTACAGACACTTCCTGTCGTCAAAATGCCTAAAGTGTCTGAAAATATCCGTATTGTTGAGATAGAAGGAATTGAATATAACCCTTGCGGTGGAACTCATGTAGGGCGTACCGGTGAGATTGGGTTAATAAAAATTTTCAAAGCGGAGAAGCAGAAGGAGCTTACCCGGCTCTACTTTAAGTGCGGCTTCAGGGCATTGAATGATTATTCCGAAAGTCTAGGAATTCTTTCTGCATTATCGACTAAATTCAATACCGGACGTACAGAAATCCTGAATAGGGTGGAGAAACTTGAAAATGACTATAAGCAGCTGCTATCGGCAAATGAAAACTTAAAACTTGAAAATGCAAATTTTCTTGCTGACTCCCTGCTTGCAGAAAATGGAGGGGGATTCATCTCTCATATTTTCGAAGATAGCTCAATGAAAGAACTGCTTTACCTTGCAGGTACGATTGTAAAAAAAGAAAAGGTTACCGTATTATTAGCATCACGTAAGGAGCAAAAGGTCATCCTCTCGGACAGCGGGGACAGCCCTTTTCATTGCGGACAATATTTTAAAGCGGAACTGGGCTCCTATAATGGAAAAGGCGGAGGGAACGAACGAACTGCACAAGCAGGCTTTGCGTCACAAAATGACTTAATTGCATTTTATCAATACTCAGTTGAAAAATTAGGTCAAAATCCTCGTGCATAAAACCGATCCGTAATGGATGGCATACGTGATGATCATAGGAATCATTACTTCTCAAAATTAGAAAAGAGAGGACAGATTACGTCCTCTCTATTTTTATTCTTCTATTTTCAATTTCCCTAACCCGTGTTCTTCAATATGAAGATGATATTTTTCCTCGAGCTCCATGATACGTTTAAACGCTTCCTCCTGATTGCATTCATGGTTTTCCGACTCCTCGGCGAACTCTTTCCTAGCCAAATGGTAGGCAAGCTTATCCCTGAACACTCCATCTTCATACTCATTTATGACTGTATGAAGTTGATCCTCCAATTCCCTGCTCAGATCATACATTTCGTAATCCTTTATAAACTGTACTCCTCCCATGCCGAAATCTTTCGCAAAGGAATTGATATACTGTTCCATTTCACTGAATTCTTTATTATCTTCAGTATCGGAAGCAACCCAATATCCGTACTGAACCATTTTGAATAATGTTTCATACTGTTTCTTGGTAAAATTGATTTTCATTGACGATACTCCTTTTCCGGTTTCCTTACAACAAAAAGAATAAACCGCAATGGAATAAAAGTCCAATGCGGTTCATTCTCAATCCAATATTTCTGTTACAGAAAAATATGCTGCTTTTTCCGTATCTACGACATAATGGCAATCGCCTTTAACTAAATTATAATAACGGTGCTTTTGAATATTTGAAATCATTTGAGTTGAATCATCGCCTTCAACCTCATGCTCTAGTTCTTTGCCGCCCGGAAAATAAAAACCAACTTTCAATTTCATCTTTCTCATCCTTCCCTTCATCTGGTTGATCACTCTTTTATTTCTTATCCTTTCTCAAGCAGTTATAAACATAAATAAAATGCTTATTCACTTTTTCCATGATATTCTAGGGGGAAATATGAAAATCTGAAGGTGTTTTTTATGAAGATAAGGAAAGCCATAGAAGAAGATGTAGATGGAATAGCAATTGTACATATAAACAGCTGGAAAACAACTTATAAAGGAATCCTTCCGGATCAATATTTGTCTTCCATGAATCTGGAGGCCAAAAAGAAAAACTGGCTAAGGAATTTAAAGATGCTGCATAATGCTACCTTTGTTGCGGAAAACGCCAATGGGGAAATCATCGGTTTCGCTGCCGGAGGACCAGAACAAACGAATGATCCGCATTTTCAAGGTGAAGTATATGCCATTTATTTTTTAAAAGAATATCAAAAACAGGGACTTGGCCGAAAAATGATAAAAGCGGTCATACATGAGCTTATAAAAATGGAACATAAGAATTTAATAATCTGGGCATTAAAGGATAATCCATCATGCGGTTTTTACAAAGCACTTGAAGGTCAAGTGATAGCTGAAAAAACCGTTAAAATGGCAGGCATCGAGCTTATCGAAGTCGGTTTTGGATGGGAAGATATTCAGGATATCCTTTTGCATCTGTGAGCATTTCACGAGGAGGGTGGAGGCATTCCACCCTACCCCTTTCATGTCTCAATAAGGAAAGCATTTTTCTCTTTACCTAAAAAATATAGCCTGTGCAATGGCCTTGTCATTGTTACGTACAGCAATTTGATATCAAGTTCATTTTCGTGGCAATACGCTTCTTCGAGGGATATTGCAAATACAACATCGAATTCGAGACCTTTGGCTTGATAGGAAGGAACAATCAATGTTTTATCTTTAGGGATGTTTCCCGCTTCATCTATTAAATGAAAGCCTTGATGGAATTCACTTAGTTTCTCGTTTGCCAGCTTGCAATCTTTCATCGTTTTGGCAATAACGGCAAACGTTTTAAAACCTTCACCTTTAAGGGTTGCGATCAGTTCAATCAGTTCTTCTTCCCAACCTTCCTTTTCAATGTAAATGAATTCTGGATCCTTGCCATGCCGGACCACGGGTTCAACTTCCGGGAAATCGTATGTTAACAACTGAAGTATTTCATTAGCTTGTTTCATAATTTCAACAGTTGTTCTGTAGCTTTTTTGTAATTCAGTATACGTCGCCCGAGGGAAAATACGACTGTGAACCTCATCCCATGTTTGAAGTCCGCGGTATGAATGTATGCCTTGTGCAAGATCGCCTACTAGTGTGAACATATCGGTATCCACTGCCGTCTTTAGGGCCTGTAACTGCATGAAGCTATAATCCTGTGCCTCATCAATGACGACATTTTTTGCTTTGTTTTCTTTATCGACACCGAAAAGCCGCTCCTGAAGATATAATAATGCTCCCAAGTCCTCCAGCTCATAACTATTAGCAGAAAATAATTTATGATTGTACACACATAAAACCCTGGCATCTTCAACAGTAAGCTTACCGTTGCTGTATGAGGCGAGACGCTCCGGATCTTGGTATAATTCCTTATAGTACTCCAGGAGATCTTTACTTTTGAATTGCTTAAAATACGCTTTTACAGAAGTACGGATTGCCTTTTGGATCTGTCCTATCCTTTCCTCTTTTTTATCGAGGCATTTTGTAACAAATTCCTTGCGTATGACTGGATCGATATTCTTATAGAGCGCCTTCTCGATTTTGGCATCATAAAGATCAACAACGCGTTCAAGCATTGTTTTCTTTTTTAATTTCACTTCATTTTGTAAAATGGCCTTCAGTTTGTCCAGCCGGCTATATAACGGTAAATACCAATAATCCTCTTCCAATAATCTAATGAACTTCTTAGCGGAATAGAGGCGATATTTATCACAATAAAAATCAGCGTCCGGATGAAACCCACTGAAAATGTCCTTTATATATTCGTCCAATATATATTTAAAGGCAGGGGATCCCTTCAGACCTGATATCCAGACGGCTGAATTAATTTCTTCATCATCCTTTTCCAGCAATCGCGTTAATTTATCATCCGCTATAAGCTTCACTTGCTTTCCTATCGCTGCCTGAACATATTCGGAAAACGTGAATTGTTTTACCTTTTCGACACCCAATTCAGGTAAAGCTTCAGATATGTAATCAATGAATACCCGGCTCGGAGCAAGAATCATTAATTGTCGCGGATCGAACAAGTCTTTATAGTGGTAAATGAAATAAGAGATCCTATGTAAAGCGATTGTGGTTTTACCGCTGCCCGCTGCGCCCTGGACAATGATAGGTTTATTCAAATCTGCCCGAATGATTTTATTCTGTTCTTCCTGGATCGTGGTGATGATATCCGTCAATCGATTGCTGGAACTCTTGGAAAGGGATTCCTGCAACAATTCATCCGTTGTTGTCAAATCAATGTCCCTTATCTCCTCCAAGACACCTTCTTCTATCATTAGCTGTCTTTTTAAAGTGATATTCCCGCTAAATGTCTCCCCTTCCGCTTCATATTCTATTTCACCAATCCGTCCCTCATAATACAGATTTGCAATCGGTGAACGCCAATCAACGATGATCTGTTCCTGGCTTTCCCTCTGATAAAGAGATGCTTTTCCGAAATAAAGGACTTCGCCTCTCTCCCCATCATTCCTTTCAAAATCCACTCTTGCAAAGTAAGGTTTTTTACTTGCTTTACGTAAACTTTCAAGTTCGGTTTTGGACATCTCAAAAAAGTTGGCCGTCGTCAGCAGCTGTGAATATAAGGCTGATTCAGACCAATCGGCATCGCCAAAAGCTTCTTGCATATTCCGCTGAAATTGATCTTTGCTTGTTTCTGATGTTTTGATGACTACATCGATATAACGTTTTGTAAAATCCAGCCGCTGTCGTTCCTTTTCAAAATCAGGGTGATTACCCAATGAAATCACTCCCCTTCCTTGTATATTGATCAAACTTATTAAAATGCCGATGCTAAGACGAAATGGACATTTATACTATCAGAAAAGCCAATGGTTGACAAATTTGGAGACATAGAATTATATACTTGTAATATACCTTCCCTGATATTTCATATAATTCGAAGAATATGCGATATATTCCAGATTGGTTAGGTGTTATCTTGACTTATGCTGAGACATTCATGGTTATGCCTTTCTTCCGTAATTGTCATCAACTCTTAACATAAATAACGCTAATTTAATGTTTTATCGGAAACCGACATTATATACTTAAATGACAATTACATAACTTTTTTAAGAAAGCGGGTCCTGTCATGGAAATAAATCAAAAACAACCAATGCTATCCCCTAAATTAATCCATGAACTTGAAATTTTATCATCCAAAACACAAATGCCTATTTCTGAATTACTGGAAATATCCGTAATTTCACTGCTGGAAAAAGTGAATAATACCAAAGAACTCAATGTTGGACTTAATAATAAAGAAATGATTTTAAGAAATAAAATCATCATCAATCAAAATAAAGAAGTTTTGAATAACAAAAGCACTTGACCATTAAGGTTAAGTGCCCAGACTGTAGACAAACTCGATGAAATTCGAGTTTGTCTACATTTTTTTTGCTTGTACAATTTGGACGTTGATTGGAACGTAGGGCACTCGCTTTCCGCGGGCGGTCGGGGAGCCTCCTCTGCTTTCGCCTGCGGGGTCTCCCCTAGACGCGCTTTTCCCGCAGGAGTCTCGTACCTTCCGTTCCAATCAACTTTGTCTTACCTTTTAGATAGAACAACTTTTGCCTAAAGTCATTTTTGTTTTAAAATAGAAGTATTAGAACCTGAGGTGATCAGGATGCTTTCATGATTCTATTCAGCGAGATCAACTTGAACTGATTACTTTAGATCAACTGGTGCCACCGAACCATTTGGTTCGTAAAATGGAGGCTGCCATTGACTTCACTTTCATTTATGACTTGGTGAAGATATGTATTCAGAGGTAGGACTCCCAAGTATTGATCCTGTTATTTTAGTTAAACTGACATTCATTCAATATACTTTCGGTATTCGTTCCATGCGTAAAACAATTCAAGAAGCGGAAACAGATATGACTTACCGTTGGTTCTTAGGCTACGCTTTTCATGATAAAGTACCTCCTCCACGTTAGGGTAAAATTATGAGTGACGCTTTAAAGATACAGACCTGTTTGAACAGATTTTCTATCGCATCTTAATAACAGCCGCTGATAGAAAGTTAATAAGTGCTGAACACATATTCGTCGATTCCACACATGTGAAAGTCAATGCGAATAAGCGAGAATTTGAAAAGAAAATTGTAAGCAAAGAAACACGAGCATATCAAGGGCGTCTTCTTCAAAATGAAATAAATCAAGATCGTAAGCACTTGACCATTAAGGTTAAGTGCTTTTTAGCTTCCTAACTGCCACTGTATTACTGCTAAAGATATTCTGTCGTGGTTTCCAATGTAATATTTATACCTAAATACCAAACAATAAAGTATTCAGCAAAATTTCCTCCATATTATAGATCTCATCGGTTTAAATCTGTAATTTCGCATAAAAAAAGCAGCTATTAAGCTGCTTATCCATTATTCATGGTTTATTTGATGTCACGTATGTACCCGCTATGAAATCATGTATCGATCTATGGTCTTTCCTAATGCCAACCATGAATGCACTGACAATAAACCCTATCCCTAATGTAATGGCATATACCAAAGCAGCAACTAAATACCTCAATAGCATAGTGCCTATCCCTAATTTTTTGCCGTCCATCCTTACTATGCGTATTCCCATAATCCTTTTGCCAACTGTATAGCCATACCATAGTATCGGGACAATCACCATGTAGAGAAAGTTAAAAAGAGTTGAAAAATTTTCATTTTCCCAATCACCGGTAATCACCCCGAAAATTATCGCTAATGGTGTTGATACTATTATGCCGTCCAAAACTCCTGCGAAAAGACGTTTCCAAAAACCTACTGAATCACTCATATATGTTCCTCCCGTTGTATTAGTTACAGTTACCTATATTACCAATTATAAAGTTGTTGCGTAATGGGTCTTTACACCTATAATAGTATTCAATAAAAAAATAGTACTTACATTTATAGGTGACAATTTTATAAACAAAATTAAATCCTTGTGTAATTTTTGCTTATAAACGTTTGTTTTTGCTAATCTGCCTTTAATTTTCCTAAGAAATAAGATACAATTTAAATGATGCACAGTTTAAAACATATAAGATTGTAAACTGCCGTTTGAATGAATCAGCGTAAAACTAATGAAACAAAGTGTTGGACACGTTGAAACAAATGTATTTTGGAGGAATGTAAATAAATGATTACAGTAAATAATGTTGGTTTACGTTATGGCGATCGTAAACTGTTTGAAGATGTTAATATAAAATTCACTCCCGGTAACTGCTATGGCCTGATTGGTGCGAATGGTGCCGGTAAATCCACTTTCTTAAAAATCCTTTCCGGTGAAATTGAAGCACAATCCGGTGATGTCCATATGGGGCCAGGCGAACGCCTTGCCGTTCTAAAGCAGGATCACTTCGCTTATGAAGAGGAAGAAGTCCTTAAAGTTGTCATTATGGGACACGAAAGATTATATGAAGTCATGCAGGAAAAAGATGCCATCTATATGAAGGAAAACTTCACCGACGAAGACGGAATGAAAGCGGCCGAGCTTGAAGGGGAATTTGCCGAATTAAACGGATGGGAAGCTGAACCCGAAGCTTCAATCCTCTTAAAAGGCCTTGGGATTACAGAAGACCTGCATACGAAGAAAATGGCTGAATTGAACGGTGGCGACAAAGTTAAAGTATTGCTTGCCCAGGCACTATTCGGTAAACCGGATGTTCTTTTACTGGATGAGCCTACCAACCACTTGGACTTAAAAGCGATCAAATGGCTGGAAGAATTCCTAATCAACTTTGAAAACACTGTTATCGTAGTTTCCCATGACCGTTACTTCCTTAACAAAGTTTGTACACATATCGCGGATCTTGATTTCGGTAAAATCAAAGTTTATATCGGTAACTATGACTTCTGGTATGAATCAAGCCAGCTTGCCCTTAAACTGACTCAAGATGCCAATAAGAAAAAAGAAGAAAAAATCAAAGAGCTTCAAAATTTCATCGCGCGTTTCAGTGCCAATGCATCCAAATCGAGCCAGGCGACATCCCGTAAGAAATTATTGGATAAAATCAGCTTGGATGACATCGAGCCTTCTTCACGCCGCTATCCATATGTCGGCTTTACTCCTGAACGTGAAATCGGGAACGACCTGCTTCGTGTAGATGGAATCTCGAAAACGATCGATGACGTAAAGATATTGGATAATGTCAGCTTCACGATGAATAAAGGCGACAAAATTGCATTTGTCGGTAAAGATGAGATTGCTAAAACAACAATGTTCAAAATCTTGGCAGGTGAAATCGAACCGGATGGCGGCTCATTCAAATGGGGCGTTACGACCTCTCAGGCATACTTCCCTAAGGATAATGCTGAATTCTTTGAAGGTGTCGATTTAAATCTTGTCGATTGGCTCCGTCAATATTCTCCTAATGACCAGAGCGAAAGCTTCCTGCGCGGTTTCTTGGGCAGGATGTTATTCTCAGGCGATGAAGTCACGAAAAAGGCAAGTGTACTTTCAGGGGGCGAAAAAGTTCGCTGTATGCTTTCCAAAATGATGTTAAGCGGTTCGAACGTCCTGATGCTTGATGAACCTACCAACCATCTGGACTTAGAGTCGATTACGGCATTAAACAACGGTTTAATCAGCTTTAAAGGATCTATGATCTTCTCTTCTCATGATCATCAGTTCATCCAAACTATTGCGAACCGGATCATTGAACTTACTCCAAAAGGTACAGTCGATAAGCAAATGAGTTATGATGAGTACCTTGAAAATGGCGAATTGCAAAAACAAGTCGCTGAAATGTACAAATAATACTTTTATGAAAGCATATCCTTATTGGATGTGCTTTTTTCGTTCCCTATTCTTTCTGCCTGCATTTATTTCATACCTTTAATGTATTGAAGGCATAAAAAACACGCTGCCATAAATATAATAATATTCCCTGAAAGATGAGCACTGAATAATTTCATGGATAAAAAGGTATATTGGTAAGGAAGGAGTGAGTTAGAATTGGATGGTCATACAGTGAAAAATATTTTTGATGATACAGGATACCTTTTTTTATATGATAAATTCAGTTATCATTTTTATATATCCGGATTGTTCGATGTAGTGGAACAAGAAAAAGTAATCTCGGATTTTTTAAATTCTTATGGCTTCGATGATAAAAACCCTCTCTTTTTTGACGACTTTTCCTATTACTTTAATTGCTTTCATTATTCCCACCAAAAACAAAGGATGATGAATTACTTGAAAACCGAGTATGACGAACATATTTGTTAAGTAGTATAAAAGACCAGATAAACTGCCAAAACTATTCAAAAAAAGGTAATAGTATAATCGTGCCTTACCTGAGACTATAGGCAAACTTGATGAAAATTGAGTTTGCCTATAGTTTTTTTATGGTTGTACGATTTAGATGTTGATTTCCGCTCCAGGCACTCGCTTTCCGCGGGCGGTCCGGGAAGCCTCCTCGGCGGCCTTTGCGCCTGCGGGTCTCCCCTGGTCGCGTTTTTCCCGCAGGAGTCTCGCACCTTTCTATCCAATCAACTTTGGTTGAACTTTTAGATAGTAGTCTACAAACTGTAGCTCCCTTGAACTGCCCCGTAAATGTTAGACACCAAACTAACATTTACGGGGTGTTTTTTATGGCTAATTTTTCTGCCGAACAGAAAATATTCATTGTACGACTTTACCTTGAAGGAAAGCACAGCTATATGGATCTTCAGAAAATATTTGAAGTTTCGTATCAAATGATTCAAGGATGGGTTCGTTTATACCAAATTCAAGGAGCCGATGGATTTAAGAAATCCTATACAAGTTATTCTACGGAGTTTAAAATGGATGTACTTAATTATATGAATGAAACGGGTATATCTTCTTACGACGCAGCCGCAAGGTTTAATATTTCATCTCCAGCGCTAATTCGGACGTGGAGAATAAATGTTAATGCCTATGGATTAGATGCCCTAATTTCTAAGAAAAAGGGGAGACCATCCATGAAAAAAGATATCAATCCATCCAAACAAATTGAAGGTTCGGTTAAAGAGCTTGAAGAACGAATTAAACAACTGGAAATGGAGAATGCGTATTTAAAAAAGTTAAATACTTTAGTTCAAATGCAGGAAAAATTACAACCAAAATCAAAGCGCAAGTAATTTATGAACTAAAGTCCATTTATGAGGTTGTGGCCTTAATTAAAGTCGCTGATATTCCACGTAGCACGTACTATTATTGGGAAAAACGCTTGAATCGAGAAGATAAGTATTCGAAGGTAAAAGCCACTATTCAGTCTATCTATCATGAACATAAAGGACGTTACGGTTATCGTCGTATCACAAAAGAGTTAAAAAAATATGGGTTTTCTCACAATCCAAAGACCATCAACCGCCTCATGAATGAAATGGGCGTAAAATGTTTAGTCCGTATGAAAAAGTATCGTTCATATAAGGGGCGTGTTGGTCGAATTGCCCCCCATATTTTACAACGTGATTTTCAAGCCGAGAAAATGAATCAAAAATGGGTAACAGACGTAACGGAATTTCATTTATTTGGGGAGAAACGTTACTTATCCCCTATCCTTGATTTATGTAATGGTGAAATTATTGCCTACAAAGTGATGAAACGGCCTGTTTATAAACTTGTTGGAGATATGTTAGATGAGGCGATTAAACACCTAAAACCAGAAGATACGGTCATCCTCCATTCGGATCAAGGGTGGCATTATCAAATGAAGAAGTATCAAAAAACCTTAAAAGATTCCCGCATTATACAAAGCATGTCCCGTAAGGGAAATTGTTTAGATAACGCAGTCATGGAAAACTTTTTTGGCTTGTTAAAGTCTGAATTGCTTTATCTCCAAGAGTTTGAAAGTATGGAGCACTTTGAAAAGGAATTAGATGATTATATTCATTACTATAACCACAAACGAATGAAGGTAAAATTAAAAGACCTGAGTCCGATAGAATACCGAACTCAGGTCTTAGAAGCTGCTTAAATTATATGTCTAACTTTATTGGGTCAGATCACCTTGTCTATATGATTGGACCTACAGTTTTTTGCCTATATAATTTGGATGTCGATTTCCGAACACACTTTGTCTACATATTGAGGTAAGTGCCCCTTAAATTTCCCCCTGTTATTCTTCCTTGCTTGCTGCCATATTCATGTTCGCTTCGGCTCGCTTGATTCGCGATTTTTTCTCTGCATCGACGGAGCTATATCGGCCTCCCTCTTCACCTGCGTAACCCTTGGCTTTACAAGCGACTAATGATATCCATTTTTATCCTGAACGTCTTTAATGGTGAACGATACGATAATGAGTCCCATTTTAGCTAAGTCCTGCGAGGCTCCCCTCTTTACTTTACCAGGAAAACTTTCCATGGTTTTTATGAATTTCCTCGACTGTCTTATGTGAGAATTAAAGAATTTATATATGGTATATGGCATATCCATTAAACCCAAGTGTTTCTGAGAGAAATAAAACCTAAAATTGTATCATTTCCCGTAAGGTGTTAAGAACTAAGGTTCTGTTCTGAAAACCTAAGTTTCTTAACACATTTTAGCTGAAGGATTTATGAGGATTTTCCTCATCTGTTGATGTTCAATAACTCATACATTTATCTATGTTCAGTTAATATGACAAAGATAAGTTTCAGTACATATAAGACAGTCTTAGCTTATAGAAATCGAGCTTTTTCTATGTCGAAATTTGCTTAACGTATGTTTTGGGCGAAAAGTTGGTGGTGCCCCTTTAGTAAATGTTCATATTTGAAGAGTCATTTCTTATAAAAGAATGTATGTGTATTCATATGAAAGGTATCTGCCAAGATGAGGTTCAATTAATCGGATCAAAATGTGTAACCTTCATATTCTTAAAGATTGCTTTGCCGCCCTCGGAGAAGAGAGTAATTCCTTTATCTTCAGCATGAGGGAATATTAAGTTTGAATAAGCAACCTTTCCATCATCCACAAAAACTTCAATACTGGTTTTATCGACGAGAATCTTTAAATGAACCTTCTTCTTACTGACATCAAATGGTGCAGTACTTTCAACCAACTGATTCGTTTCGTCAGGTTGATCTGTGAATACCCGATTGACATAAGAGTAATTTCCTTCTGCAGAAATGCCTACGTCAACGTGGCGTTTTTGATCTTCTGACTCCCTGAGCCTAAATCCTGCATTCTTAAAATCCGACCATGAGAGATCTGCCTCTATTTGATAGGTATCTCCTTTAACATCAAGTGTTTCCGAGCCATCCACTTCGATTTTATCAAAAGAATTCGTTGAGCTTGACAATTCTTTTAATGCTTCTGAAGGCTGTGAAGAAAGATAATACTTGTTCTCGCCTTCACGCTTTAGTTCAATTTGACGGACGATCGAATCCATTCCGTTAAACCCTTCTTTTAATGTCGGCGTATTATTGGCGTAGGCCCAGTTATTCATCCAAGCGAGGGCATAGCGTTTGTCTAATTTGTCACTTGCCTTGCCATCTTCAAACGTTACTCCGCCATACCAATCGAAACCGTAGTCTAGCCATTGCGGTTCATTGTTATCTAGAAGAAATTCCGTTCCATTAAACGTTCCTGTCCAGTATGCATAGGTGTTGGGTTTCCCTGCTGCTTTTCCGTTTGCACTAACGCCCAGCACCCACTTTACTGTCCCGTCATCAGCACGGATCTGGTAAAGGTCAGGGCACTCTAAAACTCCAATGTTCTTAGTGGAAAAACTGCTCGTATAGCGCCAATCTTTCAGGTTATAAGACTCATAAAAACCTATTTTCGATCCTTCGGCCATGGTCATGACCCATTTTTGATTCGTGTTATCCCAGATGATTTTTGGATCTCTAAAATCCTTCGTTCCTGGATTTTTCATAATAGGCTCGTCCCTGTAAGAGGTAAACGTATTTCCTTTGTCCGTACTGTACCATAGAAATTGTTCTTGTTTCTGGCCATCCTTAGAGGGTTGTGTTACGATCGCCACAAAAGCCTCTTTTCCAAACCCAGCTGTATTTTCCTTGTCTACAACGACTGACCCTGTCCATGGATCCCCATTTTGATCCGTATATTTTGGAATGGCAATTCCTTCATCCTTCCAGTGAATTAAATCTTTAGAGGTGGCATGTCGCCATTCTGTACCATTGCCATCCGGGTAATCTCCATTATAGAGGTAAAAATAATGATAATTTCCTTCATGGTAAAGGGGCTTCTGTGGATCGTTTTTCCAATGATCAGGAGAAGTAAAATGATAGGCAGCCCGGTATGAGTGCTTTTCTACCTTATTTGGCGGAGTAGCTTCTTTTGTTTTATAAAATGAATGAATCAAAATTCCTGTGCTAATAACCATCCCTAATCCAAGAACGAATAATGCAACCATCTTATATTTCTTTTTGTTCACTTAAACTCACCACTTTTCTCTTTTAAAATAGAAAAAAGAAAATGCCAAGTTTTCCTGACATTTTCTTTTTCTTTTCACTGGTAACTACTTAACCGTAATCTGGCCTTGTTCAAGAATACTGTCTTTTACTACCGATGTTTGTTTCCCTTTAATGTTAAGCTGGAAGCTTGGGGCAAAGGTAGATTTATTGTCTTCAAAATAACCTCTGTTTGTCATGTAGCTAGTCACTACAACATTATCACTGCCAGCCTGCGGGATCGCATAGTGTGCATAGTTCCAAGTGATGTCATATGGATCTAGATCCTGATGCAGGACGATGCCCGTTTTATTTAATGGTTTATATGGGCCAGTTAAGGAATTTGACGTGTAGCCTAACATGTAAATATCTTGATTATCGATTCCATCAATGGTCATTTTTGATCCTCTTGAACTTGTGAATAAATACCACTTGCCGTCCTTTTTAAAGATGTTTGGACGTTCGATTTCATCTGTGACCGTATTGGAAACAATCAATGGCTTCATTTCTTTTTTCAATGTATAATCGTCGTTTACTTCAATAATTCCAATTGCACCGTTTGCGAGTTCAGCTAACTCTTTTTTAGGGCTTTGTATAAGTTTGTTTTTCTCACCCTGGAAGAATTTATTGCTGTTGCCATAATAAGCTCTATTGTATAGCGATTCTTCGCCTTGGTAGCCATATTCTGTACCCGTATTTGCTTCAAACACAAGGTATTTGCGGCCGTTGTCTTCTACATAGTGAGGGTCTCTGAAGGTATGATTATCAGCGGAATTTCCGTCCTCTACAAATTTATCTACAGTTTGGTAGTACTTGCTGTCTTTGCCTTCATAGATGGATTTGTAATCTTCAACACCATCCACTTTTAATGTTTCAGAATTTGGCTCTGAAAGGTTTACTTGAGCGGTTGTCAAGGTTTGTTTCCCATAATTCCCTGACTCAGGTTTATACGGTTCACGGTTTGTATAGAATAAGCGAACTTCCCCGTCCTCAGTGAAGGTTGCAGAACCTGACCACTCTTCGGCTTGCTCTTTTAGGTAAGGATCATTTGGAACGTTTTTATCATTGTCATCAAATACTCTTCCAGCATTCTTCCAAGCATCAAGGGAGTTGTCGCCCACTTTTTTGTAGAATATGTAGATGAACGTATCACTCGCGTTTTTAGGATCGCCTGCTAATCCAAAAACGATATGATATCCTTTGTACTCTGCAACAGTTCCATCAGCGTTTTGCAATGGCCATGTATCCCACACATCTAAATCAATGGTTTCGCCTGATTCCGTTACTTTTTTGGCAGAAGGGATGTTTTTAATTGTGGATTCGTCAAACCTAGGAACGGCATATCTAGTATCACCGTGCTGATTAATCATATCTTTCATAGCTGATCGAGTGATTTGTGAAGTATCGTACGTTTCTTTGTAATCTGCCGGATCCTTTGGAGCTGCAAATGATTGGGTAACAGTACCGCTTAATAGAATGCCAGTACTAAGTATTCCTGCTGTTGCCTGTTTGGCAAGCCTGCTAAAGTTCATAAATCTTCCTCCTCGTTTTATGTGTTTGCTAGTACAATAGAATTATAGGCGATTCCTGAAATGAGGGGTATGCCACATATTGATTGGAATTTAGTCGTATATTGATATCGTAATTGTGGAAGGCAAAAAAAGCCCCGGCAAGAGGCTATTCCTTCGAAAACCTCTCCCAGGACTTCTGATATTCATTGAGCAGCTGATTGCGGTTCAGCTGTTTCCCGACATAGAGCTGAGTCGCGGCTCCGAATTCTTCTCTAATTTCAACAGGGAAGTGAAACCAGTTAGATGGGACGGTGTTCCCATCTTTGTAATTTCGAAGGGTTTCTTCTGCGAGCGGCCCTATATCATCAGTTTTAATGTTCTTAAACGCAGGAATGAATTTGAATTCTTCCGTCATGAACCGTTTTCCTTGTTCTGACAACACCATCCAATTTAAAAATTTCTTGGCTTCTTTTTTCTTTTCAGGAATGGACTGTTTATTTACGGCCCAATAATTTGGAACGCTGACGACAAGGGCTTCCTTTAAAGGTCGGTCATTAATAGGAATCGGCATAAAACCGATGTTCATGTCAGGCGAAGCTTGATCGATCATCGGCTGAATCCAGTTGCCTTGCTGAATGATGGCTGCTTTTTCGGAGGTAAACAGATTCACTTCCATTGTATAGTCCGTTGACAGTGGATTATCGTTTCCGTACTTTATGGTGAGATCCAGCAGGGCAAGGAGATCCTTAAATGTTTGATTGGTACTGATTTTTTCCGTTCCGTTATTTAAATTTCTTATAAAAGCATCAGTATCCTTTTGCTGGGCAAAAGCAACATTCATTAGATGGTCGCCCAATTTCCAGTCTTCATAGTAGCCTGTTGCAAAGGGAGTAATGCCTGCATTCTGTAGCTTTTCGGCAGCTGCTGTCAGTTCAGAAAGAGTGGCGGGCTGTTCAGTAATGCCGGCTTGTTTAAATAGATCCTTATTATAGATAAAGCCATACCCTTCAAGGTTAACCGGCATTCCGTAAATTTTCCCATCCAATGTGACCGGCGTCAGGGCTTCTTTGTATGCTTGATTAATCCAGGGCTCCCCTGAGAGATCCTCCAGATAGTTCCGCCACAGCTTGGCATTTTCATAGCCGCTGTTTGTAAAGATATCCGGACCAGTGCCGGTCGCCATTTCGGCTTTTAGGTCGGCGAGGTCATCCATTGCGCCTCCAACTGTATGTACCCTGATATTGACGTGAGGGTTTTCCCGTTCATAAGCACGCGTCATTTCTTCAAATTGAGTGGAGATTTCCACTTTCGGATTCCTTAAATCCAGCGTGATTTTCCGCTCTGTCTTTTCCGTTTTTTCTGGTGGGGCTACGTCCTGACATGCAGAAAGAGGCAGGCTGACGGCTCCAATTAACAAAAGGGATAAAAACCTGTTTTTCATCATGTCACCCCTTTTGATTCGATTCTTGTTGATCGTTCTTGTTCCTGAACTCAAAAGGCGTCATGCCGACGACCTTTTTAAATAGCTTTGAAAAGTAGATTTCATCTTGATAGCCAAGCATGGTCGAGATGGAGTAAATGCTTTTGTCTTTTTGTTTCAGCCACGACTTTGCCTGGCTGATTCTAAGCTCCGTGATGTATTTGGACAGGGTCATACCGGTTTCTTGCTTATACTTTCTTGAGATATGCTCGCGGCTTAAAAAGAAAACATTCGACAGCTTTTCCAGACTCAAATCCTCCATATAATACATGTCAACATAGGAAACCATGTCTTCCATGCGGCGAGCGGCATCTATTTCATCCAGACGGTGGATCGATCGGAAGTTTTGTTCCTCGAGCTTTTTCTGCAGAGCCTGAAACGAGGTCCTGATATCCGATAAAGTTTCGACCTGCTCTTCAGGTACAAGCCTTACAGGGATATCGAACTTCTGGCTGATCCATTCCTCAACGGAGAGCCATTGATCGCGAATGGTGATAACAAGGCAGAGGTTAAGATCCGTCTGCAGGGAAAACGCATTGCCTAATTTGCGGTCCGTAAGCTCATCAGACAGCTTTTGGATATATAGATCCGGATTGTGCATCTGGTAAAAGGAGAGCAGTGTCAGCTTATAGCCCTCCGATTCAGGGAGAAACTCGGCAAGGCTGATTGAATCTGAACGGTCCCCCAGACATATCGCAGTGGCTAACTGGTTTCTCCGCAGTTTTTTCACATCTTCCAGCACTTCTGCATGTTCAAAGTCATCCTTCCAGGCTTGTACCGATTTTTCCAGTGTATGATTGAACGCCTCATACTCAATCGGCTTCAGCAGGTAATCAAAGCTGCTGTGCTGAATGGCTTTGCGCATATAGGAATAATCGTTATATCCAGTAATGAAAATAACTTTCCCCGGATAGGAAATGGAATCCAGCCACTCAATCAGTTCAATTCCGCCCATACCGGGCATTTTCACGTCAGTAAAGATAATCTCAGGGCGTTCTTTCTCAATCAGTGATTTTGCCTCATGGCCATTTTTGGCTTCCAATAGCTTGGTGATGCCGTAAGTTTCCCACTGCCCTAAATGGCGTATGGCGTCCCGCACATTGAATTCATCATCGACAATCAGTGCTTTCACTGTGTTCATCTCCTTTCCTGAAGTAAGTCTTTATCATTCCCAAGGGCGGTCTTTATCGGGATCCTCATGCTGACGGAAACCCCCTGTCCGTCATTCGAATCTACTTTCATTTCTGCACTTGATCCATACCCTAGAAGCAGCCTGTCACGAATATTCTTCAGGCCTATATGTTCATGCGAATAAGTCCCTTCGTAAGGGGGTGTATAGATATGTTCCCGTAGAGTCTGAAGCTCTTCTTCCGTCAGACCCGGACCATCATTCTCGACAGTAAAGCACAGATCGTTTCCTTGTTTTTCCCCGCTAATGGACAAATGAGCGTTGCTGTAACCTTCCTCATATGTGTGTTTAAAGAAATTCTCTGCTAGGGGCTGCAGAATCATACTTGGAATAGTCATGTCCAAAATGGACTCATCGATATTGACCGAGTAACTTACATTTTCACCAAAACGCTCTGTTTGAAGGGAGAGGTACGCTTTTGTATACTCAGCTTCATCCCGGACCCGTACCCATTGATCTGCCTGCATTGAGTAGCGCATCATTTTGGACAGCGAGGTCAGCAATTGATAGACCTTTGGTGCATTCGACCTAAGGGCAACGGCGCCGATGGATTGTAAAGCGTTAAACAAAAAATGAGGATTAACCTGTGATTTTAACGCCCTGAACTGGTTCTTCCTGTTTTCAATTTCAAGCTTATATTCACGGTCAATGTGGGAATTGATCCGGTTCATCATGTCCTTCATGTGTGACTCCAAATGGCCAATTTCATCACTTTTGGTATCATCAAAAGGGACATTCATATTTCCGCCTTCAATGGAGCGGACTTTGCTGCTCAGCCTCGTAATGGGACGGGTAATCCTATTTGAGATAATGCCTATCATCAGCAAACCCAGTATTCCTACGCCGATGCCGACAAGGATATTGGTATAGGCGGTTTTCCTGACATCTTCATATAAAGCCTGACTCGACATGACCTTAATCAATTTCCAGCCGTTCAATGACCCTGATAACTCCTTTGATAAGAGAATATCGTCATCATGCCGGCTCCTATTCCCGTCAAGACGTTGCTTTTCATCGGTAGGAAGAGGTTTTCCAATCAGGGCACGATCATTTGCATACATGACCCGATCTTTTGAATCAATAAGCAAAACAGAAGATGCGTCTCCCTGGACAAGGTTATTGCAAATGCGGGCGTACTCGCCCAAATCAATGTCGATTGTAATCATCCCAAGAAACTTTTTAGAAAGAACGTCTATAATTTTGTGGTGAAAAGTCATCACCATCGTTTTGTCCGATTTTGGAATAATGGCTGCATTATTGTAATTCTCAAGAGGGTGGGGCGGCTCAATCAAATATTGTGAGTCAGATGTATACAGCTGTTTGATCGGGTCCTGGTTCAGAAAATTCGGCTGATACCTGTGTGTGCTGACCATTGCATTATAGACAGTAAATGACTCATTGTTTTTAGCAATATAGAAACGGATTTGCCGGAATTCTTTTCTCATTAAATAAAAGGTTTCGAGACTCTTTTCCATGGTCATAGGGTTGAAATAAATGGAGTCTTCGAAGCCGTTTTTAAAAATCCGAAACAGATCAGGGTTGCGGTACAGAATATATGGAAAATCAATCATGTCGTCAAAATACTGCTCCAGTTCATCCGCATTCTTCTGAAGCTGCTCTCGGCTGTTTTCAAGTTCATACTGCTCCACACTGTTTTTTGTATAAGTGTAGATGAAAAAAACGGACAGGAAATAGGGCAGAACGATGAAAATCAGCAGCATGATCAATAAACGGCTTTGTATGCTTTTCACAGGAGGCACCCCCTTTCGCAGAAGGCTCTTTTTTTAGTCTGATCTTATCTTCTCACTTTAGCATCCTAAAACTATATCAAATCAAAAAACCAAGTCAATCATGCTTAAGTAGGATTCGTGTAAGTGCATGTATCGTTATATTTCGCAGTTCGGGCTTATATTATGTTCCAATCTTCGCTGCACCAGAGAATTGAAGATGATAAGGCAAGCAAAAAAAGCTGAAGACATCTTCAGCTTTTACAAAAATTGTGCTTTTTCTCCTACTCTTCGTCAACAAATACATAAAATAAGGAGCCCCTATTAAAGAGATCATAATCCCCGCAGGTATGCCTTTGGGTTCCAGTATGTTTCTTCCGATGGTATGCAGCCAGGCGCGGATCTGAATCGCTACCGGCAGGAAGAGCTGATTTCGAGGTCCGACCAGAGCTCTTGCAAAGTGAGGAACCCTGAGCCCGACGAAGGCGATGCCTCCTGTGACAGAGACAGCTGCTGCTGCAAGCGCAACCGCTGTCAGCAA
This sequence comes from Peribacillus sp. FSL M8-0224, assembly GCF_038003055.1. NCBI lineage: Bacteria > Bacillati > Bacillota > Bacilli > Caryophanales > Bacillaceae > Peribacillus > Peribacillus sp. FSL M8-0224. Next base: position 2,620,118 of record NZ_JBBOOJ010000001.1, read on the forward strand.
CAGGATCGCCCTTTCTTTTTCAACTGATACACCTATGCCTATCGGCACAGGTTCACTCAACCAAAGAAGATTCAGCCGATTCGCTTTGTACAGTGTAAAGGGGAAGAGAATAGCAGCCCATGGAAGGATGGCCCTAATGAAAGGCCAGTCTGCACCCCATATGTTCCCTGACAGCCAATTTGCAATAAAATCCACCTTTTGGCGATCAGCATCAGACCTGAGAAGGCCATAGAAAATCCCGCCCCGGTTAATAATAGTTTGACTGGCTGCATTCCCGCAGTCCGTCATCCTAATTGTCACAAGAGGTGGTAATTCGATGGCTTCAGAAGGTTTCAAACAGCAACAACATCTTTACCTTGTCGTATCTTTATGTAAAGAATTCGAAGCTTCGTTAAAGTAATCATTGTCTAATTCGAAACCGATAAAGTTCCGATTTAGATTATAGTAGCCTGCCCTGTTCATCCTGAACCTATAAAACAATTCAATACTGTTTCACCTTCATTAGTTATAGTTACGAGAATAAATTAATTAACTCAGTAACTATATTAAGGAAAATTAATCTTCCATTTAGATTAATTTTAGATGATATTTTTCAAAATATGATGAATTATGAAAAGGATATGTCTGGACTATATTAATATGGGGTACGGCTGTAGGATTTTATACAAAATATAAATTTCCTACAAGTATACATTTGAATATCGAAGATTCTATTAACATTTATAGGAGTAACTGTTAGTTTAAATAAAATAAATAAACATTCACATAAATATAACTTTAAAACGAATCGAATAATTCAAAGTAGAGATAGAATTGATTTGGATAAACAGTTGATAGAGAGACTGAAAGAAGAAAAAGTAATTCACTCTTTCAGTTAAAGCACGGTCTCGATGCAAGGACGGAAATGGGAAATAAATATAGAAGTAAGCCTTTGTCACTTTGGGCAAAGGCTCCTTTTTTAACGAGATTCTTCTATTGTAAATAGGAAGATATTAGACTGCCCTTTTTCTTTAGAAATACATTTATAACAATTAAGGTCAAGTACATCTCGGGGTGCCCTAGATCTGCTAATAGCTATAATACTGTATATATCACAGCTAACTTTTTTATTAGCAGAACCCCAAAAATGCAATTGCAGTTAACATAAAGGGTATTGAAAAGTGTAGAATTATCCAATCAATCCCTGATATCAGTGTATTAATAATTTGTACGAGTCATTTACTAAAAGTATCTTCTAGCAAACACTCTGCTTCTGCCTCATAATAAGAGTTTTCCTACAACCTACAAAAAAGAAAGACTGCTCCTCCTTCTCATTTGAAATAGGATCGTCATTACTTTATTAATCTTTTAAAAATGTTAGTAACGCCTCATTAAATTCTTTTGGATGAGTTGCGTTTAATCCATGCGGACCACCCACTATTAAAGCGAGCTTACTACCAGGAATGGAATCATATGTCCGTTTTCCACTTAACTCAAAAGGTACAGTTGCATCAGAGTCACCGTGAATAATAAGAGTAGGTATATTGAACTTTTCCAAGTCCTTTCTAAAATCTGTCTTGCTAAAGGCCGTTATACAATCGAGCGTTCCCTTAGGTGAGGCACTGGCTGCAATATCCCGATTATATAAACGGAATGGCTCACTAACTAAATCTGTTTGATTACCCGCCGCGAAAAATCCCTTCGTAAATTTGTCAAGAAATGCAAGGCGGTCATTTATCACGCCACTTTTGAATTCTTCAATTGTTGCATCATCTAATGCTCCTTCAGGATTATCCTCTGATTTGTATAAATAAGGAGGAACTGCTCCAGCAAAAACAGCCTTTTCAATACGATCTGTTCCATAGGTACTAATGTATCGAGCTACCTCACCTCCACCCATAGAAAAACCAACAAGTGTGACATTTTGAAGATCTAAATGTTCTAACAGTTTATGTAAATCGGAAGCAAATGTCTCATATTCATACCCTTCCCATGGCTGGGATGATTTTCCGAATCCTCGACGATCATATGTTATGACTCTGTAACCTGCTTCAATAAGAGCTGGCACCTGATATTCCCAAGAGCGTCCACTTAAAGGCCAACCATGTATTAAGACAACGGGTTTCCCTGAACCATGGTCCTCATAATAAAGTTCAATTGGAGCATGATTTTCATTACCTACAGTAAATTTTGCCATATAATTTTCCTCCTATGGATTTTCATTATTAAACCTATATTCTTGCTTCTCTAAACAAAAAACTCTTTACTCCAAAACATTTAAAATATTTTTTTGCAAAATGTTTATAGGATTATTATATTCCCTACTATCGGAATTGTAAAATTATTCAAAAAACATCGAATCAATTAATATTATTAGATTACAATTTATTTGTTTAATCCAAGGTGTGTAAATTATTGAAAAGATTGAATAACTTAAACTGAAAAATCGAATTAGAGATTTCTAAACAACTCCAATTGGGGTATCTCCAATTAAGTTAGAATTAGAAAAGCACAGCCCTTCCTAAAACATCAAGACTTATTTATCGATTTCACTCTGCAAATTTTAAGTTATTTACAAAAAAATTAATTTGTATGCTAAAGTTTAAAAGACCCTACGATAACAGAGAGCCGCAGCTTGAACGCTACGATAATGAGTCCAACTTTAGCTAAGTCCTGCGAGATTACCTTCTGAACCTCCTGGGGAAACTTTCACGGTTTTTATAAACTTCCTCGAATGTCTTATGTGAGAATTAAAGAATTTATATTTGGTAAATGAAGTATCGATTATACCCAAGTGTTTCTGGGAGCAATAAAAGCTAAAATTGTATCTTAAAAAAATTTTATGTTCTAATACCGATTCTACCATCCGCAGGACTTATTAGTATCGTAATCTATTGGTAGAACTAGAAAAGCCAGTCTCTTCAAAAAAGAACTGGCCACTTTCTCTAATACATTCTTTTTACTCCTACATATCTTTTCTTCCAATAACTATTATCCATGGAGGAAATGCTCACACCGTTTGATGAGGAGCTGTGTATGAATTGATTGCCCCCTATATAAATACCGGCATGTGAGGCACCAGGTTTATAGGTTTCATAAAAGACCACATCTCCAACTTGTGGTTTGGACACCTTTGTCCCCTTTTTATAAATTTCCGATACCGTTCTTGGTAATGTGACATTTGCACCTTTATCGAAAGCGTATTTTAGGAATCCGCTGCAATCAAAACCTTTTGGTGTAGTTCCACCCCATACATACCGTACATTCAAATGTTTCTTTGCTTCCTTCACTATCGCAGTAGATTTATTGCTTGTTTTATTTACATTAGCGTTGGAGGTCTTCTTTTTTACTCCCAAAGCTTTATATGTATTCGGACCGACAATACCATCAGCTTTTAAACCTTTACTTTTTTGGAACTTTACGACTGCACTTTTAGTAACGGTCCCAAAATATTTAGTTGTATTATTACTCTTAAAATATTGTTTTTTCTTTAGAACCTCTTGTAATTGTTTTACTTCTGTATGAGTCATTCCACTTTTTAATGTACGATCGCCCAATGCAGCATTACCAACCAACGGATTTGATAGTAACAATCCAGAAACAACAAAAGATGCTATGATTTTTTTCATTTTCTCCCCCGATTAAATCTCTTTTTTATCATTTTATCATCTTTAAGTGACACACATATTTACCTAATTTTACATTATTATTACAAATGCATACATAAAGTGAGTATAAAATACAAAATAACCAAAATATCGCTCATGCTTTCGAAAGGTATTAATTAAGAGTAAATTCCTTGCTTTTTATAGTAGTAACCATCCTGTTTGGATAGTCTCCTCGTACTGTAATATATTCTCCACTCCTTACATTTTATTTTTTCACTAGTTACAAATCCTTGAGCTTATTAAATACATCGAAGTTATTTAATTTGGGATATTCCATTTAAGTAAAATAAACATCCCCTTACCCTTAAATTAGGTGGTGTCTAACAAAGGCATATCGCTCACGACTATAACTGCCTGAATATTTTTCGTGATGCCATTCCATTCTTGTAGAATTCCTGCCTTGTTTCGTACAAAACAATCGAGTGAATGATTTGTACGAAACAATCGTTAATTTTTTTGAGGCATAGGAAAAGCACCTCCTTTGATACAAGGATTGTATCAGGAGGTGCTACGTATAGAATATGTGCTGTTTAAATGGGGGCTTATCTTTAACCTTAGTTTTACAGCCCACTATCTAACTGTTTACGCTTAAAGATATAAGTTATCCTCTATCCTCGAAAACTCAGTTCGAGTGAATGGCTAATTCTTATTCGGCGGGAATCCTACCCGCTACATGTCACGAGCTATGCTCGATCGTTCTTACAGTCACTGATGTTGATCCTAACTAGCAGCCGAATCTATGTAAAATTATCGAAACGAAATCAACCAATTCAACTCTTTAACACTAACTGGAACCTTCAGCTGAGTGGGTACTGACCTCAATTTTGTATTTTGTTTGGGAAGTATAATTTTGGCCTGCTAAAAGAAGAATATCCCCAAAATCTTCAAACTCAATCGCCCCTGGAGCAGCTTGGGTTTCAAACGTTATTCCGCCATGTTGAATTAATTTTTCTCCGTGCATAAGTGGCACATCTTTCACAAAGTTTGCCGTGTATATGACAACCGCAGGCTCTTCTGTGTATACCTCGACTGTTATTTTCTGGTCAGGACTAATTAATTTGGCTGCAGTTTGATGAAGTCCTGGGCACGTAAGGAAGAATGGATGATCGATCCCTTGAACTTTTTTAACTTCTGCGTCATTGGCTTCAAAGGTTGATTTTAATTTCTTCGGGGTTCGAAAATCATAAGGCGTGCCGATTGTGCTTCGCTTTTCCCCAGTTACCGTGGTATCTTCATTTACTGGTGCAAATTCTTCAGAAAAGATTTGTAAGAAATGATCATCGATTGGATTGCTGGGATGCCCTGTTAAGTTAAAATAGACGTGATTGGTCGGATTAAAAACTGTGTCTTTATCACTTTTTGCTTGATAGCTCACTGACCAAATATTTAAGTTGTCCAATGTATAAGTCACACTTACTTTCAAATTCCCCGGAAAACCATTCTCGCCATCAGGTGAGTGGGTTGAAAAGATGATCGATGCACTTTCATCCGTCTCCTTCACTTCATAATCCCAGATTTTTTCATCGAATCCAGGACTGCCACCGTGTAATGTATTCCCTAATTGATTTACAGCTGTTTGGTAACGTGATTCACCAATTGAAAATTCGCCATTTTTTATTCTTCCAGCGACTCTTCCTATTGTTGCTCCATAATACGTTTCTTTTTTGTAATCCTCAATCGAGTCAAATCCCAATACGATATTATTACGACCCGATTCCGTTAGGACGAACAGATTGACGATTCTTGCACCAAAGTTCGTAACTTCCATTCTTACTCCATGATCATTTTCTATCGTAAACAGCAAGACTTCATTTCCAAACGAGCTTTGTGATACTTTCATTTTTATCGGCTCCTTCCCTATTAAATTCCTTCATATAAATAAAAGCTAAAACACCATGAATTGCACTAAAAGTTCAGCTAACATTTTTAATAATTGTAAAGCCCGAAGTAGCAACCTCGGGCCTAAGAAAAGGAATCATATGAGTAAATCAACATATTCTTGATGAAGTATTTTCCCTTATGTCCCCCTGATTTAAAATCTCTTCTATTCGCGTATAGCTTCTTTTAATTCCGCTCAAAACCTTAATAGTTCTAATTTAAGCACTTTTCCCCTTAGCTTGTCTACTTTCCCCAATTTTTTCAATTTCCTCCAAAGTATGACCTCGAGTTTCAGGAACGCATGTCCGAATAAATAAAACACCAAGTAAACAAATAGCACCGAAGATTGAAAAAACAGCTTCTTGAGACATCGAAGCGGTCATGATCGGAAATAGCAAGCCAACCAAGAAGGAACCAATCCAGTTAAATGATGAAGCCACTCCTGACGCCCGCCCGCGAATTACCAGCGGGAAAATTTCTCCAACTATGACCCAAGTTAATGGAGCCCAAGTGAATGAATAAAGAGCTACATAGATACTTAAGAAAACAACCATCATCATCGGGTTTGCATTAGGAATTAATACATTCAATATGGCCGGCAAAATAAAGGATAGCCCCATAATCGTTCCGCCGATTGTTAATAAAGTACGGCGATTAAATTTATCAGCAATCATTAGGAATATTAATGAACCTAGTACGAGTATAACCCCTTGAATAATTGGCCACATCAATACTGAGCTGGCTTCATGCCCTGTTGCTTTTTCCACAATCATAGGAATGTAATAAAAAATTGCGTTTGCTCCCTGGAACTGTTGAAACGCAGCAACACCCACACCAGCCATTACTAAATAACGGTATTTATTACTTAAAAGGGTACCCCATGATGCTTTTTGATTTACCTTTGCTTCCTCTTTAACAGTTTCTTGTATTTGTGTTATTTCAGAATCAATTTGTTCTTTGTTAGGGCGAATATAGCCCAACACCCTACGAGCTTCATCCATTTTATTGTTCTTAATTAAAAAACGTGGTGATTCGGGTAACCTTGACACTCCAATAAATAAGATCAAAGCAGGTACGGCAGCCAAACTAAGCATCAACCGCCATGCCATTGTCCCTGGTAAGTCTTTCAATAAATAAGCGACAATGTAGGAAAGCAACATTCCAGAGACAATCATTGTTTGGTTAATTCCTGACAGACGTCCACGTAAACGTGCAGGCGCCATTTCCGACATATAGGCTGGGACCAACGCAGAAGCAGCTCCAACAGCCAACCCTAATAAAATCCTGGCAACAATCATAAAAAGGATCCCGTTATGAGGGGATATTCCTGCCAAAATGGATCCAACAGCAAAAATGATAGAAGATATTAAAATCATTTTGCGCCGTCCTAAACGATCAGAAAGTTGTCCGGCCATGGCCCCTCCAAAAATAGCTCCAAACATCAACGAAGAGGTAATCCAGCCAATGGCACCTGGGTTGTTTTGAAGGTTCCAATCATGTTGCAGAAAAGGCAAAGCACCCGTCATAACGCCGATATCATAACCGAAGAGAATGCCTCCAAAAGCCCCAAAAAAATAAATGAATCCACTTGAGATTTTCTTTTCATTAACCATTTAAGTTCCCCCCTAAAGGTTTTAAAATTATATTTAATCCCACTACTAAAATATTGATTGCTTTTTGAGAAATAATAATAGTGTTTTCAAACCACAAATACATGCCAGTTTCCATCGTAAAAATATTTATTAGGATAAATTCCGTGTCGTCATTGTCTATTAAAACGCTTTCATCTTTTCCCTAAAAACTACGAAAACGCTTACGAAAATAAAGGGATCATACTAATGGTCACTATATCCATTCTTCAACTTCTGGATTACCTATTTTTTCCCTCCAAGGAAGCGGAGCCTCCTTGGAGGGAGAGACATTACTTAATAACTACGTATTCCAAGCCAACAAGTTTGGCATAGGTTATGATTTGGTCTGTTGTTAAATTCAATGAAACAACTGTATGGTGACCGCCACCATTCTCAAGCCAAGCTTTCACTCCATCTTGGAAGTTTGGCTTCACTTCCCAAAGTACACGGGCCACTGGCAGGTTTGGTGCTGGAACTGTTGGCTCGAATGCAGAAACTTCATTAATCAAAAGTTTATAGTTTGTACCAAAGTCAGCCATGGAAACAACGACACCGTCTCCTGCTTTGCCGTCGAATACTAAACGTGCTGGATCTTCACGATCACCTATACCTAATGGAGATACGACAATTTTTGGTTTGTTACTTGCTAAAGATGGGTCGACTTCGAGCATATGTGATTGAAGGATTGATTCTTGTCCAGCAGCTAATTCATATGTGTAATCTTCCATAAATCCAGTTGATTGGTTATGGCTCATCACTTTCAGTAAGCGAGCAAGTGCTGCCGTCTTCCAATCTCCTTCACCCGCAAAGCCATATCCTTGTACCATCAAACGTTGGACGGCAAGACCAGGAAGTTGTTTCATCCCATATAAATCTTCGAAGTTCGTTGTGAAGGCCGTGTAACCACCATCATCAAGGAAACGTTTAATCGCAATTTCATAGCTTGCCTGTACCTTTACGCTTTTCTCCCAATTTTCCCTACTGTAGGTACCATAATCAAATTCATAATGGCCTTCGTATACTGCAAATAAAGCATCAATTTCTTCATCAGTAACCGCATTTACATATTGAACAAGGTCTCCGATTCCAAAATAGTCAACTGTCCACCCAAATTGGATTTGCGCTTCAATCTTATCCCCTTCGGTTACTCCAACGTTACGCATGTTGTCTCCAAAGCGAGCGACCTTAATGTTGAAGCTTTCGTTATAAGCAACCGCTACGTCCATCCATTGTGCAATTTGCTGTCGCACTTCATGACGCTCCCAATAACCTACAACAACTTTATTTTGTTTTTTCAAACGAGCATTGATAAAACCATATTCACGGTCACCATGAGCGGATTGGTTCAGGTTCATAAAGTCCATATCAATCGTTGCCCAAGGAATACTTTCATTGAATTGTGTTGCTAAATGAAGCAATGGTTTTTGTAATAATTTTGTTCCACGAATCCACATTTTTGCAGGTGAGAAAGTATGCATCCAAGTGATGACACCGGCAACTTCGTCACGATAATTGACTTCTTTCATGATGCTTGTTATTTTATCTGCACTGACAGCTAAATCTTGCAGTACAAGTGGATAGGGTAAAATACCGCTTTCATTTAATGCATCTGCTATCGTTTGTGCATTCGCCTTGACCTCTGCTAACGCTTCTTCCCCATATAGATGTTGTGATCCTACGACAAACCAAAATTCCTTTTTTTCTGTTGTTAACATAATAAGCCTCTTTTCTTTATCTAATAGGTTGATAATTTGATAGAGTTGATCTTACTTTTGACCGTAATAAGCATATTTTCCATGTTTTCGTAAATAGTGTTTATCCAAAATATTTTGTGGTAATTCTTTTGCAAAATGATTTAATTCCCGTGTAAATAAATTCATTTTCGAAACTTCATCCAACACCACACTATTCATTACGGCGGATTTTGCATCTTTCCCCCAAGTAAAGGGACCATGACCATGAAGTAAGATACCAGGAACGGCTAAAATGTCTAACCCGCGCTCTTCAAATGTTTCGATGATTAACTTCCCAGTCTCCACTTCGTAACCACGATCAATCTCCTCTTGTGTTAGGTAGCGGGCACATGGGATGGATCCATAAAATGTGTCTGCATGAGTGGTACCCATCGCTGGAACATCAAGGCCTGCTTGAGCCCAGATTGTCGCCCAAGTTGAATGAGTATGCACAATGCCGCCGATTTCTTGGTAATATCTATAAAGTACTGCGTGAGTCGCTGTATCTGATGAAGGCCTCAACTCTCCTTCAACAACATTGCCATTTAAATCAACAACAACCATATCGCTGGCTTTCATCGTTTCGTAATCAACACCACTAGGTTTGATAACAAATAAACCGCTTTGACGATCAATGGCACTCGCATTTCCCCATGTATATTTCACGAGTCCATATTTAGGCAAGTCCAAATTTGCTTGAAATACCTCTTCTTTCAGTTGTTCTAACACGTCAATCCCTCCAGTTTTCCACTCATAACATCAAATTGTCTACAGCGGCCTGCTCAATCACTAAACCCTTCCTGTATCTTTCAATAAATGCTTCAAATCCTTTAACATCTACTTGATCAGGATAAATTTCTTGCCCATCAGCCTCTTCGAATACTTTTTTGTCAAGGAAGTCTTCTAAACTTTCTTTTTGATCTTTATTCATCATGTAAGATGCAAGAATCGCCATTCCCCACGCGCCGCCTTCTCCTGCTGTTGACATAACTGATACTGGAGCATTCATTGCAGCCGCAACAATTTTTTGTCCAACAAGAGGGGTTTTAAATAAACCACCGTGAGCCAAAATACGATCAATTGCAACATTTTCTTCTTTTGTCAAAATACCCATTCCGATTTTCAATGCACCGAAAGCAGTAAAAAGGTGAGTCCGCATAAAGTTTGCTAAATTGAATTGACTCTCAGGCGAGCGGACAAATAATGGTCGCCCTTTTTCTAATCCTGTGATATTTTCACCTGAGAAATAACCGTAGCTAAGCAAACCGCCACCATCTGGATCCGCTTCCAAAGCTTTATTCAACATTACTTCAAATAATTTATTTATATCAACCTTTTGTCCCATTGCCTCAGAAAATTCACGGAACAATCCTAGCCAAGCATTGAGATCACTTGAACAGTTATTCGCGTGTACCATTCCAACGGGACTTCCATTTGGTGTAGTTACAAGATCAATTTCTGGATATACTTTTGAAAGTTCTTTCTCTAGTACAATCATCGCAAAAACGGAAGTTCCTACTGAGATGTTTCCGGTACGTTTCCTCACACTATTCGTAGCAACCATTCCAGTCCCAGCATCGCCTTCCGGTGGACAAATTGGAGTGCCTGGTTGTAAATTTCTTGATCTATCCAGGATTTTCGCTCCAATTTCGGTCAATTCACCCGCCTGCTCGCCTGAAATGTAGACTTTAGGAAGAATCTCTTTTAGCTTCCAAGGATAACCTTTCGTCGCAATTAAATCGTCAAACTGCTTGACCATTGATTCATTGTAATCTTGCGTTGATTCATCAATTGGGAACATGCCTGAAGCATCCCCAATGCCAATTGCTTTATTTCCAGTCAATAACCAGTGAATGTATCCAGCCAAAGTCGTAATACAATCAATGCGAGGCAAATGTTTCTCTTCATTTAATATCGCTTGATAAAGGTGAGCAATACTCCATCGTTCAGGGATATTAAATTGAAATTGATCAGTTAGTTCTTTTGCTGCAACACCTGTTGTAGAGTTACGCCAAGTCCGAAACGGAACCAGTAGCTCCCCTGTACTGTCAAAAGCCATGTACCCGTGCATCATTGCAGAAAATCCAATAGAACCTATTTTCCGAATGGTAATTCCATAATTCCGTTCAACTTCTTGCTTCATTTCACTATAAGCTGTTTGCAGACCAGTGATAATATCCACTAAGTTGTACGTCCAAATTCCATCTTCCAAGAGGTTTTCCCACTCATAACTTCCAGATGCGATAGTTTCATGATGATTATCAATCAACACCGCTTTAATACGAGTGGATCCAAATTCGATTCCAAGTGAAGTTTCTCCCCCGGTAATAGCTTGTTTAATTTTTAATATATTTGTTTGCACGTTAATCCCCCTTCTGTCAGCGCTTTCAATAAAAGGAGGCGCTTAAATTTATTAACAACCATATTATATTTTTTGTACGTACATTTGTCAACGTTTTATATTATTTATACTTACAACTTCAAAGCGAAATACTCCATCCTCACCTTAAAGTCATAAATTAGGATTAAAGGAAGTTATCCGACATGAAACCTAAAGGTAAATAGGGGGAATTTACAACTTTATACAAAAAATAAGATGATTTGTTTTAATTCATTCAAAAATTATGTTAAAATATGTCCGCACAAATATTTTAAGCGCATAAATTAGAATGCAAACAACTATGGAAGAAGTGAGATTTAATGAAACCAAAGTATCAGGTAATCATTGATGATTTAAAAAATAAAATCCTTACAGGTGAATATAGTGTAGGGGAACAAATTCCTACTGAATCCGTCATGCAAGAAATGTACAACGTTAGCCGACACACTGTACGAAAGTCCATTTTAGAATTATCAAACGAGGGATTCTTGAGAAGTGAAAAAGGATCTGGCACATATGTTAGTAACCAATATCAATCAAAATCTGGTGGCAATTCCAAAAATAAAACGATTGGTGTAATCACGACCTACATTTCTGATTACATTTTCCCTTCTATTATCCGCGGAATTGAAAGAAGATTGAATGAAGATAATTATTCGTTACTATTAGCCAGTACAAATAATGATGTCGAACAAGAAAAAAAAGCCTTGGAAATGATGTTGTCATTTGGCGTGGATGGTATGATCATTGAACCTACAAAAAGCAATCTATACAATCCCAACATCGGTTACTACCTATCATTTAAGGAACAAGAGGTTCCATTCATCATGATCAACGCTTATTATGAAGAATTAGAGGTCCCTTTCTTTTGCCTGGATGATGTGCAGTCAAGCTACCTCGCAACAAAAGAATTGATTTCGAAAGGACATACCCAAATTGGACTCATTTCGAAAATGGATGATTTACAAGGAAAGTATCGAATGAAGGGGTATATAAAAGCACTTGGAGAAGCCAAATTACGCTTTCAACCAGAACAATTGCTTTCGTATACTACAGAAACGAAGCTGGACCTATACACGAACTTGAAAGAGTTCCTAAATGAAAATAGAGACGTGCTGACTGCCATTGTTTGCTATAACGACGAGGTAGGGTTGGAAGCAGTAAATGTATGCAGACAACTTGATATTTCTATTCCCGAACAATTATCAATTATTGGCCAGGACAATTCTTATATTGCGAAAAATGCCAATATCAAACTAACGACATTGACACACCCACAAGAACAAATGGGACATGATGCAGCTGATTGGGTCATTAAGAAATTACAAGGTAAGAAGGATTTACCAAACGAAACCTATTATCAGCCAGTGTTAATTGAAGGCGAAACTGTCAAAGAGTTAGACATACAATAACCTTAGTGTCTGATGCCTATAGGCTCTACTCCCACAATGGCTGCCTCCATCCATTTTATTAAACCAGCAAATCCATCTTCATTATTTTCAAATGCAAATGGGTCTACGATTACAATTCCACGGGAATTCACTGCTCTAGCACATGTAATTGTTGGGCAATATCCACTTCAATGGAAATTCTATCGTTTAGTTGATTTTGTTTATCTTGCATTTTAAAACTTCATATTAGGGTTCCTCATAGGGTTTTGAGTTAGTGTGGTGTCTTACTCATATCTCACTGAGGAGCCCTATTTTTTTAAAAGCTGAACCCGTTTTGTTCCATAAGAAAAAGGCTGCCACAGCAACCTCCCTTTTTAAAGCAAGACCCATTAGTTCAGTAATTTTTAATAAAACACCATATCTAAGGAAATTGGAACAAATAGTATAACTGTTGCAAACCAAATGGGGTAGCTAAACGAGCAGAAGAGATTACTTAATCAACAAATATGGCTAACGTAACCTGCAACGAGGAAAGTATCTACATTGAGCATGTAGATGAACAAAATGGAACAGGTGCAATCCATTCACTTGATTAACCAAGGAAAAAACAAAGTGTGTCTGTAACCAGCTTATAAGAACAGTAATTTGTCCATATTTCTTCGATACATTAATTAACTTCCACCTTCGGTTATGGTTTCATGTTAGATTCAGTTCATGGACCATCTTCGTTAACAATCTATCCCCTTGTTTAAGTCTACACTATATCTCTTTGCCACCTCTTTGCTGGCGGATTCCCGCTTTTACCCACATCCCTCGCAATTTGGGAATAATAAGATAGCAGATCCTGCTACTACGGTACCTAACGTAGAAACCAATGTTGGCCCGTCATCATCAATTCAGGAGCAAAACTAACAATTACTATTTCAACCATTCCAACACCAACATAAGCAAGCGCATAATCATCTACCGTTTTTCTTTTCCCTTAGAATCTACGATATTTAAAAAGACTATTCCCACTGCTACTGTCCCAGTCGAACATCCCCATACTTGGAACGATTCATGATGATTGGGAATACAGTATCTTCTTTTAAATAAAAATATATTTATTAAATTGTGGCAGTCAATGGATTATGTTGCTTAATTTCTTGTATTGATAGATATAAAGAATAGTTCCCATAATCGAGAATTTTATTAAGAAAAAGATTCAATAGTTCTTGAGAGTTAACTTTTATTTTTAAATGGTAACAACCTTCTCCCGATACTCGGTGAGCTTCAACTATCTCATTTCTATCATTAATAAAACGTATAAACGAATCATGGTTTGCTGTTTTCATATAAATAATGACAAATGCTGTATAAGAAAGTCCTAATTTCATTTCATCGACTATTAGTGAGTAGGCTTTAATTACTCCATTTTCCTCAAGTTTTTTAATCCGATTTCCTACTGCTTGTCCCGTCATATGAATTTGTTCACCTAAGTCTTTCCACTGAATACGTGAATTTTCGGATAATAACCGAAGGATTTGAAAATCAATGTTATCAAGTTCCATAATAAATTCCTTTCACCATGAAATGCTTTGATATAAAAGTGTTTCATCAAAGTATCGATAGAAATCAATATATCATTTATCATTATATTGTACTAAAATTTTTAAAAGAGGTGGAAAAAATGAGCACAGCTTTAATCATTGTCGATATTCAAAATGACTATTTTCCAAATGGAAAGATGGAATTAAGCAACCCTAAAAAAGCAGCCGTTAATGCTGCTAAAGTTCTTGAATGGTTTAGGCAGAATAACAAAGATAATATTTTTCATGTTCAGCATATCGCTAGTGATCCTGGGTTAGGCTTTTTTCTTCCGAATACGGATGGAGTTAAACTAAATGAAGCTGTTCTACCATTAGAACACGAAAGCGTTATCATAAAACATTTCCCTAACAGCTTTTTACAGACTGAATTAGAAAGCAAATTAAAAGAAAAAGGAGTAACAAAGCTAGTGATTGTAGGTATGATGACGCATATGTGCATTGATGCCACAGTCAGAGCTGCAGTGGATTTAGGCTTTGAAACTACACTTATTGAAGATGCATGTGCGACAAGGGACTTATCTTATCAAGATAAGGTCGTTCCAGCTGAACAGGTCCATTATGCCTTTGTCAGCGCACTTAACGGTATGTATGCCAATGTAATTTCGACAGAGGATTTCCTGGAATAAAAAAATAATACAACCTTAGAACCAATAATTTATTATAAGAGGGAGCTTGTTTTAAAACAAGCTCCCTTTTTTACTGATGTTAGACTGTTATCCAAGCTGTATCTTGCAGTTTCCTGCAAATGTGCAACTACCCGTTGCACAAGAAAACTCAAACCAAAAAAAGAGAAATGATGTTAAAGGTATACCGTCACATGCCCATCAAGCTAGGGCATGTGACAGTACCTCAATACTAAAATACCTGTATCAAATAAACACTTATCTCACGGCCAAAATAAGACTGCACAATCAACTTTTAAAAGCTTAACATTCGTAGCTTATTATCTAATTCGAAACCAATAAAGTTCCCTTTTAGGTTAATTGCAGCCTGTCCTGTTGATCCTGACCCCATAAAACGATGTAATACTTTTTCAAACAATAACTTAATTTTGACAAGGGTGAATTCTTACGTTTCCACTAACGCAGGAGCATCATTAGAAGCCCCTATTAATAAGAATTAAACGTTCTTTTTGACCCTTTATGATAAAACCCTTCTCTTTTTTTGAACGACTTTCCTTTTACTTTCATAATTCCCGTTAAAAACAAAAGATGATGAATTACTTGAAAACCGAGTATGACAACGTATTTGTTAAGTTTAAAAAGGCAGAAGCTGCAATTATCAAAGAAAAGATAAGAGTATAATAGTGCCCTTACCTCAGACTGTAGGCAAACTCGATGAAAATTGAGTATGCCTATGGTTTTTTATGGGTGTACTATTTAGACGTTGATTTACGCTCCAGGCACTCGCTTTCCGCGGGAGTCTCGCACCTTTCTCTCCAATCAACTTTGGTTTAGCTTTTAGATGGTAGTCTACAAACTGTGGCTCCCATGTCAATATGATTGGATCTACAGTTTTTGCCTTGCCTGTACCATTTGGATGTTGATTTCCGCTCCAGGCACTTGCTTTCAGCGGACGGTCGCGAGGAAGCCTCCTCTGCACCTTTGCGCCTGGGGGGTCTCCCCTTGACACGTTTTTCCCGCAGGAGTCTCGCACTTTCGCTCCAAACCTTTAGATAGAAACCTTTTGCCTAGAGTCTTTATTGATTTTAACCGAATTATTTAAAAAACTTGTGTGATGAGAATGCCTTCTAAACATGATTCTATTCAGGGAGAGCAACTGGTGCCTGCGACCTAGTTGGTTCGTAAAATTGAGGCTGCCATTGACTTTAAAGCATGCAATTGCATGAGGGAATAACGACCAAAAATCATCATCAATGATAAATCTAGGCATAAAATATCTTTCCATTTCATTTTACTTATTATCTTAGTAGAATCGATTTTTATCAAATACTCTTATGTTTTGGAGGGGCTCGCAAAGACGGAGAATACCCCTAGAACAATATATAAATAACCAGTTATCCGATTCTGAAACCTAGAATTCACTTCACTACCCAGAATCCGCTTTCTAATACTTGCTGCAAGTACTGCATACAGACCATCACTAATAAAAGCTAGGATAATAAATATAATTCCTAAAAGTAAAAATTGTATGGTGACTGATCCGGCCGAAGGTGATATGAATTGCGGAAAGAAGGCTAAAAAAAAGAGTGCTGTCTTAGGATTCATTACTTCTACGAGCGCAGATTCGTAAAATATCTTTAATATCTTTTTGCGAGGGGCTTTTGGAATTTCTGAAGTCGTTCGATCAGATGTAGAAAATAAAGTCCTGCACCCCAGATAGATAAGATAAGCAGCACCCAAGTATTTAACGATATTAAAGGCTGTTGCTGATGTCATAAGGATCGCTGAAACTCCAATCGCTCCAGCTAAAACGTGAACAGAACCGCCAAGTGATACACCAAGAACTGATACTATGCCCGCCTTCTTCCCTTGGTCTATACTTCTTGCCATAATATACAACACAGCCGGTCCAGGTATTATTAACAATGTAGCAGCAGCAATTACAAATAGCCAAATATTTGAAAACTCCATAAAAAGCAACTCCTTATTGTATTTTGGCACAAGATTTATTGGGCTCCTCCTTGATGGTGAAAGCAAGATTACACTTTTTTTAGGTTCGTTTTCATCAAGGAGGCGATTTGTTGCTCATTTAGAAAAGGAATCTGTTCCAACTTTTTTTATTATGAGCTCCTGTCTGTAAGGAATGGTTTTGACTTACCTTTGCTTTCCTTAAAAAATGATAAACACCATTTTTGTTTTTAGGGTGCCACAGCAAACCCTATTAATATACTAATCATTCAATTGACCCTTTCCTTTGCTCACGCATCCATTTCGCAACCTGAATCTCCCCTTGTTCATTTGATTTTTCAAGCTCTGTAATAATCGCTTTGTAATCGGTGTCATTACGATTTTGACTCATTTTGGCTGCAGCTTGAATAGATGTGATTTCAATTTCAAAGCCCACTATTCCTTTCATTTCACTCTTTAGCAACTCTGGATCAAACGTTTCCCAGGTCCGGCCATTTTCTCGGTGACCCTCATAATGATTAAGCATAGTATCCAAGGAGGAAATCAGCTCGTCTTCAGTGATTAAACGCGCTGATCCATACGCATGTACAGCTAGATAGTCCCATGTTGGAACCTCTTCGCACTGATACCAACTTGATGAAATGTAAGCGTGCTGCCCTTGAAAAATCAGTAACACATCACTATTATTGTCTAAAGTCTTTTTCTGCATGTTTCCGTATGCAATATGCCCAGTCGCATAGATTTTCCCTTCATCTTCGCGAATTTCCAAAGGAATATGAGTAGCCAAGGGACGATGTTCATTAACAGTAATCAATAAGGCAAACGGGTTAGACTTCATAATTTGAACTGCTTCTTCATTTTTCATACGATATTGCTTAGGAATGTACACAATCATCTTCCTTTCAACTTGTATTTGAATTTTTAAAATAAATATCCGATAAAAAAATATTATTATACAAGTTGACATAAAAAAAGGTACAATATTAAACAAATATACATGTCAGAGGGAATGCAAATGAATAATACCATTTTTACGTTCAATGATAACGCCCCAAAATACAAACAAATCTATGAGAAATTCAAATCATATATTGAACAAGGAGACATTTTGGCAAATGAGCAATTACCCTCCATTCGTCAACTTGCAGATTCTTTACATGTAAGCCGCAATACAACTTTACTGGCATATGAACAACTTGTTGCTGAAGGGTATATTCGTGGAGAGGGCAGAAAAGGTTATTTTGCAAACGAGTTAGAACCCCGTATATTTCAGGAACCCTTAATCTCTTATGATAAAAAGCGGACTGAGTCCAAGAGACCTCCGGAAGTTAATTTCAGGGCAGATGCCGTTGATCAAACACATTTCCCACTGAAAATTTGGAGGAGAATGGCTAATCAAGTATTAACATTACAGGATAGCTTTCGATACGGGGAACCATTTGGGGAAGAATGCCTGCGCGAACAAATCTCCACATATTTATTCCAATCACGCGGCGTGAAAACAAATGCAAATGCAATTATTATCGGAAGCAGTACCCAACAAATGCTTGTATACCTGGGACATATACTGAAGGATGAATTCCAGAGTATTATAGTTGAAGACCCTGGTTACGACGGTGCCAGGGAAGCTTTTCATTTCCATCGTTTTATGTTTGAAACTTTGCCGGTTTATGAAACAGGTGCTGAACTTTCACAATTAGAACAAATGAAATCACGATTAATCTATGTAACTCCTTCCCATCAAAGCCCCATTGGAGTAAGCATGTCTATCCAACAACGGCAAATGATTATTCATTGGGTTAACAAGATGCGTGGATATATTATCGAAGACGATTATGATAGTGAATTTCGCTATACACAAAAACCATTCCCTGCTCTTGCCTCCATTGATTCAGCAAGAGTCATTTATTTAGGGAATTTCTCGAAGTCCTTTCTTCCAGGAATTCGTTTAAGTTATATGGTCTTGCCACAGCCACTTTTAAATCGTTATAAAAATCAGTTTCTTCATTTTGAAGCTACTACCTCCCTGCTTAGCCAACTTACAATGGCTAAATTTATGGAAGAGGGAGAATGGAGTAGACATATTAAACGCATGCGCCTTGTTTATAAAAGAAAAATGCAGCACTTAGTATCCGCTTTAAAAGAGCAATTCGCTCAAAATATATCCATTATTGGTGAACAATCTGGTTTGTACGTATTAGTCAAAGTACATCTGAAGCATTCAGAAGAATGGTTAATTCAGCAAGCTTCCTTACATGGAGTTACTGTGTATCCTACTTCTCTCTACTTCATTAAAAATAACACCGACGGACCAATGGTAAAATTGGGTTTCAGTAATCTTTCTTCCCATGAAATTGATGTGGGTGTGAAACTCTTAAAGAAGGCATGGTTCAAAGAATAACTCCACCATTCTTTGAAAGAATGAATTGTAGCTGTTTTATTTGAATGTTTGGTGCTGCACCGATAAATAATCTTCATAGGTCCCTTAATTTTTAATTGCGATGAAATTAAGTGTCAATTGTAGATCAAAAACTAAGCCTAATTTCCATCTGAAATTAGGCTTAATTTTTTAACAAATCTACCACATCAGTTGAACAAGACAATGTCGAATAACTTTTATTTTTGTAGATTCTTCTTCATAAGAGACGCTACTTGTATATTATCTTGTTGAGAAGTGTTTTCTAGATTCTTAATAATTAATTCTTGCCGTTCCACAGGGTGATTTTGACTTAATTTAGCTTTCGCTTCAATTTTTGTGATTTTTATTTTAAATGCTACAATCCCTTTACTCATTCCTTCGATAAATCTGGAATCCACATCAATTAAATTGTATGGGCTATCTGGACTTTCATATTTTTTTACCATATCATTCAGGGAATCGAATATGACTTTTTGATCTTCGACAATCTCCATCTTTCCATATATATGTATAGAGACATAATTCCAAGTAGGAACTGCCATCGTTGTTTCATACCAAGAAGGAGATATATAAGAGTGAGGACCTTGGAAAACCGCAAGAACTTTTTGGTATTCTATATCCTTCCATTGTTCGTTTGGACGGGCAAAATGACCATATAATGAACTTTCACCTTTATTTAATGTGAGTGGAAGATGGGTAGCGTATGGTTCTCCATTGTGTTGAGAAAATAAAGTGGCAAAGCTGTACTTTTCGATAAAATCATAAATTATTTCTTCATCCTTGAGTTGAAAATGTTTAGGGATATACATGATTTAGCTCCTCCTTGATAAAGTCATTTCAATTTTCGGCTATCTCAAATTTTAAGTATTATAGAAAATATTCTATTATGTAAACTGACATCTAAAAAGGTACAATTATTATAAATTGTACATGTCAATATTGATTACAATTTTCATATAATGATGACCTTTTATTTTGATGAATATTAAACTTACATTTAGTGAATTAATTACAGCTTCAATTTTAAGCAGTAATTAGACATGATTTCTGTTTAACCAGGCCCGTTATCCAAATCATAGTGAGGTATTTATGAACCAAAATAACAAATAGCCTAATGGAGTTTTTTAATTTTATCCAGCAATCGGGCCAAATTATGGAATAATCCCTTCAAATAAAGTAACTTAATAACTAGATTATTTTATTGGAAGCATACAGATTTAATTATTTTCATTAGAAAGGATTGAAATAGTATCGAAATAAGACATTTAGAATATTTCTTAATGGTCAGTAAAGAACTGCATTTTACAAAAGCAGCTGAAAAATTAGGAATTTCGCAACCAACTTTAAGCCATCAAATTAAAATGCTTGAACAAGATGTGGGCTATGCACTATTCAACCGTATTGGTAAGAAGATTGAACTTACTAAGGTGGGGGAAATCGTACAACAAGAAGCATTGAATATTCAAAATTCCTTACAAAGTATATCTTCTCAAATTAGAGCACTTACAAAAGTAGAAATCGGGGAATTGAAAATTGCCGTGTTACCAGGAGAAATAACTGATTTGGTATCCACTTTGTGCATTAAATTCAACCAATTATATCCAAACATAAAAGTGTTTGTTCAAAGTACTGATCAAGTGGAAAAGGCTCTTTTAGAGAATCAAGCAGATTTTGGTATTGGTTTTGAATTCAATCGTGATGATATGTTGATGGTGACGAAGTTGTATGATGAAGAATTTTACCTGATTAGTAATCAAAGTAATGGAGAGCGGAAGGTTTCATTTTCCGATGTTTTAGACAGTCCGCTTATTTTATTTCCAAATATCCATCAATGCAGAAAAATACTTGATAAAACGAGTCTTGAGGCTGGCAGGCAGTTAGAACCTATCGTCGAAACGTCTAGCATTGAATCTATCTTGAAGCTCGTTCGAAATGGGGTTGGCCGCAGTTTTGTTTCGCGTACATTATATGAATTTTATGATACAGAGGATTTATTTTTCCAACGTATTGAAAAACCAACTTTGACTAGATCTGTTTATCTCGTGATGAAAAAGAATCGTTTTATCAATTATGCGGCACGTAAGTATATTGAGTTATTATTATGTGAAATCGAAAGGCTGAGTTTTCATACAGAAAAAGATGAGATAGCTTCTTTAAAAAGTTCTATATTATAGTTTTTATCTATTATTATCATAGAAATGAATGGATAGATAAATGATAAATTCCTCTTTACAATGAAAACAAGTTCATAATCAAATTGTAAAGGGGATTTTCAATTATGTTTCAAGAAGTAGCAGGTATTAAAATTCCAGATTCTCAATTGGCTAAAGAAGCAGCAGATCTTTTACGCGAGCATGGGGACGACTTGTTGTGGAATCATTCAAATCGTGTATTTTTATTTGGTGCAGTCAACGGAAAAAAAACGAAGCAGAATCATGATTTAGAGTTGCTATATGTTAGTGCATTATTCCATGATTTAGGTTTAACAAAAAAGTTCAGCAGTCCAGATTTACGATTTGAAGTAGACGGTGCAAATGCTGCGAGGAGCTTTTTACAACAGTATCAAATTCCAGATGAGTCGATTCGCCTTGTATGGGATGCTATTGCATTACATACGACACCTGGCGTTGCAGAACATAAAGAAGCTGAAGTGGCACTACTCTTTTCAGGTGTTGGTTTAGATGTGATGGGAGATGGCTTTGAACAATTCCCTGACGACTTGCGTGAAGAAATTATAAAAGCCTTCCCACGTAACAATTTCAAAAAGGACATTATTCCAGCGTTTTATGAGGGCTTTAAGCATAAGCCAGAAACCACTTTCGGCAATATGAAGGAAGATATTATTGAATATTTTAAACCGGAATATAAAAATAAAAATTTCTGTGATTGTATTTTGCATTCACCTTGGACAGAATAGGGTACAAAAATGACAGAAAGTTTGTACAAAAGGTTATATCGGCCAAGGAAGCTACTAAAAAATAAAGGCTGTTTTCGCATACTTTGTTGCTATTTACCAAGTAGTGCGGTGTGGTTGATTTCCCCTCCAGATGCTCGCTTTCCGCGGGGCGGGCGGTGAGCCTCCTCGGCGTAAACGCCTGTGGGGTCTCACCTGTCCCGCTGCTCCCGCAGGAGTCTCGCACTTCCGCTCCAATCAACCTTAAATAGTTTCGTTTAAAAACAACAATCTTTACGAAAGGAGCGAAAATAAAAAATAAACAACCAATTAGGTTTCTCCCTTGGTTGTTTATTTTTATTCATAACTAATAAAGACCCCTGTGTTTGAAACAGTAACATTCAACTATAAACTTTATTCCATTCTCAAATAAAAATCGATTAAATACTTTCCAGCCCACTTTCTGTCCTGCCAAACGGATGACTTCCTGCCAGTCATCTATCAGAAGTTTGTGGGAAACGTCCACAAGCTTATTTTCTTAAAGCTGTAAAGCAACTTCACCATACGGTTTCTTGAAATGCCTGATTCGGCTCTCTCCTTTTGCCCCATCCAAATCAACGGGTATAGTTCACGGGGTCATTCACACGCACATATATATTGAAGAAATGCCGCTCCCTCTTCATTCAATACAATATTGCACGCAACTTTAAGCGCTTCTACAGGAAACAGCTCTGAAACAGGAAGTCCCCCCGCAAATGAAATGACTTCTGGTCTTTCTGTTACTTTTACTATCTCACGGGTCTCAGAAGATGTTACTAGACGAGCTCATTTTCCATTTGTAAACAATCCTTCCTTGAAACCTCGATATTTTACCTTTTACTCTATTTTATTTGAATATTCAGACACCCTTCACACTCCTACTGCCTTCATGTTTCGAGAGATATAGATTGCACCAATGCCGGACGCACTTAAATAGCCTTTGCTGCATTGAGCAAAGGCTTACCTTTTTGACGAGTTTCTTCTATATATTAAAAATAAAAATCCCGCCAAGCTATTTCTCCACTTTTTCCTTATTTCTTAACTTCTCCACTTTTTCGGGAGTGAGGGTGATGTCCCGGACAGGGGAAACTCTTCCCCATTCATCCTTGTGAACGATGTGTTTTCGTTCAAATTTGGTCGGAGTATCTATACCTGCGGCAGCTGCAAGGTTAAATAGCCCCTCGCGGAGGGAAATCACGTAATTGGCGACTCGGTATTGTTTTTCCTCAATAACCAGACCTTCCTGCAACTTTGAATCAGTTGTGGCTACTCCTGCAGGGCAATGATTTGTATGGCAGATTTCAGCCATGATGCAGCCAACGCTAATCATAAAACCGCGGGCTATATTGACTAAATCTGCCCCCATCGCTAAAGCGACCGCCACTTTATCTGGAGAAGTCAGCTTGCCTGATGCAATCAGCTTGACCCGGCTTCGTATACCATATTTTTTTAACATCTCATCTACAAGTGGCAAGGCTGACATAATTGGGAGTCCGACTGCATCTGCAAGCTCCTGATAGGTTGCCCCAGTTCCGCCTTCCCCGCCATCCACCGTGATAAAATCCGGCCCTTTACCTGTATCTCTCATGGTTTTCGTCATTTCCTCAAGTGCATCAAGATCCCCCACAACAATTTTGATACCGATAGGCTTTCCGCCTACATCCCTCATTCTTTCCACAAATTCGAACAATTCATTAAAATTCTTGAATTCATAGAACCTGTTAGGGCTATTGATCGTTTGGCCAGGTTCTACCAGGCGGATTTGGGCAATTTCTTCTGTCACCTTCTGTCCTTCAATATGCCCACCTCTGATTTTGGCACCTTGTGCCAGCTTAATTTCAAATGCCTTTACTTGCTCGATTTCACTTTTCTTCTTGAATTCTTCCCAGGAGAACTCCCCACCTGGTGTCCTTACTCCAAACAGTCCCGGACCGATTTGCATCATGATGTCGGGATTTCCGGAGAGATGATATTTGGAAAGACCACCTTCACCAGTATTCATCCATGTTCCTCCTGCAAGCCCTAATCCTCTCGACAGTGCAGTGATGGCATTCTCACCGAGTGCCCCGTAGCTCATTGCAGACTGTCCTACGAGCCCCTTTAATTTAAAGGGATTCCGGCATGTATCCCCTCCGATTATGACAGCATCCTCGTCTCGTAAAAAGTACGGTTCTATTTGTCTATCTTCGCGCTTCTCCTTTCTGGTCAATAGACCTTCCTCATCTACTTCATATACCTTTGTATTGATTTTTTGGCTATTATCTATTCTCAATTCTTCCCGGAGATTGGGAAACATACTATTTCGAATATAGTATCCAGCCTCATTGAAGTCACGTTCCGATCCAAATCCGATTAAACGCTCCTTATATTTTCCTGCTTTTACAACATCCTCGAATTCCTTTCTTGAGAAAGGGGTGCCTTCATTATTATTTTCAAATAAATACTGCCTAAGTTCAGGTCCTATTAGCTCTGTCATGTATCTAATTCTGCCGATTAGGGGGAAATTCCTCAGGATTGAATGTTGTTTTTGTGTATCATCCTTTCGGTAAAAGTACGCTGCGGCCGCAACTGTCCCTAAAACCGCAGATCCTTTTAAAACTGTGGGAAGGTAATTTTTTAACTTGGACATTTTATCACCCTTTGCTTCTTATTTTTGTGCAAGTTACTCGAGTTATCTATAATCTTTGGAGTGCTTCATCAATCAGAATTTCGCCAGAAGTTACATGGAACGTTTTATTAAATACTTCTTCAGTATCCAGCGCTTTGACCAATACAGAAGCAATATCCTCTTTTGGTATCTCGCCTTTGCCATTCACAATTGATGGTCCAGCTTCAACTTTACCTATTCCCGGCTTATCCACAGGCATACTTGTCCGTATAACCGTATATGTAAGCTTTTCCTGTTTTAATAGCTCTTCTGAGTGGTACTTGACATCGTTTGTACTAGAATCTAAGCTTTCCATTTCTTTTGCTCGCATGGTGTTCATCAGAACAAAGCGCTTCACCCCATGTTTCTTAGCAGCCTCAACAGAGTCTATTACTGACTGATGGTCAACCAGTATTGGTTTGCCCTCCCCAGTCCGGGGACTGGCGCTACTCAGGTAGATTACTGCTTCACAGCCCGAAAAAGCACTGGAAAAATCCCTTCTTTCCAAAGAAACTACATCTCGAGCTCCAAGTTTAACCATTTCCTCTACTTTATTCTCTGCTCCCACCAGTGCTACCGGGTTATGGTGCCTGTCTGCCAGCTGTTTTACAACGTGCTCTCCGGTCATGTCCTCTGTTCCTATTACTAGAACTCTCATTTTAATACCTCCCTGCTAGTTTCATAATATATATTTACCACTTTAAAGTTTAATGAAACAATTAAGCGTCTTCGCCGTATCGTTAATTTTAACGATTCTTTGATAGTTTATTATTAGGGGAATTCCCATTCTTCAGTGGAAGCAATTAGACTTTTTTTACTTATATTGAACGTAGTAATCTCAAAATTAATAATCTGACATCCATTATTACTGAAGCTGTACGAACTAGATTAGTGATTGGAATTTAAATAATAACGAAACCCAACTACTCAGCTCTTGTGAAGTAAATGGGGTTTGATTCGGGGAATTATAGAAAACTTGATATTAAAGACGATTATTTCCTGGGGAAACAAACCCGAAAAATTATCTCTTATAAATATTAATTTCTTATGTAATCACTCCATACATTCTATAGTTAATCGGCACAAACTTTCTTACGAACACCATATTGAGGAATTCCACACGAAGGATACTGCCATCTATAAAGTATAAAAACTATATTTATCAATCCGGAAATGAGGAGCCCTATTTTTTCAAAACTGAAAAATTACTAACTACAGGAATGCTAAACTGACAAGCTATCCATATATGAAAAAAGAACCTCTAGTAATATACTAAAGATTCAGGATTAATAAATATATTGTTAATATATTAAATGAAAGCAATTAAATTAATATATTTCCATAATACGAGATAAACGAATAGAGAAAATCTTTTGATTTTCATCCTTTAAGGAAAGGGTTTGTTCATTAAGGTTAAGTTTATGCAATTGACCCTTACATGTTTTTAATACTCCTTCTTTATAATAAATGATGGTCGTTATGCCCTTTTTTTTCAACGATTTTAAGATCACCTGATTATCTCCTTTCTGTCTATTGAATTATTTACTAAAATTGTATGATAATTGGTGCAAAACTATGAAATCGATTAGGATATATTTATTATACAATGAAAATCGTAAGCGTTTTCATTGTTGTTGTGAACAATTTGTGAAGGTTTGAACATTAGAATATTTTAGGAAATCGTAAAATCAATAATAAAAAATGAATATTAAGTAAATCGACTTTTTAGACTGAAAATTACTTAACGTATAATATCCCCGTTTTGTCGGCGGACTCCCTTATCGACAATACGGACTGATTTCTAAAGTTTATCCGAAGTCATTCCAAGATCGTTAGTCCAGAAAGAATTGGTTTCCCTATCTTTTTCAAATTGTCATTGGGACTAAACGGTATTGCTTTTCAAAAGTTAGATTAAAATGAGGTTGATAGATTTGAATGTTTGATCATTTTTTTACAATACAATATATTGACGGCTTCAATACATGATGGATTCTTCATTAAGAAGGATCGCTTTTTCTTTGCGGCATAATCTTAAGGGAGAGCGGGTGTCAGATACCGATTGATATTCGGAATTTAAAGACTAATGACTCATTTACAAACTATTCAGTTAAATACATAATTAGGAAGATTATGAAGAAGGAGGGATTATATGTATAGAAAATCACTAACAGTACTATTAGCTGCGGGTATGGTTCTATCAACTGGTACAGTATTTGCACAAACTAGCGGAGCAATAAATGCCCAGTCTGACACAGCTTTTGATAACAAAGTTATCAAAAAAATTAGTGCGGACAATATGTATAATACGATTGCCTATCTATCAGAGCAACCGAGAGCTGCTGGTACAGAAGGGGAGCTCCGTGCAGTCAAATACATAGAAAGTCAGTTTAAGAGTCTTGGTTTCGAAACAAGGGTTCAGCCTTTTCCCATCTATGATACGGTGCAAAATGTAAAAGTGAAAATTGGTGACAGTGATTTAGGAGGAACACCGCGTGCCCTTAGCGGCAGTATCAGCGGAAAGGTAACGGCCGAACTTGTTAATGTTGGAAAAGCAAAGCCAGAGGAAGTTGGAGAAAATGTATCCGGGAAAATTGCACTAGTTGAACGTGGGGACATTACCTTTGTTGAAAAGGTTCAGAATGTCCTAAATAAAGGAGCGGTTGGCGTTTTAATGTACAACAACTCACCATCAGGAAATAATTTCGGACAAGTATCAGCGGGGCAAAATATACCTGCTGTAGCCATTACCCAAGCCCAAGGGTTAGAGTTGGTCGAACAGCTTAAAACTAAACAAATCACGTCCACTCTGGAAGTGGGAAAAGCTGAAAGGATCGAAAAGACATCCTACAATGTCATCGCTTCCCTAAAACCAAAAGCCAATAAGGATAATGGTCAAATCGTGACTGTTGGAGCCCATCATGATTCTGTCCCGGGAGGCCCTGGTGCAAACGATGATGCTTCTGGTGTATCAGCTGTTCTGGAACTGGCAAGGATCCTGGCCAAAACGCCAATTGACACTGAAATTCGCTTCCTCACGTTCGGATCTGAGGAAAGAGGGCTCGTTGGATCATCCTTCTATGCTGATTCCCTTCCCAAAGAGGATGTAGACCGCATGGTGGCTCACTTCCAAATGGATATGATAGGCGGACGTGATGCTGGCGAGGATAATCCTGCAGGTGGTTTGATTATGTATACCATTGATGGAATGAAAAACCTTGTGACGGACCTGGGTTCCTCAGCAGGGGCCAGAACGATGGATGTTGCGATTCCTTATGGACAGCTGGGCAGGAGTGACCACCAACCATTCCATGAGCTTGGCATTCCATCCGCCTTGTTTATCCATTCCCCTGTAGAGCCTTGGTATCACCAGCCTACAGATACACTGGATAAGATATCGAAAGAAAAATTGCAGCAAGCAGCTGAAATTGTCGGTGCCAGTGTGTATCAAATTGCCCGTCCGGAAACTCCGGCATTAACAAATGCACGTGTAGCTCCTGGCACGGTAGACTATGATTTTGATGATCGTCCGGTAGATTAAATACTTCATTGTACAGAATTAAGAGATTAATAATCGATCTTGGAGAAAAAATCAGGAGGGCATCTGTGTAGTTTACAGATGCTCTCTTCTTTTTATCGGCCAGCGCCTTGTGCATAATTTTTCACTATTTCTAAGTTCTAAGTCTAGTGAAAATCCTATATGAAATATGTAATAAAACATACAAGCTTATCCAACTCCAATACTACTTCACAGAAATCCAAAAACAGCTCAAACTTTAAAGGGCGGGCTGTTTTTGGAAATTTTAGGTTGCAAATTAAATCATAACGCTTCCTAAGTCGCAAGTAACATAGCCATGACTAACTGTGAATGAACCAAAGATAAAAATGAGACATACAAACATAATATAAGATGGGTACCCCGTGTCTTCAGGAGGTATAAAGCAAAAACCTATTTAGCTTAAGGTATCATTATGCAAGGCTTTCAAAACTTTTTTAAATAGGAATTATCTAATTCAAAACCACTGAAGCTCCAGTTTAAATTTATAGCAGCCTGTCCTGTTGATCTTGAACCCATAAAACAATCTAATTTAGTTTCACCTTTATTATTGCTATGGATTTTTTCGAGGACTATAACTGGCTTTTGACTTTGACAAATAATTTACTTTAATTGCTTTCATTATCCCCAACAAAAACAAAGGATGGTGAATTACTTAAAAACCGAGTATAACGTACATATTTGTTAGATAAACTGATCATGCCTTTTATAAGCCCAACTATTCAAAAAAGGTAAGAGCATACAAGTAGCTCTTACCTCCCTTAAATTTTCCCCTGTTACTCTTCCTTGCTTGCTGCCATATTCATGCTTGCTTCGACATTCTCCTGGCTGATGGTGGTGAATGGTAAATTTCGTTTTCCTGTGAAATTCTCACGCAAGTCTTTGACATCAATTCCCGAAGATGCTTTTAATGACTCCTGCAAAGATGCCATTAAATCCGTTGCATATCCAGTCACTTTATTAGCTCCGCCATTCGCACCGCTTCCGCCTGTGTCCACTACAGTGATCTTGTCTATATTACTAAGCGGGCTTGCCACTTGTTTTGCATATTCCGGCAGCATTTTCAAAATCATGTCCATTACGACGGCTTGCCCGAACTGTTCAAATGCTTCAGCTATCTTCTGCTTGGCTTCTGCTTCTGCTACCCCTTTTAACCTGATGATTTCCGCTCCTGTCGTACCTTGTGCCCTTTGGGCGTCCGCTTTTGTAATATTTCTTTGCCCGTTCCATGTCATCCACATGAATTTCGAGGTGAACTAATCTTCCCATGATTACCTCCTAGTTTTGATCAAAACTTTTCCTCTTACCGTAAGTTGATACTTATGTAGCTACATGCCTATGGTGCTTTATTTATATTTTAAAGTCTAAGATGAAGCAGGCTTTTCAATTTGAGTTAAGTCACCTCTTTATTATAGGACACTTGCTGGAATATCTGACAAAAAAGGCAGCTCCCTGGTGGGGGATAGCTACCTTCGTTTACGATTACTATGAAAAGGTAGGAGCGGGGAATTCATCAATTCTCATACGAAGTAAACTATATGGTTTTTCCCGGAGGTCTCTTCCATAATGAAATCTCGCCTGACGATGTAATTGATTCACAATGACATATAAGTATTGATCGGGGCCAATCGAAAAAGTATCCGGCCATAAAATTCTCGGGTCATGTGCGATGGTTTCCATTGCGCCATTCGGCAATATCTTCCGGATACTATTGTTTTCATAGTCTCCCGCATAAACGATTCCTTTTGCGCTGGTGATCATTCCATCAGACGCACCTTTTTCCCCCAAATACTGCACATATTGGGATAAATTCAGGTCCTGTATCATTCTGTCTCTTAGGGCTTCTGTTGAGATCGAGAACAGCTGACGGCTGGTTAGCGGAGCATAAAATAAAACCTTTCCATCAGGAGAAATCGCTAAACTATCGGAAGCCAATCTAAATGGGAAGGTCGAGCCGTCCGGGTTTCGATTCATCAAAATTTCACCTTCTACTTTCGGTAAAAAATAGGGATCAGGTGAAGTTGATATTGCCCCATTTAACCGTCTAAACGCGTTCCCATTTTCTAAATCTACGACGATAATAGCCCCTGGCCCTCTGGAAGAAGAATCCGTTATATATGCATAGCCTGCTCTTCCAACCCGAAAATCCAAACGGACATCATTCAGATAAGTTGTTGGCAAGACAACCTCTTCTGTAAAGGTATATACTCTCCTTATTGTATTCGTGCTTAAATCAACAGCAACTAATTTTGCTCCCCCTTGAATAGGTTCAGAAAAATTTGGTGCTCCTGTATCTAGTACCCAAAGTGTTCCTCTTCCATCAGCAACGATACTTTGGACACTGACGAAAGACATCGTAATATTCCCAGTATTAACTAAATTGGTTTCTACACTGGGATAAGGCTGCAATTCACCCTCAACAATTTCTGCCACAGTAAATTGAACGTCGTCTCCCCATTTCGGAAAGCATACAAAAATACGACCGGTTTCGGAAACGCTGACACCCGTAGGCATAGCCCCATAAAAAGCATGCACCAGTTCAAACTGCCCAAAATATTTTTCCATAGGTAACATAGGTTGCATGATATCCTCCTCATCAAATCCGAACGGATATCACCTATATATGATGAAATTTTTTTGTAGTGCCTGGTTCTTGATAAGTTTTTCTATCGTGATGGATGCTGTGGGTTTATTAGTCCGAGAAACATGGGAGTTTCGATAAAGTGATTCAAACTTCCACTGGCTCTTCAAAGACGGGGAATGAGAGCGTCTGAATTTACGTTTGCAGTCAATTTTAGAATTAACATAAAAACTTTTATGATTTGCTCCCGTCCAGCAGCCTGGTTAGAAAATAAATCTGTCTCCTGCCATAAGAAAAGGCAGCTTCAGCAACCTGCCTTATTGTAGAGTTGACACAAACTGTGAAGTTAAAAGGAAGTGCGAAAAAAACTTAAGTAAAGGGAGTAGTGAGCCTGCTACTCCCTAAGAACATTAAGCATTACAAATCATAAGTACATTACCATCTGGGTCTAAAAAGTTAAAATAAGCAAAATTTCCAATACGTTCTATTTCTTTAACAATGGCTATGTTATTACTCTTGATAAATTGGTAAGCTTCGTCTATATCTTTTGCATAGAAATTAAATAAGACATTATTGGATGGCTTAAATATAAAATTAGGATCAAACGTATGGTCATCTAAAGTTAATCCAGTTTCACTTGTTACAGGAATATTGTAAACAGGTGATTCTACAGAGTCATTATTTCGCGAGATTCCAAGGAGATTGCAATACCATTCAACTGATTTCTTTAAATCTTTAACATGAATAAAAACATTGTTTATTTTACTATTGATAGGAGAACTAGCTATTTTCATTGTTATCCACCTTTCATTGAACCTTACCTAAAGAAATTCAACAAGTTTCAAAAAATTCCTTTAGAAGTTCTTCATAGTTCGAAAACACTGTGCTTGTAGAACTATCTTGCCCCGTTAGTTCATTAAGCGAGCACCACCAGCAAAAAGCGAATTTAAAACGCTAAGGAGATTTGTGTAAAAAATAACCGGGTTCTCACCACGGTAAGGGTGTAACCGGTACTTTTTTCTATAAAGGTTGTTCAACGGACGTAATGATTCTAAGGTAGTAATCCTTTTTTTGATCAAATCGATACTCTAAAAGTTATATTTTGTTAACTTTGTTTCGGTATTTTCTTTCTAATCTCAGCAATGGATAAACCAGATTTCTTTAAGCTTTTAATAGTCTCAACTCTTTCCACTGCTGCTTCTCGAGGGTAACGACGTGTTAAGTTTTCATCTAATTGTTCAAATGGAATTAAATTAGATTCGGTATAATATTTTAATGTACCGTATCTCAAATCAGTTATTCGAGCCAGTTCACCGATAGATATATACTCAGATTTAATGAATAATTATAAAACTAGAAAAACAGGAGAAGAAAAACGAATCGTTTTTCTTCTCCTGTTTTATTTTAGGGACTATTAGACAGCCCCTTTTCTCAATATTAGTATTCTCATTCATAGAAGCACAATTATAGAAAGCTCGGGTAGAATACTTGCAACCAAGGTTAAACTAATAAAACTGTAAAATGAGTAGGTGTTAAAAAGTCTGGATGTCCTTTCTTGATTTCATGTGTTTATTGGGAAGTTTCCCAAAGTACCTAATAATTAACAAGTACTAAAGTATTCACTATTTCTTAAAAGATTAAAAATATAAACTATCTGAAGTAGAGCATGAACTGTAGTATTTCCACTTCAAAAAGTGCACAATGATGCATGGGGCTCTTGATAATGATCATTTTAAAAGTAAAGCCTATCCATTTTTTTATATGATATCCAATATCTATTTGTCAATTATTAGTCTTTATATTTCCCTCGTTTTGTATTGTAGTATGAATGGTAAGCTTCATTTCTAGATTGGGATAATATTTCTTTCGCCAGTCCTTCAATTCCTCATAAGGAATTTTATTTCTGTAGTATTGCCCCAAACCAAAGACATCTGTTTCGTGCTTTTGAAATCGTTTCAGCATTCCATCAAAACGCTTTGCCATCACCTTTTCCAGCTCTTTTTTTATTATTGCATTGGAAACTTTTCCTCTTCTCTCTTGAATAACTACATCTAAACGAATCGTTGAGAACATATATGGAATATGATTTCTTAATTCTCCTTTATGAAAACCTGTATTTCCAACAATCATGATGGTTGCATGTTCCATTACTTCTACCCTTCCCTTCATACTGTTCCCATGAAAGGCATTAAAAAGGAGGGTTTCTTTAGGATCCATTTTAGAAACGATTTTTCCTTTGTTCATCACTGCAGAACCTGCATATGTAACTGGCGTATTTTCCCCTGATCTGACCATAGGAATTGCTACATTTTGAGTGTAGGAATTAAGAGCCCGATAAACATGCCATAGACGTGTTAAAGATATTTGTGGAGTCCAACCTGCATATTTCTCAAAAAATTCATAAAGATTTATCCCTTTTTCTAGATTTTTTTTGAGTGTTAAGAAAAAAGTATCTATATTATCATCACATATTGCGATTATTGTTTTTGAAGATATTTCACGAATTCTCATAAACGTGTTAATCGGTTCTTCCATCCCTCCTTCTTCTACTAATTTTCGATCAAATATGATTACCCTTATGTGCAATAAGTCTACACCGCTTTCCATATTAGTTCTAATGTCCTCTACAGCCTTTAAAATGGTTAATCCTGTTCCTTTGACAATTGTCTGTTTCTGAACACCCTCTGAAGAGATAGGAATTTGAAGTAAGACTTTGAATTTTTCTCCTTCTTTAGTAATTCCCATTGCAATCGGAAAGGCTCGATGATTAATGTCTTTAATATCCCAGCAACCACTTAATGGCATTAATATACATAGACTAAGTACTAGTTTAGAACAAATTATAATACTTCTCATGATAGTCTTTTTCTCCTTACACCGATGAGGAATATAATTAAAGGGAGTACGATTAAAATATAAAAACGGAAAGCAGTATTCCACCATAGCAACTTTTCAGTCTCTTGCCAACTAGGAATACATAAGCAAATGATAAAAATGCTAACAGATAAGGCTACAATATGATATTTTTGCTTTAATCTCGGGAAATATTGATTCATTATTATTGAGGACTGCCATAAAAGTAAGGAAGTGAGCAACATGATAAAGGTAACTAGGCTTAACGCAAAAAACAAGGTAGCCCTGTCAAATATAAGCCATTGAAGCTGAACTTTATCCAATGTGGCTATAAAGGGAAAAAGCAGCGTACTAGCCGTTTCATTTCCAAAGGTTAAAAGAGGTAAATAAACGGATAAGAAAAAAAATGGAATAAGAAAAAAGACTGCTAACATGATTTTTTTAGAGTTATACGATATTTTTTTAGGAAGAAAACCTAAAAATGAAAAAACAATGGCGAAAGAAAAAAAACTTGTATAATAGGGAGGTTGTCGAAAAAAAGAAAAGTCGGTATCCATAATCGGAAAGGCATTATGCCAATCAATGTCTTGAAAGCAAATCAAAAGCATAAGTAAGATTAACGGGAAAAAGATACAGAATATTAATAAGGCTGTACGTAAGATGGTTTCTATTCCTTTTATGGCGATATAAGTTGAAATAACGCTCATTAATGTAATAATTGCCCATGTAGGAGTATTTGCCAAAAAGATAATGTTGGTTACTTCTGCATAGGCACTAACAAGTTCAATAGTAGTTATGACTAAGTAAAGAAGAACAGGAAAAAGTAATGTGAAAGAAAAAGCTTTACCTAATATCTTTAAAATACTAATAATATTCTGTTCGGGAAAATAAGAAAGCCCCTTTAGGTAAAGCGATAAAAACAGAATAAATATGACACATTGAATTAAAATTGGTTCCCAGTGACCTTTGTGTGTGCTGGCAATAATTCTTTCTGGATAAATGAAAAAAATAAGACCAAAATGAGACATTAACCCCATGCATATAACCTGAAGGCTTTTATCCAATTTCCCCTCTCCTCTTAGCTAAACTGGTGTATGGAATTCCAAAAATCTCTCGACTTGCAAAGTAAGCGCTTATGAATACCAGACCGGATAATATGCCCAACACGCCATAGATTGAAGCAAAAATAACAACTACATATTTAAGTAAACGCAGGATTAAGGCATTTTGAAACCCTACAACGGTTGAATTCGCAATTGAGGTTGCTGCTACAATGATAATTAAAAGGTTGCTAACCAGCTTTGCGTCTACTACTGCTTGTCCAATGACAATTCCCCCTACCATTGTTACCGTTGGCCCGATACTGAGCGGAAGCCTTATACTCGCTTCAATAATTAACTCTATAATAAGGAGCATAATTGTAATTTCAACAAAAGGGGGATAGGGTATTCCCTCCCTGCTCTGAGCGATCGATAGAGCCAGTTCAATTTTTAATATCTCAGGATTTACAGCAACAAGGGCCACATAGATAGCTGGGAATATAAGGGTAATCAAAGCACCAAGAACACGTAAAAATCGGATGGCGCCCATAATTGGGTAAGCATAGTTACGGTCATTCGCCTGGACAAACATATCCCATAATAAATGTGGCAGGATAAGCGCAAAGGGATAACCGTCAACGAATAGAATGACCTTACCTTTGTTTAAACCATCTACTGCTTCCAATGGCATTTCTGTGTTATTAAACTGAGGGATAACCTCCCATTTCCGCATACCCATAAAACGATAAAGATGCTGAAGGTAGATAATATTTGTGTGTTGATTCATTTCAATATGTGAAATGATCTTTTTGATCATACTTTTATCTGCTCGGTCATTCAAATAAACTATTGATAAATTCTTTTTTTGATCACTTCCTACCGTATAGGTTTTAACTGAGAGCTGAGCAGTGGAAACTTTTTTTCTCACTATTCCTATATTTGTTGACATATCTTCAATAAAAGAATCTAAAGGACCTTGTAATACGTTTTCATTAGCAGGCGGTTCAATTGATCGAGTCAATTCTTTAGGATGTGGTTCAAATTGCAACATTATATTTTTTTCTTTTGAATAAACAATGAGTTTACCCTGAAGAATAGACTCTATTGCTTCTTCACTATTTATTTCAACACATTTTCTCTTGAAAAGAGTTCTTTTTACTTTTACTGAATGAATCGCTTCACTGGTATCCATATCTTTTTTTAATATTTCTTTTGTTTTTATAAGGTTAACTATTGAATGTAAACCAAGTAAAAGGACTGCTTCACCATCCAAAATAAACGGTTCTATGAAAAAGTCTTCTGCATCTTTAAAAGCCTCATTTATTTCTACTATTATTGGATTCGTGATTTCTCATCTTCCCTTTCAAATTTCATTATTTCTTATTTCATTTTCCCCCTTTGCTTTTGATTTATACAAATATCAAACTAGGTAAAATATGACGTCTGAGATATGTTTTTTAAAGCCACAACCACATATTCGTATTTAGACTTTTTATGAGGTAAATAAGGAAAGACTTAAGGATTCTACTTCACCTTAAGCCTTTTCTTGCCCTATTTTAAAAACCCATCGATATATATTTTTCTTCTAAATATTCTTCAAGGCCTTGATGGCCGCCTTCCCTTCCCATGCCGCTTTCTTTCATGCCGCCAAATGGGGCTTGTGCAACGGTGGGAATGGCGTCGTTGTACCCAATGATGCCAAACTCCAGAGCTTCGGATACTCTGACTCCCCTGCTTATATTCTGTGTGTAAAAATAAGCGGCCAGCCCGTACTCTGTATTGTTGGCAAGCTCGATCACCTCTTCTTCTGTATCAAACGGAATGATTGGCGCGACCGGTCCAAATGTTTCCTGGTATGTGATGAGCATATCCTTGTTCACTCCACCTAGTACGG
Organism: Peribacillus sp. FSL M8-0224; assembly: GCF_038003055.1. Taxonomy (NCBI): domain Bacteria; kingdom Bacillati; phylum Bacillota; class Bacilli; order Caryophanales; family Bacillaceae; genus Peribacillus; species Peribacillus sp. FSL M8-0224. The sequence continues at coordinate 2,656,877 of NZ_JBBOOJ010000001.1, forward strand.
TCGGTTCATAGAATAATCCATCAGCCAATTCCCCTTCAACTCTTTGTCCGCCACAAAGAAGTCTGGCACCTTTTTCCAAGGCATCTTGTACATGTTCCTCTACCTTTTCCAGGCCATCACTGCTGACAAGCGGCCCGACTTCAACGGTTGGATCGATGCTATTTCCGACTTTTAGAGCTTTTACTTTTTCAACAAAAAGTAAAGAGAAATCATTGATGACAGAACGGTGGACATAAATTCGATTTGCGCATACGCACGTTTGTCCGGTGTTCCTGAATTTGCTTGCAACGGCACCAACTGCTGCGGCTTCCAAATCAGCATCTTCAAAAACGATGAAGGGCGCGTGTCCTCCAAGTTCAAGGGAAAGTCTCTTGAGCTGCGGGGCTGACTTGGTAACCAGCAATTTTCCTACTTCAGTAGATCCGGTAAAAGATATTTTCCTTACTACCGGATTTTCAAAAATTTCATCCGAGATAGGTCCGGCACTCCCTGTTACGATACTGACCACTCCAGCAGGCACTCCCGCCATTTCCACCAATTTACCAAACGCTAACGCACTAATAGGAGATTGTTTTGCAGGCTTGACAATGACTGTACATCCAGCGGCCATGGCCGGTCCCACTTTCCGCGTCATCATAGCCAACGGGAAATTCCAAGGGGTAATGGAAGCAACCACTCCAATCGGCTGGCGAATCACCGATAGCCTTTTATTTGCGGCAGAAGCAGGGATCGTTTCCCCATAAATCCGGCGGCCCTCTTCAGCAAACCATTCCAGGTAGCTTGCAGCAAAATCCACTTCACCCCGGGCTTCCATTAAGGGCTTGCCCATTTCCATACTCATGATTTCTGCTAATTCATCTTTATATTCATGCATAAGGTCATGCAATTTCTTAAGATATTTACTGCGTTCCTGTGCCGTCAGTTTTGACCAGGTTTTAAACGCTTCCTCAGCAGCTGTAATTGCGGCATGCGTTTCTTGGCGTCCTCCACTTGGAATCCTTGCCACAACTTTCCCTGTTGATGGATTTGTTACTGGTAAAGTTTCTCCGTTATGTGCTGCAGTCCATTCACCGTTTACATACATTTTCAGTTCAGTTAAATTGACCAATCCACTAGTTTTTAGCATGAATATGTCTCCTTTTTTCGTTGGATTTGCAAAGCGATTCATTATATACACAAAAAGATTATAGCCCTGAAACTTTTGTTCCCCCGTCAATGTCCGTGTTAATCGAAATCCTTTCATTTTTAAGAACGAATGTATACCCCACAGCAGCAATTAGGCAAATGACTACAGGTATGATCAGGGCTATATTGAAATTATTGAATTTCGCTATTAAGATCCCTGTTGCTACTGGGGCAATCCAGCCAGCGAGGTTCCCCACGAAGTTTTGCAGCCCTGCAAGCTTTCCTTCCGCACCCTTTGGAGCAACATCCGAAACAGTGGCCCAGAGAATACCGGCAGCCAATCCTTCACCGCCGATTGCTATTGAGATATACGTAAGTGCCATTATGGCACTGTCTGTATAGATAGTCGGTATTATGGCTAATGGAAAAAGCATTCCGATGGTTAAAATAGTTTTTCTTGCTTTGATGGAATTCCAACCTCTTTTAATTAAGAAATCCGACAACACACCTCCCAAAATATTTCCCAGAAAGGACATGATCCAAGGTAGCATCGTAAAAAAACCGGCTTTTAAAAGAGTCATTTCCCTTTCGACTACAAGATAAGTGGGAAGCCAGGTCATCATTAAATACGTAAGATAATTATGGGCAAACAAGCCGTATAACATAGGGTAAACACTTCTGAATTTAAAGAATTTAAATGGTGAGAAGTTTAGTGTCTTCGCTTTTTCGGTTTGAGTTTGCTCCTCTTTGATATAGGCTACTTCGGCCTCGTTTGCAATCTTACTTTGCTCTGGATGGTTTTTGAAAAAGAATAACCAGAATGCCAGCCATACAAAACCGATGGATCCAATTACCACAAAGGATGCTTGCCATCCCCAAGCCTGGATGATCCATGCTAAAATGGGTGTCGTTATGCCAATCCCGATAGCTGTACCAGAATTAAAAATCCCGTTTGCAATGCCCCGTTCGTGTGACGGCAGCCAGTCCGAAATAACGCGCGTATTGGTTGGAAACGCTGGAGCCTCTCCGATTCCCATTAAAACGCGAATACCGATTAGTCCGCCAAGCGAACGCCCCATTCCAGTAAACACCGTACAGAGCGACCACCAAACGATGGCAATCGAATACGTTAAGCGTGCCCCCAATTTATCAACGATTACCCCGACCGGGATCTGCATTAAGGCATACGACCAAAAGAACGCTGACCCCAATATCCCGAATTCTACTGCCGAAAGCGAAAGATCCTTCATCATCGAGGGTCCTGCAATGCCAAGAATTGCCCTATCCATATAATTGATTGTTGTTGCGACGAAAAGGAGTACCACTACAAGCCATCTTCCATTGGTCTTTTTCATACGTCACCTCATTAGATAATTATATTCAGGTAGAAAAAATGCTGCGGGAAATCCATGTGTCCGAAAAAAGTTAAAAAGGGGAAACTGATTTGAAATCTCCTGAAATTCCAGGTGATTTTCTAATTGAATGGTTTTTATACATTCACGATGGCCGTTTCTGAACTTTTGGCACTGCTTGTATTTCGATTACCATAATTAAAACCTTCAAAGTCCCCCTCATAAGCCTTCTCTATAATCATTTGGATATCCGATGCCTTCGTCAGCCTTGGATTAACGACCACGTTACCGCTTCGCATGGAATCTTCCACTAATTTCGGCAAAACGTCCAATGAGACTCCAAGCTCTTTAATATTAAGAGGAATATTCATGCTCCGATTCATTTCGATGATGGTTTCGATTGCTTTCTCGGCTGCTTGCGCATTGGATAAACCGCTTACATCCCTTCCTAAAGCTATTGCAATTTCTCTATACTGATCCTCGCATGCCGGCAGGTTGAATCTCATGACGAATGGCAATAGTGCTGCATTTGCGATGCCATGCGGGATATTAAAAACTCCTCCAAATGTATGGGAAATGGCGTGTACATTACCCAGTCGGGATTGCGAAAAGGCTGCACCAGCTAACAGGGAGGCTACAAGCATGTTTTCCCTGCTTTCCATGTCCGTTCCTACAAAGTACGATCGTGTTAAATTTTCACCGATCATCTTCATGGCCTGCATCGCGAAAGCCTTGCTGACAGGGTTGGCAGATTTGGAGGTATAAGATTCAATTGCATGAGTCAGAGCATCCATACCAGTCGCTGCAGTAATCTCTTGAGGCAAATTTAATGTAAGGGCAGGATCCAATATAGCTAGCTTTGGAAACAAAAGTGAACTAAGTACACCTAATTTAAAAGAGGTGTCCTTATTCGTTACCACTGTCGAATTAGTAGCTTCACTGCCAGTTCCAGCCGTAGTCGGGATTGCTATGATCGGGAGCGGAGGATTGGAAATCTTTCCAACTCCTTCATAATCCAGGATATGGCCGGGATTAGTAGCCATTGCCGCAATGCCCTTGGCTGTGTCAATGCTGCTTCCTCCACCTACAGCCAGAACCGCCTCCATCTTTTGTTGCTTAAGATACACTGTCCCCTGTTGGATTGTTTGAGCTGATGGATTAGGTTCTACCTCATCGTAAATCTCAAAAAAAAGGTTTGCCGAAGCAAGGGATTGTTCAATGCCTTGTAAGAGACCAGCTCCTCTAACCCCTTTATCTGTTACGATCAGCACACTCGATACACCTAAATCCTTAATTAGCTCCCCTGTTTTTCCAGATATTCCGTTACCGCACTCCACCCGTGTCGGCATACTATATGTAAAAGGCATAAGAGACATTTTCATCTTCCTCTCCATTTATATTCTATTAGATGGTGAAAACCTTTCCGCCCCGGTATGCTTATCCATCATGAATGGTTATGATGCTTAACCTTCCAGGGACACCATTCCTTTACATGCAATCTATAAAGCTTTTCTAAGTAATTCTTCTAAACTGTGCTGGGTAGGCATTCTTGGGTTATTCCGAATCAGGCGATCGATTTGGAGGGTCTTCTCAGCAATTTCGGGAATATCCTCTTCTTTGATCCCAATCTCCGTCAGCTTTGTAGGCAGTCCAATTTCCCCAAGCAGGGTAAGCACAGCTTTTGAAGCAGCCAAAGCGGCTTCCTTATCGGAGAGGCCATCCGAGTTAACATTGAATGCCTGGGAAATCCTCACCATTTTTTCTGTTTCTACAACTGCATTATATTCCATGACATATGGAAGCAAGAGCCCGGTCACCTCTCCATGCGGCGACTTCACAAGCCCTCCAATTGGGTAAGCCAATGCATGGGCTGCTGCAGTACCTGCATTTGAAAAGGACATTCCAGCAAGCAGGCTGCCCATTAGCATATTGGAACGTGCCTCGAGATTGCTCCCTTGCTGCACCGCAAGCGGCAGGTTTTTTGCAATCAATTCAATAGCTCTGTAGGCGAGTGCATCGCTTATGGGGATTGAACCTTGGAATAAAATGTTTCCTTCTGCCTGGATATATGCAGAAGGTTTGGCTGTGTATGCCTCTATCGCATGTGACAAAGCATCAATTCCGGAACAAGCTGTTACATAAGCGGGAAGCCCTACCGTTAATTCTGGATCAAGCAGAGCAACGGTTGGTCTTAGGTAATTATCCGAGATACCAACTTTCAGGTTATTTTCCACATCGGTCAACACCGCTACAGATGTCACTTCTGAACCGGTTCCTGCAGTCGTCGGAATCGCTACTAGAGGGGCGATTGGTCCAGGAACCTGGTTTTCTCCGCCATAATAGTCCAGGGGATGTCCGCCATGCGCGACCAGCAAAGCGACAATCTTCGCCATATCAATACTGCTTCCTCCGCCAAGGCCAATTACTGCATCAATATCCATTTGAGATTTAGCAAACTTATAACAGTCCATCGCCGAATCTACCGGAGGCTCGGGTACGACCTGGTCATAGATAACTGTTTCGTAATTTGCATGTTCCAACAACGATGAAATTCTGTCTACGATTCCTGCATTTTTGATACCTGGGTCAGTAACGAGCAAGATGTTTTTCGCCTTTAACCTTTGCAGGATTGAATCCAATTGCCCGATCGCCCCGTTTCCAAATACGATTCTTTCGGTAGAATAAAAATCCCATGTATTTCTCATATCCCTTACCTCCAAAGTCTATAGATTGATGACGACAAGTTTTTCGTCTGTCATCTCTTGCATGGCATAATGCGGCCCTTCTTTGCCAATTCCGCTGTCCTTCACGCCGCCATACGGCATGATGTCGGCACGGTATGTAGAAACATCATTGATGATCACACCGCCAAAATGAAGTTCCTGTGTTGCCCGCATGGCTAAAGTGATATCGGATGTAAATAAACCAACTTGTAAGCCGAACTTCGTATCATTGGCCTGACGGAAAGCCTCCTCGATGCTATCGAAAGGAATGATGCTGATCACCGGCGCGAACACTTCCTGGCAGACTACCTTCATTTCCGGTTTCACATCTATTAATATAGTAGGTTCTAGAATCGAATCCCTCCTTTTCCCTCCATATAGCACTTTGGCACCTAGACGCTCAGCCTCCTGAATCCATTCTTCCGCACGCCTTGCTTCCTTCTCGGAAATCATAGGACCAATGTCCGTGGAAGAATCTGCAGGATTTCCGACCTTCAAGCCCTGTGCCACCATGACTGCCTTCTCCACAAACACATCGCAGATATCACTATGAACGTAGATGCGCTGCACAGAGATGCAGGCTTGCCCTGCATTCACATACCCCCGCGTGACACAGAGCTCAACTGCTCTGTCTAAATCAGGGACATCCTTGTGAATGATATTTGGGGAGTTATTCCCTAATTCCAAGGTAACCTTACGAATTCCCGTACTGCTCTTAATGTGCCGTCCTACGCTGGGACTCCCTGTAAAAGTGAACATCGCAATTCGTTCATCCTCCAAAAGGTATTGACCTGTTTCCTGCCCAAACCCGTTGACCACATTCAGAAAACCTGCAGGCAATCCAGCTTCGGAAAAGATTTCTGCTATCTTACATGCAATGAGCGGCGTCATTTCAGCCGGCTTCAACACGATTGTATTTCCCGCTGCCAACGCAGGAGCAACCTTGTGGATGGTGAGATTGAACGGGAAGTTAAACGGGGTGATCGCACCGATAACTCCAACAGGAACCCGGATGGTGAAAGCCATCTTATTGTCGTTTCCAGACTGCCCCAAAGGAACGCCTGTACCGGCAATCCGTTTTGCTTCTTCCGCTGATGCAATCATCGTTTGAATTCCTCTATCGATTTCCCCCCTGGCATCCTTCAATACTTTACCGACTTCCTGAACCAGAATCATCGCCAGCTCTTCTTTTCTTTCTTTCGCGATATCCGCTGCACGCATTAAAATCTCGTAGCGTTGATCGAAATCTAGCTTTCTCGTATTAAAGGTTTCCAATGCATTGGTCACCGCATCAGAAACAATTTCGCGGGATGCCCTGCCAATCCGGGCAATTTCTTCTTTGTTATATTTGTTCATAACAGCGATTGTATGTTGATCGGATATCCATTGCCCATTTATGAAATGGCCATAAAATGCATTTCTTCTACTTAGCGATGTGCTCATTGAAGATTCCTCCTTTGAAAAATAACGATCACATTTTTTCACTTCACAGTTATTTCTGCTAATTCAATAAATTTCAATCAAGAAAAAGGCAAGCATAAAGCGCTTCCATTTTAAACTTAAGATTTTGCCTGCCCATCCATACTCTTTAATTGTTGTTTATAGAATCCTGCTCAAAATAGTATGTAATCATTTCCGAAAATATATCACATAATATATGATTATGTAAATATTTAAAATTAAAAATATTCTGTTTTTCTGAACAAAACCTTAACAATAAAGGGTTTATTGATTTAAATAATATTGATAGATTAATTAATTCATGTTAATTTGAATTATTTTATATATAATTTTGTACAAAACTCACAAATTTAATATATAATTATCAGTAATGAGGATATTTTTTTTTAGCTATCCAGCAAACTATAGGTCACCTTATAAACTCTCTATTCTTGATATCAATATGGTTTCGCCTTATCTTATTGATAAGGGCAACAATAAGAAAGTTACTTCAGTAATAATTTAAGTTGTTACATCTATATGAAATAACACTCGTTCTCATAGAAATTTTTTTAAGTTAGGGGCATTTCGATGATAAAGGAAAAAGAACGCGGGGAGACAACGGAATATGTCTACAATTTATTAAAAGAAAAGATTTTTGAATGGGATTTATCGCCGGGACAAAAAATCAATATCAGCCATTTAACCCGGGAAATCAACATTAGCGCCATACCTCTCAGAGAAGCATTATCTCGTCTGAACTCTGAGAACTTAGTCATCTTAGAACCAAATAAGGGATATCGGGTCAGTGACATATTAGATACTGAAAATATGGCGAAAATGTTGGAGGCCCGGATATTACTGGAGACGCATGCGGTCCGGAATATTATCCGCTTAAATAATGTAAGCGTGACGGAAGAAATGGCCGCGCTTACAGATGAAATGTTTTCCACAAACACAGGTGCTTCCAACAAAAAAATACTAGATTTTACTCATTTAGATCAGCAATTTCATCATGCCATCATGAACGCTGGAGGAAACCCGTTTTTATTTGAAGCATATAAAGGCATGCACTGTCATCTTCATATAGGCCGGTTTTATCACGTCAAAGGTGAGATCGACCAAAAAGACGCACCATCGGAACATATGGAAATCATTGAGGCCATCCGGACAAGGGATGTATACAGAGCCGAGATTGCGATCTCCAGCCACATACAGGATTCCATAGATCGTTTATTGGAGAGAACAAAAAGATAATACTTGGAAGCTATTGAGGATAATCTTCTTCGGATATCAGTCATCGTAATCGCTTTGATCAAATTTCCGGAATATTCAAGTGGGTGTAAACAGACATTCCCATCTCAAATGCTGAAAAAAATAAACAGAATAACATGTGAAAGATTTATGCACCAAGAAGAAAACAAGTGCGATCAAAGGGATGAAACCGAGGACAAAAGAAAAGAAGCCTTTTTATGCTTCTCTTGTTTTGAAAGATGATGGATCGATTGAAAAAAAAAACATTGCTAAATCAAAGTAACAAACTAAAATCCCTATCACAATTGATAGGGATTTTGCCATGAAAGACTATATGCTGAATGATTCGCTGAGTGAATCCACTTACTGCTATAACCTTTTCTGATTTTGATCGCCAAAGAAAAGAAAAAGTATATGTGAAATACCCAAACGAAAGAAATAAAAAATAACGAAAACCCTATAACTAATTTGCCCCTTATAGTTTTTGTAGGTCGTGGGTTTTACTTAATGAAAAAAAGATAGCTTAGAGCACAAAAAAAACGATTTTCCCTTAACGTGGGGCAAAATCGTCTTTTCTGGTACATAATTTGAATAAGGTAAATGTAGCTCTCAAGACAGGGGTGTTCACTTTTCTTAAATCTTCTTCTATGCGTATTTCATCCAGAAGTAAAAATCACTTCCAAAAGTTAAAAAAGGGTTTGATACCTTCAAATCTATTTTTCCAAATGAAAACAACCATCTTTATGGCTTAAGGACCACTTTAATACATCCATCTGTCCTTGTATCAAATACTTCATACCCATGCTTTGCTTGGTCAATTGGAAGTACATGGGTTACAACATCGCCAGGATCTACTTTTCCTTCTGATATTAGTTTATAAAGGTAGGGCATATAAGGAATAACAGGAGCCTGACCGGTTTTAATATCCACGTTTCTTTGGAAAATATCTCCTAGGGGGAATCCATTATAACGGCCGCCATAAACGCCTGTTATTTGTATGGTTCCCGCCTTACGCACGGCTTGGGACGCAATTACAATCCCTCCCATGGCTCCCCCATGTAATTTAAGACCCGATGCAAGATATTCCATCGGAGTCATTTTGCCACTCATCCCGGAACAGTCAATAACGATATCTGCACCACCTTTAGTGATTTCTTTAAGGTATTCACCAGCATTTTCATATTGTGCAAAATTTACGGTTTCGACTTTATTCGTCCTTTTTGCATGCTCTAAACGATAGTCGAGATGGTCGACAGCAATCACTCTTTTCGCCCCTTTAAACCAAGCGAATTTTTGAGTAAGTAGACCTACAGGGCCACAGCCTAAAACGATAACCGTATCGCCAGATTTGACACCTGCGTGATCTACACTCCAGAATGCTGTGGATGCTGCATCTGCGAGCAACACCAATTTTTCATCTTCTACCTCGCAGTCTTCTGGGATTTTGAAAGGGGTAAAGTTTCCATAAGGAACACGCATATATTCAGCTTGCCCGCCCGCATACCCACCAGTTGTTTCTGAGTATCCAAAAAAACCACCCATTTCCCCATGAGGATTTGAATTATCGCACTGACTTGTAAGGTCGTGGTCGCAATACCAGCAGCTCCCGCAGCTAACGTTAAAGGGGATAATGACCCGGTCTCCCTTCTTGACCTTAGTTACCCCTGGTCCAACTTCCTCAACAACCCCCATCGGCTCATGACCAATGACATAATCTGTAGGCATATTGGGAATTAATTGATGAATTAAGTGCAAATCGGAGCCGCAAATGGCTGAAGTAGTGACTTTTACAATAATATCATCCGAATTTTTGATGTTAGGGTCTTTAACTTCTTTAACCTGTACATTTTTATTGCCCTGGTAAGTTACGGCTTTCATGATGCTTTTCCTCCTTTATTTATTCGGCGTTGCGAACATGCCGAGTCTGTCAGTATCATTCGGGAAAAGATTCATTCCAGCGATACTAACCGCCATATCGGCTGATTTCAAATCTAATTCCACCTGTTTACCTACATCGTTCGGATAAAGCCAGCCCTTCCTGATCATTAAATCGGATAACTCACCATGTAAGTCAATGGATTGCTCCATTTGCTGGTACAATGCTTTTCTCAATGCGGGATTCGCTGTTTCAGATAATGCAATACCATAAGTATGAATCCCACTTTTGATAGAGAGTAAAAAATCTAGCGCAAAAGAGGAATCAGCCATTTCCGGCATATGTTCAGCGCCTTGAGGATCTAAAAAATCCATCTCCATTTAAATTTCACCTCATTTTTCATAGTTTGTTCGGGCTCCTGTATAAAAACCCTTTAGCTCGTTTATTGCAGCTATAGATTGTTGTACGTCTTTTTCCATTAATGCTTTTAAGTCATTGTCAAAGCAAATTCCTTGCATTAATTTTGATCTCATTAACCCTATTGTTTTAAGATTTAAAATTTCATGCGTTTCCATGGTTTCATGAAATGCCAAGCTTTCATTTTCCATACGCTCACCTCCCTAATCTATATAACAAAAATACCTTTCCCAGTTCATCTGTTTGTTATACGGATTATTGACCGATACGTAGTATATTTCGCAAAGTACACGTTACCTTTGCAAATGATGATGAATAAAAAATTTTGTATGACGAAAGATATGTAAGTGAATTCTCAAAGAAATGGAGGGAAAAAATCATGACGAAAAATTTAGGACTGCATGAAACTCTAGAGGCGCACGAAATTTTAACTTTCAAGAGTCTTTGTCTAACAAAGTCCTCTACAATGAGCAGTTTAGTGCAGGATACAGAACTACAAAATATTCTATTAAAAGACATGGACACTGGAACACAAGATATTCAAACACTGCAGGAAATTCTGACGAATAGAGGGGAACAGTAATGACAAATTTTTTGCAAAATATGGCGGGTATGGGTGGCATGACTGATCAGGTGATTGCGACGGACTTCTTAATATCCGCAAAATCAGGAATTAGAAATCTTGCTTTTGCCATTACAGAAACAAAAACACCTGAATTGAAAGCAGCCTTAAGAGAACAGCTTCGTGTCGCTGTAGAAAGACATGGAGAGATAAGTAACTATTTGATTGCAAAAGGTTACTATCATCCACATGATTTAAGTGAACAATTACAAGTTGATTTAAATACAGCAAATACAGCCCTAAACCTTCCTCAACAATAAAGTCAACTCATGGATGTGAGAGCAGACAGATCACATCGGGGTTCGGGCGAATGGAAAAAAGCAATGAATTTCTCAACCTTGAGATACATTGCTTTTTTTAGGGGTATATCATAGGAAGTGGTTAGCCAAGTTAATAATGGTAATGTAGATGATCCAATCTTAGATGCTGTTGTTTTAACGAATTTCACTTCTTTCATACTAGGGTTAATTCGATTTCTTCATGCCACACTCTCTGCATTTACGAATATATTTAACCGAACTTTCAAACTAAGTGTTACCGCAATTGTCACAGCGACTACTAACGTATAATCTTCGTAGTCATAAATAATTACCTTCTGGATTTTCTACAGACAAAGTAAAATCACCTTCACTATTTTATTTGATTATATAAGACAGGAATGCGGAGCAAGCCTGCCTTTGTATAATTTCTAAAACTTTACCTTGCACTTAATCTTTAAACTCTATTATGCCAGCTGGCTTTATTCAATTATTTTCTTCAATCCCTAGAAGCAAACCAAATTCATCTTTTCACAATCCAGTTATCAATATACCGATGCAGTTAAATAGATAACCTTGAGCCCTGCAATCGTTTACCAATCTGATATTTTGAATTTACTTATTTGACAATCCCTTCCAGCCTTCACTGTGTTCAAACTAAGCTTTTTCAACTAAACTACCTCTCTAGTTCCATAAGAAAAAGGCTGCCTCAGCAACCTCCCTTATTGAAGTAAAGCACCCTATCGTTTAAGTAGATACCTTCACATTTCTTTTGTGAATCAAAAAAAGGATGGAACCAATTCAATCCCATCCTAAAAATCTTTATTGTTGGTGTTTCTTATCCTCTTGTTGTTTATGCTTCTCTTCCTTTTGTTTGTGTTTCTTTTCCTCTTGTTGTTTATGGTTCTCTTCCTTTTGTTTGTGTTTCTTTTCCTCTTGTTGTTTATGCTTCTCTTCCTCTTGTTTATGTTTTTTATCCTCTTTATTTCGACCAATTTCAAATGGTTTATCATTATTATTTTTTGTAACTGGTGGAGCTTCTTCAGGATTTGCACCTTTAATGAACAGTTCATTATTCACCCGGTATACATCACTAGGCTGCTGGAAGCTACTTTGGTCTGTTCCAAACGCTTCCAGCATGGCCTTAAACATTTGGTGCGAGATTTTAGTTGAATTTCCATCCATATAATTTCCTGGACCATTTTTAGTATATCCAGTCCAAACCGCCATAGTGTATTGCGGTGTATAACCAGCGAACCAACTATCATTTACCGCACCGGTTGGATATCCATATTGTGCTCTGGTTTTACTGTCAAAATTGGTTGTGCCAGTTTTTCCAGCCACATCTAGTCCAAGGACATTTGCTGTTTTTCCTGTACCAGATTTTACGACTGTCCGTAACATATCCGTCACCAAATAAGCTGTGTAATCATGCATAGCACGTTTTGGCTTTGGAGTTAAATTAACAACTCTGCCATCAGGATAGACAACTTTACGAACAAAATGTGGTGTATTGTATTCACCATTATTTCCAAAAGCACTATATGCCCCTGCCAACTCTAATGGATTAACCGTATTACTTCCAATCGCATATGATTCGTACACCTTATTATTATTAAAAGTAATACCCAGATTTTCTGCAAAATTTTGTGCTTTATCCATCCCTACATCTTGAAGGGTAAGAAGTGCTGGAATATTGTATGACCATTGAAGTGCTGTTCTAATCGACATCATTCCGTGATATTGATGATCCCAGTTAGAAATAGACTGACCATTTGAGTAGGTTATCTCATGATCATTAATTTGGTGTGCTGTAGACCATTTTGAATTTTCAATAGCCGGACCATAATCAAAGACTGGCTTGAAAGTAGATCCTGGTTGACGTTTAATATCAACCGCAAAGTTGTTGCCTCGGAAGGAAGCTTTATATTGGTTTCGACCGCTTCCAATAGCTCGAATTTCTCCTGTTTTTGTATCTGAAAATACGAAGGCTCCTTGAAAATTGTCATTTGGATAAGAAATAATCGTATCGGTGTTCATTATTTTGTCCGCATAGGTCTGAGCTTTTGGATCTAGCGTCGTATAAATAGATAATCCATCCGAACTGATATCTACATTTTTCAGCTTTCTTTCAACTTCTTTTACAACAGCATCCAAAAACGCCTCGTACGGCATTCCTTGCTGTTTCGTTTTTGGAACAAGTCCTGCTGTAACTGAAACCTTCTTTGCATCCTCCAATTGCTTTTTCGTAATATACCCTTGTTTATACATAGCTTCTAAAACAATATTACGACGATTTGTTGCAGCTTTCACATGTTCTGGTTCAGTGGGATCGTAATTACTTGGACTCTGTGGGAGCCCCGCCAACATAGCGGCCTCCGGAAGCGTTAATTTATTTAGATGATCGGCATCGATTCCGTAGTAATTTTTGGCGGCAGCTGCTACACCATATGTCCCGTCTCCAAGGTATATCTTATTTAAATACATCATTAATATTTGATGTTTGGAATACTTTTGCTCAAGCTGATAGGCCAAGCTCCATTCCTGTACCTTCCGCTTTATTGTTTTCTGAGGTGACAAAAAGGAGTTTTTAATGACCTGCTGTGTAATGGTACTTCCGCCTTGAGATCCAAAATCACCTATTAGGTTCTTGGAGATTGCTCTCGCAGTTCCTTTTATATCAATGCCATTGTGTTCATAAAAATGTACATCCTCCGTGGCAATGAAAGCATGTTCCAACATTTTTGGAACTTGAGAATACTCAATTTTTGTCCGCTTTTCTTTACCATATTCGTAAAGGAAATTCCCGTTTTTATCGTATAATTTGGTAGAAAGCGGATCGACTAGTTTTGAAGCATCTATTTTAGGTGCATCCTTAATCATTGCTGCAACCGTAACTGCCCCTATTCCAATTGAAACAACACCTAACAGTAAAAACCAAAGTAAAACTTTATTCAAGAAAGACCTTCTTTTAGGGGAATTTTTATCTTTTTTTTGATCTTGTTTTGTTTTTTCCACTTGTTTTCGTTCCTGACGAGAACGATACGTTTCTGACATTAATCTTCTCTCCCATATTCAAGTTATTCAACAAAATTTAAGAAAACTATGCAAAGAAATAACCTTTTATTTACTCAATAGCAATTGATGGTCGGTATGGTATTTATAACAATGCATTTCATGCAAAACCTGTATATAACGAATTAAGGAAGAATTTATCCTATACTCTCCTTGGTCGGTTTTCGCAATAAAGTAATCACTTCGTACTATCTCATCTTATGCATCTTGTAGAACGTATTCCTTCTTTACATCTGGCCCTTTTAATATTTTTTTCTCGTTTAATATCATTATCCAAGGTATAACAAACAGTGACATATAGTGAACAAATAAAAAAGACAACGTACCACGCTGCCTCTTTTTGTATGGGTTAAAGAAAACGAAGAATTATTTAAACTTATCTAGTGAAATTATTCTATGTTTTAATTCTGAATTCATATCTAAAACACCTATCACAAATTGATTATCTTCCGTCAATGTTATGTATCTGAAATACTCATCATCAGAAATCAACAAATCGGTGTCATTCGTCATTTTTTCTATTTTGGCAAATACATCTTCTGTGTACTCAAGGTGAAAAAAGTCATCCAATCCCTTGCTTGAGCTACCTACCCAGGTATACAGAAAATCTTTCAGTGTGATTTGTTCAAGCATCGATAATTGTTTCTTGAATTTTAACTTATCTACTGTTACGTTTATCATCTTTCAACACTCCTTAACGAGGATTAATTATATACAATGAAGTCTCCTCCAACAATGCTATTTGTATAACAATCCGTTTACAGTTTAGTTACTATAGGGTACCGCCACATCGCCATCAAGCTAAGAAAAAGGATTATCCCCAAAACGAAAAAATATGCTATTCTTTGTAAATGCTGCTGAAAAAAAATTCCCTATCAATTTATAAATTTTAGAGAATAGGCATTTATATAAATTAGGAGGAAGAAGCTTGTTGAAGACTAGTATCATCATTATCGATGACCATCAGCTTTTCCGTGAAGGCGTTAAGCGTATATTAGATTTTGAATCATCCTTTAATGTTGTTGCCGAAGGCGATGACGGAAGCGAGGCTATGGATCTTGTTAGCACACACAAACCAGATGTCGTTATCCTGGATATCAACATGCAGAATATGAACGGTATCGAAGCAACTAAAATGCTTGTAAACCGTTACCCTGAAACGAAAGTCATCATTTTATCGATTCATGATGATGAAAACTATGTACAGCATGCATTGAAAACAGGAGCACAAGGTTATCTGTTGAAAGAAATGGACGCAGATGCGTTAATTGATGCTGTTCGTGTAGTCGCAGAAGGTGGCTCATACCTTCATCCGAAGGTGACACATAATCTAGTCAAAGAATATCGCCGTTTAGCTACTGATCGTGATTCAGTGCATGCTGTAGAGATCAGAAGACCGCTTCACCTATTGACTCGACGCGAGTGTGAAGTTCTTCAAATTTTAGCATATGGAAAAAGCAACCGTGTCATCGGCGAAACTTTATATATCAGTGAAAAAACAGTAAAAAACCATGTGACGAACATTCTTCAAAAAATGGAAGTAAACGACCGTACACAAGCTGTTGTTCTAGCTATTAAAAACGGATGGGTAGAAGTGAAATAATTTCAACTTATGTTAAGTCCGGCTCTTCAGTTTTCGCAATGCGTGCTGAAGAGGCGGGCTTTTCTCACGAAACGATCCTTAGAAACAAGAACTAGCAAAATATATAGAATACTATAAAAACAAACGAATCAAGGCAAATTAAAAGGCATTTAGCCCGGTACAATACCGAGCTCATGCCCAACGGGCTGCCTAACGAAATAACCTGTCTAACTTTATGGGGTCAGTTCAACGTTAAGGAATCGACTTTTTTTACTTTTTCTTAAGGCACTAACGCACCTGTTAGTTCAACAAGAACGGGTTAAAAGTTCATCACTTAACCTACATAATTCTCTTGCTTTTTTCTCCTCTAAAAGATCAAATCCAATCTTCTATAAATATCTTTGTAAATCTTTAGGAAAATTATCAAAATACTGTACAAAGATAGTTCGAATAAGCTGTTACCTGTCTCTTTGTTCCTTGTTAGGAGTTTTTCACAAAAGCAGACTTTATCTCTTTATCTGTTAAACTACATACTTTTTTTATCCATAAAAGAACACATAGGCATCTATACATGGGAATACAATGTAATAAATCTAATTCACTAGGGGTAAAGAGATGCCTAATAACACAAATAATCAATTAACGACTCAACAAATGATCAGCATTATTAGAAATGGTCTTAAAAAGTCACAAGTTCCCAAACATATTACTATTGTTGGCGCAGGACTAGCAGGACTGGTTGCTGCTTCTCTATTGAAGGAGGCAGGGCACAACGTCACAATCCTTGAAGCAAACAACAGGGTAGGCGGACGTGCCTATACCATACGCTCCCCCTTTAGCAATGGGCTTTATTTTAACCCAGGCCCAATGCGTATTCCTGATGTTCATTTTTTGACCTTAGAGTATATAAAAAAATGGGGGCTAACCGTAAACCCTTTTATTAACCGAACTCCAATGGATATTCTTTATCTCAATGGAATCAAAACACGTCTTAACATTTTTGAACGTTCTCCTGGTATTCTAAACTTTCCCGTTGCATCAAATGAAAGAGGTAAAAGCGCACAGGAGCTGGTGAAATTAGCTACACAGCCAATTCTCGATTTTATTAAACAAGACCCAACGAGAAATTGGTATCTCGTAGAAAAAGAATTTAAAAACTACTCACTAGGTACTTTCTTAAACTATTACCATTATCAATATGGAACGACTTTTTCAGATGGCGCGGTTGATATGATTGGTGTACTCCTTGACTTAGAAGCATATATGGGGATGTCATTTATTGAAGTTTTGCGAGAAGAGGCGTCCTTCGGAGCAAATCGTTTCTATGAGATAACCGGCGGTATGGATCTGCTGCCAAGGGCATTTCTCCCGCAATTAAAAGAAGTTATTATGTTCAATCAAAGGATGATGAAAATTCTCCAACATAACAACAGAGTAACCATCCATTCCACCCATCAGCACACCTTAGAGGATTCCACCATAACTGGTGATCTTGCCATCATAACCATCCCCTTTTCAGTGTTACGATTTGTGAAAGTTGAACCATACCATTCTTTTTCCTATTATAAACGACGAGCGATTCGTGAACTAAACTATATGAGCGCAACAAAGATCGGAATCGAGTTTAAAAGCAGGTTTTGGGAAAGGCACCATCAATATGGTGGTAAATCCATAACTGACCTTCCGATTCGATTCACTTATTACCCCAGTCAGGGGATTGGTACAAAAGGACCTGCTGTGGTTTTGGCAAGCTATACATGGGCAGATGAGGCTTTATCATGGAACGGTCTATCCAACGAAAAACGCATTCAATATGCTTTAAAGAACTTAGCTGAAATTTACGGAGACCAAGTCTATTCTGAGTTTGTGTCAGGAACTTCCTTTAGTTGGGTCGATAATGAATATTCTTCTGGAGCTTTCACTGCTTTTGAACCGAGTCAGGAAACCGAGTTGTATCCTTATATCCCTATACCTGAAGGAAGAGTGCACTTTGCCGGTGAACATACTTCGCTTACCCACGCTTGGATGCAAGGGGCGATTGAATCTGGAATACGGGTTGCATATGAAGTGAATGACTTGCCAAAATAAAACAGGAAAAATAGATAAATTAGGACTTATAGAAATTTCTTATACAACTAAACTGCCCCGTTAGTGCCATAAGAAAAAGCTGTCTTAAAGACAGCTCCGTTCTTCAGCTAACGCACCCGTTAGCCAACCATGAAGCGCAAAAATCAGCGCTTCACCACAGAGAATGAAAATGGTTCAGAACGGTCAATACTGATTCTACGGCTGGGAGAGGAAGGTCGATGAACTATGGTGCTTTAGAGCCCATCCGTTAGTCTGACTCCAACGACCAAGGTGCACCACTGACTGTCGCTCCCTTACGGGAAGCACACATGGTAGATTAATCCTATTCTGGTTTTTGCACCAGCCTCCAATTGTATTGAGAGCCGTAGAAAGGATGTTTTCATTGGAAGTAGTCATTGAAAGAGCATGTGGTATGGATGTCCATAAGGACAATATTACTGCATGTATTATGACACCAGAAGGAAAGGAGATTCAAACGTTTTCAACAAAAACTGTTTTTCTAATACAGTTAGTGGATTGGATTAAAAAGAATAACTGTACTCATGTTGCCATGGAGAGTACCAGTGTATATTGGAAACCTATTGTTAATTTATTAGAAGCTGAAGAGATTGAATTTTTGGTTGTGAATGCTCAACATATGAAAGCAGTGCCAGGGCGTAAAACAGATGTTAAAGATGCAGAATGGATTGTCAAACTTCTTCGTCATGGACTTCTAAAAGCTAGTTACATTCCAGACCGAAATCAACGGGAACTACGTGAACTAGTTCGGTACCGTAGAAGTATCATTGAAGAACGTGCTAGACAACATAATCGAATCCAAAAAGTGTTAGAGGGCGCAAATATTAAGCTAGGCTCTGTCGTTTCAGACGTTATGGGTGTTTCAGCTCGAGACATGCTTAACGCAATTGCCGAAGGTGAAGAAGATCCTGAAAAACTAGCAAACTTTGCTCGACGCACAATGAAAAAGAAGAAAGATGAACTAGAACTCGCCCTTAAAGGTTATATCAATTCGCATCAACGCCTCATGTTAAAAACCATTTTAAAGCATATTGATTTTTTAACAGAACAAATCGAGATGCTCGACCAAGAGGTCGAGGAAAGAGTAAGCTCCTATCAAGAAGATGTGGAACGATTAGACTCTATTCCTGGTATAGCTACAAGAATGGCTGAGCAAATTTTATCTGAAATTGGGACTGATATTAAGAAACAGTTTCCAAGTGCAGCTCATATGTGTTCTTGGGCAGGACTAGTTCCTGGGCATAACGAAAGTGCGGGAAAAAGAAAATCGGCTAAAACAAAAAAAGGAAACAAGTATTTGAGATCAGCATTAACAGAAGCAGCTCATTCTGTAAGAGGATCTAAAAACTATCTCGGAGCACTGTATAGGCGTACAGCATCACGAAAAGGTAAGAAACGAGCAGGAATAGTAGTCGCTCATGCCATGTTACGTATCTCCTATTATCTCTTAACTCGAAAAGAAATGTATGTAGACTTAGGCGAAGACTACTTTGATAAACAGAGACAACAATCAATTTTTCGGCATTCACTAAGAAGACTTGAAAGTTTAGGATACACAGTTACATTACAAGAACCTGAAGCATCTTAATCCAGTCCACTTACCTACAATAAATCAGTAAATTAGGCGCTCTCCCCTTTTTAAAAAAACAATGAGCTGCGTCTTCTTAAGTATTGCCTTTTCCCCTAAATTCCAGAAGTCTATTTTCATGGTAGTTCCGTAAAAAAAAGGTTGCTAACAGCAACCTCCCTTATTGAAGTAAAGCACCTGTTAGCTTAACAAGGTATGTATAGATTTTTTTTACTTTAATTTATGTTCATTCGAATATAGGACGCATAAAGCTTCTCTCATAACTTAAAATACATTTAGTCTCTTCTGCAAATTTATATGCTTCTTGACATTCTGCATCCAATGCCATTTTTACTCGGTACTCTTCATATGCTGCTAAACTTGGGAAAGTGAATAATGCAAAAGCAATATTATTAGCACCCTCATGTGGAAGGAAATAACCCTGATGTGTACCGCCTAATTTATTAACTAATCGAATCCACATCTTACCGTATTCCTCGAACTCATTTAATTTATATGGGTCAATAACATATTTCAAATAGCATGTAACCATTTTAATCCCCCCGAAAAATCTATTTTTTTCCATCATAACATATAATTCGACTAACCTGCCCCGTTAGTGCCATAAGAAAAAGGCTGCCTTGAGACAGCTTCGATCTTAAGCTAACGCACGTTAAATGGCTATTCTAGTAATAACTCGGACTTAAATACGATTACAGCATTTCCCGCAATCCTTACTTCCTCTGGTTCCTGATTACAAATTTTCACTTGGACATCAATGATACCCGACCGTTTTATAGCTTCGCCCTGCACTGCTTTAAAGCTGAATAAAGAATTATCATGTTTGACAAGTCCATGGTGTATTAAGTATGCGCCTAAAGGACCGTTCGCATTACCCGTAACAGGGTCTTCGTTAATACCAATTGCAGGAGCAAACATTCTTCCATGAATTAAAATTTCCGAGTCGGGAGCATTTATCGTAAAAACATAGAAACCATTGCAATTAATTAACCCACTGACTTTTGTAAGTAGATCCATATTAGGGTTTAATTGGTGAAGAAGTTCAGAACCCTTAATTCCAATCATCACCTTGGAATGCCCGGTAGAAACGATTTGTACTGGACAATCTTCTAATAAATCTTTTTCACTAATATTGAGAGCCGTTAATATGTTTTCCAAAGCTACACCATCAATCACCGTTTCAAAACTAATACTACCCTGCGTCATGATAATTTTGTAATCATTATCTTCATTAATCACATCGACTGGTAAAATGCCGACACCGGTTTTATGATAAACTTTAACTGTATTTAAACTATTTTCAACTGCACGAGCATAGTGGGCCGCAATCGTCGCATGTCCACAAAGGGGAACCTCATGTGTAGGCGTAAAAAAACGAATATGTACATCAGATTCACTATTGGCTGATTTAAAGATAAATGCCGTTTCCGAATTGTTTAGCTCTCTTGCAATCCTCTGCATCTCACCCGAAGATAAACCATCTGCATTTGTAATTACACCAGCAGGATTACCCGATAATTTTTCTTTCGTAAATGAATCAATTTGATATAATCGGTACTTTCTTGGCATGTCATTTCCCACCCTTTAATATAGTGAATTTCCGGTCCTTTATACTTTCTATAATTCTTATTATATTAGATTACCCCGTTAACTCCACAAGAAAAAGAGTGATCGCCACAGCTCTTTAAAGAACTAACGCACCCTTTCGTATTATAAGGTCATCCAGAAAATATTTCTGGTTGACCATTTTTTATATCGATATATGATAACCGTAGCCGGGGTAGAACGTCCGCACCTGTGGGACTAGATCCCGTCAACTAAACAGTTCGCCCCCTACTTGATGCGAGGTAAGAAACTTAGGATTGTGAAATACCCAAATGGGAAATTTGACGAATTTTAGAGAAACTCCAACAATAAATGAATATTGTCTCTCGCTTTTTTTAATGTATTAAAAAGCCAACTTTACCTAGTATTAATTCGTCCCTTTTGAGGTGCATCTTGATTAAATGACATTATAAATGGCATAGGAATTGACCTATGCCAATTTCCTATAATATAAGGGGGGGTAACTTTATAAAAAATACTGCCTCATTTCTAATTGAGACAGCATTTTGAGATTTCTTTCATCGTTCTGCTGGTTTAAGTGGTCCGTAAAAATAAGCAGCAGTCGCTCCCCCGTCAATTAAGAAATCAGACCCCGTGATGAAAGCTCCCTGTGGCATCATTAGCAGCTCAGCCACATTTGCAACCTCATCAGCTGTTCCTGGGCGTCTGGCAGGGCACTTGGCAAACATATTCTTATAGAATTCTCCTCTTGGACCATTAAATTCATCTATAGCCAATGGAGTTACGATAATCCCTGGGGAAATGGAATTGATACGAGCATCTTTTTCCCCCCAACGTATAGATTCATACATAACTCGTTTCACATTGCAACGTTTCGCCATTTGATAGGCGTGCAACGTGTCCCTGATGTTTTCTGGTCGAAGGACTTCTAAACTAAGGAGTTCTTCAGTTGGTGTCGTTGCCAGCTGTTCGTCAATTTCAATCCCCAATTGAGGCATTCTATGTCCAGACTGACTGGAAATTGTTACACCAACGCCTCCAGGAGCTATGACCTTACCTACTTCCTCCAGCAATACTGCGGTTCCATACAAATCTACCTTCAAAATTGTTTCAATAGGTGCTTGACTAGGTGATACACCAGCTGCATTGATAAGAACAGAGATTTCACCATATTTCTGACCTTCTGCAATCCATTTTAAAATAGATTCTCTGGAAGAAATGTCCGTTTCGACAGGCACCACATCAAATCCGGCTTCTTCCATAATTTTTGCAATAGCCTTGGCATTATCTAGGTTCTTATCACCAATAATAATTTTCTTACCAAAGCCGATTCTTCTTGCTATCGCCATGCCGATCTGTCCGGCACCGGTCCAAAGAATAACTTCTTTCATTATTTATCCTCCTAAAATTTACACAGGCTCTACTACTTTTAATGTTCTTCAACAGACCGCTTCTTTAGTGTTTGTTAGACCTCCAATAAAGTACGCATGTTCACAAACTTGTACTAAAACAGACGTTTTCCTATAAGGAAACGGCTATCTACATTCCAATTTCATATTTTTATGAACTGGGTTTGCTTACCCCTAAACTGTTTCGAACTTCCATTCCAGGCGTTACTGCTAATTTAACAATCAAGTCTGCAAGACTTTTTCTGGATATATCATGACCTTTAAATGGTTCGCCTTTCTGAGTAATTTGGTAATCAATTTCATCTTTATTGGTAAACCATCCGGGTCTTAAAATCGTATAATTAAGATCTGAGGCTTCAATGATTTCAGCCGAATTACGATAAGGGTCTAATATACTGCTATATCTCTGACCTGGGACTTCATCATAAATTCCCATGGAACTGATCCAAATCAAACGCTTTACCCCAGTGGCATTCATTGCCTCCACTACCGTTGTCGCCATTTGTTCTAAATTACCAGCTAGATTGGCATACACAACATCTTGTCCATTCATAGCCTCTTTTAGTTTTTCTAGGTCTATAACGTCCCCTTCGATTACCTGAACACGATTAGAATCGATTTTTCTTAGTCTTCGTGAATTTCGCATATAAAGCGTCAACTGTGCGTCAGTTTCTTTAAGGAACATATCAATAGCTACACGAGCAAGTGACCCGTTTGCTCCAAGGATTAAAACATTAGTCAACTCTGAAACATCCTTTCTGTTAGTTAATTACTTGTTGATTCTGAAGCATTTACTGGATGCCAATTGCTGTATTGATTAGATCATTCGATAGCCTCCAAAATTGATATCAATTGTTCTTTATTAAGATTTTCGGAGAGGCACTTAATTAGAAGGGGGCTTGGCTTCAATTTCATCTATTGTAGAACTTTTTAAAAAGTAATTAAGAAGTATATGTAATATTTCAACACGAGACATAGATAGAATTTACATCATTCAATCTTTTTTAGAATAGCTATTGTATAAAATGAAAGAAAATTCACAAATAAAAACACCGCATTTTGCGGTGTTCAGACTGTTGTCTATAGTCTTTTTATGGTTTGTACAATGAACGTTAATTTCCTCTCCAAGCACTCTCTTTTCGCTGGCGGTCCGGAAGCCTACTCAGCGCCTTTGAGCCTGTATCTATCTTTTTTATAAACACCGTGACTTTATTTAAAAGCGTGAAACAATCACAGAGATGTATATTTAAAAAGTTCCTCCAAAAGGAGAATACTGGATATAAACCTTTAGGGCGAAACTCTATTGCCCCAACTTTTTGGCAGAAGTAACTATAAATTCTACATAAAAATTAGTTTTATTAATCATATGGTGTTCAACAAGAGGTGGGACATTATATCTTCTTGGATTTAATTCTATAAGTGCGCCATCAACTTCATGCGTAGCTATCTTTCTTTTCCAATGAAAAAACACCATTTAAAAGTCGTTTGACAAACTTGCGACTTTTAAATGGTGTTTTTCTTATTTTTATCAACTCATATTGATCTCATATTGACTCTAAATAAAGATATTTGCTTTGCAATCTTACTTAAGGAATCATCCAGGATAACACCCCATTCTGCAAATATGTCATGATTCCAACAATAATCACCAGTATAATACTATGCTTTATAGTGAATCGAAACAAATCAGATTCTTTCCCTGCTAGGCCTACTGCGGCGCAAGCTACTGCAATTGATTGAGGCGAAATCATCTTTCCGGTAACTCCGCCTGAAGAGTTCGCTGCCACTGCGAGCACCGGATCCATGCCTATTGAAGTAGCTGTAACTTTTTGCATGTTACCGAATAGTAAGTTGGCTGAAGTATCAGAACCAGTAATGAACACTCCTAGCCACCCTAGTATAGGAGAGAAGAAAGGGAATAAAAATCCTGTTTTCGCCAATACCATCCCCATAGATGTGCTCATTCCTGAAGAGTTTGTTACATAAGCGTATCCTACAACAGAAGCGATTGTGATAATGGGAAATTTAAGTTCGTTTAGTGTTTCACCGAATGTAACTATCCAACCCTTCCAAGAAATTTTTACAATATATTTCGTAATGATTGCTGCAATCAGAACCGCTGTACCAGCAGCACCTAGCAATTCCAGCTTGTAAAAGGCAGGTATCGCTTCTCCCGCAGCGTTTATAATCTTATTATTTAATAATGGAACGTTAGGTATAAACGAAAATGCATGCCCTATAGAATTAATCATTGATAAAACAACATTTGTTCCTTCATAGTGTCCTGTTAGTGCCTGCTTTATGGTTGGAATTCCCCAAAGGGAGATTACTCCCGTTAAAACCAGGAATGGTGACCACGCTTTAAAAATTTGTCCGCCGGTATAAGTTAGCTTGTGGCCAGTAGGTTCATTTACAGCAAGTGTTGCAGCCATTTCTTGTTCGGCTGAAAAACGGAAGATGGTTTTCGGTTTCCAAAATTTAAGGAAAACTGCTAAAGCAAGTAATGAAACAAGAGCCGATAAAATATCCGGAAGTTCTGGTCCAAGGAAGTTAGAGCTTAAGAATTGTGTTACAGCAAAAGTAATACCAGTTACTAAAATTGCAGGCATGACTTCGAAGGCTTTTTTAAAGCCTGCCATAATCACGATTAAATAAAATGGTATGACTACAGATAAAAACGGTAATTGGCGACCAACCATTTTTGAAATCTCCATCGCAGAAATTCCGGTAGGTCCCTCAAGCGCAATAATTGGTGCTCCTATTGCACCAAATGCAACCGGTGCTGTATTGGCAATTAAACACAAGCCAGCTGCATATAAAGGATTGAATCCAAGACCAACAAGAAGTGCAGCAGAAATGGCAACAGGCGCACCGAAACCAGCGGCTCCTTCAAGAAATGCCCCAAATGAGAACGCTACCAATAGTGCCTGAAGACGACGGTCTTCCGTAAGTGAAACAACTGAATTACGAATAATATCAAATTGTCCTGTTTTTACGGTTAATTTATAAAGGAAAACTGAACTGATAATGATCCAACCAATAGGCAAAACCCCGTATACTGCCCCGTGTGTAGCAGACATAATCGCCATTTGTGTTGGCATTCCAAATGCAATAACCGCCAACATCAAAGCAATTAATAGCGTCGTGAGCCCTGCCAGATACCCTTTCATTCTCTTCACTGCCAATGCCCAGAAGAAATAAAGTATTGGAATTACTGCCACGATAGCGGATAAAGCGAGGCTATCTCCTACCACTGTAAAGTTTTGTGTATATGTCATATTGTACCCTCCAATTTATAGTCCCTAAAAGTAACCGCTTACATATTTTTATTAAAATATGCTACCATTTCTTCTGCTCTAATTTACAAGAAAGTGAAAAAAAATTTGAATCCACTGAAAATATTCAATTTTTTCGTGTTGTAAAGTCCGGATGTTTGTGATTTTATCTTGGTTGCGTAATGATAAAATCATAATAGTGCTTGTCCGGTAAAGGGACTATAAAGTACTTTAAACCTTTAGTTACTAAAGGTTTATTGCGACTAAGGGTGAGATATACAAAAAGAAAAACGCTAGGAAATCTGCTGTCTTCTCTACATAATATTTCCCTTAACACTTTCTATCGGCATGATAACACTCTATAAGACAATTCCCCCTTTCTGTTTCGTATTAAGAAACAATGTTTCTGTAAGTTTGCGAAAAAACACTATGTTTAGTAACTATATAAGTAGTTGTTATATAACAATCACTAATCCTATTTTAATTATACAAATTATTGGTAAAATTTTAAAACCAATATCAAAATTTGCCCGATTATTTTGAAAAAAAGATATATCGGGCAAATTTTCTTTGAAAAAAAATTCTAAAAATATATTGGAAAGTAATTCCACTTTGAATTCCAAGCCTTGTTGGACCAGATATGATGACAGCAGCAATGACTTTCCCCGAATGAACGAAAATAGGAACGGCAATACAAGTAATTCCGTATTCATTTTCTTCTAGATCCAATGCACAGCCTTTAATTCTAACCTGAATGAGTTCTTGAAGGAAATCATCTTTATTCGTAATCGTTTTGTCAGTATGCATTGGCATTCCCTTTTGCTCAAGAATGTTAAGCACGACATTAGATGGCAAATAAGCAAGAATTGCTTTGCCGACTGAAGTACAATGCATGGGTTCTCGTTTTCCAACTTTAGCGTGCATTCGCAGAGTTTCGTTTCCTTCTAACTTTTCAATATACACCACTTCACCTTGGTCATAAACAACTAGATGGATAACCTTATTTGTGGTATTCTCCAGTTCTTGCAAGTATTGCCTTGCTTCCGATCTCAAATCAATTGATTCCAGCAATTTGGAACTAACCTCTAAAAATTTTTAACCGTACCTAATACGCTCTTGCACCTTCTTTAGCCGTAACAAATGTATTTCGAAGAATTCCAATTTCCTTTATTTCACATTCTATAACGTCGCCTGCGCCGACCAACTCTGCTCCAACAGGACTACCTGTTAAAATTACATCTCCCGGTTTAAGTGTCATAACTTTCGTCAGATAGGAAACCATTCTGCGAATTGGAATAATCATCAGTTCAGTTGAACTGTTTTGTTTTTCAACATCGTTCAGTTTTGCTTTGACCTTTACATTAAAAGGATCAAGTATGGTTTCAATAACAGGACCTAATGGAGTGAACGTGTCAAATGATTTACCAATTGTCCAGTGGCCATCCTGGTGGAAAAACTGAGGTGCTGTTACGTCATTTCCAACTGTGTATCCAAAAACATAATCCAGTACGTCGGATTCAGGCACATTTTTTGCCTCTTTCCCAATGACAATCGCTAATTCGGATTCAAACTTTACTTCCTTGATACCCTCTGGAATGATAATTTCATCTTCAGGTCCAATCACTGATGAAGTTGGCTTAAAGAAGAATACTGGAATTTCCGGGAGCTGTTCCGGAAGATCCTCCACATTTGAAACGAAGTTTGCACCGATTCCAATGATTTGATTTGGTTCTAGGGGTGCAATAGACTTAACTTCACCCTGAGAAAATGTTTGGCCTGTATACTCCCAAGCACCAAAAATATCGCCCTTAATTACTCTTATTATACCTTTTTCTATAACACCTGTATGAATGGAAGAATTAGCTATAAACCTAGTAAACTTCATTGTTTTATTGCTCCTCTCAGACTTCTATTTCGGTTTTTTTTCTCGCAACACCAGACTGTATTGCTGCCTCTGCTACAGCATTGGCGACAGATTCTACTACTCGGTTGTCGAAAGCATTTGGTATTACATAATCATGTGTCAGTTCTTGCGGCTGAATTAAGTTTGCAATTGCATAAACCGCTGCCACTTTCATTTACTCATTAATTTCAGAAGCGAACACCTGAAGTGCCCCTTTAAAAATCCCTGGAAATTTCTACAGCTACTTTACATTTACATTTATTTTCCCTTTAGTACTCATATGAAGGTCTAGTGCTTTTTCCCGAAGGTCTTTCATAGCTTCAACTCCCCTAATCTGTTATCACTATTTAATAATGAAAGTTAGTTGTTGAAACTGCAGTACTTCAATTAAATTAGCAATATACTCTTTACATTGTAAATCGTGACGTTGTAAAAAATAGAATGTCCCCTAGTTGTTTATTGTTTTATAGCAAACTTTGCTTTTGCTTCAATGCGGCGACGATGCAATATTGGCTCAGTGTAGCCACTTGGCTGATTATAACCTTCAAAAATCAGGTCACATGCAGCTTGAAATGCCACCGAATCGTCAAAATTCGCAGAAATTGAGCGATATGCAGCGTCTCCAGCATTTTGTTCGTCTACTACTTTAGCCATACGCTGAAGCGTCTCTAGCACTTGTTCCTTTGTTATGATACCGTGGTGTAGCCAGTTCGCCATGTGTTGGCTGGATATACGTAAGGTCGCACGATCTTCCATTAGTCCCACGTCGTTGATATCAGGTACTTTCGAGCAACCAACTCCCTGGTCCACCCAGCGAACAACATAACCTAGCATAGTTTGAGCATTGTTATTAATCTCTTCCTGTATTTCCTCCGGGCTCCAATTAGAATGTTTCGCAACTGGGAATTGTAAAATTTCATCCCTCAAGTCTCTAGATTCACTGATCTTTTCATTTTGGACCTTCGTTACATCAACTTGATGGTAGTGCAGTGCATGCAATGTAGCTGCAGTAGGTGATGGAACCCACGCCGTAGTTGCACCTGTTTTTACATGTCCAATCTTTTGTTTTAACATTTCATCCATCAAGTCCGGCATAGCCCACATACCCTTTCCAATCTGGGCACGCCCCTGGAAGCCGCTTACAAGGCCTGTATTAACATTCGATTTTTCATAGGCTTGCAACCAAGTGGATGATTTCATTTCACTTTTTCGAATCATTGCTCCCGCTTCCATAGAGGTATGGATTTCATCACCAGTACGGTCTAAAAATCCGGTATTTATGAATACTACCCGTTCCTTAACTTCGCTTATGCAAGCTTTTAAGTTTAAAGATGTGCGGCGCTCCTCATCCATAACACCAATTTTTAGAGTATTCCGTTTTAGACCGAGCAATTCCTCTACTTGATCAAATAGATGGTTGGCAAAAGCGACCTCTTTTGATCCATGCATTTTAGGTTTAACGATGTAAATGGATCCTTCGGATGTGTTTTGGTATGGGCCGTTTCCTAAAAGAGTATGTTTTCCAAGAAGACTAGTGATGATTGCATCTAAAATTCCCTCTTGGATTTCCTCCCCATTTTGATCTAAGATTGCATTATTCGTCATTAAATGACCTACATTACGAACAAACAAAAGTGAACGACCTGACAAAGACAATTCTTCTCCAGTCGGGGTCAAATAAATGCGATTAGGATTAAGAGTTCTTGTCGTTGATTTATTGCCTTTTATGAAGGTAGCAGATAAATCTCCTTTCATTAATCCTAACCAGTTACGGTAAACTAGAACTTTATCCTCGGCATCTACCGCAGTTACTGAATCTTCACAGTCCATAATCGTCGTTACTGCTGCTTCTAATAGAATATCTTTAACGCCAGCCTCGTCAGTTTTTCCGATTGGATGACTGAAATTGAATTGAATTTCAAAGTGCAGGCCATTATTTTTCAAAAGTACAGCACTTGGGTTTTGTGGTTGTCCTTGATAGCCAGTTAATTTCGATTCGTCCTCAAGTCCTGTCGTTTCTCCATTCCGGAGTGCAACATTCAGCTTTCCAGACTCAATTGTGTATTTTACAGCATCTTTATGAGAAGCTTCCCTTAATGGAGCTGCTTGGTCAAGAAACTCTCTTCCAAACTCAATAACCTTAGCACCACGAACTGGGTTGTAGCCACCTTCTCGATGTGCACCATCTTCTTCACTGATTGCATCTGTACCATAAAGTGCGTCATAAAGGCTTCCCCAGCGGGCGTTGGCGGCATTGATTGCATAACGAGCATTATTAACTGGAACAACCAGTTGCGGTCCAGCTTGGATAGCTACTTCGGCATCCACACCTTCAGTGGTGATCTTGAAATCTTCAGCCTCTGGTTCAAGATATCCAATTTCTTTTAAAAATGATTTATACTCTTCAAAATCAAAATCATTATTATTTTTTCGATACCAAGCATTTATTTGATTTTGAATCTCTTCACGATGTGCCAATAATTCCTTATTTTTAGGAGTTAATTCATTTATCAAATTTTCTAAACCAGACCAAAACTGATCACGATCCACTTCACTACCTGGTAGAGCTTCTGAATTAATAAATTCAAATAATTCCGTTGCAACTTGAAGATTCCCTGATTTAATATATTTTGTCACTATGAGTTCCTCCTTGTAAATCAAGATTTTATTTTAGATAATTCTTCTCTGGAAAAAAGTAATTTGTTCACTCTAGGATGTAATTATCCTAATTGCTCTATTTGTTTTTACAAAACAATGTTTCTTTATCTGTGTATAAAAACGATGGCACGATACCTGATATGGATTCGAATATTTCATAATATTATAATAATTTATATTTATCTCTAAACTTTAGCAAAAGGACTTTGCCACGAAATGAATTGGCTTCATCCGTTTTATGGACTGCGCCTTACTAGACAAACATATTTAAGATATAGCAGCTGCTTCTTTTTCTTTTAAATCTCTTTTTATCTCAACACAGCGTCCCGGCATCGGGAATAATTTCCCTGCATTTAAAAGGTTATGAGGATTGAATACTTCTCGAATATCTGTTTGTGCAATAATCTCTTCGTCAGAAAAGACGAAACGCATTTCCTCTATTTTTTCAATCCCCACTCCGTGTTCACCTGTAATCGTCCCCCCAACATCAGCACATGCTTTTAAGCAGGCACTACCAGCTGCCAGGGCCTTTTCGCTTTCCCCAGGGATTCTGGCATCGAAAAGAACAAGTGGATGTAAATTCCCATCACCCGCGTGGAAAATATTAGCGATTCGCAAACCATATTCTTCGCTGATTCGATTGATTTTGTTTAATACCTCGGGCAATTTGCTTCGTGGAATAACACCGTCCTGTACTAAATAGTCCGGTGAAATGGCTCCCATGGCACCAAATCCTGTTTTACGATTGGCCCACCATCTACCTCTTTCGAGTTCATCCTGTGCTACCTTCACTTCAAGTACATTTCTGTACTTACACACTTCCAAAATGTGATTAATTTGCTCTTCAATACCTAATGAGATTCCATCCACTTCAATGAGTAGGACAGCCTCAATATCACTTGGATGACCTACTGGAAAAGCAGCCGCCTCCACTCCTTCAATCGCTGTTTTATCCATCATTTCAAGGGCTGCCGGTACGATTCCTGCTGAAATTATATCAGATACGGCCTGACTTCCGTCCTCCACTTTATCAAAATAAGCAAGAACAGTTTGTTTCGCTTCCGGATTTTTCAATATACGAACAGTGATTTTCGTTACAATGCCTAATGTTCCTTCAGACCCTGTCAACAGACCGAGCAAATCATATCCAGGAGAATCAGGAATTCCATTTCCACCCATTTCTATAATTTCCCCGTTAGGAAGTACAACTTCCAGCCCTAGAATGTGATTCGTGGTTACTCCATACTTAAGACAGTGAGCCCCTCCAGCATTCTCTGCGACATTTCCGCCAATTGTACAACAATATTGGCTAGAAGGATCCGGAGCATAGTAATATCCTTTATCAGAGATAGAGTTCGTGAGTTTAAGATTGATAAAACCAGGCTGTACAACAGCACGCCTATTTTCGAGATCAACGCTTAATAGCTTCTTCATCCTGACCAGACTGATAATGACTTCTTCATTTAAAGGTATAGCACCGCCGCTTAATCCAGTTCCAGCGCCACGGGCTAGGAACGGCAGTTTATTTTCGGAACAATATTTAACTAGTTTGGCTACTTCCTGAGTATCTTTTGGAAAAACAACCGCTTTAGGTAAGTGTCTATGAAGCGTAAATCCATCGCTATCATAGGCAAGCAGATCCTCTTTGTGAAATAGAATTGAATTGGCGTCGCCAACAATAGCCTCTAAATTCTTTATATGTCGATCATTCGATTTTATTTTTTTCGGTGCCATTTACTGTCCCCCCTTTAGATCATCCTCTTTTTGATAAGCCCAATCCAGAAGCTGAATTGTATGGACGACTTTTTGATTTCTACCATATTTCTGTACCCCCATTGCCATCTGAAGCATACATCCTGGGTTACCCATTGAAATCATCTCAACATCGCCTGGCACATTTTGCATTTTGCTTTCTAGCACGGCACCGGCCATTTCCGGATTAGTGATGTTATATATACCTGCACTTCCACAGCAGCGATCAGCGTTTGGCATATGTACCATTTCAACTCCTGGAATACTAACAAGAAGGTCTCTCGGTTCCTGGCGAATTCCTTGACCATGTGCTAAATGGCATGCGTCATGATATGTGATACGAGTGTTCAATTCAGCTTTTGGTATTTCATAGCCTGTTTCATGAATATATTTAGAGATGTCCTCGACCTTAGCGGAAAATTTTTCAGCTTTATCATGCCATTCAGGCTCTTCCCGAAACAATTCAGCATATTCCTGAAGCATACAGCCGCATCCTGCTGCGTTAACGATGACTTTATCAGCATCCTTAAACGCTTCGATATTCTGTTTCGCCAGCTTTCTTCCAGTTTCACGGTCACCGGCATGAACATGTAAGGCTCCACAGCAAGTTTGGTTTTGCGGAATTGTCACATCATTTCCGTTTCGTGTTAAAACATTAATCGTGGACTGATTAATATCACTGAACATAACGTCCATCACGCAACCTGTCATAAACGCCACTTCTGCTTTAGTTTTTCCTAATGCTTTGATCACTTTTTCATTTTTGTATTTTTTGCGTACAGGCTCTTTAATTTCAGGCATAATTGCTTCCATCTCAATTAAATGCTGTGGCATAATATTCATTAACCCTATTTTGCGAACCACTTTCTGCAATCCGCTCTTCTGATAGAACTTTAATAAACTCCCCACTGTATTCAGTCTGTTTTGATGTGGGAACATTCCTTCAAGTACTAATCTACTTACTTTTCCTTTCACTCCTGTCAATGGAATCGCCTGTCGAATTTGTCCGCGAGCCTCTTCAATTAATCCTCCGACATCTACATTCGCTGGACAAGCAGTGGTACATGCACGACAGTCAAGACAAGCAAAAACAGGATCCATGAATTGCTCGTTCACCTCGAGCTTTCCTTCTGCTACTGATTTGATAAGATGAACACGCCCACGGGGAGAATGCTGTTCCTGGCCTGTTAGCTCATATGTTGGGCAGGATTCCAAACACATACCACAATGTACGCAATCTGCCCATTTGTTTTCATCAGGCTTATCACTCCATAGATAGTTGCTTAAGATATTGGATGTACATGATGGATCTTGATTTATATCTACTTCTCTCAGACTCACTATTAAATCCCTCCCACGAATCTTTTATTATTAAGTACTCTATTAGGATCGATCTTTGTTTTAATTCCTTCTAACAAGAAGAAATGTGATGGTTTTTCACCCCATACATCTATTTGCTGACGGAGCGTTAAAGGCAGATGCTTCGCAATCACATAACCACCCAATGCTTCGACGGATTTTCTGAGCTTTAATATTACCTGTGTTAATTCTTCATCTTCAGTTCCCTTTAGGTTAACCTGGCATATTCCATGACCTAGTCCACCATGTGCTTCTACTGTAAGAGTACTAGAGTGATGTAAAATGTGGCTTTCTTTAATGACCTTCAAAACATCTAGGTTAACAACGCCTATTTTCAATGCCGCTTCTATCTGATTTCCACTAGCAAGTGTTGCCCCATTTGGAGAAATCGAATAAAATTTTTCCCAAAAAGCTTGTGCCTGATTTTGTGAAAGCACTGTCATTTTTGCGTTAGAAGGTTGGATGTTCTTTACAAAATCCTCCTGGTAATGAACAGAGCTCTCCACATCTTCAAATGAAATTGCTAAGGTATAAACGTTTTGACCCGTTAACCTTTCCGATAAAGCAGGATTTAGCAGTTCCAAAGCGATTGGTTCCATCACTGAATCCAACAACTTAACTGCTAGTGACCGAACTTCTTCGAGATTTCCATTGGGAAACACTAACAGTCCAAGGCTTTCGTACTTTGGTATTGGTCTAAGCTTCAAAGTCACTTCAGATAAAATACCAAGTGTACCCATCGATCCTATAAAAAGTTTGTTCATATCGTACCCAGCAACATTCTTTACTACATTTCCCCCAGCTCTTATGATACTGCCATCCGGGTAAACCAAGCGAAGTCCTATTACCACATCTCTGGAAGAACCATAACCCAATCTTTTGGGACCGCTTTCATTTGAAGCAATGATTCCGCCAATTGTCGCATCTTCAGGCCATACAGGGTCCAGCGAAACCTTCTGATTATGTTGTGCCAAATATTCTTGCAATTCTTTAAATGAAGTACCTGCTTTAACCGTTAATGTCATATCTCCTACAGTATGTTTGACAATTCCTTTATATTTCGATAATGAGAGTAAGATATCAGCTGTTTCAATCAATCCTCCAAAACCTCTCTTGGTTCCGCCTCCTACCACCGTTATTTTTTTCCCTTTATCGTTTGCATACTTTAAAATACTTGCTATTTCTCCCTCTGTTTTCGGGTAAACAGATACCTGACCACCATTCCCAAGTAGATGCCTTTGGTTTTTCCCATCAACTATTTGCACATCAGGTAAAAATGACTTTAAATCTGATAGAAGATCCGCTACGATCAAAACCCACGCCTCCTTTTTGTTTCGTAATAACTAACATCGTTTCTATATTGTTGCAAAAAAAACATTTTAAACTTCATACCTTTTGTAAAATATTGTTTTGCAAAATTTCTTCAACATATTGTAAGTGGTTAATCATCGACTGATTAGCTTTTATAGGGTTCCCCATCTTTATTGATTCATAGATTTTATCATGTTGTTCATCCATCGTTTTTACGATGTTCTCATTCTCTTGAATATACCTGTGAAAATCAATCATTGCCTTCTTCATGGTGGTTGAAATGGTTTGCACTAATTGGATCAGGCTTTTGTTTCCTGTCGCATTAGCAATCGCCATATGAAAGTGGTAGTCCCCTTCCCAGCCATTGATACAGAGGTTTGAAAGGATTTCTTCCATACGTACCAAATCTTGTACCGACCGATTGGAAGCAGCCATTTCCGCAATGCCTGTCTCCAATATTTTCCTGACTTGAAATAAGTCTTTTATGTCTTCACAGCTGGGGATTAACATATGGTTGGTAAACAATTTTGCGGAATCAAATTCGCAAATGTATGTACCTTCCCCTTGTTTCACGTAAACAGTACCTTTTCCTTTAAGTGTTGTGATTGCATCTCGGACAGCGGAACGTCCAACACCGAATAAATCACATAATTCCCTAACGGAAGGTAGCTTTTCACCTGACTGGAATTTGCCAGACTCAATCATCTTCTCTATTTCTTCTTCGACTGTTTCCGATACTTTCTTGGTGAATATTTTCCCCATATTTACACACCCATCCTCTATCCTTTCAGACATCACATATCCGATAAGTTATATTCTTACATTTATTAAAACACCTTCCAATATATATTTCAACAAATAATTCAGAATTTAACAAATAATTAAAAAATATTTATTATAGATTATTGGAGACATACACGATAGCCAGGCCGAGCTTTGCTGTTTCTTAATGCACTAAACGTTGTTTCACCAGCACACATAAGTGGTGCTGCTTCTAATACAGATAATTCATTCGCCTTTAGACGGAATCTGTATAGCTTTCATAATTTTCATCACCTATTAGCTCCTACAGTTTAGTAATGGAATTTTTGAAAATAAGATAAAAAATAAAATAGTTAATTGTTTAATAGAATGTTAAGTTACCTTTATTAAGGTCTGTTTTTTTAGATTAGTGATTTCAAAAACTGCCTGATCAGCTGCCAGGAGTGCACCTTCAAGATGTCCACCATATTGTGAATATTATATTGCTGATAGTGTCATTTACGATGATGAATCTTATTTTGTCGATAAAATGTATGATTTTGCATTCAACAAAGCATCCTACCTAGCAAAAACAAAACGAGATTTCTCTGCATATGTTGATTTAAATACGTTGACTAAATAGGTTTAAAGAAAAGACTTGTCTTTAAATACGTTACTAAGTTTAAGTATTAAGTACATCCAAATATCGGTTTCAAACATTAAGTAATAGCGAAAACTAAAAAAACAATTTAGGCCTTATTAAAAAGCAAAAAATAAACAACCAATCATCTTGGTTGTTTATTTTAATTTATTCTTCGAATCTTTTGTTCTATTTCAACTTTTTCATTTAATCAATTTTATTAGTCAATTGAGTATTACTGAATGAAAATGGATCCCTGTTGGTTTATTCTCTATAAGTAAGTCCAATAACCTATCTGTATTGGTAATACATCAGCTTTAATTTCGTGTTGAACAGTAGGATTTACCATGTATTTTCAATCGTTACTCTTCCTTGCTTGCTGCCATATTCATGTTCGCTTCGACATTCTCCTGGCTGATGGTGGTGAATGGTAAATTTCGCTTTCCTGAGAAATTCTCAAGCAAGTCTTTGACGTCAATTCCCGAAGATGCTTTTAATGACTCCTGCAAGGTTGCCATTAAATCCGTTGCATATCCAGTCACTTTATTAGCCCCGCCATTCGCACCGCTTCCGCCTGTGTCCACTACAGTGATCTTGTCGATATTACTAAGCGGGCTTGCCACTTGTTTTGCATATTCGGGCAGCATTTTCAAAATCATGTCCATTACAGCGGCTTGCCCGAACTGTTCAAAAGCTTCAGCTATTTTCTGCTTGGCTTCTGCTTCTGCTACCCCTTTTAACCGGATGATTTCCGCTTCTGTCGTACCTTGTGCCCTTTGGGCGTCCGCTTTAGCAAGACCGTCCATGCGAACACGTTCCGCTTCCGCTTTCGCCATGGCTTCAATTTTATACTTATCGGCATCCGCTTCTGTAATCTGTTTCATCTTGTTAGCGGAGGCTGCCTGCTCTACCGCATAACGGTCGGCATCGGCCTTTTTCTTCACTTCTGAATCATATTGCTTTTCACGGCGAAGGATTTCTTTTTCCTCCAGCTCAATTTGCTTCTGACGTTCAATGATCCTGATTTGCATTTCCTGTTCTGTTACATCTTGTTTAGATCTAGCCGTTTCAAGATCGTAAGCTTGGTCAGCCCGTGCCTTGGCAATATCCTGCTCACGACGGAATTCCGCAACCTTTAGCTTATTGATTTTTTCGGCTTCGGCTATTTCAGTTGCCCTTTCAAGTTCGGCACGCTGCGCTTCCTTCGAAGCTTCGGCTCGCTTGATTCGCGTTTCTTTCTCTGCATCGGCGGTAGCTATATCGGCATCCCTCTTCACCTGTGCAATCCTTGGCTTTCCGAGCGACTCAAGATATCCATTTTTATCCCGAACATCTTTAATCGTGAACGATACGATAATGAGTCCCATTTTAGCTAAGTCCTGCGAGGCAACCCTCTGTACTTCCTGGGAAAACTTTTCACGGTTTTTATAAATTTCCTCGACGGTCATCGAACCAAGGATGGAGCGAAGATGCCCTTCCAATACTTCCCGCGCTTCCTGTTCACGGTCATCTTTCGATTTACCAAGGAATTGCTCTGCAGCTGTGGCTATATCGGTGATTGAACCGCCAATCTTGATGATCGATACACCATCTGCCATGACAGGAACTCCCTGTTCTGTGTATACTTCCGGAGTTGAAACCTCAAGCTTGCTTGACAATAAGCTTAGTGGTTCCGCTTGCTGGAATACCGGGAGAACGAAAGCTCCCCCGCCGCGGACGATTTTAATTTTATTTCCTGATTCGTCGATGTGAACATTTTTGCTTCCTAAGTAGCTTCCGGTCACGATCAATGCCTCATCGGGACCAGCCGTGCGATATTTCGTAACAAAGACAGCAATAAGTGCGATAAGTAAAACTGCAACAATGGCGACAACGATCCAAATCAAATCAAACATACCTTACCTCCTACTCTTTTTTTTCAATCCTGGTGGGGCATAACATAGACAACCCCATTTTTCACTTCGATGATCAAGACCTTTGTATCCGAAACAATTCCTTCATTCTTATAGCTGGCCGCAGTTTTTGCGATGCTTCCACTGATGCTTTCTATCAGGACTTCCCCAAACCCGTCAACAGGGATTGATGTGAGAACCCTGCCGACCCTTCCTCTCAGGTCATTATCATGAAATGTCAAACTTTCTTCCGCTGATGAAATGGGAATCAAAACAAATACATTCAGTAAAGTGACGATGGTAAATGAGATGATGAGGGAAATGCCGGCACACAATCCAGCATTAAGCCCTGAAAGCGATTCAAGCAAAAAACCACTTGCAAAAAACACGGTCAAAAAGCTAAAAATGAGCGTAGGATTAAATATATCAGGTAATTCAAGGCCGGAAAATATATCATTAAACAAGATAAATAAGAATGTTACCCCCCCGAATATAATTAATCCGTATAAATAGACAGTTTCTAATGGAACTCCGAATAACTCCATCTCTTTCATCCTTTAAATTCGATTTTTCCAAGCCGCATACTGCTTTAATGGCCCAGGATAAGTGTTTTACCAGCATTATTAATATATGGTTATAATCCCCTCCATTTACTTCACTTACCATTCATACGAATGATGCATTCAAAAAGTTTCATTTATTTTCCAAGTTTTGAATTTAGCCTTGGAAAACCCTGTATTCTCTAGGACCATTATTGAAATAAAATGCATAATACCATTGACAGTGTTTACTTAACATATTAAAATTCTTTATATGTCAACTCGTTATAACACAAGGTTTACATAAAGGGAGGAAGCACGATGAAGGAGCGTCATGAGAAGTTAAGAATGATGATGGTTACAGCATTATTTGCAGCACTTATAGGAATACTTGCCCAAATTACAATACCACTGCCCTTAGTTCCGATTACAGGACAGACTCTAGCTGTTGGACTGGCAGCAACGATACTGGGTTCACGTTATGGAACCTCTTCCGTTTTATTATACTTGTTCATAGGGGCAGCGGGAGTACCGGTTTTCGCTGAAATGTCTGGGGGACTAGCTAAGATATTCGGTCCGACTGGCGGTTATTTATTATCCTATATCCCGACAGTATATATAACGGGTCTGATATTGGAAAAAACCCGTTTCTCAGTTGCAATGGCTTTCGTTGCAAATACAATCGGGATGATAATTACTTTAATAATCGGTACGGTTTGGTTAAAATATATGAGTTCATTATCTTGGCCAGTGGCATTTGCCAGCGGTTTTGCACCATTTATAATCGTAGGCGTTTTAAAGGCATTCCTTGCATCTTGGCTTGGCATCACGATCCGTTCAAGGTTAGCGTCGGCTAATATGCTGCCTAAAAAAAATGCACCAATTTCCCAATGATGGGTAAATGAAAGA
Source organism: Peribacillus sp. FSL M8-0224 (assembly GCF_038003055.1). NCBI lineage: Bacteria > Bacillati > Bacillota > Bacilli > Caryophanales > Bacillaceae > Peribacillus > Peribacillus sp. FSL M8-0224. The sequence goes on from NZ_JBBOOJ010000001.1 coordinate 2,696,248, forward strand.
GAGGGTACCGCTTGTGGTATCCTCTCTTTTCTTCTATATTCAACTTCCAGATCACTGCAAAAAAAAAGACTCTTAAAAAAGAATCTTTTTTGCAAGTGTTTATTGCGGTCCTATCCCCATAAGTCCGAATATGAATAGCAAATGTATATTATCCCCTTTGCTAACCGTAATCATTTTACTATAGGAACAGTAATTTGACAACTATTGTCGGCACATATGAATATGGGGAATATAGTAACGTATTTTAGTTACTTATTATTCACTTTATATTCTTTTTTCGTACTATCTTCGAAAACGACCTCTAAATCAAATTCTTGATAGTCATCCTTCAAATTAAAAGCTTTTGTCACTTCTTGAATGACTTCCTCATCTGTTGAATCTTTAGTGAATGTCAATTTTTCTAGAATCGGGGTCAATTCTTTCATTGCTTCATCACCATGAACTTCGTGTTTGTTAAGTTTGTCCTCGATCGAAGCTTCTGTTTGAGCTCCCATTGTATCATATTCAGCTTCGTATTCGTTATCATTGCCGGTATAATCCACTTCTAATTGAAAATCCTTATATGTGAAAGGCAGTTTTTCATTATTATCCGTACCTGTTTCAGGATTATTTTCCGCTTGATTTTCATTTTCCTGAACCGGCGGGTTTTTCACTTCATCGTTTTCTTCGCCGCATCCAGCCAAAACAAGCATAGCGGCAAACGGCACTGATAATATTTTGATTGATCTTCTCATTAGTTTTTTCCTCCTTTAGTTTGTATACCTTAATTATTTCCTGATCGGCGTCATTTAAAACCTCAACCACTCTCTCAAATACATCAAATCGGCCAAGTGATCATTGTGGAAGGATATAAAACAATACCGCAAAAAAGTGTGTGGCAGTTCCCCCAAGCACGAATACATGCCAAACCGCGTGATGGAACGGAAAACCGCGCCAAACATAAAAGATGGCTCCAAACGTATAAAGCAATCCCCCTGCAATCAGTAACTGGATACCCGCTGCAGGCATCGTAGCTGTAAGTGGTCCCCAAACGATAACGATCATCCACCCCATGGCAATATAAAGGATCGTCGAAAGGAAGAGGAATTTTTTCACATAGAAAGCTTTGAAGACGACGCCAATGATTGCAACTCCCCAAATGATACCCAGCAGGGTCCAGCCTAGTGACCCTTTGATCACAAGAAGCATGATGGGCGTGTATGTTCCTGCGATGAATATATATATGGCTGAATGATCAAAGATTTCAAATATATCCTTTGTTTTACCTTCTGGAAAACTATGCACTAAAGTGGAAGAGACGTATAAAAGAAGCATGGAAACACCATATATGACCGAAATGACTACATTCCAAGGCGATCCTGTTTGGGCTGAGAATATGATTAAAAACACAAGTGCGGCAATACTCAACAAAACGCCGACACCGTGGGTTATCGCATTGACCACTTCTTCTTTTTTTGTATATACATGAGTATTGGCCATGTTACAGCTCCTTAATTCCGGATTATTTTTTTTAGTATTCCCTAAAGTATACATCAGATCTTCCAAGCAATATAGAAAAGTGAATAGTAACTTGATTAACTGCCACTAATTAGATTATTATCTAATTAGATAATAATCTAATTAAAAAGGGGGATAAAAGTGCAATTAGAAAAATTGGTCGCTTTCCACAAGACGATTGGTGATGTGACAAGGATCAGGATAATATCCATCCTGGCAAACGGTCCAAAACACGGACAAGCACTTGCGGGAATACTAAAATTGACGGCTCCGACCATCTCACACCATTTATCGAAATTGAAAGACATTAATTTAGTGAAGGATCGGAGGGAAAAAAATACGGTCTATTATTTTTTGAATGAAGATGTCCTGAAGCATTATTCGTCAGCATTGCCTAAAATGGTTTCAACTAAGGGGGACTCCAATAAAATGGATAATCAAAAGCTGATTTTAGAACATAAAAAGATCCTTGAAAACTTTTTTACGCCAGATGGTCGACTAAAAACCATACCAGCACAGAGAAAAAAGAAAATGATCGTACTTCATCATATTGGAAGCCTTCTGGAAAAGGGACGTAAATATCCAGAAAAAGAACTGAATGAATTCATCCAGTCTTTCCATGATGATTACGCAACGATAAGACGTGAACTCATTATCGGAAGCATCATGTACCGCGAAAACAGCATTTATGAACTGAATCCCCGCGAAATGTGGGCTGATATCGGTTAACGGTATTCTAATATAAAAGAACCGGCTCCCCTTTTGGAAAGCCGGTTCTTGAGATGCAGTTTATATGGCAAAATGGTGTCCGCCGATAATTTTTATTACTTCTAATTGTTTCATCCATTCGCTGTCCGAAATACTGGGATTCCAAAAATACAAGGCATCATTTGTGTAGCCATGAATAGCCAATGCTTCATTGACAGCTCTCTTTGCATCATTTCCTGCCGGTTTGTTAATACTGCCATCACCAACAGGCGAGAATTGGTTTTTTTGATAAATCACTTCCCGGACCGTATCAGGGAATTCATTGCTATCAAGGCGATTCAAAACAACTCCCGCCACCTCGACCTTTCCTCTGTATGGTTCCCCTTTTGCTTCTGCATGCACAAGCCTTGCTAATAATTCTTTATCTTTATCATTCATTACATGCGGAATAATCAATGTTTTACCAGGTTCGGCAACATTATTTACGTTATGATTGACTTCTTTTAACTTACCGATCGGAACACCGTGCTGCTTTGCGATATCCCATATCGATTCACCTTGTTTAATGACATGTTTGGTTGCCCCATCAGAAGCTTTACTTGTCGTTCCCTTAGGAAAAGCTATACCAAGTACGATGACACTTAGAGTCATTATCACGGATATTAATACTGATAATTTCATCCTGTTACCTCCTCGTTAAGCACCTTCCTAGGATAACAGACCATATGGGAGAAAACAGTGCTAAATTTTTTCCAAGGAAATGAAGGAAAAATTTTCTCGGTTCCATTTACCTTCAAAATTTTAATGATTCCCACTCTTCCCGCAGCATTCCCATTCTGATTGAATCATAATAATAACCATCATGATAGCGGCATTTTCTCATTCTTCCCTCTACTTGCATGCCCACCTTTTTTCCAACTGCAATCATACGTTCATTACCTGACCAAGTTGTAAGTCCAACCCGCTCAATCTCCAGGTTTTCGAATAAATACCCAATGAACATCATTAATGCTTCTGTTCCATGACCGCCATTCCAATACTTGGGATCGAAAATGGTAATCCCGATTTCAAGCCAGCGTGAAGGTTCATGTTCCCAGTAATATACAACAGATCCAATTATTTGATCGTTTTTTTCCATTAATAGCTCGGAGTAAGCCCCGATTTTCTCATCATAGGTTTTATGCTTCGTTTCTTTATCGATAAACGTATGGAAATCAATGAGTTCAAGAGGGAGATAAGGTGCATCCCACTTTTTCCATTCCGGATCGGTTTCGCCATATTTCAGGCTCCATAAACTTTTTAAATCGGCTTGTTTAACATTTCTCAATATGACTTTGCTTCCTTCAATCCGAACATCATCCAATCCGCTTCCTCCCACTTCATCCATGCTGTACCTTCCATTTTACTGGTCGACACATAATTTAATAAAATATTGCCTTTCTCTGGGACCATCGAATTCACAAAAATACACACCCTGCCAAGTACCAAGGACTAAGCTCCCTTTATGGATGATCACCTGTTGTGAAGAACCAACCGTACTTGATTTCAAATGGGCAGCCGTGTTTCCTTCCATATGTAAATCCAATGTATGATTCCATGGGTATTGCTCATCCAGTCTTCTTAATATATCCTTTTTGACATCGGGGTCAGCATTTTCATTGATCGTGATCCCTGCAGTCGTATGTGGACAATATATAAGAGCTACCCCCTCTTGAATCCCCTTTTCCATGATGAATGCCTGTACTTCTGTCGTAACATCTATCATATCATCCCTTTTCACCGTTTTTAAGGTATTTTTCTTCAGCATGTACATTCACTCCTTTTGTTCATTTTAATACTTCTTTACCCATAAACATAAAAATTCAAGCTTTCTTAAACCATTCACGACTTAAACATAAGGAAATCTTATCAATGACAATTTAAAAAATAATCTATCCTTAATGATCTTTCACTTTAAAATTGGATATATAAGGAATTGGAAGGAGTTGCAAGATGAACTTCATTTTTAAGTCAATCGACCATTACCAATTAGCATCTCCTAAAAATACCGAGGACCAATCAAGAAAGTTTTTCACTGAGATACTAATGTTCCGGGAAGTGAAAAAGCCTTCGTCATTAAGTTCCAATGGCGGGTTATGGTTCAAATCGGGATCGATCAAGATTCATGTCGGAACGGAGGATCATTTCATTCCCGCAAGAAAAGCGCATCCAGCACTTGAAGTTGAAAATCTCACCGAATTTATACAACATTTAATGACTACGCATATTTCTTTTATTGAAGACGGGAGGTTGCCCGGTGCGAACCGTATATATTTATCCGATCCCTTCGGCAACCGGATCGAAATATTGGAATGGAAATGATAAAAAGCGGGTCCATTTATCTCGGACCCGCTTTTGCAGTATATTTATTTTTGTTTCTTTTTCCAGAATCCCAATATTAAAGCGGTAATGAGGGCTCCTATTAAAATCGCCAGCAAATAACGGAAAGGATGGTTGACTAGGGGGATGACGAATATACCCCCATGCGGCGCTGGCAATGTTACACTAAAAGCCATTGACAGCGCCCCTGCCGTAGCTGACCCAATAACACTGCTGACAATAACCCGCAATGGATCCGCCGCCGCAAAAGGAATGGCCCCCTCTGTAATGAACGAAGCACCCATGAAGTAATTAGTGAAGCCGGATTTCCTTTCCATTTCACTGAATTTACTTTTAAAGAATGTAGTTGCAAGTGCGATTCCAAGAGGAGGAACCATTCCACCGGCCATAACTGCAGCATGCGGTCCGAAACTTGATGCTTCAATGGCTGCAATCCCAAAAGTGAATGCCGCTTTATTTAAGGGGCCACCCATATCCACAGCCATCATACCCCCAAGAATCAAGCCGAGGAATATTGCGTTCGTGCCGGATAAGCCCTGCAGCCAATTGGTCAGGCCCGTGTTAATTGCAGTTACTGGTTCATTTACGAGAAATATCATGATAAACCCTGTAATTAACATCCCGAATACAGGATAGAGTAAAACCGGTTTAATGCCATCAAGTGTTTGCGGTAATTTGGAAAACAATTTTCTTAATAGTAAGACGACATAACCTGCAAGGAAACCGGCGATCAGTCCGCCAAGAAAACCGGCATTAGCCTGTGCTGCCAATAATCCCCCTACCATACCAGGGGCAAAACCTGGACGGTCGGCTATACTTGATGCAATGAATCCAGCGAGTATTGGGACAAGTAAGAAGAAGGCACCATTTCCCCCGCCAATATCACTTAATGCTTTGGCAATGGGATTATAATTCGGATTTGCCGGATCGGCTGCCTCGATTCCAAAAAAGAAAGAAAGCGCAATCAAGATTCCGCCCCCGACGACAAATGGAAGCATATTACTTACGCCATTCATTAAGTGCTTGTAAATCCCCAATCCTCCTTTAGCTGATTCACCTTCATCATTTTTATCATTTCCAGTTCCATTGTAAACAGGTGCATCCTGATTCACGGCTCTGGTTAACAGTTCCTCGGTCTTCCGGATCCCATGGGCAACAGGGACAATAATGACATGTTTTCCATTAAAACGATTCATTTCAACCTGCTTATCGGCCGCAACGATAATGGCATCCGCCTCATCAATTTCTGCGGCGGTTAAACCATTTTTGATTCCTGTGGAACCATTTGTTTCCACTTTGAAATCGATTCCCATTTCCTTCGCTTTGGCTTTTAACGCATCGGCAGCCATATAAGTATGGGCAATTCCTGTCGGACAAGCTGTAACGGCAAGGATTTTGCCTCCTTTCTCGTTACTGCTGGCACCATTGCTCGATTGCTGCTCTTCCCTTTCTTCTTCATAAGCTTCCATTTCTTTTTGATTGATTATCTCCAACACTTCCTCACCAGAAGAAGCAGAAATCAATCGGGCCCTGAATTTATCATCCATCAGTAATGAAGAAAGCCGGGAAAGGGTTTCCAAGTGATCTGCATTCGCTCCTTCACTGGCTGCAATCATAAAGAACAAATGGGCCGGCTGTCCATCAAGCGATTCATAATCCACACCACTGACCGATTTGCCGAAACAGATGGCAGGTATCTTTACAGCATTTGTTTTTGCATGCGGTATGGCTATCCCTTCACCAATCCCGGTTGTGCTTTGCTCTTCACGTTTTAAGATGGCAGCTTTGAAACCCTCCACATCATTTAACCTGTCTGCCTCGGCTAACTTTCCTGATAGTTCATCAATGACTGCTTGCTTTGTATCACTTTGCAGATTGATTATGATTGTATCCAATTTTAACAAGTCTGTAATTTTCATAGAGTCAGCCTCCTGTTAGTTGATTGATAGCAATTTGCGGTAATAATTCTTCAATTTTATCCAATGTACCGAGATCGGATGAAAAGGCTGTAGCACTTCCTGCTGCAAGACTGAAGCGGAAAGCGGATAGAATATCCCCTGTCCTTTCATATGTCCCGATGAAACCTGCGACCATGGAATCACCTGCCCCCACTGAGTTGATGACGTTCCCTCTTGGAACATTTGCGGAATATGATTCTCCACCGGAGCAAAGGACGGCACCTTGTCCCGCCATTGATACAATAACGTTCTGTGCTCCTGCTTCAACCAATTTAGCGCCATATTCCCTAGCATCATCAATCGTACTTATTTCGGTGGAAAAAAGCTCACCCAGTTCATGATGATTCGGCTTTATTAAAAATGGCCGGTGTGGAAGGACATCCAGTAATTCCTTGCCACTGGTATCCACCACCACTTTAATGCCATTGTGGGTACAAGACCTTGCCATGGCTTCGTATACATCCGAAGGAACGCTTGGAGGGATGCTTCCTGACAAAATGAGGATATCATTATTGTTCAACTGTTCAATCTGACTAAATAATTGTTGATAGTTCCCTTTTGAAATGACTGGCCCTTGGCTATTTATTTCGGTCTCAAGCCCTGTTTTCAATTTAATGTTAATTCTTGTATCTCCAGCTATTTCTGTAAAGTCCGTGAAAATCTCTTCCTGTCTTAAAAACCTTTTTACAAATTCACCTGTTTGTCCACCGATGAATCCTAACGCTGTTGTACTATTACCCAGCCTTTTTAGCACACGGGAAACATTGATCCCTTTCCCTCCTGGGAATTTTGCATCATAACTGGTTCGATTCACCTTGCCCATTTGAAAGCTCTCCACTTCGACCAGGTAATCGATGGATGGATTAAGTGTCACTGTATAAATCATTAAATGGTCACGACCTTTACCTTTGGATTTTTTTGAAGGTGAGCAACAGCCTCTTCATCATTGCTGTCAGTAATGATAATGGCATCGCTTACATCTGCCACCTTGGCGAAAGTGGCTTCATTAAGTTTTGAACTGTCAGCAAGCACGTAGGTCTCGTTAGAGAGGCGTAATGCCATCTTCTTCAGCAGGGCTTCCTCCGGGTCGGGTGTTGTGAAACCCAATTCTTGATGGATGCCGTTCATTCCCAAGAAACATTTATCAAAACGGTATTCATTCAAAAACTGTACAGCATTACTTCCTATAATTGCATTTGTCGAAAATTTTATCGTTCCGCCAACTAACACTGTTTTGATTTCCAATTCGATGAGTTTTGGAATATGCATAAGACCATTTGTCAGCACCGTTATATTTTTATCTTTTAAATAAGGAATCATTTCGGCAGTTGTCGTGCCTGCATCAAGATATATACAATCATTTTTCTCTATGAATGAAGCCGCCAGCTTTGCTATAAGTTGTTTTTCAGCTCTTGCTTTGTATTGCTTTTCCATAGTTGTTGGTTCAAGGCCTTTTCTTTGCAGTAAAGAGGCCCCGCCATGCACGCGTTTCAAGAGCTTCATTTCTTCGAGTTGCACTAAATCTCTCCGAATGGTCGACTCCGAGGCTTGTAACTGATCTACAAGCTCCTGCAGCTTTACCGTTCCTTGTTCTTTAAGGATCGATAAGATGAACTGGTGCCTTTCAGTTGTCAACAATTCGCCCACCTCACTTTAATATCATCATCATATATGAAAATGAAGGAATAATCAATCATAAACGTTTAAAAATAATCAAATTCATTCAAAAATACATTCAAAAACATTCATTTTTATTAGACATGAACCTTCTTGAATTCCCTTATCTTTTTTTCTATGAAAATATCCTTTCAATTCAACAAAAAAACCCCCCATGTCAAAATGACAGGGGGGGTAGTATTATCTAATTAGCCTTGAAGTAAAAGTTGTTCTGGATCTTCAAGCATATCTTTGATGGCCACTAAGAAACCAACTGCTTCTTTTCCGTCTACGATACGGTGATCATAAGATAATGCAAGGTACATCATTGGTCTGTTTTCGATTTGGTCTCCAACAGCGATTGGACGAGTCTTGATTGTATGCATGCCCAAGATCCCAACTTGAGGGGCATTCAAGATTGGTGTTGATAATAGGGAACCGAAAGTCCCTCCGTTAGTGATGGTAAAAGTACCACCTGATAAATCTGAAAGTCCCAGTTTGTTGTTACGCGCTTTAACAGCTAAATCCGAAATGTTCTTCTCGATTTCAGCAAAGCTTTTGCGGTCAGCATCCCTTACAACCGGAACGACAAGACCTTCATCAGTGGATACTGCCACACCGATATCATAAAAGTTCTTTTTCAGGATATGGTCACCTTGGATTTCAGCATTCAATAACGGATATTTTTTCAATGCCCCAATGACCGCTTTAGTGAAGAATGACATGAAACCAAGTTTAACATCATTTGTTTTCACGAAAGAATCCTTATGGCGGTTACGCAATTCCATGACTGCAGAAAGATCGACTTCGTTAAAAGTAGTAAGCATGGCTGCTTCTGATTGTACTTGAACTAGACGTTTGGCAATGGTTTGACGACGGCGTGTCATCTTAACCACTTCAATGCGGTCATCATTCACTTCAACAGGAGTGGCTGCTTGTTTAGCTGCAGGAGCTTGTTTTGGAGCTGCCGCAGGTGCTGTAGGAGCTGCAGGTGCATTACTTGCCGCTTCTACGTCTTGTACACGTACACGACCTAGTGGATCTGCTACAGGCACTTGAGTCAAGTCAATTCCTTTTTCACGAGCCAATTTCCTTGCAGCTGGTGATGCAATAACTTGTTGAGTGGATGATGCTTCTTTCGCTTCTGCTTTAGGAGCCTCTTTAGCAGGAGCCGCTTGTTCAGCCTTAACTGGTTCTGCTTTAGCTTCTTCAACCTTAGGAGCTTCCGCTTTTGGAGCTGCTGCAGCTGATCCATTTTCATCAACGATGGCGATAGCCTGTCCGACTTGGACAGTATCGCCTTCTTCTGCTAAATGTTCCGAAAGTGTACCAGTATAATCTGAAATGATTTCAACGTTCACTTTATCCGTTTCAAGTTCAAGGACATATTCTCCTTTTTCAACGTGATCACCGGGTTGTTTTAACCATTGCGCAATAGATCCTTCAGAAATTGATTCTGCTAATTCAGGTACTTTTACTTCAGCCATTTTTATTTCTCCCCCTCATTATTGCGTGTAATTGCTTGAGTCATAATCCGTTGTTGTTCATTTTTATGGACAAGTGGATCTCCCTCAGCCGGGCTTGATCTGCGCTTCCTTCCTATATATGTTACTGAAAGATTGCCAGGAGCCGCTGCATTTAGGCGAGGTTCAACAAATGTCCAAGCACCCATGTTTTTAGGTTCTTCTTGAGCCCAGAAGATTTCTTTAAGATTTGTATATTTTTTCAGGGCTTCTTGAACTCCAGTGAATGGGAATGGATAAATTTCTTCGATACTGATGATTTGCAACCAATCCGTATTTTTTTCAGTTGCCGCTTTTTCACGAAGTTCAACCGCCAATTTACCTGTTGCAAAAACAATGCGTTCAACCGATTTAGGTTTTTTGCCCAAGGCTTTGGTTTCTACGAATGATTCAAATGCGCCTTCACTGAATTCTTCTGTTGTAGAAGCCATCACCTGATTACGAAGCATACTCTTCGGTGTCATGATGACAAGCGGACGTACTTGTTCTTGATCCAAAATCTTAGCTTGTCTTCTAAGGATATGGAAGTATTGAGCTGCCGAACTTAAGTTAGCAACTGTCCAGTTGTTTTCAGCTGCTAATTGAAGGAAGCGTTCCAGTCGTGCACTTGAGTGCTCTGGCCCTTGTCCTTCATAACCGTGTGGAAGCAGCATGACAAGACCAGATTTTTGACCCCATTTTGCACGGCCAGCCGCGATGAATTGGTCAAAGATCACTTGTGCAGTATTAGCGAAGTCACCGAATTGGCCTTCCCATAATACAAGTGTCTCAGGTGCAAAAACATTATAACCATATTCATAAGCCAGAACTGCCGTTTCCGTAAGCGGGCTGTTATGAACAGCGAATGAAGCTTTGGCAGTTTCAAGTGTGTGAAGTGGTGAATATGTTTTTCCATTAACACTATCATGTAACATGATATTACGTTGTGCGAATGTTCCACGCTCTGAATCTTGTCCTGTCAAACGGATTGGCGTGCCGTCACTTAAAATCGAAGCAAAAGCCAATGTCTCGGCATGTGCCCAATCGATTTTTCCTTCAGGACCAAAGGAATCCAAGCGACGTGATAAAATCTTTCCTAATTTTTTATTAGGGGTGAATCCTTCCGGCCACTTAACAAGCTCTTCGTTAATTGTAACAAGTTCTTGTTTCGGAACTGCCGTTTCAATGGCTGGAAGTCCTTTTTCAATAATCCCAGGAGGATTACATTCTTTGGAAGCTTCCGGTTTATTTCCGGAAATTTTCGCATATGCATCTGCAAGCCTTGTATCCACTTGCTCAGCAATCGCTTTAACTTCAGCTTCAGTGAACTCGCCGGATTCAATAAGTTTTTTCCCATAAAGCTCTTTTACGGTTGGATGCTTATGGATTAATGCATACATTTCAGGTTGAGTCACCAATGGCTCATCCATTTCGTTATGGCCGAAACGTCTGTAACCGATCAGGTCGATCAAGAAATCCTTGTTGTATTTTTCACGATATAGGTTAGCAAGGTTCACAGCAGCCATACATGCTTCTGGATCATCTGCATTTACATGCACGATCGGCACTTCAAAGCCTTTTGCCAAATCACTAGCATATAAGGTTGAACGTGAATCTTCACTTTCCGTTGTAAAACCGATCATGTTATTGGCGATGATATGGATTGCGCCGCCAACTTGATAACCGCGTAAACGGCTTAAGTTAAACGTTTCAGGTACAATTCCTTCACCTGGGAATGCAGCATCACCATGAATCAGGATTGCAAGAGATTTGGAAATGTCTTGCACCGGGAATCCTTTTTCTGTACGGTCTTCTTGAGCCGCACGAGAATACCCTTCCACGATTGGACCGACCACTTCCAAGTGACTTGGGTTATTGGCAAGTGTAATCCTTGCTTTTTGTATATTAGCTTTAGTAATCTGTTTATCCAGACCTAAATGATATTTAACATCACCTGTCCATCCATTGTTAATGCCTGTCGAACCTTCGGAAGGAACCAAATCTTTATTCGGTGAATGTTGGAATTCAGAGAAAATGACCTCATAAGGCTTTCCTAATACATGTGCAAGCACATTCAAACGTCCACGGTGAGCCATGGCGATATTCACATTACCCGTTCCGTTTTGGACAGTTTGTGAGATCATTTCATCTAAAATCGGAACCAAAGCATCCAGTCCTTCAATAGAGAAACGTTTTTGCCCTACATATGTGCGGTGAAGGAATTTCTCGAAACCTTCTACTTCATTCAATCGTTTAAGTAATAGTTCTCTTTTCTCTTTTCCCACTTCCGGGAACATGTTTCCAGATTCGACCATATCAGTAAGCCATTGCTTTTCATCCAAGTCATTAACATGATGAAATTCAAAGGCTATCGTTTTTGTATAGAGTTGTTTTAGGTATTGTACGGCTTCGTATCCGTCTTTCACGTCTTCAGGTGATTCCGGACAAATTAAGTCAGCCGGTATTTTCCTTAAATCATCTGCAGTCAAGCCATATTTTTCAAAGTGAATTTGTTCAGTGTCCAGAGCTTCTTCTTTTAAAGGATAAATATTTGCAGCAAGATGCCCGTATGCACGGATATTTTCAGCTAAATTAACTGCAGACATAATTTTCTTCATTGGAAGAACTTCTCCAGTTTGTACAGTTGATGCACATACAGTCGTTGTTTCTGCCGATACATCGAATGAAGGAGGACCTGCTACTTCAAAAAAGTTTTTCAGTTCCGGATCCACTTCTTCCGGGTTGGCTAGAAATAAATCGTATTGCTCCATGACATACCCAAGGTTTGGACCCGAAAAAGCTTTCCAGTGGTCTAATACCTTAGAATCATTGATGGTCATTTTGTAAACCCCCAAATTTTTCTCATAATTTTTTTCATTACGTTTTATCCATCCCCAAATTTCTTTCTTCTAAATTTTCCCCAAATATATGATATATATAAGATATATAATAAATAACTTTGGTTATTGAATAATAAAATTTTAAAGGATAAAACGTTTTCAGATGTTATATTAACATGTTTTTGTCGAAATATCCAAAGGTTAAACCACTTTATACAACCTTTTTTCAACTATATTTCTGCTTAATTCGTCAAAAATCGCTTTTAACTGTCTTTTTTGCTCATTTAAGTCTTTTTTTCGCTGAAAAAAGATTTTTGTATTTTTGTATAATGATTATTTTTCAGGTAAATTTAACTAGTTTGAAAACCCTTTCACCTCACTCAAACTTCCAAGCTGTTAAACTTAGATTGCCATATTGAAAGCTTCTGTGCAGAAGAGCCGCTTTTTTATTGTCATCCCCTGAGCCCATTGCGATGACCAATGGAATGAAATGCTCTTTGGAAGGCACAGCCTCTGTACTGTAAGGGGCAATATCTTCATAATTGAACAAAGATTGCAAATCCCATTTCAGGATTTTTTCTTCGACCCAGTTCTCAAACTCGATTGCCCATCCCTCTGCAACATGCATATCTTTCTGAATATGTGTGAAATTATGGACAATTCCGCCGCTTCCTATGATCAGGACATTATTTTCCTTTAATTCCCTCAATGCTTTCCCAATTTCATACTGCTTGTCCAATGGCAGCGAAGGACTAATGGACATAGATACGGTCGGGATATCAGCTTCTGGGTACATGAGATGCAAAAGCCCCCATGCTCCATGATCCAGGGGGCGCCTTTCATCAAGTTCCCCCAATACATCTATCCTGGACAATAAGGTTAAAATTCGATCTGACAGCTCCAGGCATCCCCTCGCAGGATATGTTATCTGAAATATTTCTTCAGGAAATCCAGCAAAATCGTAAATGACTTCATGCTTCCGCACTGCAGAAATCATTTGATCTTCATTTTCCCAATGTGCTGACAAAATAACGATGGCAGCAGGTTTCTTCATAGTTTGCATATACTCCTTCAAAAAAAGAGTATAGCTATTCTTTTCCAAAGCTAATAGCGGTGTTCCATGTGATAAAAACAATGATGGCATCATAGAGACGATAAATCCTTTCACATTGTAATCTCAATATCCTATACCTTAATTTACTATAGTTAAACAATGTGTTCATCAATTAAATTGCATTTTCGGCGTTGTCTCATCAATAGTATCAAAGGTATATCCTTCTTTTTTAAGGAATTCAATTATATCAGGCAATGCTTTCACTGTATTTTTCATACTATTGATATCATGCAATAAGATATTAACATGCTTTTGGTTTTTCGTCCCTTTTTGTACAGCAGTAATGATTTGTTGTTCACTTATTGACGGACTGAAGCCATCTGTCGAGTCAATGGACCAATCAAAATAAATATACCCTTTTTCCTTTAATTGTTGAAGGATTCCATTGATGATTGGTTTTGTTGACGCCTGATGCCGCAGACGATTATTCGAGCCGCCAGGAAGGCGCACAATACGGCTTTTTATCCCATAATCCTCTTGCAGCATGGTTTCAAGCCTATTCAAATCTTGAAAGAAACTCTCAGTCGACCGATAAACGATGGAATAATCATGTGTATAAGAATGAAGAGCAATCGAATGACCGCGGGATATCATTTCCTGATAACATCTCTTAGCGTATGGTTCTTCGTTACCTTTAACGAAAAATGTGGCCTTAACATGATAGCGGTCCAAAATCCCCAATATCTTCATGGTATTCAAGGATGGTCCGTCATCAAAGGTCAAATAAGCGATTTTCTGATTCGCCTTACTTTTTAGTAACGGTGTGATCTCTTCAGGAACCACTGCATGTACTTGAATGTTTTGCACATCCACATCAGACAAAATAATAATGAAAGAACTCGCCATGACAAGAATTAATTTTAGCATCTTCTTCATAGCTGCTGCATCCCCTTCCTTTTGACCATTAAGGTGTACCAGTTAAGGGGTTTCATGCGCAATAAGGCAGCGGTAAAAAATACCGCTGCCTTTATTAAATGAAGTTATCGATCGACATTAAAGTAACGAGCTTCAGGATGTGCAAAAACAATGGCTGAAACGGAAGCCTCTGGTTCCATCATGCATCCTTCAGTCAATTCCACGCCAATATCTTGAGGTTGCAACAGGCGGAATAGCTTCTCCTGGTCCTCCAGATTAGGACAAGCAGGATAACCAAATGAAAACCTTTGCCCGGTGTACTTAGCTGCAAATCGCTCTTTCATGGACATATCAATCGGATCGCTTATACCTAAATCATCCCGCATTAATTGATGAATTCTTTCCGCGAACCCTTCAGCTGTCTCGAGAGCAAGTGATTGAAGGGCGTGATTTTTCAAGAAATCACCTTCAAGCTTCAGTTTTTCCGCCCATTTTCTGATTCCTTTTCCGGCAGTGACTAGGAAGAAACCAACATAATCCATTTGTCCGGAGGAGATCGGTTTTGCGAAGTCCGCTAAACAAAGATGCGGATTCGTATCTTGCCGGGGGAAGTCGAAAGTTTCCAAAACCTCATGATGATTGTCCGGGTTGTATATAAATAGCTTATCTCCTTCGCTTTGAGCAGGGAAAAATTGATAAACTGCATTCAGGCCATAATCCGGTTCCGTCTTTAGGAATTCTATCAATTCGTCAACGAGATCATTGAGCTGCACTGCTTTTTCATTCCCTTGCTTAAGCAATTCGGAAACTTTGCCTTTTAACCCCAAATGATGTCCAATCAGCATTTGCCTATTTATATATGGCTGGACGACATCCAATGGATAGTTTTTCAGGACGTGACGTTTGATGTCACGCGGTGTTTGAACAGGAGCATCGCTTAAAGGAGCCGCTGTGGACTGCTTACGAACAGGTTTCTCCAACGTGGCAGCAATGGCGGCATTCGCTTTCGATCTTTCTCGTTTCTCGACCAACTCTTCCAAGTACACCACTTTTTTGTCGGCGTCATGCAAAATATTCGTTACTGCCAAACCATCCATCGCATCTTTGGAATATAAAACCGGCCCTTCATATTCAGGTGAAATTTTAAAATCGGTGAATTTACGGGATAATGCTGCCCCTCCAACTAAAATTGGGGTATCTATTCCCGCTTGCCTTAAATCCTGCGCGGTTAAAACCATTTGCTGTGCAGATTTGACAAGTAACCCAGATAGGCCAATGATGGTTGGCTCATGTTTTCGAACCTCTTCAATGATTTGTTGCGGTGCGACCTTTATTCCCAAATCAATGACTTCATAGCCGTTATTGGATAGAATGATATCCACTAGGTTTTTCCCGATATCATGCACATCTCCCTTGACGGTCGCCAACAGGATTTTCCCTTTCTTAGCACTATCTTCAGAGTTTTCCATAAGTGGTTCAAGGTGAGCTACAGCCGCCTTCATCGCTTCAGCACTCTGAAGCACCTCTGCGACAATAAGTTGGTTGTCATTGAACAGCCGCCCCACTTCACTCATCCCATCCATCAATGGTCCATTGATGATTTCCAACGGGGTATCACCGCGCTCTATCGCTTCATTTAAATCATCAATCAATCCTTCTTTCGTTCCTTCGATAATATAGTTACCAAGACGTTCGTCCAATGGCAGGATCACACCATCATCCTTCTTCTCCGCTTTTTTCCCACGATAAAATTCGGTAAAAATCGCTAAAGTTTCAGTTGAAGTCTCAAACAGGAGTGCCTCAGCCAATTTTACTTCCTCTTCCGGTATCAAGGCGAAACGTTCAAGTTTTTCTGTATTCACGATAGCATAATCGAGACCCGCTTTTGTACAATGGTAAAGGAAAACGGCATTTAATATTTCCCTTCCCCTCGCCGGTAGACCGAAAGAAACGTTGGAAATCCCAAGTATCGTTAGGCATTCCGGAAACTTTTCTTTAATCGCCTTTATTCCATTCACCGTCTCCAATGCAGATCCGATATATTGTTCATCCCCTGTGCCTACAGGAAATACCAGCGGATCAAAAATGATGTCATTTTTGTTTAGACCGTACTTATTGACGAGCAAATCCACAGACCGTGTAGCCACTTCCAATTTCCGTTCAGCATCAACGGCCATCCCAATTTCATCAATGGTTCCTACGACAACGGCAGCACCATATTGATGGACTAAGGGCACTATTTTTTCAAAGCGCTCTTCACCATCTTCAAGGTTTATGGAATTAATGATCGATTTTCCTTGTGAATGTTTTAATGCTTGTTCGAGTACGACTTCATCCGTAGTGTCGATGACCAATGGGACTTTCACTTTTTTGACGACCTCTTCTACAAATTCCTTCATGTCGCCAAGCTCATCCCCATCAGGATCAGCAAGACAGATATCAATGACATGGGCGCCTTTTTTTACCTGGTTACGTGCAATTTCGGCAGCTGGTTCGTAATGCTTTCCGCGTATCAGCTCCTTGAATTTTCGGGAACCGATAACATTCGTTCTCTCCCCTACGAATAAAGGGCGCATTGAATCATCATAAATGAGCGGCTCTATCCCTGATACGGCATGACCATGGGCAGTTTCCGTAAGTGTACGTGGCTTCATTCCTTCGAGTACCCTGGAAAGTTCTTTAATATGTTCTGGCGTGGTACCACAACATCCGCCAATGATATTGACCCATCCCTTCTCGGCAAATTGCTTCATTTTCTCTGCCAGGGAAGCAGGTGATTCATGATAGTGGCCTTCTTCATCAGGGAGCCCGGCATTCGGATAACAGCTGATGGCGCTATTTGATATATCTGCAAGTGTCCTGATATGGTCTATCATGAATTCCGGCCCTGTTGCACAATTAAGGCCGACAGCTACGGGCTTCATATGTTCAACCGATAAATAAAAAGCTTCTATGGACTGTCCGGCAAGTGTCGTGCCCATCGGTTCGATTGTTCCTGATATGATGACAGGCACATCTTTTCCCGTTTTAGCGAATGCTGCTTTGATTCCAGAAAAGGCAGCCTTGACATTAAGCATATCCTGACAGGTTTCCACCAACAGCAAGTCTACCCCGCCATCCAAGAGACCCAGTGCCTGCTCTTCATAAGAATCTGTCAAAACATCAAAAGTCGTTCCTCCCGTTACGGAAAGCGTTTTTGTAGTGGGGCCCATCGAGCCAGCTACATATCTTGGCCATTCATCATTGGAATACTTTTCACAAGCTTTAACGGCAAGCTCAGCGGAAATTTTATTTAGCTTGTAGGCAATCGTACTTATTTGGTATTCCTCAAGGACGATGCTGGTCGCTCCAAAGGTATTTGTTTCTATGATATCTGCGCCCGCCGCTAAATATTTTTCATGAATGGATTGGATGATATCCGGTTGCGTCAGTGATAAATATTCATTGCAGCCCTCGAATTGTTCCCCGCCAAAATCGTCTGCTGTCAAATTCTCCGCTTGAAGCATCGTTCCCATCGCCCCATCAAGTAGGAGAATTTTAGAATTTAACTGATCTTGAATCGCTTTTTTATTCATGTACTGCCACCTCTGATGTCTGTTTACTATCGACTTTTCTAATATATTTCGTAAGTTCCGCCGTCATTTCATAGCGAAGGAATGGAGTGATTAAATATATGCCCTTGAATTTTTCCCTAGCCGCGTCCACCAGTTCCCGCGCAATATTCACCCCTTCAATCCTTGACTTTACAGGGTCATCCCCCGCTAGAGCCATGGCCCTTCTAACATTATCAGGCAATTTGATGCCTGGGATCTCATTATGGATGAATTCGGCGTTCCGGGTGCTTGTTAAGGGCATGATACCGATGAAAATCGGGGTTTCTAGATGTTTTGTCGCTTCATATACTTCTTCGATTTGCTCCACGGAATAAATTGGCTGTGTCAAAAAGGATTGAGCACCGCAGGCAATCTTCTTTTCCATTCTTAGTACGGCTTTATCCAGATATTTCACATTGGGATTAAAAGCTGCCGCAATTTTAAAATTTGCCCGTTGCCCCAAACTTTGACCGGAATAGGAAAGACCTTCATTAAATTGTTTGACCATGCTTATCAGGTCAAAGGAAGATAAATCATAAACCGAGGTGGCACCCGGGAAGTCCCCAATTTTTGAAGGGTCTCCGGTGATGATCAATATTTCGTTTAGCCCTACCGTCTGCAGACCCATTAAATGTGACTGCAGGCCAATCAAATTTCGATCACGGCATGTTATATGCACCATCGGATTTATATTCAATTGGTTCTTCAGTAAATTAGCCAGTGCATCATTCGATATCCTTGGTGAGGCAAGTGAATTGTCCGCTAATGTAATGGAATCGACTCCTGCTTTTTTCAAAACCTCAGCACCAGTCATGAAGCTCTCTATCCCTAGCTTTTTCGGTGGATCAAGCTCAACAAGAATCGTCCGTTCCGTTTTGGCTTTTTCGTAAAGGGGAAGTTCCAATTCCCTATCGTTCACTTCAATTACTTCTATTTCACGGGATTTCGTAAATTTCTCTTTCACGGGAGCCAAACTTCCAATTGCATGCTTTACAGCTTGAATATGCAGTGGAGTCGTTCCACAGCACCCTCCTATGATCGCGGCGCCTTGCTCACGAAGTTCCAGGGCACTAGAACCGAAATATTCCGGCACAGCTTTATAAACGAGCCTCCCATCGACATAATCCGGCAGGCTGGCGTTAGGGTAAATGGCAATCGATGCTTGCTTTGGCAAACTCACTTCTTCCAAGGCCCGAATCATATGATGTGGTCCGAGGCGGCAATTTACACCAACCACATCGGCACCCAATTGCTCGAGTTTTTGAAAGGCTTCATTTAAATGGATTCCACTTTGAAGATTACCCAGTTCATGCATCGAGACATTTGCGATAATCGGCAGTCCCGTTTCATTTTTAACGATTTGCAGGACGGTTTCCAGTTCTTCCAGGTCATAAAATGTTTCCAGGAGAATCCCATCAGGATTTTCCATCAACAGACTGTATAGCTGTTCACGAAAACCCCGTTTTATCTCTTCCATGCTTAAATCCGATTTCCTGATACTCCGCTGGGCCCCTATGGTACCGAAGACGTATGCTTTTCCTTTTGCCGCTTTTTTAGCAAGAATGACTCCCTGGCGATTGATTCTGCTTACTTCATCTTCAAGTCCATACCGCTTCAATTTATTGAAATTGGCTCCGTATGTATTCGATTGAAGGATATCTGCACCAGCTTCCAGATAGGCTCGATGGATGGACTCTATTTGATCTGGGTTCGTACAGTTTAATTCCTCATAACATTGATCAATGCCATTAGAGTAAAGCAAGGTCCCCATTGCCCCTTCTCCAATCAGCATTCTTTCTTTTAATTCTTTACGAAAATTCATCATTACACCCTCTCTCAAAAACAATCCTGTTTTTGTAGTAGTCTATGAGTATGAGAGAAAAGGAAAAAAAACCTTCTCAAAGAAGAAGGTTTTTGAAACATTCTCCTCATCTATCAAGCTCTGCTTGCTGGATTTAGCACCTTTGCCTAAGCTGGTTGCTGAGGTTTCTTCGGGCCAGTCCCTCCACCTCTCTCGATAAGATCCATTTATATAATTTTCATAAGATTTCAAAATTTGATTATATTTAATTTACATTAATAATCTGTCAATTTCAATACCTGATCGACATTTTTTTCACTTTTGCAAAAATCATTCAATTTTTTGCTGCTTGAACCCTCTTCAAGATCCTTTGTTTCCAGTCTTCCGCTAACGAGTCTAGTGTAAGTAAAGCCTTAGCACCTTCCAGCCCATCCCGTTTATGAAGGATGACCTCTGCTGCGTAATGGACAGAAATTTTTTCTTGTAGACGATCTATTAGCACAATCTCGTTTTGTTTATTTATCGTTCCTTCTTGAAGTACTCTTGCAAAATAACCAGTGAAACTCGTTTTCAGCACGCGTTCCAAAAACTTAGGTTCTTGATTGAAGAAGGAAATGGTCGAACAAGGTATCCTCCCTTGGTTAATTTGAACAATCACATCGCCTATTTGATAAATATCGCCGATATACGTTGTTTCTTCCCTCATCCCCGCTATAGTTAAATTTTCACCGAATGCAGGGATATCCAGCTTTTTAGAGAATTTTTCATTCCATAATGAATAATGCTCAAATGGGTAAAAGCACAAAGCCCGATCAGGACCTCCATGGAACTTTACATTACCGACACCATCGCCGATTATGCCAGCTTTAGTCACTGTCAAATTATCCTGTGCTTGTTTATCCATGGCTGAAAAGATATCGATATTCGAAAAAATTTCATGTTTCGGCTTCCCCGCATGTAGTGATTTGATTTTTCCATTTTCCATTTTGCATCTTCCATTCATATTAAATTTATATCATCCTATATGTATAAATTATACTAAAAATCCATTTTATTCAGTACCTTTTTATATGTATATGAAATGAAAAAGCCATATGAGCAGTTAATGGGCGAAATATCATTGATTTCCAGAAAAATTCATAGGTTAGTTTCAGTAATTTAGTTGCTATTTCAGAATTAAATATGGTAGAATATGAACACAATATATAGTCGAAAACTACAACCGTTCGCCTATATGTTGATTTTCACGATTGAATTCCTCATTGTCGCTCTTTAGGGAGCGAATTTTTTTTGCTTTCATTAATATCCACTAATTCCCTGTAATTCCATTCAGTTTCTTGCATCTTGATCGACTCACCTATTTGTACTTTCCTTCCCTCCTTATCAAGTCCCTTTCATTTCCTTATTAGAAGCCTGATTCCTTGCAAAAACAAGCAGAAAGCCGAGCGACATCATCCGTCTTCCGCTCAGCTTCCTGTTTACGCTTGTTTCTTTTTTTTCGGTGCCGCTTTCTTTCGGGTCGTCTTTTTCTTTTCCGTTTCATCATGTTTTGTACGGTCTATGGATGCCTGTAATGCCTCCATTAAATCAGTTACATTGTTGGAAACTGGTTCTTTTGTTTTCGCTGTAATCGTCGTCTGTCCCGTTTTCTTTGATTCAATCAATTCTAGTAACGCGGTTCGATAGTCATCGGTGTATTTTGTCGGATCGAAAGTAGTCGTTAATTGATCTATCAATAATACGGCAGTATCGATTTCTTTTTTTACTATGGTATCATTGGCAGGGATATTCGGAACATCCGCTGTGGAGCGGACTTCATCCGGATAATGAATCGTTTCCATAACCAAGGTATTATCAACGACTCGGATTACCGCCATTTGTTCTTTGGATCGAATGATGATTTTTGCCAACCCCACCTTATTCGATTCCTTGAGGGCCTGCCTCAAAAGGGAATAAGCTTTTATCCCCCCGTCATTTGGGGACATGTAATAACTCCGGTTAAAATAAATGGGATCTATTTCTTCAATTTTAACAAAATCCACGATTTCCACGGCTTTTTCTTCGTTTTGTTTTTTCAGTTGTTCTAGTTCATTGTCTTCCAATACAACAAACTTTCCCTTTGTATACTCAAAAGCGCGGACTATATCATCCTTCCCCACTTCTTTCTCGCATACTGGACAAACCTTCTCGTATTTAATCGGTGTATGACATTCCTTATGCAACGTCCTTAAAGATATATCCTTATCCTCCGTTGCAGCATGAAGTTTGATCGGAATGTTCACCAAGCCGAATGATATGCTTCCCTTCCACATCGTATGCATATTCGTCACCTCATAACTTATTTTTGATGAGAAGAACAATTTTATTATTCCCCTTTGTTCAAAAAAAACCGAAAAAACAATTGCCAACTGTAACACTTCGTTTTTTTGGCAAAATAATGTTATCAATTATTTGCGGAGGTAAATACAAATATGAAACCGATGCTGCCTACCTATTACCCTGAAGCCCCCAACTCCAAGGATTGGCGTTATGAAGTCAAATATGACGGCTTTAGGGCTATATTAACGATAGAATCCGATACCATAAGCATTTCGAGTCGAAATGAAAAGGAATTATCACCTCAATTCCCAGAAATCATTGCTTACATCAAAGACCTGGACCTGGAAGATTATCTCCCGCTTCAGTTAGATGGAGAATTGGTCTGGCTTACCAATCAAGCGAAAGCGGACTTTTTTCAAATACAGTGGCGAGGACGCCTTGGGAAACAATCCTTAATTTCAGAAAATGCCCGTTTTTCCCCATGTCGGTTTATAGCGTTTGACCTGCTTCGCATCAGCGGAAAAGAGGTAGCAGCTAATCCAATGGTGGAACGAAGGGAATTGATGTTGAATATAGGGGGAAAACTCGGTCTACCTATGCCTCCTGATCCCACCGATAAGGCTTTGATACAATTAATAGAGAGTTTTGACGTTTTGGATATTGCCTTGAATAAGGTCACCTTGTTAGATGGTGAAGGGATTGTCGCCAAGGAAACTCGGGGTGCTTGGCAAGAAGGAAGACGTACAACATCTTGGATTAAGGTGAAAAATTGGAAGACCGTTTCTTGTTTCATCACAGCATTGCACAAAGAAAATGGCTACGTTTCCCTTGCAGTATTCAAAGAAGGTGCCGTAACGAAAATCGGAAGTGTCAAAAATGGACTGAGTGCTAGAGATAAAAGTATATTGCATCAATTGATCAAGCAAAATGCATCAGACGAAGACACACAATTTTTTTATATCCATCCGTCCATTTGCATTGAAGTTCAATTCTTACACGTATATGAGGAAAATGAATTGCGTGAACCTCAGTTTTCGCAGTGGCTTTTACAAACTTCTCCCGACGAATGTACCTGGGAGAAATTCGTGCTAGGGCAATATACATTTCCAGATACTGTACAAATAACTTCCAAGGATAAACCGCTTTGGAAAACAGAAGGTAAACAGGTGGTAAAAGTAGAATACCTTCATTATTTACGGGAGGTTTCAGCTTTCTTCTTACCCTTCTTGAAGGATAAGCTTCTTACCACGATCCGCTATCCTCATGGAACTTTGGATAAAGAAAGATTTTTCCAAAAAAACAAACCTGATTATGCGCCGGACTTTATTAAAACGTTCATGGATGAGGATATCGAGTATATGCTGTGTAACGACATTGAAACTCTCCTTTGGTTTGGTAATCAACTTGCATTGGAATTTCATGCCCCATTTCAGAAAGCCGGTAAAACAAGACCCGACGAAATCGTCCTGGACTTGGATCCTCCTTCCATCGAATATTTCTCCTTTGCGGTAAAGGCTGCACAGGAAATAAAAAAGGTGATGGAATCATTAAGGATAAAAGCTTTTGTAAAAACCTCAGGTAACAAAGGACTGCAAATTCACATCCCTCTGCCTGAAGACACATTTACTTATCAGGAGACACGCATATTCACTGACTTTCTTGGTGATTATTTAACAAGTTCCCACCCGAATGATTTTACAACGGAAAGAATGAAAATAAATCGGCATAATCGACTTTACTTGGACTTTGTGCAGCATAGTGAAGGAAAAACCATCATTCTTCCTTATTCCCCACGGGGAAATTCTTTCGCTGGTGTGGCTACACCTTTGTTTTGGGAGGAAGTGAACGAAAGTCTCCAGTTAAAGGACTTTACGATTGAAACCATACCAAACAGAATAAAAAGGGACGGGTGTGCGTTTATGGATTACCGACTGGTGGATAATGGACCAGCCTTTTTGGAAGTATTATCGTTCCTAAAACAAAAAAAGACCAATAACTAATTGGTAAGATGGAAAGTTGCTCTAGAAAATCGCTTTCCACGGGCGGTCCGCCCTCGGCGCTGGCCTGCGGGGTCTCCCTTGGCAACGCTTTTCCCGCAGGAGTCCCGTACCTTACGGCCAATCAACTGGGGCGTTTCTTTAAGAAAAACTCTAGGCTAGTCTCATCCGTATAATGTTTAAGACTAGGTTACCTACATGTTTTTTACTATAATCTTTAATGAATTGAAGAAATTTGCGACACTCCTGCCGAATAACTGGCTAGTCGAGACCCCACAGGCTCTTGAGCCGAGGAGGCTTGGCAGACAGTCGGCGGAAAGTGAACGGATCTCTGAAATCAACTGCAACTTTTTTAAAATAAGAAAACTGCAGGAAAACTCGTTTTTTTCGAGTTCGCCTGCAGTTTAAAAATTTCATAATAATTTTGTTCTCAAATAACTTTGCACTTCATCCTGCAGCTTGGCATATAAGCTTGTTTCCAATTCAAAATCCTCTTTTTCAAGTATTTCAAATTTTTCAGGCTGATCTAAGTCCATTTCAATCGATACTTTGAATTCATAGGTTGCATTCCCGATTAAATCAATTGAATACGTTTGGCTTTCTACATCATGGTGGACCACGCATTTAACTTTTCCGCCGTTATTGTAGACAGATATTTCACTTTCCAACGCGTTTAACCCAACAGAGCATGTTACTAGGCTAGAAGCCGACATCGCCGTTCCGCATGCATTCGTGAAGCCTACTCCACGTTCGAATGTCCGCACATAAATGCTCCCTGGTTCCAACTCTTTCACAAAGCTGACATTGACACCATCAGGGAAAAGTTCATTCGGTTGATTGACCTTTGTTGAAAGTTCTTCCTGCAAATCACTTTGTAAAACATCACTATCGACGAGTGTGATCAAATGTGGATTAGGAACCGCCAATGCCGAAAATAGCAGGGTATCATGAAGTTCCGGCAATGTTTCGTTTTGCAGCTGTTCTTTAGCCAATATAAGAGGTAGATCCTTCACATTAAAACTTACTGGTGAAATTTCCACCTTGAAAGTCGGAATGCCCTCATAAATATCTTCCGTTTTTTCGACTAGTAAATTTGCCTTCATGGTTTCCACGATCATTTTATCTAGCCCCAGAACGTCGTTCGCGTAACGTGCCACACAGCGAAGTCCGTTGCCGCACATCGAGGCTTCCGATCCATCCGCATTAAAGACACGCATCCGGCAATCAGCATGTTCACTTTTCATTACGAACAAAATACCATCCGCTCCGAGCCTCTCCCGATTGCATAGGGCCTTTGCGAAATTTTTCCGCTCTTCTTCCGTAAACATCAGGGTCGTAGTCAATTCATCAATTATCAAGAAATCATTTCCTGAACCATGGCTTTTTAAACCTTCAATAATCATCCTGTCACATCCTCTAATAAGCTGCTTGTCATTTATCATTTTTTTAATATTCTATATCATAGCATTTTCAAGATGGATGTGTCATCGCGTAAATCACATTAAATCCATTTTTTTCGACGAAAAAACCAATAAGAAGAGCGGTTGGAATAAGAATTAACTCATTCCAACCGCTCTTTTGAATTTTAACCGATCATACCAATGATGAAATAGACAATAAACATTCCGGCACTCACATACATCGGGGCTGACACTTCTCTCGCTTTTCCGGTTACAAGCTTCAAGAATGGGTACAGGATGAAACCGAATGCCATTCCATCGGCAATACTGTATGTGAAAGGAATGATCGTGATGATCATGATTGCAGGTATGCTCTCGGTTAAATCACTGAAATTCAGCTTTTTTATGTTTCCGAGCATCAAAATGCCAATGATAATCAAGATGGGGGCAATGGCGCTATCAGGGATTACTTTAATCACCGGTATAAATAACAGTGATAGGATGAATAGCACGCCCGTCACCACTGAAGTAAGACCAGTCCTGCCTCCCGATGCGATTCCTGCTGCCGTTTCTACTGTTGCGACGGTAGGACTCGAACCGAATAAGCCTGATAATAGAACGGACACACTTGTCGCCTGCAGCGACTTTTTATATGCATCCTGGCGGTTGATACTGTCTACATGCCCGTGTACAAGACCAATATTTTCAAAAACAAGAACCATCGTCATCGCAAATACACTTATCCAGAATTCAATCCGGTTCGCTTCCAAGAACGATAATGAAAAGAAGAGATCGCCGTAGGAAGCTGTGTTAATGCCTGAAAAATGGATTTCCGATAGTTGAACCGTCCCGAACCAATAGGCAATGAGGCTGCCTGCCAGGATGGTTATCATGAAATTACCGGGGATATTCTTGATGAACAGCGTGATTGCCAGTAAAAAGGTCAACACCGTTGCAAACACCGCTGGATCGCTTAAATCTCCCAGTGCGACGATTGATGATGAACCTCTTGTGATTATCCCGCCCTTTTCAAGTCCGATCAGCATCAAGAATAGGCCAAGACCAACAGATATGGCTTCTTTTATCGAACTTGGAATCGAATCACTGATGATTTTGGAGTATTTTGTAAAAGCGATGATTACAAAAATTACCCCTGAGATAAACACAGCACCAAGAGCCGATTGCCATGATAGACCCATTCCTTGAACCATGGTATAAGCAAATAGGGCATTGACGCCCATTCCTGGAACGAGAAGGATTGGGACATTCGCCCAAAATCCTATCATGACACAGCTTAAAGCAGATAAAAGAATCGTGGCAATCACTGCACCATTAATCGGTATGCCCGCTTCCGATAAAATCAGGGAATTCACGATGAGAATATAGACTATCGTAAAATAGCCGACCACTCCAGCAAGGATTTCACGTTTTCCATTCGTTCCATAGTCGGAAAAATGAAAAAACGTTTCCAAGTTTAATTTCTTCATGTTGTGTCCTTATCAAATTTATCCCTCGCCCACCCGTTTGTATTAGTGACAAACTACACTTGGCGATTTTAACAAAAAAAAGGATAAAAATAAATAGCAATGATAAAAATTTGAAAAAAACTGTCGGAAATGCTCCCGACAGCCTCGATGAATATATTATTTTTGTTCTTGAGAATACCCATCTACTACCAATTCCAGCTTCCCTGTATCAGGCGAAATGATTAGACCATGCACAGGAATATTTTTAGGAATCAATGGATGTCCTTTAATCACTTCGACGCTGTTCTTACAACTTTCATAAACATCATCAAATCCGCGAAGCCAACTGCGGATATCGATTCCTGCAGCTCCCAGTGTATCGATGGTGCTCTTCGGTATATCACGTTCGATCATCTTGTCCATTACAGCATCGGCATCGACTGATGCCATCCCGCAGTCATGGTGAGGTATGACCAATACTTCATCTGCCTTTAGCTCATAAATAGCAACAAGGATACTCCGCATGACACTTCCGAATGGGTGGGAGACGATTGCCCCGGCAGTCTTCAGGATTTTGACATCACCATTTTTGACATTCAAGGATTTTGGCAATAGTTCAACGAGCCGAGTGTCCATACAGCTTATGATGACCATACGTTTCTCAGGAAACTTATCCGTCCTATACTTAACATATTCACCTTTTTCTACAAACTGTTCATTATAATCCAGAATCTCATTAAGTAAACTCATATTTACCACCTTTTTATTGTGTATTTAATCTATGTATCTCCTATTATTATATCAGGTATTTAAAAGATTTGCTAAAGGGGAACCGTAGTCAATTTGAACGATGATTCAGCGTGGCTGCACAGAACCCAAAGACAATGATTTTAGGACTTTCAGCAACATTTGATGAAAAAGAAAGTATGGGTGTATTAGTCTTGAATCGTTTCCCCCACTCCAAAGGCATCCAGCCTTCTTGGTATGAAGCGATCTTTTCCCCGTCTTTTGTGGCAATCTCGAAAGAATTTACACTTCCCGGAGTTTCAATTGGCATCCATTCCGTACCATCTTCCTTATAGATCATTCCATTTACCTTCACGAATGACCGATTTTCTTGATACGATCCAATAATGCCGCCCTGATCATCCAGGATCGTCATTTTATTGAAAAGCCCCCTTTTGATATGGTACTTAGCCAGCAAACGTCCCTCATGGTCCACCAGTTCATATCGCTTGGCCATTAGCATCGACAAGAAATTGGGAATCATCCACATGAACCACTTCATATTCAAATCACGTACCTCGCCCATTAGTGACCCATCGGGCGCAAAGAGAAGCAGTCGCAAAGTCGGTGCTGGCATAAAAGTCAATAAAACATGTTCATTTTTTAATAACCCGGCATTCGTCCCGATATGTTCTTCAGGCAATTCCTTCATTCTATTTTCATATATACGATGACTGACAAATTGAGCAATGCTAAAGAAAATAAAAGGAGAAGTTATCAATAATATATTGCCCGGAATCATCGCAAAAATATGGCAAATGAAAAAAACAACGGCCAATAGAAGAGATACCCAAGATGCATGAAAATTTGAATTGCTCGTTTTCTGATAATATTCACGTATATTCATATCCCGCTTTACTCCTCACTCCTTACAAGAAAGATTACCGCCTTTAGGCGGCCATTGATTAGCAGTACCACAACCCGCCCGGCATCCGCTTCCTAAACGTGCATAGAAGCAGTTATCATAATACTTTATTCGCTTTAGTGTGATCTATTCCCTCTTTAATGTAAGGGAATTCCCCACACGGACCAAATAAAAAAGGACTCCGAATTGAATGGAATCCTATTGTAGACAGAATGGGGTCCTACCCAATTTTAAAACAAGACTAGATTTTTCTTAATGTTACTATATTCCTTATTGGATTGAAGAAATTTGCGACACTCCTGCCGATTTACTGGCTAGCCGGGACACCGCAGCCGCTAGGCAGGAGGCTTGGCAGGCAGTCGGCGGAAAGGGAGCGGATTTCTGAAATCCACTGGAACGTTTTTTTAAATATAAAACTGCAGGCAAACTCGCTTTTCCTCGAATTTGCCTGCAGTCTCAAAGGACTCCAAATGAATGGAATCCTTTTACATCATTCTATAATATCCTGAAGATCAACGGGAATCGATAATCCGTTCCTTCATAAGCCCTAACAGCAGCAATGATGGTGAATACGACTAAAGCTATCCCGATTACCGGCAATAGCAAGAATCCAACCAATACTATAGTGAGTATCCCTGCGACTATTGAATAAACGGTATAGGAAATGAAAAAATTCAAGTATTCCCTTCCGTGATAATCCACAAATTGTGACGAGTCCTTCTTCAATAACCAAATCACCAAAGGACCGATAAATGCTGTAAAAAAGCTGATCACATAAATAAGGGCAGCAAACACTCTTTCATCTTTAGTAGGCATAGTGTCTTCTCCTCCTTTCTCATATAAATAATTACGAATCAAATGAAAAATAGTTTCATTTTTCCTCTCATTATATTCGAAAGAAGGTAAATCTGGACTGCCTTTTCTTGATATGAACAATAAAATCCGGACATGTTCATCCGTCTTGTGCATACAGTTTTAATAATGGATTGTCCTATACCTTCTAGAATGGAGTGATGTTTTTTTGCTGAATGAATTTCAAGCCTTCATCCTTGGGATCATTCAAGGCTTGACTGAGTTTTTACCTATTTCAAGCACTGGACA
Organism: Peribacillus sp. FSL M8-0224; assembly: GCF_038003055.1. Lineage (NCBI taxonomy): Bacteria > Bacillati > Bacillota > Bacilli > Caryophanales > Bacillaceae > Peribacillus > Peribacillus sp. FSL M8-0224. The sequence goes on from NZ_JBBOOJ010000001.1 coordinate 2,726,085, forward strand.
TTTATATTTAGGACGGCATATTTTCCACCTTGACGAGGCCGGCATTTTTCTGGATACCATGCTCCACATCGGAACCTTGCTGGCGTTATTGGTCGTCTATAAGAATGACATAATTGCCATTTTGAAAAATCCTTTCTCCAAAATGACTCTGCTTCTCATTGCTGGGACGATTCCTGCCGTGATTGCCGGCATTTTACTCGGTGATTGGTTTGATGATCTTTCAAAAACAGGCGTGACCATAGGCTGGGAATTTATAGCGACCGGACTGATTTTATGGGTAGCCGACGGAGTAAGAAAAGGGGGCAAATCCCTTCATGAAATTTCGATTAAAGATGCGCTGATCATCGGTACTTTCCAAGCTGCTGCCATCATGCCAGCTCTTTCGCGCTCCGGCTTAACGATAGCGGCTGGCCTCTTCTGCAAACTGGATAGGGCCACTGCAGCCTATTTTTCCTTTTTGCTTTCCATTCCTGCCATTACGGGTGGCATCGTATTTCAGATGAAACCGATTTTTACAGGAGAAGTTGAACGGCTTCCACTCACTGCGCTTTTCGTTGGAACCCTGTCAGCAGCAATCTTTGGATATATAGCCGTGGTATGGATGATCGATTTCTTAAAAAAGCGTTCACTCAAAATATTCTCCATATATGTATGGGCCCTTGGCGCAATCATTTTATTCATGCAATTCACAGGTAAATTTTAAAGAAAAAAGCGGGCGAAAAAAGCAGTTTTTCATGGAACAATGCAGACGGTTGCCTAAAGATTTCACCCTTCGAGAAAAAGTTGAAATTTGACGAAAAAAAAAGGCAAAAAACCTATTCCCAAACCGTTTTTTTTTTAGTATTATACCTTCGTAAGGTTCTTTAGATTTGCATACTTTCTGACAATAAAAATAGGGAAGGCAAATGGTGCGCCACCGGTTTCCGGTTCTAGTGGGTTCGATTCCCACCCCGAAATTTTTTGATGAACGACTTAAAAAATTTCGAGGGTGGGCAGCGACTACGCATAAGAACTGCCCTCAAACGGAGGGACGGAAATGTTAAAAAAGAGAGATTTCACAGATTGTTTTTCTCTTTATGAACAAATGACGCATCCAGATGTCTTCCCTTTCGTGCGCCATAAGGTAGATTCATATGAAGAATATGTTTTCATTACTAAGCAAACGATCGAAGCCGAAGATGCTGGGCAACTCATTTCACGAACAATCTTGGATGAATGGGAAAATCCCATCGGTTGTATTTCTTTATACGATATTGAAAATGGTGCAGGTTTCTTAGGCACATGGCTTGGCAAGCCTTATCATGGAAAAGGGTATAATGCCATCGCAAAAGACGCTTTCTTCAAAGAGCTTTTTTTCGAGCTCGGTTTGGAAACGGTCTTCATGCGAATTCGCAAAAAAAATATCCGCTCCATAAAAGCCGCAGAAAAGCTTCCCTATGCCGTCAATGCCAACGAAACAAGAAAATCCCTTTATGATCAGATCAATCATGAAGCTGATATCTACGATTTGTATGAAATCCCTAAAGATTTATACAACTTTCATATCCTTAGACAGCATGATGATGACGAACAGCAGTTACTTGAAGCATAGAGCGAAGAACATTTCAATATGGCTTTGTTTATCCTTTCATAAAATGGCCGGAGCTTCCATACCTGGAAAGCTCTTTTTTCCAGTTTCACAGGATGTTAAACATAGATTGCTGCAAATCCCTATTCTTTTTAGGGATATTTTTTTATAATGAATACAATTGACCAATTCAACAATATATTCAAAGCGTCATGGAAAGGACTTAATCATGAAAAAAACATTTGCTTTTATCGTGCAGCTTATCTTCCTGCTCATCATTTGCAAGCTTGGCTATTATTTAGCCAGTTTACTTCACTTACCTATACCAGGCAACGTCATCGGCATGATTCTGTTATTCGGTTTATTACAGACGAAGGTCATAAAAGTCGAATGGATTGAACTTACTTCAGGATTTTTGGTAAAGCACCTAGCCTTTTTCTTCATTCCCATTTCAATCAGTTTAATGACCATGGGATGGCTTTTCATTGAATTTGGTTTGCCTTTGGCACTTACATTGGGAGTCAGCCTGATATTTGGATTCATCGTTTCAGCATGGACCGTTCAGAAGCTATCCCATAGAGGAGAGATTAAACAGCATGACAGCGCTCATCACAATATATAGCATCTTGATAACCATTCTTGCCTATTTCATTGGAAGGAAAATATATGCTAAACATCCATCACCTTTTACGACGCCCGTATTTTTCAGTACGGTTACAATTATTCTCGTACTGCTGATCAGCGGTTTGGACTTCGAGGATTATTCACCAGGAAAAGACATCATCACCTATTTCCTGGGACCAGCTACCGTTGCTTTGGCCGTACCACTTTATAAAAATAGAAAAATAATCGTTAAATATGCAATGCCGGCAATTAGCGGCATGATTTTTGGTCTCCTTGTCACATTGATCATTGCCTTCGCCATCGCTAAAGCATTTTCACTTCCGCCATTCATATTCCAAGGATTGGCAGTTAAATCCATTACAGTGCCCATCGCGGTGGAAATCACGGAACTTTATGGGGGAAATTCCAATATATCAGCTGCCTTCGTCATTTTGACAGGGGTGCTGGGTACAATGATCGCTCCAAAAATGATGGATAAATTAAACATTACGATGCCCTTCGCACGTGGTATCGCCTATGGTACGATCGCTCATGGTCTCGGAACGGCTCAAGCTGCCCAGGAAAGTGAGTTTACCGGGGCTGTCGCAGGTGCGGCAATGGCTATCGCAGGTATCCTTATATCCTGTTTCTTTCCTTTTATAAGTAAATTCCTATAAAAATAACCGCAACGTCAACGACGTTGCGGTTATTTTTATGATTATCTTTTTTGCAGATCCTCGTATAAACGCCTTAGAATATAAGTTTTATACAGCTCCAGCTTTCTTTTTTCAATTGGATGGTAGCTAATCCCTGCGGCTTTTAGCTGCTGAATGAACCATCCTTTTGAATATTCATAAGCCATTCTACCCCCTCCTCTGTTCGAAATAGATATGCTGAATAGGGGGGAATGATACTTATTTTTTTGCGGCCATTACTTTAAGCAGTAATTCATACATTTCAGCTGCCGTTTTGAATGGGCGTTTTTGACGCATTTTCTCTTGATATTCATCCGATTTTTTCAATAAATCCGCTAATGTAGCATTAAAAATCCGATCATTCAGCTCTTCTTCCTGGATGACTTTACAAAAACCCTGTTTTTCAAAACTTGACGCATTCAGGATTTGATCTCCACGGGATGCATTGGCACTTAGAGGGATAAGCAGCATCGGCTTTTGCAAACCAAGGAATTCAAAGATGGAATTTGAACCAGCCCTTGACACAACGACATCAGCAGCCGCCAAAAGATCGAATAATTCTTCGTGCACGAATTCGAAAGGAGCATATCCCCTTTGTTTCAATTCGCTTTTCACATTTCCCTTCCCGCAAATGTGAATAATCTGATAATCCTTTAATAAGGCATCAAGGTTTTCTGTAATTAAATTATTGATTTTAACGGCCCCAAGGCTTCCGCCCATAACGAGTAGCACCGGTTTGTTATTCGTGAATCCACAAAATGCTTTACCAGCAGAAGCTTTTCCCGTAAAGATTCCATCGCGCAATACAGCGCCAAGATACATGGCCTTCTCTTTCGGAAGGTCTTTTTCCGTTTCTTGGAAGGTTGTGAAAATTTTCGATGCAAGTGGCATCGCGATCTTATTAGCCAGACCAGGCGTATAATCCGATTCATGTATCGCAATCGGAATCCTCAGCATCCTGCCTGCCAAAACGACTGGAACCGAAACGAAACCCCCTTTAGAAAAAATGAAATCAGGCTTGGTCTTTTTTAATATTTTTCGTGCATCAAAAATCCCTTTTATGACCCGGAAAGGGTCTTTCATATTTTCAACAGATAGGTAACGTCGGAATTTCCCAACGGAAATCGTTTCATAACGGACCTCGGGAAATTCCGTTTCGATGATATTTTTTTCAATGCCTTTTTTTGAACCAATATAAGTAACATCCCAATCATTCTTTAAAAATTCGGGGATGATTGCTGCATTAACAGATACATGACCGGCAGAACCGCCTCCGGTAAATACTATTTTCTTAGTCAATATTTCCACCTTCCAAACTTAAAAAATCACTTTGCATCCATATTACCATATATCCTTGCCATTAATAACTTGAAAAAGTATTCAGTGAACCGAAATCCCCCATTATGTATGTAATTATCGATTATTTTTCCTTTTTCAGCATGAATATATTATAATCTTAGTATTCTACAATACTACAAGATACAATGGAGGAGTAATACATTGCAAGAAGTTTCTGAATCACTCAATCAATTTGATGGAATCGAAGCCTGGACCAAATTAGGAATTTCCATAGGCATTTTTCTAATCTTCCTTTTGCTTCGGAAAGTATTTACTACATATATATTCAAGTTCTTTCTACGGATTGCAGAAAAACGCAAAGTTGAATTTGCCGCCAATTTAATGCTCGCAATAGAACAGCCAGTAAGATGGCTTATCGTTTTGATTGGGGTTATCATTTCACTGCACTATTTTCCGATCGACTCACCTTCGGTTGAACTCAGATCGAAGATATACAGATCGTTTTTTGTCTTCTTATTCTTTTGGACGATTTTCAACATCAGTTCGATCTTAACCATTTTATTTCCGAAATTAGTAAGTAAATTCGGACTAGAAGTCGATCAAATCGTCATGCCGTTCTTTACGAAAATCATAAACATAATCATCATTGCTTTTGGTGCATCCATCATCGCGGAAGAATGGGGATTTAATGTCGATGGATTTGTTGCAGGGCTTGGTTTGGGTGGATTGGCTTTCGCACTTGCCGCTAAAGATACCGTCAGCAATTTCTTCGGGGGTATCGTCATCGTCACCGAAAAACCTTTTACCATAGGAGATTGGGTCAAAACTCCAAGTGTGGAGGGAACCATTGAAGACATCACATTCCGAAGCACTAAAGTTCGGACTTTTGCCCAAGCTTTAGTTACAGTCCCAAATGCGACCCTTTCGAATGAACCGATCATCAACTGGTCCAAGATGGGCAAAAGACAGATCGCCTTCCATTTAGGTGTTAATGTCACGACACCAAAAGAAAAATTGGAAAATGTCATTAAAGACATTGAAAGAATGCTTATTGATCATCCTGAAGTACATCCGGAAACGATTTTGGTTAAATTTGATGAGTTCAGTCATTCCGGCTTCAACCTTTACCTATATTTCTTCACGAAAGCCACCGACTTTGGAGGATATTTATCAATCAAAGAAGATGTGAACTTTAATATAATGGAGATATTGGAACAGGAAGGTGTACAAATTGCCATTCCTTCACAGGCATTCATTCTTCAAAAAGACTCAGATATGGAAGCCATGAATGATTTTGAATCCATGCGCGACTGACAAAAAAGACTTGCCCTAAACGGCAAGTCTCAGACTGTAGACAACTTCGATGAAAATTGATGTTGTCTACATTTTTTTTGGCTTGCACAAACTTTGACGTTGATTATAACGTAAGGCACTCGCTTTCCGCGGTCCGCCCTCGGCGCCCTTGCGCCTGTGGGGTCTCCCCTGGACGCGCTTTTCCCGAAGGAGTCTCGCACACCCGCCCAATAAACTTTGTTTTAACTTTTAGATAGAACCCTTTTGCCTAAAGTCTTTATTGTTTTAAAATAATTAAAACTTGAGGTGATGAGGATGCTTTCTAAACATAGTTCTATTCAGCGAGATCGACTTGAAATGGTTACTTTAGATCAACTGGTGCCAGCAAACCATTTGGTTCGTAAAATTGAAGGTGCCATTGTCTTCTCTTTCATTTAGATTTGGTGAAAGATATGTATTTAGAGGTAGGACGCCCAAGTTTTGTTCCAGCTAAATAAGTTAATCTGACCTTCATTCAATATACCTTCAGTATTCGTTCATGCGTAAAACAATAGAATTGAAAGAAGGTTGAAACTAATATGGCTTACAGTTGGTTCTTTGGCTCAGCAGTTGTCATTAAGATACGATAAAAATCTGTTCAAACAAGTCTGTATCTTTAAAGTGTCGTTTAATTTTCCCCGAACATTGAGATATAACTCACTTTATCATGGAAACCATATCGCACTCTTTCACATGTGTGGGAATCCACCTATACTTGCTCTGCACTTATTAACTTAAATAAGGGAAAATTCAAAAGAGGTTCTGAAAATTTTAATTCCGAAACCCTTTTGTCTACAAACTGAGACTTGCCCCAAACGGCAAGTCTTTTTTGTTTCAAATAAAAACTCTTAAAACATCACATGCTTATGTGATATAATTCTTTCATTGTGTTGAAAATTCCAAATATTGATATTGAGGTACTTTGATGAATCAGACTTTTACTAAATCACAAAAGATCCGCCTGTTATTTTATATATTGATACCTATCCTGATCACCCAAATCAGCATGTATGCCATGACTTTTTTTGATGTGATGATGTCAGGGCAATACAGCACTCAGGACGTTGCTGGCGTCTCCATCGGCAGTTCGCTATGGACACCCGTGTACACGGGGCTGAGCGGGATATTGATTGCCTTAACACCGGTGGTTTCACAGCTGGTGGGTTCCAGGCAGTCCAAATCCGTTTCCTATTCCGTGATGCAGGCCATTTATTTAGCTGTGGCTTTAGCCTTGATCATTTTAATCATTGGAGCTTTTTCTCTGAACCCCGTATTAAATGCCATGGATCTTGAAGATAGTGTCCACATGGTGGCTCATGATTATTTGATCGCCCTTTCACTCGGTATCATTCCTTTATTCATTTATAATGCGTTGAGGGCTTTCATCGATGCTCTGGGCCAAACTAGGATTTCCATGATCATCACCTTATGTGCGCTCCCGGTAAACGTCCTTTTTAATTACTTGTTAATATACGGGAAGTTTGGATTCCCTGAACTTGGCGGTGTCGGTTCCGGGTACGCCACTGCCATTACCTATTGGTTAATTGCCCTGGTGGCCATATTGGTCGTGATAAAAATAAACCCATTTTCGACATATCAGGTTTTCACTGAATTTTTCCGTGTTTCCTGGAAAGAATGGAAGGCCTTATTGTTGATTGGGGTACCCATCGGTCTTGCTATTTTCTTTGAAACAAGCATTTTTTCAGCTGTCACCCTTTTGATGAGTAAGTATGATACCGTGACGATTGCGTCACATCAGATTGCCATGAATTTTGCGTCACTGCTTTATATGATACCGCTAAGTATATCCATGGCATTGACGATCGTCATTGGATTTGAAATTGGGGCAGCCCGTTATAAAGATGCCAAAGAGTATAGCTGGATTGGCATTTCGATGGCCTTGACGATGTCACTCGTTTTGTCGACCATCCTCTTCCTCTTCCGTGAACCTGTGGCCTCTTTATACACTAAAGATCACGAAGTAATGATGCTGACATCACATTTTTTAATATATGCCATCTTCTTTCAGATATCGGACGCCCTGCAGGCACCTATTCAGGGCATTTTGCGTGGATATAAGGATGTAAATGTCACATTTGCCATGTCACTGGTCTCCTACTGGATTCTCGGGCTTCCAATTGGCTATTTCTTTGCAAAGTTTACGGATATGGGAGCCTTTGGGTATTGGATCGGCTTAATTTCCGGCTTGGCTCTTGGGGCTATAGGCTTGGCTGCTCGCTTACGGTACATTCAGCAAGTAAAATATAAAAAAATGGCATAAAAAAAGTGGGGCTGGATTAACCGGCCTCACTTTTTTCATACCGAATTCAAATTCTAAAGCACTAGGCTTTATATATTTTCCCAAGAACATCCTTACCGCCTGTTACCGGTATGATGCTCCCGGTAATGAAATCTGATTTTTCATCACAAAGGAACGTGATCACCCTCGCTATATCTTCCCCCGTACCCGGTCTGCCGACTGGAACCGTATCATCCTTTTCGGCTCTCGCAACCCTTATTTCCTTCTCTTTCCAATCCCCTATGATATCACCAGGACAAACCATATTCACGGTGATTCCATGAGTAGCTTCTTCCGCAGCCAAAGTTCTTGTCAAGGAGGTCAAGCCGCTCTTTGCAGCGGCAAAAGCAGAACGATAAATCCAACCTGGTGCAGTTTCACACCGTTCAAACCCTAAGGTAATGACTCTGCCCCAGTTTCTGCTGCGCATTTGTGGAATAAGTTCCTTCGCAAAATAGAAAAAACCATTTAAATTCCCGTCCATGATGTACTTCCATTCATCGCTGCGATAAGCAGTCATCGGTTTACGATCATGCATATATGGCCCTGCGTTATGAATGAAGATATCAACATGGCCAAATGTCTCCGAAATCTTTTGCAATATATTCCGGCAATCTTCCTCACTTGACGAGTCACCTTGAATCGCAATTGCCTTAACATGGTACATTTCCTGTAATTCATCCACTAATGCTAAAGCTGCCTTTTTACTTTTTCGATAAGTAATGATAATGGACATTCCATTATCCGCGAGTGAAAATGCCATCCTTTTGCCGATACCCGTTGCTCCACCAGTAATAAAAGCTACTTTTTCATCCACAGGCTTACCCTCTTTATCTAATGGATTTTACTTAATTATACATAAGTTTATTCCATTTTCTATAATTTAGTAATTATAAAAAAGAACCTCTGGGCTTTAGCTGCATAAAATATAACAAATAAACCTGTCAGACCATAAGCAGGAGAGAGGAATTCAATATGTTTCCCTGGAATTCACTTTTTTCTTTTAAGAATAACCCGAACCAAAAGGAATTCATGAAAAATATGCAGCAAAGTGATGTTCAATCGTTCATTGAAAAGGTATTTTCACAAGTGATCCCTGACAATATGCAAGGTATGATGAACCAAAATGATGGCGGCTCACAAAAAGTAAATGCCAGATCTGAACATCCTTTACATGCCGAAGTATTTGAAACCCACTTATATGTCTTCGTAAGAATTCCAATACAAGATGAATCTTGGCTAAAGAAAATGAAACTTTACCATACATCTAACCAATCCATCATCGAGGGGATTCCTGAAGAGTCAGATCGGCATGTCATAACACTCCCCGCACCTGTAAAGAAAAAAGGGGCATCAGCCCAATATAAAGAATCAACATTGGAAATACGGCTTCAAAAAAGTTTCAATACACAGTATTCAGAAATCGATGTATCGGAATTTTAAGTGGCTTCACCGGGACCTCACTGATGTTAAGGTGCGGTTCCAGTTATTTCTTGGTTCAATTTTTTTTAGATTTGGGTACATTATAGAGAACCAATCGATGTCACAATTGATTTTTTTCATGGAATGGAATGATTCATTCTCGCAAAAAAAAAAAGCGCACCCCAATTTAATGGGATGCACTATTCTATTAATCTATTATTTTCCGATGAATTGTTGAGTCCAGTAGTTACCAGATTCTACGTAACCTACTCCAATATGAGTAAAGCTAGAATTCATGATGTTTTCACGGTGTCCTTGGCTATTCATCCAAGCTTGTACCACTTCTTCAGGTGTTTGTTGACCTTGTGCGATGTTTTCGCCAGCTGTTTTATAGCTGATTCCGAATTGTTTCATCATATCGAAAGGTGAGCCGTAAGTCGGGCTATTGTGGTCAAAGTAGTTTTTATCTTTCATGTCTTGAGACTTGATACGTGCAACTTTGCTCAACTCAGTGTCGATTTTAAGAGCTGCCAAACCTTGTTTTTCACGTTCTGCATTCGTTAATTTAACAACTTCTTGTTCAAAAGCACTTAATTCAGAGCTTGTCTCTGGTTTTTTATCAGTTGATTTATCAGGTGTTACTTCTGGTGCTGCAGGTTTTGCTGCTGGTTTTGATTGGTTCGTTGTTCCAGCTTCTTGTTGAGCTGGTTGTTGAGCTGGTTTTTGAGCTGGTTTTTGAACTGGTTTTTGTTGTGCCTGCGCTGCAGGTATAGTGATATTGTATTTAGCTAGGTATTGGTTAAGGACTTTTTGCATATCCTCTTTATTCGTAGTTTTATAAGTTACTTGTTTCACTGTATCACAGTTGGCTGCTTCAGCTTGGTTAGCTCCTACTCCTGTGAATATAATAGCTGCAGCCGCAGCTGCTGACATAATCATTTTCTTTTTCATTCGTATTTCCTCCTGTGATGTTCATTTTTTGTTGTGCTTTGCTTCTGGAATTATCATAACATGCACTTTTTGTAATAAAGGCACCATCAATTTCCATCAAATTCAAAGGATGCGAATGAAAATATATTTATGATCCAAGTTTCAGAGAAAACAAGCATAAATGCTTTAACTATCTATGTTTCTACCATCAGTATAAATACTCATATTTTTCCAGTAATTATTTGTCAATGGTAGTTACATAGAACCATTTCCATGGAATACTAATAACTTTTAGTTGACATATCGTTACTAACCGAATTATTATGACTTTCTTTACTTTTATGTTACAAATTTTTCGGTTTCACTTCGACATTTCGTCATTTTCCCCCTATCGTCCTGAACATTTTTCCAAATAAAAAAAACAATCCGGATTTAGGCCCGAATTGTTTTGATTTTGATGGTCCATTCATCATTTCATTTCTTCATCATTCATCTCATCCATTTCTTTTTTTCCGCCATTTTGTTCGGGAGTGCTTGGTTTACCTATGACGAATTCTTTCTTTGGCATGTTGTGCATGTCCCTTGCCGTTACGTGGGCATATACATAATAGGTTCCTTCTTCATCAAAAGCCTTTTCCAGTTCATATATACCGTTCCCTTTATGTTTTACTGCTATCTTGTCATGGTCATCGCTATTCGCAAGCCAAATTTCAAAACTGACATCATCCGCATCTGTCACGACTTCGTCCCCATATGTTACTTTTGCCTGAAATTTCACAGGCTCATTCACTTTACCCTGAGTTGGATCAACAGCTAAATCGACATTTAACATTTTTGGAATTTCCTCTTTCTTGCCGCATCCAGCCAAAAAAATTAACGCCATGCAAAATAACATGATTTTTTTCATTTTTGAACGTATCCCCTTTTTATGAATTCCATTCTTCTTTTATATTCGGCAGGATGACCCTGACTGTTGTTCCCCTTTTTTCCTTGCTTTCTATTTCGATTTTACCATTTTGTAATTCCACCAATTTTTTGACAATGGACAGTCCAAGCCCTGAACCGCCATCAAAACGGCTGCGTGCTTTGTTCACACGGTAAAAACGATTCATGATATACGGCAGATCCGCTTCCGGAATCCCGTTGCCCGTGTCAGTTACCAGCAGTTCGCAATCATCTTTATGCTGAATTAGGGTAATATGAATCGCCCCTCCGGAATCCGTATACTGAATGGCGTTATCAAAAATGTTATGCAGGATCTGTTCCATCCTTCCTTCATCCCCAAAAATAATCGGGTCTGGATCCAGGTCTAGCTTCAAGCCCAATTGTTTTTCCTTTATTATCGGTTCATATTTCACAAGTACGTCTTCAATGAATTGCGCATAGGCAATCGGGGTTTTATTTAACAGGAATGGAGCACTTTCCATTTTTGATAAGTCCATAAGATCTCCCACAAGCCGCTGCAGCCTAAGAGCCTCCCTTGAAATGAGTTGAAGGTATTTCCGTTGCTCTTCATCATTTTTCACGACACCATCCAATATGGCCTGCGTATATCCCTTTACGTAACTAAGGGGGGTTCTGAGCTCATGTGCAACATTTTCTAGAAATTCTTTTTTTCTTTCTTCTTCCAAATGGATGGAATTGGCCATATCATTAAAGGCTATTGCTAGTTTACCTATCTCATCATGACTCCTTACCTCGACCTGTATGTCATAATCCCCCTCTGAGACACGATGGGCCGCAGTCTCGATTTCCTTAATCGGACTGACTAGCTTTTTCAACCATTTAGTAGTAAACAAAATCGCGACAATCAAAAATAATAGAACCGCCGCCAACCATTTTGCAGCAAATTCCTTAAATAAGACCGTAATGGAATCTACAGGAATATATGTATAGATGATACCTTCGAGGCGATTTTCGTCAATCAGGGGTATGATCGCCGCTACGATGTTCTTTTCAAACCTTTTCTCATATCCTTCTTTTTCAACGGCTTTCCCATCTAAAAGCATTTGCCGTTCTTCTTCAGAAATAAGGGTATCGTAATTGATTTCAAAAGGCAGACAAGCACTCAATTCCCTGGGATTATTGACGACAAAGACTTCGCTGTCGTTCTTACTGTTAAACCATTCAACTTTTTGCTTAAAGTCTTCGCTGATTTCACCGCCGGAATAATCCGCCCCTAGCAATGATGCTTCATTGACTAAATCCGTTTTAAGCTTCTCCACATATAGATTTTTATAATAATATTGAGAAAGGGAGTAAGCGAACAGCACGGATAGGATGATGGCGGAGATAATGGTGAGCCATAATTTAAAAGAAAGGGTTCGCCATTTATAGATCATTTCTTTTCCTCTATCTTATAACCGATTCCCCAGACGGTTTGAATGTAATCGGCCGCTCTTAATTTCATTCGTAACGTTTTAATATGGGTATCCACAGTACGTAAAGATCCTCCATACTCACCGCTCCATACATTTTCAAGCAGTTGTTCACGGCTGAGTGCCTGGCTTTTATGACGCATGAGGAATAACAGCAAATCGAATTCTTTCAAGGTTAAATTGATTGGCTTCCCTTCCACTAAAACCGTTCTGGATTGTAAGTTCAAGCTAATTTTACCGAATCGGACATGGTTTTGATTCTCTTCATTCAATGATAATTTCCCTGTCCTTCGCAATACCGCTTCGACCCTTGCGACCAATTCTCCTGGATTGAACGGTTTGACGATATAATCGTCGCCGCCAAGCTTCAGCCCTTTCACCTTATCCCATTCTTCACCTTTCGCACTGACAAATATCACAGGGATCTCCCCAATTTCACGAATTTCTTCACAAACGGAGAAACCATCCATACCTGGCATCATGATATCCAATAGGATTAAATCCACTTCCTCTGTTTCAACCATACTTATAGCTTCTTTTCCATTTGCAGCTTGAAGGCATCGATAACCTGAGTTCAGCAAATACATTTCAACTAGATTACGCATATCTTCTTCATCATCCACGACTAAAATGGTGTAAACATGCATGTCATCTACTCCCTCAACATCAATTGGAATGGACCTTCGCCGACTTTGATCGTTTTTTTAACATCGACTGTTTCAGCATCCATTACATACACTTCATCACTATCATATCCCGCCACGACCACATCTTCATTAAAGTTCGCCATTTCAAAGGGGTTGACGCCGACCACTTTGCTTTTGACTTCCTCATATTGATCATTCAATTTATATAAGGAGCTAGTCCCATGACTAAGGACAAATATTCCTTCATCATTTTCCAGGAACTTTATCGGCATGGTTGGCGCCTTAAGCTTTTTCTTCAACTCTCCAGTTTTTGCCGAATAAATATATAGATCTTCTTCCACTTGATCCCCATCACCGTGTCCTCCGATCCATATTTCATCCTTTTCTTCCCTTAATAATGTGCCTGTGCTGGAACTATGTACGGGAAATTCGAAATCGACCTTTTTCGTTTCAAGATTTATCACTGAACATTTGGTATCACCAAAATTAATAACATACAATCGATTCGCTTGCTCTCCTTGAAGAACGGTCAAGGGGCTTTTACCAACCTTGACAATATCCTGTTCCTCCCCATCAGCATTTAAAAAATAAATGGAGTGATTCGATTGATTGACCGCCACGATGCTTTTACCATCACGTAACAACTGCATATTGACGATCCCTTTCCCAATTTCCCAACTGTTTATCAGTTTTCCTGCAGATAAAGAGTACACTTGGACTTTCTCCATCTCTTTTCCATAAAGCAGGATAGTATCTTTGTCTGCCAGGAGCAGGGCTCCGGTAAATGGTTCTGAAATATCCCATTTTGCAAAAGCATGATAGTTTTCGTCTATGAAAGTCAGTGATGTATCCTTGATATTGACAGTTGCCAGGAAAGATTGACTTTTATTGATTTTAGTAAATGCATTACCGCTATTACACCCCGTAAGCAGTACGATGGCAAGAAAAAGCCCAATGCCCCACTTCATAATTTTAAGCTCCTTATTCATTAAATATCTATTTTTAAAAAATTTTAACAATGATTTGTGAAAAAAGTATGAAGCATAAAAGAATATTTGCTAACAAGCATCCGTATCACACTCGAAAAATCATAATCTTTCCAATTCAGTGATATAGGCCATTACAATCGCATTTTTCATTTCTTCCGAAAGCGAAGATTCCATCACGCGTTTAATAGAAAGGTAAAATTTCTCCAATACTGGTTTTCGGGCGCGGGGATGGGCATTTTCATCCAAAAGCTCTCGTCGGATGAGTTCCGGCAACACTTCCCTTCCCCCTCCATCGTTCACCTTACGATTGTTCCATATGCTTAAATAAGCCACCAGTAATTCTTCTTGCCTGACAGTTTCTTTCATAGTATCCCTTCCATCCATTACTAATTTATACATATTAATGTTCAAGTTTGTAAAGACTATCTTCATAATAAGATATCATGCTTTTTAAAATCCAAAAAAGGAGTGAGTACAATGTCTCAAGTATACCGCTGTCCGAATTGCCGGACAAATAAATCTCGCTTCAATCTCATTCAGCAAGTAGCAACACCCATTAAAAAGGATCCCCAATCCGGTGAGATTGTTGAACAATATTCGAACGACTCCCTTCTGCCATTCCATCTAGCATATAATGGTCCTGAAGTTCGGGTTCAGTGTGCTGCCTGCGGATTGATAGAAGACGAAAAGACATTTGCCGCCTTTGGAATGCAACAATAAAAATGGTCAGACCCCTATGTGGGTCTGACCATTTTCTCAATCATTTCCTACTGACATCTTAGCCCGGTCTATGGCAATTGGAATGGCTTTTCCATCCTCATATCCTTCATCCAATAATGCATTTGCGATTTCTATAGCCTTTTCCCTAACATCTTTATCTAGATTCTTCATCGAGTTTGGGTAATCGTTCTTATTCCATGGCACTAATACCGCCTCCTTAATAAGAAAGTCTTCTTTTCATGTTTCCCTTCTTTAATGGGCGGTAAACGTTTATCGGGCCGCTTTCGCTTCCAAAGCTTTCAACTGACCGATCAACATTTCCTTTTCCAACTTTTCCCCGATCATGACGATATTCAATGGCATTTTCATCATTTCATTCATATACATCGGCATTCCGTAAGAGTATTGGAATAAATGCGGGTATTGTGAATGTGTAAAGGAAATATATCCTTTCATTCGATAGACCGTTTCCGGCAGAGCCCTAAGCCACTCTTCAAAGTCGGTTTGTGCCACAGCACCTTCAAATGTATGAACGATTGCAGTTAAGTGCAAATGGTCATGTACATCAAGCTTTTGATGTCCATTATGCCTTTTTCTTTGCATTTGCTGCAATGATGCCAAGGAAACGGCTGCATACTCCGTCAATAAACATACAGCATCCGTATTCAGCGCCTGTATCGTATATATTAGCTGTGCGGCCTTCATCTCACTTACCATATCCGCTTTATTCAATAAAATGAAATCGGCATGATGGATTTGCTCTGCAAGCAACTGTCGAAGCTGCGGAGACAGTTCCTCCCGATCGCGCCACCTTAATAAATCGACGACCGTGATGATCCCTTTATATTCCAGCTTTTTGGCGAAAATCGGCGACATGATGCCATCCAATACTTCAACTGGATGAGCTGCACCCGTCGTTTCAATATAAACCGCATCCAGTTCATTTTCGGTTAGTAACTCATGAAGCTGAACCTCCAGTTTATCTTGAATTGTGCAGCAAATACACCCGTCAAACAACTCCTTCAGAGGCACTCCATCACCTATGAGTCCGCTGTCAACCGATACACTGCCGAGCTCATTTAAAAGCACTGCCACTTTTCTGCCCGCTTCACTTTCCTGTTTTAAAATATTTCGAAGAAGCGTCGTTTTCCCGCTGCCGAGAAAGCCGCCCAATATGTACACTTCGGTCGTTTTCATTCTTATCTGCTCCTAAATCCGGTTAAATTCGATTCCGTTAAATTTTATCATAATTAGCTTACTAAAGCACTTGCCGGATTCACATAAAAAAACCAGCCCGTAAGCTGGTTTCAGACTAGACATATTCGAAGAAAAGCGAGTTCGACTGCAGTTTTTTATTTAAAAACGTCCAGTCGATTTCAGAAATCCGCTCCCTTTCCGCCGACTGTCTCCCGAGCCTCCTCGACGCAAGCGTCTGTGGGGTCTCGGCTAGCCAGTTATTCGGCAGGAGTGTCGCAAATTTCTTCAATCCAATGGGGATTACAGGAAAAAACCATTAAGGATAATCTGGTCTTGTTTTAAAATCATGGTTCGAGATGAGACCATTCCGACTTCCCTTTTTTCTACAAATAAAAACCAGCCCGTAAGCTGGTTATTCAACATTGATTCATGCTTGAACTTCGTCTTTTTCGTAAATCGGCACCCATCCTGCAGCTGTTACGAAAATCCGGACAGCAACAGTTTTCCTATCTTCCGCGAGCGTGAAATAATGTCTTGTTGATTCTGGTACACTTATAAGATCTCCTGGATTAAGCCGTACATCAAACCACTGTTTATCATTGCCTTCAATGGCAAAGATACTCGTTCCGCCTGCTATGAAACGCACTTCATCATCTTCGTGATGGTGTTCCTGCTTAAAGTTTTCAAGCATTTGATCCAAGTTCGGGTTTGCATCGGATAATGTGATGATATCATGGGCTTTATAGCCTCTTCTTTCAGAGATTTCCGCTATCTCTGATTGGAATGTTACAAGGATTTCCTCCTTGTCAGCATCTGTTAAATCGTATTTTTCCACAAGATGGGCAGGTAATTTAGAAATGTCCCATTGCTCATAAATAACCCCTTGTGTTTCTAAAAAACCTTTTACCTGTTCACCGTTTTCAATAACCTCGTTTGTTTCATGGAATCTGATCGTTGCCATCATTCATTCCTCCTCTATGAGTATTTATCTTATAGAACCTGCAAACGCCTTTTGTTGATTAAGCAACAGTTGATATTGAAATAAAAATTCGCAAGCTTCAAGTATTCTTTTTGCTTCGAATCCGCTTTTGCCCCAAACCGTAATGCCATGATTGCGTATCAGCACAGCGCCAGAGTCTCCTTCGACATGCGGCTTGAACTTATCGGATAGCAGCGGAATGTCAGCGTGATTATATATGATTGGAATCCGAAGCTCCGAATCTTCATCCCACCGACCGGTCGCTTTAATGATTTCATGATTACGAAAGGAAACTTGGCCTTCATCTCCATACAATTCCGATATCACATTATTTTCAACTGTATGGACATGAAGTACACAGTTCGCATTGGTTTTTCGGTAAATGTCTGTATGAAGTAAAGTTTCGGCCGATGGTCTTAGGTTCGTTTCTTCAACTGGTTTTCCTTTTAAATCCACCAGTAAAAAGTCCGAATCCGATTGCTTCCTTTTATCCTTACCGCTTGCGGTAATATAAAAGAAAGGGCTTTTGGGTTCGCGGATGGACAAATTCCCGCTAGTTCCCATAAACCAATCCCTTTCGGCCAGTTCAGCTTTAATATCTGCCAACTCCTGCCATTCTTTAGAATGAGTGTTCACGCTTTAACCACCTCCTGCTGCTTTATAATGTCAATTACATCAAAAAATGTTTCGAATCCTTGATGTGGAATTCCTTCCCTATCGCATTTTTCAAGCAGTATGTCACGGGCTATGACAAAATCGGCCTGTTTTGCCGCTTCAAAATCCGTCACTGAATCTCCAATAACGAGTTTAAAATCTTCCGGGCCCGTAATTTTCCTCATAATGGATGGCTTGCAGCAACCGCAATCATTATTACATTGATCATCACAAGCATGTGGCCACTCAATATAAATCTTTTCCTTATCAAAAAATGCATGGTTGCAATACACGGACTCTGTTGGCAAGATATCATTCAAAAGGGGTGCAATGAAAAAATCCATGCCCCCGCTTACAATATATAAAGGGATATTGGCTTGTTTCGTATACTCAACGAATTCATAAAACCCCGGACGAATGCCGGCCGTTTTTCTTACATATTGGATGATGTCATCCTTCAAGCCACTATCAAGCAGGGAAAACATATCCCCAACTCCTGAAGATATACTGATTTTTTGCTGAAGGACACCGTCTTTCAACGCTTCCCATTCCGGAGGCGCAAATTTCTTCATAATTGAAATGATATTATCTGTGTTGGTGATCGTTCCGTCAAAATCACAAAAGATGATCGGTTTCATTATTTCTTATAGGCCTCCCCACAACACAAGAGCTTTTTTTAGGGTTTCTTCCTCAGCCGCCGCTTCAGAAAGTTCTTTTCCTGCCAGAACGGCTTCCACAGCAGAACGGAATGCCTTGGCACCGCCCTCTGCTCCGTCAGGGTGCCCGTGAATTCCGCCTCCTGCATTAATCACACTATCAAGCCCGAAATCCTTGATTAGGTCCGGAACCATGCCCGGATGAATGCCTGCAGAAGGAACAGGGAAGGCTTTTTTCCATGAAAGTTCTTCTTTTGTCAGAGCTTCAGCAATCGCTAAGGTCTCCGTTTTTTCAAGTGCGACATTTCCATAAGGAGAAGGGAACAAGGATAAATCCGCACCTGATAACCTTACTAATTTACCAAGCAATAATGGATAGCCGACACCATAAAATGATGAAGATGCCAATGCCCCGCTATATGCGGGGTGCGCCATGATCGGCAGCTTGATACGATCATGTTCACTCAAGGCCTGCAATACATCCAAACCATATGTATGAACGTTGAACAATAAAGCATCTGCCCCTGCTTCAGCCGCTTGCTCTGCCTTATCCAATAATTCAAAAGTTTTCCCTGATAGATTGACAGCATATAAAGTACGGTGGCCAGTGGTTTCATAGACTTCATTCAATATTCTTTTTCCCGTTTTTATTCTATCGAAAAATGGAGTCAGTTCCTGGTCAAAGAGGATCTCATCATCCTTAACTAGGTCGACACCTCCCAATGCTTGTTGCCTCAGTTGCTCATTATGAAATGTTAGGTCTCTTCCCAATACACCTTTAAAGATGCTCATCACCAAGGGCCGGTTAAATACGCCAAGCTTTTCCCTTATGCCTTCAATGCCAAATTGCGGCCCGGGAAAAGCTTTTTGAATATCACCGACAAAATCCAAGTCAATAAGTTTTATTTCACCATCCAATGAAAGTTTGCCGAAGACCGTCGTAAGGATTGCAGGTAAATCATTGGAGAAATTCCTTGCCGGATAGGCAATTTTAATCAGCGAACGGTATACTTTCCGATTAAAGTAGCTGTTTGCCCTCTCTTTTTCAGATAGGGGTGTCACCGATACGACGCGTCCCTTATGTTTTTCCAGTTGTTTCTGTACCAAATGCGGCAAGTCCGTCCATGTCCCGACAGTCAGACCCAAGGCAATGCTCTCTGCTTTTTTCTCATGATTTCCATTAAAGTCATGAATTAAATAAGTAGCGACTATCTCGCTCATCTGATCACTCCTATAACACGTTAGTAAACTCTCGATGTCATTATTGGCCTGAGATGGTCTCAAAATGGCAAAAGCCCCTTCATAAAGAAGAGGCTTTAAAAAGCCATCTTCTTATCTCCCAGCCATCGGCTGCAAGAATTAGCACCGTGCCTTGTGGATTTCAAAAAAATCCGGCGGAAGGATTCCGCCCCATTTTACAATGGAATTACGGTCGGTTGCTGGGCTTCATCGGGCTAGTCCCTCCACCTGCTCAAAATAAGAAAACGCTGATATATAAGTTGCATCCAAGTATCGAAAGATTAAGAATTTATTTTGTATTCTGACAGGTAATTCCTACTTTGTCAATAAGTTTTAACTATTTAAAGGTGAATAAATCGGATATCTTATTGCATTAAAATAAGTGTAATGTTCGTATTCGTTCCACAGCCTCTTGCAGCCGTTCTTCCGAAGTCAGTAGCCCTACCCTGACATAACCTTCGCCAAATTCACCGAACCCATTCCCTGCGGCAACAGCTACATGGGCATGAGTTAATAAATAGTCCGCAAAACTCTCGGACGTAAAACCTTCAGGTACTTTGAGCCAGGCAAAAAACGATGCCGCTGGAGCTTTGACATCCCAGCCGATGGACCTCAATCCCTCAATGAAAACATTCCTTCGCCCCTCGTACATTTGCACTAACTGCTCTACACAGGTCTGTGAGTCAAGCAAAGCGCTTGCCGCAGCTTCTTGTATCGCCGGGAAAAGACTCACATAAAGATGGTCTTGTAATAGTTCAAGAGCTTCTATTACACTCTTATTGCCCACTGCGAAGCCGACTCTCCACCCTGCCATATTGTATGTTTTCGATAGAGTATTTATTTCAACTCCTACATCCTTCGCTCCCTCCGCCTGGAGAAAGCTTATCGGTTTTTTTCCGTCGAATCCTATCGCCCCATAGGCAAAATCATGGACCACACATATTGAATGTTCTTTTGCAAAGGAGACGGTTTCATCAAAGAAACTTTCAGTTGCAGAAGCGCCTGTGGGATTATTCGGATAATTCAAGAACATCATTTTGGCTTTATCAAAAACTTCTTTATGTATGTCATCGTATTTCGGAAGAAAATCATTTTCTTCTGTCAAGGGCATCAGTTCGGTCTTTGCCTGGGCTAAAACAACACCGGAAAGATAATCCGGATAGCCGGGATCTGGAACAAGGATCGTATCACCTGGATTCAATAAACACTGCGGAAGTTCGACAAGACCTGCCTTGCCCCCGAAGAGAATCGCCACTTCACTATTCGGATCCAGCTTGACACCGTATTCCCGTTCATAAAAGACGGCAGCAGCATCTTTTAAATATTGATGTCCCCGGAATGGCGAATATTTATGATTAATCGTTTTTTCAGCAGCAGACTGCAAACTTTTGACGATATGTTCCGGCGTCGGCTGATCAGGGTTTCCCTGGCCTAAATTAATGACATCATGTCCTTGCTCCGTGATTGCATTGACTTTTGCGACCAGTGAAGCAAAAAACTGCTTGGGCAGGTCCTGAAGCAGTCCGGATTTTTCGAATTGCACCATTTATACACCTTCTCTGAAATTTCTTGAAATTCTAGTCACAAATGATATATGTTTATCGTAGTCTTGTAAAGCATTTTTTACGTGTGGGGGTTTTAAACGATGAAGTGGAAAATAGCTTGTATTCAAATGGATATAGCCTTCGGGCAACCGGATATCAATTTTCAGGTTGCAGAACAATGGATGGAAAAAGCAGCTCGGTCCGAACCCGATATCGTCATATTACCAGAGCTTTGGACAACCGGATACGACTTGACCAGGCTGAATGAGATTGCTGATCAAGAGGCAGAAAAAACGATTGAATTTCTTAAAACACAGGCACAGAAACACCAGATTCACATCATCGGCGGTTCCATTGCGAAAAAAACAAGCAAGGGAATCTATAACACCATGATCATCATCGATAAACACGGAAAGCTCATTAAAGAATATGATAAGCTTCACTTATTTCAATTAATGGATGAACATCATTTCCTGCAGCCAGGTGAAAAAGATGGTTTATTTACTCTTGATGAAAAAATATGTGCCGGGTTCGTTTGTTATGACATTCGTTTCCCCGAATGGCAGCGAGTCCATACCGTTCAAGGCGCGGAAGTTCTATTCGTTACGGCTGAATGGCCAAAGCCGAGACTCGATCACTGGAGAGCCTTATTGATAAGCCGTGCCATCGAGAACCAAGCCTATGTTGTAGCCGTTAATCGTACAGGTTCGGATGTCAATAATATATTTGCGGGCCATTCCTTGATTATTGATCCATGGGGGAATATCATAAGTGAAGCCGGAGAAGGAAACGAACTATTGACAGGCACCTTGGACTTCAACAAAGTTACGGAAGCACGTAACAAAATACCTGTATTCGAAGATCGCCGTCCTGATTTTTATTAATTTACCCATTGACAAACTATTTAAAAAGTTGATATTATTTTCCCGAAGATTAAAATTTCAGAAAACATTTACTCTTATCAAGAGCAGGCTGAGGGATAAAGGCCCTATGAAGCCCAGCAACCGACTGTAATACCATTGTGAAATGGGGCGGATTCTCCGCCGGATTATTAAATCCACAGAGCACGGTGCTAATTCCACCAGAATTCATTTTCTGGAAGATAAGAGGTCCGAAGCCAAAACTTCTGCCTCTTTCTATATGAAAGAGGCTTTTTTATTCTTATTTTGAATCTGGAGGGGAAAAGAATGACTCAAAACCATTCAAATTTTAAGAGATTGACAAACGAAACAGCTATAACTCTTGCAAAAAAACTTGGGTTGGTCAATGCGGATGCAAGTTTGACATGTAATGAAATCGGCGATGGAAACTTAAATTATGTTTTTCATATTACAGACACGGTCACAAACAAAGGTATAATAATCAAACAAGCGGTCCCTTATGCCAAGGTACTTGGTGAAAGCTGGCCGCTGACATTGAAAAGGGCAGCCATTGAAGCGAATGCGCTGATTCATTTCAGAAGTTATTGCCCCGAATTCGTACCGCAAGTTTACTATTCGGATGAACAGCTTGCCATCACAGTCATGGAGGATTTATCGCACTTGAAAATCGTTAGAACAGGATTGATTGATGGCGATTCATATCCATTGCTTTCACAGCATATTGGTGAGTATGTTGCGAAGACGGCATTTTATACATCCGATTATCATTTAGAACCATCCGCGAAAAAGGAAGTGGCCCGACATTTCACGAATCCGGAACTCTGCAAAATAACTGAGGTCTTTATTTTCACGGATCCATTTTTTGAGGAACTCCCGGGAGATTTCGAGGTGGAATTGAAAGATGCCGCCCAAAAAATATGGAATGATCAAGAAGTGATACTTGAGGTCGCTAAGCTGAAACAAAGCTTTGAAACCGAGCAGGAAGCCTTACTTCATGGAGATTTACATACTGGAAGTATATTTGCAAGTGAAACTGAAACAAAGGTTATTGATCCTGAATTCGCTTTTTATGGGCCCGTTGGTTTTGACCTTGGCCAATACACCGCCAACCTTCTTTTTCAGGCAATTACACGAAATGGCGCTGGAAAGGAAGAGATTTTCTCACACCTTCATGAATTTTGGAATGCCTTTGAAGAAACTTATACCGAATTATGGGAAGCCCAAAATAAAAGCCCATTCCGCCATGTGAAAGGGTATCTGCCTTATTTGCTGACAAAATTCAAAAAAGATGCATTCGGTTTTGCAGGCTGTGAACTGATTCGGCGAACCATTGGCCTTTCCCATGTTGCCGATTTAAACGTCATTGAAGATAAAGTATCAAGGATCGCTGCCAAAACGGCAACATTGGAAATCGGTACTTTATTAATTAAAAAACGGGAGGAATTGGATGTTCCAGCCGTCATTGAAGCGTTGAAGCAACGGACACTGCCATCTTACTCAACCATTTAAAAGGAGACCTGAACATGACTACAATAGCACCCTTACCATATTCTGTACATTGGGATGATACCCATATTACATTATTAAATCAACAAGCCCTTCCTTCCATAACTGAATTTATAGAACTTCATTCTGTTGATGATGTATATGACAGCATTTTGACTTTAAAGGTTCGCGGTGCCCCTGCAATTGGACTGACGGCAGCATTTGGTGTTGCACTTGGTGCCAAACAGGAAACAACCGCTGAAATAGGGGAATTCAAGAAAAATGTAACGAGGCATATTGAAAAACTCGCCTCTTCACGGCCAACTGCAGTCAACCTTTTTTGGGCTTTAAAGAGGATGGAGAACACCTTGCAGGCTGCGCAAAGCATTTCAACTGCCAAGGAAGCACTTGTAGCGGAGGCTAAAGCCATCTTTGCTGAAGATGAAGAAATGTGCAGGAAAATCGGGGAACATGGTTTATCCCTATTCACTAGAGGTGATTCCATTCTTACGCATTGCAACGCTGGGGGAATCGCCACAGCTCGGTATGGTACTGCCTTGGCTCCCTTCCACCTGGCTAAAGAAAGGGACTTTCCGCTAAAAGTGTACGCATGTGAAACCAGGCCTGTCCTGCAAGGGGCTCGTTTGACGGCTTGGGAGTTGATGCAAGCGGGAGTTGACGTCACCTTAATTTCTGATAATATGGCTGCTCATACGATTCACCAGAAACGGATAAATGGAATTATCGTCGGGGCCGACAGGATTGCGGCCAATGGAGA
Organism: Peribacillus sp. FSL M8-0224; assembly: GCF_038003055.1. NCBI lineage: Bacteria > Bacillati > Bacillota > Bacilli > Caryophanales > Bacillaceae > Peribacillus > Peribacillus sp. FSL M8-0224. The sequence goes on from NZ_JBBOOJ010000001.1 coordinate 2,750,379, forward strand.
TACAGCCAATAAAATCGGGACATTGGGATTGGCCATACTAGCCAAGCACTTTGGTATCCCCTTTTATGTGGCCGCACCATCAAGCACATTCGACCTGTCTATCGAATCCGGCACATCCATCCCGATCGAAGAACGGAATGAAGCGGAAATCACCTTCATTCAAGGTGTAAGGATCGCTCCGGAAAACGTGAAGACTTTCAATCCAGCCTTTGACGTTACACCGAATCATCTAATTACAAGCATCATTACCGAAAACGGCATCATAACACCGGATTTCTTCAAAAACATTCCGCATTTTGTTAATTGATCCAGGTTCCTTTATTGGTGATAAAAAACGAGAAGGATTTCTTATCCCTCTCGTTTTTTAAAGGTGATCGAATTAAGATTATTCTTGCGAGGTCTATACTACAATATTAAATTTCGAACATCTTCAGTTAATATAAGGATGTCTTCGATAATAAAAGATAATTGGACATTCTTATTATTTTGAAAAGAACTCCTTAAGTGCCTTTTTATTTTCAGTGCAGTCCATTTCCAAAACGGCTCCGGACTGGGGATATATTTCATCTTTAAAGCTTCCTTCCACTGGAACCCTTAGGGTTTCGACTTTGTCCGGTGTATGGAAAACGGCTTTTGGTCCCATTTCCATTATTGTTTTCAGACCAATATCTGTATCCAAGTACGATAGTCCTTGTTCTATGATACTAGGAAGGGCAGCCATCCCTTCGAAGGATGAGATTTGATTTATAAACGCTGTTTTTAATTGAACCATTACTTCTTGTTGACGCTCAACCCTGCCAAAATCACTTTCATCGTCATGTCTAAAACGGACATATTTCAATATTTCCTCACCATGTAAAACATTTTTACCGACGCTTGCTTGGATACTCATATCATCTATGATTTCCTGATCCACATTCACCGCCACCCCCTCAGGGGCAAGTAAATCCACCATCTTCACAAATCCTTGGAAGTCGATTACCGCAACATGGTCGACCTTGACATCGAAGTTTTCCTGTATGGTTTTCTTCAGCAATTCCCTCCCACCATAATAATAAGCAGCATTTATTTTGTTATATCCTGATTTATTCCCGGGGATTTTCACATAACTATCACGCATAATGGAAGCCAGCTTCAGTTTCTCCTGCTCAGGAAAGTATTTTGCCAGGATAATCGCATCTGATCGAGATTTTTGCTCTCCCCTTGTGTCAACACCAATTAACAGAAATATTTTATCGCTTTCCTTAGTCTCTTCTTTTGTTAGTTTTTTTTCCGTACCTTCATTTCCATTTTGTTTGGGTAAAGGCACATAGGTGCAGCCTGCCAGAATCAAGACCAATAGATATATGAACAATACCTTTTCTTTCATTACCTCACCTCATCGGAAAATTACCCCTATTCTCTGCCTAATTTTGGAATCCTATGCATGAAACGACAAAAAAGCCTGCCAACGATATTCGCTGACAGGCTTTTCGGTCAAAATCATTTATTGATTTCTTTCTTTAATACTTCTACCGCCTTTTTCACTTGTGTGTCATTCTTAAGGATTTTCTCCTGGATGACCTGCATCAATTTCACGGTAGTATCATCTTTAATGGTGCCAGTTTCTTTAATTTTTTGTTCCCTTTGGAATGCTGTGACCGCATTCGTTGTTGCTTCATCAAAGAATCCATCTATCTTACCCGGATCATGGCCTGCTTCCTTCAGCATCTCTTCAGCTGCTTTCACTTCACTCGAAGAATCGGATGCTTTCAATTCCTTTTCAGGGGAAATGTACGGAAGGCTGGCATAATCAGGAAGCTTCACATTAATATCCGGCTTGATCCCTTTTTTATGAATCCAATTGCCTTCAGGAGTCAACCATTTAGCTGCCGTATATTTGAAGTTAGATCCATCTTTAAAGGGTTTTGCGGCAGTCTGCACTGTCCCTTTCCCAAATGACTTGACACCAATCAATGGAATGTCCGCAGACTCACTGACAGCCGCTGCAACGATTTCAGAAGCACTGGCACTTCCGTCATCAATCAACACGACTACCGGGATTTTCAGTTCTCCATCATTCTCCGATTTAAAGACTTCTTTTTTCCCGCTGCGATCCTCAACTTGAAGGACCACTTTCCCATTAGGTACGAACAGGCTTGCCATTTCTACAGCTTGGTCAAGAAGTCCTCCTGGGTTTCCCCGTAAATCCAATACGAGACCCTTCATATCCTTCTTGGACATTTCTTCAAGCGCCGTTTTCAGCTCTTGGACTGTATGTTCGGAAAAACTGGTCACTTGAATTTTTGCAACTCCATCATCAAGCATTTCCGCATATACCGTTTCAATCGGAATTGTGTCCCGTTTAATGGTGAGCTCGATCGGTTCCGACTCACCAGCTCTTGAGATGGAAAGATCCACTTTGGTACCCTTCTCGCCCCTGATTTTCAGGACAGCTTCAGACGAGGTTAGCCCTTCAACACTTTTACCATCCACACTTAAAATGATATCATTTGGTTTTACCCCTGCTTTTTCTGCCGGGGACCCTTTTATCGGTGAGACGACCATGATTTTTCCATCCTGCTCCTGAATCTCAGCACCGATTCCTTCAAAAGATGAAGAGATGCTTTCACGGAAACTCGACGCTTCCTTTTTATCCATATAAGCAGAGTATGGATCATCCAATGATTTGATCATTCCATTAATTGCGCCGTCAACCAGCTTTTCTTCATCAACCTCTTCATAATAGTTATCTTTTATCTTATCGTATGTAGAATACAGCTTTTCAAATTCCGCATGCTTATCCGGTGCTAATGACTCTACTTTTTCATCTCCAAAGGTCAAGGCTATTGTAGTAATCCCTGCAGTTAGAAATATGACTAAAAAAATCCCCATAATGAACGTAAACTTCTTTATTTTAATGAATTTCCCTGCCTCTTTTGGCTGTTTTTGATTTTCTTCTTCCACTGAAGCCTCACCACTTTCATTCTTCATGACGATATAAACGATTTCATTCCTATTTTATCAGCTTTCATGCCAATCGAAAAATAATAGTTATCAAAAATAACAACTTATAGCCATATGTATTTTTTAATAAACTTCAAATCATGGAGAATGCTCCAAGGACAACAGGCATCTCCTGATATTACAAAAATGCGGATACCTGGAACAAATGCCTGTATCCAACCTGCCATTATACAGCATCACTTATTCCTGGTCACCCGCCTGTCATTTACATCCAATTATCAGTCCTGGATAGCTGCTTCCAATGCCACTTCAACCATTTCGTTAAAAGTTGACTGGCGCTCATCCGCCGACGTTTCCTCACCAGTTAAAATGTGATCGGAAATGGTTAATACAGATAAAGCTTGGCGGCCAAATTTAGCAGCAAGCGTGTATAGGGCTGCTGATTCCATTTCTATCGCAAGTATTTGGTATTTTGCCCATTTTTCCAATTCACTATTATCATTATAAAACTGATCGGCCGTAAATACATTACCGACCTTCAATTGCAAGCCCTTTGCCGTGCCGGCGTCATAAGCTTTTCTTAGTAATTCGAAATCTGCGGTCGGGGCAAAGTCCACCCCGCCGAAAGTCATACGGTTCATTTGGGAATCGGTGGAAGCACTCATTGCAAGGATCACATCCCTGACTTTTACATCTTTTTGAATCGCTCCTGCAGTTCCCACACGAATCAACTTCTGGACATTATAGCTATTCATCAATTCATTCACGTAAATCGAAATGGATGGGACACCCATGCCTGTACCTTGTACAGAAATTCGTTTTCCTTTATATGTCCCTGTATATCCAAACATGTTACGAACTTCATTATAAAGTTTAGCATCCTCTAAAAATGTTTCAGCAATATATTTTGCACGCAACGGGTCCCCAGGAAGTAAGACCGTTTCCGCAATTTCATTCTCTTTTGCACCAATATGTACGCTCATACGACTATGTCCTCCTTAACTTGTGGTTGAAATCATATTCAAAAACTACTATACCATATCAACCACAAGTTAGGAAAATCGAACCTTATCTGGAACTTGAAAAATGGAAATCACGAAACGACTTTTGGCACCCTTCCTAAATCGCAAACAAAACGGCGGAGGTCCGCCGTCTTTTTTTTAATGGTTAATAAAATTAAGGGAAAGGAAGCTGCTAACCGTCTTATGACAGCTACTCATCGACTTCTTCATCAATTATGCATTTTTCAAGAAGATATTCGAATGTGATGTCAGCAAGATCTTCAACTTCAGCTTCTGTTGGAAGATAGCCCCGTCTTATCAATTCTTGAAAAAAGAATTCCGCTATCTCTTCTGTATCAATAAAAACCTCAATTTCTCGCAAATCATCGCCCCCTTATTTAAAGGTCTATGAATGTGTAGAGACAAATATACCAGTAAGGCATCCCTTAATGGAAAAACATATGAAGGGTCTATCGTTATCAAGTTCCATTCGTGTTCAATTTGAATGGATACTTCTATAGGGAATCTGGAATTTGCCCTTTATAGATGCCTTTCACTTCGTTTGCTTCTTTTTATGATCTGGATAAATTTCCTCTGCCGCCTTTTCTATTTTAGCGAGGGCAATCTTCATGATGTGACGATATTCATCATCGCCAAAATGTTCGTAGAGCTTACAATAATCATTATATAAATCCAACAGGCCATCAATCATTTCCTTTTTTTCATCTTTTGTCATTGTCATTTCTCGCTCACCTTTACCAGGGTTGTTTTGTTTAGCAATGATAGCAAGCTCATTTTTCTTTTGAGGAAGGAGCAGACCCAACTTTTTAATGATTCCATCTGCACGTTTAGCATCGGCAATCAAAGTCAGTTCTTCTTCATGCGCTTCAAGCCATTCACCATCAGAGATTCTTGATAACTCATAGATTACATCCTCCCAGGCATTTTCCTTATAGCGCCAAATTTCCGTTCGATAGCCGATAATCTTGAAATAATCCTGTTCATATCCATCCACTTGGACCAAGTCACCTAATAAAAATTTATATTCAATATCGATTTGTTCTTTCGGATAAAGGATTTCTCCTTCATATTCATTTATCGATTGCAATGTTTTTTCGATATAAAGACCTTCACTATAGTTCACTTCATACACATAAGCACCATCGAGAAATTTCACATCGGTTATATTCCCGACTGTCCCATACATTGTTATTACGACTGTATCGCCTAATTTAAATTTCGGCTGTTTTTTTTTGCCCATAAGAGACATCCCCCAATATGGTCCTTATCGTTTGATTAGTAAATTATATGCACAAACAAACATGGAGGTTAATGGAAATAAGCGGGCATTTTGCTCATTTAGCTAATTAACCGGCCCATTTATTTAAGGGCACTACAACAAAAAAAACCGCCTCATTTAATGAGACGGTTCGTAGTGGGGATTGTGAGCGTCACTTTCGTTCCTTCGTCGCGGACGCTCTCAATTTGGAATTTCCCTTTTAATTCCTCCATTATCTGGATGCATGTCGCCACACCTAATCCGTTTCCATCCGGTTTGGTGGTATAAAAGGGCATACCGATATTTTTTAAATTCTCGGGACTGATGCCTTTTCCATCATCGCTGATCACTAATCTTATATATTGGGAGATGGAATCGTGATGCAGTTCAATCTGCCCCCTTGCTTCGATGGCTTCACATGCATTATTCAAGACATTCAAGAGAACCTGCCTTAACCGGTTCCTGTCTGAATAAACAATGACGGATTGTGTCATACCATTAATTATTCTTACATGAGAACTCGGAATTGAGGAAGTATAGGTATCTATAATTTCAGCAAGGAAATCCTTTAAATCGATTTTCTCCCATTCCAGTTGATGCGGTTTTGCCAAATCAAGAAGTTGTGTCACAAATACATTGACCCGATCCACTTCATGAAGCATGACATCGCTATATTTTTCTATCAATGATTGATCATGATCCTGGCTCTTCAATAGTTGAAAAAAACCCTTTATTGTCGTCAATGGGTTCCTGATTTCATGGGCGACACCGGCAGCTAGCTGGCCTACATATTTCAATTTTTCCGTACGGACGATTTCCTTCTCACGATCTTCTATCGTTTCCATCATTCTTAGAAAGGCAAGGTTCAATTTTTCCATTTCCTCGAAGCTTCTTTTATCGGAAATGATGAATTCCTTTCCTCCTATGAAATCCTCTGTCGCTTCGACAAGTTCTTGAACTGGCCGAACGAGGGTCTTTGTTAGTAAATAGACAGCCAGAATGATAGAAACAAATACAATGCTGTAGATGGTCAGGTACCGTGTCAATAGGTCATTCAAAGGCTGAAACACCTGCTTCTTATCAGCACCCACAACAACAAACCATTTATTCTCTGTTTGTGCTACCGTATGGACAGGCTGGATGGAATATATTTTTTCCCCATTCTCTTCACTGTATAATTCATCCGTTAACGATGCTCCCATAAGCTTATCTTTCGTTAATCCCATTTCTCTCAAGGCAGAATCCTGCATCATGCCATGTGGGTCTTTTTTCGAAATCATGATGCCTTCTTGGTTGATCATGTAAAAGTTGACTGGGTATTTATCGCTAATTTCATTAGCCTTTTTCTCCATCATCTCCCAAAGCCCTTCCAATCGGAAAGCTGTGGATACGACTCCGATCATTTCCCCTGAATTATCATATACCGGAGCACTCAGAGCTATAATCGGTTCCGAGAAAGCCCGGGTTTTATATACGTCTGAAAGGAATTCATGACCTTCTATTGCCTCTTTGAACCATATTCTCTTCGCGAGGTTATCCCCGATCATTTTATTGGATGTATCTGCAATGACATTTCCTTCCATATCCAAATGCAAAACTCCGTAATAATTTCCTTTTGCATCAATAAACTTTTTTAGTTCATCTGACTTCTCTTCTTTTGAGTGGCCAGGATTGATGATTGCAGAATTTGCACTCATTAACTTCACATCACTGATCCGTTCGTTCAAATAGCTGTATGTTTCATTTACAATATTCAGTGAACCTGCATTCAGGGCATTTTTTGCTTCCTTCTCCAGAAGGGAGCGTTGTGATCCATAGGATATGATTCCCAAAATCAGAAGAGGAACACTTGCAATAAGTAAAGAATAAAGCAAAATTCGGGTTTGAAGGCTTTTTAACATCCTTCCGATCCTCCCTATTCCTGATCTCCCAATATGAGCCCTTCTTCTATTTGGACATACTGTTCCCACGCTTGATCGAATACTGACATACTTTCGAGATAGTCTGCATTCAATTCTAAATAACTGCTCAGTTCATTATAATCAGTCGATTGTTTTGGGAAGCCATGATCCTCATAGGCATAATTGGCAAATTTAGTGATTGCATCAATTTCCTTTGGTTGTCGAAATTTCATTAAATATAAATAAAATGGTCTCATGATGTCGAGCCCCCCCCTAAAATAACTATGATTTCTGCTTTAATATATCGGAAACTTTCGCTTCCGTCCACTTTTTTAAAAAACAATTTGGTTTTTTCTTCCTCATTTTATGAAAACCGCGATTTTTCAACACAAAATGCATACGTTAAATTACGAAGCTATACTAACATATCGTACTCATTCCATATTGATTACATCCTTTTAAGATTTTTTTATATGATCCGAGGAAAGCGAAGTGCTTCAATATTATTTATCCTACTCTTCAACCAATAAACCCCATTCCCATAATAAAACACGTGGCGCATGTCCTGACATGCTGCTTGAAGGCTGGCGGAATTTCTTCATTAGCCAATTTAAACGCTGGCCATCATTTTCTGAAATGGAAAATCCCCTTCACCTAGGATAGAAATAGTGGTTTACACTGTTCTGTCTAAAATGAGGGGATTAATTCATTTATGGAAAAGTAATACACCTGCCGCTAAAAGTCAAAGTAATTACGTTTCAACAGCCTTTTCATGTTCATTAGCTCACTGTACTTCGTTTGTTTTTCAAGCTTTTTCGAATCAATTAAAAATAATTGATCTTCAATTTCCTTTACTATTTCATCACTTTGAAAAAAGGCATCGCAACTTTCACAATGAGATGAAGGGGTTTCCGTAATTTCAACCGCCCTCGTACCATCCGGCAGTTCCCAATACACAGTCCCCTTTACTGATGCAAGCTTCCCTTTCTCACACCATGGACACAACTCCATGCTATTCATCCCCCTTAGGAGTGCTCTTTTTTTGCTGTGCCTGGAATTTCTTTTCTTTTAACAAATCTCGCTTTTCACGTTTGTTTTTCAATGAAGCATGCTCTGGGTTGGTCACGTAATTTTCACGTCGGTTCATTCGCTTCAGCCCTTCAGGCACTAAATTGAATTGCTTGTCGTTCATTAAACCGGATACACCTATATCTGACTGTTTTTCTTCCATATCAGGATATACCCCTTTGAAATAATCATCTGCAAGTCCTGGTGTATATTGCTCAGGTTCAGGATATGTGGTTATCACACCTTCAAAATTGCGCAGCACCGTTTTTGTTGGAGATTGTGAAAGGATATAATTCGGCTGCAGGGTGATTTTCCCTCCCCCTCCTGGAGCATCGACGACGAAGGCAGGTACAGCATACCCGGATGTATGGCCCCGGAGCCCTTCGATGATTTCAATTCCTTTTGAAATGGGTGCCCTGAAATGACCGATCCCTTCCGAGAGGTCGCACTGATAGATATAGTAAGGGCGTACACGGATCTTAACAAGATCATGCATCAGCTTTTTCATGATTGCGACACTGTCATTTATCCCTGCTAAAATAACTGCCTGGTTACCTACAGGTACACCCGTATCGGCAAGCATCTCACATGCTTTCTTTGACTCTTCGGTAATTTCTATCGAGGTATTGAAATGAGTATTCAGCCAAACCGGGTGATATTTTTTTAAAATGGCACATAAATTTTCAGTGATTCTTTGAGGAAAAACAACCGGTGCCCGTGTACCAATCCTGATTATTTCAACATGAGGAATTTCCCTTAAGTTTTTGAGGATATATTCAAGGATCGTGTCATTGATCAATAATCCGTCCCCGCCGGAAATAAGGACATCCCGAACTGCCGGTGTGTCACGGATATAACCGATTGCAGCGTCCAATTGTTTTTTGGGCACGCCCATGCCAATTTGGCCTGAAAAACGTCTTCGCGTACAATAACGGCAGTACATGGAACATTGATTCGTCACCAAAAAAAGAACGCGATCCGGATATCTATGGGTCAATCCCGGTACAGGGGAGTCCTCATCCTCATGCAGGGGGTCTTCCATGTCATATTTGGTTTTATGCATTTCTTCCGAGATTGGGACCGATTGCATCCTGATTGGACACCTTGGGTCATCTTTATTCATTAACGAAGCATAGTATGGGGTGATATTCAATGGAATGGTTTTTGTGGAAATCCTCACACCTTCCTCTTCATCCGGAGTCAGGTTTATCACTTTTTTCAAATCATCAACTGTTCGGATCGTATTTGTAAGCTGCCACAGCCAGTTGTTCCATTGTTCTTCGGTTACATCTTTCCATAGCTCTATATCTTTCCAATTGCGATCTGGCTTATATAAGTCAAATAACATGGTTATACCTCCTGAGTTATGATAGTAGTATTAAATGCAAGAAGGGTGCCAAAATGACCCAAAAATTCGAATGCCCCCCAAAAAAACCGGACTGCAGGCTGCATCCGGATTTTTTCCATCAAATATGTTTTTTTATTTTATATTGCAAGGTCTGTCTTGGAATTTGCAATAGCTTCGATGCTTGGAAAACGTTACCGTTCGTTTGAAGAAGGGCCTCGGTAATCAATTTTGTTTCCATCTCAATCATGGCCTCACGAAGCGGAAGTATTTTTTCGGATGGGTTGCGCTTCTTTAAAAACTGGGGCAAATCTTCAAGATTCATAACATCATTTTCCGTATGGTTCATCATGAATTCTATCGTATGTTTAAGTTCCCTTACATTTCCAGGCCAGTGATATTTCCGAAAAAAACCCTTTGTCTTCTCATCCATGCCTTTTATGGACAGTCCTAATTTACTGTTAAATATTGATATGAAATGTTCAGAAAGAAGCTCTATATCATCAATCCGCTCCCTTAGCGGAGGCAGCTCGTAGCTCAATACGTTCAATCGGTAAAATAAATCCGGCCTTAGCCTGTTTTCCGATACGGCCTTTTTCGGATCAATATTCATCGCTGCCATGATCCTCACATTCACCTGTACACTTTTTGTGCCACCTATCCTCCTGATGAACCCATCTTCAAGCACGCGCAGAAGCTTTGCCTGCAAGTCAATCGGCATTGATTGCAATTCATCCAAAAACAAGGTACCGCCGTTGGCCAATTCAAACAATCCCTGTCGCTCCACAGCACCAGTGTAGCTTCCTTTTGCCGTACCGAATAGAAGCGATTCCAATAAACTTTCTGGTAGGGCCGCACAATTTTGCGCGATGAAAGGTTCTTTACTGCGGCTCGATTCCTGGTGGATGCTTTGAACAAAAAGCTCTTTTCCTACACCGCTTTCCCCATAAACCAATACCGATGAGGTGGAGCGGGCAGCCTTTTTACCTTGGGATATCAAACCTTTAAACCCCTTATCACTTGTCAGGATTTCAGTGAAAGAATACAATCCTCCGTTCCCAGTCGTTTTACTTTGAGGACTTTTGATTGTCTTGAGCGAGCTTTCCAGATCAGCTAACCTTTCCGATAATTGCTTCAAGCTTGAATAATCCTTTGCGATTTCTATTGCACCTATCATAAACCCATCTACATATATGGGTAGGGTAGTATTTAGCGTCTCAATGATACGCCCATGAGCATTAACATACGATTGACTATAGTTATAGATTGGTTTTTCAGATTTAATGACCCGGAGTAACGTAGATGATTTGTGATTCAAAGAAGGGAACGCTTCAAGCAACGGTTTCCCGAGCACTTCACTTCTTTTCATCCCATCAAGATTGGCGGCCACTCCGTTATAAAAGATGGTCTGTCCTTTTGGATCTATCACATGAATGCCTTCATCAATGGTTTCTAATATCGCTTCCAACACTTCACTTGTATTAAAAAATTCACTAGGCAAGCTATCCCTCCTCAATACCTTCTTGCTAGATGTATATGAGGAAATGCCAAAAACTTGTCATGAACCGCCTAAAAATGAGCATCTAACTAAAGTTTTTCACCCAAAGATTCATATCTTCCAGTTTATCAAAGATATAACAATTATTGGCCAAACGTCCGCGGTACGAGTATCCATGCTGATGCAATGCAGCATTCATGCCGAACGAGAGCGACCGGGCAATCGAATAGATACAATAAATGCCGTGTGAAATAAGATAGTCTTCAAGCGCGGAAATCAAGTGTTTCATCAAGCCGTACTGCCGATGTTCCGGCAATGTCGCACAATCAGTGATTTCTGCATTATGGTAAAAGGAATTAATTTCTGCGGAAGCAGCACTGACGATCCTCTCTTCATGGACATAAATATAAAAAACCGTTCCCATTTCCATGCACTTTTTCACATATAACGGATCATTCATCGGTGTGGGATACACTTCGAAAACCTTCCCATACAGTTGGGCCAGCTGAAGTGCATCTGCCACTTCAGCTTTACGTCCTTGATAGGCTGACGGCGGTTCATCCAGCCCGGATTTAATCGGCAGCCTCTGAACATCGGTAAGGATATGATCTTCCCTTTCCCATTCAGCACTGTTGCGCCTTTCATTCCTGTTATATTTAACAAGGAAGAAACAATCGCTTCCCAAAAAGAATTTATCGATGCTTCCTTCATATAGAAAGCCCTGAGCAAGCAATGCCATAACGTTTTCCTTGCGGGACTTGAAGATGATTTTTTCTGCTGATATGCTTTTAGCCACCTTCAAAGATTCCTCCACGCATTCTTGAAAGTGCCCTAGATAATCATCAACCCTGATTCGCTTATTAAAATGATCGATCGTAATATGTATGGTGCACATTGGCTTTTGAATTCTTTTTTCGATGATTCCAGCCTCCATTTGTCCCGCTCCTTTCACATCTTCGAAAATTGTTGCGAAAGGCCTGACCCTTCCTGGGATCAGACCTTGGGAAAAATGATTATTCCTGGTCCACCCCACACCATTCAATAATGGTCAATGCGATGATTTCCGCAACTTCCATCATTTTATCCACCTCTATATATTCGTTCGAATCATGGGCCATCTTCGTTTCTCCTGGTCCAAACACAACGACGGGGGTAGAACCAACCGATGAAAGATACCCTCCATCCGTCGCCCATGGGGAAGCTTCGACAAGCGGTTCTTCCCCGACCACTTTTTCATAGTATGTGCCAATTGTCTTCATGAGCTGGTGATTGATTTCGAGATTGCCAGGCAGCCATCTGGCCCCAAACCATTCTAATTCAATAGGTCTTTCTTTGAACCATCCATCACTCTCGTTTAAAGCATCTATTCGCTCCTTCAGCGATTTCTGTGCCTCTTCCATGGTTTCTGTAGGGGCGATGCCGAATCTTCCTTCCAGGACGGCTGTATCCGGCACGGAAGAAGGCCAATTCCCGCTTTGAATGCTACCAATATTGATTGGAATGGGGATAGGGACATTTTTATAGAGTGAATGACGGAGTGACTCATTCCGTTCTTGTTCAAGCATCTTGATTTCTTTCATTACAACAACCGCTTTATCAATTGCACTGACTCCTTCATACCTAGTGCCTCCATGTGCAGACTTGCCTTTTATTCTCAGTCGAAACCACATCGAACCTTGCTGTAATGGGAATAGTTTCATATTTGTAGGTTCCGGAATGATTGCACCATCAGCTTTATACCCGCGTATGACTGCCGCAAGTGTGCCGGCACCACCGCTTTCCTCTTCAATCACACTCTGAAATATCAAATCCCCCTTCAATTGGATTCCAGATTCGACGATCGCTTCAATGGCCAGCAATAAAGATACATTGCCGCCTTTCATATCCGTCGTTCCCCGCCCGAAAACTTTCCCGTCCATCAACTTGCCGCTATAGGGTTCATCGTGCCATGCTGCATGATCTCCTTCAGGAACTACATCAATATGTCCGTTTAAAATAAGGGATTTCCCCTTGCCTGTTCCTCTTTTAATGGCCACAAGGTTCGGATTTCCTTTAAAATCCCTGCGGTCGCAATAAAAATGGGGATGTTTTCTTAATTGTTCATCCCCGATTTCCCAAAGGTCTATTTCCAGACCAAGTTGTCTGCACTTTTCGACCACTATTGCTTGTGCACTTCCTTCTTGGCCCCTTTTGCTCGGTTCCTGAACCAGTTTTTGCAAAAGCTGAACCCCATTCATCCGATGTTCATTCAGCCATGTTCTTATTTTTTCCTCATACATATCCATTCTCCTCTCTCATTCTTTTAATTTTTGGATGTTTTCAGAGACGGTAAACGAGGCTTCGGTCCGATTCCTGATTTCCTCAATGCTGGACGTATCAAATACATCAGTTAATAGGAGGCCCTCCGAAGTAACGGAAAACACGCCTAATTCGGTGATGATCATATGTACGCATTTCTGGGCTGTTAACGGCAACGTACATGTTTTGACTAATTTAGACATGCCCGCTTTATCGTTATGTTCCATCAAGACAATGACCTTTTTTGCCTTTGCAGCCAGTTCCATTGCACCGCCCATGCCTGGCACCCGCTTTCCCGGAACAATCCAATTAGCGAGATCCCCCGCTTGACTTACTTGAAGGGCTCCAAGAATCGTGATATCCACCCTGCCGCGGCGTATCATTCCAAATGCAACAGTACTGTCGCAGTAAGAAGCCCCGGCTCTAATGGTGATCGGCAATCCCCCAGCATTGCAAAGATGCGCATCTTCCTTCCCCGTTTCAGGAGTACTGCCCATTCCCACAAGGCCATTTTCTGCATGAAACATAACTTTATGATCATCCCAAAGATGATTCGGTACAAGTGATGGAATGCCAATTCCCAAATTGACCAGCATCCCATCGCTTATTTCTGCTGCTGCCCGTTTCGCTATTCTGTTTCTTTCCCCTGTTCCCAAACCCATTTCCAATCGACTCCTTTTGATGGAATGATATAATCCACAAAGGCACCCGGTACAATGATGTTCTCTGGATCCAAAGTGCCCAGCGGAACGATTTGCCTGACTTCGACTATAGTGATCTGTCCGGCCGCAGCAACGATTGGATTCGTATTCCTGGCACTTTTATCGAATAGAAGATTTCCATAAGGATCTGCCATTTCTGCGTAAACAATGGCGATATCTGCAGTTAATGCCGATTCCACCAGATAATTTTTCTTACCTAGCTTTACGGTTTGCTTGCCTTCCCGGACGATATCGGCTTCCATTCCAATATCGGTCAATATTCCGCCGAGTCCCATCCCTCCGGCCCGGATGCGTTCGACAAGTGTCCCTTGAGGACAGAACTCCACTTCAAGTTCACCATTGTTCATTAATAGGCCTGCATTGGGATTGGAACCGATATGGGAAACGATGACTTTTTTCGCTCGGCGCTGGGTGACCAGTTTTCCGATTCCGATATCTGGGAAACCTGTATCGTTCCCAATCAAGGTTAAATCCTTAATACCTGATTCCAAAATCATATTGATCAATCCCGGAGGCGTCCCTATGCCACCGAATCCCCCAAATAGGATGGACTGTTTATCTTTAAAGTGATGGCGGACATCTTCCAAACGACAAATCTTCTGGAATGTATTTTCCACCACTATGACTCACTTCCTTGTTGTGATGATCGTTTACCTATCGAATCATTAAATTGTCCAAAGGTTATATCGACCCTCATTAACAACTCAGCACACTCCTCTTCCGATATCGTTAGCGGCGGGGAGATGATGAGCGCTGCCCCGGTTACACCGTCAAGGCCTGCAGCTGCGGGATAAAGAAGGATTCCGTTCCTCATCCCCAATTCAATGATTTGATTGGTCACATCTGCATCCTTCGGAAATGGGGCCTTCGTTGCTTTATCCTGGACAAATTCGATGCCAATCAATAAACCTCTCCCGCGTATATCACCGATAAAGGAATACTTCCCTGCCAACTTTTTCAGGCCCCTAATCAGGTAATTCCCCCTGTCGGCTGATTTTTCGACAAGTTCATTCCTTTCGACATATTCTAAAACCGCCAAAGATACCGCGCACGATAACGGATTTGCACTTAAAGTATGACCTCCTATAATTGACTTCGAGCCTTTCATTATGGGTTCCATCACGTTTTTGGTCATTACTGCTGCCGCTATTGGGGTATACCCCCCACTCATACCTTTACCTAATGTCACGATATCAGGTTCCACATCCCAATATTCGGAAGCAAGCATCTTACCAGTACGTCCAAAACCGGTCATTACTTCATCCGCAATGAATAAAATATCATTCTCTTCGCAGATTTTCTTGAGTTTTTGAAAATAACCGTCAGGAGGAACAATGGCCCCTCCGGCTGCGCCGATAACAGGTTCTGCAATGAAAGCCGCTATATTTTCACTGCCAATGCGCCGGATTGATGCTTCCAATTCCGAAGCACAGGCCATTCCGCAAGTATGTTGGTCAAGTTGAAGTGGACATCGGTAACAATATGGAGGAGATACTGAAGGATATGATTCAAGCAAAGGAGTAAAGCGTTCCCGGCGAATCGGATGTCCAGACATTGAAAGAGCTCCCATCGTGATGCCATGGTAGCTCATCCATCTCGATATGATTTTCTGTTTCTTTGGCTTCCCTTTTTCCTGCCAATGCTGAATGGCAATTTTCAATGCCGTTTCAGTCGCCTCGGAGCCGCTGTTTACAAAAAAGCTGTATGTCAGTTCCCCTTTGGTCAATTCTGCAATTTTCCCGGCGAGTTTCTCTGCAGCATCGCTGGTAAATTGGGAACGATACACAAATGAAACCTGTTTAGCCTGTTTTACCATAGCCTCAATGATTTCCTGGACTCCATGGCCAATATTGGCTGTAACAGCACCGGAAGAAGCATCGAGGTAATCCTTTCCATTTTTATCGTATAAAAACACTCCCTGACCATGACTGATAGTCTGGTAGGCTCCTCCCAGGACCGGTTTGATCAATGAAGACTGCTCCATAAGCCCACACACTCCTTCTCTTTAAAAACAAATGCCATATAGTAAAGTGTATGTCCAGATGAAGGCAATCTTGCTAAGGAAATTGTCCTAAGCATGTATACGGATAATTTCTTGGTTTCATGGGTGATTGTCCAAAAATGGCGACAAAAAAAGTGTATCCGCGAGAGATACACTTTTTTCTTACAATACGCTATTTAGTTTTTCTTCACGAATGGATTCCAAAAAACTTTCATCCTTTAAAACAGCCAACACATTTTTATAAAAAGCCGTTTTATCGATATTTGAAGTATGTACATATTCATACTCTTTTAAAGACGGATGACGCAAAACATTTTTCATGCAGGAATGACAAACTTTTTTAGTTCCTAACTTATAGTAGTTCAAGTTACTTGCATCCCCGTTAGAAGTGTCTTCGTTACAAACTGAACATGTATGGCTCACACGGCCTTTTTTATTATATTCGGCCAAAGCCCCTTCTAAACGAATGGATGCTGGAATTGTTAATAACACATAATCACCTTTTCTATTTTAAATCTCTTAGTATTATATCAGAAAAATAAAGAATTTGAACTATTAGACTCATATTCCCTAATAATGCTTGTAAAATAGGACAATTTCCAGGGCTGACAAGAGGAAAGATTCCTAATATACACCATAATGCAAACCATATTCATACATACCCCCAACAGATTAAAACACCGTCCATTTTTTGAACGGCGTTTTCAAACTGTTCATGGATGGATCTGGATCGTCGCTTTTCCGTTCTTTACCTTCATTTCTGCTTTTGAACCAACCGGCACAGTTACAAAAGGATGAACATGACCAAAGTTGGCATTAGCGATCACGGGTATGCCATTTATCTCCTTTTTGGCGGCGATGATTTCCTGCAAAGCATATTCAGTCATTCCTGAATCTTTTTGGAAACGGCCGATGACGATTCCTTTAATCCCACTTGCACCTGGCTGATGGAGCAAGGATTGTAAATCCCGGTCAAAACTGAATGGATGGCTTTCTTCGTCATCTTCTATGAAAAGGATACTGTCCTTTAAAGATGGCATGTACTCTGTACCTTGTAATAGATTGAGTGTACAAAGATTTCCCCCAATGATTGTCCCGGCAGCTTCACCTTCCTGAATGACCATGTATCCAGCATTCGGGTGGAAGGTTCGGTCATCCTGTTCCAAATGCCAAGAATCATCACTCCACGTTTCACTTGGTTCAAGATAAAAGCCTTCACTTTCAATTACGGCCTTTTTGAAATATTCCATCGTATATTCCAGACCAGCCTTCATCCCGAACGTCGAGAAATGAGGACCTGAATATGTAGTTAAGCCTGTTTTATTATAAATGGCCAATAAAATTGCGGTTATATCACTATACCCCATCAACACTTTTGGATTTTCCTTAATCAAATCATAGTCGATATACCGTAACAATTGGTTAGCGTTATACCCCCCGATACTTGTAAAAATCCCCTTAACATTCGGATCCCTGAACGCATCATGCAAATCTTCGATCCGGTCTTCGATCGAATTCGAGAAAAAGTCATCATGGAACAAAACCGTTTTACCATATGTCACTTTAAAACCAAGCTCAGTCAATCTTTCTTCTGCCAATCTGCGTTGTTCCCCTTTAACAATCGCCAAGCTTCTTGAAGGAGCAATTACGCGAATTTCATCCCCTGCTTGTAAACGGGAAGGTTTCATATCTTTATCCCCCTAAATTAATTACATTCTGTCGTTATTTTAGCAGAAATGGTTTACAAAGAAAACTAAGTCCCTTATCGTATGTCATTCACCGAGCTAGTTTCTTTGAATTCTTACGTCATTCCCGATGCGCAGAAATCAGGATTTAAAAAAGGAATGGCTGTGTATCGCCTGTCCCATGATCACCTGGATTTATCCATGACGATTCAGTCAACAACCATGGAATCAGAAAGGTTCACCGTCAAACCACCAATTTCCTTACATAAAGAAAAGACCAGCTTTATCAACTGGTCTTTGGGTTATTGAATTAGCAGCAGAATGAAGCACCGATGATAATCAATAGAATGAACAAGACAACGATTAAAGCGAAGCCTGATCCAAATCCGCAGCTACCGCCGCCGTATCCACCGCCACCATATCCGTACCCTGGTCCTGCAACATTTCCACCATATCCGTACATTAAGTTTCACTCCTTTTAGAATTCTGTTTTCTCTTTACACCTTACCATATGTCGATACGCCCGCCTTGGTCTGTGCATTTGCCTATTTTTCTGGATTTAAGAAAAAACTTCAATCAACACCATCTTAAACGTTATTCATTCAATGGCTGAAATCCCACGAGTAACCATGAAAATTGTCACAAATTTATTGTGTTACTTTAAAATTGGGATATAATAAGGAAAAAACAATTCTTAGCCTCTTTAAGCTATCTCATACCTACATGGATACATAAAAGGCAATACGGGGGAACATATTTGAAAACGAACGCAAAATCCTTCATCCCTTTCGCTGCAATCGCCACGATCCTTCTAATCAGCTATATCCTTCAAAAAGTTCCTAAAACATATGGATCAGATGATTCGATAAATGTTTATCAAAAATTCCAATCAGGCCAGCCCATTCAGTATCTCGTCATTGGTGACAGTATCGGAAGAGGATCGGGAGCTGAAAAACCTAATCTAACATGGTTCAAACAGCTAGAAAATAAGATGAATGATGCCAATGATATTCCTTTACACGGTGACTACGTGGTCCAAAGCGGATCAACTGCTTTTGAGGGCCTATTCAAGCTTTCCCAAAGAAGGAAGCATGATCATAAAGATCTGATTTTCTTCGTTTTTGGTGAAAATGACCGTAAATATATGAATGTCGATGATTTTACCATGACATATGAAGCGTTAATGAGAAAGGCAAAACGGCTCCACCCTAATGCTGAGTTATTCACAATAACAGAGAGTTCCTTGAAATATGAGGAATTTGCGTCAGCCATCGGACTTTTATCCAAACATTATGGTGCTACAAATGTGGATATGCGACCAATATTCAAAAATTCAGGATATACGGAAAAACAGCTGACCAAAGATTTGGTACATCCAAATGGGCTGGGGTATAAATTATATGCCGATGCCATTTATGAACGGTTCCTGGATAACATCAAACAAGAGAAGGCTGTAGCTGGTCTTCCAACTAAGCTGCATGCCCGTTCCGGTTTTGAATTATCGGAAATTGACCACTATGAAAAAATGAGCGGTTTCCGGCCAATGGGCGGCTATTTCACTAGTAGTGAAAAGGGCAGTGTGATTCAATATACCTTCAAAGGGAGTATGCTTGGTGTGAAACTGCTTAGAAGTCCTGATGGCGGGGAAGTGAATGTTTGGATCGACGGAAATGAAATCACGACTTTGAATACATGGTGGCCATTTGCCCGTGAAAGATATTTATTTGTCACTAATGGGCTTCGCCCCGGTTCACATACTGTCCGTTTTGAGGTGACTGGCAGGACTAAAGCAATGGACCTGACCGACATTCCATATGTCCGGATTGCGTCAATCATCACAGATTGAATATTACTCAATAAATAACCCCCTATCATAATCTGATAGGGGGTTTTCCAATCAATCAAAAAGCTTTTTATACTCCCCGTAACCCTCTTTTTCAAGATCTTGGAGCGGGATGAACCTTAATGATGCAGAATTGATGCAATAGCGTAATCCTGACGGTCCCGGCCCGTCATTGAAAACATGTCCCAGATGAGAATCGGCAGTTTTTGAGCGGACCTCGATCCTTCTCATACCATAACTCGTATCGAGGTTTTCCACCACTTCCTCTTCTTTAAGCGGTTTAGTGAAGCTTGGCCAACCGCAGCCTGAATCGAACTTTTCCTTTGAAGTGAAAAGAGGATTACCTGAAATGATATCCACATATAATCCTTCCTCCTTCAAATTCCAATATTCATTGTTAAAGGCTGGTTCCGTTCCATTATTTTGCGTGACTTCATATTGAATCGGAGTGAGTTTCTTTTTTAATTCTTCTTTACTTTTCATTTTTTTCCCCCCAATGATGTTGTATAAATGCTTTGCGTCCTGAGCCAATCGAATATCTTTCATAATGTTCAGGTTGCTTTTTATAGTAATGCTGGTGGTATGTCTCGGCTGGATAAAACGTTTTGGCCGGTATAATCGGGGTTACGATCGGTCCGGAAAATTTCCCGCTCGCCTGCAGCTTAGCTTTGGATGCTTCTGCAATTTCACGTTGGTTTTCGTCATGATAAAAAATGGCCGTTTGATAAGAACTTCCCCGGTCATAAAATTGCCCGCCAGGATCTGTCGGATCAATTTGCTGCCAAAATAACTCAATTATCTTCTCATATGGATATACGTTTGGATCAAAGGTGATCTGAACAGCTTCATAATGTCCCGTGGTTTCAGAACAAACCTCTTTGTATGTGGGATTTTCCGTAGTCCCGCCTGTATAGCCGGAGATCACGGATTCGATGCCAGGCTGTTCATCGAACGGTTTCACCATGCACCAGAAACATCCACCTGCGAATGTTGCTTTCTCTAATTGCTTTGTCAAATGAAAATCCTCCTTTTTTACAAACCATCCATTGAATGCATTTTAACGTTTTTATATACCCCTGTAAAATAATATGCCGAGAGCATTTCACGAAAATGTTACCTTTCTTTTTAGAAAGGAGACACACGCCCAAGCATGATTACATATGTTAAAAACATGATGGAAAAATGAGAGGTGTTGGAAATGAGCGATAAACAATCATATCCACAAAAATCAAAAACATATGATTTACTATCGTCTTATAAAAACAGCGATCCGCAATTGCATGATTATTATTACCATAAACATTTGAAAAGTCTCGAAAATTCAACATACAGAAATGGACAAATAACAGTCCTACTGCCTGCACAAGTCCGCTTCTTACATGCTGTCCCAACAGCTCACCCATTTGATGTTCATGTAAATGAAATGCGTATCCTCAAAAATTTCTCATATAAAGAGAGCAATGGTTATTTATCACTGCCCCCTGGCAAGTACAAATTGGATATATACCGCAGCGGGCAAAACACCTCACCTCTATTAAGCTGTAAAGTGGCTCTCGAAATCGGAGCTTCCTATACCATTGCTCTAACACCTACCGTGGCTAACGAATCGTTGAAAATGTTACCTTTCGAGGATAACCCATCTGTTCCTCCAAATGAAGCAAAGGTCCGATTCATCCAGCTTTCACATGATTTACTCTCGGTGGACATTGCGGTCAAAGGCGGAGATGTCGTCTTTGATCAAATCCATTTCAGGAAAGCAAGCGAATATCTCACTATTTATCCCATGATAGTTGACTTCGAAGTGAGGAAAGCTGGAACAAAAGAAATCGCACTCGCTTTGCCAAACAAGGCATTTCAAGAAAATACTTCCTCAACCATTTATATAATCGGATCGAATCGGGAATCATCCTCACTAGAAACCCTAACGCTCTCCCCATAAATGGATAAAAAACCAGGATGCATCGATCCTGGTTTTTTATCCATTTATTCACGATCACTGTAATGATGATGGGATGGTCAATAAAAATGAAATATCATCATTTTTCAGATCGAATTCATTCGCCTTCACCCTTATATCGCTTTTCAGTTCCATATCCTGTAATGACACATAAATACTTTCGTCATTGGGACTTATGCTAACCCATTCAGGCATATTATATCGCTCATTAATTAAATTCATTACATATGAAACAGGAAGGTTCATTTTACCGACTGCAATTGATTTTTGCTTAAGAATCAAATCCCCATTCTTTTGGGCAATTGGTTCAAAAGTCAATTTCATTTCCACTTCACGGTTGAAAAATGGCATTGTTCCGTATAGCTCCACCTCATCCGTTAAATACACTTCATAGTGAATGGATCCCGTCAAACCCTCTTTATCCAGATACTGATTGATTAACCTTGTCAAATCTTCCCGATTCGTGTGAATTTGAAATTGGATATCTTCTTCGTGGCTTACTTTGGGTATCAGCTCTTTATCTTTAGTCGGCAGATTAACTAAAATCGTTACAAACAGGATGACCAGGATGTTTAAGGCTAATAGGGAAATAAACAAAGTCTTCCATTTGACATTTGTCATTCTTGGTCATCATCTCCTTTGGCACTCGCTTCCAATGTGTCCTTTCCGATAGTGGTAATATCCATATCATTATAGATTCTTGTCGCGATTAATTCATATCCGCGGTCATTTGGGTGAAAATAATCCTCGGCATAAAGCAAATCTTCTTCGGAATTCTCGAAAATGTCTGCTATTTCAATAAAATAGGCTGAATCATATTCTTCAATGATCTCTTTTCCACTTTCATTCCAATCATTCATGATCATATCAAGTTCATAAAAATCTCCGAACCATTTGGAAAATGGATTATAGACGCCTACAAGATATATTTGCGCAGAATCATTTTCAGAACGAACCTTATCAAGTATCTGCCTTAATCTTTTTTCATACCCTATTTTTGCCGAATCAAACTGATTCAGTTCCAGGTTGGAGAAATTCTGTTTAAAGACCTTCATGATATCATTTCCACCGATTGTGACGACAATCGAGTCAGCTTGCTTTATGTCTTCTTTAATCCTAGTCTTATCCAGTCTTTTCAATAGTTGGTCGGTCCTATTTCCACGTATGCCATGATTAATCATCTCAACGGAAGTAATCGATGGTTCTTTTTCCAGCTTATTTTGTAAATAAGGCAGATACCCGCCATTATCTTTACTATCACCGACACCTTGAGTCAAGGAGTCGCCAATTGACACGATTTTCACAGGGTCCGGAAAAAAGCTGGCAGGAATGGTTTCCTTTTTACTCAGCTCAACTATGCTTTTCTGCTGAACAGATGGCTGATTTGAGGCTGTTTCATTTTGACTGCAGCCTGAAATCCAAACTAGGCATATGAAAAGACAGGTGATTTTGTTCCTCATGACCCTCACCTTCCTACCCATATATTATATCATGCAGAAAACGAAAGATTGCAAACAATATACCTTCATTGTACTTCCAAAAATGAGCATTCCTTACTATACAATATGAAAAATGCTGTGAATTAAAGCTAGTCCTATAAAAATTAGCATGTTACTTAGCATGTAAAATCATTCTTCACTACCGCTGTTTCTTCAAAAACGTATTGCTCATTTTCACCATCGATAAAGCTCGATAATAAAGATGGATGAAAACAGAAAGAACAGGTCATTTAACCTGTTCAATAATTCTGTAAAATTTTAATATGCTTAATGATTTCATCAATCGGAATATCCTGCAGACCTGTATAATCCATGATGATCTTTCCTTCTTGATCAATCAGAAAAAAACTGGTCCCATGAATCACCTGATCTTCTGCTTCTGGTTTTTTGACGATCGTTTTAAAGTTATCCAATGCGAACTGCTCGATTTCTTCCTGTCCATAACCGGTCAGAAAGTGCCAGTTGCCGTAATCCACATTAAATTGGTCACCAAACTTTTTTAAAACATCAGGTTTGTCAATTTCCGGATCCACGGAAAATGAAACGAACTCTACATCCTTAATCCCTTCATCCTTCAATTGCTGCTGCAGCTTCGTCATATTCGAAGTCATGGGGAGACAGACCGTCTCACAGCTCGTGAATATAAAATCCGCTACCCAAACCTTTCCTTTAAGATCGCTTTTTGAGAAAGGCTTCCCCTCCTGATCGATATAACTGAAATCTTCAAGGTCCCAATTTTTGGCATCAGGTACACCATTGGAACCGCATGCTGTCAACAGCAATAAAATTGATGCTCCCATAGCTGCCATAAGCAATTGCAGCTTTCTCATCCCTACCCCGTCCTTTATGTATAAAATATTCTGTTACTTCATTTATTCTAACAGACCATCCGGAATGAGGACAGCAACTATTTCTACGAATTAAAGACAATTGTAAAAGTGACAAAACCGCCGCCAAACGCTGTTTCATATGCTATATCATTATCAGTCCCAATAATACATGATCGCCATGGCGCCTTCACCTGTATGGGTACTGACAACGGCAGTCGTTGCTTCTATCTTTATGTCTTGATATCCTGTTAAGTCTGCAATGGCCTGGCGGACCTTATCCGCTATTTCAAGGCCATTCGCATGTACAAAACCGATGCCTCTAATCTTTTTCCCTTGAGTATCTTCTTTGAATTTCTTGATGATGAACTTCACGACCTGTGACTGGCTCCTGGCTTTGGATACAGGGTTCAGTACACCATCATCAAGAAGTGCAATCGGCTTTATGTGCAGCAATGAACCGATAAATGCAGAAACTTTGCCAATCCTTCCACCCTTAACGAGGTTATCAAGTGTTTCTATGACAATGATTAAACTTGACTGCCTTTTAATATGTTCCAATCGTTCAATTATCTCAGCTACGGATTTCCCTTCCTTCGCCATCTTCGCTGCCTCGATCACCTGAAATGACATCGCTTTTGAAATGAATTTCGAGTCAAGAACGGTAACCTTCGTTTCAGACATGCTAGCTGCGCTTTCCGCTGAGCGAACTGTACCGCTCATGCCACCTGTCATATGTATGGAAATAATCTCGCTGCCGTCTTTTCCGAGTTCATCATATACCTCCACAAAGGTACCTATAGCCGGTTGTGAGCTTTTTGGCAGTTCTTTTGACTGGTTCATCCTTTTCAGGAATTCTTCTTGTTCGATTTCAACCTTATCCAAAAAAGTCTCCCCATCTATAAAGATCGATAAAGGGACCATTGTAACATCATAAAAATCCAGTTCTTCTGGTGTCATATCTACTGTCGAGTCTGTTACTATCTTTACTTTATTCATCATTACACATCCCTAAATTAACATATCTATTGTATTATACCTATTCAAGGTAAGCATTCAAACCAAAGGTTTCTTTTTTCGACTGAAGTGATACTTATCTTTTGAATTGATTACACAAAAAAAGACCGTTCCATGAGCCAACCAAAACACATGCCGATACATTCGATATTGCCTGGCATTCGTGTCATCTCTTTTAACGGAGAAGTTAGCTATGGAACAATCCGCATTAAGCATTATTGAGTAAACTTCCAAAAAAAAGCTTGTTATAAACGGGCCATTTGAGTACGGATGCTAAATAATGCTTAAATGAGTAATTTTCTTTATGATCTTTATTGGCAAAAACCTTCTTAACAAATACTTCCAAACGCACGGTCAACATAAAAAAATTCGGATCACTAGGCAGTAAGACAGGTATTTCTGAAATGGTGACCTTATGTCCAAAACAATCTTTGAATTCCAAGCATTTGAACATCAAAATATCAATCCTCATTTTTAACCGATTGCTTACATTATACACAATAAATCCAAAAGTATAAATATTCAAATGTGTAAAAAAACAGAGAAATCAGATTAATAATCATAAAAAAAAAGACCCATAAGGGCAAAATGCCATTATGGGCTTCTTCTTATAAACCTTCCTCGTAGGTGTCTTCCCGCAAGCTTTCACGTCTCACCCTTCGTTTATAGACGACTTTAGATAAAGATATACTGATTTCGTATAATAACAGCAATGGAACCATCACCATAAAGTCCGACATAAAGTCAGGCGGCGTAATCGATATCGCTATGACAACCAGTACAAAGTATGCATACTTCCTTAATTTTTGAAGCACATAAGGATTTATTATGCCAAGGGAGGTCAAAAACATGGTAACGACAGGAAGCTCGAATAAAACAGCAAAAGGTATCGTCATATTAAATACGAATGAAAAGTACTTATCAGCTGTAAAACTGGTTATGAACATCCCATCACCCAGTTCAATCAAAAATTGAAGAATGGTCGGGAAGATGACAAAATAACCGAAAGCAAGCCCTCCGATAAAAAGCAGGAAAAGTGCTGGAATATAGGCAAGGGTCGCCCTCACTTCATTTGGCATCAAAGCGGGTTTAACGAATAACCAGATTTGCAGGGCAATTACCGGTATCGTTGCCGCAATGGCTACGACACCTGCAAGCATGAAGTAAATCCAGATAATATCACTTGGTCCCAATACCATCAGGTCAAAATCGAGATCTTTCACGAACCAATTATAAATCTCCTCAACATAAATAAAGCTGGCGATAAAAAAGATGACAAAAGCAACAGCTGTAATGATGAGCCGTTTTCTCAATTCATCGAGATGATCGATGATATTTAATTCCTTATCTTCCAAAGTTGATCACGCCTTCATCTGAAAATCCGTATCTTTGTTACAGCGTAAAGGCGCAAGACGATTCCATCTTACGCCCAGCATTCAATCATTCATGATTTTTTTGTTGTAGCTTCTTATCTTCTTCATAATCACCTTTTGTTAAATCACTTGTGGATTTTTTAAACTCACGAAGCGTTTGTCCAAATGCACGGCCAATTTCTGGAAGTTTCTTCGGACCAAAGATAATTAATGCCAAAATTAAGATGAGAATTAGACCAGGTACTCCAATGTTCGACATGGATACATCCCCTTTGGTGTTGTAATTAGACCTACTCCGATTATAATACCATTTCCAACCAATTGAAAGGGAACTGGCAATTCGTCATAGAATGGTAACAATTATCGACAGTATGCCCATATACGACTGGGCCGGCAGAATAAAATGTAAAAACATAGGTATTATTCTATCCTAATTTAACATTTTGTCCATGTTTAAATCAACAAGTGAAATAAATTACTGTCTTTATTGACCTCTACGAAAGAGAATCCTTTCTTGTTCATCCTTTGAATGAGCCCTTCATAATCATTTTTATCTTTTAGCTCAATACCAACCAGGGCCGGCCCGCTTTCTTTATTATTTTTCTTCGTATATTCAAAACGGCTTATATCATCATTCGGTCCCAACACCTCATCAAGGAATTCCCTTAAAGCGCCAGCACGTTGTGGAAAATTCACGATAAAATAATAAAGCAGCCCTTCATATAATAAGGATTTCTCTTTAATTTCCTGCATGCGCCCAATGTCGTTATTCCCTCCGCTGACCATGCAAACAACCGTTTTTCCTTTGATTTGTTCTTTATATGAATCCAACGCGGCTACAGATATAGCCCCTGCAGGTTCAGCGACAATCGCATGCTGATTATACAAATCGAGAATCGTCGTACAGATTTGGCCTGAAGGTACGACAACGATATCTTCCAGGTTTTCCTTACAAAGCTGATATGTCAACTGTCCCACACACTTGACAGCTGCTCCGTCAACGAATGTATCTATTTTTTCAAGTTCAGAAACTTTTCCTTCCTTGAAGGAGTATTCCATCGAAGCAGCACCTTGCGGCTCAACTCCAATGCATTTCGTATTTGGGGAAACCGATTTGAAATAACTCGATACTCCGGCCATTAAACCGCCGCCGCCCATAGCGGCAAATACATAATCAATTCCATCTTCACAATCGTTCAGGATTTCTACAGCCGTTGTACCCTGCCCGGCGATTACCTTTTCATCGTCAAATGGATGGATAAAGGAACGCTCTTCTTTTTCACAGCATTCCATCGCCATGGCAAATGCATCGTCGAATGTATCCCCGATTAGGATGATCTCCACATTATCCCTGCCGAATAGCTGAACTTGATCGACTTTTTGCCTTGGAGTTGTAGCAGGCATATAAATTTTCCCGTGAATGCCCAATTGGCTGCAGGAAAAAGCAACACCCTGTGCATGGTTTCCTGCACTGGCACAAACGACCCCGTTCTTCGTCTCTTCCTCGGTCAGGCTTTTCATTTTATAGTAAGCCCCTCTTAATTTAAAGGAACGTACGTGTTGTAAGTCCTCGCGTTTTAAATAAACATTACAATCATATTTTTCAGAGAGCCTCTGATTTTTTTGTAAAGGAGTATGTAAAACGATTTCTTTCAGTTCTCTATAGGCAATTAGAATATCTTCCAATTGAATCCCCCTATTCTTAGATGCAGTCTGATTCATAACAATCCCTCATTTCCTTTCTGATGAATTCAATCATTATAGCACTTTACTGTTATTAATGTAATTGATTTTTCTAAAAATTCTTTCTTTTGTTTGTTCCATACCAAAAAAATCCGATTATGGTCATTTCCCATAATCGGATTAGCACTTTATTTTTTTTGTAGAATAATAAAATCATGTGCAAATCGATTTTTTTCATCAATGCTACCTGGTTTTGAGGAGATTTCATCCCATTCATTTTCATCAATCTCGGGAAAGAAAGTATCCCCTTCGAAAGTTTCATGAATTTCCGTAATATACAGGCGGTCGGTAAAAGGAAGGATTTCCTTGAAGATTTCGGCTCCGCCAATTACGAAGACTTCCTCTTCATGGTTATCTGCGAACATTTTGATTTGTGCAATATCATGTAATACTACGCAGCCTTCCGCTTTAAATTCCTGATTGCGGGTGACGATGACATTTTCGCGGCCAGGCAGGACCCTGCCGATCGATTCAAATGTTTTTCGCCCCATGACGATTGGATGGCCCATCGTCACTTTTTTAAAGTACTGCAGATCTGCTGGTAAATGCCATGGCAGTTTATTGTTTTTACCTATCACACGATTTTGATCCATAGCCACTATCAACGATATCATATGCTAACCTCACCTTTTATATGGGGATGGGCTTCGTAATTTTCCAAAACGAAGTCCTCGAAGCTAAAATCAAAGATATTTTTCACATCTGGATTGATTTTCATGATTGGCAATGGTTTCGGGTCACGAGTCAACTGCAGTTCCACTTGTTCAAGGTGGTTAGAGTAGATGTGGACATCCCCGAAAGTATGTACAAATTCGCCAACTTCCAAATCACACACCTGGGCGATCATCATCGTTAAAAGCGCATACGAAGCTATATTAAAAGGAACACCTAAGAAGACGTCCGCAGAACGTTGGTATAGCTGACATGAAAGCTTGCCATCAGCAACATAGAATTGAAAGAAAGCATGGCAAGGCGGCAAGGCCATTTCATCCAGTTCCCCAACATTCCAAGCACTGACTATCAATCTTCTTGAATTTGGGTTGGTCTTGATTTGTTCGATCAATTCACTGATTTGATCGATTTGCCTTCCATCAGCCGTTCCCCAGGAACGCCATTGATGACCATAAATCGGGCCTAATTCCCCCTTTTCATCCGCCCATTCATTCCAGATGCGCACACTGTTTTCCTGAAGGTACCTAACGTTTGTATCACCCTTCAAAAACCATAATAGTTCATGGATAATCGCTTTTAAACTAACCTTTTTCGTTGTAAGTACAGGGAATCCATCTTTTAAATTGAATCTCATTTGATATCCAAAGGTACTGATCGTTCCTGTTCCCGTACGATCACCTTTTTGCGTTCCATTTTCGAGTACATGCTTACATAAATCTAAATATTGCTTCATGATAAACCACCTTTTCTACTTTCATTCTCCTTATTTTAACGTATTATTGCCTAATGTTTAATCTAATTGTTTAATAAAATTATAAGTCTCGGGTGCTTTTTGTCTAAGCAATTGATTTTGTTCATTGTTCACATAAAACATGGCAAACGTTTCTGCAAAGTATTCCTCAGGGTAGTTGGAAAAATACGTAATCCCAGGAAACAGCCCATCCACTTCCTTACCCCAAATCTTCAAATAATCCATGTCTTCACGGATTCCATTAAACACTATATTATCAATGGAGTGCCCCAGCTCA
Source organism: Peribacillus sp. FSL M8-0224 (assembly GCF_038003055.1). NCBI lineage: Bacteria > Bacillati > Bacillota > Bacilli > Caryophanales > Bacillaceae > Peribacillus > Peribacillus sp. FSL M8-0224. The sequence continues at coordinate 2,780,083 of NZ_JBBOOJ010000001.1, forward strand.
TGCAGTTCCAAATTAACCGAGCCATGCCCGTTGCCTTTGTCACTCGCCCCGATTTTAACCAATACCGTATGTGATCCGCCCATACCAGGCACATCATCCCAAGTTGTTTCTTTATTCAAATAACCACGCGGAGTTTTCCCCTTTAATTTGGCCGCGGATTGATTTTCTGTTATATCGCCCTCGAATAGTTTGATCCTCACACCACTTTCCGCTGTTTTCACCAAAAGTGAATGAGGCAGTTTATTAATGGTTCCAGCAATTTTCAGTGCTTCCCCTTCATCGTACTCCTCTTCTGGAAATAAAAATATTCTTTGCAATTCTTTATTTCCCTTAAAAAGTTCAGCCTGTCTTAAAAGATTATCTTTGTGTAAATTCCGCCATTTTACCCCATCATCTTTCGCTAATGAATAGGAGAGCATTGAGAGTAAAAAGACAAACAATGCAAATAAGGATAACCACCATTTCTTCCTCTTCACACTCTTCTCCCCTTTCTTCATTCTTCATGTATCGTTAAGAAAATATATGTTATTTAAAATCTCTAAATCTTTCATACTATTATATTAGTATAACATATTGCCTGGATGTAAAAGTTCTATGTTTTTTTGGTAATTTTGGTTGCGTATTCATCCTGAGAAGAACCATTGATCCGCGGTTTTCATATATCAACAATATATAATCGTAAAAGGTTTAAGGTGATCGCATGGAAACCAATAATAAAAAAGCCATCTTGAATGAGCAACATGAACTTGCTGAAGAAGTCCTTGATATTTACAGTTTAAAAGTGTTTATCATTCTCGACCTTTTTCTGTTCTCCATTTTCTTTGGCATACTGCTGCATCCGCTACTGTCTTCTCTATGGCTTAACTTTTTATTGCCTTTGCTTTTTTTCACTACATTTACCGCCCTTCTTCAAATACTTGATATTTTCCATAAAAAAAGCTGACATCATTTTTGATGTCAGCTTTAGACTGCAGATGAATTCGAAGAAATAGCCTTTCACCTTCAATTTTTTCTTTGTATTAACATTTCATTTGATTTCAGAAATCCGCTCCCTTTCCGCCGACTGCCTGCCAAGCCTCCTCGACGCAAGCGCCTGTGGGGTCTCGGCTAGTCAGTTATTCGGCAGGAGTGTCGCAAATTTCTTCCATCCTTTAAGGAATACTGTAAAAAACTATGAAGATTTCTAGTTTACTTTTAAAATTTTGGTTCGGGGCGAGAGCAATTTGGAACCCCTTTTGCCGGGAAATTGATGGAACCGCAAGACTGAAGACGAATTGGAAGAAGAGCCAGTTGCCCTACAATATTTCTAAAAAAAAAGTTCCAGTGATTGGAGTGTAAGGTACGAGACTCCTGCGGGAAAAGCGTGTCTAGGGGAGACCCCGCAGGCGCAAGCCGAGGAGGCTCCCCGACCGCCCGCGGAAAGCGAGTGCCTGGAGTGGAAATCAACGCTCAAATTTTACAACCCTTCAAGAAAAAAGTTCCAGCTGATTTCAGAAATCCGCTCCCTTTCCACTGACTTCCTGCCAAAGTGCCTCGACGCAAGCGCCTGTCGGGTCTCAGCTACCCAGTTATTCGGCAGGAGTGTCGCAAATCTCTTCCATCCTTTAAGGAATACTGTAAAAAACTATGAAGATTAATCTAGTTTACTTTTAAAATTTTGGTTCGGGGCGAGAGCAATTTGGAACCCCTTTTGCCGGGAAATTGATGGAACCGCAAGACTGAAGACGAATTGGAAGAAGAGCCAGTTGCCCTACAATATTTCTAAAAAAAAGTTCCAGTGATTGGAGTGTAAGGTACGAGACTCCTGCGGGAAAAGCGTGTCTAGGGGAGACCCCGCAGGCGCAAGCCGAGGAGGCTCCCCGACCGCCCGCGGAAAGCGAGTGCCTGGAGTGGAAATCAACGCTCAAATTTACTAAACCCTCAAAAAAACGTTCCAGTTGATCGGAAGAGGTGTACGAGACTCCTGCGGGCGAAGAGCGTGATTATTTTTTAATATAATGAAGCATAGCAAGTTGACCTAATTTTTGTACTTTGGTTAATTTGAAATTTACAGTAATATCATCTCCGATATAAAGGGAGATTCCTTTCCCTAAAATAGTAGGTGCAATGGCTAGTTGGAATTCATCAATCAAATTTTCTTTGAAAAATTCACGAGCTAAGTTTCCTCCGCCAATTAACCATATATCTTTACCAGGCTTTTGTTTTATATTTTTGATGAAGGTTTTGACATCTTCATCAATAAATGAGGCATATTCATCTGATCCACTAACAGATTTAGAAAATACATAATTTTTATAATCACTATAAGGATAGTTCATATCAAATCCACGAATGACATCATAAGTTCCTTTTCCCATAACAACAGTGTCAATTCTTTCGAGGAGTGAATTGTAGCCAGAATCTCCTTCTACTTCTGTTGATTCTAACCACTCTAATGTACCATCATCATTTGCAATATAGCCATCAATCGAAGTACCAATGTATAAAATAATGTTACGCTGTTTTTTAATCAACTTACAGATCCCCCTCGGAACATAAACTTGATATTTCTTCATATAAACCATCTTGTAATCCCATTGATACTTCCTCCAGGGAAGATACTCACTTAATTTGATTCTCCTTCTTTCACTAACCTGTGGCGTTAGTTGAAGAAGAACAAGGAATTCCCATTGATTAAAACAATGAACTTTTTTATGAAAAATCGGGAAAGGACTTCGGGTTGAGACCATTCCGAAACTTTGGTGACAAAAAGCTGACATCATTTTGATGACAGCTTTTTAAATGGTACTCAGCCATGGTCCTTGACCTTTTTCCCTTTCTTCAAATGATACACGATTGTAGTGCCGAAAATCAGTAAAATAAAGGCAAAAAAGATCGCAGGCGGGATTTCGATCCCAGCAACTGCCATTAACATTTTTATAGCAATGAATCCGATAAGCACATAAGCGGCAGTTTCCAATTCCGGAACCTTATCTATCAATTTTAGAAATACTCCGGCCACTCCCCGCATCATCAAGACACCAATCATTCCGCCTGTCAAAAGGACCCAGACTTTTTCACTCACCCCGAAAGCGGCCAAGACACTATCGACTGAAAACGCTATATCCATCAATTCCACTGCCGCAACCGTTCCCCAAAAAGCACCAAATATACGGATCAGTATGCTGTTTTTACTCATTCCCTGGATATCTTCGTCGATCCCAGCTTGTTTTTTTCTTTTATCCCTAAAGTATTTAAACGAGAGCCAACCAAGGTAGGCGGCTCCAATCACCTTCACCCACCAAAGCTTTATGAGGAAAACACCGATTCCAATCGCTATAAATCTAAAAGCATAAGCACCTAACAAACCGTAAAATAATGCTTTTTTCCGTTGTTTTTCCGGAAGGTGCCTCACCATTACAGCTAATACCAGTGCGTTATCCGCTGATAGCAATCCTTCCATTAAGACGAGCGTCCCGATCAACCCCCAGCTCACAGGGTCGGATAAAACCTCCACCCACATATGCCAGTCAAAAAATTGAGCATACGTTTGCACGATGTTATTTAACAACTCTAACATGATAAAGACTCCTCTGTTCCTATAACAGCAAAATTAGAAAACCTTTTAAAATAACATTGTTCCCAGTTATGATAAAAACTTTACTTTAAGTTTAAACACAAAATAAATACGTTGCAGGACAACGTATCATTCGATGCTTATTATCGTTTCATTTAATCATACTCTTCCACTTAAATAAAATCAACGAAACCAACCACTATGAGAGCTTTTGTTTACTCGTCCACTCTGGAGGCGTATTTTTATCCCAATATATTTTCCCTATATTATAATGGGTGGCAAATGAATCATGATAGGTATGATAGTGAAAATCGAACCAATGTCCCTCCAGTGGTGGATTTTCCTGCCTGACATGGAATCTGATGATATCCTTGCCGCTGTTTGAATCATAAATATGGAATATTTTCTCGGCCCTGCCGGCACTCGGCTGCTCAGTGATGGTCAATTGCTGTAATTTTTCATCTGGAAATTGTGCAGCCATTTCTGTAATGGCTTCTTCCATTTTTGGTAATATGACCATTTTGAATTCATCGCCAATTTTTGGATTGATCTTATCGCCAAATTTCATAAATGCGTTTTCCTCTGCCTTATTCAGGATGTCCGATAAAAACTCCTCCCGGTTGAATTCCTCTTCAGGTTCAGTCGAATCCTGCGAAGGAAGATAAGCTAATCCCTCTTCCTCCACTAAGCCTTTTTTAGTATCCTTTAACGAATCGGCTTCCGCTAACCACGCCAGATCTGAAGGAGTAACAAGACCAAACGTCAAAACGGATACTAAAATGACGAGACTTTTCCTGAACCATACCGCTGCTTTCAACACACTCCCCCTCCTTTTTTGTATTGTCTTTATATTTAGTATACTTTTATTTTTTGGTAATTACGAATATATAGTTACCCATGTTTTAAAAATCAAAAAAAAGGATAAATACCTATATAACGTTTATGAACTCGAACTTTTTAATAAATTATCAATAAATTTACATTTAAATGAAGGATTTTGACGATTTTTGGAGAAATTAATTAGATTCAAGTCTTTTTAAGGAGGGGTCTTATATGGCTTCTACTGCCATGGTGGCTTTATGTCTTGTAACATTAGCATTTTTCGTATATTTATCATTTGCTGATTAAGAATAAATGAATACCTACGAAAAATCTCCTTGTCATTTTTCTACAATGACAAGGTTTTCTTTTCACTCAAACATAAGTTTACCTTTTTGGCAGATAAAAGGACTGAATAATGGAGGAATCATTTTGGAAAACAACAATGAAAAGATAAAAGATAAGGATTACAAAAGGGAAACTGCGAAAGGGAGCGCCGGAATGGTCGTTACAGCTCATCCTGTTGCAACTTCCATAGGGGAAAAAATATTACGTGAAGGTGGAAATGCTGTCGATGCGGCCGTCGCCATCCAATTTGCCCTAAATGTTGTTGAACCAATGATGACTGGTATCGGCGGAAGTGGTTTTCTTATGGTATATAATGCAAAAGATAAGGAAACGAAAATATACGACGGCCATGTAAGGGCACCTAAAGCCGCACATCGAGACATGTTTCTTGATGAAAAAGGGGAAGTCATCCCTTTTAAAGAGAGATCTATCAAAGCAACAGCGGTTGGCATTCCTGGAATACTGAAAGCTATGGATGAAGCACTCGCCGAAAATGGCAGCAAGCCATTGGCTGAACTTATCGAGCCTTCCATTGAATTTGCTGAAAAAGGAGTTCCAGTCAATTGGGTTCTATGCGATGCTCTTAAAAACTTTGAATATCGATTGGGCGATGAAGCGCGTAAGTTCTTCATACCAAACGGAAAACCCTATCAGGATGGCGATTTGCTGATTAAAGAAAAATTGGCGAATACCTATCGGATATTACAACGTGAAGGAATTTCCGCTTTTTATGAAGGTGAAATCGGGGAGGGCATCATTTCCTGCATACAAGAACTTGGAGGGTTCATGGAGCTTTCTGATCTAAAGGACTATAAAGCTACTATCGATGTACCAATGTATGGGACTTATAAGGATTATTTAATTGCTTCATCAAATGCGCCAAGTGCCGGCGGATTCACGGTCATTCAAATCCTGAAAATTTTGGAAAGCTTCCAAATCGAACAATATGACGCCCGTTCTTGGGAAAAATATTATTTAATCGCAGAAGCGATGCGTCTGGCATTTACAGATAAAAAAGCATTTCTCGCTGATCCCGAATTTGCCGAATTGCCATTGGCGGGTCTCATGCATGATGAGTATATAGCTAAACGCCGCTCATTCATTAATTTCAAGTCAAGAAATAATGCCATTGACTTCGGAAACCCTTGGATTTATGATTCCGTGCAACAAAGGGAAGTCATTCCGCAACCTAATGAAGAAGAGATCAGTGAAACGACGCACTTCACTGTCCGTGACAGATGGGGTAATATCGCAGCATGCACTTCTACAGTGGAACATCCATTCGGATCAGGCATCATGGTTTCCGACTATGGTTTCATGCTGAATAACGAACTGACTGATTTTGATTCCATTCCTGGCGGCATGAATGAAGTGCAGCCCAATAAACGCCCAGTCAGCTGTAAAAGCCCCACCATCATCTTTAAAGACGGCGAGCCGATCTTGACGTTAGGGTCACCAGGAGGACCAACCATCATCAGTTCAGTCGTACAAACGATCATTAATGTACTCGATTTAAAAATGGATTTGAAAGCAGCCATCGAAGAACCTAGAATTTTCACTCCGATGGGGCCTCATATTGAATGGGAGCCTGGAATGGATATGACTAGCAAAGGCCACTTGGAAGCAATGGGCTTCGCCTTTAATGAAGTTCCCCACTCAATAGGGAATGTCCAAGCGATTCAAATCAACCCTGATGGCTCGAACTATGGTGCAGCCGATTCAAGCCGGGAAGGCTGTGCCATGGGTCTGGACGAAACAGATTATAAATCGTGATCACTGGATGGAAATGAAGCCAAAATGGAATTTGGATGTTTTTCTTTTTAGTACCTCAAATCCAAATTCCTCAAAGCGGGAGCTGCGGTAATGGTCTTTCAACACGACTCTATTGCGCGCAACCCGCTTGGCTTCTTTCATTATTTCAACCGATAGATCCTTACCATCCGCAAAATGAGTCAGTCCCCTGATACCATTCGATTCCTGAATCGTTTCTTCAAACATGGGATCGAAATATACGACATCAAAATGATTATCCGGCAATGTTTTCAATATTTCGTAATGGTCACCCTGCCTGACCTCTATTCTTCTCATCGCAGAAATCATTTTTTCTTCTGCATCCTCCCATGTTTTCATTCCACGGTCCACGAGCAAGGCCAAATATTGATTTCCTTCCAATCCGACAACCTGTCCATGTTCACCCACTGAGAAACTTGCGACAATTGCATCAGAGCCCAATCCCAAGGTACAATCAAGCACAGCGTTCCCTTCATTTATATCTCCGGCAATGAGAAATGGATCACTCTCTCCGCGCATTATTCTTTTTATACGGATCATCGCCAGGTTCGGATGAAAAAAGAATGGTTCTTTTTCCTGGTATCGAAATAACTCCATCCGCTTTTTACCAAAAACAAGGCAATCATCTTCATTATGTTCCGCTTGGATATCTCTCACCGATCGTTTTCTTCTTGCTATAAAGGGGATTTGCAATTCTTCAGCTAACCTTTTGGCTAATATCATCGTTTCTTTATCGGCTCTTCCTACTGTTGTGACAAACATGAATCCTACCCCTTCATACTCTCTTAAAATTTGAAAAGAATGCCCTGTTTCCAGGACATTCCGCTTCATCACTTATTTACTTACTGAACGCTGCCAATAAATTTTCCATGATGGCTTCCATTGGCTGTCCTTCTATATCATGGCGAGGAATGAAATGTACAACCTCTTTGCCCTTTAAAAGAGCCATGGATGGTGAAGAAGGTTCTATTCCATCGAAGTATTCGCGCATTTTAGCTGTCGCTTCCTTATCTTGGCCTGCGAATACAGTTACCAAATGATCTGGCTTATTGTCCGCTTGGAGTACGGCTTGAGTAGCAGCTGGACGGGCTAACCCGGCAGCACAGCCGCAAACTGAATTCACGACCACAAGTGTCGTACCTTCCACCGATTCCATAAAGTTTTCAACCGCTTCAGCGGATTCCAACTCATCAAAACCTGCCTGCACCAGTTCCGCACGCATTGGTTTCACCATTTGTTTCATATATTCATCATATGCCATCGACATAAAAAAACCTCCTTGGTTACAATTCTTCAATTAGTATAATGATACTATATTCTTCAGTGCATATGCAAAAATGACGCTTAAAGCTTTGTAAAATTTCATTTTTCTTCACAAAGAAACATGGTGACAGAATCCAGTTTCCTTCTGCCACCATGTTTTAGTCTTCTTTTTAAACTTAAACTTTCATCACTCCGCCTGAGCTGGCATTCGTCACAAGTTTGGAATACCGTGCTAAATAGCCTGTCCTGACCTTTGACTCGAAGCCTTTCCAATTGGCTTTGCGTTTTTCGAATTCTTCATCGGAAATTTCCAATTGGATTTTACGATTATTCAAATCCAATTCGATGATATCTCCATCTTCAACAAAGGCAATCGGGCCTCCCTCAGCTGCTTCGGGGGATATATGACCAATGCTGATGCCTCGGGATGCTCCTGAAAAGCGGCCATCAGTGATCAAACCGACTTTCGCTCCAAGTCCCCTCCCGACGATTTGGGAAGTGGGTGCCAACATTTCCGGCATTCCCGGCCCACCTTTAGGCCCTTCGTAACGAATGACCACTACATCCCCTTCTTTAACCTTTCCGGTAATGATTCCGGAAAGTGCATCTTCCTGGGAATCGAAACAAATGGCTGGACCCCTGTGATAGCCACCAACTGATGCGTCAACGGCGCCCACTTTTACGATGGAGCCTTGAGGAGCAAGGTTACCGAACAATACCGCAAGCCCGCCACGCTCAGAATGCGGATTATCCAATGGATGGATTACATCCTTGTCCAATATTTCACAACCGGCAACATTTTCGCGCAGCGTTTTACCTGAGACAGAAAGGCAATCTCCATTAAACGCACCTGGTTTTTTAAGTAACTCATTAATGACGGCACTTACACCACCGGCATTATGTACATCTTCAATATGGTAATCGGATGCCGGTGCAATTTTCGCTAGATGCGGTACGCGGTTAGCTATTTCATTTATGCGTTCCATCGGATATTCAAAACCTGCTTCATGTGCCAATGCAAGCGTATGAAGCACGGTGTTCGTCGAACCGCCCATCGCCATATCCAAGGCAAATGCGTTATCAATTGCATCAATCGTCACGATATCACGAGGCTTGATATCCTGTTTGATTATCTCCATCAACTGTTTAGCGGATTTCTTAACGAATTCCTTACGTTCTTCGGCTACCGCCAAAATCGTACCATTTCCCGGTAGCGCAAGTCCCAATCCTTCAGCCAGGCAGTTCATGGAGTTTGCTGTGAACATTCCTGAACAAGAACCGCAAGTAGGGCATGCAACTTGCTCGATCTCCTGCAAATCCTCTTCATTGATATTACCTGCTTGATAAGCACCCACCCCTTCAAAAACGGATGTTAATGAAAGAGATTTACCATTTTTATCTTTACCTGCTTTCATGGGTCCGCCGCTTACGAATATTGTAGGAATATTGACACGAAGTGCTCCCATCATCATTCCCGGCGTTATCTTGTCACAGTTTGGAATGCACACCATACCGTCAAACCAATGTGCCGATACAACAGTTTCCACGGAATCTGCGATGATTTCACGGCTTGGCAAGGAATAGCGCATACCAATATGACCCATTGCAATTCCATCGTCTACCCCGATTGTATTAAATTCGAAAGGAACACCGCCCGCTTCGCGAATCGCTTCCTTCACTATTTTTCCGAATTCCTGAAGGTGTACATGACCTGGAACGATATCGATGTATGAATTACAAACCGCGATGAACGGTTTACCGAAATCTTCTTCTTTAACCCCTGCTGCCCGCAACAGACTTCTATGTGGAGCTCGATCGACCCCTTTTGTAATCATGTCACTTCTCATATTTGATGTAGACATTTGTTGTACCCCCAATTTCCGCTAAATGTTTAATGATTCAGAATAATATAATTTTTAGTATACTCTAAAAATTCTAACATATTTATAGACAAATGCAACCATTCTTCACTAAATATCTACAAAAATCATTTTACTAAAATAATAGAGTTCCAATTTATAGATTCGATCTCAGGTGAACCCCTTTCAAACGATTGGAAATGATCCTAAAAAAATAAAAAGGCATGCGGATTATATCAGCCGCATGCCTTTTTCCTGGGTCATTTCAAATCACTTGTCATTCGCTTGTCTTGATTCTGTCATTTGCTTCCAAACCGAACCTTTTGCTTCTTCGCCATTTTCTATACGGTCTATGGCCATCTTGACCTGCAGGGCCACTTCGAATTCAGGATCCTGTTCCGCTTGTTTAAGATAAGGGAGGGTCGTTTCATTTCCCACTTCGTATAAAAACATCGCGGCCCGCCATCTAACCAATTTATTTTTATCCGAAAGTGATTGAGACATTTCTCCCATCGCTTCTTCAAAGCCAAGATCTGATAAACAATCACCAGCCGTACGTCTTACGGCCGCGCTTTTATCTTTCAAGGCTTTATACAAGCTCGGAAGCACTTTTCTATCTTCAATCATACCCAAGTATACTACCGCGAGCCTTCGAATGGAGACTTTACTGTCGGAGAGTGCCATATCCAATACTGGAATATCATCAACCGTAGGATCTTCCATTTGTTCTAAAGCCTGATAACGCTTTTCCCAGCTTTCATCATTCAGCATTTCTGCAGTCAGTTTAATTTTTGGACGTTTCAAAATGGCTTCCTTCGTATCCACCATTTCTTTTGCGGCTGCAACTAGCCGATTAATTCGATCTTCCGGATAAGCTGCGATCAGTTCATCCGATACTTCCTTCACGATATCTTCCATATCACCATATCTTACGCCATAATCCTTCCATTTTCGAAGCAGGACTACATTATCATCTTCTTTTTGGGCAGCGGCAATGCCCTTTATGAAATATTCCGGTAAGGCAAAACGTTTTTCGTGTTGACTATCACTTGCTTTAATTTGCATCGGAATGCCCTTGAATTGTTGAATGGCAACAGTTACTTCACCGTAATGTTCATTTAATGCCGCTTTTTGATTTTGTTCCTCGGTTTTTTCACCAAAGACCTGACGGATTTGGACCAAGATATCTTTCCAATCATATTTCGCGTTTCGCTCAACGGCTAAGAAGTCCGCAACATGATATACCCCTTTCACTCCCTCGATCGTAAATAAATCCCTTATCAGCTTGGGTGCTTGGTCAGCTTGATCCTTCTTATAATTATTGCTTTTACCAGCTAATAGCTCTTCTGTTAAATTGATTTTCATTGTATTCGGACTAGGTGTAGGTTCTATCGACTTAATTTTCAATGCATTTCTCTCCTTTTACAAGACGTTTCCATGTACTAGATATTATCACATCGTCATCAGATTCTCATGCAATTGAGATTGGCAAAAAAAAAGACTGATCCAAGTTTACTTCCTTGGACCAGTCACCACGCTCATTCTTCTTCCAATTTTTCCGCTAAATACGCCCATCTTTCCATCAAATGGTCTAATTTATCCGTTAGTTCCTTTTCTTCTTCAAGAAGCAGGCGGACTTTTTCAAAATCGCTTCCCGCTGCTGACATTTCTGATGTAATGTCTTTCAATCGCTGCTCGGCCCGCTCCATGTTCCCTTCTATCTCTTCCCATTCCTTACTTTCCGCATAGGTTAGTTTTTTCTTTTTCTTTTCGGTCCGGTTCATCTGTGGCTCTGGTGCTTTTACTGGCACAGCCTCTTCCGTCTTGTCTTCCAAGAACTCTGAATATGAGCCGTAATAGAAGTCAATGTCACCTTTATTCTTGAAAACAAGAAGCTGGTGGCACGTTTTATCCAAGAAATACCTATCATGTGATACAGTAATGACTACCCCTGAAAATGTTTCTAAATAATCCTCAAGAACGGTCAAGGTCTGCGTGTCCAAATCATTCGTCGGTTCATCCAAAAGCAGGACATTAGGTGCCGACATCAATATGTTAAGGAGATATAATCGCCTTTTCTCCCCACCGGACAGCTTACGAATTGGCGTCCCATGCGATCCCATTGGAAATAAGAACCTTTCAAGCATCTGCGCAGCCGATATGAAACTACCATCTTTAAGTGCGATTGAATCCGCCGTTTCCCGAATATACTCTATCATGCGCAAATTCTCATCCATATCGACGCTTTCTTGCGTATAGTATCCTATTTTCACGGTTTGCCCTTTTTCCAGGTTTCCTTCATCTATGGATTCCCTACCTGCCAGGATATTCAACAAGGTTGACTTTCCGCTGCCATTATTACCGACGATCCCAATTCGATCACCTGGTTTGAAGAGGAAGGAAAAATGGTTGATGATGGTTCGATCACCGAAGGATTTAGATACATCCTGCATCTCAAGTACTTTTTTCCCAAGACGGGCACCGCTTAATTCCATTTCCAGGCTCTCGGTTTTCTGCTTATCCTTTACACCTGATTCCAATGTTTCGAAGCGTTGGATCCTGGCCTTTTGTTTCGTTGTCCGGGCCTTTGCACCTTTACGGATCCAGGCCAGTTCTTTTTTGAATAGACTTTCCTTTTTCGTTCTTTCAGCCGATTCATTCTCTTCACGAATGGCCTTTGATTCTAAATAATCCGCATAGTTTCCTTTGTATTCGAAAAGCTGGGTCTGGGCAATTTCCCAAATCTTATTGGAAACACGATCAAGGAAATATCGATCATGGGTTACAAATAAAACGGATTTTTGATATTTACCTAAATATTCTTCAAGCCAAGTGATGCTTTCAAAATCGAGATGGTTCGTAGGCTCATCCAAAATCAATAAATCAGGGGTCTCAATCAAGGTTTTTGCAAGGGCCGCACGTTTTTTTTGGCCGCCTGACAGTTCCCCCAGTCTCCTTGAATGATCAGGAAGACCAAGCTTGGTCAGTATCGTTCTGGCATTGGCACTTGTATCCCAGGCGCCTAGCGTGTCCATATCCTGCTGCTGTTTTAACAAACGGTCCTGTATTGCGCTATTCTGCGGGTCTACTTGAAGTTGAATGAGCGTCTTTTCATACTCTTTAATCAACGAAAATACAGGAGTTGAACTTTCATACATATATTCCATGATCGTCAATTTCTCATCAAAATGCGGATCTTGGGACAGATAGGAAATCGTATAATCATTCGGATGATCCTTCGTTCCTAAATCACTGTCTTCCAGCCCTGCGATGATATTCAATAATGTCGATTTACCGGTACCGTTTATCCCAACGATCCCGATTTTTTCCCCTTCGGTAATGGAAAAAGAGACATCTTTAAAAAGCAGCTTTTCCCCTTGGGTTTTCATTACATGTTCCATGCTAAAAACTTTCATAATCGTACATCCCATTCCTTATTAAATTCCTCTAAAAATCCTACCATATATTCATGCCTTTCACTAGCAATCTTCTTGGCTGTACAAGTATTAAGCATATCTTGCAAGTGCAATAATTTTTCATGAAAGTGATGAATGGAAGAGCTTTTGCCATTCCTGTATTCCTTCTTGGTCATGTTTTCCCTAATGGGCAATGAAGGATCATACATAAGCTGTCCCTTCTTTCCGCCAAATGCAAATGTCCTGGCTATGCCTATGGCACCAATAGCATCCAAGCGGTCCGCATCCTGAACAATTTCAGCCTCTATCGAAGGCAGCCTCAACTGCCCTGCACTAAATGAAATTGTATTGATGATCTGTTTAATGGCATCAACACTATCAATATCCAACTTTATTTCATCAAACCAAGCATCTAGCTTTTTCCAGCCCCCATCGGCTTCCTGGTTTAGTTTATCATCAGGGATATCATGAAGCAGAGCCGCCATTTCAATGATGAACTCATTTCCTTCTCGTTCTTCTTTTGCAATATGTAAAGCCAGCTTACGAACACGATCGATATGGAACCAATCATGGCCGCTGGCATCAGAATTCAATTGGTCATATACATACTTCTCCGTTAACTCAATCATCGTTTGTTTCATTTCACCACTCCATGTCCTTTCTATTTTACCATGGTTCTCAATAATGGTGTGCTTTAATCTTCATTGAACCAACTGAGCCCAATCGTCTGTTCACCGGTATGCACCCCGATGGCGCTCCCCAGTGGGGATACATGGGTCAACACATGAGGGAATTCTTCGGAAATCCTCTTTTTCCATTTTTGTGCCTGCTCCGACACTCCACCATATAATATGGTGCATTCTTTTACTTTTCCCGCTTCGACTGATCTGTGAAAATCAGTGAAGATCTGTTTTTCCGCTTTTTTAAGGTTCCGAGGTTTAGATTTAGTATGGAGCACACCATTTTCGATTGAAATGATGGGTTTAAAGCTCAATAGGCTTCCTAGAATATACTGTGCGTTTGTTAACCTGCCGCTGCGATGCAGCTGATCTAAAGAGCCTATCATTACATAGGTCTCATGGTTATCCGCATACATTCTCGTTTTGACGAATGCTTCATTGATGGAATCGCCATTCTCAATATAATGCATGAGCCGTTTCAAGATTAATAGCATTGGAAAGGAGATAAGTAAAGTATCAAAAACGTCAACAGGGATCGTAACCATTTGTGCAGCTTGCCTGCTCGCAGAAACCGTCCCGCTCAATTCACTGGAAAGATGTACGGCTATGATTCGATCATAGCGTTTTTCAAGCTCCTTATATAATGCCTGGAATCGGCCGACCGAGGGCTGTGACGTGGTGGCTGTGATTTTTTCCTCACCCATCCGCCGGTATAATTCCTCAGGTAATAGGTCGACGCCATCTTCATATTCCTTCCCATCGATGATGACGACCATCGGAACGACGTATACATGTTCATTCAATGATAATTCTTCATCTAAAGTTCCCGTACTATCTGTTACCCATGCAATTCGTTCCATGGTTTCCCCCCTCATTTGTGTCTTCTATTATATTCAATATCCCAACCATCTGTCCCCTTTTAAAAACGGATGCATGCAATAAATATCTTCCCTCAAAAAAAGAGCCCAACTGAAACTTTCCGTTGGACTCGATTTCATACTTCATATTAATTTTTTTATATCTTCTTCCATTTCCAGAGGTTTTGTTTTAGGTGCAAACCGGCTGACGATATTTCCATTACGATCAATCAAGAACTTTGTAAAATTCCATTTTATCGATTTGGACCCCATCACTCCAGGAGCATTTTCAGTCAGATAGCTGAATAAGGGGTGGGCTTCCTTTCCTTTGACATTCACTTTTGCGAACATCGGGAATGTTACACCATGATTCAATTTGCAGTATGAATCGATTTCCAGATCATCACCAGGCTCCTGATTCAAAAACTGATTACACGGAAAACCAAGCACGACTACCCCATCCTCTTTATATTGCACATACAGACTTTGCAAATCATCATACTGTGGCGAAAAACCGCATTTGCTTGCGGTATTCACTATAATCATCACTTTCCCTTTATATTCCTCAAGCGAGATGGTTT
Source organism: Peribacillus sp. FSL M8-0224 (assembly GCF_038003055.1). NCBI lineage: Bacteria > Bacillati > Bacillota > Bacilli > Caryophanales > Bacillaceae > Peribacillus > Peribacillus sp. FSL M8-0224. The sequence goes on from NZ_JBBOOJ010000001.1 coordinate 2,795,253, forward strand.
CGCCATTGATTTTATTGACTTCAAATTCGTAAATGGACATGTATGATCTCTCCCTTTAGTATGATGATTCATTTTACCGTATTTAAAGGTAGGTTTACCAACTTTAATCCTTTTCCTATCATCCCGGAATCTTCACTGCTTGTATGGATTGAATCAAATACTCTACCATGTCTTCCAAATCATCCATTTGCTCTTCTCTTACAAGCCTTCCAAATGAAATTTTATATAGAGAAGAAGTAATGGTTTGCTTTTTTTTACTGACCGTTTCACTGGTCGTCACTGAAATGATTCTCTGATCTCCCCAAATTTTTTCCAGATCATTCAACAATTGTTCAGCATTCACTTCATCAAGCTTTTTAGGAAAAGAAATGAATATATTGACCGTGCAGCCTGAATGCGTATCATCAATAGCTGCATCGAGTAACTCCGAACTTAGGTTATGTAGGGAAGCGTGTAGCTCAATGGCACCGCTAATCGAAATGGGCGCGATTGGGTTTTTCAATTCCATCTCGATCTTATATGATCTGGACATGGTTGAGAGATTCACTATATCATCTCGGTTTATGACCAATATATCCCCAATGAAGTCACGATCGTAAACCGCTCCTTCCAATACCACCTTCATGTTTTCAAATGCTGTAGGATCAAACAATCTCCAAACACCTCTCCAACTTCATAGTTAATGTTTTCCGATCTTCCCATTTTACCATTCCCAGGCCATTTCCTTCGGGATTTACAAGAAATTATTAAAATAGCTTTTCTATTCAATAATTTTCTATATAATTAAAATATTATGATTTTTGAAGAAGGAGGCTAATCATGCCAATCAGAATTCCGGAACAACTGCCAGCAAGGGAAATTTTAGAACAGGAAAATATCTTCGTAATGGATGAGGAAAGAGCTACCAATCAGGAAATCCGTCCATTGAATATATTAATTTTAAACCTAATGCCAGAGAAAGAAAAAACGGAGGCCCAGTTACTACGCTTTCTTGGCAATACCCCCATTCAAGTAAATATATCATTCCTGCGCTTAAGCACACATGAATCAAAGAACACAAGTAAATTTCATTTAGATCAATTTTACAAATCATTCAATGATATTCGCACGAAGAAATATGACGGCTTGATCATTACAGGCGCTCCAGTGGAAAAGCTGGAATTTTCAGACGTTAATTATTGGGAAGAACTCCAGAGCATCATGAACTGGTCAAGTGAAAATGTCACATCCACCCTACATATCTGTTGGGGGGCACAAGCTGCCCTGTACCATCATTATGGAATAGGCAAATACGAACTTCCAGAGAAATGCTTCGGGGTATACACTCATGAGGTCCTTGAACCGAATGAAAATCTAGTCCGCGGATTCGATGATTATTTTATGGCCCCTCATTCACGCTATACGGATATTGACTATCAAAAATTAGTTAACCATCCTGAATTGAAGGTTCTCGCACAGTCCGATCAAGCTGGTGTATTGATGGCTGCTTCAGTTGATGGAAAAAGAATTATGGTTACCGGCCATTTCGAGTATGATGCCGATACCCTTGGTGAAGAATACAAGCGCGATAGGGAACGCGGGATCAATACGCAACTCCCTGAAAATTACTTTCCTGATAACGATCCGACCAGGATACCTCTTCACCGCTGGAAGAGCCATTGCAGCCTGATGTTCTCGAATTGGCTGAATTATTATGTCTACCAATCAACCCCTTATGAGTGGGATTGAAAGGGTAAGAAAAAAGAAGCTTTCACTTTGAAATGAATCGCTTTTTCATTGCAGACACATCCGATCATCATGGGAAACAACCTGAGTAGCTGACTCAGGTTGTTTGTTTCATGATTCCTTATTACCGAAATATACCTCTTCAAAAGGTTGGACGACCACAAATCCTTGTCCTTCGAATTTCATTTGAACGGATTCGCCGCTTCCCCTTCCAAAAAACGACTTCAATGAAACATCCGTTACGAATTCAGGCTGCAATTCCCCTGACCAAGCTACTGTGGCATTCGGGTCCGTATAAACCGGATTCCCAGGTTCCACCATTAAAGTAAGAGGCTCATAATGGGAAGTGAATGCGACCATGCCTCTCCCCTCGAGCCTTACGTTGAACAATCCGCCTGCCAATAACCCGGCAATGCGCCGCATCATTTTTATATCCCATTGAATCCCCGGCTCAAATGCGAGTAAATCATTTCCGTTAACACAGATCGATTCACCATTTAACTGTAAAATGGAAATCTTCTTCCCTTGATCCGCGACGTATAGCTTGCCGCTTCCGGTCGCTTTCATCAAGGATGCACCCTCACCGGTTAAGGCTTTTTTAAAGAGTTTACCAAGACCATGCTCCAAAATACCTTCCCGCTCAAATTTAATGTTGCCGCGATAAGAAACCATCGTTCCCATTTTTGCCCAAATCTGTTTTTCCAAATTAATCTCCAGAATTCGTTCCGTTTCAAGTTCAAATAGACCTTGCCCTTTATCCTGCTGTTTCGTCTTTTCAACGAATTGATCGATTTGATACTTCTCCATCACTGCCCCACCTCTTTTTGCAGGAGGAAAAGCCACATGAACGATACAGCTTGCTTTAATTCCTTTGAAAAATGTCCGAGCTTTGTATAGTCCACCCCTCTCTTTGCCACGCCGGTATCAGCCACTGCCTTCCATCCCGTTTCTAAAGCCATTTTTTCAAATTCCCACGGCTGCATGGTATTCATGATGACTTTATCTCCTAATAACCGGTGGAAACTGAATTTTTTTCGCGGCTCAGCTGTTGGACCAAGTATTCCAAAACAGACATAACCTCCAGGCTTTATTACCCGTTGAATTTCCTTCAACACCGTTAAGGGTTCACCCGTATATTCCAAAGAATTAATGACCATTGCCGCATCCATTTCTTCATCTTCGAAGGGAAGGTTATAGAAATCCCCTTGCAGGAAAGAAAGTCCTGGTTGTTGAGCGGTTTTCCCCTTTGCAAATTCAATCATCACATTGGATAAATCAACTCCAGTTACTTTAAATCCCGCTTCGGCCAATTTCAAGGAACCAACTCCATCTCCACAGCCTATGTCAGCCACCTTCACTCCCGAAGGTACATATTCAGAAAAGAAGGGAATGATGTTTTTCCGGCTCCCCGTTTCCCACATTTCTTGCGAATTCTTCGCCCACATAGGTGCAAAAACATCCCATTCCTTTTCCGACTCTTTATGCCATGTATGTATATTCATAAGAAATTCACCCTCCCATATACCCCCTAATTAAATATTTTCCTGAAAAATATTTTCCCGACCGGGGCTTCCCTATAGCTATTCTGCTCTTAATTCAAAAATCCTCCTTTAAAACGTCGACCCCTAGTGATTTTCAAATACATAAAAAAAACTGCCAGCGGCAGCTTATTTTGAATTTTCTTCATTTCTTTTTTGTATCTTTCGTAAATCTTCGACACGGTCAGGAGATTCTTCAAAGAATTCAACCAGGTCTCCAATCCTATCGATGGCATTCCAACTAAGGTGGTGTTCAATCCCCTCTACATCCTGATAAATATTTTCTTCCTTGACCCCAATCAACCTTAGCATCTGTTCTAAAAGTTCATGGCGGTAAACGAGCCTTTTACCAACTTTTTTCCCATTTGCAGTTAAGACGAGACCCCGGTACTTTTCATATATCAAGTATTTTTCCTGATCAAGTTTTTGAACCATTTTTGTAACAGAAGATGGGTGGACGGAAAGATTTTCAGCAATATCGGAAACTCTTGCATATCCTTTTTCTTCAATAAGTAAATAAATTTGTTCTATGTAATCCTCCATGCTCGGTGTAGGCATTCGGAATCCTCCCATTCAAACGCATATCTAAAAATTTTACTATATTAACGGCCCCGAAACAAGAAGATATAAGTCTCAGGGCGCCTTTAATGATGTTTCTTCTCAAGTTTGCTTGATGTTTTGTTCTGTTGGGAATGTAAAACTGATCTTCTTTTCAGCATCGGACCACGATAGAATGGCATCAAAGGTTTTTTCCCCTTTTTTAAAACCGCTTATCAGATCCGTTTCACCGCTCGCCAACAGCTTTTTTATATTTGCTTGACTGATTTTCTTATTAAGGATTTTTTTGGAGATGGTGAAGTTACACTTTGTTTTTTGATAACTTACACATCCATAGAATTCCCCTTTATCGACAATCTTAGAACCGCATAGTTTACAGCTGCCCACAGATGCCGAGCTTCTTTTTTTAGAGCCGCTCCGTTGAATCGACTCGGTATCCAGCCCTTGAAAATCCCAGTTTTCCGATGATTCCACGGCATCACTGATGATTTTTGCTGACATCTTTTTAACAGCTTCCATAAATCCGCCAGCTGAAGCCTTTCCTTCACCGATTTCCCTCAAACGCTGTTCCCATTTGGCTGTCATTTCAGGTGAAGCCAGGATTTTCTCCCCGATGGCAGTAATCAGCACTTTCCCTTTATCTGTCGCAAAAACCTGATTTTTTTTGACATTGATGTATTTACGGTCTTTGAGCATGGTAATGATGCCAGCCCGAGTTGCTTCGGTTCCGAGACCCTCGGTTTTCATCAGAACTTTTTCTAACTCTTCATTATCCAGATGCTTTCCGGCTGTTTTCATCAAAGTGATCAGCTGACCCTCTGTATAACGCTTAGGGGGCTGGGTTTTTCCTTCTTTCACCTTTATATTGGCGACATTTCCAGTATCCCCTTTGGAAACGGACGGCAAAATGATATCATCATCCTTGTCATCTTGGAAAATCACTTTGCGCCATCCCTCTTGAATCTGCTGCTTGCCTTTAGAAATGAATTCGGCACGCTTATCGACAAGCGTTTTAATGGTGGTGTAATCGAAAATCGCTTTCTCATAATGAGCCGCAATCAACCGGCGTACCACCAAGTCATAAATATTCCGTTCTTCGGCGGAAAGCCGCTTCGGGTCGGTTACCTGCTCCGTCGGGATAATTGCATAGTGATCAGTCACTTTTTTTTCATTTACAAACCTTTTATTATTTATGATGTTCGGTTGTGGCAAAGGAAACAGGGATTCATATTCTGAAAATCCGCTTAGTTTTTGCAAGATATCGGGAAATGTTTCGGCTTCCCCCTCCGTCACGTAATTGGAATCTGAACGTGGATAAGAAACGATCCCTTTTTGATATAAACTTTGCACGATATCAAGCGTCTGTTTCGGTGAATATTTATAAATCTTGTTCACTGTAGCTTGCAATGACGATAGATTAAATAACAAAGGCGGCTGAAATTCTTTTCTTTCAGTATCCATTTCCGCTATTTCAGCTTCCTTACCCTTGCAAAAGGCGGCAATCTTATCAGCCATTTCTTTTGTCTTGATTCTCGGGTCATTGTTCAGCTGCCATTTACCCTGATATTTCTTACCGTCCATCTTGAAATCTGCGAACACCTCCCAGAACGGTTCAGACTTGAATTGCTCAATTTCCATTTCCCGCTTCACTATCAAAGCAAGAGTCGGTGTCTGAACCCTTCCAGCTGAAAACACATCCGAAACGCCCCTTTGTTTCAACAAAATACTATACGCTCTCGACGCATTCATTCCCACAACCCAGTCCGCGCAAGCTCTCGTATACGCTTCATAATAAAGCGGCCTGGTTTTTTCCTCGCTCTTCAGATTTTGGAATCCCTCATAAATCGCTTTCGGGGTCAAAGAGGAAATCCATAAACGTTTCATCGGTTTATTGACATTGCATAGATTAACGATATTGCGTACAATCAATTCTCCTTCACGCCCGGCATCACCTGCATGAATGATTTCATCGACTTCCGGTTTCCTAAGCAAGGTCTTCACAACATTGAATTGCTTTGCCTTTTGCCGGGTCACTTCATATTGAAATTTCTCAGGAATCATCGGCAACGTTTCCATCGACCATTTTTTCCATTTTGAATGATAGGTTTCCGGCGAAACAAGTTGACATAAATGTCCGACGGCCCAAGTTACATAAGCTCCATCGGGGAAAAGTTCATTCGGCATGATTTCTATATAGCCTTGCTGTTTTTTCGTTTTAAATTGAGCCGCTAGCGTTGAACCTTGATCTGGTTTCTCCGCAATGATTAGCTTCATGATCATCTTCACCTAATCCGTTACAAAATATCTTTCCCCTATCATTATACCTTAATTATCACAATCGGCTAGATATGACTTCGTTTTTAACGGACTGTTCTAAAGTATTGTTTTTTTCTATGATTTATAAAAGCTAAAGGAATTGGATCAACATTAAGTAATCATCGATAGTCTTGGTTTGATTGCGACCCGGCCCTTCTAAGGAACGTTAATTGGCAAAAGAACTAAAGTCACTTTAAAAAATGTTATTAATAAAGAATACAAAGATAGTTGAGTTGCCTATTGAAAAATACTTAATACCTGTTGAATGGAGTGATTACAAGCAATATGGACTAACTCATACAGTCTGTTTAAATGCTTTTGCTATAGCCGGCAATAAAATTATTCCTTCTAACCAGTCAAACATTAAAGAAGTATAAAAAATCTAGCAGTATATAGATATTTGATTGGTCTAGTGAAGGATCACAGAAATATCTAAATGGTGTTAGTGGTTTCAAAACTCTTAGCTAAAAAACATCATTGAACCTGTAGAAAGAGATTCTTGAATTCCCCCATTTTCAAATATTAAAATGGCCGAAAAATCAAATTGATTTTCGGCCATTCTTATTCCACCAAGTATTGATAAGGGAAGGACACATTATCCCCCTCATTCCTTAATAAATAAGAGAGACTTTTTAAGCGATGAATCTATAAAATCCTCTCTAATAAGTCCCCTACTTTCTCTGCCATTTCCTGCGGTGGATAAGGCATGCCATTTTTTAACCACCATTCCACTACACCTACATAAGCATTTGCCACAAATTCGACAACTACATCTTCACTCTGACCAAAATTTTTTCCTTTTGTTATATCCACGTCTTTTTTGAACTCTTCGATATTATGCTGAACAAACCGGCTGCGAAAGTACGGAGCTCCCTCACTTGCCAACATCGTCGAAAAAAATAAATAATTACGTTCAAGATATTCCATGCAGTGTACAGTCGATTCAATCCACTCCATTTCAGCTTCCGACTCACAAAGGTTAACCATGTTATTGATATGTTCTTCTATGATTTTATCCAACAGATCAAATTTATCCAAGTAATGAAGATAAACAGTTGCACGGTTAATATTTGCCCTATCAGAAATATCCTGAATGGTCATGCTATCGAAATTTTTTTCTGACATCAATTCAAGAAATGCTTTCTTAATTGCCTCTTGGGTTCTTACAATTCTTCTATCCACTTTTGCCATATTAACACCATCTTTCCTTGAGATAGTCGACAATTTTTATTGATTTGTTGTTTAAACAACAAAACTGATTAAATTAACGATTTATATGCCTTGTTTAGTTTAAATTTATATTTTAAATTATAGACAGATGTCGAGAAAACATCAATTGTAGTTTTATTTTACATGAAAGGATGAAACGAAATGACAATTGAAAACAAAGTGGTTGTAATTACAGGCGCAAGTTCAGGTATTGGGGAAGCAACAGCTAAGCTGTTAGCTAAAAAAGGTGCAAAAGTCGTACTTGGCGCAAGACGTGAAGAGCGTTTAGCAAAATTAGCTGAAGAAATTAGATTGAACGGTGGTCAAGTGGCTTATCGCGTCACAGATGTTGTTAACCCAGATGATAGTCAGCAGCTTGTTCAACTAGCTAAAGACACTTTTGGAGGTGTCGATGTAATCTTCTTGAACGCTGGACTAATGCCTAATTCACCACTTTCCGAATTAAAAACTGACGAGTGGAACAGTATGGTCGACGTTAATATTAAAGGTGTATTGAATGGTATCGCAGCAGTATTGCCAACATTTACTTCGCAAAAGTCTGGACATATCATCACTACGTCATCAGTAGCTGGGCTTAAAGCTTACCCAGGTGGTGCTGTTTATGGCGCAACAAAGTGGGCTGTTCGTGATTTAATGGAAGTTTTGCGTATGGAATCTGCCCAAGAAGGTACTAACATCCGCACAGCAACTATTTATCCAGCAGCGATCAACACGGAATTGCTGGATACGATTACTGATAAGAATATTTCAGAAGGTATGACTGCGCTGTACGAACAATATGGTATTGCACCTGATCGAGTTGCCAATATTGTGGCATTCGCCATTGATCAGCCAGAAGATACGAACATCAATGAGTTTACAATTGGACCAACAAGTCAACCTTGGTAATAATATAAGATAAAACTAAGAGATTCATTTTCTTCTCGGAATGGTATACAGGTTTTAATTGGAGTAATCTCCTCTGCTCAAAATTATTATCCGAAAAATGGAGGAATTAACATGTCAAAGGATATCAAAGTTGCTCTTGTCACTGGCGGAAATAGAGGAATTGGATATGAATTGGTCAAACAATTAGCTTTGATAGGTTTTAAGGTTATTTTGGCAAGTCGGGATCCAGAGATGGGTCATAAAGCGATACAACAACTTAGGGAGTCAAATCTGGACGTTTCGTTTGTGTCGATAGATGTCAATAATCAAGAAAGCATCCGTCAAGCTGCGGTAGCAATAAATGAGAAGTATGGAAGATTAGACGTATTGATCAATAATGCTGGCGTGTATCAGGATGAGAATAAACAATTATTGAATATGGATCCATCAATTTTAGAGAAAACAATGGCAACCAATTTCTTTGGAGTTTACCATATGATCCGTTCCTTTATTCCCCTCATGGAAAAACAAGGCTATGGGAGAATCATTAATGTTTCCTCAGAATATGGGGCAATGAGCGAAATGTCCTATCCAGGAGTAGGCGCATATAAAATGTCCAAATTTGCCCTGAATGGATTGACACAATTGATAGCTGCAGAAATCAAATCTGATATCAAAATAAATGCGGTCGACCCGGGATGGGTAAGTACAGATATGGGGGGACCATCTGCTCCAAGAACTCCCGAACAAGCTGCTGAATCTATCCTTTGGTTAGCTACTACTGGAGCTGAAGGACCTAACGGGGGATTCTTCAAAGATGGAAAACGAATCGATTGGTAGCAATACTTAATAAGCAAATTATTTGGTGTTACAGCTTTGCAATTGTTATTGCTTTAGAACCAATTAAAGAAAAAATCCGGTTTTCCTTTGCCTAACTAGGATAACCGGATTTTTCTATAGCTTGGTGAATAAATATACCTAAACTAAAATGCACCTTTTGTTCCATAAGAAAAAGCTGCCTTAAAGACAGCTATGATCTTAAGCTAACACATCTCCTTTATTTTTATCTTACCTTTTGGTTTCATTTCACTGGCTGTGCCCCTTCATAAGAAAGAGAGCTGCTGATTAATTTCCTGAAATTGAAGTAACTCACCTGTTAGTTTAAGTAAAGTATTTCACAATCCAACCATTGACACAACCAATTCATGTGCCATACCAAGGTGTTGGTATTTAATTATGACTCTGTCAATACTTTGTTCATGCACTAACGAAAGAGCATAAATAGTATCATCTTCTGTTGCAGTACCAGCATTTACTTTATCGAGTTGCTTTTGTGGGTCTGTCTTTGGTTTAAGAGTTATGGAATCTAATCCTTTGAACGTATATTCACTTTCTTCTTCGCCATTAAAATGGTCAGAGATAATAAACCCTTTTGGATGATAACTCACTTGTATTTTCACTTTGGAAGGTATAGCTTTATCATTGACAAGAACTTCTTCAATTTGAATATCCCCAAATGGACTTTTATTTCCTACCGAAACCAATTGTACCTGTTTATCATTCGCTGAAGCACTTGGATGAGCTACTAAGGGTTGGTATAATTTCATAAAAAATAAAAAACCTATAAATAAAAACACAATACTAATAATACCCATTAACACCTTTTTCAAAAAAAACACTCCTTTATTATCCTGCCCCTTTAGTTCCATAAGACAAAGATTTGCCAAAGTAACTCCCTTATTGCACCTGTTAGGTTAAAACTTGCTAAAATATGTAATGTAAGCAAGATAACCATTAAAATGGGGGAGAAATATGAAAGTAGAACTAACAAGATTTAGAGTTAAGGAAGGTAAATCGGAACGGGTAGATGAATGGTTAAAGTTTCTAAACGAAAATATGATTGATGTGCTAATAACCCTTGGAGCCGAGAAAATGTATGTTGAAACTATATTACATCTAAATGGTTATGAGTTTTTATATTGGTACTCTGTCCAGGGTCAAGGCGGACAAGAAGTTGAGGAATCAGACCACTGGATAGATAAGAAGCATTTAGAGTATTGGAAAGAATGTATTGATGAAACATTCAGACCTGTTGATTTAAAAACAGAAGTAGTTATGATTCCAGAAAATATAAGACAAAATATGAAATGACCTTTACTATTGAAGGTCTTTTTTTGCTTTTTTTGATTTTTGACAAGAAGAAATAAGCAATTGCTCCAATACCAAAAACTACCTGATATATTGAATAATTAACTGGTATAATGCTATGCAAAGTCCTAAAATACATGCTTTCGTTTTAGATGGATGGTTTCTTTTACTGAGAAACAAGTAAAAGAAAACTAATATAAAACCCAACGGAATCCATAGCAGAAAAACACCTTCTTTTGTACTGTGAGAAAAAATTGGAGCAATAAAAGTGCTTATCAAAAAGTAAAAGAAAATCGTAAATCGTCGTTTTTCTAATTGCTTGCTCCACCTTACTAAAAAGAAAATAATAATTATTGCGATAATCGTAATGTGTAAAGGGGGTAGCACAATAGCACCGTTCCCAAATTTGAATTCCAAACTGAATTGCCCTCCTTTTTTTAAAGTGTATCACCATTCAAATGGAACTTCGGGAAGTTTTATTTGAGTTCATATCTTCCTCTGTAAATATCATTAACCATATTTCTTATTCCACTAACTGCCCTATTAGTTCATTAAGAAAAACGCTATCGGACTCGTTAGTTTAAGTAGAATATCATTAATCAATTAAATGGATCTTTTCAATTTTCTTTTTTTATTTAAATCTGTAATTAATTTTAAAACTAAGATTATCAGACTTATTCCAATTACAGTTGCACCTACCATACTTACTCCCATTCCTGCAAATCCCCCAATTAACATCAAACCACTAAGATGCGTTATGATACCTAAAATTACAAGAACCAATGGAGAAATATATATCTTTCTCTTGTGCTTGATTACCCAAACCAAACCCCAAATACTTAGTAATGAAATAGCAATTGGAAAATAGATAAATAGAAATGAAGTAAACAGGGCTTACCCTCCCATCTCATTAAATGTCTGCTTCACACTTCCCTTGCTTATTTTAACATAAAATTACATTTCTTCATTGGACTCCCTGGCCCTTTAGTTACATAAGAAAAGGAGCTGCTCATCAGCTCCTGGTAATGAAGTAAAGCCCCGTTAGCTATTCTCCCCCCCTCTAGTTGCATAAAGAAAAAGCTGCCTTTATAGACAGCTCCGATCTTCAGCTAAGGCTATTTTCGTAAAGATAGTTGTTTTTAAGACGAAACTATTTAAGGTTGATTGGAGCGGAAGTGCGAGACTCCTGCGGGAGTAGCGGGACAGGTGAGACCCCACAGGCGTTTACGCCGAGGAGGCTCACCGCCCGCCCCGCGGAAAGCGAGCATCTGGAGGGGAAATCACCACATCGTACTACTTGGTAAATAGCAACAAAGTATGTGGAACAGCCTCAGCTAAAGCACCCGTTCGTATCAAGTTTGCCACAGTAACCCTTTATTGATATGCATTAGAAGTTTTTCTATACATCGCTTATTTTTATAAACTAAAGGATGACGAGATTAGATTGTTATACTTTGTATTAGAAAGCTAACAATTGAGATTAGAATTTGCTAGCTTTAATATATTCGAGTTATTACTTTATTTTCAAATACTCAGTAAATAAAAGATAATCCTTATTACAAAGCAGCATTGCAGTATAACGTTTATAACCTGTTAATAACGGTGTAATTAAGGGGCCTTCATACATATTAAACAAACGTAGCAGAATCGCAAATGAATGATTTCTTTCCAATTCAGTTCTATTACGTTTAAACTCTGTAACTATATCAAGTGTAAGTAATCTGTCCCAATATATTCTATAAGCTTCAGTTCTTTCTTTTTCTGTGATTCGGGCATTTTTTATTACTTCAAATGTTTCAAATAAATACTTATAAAATTCATCTACTGGGATGACGCTGCCAGTTAAATGAGTTTTATTCTCTGTATTAATATGTCTCACCCAATAATAACAAGGAGAATCCGCATATATACTAATTTTTTTAGTGTGTAAATAAGCACTCATAGCAATGGGGTGATCTTCTGCCAATCTAATATCTTTTCTAAAACGAATATTCAAAGAACGGAGATATTCAGATTTAAACATTTTCAATACTGACATCGTGTCCTTTACTAGCGAATCAAAAAAATTCGTGTTTATTTGCGTACTTTTAAATACATATACAGGAACTCTACGATTGACGCCCTCATATTTTCCGATAATAACATCTGAATCGTTTTCTTTACCTAATGTATACATATTTGAAATGGAATTTTCACCAAGATAATCGTCTCCATCAACAAAGAAGATATATTCCCCTTCGGCTTCATCGATAATTCTATTTCTAGCGGTTGATGGGCCGCCAGTATTTTTTTGAGTTAATATCTTCATATTGCCATTTATATTGTACTTTTTTTTATAATTCTCAATAATTTTCACTGTATCATCCGTTGACCCGTCATCTACTATTAGTACTTCGATACCCTGAAATATATCTGTTTGAGATGTTATACTATCTAAGCATTTTAGAATATTTTTACTTTCATTGTAACAAGGTATCCCAACTGTAACCTTAAGCATGACCACTTCTCCTTAAAAGACTATAAACTACATCAGAAATATTTATCGTCGTTTTTTGGTTAATTATACCATTATAAGTCTAGTTAAATAGATGATTTATATGAATTTAACAATTAATAATTGTTACGAGGAATATTAATCATATTTATAGATAGACATTGATGTGTTTAATCTTCTTTACAATCCTGCTCCTTTAGCTCCATAAGAAAAAGGCTGGGGTAACAACCCACCAATCATATTCCACAATGGTACAGATAAAATTCACCTTTAGCTAAAGCTTCTCCCATTAAAATTATTTTTTCAAATTGTGTAATCACTTCATCTCGGTTGAAGACTAGTTTTTTATAGTCCCCCTCCTGATTGTCAGCTTCGCCATATACGAATTCTCCAGTGAGTTCAAATTTATCAGGTGCATTTTTAATTAAACTCTTCCATGACGAAAAAATACTTATTAAAGTTTCTGAAGAGTGAATATCAAAAAGGGTTACTCCATGATTGTTAATACCCCTGCCACTTGGAGTTCCTTGCAATGATGGGTTTTTACTTGGAATCCATTCCAATGAGTCCATAATGTATTAAATCAAATAATCATGTATAACAATACTATCGATTACACTGTTATTTCTTTCTCTGTACATCCAAACATCCTTTATATCAGTTGTCTTAGAAATAAGCCCAAGCTCATGTTTGCCTCCTTAAAATAGGTTGGGTTAGGGCTTATAATAGCACTTCTTATTGAACTAACCGGAAAAGCGATTCTTATAAAAGAATCGCTCCAGATTGCGAAAATTTGTAAATTTCTTTTATATGTTGATCCAAAGAAAGTAACTGAATTATTGGTTTAAATCCATATATTATTTTCAGCAGGTAGTCTAAAATTAGTTTCACCAGTGTTGACTACACCTTTAGGCTCTACCAGCATTATATGGCATTCCTTTTCAGCATGAGGCTTATGCTCCATACCTTTTGGTATCACATACATTTCTCCTTTGGAAAGTTTAACCTCTCCATCGCGGAATGCGATGGACATATCGCCGTCTATCACGATGAATGCCTCATCGGTGTCTTTATGATCGTGCCATACAAAATCCCCCAGAATCTTAACTAACTTAAACTGATAGTCATTCATTTCACCAATGACTTTGGGCGACCAGTGTTCACTGAATTTGGACAGTTTCTCGCTTAGATTAATAGCATTATAATTGATATAAATCCCCCCAGAACTATTATTACCTTTATTTTACAACTTCCATAGATTAATTACTATTTTGATTAAGATCTCAAAGTTTCTGCTGATCCTCCACAAAATGGCCCTATTGTTGAACAAAGACCACACAGCAATCTCGAACTATCCTGCCCCGATAGTTGCATAAGAAAAAGCTGCCTTAAAGACAGCTCCGATCTTAAGAACGCACCCGTTAGTTCATTAAGAAAATTGAAACTTCTTCAAGAATCGTGCCTATACGGATGCTAATTTTAAAAGAGTTACCTGAAAAATTATTTTAAGAGCGCCTAAATGGCTCTTTTTTTATATTTCGTACTTATCAAAACTAATATGTACGAATATCCCTAAAAAATTATTAATATCAAGCGTTTAACCTACTGAAAAATTCTTTTTCCTTCCCACTTTCTATTAAATAGCAATTGGCCCTTTGTTTGGCAACCCCTACTTTTATATATTTTTAGTCATCCGGAATAATTTCTATACAAATAAGTCTAACTTCTCTTTTAATATCGAAAAATAAGACTTTTATCCTAACGCATTGCAAAATAAATAGGAGTTTAGTATATTTATCCCAATAGAGGTAAATGCAGTAAAACATAAAAATTGTACGTTAAGCCTAGAAATGTTGATATAAAAGGGAATGTTCTGATAACGTCCGTTGTTTTTCAATGCTAATTTAAGCATTAAAAGAACTTTAAAAAGTGGTTTGATTTGACCGATTAATTTGCTTTCCGTATAACATTTCTAAAATGTTGTGGATACCTCTAATATTTTAGAAAAGAGGTGTATTTATATGAAGAATTTTGTTCCAAAATTCTTGTTCTTTGCTGCTATTGTTCTTTTATTTTCAACGGTTACAGAACCACTTTTATCTTATGCTGATACCAAACCAACAAAAAAATTCGAAGATGATTTTTTCTTTGGTGAGGGAATCTTAGAAAATTTAACGTATGAAGATTTAAATAAGTTGAGTGATAATGAGCTTGAAAATTTAGGAGTATATACAGGTGAAGGTGCTGAAGAATTTAATGAAGAAATTCTAGATGATGATTTTGATTTTGAAGCCGCCGTCGAAGAGTTAGATATTTCTAAAATGGAAAATGATGAAAAAGAAGAATTTTTGATACTTGTTAAAGAAACAGCAACTATTTCGGGAACTGAAGAAGTAAAATTATTAGAAGAGGCACTTATTGGTCTTTTTGATGGAAATTCGGAAACGTTTAATGACCTAGAGGCAACTCAAGAACAATTAGAAGAAAAATATTTAGAAAAGTTAGAATTCGAAGAAATTGCTTTAGTCTCTAAGGTGAAAAAAGTGCTTTTTGGTTCGGATACAGTTTATGCAGCTAAGAAAAAGGGAAAAGTTGCTGTTGGTATTTATGTGGCAGGTGCTGCTTTTAACCTAGCAATAGCTGGAGTAGTTGGAGGGGGTATATCTGCAGTTAAAAATTACATTAAAAAGAAAGGGATAAAGAAAGCTCAAGAAGGACTTTCAAGAGTAGTTACAGCCCAAGCTAAAAAGCTAAAGATTAAAACGATAAGAGGCGTTGCTATTGCAACAGTTATTGGTTCTGCTATTGGATTTGCTTTAAACTATGGCGATCCTGGAACAGCTATAGCTAAATTTAGTGATGGTAGGGATTGGTATAAAAATAATGGATGGATTGATATAACAAAATGAAATATTTAGGATATTTTCTATACTTTATTATTGCGACCGTAGTGTTTTATTACTTAAGTAGATATGTAGCAACTCAGGAGAGCGGTTCGTTTGGACTTATAGCAGGTAATTTCATCCGCGGTCTAATTATTGTCATAACAGGATATTTGATTGCTATAAGGATACAAAAAAGAGAATAAAATCACTATTTTTATTTTAGAAAATTCTTTAAGTTTTTAAAAAGAAGGCTTCAGCTTGTTCACAAAGTCAGCTCGGTTCTGTAAGAGGTAGTACCACATTGCCATAAGTTAATATTTCTAATACCCCAAAACAAAAATATTGTTTTGGGGGTATATTGTTTCTTAGCTTGATGGACATGAGTCTGTACCCTTAGTACAAGGAGTTTATACATAACGAACGTTTTTGATAGGATTATTTATCCTTGTTTTATACGTTTGTTTTTCAATATAAAAATACACATACTGGAAATAATCCTACAGGGTTTTTAATACTCGCTATATCTTCCGTTACCTTTAAACGAAGAGCAGATTCGATACGAAGTTCTGCTTCTACTTCATAAACTTGTATCCAATACATTTGGCTTTGGAGGTCATCATGCAGCAATCGTTTTTAAAAATTCGATTGAATTGACTTTCGCTCGTTTTTTTAAAAATTATCCTTAAGTCCTCAAGAGAAATTTTGGTTAGTACCTTAATGGGTTTTTTAGTAATTAACTACGAAAAAGACCTTTTTTCTTTTATAAGCTATATTAACTAATTTAGTAACAAAACAATAAAGATTCCTTGTCCCCAAGTTTTCTGAAATATACATATTCGTTATATAAGCCCTTTTCCACTCTTATTGGTATTGCACCCAAGCAATAATTTTTCATTATCTTTTATCATCCATATAAACAAGGCTACATTATTCTTCGATTAAGAAAATGACAAAAAAAGATCTAGTGCCAATGACTAGATTCTCTTTTTAATATCTTCTCTTATTGATTCAATGATAGTACCTGATAAGTTTGCTGGAAGAGATGAGCCATCCTCAAAAACCCATGCATTAATTATTTCAAGATCTTCTTTTTTTAAAGTAATGCTATAATCTTTATCATTGTGAGTAAAGTCAGCTGTAACCGATTCTTCACCATTAAACTCGTCATCAATAATCATATTTTTTATTTCATATGGCTTCACGATGTAATCTCCTTTTTAACATTCTTGTATATAGAATTAGCCTTATAGGATTGTTTATTCATTTATTTCATGTCAAACCAAAAAACGAAGGGCTACTTTCAGAAGATGAATCATGTCAATTCCATTAAATTGTAGTTATCATAGTGCAGCATTCATATTTTCTCTCAACCCAAAAACCTTATTTTTGATTGCCTTTAAGTAAAAATCAACCATTAATTTAGGATGAACTAGTTTACCTACATGTTTTTTTCTTTTCTTGATTCACAAAATATGATTAGTCTCATGATCAACTTCACCTAATCCAATTAACAACAGATAGAGATATTTCGTTTATAGTGAACTGTTCTGGGAAAGAAGAATGGAGATTTCAGACTGATGATAAAACTTTTCTAAATATAGGAGGATTAAGGGGAAATCAGAGCATATGCAAAAGGAATCAAGTTACACTGTTAAATGTCCTCTTCCTGGCTTCATATAAAAACAACAATAAAACAAGCGTTTCTTACTGATCAAAGTAAGTAACGCTTGTCTACCAATTCTTACCCACGCACTGATTAGTGGCACTTTTTTTATTCTCTAATTATTTTTAGGATTCCCCATACCCATTATCAAAAAAAGAATCAAATCCCCCATCAAAATCCTCTGTTGCTTCTTCAAATATTTCCTCAATATCAAAACCTTCCAGCATCTCAGTGAATAACATAGTCCCTAAAACACCCACTGCTAATCCACCAACCATTCCAGGTATAGTGTTCCCCATTTGGGAAGAGCGACCATGAGGATGGTTTGCGGAATAAGAGAACGGCTGTGTAAAAGCAAAAGGCTGATCAATAGCTTGCGATATATACTTTCCAAGTAGCTTATGAAGATCGTCTTCTTGCTCAAGAACTTTTTGATTTAAATGAAACTCACGTTTTGCTTCAATTTCCTTGTAGCCGCTTTTACAGTCAACTTCCATCCAGACCCGGATACCTGATTCTTCATTGGCAAACCGCATTTCCACTTCATTTACTTGTCCCATGAATTGTTGTGTGGGAAAGAAAGCAAATTCCTGTCCATATTGATCGAGTTTACCTGAGTCTGCTGTCTCGCGAAATCCTAATTGAGCCATTGCATTAAAAATGGATGTGATAGATTCCTGGGATTGGATGACTAGCCGGTCTACATCTTTGCGGTCGACCCCGCCCTCAATATCAAGATGTGTATCCAGATAGTATGAAACAGTTCCCCTTGAAATAGGTATATTCATAGGTAGGACGTAATGAAAAGGAATGACCTTACGTTCTTTGGGCTGAATACAATCTCGATTAACTAATGGTATATGTGCAACTTCCTTAGTAACGCTTCCTTGTTTTAATACCACATTCATCATCAACCGGACAGTCAATTGATTGATTTTCTGTTCCACCTCACCGCCTTGAATGACTAGCTGCCCTTGAATGCTTTCTCCCGCTTGATAATTATGATTGTCACATTGTAAATCTACAGTTGCAGCTCCTTTTCCTAAGCTTGCTAAGATTTTTTTAAACATACGTCCTCTTCCCTTCGTCAAACCTCTATTAGAATTTATATGTAAAATGGGGCGTAATTAGAAAGAACAAGAACAAGAAATCCATTTGTATTTTATGAGTTTCTAAATTATCCCTGATAGTATTACGTCAAAAAATGAAAATAGTTTCAAATAATTTACCGCAGTTAGTGATCTTCCTTTGATATTGGAGTTCGTCATCTTTTATGATGCTGTTGATGGATTATTAACATTAATTATTGTTAATTTAGGGGGAAAACCAGCAACAATACAGATAACGATTGAGGGAGAGTTCAATTTTCGCTCAAAAAAAAGAATGCCAGGAGCTAACAATTCTTCGCCCTGGCATTTTTATTATTAGGCATAAATCAAATTTATCCTCTCTGGTAAAACAAACCTATTTCACCCCACTCAAATGCATGCGCTTACATTCAACTTCGGAGAAACACTTCTCTCTTTCTCAACAGATCCGTTCATTATTACCTTACTGGGCTAAAGGTATATTCCTATCTAAAATATATAGAAATAACCGACTTCACGTTTTAAGGGATATAAGAACCATATTATAATTTCTCGATTAAGGATTGTAATTCCTCTTGAAGGTTTCCTTTTGAAAAAGCAGAGTGCAGAATTTCATGAACTGTATTTAATGATATTTGTAGTTTTTCTTCACCTAATGTAGTTAAACGTGTGTAAATACCTCTTCGATCATCTTCGCATATTTGCCTTTGTAATACGCCGCAGCTTTTTGCTTCAAGCCTGACTACCAGCCTGGATATAGCACTTTGACTTAATCCTACCATCTCTTGTAATTGTTGTAGCCTCAATTGTTTTTCGCTTGTTTTGGATAAAAAGTAAAGAACGTAAAACTCTTTTAATGAAAGGTTATGATTTTTTTGCAAAGCACTTTCCAGCTCATTCGTAATGCTCATTTGAATATTTGTAATCGAGAGCCAATTATCTAAATACTTCTTATCTTGGTTGTTTTTCATGCACATTCCACCCTGTTCTATCCTTTATAATAAAATTTGGCACTTTAATTTATTATCATAAGGCATATAAATTGTTCTAAAATACTCCATAAAAAATAATTTTACCAAAGCCAGAATTTTTATAGTAAAACTTATTTGAAAAAGTGCGTGCCATATTGGCCGTTTCCATGTAAGTTATTTGGTTCTTCTCATTTTAGACGAGTTTCTTCTTTTTGTCTAAAATTGAGTTAATCCATAAAAAAAGCAGTCAAAATGACTGCTTTTTTCTTTAACGCATCGTAACTGAACAGGACCCTATTTCATTTCCACCCCAGTTAAGTGAAAGCTGGTCTTGATCTGAAAGAGGACCGACGCCACTTGGAGTACCGGTAAAAATTATATCTCCTTTTCCAAGCCCAAAATGCTCTGCTGTAAATTCTATAATGGTTTGCAAATCAAAAAGTAAGTCTTTAATATTCCCGACTTGTACACGCTCTCCATTTTTTAAAAGGGAAAAATCTAATTGTTCACATGCTTCGACACCTGGAAACGGAATAAAATCACTAACAACTGCCGAATTTTTGAATCCTTTAGCCAAAAGCCAAGGATGCTGTTTTTGTTTTAACTGTGATTGAACATCTCTAAGTGTCAGGTCCAACCCAATGGCCATGGAATCTACTATTTCATCTACTTTCATTCCTGGTCCGAACTGTTTTGCGATATGTATGACAAGTTCAGTTTCAAAGTGAACGGAACCCTGATTACTCGGCAACGTAATTGACTGACCGTTTGCTTCCACGAGCGAATGAGTTGGTTTTGAAAATAAAAAAGGGGAAGTTGGTATTTCATTATTCAACTCTTTTGCATGCAAAGCATAGTTTCGACCTACGCAAAAAATATTTTTAATGTCTTTCATCATAAAACTCACTCTTTTCTTTTAAGAAATCAATATTTAAATGATAGTGGAACAATTTGAAAACCTTACTCATGGCATAAGAAGAAGCCCTCCGATTTAAGTACATTTTATATTTTTCTGACTTTTTATACAATGATTAATATAATTTCATGTTCGAATGACGTTAGGGCGGTCCAGATTTTAACATGTGGATAAAATACGAAGTCTTAATGCCCTATGATTGGTGAAGAAGAATACATCCACATAATTATTTTTTATTTTGACAAAAAAAGAGCCAACAAAAATTGTTGGCTCCTTGATTTAAAAAGTAGAAGCTAAATCTTTTGAACGTGCTATAGCATTTTCTTTAATTTCTTGTGCTTTATCAGGCATTGCTGCATGTCCTTCAATGAATAAACCTTCAAAGGAAGGCACTCCGAAGAATTGCATGATGATATTTAGATATCGGTGACCCATTTCCATTTCAGCTGCCGGTCCTTCTGAATAAATACCACCGCGAGCTTGAATATGCAAGGCTTTTTTATCAGTTAAAAGACCAACTGGGCCTTGTTCGGTGTATTTAAATGATTTACCTGCAACAGCTACGGAATCAATATACGCTTTCAAAACTGGCGGGAATGAAAAGTTCCATAAAGGCGATACAAATATATATTTATCGGCAGCTATGAATTGCTCACATAATTCTGAGAGCCGACTAACTTTCGCTTTCTCCTCCGACGAGAGTTCTTCAAAACCCTTTCCAGCTTGAAGTTTCCCCCAACCACTGAAAACATCCACATCAATTTCAGGAATATTTTCTTTATAAAGGTCAATATTCACAATTTCATGGCTAGGATTTACTTCTTTATATGTGTCAATAAATGCTTTTCCAACGGCCATACTGTAAGATTGTTTGTCATCATGAGGATGGGCCGTGATATACAATACCTTTGTCATTCAGTATCTTCCCTTTCTTTTTACATATTTGAACATTCTAGTTTGTCTAGGGAATTCAACCTTTATACAATTACTCGAACTAAAATACTTTAATTGATGGGTATAAAATTAAGTCCGTAAGATAGAAATTCGTTTTCAAGGGCAGTAAGGTATAAATCTTCTTTCAATTTGTGAGAAAGGATGTGATTTTGGATATGATAAAATAAGACAATCTGGTTCCACTTTAGGAGGACTAAGAAAATGACGAATTCAATAAAATTTGATCTCCACACTCACCATGAACGCTGTGGACATGCTATCGGCACAATTGAGGATTATGTAAAGCAAGCCATCGAATACGGCTTGCATTATATTGGGATTTCTGATCATTCTCCATATTTTTATAGTGAGGACGACCATCTCTATCCAACTATTGCAATGGCAAAAAGTGAACTTGTCCCTTACATTGAGGAAGTACTTCGCTTAAAAGAGAAATATGCAGGCAAAATTCACGTATTATTAGGAATGGAAAGTGATTTCTTCCCTGATCACATTGAAGTCTACCGTGATCAATATCTTTTACACCCCTTTGACTACATAATTGGATCTGTTCATTATGTGCAGGATATTAGCATTTTTAAAAGAGGGCGTTGGAATGGCTTAAGCTCTAGAGAACAGGCAAAAGTAAAGGATGAATATTATGAATTAATACAGAAATCGGCTAAAAGCGGAGTGTTCCAAATCTTAGGCCATATTGATGCAATGAAAGGTTTTTATCCAGCCTTTTCTTCCATTGAGACAGACAGTATTGAAAAAACGCTAAAAATCATTAGTTCAGAAGATATCGCCATTGAGATTAATACCTCTGGTAAAACGAAAGATTGTGGTGGGTGGTATCCAGCAGATGACATTTTAGAACGAGCTCTTTTCTATGATGTGAAGGTAACCTTTGGATCAGATTCGCATACACCGGAACGTATTGGCGATGAATTTGAACTAGTTAAAAAAAGACTAAAGGAGATCGGCTTTTCTGAGTGGGCTTACTTTGTTAAAAAGGAAAGGATTCTCACTCCACTTTAACCTTTCAGTCATTAGAACAGGTCCGATCATTAGAGCGTCCTGTAACCATGTGGAATGAACATTTTCAATCCTTTTGCTACTAAGAAGGCCAAAGTCCAAAAATTCATTCGTGTACAGGGGTAGCTACTGAATCCTGTTACATCCCTTAACTGATCAATGAATCGGTACCATTTTTTTTTATGGGCATAAAATAATCATTATGCATTCTGTCATAAAAATCATCACGATTGCTTACAAGTTTTTCCCCGTTCATTTCAATGAATTCCAGTCATCGACCTATTTTTTGCATAAAATAAAAGTATTTAGGGAATTAATAACTAACCATTTGTTTATCTTATAAAAAGGAGTTGATTTTGGGATGATTGATAACCCATTGTATAAAGAGAATGACGAAACCCTTGTAGAGTCCGTTGAAGGTGATATCAACTCTTCTATAGGACGATCCGAAGCCCCTCCAAAAGCCCAGTCGAAAGATCCTGAATTCGATCTTTTTGGCACAGTATTAAATGGGTATCTTTAATTTATACTTCCTTATTGAATAAAGCTTGTTTCAACACCTAAAACATTATAAATTTTTAAAAAGAAGAGCACATATTAGTCACGTATAATATGTGCTTCCTTTTATTAAATTCAAGCGCCCTTTTCGCTCATGATATTCCTTTGCTCTTCCTTGTTCTTTTGGAATTGACACTTCTCCAATTTTATCAATTGAGTTAACTATCGACATTTTTTAAACTGCCTGCCCCTTTATTAACATAAGAAAAAAGGTTGCATCAGCAACCTTCCTTTGAAGTAAGCCCTCTCATTCATGAAATAGCTGAAGCTGGTCCGTTTTAGTTCCCCGAGTTCGCCTCGTTAACCGGCTTTTGTACTTGTACCTTTTCCCCTATTTCAATGGATAGCAAATCCTTCCCTACTAACACAGTTCCTTTATATGTTTTTTTTGTTCTTTCTAGCAAATCAGCTTTTTCTTCTGTTAATCCTCCCAATAATACTATATGTGAGTATACAGCAAGTTTTGGTTGTATTTGGCTAAAGACTTTACCTGCTTCCTCCGGTGTAGTGTGAAGATCAAGTATATTGGCGATTGATTCTGATTCATTATCAGGTTTTGCCGCTGCAACCTCATGAATCACCACATCAGCACCTTTGGAAAATTTTATAAGATTTTCATTATAGCGGGTGTCACCTGAGATCACTACTGAATGTCCTTTGTAATTAACCCGATAACCGAAAGCCGGCTCTATTGATTTATGGTCAACCTTGAAGGCTATTACTTCAATTCCCTTTTTGTTATAGACAATCCCCTCCTTGATATCATTTGCGACAATACTTGCTCCTTCAACGTTCCCATTTCCAGAGTCATCCCTTGCATCCAAATCGGCTTTATATGCTTTATTCATATGTACCATCATTTTCTCGGTTCCATTAGGTCCCCAAATCTTAAATGGTTGCTCTCTTTTCCCTCCTGTTGGTAAGGAACCTGTAAGCCATACGTCCGGTATGCCGATTGTATGATCCGAATGCAAATGCGTAAGGTATAACTTATCAACACTGCCTGGTAACATATTCGCTTTATATAATTGTAAAGCGGTTCCGCGTCCAGCATCAAAGAGGAGTTTTTCATTACCAACTTCTACAAGAGTAGCTGGACCGGAGCGGGATGTACTTAAAAGTGGAGAGCCTGTACCTAATAGGGTTACTTTAAAATCTGTTTGCTGGACCGCTGTTTGGCCAAATGAAGGAAGAAATAATGATAATGATAAAATTATGGTCACTACCAACAAAAAACCAAACGAAATATTCCTTATTCTTTTCTTCATAATAAAAACCTCCTGTCAGATTATTTGACTTTACACAAGGTAAACCCAATTGTTTCTAATATAAAACGTTGTTTCGAAAACAAATGCGCAAACTAAATATTACAATATTTATAATATTCAGTCAATAATAAGCAAAATAAAACATGTATGCTGTTTTAAGTTTCCATCCAGACAACAGGACTCAATTTGGGAAAGACGCGGAAATAATCTTAGTGAATATTGGATGAATCGTTCATACTAAATAAAAAATAACTATTAAGAAGGAGTTTATATGCCAAAAGAAAAAAATAATCCAGCTCAGCCAAAAAGTTTGGTTAGTCGATTAAACGACGTGATGGAAGTGGATACAGATGTCAATGAAGATCCTAATCGAGAAAAATTATTGGATGAATCCGTTGATGCTTTTCTAAAATCGAAAGAAGGACAGGAATATTAGGGGCGGAATTGTGGTCGCTATTGTCTTGTTTTAAAGCTTTTTTATATTTTTCCCACTTCAAACGGGCCCCTCATGAAGCTATTGAGCGGCCCGTTTTATACATTATCCTTGCAACATAACACTGAATTATAATGATTTAATGCACAAAACTCCCCATTAGTCGAAAATGACGATATAATGTTAGTGGTTTGATAGTATTCGAAAAAAGGAGGTCGTTTCCATGAATATTTTAATTTTGGGTGCAACTGGACGAGTTGGAGGTCAATTAGTTATTCATGGTCTGCAAGACAATCATCATGTTACCGTTTTAGTTCGCACTCCAGAGAAGATTGCTATAAACAATGCCAATTTAACCATCATTCAAGGTAATGTTTTAAATAAAGATGATATCGTACGTGCCATGCATGGAATTGATGTAGTTATTAGTGCACTTAATACTGATGGGACAACGACTTTATCAGCAAGTATGCCACTAATTATCGAAGCTATGAAAAACGAAGGTATACAACGAATTATAACCATTGGAACGGCAGGTATCCTCCAAAGTAGAACAACCCCAAATTCTCTGCGTTATCAGACAAGTGAATCAAAGCAGAAGTCTACCCGTGCAGCGAAAGAACATCATGAAGTTTTCGATTTGCTTAAACAATCAACACTTCAATGGACAATTGTCTGTCCTACGTATTTGCCGGATGGAAAGAGAGTTGGTATATATCGTATAGAAGGCGACTTTTTGCCGGAGGATGGTATTGAAATATCCGTTCCGGATACAGCAGAATTTGCATTTAGCCAAATAAAAAGTAACAATTTTTTAAAAGCACGTGTAGGTATCGCCTACTAAAAATTCCAATATGCATGAATCCCCTTCGATTAAATCGTATAGAAAGCCGGTCAATTTTCTTCGTCAATGAACACAGTCAGGTGAACCATTGCCAGGAATATTTTCCGGTCTTTTGGGCGAAGATTTTGCCAGTACCATTGTGCTATATTTCCTCTCCGAAAATAGCCACATTCTGCCGGTCAGGAGCAAATGCTTTCCCGTTCCACTTCAATACAGTCTGTACAAATCCCAGTGAGTCGGCATTGTACCTCCCTGCGATCCTCTGATACGCTTCGAGCTCATATATGCCATCCCTATTGAAATCAACCGGATATAAAGCAGATAAAGGATTGACCCATCCTTCAATCGGCACCTTCAATATACCATCCTTGTTATAAATTTCAGATAAATATTCCTGATCCTTATAAGTCAGGTCAAGAATGTACCTTTCTTTTAGGTAATGACTGTTCACCTTTACTTTGTATTGGTTTTCATAATGAACATCGTATTGAAAGGATTCATTGAATGAATCTGAATTAAAAATGGTCATGAGTTGACCGTTAAGGTAGGAAAAAACATACGTATAAATGGAACCCCCGCTTCCTCCTGTATCAATGACCACTAATATGTCATCCCCCTCATTACCTGTAAAATCACCAAGAAAAAGGGTCGGATTATATCCTGCGTCATTTTTCATGGGAACTTGTTCATATTGATTAGTCCTCCCATTTTGGATAACCAAAGTTATATTCCTCCAAAAGGGACTATCAGGGGTTTTAATTGCGGTAAGAAAAACATTGTCATTTGTCCCGTCCCCATCAATATCTCCCTGTTTTGAGGTCACTATGACTGTTCTGCTGGAGTTCATTTGTCTTGAAAGAACGGTTTGGAGGTTCAATTGCATGTCTACCAGTTCCTGTTTGGAAGGATAAGGATTCTGAAACGACAAGGCGTTATCTATCGTTTGCAGTGCTTCATTTGTTAATCCTGCCCTACTTTGGGTCTCAGCCAAACAGTACCAATAATAGGGATGATTCGTTTCTTGTATTTTTGTGTAATAGTAATGAATCGCATTTCTGATGTCATACATATCCAACTTCATCACACCTGCCTCTTTATTATCCATATAGAATTATATGCAGGAATTTTGTGAATAGCCTTGAGTGCATATCTATGTCCTTTTCAAACATAGCGCCATAATTATCAATGATCTCGGGCATAATACTTTTTTATTAACATATTCGCTTGCATATATTTATGTAATTTGCTATTATAACTGACGAACGTTCGTTAAATTATGAGGTGATATTATTGAAAAGTAATGAAATTAAGGAAGCCGCTCTAAAATATTTCACGATTCATGGTTATGAAGGAGCTTCGCTTTCTCAAATAGCTGAAGAAGTCGGCATGAAAAAGCAATCCATTTACGCTCATTTTAAAGGCAAGGATGATCTTTTCCTGCAAGTTTTACGTGATGCGAAAGAGACGGAGCTATCGTCGAAACTCCAATATTTCAGTAAAGTTGATTCAAAAAATCCTGAAAAAGACTTATACGGATTCCTTCAATTGGTCATCGACCTTTTCCAAAAAAATGAGCATATAAAGTTTTGGCTGCGTATGTCCTTTTTTCCGCCAGCGCATCTTGAAAAAGAAATCGGGCAGGAAGTGATAGATATCGAGGAAAAGGTGCAGGCGATCCTGGAATGTAAATTCCATGATTGGATCGATGCCAAATTAATCGTCGAAGATGAAGCCATAACGCCGACCTATGCATTCTTGGGAGTCGTGGATTCCATTTTGCTTGAGCTTGTATACGGCAATGATGAGAAAAGGCTGAAGGATAAATTAACTGCCTCCTGGAAAGTGTTTTGGAGGGGTATTTCACAAAAATGATTCACAAAGAAAGTGGTGTTAACACATGAATAAACCAATTAAAGATCAAAAGGCGGTATTAATTATTCTTCTAAGCAATATATTCATTGCTTTTCTGGGAATAGGACTCATCATCCCCGTTATGCCGTCATTTATGAATATCATGCATTTATCCGGAAGCACGATGGGCTATCTGGTTGCCGTATTTGCGGTTTCACAGCTTGTCATGTCTCCATTCGCAGGTCGTTGGGTTGACCGTTACGGCAGAAAGAAAATCATCATCATCGGCTTATTCCTTTTTGGTGTTTCGGAACTAATCTTCGGTGTAGGGACAAACGTGTCGGTGTTTTATTTATCAAGGATCCTTGGCGGAATCAGTGCCGCCTTTATCATGCCAGGTGTTACTGCATATGTTGCGGACATTACATCCGTTCAAGAAAGGCCTAAAGCAATGGGCTATATTTCAGCCGCCATTAGCTTGGGCTTTATAATAGGACCAGGAATCGGTGGCTTTGTTGCAGAATATGGTATACGCTTGCCCTTCTTCCTTGCGGCGGGCATTGCTTTTATAGCTTGCCTTTCATCAATGTTCATTTTAAAAGAACCGATGACAAAGGAACAGCTTGCAAAAGTTTCTGCTAATACAAAGCAAACGAACTTTATCGGCGATTTAAAAAAATCTCTGAATCCGCTTTACTTTATTGCGTTCATCATTGTATTTGTACTCGCTTTTGGTTTGTCAGCCTATGAAACGGTTTTTAGCCTATTTTCTGATCATAAATTCGGCTTCACGCCGAAGGATATTGCCATTATCATTACAATAAGCTCTATTTTCGGAGTTGTTGTGCAAGTATTCATGTTTGGAAAGCTGGTAGATATACTCGGCGAAAAGAAGCTTATCCAATTATGTTTAATCGTCGGGGCCATTTTTGCGGTAGCATCCACTATGATTTCCAGCTTTTTGGCAGTACTAGTGGTAACTTGCTTCATATTCCTTGCATTTGACCTGCTTCGTCCGGCATTGACGACATTTTTATCAAAAGCTGCCGGGAAAGAACAAGGATTCGTTGCTGGAATGAACTCCACCTATACGAGCTTAGGGAATATCGCCGGGCCATCCATGGGAGGATTGCTTTTTGACGTAAACATCCACTACCCTTATCTTTTCGCTGCTGTCATTATCGTCATTGGCCTTGGCATTACAGTCATTTGGAAAGAAAACCGATTGACAGAAAGCTTAGCGAAATAATGAAAGTCCCGGATTGTTAATCGTATCTTTCCTTTCTATCTGGCAAATTCTCAAACTTGAAAAATGATATTCTACTAAAAAACCCCCCTTGTCCATATTTGGGCAAGGGGGGTTTTTAGTTATCTTTTGAGAACGGGATTATTACTCCCATTTTGCTCACGATAACCGCTCCAAATTGATTTTGAATGTATACCGATCAGCCCGGTAGACAGATCTGACAACCGCAACTGGTTGATTGGTTTCAAGGGTACTTCTTCGTTCTATCAGCAATACAGGGGAACCTTCAGCTATCCCGAGCATTTCCGCCTCTTTTTTTTGAGCGATGGCGGCTTCAATTACCTGTCTGCCATGCTTGATTTTTAAGCCGAACTTTTTTTCAACATAATCATGAATGGCACTTACAGCTATTTCTTCCGTAAGGTCCAGGGCATGATTTTTAGGGATGTATAGCTTTTCATATGCCATCGGCAACCGATCAGCAAGCCTTACACGTTCCAGTTCGAAAATAGCAGTACCTGCTTCAACCTCAAGATTTGCAGCAAGTTCATTATCTGCCTTGACCTCCGTAAAACTGATAACTCGCGTACTTGGTTTAAGTCCTCTTGAAATCATATCCTCTGTAAATTTAGTCAGACCTTGCAAGGGCGGCTCCGATTTTTGTTCGGCAACGAATGTTCCTTTTCCGCGCTGCCTGTATAAATAACCGCCATTCACGAGGTTAGAAATGGCCTGTCTCACCGTCATCCTGCTTATGCCATATTTTTCAGTGTATTCTTTTTCTGAAGGAATCATCTCTCCTGGCACCAATTCAAGACTTTGAATCGCTCCTTTAATCTCCTCTTCAAGTTGATGATAAATGGGACTCGGAGAATTCTTTTGGATCATTCAGCTTACATCTTCCTTTCATCGTGATGTATATTCTTACAAGGCATCCTGATCGGAAACATCTCAAGCTAAAATTTAAGTTCGTTGATTTTATCCATTTTATTAGGCCCACATTTAGGTATCCAAATTCCTTTTTGTGAATTTCAGTACCGATTCCCTTGAACGTTCAATTTCGTTTTTATTTTCATTATAGTATTTAGAAACATACGCATAGAAAATAATGCTGACCGTTAGAAATTGGGCAAAAAGCGAACTTGTTGCAGCACTTCGGAATTTAGCCTCCGGTGCACGTACATGATTTAGTGACATATCAACTTTTTTAGTTAGTCCATTGTTCCCCAATCGCGATAAACCAATTGTTTTAATGCCATATGCTTTAGCAATATCAACGAGTTCCAGAATTTCTTCAGTTTCGCCACTATTGGAAATACAGAAAAAAACGGTATTCTTTGATGATGCAGCAAGTGCAGTGGCCGTAATATGCGGGTCTTGATTGGCACTTACAATCTTTCCTAACCGTAACCATTTCTGAGTAATATCTTCAGCAACGAGCCATGATGCCCCTAAACCATAGACATAAATCACATCTGCACTCCTCATGGTTTCAATGATATTGTCAAGAACGGCCTCATCCAAATAATGTGCCGTTTCTTGTATGGCCTGGACGGAGTTGGACACTATTTTATTTTTAATCGATGCTATTGTTTCATTAGGCTCAATGTCATGGAAACCTTTTTTCTCCGGCTGGGAAATCAGGGAGGATAGGGATACCTTCAGTTCTGAAAAACTATTAACTTTTATGGAATGACAGAACCTCGTTACTGCCGAACTGCTGGCATTGGCATGGTCAGCCAATTCATGTATCGTCATTCTCACTATATCTTTTGGATTTTCTAAAATATATTGTGCAATTTTCTTTTCTGATTTGGGCAGTTGGTTCAATAAACTTTCAATTCTCAATATAATATTTTCGCCGTGCATATGATTTACTCTCCTTGATCTTTACTTACTTTAAATGCTTCATTGCTATGTAGTAACAACCCAAGGTAGCTGATACGTCTTCTAAAACAAATTTCACATTTGGGTTTTCAAGTTTAATATGATTGATGAATGAGCTTTGCACCAATGGTACATTAGTCAATATGCTACCTTTTAATGCAATTGTAACATTCTTACACAACTTTAACTTCTTGATAACCTCAAGCGTTTGTTTTGCAAGGTGGTACCCGGCCTGATTCAGAATATTTTGCGAGAAGCCATCACCCTTCTCCGCATGTTGGACTATTAGGGGAACAAACGCGGCAATCTCGGATTTCGTGGCAGAATAAATGAATTTCTTCAGTTCCATTACACTAAGATAGCCAAGTTTTTTCAGTATCGACTCGGTTAAATGGCTATATTCATACCCCTCATCCTCTTCTTTCGTCATTCTTATAAAAGCCTGCATGGCGATCCAATAGCCACTTCCTTCATCCCCAAGAATGTGTCCCCATCCACCAGCCGATTTCTCGATTCCTTCATGGATGCCGATACTTACAGATCCCGTTCCGGATATGGTCAAAATGCCATCATTTCCTTTTAGCAAAGCAGCATGAGCGATAATTGCATCATTTACAATGGTGAACGGGGCCTTAAATGCCTTGCTTAATGCACTTTTTATGCCCTGCGGATTTTCAACTCCTCCATACCCGGCTAATCCTAAACAAATGTATAGGCAGCTGCCATCATCAATAGGAGTCATGCTTTGTTCAATTGCCTGTATAATGTTAGCGGTGGCTTGTTTTTCATTAATAAGCAGGTTTCCAAACCCCGCTCTGCCTTCACTAATTTTATTACCATCCATATCATAAACCACTGCTTCAGTTTTGGTCCCTCCGCCGTCAACACCGATAATATAATTCATGTCATTCTCCTATTCAGTAAAAAAGGAAGGAATATCACCGTTCCTTCCCTGATCCATTAATATTGAATTGGAATTTCCCCCATGGTTCCAAATAATCGAGGAGAAAAATTTCCTCTTCTGCTATTCGGCCAACTACATTCGTTTTCCCCGAATTCTTCATTTCCTTCAATGCAATCTGCAATTCCCCTTTATATTGTCCATAGAGCTCGTTTTCAATTAATATATCACCGCGTCTAATATCAGGCGTATATGTTGGTTTAAATTCTTCGCTCTTATATTTCACGCGTGATTGAGTCGAGCGAATCAGATAATCGGAAACATCTCCACGGTAAAAATGGAATTCTTCCAATACTATTTTATTCTCCAAAGCTGTTATGGTTTCGTGTAGGTTAACATTAAATGTTAACAGACCGCTGTTTAACAAGCTAAGCTGTTTCAATTCATCTTCAGATGCGTAAGCATTTGCTATGATTACATCATCAATCAATCCTGTAGCATACAAATGTTTCGCTTGTGTTGTAATCGGTAATTCCCGGTGCATTTCCAATGTACATAATCCTTCCATTATAGGCCAAGGTCCGTACGTTGCTGCATGTGAGCTGATGAAAGCTGCCGTGCGGATATTATGCTTTTTGAATGACTCACAGCATATAATGAAATGTGGATAGCTCAATCCTGCATAGCGATGGGGATAGAAGTTGTGCGATCCAACTAAATTTTCTATATTTGGTTTGTAATCCATGATATTTTCTAGATACTTCGTTGCATTACTCATGTTTATTTCAATTTTTAGACCATATGGATTATGTGTCATGATCGACTCTTCGTTGCCTGTAAAACCCATGTCCAGCCTGATTCCATACGCACCTAATTCTGCAAAAAATGATAAATCATTATACGAAATGCCTAGTGAACCGAATACTCGGGGAGCAATATCGACCATCACTTCCATATTCAATTGATTGGCATAATGAATCGTTTCTTTAAAATCTTTTAAAATCTTCTCTTTATCTCCTTCGACAGAAAGCAAGCAAGTAAAGATCTTTTTGAAGCCATATTTGTGTGCAAGTGCAATGTATTCCATGTCTTTTTCAACGGTTGAATGCTCTGGATAGATAGATATACCGAGTTTACCCATTTTTAATCACCTCTTTACTGTTGTGGGGCTAGCTTTTTTACTATGCGAATCATGTGTTCTATTAGTTTTTGTTCGCTCATTGCAGTCATCAAGTGATCTTGAGCATGAATCATCAATAAAGTTTTCTCACTTGGAACTCCATTCAATTCTGCTTGAATGAGCTTGGTTTGTGTCTTATGGGCCATGTTCAATTCTTCCTGGCCTTGTTTAATTAGTTCCTCTGCCTTTTCAAAATTAAATTCTTCCGCTTCTTTCAGTGCTTCGAATGCTAATCCTCTTGCATTTCCACTATGTGATATTATTTCAAAAATCTCCATTTCGTTATTGTTCAGTTCAGTTGACATATCATTACACTCCCATTTTATGTTAGATTATGAAGGTTCATTGGATTACTGTAATCCAGATTCACTGCTTAAAACACCATTCACTTGATGTTCGGAACAGCACTTTCACTGAAGAATCGCGGTAAGTATTCTTCATGCGCTTTTAAAAGTTTTTGTAAAACCATTTCCGCCAGGTCATCACTTGGGATGAGCGGGTTGATGGTTAAAGCCAATAACGCTTTATCATAAGAACCTGTAACGGCTGCCTCAGCACCAATTCTCTCAAATGATTTGATTTGTTGAATCAAGCCATGCACTTGTACGGGTAATTTACCCATAGCCAAAGGAATTGGTCCATTCTTGGTGACAATACAGCTTACTTCGACTGCTGAATCATAATCAATATCAGTAAGCGATCCTTTGTTTTGTACATTTAGCACTTGAATGTCTTTTTTATCATTATAAATAGAAGAAATGACGTTACATGCTGCATCACTATAGTAAGCTCCACCGCGCTGCTCTAGTTGTGGAGGCTTGATGTCAAGGGTTTCATCCTTGTATAGGTCAAATAAACCTTCTTCTAATTTTTTCACAATTTCAGCTCGGGTTTTCCCTGATTTGAATGCTTCCAACTCTTCTTCTAAAATCGTTTTTGTTTTGTAATAATACCGATGGTACGGGCAAGGCACCACTCCTAAAGATTTCAAAAACCTTCTGTTCCAAGCCAATGGGGCAATATTCTTCATCGTCAGCTGAACTTCAGGATTGCCAAGCATTTCAAGCACTTTATCTGTTACTTCTTGATCATCAACGAACACATGCATCCCGAATACCATGTGGTTTAAACCGGCGAAATCTATGTGCACTCTCTTCATATCGACACCAAGCATGCTAGAAATAGACATATGCATATTAAATGGAACATTGCATACTCCAATGACTTTTTTATGTTTACTGTAGCGGAGCAGGGCTTCCGTTACCATCCCCGCTGGATTTGTGAAGTTAATTAACCATGCATCAGGGCAGAGCTCCTCCATTTCTTCTGCAATTTCCAGAAGTATGGGTATCGTTCGTAATGCCTTGGACAATCCTCCTGCTCCATTTGTTTCTTGACCAATTAATCCTAATTCCAAAGGGATCCTCTCGTCCTTGATTCGTGCATCAAGTAAACCCACTCTCATTTGAGTTGTGACAAAATCAGCATCTTGCAAGGCTTGACGGCGGTCTAACGTTAGATGTATTTCCATTGGAAGTCCTGCTTTTTCAACCATCCGTTTTGCCAAGGTTCCTACAATCTCCAGTTTTTCTTTTCCTGCCTCAATATCCACTAACCACAGTTCCCTAATAGGTAACTCATCATATCGTTTTATAAATCCCTCTATTAATTCTGGCGTATAACTGGAGCCTCCACCGATTGTGGCAATCTTCAGCCCTTTTTTCATTTCCATTTCCCCAACACCTCATCGTAAGCTAATCTGGATTCTTCATTCATTTATAGATTATTGCATAACAAACCAGTGCACTTACCGCTAATAAAGACAAGAATAATAGTGTAACTTGTTTCTTGTTTTTAAACTTACCTTCAACAAAACAAACAACCATCGTCAATCCTGCGCTTATGGCAAAGGTATTTCCTAAGTACAGTGATAATTGTTTATTCATCTCAAAGGCATCCATTAATCTGTTAAAGATAAAATTAAAAACAAGAATGAAGCCAAAAAATAGAAAGGCACTTTTGTAACTAAAAAAGTGAATTCTGGATGTTGAATTCATGTCCTTTCCCCCTCTCAATTTATAAAAGGAGTTTGGAGCATTAGTCCCAAACTCCCTTTTAGGTATTCCTTATAAAGCGATATTTTTATTATCCGTGGTTTCTACCATGTTTTCCTGTGCTAAAAGCTTTTTATCGTACATCTTAAAGAATGGCAGATATATAAGGACCGAAATGGTTAAATTCACCATCACAAGAACAATGGCTCTCCAATCACCGCCCGTTGAAAGGTAGGCACCTATTGGAGCGGGCAATGTCCAGGGAACCATTACATATGTCGGGTTCACAAGGCCGATGGACGTTGCTATATATGCAAGTGTTGCTCCAATCAGCGGTGTAATGATGAATGGAATAATCAGTACCGGGTTCAGTACAATCGGCATCCCAAAGATAACAGGTTCATTGATGTTAAAAAGGCTCGGCACAATTGTTGCTTTCCCCATTGCTTTACTATAGCTGGACTTCGCAGTTAAGAGCATGGCTATTACTAATCCCAATGTTGCACCAGATCCACCAATCCAAATAAACCATTGGAAGAATGTTTCAGGTGCTATGTGGGGAATTGCCTTTCCAGCTGCAACTGCTGCCGAGTTATTCCCCAAGTATACTTCCCATACCGGACGAGCTACGGCACCTACTACCGATACGCCGTGAATACCAAATGACCAGAAGAATGTAATCAAAAATACTGGAATTAATACACCTGGCAATGTATCGCCAGCACTGATGAGTGGTGCAACCGCTTTATCAACAAGTGAATGTAAATCAACAGCAAAAACGACTGTAATTAAAGTCATGACAAGCAGGACAATTGAAACTGGAATTAATGCTTCAAATGAACGGGCTACTGAAGTTGGAACAGAATCCGGCATTTTAATCGTGATATTTTTTGTTTTACAAAAACGTAGAA
Source organism: Peribacillus sp. FSL M8-0224 (assembly GCF_038003055.1). NCBI lineage: Bacteria > Bacillati > Bacillota > Bacilli > Caryophanales > Bacillaceae > Peribacillus > Peribacillus sp. FSL M8-0224. The sequence goes on from NZ_JBBOOJ010000001.1 coordinate 2,830,756, forward strand.
TTTCAACAGCAAAAATGGATACAAGCATTCCTACAAAAAGGCCATGGCCTCCGAGATTTGTCATTGGCAAAACAAACCCCACATCATCCATCATCTCTACACCAATTGTGAACAAGAAGGCTGCCAATGATAGTAAACCTCCAGATAGCGGATCAAGTTTATAGCTTTGAGATAAGCTGTAGCCTATACCAAAAGTAATATATAGCGTCATGATAAACATCGTTAATCGATATGGAATTAAAATTTCAGCTATATGTTTTGCAGACCATTCACCTAATGCAGTATCTGCTGCAACGGGCGGAAATGCAATGATCAAGAATAAACTGCCAAAGATGATGAATGGTAACGCGGAAACCACACCATCCCGAATTGCGCGTAAATGCTTTTGCTCAGACAATTTAGCCATAGGTGTTGAAAGATTATTTTCTAAAAAAGCTACAAACTTGTCCATTCGTGTTTTCCCCTTTTACGTTTAGTGAAAAGAAATAGTAATTAGTTATTATTTTGCTAGTTCCGTTACCAGTTTTAATAGTTTAGGTCCGCCAAGAGGGCTGTAAGCTTGGGCTGGAATGGCTTCACATGGGACGCCCGCTTCATCTGCAGAAGCCTTAAAACCATCGAAACGATGTTTGACTTGCGGAGCTACCATTGCAACATCCCAGCCATTTCGTACTTCTGCATCGAATTCTTGTGTGCCGACCGCCAATACTTCTATGTTTATACCCTGTTTTTCCCCTTCTTTTTTTAAAGCGCTTACAACGATTGCACTGGACATTCCACCTGAACATACGAATAATACCTTCATTATTTGTTCCTCCAATTTTTTAATTTTTTTATAAAAAGCGTTAAATCGTTTTTCTTATGAATCCTTGTGCCTTCACTAAACGATTTGAGGCTTCTTCATATGATACATTCGTTAATATCATGACAATTGCAATTTTAGGCTGGGCATGTGCCTTTTCTAAAAATTCATCTGCAATTTCATAGCTACAGTCAGTAGCATCCATGATAATACGTTTTGCACGTTCAACCAGCTTTTCATTCGTTAACTGTAAATCTACCATTAAATTCCCATAAACCTTTCCAACTCCAACCATTGAGGCGGTGGAAAGCATATTGCATACTAACTTTTGCGATGTTCCAGCTTTTAAACGTGTAGAACCCGTCAGGACTTCAGGCCCATTTACAACTTCAATCGCAACTTTTGCAATCTTACCTATTTCGGAACCTTTGTTACAGCTTATCGACACAGTTCCTGCACCAACTTGATTGGCATATTCCAATCCAGCAATAACATATGGAGTGCGTCCACTAGCTGCAATGCCCACTACGACGTCCCTGTTTGTCAATTCGATTTTTTTCAAATCTTCTGGACCTAATTCAAAACTGTCTTCAGCACCTTCAACCGCCTTAATGAAAGCCTTTTCCCCACCAGCTATGAGACCCACTACTTCACTCGGATCGGTATTGAATGTTGGGGGACATTCTACTGCATCCAATAAACCGATGCGCCCGCTTGTTCCCGCACCCATGTAAATTAATCTGCCGTTTTTATTCATGGCTTCAACGATCATGTCCACAGCTTTAGAAATTTGCGGAAGTTCTTTTTTTACACAATGGGCAACTTTAATGTCTTCTTCGTTCATCACTTCTAAAAATTCAAGAGTTCCCATTTCATCTAAACTCATGGTCTTTTCATTGCGACTCTCTGTCGTTAAATGCTCTAGCATACATATCATCCTTTTTTATTTCAGTGGTGAAAGTGGTGAAACTTTATTAGCTAAAGAGACTATATCACTATTAAAAATTAATTTCAATATTGTGTATACATTTTTAAAAATTAATTTTAAAATAAAAGTAAGATAACTAATGATTGTTATCTTTCTGCTAAAAATTAAAAGTGAACCGAGTGGCCATTTCGTGAACCAAACCTACGATTCTTTTTATTGTTGGATTTTATCTCAGTTTTCATAGGTGATAAATACATATATTCATTATTTGTTAACGCTTACAAATAATTAAATATAAATATTAGTAATGAAATGAGGTTGTACTATTGATGCATGAAAGAATTACAAAGAAAAAATTCGGTTCATTGGCACTAGCCGCTTTGGTGGGAGGATCACTTCTCCTTCCAGCTGATTTGCTTGTAAATGCAGAATCAGGGACAATCCCGCAAGCAACTACTTATGTAAAACAGGAACTGCGGGCAACTTGGATTGCAAGTGTGTTAAATATTGACTGGCCGTCCAAACCTGGTTTATCCATATCAGCACAGAAAGAAGAATTCATAAAATATTTGGATGAACAAAAAGCGATGGGGATGAATGCTGTCGTTATGCAAATCAAACCCACTGCGGATGCTTTTTATCCTTCTGAATACGGTCTATGGTCAAAATATTTAACAGGGGTCCAAGGAAAAGATCCTGGGTATGACCCTCTTGCATTCATGGTAGAAGCGGCACATGAGCGTAATATGGAGTTCCATGCGTGGTTTAATCCGTACCGCGTTACGATGCCTTTAGGTAAAACAGCTGAAATAGCGGATATTGATAATCTTCCAGAATCTCATCCTGCTAGAAAGCATCCGGATTGGGTCATACCATATGGACAGCAATTGTACTTTGACCCAGGCATTCCTGGCGTACAACGGTTTGTGATCAATGGAATATTGGAAGTTGTTAAGAATTATGATATCGATGCAGTCCATATGGACGATTATTTCTATCCTTACAAGATTGCAGGAGTACCTTTCCCAGATGATATTTCCTATCAAAAATATGGAGCAGATAGATTTACAAATGTTGAAGATTGGCGCAGGGATAATGTAAATAACCTTGTTAAGAATATAAACGAAGAAATCAAGGCAGAAAAATCATATGTGAAGTTTGGTATAAGTCCATTTGGAGTTTGGCGCAACAAAGCAGTTGATCCCACAGGATCTGACACTGCCGCTGGACAAACGAATTATGATGATTTATATGCAGATACCCGAACATGGATCAATAATGGATACATTGATTATATTGCCCCTCAATTATATTGGAATATAGGATTGCCAGTAGCTGACTATGCCAAACTTCTGGATTGGTGGACAAAAGAAGTCGCAGGTAAAAATGTTCAACTCTATATCGGACAGGGAGACTATAAAATTAATACAGAGTCCAATGGTGTGCAAAACTGGTTCAACCCTGAAGAAATGCCAAACCAGTTAAAACTGAATCGAACATATAAGGAATTTGATGGAAGCATGCATTTCAGTGCCAAGGATTTACGGAAAAACCCCCTTGGGATAGCGAATCGCTTAAGCGAGGATATTTATAAGCATCCCGCATTGGTTCCAGCCATGCCTTGGATTGATGATCATGCACCAAAGGCCCCAAAGGTGAGCAAGGCCACACAATCAGGAGATGGGATACAATTCGAAATTCAAGATCATAAGCAATCAGATGCAACCTATTATGCCATTTATCGTTTTGATGGGAAGAAAAAAGGAAACATTGAAGATTCAACGAACTTACTTGCCACAGTGCATAAAGAAAATACAAGTCAATTGTTTAATGACGGCAGTGTAGAAAAAGGAAAGACTTACACATATGTTGTGACAGCATTGGACCGCACCCACAATGAAAGCAAACAAACTAAACAGATTGATATAAAAATAAAATGACCTTCAAGAAATAGCATTATAGTTTAAAAGGCGCTTCTCAGTGAACAATGGAAGTAAAGCATCCATAAACAATATATTGGAAAAGGTTTTATCTTAATAGCATAAACTGTTGCATATTATGCTATATCAGGATGATAAAAGAATTGAAGTAGGTGGAATGACGATGTACATAGTTGGATTAATGTCCGGAACATCACTGGATGGAATTGATGCCGCACTTGTTCGGGTGAATAATAGTGGACTCGAGACTGAAATGGAAATGATTGAGTTCGTGACATGCCCGTTTCCAAAAGAAATTGAAAAAGAAATTATGCAGTCTTTATCTGCAGATACATCCAATGTGCAGTTAATATGCAGTTTGAATTTTAAATTAGGGAAATTATTTGCCAATGCCGTAAAGGAAGTTTGTCATAAAGCTGGATTTCCCATTAATAAACTGGATCTTATTGGATCCCATGGCCAAACCATTTACCACCAGCCTTTACAAGAACAAAATTATATACCCTCCACTTTGCAAATCGGGGAAGCTGCAGTAATTGCTCACGATACAAACACACTTGTCATCTCTAATTTCCGGACGATGGATATGGCTGCTGGTGGACAAGGAGCTCCACTTGTTCCTTTTACCGAATACATTCTTTATAGAAGTGAAGCAAAGGGACGATTACTTCAAAACATAGGTGGCATTGGAAATGTAACGGTCTTACCCAAGCAAGCATCTCTGGATGACATGTACGCTTTTGATACAGGTCCTGGGAATATGATCATTGATGAAGTATGCCGCCAATTGTTCAATATAAGCTATGACGAAGGTGGAAACATAGCTAAACAAGGGCAAATTAATGACGGACTTTTATCTTATTGTATCAGTCATCCTTATATTATGAGCCCTCCGCCTAAATCAACGGGCAGGGAATTGTTTGGAAAGCAATATGTAGTAAAACTATTAAAGATGTTTGAATCGGTTCCGAACCAAGATATTTTGGCAACAGTAACGATGTTTACAGCAAAGTCCATTGTGGAAAACTATCGAAATTTCATCTTTCCAAAAACCAGTATTGAAGAAGTGATCATTGGCGGCGGTGGCAGCTATAACAAAACGTTATTAAACATGATTCAATCACTGCTTGGAAATTCTATTCGAGTTTTGACTCAAGAAGAGTTGGGATACTCTTCTGAAGCGAAAGAAGCGGTGGCTTTTGCATTACTTGCAAATGAGACTTTCCATGGTCATACAAGTAACGTTCCCAAGGCTACCGGTGCTGACTCCGATGTCATCCTTGGAAACATGACCTTTCCTCCTTCCTATCTGAAGGGACGTAAAAATGCATTTTAACCATTGAAAAAGAGTGGAAGGCACATCGATAATTGATGTGCCTTCCACTCTTTTTTTGCCTTAAGAATCATGGCGGACCCTTCTATTTTGTTACTGGCCAAGCTGCATGGAGACATACTTCACTTCTAAATATTCATCCATGCCGTAGTGTCCCCCTTCCCTGCCTATACCGCTTTCCTTCATGCCTCCAAATGGCGCTTGGGCAGTGGATGGGGCACTGTCATTAATACCGACAATCCCATATTCAAGAGCATCCGAGTAGGCAACCGCCTTATTAAGTGACTCGGTATACACATAGGCTGCCAACCCAAAATTCGTATTATTGGCTCGATCTATCGCTTCTTGATCGGTTTTGAATGTACTGACTGGCGCAATTGGCCCAAACGTTTCTTCCTGCATGCACAGCATATCATCCGTTACATTGGAAAGTATGGCTGGTGCTATGAAATGGCCTTGTTTTTCATCGACTTTTGAAGTGTTATGGATTATGGCGCCCTTACTTGCAGCATCCTCCAATTGAAGCCGAACCTTTTTAACTGCAGCTCCATCTATCAATGGACCAAGATCGGCTCCTTCCATTCCATTTCCAACCTTCAAAGTTAAAACGGCTTCTTCGAAAGCTTGTAAAAACGGCTGTTCAATTGTCTCATGGACGAATATCCTGTTTGCACAAATACATGTTTGTCCAGCATTCCTGAATTTCGATTGAATCAAACCATTTACTGCTTCTTCGATATTCGCATCCTCAGCAATGATGAACGGAGCCAATCCACCGAGTTCAAGCGAGACTTTTTTCACTGTTTCTGACGCCTTTTTCATTAGATGTTTCCCTACTGGAGTGGAGCCGGTAAATGTGATCTTCTTAACACGTGAATCATTCATCCACACGTCCGATACATCTCCCGGTTTTTGTGTAGTTACAATATTTATCACACCAGCCGGAATGCCCGCTTCATGAGCACTTTCAACCAATAGCAAAGCGGTCAAAGGCGTTTGTTCCGCAGGTTTGATGACCACGGTACATCCCGCAGCAAGAGCTGGCGCCACTTTTCTCGTGATCATGGCAGCAGGAAAATTCCACGGGGTAATGGCAGCAATGACACCGACTGCCTGCTTTTGCACTAAAATACGCTTTGATGCAACGGAGGCTGGTATGATTTCCCCATAGTTGCGCTTTGCTTCTTCAGCGTACCATTTCACGAAACTTGAGGCATACTTCATTTCACCTTTTGCCTCTGCCAATGGCTTTCCTTGTTCCAGGGTCATGATCGTTGCGATTTCATCCAGCCTTTTCTCAATGATTGTATACCACTTCTCAAGTAATTCCGCCCTATGGTATGCACTCGTTTTCGACCAAGTCAGAAAAGCAGCTTGAGCTGCATCCACAGCAGCCTTTGCCTCTATTTCGTTAGCGTCCGGAACATAGCCCACAGGCTCCAATGTTGCTGGGTTTTCCACTACAAAATGACTTTCTGTATGAATAGATTCGCCGTTTATATAAATTGGCCATTTTTCCACTACTTTTTTCATGATGCTTTACTCTCCTCTTCTTCTCCATGATCTGTAAAAGTCTTATCATTCTCTCCTTTGAAAAAGTCCTTGCCATATAATAGGGCACATAATAGAATTCCTGCAGCAAACGCCATGCCAGCACCTTTTATAACAAGGATGGCAGCAACGACACCTGCAATTCCGAGGTCGCGTTGGCTCTTCGCCTGCATCACGCCTACGCGTACGCTAACATATCCTTGAACCAAAAGCGTCAAGGCCAAGGCGACACCGAGAATGGGTTCCACCAGGCTGACTACCGGCAATAAGAACAACCCTGTATTCGTACCCCAACGGAACGAGCCGGCACCGCCGAAGAAAGAATTCATGGCTTTCTTGCCATTCTTGAACCGTTCCACAACCACGACCTGCATGGCTGCCCACAACGGACCGCACATTGTTATATCAGGTCCGATAAAACTCATGATCACATTTCGGCCGCCAAAAATTAAATGGGCTCTGTTTGGATTATAGTCCACTTTTTCATCTTCCCTGACCTCATCGGATTCAGAAAGCAGCGCTTTTGTTTTGAGCACATCACCGAATACGACTAAATAAGTAGCAAATACAGCTGGAATCGCACTTAAAAAGAAGGTCAAGGCAGGAAAACCTAAACCGAAAACAGTATAGTCTGACCAAAGCGTAGCAAAATCCGGACTGCTGAATCCCCATTGGATATCAGGCCATTTTGCTTCTCCAAAAATTGGGGCTACAAAGACCGCGAGCAAAATTGCCGGCAATATCCCTAAATTCCCTATGAATACCCAAACTTTATTTCGCATTTTCAATTTTCCAAAACTTTTCGAAAAAAGCAGATAAAAAGCAAAGCCGATACAAATGCTAATTGTATAAGGAAATAAATCAAACTTTCCACCCACTTCAAAAATGGAAACGACAGCACCAATACCCGCCCCTAAAATAATGCCTGATTTGATTGCATTCGGCACTAATCGCACGACCTTACTGGCAAGTCCGGTCATTCCTAGCAATATCGATAAAATACCCAATGTTAATTGAAACGCAACGAGTGCATAGACCCGATCAGGCCCCTCCGGAAATTGCCCGACGAACAATACAAGCAATGGAACCGCAGGTGTAATCCAACCTGGTATAACCGGGTCCCCGAGTAAATGATGCGCCAAGTATAATAATCCATTCAAGATAACGACGGCTAGAGCCACATCAAAAGGCATACCGAGATGGTCTGCAAGCAGCGTTATCGCTCCAAGGTCAACTGCACACATCAATAATCCTTGAACGTAGTCAGGCCACTCAAAACGATAATGGACAAATGGCAGTCTAATCTTAAAAGGTCCCGCAGGTATATACGATGTCTCTTCTCCGTAGCGGCGTTTTTTCCATTTCATATTGTTTCCTCCACTTAAAAGCCATAGGCTGAACGGTATATTTTTTCGATATCCCGAACGTTTAATGCACGGGGATTATTGCGAAGTAAACGGACTTGTTTGATGGCCTCGGCAGCCATTTCACTTAAAGCCGATTCAGGAATCTCAAATTCACTTAGTGACTGTGGTATATCAACATAGCGACAAATTCTGGTCATCGCCTCTATAGCTTTATCCGCTGCCTCATCATCATTTAAATGATTGACTTTCTCTCCAAGTGCTTCAGCAATGTCGCGAAACCTTTCCAAACATGCAATTTTATTCCACTTCATGACAAATGGCAGTAATAATGAATTGCTGACTCCATGTGATAAATGGAAGCGGCCTCCAAGCGGATAAGCTAAGGCATGAACAGCTCCAACACCTGCATTGCCAAAAGCTAACCCTGCCATTAGGCTTCCAGTGATCATCGCTTCCCGTGCTTCCAGATTATCTGGCGCAGCATAAGCCTTTGGTAAATGTACAGCGATTAACTTCATGGCCCCAATTGCCAAAGCATCTGTAACGGGCGACGCAAATTTGGAAATATAGGCCTCTACCGCATGAACAAGTGCATCCACTCCGCTCGCAGCAGTCACACTTGGCGGGCAAGTCAGCGTCATGACGGGCGATACAATCGCTACATCCGGTAAAAGATACGGACTTACAATTCCCTTCTTAACCTGTTCTTTCTTGTCCGATAAAATTGAAATATTCGTCACTTCTGACCCGGTTCCTGCCGTCGTCGGTATGGCTATTAAAGGTAGACCTGGGACTTCAATCAAGTTCGTACCGAAATAGGTTTCGATGCAGCCGGAATTCGTAGCCATGACGGAAGAGGCTTTCGCAATATCCATCGCACTTCCTCCGCCTACCGCAATCAGTCCATCATGTTTTCCATCCTTGATTGACCGTACACATTGCTCAACGATTTCAATTTCCGGTTCTGGATTCACATCCGAAAAAATACCACATTCTGCAGAAAGTAAATCCTCAACCCTTTGTACAACCCCAGCACCCACTAAAACTTTATCTGTAACGATCAACGGATTCTTCATCCCTAATCGCGTAACCTCATCAGTCAGCTGCTGTAAAGAATCTGCTCCTGTCACCAATTTGTTAGCCATAGAAAAAATAGAAATATTCATGGTTATCTCCCCTTTCATGTATTTACTAATGCAGGAATCATGCCAAAGTTTGAAAACGCTTAATTCATAAGGGAGAAAACGTTTTTTTCATGGGTAACAGGATCAATAATGAGTGGAAAACAAATCAAATAAACTAATTCGATTCGTTTTCTAATCGCATGTGAAATTTTTTCATTTTTTGCACCAAAGCGCTTTGACTGATATCCAAAGAGATGGCAGCGGCCCTTGTAGTCCCATACTTCTTCATCGCATTCAATATCAGGGAACGCTCCAGCTCGGAAACGGCTTCCTTCAAAGAATGTGTTGTCGTTTTTTTTGATAAGACCGGCTGGATGAAAGATGGTAAATTAGGTAAATCAATCGTATCATCATATGTCGTGACGACCAGCCGCTCTGCAAGACTCGCAAGCTCACGTATATTGCCAGGCCACGAATAGTTCGTCAGCCATTCATAGCATTCCGGTGTCATCTTTTTCTTCTCATTATATTTTTCATTGAATTTTTTCAAATACATTTCTAAAAGCGGGATCGTTTCTTCCTTTCTCTGGCGTAAAGGAGGGACTTCAAAGGAAACGATATTAAGCCGGTAATAAAGATCTTCGCGGAAGGATCCTTCTTGCACCAGGGAGGCAAGATCGCGATGGGTGGCTGTAATTAACCTGACATCCACTTCTTTCATTTCGGTAGAACCCACTCTTATAAACTTGTTTTCTTCTACCACTTTCAAAAGTTTCACCTGTAACTCTAAAGGTAAATCCCCAATTTCGTCCAAAAATAACGTGCCACCATTCACTTTCTCAAAAATCCCCATTTTTCCATTCTTAAGGGATCCGGTAAATGCCCCTGGTTCATATCCAAAAAGTTCAGATTCCACCAAGTTCGCTGGAATGGCTCCGCAATTTAATTCAAGGAAAATCTTTTCCTTCCTGGAGCTTTTGGCATGTATGTACTTGGCGATTAAACTCTTCCCTACTCCCGTTTCCCCCTGCAACAAGATCTTCGCATCCGTTTTTGCTACTTTATCAGCAAGTTTGAATAAAGGAGTTGTAGAAGGACCAATGATTATTTCCTGTAAATTCACCTGTTCCGAGCCAGGCAATAATTGGGAAATAGGTTGGAAAGATAACTTTTGGCTATCAATCGTATACTTCATCCGGATTAATTCAGTAATATCCCTGACACTATTTATAACAAATATGACTTCATTCTGTGGCGATAGAATAGGTGTGGCCGATACGATAATCTTCCTTCCATTTCGAATTCTTTGTGTCAAAGTAACTTGATTCTTCGTTCGAATGGAATCCAATGAAGCTGAAACGGATATCATACCTTGCTCAATTAAATAACTCATCGGTTTTCCGATGATTTCCTCTTCTCTTATTCCAGTAATACGTTGATAAGCTTGATTGATAAATAATGTCGTTCCATCACCATCCGTGATATACACTCCATCATATAGAGCATTAAAAACAACCCTGCATAAATCACTCTCAAAGAATGCTTGAAATTGATCATATGGTATTGAGTAATTCCGTAAATTTTGCAGCGGTGCATTAACCGTAATGAAATGAGAAATGGGCTTCGTCAAATCACTCTGCTGCACTGCCGCAGATAACGCCTCTATAGTCAAAAATCCGATGAAATCCTCTGAATCATCCAAAACTTCCACTTCAGTGCTTCCTATCGGGAAACATGATATTGCTTCCTCCACTGTCATATCCGAATAAAACTTAGTCATCAATATCCACTCCCTGACTGGTCTTTACTATTTGATAGAACGCAACGCTGCCTCCTTGATTGAAGACTAAAGTCCTGTCGGCTTCCTATTCTATTCAATTAAAGAAGGCAATGACCTTATTAAAGCATTATGTAATGTTTTTTCCTTTTTAATGATACTATGTAGACAATCAACGACACCAAGAATAAATGCTGCACCGGTAAAAACGATTCAATCTCATTGCCCTATTTCTGATTAAACCGATAAATAGCAATGGTATGTTACTTTTATCATATCAATGGAGTTTTTTATGCTCAAATCCATTTTCACTCATCACAGGAAAACTTGTCCTTTTGTTGCATAATAAAAATGCCTGCGAAATGGCTCATACCTTAAGATTGTTTAATTTCAGATACTTTAAGCTTAAGAACAATTTGTTAAGTGTTTTAAAAAGTTTCTCCGCAGTTTGAAAAAACCTAATCCGTATTTGGATTAGGTTTCAGACTGTAGATAAATTGAACGTTGATTTCCTCTCCAGGCACTCGCTTTCCGCGGGCGGTCCGCCCTCGGCACATTTGTGCCTGCGGGGTCTCCCTGGGACGCGCTTTTCCCGCAGGAGTCTCGTACCTTCCGTTCCAATCAACTGGAATGTTTTTTAGAAAAAATCTAAGTGAACTGACTTTTCTCGAATTAGTTTATTGTCTGGCAAGGCCGAATGCTCTCACTCTGACCCTTGGTTTTTAAAAAAAATTTGGTTATACTACATGATTTTTTACTTTTTTATTAGTAATGCAACCTTACTGGATTTCTGAAATCAACTGGAACTTTTTTGAGGGTTTGTAAAATCTAATCTGATTTCCGCTCCTGGCACTCGCTTTCCGCTAGCGTCCGGGAGCCTCTTCGGCGCCCTTTGCGCCTGCGTTGTCTCCCTTGGACGCGCTTTTCCCGCAGGAGTCTCGCACCTCCGTTCCAAACAACTTTGATAGAACTCTTTTAGTAGGTTTAAAGCTTAAGGTGCTGAGTATGCTTTTTAAACATGATTCTATTTCGAGATCAACTTGAAATGATTACTTTAGCCAGCGAACCTTCCATTGATTAACCTTGGACAAAATTTCAAAGGAAATTTCATAAGGGGGCGAAATTTTTTACTTCCGCACCCCTTTGGTTTAATTATGGTAAGTACTTTGTCTCCTCTATAATCATATGATTATTTTGGAAACCAGCCGACGGGTTTTACATCGAGATTAATGTTGATTTGTTTAATTTCCTGGTATTCATCCAAGCCGTATTTTCCTAAACTGCGTCCAATACCGCTCTGTTTGTAACCGCCCCATGGCGCCTCGACATATGTTGGATGATAATCATTTACCCATGTGATGCCTGCCCGTACCTTCTTGATCACACGCAATCCTTTTGCACCATCGTTTGTGAAGACGCCGCCTGCAAGGCCGTAGTCTGTATCATTTGCCAGTTTAATAGCTTCTTCCTCATCTTTGAACTTTTGAATGACAACGACTGGACCGAAGATCTCCTCTTGTACGATGCGCATGTCAGGTGTTACATCGATGAAGACAGTCGGTGCAATGAAGTACCCTTTGTCAAGACCGTCATCAACAAGACGGTAACCGCCTGCCGCAAGTGTCGCACCTTCCTGTTTGCCGATTTCAATATAGTTCAAAATGCTATTCATTTGCGCTTCGCTGACAATTGCCCCCATGTTGCTGTCTTCTGCAAGTCCAGGTCCAACTTTAATTTTATTTGCGCGTTCAACATAGCGTTTTACATATTCATCATAAATGCTTTCTTCAACCAGAATTCGGCTGCCTGATGAACAAACTTGGCCGGCACCGAAGAAGATGCCAAATAATCCGTAATCGACGGCCGTCTCTAAATCTGCATCTGCAAAAACGATGTTAGGTGATTTACCGCCAAGCTCAAGGGAAATTTTCTTTAAGTTGCCCGCTGCCGCCTTCATGATAGAGCGGCCAACATCCGTACTTCCTGTAAATGAAACAATGTCAACATCGTTGCTTTCCGCAATGGTTTGACCGACAACGGTGCCGCGGCCCATCACCATATTAGCCACACCTTTCGGGATGCCTGCTTCCTCCAGGATTTCGAATAATTTCATTGCTGTTACAGGTGTCACTTCAGCCGGTTTATATACAATGGTGTTCCCTGCCGCAAGCGCCGGTGCGATTTTCCAGACACTCATTAGAAGCGGGAAATTCCAAGGTACAATCAAACCGGCTACACCTACTGGCTCACGAACAACCATCGCTTGCACGGGAGCGGGAACTTGATACGTTTCCCCTTCTGGATGAAGGACCAAACCCGCGTAGTAACGGAAACACGCGGCGGCATCAGCAATATCGAAACCTGCCTCTGCTTTAAGTTTCCCGTTGTCCATTGTTTCAAGAATCGTTAACTCTTCGGCACGTTCATCAATTTTATCAGCAATTTTATATAGATAGGAAGCACGCTCCTGTGCTGTTAGGCCTGACCAGATTCCACTTTCAAAGGCTGCCTTCGCTACTGAGATTGCCCTTTCTGTATCTTCTTTGGTGGCACGCGGAGCTTTTGCAATGATTTCCTGTGTTGCAGGATTGATTACCGGGATTACTTCATTTGAAGATGAGGCCTGCCACTTACCGTCGATATAATTTTTAAGCTCTAATACTGCCGTTTCTAATATTGTCATGTTTCATTCCCCCGGTTTTCATTATTTTTTTATTGATCTGAACGGAATTCAATCGTTACAGTTTTAAGACCAGTCTGTCTTCCTTCGCACGTGAGCAGCATGTCAGGATTGACTTTCGTGTTTGACGGTTTTCTTCGCTAAGGAAATAATCCCGGTGATCCACTTCACCTTCTGCAACATCCACCTCACAACTTCCGCACCCGCCTACTTTACAAGAATAAGGGGCATCGATTCCTTCCCTTAAAAGCGCATCAAGCAGTGTTTCACCCTCATGAACGCGGATGGACCGATCGCTGTCCGTAAGGTCGACGATGAAAGGATCTCTCGCCCCATCATTTTTTGTCGCAAATAATTCGAAGTGGATCGCATGTTCCGGATAACCATAGGAACTGGCAGCTTTTCGATACTCTTGCACCATCTCGATTGGTCCGCAAAAATAGACGTGCGTGCCAATGCGATGATCCATCATCGTCTCGGGCATCATTCTGCGTTTGTCTTCTGCCTGCGAAAAATAAAAGGTGCATTGATCAGGGTATTTGGCTTTCAGCAGATCATAAAAAGCACATAACTCCGGAGTGCGTGCTGCATAATGGAGTTCGAAGGTTTGCCCTTCGGCGGCCATGTCTTCCATCATTGCCAGAAATGGGGTTATGCCGATTCCAGCTGCATAAAAAGCATGATGCTTAGCTCGAAAGCTGAGAGGGAAGTTATTTTTAGGAAAACTGACTTCCAACCTGGAATCTACCTTTACTTGATCATGCCAGAAAGCCGAACCTCCGCGTGATGCCTCATCACGTCGAATGGCTATTGTATATTTATTGCGGTCCCTTGGGTTGCTGATAAGGGAGTACTCTCTCTCGAAAATCTTATCTCCAGCCGGCATGTAAGTGGTCAAATGCGAACCGCCTGTAAATGCAGGCAACGGCTTTCCATCAACTGGAATCAACTCGAACTGTTTCACGAATGGAGTTTCTTGAATGATCTTGTTTACTTTCATTTGAATATTTCCTACTACCCGCATGATGATCAGCTCCTTACTTCTTCTTTTCCGATCGGGATGTATGGGTAACCAATATAACCTTCCCGTACGATTGAATAAAAAGGACCTATTTCAAGACTGGCTTTGCAATGGTCACATTCTGCAATTTCTGCTTCTTCTTCGACTTCCGACACTTCGAAACATTTCATGCAATATACGTAACGTCGTTTAGGCCCGATAATCAACGTCTGGATCTCAGCTTCAGATAGGCCAGCCTCCACTCCGAGCGAGAAGATCATCACGGCATTGTTCCATGCAGCCGCAATATAAAATTGGGTGCCCATCTTTTGTGACAGGATGAGTCTCTTAATCTCCTCTTTATCTTCCATTCCGTTAATGGATAGACATTCAACAGGCACTGTACCTTCGATTTCAGAAGTGAAACTTTTCGCCTGATCATATCCGGCTTGATCAGAAATGACAACAAACTTTCTTCGTTCATTCCGAGGGGTAAATTTATTTACAATCGTAATGGATTTATCAAACAATACTGGACTATTGTACAAGGCCCTATCCTCCTACTTATTGTTTATCTTCGCTTTTTTCTTTTCATCGATACTCCTCAAATATTCGACCGATTGTGGAAGGAATGGGGCAATTCCTTTGTATTCAGCCATTGGTCCGGGAATATCCTGCAGTACGCTATATGTCAGATCAAACCACTCCTGGCGCAATGTCAAATCCTCTAGTGGCAGGAATTGAGTATTCAATACAAATAGAATGGCGTTGCTTCGTGGCATGCGATAAAATTTTTGTTCTTCAACACGCAAACGAACAAGTTTACCTGCATTTTCCGGTGTTATTTCAGAACGTTGCGGTCCCCAGACATCCATCGTTTCATAGTTGACATCCCATCGGTCAGCCATCAGGTTCCAGTTGATGCGTGTCCATGGCTTACCTGGCTCGATGGATAACAAAAACTTGCGAACGCGCTCTGCCAGTTCATCGCCCTTCCGCGATACAAATGGAACAGGTGCATGGATTTCATCAAAGGACATGCCTTTATTCCAGTTAGCTGAGAAGAGTGCGGCGTATGAAACTTGCCCCACTTCCAAATAGAAATTACTATCGCGATGAACCATTAAAACAAAATCATTATGGAAATGGCGGCCAATATAATCAAGCGGCTCATATGGAAGCGTGCTTGGATCGCCATACACGAATGAATCGGTTTCCCCGAAAATGTGGTTCTTGAAAGTCCATTTGTCCCCATCTTTACTGACCTCGAAATGCTCCGGATAGCGATCAGCTGCCATGTCGATCAGCATTTCCAATACTTCCCATTGCATTTCCATTGTGTGTGGAAAAGATTGAAACCTAATATGCGGCTGTTCTTGAAGGAGACGACGCTTCGTTTCCACTTGGAGTTTGTATTCTGGTGTAACTTCAATACAGTTAATGTTTGAGAGTCTTTTCAAATCGTTTGAATAGCGATAGTTACCTGAAGTGAATGGAAATGGGAATGTATCTAAATCAGTTGTTTTGAAATCTAAACTTTGTGTAAACATTGAACAATCTCCTCTCGTTCCCTAGATTCTTTAAAGTGCATTTTTTCATTTAGCTTCCTTTAATTCAACAGATGGACGCTCCATGTCAACTTCGAAACGGAAAATGTATTTAGATGAAACATAATAAGTGACTAAAGCGACAAAGTATGTTGGAATTCCGGCAGCCGTATAAAGGAAAAAATCACTTGCTTCAAAAGTCAATGGATTATAGAGTGCCCAGTAAACGATCGTTCCAATGACCACCGTGAGAACTGCAGACGGGTTAATGCCTTTCCAATAGGTATAAGAGCCTTGTGTGTCATACAAATCCCTTATTGAAATGCGTTGGCGCTTTACAAAAAAGTAATCTGCCACGACAATGCCTCCAAGTACAGCCATAATAAAAGAAATGACAGCAATGAATGAACCAAATGCATCGTAGAACGTTGAGCTTAGAAGTAAGAATATAGCCGGTACGGTCGTTCCCATCGCAATCATCCATGATTTTTTCGGGAATACAGTTTTAAAGCTGACAGCTTGTGAGTACATAAGAAAAATGGCTGCACCGACATTCCCTACCGAAAGTAAAATCAAGCCAATGAAGCCGCCCCAACTTCCTGCGATGGAAAACATCCAGTCAGAAGGATTAAGTGAACCAGCGACTAATGCAGCAAGGGCCCCAACTAATGCAGCGATACAGACGATGATTCCATAGCTGTAGAATCCCGCTTTAAATGCGCCTCCTTCTGTTTTGGATAAACGGCTGTATTGGCCAAGATACGGAAGCCATGAAAAGCCGAGACCGACATTTAATTCCAGGGCTGTCGCGAATGAACGAGAAGTCGTTTCAAAGGGTTCAGAAGGAAGTATATGGGCAACTTTCGTGAATCCCTGTCCAAACAAAACAATTGCGAGAAGGCCAAACATGAGAACCATAAAAACCGGCACGGCCACTGCGGTATATTTTTGTATCGCTACCGGTCCCCTCACAGTTACAAGAAATGCACAGATAAAGAGTAAAATCGAGAAAAACGGCGCCCCCATTGCCTGGCTTGAAAAAATGGCAGGCATCCCCATCCAATTAGCAGCCTCGGCCAAAGCCTGACCGGACATAAAGAGCGCAATGGAAATGTAGCCGAGAGTTAAAATAAGAAAAACAAAGAAAAAGATATTGGATCCTAAATACCCTAGTGAACTTCGAAACCCTACGAAAGTGTCTATGCCATAACGCGCAAAATAAAGGGTGATGGGAACAATCAACAGCATAGGGAAGGCGTTACCGAATAAAATCGCTGCAAGTGACTGTTTCGCGTCAAGCATTGTACCTGTATATCCACCAGTTAATAGCCCAAAAGATGAGAGGCCAATAACAACTTGAACTAAAATTAAATCCCGTAGGTTAAAAATCCGGTCGTTTTTACTTGCCGGTAAGAACCCAAAGGCCACATCCTTTGAAATGGAGGAATTCTCTTTGCTCACACGCTTCTCTCCCAACTATTAAAATAATGATTGTATGGCTTGGAATAAGGCTGTCATTGTTCTTGGTGATCTAAACAACATTTCAGACAAGTGTATAGATTAGGTAGGCGATGATTAAAATCATGAAAAAAATAGAACCTGACGCATCACTCCATTTCATTTTTTCGATTTTCACGGCATCTTCCTGCTCATACGCATTGATCCGCTCATTCAAATCTGAATATAGATTTTTAATAAAGGGATCTTCAGAATTGATATTCTGTTGGAACTGATTCTCTTTATTCAAAATCGCTTCTCCCTCCTTTGCAATCATGCTTTCTAGTCCCTTCTCTTTACTTATTGCAATAACCATGCCAATCAGAAAGCACTATGCTAACAGGGTTTTCAATAGGAAGAATATTCATTTCTGAAACTATTGAACAATTGTGAAATTTCTGTAATATGAAACTAGTAAGTTAAATGAAAGGCAGGTAGACATAAATGGATCACTTCACCTCTGCACTCTTGTCTATTTACGACCAGCTTATTGTGACAGATAAAAATGGCACCATCATGAAATCGACCGGAACAGGGAATACCTTATTCCATACAATCAAATCCGCTATTGTCGGTGGTTCCATCAAGGATGTTGAACAAGATTTATTTTCTACAAGCTTGGCAGAAGAGATAATGGGCAAAAATGAGAAAAGATCTTTCATGCAGTCCTCATGGCAGGGGCATGAGCTGCTGATGACGGCATACCCGATTGAATCCGGGGCATGGGTCTGGGCTTACAAAGAAATTAAAGACTCATATCCAGATACATCAAGGGGGCAATCGGGACCATTATTGGAATCGAAAAAGCCAACTTTTCCATTTGTGATCCGCAGTAAACCGATGCTCGATGTTCTGCATAAAATGCAAATGGTTTGTGATGTCAGCGCAACCGTCCTTTTATTGGGGGAATCCGGTGTAGGAAAGGAAATAGCAGCCAGGGCCATACATAATATGGGTAATAGAAGCGACGGACCATTTATACCTGTCAATTGCGGCGCCATTCCGGAAAACCTGATAGAAAGCGAACTGTTTGGCTATGTAGAAGGGGCTTTTACCAGCGCACGGAAAGAAGGCGCCAAGGGAAAATTCACACTGGCCCATAAAGGTATCTTATTTTTGGATGAAGTGGGCGAGTTACCGCTGAACGTACAGGTAAAACTGCTTCGTGTCCTTCAGGAACGAGTCGTCACACCAATTGGAAGTTCGACCTCACACCCTGTTGACATTCAAGTGATTGCCGCAACAAATAAATCGCTCGAAAAAATGGTGAAAAAAGGTGAATTCCGAGAAGACTTATATTATCGTCTTCATGTCGTGCCTATCCATCTTCCGCCGCTAAGAAATCGTGTGGATGAGATTCCCCACCTGGTTCAGTTTTTTTTACAAAAGTACAATACACTGTACAATCGAAAGGTAGCGTTCACCCCGGATGCAATCGACTTGCTTTGCATCTATCAATGGCCCGGTAACGTGCGAGAACTTGAAAATACAGTTGAAAGACTTGTGATTACTAGCGGAATACCGGAAGTGGATGTTGCTTTGGTTAAAGAGGTGCTTCCATTTAAAGAGCCCAACCCCCCTTCACTACCCGTCATCGATTTCCTAATGCCTTTGCAGGAAGCAGTTGACCTTGTGGAAGAACAACTCATCAACATGGCGATGGAACAATATAAATCATTGAAACTGGCGGCAAAGGTATTGGAAGTCAGCCAGCCGACGATGAGCAGGAAATATAAAAAATTACGAAATAAAATGGAAGAGGCAAGCTTTTCACCAGTGGATAAACGGGCCATTTTAGAAGAACAAATAAACCAGCGGCTTCGATCCATTGCCGTTGTAACCGCAGCTATCATTCCAGCTGAAGAGGTAATCAGTCTACAAAAAAATATGAACCGTCAACCTTCCTATTCCCAGAAATTAAAACAAAAACTTACCATGATTCAAGAAAAGGAAGGCGTAATTGAATGGGTCTTTATATTTATCATGACGGAGGATGGACGTCTGATTCACCTCGTTGCAGACAAAGGCTTTGTAATTGAACCGGGGGAAGAATATATGGGTCCCCCGGAAATGGTCAATGTCGCTTACCAAGCGTTTAATGGTAAAGCGGGTGTTACTCCCATATACGAAGACAGGTACGGTGAGTGGAAAACAAGCTTTGCGCCAATCATCGATGATGAAGGCAATATCGTAGCTATTGTCGGATGTGATTACAGCAAAGCCTATTTCAATTCAGAAATGCAGCGTCTCCGTAAACAACTAAACATACATGTTTGATTTCGGCATGCAGTCCCATTATCGAATTGGAGCCCTGGGTAAAAAGAGAAAAGCTGATTACAGGAGCCGTTTTGAACGGGCTTCTGCAGTCAGCTTTTTCGTTATTATCAAACCGTATATACATCATGAACGTTATGAAGGAATTAAAATGGCAGTAAGCATATATAGGCAATATGGCATCTTGTTCCTTCACCAACCGCCCTCAAAAATGAAACGGTTAAGCGTATGGAGAAGAATATGGATAATCATTTGCAAAAAACCAAAGACTTATTCCGATTATACAAATGAGTGCCCATAAGCTTTTTTGCCATGAAACCTATATAACTTTCTCTTTATTTTCTCCTTTTTTCACCAAAAAATAAGCAGTTATCAAGGCTGTAATAGGAATTATCAGGGCTACTCCTGTTCCAGCACAAAATATTGTGATCATTTCAGCACTGAATATTTTTGAGTTTACTATTTCTCCAACAGAATAGGATAAATCTTTAAACCATATAAGCAATGCCAAATAGCCTCCAAAGAAAGCAAAAAATAGTGTATTCGTAGATGTCCCTAAAATATCCCGCCCAATACTCAATCCAAATGTGAATAATTCCTTCTTGCTAATGGATGGATGGTGATGATACATTTCTCGCATGGGAGATGCAATGGCCATGGCTGTATCGATAATCGCGCCAATAGTACTCATAATAATTACTGAAGCTCCAATTTTAACAAAATCCACCCCAATATAAAGGGAAAAGATGCTAAGCTCTTCTATTTCTTCTTCACCGAAACCTTGTATCATCGCATTTTCCGTCACAATGACAATAAAAAAGAGTACAATAACAATCGTGATAATAGTAGAAATGAATGCTGTTTTTGTTGTACTGTTCACTTCGTTAATGAAAAATAAATTAATATAACTAATCACCGTACATGCAATCAATGTTACGATATACGGATCAATATATGGATTGGTCATAAAAATGATGGTGAAAAGTAACACACCAAAGTTTAGGAACAAAGCAAAAAATGAACGTGCCCCTTTTTTTCCGCCAATCAAGATCATTAATATAAATAGTATAAACGCTAGCAACACTAATACATTCATTATCTTTCCCTCTTTCGATTAATGAAAAAAATAGAGACATATAGACCGATCGGGATAGTTAACACAATTCCGATACCACCTGCAAGAGCACGGGCCAATTCCAATGTTAGGTTCATGGAAAGGGTAAATCCCAATGCAGAATTATTTTTCAAATACAAAATAATCATAGGAATGGAACCACTTATATAGGCAAAAAACAAAATATTTGTCATGGTCCCCATAATGTCTTTTCCAATCTCTAATCCTGAAGTTTTAAGTGCTTTTACTGATATGTGGTTATTCTTTTCATACAACCCGAAAATCGAAGAAGACATGGTAATGGCTATATCCATTACAGCTCCTAAAGAACCGATAAATAACCCTGCCAAAAACACCATTTTATAAGGACGAGTGATAAATTGCATCTCTTCATATCGAAGGCCCTTTTCGGAAGTTAACCACATAACAAGATAAGCAATGAACAGCGATAAAAAAGTCCCTAACAGTGTCGCAATCACCGCTGCATAGGTTTTTTCATTAAAACCATTAACGAGTAAAAGAGAAAAGACCGTAAATAGTATGATACTTATACTGCAAATCAAAACCAAACCAATGTTTGATGTATTCAAATAAAAATCTAATGCATATGACAATAATATGGCATTGACTGCCAAACTAATAATTGAAAGCAGGCCTTGTTTTTTTCCAACGATAAGTAATGTAAAGATAAAAACCCATGCTACAATCAACACAAATTTATCACGTTTTACGTCTTTTATTGTTCCAGTTAACTCTGAATTTTCTTTAGTCTTCGTATCAATCGAAACAAATAAATCATTTCCAACTCGATATTCTTGATCAAAAGCTCCGGATGAGGAATATTCATTTTTTAAATGAATTAGCTTTCCTTTTTCTTCTCCATTTTGTATTTCCGCTATTATACTCTGGGTAAATAGTCGATCTTCATTTTGATACATATCATTCAATTCAGTTGTATTTTCCAGATTTGTTTTGATGACTTTGGCTATTGGTCGTTCATAGAATGAATAATTGTGATGAACAAAGATAACAGACAAGACAAAACAAAGTGCTATGACGGCGTACAAAGAAACCTGCTTGTATCCCATTTTTTTAAATTTATTTACGATAACATTCAAAATAAAACCTCCAAATATCGGGTGGGCAAAAAAAGCAGGGAGGAGCCAGAATTGATTGGCTCCACCCCGCCTTATTAGTATTTGATTTTATTTATCTTATCATGAATGAATTTGGTTTGCGAAAACAAAGTCCGATTTACCACCTTAACGTCTCCCCGGTAGGATGTAATTTCATAAAATACTTGTCAAGCCCCTTCATTCCTGATTTTCTCACTTCATTGTCAATACCATCAGTTGTGAAAAACTAAGGGCAATACTACAATTTCCTAAGTAGTATTGCCCTAAAATTCGTATAATTATCGTTTAGTAAAATGATTCAAGAATACATTGAAGATCTTTTTAAAATCTAGTATCTCAGAGATGCTTGGTGGATTTCTGGAGCATGATTACTTCCATCACTCCAATTTTGGAATTTCCCTAGTTTGCAATAAATGTAGGTATTTTCATTTTTTTCCATCAATTGATTTTGAACAAATTCTTGCATTTCCATTGCAGTAATATTTTGTGTAAATCCAGCATTTTTAGCACTTTTACTACCATCTTTTTCATTTCTCCACCTAATTCATCTTTAGAAAACGGCATTTCATCTCCATATACTTTTAACACAGTACTTCAACGTTAAATCCTCCGGGTGCTTCTACGTAGAAAGTATATCCGTGTAAATGTTGTGGAGGTTTTACCTTGAATCCATCCTCCTTCAACCGCTGATTGATCCTGTTAACTTGTTCTTCATTTTCTTGTATGAATCCAACATGAAAAGTTTTGGGGTATTGTACATTGCTTCCTTTCATCAGAGTCACTATGGAACCATCATCATCTTTCATTGCAGCGAACCCATCTCCCCTGCTTCCTGCACATGTCAATCCAAAGTATGTTTCTAAAAACTCACTGAAGCTGTAACATCATTAACAGTTAAATTTATGTGATTGATTTTCATTACTTCCCCCATTTTTAAGTTTTCTTTTCCTTCTACCCACATGCTTCATTGTCCTTAGCTGCATAATAAAAAAGCGATCCTGCTTAAGTAAGAATCGCATATGTTCAGTTCATATGACACGGAGTTGTTAAATAGCACCTATACCTTTTTACCACGGCTCCTGAAGCTTTCCAGAAGGTCGTCGAGGCGATAAAATTGTGAGGCACATCCTTGGACTATACCCATTCCCATTACTTGCTGAAGCCCCTCGGCTGAAGCGAATCGAGAACGCATGATGAGTTTTGTCTTACCCTCGTGTTCAACAAACGTCAAAGTTACCAGTGTAACTGGCATACCGTCGGCTGCGTTGCCTCCTTCATCTGCAAACATGTCCGTTAAGACAATCTTCTCGGGTACGATTATTT
This sequence comes from Peribacillus sp. FSL M8-0224, assembly GCF_038003055.1. Taxonomy (NCBI): domain Bacteria; kingdom Bacillati; phylum Bacillota; class Bacilli; order Caryophanales; family Bacillaceae; genus Peribacillus; species Peribacillus sp. FSL M8-0224. The sequence continues at coordinate 2,854,149 of NZ_JBBOOJ010000001.1, forward strand.
CTTGATAAACAGCTTTCCCCCAAGATTCTTGGCCATAAAATTCACCTTGGTTTTCATCTGTGCACCGCATGCAATAATGCCATACGCCGTCAGGCTTAAAATTAAACTCCCGATTTTCCGTTTGCCATCCACTCGGTCCCCACCATCCAGCCAAATGCTCAGAATTTGAAAATGCTTTAAAAACAAGATCCCGCTGCCCGTCAAATTTACGCTCCATGACGAGATCCCGCCCCTCAATACTCGTTGTCATGTTATTAGTCACTTTGTTATCAGACATTTCCATTCCTCCTTCCTATTTTCGTAATATGATATTCCTTCTATTTCGTCAAAATGCAGTATTCCCCTCCCGATTCAGTAAATAATCATCAAGTGACCGCAGCTACAAGATTAAAAAAAGGTCAACCAGTAATAACTGGCTAACCTTTTATACGAACGGGCAATCATTATAGGGACTCTATTACAATATTTTTTCATTTTCCAAGTTCGTGTTCGATTCTGCTTTCTTAGCCAATTTAAATTTATAGAATAATATACAGGCTACCAAAAATCCTATTCCATAAAACAGTCCAACTCTTTGAGTGGGGTCAAAGGCAAGGAATACTAGAATCAGCGAACAAAAGCCTAAACAAAACAACGGGACGAATGGGTAAAACGGTACTATGTATTGTAAGTCTTCCGTTTTGCCACCCGCTTTAATAAATTTCTTTCTAAACATATATTGCGATAAAGCAATTCCCATCCATGAAATCGTGACGGAGATACCCGCTATGGACATTAGTATCACGAACACAGTATCCGCAGCAATGAAGCTAGTCAATAACGAGAGAAGCGAAAAGCATATTGTAAATAGAAGGGCATTCAAGGGCACTTTCCTTTTGGATAATAGACCAAACACTTTTGGTGCCATCCCATCATGGGCCATCGACCAAAGCAACCTTGTAGATGCATAAAGACATGAATTCCCCACTGAAAGAATGGCTGTTAATATAATGAAATTCATGATACCTGCTGCATAAGGAATCCCCGCTATCTTCATCAAAGTTACAAAAGGACTTTCCAATAAACCTAATTCCGAAGAAGGGAATATGGCGGAAAGGATGATAATGGATGAAATGTAAAAAACAATGATTCTAAATAGTACGTTTCGAATGGCTTTAGGAATGTTTTCTTCAGGTTTTTCACTTTCACCTGCCGCTATTCCTATAAGTTCTGAGCCTTGATAAGAAAATATTACATTCATCATTGTCACAAAGATAATTGTAATGCCGCCAGCTGGAAATAGACCAGAAGGTGCCAAATTCTCGAAGAATGGGGTTGGACGATCAGATAAAGAGACAAAACCAAAGATACCAGCGATTCCAATCAAGATAAACAAAATCACTGCAACGATTTTTATTCCAGCGAACCAATATTCCGCCTCTGCAAAACCTCTTGTCGTTAATGCATTCAATGTAAATAAAAGCACTATGAACAAAGCACACCAAATCCAGGTAGGACTATGGGGGAACCATTGTTTCATCAATATTCCTGCTGCCGTAAACTCAACTCCTGCAGTTGCGGCTGAGCCTACGAAATACATCCATCCTAGAGAGAAACCAGCGGAAGGCCCAATATATTCGGCAGCATATTTTTGGAATGATCCTGTAACCGGCATATGAACGGCCAGCTCTCCAAGGCAGACCATGACCATATACAAAATAAGACCGCCTGCTAGATAACCGATCAGGGCTCCTCCTGCCCCCGCTTGGTTAATTGTATAGCCAGCATTTAAAAAAAGGCCTGTACCAATAACGCCGCCGAGTGAAAGCATAAATAAATGGCGTCTTTTCATTGAGCGTTGCAGCTGATCATTATTCTCCAGTCCATACCCCATATAATCACGTCCTTATTTTATCTAGTAAGCATATGCCTTCTCCCAAAAACCATCTTAGAACCTCAATGAAAGACAACTCAGGCCGCCATCTTGTTTTTGAAATTCCGACATTTCCACTTCAATCACTGTGTATCCCAATTCTTCAATTTTTTTCTTTGTACCCTCAAATCCTCTAGGGATAATAACGCAGTCGTTCATTCTGACGCAGTTACCGGAATATTCTTCTTCCTGTTTTACGGTTATTTGATTGAAGCTGGAAAAAGCCTCGTGATTAATGAATTCCCCTGCCACTAATAAATTATTGTCTCCCAGGTAATTGACACCCGTTTTTAAATGAAAGAATTTCTTAAGGGGAATGATGGTCGTATCATATCCATATTTCCCCATAATATCTTTGAACTGCAGAGCACCGGCTTCATTCGTTCTGGTTGAAAGGCCAACATAGAAGTGATCCTCAACTTGCATTACATCCCCGCCATCTAACATACCTGGAGATTGAATATATTCGATTGTGTCATAAAAGTCCTTTAAAACTTCTTTCATTTCATTAATTTCACCATTCCGGCTTTCTGCTCCAGGATTGGTTACAAGGGCACATTTTGGCGTCAACACCGCGGTATCTTCCACAAACGTGGAATCAGGATACCTCTCATCCGATTCGAGAACGGTCACTTTCACACCGCATTGTTTTAATGCTTCTACATAAGCCTCGTGTTGTACAAGCGCTTTTTCATAATTCGGGTTTCCTAAATCCGATGTTGTTAAGCCATTTACAAAACTTTTTCCAATCTTTCTTACAATCGCGTGATTAAACATATATATTCCTCCTAAATAGGTAGTTTATCTTTTTATAATGTGGAATACCTTTATGCTCCTGCCGTACTTTAAATGGAGTTTCGTTTATTCCAGAAGCGGAAATTATAGATATATAGGCATGGTAGAGAGAAGAGACAACCGAAAGCCTTTCTTAACTATAAGGGGTGTCTCTTCTTAGCCCATGCTTTCTCAATTATTTTGATGACCGCATAAGTTATCCGCTATTCCTACAAAATATCTTACTCCATACCCTAAAGCCTTCTCATCGACTTTAAATTTAGGATGGTGCAAAGGATAAGCTTTTCCAAATTCATTATCATGGACGCCTAGAAATTGCATGGAAGAGGGAACGATTTCGGAAAAAGCCGAGAAATCTTCTGTCCCAAACATGGGATCATCAACCTGGATGATATTATTTTCCTCAAAAATACCTTCCATGACCGTTCTTGAAATATCAACGGCAGCTTTATCATTCACCACCGCTGGATACCCTAAATACCAAGTGACTTCACATTTTGCCCCATGCGTTTCTGAAATCCCCTTAACGATTTGCTCTAGATACTCCCTTGCTTTCACTCGGCTATCAGAGTCCAAGGATCGAATGGTACCGCCGATTTCTGCATATTCAGGTATGACATTCAGCGCACTTCCGGAATGGAACTGGGTGACTGAAATGACAGGTGTCCTAAGAGCTGAAATTTTTCTGGAAACGATATGTTGAATATTCGTCGTTATTTCTGCACCAATGATAAGCGGATCTACCGTTAATTCCGGAGTCGACGCATGACCGCCCTGCCCAATGATTTTAATTTCAAAATCATCGGCTGCTGCACAGAATACCCCTTCCCTTAAACATATGGTTCCTGTTCGTTCATAAGGAGTAACATGCAGTGCAAATGCATAATCCACTCCTTCCATGACCCCTTTTTTCACCAATTCCTGAGCTCCTCCTGGCAGAACCTCTTCGGCGTGTTGGAAAATAAACCTGATTTCTCCATTAATCTCTTCTTTTTTCCCGGAGAGGACTTTTGCAGCACCTAATAACATCGCAGCATGTGCATCATGTCCGCATGCATGCATAACCCCTGGATTTTTTGATTTATATTCAATATCTGCCTCCTCTTCAATCGGGAGTGCATCAATATCTGCACGAAAGGAAATGGTATACGATTTTCGGGGTGATTTTTTTGCGCCTTTGAGAACCGCTAAAACACTCGTTTCGGTAGGTCTCGTCACTTCTAATCCTGTAAAGGTTTTTAATTTCCTATAGATGAATTCGGAAGTCTGGTGCTCCTGATACGAGAGCTCCGGATTTTCATGAAAATGACGTCTCCATGAAATCACTTCATCCACAACTGTCTCCTGTATTGTCTTCATCATAAACGCCTCCTTGTAGTGCCAATATTCAGATTTTTTAGATCTTTAAAAAGGGCCATACTGTATGCTTTGAGCAGTGATCAAAAAGATAATCGCTACGGCAACCTGAATCAAAAGAAAGGGAAATACCCATTTTACCCATTTCGTAAATGATATGCCTGCCACTGCCAGTCCAGCCAATAGCACTCCAGAAGTAGGGAATATCATATTCGAAATCCCATCCCCTAATTGGAAAGCTAAAACTGCCGTTTGTCTTGTCACACCCATTAAATCCGCTAATGGAGCCATGATCGGCATCGTCAATGCTGCTTGTCCGCTTCCTGATGGAACAATGAAGTTAAGGAATAATTGGACAATGAACATTCCGATTGCATTTATGGCGGGAGGAAGCTGCTCAACCAATCCTGCAGCATAATATAAAATGGTATCAAGCAAACCGCCACTTGTAATGATGACCAAGATTGTCTGAGCAACACCTATTATCAATGCCCCGGAAACCATATCGCCTGCTCCTGAAATAAAACCATTAGCCATCTTGGACGGAGTCAAGCCTCCGATTAGGCCCATTATGATCCCGCTTAATAAAAACAAGCCGCCAATTTCACTTATATACCATCCTAATTTAATAACTCCATAGACTAATAGGATGAAATTCACCAATAAAATAATTAAAGCAGCGTTATGTCTTTTGCTCATCCTAAAGTTTTTATCAAGTTGTCCATGTTCTTCACGCCTGAATTTCCCATACTCCCCCAGTTCAGGGTTTCTTTTTACCTTCATTGCATGGAAATAGATGTACAATACTGTAACGACATAAAACACTGCAAGAAGAGCGATCCGCAATCCCATTCCCGAATACATGGGCAATTCTGCAATGCTTTGGGCAACTCCAACATTAAATGGGTTCGTAATGCCCGAAATGAATCCAGTCGCCAAAGTTCCAAGGATGACGATCGCAAAACCAGTAAGTGCATCAAACCCTAATGCGATCGTCATCGGAACAATGATGGCGATATAAACTAAAGCATCTTCAGCAGAGCCGATCAGTGTCCCTAATGATGCGAAGATTAATACCATCAACGGAATAAGCAATTTTTCTTTTGTTCCGAATCGGACAGCCACAAACTTAATGAAAGAATCCAGTGCCCCTGTTGCCTGCATGATTCCCAGTGCTCCGCCAAACAAAAAGACGAACAAGATAATTGACGCTCCTTCAATCATCCCTGCGTGAATGCTGCTGAACATTTCCAATAATCCCACAGGTGTTGATTCTACGAATTCAAAAGAAGTGGGATCGACTACACTTCGGCCATCCTTTTCAATTCTTTCATATTGGCCTGCGGGTAAGATATAGGTTAGAACCGTCACTATCACAATTACGATAAACATTAATACAAAAGGATTTATCCCTTTTTCCGGTAACTCCGTTAGTTGGTTAAGTGGCTTATTATTCTGATTAAGCGGCTCGGAAGTGATTGGACCATTAGGCAGGTCATTCATATTAAAACCCCCAGTTAAAGTTTAATACTATTAATCCAGTTTTCCTGTCGGACCATCACTTCTCAACCAAACACTTAAACATACTCATTATTAACTTCTCAAGCAAAACGGGCGTATGGACAAAGGCGCTATCGATGTGAAGGCGCTCAGTACGCTGATGGGCATCCTTGCCGAATGGCCCCACATTAAGTACGGGTGCCTGAAGTTTTTGCATATCGGCAAAAGGAATGCTGTAAGTATCGCCCCAGACTGGTGTATTTTTTTCAAAAGCCGTCCAGCCGTCAGAGTCATCAGTATATTGAACATAGCTTAAATCGCAAAGGCCATTAAAATAATGAATTTGTCTGACTTCTTCATCAAACTTTCTGGCCGTTTCCTTCATTAATTTCACAGATTCGATGATAAGCGGATCATCGGACGAATTGACGGCTGGATAATATGGCGGTGCGAACAGCAATACAATGGCGGGTGAAAGCTCCTGACATTGTATCATCAATTTTTCAGCGATCCGCACTGATTTTTCCCGTTCATCCAAATCCTTGTTTCCTTTAACTTCACTCTTTATTTGCTGAACAAAACTCCCGCCAAATTTGCCCTCGGCATATGAAAGTAACTTTTCGTAGCGCAATACTTGTACTTCGCCTACACCTTCAATTTGTTCACGCAGACAAAGTTCTTTATAAGATTCATTGCATTTCATCGCTGCTTCGTTCGCAACCTGCTCGAATAAATCCATTATTTCTGCAGCTGTTCTTTTCATGATGAACACATTATAAAGCGCGGCTGCCCGATAAGGTGTCTGTGTTGAATATTGTAGTTTTAGATCTTTTTGCTGAAGCGATACTGGTAAAGGTGTTTCCTCGCCAAGGTCACTTTCCAGAAAAAGAGTGTTCCACTCCATGAGCTGCGTGAGAAACGAGGCTATATAGTTAGCGGTTATGCCCTTTAATGGCTCGCCTACATGAGTTTCTTTCCCATAAAAAAGGGCAGCGGGCATGATTTTCCCCAAAGTTCCGGAATAAATATAATGATTATTATCACCCGGTTTCTGTGAAAAGGACGGTTCACTATTAAAAAACATTTTATAGGAAAGGTCATATTTATCACGTAAAGCCACAAGTTCTTTAACTGCAGCCCTCATTCCCGCAGAATTCACTTCCTCATCCGGGACCGTTAACAGCAGGAGATTGATCGGCCATTGTTCGATGCTTGCCTTTTCGATGATAGCCATATGAAGGGCAAGCCCCATTTTCATATCCATCGTTCCTCTACCAAACAAGTACTTTCCTGATTCCAGATCAATGCGCGCTTCTTCCGGCAGATCATCTTTCCTATCATGAAGTTTTTTCGTGAGCTCCTCTGGTTGAAATGCAAGAGACTCAAGGTCACCGTATTCTTCAGTATGAACCGTATCAAAATGGCTAATTAATACTACGGTCTCCTTGCTATCGGGATGTTTATAAAAGGCATTGACAAAATTCCTTCCTAAATCTGCCTCGTGAAGCGATAAGTGTGCCGGGTTCCTTTTAAAATAATCAAGCTCCCTTAATTTCTCTTGCACTTTATAAGGGAACGTTCGCTCCCCTGGTGTAAGAGTCCGGCTTTCCCAGCTAACAAGTTCACACAACAAAGCACGGAGCGTTTCTGGAGTACCCCATAGTAATTGACTCATTTCAATCCCCCTTCATCAATATTTGTACGCACCACCGGGCAGGTTAAACAGGTAGGACCTCCAGTTCCCTTGAAACTGATTTCAGTTCCTTTGTACTCATAAACTGTCGCTCCCGCATCAATAAGCTTTTGCTTCGTGTAAGCGTTACCAGAAGGTATCACGCAAACCCGCGGAGCAATGGCAAGCACATTACAACCCAAGTTCAAGTACTCATCAATCGGCACTTCGATAAGCTGAATGCCTCGTTCAATAAGCAGTTTTCTGAAAAAGACAGGCATAAGGCGGGAATGAACTACCGCTAAATCATGGTCGACCATGCTGATGAAAGACATGAGATGGAGACACTCTGCCTCTCCTTGATCATGCGGAAGCTGAACTACGATGAATTCATCCACAAGATGTGCGGTCATTTCCTTTAATTGCCGAATGGCTTCAGCGTTTGTACGATAACCATGCCCGACAACCAAGGTCTTATCATCAAGCCAAACGATATCACCGCCATCCGCGACCGCATCACCCGCTAAATATCCAATGATCGGGATGTTCTTTTCCTTACAGTATTCCTTGTATACAGTCGCTTCAGGCTGCCTCGATTCTTTCCCCGACTTTAAAATAATGGCCCCTTGGCTAGTGAATTTGACTGGGTCATGCGCATATAAGGAGTCAATGCCAACTACCGAAGATGCTGGCAAATAATCGATGTTTGGGACATATTTCTCCAAAATGGATATAAAGTCACCATACTCCGTTAGCGCTTCGTTGAAATCTGGCTCTTCCAAAAAATTGAAGTTCTCCCATGTTTGGCTTAAATGCTCTTGACTAATAAAAGCTTCTTTCGGATGTTTTACAATGACACGTTCCAATGGTTTGTACATGGACGAACAAAATGTCACTGCCTCCCCCTCCTTTTCCGCATAGTGGAAAACGTTTCCGCTAATAGGAATTTTTCTTTTATTATAAATTTTGTTTTGGTATAATGTCAATATGTTTTAAATTTTCAAATAAATTAACTTTTTATTTAACTTGTATGGAAAGATAGGTGGTTTGTATATGCAATCAATTGACCGCGCCATGAACGTTATAAAGGTGCTGGTATCCAATTCTTCGGAAAACTGGCTGTCAATTACGGAACTTTCCCAAGAATGTGATCTTCCTGTCAGCTCCATGCATCGTTTGTTAAAGGCAATGTCCTTGCATGGATTAATTCAACAGGACGGGCAATCCAAACAATATGGTTTGGGGAATATTTGGCTCGAATATGGTTTACGCATGTATGACAAAATGGATTACATTAGTCAAATAAGGCCTGAACTCGAAAGGCTGATGAACAAAGTGGAGGAAAGCGTCTATCTAAGCCAACCAATCGGTATGGAATCACTCGTTATCGAAAGAATCGACAGTGAAAAAAGCCAAATCCGGGTTTATGACCAGCTTGGCTCACGTGTACCTATGCATATCGGGGCTGCCAATAAAGCGATGCTCGCCTATATGCCATATAATCAAACGAAAAAAATCGTAGATGCTCTTCTGCCAACTCAAGAAAGAGCAGCTTTTTGGGATATATTGCAAGAGACTAAAAAGAAGGGACATGGAATCAGTCACAGTGAAAGAACAGAGGGTACATGTTCTGTTGCCGTGCCGATATTGAACCATTTTGGGGAAGTTCACGGTGCGGTGAGCATTGGCTTTGTCAGCTTTAACCTGACAGATGATAGACTAGATTTCCTCATTAAGAATGTGATGGAAACTGGCACTCGGGTTTCTGCAAAATTGGGGTATAGGGGACCATGAAAATAAGAGAGCAGTGGAGGATTATCGAATAAGCCAAAAAAGAAGATGAATCATTTCATCTTCTTTTCGCTTTATATTAATCGCTGCCGGTCACAAATAAATCTTCTTTAAAATAGGCGAGGACCTCGCCGGCCACCACGGGTTCGCCCTCCAATACCTCCAAAGTTTCAATTTTCCCGCTGACACCAATATCAATGATTTCCACACTTCCATCTGCCTTCTTAATCTGAAATAATTGTTCCCATTCGTAAAATCTTGAATTTTTGGATATTGAAATTTTTTCAACCCTGCCATCACAAGGGCTAAGAATCACATCAACGTACATTTACATCATTCCTTCCTTCAGTATTCTTCAAAATGAAATGGGGTTTGTAAAACTAACCTAAGAAAGTTTTGGAACTCAGATATATCTTCTTGTTCAATGCCAAGGGTCGGAGCCCAGTACTGATCCAAATTAATATCATTGGCACAAAGCAGGATCATTCTTCCGCTTTGCATGGAAGTCACCATTGCTTTACCGAAAAACTGGGCCGAATATACAATGGTTACATCATATCTATAATCTTGTGACAATAAGCAATAATGATGAATAGCCTGGTTTTCTTTATTTTCGGAAAGAATATCAAAATTCAACGGATTGCCTCCTTTCTTGTAAACCATAATTCGTTCAGAACCTGATCCACCCCCGAAGCTGGGATGCTTCCGCTATTTTGCGAATCCCTTCAATATAAGCAGCCACTTTCATGTTCACGGAATATTTTTGTGAAGTATGGTAGACATTCAAAAAGCTGGCCGTTATCTTTTCCTTCAATCGTTCATCTACAAGCTCTTCCGTCCAGTAATAACCTTGGTTGTTCTGGCACCATTCAAAATACGAGACTATCACACCTCCTGAATTCGCCAAAATATCCGGGACTAGCACTATACCTTTATCATCGAGAATCTTGATCGCTTCCTTTGTCGTCGGCCCATTTGCTGCTTCAATCAGGATTTCACATTTTAGTCGTTTTGCATTATCCTTATTCACCACTCCGCTAATGGCTGCGGGGATCAGCACATCACACTCTTTTTCCAATAATTCTTGATTGGATAATGAATCTTTGTATAAGTTCGAAACGACCCCAAAAGAGTCCCTGTTATCCAAAAGGTAAGGAATGTCCAATCCATTCGGATCATATAAACCTCCAAGTTCATCCGCTATTCCGACAACCTTAGCCCCCATTTCATGTAAATACAATGCTAAATGACTGCCAACATTCCCGAATCCCTGGATGATTACCCGCATGCCTTCAATAGGAATCCCCTTTAAATCACAAATCATTTGAAGTGTATATAATACGCCCTTGGAAGTGGCTTTTTCCCTGCCCTTCGATCCTCCTAATCTCAGAGGCTTTCCTGTAATGAAGCCAGGTGAATCGAATTCCCTGATGTGATCATATTCATCCAGCATCCAGGCCATGATTTGTGAATTCGTATACATATCTGGTGCCGGGATATCTTTTGTAGGGCCCACTATTTGACTTACTGCCCTGACATACCCTCTGCTTAATCGTTCAAGCTCAGATGAACTCATCTGTCTGGGATCACACACAATGCCGCCTTTTGCCCCTCCGTATGGAAGATCGGTTATTCCGCATTTCAAGCTCATCCATCCGGCCAATGCCTTAACTTCTTCAGGAGTGACATCCGGGTGAAACCGGATTCCCCCTTTCGTTGGGCCGGCTGCATCATTATGTTGAGCACGATACCCTTGAAACATCCTTGTCTCGCCATTATCCATTTGAATAGGAATACAGACTTCCAGAAAACGCATTGGCGCTTTCAGAAAATCAAAAACCTGCTCTGGATAGTCCAAAACATGAATCGCTTCTTTTAAGATATCCTGGAATTCTTGCAATGGATTATCCAATTGACGTTTTTCAATAACCTTAATTTTCTCTGTCATTTTAGCACCTCTCTTTTATTCTTATTACTTATTAAGCAACTTTCATGCCAGCTTTGAGGATATTGTATGAATAGCACCATACCGCCATTTGCCCTCATCCATATCACACATACAATCATCAAGACATATGTATTAATTCATAAGCAATTCAGATTTGCATATGTAAAAAGGGATGATTAAATACAAAAAAGAGCACCAGATAAATGTATAAACATTCATTGAGTGCTCTTTTTTTGTTTATCCTGAAAAAGAAAGTGTTGATCTGTAGCAGATGCCAAATGATGGTACAAATCTAATCAACGGCAGTCAATCCTAGGAACCAACTGTTCAGCTTAAAAAAATACTCTAAATATATATTGAAACTTCTATTTACCAACCAACAGGTTTAACTCATCTACAAACCTTTTTGTGATAATTTCCGGGCGAGTAATGGCCGTTCCTACTACGACTGCAAAAGCACCACTTTCAATAGCTTTTCTAGCATGATCTTTCGTATGAATATGCCCTTCAGCGAAGATGGGGATATTTAAGGCAGAAGAGAGTTTTCGAATAAGGTCATAATCAACCTCCTTCACGTATTTTGTTTCCTCTGTATACCCACACAATGTGGTTGATATTATATCAGCACCGAATTTTTCTGCGATTAGTCCCTCTTCATAAGTCGCACAATCTGCCATTACTAAAATATTGGGATGCTCACTATTGATTTTACCTATGATTCTTTCTAACGTTTCTCCATTAGGGCGCTTTCGTTGAGTCCCGTCTAATGCTACGATTGACGCTCCAGCCTCAATAATGCTTATAGCACTTTCATAGGTAGGAGTAATATATACTTCACATTCTTCGGTCCATTGCTTGTGAATACCTAATACAGGCAATTTTGTTACCTTTTTAATCGCTTTAATATTTTCTGGCCCGTTAGCCCTAATACCAACTGCGCCTCCCTTTTCTGCAGCCTTGCTTAATGCGCCCATGATTTCCGCCCCATACATCGGCCATCCCCTTCTAGCCTGGCACGAAACTATCAATCCATTCTTAATAGATTCCAGTACGTTTTTTTTATCCATAATTGCCACCTAAAAAACCCCCAAGAATTTACCAGCTAATCCTACCATAAAGCAAAGGAGGATTAACCAGTAGATAGCTTTTTGATATTTAAGTAATGCCCATAAGAAACCAAGTGTTAAGAGGAGGGGTAAAAGCCCAGGTAAAATTGAATCAAGAAGTTCTTGTAAATTTATTTCTTTTCCACCAAAGTTCCATTTAGCAGCCACGGCCACTTTAACAAAATTCACTACCATTGATCCTGTTACCATTAATCCTACAATAGTAGCTCCCTGAACAAACTTATTTAGCACATCAGAGTCTTTCATTTTTAGGATTAGGCTTATCCCAAACTGGTACCCATAGACAATACCGTAGTAACGAGAAAAAATATTGAGCAAGACGTTTGGCACAATAAATATAATGGGTCCAAGTGAATTTCCATCCAACGCCAAACCAGCGCCGATTGCAGCAAAAATGGTCATAAAAGTTGCTTTAAAAACAGAATCGCCAATTCCAGAGAGCGGTCCCATCAATGCGGCTTTCGTAGAAGAAATTGTGTCAGATGTGATGGGATTACCTTGTGCTCGTTGTTCTTCAAGTGCAAGAGTAACACCTATGATGGCATTGGAAGTATACGGATGGCAGTTAAAAAATTCATTATGACGAACAACCGATTCTTTTAAATCCTGATTATTTGGATAGAGTTTTTTGAGTGCCGGCAATATCGCATAGCAGAATCCTAAACTGCCATAACGCTCATAATTTATAGACGTCATACTGAAGAAAGTGCGGAAGAATGTTTTCATTAAATCTTTCCTTGTCAGAATCGTCGTTTTAGCTGTACTCTTGCTGGGGGAATCACCGGAAATTCCACTATCATTTCCTTTCGTTCCCACTGCTGTAATGCTGACCGCGATTCCAAGACCCAAAAAGGCTATCGAAAGTACATTTAGTTCCAAGTAGACTGCCAGAACAAATCCAATTAGGAAAAATGACCAAAACTTCTTGAAGTTCATCATTTTCAGGAGCATGGCCATTCCAATTGCGGGTAGGATTCCTGCTGTAATCTTTAATCCTTCCATAAACCAAGAAGGCATTGAGCCTACGATATTATTTACAAATTCACTACCAAAATAAACGGCTAAAAAAGTTGGAATGAACATAACTGTAAAAAAAACGATTATTCCAAAAAGGTGAAGCCGTTCTGCCCTTTTTAGATTTAGCTCTTGTAAAGCATTGTCTGCCCGATGCACTAGATAAATATTAAAATTCCAAGCTAGCATGATTAAAAATTGTGCTAAAATACCGATTGGTAATGCCAGAGCAATTCCAACCTCAGGCTTCCCCCCAGCACTAATCGCGAAAATAGTCCCCATTAGACCAGCAATTTGTGCATTAGGAGGAACACTACCTCCAATGGGCAAGACCCCCATAAACATCAATTCCACACTGGCCCCTACAATCAATCCAGTCTGTAGGTCTCCCATCATTAGTCCTAACAATGGCCCAGCAAAAATGGGACGGCTAATCATCCAATATCCATATCCATAATTTTCGGTCATGAGAATTGCAACAAAACCACTTAACAAAATCGCTGATATTAACTCAATTTCCACTTTTCCTCCCCCTTTTTACACTGACTATCTTTTCGACCATTAAATCTTGGTGAATAAATCAATCGATTTATCATTAGGAGAGGTTCTGATCTCACAAGGGATCCCGTGATCTCTAATCTTGAGGAAAGTAGATTTATCTTCTTCATCCAAATAGACTGTTTTACTTATTTCCTGTTTTCCTGCTTTATAGTACATGCCACCTACATTTATAGAAGGCAGAATGATACCTTTTTCAATGAGAGATAAAAGGACTCGAGGACTTTTTACTACAATAAACGTTTTTTCCTGATCAGACTGCTCAACCAGATATTTGACTGCATCTTCGACAGAAAGGATAGCATATCTTTTCCCCGAAGGTACTGCCAAGCTTAGTAACAAAAGTTGTGTAGGGTCGGTTGCAACCCTATCATCAATTACAATAAATTCTGTAACTTGATAAGCAACACTCCATGAATAAGCAACTTGCCCATGTATGAGTCTTTCATCGATACGGGTAACAACGATACTCATTACAATTCCTCCTTTATGGGGTTAACTGTAGAGTTTATATAGCTAATACTCATAGAGGTATTAGCTATAAGCTCTTCGGGACTTACAGGTGAAAGGCAAGATTCAATAACTAAACCTAAATGAAAACCAGCGATTACTTGTACCCGGCTATCTTTCAACACTTGAAGTGTAGCTGCATTGCATGGGGTACCCCCTTTAATATCTGCCAGAATGATTATTTCTTTGTACCAATCCAACAATTGATTGACTGCCGATTCCAGTTCTCTTGCAAATGAATCTAACGTTACTTGATCATCCATGCTTAATGCAAAGAGTTGATTCTGTTTCCCTGCTATAAGCTCTACACAGTCTTTCATAGTCGAAGCTAAATTCCCATGACTTACAAGTAAAATGGCCCGATTCAAACTATCTCCTCCTTATAACATATTTTTTTGAATATTCACACAAACTCATCTTATTAAAAAAGAATTAAAAAATCAAGTTTTTATTAATAAAATAAGAAATAAAATTTCTTTTATGGCATTTTTTTTTGCATTATGTGCAAAAAACATTTCATTTATGATATAAATGAAACAATAGGGATTTACATCATTTAATAAAATATTTAATAAAGGGGACATATCATGAGCTTAACTTTATTACAAAAAATAAATGAAAAAGCCGATTCCTTGTCTCGTGCTGAACGGCAAGTAGCCAAATATATATTGGACCATGCAGATTTGGTGCAAACTTACACGATTTCTGAAATATCAACCAACGCAAATGTTTCCCAAGCTAGTGTTGTGCGTTTTTGTAAAAGAATGGGTATAGACAGCTTTAAAACCTTTCAACATACATTGGTGAAAGAAATGAGTTCAAATAATGCCAACATTAATGATCTTTCTTTACTGCGTGAAAATGATACGCCCTATCAACTTTTCCAAAAAGTAACTATGAGCAATAAATTTGCTTTAGACTCTTTAGTACAAACTCTTAACAAAAAAGAGTTTGAAAAAGCAGTAGAATGCTTAAGCCTAGCAAAGAAAATTGCATTTTTTGGTGTCGGGGGCTCCTCTACTGCTGCATTGGATGCTAGTAATAAATTTGCTAAACTTGGCGTTACTACAGGAATGAACACTGACTTTCATACAGTGATTTCCTATATTTCCAATTTCACACCAGAAGATGCATTGGTCATTTTTTCCACATCCGGAAAAACAAAAGATATATTGGAGATGGCTTCATATGCGAAAAAGATAAACGTACCAGTATTGGCAATAACCGCTTATACAAAGTCTCCTTTATTGAAAATAGCAAGTATACAACTTTGTTTTCCTGACATCGAACATGATCAACGAATCGGTAGTATAGCATCTAGAATCATGCAACTTAACATGGTTGATGCTCTTTACTTAAGTGTTTTTCATCGAATCGATAAAAAAACCATAGATAAATATCAAAAAGCACGTGAAGAAATTCTACGTCTAAGAAGATAGCCTGCTTAAGGATGTGTTTTACTACATTTCGTTAGAGGCGTGAATATGTATTAATTCATAGTCATTTCAGGATTGCATACAAACTGACGCATCCTTATCGGATGCGTCAGTTTGTAGACAAAAGGAGCTTCCATCTAAAATTTTAAACATAGTTGATTGGAACGGAAGGTGCGAGACTCCTGCGGGAATAGCGAGTCTAAGGGAGACCCCACAGGCGCAATTGCGCCGAGGAGGCTCCCGGACCGCCCGCGGAAAGCGAGTGCCTGAAGTGGAAATTAACGTCCAAATTTGTACAAGCCAAAAAAAAATGTAGACAAACTCGATTTTCATCGAGTTTGTCTACATTCTGAAGCATCCTTATCGGATGCGTTTTTCCTTGCAAAGTCTTATAGCTGAATTTCTTCAACTTGGTATTGGGGCGGTGCCTTCCTGAATGCCTTTGTGATATATAATAGATAACAAAAACCAATAATGAACCAACTTGTCCCCATTATTAGGGAACTTGCCTCAAGGTTGATCCATAGAATGCCAATTGCTATAGCTCCAATTAAAGGCATAATTAAGTATTTGATACACCCCTTTACCGTTCGGTGCTCCTTTTCCCGAATGATAAAATGGCTGATCACTGAAAGATTTACAAAGGTAAAGGCCATTAATGCACCAAAGTTGATCAGTGACGTTGCTGTCACTAAATCAAAGAATAAAGCCGACATTGAAATGACTCCAACTATGAGTACATTAATCGCTGGTGTCTTCCACTTAGGATGAATGAATCCAAACCATTTTTCCGGAAACACTTTATCACGGCCCATAACATACAAAAGACGGGAAACGCTGGCATGCGATGCTAGTCCAGAGGCTAGCGTATTGACGAAAGTCGTACAAAGAAAAATGGATTGAAATAGCTTCCCGCCTACATAAAGGGCGATTTCAGGTAATGCAGCATCCGGTTCCTTAAAACGGGATATGTCCGGAAAAAAGAGCTGAATAAAGAAAGATGCGGTAATGAAGATGATTCCACCCCATAGCGCAGTTAAAAATATCGCTTTTGGTATCGTTTTTTTCGGATCTGGCGTTTCCTCAGATAGGGTCGTTACCGCATCGAATCCCAAAAAGGAAAAACAAAGGATCGTAGCCCCGGTTATTATGGCCGAGAAGTCCATCCCTTCATTTACGAAAGGCATTAATGTAAACACTTCTCCTGTACCTTCCCCATCATTCAAACCTTTGACAACAAGAATGATGAACACTGCCATGATGGCAATCTGAATTAAAACAAAAAGCGCATTAAAGTTAGCAAGTACATTGACGCTCCTGAGATTGAGAATGGTGACGATTGCTACGAATAATACTACCCAAATCCATGTAGGAACTCCTGGAAATAATGCTGTCAGATAAATTTTGGTCAACAATGCATTGACCATAGGTAAAAACAAATAGTCTAACAACGAGGACCATCCTACCAGGAATCCTAAATGCGGGTTTATCGCCTTTTGCGTATAAGTGTAGGCAGAACCTGCAGCAGGAAAAACCTTTACAAGTTTTCCATAGCTGGCAGCTGTAAAAAGCATCCCCACCAATGCAACGATATAAGCAGTCGGCACATGGCCGCCCGTAATCCCAGATACAATGCCGAATGTATCAAATACAACCATGGGGGTCATATATGCTAACCCCATCATTACGATTTGCCATAATTTCAGTGATCTTTTCAATGTAACCTCATTTTCCACCTATCATTCCTCCTTGAAACCGCTTTCAAACTAGTGAGTTCAATTTCTTAACTAGAATAATCCCCATGCCTCCCTCTTTTTTAAAAGTTTTACCTGTATACCTTTATGCAATTTCTGTGCCACATGATTTCGGTTTATTTCGACAAACGAAAAACGCCTTAATTCCTGTATTCTTACCCGCAATTGATTGATTCACAGATATGAAGTCTTCCAGCATCTCTTCATTGACGATTCAATTTCCCATAACTTATTCGCCTTTGCATACACAAAGCCCATGTTATCTTGTAAAAACCCTCATTAAATCACTCACAGTGACTTGGCATGATAATTGCATGATTAATCATCTATAGGAATTCATTTAATGAGTTTCAAAACTACTATAGTTATAAGAAAATGGAGGAATAGAAAAATGAAATATCCTTTATCACCTGATGTTAAACCAGAGTTTTGTACCACCGGATCATTTATGCGCTTACCTTCTACAAGAGAAAATGCCAAATTGGCAGTGGTAGGTATGCCTTTTGATACAGCTGCTTCATTCAGGGTAGGAGCCCGGTTTGCTCCACAGGCAGTCCGCCAAGCATCCATGACGTTGTTTCCTTATCATCCCATTCACAAGGTATTTCCGTTTGACGAATGTAATGCAATTGATATCGGGGATGTTTCGGTGATTCCCCATAATATACATCGAAGCTATGAGTTAATTGAAAAGGCTATGTCAGACTTGATGAAAAACGGCATCATTCCAATAGGCATCGGAGGAGATCATTCAGTAACATTGGCTAATCTAAGAGCAGCCGCAAAAATCCACGGTCCTGTTGCACTTCTTCATTTTGATTCACATACAGATACCTGGGATACTTATTACGAAGAAAAATACTGGCATGGTTCCCCGTTTATCCGTGCATATGAGGAAGGTTTGCTCCAAACGGATAAAGTTTTCCAGATTGGCATCAGAGGTACGCTCAATCATCCAGGAGATTTAGATTCCAGTACAGAACTAGGGTACAATGTGATAACTACGCCCGAGCTGAAGAAGAGAGGAATCGAAGATGTCGTGAAGGAAGTCAAGAAAACCATTGGGGATACACCATGTTTCTTGACATTTGATATTGATTTTGTCGATCCATCCTGCGCTCCTGGAACTGGCACATTGGAGGTCGGCGGTCTAAATAGCTTTGAAACCCTTGAGATGATACGCTCTCTGCAAGGATTCAACTTTATTGGGTTCGACCTGGTGGAAGTCCTCCCGCCGTATGATCCAACACAAATTACATCACTATTGGCAGCCACCATCATTCATGACTTTGCCAGTCTAGTAGCCTTACAACTAAAAGAAGAAGAAGAACAAGAAAAGGAGAATTCAGCCGAAAAAAGTTTATAGGACAAACACTGGCCATATAGGCCGATACTGTTAATCGATCAGATAGAACCAAGCTAATGATATAAAACTCTAAGTACAAAATAAAAAAGTCCTGAAATTCAAAAAGCACCAGTTTATGAAAACAGATGCTCAGACTGTAGACAAATTTGAAGAAAGTGAATTTGTCTACAGTCTTTTTTCTTTAAAAATGTTCCAGCTGATTTCAGAAATCCGCTCCCTTTCCGCCGACTGTCTGCCAAGCCTCCTCGACGCAAGCGTCTGTGGGGTCTCGGCTAGCCAGCTATTCGGCAGGAGTGTCGCAAATTTCTTCCATCCATTGATGATTTCATAAAACAGAAAAAAACATTAAGGATCATCTAATCTTCCTTTAAAATCATGGTTCTATGTGAAATCATTCCGAACCCCCTTTTGTCGACAAACTGAGCATCTTAGGTGAAAGCAGATGCCTTTTTTTCTATGTAATCTTTACCCTTGTCCTGCTGCTTCGACTATAAATCATTCCATAAAACAACTTCGAGCTTCTATCGGTGTGGAAAAATAAAAAACACATCCCTTTGAAAATGGGATGTGCCATCCTTTTATTCGTCTGATTCTGCCCCAGGCCGATTGGATTGTGTTGGCAGGGTGTCCCAAAAGCTTGCATCGACAGTTTCAATTGAATCATCGGCAATAGCTCTGACAGCTGCATCCAAAGTGGTTACCGTTTGCTTAATTAGATAGCCATTACTTTTTTGTCCAAGCGCTACAGACTCGACATTGTGGTCCGACATACCTCGCATCTCAAAGAGCAGTGTGGCAATGTCATAACGGACGGCTGCACCATTACGGCCTATATTTTCTCCAGAACCGCCATCATACCTACCAATATGCCCCCAACCAGTTGGTTCAATGGAGTTATATACGACAGCACCCAATTTTTTTGAGGCTTCTAACACTTCAGGCTTTACGTTCGCGTTTGTAGGATAAAGAATTGAACCTGAAACAAGTTCACCGTCCGTTTCGCTTAGCGTCCCTTGATGATGTAAATCTATCATGTAATCTATATCGTATTTCGCAAATACATTTTTGTGTAAAGCCTTTACTTCTACTTGCATGTTATCAGTTTTTTTATCATGCTCACGGTTTAAGTCGATCCCATTTGCATTTGCCCGTGTTAAATGCCGATCACCTTTTGCTAAATAGTCATCAAGAGGGAAATTAACATCTCCCATGGCTCCATCTGCATTTAACATGGGAATGATCAGTATATTGACATTATCCAAAATACCTTTAGTCTTGTTCGTGCCTAGATGTTTAATGAATTCGAGTGCACCCTCGGTAGTCAGTTGTTCATTTCCATGCTGTTGCGTTAAAAATAGTATGGTAGGATTCTTAGGATTTGACATGTACTTCGCTAGGTAAATGTCCCTTCCTTTTACCGTTTCCCCGATTACTTCCAGTGCCAGCCTTTCTTGTTTTGCATCCTGCGTTTCAAGATAGCTCACCAGGCTTTCATATGTATGAAGATTTGAAGTTGTCACTTGACCATTTCCAGCACTGGGGCCATTTCCAACCGCTCCGACTGGTAACGCAACAGCTGTTACTGCGCCTAACGTCATTAAACTAGATAATGAAACTGATAGAACTTTCTTTTTAAAATTCAAAATAAACCCTCCTTATTAAATATAATAATCAAGAAACATAACTATTATTAATATTCTGACATTTTTACTACTTTATGTTAATAGTGAAAAATGACTATGTTTCCAAATAGTTTTCTTCTACGTAATATAACTTGAAAAGAATTACTTCTACAAAGGCGATATTCAAAAAACATTTTTGTTCCCGTTGAAGAAAATCGAGTTTGTCTATTTTTATGGCTTGTACAATTTGGACGTTGATTGGAACGTAGGGCACTCGCTTTCCGCGGGCGGTCGGGGAGCCTCCTCGGCTTTCGCCTGCGGGGTCTCCCCTAGACCCGCTTTTCTAAGCAGGAGTCTCGAACACCCG
The DNA here is from genome assembly GCF_038003055.1 of Peribacillus sp. FSL M8-0224. Taxonomy (NCBI): domain Bacteria; kingdom Bacillati; phylum Bacillota; class Bacilli; order Caryophanales; family Bacillaceae; genus Peribacillus; species Peribacillus sp. FSL M8-0224. The sequence goes on from NZ_JBBOOJ010000001.1 coordinate 2,874,877, forward strand.
CTCCAATCAACTTTGTCTTACCTTTTAGATAGAACACTTTTGCCTAGAGTTCCGTCTGGTTACTTCAATATAGGCTGGAAGTTGATAGAACTATCATTTCCTCAATTTCTATTATTGCCTGCCCTCCGTCAGTGGAATTGACTCGTATTGTTCCGGATTGATTTTATATACAGAGCCATCAGTAACTCCATCAATTATTCCATATAACCCTCTTTCAACCGCTTTAATAAGCATGCCTTTTTTCTTTTGGCCAAAAGATTGTGTTTGACCTCTAACTTCAAAGAGTACTGTCCCACTTCCGTTTAAAGCAAAGGCTCCTAAAGCCGTTCCAGGAAGGTTTTGGTTTTGCGGATATAAGGATATATTCCCATATGGAGAATTACCTTGTTCTTTCATGGCATTATATACCGCCACATTCAATTGTCTGGAAAAATCATAATTATAGTTTTTTGCATATTTGGCATAATCTTGTCCTGAAGGCGAGCTTGGATCAGGTACAAATTGAGCGGAAATCGAGTAGGAGACTAAATCATCCGTTCCATCAACTTCATAATAGGGAGCTTGGTGATGCAAGTCCACAAAAATCTCCACCTTTCCGTATTGCTTCAGTAGAGACTTGTAAACATCACGTGTTGTTTGTGATTCAGGTGTTATGAACCAACCAGGGGTGGATGATTTTCCAGGGAAGTCTTTAGCTTGGGGAATATAATTTAAATCAGGATTAAAGTCACGATTGACATCGAAACCAGGTTTGGACTCATAATCGAATGATTCATTTTTGTATGTATAATAGTTCCAAGATGGATTCGCTCCTGCTAACTGCGGAAACTGGTCGACGACCTCTGCCCAGGTCATATCATTTCCCCTACGGTTCAATTCAGCGGCATCGGGATTCATTTTAGGCAAAGCGACAAGGGTAATTTCTTTACGAATTTTTTCCGCTTCAGGTGAGTTGGTCCCCAAAAACTTCAAGATATTCAAGATGGCATCCGTACCAGTTTTCTCATTTCCATGGATCTCACTTTGAATGAAAACGACTTTGTCGCCAGTTCCCACGGTTGCTTTATAGATTTCTCTATGTCTATTGGAATATCCAGCTACATCCACTTTTACTTTACCTTGGCTATCACTCGCAATTTGTTCTAGCTTTTTCCCTAGTTCAGCATGATCTGTAAAACCTGAAACCGAATAAGTTTGTTGAATGGGTGTTCCCGGGGATGTTTCATTAGCTGCAAATGCTGGTGCCGCAATACTCGCCGATAAAACGGCAACTCCCAGAGTTGAAATAACTTTCCTGTTTTTCATATGACAACAATCACTCCCTTAAAATATTTTTCTATCTCATTATACAAAATGGAAAAGTAGAAATATGTTGGAATTTGATGTCGTATTATGACTATTTTATGATGCTGCCACCAGCTTTAGCTAAAAGTTGGGAGCTGCACTAATGTATACTCTTTTTATGTTAGCTGTGCAAAAATGCATATTTTCCCACAACAACGATTCCGACATTGTTATCTCGGATCGTTGTTGCCGGATGCCTTTAACCATATATATATATTGGCTATGCATTTAGTCGAATTGATGATTTGTACTATAACATCACATTACGTTATAATAAAAGAAAAAAATAAGAGAAAGGGGAAAATATGAAACTCAACACTCATAGTTCTACACCATTATACATGCAATTGAAACAATCTATTATCGAAGATATAAACAAAGGGATATACTCTCCTGGCGAAAGATTACCAACCGAAACAGAATTATGTGACATATATGGGGTAAGTCGCATTACTGTTAGAAAAGCGGTTTTGGACTTGGTGGAAGAGGGTCTTCTAATACGCCAACAAGGAAAGGGAACATTTGTCCAATATCCTAAAGTAAAAAGGGAACTATTTGCTGTTAACGGTCATGCTGAATATATGTCAGAATTAGGGAAGATACCTAAAACTAAAATCCTTTCATTTGGGATCATACCCGCACCGGCTAATATTTCTAAATCCTTGGAGATTACTCCTGAAAATGATGTTCTTGAATTACAACGGATCTTATACTATGATAATCAACCTCTCACCTTGGAAATTTCTCATTATTCCTTAAAGGTTCTGCCTAATTTAAATGAACATGTCCATAACTCCGTTTCCATGTATGACACCATAAAGCATAAATATAATATAACTCCTGTTCATAACACGAAACTTTTAAATATGGTATTGGCAAATGCAGATGAAGCAAAATTTTTAGAGTGCGAAGTGGGAGATCCCCTTTTCAAAGTGGAGAAAGTGGCATATGACGCAAAGAAGCAGCCCATCCATTCCTCTTTCTTATATTATCCTGCCAATCGTGTGACCTTTACGATTGATAGTTCCATGTCGCAAGAAAAAGGTAACGAATCCCCCTCCTAATCCGGGATCTCGTTACCTTTTTCCATCTATAAATCGTTAAACCAGCATATGGTCAGGAATATATTCTTTACCATACCCAAAAGCTCCATAATCCTGACAGGTTTGGGAGGCAGCTAAAGCTCCTTTTTGTAAAGCTATATTTACATCTTGCCCTTGGACATACGATGAGAGAAAACCAGCAATAAATGAATCTCCCGCCCCCAATGTATCTACAACTTTGGTTTGGATAATAGCTTGTTCATATAATTGATTTTCAATTGATAAGAGTGCTCCCTTTTCCCCACGAGTAACACATACCACTTTTGAGCCCAACGAATGCACCTTTTGAATCAGTGCATGGCACTCTGCAGCGTTTAAATTACTTCCTGAAAAAAATGCATATGTCACATACGGACAAACTTTTTGTAAATAGGGTTCCTCTTGATTTGTCGAAAAATCAAAAGAAATGTCAATGAGTTGGCTTAATGATGGGAGGTTATGCTCTATATGGCTATAAACACTTGTATGAAGAAGGTCGTGTTGCCGAATATAATCCAAATCCTCGTCATTCAGTACAATCCCCAATCTGGATTGAATTCCCCCTCTATTGGAACCAATGAAAATTCGGTCCCCGTCCTTATCCAACGCGACGACGGCCATACCATTCTCTCCTACTGCTTGTCTTACTCTACTAATCTCCATCTTTTCCTTTTGCAATACCTCCAACACATGGTCTGCCGCCCCATCATTTCCTACAATGCCAATATATGAAGATTGCTCATCATTTAAACGATTGCACATTACTGCCACATTTAATGAATTGCCGCCGGGATATATCTTTCCTTGGTCTTTATAAAAATCTACTACGTTATCCCCAATTCCAATTAGCTTCATGCCTGTTCCCCCTGTTATCATTTTACACTTCCACTAGCAATTCCACGGATAAAATACTTCTGCATGAATAAAAATAAAATGACGATAGGTGCCGCTGAAATCGTTAATCCAGAAAGCAACACTCCCCAATCGGTTTGCAATGCATCTCGGAATTGCATTAAACCGGCAGGTATCGTACGTAAACTATCATCGTCTATAAAGATGATGGCGAACATGAATTCATTCCATGTATAGTAGGCTGTTAAAATTACCGTCGTTAATAAAATAGGTTTACTCATGGGAATGAAAATCCTAAAAAGGATTCCAAGGTTTGTGCACCCATCCAGCCGGGCAGCCTCTTCCAGTTCTTTCGGAATGGACAGGAAGTAGGCACGAATCAACAAGATGGTTAGCGGAATTCTGTAAGCTACATAAGGTAAGATTAACGCCCAATGGGTGTTATATATCCCAAGCTTCTGAATGATATTATACAAAGGGATCAGGCTTACTTGGGGAGATAGCATCAAACCGCCTAAGCATATGACCAAAATGAAAGCCTTTCCACGAAAATCGAAGCGAGATAATCCGTATGCACCTAACGCACTTACTAAAACCGTTAGCATACAAGTCATGCCAGTAACCATGACACTATTTAAAAAGTAGGAAGAAATCCCACTATTCCAAGCTGTAACATAATTTTCAAACAACCATGTATGAGGAAGTGACCAACTATGGTTAAAAATTTCCTCTGTGCTTTTGAAAGAACTGATGACCATCCATAATAAGGGATATGCAACAACAAGAAAGTAGGCGATTAAACCTGCATAAACAAGGGCTATTCTCATATTATAGGTTTTTCTTTTCCTTGCATACTCTAGATTTTCCACAACTAATTCCGGTACTCCGATCGTTGATTTAGGCATCTCCATTATTAGTCCTCCTTTCCCGTTTTAAATATTTTCATTTGAACAAGAGAAATAAGTAACGTAATAATTAAGATAACCGTTGCTATGGCAGAAGCATATCCCATCATATCTTTTGAAAAAGCCGTTTTATATAAATAGGTACTCAGGACTTCCGAAGAAGTTCCCGGTCCCCCTCCAGTTAAGATATATGGCTCATTAAACACTGTAAAGGCACCTGTCAATGTTAATATTACGGCGACGAATGTCATTTCCTTCGTTGCTGGAACCGTAATGTGAAAAAACGTTTTTATTTTATTCGCTCCATCCATTTCAGCTGCTTCATATAGTTCAGGTGAAATTTTTTGAATGGATACGATATATAGCATGGCTATATAACCTATTGATTGCCACTGTGAGACAGCAATGACTGCATAGATTGCCGTTTCACTATCACCCAACCAGGGCAGTGCTAAATTATTCAATCCAATCATTTTAAGAAACTGATTTAACAATCCTACTTCCGGGTTGTAAAAAAATGAAAACAGTAAGGCGATGACTGTCATTGAAACGACGACTGGTAAAAAATAGACTGTTCGAAATATAGGTGAAAATTTACGGATTAATTTATCTTCTAAAACAGCTGCAACAATTAACCCTCCAAAAACCTGGAAAACAATCGAAATGACAGCATAAAGAATATTATTTTTTAAAGCTTCATAAAATACGGGATCTTTAAATAAAGTAAAGTAGTTATCCATCCCTACAAATGCTTTATCTGGTGAAAATGTACTCCAATTATACATACTATCGCCAATATTCTGGAAAATGGGAATATAAACAAGCAATAAAAAAACTAAGGCTGGAAGAAGATATAGATAAGGTACAAATTTATCGGGTTTTATCATTAAAATATCACTCCCTTAATAAAACGGAAAAATGATTTCCCTTATTTCCCCGCTTCAAATCTAACGGTATCAGCAGCTTTTTGAACATCTCGCATAATCTGCTTAGGTGTTTTATCTCCATTTAACATCATTTGAGTTCCGGTTAAATAGGCATCTGCAATACGCGCATCGATGCTCATGTCAAACCATGGGGCCATTTCTTTTGTGTTTAATATGCTTTGGACCGCTTCCAGCTGTTCTGGGGAAGAATTATTTTCATTCACCGTACCTTTAACTGCACTATACTTGCCCACATCAGTGACTAGTTTTTCTCCCATATGTTTAGTGGTTAGAAACTTTAAAAACTCCATCGCTTCTTTGGGATGCTTTGTCTTGGAAGAAATCATAAAGCCTTCAGGCGATCCCGTTAGATTTGTTTGATTACCCTTTCCTCCTTCTACCTCAGGAAAGTTAAACATTCCAAGTTCAAACTTAGTGGGTCCAAATAACTTGATCTCTGCCGTTTCTGCATAAAACATAGGTGCTTTACCATTTGAAAATTGCTGTCTTGCATATTCATGATCTATTGAATTAGTATTCTCATTAAAATAAGGTAACAACTCCTGGAATTTCTCAAGCGCTTTTATGTAGTCGTCATCCTTGAATTTTCCGGTTTTTCGATTATAATCCATTGCCAGCACTTCAGGACTAACCAGACGTTGATTCAATGTGCCCACATAATGGGAAATTGTCCAAGTATCTTGACTGCCGAATTGAAGAGCTGTGTAGTTATTCTTTTTTAACACTTTTAATACATCGATAAATTCATTCCAGGTTTTAGGTGGGTGTATGTTCAATTTTTCGAAGACATCCTTGTTATAGAAAAACATTTTTCCATCCATTGTTACGGGGACACCATACACCTTATTATTAAATGTATATGGTTTGACTTGGGATGGAACGAGTTGAGAAGACCATGTCGGATCGTTTTTATAATAAGAAGTTAAATCCAAAGCTTTATTGCCTCGCACAAACTGACTGGCAAATTCATCACTCCAAGAGAAATAAACATCAGGTGGATTATTTGTACCTGTCATAACTTTAATTTTGTCTTTATACGAATCGTTTAGGACTGCTTCGGTTTTAATATGGATATCGGGGTTTTGTTTTTCAAATTCTTCTACAACTTCATTAAAGTAGGTTTTTTCCGGTTCCTTTGGCCACCTATGAAAAAATGTTAAGGTAGTTTTTCCATCATTTGATTCTGAAGATGTTCTTTCACCAGAACATCCCCCAAGCATTAAAGATAAACTTAAAAATGATGCGAATAAAAGTTTTGTTTTTCTCATGAATACCCTCCTTTTAATAAATGCTTTTATCACCAGGAAATTATACTATAATGTTATAAAACATTATAGTATAATTCGCAAATAAAATATACAGAATATTAAGTTTTCTGTGACTATCAGTATTCTACTTTCCACATATAACGCCTTTTGCTTAAGGGATGATTACGCGCTTCCGCTAATTCTTCTGCATATTGACGTAATACACGATTTAAGATAAGCGGTGCAATATATCCTTTTACTTCTTCATCAATACCATCAAGATCATACTGTTTTGCATCTAACACCGTTAGCTTTTTGCCATAACGCTGAGAAAAAGATAATGCTCTTTCTTCCAATGGTCTTGTTTCATCCAATCCCAAAAGAATGATAAACGGTACATTTTCGTCAATAATTTCGAATGGTCCATGGAAGTACTCACCAGCATGAATGGCATGTGAGTGTATCCATTGCATTTCCATTAAGATACAAATGCTGAAAGAATAGGCTGTCCCATAGTTTGAACCACTTGCCATTGTATAGATAACAGGTTCTTTTGCCTGAGATTGTGCGAATACCCTTGCATTTGAAGCTTCTTGCTCCAGGGCTTTTTCATACACTGGCTGTAAGTTCTCCAAACTTGATACCAGTTTTCCAAACTTTTCATTGTTTTCCGCCATATGAAGTACACCAAAAACTAATTGATATAAAACACTGAGGTTTGTATCGAAGGCGTTTACACCGTTCCCCCATTCATATTTAATATAAAGGTCCGCATTTTGGGCCAATGGTGATGCTGGTTCGTTAGTTAATGCCACTGTAAACGCACCTTTACTTTTTGCAAACTTAGCCGCTTCGGCTGTTTCAGGAGTTGTTCCGGACATAGAGCATAAAATGACTAAAGATTCCTTCCCTAGTTGTTGCGGATTGCGATGTATAAACTCATTTGAACTATACAGATCGGAGGTTATATTTTTGGCTTCACGATCCAGTATATACTTAGCTGAATACATAATGGCAGAAGATCCCCCGCATGCTACCAAATAAATATTGTTAATTTCCCTACCCTTTAATTGATCCAATACTGTTTTTACATTACTTTTTACATTCATAACCGATTTACTCATTTCCCCACTCCTTTAATATTTGATATACAACATTATGTAATGTTATATATTGTTATATTAAATCATCCTCTTTCTTTAGTCAATGAATTTGTCAGAATATTTTATTTACTCCTTTTCCATGAATCTGCTACATACCGGTTCTGTTCCCATCAAAATTTTCATGGCAAATTTCCTTTTTTACAGATGTAAATAATGTCCACATGAACATGAACATGAACATGAACATGAACATGAACTGCAAAAGTACTGGAAAACCCTTCTTACTTTTTTCTAATTTTCCCAACCATTAATAATAACAATGGCAGAATAAAACATATCGTTAAGGATAATGGTGTCCAAGCTGTAGCCATAAAGTTTTGATAATGCACGATATCGGGATGCGAAAAGATGGTGAAAGTGAGAATTAGAAAAGCTAATGGGAATAGAAGAATTTTGTAATTTTTTAATCCTAGCAATTGAGCTATTCCTAAAGCGAGTCCATAAAAGCATATGGTCAACTTAAAATACTCTGTAAAAACCCATATGAAGGCCACAATGACCTCGACCCTTTCAAAAAAATTACCGATGCTTATCCTCATCCCCAATTTATAAGAAGGGTAGTTCAATCTTGCTGTATTATCAGCACCCAATACAAGGATACAGAAAATGATCACTAAGAATAGAACGCCGCCACCTAATATAGTCCCTAAATAAAAGTTTTTCTTCATTTCAGCCTTTTCATGTACATATGGAGTGATCATTAAAAAGAAAACAAGCTGAACATAAGGCAGGGCTAAAGAGTGATATGATCCCCTCATTATCGGTTTCATGCCTTTTTCAAATACAGGTTGCATATTTTCGATATTGATGTCTGGGATAAGAAATACGAATAATATGAAAAGGAGCAGTACAAGCCAAGGAAAAAAGATTAATGCAGTTCGGCAGATGACTTCCAATCCTAGCCGTGCACCAAATAAGCTTGTTACTATAAACAAGATCATAATCATTTCCATAGGTGTTTCAACCAGAACCTGTGTTGAAAAAAAATTCCCAATTTCACTAAGTAACGCTGAAGAAAGGTAATATAAATATAATAGGAATAGCAGTGCCGAGATCTTCCCGATCCATATCCCAAATATTTTTTCATTAACTTCTATATAATTCATGGATGGGTAAAGTAAGGCAAGCCGGGTAAATAAGAGAACGAAACATAACCCAATGAGAGTAGCTATAATATAGGCAATCCAGCCATCCTGTTTCGCTAATGAAACAAGTACGGAAGGTAAAGTAAGTATCGCTCCTCCAATGGTGAATATGATGACCATTATAAGAAATTCACCAGAGCTGATTTTTCCTTTTTCAAGCATATTCGATACCTCCCTAGGATAAAATGCGATCCATGAAATGAGCGAGTGGACTATATATTTTCGTTATCCAGTCGATAGGGGTCGGAATGGTAATATCCTTGATTATTAAAATACTTAATGTCATGCCAACTAAAAGCAATAAAATGAAAATGACAATTTCCTTCCAGCATTTCTTTTTAATTAGGGGGGGTATTTCAAAAAATGAAATAATAGCTCCAGTACAAACTGTTCCAATAATTGCCCACATTGGTCTTTACTCCTCAATTTCTTTTTGAAAGGATTCTGATATCGTCCCCAAATTGCGAATCTTTGCTTCAACGGATACATTCACGTCCAAATTTGCGAATTCCTGTTCCCAATTTTCCTGTAAACGTTTCCATGCTTTAGGATCGGTTCTATGAATTTCGTCACCAAAACCGAAGATGTCACTTTGATATTTCTCTTGTAGCGTCTTTATAGATCCTTCTATTTTAGCTTTAATATCTTTTTCGTATCTTTTATTCAATTCTTCGATTTTTTCGGGTTTAGTTAAATCGATTGTGCATTCTACCTCACCTATACTCCCTTCTGAGGTGACATTTATATCAATTTTTGGATTTCCATTTTCCACTTTCCCTTTGATTTTCGTTTTTGAACTAGTCGTGTTGACCGTAATTTGATCACCTTCACATGGTATATTTACCGCAGTGGACTTAACATGATCTGTAATGTAACTAACACCTTTACTGTCGTTCCTGTTTAACCAGCCGACAAGTTTATCCTTCTTGAATACTCCAAGATAATCCAATCGTAAGCCGGATTTCGGGGAGATATTTTGTGCATTCGTAACATTGCTTCCTGATTCGGGATCACCATAAACTAGAATCCCCGTTAGCATGGCCTGTCTGCCTTTGCTGACGATACTGCTGACCAGCTCATCTAAAGTGACCGTCCTTGTCGGCGCCCATCTTCTCTCTGAATTTTCCAAGGCATCAAAAACTTTATTTGCCGGTATTTTTTCAAGGGCCGTTTGGACATTAAGCGTATCATAAGCAGTTGCTCCCTTCGCAACGGTCATATAGAAATCGGAACGCAACTCCTTTTGCCGGGAAAGGACATCCAGAGGCTTTGCAATTCCTGCCCTGGCCATTTCCTCACCAAAGACAATTTCACGAAGATGTGCGACATATAACCTCCTTGGTACATCAGTTGATAGGCTTCTAATTGCTTCAGCAATGGTTGCACCGCTTTTCCTGAAGGTTACAACTTCCGTGCGGCCAGACCTGGCATCACCTGCCAACTCGCTCGAATTCAGAACTTGGACGCTTACAAGATACCCATCTTCCGTTTTATCAATTCCCATGGCAGTAACGATGGCAAGTTCATTCAACTCAATGCTGCTCCAACAGCCGGATAAACAAATCATAGGTAACGTTAAAAATACCTTTAGCATTTTTTTCATCGTAAAACCCTCATCATCTCATCATTTTATCTAGGTGGTTTCGGAGAACTGACATCTCCTCTGTCTGTATCATTTTTACTGATCAATCGAGGCCGCTTTAATAATGACCAATGTGGCATACGAATGATGTTGTCTTTTTGATCTTGTAAAATGAATGGTGCATTTGGAGCTAAATATGGTAAACCAAAAGATCGTAAGCTATTTAAATGCAGGACCATCACGATCAGCCCCAAAATGATCCCGTATAATCCAAATGTAGCGGCAAGGATCATAAACAAGAATCGAAGCATCCGAAAAGCGCTGGCCATACTATTGGCTGGAAACACAAAGCTGCAGATGGCTGTTAAGGACACGATGATAACCATTGTTGCTGAAACGAACCCTGCTTCGACAGCAGCCTGTCCAATAACTAATGCACCAACGATGGAAATGGATGAACCGATTGCCCTTGGCATCCTCACACCTGCCTCACGCAAAATTTCAAACACTACCTCCATCAGCATCGCCTCCACAAAAGCAGGAAAAGGAACTCCTTCTCGTTGTGAAGCTAGACTTATGAGTAATGGAGTAGGAAGCATTTCTTGATGAAAAGTCGAAACAGCTACATAAAGTGACGGTGTTAACAAAGCTAGGAAAAAGGATAAATACCGTAATACTCGAATTAATGTGGCAATGTCTGCCCGTTGATAATAGTCTTCACTGGACTGGAAAAAATGCACCATCAGGGCTGGAATGATAAGGACAAACGGCGTTCCGTCAACCATTATTGCAATCCTTCCTTCTAAAATGGCAGCGGCTACAGCATCAGGACGTTCCGTATTATAAACCGTTGGAAATGGAGTGTATACTTCATCCTGAATAAGCTCTTCAATGTATCCACTCTCAAGAATCGCATCTATATTGATTCGATTTAACCGGCTTTGCAATTCTGAAACCGTTTTATCATTGGCAACACCTTTTAAATACATAATCGCAACGTCTGTTTGCGTTTTTTCTCCAATCTGCTTTGTTTCAAGCCAAAGGTTAGGATCTTTTATTCTCCGTCTAATTAAAGCAGTATTTGTTCGCAGTGTTTCAGTAAACCCATCCTTTGGCCCTCTTACTACTGTTTGGGAGGAAGGTTCTTGAACTCCGCGATCGACCCAACCTCTTGAGCCGAGTGCCAATCCTTTTGGGGAGCCGTCCATCAATAACATCGTGTCTCCCGATAAAACATGGTTAAAAAGCTTTTGAAAATCAGTTATTTCCACTATTCCCCCTACAGGAAGAGTATGTGATTTTATTATTTCAAAACAATCATGGACCGCTACTTCCAAGTCAGAGTTCCGAATTTCAACCATCAAAGTGTCGAGGATTAAATCCTGGATGGAAGCAGAATCCGTTAATCCATCTGTGTAAATGATGCCTAATTTAATTTCCCCATTTTTACCAGCTTGGAAATCCCTTATAACGATGTCTGAACTATTTCCTAACGTTTTCTTAATATGGTCTATATTATATTGAAGATCAGGGGATATAAGTTTTGTTTGATGATTCTTTGAGTCCTTCCTTCCGTTTTGGGATTGAACTGGATTTTGGTCCTGATTTTTAGTTTTGCTGGAGTTTGGATTTCCGCTTTGATTTAGGTCTTCTTGTTGTTGTTTATTTTTCACCGATTGTTTATCTTCAATTAACTTCCTCAATGGGATAGGAACTCGAGATTTCAATGCTAACCCCCTCATAACCAAAAGCTTGTTAAAATTATGTTTTCACCTTGGCTGCAATTATATCCATGTAAGTAAAATAAATTGCCGTGCAAAAAACATAATATACATGATAATCGTTTATCAAAATTCTACTTTTCTCCAACAAATTAAAACCACTTCCTACCATCTTTTCAAACTCGGAAACAATTTGCCTTTTGGAGTCAATTCAGCAGGTTGCACAATCTAAATCAAATTCATTGGAAATTATGTATAAAAGGATCCTATGAGTAAATGCATAGATTGCCAATATTCGCATAATCCATTATTGGACTAAATTGAAAGAAAAAAGGATGGTTTAAAGCAAAAAAAACTCTGCAGACTTCCACAGAGTTTTTAAAAGCTTTCAACTAATTTTTGGATGGCTTAGATTAGGGAGCAAAGAACTTTTTTCCTTTAACTTGTTTTCATTCCAAGTTTATTAATACCTGGTTTTTCCAAACTCAACTTTATAATTGTTTTGTCTCCATTTTCCCAATACTCTTGAAGTCGCAACATTTCATTTCCGGTATATATGTATGAAAAAAAGCTACACCCAATAGGTACCCTTCCCCATCCTAAAAAATTGTACATTTATGGGTGACAAGGCGCCGATTTCAAGCTTCCAATGTAATATATTCAGCTCCTTGTTCTTTTGCCCAATTATGTATATAACTGAGCAGATTATATCCAAGGCCACTAGGACGATGATTTACATCAGTAACCAAATCTTGCACATAAACATAGCGTTCATTATATGAATCTTCACGCCAGCTAATACCTGCTAATGCTACGATGCTTGTATCATGATATAAAGCAAATAACTGTTTTCCCTCCTTACGCATTTCATTTAATAAATCTAGACTAACTGACTCAATATAGGATAAGCCTGTAAAAATTGATGTTCTACAGTTAACTCCACTATATTTTCCACTGGTATTTTCATACTAATATTCTCCTAACATTTTAAGTTTAACTGCTCCGTCTTCCCCTTTATGAATCCGGATTAATTTTCTGACATTTAAGCTTATCAAATATGCTCGATAACCTAGAACTTAAATGTTTTTCAATAATTGAGTGTCCAACAGTTTCCCATCCTCTTCCTTTCTCCAAATATTAGATATACCAATAAATCATATGCAAGTATTGTGCCATACCAAAGGATATGTACAAGTTCAGTACAATTAATATCGTCCTGGAAAGTAGAGAAGGGCCTTATCAAATACTATGAGGAATTACTGAAAAATTAGGCCGCAGTTAAAACAATATACGGTTCCTAAACCATTAAAGTTCGGGACTAAGGAATTAAATTACATACTCTTGGACAGGGACAGTAATTCGATGATTGTATAGTAGAGCTATATCAGTAAAAAGGCAGAAAATCGCGACCGATTGATGATACGGGGCTGGATTGTTGAAGATAGGCAATTGATGTCCGTGTGAATAACTTGAACAAGAATAGCCAAAAATAGGGAGTATTAAGAAGGAAGGAACAAACAAATAGGTGAATATAAGGCCTGGCAGTTTCAAAATTTCATCACATCAATTGATGATTTTAATCCTTTTGTATTCGGTAGGAACGGTTATTTTACATACTCCTTCTCCTTTAGCTGGTTTTGCAAAGCAGGATGCGTGGCTTGCTGCATTATTTGGAACAGGAATCGCATTAATTTTTGTATGGTTTTACATCAAGGTTGGAAATTTATATCCTGATCTCGCTTTAGATCAAATAAATGAAAAGGTTTTCGGTAAGTTAGTCGGAAAGATGATCAATCTCACATTTTTCTTCTGGTCTTTTTCAACTGCTGCCGAGACCACTTATTATGTGGGGAATTTCATTAAAACTTTTTGGATGCCGGATACTCCTCTTATAGCTTTAAATATATTGTTAGCTGCAGTAGTGATCTTTACAGTCCGCCTTGGTTTTGAAACTTTTACACGCACGTTGGAAATATTCTTCATACCCGTATTAATATTACTTACTATTTTTTTGGTTTCCATCATTCCTCAAGCAAACATTCAAAACATTCAGCCAGTATTTGAAGGAGGCGCTAAACCATTAATACGGGCGATACTTTTTTATGTCAGCGTGTTCACGCTGTCTCCTGTTATGTTTTTAATGATTTTCCCTTCCAAAGTCAGTGAAAGAAAAAAAGGGGGAAAAGCTTTTTATATTGGCACTTTGATCGGAGGAATCATATTAATTCTGGTTATCATGATGGATATCTTGGTTCTTGGACCCCATAACACCGCAAGAAATATCGCTCCAAGCTATACGATGGCCAAAAAAATAAATGTAGGGAATTTCCTAATGCGGATCGAAGCAGTAATTGCCACTATTTGGATTTTCACAACCTATACGAGGACGGTTATGTATTTTTATGTTTCGGTTGTCGTATTTTCAAACATTTTCAATATAAAAGATTATCGGCCATTTACTACAGCTTTAGGGATGATAATGGTTTTTTATTCATTGATTGTTTTTCCGACGGTCTCTTCATCCGGGGAATACAATAAAAATATATGGTTATTCCATGCAGCGGCTTTTGGTCTGGTCATGCCTTTATTATTGTTTATAACAGCTAAATTTAGAAACATCATTAAAAAGCCCCCACGAATGAGGTGAGTATATTGAAACATAAAATAATCATTATTTTTAGTTTGGTATTTATAGCATTCATGACTGGTTTACTCATCTTTTACCTCAAAAAAGATGATTCTTCCCGATGGATGGTAGCTCTTGGGGGAATATTGGTAAGTGCCATGCCCATTTCATTACTGTTTGTAAAAAATAATCCCTTTAACATTCCTATCATAATCGGCTATTATGTTTTTGTTTTCTGTACGACATTTTTAGGATCCATCGCAAATTTTTATGTTGATTTTAAATGGTGGGACTCTGGACTTCACTTCTACAAAGGCATCTTCGTGGGTTTTGTGGGGATTGCCCTTTATAAACTATACATCCCTCAAAAAGCGAGAAAAGATGTTTCAAGGTGGGTCATTTTCCTTTTTGTTCTCTCACTTTCAGTCACTGCCACTGTTCTTTGGGAAATATATGAGTTCGCAGGAGATCTCACTTTTACTCATACCATGCAGCGAGGCGGTAACAAAGATACCATGTACGATATAATTTTCGGACTAACCGGCGGCCTGCTCATTTCCATTTATTCTAGTGTACAAAAATTAAAATTATGATGATTTGTTGAGGTAATCATATGAATCGTAAGCTAGTTATTTCATTAAGTTTAGTGTATGTACTTTTCATGGGAGCTTTATCTATTTATTACTATACAGCCGATGAAACTTTCAAATCACTGGTTTCGATAGGCGGTGTGGTATGTGGGGCAATTCCCCTTTCACTGGCCTTATTTACCAAGCTTCAATTCAATTTGCCAATTGTCATTTCCTATTTGATCTTCTTATTCGGTTCACAATTTTTAGGATCTATTTTAGGTTGGTATGGATTGGGTTGGTGGGACACATTTTTGCATTTGTTAAGCGGTTCCCTTCTTGCTTTTTCGGGAATTGCTTTATATGAACGATTGGTATACAGAAATGCAGGCAAAGAGATATCCCCTTGGTTCGTCTTTTTGTTTACCCTTTCTTTCTCGGCACTTGGTGGTGTCATATGGGAGATCTACGAATTTTGTTCTGATCAATTATTCGGAATGACACTACAAGGCGGGGGAAATAAAGATACAATGATCGATTTAATCGCGGATACGATTGGAGGACTTATCATTGCAGTGTGGGCCGGAGTGCGGACAAAGATTAAGTTAAAAAAAATATAAAAAATATTCCAGTTGATTTCAGAAATCCGCTCCCTTTCCGCCGACTGTCTGCCAAGCCTCCTCGACGCAAACGTCTCCGGGGTCTCGGCTAGCCAGTTATTCGGCAGGAGTGTCGCAAATTTCTTCAATCTAATGAGGTTTCTTTCTATTTAAATGAATAAAAAGTCATGGTGTATAACCAAGTTTGTTTTGAAATTATGGTATCCATTCCATCAGAAAAATCGTGAAAGGGATTCGGATAAGACCTTTCACCCCTATGCTGTGAACTAACTGAGACCAACATATTCCATTATCGGTCTAAGGTCTTTTTAAAAAAAACATTCCAGTTGATTTCAGAAACCCGCTCCCTTTCCGCCGACTGTCTGCAAGGGGGTTCGGGATGACCATTTATCCCTTTTATAGACAAAAGGAGTTCCATCCAAAAACATTGTTGATTGGAGCGGGTGTGCGAGACTCCTGGGGGAATAGCGAGTCCAAGGGAGACCCCAAAGGCGCAAGTGCGCCGAGGGCGGACCGCGCGCGGAAAGCGAGTGCCCTACGTTCCAATCAACGTCCAAATTTGTACAAGCAAAAAAAAATGTAGACAAACTCGATTTTCATCGAGTTTGTCTACATTCTGAAACGACCATCTTACCGATGGTCATTTTTATGTTCATTTAAATATGATGGAAATTATTTTTTCCGTCGTCATGGCACTATCTACCACATATGTTCCAGGTCGCAATCCGTTGGCCTTGCCTTTCTTTTCAACCGCGTCGGAAAATTCATTGGCATTTTTGATGACTTTAGCTTTTTGTAGGGTTTTACCCACATCGATGCTTGTCGAGCCTTTAGATACAGTAAGAACTGTACGGTATATGATTTTTTCCGTTGGTTCTTTTACCGTTTCTTTTTCCGCCTCCGCCTTATCTTTAACCGACTGTGCTTCAGCAATCTGATCTTCCCATTCTTTTTCGGAATGTATGACATACCCTTCTGAAGCCAGAGACTCTTTCATTTCATCTTCTGATAGTTTCTCTGACGTGCCGGTCACTTCACCTGGACCAAAGAAGTACACTGCACCGCATAAGCCTGCGGCAACAACAAGGCCTCCGGCAAAGCTGCGCATTGATTTAGATGTCATTGGCCACATTTCTCCTTTCATTCGTCGTTTTCATGTAAGGAGTAAGCATCCGTTCTATTTCTTCTTCCGGCTGTTTTGTCTTAAGTGCGATGCTTTCAAATGAATAGCCTCGCTTATGTAGGTCTAGTACTTCACGCAACATGTTTCGCTTTTCGGAAGACATTGCCAAAATGCCTGCCTCTTGCACCGTAATTTCAGCATCTATCTCGATGTTCCTGATTTTTTCCTGTAATACATTCACTTCATCCCCAAAAGTGCTGGCAATCTGTTCCAATTGATTGTCCACTTTTACAGAATCCTTTTTAATAAACGATAAAATGAACAGTAATACTGCTGCAGCGAACAAAATGATCAGAGCCCATTCCATCATTCTATGTCCCTCCTTAATCTTTGAATCTACTATCTCGCTTTCTAATTATATATTGATTTGTTCCAAAACTCGATTTAAAAGTACTAAATACCACAATAGTCACGTAATTATGACAAAAAAAGGCGCGGGAAGGTCATTCATGACTATTAATAATGAAAAATCGAAAAATAAAGCTTCCATTTAAGGACCATTTTACCATAATCTATTCATCATTCATACCACTATTGGTTTATTAAGGTAAATGATCTGTATTTCGACTCCTCATACTGCAAGAATTTTTTTCAACACATATAACAGGGCATTCCATTGATCATCCACATGTGTCACTGCGTTTACTTTTCCCTCAAAAAGGTCCAAGGGTATATTAAATGACAAACATGTTTCCAAACGATAAGATATATATAGGTTCCTTTTCCTATTTCATTAATAGGTACGATTTTACAGTGCCATTTATTTATTGGTGCAAGATAATAAGGAGGAAACAATGAATATCAAAATAAATAATATACCGGGTTTCATGCAAGACGAAATCGAACAACTTCAATTAAAGTTGTCCCCCTTGTTGAAGAAAAATATGAAATACGGTTTTTTTTCAACGGTGATGATAGGCTTTTCCATCATTAATCTTTTTTTTCTTTTATTTAAGAACGACTCTTTACCCATCTCGAAAATCGCACTTGGAATCTATGCATTGGTGGGAGCTGTAGGATTTGCCTTATTAAAAGAAAACAAACACAATCAAAGAGAAATAGTGAAAATGAGTCAAAAATATATGTTGGAGAGAATCAAAAAAAGCAACTATTTAACAGATGCCAGAAAAAACAACTACTATAAACGAGTAAATGAGCATCCGCTTACTGCCATGAATGTTTTTTTTGAGTTTCTTGCTGAAGAACAACAATGGAAGAACAAATCCTCCCACCCCGAATAAATAAAAGGAAGTTCGCAAATTTCATAACTTTATCGGTGTTCAAATAAGGCAAAAAAGGCGGCAAAAAAAAAACAACTCAACCAGTATGCTCCGGTAAACTGCAGAATCATACTGGTTGGTTGCTCAGGTTTTTCCATTTACAAATTCTCCCTGAACATTCCTTTTTTAGTGCATTCCAATTGAGAGCTCAGTGGTTAGTTCTGGAGCTTATTTTCAATGAGTTCATGAAAATAGACTGCAGCATGTTCTGTTGGAGAAAAGATTCCATTTGTAAATGCCTCGGAACTTAATCCTTTTTGCAGTTTTTCCACTAGATCAAAATCTTCCTGCCGTACTTGATCAACAAATTTAAAATATTCTTCTTTTTCTATGGTTGTTTTTTCATCTAAGGAATAATCCCGATAAATACCTAACGACGTCACAGCATCAACGGGAATTACTTGAATGGTATTCACGTTTCCGTCTCCTGGATAAACGTTAATCATCATATTTGGCCAAACCCAATAAAAACGCGCTTGGTCCCCTTCGCCATTCTTGCTTGCTGTCATATATTGATAGGTGAATTTGTCGTGTGTCGTTGTGCAAAAGTTGGCTAAATCAAAGGATTTTGCAAAGCCAGGATGAGCAATGGAACAATGATCACATTCCAGGTAATTGTCAACAACAGCCTTCCAATTAGCTTTTACTTCACGGCGGGTTTCCCTAACTAATTTCAGTGAATCAAAGAATGGATACTCTTTCATTTCCTCTAAAAATTCCTGATATGCTTCTGCCATAGAGGGTGCATTTTTGTCAAGATTGACAAAAATCATGGCATTCTGAACTTCTAAGCGAATGGATTTCATACAGCTGTGTATTCCCAATTCATTCGTTTTAAAATTAGGGGCTCTATTTACACTTCCGTCTAATTTGAACGTCCATCCATGGTATCCGCATTGTAAAATTTTCTTATTTCCTTTATCGGCGTTTTCTACTTTCATTCCGCGATGAGGGCAAATATTGTAGAAAGCACGCAGTTCACCATCTGTACCATGTGAAACGATAATAGGCTCTCCGGCGATATCTAATGTCATGAAATCGCCTACCTTTTCCATTTGGCTTGCATGCCCCGCCAATATCCAACTCTTTCTGAAGATTTTTTTACTTTCTTCTTTGAATACCTCTGGATTGACATACCGTGAATAAGGCAGTGTAGGGCTGAACTGTACATTTTCTTTCGTGGACATATTTAATTCCCCTCCTGTTTTTGATCTAATTTAAAAGTTTAAACACGCTTAGTTCAATTTGCGTTATACCCGATCCATATAGACTGTCTTGACTTCTGTATAGAATTCAACGGCACTCTTCCCTTGTTCACGGCTGCCCGCACTTGAATTTTTACATCCGCCAAATGGCATTTGCGGTTCGGTTCCTGCTGTTTCCGAATTGACATGAACAAGACCCACTTCAACATCTTCAATAAACCGTTGAGCCGAAGTTAAATTATTTGTACAAATGGCTGCGCTCAACCCATACTCTGTATCATTCGCCATCTTAACTGCTTCCTCATAATTTCCGGCCTTAAAAAGGGCAATGACCGGTCCAAAGATTTCTTCACGCGCAATGCGGGCATGTTGAGGAACATTTTCAAAGATTGCCGGCTTGACATAAAAACCATTGGCCAATTCCACTTCTGCCGGGATTTCTCCTCCGCACAAAAGTGTAGCTTCTGATTTGCCAACATCGATCATTTCAAGCACGCCATCGCGTTGTGATTTAGATACAGCGGGACCGATATATGTTTCTTCGTTGAGCGGGTTGCCCACCTTTAATTCTTTCGTACGAGCCACCAGAAGATCCCGGAATACTTCATAAATTCCTTCTTCCACAATCACCCGGCTAGTGGCTGTGCATTTTTGCCCTGTGGATTTAAAAGCTCCGCCTATAGCTATTTCCACTGCTTTTTCAAGATCAGCATCGGCGAGGACGACAAGCGGGTTTTTCCCTCCCATTTCCGCTTGCACTTTCTTTCCATGCTCAATGGCTTGTTTTTGAATTTGCTGACCTACTTGATTCGAGCCCGTAAAAGATATAGCCTTCACATCAGGATGTTCCACTAATGCAGCACCAATGACGGAACCCCTTCCGAATACACAATTGATGACACCGGGCGGAAGACCCGCCTCATCAAAGGCTTTTATCACATGATAGACAGACTTAGGTGTAAGATCAGCCGGTTTAATCACGACTGTATTCCCGTAAATCAGGGCCGGCGCCAATTTCCATACAGGGATGGCGATAGGAAAATTCCATGGTGTAATCAACCCCACCGGACCTAGCGGGATGCGGATAGTGTATAAAAATGTATTGGCATTGGCTGAAGGAATTACTTCCCCGATTGGCTGCCGGGCTTCAGCAGCATAATATTCAAGTATGCTGGCAGCTCGATTGGCTTCCCCCATCCCTTCCAAGAATGTTTTTCCTTCTTCCTTTATCAAATCTTGACCTACTTCCTGAATATTCTTTTTCAAAATATCAGCTGCTTTCTGCAAGTATGAAGCCCGTTGCTGAAACGACAACTTTTTCCAGTCAGGAAATGAATTTTTTGCGGCTGCCACTGCATCATGTAAATCAGCCGCAGCACTTGATGGAAATTCTCCTAAATTTTCACCATCATGGGGACTAAGATTTTCTCTATACTCTCCTGTAGTGGGTTCTTTCCATTTTCCATTAATATAATTTAAGTAACGCATACTATTTCCTCCGTATTCTATTATTCTACTTCTCTAAATTATAGGTTTTGCTTTTAACTGCACTTCTAAATGAATCTTAAACGACCGTTTTCTTATATCTTGGATATAATAATCACTATTGAATAAAATCATTGGTCTGTTCATTTGTTAGGGCTGGCACCTCGACGTTCCTTCGCGAATATCTAAAATAGTAAAAAATATAGCAAGCAATGACGAAACCTAATCCCCAATACAACGAAGTTCGCTGTGTCGGATCATAAGCGGTAAACACGAAAATACCTAGACACATAATGATGCAGAGAATTGGGGCAAACGGGAAAAAAGGTACTCTAAACTTCAGATTTTCAACCTTTCCGCCTGTTCTGATATACTGCTTACGGAATCTGTACTGTGCGATCGCAATCACCATCCAAGTAAGCACCCCTCCAACCCCGCTTATGGAAAGCAGCACAACGAATAACGTTTCTTCCGCTACTACACTAGTAAGCAGCGACAGCAAGGCAAAGACCATGGTGACTAGTAAGGCGTTCATAGGTACACCGCGCCGATTGAGCTTTCCAAATGAAGAATGTGCCATACCGTTTTGAGAAAGGGAGAAAAGGATCCTTGTACAAGCAAACAGACCCGTGTTTCCTACGGAGAGGACCGCCGTCAAAATTACGAAATTCATAATGTCTGCTGCATAAGGAATGCCTACCATTTCAAACACGGTAACAAATGGACTTTCCAGTACCCCGACTTCTTTCCAAGGAACGATGGCCGATAGAACAAAGATTGCCAGTACATAGAAAAGCAGCACGCGTATTACGATGTTTCGAATCGCTCTCGGAATGCTTTTTTGCGGGTTTTCCGTCTCTCCTGCTGCAACACCCATGATTTCCGATCCCTGGAAAGCATATACGACTGTCATCATCGATATAAACACACCCGTGAACCCTGTAGGGAATAGTCCATCTCCTATAAAATTGGAAAGGAACGGGGCAGGTTGTGCATCCTCCATATGAATCAATCCAAACATCGCTGCTGCACCGATAATTATGAAGAGAATGACGGCAAGCACTTTAATCCCGGAGAACCAATACTCTGTCTCTGCAAAACTTCGCGTAGTCAATGCATTTATAGTGAATAAAAGGACCGTAAATATCACACACCATATCCATACTGGTATATCGGGAAACCATCTGGTCATGAGCAAACCGGCCGCTACAAATTCCAGGCCTACGTAAAGAGCCCAGCTTAGCCAGTAAATCCAGCCAATGACAAATCCAGTGGCGGGACCAATAAATTTCGTTGCATGGACCTGAAAGGAACCGGATACCGGCATCACTACCGATAATTCACCGAGACAAATCATCGCCAAGTACATTAATAAACCACCGACCAAATAGGCAACAATCGCTCCTAAGGGTCCAGCTTCACCGATTGCATATCCTGATCCCAGGAAAAGACCTGTTCCAATTACCCCACCTAAGGAGAGCATGAATAAATGTCTACTCTTCATTGAACGCTGTAATTCTTTTGGCTGATTTTCATGTTCTGTTTGCATGAATTCCCCCCCGTTCCTGATTGATAAACTGCCTGAACACTTTCATGATTAACACAAGTTAACGAGAGTTTCACGATAACGCTTCGGAAGGCACTGCATATTCTGGAAGGTCGCTGATTGTCGGTTTAAATATTTCATAAGCTACTTCTCTTTGATATTTTTTTTGTTTTTTTGCTTGAGTAAACAAATGATACGTATTTTTCCTGCATAGTTTTTCTATATCATCGACGACAGCTTGTGGATTTGGTTTAACCAGTCCGAAAATAACCGCATCATAAAATCTTATCGCCCCCAGGTTGGCAACGAAATCATTGACAACATCTATTCCTCTCTGTCTTATGATTTCGTCTCCCTCAGATGAAAGGGGAATGTTCGCCGCCTCCACAATCAAGCTTGCTTTTACGCTTTTGGCATTGGATATGTGGATGACATCCTCCAATGCGGACGGAATTAAAATATCGCAATCTATGTCGAGCCATTCCGTGTTTGGCCTTACAACATAATGCGGTTCAAAAAAGGCTTTATCCATTTCCCCGTACATATTCTTATGATCAATAAGCTTTTGGACATCCAATCCTTCGTCACATGTAACCAAAAGGGCTGCATCGGAAATTCCCACAACTTTATAACCTAACTGGGTCATTTTCAATGCACAGCTTGCCCCTACACAGCCGAATCCTTGAATGACAACTCTTGCTCCACCTTTTCCGTTTTTAAATTTCCATGCCTCATCTGCGGAGAAAGCCACACCATAGCCTGTTACGACATCGTTTAAAAACAACCCGTCGATTTTTGTCGTCAACAGTTCATCGAAATCTTTTATCCCTTGCAGAACATTCGGATTCTGCTTCATTGATTTCGTTAGGGGGATATCAATGCCAAATTCATTAAATATTTTGAGTACATCTTCATATTTGGTACCTAAATCACTGCCTAACGATACCCCTATATCTATATAAGGCATCATCGCAATCAGAAATCTTCTTAACACTGCATATGCGTCTGGCGCTTTATAATCATAGGCAATGCCCGCTTTACAACCGCCAGTCGTCTCAGACTCACAGGCTACATACTTATAAGCCATCGCCTCGGCGAGCCTTTCGACCTCTTCTCTTGTAACTGTTGGGTGCATTCTTGTACCGCCTCCTGTGTATCCTTTTACAAAGTTATGGACGACCAGCCAGCCTTTAGCATCTGTTTCCGTATCATTCCATTCAACAACTATATATGGTTTTAACAACTATGATACCTCCCTTACATGCCTTTTATTGGGTCCTGCTAACTTCCAAAGTTAATTATTAGACACTAACTTTTCGTATACTTCCTTCTTGTCCTGGCCTGCAGATAGAATCTTTGGATTGACTGTAACTTCTATTACAGACGGCAGCCCTGAAGCAATCGCCCGTTGCAGCGCTGGCGCAAAATCAATATTTTTTTCAACCTTTTCACCATGTGCCCCAAATAAGCGGGCCAATCCAGCAAAATCAGGATTAGATAAGTCAGTTCCAACGGCCCGGTTTGGAAAATGCCTTTCTTGATGTGCTCGAATTGTTCCGTAAATATTGTTGTTCACAACAATTGATATGGTCGGAATTTTATACCTTACAGCGGTTTCAATCTCTTGGAGAGTCATCATGAAGCCACCATCCCCCGAAATAGAAACAACATGTTTGTGAGGCTGCGCCAGTTTTGCCCCAATAGCAGCAGGCAGTCCATATCCCATTGCACCCGACGTTGGCCCCACGTATGTGTTTTCTTGTTCAAAACGATAATATCTTGATAGCCATCCAAAAAAGTTGCCTGCATCATTTGTAATGATGGTATCCTTCGGCAGACAGACAGCCAGATCATGCATCAATCCGTCCATATCCACGAAATCCTCTGTGTAATCGGCCTTCGGTTCAGAAAATTCCATATATTTATCGTGCAATTCTTTCAGATGATCTTCGCCTGAAATAAAAGATCCTGATTCTGGCGCTTGCAGTGCTTGTTCCAAAAAGCTCTTGGCATCCGCTTCAATGGCAAGAGAAGGAGCATACACTTTACCAAAAATATCGGGACAAATATCCACATGGATCAGCTTTGAATTTTTAGAAAGCAAGGTGTAATCTTGTGTTCCTACTTGGGAGAATCGTGTCCCTAATGCCAAAACTACATCTGCATCCCGGATTGCATCAAGTAAATATTGAGGTGTCCCAAATCCAAGCCACCCTGCATAGCAAGGATGTGAGTTCGGAAACGCGTCAAACCGACGGAAAGCTGTAACGACAGGAAGTTTCATTGTCTCCACAAACTGTACAAGCAACCTGTTGGCCTTAGCATGAATCACACCTCCGCCAGCAATCAATACGGGGCGCTCCGCGTTTCGTATCATATCCATCGCCTGCTTCACATCTTCCATATGTGGTTGAGGAGGAAGCGAGCGATAAGAAGGATTTATGTTCAACTCTGCCTCGTCTTCCAACATGTCATGCGGCAAAGCCACTAATACAGGGCCCGGACGCCCCGACCTCGCAATATGGAAAGCCCGTTGCAATAATTCCGGGATTCTTTCCACACGATCTACTTCTACCGTCCATTTACATAAATGACTGAAAAAACCCGTCAAATTCACTTCCTGGAATGCTTCCTTTTCTTTAAAAGGGCGTTCGACTTGGCCAATAAGCGCAACCAAAGGGGTTGAATCCTGAGAAGCTGTATGAATGCCGATAGCTAAGTTTGTAGCACCCACTCCACGCGTTGCCATACAGACTCCCACCTCTCCTGAAGCCTTGGCATACCCTTCCGCCATAAAAGAGGCACCTCCTTCATGCCTTGCGGAAATAAGTTCTATTTCAGGATGTTGGTATAGTGCATCCATTACACTAAGATAACTTTCACCTGGTACACAAAAAGCTTTTTTTACCCCTTCTTTAGCCATTACTTCTACGACTGCTCTTCCTCCACTGACTTTCATAATCAAGCCTCCCGCTTTCGAAAACGTGTTTTTATTCTATTAATCTACGATTATATGAATATTGGACTGATTCCCACTGTCATTTAACAAGCTTTTCCATTCCTGAAGCCTGTTTAATATCTTCTTTCATCCCAAGTGAAGTTTTTCTAGTAACGGCACTTACTCCCAAAGTTACTGCGATGTTGATGAATAATACAGCTAACCCTACATCAAGATCTTGTATGGCTTGCGGCAGAGATGGAAATAATGTAGCAAGTGTCGTACCT
Source organism: Peribacillus sp. FSL M8-0224 (assembly GCF_038003055.1). Taxonomy (NCBI): domain Bacteria; kingdom Bacillati; phylum Bacillota; class Bacilli; order Caryophanales; family Bacillaceae; genus Peribacillus; species Peribacillus sp. FSL M8-0224. Next base: position 2,900,604 of record NZ_JBBOOJ010000001.1, read on the forward strand.
GATGTGGTCGAGTATACAACAATTAGAATTCCTACGATCATTCCGGCAAATGCTCCTTGAACCGTGACAGGATTCTTTTTCCACAGACTGAAAAATAGTGCTGGAAACAACTGTGCCATGAAGCTATATGCCATAAGATACAGCGTAAAAATCGACTCCCCGCCATTGAACGTAAAATATAGAGTCACTATAGAAATGACAGGTACTAACATCCTGCTCAATCTTTGTAGCTGGTCATCTGATGTATTCGGCTTCCATACCTTATATACATTTTTTGAAAGTATCGTGGCCGTAGCCGTCAAAACGAGTGAACTGGGAATAAGGGCGGCCATTGCCCCTGATGCTCCAATAACTCCGACAAACCAGGGATCAAATGACATCTTCGCCATTTTAAATAAAGCTAAATCTGCTTCTGCTCCCTGTAAATTCGGGACTTGGAGAATCGAAGAAAAACCAATAAATAAAGAAAAAATGATGATTACTTGATAAATTGGCATAACCCCAGCATTCCAACGAAGTGATTTCGGACTTTTTGCTGAGAACACTCCCGCTAACATATGAGGAAACATATAGAATGCCAGTGCTGTCATGATCGTAGCTGATATAAACCAAGAGATACTCAAACCTTGTTCCGGGAAAATCAAAAATCCTTGTTTTGCTGTATCGATTGCTTCAAACATCGGCTGTATACCATCGTAATAATGAAGTGGAAAATAAATCCCCATAAAGACGACAACAGCCAGAATCATGATATCTTTAATGACCGCGGTCCACGCCACTCCATGCATCCCAGAAGCCGTTACATAAATTGTGATCGCAATTACCCCAACAACTATAGCCACATTCGGAGATATGGACCCATAGGAGGCTTCCGATACGATTATTCCTAATCCTTTCAACTGCATGATCAGATATGGAATAATTGAAATGACGCTAATTACCGCCACAAGAACACCTAGAGCAGGACTGTTGTACTTTTTGTCATAAAAATCAGATTGAGAAATGACATTATTTTTTTTGGCATACCTCCAAATAGGCGGTAACAGCCAATAGGCGATTACAAAATAGAAGCAATTGAAAGCGTATAAGGCAGGAGGCATACCAGATCGATAAGCTCCGCCGCTTGCCCCCAAAAACGTATATGTCGTAAACATTTCACCTGCTATCAAGAAGAAGAGCAAAAAGCTGCCGAAGCCTCTTCCGCCTATAGCCCATTGTTCCAAACTCATATTTTTACCTTTTCGAGCTTGAAGCCCTAACCAAATACACAGAACCAGAAAGAAAAGGATAACAAGCAGGGCTTCATTCATCAGTCTTCTTCCTCCTCGGTTGCAGGATCAAGTTTATTAGCAATTATCAAAAAAACTGATGTAAGACAGACCCATAATATGGCCCAAAAAAGAACAAATGGCATCCCTAAAACATAAGGTTCAATTCGATTGATAACCACAAGCGAGCCAAGTGCCGGTATTGCACTTATCACATAGATTATTTTCTTCATTTGTTCACCACCCTTATCAACAAATGCCAAACTCGAATTTTCCAAACCTCATTTTTCAGAAAAAACAGATAATTGTTAATGTATTATTACATTGACACCCCTTTGGTTAAGGGCTCATTTACAGCCCAGTTCGGTTTCGCGCCAGCAAGAACTTGTTCCACCTGCATTGCGGCATGTACAGCCATGCGTACGGAACCTTCCTTCGTCAAAGCGGCATTATGAGGACTGACTATCACATTATCCAATTTAAAAAGTGGATTCCATTTATCAGGAGGTTCAACTTCAAATACGTCTATTCCAGCACCGGCAATCTCGCCTGCTTGCAAAGCGTTTACTAAATCAATTTCCTTCACCACACCGCCCCTGGAAGCGTTTACAAAAAAGGCGGAAGTTTTCATCCAGGAAAACTCACGGCTTCCTATTATTCCTTTTGTTGTTTTCGTTAACGGCAGATGCAGACTAATAACATCAGCGTTTCTGAATACCCATTCTAAATCTGTTGCTATCTCCAGCTCAGAATTCGGGCTGGCTGTAACATAAGGGTCGTAGCCAATTACTTTCATATCGAAGCCTTCGGAAGCCTTTTTTGCCAGTATTCTACCGATTCTCCCTAGTCCGATAATCCCCAATGTCTTGCCTTCCAAGTCCATGCCAAAAAGTTGATTACGGATAGCAAAATTCCCGCTGCGCAGCTCTTTATCAGCCAAGCTTAAGTTTTTGGACAATGATAAAATTAATGCCATTACATGTTCCGCTACAGAATTCGCATTCGCCTCTGGGGTATTTGTTACATATATGCCACGCTCTGTAGCGGCTTCGATATCGATATTGTCCAAGCCCACTCCATACTTAGCTATTACTTTGAGGTTTTCAGCTGCTGTAATAACTTCTCTATTTATTACAGCCGTTGATCTCGTTAGTACTGCATCACAACCCTTGATTTCTTCCATAAGAATTTCTTGCGACAAATCAGACCCTACTTTAATCTTAAAGCCTTTTTCTACTAAATAACTTTTCCCCTCTTTCTCAATATCTTGAGGAATATACACTAAATGACTCACACATTCCCACCAACCTTTCATGTTAACCTTGAAGAAAAAACCTTTCCTACTACATTGTTTATATACAATTATTGTGCCAAGATAAAAAACATCCGTTTTTTCAAGAAAGAAGCCAATTCGTTCTCAAATTAAGAGATAAATAAAGTAAACAAATTGTTTCATAATGAATTAATTTGTTTCAATCCGTTTCAATTTGTTTCAATATTCAAATCTTTCATCTTTCTCCATAAAGTCGTGCGACTCATGCCTAACTCAAAGGCAGCTTTTCCTTTATTAAAATTCACCTTCATTAACGTTTGAACAATTCTTTCACGCTCGGATAAATGTATCCCAGGTGACATATCCATCTCTTCGTTTTGGTCCGAAAACAGTATTTTCTTATTACTTTTATTCGGAAAATACATCTCGATATCATACACATCAATTAATTTGTTCTTATAAAGAGCACATAATCGCTCACAAAAATTTTGCAATTGGCGAATATTCCCCTCCCAATTCCCTTCACTTAGCTTTTTCATGGCACTATCCGTGATCTTGATTTGTTTTTGTTCCGAATGACCTTTCCGAATAAAGGCATTCACCAATAACGGAATATCTTCTCTGCGTTCCCGAAGCGGAGGCAATACAAGGTCCAGCACACTCAAGCGATAATACAGATCCTCCCGAAAGTCATTACTCTTTACCATTTGCATGAGGTCTTTGTTCGTTGCCGACACTATTCTCACATCAACCGGGATTACTTTATCATCACCGATGCGCATGATTTCACGCTCCTGCAGGACACGCAGCAGCCGGCTTTGCATTTTTGGGGAGATTTCTCCTATTTCATCTAAAAAAATCGTACCTCTATGGGCCAGTTCAAAAAATCCTTGTTTTCCGCCTTTCATGGCTCCCGTGAAAGCTCCTTCTGCATATCCGAAAAGCTCACTTTCCAATAGATTTTCGGGAAGGGCTGCGCAATTAATGGCTACAAACGGGTTATTTTTACGGTTGCTATGATTATGTATGCTTTGGGCGAATATTTCCTTGCCCGTTCCAGTTTCTCCAATTATAAGAATGTTTGAATCTACTTCACTATAACGTTGAGCCGTTTCAATCGTCCTCTTGATTTCCGAACTCCGATACAATATATCATCAAATGTGTACTTCGCCACATGTCCGCGTGAATGAAGCTTTCTAAAGAACTTCCCTTCCATCTCCTGAATGCGGGTAACGTCTTGAAAGGCGACCATATCCCCCACTTTTTTACCTTTTAAAAATATCCCGACTTTTTTTACCGATAATTGAATGGATTGGTAAGCAACGGTATCTTTTTCGTATTCATCGTCGCTTAAAAGCATATTACGAAATTTTCCGGGCCTTATTATATCGTATACAGAATTTCCAATTAAGCTCCCCTTGGAAATGGCTAATATCTCCTGAGCGGCCGTATTGAATACGGATATTTGTCCTTTTAAATCTATTGCAATAACCCCTTCATAGGCATAATTAAGAATCGTTTGGTAACGCTTGGTCTTCTCCTGTTCCCTTCTGCTGACAAGAGCTACTCGTTTCGCCTCAATCAACGCCTGCCGAAATGATTCCTTTCCAGTATCAACCAGAATGGCTCCCAACCCTATTTCTTCGGCATATTTACATGTACTTAACCCACTTAACACAACCTCACAGCCATCTCTGGCGGCTAAATCCACTAAACTGACTGAGGACTCGATATCATTTAATATATAGGACTGAATTGGCAAATCAACGATATCCGAAAGGTTTTCAACACCATAAATCATATTTAACGCACCTATGACAGCCACTTTTTTACTGCCAAAACGAGCCTTGCAATCATGCAGGGAACGAATGAGGTCAATGCCCTGTACAGGTATATCAACGATAGGAATGAATTCATTGCATTCTTTTAATAGTTTCGTGATTAATCCCCTTGAGATGATTACATCGGCATCAAGCTTCAACTTCCCAATCTTATCGGCATCCTCAACTACCTCCTCTAATACAAACTTCACCGATCCGTTATCATTGTTTTCCGCTGCTTCCAACTTGTTGAATTCCTCAAATCTTTCAAAGGCGTCCGTAATATACCCTTTTCGAGGAACAACGAGTTTTATTTTTATCAAAACACCCACCTCCAACCTAAATCATTTTGCTTTATTGGATAAAGCTCAAAGCCCTGGTCATACAAGGTCTTGATAGTTCGAGTTAGCTAAGAATGCCTTAGAGTTTTTCAAAGCCAGAATATGAAAAGTTAATGCCTTAAGTACGCATGAGATTAATTCCCCGTTTTATCAAGATATTCCATCTTTCACTTTTAAAAATAAAAAACCCTATTATCGTGGGTTTTTTCATTACAAGGATTTCGATTGGTATTAAATATCACAAAAAGAATGGTCATTCAATTCTTCTCAATAAAACTTGCTTTTCATCACTGGAAAACGCTTTTTAACATTATAATCAGTATAATGATTCTCAAAGGGAAAATCATCATGAATAAAATATCTATAATTTCTTAAAGTGGCATCGGCTTCTGCTTTTTCACCATAATCCCCCTCCCTTTCTCGCTAATAGGACTATATTCCTTTATTCTTCATACCAATGTGGAATTCCTTTTGATTTTATCGTTAGTGACAATAAATAAAATTAGCCTACAAACAGATTAACCCCGTTCAAGAATCCTGAACGGGGTTTTTCAATAAATAAGAGCTGTTTAATTTTGAGTTTGTATGGAGTTTAGTTCTCAAACAATAAGTCTGTTCATTCAAGGTGGTTTTACTTGCAAACTTAAAAAGGGTCGGCTATGACAAGGATTTTCCCTGCTTTAATATCCTCCATATATTGATCGACTTCGGCTTCCTCCAGTCCAATGTCCAATAATGGCTTTCTCAATCCGCCTGCTCCCGATGCTGCCCCGGCTGCCGCTCCCCCAAAAGTGGCGAAAATCGGTCCTGCTGCCAATATCGGACCTATTCCTGGTACGGCCAATGCACTCATTCCAATAAGCAGGCCTGTCAATCCGACAGCTCCGCCGGCTGCTGCCCCAGCTACTAATCCATCAGTTTTTGCCGGGCTGACTTCCTCGGCTTCATTTGGTAATTTATCAATGTTTTTTGCCAATACTGATATTTGATCGGATGTATATCCTTGTTCCTTTAAGTTTCCGACTGCTGAAATCGCTTCATTTTCATTTTCATATATTGCTATAAACCTCTTGTCCATGGTATCTGCTCCTTTAAAAGTAATGTATTATACAATACCCTTAATTGAGTTTTAATAACCTTCCATGAAAGAAATGAATCCTATTCCCGGATTTGCCCCTGGCCATAAATGAAGTACTTGCTTGATGTTAAGGCAGGTAAACCCATTGGTCCGCGCGCATGCAGCTTTTGTGTGGAAATGCCGATTTCTGCGCCATAACCGAATTCAAAGCCGTCGGTAAAACGGGTTGAAGCATTGTGATAAACGGCTGCGGCATCCACTTTATTCAAAAATGCAGAAGCATTTTGTTCATCCCCCGTTAAGATTGCTTCAGAATGCTTGGAACCGTATCGGTTTATGTGATCAATGGCATCGGATACACCTTTTACAGTTTTCACGCTGAGTTTTAAAGCCAGGTACTCAGTTGACCAATCTTCCTCCGTAGCCGTTTTCGCTCTCGGAAAGGAGCTGCAAACCGCTTCATCTCCATATAATTCAATACCCTTTTCGTCCAGGAGTTCCAGAATACGCACTCCATTTTCTTCAAACCATTTTTCATGGATCAGAAGCCCCTCAATAGCATTGCATACGGATGGGCGCTGAGTTTTACCGTTTAAGACAATTTTCTCGACCATCGTAATATCTGCGGTCTGATCGATGAAGATATGGCAATTGCCTGCACCTGTTTCAAGGACGGGAACAGTGGACTCCTTAATGACCGTTTCAATTAAATTCTTTCCGCCCCGGGGAATCAAAACATCTAAATACTCATTAAGATGAAAAAGTTCCTTAGCGGTTTCACGACTTGTATCCTCGATCAACTGAACAGCTTCTACAGGGATTTCCGTATTCTCCAATGCTTTATGAATGGAAGAGACTAGTGCCATATTGGAGTGTTTGGCTGACGAGCTGCCTCTTAAGATGACAGCATTCCCCGTTTTCAAAGATAATGTAGCTGCATCGATGGTCACGTTAGGCCTTGCTTCATAAATCATTCCGATTACCCCGATCGGCACCCGTTGCTTTTTAATCAATAAACCATTCTCTTTTTCAATCGTCTCCAATTGTTCCCCAATCGGATCATTTAAATCGATTAGAAGCTCAATGGCCGCTGCCATGTCATCAATACGGTTACCATTCAACATAATTCGATCTAATATAGACTCGCTGAGACCTTTTTTCCTGCCATCTTCCAGATCCTTTTGGTTTTCCTTTATCAAAAAATCTTTATCGATAATAAGTTGTTTCGCAATTTTCCCAAGAGCCTCATTCTTCTTTTCCGTACTCAATCCGATTAGCTGATAACTGGCTTTTTTGGCTGCCTTTCCTTTCGCCGTCACTTCACTCATTTCTAAACTCCCCCTTTTTTCTTGAAATTGATTTTTTATGCTTTCACCCATTTATCGCGATGAATAACTTCTATGGAAGTGATTATAAGCTCGGATGTCCTCTTTCCCATCGCCTGTTTTAATTCTTCGTCGGAATAAAGGACCTCACCCCGCCCTAATAACCCATTTGCACCAAAGACTTCGACAACATCACCCTTATTGAAGACTCCTTTAATTTCATAAATTCCAGCTGGCAGCAGACTGCTTCCATTTGAAACTAAGGCCCTTTCGGCACCTTCATCAACGAAAATTTTCCCGGATACTTTTGAATGAAGGGATATCCATTGTTTGTTTTTCGTTACCATCGCCATGTCTTCATTCCCTATATTTGTGCCATCACCATTGCCTTCAAGGATTGTTAGAAGTTTATCACTCCCCAAACCAGATCCGATGAATACTTTCACCCCTAGTGACAATGCCGTTTGCGCTGCAATCAGCTTCGATTTCATCCCACCGGTTCCGACATTGGAACCTGCACCTTCTGCCATTTGCAATAAATCATCCGTAACTTCGGATAATTTATCAAATCGTTTCGCCCCTGGATTTGTCTGTGGATTGGAATCATAGAGCCCATTAATGTCCGTTAATATGATCAAGTTCGTGGCGTGGACTAACCCGCTTACCAAGGCGGATAGCATATCATTATCACCAAAAGTCAACTCCTCGACCGATACTGTATCATTTTCATTTATGATCGGAAGGATGCCGCGTTCAAGCAATTCCATCAATGTCGCATAGGCATTTTTATATCTATCCTTTTTCGAGAAATCTTTCCTAGTTAATAAAATCTGCGCCGGAACGATTCCAAAGTTCCCTAATTGTTCCATATATGATTGAATCAATAGGCTTTGCCCCACCGCTGCAGCAGCTTGTTTTCCTTTGAGAGTGACAGGTCGCGTAGGATAGCCGAGCTTGCGAAAACCTGTCGCTACAGCACCAGATGAAACAAGGACAACTTCATGCCCCGCTTTCCTTAACGCTGCCACTGCCTGGATATGATCGGAAAATTTGTTTTGGTCGATTTCACCTTGTGTATTGGTCAAAGAACTACTTCCTATCTTTACAACGATGCGTTTCTTTTCCATCGATTACTTCCTCCAATAAATATCTAAGACATGAAAAAAAGCCCTTTTCATCCTCGAAATAAGGACGAAAAGGGCTGCTCTCCGTGGTACCACCTTCATTGAATGCAAGTTCATGCATTCCACTTTGCCTGATAACGCCAGGATTTGCGCCTATGTTTTGCATAGGACTCAAGAAGCAGGTTCTGCGCTTTCCTGTCGCGGGTCTTCCAGCAATCGACGCCGCTCTCTGTCACAGTGATTCTCGCATACTAATCTTCTCTCAACGTTCATTGTTTTAATATAGTATGCAAAATTATCTTCTTGATGTCAATAACATTCCTGCGATGAATGATCCTTATAAAGCGATTGCTGGGCCGAAGAACTCATAGTGAATTTTATCCGTATCTACCCCAAGCTCTTTCAGGTAAGTGATGATGGCCTTCATGAAAGGCACAGGGCCGCACACATAATAATCAGCCTCAGGTTTAACAATACTGCTCAATAATTCCTTATCAATATACCCTTCCTTTTCAAAATTCGGGAGGTTCTTATCATCCTCACTCGGATTTTTAAAGACAAAGGATAATTGATAGTTGGTAAGCTTGTGTCCTAGTTCTGTCAGTTCCATTCTGAACGGCTGTAAATGGCCATTATCTGTTGCATGAATGAATTGTACATCACGCTCAGGTGTTTGTTCAGCTACCGCATGGACCATGCTCATGAAAGGCGTTATGCCAACGCCTCCGCTCAAGAATACTGCCGGTGTTCGTTTATCCAAGTCGATGGTGAAATCACCTGCAGGAGCCGTTACGTCAATACTGTCACCCATCTGAATGGATTCATGCAAGTAGTTAGAGACCCTACCATCAGGAGAGGTTCCCGGCTTTTCTTTTTTAACGGAAATACGGAAATAATCTTTTCCCGGAACATCAGATAAACTATACTGACGGTTGAATAAATAGCGTTCACCCGGTATCTCAATCCGAACGGTAATATATTGTCCTGGAAGAAATGCCGGAACCTTATCTCCATCTGATGGCTTTAGATAAAAGGATGTGATTACTTCACTTTCCCGTACTTTTTCCACCACTGTGAATCGTTTGAAATCAGACCATCCGCCGACCTGATTGGAAGCTTCGTCGTACATTTCCTTTTCGATGCTAATGAAAACATTCGCAATGACTCCATACGCCTCTCCCCAAGCTTGAAGGATTTCTTCTGTAGCCGAATCTTGTAACACTTCTTTGATTGCGCCTAATAGGTGTTCTCCAACAATCGGATAATGTTCGGCTTTGACTGCAAGGCTTCTATGTTTTTGTGCTATTTGCTTCACGGCAGGTAAAATCGTTTCTAGTTGATCTATATATTTAGCTGCTGCCAATACCGTGTTGGCAAGTGCCGTTTGCTGGCGCCCCTTTTTTTGATTGGCATGATTGAAAACATTTAATAATTCAGGATGTGCTTCGAAAAGATTTTTATAAAATACAGTTGTGATAGTTGTACCATGCACTTCTAATACAGGTACGGTTGATTTGATAATATCGATGGTTTTCTGGGATAGCATAGGTAAACCCCTTTTCATAAACAAGTATTTTGAATACATGTTTATATTAGAACTTAAATGCATTAAAAGCAATATTTTTTATACATCTTTTCAGATAATAAGTTTTCATGTTTATAAAATGTTCACATTTATGATATAGTCAAATGGGGATAGAATGTGAGGCGATAAACATGAGGTTGACGAGTTATTCCGATTACTCACTTAGAGTGTTGATTTACCTGGCTACCCACGACCAAAGCAAATTATCAAATATCAAAGAGATTTCTGAAGTATATCAACTGTCTAAAAATCATTTGATGAAAATTGTTCATAATCTAGGTAAATTAGGCTATATTGAGACGATACGTGGAAGAAATGGCGGTTTCCGGCTTGCAAAATCACCCGCTGAAATAAATGTAGGGGAACTTGTGCGGAGAACCGAAGAAGATTTTTATTTAGTGGAATGTTTTAAAGATCACGATAACTGTGTGATTTCTCCCGTTTGTTCATTGAAATTTGTCCTTAACAATGCCTTGGATGCTTTTTTAAAGGTCCTTGATCAATATACGATTGCAGACTTCAGCGAAAATAAAGTAATGCTCAAAACCTATTTTGATTCGGTAAAGCAGAATGACGAGAAGCCCGATTTTTTATAATCGGGCTCTTTTTCATTAACCGATGATTCGTTCGATTTGCCATTCTTTTTCCATTCGTAAATCTATGATCTCTGTACCGGTTTTCAACAAAGCTTTAAGGGGATCGTATGGATCGATCATGATGATCGTCCCGTTTCGTCCATTGGTAAGGGTGACTTCTTTTCCGACTAAAGTGGACATTAATCGGTTTACAAACTCCATTAGGATCTCAGGATTAAATTTACCGAACTTATCGCTGTTCATTTGCTCAATCACCTTATAAAACGGCATGGCCCGATGATATACACGATTTGAAGACATCGCATGGAATACATCGGCTATTGCGACGATTTTCGCATGATGATGGATATCATTCCCCATCAGACCATGTGGATAGCCTTTCCCATCTTCCCGTTCATGGTGCTGAAGGGCTGTTAATGCAATCGATGGTGGGATTCCTGGGATACTTTTAAGTAATTCATAACCATAAATGGCATGGCGTTTCATTTCTTCATATTCTGCCGCAGTCAGTTTACCCGGCTTTTCCAATATACTATCCGGAATCCTTGTTTTACCCACGTCATGCAGTGTGGCTGCCAGTGTCAGTGTTGAAAGGTTTTCTTTCGATAATCCAAGCTTCATCCCTAGATAAGTGGCAATGATCCCGACACCGATATTATGCTTATAGGTGTACTCGTTATTTGCTTGCAGCTCTTCGAAAAGGTAATAAACATCAGGATTCTTTGCAGCTTCTGCAATGACAGGTGCAACTTTTGCTTTAATCAATACAATCTTATCAAGCTGTATTTTTCCTTCATTTCGTATATCTTGAAAGATGTTTTTCAATTGAAGCGAAGCTTCGTTGATTCTTTCCTGAATATTTACGTTAGGTCGTGCATGATCTACCGTTAAAGAAGTTGCATCTTTTTTCAATTCTTCCCTTATGAAATCAATTCTGGGTATGGTAAGAGGCGTTTTCGCATTATATAGTTTCCCTCTTCTATTTTTCATTGCTCTCACACTTTTCTCTATTTTTCACCTATAATACCATATCCTTCATTGCCTTGTGTCTTAATGAAAGCAATTTTTGGGCACTTAAGTTCGGTCACTAAGTTCATTGCCCAGCTGTTTTAATTTTTCACCAACCGTGCATTCTGAAATACAGAACTGATGGGCATACGTACGCCCCTTCTCTTTTCGAAAATGCTTTCTTAAAAAACAATCTTGGCAAAATGAAGCGAGAACCTCTTCCACTTCTTCATATATTTTTTTCCTGTTCATTGTTGTTATGGCTCCTTTGACCCAGCAATTTCTATTTTACTGAAAATGGCTTTTCCTTGCAGTGCAAGTGTGGCCAGGCGATCGGCTTCCTGGTTTTCCTTTCGAGAAATCGGCTTGCAGACAGGAATGATCTTTAATTTATCCAGTTTCGCTTCAATGCGGTCCAGCCATTTATTTAAGTTTTCTTCCATACAGGGCCATTCACCGGAAAGTTGATTTAAGACGACGAGAGAATCCCCTTTAAAGACACAGCTTTGATGGTGGATTCCAAGTTCGTCCATCTGCCTGACCGCTTCATGAAAAGCCGCATATTCAGCTTCATTATTGGATTCGAATTGCTCCAATTTCACATTGGTGCGTAACCGCCAGAACTTTTTTCCTTGACGATAATAAATGGCAACACCAATTCCTGCCACCTTTTCATCTTTTTGAAAACCTCCATCAAAGAAAACCGTCACATCCTGCGGTTCTTCCTCAATTTCCGTCAGGAGTTTCTTTAACTCCTTCTTGGTCCATGTTGTATCGAATTCATCCTTGAATTCCACTTCTTTCAGCCTTCCTGCCTTTTCAAGATCTTCCGTAATGACCAGTGCAGTCCCGGCATCGAGCCAATCCGAAACGAAATCGGCAGATGGTTTTTTTGAAGCTTGATATGTCCATTGCATAATTACCTTCAAAGATTTCCAGCTCCTTATCCATTCACGATTCATGCAGAACAGCTTACAAATTTCATACCTTTTTTTCGTCATACCCTTTATAATATATTGTAAGCATTTTAATCACTCTTTTTAATTATAGTTCCCATATCAGCCTGAAATTCTCATGTTTCAATCTTAATTTTAAATGAAACGTAACATTTTAACAGTTAAACTCGAGGAGGAGCACATCTTGATCGAAGTGTATATTGATGGTGCCAGTGCGGGCAATCCAGGGCCTAGCGGTGCAGGTGTTTTCATAAATAATAACGGTGTGGTCGAGAGGCATTCCTTTCCTCTTGGGAATATGGAAAACCATGAAGCGGAGTACCATGCCTTAATCAAAGCATTGGAGATTTGTGTGGCCAATAAGTATCAAGTCGTTTCTTTTCGTACGGACTCCCAAGCCATCAACCAGGCCATTGAAAAAAGATTTGCAAAAAATAAGTATGCCCTTTTGCTGGAACGGGCTTTAAAGCTTTCCGACGAGCTTGATTTATTTTTCATGAAATGGATTCCAAATATCGAAAATAAGTCCGCGGATGAGTTGGCAAGACGGGCCATTCGCTTGAATAAGGCTGAGGAAATTCATGAACAAGACAGCTGATTTTTCATTATTATTCGTTGTATTCATCTGGGGCGTCACTTTTGTCATGGTCCAAAATGCGCTATCTTTTCTTGAACCCTTCACGTTTAATGCCGTCCGTTTTTTCATGGCCTTCGTATTCTTGCTCATCCCTTATTTATTGACTCTACACAAAAAGGGGAAAAACGGGAGCAAGGGCCTTTTTAAAGCTGGGTTTCATATTGGTGTATGGCTTTTTCTCGGTTATGGGCTTCAAACGATCGGATTGAATTATACAACGCCTGCAAAGACTGGCTTTATAACAGGATTAAGTGTTGTCATGGTACCTGTTTTTTCCCTGCTGCTATTAAAGCATAGGCTTTCCCGAAATACAATAATAGGTGTCGCAGCCGCAACCATCGGACTTTATTTAATGACTTTCGCTGACCGCTCCAATTTGAATATCGGTGATTTACTGGTATTTTTATGTGCAATCAGTTTTGCCATGCAAATCATCACTACCGCTAAATATGCCAAGACCCTTCCCGCTTTACCGCTGACGTTGGTTCAGGTTTCCACCGTATCTTTATTATCATTTGTTTCAGCTTTCATTTTCAAAGAGAATCATTCCGTCATCTTCAGCTCAGAGGTCATGTTACAGAAGGATGTATGGACTGCTTTATTGGTTACGGCAGCCCTTGCCACGGCGTTCGCCTTTTTCGCACAAACCTTCTTCCAAGCCTATACGACACCTACAAGAGTGGCGCTGATCTTTTCAATGGAACCGGTTTTTGCAGCGTTATCCTCATACATATTGATAGGGGAAAAATTGACTTCCGCTTCCATCATCGGCTGCGCATTCATATTCTTGGGAATGATTTTTGCAGAACTGCCTGTTAAGAAAAAGAAACCGGTGACACAGGGGTTTTCTTGAAAAGCCCAATAAAATAAATCGGACTTCCAGTTACGAAGTCCGATTTATTTAAGTAGCCCCTGTTCTTTTGCAAACGATACCGCTGCACTACGCGTTTCAATGCCATTTTGTTTTAAGTTTTCCAAAAAGGAGATATAAAAGCTGCCATCAAAATTCTTTTGTACCTTCAATGTCAACTCTATTGCTGCATTGACTAAAATATCACTTGCATCCGTGTAGCGCTTACCAAAATAAATAAAACCAATCGCGTCATTACCAAAAGTGAATCCCTTACCCTCTAAAAAACTAACATACTCTTCAGTTGATTTCGCCACTTCTGCATCCACTCCATACTTCATGCCTTATTTTCATCTTACCGTATATAAAAGAATTTGACTATCCATTTTTCGACAAAAAAATCATCGTACAAAATAAAGGACCTCCCATTAGGGAGGTCCCAGACTGTACAATTTGAACGTTGATTGGAACGTAGGGCACTCGTTTTCCGCGGCCGGTCCGCCCTCGGCGCAAGCGCCTGCAGGGTCTCCCTTCAACGCGCGGGCTAGTAGAGCCCCAATCTCTTAAATTCAGGCGAAAATTTAAAGGGAATTTCAAAAGGGGAGCTCCCCTTTTTTGATTAGATCATTCGCAGTAAAGTCCTGAATTCATGATCCCTAGCCAGATTTTTGACCTTTTCGCGATCATACTGATAGACCGCATCGTCCAAAGAACATGAAATTGGTACATCACATTTTATTTCTGCTAGCTTTCTGGATAAATGAAGCATATCGACAGCGGATTCAATTTTAGCCCGTTGCCCATTCGTCAATGAAGCAACATTTTCAAGAATGCCTTCGATACTTTGATACTGTATCAATAATTTCAATGCTGTCTTCTCACCAATTCCTTTAACCCCGGGATAGTTATCAGCTGTATCACCCATTAAAGCTTTTAAATCGATCATTTGCCTTGGTGTAATCCCTTTCCACTCAAAAAAGCTATCGGGATTATGCACCTCATAGTTACCATACCCTTTTTTTAACAATAGTACGGAAATGTTTTCATCTATTAACTGAAGCATATCTTGATCGCCAGTCAATATACCCACTCGGCTATGCTGTGCAGATGCTTTGGCAATTGTTCCGATACAGTCATCCGCCTCATAACCAGATAGTCCTATGTTAGGGATATCGAATGCTTCAACCGCTTTTTTCGCTAATTCGAATTGAGGGATCATTTCGACTGGAGCTTCTGATCGATTCGCCTTGTATCCATCAAATAATTCATTTCTGAAAGTCTTGCTGCCCATATCCCAGCATACCGCTACATGACTGGGTGAAAAGTGATTCACCGCCGTCAGCATATGCTTCAAAAAACCTTGAACGGCATTGGTCGGGATGCCTTTGGAGTTAATCATGAATTGACCAGTAACGGCCGTTGCATAAAAAGCTCTAAATAAAAGCGCCATTCCATCGACAAGCATAAAGGATGGATGCTGCTCATTTTCTTTCATTAACACATTATCACCTCTATCATGATGTACTTCCATTTTAACATAACTGTCCCTTTTTTTAAGGATCGTTTAATTGGAAAAAATATTATTCAATTGGATTATCATCATACGAGATCCAGTCACTGAAACTGCCAATATAAATCTTCACATCTTTAAAGCCCGCTTCTTTCAGGGCGATATAATTGGGTGAGGCCGTTACACCTGAACCGCAGTACACAATGATTTCCTTATCTTTACCGATGCTTGTAAAATTCGACTGAAGATCTTCCTTCTTTTTAAAATAGCCATTTTCCAGAACGTTCGTCCACACCTTATTTACTGCACCAGGTATATGGCCGGCTTTTTTATCAATTGGCTCCTCGATTCCCTCGTAGCGCTTAGATTCCCGTGAATCCATTAATACGATATCGTCAGGTCTATTCAAAGTGTAATCCTTCACTTTTCGAAAAGATGCAAAAACGTGCTCATTTAAATCGATACGATATTCGGTTGGCATATAATTCATTTGAATCGAGTCAATCGGATAGCCTGCATCCCTCCAGGCGCGATATCCCCCGTTCAGGAAAAAGACTTTCTGATGCCCAAGGTAGCTTAGCAACCAGACAAACCTGGAAGCAAAAGAACCTTCCCCGCCATCATAAGCGATAAGTACAGTATCGTTGGTGATTCCATTTGATTCCAGTTTATTTTTAATGGTTTCCAGGTCAGGAAGAGGATGTCTTCCGCCATGTTCTTGAACCTGACCCGATAAGTCCTTTTCAAGATCGAAATAAACAGCGCCTGAAATATGGTCTTTTTTGTAATCATTATACCCTGCGTCGGGAGAGCCTAATTGAAAGCGGCAGTCACAAATTCTGATATCTCTAGAATTCAACAACGGCAACAGCTCTTCTTTTTCGATTATAAAACTCATCTCATATCCCCCTATTCCAAAATGGCCCAAATTAATTCATTAAGTTCCATTTCCATGTTCTTCCCTTGATGTAGCCTAGTTATCTCATTCTTTATGGAAAGTGATTTCCCTTCTATTAGCGAAAGATTATTTTCACTTTCATTGTTGCTTATACATTCTTCCATTTGTTTTGCTTTAAATATCCGGGTCATCCTTTTTTTCATTCCTTGATCCGTTGAAACCGTATCAAGTAATTCCCATACCGATAATGGTGGCAGCGAACCCCGTTGGATGATATATTCAAGGGTTAAATACGAACGGTATACTTGTACCCATATTTTTAGCTCTTTTCTTTCGGAACCCCTTGTTTTTGTCAATTGTTGAAGATTGTCGCTCATCATCCGATAGTAATGGTGCCCCAGTGCCTTTTTGGAATAGCAATCCGCTATCAAACCAGTCATCTTCCTATAATAATCCGGATGGGTTATCAACCTGATAGGTGACTGAAACAATTCAAATAGAGCAGGGTTACTCTTTAAGGTAAGTCGGGATGATTTAAAGAGATCCCAGCCTTCCATGTCAAATAGGCCTTCTTTCACTTGAATGACTTCAACTGGCTGCCTCAAGCTCAAGTATGATCGCTTATCATTATGAACATATACAAACCGAACATCGTAATCCGATTGGACCGATGATAAACCAAAAGAATGGCTGCCAGTAACAGCAGCCATCAATATGGTTATATCCTCATTCTTTTCCAGGTATCTCAAGCGTGAAATAAGGTTTTCTTTCATGAATGAACCTCGTTTCTATTTCGAATGCATTTTAGCCAATTCCGCTACAGCATTTTCATAATACGGTAAATCAACCGTTTCCTCCAATGCTGCACGTAACCCTGCAAAGATATCCGATACTTCCGTCTTAAACTCTTTTTGAATCGCGAGTAACTCTTGATCGAGGACTTCATTATACATTTCGTAAATCCGCTCACCCTGTTCTTTTGCATATATAAGGGCAGGTTCATCCAAACGCTTCTGAAGACCTTCGCTCATTTTCGCTTTTTCATTCTTTTCAAAGAAAGATTTTGGATTCTTGAATAATGCCAATTCCTTTTTGAATTCCCCTGTATCCAATTGGGCAAAAGCTCCAGTGAATTCAAGGGATTCCCTCTCATTGGGTTCATATGGCTGTAATGAAAGGGTTCTTCTTATTTTTTGCATTTGCTGAAGCAAACTGCCCTGTTTCTCATTCAGTAATTTATTTACGAACATTTCCGTCCTCAAAGCCGTTGCCCGCATTTCCTGGGCAAGGTCAAAGCCTAACGCATCCAATAAGTTCTTCATCGATTGCTTGAGGACAATTTTCAGATCGCCTCCATCATCTTTTAAAACAGCTGGATTGAACGATTCTTTGAAGAAATCATTAAACCGGAAGAAGACCCGTTGTTTACTATAGAAAGTCAATTCGTCTATCTCTTTTTTCAACCGTTGCTTTTCGGCATCCCCTTTAATGACTGAAAGGAGTTCCGAAATGGCCTGTGACTCATGAGAAAGGGTCTCCAGGGCTTTTCGTTTCGCTTTCTCATCCTGTCTGGAAGCTGTAATTACATCTCGTAGCAATTCTTCGGTTCTTTTTACAGCCGCTTGAGCCGATTCAATCGCAAGTCCAGTTAAATCGTTTTCTATGAAAGAATCGAATTGGCCTTGGAATTCCATGATTCCGCTATTAGGAAGGAATGAATGCTTAAACAAACCAGGCGTTTGTTTTTCCATCAACGCCCCCTTACTCGTAAGCGGGAACAGTTTTGGAAAACGGATACCGAATCCATTCAATTGATCTGTGACATAATCCATCACTTCGTCCAATTCGTCAGTCGTTTGTGCCAGGTCGACGGCATTGACGATGAAAAACATCTTATCCATAGCGAAAGAATCTTTCACACGTCCAAGCTGTATCAGGAACTCCCTGTCTGCGCGGGAAAATGGATGATTATAATAGGTCACAAATAGGATGGCGTCCGAATTCTTTATATATTCGAAAGCTGCTCCTGTATGGCGTGCATTAATCGAATCGGCCCCAGGTGTGTCAACAAGGACCATCCCCTGCTTTGTCATTTCACAGTCATAACGCAATTCGATCAGATCAACAAGACATGACTTGGACTCTTCCGCAGCAAACCGTTTAAATCCTTCAAGGTCTACCGTAACCACATTTCCTAAATCATTTTGGTACTCGGGAAGCCCTTGATGAAACGCCCTAAGAAACGATAAGTGCGTTTTACCCTTATCAACTTCCCCTGCCTTCGCAATGATTTGCCCTGCTAGTTGAAGTGCTTCATCCAGAGTCTTTGCCGATTTATCAAAAGCTGCCAATGCCAGGCTTACATCTTCCAACAGCATCGCTTCGGTCTTTAATTTGACGGTTGCCGTTCCATGTGGATGCTCAGCGTCCGAAGACATGATTTTGTTGATTGCGGCAGTTGTCGGATTTGGTGAGACAGGAAGGACGCTTTCTCCCATCAAAGCATTGGCAAAGGAAGATTTACCCGCACTGAATGCACCGAAGAGGGCAACCGTGAACGTCTGTTGTTCCAAGCGATTTGCCTTCTCTTTCAATTCTTTATAAAGCGATTGAAACCCTCTCAGAGGTTGGATCAGCTCGGCCGCCTGTTTTAAACTCGCTGCAGTTTCCATCAGCTTTTCTTTTCCGCGTAAATCAGTAGCATCAGATGAAGAAACAGTCACGGAAGGTACAGCTTCCTTGATTTCTTTAACATGATCACTTACAGATTGTTCGTTGACGGACCTTGAATTACTTACTTTATCGGTTGTCATCATTTTGACTGTAATATTTTTTTCCTCTTCATTCCATTGAGTTAACAGCATATCGATTTCACGCTCATCCACTAATGATTCAGTTTGATGGGCAATGGCCTCTATCCGTTCCGTTTGGTACTCGATTTCCGCGTTCATCGCAGCAGTAACTTTAAGAGCTTCCGCAAATTCAGAAAAACCTTCAAGTTCCTTATCGATGGACATGGACTGCTGTTCCACTATTCCTTCCATAACGGTAACCATATCATTCAAAAATCCTTCTGATACATCACGTGCTTTCTTTTTGATGGCAGATGCCAAATCATTCGTATAGTTTAAAACGTATTCACCCGTAATATCGACTTGAGGCTTCAAAGAGTTTTTTATGTAAGATTCCGTTACCTCGATCTGAAGTGCCTGAGCCTTACTTTCAAGTGTTGAATCATGGATTTCCGCTTGATTAAGCGTTTTAACCGCCAGTTCTTTAAGATGCCATTCAAGCTGGGTTTTCACCTTTTCTTGTAGATCGCTCAAGAACGCCTTAATACGTGCCTCACGTTCGGCATCTGTTTTTTTCTTGGCAAATAATAGACCCATTTTAAAGTCCGGCTGAGCCGATTCCAAGAATGATTTACCTAGGTCCCGTGTTGCCGCCGGCATGATGTATGCGCCTTTTAAAATGGTTTCCAATGCATCGGCATATTGGCCCTTGATTTCCTCTATGCGTCCAGTCAATGATTTTTTTTCTTTCAATAGGCTGTCCACCTGATTCGTCAGGTGTATCCGCTCTTCATGAGGCAGTTCTGATAATACTTCAAAATCATCGGCATGTTCCTCTTCATACTGCTCCTTCAGCCAATTAAGATGTCTTTCGACAAGGGCATTAGCCGATTGCATGATGGCATCTTTCCCATCATTTAAACCTTTGCCCGCCATGTCATATATGAATTGCTTGACCACTTCTATTTCATTTTCGGTATTGTTCAAGTCTCTTACGGATGTATAAAAAATACCATCAGGATATACATTCCAGTTCGCAAAAGCTTCAGAAACGGAAAGCTTGAAGTCTTGAAATCCAAGCTCGTTCTCATCATGCTTATCGATCATATTGATAATTAAGTATGTCGGTTTTTCAGCCTCCAACAATTCTTTCGTGAATAGGAAGTTCACTTCTGATTGAACGTGATTGTAGTCCATGACATAAAAGACGACATCAGCTAGATGCAGGGCAGATTCCGTAGAAACTCTATGTGCATCGTCTGTCGAATCGATTCCTGGCGTATCCATGATCGCACATGAATCCGGCAGTGAAAAATCATTGGAACTTATCGTTATTGCCGATACTGAATCTCCATCCTTGGCAAATTTCTTGACCTCTTTAAAATCATAAGGTGCAGGAAATAAGACTGGTGGCTGATGATGGTAAAAGACTTTGGCATAGTCTTCCCCTTTTTGTACCTTTACCGTATTTGCACTCGTAGGAATCGGACTTGAAGGCAATACTTGATCACCAAGGAGAAAGTTGATCATACTAGATTTCCCCGCTGAAAAATGCCCGCAAAAAGCAATGATGAACTCCTCATTATTCACTTTCATGATTAACTGTTTCATTTTATCTGCATTGCCTGTATCACCTGCCGATTGAAATTTCTCATACATGGCAGTCAAAATTCCCAATTTGGACTGTTGCTTTAATGTTTCTTGAATCATGAATCCATACCCCTTAATCTATCGTCATTTTGATATTCTTATTGTAAACGATTTCGTTTGTTATTCATACCGTCAGCTTTATTTTTACTATATGATTCATTACAGGCCATGTTCAAAAAAAAAACCACCAATTGGTGGATTCGCGCAATTTGATCATATTGTTGAAATGCAAAAAAAAACCAGGATGTTTACCTGGTTGTTGGGGTGGGGTTAAAAGCAGCTCGGTTTTCCATTGGTGACTCGGTATAAGGTTTTACTGCCTTTGCCGGTTTTTGAATATTATTCAATACATGTTTCATCACAAAGCCATATGTAGCGATTGTCAATAAAATGAATACCCAAACCATTACCAACACCATCCTCTTTTATATTGATTAGCTTTTAGTTTTTAGTTAAAATAAATGATTGAAATCCGAATGAGAATAATTTTCATCTTCATTTAGAATCTTATCACGAACGATAATCATTTTCAATAAGTAATTAAATTTTTTTATTATTCTCCCTTAAAAACCGTAGAATATTCCGTGTGTTCCTTTAATGCCTTCTCTTCCATAGGGATTCTTACCATCATCATCCAAACATTCAATAAACTAAAGATGATAGCAGTATAATATGCATTGAATAATAAGGAAATAACTAAAATCTCAGTTGCCACTATGATATAGTTCGGATGTTTGAAAAATTTATAAGGACCTTTAATGACTACATCGGCATCAGGAACCACTATGATTTTTGTATTCCAATGTTTTCCCAATGAACGGATTACCCAAATCCTTCCTGACTGCGCAATTAGAAAAAGGGTCAGCCAAATCGGCCAAAGTCCAGATATATCCCTTTCAAGGGCGCTCACTTCAATAATGAGAACAATAAAAAAACTAAGATGCATTAGAACCATCCATTTGTAATGGGACTCACCGTATTCAATTGCTCCTCCAGCTTTCAACTGTTTTTCATTTTGTTTGGCGATATATAATTCAACAAGGCGCTGTATAGCGATCAAGATAATGAAAATGGCGAAGATCATCACTTCCACCTCATTAACACAAGTTCAGATGAAAATCCAGGCCCCAATGCAGCAGCCAGGCCCACCTCACCTTTATCCCCGCCCCGCTGCATGAACCTCTCCAGAACGTACAAAATAGTTGCTGAGGACATATTGCCGAATTCACGCAATATGCTCATTGACTCTGCCGTCATGCTTTCATCGAACCCGAGGGCTTCGTGATAAGCATCAATTACTTTCTTGCCTCCAGGATGAGCGATGAAATCTTTTACATCGTTTAGATCGAATCCATTCTCCATTAAGAACTCTTGAACATTCGGTTTAAGCCAATCCTTGATGATTGTAGGGATATCTTTCGAAAAAATAACGTATAACCCTTGATCTTTAACATCCCACCCCATAACCTCCAATGAATCCGGCATAAGCGTCGATTGCGAATCCAAAAATTGCAAATGTCTTACTTTTTTTGAAAACTGTTCACTCGGCACTTCATCACCGCAAACCAAAACACAGCTTACTCCGTCGGAAAATAAGGAAGTCCCAATTAAATTGCTTTTGGAGATATCATTCCTTTGAAATGTCAGACTGCATAACTCCACGCTTAAAACAATCACCTTCGCAGTCGGGTATGCTTGGCAATATTCAAAAGCACGTGATAGGCCACTCGCTCCCCCTGCACAGCCAAGCCCCCAAATCGGAATCCTTTTAGCATGCGGGTTAAATGTAAGTTCATTCATTATCCTGGCATCAATGGTCGGGGTGGCAATCCCCGTGCTTGAGATAAAGAAGAAAGCATCTAGCTCGTTTGCCTGCAGTCCTTCTTTTAAAAATTCTGTGTTGGCTAAGCATTTTTCTATAGCTTCTTTCCCAAATTTGATTGCCTGCTGTATATATAAATCATTCCGATCGGCAAAAGAATGATCCTCTTTAAACCAATCGAGATCATTTGAAAAATATCGATTTTCCACTTGTCCATTCTTAAAGGCCTTTAGTAACCGTTCTATATTCTTAAATGATGCTCCAAATATTTCTCTCGAAAATTCCATGATTTTTTCTTGTGAAAGCAAATGTGGCAGCTTTACATGAGATGCAGATAATAAATATGGCATGATTCCACCCCTAATTATTCATGATATGGTTAATATACCCACCAGGACATCAATTATGCTTTATAGCTAAATGGTTATATGTATAGGCATTTAATAAAATTTTTTTAATTTTCTTCTAAATAACTAGGTAACTAAAAAATAAAGAATATAACCATACAAGCGGAGGAATACTTCCACGAATATCACCTTTCATGCCGATAAGGACGCTAATGGATTTCCTGTACGAAAGGCTGTCTTTTGAGGTACGGCTTTTGAATGTCCAAGGAATAACGGAGTTAATGATCGAGGGAACAAACGGATGGGCTGAGTAAAACGGTGAAATCATGTTTGGCATGCCGTTAGAAGGTGAAATGCTTAAATCCTTTGCAGCAGAATTCGGCAGCATGCTTGCCGGTAACTATTACCGCCTCCTTAGCAGGAGACAAAGCATTGATTGGTATCATACCCATATGGGCAATATCGATAAAAGGGCGAGGTACCCTTCATATCATCTTAATAATCGAAAAGTATTCACGATATAATAAAACCCCCTTACCTATAATTTGGTAAGGGGGCGCTTTCAGTCTTCTTTCTTTACTGAAGATTGATTTTGCACTTGTATAATGATGTTTTGAAACTCCTCTTTTCCACACACACTGCACCTATACTCCTGGCTTAGTATGGTCCGGCAATGAATACAATATTTTTTCTCCATCCCTATCACTACTTTCCTGAACATATACTATCAATATATTCAAAAAGTGAAGAGAGTTTCCTTTTATCTGACAAAACTCCAAATTCATTATCAATGATATGCTTCGGCCCTAAATGAAAAAAATGCCCAAAATCCTCTTCAACTGAGAATTTTGGGCATGTAAATGGGTGAATCTATCAAGATTACCCGAATCTATTTTTAATCAGGCTACATTTTGCCCTTCAATACGGGCTTCCTTCACCTTCCCTTTTGTAGGGATGATGTTAAAGACGATATTCAAGAATATGGCTGTCAAACTTCCGGCAACAATACCGTTTTCCGTTAGGATTTGAAAGCTTTCCGGAATTTGCGCAAATAGCTCAGGAACGACGGTCACCCCTAGTCCCATCCCTACTGAACAAGCGATGATCAATAAATTTTCTTGAGAAGCAAAATCCACTTTGCTCAACATCTTAATTCCAGCGGCAATTACCATCCCGAACATCGCCACCATTGCACCGCCAAGCACGGATGAAGGGATAATTGTCGTGAATGCACCGATTTTTGGAACAAAACCTATGAAAATAAGAATGCCAGCCGTTGTGTATATGACATTTCTTGTTTTAATGCCTGACAATTGAATCAAGCCGACATTTTGTGAAAAAGCTGTATACGGAAACGCATTGAACAAACCGCCAATCATGATGGCAAGTCCTTCAGAACGATATCCGCGAGCCAGATCGTCTTCTGAAATCTCTTTGTCCGTGATTTCACCAAGAGCATAATAAACACCAGTCGATTCCACCAAGCTGACGATCGCCACCAATGTCATTGTAATGATTGCCGTGACGTTGAATGTCGGGGTTCCAAAGTAGAAAAAATGAGGCATATGCAGCCAATTGGCACTGACAACCGAGCTAAAGTCCACTTTCCCAAGGAAGAAAGCTGCAAATGTTCCTACTAACAGCCCCAATAAAATAGAGATGGAGCGTACGAATCCTGATGAGAATTTATACATGAATATAATGAATAACAAAGTTCCGAAACCAAGAGCTACATTATTCAAGTCTCCGAAATCAGCAGCTCCTTGGCCACCACCAAGGTTGTTGATGGCAACAGGAATGAGCGTAATGCCAATAATCAAAACGACCGATCCAGTGACAATGGGTGGGAAGAACCTTGCCAGTTTTCCGAAAAACTTACTAATGATAATGACGATCAATCCCGACGCCAAAATAGATCCATAAATGGAGTTGATTCCATATTGCGTACCAATTGCAATCATCGGGCTTACCGCTGTAAATGTGCAGCCCAGGACGACCGGAAGCCCAATTCCAAAGAATTTATTTTTCCATACTTGCAATAAAGTTGCTATCCCGCACATCAAAATGTCTATCGAGACTAAATAAGTTAACTGCGCTGCAGTCAATCCCAGCGCCCCACCGACTATCAATGGAATGACGACTGCACCGGCATACATGGCAAGAACATGTTGTAATCCTAATGAAGCAACTTTTAATGGTGATTGATTAGACATTGACGGCTTCTCCTTCCTTTTCCTCAGCAAACGTTATCTCACCGAATTTCAACTCAGCAATCCGTGCAAGTGATTCCACTTGAAAACCTTGTTCCCTAAGATCCTTACCACCGCTTTGGAATGCTTTTTCAATCACGATTCCGATTCCGGCCACTTCTGCTCCAACCTGCTTACAGATTTCCACCAAACCCCGGGCTGCCTGTCCGACAGCAAGGAAGTCATCGATGATCAAAACCTTATCTCCAGCTTCAATATATTTATTGGAAACCGTAATGGTATTGGTTTCTTTTTTTGTAAAGGAATGAACGGACGCCGTTACTAAATCATTTGTTAAAGTAAGTGATTTACGTTTACGGGCAAAAATGAGCGGAACTTCCAATTCCAGCGCAGCCATCAAACCAGGTCCAATGCCAGAAGATTCAATTGTCAGCACTTTCGTTATTTCCTTTTGTTCGAAACGTTTTACGAATTCTTTACCAATTTCTTTCATTAACATAGGATCCATTTGATGATTTAAAAATGAATCTACTTTTAAAATATCTTCTGATAAAGCTTTACCCTCGGACAAAATTTTATCCTTTAAAAGTTGCATGAAGGTTCCTCCCAATCTTGGATGTTTATTGACCCATAAACCATGCAATTGTTTCCAGGCATATAAAAAAGCCCAAGAAACATTGCGGCACTTTTTTGGAGTGAAGCAATACTTCTTGGGCATGAATGAAAAATGAATCAGCAAAAGCCTTCATTATGCAACAAGATCTATTACTCACCCATAGTCGAATTATTTACGGTAATCCGGTAGAAACTTGCAGGCCATATCCCTGCTATTATACGAGTGAAACTTAATATTTTATTAATATATGAATTATAACAACGCTGACTCTATTTGAAAAGTTATTTTTGTTAAAAACCGAACTTTCAATTAAAAAAATAAGTCATCATTCGTATTATTAGAAAATTGTGAAATCACTAACCCTAAACAGGAATGGATTTACCTATAAAGAAAAAACATCGCGCCTGCGGGGTCTCCCCTGGACTAGTTTTCCCGCAGGAGTCTCGCACACCCGCTCCAATCAACTTTGTTTTAACTTTTAGATAGAACCCTTTTGCCTAAAGTCTTGATTGTTTATAAATTTATAAAACTTGAGGGAATGAGGATGCTTTCTATTATGATTCTTTTCAGCGAAATCAACTTGAAATGATTACTTTAAATCAACTTGTGCCAGCGAATCGTGAAATGGAGGCTGCCATTGACTTCTTTTTCATTTATGATTTGGTGAAAGGTATGTATTCAGAGGTAGGACGCCAAAGTATTGATCCAGTTATATCAGTTAAACCGCCCTTTGGGTGAACTATTAATGTACTCCACGGCTATCGTGAGTACAAATCTCCAAAACACATCTGTGCAACATCCTCATCTTTATCACAGTGTACAAAAAGAATATCTGGCAAACATATGTGGAAGAAGCACATCATCTGCGTCATCATTAAGATGTAAAAACTATATATGCGAAACGTAAAGAAACGATTGATCGTGTATTCGCATATGCAAAAGAATGGTATGCAAAAATTGTCGATGCAGGCGATGCTTACTTTCGCTGCGATTTTTTTAAAAAAGATGGCCAATTGGACATAGTAAGGTCCAAAAAATGGCCTAACCTAGTGGGTTTGTAGAGCCCCAATCTCTTATTTTTAGGCGGAAATTTAAAGGGAATTTCAAAAGGGGTTCGGAATTTTTTAATTCCGGACCCTTTTGTCTACAAACTGAGAAGAGCTTGACATTTAATGCAAGTCCTTCTTCCTTTTATTCATTTGATTTTATAAACTTCTTTATATTTATCTTCAAGATACTTTATTAAATACTGAACATTCAGGCCTTCCCCTGTCGTTTCTTTCAAAATCTCCAAAGGTTTTTTTGCTTTTCCATATTTATGTATCTTTTCATTAAGCCATTCCCTGATTGGCGCAATATCCCCCGCTTCCAACAGTCCATCAAAATCAGGCAAATCTTTAAGCATCGCTTGCTTGATTTGGGCTGCATACATATAGCCCAATGCATAAGAAGGGAAATAACCAAAGCTGCCATCTGCCCAGTGTACATCTTGCAACACGCCCATGGCATCATTTTCAGGAACTATTCCCAAATAATCCTTGTATTTTTCATTCCAGACTCCCGGTAAATCCTTCACTTCAAGTTCTCCATTAAAGAGAGCCTTTTCCAGTTCATACCGAATCATTATATGCAGAGGATACGTCAGTTCATCTGCTTCAATACGGATGAACGATGGTTTCGATTCGTTAATGCCCCGGTAAAATTCATCCAGCGTCACGTCATTGAATTGTTCGGGGGCATATTCTTTTAATAAGGAGAATTTATTTTTCCAGAAGCTATGGTTCCGTCCAATGAAGTTTTCGAAAAATAAAGATTGTGATTCATGGATCCCCATGGATGTCCCGGAATCAAGAAGTGTTCCGGTTAACTCATTGGCGATATTCTGTTCATAAATGGCATGTCCACATTCATGAATGGTACCAAAGATTGCCCCCCTAAAATCATTTTCATCGTATCGGGTCGTCACCCGGACATCGCCCCTATTTATTCTAATTTCGAAAGGGTGAACCGTTTCATCCAGCCTGCCAGCCTTGAAATCGTATCCTAGCTGTTTTAGAATTTCCAAGTTGAGTTGATGCTGTTTTTCTTTAGGAAATTCTTTATAAAGGAACCCTGTTTCAGGTCTATGTTCGCTTGTTGCAATCTGTTTTACCAAAGGAACGATTCTCGACCGAAGCTCACTGAATACGCTGTCAAGTACATCTACAGTCATGCCTGGTTCATACATATCCAAAAGGGTATTATATTTCGTCCCTTCATATCCCCAGTATTCTACAAACCTACGGGTATACGCTACAATTTGCTCCAGATAAGGTTGAAATAAAGAAAAATCAGCTTTTTCCCTTGCCTCTTCCCATGCACTTTCAGAACGCGATTGTAAAATGACGAATTCCTTATATTCGTTAGCAGGAATTTTCTTATTCCTTTCAAAATCTTTCTTACACTCTTGCACCATTTTATTAGTCGTTTCACTAAGAGGCTCCATCGAAAGTTCTGCAATGAAGGATTCCATTTCTTTACTTGTGCTCATATTAAACACCTCGGAGGAAAGCACCCCGATAACTTCGGAACGCTGCTCAACACCCTTTTTCGGTGCACCTGTACGCAAATCCCAAAAAATTAACGCGAGTGCTTCATTATACGCCGAGATTTTCTTTACATATTCTTTAAACTCTTTTTCTATCAGATCGATACCCTTTTTTGTCATATTCACTGCTCCTTCCAACTACACTTTACCATATTATACAAAAATCATTCCTATCAGAACCACTCCGATTAACAAATTAAAATAAAAAAAGAACCAAGGGGCACCTTGGCTCTTTTTAATGGATAGAATGGAGTTAAAGCGTTACAGGAAGAATGGATACAATCTTCTCTTTAACCTGCTCCGAAATATCCTTATCAATCAAAATCTGGACTGTCCCCGAATCATTGCTCGTCCTGATCAAACGCCCTATTCCTTGGCGCAAGCGAAGGAGCATGTATGGAAGGTCCACTTCTTCAAATGCGTCGGTAACCGAGTTGCGTTTGGCCTCGAAAACTGGATCGCGCGGCGGGAATGGCAGGGAGTGTATCACAACATTTTGTAATGAAGGCCCTGGAACATCAAGCCCTTCCCATAAATGATAGGAGAATAGGACAGATTGCTCTTCCTCTTGGAACTTCTTAACCAGCTCGCTGATTTCCGCTTCCCCTTCAAAATAAAATGGATAAGAAGACATTGGGCAGTTTTCCTTGAACCAATGCAATTCTTCTTTTGACTGGAACAACACGAGTGTTCGACCTTCATTTTCCTCAATTGTCTTCATCGTATATTGAAGTTTAGCCAATTGATTTCCATTTTCGAAGGCAGGCATGTTCATTTTCATGACTTCATCGTAATCAAACGGTGATTCAACGGAGAAGCTGTCATACTTTTCTATCCCTAAACTATCTGCAATGTATTGGAAGGATTTATTATCCGATAATGTTGCCGATGAAAAAATGTAAGGGATTTTTTTAGAGAATACCTGTTCAGACAAAATATCCTGTACGAGCCTTGGCATGATGACCAATGTTTTGGTCATTTCATTTTCTTCAAACCAGGAAACGGCCTGTTCATCCTTTACAAATAGAGAAAGGGAGTAGCCCAGCTGCTCTAAATATTCTTCCGTCACTTTTAAATCATAATCATTGATCGTGTACATTTCCGCTTCAAAAACTAGGTTCTCCTCTAATTCCTCAACCTTTTTGTGAAGCTTATGGGCAAAGCTTGTAATTTCTTTGGACATTGGGATTTCATAACGATTAGATCCGCTGACATGTATCGCTTTTTCATCCAACAAATCAAAAAATTCTTCATTGATATCAATTAAATCCTCAATGATATATAAGGTTTCTTCACGAACCTGATTGGCTGTAAGCAATTCTAAAACCGAGGCAAGGGTTTGTTCCCCAACTTTATAAGTTAAAGCCTTTTGAGCAGCAAATTCCAATAAGTGACCTTCATCAAAGACAACGCAGCTATGATCTGGCAGCAATGGTAACTGTCCTTCACGCTTACGCTTTTCCTTGGTCCATACATGCTCCATGAAGAAGTCATGTGAACAAATGATCAAATCACTTGATTTTCGATAGTGGTCCCGTGATAGGGTTTGCCCGCATCGATGGCGTTTATCACAAGTGAAACAGTTTTGGAGTTGATCCCAGCCAACTTTAGACCAGTCTTCATCATTTAAATATGGGTACTGTTTACGGTCCCCATATGCTGTATAGGCGTTCATGGATGAGTTATCATGGACAAACTTGGGAAGTTCATCATATAGTTGATCTATTCCCTCTGAATCTTCATGATTCACTGCGTAATCCAACTTCTTTAGACATACATATTGATCGTGGTATTTGGCAAGCCGAACATCCACTTCAATACCTAAAGCATTCTTGATTTTTTGGATGTCGCCTTCCTCTTTGACCAGCTGTTCAATCAACGTTTCATCTGCACACGAAATAATGGCCGGTTTATTCGTATATCTCGCATAACAAATCGCATATAGTAAATAGACCAATGTCTTACCGGTCCCTACCCCTGCTTCAGCAAAACTTACATTCTTTTCCTTAAAGGCTTTTTCTAACTGAAATGCCATGAAGATTTGTTCGTCACGCAGCTCAAATCCTTTTTCGGGAAGAATATCGTAAAAAACATCACCGATCCATTCTGAAAGCTTATCGTAAAAAGAATCTTCCTTTGTTACCGAAAAAGGCAGTGTTTTAAGCATCCTGGTCTCCCCTTTTATCTATCATCAGTGTATAGAATTCGAATCATTATAATCTTAGGCAAAAGTATATTATCCTTTATTTCACATTAATAGTCAAGATATTTACCAACCATTAGAAAATGAAACGTATTATGTATGTTTTTTCTATGCATGCTGCCTGGTTGCCCCATTCGTAAAATAAAAGACAGGCTCCAAAAGAGAGCCTGTCTGTAAATAATATAGGGTTGAATTAAGCTTTGTTTACGTTTGATGCTTGTGGTCCACGTTGACCTTGTTCTACATCAAATGTAACGTCTTGGCCTTCTTCAAGAGTTTTGAAACCTTCGCCTTGGATAGCTGAGAAATGTACGAATACATCGTCTCCACCTTCACGTTCGATGAATCCAAAACCTTTTTCTGCGTTAAACCATTTTACTTTACCTTGTTCCATTTTTGTTGCCTCCTAGTGTGTTCTCCACACATTATATTACTATCCTTGTTCAAAAGAATATTAAGGTATTCCTTAAATCTGAACAAAAATAATTCATTATTAGAATAACAGAAAAGGAAATGATAAGCAAGACTGGAACCTATTATGAATAAATCGTCCTGACTAGCAAAATCCTCCGTTATATTCTACCTACTTATTCACCTTGAGGCTGTCTTGGCGGCCTTTTCCCCCAATATTGATAAAGGTCAGCACGGATGAAACCATTGAACAATTTCCTTTTTTTCGTTGCAGGCTTACCATAATGCTGTTCGAAGTCAGGGTTGGAGGTAATCATGTATACTGACCATGTATCAAGCTTCTTGAAGGCTTGGCCCATTTCCCTATACATCTGCTCAACCGCTTTTTTCTCACCAAGACGTTCTCCATAAGGCGGGTTCCCGACAATGACACCATACTCTTTCCTGGTCGAGATATCCCTCACCTGCATTTGTTTGAATTCAATCAGATCACCAAGACCGGCTTCAAAACTATTAGCTTTAGCTATATCGACCATTCGATGGTCAATATCACAACCGGTTATGTCCAAGTACTGATCATAATCGGCTAAATCTTCAGCCTCGATCCGTGCTTCATCCCAAACCTTGCTGTCCATCCATGACCAAGTTTCAGATACGAATTCCCTATTAAACCCCGGTGCTATGTTCTGACCAATTAAGGCCGCCTCGATGGGAATCGTTCCAGATCCACAAAATGGATCTATGAAAGGTTTATCCGCTTTCCAAT
Organism: Peribacillus sp. FSL M8-0224; assembly: GCF_038003055.1. Classification (NCBI taxonomy): domain Bacteria; kingdom Bacillati; phylum Bacillota; class Bacilli; order Caryophanales; family Bacillaceae; genus Peribacillus; species Peribacillus sp. FSL M8-0224. The sequence continues at coordinate 2,932,278 of NZ_JBBOOJ010000001.1, forward strand.
TGGTCAGCATGATTAACGCAGCCGCCAATGTTTCTTTAAGAGGTGCCTCCCCCTGCCCGGTTCGATATCCCCGTTTATGCAAACCTGCACCTGAAGTGTCTATGGTAAGTGTCACAACATCTTTTAAAATAGATACTTCAATTTTAAACAAAGGACCAGTCTCGGCAAACCAAGACACTTGCTTGTATTTACTTTTCAATCTATCAACAATTGCCTTTTTGACAATTGCCTGACAATCAGGGACACTGTAAAGCTTTGACTTAACGGATTTTCCACTCACGGGAAACTCGACATCGGCCGATAAGTAATCTTCCCAATTCAATGCCTTTGTTTTTTCAAACAACTCATCAAATGAATATGCTTTAAATTCCGCGACTTTAATTTTCACCCTATCGGCAGTGCGCAACCATAAATTAGAGCGGGCAATGGCGGATTGATCACCTTTATACGTGATTTTACCATTTTCGACTTGACAATCGTAACCAAGATCCCGAACCTCCTTGGCAACAATTGATTCCAATCCCATTGCTGATGTTGCGATAATATCGAATTGTTTCATTAATTCTGCACCTTCTTTCCATTAATCCAAATCAATGGCACCTTTTCACGAATTTCTTCATTTATGTATTTTAGAAGCAGGCATTGATTTTTTACATGTAAACCTTATTTAAAAGGTCCACCGCCTTTTATCTTGTCGTTAGAATTCTTCATTGTTGGCCTAGCTACTATCATGATCATATAGCGGGAACATCTATGGATTACCGTGAAATAAAAGCTTTACTCTATTATCACTGCACCTTAAGATAATCGCTGCAATTATATGCTTGAAATCATCCAAACCAATTATGTATGGTTCCCATCCATAATCCACCTTCATTTTTAGGGCTAACAGAAGAGTTAAGGAACCTTTATAAATAGGATACCCAGAATCAAGGAAATGCTTAACATTCCAACACTATTTTTAAAAACGTTTCCGAAGACTTCATTCAAGCCATTTTCTTTCCGCTGGACACTTTTCGAATGGAATGAAAAACTTGCCAAGTTCTTAGTTTAACACAGCGGAGTTTCCGAAAACGAAAAATAAAAGGAAATGCCCAATCTTTTTATATTAGGGCAATTTCCATAAACAAAAACTCTCCTTTTAAAAGGAGAGTTGTGCTTTTGGTGTAATATGATAACGTTTTGTAAGCCATGTTTTGTTCCTCAGTACTGCAAGCGACTCGCGTCTCGTACTTCGGCGGTAATCATCTATCTACAGAAGCATGTGCTCCTGTCCTTCTCCTCGTTCATTTCCAAGGAAGAAAGCGCCCCTACCATTAATTTGGGTTTCTCGCTCGTGGGGTTTACCTCGTTCCACCCTTTACATTTCTGTAAAGGCTACGTCACTGTGGCACTTTTATAGGTATTCATGCCATATCCAAAAGGACTTAGGCATTTTCCCAGCCGTCAGCAATCCAAGATTGCTGCCCAAGCTTATTTTTTCGCCAGGCACGAACACTACGGACATCGCAGTCCGTGCGAGCATGGACTTTCCTCTACTGCATAAATGCAGCAGCAATTACCCAAACGTTAACATAACATAATTGATTATACTCCATTATTCATGAAAACACAATACCAAAATAATTTTTACTTTTACAATGCAAAACCTCAATCAAAAAGCTTGTTACCAAAAACGTGCTTTTCCAAGTTGGATAACCGTTTAAGGATGTCAAAGTTAGTGGTTCCCGGGGTGGCACTTGGAGCAGGTTGATTTGGACGTTTTGTACTCTCATCGGCTTGTTTTTTCAATTTAAGATTTTCTTGTTTAAGATCTTCAATTTCCTGATGGAACACTTCATAATCTTTAATGATCAGATCCAGGAATTGATCCACATCTTCAGGTTTATACCCGCGCATGGCTGTTTTAAAATCTTTTTCAAGAATATCTTTAGCCGTTAATTTTATCTTATCGGATAGCATAAGACTTCACCTCAATACTTTCGCCAATACAATCGACTTTTTATTATTTTTTCAAATCTGCTTGGGTTTGTCAACGAAACACCTTTTTGTATCTTACTGTTTCAGTGAACGGTATGTATTCCCATTAAAACTGTATCTAAATTTCATAATAATATGATTATGCTTTAGAAACAACTTTTAATCCATAATTATTTTCTCTCATTCTTCGGACCAGCTCGCTTCTTCCGCAGCCGATTGCAAATCATCAAAGTTTATCTGAAAGATGGGGTATGGCTGTGTTTCAGCTTTTTTCAACGCTTCGAAATAAGGATATCGGGCTGATCCTTCTTTTTCGGCTTCGAAAATGATGAGCATGGCATCGCTTTTATGGACCATATACCTATTTTTGATTTTAAGCTGTTCGGGCCCTTCATATGGTTTGTTAAAAATCGATTCAACAAAATCGGCACGGGCCAATATGGATCGGTAAAACTCTTGATTCGTTTCATTCCATGACTCTTCCTGTTTCAGGAAAGGAGTAAGCACACCTAATTTAAGCTGATGAAATTCTTCCTGTAATTCGAAAACCACTTCGGCACCCCATAGTTCCGTACCCAACTGACCTGAGATGATCACCCATTCCAGCCCATCTTCCACCAATGGCAGGAGACGCTGTTTCATCGCTTTCTTTATATATTTTACGGCTTCATGGTCATTTTTAAATATCCCGAATTCAAAAGCTTTGTAGCCGGTCATATACAAAACCTTCATTGCATAGTCAATCTCCCTTTTAACATGATTATGTAAGAAAATAAGGGCTTAATAAGCCCTTATTTTTTAGTATCCAAAATGCCTAGGCGGACAGCCTGGGTTATGTGGCGGCCTTCCACAGATCAAGTGTTGATTATAGCACTCGTTCACAACGGATTGAGTATGCGGGAAATAATGCTTGAACGTGTTCACATGTTTATTGACATTTGTAGTATGTGATGGATGAACGACAGGAATCACTGTGTTCGATACATTCGTATTGACATATTGCTGTGTTGGAGAGACTTGCGCTGGGGCAACTTGAGATGGAGATGTTTGTGTTGGACCATATTGCGCTGGAGACACAGCCATTGGACTATAGGCTCCCATTACGTCAGACGCTCCCATTACGTTGGAATTTTTTTTACCGGTTGATGCGCCCATTACATTGTTGTGTGTGCCCATCACATTGTTGTGTGCGCCCATTACATTGTTGTGTGCGCCCATTACATTGTTGGATGCGCCCATTACATTGGATGCTCCCATTACATTGGATGTTCCCATAACATTGTTGGATGCTCCCATAACATGGGGTTTATTTCCTCCACAATTACGAAAATACATTTATAATACGTCCCCTTTCATCATGATAAGTTTAGTCTTACCATTACAGACTATGAAAAAAAGGGGATACGTGTACTGATGAAATGACCTAATTATACAGAATAAGTATAAAACGATGTATGGCTGTCGATAAGTACACTATTATATGAATGCTATCTCTTCAAATATAGAGGGTAATTTTCTACAAAAAGGAATAGAGACTGTCTTTTAATGAAGTAAATAAAACAATCGTTAAACAAAGGACAACAAAAAATAGAAATAAAGTCGTTTTATACATTTCTCCGCTCCGCTTTCACCTTAATTTTATTTGATGTAAAGGTATGAAATGAACGCTTGGAATTTCACCCTCAACTCTTTCCATTTTACACACAATAGTTGAAGGCTACAATAATTGTATACATATTTTTTATTTTCAGCCTTTTGCACTAAAAGACCATTCTCATTCCTTTATTTTATACAGAAATATCCTTTGAATCTTCTTTCCTTTCGAGCCGCCGAATCCTCTTTTCCAATTCCAATTGTTTTTTCCCCTGGGTGATCCCTTCTCTTACCATCTCTTGATGGGCGATTATTGAACATTTTAGAGCATGACCGACTTCCTTAAATTGATGTTCGTATAATTTTGCACATTCAATCTGTGCCTGTATCCTTATTTGCACATTCCCTTTTAAGGCAACTTCCTTCCAAATCTCCAAAGCTTCATTGAATTGTTTTAGCTTCTTTTTCTGGAAAGCTAAGGCATGACCAGCCATTATCCGATCTTCCTCACTTCCCGCTTCCAATATTTTTTGATATGTCTCAACTGACTCCTCTTTTTTTCCCAAATAATCGAGCCATCGTGCAATCTCCATGGACTCTTCCGTATATCCATCGATTTGGAGGATTTTTCGGGACAAATGAATATACAATGTGATCAGTGATAGGATATCCCATTCATTATGCTTCATGATCCCAAACAGAATTTCCGGATTCTTCCTCTCAACAAAATCAAAATATATCATCGGTGCCAAATATCCAGGAATATCATCCTCTCTATGTACACCTAGAATATCTGTTTCGACCGCAGATAATTTCACTCGCTCCAATTTGTTTCTCCAAAGGCGTCTTGAAGCATGATACAAATCGAAATGTCCGAACTCCGGTAGTTTTGGTACATGTTCTTTTATCAAGGTATGTCTTGTTTTTAGCTGAGGCCAATCAAAGGATTTACCATTATATGTGACAAGGGTTTCGTAATTGATGTTTTCCAGAAAGCTTTGATAAAGCGGGATTTCACTTCCAGGCTGCGGAAGGATATGTTGCTTCACGACAACTTCTTCACCTTCTAAATACGCATAGCCAAGTAAAAAAATGGTATTGCCCGCTCCGCCTCCAAGCCCTGTCGTTTCCGTATCGAAGAAAAACAGATCTTCACTTTTAACACCCTTGGCGGAGAGTGGATGCTCCAATGAAGCTTGATTCCACTCTTTTACGACCTTTTTCAGCTCGGAAAATGCATATAAGCCGTGTTTGTGATTTATAGGGTAGCGGACTTCCCTAATGAAACAATAGTCACCATCGAAATGAAAGGAAACGGTATCGTTCTCCAGCCACTTTTCAAAGTAAGGAATTTCTTCATTCTCTTTCTGTTCAATTACTTCTATAGGAGAAGTATGTTTCTCTAGGTTCATATGGGTTTTCATACGGTTTAGTTTATTTTTTAAAGACATGAAATTACACCTCTTTTCACGGATCACTGTAATCTATTAATGTTTTTGCTTACAAAATTGACCTAATAATTGTTTGGCATCACTCTTGGCTGTTTTCGTTGCGGATTCCGTTCCGATACACGAGGGACAGCCGCTTTCACAAGTGCAATTCTCGATCATTGATATTGTTTCCATCAGGATGACTTCAGAGTTTTCATATACTTTATCACTTAACCCTATGCCACCCGGATAACTATCATAGATGAAAATGGTCGGTTTTTCATTATGCGCTGCCTTAACCTGCGGATACACATGGATATCATGCGGATCGCACATAACATATAGCGGAATCATGTAATTTAGAGCATGGGAGGCTCCTATCATTCCTTGTTCTATTCGATTTTCGTCCCAATTGAATATATCAGAATCCATGGAAAGCATGGCCGAACTCGTATGCAGCTCCATCTCCGGAAGACTGATTGGTCCTGACCCAATATTTTCATGAGTTTCGAATTTGATTTTCTTGAAGATCGTAGGCATTGCCCGGATTGCGACATCACCAAAAGCAGCTGCTGTGGAAGCGAAAGATCGCTGTTTATCGACTTCCAGTACAGACAACTGGACAGCAAGGTTAGCATCCGTATAATAGTCGACATTGACTTCTCGTACATAAGCTTTCTTTTCATCCCAATCAAGTTCTTCCACCTGAAATTGAATTCCCTGGTGCAAATAAATGGCTTCATCGTGGAGAAGGGTCATTGCACTGAACGTATCCATTTCCCCGATGACCCGATTAACCGGTGCATTCGTTTGGTCGATGATCACGACATTTTCCTGTGCGGCTGAACGCAGGCTGATATTGCTTGCGGGAAAAGCATCATTCATCCAATGCCATTTGTCCCCATTCAAGTGCAAGACCCTTTCTTCTGTAAGGAATTCAAGAACGTCCATAATCTCTGTTTTCCCAAATGTATCGCCTTTTTTAAATGGCAGCTCATATGCTGCACATTTCACATGATCAACCAGGATCAAAAGATTATCCGGATTGATTCTTGCCGTTTCTGGATTTCTGGTAAAGAAATAATCGGGATGCTGTACGATATATTGATCAAGGGCACTGGAACTGCCAACCATGATGATCAATGCTTCACCATGTCTTCTTCCTGCCCGTCCCGCCTGTTGCCAGGCACTCGATATGGATCCCGGGTAACCAGTCATTATGCATACCTGAAGCTGGCCTATATCGACACCCAACTCAAGTGCATTTGTGGATACCACTCCATAAATGGAACCATCCCTGAGGCCTTGTTCAATTTCCCTACGCTGTGTTGGCAGATATCCGCCGCGATAGCCCCTGATTGATTTTGGCCCCAATTGCTTTGACACAAGTTCCTGTAAATATGTCAATAGAATTTCCACACGAACCCTGCTTCGCGCAAAAACGATGGTTTGAATTTTATTTTTCAAAAATTCATTTGCCAGCTTCCTGACTTCCAAAACCGCACTCCTGCGTATGTTCAGCGGTTTATTGACTATTGGGGGATTGTAAAACACAAAATGCTTTTTCCCACTCGGGGCTCCGTTATTATCGATAAGGACCATTTGTTTTTCCGTAAGCTCTTCTGCTAACTCTTTTGGGTTATTGATCGTTGCGGAAGTACAGATGAATACAGGGTCACTTCCATAAAAATTGCAAATCCTTTTTAACCTTCTAATGACGTTGGCTGTATGACTTCCGAAAACGCCGCGGTAAATATGAAGTTCATCGATGACCACATACTTCAAGTTTTCAAATAAAGAGACCCACTTCGTATGATGGGGCAGGATTCCTGAATGGAGCATATCAGGATTGGTGATCACGATATGTCCGGCCTGGCGGATTTTTTGCCTGATATTTGAAGGTGTGTCCCCGTCGTATGTATAACTATTTATTTCAGCATCCATTTCATGGATCATTTCATTCAATTCGCTTTTTTGATCATAGCTCAGTGCTTTTGTCGGAAAAATATAAAGCGCCCTGGTTTTTTCATCTTCCAGTATTTTTTGAAGGACCGGCAAATTATAGCATAATGTTTTACCAGAAGCTGTAGGTGTGACCGCTACAAGGCTATTGCCGCTGACAGCAGCATCAAATGCAGATGCCTGATGGGTATACAACCCATTTATTCCCCGTATTTCAAGAGCATGCTTGATCTTATCATTCATTGCATCGGGAAAAGGAACATGTTTTGCCTCTTTTGCTTCAATGACTTGCCAATGTACTATATTATCTTTAAAATCTTCATTTGTTTTTAGATCCTTGATGACTTCTAATAAATTTTTTCGCAGTTTCATTTAACCACCTCATACTCCTATTCTACCGAATGAACGTTCTATGCAAAAGGGAAACTATTTCCTATTCAAAAAAAAAAGCTGGAAACGTCAACATCTCGTTTCCAGCCCGGTCATTTTTTTCATTTAATTTTTCTCGACAAAGCGAATGATTTCTTCGATTAGTCTGCCTGGAGCTTCCAACATTCCCATATGGCCGCTGCCCTTAAGTATTACTTCATTGATATGGCTCCCTTTTACTGAAAAGGTTTTTTCAACGGGAATCACCTTATCCTGTTCACCTGCAACCAAAAGGACAGGCAACTTCGTATCTTTGAGAACATGATTTCTGTCTATTCTGTTCCTCATGGCATGTAAAGACCCTATTGCACCCATTTCACTTGTTTTATATCCGATTTCCTTTGTATGGTCAATATTGGGATCTTCGGAATTAGCGAAAAGCTTTGGTATAAGTCCGTCAATGAAAGCAGGGATTCCCTCACTTTCGATTTTCTCGACTGATTTTAAGCGTCCCGCCTTACCAGTCTCATCATCCGGGAAAGCGGTGGAATGTACCAATGAAAAACCAGACAATTTCCCAGGAAACCTTTCTGCGAATGCCAAGGTGATATATCCCCCTAGCGAATGACCAAACATATATACCTGTCCGATTTCCAGTTCTTCCAAAAATGATGCAATATCAGCAGCCATATCTTCAATCGAGAAAGATTCCCCTAATTCCTCACTTGCACCATGTCCCCGTAAATCAACGGCAATTACCCGATATTCTTCCTTTAATCCAGCAATGATGTCACTCCAATATTCATGGCTTCCGCAAAATCCATGGATAAACAACAATGTTTCCTTTCCTTTCCCGGTATCTATGTAGGAAAGCTTGCTATCTGTCATATTAACCCCTCATTTCCTTTATTAATCATTCAGTACCGTTATTCCCTTTGGATCTGAATCTGAAACCCAACAGTCCATTCACATTTCTTCATTCCTCACATAGCTTATAGGCAAAGGAATTTTTTAGAAAGGAGCACCGTGATGACCTCTTCTGAAAAAAAAAATAATCGGAATCGAATAGAACCCTTTTCCCATTTCATTAACAAAATGGATCGGCTGTTTTCCGAAAGGCCTCCTAAAGGCATGTTGAAATCTCTTGACGATTTCTTCGGTTCGGCGAAAGAACGCAGCTTTCCGGTTGATATTCACGAAACGCATTCAGAATATACCCTTACTGCCACCTTGCCCGGAATTCCACGCAGCCAAATATCAATTGATGTACTGGCCCATGCCGTAACCATATCTGCAAAGCATGTAGATAGAAAGCATAAAAATCAAGGATTGTTCCAAAAGGAAGTTTCAGCCGGTACTTTTTCAAGAACCATTTCCTTTCCAAAACCGATTGATGAAGCAAATGTGACCGCTCGACATCGCGATGGCATCCTCACGCTTCACCTACCCAAAATCAGGGGGAATCGGATTGAAATCCATTAGGCATGAATAAAAGCAGACTTAAAAAAGTGGCTGGTCACTTGTAAGTCTGCTTTTTTCTTTTATTCACCATCTATGCCTTGAAGAAGCCCCCTACTCCTTTGACCATTGAAGATACTTGGGAAACTGTATTCATCATTTGTCCAGCTGTATTCATCATCTTCGTTATATCCATGGAGCCATCTTGTGTTTTAAATTGATTCATGACCGATTTGAAACCCGATGGCTGGGGTTTTTGCATGAACTGCTGCTTTGGATATGGATTATGAGCCTGCTGCTGACTTTGCGGAGGTCTTTTAGCTGGCTGTAACGGATTTGCGAACGGACTAAAAGCTTGCGGATGAAGATTGGACTGAATTGGCTGCATTTGTGTTATTGGCTGCATTTGTGCCATTGGCTGCATTTGTGCCATTGGCTGCATTTGTGCCATTGGCTGCATAACACTGTTGCCCGGATAAGCTCCCACAGGCATCGCCTGCTGCGGGACTGGTTGAAATGGGTGATATGCTGCCTGCTGAAAAGGATCATGATATGGCGTCACATAGCCCCCTGTATCCTGGTGATGATATGGATACATAAATGGTTGTTCAAGATTATGATCATTTGGCGGAGGATACGGCATTGGCTGTTGGTATCCTCCCCAATTTTCCGGCATTGATTGAGGAAACTGTCCTTGATTTGGGGAGATTTGGTTATAACCGGATCTCATCATGTCAATGAGCCCTCCTCTTTTTCATTACATGGTTCTGATAATATATGAAAAAAGAAGGAATAAAGTGTAGGTGTTTTTATGATAAAATCCGATCGATTTCCGTTTTTACATTATTAAGGATGAATTCGATCGACTGGACATGGCTTTTAAATCGCTTATAACTTGTTTTAGGAAAAAATGCCTGAACGGCCACATCAGAAAGGTTATGGGCGGTTTGTTCGATTTGCTCGGGGAAAAGATGCCTAAATTCGGTTTCTTTCATCCACTCCTTCATTCCGGTTTCCCATTCGATGCATACGGTCATGACCTGATCTGCAAACGGCTTTACTTCCGAAAAGAAATCCTTTTCCTTTCCTTCCAGGCGTACACCCTCATAAATATCATCTGCCTGGTCCGTATATTTAATCAATTGTTCTGTTAATAGCTGCAGTTTTTCTTTTTGCACAATATATTCCTCCGTACATTTGTTTCCCTTAGTATAATCCAGTTCTTCATAAAATGAAAATCCTGCGGATTATACGTGCAATTCAGTGAAAACCTTGTGTTTTATAATTGTTTTTTCCGGAACAATGGAAAAGGAGTGGTTCACACCTTCAGCATTCACCCAATAATCCTCGGCTTTCTCAATGGCTTCCTGGGCTTCATTAACTAATGTATATTGTTCCGCCCATAGTTTACACCGCACTGTATTTACAGTTTCCCCATATGAAATTTCCAAACGATCCAGGCTGGTACTGATCTCAGCTATCATCCTTAATATCTCTTCTGTTGCGACACTTTTATTGACCATGCTGATCCCTCCCATTCTTTACCTGTACTATTCTTTTTTTTATCTGAAAGCCCTTCATGACTGACAAAACTAGAAGCGAATCGGCAAAGAAAGTGCAATTCACTTAATTTATTATGCCCTTCGACAACAATGGCAGAATGAAGAATGAAGTTTTAAACAAGAATACAGACAGGAGGTGATTTTATGCAGTCGAATGAAAGCAGACAGCAGAAAAACGAAAAACGACAAAAGCCGCCCACCAAAAAGGCAGGAACGGGAAACCCGAAGCTTAGTGGAGAAAACCGCCCCTCTACGTAAGTAATAAATACTGAACGATAAACAGGGAAGGCTTCATCGACGCCTTCCCTGTTTCCTATTATAAAATCCAATTTTTGATTATTGCTGCCGTGTGCAGCTGTTTTTGTTTATGATCATACCATTCCGTCAAATGCGGGTCTTCTTCCCATTTGGGTTCAATGAACCATTTTTTTTTAACCTTTTTTTTCATATCCCATTGCTCTGTCTCCCCTGCTTGATGATGAATCAATGGATATACTCCTCTCAGCATCGGGGTTTCATGGTACCTAGGCTTTTTTCGATATTGTTCATAATCATATCTGGAACCCGTTGGTTCAGTCCTGCAGGAGAATTCATAAAATAGTGGAAATAAACCTTCAGAAAATAAAAGCCCAGCCAACCTTTTCCCCAATTCAATCCTTTTATCGATATTTCTAAAATGCGAAACGGACGAGCCATACAGTTCTCCATTGCAAGTAGGAAATAGAACGGTGCTAAAATGCATCCAGTCCTGCAGGAAAAATAGCAGAGAATGAAAAACGAAGGATTGCTTTTTAATAACCGGTTCTTCAATGATGTTTTGTTCATTTATGATAAGCGCAGTGACTAATTTTTCACGATTTCCATGTTTCCAAAAGGAATACCATTCGTTCTTCATGAATTTGGTAATAAAAAAATACTGACATAAGTGAAACAATGGACGTCCATATTTCGTCGAATAATGATAGAGAAGTAATTGCGGATATGCATCTTGGAATATTCTCCAGTTGGCTTCTTCATACGTTAGGAATAATTGACGCCTGTATTTAAGGCCAAGTAAATTGGAAAACCAAATCCCTTCAAGATCACACATATTCCAGCCTGCATTCCTGGAAACCATCCCGGCTAAAAATGACCATTGTATTTCTGGATGGATTCTAAAAAATTGTTCATATGCTTTCGTTCTTGATATATTATCCCTATTCCCTTTTACAGTTTGGGCTTTTATGGATTGGAGCAACTGCTTTTCCGTCTTTAACATTCGCATCTAGCCTTTCTATAGCGATGAATTGTGACATATAGTTGTACATAAATCCTATCGTTCTAAGAAACAATTCTTTTTATTCACATTTTGGATTCTTTTTTTGCTAATATAGATAAGTGAAAAAAAGGAGGGGTAAAAGTGGCATTTCATTATCCCAACGGACGAAGATTTGTACCGCAGGCTATGGAAGAAAAGAAAAGTCCACTAAAAAAAATCAGTTACAGCAACCGGGGAAAAACATTGGAAGACGATTTGAACGAAACCAATCAGTATTATTTAGCACACGGCATTGCCGTCATCCATAAAAAACCGACACCCATACAAATTGTCGATGTCCACTATCCGAAAAGAAGTGCTGCAGTCATTAAAGAAGCTTATTTCAAACAAGCATCGACCACCGATTATAATGGTGTTTATAAAGGAAAGTACATTGATTTTGAGGCAAAGGAAACGAAAAACAGCAGTTCCTTCCCGCTAAAGAATTTTCATGACCATCAAATTGAACATATGAAGCATATCGTTCAGCATGACGGAATTGCGTTTGTCATCATCCGGTTTTCCGCAATGGATGATATATATTTAATGAGTTCCGAACAACTGAGTTTTTATTGGAAGAGAATGAAAGAAGGCGGACGCAAATCTATAACTCTTCAAGAGGTTGAAAGCAGTTCACGAAAGATTACTCTTGGCTTTCAACCGAGAATTGACTATATTAAAGTAGTAGATTCGCTCATCTCAGAAAATTTTTAGTTTTTTAGAAAGGCAGGTTAGCTGTAATGGCTGAAAAATATAATACTAGAGAAGAACGCCGAAAGCAGGGGCAGACACAAAAAAAGGGACAGAATAAAAGTCCTCAAAAGCCAACCAATATGCTTAAGCGGATTTTCCTTATACTTGTAACAATCGGAATAATAGGCCTGGTTGCCGGAGGAGCTGCAATGGCTTACTTTATAAGCGACGCTCCAGAACTTGACGAAAAGCTTTTGAAAGATCCGGTCACATCCAAGATTCTCGATGAAAATGGTAAATTACTTGCTGAAATCGGAAAGGAAAACCGGGATTATGTAAATTATGAAGACATACCCGATCTTGTCGAAGAAGCTTTCCTGGCAACGGAAGATTCCCGCTTTTATGAGCATCACGGGGTCGATTTCTTACGTCTGGGCAGTGCCGTCATAGCCAACTTCAAAAATGGATTCGGCTCAGAGGGTGCAAGTACATTGACCCAGCAGGTCATCAAGCGTTCTTATTTAACGCCTGATAAGACCATTAAAAGGAAAGTCCAGGAAATGTGGCTATCCATACAGCTTGAAAGAAAGTATACAAAAGAAGAAATTTTCGAAATGTATGTGAATAAGATTTTCTTTGCAAACCGTGCCAACGGGATCTTAACTGCATCGCAAACTTATTATGGAAAAGATCTTAACGAATTGAAATTGAACGAAGCGGCCATGCTTGTAGGATTACCGCAAAGCCCAAGCAGGTATGACCCGTATAAATACCCTGAACGTGCGAAAGAACGCCGTGATATTGTCCTGCACTTAATGAACAAACATGGATATATCACCGAAACGGAAATGAAAAATGCACAAAGCATCGATATAACAGAAGGACTTCAAGAAATCGATAAGAGCCAAATCGATACGACCGCATACGATGCATTCATCGATTTGGTAATTGAGGAAGTCGGGGATATGGGTGACTATAACGTCTTTACCGATGGTTTGGAAATCCAAACGACCATTGATAAAGATGCCCAGGAATATGTTTATAACATGTTGAACAGTGATGAAATCATCAATTATCCAAGTAAAGATCTCCAAGCAGGAGTCACATTACTCGATACAGAAACTGGTGAAATTAAAGCAGTGGGCGGCGGCAGGAACACGACAGTTAAACGCGGCTGGAATTATGCAACGGATGCCAAGCGATCACCTGGTTCGACCATTAAGCCGATTCTGGATTATGGTCCTGCCGTGGAATATTTAAATTGGTCCACCTACCACCAAATCAAGGATGAGGAATACACTTACAGTGATGGAACACCGCTTAAAAATGCTTCCGGACGACATTATGGTACTGTAACGACTCGTGAAGCACTGGCACGGTCATTAAATATTCCTGCCTTAAAAACGCTTCAGGCAGTCGGCTTGGACCGGGCACGTGATTTTGCCACTGATCTTGGGATTCCTTTCGACAAGGAAATTACCGAATCGGCAGCATTGGGCGGCGGTAAGGATGTTTCTACACTTGAACTTGCCGGTGCATACAGTTCATTCGGAAACAATGGTATTTATAATGAACCGCATAGTGTGAAAAAGATTGTTTTACGTGATAAAACAACCATCAAAAACAAGACGGATTCAAAACCGGTCATGAAAGATTCTACAGCTTTCATCGTGACGGACATGTTGAAAAGCGTCATGAAAGAACCTTATGGAACAGGAAGGTTAGCCAATATCCCTAGCCTCCCGGTAGCCGGTAAAACGGGGTCAACCAATTTCACACCTGAGCAGCGTGCAGCGAACAACATCCCATCTTCCGGTGTAAAAGATAGCTGGATGGCAGGTTATACAACCAATTATACAGTCGCAGTTTGGGCTGGTTATGATAATGCATCTGGTGAGCAAATGGAATATCTGGGTGAATCATCTCAAAGAATCCCTAAATCCATCTTTAAGAATTTAATGGAACATATGGCTCAATCAAAAGAAACGAAAGACTTTGATCAACCTGACAGTGTTGTGAAGGTTGGAGTCATCAAAGGTTCGAATCCAGCAGTTAAAGCCAATGAATATACACCAAGCAGTAAAATCACTTATGAATATTATGTTAAAGGTCACGAGCCAACACAGGTGACGACAGAATATGAAAAAATCGACTCACCTGGCATTAGCGCTTCTTACAACCAGGAAAGCAATGAAATCAATTTATCATGGTCATATCCTAAAGGTAATGGGAATACCCAATTCGAGGTTAAGATGTCCGTTGATGGCGGCGCACAGAGCGTATTGAAAAAATCGAAGGATACTAGTTTAACGATCCCTAATCCAACCCCTGGAAGTAAATATACTTTCTCAGTGGTAGCTCTAGTGGATAACCAACAAAGTGATCCTGCGAGTACATCTGTCAAAATACCTGCTGAAGCGGCAGTCCCTGAGGATACTGAGGACGAGGAGATTGAAGATCCGGCCGAAGGTGAGGATACGGAACAAGAAACTCCTGCTGAAGGCGAAGAAGATAAACAAGACGAAGACAAAAATAACAATGGCGAAAACGGCAATAACGATAATAACAACAATAATGGCAATAACGACAATAATGACAATGGCAAAAATGATAATAATGGTAATGGTAATGGCAACAATGATAATAATGGTAATGGCAACAACACGGATGACGGAAATGGCAATAATGGAGAGGATGTCGAGGGCGGGGATGATACCACTGACCCTGGAACGGTAGAAGAGGAAAAACCAGTCGAGACCCCTGATCCCGATCCTAATCCGGACCCAGATCCAAACCAAGATACCGAATAAATATATATGAAGATTGACCTAAAAAAACGTCTAAGCTTTTGGCTTAGACGTTTTTTTGGCTGTTCTTATTTTTGATCATGAACTTTACATATTGTTTTTCAAATTCTCGGAACAACTCACTGAGCTGTCTATAAGAATGAAAAAAAGCGGGTCTAGCAAGGATGAAAGAAAGCCTTTCATCCATGTTCACCGGAATATTGTTAAAGGATTGCATTTGGAACCGGATATCATTCAATGCCACTGGCTGCCCATGCATCCAGAAGACTGCTGTTAAAAATAAACCGATCCCCTGCTTCATGAGTCCCAAGGTCTGTCCCGATTTTCGCTCAGAAAATAGCAAACTGCATTCCGAATCAATTCCCTTCCATCTCTCCAGCAGTTCCTTTACATGCATTGCCCCCTTCGTCCAAGGAGCATACGCTTCTACATTATTATAATAAAGTAACTCGTATGGGAAAGACTCGAATGGAACCGTTTCACTCCAACCTGCATATCGTTCTTTTTCCAAGATGGTTTCCTTTTCAGGAAAAAACAAATGATGGACCAATTCTTCAGGGACTTTTAATGATATGGACTGCGTCAATTGGCTTCTTTCCTTTTCATTCTTTTTTTTCCTTCACGGCATAATTCTAGAAGCGGGCAGGTTTCACATCTTGGTGACTGGGCCTTGCAATGATAGCGTCCAAAGAATATCAGGCGGTGATGCGTAACGGACCACTCATCCTTTGGTATCTTAGCCATCAACGTTTTCTCAACGTCGAGGACACTATCCTTCCAACGGCATAATCCCAGGCGCTTGGAAACACGCTCTACATGGGTATCCACAGCGATCGCCGGCACATCAAAAGCAACGGAAACGACTACATTCGCAGTCTTTCTGCCAACGCCAGGCAATTTAACAAGCTCATCACGGTCTCTCGGAACTTCCTTACCGTATTCTTCGATCAGCATGCGCGACAGCTTTTGTATATTCTTAGCCTTGTTACGAAACAAACCGATTGAGCGAATGTCATTTTCCAACTCTTCAATCGGAACGCTTATGTAATCCTCAGGCGTTTTATATTTCTGAAATAAATCCTTCGTCACTTTATTGACTAATACATCCGTACACTGAGCTGACAGGGCAACAGCAACCACCAATTCAAATGGATTGGAGTGATTCAGCTCACAATGGGCATCCGGAAACATTTCACCCATTGTATCCAGACAATATCGAATTTGAGCTTTATTCAACATATTGGTTCTCCTTCAATTTACATTACTGCTCGAGCCAGTTATAGAAAGGCACATCTTTCAATGGTTGTGCAGTTTCCGTTTTTCGGTCCCTCTTTTGATGAACTCTAAATTTTTGTCCTTGCTCCCTTGCCTGTTCCAAGGTTTTAATTCCATTCTTTTTCCACTCGAATAAAATTCGATCAATGTATCGGAAATTCAATTTTCCGGAAATGACAGACTCCCTCAGAGCTGACTTAATGATTTCAGGTTGATGGTCATCCTCCATCCACATTGCCAATGTCTCACATTCAAAGGGAGATAAAGGGCGGCCGAACTCCTGTTCAAAAATC
Organism: Peribacillus sp. FSL M8-0224; assembly: GCF_038003055.1. Lineage (NCBI taxonomy): Bacteria > Bacillati > Bacillota > Bacilli > Caryophanales > Bacillaceae > Peribacillus > Peribacillus sp. FSL M8-0224. Next base: position 2,948,997 of record NZ_JBBOOJ010000001.1, read on the forward strand.
GTATAAAGGCTCTCCCCCGCTTTTTGGATTTCTGCAGACTCTGCCTGTTTCAAAGTTTTCAAGAAACAGTCCATCATTTTTTCATACAGTGGAGACAACGAATATTTTTCCTGTCCGATTTCTTGGCTCCCCTCAACCACCATTTCAACAAATCCCCTTTGGACCAAACGCTGGATCATGAATAGACATTCCGTTTCCTGCAATGTCATTCGGTCAGAAAGTTGGGATGGTGCAGGGAAATGATTACCTTTATCGATGAAGCTTTGCAATTGTAATAAAAGGACCATTTCTTGTTCATTCAGTCCCATTGTACTATAGTTAGTCAACAAAAAGGATGGAATCGTTATCGTTCCTTCCTTAAACCACGCATATAAATGTTCTTTATTCATGTTTTTGGACACCTCTGGTTTAGTATAACATGAATACGGCTCATCGAATAAGTTTATAATTTTAACAAAAAACGGTTATCTGCCAATAGGCAAGATAACCGCTTCACTACGGAATCAAGGATATAATCGATTTAATAGACGTGGGAACGGGATGGTTTCACGGACATGCTCGACTCCACTGATCCATGCCACGGTGCGTTCCAATCCCAAACCGAAGCCTGAATGCGGCACAGAGCCATATTTTCTTAATTCCATATACCATTTGTAAGCATCTTCGCTCAAGCCATGCTCATTGATTCTCTGTTCAAGCAATTCCTGATCATGAATCCGTTCTGAACCGCCAATTATTTCTCCATATCCTTCCGGAGCGATCAAATCGGCACAAAGAACGACTTCTTCCCTGTCAGGATCTGGCTGCATATAGAAAGGTTTGATTTTGGTTGGGTAATGAGTTATGAAAACGGGCTTATCATAACTTTCCGCTATCGCAGTTTCATGCGGAGCTCCAAAATCATCACCCCATTGAATATCATCAAATCCTTGTTCATGAAGGAACTTAATGGCTTCATCATATGTAATGCGCGGGAAAGGAGCTTGGATTTGTTCAAGCTTCGATGTATCACGGCCCAGTGTATTCAACTCAAGCTCACAGTTTTTCAATACGGATTGGATGATGGAAGAAACGAATTTCTCCTGGACCTCCAGGTTTTCTTTAAATTCGATGAAAGCCATTTCTGGTTCAATCATCCAGAACTCGATTAAGTGTCGTCTTGTTTTGGATTTTTCTGCCCTGAAGGTTGGACCAAATGAAAATACCTTCCCAAGTGCCATGGCAGCCGCTTCCATATAGAGTTGACCACTTTGTGAAAGGTAAGCATCCTCATCAAAGTATTTAGTCGCGAACAATTCACTCGTTCCCTCTGGTGCGCTTCCCGTTAAAATTGGGGGATCCACTTTAACGAAGCCTTCTTCATTAAAGAATTCATATGTAGCACGGATTATTTCATTCCGGATTTTCATGACTGCATGCTGCCGTTTTGAACGCAGCCACAAATGGCGGTTATCCATTAAAAATTCAGGACCATGCGCTTTAGGTGTAATTGGATAATCCAATGATTCATGAATGATTTCAATATCTTTCACCTGTAATTCAAAACCGAACGGCGAGCGTTCATCCTTTTGAATGACACCTGTTACATACAAGGATGACTCTTGTGAAACCGATTTCGCACGAGCGAAAATCTCTTCACCCACTTCAGCTTTCACGACCACCCCTTGAATAAAACCAGAGCCATCACGTATTTGAAGGAAAGCAATTTTCCCACTGGAACGTTTGCTGGCAAGCCAGCCTCCAATGGTTACTTCTTGATCGACGAATTTGCTAGCATCTTTTATTGTAATTTTCACGGAATTTACCTCCAAAAATAACTTAACTTACTAATGAATTTACTCTACTTATTATACCCATAGCCCTGCTTACAAGCAAATAAATCAATTGAAGCGGGGGTTCCATGCCTTTTATATCATTCTTATTATGTTTTTTAGTGTATTCGCTAGATTGCATGGTAGTTTACCATTCACGAACACCCGCTCTTATTACAGTAAAATCATCTCGGTATATGTTATCGATGGACTTTTCCATTTCCTAAACAAATTAACGAATGGTAATCATTTTCGCCTTTAACAGGGTTTCAAATGATGCATATAATTGAAAAGCACTTTTAGGATTTCTTATTTGGCAGGAAAGCAGTTCCTCAAGTCTTTTGATCCGATAGCGTAAACCACTCATTGAAATGTTCAATTCTTTCATACTGCATTCAAGATTTCCACCGCATTGGAGAAATACGTAAAGCGTTTTCAATAATTCTTTCATTTTGGGGTCATCTTCCATCAATAAAGGACCCAGCATTTTCTCAGCTTTTTTCAGTACCGCCGGAGTACTCCCAGTATGCATTAAAATGGATAGCAGATCGACTTCTTCGAATTTGATAATATCCCGAGTTCCTTCATTCATATTCAAAGCGGTTAAAGCTTCTTGAAAAATCTCGTGAGCCCGTTCCAATTCATCACTTATTGTACCAAGTCCCACTTTAAAGTTATATCCGCTGAAAACCGTATATAAATGATCGATGCATTCCTTGGTTCGTAATGGGAATTCATTTCCTGGACTCAGCGGTATTAGCAATACGATATGACCATCCCTTAATGCTGTTAAGACGACTTGATTCCGCTTTTTAAAGAAACTATAAATCTCTTCGATGATTTTCTGCTGAATGAAATAGTCATTCTCTGTCCCCCGATTGGAGGAAAAACGATAGCCCAGCACCGCAATTGTGAAAGGATGATCCAATGAAACGTCTAAATACATACTATTTTTGATTATTTCTTCTTTAGAAGCAAACTCTCCATTTAATATTTGTTCAAGGAATAAACCTTTTACCCTTTCAAGCGCTTCAAAACTGCTTTTCTCATTTAAGAGGAATAAGGAACCAGTCATGGACACCCTCTCAAGAATCATTCGATTGATTTCCAGGTTCATTTTACCTTCAGCTCGATCAGCTTGCACAAAGGCACAATAGCCGTAAGTTTTATTTTGTAATGTAATGGGAGTATAAAGCAGTTCCATCCCATCTTTTACGATTCTTCCGGTCTCCAAAGTGACAGGTCCATTTTCCCTCATTAGTTTAAGCTGATTCCTGACATCCTCTGCCTTCCCTTTGTGAAAACCAGCAAGATAAACTTGATTGTTATTGAAATTCTCCATCAACAAAGGTATTTTTGTTTTCTGATAAACCATCCTCACTATCGATTGAAGGCTTCTTCCGTTAATTAACTCTTCTGTCAGCAAATTATGAATATCCATCACTTTTGACAAACTATTGCGCTCCTCCAGCAGCTTTTCATATGTTACGGCAAGCTCTTGGACAATCGGTTTGGTTTTATAATATTTCAACTCATCCTGAATCTCCATGCCCCATAAATGTATCGATTTACCTTCGTATCTACACGCTGAATACCCTGCTCCCTTACAGTCGCTTTCCTTAAAAATCACTTCATGACCGCAGACCGTTGAATAAAATCCACTTGCATACCCCGTCAATGTATAACAGACTGGCTTTTCCGCGATTCCAGTCTGGGTGATATGTTCCTCTGCCTCATAGGAATTGACCCAAACCCCTTCCACATTTACAGAGTGTACATCCGCATGACCATCCATCGATAATTCCAGTTTCGTCGTATTGACTTTTGTATAGCCTTGCATCATATGTAATATGGGGCCTTGCCTCAGTATCTCCTTAACCGTTGACAAATTCCCTTTTAGTGCTTTTTTAGCATCATTGACGCCAATATTCCAGCCATATCGTATTAAAAAAGACTTCATTCTTTCAAATCCAATATTCTCGATCAGGTCCTTTCTTAAGGTACCGAAAATTGAAGAGGAGGTCAGGATCATCCTCTCATCATTTAAATGAATTTCACCATCATCATTCTTAAGATTCAAAAGATTCGTCATGATTCCCCCGGCTTTCCTTTTACATAATATTATACTTTTTCCACACCTTACCTATCAAGATAAATGTAAACGCATTCATATCATGCCGTGGGGAAAAACCGGTGGGAGTCGATACATACCATTCTTTACACGTTTTCTTAAACAGTTTAATTCATTCGGAGCTGAATCAAATCATTAATGTCTTCATCTTCATTTATCCACTTATCATTTGTCCAGCCATGAAGGTCATAATCGTCCATTGCCAAGTCCACAAAAGCTTTGAATTTATCCGATTGTCCATTTAAATCAGCCATTTTCATGGTTTCAAGCCTAATATTTTCATGGTTACCCGCATAATTGATTTCATATAACTCATTTCTGCCGCCAAATTCCGTTCCGATGGAATCCCAGATAAGTTTCATCAGTTTTACCCTTTCCACTGCCGAAACCGCACCTGAACCCTTATAATATTTATCGAGATATGGACGGACCTCAGGGTTTAAAAAATCCTTGGAGCTTGATGGGAGTTGAATGAGATTACCTGCTACAACCTGTTCAAATATCTGTTTCACCTTCGTCCAAACCATAGGTGCGAACACCCTATAAGCAGTTGCATATGTGCTATTGGGGAGAACAGTGCCATTCGGCCCTTCCATCGGATCTGTAGCCATCGCTGTCGAGATTGCCCAAAACATATTCCTGTAAGCAAGCACTTCCCCGATATTGGCTTGAACTCCCCTGAATTGATTCGTTCCTGCCATTTCCGTAGCCTTCATCAGAAGCCCAGCCATAAAGTCTAATTTCACCGCATAGCGTGTGCAGCCATGAAATGTATATCGATTCATCCACCCAGTCTTGGATCTAAATCCATTTGCAATTTCCACATTATTATAGGCGAATACATTCTCCCATGGCACGAATACATGATCAAGGACGATGACTGCGTCATTTTCGTCGAACCGACTAGAAAGCGGGTAATCGAAAGGAGTGCCTGTCTTGGCAGCCGTTTCTTCAAAAGACTGTCTGCTGATCATTTTTAATCCCGGCGCATTCATCGGCACAAAGAAAATCAATGCATGGCTCCTATCTCCTTCCCCAAGATCGACAGGAGAATAATTCGCGACAAAATTATAATTCGTAAGTGCTGCAGAAGTTCCAACCATTTTGGCTCCGCTTACGATTATTCCATCATCCCGCTCTTCCACGGTACGTACAAATACCTCTTTATTTTCATGCAGCGGTTTATTCCTGTCCATTGCCGGATTTATAATTGTATGGTTACAGAAGGGAACGTCCCTTGTGGTTTTTTCATACCATCTTTTCGCATTATCTTCAAATCCCTTATAAAAATCGCTATAAGGTCCCAATGATCCTGTAAATGCAGCTTTGTAATCAGGGGTACGACCCATGAAACCATAGCTCAACTTTGACCATTGTGCTATGGCATCCCTTGCTTCAAGCAGCTCTGTTGCGTTCTTTGAGGCCTTGAAGAACTTATGGGTAGTATGGCCTTCATCTGTCTTAGCCGTTAAAACCCGTGCAGTATCCGGATCATGTAGAGCATCATATAGCTGCGCAATTGACCTGGCAGAATTGCGATATGCTGGGTGTGACGTCACATCATCTACCCTATCACCGTTCAAGAATACCGTTCGTCCATCTCGTAAACTTTCTAAATACTCTTTGCCATTCATCATCGTAACATCCCCCATTCACAATCTTTCAATTTGAATTCCTAGCTTCATACTAACTAAATGTTCCAGGCATTTTTCTGTTGAAACCCATCTTTTTTCTAACATTTTTTGTCTAATTATACTGAATAATCTAAATATGTTGAACTTAAACAAAAAATCATATACGATATCATATATGATTAATTATAAAATCAAGGGGTGAGTGTCCATGGCAAAAGCAAGAGTGAAACTTCAAAAGTCAGATTATTCAGAAGAAGTGGAAATACTGTCGAACCGCTATATATTAATGAACGGTGTTAAGTATGAGGTATCACGAATCAAGTTGGATAACCCTATTTCAGGAACGGTATATGGAACATTATTAAACTATAAAGGGTCATTGGAAGCATTGAAGGGGAAGATCGACCATCCGCCTTATAATGAACCTCCTAAAGGGCCGATCCTTTATATTAAACCTAGAAACACGTTTTCTTCTTATTCAAATCCAGTTCCCCTTCCAACCGGCATACCTGAATTGGAAATCGGAGCAGCACTTGGAGTAGTGATCAGTAAAACGGCCACAAGAGTCAAGAAAGAACATGCATCGGATTATATAGAAGGTTTTACGATCGCCAATGATATTAGCATTCCTCATGAAAGCGTTTTCCGTCCTGCTATCCGCCATAAAGCCCGTGATGGATTTTGCCCGATCGGTCCATGGGTCGTATCCAAGGAATCCATCTCCAACCCCGATTCTTTAGGACTTCGTGTATATATTAATGGAGAACTAAGGCAAGAAAATTCAACTTCAAATCTAATTCGCTCCATCCCCCGGCTTATTGAGGATGTAACGGACTTCATGACCTTGAGTACGGGTGACGTCCTTCTAGTTGGAGTTCCTGAGAATGCACCGCTGGCCAAAGCCAATGATCAAGTCAGGATAGAAATAGACGAAATCGGTTATTTGGAAAATACGATCATTTCCGAGGAAAAATTATCACTGGAGGGGATTTTATGAAGAGAGCACGTGTAGCCTATTCAGGTGCCATACATCCAGCAAGTGAATATCACGGCCAGCTCCAATTGGCGGATGGCCGGCTTGTCAATGAGCAGGACGTTGTCTGGCTTCCCCCGGTGGAACCACGAACTGTCTTCGCGCTTGGCTTGAATTATGCAGACCATGCGAAGGAACTAGCTTTTAAATCCCCGGAAGAACCCCTTGCGTTCTTAAAAGGTCCCAATACATTCATCGGCCACCGGGGACAGACAAGGCGGCCTGCTGATGCAGCTTATATGCATTATGAATGTGAACTGGCAGTGGTCATCGGTAAAAAGGCGAAGAACATAAAAAAGGAAGAAGCCTTTAATTATGTAAGTGGATATACGATTGCAAATGATTATGCAATACGGGATTATCTGGAGAACTACTACCGGCCAAATTTAAAGGTCAAAAATCGCGATACCTGCACCCCCATTGGTCCCTGGCTCGTCGATGCCGAAGATATTCCAGATCCTTCGAATCTTGCCATCAAAACTTACGTCAACGGAAAATTGACTCAGCAAGGCAACACGAAAGACATGATTTTCGGCATTACTGATTTAATTGAATATTTCAGCAGCTTCATGACATTGAGTCCAAACGATATCATATTGACAGGCACACCTGAAGGCTTGGCGGATACTGCTGTAGGCGATGAAATCATCACTGAAATTGAAGGTATCGGAAAACTCGTTAGCACAATAGTCGGGGACGATGTATTTACTGAAAACGGGGATCGGCCTCATCTAAAAATCCACAAATAATGGAAGGGACTAATCATATGCCTCATATAATTATTGAATATACGGATAATATCAAAGATGAAATCCAGATTGACGGGTTATTAAGAAAGGTTAATGATGTACTGATATCCTATCCCTCCATCTTTCCAATTGGCGGGATTCGATCCCGGGCCATTGAATTGAAGCATTATCGTGTTGCCGATGGTACAGAGGATGATGCATTTGTTCATGCCATACTAAAAATTGGCGCTGGACGCCAGGACAGTGATAAAACAAAAGTATGTGACCACCTTTTCGAAACGATGGAGTCCCATTTGGCATCCCTCTTTTCAAAAAGATATCTTGCCCTCTCCATGGAACTTACGGAATTCAGTGATTTTGGCACCTATAAAAAGAATAATATCCATAATCGCTATAATAAATGAACAAAGTTTTCATATTTAAAGGCCTTCCACATCATCGGGAAGGCCTTTAAATTAACATGTTTTTCCACCGCTACCTGACTCAGTTGATTTCTGCGAGGTTTTCAGTGCGGTTCAAGAACTCTTTGACACGGTCCACATATTCCTGTTTATCATAGCCGTTATATAAAGCGCTTGCCATACGGACCGGATCCCCAAAAAAGAACCTTTCGTACAGCGTTTGCCTGGATCCAAATGAACTCATGCATACATCCCATGCAAGACGATACAATTTAACCCTGTCATACGCTCCACCATTCGCGGCTTGAAGATATTTATCCAAATCCGGTCGAAGCTCCGAATTGAAATCAGCTTCATTTGGTATCGCCATTAAGCCACTAGCTCCAAGAAGCTGCATTATTTCACTGAATCTAGGGTAAATCTTCGGATAATAATTACGGGCTATGTTTAAAGGTGTGAAATCGGGTGTCATCATTCCCCACTTATCCACTTTCGCATTTGCCTCAGAAGCTGTAATGAAAGCCTTTACCGTTTCAAGCGCTATGATGACTTCCGAGATTTTCTCCTGAACATGCTGGTATTGCCCGATATTGATGGTTTCCACCATTAGCTGCAAAATCCCCAGAATGAACTCGGTTTTGGCGATATTCTTCGATACCACCTGATGGGTCATATGAACAACGGCATTGCTTTCATTATAAGCCTGGTTGCAAATGCCGACATCCCCATATGCAAATACCCGATTCCAAGGTACGACTACATCATCAAAAACGATAATCGTATCCATTTCCTCAAATCGTGAACCAAGTGGATGGTCAAAATGTGATTTGCCATAGTCGAATGATTCACGACAGATGAATTTCAACCCCGGTGTATTATTTGGGATGGAGAATGCGAATGCATAAGGGTTTTCTTCTTCTGATTGTTTAAGCAATGTGGAAGGGAAAACCATGATTTCATCCGTTATTCCTCCTTGTGTAGCTAATAATCTGGCACCCTTTATAATAAGCCCTTCTGAATTCTTTCCGGCAATCCGTGCAGCGATGTAAGGGTCCGGAAGCTTTGCGGCACTTACTCCCCTATTAACCTGGGGTTGAATCAGGGTATGTGTCAACGACAAATCCTTTTCCCGGCAGAGCTCATAATAATCCTTCATATTTTTTGCAAATGCCGAATCCTGAGTGCCGAACATATCAGCTGCAGTACCGTACGCCATCATCCCACTGTTGATATAGTCAGGGGAACGTCCCATCATTCCATTATTATGTCTTGCCCATTCTTGAATCATTTTCCGCCTTTTTTCAAGGTCTTCCTTAGTCCGCGGCTGCATGAATGAGGTTCCTACTCTTTCGTTTGAAGTTGGTGAAATATAAGTCATGATGTCATGTTTCGCGGAATCATGCTGCAAATCATATAATTCGGCCTGTGTTTTCATGACCCCTTTAAAAGCTGGGTGTTGACTGATCTTATCTTTTACTTGCTCTCCATTGATCCATACATTCGCCTTTGCTTTGTCTACCCTATCGATATATTCTTTACCTGTTTTAGCCGGCATAATTACATCCCCCTTAGCATCAAAGTGATGAAGCGCTTACAATTAAATAAATTCCAAATATTGAATTAATTCCTATAACAAAATATACCATGTGTTATGATATATATATAATACTTAAAAAATTCAATATGTATATGTTAATCATATGTATGAGGTGTATATAATGGACATCCGGCAGTTAAAATATTTTGTGACGATCGTTCAGGAAGAGCAAGTAACCAAAGCCGCAAAAAAATTACATATGGCTCAACCGCCTCTTAGCCAGCAACTTAAATTAATGGAAATGGAAATCGGTGAAAAACTTTTCGATCGGAATGGAAAGAAACTTGAACTCACTGAAACTGGAAAGGTCCTTTATAAAAAAGCTGAAGCTCTATTAAACCAGTTCGAAGAATCACTACTGGAAGTGAAGGAAGTCAGTAAAGGGGTAAAGGGCACTCTTTCCATAGGGTCAGTAAAAACTTGCTTTTCTTACATTCCGCAAAGGATGAGAACCTTTAGAGTTAAATACCCTGACATACGTTTCAAATTAATGGAAGGTGATACGTTCCGTTTGACAGAAGGCTTAATAAACAGGGAAATCGAGTTGGCCATTGTAAGGCTTCCTATTAACGGTAAGCAATTCTCATCGATTAACCTTCCGCCGGAAGATTTTGTGCTTGTCACCCCAAAAGATTGGGATATCCCAGACTCGATCGAATTCAAACAAATTAAGGAATATCCCCTCTTATTGCTGCATAGGATTAGCGGTCAAGGCACTTACGAACTTATAGTGGATGAATGCTTAAGACATGGATTTGACCCTACGATTGTATGTGAATGTCCTGATGCTGCAATGATCTTATCTCTAGTGAAGGAAGGAGTAGGCGCTACCATCATGCCACGTACCACGTCCAAATCGTTTTCAACCCAGGGGATAAAAATAGTCGAATTGATAGATTGTGAAGTACAATCGGAAGCCGCCCTTATTTGGCTTGAAGAACGCTATCTTTCCAAAGGCGCCGTCAAATTCCTAGAAACATTTTCTGAATGAATGCCCAGTTACCCTTGAATATTAGTGCACCTGTACCTCAATCTTTGGTATTTTGAAAAGAAAAAAGCAACCCATCAGGAGATGGCTGCTTTTTCAAATCCATTCACAAGTGCGTTGACCTGCGCTTTATTAATAGGCATGCCTTTACATCATTCAATGTCGCAAAACACCCTTAACATCATGACCGGTATTGGACTTTACCAGGATTTCATTATAATTGTCTTTTGCAACCGTTTTCGGACCGGTCCTGCGATTACCGATCAAGGCACCTAAATAGCAGGCGATGAATCCAAGCGGAATGGAAACGATTCCTGGTGAATTCAAAGGGAAAATTGGTTCACCTGTCATTATGGTTGCTCCGGGGACCGGGTTCCAGACATTTGGACTGAGGGCCACGAGCAAAAGTGTACCAAAAAGACCTGTCATCATACCGACTATCGCTCCAGTTTTATTGAATTTTTTCCAATAGATCGTTAGAAGGATTACTGGCAAATTCGAACTGGCGGCCAATGTAAAGGCGATAGATGCCAGAAACGCTACATTGAATTCCTGCAGACCTAATGATAAAACAATCGCAAGTGCAGTCACACCAATGGAAGCCCATCTAGCCATCGTCATTTGCTGTTTTTCCGTCGCTTTTCCATCTTTTAATATTTCATTATAAAAATCATGTGAAAATGCCGTAGCACCTGTTAAAACGATTCCCGCAACTACTGCGAGTATCGTTGCGAAGGAAACGGCCGCAATAAATGCGAATAAGATGTCCCCGCCCACAAGTTGGGCCAATAAAGGTGCAGCCATGTTACCTGCTGGATTAGCGGCCATGATATTCGATGTTCCGACCAACTTCGCAGCACCGAATCCGAGAAAAATGACCATGATATGAAATGCACCCATAATCCACATCACCCAAACAACCGACTTTCTTGCCACTCGTGCATTCGGGACAGTCAAAAAACGTATTAAAATGTGAGGCAGACCTGCCGTTCCCAGAATCAGGCCCAGTGACAAGGATGCTGCATCCCACCCACTGGCATACTTAATTCCTGCCTTCAGGTAATCTGAACCCATGGGTGTCGCTGTTTTCATATCCGTGAAAATTCCGATGAAACTAAAATTCAACTTCCACATGACGATCATGAATAATATAAACACTCCGCCTATCAGCAGGATGGCTTTAATGATCTGCACCCAGCTTGTCGCCGTCATCCCCCCAAATAGAACAAATACCAACATTACAATACCTACGATGATGACAGAGATATTATACGGGATGTCCAAAAGCAATTTAAATAAAGCACCTGCAGCAACAAGTTGCCCCAGCATGTACATGACTGATATCACCAGGGTATTAAAAGCGGTCACTCCCCGGACCTGTTTATATTTAAACCTTGTAGTAACCATATCAGCCAATGTGTATTTCCCTAAGTTCCTTAATGGCTCAGCCACTAGGAATAACACGACAAGAAATGAAACAAGTGCTCCATACATCAGGAAAAATCCATCATATCCCGTTAAGGAAAATGCCCCTATCAACCCTAAAAACGTGGAAGCCGACATAAAATCCCCGGCCAATGCAAGTCCATTTTGCCTAGCGGTCAACCCGCCCCCAGCCGTATAAAAGGAGCCTGCCGTTTTAGTTTTTTTGGAAGCGAAATACGTGATGAAAAGCGTACCTATCGACATTAGCGCAAAGAGAATGATAACTGTCCAATTCATGAATCAAAGCCCTTCTTTCTCGATGATTTCTTTTATTTGTTCATCGATTCTTTCAGATTTACTTACATATATGCTGCAAACCCATACAGACATAACCGTAATGGAGACACCGTACACCCACGCCCATGTTATGTCCCCAATGAAAGGGTGATCCAGGATATCTGTGTAAAAAACTAAGAAGGGCAAAAGCAAGGAATATCCCATAAAGAAAATCATAAAAGGGATGACGAACTTCTTTTTGTCGGAAAGCATATTCTGAAACTCTTTTGAGGCAACAATTTTTTCATAATCCACTAGATCAGTTTGTTCCGATTCTTCAAGTTTTTTTTCCAGCCGAACCATCTCTTCACACCTCTTCTGATATTTATTTTTTCCAAGGACGGTCCTGGGAGTATTCCTCCGATGTCAGCCGCATTCTTCAACGGCACATCCCCCTCCATCCCAGAACACCTACAACCTCATCTTCCCAAAGAGGGTCTGAAGCCAATTCCCTAAGCTTTCCGTACTCCTTTTGTGAAACCGATGAAACTTACAAATAGGGCAGCAGTAAGCTCCCACTGCTGCCCTGTCCCAGACCATATCTTTTAAAAGGCTTGCACTTTCACAATAGTCTTGGCTCGCCTATCCTTCATCTGTTTCGACTTCTTGATACATTCACTTTTCCATTTGATATGAATCCTCTTTCCTTTCAAGTGAAGAGAATCATTGAAATGTAAGTGCCAACTCCCTTGAAATGATCCGTCCATTATTTGATGGGCTATTCCTTATCCAGCAGGCTTCCTTCAACTTTTCACCATTTGCACTGGCGCCCTATTGAAAAGACTATGAGAGTTCATGCATGTTTCGCCTGAATTTTCCATAGTTCATCCTAAATCCCGCTTCTTTTTAGATGATGAATTCAGGCTTACTTTTTGCCAGGATCGGTTCTTTAAGAGGAACTTCTTCTCCTGATATTATATCAAGTACAGAAGATGCCTCATCAAACCATGAATCCGGAGCTTGGGCTCCCCAAAATGTCTGGCGTCTTGGATCATTCAAATCCCAATGAATCGGTTCGGTATCCGGGTCAGATGTTAAGTAATCCCCATTGTATAATTCGATCCTGTGACCGTCCGGATCTCTTAAATATAGGAAGAATGCATTGGATAGGCCATGCCTCCCTGGGCCGCGTTCGATCGACTTCGCATATCCAAGAGATGCCAGTACATCACAGGCATGGATAAGTGCAAGGGGGTCAGGCAGAAAGAAGCCTACATGATGAAGTCTTGGACCGATACCGTTCATGAATGCCTGGTCATGGACCGTTTGCTTTCTATGTAGCCACGTTGCCCATAATTTGCCCGACTCATCCACTGTATCTTCCGAGCAGGCAAAACCTAATTCATTCATATAAAAGTCAGAGGCTTTTTGCACATTTGGCACACAACAATTCACATGATCGATTCTTTGGACCCTCGAACCCCTATGCATATCATATCGTTGCAGCAATCTCTCGGCTTTATCCATTTTGTGAAAAAACTCCACTGGCAATCCTGAAATATCCTGAACTCGCAGTGACTTGCCTAGTGCATGCTGTGTTCCTTCCTGCATCCACTTCATTTTCATTCCCTTGGACAGGAAGAAAGATTCCAACCCTTCAAGGTCTTCCTCTTTTTCAACCTTGTATCCTATTGCTTCAACGCTTGGCTTTTCTGCCTTTTGCAAGATAAGCGAATGATGATGCGCTTCCTCTAAACCACGTAAATATATGTGGTCATTCGTTCTTTCCGTTTCAATAAAACCTAAAGCATCCACATAAAAGGCTCTTGATTTATCTAAATCTGTTACATTAAGTATCGTTCTCGCAACACGAATAATAGAAAAATTCATAGTATTCTCCCCTTCTTTATTGAAACCCGGTTTATTTTTCAGCAGAAGAAACGGCATTTTGTTTTACGTCGCCAAATTTTGGAATGTGATGTTCTCCAATTGCCACGTGGATAACTTGTGTTTCCGTATAGAATTCAAAGCTATAATGGCCGCCTTCACGTCCTACCCCACTATATTTCGATCCTCCAAATGGAATCCGCAAATCCCTAACGTTTTGGGAATTCACCCAGACCATCCCACTATCGACAGCTTGAGCAAATCTATGTCCACGTTTCATATCATTGGTCCATACATAAGCAGCCAGCCCATACTTTACATCATTAGCCATTCTCAGTACTTCCTCTTCAGTCTTGAAAGGAATGACTGCCATGACTGGTCCAAAAATCTCTTCTTGGGCGACCGTCATATCATTTGTACAGTTCAAAAGAAGCGTCGGGGCAATATAATTCCCTTCCTTGAATGCACTTGGGATGGCACCGCTTACAATTTCCGCCCCTTCATCTTTTGCTATATCCAGATATCGGGAGACATTATTAAAATGGTTACGATGGATCAGGGGTCCGATTTCCGTGTCTGGATCCATTGGGTTTCCAATTTTGATATTATGAACACGTTCCTTCAATTCTGCCACGAACTGGTCTATTATCGATTCATGGACAAATAATCTGGAATTGGCTGTGCAGCGCTCCCCATTGAATGAATAGATTCCCCATACCACTGAATCCAGGGCCTTTTCTAAATCGGCATCTTCAAAAATGACTGCTGGTGATTTACCGCCGAGTTCCATGGAAAAACGTTTCATCGTATCTGCACCATTTTTAATGATTTCGGCACCGGTTGTCGTTTCTCCGGTAAAGGATATCAATTGGACTTCAGGATGGGCAACCAAGGAAGCCCCCGCTGTCTCCCCAAAACCGTGAACGATATTGAATACGCCTTTTGGCAGACCGGATTGATCAATGATTTGAGCCAATTTATTGGCAGTCAATGGAGACCACTCCGCCGGTTTAAGGACACATGTATTTCCTGTAGCCAGGGCCGGGGCGATCTTCCAGGTTTCTAACATGAAAGGGGCATTCCAAGGAGTGATTAATCCTGCCACTCCTATCGGTTTATGAATCGTATAATTGATGAAAGTGTCATCCACTTGATATGACTCTCCTATTAGCCTGCTTTTCACCATTTCAGAATAAAAACGGAAATTCTCCGCTCCCCTTGCCGCTTGTTTTTTTGTCTGGCTAATCGGCAACCCTGTATCCAGTGATTCCAAAAAGGAGATTTCTTCGGCATTTTCTTCAATTAGATCAGCAATCCTATTCATGTACTTCAATCTTTCTTCCACTTTCATCGTTCTCCATGGGCCATTATCGAATGCAGCTCTTGCGGCGGCGACCGCTTGATCAATATCCTCTTTAAAGCCTTCTGCCACATTATTGATTGCTTGATTATTAAAAGGGCTTAGATTTTCAAATGTTTTTCCTGAGATACCCTCGACAAATTGACCATTGATGTAATGCTTCACATCCTGCACGGGAAAAGTTTGCATGATAAATCCTCCTTTAAAATTAATTCGGGAAGATGACAATAACCGTTTGGATTTGTGCAATCTTCCCAACTAGCCATTATGACTGGATTTTTTGGTCAATCAACCCGTATGATTGAAGGGTTTCACGCAGTTCTTTTTCCAATGGTTCCGAAGGTGGTCCCATAGGCGGCCTTAATGCGGGATTGATTTTCCCCATCATCCCCATCGCAGCTTTTAATGGTCCTGGATTGGTTTCTTTAAACAAAACATCGTTCAATGGCATTAATTTGTAATGGAGGTCAAGCGCCTTATCTACATCACCCTCCACCCAAAGATTATAAATGTCCGCTACTTCTTTAGGAGTGATATTAGCAGTAGCACTTATATGTCCTGCCCCTCCAATAGCCAACATTGGATAGCATAATAATTCAATGCCAGAATATAAGAGAAAATCCCTTCCGCAATTCAACAAGACACGGTTCACATGTTCGAAATCTTTATTAGATTCTTTTACACCAATAATATTTTCACAATCTTCAGCAAGACGTGCCAATGTCTTCACTTCTAAATTCGTCGCCGTTCTTCCGGGAATGTTATAAACGATCAGCGGGATATCAACAGCATCGGCTACCGTTTTAAAATGATTATAAAGTGCCTGTTGATTCGGTTTATTGTAATAAGGAACGATGACTAAAGCAGCATCCGCGCCCATTTCCTGTGCCCTTTTTGTCAAATGCAATGTTTCTTTCTGATTGGCAGATCCGGTACCTGGTGCAACTGGAACACGGGCTTTTGCTGCTTTAATTGCCGTTTCCATCACTAATTCCCGTTCCTCAATCGTTAGTGAACTCGGCTCTCCTGTAGTCCCGCATACCGAAATTCCATGGGAACCGCTTTCAATATGCCAGTTTACTAGATTTTCAATGGCCTTTACATCAACATCCATCTTGTCATCAAAGGGAGTGACAACGGGTGCGATGGATCCTCTTAAACGACTTTTGATTTCCTCGTACATTTTTTCTACCACCTTTTCATTATTTGAATATTCCGAATAATCTAAGTGAAAAAATCGGCTTTGCTTTTATCAATAATCAATCGACTATAATAAAACAAAGCCTGGGTCATCAAAGTGCCTGATCTTGATTCGTTTCCGCCCTCTGCTTGAAAGTGCTTATCGCATTCAGTTTGTGCTTTCTCACCAATGATTCAATTTCTTCAAAAGATGCTTTTTCCTTTAGGAGCTTTATGATGCTTTCATGTTCGCGAATCGATTGGACTGCGCGTTGCGGCACCATGGTGAACATGGACTTTCTGACTCTATTCATTCTTTGTTGTGCCTGTTTAATTTCCTCCAATAAAAAGGAATTTCCGCACTTTTCATAAATTTCCGCATGGAAACATTCGTTTAATTTACCAAACAGCTCTAATTCAAAGTTATGGAGGGCTTTTTCCATTTCTTTGTTTAAATTAATTAGATTTTCAAAATCATGATCATTCATGGTCAAAGAACTGAGGGCAGCAGCATATCCTTCAAGCAAAGATAAGACAGAAAGAGTTTCAATGTATTCGCTCTCATTTATGCTTGTAACCACCGCTCCACTATAAGGCTTATATTGAATAAGGCCGTCAGATTCCAGTTGCCTGATCGCTTCCCTGACAGGAATTGGACTTAAACTAAGTTCTTTTGCCGTTTGATCGATAATGATCCGCTGTCCAGAACCATATGTTCCATTCAAAATTAATTTACGAAGGTGCTCATAAGCTATTTGCTTTTTGCTGGGGTTTTTGTTTTTCTCTTCCATATTTTCATCATATATGAAATCATATATGATTGCAATCGATTTTCATTAAAAATCATATATGATTTTTTCACATGTTTGTTTTGCATATATGAATGATCTGTGCCTATGAATAGACTGAATGTAACTGAAAAATCCGGCAGCCCACCTTTTCCTTTACAATAGTGAAGTGAGCTAAAATGCACTGTCCCGTCTTCTTCCCGTTTCGAAATATAATCCAACTAAAAAAAACCTGCAGACCCAGTCTGCAGGTTTTTAATAAATTAGGCCATTTTTGAATTAACGAATGAATGTATTCTTTCAACGGCTGCTTCCAGCAGCTCCAGTGAAGTTGCATAAGAGAGTCTGATGTTATCAGGTGCACCAAACCCTGAACCTGGAATAACAGCCACTTGAGCTTCTTCAAGCAACGCAGTCGTAAAATCTTCGACATTGCTGTACCCTGTTAATTCAACTGCACGTTTAACGTTCGGGAATAAATAAAATGCCCCTTGTGGTTTAATGCAGCTTACGCCTGGAATTTCAACCAATTTATCATAGATTTTATTCAAACGGCCTTCAAATGCTTGACGCATTTCCTCAACAGGCTCTTGTGTACCTTCATAAGCCGCAATCGCACCATATTGAGCGGTTGTGGTTGGGTTGGATGTGCTATGGCTAGCAAGGTTCGCCATTGCTTTAATGATGGACTCATCACCGGCTGCATAACCTATTCTCCAGCCAGTCATCGAATGCGATTTAGAAACACCATTGATGATGATCGTTTGCTTTTTCAGTTCAGGTGAAATCTCTGCAATGGATGTATGTTTAGCCTTTCCATAAACCAATTTTTCGTAAATTTCGTCGGAAACGATCAAGATATCATGAGCCAGGCAAACTTCCCCGATAGCCGCCAATTCTTCCCTGGAATAAAGCATGCCCGTTGGATTGCTTGGAGAGTTGATGATAACCGCTTTCGTTTTTTCGGTAATTGCTTGTTCTAATTGTTCTTTCGTGATTTTATATTGATTTTCTTCCGTACCGACTATATAAACCGGCTTACCGTCTGCAAGCTTGATTTGCTCAGGATAGCTCACCCAATATGGTATCGGAACAATGACTTCATCTTCTTCATCCAGGATCGCTTGAAACAATGTGTACAGCGAGTGCTTGGCACCTGAGCCAACTGCAATTTCAGACGGTTTGTAATCCAAGCCCTGATCACGCTTCAATTTAGCCGCAATTGCTTCTTTTAGCTTCGGCAGACCAGCGGATGGCGTGTATTTAGTTTGACCTTCATTCATGGAAAGAAGTGCTGCATCTATGATATGTTTGGGCGTATTATAGTCTGGTTCACCAGCACCCAAACCAATTATATCTAAACCTTGGGCCTTAAGTTCCTTTGCTTTTGCCGTAATGGCCAATGTTGTTGATGGCGTTAATGACTGAACACGGTTCGCTAATTTCATTTTAAATTAATCCTCCATTCTAAATGCTTCGATAATACTTTAGCCATTCCCCAGTTTTAAAATCATAATAGTCATAGTTAAAGCGCTCGGATTCATCAAGATACGTTACTTCCCAAAGCGGGACGTTCTTTTCCATGCCTAGCTTAACCGAAATGATTTTTTGGGGATTAAGCTTTTCTTTGACAATGTTCATGATCTCTTTTTTTGATTTACCATCTTTATAGTTTTCCACTACTATTTCTTTCTTCTTGTCCTCAGGAAGCCAGACTATTTTCTTAGTCCCCTTTTCACCTTCACCAATGATGACGGAGTATGAATCCTGCCCATTATAAAGGTAGAATTCTTCCATGGTCACAAGGCCGCCCTCTTCCTTTGCCTTTTTAAAAGCCTCATTACCAGCCACTTTTTTAGGCTGCAACGCTTTAATATATGCCCCGCTGACAAATCCGATAAAACAAAGGACTAGGATGGAAGCAATAATCAACCATTTTTTCAAAGCTGCTTTTCCTTCTTTCTATGTACGATAAATTGTAAATATCGCTTTTTCTTGATCTTGGGAATCCAATGCCAGACCGAACATCAAGTCATCTTTTTTCAATGTTCGGTTCAAGGAATCCACAATTTTATACAGATCAGGAGAATGTTGCAACCTGACTGTTGAAATTACTTCGATTTTACTTTCCATGAAAACGCCCCTCCATTTTAATAAATTGTCAACAACCACTGGTATGAATAGGATTTGAAGGCTTTACCACCTATCACATTATACCAGTTCAAAGGTTATTTTTCTTTATAAATTCATAAAAATTCCTGGATTAATGAATAATCAAGATCCTTTAAATCCACTCTTCTATCATTTCAGCCATTTCTGATATAGAGCCTTGGTGCCAGTCCACTTTCGGAATGGCCTTTTGAAATTCAGTTCCGTATTTGGCAGTAATGATGCGGCGATCAAGTATAACCAAAATCCCTTTATCTTCTGGAGTGCGTATAAGCCTGCCGAAACCTTGTCGGAACCTTAATAGGGCTTCGGGTAATGAATACTCAGAGAATGGATTGCGCCCCTGCTTCTCGAGAAGTTGGCATTTTGCAGCTGTCACAGGTTCATCCGGTGGCGAAAAAGGCAGCCTGACAATGATTAAACAAGATAAATCCTCGCCTGGGATATCGACGCCCTCCCATAGGCTGGTTGTCCCAAACAGGACCGCTTTCTCGAAGTTTTGGAAATTCCTGAGCAGCCTCATCCGGCTTCCGCCAGAAATCCCTTGTGCAAACAGGGTGAACTCATCCAGAACACCACAATCTTTGACCGAATGATAGGTCGCCCGCAGCATTTCATGCGAGGTGAATAATACCATCATTCTCCCTTTCGCTGCCTGAGCGGCAGCAATAATATGGTTTGCCGCGGTTTCGGAGAATTCCTCCACTGATAAACAATTGATATCTGGCAGATCATTTGGAACCAGTACCTTTACGAGTTCCTTATAAGGAAAGGGTGATGGAAAACTTGCTGTCTGGATCGGCTCATTCTCTAATCCGAGTTGTTCCTTAAAATACTTAAAAGAATCCTTCACCACAAGGGTTGCCGATGTCATGACCACACTTTTTTGACGCCCGAAATAGGAATCCCATAGCCGTTTACTGCCTGCAATCGGCTGAACCGTCAAAGTCACCCCATGCTGAGGTGCTGCATTCGTATAATCAAGCCAATAAATATTTTCTTCGTGGGGCTTGATGAAAAACTCATGCAAAGAGTCCCTGGTATCCTGTAAATGTCCAAGCAGCACCTCGATATCATTCAAGTGAAATAATGAATTTTTTCCTAATGGGGACTCATTATTCAATAAAAGGGCCAATCTTTTCTCTAACCCCTTGATGATATATCCTAATAAATCCACCAACCGCTCAGCGACAAGAATCGCTTTACCCCATCTTCCATCATTTATTTTGAATGAAAGCCGTTTTGGGCTCACAGAACGTGAAAGTTTTTCCGCCTGATTGGAAAGGTAATAAAAAAGCTGTTCGAATTCATACGAAAAATCACTAAGCTTTTGATCTAATTCATGTGAAGACTTTCCATCCGTCAGTCCGTTATTTAAGAGCATCCTGTCCAATTTATATAATAATTGCTTTTGATCAGATGTCCCCAGTCTGTTCAAAATCGTCTTCACCGAAATGTAATTAAGCCTGCTCCCAAGCTGTTTGGATGCAGCCTGTTCCAAATGGTGTGCTTCATCGAGAACCAAATACCCTTTTTTGGGGATCAATGCGTCTTCTGTAAGCAGATCCGTCATTAAAAATGAATGGTTAGTAATGATGATATCCGCCTTGGCAGCTATTTTTTTTGCCCGTTCAAAAAAATCCAGTTCAAGCCAGGGCTGTTTTAAACCGGCGTATGTAAGACCATCACTTTGAAGCCTATTCCAAAATAGCTGACCGCCGCTTGTAAGGTTCAATTCATCTTTATCACCTGTTACGGTTTCAGTAAGCCAAACCAATATCTGCATTTTCGTTAAGGCCGTTTCATAATTATCTTCCTTTTCACGCAAAGCCCTTTCGAACTTTGCCAAGCTCAAATAATTGCTTCTCCCCTTCAGTAAAACAGCTTGAAAGGTAAAAGGAAGGATTTTTTTAAGCTTAGGAACCTCGTTTTGAAGAAGTTGGTCCTGCAGCTGAAGCGTATACGTCGAAACGACGACAGGTTTTTGATGTTTTTTTGCAAAATAAACGGCCGGAAGCAGATAACCTATGGATTTTCCAATACCTGTTCCAGCTTCAATGATTGCATCCTGGCTGGTTTCGAAAGAATTGTGGATCAGGTTCATCATATCAAGTTGTCCGCTTCTTGCTTCGAATGCTGGGAATGCATTTTGAAGCATGGCTATTTTTTCCTCATTGTCGAGCGGGAATTTCGCCCCCGTGTCTTTATGATCACCTTCATGTTCGGCCTTTTTAAAGGCAAGACCCCTATAAGTAATTAGATCAGGTGAATGGACTTCTGCTTTAGCAAGTTTGCTTGCAATGCAAGCATCTATTAATTCGGAAACCTCACTTTGTAAAGAATAAGATAACCGATACAACTGTTTTAGTGTCATGACTGGAAGATTCATCAGCTTTTTTTTCAATTCCAACAACAATAAAGCGGTGGCATATGCATCACTATCCGCTTGATGGGGCCTGGAATGATCTAGGTTTTCTTCTTTAGCCAGCTGGTGAAGCTTATATCCATCGGATGTTGGTTTTAATATTTTCGCTAACTCCACTGTATCAAGGGTGGAACCATAAAACGGCTCAAACCCGCATCGCACTAGTTCTTCCTGTAAAAAAGATAAATCAAATAAAACATTATGGGCAACAAAACAAGCCCCTTCTATAAGCCTGGCAATATTTTCTGCAACATCTTCAAAGTCAGGTGCATTTTTTACCGTCTCGTTGCTTATTCCGGTCAATTCTTCAATAAACAAGGAAATTTCCTGTCCAGGGTGGATGAATGTCGAGTATTCATCCACAATTTGGTCATTTTCGATGACCACTCCAGCAAATTGAATAATTCTATCTCCTTTTTTCGGAGAATTCCCTGTTGTTTCCAAATCAACCACTACATATCGTTGCATCATGAATTGTACACCTCAAACTTCACTTTCTCCACTTCCTGATGGAATTCTCTTATCTTTTTTATACCATAATAATCGTAATAAAGGAAACAAGCCGTTCATCAACAGACGAAAAGGGCCGGCACCTGTATGCATGTTTCATGCACATGTGCCGGCCCTCCGCTTACATGATTGTAGCTGCAGGTTCGTTTGAAATTAAATCAATGATTTTATTGTTTTCATCCATGATCGCAACTTTTGGTTTGTGATCTCCCAGTTTTTCCTCAGAAACCATCACATAAGAAATGATTATCACGATATCATCCGGCTGCACCAGTCTTGCTGCCGCTCCATTCAAACATACGACACCGCTACCCCGTTCACCCGCAATCACATACGTTTCAAGCCTTGCACCATTATTATTATTCACGATGGCGACTTTTTCATTAGGCAAAATGCCCACCGCATCTATTATATCTTCATCAATCGTAATGCTGCCAACATAATTCAAATTAGCTTCAGTTACCCGTGCACGGTGGATTTTTCCATTCATCATCGTTCGAAACATCTCAATTCCCCCTGATCTTATGATTTATTCTATATATAAGGTGATATTATCAATTAGTCTTGCATGCTTGAACTTTACAGCCATTGCAATGATGATGTTTCCTGCCAGTGATTCAAGTGGTTTAAGTTCTGGGTATTGATAGACTTCAATATAGTCGATCACTCCACTTGTTTGGGCAGTAATATGTTCACTAATTAGAGCCGTGACGGTAGCTGCATTTCTTTCACCTGATTCAACCGCCTCTTTGGCCTTCAATAAACTTTGGTACAGCTCTTTAGCCTCCATGCGTTCTTGATCTGACAGGTTCACATTTCGCGAGCTCTTCGCTAACCCATCTTCCTCGCGTACGGTATCTACAGCAACAAGCTGGATAGGGAAATTGAAGTCTTTGATCAGGCCATCTATCACGGCGACTTGCTGGGCATCCTTCTTACCAAAGTAAGCTCTATCGGGAAGGATGATATTGAAGAATTTCGTTAAGACTGTCGCTACACCATCAAAGTGTCCAGGCCTTTGTCTCCCGCATAAAACATCCGTCCTGCTTTGGACAACAACTTTCACAGATGGTTCTTCACCGTACATTTCATGGACTGTTGGATAGAAGAGGTAATCCACTCCCCCATTGGCAGCGACATTTTCATCCCGTTCCAAATCCCGTGGATATGTTTCAAAATCCTCATTCGGTCCAAACTGCATCGGATTTACAAAAATACTCAATACCACAATATCATTTTCTTTGCGGGCCTTTTCCAGGAGGGTTGCATGCCCTTCATGCAAAAACCCCATTGTCGCTACATAGCCAATGCTTTTGTGATTGTTTTTTTCCTCTCTAAGTGCCAATTGCAAATCAGCTGCTGATGTAAAAGTTTTCATCTTTTTCCTCCGTAAAGTTCAGAAAGCTGCTCTTCCTTCATCGTGAATGTATGTTCTTCCGACGGAAAATCTTTAGATTTCACTTCATTCACAAAGCTTGTAATCGATTGGCCAATCAGTTCATTTGCATCTCCATAAACTTTTACGAATTTCGCTAGCCGGTCTACTCCATACTTGATGACATCATGGTAAACGAGGACTTGACCATCCGTTTCTGCGCCTGCTCCAATTCCAATGGTTGGAATTTCGAGGTTCCGTGTGACGAGTTCCCCCACTTGATATGGAACACATTCAAAAACTACTAGCATCGCCCCTGCCGCTTCACACTTTCTCGCATCTTCCAAGAGCTGTGCTGCACTTTCTGCATCTTTTCCTTGCACTTTATATCCGCCCAGAACGCCGACGGATTGAGGAGTCAATCCAAGATGGGCTACAACCGGGATGCCTGCCTTTGTCAATGCTGAGATTTTTTCAACAACATCATCCGCTCCCTCGAGCTTCACGGCGTCCGCATGACCTTCCTGCATGATCCGGGCTGCATTCTTCAGTGTTTCATCCATAGATAGGTGATAACTCATAAAGGGCATATCCGTCACGACAAATGTATTTGGCGCCCCGCGTTTTACTGCCTTTGTATGATGGATCATGTCATTCACCGTAACTGGAATCGTTGAGTCATACCCTAATACGACCATTCCTAAAGAATCACCGACTAAAATCATGTCTACACCTGATTGTTCGGCTAACTTTGCTGACGGGTAATCATAAGCCGTGAGCATCACAATCTTCTCTTGATTTTGTTTCATCTTCAAAAAATCTCCGGACAATTTCATTACGTTTCCTCCTTTTAATGGAGGAGATGAAAACATCAGCTAAAACTGGTGTCTATACATTCATGCGCAAAAAAAGGACTGACTAAAAAAGTATCTGTTTCGCTACGAAAAATGGCATGAAAAGCCACAATTCGATCAATAAACAGCACTTAGCTTTTTAGTCAATCCCTTTGTTTCATCAGAAGTTTCATCCCTCCGTCCCAGTCCAGTTCTCTGGATCAAGGCAGATTTTCAAATAATTTGGTATTTATGGGGGTGCAGTTCAAATAAGATACTGCCCACTTGCATTATATCAAGCAAAAAAGAAATTTTCTATTTAATTTTCACGAATTTGACAAAAATCTACTGAATTTCAATATCTGCAGAATATATCGAATGTACGGTACCTTTTCCGTCTTCGAGAAGTAAAACGCCTGAATCCGTTATGCCCAATGCCTTTCCGACAATCGTGTCATTAACGGTACTGGCTTTGATTACCTGTCCAAGACTGATTGCATAACTCTCCCATAAATCCTTTATAGGCATGAACCCTTGATCCAAATAGAGTTCGTACAAATTTTCAAGACGAAATAATGCTCGTTGAATGACCTTGGACCTCGAAACCGTCCCTCCACTTTCTATGAGAAGGGAAGACGCTTTTTCCTGCAGTTCTTCAGGAAAATCCTCCAATTGCTGATTGATATTCATTCCAATTCCGATAATGACAGAATGGATTCTATCTGACTCCGCCTGCATCTCCGTCAGGATGCCCACCACTTTCTTGCGATTCACCAAAATATCATTCGGCCACTTTATCTGCGGCTTCAAATCAGTGGTATCCTCTATAGCCTGAGCTACAGCGACCGCGGCCAATAATGTAAGTTGTGGCGCCTCATGAATCGGAATTTTCGGTCTTAGGATCAGACTCATCCATATCCCGCTGAATTTTGGGGAATGCCAAGATCTCATTAGCCTTCCTTTTCCGGATAACTGCTCCTCGGCAACGACGAGGGTTCCCTCCTGAACACCTTCATTTGCTAGTTGATGCGCAATTTTTTGAGTGGATTCCACAGTTTCCTGATAATGGATCATTTTGCCGATCGTTTTTGTTTCCAAGCCAAGTTGTATTTCGCTCTCGGACACTTTTTCCGGCGCTGATATGATCCGGTAGCCTTTTTTCCTAACAGCTTCGACATTATACCCTTCACTGCGCAGGTCTTCTATATGCTTCCAGACCGCTGTGCGTGAACAGCCAATGTATTCAGCAATTTCCTGACCGGATATAAACGCACCATCCGCTTTTGAGAGGGCTTCCATCAGCTTTGTTCTTAACTCAGATTGCATTTCACCAGCCACCTCTTAATTTCTTCTTTATCATTTCTTAATTCTTCATTCAAGACAGCTTTCAATATTTTTTCCAAGTATTCCTTGACCCATGGACCTGGCTTTTCTTGATGCCAAATCAATAAATCCGTCCCCGTGACGGCAAGATCCGACATTTGTTTTATAATAAGTCCATTATAGCGGTGGTGTGCATTCTCTTCAGCATCCGATACATTCCCGCCATTCAGTGCAGCTCTGACTTTAGCAGCTTGTACCGTTATGCCATGACCTGCCTGAAATACATCGATGGCTGCTGGTTCCTTACTCTTCACCAGCTTTATCGTACGTTGAACGTTTCTTATGGTTTTCAATGGCAGCTTCCATGCCCTCAAAGCCTCTTCGATTTCTTGTTCCTTTGTGTGAATCATGATGATAGACCATATTTCTGCCGCATTCAGTTGATGAAGCGGCAGGTTCAGTAAGTCCATTAGATGTTCTTTTTTACGTGAGAATAGAGGCAGGTATTGATATAATCCGCTTTCAAGCAAGAGTGAGAAAGCCTTTATCTTATTAGAGCCGGCCGCTAGTTTCTCAAATTCAACCAGGATTCTTTCGACAGCGATTTCACTGATGTTCTGGGCGTTCTCTTTAAGGGAATCAAAGGTTTCATGATCCAGTTCAAAATCAAGTTGACTGACGAACCTTAAAGCACGCATCATTCTCAATGCATCCTCATTAAACCTTTCATGCGGGTTACCAACCGTGATAATCCTTTTTTGTGCCAAATCGCGCTTACCATTAAATGGATCAATGATCTTTCCGGTCTTATCCATTGCTATTGCATTCATGGTAAAATCTCTTCTTTGCAAATCTTCGGTCAAAGAACGGACAAACTCTACGGCATCGGGCCTGCGAAAGTCCGAATACCCGCTTTCCGTTCTAAACGTCGTAATTTCGTATGTACCCGTATCCGTAATGACAAGCACTGTACCGTGGTCGATTCCGATATCAGCCGTATTAGGAAAAATCCTTTTGATTTCCTGGGGTGTGGCGGAAGAAGCGATGTCCACATCGTTTATGGGCCTGCCAAGGATATAATCCCTTACAGAGCCGCCAACGAAATAAGCCTCATATCCTGCTTCTTCAATCAATTCCAGAATGGGTACTGATTTCAAGAATAATCGATCCATCAGCGTCTCCTCCCTATTCCATGGATTTACCTTCAAGTGCTTGAATGTAGATGGCTTCATACTCTGACATAATCGTATCACTATGAAAATCGGTATTGGCCCTTTCAAGCGCAGCTTCAGAAAAGCGTTTATGTAAACTCGGGTCGCTTAAAAGTCCAATCGCTTTTTCAGCAACCATTTTGACATCTCCCAGTTCACAAATATAACCAGTCTCCCCATCAACGATGACTTCGGGTATTCCCCCGATATTCGTCCCGATACAAGGAACTCCACATGCCATCGCCTCGAGCAGCACAAGTCCGAAACTCTCTTTTTCCGATAACAGGAATATCAAATCACTGATTGAATATAATTCCGCAAGGTTATCCTGCTTACCAAGGAACAAGACCGCATCATCGATTCCAAGATCTTTAGCCAATTTCAATACGGTTGTCACTTCCGGCCCGTCTCCTACGAGGAGTAGCTTTGCAGGCAATTTCTTTTGAGTTAAATAAAACGCCTGGATGACATCTTTCACTCGCTTGACCGAACGGAAATTCGAAACATGTATGATCACTTTTTCATCTTCCCTGATTCCGTATTCATCCTTAAGGTAATCGGAATCGGTTTTACGGTACTCTCTTTCATCAATAAAATTATAAACGGTTTTGATTTCCTTATCCGGCGCGATTAATTCGTGCGTTTGCTGAACAAGGGAATTAGATACTCCTGTAACGACATCTGATTGCTCTATGCCGAATTTAATCAAATTGGTCAATGAGGGATCCTGGCCCAAAACAGTGATATCCGTACCATGCAGTGTAGTTACGATCTTTACTTCATTACCTGACATCTGCTTTGCAAGGATCGCACAAACAGCATGTGGAATTGCATAGTGAACGTGTAGGATATCTAATTTCTCCCGTTTTACGACATCCGCCATCTTGCTCGCAAGCGCCAGGTCATATGGTGGATATTGAAAGACTGAATATGAGTTCACTTCAACCTGGTGATAAAAAATATTACAGTACATCTTATTTAAGCGAAAAGGGATGCTTGAAGAAATGAAATGTATTTCATGTCCTTTTTCTGCAAGCATCTTACCTAATTCAGTTGCTACGACACCAGAACCCCCAACTGTCGGGTAACAGGTAATTCCAATTTTTAATTTCATAAGATTATTATTCTCCTAACAAGTCGGCATCGATAAGTAACGGTTTTTTTGTCATGAATCCCTCCGCAAAGGCGACACCCACTTCTTTGCCAAACATCCGCTCCCGTGCCTCTACAGTCTCGATATAGCCATTAACTAACGGTGTTTCTACAGATACTTGACTTTTTTCGAATTGGCTCCCATATGCCCTAAGGCTATCCAGCTTTTTCGATATTGTAGAAGTGATATCCACGACGAAGTCCGGTTTGTGAAACCCATTGATCATATAATAGTGCATATTTTGGACACGATGGGAATCCATGCCTTCTTCTTCCATATACTTTCTTACTCCTGCCGAAAAAACTGCTTCCTCCACTAATTTGGCACAGTTACCATGATCGGGATGGCGGTCTTCCAAAAATGGAGCAAATACAAGTGCAGGTTTATATTGGCGAATGACCTTGATGATTTGATTTATGTATTCCGCCTTCATGTATAGGCCCCTGTCGGGTAGATCAAGGGAAATCCTCTTCACCCCAAGGATTTCAGCAGCCTTATCGGCTTCCTCTTGCCGCAATGGAACGGTTCCATTGGACGACATTTCAGCTTTTGTCAAATCACAAATGACAATTTTCCTGCCTTGTTGCACATATTTAGCGATCGTGCCACCCATTCCGATTTCAACATCATCCGCATGTGCCCCGAAAGCCAGGATATCTATGTTACTTTTGTTTATCATTTATCTCACCTTGTTTTTGCCTTAGTTTTAGCCAGTCCATATATCCGTGTTTCAAACCTTGTATGAGCACTTCTGCAGTGCCCATATTCGTTGCCAAGGGAATTTCATATACATCTGATAGGCGGATAAGCGCCGATACATCAGGTTCATGCGGCTGTGATGTCAAAGGATCGCGGAAAAATAGGACCATGTCCATTTCTCCGCGTGCAATCATTGCACCTATTTCCTGATCCCCGCCAAGAGGTCCTGAATGAAAACGATGGACAGGCAGTGATACTTCTTCCATGATTCGTTTCCCAGTCGTACCTGTTGCAAATAATTCATGCTGCTCAAATACATCTTTATAGGCTGTAACAAATTGAATGATATCTTCTTTTTTCATATCATGGGCAATTAAGGCAATTTTCATCGTAAATCCTCCTGATCCCTATTCAATAATATTTTCCAAGCCGTATACAAGAACATCCAATTTCATGACGGTATCGACAGCAAGTTTGACTCCTGACATGAACGAAGCTCGATTAAAGGAATCATGCCTAATCGTCAATAGCTCTCCTTCACTTCCGAAAAGCACCTGTTGATGGGCAACGAGTCCCGGTAGACGGACACTGTGGATATGCATGCCATCTACATTTGCACCTCTTGCCCCCTGGATGGTTTCTTTTTCATTAGGGTGCCCCTGTTGTTTTGTTTCACGTACCGCTGCAATCATGTCTGCCGTTTTGGAAGCAGTTCCAGAAGGTGCATCCAGTTTTTGATCATGGTGCATTTCTATGATTTCCACATCCGGGAAATACTTTGCGGCCATTTGGGAAAACTTCATCATCAAAATGGCGCCAATTGCAAAGTTTGGCGCGATGATGCAACCAATGCCTTTTTCTTTTGTCAATGAATCCAGCTTTGCTAAATCATCTTTTGTAAAACCAGTCGTTCCCACTACAGGGCGGATGCCATGATTAAGTGCCGTTTCGGTATGGAACATGCCGACTTCCGGTGTGGTCAAATCGATCAATACGTCTGCCTCTACAGAAGAAAAGCATTCATTTATATCAGAAAAAACCGGCGCTTCGATCCCGTGAAAACCTTCTATTGCGGAAAGGCTTTCCCCGTTATGCTTGCGATCTATGACAGCTGCCAATTCAAACCCTTCTGTCCTATGTACAAGCTTCACCGCTTCATTTCCCATTCTGCCTCGTGGACCTGCTACAATCACTTTCACTTTACTCATCTTTACCTTCCTCCTCCATTTCCTCTTCTTTTCTTGTCCATCTATCTTTATCGCGGGTTGTAAATTTTTCCATGACCAAATCATGCGAGTTTTGAAGATCAATCCCTAAAGAATTGGCAAAACAAATCAACACAAAAAGCATGTCCCCCAATTCCGCTTCAATGGTATTCTCTTCCTCTGTCGCTTTCTTTGGTTTTTCACCATGGTAATGATTGACTTCCCTAGCCAATTCCCCAAGTTCTTCAGACATGCGGGCGAGCATGGCGAGAGGGCTGAAATATCCTTCTTTAAATTGTCCTATGTATTGGTCGACTTCCGCTTGCATTTGTTGGATCGTCTTTTGCTTTTCCATATGAGTCACCCATTCTTGATTTTCGTTTTCAAACATCATACCTTCTCCATGTTAGCTAAAAGTGAAACAGATGACAACAGATACGTTTGCGAATCAAAATTGCCCATAGTTGGTTAATTAGTTATAATAAGTAAATTAATGCTATGCAAACCTTTGGAGGTATGGGACATGCTTTTGGGCTTAAAATTGAAAAATATCATATTCATCCTTTTTGGGGCTGGAATATTCGCATTTGGCCTCGTGCATTTTAACATGCAGAACAACTTGGCCGAGGGCGGATTCACCGGTCTCACCTTGATTATATATCAACTTATCGGGATAAATCCTTCTTATTCTAATTTGATTTTGAATATTCCTTTATTTTTAATCGGGTGGAAATATTTAGGGCGCACATCTTTCTTTTATACGATTATCGGAACGGTTGGACTCTCCGTTTGGCTATGGGTTTTCGAGAGATACGAATTTGAAATCAATCTCGGTAATGATTTGATGCTTGTGGCATTGTTTGCCGGGGTCTCGGTTGGTGTCGGCCTGGGCATCATTTTCCGTTACGGCGGTACAACAGGCGGAGTGGATATCATTGCCCGTTTTGCCCATCGTTACTTAGGGATGGGCATGGGTCGGACCATGTTCATCTTTGATGCCGTCGTCATTGGCCTGTCCATCCTTACCTACCTGGATTACCGGCAAGCGATGTATACCCTCGTTGCCGTTTTTATAGGTGCCCGAGTAATCGACTTTATGCAAGAAGGAGCCTATGCTGCTAGAGGTGCAATGATCATTAGTGACAAAAACAAGGAAATTGCCGAAAAAATCATGAATGATATGGAGCGGGGCGTAACTGTATTAAGGGGCTATGGGTCCTTTACACGCAATGACCGGGAAGTCCTCTATTGTGTTGTTGGAAAAAATGAGTTAGTCCGCTTAAAAAATGCCATAACTTCTGTGGACCCTCATGCGTTTGTATCCGTCAGTGAAGTTCATGACGTATTGGGTGAGGGCTTTACCCTTGATGAGAACAAGAATCCCATTGAAAGGTGATCCATTGACTGTACATACCGATTGAATGCAACCCTTATGAATGTTGCCCTGTCCAACTGAATTTTATTAGCAATGTGCAGCAAATACTCTTAAAAATGAGAAAAGGACCCCATCCCAAGATGGTGTCCTTTTCTCATTAATCTTCTTCCCTCATTCCTGTATACATAAGCAGAAGACGAACTAATTCCAGTACGGCTACAAGAGCGGCAGCAACATAAGTCATCGCAGCGGCACTTAATACTTTTTTCGTTTCCCGTTCTTCATCATTCCGGATGACCCCGGCGGAAACGAGTTGATCCATCGCCCTAGAAGAGGCATTGAATTCAACCGGCAGGGTTATCACTTGGAACAATACAGCGGCGGCCATAAATACGATACCCGCCAATAGCAACTCAGGAATTGAAGCTAACATCCCGATTAAAATCAAAATCCAAGATATGTTAGAGCCAAAATTAGCTACCGGTACTAATGCATGACGGAAACGCAAGAATGCATAGGCTTCTTTATCTTGAATCGCATGTCCAACTTCATGGGCTGCAACCGCTACACCGGCAACTGAATGGCCGTGATAGTTATCCGATGATAAACGCACTGTTTTATCCCTTGGGTCATAATGGTCAGAAAGCATTCCAGGTGTCTCTTCGACCCTGACATTGAACAGACCATTTTGATCTAAAATGGCCCGCGCCGTCTCAGCACCACTCATACCGGAAGAGGCCGATACCTTTGAATATTTTTTATATGTGCTTTTCACTTTCATTTGTGCATAAATCGGGATTAAAATGATAATCGCCAAATAAATGAAATACATGGTATCCTCCTATAACTATTATTACTCTTAATTCTATGGATTGAAGGCAACCGTGTCAAATATAGTGTTCTCTTCCCCTGTCTTTTTAATCATTATGTTCTTTCCTTGGTTTTTCCCTATCACCTTTATATTTCCTCCAGCCTACATAAGAAAGCGTCATGATGATGATTGAGCCTGTCGATATGATGACCCACCAAAGGGAAGGATCTGCATCATCTTCCCCCATATCATCAAAAATGGAGGTTAGTTCGTTTTGCAACGCATCCAGTTCCTTTTGACTTTCTCCATCACTGATTACCTCCGGACGGTATTGGTTGATGTATTGAATCCTCGTGTCCAGTTGCTGCATCGTTTCTTTAGAAAGGTCGACTTTCAAGCTTGGATATATCATTTCATATTGTGATAGGAATAAGTTCAATTGGCTATTGAAGGTAATTGTGTCTTGATTGATCGCGGCATTCTTTGTCTGCTGGAAAGAATTCATCATTTGATCCTCCATCTCTGTCCAAAGAGGCTGATGGGTAGACTTGACCGCATCAACAACAAGCCGGAACTTTGTAACAGAATTAACCTTTTCGGAATCTCCCTTGTTCATATCCTTTATTGTCATCAACGCCTCATTATGAGCTACAGTGATAATTCGAAGTTCGTCCATGTCAAGGATCTGCTCTTTCGCTGTCTCTTTTAAAAACCGGTCAGAAAAAAACGTCAGCATCTTTTCCGAATCTCCATATCGCTTCAACTTGGTCATTTCCAAGGCTCTATCGGAAATGTTATCTAATTGCTCCAAACTTGAAGAGGATTCTGCATAGACAGGGAAATGTAAGACGACAAATAAAACAGCAATGGTTAATATGAATTTTTTCAACATGCTACTCGTCCCTCCTCATATCTCTACTAAAACGATATGAAAGAAAAAACATGAGTAGACCTCGTTCAACATAAAAAAGTTAACCCTGCTTTTACAAAGCTGTATTTAGAGTTAACTTTTTAATGGATGATGGATAGGGTGGTCCGCTTTTTTCTATATCCAAAGTACCAGCCGACAAAAATGGATAGTATACTGAGCCAAAAAGTGAAATAACCTATCGAATTCATATATACCAATAAATCACGATAAATTGGCATCATTTCAAAAACATAATCGATTATGTCATTATGTATGGTCCAAATCGCAGCCACTATCAAATGCCAAGGTTTTATTCGATAAAATGGTGCATATAATACCCCTTGTATCGCCATCCCCAAATGAGAAGCCATTAACATATAACCTTCCCATGGCAATGAACCGGTTGTCAAGAAGGTCATCAAATTCATTGCAACCGCCCATATTCCATATTTGAATAGTGTCATGATTGCCAACGCTTCCATAAGTCCGAAATTCCTTCTTAACAGGAACCCCAATAAAACAAATACAAAGAACAGGCTAGCTGTCGGGCTGTCCGGTACAAATGCCAAAAAAATCGCCGGAGTGTTTTCCAATTGACTACCGTACCAATAATATCCATAGGCAGTACCGAATATATTTATTAATAATAACAAAGCGAGCATTTGCCGGCTTGCAAGCAAACTGTAAATAACATTCATTCTTTTACCCTCACTTACATTCTTAAGTATATTCATTTTACAGGCCATCAACCAGAAAACCAAGTATTCATTTCAATTTCTTCTCATATACGCTTCAATTTACCAATAAAAAAGCCGACAACCGTAGTCGTCAGCTTCATTTACAGCCTATGATAGAAATTGATGTTGATGGCTATATTACTTTGTCGATAAACCAGATACAAATTCAGCTAATGTTGCCAATTCTTCATCTGTACCCTTGAACATGCCAGCTGGCATGTTACCCTGGCCTTTGACTGCGATTTTAGAGATTTCTTCTGGACTTAAGCCTGTGTCAATTAAGCTTGGCGCTCCTGCTCCACCAGTTAACTCTGCTCCGTGACAGCTAATACAGCCACTGGAATCCATCAGTTTATACCCATCGCTCTCTTTATCAATGTCTGCACCTTCCACGATCGCTCCTTGTTTCTTGGAAGCTTCCCAATCATGGTGAGCTGCAGACTCCCATGTCAAATAGAATACGCCGGCAATTGCCAATAGCATGAAGCCTACAGCAAAAGGACGTTTTGCCGGGCTCCGCTCTGGACCACGATCTAAAAAAGGTGCCAAGAGCAACGCTCCGAAAGCCAAACCAGGTATTACCAGGGCCCCGATTGCATTATAAGGACCTGAAGCATAGGTATACTTAAGTAATTGGTAAAGGAATAGGAAATACCAGTCTGGCAGCGGAATGTACGCTGTATCTGTAGGATCTGCTATCCTTTCCAATGGTGACGGATGTGCGATTGTCAGGCAAAGATACCCTACAAGAAATACAGCTCCTACCATCCATTCTTTTAAAAGGAAATTAGGCCAAAATGCTTCAGTTTTCCCAGGATATTCTGAATAATCTTTCGGAATATTCGGTTTACGGTTCGCGGAGATACGCGAGTCACCTACGAATTTCATACCTTTCCCACGATGCATAGAACAATTCCCCTCCTTTATGAAAAGGTTTTTTTGGTTCTTGGTTCACCATTCTTTTATAGTGGACCTGAAATACCTTGTTTTCGGATCATCAGGAAATGAGCCGCTAGTAATGCAAATAATGCTGCAGGCAGGAAGAATACATGAATTGCAAAGAATCGTGTCAATGTCTGTGCTCCAACGATGGTTGGATCTCCTGCTATCAATGTCTTGAGTGCCGGTCCCATCAACGGTACCGATTCGACAATTGTCAACGTAACTTTCGTTGCGAATAGCGCTTTCATATCCCATGGCAATAAATAACCAGTCAAGCCTAATGCCAGCATGATGAAGAAAATCAATACGCCGACCATCCAGTTCAATTCACGCGGTTTTTTGTAAGCTCCCTGGAAGAAGACACGAAGAGTATGTAAAAACATCATAACGATAACTAGACTTGCTCCCCAGTGATGCATACCACGGACAATTTGACCGAAGGCAACTTCATTTTGCAAATAATAAACAGATTCCCAAGCGTTTTTAATGTCCGGGACATAGTACATCGTCAAGAACATGCCTGACAAGATTTGGATGACCGTAATAAAGAAAGTTAACCCACCAAAACAATATACGAATGCGGAAAAATGATGTGCGGGGTTAACATGTTCAGGAACCTCATGGTCAGCAATATCCCGCCATAACGGCGTAATATCTAAACGCTCGTCCACCCAGTCATATAACTTTGTTAGCAATGTTTACGCCTCCCCGTGCGGTTTTAGTTGACCCAAATAAAGTATTCCATCTTTTTCTTTCGTGTCAAAGACATCCAATGGTGAAACCGGCGGTGTCCCTTTCACATTAATCCCATCTTTCGTATACCTACCATAATGGCAAGGACAGAAAAATTGATTCGGATTAGTCTTATCCGTATTCCACCCTACCGTACAGCCTAAATGTTTACAGATTGGAGATAAAGCAACGATCTTACCATCATCCGTTTTGTAAACCCAAGCTGTATTTGTTTCTTCAGACTCATACCACCCATCGACCTGTTTAAAACTAAAGTCGACACGGGTCGGTTCGGTAGTCAGATCACCTACCTTCTGCTTAGTTGCAACGTAATCCCCGCCTTTATCAGCTGATAATACAGGATCAATTGCAAACCTAACCATAGGCATCAACATACCGGCCGCCATAAATCCACCAACGCCAGTAAGTGTGTAATTAAGGAATTGACGTCGTGAAACATTATGCTTGCTCATGCGTTTTCCCCCCCTCTATTACTATACTGAGAGCCCAAAGGACCAATAAATAGCGACACTATAAAACTAGGACATTTCCATGATATCTCAATAATTTACCAAGGTCAATATTTGTAAAACCCAAAAGGTGGCAACTATGTGTCAAATAATGCGAAAAATCCTACTTTTTTTCATTTTTCCAATTATAAGAGAAAATATCAAGGATTTGGAGAACTTGCTGGTTAATCATTTCCCTTGCTTGTTCAATTTCAAGCCCTTCCAAGGGAATGGCAGGAATCCATACTAAATTATTCTCTAATTCCCGTTCTTCTTTTTTCCACTCGAAGTCCGATGTAAGAAAGAAAACATGCTCGAAATTATTTTCTTTCACTTCATTGGCCCAACGCTTTAACCGTTCAACCTTATCCATTTCATCACTTAAATAATGAAATGTCGGCAATAAAAGAATTCTACCTTTCATCTGCTTTTCAATTTCCAAGCTTAAAATGGTAAGAAATTCATTCATTGAGCCCGTTTGCTTCATTTGCCCTTTAAAAGATAGGGGAACCAAAGGAATCAAAACGGTATCCACATACTCTTTTGACTGCATATACATGTCAAGATCTTTTGCTGTCCACTTCATGTTTTTTCATCACTCCCGATTTTTTGAATCAACTCCTTATCATTTTACCATTATTTTTATAACATCTTTACCATATACCCATAGTCTTTACAAAAATGTGGATTTTATCAATGTTTTATAAAAAATAAAAACCTTTCCTGATTACGGAAAGGTCAATTTATTTCATCCAAGTACTTTCAATTGATTCAATTGTTCGGTTAAATCCTTAAATGCTTGTTCATCATGCTTATCAAGCGCTTCATCGATTTCCTTAAGCAGACGGTCCCTTTGAAAATACAACATGCTTCTTTCTAAAAATTGTTCAGCTAGCAGCTGATCTTTTTCATTCGATGCCGTCGATTTCGGCATGAAGGGATTGTGCTCGAGTACCGCTGCATATTGATAGGAAGAGTAAGACGATTTAAAATTAAGCTGAATATAAATGTCTTCATCCCGATTTAAACGGATATCATGAAAAGATTTCTCTGCATCGGTCGTCATGATATTAGACTTATAGAACCTGAAAGGGACCTCATCCACACAATGTGTCGACATAATCAGTCCACGTGGGCAATATTGTGCATTTTCTACAAAATGAACCTTTTTCATCAGTTGATCATGACTCATTAAGTAATTCAATATCCACACGCATTCTCTTCGTTTCAGTTGATAATGATTTAAGAACCACCGAATAAAATCCTTCTTCTCATTCACAGAAACAGGGGCAGCCACCATGAATTCCCTCCTCTGTCTTGATTTAGTTTTGTTTCACTTATCTACATTTCCTCTGTGTTTTCACCTAGCCGCTCCAAAATCATTGCATACTC
This sequence comes from Peribacillus sp. FSL M8-0224, assembly GCF_038003055.1. NCBI lineage: Bacteria > Bacillati > Bacillota > Bacilli > Caryophanales > Bacillaceae > Peribacillus > Peribacillus sp. FSL M8-0224. The sequence continues at coordinate 2,986,567 of NZ_JBBOOJ010000001.1, forward strand.
ATCATTCGCCGGATTCATCTCAAGCAGCTTATTAAATACTTCTCTAGATGTGGCTCTGTCTCCTTCTTCAATTAAAAAGAAACCATAATCTTCAAGGAAATCTTGATTGCTGTTGAATGAATTATATGCTTTATGATAGCTGGTTAATGACTCTTTAAATTGTTCAGTATGCTGATAAGATACAGCAGCTATCCAGTCAAACTGAGGATCATCCTCTCCATATCGCCTTACTTCACCTATACACTCCAATACATCTTCATACCTTTCTTGGTGCATATACAATTTCAAAAGGGTGAGTGCAGCTTCCAGATATCCCGGATCAATGGCAAGTGCTTCTTTAAATAGATTTTCAGCCTCTTCGTCAAGACCGCTTTTCAAGGCTATTTTACCACCGAAGAAGTAAAGTTCCTTATTGAATTCATCAGCCTTGATTCCTTCTTTGACCGTTTTCAAGGCATTTTCGAGATCTTCAAGATGTTCATAACTCTTTGCCAGGTACAAATATAGTGAATGATATTCATGATCTAATTCTTTCAGTTCAATAAACTTTCGTACGGCTGTCTCATAAAGACCTGCCTGAAAAGCTGTAAATGCATATTCAAATAAAGTATTGATTTCAAGTCCATCCTTCAAGGCCTTCTCAAAGTGCGGAAGGGCCTCCTCGAACTTGCCCGAGCTGCTTAATGCTTCAGCAAGCCTCTGATTGACATTAACACCAGCGATTTCTTGTTCCTGTTCCAAAACCTTTATGTAATTTGCAATGGCTTCCTGATCCCTGCCTTGATGAAAGAACAGTTCAGCTAGTGCAAAATCAATGATGATCTCATCCGGAAGCATTTCCTTAGCCTGCAGTAATTTCCGTTCGCTGACCTCATCCATCCCCTGTAATTGATAAAGGTCCGCTTCCAAAAGCAAAGCACTTGGATATACTTCATCATCTGCACTTACTTTTTCAAGCATCAGCATCGCTTCATCTTCCTGGTCCATATCAATCAGGATTTCCGCCAACGAAACAATCAATTCTCCTTCATCGGGATAGAGTTGCAGCAGATGTTCAAAAAGATCCTTTGCCTCTTCCGCAAAGCCAAGCTGGAGCATTTCTTCGGCCAGCAATAAAATGTCCTCTGCTGACTCTGATGATTTAATTCGATTTATATGTTTAAGAGCTTCTGTTAATTCCCCTTTTTTTAAATGCTGTATAACTTGTTCCACTGTGTTCATTGTTGAATCCTTCCTTTTGCATGATAGACTTGGTCCCTAGTCATACACACTCACGCCATAATGTAACATACTCTGCCATTAAGAACAAAATACCATGTAATCGCGAGATGCATAGTAAACAGTATTCATTAGTTTACCATACTGCAGCCTTGTATTCCATCGATGAAGTCCCCTCCCATTCTCATTAAAAAAAGGTTACTAGTTAATTCTCCACGCTGTGGTAAATCTCCTTTTTGATCATGAACCCCTTTTTCATTATTTTCATGATCCATACAGATACAAAATAGCCCTGATGTTAGCGCTTTCAACACTTTTGAGCATTTAAAAAAAGTTTACAGACCAAATAAGGTATGTAAACTTTTTTTATATTTACTTTATCAATTGCGTCAAATGCCCAAAAAATTGTGGATACGATACATCGATGGCATCAGGGTCGGCAAGTTCCACTTCCCCATCCGTTATCAAAGCCGCTACAGCAAGCATCATCCCGATACGATGATCCCCATGGCTTGTAACCGTACCTCCATTCAGGGCTTTACGGCCTTTGATGATCAATCCGTCTGCTGTCGGGGTTATATCTGCCCCCAGGATGGAAAGCTCATTTGCAACAGTATCAATTCGATTCGTCTCTTTCACTTTTAATTCTGCTGCATCCTTGATTGTCGTTACCCCTTCTGCCTGTGTCGCCAGAAGTGCAATTACCGGTATTTCATCGATGAGACGGGGAATTAAATCACCGCTGATGGTCGTTCCTTTTAATCGGGAGCTTCTGACCGTGATGTCACCTGCAGGTTCGCCCTCGCTCGTCTTCTTCTCTATCGTGATATCAGCCCCCATCGATTTCATGACTTCGATGATTCCAGTCCTTGTCGAATTAAGGCCCACATTCTTTAATACCACTTCACTATTTTCCGTAATCGCTGCAGCCACCATGAAGAAAGCTGCCGAAGAAATATCACCCGGCACATGGATGGCCGTCCCTTTGAAGACTTGATTTCCGCTTACTTTAATCGTTTGGCCGTCTTTTTCGATTTTCCCGCCAAACTCCTGGATCATTCGTTCTGTATGATCACGGGTCTCTTCCGGTTCGATAATGATCGTTTCACCTTCTGCCTGTAAACCAGCCAAGATTATCGCAGATTTCACCTGTGCACTCGCTACAGGCAATTCGTAGCGAAATCCTTGTAATTTGCCTCCTCTTATGGCGAGGGGAGTATATTCTGCTCCTTTTCGGCCATCAATGGCTGCTCCCATCTGACGAAGAGGGTTGACTACCCGGGTCATTGGACGTTTGGCTATCGATTCGTCACCTGCCAAAACGGCTGAAAAATCCTGTCCTGCCAATATGCCCATCATTAACCTGATCGTGGTACCAGAATTTCCGACATCCAGTACTGATTCAGGTTCCTTTAATCCATTAAAACCTTTGCCTTCAATTTTGACGTGCTGGCCATCTTGTTCAATATGGACTCCAAGCTGCTTAAAACAGGAAATCGTACTTAAACAATCAGCTCCTGGAAGAAAATTAGTTACTGTCGTTTCCCCTTCGGCAAGGGCTCCAAACATTATCGAACGATGGGAGATCGACTTATCTCCAGGTATGGCAATCGAACCACGCAATGTTTGGATGTTCGTTTGTAATTTTTTAGTATTCATAAAACCATCCTTCCCTATATTATTATGCCAGGATCGTTTCATAATCTGTATGTCTTGAAATACACTCCGCAGCTTTTATCCGATCAACATCCGTTTGGAAACTGATGACCAGCACACCGTATATCTCTTCCCTGGTTTCAATGATCCTTATGTTTGTAATGCTGATACCTTCTTGTGCCAAATATCCGGTAATCTCAGAAATTATTCCGGCATAATCCGGTATATCGATATATAAATCATAAAACGCTGGTATGGCGCCTTTCGCATGTGTCGGCAAATCATCCCTGAAAATCTTGGCATCGGTAAAGAATCGAAGGATTTCTTCACTATCTTCATTCGCAACCAGACCTTTTATATGCTCCATTTCATTCAGCCAATCATTCATTAATTCAAGCAGCACATCCCGGTTATGTAACAAAATGTCACGCCACATTTCCGGACTGCTTGAGGCGATTCTGGTAATATCCCGGAATCCACCTGCTGCGAGCCTTGAAATCAACTTGTTTTCCTTACTATAATTTTCTGCTTGCTTAACGAGCCCCGATGCGACAATATGCGGAAAATGACTAATGACCCCAGTCAGCTTATCATGTGTGGCAGGACTAACAATAAGAAAGTTAGCTCTTGTCCCCTGCAGCCACCCTTTCAGCTGCTCAACCTTTTCTTGTTTGATGGAATCCCCCGGAGTAAGCAAATAAAATGCATGTTCGAATAAATGTAATTTGGCTGCCGCAGCGCCGCTCTTATGGGAACCAGCCATAGGGTGCCCCCCGATGAAGGCCACCCCTTTATCTATCAATGGTTTCGCTGCTTTAACGACTGTATCCTTCGTACTTCCTGCGTCAGATATGAGGACATCACTTTTTAAATCCATATCAGTCAATTGAGCTAAAATCTTTACGGTTTCATTGACAGGCACAGCAAGTAGAATCAAATCAGCTTCACATGCTCCCGCTTCCAAAGATGATACAGAATCATCAATGATCCCCAATAGCATCGATAGTTGAATATTCTTTTCACTTAGGTCCATACCAACAATAACGGCTTCAGGATGCGCATGGCGTACAGCCATGGCCAATGATCCGCCTATTAGACCTAAACCTATTACAAAAACCTTACCCTTCACTCTTCTCTCCCCCGCATCTTTTATGCTCCTCTAGGTTTGATGAAACGTTAAAGCAGCGAATCAGAAGGTGCCTCAACTTCATTCAAAAAAGCTTTAATAGCATGGATCATTCCTTCATTTTCTTCCGTAGAACCAATCGTTACCCTTAGGCTGTTAGGAAAACCGAAAGATTTCCCCGACCTTGCGATGAAGCCGCGCTCAAGCAAATATTGAAATACCACATCGGCATCCTGTTTAAAATGGATAAAGATGAAATTACCTTGTGACGGGTAATAAGCCAAATTTTCCTTATTGCAGAATTCATAGTACTGTTTTAACCCTTTTTGATTTTCTTCCTTGCATTTTTCAATGAAGGCCTGATCTTCCAAAGCGACGATAGCAATATTCTGTGCAAATGTGTTCACATTGAATGGTTCCCGGGATGGATCTAATTTCTGGATGATATCCTCATCCGCCAAACCGTACCCTACCCTAAAACTGGCAAGTCCATAAATTTTCGAGAAAGTCCGGAGTATGATCAAATTTTTATATTTATTAATCCATTGATTCGTTCTCGGGTAATCCTCAGCGGTTGCATATTCACAATAAGCTTCATCCAAAACGATAAGAACATCTTCCGGCACTTTTTCGATGAACGATAATAAGTCCTGTTCCGAAATGTATTTACCTGTTGGATTATTTGGTGTACAAAGCCAGACAACCGCTGTTTCATCATCTATTACTTTAAGCATTCCTTCTAGATCATGAGCACCGTCAATATGAGGAACTTCCCTGATTTCCGCTCCTTCTAGCGTGGCGTTATGGCGATACTGCGAAAAAGTGCCTGTTGCCATGACCGTATTCTTTCCAGCTCCCAATAGACTCCTGGAGATGATTTGAATGTTCTCATCAGATCCATTTCCAAAAATAAGCTGAGTTTCTTTCACACCTGTATGTTTCGCAACAGCTTCCCTTAGCATCGTTGCATATCCATCTGGATAGATGGCAAACGAATGGGTTGAATTCCTAACGGATTCCTTGACCTTTTCCGAACAGCCAAAGGGATTTTCATTTGAAGCTAATTTCGTGATTTTTTCCAACCCGTATAATTTTTTCACTTCATCAGTGGATTTTCCCGGTTGATAAGACTTCAAGGAAAGGACCGCTTCATTCCATTTCATGTCAATCACCTCTATATTTTTATCACTTTAAAGTAAGAAAGTGTGAGAATAGTATATCATATTCATAGATTTGTAATCATCTTATATCCGCTTTGTCAAGTCTGGCCGTAATACGGTAGCCCCTGCCTGGTAAACATGCTGTATCTCTTTTTGAGATTTTGTCGTATTTACGTGGATCATGACCCGGATGCAAAATGGCAAGGAATTGCTCACCGGTATTTCTTTCATGCATGTAACCGGTACATAAGTCCAGCCTTCGAATTTCCTCAAGGCTTTGGCAGGGAAGACAGAACGAATCTCTTCCGTAGCAGAAAAAAATACAGAAGCTACCATATCGGGATCAATTTCATTGACCTGAATGATCTCGGCCATCAACTTTTCGACAGCAGAAATCACTTCCATTTCTGTGTCTCTTTCTACTGTAGTGGCACCCCTTATTCCTCTTATCACACATAGTCCCCCTTCTCCTGAACTCTAAATCATCTCCGTCATTTCCTCTATCAGCTCAGAGTCGTCTATATCCATTAATAGCGGTGACCCCACTTCGTTTAGCAGGACAAAGGTAGCTGCATCATTGACCGATTTTTTGTCTGTTTTCATTAATTCAAGCAGCATTGCATGTTCAAGTCGGGTTGGAATGGTTATTTGATAACCTAAAGAAGAAACCCAGTCAATAAACTCATCTAGTTTAAAATCGAGATCCACTTTCTTTCTGCTTAATTTAAGTGCATATACCATCCCGATTAAAATCGATTCCCCATGCGTAAAGTTTCCGTATCCCATTGAACCTTCCACTGCATGTCCAAGCGTATGACCAAAATTCAAAAAGGCACGAATGCCGTTTTCTTTCTCATCCTCTTCGACAATTTTAGCTTTAATGCCAATCCCTTTTGTAATCATGGTAAGGAATTGCTCATCCGTTATATCATTCAAATCAACAATATTCGACTTTAACCATAGATAAAGCTCATTATCTGCTATCAAGGAATGTTTAATGACTTCTGCAAAACCTGACCTTAATTCTTTAAGTGGCAGAGTCTTTAAAAATTCCAGATCATAAATGACCGCTTCAGGCTGATGAAAGGCCCCAATCATATTTTTCCCTAGCGGGTGATTGATGGCAACCTTGCCGCCCACTGCACTATCGTGGGCAAGCAAAGTCGTCGGAACCTGTATAAATGGAATCCCTCTCATAAAAGTAGCTGCAACGAATCCAGCCAAGTCACCGACTGCACCGCCGCCAAGGGCGATGATCAATGACTTGCGATTAATCTGTTGGGATAAGCAGAAGCTTTGGCATTCATAAAACACATCGAATGTTTTAGCATGCTCCCCTTCTGGCACTACATGATGCAAGATCGGTTTTCCCGTCTTGAGCAGGGCATCCTTCACGGTCTGCAAATGAAGTGCCGCCACTTTCTCATCAGTTATGATCAGAATCTTGTTTAGATGATTCAGTTCATGTGTTATTAATTCGGGCAATTCATTGATTGCCTTCTTGCCAATTAAAACCGGGTATTGCTTGGAAGCCGTTTTAATTTGGATGGATTCCATGATTTAAAACCCCTTTACTTCTTCCCGATATGATCTTATGTACTCTGCTAATTGCTCATAACGATCTGAAGGGAATTGATCAACGATGGCAGCCGCCAGTTCCCATGCCACTACCGCCTCAGCTACCACTGCTGCTGCAGGGACCGCACAACTATCGGAACGCTCGACACTTGCTTCAAACACTTCCTTCGTATCGATATCAACACTTTTCAAAGGTTTATATAAAGTGGGGATCGGCTTCATCACACCGCGTACAACTATCGGCATTCCAGTTGTCATACCGCCTTCAAAACCGCCAAGGCGATTGGTTTTCCGGTAATAACCCTGTTCTTCATCCCATGCGATTTCATCATGGACATCACTGCCGAATAGATGGGCCGCTTCAAATCCTAGACCTATTTCCACACCTTTGAATGCATTGATGCTCATTATCGCTGCGGCTAGTTTTGCATCAAGCTTACGGTCATAATGCACATAACTTCCCACTCCCACCGGCATTCCTTCTACAATGACTTCGACGATTCCGCCGATGGAATCACCTTTTTGTTTCGCTTCATCAATTGCATCCTTCATCTGCTGCTCAACGTTTTTGTCGAAACATCTAACGGAAGATTCTTCTGTTACTTGTTGCAATTGCTGGATCGTTTCGTATTTTGGCGGTTCTGCCTTCACTCCGCCAATTTCCAAAACATGCGATGCCACTTCAATCCCCAATAAAGACAATAGTTTTTTTGCGACAGAACCTGCTGCCACCCTTACTGTCGTTTCACGGGCTGAAGATCGTTCCAGAACATTTCTCAAATCGCGGTGCCCATATTTAATCCCGCCGTTCAAGTCGGCATGACCAGGACGAGGCCGGGTGATTTTACGTTTAATTTCTTCAGCTTCCTCTTCTGAAAGCCCTTCACTTCCCATAATCTTTGTCCAATGTTTCCAATCATCGTTCTCGACCACCAAAGCAACCGGTGAACCGAGAGTGTAGCCATGTCTGATTCCTGAAGAAATAAAAGCCTGATCTTTCTCGATCTGCATCCTTCTTCCACGTCCATGCCCTTTTTGCCGGCGTCCCAATTCTTGATTGATATCCTCATTCGAAATCGGCATTCCCGCCGGTAATCCTTCAATGATAGTAGTCAGTTGCGGACCATGTGATTCTCCCGCTGTTAAATATCTCATCTTCCAGCCCCCTTTTAGCACTTTAAAGTGTATATGTATCAATATACCACAATTTTATGAAATGTGGGTATATGTAAAACGTAAAAACCATATTGTTTGAATTTAATCACTTTTCATTCTATTTTACAAGTACTTAAACATTTTCGATATAGTTTAATCTTTCAAATCAGAATTCTGTTGGATTTACTATTACTCGACAAACGAAAAGGACTGAACGCCCATGAGCAGAATCAGTCCCTTTTTTAAAATTATTTACTTTTTCTTATAAAAAAATGTGTCGATCGTTTCAAATTGATATTTTCCAGGGGTGAATATTTGCTCTGTACTTCCTACAAAAAAAACCCCGCCGCTCCTTAATGATGCACTGAATTTTTCATATAACAAATTTTTCGCTTCTTCCGTGAAATAAATTAGCACATTGCGGCAAATGATTAAATCGAACCCTTGTTCAAATCGATCAGCGAGAAGGTTTTGCTTTTTAAATGTTACCCTTCTCTTGATTTCTTCATCGACACGATAAAAATCCGCTTTTTTTTCAAAGTATTTCCTTTTGATTTCTTCAGGCACTTCATTTAAGGAACGCTCAGGATACATCCCCAATTTCGCTCGCGCCAACACATTTTCATCCAGATCCGTCGCCAATATCTCTATCCGGCTAAGTGGAACCAGATTGGATAAAATCATGGCAAGCGTGTATGGTTCCTCACCAGTTGAACAGGCCGCGCTCCAAATCTTCAACTTTTTTTTGCTTGCTAATAACCCAGGAAGGATTTTCCGCTCCAACACTTCCCATCTTTTCGCATTTCGATAAAATTCGGAAACATTGATTGTCATTCTATCCAGAAACTCATTTAAAACTTCGGAGTTGGTTTGAATGTCTTTATAGTATTCACGAAATGAATGATATCCTCTTTTTTCATATAGAGATGTCAGTCGCCTTTTCATTTGCCCTTCCTTATATAATGCCAAATCAATGCCTGTCAACGTCTTGATATTGCGAATAAACTCTTCATATTCTTGAGGCATTCCTACGACTCCCCTGCACATAATTATTTTAAGTGGTCCTTCCCTTTATATATCGGAGAGTGCCATATTTTCTTTAAACTGCAATAATTCCTTACCATGCCGGGAAGCTTAAAAAGCAATGCAAAAAAAACGGGTTCCATCGCATAATGCCGATGGAACCCGCTTCCTATATAGTGATGAGTACTAATTAATAAACCCACTCGTTTACAAGTTTAGAATACTCAACAAGTTCTTCTTCTTTGAAGAATAAACCGATTTCACGTACAGCGCTTTCAGCTGAATCAGATCCGTGAATGATGTTTTTGCCGACAGTTACGGCAAAATCGCCACGAATTGTTGCTGCTGCTGCATCTTTAGGGTTAGTAGCACCCATCATTTGACGTGCTGTAGCGATTACATTTTCGCCTTCCCAAACCATTGCGAAGACAGGACCTGAAGTAATGAAGTCCACTAATTCGCCAAAGAAAGGACGTTCTTTGTGCTCGCCATAATGTTGCTCAGCCAATTCTTGAGAAATGACCATTAATTTTGCTCCTGCAAGAAGGAAGCCTTTCTTTTCGAAACGGGAAACGATTTCACCGATTAAATTGCGTTGAACGCCGTCAGGCTTTACCATTAAAAATGTTCTTTCCATGAATGTCACTCCTAATATGTATCATTGTTATTTGCCTATATAAGGCAATACTTTTAGAATATTACCATTGTTTGATGAGTTTCGCAACTCCCATTATCAAAACTTTCTTTTTCCGATATTTTTCGCGATATCCGATAAAGTTTTTCTAGCTTTAATGGCAGGAAGACCTTTCAACTCAGTAAAAGCTTTTTCTAAATACATATCACTGATCCTCGCTGCCTGTTCAATGGCACCGGAAGTTTTTATCGCATTGATTATATGGGACATTTCATCTTTTGGCGTATCTTCCCGAACAGTTTCGATAAGCTTTTTTAACTTTGGATCCTCCATAGCGATCAAAACGGGTAAAGTGATATTACCTTGAATCAAATCACTCCCCGCCGGTTTACCAAGTTCTTCTTCCGACGCCGTAAAATCCAATATATCATCGGTGATTTGATAGGACATACCGACATAATATCCGAATTTAAATAGCTTTTCGTGAATTCCCTCGTCAACACCTGCTGAAATGGCTCCCAACTGGCAGCTGGATGCAATGAGCAATGCCGTTTTCCGTTTGATCCGTCTAAAATATATCCGCCAATTCTGTTCGAAATTATACTTATCTTTAATTTGTTCAATTTCCCCAAGACATAGTTCAACCATGGTATCAGCGAGAATTTGATGCGCAAGCGGAGACTCGATGACCGCCATCATTTCCAGAGCACGAGCAAAAATGAAGTCGCCTGTGTACATGGCGACACGATTATCCCATTTCGACTTGATGGTAGCCGACCCCCTGCGTAAATCCGCATCATCCACAACATCATCATGTACAAGGGAAGCCGTATGGATCAGTTCCAAAGTCGCTGCGACATGCTTTACGACATGAATATCATAGTTGCCAAACTTCGCACCCAATAGGACGAATACCGGACGGATCCGTTTTCCACCGGATTGCAGTAAATGCAGGGAAGCTTCCCTTAAAACCGTGGAATCCGCTTCAATTGCGGCTTCCAGTTCTTTTTCTATTAATTGCAAATCTGCATTCAAAAATGAATACATCATTTTAAATTTCATACATTCCACCCAGCTTTGTCCATTGCTATTCTGCTTATTTTGAAGGCTTGTACCCGAAATGTGTTGCTGCTACCCCACCGAAATGGGCTTTATAACTGACATTTTCCATTCCTGCCTGCTTAAACATGTTTTCAAGCTTTTTCATGCCTGGGAAATCTCGAGCCGATTCCTGCAGCCATGAGTATTCACTATAGCTTTTTGCGAATAATTTGCCGAACATGGGCATGATGAAACGGAAATAAAAATAATAGCCCTGTTTAAAGCCTAGCATCGTTGGCTGTGACGTATCCAGGCAAACGACCATACCACCTGGCTTCGCTACACGGTTTAACTCTTTAAGCACTTTCATGTAATCAGGGACATTCCGCAGCCCAAAACCGATCGTGACATAGTCAAAGCTATTATCCTCAAAAGGAAGTTCCATTGCATTCCCATGCATTAGGGAAACTTGATCCAGATTGAGTTCCTTCACCTTTTGTTCGCCGATTTTCAGCATGTTTTTACTAAAATCCAGACCAACAACCTTTCCTTCTGGTCCTACTTCATTAGCAAGGGCAATGGTCCAGTCCGCTGTTCCACAGCATACATCCAGTGCATGGGCGCCTTTTGGGACATTCATGATGGCCATTGTAGCCTTCCGCCATTTAAGATGCTGTTTAAAGCTGATGAGGGAATTCATCTTGTCATAATTTCCGTAAATCTTTTCAAAGACATGATGAACTTTTTGCTCTTTAGACTGCTCCATGATTCACCCTTCTTTCACATATGAATTTGCCATACTCTCTGTTTGTTCCAAAATGGCCTTCACTCTTTCCAGTAGTTCATCATCCAACTTTGCCAGCTTCCGCATCGAGCGCTCTACGGATTGCCGGGCATCCCTCAGGCACTTGTCGAATCGGGTGCGTACCTGTTCTTCCTTTTCCGAAATGGGAACATCCCCACCGGTCGAGTCATCAAAAGGCATTTCCCTTAGGACATCAAAAACTATTGATTCCCCCGACTTCATATAACTGCTCTTCTCGGCATGCAACCGTTTTAAAAGCAGCAGGTCTTCCGATACTTCTATCCAGGCAGGCTCATTATAGTAATCCGCCAGTTTCTGAATCAGCGAAGCCTCTATCGCTTTTACCGTCATTAAAAGCGTTGGTACATCATGAATCGATCCTTGTTGGTATAGAATGATTTTATTATCATTTATTTTTTTTATCGCGCTTGAAAGGATACGGATCATATCAACATTACCTACACTGGCAAGCCCTTGATAATATAAGCCGCTATAGTAATCACCGGCAAGCACTTGTAATTGACGATTTTTCAATACCTCGGGCGACTCGATTCCTTCACCCGAATTCGAGACGATTTCATGGGTATCCAGAGCTATTTGCACTAACATGGTTGAAATGATGTATTGATTCCGTTTTTCGCTTGTAACGTCCAAATCGTTAAACAATCCCCAAAGCAACATCAGTTTATCTTCGTCCAAGCTTGGCTTTTGTATATACTTCAACAAATATGGATGTTGAGCTTTCGTTTCTATTAATCGTTTTAATTGCCTTATGTCGTCCGTAATGTTTAACAATTGAGATCACCCTTGCATCCCCGAAAGATAATTTTTTTCATACATATTGGTTTCTGTCTGTGTAAAATACACATTATTATACCATAAAAACAATCAGATGAAATGGTCAACGTTTATAAAATGAAACTTCCAAAAACAAGGAAATTATCGACTTTTGCTCTTCAAAAAAATGGATGCGGGAAATTTACAGCTTGTTAAACGCGATATCAGGTGATTGATTTATAATGAACCAAGCATTGAGAAACGATCATTTGTCAGGTGAATTCTTTTTGGAATCACTTTCTATCTCTCCGAATGGAGTATAGACCTTTGCATGGCCCCTGATTTTAATTGCCGAGGTATGCTCCGTGAATTGTGCGATCATCACCTCTCCTGAGTCCAGTTTTTCGGAGTGATGAAACTTGGTGTCCGTTCCCCTTGTCAACCCGATGACATTCACACTATCCTCAATGGCTTTGATTACGACAAAATCATTCAGAATCTTTTTATCATTCATTTTTTCCTGCCCCCATATCCTTAGTCTTTAATGAATGCCAGTACTTCAGCTCTCGTACGGTGATCCTTCGCAAACGTTCCCCTTACAGCTGAAGTCACTGTTTTAGATCCGGGTTTTTTTACGCCTCGCATGGTCATGCACATATGTTCAGCCTCTACTACAACCATTACACCATGAGGCTCGAGCTTTTCCATTATCGAGTCTGCAACTGTAGAAGTGATGCGCTCTTGAAGCTGCGGCCGCTTCGATACAGCCTCAACCGCCCGTGCCAATTTGCTTAAACCAGTCACTTTTCCGTTCTTCGGAATATATGCTACATGGGCTTTCCCGTAAAAAGGGACTAAATGATGTTCACATACCGAGTAAAACGGAATATCCTTTACAAGTACGAGTTCTTCATGGTCCTCCCCAAAAACAGTATCGAAATATTCCTTTGGATCCTGATTAAGTCCAGAAAAAATTTCTTCATACATTCTGGCTACACGAGCAGGAGTATCCAGCAGTCCTTCCCTCGTTGGGTCTTCCCCTACAGCCTCGAGAAGCATTTTAACCGCTTCTTCTAATTTGGCATGATCAACATTAGCCATTTTTTGTACCTCCTAAAAAATCAATAATATTATGTATTCAGATAAAAAAACCAAAGCGCGTTGCACCCGGAAATCCATAATTGCAATTATTAAAGCTACCGATTATCCATAGATTGAATTCCTTTAAAGGCAGTTTCGCCGGAAGCGGTTTCGGATGGTTATTTTCTTGTGACAGATTTACCATCTGAAGCGTTTCTAAAATATTCACTGTCTTTTATATTATCACAGATGGAAATTAAGAAGCAAAAAAAGGACCGCGTTTTCACGCGGCCCTTTTCGGTTAAGCACCCGTATGTAATGGTAGAATTACTTCACTGCATCTTTCAGCGCTTTACCGGGTTTGAAAGCTGGCACTTTGCTAGCTGCAATTTCGATTTCGTCACCAGTTTGTGGGTTACGGCCTTTACGAGCCGCACGTTCACGAACTTCAAAGTTACCAAAACCAATCAATTGGACTTTATCACCGTTTTTTAGAGCTTCTAAGATTGTATCAAAAACAGCATCAACAGCTTTTGTAGCGTCTTTCTTAGATATTTCAGTTGCTGTAACAACTTCATTAATTAATTCTGTTTTGTTCATGCCATTCACCTCCTCCCAAAAGGAATCTTTATAAAAAATCATTATTACAACACTATAATAGTGATTTGATATTAGCTTCGGTCAAAAAATTTTCACTCCCTGACAATCAGGGATTACCAAGCCGGTTTAATTTCCAAATTATTCATCCAGAAATGTATAAATAGGTTGAAATCGCTGTTATAACGCGTTTTCTGTATGTAGATTATCACAAATCCTATAAGCTTAGCAAGGGAATTCAAAAAATAATGGGAATCTTTTCATTAATAATTGTATATATTATAAATTTTGTCTTTCGCTATTCATCATTTCCCTTTTTTATAGAAATTAAACTTATTATATTGCTGAAAATCGCTTAACCACAGGGTTTTTTCAAGATTATACTAAAAAACAGCAGGTTAATTCAAATATTAGCGTTCATAAATGATATTTTTCTTGCGATCCTGCCATTTCTTTCATGTAAAAAGACCAATCCATAAATGGAGTTGGTCCAGCCTTAAACGTTTTCTATAAGATGATGGCAATCAAACCGCCACTGCCCTCATTAATAATCCTCTCAAGTGTTTCTTTCAATTTATAGCGTGCATTGTCTGGCATCATCGCTAATTTCACCTGTATGCCTTCCCTTACGTAGGAACTTAGGCTTCTTCCAAAAATATCGGAGTTCCAAATGGAGAGTGGATTGTCTTCGAAATCCTGCATCAGATACCGTACCAATTCCTCACTTTGCTTTTCCGTACCGATGATTGGCGAGAATTCGGATTCGACATCGACCTTGATCATATGGATGGAAGGAGCTACGGCTTTTAGCCTGACACCGAACCTGGCTCCCTGGCGGATGATTTCCGGTTCATCAAGACTCATATCGTTAAGGGATGGGGCTGCGACACCATATCCAGTTTGTTTAACCATTCTCAATGCATCGGCCACCTGATCATATTCTGCTTTCGCATACGCAAAGTCCTGCATCAATGATAACAGATGATCCTTGCCCCGAATCTCCACACCGACAATTTCCTTCAGAATATCATCATAGAGTTCATCCGGAGCGTATAGGTCTATTTCTGCAACCCCCTGCCCCATCTCAATGCCTGCAAGCGCTGCACGGTCAATGAACTCGAATTCATTGAAATGACCGACTACACGATCAACATCCCTCAGGCGCTTAATGTCCTTGACGGTCTCTTTAACCGCTTCCTGGTAACTTTCCCTTAACCAATGATCCTCGCGCAGAACCATTACCCAGCTCGGGAGATTAACATTTACCTCAAGAACAGGAAATTCGTACAAGGCCTCGCGCAGTACGCTGTAAACATCCGATTCCCGCATTCCTTCGACACTCATGGCCAATACGGGGATATCATACTTTTCCTGCAAGGATTCCCTCAGTGCTACCGTATTCGGGTGGTGAGGCTGAACGGAATTGACAATCATGATAAATGGCTTGCCAACCTCCTTCAATTCTTCGACGACCCTTTCCTCGGCCTCTAAATAATCACTTCGAGGGATTTCTCCTATCGAACCATCCGTCGTAACGACCACGCCTAATGTGGAATGATCCTGAATTACTTTGCGAGTGCCGATCTCGGCAGCTTCATTGAACGGAATCGGCTCTTCATACCAAGGCGTGTGAATCATGCGGGGACCATTTTCATCTTCATACCCTTTTGCCCCGGGTATTGTATAACCGACACAATCGACTAAACGGATGTTCACGTCGAGACCTTCAGCTACTTGAATCGATGCTGCCTGGTTCGGTACGAATTTGGGTTCCGTCGTCATGATCGTCTTTCCGGCAGCACTTTGAGGCAATTCATCCTGTGCCCTGGCACGGTCCGCCTCAGACGGTATATTCGGAATGACGACTAGCTCCATGAATTTTTTAATAAATGTGGATTTTCCAGTCCTGACGGCACCGACCACCCCCAAGTATATATCGCCACCGGTCCGTTCAGCTATATCTTTAAAAATATCTACCTTTTCCAAGGTATCCCCTCCCGAATTAGAGTTTTGGGATTTCGTTTATCCATTTGCATTTATTTAGGACAATATATATCTATGATGTTGTCCTAAAAATTTATTCCATTTATTTCCCTGGTTCAATCCCTTCCTCCACCAGAAATTTTTATATAAGGGTTGTTATTTTAAAAGTAAGATGAAATAAAGATAAAAGAAATAACCCTTCCCCTACAATATATTTTGCAGAAGAAGGGTTATGCCTATTTTGTAAGAAATATTGGAGTATTTGTTTTTTCATCAATTGTATAAGGTAACGAATAGGCAGGGACGAAATCCGAACTCTGCACCAGCAGTTCCCGGATATCTTCACCTTGCTTGATTTTCCCCTCATGCTTCTTCAATGCCTCAAGTAAATCCGGGGTATAATCAACAAAAATGCTGCCTTGACCATCGACTACAAGGTATAAATCTTTTTGTGAAAATGGACTCGTGACCGTCGGAGCTTCCTTCAGGCCCATCTTTTCATAATCAAGCGTGAAGACATTATCGGATAACCTTTCCTTAAACGGCGGGTATCCGTTGCTTTGCTGATAGGCAGTCAATCTCAAGGAAACATCCTGAATCTTCTGCGCCATTCTGACATCCAACAGCTTTACAGTCGGGTCTTTTTCAACATTAACGAGGATGTATTGAAAGACACCCCCTGATTCAAAGGCATTGTCCGGCGGTTCAGCCATATACCTCGGCGAAATCTTAGAAAATTTTATGACATATTTTTGATAAATCGGTGTCCCTGCATCTTTAGTAACTATCGGCAGTATGCCGCCTTCATCTTTCTGAAATTGATCCACTGCACTTTGGACGGATTGTAATTGCTCTTTATAAGGCAGTTGGTTTTGCATTTTTTGCTTCTCCGGATATAAGCAGCCAGCTAATGATACAGAGATGCATAATAAACATAATATTTTGAAAAAATTTCTCATCATTTCTCCTCACCTATCAAGTGGTTGGCCCGCTAAGTACAACGATAAGGATGATCAAGCCGGCCAGAATCATAAGTATGTATGCGATAATTGCTGTCAAGACTCTCCAAAAACCTTTTAATTTATAGCGGCTTAAGTAGATTAGAAATATAGAGATAACCATAAAGCCCATAGCTATAAAGGATATCCACATTTTTTGCAGGGCAGGTGTCATATCTTCATCACTCCTTTTTCCAGAAATTATTATAACATACCAAATTACGTTAAAGGAATTAAATCCTTGTCCAATCTGTGTAATTCCTTACTCGTTCTCGTGAAAAAAAATTTCTGAGATCCAGTTATATAAAGAGAAATATGTAATTATTCCCTCCTCCAAGCAACAAAAAACAACGCAAAGACTGTTTCGATTTATAAACAAACTCGATAATAATTGAGTTTGCCGACCGTTTTTTAAGGTGTTTAAAATTTGACCGTTGATTGGAATGTTGGGCACTCGCTTTCCACGGAAGGTCCGCCCTCGACGCTATTAGCGCCTGTGGGGGTCTCCCTTGGCCCCGCTTTCCCGCAGGAGTCCCGTAAGTTCCGTTCCAATCAACTTTGTGTTAACAGGAAGATAAGCTCCTTATTTAAGGATGAAAGCTCGAGGTGATGAGGATACCATTGATCAGCTTGAAATGTTTACTTTAGACAACCTGGTGCAGTGAACTATTTGACTAGTAAAATGGAGGCTGCCATTGATGTAAAGAAGATGGCCACCTGGACTTGACGAAGGGTGGAAATGGTCGAAATAATGACCTTGGAGAGTTCATCAATCTCTAAAACTGCTACAAATTCAAAAAGGTTTCGGAACGATACCATTCCGAAACCTTTTTATCTACAGTCTGAATCAGCCCAAAGGCTGTTTTTCTGCTTTTTTTAATTAAGATTGAAGCGTCGGCAAGACTTCTTTAAACGCTTTAATGACTGTATCGACTTCATCCAGCTTAATAGTCAATGACGGCTCGATCCTGATTGTTTTGGAATTAATAAGCGTACCTGCCACCAAGATGCCTTTATCAAAAAGGGCTTTTGAGAATTCATAACCCACTTCATCTTTATGGAATTCAATACCGATCATTAAACCTTGGCCGCGGATTTCCAGCACCTTATCTTTGTGCTCAGCAGCCACTTCCCTTAACCCATTTAAGAAGTATTCTCCAACTTCTGCAGCACGCTGCGGTAAGTTTTCTTCCAAAAGTACGTCGATCGTAGCAATTGCCGCAGCACAAGCTAGTGGATTTCCACCAAATGTCGTAGTATGCATGAATGGATTGTCGAACCAGCTTTTAAATACTTTCTCATTGGCTACAACAGCGCCTGCTGGCATTACTCCGCCACCAAATGCTTTCGCTAAACAAATAATGTCCGGAACAACATCATATAGCTCAGAAGCGAACATTTTACCTGTCCGTCCCATTCCTGTTTGCACTTCATCCAAGATCAATAACGCATCATATTCGTCACATAATGCACGAACCTGCTTTAAATAATCTTGCGGAGGCAGAATGACCCCTCCTTCACCTTGAATAGGCTCCAACAGCACAGCAGCAACATCTTCACCGACCAATGCACAACTTTCAAACGTTTTTCTCATCATATCCACATCACCGAATGGTACATGGCGCACACCTGGTACCAACGGGATGAACGGTTTTCTGAACATGCCCTTTGCCGTTGCCGATAGGGAACCAAGGCTTTTCCCATGAAATGATTTTGTCGTGGAAATGATCGTGTATTTGTCACTGTACATTTTAGCCAGCTTAAGTGCAGCCTCCACGCTCTCGGTACCGCTGTTCGTAAAGAATGAGTATTTTAGATCTCCCGGTGTGATTTCAGCAAGGATCTTGGCAAGCATTGCACGTAATGGATCAAGCAAGTCCTGGCTATGAAGGGCTTGTCTTTGCAATTGATCGGTTACGGCCTTTACTACTTTAGGGTTACGATGGCCAACATTATAAATACCAAAGCCACCTAAACAATCAATATATTTTTTTCCATTTACATCTGTAAAACAGGAATCTTGATCAGACCACTCCACCGAAGCGAATTGAGTATCTTTAGTGACCGTCTTCCGATATTCCAAAAATCCAGGGTTTACATGGTTACGGAAATTCTCGACCGTTTCTCTTGTTACCCACTGTGCATCTTCTTTTGAAATTTCTTTTTGCTCGATTAATTGAAGCACCTTTTTAATATAATCTTGAGTTGCTGATTGGTTAGCTTGAGTGTTTTTACTTTCTACGTTAATTGACATTTTATAATCTCCTTTTTTTATAGCTTTAGTTGATGGGTTAATTAAGTTTGCTTTTTTTATGAAACTTTGATGCTTACCTCCCTTTTTTCTTATACTTACTAATCAAGCAAGAACCATGCCAAGTTAATTAACCAATAAAAACGCATTTTTTTAAAAAAATCACTCTAAAACTATGCAAATATGCATATCGTTATTTCACTTTGCATAATCGAGTTTGGGAAATCATTGAAAAGCTTCGAAAATGCCTTCATAAAAATAAAAGCCGTTGACAAGTGATTTTCATCACTCGGCAACGGCTTTTAATCAAAATGCATCATTTTCGATTTTCTTACTTTGTTCAGCTAACACTTTTTGATACTTCCTGCTCACTGACGATTGACTTATCCCGAGCGCTTTAGCCGCTTTGGTCGTGGTTTTATACTGTTTCATGGCAAGCATGATCAATTGTTCTTCCACATGATCCTGTGCTTCCTGCAGCGGAAGGATTCTCGTAATGATGGGTTTCGTTTGTTTAAAGTCACTGCCCACAGGTATGAACCTTTGAATGAAGTCAGCATCGATCATCTCTTCATCTGCAGAAACAACCAATCTTTCAATCATGTTCTGCAACTCACGAATGTTTCCCGGCCAAGTATAGACTTCCAGTATATTTAATGCATCGGGGGAAAAGTGATAATTCCGCTGATACCTTTCATTCAGTTTTTGCAGGAAATGAAAGGCTAGCGGCGGTATATCCTCCGGCCTTTCCCTTAATGGGGGCACATGTATGGGTATGACGTTCAATCGATAGAATAAATCTTCTCGGAACGTGCCCATCTCGACCATTTTTTCCAGACTCTTATTCGTGGCCGCAACAATTTGAACATCAATGGAAATGGGTGTAGTGCTGCCAATCGGTATCACTTCCTGTTCCTGGAGTACCCGCAGCAGCTTGACTTGCAGATGTATGGGCATGTCACCCACTTCATCCAGGAATAAAACACCCTTATTGGCCTGCTGAAAGTATCCTACCTTCCCGTTTTTATCCGCTCCTGTAAAGGAACCCTTCGTATAACCAAACAATTCACTTTCGAGAAGGTTTTCCGGAATCGCCCCGCAATTTATCTTCAGGAAAGGTTGTTTAGATCGCCTGCCCATTTTATGAATGGCTTCAGCTATCACTTCTTTACCTACTCCCGACTCCCCATTGATTAATACAGTAGATGAAAAATGGGCGATTTTCTTGACTTGGCTGATTATCTGCTCCATTTTAGGACTTGCAAAAACCAACTCTTTATAAAATTGATCCTGTTTTTTGAATGAGTCCAGTTCTTTCCTCATTTCATTTAATTCCGATTTCAATTTTGTCGTTTCCGTTATATCCCTTGATGCAATGACTATTCGATCTATTTCCCCTTTTTCATTGAACACAGGGGTGCCGACGGAAAGGACTTTCTTATTCATTTTCGTATCTTGGACAATCGATACTTTCTTTTTTTGTTCAAGGACTAACCGGGTTACCGAAGGATTAAAAATCCCTTCATCCTCTAATTGCAAGAGATTCTTCCCGATATAATCTTTTAAGTCCTTCCCCCAGAATCCCGAGATGATGCTGTCACTATAGCGCAGCAGCTCTCCTTTTTGATTGACTACAAGTATTTCATCATAGATATTCGCTAAAATGGCATTCAAGTCTTTATTCGAGCTTTTTATCAATTCTATTTCCATGGCCATTTCCTCAACCATCGGTAAATCCTGAACGATGATGATCAGGCCTTCGACTTCTTTTTCATGGTTCAGAATCGGGCTATAGTCGACAAGCACACTCATGACATCAGTAATCTCCAACTGATTCAGAATACTGCTCCCGCTGGCAAACACGCTATGTATATGCTGCTTATTGAAGATGTTCGCAGCAGGTTCATTAAGGACTTGTTCAGAAGGTTTTTTTATCATCTTCAAGCCTGATTCATTGAAGTTCACGATATTCTTTTCTTTATCAGCCACAAATATCCCCATAGGAATGGAGGTTAATATAACATTTAGCAGGTCTAAATTTTGTTTGCTGTCCTGCTTGAATAATTCAGCTAATACATCTTCCCTTTTTACATAACCGGTTAGCATGCCATCATCCGTTTTTATCAGCACGATAGGTTCACCGATAATTTGAAACAGATGCGGCAAGGAAATGTTAGGGTGCAATTTACAGACATTATCAATCGAAAAAGCATACTGTAAAAGCTGATCGACTGTCGTTATTTTTTCATTTAACGGGAGGTCATCCATACGGATATACGCAAACACTTGATTTTCCTTCATAAGAAAGAAGAAAGGTTCCTGTATCTCATGAATATTTTGGTCTGAAAATGTAGGCTGATCAATTGTTATAGTTATGAATGGTCTAATTTTATCATCCGGAATAGATAACACAGTTTCACTCTCCTTTTGTAACCTAACCTATATTTTATCACAATTCCGAATTGCAAGATAAAAAATAAGAAGCACCATTACTCATATCCAGCATTTACCTTTACTTGTTCCACGACAAAAGGGTCCTTTAACGGACCCTTTTGACCTAAAAACCTGATATGCAGCTTAGACTTATTTTATAAAGGACCGTCCACCTTATCTTATACATTCCAATCATGTTTGACTTTTGCTTATTCCTGTTTGTTATGATTCGTGGATGGCCGTCCCCTGCTAAGGCTTTTTATACAGATAGGACAGCTCTCGCCATACCGTCATTACGGCTCCATACCTGTTTGCAACACTATAAGGTACCAAGGGTAAAATGTAGCTTCCAATGCTTCTGCCCCCGTCACTTTTCCTTATTCATTCCCCTACGTAATTTTCCAGAAAGATAAATACCATCAAAAGGCAAGGCGACGAACGTTAGTACCGCATTTGCATTCGCACCCATTTTCCTAACCATGACACAGAAACCGTCACAATAATCAGTAAATTCAATGCTTATGGAAAGGTCAGTAAAGAAGGAAATTTATTAAAAGCAATATAATTGAAATGAATAATTAATCCATCAGTATCGATTAGCCTACAAAAACAGGCATATGCATGAATGGACTTTGCATATGAACCTTTACCGATTCCTGCCGAAGGAATGACTTTTCCAACATTACATAACTGTACACCATGAAAAGCATCACCATGAAAGCTCCCGGGAACCAAACTAAGCGACATATTCTTGCTCTAAGCGCTGAATACATGTTGCTAACGGCATGAACGGGATAGAACAACAAGCAACATTACTGACCTCTTCATTTCTCATCAGCCATATAACACCCTCCTTCGTGTAATGAAACAGTAGATTAAATTCACTGTGCTTTTTCAAAATGAAATAGCGGAGGGGATTCCGTAAACCATTTGGTCCGATACAGAAGATAACCAATCCCAATTACCGCCCAGACTATTCCTAAAATCAAGGAACTCATCTCGAGATTAAGCCAAAGGATGAAGACTGAAGCCGCGCCTAAAACCGGGGACAGAATAGTTGAAAGAAAACCTCTAATCGTTCTGAAGCTTTTGTTTCTTATCGAATGGACGATTACGCAAATATTCACGAAGGTAAAAGCGATTAATGCCCCAAAGTTTATGAGGGAAGTGGCCGTAACCAAATCAAGGAATAAGGCAACCAGTGATATCGACCCGACAAAAATGACATTAAAAAATGGCGTGTTGTACTTGGGGTGGACAAACCCAAATAGTTTTTTCGGGATCATTTGGTCACGCCCCATGACATATAGCAACCTAGAAACACTAGCGTGAGATGCAAGACCGGAGGCAAGGGTACCGCATAAGGTTCCTGCAAGAAAGAATGCCTGAAATAACTTCCCGCCCACGAAAAGGGCAATTTCCGGAGAAGCTGCTTCAGGATCGCTAAAACGGGAAACATCCGGGAAAAATAACTGTGTAAAAAATGATGCTGTCACGAATAAAACCCCTCCGATCAGGGCAGTCAAAAAGATGGCCCGGGGGACCGTTTTGGATGGATTCGGTGTTTCTTCCGATAAAGTAGTGACTGCGTCAAACCCCAAAAAAGAAAAACAAAGGATTGTAGCACCAGTTATGAGCGTCGAGACTTCCATATGGGGCCCGATGAATGGCTGAACCGACAAGACCTCTCCAGTCCCTTCTCCACCCATGACTCCTTTAACGACAAGTACGCCAAAAATGACGATGACCAACATTTGAAAAAAAACAAGGAAGCTATTAAAGTTGGCCGCAAAATTAACATTGAATAAGTTAATGACTGTCATTAAAAGGACAAATGCCACCACCCAAATCCACGGGTATACTTCCGGAAAAAGAGCAGTTAAGTATATTTTTGTCAAAATGCCGTTCACCATCGGTAAAAATAAATAGTCAAGTAACGAAGACCACCCGACAAGGAAGCCTAAATGCGGACTGATCGTTTTTTGTGTGTACGTATAGGATGAACCTGCCTGCGGATATATTTTAACCATTTTTCCATAACTGGCTGCTGTAAACAACATTGCCAAAAGAGCAATGATATAAGCGGTCGGCACATGCCCCCCGGTTTTTTCGGAAACTATCCCGAATGTATCAAAAACAACCATCGGCGTCATATATCCAACACCGAGCAATACGATATGCCACAAGTTTAAAGACCTTTTCAGATTACCTGTTTGCATGTATCATTCCCCTTCCTTTTTAAGCGAGAAAATAGTAACAAACTTTTCTCGCCTCCCCTTAAAATTTTTTGGTCATATTACACTTCGCAATTTTCATACCAAAAAAAAAGGGTCGATTTTTAACAAAAAACAAGGAAATATGTAGAATGATTTATGCAAATTTGAATAATCTATTCAATTATTCATAAACAGAAGATTTTTTGCCCATAAAAAAAAGCAGAAGATATTTAGATATCTTCTGCTCATTTGACTAAATCCCCCGTGCCGAGGTCAAATTACTAGTTTACTTTCGTTGCATTGTATGCTGATACACGGCAAGGCGCATCATCAAATGCCTAATTTAATGAAATTCTTTTATGAAAATCAACAGATTGGGGATTAATCCTGCTGCCTGCTATCCAATATGTTAAAAAGTTCTTCCATCTCATTCGTTTTTGAACGATTCATCAAAAGGTCAACTGCCTTTTTCACTTCTTCCCCATTGAATAAAACATCGTACAGGGCTTCGGTGATCGGCATATTCACTTCGTACTTTTGGGCTAGTTGATAGGCGGCTTTAGTGGTTCTGACACCTTCAACGACCATCCCCATGTTTTCCAAAACTTCTTCAAGCTTTTGCCCTTTACCAAGCATATTCCCAGCTCTCCAATTACGGGAATGAACGCTTGTACAAGTGACGATCAAGTCGCCAATCCCAGCTAAACCTGAAAACGTTAGTGGGTTAGCCCCCATAGCCACCCCTAGACGGGATATTTCAGCCAACCCTCGAGTCATTAATGCAGCCTTGGCATTATCCCCATAGCCTAAACCATCCGTGATGCCGGCAGCCAAAGCAATGATGTTCTTTAAAGCCCCTCCGATTTCAACACCAATCAAGTCCGGATTCGTATATACACGGAAATTATTATTGATAAAGATGTCCTGAACCCTTTCGGCAGCTTTCATATTCTTTGAGGAAACGGCAACTGTTGTCGGGTGACGTAAACTGACTTCTTCTGCATGGCTCGGTCCTGAAAGAACCACTATATCCTTAAGCCATTCTGACGAAGAGACTTCTTCAATCATTTCCGATATACGAAGCAGGGAATCAGGTTCAATTCCCTTACTCACATGAACGATTGTCAATGGTTTATCATGAGCCTCTTCAATCTGACCAAGCACTTCCCGGTAGGCTTTTGTCGGAACAGCCAAGATTATTATTTCAATCCCTGCCAATGCTTCCTTAATGGAAGAATAACCTTTAATCCCCAAAGGCAAATCAATCCCAGGCAAGTATTTTTCATTCGTATGATTTTGATTGATTTCATTGATTTGATTCTGATTATGTCCCCATAATCTTACTTCATGCTGGTTATCAGCGATTACAAGCGCTAAAGCAGTCCCCCAGCTCCCAGCTCCAATCACTGCGATACTTTCTTTTTCTTTTACCACGGTATAACCACCTTTACTATTTTCTCTGGCGTCCAAAAATTCGTATTGGTGTTCCTTCAAAACCAAAGGCATCCCTAATTCGATTTTCTAAAAATCTCTCATATGAGAAATGCAATAACTCCGGATCGTTAACGAATACGACGAAAGTTGGCGGCTTGATGGCTACCTGTGTCGTATAGTAAATTTTCAAACGGTTTCCATTATGAGTCGGTGTCGGATTCATTGCCACGGCATCCATTACCACTTCATTCAATACATTTGTCTGAACCCGGATAGCATGATTCTCACTAGCCTGATCAATGACCGGTATTAAGGTATGTGTCCGTTTTTTCGTTAAGGCAGAAAGATAAATGATTGGCGCATAATCCAAGAACAGGAAATGAGCCCGGATCTTTTCTTCAAAATCCTTCATCGTTTTTTCATCTTTCTCGATGGCATCCCACTTATTGACGACGATGATGACCGCCCTACCCGCTTCATGGGCATATCCTGCAATTTTCTTATCCTGCTCACGAATTCCTTCTTCGGCGTTCAGGACTACAAGAACAACGTCTGAACGTTCAATTGCCCTTAATGCACGAAGTACGCTATATTTTTCCGTACTTTCATACACCTTGCCTTTTTTCCGCATCCCTGCTGTATCAATAATGACATACTCTTTGCCATTGTACTTATACGGAGAGTCAATCGCGTCACGAGTCGTACCTTCAATATCACTGACAATGACGCGTTCTTCACCTAACAATGCATTGACCAGAGAAGATTTACCTACGTTCGGTCTTCCAATCAAACTGAATTTAATGACATCATCAGCATAATCCGGGCCGTCGAATTTAGGGAAATGTTTAGCCGCTTCATCCAGAAGGTCACCAAGACCAAGTCCATGAGACCCGGAAATCGGGAATGGATCGCCAAAACCTAACGCATAGAAATCATAAATTTGATCTTTCATTTCTGGGTTATCGACTTTATTTACCGCAAGGACAACCGGCTTTCTTGACTTATAGAGTATCTTTGCGACCTCTTCATCAGCTGCCGTTACACCTTCACGACCATTCGTCATAAAAATAATCACATCAGCTTCGTCAATGGCAATTTCAGCCTGCTGGCGAATTTGTTCTAGGAACGGCTCGTCACCGATATCAATTCCACCTGTATCAATAATGTTGAAATCATGTGTCAACCATTCACCCGAACTATAAATCCTGTCCCGGGTCACTCCAGGAACGTCTTCGACAATCGAAACCCGTTCTCCAACTATTCTATTAAAGATTGTCGATTTTCCCACGTTCGGACGACCGACTATCGCAATTACCGGTTTTGGCATTGCTATTCACCCTTTCTGCTACTATATCTCTGTCAAAGTCACGAAATTCATGAATGCATTTATTACGGTTGCTTTGCATTATTGATTTTCATAATTTCCTTTTAAAGGAAAAGGTTGTATTCATCATCATTTAAAGGAATCTTTCATCAGTAAGAATAATCCCAACTGATGTTCAGTTAAACTCATCAGGTATTCACGGACGGTTTGTCCACTTGACGCCCCGGTTCCTTAGGTGACATGAAGCTGAACCCTCTGCATGCTAAAACATGATTCTAAACAGCCCCAAAAAATGAAGAAAGCTTCGGCATACGGCTTCCTTTTTAATTGTTTAGAGCATTTTACGATTTATCTACAGACCTCTAACTATCCTATAGTAACAAATTTCTCGCCAATCAACAATGATTGTATGAATAAAAGCCTTCCAATTCCAATTGGTTCCATTTATATTTCTGCCTTTTGATAAAACAGCTAATACCCCATTTTAATTTTCTCCATACTCATTGATTAAAATTCTCTTTTCCTTGTTTTGATAAAAATCTCGAATGGGAAATTGTATAAATGTATTGGCCAACCAGTTCCAACATTCTCCACAGTATGTTTGCTCCCAATACCAGCACGGCATTATCATGCCATGCGTAAGCAAGGGCCACATAAGGTAAAGAGTGGTAAGCAAGTAATCCGGAATATATGATATCTCCCAGCAGCATCCCAATTAAAAGGACGAACAATCGATGTTTCCAATTTTTAAAAAGTAATAATATAAGATAATTCAGGAAAATACACAAAAGATAAGAGGGTTTCATTATGAGCCATATCGGATCAAGTAAAGAAAAAAGTTGAAAACTCGCATAAGCGAGAGTGATAATAAGACTTCCGCTGATCAGTTCCATCATCTTGATGATTGATTTCTTCCTAATATACACACACAGAATAAAGAAAAGATACGGTCCGCTCAAATGCACGGAAACCAACGGAGCCTCCAGTTTATAGCCCGCTAATACCATTACGGCTAATAGATGAAAAAGAAAATCAAAACGAAAGGGAACCGTTTTCGGAATAAAATACATGACAATGACCCAAACTATCCATGAAATCCAATAAAATATAATTCCATCCATGCAGCGTCCCCCCTTTAAGGAACATTATGGCTTGTTTATTCAAAGTATAAACGTTAAGCACGGCATTTAATGAGGAAACCTTCCCCCTATCATGTAAAAAGGAGGTGTGAACATGGGAAAAGATCGACAAGAGAAGAAATTGAGAGAAAGTAAACGGGTGGAGTCCGACAGGGACCAATCACTGGGTCATAAAGGGGCAACAAGTATGGAAAGCCCTGAAAAGGCACGAAAAAGGAATAGTTAAGTCTATCCATGAACAAAAAGGAAGCATCTCCATTCGTTTCAATGAGATGCTTCCTTTTTGTGGTCATTCATTTAGCATATGCCGAACAATCAATGCCTCTTTGAGATAACCAATGATAGGTATTTCCTTTGATGACCAATTTCGATTTTCTTAGCTCTGAGATATTACCGCATCCGAGTGCAGTCATGATGACCTTTAAATCTTCATGTATGTAATGTATTTCTTTAATCAATTGTTCCAAGCCCAACTCTTTATATAGCTTGAGGAAATGTCCGGCCAATCCGACACCTCTTGCTCCTAGCGCCAGGCTTTTTGTAATTTCCAAAGGGCTTTGAATGCCACCCGACCCTATGACTGAAAGCTGTGGTGAAACATTTACCGCTTCGACAATCGACGCGGCTGTCGGGATGCCCCATTCATTAAAGTATCCGAGTATTTTTGCACGTCTTTCATTCTCGATTTTAGCAAAATTCGTTCCGCCAAACCCGCCTACATCAATGATTGAAACACCTACGGAATGTAATTGCTGCACCGTCTCCATACTCATCCCAAATCCAACTTCTTTTACGATGACAGGGATTCCGATCGTTTTATTGATTTTTTCTATTCTCGAAAGGGTACCCGCAAAATCCCTGTCCCCTTCAGGCATCGTCAATTCTTGGATGACGTTAATATGTATTTGAAGGGCATCGGCCCCGATCATTTCGCTTGCCCGCTTAGCCTGTTCGACTGTTGCTTCACCACCGAGATTACCAATCAACACACCATCAGGATTTTCCTTCCTTACAACTTTGAAAGAAGCTTGCTGGCTAGGATCCTTGATGGCTGCCATTTGCGATCCTACCGCCATGGCGATTCCCGTTTCCCTTGCAGCAATGGCTAGGTCACCATTCAATTTTTCCGTTTCAGGGCCTCCGCCTCCGGTCATGGCATTTATAAAAATTGGCGAACTTAATTCAAGTTCGCCAACTTCTGCTGTGAGGTTCACATTATTCAAGGAAATACCTGGTAAGCTTTGGTGAATAAACGAAATATCTTCTAGTCCGGTTTGATGCTGCTGTCCTGTCTTAAGCGCAAATTCTATATGATCTAATTTTCGTTGTTTTCTCTCCAAGGCCATCACCATTATTATCTTATTTTAGTTTTTTCAATTGATCACCGATCATTTCACCTAGCTGAAAACCCTTCGATTCTTCAGGCATCTCATAATCTGATGTGTTGTAATTGGATTGAGGTTCTTCAAGTTCCTTGATGCTCAATGATAAACGCTGATCCGTTTCATTGACTTCGAGCACTTTCACTTCGACAGACTGGCCTTCTTTAAGTACTTCTTGCGGTGTGGCAATATGCTTGTGTGAAATTTGTGATATATGGACAAGCCCTTCTACGCCTGGAAAAATTTCCACGAATGCACCGAAAGAAACAAGGCGTTTGACGATACCTTCCAGTGTAGAGCCTTTGGCAGCTTTTTCTGCAATTCCTGCCCAAGGTCCAGGAAGGGTATCCTTGATGGAAAGTGAAATCCTTTCATTATCACGATCGATGGATAGCACTTTCACCTGCACATTATCCCCTTCAGAAACGACATCGGATGCCTTGTCGACATGCTGATGGGAAAGCTGTGAAATGTGGACAAGGCCGTCTACGCCACCAATATCCACGAACGCACCAAAATCGGTAATCCTTTGGACCACACCCTCAAGCACTTGCCCGCTTTCAATCTTATCCAAGACATTTGCTTTTTGCTTTTCCTTTTGGTCCTGGACCACAGCCCGATGTGAGAGGATTAAGCGATTTTTGTCTTTCTCAAGCTCAACGATCTTGAATGTTAAAGTTTTGTTTTTGTAATCAGAAAAGTCTTCAACGAAATAGTCTTCTACTAGAGAAGCTGGAACAAAACCACGTACGCCTAGATCTACGACAAGCCCGCCTTTGACGACATCTTTAACTTCAGCCTCAAATACGTCTCCATTTTCAAATTTCAATTCCAGGTCATCCCATGCCTTAAGAGCGTCAATTTTACGTTTTGATAGAATGAGAGCTTCTTCTTCGACTTTAATGACTTCCAGCTCCAATGCATCACCTTCCGAAACGGCATCTGACGCCTTTTCGACATGCAGGCTTGAAAGCTCACTGATAGGTATGATTCCATCAGTTTTGCTGTTTTCCACATCGACAATGACCTGTTTTTCTTCTACCTTTGAAACGGTTGCTTTAACTTGATCCCCAACTTTGTAATCGTTCACTTCTACTTGGTTCATATCTTCTGTCATTACTAACTCCTCCTTAACCCATGACTGATCAGCAAATTTCCTCTTCATCGGCCACATATTTTATTTAAAGTGGTTCAATAAAAACACTTTCCTAATAAAGATAAAAACAGTTTTTTTTAGAGTAATAAAGTTATATTCCTTTTCATCGGCAATAAGGAACAATACCCTTATTTTATAAATTCTAACAAAATCAGAAAATTGTCAAGTATGAAGGACTATTTATGCTCGGAAATCAATTTCCCAATATGCTCCATGATGATCCTGGTGGCTTCATCGGCTGATATTTTCTGTTCACGATATTCGGTAAAATTTATTGGAGGACCGTAAACGACCTTCAATGGACGTAAAAATTTATATGGGCCGATGATTGCACACGGTATGATAACGGCATCAGACCGCAACGCGAAAAATCCGGCACCCGCCAAACCTTCTCCCAATTCACCGGTCTTGCTTCTGGTTCCCTCGGGAAAAAGACCAATCGCCTTGCCCTCCTTCAAAAGCTTTAAGCCTTTTCTAAGGGATTCCCGATCGCTATTGCCGCGTTTCACGGGAAATGCATTTACTCTTGGTAATATACCCTTTAAAACAGGTGCATGAAACAACTCTTCTTTCGCCATGAAATGAATATCCCTTGGAGACGTCATGCCAACTACGGGCGGATCCAAATTATCAATGTGATTGGCACAGATCAATACCCCGCCCTCTTTAGGGATATGTTCCTTTCCGAGTGCTTTAACCCTAAACGAAGGCGTTAAAACGCCTTTTACGATGTTTTTGGCAAATGTGTAAAAATCCAATGTCATCTTTTCCTCTCTTCTATTAAAGACATGATGCTTTCTGCGACTTCCTGAATCGATAATGAGGTCGTATCGATTTCGATAGCATCCGCTGCCTTTTTCAGTGGCGAAACCTCGCGTTCGGAATCCAGCTTGTCCCTTGTTGCGATTTCTTCCCTTAATTTTTCGATATCTGATGGAAAACCTTTCAATATATTTTCCTGATGCCTCCGCTGTGCCCTTTCATCCACAGAAGCGATTAGAAATACCTTTACTTCGGCGTTTGGTAACACATGCGTACCGATGTCCCTGCCATCCATGACGACACCGCCATTTTCACCAAGGATTTGCTGCCTGCGAACCAATTCCTCCCGGATGCTCCGGTGCTTGGCCACTTCCGAAACGGAACCAGTCACTTCATTGTTCCTGATTTGGGCTGTCACGTCCTCGTTATCCAAGAACACCAACTGCCCATTTTCACTTGGTCTTAATTCGATTT
Source organism: Peribacillus sp. FSL M8-0224 (assembly GCF_038003055.1). Classification (NCBI taxonomy): domain Bacteria; kingdom Bacillati; phylum Bacillota; class Bacilli; order Caryophanales; family Bacillaceae; genus Peribacillus; species Peribacillus sp. FSL M8-0224. The sequence continues at coordinate 3,017,969 of NZ_JBBOOJ010000001.1, forward strand.
CCGTATTGATGAGAACTTCTGATAATGCTTGTTCATCATCAAGAAGAATCTTTTGATTAAGGGCCTTATAGGTAATGGCCCTATACATTGCCCCTGTATCCACATATATGTAATTGAACTTTTCTGCAACAATTTTAGCAACCGTGCTTTTTCCAGCAGCAGCTGGTCCATCGATTGCGACTGATAATTTTTTTTTCATAAATCCTCCCAAGAATCCTACAATCATGCTGATTATTTAGTACCTTTTCATTTTATCACAACTAGCGGGAAAATCATTAATAAAAGGGATGTCTACGTTTAAAATCACCTTTGTTCTTTTTTGATCCCTACAGCCATCATAAGTTATCCTTTTATTGAAAATCTTCTTACAAAAAAAAGCGGATCACCGCTTTTACTTATGGGTTCCATTGAATGTTTCAATGATTTTCGTATAATTATTGCTGTTGACACCTTCATACCTCGAGAGCTTGGTCAAATCAAAGATTTGGTCCTCCCTGCTCAAAAGGAATTGGAAAAAAAATAAGCAGGCCAATTGGATGATGATCACTTTAATTAATAGTCTTTCAAATGTTTTCATATAAGCCGCACCCTCCATCCGTTTATATTAGCAGTATGGATGGAATCGCTGTTTTTCATTCAATCATGTTAAACATGCAAGCCTTTTTTCTTTAAATCCACCTGCTTTTCAAATATAAACCTCATTAATGTCTGTATATCATTTTTTGAAGGTTCAAGAAATTGGACGTGCAGCAGCATATTTCCATGTTCTTTTTCCGTTACGCGAATGACTTTGCTTTTTACCCTTAAATAATGAATCTCACCTGATTTCATCGTAAGCGCCATCCACAGGTATAATTGCGAAACCGATTGAATAGCAGTGCCTTTTAAAAGCCTTATGGAAGCTCCGCCAGCGCTGATATCCTTCGTTAATGCACGAAAAGGGGTAAACTCGGAATGTTCTGGATGAATGGCGGTATCCAAGGTTACATCCAGGCGCACGAATTGTCTCCGCTGGAATTTAACAAACGTTTCTGGTTCGGACAGCAATAGTTGCATCATGGGTATTCTACCTTTCACTTTTCCAAGCACTTCAGACTCGAATACATAAACAGCCTGCTCTTCATTGGAAAATGTGACATTGAACTGTGTCCCATCAATAAGGAATGCAATTTTCCCAGTCTCTTCATCGATGGGAAAGTCCGTATAGAAACAACCCGTCCCCATTTCTACAACCATACAATTGAACTTTTCCTTCTGTGATGTGTATTTCGGTTCGAGCATTAATATATCACCAATTCTAAACATCGTCGTCCACGTCCTTTTCGATAGGGAGGAAACCACATAATATTACCTATGAAATTCCCCATATAATCCAATAATCATGAAGTTATTATGTCATGAAATAAGAAAAAGGGAAAGTGACTAAGCACATTTCCCCATAACTTATGATTGACGATTCTTTTAAATTAAATTCTCGTATACCGGTTCGGAATTCTTTAATTTTTCAACCTTTTCTTCTTGACCGGTATCTGCATTAATGAAAATACGGTAGGTATCGTCTTTAATCGTACCGAGAAATTCATAACAAAGAACTTCTTCACCAATATCATTGGTGATTAACGCCTTTCCTTCTTCCATTATTTTTACGTTGCTGTTGATTTTGTCCTTAGCCTCTTTCTCGGATATTTTCGGATTCCCTAATTCCCTGGTTTTATGTGATTTTAAATACTCATCAGCTGAAAACCCTATAACGGATCCATCATCCAATGCGATTTTGACCTTGACTGAATCCGGATAAATCTTGACCCCATTTTCTGATGTCACGAAATTCAATAATGCGATATTATCGTATTGAGCACTCTCAAATAATTCAAGTGAACTGAAATCATGTTCCTTTAAAAAAGCTTCGGCTTTTGTATAGGCTTGATTCAAATCAATATTTGTTTTGTTCACATCTCTATTATTGATATACCAAATAGGGTAACCGCCTTTTTTTGTCAAATCCATATTCAATTCAGTATCGGAATCTTTATCGAGGATGCTCACACTATAAAATCCATAATCGGAACCTTTTCCGTTTTCTTCCACATTCACCTTCAAATTTTTGCTTTTTGAGTGTGCATAGTTTTTTGCTGTCGCGATTGCTTCTTCTTTCGTAATGGTTTCACCTTGCAAATTTTTGAAGTTTTCATCCCTCTGTTGTGCAGAAGTAAAAGTCGGGTTCATCTCATTCGTTTCCCCGTACCCAGATACTTTTTTCTCTACCGTCTTTAATCCGTCAATGATCGTGTTATCCGAATTTTCTTTCCCTGATGCAAGAGCCATTTCGACATCCATCCATCTTAAATTGTTTTTAAGGACTAGATACTGCACTTTCCTTAACTCGCCCTGGATGTCTCCTGCCTGTGTGTACAAGGATTGCAGTGTCGCATATTCCTTATCATTCAATGGTTCTTTTTCAAGGTCCCGTACCGCTGTTTTATAACTGAAGTCCGCAATTTTTGATAAAAATTCCTCTGTCTTGTTAAAAGGAAGCAAGGTCAATGGCAACTGCCCGACATCACTTTGGGCTTCGGAAGTGATACGCCAAACATCTGTTAACGCCGGACTTAATGAATAACGTGAATTCATGGCCAAAGTACTGCCGACCTTATCGTGCAATAAATCCACTTGATAGCTTAAATCATGAAAGGCTCGCTGATACGTATTTTCCGCGTTTATTAATACAGCATTTTTTTCCTTATGTTCTTGATAACCCCAGAATGCAGTTCCCGCAACAACTACAACAAGCAGGGCAATCACTATATTCCTGATCATTTCCCTTCACCTCTTTACTTACAAAAGATATGTTTTCCGATTCTTTTAATTTGTTCCCTTGACCAGATCCATTTGCTTGTTGCCGTATCGGGATTAAAGTAATATTCTGCATTACCGGTTGGATCCCACCCATTGATAGCATCCACCACGGCTTCTTTCGCCCTTTCGTTCGGTGTAAGCCAAATCTGTCCATCCGCAACAGCCGTAAACGCCCCAGGTTCAAAAATTACTCCCGAAATGGTATTAGGAAATGCAGCACTTTCCACCCTATTCAGGATTACTGCTGCAACGGCAACCTGACCAGTATATGGCTCCCCTCGCGCCTCTCCATAAACGGCATTGGCCATCAGTTGTATATCGTTTTGAGAATACCCCCCTGGAAGATTGGCAGATGTCGTTGGTTTGGAAGGGGCCTTTCCGGTAGCGGTCCCTCCAGTTCCAGTTCCTTTCGCTTTTACCTGTTTTTCAATGGGGACTCCCCCATAATAGGTGAACTCGTTTCCTTTATTGATTTGCTCATGAACCCATGCTTTATTGAAATTAGACGCATTCGCCAACTTCTGTTTTGTTGTAGTGCCTGCTAAACCATCGATTGGAAGCCCGAAATCTTGTTGAAAGTTTCGAAGTGCCCAATAAGTGCCCCATCCATAGGCTCCATCAATCTTTCCCTTATAGTAACCGATGTTTTGCAGGCGTGCCTGCAGTTCAATTACATCATTTCCAACCGCACCTTTTTGAATGACTTGGCTCGAAAAGGCATTTGTTCTTGTTTCCGGGTAAATTGCGAAACATATAGTTATACACGAAAACAGCAAAAGCCATTTCCATTTTGACGAAATTCCTTTCATCAAAAACACTCCTCTTTTTCTTGAATTAATGTAATTCTATTTTCTTCTTTACTGGCTTTTTTATTCCAAACATAAAAAAAACGGAGCGGGCAAAATATGCCAGCACTCCGTTTTTTGATAGTATTCGTCATTTGCTAAGGTAATGATTCTGTGAAAGTTTTTCTGCGTGAAAGTCAGACAACAAACGTGCTTTCTTTACTTTTTTCATGCCTAACCACCATAGATAAATCATGAATGGCATAATAAAGTACACCCAAAATTTTTGGGAAACCAAAATATAATCGTAAACCCCATGTAACGAAATTGGTATGATCAATGCCAATAATAAATAGACCCTATTATTCGAAGCCGAAAATTTCGCCTTGCCCAAATAATATCCCATGATCACACCGAACAAAGCGTGACTGGATACAGGGAGAACGGCCCTGAGAAAAGCGTGTTCCACCCCGTTGGCCAGCAGGTACAAAATATTCTCCATTGTGGCGAATCCAAGGGAGACTGCAGCTCCGTAAACAATCCCATCATAAGGCTCATCGAATGCCACATGCTGATAAATAACGTAAATGAGTATGAACCACTTGAAGAATTCCTCAAGCAGTGCAGCCCATAAAAAAGCATTTGCTAAATCCGTATTCAAGATATGTTCGGTTTCGAGCACATACTGTATGAACATAATCGGAAATACAAGAAAAACACCGAATATAAATGTTTTGACCACAACCGATATCGGTTCGGTCTCATATTGATCTTTCAAATAGAAATAGCTCAGTAGCGCCAATCCTGGCGCAATGGCCGCTGACAACATGACCAGCATTAGCTGACCCTCTTTTCATCTTCGTTTCCTTAATCGTACCATGGAATGAAGAAAAACTGAATCCAAGAATCAACTCTTCCATATTTTATTTAATCCTTCAGTACTTAAAGAAGGTCTCATCTATAGGGTTTTCGCTTGCCAGCATGACAGCTAACTTGATTCGTGCCTTCTTGCTGTCATAATCAGCGCCTAAAATCACACCGCGTTGTTTTAGATCAAATGCGCTGCCTTCATAATCATAAGCAGGGTACACTTTTCCTTCTTCTGCACTTGTAGTCATGATGATCGTTATTCCTTTATCGATTGCAGCTTGTATGGAGGTTACCATTACAGGGGTGACTTGTCCCCTTCCTACACCCTCGAGCACGATGCCTTTCGCACCGTTTGCAACCGCAGCATCAATAAAGAGGCCGTCAGCTCCTGTATGGCACTTGATGATATCCACCCTTGGGATGCGATTCTGAATATCATAACACTCCCTATGTAAAGGTTTCTGATAGATGCTCACGACATCATTATCAATTATCCCTAAATATCCATAGCCAAAAGATTCGAATCCCTGTAAATTGGAAGCATGCACTTTTTTGACATACTTTGCTGAATAGATCCGCTCATTAAAAACGACCACTACCCCAACATCCCTAATAAGATCACTCGCAGCGCATAATATCGAATTCCTTAGATTGGAATATACATCGGTGCCCACTTCTTGGGGAGAACGTTGGGAGCCGGTTAATACGATTGGACGTTGATCTTTACTCGTGACATCAAGGAAATATGCCGTTTCTTCAAGTGTATCCGTACCGTGTGTCACGACGATTCCCGTAACTTCAGGATCCTCCAATTCCTTTTGTATGGCTGATTGAAGCTGCTGCATTTTCTCAAAGGACATGGACATGCTTGAAATCTGGAAAAGATCAACCACTTTAACCTCGATATCGCTGGGCAATTCGCAAAGAGATGCCAACTCATGGCCAGTCAATGCACCAGAGGCCAACATCCCATTCGCAGTTTCTTTACTGGCAATAGTCCCACCAGTCGTTATTAATGATATTTTTTCCATACGGTCACAGCTCCTCATTCATATCATTCACTTTTCTTTAACGGCCAAATGATAGGCAATCAATCCACCATGAAACCTGCCGTTCTCGATGAAGATTTCGTTCGCATTATTTCCGGCTGCCAGAACTCCTGCAATATAAAGACCTTTAACGTTCGTTTCCATCGTTTCCTCGTTATATGCAGGCCTTCCGGTCTCCTTATCAATAGTAATGCCCATTGCAGCTAAAAAGGAATGGTCAGGATGGTAACCAGTCATTGCAAATACAAAATCATTTTTAATGACTTTTTCCTCATCACCTACATGATAAATCACGCTGTCTTCCGTTATCCTGTCGACATTCGCATTAAATTCCATCTTGATCGTTCCATTGCGGACTAATGATTCGAATTCCGGAAGAATCCAAGGTTTGATACTTGGAGAGTAATCCGATCCTCTATAAAGGACTGAAACCCTTGCTCCTGATTTGACCAATTCCAAAGCTGCATCCACACTTGAGTTTTTGCCACCGATGACTGTAACATCACAATTATAGTAGGGATGGCCCTCCTTGAAGTAATGAAACACTTTAGGGAGCTGTTCGCCCGGTATGCACATATAGTTAGGATGATCATAGTATCCGGTCGATATGATCACATGCAGAGCTGTATATTCCCCTTTCGATGTCTTGACCAAAAACTGGCCATCTTCTCTTTTTTCCACTTTTTCCACTTTTTCCACTTTTTCGAATGTATTGACCCGCAATTCTTTCCTTCTGACTACCTCCCTATAATAGGCTAGCGCCTGATTGCGGACCGGTTTACGGTTTTCGATTATAAAAGCGACATCACCAATTTCCAGTTTTTCACTCGAACTGAAAAATGTTTGATGTGTCGGATAACGGTAAATGGAATCAACCACATTTCCTTTTTCAATGATCAGGGACTGTATTCCCACTTCTTTAAGAGCGATCGCAGCAGCCAATCCACACGGGCCCCCACCTATGATAATGACTTCTTCAACATTCATCTTTATTCTCCACTGCCTTTCCATCCACTATGTGTGATACGTTCGTCTAAAAATAAAAACTCCTATCAATACATGATAGGAGTTTTTACAATTCATTTCAATGATAAAGCAATGAACATGAGTTAACTATATATTAATACTGATTTGAATCCTTTTAGATCCAACCACGGAAGCGGGAAGCTTCAGCCATTTTTCTTACGCCGATCATATAAGCCGCTAGGCGCATATCAACGCGTCTTGATTGAGCAAGTTCATAAATGTTATTAAAAGATTTTACAAGGATTTTTTCCAGCTTTTCGTCCACTTCTTCTTCAGACCAGTAATACCCTTGATTATTTTGTACCCATTCGAAGTAAGAAACCGTTACACCGCCAGCAGAAGCAAGCACATCAGGAACAAGAAGGATTCCGCGATCCGTCAGGATTTGTGTCGCTTCAATTGTTGTAGGTCCGTTAGCTGCCTCGACAACGATCGATGCTTTGATATCCGCAGCATTTTCTTCAGTGATTTGGTTTTCGATTGCAGCCGGAACTAAAATATCACATTCCAATTCAAGCAGTTCTTTATTTGAAATTGTGCTTTTAAACAATTTCGTTACGGTTCCGAAACTATCTCTCCGATCGAGAAGATAATCGATATCCAATCCCTCAGGATCATGGAGTGCACCGTATGCATCTGAAATACCAATGACTTTAGCTCCTGCGTCATGCATGAACTTAGCTAAGAAACTACCTGCGTTACCGAAACCTTGAATGACGACCCGTGCCCCTTTAATATCGATGCCGCGTTTCTTGGCAGCTTCATTGATACAGATCGTTACACCCTTAGCAGTGGCTGATTCACGGCCATGAGAACCACCAAGCACTAGCGGTTTACCCGTAATGAATCCTGGCGAGTTGAATTCATCCATACGGCTGTATTCATCCATCATCCAAGCCATGATTTGAGAATTTGTAAACACATCAGGTGCCGGGATATCTTTAGTCGGCCCCACGATTTGGCTAATTGCGCGAACGTAGCCCCGGCTCAGTCTTTCAAGCTCACGGAATGACATATTACGAGGATCACAAACGATACCGCCTTTACCCCCGCCGTATGGCAAATCTACGATGCCGCATTTCAAACTCATCCAAATGGATAATGCCTTCACTTCACGTTCCGTTACATTAGGGTGAAAACGGATACCGCCTTTTGTAGGCCCAACAGCATCGTTATGCTGTGCACGGTAACCCGTGAAAATTTTAACCGATCCATCATCCATGCGTACCGGTATCTTCACCGTCAATAAACGCAAAGGTTCCTTCAACAGCTCAAAAACTTCTTCCGGGTAACCCAGCTTATCCAAAGCTTTATGTATTACAGTTTGGGTTGACCTCAGTACGTCGTGTTTTTCTTCTTCATTTACATGGCTATTGCCTTTTGCCGATTCCATTAAAAGTACCTCCTAGAAAATCTCATCCGTATATAAAATTATAATGTACAAATAGTCCTCTTCATGTGCTAGTATACACCTTCGTTACATTTATGCAAGAGTAAAAATGGGAAATTAAAAGTTGGAAATATTCTAAAAATGAAAACGTTATCATATCAACTGCTTTCTTACTCTTTTACCGTATATCTTGTTCGGCCGAAAGTTGACACAAAAAAAGGCAAACCACATTTTTTCACCGTAATGCGGCTGCCTTGTCTCATTTGTCTTACGTCAGCTAAAATGTGTGAGCAAAACATGTATCGCTTCATTTTCGATTATACATGTTCCATATTCATTGATGCGGCTGAGTGTCAATGTAGATGCATGGCCATACTCAGCCGCTAGAGATATGACCGTGTCATATGTCGTGTCTTTAACATTTTCGATAAGTAAATAGTATCTACCCTCAAAATGATAAAGGGTACTTTTAAGCAAACCTTGAAAAGATAATCTATGAGATAATTGGACGATATCTTCAAAGTCATCGAAAACATAAAGAATATGGGGGAAGTCATCAATTTTCACCTGTAAATCCAAAAATTCCTCTTCGTCTGCCAATAGTTCCTCTTCTTCCTTTGTCACAATGATTATCAACCCTTGTGCAGGCAAGGAGAAAATTTCGATTGCAATGGAGCCACTCATTTTAAAGCTGAGTTCTTCGCACGCTTCTTCGACCATATCCTGAAATAGCTTGTGGACCTTTAAGGAATTCCCTAAAATATCTTCTTTCGTTATGCCTCTATCAATTAAATCATCAAGGGTCAAAAAAATCTTGATTTTATTATTAGTTAATCGTTCCAGCTTCATAAAAAAATGCCCCCTGGTTACCATCTTCATACATCATATGAAGCCTTGGTCGCAGGGTGCATATCCATTATTTCTCCTAAGACGGCCGTCGCTAACCCTTCAGCCACTCCTCCCATTTCGATTGCGTGTCCCCCATTAAGACTCCGCTGAAGGCAGTTCGGTCTTCTTCAGAAATAAGGCTCAAAGCCGCACCGCCAATACCCACCTTCAAATCCGGAAAATCCTTTATTAACGCTTCAACAAGCTTAAATGTTCCAGCAAGATTCTCTTTCAGTGAACATGACATGAATAGGTAAGAGGGCTTAATGATGTTTAAAACGGTGAAAAGGTCCTTATCAGCAATGGATTCTCCTAAATAAATGGTTTCATACCCTTTCCGCTTCAAAAAAATGGTGAAGATTAATAGTCCAAATTCATGTTTTTCACCGGGAGCACAAACGGTAAGGGCTTTCGGAAGAAAACCATTAGTCGGAATTGTATGCATAACCGAACTGATCCTGGATTTTATTATGTTCGACGCAAAGTGTTCATGAGCGGAAGTAATTTCTCCCCTTTCCCACTTATCCCCAATCTGAACCAATATTGAACCGAGTACATCCACTATGGTTTGTTCGATTGTATACATACTGAATGCTTGGCTTATCAGCATATGGGCTTTATTTTCATTGAAATTCAATAGAGCTTCGATTAATTCATCCGATAACTTAATCGCTTGTTCATCCTTACGGTTCGTTTCAGGAACTCCAGGCGCTAGGGTGCCAGTACTTTCGAGAAGAGAAACGGCTTGGCTTATTGTAAAACCTTGCTTTGTTTTAGTAATGAGCCACTTAAGGATTTGCAGGTGTTTTTCAGTATACAGCCGGTGCCCCGATTCATTCCTGATAGGTTCGATAAATTTATAGCGCCTTTCCCAAGCCCTAAGGGTTCCCGACTGAATGTCCAGCAGTTTTGAAACTGCCTTTATATTATATTTACCTTCTTGCATGGTTTTACAAGGCCTCCAATAACTGTACGATCATTTGATGAAATTATAGTGGATTTTTCAAGGTCTGTAAAATCCCGGTATGCTCGCTTAAAAGCAGCCTAATAGGTTTTTTCCACAGCTTCGCCTATTTCAGTGTCTGTCCCCCTTTTCAGGGTGAAGAGGTGCGTTTCAGGCTTAGCTTCAAGCCTTAAAGGCACTGCGCTTGTCCCATAGCCATTACTCGTCATATATATACATTCCCCCTCTTTTTTAACACTTCCGATCTGATAGGGCCCGAATCCGAATAGGCGAATCTGCCCGCCATGGGTGTGACCTGACAGGACAAGACTAATATGGTGTTCCGGAGTCAACTGTTTCTTGACCAATGGATTATGGCTCACCAAAATCCGGAAATCTTCATTCCCGCAATCCGACAGGGCAAGGTCAAGCCTATCACGTTCTTCCGATATATCATCAATGCCCAGAAGAGCGATTTTGCTGCCATTCTGAGACTCAAAAGAAACAGCTGTATTATCAAGGATTTTCACCCCATGTTTCAAAAGAGTCGCATCCAGTTCATGGAAGTCCCCTTCATAATCATTATTACCCCAAACAAAATAAAGGGGACCAAGTTCTTTTAGTTTTAATAAATTTTTTTCCACACGTTCTAAGGGAACCCCGCTTTCCCTAATGTCACCGCCGATTATCACCAAATCTGCCTTGTCACCTGTTTCCTCAATCAATTTATCCGCAACGATCCGCCGATGAAGATCGGATATAAAAAAAATCCGCACATCGCCAAAGTCTTCAGGAAAGTCTTTAAAATATAGGTCTTGAGAAATCACCCTATCTTGCATAGCCGTACGCCACATGTAAAAGATCGTGGCAAATGACAGCAGGATGATGATTAAAAATAATCCAGATAACCATAACATCTTCGTTAAACCTTCTTTCCATCCTTATCCAAACGTACTTTCATATAACCATAAAACGGTATTACCCGCAATTAAATATGATTTAAAGCAACCATCATTTATTTTCATGATATAAGTTAATATCATAATTCTTCTTCATCATTTCAAAAACCTTATGGCGATTTTTCCATTCTTCCTCTTTTTCCCACAATTGCTTACTTTTATTAATGATTTCACAGCGTAGCAGTTGAAACTCCTTTTCAGCTTTATCTAGCTTTTTTTTAATTAAAACCATATATCCATATAGACCAATTGCTGCCGCCAAAAAAAGGAAATGGCTAAAATGGTCGACGAAAACACTAAACATGCTGAAAAAGGAATAGGAATAAGGTACAACGATATAAAAATAAAGATAAATCATAAAAAGGACAGCAACAATCATGGTTGCCCACAAGCTTTGAAGATGCTTCTTTTTAAGTGCCTCGAATTTTTTCTTCCGATCCACGACATTTTGAAGCATTTGTTTTGTTGCTTGATCCGTTTTCTCATCCAGTAAAATGATTGTCGATTCCATCGCATTTCCTCCTCTGCTCTTTCAAATCATGATATGAAAGAGTAGAGGAAAAAATGATAATGTACCTGTCACTATTGCTTTCATACTTAACCAAGTTGAACAATATTAAAAATACCCTGCCTATAAAGACAGGGTCAGACTAGAGACAAACTCGATAATAATTGAGTTTGTCTCCAGCTTTTTTAGGTTTTTAAAATTTGAATGTTGATTTTCACTTCAGGCACTCGCTTTCCGCGGGCGGTCCGCCCTCGGCCCCACTGCGCCTGCGGGGTCTCCCTTGGACGCGCTTTTCCCGCAGGATTCTCGAACACCCGCTCCAATCAACTTTGTTTTAACATTAAGGTAGAACTCCTGTTGCCTAAAGTCTTTTTTGTTTTGAAATAGAAGGATTTAAAAACTTGATTTTTTCTAAAGGTGCCTTTTCATTATTTCTTGATTGGAATTTTCAATACCTGACCTTTGGAAATTTCATTGCCATTCAGCCCATTCCACTCCCTGATCAGAGCAATCCCTTCCTGTGATTTGTAGTAATTCATGGAAATGCGAAATAATGTTTCTTCACCTTGAACAGTATGTAAGACAACTTTGTATCCCTCTTTATCCGGTTTAGCGGCTTGTACATTTTTCTTTTCTGCTGCTGCTTTCTTTGCCTTTTCCTCAGCTTCTTGCTGCGCTTTGGCTTTAGCCTCAGCTTCTCGCTGCGCTTTGGCCTTTTCCTCAGCTTCTTGCTGTGCCTTGGCTTTTTCCTCAGCTTCTTGCTGTGCCTTGGCTTTTTCCTTAGCTTCTTCCTGCTGCGCTTTGGCTTTAGCCTCAGCTTCTTCTTTTTCTTTCTCCGCTTCAGCCTTTGCCGACTCTTTTTCCTTTAAGTCCTCTGCCGTTGCTGTAGTTGGAATCGATTCTATATCTTCCTCTTTTAAGACGACTTGGTCACTTTTAGTAACAGGTAAAGGCCTATCCTGAAAATATGTATAAAGGCTGTAAAATCCAATTGGAAGCAAAATGAAAAATAACGCTAATAATTGTATCATTGGAAGTTTAATCTTCACTTTACTTTTTTTCTTTTTATTCTGATGGACTTTGCTCCGTTTGGGCAATGATGACTTAGCCTTCTGGCGTTCAATTCGCGAACGAAGTTCACCAGCCTGATCATTTTCTTTTTCATTCTTTTGCACCCGGCTCATTCAAGTCACCCCCTTTCTTGCTAAACCCTCTTTGCTTTTTGTTCCTGATTAAAATACCAAGGATAAAGTCAATCAAAAAGTGGGCCGTAATCGTCACGATGATATTATTAGTCATTTCAAATAGAAACCCGATAAAGAAGCTCAAAACCAATACATTTAAAAATAAAAACCAATTAAAAAGGTAACGATAATGAACGGCTGCAAAAATGAGGCTCGTAAGAAGCAAACCAAAATGTGTTTGCAGCACTCCCCGGAATAATACTTCTTCACTTACCGCTACCACTAAAGCTACGACAAAAATCATCGGGTATGACAAATTACTGAAAATGCGTTCGTTAATACCGCCATCATCCTGATAGGAAGATGGTGTCACTTTCATAAGCAATATGTCAATTAACACGACAATGACTCCAGCAGGAACACCAATCAGCAAAATGTTCAGGTCCCCAAAGATAAATAAGTCGAAAAAAGCAGAACGGTCTTTAAATAAAATAATACCTAAAAAGATGGCTAACGTTAAGAGAATAATTTGTGTAAGAAACAAATTATATAGCAACTGTTTATCTGTAAGTTGTTTAATTAATTCAGCTTGCTTATTTTTCATTGCCATTTTCCTTCTTTAGTAAGATATAAGCCAATTCCTTTTTCCAAGTGGAAAAGGTATTAGCCGGATCCACCTTTACTTCCGGCCATACATCAGCCATTTTTTCGGCATCCATCCCACAGATATCACAGCAGATGGGGTTCGCTTCCCGATGCTTTTCTCCAAAATAGTCCAGTATCCCTGAACGGCGACATTCCTGTGCATATATCCAGTGAAGGAATTTATGCAGCTTTTCTTGATTACTGGTTTTCCTCTTTTGACAATACTCTTTCATCTCTGCCACTTGATCCTGGTTATTGCCCATAATAAACTGGGTAAAAAAACGGAGCTGGATTTCGTTCAACGAAAAGGATTGCGACAGCTGCTCTTTTTCTGAGGGGGTCAAATTCGCCAGATTCTTTTGTGATTCATTAAGGAAAGAACATACACCATCGATTTGCGAATCCGTAGGCAACTGTTGCTCCATCAAATGAAGGGGAAGCCCTTCATCCCCTTCGCTATATAATAAGACAGCCACACTTTGTTTCCGGTCTCGCCCCGCCCTGCCAATCTCCTGAAGATATGCTTCCATCGTGGACGGGATATGAAAATGGATAACATATCTGACATCCGATTTATTCACACCCATTCCAAAAGCGCTTGTTGCGCATATGATTTTCAACTGGCCGGAAATGAATTGCTGCTGAATGAGCATCCTTTGTTCCTGCTCCATTCCACCGTGATAATAATTGACACTATCGATCCCGTTATCCTGTAAAAAACCAGCGACTGATTCCGCCACTTTTTTAGAGGAAAAATAAATAATTCCGCTTCCGGTAAATTTCCTGACAAGCTCCAGCACACGGGCTAGCTTCTCATCATAGCTGAACATTCGCTCGATAATAATGGCAATATTTTCACGATCAACGGATGAGACCATTTCCTCGGCCTGCCCAATGTTAAGTTTAACAACGATGTCCCTCCGGACCTCATCGGTTGCAGTTGCCGTCAGGGCAAGCGTCAACGGATCATTCAGTTCACGCCTCACTTCTCCTAAATTCAAATAATCCGGACGGAAATCGTACCCCCATTGTGAAATGCAGTGTGCTTCGTCTATGACGAACAAGCCTATTTCTATGGATTTCAAGGATTTTATCACACCATCGATGCTCAGCATTTCAGGAGATAAAAAGATAAAACGGTAACTATGTAACCTATCGAAAGCTTTCCTTTTTTGATTAAGCGTCAAAAAAGAGTTGAGGGTCAATACACTTTTTTCGCCGCTCATCTTCAGCTGATCCGCTTGATCCTGCATTAAAGATAATAACGGGGATACAATTATGACAGTCTTATTTACCAGATAAGCCGGCAGCTGATAACATAATGATTTACCTGACCCGGTTGGGAGCATCGCTAATGTATGACGGCCGGACATCAATGATTCAACCACTTCCTTCTGTCCAGGACGAAATTCATCAAAACCGAATTTTTCTTTGAGGACTCGTTCCATGTTCATCATCTCTCACCTATTTTCGCAAGTACAAGTCTTATTTGAAAAAAGCTTATTTGTTTATTATCGACCATCTGCTTGATAGCTTTAAGCTTTTTTGTACCAAGTTTCTTAATCGCTTCAGTTATTTCCCTCTCATCCTCGATTGACACATAATCGGAAATCGGAAAATCTTTTTCCGATAAAACAATTTCTACGAGGTGATCTTCGATGGTGTTGACTTTCAATCTGCGGATACCAGCTATTTCACCGAGGTTTTTCCCTTCCTGGATGTATCGTAAAGTAGTCTTTGTAGATTGTGTCAAATGAGGATTACCACTTCTTTTCCAATCATTGGTTAATGAGGATAAGAGAGGGTAGTCACTACCCGTTTCCATTTCTGCAAGCATTTGATGCAATGAGTCAAGGAATGTATAGCGAACATACTCTTCTTCCGCATTTTTTCTTTTTGCAATCTGTTCAAACGTTAGTCCAATCCTGTTTATCCCGGTCAATTTCAAAATGAAAATGTCTCGTTTCATATCACTTTGATCTTCTAAAAGGGATACCAGTTCATCATATAGATGTTGGGCAATAAACGCTCGATCCTGACGATTGGCATGTAAAAATTCCTTTACGAAGAATTGGATTTTGGGATTTCGTTGTATCGGATAAAAACGTCTTTCATTGTGGACAATATGGGATATGGTTTGAATGAGTAAGTTTAACCTTCCCCAAAAAACAGGGGTGATATTGTGATACTTCCAACCATTTAAATACTCCGGAAAAGGATTATTTTTAAAGTAATCGACCAACATTCGTTCACCTTGCAAACTAATTTCATAAGCATCTGGTTTATCCGTTAAATTGATCAAGTCATGCTTAAGCGAATGTTCAATGTTTTGATTTAATTGCTGACGGGTAAATCGAGGTATTGTCCCAAAAATATCCGTTAACCCGAATAAGTGGGCATCTTGGATGGTTTGTGACGATTTCTTACCCTGCAGCATATGGTATATAGCATAAATGGAGCGCTCACCTTGAAATTTTTTTATCGCATATAGAATGATGGCCTGTAGATAATTATTCATGGGACTCACATCCTTGTTTCATTTAACCAATAAACCCATTGTAACAAAAATCTGCAAAAACCGCCGTTATTATTGATGAATACAACGGAAATTATGTGACTAAATGACGAAACATGGAAAGGACCAAGTTAATTATTTCGATGTTTTTCGTTGACATTCAGCTACATGATAGTTATTATCAATACAATTTCTATTGAAAAGTTTGGCATTCGGTCTTACAATAAGAAAGAGATAATAATCTGAAATAAAAAGATTATCAGTTGTTAATCAACTTAGGAGGGGTTATATTCATGGCTAAATTTACTATTGTGGATAAAGAAACATGCATAGCTTGTGGAGCTTGCGGAGCAGCGGCACCAGATATATACGATTATGATGACGAAGGGATCGCATTTGTTACCCTTGACGATAACGAGGGTATCGTTGAAATTCCAGATGTACTTATAGACGACATGATGGATGCATTTGAAGGATGCCCTACGGATTCCATCAAAGTTGCTGACGAGGCATTTGACGGAGATGCACTAAAATTCGAATAAAGGTACAAGCCATTTTCAATCGAGAATGGCTTTTTCTTTTGGCCAATGCACATACCAAAAAACAGGCATAAAAAAACAACCGGATATGGATATCCGGTTGTTTTTTCATATCTATCGTCAATGCCATTAAGCATTTTTATATAATGTTTGCTTATTGATCCATGTCTGTAATTTAATGAACAGCAACATGAATACAGATGTGATGAGCACGCCTTTAATCACGTTGAAAGGCAAGATTGCCGTCGTAACGAACTTTCTTGACTCGGGCGCCGACATGGCATCCCATCCCATAAAGAAGGTATAAGCCGGTAAAAAGACAAAATAGTTTAATACGCTCATGAATACTGCCATGGAAACTGTTCCCGCAAGTAAGGCGAACGTCATTCCTTTTTTTGAATTGATTTTCTGAAATACATAATAAGTCGGCAAGACAAACAGTATTCCGGCTATAAAGTTAGCGATATGCCCCACAGGCACAGCAGTCAAGGTCCCTGTCATGACTAAATCCAATAGGTTTTTAATGAACTCGACTAGAATTCCAGCCATCGGACCGAAAATCAATGCCGCCATCAGTGCTGGTATGTCGCTAAAATCAACATTGAGAAAAGGCGGGAATCCTGGAAACGGGAAATTTAAAAGCATCAATAAATACGATATGCTTCCCATCATGGCAAGTGAGACCATTTTTTTCACTTTGTTCTTTTTCATAGTTCTCTCTCCTTCTTTTCCGATCTACCTGAAAAAGAGGTTAGGATTCCAAAATATGTTGATGTTCAATAAAAAACCTTTAATTCCAATGGAATTAAAGGGATAAATTAAAGGTTACATCAAACAAACGTTCAGCAAATAACTGTTGAAACGCACTAAGGAACCTCCATCTTCTCCCATCCAGACTATACTGTCGGCTTTGGAATCACACCAAATCCTGCCTTGTAAGGCTCGCGGGCTTAGAAGTAGAAATTCCTTCATCACCGCCGGTGGGGAATTGCGCCCCGCCCCGAAGATAGACCTATAAAATTTTTTATACTTCCCATTATATCTGAAATACCTTTTTTTTGATAGCATTTTTTCTCATTTGATGCATGTAGGATGAATATCGATCGTCGCAGTGAACGGCTTAAAACGAATGGCGGATTTACAATATGACAATTCAAAAATTTTTCGCAAAAGAAGACGAAGCTATTTATATCGCCGCATTAAACGGATGATCAGATGAAAATCATTTGTTTAAGCGCTTTCATTCAGATAAGCCAAATTGACATTATCAGCATTTCAATTGTAAAATTAACTGAAATTTAAGATAATTTTTTCCTTAGGAAGGTGTTTAGACGTGTATCGGATTTTAGTAGCAGACGCCATTAAACCAGAAGGACTCGGACCGCTTTCAGAGGCATCCACTATTCATCTCATTCAGAAGACCGTAGAGGAAGCTGCAAACGAACTTGATCAGATCGATGCAATTCTTGTGAGAAGTGCAACAAAGGTTTCGGAAGATTTAATGAACCGTATGCCGCGGTTAAAAATTATAGCACGCGCTGGTGTCGGTGTTGATAACATAGACATCCCCGCAGCGACAAAACGCGGGATTGTCGTGGTTAATGCACCTGACGGCAACACCATTTCAACAGCTGAACATACATTCGCGATGATGGCTTCATTATTGCGCCACATTCCGCAAGCTTATGCTTCATTGAAAAATGGGGAGTGGAAACGTTCTTCATATACGGGAACTGAACTTCGTGGTAAAACATTAGGCATAGTTGGCTTTGGACGCATCGGAGGGGAAATTGCCAAACGTGCTAAAGTGTTTGGCATGGATGTCATTGTCTATGACCCGTTCCTGACTGTAGATCGCGCAAAGAAAATGTCCGTAACGGCCCTGCCATTGGATGAATTGCTTCCTAAAGCAGACATCATTACTGTTCATACACCACTAACGAATGAAACTAGAGGATTAATTAATAAAGAAAAACTGCTTACCTGTAAAAAAGGGGTTTATGTACTGAACTGCGCCCGTGGTGGAATTCTAGACGAAGATGATTTATATGAAATGTTAGTTGAAGGGCATGTTGCAGGGGCGGCACTGGACGTTTTCGTCGAAGAACCTCCACTTGGCCATAAACTGCTGGAACTGGATAGCGTCATTGCTACACCGCATCTAGGCGCTTCTACGAAAGAAGCCCAATTAAATGTCGCCGTACAGGTGGCCCAAGAAGTATTGACCTATTTCGAAGGAAATCCAGTATCAAGTTCAATCAACCTTCCGGCCATATCTAAAGAAGTGTTTGAAAAGGTACAGCCATTCCATCAACTCGTTCAGCAAATGGGATCGATTGCTTCCCAGTGCATGAATGAAGGAATTCAGGAAATCTCCGTTACATATGCAGGAGAATCTTTGGATTTCGATACCGCGATTCTTACAAAAAGTCTAATCTCCGGCTTTTTAAGATCAAGAGTCGATGCATCAGTCAATGAAGTGAATGCCTTGTTGATCGCAAAAGAGCGTGGCATAACCATTGGCGAAAAAATCTCTACGGACTCTTTAGGCTACTCGAATTTGATCAGCCTTAAAGTAAAAGGTGACAACCGAGAATTAACAATAAGTGGGACCTATATCGAAAACTATGGTTCTCGAATTGTAAGTTTGAATGGTTTCAAAATCGACTTTCATCCAGAATCGAATTTACTTTATATCCAGCATACCGATAAACCCGGTGTAATCGGTAACGTAGGTAAGATCCTGGGTGATCATGGAGTGAATATCGCCACCATGCAGGTTGGCCGAAAAGAAGCTGGCGGTGAAGCCATCATGGTTTTGAGCTTCGATTTACCATTAGAAGACAACATGAAACAGTTTTTAATGGAAACAGAAGAAATTACGTTCATGGCCCGTATTTCATTATAAGAAGAAAAAAGTGCCCCGCAGCGCGGGCACTTTTTTCTGTTAATGCATTCAATTCACTTGGTTCGGTGCTTCTGGCACCAATATGTCTTCAGTTAAATTCAACTGGCCCACCTCTTCAATAGGAGCATTTTCAAACTTCACTTTTTCAAAACCAAAATCCTTAGCTATGAAGAGTATGGCTTCTAAAGCTTGAAGGGTTTCCTCACTATTTTCAATAACAGCTTGATCTGATAGATGAATGATCACAAGATCTCCATTAGAGCTTATCCTTTCCCATTTCAGGTCATGGGGGATTGCAGGTGACATTCCCTCGATGTCCGCCTCCCCTTTTCCGGCTTGCAGCGCCTCTTCAAAGTCCGGATAACCCATATTGCTTGGAACAAGGAAACTTGGAGAGGACTCATCCCTTTGATAAAGAAGGTATGTGCGTTTTTTTTGATGAGGTATATCCATCTCCTTTAAATATCCCGCATGTGCAAACCTGGCACCTTGCTTCCCTTCTGTGGAAAATGTCATTTTCTCTATATTGTTATAGGAAAGCGTTTCTTCCATCGAATGGAGAAAAAGTGTATCTTCAGCCAACAGTTGGCTTTTTTCTGGAAAATCAATATGGGCAGTGTTTATATCGTTTCCTTGGCTAATCTTTATATCAAGCGGAAAATAGTCAGATAGCCCATATTGCGCTTCATCGATATCGGACATTTGATTAACTAACTGATTCAGTGTATCACTTTCATCATGATGTTTAAGTTTAATTGAAATGGGAACGATGAAATTCATTTGATCATCTGGGACACCCATCGTAATGATCGAGGCATTTTTAAGGTCATCCTGATAGATCGCTTGTTCAAATGTTTTTTCCTTTTCCCCTTTTCGCGGTTCCATTTCTGAAAACTTGTCTTTGGATTCGATTTTCGCTTGGTTACTCGAAAACTCTTGAGATTCCTGTTTATCTTCTGAGGGCTTTTCTTGGTTACTTGCATCCTTCCGTTCAAGATCTGCCATTTCCTTACTTTCAGATAGAGATAATTTCCCACTGCTGCCGCTGTCTTCTCGACTTGTCGTTCCTTTTATTTCAATAATGAACGATGATGCCAAAACAACCATTAAGAATAAGGAGGCAACACCCGCGAATAGAGGTATCCAGTGTTTCTTTTTCTTTTTATCATGTATTCTCGCATACACCTCTGCCTTGGTTCGGTCATCTTTTAATTTCGGAAGCTCGCGCAGCATGTCTTCAATTTCGCTTTCTTTCCAACGGGATCTCCTCAATGCGGTGGCCCTCCTTTCCTGATAAATCTTCCATCAACTTTTTAATGGCCTTCAAAGCTCGGTGCTGGGTCGTTTTTACCTTACTTTCACTCCAATTCAATACTTCAGCAGTTTCCGTAATGGACAATCCCTGAATATATCGTAAAATGATCACGGATCTTTGATTCGTGGTACACCGGTTTAAGCATTGGTAAATATCTTGGATTTCATCGTTCTTGATAGCCACTTCCTCGGGAATGGGCTCTTCATCTTTTAGCAATTGCCTATCCCAATCAAAATTAGGAAAGATTTTGTCTTTCCACCCTTTTTGTTTCCGAAAGTGATCAATCGTCACATTTCTTGCAATCGAATACATCCACGTTTTTTCACTGCTTTTTCCTTCGAAGCGTTCATAGGCCTTCATCACCCGGATATAGACCTCCTGAACAAGGTCTTCGGCGGTTTCTCGATTTTTAGTCATATAAAAAATGAATTGATATATTTCCTGATGATATTTTTCATAAAGATCGTGGAAAACGGAATCCATCATTTCCCCACATCCGTTCATAAATATAGTCGTCAATCTTAAACAAAAGTTACATACTTCGGCTTTAATCTTATTATAAAATTCCGTTAATTTCCACATATCAGGGACTTCTTATTTGTTTCCTAAAAAAACAAAGACAAGTTGGAAAGGAAATCCACTTGCCTTTGTCTTCGCAGTTCTTTATGAAACAGGATTATCTGGCGATCCACCTGTCATTCATTCAGCGTTTTCCATAATTCGAGGCAAAATGATACTGAACGTCGTCCCTTTATTAGGTAAACTGTTTACCGAAATGTAGCCATCATGGGCATTGATAATATTTTTTACGATCGCCAAACCCAATCCGGTACCCGAACGGCCGCGGGTCCTTGCTTTATCCGCTTTATAAAACCTCTCGAATACAAAAGGCAGATCTTCTTCGGGAATTCCAGATCCAGAGTCCCTCACATCAATGATCAGTCCCCTTCGATCACTTGTCCTCTGAATGACATCAATGTTACCGCCTGGGGGAGTATGACGAATCGCATTATCAATTAAATTGGTCAAAACCTGTTCAATACGGTCCGGATCGAAATGCCATTGAATCTGATCGTCTTGCAGGCTGGCTGATATGGTAATCCCTTTTTCTTTAGCCAGCCCAGAAAACTTACTTGTGATCCTCTTTAAATATGGAGAAATAGGTACACATTCATAGCTAAGATTCATTTTACCCGATTCCAATTTAGCTAGATCGAGAAGATCATTGACTAAACGTCCCATTCTCAAAGATTCATCATAGATGATGCGGGCCATTTCCACCTTTTCTTCTTCACTGCCCGCAATGTCATCTACAATCGCTTCACTATATCCTTGCAACATTGAAATCGGGGTCCTTAACTCATGGGAAACATTCGCAATGAAATCAGTCCTGAGTTTGTCCATCCGTCTTTCATCACTCATATCCCTTATGATGGCCACCGCTCCCCGAATATTGTCGCCATTTGTATATAGCGGACTGACAATCAATCCCCAATTACGGCCCTGCAAGGTAATTTCACCGACTTGTTCCTTATCGAAGGACTCTGATTCATCAAAAAGATTCATCAAAACCAAAGGAACATTCACATTATCTTCCCGGTTATAGCCCTTTTCAAAATACCAGGATTGCAGAAACCTTTCCGCTGGCGGATTCGTTTCAAGAATTGTGCCGTCTTTATTGAAGGTGATGACCCCATCTGCCATACTGCTAAGAATGCTTGAGAGATGTTCCTTTTCCTGACTAAGTGCATTCATATTGAATTTCAGTTGCTTCCTCATCTGATTAAACGCTATGGCCAGCTCACCGATTTCATCTTGAGTCAGTATTGGAACCTTTGTATCAAACTTCCCCCGGGCAATCGCTAGGGCGGCTTCCCTCATCTTCACCAATGGAGCATTGATTCTTGTAGATAAAAAGAAAGCAAAAATCGTTGTCAAAATAATGGCGATGCCTGCTGCCAATAAAATGAACTGTGTAGTGGATTTTGTGGTTTCTTCCATGGACTCCAACGATTGAAATAGGAACACTTCATCCTGTTCCCCATTCAATTCAAGCGGAATGCCTACCACGATTGCGGATAAGCCCTCGTTTCCCGCATCCTCCGATAGCGCCATTTCCTTTTTTACAGTCTTTCTTTCCGTAAAAACCTTGAGCAATTCGGGGTCATTTTTAATGAGTTCCGGCGTAATTTCAAACTCATTATCTCCACCGATGGATGAGAATACCATTTTGTCATCATTAAGAATGATCATTTTCGTTTCATTGCCTATTAATTCCGAAGCTATTTGTAATACCTCATTGCTGGATCCCTGATGTTCATTGGTCACCTTAATGATTTGTTCAGCCGTTTTGGTTAAATCATTTTCAATATTTTCAATTTGG
The DNA here is from genome assembly GCF_038003055.1 of Peribacillus sp. FSL M8-0224. NCBI lineage: Bacteria > Bacillati > Bacillota > Bacilli > Caryophanales > Bacillaceae > Peribacillus > Peribacillus sp. FSL M8-0224. Next base: position 3,040,732 of record NZ_JBBOOJ010000001.1, read on the forward strand.
AAATTCTCAAAGAATTCGACCAGCAGAACGGTTAAAACAATTAATACAAACGACACGAGCAATAGGATCGTTGCCCATAGCTTCCCTACAACACTGCCCCATAGCATCAGTCATTAATGACTTCGAACTTGTAACCTACACCCCAAACGGTCACAATCATCTTGGCTGCGTTTTCGGATATGCGGTTTAATTTTTCACGCAAGCGTTTAACATGCGTGTCTACAGTTCGAAGATCTCCAAAGAATTCATAGTGCCATACTTCTTTTAACAATTGCTCCCGGTCAAAAACCTTATCTGGGGATTTCGCCAAGAAATATAACAATTCATATTCTTTCGGTGTTAATGAAACCTCTTTATTATCAGCAAGTACACGGTGGGCATCATTGTCTATTGTTAGATGTGAGAAGACGATCACATCTTTTGCCGTCGTTTCCGTCTGCATGTAACCTGTGCTTGAAGAGCGACGCAATAAAGCTTTAACCCTTAACACGACTTCACGGGGACTGAACGGCTTTACGATATAATCATCGGTCCCCACTTCAAATCCTTGAACGCGATTCACTTCTTCCCCTTTAGCCGTCAGCATGATAATTGGAGTCGTTTTCTTTTCCCTTAATTCACGGCAAACTTCGATTCCATCTTTCCCAGGCATCATAATATCCAATAAAATTAAATCATAATCATTTTCAAGGGCTTTTGTTAAAGCCATATCTCCATTTTCAGCTTCATCGATTATGTATTCTTCTCTTTCCAAATACATCTTTAGCAGCCGGCGGATTCTTTCCTCATCATCCACCACGAGAATTTTAATAGCGTTATACATTATGTAATCAGCCTCCTATCATATATTCTACAAAATGAATACTTCCATGACTAATACTTTTTCCTTACAAAGTACGATAAAGAGCCAATTTCACATGGCTTCCATGAACCTTTCACCATTTTGTCACAAAAAAGGCTCCGACCGCTCATTAAGAATGGATAAGTGCTTTTTCTCCGAAATATTCTTATTAAAAGGGATGAAAGGAAAAAGGGATCATTCTCTAGAAAAATCGATAAGCCAACTCCTCGACGTTTCTATCAAAAGACCCCCTTCATCTAATATTACAATACAGAATCAAGCATATGAATGCAAACCAGCAATAACAAGATTGACGAATATCAGGTTAAACATGATGATGGCAAAACCGATGACGGCAAGCCAAGCCGATTTTTCCCCTTGCCACCCTTTAGACAAGCGCAAATGCAAGAAAGCCGCATAAAACAGCCAAGTAACCAGTGCCCAGACCTCTTTCGGATCCCAGCCCCAGAATCGCGTCCAGGCCACTTGAGCCCAAATCATTGCAAAAATGAGGGCACCGAGTGTAAAGATCGGAAAACCGATAAGGACCGAACGATAACTAATCTCGTCCAATAAATTCAAATTCACATTTTTAACGATCGGTTTAATCAATGCTGCCACTCTTTTGCGAGCAATCAACCTTATTAAACCATACAGGACGAGTCCCATACCGATTGACCAAAGTACAGTATTCAGTTTCTTGGCATTGATCAGTGCAGGCATGTCCACCAGCGGTTCAAATCGATCCGTCTCGATGAGTTTCCCTTCATTGGGACCTACCAATGCCGGCAGGTTGAATTCCTGTTTAAGCTCGGCACCGTTTTTATCGACCCACTCAAAATTCGCCTTATAGTCCATGGCCGCAAAAGAAGAAGTGATGATGACGAAACCGACGGTGGAAACTAATGTGAACATGATGGCTTCAAGCCAGAACGTTCTTTTGTTTGATTGTGTCTGATCGACGTATTTGACTAAATAAATGATGGCAGTAACGAAACTTATGGCAAGGATCGATTGTCCCGCCGCTGCAGTCGTTACGTGAATATAAAGCCAGTCACTCTGCAAAGCTGGAATGAGTGGCGATATTTCTGTAGGGAACATACTTGCATAAGCGATTATCAATAACGCAATCGGTAAAGCGAATAGCCCAAGGGCAGGTGTTTTATAAAGAAAATAAATTAATATGAAAGCACCGACCAGCATCATTCCGAAAAAGGTCGTAAATTCAAACAGGTTACTTACCGGAGCATGTCCGGCAGCAATCCATCTGGTGATGAAATACCCAATTTGCGCCGCAAACCCGAGAATGGTGATGAAAATGCCCAATTTTGCCCATTTGTTTTGTTTCTTTTCCTCCGCACCGCGTTTATCCTTGATCGATCCCCCAAATAAAAAGGTTGCGATCAGATATAAAATGAAAGCTGCATATAAAAGGTTACTGCTTAATTCAGCCATTTAAAACTTCCCCCTTACTAGAAGATTTCTCCTCTTCAAGTTGATCCATTGGTTCGGAAAGTGATGTTGATTCTATCGCTTGTTTTATATCTCTTTTAATACCGTGCCAGTTTTTGTTTGTATGGCCGGCCAAAAGTATCTCATCATCTTTCCTCTTAATCCATATACGCCGGTGATTCCAATAAGACCCTTGGACAACGCCGATCATGAAAATGATTCCACCCGTGAATAGGATCCAAAGCGTTAAATCCTTCCTGACGGTCAAAGCCGTGACATCTTGGGTTTCCACACCATTAAAAGCCATTTTATAAGTGTTTTCCCCTAAAGGCTCCACAGTCTCCTTAATCGCCACGAAACTGACTTCACCATCTGGCTTATCAGGGGTATGCATTTTAAAAATAAATGCTGGATTATTCGGAATCTTCGATATCGTTCTAGGTTCGCCTTTTTCATCGAACTCGAAATCGGGGAAGTAACTGATCAAGTCAACGGAATATCCTTCTTTCAACTCGTATTTCTTTTGAGGATTATTCAAATCAACCTTTAAGCTGCCATATTTCTCTTCGGTTTTTTTGTTAATTAAATTAAATGACATCGTACTGAGTTCATCCAGTTTATAGTCTACTTGGTAGAGGGCATAATGATCTTGTTTCAGAGGTTCATTGACTTTGATTTTATAATCTTTTAGCTTAACAAGGTCCACTTTTTCCCCTGGTAAGGTTTCTCCCTTGCGTTCATAGAGCGTAACATCGGATTGATAGGTTTTTGCGATCGTACCGGTTTTATCTATTGCAGCACTGTACTGTTTATCTTCTTCATTTTCTTTGTCATACACATCTAAGGTAAACTCATTATTCTGAAGATAGTATTCACCATTTGTACCCGGGATTTCTTTTCTTTCTCCTTCTCGGAGCCAAAGTACTTTGTCGATATACATCCCAGGGACGGAACGAAATAATGCTCCAATTAAGAAGATGATAAGTCCAATATGATTGACATAGGGTCCCCAACGTGAAAAACGACCTTTTTCGGCAAGTATATGACCGTTTTCCTCTCGTATATGATAACGCTGCCTTTTTAGTCTAGCCTTTACTTCTTCAAGGTTTATATCTTGTTGTTCTTCAAGCTTTGTCACCCCATAAATCCGCTGACGTTTCATGAAACCGTCATGACGTGTGACCCCTTGCTTTTTTAACGATCGATATAATGGAAAGAAACGATCGATACTGGCAATCAATAGTGATATGCCCAGCATGCCAATGATAATCAAATACCACCATGAACTATACAAGTTATGAAACCCGAGTTCATAATACACCCTTCCGAACCAGCCGTATTCTTGCTCATAATGCTGTGCAGGCGTAACTGTTGAAGGGATGTACATTTCCTGGGGTAAAATCGTCCCGATAGCAGAAGCGATCAAAGCAATGACAATGAGCGTCACCCCGACCTTAACGGAAGAAAAGAAATTCCATATTTTATCGATGATCGTTTTTCTATATGTTTGTGAACGCCTGGCACTACCTTCATATCTCATATCAATAAGCTTGTTCTCTTTTTCGTTTCCAAGCACCATTCCGCATTTCCCGCAAATCTTTGTGCCAAACGGATTTACATGACCACAATCGCATTTTACTTCTTTCATGTCAAAAACTCCCCAATATTATGGTTTAATTCTCTCCATATGCTTTTGGATGCTCTCTTCTGTCAAGGCTCCGGTGATGATATCTATCACTTTCCCCTCTTTATCAACCAAAAAGGAGACAGGCAATATATCCACGCGGTAAGCATTTTCCACTTCCCTACCTTTATCGATCATGACAGGAAAGGTAAGATCATGCTTTGTAATGAAATTATTGACAGCATAGTCAGATTCCCCGACGTTAACGGCCAATATCTCAACGCCCTGGTCTTTAAAGTTTTTATATTGATTTTCCATATAAGGCATTTCATATTCACACGGCTTGCAATATGTACCCCAAAAGTTCAGGAAGACGCCTTTTCCCTTGTAATCGGAAAGTTTATGCTCTTTACCTTCCATATCAGTCAAGACGAAATTGGGTGCATCGGATCCTTTTCTCAGGCTTTCTTTCTTATCTTTGGTGAAGTTCGTATAAAGGGCAAACACTAAAGCTGCACCTAAAAGCAGGAGAATGATGGTTCTGCTAATGAGGCGTCGCTTCTTTTTATCCATAGAGTTCCTCCTAAGGCCACACTAAATTTAACCATACCATTATACCATTTAACGCCATGTCCTTTATATTTACATTTCTGAAGGTTTTGTGACATTCTTTCCCGATTCATGAAGGAAAAGGTATTTACAGGTTGTTTTCCACCACCCATTTCTTCCAGGGGAAGAATGGGGTAGTGGTTTCAACCTATCAATACGGAAAAAATACTAGCTTACATTCTCCGCTGTTTAGGCTCGGTCGTTGCTAAAGTCCGCATTAATTTAACTTCATGTGGAGTCAGCTCCCGGGAATCCCCTGCAGTTAAACCGTCCAAGGTCAAGAAACCATATTGTTCCCTCTTCAATTTAATGACGGGATGGCCAATTGCTTCGAACATCCGGCGGACTTGCCTGTTCCTGCCTTCATGTATAGTGATTTCAACTATGGCCGTTTCCTTTTTCTTGTCGGTGGACAATACCCTCGTCTTGGCGGGAGCAGTCTTGCCATCCTCCAACTTGATACCCTTATCCAGCTTTTTCAAGCTTTCACGCAAAGGCATCCCTTTCACTTTTGCCACATACACTTTATCCACTTCATGCTTCGGATGCATTAACGTGTTTGCAAATTCCCCGTCATTGGTTAAAATCAACAAGCCCGAAGTATCGTAATCCAAGCGGCCAACTGGATAAATCCGTTCATTGATGTAAGGGAAAAAGTCCGTTACGACTTTTCTGTTCTTATCATCAGAAACGGCCGAAATGACGCCGCGCGGTTTATAGAATAGGAAATAAACCGGAGCTTCTTTTTCAAGCGGGACTTCATTAACCTCAACCTTATCATTAGGCCCCACTTTCACACCTAATTCCTTCACTACTTTGCCGTTCACTTTTACCTTACCTTCTAAAATCAATTCTTCTGCTTTACGGCGGGAAGCCAGTCCAGCATGTGCTATCACCTTTTGTAATCGTTCCATCTATCTTCACCCCATAGTATAATCATTCGTTTGTTATTGTCTATACATACACAATCATACAATTATTACATATTGAGAGGCAAAAACAAAAGGTTTTTCGCGATTAAGAGCTTTTCTTTTATTATTACACCAATAATGGGACGGTTAAATGGGTTGGTTTCCATAATGAGTGTAACATAGCTTATTTTTCCATACAAAAAAATGTTTCTTTTGATGAAAGTTTGAATACACCTTAATAATGGAGGGCTGCTTTTAAGAAAAAAGACAAAAAAAAGAAATGGAATCGTCCATTTCCCTACCTTTTAATTCATACCGAAAACCAGTGTGACGACAATAACGGCAGCTATGATTCCAATCAAGTCTGCCAAAAGGCCGACCTTAAGGGCATCACCCATTTTTTTGATTCCGACGGCTCCAAAATAAACGGTCAATACATAGAAGGTGGTATCTGTACTTCCCTGAATCGTGGCAGCCAAGCGGCCAACAAAGGAATCCGGTCCATAAACCGATATCAGGTCGCTGGTGATTCCTAAAGCTGCTGTTCCGGATATTGGTCTAATAATCGCAAGGGGTAAAACCTCAGACGGAAAATGAAGAAGGGAAAGCAAGGGATGCAGTGATTGTACAATGAAATCCAAGGCCCCTGATGCCCTAAATACTGAAATTGCCACAAGCATCCCCACCAGGAAAGGGATGAGGGAAAAGGACATGCTGATTCCTTCTTTCCCCCCCTCAACGAAGGTCTCATAGGTGGGAACTCTTTTCAATGTGCCATACAGTAATATACCGAGGATCAAAACCGGTATCATCCAAATTGAAATGGTAGTCATCCAGTGCAACATCCTATTCCCTCCCGCTCCTCTTTCTCCTGTAATAAAAATATCGATCTATCGCGATTCCCCCAACGGCAGAAATGGCCGTTGCTATTATGGTCGGAAATACGATGTCCGTCGGGGAGTGGGCATCGTAGTTCATGCGGATCGCAATGACAGTGGTTGGAATCAACGTTACGCTTGAGGTATTGATTGCTAAAAAAGTGACCATCGAGCGGCTGACCGTTGCTTTTCCTCCATTTAGTTTCTTAAGCTGTTCCATGGCTTTTATACCAAGAGGCGTAGCTGCATTCCCCAATCCGAATGTGTTTGCCATCATATTGGAAAGTATATACCCCATTGCGGGATGATTAGGAGGGACTTCAGGGAATAGCCATCTCATGAACGGCTTGAACAAGTTGGATAGTTTATCTAACAGCCCCGATTCCTCCGCTATTTTCATCAAACCCAGCCAAAAGACAAGTATGCTCATCAGTCCCAGGCAAAGGGTGACCGCTTCCTTTGCGCTGACAAATAGAGCTTCATTCACCTGATCCATCGTTCCATTAATCATGCCAAAGACTATACCGATCACGAACATCCCGACCCAAATGTAATTAACCATTGCGTCCGATTCCCAATACCGCTTCAAATACTTCAGCCCAAGAAGATTGGAATGATTGTTGCTTGAAGCTTTCTTTTGCTTCTCCATAAAAAATTGAGCGAGTGCCTATTTTCTTCCCATCAAGATAGATGGATGCTCTGCCGACCACTTCCGGGATTTTCCTTTTATCATCCCAAGCCTTCTGGGGCTTCAGCAATTTCATTTTCACTTTGACCAATTCTCTCTCTTCGTTTGTCAGTGGGTATGAAAAATCATTTTTAATGTAGACATGTCCTTTATATATTTTATTTTCCATGTTTTCCACCATGCCTGTGGGTAAAATTTCTGTTGGCTTGTAATCCTTAAAGGCGGATTCGTACATGTGAATATGATCATTCCAATCATCCGGACCATTCAATGTCACAGCAATCAGGTCATGCTCGTTTTTTGTTGCCGTCGTAACCAAGGTACGTTTTGCTAGTTTCGTATACCCTGTTTTCCCCCCTGTGCAATACTCATATAATTGTGTAAGTAGGCGATTTTTGTTCTTCCATACATAATCCCATTGTTCTGTGGAATTAGGTGCCCTGTGTTCCTTTGTGCCGGCAATCTTCGCATACGTTTCATTTTGCATGGCATAACGAGTGAGAATGGCCATATCATAGGCGGTTGAATAATGGTTCTTCGTATTATCCAAACCATGTGGATTTGAAAAATGGGTATTTTTCATCCCTATTTCTTCCGCCTTTTGATTCATCATCCAGACGAATCCATCCAGGCTTCCGCCAACCTTTTCGCTGATTGCCACTGCTGCATCATTACCTGAACGAAGCATCAAGCCATATACCAAATCTTCGAGCTTAATTTTTTCTCCTTCTTTTAAGTAAAGGGAAGATCCCTCCGTCCCGACGGCATTGCTGCTCACCTTCACTGTCTCATCCATTTGTCCCGATTCAATAGCCAAGATAGCCGTCATTATTTTCGTAATGCTTGCTATGCGATTCTTTTCATGAGCATTCACTTCATAAATGACCCTTCCGCTATCCTCATCCATTAAAATCGCGCTATGGGCACTTACGGATACATTTGCATTGACGCTTTGTACAGGTGCCATAAAAGACAACAGGAGAATGACGATACATAAACTCGATAACCCTTTATATAGAAAACGCATGAGTGCCCCCTCGTCTCTTTACTTGTTTTTGTACAAGTTTATGCAAAGGGACAAGGGTTATGAATAAAAGAATCTAAACCTTCCTGATATCCACTGATTTCAAGGGAGAATTCCCATAAAAAAAATCGATAGGGGCCCCTATCGATTTAGTGTTCTATTATACTAATAATGCAGCGATTTCATCAATTTTCTTAGCTCCGAATACGACTTCTTCATCATTGATGATCATGGCCGGCACGCTCATGACTTTATATTTCTTCTTGATTTCCTGGAAATTGCTTATATCGACCATTTCAGCTTCAACGTTAGGGTTTTCAATCGCTATGCGCTGTGCACCCACAACAACGTCTGGACAGTAGTGACATGCCAATGAAACCATGACCTTAATGTTCGCTTTTTTACTGATTCCCTTAATTGAATTCAATACGGCTGAATCCAATGCTTGACCAGGTCCAGCCAGGTTATAGATGGCCAAAATGAAAGAATTCAACTCATGGCCGCCTGGTACACCGTGGAATTTGACGCCACTGTATTCACCATTTGAATTTAAGAGGGAAACGACAGGGAACTTATCCGCATTGATTTTTTCTTCAATTTCCGCATTTTCCCCTTTGTTGTATACCTCAAGATGAAGCTTATCTCCTAATTCCGCAACATCCAACAAGAAGTCTCGCAATTCGACTGATTTTGGCAAACTTTCATCGACAATGGACACCAATGTAACGTCGCTCTCCATCTTGCCGAAGATTCCCTTTAATTGGCCACGTAACGCATCACTTAATAAAGCGCTTTTGCCTGCTGGGACAGCGGCCTGTTCTTTTTTCGCCGGTTTTTCAACTTCAGGTTCATCTTTGATTCCCAGGCGATCTTTTTCTTCCTCAATATATTTGCCGGCATCCGTTGCTGCAATCGCTCCATCAGATACAGCTGTGATAATCTGGCGCAAGGATTTTGGCCTTAGGTCACCCGCCGCATAGACACCATTCACATTAGTCTTCATATCATCATCGGTTAAAATGTATCCAGCATCATCCATTTCGATATGGCCCTTGAATATCTCTGTTTTCGGCTCGTAACCTATGAAAACGAATACGCCAAACGTATTGTCTTCTTCCTTCGCCTTATATTCAAATTCTTCTTTGGTAACGTTATTGATGAAACGTGCACTTTGAATCATCCCGTCTCCATGAACCCCTAGGATTTCCGTATTGAATTTCACTTCAATCTTATCATTTGCCATTACTTTATCAACAATGGACGGGGCACACGAGAAGCTTGATTCACGGGCGATGATTGTCACTTTTGTAGCAAAGCGTGTCAGGAATATTGCTTCTTCAGCGGCTGCATATCCTGCCCCGATAACGAAAACTTCCAACCCTTCAAAGAATTCACCATCACATGTTGAACAATAAGCTACACCGCGGCCAGTGAATTCCTCTTCACCTGGAAATCCTAGTGTTCTTGGAGAAGCACCCGTTGCAATGATGACGGCGCGTGCATGGTAATCCCCGCCAAGGGTTTTAACGACTTTCACCTCACCGGAGAAATCCACGCCCGTTACATCGGCTTTGGCGAACTCAACGCCAAAATCTTCGTTTTGAAGCTTCATTTCTTCAACTAACCTAGGGCCCGATATATGACGGATACCAGGATAATTGGCTATTTCCGACGTAGTTGCAGCTTGTCCGCCGCCAGTTCCTTTTTCTAGGATTATTGTTTTTAACTTAGCTCTTCCTGCATAAACACCGGCTGAGAGGCCTGCAGGACCGCCACCAATAATTAATAAATCATATATTTTTTTCATCTTTTGTGCTCCTTGCTGAATGATTATAACGTGCTAAACTGATTATTTTGAAAAACAAAAGGCACTTATTTTAGGTAAGTGCCTTTTGTCATTAGATCATGTCGGACGATTTGTCCAGTAATCGTAATCAATGCTGGGTATGTCCATTAATTGAAGAAATGGACCATCCCATAAAAATTAAAGTTTACCTACTAGGTCTAGGCTTGGTTCAAGAGTATCTTCACCTGGAGTCCATTTTGCAGGGCAAACTTTATCTCCATGTTCCGCTACGAATTGTGCAGCTTGAACTTTTCTTACAAGTTCTTCAGCATTACGGCCAATTCCTAAATCATTGACTTCGTATGCTTTAATTTGTCCTTCTGGATTTACGATGAAAGTTCCACGTAGAGCCAATCCATCTTCTTCAATCAATACACCGAATTGACGGGATAAAACGTTTGCTGGGTCAGCTAACATTGGATATTGGATTTTTCCGATTGTATCAGTAGCATCAGCCCATCCTTTGTGGCTGAAATGAGTATCTGTTGAAACTGAGTAAACTTCACAACCAATTTCCTTGAATGTTTCATAGTTATCTTGAAGATCGGCTAATTCAGTTGGACATACGAAAGAGAAGTCAGCTGGGTAGAAAAAGAATACTGCCCATTTCCCTTTAACATCTTCAAGTGTAACTTCTTTGAATTCTCCTGCATGGTAAGCTTGTACTTTAAAATCTTCAACTTGTTTATTGATCAATGACATAATAAATTCCTCCAATAGCTATTTTTTTATCTGCTCCTGTTTATAATAATTATTAAATAGAAACTAGTCAATAAATATACCTTAATAATTTTTAAGTTCACAAATTGGTCACAGTTTTTATATTAATATAAATTAATTATTTTTAAAATCCCATAGTACTTCAAATTAGCATTTTCAACACATTTCCAATATTATTTCTAAGATACAAATAAGACACATGCTCATTATTTCGTGAGATGATTTCCTCTCCTTTTCAATCTAATTATAATATCCAAATGAGAATCATAAGTCGCTTTCAAATAAAATTTTCAGATCTCCCTTCATATCTTTCCCATATTTCCCTTAAAAAATTCTTGTTTCAAAATTTCAATCTAAAAAAAACGAACCTTGACGGCCCGTTTAGTTGTAATTGGTTCTCCAAAGACATTTCTATATTTTATCAGTTATTGCTTTTTCCAAATAAGCTTTTTCGCTTCGGTGAACCTTACGGCTATTTTCGGCCAGTTTACAACGTCCCACCATTTGTCCACATAGCCTGCCCGATTATTTTTATATTGCAGGTAATAAGCATGTTCCCATACATCAAGAACAAGGATTGGGATCGTATCCCACTGGGTCAAAACCATGTGCAATTCCGATTGAAGTATTTCTAGCCGCCGCGCACGCGGAGACCAGACTAATATCGCCCAGCCAACACCTTCTACTTGTTTGGCAGCCTCACTAAAATGACTTTTAAAAGCTGCAAAGCTTCCAAAATCCTTCTCAATCTGTTTAAGTAAATCCCCCCTTGGCTGTCCGCCCCCTCCCGGAATCATCACTTCCCAGAACAGCGTATGGAGATAATGGCCTGATCCATGAAAGGCTGCTTCCTTTTCCCAATGTTTCAACAAGGAAAAATCATTCGTTTCTCTCGCTTTTTTCATCATCAATTCCGCTTTATTCAGACCATCGACATATGCTTGATGATGCTTATCATGGTGCAGATACATGATTTCCCTTGAGATCGTCGGTTCCAACGCTTCATAGGCATAAGGTAACGGCGGTAGCGTATGCTTCCCAATCGGCACTGATTGCCTTTCCTGTATATTGAATTCTCTAGCGAGTTCTTCAATTTCCTCGTAGACCCGAGCCATCTCTTCTTCAATCAGGACCATATCCTCATAATCCATTTCTTCCTCATCCATATTCTTAGCCAACCCGGAAAGCCGTTCAATATTTGACAGCAACGGCGAATCGGTGATATCGATCTTCTCAAGATATTCCATCACTCCATCAACCCAATCACTTACCTCTTTAGCATAATCTCTTACCTCAGACATCTTGCAACCTCCCCCTATTCCCATGCACATAAATCATCAAAGTATTTTATGTTTCGATTAAGCGGAGATTCCATTTATAGCTAAAAAAAACAGCAAGGCTTATTAAGCCTTGCTGTTTCATTATCTTGACTGTAACATTTTCGTCCGGTAATCCGTTTCATAAAACTCCAATTCTTCACGCATGGTCTGGAATCCACTTTCCACGGCCTTCAGAATGGATATTATGCTGTCAGGTACACTTTGGTGAAATTTAATCGAGTTTTTTCCTGTATAGGCAGATCTGCTGTCCTCAAACCACCGATCTGATTTTGGGGAAAAGTATTCTTCGATACATTGATGATAAACTCTATAAAGCGTCTTTTCAGCTGCAGCTTTATTGAAAACATCATTTTTCAGAACGATTTGGCAAGCCTCCAGGCCCTCTTCACAACTTACAAGCATTCTTCTTAAACTTGAAAGGATTCCTTTATAATAGGTTTCATCCCCGCTTTTTTCTTCTTGCAGCTTAGAATAGGTCGTCTCATTTATAAATTCTTCCAGTTGAGCCACTGTCGTTTCCAAAAAGCCCTTTACATCCTCAAGCTGAGATTTTACCAATGTATTCCCCAACCGTGAACCCTCCTCAAATTGATTAAGATTAAATATAATAGTCAACATGTGATTCTATATCATATGGTTTAGCTTGGTCAATAGATATAAACACTTTCTCCAATTTTTCAAAATCTATATTTTCGAAATAACCAGCCATGTCTTTTTCTGCATTTATATATATTCGTTTTCGGTTAACCAGGCTTGGGTCTTTGAGTAGACAGACCATGGCGATGATGTCAGCCATATAAATATCTCTGTTAGGGCTTTTGAATAGGGGATTGGCGGGATATGGGGTCCAAAGAGTGACCATCTCATCAAAATAGCGAAGATACAGTACATTCAGCGTCTTTTCTTCTCCATCCTTTATGTATTGTATAACGGATCGATTAAAGAAGTCCTCAGGTGAATTTGACTTTTCCTTTTCAAGCCCAAATCCATTGCATGCTACAATTCGCACCCGCAATCCCCCCGCATTCATTTTTTTCTATATTATCACAATTCAAAGAAAAATGTTATTCGATTGTTTGCTGAAATTTTTCAAAAAACAAATCGGCTTCACCACTTTCAAAGCTATCATCCGAATTATCGGCGAGAGGCGGTAATTCATCTATGGAATTCAGGCCGAAGTAATCCAAAAACTCTTTTGTTGTCCCATATAAATAAGCCCGGCCCGAGCCTTCAGCACGTCCAACCTCTTTAATTAAGACTTTGGTGACAAGTGTATGAATGGGGCGTTCCGTTTTCACTCCGCGTATTTCATCAATTTCAGCTCTAGTAATCGGCTGCTTATAAGCAATGATTGCGAGTGTTTCCAATGCCGCCTGGGATAAGCCTTGAGTGCTTGATGTTTCGACTAGTCTTTTCAAGTAATCCGAGTGCTCTTTTTTTGTCGTCATTTGATAAACGCCCGCTATTTCGATCACTTGAATCCCGCGTACATCCGATACATATTCTTCCTTTAAACTTTCAACGATGTCCGTTGCTTGATATTCCGTAATTTCCAGGACCGAGGCAATTTGTTTGACAGAGAGCCCTTCATCTCCGGCAGCAAACAATAATGCCTCAAGAATCCCTTTCCAATTAATAACTTCCAACTGGTTCTACACCTTCCTTAGCAGCAATCATGATTTCCGAAAAATTACCTTCCTGTTCAACGATGATTTCATTAAGTTTCATCAGTTCCAGCACCGCCATGAAAGTGATGACGATATGCTCCTTGACCGGGAGCGAAAACAGTTCAAAAAAACTTTTCTTCCCTTTAATGGACTGTAACTCAATCTTGATTTCATCCATTCGTTTCTCTATCGACATCTCTTGTTTCGTTACTTTCGTGTAAAGCGGCTTTTGAATTTTTTGCCTTCGCAGCAGTTTTTGCAGAGCACCCAACATATCATATAGACTTATATTCAACTCTTGTTTATCACTTTCCGCTTCTTTAACATAAACAGATAAATCACTTGGGGGTTTAGTGAACAGCAAGCTGCGTTCTTCTTCCATCCCTTTAAATTCTTCGGCTGCATATTTATACTTTTTATATTCTAATAGTTTTTCCACAAGCTCGTCCCGTGGATCTTCCTCAAATATTTCCCCATCTTCATCAATCAATTGTTCATCTTCATGCTTTGGAAGCAACATTTTACTCTTGATGGCAAGCAGTGTTGCAGCCATCACCAGATATTCGCTGGCCACATCCAATTCCAGATGCTGCATTGTATGGATGTACCCTAGGTATTGATCTGTAATATCAGCCATCGGAATATCGTAGATGTCTATTTCCAGGCGATTAATCAAATGCAGGAGTAAATCCATCGGACCTTCGAAAGCGTCAATTTTTATATTATAACCCATTAAATTACCTCATTTAAATCTAATTGGCCGGAAAAGGCCTATTTCTTTTACTAATCAAGTATAGTGGATTGCCGCCCTTTATCCAAATAATAATTTACTGTCCCTAGAAAAGTTTTTATTAGGGATTTCCGACAAATGGGTCGTTGCCCAATCACATTACGAAATCCAACATAACCTAGAAATGTAAGAATAGCAGAACAAAGGAGGTACTCATTATGGGTGCAGGTGGTTTTGGACACGGCGGCGGATTCGCGTTTATTGTAGTATTGTTCATTTTATTAGTTATCGTCGGTGCTTCTTGGTGTTAATGGAAGACTGACGAATCAAGCTGATTGCCTTGCAATCGGCTTTCTTTATTTTCCAAGAAAAAATTCTATGCTAAACTTGGTGAGTATACATAGCGGGTGTTAGGCTATAAGAAAATGTTTTTTGCCTTACCTTAGATAATTCCATCAAACAAAAGGGGTGCTCCTATTGACTTACGCGGAAGACTACCTTTCTTTCCTTGTCCATTTCCATGGGACTAGGGATTACTTCGAATGTCATGAAATTCTTGAAGAATATTGGAAAGAAACCGCACCAAAAGAGCGTGACTCTCATTGGGTCGGGCTCATTCAAATTGCGGTTGCCCTGTATCATGATCGCAGGGGAAACAAAAAAGGGGCTGCAAGGACCCTGTCTAAAGCCTTGGCAAATCTCCACCTAAAAAAGGCCGAGCTCCTGAAGTTGGGACTCGACCCAGAACGACTGTTCAAATTGCTCGAGGATACCCATGAGCGAATGTTATCACAAAAGCCATATAAAAGCATCAATCTGCCCATATCGGATCAAAGACTGATCGAAAAATGCCAGTCCATGTGTTTGCAAGAAGGATCCATATGGGGTGCGGATAGCGACATGGCCAATACATCGATAGTTGATAAGCACCTAATGCGTGACCGTTCGGATGTCATTTCAAAAAGGGCTCGACAGCTATCCCTTCGAAAAACAAGAATGGAGGACCGCCCTTAAAGGCGGTCCTCCATTCAAGCTTTCATATTCAGAAATCTTCACACCTGTCAAGAAAGCTTTCCGTAAACTCATTTGCTTTTAATTCTTTGTCAGGATATTGCTCCTTGATGGCCCTGACCATCGTTTTACCGATACCTTGCTTCCGGAAGGATGGATTTACAGATATATGTTGTATCTCAATGTGGGTTGGAGAGACTTCTATACCGATCAGGCCCGTAATCTCTTCATCTTTCCATAAGAACAGCTGTAGGTTTTCATCCGTTTCATAATTCTTCATCGTATTCCGAAGCGTTTTTATCTCTTTTTCATTTGGCATGAATGATAATAATCCCATGGCAAACTTCTCATAACTTTTCTTATACTTAATCAACATAATATCCCTCGTTACTAAATAACGTTTTTATTATCTTTCTGTTTCCAATTAATTTGTTTTTGAATAATAATCCTCACATATAACATTTACATCATACATAAAAATCCCGTTCGTTTCAACATCACTTTCAGCACTTGATTTATCAATGGGCTATGTGCTAAGCGATAAACAGCCAGTATACGATTCCCCACATCAAAGCGATAATAAGCATCATAAGTAAAAGAGTCTTATTACTTTTCCTCATCCCATACTCCCTTTATGAATGGTCCAAATATTTAAATAACGAATTCATTCTACTATAACTTAACACAATCTGACAAATATCCTTGCAATCTTGCTTCGATTTTACTACATTGGTAAAGTGATCTAGGTTCATAGAGTGCCATCTTAGGTATAAAAGACAAAGATACACCCAACTTCTTGTTAAAATGAACGTAGTT
This sequence comes from Peribacillus sp. FSL M8-0224, assembly GCF_038003055.1. NCBI lineage: Bacteria > Bacillati > Bacillota > Bacilli > Caryophanales > Bacillaceae > Peribacillus > Peribacillus sp. FSL M8-0224. Next base: position 3,056,889 of record NZ_JBBOOJ010000001.1, read on the forward strand.
ATTTTGGCTAATAAATTTTTTTCAGGAATATATGTATCTTTTTTAGCCTTTGTTTCGTCAAATACTATGAATCTGATTTAAAGTGCCGCCCTTTTATTGAAAGATTCCCAATTCAGCAGGAAAGTTAAGGAGGATTATCATGAAAAAAATGAATAAATGGGTCATTATAACCATTTTATTATGTCTATTATTGCCATATAAGGCTTTTGCAGATGCAGCTGTTGGTGAAATGATCGTCACACTTGGTGAAAATTTGACAAATGAACAAAAAAATATGATTTTATCAGAAATGAAAGCACCAAATGATGTTGAGGTTTTAACCGTTACAAATGCGGAGGAACATGAATACTTAGGAGACTATATCGCTAGCCGTCTAATCGGTACAAAAGCGATTTCATCCTCTGCGATCACTTTGGAGGAAAAAGGTACCGGTCTTAAACTGGAGTCGAAAAACATTAACTGGGTTTCCGATGAAATGTATATCAATGCACTGGCTACTGCAGGAGTAAAAGATGCTACCGTTTATGTCACCGCACCTATACCCGTTTCCGGTACAGCGGCTTTGACAGGAGTCATTAAAGCCTATGAAATCTCTGCCGACAAGAAGATTCCTGAAGATGTGAAACAGGCAGCGAATGAAGAAATGGTGAAAACAGCAAAATTGGGTGATGAAATCGGTACGGAAGAAGCCTCTGCACTTGTTACGAAAATCAAAGAGGAAATGGCTGCAAATCCACCAGCCAATACTGAAGAGGTCCGCGAGGTTGTCGAGTCTTCAGCAAAAGACCTTGGAATCGCCTTAAATGAAGATCAAGTACAAAGTTTAATTGATTTATTCAATAAGCTAAAAGAATTGAATATTGATTGGAACGCTGTCGGTGATCAGCTGACTGCAGCTAAAGATAAACTTTCCAATTTTCTTGAATCCGAAGAGGGTCAATCATTTCTGGATAAATTGAAAGAAGTGTTCAGTAGTTTAATAGACGCGATCAAATCACTTTTCAGCTGATTCAAATATAAAAAAGGATGGCCAATGCCATCCCTTTCAGACTGTAGGTAAACTCGATGAAAATCGAGTTGATCTGACCCAATAAAGTAAGACATATAATTTAAGCAGCTTCTAAGACCTGAGTTCGGTATTGTATCGGACTCAGGTCTTTTAATTTTACCTTCATTCGTTTGTGGTTATAGTAATGAATATAATCATCTAATTCCTTTTCAAAGTGCTCCATACTTTCAAACTCTTGGAGATAAAGCAATTCAGACTTTAACAAGCCAAAAAAGTTTTCCATGACTGCGTTATCTAAACAATTTCCCTTACGGGACATGCTTTGTATAATGCGGGAATCTTTTAAGGTTTTTTGATACTTCTTCATTTGGTAATGCCACCCTTGATCCGAATGGAGGATGACCGTATCTTCTGGTTTTAGGTGTTTAATCGCCTCATTTAACATATCTCCAACAAGTTTATAAACAGGCCGTTTCATCACTTTGTAGGCAATGATTTCACCATTACATAAATCAAGGATAGGGGATAAGTAACGTTTCTCCCCAAATAAATGAAATTCCGTTACGTCTGTTACCCATTTTTGATTCATTTTCTCAGCTTGAAAATCACGTTGTAAAATATGGGGGGCAATTCGACCAACATGCCCCTTATACGAACGATACTTCTTCATCCGGACTAAACATTTTACGCCCATTTCATTCATAAGGCGGTTGATGGTCTTTGGATTGTGAGAAAACCCATATTTTTTTAACTCTTTTGTGATACGACGATAACCGTAACGTCCTTTATGTTCATGATAGATAGACTGAATAGTGGCTTTTACCTTCGAATACTTATCTTCTCGATTCAAGCGTTTTTCCCAATAATAGTACGTGCTACGTGGAATATCAGCGACTTTAATTAAGGCCACAACCTCATAAATGGACTTTAGTTCATAAATTACTTGCGCTTTGATTTTGGTTGTAATTTTTCCTGCATTTGAACTAAAGTATTTAACTTTTTTAAATACGCATTCTCCATTTCCAGTTGTTTAATTCGTTCTTCAAGCTCTTTAACCGAACCTTCAATTTGTTTGGATGGATTGATATCTTTTTTCATGGATGGTCTCCCCTTTTTCTTAGAAATTAGGGCATCTAATCCATAGGCATTAACATTTATTCTCCACGTCCGAATTAGCGCTGGAGATGAAATATTAAACCTTGCGGCTGCGTCGTAAGAAGATATACCCGTTTCATTCATATAATTAAGTACATCCATTTTAAACTCCGTAGAATAACTTGTATAGGATTTCTTAAATCCATCGGCTCCTTGAATTTGGTATAAACGAACCCATCCTTGAATCATTTGATACGAAACTTCAAATATTTTCTGAAGATCCATATAGCTGTGCTTTCCTTCAAGGTAAAGTCGTACAATGAATATTTTCTGTTCGGCAGAAAAATTAGCCATAAAAAACACCCCATAAATGTTAGTTTGGTGTCTAACATTTACGGGGCAGTTCAAGTTTACCTACAGTTTTTTTAAACAGTACAATTTGACCGTTGAGTTCCACTACAGGCACTCGCTTTCCGCGGGCGGTCCGGGAGCCTCCTCGGCGGCGCTATTGCGCATGCGGGGTCTCCCTTTGACGCGCTTTTCCCGCAGGAGTCTCGTCCCTTCCGTTCTAATCAACTTTGATATAAAATTTAGATAGAAACAATTCCTGAGGTCTTGAAGGTATTTCTATTGGTTATTTGGTTCGGGAATATCATTTGAGCAAAGTTACGTTTTCCAAAGGCCCTTTATTTACAAACTGAAAGGATGGCTAATGCCATCCTTTTTTTCTATTCTTTATTGACGACTGCCGCTTCATGAAGGGCCAAGTCCAAATGAATAAGATCTTCGTAAGTTTCGCGTTTGATGACCAACCGGGCTTCTCCATTTTCGGCAAAGACGACAGCCGGTCTCGGAATGCGATTGTAATTATTCGACATGGAATATCCATATGCCCCTGTACAAAATACCGCCAAGACATCACCGCGGCCGGCTTTTGGCAATGGTAAATCCCAAATCAACATATCTCCGCTTTCACAGCATTTGCCGGCAATGGACACTGTCTCTTCCACAGGGTCAAGCGGCCGGTTTGCAAGAATGGCATCATATTTAGCTTCGTAAAGAGCGGGACGTATATTATCACTCATGCCCCCATCTACGGCAATATATTTACGGACATTAGGAACTTCCTTTTCAGAACCCACCTTGTACAGTGTCACACCTGCGTCTCCGACCAATGAACGGCCAGGTTCGATCCAGATTTCAGGCATCACTAAATCAGAATCAGCAATCAGGTTCTGCACTTCCCTCACGATCTCCTCAACATATTGAGACGCCGGTAGCGGGTCGTCCTCTTGTGTATACCGAATCCCGAATCCCCCTCCGAGATTCAATACCTGTGGTTGAAACCCTACCGAACCGTGCCAATCACTCAGCTTGCCGATAATTTTTTGGGCTGCCAGAAGGAAACCGGTCGTTTGAAAGATTTGGGAACCGATATGGCAATGCAATCCAAGAACTTCCAGAAACTCACTATGAAGCGCTTGTCGAAGGGCAGCTTCTGCCTGGCCGTTAATAAGATCAAAACCAAATTTCGAATCTTCTTGCCCTGTCAAAATATAATCATGCGTATGGGCTTCAATACCCGGTGTTACACGAAGAAGGATTTTCACCTTTTGTTCACGGTTTGTACAAATTTCTTCCAACAGTGTCAACTCTGAAAAATTATCGACTACTATACAGCCAATGTCATGATCCAAAGCCATATGTAGCTCTTCTTCACTTTTGTTATTTCCATGGAAGTGAATCCGTTCTGTTGGGAAATTTGCCTTAATTGCCGTATATAATTCCCCCGCTGAGACAACATCGAGAGAAAGTCCCTCTTGCTCAGCCAACTGGATCATGGCAATCGAAGAAAAGGCCTTACTTGCGTAAGCAACTTGTGCTGAAATCCCCAATTCCTCAAAAGTTCTCTTGAACCCCCTCGCCCGTTCGCGAATTAGTTCTACATCATAAACATATAATGGTGTACCAAATTGTTCGATCAATTCGATCGTGTCCACTCCGCCAATCTCCAGATGTCCACGTTCATTGACACCCCCGGTTCCGTACAAATGCATGATAGCCTCACCTTCCTGACTTAAAACTAAAGATTAATAAGAAATGAGGCAGCCTCAAATAAAGAAAACCCGTTCTAAAAGGTCCTCTATATGAACAAGCCTCATCCGAATCAATTATCCCATGTAAATATTGTTCTCTATGACTGCTTAGTAGTTCGAAGGGAAAGACAGATTGGTTTAAACTCCAAAGAGTCATAGTAGCATTATCTCTTTGTTAAGCCTAACTTTATCGCTTTATCCGAATAAAAATAAATTACCACAACTTTTCGACAACATCAACCTTTAGATTTTCTCGGCTGCCTATATAGATCCTGGGGATGTACAATGCTCGGACGTTCTATAGAACCTGGATAAGGTCTTCTAAATATTATATGTGACAAGGCCTTCGGCTGAAACGGGAGAAGCGGCCATAAATAAGGTGTATTTAACGTTTTTATACTAGTGAGCATGATCAAATAGAGTGTGATGCCTATGACTAAGCCAGGCACTTTAAATAAAGCGACCAACACTATCAGTACTAAACGGGTAATTTTATTTGCAACCCCCAATTCTAAACTCGGAGTCACAAATGTACCGATTGTCGCTACGGAAGCGTAGAGAACCACTTCAGGAACAAATAGGCCGACATCTATCGCTATTTGCCCTATCAAAACCGCCGCAACCAATCCCATTGCCGTGGAAAGCGGGGTCGGGGTATGAACGGCTGCCATCCTTAAAAATTCTATCCCTATATCGGAAATGAAGATTTGGAACACAATGGGTATATGCGTTTTTTCATTCGGCCCGATATACTCGAACTTTTCCGGCAGGAGGGAAGGATCTAAACAAAACAATAACCAAATCGGCAGCAAGAATAACGAAACGAAAATCCCGAGAAACCGGACCCAGCGCACCAAGGTCCCAACGGCAGGTGCCTGCCGATACTCCTCAGCGTGTTGCATGTGATGAAAAAGGGTGGACGGGGTAATGATGACACTCGGTGAAGTATCCACATAAATAAGGACATGGCCCTCAAGTAAATGCGTTGCCGCCACATCAGCCCGTTCCGTATATCTGACAAGCGGGTATGGGTTATACCTTTGCTTTACGATGAATTCTTCGATCGTTTTATCAGACATCGTTATGCCATCAACCTCAATATTATTCAATTCCTTACGAACGATTTCTATTAAATCGGGATCGGCAATATCTTTAATGTAGCCGATGGAAATATCCGATTTCGATCGTTCCCCTACATGCAGCATTTCGAAACGTAATCTTTCATCCCGGATTCTTCGTCTGGTTATCGCTGTGTTAATGATGATATTCTCGACAAAACCATCCCTTGATCCACGGACGACTTTTTCCGTATCGGGTTCTACTGGCTGTCTCCCAGGATAACTCCTGACATCCACGACCAGCCCTATTGGTTTACCATCAACAACAACGACGATTAAACCGGATAATACCTGATCAACAAGCTCATCCATCGTCTTTATTTCCTGAACGGATTGGTGTACGAGCAAGTCTTTGACTACATCAAAAACTTTAGTAGACACGATATCGGCATTTTTGTTATGAATGAGAGAATCGAGGATATCAATGATGTACTCCGTATCCGTCAGCCCGTTTATATAGTAAATATGTACATCTTTTCTTAATACCTTTATCTTTCTTACCCCTAAGTCAAAGCTGACGCCTAGACCTACTTTCTCTTCCATGTATGCGTCAACTTCCGCTACCCTACTCGGAATCGGCATCATGTTTTGAGGTTTTTCTGAAGTCATCATGACCACTCCTTTCCAATATGATTTCCACCGCTAGCTTCGTTATCGGTGCTCCTCTTTTAAAATCGTCCTGATGGGACATCTTTCCGATATCCCCTATCCCAACTACTATGGGAACATGTAATTGATCGATGCAATACACCGTATCTCCTGTTATCTTGCCCAGTTCAAATTCCTCGGCGCCGTATTTATCAACCCCGTTCGGTGTCAAGTTACCGTCACGGTCAATACAGATATCCACCTTGGTCCATTCTTCCCTTCTAGTCTTTGAAGCGACCGCTATCACGCCAAGGACATCAATATCAGGGTGTCCGGCAACTACCTTCATTGCCTGTTCGCCTGATCCTTCTCCTATATAACCGCTATCATCAAACATGACCAATACAGGATCATACTTCGCCTTTTTTATTAATTCAACTAACTCCATGCCCGTATATCGTGATGGATTACCTTGGGACATGGAGATACATCTTCCCCCTATTTCCTTGGCTACATGCTCGACAGCCCGTTTCGCATACTCATCTCCATCCGTAATCAATATCACTTTTCGTTTGGTCACCATCTTGGGCCTACCTTTCATCATCAGGAATAGTTACCTCTTACACTTATAAGTCGACAAAATAAATCCATTGGAATAATGATCCGGCTATTTTCCCCAATACGAGTGCCATTAACAGATAAATGATCTTCTCTTGAATTCCGATTCGTTTTGAAAGAACTGGAAATACATTCAGGACTTCAGTTAAGGCAGCCGCAAGCATCCCATTAAATATCCCGTCAGCCAAACCGATCGGAATTAAAAGAAAATGCGGAAGGGAAAGTTCCGTTTCCTGTAATCCTAACCATGTTCCTGCGACAACTCCGGCAATGATGGCTCCTTCGTAGTAATGTATCATTTTCATTGTTTTTGTCAGCTGAGTCAGTCTTGGAATCACCCCAAGTACAGTTAAAAACGCTACAAAACCGGCACCTGTCGCAAAACCCCCGGCTAAACCGACAAAGATTCCGAAGATGATTTTACCGGTCATCAAGGTGGCGCACGTTTTCCTTATTTTCATTCATGATTACATAACGGTCCAAATCCTGCTGATAGTTGAACATTTCAACCTCGAGCGGACTAGGTTCCTCATTGAAGCGTTTTTTAAAGAAATGATTAAAAAATAGAATCATGCCCATACCAAGGCCGAAGCTATATGGGATTTGGATCAATAACGGCTTATCTTCCACTTTTCCCGTTATTATAGTAAAGATTTTTTGATGCACTTCCCCCATGCTGACATCCACATGAAAATTCATGATCGTCATCCCGCCGCCGACAAATAACAAAAACCAAACTAAGGCGAATGTCAGGTATGACATTTTCTTTTTCGAGAGGATGATTTCGATGATCGTTTGGGAAGGGCCGAATGTTTCCACTTCAATAGTCGGATCCACCTTGCGGATGGCCATGATAACTTGAGCTAAATCAATGACAATAATATTCTTATCTTCCTTCTTGACCGTTAATAATATGATTTCTTCAATTTTGGTAATCACTTCTTCAGGCCCGATTATCCTTGCAATATCTTTTATCCTCACCGTTTGATTTCCCTTTGCTTGTACACGGTTCCTCATCCTGATATATACAACTGCCATTATCATCACATCCCGACCTTTTATTTCCTTATGCTAGTAGTATGGATTGGAAGCAGTTTGAAAATGCAGGAAGTGAACCATGTCCAAATATTACTAATTTGAAACCAAAAAAAGACACGCTGCAATGACAGCATGTCTTTTTGGTTTACATTCATCTATTAATGAGTGGGGAAGAAAATAAGCTGAACCAAAAATATCAATCCAAAAATATAAATGAGCGGATGTACCGATTTTCCTTTTCCGCTGAATACCTTCATTAGGGGATATGTGATGAACCCAATTGCAATCCCTGTAGATATACTTGAAGTAAGCGGCATCGTTAAAATGATCGCAAATGCCGGAAATGCCTCATCAAAAATTTTCCAATTGACTTTAGCCAGCCCTTCCATCATGAAACATCCCACGATGATCAAAACGGGAGCTGTGATTGCTTGAACGGAAGAAATTGCCGATATCAATGGAGAAAAGAAAATCGATGCAGCAAACAAGATTGCCACGACAGTAGCTGTTAATCCCGTACGTCCGCCTGCGGCCACTCCCGTGCTCGATTCCACATAGGCAGTCGATGGGCTTGTACCAAACATCGAGCCGACTGTAGTCGCAATCGCATCACCTAAAAAGGCTTTCTTGGCACGAGGGATTTTCCCATCCTTCGTTAGTCCTGCCTGTTCTGTCACGCCAATCAAGGTACCTGTCGTATCGAAGATCGTCACAAGTAAAAAGGCGAAAACAATTGAATATAAAGAATTCGTGAAGACCCCAGCAATATCGATATCGAAAAATACCGGTGTTGGAGGTACAGATAAGACCCCATCGAAGTTGAGCAAACCGATAAAGTAGCCAATGATTGCCGTAACGATCATGCCAATGAAAATGGCCCCTTTTATATTACGGGCCATAAAAATCAAGGTAATGAATAAACCTGCTAATGCTAAAACGGTTCCAGGCTGATGCAAATCGCCAAGCGTCACCATCGTTGATTCATTTGGCACTACGATTCCAGCATTTTTCAATCCGATAAACGCAATGAATAAACCAATTCCGGATGTGATGCCGTATTTTAATGAGTTGGGAATCGCATCAATTATCATTTTACGCAAGCTAGTCACGCTAATTAATAGAAATAGCAAACCAGCAATGAAAACCGTACCGAATACGGTCTGGTATGAAAGGCCCTGTGCTCCCACCACGCTTGCAAAATAAGCATTCAAGCCCATCCCTGGTGCTATCGCAATCGGGTATTTTGCAACAAGCCCCATGATTAGGGTACCAATCACCGCTGATATGACCGTTGCCATGAAAACTTGTTCAAATGGAATTCCGATTGAAGACAATAAAGCCGGATTCACAATGAGGATATAAACCATAGTTAAAAATGTCGTAACACCCGCCATGACTTCTGTACGGACATCCGTCCCATTTTCTTTCAGGGAGAAAAACTTTTCCATAAACATATTTAGACCTCCAGATCTAAAGGAATCACCGACAACCGTTTGCACGAAAAGACAAGGTGTCCTAATATTGTACTGCATCGACGTTTTTCCTGATCATTATTCATTGAAAGAAAGATAAAAAAAACGAATGAGAAACGCGACCTTTACTATAATATTCGTTTTTATTCCTAAATTCAACTAAAAATTCGAGCCCATCCCTAGTTTCATCTTAAATCACTTTTACTTTTTCCTAAAATCAGTATTTATTTTCAGCTCAATAAAAAAAAACCACATGAATCACTGATTCATGTGGTTTTTCATTTGCTGAAGAATCTTCTTTTCCAGCCTTGATACCTGAACTTGGGAAATACCAAGCCTTGCCGCCACTTCCGATTGCGTCTGATCTTTATAATACCTCAGGAAAACAATCAGCCTTTCACGTTCATTCAATTCATGTATGGCTTCTTTCAAAGCGATTTGATCGAACCAGGATGTTTCATTATGGTCGGCAATCTGGTCAAGAAGAGTAATCGGATCTCCATCATTTTCGTAAACCGTTTCATGGATCGATGAAGGGCTCCTGCTAGCTTCTTGGGCCATGATGATTTCCTCTGGCGACAGCTCTAGATGTTCCGCCAATTCATTGACAGTCGGAACGCGGCCATACGTTTTTGAAAGTTCCTCTTTGGCCCTGCGAATTTTATTCGCCATTTCCTTTAATGACCGGCTTACTTTAACCGTTCCGTCATCACGGATAAAACGTTGGATTTCACCAATGATCATAGGCACAGCATACGTTGAGAATTTCACTTCAAACGATAAGTCAAATTTATCCACGGACTTCAACAGACCTATACAGCCTATTTGATAAAGGTCATCCGGTTCGTAACCTCGATTGAGGAATCTTTGCACTACTGACCATACAAGCCTCAGATTGCTATTGACAATCAGATTCCTTGCATCTTGGTCACCGCTCTGGCTGCGTTGGATTAAATTCCGCAATTCCTCATCTTTTAAATGGGGCTGGCCTTTCTTGCTCTTCTCGTTTTTAACCTCCACATCCATATGCAAGTCTCCCTTAATTGCACAAAGCTCTGCTTGTAGTTAAGTGCTTTTTTAATCGAATGATCGTGCCTTCGCCCTTATGGGAAATTATATTGATTTCATCCATGAAGTTTTCCATGATGGTGAATCCCATACCGGAACGTTCAAGTTCGGGTTTTGTCGTAAATAACGGCTGTTTAGCCTCCTCGACGTCTTCAATGCCCAGTCCTTCATCCCGGATGGTCAATTCCACAGTATCGCCTTCGATGACCACTGAAATGTAGACCCAACCTTCCGGGTCACTCTCATACCCATGGATGATCGAATTCGTAACGGCTTCTGACACGACAGTCTTGATCTCTGTCAATTCATCCATCGTCGGGTCCAATTGGGCAATGAATGCCGCAACAGTTACCCTGGCAAAAGATTCATTTTGGCTAAGTGCAGAAAATTTCGTTTCCATTTTATTTTTCATATTAGGCAACCCCCAGTCTTTGCAAAGCGTTTTTTTCGGATAGTTCCATTTTAACAATTTTAAACAACCCTGACATCTCAAATAACCGCTTTACTGCTGGAGAAATTGCACAGACCACCATTTCACCTTGCTTTTTGTTTACCTGCTTATAACGGCCCAAAATAACTCCGAGCCCTGAACTGTCCATAAAATCCAATTCTTCCATGTTAAGGATGATATGCTTGATATTATGCTTTTGAATGGCTGCCTCTGCCTGATTTTTCAATTTTTCTGCTGTATGATGATCTAAATCACCTTTGAGACGAATGCACAATACGCGATTTTTCGCCTCCATATTAATCGTAAGACTCATTATATACAGCCTCCTTCACTGTCTTATAAAGAGTCAAATTCTCTTTTTCACCTGCCGATTCCTCCTTACTAGCAAAACTAGTGGAGTTTCGCCTAAATTAGTACGATTAACAGGCAATGCGACAATTTATTCTATTTCGCCTGGGTAAACATGCCGAAAGCCCGTTTATACAATTGCCACCAGCTGGCATTATCAACAGTTTCCTTCGCAACAATCGGAGATTCGACATATACCTTACCGTTTTTCTTCAATTCAAGCGTACCAATTTCATCACCTTTTTTAATCGGGGCATCCAAATCTTTATCAAGCGTGATTTTTTTTGTAAAGTCCTTTGCCGTTCCGTTTTTGGCTGTCAAAACTGAAATAGGTTCACTTGTGACGCCCACCACGGTTTTCTTTTGTCCTTTACTTACCTTGGCTTCACCTAACACCTCACCGCGTTTATAAATAGGGTATGTGATGTATTGTGAAAATGCATAATCTAACATCTTGGTGACCTGAGCGTTTCGTTCCTTTGGAGAAACGGCTCCGAAAACGACGGCAATGACACGCATATTCCCTTTTTTAGCAGTCGCTGTCAAACAATATTTCGCTTCATTTGTGAATCCTGTTTTCAGTCCATCGACCCCAGGATAAAATTTCACTAACCTATTTGTGTTGACAAGCCAAAATTTCTTTTCGGTATTTTCACGGAGATAATCTTCATATGTACCCGTGAACCTTGTAATCGTATCGTATTTCAATAATTCCTTCGCCATGATCGACATATCATGTGCCGAACTGTAATGATCTTTAACAGGAAGTCCCGTTGCGTTTTGGAACTTTGTATTTTTCAACCCGAGGTCTTTCGCCTTTTTGTTCATTTCCCTGACAAACTCTTCTTCCGATCCAGCTAGACGTTCAGCCATCGCCACCGATGCATCATTCGCCGAACCAATCGAGATGCCTTTAAGCATTTGTTCCGTGGTCATTTCTTCACCTGGCTCGAGGAAGATCTGGGAACCGCCCATCGACGCTGCGTACTCACTAGTCCTGATTTTCTCCTTCATGCTGAGTTCGCCTTTATCGATCGCTTCCATGATCAGCAGCATCGTCATGATTTTCGTCATGCTTGCCGGTGAAAGGCGATCGTCTGCATTTTTATCATAGAGAACAGTACCTGTATCCCGTTCAATCAAAATAGCGGATTTAGCATTTGCCGCCAATTCGACTCCTTTTTCTTCAGCTGCTTTTGTATGCGGGATGTTAAAACCCAATGCTACCAAAACGGTTAAAAATACAGAAAGAATCCGCTTCATCTCCATACCCTCCAATCTTTATATTTTTTATTTTTTCCATTAAACCCATTTTTATACAAATAAAGATGAATTTTGAACATATACTGGATATAGGGTAACAAAGTGAACCAAATTAAAAGAGGATGCGCATGGGCATCCTCTTTTAAGAATTCAATGGGATAAACGTAAAAAGGCCGCTCAAAAGCGCGGCCTTTTTTGGAAAATGTTTATTCCATGATCTCTTTATAGATCAATGTAGGTTTTTCTATTTTCTCTTTGGAAATCGCAATGCTTTCATACAATTTTTCTTTTACCTTTGAAACATCTTCGAAATTGCTGTAAATCGTCACAAGTGATTCACCTTTTGCCACGGTTTCCCCAATTTTTTTACGAAGTACCAGACCGACTGCCAAATCAATCTCTGATTCTTTTGTCGCCCGCCCGGCGCCTAACAGCATGGCTGCCGTTCCTACTTCATCAGCGATGATTTCCGATACATATCCGTCCTCTTTCGCTTCCAGCTCGAAAGTATGAGCAGCCTGCGGTAGTTTTTCCGGCTGATCTACAACCGAACCATCGCCTCCCTGCGCTTCCAGGAAAATCTTGAATGAGTTAAGTGCAGAACCATCCTTGATCGCATTTTCCAGCAAGGTTCTTGCTTCTTCCAGCGAGCTTGCCTTTTTGGCAAGGTATACCATATGGCTTCCCAGTGTTAAAGAAAGTTCCGTTAAATCTTCCGGTCCCTCCCCTTTAAGCGTATCTATTGCTTCCTTCACTTCTAAAGCATTTCCGATAGCGTAACCCAACGGTTGGCTCATATCGGAAATGACAGCCATCGTGTTTCGTCCCACATTGTTTCCGATGCTAACCATTGCATGCGCCAATTCTTCGGAATCTTCGAGAGTTTTCATGAAAGCGCCCGCTCCCGTTTTAACATCAAGTACGATTGCATCAGCACCAGCGGCGATTTTCTTACTCATGATCGAGCCAGCAATCAAACCGATACTGTTAACGGTACCTGTAACATCGCGCAATGCATATAACTTTTTGTCGGCCGGAGTCAGGTTACCGCTTTGTCCAATGACAGCTATCTTATTTTTATTGACAAGTCGGATGAACTCGTCATTTTCTATTTCGACATGAAATCCTTTTACAGACTCCAACTTATCGATCGTCCCGCCTGTATGGCCAAGACCGCGTCCTGACATCTTTGCCACTGGAACACCAACAGCAGCAACCAATGGTCCAAGCACTAGAGTTGTGGTATCGCCCACACCGCCTGTTGAATGTTTATCGACTTTAATTCCTTCAATCATCGATAAATCAATTTGATCTCCCGATTCGACCATTGCCATGGTTAGATCAGCACGTTCCTGCTCATTCATGCCTTTAAAATAAACAGCCATTGACCAAGCGCTCATTTGGTAATCCGGAATCGATCCATCGGTAAACCCATTGATGATGAACTGTATTTCTTCTGTAGTAAGAGCCTTTCCATCACGCTTTTTCTCGATTAAATCTACCATTCTCATATTAGAATCCCCACTTTTTAAAGACACCGATTTTCTTTAGGTGTACTTGTATTTTTTTTGGTTCGTTTTATATGTCTTTAACGATTTGCTTAACAAATTCAAGAAAACTGCTTTTCACTTTTTCAGTCGTTTCAATTACCTCTTCATGTGACAAAGGCTGATCCAGAATGCCCGCGGCCATATTGGTAAGGCATGAGATTCCGAGCACCTTCATTCCGCTATGCCTTGCTACGATAACTTCCGGGACTGTCGACATACCAACTGCATCCCCGCCAAGGATCCTTGCCATTTTCACTTCTGCCGGTGTCTCATAGGTCGGTCCTGTATTACCGATATAGACACCTTCTTTAATATCCAATCCTAGTGAAGCTGCTATTTTTTTTGCTTGCGTCCGAAGGTCTTTATTATAAGCTTCCGACATATCAGGGAATCTAGGGCCGAAACGCTCTTCATTAGGACCAATCAATGGGTTTGCCCCCATTAAATTAATATGATCCGTAATGAGCATCAAGTCACCTGGTTGATAGCTTTCATTAACGCTTCCGGCAGCATTCGTTACGATTAACTGTTCAACACCAAGAAGTTTCATTACACGGACAGGGAAAGTGACCTTTTCCATGGAGTAACCCTCATAAAAGTGGAAACGTCCTTGCATCGCGACAACTTTTTTGCCACTTAATTGTCCAATGACAAGCTGTCCAGCGTGTCCTTCAACAGTCGATACCGGGAATTCCGGGATTTCGTGGTAAGGAATCGTTATCGGATTTTCAATTTCATCCGCCAATACTCCAAGTCCGGAACCAAGAATCAGTCCTATCTCCGGAGAGCCTTCAATTTTACTTTTTATGAATGACGCAGCAGTCTCTATTTTATTAAACATCTATTTATTCTCCCCTAAATTTAGATCGCCCAATATATTTTTTCCGAAGGCAGGCATTTTCACATCAAAATTAGCAGCGACCGTCGCCCCAATATCAGCAAATGTATCTCTTATCGGGAGTTCGGCACCTTCTGTAAATCTTTTGGAATAGACTAACAATGGTACATATTCACGTGTGTGATCAGTTCCTTCATGGACCGGATCATTCCCGTGATCGGCAGTGATGATCAATAAATCATCCTCTTTCAGTTTATCAAGGACTTCAGGCATCCGAGCATCGAATTCTTCCAATGCCTTTCCGTATCCCTCTGGGTCGCGGCGGTGACCGTATAAAGCATCGAAGTCGACTAGATTAAGGAAACTTAACCCTTTGAAATCCTGTTCTACCGTTTGGATTAATTTATCCATTCCATCCATATTGGATACGGTCCTTAATGATTCAGTTACACCTTCCCCATCAAAGATATCCGAGATCTTCCCGATTGCAAGGACATCATATCCAGAATCTTTCAATTCATCCATTACTGTCCGGTCAAACGGTTTCAATGCATAATCATGACGGTTAGGCGTTCTTTTGAAGTTGCCTGGTTCACCAGTGAACGGTCTGGCAATAACGCGTCCAACCTTGAACTCATCAGCCATTGTCACTTCACGGGCAATTTCACAAATCTTGTATAATTCATCTATCGGGACGATATCTTCATGTGCAGCAATCTGTAATACGGAATCAGCTGATGTATATACAATCAGCGCACCCGTTTTCATATGTTCCTCGCCAAGCCTCTCAATGATTTCCGTACCGCTTGCCGGGACATTCCCAATAATTCCCCGACCCATTTTCGCCTCGAGTTCATTGACTAATAATTCCGGGAAACCATCTGGAAATACACGGAATGGAGTCGATATATTCAACCCCATGATTTCCCAATGTCCAGTCATCGTATCTTTCCCTGTAGAGGCTTCCTTCATTTTCGTATAGTATGCGAGAGGTTGCTGAGCTTTTTCAATTCCCTTGATTTCACGGATATTGCCTAAACCCAATTTTGCGAGAGTCGGCATGTTCAATCCATTCATTTTTTCTGCGATATGGCCGAGTGTATCCGCACCTTTATCGCCGAATAAATCTGCATCAGGTGCTTCGCCAATCCCAACTGAATCCATAACTATTACAAATATTCGTTTAAATGCTGAATTCCCTTTCATGAGTCATTCCTCCTAAAATAGTAAATCACTTTTTATACTCTCTATAATACCCTTATTCTGCACAGTTACTCTTCATTTAAATGAAATCGCAAGAACGTCAGAAGTCTGACCTCTCTACATTGTAAACGATTACCATGATGGAGACAAATAATATATTTCGGAATGAAACAAAGTGCCATAAGATGTGCGTTAGAATCATCAGCATCCCTTATAGCCGTCTTGCCGACACAGAAAAAAGGCTGCTCCTTCAACTGCCTTGCAGTTTAAATTCACAACCTTTCTATCATTCTATTAATCCTTTAAGCTCGCGGATGGAATTTTGAATAGACATCCTTGATCCGTACGTTCGTAATATGTGTATAAATTTGAGTTGTCGAAATATCCGCATGACCAAGCATTTCTTGGACGGCACGTAAATCAGCCCCATTCATCAATAGATGTGTCGCGAAAGAATGTCTCAGTGTATGCGGTGTAATTTCTTTTTCAATTTGTGCCGATTTTACAAGTTTTTTTAGAATCTTCCAAAATCCCTGCCTTGTCAGCCTGTTTCCATGATGATTCAAAAAAAGTGAATCTGTCCTGTGCTTGGGGCTGGCCATTTTCCCTCGGGAACTTTCCAAATATTGTTCAATCGCACCCAATGCAGTTTGTCCAATCGGAATGATCCTCTCTTTATTTCCTTTCCCTACACAACGGACAAAACCCATCGATGCATGGACATCACTCACATCCATGGATATCAACTCACTGACACGCATACCCGTCGCATACATCAGTTCGAGCATTGCCTTATCGCGTAATCCGAATTCATCCATTTTCTTCGGGGCTTCCAATAGTGCTTCAACCTCTTCCATGCTTAATACCTTTGGAAGGCTTCGTTCCGGTTTTGGCGTTTCTATATGTATGGACGGATCCTGATTTGTTACTCTTTCCCTTAGAAGAAATTGATGAAAAGAACGAATGGAAGCTATATGACGCGCCACCGTCTTCGATGATTTCCCTTGATCCTTTAACTGCACGAGAAAATGCAGGATGTTCACCCGCCGCGAATCATTCCAATCTTCAATGGTTTCAACATCTTTCAGAAAGCTCCAATATGATCTTAAGTCACGCTCATACGAGACGAGCGTATTCTTGGCAAGTCCTTTTTCAATGGTTAAAAAATGAATGAAATCCCTAATTTGATTCTCCATATTCATTACTCCCCGTTTAAATAAAACAACATTAGGCGTTCAAGCCATGCATCATCACCCGTATCAACAGCCTTCGATACTTTTACAGCCATGCCTTTCGGTTCATCATAACGATGATAACTTTGATATTCCTGATTTAACCATACCATTCCTATATAAAAAAGAACAGTGAAGCTAACAAAGAGAATCATCACTTTAGCCGTGTGCAAAATAAGCGATAATGATGTTTTCATCCTTTCCCCTCCCATTCGACCCTTTGTATCAATCTATGCCCAACAGGACAAGTTTTATACGTGTTTCGGAAAGGAGAAAACAAAAACAGCTCTTACTTGAGAAAACCAGCTATTAAAATGCAGAAAACCTTCTCCATTAAATGGAAAAGGTCCGACTTCACTCACCTTAATTTTCTTCTTTGTCATGACATCGATGACAAATGCCATGAAAGGTTAATCTATGGTCTTTTATCTTGAAGTTCCAGTCGCGTTCCACAATGTCTTCTACGTCTTCAAGTAGGTCTTCCTGGATCTCATCTACCGCACCACATTCCACACAAACAAGATGATGATGGAAATGCGCAGCTCCTTCTTGTCTTAAATCATAACGGGAAACCCCGTCTCCAAAGTTAATTTTATCTACTATTTTCAATTCAGTCAGCAACTCTAGCGTACGGTAAACTGTTGCCAATCCAATTTCCGGCGACTTTTCTTTGACAAGGAGGTAAACGTCTTCTGCGCTTAAATGATCCTCTTCATGCTCAAGTAAAACGCGGACGGTCGCTTCTCGCTGAGGCGTTAATTTGTAGCTGGACGAGTGTAACTGCTTTTTTATCCTATCAATTCTGTTTTCTATTTCCATACCTAATATTCCCTCCCGCGCCGCTATCTTATCCATTATATCAAAAGAGGGAAAACTGTCAAAATAGATTTCTTGTTAATGATAAAAAAATTTGCGGGAACGGTATATTTCCATCAATGACCCAATAAACTTACGACATTTTTCATTAAAGAAGGGGATAGGTACGCTTCAAATACAGCAGCCGTAATCAAGAATAACCCCGACAAAACCAATGAGAAAATATACCGTGAAATTATCGGCTTCAGCGGTTCACGAACCTGCTTAAGGAAAATCCGGCTGATCATTTTCATGGATAGTGAAACGGCAAGGACGGTTATTACGATGAATATCGGGACGATGAATATATTTTGGGGCAGAATAGCGACAAACGATAATAAGAACCCGCTCCATCCCATTTGATTGACTAAAAAGCCGACCGTGAATCCAACGACCATCCCTTTTATAAATAACAAAACCAGGATGACAGGCAAACCGATGACCGATATTCCGAGAATCCAGATGACCCCGATATATTTTATATTATGCATAATACTTTGGCTGAACATATCATGCGAAGATGCAAATTCACCTTTGGATACTTGTCCGAAAAATTGCGATAAATAATAGAACAAGTCTTCCTTTTGGGTAAAGCTCAAACTATTCACCAATATTGCCCCAAAAATGACACCCATCAAAAAAAGCACAGTGATAAAGACATATAATGAGGAATGTTCGTTAATATGTTTCATTACGGCATTTTGTACGACAGATTTTTTTTTCATCTTTCATCCTCCCAACTCCGCTTACTAGAATCTATGTTTTCACTCTTTCATTTATGCTAAGAAAACTTTCCCCTTCAGCCGAACACATTGAACCCAATTTATGTTATAATTTTCCATATCAATGAGATGGAGGCAGGATATGAAAGCTATATTAATGGATTTTCCCGAAAAAATTGAAACACCTCGATTATATCTAAGACCTTGTCAGCCTGGCGATGGCCCGGACCTTTACGAAGCCATTGTCCATTCTAAACCTGAATTGAAACAGTGGCTGCCGTTTGCCCATCAAGATGTTTCATTGGAAACTTCTGAACAGAACGTCCTTAAGGCCTTTGCGGACTTTATTTTAAAAGAGGATATAAGACTCCATATTTATAGGAAAGAAGACGATCAATTCATCGGTTCCACTGGTCTGCACCGAATCAACTGGGATATTCCTAAATTCGAAATTGGCTATTGGATTGATACGAGATTCAGTAAACTGGGCTACATAACGGAGACAGTGGAAAAGTTAACTAAATTCGCCTTTTACCATTACGGTGCAAAACGGGTCGAAATCCGCTGTGATCCTAATAATATTGCCAGCAAACGGATTCCCGAGAAGCTGGGATTCACCCTTGAAGGAATTTTGCGTAATGACTGCCTTAGTGCAGATGGCATGGAAGTGCGGGACACCTCCATTTATGCAAAAACAACAAATTAAAAAAGTCCTGACAGATCTCATCTGTCAGGACTTTTTTCAGGATAATTCCTTTTTGACCTTTCCGTACTTTCCTCCGCCCCCCACTTCAAAAGAAAGCGTCCCTTTTCTGGCAGAATCGATGTAGACCGCCAATTTTTCAGGAACGATTTCCATTAGCTGTTCAAGCGTAACTTCATGAAGGATATTCATCTCTGTTCCAAATGCCACCAGCAGTTTTTCCATGGATTTAGGTCCGAGTCCCGGGATGAAGTCGAGTGGCACTTGATGGATATACGGCGGCCTTTCCTTTCCGTCTCTTCTGTCCATCCCGGAAACGGAGAGTTCTTCAATCCTGGCCGATACCCCTTTAATAATGGATTTATTACCACACTCAGGACATTGTTCACTATCCCTCAATACCTGATGTAAACACCCTGAACATACGGTTTGGTGATACTTTCCCAATAAGGGGTTCAATCCATAATTAACGGTCACCTTACGATCCCCTGTTTCTTTAAGGGCTTTTGCCAGCTCATTGAAACTTGGTTCTTCAAGCAGGACTTTTTGATATTCACGAGCGATTTTCCCAAGCGAATGCGCATCGGAATTTGTTACGAATACATAGGAGTCCAACTCCTCGATATCCTTGACCATTTCTGTATCTGAACTTAAACCAAGCTCGATGGCATCAATTAGCTCCGGATCGAATACTTCAGTCAGACTTGATCGCACCCCTTTTCCATATAAGCTTTTAAATGGGGTGAAAACATGTGCCGGGATAAACAGGCCGCCCAGTGACTTCACGGTTTTTTGCAGCGTTCTTCCATCACAATAAATCCTTTGGGAGCTTAAGGTGATATTTTTAACATGTCCGCTCATCCATGAGGAGAATTCCTTCATCGCTTTTAAAGTGGGAAAATAGGCGAGGACATGGATCGGTCCATTACAATTATGATCATAAATTTCAATCTCCGAGCCCGGAATGATGGTTGTATTCTTATATTGAAGTCCGCCTTCAGTCTTTTCCGTGATTTCGCCATCAAGAATCCCCGCTTCGATCTCTTCGATAATTTCAGGAGAATGACAATCGATTATCCCGATTAGATCAAGGCCCTTCCTTTCACTTGCCACTTGCAGCACATTGCTGAAGGTTAACGTTTTAGCACCTGTTATTTTCACGGCCCTTCCGCTTCTCGTTCTGCCTATATGGATATGCAGGTCAGCGTAAAACTCTTTCATTTATGATGTCATCGCCTTTTTCAACTGCAGATACTGAACTGCATATGCCGTTTTGGCATCCTGGATCTTCCCTTCATCCATGTAAGTTTGAGCTTCCTCCAGCGTGAGTTCAAGCATTTCGACAAATTCATCTTCATCCAGCGGTGCCGCATTTTCTTTCTTTTTCAAATTGTGGGCCACATACAGGTGGACCAATTCATCGGCGAAACCTGGGGATGTATAGAAGGATATGATGTGCTCCATTTTTTCACATTCATAACCTGTCTCCTCTTCCAGCTCCCGTTTAGCCGACAGAACCGGTTCTTCGCCTTTTTCAAGCTTCCCTGCAGGAATTTCCACCAAGCTTCTCTCCAGCGCTTTACGGTACTGTTCAACCATGATGATTTTATTTTCTGACGTGAGAGCTATGACGGCAACCGCTCCCGGATGCTTGATTATTTCACGTTTACCCGTTTTCCCATCAGGAAGCTCTACATCATCCACTTGCAGGCTGATTACTTTTCCTGTGAAGATTTTTTTCGAAGACAGCGTTTTTTCTTCAAATTTTTTCATCGTGACCACTCCTCTGTTCTAATTGCAGCATGATTCCTCATACATTTTACCATAATAGAGATGGAGGGCGATTTAATGAAAGTTTACGTATTGGAAAAAAGCGTTACTTTATCCGGAAAGAGCTGGGAAATCCTTCAAAAACTAAAGCAATTACAAAATCAATATGTCTATGTCAATGATTGGATTGCCGACATTCACGATCAGGTGCCACCCACTCCTTTAAAACGGATCAAGTGAATTCTTTGAGTGAAATGGATTTCTCCTTTACAATGAATGTAAAGGGAGTGGATAACATGAAAAAACGCAGACTAGGAAATTCTGACTTGCTAGTTTCTGAAATCGGGCTTGGATGCATGTCATTGGGGACTGTTGAAAATCAGGCATCCGAAATCATACAGGCCGCTTTAGATGAAGGAATCAATTATTTTGATACGGCCGATTTATATGATTTCGGTATGAATGAAGAAATCGTCGGAAAGAATTTAAAATCGGTCCGCGATAAGGTATACATAGCCACCAAGGTCGGAAACCGCTGGAATGAAAATAAAGATTCCTGGAGCTGGGACCCATCCGGCGCTCATATTAAAACGGCAGTAAAAGATAGCTTAAAGCGATTGGGGACTGATTATATTGATCTTTATCAGTTACATGGCGGCACCATTTCAGACAATATCGAAGAAACGGTAGAAGCATTTGAAGATTTGAAAAAAGAAGGCTATATCCGATATTATGGAATTTCCTCGATTCGTCCGAATGTCATCAAGGAATTCACTGAAAAGTCTGAGCTTGATTCCGTGATGATGCAGTTTAATCTGCTCGACCGCCGCCCAGAAGAGTGGCTGTCCCTTTTGGCCAACAAACAAATCAGCATGATCGCCCGTGGCCCCCTTGCCAAAGGGCTGCTCAGTGAAAAAATGCTTGAAAAGGCAAATGAGGATGGATACCTTGACTATAGCTATCACGAACTTAAAGATTTGCTTCCGCAAATAAAGGACAAACTTTCCGATAGGAAGTTGAATGAAACGGCACTTCAATATGTATTGTCCCATCAAAGCGTAGCTACCGTTGTTCCAGGCGCAAGCTCAGTACAGCAGCTTCGTGATAATTGCCAAGCTGCCAACAGCCCTTCACTGTCCACCACCGAGTTGGATATCCTGAAGCGGTTGACCAAAGTGAACAAATATGAAAGTCACCGGAATTAAAAAAGAAATGTCAGGACAAACCTTTAGGCTGCTCTATCTCCGTTTAACCAACGGGATAGTCAGCCTTTTTCCGTTCCATCTTTTTTTCGCCTTCTTTACCAACTTCAAGTTTCCAATCATTCTAATTTAACGGTTTTAAACTTTTCATTGGACATCCCAAAATTAATATTGTACAATTCAGTTGTGCACAATTAAAATAAAAAGATAAGGGAGAAAAAATGATGACAAAAACATTATTTACAACCTCTGTAACAGTCGATGGCGGAAGAGAAGGAACGGCAATTTCTGCTGACGGCAATTTCACAGTTGATATTGCGATGCCTGGAACACCAAGGGCTAAACAGATGCCTGAAGCATCTAATCCGGAACAGCTTTTTGCAGCTGGATATGCTGCATGTTTTGATAGCGCTTTGCAATCAGTTGGTAAAATCGAACGCGTTTCTTTCGATTCAAAAGTTACCGCAAGCGTCAGTCTATTGATGGGTGAGATGCATCAGTACAGCTTGGCTGTAACTTTGGCTGTGAAGGGATCCGGGGTCGACAAGGAAACTTTCGAAACCCTTGTTCATAAAGCGCATCAAATGTGTCCTTATTCAAAAGCAATCAATGGCAATGTGGATGTCGCCTTTGAAATAGATGTAGACTAAATCCAATCAATAAAAAGACGCTTGGGGTTCCCAAGCGTCTTTTCTTCGCTAAAATTCCTGTAATGTTTTCAATAGTTGGAGCAGCGAAGCTTTTAAATCCTCAACCACCTTCTTATCCCCACCCGACATTGCCGAAATGCGATCGGGAATGAAACAGGCATCTTCCTGTAAACCAAGTCCCTTTTCCGTCAACTTAATCATGACAGACCGTTCATCTTCAGTGGAACGTTCACGGACAATCAAGCCATTCTGCTCCATTCGTTTCAACATGGGGGTAAGCGTTCCTGAGTCGAGGGCAAGGAGCTCCCCAAGTTTTTTTACTGTAAGTGTATCCTGTTCCCATAATAGAAGCAGAACAAGATATTGAGGATATGTCACTTCAAGTTTATCAAGCAGCGGTTTATATTTCTTCGTCATTTCCCGCGAACTTGCATAAAGCAGGAAACATAATTGGTCTTCCAGTACTTTTTCTATTTTATTTTGCATCCTATCACCAGCTAATAGTAGTCCATCCGATATGAAAGCATATCGAACTTATCTTTAATATAATCGTTATACTTTATAAAATAAAGGAATATCAGCAAGGAATAAATCTTCCTGAACAGAAAAAGGGAGCCAGCCCTTTTAAAATTTTAACTGCTCCCTGTTTTTATTTATAGTTCTTCCAGTTCAAATTGCTTTCACCCAATAGTTCTTCGAATGATTTATTCTTCTCCCGCCGCTTTCTTTCTTCACGTTTTTTTTCTTCTTCCGCTTCCCTTTTCTCTTGTTCAGCCTCATTAAGTTCTTTTTGCTTTTGACGAAGCTGGGACATGATATCTTGATTGATCATATCACCGAGTTTCAATGAAGATGAATCTTTATCTTGGTTTTTGCTTTGATTTTGTTTTCGCGGCTGTTTCTTTTTCATCCTTAAAACCTCCTGGCCATTTATGAAATTATTATATCACGACTGCCGTTTTCCTCATCATGGTTTTCAGACAGTGTTTTCCCATTTCCCTCATGGTAAAATAAAGAAAATCAATCGAGGAGGTCCTTTCATGAAGAAATGGTGGTTTACACTGGCTGGAATCCTAGCGTATATCATCGGCGTCGGCCTTTATTTTTCCAATCGGATCATGTACATGAAAAAGAAGGAAGATGATTTTATCCAGAATCGTGAAATCATGGCTAAACGCCTGATCACGGAGGATTTTGATAATCTGCCTAAATCGGAAATTTGGGTATCGTCACCATCCGGATATTCCTTGAAATGCTTGTTTATCGAACCGCATGACACCAAAAAGTGGGTGGTCATTTCTCATGGTGTGACGGAGAACAAAGTCAATTCGATTAAGTACATGAACATTTTTCTTAAGCGGGGCTTCAATGCGATCATTTATGACCACCGCCGGCATGGGGATTCCGGTGGCAAGACGAGCAGTTATGGACATTATGAAAAATTCGACCTGAAGGCCGTAATCGATGAATTGAAAAGACGCAAAGGGCCCGACCTTCATATTGGCATTCATGGAGAATCCATGGGGGCCGTAACCCTGCTTTTATATGCCGGAATGCTTGAAGATGGTGCTGATTTTTACATTGCCGACTGTCCATTTTCAAACTTCGAGGATCAGATCAAACACCAGCTCAAGCATGAAGTCCCAGTTCCTTCTTGGACCGTATTTCCGCTCGGGCGTACGTTCATCAAACTCCGTGACGGATATTGGACCAATGAAGTGTCCCCAATCGATTATATGAAAAATATCCGAAAACCCGTGCTCTTCATCCATAGTGAAAATGACAGTTTCATTCCCGCTTCCATGACAGCGGAATTATATGCAGCAAAAGAGGGCCCAAAACAGCTGTACATCGCTAAAAAAGGGGCCCACGCTCAATCTTATAATGAAAATCCAAAAGAATATGAAGATCAAATCGATCAGTTTCTAAAACTTGTCTGAGAAGAAAAGAGAGGGTATCCACGATCCCCTCTTTTGCTTTTAGTTAGATTTTATTAAAAAAGCTCATCCTCGGATTTAAGATTTGATTCGGACTTTTTAATTGAAAGCTGTTCGCTTCCGCAACAAAGTCTATTTTCATGACTTCATCAAGAAAAATCATTTTTGATTTCTCCACATATAGCGGAATTCCGTTTGTTTCCACTTTTTCGGTACCTTCTTCAGGTTCGTTGACCCACCATAGCGCCGTCACACCACTTACCACGCAGCCGCAGCCATCAGTATCATATTTCAACTGTAAATATCCTTCTTGTCCCTGTACCTTACCGGCTATTTTCTCAGCCGCTGTTTCCGTCCATTCAATATACATGATTGCTGCCTCCCGATGTCTTTGCATTCCCCCATTATAAACGATAAAAACGTTTCTGTTAACGAAACTGCCTGCTTCCTTATGCAAGATCTGCCCTCACGGAAATCACTTTCCTCATGGACCGTTCTAACAAATGCCGATTCTCTTATATCACGTCAGTCCTTTCATCACGATGCCGTTTCGAAAATGAAAGGCTGTCCCTTGGGGAACAGCCCTTCCACTCATCATTCCATTATCCTTACATCCGCTATATCGGAAAGCCTGATATAGTGAGCCTGCTCAAACCGGTCAACGATATGGAGCTTTTGGGTGAGCTCATTATAATAATGGATCCTGCCGATTAACAGCTGATACCGGTTTCCTTCATAATGAGCAATCGTGACATCCTTTCTTTCCTCCATCGCTTCCCCCATTACCGCATTCATTTCTTCCAGTTGCTGCTCATCCAGGATGCGCTTCGTTTCATAGCCATCCTCCACCACCCAATCCCGGAGCATCTTCACATGTTCCGGCAACATCATCGATGTCCATTTGATACGGCCGCGATCACGAATCATTCTTTTCCCTCCTTTCAAAGTCAGCCTTACGCCTTATGCCCACCAAGCAGCTTGCTTCGGTATACGGCTGTACCTGCTTCTGTATACGAAACGGCACGCAATAACGATTTGGCTCCATATTTGTGGCGGATTCGATCAACCGTGTAACTCAATTCCCGCTTCTTCCAGCGCGAAGCATCAAATAAAGTCAGCTGCATCTCATTATCATCCACAATATTCGAGAGTCTGACCTCTATGCTTCGAACCGTTTTTTGCTTATAGTTCTCATGGAAAAGCTCCAGACAAACTTTATATAACTCCATCGTGATGTTGGTCGGTTCATTAATCGAACGCGAACGATGGAAACCTCCGCCAAACTCATCCTTGCTGTAACCAATGCCTAGGCTCACCGTTCTTCCTGCCTTACGATGGGTGCGTGCCCTTCTTCCAACTTCTTCGCAAATTTCCAGCATGACCTGCTTTACCTCATGCTCATCCTTATAATCCCGCAGCAGGATTTGACTTTTGCCGAAGCTGACCTGCCCTTCGATGATCGCTGCCCCCATATCGGATAAATCTATTCCCCAGGCATGGTGGTAAAGCTGATTGCCCATAATTCCAAACTTCGCTTCAAGTAATTCAAGATCATAATTGGCAAGCTGCCCAACCGTAAATATACCCATTCCATGAAGGGTTTTTTCTACGCGCCTGCCGATCCCCCACATTTCACGAAGCGGGGAAATCGGCCAAAGTTTGCTTGGCACATCCTCATACTTCCATTCTGCAATCCCCTGATGTTTGGCTTCCAAATCAAGGCAAAGTTTTGCCATGAGCATGTTCGGTCCAATTCCAATGGCACAGGGGAGCTGTAATTCCCGTTCAATTTCATCTTTTATCTTTTCAGCTATCATGCGGGCATCTCCCCATAAAGAAGCGGCACCATCGACTTTCACAAAACTTTCGTCCACACTATATACGTGAATCGCTTCTTTTGGCACATAACGGTTGAACAAGCGGGTGATTTCCGTCGAAACCCTTAAATAAGTCGCCATTTTAGGTTCAACGACGACAATCCTCGGGTCATTCGGGATCTCAAACATCCGCGAACCTGTCTTGATGCCAAATTCCTTCTTCATCTTTGGAGAAGCCGCGAGCACAATGCTCCCTGTCCTCTTCAAATCACCAACCACCGCCAGATAACAATCAAGCGGGTCCAGACCAAGCATGACCGCTGAACAGCTTGCATAAAAACTTTTCATATCGATACACATAATTGATTGTTTCGGCATCGTCCCATAATCCATCATTTCTTCACCCTAACAAGAATATACGTTCGCTTTATTATATTCATAACTTTAACCGAATATACGTTCTTATTCAATGGAAGTTTTCATACAAATTTCTACTTTTTATTGTAATTTCCTTGAAAAATATAATAGATACTAAAAATGGATAAAATACCAAATTTAAACTTAGCATCCAGATTGTTTTTTTGAAAAAGATTAATTGGTAGCTTGAATAATTTTAAGTAGGTCCATATGCTTAGTCTTTTAAAATCCCCCCACCCTTTTCAACAGGCTTTCGTCTACTTGGAATCCAGTCTTAATGCTCATTTTTTTGTAATGAAAATGTAACCAAAATTATGTCTATTTGTCATAATGGTATTGTAGGATAATATTGTTAAGAAATAATAGAGAGATAGATAGAGAGGAAATGAAAATTATGAAGAAATGGATCGCTTCAGCTGCTGTTGCATCTGCCATGATGCTAACCCCACTGCAAGCCTTTGCCAATATTGGAGACCAAACCCTCAGACCCGGAATGACACATAGTGATGTCAAACAACTACAACAACTATTAAAAACCAAAGGTTATTTCACATATTCAGGTTCACTGACTACATATTACGGCACCTATTCTGTATCTGCAGTAAAAAAATTCCAAAAAGCCAAAGGGTTGACTGCCGACGGAATTGCCGGCCGTAACACATTTAATGCGCTTGGTGTTTATAATGTCAATAATACTAGCTTGATCAGCTATGCAAAAACCTTAATAGGCAAACCCTACAAATGGGGCGGAACAACACCAACTGGATTTGACTGCTCAGGCTTCGTCTATTACGTATTCCAGAAATCTCAAGGAATTACCTTACCGCGTACAACATCCTTGCTCTATTCCAATACGGGTTTAAAAGTATCTTCACCAGCTAAGGGTGATCTTGTATTCTTTGATACTTCTTCTGGAAGAACAGGAGTATCCCATGTTGGGATCTATATCGGAAATGGTCAATTCATTAGTGCTACGTCTTCCAAAGGAATAACCATTACGGATATGGATAATTCTTATTGGAAACCAAAATATTTAGGTGCGAAAACTTTATAAAATCCAGGACAAACAGCCGGACGGAATTCAAAGTGATTCAGTCCGGTTGTTTTATTTTATATATAATATTTCATCCGTTACATCCTCAACTGTCACAATGAATGAAGAATCCAAGTTGGAACGATTCATCATTTCGATATTATAAACATGCTCTGAAGGTAAATGGGCGACTTCGAGAACCATGAATCGCTGACTTTCCGCTTTGCTGACATGATCGAGAGCAGCAATGACCGCCCTTTGTTCGGCCAAGCTGTTTTCATCCGTCAAAACAAGAATCAATTCCGCTTCCGCTTTCCCAGGAAATGATTTCTTCACCCCGCCCCGGTGCCATGGTTTCACTTTCATCCCTATTTCCAGTTCGGAATAATCGAGGTCATTACCATGTTGATCTTGAATATATGTATCATTAGTCACCTTATAGTACGTCCCTTTAATCAAAATCCTTTTATCGTCAAGATCCGTAATGAAACCTTCTTCCCCTTTATCAATGGATTCATCCATGTTCCAATCAGGGGATTGACAGCTGCCCAGAATAAGGGCGACGAATAAATATATATAAAGGTTTACAATCATCTTCATGAAAATCCCTCCTAATAGAAATAGACGGACTCCCCATGAAATAGTTACCCATTCAAATGATAACTTCGGTTAAATCAAAAGGGGAATGTCATCGACATTCCCCTTTACCTATTATTGGACCATTTTTCGTCTGGTATCGAAAGACTAGCCTACTTTTTGAAAAATGCTTTTTTTCCTAATGTTTCGGTGACCTTCGGAAACATGTTATACCATTTCCCAGCTAAATTCATCCAGCCAGGGAGATTGATTTCCCTCTTGTTGGTCAGCATCGCCGCTACGATTTTAGCAGCGACATCTCCAGGCTTAAGCATGAATTTTTCAACGTTCTTTAAGTATGTACCTGATTCATCCGCAATGTTAAAGAAATTCGTTTCTATAGGGCCAGGATTGACGGTGGTCACAAAAACATGATCTTCCATCAGTTCGAGCCGAAGTGCGTTTGAATAGCCAAGAACTGCGAACTTGGTAGAAGAGTACAATGTTGATTTAGGAGTGGCGATTTTACCGGCCTGTGAAGCGATATTGATGATATGCCCCGATTTCCTCTGCTTCATATACGGCAGAACCAGCTTTGTGCAGGCCATTAAGCCAATGACGTTGACAGCAAACATTGCTTTCGTTTCATTTAATTCCGTATCCTGCGCTTCTTTAAACGTGCCGAAACCAGCATTGTTGACCAACACATCCACTTCACCTATTTGCTCATGGATGTCATTAAAAACATTTGTCACCTGATCCGTGTCTGCAACGTCAAGCTTATAGGCATATGCATCAATCCCATATTGGGTGATCAGTTCATTCTTCAGCAGCAGTAATTTATCCATGCTTCTGGCCAAGAGGACGAGACGGCCTCCCTGTTTTGCACTTTGAATGGCAACTTCCTTGCCAATCCCTCCGGAAGCACCGGTAATAACAATAACTTTACCTTGTAACTTATTCAAAAAAAGCGGCCTCCTTGCGAACATTAAGCGATTGAATACAGAATGACCCCTGATTGGATTTCTGTTTGGACTTCACCCAAGTCTTCTAAATAGTCCAGCTGACCGACCGTTTCCGAAAGTGTCAGGCCCACTTCCTGAAGGTATACTTTCGGAAACAGCTGCTGACACACTTCAAAGACAGATAAAGGCTTATCTTGAAGCATGCTTTTCACCTGCATGGCACGGTTATGCTGCCGCTCGAATCTATATTGAATCAAGTCTGCAACTGCATCTCCTGCCACTTCAGATCCATGTCCTGAGTAAACAGTGGATATGGGGAAATCCAATAATTTTTGAAGTGATGCATTATATTGCAGTAACGGACGAGGCCTCATGCCTCCAGGGAGTAAAGGTGGTTCCATTAATGGGTTAGGCGAAATCTTGGCAAGCAAGTGATCGCCTGCGATCATGATCCCGTCACTTTCCCGGTAAAAAGATAAATGGCTTTGCGCATGCCCTGGAGTCTCGATCACTTTCCAGCCTGGAAGACCAGGGAGCTCATCCCCCTCAGCCAAATATCCATGCAGTTTCCGTTCACTAAGGAAACGGATTTCGTCGCGGTTATGGATCAGTTTATTTTTCAGTTCTTCTGCCACTCCGAACTTTTTGGCATAATCAAGGAAAAAACGATTATGGGTTTCAAGAAACTCATCACTGATAGTAAGCCAGCGCTGATTATTTTTGTGTCCATAAACCGGGATATCCTTTTCAAAGAAATCGAGTGCACCAGCATGATCGGGATGATGATGGGTTAAAATGATTTGTTCGATATCAGTCAGTTTCAGACCCAAATCCCCAAGACCGTTAGTCAAGGCTTCCTTTGAACGTTTTGTTTTCACGCCGGTATCGATTAATGTTAAAGCATCCCCTTTAACGACATAAACATTCACATCACCCACTGCAAACGGCGTGGGCAAAGCAATTTTCGCAATATCTCCATTCCAATTCGCCATAATCTTTTCCACCTTAGAAAATTATATTTATATAAATCTTTTTATACGCTAACCAGGATTCTAAGTATAGTTATCATGTATAATTACCATTTTACATGTATTTTAAATTACTGTCATTATTTTCACATAATTCATGTCTATTTTTTATCGTCCATGCATATATTATCATTGACAGAGTACTGATATATCCTTCATAATCACAAGTAATTAAAGACGGCATGGCTTTGATTAAGGCCAAGTAAATTATTGATGGCGTAAAGAGAGTGAAGCTCGGAATGTGCTGAAAGGCTTCATCGCCCCCTCATTATTGAACCTACCTTATGAGCCTTCAGGAAAACCTGACGTAATTCCCGCGTTAGAGGAATCAAGTGCAGCTTTTCTGTTTATTTATTATGGAAAAGTTGAACAAAGGTGGTACCACGGAAGCTAGACCTTTCGTCCTTTATTGGATGAGGGGTCTTTTTGTTTTTCATAAAGGCTCTTTTCGTAAAGATTGTTGTTTTTAAACGAAACTATTTAAGGTTGATTGGAGCGGAAGTGCGAGACTCCTGCGGGAGCAGCGGGACAGGTGAGACCCCACAGGCGTTTACGCCGAGGAGGCTCACCGCCCGCCCCGAGGAAAGCGAGCATCTGGAAGGGAAATCAACCACAACTCACTACCTGGTAAATAGCAACAAAGTATGTGAAAACAGCCTTCATAAAATGGCCGAAAATTCAAAAGAAAAAGGAGCGGGAAATATGAAAAAAATCGCGTTTATCGGAGCTGGATCGATGGCAGAAGCAATCATTTCGGGGCTGGTGACCCAACAGGTAATTGAACCAGAAAATATTTTTGTAACAAATAAATCAAATGATGATCGGTTCGTTTATTTAAAGGACCAATATGGTGTAACTGCAACACGATCACTGCAGTTATTAGTAAAGGATGCAGACCTTGTCGTACTGGCGGTGAAACCGAAAGATATTTTAGAAACGATGCAATCAATAAAAGAATACATTCGTGAAGAAATGCTGTTCATTTCCGTTGTTGCCGGGGTTCATACAACAAGCTTGGAAGGAATCGCCAACAAGCGGTTTTCGATCGTCCGTGCCATGCCTAATACATCGGCAGCTGTAGGAAAATCAGCAACGGCCCTTGCGGCTAACTGTCATACGAAAGATTCGCAATTACAAACGGCGATTACCCTTTTTGAAACGGTGGGTACGGTGGCAGTGGTCGAAGAAACCCAGCTAGATGCGGTAACAGGCTTATCAGGCAGCGGTCCTGCTTATATTTATTACTTGGTCGAGGCATTGGAAAAATCAGCGGAAAAAATAGGGCTCGATTCCGAAACCGCTAAGCAATTGATTCTCCAGACATTGATGGGTGCAGCCGACATGTTACAGAAATCACCTAAAACGCCTGCCGTACTAAGAAAGGAAGTAACTTCACCAGGCGGAACGACTGAAGCAGGTCTGAAGGCACTACAAGCACATCAAGTGGAAGATGCATTCATTGCCTGTGTACAAGAAGCGACAGAGCAATCGAAGCGAATGGGCAATCAAATAAGTAAAGAACTGGCCAAATATGTAGTTTCGCAGTAAGCCGCATGATGATGATCGGCTGTTGCCTGGCCACTCCTGCAGCAGTTGCAGGCAACAGCCCTTTATATGATCCATACATCTTATAAAGGGTAAACCTTCTGAAGTGAGCGTTACTTTATAATCAGCATATCATTTTCATCGAAACTCCAGTCCTTCGAATACGCAACCTCCCAATAGTAACCATCGGGGTCTGAAAAATATCCGCTGTATCCTCCCCAAAAAACATGCTGAGGTGATTTCTCGATCGTTCCCCCAGCCTTTTCAGCCTTGTTGATCACTTCATCCACTTCTTCAATGGATTTAGCATTATAAGCGAGCGTAAGACCCGGGAAACCATTTTTCTTAGGCGGTTCCATCTCATTAATGTCTTTTGCTAGCTCCTCTAAAGGATACAAAGCAAGTTTCGTACCGGCATTATTAAAAAAAACGATTGCGGGAGCGTCCTCTTTAATCAATGTACGGAATCCCAACCCGTCCCGGTAAAACCTTAATGATTGAGTAATATCCCTGACACCTAAAGTTATAATGTTGATCCTGTTCATGCTAGTCCTCCTTTTCCATGTTTTAAGGGTAAATTCGACATCTGGATCACTTTTCCCTTTTTAGCTTGATTGACCATCACCCATACCATAGCAAATGCTTCTTAAAGTTCCTAACACTGCTCACCACTTTGCAAAAAGCAGTTGCACGGGGAATCCACCTTGGATTGACCCTCATGCAAATTACGTAGGAATTCCACTTTCTTTGCCGAATGAATACATGTTTTGTCATCTGTAAAGGAATTCCCCCACACTTATCGAATTCAACAAGCAAAAGGGGGAATCTCGATGAATACAAGTGCAGTTGCCCGGTTACTGAATGTTTCCCATAGTACGATTCAACGCTGGGTCACCCAATTGAACATGGAAGTAGAACGGAATCAGCTTGGCCACTACCAGTTTTCGGATGAAGACATTGCATTATTGAGAAAAATCCAAGATCAGCTGAACGAGGGCATCATTCTCCAAAAGGTCAGCATCTCAGAGAAAAAAGTTAGAAAAGCAACCATCCAGAAACACTCCGAACCGAATAAAGAACATGATCAACTGCTTGAACGGGTCATCAGGCTTGAAAATGGCCTGAAAACAAAAGCGGACGATGTTGTATCCTATCAGCTTTTACAGCACAGAAGTGAAATGGAAGAAATGCACAAACTCGTTAAAAAGCTTGAAGCCCGTATCGAAGCGTTGGAAACACCAACGGGCCAGCACTTTGATTATTTCCTCGCAGCTGAAGAAGCTGCTGCCACTAAAAAGACGAAGAAAAGGCCATTCATAAAAATGATTTTCGGAAACAGAAAGAACGATAGTTCATCATGGAGCACAGCCGACAGCGATTGACATCTATTATCAAGATTTTTCATGAGCACCCCACAAATAACCATTTTTGTTAGGCAAAGCATTTCTTCAGAAATAGGACCTGATCTTATTAATTACCCCAAAATAAAAAGGCCCTGACCCAAGATTAATCTCAACTGGGTCGGGCCTTTTCATCATCTTAAATCAACACTGCACGGTCATTGATCATTTTTTCGCCTTTGATGCGTTGGAATTCGTTAAGCAGTTTTTCGACGGTTAACTTCTGCTTTGCAGCGCCTCTGGCTTCGAAAATGATCTGTCCCTTATCCATCATGATCAGGGAATTTCCAAGATCGATTGCCTGCTGCATATTATGAGTCACCATCAACGTCGTTAATTGGTTCTTTTCGACGATTTCCTTCGTCAGGTTTGTAACAAGTTCTGCCCGCGAAGGATCAAGCGCTGCAGTATGTTCATCAAGAAGCAGGATTTTAGGATCGGTGAAGGTCGCCATCAGCAGTGATAGTGCCTGACGCTCCCCTCCTGACAATAATCCCACTTTTGCAGTCATCCGGTTTTCCAAGCCTAAATGAAGGGTGACCAAACATTCTTTAAAAAGTTCTTTCCGTTTTTTTGTCACCCCAAAGCCTAAACCTCTTCTTTTGGTTCTGCCATAGGCAATTGCCATATTTTCTTCAATCGTCATATGCGGTGCAGTACCCAGCATGGGATCCTGAAAAACGCGTCCAATCATTTTTGCACGGGCATGTTCTTCTATGGCCGATACGTTTTCACCATCGATGATGACTTCACCGGCATCAGGGAGAATCTTGCCGGAAATCATATTCATCAAAGTCGATTTACCTGCTCCATTACTACCGATTACTGTTACAAATTCACCTTTTGTCATCTGCAGTTCCAGATTTCCAAGGGCTAGCTTTTCATCTGGTGTTCCCTCATTGAACACTTTATAAATCTGATTTAACCGAAGCATATTCTTCCCTCCCTTTCGGTAAAGTGCCATCATGACGCATCTGTATTTCTTTAAGCCGCCTTTTCTTCCGGGTTTTTTCCTTTTGTTTATCGGAAATTTTTGGAATGACAAGTGCCCCGACCACAATAAGTGCCGTAATTAATTTAACATCTCCCGTTTCAAGGAATTCAACGCGAAGTGCCAAGGTTACGACGATTCGGTAAATGATCGCCCCTCCAATGACAGCCAGCGTAGCACGTGCAATCGTTTTTGCACCAAATAGAGCCTCACCGATTATGACGGATGCCAATCCGATGACAATGATTCCAATCCCCATGCCTATATCGCTAAAACCGTTATATTGGGCAACCAGGGATCCCGAAAAAGCCACAAGTGCATTTCCGATTGCAAGTCCTAAGATCTTCATGTTGCCGGTATGGGCGGAAAAACTCTTGACCATGGCTTCATTATCACCAGTCGCCCGTAAGGCAAGACCAATTTCCGTTTTTAAAAACGCTGACATTCCCGCTTGGATGACTACAGCCACAACCAGCATAACGATTAATATGGCCCACGTTTTTGGCAGGCTGTCACCGAGACCCACGAATGATAAAAGACCATTCAACAAATTGTCCAGTCCGGTGCCAGCCCAGGCATCCTGGATATTCGTGATAATGGTTGTTTGGGAAAGCAACGGAATGTTGGATGCACCCATGATCCGCAAATTGATCGAGTAGAGCGCAATCATCATTAAGATACCTGCCAAAAGAGGATTGATTTTCCCTTTCGTATGAAGGAACCCCGTTATCGTCCCAGCGATGAAGCCTGCCACCATGGCACACAACGTGGCTACGATCGGCGAGTAACCGTTAACGATCATAATCGCGGCAACAGACGCCCCTGTCACAAAACTGCCTTCCACAGTCATATCCGGGAAATCGAGAATCCTGAATGTTAAATAGACACCAAGTGCCATGATTGCATAAATCATTCCCGACTCAAAAGAGTTGAATAAGGCTGAGAACATTTTTTTCTTCCTTCCCCGAACAAAAGCAGAGTTTATTTTACAAACTCAGCATCTGCTTTCCATTCTTCTTTTATTTCAACACCCATATCTTTTGCTGCTTTTTCATTGATGACCAATTTCAGTTTTTGTGGATATTGAACCGGGATATCTCCAGGTTTTTTACCATCCTTGAGGATTTCAACCGCTTTTTGCCCCGCTTCATAACCAATATCATAGTAACTGAAGCCATATGCTGCAAAACCGCCAGCATTCACGGAATCAAGCTCGCCGACAAACAAGGGGATATCTTGATCATTTGCCACGGAAATGACCGATTCCAGTGCCGAGACAACTGTATTATCAGTAATGATATAGAAAGCATCCGCTTTTCCGATTAATGATTCCGTTGCCTGTTTAACATCCGCTGAAGTCGAGACGGACGCTTCCACGACTTTCAATCCAGCTTTTTTCGCTTCCGCCTTCACATTTTTTATTTGGACGACTGAATTTTGCTCCCCTGTGTTATAAACCGTTCCAATCGTTTTGGCGCCAAGCTCTTCCGCTAGGAATTTCATTGACTTGGCAATGGCTTCAGGATGGGAATCCGTCGTACCCGTCACATTTCCGCCTGGTTTTTCCAAAGAAGTGACAAGCTCCCCCGCTACAGGATCGGTAACCGATGTAAAGACGATCGGAATATCCTTGGTCGCATTTAAAGCACTTAGAGCACTAGGAGTCGAATTCGCAAATATCAGATCCACTTTATCCCCAACGAAGTTATTGGCAATCGTTTGGCTGTTGTTTTGGTCACCCTGAGCAATTTGAAGATCATATTTCGCATTGATGTCACTATCCTTCAATGCCGCCTGGAAGCCTTCATATGCTTGATCCAGGGAATCATGCTGAACGATTTGTGTCACCCCAATGTTGAAGGTATCCTTTCCGCTTTCATCCTTTGCCGCATCTTTTTCCTTTTCATTTCCACACCCAGCCAACAATAAACCTGCGACCAATGTCATGGCTGCAGCTGAATATAATTTCTTTTTCATATTTTCCCCCCGCTTTTTCCTTATTTAAAATAATGTTTTTCTATCGACGCCAGCTTTTTCGCTTTTATTTCCTAAATTATAATCGTTTAGTCCCAATTATTCCAATATATTTTTTAACTTTTTAGAATTTTTTGAGTTCTACATGTAAAACATGAAAAAAGCTGCTGTGAAAGGTATGGTAACTTTCACAGCAGCTTTTGGAAAAATCAATGTTCGACAACCTGGCTGACAATTTCGGTAACGGTAGCCCGATCAATTTTTTCTTTGCCTTCTTTTAGGGCTTTCAATGTGGCTTTTGCCAATTCCAAGGGTATTTTACAAAATTGGATGATTTCCTTCGTTTCAATCTCTCCAATGTACGCATCGGCTAATGCAAGATTACGCTCCGTATGGGCAAGCATCTCGTTAAAACCCCAGCCATCGGGATAAAAGTTCACACCACGTTCTGCATCTTCCTCACGGTTACGCAGGATATTGACCGTTTGGAGTCCACGGCCAAATGCGATGGCAAGTTCACGGTCCGTTTCGGTTCCGTCGTACCAGTTCCACATATCAGACAGCATGACCCCTACTAAACCTGCAACATAATAAGTGTAATCATCGAGTTCCTCTTCGTTATGGATTTGCCAGTCCTTAATAACCCATTTTGCCATGCCTTCGGCCATTTCCTTTGTTGACTCCAAGACTTTGCCTTTTGCACCGTGTGGACAAAATTCAACCCAGTCCGAAAGAAACAGTGTCACCTCAGGCAGGTCATCCTTATATGGTTCAAATAACTTTTGAAGATCTTCTTCCTTGAAATCCGCATCCGGCAGCTCACTAAGGGCCTGTAACAGGGAAACCTTACTATCTGCCGGAAGACCTGGGTGGTCCTCGATCTCATCAATGGCGCGCATGCAAAGGTATGCAGCTCCAATAGCCTCTTGTAATCCCTTTGGAAGATAACTGATTGGAATGAAAAAAGTCCGGCTTGTTTTTAGGAGAAAATCCATTGCTTTAGTATGTAGGTCACTTTTGTCAGTCATATTTACACTCCTTTAAATATCCAATGAACAATTGATTAATTATATCAAACATTGGCTTTGATTTCAGCTGCCCGATTCCTCTGAATACAAAGGAACTTTAATTGCCATTAGATCTTCACCCATGATCGTATTTGCAAAGATCGCTTTGCTTTCCTCTTTTAGCCTCTCAGCATCCTCTGGAGTATACCGTGAGCTGATATGCGTAAGGATTAGATGCTTAGCCCCCGCTTTCAAGGCCGTTTCTGCAGCCTGAACGGTGGTCGAATGATAATAGGCTGATGCCATTTCAGATTCTTCCGCTGAAAATGTAGCTTCATGAACAAGGTAATCCGCCGATTCAGCAAGAATGAGCGCATTGCTGCACATTCTTGTATCACCAAGAATCGTGATGATCCGGCCTTTATGCGGAGCACTGATATAGTCCTTCCCATTTATGACACGGCCATCATCGAGACAGACCGTTTGTCCATTTTTCAATGCTTTATAAAGAGGCCCCGGCTTCACACCTTCGGAACGCAGCCGATCGACCAGTAGGCTGCCCGGACGATCTTTTTCCACAATCCGATAACCGATGCTGTAAATGCCATGATCAAGCGACTTGGCCGTCACTGTGAATTGTTCGTCCTCAAACAC
The DNA here is from genome assembly GCF_038003055.1 of Peribacillus sp. FSL M8-0224. NCBI lineage: Bacteria > Bacillati > Bacillota > Bacilli > Caryophanales > Bacillaceae > Peribacillus > Peribacillus sp. FSL M8-0224. The sequence goes on from NZ_JBBOOJ010000001.1 coordinate 3,095,122, forward strand.
TATGCCTTCTTCAATTTCGATGATTTCCAAGGGATATTTTAAATGAGTTCCACTCACCTGTAAGCTCGTCTTAATGAATGAATCTATGCCTTGTGGACCATATACGGTCAATTTATCCACTCCGCCCTGAAAAGATCTGCTGCTTAAAAAACCAGGCAGTCCGAAGATGTGGTCACCATGCAAATGGGTGATGAAGATCTTTTCAACCTTTCGCGGTTTGACCGCCGTTTTTAATATTTGATGCTGTGTTGCTTCCCCACAATCGAATAACCAAACCGTCCCTCGTTCTTCCAATAATTGAAGGGCGATCGATGTCACATTCCGCGCTTTGGCCGGAACGCCAGCGCCTGTACCCAATAAAACGAAATCCACTCATACTACCTCCGTTGCAAATACTTTATGCCTTAACTATAGCATAACCAAGGTGCTCTTTCATTTATGACCCATTAAAACAGAAACCAAATTAAACTTTTAATGAAATCTGAGAAAAAATGCGCAAATTGATTGCTTTGAGGGAAAGCTAAACGTAAAATTAGAAATTGGTACACATTCGGGAATTCCAACTTTATAGACAGATTTAACGGAAAGTTGAGGTTTTAACATGACAGAAAACAATAAACCCACAGCATTGATCATGATTTTTGGTGCTACCGGAGATTTAGCGAAAAGGAAATTGTTTCCTTCCATATATCGACTATTTCAAAAAGAGAAAATCAATAAGTTCGCGGTCGTCGGAGTGGCAAGGAGGCCATTGACGAACGAGGAGTTCCAAACAAGTGTCAAGGACTCGATTCTTACGTTCGGACATGCGGAAGAAAAGGTCGACGAATTCATTTCCCATTTCCATTATCACTCCCATGACGTCTCAAGTTCCGAATCATATTTGCAATTAAAAGACATTGCCGAACAATTAGACGGACAATATCAATTAGAAGGAAACAGGATCTTCTATTTGGCGATGGCACCTGAGTTTTTCGGAACGATTGCCGAACAGATTAAAGCACAAGGCCTGAGTGACACGGATGGCTATAAGCGCCTGGTCATCGAGAAGCCATTTGGACACAGTTTTGAAACAGCACAACAATTGAATGAGCAGATTCGGACTGCATTCGCTGAAGATGAAATCTACCGTATCGATCATTATTTAGGTAAAGAAATGGTACAAAATATCGAGGTCATCCGTTTTTCCAATGCCCTATTCGAGCCGCTATGGAATAACAGATATATATCCAACATCCAGGTTACTTCAAGCGAAACACTCGGCGTTGAAGAACGCGGGCGTTATTATGAAACCAGCGGTGCCCTAAGGGATATGGTCCAAAACCACCTGCTGCAAATGGTGGCCTTGCTTGCAATGGAACCACCGATCGCTTTGACGACAGAAGAGATTAGAAGCGAAAAAGTACGGGCATTGCGTTCACTTCGACCAATGAAAGTCGACGAAGTCAACCAATACTTCGTTCGTGGCCAGTATGGTGAAGGAACGATAGATGGTCAAATGCTTCCGGCCTACCGAAATGAACATAATGTAAATCCCGAATCCAACACAGAGACCTATGTTGCGGGTAAATTGATGATTGATAACTTCCGTTGGGCCGGTGTTCCTTTTTATATCCGTACCGGTAAGAGAATGGATGTCAAATCAACGAATATCGTTGTTCAATTCAAAGATATCCCAATGAATCTGTATTATAAAACGGAAGAAACGCTGAATCCGAATCTTCTCGTCATCAATATCCAGCCTGACGAAGGTATCACATTGTACTTAAATGTCAAGAAATCCGGGACGACATCCAATACAAAGCCAATGAAGCTGACCGTCTCGAACAAAGGGATCGAACACATCAATTCTCCTGAGGCATATGAAAAGCTATTATTTGACAGCATGCGCGGGGATGCTACAAACTTTACGCACTGGGACGAGGTTGCCCTCTCATGGAAGTTCGTCGATACCATTTCCAATGCATGGGAAAATACTAAAGACGAGTCTTTCCCTAACTATGAAGCAGGATCAACAGGTCCACTTGCATCCGATGAACTCCTGGCGGAAGATGGACATATTTGGTGGCAAGTCAAGAAAAATGAAAATAATGATTGAAATGAAAAAGGGATGCAGATTTGAATCTGCATCCCTTCTTCTTCATGAAACACTCTTCCTCAGCCATTTATTCCGGATAATATGAAACATTTCCTTGGACTTAGACATTTCTTTCTCTTTTTCTGAATTAAGCCAAAACGAAACACCAGATTCTAAGGCAATGAAAAATAAAAAAATGGCTACAGCCCACCAGATGATGAACATAAAGTCCTCCGCTCCTTCTCTCTCTTTCTGCCTACTGTATTCTACGGTCCGCCCATCTCTTTCAATGTTTATATTCCTTTTTCCACAGGTGTTTAAACCTAAAAAATGCAAGGATGAATGTCATACATCATACTACGTTTTCCCTAAAAAAGGTAAATTAATTGGAACTATTTACAACTAGTTCATCTTTACCATTTTTACCCTTATCTAAAAAGAATGGTAAGCCTTTGCTGAGGATACACTAAAAAAGGTGCTTAGTGACAGTACCGCTAACTTCGATGTGGAGGGATTAAACGATGGACATTCGTGAAGGATTAATTCCAACAGCGTTGGGCACAGCCGTGACAGCTGCGGGTTATGCAATGAAGCAGACCCGGGGTTCAAACAAAATGGTAGCTAATACGGTTTTTGGTTTCGGTTTGGCACATGTTGTATTAGGGGTCATTGACCTTGTAGAGCATCGGAGATAGTAATAAAAGGGGGCGCCAAGCGCCCCCTTTTTTTATGATGAAACAAAAAAGCCGGCTTAAAGGGGGTCCCTTCTAAGCCGGCTTGAACTTTTTATTTTTCCATCCATTCGGTATGGAACGTTCCTTCTTTATCAATGCGTTGGTAAGTATGAGCTCCAAAATAGTCACGCTGAGCTTGAATCAGGTTAGCTGGCAGTGTTTCTGTACGATAGCTGTCGAAATAGGCAAGTGCCGATGACAAGCAAGGAACCGGGATTCCGTTCATCACAGCCGTTGATACTACCTCACGTAAAGCTCCTTGGTAGCTTTCGACGATCCCTTGGAAGTAAGGATCTAGAAGAAGATTGTTCAAGTTCGCTTCACGATCGTACGCTTCCTTGATTTTTTGGAGGAATTGTGCACGAATGATACAGCCGCCACGGAAAATCATCGCGATTTCCCCATATTGCAAGTTCCAGCCATTTTCTTCTGATGCTGCTTTCATTTGTGCAAATCCTTGTGCATATGAACAGATTTTGCTCATATAAAGTGCTTTTCGGATACTTTCAATCAAAGCTTTTTTGTCGCCTGTAAATGAATCGGTTTTTGGACCACGAAGGATTTTACTCGCTTCGACACGCTCGTCCTTGATTGCTGAAATAAACCGGGCAAACACGGATTCCGTAATGATTGGAAGCGGAACACCAAGATCAAGCGCACTTTGACTTGTCCATTTACCTGTACCTTTTTGGCCAGCTTTATCCAAAATGACATCGACCATCGGCTTGCCGGTTTCTTCATCATATTTTTTGAAAATATCAGCAGTAATTTCAATTAAATAGCTATCAAGTTCCCCTTCATTCCATTCAGTAAAGACTTCATGGAATTCTTCAGCAGATAGTCCAAGGAGATTTTTCAGAAGGAAATAAGATTCGGAAATCAATTGCATGTCCCCGTATTCAATACCATTATGTACCATTTTAACATAATGACCTGCCCCATCCGGTCCGATATACGTGCAGCAAGCATCACCATCGACCTTAGCTGAAATATCCTTCAAAATCGGTGCAACAAGTTCATATGCTTCCTTTTGACCTCCAGGCATGATGGAAGGACCTGTTAGAGCTCCTTCTTCCCCCCCTGACACGCCTGTACCGATGAAATGGATGCCAAGCTTGCTTAACTCCTCATTGCGGCGCTGAGTGTCCTTGAAGAAGGTATTCCCTCCATCAATAACGATATCACCTTTTTCAAGCAACGGTTTTAATTGCTCGATTGTTGCATCAGTTGCCGCTCCGGCTTTAACCATCAATAAAATTTTGCGTGGTGTTTCCAAAGAATTGACGAATTCTTCAAGCGTATAAGCGGCTGTTACGTTTTTGCCTTCCGCTTCCTTCATCATCTCGTCCGTTTTTGATCCTGAGCGATTATATACGGAAATTGAATATCCCCTGCTTTCAATATTAAATGCAAGGTTCTTGCCCATTACGGCTAGTCCGATAACGCCAATCTGCTGTTTTGTCATGATTCATCATCCCTTCTCTCTATCTTTACACAGCTTGTACGCTATTCTTTGTCAAAAGAAGGATCATTCCTCCTGGATTGCTCAAAGAAATCTTTACTGAAGCTAGTGTCTGTTCCTATTGAACGGTTTTTCAAGGGTAATCCCTTTTTAATAATATTTTCTCCGTACTTATTTTGCAAGTGTTCCATCGCATCATACAGAGGTTCTTTTTCTGCATCCTCTTGAAAGGAGAAAATATCCAGTTGCTTGAAGGCCGACTCTTTTTCGATGACATCATAGGCTGTGACACCAAGAAGCCTGATTCCTTCCCCATTCCAATTTTTCATGAAGAGATCGATAGCTTCATCCAAAATATCCTTTTTTTCAAAAACTGGATTAGGAACCGTTCTGCTTCTCGTAATTGTCCGGCGGTCTTTGTAACGGATCGTCACACCTATTTTTTGACCAAGGAGGCGTTTACTTCTCAAGCGGACGGCAACTTTCCCGGAAAGCTTTTCCAATACACCGATCAATTCTTTTTGATTAGCGGAGTCATGCGGAAGTGTTGTCGAGTTCCCGATGCTCTTATGCTCAAAAATCGCTTCGGGATCCACTACCCTTGGGTCAATTCCATTAGCCCTATCCTTCAAACGGATGCCATTGATCCCAAGAAGCTGTTTAAGTTGACTATCATTGGTGTGTGCAAGGTCCCTGATCGTCATTATCCCGATAGTTTGAAGCTTTTCCGATGTCTTTTCCCCGATGCCATGCATTTCGCCCACTTGTAAAGGCCAGAGCTTTTCCGGAATGTCCCGTTTCCTTAACACGGTGATACCCATAGGTTTCTTCATATCAGAAGCCGTTTTGGCCAAAAATTTATTAGGGGCAATCCCGATACTGCAAGGGAGATCCATCGTATGAAAAATTCTTTCCTGAATGCTATTGGCTATATCTAAAGGCGAACCCAATTCGGCGCATTCACTGATATCCAGATACCCCTCATCAATCGAAACCGGTTCAACCATCTCTGTATATTGCCTCAAAACATCGAAAATAGCCAGTGATGCCTTTCGATAGCGCTCGAAATTCGGTTTCTGAATGACTAATTGAGGACATAATTTTTTCGCCTGCCAAATCGGCATGGTCGTTTTAACCCCGAACTTCCTCGCCTCATAGCTGCAGGTGACGATTATGCCCCTTCTCTCTTCAACATTCCCTGCAATGGCAAGCGGTTTGCCTTTCAATGAAACATCATATGACATTTCCACTGAAGCATAGAAACTATTCATGTCTACATGGAGAATGACCCTGCCATTTTTGGGATACATGTCCTTCATGCTTGACCGTCACATCCTTGTAAAAATAAAAAACATTTCTATTAAAGTACCCCTATTTATCTTTGGTAACCACGGTGAAAGATGCTTCCACTCCAAGAAAAACAGCCATCATGTCATTGATGACTGTACATATATTCCTTCAATACTTTGAACATCTTGACCTATTATGGGTGATTATTCCCCTGAAACTTCTTTGATGATAGTGATGACCATTTCAGCTAGCTTCGTTAATTCCTCAACTGGAATTCTTTCATTCGTAGTATGGATATCTTCATAGCCCACTGCGAGATTGACAGTAGGGATGCCAAAGCCTGCAATGACATTTGCATCGCTTCCACCGCCGCTTTTAACCAGCTCGCATGGACGGCCAATTTTCTCTGCTGCCTTTCTTGCGATTTCGACAACATGGTCACCAGCACCATATTTAAAACCAGGATACATGACGGTAACTTCAACTTCAGCACGTCCGCCCATTTCAATGGCTGCAGTCTCAAAAGCCTCTTTCATTTTCGCTACCTGTATTTCCATTTTTTCAGGGATCAAGGATCTTGCTTCTGCAAGGATTTCAACATGGTCACAAACAATATTGGTTTGCTGTCCCCCCTGGAAACGTCCGATATTGGCTGTCGTTTCCTCGTCGATTCTGCCTAATGGCATTCTAGAGATTGCTTTGGCAGCGATCGTAATGGCCGAAACGCCTTTCTCTGGAGCGACACCAGCGTGAGCAGTCTTGCCTAAAATGGTTGCGGACACTTTCGCTTGAGTAGGTGCAGCAACAACCACATTGCCCACTTTTCCATCACTATCAAGTGCAAACCCGAATTTAGCCGTTACAAGGGAGCGATCCAATGCCTTTGCCCCTACCAAGCCAGATTCTTCACCGACTGTAATGATGAATTCGATCGTACCATGTTCGATATTCTGTTCTTTCAACACTTTAAGCGTTTCTAACATGACCGCTAATCCAGCTTTGTCATCCGCCCCTAAAATGGTCGTTCCGTCTGACACTATGTATCCATCTTTGATGGAAGGCTTGATTCCATTACCCGGTACAACCGTATCCATATGGGAGGTGAAATAAATGGTATCTACGCCTTCTTTCGTTCCTTTTAAAGTACATACTAAATTCCCTGCACCATGACCGGTGACTGCTGTTGTATCATCTTCAAAAACTTCTACACCTAGTGCCCCGAATTTTTCCTTCAGCACTTTGGCGATGGCTGCTTCATTTTTCGTTTCGGAATCGATCTGCACCAATTCCATAAATTCATTAACTAAACGTTCTTCATTAATCATAAAATAAAACCTCCAAAAAAGTTTTCCTCTTCAATTATACTTCTAAAAGCGGCACCCCGGCAAATAATGTGGCATGCTGATCCTAAAGACCGTTTTAAAAAGTGAATGATGGATGACTTATTTCAAAATGATATCTTGGCCCCATATGGAAAAGAGCCCAAAACAGATAAGTTTGGGCTCCTTGCAAAGTTTGATCACAATGGGATATTTCCGTGTTTTTTCCATGGTCGAGTTTCTTTTTTGTTGCGTAGCATATCAAGAGATTGAATGATCTTAATCCTGGTTTCACGGGGATCGATAACATCATCCACCATTCCAAGACTTGCGGCAACATATGGATTGGCGAACTTCTCACGGTATTCTTCAATTTTAGCCGCTCGTGTCGCTTCCGGATCCTGGCTATTTTGAATTTCACGGGCAAAAATGATATTTGCCGCTCCAGCAGAACCCATTACAGCGATTTCAGCATTCGGCCATGCAAATGTAAGATCCGCACCGATGGATTTACTATTAAGAGCCACATAAGCTCCTCCGTATGCTTTTCGCAGAATGATCGTCAATTTAGGTACTGTTGCTTCCGAATAAGCATATAGCAGCTTTGCACCGTGGCGAATGATCCCGCCATGTTCTTGTTTAACGCCGGGGAAAAACCCTGAAACGTCTTCAAACGTAATAAGCGGAATGTTAAACGAGTCACAAAAACGAATAAAACGGGCAGCTTTATCTGATGAATCTATATCAAGTCCCCCTGCCAACACCTTTGGCTGGTTACAGACAAGCCCCACTGATTTCCCTTTGATCCGTGCCAAGCCGACCACTATGTTTTTCGCAAAGCCCTCTTGCACTTCCATAAAGGAATCCTCATCGACAACCTGCTCCAACACTTTCCGAACATCATATGGGCGGATGCCTTCATAAGGAACTACATCCGTTAAGTCCGGCCGGTAGTCATCTCCCTCATCCGCTTCCAAAACCGGCGGCTTCTCTTCATTATTTTGTGGAAGATAGCTCAGGAGCCGTCTAACGTCAGCCAAAACTTGCTCCTCAGATGCTCCTTTGAAATGGGCATTACCGCTGATGGTATTATGTACAGTCGCTCCGCCCAATCCTTCGGATGAAATCTTTTCACCTGTAACCGTTTCAATGACTTTAGGACCTGTTATGAACATTTGGCTCGTTTTTTCAACCATGAAGACAAAGTCGGTAATGGCTGGGGAATATACGGCTCCGCCTGCACAAGGTCCCATAATAACCGAAATCTGTGGAATGACCCCTGAATATATGGAATTCCGGTAAAATATTTGGCCATATCCGTCAAGCGAAACTACGCCTTCTTGAATACGCGCCCCACCAGAATCGTTCAAACCTATGAAAGGGGCTCCATTTTCCGCTGCCAAATCCATAACATTGGCAATTTTCAGAGCATGCATTTCACCGAGTGCACCGCCAAAAACAGTAAAATCCTGTGAAAACAGATAAATGTCGCGGCCGTTGACCTTTCCGTAACCGGTGACAACCCCTTCTCCCGGCCCTTCTTCCTTTTCCATGCCGAAATTGGTATTACGGTGTTTGATAAAAGGATTAAGCTCGATGAAAGTACCTGGATCAACTAGAAGTTCAATTCTTTCCCTTGCCGTAAGTTTGCCCTTATCATGCTGCTTATCGATTCTTTCTTCACCGCCGCCCATTTCCACTTTGCGGCGTCTGTCATATAGGTCATTGATCGTATCATAAATGTCTGTCATTTCTGCTCCTCCTTTGATAATGCTTGTTCACAAAGCTCATATAATACTCCCGCGGTAGACTTCGGATGAACGAAAGCAACATCCGCATTGTGCGCTCCCTTTCTTGATGAATCATCAATCATGCGCAATCCAGCTTCTTTGATTTCTTTTATTCTATCTTCGATGTCTTCGACGCCAAGTGCCACATGATGAATCCCTTCACCGCGTTTTTCGATGAATTTGGCGATTGGGCTTGCAGGTGACAACGCTTCCAACAATTCCAAACGGGTATTGCCTGCCAGGATGAAGGCCACTTTCACTCCTTGGCTCTCCACTGTCTCGATTCCTTCAAGTTTCAATTTCAACGTTTCCGTGTAAAGCGGCAAGGCTTCATCTAGTGACTTGACGGCAATACCGATATGATCGATATTTTTAATCATCATAAAAACCCCCATGCTATGTATTATTGGATGACTCCATTAAAATACTACTAATCTTGCATTAAAGCCTTTTAAGATTCGGAATAATATGAACATTATACTTTTACTTGTTTCTACTAAATGTTCAAGTTAAAATAAAATCAATCAAACTGTATTGAGGGAGAGAGCATATGGGAAACAAGAAAATCAGAAAGATCGTCGTGTATTTAATGCTTATCTCAATGTTATTAACGAGCTTATTATCAGGTATCGCATTTCTTATGTAATAGACACCGTAATGGGGAGGGGAGCCAAAAAGCTTCCCTCTCTTTATTTTATCGCTCCGTTTTTCTTAGCCAGCGTTTTGAAATCCTCGTTCGATAGGGTGATCAACACCTTAGTGCCGATGGGGACTTTTTCGTACAAACGCTCCACATCGGATTTATGCATCCGTACACAGCCATTTGAAATATATTCACCAATCGATGATGGCTGATTCGTACCATGTATGCCGTATATCCTCCCATCGGTATTTCGTGCATCGAAGCCAATCCACCGCGACCCCAAAGGGTTCCTGGGATCACCGCCAGGAATATTCTTTTTCCGGTAATATGGATTGACCGCTTTTACTTTGACCGTGAAGATCCCTTCAGGTGTCAGTTCCTGACTCTTTCCCGTACCGACCGGCAGAATCTCCTTGACCTCGTTATCATCAATGAACGCCAATTTATTGTTGGCTTTATTGATGATGATAAACGGATCGCCAGGCTTAACCGATTGAGGCTGGGCCTGTACCTGTAACGGCCACAAAGATAGCATAAGCAACAAAGAAAGGATCCATTTCATTTGTATCATTCCTTTACTTTTTTGCTTAGTTTAAGCCAAGTGCCTCTTTTTCATTCGGTTGCCGGTCAGCTTGGGTAATCCCTTGAAGGAATGCTTCAACAATAAATAGCGCTCCATTTCCTTCATGAGCTGCAGTAATGCAGCCCTGGATTCGAACTCTTCACGTGTCTGCGGCAGTGCCATTCCCCTAAAATGAATCTCCATTTCTTCAAGCTTCTTCAGATAAAGGATGGCCGTATTTTGTGGGTGGACGTTTTCTGCCAAATCTTCTATAAAATCAGCCACTATCCCGCTTTGCTTGACGACCAACGGAATATTCGTGACCAGGGGAAGAATTCGTTCAATTATTTCAAATTGCTTTTCACGCATTTTGAAATAATGGTAATACAGGTCTTCTTCCCTTAAGAAATGATTTTCCACGTCCCTGAAGGCAAGGCTCTTGGCTTGATTAAGAAGATTGGCTGTTTCGGTGATTTCCTTACCATCCCATGTGTGATCATTATCCCTCAAATAGCGGACAATTCCCATCAAGATCGCACTGAAGTTCGTTTCGATATTTTCCTGATAGGCCAGCAGTTTGTCATCGACACTAGGCATGTACAGATTCATGACAAGTGCCACTCCTACTCCAACTGCAATTAATATCGTTTCATTGATCAGCAGGGAAAAAGTGATGTTACCGGACCCGTATAGGTGCATGATGATGACGCTGCTCGTCACGATCCCCTCATTAATCTTCAAGGCCACTGTCGTTGGAATGAAAATCAAGAGAATCAAACCTATTATCAGCGGATGGAATGCGATGAACTGAAATAATAGGGATGCATAGGCCATTGCAATCAAACAAGCTAAAAACCGGTGCCAGGAGGCATACACCGACTTCTTTTTTGTAACTTGGATGCATAAGATCGCAATGATTCCCGCGGCAGAGAAATATTCGAGATTAAGCATTTGTGCAATAATAATTGCCAGGGTGGCCCCCAAAGCGGTTTTAATCGTCCTGTATCCGATTTTAAACATTGTTATGTATCACCTGGCTCTTTCTCCATCTATTATAATACTATCAGGAAATCAGAAATTTTTACAGTCCTTTGCGAGTTAAATTTCCAATTTTTCTAAATACATGCACGCAAAAATACATTATAGGAAAAAAATAAAAAAGGTAACTAAACGTTACCTTTTTTCACAATTATATACTATTTGCTTTAGCTTATAAAACTTTTTCCAAGAAGTCTTTTGCACGCTGGCTTTTCGGATTGGAAAAGAAATCTTCCGGAGCACTTTCCTCAACGAGCAGACCTCCGTCCAGGAATAGTACTCGATCGGCCACTTCTTTGGCGAAGCCCATTTCATGCGTTACAATCAGCATGGTCATCCCCGTATGTGCCAGTGACTTCATAACCTCGAGCACTTCTTTTACCATCTCGGGGTCAAGCGCTGAAGTCGGCTCATCGAAAAGCATTACTTCCGGGTTCATTGCCAATGCCCGTGCAATCGCGACCCTTTGTTTTTGTCCGCCTGACAGACGATTCGGATAAGTCGATTCTTTATCGGCCAAACCGACTTTAGTCAAGAGCTCACGAGCTTGTTTTACAGCCTCGGCCTTTGATAATTTTTTCACCTTCATAGGTGCATATATCAAATTCTCCAGTACGGTTTTATGAGGAAATAAATGGAAATGTTGAAATACCATTCCGACATTTTCACGCACTTTCATGATATTGGTCTTTTTTTCAGTGATGATTTGATCTTTAAACCTGATTTGACCATCAGTTGGAGTTTCAAGCATATTGATGCAGCGCAAGAAAGTTGATTTTCCCGAACCGGATGGACCGATGATCGCTACCACTTCACCCTGTCCTATCTCGGTGCTGATTCCTTTTAAAACTTCGAGCTTACCATAATTTTTTTTGAGTCCATCAATTTTAATCACTGCGTCTCATTCTCCTTTCAATCACTTTGCCTAAGATGGTGAGAATCATGACCATCACATAATAAATGAGACCGGCAAATAAAATCGGCTCGAAGAATTTATATGTCTCACCGCCGACAATATAAGCACGGCGCATGATATCCCCTAATCCAATAATTGTGACAACGGCTGATTCCTTCGTTAAGGAAATCAATTCGTTAACAAGGGATGGCAGGATGTTCTTGATGGCCTGCGGAAGGATAATATTAAGCATCATCCCTGAATAGGGAACCCCAAGTGCAAGTGCAGCCTCTCGTTGGCCTTTATCGACCGCTAAAATGCCTCCCCTGATAATTTCAGAGATATATGCAGCTGAATTTAGCCCGAATGCTAAAAATGCTGCTTGGAACGCTTCGATTTGAATCCCTAATATTTGTGGTGAACCAAAATAAATCAGCATTAATTGCAGCACCAAAGGGGTACCGCGAAAAATGGATGTATAAAAGTCAGCAATCCAATTCAATGGCTTGATTCTGCTGATTTTAAGTATAGATAATAATATTCCCAAAACAAATCCGATTACTGCCGCTACCGCTACAACCTTTAATGTAGTCGGTATTCCCTCCAGGATATATGGAAGGGAAGGCATAATCCTTTCAAATTCCAGATTCACTCCATTCATCCTCTCTTATGAAGGCCGTTATCTTTGGACCTTCCTCCTGCTTCATTTTATTAACAATAAAGCGCGGAAAAACGTTCAGAAGGCATTCTGAACGCTTTTCATCTCTCTGTTTTATTCAGTTTCACTGCCACCGAACCATTTTAGTATTAATTTTTCCATTTCACCATTTTCCATCATTTTTTTCAACTCGGCATTGAATTCTTCAGTTAACTTGCTTCCTTTTTGGAAAGCGATTGCCGAACCGGCATCTTGATCACCAGACTTGATCAAATGGCCAACCAATTCTTTATTATCTTTCAAGTAGCCTTTTGCAACAGTATCTTCCATGATCACGGCGTCAAAACGTCCTGTTGACATTTCTTGAACAACCTCGGGAATACGATTCCGTTTTTCAACTTTCATCCCGATATCTTGGGATTTATTCAAGTCATTTGCCAATGTCTCCTGGATGGATGCAAGCTGTACGCCAACCGTTTTCCCTTTTAAATCTTCAACAGTTTTGATTTTACTGTCCTTTGTCGTGATGATCATGTTTTTAGCTGTATAGTAAATATCACTGAAATCGACTGATTGCTCACGTTTTTCTGTTGGAGTCATTCCGGAGATAACGAAATCGACCGATTTATTTTCCAGGGCAGGTACTAGACTATTAAAGTCAATGTCCTTCACTTCGACCTCATAACCTAATTTTTTTCCGATTGCTTTAGCGATATCAATGTCAAATCCTTGGATTTCATCACTTTTAGATGTTTCAACAAATTCAAATGGCGGATAATCCGCAGATGTTCCCATTACCAGGACCTTTTTGTCTTCATTGTCAGCTGTGTTCTTATCTTCTTTCTCTGATGTTCCGCATGCCGCTAAAATACCTACTAATAAAATAGAAGTAAGCAACAATGCTAACTGCTTTTTCAACTTCATTATTATTCCTCCAAAATGATATTTTCAATTCTCTTGTTATTAAATTAGGTTAGTTAAATTTCGAATAACTAATATTCATACACTAATGTGTATTTTAACACACTCTAATAATTATTCAATAACGTAAATAATAGATTCATTTTTCAGAATATTATCATAATTTTACATTTGGGCTTCGTGCTTTCTCACCAAAGGTAATATATCCGCTTCCATATCTATCTTTTTTCCCAAAAGTTCCTGACTTATGCAATTTCATGAATAAAAAAAACACCGATTGGGTGGGTTCAGACTGTAGACAAAATTCGAACAAAAGCCAGTTTTCATATAGTTTTTTTCTTATTTCTGTTGATTCCAGAAATCCGCTCCCTTTCCGCCGACTGTCTGCATGCCTCCTCAGCGCAAGCGCCTGCGGGGTCTCGGCTAGCCAGTTACTCGGCAGGAGTGTCGCAAATTTCTTCCATCCATTAAGGAATACTGTAAAAAAACATGAAGGATCACCTATTCTAAAATTTGGTTCGGGATGTGTCCAGTCTACAGGTTTTCTAAAAATTACATTTCAGTTGATTCCAGAAATCCGCTCCCTTTCCGCCGACTGTCTGCCATGCCTCATTAAAGCAAGGGCTTAAAAGCCAATTATCCTGGAGGGGTTTCGTAATCGCTGCAATCCAATTATGATTTAAAGTAAAAACCACATTTGAAATTCTAGTCTTGTTCTAAGATCATGGTTCGGATGAGACCATTCCGAACCTCTTTTTGTCGACAAACTAAAACCCGCCGATTGGGCGGGTTTTTAGGTTATCGATATGGATTAAACTTCTTCGCAATATTGATCGAAGTAGTCTTGTAATTTTTCTACTACAGACATCGGGTGATGCCCTTCAATTTCATGGCGTTCTATCATGGTGATGATTTTTCCATCCTTAAGCAATGCAAATGATGGGGATGACGGCGGATATCCTTCGAAATAATCACGGGCTTTTTCCGTCGCCTCTTTATCTTGCCCAGCAAAAACGGTTACAAGCTGATCTGGGCGTTTATCATTATGGATTGCATGAGCAGCTGCAGGTCTAGCTATTCCCCCAGCACAGCCACAAACGGAGTTTACCATAACAAGTGTCGTTCCTTTTTGTGCAAATACTTCCTCTACTTCTTCGGGAGTGGTCAGTTCTGTATATCCAGCAGTCTTAATCTCATCGCGAGCCTGTTTGACTACGTCGTTCATTAAAAAATTAAAATCCATATTCATGGCATTTGCTCCTTCCAAGTTTTCTCTTCAATCCTATCATAACAATTGCCTCTTCGTGATTCAATAAATTTACCTGTTAAAACCGCATAATCCGTTCCGAACATGTTTAAAACGAAAGGGGAGCGGGAATCATGTGTGTAACAACAAGACTTACAAAAGGATGGGGCAGGCGTGGGAGATGATCCATGCCTGCCCCATCCCATTTATTTTTCATTAGACTTAAATGTTTCGGCAAAAGATTGAAAGGCCTGCTTAACGGCAGCAGTGACCGTTTTATTCCCTGACATCACTTGATTCTCGAGTATAGGGAGAAGACTCTTGACGGTTTCATTTTTATAAAACATCGTTTTAAGCTGGTGATCGATCAATGAATAAAGCCATTCCCTAGATTGCATTCTTCTCCGTTCTTGAAAAACACCCGATTCCTTGGTCATATGGGAAAATTCATTCAATACATCCCAAAGTTCAGGAATTCCTTTACCGGTTATGGCGGAACAAGTATATGCCTTTCCTGCCCAACCCTTTGTGGCTGGCTGAAGGAAGTGCAGGATTCTGCTATATTCGGATTTCGTCCTAATCGCCAGGGGGAGGTTCTCGCCGTCGGCCTTATTGACAACAATTCCGTCCACAAGTTCCAGAATCCCTTTTTTCATCCCTTGCAATTCATCTCCGGCACCCGTTAGGACAAGGAGCATGAAGAAGTCGACCATACTTCGAACTATAGCTTCACTCTGACCGACCCCGACAGTTTCTATCAGTATCACATCAAATCCTGCAGCTTCACAAAGCAACATCGTTTCCCTCGTTTTGCGGTGAACCCCGCCCAGAGTTCCTTCGGATGGTGAGGGTCTTATGAAGGCATGGGGGTTTCTAGCCAGTTCCTCCATCCTTGTCTTATCGCCCAGTATACTTCCGCCATTGACCGAAGAGCTTGGATCGACGGCTAGAACGGCTACCTTATGGCCCCTGTCACATAAGTAGGTTCCGAACGTCTCGATGAAGGTACTTTTCCCGGCACCGGGCACTCCGGAAATCCCGATGCGCATTGAGTTCCCTGTATGAGGAAGGATACTATGCAATAATTCCTGTGCATGATCCAAATGATGGGATGCATTGCTTTCAACCAATGTAATCCCTTTGGCTAGCTTGGCCCTGTCCCCTTTTATGATTCCCTCTTTAAGTTCATGGACCGGTATGTTTACATTATGTTTTTTGACGAATTTGCTTTTTGAAGGTTTGTTTTGGCTGGCTGCTAATTCCACACCTGGCTTTAATGAAGAAGCAAAACCTTCCTGATTGTTAAGATCGACCCATTCCGGCTTTTTGTCTTCACTCATTATTGGGCCACTTCCTCATATCCGAGGCGATTGTATATTTCCTGAAGCACTTTCTTTGCTGCCTGCGGAATGACCGTTCCAGGTCCAAAAATGGCTGTAGCGCCATTTTCCATAAGATATTCATAATCCTGCGCAGGGATGACGCCGCCTACGATCACTATGATGTCCTCTCGTCCCAAGTTCTTCAGTTCCGTCATAAGCTGCGGCAACAATGTTTTATGGCCGGCAGCAAGCGAACTCATTCCGACTACATGCACATCATTTTCCACGGCCTGGATGGCGGTTTCTTTCGGTGTTTGGAATAATGGACCGATATCGACATCATAACCTAAATCCGCAAACCCCGTTCCGACTACTTTAGCTCCGCGATCATGACCGTCCTGGCCCATTTTAGCCATTAACAAACGCGGTCTTCTTCCTTCATTTTCAAGGAATTCTTCCGTCATGCGGACGACTTCCTCAATTTCCGCTTCTTTTGAGTATGCCGAGCTGTATACGCCGCTGATAGAACGGATCGTTGCTTTGTGACGCCCAGCCACCTCTTCGATCGCATCCGAGATTTCACCTAATGAAGCCCGTACTCTTGCTGCTTGCACAGCCAGTTCAAGAAGGTTACCCTCGCCAGTTCTGGCAGCCATTGAAAGTGCTTGAAGAGCTTCATCCACCTTTGCCTGATCACGTTTGGCTTTTAATTCGCTCAAACGCTTAAGCTGACTTTCGCGAACTGCTGTATTGTCGATCTCCAGTATTTCAATCGGATCTTCTTTTTTCAACCGATACTTATTGACGCCTACGATCGTTTCATCTTGAGAATCGATTTTTGCCTGACGCTTTGCAGCGGCTTCCTCGATCCTCATTTTTGGAAGGCCGGTTTCAATTGCCTTCGCCATTCCTCCCAGACCTTCGATTTCTTCTATGTGAGCCCAAGCCCGTTCGATCAATTCATTAGTGAGCGATTCTACATAGTAAGAACCCGCCCATGGATCGATTACTTTTGTGATCCCGGTTTCCTCCTGCAGATAGAGCTGTGTATTACGTGCAATACGTGCCGAGAAATCCGTTGGCAGGGCAATGGCCTCATCCAATGCATTAGTATGGAGCGACTGTGTATGTCCAAGTGCAGCAGCATGCGCTTCAATAAGGGTCCTTGCGACATTGTTAAACGGATCCTGCTCGGAAAGGCTCCAGCCGGAGGTTTGGGAATGAGTTCTCAATGCCATCGCTTTATTATTTTTCGGTTCGAATTGTTTCATCAGTTTTGACCAAATGAAACGAGCCGCCCGCATTTTCGCCACTTCCATGAAATAGTTCATTCCTACAGCCCAGAAGAATGACAGGCGTGGTGCAAATTTATCGATATCAATGCCTGCTTTCATTCCGGTACGTGCATACTCAAGCCCATCCGCCAACGTATAAGCAAGTTCGATATCAGCCGGCGCCCCCGCTTCTTGCAGATGATAACCGGAGATGGAAATGGAATTGAACTTGGGCATATATTTGGAAGTATATTCAAAGATATCAGCTATGATTTTCATGGACATTTCAGGCGGGTAGATATACGTATTCCGAACCATGTATTCCTTTAAGATGTCATTTTGAATCGTGCCTGAAAGCTTATCCTGTGTTACGCCTTGTTCTTCAGCTGTCACGATATAAAACGCAAGGATCGGTAATACTGCACCGTTCATTGTCATTGACACGGACATCTGATCAAGCGGAATGCCGTCGAACAGGATCTTCATGTCAAGAATGGAATCAATGGCAACTCCCGCCTTCCCCACATCACCGACAACGCGTGGATGATCGGAGTCATAACCGCGGTGTGTAGCTAAATCAAAAGCAACTGAGAGCCCTTTTTGCCCCATCGCCAGATTACGTCTGTAAAACGCATTGGATTCCTCAGCAGTCGAAAAACCTGCATACTGCCGTACCGTCCAAGGACGATTGACATACATCGAAGGATAGGGCCCCCTTGTAAAAGGAGCGATGCCTGGCACACTTTCCATATGTTCCAGGCCGCGAATATCTTCCTCAACATAAAGCGGTTTGATTTTTATTTGTTCATTGGTTTCAAACAGAAGATCCTCAATGTTTTTACCAACGACTTTTTCGACTTCCTTTTTCCAAGCTTCCACTGTACCTTTCATCTCGGACTTAGCAGGATTTATAGCAGAAAAATTCGGTTTTTTCATTTCAGTTCACCCCTAGCTTCTGCAATAATTCAAGTAAAATGGATATTGCATTCGTTTTAACATGGATAAAATCTTGGACCCCGGCTTCTCTTAGTGTAATCTCCAATTCTTCTTGCTGCTTGCCGGCACTATAAATAGTGATTTCAGGGAATTGCTTTTTAATTTCTTTAATGATGACTGGCGCTAATTCCGAATAGTCACCATCACTGCCGCAAAGACAATAGATTGGGAGCTTGGTCGCAGCTACATAATCGATTGCTTCCTCAACGGTTTGACATCCCTTACTGCCGATTGTTTCGATACCACCTGCTGCCGCAAGACTTTGAACGAAATCTGCACGAGGTTTATAGGATTTGAGATTTTTCAAATTAATTAAACCGAGAGTTGGAGCCGTTCCGCTTATTCCTTTAAACTTTTCACTGCGTAGTCTTATCTGTTCGAACTGACTGGATACCCGTTCCAATTCAAGTGGGGTAATGCCAAACGGCTTCGCAACTTTCATATATGACACGTGTTTATCCTTTGTCGTGGTTTTAATCTTATCAGCGGGATTCGGATATACATTCGTTCCGATGATACTTTCTTTTCTGAAAGCAGCATTTTGAACTCTTCCTTGGAAAACTTCAGCTATTTCTTTCTGAAGGGTACCTTGTTTAATTAGCTCCAGAATCCCTCCAGCTGCATCGATTTCAAGGAATTTTGCCCAAGCCTTTTCAGCCAATTCATCCGTTAGTTGCTCAACATACCATGAACCGCCAGCAGGATCGACTACTGTTGTAATATTTGTTTCTTCTTTTAAAATCAAGTGAGTATTACGGGCAATTCTTTCTGAAAACTCATCGGTTTCACCTGTTGCGTGTGTAAATGGATGGATTTGAAGATATTGAATGCCTCCAATAGCTGCTGCAAAAGCTTGGTTCGTGGTCCGAAGAATATTGACGTGCTGATCATATAGTGTTTCTGTCAACTCGGAAGTTACGGCATGTATCGTCATTTTAAAATGGTCCGATGCTGTATCGAAAGCTTCTGCAAGACCTGCCCAAAGCCTTCTGGCAGCCCTCAGTTTAGCGATGGACATGAAGTAATTTGAATCCACTGCAAACGAGAATACTATTTTTTCGGAAACCGCAGCAATAGAAAGCCCTTGCTTTTGCCCTTCCAATAGATATTGGATGGCTGCCGATAATCCGTAAGCTATTTCTTGTACGGCATTGGCTCCTCCATTATGGTAGACTGCCGTATTAATCAAAACTGTTTTTAAATCACTGCCTACCTTCTGATAATCCTGGATCGTCTTCAGCCAATCTGCAAAATAGTTATCCGTATCTTCTGGCATCTGACCGCAAATGAGCCATTCTGCAATTGGATCTTCAGCAATGACGCCTGTCAATTGGGTATTTTGTGCTTCGGCAATAGCTTTGAATTGAGGGACTAATTCTTTTTGTTTCCCCTTAAGGTCAATGAAAACCGGCATTTCTATTAATGGTATTTCCTTAAACAATGTTTCAGCCCTTGCTCCCTCGGAAAGCAATCGTGCAGGGTATGCCACGACATTTTGACCGCGCTTGAATGCAGCCCTCATCTTTTCATTTGCTTCTTCAGCCGTGATACCGCTTACAGGTTGAACGACAAGCCAAGGTTTGTCATGATATCCCGTTGGGGACGTTCCTCGGGTGAAAGGGAAAAATCCTGGCAATTCAGCTACTTTTTCCGTTGATTCCACCTTTTCTGTATAGAGTGGATATAAAGCGATGCCCTCATATGTATTCGTTTTAAGCTTTTCTACACTTTTCCCTTTTAAACTTGCTTCCGCAGCTTCTTTCCACTCTTCATAAGAAGGCTTAGGAAAGGTTATGTTTTTTACATCTTTCAGTTCCATCTGTAATCGCTTTCTTATCCTCATACGCCCTTTTCCTTCATTGGGAGAACGAACGCTCAGTCAGTTTTGGATAAGAAAACCACCCTCCCGTCAATTTGATCTGGATTATACTAACATTCTACCATAATTTTCTTGAAGTTTAAGACAATAGAAATTAGCAAACCTGTTATTAGGGAAACCACTAGCCTATTTTGCCTCTTCAAATCAAGTACAGCCCCTGACCTGTATTAGAACAGCTCTTAATAAAATAATAGCAAAAATAAAATTTTTGTCGATGTTTTTCTACGGAAAAGCGAAGTGCAAAAAAAAAGGAAGGACCTTCCGGCCCTCCTTTTCTTCATTTTAGTATATCGGAGTGTTGTCTTTGGAAATCTTTTCGATGATTTCTTTAACCCTCGCGAGGAATCGTCCGCATACCAGTCCGTCCAAAACACGATGATCAAGTGATAAACAGAGATTCACCATATCTCGTACTGCAATCATGTCATTAATGACCACTGGACGTTTTACAATCGTTTCAACCTGTAAAATGGCTGCCTGTGGATAATTGATGATTCCCATGGACTGGACAGAACCGAATGAGCCAGTGTTATTGACAGTGAACGTACCACCTTGCATATCCTCTGCTTTTAACTTACCTGACTTCACTTTGGATGCAAGTTCCTGTATTTCCCTTGCTATACCTTTGATTGATTTTTCATCTGCATTTTTAATGACCGGAACAAATAGGGCATCTTCAGTTGCAACGGCTATCGATATATTGATTTCTTTCTTTTGTATGATTTTTTCGCCGGCCCACATCGAATTCAGTTCTGGAAATTCCGTAAGGGCTTGAGCAACCGCTTTTACGAAAAAGGCAAAGTACGTTAAATTATAGCCTTCTTTTTGTTTAAAATCGGATTTTAGATTATCACGCAACTTCACCATATTGCTGGCATCAACTTCCACCATCGTCCAAGCGTGCGGAATTTCGTGCTTACTTTTCAACATATTGGACGCAATTGCCTTACGGATGCCGGTTACCGGTATTTCCTTGTCACCAGCCGCAGTCGGCACGTTTGTTACTGGACTTGTTTGACGATTGACTTGAGGGGCGATCTCTTCAGGAGCCGCATCGGAAATTGCGGAAGGCTCATCCGCCTTAGGAAGATTCCCTGATTCAACAAGTTTCAGTAAATCTTTACGGGTGATCCGTCCCTCATTCCCCGTTCCTTTAACTTTTGATAGATCGATTCCATGCTCCTGGGAAAGTTTTAACACAGCTGGCGAATAGCGAGCTTTCCTTGATGGTTCTGCCGCTTGCTGCACATCTCTTGTAACAGGTGCATCAACTTTTTCCTCACTATGAGAAACTTGCCCGGCATTTTCGTTATCCGTCTTTGCCGTTTCAACTTCAATCGAGCAGATGACTTCCCCGACTGCCAATGTTTGATTCTCATCCGCTTTCAATTCCTTGATGATGCCTGTGAAGGAAGAAGGAACCTCAGCATTTACTTTATCCGTCATCACTTCAGCTAGCGGGTCGTATTTCGTGACATGATCCCCAGGCTTCACAAGCCATTTACTGATGGTTCCCTCCGTGACACTTTCGCCTAGTTGGGGCATCTTCATTAATTCCATAGCCATAATTCATCCTCCTTCTTAACAGTCATTAATACTCGGCCAATTCCCTCATTGCTTTTTCCACTTTATCGGGATTCACCATGAATTGTTTTTCCATCGTAGGCGCATAAGGCATGGCAGGTACATCCGGGCCGGCCAATCGTTTTACAGGGGCATCCAAATCAAAAAGGCAATGCTCGGCAATTATGGCTGCGACCTCACTCATGATGCTTCCTTCTTTATTATCTTCCGTAACAAGTAATACTTTCCCTGTTTTAGAAGCCGCTTCTATGATAGCATCCTTATCCAAAGGATAGACGGTACGCAAGTCAAGAACATGTGCAGAAATTCCATCTGCAGCTAATTTTTCGGCTGCCTGAAGGGCAAAATGCACACAAAGGCCATAGGAGATGACAGTAATGTCTTCCCCTTCCCTTTTCACATCCGCCTTACCGATGGGAAGTACATAATCTTCAGTAGGCACCTCACCCTTGATCAAGCGGTACGCGCGTTTATGTTCAAAGAAAAGCACTGGGTCTTCGTCGCGAATGGCAGCTTTAAGCAAACCCTTTACATCATAAGGAGTGGAAGGCATCACAATTTTCAAGCCCGGCTGATTGGCAAAGATCGCTTCAACCGATTGCGAATGATAAAGAGCTCCATGAATCCCCCCTCCATATGGAGCACGGATTACCATAGGACAGCTCCAGTCATTATTGGAACGGTATCTGATTTTGGCTGCCTCTGAAACGATTTGGTTAATGGCAGGCATGATGAAATCAGCGAATTGCATCTCAGCTATCGGCCGAAGTCCATACATGGCGGCTCCAATCCCAACTCCTGCGATTGCAGATTCAGCGAGCGGAGTATCGATGACCCTCTCTTCACCGAATTGGTCGTATAAACCATTAGTGGCTTTAAAGACCCCGCCTTTTTTTCCTACATCCTCACCCAATACGAATACACGGGAATCTCGTTCCATCTCTTCCCTCATTGCCATTGTCACGGCATCTATATATGAAATCACTGGCATTCTATTACCCCCTTACTTTTGTGCATACACATGATTCATAGCACTTTCAGCCTTCGGATATGGAGCATTTTCAGCATAATCGGTTGCTTCGTTGACTATCTTCATTACTTCATCATTCATTTGTTTCTCAAGGTCATCATCCATGATTCCCACTTCTTTTAAATAGGCTCCAAATGTCATTATGGAATCCTTCGTTTTGGCTTCGGCCACTTCGTCCGCCGTCCGGTAGCTTCGGTCATCATCATCACTTGAATGTGGTGTGAGCCTGTATGAGACGGTTTCTACCAGTGTAGGGCCTTCTCCCCTTCGTGCACGGTCAGCCGCTTCTTTCACCGCAGCATACACTTCCAATGGGTCATTGCCATCCACCGTTATTCCAGGCATCCCATATCCAATCGCCCTGTCGGAAACATTTTCACACGATAGCTGTTTCTCAATAGGAACGGAAATCGCATATTTATTATTTTCACACATGAAAATGACCGGTAGCTTATGCACACCTGCAAAGTTGGCCCCTTCATGAAAATCGCCCTGATTGGATGAACCTTCCCCAAACGTTACGAATGTTACCAAATCCTTACCTTCCATCTTCCCTGCAAGGGCAATTCCGACAGCATGCGGGACCTGTGTCGTTACAGGCGATGAACCAGTGACGATCCTATTTTTCTTTTGACCAAAATGACCAGGCATTTGGCGCCCGCCGGAATTGGGATCTTCCTCTTTCGCGAAGCCTGAAAGCATCAAGTCTTTTGCGGTCATTCCGAAGGTAAGCACAACACCTACATCCCGATAATAAGGCAGTACATAATCCTTTTGCCGATCAAGCGCAAACGCTGCCCCAACCTGAGCAGCTTCTTGCCCCTGGCAGGAAATCACGAAGGGAATTTTCCCGGATCGGTTTAAAAGCCACATGCGCTCATCAATTCTGCGGGACAAAAGCATTGTCCGGTACATATCTAAAACCGTTTCCTCATTTAAGCCTAATTGTTCATGACGTTTTTCTACCATCATAAAACCTCCTGACCTTATTCTTTATGAATGAATGGCACGTCCATCGACAGCAAGGGCCGCCTCTCCGATTGCTTCGGAAAGACTTGGGTGCGGATGAATTGTCTTGCCTATTTCCCAAGGTGTCGCGTCAAGCACTTTTGCAAGTCCAGCTTCTGAAATCATATCCGTAACATGTGGCCCGATCATATGAACGCCCAGTATATCATCCGTTTTCTTATCGGCGATGATTTTGACAAAACCATCCGCTTCCCCGAAAACAAGGGCCTTACCAACTGCACGGAATGGGAATTTCCCTATTTTAAGGTCAAAGCCTTCCTTATTTGCCTGATCTTCCGTCAAACCGACACTTGCAGCCTCAGGGCTTGAATATACACATTTTGAAATGAGCGAATAATCCAGCGGTTCCGGTTTTTTGCCTGCAATATGTTCAACGGCCGTAATACCTTCATGGGAGGCAACGTGTGCCAATTGCAGACCGCCGATACAGTCACCGATCGCATAGATATGTGATTCCTTCGTTTGGAAAAAGTCATTGGTTTCAATAAAACCTTTTTCTTTCACAATCTCCGTATTTTCAAGGCCGATCCCTTCAACATTTGCCGATCTGCCTACGGAAACCAGCATTTTTTCAGCTGTGAATTCCTCTACCGAACCTTTGACTTCAGCAGAAATGGATACTGAATCATCCGTTTTCAGGGTTTCAGGCAATACCTTGGCACCTGTAACGAATTTGACGCCTTTTTTCGTCAGGAGACGAAGCATTTCACTGGAAATATCATGGTCTTCTGTCGGGATGATTCTATCTGCATATTCCAGTACTGTCACTTCCACACCAAAATCATTGAGCATCGAAGCCCATTCAATGCCGATAACTCCACCGCCTACAATAATCATCGATTTTGGCAGGCTCTCAAGCTTTAGAGCTTCATCCGATGTAAGCACCAATTCCCCATCAATCGCTAAACCGGGCAGTGTCTTCGGACGCGATCCGGTGGCAATGATGACATTCTGGGGGATGAGCATTTCATTTTCGGTGCCATCATTCATTTCCACGGAAATTGTCCCAGGCATCGGTGAAAATATAGAAGGACCAAGTATACGCCCTAACCCTTCATAAACCGTTATCTTTCCCTGTTTCATCAAGTGCTGAACTCCTTTATAGAGTTGATCGACCACTTTATTCTTTCTTTCCTGCACTTTAAGGAAATCTACCTTTACATCCCCGGTAACAATACCGAATTCCTCACTTTTCACTGCAGTCTGATAAACTTCCGCACTCCTTAAAAGTGCTTTCGAAGGGATACAGCCATTATGTAGACACGTTCCGCCGAGCTTGCCTTTCTCCACGACAGCCGTTTTCAATCCTAATTGAGCAGCCCTTATTGCCGCCACATACCCGCCTGTTCCTCCTCCGAGGATAACGAGGTCAAATTCTTCAGCCAAAACCACTCCTCCTCCTCACAAATACATACAATTTGTCACCATTTTTACTTGCCCTATGTTTATTACGTTATCCATGTTGAAAATTCCTGTGTTTATTTAAAAAAACACAGGAATCTAATCTTGTAAAATTACATTCATTTTCTTCCATTCAGGATATGTTTTTCATTTTGCAGGAATTGGCTCCTTGAATTCCTCATGCGAGCAATTCGCTCCTCTGCCATCCTATCCGCCGCTTTATAAGTTGGGATTTGATCACGTTTTGCAATCTCGATGACTCTTTCAATTGTATCATAAACCGTTTCCACTTTCTTAAGGGCTCTTTCCCGATTATACCCTAAAAGCTCATCGGCCACGTTTATGACTCCCCCTGCATTAATTACATAATCAGGAGCATATATAATCCCTTTTTCATGAATTTGATCGCCATGAACAGTTTCCTTTAATTGATTATTCGCAGCACCTGCAATGACCTTCGCCCTGATTTGATTGATTGTTTGATCATTTATGACAGCCCCTAATGCACAAGGTGCATAGATATCACATTCGACTCCATAAATTTCATCTGGATTCACTGCAGTCGCCCCAAAGGATTCAACCGCACGGGCCACGCTTTCTTTATTGATATCCGTAACGATAAGCTTGGCGCCCTCCTCATGAAGATGACGGCATAAGTTATAAGAAACATTCCCGACGCCTTGGACTGCAACCACCTTGCCTTCTAAGGAATCAGTTCCGAATGCCTCTTTTGCAGCAGCCTTCATACCGCGGTATACCCCATATGCCGTTACCGGGGAAGGGTTACCCGAAGAACCGAATGCTGGGGAAATCCCCGTGACAAAATCCGTCTCCTCATGAATGAGATCCATATCCTCAACCGTTGTACCTACATCTTCAGCTGTTATATAACGGCCATTCAGCCCTTGGATATACCTTCCGAATGCACGGAACATTTCTTCATTTTTATCCTTACGCGGATCGCCGATGATGACGGTTTTCCCCCCGCCCAAATTCAAGCCGGCAGCGGCGTTTTTATATGTCATTCCTCTCGAAAGCCTTAAGGCATCTTCAATGGCATCTTCTTCAGATGCATACGTCCACATCCTTGTGCCTCCAAGCGCAGGCCCTAATGTTGTATCATGAATGGCAATAATCGCTTTCAAACCCGATTGTTTATCCTGACAGAATAGCAGTTGCTCGTAATCATACTTCTCAAGATATTTAAAAATTTCCATAAAGGAATCCTCCCTAGATGTTTAATACATGTCAGATATGAGACTACTGAATTTCTCCTCATTCTTACTTGTTCCTACGTTCGTTTTAAATAAAAATCCGCTACTCACATGATATTTTCCCCATGGGGAATGGTTCCCTTGAAAAACCCATGCACCTTTAAATATGCAAATAACATGCCAATAAAATACATAATCAGCATCTTTTTATCCAAAAAAAGGACATGCTGGTTAATATGTTGGGCAACTATAGCCTATAACAAATTCAAAAAAATTTCATGTCAGAAGTGGAGTCTCGCTTAAATTAAAATAAATCAGAAAATTCCACGCACTTTTTTTCATAGTGCGCAAATGATTGCATGCAAAATTTTTCACAGATTTAGTTTTTCCATTTTATAATATAGATTTCTAACTGAAATCCCCAGCGCTTTTGCCGTAAGTGTTTTATTTCCCTTGTGGGTGTGGAACGCTTGCTGAATGATTTCGGCTTCATACTGGTCTATTATCTCCGAGAGCGGTTTCCCCGATACGTAGCCGGAAGGCTTCATTAATAATTTCTCTTGTTGTTTTAATGGAATCTCTTCGATAAAATCCGGAATATGATGGATATCAATGATTGTCTCGTTCAATTTCATGAAAATGATTGCCCGTCCTAAGATATTTTCCAGTTCCCTTACATTTCCCGGCCAGTTGTAGATTTGCATCTTATGTATAGCTGCTGCTGTAATTCCCTCTATGCTCCGTCCATACTCCTGATTGATTTTATTAATCAAATGCTCCGCCAATTCTCTCAAATCTTCTTTTCTCTTTCTTAATGGAGCAATGAAAATAGGCATGCGGTTCAGCCTGAAATATAAGTCTTCCCTGAATGATCCGTTTGCGATGGCCTGTTCAAGATTGATATTCGTAGCGGCTATGACCCGGACATTGATGGGGATCGGCTTCGTCCCCCCCACTCTGACGATTTCCTTTTCTTGTAAAACCCGCAGTAATTTAGCTTGAATGTTGGCTGGCAATTCACCAATTTCGTCCAAAAAGATACTCCCTTGATTTGCCTCTTCAAAAAAACCGACCTTTCCGCCCCTGCTTGCCCCGGTAAAGGCTCCTTCATCATAACCGAATAGTTCACTTTCAAGTAATGATTCCGAGATGGCCGCACAATTTACCCGAACGAATTTATTGAACTTCCTATCGCTCGCATTATGGATGGCATGTGCAAATAACTCTTTGCCCGTCCCTGATTCCCCTCTTAATAAGACAGTAGCTGGTGTTCTTGCCGATAATTTCGCCTGTTCAATGGGAAGTTTCATCTCTTCGGAAGCCCCAATTATATCATCAAAGGAATATTTAGCCTGCAATGTCCGGATGATCTGTCTTGCCCGATTAAGTTCGTGGGTCAAGGCTTGAATTTCCGATACATCATGAATGACGCCAACACTTCCTTTCAGGCACCCATCCACAATGATTGGAGCAACATTCACGATCACTTCCTTGTGTTTTGGGCCGACACGCATATTGACACCACGAACAGGTTTTTTTGTCTGAAGCACTTTCATATGCATACTTTCGCCTTCGTATATATCGATGGAAGCCGGCTTACCGATCACTTGGGTCTTTGTTAAGCCAGTGATTCTTGTATATGCCGGATTGATCAAAAGCCCCCTTCCTTGATCATCCACAACAGATATGGCTTCATCACTGGATTGAATGATTGCCTGGAGCATCGTCTGTATCTCTTTTAAATCAGTGATCTGCTCCGCCAATTGCACAGCTTCCATTTTATTCCTAAACACAGCAAAAGCCCCTATGATTTCCTTATCGGCATTCACCAAAGGTATCCTTGTCGTTATGAGTTCCATCCCATTGCCAAGGGTGATTTCCTGATTCACTTCTTTTTGGTTCGTTTGCATCACTCGCAGCAATCCTGTTGATGGGATGAAATCTTTGATATGTCTCCCAATCACATCCTCGCGCTTTGTGTCTGATGCACGTTCCGCACTATCATTGAACATGATGATGAATCCTTCATGGTCAATCACCACCATCCCTTCACTGGTCGTATTAAGGATCAAATCCATTTTTGCGGAGGTATTCTCCAATTTACTTATTAAACGATTTTTCTCTTCAAACAACTTAGTCATAATGAGGGCGACACTTCCAGGAATGAGAATCGTTTGTTCGCCCATGTCCCTTTTTATCTTTTTATAGACAGACGGGTCACCGGTCGTATCAAATATGATGTCCAAATCCCACTCCAATCCCATGCTCCAATTAGTCACAGTAGGAATCCTTCGTTCCTTCGCAGCAAGCATCCCTTCAGCGGATTCATTCGTATCAGCCATACAAACAATGGAGAACACTTCACTTTCCGATAGGAGTTTCAACACGGTCGTCCCTCCCACTCCTCCCCCTACTATCATGACCTTTTGCATCAGCCATCCCCCTTAAGAAAAATAATTTCCCCTTTAAATAGATCATTCCCTGCAATTTTTTTCATACTCCACACCATTTTACCATATCGGCCCCCTTTAAAAACAGCCGCCAACTCCCAGTCATTATCTAGATTCCCGTTACTTGACAAATAATTTATATCCTTTATCATTTTTTAAAGACGGAATTTTCGGAAGGGATTTGACTGCATGAAACGTTTAATCGCTTTTTTGATTCTTTTTATCCCCGGTGCCTTTGCTGCCTATGGCATAAAAATAATGAGGGACATGGTGTTCGGTATTTTACAGCCTCCCTATCCATTCCTTTGGCTGCAATTTTTAATAGGACTGCTCATTACGATAGGCGGAATAGCCTTTATCGCCGGCTTCGTCCTACATCGAGATCGAAAACAAAATAAGGTCCAGAGCAGGTTCAATAAATTTTAAACGCAAAAAGAAGGTGCCTCTTATGGCACCTTCTTTCTTTATCTTGACTTCAAACCTTCTCTGACCCGTACCGCTGCTTCGGGGAAATCGGTTATGATGCCGCTGCACCCCAATTTGAATAACCGCTTCATCTCGGTTTCTTCATTAATGGTATAGGGCCTTACAGGAATACCCATACTAACCGATGATTGAATGAGTTCATCAGGGGCAGCCCGGATATTTGGGTGAATTGCACTTCCGCCTATTGCCTTTGCATATATCCACGGCATATACAGGCCATCCCTATATAGCGGTGCCGTTTCCAATTCAGGTGCCAATCGATGGCAATTGACCAAACTGTAATGATTGAAAGAAGAAAGGATTATCCTTTCCTCCATTTCGTAGGTACGGATGAGCCTGATGACTTTCTCTTCTAAGCCTGGATACAAAAAAACCGTATTTTTCAATTCAATATTGCAAAAAAGCTGATTATCATTAAGCCAAATAAACAGTTCTTCAAGTGTGGGAATCTTTTGTTTGCCAAAATTACCCTTATGGGTTGCGGACGCATTAAGGGTTTTCAACTCCTTTAAGGTCCGGTCTTTTACATACCCCGAGGCATTCGTGGTCCGATCGAGCTTTTCATCGTGGATGATGACCACTTCTCCATCTTTCGAGAGCTGGACATCCGTTTCAATTCCGTCCGCACCGACACGGGCAGCTTCCTTGAACGCCGACATCGTATTTTCCGGATGAGTTCCTGCAGAGCCTCGATGTGCAAAGATTAAGGTCATGATGAAACGCCGCCTCTCTCAAAAATTGTTATACACCGATTTTATGAACAGTAACAGCAAATTATTTTCATCTAGATCAATTCTACAATCAAAACGCAGGTGATTATTTTCTGCATAGAAGGTTCCTTTCCTCAAATCACTCCACTTCATTTCCAAGCTTTTGATTTGCAAGCGGATATCTGGAAATCGTAATTGCCCTTTTGGTTCAAGCATATCCATGTTTGACTTCCGTTTTTCGTCCTAGAGACATACCCTCTCGAATTGATTTCTTGTTTGTTCATACAGATTCTTTTAAATCTAAAACATATTTTGTTTTCCCAATTCCTCAATCAGCGTCTATAAATAAAGAAATCCACCAAAAAATATCATAAATTTAGTTTTAAAATATCCGTTCCAATAGGTACAAAAAAAGATTGTCCAAAATGGACAACCTCCAATATGTTTTGCGCCTCTGAACTTTATATCTTAAACTATGCACCTTTTTTAACGAGTTTCTTCTACATTTTTAACATTTCGCTCATCTCGGATATTTGAATACTCCCCATCCTCCCTCGCGCTCTCTCCCTCCCAACGTTTCTTATCAGGTTTCCGGATTCCTATTACACCAGCTTTATCGCTCATATAAGTCCATTTTACTAACTGAGTTGATTCTGCAACTGAATCGAAAATTAAAATAGCCGCCATAACAACAGTGTTGCAGTGCGTATAGACGAGTGTATGGAAGTGCCTTACCCAAAAAAATTCGAACGGAGCGGCAAGCCGAAAGCATAAAAAAACGCCCAACAATGGACGTCATGATTCTTCCCTATAAATGATTTCGTTGACCATCATTCCAAACCTTCCTGATGAGCATCGCTTTGCCAAGCGAAGGTTCGCCTGTCTCTTATTCGCAGGGGTAAAACTGATATTCCGTTTGGGACATACGATGGTCATGACGTATTTCTTTCAATCGATTACGGATTGACATGAATACCAGCCCCTACGCAAAAATAATAGCCGCCCAGTTTGGACGACTGCGGAATTTTCCTATATACTGACTCGTAAAGATGCCGTGTTCATTCATCCGCTAAATACGATCAGTCTTTATTGGTATTCCACCGGAAGGTTTATCGGAATAGCGATAAATTCACGGTTAAATTCCCGTCCAAATTGCGTCAAATCAACGTTCCTACCCCTGTCAAGAAGCTTTATGTTCGAGGCGCAGCTTATCGGCAACCATGGCAATGAATTCGGAATTTGTAGGTTTTGCCTTTGTCATGCTTACGGTATAGCCGAAAAGAGATGATATGGATTCTATATTTCCACGGCTCCAAGCCACTTCAATCGCATGCCGGATTGCACGTTCAACTCGGCTGGCCGTAGTATTGTATTTTTTTGCGATATCCGGATATAAAACTTTGGTGATGGAACCCAATAGTTCAATATCATTATATACCATGGATATGGCTTCCCTTAAATACAAATAGCCCTTAATATGTGCAGGCACTCCAATCTCATGAATGATGCTGGTGATGCTTGCATCAAGGTTCTTCGGTTTGGATTCATTTTGGGGACGATAGCTAAATTGACTATGATTTTTTAAAACCGCCTGCCCTTTACCGCTTACCTGACGGATGTGATTGGCCAGATTTTCCATATCAAATGGTTTCAGGATAAAATAAGACGCACCCAAATCAACTGCTTTTTTCGTTACATCTTCTTGACCAAAGGCAGTAAGCATTATCACATTAGGCATGGCACCCCGTTTTACTTCACGAAGTTTCTCAAGTACACCTAACCCATCTAAATGAGGCATGATAATATCGAGGATCAAAATATCCGGATCAACGCTTTCTAGCATACCCAGGCAATCTTGACCGTTATGTGCCACCCCAATCACTTCCATGTCTTCCTGTGCAGAAATGTATTCTTCCAGAAGGCCAACAAGTTCTCTATTATCATCTACAACGCACACCTTAATTTTTTTCACGCTTGATTTCCTCCTCAACTACAATTGGTCTTTTTTTCTATATGACTAAATTCTATTGTAATTGAACTTTTCGACAATGGAAACTAAATTCCTTTTATTTTTGAAAAAATATAAGGAATTCAATATTATTCTCCGGATATCTCTTGTTTTCGACTTCGTTTGCTATTGGAATAAACCGTTTGTCGAAAAATCTTCATATCGTTTTCATTTTATCACATCGTTCCAAAAAAACCTCTATTTTTTGAAGAAATCAAAATTAATACCGACCCAAACCTATGCTAATCATAATTTTCCATTAAAAAGGGGCATCCAAAAGGATACCCGGATTCTTAGCTTGCCTTTTCATAATTATCTTTGTCGTATATATTTATACCGGCTTCGTTTAACATCCATTCGATATGGACTCCATACCCACTTGTAGGATCATTAACGAATACATGGGTGACTGCACCGATTAATTTCCCATTTTGTATGATAGGACTGCCGCTCATACCTTGAACAATCCCACCCGTTTTTTGAAGCAATTCTTTATCCGTCACTTTTAAGACCATTCCTTTGATTGCAGGAAACTTCTGTGGGATGGAACTGACGATTTCTACATCGAATTCCTCCACTTGAGAACCATCCACCACTGTAAGGATTTTTGCTGGCCCTTCCTTTACCTCATGGGAAAGGGTGATGGGGAGTGGTTTGTCGTTAATTCCATTTTTAAAATCTTGATTTAATTTCCCAAAAATGCCAAAGGGACTATTGCGATTGATATTTCCTATTTTTTCTTTATTGGAAGAAAAGCGTGCCAATTTTTCTCCCGGATCACCATTGCTTCCTTTTTCGATGGATGTGACCGTCGATTGAACGATCTGTCCGTCCTTAACAACAATCGGCTTTTTTGTATCCATATCGGATATGACATGTCCCAACGCCCCATATTTTTTTGAATCCGGGTGATAAAACGTCATCGTTCCGATGCCAGCTGCCGAATCACGGATATACAAACCCAATTTGTAAGTTCCTTCATTCTTATCTTTTAGCGGTAATAAGGTACTATGAAGCACTTCATTATCACGGTTAATGACAATTTTCAACGCCTCACCCTTTTCACCTGCCTGCTGAACAAAAGGGGTTACATCCCCCATCTTCTTTATCGTCTGACCATTGATTTCTGTAATAATATCACCGATTTCAATTTTCGCTTTTTCTCCCGGTGATTTTTTCCCCTGCGCCGTATCAATAAGATGATGACCCACTACGAGCACCCCAAGAGTATTAAGCTTCACTCCAATGGATTGGCCTCCAGGCATGACCTTAAAGTCTTTTAACACCCTGATGTCGACCTTTTTGGCAGGCAAGCCTGCTACATCGAGTAACACTTCATTCGTACCTGGTTTCTCAGCACCAAGCGTAATCGAAGCTTGTTCATCATGAAGTGAAATTCCATCACTGGTTCCCGAAGTTTTTGCAGAAACAGGCAATGATTTGGAAATACTATATTGACTTCCTTCAAATAGTACAAGATGATTTGGAATTAAAAAATATTCACGAGATGGCTGGTATAACCCTAATGTTAATAGCGAAACAAGGAGAATTCCACCGATGATCCTGTTTATCCATATAAATTTCAATCCATTCACTCTCCTCGCTCTCTGAAACTTTATGGCTACACCTTTAATTTAGCCCTCATGACAGTCATTTATAACAGGTGCAAAAAATAAAAGCTATCCGTTTTTGGATAGCTTTACAATGAATGCTTATGATAAGTTCAAATAATGTTCTTACCGGCCCATCAAGATGTAATCTTCAGCCTTTTGGCCAGCTGGATTAATTCATTGGCATGTTGTTTCGTCAAGTCCGTAATCTCTACTCCCGAAATCATCCTGCCAATTTCTTTTATTTTTTCAGTTTCAATTAGCGGCTTGACCGAGGTATTCGTGCGTCCGGCCCTTACATTTTTCGCTATGAAAAGGTGAGTATCCGCCATGGCTGCCACCTGAGGCAAATGGGATATGCACAATACTTGTGATCCAGTTGCCACTTTATAGATCTTTTCGGCAATGGATTGGGCAACCCGTCCGCTTACACCTGTATCCACTTCATCAAATATAATGGACGTTATGCCTTGATGCTTGGAGAAAATGCTTTTCAAAGCCAGCATGATCCTCGACAGTTCTCCACCAGATGCGATTTTAGAAAGAGGTTTTAACGGTTCACCTGGATTGGTGGAAATATAAAATTCCATTGAATCCAGCCCTGACTGATTAATGCCCCTATCTGACAATTCATCGAAAGTATAGGCTGTCTGAAGGAAATGAGGTTCGAAAATTGTTTTTTCCATATATAAATCCTTTAATTCCTGATGAATCTTTTTGGTTAGCTGCTGAGCGAATTTCTGGCGAAGTTCAGACAGATTCTTTGCTTCGACGATTAGATCTGCCTTGATGGATTTCATTTCCTTTTCAAGCTTCGCGATATGGGTTTCCCTATTTTGCAGCTTTTCGACTTCTTCTTCTATTGCGGCCCCATATTCCAGGATTTCCTCGATGGTCCGGCCGTATTTACGCTTTAATTGATTTATTTCATTAAGTCTACTTTCAATGAATTCCACACGTTCTGTATCATAATCCAAAGAGTCCAATTGGTCCCGGATGTTTGACACAGCCTCTTCGAGCAGGAAGTAGCTATTTGAAACGGTTTCAGAGCTGTGCTTTAAACCTTCATCAAGCCCTGCCGCTTCCTCCAAATTATTCATGGCTACGGAAAGCCAATCAATTGCATGCTGCTCGCCATTTAAAGCATTATAACTGGTTTGCAGCGCTTCATGGATTTTTTCGAAATTATTAATTTTCTTCCGTTCTTCCATCAATTCTTCATCTTCGCGTAATTTCAAATCAGCTTTTTGGATTTCATCGAATTGAAATTGGATCAGATCAAGGCGATGGACCATTTGCTGTTCATTTTGGCTCAAACCATTCAATTGTTTAGAAGCCGTTTCATAACGTTTATATAGCTTTTGGTATTCAGTGAGTGCAGATGCGATTTTATCACCGCCAAATTGATCGAGCAGCGGAAGATGGAGTCGTTCATCCATTAATTCCTGATGTTCATGCTGACCATGGATGTCTATCAATGTCCGCCCTATCTCACGTAATGTGGAAATCGTTACCAGCTTCCCATTTACCCTGCAAACGCTTTTACCGCTCTGTGAGATATCCCTTCGAAGTATCGCCATCCCATCATTCATATCCAGGCCAAATTCTTCCGCTTTGACAAAGACCGGGTGTTTTTCATCTTCAATTTGGAATAGTCCTTCTATTTCAGCCTTCGACTCACCATGCCGAATGAACTCTGCAGAACCACGGCCCCCAACCAAGAGATGAACGGCATCTATTATGATTGACTTCCCTGCCCCTGTTTCTCCTGTCAAGACCGTCAAGCCTTTCTCAAATGAAACGGACAGGCTGTCTATGATCGCAAAATTCCTAATCGATAGTTCTGTTAACAAACTAGGTCACCTCACAACATTATTAGAGCATGTCCAAGAATTTGCCGGAAATGATCTTTGCATCTTCCTCAGAACGGCAGATAATTAAACATGTATCGTCGCCGCCGATCGTCCCGAGTATTTCTTGCCAATTTAAATTATCAATCAATGCACAGATGGCCTGGGCATTACCCGGGAGCATCTTCATAACCAGCAAATTGTTGGCTGAGTCAATGCGTACAAATGCATCGACAAGGATTCTCTTTAATTTTTGAAGTGGATTGAAACGTTGGTCGGCCGGCAGACTGTATTTATACCTTCCATCCGTTAAAGGAACTTTTACAAGGTGAAGCTCTTTAATATCCCTTGAAACGGTGGCTTGAGTTACATTGTATCCAGCTAATTTCAATTCTTCAACTAACTCATCCTGTGTTTCGATATCATTATTCGTTATAATGTCCCTTATTTTTATATGTCGTTGTCCTTTATTCATAAGTAGAAGCACCTCTTCTCAACTGTTGCTCATTTAATGGTAATGGTATCACTTTCATTTCTTACTTTAAGCAAGCTGCCCAATTTGCCTCGGTATCATCAGTACGCGCAAATAGGCCGCTTTACTAAGTGGCTAATATTAATGTTATCGGATTTATATGCAATTGTACAACTTTTTCTCTAAAATGAATACAAGTCTAATTTTTGCACTTACCTATTTTATGTATCCACCCATAAATGATTCAAGTTCATGACGACAATGTATAGTCAAAAAGCTCCTTTAGCCAACCGTTCAGCCAAAGGAGCCATACAAAGTTCTAGCTATTCTTTTTTAAATTGGGCATGGGCCTCTCCAACGATGTCATCAACCGTTTTCGAAAGCAATAATGCCCCATCTTCCTTCGACCCTTGCCAGTGTAAATGAAGTAAGAATTCAATGTTTCCATCACCGCCGGTAATCGGTGAGAAGGAGGCATCCTTGATATCATAGCCTTCCTTTAAAGAAAAAGAAATGATCTTATCCAACACTTGTTTATGGATTTTGGGATCACGAACAATCCCCTTTTTACCCACTTGATCCTTCCCGGCTTCGAATTGCGGTTTAACCAAGGCAACGACATCACTATTCGGGACGAGCAAGGTCTTTAGCACCGGTAAAATTAACGTAAGCGAGATGAAGGAAACATCAATGCTTGCAAAGTTTGGCATCTCCCCGTCGAGATCGGCGGGTGTAACATAACGGAAATTGGTTCTTTCCATTACTTTTACCCGCTCATCCTGCCTAAGCTTCCAGGCAAGTTGATTATAGCCGACATCAAGCGCATAAGACATTATGGCGCCATTTTGCAACGCACAATCCGTAAACCCGCCAGTTGATGATCCGATATCAAGCAGTATTTTTCCATTCACTTGTAAATCGAATTCCCTTAATGCCTTCTCAAGTTTAAGACCGCCTCTTGAAACGTAAGGCATGACTTTTCCTTTGATCGTGAATTCGAGATCGACCGGCACTTTTTCCCCCGGTTTTTCGTATCTTTCTTCATTCGCGTAGACAAGGCCTGCCATAACCATACGCTTCGCTTTTTCACGTGTATCGGCCAAGCCTTGTTCTACAAGTAATACATCCACTCTTTCTTTCATCACTTTCATATTTTCAGGCCCTTTTTTCTTTTTTGGGTGTTATCATTTTAATCTTTTTGATGGCTGTCTCAGTCGTCAGACCGATTTCTTCAAGAAGTTCATCGACGCTTCCATGTTCAATGAAATAATCAGGTATCCCCATTCGATCTATAATTGCCCCATAAAATCCTTGATCATGAGCATATTCAAGAACAGAACTACCAAAACCACCTTGAAGAACCGCTTCTTCTATTGTCAGGATAGGCATTTTTTCACCAAGGAGACTGCTTAGCATGTTCTCATCCAAAGGCTTAATGAACCGGGCATTGACCACCTTCACTGAATAATCCTCTTTCTCGAGCAGTTCTGCCGCTTCAAGAGCCATGGGAATCGTTGTGCCGAACGTTAAGATGGCAGCATCCGTTCCTTCTTTAAGAACTTCCCACGAACCGATCGGAATCTGCTGTAATTCAGCATCCATCTCAACTCCCCAACCATTCCCACGAGGGAAACGCATCGCAATCGGACCATCATTATAGTTTAAGGCCGTATTGACCATATGCTGGCCTTCGTTTTCATCTTTCGGCATCATCAGCACCATATTCGGTACGTGGCGTAAGAAAGCAATGTCGAAAACGCCTTGATGCGTTTCACCATCGGAACCAACTAATCCGGCACGATCGATTCCTATGAATACGTTCAAATTCTGACGGCAAATATCATGAACCACCTGGTCATAAGCCCTTTGCAGGAAGGTTGAATATATAGCCAGGAATGGTTTCATTTTTTGCGTTGCCAATCCGGCTGCAAATGTTGCAGCATGCTGCTCGGCAATCCCTACATCATAGAAACGCTCTGGGAACTCTTGAGAGAAGCCCACCAATTTCGAACCTACGGGCATTGCAGGTGTAATCGCGACAATCCGCTCATCGTCACGGGCTAGCCTGCTGACAGTATCGCTTACGAGAGCGCTCCAAGCAGGACCCTTACTAGGGGATTTCACGAAATCGCCTGTCTCTATCTTGTATGGGCCTGTCCCATGCCAATTCCCGGTTGTGTCCAACTCGGCAGGTGAATATCCCTTGCCTTTTTTCGTGATGACATGCAGCAGGACCGGTCCCTTCGTTTTCTTGGCATATCTTAAATTCTCAAGCAATTCTTCATAATTATGTCCATCTACTGGTCCAAGGTATGTGAATCCGAGTTCTTCGAAAAAGATTCCTGATACCAATAAATACTTCATGCTATCCTTCAAGCGTTCAGCTGTAGCCGCAAGTTTACCACCGACTGCAGGAATTTTTTTCAAAAGCAGCTCCAATTCATCTTTTGCCCAGTTATATTTACCTGCTGTCCGCAACCTTCCCAATATCGTGTGTAAGGCACCTACATTGGGGGCTATGGACATTTCATTATCATTCAGGATAACGATCATGTCCTTTTTTTCATCACCGATATGATTCAACGCTTCAAGCGCCATTCCCCCTGTTAGGGCACCGTCTCCGATTACAGGCAAAATAAAGCTGCTTTCCCCTTTGATATCACGGGCAGCCGCCATCCCCATTGCAGCTGAAAGGGAAGTCGAACTGTGACCGGTTTCCCAAACATCATGGGGGCTTTCAATCATTTTAGGAAAACCGCAAAGACCTTTATATTTCTTTAAGGTGTCGAACTCCCCTGCTCTGCCAGTCAGGATTTTATGGACATAGGATTGATGTCCGACATCCCATAAAATTTTATCATTCGGACTGTCGAATTCTTTATGCAAGGCAATAGTCAACTCGACGACACCTAAATTGGGACCAATATGCCCACCGGTCACCGATAATTTTTCTACAAGGAATTTCCGTACTTCCACACTTAACTCGACGAGTTCTTCATTATTCATCTTCTTCAAAAAAGAAGGGTCTTTTATAGATAGAAGATCCAAACAGGACCACTCACTTTCTGTCATTTTCGGTTGTTAGCATAAACAAAGCCTCATAAAAGAGGGCTATGGAAGACTTGACCGAAAAATTGGTTTTAAGTTAAAAAATAGCCGCCAACACCCAGGTGATTTCGGCGGCTTATTATACCTATTTTATCACGTATCTCAATTAAAAAATTCATTTTGATTTTCACATATTTTTGCACAATGAGTATACCACAAAACCTCAATTGATAACAAATTTAGCCACAATCAATGATTACGGTTCGCAATTAAATCAGTTAGTTCATTCAACAAACCCGTTTGTAAGGTTGTTTTTCCTAAAGCGGCATGGGCAAGTTCTATATGATGTTCCAACTTTTGCTTTGCCCCTTGAAGGGTTAGTAAAGAAGGATATGTGCTTTTATGATTCCCCACATCACTGCCAACCGGCTTGCCGATCAACTCGACTGACCCTTCAATATCCAGAATATCATCGCGAATTTGAAAAGCAAGCCCCAGGTGGTATGCAAAGTCACGTAAATGCAGTTGCTGTTCTTCACTCGCCCCTGCTAATATAGCACCGGAAAGGATGCTTGCAGTCAATAACTTCCCTGTTTTATGTTCATGAATATACTCCAATTCCTGAAGGGTCAGCTGTTTATTCTCACCTTCCATATCGGCAACTTGCCCCCCAACCATTCCTTCGGCTCCGGCAGACTTCGCAATTTCACTTACAAGGTTCAGCTTCATTTCAGCCGTGACCTCGGGATCGATCATATCCGTCACCAATTGAAAGCTATAAGTAAGAAGCGCATCACCTGCCAGTATGGCCACCGCTTCACCGAACACTTTATGATTCGTCGGTTTTCCGCGGCGGAGATCATCATCATCCATTGCCGGAAGGTCATCATGAATCAAAGAATATGTATGAATCATTTCAATGGCAGCCGCTGCTGGAATCCCTATCCTCAAGCTTTTTCCAAAGGCCTCCAAAACCGCAAAGACCAATAATGGGCGAATCCGTTTACCCCCTGCCTGCAGTGAATAGATCATGGCTTCTTTGACTACTGCCGGGGCTTTAAGTTTATTGACATATTCGACGATTTCCCGTTCTATAATTGCCTTATATTCATTAGAAAACATTTCAAAGGACGCCGTACCCATGTCATTCTTCCTCCTGTACAGCAAAGTTTTCAAGTTCCCCATCTTCGCGTAAAATTTGAGTCAACTGATCTTCAACAGCCTTAAGCTTTGAATGGCAAAGCCTTGATAAATCCATTCCTTGTTTATATATCGAAATGGCTTCTTCCAAGGGCACATCGCCTTCTTCCAACTGCTCTACAATTTTTTCGAGATTCTCCATCGCTTCTTCAAATGTAGCTTCCTGTTTTTTTGTCATGATTCAATCCGCTCCTTAATTTCTTTAATTTCACATTCAAGAGTTCCATCTTTTATCGAAACCGCTATCTTATCCCCTTTTGATACTTGCTGTGTACTTTTCACTAATGTCTCATCCTCAGCAAAAACCAATCCATAGCCCCGTTCCATGATTTTTAGTGGACTGAGGGCAGATAAAGTGGCTGTAATATGGACGAACTGCTGAGATTTATGCCGATAGATGGCTTCCATGGCCCTCCGTAAAACCTTTGCATGCTGCTGCAGTTCATCTTTCGCATTTTTCACCGCTTGTTCAGGATGCTGCTTTTTCAAAATATCGTTCAGCTGATTCAGCTCATCTCTCTTTTTCATGAAATATCGCGTGCTGGTCCTCCCTAGCCTGTCCATCGTCTTGTCTAGTTGTTCCAGCTTCTGTTCGTACATTTTATGTGGGTAACGGAAAGCATAAGACCTCTCCATCCTGGTCAAACGGGTTCGTTCAAAATTCACCGCTTCTTGAATGGAGCGGGTCAATCGATTCTTGCGGTTCATCAGGCGTTCGAGTATTTCATTCAAGTGAGGAACCGCTAACTCTGCTGCACCAGTAGGCGTAGGAGCACGCATATCGGCGACAAAATCAGCAATCGTAAAGTCGGTTTCGTGACCGACAGCAGAAATTACCGGTATATCGGAATCATATATCGATTCAGCCACTATCTCCTCATTAAAGGCCCATAGTTCCTCGATCGACCCGCCGCCCCTTCCGACAATGAGAACATCGCTTTCTGCCCTTGCGTTCGCCATGGAAATTGCCTTGGCAATCGATTTAGCGGCATTATTCCCTTGTACAAGTGCTGGATAAACGATGATCCTGGCGATCGGATATCTCCGCTTGATGGTTGTCAGGATATCTCTTAATGCAGCTCCGGTCGGCGAAGTAATGACCCCTACAGACTTAGGGTATTGCGGGATGGGCTTCTTGTGTTCGGCCAAAAACAAGCCTGCCCCCTCCAGCTTTTTCTTCAGCTGTTCATAAGCAAGATATAAATCCCCCACACCATCAGGGGCCATGCTTTTCACATAAAGCTGATACTGTCCTCCAGCTTCGTATAATGATATATCACCCTTAACAAGTACCTTCATGCCATTTTCGGGCAGGAATTTCATCCCTTTATTATTGGCGGCAAACATAACGGAGAGAAGCCGTGCCTTCTCATCCTTTAAAGTAAAATACATATGTCCGCTTGTATGTTGTTTAAAATTTGAAATTTCACCTTTTATGTATACATTTTGCAAATGGGGGTCGGCATCGAACTTCCTTTTGATGTACTTCGTTAAAGCCGACACACTCAAATATTGTTGGTTGCTCATATAATGTCTCCTTCCGATGGAAATCGGATATAAAGAAAACTCACCTATAGATTATCATAAATCCATGAATGAAAAAAAAGCGGTCTCCCGTTATTATAAAACAAGAGGTCCGCTTCTTTAAAATAATTTAACGTTTTTTTCAGCTTTTTAATGCTTGCTTGTTTAATTCAAGTGCTTTTTGAGCAGATTTGACCGTATTCTTCATAAGCATCGTAATCGTCATGGGACCAACGCCTTTAGGAACAGGTGTAATGTATGAAGCCTTATTTTTCACTTCATCAAACGCCACATCACCGCAAAGCTTCCCTTCATCATTCCTGTTCATTCCGACGTCAATGACGATTGCGCCTTCTTTAATATGGTCACTCGTGATCGTGTCCCTCTTTCCGACCGCTGCCACAACGACATCGGCTTGCTTGGTATAATAAGCAAGATCCTTTGTCCGTGAATGACAGTATGTAACGGTTGCATTTGCATTTAAAAACAATTGTCCGGCTGGTTTTCCGACGATATTACTTCTCCCTACGATGACAACATGCTTACCTTCAAGGTCATAGTCGATATACTCAAGCATCACCATGACGCCGTATGGAGTACAAGGTAAAAATGCATCTTGTCCCGTCATCATCCGCCCAATATTAATCGGGTGGAATCCATCTACATCCTTTTCAGGGGAAATCGCTTCAATGATCGCCTTTTCCTGAATATGTCCAGGCAAGGGCAGCTGCACCAATATACCATGAATGCTGTCATCCTGGTTTAATTCAGCAATGCTCTGAATTAATTCCTCCTGAGAGAGTTCCGCAGGCTTTTTAATTAGTACGGAATGCATACCCAAGTCCTCACAGGCCTTTTGCTTATTGCGCACATAAGTTTGAGAGGCTTGATTGTCACCCACCAGGATTACAGCTAAACCCGGAACGATATTTTTTTCACGTAACTGTTGAACTTCCTTACTGATTTCCTGCCTAACTGACTCTGCAATTTCTTTACCATTAATGATTTGAGCTGACATGTGTTTATTCCTCCCAAGTTAATTTTGCTAAAGAAATTGCTGAGAGAATCCTTGTTCAAGGCTGCAGCTTTAGCTGCCGCTTTTCACCTTTACTTTGGATAAAACGGCATTTACAAAGCTGCTTGATTGATCATCACCGAATTTCTTAGCAATTTCAATAGCTTCATTCATTGCAACACTTACAGGAACATCTTCACTGTGAACCATTTCATAAACCGCGATCCGCAGTAAATTCCGATCAATGTTCGCCAGTCTTTCCAACGTCCAATTCTCTAAATTGTCCCTGATCATTCCATCAATTTGTTCACGATTTTCCGTTATCCCCATTACTAATTTCTTGAAATAATTATCAGTGGGAGCACCATCCAGTACGCTTTCCATTGCTTCTTCTGGATTCGAGTTCGCAATATCTATCTGATATAGTGCTTGAAG
Source organism: Peribacillus sp. FSL M8-0224 (assembly GCF_038003055.1). Taxonomy (NCBI): domain Bacteria; kingdom Bacillati; phylum Bacillota; class Bacilli; order Caryophanales; family Bacillaceae; genus Peribacillus; species Peribacillus sp. FSL M8-0224. Next base: position 3,138,294 of record NZ_JBBOOJ010000001.1, read on the forward strand.
GGATTTTTCACGGGCTTCTCTTCTTTTCATAATCTTACTCCTTTTACATCTACTATTATATATGAAAATGCTAGAACAAACGAACATTAAATAACATTTTTTCAAAAATATTAAGATTCTCGCTATATTATTTATAAAAACAAGCTAAATCCCACTAAATTAAAGGCCAAAAGATTCAATATCTTGATTCAAGATTACTTTCCAACGGCCAACACAGTCCCATACTTTTTGAAAGTGTCAAAAAGCTCTTGCCTAGCTTTCATGCTCATATTTCACCTTTTACACTCTAACAGAAATCACCCTTGAATTAAAGGGAAATTTCCAGACACCGCCTTATTATGTTCATTTAAATTTAATATTATAAGCAGGGTCCAAAAACGGGTATCATTGAGTTTACATTCAAAAAAACAAAAACCCGGCTTTTTGCCGGGTTTTTGCAGGTGTGAATCGAATGAAGCCCACTTACACTTCTTGTTCGTAATCCGTTTCTTGTTTAGCATTTTCAAACGCAATGCCCACTACATGAATGTTCACTTCGCCAGCGTCGATAGCGGTCATATTCAACAAAGCTTCACGAATGTTATCTTGCACTTCCTGAGCAACTTTCGGAATTGAAACACCAAACTTCATGACACAATAAAGTTCGACTTTGATGGATTCTCCCGTTAAGTCCACTTTAACACCTTTACCGTGGTTCTTTTTACCAAGCTTTTCAACAACACCCGTAGCGAAATTCCCGCGCATATGTGCAACACCTTCAACTTCCGATGCAGCGATACCCGCAATCACCTCTATCACCTCAGGCGCAATCTCCACTTTGCCCAGCCCACTATTATAATCATTCATTTCGAGTAATTGGCCTTCCATTTCACTCATTCAAAAGCACCTCCTGTCTTCCTTTACATTATGAGTTCATTACATCATATATTTCAAGGAATTTGGTATTAAATTCTCCGGAAACAAATTGTTCATGCTGAAGCAACTTAATATGGAAAGGAATTGTGGTACTGATCCCTTCAATGACAAACTCACCCAAGGCGCGTTTCATCTTCTCGATCGCCTCTTCTCTAGTCGGTGCATGGACAATCAATTTAGCGATCATGGAATCGTAATACGGCGGTATGGAGTACCCAGGGTATGCCGCAGAATCAACACGAACTCCGTAGCCGCCTGGAGGTAAATACATTTGAATCTTACCTGCGGAAGGCATGAAATTCTTTTCTGGATTTTCGGCATTGATCCGGCATTCGATAGACCATCCGTTATAAGTGACATCCTCTTGCGAAAGCGATAGTTTGTTGCCTGAAGCAACTTTGATCTGTTCTTTAATCAAATCCACGCCCGTTACCATTTCTGTAACTGGGTGCTCAACCTGGATACGTGTATTCATTTCCATAAAGTAGTATTTTCTATTCACATAGTCATAAATAAATTCTACTGTTCCGGCACCTGAATAGTTTACGGCAAGTGCAGCCGTCACAGCGGCCTGCCCCATTTCCGCACGTATTTCACCATCCAACGCCGGTGACGGGGTTTCTTCAACAAGTTTTTGCAAACGGCGTTGGACCGTACAATCACGCTCACCTAAATGGATGGCGTTGCCATGATTATCTGCCATGACCTGTATTTCAACGTGACGGAAGTCCTCGATGAACTTTTCAATATACACGCCAGGATTCCCGAATGCCGTCGCGGCTTCCTGTTGCGTGATGTTAATGCCCTTAATGAGATCTTCTTCCGTCCTTGCGACGCGGATACCTTTACCGCCTCCGCCTGCAGTAGCTTTGATGATGACTGGATAGCCCATTTCATTAGCTAGTGCTACACCCTCATCCGTATCTTTGATTATGCCTTTAGAACCTGGCACGATCGGTACACCAGCTTTGCGCATAGTTTCCCTTGCTACGTCCTTTGTTCCCATTTTATTGATCGCTTCGGGGCTAGGGCCGATGAAAATGATATTGCATTCACGGCATAGCTCGGCAAAGTCGGCATTTTCAGCTAGGAAACCATATCCCGGATGAATTGCATCGGATCCCGTTTTCTTGGCTGTGCTGATAATGTTGGTTGTATTTAAATAACTGTCTTTTGATAATTTAGGACCGATGCAATATGCTTCATCAGCAATTTGAACATGTAATGCTTCTTTATCTGCTTCTGAATAGACAGCAACAGTCTCGATTCCTAATTCCTTGCATGCCCGGATGATTCGGACAGCAATTTCCCCACGATTGGCAATTAATACCTTTTTAATCATTTAGAAACAGCTCCTCATTCCGGCTTTACTAAAAATAATGGTTGACCATATTCTACAAGCTGACCTTCTTTTACAAGGACTTCCACGATTTCACCGCTTACTTCAGCTTCGATTTCATTGAAAAGTTTCATGGCTTCCACGATGCAGACGATGGAATCCCCCGTTACTTTATCGCCTGCTTTTACGTATGCAGGTGAATCCGGTGCAGGAGATTGGTAGAATGTCCCTACCATCGGGGAAGTGATTTTATGTAAATTTTCCTGTTCAGTGACGGCAGCAGCCGGTTTTGCAGGTTCAACAGCTTTCGGTACTTCAGGGGCAGGGGCCGCTGCGGGCTTGACCTCTACAGCTGCATTGGCTTGAACAACATCTGGAGCAACTGCTGCTTGGTGTAATACTGTACCCGTTTCGGTTTTTTTCAATTTAATTTTCGTTCCTTCATTTTCGAAAACGAATTCACCGATATTTGATTGATCGACTAACTTAATAATTTCACGAATTTCTTGCACTTTCATTTTGTGGCACCCCTTGTCTAATTTAATATGAGTTTGTGAGGCAATAATATTTTATGTAACCCTACCCTTAGCTTATCCTACTTTGTCCAATACTGCACAAAGTAGCCGCTTTCTTTACGCGAATGCGAATAAACTGAATACAAACCTCATCTGTAGTATAACAGATATTTCACTTTCTCAAAATATTGTTTCCCTAAGAAAATTGAAAAGTTTATGACCAGCTTCTAACATCATACAATATTAGCTTATACAAATTCAATGATAGATTAATTGTTACTGAATATCCATACTTCCATCTTACACCTTTATTATAATATTGTGAATATTTATCAACTGGGGCACCTTAACGCTTTCTCTTGAATTTTGCATTTCATTCCTGGAAAACCAGCCATAATATCCATTGTAATTACTTTTCTGGAATATTACGGATGATCATTATCACCATTTCTATTTGAGTTCCTGATTCCAATCGACATAAAAAAACTTTTCCTCTAAAGTTTCCAGGTTTGTGAGATAGTTAATAAAATCATAATAAAAAGCCTCCCATTTTTTTATTAAGGGGGCTTTCAAATTTTTATGATGTTGAACTGTTCTGTATCAGTCACTTTTTTCTGTATGTGTGTTTACTTTTCCGGTTGGAAATCGACCACTACATTTTGTGCATCGCTCACTTCTTTCCTTACGAGGCGGATAATGTTATTGGCCTCTGTTTTCGTTTGTTTATCCGCCTTGACACTCACCTTTACATCCGTTCCGTCAACCCGGACCAGTGCGGCATTGTAATCCATGGCAACAATTAAGTTTTCAATGATATTTTCTTTCACTTTCGTTTCACTTAATTGTTCGATTTTTGCATAAGCCTCGTCTCTTTCTTCAGCTGATAGTTCTGTGTTGCCCATCTTAGCAGTCAATTCTTCATTCAGCTTCGCCCGTTCATCTTCAATCTGCATCCTTAACGATTCGAACTCATCTCCAGATGCAATGGTTACAGAGGAACCTTCTGTATTTTTGGAAGTTTCTTTTTCACTTTTATTTTCCCCTTTTGTCTCTGCTTTGTTCTCTGTTTTATTTTCTTCCTGTTCCATTTGCTCTGTTGCCGTCATATCGGCGGCATTTTCTTCAGGAGCGGTTAAATAATAGACTGAAAGCACAACGACCAGACTTAGCATAGTCAATAACCAAACGGTTTGTTTTTTTAATAACATGTAGATTTTCCCCCTTATTTTTTAGGCATGACAGAAACCCTGTGACTCGGTACATCAAGTGAGCGTGTGACAGCCTCGATGATCCACTTCTTTATTTGAATGTTTTCGGCCCCTTTAGCGACTACCAGGACTCCCCGTACACTAGGTTTTTTCGTTTCCGAAATGATCGGTCCTTCTTTTTCACCGCTCTTGACCAAAACTAGCTGTTCATCAACGGATGTGTCTTCGACCGTCCTTTTGCCGCCTTCCTGGTCGGTTTCTTCAGTGACTTGTTTTTGGGTGACTTTATTTCTTTCATATACTTTTTTCTCGGATGCATCGACGTAGATTACGACTTTCACATCCTGGACGCCTGCGATGGATTCTAGCGCTTCTTTCATTTCATTCTGTAGATATATTTCATAGTCTTTTGTAGTCTTGAATTCTGATTTCTTCTGGCCGAATGTTTCAACATCCTCATCTTCTTCCTGCTGTTTATCATTATTGAATACAGTCGTCACTTCAGATGTTTGTCCCGTCTTGTTGGTGGTTAACAAATTCCCGGCCATCATGATTCCCGATCCCAAAAGGACAACTATTAGAGCATAGACATACAGGGAAGGTTTTTTTTCCTTAGGCTCTTTTTGGTCAGGGTCTTTATTTAATAGTTTTTGCAGCCAGGATAATGGACCTTTGTCTTTGTTCAATACTCAGTCACTTCCTTTCCCCGGCGATTTCAATGATCTCTTCATCAACAGACCAACTTGTTGCCAGAAACCTTTTGACAGCATCCAGATTGGCATCATTCGAAGTGGATGGGCTATCTGTATTGATATCAACCTTCGCTACTGCCTCTATCTCCGAGTTTTCTTTCCCTTCTGCCTTTTCCAATGAGATGGTTATGTTCTGCAGATCATCAACACCCGGCTCTTCCTCATTCTTGACCCCTACATCAATTGAACTAATCCTCATGTTATAATCCGCCATCAGCTCCTCTTCCACTTCTGCCTGTAAGTCAACAGCCATTTGTTTTAAAATATATGCACCCTGGGTAGCTTGTATTTCTTTTTTCTTCATTTCTGTCAAATTTCCTAAATCTTTTTTTTTCTGATCCTCAAATTCACTAGTGGCCGCAGTGAGAATATCATCGAAATCCTTATTGAATAATCCCAATATAGGAGTGATGATGATTGCAATCAGTAAAAGCCCGATAACCATTTTGGCATACTTCTGTAAAGCTGAATTCGGCAGAAGCATATCGATCACAGTAGCCAGCAGTACAAATATGATGATGTTGGATACCCAGCCAGCTAAAAAACTCACCAAGTCCTCCTCCTTTCTAACGAACCATCAGGGTAATGTTTCCAGAGGCGATGATTACCGTGATACTTAAAAAAAACATGAGTGAGACAATGGCCAATGCGGCGAAAATATAAATCATGCTTTTACTTATAATGTCAAGGCATTTTATTACAGGTCCTCCGCCCAGCGGCTGCAAAAGACTCGCTGCCAATTTATAGACAAAAGAAATCATCAGGATTTTTATGGCGGGAAATGTGGTAATGAGCAAGAGAATGATGACACCTGACAATCCCACTGTATTTTTCAAAAGGACGGAGGCACTAATGACCGTATCCGTTGCATCGGTAAACATGCGCCCTATGACCGGTATAAAGTTACCTGTCACGAATTTGGCTGTCCTGATCGTCACTCCGTCAGCTACAGCTGAGGATGCTCCCTGAACGGAGATCACACCAAGGAATATGGTCATGAATGCTCCAAGGATCCCGATGGCAAAATTACGGAGAAGTTGTGCCAGCTGAGTCACTTTGTAATGTTCGGTCAACGTGCTGACTATGCTTAAAATCGCTGCAAAGAATAATAACGGAAGGACGACGAACTGAATCAAGATGCCGCTTGTATTCATCAAAAACATCAATACCGGATGAAAGAAGGCTGCCGATACAAGTCCGCCTGAAGCAGCTATCAATGCCAAGAGTAAAGGGATGAGCGCCATTAAAAAGGAAATCATCAAATCTATCGTATCTTTTGTATATTCAATCGCCACATGAAAACTGTTAAGTGCCAAAATGATCAGCACCATATAAACGATTGCATAAGCGACCTTACTTACGGAGCTTTGCTCGAACGCATTCTGCAAAGACTGGAGGAACATGCTGAAAACGGTTAATAAAATGAGTGACCCCAGCAGCTTTCCATTCACGAGCAGTTCATGAAAAATGAATTTTGTGATTCCCTTAATCCATTCATCAAAAGAAAATTTCTTATCGCCGCTTACAAAATCCATGAAGCTCCCTTTCTGGCTTTCCGGTAAGAATCCTCCATATTCCGTAACGATGCCATCCCAATATTGTTTGAGCTCATCGACGCCCAGCCTTTCTATTTGGGCTTGTACCAGTTCGGACTGCATGATCGGCTCTTGATCAACTTCACCATTTTCTGGATTTTCGGCAGCTTGTCCAATAGATGCATGCAAAAAAAAGAGTAAAACGAATAGTATGGATAAGTAAGGCATCCGCTGCTTCATACATTCACCTCATTGACTAGTAGGAGTAATCCATTAACTTGGGAGCATCTGTAGAATCGTTTCGATAATGACCGTCAAAATCGGAATCGCCATGGCAAGAATCAAGATTTTTCCGCTTAATTCTATTTTGGAAGCGAGCGAACCTTGCCCTGCATCTTTTGTAATTTGGGAAGCGAATTCTGCAATATAGGCAATTCCGATTATTTTTAAAATGGTCTCTAGATACACGGTATTTACATTCGCATTAACTGCAATTTTTTCTAACATTAAAATGATTTCGTATATTTTGTCAGCTAAAAAAAGAAAAATGGAGCATCCTACAAAAACAACAAGCAGGAATGCTAAATTTGGTTTTTGCTCTTTGACGATCAGTGCCAAAAAGGTGGCAACTAGGGCAATGGCCACGATTTTTATGATTTCAATCGCGAATCCCTCCCTTACTGAAATAGAAATACAGATTTAATTTTTTGAAATAAATCCTCTACTACAGAAGCAACCATGAATAAAATATAGATAAATCCGAAAAGTGTCACCCACTGGGCATATTCCTTCTTCCCAACCTGATCGAGTATCGTGTGAAGAAATGCCACTACAAGCCCCACACCCGCTATTTTAAATATGATGTCCACGTCAATGCCCATTTTCATTCCCCCCACATATTCCTACATCAGCAAGATGATCAATAATAGCCCTGATAAAAAACCAAGACTTTTCATCATTTTTTCATATTTCCCCTGGCGGTCGAGTGCATCGGTTTCTTCCCGTTCCAGATGTGCCATCGTTAGCATGATTTGCTTTTGCTGATGATATTTATCGCTTTTCCCAAGCGTCTCCCCAAACTGTGAAAGAATCTCGAATTCTCCCTGTTTTAAAGCAAGGGATTGCCATATTTTCTTCAAACTATCATCCCATGCTTCTTTGACGGTGGTTTCACCTGACTCGAGTCGATTTGCAAATGTATCGAAAAAGCTGGACAAAGGTTTGGCCATCTGTTTAGAAAGTTTCCTTGCCGCTTCTTTCAAAGGTGTATGACCGAACATGATTTCAGCTTCAAGCGATTGCATGGCGACTTTCAGCTGTCTCAGTTGACGGGGCCTCATACTTAATTTTTTCGCCGCTTCAAAACCTGCCCAAGTCGTCGCTATAATAATTATCGCTGCTCCTATTAACTTAAACATGCGGTTTCACACTTTCTCCCAAGTAAATGGGAACCCCTGCTGCATCAAGGACTTTGTAGCTCCTCCTACCAGATTTACTTCTTTTTAATTCAATAAAGCGTTCAAAGATGTTTTGCTTTAATATTTCAGCGATAATGGGTCGCTTCTTGATTTCATCCAGTGTATGGCCATGCGTGGTTATCATGAGTTTAATACCTGCATTCACGGCTTCCAGCACAGCCTGCGTATCCGCTTCGCGGCCTATTTCATCCACGATCAATACATCCGGGGACATCGAACGGATCATCATCATCATCCCTTCCGCTTTAGGACATCCATCGAGAACATCAACTCTTGTTCCGAATTCGAGCTGCGGCACTCCATGCACACATCCGGCAATTTCTGAGCGCTCGTCCACTATCCCCACCTTTTGAGGGGCAATGCCGAGTTTTTCATTACCACTGGATATCATTCTTGCAATATCACGTAATATGGTCGTTTTTCCCGTTTGCGGAGCACCGATCAACATGGTATGCTGCCATTCCCCGTCATATAAATATGAAGTGAGAGGTTCAGCTGCACCTATTTTTTCACGTGCAACCCGAATATTGAATGAGGAAATATCCCTGATCGCTTTGACCGAACCATTTTCCAGGATCACCTTGCCAGCAAGCCCCACCCGGTGTCCGCCCGCTATAGTTATATATCCTCGCTTCAATTCTTCCTCAAGCGTATATAACGAAAATTGACCTATATTATTCAATAATTGATCTGCATCCGAATGCGTCACTTCATAGGAAAAAAAGTATGGTTCCCCCCCTACAATGACCTCAAGCGGCCTTCCAACCCGAATTCGCAGTTCTTCCATCTTAACGATCATCATCGGTGTCATACCGCGGAGTTGCTCGTATAAACTTTTCGGTAAAAATGAAAGAATCGTTTCCATTTTGACAATCCTCCTGTATACACCACTTTCAATAAAATATATGCCGACAAGCCCGCAATGATGACAGGCTATTAAAGAAACGGACCATTTATTGATTTTTTTATAACTTCCTGGATCTAAAAAAGACCGAGAAATTAATCTCGGTCTACGTCTTTTTATTTTAAAAAAGTTTCAGTTGATTTCAGAAATCCGCTCCCTTTCCGCCGACTGTCTGCCAAGCCTCCTCAGCGCAAGCGCCTGTGGGGTCTCGGCTAGCCAGTTATTCGGCAGGAGTGTCGCAAATTTCTTCAATCCTATATAGGTTTCATCCAATATAAAAAATAAACCATGAAGGATAACCAAGTCTTGTTTTAAAAACACGGTTCGGATACATTTTTCATTTAAAAGTTTCAGTTGATTTCAGAAATCCGCTCCCTTTCCGCCGACTGTCTGCCAAGCCTCCTCGGCGCAAGCGCCTGTGGGGTCTCGGCTAGCCAGTTATTCGGCAGGAGTGTCGCAGATTTCTTCAATCCAGTGAGGGTTCCACTCCATAAAAAAGTAAACATGAAGGGTAACCAAGTCTTCTTATAAAATCATGGTTTGGGATGAGACCATACGGACCTTCCAGACTGGGAACTTGAGGAGATGAGGATGCTTTTTAAACATGATCATGATTCGATCAGCATGAATGATTACTTTGGACCAACTGGTGCCAGCTTGTAAAATGGAGATTAAAGAGGACTATCGTGTGTACAAATCATCCAATTGCATTTGTGCAGGACTCGTTCATCTTTATCACAGTGTTGTACAGAAAATAAGGACCTTCAGAAAGTGGTGGCACTCCATATTGGCAGGAATATACGGAAGAAGCAGATCATCTGCGTCATCATGAAGTCCAATCCCATAAAAAATCAAAAAGGTTTCGGAATGAAACCATTCCGAAACCTTTTTGTCTGCAATTTGAGACCGAGAAATTAATCTCGGCCTCCTTTCATTTATGCACGTGATACGTAAGAACCTTCATTTGTATTGATCAATAGTTTGTCACCTTGGTTGATGAAGAATGGCACTTGAACCGAAAGGCCCGTCTCAAGTACGGCTGATTTCGTGCCGCCTGAAGATGTATCGCCTTTAATTCCAGGCTCTGTCTCCGCCACTTCTAGTTCCACTGTGTTTGGAAGCTCGACACCAAGTGTTTCCGCTTGGAAAGTCATGATATGTACTTCCATATTTTCCTTTAGGAACTTAAGTTCACGTTCAATGCTTGAAGCCGGGAGCTCGATTTGGTCATACGTTTCGTTATCCATGAATACATGGCTGTCTCCACTTGCATAAAGGTACTGCATCTTGCGGTTTTCGATATGTGCTTTAGCAACTTTTTCACCAGCACGGAATGTTTTCTCCTGGATTGAACCCGTACGAAGGTTACGAAGTTTAGAACGTACAAAAGCTGCACCTTTACCAGGTTTAACGTGTTGGAACTCGATAACCTGCCAAATTCCATTATCTACTTCAATCGTAACACCCGTGCGAAAATCGTTTACAGAAATCATAAATTTGTCCTCCTACATGTACATGTTTACAGAATGATTAACTCTTTAGTTGAATGAGTAAGTGCTTCGTTACCGTCAATTGTAACGATTGTATCATCTTCAATCCGCACTCCGCCTACGCCCGGTAAATAAATGCCCGGTTCAACGGTTACAGCCATACCTGGTTCTAAAATGATATCAGACCTAAAGGATAATGCTGGGCCTTCATGAACTTCAAGGCCGATTCCATGTCCGGTCGAATGTCCAAAATACTGCCCATATCCCTTTTCTTCAATTAGATTTCGAGTTAGTGCATCCGCTTCCCTGCCAGTCATACCGGGTTTGATCCCAGCCATTCCTCTCAGTTGAGCTTCTAAAACAATGTCATAAATATTAATAAGTTCTTCACTTGGCTTGCCAACCGCTAATGTCCGAGTGATGTCAGACACATACCCGTTATAATATGCCCCGTAATCCAATGTGACAAAATCGCCTTTTTCGATGATTTTATCAGTAGCCACTCCATGCGGAAGTGCGGACCTTATGCCGGATGCTACTATGATATCGAAGGAAGAAGAAGTTGCCCCTTGTTTCCTCATAAAGAATTCAAGTTCATTGGATACATCCAGTTCCGAAATCCCTGGACGCAGGAAATCCAGTATATGCGTAAACGCAGCATCAGCAATAGCAGCCGCTTCCTTTAATATCTTAATCTCTGATGAAGTCTTTATCAAGCGTAAATTCTCAATAACCCCAGACACCGGCAAAAGTTGGCCATCAATGGCCGCTTCATAAGCTTTATATGTAGCATAAGTCAGGTGCTCTTGCTCAAAACCCAGCTTGCCGATATTCATCGCTTTAGCCTGCTTGCCGACTTCTTCGATGATGGTTCCTTTGTGTTGAACGACTTCATAGTCCGGTGCCTGCTTGCCCGCTTGTTCCACGTATCTGAAATCAGTGATGAATTTAGCTTCTTTTTGGGAAATGAGGACAACGCCTGCACTTCCCGTGAAGTTGGTCATGTATCGGCGGTTATATGTACTGGTGATCAAAAAACCATCAATGCCCACCTTTTCCATCGAGGCTCTTAAGCGCATTAGTTTATTCATTTAATTTCCCCCTTTGCAATCTTTGTGATCGCCTGCAACGCCAATTCATAACCGTGTATCCCCAAGCCGACAATCTGTCCCGCCGATACTGCAGCGGTCACTGATTCATGTCGAAAGCTTTCACGGGCATGTATGTTCGAAATATGCACTTCCACCACTGGAACATCAATTCCGGCTATTGCATCACGAATCGCATAACTATAATGAGTAAAAGCCCCAGGATTAATGATAATCCCGTCGATCCCATGATCCTCTGACCAATGGAGCTTGTCGATAATCGCTCCTTCATGGTTAGTTTGAAAAGTGGTTAATTCCACATTTAACCCTTGTGCTTGCAGCATTAATTGCGCTTCCACATCCGCAAGCGTCGAGGATCCATAATGCGCAGGTTCCCGCTTCCCCAAGCGATTTAAATTCGGACCATTGATTAGTAAGATTTTTGTCATCATCAAACACCTGCTCATGTTAAAAGAATGCTTTCCATGAACATTCTATCATAATTACAAATTGTCTTACTACTTTTTTACAACCAAGAAGCAATCAGCTTTCCGATTGCTTCTCGGCCTTGTTTTTATAGCGTAAATATTCCTGATGATCGTATGATATAGAAAACCCTACAAAAAGACCGTATATAATAAAAATGCATACACTTGTTATAACCGTATTTGCTGACATTTTAGAAAAGGTTGGCAAATCGATGAACATCGGTTTCAGGACAAATACAAGCAAAGCCCAGCATACCAATCCCAAAAAAATACCCGGAAAAATACTCTTCATCCTTTTAAAAAGACTATAGTATATAAAAGCGATTCCCACAGATAGAATTCCGAATAAAATTATGGTCATCACCGTACCGAGCCAATGATCGATCCAGGTCATATTGGACCACGAAGTCAGTATGAATTTTGGGCTAACATCCATTAAGTTAACATAATGGACTATGATTCCGATAAAACTGGCTAAAGCCCCCCCAACAAAACCGACAGCAAGTACATTGTAGATTAACATGTTTTGATATTCCTGTTGAATTTGTCCATTTTCATTAGAAGACATATCAAACACCTCCGCTACGTAGTATGCCCTTTGTTAAATAGAACTATTTTTTTTTATTATTGGGGAGGAGAATCACTAGAGGTTTTGTGATTAATTCTGTATGATTAAATCATAAATAATCTGCTTTTTTCAGAGGAAAATCCCCTTCCTCTGTTGAAATTTATAATGTACACAGGATAATACCTTCCTGTGATTCAACATTCAAAAAGCAATTGCAGGGGGTAAAGCTTCCATTCCATTTTGGAGGACCGCCTTAAACCCTTGTGATGCTTGATAATACACATGTTAGCACCCATGAGAGAGCTACGTGAATAACTATTAGGTTGGTGTAGAAATGTCTGAGGTTCAAAAACCCGTTTATGGAGGGCAGGCTGTAGTGGAAGGCGTCATGTTCGGTGGCAAACATCACACAGTCACTGCGGTACGCCGCAAAGATTCGACGATTGTATATTATCATCTGCCGCGTGAATCGAAACCTGTTGTAAACCGCTTAAAAAAAATACCGTTTCTACGGGGTATCGTATCACTGCTTCAGTCAAGTGCCACCGGTTCGAAACATCTTAACTTTTCAACTGAACAGTATGAAGAAGAAGACGGGGAAAAAGAGGTCGAAACGAAAAAAGAAACGAAAGACCCCTCTAAATTAAGTCTTTGGCTAGGTGTTGCCGTGATCGGTGTGATCTCCTTCCTTTTTGGGAAATTGCTTTTCACCTTGATTCCTGTCTTCCTCGCAAAATTGACAGAACCCATTTTCAGTGGCCATACGGCTCAGGTATTAGTGGAAAGCTTGTTCAAGCTGATCTTACTGCTCGTATATATTTATGTAGTTTCCTTGACGCCATTGATCAAGCGGGTCTTTCAGTATCACGGAGCAGAGCATAAGGTGATCAATTGCTTTGAAAGCGGAAAAGAATTGACGGTTGCAAACGTGCAGGCAAGTTCCCGCCTTCATTATCGCTGTGGCAGCAGCTTTATTTTATTTACTGTCATTGTAGGGATGTTTGTCTATCTTCTTGTACCAATTGATCCGCTATGGGTTCGTGTCGTCAATCGCATTTTACTTATCCCCGTCGTGCTCGGCATTGCATTCGAAGTCTTGCAGTTGACTAACAAAGTAAGGGACACTCCCATCCTGCGTTACCTTGGCTATCCCGGCCTTTGGCTTCAGTTATTGACAACCAAAGCCCCTACCGATGATCAAGTCGAAGTCGCATTGGCATCCTTCCAAGAACTGTTGAGGATGGAAAAAGAGACAGAAAAAGGTTTAGATTCGGATGTAATTGTGTAAAACATCTATACACATTTTGATGATGAAAAATCATATACTAACTAAATGAATGATCTTCATTTTTTTCAAATATTTCACAATTAGAATGTTTAAAATAAGCTAAAAATGCTTATGATGCTCTTAAGGAGGTGTCTTTGTTGAAACGTTTCATATCTTTCATGATATACGGAATCATCGCCCTCGGAGTCCTCGGACTATTGAGCCGACTATTTAATGACCCGATTGGCTTTTTTAGAAACATTCTCATAATAGCCATTGTCGCAGGGATTATTTATATGATTTATACCGGATTAACAAAGGGAAAACCAGTTAAGAAAGAGCAGCAAGCATTCCGAAAGGCTGCCCGCCAATCGAAAAAAAGGCTAAAAAACCGAACTTCGAAAAAGGATAATGTGGCTAGCTTCTCTGCAGCAAAATCATCAAAGAAAATAAAATGGAGAAAGAAAACGGATAGTCACTTAACCGTCATCGAAGGGAAAAAGAATAAAAAGAAAAATCGGGCTTCTTTTTAAGAGCCCGATTTTTTTATTTAACATCAATAAGTCCATTTTTTAAGGAATTCTTTTGTACATTGCCTGCCTTTATTGATCAATTCACCCTTTTTTTCATCATCCAGATTAAAATCCATTGCAGAAATTCCCTTCATCGGGATGAATACAATATTATGGACGTGTTTCTTGGAAATATACCGTGCATCATGGGCATCTTTCATCGTTTTAAATAGTGCGGAGAACAATTCGACCGCATTGTCCACCTCATGCGGTTTCCATATCTCATCGACGCTTAACCGCAAGCCAATGACCGGTCTTTCCTTTCTAACATGATCTGAATTGAATAACCACATTGGAAAATTGCTTAACACACCTCCATCAACAAAAAGGAACTTGCTTTTTCCGACATTAAGTTTGACTGGCTCAAAGAAATAAGGAATGCTGCAACTCATTCTTACTGCCTTTGCCACTGGAAAAGCACTCGGGTCTATTCCATAATTCGGCAAATCATCAGGCAGTACGACCAATTTTCCATTTGTAATGTCAGAGGTTATGATACGGAGTGATTTCGGCCGAACATCCTTAAAGGTGACTACATTCCTTTCGGCAAGTTTACCGGCGACCCATGCTTCCAAGGCGTTGCCTTTATAAAGGCCCAGTTTCCAGTATAAAAGAAGCCATTTGGCAAATGGGATAGGCAAAAGGCCACGCCTTTTATCCAGCAGGCCGCTTAAATCTATATCAAGAAAAAACTTTTCCATTTCTTTTCCCGTGTACCCAGCCGCTACGAATGCTGCAATTATGGATCCTGCACTCGTACCTGCTGTTCGATGGAATACAAATCCCTTTTCTTCTAATTCCTGCAGGGCTCCCACTAAACCATAGCCTTTAATCCCGCCACCGGAAAAAACGCCGTCAATAATCATAGCTGCCCTCCCCTAATCCGGTCTTTACATTTCTAAGCAGGATTAGAGCGATTTATGACAGTTTTAAAAAGAAAATTGCCTTGATTCAGGTAAAATACTGAATTTCCGCTTTCGGGAAGAATTCCGCTATATACCCCCGAATGGTCGTTTCCAGCTCTGCCGCTTCCTCGTTTTGATAAACATATTTACCAATTCCATATCGGCCCCATTTATATTTACGCTTCGTTTCGTCCAGTTCCAATTTTGTTTTCGGATAGTTTTTTTGAATCACTTTTTTTGCTGGACCAGTGAACCGATGCTGGATTAATTCGAAAGTCAAGTCAGGGATATCCACCCCTTTTAATGCCTCACTCAACCGTTCGAATAATTCATGGTAGCCCTCCTTCCATGCTTCATGACGGTATATTGGAGCTACGATAAAACCCAGGGGATATCCGGCACCTGCCACTTTACGTGCCGCTTCCATCCGTTCTTCGAAGCTCGAAGTCCCGGGTTCGAAATTCTTTATCACATAACGTGAATTTATACTGAAGCGAAATCTCGTTTTTCCATTATGTTCAGCATCCAACAGATGATCGACATGATGGAATTTAGTGACGAACCTAAGAACCCCATATTCACTTTTCCCAAAATACTCTATGGCCCTTTTTAACGAATGTGTCAAATGATCAATTCCGACGATATCCGATGTACAGGCTGCCTCAAAACGGGTAATTTCAGGCTTTCTCTCATTTATATATTTTTCGGCTGCCTCGAAAATCTCGTCAAGATTCACATATGTCCGAATATATGGCTTTGATCCGAGTGTCGTCTGTAAATAACAATAGTGACAATGCCCCATGCACCCTGTAGCAAGAGGGATGGCATATTCAGCAGATGGCTTTGAAGAATCGAATTTCAATGTTTTTCTGATTCCTACCACGAGTGTCGATTTGGCGACACGATATTTTTGCAGATCATTTTCTCCAGGAAGATCCCTAATTTGGTTATGCGATGTGGTCTCACGGATTTCAATGTTCAACTCTTCGAATTTCTTCTTCAATTCCCGGCCAAGCGGGTATTCCAATGCCCTTGGCTCGATATATACTAACTGTGGCATAAATGGTTTCATTTCGATCTCCATTCTTTTTTCGATTTGTTCATACTTTCAATCGAACTACACAATCTATTCATAAGGATAGTTTTTCTTTATTCTTTTATCCTCATGATTGTTTTTACTTGGAAATTCAAAATGAAGGAGATGCGATATGGCTAATAAACGAGACTTCTTGACAAATGGAATGGGAAAACAAACGATCACCGTTCAAACAGATAATAAATTTCCAAATCCAAGGAATATACCGGGAGACTCGGTCGATGAATTTTCGGTATTGAAAGATGGCAACCAATATCTAGCCGAAAAGGAAATAGGGCAGCAAAATGAAAATGGTTGATTGAACGTGAAAAGAAGACCGAATTTACGATGATTCGGTCTTCTTTATTGATATTTAAATGAACAGACTGTCACTGCCCTGGATTTATGACTCTAAAAAAAAAGCCGTTAAGATAGCTTTGCAGCATACTTAACGACTTCCTTTGCATCAGCTTAAAGCCCGCATTTCAATTGCGCTCCGCAATTCGTGCACGTATTGCATCCGCCCATTTCCTGAACTTCACCCTTACGGCATACGGGGCAAGTGTTGCCCACTTCCGAACCAATTGTAACATTCGTCGAACGCAGCTCATTTATCGTATCGACCAATACAACTTTTTTCTTTTCTTCCACATCTGTCAATTCATCCATTTCAAGCTGCTCGTCCATTTGGTTTTCTTCCGCTTTGAGCGTAAGGACCTGACTGTCACGGCTGCCATCCACATATACCGTTCCGCCTTTTGCTCCGCCTTTGTATAGACGTTCATATACCTTTTCAACTTGTTCGACAGTATATCCTTTTGGAGCATTGACCGTCTTGCTGATCGAGCTGTCAATCCAGCGTTGAATGATGCATTGAACATCAGCATGTGCTTCTGGAGCTAATTCCATAGCGGAAATGAACCATTTTGGAAGCTCTTCTGTATCGGCTTCTGGATGGCGATCCAAGTATTCCTGTACAATGTCAGCCTTAACTTCAATGAATTTACCAAGACGGCCGCTGCGGAAATACGTGAAGGAGAAATACGGTTCAAGACCTGTTGATACCCCAACCATCGTTCCTGTACTTCCCGTAGGAGCCACTGTCAATAAATGAGAGTTACGGATACCATGTGCAGCAACACTTTCCCTGATATCTTCCGGCATTTTTTCCATAAATCCGGTTTGTGTGAAACGTGTTCTAAGCTCATTGGTTTCTTTGTCCGTTGACCCGATCAGGAACGGGAAACTGCCTTTTTCTTTAGCAAGTTCCACTGAAGCCCTGTAAGCTGTGGTCGCAATCGTTTCAAACACCTTGTCAACCAGGATATTTCCTTCTTCAGAGCCATATTCCGTTTCACAGTAGATCAACAGGTCATGCAGACCCATTACACCAAGTCCAACCCGTCGCTCGCCCAGTGCCTGTTTTTTGTTTTCATCCAAGAAATAAGGAGTTGCGTCAATGACATTGTCCTGCATGCGCACACCGACTTCAACTGTCTGCTTAAGTTTCTCGAAATTAACCGTTTTGCTTTCTTTATCAGCCATTTCAGCCAGATTGACAGCCGCAAGGTTACATACTGAATATGGGGCCAATGGCTGTTCTCCACAAGGGTTCGTGGCTACGACCTGTTGACCGTATGCTTTGGCATTTGTCATTTCATTAGCATTATCGATAAAGAAAATACCTGGTTCAGCAGAATATGTTGCACAAATGTTTATTAAGTTCCAAAGCTCTTTAGCCCGGATTTTACGGTAAACACGGACTTTATGGCCCATTTTCTCCCATTCGCGAACATCACCGACATTATGCCATTCTTCATTGTAAATGGCCATTTCTTCGGCATTATAGCTTTCAACATCAGGAAAACGCAATTCATATTCCGCATCTTGTTCAGCCGCTTCCATAAATTCCTTGGTCAGGCAAATGGAGATATTGGCTCCAGTCAAGAAATCCGAATTATGGACACTGTATGTTCCGCCTGTACGGATCTTTTCCTCTGCATCCCTAATGATTTTCTCGCTGAACCCGCCTTGGCCAGGAATCTCCTTATAATTGATAATCCCTTGATACATAGCCGTTTCCTGTTCCGTGTGCGGCGTGAATTTCAATTTATCCGTCGCATATTTCTTGATGGCTTCATCTTTAGTGTTTTCCACTAGGTAACGCAAAATCCTTGGATTTTGCATTTTGGAAATGATGAACTCTGCAATATCGGGATGCCAATCAGCAAGCATGATCATTTGCGCGCCTCGTCTGCTGCCGCCCTGTTCAACAAGATGCGTCAGTTTTGCAATATCGTCAAGCCATGACACTGAACCCGAGGATTTTCCATTTACCCCTTTTGCCAGAGTGTTTCTTGGACGCAGTGTCGATCCGTTCGTACCCACTCCGCCGCCGCGGCTCATGATTTCCATCACTTGTTTCCTATGTTCTGAAATACCTTCACGTGAATCCGGTACGAATGGCATTACATAGCAGTTGAAATAAGTAACATCCGTATTGGAACCTGCACCGTATAATACTCGGCCTGCCGGGACGAAATTAAGGTTCTTTAATTCTTCATAGAATTTATTGAACCATTCCGTTCTTTTTTCTTCCGTGGTTTCCACTGATGCCAATCCCGTTGCATTACGTTTCGCAATTTGTTCATAGTATATTTCAAGCGGCTTTTCGATTATATCCAACGGACGGTTTACAATTCCCGTCTCGACTTCTTCCGGATTATCCAATACGCCACGGAATTCTTCATCCACCAATACCTTGGCTTTTTTGGTTTCCCAATCAATTTCAACGATGTAACCGAGACCCCTTGCCGGGAATTTCGGATCTTCCTTAATCGTCAACACGACGAAATCGCCTGCCGAGAGTGTGATTTTTTCAGTATCCTTAAAAGAATAGCGGTCAAGCATGACTAGACGGGACACTCCCTTATGCGCCATTTTCATATCAGCAGTTACAGGGTGAACCTGGGGAAATAAAGAAATATCCTTATTCAACCTTTCTAGATCAACCTTTAAAGCTTCTTTTATTACAACCGACATAATTCCCTCTCCTTTATATGTTTCATGATCCGATCTTGCTGCCGCAAAAATCCTTATGTAGCCTTACATGTCCGTTTCGCTTAACAAGTACCCTAAATCTATCATAGCGAAACTCAAAAATCAACATATAGTGTCGCATTAAATATTTCAACTACTATATATTGTGTTTGTTTTGAATAACTTTTAATTTTGTCAAACGTTAAATCAATTAATATAGTTAGCAAAAGGGAGGAAAATGTCGATTTACAATAATTTTTCATCAGATTTCAATTAATTTGGACCTTGCTTTTTCCCCATCCCTTTTAGGGCTTATCCCTGCAAGGGATGTGTTATTCGGTCAAACAAATCTGAAAAAACTTTTTATTATCCACTCTAATTATGCTTCCTCTATCTCATGAAATTCCATTCATCGCTTTCATATTTGCTTTCTGCAATGGCCTTCACTTCCAGCAATTGCTTTTCGGTGAGGACATATGGCTCTAAATCGACCGAAAGTCCTTCGGCAAAACCTTTTTCGAAAGCTTCTTTCGCTTCAGGGATGGTTATCTTTCTCCCGGCAATGTCATTCATGGCCACAGCTTTGTTTTTTAAGTTTTTTTGCATTCTCTCTTTAACCCTGTCATTTGAGAATTTAAATACGCTAAAGAGCTTATCATCATCAAGCTCAAGCAAAATGGACCCATGCTGAAGGATGACGCCTTTTTGCCTGGTTTGAGCGCTGCCAGCGACCTTCCTGCCCTCAACGACCAGTTCATACCAGCTAGGTGCATCAAAGCAGACGGAAGACCTGGGCGATTTTAAAGCCGCTTTTTCCTGTTCGCTTCGAGGCACGGCAAAATAAGCATCCAATCCAAGATTCCTGAACCCCATCAATATTCCTTCAGAAATGACGCGATAAGCTTCAGTAACGGTGGTTGGCATTCCCGGATAGGATTCTGGAACGATTACACTATAAGTCAATTCATGTTCGTGCAGTACCGCTCGTCCTCCTGTCGGCCTGCGAACAAAACCAAGGCCCTGCCTTTTGACCTCTTCCAGATCAATCTCCGCTTCTGCCTTTTGAAAATAACCGATCGACAATGTCGCTGGATCCCAGCCGTAAAAGCGTATGATTGGCGGAATTTCCCCTTTGCTTTGCCAGTTTAACAGGGCTTCGTCCAGCGCCATATTAAAAGCCGGTGAACAATACCCCGAATCTATAAAACCCCATTTTTCTTTAGTCATCCTTACCCCTCGTTTCGATAGACGTTTTTCAATCCCCCACAAAAAACTCACATGTAGTAGTTTAACAGACTTTAACACTCTAAAAAAGAAAGTGCTATCAAGTCATGAAGAAATTGATGAAAATTCTTTTTGATTATTGGGTAAAGCAATTATATAATAAAGATTGTCTGTATTCGTTAAGGTAGAAGGGAGTTTTTATGTTTGGAAATATTATATACACTGCTCATCATCCTAGGAGTGGTTATTGCGTATTCACTTTTTAATTGGTACCGCCAGCGTAAAATCGTTAAAACACTAACACAGGACGAATTTATCGCCAACTACAGAAAAGTGCAGCTAATCGATGTGCGGGAACCGAATGATTTCGAAAATGGTCATATCTTAGGCGCAAGAAACATCCCTATGACTCAAATGAAAACCCGCTTGGTCGAAATTAGGCCGGACAAGCCTGTATATTTGTATGCTCAAAGCGAAATCATCAGCGGCAGAGCTGCAGCCATGCTATACAAAAAGGGCTACAGGGAACTTTATCACTTAAAGGGCGGTTTCAAGATGTGGACCGGGAAAATCAAAGCAAAGAAATAAGACCCCATCTCGGCATGGGCTCTTTTTAATTCCATAGCTCAAGTAAAAGAAAGTCAACTGTTGGACTTTAATGGAATCTTACATAAACATGAAAAATCCCCGCCGGAAGGCAGGGATTTTTTTCGTGTAAGCTACTAATCTAGGCTTGATAACGCAAAACGGGTTTTCTGGCAGCAAGAGTTTCATCAAGCCGCTTTATAACGGTTGTATGCGGAGCTTCCTGAACGATTTCCGGAGTTTCTTCCGCTTCCTTGGCAATCTGGATCATCGCATCGATGAACGCATCCAGCGTTTCTTTTGACTCGGTTTCAGTCGGTTCTATCATCATTCCTTCTTCCACGTTCAACGGGAAGTAAATGGTTGGAGGATGATACCCGAAATCCAGCAATCTTTTAGCTATATCGAGAGTCCTTACCCCCAATTTCTTTTGCCGGCGTCCACTTAATACGAATTCATGCTTACAATGACGATTATATGGTAAGTCAAAATAAGGTTCCAACTTGCGCATCATATAATTGGCATTGATGACCGCGTTCTCTGTGACGGCTTTAAGGCCATCAGGACCCATTGAACGGATGTACGTATATGCCCTCACGTTTATTCCGAAATTACCATAATAAGGTTTTACCCTACCAATGGATTGCGGACGATCATAATCAAGGACGAATTGCTCACCTTGCTTGACTATAAGAGGTTTAGGCAAGTAAGGAATCAAGTCGGACTTCACACCTACAGGACCAGAACCCGGGCCGCCGCCTCCATGCGGGCCTGTGAATGTTTTATGGAGATTTAAATGAACCACATCAAAGCCCATGTCACCCGGTCGTGCTTTTGATAGGACTGCATTCAGATTCGCTCCATCATAATAAAGCTTCCCACCTGCGTCATGGACAAGTTGTGCCATTTCCAAAATATTTTCTTCAAACAATCCCAATGTATTGGGGTTCGTCAGCATCAAGGCCGCCGTATCAGGTCCGACAACACGTTTTAAATCTTCAAGGTCGACTAACCCATTTTCATCGGACTTAACTGTAATCGTTTCTAGTCCGGCAACAGTGGCAGAGGCAGGATTAGTACCATGGGCCGAATCAGGTACAATCACTTTCGTCCGTTCTGTATCTCCATTCGCTTCGTGAAAAGCGCGAATCATCATCAATCCTGTCCATTCACCGTGGGCACCTGCTGCAGGCTGTAATGTCACTTGATCCATCCCGGTGATTTCCGTTAAGTGTTCCTGCAAATCAAATAATAGTCCCAATGCTCCTTGTACAGTAGCGGGATCTTGATATGGATGGATATGGGCAAAACCGTTGAAGCGTGCCACATTTTCATTTATTTTCGGATTATATTTCATCGTGCATGAACCCAGTGGATAAAAGCCCGAATCCACCCCATGATTCCGTTTGGAAAGTGCAGTATAGTGACGCATGATATCCAGTTCGGACACCTCAGGAAGCTTTGGCTCTTCTTCACGGATGTAGTCGGCAGGAAGAATTTCTTCGAGCGGAATAGTTGCAACATCCATTTCTGGCAGACTGTACCCGATCCGGCCGGAAGTACTGATTTCAAAAATGAGTGATTGATCTTGATTATTCATGTTGATCCCCCAATTCCTGCGCAAGTGCATCAATTTCTTCTTTTGTTCTTAGTTCAGTTACCGCAACCAGCATATGGTCTTTCAATTCAGGATAAACCGTACCTAAATCGAAGCCGCCGATCATCCCTTTTTCAAAAAGGTTTTTATTGATTTCTGAAAACGGAGCAGGCAGTTTAATGACAAATTCATTAAACGAAGGACCGTCGAATATCACTTCCACCCCTTTTGCCATAATTGCTTTTTTCGCATAATGTGCTTTTTGAATATTTTGCACGGCCATTTCTTTGACACCCTTTTTCCCAAGCGCGGTCATTGCAACAGAAGCTGCCAAGGCATTCAAAGCTTGATTGGAACATATGTTGGATGTGGCTTTGTCACGGCGAATGTGCTGTTCACGAGCTTGAAGCGTCAGTACAAACCCTCTTTTTCCATTCTCATCAACCGTCTGACCGACGAGTCTGCCCGGAACTTTCCGTACAAATTTATTAGTAACCGCAAAATATCCACAATGAGGTCCACCGAATGCCGCTGGAATGCCGAATGGCTGAGCATCCCCCGTTACGATATCTGCACCGAGTGCACCAGGGGATGTCAAAGCTCCCAAAGCAAGCGGATTACTGGAAACGATAAACATGGACTTGACGCCATGAATGATTTCTTCCATTTCTTTCAATGGCTCGATCCGGCCAAAAAAGTTCGGATATTGCACGATCACTCCTGCAATGTCATCATTTGCCAATTCCCTTAAAGCAGCTAAGTCCGTCACACCGTCTTTATGAGGAATTTCGATCACTTCCACGCGTTGCCCTTTCGCATATGTCTTCACAACTTCTCTTGATTCAGGATGAACGGTTCCTGAAATGAGAATCTTCTTCCGCCTTGTCTGTCCTGAAGCAAGCATCGCTGCTTCAGCCAGCGCCGTCCCGCCGTCATACATGGAGGAGTTAGCCACATCCATGCCCGTCAATTCACATATCATCGTTTGATATTCAAAGATTGCTTGAAGCTCGCCCTGTGAAATTTCAGGCTGATACGGTGTATAAGCCGTATAAAACTCAGAACGGGAAAGAACATGATCGACGATGACCGGGGCGTAATGGTCATAGACACCCGCACCAAGGAAGGAAGCATAATTTTTAAGGTCCGCATTCTTTGCAGCAAGCCTTGATAATTCTTTCATTAATGCAGGTTCCGATTTAGCAGGCTTGATATCGTATTCTCCTTGAAAACGAACGCTTTCAGGGATATCATTGAAAAGTTCTTCAGCAGTGGATACCCCTATCGCTTCCAGCATTTCTTGTTTATCTTGCTCTGTCATGGGTAAATAACGATGTTTCATCTAATGACCATTCCCCTCTATTTACGTGGTTTTTTATAAAAAGGTGTTTGTATTATAACGGCTTTCAAACGTTTGGAACGGATTTCCACTTCGACTTCCGCATCCAGAACCGAAAATTCCTTATCGATAAGTACCAATCCAACGTTTTTCTTCAATGTTGGCGATTGGGTACCAGTCGTGACCTCGCCAATGACTTCATCACCGCTGTAGACCTTATACCCATGACGTGGAATGCCACGGTCAATCATTTCAATTCCCACAAGCTTTCGGGGAGCCCCTTTCTCCTTTTGCTCAGCAAGAACGGCTTTCCCGAAAAAATCAACTTCCTTATCCACTTTTACTGCAAAACCAATCCCGGCTTCTATCGGGGTGATGTCCGCTGAAAGCTCCTGCCCATACAGCGGCAGTTTCGCTTCAAAACGCAGGGTATCACGAGCACCTAAACCAATCGGCTGAACCCCCTCTTCCTTACCGGCATCCATAATCGCCTTCCAAAGGGCAGGGCCATTTTCACTGTCGCTATATATCTCAAAACCATCTTCACCAGTGTATCCAGTACGGGATACCAGCGTGGAGATACCGTTAATCATGACATGATCCTTGAACCTGAAAAATCCAATTTCACTTAAGTCAGTACTTCCCGATAGTTTTTGTAATATCTTCTCTGCAGCCGGTCCTTGAAGTGCCAGCTGTGTATAGTCACTTGATACATTCGTAATTTGGGCATCTTCCGTTAAATTAGCTTGCAGCCAATTGAAATCTTTTTCTGTATTCGCTGCATTGACCACGAGCAGATAGTCGTCCTCAGCCCTTTTATACACGATAAGATCATCAACCGTGCCTCCGTTTTCATAACACATGGCGGTATATTGGGCACCGCCTTGTTGCAGCTTTGATATATCATTGGTCAGCATCTTCTGTAAAAAGGAAAGGCTCCCAGGCCCCTTAACATCGACTTCCCCCATATGGGAAACATCAAATAACCCCGCTTTTGTCCGTACGGCTTCATGTTCATCTTTTATACCCGAAAATTGGACAGGAAGTTCCCAGCCGCCAAAATCAATCGTTTTACCTCCATATTCACGATAAACCTCAAATAGTGGTGTTCTGTTTAAATTGGTCAAAACATGACCCCCTTCAGATTTTTTAAAAAATTAATTGGCTTCATTATCAAAAGCTTCTTGTCATTACGCATCAGATACATCCTGATTCATGATGTGAAAAAAGCACAAAAAAGGACAGAGAAAGCCCGTTTGAGCTTTTTCTCTGTCCTGAAACCTGAAAGTTTACCTATGTAATAGGTTTTCCCCTTTGGTGGCCGTCCATAACAGGCGGCGCTCTCCAGAGTTGCGTCCAATAAGAGTTCTTTTGCCTGAGAGATTCACTGCTAAGTTTGCTCCTTCGGCGCTACATCCGTAGTCTCTCCCCTTATCTTCACCCGCATATAAATGGTCTACCATTGAAAGGAAACGAATAAGCCCCAAGCATTGGTAAAACCTTTTAGCATAAATGGGATGCATTCTCTGCCAATTCTCCTAAAACTTCAGAAACCGTTTGACTGATCTCCTTCAGTAATCTTGGATAAATTAGGAGCCTATAGCCCATACTAAGAAAACGCGAACTGCAAAATTAATGTACAAACATTCTTTGTAGCGTTTGGAAATTGGAATTTTCTAAATATACTTATATCCTACCCTAAGAATCTTATCTCTGCAATATCTTTTGAAGAGAAATATTTTTCTTACTTCACATATGAAATGTTCGGGTTTTGACCTTATATTAAGGAAATTATGATTTAAGAGGGAGTTATTTCTATGAAAATCAATATATCCTTCAATTCTGAATGGAATGACGAGTTTCTGCAAAAGATGGAAAATGACGGTCCATGGGGAAATTGGGAGCTTTATAAGTTGGCGGTTCAAATGGAGGAAAACCTTATCATCCCTGATTTTGAAGGTTTACAGGCGCCCAAGCACCTTCCTCAGCTAACCCCGCTTCCCCATCAATTGGAAGCGGCGAAGCAAGTAGTGGAAAAGATGAATGGAAAAGCCATTTTGGCTGATGAGGTAGGGCTGGGAAAAACAATTGAAGCAGGCTTGATCCTAAAAGAGTATATGATTAGGGGCCTTGTAAAAAAAGTATTGATCCTTGTTCCGGCTTCCCTTGTCACACAATGGGCATTTGAATTGAATACCAAGTTCCATATTCCGGCAGTCGTTCAGAGAAAAAGTTATGTCTGGGACTCCTGTGATGTAGTCATTTCATCCATTGATACAGCGAAACGCGCTCCACATCGAGATATCATCTTTACTCAGGAATATGACTTCATCATTATTGATGAAGCTCATAAACTTAAAAATAATAAGACGAAGAACTATGAATTCGTCCAAAATCTGAAAAAGAAATTTTGCTTACTCCTGACAGCCACTCCGATTCAAAATAAAGTCGAGGAGATATTCCACCTCGTTTCGTTATTGAAACCGGGCCACTTGGGAAATGCCTCACTCTTTTCGGAAAAGTATAAAGGGAAAGGCCGGAACATAACTGAAGATGAACACCTAAAGGAACTGGTCAACACTGTCATGATTCGAAACCGGCGGGCCGATACTGGCATTGAATGGACAAAACGGCATGTGGAAACCATCACCATTGAATTTTCTCCAACGGAACAAGCATTGTATGATGCTGTTTCCAAATTCAAGCCAATTTCGGATGGATCAAAAGGAAGCGCCTTTTCGGCTCTCACTCTCCAAAGGGAAGCATGCAGCAGCAGAGAGGCTGTCTTTTATACATTAAAGAATATGAGAGATAAATACGATCAGCCTTCCCCTGATTTTTTGGCAAAGCTTGATGATTTATTTACTAAAGTGAATGAAACGGTCCAGAACTCAAAGGCTGAAAAAGCTTTGGAACTGATCAAGAAAATTGATGACAAAGTAATTATCTTTACGGAATATAGGGCGACTCAACTATATCTCCAATGGTACCTACAGCAGAATGGAATTTCTTCTGTTCCTTTCCGGGGCGGTTTTAAGCGCGGAAAGAAAGACTGGATGCGAGAATTATTCCAAAAGAATATTCAGGTATTAATCGCAACAGAAGCTGGCGGGGAAGGGATAAACCTTCAGTTTTGCCATCACTTGATTAATTTTGACCTGCCATGGAACCCAATGAGGCTTGAACAGAGAATTGGACGGATCCACCGCCTTGGTCAGGAAGAAGATGTGATGATTTATAACTTTGCCACGAAAAATACAGTTGAAGAACATATACTGAAGTTACTATACGAAAAAATAAATTTATTTGAAAAAGTAATCGGTGAATTGGATGATATTCTAACCAAACTGGATATTAACAACATTGAAGAATATTTAATTGATGTGGTCGGCGAGTCCAAAACAGAGGGCGAAATGAAAATCAAGATGGATAATTTTTCATCATTGATCCAATTCGCTCAATCAATGAAGGAAGGTGAGGTTCATGCAGCAACGGGAAATTCATGATTTTTTAATCACTTTCTTTAAAGCCAACGATTGTGAAATACTGGATAATGCACCAACCCACCTTACAGTGCAATTGACGATTGAAATGGATAAGGAATTAATGAACAGACCCTTTTATTGGCATTATCTAGAAAAAACAGGAGGTGTTCCGAACCCGGCACAGATCACTTTCATTACCGACCCAGAACAAGCTCCATCCGATTTAAAGGGAGAAATGATTCATTTTGGCTCCCCTCGCCTTCACCAGATTATTCAATCAACCAAAAAGCTGGCAGGGTATACTAGACTTTTTGAGAATACGCCTCCATCAAAAGGCAGAAATAATCCTTTGTTTCCTTGGCTGACCTTGAATGTGAAAATATCGTATCAATGCGACCGCAAAAAAGATACTTTCATGTCAATCGGATTGAATTTAATCTCGGGTGAAATAATGGAAGGGTTTCACCATCGGGTTTTACCGATTAACGTCACCCCGAAAATACCGGATTACTCCTTTACACTTTCACCTTTGATCATGCCCAAGAGTGGATTGGCAAGACTGGATACATACATCAGAACCAGTTTCGAGGATGATGACCATTCCTGGGCGGAGGAGGCAATGCTGCGCTGGCAGAATGACTTGAATTTATTGGAGCATTTTTACAAGGATATGGACGAAAAAAGTGAGAGCTATTATACCGAAAAAGAAGCACTAAAAGCACAGTATGAACCCAACATCAGAATATCCATCATCAACGGAGGATTATTTTACCTTTCAGATAGGGCGTTGGGATAAGTAAAGAACAAAAAAACAGATGTCCAAAGTTCAGGACATCTGTTTTACTTTTTGATCGTTTTCCTTACAAACATCGACAAAGCAAAAGGGACAATGCCAAACCAATGGGACATACCATGGTTTTTATCCTCTTTTCTGTGACGGCGTTTTTCTTTTCGTTCTTTTTTCGTCAGATTGAAATACTCGACAAGCTGCTGCGTCAGATATTTAATATAAGCGTTTGTAGACATATAAAATCATCACCCTACGCAAAGTATGTCCGGTTTACGCTTTTTTTATTCCTTCCCTTGCTCCCTGAACACGTGAACCTGTCGTTTTGGTATTACATAGCTTGCTTCTCCAACCATTCTTTCACTTCCCCCGCTTCTTTATCGTATTGAATGATGACCCTTCCCTCTCGGTCATTTTTAGTTTTGGAAGAAAACTCGATATAGACGTAAGGACCTTCTTGCTTCATTAAGGAATATCGCACCACACCCTTGGGATATGATTTTTCCCCCTGGATGATTTTCGGGATTTCTTCGCCCCACTCTGCCGTCACATCCTTGATGGCTAGATGGACAAGATGGTCGGCCACAAGCGACTCTTCCACTTCTTTATAAAACTTTTTATCAATGATAAACTGGTCGATCATTAGTATCGTGAACATGATGAAAACACTCGCCACAATCATGACCATCGGGAAAACGACTCCTTTTTGATTATTCATCGACTTTCGTATCATTCCTAAAGAAGGGATGAAATCTTCGACTGAAAGTAGTCCCTGCTTTATCCGTTATATTTATAACAATGACACTTCCATCCTTATCGACCCGGAATTCCGAAATGTTCTGCAAGATGACCTCATGCCCCATACCATCCACTCGTCTTCGTACCTTATCTTCATATTGTTCCAGCGATGATAATTGTTCACCTGAAAGCAAATATAATTTATTTCCCATTACATCTTGAGCTTTGGAACTCCGGACCTCCTGCTTCATTTGCATGGTAAAGACCTCCCACTCTTTAGGATGCAATTTATCAACGGACCTCATCTGGGTGTGAATGATTGAGAAGAGCTGCAGAACAAAAAGCGACGTCGTCATTAAAATCAATAAAGAAAAAAGCAATTCGATCATCGTAAAGCCATCATTTTTTTGCAGCATCACAAATGGATTCCCAATTACCCGTTTCATCTTCATAGCGTACACACCCTTCAATCATTCCCGGGAAATCCCCATGGTCCTTCCAAACCAATTCAAAGCTTCTTTTTTTGTAAATGATCTCCTGACCAACTGCCTGAATCTCCCCATCCATGAACGCCGTCAACCTTTCATATAATAAATGGTGGGCTTCTGTCCTTACGGAAATATCTTTCCGATGCGTCAATACCTCTTCAAGCATTGGTAAAATGGCAAGGACCAGTAATATACAAACGGAAAATGCAGCCATCAGTTCAAGGTAGACGTACCCTTTACAATTTCTCAATCCGGAACCTCCCTTTACCGATATTGAGCACTAGCTTGTACTTTCCCTTTGACGTGTCAATCATAATCGTTCCGGCTTTGGAAGCATTTCCATATTGATTAAAATGGAAGCTGTACCCCAAAGTGCCGCTTAAAAACTGTATATCCTCTGGTATGCTTCTCTCTAAAACGATCCCCTCCTTATAAGACGAAACGGTATAAACCTTTTTGGTATTATCAATGTGGAGGTAAATCAAGCTCTCATGACTGATGGCATACTGTTGAGCATAGAAAAGATCTTCATGGAATTGAGAAAGAAATAGCCTATTTTCCATTCCTTTAGTGAAGCTGGGATATAAATTAGGACCGATGGAAATAAGGAGTACAAAAACAGCGAGGACAATAAGGGTTTCAGATAGTGTGTACCCACCATCGGAATGCCGTATATTCACTTCTCTCCTACTCAACGACCGTTATCTTTCCTTTACTATCCAAACTAATTTCATCTCCATTTGGGCAGGAAGTCTGTTTGAGATAGCCTTGACTTTCCAATTCATCGATACTTCCGGGCAGTTTAGCATTATCGATTTCATAAGCCTGCACCTGTGCTTGGGCCATCTTCACGAAAGCTTCACATCCTTTAGACTGGATTGTGGATTGGTTTTTCGTGATATTGGGGATTGTTATAATCAAAAGGATGGATATCACCAGTAAAACAATAAGCATTTCAATTAGTGTAAAACCACGTTCATTCATCACTTTCTTCAACATATCATCATGCTCCTGAAGCATCTGAATACCAGATGACTTTCGGGCATTTTCACCTCCGGAATACAAAAATGAAATCCTATAAACCTTCGAGCAGTGAGAACATCGGCAGCAAAACCGCCAAATAAATGGACACGATCAAAAGACCTATCAGTGAAAACATTAAAGGCTGAATGATTTTCAAGATTGCATTCATTCTCTCTTCAATTTTCTCCAGTATAAAACGACTGTAATGAAGTAACTCGGCATCAAGTCTGCCGTATTTTTGACCATTTGCAGCGACCACCGGTAAATTCCCATCAAAATATGGGAGCTCCCGAAAAATCATTTCAAGTGATCTGCCCTCGATCAGATCATCTTTGATGATATTGCAAAGTTTTTGGTAAAAAGGCTGCTGTTGATTTATCGAGAATAATTTGATGCTATCGTTAATCGACAGCCCTCCGGAAAGCAAGCCACTGAATTGGCTTGCAAAAAAATAAGTTTCGTATAATTTGATGAACGTCCCGAATATCGGAATTCCCATCAATATCCTTCGCTGCCTTAATGGGCATAATCCATTGAACCAAAACCGTTTGAGTGCATACAAGAATAGGAGCAATCCGAGTAATAAGAAGGGGAGTGCTGGAAGAATGAACGTGGAGGCTGACATTAATCTTAAGAGGATATGCTGATCGACATCCATGGTGAAATAGATGGTCTGGAATTTGGGAAGGAGAACACTCTGAAGAATATAAAAAACGATGCTTACAAAAAAGACTAAGAATACGGGATACATCATTAACTTTTTTACTTTATCCATATCCTCGATTCTTTTCTTCCAATATCGCCCTCCTTCTTTCAACGACCGTTCCAGGTCGCCATATTGTTCTCCATAAAATATATAACTTACAAGCTGCGGATGAAAATTAAGATGGGTCAGCACCATGTGCAACGGGTAGCCGTTCCTTAAATCGGCTATAGCCTGAGTGAAGTCTTCCGCTTTTTTCTTTGATTCCTGAAATTCAAGAAAATGTAAAGCTTCCGCCAAAGGATAACCATGATTCAATAATTCACCTAGCTTCGAAATAAAGACCGCCTGCTCTTTTACCTTCCATTTACTTTTTGGTTTCATGGTATACCAGCCGTTCATATTCCTGAGCATCCACATAGCCCATCGCAACCGCTTTTCCGATTTCATCCTTTAATTGGCGGTAGCTGACCGTTGCCTTTCCTTTTTCATCTCCCATTATCCGGAGAACTTCAGCCAGACTTTTTCCATATAGCAATTCATATACACTTGCCCTTTTATTCCTCGCAGTCATTTTGCAAGCTAAAGCACAGTCCCCTTTACACGGAAGACATCGCAATTCAACCAGCCGCTGCGCTGTCACGCCAATCAAAGTCTGTTCAACCTCAAGTAAGCTGACACCAAATTCCAGTAATCTGGAGATGGCGCCCTGGGCATCCCTCGTATGCATGGTCGTTAGTATCAAATGACCGGTTAATGCGGCACGGACTGCGATTTTGGCAGTTTCTGCATCCCTGACTTCCCCAACCATGATCACGTCCGGGTCATGCCTCAGAACAGCTTTTAGGCCGACGGAATACGTAATGCCCGCCTTTTCATTGATTTGGACTTGCAATACCTTTTCGGATACATTTTCAATGGGGTCTTCAAGTGTAATGATATTTCGATTGATCATCACATGGGCGTGGTGAAGCAGGGAATATAATGTCGTGGTTTTCCCACTGCCGGTCGGGCCGGTAAATATGAGCATGCCATGGGAATGCTTCAGGAGTGCAATCAATTTTTGAACGGTGTTTGGAAATAAGGATAACTGTTCTAGAGGAAGGATATTCTGTTGGGGTATTAAGCGGATGACCAAACTTTCGAGATGGGCAGTGGGTAAAGTGGAAAGGCGGAGTCCGACCACCTGGTTAGCCAAATTGATAGTGATGGCGCCACTCTGGGGCCTCCTTTTCTCCCCTATATCCATCGAGGCAAGGAACTTCAAATGAGCGATCAGCCTTTCAGCTTCAAAGAATGATAATGTTTCCTGGGGAACAAGCTTATTGTCTATCCTGTATTGGATGAGAGGCCCCTCTCCGCGAAAAAAAATGTGGATATCCGATGCCGACTCCACGATGGCACGGGTTAGTATTTTTTCTGCGGTCTTTTCAATCGATATCAATTCATTCATCACCTCCTATGTTTCTTGTTGTATTGATTCGACAATCCACGACAAATTCCTGCTTTATAATAAAAAAAATTCCCGAAAAAACTTCGAGAATCACCTCACATGCTCATTTTCAAATCAGGCCTCCGGGAAACCAAATTTCTTAATGCATCTACGTTATGGCCAATGACCAGTTTTTCCCCGTCTATGAGAATGGGCCTTCTTAATAACTTCGGTTCTTTTGTTAATAATTGGATGACATCAAAAAGCATCATTTCGTCAATATTAACTTGTAAGTCTTTGTATGCTTCACTTCTTGTCGCCAAGACTTCATCAAGTCCTTCCGATGTCAATTCAAGAATTCTTTTCAACTCTGCTACAGTTGGAGTCTCTCTGAATAAATGTCGCTCATCGAAGGAAACTTGATTGGCGATTAACCATTTTTTTGTTTTGCGGCAAGATGTACAACTTGGATACGAAAAGAAAGTTAACTGTGGCATACTAATCACTCCCCGTTCACATTTTGTATACATTTATAGTATATACAATCATTGTATAACATTTGTATAATTAATGTATACATATTTGCTTTATAAAACCGTTTTAAATGTGAACGTTTTTTAAACTAAAGAGTGTTTACCCTTTCTCTTATTCCATTTTTTCCTGCCTGCATTATAATGGACATAGGTAAACTATGGAATAGCAGGAGGGTGTAATGGAACAAACGTTAAAAATAACAAACGTGTTAGCTGATCCCACCAGATATTATATATATCAGCATATAGTGAACAACCATGGTGATGTATCGGTACAGGAAATCGCCGATTCATTCAACATCCATCCAAATGTTGCCCGTCTACATTTGTCAAAACTTGAGGATATCGATATGTTGACCTCAAATTCCCGAAAGACCGGGAAAGGCGGTCGCCCAAGCAGACTTTATCGATTATCTGACAAAGTCATACAGCTTCATTTTCCATATAGGAATTATCAGCTGCTTGCAAAGATTGCCGTCCAGTCGATGATGACATTAGGGGAACAAGGAAAACAGGCTCTTTATGAAACGGGAAAAGTATTCGGGGAGGAATTGATCAATCAGCAACTAGCCCTGAACTCGACATCGGTAGATCGGCTTGCTTTTGCGGAAAAAGTCAACATGCTTAAAAATGCGGCTACCATTGCAGGGTTATCTCCCGAAATACAAGCAAGCGAAGAAGAAAATAAAATATCCTTCCGTATCTTCAATTGCCCGTTTAAGGAAGTTACTGAAGTCGAGCCAGGAACAATCTGCTCCATGCATAATTCATTTTTAAAAGGTATGTTCGAAGCCTTGTTTGAGAATGTCAATATTGTGGAAATAGAAAATATGATGTCCAATTGTGCAGCATGCTCATACCAGGCTTCGGTTCTCACATAGAAACAAAAGGCATCCTTTACATTACCTTACAATTTCATTTATAATTATTTAGAATGTACACGACTAGACATAAGGAGGGATTCGGATGGAACGCATGTTCAGAGTATGTGGATTTTGGACAGGAATTATGGCCATTTTCTTTTATCTTGGCCATATGCATCAAACGTCTTTGCTTTTCTTTGCACAAACGATCTTTTTTGTACTTTTAAGTTATTTGAAATTATCTGAGCGCATGTATATTTATGTTTTCGGCGCCTATCTTACCGTTTTCTTTGCAGGATTTTCCTACTGGAGCGTATTTATGATGACTCCGGGTGCTGCACATTAAGAACAAGCAATATTACATAACCCATGAATTTTGATTCATGGGTTTTTACTTGTCACCATTCAGGAAAGATCCTTACATCATCTGCTAAATTCTTCGATTGAAGCAACACTTTGAAATGTTCACTAAATCCCCCAGGAACGATTAATCCCCGGATTGCCCGATTACGCTTTGCCGTTTTCGAGAATGGATCAGTTCCTTGATGGTCCTTCAATTCCTCTAGTATCCCGGCTTTAAGCAAGAATTCATTTTGAAGAAAAAGCCCTCGATTGGAAAGATCCTTTCTTTTTCCAATCTCGATTAATGTGTCAAAATGGATATGTGTCGTCAGATCCATATCACCAGGATACATAAGTGCATCTTTAATCATTTGATGCCGATAATAGCCCCTCAAGCTCCCTTGAAGATGAGCTGGCTCCTTCCATTCCTTATCGGTATAGCCATAATCAATTGTAAGGAGAATACCCGATTCGATACAGGAAACGATCTTCTCATATTCACGGATCATGTTTAGCGGAACTTCGTATCGTTGTTTTTCATGTAAGGTGATTTTTCGTTCAGTAAGGTAAGAAAGAATGTCAGGGTTGTCCAAAGGTTCTCTCTCTTCTACCAAATCACCTTCCTTTTCAGTGACGAATACCTCTACCAAGGCTCCCTTATACTTTTCAATGACATACACAGGCAACGCGTCGAAAAGTTCGTTTGAAAAGACGATTCCATTTACATTCGTCCATTTTTCTATACTGGCAGCAGAAACTGCCTGTTTGAATATCCCTAAACGTTTGTGCTGAATCTTTCTATGAAATGGACTGCCATCCACAAGAATATAAGTCAAAGAGTCCCATATCTGCGGTTCCGTTTCTTTTATGTAAACGAGGATGTCATACGCCAGTTTACCGTCCCCTGCGCCGACCTCGATGATTCTTGGTGAAACTCCGCATCTTTTTATCAAATATACGAACCATCTCGCCAGTGATCTCCCAAATGCATCGCCCACATTGCCAGACGTATAAAAATCCCCTCTTGGGCCAATCTTCTCTTTTGCGCATGCATAGTAGCCTATATTCGGCGTATATAAAACAGCATCCATATAGTCATTATAGGAGATTCTTTTTTGCGGGCTTCCTGCAATCAATTCCTTTAAATGATTTTTCAACACAATAGCCTCCGTTTCCATGATTTTTCAATCTTATTATAAAACACAGTAAATAAGTTTTTTTAACGACATTCATACAGAAAACAAATTTAAAGTTCACAAAATGTCCAAATTTTTATCTCGCAGTTATAACAGTGCATCCACTAAATGAATTTAATAATATTACTTCAGGGGAGGTTCAAAAATGCACATTGGGGAAGACCCTGTTTTTTATATTCAGTATAGTTCCGGAATTGACCCATTTCAATATTTTCACATAATTAAGAACTTAAAAAAACAGGTGCCATAGCGGCACCTGAAAAAGTAATTATCTCAAAAAGGGATTAGTATTCTTTTCATCCAGAATCGTCGTGACAGGGCCATGACCTGGAAAAACGATAGCATCATCAGAAAGTGTCAGCAGCTTCTTTTCAATGCTATTTAAGAGCACTGACTCGCTTCCGCCTATTAAATCGGTTCTGCCAACGCTTCCTTGGAACAAGACGTCCCCAGAAAAGAGGAGACGTTCGTCCTTCACATAATACGAAACGCTCCCTGGTGAGTGTCCAGGGGTTTCGAATACTTCGAAAGTGAATCCTCCAATAGTAAGCTCTTGCTCATTTGCCAAGATGTGATCAGCAGGCTTCATTCGCATTGGACTTTCAGGGAACCAGTTTTGAGAACCATTCAATGCGGGATCAAGTAGCCACTTGGCCTCTTTTTCATGAATATATGCAGGGATTCCATAATGGTCCCGAATAGCATCCAGAGCACCGATATGGTCAAAATGTGCATGTGTCAATAAAATCGCTAGAGGCTTTAAATTTTTTGTTTGTATGTATTGTATGATTTTCTGTGGCTCTTCACCCGGATCGAAAATGATGCAATCCTGTCCATCGGAAACTACATAACAATTCGTTTGCAGCGGGCCTAGAGGAATTTGTGTCCATTTCATTTCCATCAACTCCAATATGATTTTCTATCTTTATCTTACACTAATTAAGCTGCTAATGTTAATCCAGTTTACTCAAGTCATAGAAGTGTCACCTATTAAACCTCGACAAATAATTGAAAAAATATTAAGATATTAACAAATGCAATCTTTTCTACATATTTTTGGTAGTTGCTTTATTCTCTGGGTATATTATTAGGGATTAGGTATTCATTACGAAAAAAGGGGGTTTTGACATGATATTAATGGTTGTTTTCGGACTTGTGGCTATATTAGGAGTAGCAGCTGTGTTTACCTCATTAAAAAAGAGAAACTTCTTAGGATTCATTTTTGCAGCCGGCAGTGCAGTCGTGTTTGGCTGGTTCACTGTCATGACAGTCATCAACAGCGGTTTTCCTGTTGCCCATTGAAGAAAAAAGCTCGCCATCCGGCGAGCTTTTGTTTTAGGTTATCATGTTTGTTTGAACAATCTTTGTATTTGATGGGTTTTCATATCAATGATTTTCTCAAATTGATATCCATATAAGCAGAAGTTGCCATCAAGCGAACAGCTTAATGGTTCATTTTCCATGTCCTTCATCAATTCTTCTTGTGTGCCTTTTTCCCAATTTAATTTAGTTAAGGTAAACCTTCCCTCATATTGGTCCGCATCTTTTGATTCATTAGGAATAAACGTGATGAATTCCTTGTTTTTTTCAATGAAATCATAGGATGGAATGACCCAATCTGAAAAGCTTTTCAATAGTGGCACGGAAAAAGAGTGGATCGGCTTGTTTGTTGGATCATAAAATGCATATGTACCCCGATCTTGTTTTTCTGTCTCCACTTGAATCGTCATCAGCGCTTGCTTCATTTTTTTAAAGTGAATGACATCGAGCATAAGGCTGTCTGCCCCATCCCCATGCAGCGCTTTTTTTTCTAGGGGAGCCGTCAAAGCAGGTTCTTCTTTGTCCCAATCCAAAAACATCAAGTCATTTTCACTTGCCCATTGAGCAAAGGGCTGCGGAAAGTCCAGAGTTTCCATAGTTTGTTCATCTGGATTCAATACATAACTGCTGTATGTCCAATCTTCATAAAAGCTCGATACAAACAACCGGCCATCTTTAAATGAATTCCACTCATAAGCTAATTCATAGGCTGGGATCGCCACGGAATACAGTGGATTCCCCGTTTTACCGAGTATTGTGATTGATGCTTTATCCGAAGAGGTAAAGGACGACAACAAAATATGCGTACCAGACGGACTGATCGATACTTCAGAAAACGCAAAAGCCGGCTGATAGAAAACGGAAGTTTCATTCGTTTCCAAATTCCATGCCATCAACTGGGATAATTCATTACCATCCCGCTTCACAGAATATAAAATGGTTTTTGAATCCAGCCATCCAAAAATGGCTTCGATTTTTTCCGTTTCTGCGGTCGGGACCTTTAAATTGCTTACTGAAGTTTCCTGGTTAGATTGGGAGTGTTCTTTTTCCGAATCATTTACGGGTTTACTAAGGTCCTTGGAAGGCTCACAAGCCGAGATAAGAAGGATAGTGGAGATAAATAATGGGACGAAACACAACATCTTACAAATGGAAAGCCGCATACAAAGTGCTGCTTTGGATACTTTAATCTCCACACACCTCCCACTTCAAAACTAAAACGCCTGGCATATGTGAGCGAGACATTAGAAAGAGAGTAAGGATTAACCAATCGAATCCTTACTCTCTTTCATTATAAAGTAAAATAGAGAAAATGTGGCGGATAATGATCTTATATTTTTTTTGGAAGTATATTCCTTAGGGGGAATGCATCACATATATAGCCCTGCCATCAAAATCTTGACGGAATCTTCATATATACCAGGCAAATGGGATAGCGGAAGCGGATTTATGCCCTTTCCCAGTTCGATTGTGAATCCACTGCGTTTGAATTCCTGAATGAACCAATCTTTATACCCAGCATGACTGTCAACGTATTTTACGGCCCGATATCCGCTGCGCTCCTCAAACTCCCTCGCAACATTCGCTGCATGTTCAGGTTCATGTCCCTCATATCCCCAATAGAATTCTTTTCCCTGGGTGTGAAGTGCAAGCACTCTTTCAAAATTCCGTCTTATTGCCAGCTCCTTCATGGCCAATGCTTCTGGTTCTGATAACGCGGTTTCTCCTGGAAAATCCCTCGGGGCAGGGGCTTTTGGAATCTTTCTGCGCTTTTCAACCTCCCAGTTAGCAGGATATTGGTTATTCAGGTCTACACCGCGGATATTGGCTTTCCAAGCATAAAAGGCAGGATTACCATTATTTATTTTTAAAACATCAACCATCCCCTCTGCCGCCTCCTCCCCCTTTAGGACAAGGTCGACTCCATCCGGATTCACCATTGGAACCATCGAAATGGACATATCCCGGTAGTACGGCATACAGTCCATTCCGCAAAGTGTACGATCATTCGTTACGGCCAGCAGAAAATCATTCAGCCATTTCATCAAAACCGCAGTAGTGATCCATTCATTAGCGTGGAATGAACCGTTATAATGTATGATCTTTTCACCTTGACCGATTCTTACCTCAAGGAGTTCTTTTCCCAGCACACTCTTTCCGACCGATTCAACCTTAATAAAGGGGTAATGACAAGATAGAACATCAAGATCGTCAAGAAGTGATTGATATTCGTAGGGCTTGTCGGTGACTATCACGGGATTCATCACCCGGACGGGTATCGAAAAAGGCTTTTGTCCATCTTGATTCAATAATACTATCCCATCGATTGGCAGGTGATATTGTAAAGCGATTTCAGCAAAATCGATATCTAACCGGGACTCTTGCTGAACAATGTATCCAGGTATCTGTACTTCGATGCCATTTGGCAAAACACCGCCAGTAATGGCCGGATTGGCATCCTCAATCAAAACCCGGGGAATTTGGAACAATTGACTGTAGTATGCCAAATCATCCCCGCTTCTGCTCACAACTTTCATTCAGCCTCCGCCCCTTTCATTGTTTTATCTTTATGAAGGGAAAAACAGAAAGATGTTCAGGAAGTCTCTTGTTTCATAATTGTAAGGGGTACTGATTTCCGTGAAAAAGCGAAAAAACCTGGATTGCACCAGGTTTCCTTTTTCAAGGCTGCTCATAAAATCGGAGCAAATCCCCGTAAATGATTTTGTCGGAGTAATCAAGCTCCTGCTTTGCCTTTTCCAAATACTTCTCACATGAATCCTTTGCAGTCGCCGCCCCGGTCTTTTTATCATAGCAGGTATCCATCGTATAGAGGTAATCCTTCGTGATGAAACTGCTATCGCGAAGAACGGTGAATTCTAATTTCTCTCCGGAAAATAGATCTTTGCCGAATTCAATATAATCATCATTTTCAATTCCCAATAAATGAAGGAGAGTCGGCCTTACATCAATTTGGCCGGCAACGGTGGAAATCGTCTTTCCCTTCTGCCCGGGGACATGTATGATGAGCGGGACACGCTGAAGCTGGATGGATTCGAAAGGCGTAATTTCCTTCCCAAGGAACTGGCTCATGGCAGAGTTGTGATTTTCAGAAATTCCATAATGGTCTCCGTATAGAACAATGATGGAATCCTCATATAATCCATTACGTTTCAAATCGCCGATAAACTGTTTCAAGGCTTCGTCGGTATAACGTACGGTCGGAAAATACTGATTCAATGTTTTGGAATTCGAATCGTAAGGTTCCAATGTCCGGTCTTCTTCATTCAAAGTGAATGGAAAATGATTGGTTAACGTTATGAACTTGGCATAAAAAGGCTCAGGCATCCTCTTCAAGTGAGAAATTGATTGTTTGAAGAACGATTTATCATTCAAACCCCAATTGATGGAATTCCCTTCAGACACTTTGTATTCATCACTATCATAAAACCGTTGGTACCCAAGAGAATCGTACATTATGTCACGATTCCAAAAGCTTTTATTATTGGCATGCAAGGAAGCCGTATAGTAACCTTTTTCCGTTAAGATTTCAGGTGTGGCTTTGTATTCATTTTGGGCATGAGTGAAAAATACTGCACCTCTACCTAAAGGATAGAGGGAATTTTCAATAATGAATTCTGAATCGGATGTTTTCCCCTGGCCGGTTTGGTGATAAAAGTTATTGAAATAATAGCTATCTTTAATGAATTGGTTCAGAAAAGGAGTGATTTCTTCCCCGTTGACAGTTTTATTGATGACAAAGCTTTGAGTGGATTCCAATGATATAAGAATCACATTTTTGCCTTTTGCCAGACCATAAAGTTCATCATTAACTTCTTTTTGATTGGCACGGACATAATTTTCAATTTCCGACAATTCACTGCCATCAGCAAGTGCACGTTGAGCTGATGATTTCGTCTGTAATATTGCATCATAGAGGTGATAATGGTACGTACCGATATTCTTAACGAGGATTTCGCGGTCAAACGTTCTTGTCAGGAGTTCAGGACGCGCCGCTTCTGCTAAAGCCAAGTTAAAAAATGTCACTCCTAAAGCCATTAACAAAAAGAATTTACGGTCCTGGGGATTGTATCGACTTTCATGGAATGTTTTTGGTTTGTATTTCAGCAGAAGCATCAAGCACAGAATATCGGCAAAATACAATAGATCACTCGGATTGATCAATTCATGTACACTGCTTCCAAGGTCGTTCATATTGCTCGTTTGAAAAAGAACGGGAATGGTTAAAAAATCATTGAAAAAGCGAAAAAAAACAAGATTGGCAAAGAGGACGAAGGTGATGAAAAAACTCATGATCAATAAATATGCTGTCCGTCTATTTTCTTTTAAAAATAGATTCACGCCAAGTATAAGTAAAAGGAAACTGACAGGATTGATGAATAGTATGAACTCCTGGATCCAATTATCAATATCTATCTCAAAACTTGTTTTATAGGCGATATATGTTTTAAGCCAAAGTGAAATCAATACGACCCAAAACAATGAATATCCCTGTTTTTTGAAGACCCTTTTCAATCCTGGTCCCTCCTCATCGAAGAAGCGCTGGAGCTGCGATCCAGAGCGCCTCAATAATGGGTCATGGTTCTCCCCCTCAAAAGGGGGGAACTATCTTTGAAGATCCATCTTTTTTTCTTATTACCCTGATTGCCAGAGGGCAGCATGGAATCACGTATTCATTTGGCTTTTAATGAGCCAGGCTGCACCTATTACCCCTGCATCATTGCCTAGAGTGGCCAGGCTGATTTTCGTTGATTTACTAACCCGTTTGAATGCATACTTTTCGAATGCAGAACGAACGGTATCAAGCAAAATGTCTCCCGCTTGTGAAACGCCCCCGCCAATGACGATTTTATCTGGATTCATGACATTCCCA
Organism: Peribacillus sp. FSL M8-0224; assembly: GCF_038003055.1. Taxonomy (NCBI): domain Bacteria; kingdom Bacillati; phylum Bacillota; class Bacilli; order Caryophanales; family Bacillaceae; genus Peribacillus; species Peribacillus sp. FSL M8-0224. The sequence goes on from NZ_JBBOOJ010000001.1 coordinate 3,179,978, forward strand.
ACATGTGATAGTGCCAGCCCCAAGTAATTGCCTACCTTATCCACCACAGCTTTGGACAAGGGATCACCTGCTGCAGCGCATTGGAATAACAGTTTGGAAGTAACCGTATTTCCCTCTTCTACTTTCTGCTGAAGCAATGACTTTTCATCGGCGGCATTCAAGGCTTCTAAAGCCATACGGACGATTCCCGTTGCCGAAGCAACCGTTTCCAAACAACCAGTCTTGCCGCAATTGCATGGTGCCCCTCCGTCCGTTACGACCGTTATATGCCCTACTTCCCCAGCAGCTCCACTGGTACCATGGACGATTTGGCCATTATGGATGATTCCGCCTCCTACACCCGTTCCGAGAGTGACACAAACAAGGTCTTTGGCTCCATTACCGGCACCTTTCCACATTTCTCCCAAAGCTGCCATATTTGCATCATTATCGATCACAGCTGGAAGAGCTGTCTCCACCTCCAATAAATCTTTTAAAGGATAGTCCTTCCAGCCAAGATTGACGGCTTCATATATGGAACCGTTAACAAATTTCACAGGACCGGGAGCACCCATTCCTATCCCTACTATCTTACTCTTCGGTTCATTAAGTTCCACGAGCTTCGCATCAATTGCTTTGGCTATGTTAATCGTAATGTATTTTCCCTTTTCGGAGATGTCCGTGCTGATTTCCCATTTATGAATGATCTCTCCGTATAAATTGATTAAAGCCAGTTTGGTAGTTGTACCGCCTAAATCCACACCCATCAGCCACTTTTCCATCATTCTCACCTTTTTTTATCAATTTTTTTTCTGTTTTTCCCTTTCAAGAGACAATTGCTGCCTGATTAAAAGAATCGCCATTTGATAATCTTTCGTATCCATCATCTGCATACGGTGGAGTTCCCTTATTTCGACCTCCATCAGTTCAAGCTCGGCTAAGCGATCGCCAATATAGATAAATGTACCAAATCTTTTCAAGTATTGTTGAAGATCATAATATGTTTTCATAGTAAACCTCTTTATTCTTTTCTTTAGGAAAGTATATCGAATCAGCACCTTTGTAACAAGCGCCCATTTCCTCTTTTGATAATTTCCCCATCCCCCTCATACATGTCCAACTGTATTCATATGATGAAATATCAAGAATGTGGACTCCTTTGATTTGATTTAACAGCTTAATGATTTTAAACCATTCATCACGCGTGAAAACGGAGGGGAAAAATGAAAGTACAATTGAAGTATACCGTCTTTTTGGTTTTAACCACCATTTTTGTCATCCTTTATTTATCAAATCATAAACGGACAGAGGAAACCATCATTTTTTTTCCCATCGATTCCTCGCTCCATTTTGAACATGCTTCCACCAACCTGACACCTAAAGGTACCGGGAATTCCACCTATACCATCACTTGGAGGGTGGATTCTACGTTGGATCAGCCTGCTTACTTACGTCAGGACGTATCGCTTTTATACAAAAATGGAAAATTGGCTGGAGCTTTAAAAAATTGGCGCCAAAATAAACAAGAACTCTCTCAAAAAGCGAAATATAAAGAATCCGAAAGTGGGCGTTATGAAGCTGTAACGTTTCATTATGCCGAGGTTCATCCAAGTGACACCATTTTCACCAGTGCCCAGCAGCTCAGTAAAGATAAACTCTATACAGTAACGACACCGGTTTTTCAATTTTTCCACCGCCCCCTTTCAGAAGAACAGATTCAGTGGAAAAAAACGCTGGACGGCTTGACAGATCAAACGGTTCGAAATGGTTTGGAGAAAGCCGGGGAAGCCTTTCAGGTTAATCTTGATCAGTACAAAATCATTTCTTTAACAGATCTGCCTTCAAAGAAAAATCAATGGCTTGCTGCCTTCCCCCAATTCAAACGGGAAGAAATTGTGGGAAAACTATGGGAAGGACTATACAAAAATTATGTGTTGGGAGTAAAAAAGGAGGATGGCTCCACTGTGAGTCCACAAGGTAGCACCATCCCCCTATTGCTTATGGCGAAGAATCAAAGGGAAATACTTGTCTTGTTTACCCTGAAAGACGGTACCCCAATCATGCTGCGTCAAAAGTTATAGTTGCTTTTCGATTTCTTCCAGTAGTTTAGTGTATGACTTATTATCCGGGGCAAGCTCAATAGCCTTATCAGCTTGCTCTTTAGCTTGACCGAATGATTCGAGATTCATGTAGACCAAGGCAAGATTGTAATGGGCTTCATGCAAATCCGGATTACTTTCAATCGCTTTTTCATAATAATCCCTGGCCTTGTTTATGTCCTTTTTATCAAAAGATAAATTTCCGAGCATAAAGAGCGATAGCGGTGCATCAGGATTTGACTCCACATATTTGAATAGCATCTCTTCCGCCTTATCCTCTTCATCATCATCAATATACTTTTGGGCCAGCATTGCCATGGTATTATCATCGATAGCTGCACTTTCCTGATGATTGAAACCAAATTGCAGCAGGGAATAGGTCAGTATTACCGTCCCGATCAGAAAAGCCAGCTGCCGAAAGATATTCCTGGATTTTGGCAGCTGTACCACTCCAGCAGCCAAAAACCCTCCGATCAAACCTCCGATATGCCCTGCATTGTCAATTCCCGAAACGGTGAAACCATATATTAAGTTAATGATGATTAACACGATCACCGATGAGCCCATCGAGCGCATGAATAATTTCGGATAGACGATGCCAAAGTACAGAAGTGCCCCAAAACAGCCAAAAATGGCTCCGCTCGCTCCTGCGGAAAGGTTCGGGGTCATGATGAAGCTGCCTAGGGTTCCAGCGAAACCAGCGAATATATAGATGAAAAGGAACCTGGCATTACCATAAATCCTTTCAACTTCAGCACCAATCAAATACAGCGAAAATGTATTCATCAGTAAATGAATGAACCCAATATGGACGATCATCGGTGTAAAGAACCGCCACCATTCCCCTTGGATGATATAAGGGGAAAATTTAGCGCCAAACTCAATCAAAGTCTTGGAATTGGTGCTGCCCCCATTAAACTCCATCAAGATGAACACTGCTATTTGTACCGCCATGAATATATATGTAAAGAATGGCTTATTGGCATTTTGGAATACCTTCTGTTCGGCCTTAGCCTTTTTGACTGACTCCGAGATGGCGTTCTTCTTTACTGTAAGAACCTTTTCCTCATCTATTTCATTTTCCTCAAGAACTTGAATTGAAAGTGGTTTTTTCAAAACATGTTCAAGGTTTTGCAACGAATCATGAAAGTTCTCACAAGTTAGAAGGAACGTGTTGACATTCGTTTTTTTAAAGGAGGCCACCCGTGAACTAAAGTCATGATCATCGACCGGGGCGAATTTACTAACATAGATACTTAATATGTTTATGGGCTTTTTGTATAATTTCCTTCTGATTCTTTCCCCATTCTGCAATGTTCGCTCGATATCGCGTTTCAGCCAATTAGCCCAATCCAAATCATGGCGGATGAGTCTTATGACTGGAAACTCCTTATTCTTATCGCTCTCAAGCCAAATCTCCTGATGGTTTTCCGTGACTGTGATCATTCGATAATCGTAATGGGCAGACAACTCCCTTATGGTTTCCCAAAAAAAATAATCCTCTTTAAATCCCAATGCCTTCCCCACTTTCCAATAAAACTTAAGCTTCTAAAATTCCTGTTCTTTAATTAAAACTATAGACGAAATCATGTAAAAAGTAAAAAAGGAGACTGTTTTCCCGCTCCTAAAAAATAAAAAAAGGAACCCCTGGTCAGGTTCCCTTTTCATGATGTCGGCATCCTCATTTGGTCTGAGTGAACATGCTTTGCATCATTTTATCCCTGAACATTGGCATATCCAAGGATTTAGTCACAAGAAATCTTCTCAATATGCCGTTGGACAGCGCAACATTTATCAGGCGGTACCGGTTTTTGTAACCTGCATAAACAGCTAAACCAACCAAGAAGATTTGAATAATTAATCGAAGCATAACAATCCCTCCTATCAATAGTGTGATACAGGATAGGATTTTTATGAGCTAAAAGTGATAATTAATGAACTTCTTCTTAATGGGCGTACGTGCGTATAACCCTGGATGGGGTAATGAGTTTGCCCACCGCTAGATCATGTACCTCTATCGGGAGCTCATCCGTTAATTGAAGCTCGTATGTAAGGGCCAATGTATCTCCTCGGTAATTAGATAGGAAACGGTCATAATAGCCCCCTCCAAAGCCTAGGCGAAACCCTTCCTTGTTAAAAGCAAGACCGGGTACGATCATGCGTCCAATTCCTCTTTGCAGGCCTTGGCTGTTTCAGCCACTGGTTCCAGCAATCCGTAATAAACAGACTCGAGCTGATTGAAGGACGAAATTTTTTTGAATTCCATTGTCTTTTTTTCGGGATCACATTTTGGTACAGCCACTACTTTTCCTTCGCTCCATGCTTGTTCGATGATCCGTACCGTTGGGACTTCAGGCGGAATGGAGATGGTGATGCCAATGGTATCAGCATTTTTCCATTCCTCCAATGCAAATAGGTTTTCAGCGATTCTGTTGGATAGTTCTTCATGTTCCTCTTTAGTCAGCTCCATTAAACGGGACCTAACTTCTTGACGGAGCTTATTCTTGTTTTCTCTCATCTCTTCCGACTCCTTTAGTCTACTTCTATCATTATCTCATAATATTTGTCCATTTACGAAAATACGTTGTCGGAACTCGCCGAATCATTCGTGCATTCTGGTGAAAATATTCACTAAAGGAAAGAGAGAAAAGAAGGACTTAAAGAAATGCATAAAAAAAACAACAGGAAAAATCCTGTTGCTTACTTTGTTTCACGGTGAGTCGTGCTGCGTTTTTCTCTTGAGCAGTATTTTTTAAGCTCAAGACGGTCTGGATTGTTACGTTTATTTTTTTTAGAAATATAGTTACGGTCTCCACATTCAGTGCAAGCTAATGTAATATTCACGCGCATTGTGTATTTCCCTCCAAACATATTGACATTTTCACATAGGACTTTTCTATAATATCATTATTCAATGCGAATTGCTAGTATTTTTTTCGGGAAATCCAACATAACTTTTTCGTATTCTTAATTGTTTATGTTTTGCATCGTCAGGAGGAGTTGATTATTTATAACTTTCGCTTCTTCTTTCGTTTCGGCATGAATGACCCAAGCCACAGCTTCCACACATTCTTTCGGTAAGATTTCCGTTTCTAGTGTAAACACACTGGTAACTTCCCCTTTGGCGAGCGGTGAATAAGCGAGCAGACCTTCTTTCAATGATTTGAAGCATCCTTCTTGATAAAGGCTTCCCTTACCTTGGATGCAATATTGAGAGATGCTTTTTCCTTTCACCAATCCACCCAATAAGGCAATCGATTGAGGGGCTACATGTAAAATCGCCCGTTCATTCGGGCTGTAAAAAGCCACCGCCTGCCTTTCGAAAGCGTTTTCATAGTGAAAAAACACTTTTGGGCGCTTGGTCTCGAATGAGGTATTCCTGATCGTGAACTTCGAAAAGGTCACCTGCCCTTGGGTATACGTCTGTGAAAGTGTCCGGATCTCTCCATTAGGATGACTCATCATATCCTCCTCAGGATACCAATCAAAACTCTCATCCATCCATAATCCAGCCTTTAATCCCTTACGAAATAATTCCTGGTTATCCTGTGGCATATAAGCGAATAGCGAATTCATATAATCATCCCTTCCCCTTCTTTTATCTTTATATTACTTATCGTTAGGCGCTGACAGTGAAACTATCCACTTTAAATTCTGCACACCATTTTCTTATAGGTTCGTTGATTTTTAACAATTCAAAATATTTCGTTTTTTCGATTTATTCTATCTTTATGTTAGCACTGAATTGGCTGATGGACAATAAACACATTTTGTCGAATTTTATGTACGTTATCTCTCAAAGGTTTTTTTCCCATTTTCATGCCTAATTTTTTTTCATCAACGACGGTCACATCGCTTTTCGACAATATTTGAAAAAAAACAGACAATAAATAAAGTTTACTGCCTACTTCCGAAAATATAAAAATATGAAAATCCCCAATTTTTTTCGAATATGTGTAAAATATAAGTATATTGTCGAAAATTAGCTTCTGAGGTGAAAACATGGAAACACTTATCGTCCTTCTTTTTTCATTAGCGATCGTCCTTCTCATCATTTCCTTTTTCGGTAAAGATAAAGTTGCCAAATTAGAAGAAGATTTAGAACAGATGACACTAACGTATATGCAGGATATCTACCAATTAAAGAAGAAGGTGAAGGTTCTTGAAGAGGAATTCGTTATCCAGGACGCCACTGTTCCCTCTGTAAAGGATCAATCATCTGTCACTTCCAATGATATCGAACCCATACATAAGATTCTAAAAAGCCAGGTTCTATCTTTATATAGTCAAGGTCTCACTTTGGACCAGATCGCTAGACAATCCTCGTTAACGAAGGAACAAACCATTTCAGTGATCGAGCAGCAAAGATTGCGGGGTGAATGAAAATGAACAAAGCAAGACTGCAAGGTCTTTCCGCCGGCATCATTTTTACAACAACAATCTTTGCTGCCTTTTATTATGGCACCGGAAAGTTCGAAGGCACCACTCCCACTGCGGAGGAAGCTAAGGAATTGCTCGTAAAGAAGGGATTCGTCGTTACACTTCCTACCGAGGAAGCTATAAAGACCGTCCAACCAAAGGATCCGGATAAGGTTCTAATGGAGAAGGAAGCTTCAAAAGAGGCACCTTCCATCGTTACCTATATAATTAAAGTGAAAACGAATATGACCACAGCCGAGATTGCCGATCGCCTTTCCAAGGAAAAAATCATCGATGATGCTGATGAATTTAAAGCTTACATGAATGACCGTTATTTCTCGAAAAAAATACAAATCGGCGAGTTTGTTGTTACGAATAATATGACATATAGACAATTGGCCAATACTTTGACACATTAATGAATAAGAGAGACTTTTAAATGGACGATGTCCGAGAAAAAGCCTCTCTTTTTTCAATTAGGATAGGTTCATTCATTCCTGCTGATATATCTCCCTCTTACAAGGAAATAAATATTCTCTGCGATATTCGTTGTATGGTCCGCTGTCCTTTCCAAATATCGAGCAATTAGGGAAAGCTGCGTAACCTGCTGAAGGTTTTTTTCATCTGAAAGGCGAAGGAGACTTCGAATCATTTCTCCATAAAAGCGATCAACCTCATCATCCATTTCAATGATTTCTCTTGAAAGAACAACATCTTCCTTCTCAAATGCTTCTATTGAAAGTCGAATCATCTTTAATGTAATATCATGCATCTGCTTTAATGGTGTTAAAGGCAGAATAAATGGCTGGTCACCGATTCGGATCGCCGATTTGGCGATATTCACACCAAAGTCCGCCATCCTTTCAATATCCGAGGCGATTTTTATGGCAGCAATGATACGCCTTAAATCAATCGCAACCGGCTGTTGCTTAGCAATCAGTAAAATCGCAAAGTCATTTATTTCCTCTTCCAGTAAATCAGCTATTGTATCATCATCAATAACTTCAAGAGCCTCATCTACATTATTGCTTTCCAGTGCGGCATATGATTTTGATATGGCACCTGAAGCTAAATTAGCCAACTTCACGATTTTCTCTTGCAGCTCTTTCAATTGAAGCTCGAAATTTTCACGAACGATCATTATCGCATCTCCTTTTCTCTTAACCGAAACGTCCGGTAATGTAATCTTCTGTTCTTTTATCATTCGGATTAGAGAAGATGGTATTTGTATCAGAATATTCGATGACTTCCCCATTTAAGAAGAAGGCTGTTCTATCAGAGATACGTGCTGCCTGCTGCATGTTATGGGTAACGATGATGATGCTGACATCCTTTTTCAGTTCCTGGACCAATTCTTCTATTTTCAACGTGGATATCGGATCAAGGGCAGAAGTAGGTTCATCCATTAGAATGACATCTGGTTCGATTGCCAAACATCTGGCAATACAAAGTCGCTGTTGCTGTCCACCTGAAAGCCCATATGCATTTTCATGCAGACGGTCTTTCACTTCATCCCAAATGGCTGCCCCTTTTAAACTCTTTTCAACTATCTCATCAAGAATTTTTTTATTTTTAATTCCATGGATCTTTGGTCCATATACAACATTTTCATAAATGGATTTAGGAAAGGGATTAGGCTTTTGGAAGACCATCCCCACCTGTGTCCTTAAATCTTCCACCTTATAGGACTGATTAAGGATATTCCGGTTCCTATATTTAATCTGTCCTGTCGTTTTCACATCCGGGACTAGTTCTATCATTCGGTTCAGTGTTTTAATGTAGGTGGATTTCCCACATCCTGAAGGCCCTATGATGGCCGTCACTTCATTTTGGTGCATATCCAGATTAATATTTTTCAAAGCATGGTTTTCTCCATACCATAAATTAAGATTGGATGTTTCATACACCTTTTCCGTCAAGGCAGCTGATCCGACATTATCGATTTCGATAGCCGGTGACTCTTTTTCTCTCGTTAAGGTCATATTCATGCTTCCTTCCTCCTATCAGTATCTTTTCTGGAATTTATTTCGAATTATAACCGCTATTGAATTCATGAATATTAACAGGATGAGTAAAACGATGATTCCCGCGGCAGCAACCTGCTGGAATTCCTCCTGCGGACGAGATGTCCAATTATAGATTTGCATTGGCAGCACTGTAAATGTATCCATGACCGTTTGAGGTAAAAAGGCGATGAACATTGGTATGCCAACCACCACCAATGGCGCCGTTTCACCGATTGCCCGTGACAAAGCAAGTATTCCTCCAGTTAAAATGCCAGGTATCGCAGCAGGCAGGACCACTTTCAAAATGGTTTGCCACTTTGTTGCACCCATTCCAAACGAAGCTTCCCTTAAATCACGAGGTACGGCACGTATGGCCTCCTGTGCAGAGACTATGATGACCGGGAGAACGAGTAGGCTCATGGTCAGGCCCGCTGCCAATATGGACCGGTCCAAGGCAAGAGCACGAACGAAAACCGTTAAGCCCAGTAGTCCAAATACTATTGACGGGACACCTGCCAGATTGGAAATATTCACTTTGATAAAAGTGGTGATCCAATTCTTCCTCGCATATTCCTCTAAATAAATGGCCGTTCCAACACCGAGGAGCAGGGAAACCGGGGCCACCACTACCATCAACCATATTGAACCGATCAGCGCTGCTTTTATACCAGCCTCTTCAGGTTTCCTGGAAGCGAAATTCTGAAGGAAATCCCCATTCAGACTACCAATTCCTTGAGTGAATATCCGATAAAATAAGATGGCCAATACGAGGAGGCCAACCAATGTTGCCAAGAAGAATAATCCTTTACAAATCGTGTTAACAGCAAGCCTAGCAGGCATTTTTTTTGCAACATGACTTTTGTTTATCAGTTTCATGACTTAATATTCCTCCCTGAACTTGCGAGAGATGAACTGCGCCAGTAAATTCATGACAAGCGTAAAGACGAACAGTGTCATTCCAACCGCATATATGCTGTAGTAAATCGTTGTCCCATACCCTGCATCTCCCGAACTGACCTGTACGATATAAGCGGTCATCGTTTGAATCGATGAAGTGACATCCATGCTCATATTTGGGGTCGAGCCACCGGCAACACTCACAATCATGGTTTCCCCGATCGCTCTGGATAAAGCAAGAACGATGGATGCCACAATTCCAGAAATGGCGGCTGGCAATACCACTTTAATTGTCGTTTCAAGTTTCGTTGCTCCTAAAGCATACGCACCTTCGCGAATCGACTTCGGCACTGATACTAGGGCATCTTCCGACAAAGAAGCTATCATCGGCATGATCATGATACCTACAACGATTCCAGGACTCAGTGCATTGAACATGTCAAGGGAAGGAAATAAATCCCGCAAAACCGGTGTTACAAAAGTTAAGGCAAAAAAGCCATAAACGATAGTAGGAATCCCAGCTAAAACTTCTAAAATCGGCTTGATGATTCTCCGTGTTTTCTCTGATGCATATTCACTCAAGAAAATGGCTGTTGCAAGTCCTACTGGAACTGCAACCACCGCTGCTATGACTGTTATCTTCAACGTTCCAACAATAAGGGGCATAATCCCATAGGAAGGTGAAGATGCAAATGGCAGCCACTTAGCTTCCGTAAAAAATTCGACGATGGATACTCTGTCAAAAAAGATGAATGTTTCAAAAATAAGGGTCAGGATGATCCCGATTGTAGTAAAAACGGAAATTGCCGCCGTAAGGAACAAAAGCTTAGGTATGACTTTTTCCATATTGATTTTTTTCTTACTTTTCTTTTCCAGAATCATTTGCTGTACAGAATAGGTTTCTGTTTTTCTAAGTTCCAACTTGCATCCTCCATTTCAGACACGCAATATTTGGATTTACAAGCTGTTACCCCCGCCTTAATCGAGTCAAGGCGGGATTTAAATAGCCTGTAATATCGTTTATTTTTCCAATTCTTTCAATTTATCAAGATCTTTCTGGTACTCTTCTTCCGGCAGGCTGATATAACCCACTTCTTCTGCAAGCTCTCCTGCATTTTCAATGACGAATTGAGTATAATCTGCAACTTGTTCTTTTTCAGCTACCGACTTATTAGCTACATATGTGTAAAGTGGACGTGACAATGGTGCATACTCCCCACTTTTAATCGTTTCATGCGTTGGCTCTACAGCACCTTTGCCGTTGTCGATGGAAATGATCTTTAACTTATCTTTATTTTCAGAGTAGTAGGCATAACCGAAGAATCCAATCGCATTTTTATCACCTTCTACACCTTGTACAAGAACGTTATCGTCTTCTGAAAGCGTAGCATTTTCCACCATTGGTTTTTCTTCAAGGATCACTTCATTGAAATAATCATATGTTCCTGAATCTGTTCCCGGAGAGTAGAATTTAATTTCTTCGTTCGGCCATTCAGGACGTATATCAGACCATTTCTTCACCTTTCCATTATCAATCCACAGTTTTTGAAGTTCTTCAACTGTTAGTGAATCGATGAAATCATTATCTTTATTGGCAACGATTGAAATACCGTCAAATGCCAGTTTCAATTCTGTATATTCAACACCCTTTTCATCAAGTAAGGCAGTTTCTTCTTCTTTCACCGGGCGGGATGCATTGGCTAGGTCCGTATCACCAGCGATGAATTTCTTGAATCCCCCACCTGTTCCTGACGATCCCACTGAAACCTTCACATCAGGCTGTGTAGCCATATATTCTTCCGCAACTGCCTCCATGATCGGAAAGACCGTTGAAGAACCATCCGTAATAACTTCGCCCTTGAGTTGATCTGAAGCCGCTTCATTTCCTTTACCGCTGTTTGAAGTATCATTAGATCCACATCCAGCTGTCACTGCGATTACTCCACCCATTACTGCGGTCATAGCCATAAATTTGAAACGTCTCATTTGTAAATCCCCCTAAGAATTTTATATGAATATTTTGTCCTACTCTCACATCATACTTTCAGACTGTAAATTCCGTTTAAAGCATTTGTAAATATTCAGTAAATAATTGTGTTTATTTTGTAAAGGTAGTCAAAGTCTTTAAATCACTCTTTTATTTTGTGCCTAAGGGGTGTTTACATGTGCGGGAAATTACTCCAACTGATGTAATTATAAATCTCTTCCATAAAGGGAAAGTGCAAATCTCGAGGCATACTGATAGCATCACTGAGCAATTTTATTTTATGAACAAAAAAACACGCTTTCTGGTTTAACCCAGAAGCGTGTTTTATAACTTTTTATTCATTTTCCTGACTATTTCTTATTTCAGCCTGCTCTTTTTGAACGTCTTTACCATTCTCCACCTTCAAATCGGTCGAGGTTTCGGTATTTTCCTTCTTAGCCCGTTCTTTTTTCAGTTCGAAATAAGTATCCATGATTTCTTCACCTATTTCTTTACTCATGCTATGGCCCGAATGTCCTTGATATGCCCACGGCACAACGACCGCAAAAGCGACCTCAGGATTTTTAGCTGGGGCATAACCAACAAGCGTGATGTTCATCGTTTCTTGGGGCTCGCTATAATTCATCCGGTTCGGGCCGTCATAGAATGCTTCCGCCGTCCCGGTTTTAGCTGCCACTGTATACGATTTATTCCCAAAGTAGGTATAGGCCGTTCCGCCTTGTTCCATCGCAACTTTCTCAAAACCGTTCTGAACACGTTCAACCCATTCTTCCTTCATATCAAGACGATTAAGGACAGTCGGTGAAACGTCTTCGGCAACAGGTCCCAATTCCTCATTATTATCAACCGGATCGCGGATTTCCTTAACCATATGCGGCTTCATGCGGTTACCGCCATTCGCAATCGCTGAAACATATTGCACGAGCTGCATCGGTGTGTACGTATCATACTGTCCGATAGCAAGGTCAAGCAGCTTACCTGGAGATACTTCGGAACCTTTGAATCCGCTCATTTCATTAGGAAGATCAATTCCCGTGCGGACACCCAAGCCAAATTGGGCAAATGAATTACGCATGGTCGAAAACGCGCCTGAACTAATGTTCAAAGGTTCATTCGGCACATAATGTGCACCTGCAATATTAATGGCCGTTCTGAACATATAAACGTTCGAAGATACCTTCAATGCGGTCAAATCATTTATGTTCCCGAAGTCACTATATGAACCTTTGGGCGGTGTACCTTTAATTCTCAACTTCGTATCGTAAAAGTACGTACCAGGCTGGATCGCACCTTGCTGATAACCGGTTAAAACCGTAGCACCTTTAACCGCAGAACCCATCGTATAGGAAGTCGTGATATTTCCTAATGCGAAGTCCTCAATGGAGGATTTCCCCGTTTTTGGGTCCTTCTCATATTTCTTGCCAGCCATCGTCAACACTTCCCCTGTATCGGGATCCATCATGACGACAAAGGCCCTGTCCAAGAATTTGGTGTTACCCATTTTTTTCTTGGCAATCAATTGCTTCTCAATGATTTCCTCAGTAGCAAGCTGTAAATCCATATCAACTGTCAATATAAGATCTTTTCCCCGTGAACCTTCAGAAATCACTTCAGAATCGACGACATTTCCTGATTTATCGGTCACATTCCTTACTTTCGCTTTCTGCCCTTGAAGGATATCTTCGTATTGCGCCTCAATATAACTCTTACCTACACGGTCATTCCGGCTGTAATCACGTGCGAGGTAGTAGTCCAGGCTTTCGCTAGGCAACCCTTCTTCAGATGAAGAAACTTTACCCAATACAGATTTAAGTGTTTTATTATATGTATAAAAACGGTCCCAATCTGTTGATATATCGACCCCTGGGAGCGAATCAAGGTTTTCACTCACCTTGGCGAATTCTTCTTTTGTTACTTCCTTGTTTTTCACAATTTGCGGGGTAAGGGCATATCCGCTTGCAAATTCCCTATAGATGGCAAGAACTTCAAGATCCTTTTTCGAAAGCTTTGTTTCTTCTTCAGTAATCCGATCAAGCTGAAGCTTATACAAATCACTTTCTTCCATCTCGCCCTCTTCCACTTTTTTCCGCTCTTTATCGGTAATCTTTTTCTCGGCCAGCTTTGGATTCTTCAAAATCCAAAAATCCTTTTTATCGCGTTCAGTCACTTTGTCCGTTTCCTTTTCGATCAACTTCGCGAGTTTCTCAGCCGTTTCCACCATTTCTGTTTGTTTCGTACCTTGCTTTCGTGTATATGTAATTGCATCCAGTGGTTGGTTATCGACCATAAGTTTTAAATTACGGTCATACATTTTCCCACGGGGCACCGAATTATTCACGGTCACTTCCTCTGTTCTTTCAATCTCACGCCGGTAATCATCACCATAAACAATCTGTACAACACCCAAGCGTAAAATTAAAGCGGAAAACAAAACAAACACTAAAAAGAAAAGAATATTCAATCTGAAAGGCACATGCGTCTTTTTCTTTTTCTTTTTATTCACACTAAGCCACACATCCTTTTTACATAGTCATAATAGATCCTATACTATTCTATAGAACATTTGTCTTTTTTTCTACCTTAGTGTTCTAGAAATATTAAACATCTAACGAACTTTACATAAAAAGTGACTTACGGCTCATAAATCCTACAACCGTAAGTCATGTATATTGAAAAGAGGCCTCTAAGGCCTCTTTTCAATCTTGGTCAATGATATCGATTTTCCGTACAAACCAATATATCACGGTATGCCCTGCCCCGACGATCAACAGATAAATCGGCAGTAATTGCTTTAGGTCGAATAACATGACGGAAAGTATGAATCCTGATATGGATACAATCCTTCCAATATGAACGAACAATTCCCGGACAACGATATATTCAATCCTCATTTCAGCTGCTTTCCAAGCCCGGCCTATAATATCATAGGTCAGTGATATATATGGGACCAAAAGAATAGGATAAGCGGTTGCGACAATTGCCCCATAAATGAGAAGCTTCCCGAATGTGATATCAAATGCAATCAATAAGACCCCTGCATACAACAGGATTCCTCCAATAAGTATCGCCTTTTTGCGCATCGGCTGTTTTATATATCGTGAAGCAAAAAAATACGCAACGAATGATATCGCCGAATTTAACAGACCATAGCTCCCTAAGGCAAGTTCACTATCCGTCTGAATGAAAACGGTAATCGAAATGATGAACATGAATGTGCCCTCTCGTATCCCTTGAAAAAAGTGAGCACGAGTGATCAAGAGCCAATTCCGATTATTTTTCCGTTCCTGCAATATCCTAAAGAAGCAGTACCTGCCATGAGCCGGACGTCTTTTTAACGAAAAGCTAAGAAAAACCGCAACGGAAAACAATAGCAAAGACAGCCCGAATACAATGGAATATCCCGTGAATTTCTCAAGCCTCGAAATGATGAACCCTGAAAGAATCGGACCGACCATTCCCCCAATGGATGATAAAATCCCTAAAAACCCATTGAAGAAATCCCTGGTTTCCGGTTCAGTTATTTCAAAAGTCAAGACATTATAGGCAAGCCAATAAAACCCATAACCGATTCCTAACAGTCCACCAAGCAACCAAAGGAAATCCGTTGCCCGTGTGCCGACCAATAGGACCGATAAATAAAACAGGGCCAAAAAGATAACACCCAGACGCAAAACAATGATTCGGTCAACCTTTTTCGCGAGCCTGCCGGCAAAGACAAAAGTAAGCGGTTGAAAAAGCACCACGGTTAGATTATATACGGCAATATCAACAATTTGACCGGATTGTTTCCACAAGTACACATTAACGAATGTATTGGATAAAGCAATACTTAGGCTGTACAGCCCGCCAATAAACAAAAGGAGGTGCAAATCCTTCTTCCCGCCCGCTTCACCCAACCATCTCTCTAAAATACCCATTGTTTTAACTCTCCTTTAAATTCCACTCTAGTGTTTGAAAAAACAAAAGAATTTATGTAAAAAAAGGTAAAGAAAACTCTTCGATTGGCGAAGACAGAGAAGTAGTTGCCCTTATACTGTTTTCCTTAAAATCTTTTCCCTTTAAATCAAGAACAGTATAAAGAAAACTCTTCGATTGGCGAGCCAGGATGGCGATGACAGAGAAGTAGTTGCCCTTATACTGTTTTCCTTAAAAGCTCTTCCTGATAAATCAAGAACAGTGTAAAGAAAACTCTTCGACTGGCTAGCCAGGATGGCGATGACAGAGAAGCAGTTGCCCTTATACTGTTTTCCTTCTGAACTTGAACAGTAACAGTATAAAGAAAACTCTTCGATTGGCGAAGACAGAGAAGTAGTTGCACTTACACTGTTTTCCTTAAAGCCCTTCCTTTTAAATCAAGAACAGTGTAAAGAAAACTCTTCGATTGGCGAGCCAGGATGGCGATGACAGAAAAGTAGTTGCCCTTATACTGTTTTCCTTAAAATCTTTTCCCTTTAAATCAAGAACAGTATAAAGAAAACTCTTCGATTGGGAGACGAAGGGGATGTTCATGAATTTGGGGTATTCACTCGTGAATTCGGACTTTTACTCGTGTATTTCGAGTTTTCACTCATGAATTGGGGTGTTTACTCGTCAATCGATGCTTTTATTCGTGAATTTTGAGCTTTTACTCAGGAATTGGAGTGTTATTCGTGAATTTCGGGCTTTTACTCGTGAGTTTTGGGCTTTTACTCGTGAGTTTTGGGCTTTTACTCGTGAGTTTTGAGCTTTTACTCGTGAATTTGATGATTTTACTCGTGAATTTGTGCGTTTCTCTTAAATTCGCAGCTTTTACTCCGTGAGTTTCTTTCATCGAAACAAGCAATACGAGTTGCCTTTATTTTTTTTCTTTCATATTCCCGTTCGGATAAAAGAAACAAAAAAAGACGGGCTTCCCTGAAAAGGGAATTCCCGTCTTTTGTTAGTTGATTAAAATTATTTTGCAGCGCTGTAACGTTTTGCAACTTCATCCCAGTTTACAACATTCCAGAAAGAATTGATGTATTCAGGACGGCGGTTTTGGTAGTTTAAGTAGTAAGCATGCTCCCAAACGTCCAATCCAAGTAGCGGTGTTTTACCTTCTGATAATGGATTGTCTTGGTTAGGTGTACTTGTTACTTCCAACTCGCCATTGTTGACTGCAAGCCAAGCCCAGCCAGATCCAAAACGAGTAGTAGCCGCTTTAGCGAACTCTTCTTTAAAGCTGTCAAAGCTTCCGAATTTTGAAGTGATGGCATCCGCTAATTCACCAGTTGGTTGTCCGCCGCCGTTAGGTGAAAGGATTTCCCAGAATAAAGTGTGGTTAGCGTGTCCGCCACCATTGTTGCGTACAGCTGTACGAACAGCTTCAGGTACTGCGTCAAGGTTAGCGACGATTTCTTCTACGCTTTTGCTTAGAAGTTCTTGGTTGCCTTCAAGCGCATTGTTCAGGTTTGTCACATATGTGTTGTGATGTTTAGTGTGGTGAATGTTCATTGTTTCTTTGTCGATGTGTGGTTCTAATGCATCATATGCATACGGTAATTGTGGAAGTTCAAAAGCCATAATAAAATTCCTCCCTATGTAAGCTGTTTTTTTGAGGGCTTCAGTTCTCGAAAGATACCTAAAGCTCGCTAGCAATAGAGTATCAAATTTTTGTAACCGTTTCAAACCATATGCCTCAATTTTTCATTTTTCGATTATTTTTCCTATGAGAATACCACGAATATAAAATATCCTATCATCAGAAGCTGAATGATGCCTTTTGTGATTACGCTGCTTATAAAGCCTACAACGGAACCTAGGCCGATTTTGGAAGCAGTAACAGGGTCTTGTTTATGTACCAGGATCTCTGCCAGGAATGCCCCGATGAATGGACCTATCAAAATTCCGACGAATGGAATCACGAATGGCCCGACCAGGAGCCCAATCGTACTGCCCCATATCCCCGCTTTCGTGCCGCCATACTTTTTGACCCCGACCATGTTGGCAATATAATCGGCTGCGAATAAAAGGATGACGAATAAAATTTGGACCGTCCAGAAAAACCAGCCAAAAGGTTCAAAAGAATAAAAAAGTCCATATAACAATATTCCGCCAAAAATGAACAAAACACTTGGGATGATTGGAAAAATCAGACCGACAAATCCCATTATGAACATGAGGGTGATTATTATCCAAAATAGTGTGTCCATATCTCAAAAGCCCCTTTCTCATTTAATTTATAATTTGATTTATCTCTCCATAATTACCTCATAACTGTTGTTTGAAACCAATGAAGCTGAATACAGGTTGTTTTATTTTTCCCATATAGTTAAAATTGGTTAGGAATCTTATAAAGATAGGTGCTGAAAACATTGAACATATTCAAACAACTATGGGTTAGCATATTTTCTCCTAAAGATATCGCTTCCTTTCAAAATCAAGGTATCGGGAAAACGATTTTATACGTTTTCTTTATAAGTCTCATCGCCTTTCTCCCTTCAGCTTATTATTTCGGTACAATGATAGTTGACGGGATAGATGCCATGCACGAAACAGTATCCGAAGACTTACCGGCTTTTGAAATCAAAAATGGCACGTTGACGACTGAAGAAGATGAGCCATTTAGCCTGAATAAAAACGGATATCAAATTTTTGTGGATGGCACGGGAGCCTTGACCCCGGAAAAGGTAGCTGCAGAATCTGATGAGGCTGTCGCACTTTTGAAGTCTGATCTGGTTTTCGTATCCGGAGGCAATGTGCAATCCTCTCCTTATTCAGTTCTGGAGGGAGATAATCAGGAAATTTCCACTTGGCTTGATTCAGTTGAATCTGTGCTGCCGATCATCATTCCTTTGCTTCTACTCATATTATACCTGTTTACTGCTAGCGGAATCTTCATTAAAGTGACAATCATTGCTGCTTTTGGTCTTTTTTTCAAAAATGCTCTTGGCCGTCCACTTTCCTACAGGCATCTTTGGAGAATTAGTGCATACAGCATAACTCTTGCCACCATATTCTTCACCATCATGGATGCTTTTCAAGCAATTGTACCATTCGCTTCCATCATTAGCTGGTTTGTTACATTAATGATGTTATATTTATCCATTAAAGAAACATCAGCCAATAAGATGGGAAATTGAAGTTAAATAAGATCCGGACCCACCTCGGTCCGGATCTTTTTGCTTTTGCACAAAACTGGGCAATCCTTGCCTTTCCCTCATATGACTACAGTCATCATTTTTTATATCTACTTAATTCGACAAAATACTCACCAAGTTATTACTATACTTATGATTGAAATAGTATTTAAGAGGTGATAGACGTGAAGGAGAGTCATATTGATGTACAGTGGTTGTTACTCATATTGGAGGCAAAAAAGAGTGGTCTGACCCAAAAGGAAATTCGCTCCTTTCTCAGCAATCATTCAAATAATAAGGATGTTACTCAACTGAAATAGACAATTTGAATGGCCACTCTCACATTCCATTTGAAAAATCGCCCATTTTTAGGCATATTTTTTGCCCCCTCCAAGTATAGATGAATTAAAGACAAGCTTGGGAGGATGGAAAATTGAAACGGCTACTGCTTTTTATCTCATTCTGTTTCACTTTATTTATTATTTATTTTGATTTGACTACGGGTACCCTGCCGGCTTCCCATCCACCTGCCCCTACTGGCGAACCGGCCGTGCCGGCCAGCCAGCCTGCATCCGCACCATCTGCCGCTTATAAAGAAATCACCATGCAACCTGGGGATACCTTACTCTCCATCGTTGAAAAGGGAAAAGGCGAATCCAATCACCCAATCGAAACGATCATCTCTGACTTTCAAAGTTTGAATGAAGGATTGAAGCCCGAAAATATGCAGATTGGCAAAACTTATAAAATTCCCGTTTATAAATAACTTTCAAATGGGGATTTGTGCCTTCACAAACACACTAAAGGGGATTTCCAAGCACCAAATATATCCTGAAATAGGAAATGTCACTTATTGAAAAAAGATTATGCGTCCTATTTCCTTGTCAAGCGGTATGTACATTGATACAATATTTCAGAGAAACAAATTAAAAATCAAAACTGATTTTTTCCTAAAGGAGAGAATTCCACTTGAGTGAAATCATACATCGCACCAAAACGCGGCCAATTAAAGTCGGAAACTTAACGATTGGCGGCAATAATGAAGTTATAGTACAAAGCATGACAACGACCAAAACACATGATGTTGAAGCAACGGTTGCAGAAATCCTTCGTCTTGAAGAAGCGGGATGTCAAATCGTACGCGTCGCCTGTCCGGATGAAAGGGCAGCTGACGCAATCTCTGAGATAAAAAAACGGATTAACATCCCTCTTGTAGTCGATATTCATTTCGATTACAAGCTTGCTCTGAAGGCAATCGAAGGCGGAGCGGATAAAATCAGGATAAACCCTGGTAATATCGGACGCCGTGAAAAGGTGGAAGCAGTGGTGAAAGCTGCGAAGGCTAAAGGAATACCAATCCGCATCGGCGTCAATGCTGGTTCTCTAGAGAAGAAAATCCTCGAGAAATATGGCTACCCGACTGCTGATGGAATGGTGGAAAGTGCTTTACACCATATCAAGATTCTAGAAGATCTGGATTTTCATGATATTATCGTTTCGATGAAAGCTTCCGATGTGAATTTAGCAATCGAGGCATATGAAAAAGCTTCAAAAGCATTCGATTATCCTTTACATCTTGGGATCACGGAATCAGGTACCCTGTTCTCCGGAACCGTAAAAAGCGCTGCCGGACTAGGTGCCATCCTAAGTCAGGGTATCGGAAGCACGATTCGTGTTTCCTTAAGTGCCGATCCCGTCGAAGAGGTGAAGGTAGCAAGGGAGCTTCTTAAAGTATTCGGCCTAGCTTCCAACATGGCCACTTTAATTTCCTGCCCAACTTGCGGTCGAATCGAGATTGATTTGATTTCCATCGCCAATGAAGTTGAAGAGTACATCCAGACGGTTAAAGCACCAATCAAGGTATCAGTGCTTGGTTGTGCGGTAAATGGCCCTGGAGAAGCCCGTGAGGCTGATATCGGCATAGCCGGCGCCCGCGGTGAAGGTTTACTGTTTAGAAAAGGACAAATCGTACGTAAAGTGCCTGAAGAGACGATGGTCGAGGAACTGAAAAAGGAAATTGACAAAATCGCTGAAGAGTACTATGAAAAACAAAGAGCCGAAGCTGCTGCTGCAGCTTTACTAAATAAATAAAACAAAAAATCCCGAATTTTCATTATCGGGATTTTTTGTTTTTTATCATTTGAAAAACCCTTTGATGTAAATGACATCAAAGGGTTAATGATGCTAAAAGAACGGCGCGATAAATATGCCAACGATGATGGAGACAGCACCTATGCCGATGGCCCAAGTACCCAGGTTCGATCCCCGGCTTCTGGCCACTATTCCTACAATGATACCCACAATCCCTAAAAGGAAAGGCATCATGAATAACGATAAAATGGAGATGATCAATGCTATGACACCAATCGCTTTTCCTCTTGATGCCACTCCCCCTAAACCATTATCCTCTGCAGGCTCATCATTTTTATATGACCTGATTCGCTGAGGCGGTGTTGAAAGCTCGGCAGACGTTTCTTCCTGATACCGGTTATCCAAATTGTTTATGGTCCCACGGCTCTCATATCGTCTGTCATCTTCAGGTGTATCTTCATTATAATACCGCTCATGATGCTGATCATCCACAACGGATGGTTCACTGCCCTCTTTTGCCAATTGCATTTCATCGTCAATACTGGAGTATTGATCTTTTTCCATTCGTGCATCCCTCACTTTCGTTTGTGAAGCATTTATAGTGTATGTAAAAATCGCAGGAACCCATCGTGAAAATGGTTTCATGTCTTGGAAATAAATACGGGTTTTTACCAAAGCTATGATGGGATATGTTACACTATTACAAGTATTGAAAATGAGGAGAGATTCATCATGAAAAAACGTTTTGGCATCGATATAGACGGGACTGTCACAAGACCTGATTCCATGGTTCCCTTTTTAAATAAAGCATTTCAACTGAATTTAGCTTATGAAGACATAACCGAATATGACTTATTGCCTTTCGTAAATGTTCCAAAAGAAGATTTCACTAAATGGTTCATCGAGACCGAGCCGCTCATCTATTCCGAATCATTATTGGCTGAGGGTGCGAAAGATGTATTGGAAAAATGGACAGAACAAGCCAACCTTTATTTCATCAGTGCCAGGAGCTCCCGTTTATTGGATGTAACGAAGAATTGGTTCACGAGTAATCAAGTCCTATATGATCATATAGAGCTTGTAGGTTCACACGATAAGATTGCTGCAGCCAAAAAATTCGAAGTCGATCTCTTTTTGGAGGACAAGCACGATAATGCAGTGGCGATTTCAGAAGAGTGTAAAATACCCGTGATTTTATTTAATACCCCTTACAACCAAGATCCCGTGCCTGAAAGGGTGATTCGGGTCAACAATTGGCAAGAAGCCTCTGCCTGGGTGAATCAATGGATGTCAGGGGAACCGGCAACTATAAAATGAGACAAGAAAAAACCATTGACTTGAGGTCAATGGTTTTTATGCTTCCAAAGATACGCTACATGCAGGACAGCGTCCGTAAATTTCAAATTTATGCCCCGAAACATCGTAGTCCTTCAAGCTTTCCTGAAGTTCCTGCATCGGGCACAATTCAATTTCTTTCGTTTTTCCACAGTTCAAACAGATGAAGTGGTGATGGTGGGAAGAATGACCGCATGTAAAACGAAAACGCTTTTCCCCTTCCAACTCAGTCGCTTCAAAGATGCCCAGTTCGACAAATAATGAAAGATTTCTGTAAATCGTATCGAAGCTTAAACCTGGATAATCCTGTTTCATATTCTCCAATACATCTTTGGCCGTTAAATATTTATCGCTGGAAGAGAAAAGCTGAAGCATTTCTTCCCTCTTTCCTGTATGCTTAAAACCTTTATCTTTTAAAAGTTGCATGGCAGTAGTTACGTTCAAAATACATCACCCCATCTATCGATTTTTCCACTTATCAAACAAAATTGACAAGATGAGAATTAGTACAGCTATTATTACAATGGTCCCGCCGGGAGCGAGGTCAAGGTTGTATGATAAGAATAATCCGCCTATGACGGAAACTTCACCGAATAATACCGAATAACCAATCATCTGCTTAAAGCCCTTAGCAAAGCGGAGACTGGCTGCTACCGGGAGCGTCATGAGCGAAGAAACAAGTAATATGCCAATGATTTTCATGGAAGCGGCAATAACCAATGCGACCATGACAATAAAAATAAAATGAATCGCTTTATAAGGGATTCCAGACGCTTTGGCATGCTCTTCATCAAATGATAAGAGAAATAATTCTTTATACAGTAAAGTGAGCATCAAGGCTACGACTAGCCCCACTGCCAAAATGACGTACAAGTCCGCCCGGCTGACGGCACTGACACTGCCGAATAAATAACCATATAAATCGGTATTGAAACCATCAGCAATGGATATGAAGATGACACTAAGACCCATGCCGCCGGACATAATGATCGGGATTGCAAGCTCTTGGTAATGCTTGTACACCCCTCTTAATTTTTCAATGAATAATGAACCACCTACAGAAAACGCCATTCCAATATAAAGTGGATTCAATCCTGCTAAAGATAGAAAGCTCTTCTGCAGCAATAAACTGAACGCTATACCAGCAAGCGCTACATGACTGAGCGCATCGGAAATCATCGACATCCGCCTTACCACGACAAAAACGCCCACTAATGGCGCAATCGCTCCGATGATAATTCCGGTCAAGAATGCGTTCTGCAAAAATTCAAATTGCAATATCCCCGATATCATTGGGCTATCCTCCAAAACATATTAATGATCATGATTTAAAAATTGGACTCCATGTCCATAAATGGACGAGAGTTCACCTTCATCCAACTCATTATATTCACAGGCATCCCCATGAAAATGAAGCTTTTTATTCAAGCAGGCGACATGTGTGACTTTATCGGTCACAGTACCAACATCATGGGTTACTAAAATCAGGGTTATTCCTAATTTTTTATTCAACATCTCAAGCATTTCATAAAATTGGTGGACGTTTTTTGAATCAACGCCAACAGTGGGCTCATCCAATATCATCAATTCCGGCTCGCTGACCAGTGAACGGGCAATGAATACCCTCTGCTGCTGGCCTCCGGACAATTCCCCGATATTGCGGTTTTGATATTCCAGCATGTCCACTGATTCCAGAGCCTTCTTCACCTTTTGCTTATCCTCTTTGCCAGCAAACTTAAATAAGCCTATTTTTTTGGTCAAACCGCTCTGAACCACCTCAAATACAGTGGCAGGGAATCCTGAGTTGAAGGAATTCGCCTTTTGGGAAACGAACCCGACCTTTTGCCAATCTTTAAATCGTCGAATGTCTTCACCGAATATTTCAATTTTCCCCTTTTGGAGCTTGAACAGACCAAGCAGCAACTTCAAAAGCGTTGATTTACCGGATCCATTAGGCCCGACGATAGCTAGGAATGCCCCTCTGGGAATTTCAAGCGAAACATGTTCCAGCACCAGATCTTTTGTATATTTGTAAGATATATCTTCAAATTTAACTATGGGGTTTACTACATTATCCAAAGAGATCACCTATTTTTTAAGAATCATTACGATTAACAATCGTTAGTATAAATCAAAGAAGTCCAGATGTAAAGAATCCGGTCCTCCGAACAAGTGCCGATATGCCTTGAATCACAAAAAAATGTTATCTGAACCAATTTCATAATCAAACAAAGTTTCATGTTCACATACGTCCACTTCCTTCATATGTTTTAACAAAGGAGGAGATCGTTTGAAATTATTTGAAATGATGGTCAATCATAAAATCAACAGTATACGCCCCGATGAATTGCTTTCCCTTGCTAAACAGCATAAGGTTGCACTCACTCAAAAACAAGCACAGGATATTACTGCACTTCTAGCCGGTAAAAATATTAATATTTTTGATATACGTCAAAGACAGAACGTACTTGGTCAAATTACAAAAGTTGCCGGAGCAAGCACGGCCAGGGAAATAGAATCCCTCTTCAACAACCTTACATCCAATTTTTAAAGATTCCAAGCCTGCTGACGACAGTCTTTATTTGAGCATACTTAATCCAAATGCAAAATGAAAGGACGATTCATCTTCATATCGATGAATCGTCCCTTTCTATTTGTGATTATTGGAATCTGATCTTTTCCAATAAATCTTCTTCAAATTGTTTATTCTTGAACATATCAATTTCGAATTTATATGGGGCCTTTTTGTCTTTTTTGTCTTCCCCTACATAAGGTGTTTCCAGGATTTTAGGAACAGAGCTTAATTGCGGATGGTGGACAATATCATTCAAAGCCTTAAAACCAATATGACCGAAACCAATGTTTTCATGGCGGTCCTTACGCGTGCCGCGTTCGTTTTTGCTATCGTTTATGTGAAGTACCTTGATGCGGTCAACACCGACCACTTTATCAAATTCATTCAGCACTCCATCGAAATCCTCGATGATATTATATCCGGCATCGTGAGTATGGCAAGTATCGAAGCAAACCGATAATTTTTCATTATGGGTCACACCATCAATGATCATCGCCAGCTCTTCGAAAGACCTGCCACATTCGGAACCCTTACCCGCCATCGTTTCAAGGGCAATCTGAACTTTATCGTCGGCAGTCAGCACTTCATTCAAACCTTCGATGATTCTCTTGATTCCCAGTTCACTTCCAGCACCAACATGCGCACCTGGATGAAGTACGATCTGCCTTGCGCCAATCGCTTCGGTCCGATCGATTTCGCTGCGTAAGAAGTTGACTCCAAGTTCGTATGTGGCTGGATTCGTGGTATTTCCTATATTAATGATATACGGAGCATGGACGACGATATCACTGATTCCATTTTCCTCCATATGCAATCTTCCGGCTTCGATATTTAAATCCTCGATTTTTTTACGTCTTGTGTTTTGAGGGGCCCCTGTATAGATCATGAATGTGTTGGAGCCATACGAAGCCGCTTCCTGACTCGCAGCAAGAAGCATACCTTTCCCGCTCATTGAAACATGCGATCCAATCTTCAGCATCTGATTTCTCCCCTATTTCTTTCTCTGTATACGACGTTCGCGTTTTTTAAAGTTTTCCACATCTCGTTGAATTTTCTTCTTGTATCCTGGCTTGACTTTAGCTGGCTTCTTAATGTGCCTGCTCGCTTTAACATCGATATCAGATTTTTGTTTTTTACGGTTTTTCCGTTTATTACGCTCGTCGATATCAACCCAATCACCGTTTTGGATATCGGCATCACGGAACTCGATGCCCATTTTTTCAAGGCGGTTCAATGCATCTTCATCGGAAGTATCGTAAATGGTAGTGGCAATGCCTGAATATCCTGCACGAGCCGTCCTTCCCGTCCTATGGATATAAAAATCCAAATCTGAAGGCAATTCATAGTTAATGATATGACTTACACCTTCAATATCGATTCCACGGGAAGCCAGATCAGTCGCAACGATGAATTGATACTCCAAATCATTGATTTGCTTCATCATTTTTTTACGCTCACGAGGCGTTAAATCCCCATGAATACGGCCGACATTCAACCCTTTTTCGATCAAGGAATTAGCCACATGGTCCGCCATTTTCTTTGTGTTCGTGAAAATAATCGCCAAATATGGATTATAACGAACGATGATGTCATGAAGTAACTGCTCTTTGTTCCGGTGGCGAAGCGGTACGAGAACATGTTCGATTTTCGAAGCGGTCGCCTGCTTGGGATTCACCTGTACATACTTTGGATTCTCCATATATTTATTCAAAAACGGCTTCAATTTTTCTGGGATGGTTGCCGAAAAGACAAGCATTTGAATTTTTTCAGCCATACGTGATGCAAATAAATCGACATCTTCTATGAATCCCATGTCTAGCATAAGATCCGCTTCATCGACCACAAGCATTTTTGCTGTATACACCTGTAATGCCTGGGCTTCAACCAAGTCCTTGATCCGGCCCGGCGTACCAATTACCAATTGCGGCTGTGTCTTCAATTTATCGATCATTCGCT
Source organism: Peribacillus sp. FSL M8-0224 (assembly GCF_038003055.1). Classification (NCBI taxonomy): domain Bacteria; kingdom Bacillati; phylum Bacillota; class Bacilli; order Caryophanales; family Bacillaceae; genus Peribacillus; species Peribacillus sp. FSL M8-0224. Next base: position 3,206,419 of record NZ_JBBOOJ010000001.1, read on the forward strand.
GTTTATCAGTACCACCGATGAAACAACGGACTTGAATCTGCTCATCCTCAGGGAAATGGTCAGCAATTTTCAAAGCTTCTTTGTAGATTTGGTTCGCTAACTCACGGGTTGGTGCGGAAATAATCGCTTGAACCTCATTTTTACCAGCATCAAGCCTGTTCATGATCGGCAGCAAATAGGAATGTGTCTTTCCTGTACCTGTCTGCGACTGTCCAATTAAGCTACTTCCCTTTAAAAGCGACGGAAGCACGCGCTCTTGAATTTCCGTCGGCTTATCGAACCCTAAAGTACGAACCGCATCTAGAATGTAGCTTTTCAAATTAAATCGTTCAAATTGATTTTGTTTCATCAAAAAACCCCTTTATCCTGTCAGTCATAAGACATGTCCTGTTATTATAATAAATTTTACACAAAAAGCGCAAGCGCCTGGGTTGCTCGTGAAGAAAATAGGGATTGTCCCATAAGGCGCTTTTTGCCTTGTGAGGGCAATCCTCTTTTTCACATCGAGCTAGGCGCTGAAGCTGGATTACACAAAAAGCGCAAGCGCCTGGGTTGCTCGTGAAGAAAATAGGGATTGTCCCATAATAGGAATGTCATCCACCTTTTCCGATATCCCCATTCACTCTAATCACAAAAGCGCAAGCGCTGAGGTTAGTTCTCTTAAAATGGACTCTTGCAAACGAAAAGCCCCTGTCCTGGTCATAGCGTATCCCCCGCAGACATGGAGCTAAAAGACTACCGTTACCATCTTACCTTCTTTCCGGTTACTTCACAACTGCCCAGTCACTCTTTCCTCAAACCTTTTTTGTCGAGTTGCATAATTTATATAGAAGATAACACCAGCATATAATATCTGAGGAGGTGAAACCTATGTTCCCAAGTAGAAATCGTCAACCCGGACCCGGTTTTCCGCCACCCAATGGCCGAAGGAGGCAGCAGCCCCCTGCTCCATTCAGGCAGTCACCGCAAATTCCCCATCCTTATCAGCAGATGCAGCGGCCGATGATTCCAAACAGACCGCAGATGCCACAGGGACCTCAAGGTTTCCGCGGCCCTTTCAACCAACAGCTGAGGCAGGAAATGCCGCCAGCAAAGAAAGAAGGGTTATTGTCAAAAATACTCGGTAAGTCGAAACAAAAAGCAGCTTCTCCGAATTTGTTTGCGCCAGCGGGTTCCACTAACCAAAGTTCTTCAAGAAGCAGCGGAGGCGGTATCTTAGAAACATTAAAAAACCCCGATTCCCTTAATAATATGCTTTCCAACACGCAAAAGGTGTTGCAAGCGGCGGAACAATTCACGCCTATGGTGGAACAATACGGACCAGTGATTAAAAACCTGCCTTCCATGTGGAAAGTTTTCCGAAGCATATCATCAGCCGATGAGACCAAAGACGAGGGAGCTTCCGTTGAAAGTGGGCCCGCGGTTGGGGCACAAGAAAACAGTGAGGTAAAAACGGATTCGACGAAAAAAGAAAAAGCTATAGAAGCTAACCCCACCGCCCCAGTTCGTCCCGAAACCAAAAGGAAAAGATCCTCAGGTCCCAAGCTTTATATTTAAGAGCTACAAAAAATTTACCAATAACTGATTTTATGTAAATATGATGTTTTGTAATATCATCTATGGTCTTATATAATAGAAAGGTATAAAAAGTGAGAGTTTCTTGCCTTGAAGGAGGACACATAGATGAAAGTGATTAAAATTTCCCCGCGCGGCTATTGTTATGGCGTTGTCGATGCCATGGTCATCGCCCGAAATGCGGCTTTAGATAAAACCTTGCCACGTCCCATTTATATTTTAGGAATGATCGTGCATAACAAACATGTGACGGATGCGTTTGAAGAAGAAGGCATCATCACGTTGGACGGCAGCAACCGCAACGATATCATCGAACAGGTGGACAGCGGAACCGTCATCTTTACTGCTCACGGCGTTTCACCTGAGATCAGGAAGATCGCTGAGAAAAAAGGGCTTGTGACGCTTGATGCAACATGTCCCGATGTTACAGCAACACATGACTTAATTCGGGAAAAACAAGCGGAAGGCTATCAAATCATTTATATTGGCAAAAAAGGCCATCCGGAACCTGAGGGTGCTGTCGGAGTTGCTCCCGATGTCGTTCACCTGGTTCAAAAGGATGAAGATGTGGAAGCCTTGACTTTGAATAGTGATAAGATCATCGTCACCAATCAAACAACGATGAGCCAATGGGATGTTTTGGATATCATGGATAAGGTCAAGGAAAAGTTTCCACATGCCGAAGTCCATAAGGAAATTTGTTTAGCGACACAGGTTCGTCAAGAAGCCGTTGCCGAGCAAGCTGGCGAAGCTGATGTATTAATCGTTGTCGGAGACCCTAAGAGTAATAATTCAAACCGTCTTGCACAAGTGTCCCAAGAGATTGCCGGCACGAGAGCTTATCGAATCGCTGACATTTCCGAGCTGAACCTTGAATGGCTAAAAGATGCAGAAACGGTTGCCGTCACTTCGGGGGCTTCTACACCAACGCCGATCACGAAGGAAGTTATCGCATTTCTAGAACAATATGAAGCAAATGATGAATCGACTTGGAATACCGAAAAGAAAACGCCATTGCATAAAATTTTACCTAAAATTAAAGTGAAGAAATGATTGCACAAATACAAAGGCAGCCACTAGGGCTGCCTTTTTCGTGTTTATCAAATGAAGCGGAATGGGTCTGTATTCAGCCTGGATGGAATGAATTCCACATCGTAGTTCTTTTCGCGGCACGTTCTTTCAAGGAGTCGTGCCACCCCTTTTTTCATCACCTTTTCAACATTGTGGCCGGGATCGACGATATTCAATCCAATCATCATCGCGTCATGGGCTGTATGGTAATACATATCACCTGTAACGTAAACATCGGCACCCTTGAATTTTGCTGTCGTAAAGTATTTATTGCCGTCTCCGCCCAAAACGGCCACTTTTTTTATCGGACTTTGCAGATCTCCAACGACACGCACCTTTTCAACATCGAGTGTCCGCTTCACATGTTCGGAAAATTGTTCAAGTGTCATTTCTTCGGCAAGTACACCAATCTTTCCTAAGCCAAGTGACTCCCCTTTATTCTCCAGTTTATATATATCGTGAGCAACCTCTTCATATGGATGGGCTTTAATCATCGCAGCTAGCACTTTCTTCTCGATATTTTCCGGGAATATCGTTTCAATCCGCATTTCAGCTACTTCTTCAAGCTTTCCTTTAGAGCCGATAACCGGTTCACTGCCTTCACCTGGCAAGAAGCGTCCGGTACCTTCCCCAGAAAACGAACAATTGCTGTAGTTCCCGATCGCTCCGGCCCCTGCCTTGCCCAGGGCTTCCCTCACCTTTTGTTCGTCGGTCTTTGGAACATATACGACCAATTTCTTAAGAGCTGTCTCATAGGTTGGAATCAATACCTCTGTGTCCTGCAATTGAAGCGCTTCGGCAAGTAAATCATTCACTCCGCCCTTAGCAACATCCAAATTGGTATGTGCGGCATAAACAGCGATATCATGTTTGATCAGCTTTTCGATGATGCGGCCTTCAGCTGTGTTTGTATCAATCCTTTTCATTGGTCTGTAAATTAGCGGATGGTGGGCGATGATCAATTCCACGCCATGTTCAATCGCTTCGTCTACAACCTCTTCCAGCACATCAAGGGCAATCAGCACTTTAGTAACCGGCTTATTTAGCTGCCCGACATGCAGCCCGATTGGATCTCCCTCCATTGCATAATGCTTTGGGGAGAATTGTTCAAACATCTCAATGATTTTGTGACCATTCACTGTCTTCAACCTTTAAGCACCTCCTCGATTACTGAAATTTGGGATTTCAATTCATTGCGCTTCGTTTCCAGTCCGCTTCTTCCGCTTTCATCCAATTGTTCGATGATTCTCTCCAGATGTTTTTTCTCAAGCTGCCATTTTTTTATGAAAATATCACTGAATTGCTCTATTAAGAATGGACCGAAAGTGAGGCCCGTTTGCTTGTTTATACCATATGGGCGGAGCGGGTCTCCTTTTTTGGCAATTAAGATCTCATAGATCTTCCCATCTTCCTCAAGGATCTCCTCTCCACAAAGTTCCCAGCCGTTTTCGATTAACCAGCTGCGAACATTCGCTGCACCGACATTAGGCTGAAGGATTAGCCTTTCTGCCTTCCCGAGTTTCGCTTTTCCGCTTTCCAATATACTTGATATTAAAGTCCCTCCCATGCCTGCAATCGTAATGCATGTCGCTTCATCGGGATTCAATACTTCAAGCCCATCTCCTTTACGGACCTCTATCTTGTCTCCAAGACCCGTCATTGCCACTTGCTTGCGTGCTGACTGATAGGGTCCTTCTACAACCTCACCTGCTATGGCGCTGTCACACAAGCCGTTAGTCACTGCATAGCACGGCAAGTAAGCATGGTCTGATCCTATGTCTGCTAGGATGCTTCCTTTTGGTATATGTATGGCAACACGTTCTAATCTCATCGATAGTTTTTCATGATTCATATTTATCAACTCTCTTAATTCAAATAATGTCTTACTATAATTACTTTCCCATTCGATTATACCAAGTTCAATCGAAAAATTACAGAAAGGAGAAATAGGCTTCTTTCTATCATGGGCAAAAGAAAAACTCCCATCTGGATTCTTCCTTTTCTGAATAAATGAAAAACTGACTCAAAAAGTTCGCTTTCCAACGATTTCTTGAGTCAGTTTCATGAATTATTTCAGTCCATGAATATATTCGGCCATGGCGTCAATGTTCTGTTCTTCGACTAAACCTGGTGGCATTCCACCTCGTCCATTAGTGATCACGTCTTTAACCTCGTCCACCGACAGGCGATCGCCAACTCCTTTTAGAGCAGGCCCGACACCGCCTTGATAGGCGTCACCATGACAAGAGATACAGTTTTGCTTATAAATGTCCTCAGGTGATGCTGAGGCACTTTCTGTTTCTTCTGTCTTTTCGCCGCCCTCTTTTTCCTTAGCAAGATCTTTGGCATCACCCAAACCTTTAAACGAAAGTAAAAACATAAGTCCAATACCAAAAACCATGATAATAATAAAAGGCATTACTGGATTGCGATTCATAGTATTTCCTCCCCTATGTAGAACCTAAACTTACCATATTTAATATTATATACAAACAACTATATATTATTTTACTTGAAAAGAGTTTCAAGTAAAAGCCCAAAAATAGAAGATATTATATAATTTCTTAAAATTGTCAAAAACTTATGTATATTTCCAAACAATTTTACTTTTTCTTACATATGTTTCATAATACCCAAAAATCATTATTTAAAACCGCTGGTATGTCCTTGAATTATATTAATAAAAAGTAAAGAGTGACCAGTGCCCCAAGGCTTCCCGCTATGGAAAAATGGAGCAGCTTCAGCTTATTGCCCAATAAAATCCAGAGCCCGCAATTAATGAATAAGAAAATATAAAGGATACCCGCTTTGCCGGGTGCCATGAATTCCGCCAAACTGACAGTTAATAAAAGCAATGATAGTACCATCCCCATCAACGCCATCTGAAAAATGACCTTCCTGCCTTTTAAGCGGCGGACTGCCAGCCCAAAGACAAGTATTGAAATTGTTGTCATAAGCATTTGCATTCTTATGGTTATTTCAGTAAAATAATTCAAAAATACAATAAATGCAAAACAGGTTCCAATCAACATTCCGAAAAAGATGTCGTTTTTTTTGCTCGCGGTCTCATCATTCGATTTTGATGGCGGAAGTTCACCTTGACCGTATAATGCAAGCAGGTAATTACAATATTGCTCCGGAAGCATACGACTTTCTTTCCAGGAGTATATTTCTTGAATGATGATTTTCTTTCTCATTTCATCCATGAATCTCACATCCTCATGATGATCTTCTTTTTAACGTCTGTAAATTTGTTTCTGTTATTTGGAAAAATGGATAACTATTGTTCTTATTAGGATATTTTTACATCGAAATTTAAAAAAAGAGCCGCTCCCGAACGCTGGGCATTCAAAGAGGGCTCTGTTAAGGGCATATATTCTATTCAAGGAAATCTTTCAAGCGTTTGCTGCGGCTTGGATGTCTCAGTTTACGCAGCGCCTTCGCTTCGATTTGACGGATACGCTCGCGGGTAACCCCAAACACTTTACCTACCTCTTCAAGAGTACGGGTGCGGCCATCATCAAGTCCAAAGCGGAGTCTCAAGACGTTCTCTTCACGGTCAGTAAGAGTGTCCAATACGTCTTCAAGCTGTTCTTTCAATAGTTCATATGCTGCATGCTCCGATGGGGAAGTCGCATCCTGATCTTCAATGAAATCACCTAAATGTGAATCGTCTTCTTCACCTATTGGCGTTTCCAATGAAACAGGCTCCTGAGCTATTTTCAAGATTTCACGAACTTTTTCGGGAGTCAGGTCCATATCTTCCGCAATTTCTTCCGGTGAAGGTTCACGTCCTAAATCCTGAAGAAGCTGTCTTTGGACACGAATCAATTTATTGATGGTTTCCACCATATGAACCGGTATCCGAATCGTCCTTGCTTGGTCGGCAATGGCACGGGTTATCGCTTGGCGAATCCACCATGTTGCATACGTACTGAATTTGAATCCCTTGCGGTAATCAAATTTTTCCACAGCTTTGATAAGTCCCATATTACCTTCCTGAATCAAATCAAGGAAAAGCATTCCGCGTCCGACATAACGCTTGGCGATACTGACAACAAGACGTAGGTTAGCTTCTGCCAAACGGCGTTTCGCTTCTTCATCTCCATCTTCAATTCTCGTCGCCAAAGAGATTTCCTCTTCTGCCGATAAAAGGTCGACCCGACCAATTTCCTTTAAATACATGCGTACTGGGTCATTAATTTTTACGCCAGGAGGAACACTTAAATCATTTAAGTCAAACTCTTCTTCTTTTGCAAGTTTCTTCTCATCTGGATCATCTTCATCTTCGTCTTCCTCACCATCAGTGAGTATTTCGACGCCGTTTTCTGCTAACACCTCATAGAACTCATCCATTTGATCGGAATCCAACTCAAAACCGCCAATCATTTCAGCGATTTTTTCTAAAGTCAAAGAGCCTCGTTTTTTACCTAGCTCCAGTAATTTTTCTTTCACCTGTTCAAGGCTAAATTCATTATCAACTTGTTTGGAACGTGCTGGTTTTTCAGCCATTAGTTCCCCTCCTTCCAGGACTTACACCTAAACGACTACAACATTTTACGCAATTTAATGATTTCCATGGCAATTTGTGCAGCAGTGACATAATCACTTCGTCTAACTGCATCTTTTTCTTCAACTTGTTTTTCTTTTATCTTTAACAACTTTTCATATTTCAACACTTGATTTATACAATCGGTCAGTTCTTTATCGGTAACTTCCTCATTCACTGACATCATTTCTATTTCCGAAACGATCCTTCTCAAGTTTGGATCCGGTAAATAAGTAAGGAAAAAGCTTGTATCCGGTTCGTGTCCATCTTCATAGAACGCATATAAATAGGTGATGATTGCCTGATGTTCATCTACATGAAAGACCGTTTGCCCAAGCAACTGCTGAATTTTGAAAGTCATATCCCTGCTTTTCAGCATATGGGCAATCAACTTCATTTCAGCATTATGGTGAGCAGGCTTTAACTTATGCTCATATTGCAGGGCCATTTTCTTTTGGGCTGCTGGCTGCGGCAATGTCCCCTTCTTGCGTTCCGTAAAGAACACCTGACGCTGCTGCTGTTCCAGCGCATCCAATGAAAGGGAAAATTCAGAGGATAGCTGCCGGAGATAATGATCCCTCTCCACTGCATTGGGCAATCGCGAAATTTCTTTAAGGACTTCTTCGATATATTGAATTCGATCTCCTTCATTATTTACATTTTTCCCTCGACGCAAATAATGCATTTTGAATGCCATGTAGGTTAAACTGGCCCCTATTACTTCAGAAACAAAGCTTTTTTCACCGAATTCCTTTATGTAGTCATCGGGGTCCAGGTTATCAGGCATGAGAGCGACTTTCACGGAAAACTCATGGTCCTGTAGCATATTAACTGCACGATTGGCAGCGTTCAATCCCGCTGAGTCCGAATCGTAGCAAATAAGTATCTGGTCAGTATTTCTTTTTAAAAGCTGGATATGCTGGTCCGTCAGGGCAGTGCCCATTGTAGCGACCGCATTCTCCACACCTGCGCCAACTGCTGAAATGCAATCGGCAAAGCCTTCAAAAATGACTGCTTGTTCTTTCTTACGTATGTGTGGTCTTGCATGATGGAAATTATATAAAGTTTTACTTTTATTAAAGATTGGCGTTTCAGGACTATTCAAATATTTGGGCTCATCGTCCCCCATCGCTCTTCCTGAAAACGCAATCGTATTTCCTTGATGATCCATAATTGGAAACATGACTCTATTTCTGAAACGGTCAAAATATGACTCGTCTTTTTCCCTGAAAATAATAAGCCCTGCCTGCTCCATGTATTCCGCTGGAAACCCGCGTTTTAAAAGAAACTTGGACACGAAGTCCCATGAATCCAAAGAGTAGCCAATTTGGAACTTTTCTATCGTCTCTTCAGTAAACCCTCGTTTAAGTAAATATTCGAGAGCATCCTGCCCCTCTTTCGTATTAACGAGGAGATGATGATAAAACTTCCTCAGCAGGTCATGGGCTTCAACCATTTGCTGAGCGCCTGCCGGCATGTTGGAACGCTTGGAATCCTTATTGATTTCAACTTCCAAAGGAACATTTCCTTTTTCAGCTAAAACTTTTGCAGATTCCACAAAGCTGTAGCCTTCTATATCCATTAAGAAGGTAAAAATATTTCCGCCTGCCCCGCAACCGAAACAGTGAAAGATTTGTTTTTCCGTTGAAACGGAAAACGAGGGCGAGTTTTCACCATGAAAAGGACATAGGCCAAAGTAATTGCGCCCCTGCTTCTTCAGCTGGACATACTCCCCAATTAAATCAACAATGTCAACAGCTTCACGAATTTGATTAATTTTCTCATCTTCTATACGGCTATTTATCATTTTTCCACCTTGCAATATTGGTGATAGTTTCTTATTCGATACTGTTTCCTAATTCCCTGCAAAGTTCGACAATGTTTTCATAAGTTTATTTGTAAAACATATACGATCTTCCTTTGTGAATGCTTTTGGCCCTTTCGTATGCTTACCCTGCCTGCGGAGTTTAGCCGACTGATAACGCATATCCAAGAGCATGAAAATATTCTCTTCCGTGTATTCTTTTCCCCTTGGCGAAAGGACATAAACGTTTTTAGGAAGCAGTGTCCCAGCCAAACCAATATCTGCAGTAACGACAATATCACCCTTTTTTACTGAGTTTACTATATAAAGATCTGCCGCTTCTTTGTCTGCATCGACATATACCCATTTACCTTCAGGGTTATTCATCATATTTTTATATGATGCAACAAAACAGACTTCAATTTCGTGCAAACTTGCACAATGAAGGATTTCGTCTTTCACCGGGCATGCATCGGCATCGACGTGTATCGTAGGTTTATTATTCATACCTTCTAATTCTACATCTTTCTGCATAATCCTTTTTCTCCCCTAAACTTTATGAAGATATGGTGAATTTCCAGCATTGATTCAGAGCGTTCCCTCTAAAGGAGCAAACATTATTCTTCAAAGAATACCTGTTTATTCAAGTGAAAGCACCTCATTTGCCTTGAAAAAGACCAGCCCCTCCTGAATTATACGGAACATGTCGAATTATTTTTATGATAAAAACCTTGACATCTCATTAACCTTTAGTTTATTCCTTATTAATTAAGTCTAAACCTTAAGATTACTTTTTTCTCACAATTTTTTATTATAGTCTATTTGATTAGAAGATGCCAACATTTAAATTCCGAATGTATTTTCATGCAAATCAATGGATTTGCACGAGGAAACTAAGAGGAATTTTATGTAATTATTTTGAATTTATTCTTATTAATCCCTTATTTGACCTTGGCATTAAAATGTGAGCTGACACATAAAGTGTCTAGCTCACATTTTGATTTGCCTTAATTTAGGGATCAACGGTTTTTATTTTGAAGGATATTGATGATCAAATTGGCTGTTTCTTCAACAGCTTTATTGGTTACATCAATGATAGGACAATTCAACCTTGATATGATTGTATCAAAGTATGTCAATTCTTCTTTTATGCGCTCCACATTTGCGTAAATGGCATGATCATTGAGCCCAAGAGACTTTAATCGTTCTTTACGAATATGGTTCAGCTTTTCCGGGCTGATCTTTAAACCAATGCATTTTTCAGGAGGTACCAGGAACAGCTCTTCTGGCGGTTCCACTTCAGGCACTAAAGGTACGTTCGCCACTTTATAGCGTTTGTGGGCTAAATATTGTGATAATGGCGTTTTGGAAGTGCGTGAAACACCCACAAGGACGATATCTGCGCGTAAAATGCCGCGAGGGTCACGTCCATCATCATATTTTACAGCGAATTCAATGGCTTCCACACGCTTGAAATAGTCATCATCCAGCTTTCTTACCAGACCAGGTTCATTAAGCGGCCCTTTTGGCGCCCTTTCCTGAAGGATGTCCATGAGCGGCCCTAAAATGTCATAAGCAGCCAGGTTTTCTTTCTCGACCTGTGCTTTCATATACGCTCTAATAGCTGGCTTCACCAGAGTATAAGCAATGATAGCCCCGTCCAACTTAGCCAGTGATATCACTTCATCCACGTTTTGTTCATCTTCAATATACGGAATTCTCTTTATTGAAAAAGCAGATCCCGAGAACTGGCTTGCAGCGGCTTTTGTGACCAATTCCGCTGTTTCCCCTACTGAATCCGATACAACATATATAATAGAACCGTTCATATTCTCCGTCATTCCTTTTGCAAGCCCCCTAATAGCCTTCATCAGCCAAAGCTACGAATGCTTTCGTAATATTGGTTTTTGTAATTCTTCCAATTACTTCATAGCCCTTTTCTGTGTCTTTGACGACCGGTAATGAGTCGATTTGTTTATCAATCAGTTTTTTGGCAACATCAATCAAAAGGTCTTCTTTTGAACACATTGTAATATTGGGCATCCTAGTCATGATGATATTGACTGGAATGGAGTTAAGCTCTTGTTTCCCAATACTCGCACGCAATAAGTCTTTCCTTGATAAGACACCAACAAGCAATGCATGCTTATCGACGACGAACATTGTTCCGACATCTTCTAAAAACATCATGACGATTGCATCGTATACGGAAATGCCCTCGTCAACGACGACAGGTATCGATTGGTAGTCCCGTACATAAAGATGGTTAAGGCTATCTGTCAAAAGCTGTGTCCCTGACCTGCCTGTATAGAAATACCCCACTCTGGGCCGGGCATCAAGAAAACCTGCCATCGTTAAAATCGCTAAATCCGGGCGAAGTGTCGCCCTGGTAAGGTTCAATCTATCCGCAATATGTTCTCCAGTAATCGGTCCGTTTTCTTTTACAATTTGTAAAATTTGTTCCTGACGCTTATTCAATTGGATTATAATCACCACCCCACTGCTTTCGCAGAGTAAAGTAACAAAAGTTATTCATTTAATAATTATATACTAAATAATTTAATTAGGGCATTTTTGTCCTATTTATTGTCCATTTATCTTTTTAAGAAATCGGAAACCCATATTCAAAGGGTTTCCGATACCATACACCCTTTCGATCATGTAAGGATGATTTTATTCATGGCAGCAAAACCTGCAACCAAATCACTGATTTCCTTCATTAGGGATAAACGGTTGTTGCGGATTGCTTCATCCTCTGCCATGACCATTGTATTCTCGAAATATGACTCTATTTCCGATTGAAGCGAAACAAGCTCTTCAAACCGCTCAGTCTCATCTTTAGATTCCATATAACGCATTGCCACTTTTTGATATTTTACATATAACGCATTTTCTTGATCATTTTCAAAGGCAGCAGGGTCGACTGTCACCTGATTGTCACATTTTACGGCAATGTTCATGACCCGGCTCAAAGCTTCCAGGCTTTCCTTAAAGCCTGCTTCTTCTTTCTTCGCATCCAATACATGTGCACGTTCCACGATTGAGTGGATATAACCGATTTCATTGAACAAAACTGCGTCAATCAAATCGTAACGGATTTGCTGTTCTTGAAGCATGTGTTTGACACGAGCTTTAAAGAATGTGAACATGTCCGTTTTAACTTCTTCAAGATCACGTTTTAAGATACCTTTTGATTCCGGTCCTTTAAGACCTAAAACAATAAGCTCCTCTAATGAAATATTCCATTTCTTCTCAGCTAGAATTTGGACGACACCGCTCGCCTGCCTTCTTAATGCGTAAGGATCCTGGGAACCTGTCGGAATGACGCCAATAGCGAAAAACGAAGACAAAGTATCAATTTTTTCAGCCAAACTCACAACCGCGCCAATGACTGAAGGCGGTACATCATCATCCGCATGCCTTGGCATATAATGTTCATTGATAGCTGCGGCCACTTCTTTGGCTTCCCCTTTTAAGAGAGCATATTTTTCACCCATATACCCTTGCAATTCAGGGAATTCATAAACCATATTACTTACCAAATCGAACTTGGCAATTGCCGCTGTACGAAGCGCCATTTCTTTTTCCGCCTTTAAATTCAAAGCATCCGCAAGAGCACCGGTCACTTCAGTTACCCGGGCAGTTTTCTCGGCCAATGTACCGATTTCTTCATGATAAACGATGCTGTCAAGCTTTTTCAAAGCATCCGAAATCTCTTTTTTCTGATCTTCTTTATAGAAAAATGCTGCATCCGATAAGCGGGCACGCAATACTTTTTCATTACCTTTAGAAACCTTATCCAAATGGCGGTCATCGCCGTTGCGCACGGTTACAAAGTAAGCAAGCAGGTTCCCTTCCTGATCTTTAACTGGGAAATAACGTTGGTGTTCCTTCATTGATGTGATTAGTACCTCAGCAGGAAGCTCAAGGAATTCTTCTTCAAAATGTCCAAATAACACCGTTGGATACTCTACCAAATTATTTACCTCTTCAAGCAGATCTTCATCGACAGGGATGATCCAGCCTTTCTCCTGCTCAAGCTCTTTAATCTGATCCAATATAACTTGCCGGCGTTTATCTGGATCCGCCATTACAAATTGTTCTTTCAGCGTATCTTCGTACCGTTGCGGCTGCTCGATGATGGCGCTATTGCCTAAGAAACGATGTCCTTTTGTTTCACGGCCCGTTTCCACATCAGCAATGCTGAATGGCACTATTTCATTGCCAAATAAGGCAATCAGCCATTTAATCGGACGGACGAAGCGGAGCTCCTGATTGGCCCAGCGCATATTTTTCGGGAACGTCATGCCGCTGATGATTTCAGCAAGCTCAGATAAAAGCTGAACGGTCTGCTGTCCTTTTATGAATTTATTCACATGGACATATTCCACACCCTTGAGTTCTTTAAAATAAATGTCCTCTGAAGTCATGCCTTGACCCCTGACGAATCCCAATGCTGCTTTAGACCAGTTGCCTTCGCTGTCCAACGCGATTTTTTTGGCCGGACCTTTTGCCTCTTCTTCGATATCCTTTTGGGATTCTTCCACGTCCTTCACCAATACGGCCAAACGTCTTGGTGTGGAAAAAGCTTCAACCGTCCCGAATTCTATCGCTTTTTCCGTTAGCCATTGCTGCACTTTATCTGACAACTGTTTCATTGATGCTGTCACAAAACGGGCAGGCAGCTCTTCCAATCCAATCTCCAATAACAAATCACGCTTGCTCATTTGTATTCTCCCCTTTCACTTTCAGGATCGGGAAGCCTAATTTTTCCCGCTCTTCATAGAAGGTTTTGGCAACCTTACGCGCTAAGTTACGGCACCGGGCAATATAACCCGTTCTTTCCGTCACCGAGATGGCACCTTTGGCATCCAAAAGGTTAAATGTATGGGAACATTTCAAAACATAATCATATGCAGGATGTACAAGTCCTTCTTCCATTTGTCGATGCGCTTCCTTTTCATACATCGTGAAAAGCTGAAAAAGCATGTCAAGGTCGGAGGTTTCGAACGTATATTTCGAATGTTCATATTCCGGCTGACCAAATATATCGCGAACAGTGAATCCATCTGTCCATTCTAGGTCAAATACGTTTTCCTTATCTTGAATGTAAGAGGCGAGACGTTCGATCCCGTATGTAATTTCCACGGAGACCGGTTTACACTCAAGGCCGCCCACTTGTTGGAAATATGTAAATTGCGTGATTTCCATTCCATCAAGCCACACTTCCCAACCGAGTCCGGCACACCCTAGGGATGGATTTTCCCAATTGTCCTCCACAAAGCGAATATCATGCTCGAGCGGATTTATCCCTAAAGCACGTAATGAATCCAAATACAACTCTTGGATATTGTCAGGCGACGGCTTCATGATCACTTGGAACTGATGATGCTGATACAGTCGATTAGGGTTCTCACCATAACGACCGTCAGCAGGACGGCGGGAAGGCTCTACGTAAGCCACGCTCCAAGGCTCCGGTCCAATGGCTCTCAGGAACGTGTATGGGCTCATCGTTCCTGCCCCTTTCTCGACATCATAAGCATTCATCAATATGCAGCCTTGTTCAGACCAATGCTTTTGTAACGTTAAAATCATATTTTGAATATTCATCGTACACCTCCAGGTTATTTAAACGGCTTTTTAAGATTAAAGGTCGGAAACCCATTACATTTTGGCAAACAAAAAACTCCCGTCCCTATGCGAAATGCATAGGGACGAGAGTATACCCGCGGTTCCACCCTAATTGCCGTTTACAAAACGGCCTCTTTTCAAAGCAACATGCTCCGGAAACGCCCTTCCCTGTAAATCCATATCCCGGCTTTCACCGTCCCGGGTTCGCTTTTTATGGAGAATGACAGATACTCTTTTCCATCAACGCAATCTTCTTATTTTGATGATTAGAATTTTATACAAACTAGCATGGAATGTCAATAGGTCAGAACCTAAAACATATCTTTCATCGTATCAATCTGTTTCAGGAACTTTTTTGATTTCAAAAGCAGACCGGAATATTCCTCATAATATGCATCGATGATCTTCCGCAGTTCTTTTTTCGTTTCAGGCTTGACGGAAATGTTTCCGAGCCTTGATAAATCTAAATAATAAAAAATCCGAAGCAATTTGACGGCTGCAGGTGAAATTTTAAAATGATAAGGGTCTTTCCCCAGACAGCGGTGACAGATAAAGCCCGCTTCCCGAAGCGAGAAGGAGAATTCCCCTTCCGTTTCACCACATACTGCACACTGATTCAGCACTGGGTTAATCCCATTGACGGGCAGCATCTTCATTTCAAAAATGAATGTCAAAACCTCCGCGTCATATTCCTCGTTTATGTAATGCAAAGTTTGCGAAAGCAATTCATACAAATATGGATTCGGTTTCTTATCCTCGACGCTTTTATCAAGCAATTCAACAATATATGAAGCATAAGCGGTGGCAAAAAGATCCTCCCTTATGAAACGGAGTGAATCGACCATTTCGCCTTGCTGAAGACTGCCGAGTCCGGTTGATGTGGTTACAAGAAAATACCCGGAGCAAAAAAGCTGTGTGACGGCTGAAAGCCTGCTGTTAGGTTTACTGGCCCCTCTTGCCATGACGCCAATTTTCCCTAGCTCACGGGTATATATAGTAATGATTTTGTTATTTTCTCCATATGCAGTTCGCCTTATGACAATGCCCTCACATTTTTGGAGCATACCAAGACACCACCCATGCTCGCCAAGGCTAACCTATGAAACAGGAAAATCAATTTCTGCTAGCTCATCATTCAATCCCAAGTGTCTTTCCTGTCTCTCGACTTCTATCTCCTTAAACAGCAAATAGGTGTCCACATTACCTGTTTCAGTGAATAATTCCCAGGTAAAATCCAACATATAAAGCCCACCTTTCATTTTTAACTAGCAATATGAATATCCGACCATATGATTAGCTTGACCGTTTTCCTAACTTTCATGATGCGTAAATTTTGTTAATTAATACTCGCTTTCATTGAAGCCGTAATCGCGAAGCTGGCTTGCTTTGTTACGCCAATCCTTCTGTACCTTCACCCACAGTTCCAAGAAAACTTTAGAACCCAATAGGTTTTCGATATCCACCCTGGCACGGCTGCCGACTTCTTTAAGCATTTTCCCTTGCTTTCCGATGACAATGCCTTTTTGTGAATCCCGTTCGACAACGATAGTCGCCATGACATTGATGGTGTCGCTATTGTCCATTTTTTTAATTGAATCGATGACAACAGCCACTGAATGTGGAATTTCTTCCCGTGTCAGGTGCAGTACCTTCTCGCGGACCAATTCGGAAATGATAAAACGTTCCGGATGGTCGGTCACTTGGTCAGCTGGATAGAACTGGGGACCTTCAGGCAGATGCTCTTTGATTTGTTCAAGCAGAGTATCCACATTATTTCCTTCAAGCGCAGAAATCGGAACGACTGCCGCAAAAGGGTAAAGCTGTTGGTATTTTTCAATGATCGGAAGTAAATCATCTGGATGCATCGCATCGATTTTGTTTACGACCAGGAAAACAGGCGTTTTTACGGATTGAAGTTTTTCGATGATGAACTCGTCCCCGCGTCCGTATCCTTCAGTCGCATTGATCATGAAGAGTATCAAATCGACTTCCTTCAATGTATTCGTTGCCACTTTCATCATGAAGTCGCCAAGCTTATGCTTTGGTTTATGAATGCCGGGTGTATCGATGAAAATCATTTGTGAATCGTTTTGCGTAAGTACACCCTGGACCTTATTTCTTGTAGTTTGCGGTTTATCACTCATAATGGCGATCTTTTGACCGATGACCCGATTCAGAAATGTACTTTTTCCTACATTAGGTCGTCCAATTATTGAAATGAAACCTGATTTGTAACCTTTTACTTGTGTATCGTCAAATAGTTTATCCATTTAAATCCTCCGGTGAAAAAGCTCCTGGAAGCAATTCCTGTACTGTTAGTTCTTTTATATCCCCATGTAAGTTGGTCAAAACGACCGGCATATCCTTTTCGCACAGTTCTGAAATAACCTGCCTGCATGCCCCGCATGGAGCGACGGGACCATCGGTATCCGCCACGACTGCAAGTTTGGTGAATTTTTTATCGTCATGGGCATAAGCGCTGAATAAAGCTGTCCTTTCGGCGCAATTACACATGCTGTATGCAGCATTTTCTATATTACAACCATGATAGACCTTTCCATCAGCGGTTAAAAGGGCTGCCCCCACCTTAAACTTGGAGTAAGGCACATAAGCTTTATCCCTTGCTTTTTTAGCTTCCTCAATCAATTCTTTTGTATTCAATTCACATCTTCCTTTCAAATTGAGTACCATTTCGGCAACCTACAGGCCAACCTTAGGCAAAAAGATAATCAATCCAACTATTATAGAAAATATAGCATATATGAATACAGCTCCGGCTGCAATATCTTTTGCCTGCTTGGCAAGCGGATGGATTTGGTCCGTTACCAGGTCCACTACCCTTTCAATCGCGGAATTAACGAGCTCCAACGTAATCGTACCGGCTATGGCCGCCAAAATGAAAAGCCACTCCATCCCATTCAATGAGAAGTGCCAACCAAAGAATACGACGATTGCCGTTAACGCGAAATGAATCTTGATATTACGTTCAGTCCGAACAGCCTCCAAAATTCCCTGACAGGCAAAAGAGAAACTTTTTAATAAAGGATACCTTTTTTTATCCTTCTCTTGAAAGTCCATATTCTTCCAAGATCTCCTTTTGTTTTGTGAACATCACTTTTTCATCTTCTTCATTCATGTGGTCGAATCCCAATAAATGAAGAAAACCATGCAGTGCTAAAAATCCAAGTTCCCGGTCAAATGAATGACCATATTCTTCAGCTTGTTCTTTCGTGCGTTCAATGGAAATGATGATATCCCCTAACATGCGAGGCATTTCCGCTCCGACAATTTCCACTTCATCTTCTCCCATTTCTTCAAGCGCAAAAGAAATGACATCTGTAGCTGAATCTTTATGACGATATTCTTTATTGATTTCCCGAATCCTATCATTGTCTACAAATGTAACAGACAGCTCGGTGTCTTTTTCAATGTTTTCTTTTCTTGCCGCAAATTGAAGAATGCTTTCAACAAGCTGCTGAGCTTCCTCCGTTACTTCATTCGTTTCATCCATTAAATCGATAGCTAAAATCATTCTTTCACCTTCTGTCCTAATTTATCCGGCTCCGGATATTCAATCCTGGAGTGGAAGATACCATTCAGCGATTCACATAAGGAATGCTTCACGATACTTAATTCTCTCATAGTAATGTCACATTCATCAAATTGACCATCAGAAATCCTGTCCTGAATGATGAAACTTACCAGCTCTTCAATCTTCTCCGGAGTTGGGTGCTTCATCGATCTCACTGCAGCTTCCACACTATCGGCTATGCCGATGACGGCCACTTCCTTCATTAACGCCCTCGGCCCGGGATATCGATAGGCCGCCTCGAGTGTGGCCTCATCCTGTTTTTTTGCCTTATGGTAGAAAAATTTCAATAATGTGGTCCCATGATGCTGCTCTGCAATATCCACAATCTCTTTCGGGAATTTGTGACTGCGCAGCATTTCCCCGCCATCTACAGCATGGGAAATGATGATATCCCTGCTAGTTTCCGGCTGAAGCCGATCATGCGGGTTCTCTTCACTCATCTGATTTTCGATGAAGAAGTGCGGCCGCTTCGTTTTACCGATATCATGATAATAACTGCCGACCCTTGCCAGCAAGCCATTCGAGCCGATGGCTTCACAAGCCGATTCCGCCAAATTGGCGACCATTACACTATGGTGATATGTCCCCGGAGCCTCAATCAAGATCTTCCGCAATAACGGATGATTGGGATTCGCGAGCTCGATAAGCTTAATCGATGATAAAATCCCGAAACCAGCCTCGAAAAACGGTAACAAGCCCATTGTCAAAACGGCTGCACCCACTCCAGAACCTATGGCAGCAGAAGCATAATACAAGTACTCCATTCTAGTATAATGGCTGTCCATAATAAAGATGAGCGAAAAAACAAATGCCATATTGATTAAAGACAATAGCAGCCCCGCTACCAGCACCTTTGATTTGAAATTTGGCCTGGATAGGATGATGATTGCCGTCAATCCCCCGAAAATGATATAAAGCCCCATCGAGAAATCCAGATTTCCAGGTGTATCACCATTAAATATAATCGTACCATACGAACCTAACAATATGATCATTGCTACCGCTAACCTATCATCCAATAATATCTTGATGAGCATCGCCGCCATGGCACCCGGAAAAATGTATTCCAAGTTCGAGTTTTTCAGGTCTGCCAGAATACTGACCGTTTTCATGGTAGCCATTGAAAGGATAAAGACAAGACTGAAGATCAATAACTGATTGTACTTGTTATCCTTTTTGGAAACGGAATAGTAGAAATAGTAATAAAAAGCGGCAAAAGTCAGGAATATGAATAACAGCAGGCCGATATACGGGTAAATGGTAGACTCCGTATTTAAGAAGCCTGCCAGTTCAAGCTGCCTATATACATCCCTGTCCACTAACTGATTTTCTTCAACGATGATCTGACCTTGAAGGATCCTGATTGGCTCCACGCTTTCAACCGCTTTCCTTCGCTGTTCCTCGGTTTTGTCCTTATCGAAAAATACATTCTGAATGATTGCCGTACGCGCAAGGGAAGTGGAGGCTTTTTTCATATCGCCACTAATGCTCATATACCCTAATTCCTCTACAACCTTTTTCTTGGCATTTTCGACGTCACTTGCAGCGATTCGGGAGCTCATCACATTATTCACTGCCGTAATGGTCGAATCCTTCGCTATTTTCAACTCATCTTCATCCGCCTGCACTAATGCAAGGAAAACCGATTCCTCGATATTTTTATTCACTTCATCAGTCAATTTTTCTTTTAATATCGAAACTTTTTGAGCATCCGTCTTTACGGTCTCTTTTTTATCCTCATCTTCTTTATGATCTTCATCGGGGTCCGTTTCTTTATTCACCTCAATCGCTGAATCGAAAATGGATGAAATCAGATCGACTTTATTTTTGGCATATTCTTTTTTTAAAGAATAAACATCCGCCACCTGTTTTGAAATCTCTTCTTTTTCCTGTTCCGTCTTATAGGTATCTTCCACAGTCTTGGTTGATCGGATCGTTTGTTCCGCAGGCTTAAAAAGCTCTACCTGAACCCTTTCCGGCTTCACATTGGAGAACATTAAACCATACGCAAACAAACCAAGTATGATGAACAAAAGCACTTGAAAAAAACGATGGACCAACAGCCCTTTTATTTGAGTGAAAAATTTCTGGATACGATTCAAGGAAGGTCCTCCTAAAAAAATGATGTTTATTATTCTAGATATGTAAAATCATAACAGTTTTCATATGAATTTTCACCTTCGTATTGATAAATGTAAAGGTTCTGTCATTTCATATCCACTTTTTCACCATAAAGTTCGTCATTTAGACACATCACGAAAAATCCGCCGATTGAAATGGCGGATTTTTTCTTATGACTTCGCCTGCTCGTAAGCAGTAATGATTTTAGCGACAAGCGGATGCCTTACTACATCACTTTGTTCAAAATAAACAAAGGAAAGGCCTTTAACATTCTTCAATATCTCTTCTACCCGGACAAGACCTGACTTCATGCCTTTTGGAAGGTCAATCTGGGTCCGGTCTCCCGTAATGACCATTTTCGATCCGAAACCAAGCCTGGTCAAGAACATCTTCATTTGGGCTTCCGTCGTATTCTGGGCTTCATCCAATATGACAAAGGCATCTTCAAGCGTACGGCCCCTCATATAAGCCAGGGGAGCTATTTCGATCGTTCCGCGCTCTATCATCCTTTGCGTCTGTTCCATCCCTAGGAGGTCATGGAGAGCGTCATACAGCGGCCTTAGATAAGGATCTACCTTTTCCTTCAGATCACCAGGCAGAAAACCAAGGCTCTCACCTGCTTCGACGGCAGGCCGTGTCAGGATGATCCGTTTAACATGTCCATTTTTCAAAGCATTGATGGCCATCACTACAGCAAGATAGGTCTTCCCGGTTCCGGCAGGCCCAATTCCAAATACAAGATCCTGTTTCTTTATTGCCTGGATATAGTATCTCTGCCCGATTGTTTTGACTTTAATGGATTTCCCCTTAGCCGTTTTAGCGATTTCCTCATCATATAATTCACCGAAATACTCCAATGTGCCTTTTCTTGCCAATTCAATTGCATAAAGCACATCTCTGGAACTGATTGCAATTCCTTTTCTGACTACAGTCAATAATGCCTTGAGGATCTCTTCCCCCATCGTTACCCGCTCGATATCCCCGGCAACACTCACCGCTTCACCTCGGGTTATGACGGAAATGCCAAGTTCCTCTTCGAGCACTTTTACATTTGAATCTCCATTGCCCAATAACGCGATCGCTTCATTGGGTGATTCGATTTCGAGCTTAATTACTTTCACATCATCTGCCATTCGTTAGTCTCCTTGAATGATTGGCTGTCCAATCGCTATATCTTCAATAACTTGGTAATGTATAGACAATTTAACTTTACCATTCTCCATGCTTTCGTGCAAAATTTTTTCTTCGACGATTTCATCTTCCTCGTTTAAATGTTTTTTTAATTCCGCTTTAGCCATTTTCCTGCCTTCCTCCACCGCTTCTTTCTCCGTATAGCTTCGTACAATATCTTCCTTGCTCCTTAAGGTCACTTGTTTATAAGAAATCGGCAGTTCCCATTGAAGAAAGTGAAAAGGCCTCACTGTCGTTTCCTTTTCCTGTTTTTCATATCCCGGATCCTTGAAGCCCCATACCGGAAGGGAAAAGCCCCCCATTTTCAAAAAGTGCTTGCTCGTTTCATCTCCATTAAAAACAGAAAACTTGGTTTTTAACGGAACTTCCACTTTCGCTTTATACCACGTTTTCCCTTTTATTACTCCCTTTGCGGATACAATTTCCTGTTTATCCTCTTTACCAATCAATCCTGAAACAAGAAGTTGTCCTTTTCCTACATAATCATTCACATTAACAATAGATTGTCCTTTTTCAACGAACATATCAGCGATGATCGCTTTTTTTGATGCTACCAAATTCTGTGGAGATGTTTTCTCGACCTCTTTAGGCTGCCGTTTTTCCACAACCCGAAAATGATATGTCGTTCCCTTTAGCTCGACCCCCACCCATGTCAAAGCACCAATCCGGTCCGACAGCTTACGCTGAATCGTATCCACATCATCAACAAAGAATTGCACTTTACCGATCTTCACGCCCATCTTGTCCAATTCTTTCCGGATGGCATGCTCGGTTGCCGGTTTGGCATCTTGAACCTCGATGCCCCATACCATATTGGAAAGTACAAATATACATAGCAGGAAAGCGATCATCCCCGCTAAAAACCCGCTGTTTTTCATGACTCTCTTCATCAGGAAAGGGAAACCCTTTCCCTGCATGAACTTTACTTTACAATCACTCTTACGCATGACCTGACGTAGTTTGGGGATATCCCTGATATCCATATGGAAAATCAGGGCTTCACTTCCGACACGCTTCACTTCCCATATATGAAGCCCCCTTCTCGTCAGCATATTAATTAACCGTTCTGCACCTTTTCCATAAGCCTTCACCTTTACATAGCCTGTATAATAGTTTGTCCATTGGTTTTTCATGGAGACCTCCCGGGATCATTCATTGATAAAATAAACCTTGTCAATTTTGCCTTCGAGCATGATTTCTTCCGGCAAAATCGTCTTTATGACAAAGGCATTTCCCTTTATCAGCAACTGCCCATTTTTCAGCATCAATCGTACTTCGCTGTCTGTAAAAGCCAATAAGCCACGATGGTTTTCAATATAAATATGTAATTGTCCGATCATTGTAATTCGCGGCAGGTCCATCATGACATCTTGCGGAAGGTCCATTGTTTTGGTCATAAGCTGTTTCACTTTTTTTCCCCAATTGCGTGCCATAAAAAAGAACCCCCTTTCATCTCAATGTATGAAATGAAAGAGGGTTCTAGCACAAAATTATAAGTGAATGAAAGTCTATTTTTTCATGCTCATTTAATGAAGGTCTAAAAAAGCCCGGAGCTCCGAATCACCTTCTGGACCTCTGAAGACTCCTCTTCGCCCTTGGCGGTCCCAGCACTTCTGACATGATGATGCCATCAATCAGCTGCTTTTTGCCAAAAGACGGTCCTTTGCGATAGACCGGACTGTTATTATCAGCAATCGTTGAAGTAAGTTGATCTGCCTTCGCTTTTTGATACAAACGCTCTTGATCGTACTTCTGCTGCAGCCGTCTAAGCTCCGCAATCCTTTTGTTCGCTTCGTTCGTCGTCTCATCGATCACTTCTGCAGCCTGTGCTGCCTGCTGTTCGACTTTCCTTACAGGAGCAGGTGCAGGCGTTTGCTGCTGATTCCCTTGCTGCATTTCACCTTGAAGCTCCTGCATGACCTCCTGCCATTTCTTTTTCGGAGGGGTGTTAGGATTTTGAGGCTGTTTTTTCTTTCCTAACATGGACGTTAAAATACCGATCAAGACAATGATAAGGAATGGGTTCTTGAGAAAGAAATCAATAAAATCTCCCATTTAAAGACCTTCCTTCCCTGACCTAATTATTATTATGGTTATTGTTGTTATCTTTTGGATTTTCGGATATTTTACTGATGGAACCGCGCATATCCGTATCGGCCGTGATATTTTGGATATTCATATAATCCATCACTCCAAGGTTTCCGCTTTTCAGTGCATCGGCCATGGCAAGCGGAACTTCCGCTTCGGATTGAACAACCTTCGCTCTCATTTCCTGAACACGGGCAACCATTTCCTGTTCAAGTGCAACAGCCATCGCACGTCGTTCTTCGGCCTTTGCCTGGGCTATTTTCTTATCGGCTTCGGCTTGGTCCGTCTGTAAGATGGCCCCGATATTCTTGCCGATATCCACTTCAGCAATATCAATGGAAAGAATTTCGAATGCCGTCCCTGAATCCAACCCTTTCGATAAAACCGTTCTTGAAATCAAATCGGGATGTTCCAGTACATCCGTATGCATTTGCGAAGCACCGATCGTCGATACGATCCCTTCCCCTACACGGGCAATGATCGTCTCTTCACCGGCACCACCGACCAGGCGTTCAATATTGGCCCGGACCGTGATCCTTGCCTTCGCTTTCACTTCAATACCATTCATCGCTACACCTGAGATGAATGGAGTTTCGATCACTTTCGGGTTAACGCTCATTTGAACGGCTTGCAGTACATCACGACCGGCAAGGTCAATGGCTGCACCCCGTTCGAAAGGTAACGTGATATTGGCGCGTTCTGCAGCAATTAATGCATTCACCACTCGATCGACATTACCGCCTGCAAGGTAATGGCTCTCCAATTGATTCGTCGAAACATTGATTCCAGCCTTATGGGCCTTGATAAGGGGATTGACGACCCTGCTTGGTATAACACGGCGAAGCCTCATCCCAACTAATGTAAATATACTGATTTTGACTCCTGCCGCTAAAGCGGAAATCCATAACATGACTGGTACGAATGTGAAAAACACTGCCAATACGATGATAGCAGCAATCACTGCCAGTACAATAAATACCGTTCCTGAAGTTATCACTTAATGATTCATCCTTCCTGTATCCTTTAATTTTAATTTGAATCCGGAATTTCCCGGACGACTACCCTTGATCCTTCAACTTTAACGATAATGATTGTCGAACCTTTGGAAATAAAGCTTCCTTCGGTCACGACATCCACTCTTTCTTCTTTGACCAAAGCTGTTCCTGAAGGCCTCAAATCTGTAAGGGCCTTCCCTTCTACACCTAATAAATCCAAACGATTCGGATTGCTGACATATCCTTGTTCCGTATTTGTTGCATCGGTTAATATCATTTTCCTGAAAAATTTCATCTGTTTTCCAAACACCTTTACAAGTAGGATGAATACCAAAATGGATACGGTGACCGCAATTAGCAAGGAGATCGTCATATGGACCGGATCACCTGTCGCGAGGAATAGACTCCCCACTACCGCTGTAAACCCGAGCAGCCCGATAATCCCCCCTGGGATAAAAAATTCAATTAGTACGAGAATAACCCCAATGATGAACAGCGCTAACGATTCGTATCCGGTGATACCGGCGACAAGATGACCATAGAAGAATAAGACAAGACTGGTGATTCCAATTACGCCCGGAATTCCAAAGCCGGGTGAAAACAATTCCATCACAATCCCGATTCCCGCTATCGTTAATAAAATGGGAACGACGATCGGGTTGGTCAAAAAGCGGGCTAGCTTCTCAGGAAAGCTTTCTTCGATTGACCGAATATCAGCATCTTCAACCCCAAGTATACTATACAGCTCCGCTTTTCCAGAGACAGTGCCTTCGCTATACCCAGCCTTTTTTGCCTGTTCGGCTGTAAATGTCAGCAACTTCCCTTTTTCCGCTCCATATTCGGGTAGATCGATGTCAACATCCGCCATCGCCTGGGCGTATATGGGATCACGTCCATTTTGTTCAGCAGCAGTCTTCATGGCAGCCAACCAATAAGATTGCGCTTTCTTACTTGCAGCGTTCCCTGTTGAATCAATCACAGCTGCAGATCCCATGGTGGCACTCGGAACCATATAGATCTCATCCGCACTTAAAGAAATGTATGCCCCTGCAGATAAAGCCCTGTTATTGACATAGGCAACTGTCTTTATTGGTGAATCCGCCAGTAACTTTGCAATTTCCCCTGCTGCATCCACAGCACCTCCAGGGGTATTCACCTCGAAAACGACAAGATCTGCATCTGCTGCTTCAGCAGTGGTCAGTGCTCGTTCCAAAAAGGCCGAGAGTCCCTTTTCCACCGTTTCTTCAATGGGTACATGGTAAACGATCTTCTCGTTTGCAGATACCGTCGCTCCACCAAAGGAAGACATGGTGAACAGCAATCCAAATAGGAGTACAGATAAATAACGCCAAATTTTCAACGGAACGCCCCCTTTCCCGTATTAAACGCGGTAAGTGCCCCATTATCCAGGAACTTACCAGTAAATTCAGCCCGCAACTAAAATTCGAATAAGGAGCAATTGAAGCAACCCTTTACCCTGTTCTTTAGTTATTACGTATGTATATGAAAAAGGTTTCAAAAAAAGCAAATAAAATTAAAAGTGCCACAATTATCTTGGGCTTCGTTTCAATAATATACGCATAAAATTCATGAAATACACAAAAACCACAGGCAATTTGCCTGCGGTTAGGTTTCGAGTTTTAAGTTTAGAGTTTAAGATAGATGTTGTTGTACTAATTTGTTAACTAGAGAACCATCCGCTTTACCTTTAACTTTAGGCATTAAAGCTCCCATAACTCGGCCCATATCTGCTTTGGATGTTGCATTGACTTCTAAAATCGTTTCGTTAACGATTTTAGAAATGTCTTCTTCTGAAAGTTGCTGAGGCATATATGCCTCTACGTATACTAGTTCGGTGCGGACTTTATCCACGAGATCTGAACGACCTGCGTTTTCAAACTCCTGGAGGGAGTCTTTGCGTTGTTTTAATTCGCGAGAGAGCACTGTCAATTCTTCATCATCTGTTAAATCTTGTCTCTGCTTCAAGGCTTCGTTTTGAATAGAAGCTTTCAGCATACGAATAACAGATAGTTTGTCCTTTTCCTTGTTCTTCATCGCTTGTTTCATATCATTATTTAAACGCTCGAGAAGACTCATCTTTCCACCCTCTCTTAGAATTTACGTTTTCTTGCAGCTTCAGACTTTTTCTTACGTTTTACGCTTGGTTTTTCATAAAATTCACGCTTCCTAGCTTCCTGAAGCGATCCTGCTTTAGATACAGTACGTTTGAAACGACGAAGAGCATCTTCAAGCGATTCGTTTTTACGAACGACGGTTTTAGACATCTCTTTCCCTCCCTCCGAAAACAACACACTAACTCAAGTTGTCAACATGTTATACATGTACTAAACAATTATAATATATCATCTTTAGCAGGTCAACCAATAAAATCAAACTTATTTTGAATATAATCGTGTTATTATCATAATTTTTCACTAAGCGAAGATTCAACTTGCATGAAATACCAATTTATAGCATGTCCCCCGTTAATGGGCCATAAGCTTACTATGAGGTGACAGTCATGCATGAGCTATTTTTATTCATTTTATTCATTGCGATATTTCTGGCAGGTATGTCAGTTTTACGAATCGGACTGTTCAATATGTCCGGTGCAGCATTAAAAACATTTCTCTCAAAGGTTACGGATAAGCCATGGAAAGGCTTCTTGGCCGGAACCATCTTTACCGGGATCCTGCAGAGCAGCTCGGCGGTCATGGTCATGACGGTCGGCCTCGTTTCCGCAGGAAGCTTAACATTCCCGCAAACAATCGGGATTATTCTTGGAACGAATATCGGATCCACCTTTACAGCAGAGTTCATGACTTTCTCTTTGGATCGCTGGATCATTCCCGGTGTCGTAAGCGGCGCTTTCCTTTGCTTCATGCCAAAAGCATTTCCGAGAAGCCTAGGAATGTCCCTGATCGGAATCTCGGCCATCTTCGCAGCGATGAGCGGTTTTAAAACGCTTTCGACTCCGGTTGCAGCCTATCCATCCATACAAACCCTTATCCAGTACATAGAGGGCCATATGAGTTATGCCCTGATTGCCGGGTTATTATTGACGGCACTCATTCACTCCAGTTCTGCAACCATCGGGATAGCCATGAGTTTTTTGATGAATGGGGAGTTATCCGTGTCCTCGGCAATCATCATCATGCTCGGATCGAATATCGGCACTTGCATCACCGGATACATGGCCAGCATCGGTTCTGGCAGACAAGCTGCCTTCACAGCTTATGCACATATTTGGCTGAACATCATCGGGGTTGCAGCATTCCTTCCTTTTGTGGACATCCTGGAAAGTACGGCTGCCTATTTCACCGAAAACAAAGGGACACAGCTCGCGCATGCCAGTGTCATTTTCAATATCTTGACTTCTTTGGCCGTCTTGCCATTCGCACGGCGATTCTCCAACCTCATTCTTTTGGTGCATCGGCCACACTTAAAAAAATAAGGGCTGTCCAAAAGCCATTGGCAACAGACTATGGGACAGCCATAAATAAGATAGACATAACCTAAACGCATAGATATTAAGGGCGGTAAACGATTTCAGCTAATCTTTTTATAATTAGTTTTATGGTTCAATAAGCTCAAACCACTCAATAATACAACAGCTACTATCAAAATCAGCAAACTTTCATTAGAGAATGATGTTAGATAAAAAGCAGTTACTGCCATTATAAATAAAACGGTTATTGAAGTGTAAAATTCCACCATGCATTTAACCATTCAAAATGAAAACCCAATTTAATATAAGCATGTTTACTCCCTGTTTGATACCTCCTAATATCTATTAAATCCACAATAAACTTATTTTTGAATGTATGGGTTCCAAAAATGATACAGGTCCTCTTTTTTATGGAAGAAATAAGCCAATATACGGGCAAGGGAAATTGCCAGTTGAATTATTTTTGGAATCAATAAAAAACAGGCGGAGAAAAAATAATTCATTTTTCTCCGCCTGCTATATTTTAGGGAATTATACGGTCCTTACAAAATCAATAATCGGAATCAGCTGTTAAGCCCTTCACGATGGAGACACCTGCACTCGCTCCAATTCTTGTTGCACCAGCTTCAATCACATTCTGGGCATCGCTCGTGTTGCGAACCCCGCCTGAAGCTTTGACACCGATATTCGGGCCAACCGTTTTTCTCATAAGCGCGATATCTTCAACTGTCGCTCCGCCGGTCGAAAAACCAGTTGATGTTTTCACATAATCCGTTCCGGCTTTTACGGCCAATTCACATGCACGGACTTTTTCTTCATCGGTCAATAAAGAAGTTTCAATGATCACTTTTGAAAGAGCCTTACCAGTGGATGCCGCTACCACAGCACGAATATCCCGCTCTACCAACTCATCATCCTTGTCCTTCAATGCGCCGATATTGATCACCATATCGACTTCGTGAGCACCATTGGCGATGGCATCTTTCGTTTCAAAAGCTTTGGTTTCCGGTGTGGTTGCACCTAGAGGGAAGCCGATAACCGTACAAACCTTCACTTCTGAACCTTCCAAAAGTTCACTTGCATATTTCACCCAAGTTGGGTTTACGCATACGGAAGCAAAGTTATACTCTCTCGCTTCTTCGCACAATACCTTTATTTGCTCTTTGGTTGCATCTGCTTTTAATAACGTGTGGTCAATTAAACCTGCTACATTTTGTGACATTAATAAATCCTCCTCAAAAACAATCTATACCTAGTTGTACGTACCTCTCATGATACCATAGTTTAACCAGTTTGACGATATATATAGTCTTTACCCGAAAGTGCCAAGAAAACACATCTAAAAAAGGATAATAAAAAAAGACAGCGATTAACCGCTGTCTTAGATATTGGATGCTTGTTGCAACGGAAAATCCTTCACGACCGTCACGAACTGACCTTCACTAAATGGATAGCCAGATTTTGTGATTTTAACTTTGACGATTTCACCGACCATTTCTTCCGATGCCGGGAAGACGACTTTCATGTAATTATCGGAGTAGCCCTCATAAAGTCCATTTTCCAACTTCGTTTCAGGAATGACTTCCAGAACTTCCCCCTCGAATCGGGAGGCATACTCTTTTGCCAACTGATCCGACAACGTAATAAGGCGGTGGACTCGTTCATTTTTGATATCTTCATCCACTTGATCTCCCATACGGGCAGCCGGAGTCCCTGTCCGTTTTGAATAAGGGAAAACATGAAGTTCGGAGAATTTATATTTTTCTATAAAGTTATATGTCTCCATGAATTCTTCTTCAGTTTCACCCGGGAAACCTACGATGACATCAGAGGTAACAGCAAGACCCGGAAGTGCAATTTTCAGCTTTTCGATTCGATCACCGAAGAAATCCATCGTATATTTACGTCTCATCCGTTTTAGAACGGTATCGGAACCCGATTGGATTGGTATATGCAAATGACGTACCACTTTTTTCGAATTCGTCAGTACTTCAATGATCTCATCTGTAATTTGGCTGGCTTCAATGGATGAAATACGGATACGCTTCAGCCCATCGACTTTTTCCAAGTCCCGCAGCAGCATCGCCAAATTATAGTCTTTCAAATCATCTCCGTAGCCGCCCGTATGAATTCCGGTAAGGACTAGCTCTTTATAGCCTGACTCGACAAGCTGTTCAGCCTGGTGAACGACTTCCTTTGGATCGCGGGAACGCATCAAGCCACGTGCCCAAGGAATGATGCAGAAAGTGCAGAAATTATTGCAGCCTTCCTGAATCTTCAGTGAAGCGCGTGTACGGTCTGTGAAAGCAGGTACATCCAACTCTTCGTAGACACGGTTTTTCATGATATTTCCTACGGCATTGATTGGTTCACGCTCAACCTTGAATTGCTCAATGTAATCAAGCAGTTTAACCCTGTCTTGTGTTCCTACAACAATATCCACACCTGGTATGGCCATGATTTCTGCCGGCGATGTCTGTGCGTAACATCCCGTTACCGCTATGACGGCATTCGGATTCTTACGAATGGCACGACGGATGACCTGACGGCTTTTCTTATCGCCAGTGTTTGTCACCGTGCATGTGTTGATGACATATACATCTGATGTATTTTCAAACTCAACACGATCATATCCCCCAGTTTTGAATAATTGCCATATAGCCTCTGTTTCATAATGATTCACTTTACAGCCTAATGTATGGAAAGCGACCGTTGCCATTTTTCATCACCTCAAAAGTTCTACATGATAAGAAACAGCGGAAAGTGCATATAAAGGTGCTGTTTCAGTTCTTAATATTCTTGGTCCAAGACCGCAAGCCATAAAACCGGCATCAGTCAGTTTTTCAATTTCCTTATCTGCTAAACCACCTTCAGGCCCAAAAACGAATAGGATGGATTGCCCAGCAGTAATATCTTTCAAGACAGAAGCGAGTACAGAAGTTTCCCCCCGTTTTGCCTCTTCTTCAAAAGCGATTAATTTATGATCGAAACCGGAAGCATACCCAGCTAGCTGATCAGCCGTCATCGGTTCCTTGATGGCAGGGATAACCGTGCGGTGAGATTGCTCAGCCGCCTCTTTTGAAATCTTCTGGAGCCTCTCCAATTTCTTGCCTACCTTTTTGTGGTCCCATTTTACCACCGAACGAGCAGCAATAAAAGGGATAAATTCAACGGCACCCAGTTCAGTGCCCTTTTGAACGATATATTCCAATTTATCCCCTTTAGGCAGACCGCTCGCAATCACTACCCTTACAGGAAGTTCCTTTTCTTCATTCTTCCATTCGGTTACCGTACCTATTACAGCATCATCAGTAATTTCCGAAATTTCCGC
Source organism: Peribacillus sp. FSL M8-0224 (assembly GCF_038003055.1). Lineage (NCBI taxonomy): Bacteria > Bacillati > Bacillota > Bacilli > Caryophanales > Bacillaceae > Peribacillus > Peribacillus sp. FSL M8-0224. Next base: position 3,237,815 of record NZ_JBBOOJ010000001.1, read on the forward strand.
GATAGCTGTCATGCCATTACCTTTCACCGTGATGATCCGCTCACCTGGTCCCATTCTCATCACTCTGGCGATATGGTGAAAATCATCACCTGATATCGTCACCATGTTTCCATTGATATCTGCTTCGTTAAGAAAATACCGTTGCACACTGCCACCTACTTCGTCTAGTCTAAATAACTCACAGGCTAACAGTCAGGAATCCAGAATGCAAGCCGTGCAAAGATTCAAGCTAAAAAAAGGTACTCTGACTATCAAAAAAACCGATAATCAGAGTAACTTTTCCAATTAAGCATTTCTTTTTGCGATTATTGCCACCCAATCTTCCATCAAGATCGTTTCCTCAACGGTGAAACCAGATGCTATAATCGCTTCCTTCACATCTTGTTTCTTAGTTTGAATGATTCCGGAAGCGATGAAATATCCGCCAGGTTTAACGACTTTCGCTACATCATCCGTAAAACGCATGATCACTTCGGCAAGAATATTAGCCACGACGATATCCGCTTGTTCATTTACACCATCCAGTAAGTTGCCTTGTGACACGGACACTTTATCCTGCACGTTATTTATTTCAACGTTTTGCTTGGCTGACTGTACTGCCACTTCATCCAAATCAAGTGACTGGATTCGTTTTGCATCCAATAATGCAGCTGCAATGCTTAGAACACCAGAACCAGTTCCTACATCAACGACTAAATCCCCAGGCGTTACTGTTCGTTCCAGCGCTTGGATGCACATGACCGTCGTCGGGTGTGTTCCCGTTCCGAAGGCCATGCCTGGATCAAGTTCAATGATCAATTCGTCACTGCTTACCGGAGTATAGTCTTCCCACGTTGGCACGATGGTAAAACGTTCGGATATCTTGACGGGGTTATAATATTTTTTCCAAGCCGTCGCCCACTCTTCTTCATTCACTTCACTAATTGAAACAACATTTTTCCCAAGGTCAATATCGAAAAGAAGGAGATTATTGATTGATTCCTTAATAGCATCAATGGTATCGCCAAGGAAGCTGTTAACGGGCAGATAAGCCTTAATGACTACACCTTCATCCGGATAATCATCGGGGTTTAAGTGGTAGATTTCGCCAAAAACATTTTCACGTTCCTTGACTAATTCTAGAGGATCCTCAATGACAACACCGCTCGCACCTGCCTCATGAAGAATATTCGAAACAGGTTCAACCGCTTCATTCGTTGTTTGGATTGCAAATTCAGACCACTTCATAATCTACCAACTCCCAATTTGTTCTTTTTACTTTTATTCACCTATCTTTAAAAGCACGCTTCACTTTTGAGAAAAAGCCATCATCTTGTTCATCTACACCTTGTCCGCTGATATCACTGAACTCACGAAGCAAGTCCTTTTGTTTTTCCGTTAATTTCTTAGGCGTGACAACCAATACGACCACATGCTGATCTCCTTGGCCATATCCTCTGACATTCGGAACTCCTTTGCCCTTTAAACGGAAACGAGTGCTAGTTTGTGTACCTGCTGGAATCTTCAGCTTCACTTTTCCATGCAGCGTCGGAACTTCTATTTCATCGCCTAATGCTGCCTGGGCAAAAGTAACCGGCATTTCACAATAAATATCATCGCCATCCCGTTCAAAGAATTCATGGCTGCGCACATGGAAGACAACATACAGGTCTCCTGCGGGACCGCCATTGATTCCAGGCTCGCCTTGGCCTGTTACACGCAACTGCTGGCCATCATCAATTCCTGCTGGCACCTTGACTTGGATTTTTTTACGTTTTTGGACTTTTCCGTCGCCGCCGCATGTTGAACATTTATTAGGAATGATTTTTCCTGTTCCTTGACAATGGTGACATGCTCTCCGGTTCACAATCCTTCCGAACGCTGTGTTTTGTTCAACATTCAATTGACCGGTTCCATGACAATGTGAACAGTTTTCCACCTTTGTACCTGGTTTGGCACCGGATCCTTTACATGTACCGCAATCCTCTTCACGCGGAATTTCGATCTCAGTATCTTTTCCGAATGCAGCCTCTTCAAACGAAAGCGTCATCGTATACTGTAAATCCGCTCCTTGACGCGGTGCATTAGGATCTCTCCTGCGTCCGCCGCCACCAAAGAAGCTACTGAAAATATCTTCAAAACCGCCGAAACCGCCAAAGTCCTGACCGCCAAAGCCTTGATTGGGATCTGTATGTCCGAATTGGTCATAATGGGCTTTTTTCTGTTCGTCACTCAATACTTCGTAAGCTTCCTTGATTTCCTTGAATTTATCCGCAGCATCGTCCGCTTTATTAATATCAGGGTGATATTGTTTGGAGAGCTTTCGATACGCTTTTTTGATTTCATCCTTCGAAGCACTTTTCGAAAGGCCTAACACCTCATAATAATCGCGTTTACTCATATCTAAAATCCACTCCCGATTCGATTCACATAAAGGTAATATTATCACTGAACGAAGATAATAATCAACTAGAAAAGTACAAACGGCTTTAACACATTTTTGCAAATGGCATTGCCAGCCCCAATTTGCACACATTTTTCTCTAAAATCCCACGATTCCCCATCAGTGATTGCAACAATGTTTCCATTCACTGTAAAAAAAGCCAAAGTCAAGATAACCTGACTTTGACTTTTTTACAATGGAGCAGAATACTGCCCGATATATCAGTGTCCCGATTGGGGCACTTTTTATTTTTTCTCTTCTTCGTTTACTTCAGTGTATTCAGCATCAACGACATTATCGTCTTGAGCAGACTCGCCAGCACCCGCTTCGCCAGCTTGCTGAGCTTTTGCCGCTTCTTCATAAAGCTTCATTGTCAAAGCTTGAACGATTTCGTTAAGTGCATCTTTTTTCACGCGGATTTCTTCAAGCTCATTTTTCTCGATTGCAGCTTTCAGTTCATCCTTCGCTTCATTCGCTTTTGTCACTTCCGCTTCGTCCACTTTACCTTCTAGATCTTTAAGCGTTTTTTCCGTTTGGAAAACTAATTGATCTGCTTCGTTACGAAGTTCAACTTCTTCTTTACGTTGTTTATCGCTATCGGCATTTTCTTCCGCTTCACGTACCATGCGTTCGATCTCTTCATCAGAAAGACCTGAAGATGATTTGATGGTGATTGCTTGTTCTTTGTTCGTACCAAGATCTTTCGCACGAACGTTCACGATACCATTTTTATCGATATCGAATGTCACTTCAACTTGCGGAACTCCACGCGGTGCCGGTGGAATGTCACTCAATTGGAAACGACCAAGAGTTTTGTTATCCGCTGACATTGGACGCTCACCTTGAAGGACATGGATATCAACTGCCGTTTGATTATCAGCCGCTGTCGAGAATACTTGTGATTTACTTGTCGGAATCGTAGTATTACGGTCAATCAGTTTCGTGAATACTCCGCCCATCGTTTCAATTCCAAGTGAAAGTGGAGTTACATCAAGAAGGACAACGTCTTTAACATCACCTGTCAATACGCCACCTTGAATTGCAGCACCCATAGCAACCACTTCATCAGGGTTTACACCTTTGCTTGGTTCTTGACCGATTTCCTTTTTGATCGCTTCAACGACAGCAGGAATACGTGTAGATCCACCAACCAGGATTACTTTGTCGATTTCAGATGCTGAAAGACCAGCATCTTTCAATGCTTGACGAGTCGGTCCCATAGTACGTTCCACAAGACCTGTGGAAAGCTCATCGAATTTAGCTCTAGTCATCGTTACATCCAAGTGAAGCGGTCCAGCTTCTCCAGCAGTGATGAATGGTAAAGAAATTTGAGTTGACGTTACGCCGGAAAGATCTTTTTTCGCTTTTTCAGCTGCATCTTTCAAACGTTGAACCGCCATTTTATCTTTTGAAAGATCGATTCCGTTTTCTTTCTTGAATGCTTCAACCAGGTAATCGATGATGACTTGGTCGAAATCATCCCCACCTAGACGGTTGTCGCCAGCTGTGGACTTAACTTCGAAAACGCCGTCTCCAAGTTCCATGATCGACACGTCAAATGTACCGCCGCCAAGGTCGAATACAAGGATCGTTTGATCTTCTTCCGTTTTATCCAAACCGTATGCAAGTGCTGCAGCTGTCGGTTCGTTGATGATACGTTCCACTTCAAGGCCGGCAATTTGACCAGCATCCTTAGTTGCTTGACGTTCTGCATCATTGAAGTAAGCAGGTACAGTGATAACCGCTTTTGTGACTTTTTCGCCAAGATACTCTTCAGCATATGATTTCAAGTATTGAAGGATGATTGCAGAAACTTCTTGAGGTGAGTATTCTTTTCCTTCAATTACTTCTTTATGGTTGGTACCCATATGGCGTTTAATGGAAATGATTGTGTTAGGGTTTGTAATCGCTTGGCGTTTTGCCACTTCCCCAACTTGCCTTTCTCCATTTTTGAATGCCACTACGGATGGTGTTGTACGGTTTCCTTCCGGATTCGGGATTACTTTTGGTTCCCCGCCTTCAAGTACAGATACACAAGAGTTTGTTGTACCTAAGTCAATACCAATAATCTTGCTCATAGTTTCACTACCTCCCAATTATTTATATGTAAAAATCCTATTCGTTCACTTTTACCATTGCAGGTCGAATCACACGGTCTTTAAGAAGGTATCCTTTTTGGAATTCCTCGACGACGATGTTCGAACCGAAGTTTTCATCTTGAACTTGCATGACCGCTTGATGCAAACGCGGATCGAACTCTTCGCCAACCGAACTGATCGGTTCGATGCCTTCTTTAGCCAATGCACCAGTAATTGCTTTATAGACCATTTCCATGCCGGAAAGCAAGGATTTCGTCTGTTCATTTTCCGCTTCGATTTTTGTTGCTCTTTCAAAATTATCAAGAGCCTCCACTAAATCACTAGCAATACTTTGAACTCTATATTTTTGAGCCGCCTCCATATCAAGCTTGGCACGGCGTCTTGAATTATCAAAATCGGCCTGCAGACGAAGATAACGGTTATCCATTTCTTCGATTTTCGCCTCAAGTTCGGCAATTTTTTCATGAGCCAATTGAAGTTCATCTTTTTCAACCGGACCATCGTTTTCTTCCGCTGCTGGAATTTCTTCTTCAGCGAAAACTGCTTCTGCAGCGCTTTCCTCGATTGTTTCATTTTCCAATGTTTGTTCTTCGTTTTTATTTTCTGTCACAATCTCACCTCCCTAAAAGGGTTATACAATTTATGCTAAAGTAATATGCCAGGCCGCGGAATATACTCCTCCGCCACCTTAACAATATTACCTTTGCTACTATTTTTGATACAGTTTGGTCATCAGGGCCGTTAAATCTTTCGAGAAAAACGAAAGCAAACTGATCACTCGCGAATATTCCATTCTCGTTGGACCCAATATGGCCAATGTGCCAACTTGCTCCTGCCCGATTGAGTAGGTTGCCGTAATCAAACTGCAGTCATCGAGCACTGTGTTTTGATTTTCACGGCCGATCTTGACGTGGATGCCCGATGGATTTTGAGTAATTAGCTCATAAAATCCCTGTTCCTGCTCAATCATCGATAAAAGCGTGCTTACTTTCGCAATATCATGGAACTCCGGCTGCCTCAGCATATTCGTTTTCCCGCCGAAAAATATTTTTTCGGGCTTTGTGTCCGTCAGGGTCTCCGCAAGGACCGAGACCATCGATCCATAGTTATGAATGTGGCGGCTCAATAGAACGGCAACTTCCTTATAGATCTTATCCTTTAGATCAACTAGCGGAACATCGACCAAACGGGAATTCAATATGTTCACCATCTTTTCAATTTCGTTTATATCAAAAGAAGGCGGTAAGGAAATCATTCGATTTTCCACATGACCTGTATCCGTAATAATGATGGCTATTGCCGTTTCAGGACTTAAGGGAATGATCTGGATTTTTTTCAGCTTATGCTCATTCACTTTTGGTCCGAGTACAATCGCCGTATAATTCGTCAGTTCCGAAAGTATTTTCGCTGACTTCTGAACGATCTTTTCCAATTCATAAATTCGTTCTACAAAAACGGATTTTAAAATCTTCACTTCATTCTTTTTCGGAGCTTGAGGAGAAAGTAAATGATCCACATAATATCTATACCCTTTTTCAGAAGGGATCCTACCGGAAGAAGTATGGGTTTTTTCTAAAAATCCCATTTCTTCAAGGTCAGACATTTCGTTGCGAATTGTGGCAGAGCTGAACGTGATTTCATCTTTCTTCGACAAGCTTCGTGACCCGACTGGCTGGGCAGAATGGATGAAATCCTCGATTATCACTTGTAGAATCAATAATTGACGATCAGTTAGCATGTATGATCACCTCTGTTAGCACTCTGTCTCATCGAGTGCTAATATACTAATAAATTATCAAATGCAGCTTATGATGTCAACAATGAAAACCGCTAATTCATCGTTAAAATAACATGGATTTCCTTCAGTCGGAATCAATAACGCCTAAAAATGTTTGGAACACTTCATTTCCTAGCAGTTTGCCCCGCTCAGTCAAGCGCACGAACCCGCCTTCCACCTTAAGCAAACCCTTTGCCGATCCTTCTTCGAGCGGTTTCCTGAAAATCTCCGTCATTTCTACAAAAAATTTATTCTTGAAGATTTCCAATGAAACTCCTTGCGTTTTCCGGAGACCCAAAAACATCTCCTCTTCCATCCGTTCATGAAGCGGTACTGGGTGTTCTTCCAACACAGGCAGCTCGTTCGAAAGCAATGGAGTGATATATTTCTTCACAGGCCCATGATTGGCCACCCTTTTACCTCCAGTATAGCCATGTGCACCAGCACCAATCCCATAATACTCCACATTATCCCAATATGTCAGGTTGTGCCTGCTTTCAAACCCAGCCCGGGCAAAATTACTGATTTCATATTGATGCAGACCATGCTTCTCCATCTCTTCCATCAGCCTCTCATACATCGAAGCCTCGAGCTCCTGCGGCGGCAGGTTTAATTTACCTCTTCGCATCTGATTATAAAAAACCGTCTTCGGCTCAACGATCAATGAGTAGCTTGAGTAGTGCGGCAATTGAAGCGCGATCGCTTTATCCAGCGTATCCTTGAAATCTTCCATCGATTGGCCCGGCAATCCATAAATCAAGTCGATGCTTATATTCGTAAAGCCAACTTCTTGAGCCAAATGGATCGTTTCATATACTTCTGAAGCCCGGTGAGTCCGGCCAATTCGTTTTAATAATTCATCATTGAAGCTTTGCACTCCAAAGCTAAGTCTATTGACCCCTGAATCATAAAGTATCTTGAGTTTTTCCCTTGAAAGATCCCCGGGATTGGCTTCAAATGTATATTCAGCCTTCTTAGAATCAAAGGGCAGGGTTTCATTGATTGCTTCACATAAGAATGCAAGCTGCTTTTCATCCAGTGAGGTCGGTGTCCCTCCACCGACGAAAACCGTATCCAAACCTGCAGTCGGGTATTTGGAAAGCTGCATCACCATTTCCCTTTTCATCATCTGTAAATATTCGTCGACCGGCTGTCCCTGCAAAAATACTTTATTGAAATCACAATAGTGACAAATATGTTCACAAAATGGTATATGGAGGTAGGCGCTTTTGATCATTGTGTTCACAACCTTTTAATCGAATGAGTCGATAGAAAAAGAGGCTAGATCTCCTCTACCCTCTTTTTTCTAACTATCGTTTATTTTATTTATTTTTTGGGTGTCGTATCATCCATTTTCAAAACAGCCATGAAAGCTTCTTGCGGAACTTCAACGGAACCTACTTGTTTCATCCGCTTTTTACCTTCTTTCTGTTTTTCGAGCAACTTACGTTTACGGGAAATATCGCCGCCGTAACATTTAGCCAATACGTTTTTGCGCATTGCACTAATCGAAGAACGGGCGATGATTTTTTGCCCGATCGCCGCTTGGATCGGCACTTCGAATTGTTGCCTTGGAATCAATTTCTTCAATTTTTCAACAATGACTTTACCGCGTTCATAAGCAAAGTCCTTATGAACGATGAAACTTAAAGCATCGACAGTTTCAGCATTCAGTAAGATATCCATCTTCACAAGCTTGGACGGTTGGTAGCCGATCAGCTCATAATCGAATGAAGCATAGCCTCTTGTATTGGATTTCAATTGATCGAAGAAATCATACACGATTTCCGATAATGGAATTTCATAATGAATGCTCACACGAGTCTCATCGATATATTCCATATCAATGAAGTTACCGCGTTTATTTTGACAGATTTCCATGATCGCCCCGACAAACTCCGTCGGTGCCATCATCGTCGCTTTGACATATGGCTCCTCGACACGTTCGATCTTTTGAGCATCAGGCATATTGGACGGGTTATCCACTTTCAGGACCGTTCCGTCCGTTTGCACCACATCATAAATAACACTCGGTGCAGTGGTGATCAGATCGATTTTGAATTCACGTTCAATCCGTTCCTGGATGATTTCCATATGAAGGAGCCCAAGGAATCCGCAACGGAAACCGAAGCCCAATGCTTGCGATGATTCCGCTTCGAACTGCAGCGCTGAATCGTTCAATTCCAATTTCTCCAATGCATCCCGTAAATCATTGAATTTCGATGCGTCAATTGGGTATAAACCGCAATATACCATCGGATTCATCTTCCTGTAACCCGGCAATGGTTCTGTCGCACTATTCACGGCACTCGTGATCGTATCACCGACAGTCGTATCACCAACGTTTTTAATGGATGCCGTAAGGAAACCTACATCACCGACGTTCAGTTCATCCAAAAGCTGTGTTTTAGGGTTGAAAACACCCAATTCGGTAACATCGAATTCCTTGCCAGTGGACATCATTTTGATTTTGTCGCCCACTTTAATGGAACCCTCAACAACACGGATATAGGCAACTACACCGCGGTACGCATCAAACAGTGAATCGAAAATAAGCGCCTTGAAAGGAGCATCCGGATCACCTTGCGGAGCTGGAACCAATTCAACTACCTGTTCCAAAATCTCCTCGATTCCGATTCCCGCTTTAGCCGAAGCCAAAACTGCATCGGAAGCATCCAATCCGATCACTTCCTCGATTTCTCCGCGCACCCGTTCCGGATCTGCACTCGGCAAATCAATTTTATTGATGACCGGAATGATTTCAAGGTTGTTGTCCAAAGCTAAATACACATTTGCAAGCGTTTGGGCCTCAATTCCCTGTGCCGCATCGACAACAAGGACAGCACCTTCACAAGCTGCAAGGCTTCGTGACACTTCATACGTAAAATCGACATGTCCCGGTGTATCAATAAGATGAAAGATGTATTCTTCTCCATCTTTCGCGTTATATTTCAATTGAATCGCATTCAATTTAATCGTAATTCCACGCTCACGCTCTAAATCCATGGAATCCAATAGCTGACTCTTCATTTCACGCTGAGTCATGGCGTTCGTTTTTTCAATGATACGATCCGCCAATGTAGATTTACCATGATCGATATGAGCGATGATGGAAAAGTTACGAATTTTTGATTGTCTTTTTAATTTTTCTTCTCTATTCATGACGTTCACTCCCACTAGTCGACACAATACACTATTTTTTATTATATCAATAGAAAATGCAAGATTCAACAGAATAGTTACAAAAGAAGCATCATTGCAGGACAAAGTATAAAAAAAGGCTGCATCCCGGATTCGGATGCAGCCTTTTGCAGGGCACAATCAACTTATTTCCTACCTAAATCATATCAATAAGGGCCTGAAAGGCACCTGATATGGTCTCTCCAAGCGATTTGCCAATCGATGAGAAAAAGTTGAAAGCTTTCATTTCTTCAAGCTTTTCTTTTTTCGTCTCCAAATCATGACTCGTCACTTTTTCGCCAAGGATATCCGCTTCCATCTCCCCTTGGTCCGATTGGTTAATGATGAATGCACTATTCAAAGAGGGATCTTCATACCCCTTCATTTTTTTCATCCCGTCGTTGGCTTGCTGCATCCCGATTAAAACACCTAAAAACAATACGAGCACAATCCCTGTACATTTCAACCAAAATCGAACCATGATAAGAGAACTCCTTTCAAATTACCTCGCTTCCGAATCCCCGGTCGGATTATCCACTGCTTTGGCATCCCAGTAAAATTCACTGAAAACCTCGGTAAAGGCATCAACGGTCATGTACATTTCCTCGAAAGTATTATCAACACCGCCAACTTCAATTAGCATGGAATTGCCTGATAAATCCTGATTATATACTCCATTTTGACCCGCTCCGCCCTGTTTCATAACCCCTCGTGAAATTCCGGGATATTTTTTTTCCAGAGCTTTATGAATTTTATTGGCAAGTGCGGCATTTTTTTCATAGTTCGGGTTATTCCCCCCGATCACGAAGGCGATCTTGGCATACTCTTTACCTCTGATTGTAATTGTCGTATGTTTCTTCCGCTTTGAATCGCGGTGGATATCAATCAGATATTCTAAATCTTTGTTATTGGCCATTGCCGTCTGGACGGATTTCCGTGATTCTTGATACGATTTGGCATAATTCAATCCTTTATTATTCAGATTGCCCATGATATCCGTTTTATCGAGCGAGGAGCCGATTCCCTTATCAGCCAAATCTTCAACCATCCGTTCCCCGAGTTTCGTAATATTGATTTTAGAATGGTAGGCTAGGTCGGGGTCGGTCACCCCTTTTAAATATGGAAGATATGACTCCCGGTTATGACTATGGTATATCTCGACCACTTTCCGGCCATTGGTCGTTTGATTCGGCTGATTGGTCACTCCTTTATCCGGTTCTTCAATCTCATCCAGGTTTTGCAGGGATGCATCCCTTTCTTCATTCAGGACATCCACTGGCGGCGAAGATTCATACGGCATATTCGTATAATTCGTTCCTTCCCCAGCAACGAGGATCTCATTATCAAAAATCGAAAAGCCAGGAAGCTCCCTTCCCAGTAAACTTCGCGGGTCCTCAAGTGAAATGTTGGTCGAGACTTTTATCAATTGATTCGTGATGATGGATTCCTGCTTACCTTCCGGCAGGGCATTAAAAAGATAATGATTTTCATTGGCCAGCATCGAAAACAGCATTTTTCCCGAGAATTGATTGGCTACAGTATGTACGGAGTTAGAAGATATCCGATACTCCGGTCTTAGGGAAGTCATGACCCCACTGACTGAAAAAACAAAAAGAAGCAAGGCGAGAATACCTAGAAAAGTTTTTATTATTGTTGATCCGTGAATGGCTGTTATGATTCCTGGGGAATTTCTTCTTTTCATCCTTCCACCCTCTCTATAGCTTGTCTATTAATACCTATGACTTTGCTAGAAAGGGTAGAACACCATTTTTGGGCACTGAAAGTGAATTAACGGGTGTAATAGCCGGCATTATCTTGATTTATTGAATGATGCAAGGCTGCATTTAAACCATTGGCTATCAAATTGGCCATATCCTCAATGAAAACATCGACTTCTTTCGGTGTAACCATCAAATTTTGACCAAGCGGTGACAGTACCTCATAAATCAATTTCCGTTTCTCTTCATCAGGGAGGACACCTATCATTCCCAAGAAGGTTTGGCGCTCCTTTTCACCTGGCATATCCTCTTCGGTCAGCTTTGTGCGCTTCCCAAAACTGAATCCAGCTGGTGCCAACGAGCGTGATGGCCTGTCCCCTTCATTCAGTTCCTTGCCAAAGTGCTTCAAAATATAATCTATCGTATCGCTGGCAATGGATACGGCATCCACGACAGTAGGTATTCCAATTGCTATAACAGGAACTCCCAGTGTAGCCTGGCTTAATTCTTTTCGTTTATTTCCCACACCAGACCCTGGATGGATGCCTGTATCCGTAATTTGAATCGTAGAATTCACCCGTTCGATCGAACGGGCAGCCAATGCGTCAACGACGATAAGGAAATCAGGATTACTTTTTTCGATGACGCCTTTTATGATGTCACTTGTCTCGATTCCGGTAATCCCCATCACCCCAGGGGAAATCGCACTGACCGGCCGATAGCCTTCCTTGACGGACTCTGGCTGCAATTCGAACAAATGTCTTGTGACCACAAGGTTCTCAACGACTGCAGGCCCCAAGGCATCGGGGGTAACATTCCAATTACCAAGACCGACAACCAAACAACTGCTTTCTTTTGTGATTTTATTCCGTTTCAAGAAGTAAGCCAGTTCGTTGGCGAACACCTTTTCCACCCGTTGCTGCGTATCCGTGTCCTGCTGGCGGATTCCCTGCACTTCGATGGTCAAATAACTGCCCTGTTTCTTACCGATTTCTTTTTCTCCCTCAGCCGTGACCTCAACTAAGGATACCTTCAGATCATCCACTTCTTTTTCCTTAATAATGACCCCTTCGATGCGGGAAACATCCACTTCCTCTACTACACCTTTATGTTCAAGGGCAATCTCCTTTGCTTCAATCGCCAAATCTGTTCGAATTCCGTATTCACTAAGGTCCAAATTATTTTCCATAACGGCCTCCTGATGTTTGAATTGTATCTAATCTAGTATTTTCAATAGTCTCTCTTAAACATTCTGTCGTTTTTGCTTTTTTATTATTCATTTTTTTGGTACAATGAATGATGACGAGATGAATTTTTTCCCGAAATTATAATTCCTTTTCGATTCTCAATCTGAAGTATTGCATATTTATGAGCAGTCTGATAGAATATCACTTGTGCTATTTGATATGGATTTGAAAAGTCGAGTTCATATAATCTCGATTTCTTTGTAGGAGGTGAACGGAATGCCAAACATTAAATCTGCTATTAAACGTGTAAAAATCAACGACAAAAAACGCGTTCATAACATTACTGTTAGATCAACTATGCGTACTACAGTGAAAAACGCTGAAGTTGCATTAGCTGGTGAAAACGTTGAAGCTGCTAAAGAAGCTCTTTTAACAGCTGCTGTGAAATTAGACAAAGCTGCATCTAAAGGATTAATCCATAAAAATGCGGCAGCCCGTAAAAAATCTCGTTTAGCGAAAAGACTTAACGCTCTTAACGCATAATGACAAAAAATTAAACGATCCAATCGGATCGTTTTTTTTGTGCCGTTTTTTGCATAAAAAAGGTGACAGGATATCTGCCACCTTTTTTATCATCTAATTTTTAAAAGCAGCAGCTCAAGCGTGATTGCCTTATCTGCTTGGCCGGTCTTCATTATATAATCCGCTTCCGCTAAGTCGTTCATGATGCTCAACAACTCGCGTTCCTGGAATTTCCCCGTCTTTTCAAGTGCCAGCTTTACCCTGTAAGGGTGCACCTTCAGTTGACCCGCAATTTTTTGCTGGCTATAGCCCTGACGTGAAAGCTCCTTCACTTGATACATGAGCCTGACCTGACCTGCCATGACACTCAAGATCTTGATCGGCTCTTCATTCTGCCTGAGAAGATCGTGCAGTATCGTCATGGCACTCTCCATTTTCCTCTGTAACACATGATCAACAAGTGTGAAGATATTCTGTTCAAGGGATTTAGCGACCAGCTTTTCCACTACCTCGACTGTAATGTGCTTCTCAGCTTCCGTATAAAGCACCATTTTATCCAGTTCATTCGTCAGCATCATCAGATTCGTTCCTGCAAGTTCAAGTAAAAGCTCTGTAGCCTGCTCATCTATTCGGACTGAAGAAGCTTCGACCCTCTCCTTCACCCACCCCTTTAACTCATGATCACCAAGCTTCTTCGCTTCAACGAGAACCGCCTTACGCTTCAGTTCCTTGGTGATTTTCTTCCGTTCATCCAGTTTCTCATAAGGTGCGGTCAATACGACAATAGAATATGGAACTGGGTCAGCCAAGTACGCTTCCAGTCTTTTCACATTATGCTCAACTCTTGACTTCGTTTTTTCAGCTGTCAAAAAAAATGGGTTTTGCATGAAGACAAGGCGCCTTTCTCCGATAAACGGGAGGGTTTCGACATCTTCAAGCGCAGTTTCAACAGGCGTCTCTTCTAAATCAAATTGAGAAAAGTTAAAATCCATCTCATCTTCGTGAAGGACATTCTCGATCAATAGCTGCTTCGTTTCATTAATTAGATAGGCTTCCGTCCCATATAACAAGTATACTGGCGCGAATTGCCCTTTTTTTATACTTTTCCAAACGTCTAATACCAATAGAATCCGCCTCTTTACTATGTATTCTTCTCTAATGGTATAGGTGGATGGACCATTTGACAAGCTATAAAGGGAACTAGCCCTTAAAAGGGCTAATTCCGGATCTATATGAACACTTTCAAGAAAGGCCCGGGTAATCTCCCTTGAAAGCGGGTAGAGTATTCATGTAGAACAAATGAGCTTTTCGTTTTCTCTTGCTTTGTTTGTACTTTTATTTTGACCTCAAAATCCCAAACTATTTGTGACAACTCTTGTCAGTAAAGGAAATGAAGGAATGAAGCCTGTAGATTTTTTTTTGGTAATGTTTTATACTATTAGCAGAAATAGGAGGGGTAAATAATGAACGAATTCGAAAAGAATGTTCAATCAAAGACAGATGACGTCGCTGATTCCGCTATAGGATTCATCGGTTCTTTTGTATTTTTCGCTGCCATGTTCACCATAGCTGTCGTCATTAAAGCTGTCGGATCCTGATTTCATTCATTACATGCACTTATTTTTCCTGATGGGGGCTGCTGCTGCAGTCTCTTTCTTTTTGATTTTCTATATACTATGGGAGAGTCTTCCGAAAGGTTCCACTGCTTTTGTAATACTTGTAAATAATAGAACCATCCTCGTCCGTCCTGAACACCTTTATGCCATTCCCCTCCAAATTCCCAATTACGTTTCCATGAGGGTGACCGTAGCGGTTATCTTTTCCAACTGAAATAAGCGCCGCTTTCGGCTGCAGCTGTTCAAGGAAGGGCGCGGAAGAAGAAGTTTTACTGCCATGGTGACCTACCTTCAAGATATCCGCCTGCAACTGCGGAAATGTTCTCAAAAGTTCCCTTTCCCCTTCTTCTCCCATATCGCCGGTCAATAACCATGACACTCCCCCAAGCTCCGTGAATAGAACGATGGATGAATCATTCTTATTTTCTTCTTGCTCAAATGGACTTAGCACAGCAAACCGCGCTCCGCCCGCCACCCATTGGTCCCCCCTTTTCAGGACGGTCATTTTCACTTTTTTCTCTCTCGCCACGGTTACAAGATCCATATCCCTGTATTGCTCTTCACTCCAGCCTCCAATGATGATCTCCGCAACTTTAAAATTATCTATTAATTCTTTTGCACTTCCCATATGATCTGCATCCGGATGGGTTAAAATCAGTTTGTCCAATTGGTGGATTCCTTTACTTTTCAATAATGGAATAATGATATCATCCGCCGTGTTGAACTTCTTTCGCTTTATCGCCCACGTATCGATTGGAAATGTAATATGCCCGCCCGTATCAATCAAATAATTACCGCGATTGAAAGGCAGGATAATTAAAATGGAGTCACCTTGTCCAACGTCGATGATTTGCACTTCACCAAAAGGTGAGAACCTTTGTAAGTTAAATTGCAAAAGTAAAAGGACGATTATCATTCCGCACCAGATTTTACTTTTTTCAAAGGATACTTCCCAAGTCAGGCATAACCCTATAAGGGAAATAACAAGTAGGAACATCATGAGGAAAGGCGGCTTTCCAAACGGAATGGAGGCGAGCGGCAATTCCGATGCTGCATCTGCGGCTTTGTTGCAGAGTACGAAGGTGAAATTCAATAATGATATGAGAGGTTGACCAAAGGAAGGCAGTAATAAATGAATGAGGAGGGAAATCAGTGAAAATGGCAGCATAATGATGGAATAAAGCGGAACATACAATACGTTCAGAAACACGCCAAGTAAAGATACTTCAAAAAAATGAAAAAGCAAAATCGGAAGGGCTGCCAGTTGGCAGATGGAACTGAGGACGAACAGCTGCATCGATTTCTTCGGGTATTGCAAGAAGATGCTTGAAGACATGATAATGGAGAATGTGACCGCGAATGAAAGCTGAAAACCTATATCATAGAGCATATTAGGCCGAAAAAACAAAAGTGCCAAATAAGTCGATCCAATTGCGGCACCCGCCGAAATCCGCTTCTTGAATAGCAGGAGTAGAAAGAAAAGCATAGCCATTGAACAGGATCTCACCACGGATGGACTGGTACCTGAAAGTAACATGTAAACCGGAAGGAAGAGTAAGATGGCCAACATCATTCTTTCCCGTGTAATCCCAACCCTGATGCCGATGTAAAATAACACCCCCGTTAAAAAACTGACATGAAGGCCGGAAATCGCCAGTAAATGAACCAACCCCAACCGCTGATAATTAGTAAGGTCCCCTTCATCTATATATCTCTGGTCACCGAATATGAGCGCTGTGACAAAACCGCTCGACTCTTCAGGAAAGTGTTCTCTAATATATGCAATCCCCTTCAGGCGCAAATTACGAATCGAAAGCAGAATCGAGTTTCCACCTTCTTTGCATTCTTGAAATGAAATGGAATCCGCTTTGAATATCCAATGGGTGCCTTGGCGGAAAAGATAACGCTGGTAATCGAAACTGTTTTCATTCCTGTTTTTCTCGGGAATTTGCAATGTCCCTTCAGCCGGACAAGATAAACCTATTCTCAGAAACTGACTCAGCTTCTCCTGTTCCAATTCGGTCGTGATTTTATAACGAAGCACTAGCCGTTCGCCTTTCTCACTGCCAATGAATCCTTTTAATGAATTTCCATCTATATTCGGTTGGTCGGTAAATGTGATGATAAATTGGCTTTCCGTTCCATGATAGGCAGTTTTGTTTCGGTGATCGGAGAAGGAGGCGGCCCCTAAAAATATCCCCATGATCACCAAATGAAAACTAAGGGCCTTCACACTTAAGCCCACCGAAAAATAAAGGAAACAGAGAAAAATAAGGATAATGATCAGCAGCCTTACATTTAAAAGAGAATGGGCCGTAACACCAAATGTGGCTGAAACGGCCAGTAAGATAAGATGTCTGGCCATGCCTGCCCCCCGTCCTATTTAATTTTCGAATATCTGATTG
Organism: Peribacillus sp. FSL M8-0224; assembly: GCF_038003055.1. Classification (NCBI taxonomy): domain Bacteria; kingdom Bacillati; phylum Bacillota; class Bacilli; order Caryophanales; family Bacillaceae; genus Peribacillus; species Peribacillus sp. FSL M8-0224. The sequence goes on from NZ_JBBOOJ010000001.1 coordinate 3,254,741, forward strand.
GCCTGCTTTTCCAGTTCCAATAATTCTTCTTTTCCCAGACCGTTTTGTTCAAGTTGAGCTAGCAATGAGAATACAAAGTCCTTTTTTTGTTTTCCATTAACATCGATGGCCCCTTTTGCTTCAACCTTCTCGGTCTTGACACCCGCCTGTTTGAATAATTCGAGGGCATATGGATGATTTTTGTAATCCTCGGCATAATAAACGGCCTTTATGCCAGCTTGGATGAGTGATTTACAGCACTGAAGACACGGAAAATGCGTCACATATATTTCCGCCTTATCAGTCGGCACCCCAAATTTCGCACATTGTAAAAGTGCATTCATTTCTGCATGTATCGTTCTGACACAATGATTATCAATTACATAACAGCCGTCATCAATACAATGCGTCCCTCCCGCAATGGACCCATTATATCCCCCGGCAATGATTCGGTTGTCCCTGACGATGGTCGCCCCTACAGTGAGGCGTGTACATGTGCTTCTTAAAGCTAATAAATGGCTTTGTGCCATGAAATATTGATCCCAACTAATTCTGTTCATGTTGTATCCCCTTACCACTAGAATGATTTTCTTCAATTTTACCCTCTTCCTATCCATTTGTGTAGCATTCATTTCACTGAAATGGAATCCCGCAACCTTTCAAACGTTTTATCGCCGATTCCCGTAACCTGCTTCAATTCATCGACCTCCTTGAATTTCCCTACCGTCTCCCTGTATTCCAGGATCGCATTCGCTTTGGATGGTCCAATTCCCGTCAAGGTTTGCAAATCTTCCTGTGTAGCAGCATTCAAGTTCACCAGTCCTCCTGACGTACCCTTAGTGACGCCATCACCAGACGTACCGGCTTGTATATTCTCCAAGTTCCCTTTGTCTTCTTCACCTATTTCCGGAACATAAATGACCATTTGATCTTCGATGATTTGGGCAAAATTAATTCTATCCTTGTCAGCCTTTTCCGTAAAACTGCCCGCAGACGAAATCAAATCAATCACCCGGTCACCTGCCTGTGCTGTAAATATGCCTGGGGACTTGACCGCTCCTTTAACGTCCACTTTAATGATCTCAGGTTCGGCAGCCGATTCATTTACACTTTGTTCCATTTCAGCTTCTTTTGCAGTAACGGAAAATATATCTTCCGTATCAGCCGGATCCTCCCCTTGTTGAGAAAAAAAGTAAATGCCCCCTGCCACAAATGCCACGGCAACGGTAATCATCGTCATTTTCCTTTTTAAAATCCCTTCCATTTCTTTACCTCCTTATTGGATTTCGCACGATACATTGTCATAGGACAGATTAAAAATACATAGTGTTTTTAGGAGAATCAATCGCTTTAAGTGAGAGGAGTTGATCGGAATTGAAGAAAATCGGTGTTATCGGAACCGGAAATATGGGTACCATTTTAATCGAGGCATGGCTGGAGGCAAAAATATTGAATCCGGCAGATCTAATCATTACAAATCGCACACTTTCCAAAGCATTGGTGCTGAAAGAGAAACACCAGGGTATCAAGGTTGCGGAAAGCGCAGCCGAAATCGTCGAACAAGCGGACTTTATCTTTCTCTGTGTAAAACCATTGCAAATTAACAGCCTATTACAAGGCATCAAACAGCATATAAAAAGGGATCAGCTGGTTATTTCCATCACAAGCCCGCTTTCCGTCTCCCAGCTCGAATCGGCAGTGAATGCACCCTGTGCCCGTTTTATCCCGAGCATAACGAACCGTGTGGGTTCAGGCGTATCGTTACTGAGTTTCAGCGAGAGCTGCAGTAAGGAGAAAGTGTCAGCTTTATTCGATTTGGCCTCCGCCATATCGGCACCGGTCATCATTGAGAATGATATCACCCGGGTAGCTTCCGATATTGTCAGCTGCGGCCCTGCCTTCTTCAGCTATTTAGCTCAAGCTTTCATTGACGCGGCTTGCCAAACGACGAAGATAGATAAAGAAACGGCTACGACTTTGACTGAGAATATGCTGGTTGGCTTAGGGGAATTGCTCGGTAAAGGGGTTTATACATTACCGACCTTACAGGAAAAGGTTTGTGTAAAAGGTGGAATAACAGGTGAGGGGATCAAGGTTTTAGAAGCTGAAACCGGGGAAATGTTCCACCATCTTTTTCAAGCGACACATGAAAAGTTTGCAGAGGATCTTCACGAAGTTGAAAAACAGTTCGGCCATCCTTATTAATATTCGTAATCAAGATCTCAATTCCTTCTAAAAGTAAAAAAAAGAAGAGGTCAGACCTCCACTCGTACTTGTACGAACGGGGATCTTGACCTCTTTATCATTTACTGGCTACAAACAAGATTCTTTCGGTTTCCGTTACGAGCGGTGCTTCTTCTAGATCCGCCAGAATTTCAGAAACCGTGAAACCTGCTTGCTCCAACCACTTTTTATATTGTTCAACTGGATAGGTCCGTTGATAATGCAACTCATCAAAACGGTCATAAAGGCCGCTTTCATCATCCCTTACGAAAAAACTTAAATCATGTTCCACGCTGTAAGGTTCTTCACCCGGGAAGCAATCCCATATATAGGATACTTCTTCACCATTGACAGCAAACGTATGATCACGAAAGATTTCTTCCATTTTATAAAGGGAATGGATATCAAACATGAATAATCCGCCATCCTTCAAATGCTCATGAACCCGGCTGAACGTCTTGACTATATCCTCTTCGTCGCGAAGGTAGTTCAGCGAATCACAAAAAATCGTGACACAATCAAATTGGCCAAGTCCTTCGAGTTCTGCCATATTCTGCTGGAAAAGCGGAATCGATAATCCAAGCTTAACCGCTTTTTCATTAGCAACAAGAAGCATTTCATCAGATAAATCCACGCCGGTGACTTCGAATCCGTGCTGCGCCAATTCTACTGTCATTTCCCCGGTTCCACACGCTAAATCCAGAACTTTCTTTCCACCAATTCCATACTGTTCCAGCTTCGCCGTAAGGATCATCAGCCATTTTTCATAAGGTGCGTCCTTCATCAATTCATCGTATACATAGGCAAAGCGTTCGTAAGTCATGAAGTCAGTTCACTCTCTAGATCTTCAAAAGGTGCATCGCCCCATAGACGTTCAAGGTTATAGTAGTTTCTTTCATCTTTATGGAAAATGTGGGCCACTACATCGCCAAGATCCACAAGCACCCATTTTGCCTCGTCAAAACCTTCAAGACGCTTTACATTGATTCCTGATTCATCAGCTTTGCTCTTCATTTCACGAGCTATTGCTTGTACTTGTTTTTCAGAATTACCGTGGCAGATCAAAAAGTAATCCGCTACAAGGGAAATTCCTTGCATGTTCAATGCCACGATATCCTCCGCCCTTTTATCATCCGCCGCTTTTGCTGCAATTACAAGAAGTTCACGTTCAGTCATTACATCTTCTCCTTCAAATTCATGATCAAATCATTATATGTCTTAAATGTGTCAGGGTAAATTGCCTGATTTCTTTTCATTAAAAAAACAACTGTATTCCTTAAAGCCTGGATGACAGCATGATCCAAATTTTGCTTTGCTGTCTGCCTGACTTCGTCGACACCGGGAAAAGAACGTCCCGGCTCGATATAATCAGCAAGGTATACGACTTTATCCAAAAGGCTCATGCCAACCCTGCCAGACGTGTGATAGGCAATCGCATCCAAGATTTCAGCGTCCTGAATGCCTGCTTCCTTATTCACCAGATAAGCCCCGACAGGAGCGTGCCACAGCTCCATATTGTATTCAAGTAACGCCGGGTCCATTTTTTCAGCGATTATTATTTGCTCCATTTCTTCTTTAGGACGAAATTTTGCATAATCATGGAAAATGGCTGCAAGTTCCGCTTTTTTGACGTCGGCCCCATACCGTTCAGCAAGTTCAATCGCTGACTCGACCACACCCAAGGTATGAATGTACCTGCGCTCGGTGATTTGTTCTTTGACCAGCGCCAATGCTTTCTCACGATTCATATAAACCATTCCCTTTAATATACTTCACCACTGGATCTGCTATTAAATATTTCACGGTTTTCCCTGTTCTTAACTTCCTTCGTATCATGGAAGACGAAATGAACATCTGCGGGACTTTCACCATCGTGATCGGGTATACGGTATTCTCATTATATCCAGGGCGCTTCACCCCGACGAAATTGACCATATGCACCAGCTCGTCGATACGATGCCAATTCGGTAAGTACTCAATCATATCTGCGCCAATTATGAAATAGAACTCATTGGCTGGCTCAAGTTCTTTAAGCAATTTTATCGTGTCATACGTATAAGATGTGCCTTTTCTTTCTATTTCAATACCCTCAATATAAAAAGATGGGTTTCCGGCTATCGCGTTTTCCAACATGGCCAGCCTGTCCATATCGGTTACTTCCTCCGATTTTTCCTTATGTGGAGGAACGTGATTTGGCATGAACCTGATTTCATCTAGCTCAAGGGCATCCAGCACTTCGTTGGCTATAATTAAATGCCCGATATGCGGAGGATTGAATGTACCGCCAAGAATTCCAATTTTTTTCATAGATAGGTTCCTTAAGGTAATTTAAGTTGTTTGTTTTCTTTTGATTCTTTATACAGCACAATTGTGTTGCCGATAATCTGAACCAATTCCGCCCGTGCACCTTTTGATAAAGTAAGCCCCACATCATTGCGGTCCTCTTCACAGTTTTGCAGGATGCTGACCTTGATCAATTCACGTACTTCAAGCGCCTCACCAATTTGCTTGATGAGATTATCATTGACTCCGCCTTTACCAACTTGAAAAATTGGATTGAGGTGATGGGCCTTTGATCGTAAAAATCTTTTTTGTTTTCCTGTTAACATGTGTTACCTCCTAGTTTGTTCAAGACAATATCTGTCATTCTTGCTGTATCCGGCATAATGCCTGTCCATATCTCAAATGCAAGCGCAGCCTGGTTGATGAACATTCCCAGACCATTTTGCGTTTCCGCCCCTTTTTCCCCAGCTTCACGGAGCAGCTTGGTTTGCAGAGGGTTATAGATGATATCACTGACAATTGCACCGGTTTTAAGCTGGTCGACCTTTAACGGCGAATGATCCAGTTCAGGACTCATTCCAGAAGAAGTCGTTTGGATGATTAAATCATATTGTGATAAGCTTTCTTCCGCTTCGATAATCGAGAGTGCCTTCGATACTTTATCATAAGGGCAATCAGAAACAAGCTGGGCCGCTCTTTCCTTTGTCCGGTTTGCAATATCAACTTGCTTTACCCCTTCTTTCACGAGGGTAAAATAAATCGCACGCGCAGCACCGCCCGCTCCGATCACTAACGTTTTTTTAGCCTTGATGTCACCTGATATTTCATCGCATAAAGATTTAAAAAATCCTTTTCCGTCTGTATTATACCCTATAAACCGACCATTTTTGTTAACAACCGTATTTACAGCCCCGATTGCCAGGGCCAGTTCATCCACTTCATCAAGGAAAGGGATGATTGAAGTCTTATGAGGGATCGTGATGTTAAACCCTTCTATACCAAGGGCTTTCATGCCTTTCACGGCATCGTTCAATCCTTCTTTCGTCACATGAAAATGGTGATAAACCGCTTCTATTTTTTCTTTTTCAAATGCATCATTATGAATGTCCGGTGACATCGAATGTGCAATTGGATCTCCCATTACCCCATATATCTTTTTCATAGACTAGACGACCCCTATTTTTAGATTAATGATTTGCGAACGATCACATTGACGCCCTTTGGAACATGTGCAACGATTTTCGCCCCTGGCTCATTGACCGTCACCCAGCCAAGACCAGAAAACACAATATCCATTTTACCATCTTTCAAGGAAAATTCATGTGGAATCAGCTTCGGAAACTCCTCGATTTGTTCCGGCCGTGGGGGAGTCAGTAATTCCCCGGCATGGTTTTTATACAATTCATCGGCATTTTCCAGTTTCGTACGGTGAATATTCAATTCGTTCGAAAGGTAGCAAGTCAATGAACGCCTTCCGCCTGAGACATAGTCCAACCTGGCCAACCCTCCGAAAAATAGCGTCTGCCCTTCATTCAGTTGGTACACTCTCGGCTTGATTTCCTTTTTCGGCATAATCACCTTGAAGTCCCGTTTGTCCACATAGTGAGCCATTTGATGATGATTAATGATTCCAGGTGTATCGATCAATGCCTGTTCATCATCCAAAGGAATTTCAATCATATCCAAGGTAGTCCCAGGGAAGTGGGAAGTCGTGATGATATCACTTTCACCGCTCACTTCTTTTATAAGACGGTTGATGAAAGTCGATTTCCCTACATTCGTACAGCCCACCACATAGACATCTTTCCCTCTGCGGTACCGCTCGATCGCATCAGCCGCTTCAAGTATGTGCTTTCCCTTTTCCGCACTGACAAGCAGGACATCGATCGGGTTAAGACCCAATTCCTTGGACGATTGCTTCATCCAATTGATCAACTTGTTCGGTTTTACCGATTTAGGCAATAGATCGACCTTATTTCCGATCAGAAGAACATCATTTCTTCCTACAAATCGATGAAGGCCAGGCAGCCAGCTTCCATTGAAATCAAAAATATCGACGATTTTGACGATTAAAGAGTCGGTTTCGCCTACTTTATTCAAGATTTTCAAGAAGTCATCGTCGGTTAAGGATACATCCTGAACTTCGTTATAATGTTTCAATTTAAAGCAGCGCTGACATACGATGCTCTCTTTTTCCAGAGCCGATTTAGGGGCAAAGCCCAACTCCTTCGGATCTTCAGTCTGGACTTTCACTCCGCAGCCGATGCACACTAATTCTTGATGATTGTTCAATTGTGATCCTCCCATTCTATCATTCCTTTTCGTTTAAAAAACGCCATGATCTTTCTTTCAAAATAACGATTGATCCTTGTTCTGAATTCGTCGGTTTGTGCGACAGGGACCACTAAGATCGTATGAAACCCGCCTCTGTTCCCTCCCAATACATCCGTCAATAACTGATCGCCGATTACCACGGTTTCTTCTAATTTCAACCCCATTGTCTTACGGGCTTTATGGAAAGCCCTTGCCATCGGTTTTCTGGCCTGGAAGATAAACGGAATGTGAAGCGGATCGGAAAAAGCCCGAACCCGATTTTCATTATTATTGGACACAATCGTCACTAAAATCCCATGATCCCGCATATTGTCGAACCATTTGATTAAATCGGGGGTGGCTGTTGGCCTGTCCCATTCAACGAGAGTATTATCCAAATCGGTAATGACGCCCTTAATCCCTCTTTTTTTCAATTCTTGAGGATCTATATTAAAAATGCTTTTAACATGTTCACTCGGCAAAAATAATTTAAGCATATTGGCACCTCTATATTTTCATTAAAATTTACCGTTTCCATCATATCGAATTTTCAGCCCACTTTCAAAAAAAATTAGAAAAGAATGGCTGACGGTAAAGAAACATCATAATGTATGTTTTCTGATATGGAAAGGCATTTTTCATTAAATAATGGGAAATTTGCAGGCAGACCAGAACCAAAGAACTAATTATTCATAAAAGATTTCGACAAAAATTTCATTTATTCAACCTGTGGATAACTTTACTAACATTTTCCATACTGATGGGCACCATTTCGTTCACCTTGTAAACAACTTAACCACAGGTTATCCACTTTTTACTGTGGATAACAGAACGATTGTTCTCCACGTTTATTTCTGATACAGTAGGGGTACATCAAGGAAGACTTATCAATATATGCAAGTAAACACCAAATTATTCCCCGCAATCCCTACAGGAGGTGAGCAGCCCATAAGTGGCGTTCTGATGCAAAAACTATCTGATGACCTGTTGCTTGAATCCTATTTTAAAGCACAGAATTTAAAGTTGAGTACCGATTTCATCCGCCTCATAGAAACGGAAATTCATCGAAGGTCCCTAACACATAAAATCCGAGCCATATTTTAATATGTAATACATAGGCTGACATCAAATGTCAGCCTCTTATTTTCATTTGAAGTTAGACGGCTCTCATGAATCCGATTGTTTCACCTACACGGACATCTGCGGGAATGGATATGTTTCCTTCAAGTTCAAAGCTTCCTTTTTCAAAAAGAAGCACAACTGTGGACCCAAAGCTGAAATAAGAAAACTCCTGCCCTTTTTCCAATTCATCCGAATCATCAGTAATGACGATCGAATTTATGAACATGGCCCCGACTTTCACCATTGCCAGATTTCCCGCCTCATTTTGAAGTTCAGTTATTGTCCGGTAATTTTTTGATAAAGGCTCTTTTCCATATTTCATCCCCCATTTATTAACGGGGTATGATTTCCTTCCAAGCGTCCATCGTTTGACCACGGAACCCTTGATTGGCGCATGGATCCTATGGTAATGACTCGGGCTTAAGTATAACACGAGATATTTGCCGCCTAAGTACTTTTCCAATAAAAGCTCATCCCCGAGCATTTCCTCCATTGAATATACCTTTCCCTTAACGACGATCTTTTTATCAGCGCGTATCTCCCCTGAGTCCTCAAGTACACCGTCCACGGGACAAGCTACCGCAGACGGAACTGCCGTAATTGGCCTCGCGTCAGCCTTTAACTGCCTTGTAAATAGCTCGTGCAAATTGGTATATGCTTTTAACTCCTTACCAAATTCCTGTTGATTAAGGTTGAATGTTTTTACATAAAGTAATATTAAGGGCCTGCTCCAACGAGATTGGCTAAAGTGTTTTAATAAACCTGATGAATACTGACCATTCGTAAGTTCAATAAGAACGCGATACAAAGACTGAAACAAAATATAACCACTCCAAATTGTAAAATTGTAAAATTATTCTAAAATTCCCTTGCATAAATTGTATTAAATAAAATATTATTATATAATAAATACTTATGTTTACTATATTTTGTTTTAATTTGTTTCATTTGAAAGGAGTGAAAAGATGTTTTTATTACACGCCCTAGATCAAACCATTAAAAAAGTGAAAGCACAAACAGCAAATATACTTACCTTAATTAATTTATCCCTTGGTGGATTTGCGATAATTGCCGTGATGAACGGCCAATTGAATTTAAGCTTGCTTTTAATCTTCCTGGCTGCCCTTGCAGATCGCTTTGACGGTATGGTTGCACGGAAATTCAACATTGAATCGGAATTGGGTAAGCAACTTGATTCCATGTGTGACATCATATCCTTTGGCGTCGCACCGGCTCTATTATTATACCAAGGAATATTGATAGAATTCGGAGCACCTGGCACACTCTTCACGGTTTTCTATATTGGCTGTGGCGCGTTTCGTCTCGCCCGCTTCAATATAAGTGAAAGCAATGGATATTTTACAGGAGTGCCCATTACGGTTGCGGGCTGCATCGCTACTTTAAGTTATCTAGCCATCCCGTATTTCCATCCGGTCTTTTTCTTATCCCTCATGATTATATTATCATTACTTATGGTCAGTCCATTTAAACTGAGGAAAGTTTAATAAGAAAGCGGATGTCCTAGACCGGACATCCGCTTTTTTGTTCCTATTCCAGCCTAAACCCATCTTATGCTTTTCGGACTAATGGGTCGGTCAAACGCATGAATTCTTCTACATCCTCCATACAGGCATTGACCGCTTCTTCCCAAAAATCCCGGGTCTTTAAATCGACGCCTAAATGTTTCTCCGCCAAATCCTCGACCTTCATGGAACCGGTATCCTTTAATAGAGCGATATATTTTTCTTCGAAACCTGCAGGTTCTTTCAGGGCATTCGCGTATATGCCTAATGAGAATAAGTAACCGAATGTGTACGGAAAATTATAAAATGGTACACCTGTAATATAAAAATGGAGCTTTGAAGCCCAGAACGTTGGATTATAATCACTTAAAGCATCGCCATAAGCTTCTTTTTGTGCATCGACCATCAGTTCATTCAACCGTTCGGCACTGACATATCCTTGCTTCCTCTCGTCATAAAACCTAGTTTCGAATAAGTAGCGGGCATGGATATTCATCAATAATGCCACGGAACGCTGAATTTTATCTTCTAAAAGCACCAGCTTTTCTTCCTCACTGGCTGCTTCCTTAACAGCTGCATCCGCTACGACCATTTCAGCAAAAGTGGAGGCGGTTTCCGCCACATTCATTGCATATGACCGATTCAATGGATGGATATCCCTCATCGCATAAGAATGGAATGCATGACCCAATTCATGAGCCAATGTCGATACATTGGACGGTGTGCCCGAATACGTCATGAAAATTCTTGACTGCTTATTTAATGGAAAGCCGGTGCAAAAACCGCCTGGTCTCTTACCTGGTCTGTCCTCAGCTTCAATCCAGCTGTCTTCAAAAGCTTTTTTGGTGAAGTTCGCTAATTGAGAGCCGAACTTAGAGAATTGCTGGATGATGAAGTCTGCACCTTCTTGATAATCCATTACTTTGGATTCTGCCGTAACAGCTAGCGGTGCATCCAAATCCGCCCAACTTAATTTATCCAAATCCAGTAACTCCGCTTTCCTTTTTAAAAACCTCACAAGCGGCTCTTTATGATCGGCAATTACATTCCACATGCTTTCGAGGGTTTCTTTTTTCATCCTTCCTATTTCTAGAGGCTCTTTCAAAATATCATCCCAGCCCCTTTTTTCATTCACACTGAGACGGAAGCCAGCCAAGTGGTTCAAAGTCCGGGCGAACAGGTCACTTTTTTCCTCCCAAGCCTGTTCCCACGCAGTAAATAATTCTTTCCGGGCCCTTTCATCAGGATTGGAAAATTTATTCGCCGCTTGGCCTACAGAAAGCTTTTCACCCTTATAAGGGATGGTCATTGAACCGACGATCGTATCATACATTTGGCTCCAACCTTCGAAACCGTCCATGGCCAATTGGGTGATTAATGCTTCTTCCTTCACGGAAAGCTTTTCCTTTGCCTTTTCCCGACGTTCATTCAATACGAATTTCAATTCATTCAATGGTTCTTTTTCGAGGATTTTTTCAAAAAATGCATCATCTTGCTGTATCAACTTTTCATCCAGCTTGCTTAACACCATTTTTAGTGAAGCGACTATCTTCATTTGTTTGATCCGCAGCTGACCAGCCTTTTTATCCTGCGCATTTTGAGCTTCCAGGCATCCAATGAAAGCACTTGCCTGGGAAGATTTCATATTTGTATTTTTATAAAGATCAAATGCCTGGATTAAACTGCTTTCATCATTTCCTTCTGGATTGATATTGCTTACAAGCCGGTCTAATTCTTTTACCTCTTCGTTGATTTCATCTAAAAAAGTCAGGAACTCATTGGAAGAGCTTCCTCCTTTAAAAAAGATATCCAAATCCCACGTCAAAGAATATCCCATACTAAATTGCCCCCTTTTTATCACTAACCCCATTATAGAGGTTCATTCAATATTTTTCTAACTAAAAGGAATTTTCAGTATCTTTCAGAACATTTTTCTATATCCCAGATTAAAAGCATGTTATGATGAATATATTCTTGGGAAAGGGGTGGTTGATTCATATGAAATTCTTTATTCACATGTCTGCCATCATCCTGCTCCTTTGGACACTGCCCGTACAGTTCCACCATCATGCACAGCAGCTAACCATTGAAGAACATACCGATGTTCACCATTGGGATAAGGCCGACAAGAAACAGCCTTTCGTGCCGTCCTTTAGTTCATGGCAGTCACTTATCGTAATACTCATTTTCGAATTTTCCATTTTGGGCTTTCTTTATTTTCACTCGAATCTTCGACGACGATATCTCAGTCCCGTTTTTTATCAGGCGAATTACGTAGCCTCACGCTCTGACATTTTATAAAAAATAAAATGGAGGAGTGATTCATATGTGGTTTCGACTAATTATGATAGGGGTCTTTTCTTTAACCGCTTCACGTCTGTTCCTTTTTCAGGGAATCGAGATTTATCATGCATTTACGGATTTGATCAGAAATAAATATTAAAAAAAGAGTGCGGGGAATTTCCCCGCACTCTCTTTGTTTACCATTCCTATCCTTTAGCTTTCTTTTCCTTCTCTTTTTCTGCCCTGTAAAATTCATGGAACATCTTCATCAAAGCACGTTTTTCGATCCTTGATACATAACTGCGGGAAATGCCAAGCTCTTTAGCGATTTCCCTCTGGGTTTTCTCCTTTTTCAAATCCAGTCCAAACCTGCCTACAATGACTTCCTTTTCGCGTTCATCCAAAATATCAATATACTTTTTCACTTTTTCAATTTCCATATTGAGCTGAATCGTATCGATGACATCTTCCGATTCCGATTTCAGTACATCGATTAAACTGATTTCATTACCTTCTTTATCCTGACCGATCGGATCATGCAGGGAAATATCTTTCTTCGTTTTCTTTGTCGCACGTAAATGCATCAAGATCTCATTCTCAATGCATCGCGCCGCATATGTGGCAAGCTTCGTACCCTTACCATCCGAATAACTCTCAATGGCCTTTATCAAACCAATAGTCCCAATCGAAATCAAATCCTCTGTATCCTCGCCCGTATTCTCGAATTTCTTGACGATATGGGCAACAAGCCTGAGATTATGTTCAATCAGGATGTTGCGAGCATCACCGTCCCCTTCACTCATAAGCTTCAGATATCTCTTTTCATCCTGAGATGACAAGGGCTGGGGAAAAGCATTGTTTTTCACATAGGAAACAAATAAGTAAAATTCTTTGATAATATAACCGACAACTGTAAGTATTCCGGGCATTGGCTTCATCCCCCGTTTCTTTGGTTTCCCTATTCATACCTATGCAACGGTGGGCTTGTTCGTGTCTGTCCCACCAAAAGAAATCACGAAAGTGTTAAATGTTCAAACCAGCCTGGATGAAATTCACAAACGAACGAAGGCAAATGTTCATATAATGATAGGGAATTTTTTAGGGAAAGGGGGTTTTTTCGATGGGATATAACTACGGACCATACGGATGCAGCTATGGTTATCCGGCTCCTGCGCCTTGTTATGCAGGGTCCGGTTACGGCTTTGGTTATGGCCTGTTCATTGTCCTCCTGATTTTATTGCTCATTTTCGGGTTTTGGTGGTTGCCGGGATGTGGATTTGGTTATGGAGGATCAGGTCCGTGCTGCTGATTCAGGCAAAGAAAAACTCGGCCCGAGGGCCGAGTTTTCCCATTTTACCTATTTATATCTAACGTTGCCGTTTCGAGTTGATCAGCTCATGACCATCTTGATCAACATCTCTTCCATACAAACCATGACAATGCTGCCATGCACCGGCAAATCCGTTAGCCGGTATCCTTCTCCTGCCAATAGCAACGCTTCTCTCCTTTTACGTAAAACAAGTTCAACATATTAACCTCCACCTTTCTTTAATTTTTTTATGAACGGAATACCTACCTCATATGTTTTTAGAAAAAAGGACGATGCTTCATCGCTTTATCTAGATGTTCTTCTCGAATCTTGTGGATTCTCTCCTGTTGCAAACATTCCTCGGCAGTCATTTTTTTCATTTTAATCGTGATTGTGAAAAAAAGCATATTCAGTGTCATAATATCACCTCCTTTAAGGGAGCGGCCCAACAAAAAGGCATAAAAAGGCCGCAGAAAGTTACGTCCTCCTGCGGGCTTTTTTAGAGAATATAAAAAGACCGCAGGATAAAACACTTCTCCCTGCGGCCGCTATGTCTGAATGATTAATAAAGCCAAATTGCTTTAGAAATATTCCGCTTGGCACAGGTCGAATGTTATGTGATTGTCATTTGAAACGGACCGGCTGATTGCGACGACTCCATGTAGATACAATGTCATTTTCTTCGACCTCCTTTGGAATATTTTTTATTACTTGGTAAGTATATCCACAAATTCGATATTTGTAAACAGCTTTTGCCTATTTATTTGAAAATTTCAATCTTTCTACCCATTTTCATGAGCTATTATTACCTAAAGGAGGTAATTTGTATGTTAAATCTGCCCCTTAATGGGATACAACACTAGAAAAATAAAAAACCTGATTCCTTTAAAGAATCAGGTTTGCTTCTATTGTTGTAAAGTGTCCTGGTCATCCATTTCGGCCAAGATCTTCTTATATTTTTTTGATAATGAGAAAAATACTATGGATATGCCCAGGAACATGATTGTCGCTCCCATATAGACATATGTGTCAATCATCGCTTTGTCGCCAGTGGGAAGGATGGTTCCTATATAGAAGAACGAACCCACACATAACAAAGTGATCGCAAATTGTTTAAAATCGACCATTTTCGAACGAAGCATTGCCGCCGTTTGTTTTTTGCGGTTTTTCATGCCATTCCACCTTCTTTCAAGCTAATAAGATATCGATATCTCATTCTACCATATTTATTCCAAATGACAGGGTGTAAATAATGGCAGTCAGCTATGAAGCGGTCCCTAAACGATTATCCTTGCAGCGCTTGTTCCAAGTCTTCCAATAAGTCTTCAACATCTTCCAGACCTACTGAAATACGAATCAACCCATCCGTTATCCCAAGTTCTGCACGACGCTCAGCCGGAATGGAAGCGTGTGTCATCAAAGCCGGAATGGAAATCAAGCTTTCCACTGCCCCCAGACTTTCCGCAAGTGTAAAGTATCTCACTTTGTTCAAAACGGACTCGGCCTTTTCCGCACTCCCGACATCAAATGAAACCATACCGCCGAATCCACGCGATTGTTTTTTGGCAATATCATGATTTGGGTGGTTTTCAAGACCTGGGTAATAGATTTTCGAAACGCCTTCATGCCCGGATAGGAAACGAACGATTTGAGATGTATTTTTTTCATGCTCTTCCATCCTGATTCCCAGCGTTTTAATGCCCCGCATCAGCAACCATGAATCCTGGGGCCCTAGCACGCCTCCTGTGGAGTTTTGGATGAAATGAAGGTCATTGCCAATCTTTTCATCATTCACCACGACAAGACCCGCTACAACATCGCTGTGTCCCCCCAGATACTTCGTTGCGCTATGAAGCACGATATCGGCTCCAAGTGAAAGCGGATTTTGCCAGTATGGCGTACTGAAGGTATTATCCACAATGGTGAGGATGCCGTTTTCTTTAGCTATTTTTGATACTTCTTCCAAATCGGTGATTTTCAATAATGGATTCGTCGGAGTTTCAATGAACAGTGCTTTCGTATTGTCCTTTATCTCTTTTTCGATCGAGTGTATGTCACTCGTATTGATGAAAGTAGCTTCCACCCCGAAGCGGTTAAGCACTTTAGTGATGACCCGGAAAGAACCTCCATAAACATCATCTGTCATCAATACATGATCCCCATGACTGAACAGCATCATAACCGCAGTCATCGCTGCCATTCCTGATCCGAAAGCGAAACCTCTTTTTCCTTCCTCGAGATCCTTGATCAATTCTTCGAGGGCATGGCGGGTCGGGTTGCCTGTACGGGAATATTCATAGCCCCGATGATTTCCCGGACCATCCTGTTTATAGGTGCTCACTTGATAAATCGGCACCGAAACCGCCCCTGTTTGTTCATCACCAAAAATGCCGCCATGGATCAATTGTGTTTTTTTTCTCATTTTACATTCCTCCCTGATAAATTTTTTTACTTAAGTAACGTTCACTTGAATCCGGAAATATGACGACGATATTCGCCCCCGGGGAAGCCTTGGCCGCTTCTTTCATGGCCGCTGCAAATGCCGCACCTGAAGAACTGCCGACAAGAAGGCCTTCTTTAATCGCCAATTCCTTTACCATATCGAAAGCGTCACGATCGCTTATCGTATGGATTTGGTCAAAATACATTTCATCCATATAGGCCGGTAAGAATTCCATCCCGATCCCCTCTGTTTTATGGGGTCCGGCTTTTCCGCCGTTTAAAATCGATCCTTCTGGTTCGACAATGACCGTTTTGACAGCAGCGTTCTTTTCTTTCAAATATCGCGATGTTCCCATGAATGTCCCGCCCGTCCCGGCACCGGCAACAAACACATCCACATCGCCTTCCATCTGTTCCCATATTTCAGGTCCCAGTGTTTTATAATAGGCATCAGGATTGGATGGGTTGGCGAACTGCTGGGGACAATATGATCCCGGTATTTCAGCCAGCAGCGCCTTAGCCTTGGCGATTGCTCCTGTCATCCCTTCCTCTGTCGGGGTTTGGATCACATTCGCTCCAAGGGCACGCATCAATTCCTGTTTCTCGGTACTGAATTTCTCCGGAACGCAAAATATCACGTCCACTCCACTGTTTATCGCAGCCAACGCCAAGCCAATCCCGGTATTCCCGGCAGTCGGTTCGATGATCGTCCCGCCCTTTTTCACCTTCCCTGTCTGAAGCGCTTTGGCTAACAGTTCTTGGCCAAGCCGATCCTTCACACTGCCTCCCGGATTGAAGTATTCCAGTTTGGCAAAGATACGGACTTCATCCGGTAGCGGGAAATGGGTGATTTCCATCATCGGCGTTTCCCCTATCAACTCATGAATGTTTTTAAAGACTTTCATATTCGGACATCCTTTCATAGTTATCCTACCAATTTAATGAGGATTATGCAATAAAGAATGATCAGCAGAAAAGCTTCCGCTGATCACTTTACCATTCATTTCATTTTTTCAACCATTTTCAAAATCAGTGCCGCTGAATGAAGAGCCGCAGTTTCCAGGAATTTATCAAAGGAAATATTGGACTCCTTACCTGCGATATCCGAAAGGGAACGAATGATGACAAACGGTGTTTTGAATTGGAAGGCTACCTGTGCAATGGCTGCCGCTTCCATTTCCACCGCGTATAAATCAGAGAATTTCCCTCTGACGAATTCAACCCTGTCAGGATCATTCATGAAAGAATCCCCCGTCACGATCAATCCTTTCGCCACTTGTATATCCTCGATTTCTTTTGCTGCTTCTTCTGCGATTGCAAAAAGCTTTTCATCCGGTGTGAAAGCTGCAGGCAGCTGAGGGACTTGACCGTATTCATATCCAAAAATCGTCACATCGACATCATGGTGCCGTACTTCCGTGGATATGACCACATCCCCTACATTCAGTTCTGGATGATAACCGCCGGCAGAGCCAGTATTGATGACTGCATCCGGTTTGAATTTTTCTAACAGGATTGCAGTGGACATTGCCGCATTCACTTTACCGATACCCGATTTAAGTAAAATGACCTCGATACCATTCAGTGTGCCTGTATTGAACTCGGAACCGGCAATGGTCACCTGCTCCAACCCTTCCAATTTATCACGTAAAATCGTAACTTCTTCTTCCATTGCTCCGATTATGGCTACCTTCATTAGTAAAAACCTCTTCCTATAATTTTTCCGCCTCCATGATCCAGACGAATTGATTGCAGCGCTCGAAGTTCACTTTATATCCATTTGCTTCAAGCACTTTTTCCAAAAAAGGAATAGTAGTATAATATTCCGTTTGCAAATCGTTCGCCAAATTATGAAAGCCTGCCTGCCTTGCATCTTGAATCGCTCGTTCATGCGCTTCCTTTGATTGATACATTGTATCAGCAAACACTATTTTACCACCAGTATTCAGTAACTTTCCATAGTTGGCTATCGCTTTTTCTTTTTCTTCATCGGTTAAATGATGAAACGCGTACGTACTCACGATCGAGTCAACCTGTTCCGGCTTCGGAAAATCGATAAAATCACCATCTACAATTTCCGTTTTTCCGCTCAGCTTGCTTACCGCTATTTCCCTCATCGCAGGTGAAGGTTCTATTCCCGATACCTTTAGGCCCTTCTTCAAAAGTCTTTCCGTCAAATTCCCAGTACCCACTCCGAACTCCAGCACATGACCAAAAGCCCGATCTGTGACGCTGTCCAATATGCCATCATAATGTTTAAAAACCTCTTGATACTCAATATCGTGTCCACCAACCGTATCATCATACGATTTCGACCATTCTTCAAATAAATCGATAAATTCTCTGCCCATTTTTAATCACCTTTTATAATAAGATAATAAAACCTATAAGCATAATATGAAATAAACAGAGAAACAGTTCTTGTTTTTAGGCAAATTCATTAGGTTCAGATTCGGACAAAATGGTGGTAAACTAACAGTATCTGAATGTTGGAGGGGAACAGTCATGGGTTTTCAACTAGACTTAAACTTATTCGAAGATAAAATAGAATTTTTCGAGGCAGAAAGCATCAAAAATCTTGAAGAAAAAATCCAATCACAAATTGAAATCAATAAAGCGATCATGCTCCAGGTGGAATCCGTGTCCCACCAAATGTATGTAAGTGAAGAAGGCAGACGTTTTTATAGTGCAGTCGTCCACTTTAAAGCTAAAAAATGATCACCATGAAAAACCCCCGAAAAGCGGAATTCCTTTCGGGGGTTTTTTCATTTATACATTTTTTCTGAACATTACCTTTTATCGTTTGTCTTCAGCTCTTCGACTTTTACAGGTTTCCAACCTGATCCGTCCACCCATTCAATATAAACCCGGAAGGTTTTAGGGTTGTCTCCTTCAGAAACCGTACCGATTGCCGTGGTCGACGAACCGCCGTTTTGCAGCCACCATAGCTTCATGTTGCCTTCATCGATTCCAGCTCCGCTTGCTATCGCTTTACTCATTTCATTCCAATCGACCGAGCCCTTTTCGAAGCTGGTAGTGTGCTCCCCGGATTGCTCCGTTCCTACTGGTTTCCAACTCTCACTTGTATATGTAGACGCAACATTGCCATCGCCGCTGCCTTCCACTTCCACAAGTTCGGCATCTCCTGCTTTTTCTGGATTTGCATCATCTTCAGCCTTCTCTTCTGCATCTTCCTCTGTTGCTTTACTATCTTCTTTTTCGGCATCTTCTTCTTTTGCTTCACTATCACCTACTGCGTCTTCCTTCTCTGAATCCGTTTCTTCCTCTTTGCCAGAAGGTTTGTCCACTACTTTCCCTTTTTCTGTCTCGGCGACTTGCTTTGGTTCAGTCGTGGCTTTTTTTGAATCGGTGCCATCATCACTTAAGAAAATCGAGACTGCGACAATGACGATTAAAATGGAAACGATGGTGATTGCAATATTATATATTTTATTTACTTTTCTTTTTTGATCTCTCTGATTGAAACGTGAGCCCAAGGTCCATTCCTCCCCTTACCATTTCTTACTGCCTCATTTTAACATGATTTAGCCAGAGATAGAAGGGAAGGGTTTCCTACACTTTTCGTCAATTCTCGCTATTGTCCTGGTCCTTCGAGTACAGGACTTTTACAATATCTGAAAAAAGAGGCGTCATGCTGGAACTGTTTTCCTTCGTTTCAAAACTTACGGTAACAAGAGCATATTTGGGATCTTTATATGGAAAGTAGCCTGCAAACCATTTATTGAGCTCCCCTTTTTCGATATTGGTCTGTGCTGTCCCGGACTTGCCGGCGACTTCCACAGGCAAATCTCTCAAGGAAGCGCCCGTCCCTTTCTCTTCCGTCACGACCTTCCTAAGAAGATGCTGCATCTTCATCGTCGTATATGGAGACAGTGTCTCCCCGCCAATACTTTGATTGGGAAAATCGACTACGGTCGTACTATTGTTGAATTCGACCTTGGAAACGGCTTTGACCTGTTCCTTCTTGCCGCCGCGGGCAATCGTTGCCATCATATTCGCGATCGCGAGCGGCGTCGTTTGGACATCCTGCTGGCCAATTGCCGTTTTGGCAACCATTTTGGGATCTTTTTTCAAATCGTCATCATGCCAGACCTTTCCTGTTTGCTCATGATGCAGCTGAGTGACTCCCGTGTGATATACGTCCCCTTGCCAGCCCGTTTCACCAACCAGCCCTAACATTTTTGCATATTTGTCCAAAAAGTCCGGATCCTTCTCGGCTATTTCCTGTGACAATTCGGCAAACGTCCTATTACAGCTTTGGGCAAAGCTATTTTCAAAATTAAGTACGCCCAGTTCCCTCTGTTTATCCGTTTTGCCGTCTATCGTCAAATTACAATTAAATGTCCGGGTGGGGCTGGCCGCTTCATAATCGATGGCCGCTGCTGCCGTGACCGTTTTAAAGACGGAACCCGGCGTTTTTTGAGTCAGCATCATATTGACGGCCCCTTCGCCATTCGGATCTTTTATATTAAGCGCCGGACGTGATACCATGGCGACGATTTCACTTTTTTCGATATCGATCAGTACGAGACCGCCTTTTTTTATCCCGCGTTCATCGACTAGCTTCTCCGCTTTCTCCTGAATTTCTTTATCGATCGTCGTCATGACCTTCACCGGGTAAAGCGGATTTGCAGGTTCCACATATTTAACATCGACACCGAACATTGGTCCACCGCTGGCGTCCACGTGAAAAACGAGCTTCGATTCCCCAGCGGAAAGCAAGAACTCATCGAAGGTCCTTTGCAGTCCCGTATTGCCTATTTTCGTTTCAGGAGATAAATTCATGTCCGGATAACGTTTTTTCTTTTCCGCATCAGATATGTTCGTCGTTCCGATCAATTGTGCTGCTGGCGTTTGATCATGATATAATTTCTCATTCACGGCAAAGACCCCGGGAATCTTCAATTCATTGATTGCCTTCGATTGGCTGGACGTCAACTCTATCGGTTCATCCCCGCCAAATACGAATGGTTCATCCGCCTCTTCTATCGCCCGTTTTAACTCCGCTTCCGATTTTCCTATTATCGAAGCCACTTCATCTATGGGCCATGTCATTTTTTTCAAAAATGGAAAAAGGACGAGTGTCGGGATTTCTTCATGTGCTAGCGGTTCTCCATTTCTGTCATAGAACTTTCCGCGTCCATCATCAATCTTTAATATCTGTGAACGTTGATTCACGCTTGCTTCCAACAGGTTCACATCATGCTTTGAAAAAGATTCTGTCGATACAAGTTGGATGTAGGCAAGCCTGCCTATGAGCATCAGCATGAAAGCGGTCAAAAAAAGAGCCAGCAACCTCATTCGTTTCTTTTTCATAAAATACACCTCGGTAACCATTGTTGACGAGGTGCGAATTTTTAAACAATTATGAACAAATTTAACGCGGCACTTTTCCATAAAAAAGAGGATGCCCCGATGGACATCCCCTTTTGCATTTTATTTAGTCGATGGATACAATCTTGACGCTCATTTCGCCGCCAGGTGTCATGATCGATACCTTGTCGCCGACCCTTTTCCCTATCAGGCTTTTCGCAATCGGGGAATCATTGGAGATTTTTCCTTCGAATGGGTCCGCTTCAACGCTTCCTACGATGGAATATGTTTCTTCATCACCATTTGGAAGTTCCACGAATGTTACCGATTTTCCAAGTGAAACTGTATCTGTATTCGAATCATTGCCTTCAATGATTTTTGCATTGCGGATCATGTTTTCGATTGTTGTAATACGTCCTTCAACGAAAGCCTGCTCTTCTTTTGCGGAATCGTATTCTGAGTTCTCGGAAAGATCCCCAAAACTGCGGGCGATTTTGATTCTTTCCACCACTTCTTTACGTTTAACCGTTTTTAACTGTTCCAGTTCCTGTTCAAGCTTTAACTTACCTTCTTTAGTCATTGGATACTCTTTTTCAATTGCCAAAACCCTTCACTCCTTCAAATTCTTTACAGCAAGCATTCGCTGTGACAAGTTTATGTACTATATCGTGCTTAACCCTAAATCGAGTCAAAATATATAATTGCGCGACTTAAAAAGTCGCGCTTCGATACTAAGAAACAATCCGTTCCTTAGTATATAAACCGACTGCGGTGAGCAGCCGGTTCGTTCTGTATCAAGAATAGAGTATTGCGTTTTCCAACATTTGTCCAGTCTTTCCCATTAAATAAATGGGATTTTTAAATAAACGGAGGAAAATGGCACCTATCATTATTTATGCTATGTTATTACAAAAAAGACTTTTGTTCAAGGATTGTTTGAATTTTTGTCACCATAAGGTCAATCGCCACATGGTTCTGACCGCCTTCTGGTATGATGATGTCGGCATAACGCTTCGTCGGTTCTATGAACTGATTATGCATCGGACGGACGACACTGATGTATTGTTCGATGACGGAATCTATGGAACGGCCGCGTTCTTTAATATCACGGGTCATCCGGCGAAGGATCCGCAGGTCTGCGTCCGTATCGACATATAGCTTCATATCCATCAGGTCTCGGAGGCGCTCATCCTCCAATACAAGAATCCCTTCAAGGATGATGACATCCTGGGGCTCAACTGTAATGACTTCTTCCGAACGCGTATGGATCGAATAATCATAAACGGGTTTTTCTATCGTTTCATAGCGCAGCAAAGCGTTAATGTGATCGATTAGCAAATCGTTATCAAATGCAAGCGGATGATCATAGTTCGTTTTCAGGCGCTCTTCAAAAGGCAGATGACTTTGATCTTTATAGTAATAATCTTGTTCGATCATCAAGATGGAATGTCCTTGGAAGAATTCAAAAATGGAACGGGTAACACTTGTTTTACCTGATCCCGACCCTCCGGTAACTCCGATGACCACTGGTTTCTTTCTTGTCATATCAATTCTCCTTCCGCATCATATTGTTCACATAAACTCTATTATCTACTTGAATGCGGACAATTTGAAGCGGATGGCGGGCTGCCTCCAGCTCCTTACCTGACTCATCCCAGATCGTACCGATTTTTTGAGTGAAGTTTTCGATTTCCGGTCCAAAAAATTCCACTTCATCCCCAGGCTTGAAGAAATTACGTTGCTGCATGGTGACGATTTTAGTTTCCTCGTTGTAATCAAGCACCAATCCTGCGAAGTCGAAGCGAGTCTTTACGGTATGATTCCCGAACATTTGCTGTTTATACCCAGGAATTTCCCCTTCCATGAACGATGATGCCGTCTCACGGTTCGCACACTTATCAAGCTCTTCCAGCCATTCTTGTTTAATTTTGAAATTGTCAGGATCGGCACAATACGCATCAATCACTTTACGATACACGCTGACAACCGTTGCAATATAATGAATCGATTTCATTCTTCCTTCGACTTTTAAGCTGTCTATGCCAATTTCAATCATGCCAGGCAGTGATTCAATCAGTTTCAAGTCTTTTGGACTCATTGCGAATGGAGCATCTTCTTTATCGAATAAAGCCTTTTCCCCATCTTGATCCAACTCATATAAATCATAATCCCAACGGCAAGACTGACAGCAGCCGCCCCGGTTCGAATCACGCGCCGTCATATGGTTCGAAAGGGTGCAGCGTCCGGAATAGGCAATGCACATGGCCCCATGAACGAAAGCCTCGATTTCGATATCGACCTTCTCCTTCATTTCACGGATTTCATCAGCACTCGTCTCACGTGCCAAAACAACACGCTCCAAGCCTTCCTCTTTCCAATACTGAACAGCCTTCCAGTTCGATAGCGATTGCTGTGTGCTTAAATGGATCTCGACTTTCGGAGCGACCCTTTTACAGGTTTCGATGATTAATGGATCGGCGACGATGATACCATGAACCCCTGCTTCCTGAAGACCTTCCAGGTATTCATCCAGACCATCGATATTTTCATTATGTGCGAAGATATTTGTAGTTACATATACTTTGGCACCATACTTATTAGCGAATTCGACGCCTTCCTTCATTTCCTCAAACGTGAAGTTACCGGCATTGGAACGAAGACCATATTCCTGACCGCCAATGAACACGGCATCCGCGCCGTAATGGACGGCAATTTTTAATTTTTCCAGGTTGCCGGCCGGAGCCAGCAATTCCGGTTTTTTTACAATGACTCTCTTTCCATCAACGATCTTGGAAATTTTATCAGCAATAGCATTCAAGGCTATTCCTCCTCTTTCTCTTACCCTTTTCTTTAATAAACCGATTCTTTAAAGAAGAACCCGGTATCCAACTCACGGTTATCCGGCTGAACCGCTTTGACTTTTTCAAAAAGTTCCGATTTGATATCATCATAGCGGTCAGGGTCTTCAGCACATACGTCAATCGCTTCCCGATATAACTTTGTCATTTCAATGACATATTCCGGTGTTTGCAGTAACCCTTCGATTTTCAGTGAATCAATTTCCGCTTCAATCAATTCCTGAAGTTCATCAATCATGCACATATCATTCGGACTCATGATATGTGTACCATTTTCATCTTCATAAATCGGGTATTTATTTTCGCGTTCCTTATCATGCAAGAACATATTTCTTTGTTCCTTCCGATTTTCCACTTCCAATGCCTTGCCTTGGTATTCAAAGTAATTACCTAGGAGCGTACGCTTCGATTGGAACATGCATGTCATGCCATGCACTTGCACTTCAATCTCCACTTCGGCATTTTCCTTCATTTCCACGATCTCGTCCAGACTTATCTCACGGGCAGCAACGGCACGGACAGCACCGCGTTTTCCCCAGTAATTACATGTGTACCAGTTCGTTACCGTCATCTCCGTATTCCAGTGCAGGGGCATATCAGGTGCCACGGCACGGACAGCCATCAAGACTGCGGGATCACCGAAAATGATCCGGTCGGCACCAGCCTCTTTAAGGAATGTAACATACCCTTCAAGCTCGTCCACTTTTTCATTATGAAAAATGGCGTTCATGGATACGTACACTTTCTTGCCCGCGGCATGTGCAAGCTCAATCGCCTTCTCTACATCTTCACGATTGAACTCCCCTGCCAGCCTTAACGCATAACGTTGCTCGCCAATGACGAAGGCGTCAGCGCCAGCATCGATGAGTTCTGTTATATGATCGACACTTGTCGGAGTCACGAGTAATTCAGGCTTTTTCATTTTTGTCACCTCTATGTTTACTGATGGCCACACCATCACCAATCGGCAAAATTACGGTATCGAAATGGGGATGGTCATGTAACCAGATGTTAAAGTCTCTGATTTTTTTGATAAGAGCTCGCTTTCTTCTCGTCATTTCCATTTCTTCAATGTTTTCGGCAACCAAGCCTTTGAATAAAACATTGTCAGTAATGATAATGCCAGCATCAGCAAGGAATGGTTCAAACAGTTCAAAGAATCGCTTGTACTGCCCTTTAGCTGCATCAACGAAGATGATATCGAACGGGCCATGCTCCATCACTTTCGGTCCCGCTTCAAGGGCATCCCCTTCAATGAGGGTTATCCTTTCCGACAGTCCCGCCTTCTTGAAGTTAGCCCTTGCCTGCTCAATACGGGCTTCATTCCGTTCAAGTGTGACGATTTCTGCTTCCGGAAGGGTCTCAGCCATCCTTATGGCCGAATAGCCAATTGCCGAACCTACTTCCAATATCGCCTTTGGCTGATGAAGCCTTAAAATCTGAAGCAGCACTTCAATTCCTTCGGGCTCCATGATCGGCACATTATTTTCCATCGCAAAATCTTCCAACTCCTTAAGCAAACCCGTACGCTCCGGAATTAAGGAATGAAGATATTGTTCTATTTTTCCGTTCAAAACGTTTCCTCCATTTATAAGGAAAAACAAAAGCGCTTGGTCAGTAACATGAAAAAATTGATGAACAATTTCTTCAAAAGGAGCTGAAACAAGTATGCTTGACGATCTACATTTCCTTATCTTTCAAAATAAAACCCGGCATTCGCCGAGTTACGTCACCGATAAGAATCGGATCAAAAATTCACTTGTACTATTCTATCATAAAAACAAGGGGAAAGTAATATCTCTCCCCCCTCAGTGTCCTTGCATTTTTTTATTTATTTATTGGAAATATGCTCTGCCTTTTTGTTATTGTGGTCATCCAAGGTCTTTGAGTAAAGGACTTCCCCTTCAGGTGTTGCCAAAAAGTACAGGTAATCCGTTTTCTCAGGTTTCAATACCGCATCGATCGATGTCGTTCCGGCATTTGCAATCGGCCCTGGCGGCAGCCCCTTGTTCTTATACGTATTATAAGGGGACTTCACCTCAAGGTCTTTATAATATACCCTGCTCTTATGTGAACCCTTCGCATACAAAACGGTCGGATCCGTTTGAAGCGGCATATCTTCCTCGATACGATTGTAAAA
The DNA here is from genome assembly GCF_038003055.1 of Peribacillus sp. FSL M8-0224. Lineage (NCBI taxonomy): Bacteria > Bacillati > Bacillota > Bacilli > Caryophanales > Bacillaceae > Peribacillus > Peribacillus sp. FSL M8-0224. The sequence continues at coordinate 3,280,550 of NZ_JBBOOJ010000001.1, forward strand.
GACGGAAGCTATCTTTCCGCGATCGACTTGTGCCGTCGCCTCTTCTTCGACAAGCGAAGCGAAGGTCAGCATCTCGTGTACGGAATAATCGTTCTTGTCCATTTGGCCCTCGTAAGCCTGCAATGTCTCTTCGGTTTTCTTCAGCATCTCGATGACGATCGATTCCAGGGTCGGCTTTTCCTCATAAAAGTCATAAGTTGCTGGGAAAAGGTACCCTTCAAGCGGATATAAAACCTTTTCATTTTCAATTTCCGAGGTCAATAGCTGCGGAAATTGCTCTTGCATGGAATGAACGAACTTCTTATCATTCAATTTCTTGAAGACCTTTTTCGGATCTTCACCCGTCTTCCCCGCGATGATATCGGCAATTTGGATTAGCTGCTTCCCTTCAGGAATCGTTATCTTCATTGCCGCTTCCTTCATGAGTTTTCCGGTTTTGATGCTTGTGACAATATCTTCAATCGGCATCGAAGGTGATAATTTATACTCCCCTGCCTGAAAACCGGATTCATTGCGGAATTTAATATAATATTTGAATACGCGTGCGTCCTTGATTATTCCCTGCTCTTCAAGCAGTGTTGAAATTCCGTTAACGGAAGAACCGATCGGGATTTTCACTTTCTTGATGGTGTCATCATCCGGATCGACTGGTTTCATGGCTGAGTTGATATATAAAAAGCCCACAAGACCAACTACCCCAATTAGTACAATAAGCGAAGCGATCGTAATCATGATGATTTTACGAACCAGCTTGGCTTCTCCTTGCTGTTCTAACAATTTCATTCGGATATGTTCCTTTTTAGATAGATTTTTATCTTTTTCATCCATGTTCATTCCCCCTGCAAACTCACACCAACTACAGAATGGTTTCTAGATGATGCTTTTTCTCTAATTAATCTTTGCTTCGAACATTATACTAAAATCAACAAATAATTACATGTTTTTTGTAAAACTACATTCATCAATACTCTATTTATGGCAAAAACGCACTAGTTTTGTCAATATACAGGTATTATTTAATAGGAAAATAGTGATATCTTTGTCTAAAGTTTTTTTGAGGGTATATTGATTTCCGCTTCAGGCACTCCCTTTGATGTGTTTTTCCCGCAGGAGTCTTGCACACCCGCCCCAACCAACTTTGTATAAAAAAATTCAGATTGTAACCCTCTTGTCTAAAAAAGTGGTTCGGAATGTTCCAAACCAACCATGAAATGTTATTTGGTGGTGGATTTGATTTCCACTCCAGGTACTCGCTTTCCGCGGGCGGTCTCGGGAGCCTCCTCGGCTTCCGCCTGCGGGGTCTCCTTAGACACGCTTTTCCCGCAGGAGTCTCGACCTTCCGTTCCAATAAAATTTTTATAAAAAATTCAGATTGTAACCCTCTTGTCTAAAAAAGTGGCTCGGAATGTTCAAACCCTGAACCATGAAAGGTTATTTGGTGGTGGATTTGATTTCCGCTCCAGGTACTCACTTTCCGCGGGCGGTCTCGGGAGCCTCCTCGGCTTCCGCCTGCGGGGTCTCCTTAGACACGCTTTTCCCGCAGGAGTCTCGCACACCCGTTCCAATCAACTTTGTTTTAATTATACTCAGCTTAAAATGTTTCCTGCATATGTTGGCATTTTAGGGAATTACAGAAATATTCATATAGGAATGCCATAATGATTTGAGGAAAGGAAAGGTGTGGAGGAGTTGGATCAGTCTTATTTTGTAGGTTGGGGGACTTGCTCAAGGAAAAAATAGAACGGCGCTGAACTGGTTCTTGCTATCATTATTTTTGGGCCCGTTCGCTACTTTTATGCTTTTATTAGCAAAGAAAAGATAAGGGGTTACTGGTACATAAATGAAAAAGCCGACCTTAATGTCTACAGTTTTTTATGGGTTTGTGCAATATGAACGGTGATTTCCACTCCAGGTACTCGCTTTCCGCGGGCGGTCTCGGGAGCCTCCTCGGCTTCCGCCTGCGGGGCTCCTTAGACACGCTTTTCCCGCAGGAGTCTCGCACACCCGCTCCAATCAACTTTGTTTTAATTATACTCAGCTTAAAATGTTTCCTGCATATGTTGGCATTTTAGGGAATTACAGAAATATTCATATAGGAATGCCATAATGATTTGAGGAAAGGAAAGGTGTGGAGGAGTTGGATCAGTCTTATTTTGTAGGTTGGGGGACTTGCTCAAGGAAAAAATAGAACGGCGCTGAACTGGTTCTTGCTATCATTATTTTTGGGCCCGTTCGCTACTTTTATGCTTTTATTAGCAAAGAAAAGATAAGGGGTTACTGGTACATAAATGAAAAAAACACCTTCATGTCTACAGTTTTTTACGGGTTTGTACAAATTGAACGTTGATTTCCACTCCAGGTACTCGCTTTCCGCGGGCGGTCTCGGGAGCCTCCTCGGCTTCCGCCTGCGGGGTCTCCTTAGACACGCTTTTCCCGCAGGAGTCTCGAACCTTCCGTTCCAATCAACTTTGTGAAAAAATTCAGATTGACACCCTTTTGTCTAAAAAAGTGGCTCGGAATGACGGTCAAAACCCGAACCATGAAATATTATTTGGTTGTGGACTTGATTTCCACTCCAAGCACTCGCTTTACGCGACTTCCGCCAGCGGTCTCCCTTGACACGCTTTACCCGCAGGAGTCTCGCACACCCGCTCCAATCAATTTTGTTATTAAATTTTAGATTGAGTCTCTTTTCAAAAAAAAAACCGACCTTTAGGGGCCGGTTTTTTTCTTTTATTCTTCTTCAGCTTCTTCTTGGTCAAGGAATGTATTTAACATTTCTTCGACAAGGTCCCACTCTTCTTCTGTTTCGATCGGTGTAAGTTCACCATCTTTATTATCTTCGCTCGGTACGAATGATGAAGCGTGGATTTCAATTTCTTCCTCTTCATCTTCTGCAGACATCGGATAGTAAAGTACATAAGATTTGTTGAATTTATCTGAGTCGAATGTGAAAAGGATTTCGCAAAGCTGCTCGTTTCCGTTTTCATCTACTACTGTAATGTTGTTTTCGCCGTGTTCCATTTGTATTCACCTCATATTGAATTTGTTTGTCTGTCCAAGAATCCTTGCAGAATCATGACAGCTGCCATTTTATCAATGACTTTCTTGCGTTTGCTTCGGCTCACGTCCGCCTCAAGAAGGACACGTTCAGCCGCCATAGTTGTCAACCGTTCATCCCAGAGAAACACCGGCAGATTGAATTTGTTTTCTAATCGTTTAGCGAAGTCTTGGCTGATTTCGCCTCGCGGTCCAACAGTCCCATTCATGTTCTTAGGTAAACCGAGGACAATTTTAGAAACATCATGCTCTTTTATAATTTCATTGAGGCGTTTAAAGCCGAAGTCATTTCCAGCTTCGTTAATTTTGATCGTTTCCAATCCTTGTGCAGTCCAACCCATCGCGTCGCTCAAGGCAACGCCGATGGTTTTTGAACCCAAATCAAGTCCCATTGTGCGCATTAGTATTCCTCTCGATGGTTCTTAAGATACGATTTAACCAATTCTTCGATGATTTCATCGCGTTCAAGCTTACGAATAATGTTTCGAGCATCCATATGGCGCGGGATGTAGGCCGGGTCACCAGATAATAGATAACCGACAATCTGGTTTATCGGGTTATAACCTTTTTCCTGAAGTGCAACATACACTTGAGACAATACTTCTTGTACATCTCTTTCGAATGGTTCTTCGGGAAAATTAAATTTCATCGTTTTATCAAAGGAACTCATTAACATGCACCTCTCCTCAGCGTCCAAATCCACTATTACCTACATTGTACAACACTTTCCATTGATTATGAAATCGATAAGACCCATTCTTCAACAAAATTAAGTGCTGCGTCCAATTTTTCAGGGTCTTTTCCGCCGGCTTGGGCCATATCTGGACGTCCGCCACCGCCACCGCCGCAACGGGAAGCAACTTCTTTGACCAATTTACCAGCATGGAAACCGCGGTCGATGTAATCCTTGGTCACCCCGGCAATTAAATTGACTTTATCGCCTTGGGCAGAACCTAATACGATAATGACAGAATCGAGCTTTTGTTTCAAATCATCCGCCATGGCACGCAGATTATTCATGTCGGTAGCTTGAACCTTCGCCACCAATACTTGAACACCATTTACGTCTTTTACGTTAGAAACAAGGCTGCTTGCTTCAATATTACTTAATTTTGCAGTAAGGCTTTCATTTTCACGATGAAGATCCTTCACTTCAGCCAGTACCGTTTCAATTCTTGAAGGTACGTCTTTCAAGTTCGTTTTCAATTTAGCAGCCGCATCTTTCAGGACACCAATTTGATCGGTCATCAATTTGTACGCCCCGGCACCCGTTACCGCTTCTATACGGCGAGTCCCTGCACCGATGCCGCTTTCGGAAACGATTTTGAATAAGCCGATCACCGCTGTATTTGGAACGTGGACACCGCCGCAAAGTTCCAAGCTGTAATCGCCTATTTGAACGACACGTACAATCTTGCCGTATTTTTCGCCGAACAAGGCCATTGCGCCCATAGCCTTGGCTTCTTCGATGTTTTTATAGTCCGTATTCACTTGTAAGCTTTGCCAAATCTTTTCATTTACAATCGTTTCGATTTGTTCAATCTCTTCCGCCGTTATCTGGCCAAAATGAGAGAAATCGAAGCGAAGGCGCTCAGCCTGTACGAGTGAACCCGCTTGGTTGACATGTGTACCAAGCACATCTTTCAACGCTTGATGCAGAAGATGCGTCGCTGTATGGTTTTTCGTGATATGGATGCGATTTTCTTGATTTACCGCAGCAACGATATGGGAATCTGCTGTTAATGTGCCGGCAGTAACTGTTACACGGTGCAGATTTTGACCATTAGGAGCTTTTTGGACATCAAGGACATCGACCTTCACCGATTCACTGGCCATCGTTCCTATATCGGCTATTTGTCCGCCGCTTTCCGCGTAGAAAGGAGTCTTGTCCAATATCACTTGAACTTCTTCTCCTTCTTGTGCCTCCGTTACAAGCTCGCCATTTTGTATGATGGCAGCAACTTTGGCTTCGACAGCAACTTGATCATATCCGACAAATTCACTTTCAACTTTAATATCGCCCAATACCCCACCTTGAATTTGCATGGAATCAACATCTTGACGAGCTGAACGGGCACGTTCACGCTGAGCATCCATCTCTTTTTCAAATCCAGCTTGATCGACCGTCATGCCTTCTTCTTCTGCATATTCTTCCGTTAACTCAATCGGGAAGCCATATGTGTCATATAAACGGAATGCATCGCTGCCCGGAATGGTCGTATTGCCTTTTTCCTTTTCCTTTTTAATGACCTCAGAAAGGATGGACAGTCCATCATTCAGGGTTTCATGGAAGCGTTCCTCTTCATTTTTGATTACTTTTGCAATGAATTCTTTATTCTTGAGGACTTCAGGATAGAAGTCTTTCATGATTTCACCGACGACCGTCACAAGCTCGAACATGAATGGTCGGTTGATGTTGATTTGCTTAGCATATCGAACCGCTCTGCGAAGTAAACGGCGCAATACATAACCGCGGCCTTCGTTGGATGGAAGAGCCCCGTCACCTACTGCAAAGGCTACCGTACGAATATGGTCGGCAATGACTTTGAATGCCACATCTTTTTCTGTATCAACACCATATTTCACATCGGATATCTCTTCGACTGCGCGGATGATTGGCATGAATAAATCTGTATCATAGTTCGTCGCCACATCTTGAACGACGGAAGCCATACGTTCAAGGCCCATCCCTGTATCGATATTTTTCTTTGGAAGCGGTGTATAAGAACCGTCCGGATTATGGTTGAATTGAGAAAATACAAGATTCCATACTTCCAGATGACGTTCATTTTCCCCGCCCGGATATAGTTCCGGATCATTCGGATCATCGCCATATGCTGGTCCGCGGTCATAGAAAATCTCCGTATTCGGACCGCTTGGACCTTCCCCGATATCCCAGAAGTTTTCTTCCAGGCGAATGATCCTTTCAGCAGGAACACCGATTTTCTTATTCCAAAGTTCGAATGCTTCATCATCTTCAGGATGGATCGTCACAGCCAATTTATCTTTGTCGAACCCAATCCATTTTTCATCGGTCAAAAATTCCCATGCCCATGTGATGGCTTCTTCTTTGAAATATTCACCAATGGAGAAGTTTCCGAGCATTTCGAAAAACGTATGATGACGTGCCGTTTTCCCCACGTTTTCAATATCATTTGTTCGGATCGCCTTTTGAGCATTCGTAATCCTTGGATTTTCAGGAATCACCCGTCCATCAAAATATTTCTTTAACGTCGCCACCCCGGAATTGATCCAAAGCAATGATGGATCTTCATGAGGAACCAATGACGCACTCGGTTCGATGTTATGTCCTTTTTCACTAAAAAAGTCTAAATACATTTGGCGGATTTGAGCACCAGTTAAATACTTCATATATATCCTCCTTATAAAAATTATGTAATTTTGAGCACACAAAAAACCCCCATCCCAAAAACAGGGACGAGAGTTGACTCGCGGTACCACCCTGATTATGGACGCAGGAATTCATCCCAGGCCCATCACCTTCATAAAAGCCTTAACGCGGCGTGACGGCAGGTATTAGCTGCTCTCAGGACTAGCTTTCTGCTGCTCTTCACCTGGCAGTCCCTTTCAGCCTGGGGGACCCCTCTCTTTAGATGGACTTCAGCATACTTCATCCTTCAACGAATTATCTTATGTTATGGATTATATTCACAAGACTTTTATTTGTCAATAAGGGGCGGCTTCTTTCTAAAGTGAACGCGGGCATGAAGTACAAAAACTTTCAACACAGCCAAGATGGGAATCGAAAGGACCATGCCGACGATACCGCCTATTTCGCCTCCGGCCAATAATGCAAGCATGATGAACAGCGGATGCATATGAAGGCTTTTACCGACTATTAGCGGCGACAGGATATTTCCTTCAAGAAATTGAAGGACAAGCACGATGACCGCGATGATCAACACCATTTTTACTGACATTGTCGCGGCGATGACCACCGCAGGAATGGCCCCAATAATCGGTCCGAAATACGGAATGACATTCGTTATCCCGATTATCGCCCCCAAAAGAAGCGGATATTTCATTCCGGCTATCCAGAAGAGCAGTGAGGAAATCAAACCGATCACGACACAGACGATGATTTGTCCGCGGATATAGCCGCCAAGCGATGCATCGACGTCACGAACGAATGCCCGTCCCTGATTGCGCCATTTTTTCGGGGTCATATACCATGCCATTTTTTTTAAAACGGTGAAATCTTTGAGGATATAAAAAGCAATGAATGGAATCAACGCTATCAGGACGATGAAATCAATCATCTTCATTGCATACTCCATCGCCTTTTCAGGTATACGCTTCAGCCACCCTTCGAAAAGGGTGACACCCTCTTCGAATCTTTCATGAATTCCGAACGGCCAGGCCGCCGTTTGATGATTGAGCTTATCAATCCTGCCCCGGTACTGTTCAACCAGTTCCGGCACGCTTTCCGACAGCTCGCGAACCTGACTGACCATCACTGGAATCCCTTTATAAACGGCAAAACCGATCCCCCCGAAAAACAACAAATAGATGATCGTGATCGAAAGCCAGCGACGCATCCCTTTCTCATTTAAATATTCCACTACAGGGTGCAGCAAGTAACTGATGAACGCACCGATCAAAAAGGGCAGCAGCACCGTCACACATACAGTAACGGCAGGTCCCCACATGGGCTTAAGTTTCATAAAAATATAGATGACGAAAAATAAGAGCAATAAAAAACCCAGGCGATAAAACCACTTTAGCCGAATACTCACAATAAACACCCCCCGCTCATTTATTCTTCGAAAGGCGGAAGGTTTTCATACATAAAAAAGAGTGCCCTCATTATCAGGACACCCATTCCTGCTATAATAATGACTTTAATCTTTTGCGTATTTTCTTCATGTTCCGTTTGATCATCTTCGAGTTCATCAAGTCCGAACCCATATTCATTAGAGTATTGCGTGAACGTCTAGCCATTGCAAACACCTCTTCCGTTATTTACATACCGAAGCGGCGGTCATTTTCCTCAAACAAATCGTCCAATGAGCTTAAACTTCCATCTTCCTCGACTTGGTGCGTATTGATGAGCCCTTCGGACAGAGTCATTTCAATAAAGCAATTCCAACAATAATATTGATTTACGCCAATCTTCCCAACATCTTTACTGCGGCAATTCGGACATTTAATTTCCAAAATGGACACCTCACTGTTCATAAACTGAAACAATGATGGTGTCCTTCCCTAATGCAGGCGGCTGTTTTGATTCTATCACTGTCGACTCCGAGAAAAACCCATCCGTTGTTTCATACGCTATAATCGTGCCCATTTTTTCCTTGAAATATACATCCTGCAGTAAACCAAGTTCTTCGCCCATTTCTGAAAACAGCATGCGTCCCAATAATTCGTCCTTCGATAGGCAAATGGAATCCGCAGGCACTTTCCTTAAGGTTGAATCTTGCTGGCTGATGACGATCCCATCTGGACCGAATGAAGAAATATCGTCAAGTTTCAAATGAAAAGCTCTTTTGAACAATGCTTGCTGATGAACGACCAACCCCGTTACCTGTCCCATTTCAGAAATTGATAAATCGTGGACCGTGCCGATTCTATCTCCTTTGATTGTAAAAACCGGCATTCCTTTCAATAAAGAAAACGTCCGCAAGGTCATCCCGCCTTTCCGAACATTTTTATTATCTCTTTACTACTGAAAATAGATGTGCTGAAAGGTTTTCCATTGTTGGGCCAACACAGGGGCCATACATAAAAAAAAGACCGGTTTCCCGGTCAGATCCACCTGTTTTCACCAGCCCCTGCTGGCACCTCCGCCACCGGAACTTCCTCCGCCGCCGCCCCGTGGACCGCCGCTGCCGCCTCCACGGCCGCCGCCTCCGCGACTTATGAATATCAAAAGGATATTGATTAGCGTTTGAAGGAAAAACCCTTTAAAGAACTTGGCATCGAGGATGAAAACGATGATGACGACGATGATAATGAGGAAAATCTGTAAACCTGATGGCTGAAAGGTTTCTGACTCGGGCTGAACGGAGAGATCTTGATAAAACTCGTCACCTAGGTTGTATTCTTTCGTGACGTCATTATATACAGCCTTATAGGTCTCCGTCAGGGCAACATCATATTTACCCTCTTTCAGCGCGGGGATAGCCACATCATCCAAAATCTGTCCAGATTTTATATCGGTAATGGCCCCTTCCAAACCGTACCCCACTTCAATACGGATTTTCTGTTCTTCCATGGCCAGCACGATGAGGACTCCATTATTCAGCTCGGCATCACCAAGCTTGAATGATCTCAATGCCTCGACCGAGTACTCCTCGATCTCGGATCCTTCCATCGAATCAACCGTCAAAACGGAAATTTGTGCTTTTGTGGCATCATCCAATCGTTTCCCAAGTTCGATGAGTTCGGATTTTTCCTGATCATCCAGGACTCCGGCGAAGTCCTGAACATATATATCCCCAACTGGTTCAGGAATGTTAGGTTGTGCTGCGGCCACGTTTGCTAAACTGAACGTAAGAATGAAGAATAGCGCAAACACAGCGAGTTTTTTCATTATTTATCGCTCCCGAAATCAACCTTTGGCGTTTCTTTTTCTTGATCGGTCACTTCAAAATATGGTTTGGCATCGAACCCGAACGCTCCTGCCATCATATTCTTCGGAAAGCGTTTAATCATCTTATTATAGTTGGTAACTTCATCATTATAGTCTTTTCGTGCTACCGTCAGCCGATTTTCCGTTCCTTCCAAACTATCCATAAGACCCTTAAAGTTCTCATTGGCCTTTAAATCCGGATAGTTCTCGACAACAACCAAAAGACGGCTCAAGGCCCCGCTCAATTCTTGATCGGCTTCAATCGCATCTTCGGTCGAATTGGCACCTGCCAGCTTCGAGCGTGCATCACTCACCGCTTTAATGGCTTCCGTTTCATGCGAGGCATAACCCTTCACCGTTTCAACAAGATTCGGAATCAAATCCGCTCTTCGTTTTAATTGGTTATCCACCTGTGACCATTTATTATCGACGTCTTCACTGGCACTTACAAGTCCGTTGTAGGAAGATGCGCCATAAATGACCAGTAGAACGACAACGACTATCCCGATTATCCAACCTTTTTTCATCAAATCCCCCCTGCTCACATATAAGTTATATCCTTATTAGTTCCACCAAAACCATGAATTTTAAACAAATTTCAAAAAGAACCTACATAAAATCATATGGCGTGACATTCTCCATCCCGATCATCGGGTCAGCATGCATAAGAATATCAAGATAACTTGCCTCTTGATGTACCTCTCCCTTTTCAACCGGCATTTCTTCTTCACTCAATATCTCCCGCAGCTTTTCACGCAAAGTCGTTTTCCGGCGCATCTCATCATTACGCTCGATCCCTAAACGGAATGCATCTTCTTCACCACATAGGATTAAGAAATTTTTACTGCGGGTAATCGCCGTATACAATAAATTACGGCGGAGCATCCGGTAATAACTTTTCACTACAGGTAAAATGACGATGGGGAATTCGCTTCCCTGCGACTTATGGATGGAGCAGCAATAGGCATGTGTAATCTGGTTCAAATCCTGTTTCGTGTAAGTCACTTCGATGCCTTCGAACGATATGATCACTTTATCGACAGAATCGGTATTTTCTTTAGCGAACAATATGGACACGATTTCCCCCATATCGCCATTAAAGACACCCTCCTCTGGCTGGTTCACCAGTTGAAGCACCTTATCTCCGGTTCTATATATCACATCTCCGAATTTTATTTCCCGCCGCTTTTCATTCGCATTGCTATTGAACACTTCCTGAAGCATTTTATTCAGTGCATCAATTCCGGCAGGCCCTCTATACATGGGGGCCAGCACCTGTATATCTTTGGCCGTGAAGCCTTTCGTCCTGGCATTGGCAACCACTTTCTCGATTACTTGGGGGATTTGATTGGTTTGGCAGCGAATGAACGATCGATCTTCCTGCTGTTTCGTGACATCATCCGGAAGCCTTCCTTTTTTGACTTCATGGGCCAATTCAATGATCGATGACCCATCAGCTTGACGATATATATGTTCGAGACTGACAGTCGGTACACAATTCGATGCAAGCAAATCCTTTAAAACCTGCCCAGGGCCAACAGATGGAAGCTGATCCTCATCACCAACCAATATCACTTGGACATTTTCCGGCAGAGCTTTAAACAATTGATGGGCCAGCCACGTATCCACCATCGAAACCTCATCGATGATCACGATACGGCCATCCAGCTGATTATCCTCATCATGGGAAAAGCCTTCACTCCCGTTCCACCCCAGCAAACGGTGGATCGTAACTGCGGGGAGCCCCGTCGACTCGGCCATGCGTTTTGCTGCACGGCCAGTAGGAGCCGCAAGTACGAATGGAAACGGATCGCTTCCTTCTTTTTTATAATCGTTAATGTCCATGGATACACCATGCAGCTCTGCATATAGCTCAACGATCCCTTTGATGACTGTCGTCTTACCGGTACCCGGTCCGCCCGTCAAGATTAACATCGGTGATTGCAGGGCTGTCTGGATCGCTTCCTTTTGGGCCGGGGCATAGGAAACATCCAGCCGCTCTTCCAGCTCCCCAAGTGCCAGCAAGAACTCCGATTCGGGGAACTGGTCCTCATACTCGGTTTGAGCAAGCAGCCGCTTGATGTTCATCACGATTCCCTTTTCCGAATAGAAAAGCGAAGGCGGATAAATTCGTTGATCCTCGACAACTATTTTCCCCTCTTGCGTCAATTCGATTATTTCCGAGGAAATGTTGGTGAACTCAATGCGATCACGTTTATTTTCCTCCAGCAGCCGTTTGACCGCTTCCAATAGCTGCTCGGCTTCTATGTAGATATTTCCGTCCTGGAGGCATTGGGATTCAAGCGTATACAAGCACGCAGCCTTGATTCGGTCGGGGTGGCTGCCGGAAATGCCCAGCTGATGCCCAAGCTCATCCGCCCGTCCAAACCCAATCCCTTCAATATCCTCTACGAGCTTATACGGATTTCCCTGAACCATCGTGATCGTATCCTGCTTATACATTTGATAAATTTTCATCGACAGCTGCGGACCGAAGCCATATTGATTCAGGGCGATCATCACCTGCTCCAGACCTTGATGCTCGACTAATGTATCATAGAGGCCCTTTGCCTTTTCCCCTGATAGCTTCGGGATATCATCAAGCAGCGAAGGCTGAGCCAGAATTTTTGAAATGGCCTTTTCACCCAGTGTCTCAACAATGCTTTCGGCTGTTTTTTTCCCAATGCCCTTGAAAAGGTCACCTGATAAATAACTGACGATGCCTTCCTTGGATTGAGGCAAATCCTTGCGAAAATGCTCTACATGGAATTGAAGGCCAAAACGCGGATGTTCCTTCATGGCCCCATAAAAAATATAGATCTCATCTTCGTGCATCCTTGGAAAATAACCTGTTACGACCGCTTCCTTCTCTTCATAATTCAGATTCGTTTCATGCACACGAATTCTCACAACCGAGTACATATTTTCTTCATTATGAAAGATCGTCACTAAATGACTGCCTTTCATGAACTTTTTCTCTTCTGAAAACAAATCCAACGAATCTTGCTGGCTCAACGCTTCTCCCCACCTTTCCATGCATATGCTTTTTATTTACTCTGCATTCATTTCTTCCAACAGTTTCTTACCGTGCGCAGCAAGCATATGGTCAGGCTGTGCTTCCAAAGCCTTATCAAAATAATCCATCGCGGCTTTCGCATCCTCACGATACCCTGCAAACGCAACGCCTAAATTATAATAAGCATCCGCATGGCCCGGATCCTGTTCCACAACTTTATTCAGTTGATTGATCAATTCATCATACAATTCCGCATTAGCAAGACATAACGCATATTGAAATCTCGCATCAACATCCTCAGGGCTCAGCTCCACCGTTCTCTGCAGATAAGGCATCGCCAATTTCGGTTGATCCAATGCCATCAATGTCAATCCAAGCATGAAGTAAGCATCGCTGTTATCCAGTCCCAGACGGATGGCCTTTTCAAACATATCCTTCGCTTCGACCAGTTTAGAATCGGATTCATAATATAAGTTTCCTAATGAATAGTACGCCGCTGCTGCATTTTCATCCAACTCGATCGCCTTTTTGTAAAACTTGACCGCTTTATCCGTTTCACCCACGGCAGTCAATACATTCCCAAAGTTTATGTAAGCAACAGGCTCATTCGGATTTTCCTCGATCGCCTCATTAAAAACTTTCGCCGCTTCTTCGTATTTCCCTTGCTGCATAAATTCAATACCTTGTTGATTCTTATCCATATCCATTCACACTCCATTTTTATATTAAAAAGTATAGCATAAGCCAGTGGTCGAATTCAGGCGGTCACCCGCAATCCAAAAGAAGTCCCCAACCGCAAACACAGCTGGGGACATGCTTATTTTACCCTACGTAAGTCAGTTTTTCACCTTTTTTAAATACTTCATCAATCGTACCGCCGCCAAGGCACACTTCACCATCATAGAATACGACTGCTTGTCCAGGTGTGATCGCGCGGACTGGCTCGTCAAAGATGACTTCGACATCACCATTGTCCAAGACCTTCACCTTAACACCGCTATCGTCTTGACGGTACCTGAATTTTGCCGTGCATGTAAATTCATCAGCAGGCGCATGTTCCGCTACCCAGCTGACATTCACTGCACGAAGGGAATTGGAATACAGCACATCATTATCAAAGCCTTGACACACATACAGTACATTGCGCTTCAAGTCTTTTCCCGCAACAAACCAAGGATCGCCGCTGCCGCCAATTCCCAGACCGTGACGCTGACCGATCGTGTAATACATCAATCCGTCATGCTTGCCCATAACCTTGCCATCCATCGTGACCATATCACCGGGCTGAGCTGGGAGGTAATTGCTTAAAAACTCTTTGAAATTGCGTTCACCGATAAAACAGATCCCTGTAGAATCTTTTTTCGTTGCCGTGGCAAGACCCGCTTCTTTCGCAATTTCACGGACTTCCTTCTTATCAATATGTCCAAGCGGAAACATGACTTTTTCCAACTGTTCTTGAGTAAGCTGGTTCAAGAAGTACGTTTGATCTTTATTATTATCGACACCGCGCAGCATTTTGTATTCGCCATCCCGGTATTCAACCTGTGCGTAATGACCTGTAGCCACATAGTCGGCACCAAGGCTTACCGCATGTTCAAGAAAAGCCTTGAACTTGATTTCCTTATTGCACATTACATCCGGATTCGGGGTACGGCCCGCTTTATACTCATCCAAGAAATAAGTGAAAACTTTATCCCAATACTGCTTTTCAAAATTGACTGCATAATAAGGGATGCCGATTTGATTACAAACGGCAATTACATCATTGTAATCTTCCGTTGCCGTACAGACTCCGTTTTCATCTGTATCATCCCAGTTCTTCATGAAAATCCCGACCACATCATAGCCTTGATTCTTCAATAGCAGGGCTGACACAGAAGAATCCACGCCTCCTGACATACCTACGACGACGCGGGTGTCCTGTGGTGCTTTTCTCATTCTGTCACCTCATTTATTTAAAGTAAGAATTATCTTCTCACTAATCTATTAACGATTTTAACGGTGGTTTCAGCCGCCTGCCTTACTTCCTCTTCCGTGTTGTTCAAACCGAAGCTGAAACGAATCGAATTCTTCGTCCGCTCCGAATCTTTCCCGAACATCGCCACAAGCACATGCGACGGATCGATTGACCCGGCAGTACAAGCGGACCCGCTCGATACAGCAACACCTGCCAAGTCCATATTTACGAGCATCGATTCCACATTCGTACCCGGAAAACTGACATTCAGCAAATGCGGCAGCGACTGTTCCATGGATCCGTTAATTTCATATTGTACATCCGCCTCATCAAAGACGGCAAGCAATACGTCTTTGAATCGCTTGTATTGCTCCTTTTTCTTTTCCATCGTGCTCTGTGCAATTAAAACAGCTTCTGAAAAACCGGCAATTGCCGGTACACTCTCCGTACCAGCACGGCGCTTGCGTTCTTGTTCCCCGCCATATAAATGCGGATTCAGCTTCAATCCTTCACGAATATAAAGAAAGCCTATTCCCTTGGGACCGTTGATTTTATGCGCGGATACACTCAGCAAATCCACACCCAACTCACGAACGTCGATAGAGATCAAACCATATGCCTGAACCGCATCCGTATGGAAAATGGCTGGATGACCCTTGAGCACCTGCCCTACTTCAGCAATCGGCTGGATCGTACCCACCTCATTATTGCCGAACATGACCGAAACCAAAATCGTGTCATCCCTCAATGCCGCCTTTAAATCGGCAATCGAAATAAGCCCCGCCTCATTCACAGGTAAATATGTGACCTCAAAGCCAGACTTCTCAAGGTATTGGCAAGTGTGCAAGACCGCATGATGCTCAATCTCCGTCGTAATGATGTGCTTCCCTTGTTCTTTATAAGCATTCGCAACACCAATGATCGCCGTATTATCAGCCTCGGTTCCGCCGCTCGTGAAAATGATTTCATTCCGCCCAGCACCGATGCTCGCTGCAATACTCGAACGCGCCTCATCCAAAACATGCCGCGCCTCCCGTCCGAAAGCATGAATGCTCGACGGATTTCCGAAATCATTGCTCATGACCCTCATCATCGTATCGATCACATTCGGATGCATCGGTGAAGTCGCAGCATGATCTAAATATATTCTGTCCACTTTTTTGTCGCCTCCATTAAAAAACGCAAGCGCCTACATAATAGGCGCATTGCTGATCAATTAAATATAGTACATATAAGAATCGATTTCACCCGTATCCTTGTAGCTCGCCAAATCCATAAGCGTCGTATTATCCAATACATCCTTCACGGCATCGCGAATCCTGATCCAAAGCTGACGCTTCACCGGCTCTTCATCCTCGATTCCCTCAACAGGCGTAATCGGCCCTTCCAATACACGAATGACATCACCTGAAGTAATCTCCTGAGGATCTTTAGACAGGACATACCCGCCATACGCACCGCGGACACTCTTCACCAACCCCGCATTACGAAGCGGCGCAATCAACTGCTCCAAATAATGCTCCGACAAATTATGCGTCTGGGCAATCGATTTCAAACTCTTCGGGCCTTCTCCATAATGTTTAGCAAGCTCGATCATGATCGTCAAACCATAACGGCCTTTAGTAGATATCTTCATACATATACACCTCAAATTATTTATCCGTTTCTAAATTCTTTTGAAATTATAGCATATTCCCGCCGGAAATGCATTCACCCGCCCTTCCTTTGTCAAATTATCCTAATTGGAGAGATAGGAAAAGTGAAAATAAAGAATGAAATGTAAACCGATCGAGGGGCTAGATCGAATTATTCGCTCGTGAGGCTAGATCGATTGATAACCATACAGCACACATTAAATCCCCAAAAAGACTGCATAAATAGGAAATCACCCTCCTTTATAGCATAATCAGCGCATTTCCCCCATCAGTTGTGATACCTTATATAAAAAGGAGAGGTGCGCAATGAATATTAAACCGCTTGCTTTCCGGATGCGGCCTCGATCGATTGATGAGATCATCGGGCAGGAGCATCTGGTCGGTGAAGGAAAAATTATCGCAAGGATGGTCAAAGCCAAGCAGCTTTCTTCCATGATCCTGTATGGTCCCCCGGGAATTGGCAAAACATCGATCGCAAGTGCGATCGCCGGAAGCACAAAGTTTGCGTTCCGGACACTGAACGCAGTGACCAATAATAAAAAGGATATGGAAATCGTGGCAGCCGAAGCTAAAATGTCCGGTAAAGTGATTCTGCTGCTTGATGAGGTTCATCGGCTCGATAAGGCGAAGCAGGATTTCCTATTGCCTTATCTTGAAAACGGGATGATCACCCTGATCGGTGCAACGACCAGCAATCCCTATCATGCCATCAATCCGGCCATCAGAAGCCGGTGCCAGATTTTCGAGCTCAAATCATTGGTAACCGATGATATAACCAAAGCGCTGGAACGGGCACTTCATGATGAAGAGCGGGGACTTGGTGCATATAAAACCGAGGTCAGCTTTGATGCCCTAACCCATTTCGCGACTGCTTCGAACGGGGATGTCCGCAGTGCCCTTAACGCACTTGAGCTCGCCGTCATTTCCACAGAACCCGATGAGTCCGGAACCATTCATATAGATCTGCAAATTGCCGAGGAATGCATGCAGAAAAAAAGCTTCTCGCATGACAAGGATGGAGATGCCCATTATGATGTTCTGTCCGCTTTCCAAAAAGTATATGTACATTTTTATATGAGATTTAATAACAAATTCAATATTACCAAAGGGAATATATATTTTCCTCACTGAAAATATATTGTTTTTGAGATTAATTATACTAATAATTAGGATTATAAACACTACAACACCTAAGTGTTCTTTTTAAGTTAAAATAATAAAAAGACTTCTACACTTCCTCAACCATTCGCATTTAAATAAAAAAATTACCTTCTTGGTTTATCTTATTATGACTAAGATTGTTACATAACCCTCTCTTGAATTCATTATTGACAAATTTCTGATTTTCTTAACAATAAAACCAAACACTATTAAAAATCACTAATAGACCGGAATTCATATTGCATATATTGTATTTGGCCCTAATCTAATTCTTGATATGTCTAAATTTCTTAAGGTATATTTACTTCGCGAGGATGTAGTTGTTACCCATACATTTAGTTTTTTGTTTTTTCAAGGATTTCCGTATGTAAGTTATAATAATGTATAAGTTTTAAATGAAGGAGGAAATACTTTAGAATGGACCTATTCGATATACAAAAAGAGAATAATATGCCCCTTTCATATAAAATGAGACCACGAACTATTAATGAAATAGCTGGGCAAAAACATATAATTGGAAAAGATACTGCTTTATATAAAATGATTGTTAACGGTTTTGTTCCTTCTACTTTACTTTATGGACCGCCAGGGGTAGGAAAAACCTCAATAGCTAAAGCGATAGCCGGAACAGTTAACATACCTTTTATATCAATTAATGCTACAACTGCTGGTAAAAAGGATATGGAAAACGCAGTTGAGCAAGCAAAAATAGAAGGTAAACTAATCTTATTTATTGATGAAGTTCACAGATTTAATAAGGCTCAACAAGACTACCTTTTACCACATGTAGAAAAAGGATTAATTACCTTGATTGGAGCTACCACGGAAAATCCTTTCCATGATGTAAATCCTGCTATTCGGAGTCGGTGTGGACAAATTAAGGAACTTAAAGCGTTAAATCCTAGAGATATTAAAGAATTGCTTTCCCGTGCTTTATCTGATGATGAAAGAGGACTTGGAAAGCAAGATATTAACATATCGGACGAAGCAATTGAAATTATTTCAACTTCAACCAATGGCGATGCTCGTTCAGCTTTAAATGTTCTTGAAGAAGTTGTATATGCGTCGCAAGTTAATGAAGATAACAGTATAGTCGTAGAAATAGATTTAGTTAAGGAATGTGTACAAAACAAGGGGTTCTCTCATGATAAGCGTGGGGATATTTTATATTCTTTACTCTCTTCGCTACAAAAATCAATTAGGGGAAGTGATACTACGGCAGCTTTGCACTATCTAGCTCGTCTAATTGAAGGAGGGGACCTAATTTCAATTTGCCGTAGATTAATAGTAATTGCATATGAAGATATTTCACTAGCAGCTCCGGAAGTGGGTGTAAGAACTGTTGCTGCGGTAGATGCAGTAGAAAGGCTTGGTCTTCCCGAGGCTCGTATTCCACTTGCTAATATTGTTATCGAACAATGCTTATCTCCAAAAACAAATAGTGCTTATAAAGCCCTTGATTTAGCCCTAGAAGATGTAAGAAATGGAACATATGGAGAAATACCATTGCATTTAAGGGATGCTCACTATAAGGGGGCTGCTGTCTTGGGGCATGGCCATGGATATAAATATCCTCATGATTATCCCAAGTCATGGGTTAATCAGCAATATTTACCTGACGAATTGTTAAGCAGAAAGTATTACCACCCAAAACAAAATGGACAAGAAAAACATTTTCAGAAAGTATACGAAAGACTAGAACAGCTAAAAGGGAATAAAGAGTGATATTTCAAAAATTCTAAATAGCACATTAAATCTGGAATATATATATAGAAGCATTTTTGCAATTTGAGAAATGGAAATTTATTGTTTTTTTTTGATAGACAGAAAAAGGGCCACTTCTTATTAGAAAGTGGTCCTTATACATTTATTTATTGAATCATTCTCGAATCTTAATAACTTTAACATTGTAAGACAGTTAGAATGGCAATTCCTCGAAGGGAGAAAAGATGGATTCTTTGAAGTTTTTGGATTAAACCTCCTCCAGGTCTTCAATATACTTATTTATTTCTTGTCCTCCTCCAAATATTATTCTTCTCCATCCCATCTACGGCCTTTTATTAATGGATTGGTACGGAAGATCAATTACGTAAACCACAACTTCTTGGAATCTTTCCATTTTGGTCACCTGTTAGTTGGGTATTATCCGACGGGTAAAACGGTAAAAAATATATCTGTGATATTCTTACCAGTTTTTCTTTATTTTTATCAAATTTATCAAAGTCCAATGATCTTTATTTATAAGAAAAGTGATGTTTCGTTAAAATAAGTTCATCTCTCCAGATGGCCTCATAAGCAGCTTGATTCACTATGTGTTCTGCCTCTGCTCCGGTTTTCACCCTACTTCCAATAGTGTCAATCAAAGATGCGTCATATTCAAATCCTGATTTCTTTAAATAATAACTAACCAATTCTTTAGCTTCAATAAGATTAGCAATCGAGACAGTTATATGGATATCAAATCTCCCAGGTCTTAGAACGGCTTCGTCAAGAATGTCTAAATAATTTGTTGTTCCTACCACTAAGACATCAGTTAATGCATCAAATCCATCCATTTGTGACAATAGTTCATTTACTAAATCATTTCCCCCTTTATTTTTCAAACGACTAGGGGCTATTGCATCTATCTCATCGATTATAATCATAGCAGGGGCAAGTTCTCTCGCTTTTTCAAAGTATTTTTTAAGGTTGCCTGCAGAATCACCTTGATATTTGGATAATACATCGGAACCTTTGAGAGAAATAACATTCATACCGAGTTCAGTGGCTAATGCTTTAGCAAGGTATGTTTTTCCAGTACCTGAAGGACCGCTAAATAAAATCCCTTTCGTTTTCCTGATGTTTCTATAAAGGTTTGCAGAACGCCATGGTTTAATTACCTTTTTCTCAAGTTCCTCTTTTACTCGGTAACAGCCAATTACATGATTCCAATTAACAGTTGGAGTATATGCCAACACTTCACGACCGGCAGTAGGAACAATTTGCTTTTTAGCCTGTTTGAAATCTTCTAAATTTACTTTCATATCATTCAAAGCTTTAGTCTCTAGGTTCCCGTCAAGTAATTGTCTTCTTAAAGATTGTAAAGCGGCCTCCTTACAAAGAGCTGTTATATCTGCTCCAACGTAACCATGTAAAGTAGACGATATATCTGTTAAATTCACTGACATATCCAACGGCATTTTTTTAGTATGCACATCCAGTATTTTCTTTCGGCCTTCTTCACTTGGAGGGCCAATATAAATCTCTGTATCAAGTCTACCGGGCCTCCGAAGAGCTGGGTCTAAACTGTTTGGACGATTTGTCGCTGCCATAACAATAACTTGGTCACGTGATTCCATTCCATCCATTAAGGTTAAAAGTTGAGTAACTATCTTGCTGTAATGAGAATTTGTTGAATCCTCGGTTCTTTTTGAACCAATGGCATCAATCTCATCAAAAAAGATAATGCTTGGTTGTTGTTTTTTTGCTGTTTCAAAGATATCTCTTAATTTTCGCTCAGATTCTCCAAACCATTTATCAAAAATTCCAGGACCACTTACCTTAAAAAAATTCATTTTAGACTCATTCGCTACTGCTTTTGCTAATAAAGTTTTTCCTGTTCCAGGTGGACCAAACAACAAGATTCCTTTATAAGGAGTAATACCATAATGTTCAAAAAGTTCTGGATGTGTTATTGGGAGTTCTACACTTTCACGAATCCGCCGGATTTCTTCTTCTAAACCACCAATATCCTCAAAATTAATATTTGTTTCAACCGGTGCTATTTCTTCTTCTTCATCTTGTTTATAATTAAAAGATAGTGGCTGTTTAGAATCTTGTAAAGCTTCATATTCTGCTTTTGTACGAAGTTTAGGAGGTGTTGATTCTTTATCAACTACATATTCCTCTTGATCTACCAAGTTAATATTATTAGGCAATGTATTTATTAAGTCATCTATCCGATCAATTGAAAAATGTGGACATATTGAAATTCTTTTTTGATCAGCCTCATTATTTAATAAGGTTTTTATAGCTTCTTTATCTATGGTAAAAGTTTTATAATCCTCATCAAATGTTCCATAATGATACCAAACAGTATCTTCTCTATAATATGATCTACCCGTGATATCTGGATAGCGTACAACACTATTTAATTGGTTACATGCAAAATATTTTTCGTTTTTCCCTTCATCATGCCCTTCACAGTACCGATTTGGTAAGAGCGACCGTTCTAGATTTTTTGCACATTCCATGACTCTTCGAATCTCAAAAAAATGAATTCCTACAGCCAGTTCATCTTGGATATACATTTCAGTACTCTTCCAATTTCCAACAGTATTCCAAAGTTTCTCTGCCTTTACGTAATTTTCGTAAGAGTAAATAGCCTTATGTATAACAAACTTTCCTTCATCACTTTCTGTATAGTTGTCAGCACTTCTTTTAGCCTGTCTGATTGCCATGGGATAATTTTGTGAATTACTTTTCCCGAACAAAATTGTGATCATAATTTTAATATCCCTTCTCTCTTAATTTAACTACCCCAAGTTTAACCTATTATTCAGATCACACCTATAAAAAACAAATAATTCAAATGTTGAGTATTCTATCTGAGCTCCTTAAGAAAAAGAGTTGATCATCACAGATTTATACACCGGTAGTTATTGAAATTGCATTTTTATATTTTTTTTCAAAAAAGGCATTCGTTTTGATGATTTTATGATACTTTCCATCTAAGTTTTCAACCTTACTAACCAAACTATTGATATATTAACTTATACAAAGTTTTATTTTTATCCCAATTTAGTATAATATAAGATATATAAATTACAGGAAATAAAGTTAATATTTGGTGTGGTGACATATCCCTGATCAAGATAAGACTCTCCAGAACGAAGTTCTAAACCTTATAGGAGAAATACTTATGCGAAAGACGCAAAATTGCTCTTAAACCATTTCAATTTAAACTATAAGTATTAGAAATGTTGAGCGGAATTTTTGAAAGACATATTTTTTAATGGAAGGAGAAAAATAAAATGAGCAAAGATATTGTTTCATTTCAACCAAAGGAATTAAATTGCATTAGGCTTCCATATGATATCGAACTTGATTATTTAATAGGGAAACCAACTAAATTTGAAATGCCTGTGCTTGGTGGCTTATGCGATGAAACAGTTCGAATTTTCACTTTCAAGATAAAAGATAATGAAAACTCACTAGTTGAAATCATATTTGACGAACAAAACAAAAGCTTTTGCAGTATTGATTTCTATTTTCCTGGCATTGAAAGATTAAGTGATGAGGCCTATTGGAAATTAAAGAATAGAATAAAAAAGGAAGAATTATCCATCATTAAACAAGCTCTTATGATTTTGAAGAGAATTAAAAGAACTAGAGTATATTGTAATTCATTAGAAAAATCATTAAAAAATATAATACGGTAACTTGAATGGATGCCTAAAGTCCATTTGAGTATTAAGAATACAATAGGAGAAGGATAGTTAGTCTTTCTGCTTTCCTTACCCCTTGTTCGCAGATATTCCTCACTCAAAATCAAGAAAGACATCGTTTTACGATGCCCCTTCCCGGTGCTATACAGTTTTGTCCCTAAGACAGTATGATAGACACTCATTTTATAATAGGTTTCAACTGCAACAACATCATTTACCTTACGATATTTTTTTTCAAAGCATTTGAAGCTTGGTTAAAGTAGGTATTATCTAATTCGAAACCAATAAAGTTCCGATTTAGATTTATAGCAGCCTGACCTGTTGATCCTGAACCCATAAAACAATCTAATACTGTTTCACCTTCATTGGTATGAGTTGCAATGATTTTTTCGAGAACAGGAACTGGCTTTTGACAAGGATGAAATCTCACTTTTCCGCTAACTATAGGTGATTCATAAGAAGCCTTATCATAATAAGAATTAAATGTTCTTTTTTTCCCTTTAGTATAGGAAATAAAATACTCTCTTGAATTTGACAAATAATTTACTTTCGCATTTATTGGGACCGGATTGGTTTTTTCCCAAATCCCTATTCTTTGTTGTTTCAACTTCAGATTTTCCGCAACTTTTGATATATCACTCATTTTAAAAATATCGTAAAAAATGACCATTGTTCCGCCTGGAACTAGAACTCTTTTAAATTCTTGTAAAAGAGAAAACCAATTTACACTATTCTCTTTTAAATCCCATACACCAAATTCCATTGAAATAGAACCATATTTTTTTTGGTCACCACCGCCACTTTTAAAATTCGTCTTTCTAGATATAAAATATGGCGGATCCGTACAGATTAAATGAACTGAATTACTATCAATCTTTTTAATTTCATTAATGGCGTCACCATTTATTAAATTCAATTTTCTTGCTGATCTATGTACAGTCACTTTATTTATCCCCAATCTGATTTAATTCTCTTAGTTAACTAAGGTGTTTGAATTAAATTCGATATGCCTAATAAAAAACAAGGGGATACATAAACTTCTTTAATAAATTAATTATCTCTTCTCAAAACCTCAGCCTTTGAAGGGCGTTTTTTAGGTTTTTAACTTTTATCCCGTTAAAAAAGCTACCAATGATGGCAGCTTACTTATAGGAGTGCACCTAGGGAAAAAGGTATGACTGCAATTTACTTTGATAATGCAGTTATATCTCCCCTTTACTGACGAAAAGTAATTATTTTTCCTTTTCCTCACCTCTATATTTCTACTTCTTCTTGAAAACACGTATAACATTCTAAGTAAAATCTTTTTTCATCGTTTCACTAGAAAATGTTTAACACATTAACTTAAAAATAAGTGGGTATACGACGAAGAAATCCTGAGATATAATCTTCAACTAAAGAATTGAACGAAACATTCCATAAGCACCCTAAATAAAAAACTCTCCGATTTTCACTAAAGAGTTTTTTTTCAAATATTAACAATGTACAGAACGAGCGTGTACATAGCTATGCCAAGCGATTAAATGGCATAACTTGGATTCACTACCGTGCCCCGCAACTTAAATTATTAATTACCACAATAGTCTAGTAACTATTGCGCTAAAGAAAGACCTGTGAAAGAAATTTTTTTGAATTCTTTTATACTAAATTTTTAAAACTCCATATTTGCTTTGCAATATCTGCGAGGTATTTACTTCTGTTTATGATTTCATCAAAATCCCACTTCTTTTTCTTACATAGTTCTTTTGTTAATAGAATATTGGACTGACCATATCTCTGTTTTTTTTCTTCAAATGGATTATTTGAAGCCCCAATATTCAATTCACTTCCCAAAAGAGTTAGGTTACCAATACGATTAACAAATAGTTGATGCTCAGAAGCTCTTGATCCTAGCTCCTTTTCCCAGGTGCTAACAATTACTTTGGATCTTTTTCGCAATTCCCTAGGCATTATATGTTCTATATGAACATCAGTTCTCGAACTAATCATTTTCTCCTTTGTATTGTTTGTTAAAGCATTTTCAATCATTTCCAAGATATATTTTGTCTGTGGGGACCTTGTAAAGTCTCTACTTTGGAAACTCAAATAGAACTCGGTATCACTCGGGGTCCGCTTTTGTAAGTACCCAATTATATAGTTTATGGGATCTTCTTTATCAAATGCTTCCAAAGACAGGTGATTATAAATCCTGTCAATATCCCTAGTAGAAATGTTGCATATACTTCTTCTAAGGGTGAACACTTCAATAGCTTTTAGAATTTTTAATAATTGCTCATTCTTAAGTTCCATCGAAACGCATTTTATTAGCAATGGATAGCAAGTTGTAGCCTCAATACGAACTAAGGTATTTAATCTTTCATCAACTCTTTTTACACCTAAAATTCCATTGTACAACTTTACGTACACTTCCGATTTAAGCCATATATCCTCAACAAGATTTAAAATATCGTCTGTATTATCAATGAGTTTTTGAAATCTGGAATACAATTTTGGAATAGGGACTATACCGTATTCAATTGAGAATAAATAGTGCCTAAAAAATCGGACCTTATCATGCCGGACAGATTCTATTTCTTCTATATTCTCAATAATTCTATCCCATATCTCTATACATTCTTCCAACATAGATTCATTAGAAGCGATCGTACTTAGAAGGTAGTTTTTTATTAAATCCACTGAAGAAAGAGACAATCCTCGATTATTTAGTGTTTCAAACAGCCTAAATGCATCGTAGTAGGAATCCGTTACCATTAAAACAAGATCAAATGACTCCAATAATCTCGTATACACATTCTGCCACTGTATACCTTTTTCTTGAAGTTTTTCTTTAAAAAAGAAATATGCTTGAATTATTTTTTCTGATTTAGCCTCGTCTTTTGTTACCCGTTTCTCCACTAATCTTTTGAATACCTTATTGTCTTTTCTACCCAGAATGAGTTTAGCTTCTTGGTCATCTATTGTTGAACTCTTTAAAAAATAGTTATTTATATATCCAGCTCGGTCTTTGTCTATTTCCTCCGCAAAATCTCTGATGGCTGTCAGTGCTATTAAGGCAGTAGTAATGCGTTGCTGACCATCGACTACTTCAAAAAAACTAAACCCTTTTTTGCGTTCCGAACCAATGGTAATAACAAAACCAAGAAAATGCGTTTCTTCTCCTTCAAGCTTAATCAAATCCTCCCATAAATCATTCCATTGATCCTTTCCCCAATTATAGGTTCTTTGATAAAGTGGTATCCGGTAAACCTCATTAACACTTCCGAGCATTTTACCAATACTTAATCTCTTTGTATCAATTGACATATTTCCCTCACTCCTAAAGTTGGAACAAATAACAATAAATACATTATGTGCATAAACGCACATTTTTAAACATATTTTGAGCGTTTGCGCTTTTTTTATTTTTTTTCGAAAAATTTTTGTTATGATTATTCCAAAAATATAAATAGGAATTCTATTAACTATGGAGAGGTTTTAATAATGTTAAATATAGGGGAAAAATTAAAGACTTTAAGGCAAGAAAAGAGCTATTCACTAATCAATTTAGAAGAATTGTCAGGTGTTCATAGAACTACTATAAATAGAATAGAAAATAATACACAATCTCCATCGATTGAAACCTTATTAAAGCTTTGTAATTCTTTAGAAACCTCCATTACTTATTTTTTTGACAGTGAGGATATTTCAGCAGATATGATGAACTTAATAGATACTGCAAAAAAACTTTCACCAAATCAGAGACAGAAAATAACTGAAATGATTGAATCCCTTATATCGGGAAAACAGTGTTAAAGAAAATCTATACTAATAAAGACTATTAATCTTGGAATTTTCTTAGGATATTACAACATTGTGGTACTTAAAATAAAGAAACATTGTTATCTTTTTATTGGGGAAATGCTCCGGATAATACTATAAATCAGATAAAAGGCCATTTTTCTGTTATCGAACAATCAGCTGAATAAAGATTGCTGTTGTTGCTCCACTAATAGACTATTGTCACAGCTCCTATTCCTAATAGTAAAGATGTGTATCTAATAAGAAAACATATTATTGGACTGGACTTATTTTCAACAGAAGATATTTGTAAGTAAGTTAAGAGAAGAGAAGAAGATAACTATAAGGTGAATGTGTTTTAATTTCCAAAGGACCACTTATATTGGATTGTCGTGGTCCTCCTCATTTTTTCTTAGCGTGTTAAATATATACCTTTACACCCGTCATACTTATTTCCAAATTAACTGTATAATTTATCCTTTGTCACTCCAAATTGAACTAAACCCGAAATTGGTTAAGCTACAATTTCGCTTGTTTTTTCTCCAGCTCTATATCATTTAATAAATACTCATAGTAAATATCCATTTCGAGTTGTTTTAAGGTTTTCACTTCAATTTCTAAGAAGTACATAAGGATCCATCTTGTTTTATTGCTTAAATTATTTGATAGATGTAATGTATTATCTAAAAAATTACGAAACAAATAATACTGAGCTGGTATGCTCAATTCCTCTATTTTATTTATAATTTGATTACTCCAATCATCTGCTGAATTACTAAAAGTCATTTTATTAACCCCCATCGATCATTTACTCTTAGCTGACTAAGGTATCTGAATTAAATTCTATTTATACCCTAGAGACAAGGGGATAATAATAATATTTTTTATGAACTTTTATTAATAAAGACATTGGTCCAAACCGATATATAAATTTGTTGCTGTAAGGTAACCATAGCATCAGCTAAATCAAGCAAAGATAACACTCCTCAAAGAATATTCAGGCCCTATAGTTTCATATATCAATGTAATTTTTTGAAGAGTTAAGTATTTGAAAGAGGCAGCTCCGGGTATATTGTTGTAGAATAATTTTCACTTGTCGCCCAAATGGTTCCACCGTATTTATCAACAATGGCACGAGCAAGTCCAATACATGCTCCCCCTTATGTTCTTAACGAGATTCATCTACCCGATAAAACCTTTCAAAAATTAATGATAAACTTTCCTTTGATATTTCTACACCCATATTCGTCAAGCGAAATCTCAGTATTGCATTATCTTCTTGTCTAGTAAGATGTACAGACTCATTTTCCGGTGTATAAAGAACAGTATTATCAAATAGGTTAATAAGAACTTGGATCAAGTAAGCCTGATCGATCCATATCTTTGGAAACTTCTCAGGTAAATCCATATCGAATTTTATAGAATTGCCCATTCGGGGAGAAACGTGGTTACAATCTGATGCGTAACTATTCTTACGTTAATCCATCTCGTATAGCTTCTATATAACCGCGAATAGTTGAGAGTGGTGTTCGTAGTTGATGCACCACATCCAGACATGTGTCCGGCGTAACCTTTCAATACTCCCCAACTCCCGGCTTATTTGAAATGAATGAGCTAAGGCAACGTTTTCGTTATTGCTATCAACATCAGCTTGTACACGCTATCCCCTTTTGCAACTTTCTGAGTAAGCTCACGCATTTTATCTAATGGAAAGACGATGGCTCACCCCTTCAGAACATACTCTGAAGGATTTTTTATGTTCATATAACCTAGATTATTAGAAGTTGAGGGTATTAAACTAATAGCCTCGTCTAATAATTAAAACTGATGAATATAATAATCGTGAATTTCATAGAAAAGTGGAATATAAATTTTGAAAGGGGATTTTTATGAGTACGGAAAAACGAAAAAGATTATGTCAGGAATTTGCAAGAATCTTAAACGGAGACGGAATGATTACTCCAGAAGGGGTATGCTTGGTACAAAAGTTTCGTAATATTAGATTTACTATTCTTGACCGTAGAACACAATCTCCATTAGTCAATCCGCAATTTTTTACGTTTGAAAATGTTGATAGTAGGGGAAATGCGTTAAATTTAGGGGAAACAGTTCTTTTACAAGAAGAAGTTAACCCGTTATTAACTGAACTTCGAAAAAGGGACATTTTAGTTACATCTATTCATAATCACTGGTTATTTGAAGAACCACGGGCAATGTATATGCACTTTGAATCGGTTGAACCACCACTAGATTTTGCCAAAAAAGTAAGAGATGCATTTAGAGTATTAAAAGTGTAGTCAGACTATCAAAGGCAAACTTATTGAAGTAATTGCATTAGTTTTAATCTTTCCGGGCTGGCTAACACTTTGGATGGCAGCTTTAAGTGATACAGGCGCTGCATTAATTGTTATATTAAATGCATTAAGGTTGTTAAAATTTAAAGAATAAATGTTAATGAGATGTTTCTACAGAAGAAACATCTCATTTTTTACATCATAGATAATTCTTTATTTTTTCATATCTTTCATCATTTTCATACAATCTTTTTTGCTCATGTTTTTCATCATTTCCATACAATCTTTTTCACTCATTTTTTTCATCATTTCCATACAGTCTTTCTTAGTCATTGTCATACAATCTTCTTCACTCATCGTTTTATGTTCCATAGGACTAGCTGCAAAGACTGTGCCCCCAACTGCCATTAGTGCAACCAAAGATAATCCCGCAAACGCTTTTTTTATATTCATATTTCTTCCCTCCTCTATGTAATAAGGACAAAGTTTATAAAACACTCTATCTACTACTTGATTGTAGTAGAAGAAAAAAATAGTGTCAATATGTTACTACACATTTGTAGTATTTATAATGGCATGAAAGATATAATATGCCACAGAAATGACACACATCCTGTTATCAAAGTAATAAAAATAAAGTGTAGAACCGAGACCATCCATTCTTTTTTAGTTAAAAAGGGCATGGAAAATGTCCCTGTCAAAAGAAACTCAATACGAACATCCTGAAGTTCTCCATTTTGAAAATGAACGGTTGAGAAAGGCATGGACGAAGAATACGACATTAATTTATATAGGGCTGATGCTATGGGTTTTAGCCCCACTTGTTCAATTGCAAACGTATCCGCAGCTAATTCCTTTTTAGTCACATAACGTTGCAATATTTTTTGAGATACAGGCATGAAGAAGAATAGGCGTGCTAAACATTTATATAACGACAATTTAAAAGGATCCTTGTCTTTATAATGACAATATTCATGTTCCAATACAGCTTTTACTTCATCTGAATCTAGTATCTGAACAAGACCTGTACTAATGACAATTTGAGAATAAATAAATCCATACGTAAAAGCTATAGGTCGCTTATCATCAATAACATGAATTCGGATTGAATACTTTTGCTGAAAATTTTCTATCTCTTGAGGGAGCTGCCCCCTTTTATAAGGGATTAGAGTAGAGAGAAATCGTTTTGTTTTTTGAATAACATCTACAAAATAAACGACAAATAATATACATGCAACCAATAGTAAAATAAACAAAAGCTTGAATACTTGTTCCCATGAATGACTATTACAACACATCAGCATTGAATCCCACAAACTTTGATTTTCATGATGGTAGGCAAAAAAGCAGAGGGAAAATAAACTTACGATACTAACTGAGCATGCAATGTAGGTGCTATACAGGCGAGATAAGTGCATTACGATTTTTCACCTTTCTCTAAACTTTGAATGAGCTGTTTTAGTTTATTTAGTTGATCAGGATTATGGCCAACAGCATCTACAAACTGTGCAATAGCAATATCACCATAGTTTCCGAGAATTTGTTCTACTTTCTCAGAAGAAGTCTGTTGAACTAGCTCATCCTGATTATAACGAGCTTTATATAGGTATCCCTTACCTACCTTATTTCGTGTAAGAATTCCCTTTTTATCTAAACGATTCATAATCGTCATGATCGTTGTGTAAGCATAATTATTTTGTTTGTTTAACTCTATCAAGACTTCCTGAACTGTTGCTTCATTTTTAGACCAAATAATTTTCATTACTTCTAATTCAAGAGGACCTAAGATTTTTGGCAACACTTTATAGTAGGGTTCACACATAGGGTTACTTTCACCACCTTCAATTCATTCCTATTTTA
Source organism: Peribacillus sp. FSL M8-0224 (assembly GCF_038003055.1). NCBI lineage: Bacteria > Bacillati > Bacillota > Bacilli > Caryophanales > Bacillaceae > Peribacillus > Peribacillus sp. FSL M8-0224. The sequence continues at coordinate 3,311,351 of NZ_JBBOOJ010000001.1, forward strand.
TATTATCAAAGAAATACACTTATATGTGAAATAAATGTACATATAAAACAATGTTTACTCTATATCAATCTAGTAAGCATAAGTAACGGGAGCTTGTTATGCAAGCTCCTGTCTAAATAGAATTTAGGAAGCTTTACCTACCGGTTGGACACCTGATCCACTACAATATCGACAACATCCTACCCCTAGACAACAACGGCATTTGTGCATACACCCACCTCCATGAAATGACTACACCACGTATTTATATTCGCGGTGCCGGGTTTGAGCATGCCCATGACTACATATATAGCCTTATAGCCTTATAACCTTATATTTGACATTATTGCATTTGTCACTCGACACTTCTTACAGTAAAAAAGCGTCCTGTTATACAGAAACGCCTTTTTAGATATAAGATATAAGATATAAGATGTTACAGTTTACTCAACCTCATGGTTCTTAAATGTTTTCCCATCATGGTAATAAAGTTCAGAGCCTAAATTAACATTTCTTTCTTCTTTCAATTGACGAATAAGCTCTTCACTTTTTGCTTTATTCATTTCTTTATACCAGGTTCCTTGTGGATATAGAACAGCGATTGGACCATGCTTGCATTGGCCGTTACATAATGTTTTTGTTGTGTGGATCTCCTTTTGCAGCTCTAAGTTTTTCAATTCTCCCCTAATGGTCTCTGTTACTTCTTCTGCTCCATTTTTCGTGCATGTTTTCCCGTTGCAAATTAATAGATGTTTGCTAACCCCATCTAAGTTCATAAAAAATTCCCCTTTATTCTTCGAATTTATTTGACCTCTATAACAAATGGATAGCTATTGACTTTACCATCAAATTTAAATTCTCCCCATACTTTGTAAATCCCAGGTTTATCAAATTTTGTTTCAAAGACTGTCTTTTCTTCTGATGTAGGGTGCACATGAACAAATTTTTCACCCATATCATCCAAAATAACAACATGCCCTAGAGCACCCAGATAGGGCTCTGGAGTAGTCTCTTTCGTATCAAAACTTAACGTCACAGCTTTGTTTATCCCTAGCTCTGTAGTGTTTAATTCAACTGTCTTCTCATTGATAGTTTTTGTTAAGTTTGTATCAACCTTTAATGAATTTCCTTCATGTTCACTATGACCTTTACCCACCTGCAGTTCTATCGGACTAACCTGATAAGCAAGGTTTTTTGGTTTAATATCAACAAACGCTTTATAAGAGTTTTCAGGTAGGGCGAACTTCAGAGTATAAACGCCATTTCCTTTTTCCTCAGGATGTAAATGATAATAATCTTCTAAGTCTGCACTTACAATAATTAAATGCATTATTTTTTCATGTGATATTTCTAATTTAGGTGAATTTTGCTCTTTATCCTTCACATCGATGGTAATTATACCTTCTTCATATTTTACGTTTGTGACCACTTCACTTTGTAATTGATCTACATGATCTGAATGCCCTGTATCCTCACCATCACTTTTTTGGCTTGTATGATTATCGTTATGTGCTTGCTCATTAATAGATTCTTTTTCCTCGTTATTTGCCGCATGGGTATCCGTGTGATCGTTATTACTGCCCAAGCTTGCAAATACGGTATATCCGCCAATTACTAACCCGAGATAAACAATGGCTGAAATCGCCCAGGTTAGCATGTTTTTTTGTTTCATAAAAACACTCCTTTCTTTATAGATAGATTATCCTTTTAACTTAATCCTTTGTAATCTGAGTGCGTTTAAAACAACTGAAACTGAACTAAATGCCATTGCTACTCCTGCAAGCCACGGTGCCAGAAATCCTAGGGCTGCAATTGGAACTCCTATAGCATTATAAGCAAAGGCCCAAAATAAATTTTGCTTGATATTTCGAATCGTCATTTTACTCATAAAAATGGCATCGGCAATACTATTTAAGTCTCCTCTGATTAAGGTGATATCAGCAGCTTCCATTGCTACATCCGTACCCGTACCGATTGCCATCCCAATATCAGCAGTAGCTAACGCTGGAGCATCGTTAATTCCATCACCGACCATTGCTACAATCTTTCCAGATTTTTGAAGCTTTTTAACTTCCTCTGCCTTTCCTTCAGGCAGGACTTCTGCTATAACATGGTCAATTCCTACTTCATTTGCAATTGCTTGAGCTGTCTGCTTGTTATCTCCAGTAATCATAACAACCTCCAGACCCATCTCTTTTAACCTTGCGATAGCTTTTTGAGAGGTTTCTTTAATTGTATCCGCGACTGCAATCACTCCAGCAAACTGGTTATCAATGGCTACTAGCATTGCAGTCTTGCCTTGTTTCTCTAAGTTTTCCATCTTGGGTAATATACCCCTAATATCAATGTTATTTTTCTTCATAAGTCGGCGCGTTCCGATCAGCAAGGATTTGGTTTCAACTTTAGACTCGATTCCAAAGCCAGGAATGGCTTCGAAGTGTTCTGAGCTGCCTAGTTCAATCCCTTTTTCTTTAATCCCCTCAACAATCGCCTCAGCTAACGGATGTTCAGAATTTCTCTCTGCAGTACCGACTAATTTTAAAAATTCCTTTTCTTCAAACCCATTTGAGAGAATAACATCTGTAAGTGTTGGTTTTCCATTTGTTACAGTTCCCGTTTTATCAAGAATCACTGTATCCACCCGATGAGTGGTTTCAAGATGTTCTCCGCCTTTAAATAAAATCCCATATTCGGCTGCTCGACCTGACCCTGCCATAATGGACGTAGGAGTAGCTAGGCCTAGAGCACATGGACAGGCGATCACTAATACGGCAATTAATTTTTCAAGAGCTACTGCAAACTCTCCTGGACTTACAAAAAAGTACCACACAAGAAACGTAATAATCGCTATACCCACTACAATAGGGACAAATATTCCTGAGATGACATCGGCTAAGCGTTGAATAGGCGCTTTTGATCCTTGTGCTTCTTCGACTACTTTGATAATTTGAGCTAAGGCGGTATCTTTTCCTACCTTTGTTGCCTTAACCTTTAGAAACCCGTTTTTGTTAATGGTTGAGCCAATTACTAAATCTCCTACTGTTTTATCAACAGGAATACTTTCCCCTGTAATCATTGACTCATCCAGGGCAGATCTCCCTTCAAATATTTCTCCGTCTACAGGCACCTTTTCACCTGGTTTAACATAAACGATATCTCCAGCTATCACCTCTTCGATAGGTAAATTCATTTCTTGACCGTCTCTTAAAACTGTGGCTGTTTTTGCTTGCAAACCCATAAGCTTTTTAATGGCTTCCGATGAACGTCCCTTTGCTTTTGCTTCAAATAACTTACCTAATATAATAAGAGTAATTAACACGGCACTTGTTTCAAAATATAATTCCACCATGTGTGCATCGGACCCTATTGACAAAATGCTTAAATAAACACTATAGAAATAAGCTGCAGAGGTGCCAAGTGCAACTAAAACATCCATGTTTGCACTTTTATTCCTTAATGCTTTAAAGGCGCCTACGTAAAACTGACCTCCAACTAAGAATTGAACAGGAGTCGCAAGTGCGAGTTGGACCCATGGATTCATGAACATCTCTGGTAGCCAAATAAAAGAGGTAAATTCAAAATGACTGACCATCGCCCAAAGTAAAGGGATGGACAAAATAGAAGAGAATATGAATTTTCCTGTTTGTTTCTCAATTTCCTTCTGTCTATGATCAACCTTTTCGCCTGTAGTTTCTTGCTTTTGTTCTAAATGATAACCCAATTTCTTAATGGCATCCTTCATATCTGGGACCGAAACTTCGTCAGGATTATATTCTACAAGGGCTGATTCTAAGGCGAAGTTTACAGTTGCACTTTGTATTCCATCTAACTTGTTTAAACGTTTTTCAATCCTGTTAGCACATGCTGCGCATGTCATACCAGATATATCAAATTCCGCTTTTTCACTAACCACTTTATACCCTAAGGATTCTACTTTATCTTTAAGTTGGTTAACACTTGATTTGGATGGATCAAACGTTACTTTTGATTTTTCTAAAGCAAAATTCACGCTTGCATCCTCTACTCCATCTATTTTTTTTAGACCTTTTTCTATTCTCACTGCACATGCAGCACACGTCATGCCAGCTATTTGAAGTGTTGTTTCTTTTTTATCGCTCATAACCTTACACTCCTATCACCACATACTATAGTGGGGTATATTTTTAGGGAAGAAAACGTGCCGGGACGAGACAGCACGTTTTTTCAATTCCTTAGTGACAACTTTGATCTTTAGATAATTTACTCAGCTCTACATCATAACCTTGGCCCTCTATAATGTCAGTAATTCCCTTTAAAGAAACTACTTTCGGATCAAATGATACCTCTACTTTTTCTTCATTTAAGTGAACCTTTACAAAAAGAACTCCATTCATTTTTCCTACGTTCCCTTCAATTGAATTAATACAATGCCCACATGACATTCCTTTCACTACTAATATTACATTCTCCATTCTTTTGTCCTCCTTAATTTATGTTAGATGATCTATTTTAATAACACAAACCATACCCTGGTATAGTATATGAATTTTAGAAAGAAATCGTGCTTTAATCAGCACGTTCTTTATTAAAATTATTGTATATCATAACCTTGATCTTCTATAACGTCAGTAATTCCCTTTAAAGAGACCATTTTCGAATTAAATGATACTTCTACTTTTTCTTCATTTAAGTGAACTTTTACAAAATGAACACCATTTAATTTCCCTACATTTCCCTCAATTGAATTTATACAATGCCCACATGACATTCCTTTCACTGTTAATATTACATTCTCCATTTCTTACTCCTCCTTATTTTATGTCAGTTGATCTATTTTAATTACTTAAACCATACCCCTGTATAGTATATTAATTTCTGAAAGAAATCGTGCTTTAATCAGCAGGTTCTGTATTAATTTTATTGTACATCATAACCTTGGTCATCAATTGTTTCTTTGATCTTATCAATACTAACTTCGTTCGGATTAAACACTACACTAACAGTTCCAGAATCTAAGTTTACTTTAACAGTGGTAACTCCAGATAATTCGCCTACATTGCCTTCAATTGAATTTATACAATGCCCACATGACATTCCTTTTACGTTAAGAGTCATTTTTTCCATATCGCTTAGTCTCCTTTTATTTTTTCATTAATTTTTGAATTGTCACCATTACCTCATCTAAAATCTCCGTATCCCCTTCTTGAATTCTTTCTAAAACACATGACTTCATATGCCCTTCAAGTAAAATACGAGCGACACTATTTAATGCTGATTGAGTCGCAGATATTTGAGTAATGACATCATCACAATACGTATCCTTTTCAATTAATCCTTTTATTCCTCGAATTTGTCCTTCAATTCGATTCAATCTTGATACTAAATTTTTTTTCACTTTATCTGAATGATGGCTCTTTCTTTCACCGTCTGATGAGCAGTATTGATCAATTTCAACAATTTTATCAAGACATTCTGAATTCATCGACATTGCCTCACCTCCTTAATTACATAATACTATACCCCTCTATGGTATGTGAAGGTTTTTTTATAAAAAGTTTTAAAATAGGTATTTGACATAGATTCTATTTACTTTACTAGGGTTTGCTTAAAAATACTTAAGTGTATCTATACTAACCTAATGCATGTATGAATATATTTTTCATGTTGTTAGTTAAAGATTATTTTAAACTTTTTCCAAAAAGAAATTTCTGATGAAATCAAAAATATACCACCTAAAGTTATAATCCTTTTAAATCCCACTCTCGATTTTAATAAATCCTTATTCAATAACACTCCATTATCTTTATTTAACACGTTGAACAACCACTTCTCAATAATTCTCACCGATCCACTCATTGTATTTTTATGTCTTTTGTTACCAAATGATACGGGAAAATTGCACCAGTATAAAATGATTATTTTTAGCATTTTTTGGAATTTTTTTCTATACCATAGATATGTTATATAAGCTGCAATAGATCGAACCAGGTTCATATCCTGCTGTAGCCATAAGGAATGTAAGTGCTCGGCCGTAGCTTTTCATTCCTACAATATCAATGAAGCATCTGTTTCATGGTTAAACCATTCTGGATTAGCGACTGGACTTTTAATTATGTACTTTACTGCATTTTTTGTGAAATTTTAAGGGATGCCTTAAATAGAAGAATCTAAAAGTTGGTTTTGGAGCAAAAGTATTAATATGTTTGGACTAAAAAGCCTTTTAATGTGGAAGTCAGTTTGTATCTAATTGTACGGGATTTATAAAATTTCATAAGTTTAGGGATTTCTGAAGGCCATTGGATAACGTACGACCATCATTCAAAAAGGTTACTCTTAGAGTTCAAAACATAATTTTTTACACCGAATGAAAAGTATAATTCATTGCAGTTGTAGGAAAGCACTTAGTGGCATGTAGTCCCCTCAGCCAAGATTCCAATTATTCCAATTAAGCGTTTCAATCCTACAATTAAATAGAGGAGGGGGAGTTATTCACCAAAATGAACAACTCCCCCCTTATTTTTACCTAAGCATTAGCAACAGTTACTACCGCCAATTAAAACTAAGCCTACACCATCTTGATTTTCTTCTTTGTCTAATGTGAATTCCTCAGTTGAAGCAATTTGAGAATCTACTGCCACTTTAATTCCGTTAATGTTCTGGATAACATCTGTTTCTTGTGGGGCATCTAAAGACAATGCCATTTGTGGGCCGCAACAACCTGCGACCGAGTATAGACGAATTCCTTCTGCACCATTTTCATTTAACACATTTTCTAAAAGTTGTTTTGCTTCATCTGTTATCTTCATATTAATTCCTCCCCTTTTCTTTTATACATTAGGAAATATTCTTTTTAATGCTTCTTTCATTTCTGGTTTCACCTTAATTTTAGGACGTGCGGACTTAGCCATTTCCTCTGCTTCTTCAATAGACTTTCCCTTACCCAAAGTCAACAAGGTCACAACGGCAACAGTACCCGTACGATTGCTTCCGCCAGCACAATGAAAATACACTTTTTTTCCTTCATTATATGCTTTTACGACATGAGCGATCGACGTTTTAATGGATTAATCTTGGTGTTCAGCATCATCGACAATGGGACTATGCAGGCGGTTATATGCAGTTTCGTCAGGTGCTTCTGCACTCAAATCAAAAATTATATCTGCCCCCTCATTTTCCATCATTTCTTTCACATCATCTGCTCCACCGATGAAGATGCGATCTTTAATTAATTCATGATAATTCTTTGCGGTCAATTATATTTCCCCTCCAACTAAGGTTTTTTGACCAAAATTTGCACAGTTAATGTGTATAATCTTTCAACTTGTCATATCCGATCTTTTCTTCTAGCATCCATGGAATAATGACACATTTTCCAAATGACTTATCGTTAACTTCATGAATCCATTCTTTTTCTGCCGATGCTTTCCCGCTTAGTACAGGGTCAATCGTATTTGTAGTATATAGAATCTGATTAATCACCCACCACTGTGGGGTAATATTGGCCCTTCTTAAATCATCTTGTAATCGGGATGCTTCTAACACGGGTGTGGCTTCTGCAAGCGTGACAATTACAACAGCTGTTTCTTCTGCATTCCTAATTTGAGGAAGCAGTTTTGTTACACTTTCAGGGACTTCACCTGTTGACTTCGAAATCTCTTTACTATAAGACTGTGCAGCATCCAACAATAACAACGTGTGACCCGTTGGCGCCGTGTCAATAACGACCATTTCATTTTCTGATTTAGCTACAATTTCAGCAAAGGCTCGGAAAACGGCTATTTCCTCTGTACAAGGTGAATTAAGATCTTCCACTAAATAAGCGAGTCCTTCTTCATCTAAATCTGAGCCTGCTTTTGTAATGACATCTGCTTTGTATTTTTCCACTTCTTCTTTTGGATTAATGCTGCTGATCGTTAAGTTTTGATTGAATTGATCATTTTCGAATTGGTAATTCAAGTGCCCCGCAGGATCTGTTGTCGTTAAGTGTACACGGTGCCCCTTTTCCACTAAACCAACGGCAATAGCGGAAGCAACCGTTGTTTTCCCCACTCCGCCTTTCCCCATTGTGAAAATAAGCTTTGTATTATTTGATGAGAAATCAGTGATCATTTCATTCAATCTTGGAAGATTCGCTGTGTAATCTTCATATGTCACCATCTTTGATGGGATCGTGTATTGTTTAAATAAATATCGTAAATTGTCTATCCCTGTTAAGGGAAAAGAAACAAACGGTAACGAATAAACAGCGATCTGTTTTAAATGTTCTGGTATGTGCTGCAATGCGTTTCGTTGTCGGTGATAAAAGGCGGATGACACTTCATCTTCTTCAAGGTGTGTCTGAAGAAGCCCATTCACGATAAGTATTTGGTTTTTCACGCCAATTTCTTTGAGTTCATTGGATGCACGGTCTGCTTCAAATAAGGATGAGGCATCAGGTCTTGTAACTAGGATTAATGTGGTTTTACTTGGATTGGAAAGGACCTCCACAGTTTTAGAATAAAGGTCTTTTTTGTCCGCCAACCCTGATAAAGGACCTAAGCATGACGCACCGTGTGTGCTTTCTTCCAGGAATCCACTCCATGCCGTCGGAAGCTGTAAAAGCCTTAACGTATGCCCAGTTGGAGCGGTGTCAAAGATAATATGGTCATACTGATTGACTATGTCAACATTAGTCAACAAATTGGAAAATTCATCAAATGCAGCAATCTCCACCGTACATGCTCCCGATAATTGTTCTTCCATGGTGGCAACGACCGAATCAGGTAGCTTTCCTTTATATGGACCCACCACTTTGTCACGATACGCTCTCGCTGAAGCTTCTGGATCTAAATTACTGGCAAATAAATTATCAACACCTGGTACGGCTATGGGTGAATTGGTTAACGCTATTCCAAATACATCTTGTAAGTTGGAAGCTGGGTCTGTGCTGATGAGCAACACCTTTTTCCCACTATCAGCTAATGCAACGGCGGTGGCACTGGCTGTCGATGTTTTTCCTACCCCACCTTTTCCTGTTAAAAATAAAAAGGGTGTTTGAATGACATTCTTCGGATTGAAAGATTGAAACATGCTCTTTCCCCTTCTTTCTTTCTTTCTTTCTTATTTCAGTTGATTTAAATCAATGGAAAGACGAGCTTTTGGCTTTTCATTTAACTCATCAGGTTTTATTTCAAACCATTCTCCAAACTCTTCGTTTGTTGGATAACTTCCCTCTTTTACAATCTGATTATTGACTAAAATAATTGGCAAGACGTCAGGTCCTTTTTCATGTAAAGCTTTATTAATCTCAGGGTTATCTACAAACTTAGCAGGATCATTGGTTAATTGATAACGTTTGATATCGAACCCTTTCTTTTCTAAAGAATAAACAGCAGATGCCACCCTTGTTAATTCAGGATCAACACTCGGTCCACATACCCCCGTTGAACAACACATCGCAGGATCAAAGATTTCAACTTTCATCACTTGCTCATCTCCCCTTCATATATAATCATTTACTTATGCCATGGATAAAACGAAAGCCGAGTGATTACTCGGCTTTTCAGTTTTATTTATACGCCCGTTTTAGAGAAACGTTCGATTCTTTCTCTGATTTCATCACGAACACGTTGGAAGGTCGCCCATTTTTCTTCATCGGTTCCTTCCGCTCTTGCTGGGTCATCAAAGCCCCAATGTTCACGCCTCACATGCGGTGGCGTTATTGGACATTTGTCTGCAGCATCGCCACATAATGTGACCACAAAATCGGCATTATTTAAAATGTCAGGGTCAATGATATCGGAAGTTTGATTGGTAATATCCATTCCAACCTCGTTCATCGCTTTAACAGCCTTCGGATTCAAGCCATGTGCTTCAATTCCTGCACTTAGCACTTGCCATTCGTCTCCTAGATATTTCTTACCCCATGCTTCAGCCATTTGACTTCTGCAAGAGTTACCTGTACATAAGAAGTAAAGTGTTTTTTTAGCCATGTTGTTTATCTCCTTTATGAGTAAAATGATGTATTTAGTGAATAATATTCAACCATATATATAAGCCAACTAATGTGATGAACAATGTTGGGATGGTTAAGATGATTCCCGTTTTAAAGTAGGTTCCCCATGAGATTTTCACGCCTTTTAATGAAAGGACATGCAGCCACAATAAGGTAGCCAAAGAACCAATCGGTGTAATTTTTGGTCCCAAGTCCGAACCGATGACATTGGCATAAATAAGGGCTTCCCTAATCGCGCCCGTTGTATTCGTGTCGGAAATGGCAAGAGCGTCTATCATAACCGTCGGCATGTTATTCATAAGCGATGAAAGAATAGCTGCGATGAATCCCATTCCGACAGTAGCAGCGAATAATCCTTGATCAGCCGTTACTTGTATAAGGTCAGCTAAAATGTTCGTCAATCCAACGTTTCTCAATCCATACACCACAACATACATTCCAATGGAGAAGAACACAATCGCCCATGGTGCGCCTTTTACAACAGTTTTGGTATTAACAGCTGGACTTCGCCTTGCCATAAACAAGAAGAAAATGGCGATAACACCTGCAATGATGGATACGGGAATGTTGAAAAATTCACTGATAAAATAACCTACCAACAGAACACCTAAAACAATCCCAGACAGGCGAAACATTTTCACATCCCGAATGGCATCGACTGGCTTCTTCAATTGAGCCATATCATAATTCTTCGGAATGCTCTTTCTGAAGTACAAATATAATACCAGAATGCTTGCTGCTAATGAAAACAGGTTGGGAACGATCATTCTAGATGCGAACTCAATAAACTTGATATCAAAAAAGTCAGCAGAAACAATGTTGACCAAATTACTTACCACAAGCGGTAAGGATGTAGTGTCCGCTATAAACCCACTCGCGATGATAAATGGAAAGATCATTCTCTCTTCCAACTTCAAGTTTCGAACCATCGCCAATACAATCGGAGTTAAGATGAGCGCGGCTCCGTCATTTGCGAAGAACGCAGCGACTAGGGCTCCAAGAATGCTCACAGACACAAACATCCTCACTCCATTTCCCTTGGCCGCTCTCGCCATATGTAGAGCTGCCCATTCAAAGAAACCAATTTCATCTAAAATTAAAGAAATAATGATAATAGCAATGAACGCCAACGTCGCGTTCCATACAATACCCGTAACGGTAATTACATCGTTGAAGTCAACAACCCCAACGAGTAAGGCAAGTACCGCACCCCCGCATGCTGACCAGCCGATTGACAATCCCTTGGGTTGCCAGATGACGAATGTCAACGTCAGCAAAAAGATGATACTTGCTAATATAACTATACCCACTGATGTTCTCCTCCTCGTTAGTCACAACAAATTCGTTTTCCTTGTGCTGTTAATTCTTCTAATTTAAATGCTTGACTTGGCAAATCTTTGATGACCGTTTGAATAAATGAGTAATACGGAGATGTTTGATTTAACGAGTAAAATATCCATTGTCCCCTTCTTGCTTCATTCACAATTCCGCTATCTTTCAACTTTCGTAAATGTTGGCTAATAGCAGGTTGGCTCATATCAAACAGGTCAACAAATTCACAGACACAACATTCATGCTCAGACATAATTTTTACCATCGTCAAACGTGTTTTATCACCTAAAAGTTTAAGAACATTTGCCGTAGCTTCTATATCCAACGCTTCATTCGTTTGCATGTTATCCCTCCTAGCCTAATCTAATAAATAATCATATGCTTATGTGGTTATTTAACATCATTGTATAAGTATATTCTTATTTAATCAATCATTAACTATTCAAAACAAAATAATTTTTAATTTTAGTCTGCTTAAAAGAGTTGAAAAAAAATGATACTTATTGAACTTATGTAAGTAAATTGGTTACAGAGTTAAGCTATAAAAGCAATTCTTAATTTTACAAACCAAAGTATTTTTCTTGTTAAATCTAAAGAAAACCAAAGCTCTAATTTTTATGATATTTACGGTGAAGAACATTTTTCTATGACCTTTGAAGTTGATGGGTTAACGCTATTCATGTTAATACATAGATGAGATTGTGAAGTATTGTATTGTATTGTATTAACGTCAATTAGTGAAAAAATTCAAAACTCCCCTTTACCCTGTACTATGGTACAGGGTTTATAATTTATTATGAGGTGAATATGGTGAAATATCTTATAAGTGAGCTTGCAAATAAATGCGGAGTTAATAAAGAAACGATAAGATATTACGAAAGATTTGGACTGATTCCAGAGCCTACTCGAACTAATACTGGTTATAGGACATATCAAGATGTAACCGTCAATCGTATACAGTTCATTAAACGAATGCAAGATTTAGGATTTTCTTTATCAGAAATTGATAAATTACTTGGAGTCGTTGATAAAGACGATGAACGATGTATAGATATGTATGATTTTGTAATTCAAAAAATAGATGAAGTCCAAAAGAAGATAAGAGACTTAAAAAAGATCGAACAAATGCTTAATAATTTAAAAGAATGTTGTCCTGTTGAAAAAACTTTACATGAATGTCCTATTATCGAAACTTTAATGGGTGAAAACAAGAAAACGGAATAAGGCTTATAAAAATATAAATTGTAAAGGTGGAGGAATGATGGAAGATTGTTGTAGTAACCTAAAAACAATAAAAATCGATAATAATGGTAATTGTCCATCTTGTGAAAATAAAGCTAAAAATGTAAAGTTAATTACACTAAAATCATTGCTTAGACCATCTGCATTAGAAACATTAAATGCTAAAGACAATCACTATTTTTGTTCAACCAAAGATTGTGAAGTAGTCTATTTTGATACAAGTAAAAAAAAGTACATTGTATCTGACATAAAGGTAGCTGTTCATCAAAAAAATGACTCAGTGACTACACCAATTTGTTATTGTTTTGATTGGACAAAGGAAAAAATTAAACAATATGTAGAAAAAGGAATTAATCCTAATCCAGTAGAACATATTCGTGAAAACATAAAAGAAAATAGATGTGGTTGTGAGGTAAACAACCCTCAAGGTAGTTGTTGTTTAGGAAATGTTACAAAGTTTACTAATCAATTATCATAGGAGGATTTTATGGATTATTGTGAAGTTATGAGAGAAATGATTGGAAATTCCCCATTGATAGTAGTAAGGCCAAGTGTAGCTATTATTAATAATAAAGGAGAAATTATACTGTATAGATATGCAGGTGGAACATGGGGGATTCCTGGTGGTATTTTGCAGTTAAATGAGTCAGTTGAGGAATGTATTAAAAGAAATGTACAAGAAGATTTTGGGTTAACGTTAAATTCATTACAATTATTTGGTGTTTATTCTGGTATGGAATTATCTAAGAAACCAGAGGACGTTGGTGATGAGTATCACATTGTTGCAATAGGATATTTATGTACTCACTATGAAGGAGAATTAACTCCTGATGAGAATCAGGCAATTGAGGCTCAATTTTTTAAACTAGATCAATTACCTGAAGAAACAGATCCATTCATTAAGAACAAGTTAGTTGAATTAAAAGGGCAAATTATAAATGTAGTTACACCGTAATGAAGTTGCAGACAAAAAAAATAAAGTATGAATCAATTCTATATTGGGTTTAAGAATCGATTTTCTTAATGAACTAACATGTGCTTTACTTCATTATCAGGAGCTGACCAGCAGCTCCTTTTCTTATGCAACTATCGGGGCAGGATAATTCAGTAACGTCGCATAAGACATATAGTGAACAAATAAAAAAAGACAGTGTACCATGTGGTATTATCCCCTTCAAGTAGACAGAGAAAAAAGAGAACATGATAAAATGTTCTTAACTGTCAATCTGGAGGGGATTTTTTGTATGGCAAAAAAGGGGCAAACGTTTCAAGCGTATACAGAAGAATTAAAGAGAGAAGTGGTTCGTCTGAAGGTGGAGGAAGGTTGGTCATATCGCCAGATTCGTGAGCGTTTTGGTATTAAAAGTGATGCACAGGTAGCGAGTTGGGTGAAGAAAGTGCAGAATAACGAGTCTTTTGAAGATCAACGTGGTGTATGGAACCGTAAGAATTTTTCTAGTGTCGAAGAGGAAAATGCCTATCTAAAAGCGCAGGTGGATTATTTAAAAAAGCGCAATCCAAATCTACATGGGAAGGAATGGTCCTGAAAGCCGAAAGGTTTCAAATAATCGATGGTTTGAGGAAAACGCACCCACTTTCGTGGCTATTAAAAATCGCTGAAGTTTCAAAGGCTGGATACTACAAATGGCGGAAGGCACAGTCTGCTCGTTCTTTGCGACTTGAGAAAAATCTATGGATAAAAGAACATATTTTAGCCATCCATAAGCTACACCCCTACTACGGATATAAACGGATGACTGGAGCTTTGTCCAGAGAAGGAATCGTTGTAAACCACAAGCGTGTTCGTCGATTGATGAGAGAGTTGGGGGTCCAATCTGTCATTCGGAAGAAACGCCCTTTCTACGGCCGAAGAGGGTCAGTTGTATTTCATAATGTCTTAAATCGTGAATTCTACGCAGAGATGAGGTTTCATAAGTTAGTAACAGATATAACCTATGTACGGATTGGAGACACGTTTGCCTACCTTTCCGCCGAATTAGATTTGTATAATAATGAAATTGTTGCATGGGAAGTTTCTACACGAAATGATCTTGAATTGGTTCATAATACACTAAACCAGCTAAGGGACAAGCCGTTTAGCAAGGGGGCTCTCCTGCACTCAGATCAAGGATTCCAATATACGACGAAATCATATGAAAATCAGGTGAAGGAACTCGGCATTCGAGGAAGCCACTCTCGTCGTGGCAATTGTCACGACAACGCGTGTATAGAAAGCTTCTTCTCACATTTAAAAACAGAAAAGTTATATTTAAAATGTCCAAAAACAGCAGAGCAAGCTTATCTAGCTATTCAAGAGTATATAGAGTTTTACAATACGGCTCGCTTTCAAGAGAAATTCAACGGCCTTTCCCCAATTGAATATCGAGAAAAGGCCGCAGCTTAAAAAATACTCTTTTTTTATTGTCTACTTGACAGGGTTATGTGCAATGCTGCCTCTTTTTTTATGGGTTAAAGAACACGCAGAATTATTTAATCTTATCTAATGAAATTATTCTATGTTTTAATTCTGAATTCATATCTAAAACACCTATCACAATTTGATTATCTTCCGTCAATGTTATGTATCTAAAATAATCATCATCAGAAATCAACAAATCGGTGTCATTCGTCGTTTTTTCCATTTTGGCAAATACATCTACTGTGTACTCAAGGTGAAAAAAATCATCCAATCCTTTGCTTGAGCTACCTACCCAGGTATACAGAAAATCTTTCAGTGTGATTTGTTCAATTCCCGATAATTGTTTCTTGAATTTTAACTTATCTACTGTAACGCTTATCAATTTCATCACTCCTTAACGAGTCTTAATTATATATATTGAAGTCTCCTCCAACAATGCTATTTGCGTAACATTCCGTTTACAGTTTAGTTACTAAGGGACAGGTTTGTTGCAAAAGCTTTTGGGAAAGATACCTACAAAATTAAAAGTAGGTGGTTCTTATTGAAGAAAAAACTCTATGTGATTTTCTGTATCTTGTTTTTTATAAATAATACTGCTGTTTTTGCAAGGCAAGAAGCACCAAGTCAAGAATTAATTAATAAGTATTATTTCGATGTTAATTTAAATGGGGTTAAAGATATATATTTCTTCAGAGAATTTCCCTTCTATAATGATAAAGGACAAGTTTCACTTTTAGGTAGGGCAGTATTATCTGTATTACAGGGTGATATATGGACGTGGGTTAGGGAGCCAAGGATTTATGTTAAAGAAAACATTGCTTATATACATGCAGTCAAGTTAGATGGATTAAATTTTTTATATACACTAAAAAAAGAAAATAACGTCTGGAAAGTCGTTAAAACTGAGAAGAAGAAACTTCCTACGGTCGGTAGTGAAGTTATACTCGAACAGGCATTTTTGAGATCTATCGGTACAGAGATACTCAATGTAACAAAAAAGTATTATGGTGAATCAAGGCTCTTTGATTCGGAAAGAGTTATCGATATTGTTCGTGATGAATTCGATGATAAATACGATATAACAATTCAAATTGTTACTTATGAAGGACCTAGAATGCCACCTTACGGTTTCGATACAATTACTTTACGAATACCAGGTTTTGAAGTGATAAAATACGAGCATATTGACGTTTCGAATATTGGAAAAATACCATTAGAAGCCCACTAAAATATAAAACATCTTATAGAACTCCCATGAAAATTAAAAAAGCTCAAAATCCAAAAAAATCACAACAAAATAGACCCAGTAAAAACGCTTTTAAAAAAAAGGCTGAGCCTTATGAGTGATCTGATTGAGTTTGATCAATCGTTAAACAAAAACCTCCAATTATAGCAAATTAAGTAGAGGCTAGCGCGACAGTCGGTGGTACACCGTGGTCGTCGGAGTCAGACTAACGGATGGGCTCAAAGGCACCATAGTTCAACGACCTTCTTCGCCAGCCATTAAAACATTATCGACATAGAGACCAATTTTCATTCTCTGTGGTGAAGCGCTGATTTTTGCGCTTCATGGATGGCTAACGGGTGCGGTAGCTCCATGGGCAAAAGAAGACACAATAAGTGGTCCGACTATCCAAAAATAATTTAATATTGCATCTCGAAATAAAAAGTATCAAAAAAGACCAGCCTAATTTCAGACTGGTCTTTTGGTTTATTCGCAACAAGAATTATTTTTGATCTCCAATCTCGCTAACACAGGACTGCCACAGCATGAACCATCCTTTGTTTCATTTGCAGGAAGATCAGATTCGCAAGAATTAGATGCAAGATTCACACTGCAAACTCCTGTTTCAGGGAGTTCCAAGTGTACTTCTTTTGCCCCCTCTACATCCCCTGTGAGATAAGCCACCACGGAACGGACTTGTTCGTAGCCTGTCGCCAGTAAGAATGTAGGTGCTCTTCCATAACTCTTCATGCCAACAATATAGAAGTTCTTTTCAGGATGTCGTAGTTCTTGTTCACCATGCGGCCGCACCGTTCCACAACTATGAATATTAGGATCAATTAACGGAGCAAGCGCTTCTATGCTTTCCACAGCTGAATCAAGGTTTATCCTTATTTCATTTAAAAAGGATGTATCTGGTCTGAACCCCGTACTCACAACGATTTCATTGATCTCACCGATTGTGGTTTTTTCTCCGTCAAGTTCCCCCACCACAGTGATTTTATTGTTCGTTGGATACACTCCGTTAATATGGAAGGGAGTAAGAATATTGATTCGTCCAGACTCCACTAATTGCTGAATTCTAGTGCCCAATTCTCCACGAGCTGCCAAGCCATCGTTTTCTTGCCCGCCGTACACTTCATGGATTTGTTTTTTACGAAGAACCCAGTAGATCTTTGTATCCGTAAATTTCTGCTGTAAAGTGGCCAAATCCAATAGAGCATTTATGGCAGAATGACCGCTTCCGATCACCACGGTGGATTTATTTTGATATCTGTTTTCTAATTGTTCGACGTTAGGGATGCCATAGTGGATTTGATTGTGTAATTGTTTCTCCGCATTCGTCCAAATTCCACTTGAAAGGATGGGGTTTGGATTGGTCCAAGTGCCTGAGGAATCAATCACTGCTTTCGCTTCAATGACTTGTGTGTCACCATTCACTTCTACATACAGTTGAAAGGGAACCGTGTCTCGTTCTCCTGTTTTTAATTTATCATGAGCCTTTTTGGCAACACCGACTACTTTTGCCTGTAACATAATCTGTTCTTTTATTTCTGGAAGGTTACTTAGCGGAAGAAGGTACTCTTCTACCAGTTCGCGACCTGTTGGCAAAGCATTTTCGTCAGGTGACGTCCATCCTGCGTTCTCCAGCAGTTCCTTTGCTGTTTGATCGATGTTATACTGCCATGGGGAAAACATTCTGACATGCCCCCACTCCAGCATGCTGGAACCAACCGAATCTCCCGCTTCCAGTACGATAAACTTCTCCCCTTTTTTCAGTAAATGAGCGGCAGCGGCAAGCCCTACAGGACCCCCGCCTATAATTGCTACGGGTAAAGCACTTTCATCAAATTGAACCATCATTATTCCCTCCTATATTTCGTTTAAAAAAGTTGTAATTTGCAAGTATTGTCGAAAAATTATACTACCCCCAAGGAGTAGTACAACATACGGAAGACTTCAACATTCGATCATTAAGCAATGTCAGAGACCGCACGACGGATTCCTTTTCAAACTCATTCATCGTCTTGAAGATTTCATTCAAATAATCATTTATTTGTTGATCGATGGTTTGATTGATTTTCACGCCTTCATCGGTTAGGGAAAGGATAGAAATTCTCCGATCTTCTACATCAGGCGTTTTAGTGACTAAATTCAATTTTATTAGGGATTGGATTTGTCGACTGAACGTCGTAATATCCGTTCCTAGTGTTTCTGCAATCTGCTGGATGGAAGCTTTTTTTTGTCTGTTTATTTCATACAGGATATGGCTTTGAACGAGGGATATCTCAATTCCATCAGCGCTGCAACAATTTTTATTCAATAATCCAAAACGTCTTGTCAAGAGTTGGAAGAGACCTCTAAGGTTTTCATTTTCCATTACTTTCACCTCTCTTTATTTATACGCTAATTATTTGCATTTTGCAACTATTTGATTCAACTATTTTTTTATTGATCCTTTTAGCTTATTAAAAGCAGCCATGAAATTTCGGTGAGTTTGCTCGCCATAATAACACGCTTCTCCTTTAAAAAAGTTGGTTTCAATGAAATCTTTTGCCTTTTCCAACCCAGGTTCACGAGAAGCTAAAACCAGCTTGAAATAAGCATCAAAATAACCAACAGACAATACGCTTGAATGGTTCACTGTCATAATCCTCCTACCCCCTAATTGTTTAAAGTAATTTCTCCATAGCCATCACATCGACAAATTCCCCGTCTAAAATCCCCTGGTTCTTAAACACTCCCACTTCGCGATACCCCCGTTTTTGGTACAATCCTTGACCCATCTGGTTAAAGGGAAAAGTGAATAACACAATTTTATTGAAGTCATTTTCTTTTGCGAGCTTTTCGATGGATTGCAGCAATAAACAGCCAATCCCTTTTCCTCGATGATCTCTTGAGATATAAACGGATAAGTCAGCAACCCCTTTATAAGCATCGCGGCTGTTATACGGATTCAAGGAAGCCCATCCAACGATTTCCCCTTCTTGGTCAGCGACAATTACCTTAAAGCGTCCGATGTGTTTGGCGAACCACTCCTCCATGTAGGCTTGATCCTTCAGTTCTGTTTCTAACGTGGCAATTCTATCCTCAATCCCTTGATTGTAAATTTCTTTGATGGAATCTATGTCCGCTGCCATCGCTTCACGAATGATCATACCTTTCCCCTTCTCCTTTCACTTGTAAACATTATTTATTACAAATATTCTATATCCAATTTATAACACCAACATTTGCAAGTTGCAAGTATAATTTATGAAATTCACATTTTAAGTGATACAAACATTACGTTTTCGAAAAGTCATTTGTGGCGTTCCTCGTCTTTGCATTTTCCTAATCGAATCACACTACCGTTAGGCTTTTATGATTCATATTTGTTTATATGCAAAAAAACCTCAGCAAATGCCGAGGTTTTATAAAATCAATTGATAGTGCACTTCAGGGTTTATTTCAAACTACGGTTCAAGAAAGCTTTCGTTCGCTCGAACTGGGGGTTTGTAAACAACTCTGTCGGATCACCTGATTCGATAATTTCCCCATTATCCATGAAAATGGCCCTGTTTGCTACTTCCTTTGCAAACCCCATCTCATGCGTCACCACAATCATAGTCATTTGCTCTTCAGCTAGATCCTTCATTACTTCTAGTACTTCACCGGTCAATTCAGGATCCAAAGCCGAAGTGGGCTCATCAAACAGCAGGATTTCTGGATTCATCATAAGTGCCCTTGCAATGGCTACTCTTTGTTTTTGTCCGCCCGAAAGATTCTCCGGGTAAGCTGTCTCCCGGTCAGAAAGACCAACCTTCTCCAAGAGCTCCCTGCTTTGCTTGTGAAGCTCTGTGTTTGTCCCCTTTTTCGCCATTCTGGGGGCGACTTCTAGATTTTCTTTAACAGTTAGGTGCGGGAAGAGATTAAAATGTTGGAAGACCATCCCCATTTTGGAGGTGATTTGCTTGATCTCTTGCGGTTTCGAGTAGATGCCATCCCTCACCAGATAATCTCCGGATATACAGATGCTACCTTCGTTGATTTCTTCGAGATAAATCAAACTGCGGAGCATCGTGCTTTTTCCTGAACCGGAGGGGCCGATTATTGCAACCACATCGTTCTTATTTACATCAAAAGTAAATTGTTTTAATACATCAAGTTTGTCATATGACTTTTTGAGGTTAGTTACTTCAATTATAGCCACATTCCCCACCCCTTCTTATTCAAATTTGAACCTTCGTTCTAGAAATTTAAAGAATACTGTTAAAATGAGCGTCATGATTAAGTAAATGATACCTGCTAAGAAAAATGGAACAATTGTAAAGTCACGATTCACTGCTGTCTGCGCAAAGTGTAATAGTTCCGGTACAGCAACTGCATAGAGCAGAGCAGTATCCTTAACAAGTGTCACCGATTCATTGGAAACGGCCGGAAGCGCCACGCGGAACATTTGAGGCAGAATGATTTTCCTCATTGTCTGCCATTTAGTCAAACCCAATACTTGGGATGCCTCATATTGGCCTTTATCAATAGCGAGAAGACCTCCTCGGAAAATCTCGGCATAATAGGCAGCATAATTTAAAATAAAGCCCAAACATGCAGCTACAAAGCGATCCAAAACCATATATTCGCCAATCACGGGAATCATCGGAAGCCCGAAACAGATAAATAGCAATTGAAGCAACAGCGGTGTACCGCGCATCAAGTAAATATAGGTATGGGCAAGCCAGGCTAAAGGCTTGATCTTGCTTCTTACAGCCAGAGTTAGCAAGAAGCCCAAAGGAATGGACAAGACTATGGCGATCAAAAATAAGAGGACCGTCATCTGTGCCCCTTCGAGCATAGGCTTAAGTATTGATAAAATATAATCTGCGGACATGAATGGATTCCCCCAAAAACAAAACAGGGTTTCCATAGGAAATCCTGTTTGCTTAATATTGTACGTTCAATTACTTTAATACCTTATTTTCCCCGAACCATTTCTCAGAGATTTTAGCGGCAGTGCCGTCCTCATTCAGTTCATCAAGTGCACCTTGAAGCTGCTTCAGAAGATCTTCATTCCCTTTTTTCACGCCTACTCCATATTCCTCTGGTACAAGCGACTCATCAAGAATTTTAAAGGTTTCTTTTTCTTTTGACATGTAATATTTAATAACAACTTCATCAATGACGACAGCATCAACACGGCCAGATTTAAGGTCACTTAGAGCCAATACGTTATCGGAGAATTCCGTGATCGTCTTGATTTTAGATTGAATCGGATTAGCATTCAATGCATCTGATGCGGAAGAAAGCGATTGAAGGCCCACTACTTTTCCTTTTAAATCATCCAGTTTAGTAAGCTTCGAATCTTCACGTGTTACAACCACCTGTGCATTTTTTAAATAGGGCTTTGTAAAAAGAACCTTCTCTTTACGCTCATCCGTAATTGTGTACCCATTCCAAATGAGGTCTATACGACCACTGCTTAGTTCGGATTCTTTTGTTTTCCAGTCGATGGGTTGAAATTTAACCTTTACCCCCATTTTTTCTGCAGCAGCTTTAGCATAGTCAATATCAAAACCAGTGATTTTGTTATTCTCATCTCGGAATCCCATGGGGGCAAATTTATCGTCGATGCCAATCACCAGCGTGTTATCTTTCTCCTCCTGTTTGGAAGAACATGCTGCAAGTAGTGAAAATACAGCTACTATCGTCAGCATAATTGTCGCTATTCGTTTCATATTAAAAACCACCTTTGGCTTTAGTATTACTCTGTTTACTTTAGTTTACTAATGTATTAGAGTGATAAAATATCGTAATATAAAGTTAACACAATTTTAAAATGCATGTCAACGGAATTATTTAGTGTATTAGCATACTAAAGTATTTGTTTTTTCCCTGAATTAAAATATCACTTTTCCCCCATTTAATACCAGTTAGATATCTCCTTTCTAACTTCGTATATATAACAAAAAAAGACCGATGGGAACATATCACCCATAAGTCTGTCTAGTAAATAAATGTAGTTAAAATCTTTTAACAAGATTGTAGGAAGTTAACCCGGCAGTCTTTTCTGATTTTCCCCCTAATTGATATGAGTTTAAAAAAAGATGACTCTTGTTCAATACAGAAATCATCTTTTTCAACCTGCCTAGGCTTTTTTAAACTGTCCTTTACAAAGGGTACATTTCATAACAGATTGAGGGCTTTATGGGTACGTGTAAATAAACGACAAATTGACAGAATACAATTGTCTATTATTTCGTACACCACTCCTTTCCGCTAAGAGTTCGGTGTGCATTCTAGGTAGGTCTCCTGGCTTTTAGATCAACGCACTCCATCGTCTTCCCCAACTATATTGTTGAGTGACATAAATGATAGAGAACTCCTTAATTACAGTGGCGGGACCGCTCGGGACTTACACCCGATTCCCTATCATCCCTTGTTTCTCAAGGGCACCTAGTTTGCAAAATAATATTTTAACTCATTATATTAATTATACTTAGAAATTAACATCATATTTTTTATTCAATGAAAATAGGTGAAGAAGTATAAAAAACCCTTTCTGCATACTTTCTTGAAAAACATTTGCTAAAATAAAGCATCAATTAATTGAAAGGAGCTATCATGTACGACTTCCTAAATAAAATTAGCCTATTTTTCTCTGATCCAGTCTTACAATTGACGAATAGTTCAATAGCCTTTCCTCTTATCGGTGCCTTACTATTAGGGATCCTCGGTTCCTTAGCACCCTGTCAGATTACTGGGAATTTCACTTCTATAGCCTATTTTGGAAATAAAGCAGTGGGGAAAAAAGCCCCTTGGGTGGAAATATCCTTATTCATCCTGGGAAAACTATTGGTATATTCCCTCTTTGGAGTTTTAATTTGGTTATTAGGAAGAGAGTTTCAATCTACCTTAACCACCTATTTCGCATATTTTCGCAAAAGCATTGGATTCTTAAACATAATTGTTGGCCTTTTTCTATTAGGTTATTTAAAATTCATTTGGATTTCGCATCTTTTTAAGTGGAGAGGATTCCGGAATTCAAACGGGAAATTAGGAGCCCTTTTATTAGGCATAAGCAATTCAATCGCCTTTTGCCCAACTATGTTTGTCCTATTTTTTGTACAACTTATGCCTTTAGTATTATCTAATACATATGGTTTTGCCTTGACACCGATTTTTGGGATTGGGACTGCTTTACCCCTTATTATCACCCTATTATTAATTTGGAGTTTTGGAGCAGAGGGTTATTTAATAAAAAAAAGGAAGAAGTTTGGCAATACCGTTCAAAAATGTGCAGGGGCGGTTATCATCATTATAGGTCTTCTCGATATCGTCACGTATTGGTAGATTACAATTAAAATAAATAAAAGCCAGTCTCTTAAAAAAGAACTGGCCGTTATTACTATTACATTCTTTTTGCTCCTAAATATCTCTGTTTCCAATAACTATTATCCATGGAGGAAATGCCTACACCTGATGAGGAGCTGTGTATGAATTGATTATCCCCGATGTATATACCCGCATGGGAGGCACCAGGTTTGTAGGTTTCATAAAAGACTAGGTCCCCAACTTGTGGTTTGGATACCTTTGTCCCCTTCTTATAAATTTCCGCTACCGTTCTTGGCAAAGTGATATCTGTACTTTTTTCGAATACGTACTTTAGGAATCCGCTGCAATCAAAACCTTTTGGTGTACTCCCGCCCCAAACATACGGTACATTCATATATTTTTTTGCTTCCTTCACTAACGCTGCAGATTTATTACTTGTATTATTCACATTAGCTACCTTGGTTGTCTGCTTTTTTACGCCCAATGCTTTATACGTATTCGGACCTACAATTCCGTCAGCTTTTAAGCCTTTGCTTTTTTGAAACTTTACTACCGCACCTTTAGTAACCGTCCCAAAGTAGGTAGTGGTATCTGTTTTAAAATATCCCTTTTTCTTTAAATTCTCTTGTAATTGTTTCACATCTGTATGTGTCATTCCACTTTTTAATGTACGATCTCCTAATGCAGCATTACTGACCAATGGATTTGATAGTAACAATCCCGTCACTACAACTGACGCTATAATTTTTTTCATTTTCTATTTTTCCCCCGATTAAGTTCTTTTTTTATTATTCTATCATCCTTAAGTGATACCTGAATTTACATTATCGTTACAAAATTATGCAGAATGTGTGCACAAATGACAAAACACCTATAATAACCCAAAATTCTCCCAAAAAACGATATGACAATTGTGCACCATAAAATTAATTACAATTTTTATGTAAACTCCTTATTTTCTACATATTTTGTTGTTATGTTTCTTGTAGTTCCTTAAAAATTTTCAAGGAAGCTCAAAATAACAATAGGTAGGTGGATTTTATGTGCGGTTTTGTTGGGTGTGTTCATAACGAGCCTAAAGCCATACATTCTGATATAAAGGAAAAGTTGAAAAAGATGAATAACATCATTACCCATAGAGGCCCAGATGATGAAGGGTATTTTTTCGATGAATTTGTGAATTTTGGCTTTAGAAGATTAAGCATCATCGATATAGATAACGGAAACCAGCCCCTCTCATATGAAAATGAAAGATACTGGATTATCTTCAATGGCGAAATTTATAATTATATTGAGCTAAGGAAGGAATTAGTCGATAATGGCCACGAATTTACGACAGATTCTGATACCGAAGTCATTATAGCCCTCTATAGTAGTATAAAGGAGCAATCCGTTCGTAAACTGCGTGGGATGTTCGCTTTTGTCATTTGGGACAAAGAAGAAGAAAAACTTTTTGGTGCAAGGGATCACTTTGGGATAAAACCCTTTTTCTATTGTGAGCAAGATGAAACTACTTACTTTGCGTCCGAGAAAAAAAGTATTCTTACGGCAATCAGTGAAGAGTTAGACGTAGATTCTTTACAACATTATCTTAGTTTCCAATATGTACCGGAGCCTGCAACGCTTACAAAATCGATAAAAAAGCTACCACCTGGACATTTTTTCACTAAAAAACCCGGGGAAAAAATGGACATAAAAAAATACTGGAAACCGAATTTCCAACCCACAAATATGAGAGATTCCAAATTAATTAAAGAAGTCCAAGATACCTTGCTCGACTCAGTAAACGTACATATGAGGAGTGATGTTCCAGTTGGTTCCTTCTTATCTGGAGGAATCGATTCTTCATTTATCGTTTCAATTGCGAAACAGATTAATCCTAAAATTAAAACCTTTTCGGTAGGTTTTGAAAGAGAAGGTTATAGCGAAATAAACGTTGCAGAAGAAACGGCCAACGCTCTAAATGTAGAAAATATTAGTTATGTAATAACCCCTGAAGAATTTCTTGCTGAGCTACCAAAAATCATATGGCATATGGACGATCCTTTAGCTGATCCTGCGGCTGTACCTTTGTACTTTGTAGCGCGGGAAGCAAGGAAACAAGTCAAGGTTGCTTTGTCCGGTGAAGGTGCAGATGAATTGTTCGGCGGTTATAACATATATAGGGAACCTCAATCCCTTCGCATGTTTTCCTATATTCCGTCTCCAGTAAAACATGTTTTAAAAGCCCTCTCCTCAGCACTTCCAGAAGGAGTGAAAGGAAAGAGCTTTATAGAACGAGGGGTTACACCCTTAGAAGAACGGTATATCGGAAACGCAAATATGTTTGATGAAAAAGAGAAAAAACTTTTGCTTGTGAATTATATAAACAATTTAGAGAATGAAAAAGTGACGGGTTCCATTTATTCTAGTTCTTTAGATTATGACGCCATTACAAAAATGCAAAATATTGATATTCATACATGGCTAAAGGGAGACATTTTACTAAAAGCCGATAAAATGTCCATGGCAAACTCCCTAGAAGTGAGAGTACCCTTTTTGGACAAACATGTCTTTAATATCGCATCAAAAGTTTGCAGCCATCAAAAAGTTCGGAATGGCACGACTAAATATATCCTCCGTAAAGCTGCAGAAGGTATAGTTCCAGAGCATGTATGGAGCAGAAAGAAACTAGGTTTCCCTGTCCCCATCCGCCATTGGTTGAAAGCAGAACTTTATGATTGGGCCATACAGTTAATTCATAATAGCCCTACTGACTATATTTTTAACAAACAGGAAATCCTAAAACTATTGGACAATCATGTTCAAAACAAAATGGACAATAGCCGTAAATTGTGGACCATTTTAATCTTTATGGTATGGCATCAAATTTATGTTGAACATTTATATGACTTTAACCTATCCAGACAAAAGATTGAGCAATTAGCAACGAACTGATCATTTCTTATTGTGGGTGCCTACGATACAACAGCATATGCGGTTACCTACACTCCGACTACCGGAGGACCAAAAGTGAAAAATCATAAATGGGTTATAGAAAGTAAACTTTCAGCTAATAATTGAGCATAGAGTTTGTTATGAAAGATAAAATATGATTAAATAACGAGTGTTTAGATGAAAAGTGGGATCGCTGGTTGATTCCTCTTTTTTTATTGTGCTTAAAGGTACAGCAAGCCTATGAAATTTCTAAAAAAAGATCATCGTACCTCATCAAGTAAATTGGTTAAAATCTGATTTCGATGATATCTTTTTTTTTAGCAATCAATTTAACATATCATAATAAAAAAAGACTAAACGATTTGTTTAGCCATACACTTATTTCTATACTTCTATTGGAAGGGTAATGATAAATTCAGTCCCTTGTCCAACTGCACTATTAACTTCAATCGTCCCTCCCAATACGTTGACCAATTCCCTAACGATAGCAAGTCCAAGACCAGTACCCCCCATTTGCCTAGATCGAGATTTTTCTACTCGATAAAACCGTTCGAAAATAAAGGGCAAATCATTTGGAGGTATCCCTATTCCTGAGTCTTTGATAGTGATTATGACGAAATCCTTATTTGCACGAGAAGTAATAACAATTCCCCCATGATTTGTGTATCTTATAGAATTTTCGATAAGGTTAGTTAAGATTTGTTCTAATCTCATCCCATCAGATAAAATCATTTTCAAATGTTTACCGGGTTCATATTTCAAAATAACATTTTTCTTATTTGCGCTCAGTTTGGACCTGTTCAGGACCCCCTCAATTAATTCCTCGACATCAATCCATTCTTTGTATAATTCAATCTTGTTTTCTTCCATTTTTGACAGTTCAAATAAGTCATTAATAAGAAGTGTCAATCTCGAGGCTTCATTCTCTATAATAGCTAGGTACTCTTCCTTTTCCTGGTCATTATTGTATAGATTTTTTCTTATCACCGACGCATAACCAGATAAATAAGATATAGGGGTTCTAAGCTCATGAGAGATATTCGCTAAAAATTCACTTCTATTCGTCCGATATTCCTTTAGTTCTATGGCAAGGTCATTAATGGCTTGAGCAAGCGATCCAATTTCATCGTTAGAAGTTTTTTTGATATTTATATTAAGATCGCCTTTTGAGATCCTTCTTGTTATCTTTTCCATATCAATAAGAGGCTTCGATAGCTTCTTGGATACAAAGAAAGTAAAACCTGCAGCAAGCAGTAATGCACCTAAAATTGCAATAACAAGGTAAGTCCTTAATTTATGAATCGAATCATGAATGGAATCTAAAGAGGAGAATACAAAAACTCCACCTTCAAAATTTTCATTAATTATAATTGGGCGTCCGGATAAAAAATAATAATTTTTAGTTTTGGGATCCACATAATCCTGGTGAATTTTATTCGTTTTTTTAATCTTAGACAACAAGTCAGGGTTAAAACCCTCCCCTTTTTCATAGAGATTGGAGGTTGTAAGAACCTTTCCAGCTTTATCGACGATCACTAATTCAGTTTTTGTATGATTCGCCATTTTTTCGTATAGTCCCAATTCGTTTTGATCATCGAGATATGAAATGGAGTTTATGATGTCTAAAGAAACTTCATCAATATATTCATGAGTTTGACCATAATAAAAACCGAAAAATATTCTATCTATTACATAGCCTAAGGGCACTAAAATAAACATAAATAAAATCATTATAGTAATGCCTAACTTACTCCCTATACTATTAATTTTGATTTTCTTCATGGCTTGCCCATATCCTCAAATTTATAGCCAATTCCCCAAACTGTCTTTATTGGGTTTGATTTGCACTGAGTTTCCCTTAACTTCACTCGGATGTTCTTAATGTGAGTATCCACTGTTCGAAACTCACGCTCATCATGTATTCCCCATATTTTGTCAAGCAATAATTCACGAGTAAAAATTTGAGTTGAATTACTAGCCAATAGCCACAATAAATCAAACTCCTTTGGAGTGAATTCCACTATTTCACCCTCTATTTTAACTCTCCTGCTTTCATAATGGATTTCTAAACCACTAGAAATTATTACTTGCTCTTTTGGCTCAATGGTTTGTTTTACTATTGACCTTCGTATTAATGCATGAACACGTGCTGCCAATTCCTCAAATGCAAAAGGTTTAACTAGATAATCATCTGCCCCTATCTCTAATCCACGAACTTTATCTTTCAATTCATTCCTTGCTGTTAGCATTAAAATCGGTATATTATATTTTTCTCTAATAAT
Organism: Peribacillus sp. FSL M8-0224; assembly: GCF_038003055.1. Classification (NCBI taxonomy): domain Bacteria; kingdom Bacillati; phylum Bacillota; class Bacilli; order Caryophanales; family Bacillaceae; genus Peribacillus; species Peribacillus sp. FSL M8-0224. Next base: position 3,340,048 of record NZ_JBBOOJ010000001.1, read on the forward strand.
TTCACACATTTCCCAACCACTGATATACGGCATCATAATATCTAAGATAATTAAATCAAATGATTGCTTATCTAGGCATTTTAATGCCTCATGCCCATTGTCCGAAACGACAATATTATAATTATTAGATAAATGTATCTTTATTAGATTTAACATATTCCATTCATCATCAACAACTAATACATTTCTTTTCATTCTAATGACCCTCCAAAGGAATATTGCGTTTTTTAGCAGAGATGGAATAAATCATAGGTCATGGATCCTTCCTTTTAACAACATTCTAAAAGGACGCATTATAGTATCCCTATAATTCATTTACAAGTGACTCCTTAAAAAAAAGTTACCATTTCGATTATATAAAAAATTCATGCAGAAAATATGGAGATTTAGTAAGTTCTTTTACTGTTCCTCCTATAATCAAAATCTATTGATTAAAGATTTCCTAAATAAATATTACCAAGGAAGCTTTCTAACTCTACTGGTTCCGGTTGCTCGAATTACGAAAGAAGATAGCATTTGAAGAACAAGTCAAACAAATGCTTGTTTCATCTTGTCAAAAAGCTAACCATACTACTATTAAGATGTTAAGAAGTGCATAAAAAAACCTCTATGTAGGAGGTTTTACTACTTCAATTCAATGTTTTTTAAACCAAAACTCCAATGCCTCCATTGGCTCTTCTCTTGTATGTGCATAATATAATTTCACATCACTTGGTTGGTAGAGGGGAGAACGAATTTGAATTTAAATTGTTTATCTGTATGTAAATCAAAAATTTGCGGTTCTAATTGAGGGTGATATTCTTTTCCAGCCCAATAATGTACTTCTCCATTAAAAATTTCCAATCCATATCTTTGTAGTCTTTTACCCTATTTCGTTTTACGTTGGAGACTTTTTTTATTTTCTGGAACATAGAACACGAGAAAATCCGAAGGAAATCTATTCGCATCAAAACTTTCTTTCCACCTGCCCTCCACAAAGTATGTTTCATTTTCTGTATGAACAAAAAATTCTAAAGAATCAGGTGTTGTATGATACGACGTTTGATAAACAAAATATCCAAAAAAAGTGAAAACTGTTAGCAAAGGACTTAATAAAATTATCGATAATATCCTTTTTCTCTTCCAAAGACGAGTTCCTCCAAAAATACAGCCAATAATGATAATCATTGCAAAAAGAGGACATATAAATTTCCCCTTTAAAGATTTTATTAATGAATATATTGTAATTTTACCACGATTAATACGAATTCCTTTAAATGTGAAAATTTATCTCTACTAGCAACAATCTTTAAGAAAACAGCCACTTAAAAAGAGACACTGGTACAATCACCAATGTCTCTCCAAGCTTTATAGCTTAACTCTTTGCAAACGAAGTGCATTTAATATGACCGACACAGAACTGAATGCCATTGCGGCACCTGCTAGCCAAGGGGCAAGTAGCCCAATCGCTGCTATTGGAATCCCTAATGTGTTATAGGCAAAGGCCCAAAACAGATTTTGTCTAATATTCCTCATCGTTTTCCGGCTCATTAGTATAGCGTCCGCTATACTGTTCAAATCTCCACGAATCAAGGTAATATCAGCAGCTTCCATGGCTACGTCTGTACCCGTACCAATCGCCATACCGATATCGGCTAGAGCAAGAGCAGGGGCATCATTAATTCCATCTCCAACCATTGCGACCTTTTTGCCTGTAGCCTGAAGCTTTTTCACTTCCTCCGCTTTTCCTTCCGGAAGTACTTCAGCAATGACATGGTCGATACCTACCTGTTTGCCAATTGCCATTGCAGTACGCTCGTTATCACCAGTTATCATAATGACATCAATGTCCATCTCTTTTAATCGATCTATGGCTTTTTTAGAGGTGTCTTTAATCGTATCAGCAACTGCAATCAGACCAGCATATTTTCCATCAATGCTGGCTAGCATTGCAGTCTTCCCATTTGCTTCTAAGTCTTCCATATCAGTTAAGACCTTTGACACATCCACGTTATATTGCTTCATAAGTTTTCGAGTCCCTACCAAGATCTCTTTTTGATTGACTCTCGTTTTAACCCCATACCCTGGAATCGCCTCAAATTCCTGAACGAGGCTAAGGGATATACCCCTTTCTTGTATTCCTTGAACAATCGCCTCGGCAAGTGGGTGTTCAGATTGTTTTTCAGCTGCCCCTATTAAGGATAGGAATTCCTCTTCATTTATTCCATTATCCACAATAACATCTGTCAATTCTGGTTTACCATTTGTAACTGTTCCTGTCTTATCTAAGATGACAGTATCAATATGGTGGGTAGTTTCAAGGTGTTCCCCACCTTTAAAAAGAATACCGAATTCTGCTGCACGTCCTGAACCAGCCATAATCGAAGTCGGAGTTGCAAGTCCTAAGGCACACGGACAAGCTATGACAAGAACTGCAATCAAAGCTTCGAGAGCAGGTGTAAACTCTCCAGGATTGACCCAAATGAGCCAAACAAGAAATGTCAAAAAGGCAATGCCGACGACAATCGGTACGAAAACTCCAGAAATTTGGTCCGCAAGCCTTTGTATAGGGGCCTTGGAGCCTTGGGCATCTTCCACAACTTTAATGATTTGGGAAAGAGCCGTGTCTCTGCCAATTTTAGTGGCTTTCATTTTTATAAAACCATTTTTATTCAGGGTTGAACCTATAACGGCATCTCCTAGACTTTTATCTACCGGAAGGCTTTCTCCAGTCAACATGGATTCGTCGACGGCAGAATTCCCTTCAATTACCTCTCCATCTACCGGTATTTTTTCACCCGGCTTCACCAAAAGTATATCTCCTACGATAACTTCTTCAAGCGGGATTTCAAGTTCTTCCCCATTCCTTATTACCAAGGCTGTTTTAGCTTGCAGTCCCATGAGCTTCTTAATCGCTTCAGAAGATCGTCCTTTTGCTTTTGCCTCGAAAAGCTTACCTAAGATAATAAGCGTGATGAGTATGGAACTTGTTTCAAAGTATAGTTGTGCCATATGATGATTCCCAATGGAAATAAAGGCCTGATAGACACTGTAAAAATAAGCGGCCGATGTCCCCATAGCGACCAATACATCCATATTGGCACTCTTATTCCTAAGCGCTTTGAAAGCACCCACATAGAATTGCTTACCAATAAAAAATTGTACGGGTGATGCCAGCGCCATTTGTACCCAAGGATTCATGAGAAAATCCGGCAGGTATATAAATGATGTAAAACTAAAATGACTTACCATCGCCCATAACAACGGGAATGACAAAATAACGGAGAAAATAAATTTTCTTTTTTGTTTTTGGATTTCTTTATGACGATAGTCAACAGAACTCTTATTATCATCCTTAATAATTGCCCCGTATCCCAACTTTTCCACTCGTTGAATAATATCTATAGGGGAAGTTTGGGAAGGATCATATTCAACCGTGGCATTTTCAAGCGCAAGGTTCACATTTGCCTTGGATATTCCATCCATTTTATTTAGACCCTTTTCAATCCTTGTTGCACACGCTGCACAGGTCATCCCTGTAATGGCAAACTCCTTTTTCTCTTTGACTACATCATAGCCTAAATCCCGAATTTTTTTTTCGAAATCCTGAGCGTTCACCTTTTCTGCGTCATATTTAATGACTGACTTCTCAAGGGCTAAATTGACATTGGCTTCTTCTACACCCTCCATTTTTTTTAACCCTTTTTCGATTCGTGTTGCACAAGCGGCACAAGTCATTCCTGTAATTTGCAAACTTGTTTCCTTTATATCATTACTCATTTGTTTTCACCTCTTCATACCATATGGGGGTATATTTTTTTGTAAAAAAGAGTGCTAAAAAGCACTCTTACAACTTATTTAACTTCGTAGCCTTGGTCATCGATTGTTTCTTTTATTTTTTCGAGGGAAACTTTTTCATTATCAAAAGAGACATCAACTGTTCCTGCTTCTAAATGTACTTTTACACTTTCTACACCGGTAAGCTTTCCTACATTTCCCTCAACAGCATTCACACAATGACCACATGACATTCCACTTACATTCAATGTTACATTTTCCATTTCATTCACTTCTCCTTTATTTTTTCATTAGTTTTTGTATGGTTACTAATACCTCATCAATAACTTCTGTATCTCCCTCATTAAGTCGGTCGACTACACAATTTTTCATATGTCCTTCTAATAATATCTTTGCTACGCCATTTAGTGCGCTTTGAGTGGCTGCAATTTGAGTAATAACGTCATCACAATAGGTATCCTTTTCAATAAGACCTTTTATACCACGTATTTGTCCTTCAATCCGATTTAGACGGGTAGTTAAATTCTTTTTTACTGCTTCTGAGTGATGACTTTTTCTTTCAGAAGTGGGGGATACACAGCATTCATCGTCAACCGGATAAACATTTTCCTTCATCTCTTTATCCATATCTCGACCTCCTTGAATACAATATACCATACCCCACCACCCTATGCAATGAGTAAACATATTGTTACTAAATTTTTTACTCTTTTAATATTTGCTTCTTGAGATTATCTATTCCATACTTATTAATAAATTTGGGAGGCTTCTCTTTTTTTCATTTTTACTATATATGGAAATTACTTTTTGTACACTAATTAATAGCTCCTGATTGGAAATGCACTCACTGAATAAAAGGCCTTTGCATCGATACCTTTTGCTTTACCACTCCCAAATACACTTCATATGTATCTTTCCTTTTTATCCTTTGCAAAAATTACAGGTTCGACTGCTTTTAACATTCTAATTCTTCGACTATTCTTTCTAGCTGTCGTTCTTTTACCTTCTTTTCGCCCTTCTTGTACAACATAACCTACCTTCCTATAATAATCTTCTTAGGTCCTTGTTTTCTTAAGGAAAAAGAGCTTATCCATTTAAGGTATAAGCTCTTTTGATTGGTTCGAATATGTCATTTTGACTAAACATTATTCAGCAGGTAATAATTCACTCTCTGTTACCCATTTATGGTTTTCAACTACTTCACCGCCGGTTGTCGGAGTGTAATCGACCATATAAACAGTGCTTTTTTCGACTGAGTCAATTTCAGCTTTTGCTCCCTTCATCCCATTCATATGATCTGCCTCTAATATAACTTCCGATCCAGGTTTAAAAGTTTTTTCCCCCGCATCTTTAATATCTTCCTGAATGACCCATTTGTGATTTTCCACTCTTTTTCCACCAGTTGTTGGATTAAATGAAACAGCATAAATCGACGTGTCATAGGCACCGACAATCGTTGCTTTTGCATCCTTCATGCCTTCCATGTGATCTGCGTTGATAATCGCTTTACTTCCAACTTCATAGGTTGGATTTTTTGCCAATTTCATACCTTCGGGAACATCTCCTGAGTCGTCCATGTTCATATTGCTATGATCCATGCCTTCCATGTTCCCATTGCTTTCTGTTTTCTCCGTGCTTTCTTTGTTTCCTGATTTTTCATCATTTGCATTAGAGCAGGCACCCAGTACTAAGATAAGGGCTGCAAATAACGATAAGATGGTGGACTTTTTCATTCTTTTTTTCAACATGTAAATGATTCCTCCTTTGGCTTTAGACAATATGATACCAATAAATTGTGCAGAAATTGTGGAGCACGCTCATGAAAATGGTTAACGGAATACCTTACTCTGTTTCCCCATTTGATAGAATTTCATTCCACTTCTTCTCCTGCCCTTCGCTAACAAACACATCATTCTTTGTGGTTACCATCATCATTTCGCCTTCTTTCAAAGGGTTCGCCTCTAGGTAAATCGGTATGTTTTCTTTATCCAATGAAGGGGCAACTAGTGAAGAATCCCTTTTATCGTTCAAACTGATTTCATGAAGGCTCACTTTGTCATTTTCAAGCATGGAATAGACCATGGAATCTTCCTTAAAGGTTAATGAAGTCACCGTCGACGTTGTCGGGATTAGGGAAAAGTCCTTTCCATAGTTTTTAGATAAAAAGACTCCTTCCTCTCCATAAATGGCCATCATGTTATCCCTTGATGGATGAATATCAAGGCCCCCAATTTTGGTAGAAGTCATACCGTTGAGCTCTAATTGTGTCCAGTCTTCCCCTTTATTTTTGGAATAAAAAAAGCCTGGTCCCATTTTTGAATTTTGAGCTTCATTATATGTATAAACAGTACCGGTTTCATAACTGGCCCCTAAGTAATGAAAGTCCGTTTCTCCATAGAAAGCAAGCTTTTCCAGACTTTCCCCTTTATCCGTACTTTTCACAAGACCTAAGGGATTTTTTAAATCTGAACCCTCTTCAGGGTGCCCACTTGAATAGAAACCGTCTTTTATTGTCTGGAACCCCATGTAATCGTGATTGTTACGTGATGTTTTGTACCAGGACCCATCCCTATATTCAAATGGCCCCCCATGGGTTGCTATAACTGGGGTTCCCTCTTTACTCCAGTATCCCGCTCCATGGATATGTTCAATTGTTTCATTCTCAGCTTTAATAAAATACTCCTTTGGCTCATCATTTGAACAGGCTGCTAGAAGTAAGTTTATAGATGTGAAAGATAATAAGCCCCATTTTAAGTGTTTCAATGGTATCCTCTCCTGTCTAATTTGTACCTTTTTTATGTTTTTTATTGACAAATTTCCGTTATTCCTTGGGCACCCACTTATATCCAACTCCCCATACAGTTGAGAGATATAGATCTATAGGAAAATTTGCCTGCCTTAATTTGTCTCGGATATTACGGACATGGGAATCTATCGTCCTATCCTCTGTAAAAGCTTTATTCTCCCAAATACTTTCCAGTAAATGCGCACGAGAAAAGACTTTATTTGGGTTTTTTAATAATAGTCCCAGTAAGGAAAACTCCTTTGGAGTGAGTTGAATCTGCTGTCCTTCATACGTCAATTCATGAGATTCCTCATCCAATTTTAATCCCTTGAAATGAACTGCCTTCGTGTCTTTATCATCCATTCTTCTGAAAAGTGCATCTATTCTAGCCAATAATTCCCCCTCATCAAATGGTTTTGTTACATAATCGTCTGCCCCTAATTGGAAACCTTTAACCACATCCGATTTTTCATTTCGAGCCGTCAGCATAATAATGGGTACTTTAGAAAATTCGCGAATTTTAGCGCAAGCACTCCAACCATCCATTTCCGGCATCATCACATCCAACAATATTAAATCAGCATATGAATTTTTCATATGAACAACGGCTTCACGTCCTGAATTCACCTTGATGCAGTGATAAACGGGAGATAAGTATATACTCAACAAATCGAGCATTCTTGCTTCATCATCTACAAGCAATAAGGTTTTCATTACGGCAACTCCTTTAACGAAATGAAAAAGGCTGTTCCTTTTCCTTGTTCACTTTTTATCTCTATCGTACCATCGTGAGCTTCTATTAGTTCTTTGACGATGGATAGTCCAAGTCCTGACCCTCCAGTGTCCCTAGATCGAGACTTATCCACTCGATAAAAACGATCAAAGATATGAGGAAGGTCCGTTTTAGGAATCCCATGGCCTTCATCTTTTATAATTAGCGCTACCATTCCCTTTTCACTTTTTACAGATATACTTGTTTCAGTATTGGGATTGGAATATTTGATCGCATTATCTAATAAGTTAAACATTACCTGTTCAAATCTCATAGGGTCTATAAAGACATTTACATTTTTCTTACATTCAACGATAAGTTCCATCCCATTTTCCGTGAAAGCAGGTAGCATTTTCTCATAAATAGAGTGTAAAAAGGAACAAAGCTTTACTTCAACTCGATTTATGACAAAGGTATTTTTGTCTAACTTAGCCAAATCAAATAAATCTTTTATCATATCAGACAATTTTTTTGTTTCCTCAAAAATAATGCTCAGATACTGATCGCGGGTGGATTCGTCTATATCTTTTCTCCTTGATACGTCTGCATATCCCTTAATATAGGTAAGCGGTGTTCTTAACTCATGAGAAATGCTGGCCAAAAACTCACTTCTTTCCCCCTTTAGGTGTTTTAAGTCCTCCGCAAGGATTTTTATAGATCTGGATAGCTCTCCCAGCTCATCATCACCCATGTCAGGGAGATTGACAGAGAAGTCACCCGTGCTAAGTTTCTCCGTAGCCCGCTTCATCCTAATCAGAGGCGTAGTCAAAGCCTTGGATAAAAATAGGATGGTGATGATCATTAAAGAAAGAATCATGATGGCACCTGCAATAAAATGATGGTTCAGTCGTGAAATTAAGGTTTGAATCTGATCCGTACTCCGGAACATGTACACATACCCTTTTTGGTTTTGGTTAATTTTAAAAGGCGTGACTGTGGATATATACTTTTCACTTTTCCACCTATTTTCCAGTGTTTCTCCATCACGGGGTACTCGACCTATTTCTTTGGCAATAATCTTTTGCTCTTCATTATCTAATTTCGAGGATGAAATAATAATGTTTTGATTTAATCCCGTGATGATGACCTCTGTATCAGCTTTTGCTTCCATTACAGCAATATGATGTAATGTTTCCTGATTATAGGAATTTTCAAGCACGTCCCGATGACTATTGCCTCTTGCCTGAAGTGCAGCTAATTCTTCTTCTATTCTTGAATCTACAATGCTTGTATGGAGAAAAAAGAACAAAAACATTTCAAGAATAAGCATGGCACCTAAAAACCAGATCCCGAATTTCAGGGATATTTTATTCAAATTAATCACCGCTTTTTCGAATTACTATCACCATCATAATGAAAAAATATCAAAAAATTGTGCAGTTTTTAAGGAGTTTTTGATATTTCGTTAAAAAATAGTTGAGCTGGGTAGAATATGAGTGTTGAACAACAAAATTCTTAGGAGGTTTTATTTGTGAATACCACTTATGAAGAATGTATTAGAGCGTGTCTAGAATGCATGGAGGCCTGTAACACATGTTATGATGCATGCTTAAAGGAAGAAGATCTTAAAATGATGGCTACTTGTATAAGGATAGACAGGGAATGTGCGGATATCTGTGCATTTGCAGCTAAAGCCATGCAATCCAACAGTCCCTTTGCCCATCAGATTTGTCAACTTTGTGCAGACATTTGTGAAGCATGTGGAAACGAATGCAAAAAGCACGATCATGAACATTGTCAAAAATGTGCGGAAGTATGCTTCAAATGTGCAGAAGCATGCCGTAAAATGTCCGCTTAATGAAGAGTCAACAATAATAATATACGTGTGACACCAGAAAACCCATTTCCAACATTTTAATATGGAGATGGGTTTTTCTATTTTCCTCCATTAATACTAATTGAGTCCACCCACTAAATAGTCCCATGCTTTTTATCTAGTAAATATAAGATTGTTTCTTTATCGGAAGTCACTGGCAATGAAAAATCTTGTTTATAACTCTCATGCCCTTTTCCCGTAACGATTACCCAATCACCTTTTTTAGCCATCTTTAAGACAGTCTGTATCGCCAATGTTCTATCTGGAATTACCAGACCATTCTCTGCAATATATTTGTGATATAGATCGATTAAAGTAGCTTTCATATCGAGATAGTCCTCTGTATTTAAATCATCCATAGTTAAGATTGATACATCGCTTAGTTCTGAAGAAACCTTGACCATTTCAGCTCTCTTGTTTTTGTCACGGCCACCTCTAAAGCCAAATATATGAAAAATCCGCTCGACACCTAATTCCTTAGCGGTTTGCAGACAGTAAAAAATCGCGTCTGCAGTATGGGCATAATCAATAACAATAGTTGGGCCATATTCGTCCTTATACACTTCAAATCTTCCTGGAACACCAGGAAACTTCTTAAGAGCTAGTAGAATATCCTCTTTTCCAATTTTCAGCTTCCGAGCAACTGCGTATGCTACTGCTGCATTATATAAATTATGCATTCCAGGCATTGGCAAAATAATTCGTACGATCTCGCCCCCATCATTCAGTAAAACAAAAGCCTTAGTTGCCGTATCATAATCATGGATTGATAGATCACAGAACTTGGATTCGCCAATGACACACGTATTCACTTTCCGTTTTTTCAGGTACTCATGCAGCTTTTCTCCCCAAAAATTATCTCCATTAAGGATAGCCATTCCATTCGGCTTTAATTTTTCAAATAGGAGGGCCTTTGCCTGAAAATAATTTTCCATGGTTCCATGATAATCGAGGTGGTCATGATAGAGGTTGGTGAAAATACCATAATCAAATTCAATTCCCTCTAAACGATATTGAACCAATGCATGTGAGGACACTTCCATTATGACTATCTTGTCCTCGCTGGAAGCGAGTAAGGAATAAAGTTCAAGCGCACTTGGTGTGGTATTATGAGAATCAATTGTTTTTCCATTAATAATATGTTGAATCGTCCCTATGAGGGAGCACGACATCCCACTTTCTTTAATAGTTTGATGCAGCATATAGCTTGTCGTTGTTTTTCCGTTGGTTCCGGTAATTCCAATCATGATTTTTTGTTTACTTGGATCTACATAAAATTGCTTTGCAATCTTGCCTAATGCTTTTCGGCTGTTATTCACTTGTAGGTAAGGAACCTCCAAGTTACCTATATCGAGCTCTCCTATCACAGCTGAAGCACCAAGTCGCACGGCATCCTGTATATAATTATGACCGTCGACACTATACCCACTCACAGCCACAAAGAGATATCCCTTTTGGATATCTCTCGAGTTATCCGTAACACCTAAAATCGATATATCTGCAACATTCATTCCTGTTAAATTCTCGATACCGGCATCTTCTATCAATTTTTTTAACATCATAGGTTGGTTTGACTCCTTATTTTCAAATAATCCCCCTTATCTTAGTTTTTAAATATGTAGAAATTATGGAGAATCATTATTGAAATAAAATCTTAATATTATTAAAGGAAGTACCACAGTAATTTTCACGGGCAAATTTATCCTAGTACTCTTTAGTCCTCTCCTTTTTTACAAAAGGATGTATAAATAAAATGATATATATACTTTAATCCTCAAAGAAGAATTTACTTACATATCATTTCATCAACCTTTTTATCCTGCTTTTATGTTGCTTTTATGTCCCGATTAAACATTATAGGAAAATTCCCCTTTATAAAATCATCCCTATTTTGCCCATACTGTTATAACATTATAAATGGAAATACATGCACCAAGTACAATCTAACAGGTAACATCCTTAAGTTTATAGTTACATTACAGTAATTTCCCCAACCATCCCCGCTTCCTTATGTCCGGGAAGTGTACAATAAAATATATAGTTTCCCGCAGGTAGAGAACCTATTTTAGCCGATGCCGACTCTCCTGCTTTTGCATGTAGATGAAAGCTTCCCTCACCATGAAAATCTTCTGTATTTTTTTTATAAAACTCATCACGGCTTACTATATTTATATCATGCTCGTCATTCCCATCATTTTTTAAAGTAATTTCATACTCTTTCCCTCGGTTAATGGATATATTTCGAGGCTCATAACTAAAATCGAGAGCCTTGACCTCTAAGGCTAAGGAGTTACTTATGTTTTCTTTTGGTGCAGTTTCCTGGTTGTGTTGATGCTGCTCGTTTCCGATGTCCTTTGCCATAATTGGCCCTGTAAAGTTTAATAAATAAATCGAGAAGAGCAAAAATCCTCCAGAAAATAAAGGATTTTTCATTAGCTTGACCACAATGTTGGTTTGTTTTTCTCTTATTTCAGACAAAAGGTGATAAATCATAAGTAGATGAACACCCATAAAGAGAATAAATAATATCTTTAATAGCTGTTCAATATTTTCAGAGGGGATCATTTCCCCCAGCATGGCTCCCATCATTCCTCCCATAAGACCCGACAATACACCATCAGTTACCGCTAAAATTCCAAAAGGCATACCCGTTATAAATCCAATAATTATTCCAACAAGTATTCCCCATACCGTCGATTGAAATAGATCTCCTGATTGGTATATGGCAATGATGGTACCACCAACGATTCCACTAACCATTCCTGTAGCCATAGAGACCATCATACCCGACATGAGTCTAATCTGTTTGTACAAAACAGCACACAATATGAAGATGCCTACCAACAATCCAACTGAAACAATTAATATCCAAAGCAGGGAATGAGACAAGAGGATTCCTCCCTAAAAAGTATGTTTGTACATATCTATTGAAAACAACCATAAAAAATACTTATAAAAGACAGATATAGCTAGGATAATGTAGTAAATGTAAAAGTCCTTAGAATCTTGATAAAGTCTGCAAACTTTCTTCACATTTATTTCTTATGATTTCTTTTTAAGGTTCTAATTAAAGTACATGGGATGGGTTTATTCAATAATCCTAAAGACAAAATAAATGAAGAATTCAATAAATGCTTTCAGCTGGTCTCTGTACTGTACACATGTGGAAAGGAAAGTCTTGATTAATTGGTCGGATTATAAAATGTAATATGACTAGGAATGGTACAAGGATGGAAGAATTAGTTTTAAATTGGTTTTCACAGTGGGGAATATTTTCAATTTTTTTGAGCATTCTCATTAATATTGTTATAAGTATATTCGGAGTAATACCCAGTTTTTTTTTAACAGCTAGTAATATTACTTTTTATGGATTTGAAACAGGGATTTTCATTTCCTATATTGGAGAGTGCTTGGGTGCTGGCATGAGCTTTCTCTTATATAGAAAAGGGTTTAAATATGTGAAACATCATGTTCCTTCAAATTCAAAATATCTAAATAAACTCATGCGTTCAAAAGGGAAAGAGGCAGCTATATTAATTGTAGCTCTTCGGCTTTTTCCATTTATACCATCCGGATTGATCAATCTCGGAGCAGCCCTAAGTAAAATCAGCACACTTCACTTTACATTAGCTAGTGCTATAGGAAAAATTCCAGCAATGCTAATTGAAGGATACTCCGTTAAAGAAGTGTTATCCTGGGAAGCTGAAGGGAAAATTGCCTTATTTATTGTTTCATTGATGATATTGATGATTAATTGGTTGATAAAAAGGAAGCGTACCGACGTTTAAGTTTTTGTTTTTCTATTCAAAAAAGAGGCAGATTCGTAAATCCTGCCTCTTCACATGCACTTATCAAAAATTCGCTTAAAAATATGACCCTTTGACAAGGCAAATTCAATTCATCTCTTCAAGAATCCAGGTATTCTTTTGCGGCTAGGCCCTTTCTCCTTCGAATTATCATAATGATAATGGAACCTAAAATTAGTACAAGGGACATGAGTTGAGCCATTCTGATTACATCAAATAGCATAAGCGAGTCTGTACGCATTCCTTCTATAAAAAACCTTCCAAATGAATACCAAATTAGATAAGACAAAAACATTTCCCCATGACGGATATGGGTTCTTCTTAATAAAAGTAAGAATAGAAACCCTGCTACATTCCATAGTGACTCATATAAAAAGGTGGGATGATGATAAACACCATTTATATACATTTGATTAATGATAAAATCGGGAAGCATTAGGTTCTCTAAGAAGCCCCTGCTTACATTCTCTCCGAATGCCTCTTGATTCATAAAATTTCCCCATCGACCGATCGCCTGGCTAAGGATAAGACTAGGTGCAGCTATATCAGCAATCTTCCAAAAAGAAACCTTTTTAACCCTTGAAAAAAAGTATGCTGTTACGAACGCCCCAATTAGGGCTCCGTGAATAGCAATGCCACCGTTCCATACTTGAATAATCTGTTCTGGATACTTTGAATAATAAGACCATTCAAACAGTACATAATAGATTCGAGCGGAAACGATGGATATAGGAACCGCGTAAAGAATTAAGTCCATAAATATTTCCTTATTAAGTCCTCTTTTTTCAGATTCTTTCATTGCCAGCAACAAGCCAATTAAAACTGCTGCCGCGATGATTAATCCATACCAGTGAATCTCTATAGGTCCCAAACTTAATGCTATTGGGTCGAGAGGCAGTTTTTCGTTTTCCAATGTATTTCGTCCCCCTGTATTTTGATTTTTTTATTTGATTAGTATACAGAATAAGTTTGCAGAATTTATGAAGTTTATTAATTTCCCCAGTTCGTTTTACAAACAAAAAACCCTTATAAAGACATAAGGGTCATTGGTAAATGATAAAGTTAGATAAGCATAAACTAAACGAATAGTATTCAAGTTTATTTTTTCAGGGTGCTTTATCCACTGAGATTGTACGTACTATTTCTTTTTCTGTCTTATTAACAATACCTACGATTATTAATAGTATGGATATCCATTGCAATAAGGATAATTGTAAACTTATAATTTCTTGAGGAGAAAGGAAAGAAAAAAACATTCCACAAGCCCCAAGAATAATGGCCGTTTTCCTAGAAAGCTCCCCATGACTTTTTTTAAGATCCGTTTTAAAAGCAATAAATAAGAATATCCCAAATACAATTGCGAAATACAGATGTATGGGATGATATTTAATGGATGAATCAGCCATAGATAACCCCCAAGGAAGATTCGTTGAGTATCCATAGATGGGATTGAAAAGATTGTATAGAAATAAAGAGGATAGAATACCGATAAATAAATAATCAAAAAGCTCCATTAATGCAATCATCATTTTTCTCGACTTGATGTATAAGTACAGAATTGTTAATATACCACCTAATATAAATGACTTATCGTTGCCATTTGTATACAAAATAAGAGAGGGATTTTGAAATAATTCTGTTAGTTGGAAAAGAACAGGACCAAATTTCCAAGTGAATAAAAGTAAAAATGCTGCCCCAGAAAATATGTCTGTCACTTGTTTCCTAAAGGGATTTTTTATGTACCTAAATCGAAAGTCTAATATAAGATAACCGGCTATTCCGCTAATGATGATTATAAGCAGTTTATATTGTAATAGAAAGGGCCCTACATTTATGACGTCATCCATTTAATTAACCTCATTTTCGACTAATCTTTGAAATTTTTCTTCAAATATTTTTTCTCCAGCAAAACCCATAATTTGATCAACAATAATTCCATCTTTATTGATAAAAAAGGTAGTTGGAATAGCTTGGATATGATACTTTTTAGACACGGCATCATCAACATCAAGTAAGACTGGAAATTTAAATCCATAGGTTTCAGCAAAAGATCGAGCACCATCTATAGAGTCACCTGATGTGATGTTTACAGCATAAATTTGTACCTTTTCCCCGTATCTTTCGTTTAATTTTACTAACTCCGGCGCTTCTATTTTACATGGGCCACACCATGAGGCCCAAAAATTAATCACTAAAGGTTTTGATACATCAGACGTAGAGTATTTTTTTCCATCTAACGCCTTTAGTGTAAAACTAGGTCTCTTAAAATTTACTTGGGGAGCCTCTTCCATTTTATTTAAATTTTCTGCGGAAGTGTTTAGGCTATTTTCCTTATTAATTGTAGTAACAAAAGTCCATAATAAAGCAAATAATAATATACCGCTTAGTAATTTCTTCACAATACTCCCTCCAAATCTCATAGCTAAAAAAACTGAATTTTTTTATTGTCCATTTTGGACTCTCCTTGACAGTGTCCGAAACATTCTAAATTACATTAGTAAAGTAGGCTATCAAAATAATAAATACGGACCATATAATAAAAAAAACACAGGTGAAATCCTTTCCTTTTTCCTGGTTTTTCGTTTGCTGCAGCACCCCATCCTACATCCTCCATTTCTTATTATTAATTCTTGAGGTTATTTTACACGTTAAATTTGCAGAATTTATGAAAAAAACTAAAGTAAGCCTTAATTACCTGTGTGAGTAAATCATTATTTTATGGAAAATTCCAAAAAAGCACTTTTACATCCCCTAATTACTTGAAATTCTACTTCCTCTATTTTTCATGATTTTTTATTTTAACAATTTATAAAGCTAAGAACGTAAAACATTTGTTGTTCCTCTACAATCGAGAATATTTAAGGTTAAAAAGATTGAGCAAGCTGATTATTCTTTTCCTTCAGGTAATTGTATTAGTCTCGGATAACCTGCTTATCTGAATAGAGTTAGGCTAAAATAAAAAGCCGTATTTCTAATGAAATGCGGCTTTTTTCCGAATAATTTGTTAACACACAAATTGGATAATAAGGTATATTGGTCACGTCGAGCAGGAGATGCTGCACCTACGGTTGTAGAACATTACGTTTCTCCTGCTGCTTACGCCACCCGTACCTTGTTATGCCTCGAGGCTTGTACACCGACAGTGTCGTAATCACGAGCAACACCACTAGAGCACCAACGGCATGGTTCATGCCTGCCCCCATTGCGCGAAGAACTGTCAAAGAGGTTTTCGGATCCGCTGCTACGCCGACCATGCCGCTAATTGACTGTGTGAATCCCAGCAAAATGATTGTAGCCAAAACGGTAAGCATAAGTTTGAAAATGACCCAATAGTGCCGGAACAATCCCCACGGGGTGCCTAGTGACATGATAAGCCCAGTAAGTAGAGAGGCGAAAGCTAACGGAACGAGGGCGTACCCCGTAATCGGTTCCAACGCTATATAGGCGGAACGCACCAGCTGAACATCCTTACTTGTCTGAGTGACTACGGCGAGCGCAAGGTAGGATACGACTGCACCTATCCAGCCTACTGAAGCTGAGATATGTGCGGTAAGCGCGAACTTGCGTAGGAGGGGTGTCATGATCATCAATGGCCACCTCCAGTAGGTGTATGTTCAGGTGCGTCACCACCAGACGCATCTCTCTCTATCTGTTCAGCCGGCTCCCCCCCAGGTATGTGGCGACCAGGACCATGGTTACCACCGAAGCCGGTGATTTTCAGGATGACAATTAGCAGGACAAGGACGATTGCAATAGTTCCAGACACCCTCACCCAGCGTGGTGTCCTAGGTGGTCGATCCTCAGTGCCGGTGTCATTGCCGTTACGGTTGGAGTTTGGTAATTTATTCATTAAAAAATCCTCCTCTTTTTACTTGATCTATTTATGAAATATCCCAAATTGCTTTATATGCATACCGTTAAACATATTGTAAACGGGCAAAATAAAACACTAATAAAATGAAAATAAAAAGTTATAAAGCAAATCTAAAAAATTATAAAGTGGCAAGTAAAAAAACCTTCAGTTTCAACTGAAAGTTTTTATCACAAATAGTTATGCTACAAGTGGAAGGCTAAACCGAATTCCCAATCCTCCATAATTTGAATGAAAAGCACTAATTTCTCCACCATGATGTTCAATTATCGATTTACAACTGGCTAGGCCTAGCCCACTACCACCATTATCCATTTGTCTGGACTTATCGACCGTAAAAAATTTATGGAACAGAGAAGACATCTGCTGATCCGGCACTCCCACGCCATCATCCTCAATTTGAAAATATGCATAGTCTCTCCGCGTATACCCGCTCATATAGACATTTAGATCATTCTTTTCACCGTATCTTAAAGCGTTACTGAAAAGATTCCCATACACTCGCCGTATCATATGTTCATTAACCATTATAAGCTGGTTCGGTTTGAAGGAATGGTCCCATTTCAGTTTATAATCAAGCCCCGATAATTCAGTTTCATATTCATCAGCGATGTTTTCAAAAAGACTATGTACCTCCACCTGTTTCATATCAATAGTTTCAAGTGTAAACTCATCCCTCGAAAAAACAGAGAAAGCGTCAATCAATCCCACCATGTGCTTTGATTTCTGGATAATAAGCTTATAGTATTCCTGCTTTTCTCTTTCTGAAATATGTTTCTGGATCGTGAGCAATTCCATAAATCCGCTAATTGTCGTGAGCGGAGTCTTTAAATCGTGGGCGATGGCATCAATCATATTGACCTGTTCTTTATGTGCCTGATAAAGCCTTTCTTCCATCTCATTAAAATGATTGTACAGTTCTCCGATTTCATCGTTCCTTCTTGATTGCAGAGAGGTGCGAGAATGACCGATAGTTACTTTTGATAGCCTTGAATTAAGGATCTGTATCGGTTTGGTAATGTTGAAATGAAGATAAACGGTTAAAACAACAAATATTAATCCGGTTAACATACATAGAAACAGAAGCATTTGTAGATGAATCGGACTAAATACATTTCTTAGCCACATATGCATTTGCCCTTCATCTGTTACTTCTACTAAAGATATCAAATATAAAATAATAATAATGTTGATCAGCACAAAAAGCAGCAGAAACAGTAAAGGAATCTTGATTTTCAGCTTCATGTTCACTCGTTCCCTTCAACATATTTGTATCCGACACCCCAGATAGTTTTTATAAAATCGTACTTCGCGCCGAGCTTTTTCCGGATATTCTTGATGTGCACCGTAACGGTGTTTAATTCTCCGTAGTCGTCTCCCCATACGTTCTCATAAATTTGTTCGCGGGTTAATACGTTATTAGGGTGGTTCTTCAGAAAGGATAAAATCTGGAATTCCTTTGTCGACAGGTCCAGCCGTTGATTATTTAAAGAAGCGACGAACGTCTTTTCATTCAAAACAAGCGACGAACTATAAGCTTGAGTATTCATATCCTTATCTTGAGTGAGACTATTCCATTCCTTATACAAGCGATCCACCTTTCTGAAATGAGCTTTAATTCGCGACGTAAGCTCTTGTATGCTAAACGGCTTAGTCATATAATCATCAGCTCCTATTTCCAATCCGATAATCTTATCCATATCCCTGTTGCGAGCGCTTAGTAACAGAATGGGGATGTTGTATTCACTTCTGATATTCCTACAAACTTCTAACCCGTCTATTTCCGGCATCATGATATCAAGAACAACAAAATCAATCTTGTTTTCTCTCAAAATAGATAAGGCTTCTCTTCCGCTATATGCCGGTATCGCTATAAATTGTTCAAATTTTAAGCTTTCTGTGATTAGCATTACGATATCCCGATCATCATCAGCAACCAAAACGGTTTTCTCCATTTTTCACCAACCCTATTCTTTTTTCATTATTTTCATTTTTAGTAGTAAAAACATTTCAGTATAAAATTCCCTTTGTTTAGTTATTTCATAAAGAGATTCTAAAAAAAAGAGAAAGAGTTAGGAAATCCCTAACTCTTTTGGTAGAAATCAGTGTATCTATATAAAAAAACACTAAAGGAAAAGCTTTATTTTTAATACCTTATGTTATCTCTTAGGCTGTAGGATATCTACTTTTTATTTAATACCTTCCGTCTCTGTTCATACTCTTCTTCATTAATTTCACCCTTGGCATAACGCTCTTTTAATAACTTGAGTGGATGATCTGTCACTTTGCTATTTCTCATCAAGGAGCGAACAACTAAGTAAACGATCACTGCATTGATCAGGATCAAAAGAAGGAATCCAACGAACATCATCATGCACATTCCCATCATAGAAGTACCACCCATCATTCCATCCATCATTGTCCTCAACTCCTATTTAGGTTATTTAAGCCCGCCTATAAATTAGGAAGGTTTGCAACCAATTTTGTTTAGAACACGGTTCCCTTATTACATGAATTCCCTATTTATTAGGCATTCTTTCTGATGGCTGTAGGGTTCTTCTTAATATATAATTCATGACTTTGTTATATTTTTTGTAATTTTGTATTTGAAGAATTGAAGATTTGGCTCGGAGGCAAAATCGAGGTAAGAAGAACCCTCATCTTCAACTATGCACTAGGTTCGAAGAACTGAACGTGCGTCGCCGTTAGTCCGAGGCAGCTCCGTGACGGATGGAAAGAAATGTGGTAGCCAACCCACGCATATCAGTTTGCATACCACCGTCAGCATTTTTGCCTTCGTGCCAAGTCTTTGAGGTTTTCCTTTTCAACTTTTAGGATTGTATCCATTTCTGAATGAAACCCCATTTAAAACCATTTGGGTGTGGTGGGTTGACAGTTTAGTTCATATCAGTTAAAGATAAGCTTATCATTTATAAAAAATCTACAACTCGAATGATCAACTCAATTCAACTTGGAGATTAATCTATATTTAATTAGAGGGGTTTGCTTAATTAAATAACTTCAACTTGACCCATCATACCATTTTCTTCATGTTCAAGAATATGACAGTGGAACATATAGACACCTTTATTATTGAATTTCACTGCCAATTTTACTGTTTTTCCAGCTTCAACTCCAATGGAATCCTTCCATCCTTGCTGACTTATTGGTGGTTCTTTTCCATCGATTGAAACAATTTTAAATTGTGTACCATGAATATGGAATGGATGAGTCATACCACCCATCTTATCAGGCTTGTTATATATTTCCCAAATTTCTGTTTCACCTTGTTTTTGCGTGAAATCAATACGGTTCATATCAAATTGTTTTCCATTAATATATACCATTTTTCCCATACCGAATAGCTCCAGTTTTTTCGTAACAGGTAGATTTTTTTCCTCTTCTGTAACTATATAATCATTTAATGTTTCCGGAATCTCAATTGAGTTTGTTTTTTGTCCTTCGATTTTGAATGGTAATAAAATTGTATCCTCTTCATTTACAAGAGCAATGTCACTTTCTGCATTATATTTTGAAAAATCTACAATAATTTCTGCTCTTTCACCTGGAGTTAATGTAATTTCATTCATCTCATTTGCTTCATTCACCAAACCACCATCCGTTGCAATTTGTTTGAATGAATCTCCTGTATTTAATTTAAAAGTATAGTTACGCGCATTTGAGCCGTTTAATAAACGTAAACGAACTTTTTCTTTCCCAACGGTAAGTTTTGGATTCAACGTACCATTAATTAATAATGTATCTCCAATTGTACCATCTTCATTAAGAACAGCTTGGTAATCGAATTGTTTTTCCTCAGTAAATTGTCTATCTTGGAATACTACTGGAAAATCGTTTTCCCCATATTCATCGGGTAACCTAAGTTTTTTAGAATTTTCATCTTCTACATAAATGAAACCTGCTAAACCTTTATATACTTGTTCTGCAGTGGCACCTACTGGATGTGGATGGAACCATAATGTCGCAGCACCTTGATTTACTGTAAATTCAACATCTTTAGCTTCACCAGGTTGTATTACTTGATGTGGTCCACCATCGCCTTCTCCAGGTATCTCGACTCCATGCCAGTGAAACGTTGTTGGTTCCGACATCTCATTCCCTGTTCTAAATGTTACTTTTTCACCTTGATTTATACGAATAACCGGTCCTAAGAATGAACCATTATATCCTAAAGTTTCTGTTTGAACTCCTTTAAATATTTCAGTTGTTCCTTGTTGAGCAGTAATATCAACAATTCCATCCTTTGGTTCAACTAATGGCGGAATTGCAAGTTCATTTTCTCCAGTAGAGTTATTTAATGCTAATTGATTTGTATGGCCTGCATCGCCATTTTCCATATCCATACCTTCCATATTAGCCATATCTTTTTCAGTCATGTTGGAATGATCCATGCCTTCCATATCTGCCATTTCTTCTTCGGTCATATTGGAATTGTCCATTGAATTTCCATCAGAATCAGAACCACTCGCACTACAGCCGCCAATGATGGCTGCACTTACTAATAATGTAAAAATCCATAATTTCGATTTCATCTTACTTCCTCCCTCTGTTTATTATAAAAAGACTGTAACAAAAAAATATGCAGAAATTATGGAATTAATAAAAGTAAATTAATTTTATAAATTTGGAGAATTGTTGATGAAAAATCTGTAGAATTCATTTGATAAACGTAACTTTCTAAATTTTTTGATCGTAAAATCCTTGTCCATTCGTTATCAAAACTATTATCAAAAACAAATTAACAATAACACCTTTTAATGATAAGGTTGGTACTATCAAAAGGTGGGAGTACAATACATTACACTTATGGATATGCAAGAGTTAGTACCAAGCAACAGATTTGATTGTGCAATTAGATTTGTTGAGCAAATACAACTGCACCGAAATACTAACAGAGAAAATGTCAGGTACAAAAACGAATAGACCCGAACTTATTCGATTAAAGGATAAAGTTAGACCCGGAGATTCAATCGTTGTAGAGAGTTTTCCGAGATTAGGTCGAAGTACAAAAGATTTGATAGAGTTAGTTGAGTACTTTGAAAGTAAAAATGTTAAATTGATTAGCATAAAAGAGAATTTTGATACGAATACACCACAAGGTAAACTTATGCTTACTGTATTTCAAGCATTCAGCCAATTCGAAAGAGATCTAATTGCTCAACGAACAAAATAGGGTTTAGAGAGTGCAAGAGCCAGAGGAAGAAATGGCGGCCGTCCAAAAGTGAAAGAAAAACAGATAAATAAAGCTCTAAATCTATATCACTTTAAGGAATACAGCATTAGCAGATTGTGGAAATTCCCGAGATAAGTCAAGCAACATTGTATCGTTTCATACGAACAACACGGAAAGGCAAAGAGAAACCAGCTCAAATTGATCTAGAAAACACTGCAAAAATAAGAATGGGGCTGCGAATAGAAAATAACAATAAATTTGTACGTGGCAAAGGGAAAGTAAGAGAAAGTATCGAACAGTTCCTAAAAGATATTACAAAATGGAGATCATAGCTAACGAGTATATAATATACGTCCCCTACACAACTGTCGATGCGTTAGAAAAGACAGTGTATAATATTCTCGGTGAATTGGATAGTGAGGCAGATATGAGAAATTGTTTTATTGAAGCAGACGTTTATTGCGATGAATTAGGACTCACAGGGTAATTTCAATGCGTTTATTTTTGTTTTTTCCTATTGTCATTTCTTTTTTATTACCTTATTTAACAATTAAATTACTTTTATTGGATGGAAGTAATCCTGCAGACTAGAGCAGCTACCCTGTCACTAGGCCTTATAGGAAATAGTGAGAACGATTACGCACTCATTTTCGGAGTATTAGCTTTTCCCCACCAATTGAAAGTTCCATCGCAAGTAAGCTTTTGTGGTCTATCTTCTGTAGTTTCCTGATTTCAGCAGGGATCGTAATTCCACCAAAGTGAAAGACACAATTATTATAAATATTTTCTTTCAGACTCTTTTCAATAATTATGTCGCTGCCTTTTTGATATACAGAAACCATTTCCCCTTCCTTAAATGGCAGGAAATTACGAATAGCTTTTGGAATATATAATTGTCCGTTTAAATTAATTTTTAAAATGTCTTTGATTATAACATTATTACTCAACACTATCAGTCCCCTAATTGAAATGAGAAAATATTTAAGGTGTTAACTCTATATCAGCGAAAAGAACCCTCACAAGGCTGTAGTAAACTGTTCTTCGAATAAATTCTCTGACCTTTATCGAGTTATTATAAAAAAAAATGTGGAGAAATTGTGGAGATTGTTAAATAAGTACACATAAACAACTTTCATCTAATTCGACTCTTTCTTTATTCGATACAAAGAATTTATTGGATTAACCACAGGGAATAAAATTCTAACAGTATTTTTTGAAACGCTTTTTGTTTCTTCTAAATCTGAAGAAGAAGCAAAGTATTGAAATACCTAAAAGTAAAGAAACAATATGATAATAAGAATATTTTTTTGGGTTTAAACCTTCATCTTGTTTTTCTTTTTGCCGGCCTTCAATCGTTTCAGGCTTTTTTGCCTTATTTAACTGAAAGGAAGCAATAAGAGCCTGGTCTTGATTCCTGATTTCAAGAACCCCAGCACCCGTTATGTCTTCTCTGACTTTTTCATTTTTTGATATAGGAAAGGATTTATTAGCCTCAGTAACGAACGTATTGTTATTAGTCTTAAATTCTTTTCCCTTAGGGATATCGATAACTTTAAAACCTGTAAAGGCATAGTCTAAAAGCTCAATTGTATCGTTATAGGACACAGCTTGTGTCTGCCCTTTCAATATTACAGCAATTACCGACATCCCTTCTCTCGTGGCTGTTGTAATTAAAGTTTGGCCAGACTGGTCGACGTAGCCAGTCTTACCTCCTGTTACCCCTTCATATGGTCGTTCTCTCATTAATTTATGGTGGTTAAAAAGAGTGGTTTCCCAAGCCACTCCTTCCCACTTCAGCTCTTTCGTTCCAAAGATTTCACGAAATTCTTCATTTTTCATGGCATATTGTGTAATCTTTGCTAGATCACGTGCAGTGGTTGTATGTTTGGGATTAAATAAACCGTGTGGATTTTCAAAGTTAGTATCTTGTAGTCCAATTCCCCACACATATTTGTTCAAGGTTGTTGCAAATGCCTTTTCTGAACTATCCATGTGCTCTGCAATGGCCACACCTGCATCATTTCCAGAGTTAATAAGTAAACCCTGTACCAGTTTTTTCAATGGCACCTTTTCACCTTCTTCTAAATAAACCCTTGTTCCATCCACGTTCCTAGCATTTTTACTAACCGAAACGATATCGTTTAGATTCCCCTTTTCTATTGCATAGATGGCCGTTGCCACCTTGGTTAGGCTCGCCGGGTACATGTTCAAGTCCGCATTCTTTTCATAAAGGACTCGTCCCGTTTTTTCTTCCATTAAAATAACCGCTTCACTATTAACATGAGGTGAATTTTTAAAATCCGCTGCTAGTACCTTAGAATAAAAAGGGATATTCAATGTTATGGTAATCAAGCAAAAAACCAATATTTTCTTCATAACTCTACGTAATCTATTGTCAATGAGAGGCACTGTTTTCTTATCAGAATGTATACCTACTTCTCTTATTGCGTCCTTTATAATCATAAAAATTTCTACTCCTTATTTATTTAGCAAGCTACATCACCGTTTATGTTAGAGCAAAAATATGAAGAAATTATGGAGAACTAACTTTTGTAATATAGTATTAACAATAGTTTGTGTATTGTAATATAAAATGAAAGAATTTAGATATGAAATCCATTCACACATTTTTTTAGTATTTCTCCAAAAGGATACAAAAAAAAGCATGAAGATAAGTCTAATAAAATGGACTGTCTCTTCACGCTTTTATAGTTTTGGAAATTGAATACTTACCTTCAACCCTCAATGTTTAATTTCTATTTATCTTTATCCATATCCATATTTTCATGATCCATATTATTCATATCTTCTACCTTCTCGCCCTTGCCGTTCTTCTCTTCGTCATTATTTGAACAAGCCCCCAATGCAAGAAATGTCGCTAAAATAATGGATAAGCTCAATGTTACCCTTAACTTTTAAACACAGTATCCCTCCTCGGATAATTAAGTAAATATCTTGTCATGAACATGTGTAGAAATTATGGATATGGTACTAACTGAAGATTATTCTAGTAAGGGAATATTAAGGAATATAATTTTGTGATTCCGAAGATTTTATATATAGTAAGATTTCTCAGCTTTTTGAATTTGCTAATAAAAATACCCCTTTCACTACCTCCATAAGCCATATTTTTTTTATTTTCGTGATATCTCCTCGGAAACCAAATTTACTGTCGCTATGGTCATGCCCGTACCAAAACAGGCTATGACAAAGCTAGATAAACCGAAAAAATTATACATCCATAACGTAATGGCAAATGTTAACATCAAAATAATATGGGAACGTTTCACTATCTTATCCATTCACTTCCTCCGCTTCCCAATAGTTATCACTAAAAACCTCTGCAAATGCTTTAATGGTATTGGAAAGTTCAGTTAAATTGTTATCAACTCCACCAAATTCAATCAATAAGGCTTTATCGGAAATATCTTGGTTGTATATCCCATTACCCTCGTCTTTCCCTTTTATGAAAATACCACGACTTAGTCCAGGATATTTTCCCTCAAATTTTTTGTTGATTTTTTTTGCGTATTCTAAATTTTTCTCGTAATTTTTATTCTCTTTTCCAACAATGAAAAACAGCCTTGCATACTCTTTACCTTGAATAGTAGTTGTTGTGACTGCTTTACGTTGTGAATCTCTATGGATATCAATCAGTATTTTTAATTTATCGTTAAATCCCATTGCTTCCTGAACGTCTTTACGAGTTAAATTGTATGAGCTCCTGTAGTCCAATTTTTTACTTTTTAAATTTGCAGCCATGTTTTCTGTATTGTGCTCTACCCCTATCCCTTTGTTAATTAATTCAAGGCTTAATAAATCGCCAACAGCAATGACATTGGCCCTTTGATCAGAACTAACAGCTTCATTTGGTGTTGTTGCCCCTTTTATAAAAGGGAGAAAAGCCTCCCAACTATGTGAATGATAAATATATACAGACTTTTCCTGTGGGTTTATTGCATCTTCTTGTTTTCCATCCTCTTCTGGTTGTTTTAAATTCTCTTCGGCAATTTCTCTATCTTTAAGGTAAATATCTAATGGTGGCCCTGATTCAACCGGCAAATTTGTTATATTGGTTCCTTTCCCCGCCACAGCGATTTCCGTGTTATAGATCGATAAGCCTGGTAGTTCCAGGCCAAGCAATGTGCGAGTGTCATTTATTTTAAAATTTGTCATGGATTCAAAAGATAATTCCATCAGGGATGGTGAATTCATACTTTGCTTTTGATAAAAGTAATGATTCTCACTGTTCAATGCCAATATTAATACTTGATCTATAGCAGAGTTGCCAATTATGCCATTTACAGTTCTGGAAGTGAAATTTAATGGGGATGTGACGAGAAAAGCTACTAATGAAAAGGTTAGTATCATTCCAAAAAGCACCATTGCCATGTACCTGATGGGAGTAGTTATATATCTTTTTCTATTGTTCATATAATCACTCCTTTTCCCCAATTAAATATAAATGGGTAATCTAGAATCTTTTATTTTTGTTCAATGGAAATCTTCCAAAAATTATATATATCTGCCTCATCACTTACTTCCTACCCCCAAAGATAAACTCTTTATTCCTTCTCAGTCCTATTTTCTTAGAATTCTTTCGAGACATCCAGATGACAACTCTAAGGTCATTTATCCAATCATTACAAGAGTATTAATTGTATATTTTATAACGAATATAATTGTAGTTTGATGTTGGAATAACTTTTATAACCTTTCCACTCTTATCTTTGTAGAGTTCATATTCACGATAAGTATCTACAAGATAACCATCAATGACATCTTTATCAATAAGCCTTTCATCTAATTCAAAGAGTAATGGTTCTTCCTTTTGTTCTTTAGATTCAGCCATAGCTGGTTCACTTTCATTTACACTTTCTTGTCCATAAAAAGGGGGTCAGTATTATACAAAGAATCCAAATAAGACGATTCTAGATATAAAGTAGGTAACATGAGCATTAAAAGGAAAAATACAGGACTTATTTTCACCCTCTTTTTCACAAAAAGATCTTCCTTTCCTGTTTAATTTTATTTTTTATCATTTTATGGGTACTCATTTAATTAAATGTCTTTATTGATAAATATGCAGATTCTATGGAGATTCTTATCTAATGATTTACTGATTAAATATAAAGGCATCACAGATTAAATCTCTTTACCCTAGCTAAAACTGATAGATTATATTGAGTGAAGATTACAACGAAACAGAGAAGAGATACTTTGATAAAAGTAAAAAAACTAGAGAATATAAAAATAAAAAAACTCGTCTAGATTTGACGAGTTTTTTGCATTATTGCTGTTCATTACAGTTTATCAAACGCACCTCTTCTATATCAAAGCCACGCGAACTTAATATTGAAAAGAAAAATTCTTCATCTAAGTATTCTCCCTCCTTGTTATAATACTCTTCTACAAAAGCACTAGAACGGTGTTTAAAAGCTGATTTATAGTCTGTTTGATGATATATAGGTATTCTTGTTACGTTTTTTAATGGAATATATTCCTCTCCAGTAAGAGGACATTTATTCAATCTTTCTAAGTGTTTTTCATCTAATGACCTATCTATATTTTTTTTGAATTTAAGGTAACCCATCAACAGTCCAGGTTCAAACCAAAGGCCTTTTTGAAACACATAGCTGTGAGTGTAAAAAGTATATGCTGCACCACGGATACTAAAGTTCATATATACTGTATCGATTTCTATATCTTTTCTTGCTACACCATATAACCTTTTTTTCAAGAGAACAGAATTTGGTATTTTCCATTTAAGTATATAAACATCCTCAATCATAATCTCTTTTATAAAATCATCTTTATTGATTAACAAATTATTCATTAACATCACCCCTTTCACAGAAGTATACTTAAATTTTCTGATTAAATAAAAAAAAATAAAAAAACTTAAATTTAGTCGGGAATACACTCATCAAAGCGAAATGAATGTACGATCAGAAAGAAGTGTAGAAAGTTAATTTAATTTTAAAAGGTTACAGCCTGCTACAATATCGTGTAGCAAGGCTATCTAAAGTTAATTAATTCGGAACCCGACACTTTATTAGTCTTTAGTTATGACCCTTATTTTCAATAACTTAATTATTTAGTACAAAACCTTATTATAGAAAAGAAGGCCACTAAATTGTGAAGTGAACCCAAAAAGTTTAATTTGTTATGAAATGGAAAAACGAACAATTTTAACTAGTCTTTTAGTTGTGAATAAAGTACTATTAAATTAGTAATCATTAAGTTAAAACAACAATAAAGAATGGGGATTTTTATGCATGAGTATACTGTGATTGACCATCCTAAACACAAGATATTATTTGGGATTGCAATGGCATCTATGGGTTTATCTAGCCTGGTATCAAATCGTATCCAACCTTGGGTTCAAGAAGTCCTTAATGCCCCCATTGTTGCTACTATCTCTCTAAGTGGTGTGACTTTATTTTACGCACTCTATCTATTGTTTAATCTCTTAGTTTGGAAAGTCCCTCTGTTCCAGAAAATCTTTAACTTTCCAAATTTAGATGGTGTATGGGAATGTTCCGGACTATCAAATAACATTAGATTGAATAAACAATTTAAGTGGGATGGAACTATAACTATAAGGCAAAGATGGGACAAAATCTTGATTACTTTAAAAACTAAAAATTCCGATTCTAGTTCATTAAGTACCACGGGTGGAATTAAGTACTATGCAGGGATGGGATATAAGTTATCATATCATTATGAAAATAATCCAAGTGCTAACTCAGATAAGGATCTAAGAAAACATGATGGGTATTGCATTTTAACCTTTAGCGAGGATGGAAAAACAGCTGAAGGCTGCTATTTTAATAACATGAAAGATAGACAATCTTATGGGGATATGAAGTTGAATAGGAGGAAAGAAAAAAAATGGGGAATTTTGACTACTCTAAAAGGTTGGATAACCTTAAAAAAAGAAGACAAGAAGATGGCGAGTTAATTAAGTCCGAATTTGGTGAGTATGAAGTAATAAAGGAATCCTATGAAGAACTAAAAGAGTCTTCCACTATAAAGTACGTAATCGGTGCAATGAATCCGGTTGATTTAAAGTATACCCATAATACAATTGCAGAAGGGGAAAGAGTAAAGAATCAACTTTCAAAACTTAAAGACAGTGGTTTTGATGTTGAGTTTCGATATCAGGGATCAGTCACCAATAATACACATATCAAGGCCCACAGCGATATTGATGTATTAACGCTGCATTCAGGTTTCTATTCACTGGAAGCCCCTCAAAAACCTACATATCCGTATGCAGGAGATCCGGTGAAGGATTTATGTGAACTGAGAGAGGAATGTTATTCTATTCTGTCAAGTGCTTTTCCGGCAGCAGACGTTGATAACTCAGGTGCGAAATCAATTGGGTTACAAGGAGGCTCCTTAAGAAGAAAAGTCGATGTAGTACCATCAAACTGGTATAACACAAATTTGTATAATCAAACGAAAGAAGAATACCATCGAGGGGTCAAGATCCTGGATTATCATAATAAAGCACGATTAGCAAACACACCTTTTTATCATAATAAGCTTCTGAATGATAAAGATCTTCAAACAGCAACAAATTATAAAAAGGTTGTGAGATTATTAAAGACATTAAAGGCTGACGGTGATGCAAAAATTAATCTCAGTAGTTATGATATTGCTGCGCTTATGTATCACCAGGATAATTCTTCTTACTTAGTTGGCCAATCACCGTTGAGGATTATTACAAACTCCCTTTCATTTTTGAAAAATGTTTATGACAATAAATCATATAGAACTGGTTTGTTAGTCCCTGACAAATCAAGAACTATATTCGAGAAGGCAACTGTCGATGATTTAGAATTAATGATATTTGAATTAGATAAGGTGGCCCAGGATATCATAAATGATCTTTCAGCATCAGGAAGTACAATAAATAAAGAAATTGTTGCGTAAAAGAAATTGTTGCTGAAAGATTCTTTCAGCAATTTTAATAATTGGGAAAGGATTGAGAGAATCTATCCCTAAAACAGCCTTTGCTCAACGGGAGTAAAGGCTGTTTTTGACGAGTTTCTTCTATTTTCCTGCTTTCCATCGATTATTTTTTATTTAGAAGAAATCCAATAGTTGCCACTAAAATCACTAGAAAGATACCTATACAGGCAGTAACTATGCATTCTGTTTTGTCTTTTGCATAAAAACAAATATATGTATTAAAATAGAAAAAAATTAATAAAATTAATAACTTTGTAACGAAGTTAATTGAATTTATTGCTCTCACAGTAAATCACATTCCTTAATGGTGAATTAACGATATCAAATAAAAAATAATTTGAACCTTTAAAAAAATAATAACAATAAAGAGTAATTATTCATAAGTGTAAAATAATCCATTTCCTTATGGAACTAACCTCCCTCACCATCTATGAGCATGTATCTTTTGCTGTTTCTCTAGGAAAACTTCTTGAACCCTCATTTATTAAACTTGCCCCCTATATTAAACATAGTAGACATATTTTCTTAAATCTTCTTAATCATTTTAATATACAAAAAAAGAGAATTGAATGGTCGTATATTGAACATTTTATCCTCTAATTATTATAGTATAGTTAAAAAATGAGGTCAGTTTTAAATTCCCTGAATAGTTTCCAGGTAGATATTCCGGATGGTTCATTATTTATCAAGACCTAAATTGAAAAAAGTTATACAAACTAAAGGTTTGCACATATTAGTCATGTATAGTATGTAAACTTTAAATCTCGCACTTCTTTGATGTAAAATCCTGTTAAGCCAGTTTTTTTTATTTTATTAAAAAGGGTCCTACCAACAAAACGCGGAAAATATACGCTAAGCAATTTTCGACAAGAAGAAAGCCGACTTTTCCTACGCTAAGGAATCATCGGCTTTTTAGTCACTATTCTGGTCGTGTTATTCTTTGTATAAATCCCGATACATTACCATTTGGTTATTCACGATAATCAATCCAAATATGCTGGTACTTGCCACTTTTAGGGTTCCTTTGTGGCAACTCATTAGATTTTTCTATTGAAATGGTAATTAGCCCCTGTGTTGCAAAGTAATCTAATAGGGCTTCTCTAACATTTTCCCAGACTTGATCTCTTGAATTACCCTCGTCCATTTCTAAACGTACTGTTAACTGATCCGATGCTGTTTGAATCAGTTGAAAACGCTTTACTCCTGGTATTTCCTCGACAATGGTTTTCAAAGCCAATGGCAGTATATTGACGATTTGTCCGTTGGTGGCAGAGAATTTTAAAATGTCATCGGTTCGCCCTTCGACTTGTATAACCGGGAATGGTCTTCCGCATTTACATGGTTCTAGAGACATGATGACACGGTCGGTTAATTCATAACGAATAAGGGGCTGAATTCTGTTGGCCAGATTAGTAATTAGAACCGAATGGGATTGCTTCCCTGGTGGCACAGGTTGGTAATACTCATCTACCGGTTCAAAGATGATCCAATCGGTATTTACATGAAAATGACCTTCTTCACATTCGAAAGTCATGGCTGTTGCTTCCGTACTTCCATACATATCTAGAACGCGAGCTTGGAAAACAGATTCTAATTTCGCACGAATATTGGGATATAACTTTTCTCCACCTAAAAGGATCGCCACAGGCTGAATATGTAACCGGCCTGCTTTATGTTCTTCTGCCAGAATTTCCATCACGGTTGCATACCCTCCCAATACAACCGGTTGATATTCATTCAATTCTTTGACAAGTGTGGAAAGGGGGGAGTGGATAGAAAAAACTTTTATTTTTCCATTTGATGGCCGTTTTAAGCGCAAGCGTTCAGCAGTGGAGAATGCTGTAAAATGTCCGGCTGTAGAGCATACCGCCGCATTTCGTCCACCTTTGACCACAATTTTCAACATGTCACTCCATTTCAATTTTATCATTCCTCGAAAAGCTACTAAAGATTTCATGACCGTATCTGAACCTTTATCTTGAATAAAAATCCCTGGCACACCTGTCGACCCCGAGGTAGTCGAAACCATATACCGCCCTAAATACAGATGTCCGATTAACGACATATCTGATACGAATTCTTTCACACTTTCGATGGTGACTTCTGGGTCCGTCGCCCAATCATTAAAATGGGTCATGAGCTCGGATTTCGTGACCGGAGGGAGTTGCTGTAAGCTTGTGATATGCTCTGGCAACTCCCTGTATTTTTGTGCGTAATATCGAGAGTTCGATCTTGCAAAACTGATAAGGTCGGCTAAACGAGATTGTTGCCGGGGTAGAATGTCTTCCGGTTTGCTTCGTTTAACCTTCCAGATATCCAAAATTGCATTGAAAGGTGAAATCTTCTCCATGTATGTCATTCCCATCTCTCTTTATTAAAATTGTCAGTGCTACTCACACCTTTAAAGTAAAATGAAGATAAAAAAATTCATACTTAAAATGAAAGAAGTCTGAATAAAAATCAAACAGCTTATGGCTTGAAGGCTTTATATGCCCTTAGTGTGCCTGTGATAGTTGAAAATTGACCAGTTTCTTCAATTGAGACAAATCCAGATTCTTTTAAAAGATTAGGAATAATCCCTTTAACATGGGTTGAAGTTGTTTCAAACCCATCTAAAAATTGTATAGGGAAAAAAGCGACACGCATCAACCAATTTTGTGGCTTCTCAAAATCAATAATATGAAATTGGCCACCAGATCTGAGTGTCCGAAGAACTTCTTTAAATGTTTTCTTTTTTATCTCTAGAGTTAAATGATGAATAAATAGACTTGTAAATATATGATGAAATAGGTTATTGGAAAAGGGAAGTTTATCAGAAAACCCTTCCTCAAATGTGATATTACTAACTTGAGTTTCTTTAATTTTCTCCTTAGCAATTAATAATATTTTAGGATCAGCATCAACCCCAATTACTTGCACACCAGGTTGTAATTGCTGTATTAAAAGTGCAAGTGTACCTGTACCGCAAGCTAAATCCATTATCGTTTCATTTGGTTGGAGAGTTGCTTGTTTTACTAAATGTGTTTTAAACTTTTTTTCCTGCATTCCCCCATTGAATTAATGGATCATAAAATCGAGTCATCCAATGGTATTTTAGTGCAGGTATATACTCATCTGTCTTTTTTTTATCCATTAAAAATTCATCCCTTCATTCATAATAAGTTATGATTTGATTACTCTCACACGTTTTTTGCTAAGATCTGATATACGTAACACATAATTTAGATTTGCTTACGCATTAAGACATAAGAGAATATGAAACACTTCACGTTATTATTCAAGTAATTATCTGAATGTTGACATGAATGCTTACTCATTATAAGCTAATCACATATTTTTTAATGAGGTGGGAGAATTGTCTTTAGTTGATAAAAATATGAAAGAATCTCTAGAAGATGAATGTGAGATATATTGTTATGACCCTATAAAAGTAGCAAAGTTACAAGATTTGTTAAGTTCTAAAAACACACTTCATCTATCGGAAAAATTTAAACTTCTTGCTGATGAGACACGATTAAAGATTATTCTTTCATTAGCTATGGAAGGGGAACTTTGCGTATGTGATGTGGCTAATATTATTCGGTCCTCAATTGCTACAGCTTCATATCATTTGCGGTTCTTAAAACGATCAGGTGTAGCTAATTATAGAAAGGAAGGTAAATTAGCATTTTACTATATTGATGATGAAATTTTTAAGTCGATGGTTCTACTCTCTTTTCATCATATGGAGAGTTGAATTTGAATAAAAATTCAAATACGTTTTTGTTTTTAACACAGTTAAAAACATACTTTCGATTTACATAAATGGAGGGGTTCTACAAAATTATCCCCCTCCAGGTGCCTGGATAAAAAAAAATTGGATTTTTCAAATTAACTTTTAACTTGTTTTTAAAAAAAAACATAATTGCTAATAATTTTTCTTTTATGCATATGAATGTAGACCAGCAATAATTAGGTTAACGAAAATTAAGTTGAAAATAATAATCGCAAAACCAATGACTCCGAGCCATGCTGATTTCTCACCCTGCCAGCCCTTTGTTAACCGTAAATGTAAATACGCAGCATAAAATAACCATGTAATTAAGGCCCATACTTCCTTAGGATCCCATCCCCAGAAACGCGTCCATGCAATTTGAGCCCAAATCATCGCAAAAATGAGTGCACCCAAAGTAAAGACTGGAAAGCCTATTGCAACCGATCTGTATCCAATTTCATCGACCAAATCAAGTTTGATATTTTTCGTTAGTGGCTGAAGGGCTGCAGAAATACGTTTTCTTAAAATCAGTCTTAGCATCCCGTATAAAAATAAACCTGTAGATGCTGACCAAATGACGGTGTTTAATTTTCCTGCTGCAATGATAGCTGGTACTTCAACAAAGGCTTTCATTTTATCCTTTGTAAGTAATTCGCCTTGATGGGGACCTACAATCGAAGGTAGATTATATGTCATTTCAACCTCTTGATCATTTTTATCAACCCATTTGTAGACGGCTTCGTACTCCACTCCTCTGAAAACACTTGTAATCACTACAAAAGCAAGTATTCCCACAATCGTGTACATGACAATTTCAAGCCAAAAAGTTCCCTTTGAGCGTTTAGTTTGATCAACAGAACGAAGTAAATAAATGACCCCTGCTATGAAACTACTGGCTAAAATTGCCGAACCTAGTGCCGTTGTTGTTACATGGATAGCAAGCCAATCGCTTTGCAATGCTGGTATTAATGGAGAGATGTCTGTTGGGAACATACTTGCATAGGCAATAATTAATAATGTAATTGGTAAGGTGAATAAACCTAAAATGGCTACTTTATATAAAAAGTAAAGGATCATGAATCCCATTACAAACATCATAGAGAATGCGGTTATAAACTCAAACATATTGCTCACCGGTGCGTGTCCAGAAGCTGTCCATCTAGTGACAAAATAACCAAGATGTGCAACAAAACCTAATATTGTGACACTTATTGCAACTGTCGCCCATTTGCTCGGCTTTTCGTATTGCTTTCTCTTATCTCGAATGGCTCCTCCAAATAGAAATGTTGCAATTAGATATAGTAAGAATGCTGCATATAGTAAATTGCTACTAAGAGCTACCACATCTTTTCCTCCTTTACTCATTTTTACTTCTCTCGCTTGTTTGATTGGTCTAAACTTGCTAATAATAGAAAATATAGTTTGTTAAAATTGAAATACAGTTGTCCTAGAAATCCTAAAAACCTTTTTAAAATCCTGTAAATCCTCCAAACAATCTTGTTAACACTGCAATAATTTTAGTCATCATATCAAAGTACAATAATACTCCCATCGCAATCATCAAAATGCCTCCTATAGACATAAAGATTGCACTGTGTTTCTTTAGAAAAGTCATCTTATCGATAAATAAAGACATTAATAGAAAAGGAATGGAAAAACCTAAGACATAAAAAATCATGTATAATAGTCCTTTTCCTGGGTCTGATACACCTAACGCAATGACTCCAGCAAGGATTGGACCTGTACAAGGAGTCCATCCTGCCGCAAAACCAATCCCAATTAAAATCGATCCTACATAACCTGAAGGTCTCTTTTGAAAATGAATTTTCTTATCAGAAAGTAGGAAATTGAATTTAAAAACCCCTGTTAGGACTAAACCAAAAAACACCATCAAAATAGCTCCAAGTTGTCTTAGTAAATCTTGATAATTCAAAAAAAATCTACCGATAAAAGAAGTGGACAGCCCTAACGCTAAAAAGATGATTGAAAATCCTACTAAAAACAGGATGGTATGAATGATAGCTTTACTTCGTAAAATCCCTTTTTCTTTTTTTAAATCATTTACAGACACTCCTGTAATATATGAAAGAAATGCCGGATACAAAGGAAGTGAACAAGGTGAAAGAAATGATAAAAAACCCGCACCAAATGCAAGAAATAAATTAAGCTGTTCCATGATTATCCCACCTAAAAATTATTATAGAGTTTATGGTTTTATTTCTTCCATGTAGTTTGAAATATCCCTTTCTGTCATACTTCCCGTTATTACCTTGGTTACTATACCGTTCTTATCTATCAAAAAAGTAGTCGGAATAGGGGTAATATCATAGGTTTCTGTAACAACACTTTTTTTATCTTTCAGTATCGGAAATGTTAGGCCATACCGTTTTGCAAATGTTTCGATTGCAACGTCACTTTCCCCTATATTAACTGCTAATACTTCAACCCCTTGATTTTTGAAATAATTGTATTGACGTTCCATAAAGGGCATTTCTTTTTCACATGGTTTGCACCATGTTCCCCAAAAGTTCAAGAATACGCCTTTTCCTTTGAGTTCGGATAACTGAACTTTATTTCCTTCCATATTTTCAAGCACAAAGTCAGGTGCTTGATCCCCTGCTTGAACGCGTGTTTTTTCCATGAAGAAATTTAGATAAAGAGCATAAGCCACTGCTAAAGCCATAAGTAGTAGAAGGCTAATACGTACAATAGATCTGGTTCTTTTGTTTTTCATTTTACTCTCCCCTTTCTTTTTCATTCAAACAATCATTTTAATGTTGACATTTTACGTTAATAATTTTAATCTAAAATTACAATATATTCAAACAAATATTTGAATAAGTAGTTCCATTATTTGTAGATTAAAAAACTCTCCGCCTACTTACGGATAGCAATGTGAACTTGTAAATTTTCAAATGACAACTTTTAGGGGGGAAATGCAAAAAGGGACCAACCTCTGGTCACTCTTGGACTAATTAGACTAATTAAATTCTCTTCATTTATTTATAAAACTCTGAGGTGACAACTATGTACTGGATCATTTTATTAACACTAAGTATTGATCAACTATTTAAATATTTAGTTAGAAATTTTATGGACTATGGGCAATCCATCCCGATTATCAATGGTTTTTTCCAATTGACATCTCATCGAAATGCAGGTGCTGCTTGGGGAATTTTTTCAGGACAAAAAATATTTTTAATAAGTATTGCGATTATTGTGATAGTTTCGGGCCTAACTTATTCTCGTAAAGTCTCTGATAGGTTGACACGAATAGCCATTGGTTTTTTTTTAGGTGGGGCAACGGGAAACGTTATAGATCGGCTGATTTTCGGGGAAGTAACAGATATGTTCGAGATTACATTTATTAATTATCCTATTTTTAATACTGCGGATGTATTTTTGTTTTGTGGCGTTGTCTTATTTATTATTAGCTCTTTTAAGGAGTCAAAATTAGAGAGAAAACAATCCTAAGGAGAGGATTCGGATGCAAATTCATCTTTCATTTCATGTAATTTTCTTTACTTAAGGGAAAGCTTTTATGATTTTTGATTTTTAAATTTCGATCTTCCCTGTTTTCGTAATTCAAATATATGGGTATAATGAGGACAAAGGAGGGTGAAATTATTGAAAAAATTACTTGCGTTTATGGCAGCTTTAGCATTGATTCTTGGTATTAGCACTGCTGCTCTTGCACATTCAAACAACACTCCTAGTCATGGAAATGGAAATTTGCAACAAATGATGGATTATTGTTCTGAAATGATGAACTCTTTCATGAATAATCAAAACAATATCCCTAATGAAACCTCCACATCAAAGAATGTAAGTACACCACATACAAATTCAAATGATAGTACGCAAAGTACCACGAATAACCATCAAAGCCAAAACTATTCCATGTATGATGATTGTTATTGAAATGTGAATGAGCCAAAGAGAAAGAGCTGGGACATTTGAACCCATCTCTTTCTTTTTTGATATATATTTCATTTTCCCACAAATAAAAAAGCTTTGAAATCATTAACTTGTTTACCACATCTTCATTCATTGGAAAGAGACCTTCCCAAAGGGCACATCTGTCGTAATTAAGAGTTTATTATGTTTCGTTGTTGTTTAAACAATAGATGCAGAAACTTATCATGAAATTTAATCTATTTAGAATAAACAAATCATCTTAATAAACATTTAACGAATGGCACAACGATTTGGCCCAATCTCCATTTCCTTTTCTTGATCTTCTTCCGGAGCAATTTTCCCCAGATTGGTTTGGCGGATTTCCTCATAGGAGTGAGGTTGGGGTGGTAAATTTTCTGTTACAGCCTTACTGAATTCTTCATCACTCTTTATATTCAAGCCATGATTTTCTTGATATAAAACTCCCAGCCTTTCAGAAATAATTCCATCATTATTCATTTCGTCAATCCCCATAAAGTGAGCTGGTAAGACTATCAACTCATCTGCGAGTTCCCTATAACGTTTATATAGAGTTTGTCGTAAGTCCGTAACCCAATCTGCTGCTTTTCCAGCTAAATCTGGACGCCCTATAGAATCGATAAATAAAATATCTCCGGTTAATAAATATTGATTGTCTATGATAAAAGATGTACTTCCGATAGTGTGTCCCGGTGAATAAAGAGCTTGTATGACGGTATTTCCAATTTTAATTTCGTTTCCATCTTCTATAGAAACAAAATTAAATTCTGCTTCTCTGGCATCTTTAGAAGGTAGATAATAGGTTGCTCCTAGTTTACGAGCAAGTTTTCTTCCACCTGAAATATGATCCGCATGAAGATGTGTGTCCAATACATATTTAATGCTAATATTATACTCCTTCGTAAGCCGTTCATAAGTATCGATCATACGATTACTATCGATGATAGCCCCTACACCATTTGAAGAAATCAAATAGGATAAACACCCTTTACCTAGACGTATAATCTGATAAATTGCACCTCCACTATTCAAATCACCAATTTTTACAGGCTCAAGATGTTCGCTCCATGCCCTCATCCCACCTTCAATGGAATAAACATCTTCACATCCTGCTTGTTCTAACAGTTCCGCCATCATCTTTGAAGAATTCCCTTTAGCGCAAACAGTGTAAATACTTCTGTCTTTAGGCAGTTTATGTACATATTGTCCTATATTCTCCTTCACCTCTGAGTAAGGTAAATTGATAACCTCGGCGTTTTTACCTTCAATTTTCCAATCCTCAAAATCATTCTGATTTCTCGCATCTACTATAAATAAGCTCTCATGATTCATGACTTTTTTAGCAAATTCCTTTACAGAAACTATTTTTACTCCCATAAAAATACATACCTCCTAAACGATCTTAATTAATGAAATTAAAAATAGTGACTCATAAAATCTTCTTTCCCATTCATAATCCTTCACACGAACATTTTCAATTCCCACAAAGCATTTTATATAATGCCCCTAATGATGTGAAAACAAACACTTTATGAAAAACAAAACCCTTTGGAAAATTCCAAAGGGAGGATGTGGTAACATAT
Source organism: Peribacillus sp. FSL M8-0224 (assembly GCF_038003055.1). Taxonomy (NCBI): domain Bacteria; kingdom Bacillati; phylum Bacillota; class Bacilli; order Caryophanales; family Bacillaceae; genus Peribacillus; species Peribacillus sp. FSL M8-0224. Next base: position 3,379,322 of record NZ_JBBOOJ010000001.1, read on the forward strand.
TTAATTCAGTAAATTCCACAGGCTACTAAAAGTATCACTTTCTAGCATGATATATATACCTAATCCAATAAAGACAATAGGAATAATCCACCTTCCATATTTCTCTAATATTTCAGAAACATGCCTAAAGGCTGCTAAACGATAACCAATATAACACCAAATGGCCACCATGACTAAAAATGTAATAACTGTAATGCTTAATTGATTTGTACCTAAAGTCGAGAAAAACGGAACATAAATGCCGATGTTATCTCCACCATTGGCAAATGTAATGAAGGCTACACTCATAAAGAGTTTGTTAAATCTTCCTGAGTTTAAACTAGAAATGATCGCACCTTCATCTTCATCTTCACCCTTGATAAACAGCTTAATCCCTAAATATATCGGGATTAGACCAAGTAATCCTACCCATTGTTCTGGAATTAACATCACACCAAAAGTTCCTAAAAGACTAATCAAAACTAACAAGGAAAATCCTAAATATTGTCCAATTACGATATCTCTAGGGTAGATCAGATTTTTCTTTGTCTGCATGTTAATCTTTCCAACGTCGGTCACATTAGCATGTGCTTTTGCCTGGGAGAACAGTAGCATTAAAACAAAAATGTCATCAATATTGGTTACGATGAATGCTCCAATTGCAGAAATAATGGTTGTGCCCACTTTTTACCAACTCCATTATAATTTCATTAAAACGATTATACATATATTTGAATATATCTAAATAAAATATCATTTTAGTTATTAGTTAAAGCACCAAGGTGTCCTTTGGTGAGAATGTTGATGAGTTTTTTCTCCAAAATTAAAATGGGAGGAAGAAATAGCTAGAATCCAAAAGTTCGACCCAAATGCCATAACAATAAACATGCACTAAATTAATAAAGTTCCAACGATTCTGGCATGGCACTAAATAAAGCCAGCCAAGACATTAGCAAAGTCCTAAATAAAGACGTAAAACAGTATATCCATTATTTCCACTCAGTTAAAATTGAAAAAATTCAACCTGCACTTATGCTGAGTGCAGGTCGCCTGTTCTCACATCATTGCTTTTTATTTAGCATATGAATAGCATGTCCCATAACACCTTCGGCAGCTTCCATTAATGGCTCAGGTAGAGTTGGATGGGCATGAATCGTAAGGCTAAGATCTTCTGCGGTTGCCCCTGACTCAATGGCAAAAACTGCTTCAGCAATAAGTGATGATACTTCTGGCCCTACCATTTGTACACCTAAAACCCGATTAGTTTCCTTGTCTGCCACAACTTGTACAAAACCATCGGCATCAGAAACTGATAATGCTCTGCCGTTAGCTTGAAATGGAAAACGACTAGAAACCGTTTCGTATCCTTCTTCCTTTGCTTCCTTTTCCGTTAAACCTGTATAGGCTACTTCCGGGTCGCTAAAAATAACAAAAGGCATTGCTTGAAAATCAATTACACTCTTTAACCCACTTATCACCTCTGCAGCTATCTTACCTTCGTAGCTTGCTTTATGAGCAAGAAGGTAACCACCGGCACAGTCACCAATCGCATAAACATGTTCAACGTTTGTTTGACATTTATCATTTATCTTAATAAACCCGCGTTGATCAAGCTCTACTCCAACATTTTCTAACCCGATTTTTCCTGTGTTCGGTTTTCTTCCAATGGAAACCAAACAATAATCCCCTTTAATTATCTCTTCTTTCCCATTAACCTGAACTTGAACGTTTACTTCATCGCCTGTATTTTCTCCGCCTTGGACTAAAGCATTCGTTATGACTGTTATTCCAAGTTCCTTTAAATGTCGTTTTACTACATTTGTAAGCATAGGGTCCGTCCCTGGAAGAATTGTATCTGACCCCTCAAGAATGGTCACTTTAGCCCCGAATTTGGCATAAGCAGTCCCCAACTCCAAACCAATATATCCACCACCTACTACAACTAAATGTTTTGGTACTTCTTGAAGCATCAGTGCCTCAGTTGAAGAGATGATTCTTTTTTTATCAAATGGCATACTTTTCAACTCGAAAGGTAGAGATCCGATCGCAATAATTAAATCTTTGTAAGAATATAATTGTTCTTCGTTACCAATTTTGATTTTGGCAGCATAGGGTTCGGTGAGATAAGCTTCCCCACTAATTACTTCCACTCCATTGCCTTTCAGCAAAGTTTGAACCCCATTCGTAAGTTTATTCACTATCCCGTCCTTCCACTTCACTACTTCTGGCATATCTACTTCAACTTCACCAGAAACCTTTATTCCCATTGAGTTAGCCTGTTTTATGTGTTTTACTCGTTCAGAAGCACTAATCAGAGCCTTTGAAGGTATACACCCACGGTTAAGGCAAACTCCTCCTAATTCTGCTTTATCCACCAAAACCACTTTTTTACCTAACTGAGCAGCTCGTATTGCAGCTACATAACCTCCTGATCCTGCGCCTATAACTAACAAATCTAGATCCTTTTTTACTTTAATAGTCATTGCAGTTTCCTCCTTCGATGATTTGATGATGAATGAAGAGAATTATTTTTTATAATTAAAATCGTTATTGTTCCATATGAGGCCTATGTAATATAAAACCTGATGTTTTACTTATACCCAATCTTTTCATTTTTAATTAGACTGGATATTTAGAATTTATACTATAATGTAATCATTTTTAGAAAAAGGGCTTTCCAAGCTGTCTGGAAAGCCCTTTTCCCTTTATTCTTTCACTTTCATAAGTCGTAAACTATTTAATGCTACCAGAAGGGTAGCTCCCATATCTGAAAGGATGGCAATCCAGAGCGTTAACCAACCTGGGATAACCAATAGTAAGGCAATTAATTTAATCGCAATGGCAAAAGTGATGTTAGCTTTGATTATATTTAGAGCTTTTCGGCTAAGCTTTACAATGAATGGAAGTTTTGTTAAATCGTCTCCCATTAGAGCCACGTCTGCCGTTTCCAGGGCTGTATCTGTACCTGCTCCACCCATTGCGATCCCAACTGTAGAAGCTGCTAACGCAGGAGCATCATTGACACCATCTCCAACCATAGCTACGTTTCCGTACTCGGATCTTAATTGTTTAATATAGTCTAATTTGTCCTGTGGCATCAGTTCAGCTTGAATATCTGATACTCCGACATGACCGCCTATTGCATTCGCAGTACCCTTATTATCACCTGTAAGCATAACAGTCTTTTTGATTCCAAGTTGATGTAGTTTTTGAATGATTTCTTTACTTGATTCACGTACTTCATCAGCTACCGCAATAACAGCGAGTATTTCTTTGTCAGTTCCAACAACCATCGCTGTTTTCCCTTGGTTTTGAAGAGTTGTTACATTTTGTTCTAAGTCTAAATCGAAATCAGTTGTCAACAATTCCTTAAAGAGTTTAGGGCTTCCGATATAATAAGTAATCCCGTTTACAATGCCTTTGATACCCTTACCAGTAATTGATGAAAAGTCCTCAACCAGTACGTCAGAATAAGCAATGTTCACCTCTTCTGCTTTTTTCATGATAGCTGATGCAAGTGGATGCTGAGAACGATACTCTAATGCAGTAATGATGGATAGTAATTCTTTTTCATTTATCTGTTTGTTAAGCACATTAAAATCAGTCACAACTGGGACACCTTTTGTTAATGTACCTGTTTTATCGAACGCTATGGCCTTTAAGGCACCCATTTCCTCTAAATACACTCCGCCTTTTACAAGAACACCTTTTTTCGCAGCATTCCCAATCGCTGAAACAATTGAAATCGGAGTCGATATGACCAACGCACAAGGACACCCAACAACAAGAACAGCTAATCCTTGATACACCCATGTTTCCCAACTGCCATCAAAGAATATAGGAGGGACTATAGCAACTAATGCTGCAATGATCATAATAATCGGCGTGTAATATTTCGCGAATTTATCGACAAAGGCTTGCGAAGGAGCCCGTTCTCCTTGTGCTTCCTCAACAAGATGAATAATTTTAGAAATCGTTGTATCTTCTACAAGTTTCGTTATTTTTACTTCAAGTAATCCTTCTTCATTTAACGTACCTGCAAATACTTCATCATCAACCGTTTTCTCGACAGGGACTGATTCACCTGTAATAGCTGCTTGGTTGACGGCAGAGTAGCCACTTACGACTAAACCATCCATCGCAATCTTTTGTCCAGGTTTTACAATCATGATATCCCCAACAGCAATATCATCGACATGAATCATTATTTCCTGTCCATTCCGTCTAACGAGTGCCTCTTTAGGAGCGATATCCATTAATGAACGAATGGACTGCCTTGCTTTATCCATAGAGAATCGCTCAAGTGCTTCACTAATTGCAAAGAGGATAACAACAACGGCTACTTCTGCCCATTCTCCAATAATGGCACCACCTATAACTGCCACTGTCATAAGGGTTTTCATATCAAAGTCAAAGCGTAGTAAGTTTTGCAAACCGACTTTAAAAAGTGATAACCCTCCGATAATCATGGACGCTAAAAACAATAAGGTAGTAACAATGTTCTCTTCTCCATTCACAAACGAGGAAAGGTATCCAAAGGCAATGAATAAGGAAGCATAAAGTAGAGTACTATGCCTTTTATAAAATGGTACTTTATCTTCTTTTATATCCTCTTGTTTAGCTTCTCGTATAGGTTTGTCAGGAGTCACTTTTAGATTCTCAAACGAACCTGCTTTTTCTAGTTCTTCAATCGTTGCATTACCGTAAACAGCAATTTTAGATGCACCAAAATTCACCTTTGCATCCTCAACTCCAGGAAGCTGTTTTACGTTACCCTCAAATTTCCCTGCACAGTTTGCGCAAGTAAATCCTTCAACACGGTATACGCTTTTATCCTCTTTAACCTCTGGTTTAGCTTGCCTCCTGGGTTTTTCCGGAGCAACTTTAAGATTCTCGAATGCTCCAGCTTTTTCTAGATCTTCAATTGTTGTATCACCGTAAACGGATATCTTAGATGCTCCAAAATTCACTTTTGCATCCTGTACTCCCGGAAGTTTTTTTACATTATTTTCAAACTTCCCTGCACAATTTGCACATGTAAACCCCTGAACCCGGTAAACATTTTTTTCAGTCTCTAATGCTTTTGCTTCAGACAATTTTAACAACCTCCTTCTGATGTGCAAATGCAACCTGTATTAGTTGCTTTACATGCTCATCATCTAATGAATAGTAGACTAACTTTCCTTCTTTTCGATAATTAGCTAATCCAAGATTTTTAAGTAACCTCAAATGATGAGATGTAGTGGCAGTTGTGGCACCAACAATATTTGCTACATCACATACACACAATTCATCTTCTAAAGAGAGACTATAGGCAATTTTAATCCTAGTATCGTCTGATAATGCTTTAAAAATTTTGGCTACTTCCAGAGGATTTTGTTGGATTAGTTCATTTTTAACTCTTATGACTTTTTCTTCATCTATACACGTAACTTCACATGCGTCATTTTGCAAGTTTTCCACCCCATATCAATCAAATGTTTGTTTGATTATTATTATATGCAAACAAAAACAAATAGTCAAATATATGTTTGAATATGATTCAAAAAATATTCTTTATATTTTTTAGTTTGTAATAAATAATTCTATATATAACTAAATTTAATTTCCATTTATGTAGAACACCTAAAGGTAGTACGTCAGGTAAACACAGATTTAAACATAGAGGTTTTTTCACTATAAAAGGCCCGATTTCTCCATGTTAGAAAAATCAGGCTTTGTTTTTTAAATTCTCCATAGGTGGTCTGCTTATAAAATCGTTTTCCGATAATTAAGAGTCAGCTTTTTATTTATCTTGTTTAGCTAAGGCGAGATAAATAAGCTAATTAATTTTCATCATTTAGTGTGATTATACCTTTCGTTTAACATTCTTTATCACTACTTTGCTATGTGGAATACTTGGTATGCTTACCAGGCTGTAACTTAAATCCTGGTCAGGAACTTCATATTCCATTCGTTTGGCCAGAAAATCAAGACTCACTTTCATGATTTCAATGGTGACCCACTCTCCAGCACAGCGATGTCCCATAAAGTAATCACCACCACCTTGCGGAATGAAGCTAAAAGGGCTTCCTTCCCACTTGGCAAACCGATCAGGACTGAACACATCAGGATTTTCCCAAATTTCATGGTCATGATTTGTGCCATATAGATCAAGCAAGGTTAACGTGCCTTCTTCAAATTTATAGCCGTTCCAGATGAAATCTTTTTTTACCAATGCCGCGACAAAAGGAAAAAACGGATAAAAACGGCGAACTTCCTGTACAAACATCTGAGCATATTTTTCATCACTGGATTCAAGTTTCTCCCTTTCTTCCGGATAATGATGCACCGCCAGCGCAGTAAAATTGATGAATATAGCAATCGCCACAATCGGCCTCAGGATATTAATTACTTCTACAGAAGCCGTATTTGTAGCTAATAGATTCCCTTCTTGATCACGGTGCCAGGCAAATCTATGTAAAGCTGTATCTTCTGGAGGTTTTAATTCCCCATTACGCACTTTATCAACTAACTCGCCAATCCTTTTTTCCACGTTATTCCGTGCATTTCTCCCTAGCCAATGGTTTGGGCCTACTGCAGCCGGAGACTCGAACATCGCTGCCAAGTCTTTTGTCATTTTCTTAACATCTTCTTCTTCCAACGGTACGCCTGCCCATTGGCATGCTGTTCTGCACATGATTTCCTTTACTTCTTCATAAAGAATAACTTTGTCCATCTGTTTCCATTTATTTAGTGCTGTATTCCACTGTATTTTTGTAATGTTTGTTAAGCCTTGAATCCCTTCAGGAGACATGATGGACATAAACATATCTTTTCGATATTTGTGATCTTGTCCATCCAACGCCTGAACACCATTCTTCCCGAACAGTGTTTGAACCGCCCGGTTCGGTGCTGCATCTTTCCTTTTGAATTTCTCAGTGTCATAAAAAACTTCCGCAGCTTCCTTACCTACCATGCAGATCGCTTTCTTGCCAAGCAATCGGGTCTCGAATATATCAGAATTAAAACTGTGACGTCTGTTCAAAATGTACATATAACCTTCTCTCATAAGGCTCAAGCTATGATCTATTCCTTCTTCCCGAGGCATTTGATTTGTATCTGACATATCATTCATTCATCTCCATTCATTAGTGATGATGTTATCTTTTGTAACTTTTCCCTATTTACTCTTAATAAAACTTAAATCTTTCCTATTACATGTTCAATTGGATATAGATTATAACCTTCTTATTAAAAAGAACTTCTAATGACTCTTTAGTTTAATCTCCAATTTAGTTTTGTGAGAGCTACTTCTATTCCGTACATGGGTACGGAAACGATTTGCAGTTTAGGAGCACCTGCTAGCAATACGCTAAGACAATTTCTGGATAAGAAAAGCCGATTTCCTACTATAAGGAATCCGGCTTAATATATGGAGTACAGACATCAAAACTGAAAATACGTTTTGAATAATGATCTACTTTGAGGGCACTATATGATTGTTAAGTTTTCAATTTAACAATGTGAATAGGAGGATATTTATGGCTCATAATCAAGAACATCATCACTCTCATAAAACTGGTGAACAAGTAATGGAAACAGGTCATTATATTGATTCAGATGGGGATCATGTTGAATTAAATGCTGGACAAAAGTTTCCTAGTTGTCCTTCTTCAGGACAATCTACAAGTTGGAAACATGAACAATAGAAAATGATTTTAGATAAAAAGACAGATTATCCTTGGGGTAGTAGAAAATGTAGTAATAGAATTTAAACTTTTTTTCAAGCTTTTTGGATGGCAAGATTCACTTGTGTGCTTGCAACTATAAAAGCTAAAACGATGAAAGTCCAAAACATACTGTAGGTTGCTACGTACGGTACTTTGAGTAGGCACATTAAAGGGGTACCACCAACATTTTGACAAGAAACCCACGCTAAGGAAATTCCTGTAAACGTTTCTTTGACTTTATATAGGGATTTTGAATAAGGGAAGAGTTTAGGGATTAAAAAGCGTTTGTTTTAACCATTATTGTCATTTGTGGAGATAAATTGCACTTGTTTTAAGTGTTATTTTGCACTATATATAGACATAAAAAAGCTATCATGGAATTGATAGCTTTTTTATAACTAAGTACGATTATTTTAATACTCCTTATTACACTAAAGCACCCGTTAGTTCCATAAGAAAAAACTGCCTTAAAGACAGCTCCGATCTTCAGCTAATGCACTTGTTAGTTTAATAATTCCCTATGTAAACTCATAACGGTTTCCAATTAGGATCCTTTATATCGGATTTATTTGGCTTTCTTACAAATTGTAAACTTCTTTCACCTTTAGCCCCAAGTTTTTTAAAATTTAGTTGTGCTTCTCTAAAGGAAACATAATTTGCTCCATCCTCATCTGGATGTTCATATTGGTAACCATCATCTTCCCAAAAACAGATTTCACAAATATCATACGTTCCTGGAGGTTCTTCATCTAAAGTTTTATAACCACAGCAAGGACAAGTATATTTCATACAATCACCCCAATACTTATATCATACCTGTTATGCAACTAACCTGCCCTATAGTTGCATAAGAAAAGGAGCTGCTAATCAGCTCCTGATATTGAAGTAAAGCACCTGTTAGTTTAGTAAGATAAAAAAATAGCTATTATACCGAAAATGGAACCAATAATAAGTAAAATAGCAACTTTTGAGTATTTTCTTTCCCATCTATGTACAAATCTCTTTGATATACTTCTATCATCGTTGATTGCCTCTTTAAATTCCTTACTAAACTTTGATGTTTGAAAAATTAAATACAAATATATACTAATTGCAATTAAAGCACATATTATTCTTAACCAATTCATAATCGATTCACCATCAAAATCAATGTGTTCCTTTTATACATTTAATATCACTTCTCCATAAAGACATCTTACCAAAAACCCTACATAATACCTCAAGAAAGATATTCCATCTTTTATGGAACTAACCTGCCCCGTTAGTGCCATAAGAAAAGAGCTGCCTTAAAGACAGCTCCGATCTTCAGCTAAAGCACCCTTTAGTTTAAGTACATTCCTTCACATATTTAAATTATAGAACCCATTAAAAAAGCTCTTAATAACCTATCATACATAGGATTTAGACAACTTTATATCTTTTATTTGTTCAATATGTCTTTGCTCATGTAAGTACAGTAATTCAATCCATTGTTCTAAAGATAATTCACCAAATGCAGGATGGTTCGCTGTTTTTTTTGATAAGATAGACTTATCATCGATTGAACGAAGAATATTTAATAAATTTTCTCTTGATTGGGTTAAAAAAATTAAAATAGTTTCAACACTTAAAGGTTCTTCAGATGGTTTAGCAATTTCTGGTGATTCAAATTTTTTGGTTCTATCAGAAACTAAATGTATAGGTTTATGTACAACACTCTCATGTTCTTTATCCTTTAACCCAGTTTCTATAGCCTTTGTAAATAGATTTTCTGACAAATATAAGTGATGGCAAATTTGTGAGATACTCCACTTATCCATAGTAGGTTTATCATTTATTTTTTCATAATCCAATTCTTTAACTTCCTCAATTAACTGTTCACTTGATTCTAACAATAAATCAAAAGGATTCATTTTATCTCTCCTTAAAAATTAGTAGTATTTTATGAGCTATAAAGATAATCTATTTTAATTTTAACGCTTGATATTAGTAGTTGGTACTAAATTTTGATTATTCTTCAACTCCCTCAGTTTAATACGATTTTCTCACAAATACTCGCTTATTCGCAGGATTTCATCACCCTTGAATTTAAGTTCACGGTTAAATGGAGTGATTTCAGGACATGAAGATTTCGTGAAGGCATAGTGAAATAAAGGAGTTGTACAACACTCCACATTTTACCATATAATGCACATTCTCCACGCCGCCCCTGGAGGCTTTCCCTCCCATGTCTCAACGGGTCAATTGCCCTATCATTCCTTCGTCATGCCTATCCAAGGGGTGGAGGCCAGTTATGCTATCCTGATGGGTCGGTGCCCTTTTGTTCAAGAAATCTGGTACTCCGTACATATTTGAAATCCTACGAATAAGCCAACATTCGTAAAAAGAAAAAGTCTATTAAAATTAGTTTTTGAAGGTTCCCTTCGAGAACCCTATTAAAAAATCCCCCTTTAAACTACGCAACCAGTTCAGTTATAGGTTGAACTTTATCTGCACAATAAGACTCGTTTCTGCGTGCTATTCCAACAAATATCCTGGCTAGCTTACCTACCAATTTCATAATCGATTTCATTTTCTTCATTTTTTTCACCTTAACATTATAGGTGTGAATGGCTCGAAATTCCGTGTTATTCATCACAAGGCTCATAGTGGCTAAGTAAAGGAAACGCCTTAGCCTGGATCGCCCTCGCTTGGAAATGACAATTTGGCCTTTCCACTTTCCAGAGCTTGCTTCAGCCAGATGCAACCCAGCGTGCCGAAGTAAAGAATTACCGTGTGAAAAACCACTTAGATCTCCTGCTTCACCTAATATTCCGGCTAAAGAAATTTCACTAATTCCCTTGATGGCAAGAAGCTTCTTGGCAAAAGGTATTTGTTTTAATACATCCTTAACCTCTTGTTCCACTCTTTCGAGTTGTAAGACTGCGAGGTCATACTCCTCTAATAATTGTTCCAAATGAAATTTATACGCTTCAAGTGCTTGTCTTGTGCCGACAGATTTCCTAGCTAACTGAAGAAGTAATTGAGCTTTCTTTAATCCAGGCTGCCTCTTCATTATTGATTTCCATCCTGAAACAACATCATGAGGTTTCAGGGAACGCAGTTCCATTGGAGATGGAAATAAACGAAGTGTGGCGATAGCCCCTTTACCAGTAATGTCTTTAAATACTTGCCTGAGTTCGGGAAAGACAATATCCACCCAACGGTTTAATTGATTAATAGTGCTAACGAGTCGTTTAACTACCACATCACGGTTAGACATAAGGACCCTAAGTATTTCAAATGATTCTGAAGTGTTCCTGACAAAGGTGTAGTAACCGTTCTTCACCATATCAGCGATGACCAGGGCATCTTTCTTATCACTTTTCGACTGAGTATTATCACGGTTTTCTTTATTCCTTTTTACTAAGTGAGGGTTTACCGTTACTACCTCAATTCCTTGTTTAAATAGCCATTTTGAAAGATTAATCCAGTAATGGCCTGTAGGTTCCATTCCCACGATGGCTGCCTCCAGTTTATTTAATCTTTGAAGCTTATCCATCCATTTTAATAAACTAGCAAATCCATCTTCATTATTTTCAAATGCAAGTGGATCTCCAACTACAATTCCACGGAAATTCACTGCTCTAGCCACATGTAATTGTTGGGCAATATCCACTCCAACAACAAGGTGTTTATCGGAAATTCTCTCTATTAGTTGATTTTGTTTATCTTGCATTTTAAACTTCATATTAGGGTTCCTCCTAAGGTTTTGAGTTAGAGTGGTGTCTTACTCATATCTTACTGAGGATCCCTATTTTTTTCAAAGCTGAAAAATAACCAACTACAGGAATGCTAAACTGCCCCTTTAGTTGCATAAAGAAAGAGCCGCCTTAAAGATAGCTCCGATCTTGATCTAACGAACCAAGTTACTAAACTGTAAACGGATTGTTACGCAAATAGCATTGTTGGAGGAGACTTCAATATATATAATTAAGACTCGTTAAGGAGTGATGAAAGATGATAAACGTAACAGTTGATAAGTTAAAATTCAAGAAACAATTATCGGGAATTGAACAAATCACACTGAAAGATTTTCTGTATACCTGGGTAGGTAGCTCAAGCAAGGGATTTGATGATTTTTTTCACCTTGAGTACACAGTAGATGTATTTGCCAAAATGGAAAAAACGACGAATGACACCGATTTGTTGATTTCTGATGATAATTATTTCAGATACATAACATTGACGGAAGATAATCAAATTGTGATAGGTGTTTTAGATATGAATTCAGAATTAAAACATAGAATAATGTCACTAGATAAGATGAAATAATTCTTCGTTTTCTTTAACCCATACAAAAAGAGGCAGCGTGGTTCACTGTCTTTTTTTATTTGTTCACTATATGTCTTATGCGACGTTACTGAATTATCCTGCCCCTTGAGTGCCATAAGTAAAGAGCTGCCTTAAAGACAGCTTTAATTAATCTAAACCACTCGTTTGTTTAATAATTCCCTATGTAAACTCATATCGGTTTCCAATTTGGATCCTTTATATCGGAATTATTTGGTTTTCTTACGTTTTCCGAAAAATCTAGATCGCTAACGCCAAACTTTATAAAGTTTTGTTGGGACTCTCTAAAAGAAATTTTATTTGCACCATCTTCATCTGGATATTCATATTGGTAATTATCATCTTCCCAAAAACAAATTCTACAAATATCATGCGTTCCTGGAGGTTCTTCATCTAATGTTCTATATCCACAACAAGGACAAGTATATTTCATACAATCACCTCGACAATTCTTATGATTTTTACCATGATTTCTTATTCAACTAAACTTCCCCTTTATTTCCTTAAGAAAAAGGTTACCGCAGCAACCTCCCTTATTGAAGTAAAGCACCCGTTAGTTTAATTGTATAGAAATTTATAAGAATCCTCTTCCCCTTTTCCCTAGTGGATTGAGGAATACTTATGACAAAATTACTCCCATTGTAAAGATAAATGCACAGATTAATCCTAAAAGGAATAGCAAGATTCTCCGTATTAACGTTGGGGAGAATTCATACGTAAGATCCAATATCGCCTCAATCAGGCTAGAAGAATTACCTATATACATATCATCGATTTTCTTTTTATTTCCAAAGATGGCATACCCCATAAGAACATAACCCAGTATCGCAAAAATCGCTAAACTCACTTTTAACCACATTTTAATATCTCCTATAGTTGTTTTAATTCCACTCAGTAGTCAGTGCTTATTTTTCGTTATAGCCGCCTATCATTCCCCACTTAAATAGTGACTTGGCTAAATATATTGTCTTCAACAGTATATCACCTTGTTCAACTAACCTGCCCCTTTAGTGCCATAAGAAAAGAGCTGCCTTAAAGACAGCTCCGATCTTCAGCTAACGCACCAGTTAGAGAAAAAGATTAATTTTTCTTATCCTTTTCAAGTAAATCAATAATTCTATCAAGCTTTTGTTCGATATTTTCTGACTTGCTTGGTTGTTTAGTAACTAAAGAACGAACAAGAAAAAATACACCAGAAAATATTCCAAATATAAAAATAAGGAAAACTAGTTGATATAACATATCGCCACTATTCAAATTAATTCCTACCTTTACAAGTACTGGTGTAAGTGTACCATATTTTTTAATGCGAATTTTTTTCAAACTACCCTTAATGAACTAACCTGCCCTTTAGTTCCATAAGAGAAAACTGTTAGTTAAAGAACGTTTATTTCTTATCTCTAATTTCTTCTAAAATTTCTATTACACGATTGTTTTGTTTTTCTATATTCTTTAATCTTTTTTCAATAATACTTGAAGAAAAAAATACAATAAGTATAAGAGCTATTCCAACAAATAATTCCATATTACTCCTCCGATGAATTCAGTTTATGCTTAAGAGTATAACTTTACTATCCTATATTTTCCATATCCTTTATGCAACTAACCTGCCCGTTTGTTCATAAAAACACATTCATTACAGGAATACTGGTCCTTAGTTCAATAAAAAGGCTACCGGTTTGGGCAGCCAGTTTTTGTAATCAAGCAAACGTTTCTTTTATTTCAATCTTAAAGTTCGGTTTGAAGGTAATTTCTACAATCATTAAAAACCTTTCTCTATAATCATCTAAAAATAACCGTATAGAAGATTCATCCTCTTTATCGGTAAGTATTTCGATTTTACTAACCGTTTGAAAGTTATATCTTCCAATAACCATACTTCCCTCTTGTACTAATAACCCAAATTGATTATAAAACGGGCAAACGATAACCTCATATTTATACTTTTTAACCTTGAACCTAAAGGTTGATTCATTATATTCGAACAGTTCATCATCATCTTTCTTTACTGGAAGACATTCAAATAGAGAAATGAAATCAATTTCAGAAGGATAAAACTCCATAATACAACCTTCTTTCATAAAGAAATGCACATACATTACTTACCTTCTGCAAAGGAAAATGAAAATCCTTCTTCAACTAATCTGCCCCGATAGTTCCATAATAAAAAGCTGCCTTAAAGGCAGCTCCGATCTTCAGCTAACGCACCCGTTAGTTTAAGTACAATCCTTCACAATATGATGATTTGGTTAGGGATCGCACTATGAATTCATTATATTTGCTAAACATTATTAAGAATATTATACTCTAACCATAACGTGTTAGTTTGGAGGGTTTACATTGGGACAGAGAAGTTGAAAATTGGAGAATTAGCTAGAATATCTAATGTTACGAAGAGAACTATTGATCACTATACTAATGTTGGACTTTTGAATGTGGAACGTTCTGCTTCAAACTATCGATACTATGACCATTCTGCAATTCAGCGATTAAAATTTATTGAACAATGTAAAAAAGATGGAATGTCCTTATCTGAAATTAAAGACTTTTTAATTGATAAGGAAGCCGAAGAAATCGATGTATTAGAACTACGCCTTAAAATTAAAGGATTAGAAAAAGAAGTTTCTGAGGTTTTAGCACATCTAGATAAAGGTGATTTAAAAAGTCAGGAACACCTCAAAAAAAACGTATCACATGAAAGTCTATCATTAATACAAGCTTTACTTTTATTGCTAAATTAATATCCGGAGATAAACAAATTAATGATTTCCATCCTAAAGACTTTCTAACATTTTTGGCATTAGGTGTTTCCATTTGGACACAACTTAAAGTAAAGAAAACTCACACAAGTATAAAGATCTGCTTTCAAGAAAAAAACAAAAAGATTAATCGTTTTATCTATTGATACCAGGAGGTGTAAGTCTTACTAGCGTAAGACTGATATTTGACAACTATTAACTTAATTTTAATTGTATTATTGATTGCACTAACAGCATTTTTTGTGGCTACTGAATTTGCCATTGTAAAAGTAAGGATGTCCAAAATTGACCAGCTCATAGCTGAGAAGAAAAAGGGAGCAGTCGCTGCTAAAAGGGTTGTATCACATTTAGATGAGTATTTATCTGCCTGTCAACTCGGTATTACGGTTACAGCACTTGGTTTAGGTTGGTTAGGTGAACCCACTGTAGAAAAGTTATTAAATCCTTTATTTCTTAAATTTGATTTGGCTGAATCTGTTACACACATATTATCGTTTGGTATTGCTTTTGCATTAGTAACTTTCTTGCATGTGGTTGTAGGTGAACTTGCACCTAAAACGGTTGCCATTCAAAAAGCTGAAGCTGTAACTTTAGCTTTTGCTGTTCCAATTATTTGGTTTTACCGAATTATGTACCCATTTATCTGGTTCTTAAATGGTTCAGCTCGTTTATTAGTTGGTGTATTCGGCTTAAAACCTGCATCAGAACATGAAGTAGCTCATTCTGAAGAAGAACTACGCATCTTATTATCTGAAAGCTTTAAGAGTGGAGAAATCAATAAAAATGAATTAAAGTATGTGAACAATATTTTTGAATTTGACGAAAGAATTGCAAGAGAAATTATGGTCCCACGCACGGAAATCACTAGTATTTCTCTAACTGACACGATAAATGATGTAATGAAGATTGTTAAAACTGAAAATTACACACGATATCCAGTAGAGGATGGTGATAAGGATAATATAGTCGGATTCATAAATATTAAAGAATACTTAACGGCCATTATGACGAATGAAGATCGCAATAAGGAAGTAGAACTAAAGACATTTATCAATCCTGTAATACGTGTTATTGAATCAATACCAATTCATGACTTATTAGTGAAGATGCAAAAAGATAGAACTCATATGGCATTACTTCTAGATGAGTATGGTGGAACATCTGGGTTAGTTACGGTTGAAGATATACTGGAAGAAATAGTAGGTGAAATTAGGGATGAATTTGATGAAGATGAAGTCCCTGAAATTCGTAAAATATCAGAGGATCACTTTATTTTAGACTCTAAATTACTTATTGAAGATGTGAACTTCTTATTAGGTACGAATCTTTTTAGAGATGATATTGACACAATAGGTGGTTGGTTTTTAACCCAAAACTACAATGCAGAGACTGGAACAGAACTAGAACACGAAGGATATATATTTAAAGTTCATAAAAAAGACGGACATCAAATTAGATATTTAGAAGTTAGGAAGGCTGAAAACTTCTAAATAAATTGTCTATATGTGAACTTGACCTGACCTATCGAATAACTCCCTTCTTTTGCAGGCCGTCAGTTGGCGGCCTTTTTATTATGCTAACGACCTGTTAGTTTCTTGTAGAGTTGACACAAACGGCGATACTTAATCCATAAAGTTAATAAAGTAAAGCATAGAAACGATAAGGAGAAATACAATTATGTGAATGAATAATAATATCAACAATATAGGAAAGCTCTTTAATTTTTTTATAATTTTCATCATGTTAATAATATGGTTTTACGATTAAAGGCTATCCAGAATAAAACAAACTTAATACACAGTACGATTAAACTGCGCTTGTTGAACTAACCTGTCCCGTTAGCTCCCCAAAAGAAAAAAAGCTCCTAAAGCAACACCTTTATTGAATTAAAGCACCCATTAATTTAATAAAATAAACTTACAAACTAATTTGTAATAAACATAAAAAATTGAATAGGCAAATAAATAACTAACACCAGTCCAAATGATATTCCACTCATTCCTGTATACTATTTTCTCTAGACACACTAGTATATACTCACCAAAGGTTGTCACTAAAGGAAAAACTAAAAATGTAATAAGAAAAGGCAACTTTTTATAGTGAATAACGCAAATAAATAAACAACCAAGTATAGGATTAAGACCTAAATCATACGAAATTCCAGTTAAAGATGATTCTTGAAATACTATATCCATCCTCCAAAAGTAGTTAAAACCAATTTCATTTAATAAAATACTTATTGCTACACCAACTGGATAAAAAGTTATAAATAGCTTTGTCTGATTTGTAACCAAATAAGCCCCTAAAATCCAAGGGAGAATAAACCCAACGATAATGTGAAAAAGCATATTTAACCTTCCTTTTAGAATCGCATGATATAGCTATTCTGTCCCTTTAGTTCCATAATAAAAACTGCCTTAAAAAACATTCATACCGCACAGTCCGAATAAACTATGAAATCCAATAAAAGACCAACCAAAAAGCAAACGTAAAAATAAGAAGTATTCCATAGACTGCTAATGCCCATGGGAGTCCACTGCCTATAGTTTTAAACAGCTTATAAAAGATAAAAACTTCGGTTACGATAAATAAAACAGTTAAGAGTATGAAAAGTAAAGAAATTAGAATATCCAGTGTTAGCTACTCCTTTTACTACGGATATTCTTATTGTGGGTAACTGAAATGAAATTAATTCATAGTATGAATATACCGTGCTTATTAAATCTGACCTTTTAGTTGCATAAAGAAAAAGAGCTGCTGAAGCAACTCCCTTATTAAGTAAAGCACCCGTTAATCAATTTTCTCTTTATTAACTTTCAGTATCTCCTTTAATGTAGAATGAATATTTTGAAGGCAAATTAAAATAAATCCAAGCATAATAAATGTTACTAATTCCCCCGTAAATATAGAGATTATTGCTATTATTAAAGCATATAAACCATAAAGCCAACCTTGCATTTTTATATCACCACGCTGCTATTTTTTATTTTTTAATTTCCAAACTTCTTCTTCGAGATTATCTATTCTTTGTTGTAATGCTTTCTTCGGTTCTAAAACCCTTCTCCCCAATATTACGGAGAAGCCGGTAATAGCAATAATTCCCCCAGCAAAAGCCATAAACAATATTAAGGTAATATCAAACATAAAAACAACTCCTAATTAATTTAAGGTATGTTATTATTATCTACTTAAATTGAACAACAAAAGTTTCATTTTCCATCAACTAATCTGCCCCGATAGTTGCATAAATAAAGAGCTGCCTTAAAGACAGCTCCGATCTTCAGCTAACGCACCCGTTAGTTTAAGTACAATCCTTCACAAGGCTTTCAATCGACAATTGTAACTGGGTACCCATCTCTTATTCTTATAGCTCTAACTATGACTTCATAATCCTCCATGCCATGCTTTTGGGCGACTTGAGCCAAAGAATAGGCGAGTTCATTCCTCTTTTTTTCCTTTATGGGCACATGGACTTTAATCGTTTTGTTATTTGGATTGACTCCGAGCGATATAATATCATATTCATTAATTGCCTTATTGCTTTCTTCCATGAAAGCTCGGCTCTGTTCTTCCTTTTTCTGATTGTCTAAGTAATCATAGACTACAAAAAGTATATACGCAGCCATCAGCACACCTAACCCTAGAAAAACTCGTTTTTTTAATTTCTTCACTTTATATCTCCTTGTCCAAAATTTTGTCTCTTTTACATCCTTTTTAACTTTATCATATTTATCTATCTGTAGAACTATCTGGTATTTAGATGATTAAAAGCAACATAAAATAGGCTTCTATCTTATTAAACTAAACTGCCCCGTTAGTGCCATAAGACAAGAGCTGCCTTAAAGACAGCTCTTGTCTTATGCTAACGCCACCAGTGTCTGGTTTACATTTAACGAACTTATAGGAAGAAAACCACCAAAACTTTTGATTTCAGAGGTTTTCTTCATTTTTATTTTTGATTATGTAAAAGCCTATTTCTCATAAATAATAGGGACTAGTTCCATCCCCACCTTTTGGGCTGCGATATAGCGTCTGTAACCGTCCTTAAGGATCTTTGTATCCCTATTTATCGTAATGGGTTCATCTAAGCAGCCTGTCCATTTAACATGATTTAAGACTTGTTGTGTTTTTTCAACACTCGGATGCGAATTTAAAAACTCTTCCGTTATAACAATCTGAATTAGTAAAATAAACTCTTCTGTTTCATCTGGTTTCATTTTTATTTTCACCCCTATCTAAAGTCTAATATATTCTTTATTCACCTGTTATAAGAACAATTTAATCTGCTATTCTCGCTTTTATCGTCCGAAGGCTGCCGTTTGGCAACCTTCTTATAATGCTAATGCACCCGTTATTTTATTAAGGAAAACTTTATTTAACTAAACTCAAATTCATTTAATAATTCCTCTGAACCATCTACTTTAATAGTCGTAATTTTTTCATCCATTGTTTTACCGGTAAAATACCAAAAACGATTATTACCCTTTACTTCAATGATTTCTGCTTCATCATTTCCGACAAGGACCTTTGAAATTGAGGGGTCTGATATTGCCCCAGAATAAATGTATGGAGCTGTATCCATTACTGACCACTTTTGAGGTGTCTTCCATTCTGTACCTCTTGTTTTTCTCCATTCCCATTTCCTATCTATTTTCTCCATGTAAGCTATGTATATCTTTTTACTGTCTTCGGTAGTAAAGACAGCAAGAGCATTATTTTCATTTTCCATTTTTTGAATTAGCGAATATTTTCCTTTACCCTCCATTTCGTTCATTTTTGACTGAAAGAAACTATCGAAGGACTGGTCTTTTGAACACCCAAATAATATAAACATCAGTAAAATAAATAAACAATAAAATTTTTTATTCATTCTCATATTCCCCTTAATGAAGATAATCAAGTTAATTTTACCATAAAAAACCACTTAATTATTCAACTATCCTGCCCCTTTAGTTGCATAAAGAAAGAGCTGCCATAAAGACAGCTCTGATCTTCAGCTAAAGCACCCGTTAGTTGATTAAATTATGTAAAACACCTACGAAAATAAATACTGTGATCAAAATCGACCAGCCTACTTTTTTTGTTACAGATTTCTGAAGGAATTTGATTTTAGATAAAGTAAAATTAATGCACAAAACTAGAACTACAATATACAAATAATTAAGCCAATAAGAGTTACCCATTCTATCAAGATACGGACTAAGAAAGAGTATTACAATGAATATTGTAATACTGTAGGCAACATTTTCCCACTTCAATTTTTTAACCACCTTATGATTTATGTTTCATTGTCATCTCTATTATAAACGACTCACTTAATCAGCTATAAAGGATTTTTTCATCTTATCCCCTTCTAGTCTTTGTTCAACTAACCTGCCCCGTTAGTTCCATAAGAAGCTGCCTTAAAGACAGCTCCAAACTTCAGCTAACGCACTTGTTAGTTTAATAATTCCCTATGTAAACTCATAATGGTTTCCAATTAGGATCCTTTATATCTGATTTATTTGGAGGTCTGACATTTTCCAAAAATTCTTTTTCAGAAACTCCAAATTTGATAAAATTTTGTTGTGCTTCTTTTAAGGAAACATGATTTGCTCCACCATCCATATCAGGGTTATCATATTGGAAGTAGTCATCTTCCCAATAGCAGATTTTACAAATATCATGCGTTCCAGGAGGTTCTTCTCCTAAAGTTTTATATCCACAACAAGGACAAGTATATTTCATACAATCACCTCGACAATTTTTATGAATTTTACCATGATTCCTTGTTCAACTAAACTGCCCCGTTAGTTCTATAAATTATTTCATTGATCTTGCAACTTCCAACATTTTAGTCCTTGATACCCGTGAGCTCACCATTTCTACATAAGTTCCCTCTTGTATCCAACGAAGTAAACCACCAGTAACAATTTCTCCCTTTTTATCTAACTCACCACTATTACCCCATTCTACAAAAAAGCCCTTATGACCGTTTATATCTACCTGCTCTTCGTTTATGTGCATTTCTTTATTAGAAGATTCCTTACTTTGCTCAATACCAATTAGCAAATATTTATCGTCGCTATCCATATAGTGCAATCTAAAATTAGTTATTTTGTCTTTTTCATCCCAAGGGTATGTTTTTATTTCTAACGTCCAATCATTAGGAATATTGTGAGGAACAACTACTTTAAAATCAACTTTCTTCTTGATTTCAGAAATAGTTATACTTTCGTGATTATATTTGATTTCTTTAGCTTGAACTATTAGTGGAATGTTTTGAATTAGAATAAATACAACTAATAAACGTATAAAAAGCAATTTCAATTTTACTACCTCTTTCTTGTTTAGTTTTTACAAAGGTAGTTAAGCTTTCATAAAGACTGCTTTTTCACTAAAGTACCAATTGGAATTAATTATTTGGTTTCCTGTTATTAATAAACCACTCAATATCATGTTCTTTTAACCTATAGACAAGGTCGAAATAATTTTCTTCTGAAAGAGACCCTTTTTTTCTCCACTTCTGCATTTCTTTATAGTGTAAACTTATAAAATAGCCCTCCAAATCCCTTCTTGAAATACCCTGTTTTTTTGCCATTTCAGCAATAGAAAGACCCTCTTCCCAGTATTGCTCATATTCCTTTTGACTAACTTTTAGCAAATTATAGATTGGTTCATAATCATAGTGGATTTGATAAACTACTTTCCCTTCTTGTTCATGATTTTCTTCTGCTTGAACACTTTCTGAAAAGGTTATAAATACTGCACATAAAAGAAGTACTTTTTTCAAGGTTTCCTTCAACACCGACATAAAACCTCCCCCTTTATAATTAGTTCATGTTTATTGTGTGGGGTTCTATATATTTTATGTCTCTTATTTTAAAAAAGCTGAATAGCCTTATGTAACTAACCTGCCCCCTTAGTTCAATAAGGCTTATTGTAGAGCTGACACATATTGTGACGTAAAAAGAGTTATTTTACTATCTGGTTTTTTTTCTTGTTTTTATCCCGAAAATAAGAAATAAGTGCGTCAGCTATGGTAACCAAAATATAAAAAAACTCTAGGAATAGATTTAACAATTAATCAGCTCCTTTTAGGTTGATACTAGTTGTTTAATTATGGCTGATTTTTAATAAATCTTTATAAATAATTTTATGGATTTGAGGTTGTTATTATGAAGATTTGCAGTAGGGAATTTTGGGTTTAATGAACAGTTTGAATACACTACGCTTGATGAACTAACCTACCCCTTTAGTTCATTAAGCCAAAAAGGCCACCAAATGGCAGCCCCTGATCTCACTAAGTACACATTAGTTAAAGAAGAAAAAGCTGCCTTTAATAGCTGCTCTAAATTCTTATTGAGACAAATGTTTGTAATCTAATATTTCTATCTTAAAACCATGATTACATTTCAGTTGATTAAGCTTTTCACTGTCACAGGATGGTGATATTCTTAATTTAACTTGGTCTTCTAAGTAATCCAATGGTTCATTACGTTCGGAAGAGACTTGAATTTTTATATCGACATCGTAAGAATGATTTTCATTGTAACTTATGCCAACAATTCTTTGCCAT
Source organism: Peribacillus sp. FSL M8-0224 (assembly GCF_038003055.1). Taxonomy (NCBI): domain Bacteria; kingdom Bacillati; phylum Bacillota; class Bacilli; order Caryophanales; family Bacillaceae; genus Peribacillus; species Peribacillus sp. FSL M8-0224. The sequence continues at coordinate 3,401,641 of NZ_JBBOOJ010000001.1, forward strand.
TGCCAACTCAAATTACGTCCATACTCTTTTTCAATTTTCTTATCTAGAGTTGGAAACATAATATCTCCAAAAATATCCTCTGTTGTTCCATACCATCCTTCCACTTTTGAAACCGATTCTGCTTTAACTGCTTGCATAGGAGTAAAGGCAAATAGAAAAAATCCTAATAAGATTAAATATCGCTTAGCCATCAAGATTCACCTCATATTTCTGTTTACTCCTTATTCTTTAGCTAAACTCAATTGCTATACCTTAGTAAACTAACCTGCCCCGATAGTTTAAGTACATTTCTTCACAATCTTATAACAACCTAAACATAAATTTCCAATTTTTGTTTAGGTTGCTGAACAAAAGTAAAAAAGCAAACATTTCATAAATAAATTATTATTTGTCCCAAAACTCGTCCTTTTCTGAACACACCACTGTTCGATTTGAAAAGGACGTTTTTTATTGCCTTTATCGTAACAAAACTCTGTTCATTATTCTACGTTCAATAACCAACCGTTTTTTATCTATTTTACAATAAATATAAAGGGAAAATAAGAAAGAATGATTTGAGTGTTAATTGGATATGCACGTGTGTCGACGGGATTACAAAATTTAGATTTACAGATGGACTCTCTTATGCAAAATGGCTGTTCCAAAATTTTTCACGATAAAATGAGTGGGGCAAAAAGACAGCGTCCTGGTTTAGAGGAAGTACTTCAGTATGCACGTGAAGGCGATACGATTGTTGTTTGGCGATTGGATCGATTAGGACGCAATATGCAAGATTTAATTCAAATTGTGAATAGCTTAAATGAACGTGGTGTGGGCTTCCACAGTCTACAAGAAAATTTAACAATGGACAAAAGTAATGCCACAGGCCAATTGATGTTTCATCTATTTGCGGCATTTGCGGAATTTGAACGTAATTTAATTGAGGAACGTTTGGCTGCCGGAAGGGCTGCAGCTAGAGCACGCGGTCGTCTTGGAGGACGTCCTGAAAAATTTGGACCGAAAGATATTGAAGTGATGAAGTCACTAATTGAAAATGGTACACCGATTAAAGACGTCGCAGAAAAATGGGGTGTATCTCGAACAACGATTTATCGGTATTTAGAAAAACAGTAAAAATGAAGAAACCCAGCTAATCTCTTATGAAGGTAGTTGGGTTTTAAGTTGCATGTGCAAAATAGCACTTAAAATAAGTGCAAATTATCGTCAAAAGTGACACATTATTTTCTTACTATAGGAACATTCCCTTAAAGGTTCGTTATAGGGAAAATGGTTTATAAACATTTCTTTTGTTGTCTTTCTTATAAAACTAAGAAAGTCTTAAATTAATTAAAGTTAAAATAACACTTTTCTTGACCCTGTACTATGGTACAGGGTTTATATTATATATGAGGTGAAGTAAATTGGATTTTCGAGTTGGGGAAATCGCAAAGAAGTGTAACGTTAACAAAGAGACCATTAGATATTATGAACGTTTAGGCTTAATTCCAGAGCCTGATCGTACCGAAAAAGGATACCGAATGTATTCACAACAAACGGTCGATCGATTGAATTTCATAAAAAGGATGCAGGAACTTGGCTTTACCTTAAATGAAATTGACAAGTTGCTAGGGGTCGTCGATCGCGATGAAGCAAAGTGCCGTGATATGTATGATTTCACTGTTTTTAAGATAGAGGACATCCAGCGTAAAATTGAAGATCTCAAAAGAATTGAGAAAATGCTGATGGATCTTAAAGAAAGATGTCCCGAAAACAAAGACATTTACGAGTGCCCCATTATTGAAACATTAATGAAGAAATAAAGAGGTGAAACAGGTTGAAAAACACAATAAAAAGTTCAGGTTGGTTTCTTATCGCCCTAATCACATGCCCGTGCCATCTGTTTTTACTGCTTCCGTTGTTTGCAGGAACGATACTGGGTTCATACTTCATGGAATTTAAAAATGTTATTTTCATTATGATGACTCTGTTATTTGTTTATTCTCTTTTCAAGGGATGGAGAAAACTTGATCCAGAAACAAAAAACGAAACAAAGAAAGACACAACAACACATGATTGTTGCAGTATGGAGAGGTTTAAATCATGAAGGAAAAAGTGTCGCAAGTAGCCACTGTATTTTCGGCTTTTGTTATGGCTGCATGTTGCCTGGGGCCATTAATTTTCATTCCTCTTGGATTAACTGGGTTTGCAGGAGCATTAGCCTTTTACTCACTGAAATATCGGTTAATGTTCAGCATTGCTACCATCATCCTTCTTGCTTACTCCTTTTATATGGTTTACGGGAGAAAGAGAAAAAGAAAAAGTTCTGTCATTGGCTTTTGTTGGTGGTTAGTGCGTGTAGTAACGAAAAAGAAGCAAAAAATACTATAGATGCTAAGCAGGAAGCAAAAGCTACCATTGAAACAACTAAAGCAGGGACATTCACGGTTTTGGGGATGGATTGTTGCCCGCCATCTGTTGTAGAAAGGGTTCTGAAACAGGTAGATGGCGTTAGCAAAACAGCCATTAAAGTCAATGGAAGCATGAGCGAAGTAACAGTTTCCTTTGATGATAAGAAAACGGATTTACAGGCAATTAAGACGGCAGTTTTGGATTTCGGCCTTGGAGTCGAGTAATAGGAGGGATTTAACATGAAAAAATATCGAGTAAACGTTCAAGGAATGACTTGTACGGGTTGTGAAGAGCATGTAGCTGTTGCTCTTGAAAACATGGGTGCAAGAGGGATTGAAGTAGATTTCCGCCGTGGCGAAGCTGTATTTGAGCTACCCAATGGCTTAGAGGTTGAAACAGCGAAAAAAGCGATTGCTGAAGCGAAATATCAACCAGGAAAAACAGAAGAAATACAATCTCAAGAAATGATGCAGTTAGGTGATGAAGGTGATTATGACTACATCATCATCGGTTCTGGTGGGGCTGCCTTTTCATCTGCCATCGAAGCCGTGAAGTATGGAGCAAAAGTGGCAATCATTGAACGTGGTACAGTTGGTGGAACATGCGTGAACATCGGCTGTGTTCCTTCAAAGACTTTGCTGCGGGCTGGCGAAATCAATCATCTGGCAAAAAATAACCCATTCATCGGATTGCACACGTCAGCTGGCGACGTTGATTTGGCACCATTGATCAAGCAGAAAAATGAACTGGTGACCAACCTTCGAAACTCAAAATATGTGGATTTGATTGATGACTACGGCTTTGAATTAATCAAAGGCGAAGCGAAATTCGTGGATGAAAAAACAATTGAAGTCAATGGCATGCAGTTATCAGCAAAACGATTCTTAATCGCGACAGGTGCTTCACCAGCAGTGCCAAACATTCCTGGACTGGATGAGGTCGATTATTTAACAAGCACAACGCTTCTTGAATTAAAGAAGGTGCCTAAGCGTCTTACGGTCATAGGTTCTGGCTATATCGGCATGGAATTAGGACAACTCTTCCATAACCTAGGCTCAGAAGTCACATTGATGCAAAGAAGCCTGCGTCTGTTAAAGGAATACGATCCTGAAGTTTCAGAAGCAATCACGCAAGCATTGATAGATCAAGGGGTCAACTTAGTGACGGGAGCATCCTTTGAACGAATCGAAGAAGATGGAGACATTAAAAAGGTCCATGTTGAGGTCAACGGCAATAAGCGAATCATTGAGGCAGATCAATTACTGGTTGCCACAGGAAGAACACCAAACACGGCAACCTTGAATTTACAGAAAGCAGGCGTTGAAGTAGGCCCAAATGGTGAAATCGTAATCGATGTTTATTCAAAAACAACGAATTCACGCATCTATGCAGCAGGAGATGTCACGCTTGGTCCTCAATTTGTGTATGTGGCAGCTTATCAAGGTGGAGTTGCTGCAGGAAATGCTATCGGGGGACTAAACAAAAAGCTGAATTTAGAAGTGGTTCCAGGGGTTACGTTTACAGCTCCAGCTATTGCAACGGTTGGTTTAACGGAGCAACAGGCAAAAGAAAAAGGATATGAAGTGAAAACATCCGTCTTGCCTTTAGAAGCCGTTCCAAGAGCCTTGGTTAATCGGGAAACAACAGGCGTGTTTAAACTGGTGGCTGACGCGAAGACACTGAAAGTGTTAGGGGCTCATGTGGTGGCAGAAAATGCAGGAGACTTAATTTATGCAGCGACACTGGCTGTCAAATTCGGTTTAACCGTTGAGGATCTCCGAGAAACCATGGCTCCATATTTAACAATGGCAGAAGGATTGAAGCTAGCTGCTCTTACGTTTGATAAAGATGTATCAAAATTATCTTGTTGTGCAGGTTGATCACCTTTTTAGGAAGCCTTAATGTACGTATTCAGTTAAAGAAAGCTTTTATAAAAGACGATTCTTCTCTTAACATAGAGATAATCGTCTTTTATATTCCAAAAAATGTATCAACGTGGGTTTTATGTCAAAATGTTGGTGGTACCCCTTAAATAATTTATGCGATACTCTATTGTATAATGGCAGCCAATTTCAGCCCTTCTACGATTGTTAAAATGGAGCAAGAGTTTCAAGGAGGTCCTCAACAGTTAAATCGAATTTGACAGCTAATGTCATTTGCATCTATTATTAGTGGTTCTTTAATAATTATAATGGTGCTTGGTATTATGGGGATTGTAAATCTTCCTTATTGGGGTTGGATGATTGGCGCTTTTTTCCTTGGTTTTATTAGCTCTGGTGAGTCTGTCCCTTATGGTTTTATTTTACAGTCCGAGACACCTAAGCAAATTATGGGGAGAGTATCTGCTGTGACCACAATTTTCTATGCTTATTGCACCAGCTGTGGGATCTCTTCTTGCCACTTGGCTTGGAGTTTCAATCGTCTTGATGGGAGCAGGAGGGCAACCTGCTTTTGGGTGCCATTGTTTTCATCATTATTTTCAAAAGAATAAAGGTTCCAAATAATATTCAAGAAAAACACGTCCAAGCAAAAAAGTATAGTGAAACCATTTTGACACAATCCTTTTTCAAAATGGTTTCTTCTTATTGGCTGTAAAATTAATTGGGGGTTAGTTCCTTTTAGTTGTACTTTATTAACAAGATACAAATACGGTTATATCTTCTTATATATATCTGCATAAGCTACTTTTAACTGCCCTCTTAAATCTTTATTCTCTTGTTCTAATCTTTTGATTTTACGTTTCAATGAATCGATTAGAGCGTCTTTGTTATTTTCATTCATTTTTCGTTGAATCTGCTTTTTAGTAGGAACGGTCACCTGCTGCTGTCTTAAAGATTCAATCCTTTCACGAAGGACAAGATTGTTATAAAGGGTCGCTTTTGCAACTCCTGCCTCACTTGCCACACTGTTAAAATTAATGTTTTCATTTGCTCGAACAAGCCTTTGAATCGCTGCATCTACTTTTTTAGTGGTAGCTGTCCTACGTTCTTGATGGACTTGTTTTAAATGTGTTTGCAGGTTAAATTTAGGCATTAACTGACTCCTTCTTTCTATTTAGCCGATCTAAGCGACCAAAAATAAAATGCCCTTCTTCAATGGTGTTTAAATGTTTTGGTATCTTTCTAAGTTCTTTTTATTCTTTTCGGCTAATTCAGTCCTTCCACGGTCTTCTAAGATATCAATAGTCTTTGTCGCTGTCTTAATTAATAATTCGTATTTTTGTTTATCCAAATCAGAGAATCCAATCGCTAAATCTTTGCACGGACTTCCACCATTACATGTTAGGCATGGCGGTTCCTCTGAATAAGGACAATTACCGTTAATTCTTGCGTGACAGCTTCCGTATGGATTATCTATAGCGTTTAATTTATGATCCCGCCACAACATCTCAAGTAGATCTGAAGGTACTTCTTCGTCCGAATTAACCTGCTTCATTTCACCGTTAAAATCAAAACTAAACAATCCATTTTTCATGGCTTCTTCGAACACTTTACGCTTCGTACCATCTAACAATTTAGCATATCTGAGGGTCATTTCAGGTGAAGCATGTGCCAATAGTTCTTGAACTGTAAGAATATCAGCGCCACTATTTAACATCTTTACTGCATATGTGTGTCTAAATTGATGGATTTTAAAATGATAAATATTCCCCTTTTCATCGACTATCCTTCTTTCACTTGCAAGGTCGTTAAGTTTTTCGCTAACCCAACCATTCGAATAGGGACGTCCTTTTCTAACTCCTCTATACCTTACAAAAACAAACCGATTTGGGTTGTTTTCTTCATTGCTATATTTTTTTGATTTGTCTATTAACACGGCGAGAATATTCGCTAAATCTTCATCTATCGGTATAGAGTAATCTTGGACATTGGTTTTGGAAATGTCCGTTACAATTTGATAATTCCCATTAAGTTTTACTAGGCAATCATAATTAAGCCTTAAAGTATCAGATAATCGCAAGCCTGTTTTAAAAGATATCCATATTATGGGTTGAACATCTTCATGAAGATAGCTTAGATTGTCAAATAACTGCTCTAAGACATCATCTGGGATGTAGTTTACTTTGTCTGACCTTCTTTTATATTTTGGTTTATCTTCCGGGAAAATAAGTACTCTAATATCCTTTTCAGGTGCTAAATCTGAATAAACTTCTTGTAAACCCTGAAGATATTTTTTAACCAAGGATACCGCCTTTATGATATAGTGGCGTGAATTTGTGACTCTTTGATTATCCTTTAAGTCTTTGTTTAGTTGCTCAAGATATTTTTCAATATGATTTCTAGTTAACTTGGTCAAGTCATCCCAGTCAGGTTCCAGTGAGAAAATAAAATCTAAAAATGCGGGAATACAGTTCAAATAATTTCTGGCTGATCCCCATGTTAAATCATTTGACAATAAACGGCGTTTTAAATATTGTTTCGTTTCCTCACGAAATCTCATATTTTTAATCGCTGTAAAGTCCATTTTAGTATGACTGGCTGCCTGATTAAAATATACTCCATATTCTTTATTCAGATTTTTAGCTTCCCAAATGTCTTTTTCCCATTCATCTCGAAAGTCTATTAGTTTATTAAACTCAGTTAGAAGATTTAATAAGTACTTGGCCCGGGGAGACTTAACTTTATATCCATCCCGTTTGCTAATGTAAGAAGTCGATACTCCGTTTTTCTCTAACCAAGATAGCCACTCCCTGTTTGCCTTGTCAATATTCAAATCAGTGAGAGAGTTGAGATAGGGGTATTTTTCATTTACAAAACGGTTAAATAGTTGAATATTATTGGCTTGTCCAACAAACATAGTGTTCATGGTCCATTCATCCTGAAATATTTTTCTATACACGAAAAATTTAAGTTCTAAATTAATTAGCTCGCTTTTGAATGGAAAATAGATTGTTTTCCTATTGAAAGTAGGGTTTTCTAAATAAGATTTAAAATGATATTGTCCTAAAAAAAATTAATATGCCATGAATTCTCAATTAAAAAATATGGATTATTGACAATTACTTTTTGCACATTTTCATCCCCATCGATATTACGAACCACATAGGACGATAAGACTAAAATAACTTTTTAATTAACTTGGAACTTTAACTTTATTATTATTTTTAATTAGTTTTGAAATTATTGTTGCCGATGAAACATTGACTTTCACCAGTTTCTTATGAGCAACGTAATAACATTAACTGCTTGATGGTCATCATTCAGAAATTAAAAGGGCTGATTTGCATTCTTTCTGATATTTTATACTCCCTAGTAAATAAGAATTTTCGGGTTTATTATTGCTTGGGTTTCTTTTTCTTTAATCCCTTCCAATGATCTAAAAGTGAATTATTAGGAGGGAATTCTTCTTTCGTGGTCTCACTTTTTTTCAATATTTCTTTTTCAGAATTTAAAAAACCTCTTAAATTATCTAGTTGTTCCATCGATTGTTGATTTGCTTTATTAGCATTCGGAGAAATAATATTTTTCAGGCCATATTTTTCTTGTAAGGATTCAGATTTACTTAAATGTGCAATTTCTGTAATAAGGTCTTGAAATCTCTTTAAATCTTTTTCAAGTTGTTTTACTTTGTCTTTTAATTCTAGGCGTTTCGTTTCACTCTCAATAAATTTTTCAAGAATATTGTGATGCGATACTTCACATACTGATAACTTCTTAATTAGCATTTCCTTCTGATGATAAAACTTTTCAACAAGACCGGTATAATTAGGTATTTGAATAAATTCATAATCTTTTATATCTGTTTTATAAGTTTTAATATCCCAATTAGCATTAGCTCTGTCTAAAAAGACCCTACCATAGTCCCCCCAAGTAAACCGATCATAAGTATGTGGGAATTTTTCTGGATTAATTTTATTCATTTTAACAGTAAATTCAACCATATCTTTAATTCTGATTTTTTTATGTGGCGTATCTTGTCTATACAGGTAAACTAATTCTTGCAACCTTTGTTCCGTCTCGGGATTATTCCACTTTCCAGGTCTGCCCATTAAGTCCTCCCCGGTTGAATTTTTAAATTTAATTTACTCAGATCTTCAATAAGGCTATTTATCGTTAATGCTTCCCTTTTAAATTCTTCATTGATTTCAGGGGAATAATTGCCATTACGAGTGAACTCCATTTCGTTAAATAACCGTTCTAAAACAAAAGTACGTTGCTTTATTTTTGATAACATTTCATTACCAATAGATTCGAGATAATCAATATTCTCATCAATTTCTTTTTCTGGAATCCAGTTTTTTGTGCAATACACACAATTATCCGACTCACATTCCATATTTTCATCCGTACAATATCCTAACTCTACTTTATTACAGAAATCAAAATCATCTGGGTTTCGAAGGGATCTATTCCTAATATCTATCAACAATTGATAGGTGTTATCTCCAAACGTTACATCTTCATTAAAGCTATTTAAAACTGTGAGTTCGTACACTTTTGATTGAGCATAAGAGTCCAAGTGCTTTTGATAATGGAATTGTGCTTCAACTGTTTTATGACCTGCCAACCTAGCAATTGTTAACCTGTTGAACCCTTGCAACATTAGAGTACATATGGAGTGGTGTCTTGTATCATTTGGATTCATCATTACCATCTCATTAGGATTTAGGGTAAATACATTGTCTTCTTTTAATTTTTCTTTATATCGTTCCTTTTCTATAATTGTAATCTTTTCCCTGATACTAAGCTCTTGATAAAACTCTTTTAATAAAGTATTAAATGAATCTTTATTGAATCTTTTAGGATTTATAGTTTTTGCAAATACATCCTTATGGTTTCTAGATTTCCGGTAGGCAGGGTAAGAGAGAAGTGTGTGTGATTCCCCGTAGTCATTAGTCAGTTCAATATAGCTTGAAATTAAAGAATAGAGTTCTTCGTTTATTTCAATTTCATCTATAACTTGAAGTGCCTCGTGACCTTCATTCTTACTTCTAGGGAGCTTAATCTTAAATTTACCGTGTACTAAACAATTTCTACTTAGTGATAAGAATTCCCCAATTCTTAGAGGAATGACACTCGTTATCTTCCACCAGAGTAATATAGGAAAGAATTTGAATTGCTCCTCAGCACTCCATGCTTTCCAATAATAGTTAAGGTAATGTGAAAATAGCAAGATGTCTTTGTATGGTGGTAGGGTTCTTATTTTAGTAAATCTGCCGAACTTTTTCGAAATACTTTCCAGTTCATTATAAAATAATTCACTATTCTCAGCAGACGAGTAATCTAAAAAATTCATTGTTGCGTTTATCGCTTTGTATTTAAGCGATTCTGCAAATCCATTAATAATATCCTCAAGATTATCTAAATATTTCTCGTTAAGTGTCTCTGTTTTTTCTAAAAATGACTGAACCAAATATATTTTGTCCTTAACCGTATTGTTTTCCAACTTCGGGGCTAAACCTAATATCCAGCATTTAACCATTAATAAGACATTTCTATCAATAACATCTAAAAATCTAAGGTTTATATAACCTGTGCTATAAGACTTTTCCATCTTCCAAACATTTTCTTCAAAGTCTCCTGATACTATACGATTTTGTTCTACGAACATTTGATAAGTAAATATTGCATTATCTAATGTATCTTGAAGATTGTATGTGTCTTCAGATTCTATATCAAGCATGTCTTCTTCCAAAAAAACAAAAGACTGGCTAATTTTCATCACCCACTTATGGCTATTAATTTTTGTTCGAAAGCTTCTTCCCCACCAGGATAAAAGGACCAAACATATTCTTCTCCGTATGAGTTTATAGCTTCTGATAATACATCAAGCAATCGTGTAATAAATTTCAATTCCCTTTTCTTTGGTATTTCCAATGTTAAACCATTATATTTATCAAGACGCTTCAATAAGTCAGTGAATATCTCTGTAATTGCATAGATATTAGGGATAGAAAAACCACATCCATTACACGGATAATTTTGAGATTTTTTATTCTTTGGACAATTATTATACATACCACATTGTATATGTTCAGCCCGGGATGGCATTTCTCTCAGATACAACTTTTTAGCATACTCCATTGCCTCTTCTGGAGATAATTGAAGCATATGCCATGCAAGTGAATGTTGTTCAGTTATTCTTTCATTTAAAAAACCAATAGTTGCTTCAATTTCGACTGGTGGCAGTAATCTTTGAAGTTTCGCTATACTACTTGTTCTTTCTTCAAGCGTTTGTTTATTAGAAGATAATACATCATGCAATTGGTCATATAAAAAACCAAAATCCCCCCTATCAAATAGCTGCCTTGTAATTCCCCTATCTTCAACAGCAATGTATTCTTTAGTTATTTCGGATAGATGATCTCTAATGGCTTGTGCTACTTCAAATGCTGAATTTCCTTTGCCTTCTCGACTCTGTATTGAATAAAATAAGTGTGTCATTAATGTTGAGTTAGCCTTTCTATTTTTAAACTCTAATTTGACTAAATCTTCATTACTTCTAAAAAAATTTTTCAGAAGGTATTTACTGACATCATTATCTTTTGTACCAAAAAATATAAGACTTGCTCGATTAGTTTTTCTTCTATGGAACTCGCAAATACATAACGCTGAAGCCATTGTTGGAACTAAGCTAGGATTACACACAAAAGTTCGATCTGCTCTTGATTTATGATGAATCATATTTTTATAAAGAGTTAGTTGATTTATTATTAATTGACCTTGAGGTAATGTAAGGTGATATGAATAAAACCAATTTATATCAAATACACCAATGGCTTCTGGAGATATTGCAGGAACATTTGAAACATCACTTGCCCTCCAGCTGTTTGTTAAATGTATTAAAATATACAGCCAGATGGAAGCATATTTTTCATCCCTAATAGCTAAAAGTTGGTGTTTTTCAAAGTCCTTAGCGTGTAAGTAAATTGTTTTCCATTCCTCAAAGTTATAATTTTCTTTTTTGGTTTTTGGAGTTAAGTACTCGTTTCTTGGATTTGGGATATCTTTTATTCTATATTTAGTTACCCTTACAGATTTAACAAACTTTAGAAATCTGTATAGAAACTGTTTGGTATTAAACAACTCACAAGATGCCAATAACTTAAAGGCCTCTCCGTTGTGATAATAAAAAACTTCCTTATGAACCTCAAAATATACTATATGTCTTAAAGTATTAATTAAAGCAGGAACTGAACCTTTACTTATGGATTTAAAGGAGGCATTACTTCTTGAAAGAAGATCTTGTGCGTAACGTTTAAATAATATATAAGTCTGTGTTAAATGAGAAGGTATGTTAATATCCTCTTTTTCTAAAATAAATATAAAATATTCATGGGGGTCAGATGGTGCAGAGGTGATAGTATTTGTGCTTCTTAGATTATTCTCTTTGTACCTTTGTACTTCTTCTCTTTGATAAAAATATTTGATAATTCGTTTACCGTTCCCTAATATATCCAAGAAGTAATAACACCAACGAGGGACATCTATTTTTGTTAGAGTGATAGGAGGTGCAGCAAGGTCAAGATACGTACATACTTCTTCCCTGGTAATATACTTCTCACTATATTCTTTAGCGAGAAGTATATAATATTCAACCTCTCTCTTGTTAAACAACCATACAGGACCAGAAGGGTTATTATTTGGTTCTACATAATCATCAAAAAGTTGAGTAAACGTTCCGCGTGTACACCCATCCCGTATATGAGCAGCATTTGCCGGAATTATTTTAGTCAATTGAGGAATGGTGTAGTAATTCGTATAAGTATGTATCAATTTTTCGATGTGTTTTCTGTTGATGTAAGTTTTCCTTTTATACCTAAACTGAAACGGTGGAGTGGTCAGGGAATTTATTTTATTTCTAATTGAATGTCTATCACTGAGGCCTGTGATATTTTTAAGTTCATCGTGTGTTATGTAGTTTTCATTCAAATTTTGAAAGAAATTATCGACGGAATACTTTGAGTAGCGTTCTTCTCCAATTTTCCAAATAAGTTTAATTTCAACCAAAAGATCAAAGGTATAAACGTTTTCAGGGGAAAGCCCAATTTTATTACACACTTGTTCTTTTGAGTAACTTGTTGTTTCTGACATTCTATCACGCCCTCTAATCATTAAATTCAAAGGTATATAATGCTTCTAATCCTTCTTCTTTCTCTTGAAGAATTTTAAATTTACTTAAATATCTTAATGCAACACCAGTACTTTTATCCCTTCTCCATAGTGCAAGTTGTTCCGGACTTTTTGCTTTCCTTGCCATCAGATTCGTATAAATTCCTCGTCCAATGTGTGTGTCCCATTCATGTAAGTTTAAAAAAGTGTAATGGGGATTCTTCTCATCTTCTAATCTCTTTAAAAAAAGGTTTTTAAGTCGCATAAACCGTTTTTCAAATACATCGCCTGACATAGGATTATTATTTTGGTCTAAAAATAAGGCATTAAATTTGTTTTTATCACCAACATCATTTAGGAGTGAAAAATGATTCTTTACTAGTAATGGAAACAATGATGTGAGTTGTATTTCTTGCGTGGGATATTCTGATGTATCACCTTTTGGATATGTTTTTTCAGTATTTCTTAATCTAAGCCAAAAGTGCTGTTTACGACTCAATGAAAGGCTACATCCTCTTGCACCATACTCACCTTTTAGTATTAAATCGGACCTTGAGACATTGGTAACCTCTCCAGCTCTGAGGCCTCCAAAAAATTCAAAATAAACTGCTAAAGCAATCATTTGGATCTCTTTATTACTACTTTCTAATGCAGTTTTAAGAAACAACATTATTAACTTGTCATTAGGAAATGCCGTTATTTTTATTGGTTTATTTTTAGAATTATCATCGCCAGGTAGTGAAAAGCCATTTTCGGAGAAAATTGAAATATTGGCTAGATCACTTTTTTGATACCCGAGAAATTCGTTTGCTACAAAGGAGGGTAATATTTTTCTTTTGGCAAGATAAATATAAAAGCTAAATATATAATCTGCATCTTTTTTGAGGGTCTGAGATGAACGATAACGACCAGCATTTTCAATTTCTGATTCTTTCCGTTTCCGTCTTTCATATTTTGTTGTTTTCTTATAGTTAAGATAATCTACTACATGATTGATTCTGAACTGTTTAAACTCTGATAATCTATACGTTTCATAGTTATCAATTAATAACCAGTTTAAAAATCTCTTAATAGATTCTGCTGCTGCCTTTTGAGTATTATAATTATTATCTGTTTTTGCATATATAGTGCGGATAAAATCAGTAACTGGGTGTGGCTTAAAGAAGTGACTGCTTTTTTCCTTTACAACAATTGTTGCATATTCAACAATATACCCATTTCCTATATCTGTATTTGCTTTTACAACTGCAAACGTTAATCCCGCATTAGGATTCATTCTTCACTTCCTCTCACCCCTAGGGTAGTAAATGTTAAAGATTGTTAAAATAAAAAAATGCTAAAAGGTCTGGAGTAAGTTGGGGTATATATTCTTGTGTTCCTCGATAAATTCGGAGAACTGATTATAAAAGCCTCATGCTATAGCCCTCTCCATAGACTTTCTACCCATAGGAATTACGCTTGGATCGACAGCATGATTTTCGCACTCGGAGATCTACGCCTGTAGATGTGACACCGTAAAACGCTACTGAGCCGTTCTTGATTGTTGTCTGTAAATTACTTTAATCGCATGCTTATCTACAGTGTTTTGCCACGTCTGGAGGGCTTCTAAAGCTTCTAAAGCAGATAGTATGAGTTCTTTCTCCGTTTTACCCGCTCACTCCCCCCTTGGAGGATTTAAATCTTCATTAAGATCTTGGCTCACAATATACAAGACAGTGACACATACCCAAAATCATCATATTAAACAATCATTTTTAGCCAGAAAGGTTGCCCGTATGACAATGCATGTATTGAAAAGCTAAATTAGCTATTTCAATTTATTGAAGGTTGGTATAACTGAAAAATAATTCATAGCAGCTTAGGATATAAAATTCCATTAAAAATACAGCTTAGAGATTTATTTTTTTGCATCCAAAATATTGACTCAAATCCAGTCCTCGAACTTCGTTCTGCGGAGTGCTGCTCGCACCGAGACTTTGTCCTCCTAAAACACAAAAAATAATATTAGATTAACCTCCAGAATGTGTTTCTTATTTTTATATGTGCTAACTATTTTATTTAATAAATCTCACAATTTAAAAATATGTGATAAATCAATTATAGTATTTAACCGTTTATTTATCAACATTTATATTCTGAATATTAAAATTAATCGAATAAATCTCATAGGTGTCTATATATCAAAAATCAATTCGCGGCAGTGATGTGAATGCAGCCCTTCATTATTTGGGTCGCTTAGTCGAAGCCGGCGACCTTGTAAGCATCGCCCGCCGCTTGGTAGTCATCGCTTACGAAGACATAGCTCTGGCCAATCCCCAGGCTGGCCCCAGGGCCCTCGCTGCCGTCGAAGCCGCTGAACGACTCGGTTTCCCTGAAGCCCGGATCCCACTTGCCAACTCAGTCATCGAGTTATGCCTATCACCAAAATCGAACACGGCCATTGTCGCAATCGATGCAGCTCTATCAGACATACGCAGCGGCCATAGCGGCGATGTACCAGATCATCTTAAGGATGCCCATTACAAAGGGGCCACCGAACTCGGCCGCGGCATCGACTACCTTTATCCGCATGACTACGAAAATGGCTGGGTGAAACAGCAATACTTACCGGACAAACTGCGCAGCAAAAAATATTACAAACCGAAAAAGAGCGGGAAATTTGAACAAGCCCTTGCCTCGGTCTATGAAAATATCGAGAAAAAGAAATAACTCCGGATCACTTCAAATCCGGAGTTTTTTTATTGACAACTTTCAACATGCGTTCAAGACTATTATTCTGTGAAAAACCACCAGTAAACCAATTGTGTTCCAGACAATATGTACAATTGTCAGCCAAATACTCCGGCTAGGTCCTTTCTTAAGAAACCGCTTAGGCTAAATTCCTTTCCTTTTGAATTGCCTTGCTTGGCCAATTTTCCCCGCAGAAAAAAACAGGCTTCCCGTATCTAGTAAATGGATTACAATCCTAGCGTCAATTAAGAGTCTAGCGGCATGTCCCTTTACAAAAGAAGGCACAACAACTCTTTGGTTGCTGCACCTGTATGGTCACTCTTCGTCTTTATAGATCCCCTTCGATGCTTTAATCATATTATCCAGCCACATTTTCTTAAATATATTCACACGACGAGGACTGCCATTCTCCTCACCCTCGGCTGAATTTTCAGTTTCTTCTTCTTCTTCTTCTTCTGCTTCTTCTGCAGCCTCGGAAAGGATTTCATTTGAATTGCCTTCATCTGATGAGCTTTCCGTTGAGCTGCTTTCATCTGATGAACTCTCCGTTGAACTGCTTTCATCTGATGAGCTTTCCGTTGAGCTGCTTTCATCTGATGAACTCTCCGTTGAGCTGCTTTCATCTGATGAACTTTCCGTTGAGTCGCTTTCGGCTGATGAACTTTCCGTTGAATCACTTTCGTACGATGAGCTTTCCGTTGAATCACTCTCGTACGATGAGCTTTCCGTTGAATCACTCTCGTACGATGAGCTTTCCGTTGAATCGCTTTCGTACGAGGAACTTTCCGTTGAATCGCTTTCGTACGATGAGCTTTCCGTTGTATATTCCATTTATTCTTTAACCTCCAAAATTTATTTATCCTTTAGGGATATCCGTACTGCATATATATGTTCCTACTTTCTAATAGGGACTTTGCTTATCACCCATTTTAAAGTAAATCTTCGTTCTAAATTAACTAGTTGTTAAATCTGATTAGCTTTCAGTTGAATCATCCTCGTCTGATGAGCTTTCCGTTGAATCACTCTCGTCCGATAAGCTTTCCGTTGAATCACCCTCGTCCGATGAGCTTTCCGTTGAATCACCCTCGTCCGATGAGCTTTCCGTTGAATCGCTCTCGTACGATGAGCTTTCCGCTGAATCACTTTCGTATGATGAACTTTCCGTTGAATTACTTTCTTCGTATGATGAACTTTCAGTTAAATATTCCATTTGTGCTTAGCCTCCAAGATTTATTTATTCTTTAAGGATATCCGTATTGCATATATATGCGCCTTCTTTCTTGGAGGGACTTTGCTTATCACCCATTTTGAAGTAAAACTTCATACACCTGGATATATTTGGTTAATCCATTCCACCTGATCAAATTCATTAGAGTCATAGTTTTTCTCCTTCCAAACAAAAAAATAACCTCGGACTCTTTTCCGAAGCTACTTTATGATTTCCCCTAATTAGTGCTAGCTCGGAAGACATCAGTCGTTTTAATGGCTGAACCATTCTCAGGCTTGGACATTATGGTCCAGGAGTCGATTGTACGGAGCTTGCTGTCATATATCAATTTTGAAAGGCAAATAGTTATCAGCATGGCAGCAACAATACTTATGAAAAAGACTTGCAACCTCTAAATATATGAATCTAAAAAAATAAACACTAGGCCAAATTGCACAGCCAAGAACGAAAGAAGTGTAGATTTTCCGATCAGCCACCCCTTTATCTAACTTCCCAACCCCTTCAAGATTGTTCAGTTATTAGCACCAAAATATGCCAAAGGTATTATAAAATAGCAAAATATACTATTCTTTTACTATGAAATTAAATATAATAGATGAAGTGGTTACAAAAAGAGGAAGGAAGTAAACTATGAGACATGAAAAAAAGAAGAAAAAGAAACGGACATGGCTGAAGGTAGTCGGGATAATTGTCCTACTTTTTATACTAGCTGGGGGAGCCTTTGCCTACTCCGTATGGAATTCACTGACAAAAACCGTTGACACGATGCATACACCAATAGACCGTACCACCGATAAACGAACGAAAGACCTTGCACTATCAGATCAGGAGCCATTCTCGATGCTCATGCTTGGCGTCGATGAACGTGATGGCGACAAAGGCCGTTCAGATACAATGATCGTCTTGACAGTCAATCCACAAAAGAAATCGGTCAAAATGCTAAGCATTCCGCGTGATACAAGGACCGAGATCGTCGGTCATGGGACACAGGATAAAATCAACCATGCATTTGCCTTCGGGGGCGCGAAAATGTCCATGGATACCGTTGAAAACTTCCTGGATATCCCAATCGACTATTATATGAAGATCAATATGGAAGGCTTTAAGGATATCGTTGACGCAGTCGGCGGCGTGACCGTTCAAAACGATTTGGACTTCACTTATGAAGGCGTCCATTTTGCAAAGGGAAGCATTAATCTTAATGGAGAAGATGCGCTTAAATATTCACGAATGAGATATGATGATCCGAATGGTGATTATGGCCGTCAATCCAGACAACGTTCCATCATCGAGGCTGTCATCAAAGAAGGCGCTAGCCTTTCATCCCTGACGAAATACGATGATGTATTCGATGCTTTAAGTAAAAATATCCAGACGAATTTGACGTTTGATGACATGATGGACATCCAGAAGAACTACAGGGACGCAAGCAAAAGCATAACCCAAGCAACCATTCCAGGAAATGGAACGAAAATCGACGGAGTCTACTATAATATTGTGTCGGATGAAGAAAAAGAAAAGGTTCAATCCGAATTAAAAGAACAATTATCCATCAAATAAGAAAAAATATAAGAGCTGTCCGGACCCGCATCCTGACAGCTTTTTCATTTTCTCGTCCAATATTCTGACAAAAAACGAACACCAAATGTAGAGATTTGTTGGAATTTTTGTTGTTTATTAGGCATGAAAAGACGGTATAATCTAATATGAGCTGACAATTATATCTTCCCCTTGCCCCTTTCATCACTTGACACTATTATTCTTTGGACCCGGAATTCCATCAACCATCATTCATCAACTATAATAAATGATCCTAAACAAAAGGAGTGGATTTAAATGAAAATCAAAGCAGGCAGCTGGGCTATGCTAAGCAAACAGGACAAAATGTTTATTCTGAAAGCCATCAGTGACCGTTCAAGAATGAAATATGTTTCATGAGAAGTAGATCTTTTCGCCATTACATGAGAGCAGCGCCTCTCCCTTTTCAATAAAACGAACTTGAGCCTGAAAAAGGAGAGGAATCTATTCAAATTGATAATTCCATAACAAACGCCATTCGTCTTTTTCTTTGACGACATAACAATTTTATTCCAAAGTAAACACCCCAAAGCGAGAATTGAAGACCTGTGTAACTCTGGTATTTCATAGGCCGATTAATGCTGCCTCCCAACCTAATCCAGACACTAGTTTTTCACTTTCTTAAATATCGTCATACATTATCATACTGAAATATCTGGACAGCCATTTGCTTTAAAAATACATGGCACCTATATTGCACATAATCTGCACGATTCAGAAACCGCTGCTTTATTTCAAAACTTATCAATTCCCAGGACTTCCCGAACTCCGATTCACTTCATACTGATAGAAATCTTCAACCACGCTTTTTGAGGCACTCCTATAGCTAAAACCATAAGAATAGCCGTCAATACTCCTATTGGAATCTAATTTTGTTTCCTCCCCCTCATCACCCTCTTATGCATCATTAATCTATTTAATGGAAAACCATAAAAAAGAAGCATGTTGTTAAACATGCTCCTTAAGTATATGTATCAATAATGATTTCTTAGATTAATTGACGCATCCTCCACCGATAAAAGAAAAGAAGGTGACCATCGCCCATGACACGAGCAAAATGTTCAATATGTATATCTACAATCATATACTATCAGGTTGTTCAATGATCCCGCTTAATTTCTCCTTAATCTCCTCCACAAGTTCCTTTACAGTAACATCTTGTCCAGACTCACCCTTGGCAAAAGTGTCTTTTAAAATATCAAAAAAATCCATTCGAAATTTCCACTCCAATATATAATTGAGCCACCATTCCATACTGTTGTCCTAATCCTTTTTTCAAAAATAAGGAAAATAGCTCATTTATTTGATAATCACATATATAGTAGAGATTGGCAAGCGGATTCTAGTTTACTAACAGAAAAATGACTGAATATTAACATTTTCTTAATATTCAGTACTACTCAATATATATGGATAAAAACAAAAAGGACCGATTCCTCAGCCCCTTCGATCAACCCCATATTATGCTTGTCCCATAAAATAAGTCATTAATGATATCAAAACTAATGTAATAGTAATATAAGTCCCAATAAAAATTCTCTTGCTTCTCTGTTTCTTTTCATAAACTTCCTCGAACGTAATGAATTTGTTTTTTGTCATCAAATAATCTCCTTATATTTCGATGGCAGCTATCTGACATCGCCTGTTGCGAAGTCCCTTTGCTTGAAACCTATAGTATAGTATCGGCACATAACCAAAGACTTTTAGGTATTATTAACTATTTTTTATAGGCTATATTTCTTAAATCCTGCGTAGGTATTATTTTTTAATAATTTAAATCTTAAGCACTTAATTTATAAAATTCATGATTATCTTTATCCAACCGCAAAATGCCAACCATAACGGTACACTAAATACAGTCCCCCACATTAATCCCTTCAAAAAGGCAATAGGTACATCCATAATAAAAATCCCCCTCAATTAGGTCACATTTTTATTATCATCGCCTTGTTCTTTATTCTGGATACCTTTTACGGTGTAATTTCCGGTAATGAAAATAAAAAAGAAGACTGTATAACAGCCTTCCCTAAGGTACATATAGCTTATCCCATGATGTAAGATTTTTCTCTTGATCCATTTTCTACAATAAAATCATTTACATCTTTAATGGACAAGCCTGAATTTTTCGCTTCTAACATTAAATAAACCCATTCTTCCAATTCATTGTTTGCTTCCATGACAAATTCCGCCTATTTGTGGTAACACAGCCGTCTTAGCAAAGCCTTAGACCTGTAATTTTGCGTCCCTATTTTTCAATAGGTTTGCCTTTCTCAAGAATATTTCACATTATGATCTTCCTATTTTAGTTCATGGAGTTAATTTTTTCATTCTTTCTTTTTAAGAAATCGTAATAGCCCATGAATTTTTTCACTAAGTATTAAATACTATATTCATGTTTATTATACTTAAAATCCTGGCCATTAATTAAAATACTTTTCGTTAATTTCCGTCATCATTCTACAATATTCTAAAAAAAACAACTAGGTATTGGGAATTTTGATTCATCACAAACAAGCTTAACGATATTGCATTACGTTAATTTTCTTCGACGTTTATTAAAAACTTTCATAAAAATACTTCCTTCTTCTGTTTTAAAAAACTTTACCCCAACTAATTTTAAAGGTGTCCATATTTCTCTCATTTGATATAAAGGCATTAAAAATCATCCTTTCTTCTATAAGATTATTAATTGAGCTTTTTATTTTATATCTTTCGATAGAATCAACAGGCTAAAACACAAAGAACAATTTGTTCTTTATAACGAATAATTAAGTTGAACTTACCATATTTACATTATTATGTCAATTATTTTCATTATTAATCTATTCTAGTAATTTAATCCTCTCATCAACTACTTGATCTTTCCAGCTCTATCTTGCTAGCTAATTCCAAACTGCAAACGTTATATATATTTGGTGATAGGAATTATCCCATAACCCGGAATCCCTTATTTTTATTTGCCCATTTGAATTTCATAATTGAGCCTGAAAATTAGGATATAATGATTAACTTTATATTTTTTTGTCTATTTTTGTCTGTTTTAAAGAACTAACTATACTTTATTAAGAACAAGTGCTATATTATAAAAAAAACGGTTCATATGGAGGAGGATATGACTAGATATGAGGAATTCGACTCATTAAGGGGTTTAGCCGCTCTCATTGTGTTAATTGGGCATTATTTGATGGTATACCCTTCATATGCTGATTATCAGTATGGTTCAAGCAGCTCCTACATGATTTATTTGTTTAAGGAAACTCCTTTACGCCTTTTTTTTAGCAGTGGAAATGAGTCTGTCATTCTATTCTTTGTATTGAGTGGTTTTGTTTTGTATTTATCAGTTAATAGTGCTAAATTCCACTATTCTACATACTTAATAAAACGAGTGTTTCGAATTTATATACCATATCTAGTAGCAATAGGCATGGCTATATTGGCTAAAATGCTTTTAAGCCAAATTGATTTGCCCTATATCACTGACTGGTTTAATAAATCTTGGACAGGCCCGGATAATCCTTCCTTATTAATAGAACATCTTTTGTTTATAGGGCAGTACAATACAGACGCCTATAACAATGTTATATGGTCCCTTGTGCACGAAATGAGAATTTCAATTATATTTCCTGTTCTGATTTTTTTATTTATACGAAAAAAGCTTAAAGATTCTTTATTATGGCTTTTTGTTTTAATTTTTTCATCGACTTTGTTTTTGTATTTGTTTGGTTCTAATGTGGATATAACAAGCATTCTTCTTAGTTTCCACTACAGTACTCTTTTTTTAATGGGAGCAATAATAGCGAAATATCGACATGGGCTTTTTTCCTATACCTTGAAAATGAAAAAACCTGTAAAAATTGCATGGTTGTTGGGTGCAATTATCTGTTTTATGTACGAAGGCATCATTGGTGAAGTGGATTTTTTAAACAATTATATTTTTAGGGATTATGTTGTCTCATTCGGTGTTTGCATTTTTATCATCATGAGCGTATGTTCCCAAAAAATTTCGGCGGTCTTAAGGTCTAGATTGCTAACTCTTCTCGGGAAGATTTCATATAGTTTGTATTTGTACCATCTTATATCCTTATTCTCATTGATGTACCTATTCTATAACAAGCTGCCTACCGGTTTAATATTGATATTTTCCTTTTTCTTATCTTTTTTACTCTCTTCAGCGTCCTATCTACTCGTGGAAAAACCATGCATGAGGCTCGGATCGTACTTCACAAGAAACAAACAAGAAAAAGTAATTTCCAAAGACCACATAGCTTTAAAACGCAAAATAGGATAATTCCTACTATTATATAAAAATTCTTTGCAAGTTGTGAACGTATTCTTACTATCTCTAAAAAAGTGGTGAAATCGATGAATGAAAAAGTAAAAATTAAAGATTTTATACGAATCTTAAAAAAGCGAATATTTATCATTATTCTATCTACCCTTTGTATTACTGGTTTTATTATTTTTTCGTCCATGTACCTTATGAAACCAACCTATCAGTATTCCACTCAAGTTTTGGCAGGATCATTAAGCATGGATGAAAAGGAAGCCTCGATAAACAAGGTTCAAGAGAACAGACAGCTTGCCCTTTCGTATATGGACATCATTAAAAGTCCGCAGATCATGTTAGGAGTTAAAGAGGAATTGAATCTTAAGACTTCTAGCTATGACTTACTTAAGCAAGTTTCCATTACTAATCGAGATAATTCACAAATCATCACGATTACCGTCAAGGATTCAAATCCTGAATCCGCTAAGGACATCGCCCAAACTGTAGCGAGGCATTCGATATCTAATTTTAAAGACATTACAAACGTTAAACAGATTAGTATTCTCAATGATAATGAAATGGGACAAGCAGAACTGCTTTTCCCAAAGCCGA
The DNA here is from genome assembly GCF_038003055.1 of Peribacillus sp. FSL M8-0224. Lineage (NCBI taxonomy): Bacteria > Bacillati > Bacillota > Bacilli > Caryophanales > Bacillaceae > Peribacillus > Peribacillus sp. FSL M8-0224. The sequence goes on from NZ_JBBOOJ010000001.1 coordinate 3,424,496, forward strand.
AATTCATCATAGCCATTTCAATCGTAATAGGCTTTTTTGCTGGAATAGGCTTAGCACTTCTTAGAGAGCACTTTGATGATTCAACCTACTCCGATAGGGAGCTTGAACTTCTTGGAATTCCATTATTAGGGAGGCTGGATTTGAATACCAAAAGAATAAACAGAAAACGTAAAACAACATATAAAACCTTACCTTCCACAAAACGGGGTGAATATAGTGAGTATTAAATTCACAAGGAAACAATCCTTTTACCTAAATGAAATCAATAAAGAGCAATTTTATTCGATATGTAACAATATCGAGTCCAACCTTCATAAAGACGATTCAATATTAATGATTACATCTCTTTCACAATCACAGAATATTGCAAATGCATCAGCGTACTTAGCACTTGCCTTTTCTGAGCAGCGTAAACGAGTCCTTGTAGTGGATGCTAATCTGCGCCAGCCTTCGCTGCATCAAGTGTTTAATATCGATAATTCATTCGGTTTGACCAACCTGCTTTTAAATGAGAAACCCATTAACGAACATGCTATACATATTAAGGGTCATCTATTCTGTATACCAACAAGCGAAGCCATTTATGAGCCAGCAACTTTATTAACATTAGAAACCCTTCCAACTCTGATAGAAGAGTGGAAGAAGGATTTTGACATCATTTTATTCCATACATCAGACAGTTTAAATAAACCTGATGCAAATATCATTGCTAAATATTGTGATGGCATAATATTAGCGATACAAGAAGGAAGAGATAAGTTAGAGAAAATTGCCGGTGTGAAAATGCAATTTGAACGGGCAAATCTTGAAATTTCAGGATCAATGATCATTTCTTAATTCAGGGAGGATAACCAGTGAATTCGAAAGTCAGAGTCGATAGGCAGGAAGAAATTCTGACAAAACCACTATCGACATCATCTAATTTTAATATAAAGCGCACTATGGATTTAATCATCTCGTTTTTTATGCTTATACTAACAGCACCTATTTTACTTTTATTCTGCATTCTTATCCCTATTGATTCAACTGGCTCCCCTTTTTTTTATCAGCAAAGACTAGGCCTGGATGGGAAGCCCTTCAACATGATTAAATTGCGTTCCATGGGCATCGATGCCGAAAAAAATGGACCTAAGTGGGCAAGTGCAAATGATTCCAGGGTTACTAGAATAGGAGCCTTTATACGAAAAACACGGATTGATGAAATCCCTCAACTTATAAATGTTTTAAAAGGAGATATGTCACTCATCGGGCCAAGACCTGAAAGGGAATATTTCTATAAAGAATTTGAAAAGTTTTTACCTGGCTTTAAAAACCGTTTATATGTAAAACCTGGAATTACTGGATGGGCACAAGTAAATGGAGGCTATGATTTATCACCAAAAGAAAAGCTGCATTACGACCTATATTATATTCAACACCGCTCATTTGCTATGGAAGTCAAAATTTTGTTCCGAACATTGACCATAGTCTTTACTGGTTATGGAGCTAGATAACAAAAAAGGGGGAATGAAAAATGAAAAAAGTACTAGTAACTGGGGGCTTTGGATTTATTGGCTCTCATATAGTTGATACATTAATCCGTAATAATTATGAAGTGGCTATATATGATAACCTCTCCACCGGATCCATCGGAAATGTCCAGGCCAAAGTCACTCCCTTCTTTGGAAATGTTGAAGATGAGGTCCTGCTTGAAAATGCGATGGAGACATTTAGGCCTGACTATGTCATTCATCAGGCTGCACAAGTTAGTGTACAACAATCCATTTCGGATATTACGAATGATGCAAGGATCAATATCATGGGAACGATTAACATCGCTAAGCTTTCTCACAAGTATGCCGTTAAAAAAGTCGTGTTTGCTTCATCTGCGGCTGTATATGGGGATGCTGATGTCATGCCAATCACATTATCACATCTTACCTCTCCATTATCACCCTATGGTGCATCGAAAAAAACGGCAGAGGACTATCTAAAGCTCGCTAAAGAATTATACGATTTAAATTATGTGAATCTTCGATACAGCAATGTATATGGACCAAGACAGACAGCTAGCGGCGAAGGCGGTGTTATATCGATCTTCACTAATCTTGTCATAAAAAATGAGCGGCCCGTCATTTATGGAGACGGCACTCAAACAAGGGATTTCATCTATGTAAAGGATGTAGCCGATGCCAATCTGAAGGCGTTGGAATATGAAGAAAGCGGCACCTTCAATGTCTCATCAACCACCAGTACAAGCATCAATCAATTATTCTCAATTATTCAATCCTTTGACAATAATGATTTATCTCCTATTTATCAGCCAGCGAAAAATGGGGATATCAAAGAAAGCTTACTCTGTAATAAAACAACCATTCAAAAATTGGCTTGGCACCCCGCTCATTCACTTGAACAGGGTCTTGCGAGCACATATGAATATTATTTAAACCAAAATCAGCCTTCTTTAACCAGAAAGACCATTCACTCACCTGCACCACTACTCAAGTCATCGACTTTATCGTCATAAAATCGGGAGCGAATAAAGTGAGTATAAAGAAAAATTCTATTTTAAAAAATATTGTCCATTTATTTTACAGTACCATTCTATCTAATGTTCTTAATGCAGCCACGCTCATTCTATTAGCAAATTATTTTAACTCAAAGAACTATGGAATTTTCAGTGTGGCATTGGCTCTTGCCATGGTCATGAACTTTTTCACGGACCTCGGGACAAGTAATACTTTTCTAAGGGAAGGATCAAAAAAGGAAAACCTAGGAAGAACATTTTCTTCCTATATTAAGATTCGGATTGTTTGCTCCCTTTTGACCTTTTTTGTTTTTTTTGCCGGCATTCATATTCTTTATCAAGAACAACAAATTCTTTATATGATCTATAGCTTAATGATCCCAATGGTCATTGGCCTGGCGATGCAAAGTATAGGAATAACCTATTTTCAATTAACTGAAAGGATGCAATTCATCGCGTCGATAAAAATCTTCTCTTCTTTTGCGTTGATACTTTCAACCACGGTGAGTATGGGCTTAAAGGTGGATGTTCATCTAGCAGCCTTTTTATATGGATTCTCGTATTTAGCCGGTGGATTTTACAGCCTTTATTTACTGCTGAAAAAAGCGGAAATAAAATGGAAGTCTCCTTTTGAAAAACAATTATTAACGAATCTTAGTCCGTTTTTAATCAGTGGGTTATTTATTATGCTAAGCCCACAATTGGGTCCATTGGTGCTGGAAAAAACACTGCCTTTAGCGCTTGTCGGTCTCTTTGCAGTAGCCTATCGGATTCCTTCTGCTTTATACCAAATACCAGGGGTCATCGCAGGCGCTTTTTTTCCGCTTTTATTTAAGCGATACAACCAAGGGGAGCTTGCAGAACACACCAGATTGAATATCCTGCAAATGAAAATCATGTCCTATATCGGCATGTGCATGACTATAACCTTATTCTACTTGGCCACTTATCTCGTCACCATTTTATTTGGACCCGAGTGGGGATCTGCGGTTCAGCCTTTAAAAATATTGGCTTTTATAATCGTTCTGCAAGGCTTTAATATTGCCATTGCTGACGGTCTCACAACAAGGGGATTACAGAACCGGCGTACAATTGTCCAGTTTATAACCATCACTGTTGGTTTGGTTTCCTTCTATTTTATGAGCGTTAACTATGCAGTGGCTGGCTCAGCTTTTGCCGTCCTTACCATGGAAATCGTCTCATTCATTGGCTATGTCGCTGCCAACCCAGAAAAAAGAGCGGTACTTTTCAAGGTCATCCTGCCGTATGGTACCTTCTTTTGCATTAGTTTCATCCTAATGCAAAACTTATTATCCGAGTATCCTTTTATAGCCATGGTTTCTACCATCATTTTCGTCACTGCTCTAATTTTGCTGCTCGATAAGAGCATCAAGCAATTAATCGTTGGCTTTATTAAAAAGAAACCTGCTACCGAACATTTACAAGATGGGAGACAAAAAGAGAATGGAAAGATTGCTAATTAATAAAAACACCTCTATATGGTCAGTCTTTCTCTTGTTATTTTTTATTACGCTCAGTAAATATAATATCTCCATCGGTTTTTCTTTAAAAATTTATATGATATTTCTAGCCATTTTCTTTTGCATTCATTTTCGGGATTTTTATTTCCATACCCTTTATCATTATGAAATTCTTTTGCTCTTATTTTATTTCACCTATTGTCTGAGCGGCGCTTTTTCTCAGTATCCTGAATCGAGCATTCGGGTCATTCTAGGAGTGATACTGGTACTTGGCTGTTATTTCATCATGAGATATGTACTGGAGCTAACTTCGTTAAGTGCGATTGAGAAATCGATTGCGAATGTCGGAATCATCTTTAACGTCATTAGCCTATTATTATACTTCATTGGAATACAGGTGACAGGAAGATTTCCAACAGGTGTTGAGATTACATCATATGGATTATTATTGGACCGGGATTATCCAAGATTAATCGGTTTACTGGATGACCCCAACATCTTCATTTTTTTTAACACAATCTTTTTTTCCTATTATTTAACCAATTTAAAGGGATTCAAGCATTCAATTGGATTCCTCCTATGTATGATTACTTCCCTCCTTACATTTTCTAGAGGCGGTATTTTAGCGCTTGTACTGGTGGTCGTTTTGTACATGCTGTTAGCTAATTTCTCAAAAAAAATCAAAATGTTAGCTGTTTCCTTATTATTTTTAGGGGTAATATATGTTGCTGGATCTTTTATCAATATAGATCTCAATGAAATCGTCACGAGCCGCATTTCTGACTTTTCAACAGATGGGGGCAGCGGTAGGTTTGAATTATGGGGGCAGGCGATCAACTACTTTATGTCAAATCCCCTTTTTGGCATTGGCGCTTTTAATTTTTCCGATTATTACGCTTTTGAGCATAATGAAAAGCTATATGTTCACAATACGTATTTAGAGGTTTTAGTAGAGTCTGGAATCATTGGTTTTCTTTTTTACCTTTCCTTTTTATTAATGCTTATCATCACTTTATTCAAGACTAAATTACATAAAGAAAAACCGTTCATTGTGCTTACTCTTTTTGCTTTCTTAATACAGATGATGTCCCTTTCACTCATGATAAATGAAGCATTTTTTTCCTTTTTAGCACTAACTTTAAAATATATTTCGGTATATGAGAAAAAAGAGGTGGAATGTAATGACCTACAGCAAAAAGGATGACAGACCTTTAGTTTCCGTGATAACTCCTTCGTATAACTGCTCGTCTTTTATCCCTGAAACGATAAAAACTGTCCAAGATCAAACCTATTTTAACTGGGAGATGATCATTGTAGATGATCAATCAAAGGATGATTCTGTTTCTATCATTAAATCCTATGCAGAGCACGATTCACGGATCAGACTTATTCCCTTATCCAAGAATGTCGGAGCTGCCCGCGCAAGAAATATAGCCATTAAAGAAGCCAACGGAAAATATATCGCGTTTCTTGATAGTGATGATTTATGGCTCCCAACTAAATTGGAAGAACAAGTCGCATTTATGCAAAAGGGAAATCTAGCTTTCTCTTTCACCTCCTATTCTTTAATAGATGAAGAAGGTAAGTCTCTTGATGTTGAAGTAAAGGCACCTAAAGAAGTAGATTATAAGCATCTGATTGGAAATACAACAATTGGCTGTTTAACCGTGATGTTGGATAGGCTGCAAATCAAGCATATCGAAATGCCCGATATTCAGCCTGAGGATACTGCGTTATGGCTGTTACTGTTACGACAAGGATATAAAGCGCATGGCTTACCGAAAGTGTTATCCAAATATCGGATTGTAAGTAACTCTACTTCAAGAAATAAATTTAAGGCTGCTTACCGATATTGGAAGCTGTTACGAAGCCAGGAAAAATTAAATTTCGTAAAAGCTAACTTCTATTTTAGCAAGTACGCCTATAACGCATACAACAAAAACAGAGGTTCACAGCCTGCCTCTTTACTAAATGGAGGGAAATAAGGTATATGAACAATGTCCTGCTACTTACAGATAAACTCATAACAGGCGGAGCTGAGATGTATTTTTGCAAATTGGAAAACCATCTCCAGGATGAAAACATGACGTTTTACTCTGCTGCTGCAACAGGGGAATTGTACAAGCAAATTCATAACAAACAACAATTCATTCCTTTAAGCTTAAAGAATCACCTTGCCAACCTTAAAATACTAACTAAAGAAGTCAGCTTAAAACACATCAATGTCATACATGCCAATAGTTTACGAATGCTGCTATACTCGATTGCCATCAAGAAACTGACCAGAAGAAATATCAAGCTCGTGTATACCAAGCATAATGTAACCATCCTAGAAAAAAAGATGCCCTTTCTATTTAAAAGAGTGCTGAATCAGCATGTGGAAGAAATTATCGCAATTAGTAATTTTGAACGGGATAACTTACTTCAGCTTGGTGTTAGGAAGGAACTTATTCGGACGATTTACAATGGCGTAGATGTGGAGCACTTTTCTTTTAAACAATTACAGCCTAAAGAAACCTTCAATGTGGGAATTTTAGCCCGCTTATCAAAAGAGAAAAATCATGAACTTTTCTTGAAAATCGTTAATGAGTTAAAAGACGTACCTAACGTGATGTTTTATATTGCTGGAGATGGACCGGAGCGGGAATTTGTAGAAAAAATGATTAAAGACTTAAAGTTACGCCATAAAGTGATGCTCCTTGGCAATGCCTCCAATCCGTATGAATTTATATGCAATATGGACGTACTTCTTTTAACATCACTTAGAGAAGTTTTTCCAATGGTCGTCCTGGAAGCAATGGCAGCCGGAACGCCAATTATGTCAGTCGATGTAGGCGGCATTAAAGAGGCGGTTGTGGACCATGAAACCGGGATTCTCATCTCACAGCATTCAGAACAAGAATTTGCCAAACAAATTAAAACGCTTCAAGATAATGTGGATTTAAGACAACGCTTGGGAAAAAAGGCAAGACAAAAAGTAGAGGAATCCTTCTCCCTCTCGAATATGATTCATTCTACACTGAAAACCTATCAATGAACAAAAAACAAACGATGACCTCGTTTGTTTTTTTTGTTTTTTATACCTATACATACTTTTTGGACAAGCATATGCTATATAACATCACCATAAAAGGAGTGTTATATATGGCAGACCCACTCAACCTCCCTGAGGATTGCCAGAACAGAGATATTGCTAATATTGATTGTTTTGGCGCCGATCCGAATCTAGCGGATAATTCTCCAGCCATTCAAGCAGCGATTGATTATTGTGTAGATAATAACTACTCTAAAGTTGTCATTACAGGGAAGAAACAATATACCCTCTCCTCCCCCATTATCATTAAGCAAAATGTCCATCTAGAAATTGATCCGACGATAACATTAATAATTAAAGGTAATTTCCAGGTTTTTGAGCTGCAAAAGGATGCTTCCCTCTCCGGCGGGACGATTGAAGTCGTCGATACTAGCTTCAATTCATCCGTCATTTTCCTTTCCGGGGCCCAGCAAATAGAAATCCATAATCATACAGCTATATCGAATATCAATATAATTAACCGTACAACAACATATCAAGGTATAGCTATCCATCTATACTGCAACAAAGCATGGGATTTCATCAGTTTCTTTAAGGCAAGCTCCCTCCAAATCACAAACTTCCATACAGCCCTCTATTTAAAAACTGAAAAACTAACAAATGTAGATACCCCATGCTGGATTAATGCCAACTCCTTCGAGTCCATCTTTATAGATGGCTGCCAGTATGGAATCGAGATTGTCGGAAGCAGTGATCTACCTTACGAAATTTCAGGCAACACCTTTACTGGAATTCAAGTTCAAAGCCGAAAACAAACGAAAAAAGTCATTCGATGCTCAGGTGCTTATAATATATTTGAAGGCATCATATGGGATACCTACCGTATGGATGATCCCCCGCTCGTCATTGAATTCTCCTCCACTTCCCATCACAATTACCTAAGCTCGAATCAGGTTTCCACATCCATCCTTGATCGCGGCCAATACAATCGATGCACATCTCCTCATGAAGAATCGCTCCAAGTATATCCACCTCTTGCCTTAGGAAAAGCTCATCTGGTCGGGAATCAAGACGATATCCTAGTAAATGCAAACGTCCGCTACGCTGTACGTCAGCTTTCTGGAAAGGCTCCTTATGGAGGAAATATCAATAACTGTTTCAACTTACTCGATGAGCATAGTGTAAATTACCTCGATGTCCCTAGTTCCCAACCGGTTGTGATTGAATTGGATTTTACCAAACAACCTATTAAAATGCTAAATTGCTTTGGTATTTATTTTGGATGGAATGAAAGTCCCAGCCGAGTATTAATTGAATATCAACAAAGCTTAAATGGACCTTGGACAGTTGCAAAAAATCTCCCGTTTAATGCAGGTAACACGGTTATCTCAGAAGCAAGAGCAGAAACACTGTATAAGATTAGATTGACGTTAAGCGGGTATACACAAGAGCACAGACGATTCCGAATCAATCGGATCTTTGCAAGATCATCGTTACAGCAAGGTGCAGCTTGGCTGCCGACTACAGGCGGAACATTATATGGAGATTTAGAACTTCAAAAAGGGAAAGCTGTGACACTGGCTTCACCAAACGGAACAAAGTGGAAAGTGACTATTAATGACCAAGGCCAAATTATCACTACAAAGCTATGACTACTAAATATAAAAAAACTGGCATATATACTCTTTATCCAAAGAGGGAAGGATCATTCCCCATGGATAAGCAATAGTACCAGTTAATTAATGGTTATTAATGTTATCTCCAATTACATTACAGGGTGTGTGCCTATCTATTAGCTAATCACCCTTTTCACTTTTATTATTGATTCAAGATATTGGCTTGACCTCTGTCAGCGATTCGACTTTCAGGCAGAGATGGGATATCAATGCTAGTGCCCATGCTATTATCCTTAAGTTCAATAACATCGTTTTGAAGTGTGATTTTGTCCAAATCCCAAACCATGCCCTCAAACTTATTGTATTGCCCATTTACCTTCAAAATGCTCTTTGTTTTCCCTGAAGGCTGTATCTGTAAGTTAGTAAATTGATTACCACTAACCTCATTCGGTACGGTAGAGTTACTATCAATGTAAATCATATTCACACAATCTTCTAAGGAAAGATTCAAAAAACGATTAGCATTGATCCAGGCCTTACCAGAAGACGGTTCTTCAGCTATTAATTTTACTCCAGTCTCCATCCCTGCAACCTTGACATTTTCAAAGTTCACGAAAGAAATCTCATGTTCCTTACCGCCAGCATATAAAGATATCGCTGTACCCTGATTACTCTCAGACCAATTAATGATATTTACATCCTTCACATGCGTTTTGTTCCAGGTATTATAATATTTATACTTACCATCTAAGTAAATGACCTCTGAATCAAATTCAGCATCATTTATCACTACATAAGCACCTTCGATGGAAGCATTCTGCTCAAGCTCAAGCACCCTGAAATTCCCCTCAACAATGAACTTCGTCCCGTATCCAAATAGCAGCTTAACACCTTCCCTAACTTTAATCGGTGATGAAATCGAATACTCCCTATCATCCAGCATAACCGTCTTTAACTTATTGGCCTTAGCATGATCAATGGCGGCCTGAATCTTCACAGAATCATTAGTCCCGTTAAAATCTTCAACGTATATCTTTTCTTCATGGTTAGATAGAGAATGTTTCTGCTGAAAAATGAAGAAAACAATCAGCAAAAAACAGAAGGAGAAGACGATGATTTTTTTCATGAAATTCCATCCTTATATGGTATTTAATAGGCCTAAGTATATCATGCTCTATTGCTGCATGAGGGTAATTTTGATAAAAGTTCAATTTACTTCACCTAGCCAAGAAAGTGAGGGTGTTAAAATGCACATTCCGTATAACATCGTCGGTATTTATAAAGCTGAATAATTAATAATATCATTACTAATGGAACCTAATATGATTTTAGTAATCTCGGCAATCACACCGGGAAATCGAACATACCATTTAATCATACCATTTCTATCTCAGTATCCAATTCAAGCTCTTCTATAAAACTAAAATTCTGTATCTCTCGCTTTCATCGCAAGTGCCAAAGCACCACTAATACCTGAATTTTGTCCTAAACCGGGTGGCACGATAAATTCATTAATAGCTGATAAGATTGCCGAATGATGAACATATCCATTCAACATCTCGCTAACCTTTTCTCGAATAAGAGGAATAAGCTTGTCCTGCAGCATGACTCCACCTCCTAATATGATCCTTTCAGGTGATAAAATAAGCAAATAATTCACAAGAGCCTGCGCTAGATAATACGCTTCCATTTCCCATACTTGTGCTTGACCTTGTAGTTCCACACCCGCTTTTCCCCATCTTTCAGAAATCGCTGGACCTGCAGCAAGACCTTCTAAGCAATCTTTATGGTATATACAATTTCCTTCATATTGATCGGATGGATGTCTCCGGACAATAATATGCCCCATTTCAGGATGAATGAGTCCATGGAGTAAGTTCCCTTCAACAAACGCACCAACACCTATCCCAGTTCCTACTGTTATATATATACAGCTATCTACTTCTCTCGCAGCTCCCCAGATTTTTTCTCCAAGAGCAGCAGCATTCACATCCGTATCAAATCCAATTGGGATGGGGAAATGCTTTTTCACTTCGCCGAGAATATCAAAATTTCTCCATGAAATCTTAGGAGTCATCGTAATATGGCCATATTGAGGACTTTTTACATCTAAATCAATAGGTCCGAAAGAACCTATGCCGATAGCTGATAACGAACCATTCTGAAAAAATTTAACAACTTGTTTTATTGTCTCTTCAGGTGTTGTTGTCGGAATCGAAACTCTCTCAATAATCTGTCCTTGTTCATTACCAATCGCACAAACGAATTTTGTTCCCCCTGCTTCTATCGCACCTAAATACATCGTCTCACAACCTGTCTTTTAACTTATTTTAAATCATGTCATTCCTACTATATATGGTTTATTAATTAAAAAGAAATTTTTATAATTAATGTTGAATTTGAACCAATAAGTCAAAGTTACGTGCAGTTGCTTAGTTTTTAGTGCGATTATATTCGAATCCATCCACCTTTTAAATTGAAGAACAAAATGTAAGGTTCCAAACCAGTACTTCTCCTATATTAAATAATATTTTTTATATACCATATTATTTAATAAACGTTCAAACCTAAATAAGCCACCTAAGCTTTCACTTAAGTAGCATTTTTTAGAAATAAATTGTTATAAATCCTATTTCACAGAATACGACCATTTTTTTTCATTAAATTATTCGGTCACTGACATAATACGATTCACGGTACACATTACTGAAGTTCTTAGATTTATTAGGAGTCTCTCACTTTCTTCAAGTGAATTACCTCTAACACTGAAATAGAATTTAACTTTTGGTTCGGTTCCTGATGGACGCAAGCAGAACCATGATCCATCTTCTAAGTATAATTTCAGGACATTAGATTTCGGGAGAGAAATGTTTGTCGCTTCTCCAGTTAAAAGGTCCATCCGTTTGCTAAATTGATAATCTTCGACTGTCACTACCTTTACTCCTGCAATCTCGTTAGGTGTATTATTGCGGAACTGAACTAAAATATTCGATATCTGTTCTGCTCCATCTTTACCTTTAAGAGTAATAGATTCAAGATCCTCTTGATAGTATCCATACTTTTCAAAAATATTAAGCAGGCCATCATATAACGATTTCCCTTGATTTTTATAATATGCAGCTACTTCTGCAGCGAACACCGCAGATTGAACCGCATCTTTATCACGAACAAAGTCACCTATTAAGTAGCCGTAGCTCTCTTCATAACCGAACTGAAAGGTATACTCACCCGTTTGTTCAAACTCATTGATTTTTTCACCAATATATTTAAAACCGGTTAATGTATCTAAAGTTTTAATACCAAAGTCGGCAGCAATTGTCCGGCCTATTTCTGATGTAACAATCGTTTTTACGACAACTCCATTCTCTGGCAGGATTCCTTTTTCTTTCTTTTGGGATAAAAGATAATGCAGCATCAGTGCGCCCATTTGGTTACCTGATAAAACCGTATACTCGCCTACATTATTTTTCACAGCTACCCCTAAGCGATCTGCATCTGGATCTGTACCTAGCAAAACATCCGCATTCATTTTTAATCCATCACGAATGGCCAATTCAAATGCTGCATGTTCTTCTGGATTCGGTGATTTTACCGTAGAGAAATTCGGGTCAGGAAGTTCCTGTTCTCCCACAACAGCAACATTTCCAAAACCAAATTCCAGAAGTCCATTTCGTACTGGCTTATTCCCTGTACCATGAAGTGGTGTGTAAACAATCTTTAAATCTTGGCCTATTTTCTCAACTAATTCTTTATTCAACTGAATCGTCTTTAGGCTTTCCGTATAGGCGCTATCAATTTTCTCATTAATATAAGTTAGAGTTCCCGATGCAAGTAGCTCTTCTTCGCTTGCCACCTCAATTAACAATTCATCTTCCACACGATCCATATACTGAATAATTAAATCCGCAGCCTGTGGAGTAATTTGGCCGCCATCTTCTCCATATAACTTGATGCCGTTATATTCCGGCGGATTGTGGCTTGCTGTAATAACTACACCTGCGTAAGCATGTAGATGCCGAACAGCATATGAAAGGATTGGTGTTGGTTTCAGTTCATCAAATAAGTACACCGTAATGCCCTGATTACCAACCGTTTTCGCCACTTCAAGAGCAAATTCAGCTGACTTATGACGAGAATCATAAGCAATTACAACACCACGATTCATGACTTTGATTCCTTGTTCAGCAAGATACCCCGCTAAACCAGCAGCAGCTTTCCTAATCGTGTAGATATTCATTCGGTTTGTACCCGGCCCTAATTCACCACGCATACCACCTGTACCAAACTCTACATTTCGATAAAACATTTCCTCCATTAGCTTTTCATTATGTTGAACCGAATGTAATTCTTCCTTTAAATGGCCCTCTAAGTTTTCAAAGTTTAGCCATTTCTCGGCTGTTTTTTTCCATGTCATGGTGTTATTAATCCTCCTGAATATCTTATGGATGTGAAACAATAAAATTTGCTTGTCCTTCAATAATAAATTCGCCTGCTTGGTATGGTAAGATAAAATGCATTCCTTTAGTCAGTGAATATATCTCTTCCCCAACCTTTAATTCAGAATCTCCACCAATGACACTTACAAGCATAAAGTGATGGTCTTGCTTTAATTCTAAACGTCTGTGTACATCCCATTTGTAGACGGTAAAGTATTTATCTTCAACAAACTTTGTTACAAGAGCCCCTTCAAGTTCTGTTATTTCAGGTTCAAATTTACCCCCTTGATGAGGAACAGTGGTTACATCAATGGCCCTTCCTAAATGGAGATCACGTTTTATACCATTTTTATCTATTCTGTTATAATCATAGACGCGATAGGTTGTATCGGAGCTTTGCTGCGTTTCTAGCACAATGGTACCTTTGCATAACGCATGGATCGTGCCACTTGGAACATAAAAAAAGTCACCAGGCTTAATTTTATTTCGTTGCAGCAATTCATCCCATTGATTATTTTCAATCTGGTACATAAATTCTTCGTTTGTTTGTGCATGATGACCGAAAATAATCTCAGCATCTTCTGCACAATCAATTATATACCAGCACTCTGTTTTCCCTAACTCACCATTTTCAATTGTCTAGCATACAAATCATTAGGATGCACCTGTACAGACAAATCATCATTCGCATCTAGAATTTTCGTTAACAATGGGAAATTATCACTTTCGTAATGACCGAATAGCTCAGGGTACTCACTCCAGATCTGACTTAAACTATTACCTTTAAATCTGCCTGACTGAAAAACACTTTGTCCATTTGGATGCGCTGAAATTGCCCAGCATTCCCCAGTACGTTCGGACGGAATATCATAATGATATAGTTTTCTTAAATTTTCTCCACCCCAAATTCGCTCATGGAAGGTTGGAGTTAAGAAGATTGGTTGATTCATATTTTTTCCTCTTTCTATATCTCTAATATTGACTAGTTAATCGCTTAATACAGTTTATTCAAGTACTTCAGTCAGGATTTATAGGAGGTGTGCACAAAAGGAAAAAAGACTCAGATTTTTTCCCCCTGAATCCTTAGTTGAAATAGAAATTGGTTTTTCTATTTTTAATATTACAACCCCTAAAAATTTAATGCCTTTAAGCAAATTATATTTTCAATAACTCTTTTTCTGTTGTTTTCCTTCCAATTGACTCATAAATTAACCCTGCATTTTCTGCATCTTTAACACGATAACAATTTCTTCCGTCAATAATCAATGGCTTTTTCATTAATTTAGAGTACTTTTCAATTTCAAAATCTTTTATTTCCGACCACTCTGTAAAAATGAAACATATATCTGCATTTGTTATTGCTTCTTCTATCGAAGAACTATATGATACTTCATTTGGGTAGACTTTTTTAAAGTTTTCTATTCCCACAGGATCCCAAGCATTAATTTTTGCTCCATCTTCAAGTAGAATAGGAATATTAGTTAGAGAAGGTGCTTCTCTTAAATCATCTGTTCCCGGTTTAAAAGTAAGTCCGAGAATTGCTACAGTAAGCCCATTAAAACTATCAAAATATTTTCTAGCTTTCTTTATCAATTTTATTTTTTGATTTTCATTAACTTCAATTGTTGCTTTAATTGTTTTTAGTTCATAATCATTATAATTGGCAAGCCAATGTAATGCTTTCGTATCTTTTGGGAAACAAGAACCACCATAACCTATTCCTGCATTTAAAAACTTATCACCAATTCTCGAATCCATCCCCATGCCCTTCGATACGTCTTCTATATTTGCTCCAACAATCTCACATAAATTTGCAATTTCATTAATATAAGAAAGCTTTAAAGCTAAGAAATCATTTGCAGCATATTTTATCATTTCTGCACTCTTTCGATCAGTAACGACATAAGGAATATTGAAATTTTTATAAACTTCTTTCATTACTTTCTCTGCGTTCTCTGATTCCACACCAATAACTATTCTTGTTGCCTCTAAAGTATCTCTAATAGCAGAACCTTGTGCTAAAAATTCTGGATTAGAAACTACATCTATTTCAACTTCATACTTAAGATTTTCTTTTATTAATTTCTCAATTTTATCATTCGTTCCGACTGGCACAGTTGATTTAATTACTACCACGCAATCTCTTATAATAGTTTTTGCAATCTGTTGTGCCACTTCATTTATATATTGAAGATTAGCAGAGCCATCTTTTCTTTCTGGTGTTCCCACAGCAATAATAATCACATCAGCATGGCTATATGCTTCTTGATAATCATTTACATACCTAATCCTATCCCTATTTTTCCACATTAATTCTTCCAGTTGTGGTTCATAAATTGGAGATACACCACTATTTAATAGTTTTACTTTTTCTTCATTTATATCAACACATGTTACGGTATTGCCATTTTCAGCTAAACAAACGGCAGTAACAAGACCCACATAACCTGTACCTGCAACTGAAACTTTCATTATTCTCCCACCTTTTCATTCTTCACTTTATTAATAATTGAAAAAAGGGGTCGAGTGATAGGCCCCTATTATAAACTCTTATACTCCCCTGCAACACCCACTACTAAAATCAGGTAATTATCTTTTTCACTGATAAATTAAATCATCTTTTATTTTATGGATGTGAAACAATTAGACTCATGTTTCCATTTAACACAAAGTTCTCTATTCGGTAAGGTAAAATAAAATGTTGTCCCTTTTCTATAGGATAAACATGTCGATTCACTTCGAGTGTTCCTTCACCTTCTAGGACACTCACGATCATAAAATGTTGGTCTTGAACAAGTTCTAAACGGCTATGTACCTCCCATTTGTAAACGGTAAAATAACGATCTTCCACAAAGGTAGTAATCGTTGCTTCATCCATTTCCCAAACTTTTGGCTCTACCTTTTTTGCCACGTGAGGGACAGTCATCACAGCAACGGCTTTTTCTAAATGAAGCTCTCTTTTGTCGCCACTTGAACTTGGACGATCATAGTCGTACACTCGATAAGTCGTATCAGAGCTTTGTTGGGTTTCTAA
Source organism: Peribacillus sp. FSL M8-0224 (assembly GCF_038003055.1). Taxonomy (NCBI): domain Bacteria; kingdom Bacillati; phylum Bacillota; class Bacilli; order Caryophanales; family Bacillaceae; genus Peribacillus; species Peribacillus sp. FSL M8-0224. Next base: position 3,440,603 of record NZ_JBBOOJ010000001.1, read on the forward strand.
CACTAGAGTCCCTTTTCCTAAGGCATGAACTGTTCCACTTGGTACATAAAAAAAATCACCAGGCTTAATTTTTACACGCTGAAGTAGTACATCCCATTGATTATTTTGTATCATGGCAATAAGCTCTGATTTCGTTTGTGCATTATGACCAAATATAATCTCCGCATCTTCTTCGCAATCAATTATATACCAGCACTCTGTTTTTCCCCACTCACCATGTTCAAAGTTCTGTGCAAATGAATCATCCGGATGAACTTGAACGGATAAATCATAATTAGCATCTAAAATTTTTGTAAGCAATGGAAATCGATCACTTTTGTAGAAACCGAACAAATCAGGAGAATTGTCCCATAATTCACTCAACGTCTTTCCAAAGTACTCACCTGATACAACAATACTTTCACCATGTTTGTGACCGGAAATAGCCCAACATTCTCCTGTTTGTTCTGAAGGTATATCATAGTGGTATACATTCTTTAGCCTTGTCCCTCCCCATATCCGTTCATGAAATGAAGGACTAAGGAAAATTGGTTCATTCATCGATATATCGCCTCTTCTAAAATCTTAATTATTTTTCTAGCAATCTTTTCTACTTCATTTTCAAACTGAAAATTGGGCTTTGAATATTTTTGTCTTCTTACTTCTTCCATGTATCCATTGGTAATGGTAAAACTCTTAAAATGTTCCCAATCCATGGTTTGACAAAGGTTTCGTTCTTTTAAATAACGAATTGTATGTTGGTCTTCTGTCATGTTAGGGCGATTTATGAGTAAAAGAGAAGTGTTTTCAACAACTGCTTCACTAACTGTTCCCCAGCCAGCTTTTGTTATTGCGAGATCTGCAGCTGCGATAAAGTTTTGTGAATCCGTATAATCTAATGGAATTTTATACACATTTTCTTTTTCGATATCCATATTAGATGAAATAATGAATACACAGTTAGAATTATTCCATATTGGATGATTTTTAAGGTCTACCCCATTTATTTTCATACCTAGTCCGAAGAAAATGATAAATTTATCTCTATGAGGGTCCAACCTTTTTATGATTCTATTAACTTCATCCCTATCAATGGTTCTCGAGAAGAAATTAAACTGACGTGCACAAGAGTTTCCCCACTTTTCCTCTTGTCCCCCTACTAAAGAAAAGAAATAAGTCATTTTCTCATATGCCTCTTTATACTTGCGTAACTTACCATGCCCGATTAATCCTTTATATGCGGTGTACCATGTAAAGTTGGATATTCCAAGAGAAGGTATGCATAAACGATTAGCTGCTTCGAAGGCTAGAGGGGATATGTCTGATATAACTAAATTAATATTTTCTTTATACAGAAATATAGTTTCTTCTTTTACCTTAGAGGACCAACTCATCATGAATTCATCAAACTCCATATTGAGCTTAGACGAATCAGGTTCAATCGAATTCTCTATCAAAAAGAAGCCAATATCTGTTTCTACATGACGAAATTCAACTCGATTATCCTGTATCAATCGTAATGATGATTGTAAAAAGTCCATTGCAAAGGAATGACAAATAATAATTTGGATATCTTTGTCTTGTAATAAGAGCTTGCGAATAATGGCTACACTCCTAGAAGCATGTCCAAAACCATAATCAGAAATATAATAAGCTATCTTTTTCGTTTCATTCACACCATTTCAATAAGAAAGTTCAAGGGTGAGAGCAAAAATATCTCTCGACCCCCAATTTATCTCTTTATCATAAAATCACTTTAGCCTTTGATTGTTGAAAGTGAACCAAAACATCTTCCCATTTATAATATAATCGACAGAAGTCTTCGTCGCTAATCCCAATACCTGTTTGTACTTCAATAAACTCTAATTCGGATAGGGCCCTGATGCCATGCTTTTTCCCTGCTGGAAGATGGATGATATCACCAGCTTTTACTCGAGTAATATGATCATCAAGGGCAAGGTCTCCTTCACCTCTAACAATAGTCCACACTTCATCACGAAGATTATGATAGTGATAGCTTGAATTCTTTTCAGCATGAATACAAATACGTTTGGTTACCATTTCCTGACCATTTTCATAGTTAGCATAGTCCAAAGTCCTTGACCAACCCCATATGCGTTCTTCATACATTGGCGGATGATTAAATCCGTTAATCCATTCCTTTATTTTTGGACTAGAAGTTTTATCGGATACCAAGATTCCATCAGGGCTGGCTGCGACCACAATATCTTTTGTACCTATAACAGTAACTGGAATATCTAATTCATTAATCAAGTGTGTATTGGTTGAATCTTCTGAGATAATCCCTTTACCAATTTGCGTGGTTATCATTTCTTCGGTTAGAGTATTCCATGTACCGAGGTCTTTCCAATAGCCTTCATACGGAAGGGCCACAATATACCTAGATTTTTCCACAACCTGGTAGTCAAAACTGATTTTTGGTAAAGTATGGTAGATAGAATATAGTTCCTCAAACTGAGTCGGTAATTCTAGTTTCTGAAGTATTTCAATAAGATAGCCCAACCTAAAGGCAAATACACCGCAATTCCATAGGGCTTTTTGATCCATTAATGTTTGGGCTTTTTCTTCACTTGGCTTTTCGGTAAAATTGCCGACTCGAAAGTACGTATGATCTTCAACTTCCTCCTCAGGAACAATATAACCATACTTTGAAGACGGATAAGTAGGTTTAACACCAATTAAAGCTAAGTCTGCATTAGTATCTAGCAAAGTTTGTTCTATCTCTTTTACTTTATGGAAAAAAGCATCGTCTACATATGGATCAACAGGGAGAACGGCAATAACCTCGTCTAATGGTATATTATCCACAGAGTATAAATAGGAAGTAGCTAAAGCAATTGCTGGGAAGGTATCTCGTCTTTCTGGTTCAATAATGAGAGGGACATCCATTCCAACCTGACTATGAATCATATCTCGTTGCATTTTAGAAGTAGCAATCACCGATGACTCGGCAAGATTAACGGCTTCTAATTGTCCCCAAACACGTTGAACCATTGATTGCTTTTCATTATCCTTTCCTTCAAGAACTTTTAGAAATTGCTTGGAACGGGTGTCATTAGATAGAGGCCATAATCGCTTCCCTGAACCTCCGGATAGTAGCACTAAACGCATAAAGACATCACTTCTTTCTTATATTTAAATTATATAGTTGATAATTACTTATCTATCCATCCTGTTTTTTTGGAAAAATTAATACTCTTTCTATTTCTTATTTTTAGAAAAAGCAGTTTTGAATAATACCTAAATTTACTATAATACCCCATTTTTTTTCTTAGAAATAATTTTCTCCCAAGATAAGACTTGTTAGGAAGTTTGTTATCTTTGATAATTTTAGTATATATATCTAAAAGTCCACAATCTTTTTCTGCAGGCAAATGCCATACAGGAATATTATTAAAGTTAGTATCCACAAGATAATACCTTCTAGTCCAATATCTCATACAGTATTTATTTGCCCTTTCGACCTTAATATTAGAATTCTCAATAGCGATTGATAATAGTGCCTCTTGTCCAAAACTTTCATCTATATCATTAATGTATGGAATAATTTTCTCATATACTTTCGTACATTCATTAATAATATTACTTATTCTTTTAGATGTACCAACCAATATTTCTCCACCCCAGTGGTTGATATTTGTTTTTATATTAAAATATTGTTTAGCTATCTTATTTGTTAGAAGCCTTTTGGGTGATTCTAATGAATAATCAACATCAAAAACCAATAGAGCATCTTCTGCTTCTTTCCACATATAATCGCATTTATCAACAAATATTGTATCTGTATCTAATACACAGATTAAGTCATAATTGTCACACAAATAATTAAGGGCATCTAACTTAAAAAAAGCAGGTGTCCATTTAAAAGTATCTGGAAACTTAAAAATATATTCGTTAAGCTTTTTTATTTGTATTCCATTCTGATAAAATATTTTTTTTTCTTGTTCATCAATATCATAATTAATAATTAATACTGCATCTGCATCAGGATTATTAATTTTTGCCGAGTATAAGGAAACAAAACTATTTCTTAAATATATATCCATATTATTTTTTGATGAACTTGTAACATTTACTCCTTTATATAAATCATTCACCTTAAATAGAGCAGTAGCAATAACTTTTTTCATAGAATCTCCTTAATTCATTATAAAATTATTTTACATCTGAATTCTTTACGTGATTAGTCACGTTTAGTGTTTTAACTTTATTTTTATTAAATGTCTTAGCATAGTAATAAATATATCTGGTGTTATTATATAAATACCTTTTCCATAAACGTTTAGGTTCACATATTAAACGAAATAGCCATTCTAATCCTATCTTTTGAAATATTGCAGGTGGACGTTTAATATCACCAATTATAAAATTAAATGCTGCACCTACTCCTAGTAAAATACTGTTAATTGCCTTGCTATTTTCATACATCCATAATTCTTGTTTAGGACAGCCTAAACTTGTAAATACTAAATCTGCACTTGAAGCATTGATCCGATTATTAATTTCTTTTTTCTCTTCATCTGATAAAGACCTAAACGGAGGGGAGTAAGTACCAACAACTTGAAGATTTGGATATAGATGCAACAAATGTTTGTTTAATCTATCTAACACTTCTTCTGTACCACCATAAAAATAAACTTTATAACCTTTTATTTCAGCTTGTTCACAAAGCTTTAACATTAAATTGGGACCATCCACTCTATCTTGTTCCTTATAACCAACAGCTTTTAATGCCCAAACAAGTGGCATTCCATCTGGTGTACAAATTTCTGCATTATCTAATACTTGATTAAATTTTTCATCTTCAGCAGCCGTTACTAAGGAATGTGTATTGCAAACACATACATATTTTTGTTTATCATCCATATCTACCCAGTTTTCGATCTTTTTCACAATTTCTTCAAAACGCAAAGCTGTAACTTTAGAATTTAGGATATATGCGAAGAAATTATTATTCATTTCTTTTCTCCTTTAACACTTCATTATATATTTGCATGAGCATCTTATAGTTTTTCTCTGCTGTATATTTTTCTTCAAAGTTATCACATACATTTTTAACTAGGTTATTATACCCCGGATAATTAAGTGCTTTTATTAATACATTACTTAAATCATCTATATTATTATTTTCAAAATGAAAACCTGTCACTCCATCTAAAATAATTTCTTGTAATGAGCCTATGTTTGACCCAATTACTGGTGTTTGAACAGAAAAAGCCTCAATAATTGTCATCGGGAAGCCCTCGTACCACAGAGATGGAACTACCAAATATTTTGCTTTAGACACTAGCTCTAATACTGCAGCACTATTTAGCCTCCCTAAGAATTTTACACTTTGAACCATCCCATATTCCTTTACTAATTGTTCATTTTCAGGTCCATCACCAATAATTAATAGCTCAGTATTAACTTTATTAATATTTTTTTTCCAAGCCTCTAGCAAAAGATGTACTCCTTTTTCCTTTGATAATCTACCAACAAAAACAACATAGTCTTTTTTACTGCAAAAAAATTGATTGTTTTTCTCAATAAAATTGGGCTTGACGACTATTCTATCTTCATCAATTCCAGTTTCAACAATTTTACATTTAGCAAACCCCGTCAACGCGATGATCTTGTCTACTTTTTTATTCCATGTATTTAATATACGATGTGTATATAACATTGTCGTTAGTGGTATAGTTTGAACTCGGGATTCTCTGTAACACCCATATTTTATTGAATTTAGCAAGCTTCCATTTAAACATTTTTCACAAACAGTGTCTTCCCTCATTAGTAAAGCACTCGGACATGCTAATCGATAATTATGAAGAGTTTGTACAACGGGTATATTTAACTCTTGGCATGCATAATATGCTGCGGGCGATATACGTGGAAAAGTATTATGAAAATGGACAATATCAGGCTTTTCTTCTTTAAGCTTTTTTTTCAAAATATGATAATGTTCTTTTGACCAAACTGTATTTATTCCAAACTTTATCTTATTAGAAAGACCTTCCATGCTTATATCATCATTACTCACAAAAAAAGTCGAGACATTTACGCCTTGACTCTTCAATAATTTTATTTCTTCCTCGACTACCTTATCTTCTCCACCAGCTATTTTATATTGATTGTGAACTACCATTACTTTTATATTGGCCACCTACTTCTATTCTATACTTTTGATGAGTTTATTAAAACTTTTTGAGGAATCTTCAAATGTCCAATGTTCTGATATCCTCTGAGATATTTCGCCCATTTTTTTTATGTCATTCATATAAAAAAGTTTATGAATTACTTCTTTAATCTCTCTTCTATCATATGGTGAAAATAAATATCCATTCTCACCTTCAATAACAAAATCTAAAGATGCACCGACATGTGTTGAACATAGAATAGGTAATCCTGCTGCTGCTGCCTCGTTAATCACTAAGCCCCAAGATTCTGAATACGACGGTAATATAAAACAATCTCCTATAAAATACTGTTTATAAACATCTTTTGGATCAGGAAGAAATCCAGTAAATACTATCTGAACACCTTTTTCTTGAGCATATTCTTGATACATTTCTTGTTCTTTTCCACCGCCGATAATAAAGAAAACCATACCATCTTTATTTTCATACTCCGCTAATGCTTCAATAATAATTTTTATATTTTTTAATTCAACTAATCTACCACAATACACTATTACATTTTTATTTGGAAGAATATTATATTTTTCCCTCAAAGCCTTTTTAATTATATGAGATTCTTTACTAAGTTTTTTTATTTCCTTAGTATCTACAGTCAAATATTGATTAAAAATATTTTTTGATGGATAGCTCCAGTTTTCAACAAAATATTGTTTGGTAACATTACCATTACCAAAAATAGCCCTAGTGTTTTTTAATAATAATCTCTTTACTACTTTTTTAAGAAAACTTAACTTTTCCTTTCTTAATCTTTCTGCCGAAATACCATCACATAATAACACTTGTTTCTTTCTTAATAGAATTGAAAAAATACTTGCAATCACATAGTCTATATATTCATGTCCACCGAGGAGAATAACATCACTATTTTTTACGATTTTAAATATAGTTTGTATTTTATTAAAAAAAGAAGCAGTATTAATATCACTTTCGCTACAAAATCTCGTACGATCTAATTTCCAATTACGGGTTGATGTTTTTTGAGCTACATAATATATATCAATTTCACATTCCGTATTTGCTGCAATTGTATCTATTTGTTGAGTACGATATGGTGTTCTCATATTTGTAAAAAAAGATATTTTCATAAGAATCTTAATACCCTCTCATCATAATTTAACTTATATTATTAATTTACTTAGCTAAAATAAATTAATATAAATTAATTTTTATATTTATTAAACCACTTATTTGTCCTATTCCCTTTACTAATTTACTCAAGGATTGAAAAATACCTTTCTTCCCTTTAAATAACTGAATAGGGAGGGAAGCCAATCCCATTATTATATGAAGTATCGCTTTTGATATTCTTATAAAAATATCTTTTTTATTGATTGAAAATTCTTTTTCAATTTTTATATATGATATAGAATTTGCATAAAGCCTTTTCAACATATATTTCATAGTTTCTCTTTGAATATGCAAATGCTCATATGCTATAGCTTCTCTACAATAAATAATTTTCCCGCCACAATCATGTATTCCCTTAAAAAACTTTGTATCTTCTCCGCCAGTCAATCCATAGTATTGATCAAAATAATGGTCATTTTCCAATATCACACCTAGTTTAACTAAGGTATTACCAGATGCACAATGTTCTAAAATCGCACCTGTTTCATAGCTTGTTTCTTCATAGAAACCAGATTCTATAATCCACTTAGGTGTGCTATTATTATATACTGTTTTTACTGGACCTTTTACAACATCAGCTTCAAATATTTTTGCTGCTCGCATCATATTATATAGCCAATCATTACCTACCCATTCATCATCATCTATAAAAATCAAGTAGTCTAATTGCATTTCTTTACATCTTCTTATACATTGATTTCTAGCATTAGAAATCCCCTGACTTGATTCCAGATAACAGTAGATATTATTCATTTTAAGGGTATTTAAATGATTAGATATATTACTCTCTACATCATTATTAACAATAATAAAGCTCACATCTATATCGTCAATATTAACTTGGGTATTTAAAGTTTTTAATAACTGGATTAACAATTGAGGTCTTTTATAAGTACATACACAAACACCAACTTTAACCATATCTATAAGCTCCTCTTTACATTTCTTTTTATAAACCCTCCTATTATATATCCATATCTAGTTATAATAACTATTGCTGATTTCCTTAAGCCAAAATGTCTAAAATAAAACTTCCAATTTTTCCTAAAGTTATTATTAGATTTAACACTTGTTAGAACATTTATTAATTCTTTAAAAGAGTTTGCATCTGGACTTAATCCAGTTGTATCTTCATTATTCCAGACTATACTTTTTGAACTTAGTAATATTTTAATATTTTCTTTCCTAGCTCTATACATAAAATCTGCATCCCCATAATATTGAGGAAAATTAATATTATCAAATAGCCCAATCTTTAAGAATACTGACCTCGGAATTAATACTCCCATTCCGCCACACCATTCAATTTCAGGATTTAGGTTACTTTTTAATTTCATATCATCGTTATATAATTTCAACCCTTGTTTTATATCGAAGTATCCCCCAGCGTGGATAATTTTTCCTGTATTTGATGAATATACCAATGAGGCAACTATAGAATTATCATTATTTTTATTGACCTTTAATAATTCATCCAGAAAATTTTCATTTACTATATTATCATTATTTAATAGAACGACAAATTGACTATCATTTTCTAGTGCATATTTTATCCCTTTATTTACACCTCCAGACCACCATAAATTACCATCCCCGTTGAGTATAGTAACGTGAGGGAATTTTTTTGAAATTATCTCTTTACTATCATCAGTGGAACCATCATCTATAATAATAATATCCAGATTCTTATAATTTACTCTATTAAGAGATTGTAAGCACTTTAGAGTCTCATTTATTCCATTATATATAGGTATAACTACTGATATTTTCTCCATAATTATCTCTTCCTTTTATGTAATATGCTCTATATTTTTTGCTGGGACTCCTACAGCAGTACTATTACTAGGAATATCTTTTATAACAACAGCATTGGCCCCCACCCTAACATTATTATCTATAGTTATACCACCTATAATTATCGCCCCTACACCAATATAACAATTACTTCCTATAACGGGGTGTCTTCCATAATTTCCACCTATTGTGACATTTTGTCCTATTATATTGTTTTCACCAATAATTGCTTCACCTGAAATTACAATTCCAACTGAATGACTTAATTTTAATCCAGATCCGATTTTTGCCTTCGGAGAAATTTCACAACCAGTTACTTTTATACATCTATTTCGTAATAATGTAGCAAATATGGAATATCCTTTATTATGCAAAAAATGTGATACTCTGTATAGAACCACTGCCTTAAATGCATAATTACTTAAATAGCTTTTGACAAAAGATAAAAGTGTGAATTTAACATTGTTAGTACGAAAATCATCCTTTAGTATTGAAAACAAAATCTTCACCCCAACTAATAACTATGTTTTCACATAGTATTATTATTTCTTTTGTACTCTATCTTTCATTAATTTATATACATTATTTATTTCATTTACCCTCAATAGTTTACACGTTAAAAAGTAAATTAAGATACCAATAAAAGTACAAATAACTAAAATAATTAAATTACTTGTAATAAAGAATAGTTGATTATACAAGATATAAACTCCTACGCCCATTATTATGGAACTTAAAGTTATCTTTAAAGATTTTATAATCAGATCTTTTATATTAAGTATTGGATATACTTTCTTAAGAGTTATTAAAAATAATATTGAGCTTAATATAATAGATATACTAGTTGCTAATGTAATCCCAAATACTCCATAAATTTTTGATAATATAACAGTTAGTACAATATTAATAATTACCGTGACTAGTCCGTTTATTGTAGGAATAATCGTATTTTTCGAAGAATAAAAGGCTTGACCAATAATATCTCTTATACATAAAAAAGGTACCTGAAGCAAATAACCAACAAACGCAGCAGATACTAAGTTTGTATTTTGTTGTGTAAAAGCTCCTCTTTCATACATTAAAGAGATTATTTCTTTATTTAATATATATGCACCTATGGTTATTGGAATTGTAAAAATAAACATATATATTATTATATTTTTTATCGTCTCTAACCACTCATTCTTATCTTCATTAAGAAATTGCTTTGCCATAACCGGCAAAAACACTGTAACTACAGTGGAAGTTAATACCCCATATATAACAGAAGTAATTTTATTTGACATTTCTAAAGATGTTATTGTTCCTTGAGTGAAACTAGAGCCTATATTTTTATCTACGATTAAACTAATTTGAGACACTGCAAGTCCAAACAAAATAGGTAATACTTTCATAAATATATCTATAACTCTGTCATTATAACCTTTGAATTGAATTCTAAATTTGAATTTTAATCCCTTTAATTCTGGTATCAGTATAATAAACTGAAGCATTGAACCAATTGTGGTCACTATTGTCGTAAGTACAATGTCATTAGACCATAAATTTAAAAATAAAAAGATTATAATTGGTACATTCATAAAAATAGGCATTAATGATATTCCTAAATATTTATTGTTACATCTTAATATGCTAGAAAATACACTTGCAATTACAGTAAATATTAGATTTATCAAAGTAATTCTAGTAAGTTTGATCGTTAACTCGAAAGACTCTTTCGATAAATTAGGGGCAATAATTTCTACTAATGCCTTGGCGTTCAACATGCTAATTAAATAAAAAACTATACTTATTAGTAAGAGTATAGTTATAATTTTATTTGCAAATCTAAAAGCACCCTTTTTCCCCTCTTCCTCCTCAACCTCATAAAAATTAGGGATAAAAGTAATCATTATAGCAGATGCACAAACCATATATAATATATTAGGAACAGTTAATGCAATATTATAAGCATCTGTTATTTCAGAAGCTCCGTAAACTGATGCTATTTTCATATCTCGAATTAACCCAATAATTTTACTTAAAAATGTCATAAAAGTAATAAATACAGTAATTTTAAGAATGCTTTTTGCCAATTAAATCAAACTTTCTATATAATTATTTATTTTTGATTCCACATAATCCCAATTCAATTTATCCTGATATTCTTTATAAGTGTTCATACTTAACTTTAAATATTCTTTTTTATTAATAAAATTACTTATTATTATATCCCCGAATTCCTTCGGACTTGCACTAACATCTAAACAATACCCATTCTTGGTATTCTTTACTACACTAGGAACTCCGCCTGTATTAGTAGTAATACTTGGTAATCCATAAGAACTTGCTTCTGCAAAAACAATGCCATAGGCTTCACTTTTTGTGGGTAATAAAAAGAAATGTGACTGTTTATACATTTTATCAATTATTATTTGATCTTCTTTTATAGCTTTATTTAAAAATCCTATAACTTCTGTATATTTCTTATACTCATCATCAATTAACGGTTCTGAACCAGCTATATATAATTTAGCTTTATATCCTTTGCTATTTATATATTTAACTATATCTAATGCAAGGTACCCACCTTTTCTTTTAAAATCTACCCCCATAAAGAACAGTTTTATTTCTTTATCATTAATTTTACTTTTTAAATTTTCATGTATATCATCACTATTCAATTTGTTTTGGATATTCAACCCAAAATTAAGAACTTTCACATTCTCCTTACTACATCCATAATCATTTATGGCTGAATTTTTAGCCCATTCAGAAGAATAAATTGCTAGAGCACTATTGTTTAAAGATAATTTTTCCAGATAATCCCCTTCACGCAATGTATATGAACTTAAATTTGTAAACTCCTCATAATAATTTACCATGTTTTTGAAAGTTGCATCTGTATAAAAAACTATTGGTATATCAGTTTTCAAATAAGTAACAGGCAGAGATGACGTTGAAAAAATGACATCATATTTTTTTTGTTTTATAGTTCTTTTTATCTTTGAAGAATAGACTTTTAACACAAATCTATTTCTATCAATTAAATACCTCTTACTGCTTAATTTATTTAATAGTAAATAAATTAATTTAATTATCTTTAGCGGTTTAAAATCCTCAACTACTTCAACAGAAGGAGAAATTTTTCTTATTGTTTGATATAAACTTGAAACGGTTCCAGACCAGTTTCCTAGGTCATTATGTTTACCAGTACATATAAATAAAATTCTCATAATTGGCCCCTCTTTTTTCTATACTACCCTATTTTCACCTTATCCTCTTTAAATCTAAATAAAAACATTAGGAATAATGGTTTAAAAATCAACCACTCTGTAGAATGAATTATAAAGAAAATAATAAAAATTATTAGTAATAAAAACCCTTTCACTTTAAATAAAATACTCAACCCTTTTCCCATTAAAAATAAATAGGATAATGCCATTATCCCTCCCATCATTCCAAATAATAATCCCAAACCTGATGAGTTATCAAATAAATTATTTTCTATTTCTTTTAAATGGTAGGTTACTGAAGAATAACCATATCCCCATAAAGGCCTATCAAGGAATATTTTAAAAGAAGCAAGATTATCATTAAATCTTGTATCATATGATCCTGTCTGATTTATTAGTTTATCAATAATTACTTCTTTAATTGGGCTTAAAATTACTATAATAAAAAAGAAGAAAATAAAAAGTATTGTTCTCATAAGATATTTACTATTAATATTTTTCTTTGCACCTAATAAAGTACATATAAATATTAACCCTCCTAACATGTAGCCAGTTGTAGATTGAGTTGTTAGAAGTGCCAGTATTAATATGATAACTTTATATCTATCCTTTTTTACAAAAGAATTGACCTTTCCTCCCTTAAACTTTTCTATATATTTATTAGCCAACATCAATAAAGCTATATTAATAAACGCCTGAAAAGCACCAGGTTCCCAAAATATACCACTATTCCTTTTAAATCCATTTTCATGTTGTGCTTCATAACCATCTAACCAATAATATTGAGTAATCCCCATATTATAATAAGGTGTTATTTTATATTCCGTCACCCCAGAAATTATACTTTTACTTAAAGGTAATTCTCCGATATTAAAAAAGTTTATCAAAATAAAACATATTAAACTAACAAACGAAATAATAACCATTAAATTAATATATTTATTGAAAAATATACTTCTCTCCATATTATTTTGAATAAAGTACAACGTTATTAAATTTATAATGATAATAGCTATATTCTTTATACTCACACCATTTATATATGTAAATAAATATTGACTTGTTATTAATAATAATAACAAGATTAGAATAAGAGTATTATCTCTTTTTATATACACTTTATTGAAAATTAAGTATACTCCGAGAGATGATAATAACATTACCATTAAGGTATTATTACTAAAATATAATGATCCCGATAGGAATATTATTTCTGTAATTAATATATATTCTAAAAGAGATTTTATATTGATCAAAAGACCCTCCCCATTTTGTGTCTTTATACCATTTACTTAATTGTATAAATTAACTTCAATTTCTTAAGGTATATTTTAAATATCTCTTAAGAAATTGAAGTTAAAATTTTCTTAACTCCAATTAAATTCTTTATAATTAATCAAACATCTTCTTTGCAGCGGTTAATTCTTTTGAAACCTTTTCCATATCATGCGTTACCATTATTTCAACTAATTCTTCAAATGATGTATTTGTTGGGTTCCATCCTAATAATGTTTTTGCTTTTGTTGGATCTCCCAATAATTGTTCTACTTCTGCAGGCCGGAAGAATTTAGGATCAATTTCAACAATTACTTCTCCTGTTGCTTTATTAATACCTTTCTCTTCTACACCTGTACCGTTCCATTCAATTTCAATATCAGTATGTTTAAATGCTAATTCTACAAATTCACGTACAGTATGCATTTCTCCAGTTGCAATTACAAAGTCTTCTGGTTTTTCGTGTTGAAGAATCAGCCACATACACTCAACATAGTCTTTTGCGTAACCCCAATCACGTAATGAATCTAAATTACCTAAAGTTAGCTTTTCTTGTTTGCCTTGAGCTATACGAGCAGCAGCTAATGTAATTTTTCGGGTTACAAAAGTTTCACCACGACGTTCTGATTCATGATTAAATAAGATCCCGTTTACAGCAAACATGTTGTAAGACTCACGGTAATTCTTAGTAATCCAGAAACCATAAATTTTTGCTACACCATATGGAGAGCGTGGATAAAATGGTGTCGTTTCTTTTTGTGGAACTTCTTGCACTTTTCCAAATAGTTCAGAGGTTGATGCTTGATATATACGAGTTTTCTCTGTTAAACCCAAGATCCGTACTGCTTCTAGAATATTAAGTGTACCTTTTCCATCTACATCTAAAGTATATCCAGGCATATCAAAAGATACCCGAACATGGGATTGTGCTGCTAGATTGTAAATCTCATCAGGTTGGATTTCACTAATTAAACGGATTACATTAGATGTATCAGTAATATCTCCATAGTGTAAATGGAAATTTTCATTATTTCGTAGTGCTTCTGCTTCGTCAATAGTAAAAATATCCTCTAATCTCTCTTGATTATAGGAAGAACTACGACGAATAATACCATGTACTTCATAACCCTTTTCCAATAAAAACTCTGCTAAGTATGATCCATCTTGTCCTGTTACACCGGTTATTAATGCTATTTTCATTGTCCTTGTGCCCTCCAAAATTATGTTAGTTTTTATTAATCAATTTTCTAAAAACCATTGATAGGCTTTTGCTAAGCCTTCATCCATAGAAGTTGTTGCTTTCCATCCTAGTGAATTAAGTTTTGTAACATCCACTAACTTTCTAGGTGTGCCATCTGGTTTCGTTTTATCAAATTTAATTTCACCGGTATATCCAACAACTGCTTTAATTTTCTCGGCTAACTCTTTAATAGAAAGATCATGACCTACTCCTATATTGACCATTTCATTGCTAGAGTAATTATTCATTAAATACACACAAGCATCAGCCAAGTCTTCCGAATATAAAAATTCTCGAAGCGGAGTTCCTGTACCCCAAACTTCCACAAAGGGTAGATTACTTTCCTTCGCTTCATGAAACTTACGAATAAGCGCAGGGAGAACATGGGAAGTTTGTAAATCAAAATTATCTTCTGGACCATATAAATTTGTTGGCATTACTGAAATATATTTGGTACCGTATTGGCGATTATATGATTGGCACATTTTAATTCCTGCAATTTTTGCAATTGCATATGGCTCATTAGTTGGTTCTAATTCACCTGTTAATAAATATTCTTCTTTTAATGGCTGTGGTGCCATTTTGGGATAAATACAGGTGCTTCCTAAAAATAAAAGTTTCGTAGCTCCATAACGATAAGAAGCGTCGATTACATTGGTTTGAATTAATAAATTATCGCGAATGAAATCCGCCGGAAATTCATTGTTAGCAACAATTCCGCCAACCTTAGCCGCAGCTAAGAAAATGTATTCTGGTCTTTCTTCCGCAAAAAATTTATCCACCTGATTTTTTTCACGAAGATCTAGTTCTTTGGATGTTCTCAATACTAAATTTTCATAACCCTCTTTTTGAAGGTTTCTTAATATAGCTGAACCTACTAAACCGCGGTGTCCCGCGACATAAATTTTCGAATTTTTATTCATCTGTCATTTCCTTTCTATTAATAGGCATCCTTTGAACCTATTATCATTATCACTGTTTTAATAATAATTTTAAAATCAAACCAAAATGTTCTATCTTCTATATACTTAAGATCCAACATTACCATTTGGTCAAAGTTCAAATTGCTTCTTCCACTGACCTGCCATAGCCCTGTACATCCTGGTATTACTAGTAACCTCTGTCTATCATAAGAAGAATATTCTACCACTTCACGAGGCAATGGTGGCCGCGGCCCAACTAAACTCATGTCTCCTTTTAGCACATTCCAAAGTTGGGGTAGTTCATCAATACTCGTTTTCCGAATAAACTTCCCTATTTTCGTAATCCTTGGATCTTCCTTCATTTTAAACATAGCCCCAGATACTTCATTCAATGCAAGTAAGTCTTTTAACCGCTCTTCTGCGTCGGAGACCATTGATCTAAATTTATACATTTGAAATTCTGTTTCATCTTTTCCTACTCGAACTTGTTTAAAAAAAATAGGTCCTTTCGGGTCTTCGATTTTGATTAAGATAGCTATAAGCAAAATAATGGGTGATAAAATCATAAGTCCTATAAGTGATCCAATAATATCTATTGATCTTTTCATTCTTAAGTAGCTCAAATTAGCATTTACTTGTTCAGCCGTTAATAAGTGGTCAGATGATGATACCACTCTCTGCTCAACTGCTACAGCTTTCAAATTGGCTCCTCCTATACTCTTATTTTTTCTTACATCTTCTGTTTTTCTAGTAGGTTCTCTATAAACTCTAAAATATTATCTTTAAGGGTTATATCTTTCAAAGCAAACTCAATCGTCGTTTGGATGAATCCTAATTTCTCTCCAACGTCAAAACGTTTTCCTTCAAAATCATAAGCAAATACTCGTTGAATTTCGTTTAATTTTTCAATGGCATCTGTCAGTTGAATTTCTCCGCCTGCCCCTAGTTCTTGTTTTTCCAAGAACATAAATATTTCAGGCGTAAAGATATATCGCCCCATGATGGCCAAATTGGATGGAGCTGTTCCTTTTGCTGGTTTTTCTACAAAGTTATTTACTTCATAGCGTCGACCGTTTTGGTTACTTGGATCGACAATTCCATAACGATGAGTTTCTTCTTTAGGTACTGTTTGTATGCCAATGACAGAAGATAAGGTTTTATCATATTCATTCATTAATTGTTTTAAGCAGGGTGTTTCCGATTGGACGATATCATCACCTAATAAAACGGCAAATGGTTCATTTCCAATAAATTTTCTTGCACACCAAACTGCGTGGCCTAAACCTTTTGGTTCCTTTTGTCTTATGTAATGAATGTCCACTTTAGAAGGAGCTTGAACCTTTTCTAGTAATTCGAATTTGTTTTTTTCCATTAAATTATTTTCCAGTTCAAATGCATTATCGAAATGATCTTCAATTGCCCGCTTACCTTTTCCGGTAACAATAATAATATCCTCGATTCCGGATGCTACAGCCTCTTCAATAATATATTGAATCGTCGGTTTATCTACTATAGGAAGCATTTCCTTTGGCATGGCTTTTGTAGCTGGTAAGAATCTTGTTCCTAACCCTGCTGCTGGGATTATCGCTTTACGTACTTTTTTCATTAGATATCAGCCCTTTCTAGCTCTTTTATTCAAAAAAAAAAAACGATATATAGTTTTACCTGGTCAAAAATTTTATTATAATGATGAAAGCGTTTCCTAATCTTTTAATATATATTCTAAAATACACCTAAAATTTTCCTTTTGAACGGCACTGGTTTTTCAACAATAGGACTTTGTCCCTTTGATAGCTGTTCAGCGTTTTCTTTGAAATAAAATGTACGTTCTATTCCATATTCTTTTGTTATAGTTTCATAGGCTTGTTGTAACGTGAAGCCTCTCGAACCTATATTATGGGCATCTGTTGAAATAATATGAGCTAGATTATGTTCCACTATTTTTTTTGAAAATGATTTAACATTTTTACCAAAGAGACCGATAATACTACCAGAGGTAAGTTGAGTTAAAGCACCTTCTTCGACCAATTCAAATAATAGTTTATGATTCTCTATCAATTCTTTATTTCTTTCCGGGTGTACAATAATCGGCGTTATTCCTTTTAGCAGTAGCTCATAAATCACTTCTTGGGTGTATGTAGGGACACTTCCCGACGGAAGCTCTAGTAGCAAATACCTACCGTTATCATCTAGCGTTAGGATTTCTTCCTTTTCAAGCGAAATAAATATGTCTCGGTGTATTCTTACTTCTTGACCGGGATGAATAATAAGAGGAATATTGGCTTGTTGTAAACTCTCATTTAATCTCACTGCACGGTTAATGATATCATTCTTAACATTTACATATTTCTCATTTAAGTGGTGAGGAGTGGCATATAAATGGCTGATTCCTGCTTCTACCGCTTTCCTTGCCATGTTCATGCTTTCCTTCATGTCAGCGGATCCATCATCAACTCCTGGTAGAATGTGACAATGTATGTCAATCAAATTTCACACACTTCCTTTTAACAAATTGGAATACCAGACTTTTTCACTAAGAAATCATATAGGAATTAATACCCTGGTTAATAGTAGCATATAAAACTGTCATTAAACAGGGTGTTATTTTGTCGAATTTCGTTTTATTTTCTTTAAGATTTATAGTAATAATAATTGCTGTTATCCGTTTCAACGCCATTCAAAACGACTCCAAGCAAGGATGTGTTAGCTTTCAGTAAAAGCTCCTTTGCTTTTACTGCACTTTGTTTGTTTGTCTTGCCGCTTGCCACTACCATGATCACGCCATCACATTTATTAGCTACAATCTGGGAATCTGGTACTACCAGAACGGGCGGTGTATCAAAAATGATATAATCATAGATTTCTTTTAGTTCATCAATGGCTGTTTCTATCGCTTTTGAATTTAATAACTCTGAAGGATTAGGTGGTATCGGCCCACTTGTTAAAATGTCTAAATTCGAAACATTTGAATTCAAGATAGTTTTTCTTAAGCCCATTTTCTTTGTCAATACGCTAGTAAGTCCATGTATATTACTAAGGTTAAAAGCATAATGAACCGATGGTTTCCTTAAGTCCGCATCCACAAGTAATACATTTTTCTCTTCTTGAGCAAGCACAATCGCTAGGTTGGCAGCTGTCGTTGATTTCCCATCATTTGGCTCCGATGAAGTAACCACAATGGTTTTGATTTCCTTATCAACGGAAGAGAATTGTATGTTTGTCCTAATTAATCGGTATTGTTCTGTAATAGGCGATTTAGGATTAGTCTGCGCAATTAAATTCACTTGTTTTTCATCTTTACTTCTCAAAAATCCCACTTCCTTTCTTAATGTCACTGAATGGTTCTTTATTTATGTTGCGATATTTTTTGAATGGATCCAAGTAATGGTAAGTCAAGGAGTGTCTCAATATCCTTCTCGTCTCTAATCGTATTATCCATATACTCCAGGAGAAATGCCAAGCCGACTCCAGCCATTAATCCGACGACCACCGCAATGGCGATATTCATTAATGGATTAGGTTTTACAGGAGTAGGATTTTCCTTTATTTCTGCCTTCGCAAGTATGCTAACATTGTCGACATTCATAATATCCTTGATTTCCTTTTGGAAAGTTGAAGAAACCGTGTTAGCAATCTCAACTGCCTGTGTCGGATTACTATCTTGAACCGTTAAAGAAAATACCTGCGAGTTTTCTTGGCTGTTAATCGTGATTTTCCCACTAAGTTGTTCTACACTTAGTTTTAAATCCAGCTCATCAATGACCTTCTCCAAAATGGCAGGGCTTTTTATGATTACACCGTATGTATTGATCATGTCGATATTGGATTGTATTTGATTAGAGTCCAATTGGTTCTCTGATTTTTTCTGATTAACGAGAATCTGTGTTGAAGATTCGTAAACGGGTGTTAATAAGAAATAAGAAATCGTGCCACTAATCAAAGCTGCAATCAATGTCAGTAGCATGATTAGCTTCCAACGTTTCTTTAATGTTTTAAGAATATCATTAATACTAATAGTTTCTTCCATTTCATCCTCCTGATATGTTAAAAATGACCTATTGCATTATATCATATATATTGCCTATATTTATGTATTTTCAAGGAAATTTTCATAAAACTTACAATGAATGAATACTTTTCAAATACCAAAGTAATTTTACAAAAAAGAAAGCGGTAATACAAATGAAATAATTGTCATTTTTGAAGTATTGCATTTATCACATCTAAAATAACTCATTTTCCAGAATATTTTCACCTGAAATTTTATTAAACCTAAGTATACACTCATTCCCATAATTTGTTATCTCTTTTTGTTATTTAACAATATTTTCTAGAAATAAACCTAACTAAATGCCTACCAAAACAGAAAAATCCATTTATACATATAATAATGTCAAGTATTTTAGTGCCTAGTTATCATTAAAACTGAAAGGAAAATGTGTAAACTGAAAGTGATAGTTTAAATTAGTATAATTTTCATATTAATGGTTAGGTGTGGTCAAAATGATAGGTTACCGAGTTAAGTCGCTTAGGGAAGAAAGGAAAATGTCAATTAGTGAACTCTCCGCAAAATCCGGCGTTGCCAAATCCTATATAAGCTCACTGGAAAGAAACCTTCAAACAAACCCTACTATTTTAGTTTTGGAAAAAATCGCTCGAATCCTTTGTATAAAGGTGGATGCTCTACTATATGAACGACCAGACAAGGGCATGGATGAAGAGTGGATGGAAATTATGCAGGATGTTATGGGGTCAGGTATATCGAAAGAGGCAATGCGAGAATTTATCGAGGATAGAAAGTGATGTCTTTAAGGATTAAGAAACTATGATACCGCTTTCTTTTCTCTCCTTAAGAGAAGCCAAAAACCATAAAAGGGGAAAAGCGGTTATAGCCACTTTTCCCCCTTTTATTACTATGTGTACTACTTCTTCAACTTAAAATATTCCTCCATCACCTCGAACCATATGTAATGCCCTTGGTCATTGGGATGGATGTTATCATTAGTCAGTATATCAGCCAATCTCATATTCTTTTTCTTTAGTTTCTTTTCTATCTCTTCTTTGCTATTTATATAAGTCCAGTTATTCGTATTGATGACCTGCTCGGAAGCGTGAATATAATCCATATAATTCAAACCTAAACTATTCTCCGTTTTACCATTTGCAACAGGGTTTGGTGAAATGATTAGAATTTTTGTATTCGGCAGCTCATTTTGTAACTTTGTCATTATGCTTTCCAAATCTTTTTGCGTCTGTTCCAAGCTAAGTGATTGATAATGATTGTTTATCAGCGAATTTTCAAAAATAATCAGATCGGGATCATCTTGAATGACCGCTTCAATTTTCTTTCCTTCCAGCAAATCCTCTGTTGAATACCCCTCATGTCCATGATTAATGAACCTTAGTGTTTCTAAATCATCACGATCTGCTCGCAAACTCTTCTCTAAGCGTCCTGCCCAACTATTGGAAGAATTACTTGCCCCGGTTCCGGAAGTACCATTACTCCCCACTAAGGAAACAATAACCTTATCTTGCGTTAGCGACTTATAATGCAGGTAATCTATTAGCGGCTGCTGCTTATTATTTTCCGGTTTTAAACTTTGGATCAATGCTTCCCTTTCTTCTTTTTCCTTTTCTTTCACTTTTGCTGCAGCTTCTCTAGCCTCTACCCCTGCTGCCTGACTTATGTTTTTCCAATGCAGATGGCCAAAAACCAGCACTGCTAAGCAAATTCCAGCGATAATGACTAAACCATATTTCCTCATCTTTACCTCCCATAATAATTGAACATTAGTGACTGACATGGCTGTCTTATAAAATAGAGCAAACTCTTATTAGAGTACGTTGCATAGACTCTATTTCACTTTTTTTGGTTATTTTTCTCTCATTAATTATAACTATCAAAATTTCAGCATTAAAGAATATTTTTCCAATTTATTCCGACAACACTCGACAATTAATTTTTATGTCCAACAGATTTAACTTGTCTGCTTTCTCTTAAGGTTTAAATTGTAAAGTAATTGCTTCAAATGTCTTATATACAAGGAAAGCGCTTTCATTTATAATTATCACAAGAAAACCAAGCCGAGAGGTGTGTTCTATATGGTAGGTGAAAATGAAGGGAATTTCTTAAAAGGACTTTTGTTTGGAACATCTTTGAGCATACCGTTATGGATTTCTTTTATTGGTTGGCTAAAATTGATCATAAATAGTTTATTTTAGAGCCCTAGGGCTCTTTTTATTTTACTTTGGTCGAGACTAATTCTTACAATCCCACAACAAACACTCCTTTAATTATAGTAGTTTGACCCTAATTCCGCTTTGCCCGCTTTTTGTCCCTATGGTCACCTCCTCCACTCCTGCCTGTTTCGATTTATGCTAAAAAAACAAATGAACGATCAAAGCAATTTCCTCTGGCTTTAGCTTTCACTGGCAGCAATAAAGATACATCCTTCTTTTTTATAGGTACAAGAAGATTATCACTCATTTTAGGTTTTATACCTTTGCCAATTAGTTTATAATTAAATTTAATTAAGAAACTTAAATGGGGGAAGATAAATGGGAAAGGACCTTCTCAGGGGCAGTTTCAAGCTGATGAAATCAATTAATCGTTCTTTAATTTTAAATATCATTCGGGAAAAGGGCCCGATTTCCAGGGCAGATATTGCAAAGCTTACAAAGCTTACGCCTCCGACTGTAAGCAGTTTTGTAAAAGAATTGCTGGAGGCTGAGATTGTCATCGAACGAAACCTGGGTGAATCGAGCGGCGGCCGCAAGCCGACTCTATTAACATTAAGTGAAGATATGTTTCATGTCATCGGTATGGATGTGGGATCACAGAATATCAAAACTATCCTGACTAGCATTACAGGCAAAGTTATTAAAAAATCGATTGTTCCTCTTCCAGCACAAACTACGAACGAAGCTCTTCTATCTTTAATGATTGATTCTGTCAGCGGCATTCTAGATCATACTAAAATAGATGAGGAGAAAATAGTAGGTATAGGGGTAAGTATGCACGGAATTGTAGATGTGGAGGAAGGTAGCTCTGTTTTTGCTCCCAACCTAAACCTGCAGAATATTCCTATTAAAAGAGTGCTTGAAGAGCGGTTTAATATGATGGTAAAAGTCGAAAATGACGGCCGGGCAATGAGCCTTGGAGAACTCTGGTTCGGGAACGGTGCCGGCATTGACAGCTTTGTTTGTATAAATGTGGGGCGCGGGATCGGTGCGGGTATCATCATTAATGGCAAGCTTTATCACGGCAGCCACTTTATTAGCGGTGAAATCGGACATATGATTATTGATATCGATGGGCCACAATGTACGTGCGGCAATTACGGCTGTTTACAAACGTTCGCTTCAGGTCCGTCCATTGTCGAATGGGTAAAAAAAGAAATGCGGCTAGGCCACTCCAGTTTGCTTACTAATTTGACTAAAGGCGACCTTGAAAAGGTTACTGGAGAGTTAATTTATTCATCGGCCCTAGAGGGCGATACTTTATGCAAAACGGCTCTGCAGCAGGCAGGCAGATATTTGGGAGTGGGGATAACCAATGTAATCCACACTGTAAATCCAAGACGAATCATCATCGGGGGCGGTGTCTCCAATGCCGGCGATTTAATTATGGATAACATCATTCAAACCGTTAACCAGCGGGCATTGACAAATCCAGCGAAACAAACGGAAATCATCCTTTCTAAATTCGGCGATGATGCCACGGCGATGGGTGCCGTTGCTCTCATCCTGGCTGAACTATTCACTTCAAGAAATACAGAATCAGCTGCTGCTCATTGAGCGGCAGCTGCTGTTCTGACATCTTTATATCACCTTAACTCATACTGTCTTCATGATTTCTCCTATTCTCCCCTCCACTTCCAACACAACATTCAATTCATTTATATCCATAAAAAAACCTGCACTCTTATGAGCACAGGTATTCTTCTTCATTATTTCTTATTATTTATTTCTCTTATTTTGCTAAGATCACACTTGGGTTCTCGATCATAAGTCAGCAATCCGTTGATTTCCTGCTCCACATCGGTTAACTGAGTGTAACAAAACCCCTGTATCACTGGACTATTGAATAGAGCATCCGTTACTTTGCGATATTCTTCCACTAGGTCTTCAGAGGATTGTACGGCTGAGTAGCCCCATCCTTCCGTTTCGTCCATTTTATAAGCAATCCCGCCGTATTCCGTTATTAAAATCGGTTCTCCACCGTAAGAGTAGCCCTGAGCATAAATCACCCGGTTTGCAGGTGTGTTGGAAATTGCACTATCCACGTCTTTATAGGCATTACTCATTTCTTCTGCACTGCGGTAGTTATGTATGCCGCAAATATCAGAAATCGTATGCTCCCACCCATCGTTGGAAAGAACTGGACGCGATTGGTCAATTGACTTGGTCTGCCAGTACATGGATGTTGCGTGTGCCTGCTGCTGTTTGTCATAGGCAACCCTTGAGATGCCCCAGCTTTCATTAAGCGGAAGCCATACGATAATGGAAGGATGGCTATAGTCTCTCTTGACGACATCAAACCATTCAGTGGCTAAACGTCTGGCAGCTTCTTCGCTGTACTCGGAAGCATTCGCCATTTCGCCCCATACGAGAAAGCCGAGTTTGTCAGCCCAGTAAAGGAAACGAGGATCCTCAACCTTCTGATGTTTCCTTGCCCCGTTGAAGCCCATTTCCTTAGCAAGCTCGATGTCCCTTTTTAATGCTTCATCAGACGGGGCAGTAATCAATGCCTTAGGGAAGTACCCCTGATCAAGGATAAGCTTTTGGTAATAAGGCATATTGTTCAGCATGAAAATGCCGTTTTCGATGGACACTTTCCTCATTCCAAAATAGGTTTCAACCTGATCCAGGATCTGCTCCCCATTTTTCAACGTCAGCGTTGCCTCAAATAAATGTGGGTGCTCAGGGGACCAGTAGTAACCCGGCCCATGGATATTGCTTCTGTCCGTGAAGCGGTTACGCAGGTTGTAGCTTCGTTTATTATACGTTTCAAATAGATTTGAAGAATCAGAGATGAGTTTTTTCCCCTTAAATGAGATGTCAACAGAAAGTGATACCCCTTCAGGTAAGCCGCCTTCAATTTCAAATTCCAGGTCAATATCACCACGATCAATTTCGGGTGTCCAGCGAATGGCACTTAAGCTAGTCTGTTCACATGGCTCCATCCAGACAGTCTGCCAGATTCCAGTGGTTCTCGTGTAAAAGATGGATTCCGATTTTTCATGCCAGTATTGCTTCCCCCTTGGAATCGTTACATCCTCAGATGGATCTTCCACTCGTACCGTCACTTCATCTTCCCTGCCATCATTTTTCAAAAGATGAGTGATGTTGACGGAAAAAGGAGTATGTCCCCCTTCATGGTGATAGGCAAGGTTCCCATTCACATAAACCCATGAACGGTAGTCAACGGCCCCGAAATGCAGCAGAATCTGCTTGCCGGACCACTTTTCAGGAATCATGATTCTGCGGTGATACCAAACTACATCATGGAAAGCCGGGTCGTTAATTCCGCTCATTTCCGTTTGGAAGGCAAAAGGGACAGTAATGGTTTGTCCTGATGGAAATTGCTCAAACCACTTTTCCGAAAGGCCTTTATTTTCATCATCAAATGCAAAGTTCCATTGTCCGTTCAAGTTTTCCCATTCTTTACGGACAAACTGGGGTCTTGGATATTCTTTGCGTGGAATAGGCATGTATTTTCAATCCCTTCTAAAGTGAATATTATTTAATTCCTGTTTGGTTCACGCCTTTAATAAAAGAGCGCTGACCAATGATAAATAAAATGACGGCCGGTATCGTTGCAATGGACGTCAATGCCATTAATTTAGCCGGAGATGAAACGAAGCTTCCCTGCTGCATGATGGCGATACCAGTTGTGATCGTTCTCATTTCAGGTGAACTCGTTGTCACTAATGGCCATAGGAAGTCGTTGTATATTCCCATAAATGTGAAGATTCCAAGTGTCCAGATGACAGGACGTGCTGAAGGCAATACGACCTTCGTGAAAACTTGCCATTTATTTGCTCCGTCAAGGAAGGCCGCTTCTTCAAGCTCCCTTGGGAATGTTCTGAAATATTGATAGAGAAGGAAAACCCCGAAAGCATTAGCTGAATAAGGCAGGATTAACACGGCATACGTATCCAGAAGTCCCAATGTATTAAATTCCATATATAATGGAAGGAACGTGATGACCCATGGAATGGTTAAGGATCCGATAAACAACCCGATCAACAGCTTTTTAAAAGGCACATCCAATCGTGCAAGACCATATGCGGCCAAAGTATCAACGACCAGAACAATAAGAGTCCCGATAATACCAACAAAAAGTGAATTGGCCATCCATGATAATACTGGAGTTTCTCCATCACCTGAAAGCGCATATGTATAATTTTCAAGAGTAAAAACTTCCGGCAGCCACTTCAGGCCAGCCGTAAATGCTTCCTGGTCACTTTTGAAAGAAGTAGCAAGCATCCAGAAGATTGGAACTAGAAACATTAAGCCAATAAGAATGGCCAGGATGACAATAACCGCTTTACTCGCTTTTCTTTGCATACCCTACTCCTTTCGATTCGTGATGCGCAGCTGAACCACAGAGATGATGATCATGATCAATGCCATCATAAGTGACATGGCAGCTGCATTTCCCAATTGTCTTTGTTCAAATGCTTCATCCACAATGTTCATCAATAAAACCTTTGTTTCCGTTCCCGGGCCGCCCCTTGTCATCAAGTACGGCTGGCCATAAATATTAAACGAAGCTATTGTTGATGTAATCAATACAAACAGCATGGTTGGCTTGATGCTTGGCAAGGTTATATAGATGAAACGCTGCCATCTTGAAGCGCCGTCAAGGGAACCCGCTTCATATAGTTCTTCAGAAACATCATTTAGTGCATTAATGAAAATAACCATGTTAAACCCTATTGTCCACCAGAGAGTGGCCATAATAATGGAAACCCATGCCCATGGCAAATCCGTCAGCCATGGAATGCTTGGCAAGTGGAGAGCCTGGAGATACCCATTGATCAGCCCGCTATTTGTATCAAGAAGCCATAGCCAGATGATCGCTACTACTGAAACGGATACTGAATAAGGGATAAAGTACATGGTGCGGAATAAACCTTTAAGCCTGCCAGGCAGATTATCAATTAATAGTGCCAGCCCAAGTCCTATACCTACTAATAAAGGGACACTGAATATAACGAATAGTAGGGTGTTCTTAAGACCTTCGAAGAACAAATCGTTCAAATAAGATTCTGAATCAAATATCTTTAGATAATTATCCAATCCTACAAATTCATGGACAGGATTGAGTAAATCCCAATTGTGCAAGCTCATCCATGCTCCATAGATAATGGGGATTAAAAGGAAAACAGTAAACAGAAACAAATAGGGAAGCACGAAAAGACTAGAAGTTAGTTTGGATTTCCAGTTCGTTTGGTCCATATTGCCTCTCCCCCTTTCAATAGAATAATCTAGCCGCCTAGAAACCATTTTGGTCGTTATAATTAAGAAGAGACGAGCAGGTTAGTTTTCACTAGTCACCTGGCCGTCCTCCTTTTTAAAGTTACTTTTTCATTATTTGTTCTGCTTTTTTGTTAGCATCGTCCAAAGCTTTTTGAGGGTCTTTCTTGCCTAATAATGCAAGGTTGACTTCAGCCCATAATGGCTCTGATATTTGACCCCAGTTAGCTACACGCGGAGCGAATTTAGCATATTCGAACTCTTTAGCAACTTGTGGCTGCTGAACCATCTTTTTAAATTCTTCATTTTTCTCATAGATTGCTTTTGACGCTGGAGCCTGGCCTGATTGAGCCCACTCCATTGTGTTGTCCCCAACATATTTCAAGAAATCTGAGATTCCTTCGAGTTTTTTAGAATCCTTTACAGTAGCGGGAATCGCAAAATTATGACCGTTTGCATATACTGCCTGCTGTTTTGTACCTAGTGTAGGGACTGGTGCCACTCCGTAGTTAATGCCCGCTTTATCCCATTGTTCCATCATCCAAGGACCGTTTAACTGCATGGCATTTTTGCCTTGAAGGAAAAGGGTCACTTCTCCATCTTGTTGAACGTTAGCAGGTGATACTTTGTCTTTTTGTACCAGATCACGTAAGAAGGTTAATGCCTCGACACCTTCAGGGCTGTTGTAGTTAGGTTTTCCATCTTTAAGCAATTCACCGCCATTCTGGAAGAAGACAGTTGGATAGATGAATTGATTTGGCCATAGAGTCGGCACTACGAACCCATATTGCTTTTTGGACTCGTCTGTAAGCTTCTTAGCAGCAGCCACGAACTCTTCACGGTTAGTTGGCGGCTTCTCCGGATCAAGGCCGGCCGCTTTAAACATATCTTTATTGTAGTACATGACTAATGGGTGAATATCTAAAGGAATGGTATATTGCTTCCCGTCAATCGTTCCGCCCTGCCAAGCCGTATCTGAATAATCTTCAGCATTTACACCATTTTTTTCAATCGTGTCTGTCATGTCTTTTAATAGATTTTTTTCAGCATAGTTTGTAAGCTGATCCGTATGCATAATCATTAAATCTGGAGCATTCTTTTGCCCGGAGAACCCAAGGTCAACCGTTTTATAGTAGTCTGTTTGAGGTATAATCTGTAAATCTACTTCGTATTTGTCTTGAGACTTATTGTAGTTTGCTACAATTTCCTTCATACGCGGACCATCCGCACCTGAGAATGGAGCCCAATAAGTTATTTTATTGCTTTTGCCCCCGTCGTCAGTCGATGAACTTGATTCCTTTTCAGCACAGCCAGCTAATGAACCGATCGCAAGTGCCGCTGTCATTGCCACGCCAAGCCACTTTTTCTTCTTCATTCCCATTTTCCCCCTTATGTAGAAAATCGTTTATTTCTTCTGTAGAAGTTTATTACTAGTGCAAAAGTTCAAGTGACTTAAGTTAATTAAATTAATTTACTTTCTATTTTTATAATAATCTGATAGATTCCCTTTGTCAACGCTTTCAATAGGAAAACCATTTAAAATAAGGGAAAAAGTAGGTGCAATCTATTGGATCGCCCCCCTTTCCGCTTTGAACTTCCAAATTACCTCTAAAGGTTAATAATTCTAGTCATTAAGACATAAATAAACACGGGAAGTAAATAAAATAATTTAAGTAATGGAGAAAATTTCCTGGACTGTGTTAGAGGCCTTCCTCCATCCTGTAAGGAAGCACTACCTGGCAAGTGATTATCTAACCAAAATGTCAGGTCGAAGATACTTCTTCCCTGCATGTTCCACTTCAATATAGACCCACTCACCAGTAAAAGTCAGGAATTCATTTTCATGTTCGCGAACAAGAATGGTATCTTCGGATTTAATTCCTTTGATGGCTGGATTCCATGCAAAGGCCTGATTTACTTGAACGGTCCCTTCCGCTTCAGGGGTAGCCAGGAATTCACGGGAAGCGTATCCGGTTGGCCCCCCCTGATGAAGCAAGCGCCAGTCGTCTCCGTGCCCGACCTTCCTGTATGTATCAAATCCATACTGAAGAATATCCTTGATAACTGCTCCAGGCCTTGTTGCCGTATTCATTGCAAGATCTATCTGAACAAGCTTTTGCTTATTTTCCCTGAGTTCCCGAGGTAGCTCGCCAAAGTGGACAAAGCGCGTCACGTTAGCTACCAATCCGCTTTTTTCCGCACAGATTACAATCATGGCATAATTTTTCAGTTTTTTATCCGTCGGAATGGGATGGCGGTATTTAAATACCCTCTCATCTGTAGAAACAAGAATAACCTGTGGTGTGATACCGTCTTTGACTACCTTTGAACCCAAATGTGCCGCGATTTCATATTCGGTCCAGCCCGGCTTAATTTCCCGGCAAGTAGCTTCAACTGCTTTTGCCGCCTTAAGTGAAAGCCAGCGATAGCGTGAAATTTCATCCTCGTTTAAGGAATAACGCAAACTGGTCAATTGGGCTCCAAAATCAAGAAAATCACCAAATGGCACATCACTTGCGACCTTTTTATCTGCACATAATTCCCGCACTGCAGCATCCTGATCTTCATACCACTCCGGAGTTATGAATTCATAGCCTAATCCCGCAAGCTCCTCGTCATGAATCCGTGCCGACTCCATTTTGGAGGTAATGCAATATTTCTTATCAGCCGTAATTAACAGGTCAGCCACTCCGTTTTCGGTTGTGTTAACTATGTGATTCACTTTCCCCTCCGTTATCCAGGAAAAATTACTTCTTTTACGGAAGAAAACCCCATCAATTTCTTTTTCTTTAATGAATGTAAGGACTCTTTCTATAGCTGTTGACATTTATGCATTCCCCTTTGCTTATTTGTCCAGATAACCATTTGGATTGGCCTCATGCCATTTCCATGCTGTTTCGATAATTTTTTTCAAATTATTATACTTTGGCTTCCAGCCTAATAGAGTTTGAGCCTTTTCAGAGGAAGCGATCAGGATTGCCGGGTCCCCGGCACGTCTTTCACTTACTACTTCAGGGATCGGTTGACCGGTAACTTTTCTGCTTGTTTCAATGACTTCTTTAACAGAAAATCCTTTGCCGTTCCCCAGGTTGAAAACATCACTTTCATTTTTGCTGCGCAAATGCTCAAGAGCTAGCCAATGAGCATTTGCGAGGTCCATAACATGGATGTAATCACGGATGCAGGTTCCATCTTCGGTAGGGTAATCATCGCCAAAAATGCCGATATGCGCTCTTTGTCCGAGTGCAACTTGAAGTATTATTGGAATAAGGTGGCTTTCTGGAGTATGATCTTCGCCAATCATTCCTTCTGGGTGTGCACCTGCCGCATTAAAATAACGCAGCGAAACCGACTTTAACCCATTTGACCCATCACACCACCTGAACATATTTTCCATCGCCAATTTAGTCTCCCCGTAAGGGCTTGTTGGCTTGGTAGCGTCCCCTTCTAATATGGGCACTTGCTCCGGCTCACCGTAAGTTGCTGCTGTGGAAGAAAAAACAATCTTCTTTACGCCATGCGTTAGCATTACTTTAACAAGAGTGTGTGAAGCGATTAAGTTATTTTCATAATATTGGAGGGGCTCTTGCACGCTTTCCCCTACCAGTGAACTTGCTGCAAAATGAATGACAGCTTCAAAATCATATTTTTCAAAAACGGAATTCAGGAAACCTTCATCCTGGAGATCACCGATGTGCATGGCGCCGCCAGACACAGCCTTTTCATGTCCTGTCCTAAGGTTATCGACAACAACCACTTCTTCACCTTGGTTCAACAGTTCGACCACAGTATGACTGCCAATATATCCTGCACCGCCGGTTACCAAAATCGCCATATCCTATTCCCCCATATACATTTCTTTAGCGCCATCCCCTATTTCACACACATAAAAAATAGGTTCCAGGCCTGTTTTTTCCGAATAACTTTTTGCTACTTTTTCCTTAAACTCATCTACAGCTTCTTCTTTAACCAGACTTACGCTGCACCCGCCAAAGCCCGCACCGGTCATACGGGTCCCTACACAGCCTTCGACCTTCGATGCTTCTTCAAAAAGTGTATCCAGCTCAAAGCCGGTCACTTCATATAAATCCCTTAATGATACATGTGATTGCTTCATCCTTTCACCAAATGCATACAAATCGTTATCCTGCAAGCTATTCGTGGCTGCAAGGACACGCTCATTTTCTTTAATGACATGCTCTACACGTCGGTGTATAACATCATCTTCAATAAAGTGGTGAACTTTTTCCCATTCAGCTAGACTGACATCTCCTAAATTGCGTACCAATGGAAGCTGTTGTTGAATGATTGAAAGCCCTTCTTCACATTGGGCCCTTCGCTCGTTATATTTGGAATCGGCAAGGCCGCGGCGTTTATTTGTATTGGTAATAACCAGCTTATAGCCATCAATCTCCAATGGTACATACCGGAAACTCAACGTATCACACTTCAGCACCATAGCATGGTTTTCCCTTCCCATTCCAACCGTAAATTGATCCATGATTCCACAATTGACACCAACAAAACGATTTTCTGCTTTCTGCCCTATTTCAACCAACCCCATCATGGGGATATCAAAATCGGCAAGCTTGCTTAGTGCAAGTCCAGTAACAAGTTCGATTGATGCGGAAGAAGATAACCCTGCCCCATTCGGGATATTTCCGTAATAGAGCACATCTGCCCCAATAAATTTTTCGGCACCTTCTAATCCTGCTATCTGCAGCAATTCCTTTAAAACACCTTTTGGGTAATTAGCCCAATCATCCTCTTCTCGGTATAATAATTCCTCGGTTACCGTACAGGTTGCTGTTGATGGAAAATTTGCTGAAGCAAATCGGTACATCCTGCTAGTGCTTGGTGCCGCTGCTGCCCAAGTTCCATATGTTAACGCAGCGGGAAAAACATAGCCACCATTATAATCCGTGTGTTCTCCGATTAAATTAACACGCCCGGGAGCAAAAAAGATTCTGACCCCTTCTTCGTAGCCAAATTGATCACGGAATAATTGGCGAAGCTGAATGGCATTCATTTGTACAGCCACCTTTCTCTGAATCTATTTTTTTATCCAGCACTAATATCTAAATTAATTTAATTAATAAACTAATAAGGGCATCTTATTTATATGTACTCCGTTACCTATTAAGTCTGGATGCTTCTTTTAACGAGTTCAAAAAATTCAGGAAGGCATTTTTCCCCTCCCTTGTTCTTTTAAAAATCCCTGCATGTTCCAAAACAGTCTGGAATACTTCCCCAACCTCAATTTCAATAATTTCCATCACTTCATCTTTGGCTATGGTTTGATACTTGTTTAATATTTTCTGTATCCAGTCATAATGCTTTACTACAGATTCATCCCAGTTCTCTTTAGGAACAGGACAGAGCAGATATTCTGCTGCTTGACTTAACTCTTCGGCCAATCTTCCCGGAAGGACAGCAAGGCCCATAACCTCTATTAAGCCGATATTTTCTTTTTTAATATGATGCAGCTCTTCATGGGGATGAAAAATCCCATGCGGAAATTCTTCAGATGTTCGGTTATTCCTCAAAACGACATCCATTTCAAACAGCTCGCCGCATCTTCTTGCAATCGGCGTTACCGTGTTGTGAGGAGTATTGCCGCTAAAAGCAAGCACATCAGCTTCCGGGTCACTATAGTTTTGCCAGCTCTTCCAAATAAGCTCTGTAACGGCTTGAACTTCATCCTTTTTTCCTCGAACCCTGATGACTGACATCGGCCAATTGACTATTCCCAGTGTGACCGATGGGTAGTCGGTCAGGCTGATGCTTTCCTCAATTTCTGCTCTTTCTAACGCAAACTCAAATCTTCCTCCCTGGAAATGGTCATGAGTTAAGATGGATCCCCCGACAATCGGCAGATCCGCATTCGAACCAATGAAGTAATGCGGAAACTGGTCTGTAAATTCAAGTAACCGTGTGAATGTATCAGCTGAAATCTTCATAGGCACGTGTTCTCCCCTAAAGACAATCGAATGTTCATTATAATACACGTAAGGGGAATACTGCAGGAACCACTTCTCATTATTTAATGTCAGCGGTATTATCCTATGTGTCGCTCTAGCTGCATTCCGTAGGTTCCCACTATAGCCTTCATTTTCCCTGCACAAAGCACAGGAGGGGTAAGAACCTTGAGGCGTACTTTTCAACAGCGATATTTCCTCCGGATTTTTTTCAGGTTTTGATAAATTGATGGTGATGTCCATTTCACCGTATGGCGTCCTGCTTTTCCATTGTATATTTTTTGCGATTCGTTCTTTGCGGATATAATTCGATGCCAGCGATAGATGGTAATAATGATCGGTTGCCGCTTTAGGACTTTTCAGGTAATTTTCTTTAAATTCAGATATTACTGCAGACGGACGGGGCATCAGGCAATTCATCAATTCAGTATCAAGGATATCTCGTTCGGTAATGGAATTGGATGATAAAATACCATTTTCGAATGCCCAATCTAAAATTTCATTAAGAATAACCCCGAGAGAAAACTCTTCCCCTTCTCCCTCACATTCCTCCCAGTCATCCAAGCCCAGTACATATAAAATTCGATTGCGTGAATATGTAACATCTTCCTTCTCCAATAAACGCTGCTGAACTCCGTATTGTAATAAACTATGTATAGCTTGATAGATTTTCACCTGCTTCACCTCCAGAAAGGATATAAAACTCGACTTAATTAAATTAATTAATTATCTTTCCTTAATAATAGAGGTTTACCTGAATTTTTTCAATGATTTTGTGCAGGTCCATAAAATTCTGATTATTAACTGTTCACCCACCCACTCCCTTTTTACTTCTAAATGCACTAAATCTGTATAAGCTTATTTTTTAACCCCATGTAAAGTATGTTATGGTTTTATTTGTTTTAAGTAATGTTATTGTATTTCCTGTTTCCATCTCTCTTTTTCGTTGTATGATAGAAAAAAAAGGAGTTTTGGGAATGATTATTCTGCAGTATATTGGAAAAGTTTTTTCATTCATGCATAAGGATATACCGGAAACTCATGTTAAATGCCATGTTTGTGCAGGTACAGGCGCCTACGATATTTATACAGATTGCCTTACCTGTAATGCAAAGGGATTGATCAGTAAAGTTGAGTATAATAGGAGGCTTGAAGAGGGTGAAATTTAAGGAATTTCATGAAGTCGATATATGTAAACTAGAAGCAATATTGGCTATTGCTTCTTTTTTTGTCCCTTAAAAGGTATTTTTCTCTAATTTGAATGTATGATGTAAATCGCATATTCAAAAAAAAGACCACCATTTGGTGGCCTTCTCCCAGAACAATCAAGAAGCAGAAGATTGCTTTTCAGACATAGAAAATGCACTCTCTTCCTCAAGAGGGGTATGTTCATTTTGGAAAATGATGTTTTGGATGTAGTCATAGGTATTTTCTGTATTGTGACCGCTAGTGCATTCCATTAATTTTGAGAATTGTGCAATATGGAAAGGTGATTGCGGGTTATTGTAATTGTAAACAATTTCAGCGTGTAAATCTTTGAATCTCTCTACTATGCCGCCAAAAGCAATTTCTTTCTGAAGAATGTTTGGCGCGCCATATTCCACTTCTGCAAGAGCCTTGTCTTCCCAATAGAAGATTACATTACTTCCGCCTGCAAACGCATAGAAAGTAATAGAAGAATAATCGGATATGACAACTTTACTGTTTAATAGAGCATCCTTTATATCCCCTATATAGAACGATTCTTCGTATTTATCATATATATCCGGGAACTGTTCTTGAAGTATGATTCTTGATTTAGGATGGAGAATGACATTAATTTTTTTATCTTTGTAGAACTTCTCTTGGCGAATCAATTCTAAGAATGAGAAATACCGGTCCAAATAGCTTCCGACTTCAATGCTTCCTGTGAGGTCCCATGGTCGCCATGTAAGCATAAATGTGATTTGATTTTTTTCTTTTTGCTGTTCCTTGACATATAAATCAATATTAGGCAGCCCAGTTACCATCAGTTCTTTATCTGTATAACCTGTATTTTTAAGGAATAAGTTTTTCTCAAAATTGGAATTTACGAGCATGTAATCTGGTGCAATCGGCACTTTACGATTAAAGTAACCACGTTCGAAAATATTGGTCGCCATACATGGTCCATGCTGCAACATTATTTTTTTATCAGATGAAAGAACCTTTTTCTTAATTAGGTAATCGTTATCGTACAATCGGCGTTGTATATGGCCCACAAGATCTGAAGATTGAAAACTCCTGGCTAAAAAGATGTGATAGAAAGCAAGAAAACTATTTTTCCCAACTAGGGCTTTTCCGTATTGTTGCTTAAGATTCTTGAATTCGGGGTGGCCTTTTTCTAAGATATAAACGCAGGAATCCCCCAACTTGAATGCATATTTAAACAGTTCAAAGGCCGATTCCGAAGCCCCTGCACTGAATTTTTCAAAATAGATATCGTATTTTTTTTTGTTTAGTGAAAAAAGGCTGATCAGATAAGCAAATCTTTCTTTTATTATAATGCTTTTGCTCATTATACTTGTCAATACGATAACGTATTGTCCTGTTATAGACTTTCGAATAAAAAGTTCACTATTCATCTGCCCCAAACGATAGGACCTGGTGTTGTACAGATAATGATTTTTATTGTATTTATGCTTAGAGTCTGATTTAAAATTATACCAATAATCATGGTCAGCGTGACTGAGCTTGATAAAAATAGGCGTATTAATCTCGCTAGTGGTTACATAATGTTTATAAATTTCCTTCATTGGTATGAAGGACCAGTAGGTATGAATGAATATCGATATCTTCCCTGTCTTCATGGCGAATTTCTCTCTTATTTTGACTGGAAAGAGAAAATGCACTTTGAAATTTATGCTTTTATCGTAACCGAAAGATAAGTATACGTCTTTAAACGAATAATTTCTGCTGCGCATGACCCCAACAAATAGGAAGTGAAAAAATAAGAGGAATACTAAACTTTTGAAAAACGGGCTTTTCTCTATCTTATCCAGTGTTTTGTCTATCTGCAGATTTTTTTGGTTTGTTTTCACGAAGGAAAGTTTGCAGTTTGTATCAACGAAGAAAATAATTCTTTCATTAACACGTCCTTTCTTTGTAGTGATCGTTTGCAGGGTTGTCATTGGTTCAAATCCTGAAAGAGTAACCGTATTGTTCGTTTCTTGACTATAGACGAAATACTTCATATTATATTTTCTTTTTCTATTAATACTCTTAGTGCCATTGAAAAGGCAATAGCCATCTGCTAAAACAGGATTTCCATTTTCAAGATGACCATAAACAGTTTCTTGTTTCAAATCTTTCCCCCCATGTTTTCCGGTACTTTTAATCCTACGGCATAATTTGCCGGTACCTTTGTCACAGCCTATATTTTGAAAAAAGACAATATACCTATGATATTATACTAGTAATACACTTCATTGTAATTATATTTTAGAAAACTTTTAACTTTTGTTTGTTCATCCTAATAGCCGTCGTGTAACTTTCCCTTATTGTATCCATAATCATAAACAGCCCCCAATTAGATTATTGGGGGCTGTTCTTGTTTTTCCATCACTTTTTAACTGTTACTTTTCTTGATTCGCTTACGTTTTTCGCTTTGTCTTTGGCATAAATATATAGGTTCTTCCCGGCTTTTTGCTTAGGGATTCTAACCGAAAATGTACCTTTGGTCGTTGCTGTTGCAGAGCCGATCACTTTTTTTGATGCTTTGATGGACACAGTGGAGTTAGCTTCTGCTTTGCCCGTTACTATTGTCGTTTTTGTCGTGACTGTGTTGACCGTCGGTTTACTTGGTGCTGTTTTGTCTGCGACGGTCACGGTTTTGATCGAGCTTATATTGCCCGCTTTATCGGTTGCTGTAACGGATAGGACTTTTCCGGCTTTTTGTTTTTTTAACATCGTTACGGTGAAATTCCCTGCACTGTTGGAATTTGCTTTACCTAGAACCGTTCTGCCGGTTTTGACGGTGACGGAAGAGCTAGCTTCCGCTTTGCCGGTTACTTTTACGGTATTGTCACCTACCGTATTTACGGACGGTCTTGCAGGAGCCGTTTTATCTGCCACTTTAAATGAAACGGGTATACTTTTATTTCCCGATTTATCGATGAGCCTAGTAGAGATGGTCGTGCCGGCTGTTTGTTTTGCGATGGTCGCTGTAAACGTTTTTCCGCCGTTGATCTTCACTGTGGCGAGTTGTTTTTTATCGGTATAAATGGAGACGGTCCCCGTCTTGAAATCAGCCGGGATTTTCCCATTGATTTTGGTGTCCTTATCGGATATCGCAGTCACGGACGGTTTGGTCAGCGTCTTCATTTCCAGTGCTTTTTTGGCATTGACCCGCCCGTTTCCATAGTAGATGTCTTTCCCTTTTGTACCTAGGTCCACGGCTGAATCATAGAGACGGTATTCAACCTCCGTTTTGTTGAGCTTAGGCTCATGGGACCAAATCAATGCCGCTACACCCGCCACCATCGGCGTCGCCATCGATGTTCCGCTCATCCAGCCGTATTTACCATTTGGCAAGGTTGAAAGAATATCATCCCCAGGGGCAGCAATATCGACTGTTGAATGGTAGTTGGAATAATTGGGACGCTTGTCACTTGAATTAGTGGCAGCAACGGAAATGACGTGGCTGAATGCAGCTGGGTACACACGCTGTACATTTTTCCCCATATCCCCTTCATTCCCGGCAGCCGCGACGATCAGTACGCCTTGTTTATAAGCTTCCTGGACGGCCTTGTTCAAGGACTCCGAATAACTGGTGTCGCCTAAACTCATATTGATGATGTTTGCCTTTTGCTGAACGGCATAATGTATCGCGTCAATGATATCGGCCGTATCGGCATATTCTCCATCAAAGACGTTGATCGGCATTAATTTAACGTTCGGGGCAACACCCGTTCCGCCTATGCCGTTGTTCGCAGAACCGGCAATGATGCCAGCGATATGCGTTCCATGCTCCCCTTTTGGGACGATATGCTTCCGATTGCGTATCGTATCATAGGCATTGACGATCCTCCCTTTTAAATCTTCGTGGTTGCGATCGATTCCGTCGTCAATGATGGCCACGGTCAATTCCTTCGATCCCATTGATTTTGTCCACGCTGCACCCGTACCAAGCTTTTTATGGTGCCACTGGTCTATGTAGGCTGGATCGTTCGGGCTTTCCATCTTCTTGAACAGATAGTTTGGTTCTGCATATTCCACATCATTCTGTTCTTCAAGTTCCTCGATCAGGTTATCGGTTGATTCCCCTTTAGGAACCTCCACCTTTTCTATCAACTCGTTGATCGGCTCATCGCTCGTCTCTTTGTACTTGACGATGACACCATCAGATTGCGGCGTCTCTTCTGCAGATGCAGCATCTGGCTTGTAGATTGGCAGAATCATAAACAGTAATAATACCGGCAATATGGCCTGAATAAGTTTGTGCATACAATCACTCCAAAAAATATGATTAAGAATAGCTATCGATGAGGTTATATCATGAACCAATTCTACTATTATTCCTAACTAGATTGTATACCGTCCGATAAGGTTTTACTAACCTTTTTATCTAGTTAAATTAACTTATTTACACAACAAAAAAACCGCTATAAAGCAGTCTCAGATTGTCGACAAAATGGGGTCTACCTGAATTTTAAAACAAAGCGGTTGACTGTAGATATTAATTTCACTGTAAAATTTGCACTTTGATTTCCACTCCAGGCACTCGCTTTCCGCGGGCGGTCCGGGAGCCTCCTCGACGCTTCGCGCCTGCGGGGTCTCCCCTGGACTCACATTTCCCGCAGGAGTCTCGTGCCTTCCGTTCCCAATCAACTTTGTTTTATTTAGATAGAACCTTTTTGTTCACAAACTAGATAATAATTATTTGCCCACAGCTTTTTGTGGGTTTGTAAAATGGGAACGTTGATTTCCACTCCAGGCACTCGCTTTCCGCGGGCGGTCCGTGAGCCTCCTCGCCGGCTTCGGGCCTGCGGGGTCTCCCCTGGACTCGTTTTTCCCGCAGGAGTCTCGTACCTTCCGTTCCAATCAACTTCGTTTGAAAAATTCAGATAGAAGCACTTTTGTCTAATAAAGGGAGTTCCGATTGGTCTAATCCCGAACCATGATTTTAAAACAAGACTAAATTATTCTTAATGTTTTTTTTACTGTAATCCTTATTGGATGGAAGAAATTTGCGACACTCCTGCCGAATTACTGGCTAGCCAAGACACCGCAGCCGCTAGGCGAGGAGGCTTGGCAGGCAGTCGGCGGAAAGGGAGCGGATTATTGAAATCAACTGGAAACTTTTTAAAATAAAAAACTGCAGGCAAACTCGTTTTTCCTCGAGTTCGTCTGCAGTCAGTCTGGGAGTTCAGAATGTTCTAATTCTAAACCATGATTTTAAAACAAGACTACATTATTTTTCATGTTTTTTACTGTAATCCTTATTGGATGGAAGAAATTTGCGACACTCCTGCCGAATTACTGGCTAGCCGAGACACCGCAGCCGCTAGGCGAGGAGGCTTGGCAGACAGTCGGCGGAAAGGGAGCGGATTTCTGAAATCAACTGGAACCTTTTTAAAATAAAAAACTGCAGGCAAACTCGTTTTTCCTCGAGTTCGTCTGCAGTCAGTCTGGGAGTTCGGAATGTTCTAATTCTAAACCATGATTTTAAAACAAGACTACATTATTCTTTATGTTTTTTTACTGTAATCCTTATTGGATGGAAGAAATTTGCGACACTCCTGAAGAATTACTGGCTAGCCGAGACACCGCAGCCGCTAGGCGAGGAGGCTTGGCAGACAGTCGGCGGAAAGGGAGCGGATTTCTGAAATCAACTGGAATTTTTTTTGAAATAAAAAAACTGCAGGCAAACTCGTTTTTCCTCGAGTTCGTCTGCAGTCTGTAACAGGTTTAATGTCCGCCTAAATAGGCATTCTTGATTTCTTCGCTTGCGGTCAGTTCCTCTGATTTGCCAGATAGGACGATTCGGCCGGTTTCGACAACATAGGCTCTGTCCGCGATGGATAGCGCTAAGTTGGCATTTTGTTCGACCAGCAGAATCGTTGTACCGGTTTTGTTGATTTCTTCGATGATATGAAAGATTTGCTTCACCAATAATGGCGCGAGTCCCATCGATGGCTCGTCCAGTAACAGAAGCCGGGGCTTGGCCATGAGTGCCCTGCCCATCGCGAGCATTTGCTGTTCCCCGCCGGAAAGGGTTCCGGATTGCTGTTTCAGCCGCTCAAGCAAACGCGGGAATAATTCATAGACTTTCTCCATGTCCTGCTTGATGCCTGCCTTATCTTTGCGCAGATAAGCACCAAGCTGAAGGTTTTCTTCGACGGTCATGTTAGCAAAGACCCGCCGGCCTTCAGGGACATGGGAAATGCCCATTTTCACGATGGATTGTGCTGCCTTTCCGCCGATGGAATCCCCTTCGTATATGATCTTCCCTTGTTTTGGTTTTAATAGTCCGGAAATGCTTTTCAGCAACGTGCTTTTCCCGGCTCCGTTCGCCCCGATCAGGGTTACGATTTCGCCTTCGTTAATAGAAAGCGAGATTCCTTTCAAGGCTTGAATGTTTCCGTAATAGACGTTGATGTCCTCGATTTT
Source organism: Peribacillus sp. FSL M8-0224 (assembly GCF_038003055.1). NCBI lineage: Bacteria > Bacillati > Bacillota > Bacilli > Caryophanales > Bacillaceae > Peribacillus > Peribacillus sp. FSL M8-0224. The sequence goes on from NZ_JBBOOJ010000001.1 coordinate 3,481,448, forward strand.
TAACATTATGAAACCTCCTCGCCCAGATAGGCCTCGATGACTTTTGGATTGTTACGGATTTCCTCTGGCTTTCCTTGAGCGATCAGCTGTCCGTGATCGAGTACATATATGCGTTCGCAAACACCCATGACGAGCGGCATATCATGTTCTATCAATAATACGGTCAAATCGAATTTCTCACGAATGAGGGCAATCAGATTCATGAGTTCGTGCGTTTCCTGGGGGTTCATCCCCGCTGCCGGTTCATCGAGCAAAAGCAGTTTCGGGTTGGCGGCAAGGGCACGGGCGATCTCCAAACGTCTTTGTTTACCATATGGCAGGTTCTTTGCCTTTTCATCCTTATATTGATCAAGGTTGAAGATCTTCAGGAACTCAATCGCTTTTTCATCCATTTCCTTTTCGCCTTTAAAATGGATCGGCATGCGGAAGATCGAACTTAAGATGCCATGCTTCGAAAGTGAATGATAGGCCACTTTTACATTGTCGATCACGGATAGTTCACTGAATAAGCGAATGTTCTGGAATGTCCGGCTGATCCCTTTTTGCGTGATTTTATATGGAGGCAGTTTTCTTAAGTTCTCACCTTCCAAAGAAATGGTGCCCTCCGTCGGGACGTAAACTCCTGTCAGCAAGTTAAAGAAAGTGGTTTTTCCAGCGCCGTTCGGCCCGATCAAGCCAATAAGTTCTCCTGGATATAACTCGACGTTAACATCAGAAACGGCTTTAAGCCCTCCGAACTGGATGCCGACCGAATCGACTTTAAGCAGCGGTGTTTTTATTTTTTTCATGGCTGCTTCCTCCTTTACGTTTGAACATGGATGTTATTTCTTTGGTACCCATTAATCCTTGCGGGCGATAGAGCATCATCACGATAAGCACAAGACTGTAGATGATCATTCGTGTTTCCGGATAATCCTGCAGGAAAGTCGTGACTACCGTCAGTAATATCGCGGCCAATACGGCACCGGAAAGACTTCCAAGACCGCCAAGAACGACAAGGATCAAAATATCAAATGATTTCAGGAATCCAAAGTTCGATGGCTGGATGATATAGAAGTTATGAGCGTAAAGCCCCCCCAGCGATACCGGCAAAAAAAGCACCAATCGCAAAGGCGACAACTTTGTAATAGGTCGTGTTGATTCCCATCGAATCGGCAGCCGTTTCGTCCTCGCGGATCGATATGCAGGCTCTTCCGTGGGTCGAGCTAGTAAAGTTTCGGATGACGATGATCGTTACGATGACGGAAGCGAATACCCACGGCCAAGTGGTCAAATGGGAAACCTGCATGCCGCTCGCCCCGCCGACATAATCGATATTCAAAAGCATGATCCGGACGATTTCCCCAAAACCAAGGGTCGCAATCGCCAGATAGTCACCTTTTAAGCGTAAGCTTGGAATTCCGATGATCAATCCTGCCAGCGCTGACGCCAAACCGCCGACTATCAATGCCGCATAAAATGGCATTTCCAGCTTCATCGTCATGACGGCTGAAGCATAGGCACCGACTGCCAGGAATCCGGCATGTCCGATGGAGAACTGCCCGGTTATCCCGATGATCAAGTGCAGGCTCGCTGCCAGAATGATATTGATCCCGATGAACATGAGCGTATTTTGATAAAAAGGATTTAGCGATCCGCCGCCGATTAACACTTGAACTACGGCGAAAAAGATCAATGATAGTGAAATCGAGAGCCAAAAACCTTTTGCTCGCTTAATTGTAGTCATTGCTTTGTCTCCCCTATACTTTTTCTTTTTTGTTTTTACCGAATAAGCCTTGTGGCATGAAAATCAAGATAAGAATCAGTACGACGAAGGCTACAGCATCACGCCATAATGAGTAACCGGCGGCACTGACCAAAGCTTCGATGACACCTAGCAATAGGCCACCGACCATCGCGCCCGGTATAATCCCGATCCCTCCAAGTACGGCGGCAACGAATGCCTTCAATCCCGGAAGCACACCCATGAGCGGCTCGATCTTAATATAGTAAATACCGAAAATGACGCCGGCTGCCCCAGCCAATGCGGAACCGATTGCAAAGGTGGCAGAAATCGTGTTATCGACATTTATACCCATCAGCTTAGCTGCATCCGCATCGTAGGAAACGGCACGCATCGCTTTTCCGATTTTTGATTTATGAACGATGATTTGCAGGATGATCATCAAGACTACAGCCACTCCAAAAATCAAAACCGATTGACTATTGATGGAAACTCCAAAAATATTGAACTTGTCTGTCGGCAATACATCATTCGGATAAGCTTCCGGCTGTGCACCGCGGACGTAGATGAATCCGTATTCGATCAAAAGGGAAACACCGATGGCCGTGATAAGTGCCGCGATACGTGTTGCGTTACGTAATGGCTTGTACGCGATTCGCTCGATCAATACTCCAAACAGCGCACAGACCGTCATCGAGATTAATAGGGCTGGCACGAATGACAGATCCAGGACCGTTATTGAGTAAAACCCAACGAATGAGCCGACCATGAATACATCGCCATGGGCGAAGTTTATCAATTTAACAATCCCGTAAACCATCGTATATCCGAGAGCGATAAGGGCATAAATACTTCCTAATGAAACCCCGTTTATTAACTGTTGTATCAATTCCATGTTCGACTCTCCTTGAAAATCTAATTTTATGAGTAATTAGTCCAGACTCTTTTCATTCCGCTAAGGGGATGCTCAGCACCCTGGCATGCTTGAAAAATGAGAATTCGCCAGCACCTTCTTATTAATGAAGGGCCGGCGAAAGGGTTGGAGTTGTTCTCCGAAATTAAGGATTAATTTTTGTGTTGAATACTTGTTTTCCTTCTTTAAATTCAAGGATGGTAGCAGATTTGATTGGATTATGTTTTTCATCCAATGTGAATGTACCCGTAACAAGCTCAAGGTCAGCCGTTTTTTCCAGCGCTTCTTTGATTTTTTCCGAATCCGCTGAACCAGCACGTTTAATCGCGTCTGCAAGGAAGTATCCTGTGTCATATCCTAGGGCATTGAATGCATCCGGGGACTTATCTTTGTACTTCGCTTTAAATGCTGACACAAAATTCTGAATTTTCTCATCAGGGTCACCTGAAGAATAGTGGTTCGTGATGAACGTATTATTTAGAGCTTTTGCACCGGCAATTTCAACTAGCTTAGGAGAATCCCAGCCGTCGCCGCCCATGAATGGAACGTCAAGTCCTGTTTCCCGTGCCTGCTTCACGATCAGACCAGCTTCCTCATAGTAACCAGGAAGGAAAATGAAATCAGGTTTTGCCGATTTCAAACGAGTCAATGTGGAACGGAAATCAGTATCCTTCGCAATGTAAGCTTCCTCAGCAACAACCTTTCCGCCATTCTTTTCGAATTGTTCTTTAAAGGCTGCGGCTAACCCTTTTGAATAATCACTTGAGCTGTCGATATAGATGGCTGCACTTTTCGCTTTGATTTCTTTAGCGGCAAAGTTTGCAGCTACCGTCCCTTGGAACGGATCGATGAAGCTTGTCCTGAAAACGTAATCGTTCAATTTATCCTTGCTGAAAGTGATTTCAGGGCTTGTACCTGAAGGTGAGATGACCGGCACTTTATTATCTTGGGCAATCTGTACTTGTGCAATCGAGTTCGTGCTTGTTGCTGCGCCTACGATCGCTGCAACCTGATCTTGTGATGTCAGCTTGATCGCTCCGCTTGTCGCTTCGGACGCTTCAGATTTATTATCGACTTTAATTAGTTTGATTTTTTTACCGTCAATGCCTTCTTTATTGATTTCTGCAGTTGCAAGCTCCAGACCTTCTGCAATCGATTGTCCATATGAAGCGACACCGCCTGATAATTCAAGGTTGACACCGATTTTGATCGTATCTCCATCCCCGCTTGATTTTTCAGATGAACCAGAGCCGGAACAACCCGCTAGCACTCCTGCAGCAAGTGATAGAGAAAGGAATGCACTTGCTAATTTTTTCTTTTTCATAAATAATCCCCCCATTTTGTAATCAAGCTCTGATGCATGAATATTTATTCATGATGCTTCAGAAAAAAATTGATTAGATGAAATGTTTCAAATTAAATTAATATTTCGAAAAATAGTTTACCGCATAATTTTCATTCCGTCTATACAATAATTGCGAGAAGATTTCGCTAGATAGGATATTTTTCACAGGTAGTGCTCTATCATTTTTATCTTTATATATTTTAAATATTGCGAAAACAAGCGATATAATCAGAAAAAACTGATAATTAAATTATATTGATATTACAAAATCCTTATTTATAGATCAAAAAATTTTATTCATTCTCTTATTTCTCTCATCCTATTAATTACATTTTTACCAAAATACAAGTATATTGATAGGGAATTAAACCCAGTTTTTTCGTGTTTTTTTAGTCTTAATTCCTATATCAAAATTGAATAATACTATATTGGATGTATAAAATCATGCATGAAACCCTGTGCTTTTTTATCTTCCTGCATATTTTGCATAACCCGATCAACAAACAAAAAAACCGCCAAACGTCGGTTTTAGTGGCCTCCTAAATAGGCCATTTTTATTTCTTCACTTGATGTTAGTTCCTCGGCATTGCCCGACAGGACGATTCGGCCCGTTTCAACGACATACGCCCGATCCGCAATGGATAAGGCGAGGTTGGCGTTTTGCTCGACCAAAAGGATCGTTGTGCCGGACTCACTGATTTCCTGGATGATGTTGAATATTTGCTTCACCAGAAGCGGTGCAAGGCCCATCGAAGGTTCATCGAGCAGTAATAATCGCGGTTTCGCCATTAAAGCCCGACCCATTGCAAGCATCTGCTGTTCGCCGCCTGAAAGCGTGCCGGCCTGCTGTTTGATTCTCTCCAGCAGCCTCGGAAATAGCTCGTATACCTTTTCCATATCCTTATGGATGCCATCTTTGTCTTTCCGCAAATAAGCTCCAAGCTCCAGGTTTTCTGCCACCGTCATGTTGGCGAAGACACGTCGTCCTTCAGGTACATGGGATATGCCCATTTTCACGATGGCCTGTGCCGCTTTTCCCCCAATCGAATCGCCTTCAAACAGAACTTTCCCTTGCTTTGGTTTTAACAGACCGGAAATCGTTTTGAGCAGCGTGCTTTTTCCCGCTCCGTTCGCCCCGATCAAAGTCACGATTTCCCCCTCATTTATCTCCATGGAAACCCCTTTTAGCGCTTGGATATTGCCGTAATAAACATTGATGTCTTCTATTTTCAGCATCAGGAAACCTCCTCCCCTAGATATGCCTCGATAACCTTTGGATCGTTGCGGATTTCTTCCGGCTTTCCGTGAGCGATGAGCTGTCCATGATCAAGGACATAAATCCGTTCGCATACACCCATGACCAGTGACATATCATGTTCGATGAGCAAAACGGTAAGGTTGAATTCCTTCCGGATAAAAGCAATGAGGTTCATTAATTCTTTCGTTTCATGGGGGTTCATTCCGGCTGCCGGTTCGTCCAGTAAAAGAAGTTTCGGATTGGCGGCAAGGGCACGGGCGATTTCCAGCCGCCTTTGCTGTCCGTATGGAAGGTTTTTAGCTTTTTCATCCTTAAAATGGTCTAGATTGAAAATCCGCAAAAATTCGAGTGCCTTTTCATCCATTTCCTTTTCCCCTGAAAAATGTCCGGGCAACCGGAATATGGAGCTTGGAATTCCATGCTTGGCAAGCGAGTGGTAAGCAACCTTCACATTATCGATTACGGATAGCTCACTGAAGAGGCGAATGTTTTGAAAGGTCCTCGAGATCCCTTTTCGGGTAATTTTATAAGGCGGCTGCTTATTTAGATTTTCCCCGTTTAAGGCGATCGTTCCTTCTGTAGGGACATACACACCCGTCAATAAATTGAAGAAGGTCGTTTTCCCAGCTCCATTCGGCCCAATCAGGCCTACAAGTTCCCCTGGAAATAATTCCACGTTCACATCGGACACCGCTTTCAATCCGCCAAAGCGGATACCCACCGAATCTACCTTAAGCAACGGTATTGTGGCTTCCATCCTTTGGGCCCCCTTTCGTTTTTTTATGTGTGAACAATGATGTGATTTCTTTTGTTCCCATTAACCCCTGCGGACGGAAAATCATCATCAGGATCAGGACAAGACTGTAGATGATCATTCTCGTTTCCGGATAATCCTGAAGGAATGTCGTCACGATCGTCAGTAAAATGGCGGCCAAAACCGAACCTGAAAGACTTCCAAGACCGCCAAGTACGACGAAAATCAGTATATCGAAGGATTTCAGGAAACCGAAATTCGATGGCTGGATAATATAAAAATTATGGGCATAGAGCGATCCGGCAATTCCGGCAAAAAAAGCTCCGATGACGAAGGCCGCCACTTTATAATAGGTCGTATTGATTCCCATCGCATCAGCCGCCGTTTCATCTTCCCTTACGGATATGCATGCACGCCCGTGAGTCGAATTGGTGAAATTCCTGATCACTAAGACGGTGATCATCACACAGGCAAAAACCCATGGCCAAGAAGTCAGGTGGGATACCTGCATCCCGCTTGCACCGCCTACATATTCAATATTCAAAAGGACGATCCGGACAATTTCCCCAAAACCAAGGGTAGCTATCGCCAGGTAATCCCCCTTCAGGCGCAAGCTGGGTATTCCGATCACCATACCCGCAACAGCGGCGATGACGCCCCCAGTCAATACAGCTATGATGAAAGGAAGTTCCAGCTTCATTGTCATGACTGCCGAAGCATAGGCCCCAACCGCTAAAAAACCGGCATGCCCGATCGAGAATTGCCCGGTTATTCCAATGATTAAATGAAGGCTCGTCGCCAGCATGATATTGATGCCGATGAACATGAGCGTGTTGATATAAAATGGATTGAGGATACCGTTTGAAATGGTGTACTGCATGATTCCGAAAAAAATAAGTGCGAGCACGATCGAGAGCCAAAAACCCTTTGAATTCTTTAAAGTAGTCATCGCCATGTCTCCCCTATACTTTTTCTCTTTTATTTTTACCGAACAGTCCCTGCGGCAAGAAAATCAAAATCAAGATAAGTACGACGAAAGCCACACCATCGCGCCATAATGAGTAACCGGCTGCACTGACCAAAGCCTCGATCACACCAAGCAGCAGACCGCCGACCATCGCTCCCGGAATGATGCCGATGCCGCCCAAGACGGCTGCAACAAATGCTTTAAGGCCAGGAAGGACCCCCATCAACGGTTCGATTTTAATATAGTAGATGCCAAAAATGACACCAGCCGCCCCTGCCAGGGCCGAACCTATGGCGAACGTAGCTGAAATCGTATTGTTCACATTGATTCCCATCAGCTTGGCAGCCTCGGAATCGAATGAAACGGCACGCATCGCTTTGCCGATTTTTGTTTTATGGACAACGAATTGTAGGATGATCATTAAAATGATGGATACGGATAAGATCAATATCGATTGACTGCTGATGGAAACTCCGAATATATCGAGTTTATCCATCGGAAGGACATTATTTGGATAGGCTTCCGGCTGGGCGCCCCGGATGTAAATCAGCCCATTTTCTATCAGAAGGGAAACACCGATGGCCGTTATCAAGGCCGCAATCCGTGTTGCATTACGAAGGGGTTTATAAGCAATGCGTTCAATTAAAACGCCAAAGATGGCACATGTGGCCATCGAAATCAATAAAGCCGGTATGAAGGATAAGTCCATTACGGTAATGGCGTAAAAGCCCACAAATGAACCAACCATGAATACGTCGCCATGGGCGAAGTTAATGAGCTTGACGATTCCGTATACCATCGTATAGCCAAGCGCGATCAAAGCATAAATGCTTCCGAGTGAAATGCCATTTACCAATTGCTGAATCAGTTCCATATTGCACTCTCCCCGTTAAGGTGTTTTTTAAGTGAATATAGAATAGGAGGGACTTGCCCCCTATCCACGTAAGGTATTATGGATTGATTTTTGTCTTGAATGTTTGTTTGCCATCCACATATTCCAAGATGGTCGCCGATTTGATCGGATCATGATTTTCATCAAGGTTCAGCGTACCGGAAACTAATTGAAGATCTTTAACATCTTCCAACGCTTGTCTGATTTTTTCAGGGGAAGCATCTCCAGATCTCTTGATGGCGTCTGCCAGGTAGTACCCAGTGTCATACCCAAGTGCGGCAAAGGCATCCGGTGTTTTATCGTATTCCTTTTTGAAGGCTGCAACGAAATCCTGGATTTTTGCATCTTCATCTTCCGGGGAATAGTGATTCGTGATATACGTATTTTTTAAAGCATCCGCTCCGGCAATTTCAACGACCTTCGGGGAATCCCAGCCGTCCCCGCCCATGAATGGAAGGTCTATGCCGTCTTCACGTGCCTGTTTTAAGATCAATCCGACTTCCTCATAATAACCAGGAAGGAAAACGAACTCAGGTTTTGCCGATTTGATACGTGTCAATGTAGAACGGAAATCAGTATCTTTCGTTACATAAGCTTCTTCCGCCACGATTTTACCGCCCTTGGCAGTGAATGCTTCTTTAAAAGCTGCGGCCAATCCTTTAGAATAATCACTTGCGCTATCCACATAGATCGCAGCCGTCTTTGCTCCAATTTCGTCAGATGCGAAATTGGCAGCCACCGTACCTTGGAATGGATCGATAAAGCAAGTTCTGAACACATAATCATTTAATTTTCCAGCTTTGTTGGTAATGTCGGGATTTGTTGCAGTTGGTGTAAGGAGAGGAACTTTATTATCTTGTGCGACTTGAACCTGTGCCAATGTATTCGTGCTCGTTGCAGATCCGACTACAGCCACAACCTTGTCCTGGCTGACTAACTTGATCGAACCGCTTGTAGCTTCTGCTGCGTCTGATTTATTATCAACCTTAACGATTTCCAGTTTTTTACCGTCGATGCCCTCTTTATTAATCTCATCGATGGCCAGTTTCAAACCATCTGCAGCCGATTGGCCGAATGATGCCGTACCTCCGGATAATTCCAGGTTGGCCCCAATTTTAATTGTGTCACCCGATTTTGATGAACCCCCGCCTGAACTGCTAGTTTTCGAGTCGCCGCTGCAACCTGCCAGCGCCCCTGCAACCAATGAAAGTGATAGAAACACTCCTGCTAGCTTTTTCTTCTTCATTTGAAACCCCCTTGTTTTGTATGTTCTTTTAAACAAATAGAATATCTGAATAAAAATAATATTCTGAAAATAGTTTATCTCATTCTTTCGACCCCGTCTATATGATATGGATAAAAAAGTTATTAAAAGGGAATATCTACTATTCGACACAAAAAAACTGACCCATTGTAGAGTCAGTTGATTTTATCAATCGTTTACACGGCGAACTTCAATGTCTTTTAATAGATCATTGATCACCCAGCTTGCTGCAATTAAACCCGCAACGGATGGTACGAATGCATTCGAAGACGGAGGCATTTGGGCTTTACGGATTTTTGCCTCATCATTGCCGACTTCTTTCCGCACATCCTCACGAATGACAATAGGGCTCTCGTCGGAAAAGACAACGGGAATTCCCTTTGTTATGCCCTCTTTACGCAATCTAGTACGAATGACCTTGGCTAGCGGATCGGTATGCGTTTTGGAGATATCGGCAATTTGAAAACGCGTCGGGTCCATCTTATTAGCGGCCCCCATGCTTGAAATCACCTTGATATTCCGTTTCAGGCATTCCTTCATCACATGCATTTTATAAATGACCGTATCCGATGCATCAATGACATAGTCCAGACCATAGCTGAAGAATTCCTCAAACGTCTCTTCTGTATAGAACATTTTAAGAGCGATCACTTCGCAGTCAGGATTGATGTCTTGAATTCGATTTTTCATCAATTCCGCTTTCGGTTGACCGACTGTTGATAATAGAGCATGGATCTGCCTGTTTACATTTGTGATGTCGACATCGTCTTTATCAACAAGAATAATGCGGCCTACACCGGTGCGTGCCAATGCTTCGGCTGAAAATGAACCAACGCCTCCAACACCCAGGACAGCAACGGTCGTGTTTTTCAGAATATCGATTCCTTCCTTGCCAATTGCCAATTCATTACGTGAAAACTGATGCAGCATATATATTCAACTCCAATAAATTCTGTTCTTATTTAGCTTCCCAATTAACAATATATCATAAACATCATTTATGACAAGCGAAATATGAGCAGTCTAATCGGAATTAGTGTGCTAGGTCATTTTTGCTAATTTTTGAATGACGGTTGCCAATAGGAGTGTCCTTTCCGTAAGGCTGGGAATTTCCAAATACTCCTCTTCACTATGTGCATTCCCTCCAATGGGCCCGAGTCCATCCACTGTCGCGATGCCCAAATCAGAAGTGATGGAAGCATCGGAACCTCCACCCGTGGCCGTATCCGTGATTTCGATGCCGATTTCCTTCCCAGCCTGACGGATCGTCTCTAAAAGCAAGTTCGTTTTCTCATTCTTTTCCATGGGAGAGCGGTCCATTTTCCCGCTTAATGTCGTTTTCGTTCCTGGAATATAGGTTTCGGCACAGATTTTTTTCAGTTGCTTGAGGATGATGGCTTCCTGCCTTTTTTCCGAAATCCGCACATCCACAAAAGCGGCAGCATGGGAAGCGATTGTATTGACAGCGGAACCTCCATCAATCATACCGACATTCACGCTGATTCCTTTCTGCTGATCATTCAATCGATGTAAGGCGATGATCTTATGGGCCAATTCTTCAATTGCACTTCGTCCCTTTTCCGGCTCGATCCCTGAATGGGCGGCCACCCCCGCAATATCCACTTTAAACTGACCGCATCCCCTTCTTGCCGTGACAAGCGAACCGTCCGTCCTTGCCGGTTCAAGAATTAGCGCAAACTTCTTATTGGCTGCCTTTTCCGATATGAGTGAAGCAGATGACGGAGACCCGATCTCCTCATCACTATTAAAAATGATCTGGATATGCTTATAGCCTGTCTGCCCCGTCTGTTTCAGGCAAAGGATCGCATAAAAAAGCTCAACCAAACTAGACTTCATATCCGCCACACCAGGACCGTATGCCCGATTTCCCTTCACTTTAAAAGGACGTTTTTGCGCTGTCCCCTCCGGAAAAACCGTATCCATATGGGCAACGACCAGAATATGCGGTTGATGCGCATCACGATGCTGGATGACCAGCTGATTGCCATAACTCTGTTGCTCAACGGTATCCACAATAAAATCCAGGCTTTCAAATTTCGTTTTCAAAATCGAACCAATTTCATCAATACCCTTTTTCGTATGAGAACCACTATCTATATTCACTAGCCGCTCCACTAATTGAAGCATTTCCATCCTCTTTGCATACAATAAATCTTTCAAAGCCCTCACTACTTTCTATCCTTGGCTGACTATTGCTCAACCTTACTATAATTTACGAATCTATATTGCGTAATGTTACTTAAATGGGAATATTTGAAGTATATTCGATGGTTTTTTGGTTGTTTTATTTGAGTTTGGGGTCTTTATTCGTGAGTTTACGCCGTTTACTCGTGAATTTGGCTCTTTTACTCGTGAGTTTACGCCGTTTACTCGTGAATTTGGCTCTTTTACTCGTGAGTTTACGCCGTTTACTCGTGAATTCTTATTTACTCGTGAATAAATCCATCAAGTCTGTAAGCTCTATTTTTAAATTGCCCCGAATAAGGCAATTCCAGTGCAGACAGCATCCGCTGCATGATATCAATTGAATCTATTTGTAAAAAAAGCCGTGCTTGTTTATTTGTTATATTGGGTTTTATGAGGAGAGCAAAATCGCGAAGAGTTTGAATGTGGGCATCTTTGGAGGCATAAGAACATTGACTGCATGACCATTTTCCCCAGTGATAGTGCATATGGAGAGCAGCACATTCAGGACATTGAACGCTTTTTAGCAGATCTTGCTCATCGATTTGATATAAATTGAGTATATCAGGATTATGTGGAGTGTTCTTTTGCAGAATCGTGTTCGAAAGTCTAGTGCTCTGCCTTTGGGTTAATTGCTCAGAAGGATACTTTTCTTCAAGGGTGTGAATTTTGTTGATCAGGGTTTCTTTTCCCGTGATTTTTTTGAAAATGGGGGTAAAACCTGGGGTAGTCCTGATGATCGTATTCGAGTTTGCATTGGCAATTAACGTTTCAATCGGCAGCGAGGGGAATTTGTGAAAAGTAAGCCAATCATTTAATCGGGATTTTTGCACGTCGACCTGGATTAGCGGATCCAGATATGCTTGTTCCTGTCCGTCTTTTGAACGAATCAATTGGGGATAGGTGCGGTCAAAATAGAGCGTTCCCGCAAAGTTTTTCACTTCAATGATGAGACAGTAATTCCGGGTGATTATTAGGAAATCCATTTGAAAATAACGGCTCCCAGCGTGGTCTAACCTCAAATCATGAAATACTCGATATTCTTTCGGAAGATCCTTCAACTCCTTTCCGATACTCCGCTCCCCGTTAAATCCTGTACGGATTTTCCGGAAATCGTTCTTTATTCTTTCCTGTTTTGGATGATTGGCTGATAGCCTTCTGCTTAATGCCTCCAGTTTGAGCATTTTCATAGGCCTTTCACACGGTTTTAACATCCATACATCAACTCCTTCTCCTTTAGCTTCTTTATTAATGCCCTTTTTTCCTGCTAGGATCTGAAATCAGACGTTTTACCGTAATTTCACTCTTTTTAATCCATGAGATTTGTAGCTTACTCGTGAATTTGGCTCATTTACTCGTGAATTTGCACCATTTACTCGTGAGTTCACCCCATTTACTCGTGAATTTGGCTCTTTTACTCGTGAGTTTGCTATTTACTCGTGAGTTCACCCCATTTACTCGTGAATTTGCGCCGTTTACTCGTGAATTTGCACCATTTACTCGTGAGTTTGCGCCATTTACTCGTGAGTTTGCGCCATTTACTCGTGAATTTGGCTCTTTTACTCGTGAGTTTGCTATTTACTCGTGAGTTCGCCATTTACTCGTGAGTTCACGCCATTTACTCGTAAGTTCGCCGTTTATTCGTGAATTTCTGCCATTTACTCGTGAGTTTGCGCCATTTACTCGTGAGTTAACTATTTTAACGCACAAAAAAACCCATGTTATTTAACATGAGTTGCTTTGTAAGGTGTAAGAGTCCCAATTGTGCCGTTTACGCCTTTGTTTTGAACCCGCTCTCCGCAGGTGGGTGCTCGGTTCCTCGCGTTTGTAAGTCCTCTTCGAGGGAGGCTTTTACGCGGCCAGGAAACTAGTGCTCCCGGTAACTATAAGTGTTCGGTCAAAACTTATAGGTTAAAGAACGAACACATCAGGACTCTTACTTATTGAAAACATCATAGCATAATGCTTAACTCTGTTTCAAGGAAAAACACCTAGGTATTTTTTCATATTTTTCCCAAATGAATTATTTTTTAAGTGCAGCAAGCCTTAGGTTAAGTTCGGCCAATTGCTTGTCACTTACGGTACTCGGTGCGTCAACGAGCAGGTCGCTTGCGCTTGCTGTTTTCGGGAACGCGATGGTGTCGCGAAGGTTCGTGCGGCCTGCAAGCAGCATGACCATGCGGTCCAGTCCAAGGGCGATTCCGCCGTGTGGTGGTGTTCCATATTCAAATGCATCCATTAGGAAGCCGAATTGTGCGTTTGCTTCTTCTTCGGAGAATCCAAGAACTTTGAACATTTTTTCCTGAACGTCGCGTTCGAATATCCGCAGTGATCCACCGCCAAGTTCGTAGCCGTTCAAGACAAGGTCATATGCTTGTGCACGGACGCTTGCTGGGTCTGATTCCAGTTTGTCCATGTCTTCACGGAATGGCATTGTGAATGGATGGTGTGCTGCATAGTAGCGTCCTTCTTCTTCGTCATATTCAAGTAATGGCCAGTCCGTCACCCATAGGAAGTTGAATTTGCTTTGATCGATCAAGCCTCTTTCTTTACCAAGCTTGATGCGAAGTGCTCCAAGTGCATCTGCGACTATGCCTTTCTTATCCGCCACGAAAAGGATTAAATCGCCCACTTCAGCTTCCAGTTCAGATACTAATTGCTGTTGATCTTCTGCGAAGAATTTGGCGATTGGCCCTTTTACACCGTCTTCTTCAACTTTTAGCCATGCAAGGCCTTTAGCACCGTAAATCGCTGCAAATTCAGCCAAGCCATCAATGTCTTTACGGGAATAATCCGCATTTCCGTCCTTAACGACGATTGCCTTAACTTGACCGCCGCTTGCAACAGCACCGGTGAACACTTTGAAATCACTGTCTTTGACGATATCGGAAACATCTTTAAGTTCCATTCCGAAACGCGTATCCGGTTTGTCGGAACCGTAACGGCTCATCGCTTCGTTGTAAGTCATTCGAGGGAATGGCAGTGTTACGTCCAATCCTTTTACGTCTTTCATCACTTTAGCCATCATGTTTTCTGCCGTGTTAATGATATCTTCTTGGCTCATGAAGCTTGTTTCAATATCGATTTGCGTGAATTCAGGCTGTCTGTCAGCACGTAAGTCTTCATCACGGAAACAGCGGGCAATTTGATAATAACGTTCGAAACCGGATACCATCAATAGCTGCTTGAAGATTTGCGGTGATTGCGGAAGTGCATAGAACTCCCCTTCGTGTACACGGCTAGGCACTAAATAATCACGTGCTCCTTCCGGTGTACTTTTTGTTAAGATAGGTGTTTCGATATCAAGGAAGCCTTCACCGTCCAAGTAATCACGGATCGCTTTTGTTGTTTTGTTGCGCATTTTCAATGTTTCGAACATCGCCGGACGACGCAGGTCCAGATAACGATATTTCAAGCGGATGTCTTCTGATACATCCGTTCTTTCATCAATGATGAATGGAGGGGTCTTTGCTTCGTTTAAAATTGTAACGTTTTCGGCTTGAACTTCGATGGTCCCTGTTGTTACGTTCGGATTGAAGTTGGCTTCGTCACGTTTGATGACTGTCCCTTGGATATCAAGGACGTATTCATTACGGATTTTTTCGGCTGTGGCAAGCGCGTCTGCCGAAATGTCCGGATTGAAAACGACTTGGACGACTCCGCTTCTGTCACGTAGGTCGATAAAGATGACCCCGCCCAAATCCCGGCGTTTTTGTACCCATCCTTTTAATGTTACTTTTTCACCAATAGCTGCTTCTGTCACTTCACCATTGAAGTATGTTCTGCCAAACATGGTATTTCCCCCTTAAGCCTGTAGCTTTTTGAATTGTTCAACGAATGTTGCAAGATCCATTTGGACTTGTTCACCGGTTTCCATAAACTTTACATTGATTTTATTATTTGCCAATTCATCATCCCCAAGTGTCGCCACATATCTTGCTTCGAGGCGGTCGGCTGATTTGAATTGTGCTTTCACTTTACGATCTTGATAGTCTTTTTCGACGGTAAAACCGGCATTCCGCAATTGATGGGCAAGTTTGACGGTATAATCCTTGGCTGTTTCGCCTAGTGAGACAAGATAGCAGTCAATTCCCTTTTTGATCGGAAGCTCGATGTTTTCTGCTTGGAGGGCAGCAATCAGCCGTTCAATGCTAAGTGCAAAGCCGATTCCTGGTGTTTCCGGTCCGCCAAGTTCTTCAGCCAGCCCGTTATAACGGCCGCCGCCGCAAAGTGTAGTGATGGCGCCAAAGCCTTCTGCATCACTCATGATTTCAAATGCAGTATGATTATAGTAATCCAAGCCCCTCACTAGAGTCGGATCTTCGACGAAATCGATTTCCAAATCGGTTAAGTGCTGTTTCACCTTTTCGAAATAAGTACGGGATTCATCATTTAAATATTCAATGATGGAAGGAGCCGTGTTCATCAATTCGTGATCGTGATCCTTTTTGCAATCCAGGATACGCAAAGGATTTTTTTCGAGGCGGTTTTGACAATCGCCGCAAAACTCGCCGATGCGTGGTTCGAAATGTTTGATTAACGCATTGCGATGCGCTGTCCGGCTTTCCTTATCACCAAGGCTGTTGATGACTAGCTTCAGCTTTTTCAAACCAAGTTCCTTGTATAGGTTCATCGCAAGTGACAGAACCTCTGCATCGATTCCGGGATCCTTACTTCCTAAAGCTTCGATGCCGAATTGAACGAACTGGCGGAATCGACCTGCTTGCGGACGTTCGTAACGGAACATCGGCCCGATATAATAAAGCTTGACCGGTTGATTGGCCCACCCGAACATTTTGTTCTCGATATATGACCGTACAACCGATGCAGTGCCTTCCGGACGAAGGGTTAAGTTCCTTTCACCGCGATCTTGAAATGAATACATCTCTTTTTGAACGATATCGGTTGTATCCCCAACACCGCGTAAAAATAATTCCGTGTGCTCAAAAATCGGTGTGCGGATTTCTTTATATTGGTAACGGTGACAAATATCACGCGCTGTGTTCTCGATATATTGCCAAATTTCCGTTTGGCCAGGCAATAAATCCTGGGTACCTCTAGGAATCTGAATAGACATATGTGTTTCCTCCTTTAAAGCATAGCGCCCTTTCTTATACGGCACGCTATACTGATTTTTTCCAAACAAAAAACTCCCGCCCCTTGTAACGTATATGTTACAAGGGACGAGAGTTTGGATATCCCGTGGTGCCACCCTAGTTGAAGCACAAAATTAAAGTGCCCCCGCTCAAAAACAGTTAACGCCTGTTTTACGTCCATCTCCTATTAAGTAAATCCGTTCGGAGTGAAGCCTACGGAGGGTTCTTTCATTAAGTCATCATGTGGAATGCTTTCAGCCTCGGCATTTCCTCTCTTTTTCATGTGTTTCTTAATTACTCTTCTCCATCATTGGTTATTGCAGTAATAAGTCTGATATTTTATAATCATACGGACGTTAACATCAAATGTCAAGGCAGATTGAGGATTTTTGTCGCTTTTTACTGGTTCAAACGTTTTTTCAAATTTTTGACCGTCCGGACATTGACCCCGAATTCGGATGCCAATTCAACAAGGTTTGCGCTTTGTTCCTTTTGGATGAAATCGTGAAAATCGACACCCAGTACTTGGTTGCCTCCGCTTAAGCTCGTTTGATCTTTTTCGCTGAATTTCATGTGGTTTCCCTCCTACAGTTATATAAGCTCTATTCTTTCCTAAAAAAAATGTTTTTTGCACACGGAGAGAGGGAAATTTTCATTGAACGAGAATACATACATATAGACATTAAAAGGGAGAGACAACTTATGAAGAAGAAATCGGGTTTATTCGGCCTGACACTGATGCTGATATTCTCAGCGATTTTCCCCGTCCATCACGCTTTTGGAAAAGATGATGGGGAAAATATCGTGACGACCCAAGTGGTCAATGTCCGTGAAGGTGCAGGTCTCAGTTTCCCTATCGTAAAAAAACTGTCAAAAGGGGAATCGTATCCCATTCTGAATGAAGATGGCGACTGGATTGAAATCCGGATTGGCACCGGCAAAACGGGCTGGGTTGCCAATTGGTTAGTGGAGAGACAAACAGGGTCTGATACCAATCAGGTCAAAAAGGAATCCGGACAAGGGACGATATCAGGCAGCTCCGTCCGTGTCCGAACAGGTCCAGGCACTACATTTCAAACGGTTGGTTCCTTGAGTAAAGGAACCTTCGTTGACATCATTGAAAAGAATGAGAATTGGATAAAGGTCAAAACGGCGGATATCGAAGGCTGGGTCTCTTCTGACTACATTACACTTCCCTCCGCATCAGAAAAAACAGCGAAGAAAGATCCAACTAAGGAAAAAGGAACGAATCAATCCGTGAAAACCGGAGTAACTTTGGTGGACCGGCTCAATGTCCGTTCGGAACCGTCGACAAGCAGTGCCGCTCTCGGAAAGCTGAATAAAAATACGTCAGTGACCGTCTACAGGGTTGAAAATGAATGGGCTGAAATTGATTTCCAAGGAACCCGCGGTTGGGTAGCTGAACCTTACATACAAGTAAGCGAAGATCATGTTGATATGAAAAAGGACACGGCAGGCGCAACTGCAAGGGTGACCGCTACAGGTTTAAATGTCAGGAATGAAGCCTCGCTCTCAAGCAAGGTCATCGGTTCGGTGAACAAGGATGAGACTTACGCCGTGCTCCAAACAAAGGGAAATATGACACAAATCCAGCTAACTGGTTCCAAAAAGGGCTGGGTAGTGAGTTGGTACCTGGAAAAAGAGAATGTTGAGCAAACGGCGAAGGAAAAAAAGGTTGAGGTAAAAGGAAACAAGATTACCATCATTCATGATGGTACGATCCTTAGAAATGAGCCGGATGGCAACTCGGGGATTGTAGAGCAGGCCAATGCAGGTGAAACATTCACGGCATCAGGTATGGAAGGCGACTGGTATTCCATTAAACTAAAGGGCGGAAAAACAGCTTATGTGGCCGGATGGATCGTGACGATCGAAGGGAATGCCGAGCAGATCCAACGACCTGGCGTCGAGAAATACCTAAAGGATAAAACGATTGTCATCGATCCCGGACATGGCGGCAGGGATAGCGGTACAATCGGGGTCGGTGGAACACTTGAGAAAAACCTGACGATTCGAACGGCAGAATTGCTGCGGGACAAACTTCAGGCGGCAGGAGCTAAAGTGATCCTGACCAGGAGCGGAAATACTTATGTTCCACTCCCTTCCCGGGTCAGCACTTCTCATATACATAATGCGGATGCTTTCATCAGCCTCCATTATGATAGCACCAAGGACCAGATCACCAGCGGGATAACCACATACTACTATCATGACTACCAGCGTGCGTTGGCGGCTACACTGGCCAATTCACTCGGTTCCACCATGCAGGTGCCCAATCGCGGATCACGATACGGGAATTACCATGTTACCCGTGAAAATAAACGGGTAGCTACACTCATTGAACTAGGTTATTTAAGTAATCCAGTGGAAGAGTTGACATTAACGTCGAATGAGTATCAAGAAAAAATCACATCGGCCATCTATAATGGCCTGGCACGGTATTTTAAATAAGAACTAGAAAAGCCAGCTTCGCATCGAAGCTGGCTTTTCTACAAAAAAAACCTGCCGCAGCAGGTCATTTTTTGCTTTCAAGTATTAATGTGACGGGACCGTCATTAGTAAGCTGAACATCCATCATGGCACCAAATTGACCTGTTTCCGTATGGACGCCTTTTTTGCGGAGTTCTTCGTTAAATGCTTCATATAATTCATTCGCCTCTTCAGGACGGGCGGCGTCCATGAAGTTCGGTCGACGGCCTTTACGGCAATCGCCGTATAAGGTGAATTGTGAAACCGATAAAATCGAACCTCCCACATCCAATAGTGAGTGGTTCATCTTTTCATTTTCATCTTCAAATATTCTAAGATTGACAATCTTTTCGGCCAAATAGGCGGCGTCATCGATCGTATCTCCATGGGTGACACCAACCAACAGGACGAGACCGCTGTCGATTTGTCCTATTATTTGGTCTGCGACAACTACTTTTGCCGCTTTGGAACGTTGTAAAACAACACGCATGGCAATAAAAACTCCTTAGTTCATGATCCTTCTAACGGAATAAACATCTGAAATTTGTTTAATACGGTCGACAACCTTTTGCAAATGGGCAATGTTATGAATATAAATCGACATGTGAATGGTCGCCACCTTATTCCTGTCGGATTTACCCGAGACCGCTGAAATGTTGGTCTTGGTTTCATTGACGGCTTGAAGGACTTCATTCAATAAGCCGCGACGGTCATAGCCGCTGATTTCAATTTCCACGATGTATTCCTTGCGTTCGTTAATCGTACTTTCCCATTCAACCGGTACAAGGCGATGATCGGCATCCCCGCTATCCAGGTTCGGGCAATCTTGCCTATGAACTGAAACTCCACGGCCTTTGGTTATATAACCAACGATTTCATCCCCTGGTACTGGGTTGCAACAGCGTGATAAGCGGATAAGCAGGTTATCAATCCCTGGTACCTGTACGCCCGAGTCACGTTTTTTAGATGTATTGGAGAAGGTTTTCAGATCGGCTACCGCTTCAGAAATATCCGCTTCCTGCTCGACCATTTTCTGCTTACGCCATTTTTCAGTAAGGCGGTTAGCTACCTGAAGGGCTGTTATTCCGTTATATCCGACTGCTGCATACATATCCTCTTCATTCAGGAAGTTGAATTTATCCGCAACACGCCTGATATTCTCGGCAGCCAGGATTTCCTTCAGGTCGAACTCCATATCCTTGATTTCCTTTTCAACAAGCTCTTTGCCTTTTTCGATATTTTCTTCCCGGCGCTGCTTCTTGAAAAATTGGCGGATCTTATTTTTCGCTTGAGATGTTTGCGTTAGTTTAAGCCAATCCTGACTTGGACCATATGAATGCTTCGATGTTAAGATTTCTATGATATCGCCAGTTTTCAGTTTATAATCCAGCGGTACCATTTTCCCGTTCACTTTGGCACCAATCGTTTTGTTTCCGATTTCCGAATGAATCCGGTAAGCGAAATCAATCGGGTTGGATCCTGATGGCAGTTCGATGACATCGCCTTTTGGAGTGAAAATGAATACCATATCAGAAAAAAGATCTATTTTAAGGGATTCCATGAATTCCTCGGCATTAGTCGCATCATCCTGGAATTCAAGAATTTCCCGGAACCATGTCAATTTTTCTTCCAATGAAGGCTGTTCACCGACATCTTTTCCCTCTTTATAAGCCCAGTGCGCAGCAACCCCGAACTCGGCAATGCGATGCATATCGGAAGTACGGATCTGC
Organism: Peribacillus sp. FSL M8-0224; assembly: GCF_038003055.1. Taxonomy (NCBI): domain Bacteria; kingdom Bacillati; phylum Bacillota; class Bacilli; order Caryophanales; family Bacillaceae; genus Peribacillus; species Peribacillus sp. FSL M8-0224. The sequence continues at coordinate 3,502,085 of NZ_JBBOOJ010000001.1, forward strand.
ACTTCCAGCGGATCGCCTTTCGGTCCGATCACCGTCGTATGGAGCGATTGATACATATTCGGCTTCGGCATCGCGATATAGTCTTTAAATCGGCCAGGCATCGGCTTCCAGCATGTATGGATGATCCCTAAAACGGCATAGCAATCTTTTATGCTATTGACGACGATCCGAACGGCAAGCAAATCATAAATTTCGCTGAACTGTTTATTTTGCAAAGCCATTTTGCGATAAATGCTGTATATATGTTTCGGCCTTCCGGATAGGTCAGCCTTAATGTTGACTTCCTCAACGTTTTTACGCACTTCATCAATGACTTCTTCCAGATAGTTTTCACGTTCTGCACGCTTTTTCTTCATCAGGTTGACGATTCGGTAATACTGCTGAGGATTCAAATACCTTAGTGCAGTATCTTCCAGTTCCCATTTAATCGTGCTGATACCGAGACGATGGGCAAGCGGTGCGAAGATTTCCAACGTCTCATTCGATATCCTTCTCTGCTTTTCCTGCGGCAGATGCTTCAATGTCCGCATATTATGCAGTCTGTCCGCAAGCTTGATCAAGATGACCCGTATATCCTGGGCCATCGCCACGAACATTTTCCGATGGTTTTCCGCCTGTTGCTCCTGCTGTGATTTGTATTTGATTTTCCCTAACTTGGTCACGCCATCCACAAGCATGGCGACTTCAGGACTGAAATTTTCTTCAATATCCTTCAAAGTGATCTCCGTGTCTTCAACAACATCATGTAAAAAACCTGCCGCAATGGTTGCAGGGTCCATTTCAAGATCAGCCAGAATGCCCGCCACTTGAATCGGATGAATAATATACGGCTCTCCCGATTTACGGAATTGTTCTCGGTGAGCATACTCTGCATACTTAAACGCTCTATGAATAAATTCAGCTTCTTCCGGCTGAAGATATAAGCTGGCCCGTTCTACAACCTGCTCGGCAGTCAATATTTGATCATTAGCCATTTAATCACCTTAACCCCACTTTAACTGCCACCGGATATGATCCGGATTGAGTATGATTGGTAGCACTTCCCTTTATTCTGCAAAACGTGACAATTTTTGCGAAAAAAAATAAATCCGCTTAAACGGATAAAAGTGCAAATAAACTTATTAGCAGAAAAACTCTTTATTATTACTATTATCGAAAAAAAAGGCAAGGATGTAAAGAGTTAAACGTGTATTTTATTAAGAATAGTGCATTTTTTCACTGGAAATTCGACAAAATCCAGCTAAAATGGGGAAAACAGAAAGAGAGCACCCTGGTCAGAGTGCTCTCCTTTATTAAAAGCTCATTAATGTCAAGACATCATAGCCGTCTAATTTATCTTTTCCATCCAAGTCGGTCAATTCAATAAGGAAGGCAATCCCGGCTACAATTCCGCCAAGCTGTTCAACCAATTTGATCGTCGCTTCGATTGTTCCCCCGGTAGCAAGCAAGTCGTCCGTAATCAGGACACGCTGTCCCGGTTTAATGGCATCTTTATGGATTGTCAATACATCCTTGCCGTATTCTAAACCATATTCGACTTTTATCGTTTCACGTGGAAGTTTTCCTTCTTTTCTCACTGGTGCAAAGCCCACTTCCAATGAGTATGCGACTGGACATCCGATAATGAATCCGCGTGCTTCCGGCCCGACCACCAAGTCGATATTTTTATCGCGAGCATACTCGACGATTTGGTCTGTTGCGTATTTATAAGCTGCGCCGTTATCCATTAATGTTGTAATATCTTTGAAGACGATACCCGGTTTTGGCCAGTCTTGCACAATTGTTACATATTGCTTTAAATCCATTGCTTTGTTTCCTCCTCAAGGTCTGTTGCCTCATGAACTAAATAATGATTGAACCAATCGAATAATTGCTGATAGGAAGAATAAACAAGCTCTTGTTCAAGCTCAAATTGCTCTTTCTTTCTTGTATACGATTCAGATTCACTGAGATCGCGTTTTTTCGCATTGGTTGTGAGCATAATTAACCCATTTTCTATTGTAACAAAATCAAGCTCAAAAAACACCTTAGAAATGAAATCCACTGTATCTCTTGACCAGCCGCGATATTTGGCCAGGTCATCACCATATCTTTTCACATCAAGCGGACCCTTCTTGGCAAGGAAGGCATAAAACCATTTAAAATGATCCCTTGTCGGCATCGTACTTAAGAAATGGTCCTGTTCATGGGAAAGGTGAGCGTAGATACGGGAAGGGTTCTTTTTGGCAATCACCCGTTTCAAAAATTCCCTGGACGGCGGCATGTCCATGAGTACCAAATGCCCTTCGAAGCAGTCGAGCTGCTCAGCATCCAGTTCATTCTCGATATGAACGAGATCTGGATGGTTTTGCAAAAATGGATATCTGCTATAAATATCTTCCGAGAAAATGACGATCTTCCGGTTTTGTGCAGGAATGTCGGCAAGCCACTTCTCTGCCTGTCCCTTGCCGCGGTAATCGAATAACTGCCAATGGTCCACCGAGACATCCTGGACAAAGATCTGGGGCTTTTTCATATTATTCCACTTATTGATGGAGAGCTCTCCAATCACCGAAACTTCAGCGTGCGGAGCTATTTCATCGACAAAATGACCGAGACCGAAGCCCACACCGTCAAGTTTGTGTTTTTCACCATCTTCCAGCTGAACCTTCAAGTGATTTTGGTTGGCACCAATTTTGCGGACACTTGAAAGTTGTACGGAATCTATCAAAATCTTCGGCTTGGGATTCGTAACCCCAAATGGTGCAAGCAAGCTCATTTCCTGAATCGTTTGAACGGAAACTTCAGCTAAAGTCGTAGCACCGTCCAAGTTTGTAATCGGTGTGAAGTCCTCTTCGTTCAGTTCTTCCTTCGCAATCAAGTTCATGCGGTCCCTAAGCTCCTGAACATCTTCTATTTTCAACGTCATTCCAGCTGCCATGGGATGTCCACCGAAATGAGGCAGCATTTCACGACATTGGGAAAGACTTTGAAAAAGATCGAAACCAACGATGCTCCGAGCAGAACCTTTAGCTAATCCCTTATCCCGATCATAGCTCAATACAATCGTCGGCCGGTAAAAGCGTTCAACAAGTTTAGAGGCCACAATCCCCACAACTCCGGCATTCCAGCCTTCCCTGCCGATGATGAGCACGCCATTGGACTCCGGCGGGAAGTTTTCCTCGACTTCAGCAATCGCTTCCTCAGCCATTGCTGCAACCATTTCCTGCCGCTCTTTATTGATATCGTTGATTTCATTAGCAAGTTCCATTGCTTCTTCCAGATTTGCGGACATCAATAAATCAACAGCGGGATCGGCATCTCCAAGGCGGCCGACAGCATTGATCCTCGGTGCCATTGCAAAGCCGATCGATTCTTCATTCAATGCTTCCTGCTGAACATTCGCCACTTTCATTAACGCAACAAGTCCCGGGCGGCGAGTCAATCGTAACTGCTCGATGCCTTTCGCAGCAATGACGCGGTTTTCCCCTTGTAAAGGCACTAAATCCGCTATCGTCCCGATTGCCGCTATTTCTAGCAAATCCTCAGGCAATTCCCCAAGCAAGGCGTGTGCAAGCTTAAATGCGACTCCTACTCCGGCAAGTTCTTTAAATGGATAGGAACTGTCCTCCAGTTTAGGATGGATGATCGCCAATGCCTCAGGCAATTGCGGTCCCGGTTCATGGTGGTCAGTCAAAATATAATCCATGCCTAGCTCGGCGGCAAGTTTCGCTTCAGCGACTGCGGAGATTCCGGTATCGACGGTTATTAATACCTTCACACCTTGCTCGGCTGCAAGGCGGAATGCCATCGGATTCGGACCATATCCTTCTGTAAACCGATTCGGGATATAAAAATCAACATCGGCCCCCAATCTCGTCAGCGCCGTCATCATCACTGTGGTCGATGTCACGCCATCCGCATCATAATCACCGAATATACGTATTTTTTCTCCATTTTGAATGGCTTCTTTTATTCTATATACTGCTTTATCCATATCCTTCAATAAAAATGGATCATGAAAAGTTTGATTTTTTACAAATAAAAACGATCGGGCACTTTCAATCGTATCCAGGCCTCGATTCACAAGCAGGGCTGCAACCAAAGGTGTGATATGAAGCTCTTCAGCTAGTACAGCAACTTTGTTTTCATCGGCAGTTCGCAAGTTCCACCGGGTTTTTGGCTTTAACATTTATTCACCCCTCAACCTACTCATTATACAAAACGAATATACCAGTTTCAATTTTATTTTAAACTCATAATTGGTTGTAATTCCCTATTCAATAAGCTAGTTCAACAAAAAGAAGGCTGGCATCACGCCAGCCCCCTTTCACCTATTAAACTTGTCCTTCAAGACTTTGTTTCTTTTCTTTTGCGGTATTCAGCGGACCTTTTTTCTTCAATTCCCTGATTTTTAAATCAAGCCAGAATTGGGAAGCGATCAATAGCGATGAATACACGCCGCATATTAAACCGATAAACAGGGCAATGGAGAAGTTACGAATAGCTTCACTGCCGAAGATCATCAACGCGATGACCGTAATAAGAACGGTCAGAACCGTGTTAATGGATCTAGTCAGCGTTTGCCTGATACTGATGTTCACAATGTTCTCAAGCTCTTCTGCGGTTTTGATTTTACGGCTGAAGCGCAGGTTTTCACGAATACGGTCAAAGGTTACGATCGTATCATTGATCGAATAACCGACGATCGTCAGAACCGCAGCAATGAAGGTGATATCCACTTCGAGCCGGAGCAAGCTGAAAATCGTGATGATGAAGAATGCATCATGTATAAGCGCGACCACGGCAGGTACAGCCATTCGCCATTCAAATCGTATCGATACATACAATATGATTCCGATTGAGGCAATCGCTAACGCAAACATGGCATTTTTCGCAAGCTCTTTTCCTACGGTCGGTGATACGGTGCTGACATTCGGTTCTGCTCCGTAATCCTTCTTGAAATGGTCCTTCAATTCAGCAATCTCTTGCTTATCAAGGACACCGACTGTCCGAACGACAGCATTTTTATTGTCTTGTCCAGCGAGCCTGACATCCTTGATATCATCTTCGTCGATACCGACCTTTTCCATTTCGGTTTTGACTTGCTGAGTCGTCAAGACATCTTTGGACGCAATCTCGATTCGGGTGCCGCTCGTGAAATCAATCCCAAGATTCAATCTGAAGACGAGCAGGAAGATGATTCCGATAATGGTGACACCGATTGAAATGCCGTAAAAAACTTTCCGATGTTTCACGAAATCGATTTTATCAAAGCGTGTTGGCAATGACATTAAATCCATTTTCTCGGATAAATCGTGAATATGTTTCTTCTTCACGCCGAACCATCCTGTACGTTTGTCCAGGAACCCGCTATTCACCCACAGGCTCATGAAGAGGCGTGTACCATAAACGGCAGTAATGAAACTCATTAAGATCGAAATGATCAAAGTGGTGGCAAACCCTTTAACCGAGCTTGTTCCATAATAGAACAGTACGGCCGCAGCCAACAGGGTCGTTAAGTTGGCATCCGTGATTGTAGCAAGTGAATTCTTGGTACCTTCTTTATAAGCTGCCTTAACCGATCTGCCAAGTTTCAATTCATCCCTGATTCGCTCATAGGTTATGATATTGGCGTCGACAGCCATCCCGACCCCAAGTACCAATGCCGCAATACCAGGCAGCGTAAGGACCGCATTCATCCAATCAAACACTAATAGCGTCAAGAAAATGTAGATGCTTAAGGTGACGACTGCAATGAATCCCGGGAAGCGGTAATACACAAGCATGAAGATGAAAACAAGTGAAATTCCGATGATTCCCGCAAAAATAGTATCATTCAGTGCACCTGCACCGAATTGGGCACCTACTGAAGTGGAGTACTTTTCTTTCAAATCTACAGGCAGGGCACCTGCATTCAGAAGGGCTGCAAGCTCTTTCGCTTCTTCCAATGTGAATTGACCGGTAATATACACCTTATTCGTATTGAAAACTTCACTGACAGCTGGAGCTGAAATCATATTGTCTTGTGAAGAGGTATCCTTAATGGAATCTTTTCCTTCCTCGAAATCCAGCCAGATTGCAAGTACATTTGTCGGCCTTTCCATCGAGGAAATTTTTTGAGTGATTTCTTTAAACTTATTCACGTCTTTCAGCGTGACTTCGACAACCGGTTTATTCTCTTGGAACGTTTGTTTCGCGCCGCCTTCTTTCAGGTCGGCACCGGTCATCATTTCCTTATCGTTGTAATCACGGAAGGATAATTTAGCTTGTGTAGAAAGGATTTCCCGAGCGTTGTTTTGGTCTTTGACCCCAGCCAATTGAACGCGGATCCGGTCTTTCCCCTCTATTTGTATGTTAGGCTCGCTAACCCCCAACACATTAACACGCCGTTCAAGTGAGCTTACTGTAGCCCGTAAAACTTCCGGGGTGATCTTTTCCCCTGACAGCGGTTTTACTTCATATAACACTTCAAACCCGCCTTGAAGATCAAGACCCAGCTTGATATCCTTTAGGATTCCTTTTGAAGTCGTACCCATCGCTGCGAAAATCAAAAGTGCGATTAGAAAAAACGCAACGATCCTGCTTCTTTTTACCATTATGTAGTAGGCCCCTTTCTATAATACGCCTGTTCCTGAAGTTAATAAAACCGTCATTTTTTGTTTATATGATCACTGCATACCCTTTGCTTTTTGAGAAAAAAGACACAGCTTTCCATACTTTTTCCAAAAAAAGCATAACCATATCTATTATGAGTCATATACAAACAGCTGTCAATTTAAGTATATCTTTGCGTTATTCTTTCAAAAGCTCCTTCAGTTCCTCTTCAGAAAGCGGCTCGAATAGGTTCGGTGATTTATAAGCTTCGACCATTTGGAAGGTCATGAACTGGTTGCTCGAAAATGTCACGATATCTGCGACAAGTTCATGAAGGTGAATGTTTTCCTGCGGGCGCTTCCATTTATTTTTGGTTAAGGTTCCCCATATGTCTTCCTCTGTTACGGCATTCAATCCGACCATTTGGAATTCCTCACGCTTACTCTTCAAAAATGGACGCACCTTTAGATAATACCTTTGATAGGGATGATTCTTTTTTGCCATCATTTTGCCTCCAGTAAAATGATTCTCAAATGAATGCGCATTTTCTTAGAAGGGTTTCTTATCATTTGTTAGAACGCAAACAAACACTTTTGTCATGCTTTGTCCAAGTACAAGCATATAGATAATTGTATAGCATAACCGCTTTTTTGAGAAGGCAGGGAGGGAGTTCAATGTCCAAATTTTTAAAAGGGACGCTGATTTTATTAATCGCAAGCCTGATTACAAGGGTTCTTGGTTTCATTAACCGTATTGTCATCGCCCGCTTCATCGGCGAAGAAGGCGTTGGTTTATATATGATGGCTTTACCGACACTCTTTCTCGTCGTGAACATAACCCAGTTAGGTCTGCCAATCGCGATTTCGAAATACGTGGCCGAAGCCAATGCCAGAGGTGATGAACGGAAAATCAAGAAAATCCTTGTCGTCTCTTTGGCCTGCACCTTTACTCTATCGATGATTTTCACTCCTGCGATGCTGCTTTTCGCGCCGGTTCTATCAGAATACCTATTTACGGACGAACGGACGTTATGGCCGCTCATGGCGATTGCCCCAATCGTACCGATCATCGCCATTTCATCCGTACTGCGCGGTTATTTCCAAGGCAAGCAAAATATGAAGCCCTTCGCTTTCTCACAAGTTATCGAACAGGTGGCCCGAATCACTTTCATAGCCGTCCTGACCAAGGCCTTTTTGCCATATGGAATCGAATATGCGGCAGCTGGGGCAATGCTTGCATCGATTATCGGTGAGCTTGTATCTCTTATCTACTTATTGACCAGCTTTAAAATAAAGAAACATTTTAAGTTCAGAAAGGGTTTCTTCAAGAATGTCAAATCCGGAAAAGGAACGTTCACCGAATTGATGGGGATTGCCCTTCCTACCACCGGAAGCAGGATGATTGGATCAGTATCGTGGTTTTTCGAACCGATAGTGGTCGCCCAGAGTTTAGCACTTGCCGGAGTCACCGCGGCCGCAGCCACCAGTCAATACGGGGAGTTGACTGGATACGCTCTGCCTTTACTCATGCTTCCTTCCTTCGTTACATCATCATTGGCGACGGCACTTGTCCCGGCAGTGAGCGAAGCCCGTACGACCGGAAACTTTTTACTCGTTGAACACAGGCTTCAACAAGCCCTGAAAATCACCTTTATCACAGGCTGTTTAGCTATCGTCATTCTGTTCATCTTTGCTGAACCGATATTACAAGTCATGTATGGATCTTCGCATGCTGCTGTTTTCATTAAATTCCTGGCACCTTTTTTCATCCTTTATTATTTTCAATATCCGCTGCAATCCATGCTGCAAGCACTGGACCTTGCAAAGGCCGCAATGTTCAACAGCCTGGCTGGGAACATTCTTAAAATCGGTGTGATCTGGCTGCTGGCTTCAAAGGAAAGTTTCGGGATCATGGGAGCCGCAATCGGGATAGCTGTCGGTACGATGCTCGTTACTTTCCTGCATTTTTCAACCGTGCTGAAGGTCGTCCCTTTCACGCTTCATTTCCGAAGCTATATGTCAGCTCTGGTCCTTGCTTTAATTTCAGGATGGGGTGGTTATTATCTTTATCAATTCCCGCTCTCCTCACAGCCTATCGGCATACGGCTTTTGCTTTCCGTAACCGTCGTTATCCTGCTGTTCACATTTTTCCTGCTCATGACCGGCAGCATAAAAAAGGCCGATCTGATCAGGATTCCTGTAGTGGGCGGCTTTTTGTCAAAATTGGCTTGGAAATAAAATGAACCGAAGCATTCAAAGGCTTCGGTTCATTTCTTCGTTTCATTTTTATCGATGTAAATTTGGCCATCTATGTACCCGCAAATCGAAATCTCTTTAACCTTCGTTTCTCCATGTTCTTTTAACTGATTCAGAAGCCAAAAATGGTTTTTCCCAATTTTATCAAGGTTTTTTTCCTGTATCTCTCCGTCGACAATCAGCGGGAATGGCACCTGACTTTCCGACCCTTCTTTGTCGCTTTTTTTAATCACCGAGAGCCTTCCTGAAGTTTCAAGGATGGCAAATTGCACTTCGTTTATATCAATAATTCCTTGTTCACGAAGTTGCGTCAATAAGTCATCAAAATTATATCGTTGTCTGCGCATCGCTTTTTCATCTATTTTCCCCTGATTAATGATGATCTGGGGCTTACCGTCCATGAAATAGCGTAATTTAACACTTTTCAATGAGGCAAAGGCCAATGTGATTTGGAGGAATGCGAGGACAAACATTGGGATAGTCTGTCGGATAAACGGTTTTTCCAAATCTTCAAAGGATAGCACAGCAATGTCCCCTATCATGATGGATACCACTAAATCGAGAACGCTCAATTCCCCAACTTCCCGCTTACCCATCATTCGAAAAAGGAACCAGATGACCAGATAGATTACCGCCGTTCGAAATATAATCCCTAGATAGATATCCAATTCAACAACACTTCCTTCATCCATAGCATGGCTTGGGAACTGAAAAATTACTCCATAATCTTTTCTAATTTTACGGGAAGCTTCTTAAACCTGGTCTAAAGGTTCGATATCGGGAATATGCTTGTACAAACACATAAACAGGCTATACGTATCAGCCTTTTAAAAAGGAGGAATACCCATCGAAACTAAAAAAATGAGTGTCGCCGTAATTTATGGCGTAGGCTCCATCTTTGCCATAGCGATGATTGCTAGTTTAATCGTTTCCATCCTTCTTCGTTTTACTTCACTGACGGAATCATCCCTGACATACGTGGTCATGATCGTGTCCTTTTTATCGCTGTTCATTGGTGGATTCATATCAGGAGGCAAAGGGAAAAAGCAAGGATTATTCTTGGGCGGAAGCACTGGGCTGCTTTATCTGTTGGTCGTGTTCCTTTTTCAATATTTAGGTCACGATGCCCTTTTCACCATCAAGCAATGGATATACTATGGCTGTTTTGTGATTACGGCCATGATGGGTGGCGTTCTTGGGGTCAACATGAGTTCCGACTCACGCTCCGATTAAAAAAGACAGCAAAAAACCGGGCACATGCACATGGCCCGGTTTTCGTTTGTTTTATAGGGATGTTTCCTTATTCGGTGCGCTTTCCGTAATTTCACGGATTGCTGCACGGTCAAAAGTCAGTTTTGTACCGTCTGGTGATTTAATGACGATTTGCAGTTCATCGATTGCATCGATTGTTCCATGCATGCCGCCGATAGTAGCAACTTTATCACCTTTTTTCAAACTGCTTTGCATGTTTTGCGTAGCCTTTTGGCGTTTTTGCTGCGGACGGATCAATAAGAAATAGAACAATACGAACATTAAAATCAACGGAAGTATTTGTGTTAAAGAACCCATTTAAGTATATTCACTCCTTTCGTTCATTAAAATATTTATGGAATTAGAAGTTTCTCGCATTTGGTTCATTGAAACCATACTGCTCAAAAAACTCTTCCCTAAAGTCTCCAAGACGATCTTCTCGAATAGCTTGTCTGACCTGTTCCATCAAGTTTAACAGAAAATGAAGATTATGGTAAGTCGTAAGGCGAATTCCAAAGGTTTCTTCACATTTAATCAAGTGGCGGATATATGCCCGGCTATAATTCTTGCAAACATGGCAATCGCAATTTTCATCGATTGGACCGAAATCGCGTGCATACTTCGCATTTTTCACAACCAGCCGCCCATTGCTCGTCATGAGTGTACCATTACGTGCGATTCGCGTCGGCAGTACACAGTCAAACATATCAACACCGCGGAGTGCACCATCGATCAATGAGTCCGGTGAACCGACCCCCATAAGATAGCGCGGTTTGTCAGATGGCAGCAGCGGAGTAGTAAACTCAAGGACGCGGTTCATGATGTCCTTCGGTTCCCCTACGGATAGTCCTCCAATAGCATAACCCGGGAAGTCAAGGGAGACAAGGTCTTTTGCACTTTGTTTGCGAAGATTTTCAAACTCCCCGCCTTGAACGATTCCGAACAGCCCTTGGTCATTTGGACGCTCATGCGCATTCAAGCAGCGTTCCGCCCAGCGCGATGTCCGTTCAACCGACTTCTTCATATACTCTTCAGTCGCCGGAAATGGCGGACATTCATCAAATGCCATCATGATATCGGAGCCAAGCGCATTTTGTATTTCCATCGCTTTTTCAGGGGATAAAAATAATTTATCGCCATTCAGATGGTTCCTGAAATGCACACCCTCTTCTTCAATTTTGCGGAACTCGCTTAAACTGAAGACTTGAAAGCCGCCTGAGTCGGTCAAAATCGCCCGATCCCAGTTCATGAACTTATGCAATCCGCCAGCTTCCTTGATGATTTCATGCCCCGGACGCAGCCATAGGTGGTACGTATTGCTCAGGATGATGCCTGCCCCCATTTGTTTCAAATCTTCCGGGGACATCGTTTTGACAGTAGCCATCGTTCCAACCGGCATAAATGCCGGCGTTTCAAAAGAACCATGCGGCGTATGGACCCGGCCTAGCCGTGCCCCTGTCTGTTTACATGTTTTGATTAACTCATATCGTATTGCAGTCAACGCAATAACTCCCTTCAAGAGCTTCTCACTCTTATATTACTTAATTAACATTGCATCTCCAAAACTAAAGAACCTGTATTTTTCTTCCACAGCCGTTTCATAGGCATGAAGGACATGCTCCCTGCCTGCAAGTGCAGAAATAAGCATGATTAAAGTCGATTTAGGCAAATGGAAGTTCGTTATCATCGCATCGATCCCTTTGAACTCATAACCAGGATAAATGAAGATGCTCGTCCAGCCATTCTCTTCCTTGAAAACCCCGTCATTACGGGACGCAATCGTTTCCAATGTCCTTGTGGACGTAGTGCCGACCGTAATGATTTTCCCGCCTTTTTCCTTCACGTCATTCAGTAATCTGGCAGTGCCTTCCGTCATTTGATAAAATTCCGAATGCATTTCATGGCTGTCAATATCGTCGACACTTACCGGACGGAATGTACCAAGCCCGACATGCAGCGTGATGAAGGCGATGTGGACACCCATCCCTTTAAGTTTCTCCAGCAAATCCTCCGTAAAATGCAGGCCAGCGGTAGGTGCCGCTGCAGATCCCCGTTCCCGCGCATAAACGGTTTGATAGCGGTCCTGATCATCGAGTTGTTCCTTGATGTATGGAGGTAACGGCATTTCGCCCAGCTTCTCTAGTATTTCATAAAATATGCCATCATATTTAAATTCAAGGATACGGCCGCCATGCTCGAGTACACCTGTACAGACGGCACTCAGCTTACCATCGCCGAAAACGATCGTCGAGCCTTCCTTAATCCGTTTGGCCGGCTTCACAAGCGTTTCCCATACATCATCATGCTCTTGCTTAAGCAGCAATACCTCGATTTTTGCACCCGTCCCTTCTTTACTGCCGTATAGTCGGGCCGGAAGCACCTTTGTATCATTCAACACCAGACAATCTCCCGGTTTGATATATTCCGTGATATGGCTGAATACATCATGCTGGAGCTTACCGGTTTCTTTGTCCAGCACCATCAATCTACTTGCTTCCCTATCCTCCAAAGGAACTTGGGCAATCAGTTCCTCCGGTAAATGAAAATCAAACATATCCAATTTCATCTGTTCCACTTCCTTACGTGTCTATCAAGCTGTAATCATTATTTAAAACGGCCGATCAAATAAAAAATCGCGGACAACACAACACTGACGATGATTGATGTAACGATAGGAAAGTAAAAAGTCGTATTCCCCTTTTTCAGAAAAATATCTCCCGGCAGCCTGCCGAGATGAATATATTTCATCGCAAAACCAATCACGAATATAACCACTCCCAGAATCATGACCATCTTTGGTATATTCATCATTCAGGCATCTCCATTCCGAAATGCTCATAAACAAGCTGTGTTGCCATCCGGCCTCTAGGGGTACGCTGAAGAAAACCGACTTGCAACAGATATGGTTCATACACATCTTCGATCGTATGTGCCTCTTCGCCAATCGTTGCCGCAATCGTTTCCAGGCCCACGGGCCCGCCACGGAATTTTTCAATGATCCCTTTAAGTAATTTATGGTCAATATGATCGAGTCCTAAACGGTCGACCTGCATTAATTCAAGCGCATAATCGGCAAGCTCGGCCGTTATCGTCCCATCACCGCGTACCTGGGCGAAATCCCTGACCCTCCGTAAAAGACGATTGGCAATTCTCGGGGTGCCCCTTGACCTTCTTGCAAGCTCTGCCGCTGCTTGATCATCCATTTCCGTATCCATGATTCTTGCTGTACGGATGATGATATCAGTCAAATGGTTTTCCGTATAATATTCAAGACGGCTCAAAACACCAAAACGGTCCCTGAGCGGTGCAGACAGTGAGCCTGCCCGTGTCGTGGCCCCTACGAGGGTGAACGGCGGCAAGTCGATCCTGATCGAACGGGCTTCCGGTCCCTTACCGACTACTATATCCAGACAAAAGTCCTCCATAGCCGGATAAAGCACTTCCTCAACGACACGGGGAAGACGGTGAATCTCATCAATGAACAATACATCACCTGGTTCAAGTGCACTCAAAATGGCCGCCAGATCTCCCGGCCGCTCAATGGCGGGGCCGGAAGTCGTGCGGATATTTACACCCATTTCATTGGCGATGATGACGGCAAGCGTCGTCTTGCCAAGACCAGGCGGTCCATATAAAAGTACATGATCGAGCGTTTCTTCACGCATTCTTGCCGCCTCGATGTATACACTCAAATTCGCTTTCACTTTATCCTGTCCGATATATTGCTTTAAGTTTTGCGGCCGCAGGCTTTGTTCAAAGGACAGTTCGTTCAGATCGGCTTCCTGATTGAATATTCTCTCCTCCATTGCGCCACTCCTTATCTTAACATCATTTGCAATGCTTTCTTAATATATTGCTCGGTCGTCATATCTTCAGCCTGCAATTTCTTGGCTACCTTTTGGACTTCCTTTTCAGAATAACCAAGAGCCTTCAATGCAAGAATGGCTTCATCCAATTCCTCCGTATAACCATTTGGACTGATTGCAGCCGTGACGCCTTCGTTAAACAAGCTTGGAAACGCATCAGGTATAATGTTCTCCAGTTTCCCTTTTAAGTCGAGAATCATTTGCCGTGCCGTTTTCTTTCCGACTCCCGGGAATTTCACCAAAAATGATTCATCTTCATTTTCGATCGCCTGTACCACCTGATCAACCTGGCCTGATGCCAATATCGCTAGAGCACCCTTCGGCCCGATTCCGGTTACATTCAATAATTTTGTGAATAACGCCTTTTCTTGACGAGTCTGAAATCCGTATAATGCCACCATATCCTCACGAACATAATGATACAGGAAAACTTGGATTTCTTTCTGGTATTGAGCGGAAAAAATAAAAGGATTCGGCGTCATCACTTGATATCCGATCCCCCCATTTTCCACAACTATGTATTCAGGTCCAATATAATCGACCTTGCCTTTTATATAATCATACAAATTAATTCTCTCCCTGATTTTGCTGTACCTCTCATTTTATCATAAAAAGGGGGTGTTGTTCATTAAAAGTTATTTCATAATCGGCAAAGTCTATTCACGGGGAATTCCGGGTGTCACCTCACTGCTTAAAACAAAGTTGATTGAAACAGGCGTGCAAGACTAGCGTCCAAGGGAGACCCGACAGGCGCAAAAGCACCAAGGGTGGACCGTCCGCGGAAAGCATGCCTGCAGTGGAAATCAACGGTAATGGTAAACACCAAAAAAACTGTAGACAACTCTCCATCATTATCGAGTTAGTCTACAGTCTGAAGGGTGGGATATCATCCCACCCTAGTTTACCGAATATGGCTCATATTCTTTAATGAGCTGTTTATATTGGTCTTTATTCATGATCGGAATCCCTTTTTGCAGTTCCTCCTGCTTGTATGCTTCAAGTTTACCAACGTCTATTTGGTAGAATGTATGAATGATCTTGGCGTGCTCAGGCCTGCCGATAAAAATAGATAATGTACCATCTTCCCTCATCCCAAGGTAACCATTCGCTTTTAACAGAGGAGATATGTCATTCTCAATTTTCTTCATGACAATCTGCTCTTCATTTTGATCGACTACTTGCCATCCTTCATATTTTGCCCAAAAGTCCTCCATCGACCAAATTGTTTCTGTCAATTTCTCTTCACTTAACTCGCCATCCAAATACATACGCTGAAGAATGACCTTCCTTTCAATTGGATCATTTTCCTTTTGAACGGTTTCTTCCGCAAAAACGGTTAAGCAAAATGGCAATATGAAAAGTGCCATGATAAATTGGATTCTAAGTTGATTAAACAATATACTCACCTCTTAAGGCGTTTACTTTTTATGTAGTTTGACCCAAATAAGGATTATTAACCAGAAAAAAATCAAAAAGAGCTGACTCCAAGTCGGGTCAGCCCACAAATTATTTTAAGTGATTTTCGTGGATGTTAAGGTTATCGAACATGTCATTGGCATCCAAAATGATCATTTCCCTCGTATCTCCATCCCGAAGATTGTTATCAAGTGTCATCGTCCTGAAATAGACACCTTCGTCGGTGGTTACATATAGGGTACGGCCATTGGTAAGCGGTCCGATCTCCTTTTTGATTCTTTGTTTGACATTTTTTGCTTGGCTGTAGTCATCAAGCAGCAAGGCTACCAGCATTTCATCTTGCATGATGATTGTCCTGGCATCGCTAACCTGCTCCACTTTATTGGCGACACCATTTACTCTGTCGGCTAAAGATCCTTCATAAGAATTATAATAAGATGATTTAGCCTTTAGCGGCTTACTTTCATGTCCATGGTAGTTACGGTCACTCTTACTGTACGCATCATCTTTATTGTATAAACCTTGCACCATATTCTCATAATTGATGTTTCGCACCAATGCATCTTTTTCATGGTACCCTGTATCATTCGTGATATTTTCATTTTCCGCTGTATCATTATTAGCACATCCAACCAAACTGACGGCGGCCAATACCGTACAAAGCGGCTGTGCCCATTTTATTTTCTGCACCAATAACCCTCCCATTGCAATAGAATGAGCTATATTCCGCTCATAATTAGCATGGGTGTCGAAAGGGAAATGTACTCTGTAAGATACGGCCAAAAACCCGTTTTAATTCCTATTAAGGGAAGAAATCCTTTTCGCCAATTTTTCATTCATCTCCATCCGCTCCGAAAAACCTTCCACGGTCATTTTCCAGACCGAATGAAGCTGGGAAGAACTTTTATTAAGACGATTCCATTCACGGAAGATATCGGTAGGGTAAGTTAAAGCATATAAAAAGGCCAGGTCTGACTGATACCTTTGCAATTGCGGCACTTCCCACAGCTCGTTGGCCGCATCTTCCAGATGTGGCGAAATTCGATTTGCATACTGTAAGTAATCAATGCACCTTGGGGCATTGGCCATTAAGTCAAAATCGATTAAAGTCAAAGTGCCGTCCGCTCTCCGCAAGAAATTATGGTGGGCGCAATCACCATGAATGATGACTTTCTTTTCCTTATCCCATAAAGACTGATATTTATCAAACCCCTCTAGCGACCATTCCCCCCATCTAATCCATTCCTTGATAATATCTTCGGAAACATATTGGCGAACATAAGAAAAGTTCTTTTTAAATAGTGATAAGCGTTCTTTCCACTTTTTTGATTGATTGAAAACAGGCGCGTTAATGGAGAGATTTTCCGACACATCATGGAAGCTTTCCAGTAACTGAATGCCTTCTAAGCGGTCCTTATCATTGGAAAACCTGAATTTTTTCTTGTTCGGCGGAAAATAGTCCATACTGCCATACCATTTCCCTTTAAATTGAAAGGGCATTAAATTCTGATGAATATAATACGTTTGATGAAATCCCTTTTGTTTTAATAAAGAAGTCAGTTCTCTTTGCCGATCCCATTTTTCAAAACTGTCAAATCCTTTAAGGATCATTGAATGACCTTTTTCAAAAGTTATTAAATAGACACTGCTTTGAATATGGTGGACATTCTTTGGCTTACGATTTAAATAAGAGAGGAGACGAGTGTTAAAAACACTGTCTCCTTGATGATTAGTAGTCATCGCTTTCATCTACATATGTCGGTATCCCAAATGTTTCAGGTGCACGAACGCCCCCGAATTGACCTGGCTGGCCTCCCATTTGTCCAGGTAACATAGCTTCAGGCTGCCCCCCAAGCTGTCCGCGCATCATGTCCGGCTGACCACCAAATTGTCCAGGCATCATTCCTGGTTGACCTCCGTTTTGACCACCCATCATGCCGGGCTGGCCTCCGTTTTGACCGCCCATCATCCACGGCTGGCCTCCATTTTGGCCGCCCATCATCCCTGGCTGGCCTCCATTTTGACCGCCCATCATCCACGGCTGACCTCCATTTTGACCGCCCATCATCCACGGCTGGCCTCCGTTTTGGCTACCCATCATGCCGGGCTGGCCTCCGTTTTGACCGCCCATCATCTCTGGCTGATCTCCGTTTTGGCCGCCCATCATCCCTGGAGGACCTCCTATTTGCATCTCCTTTATGCCGGGCTGGCCTCCGTTTTGACCGCCCATCATCATACCTGGCTGACCTCCGTTTTGACCGCCCATCATCATGTCCGGCTGACCTCCGTTTTGGCCGCCCATCATCATACCTGGTGGCTGGCCTCCGTTTTGGCCGCCCATCATCATACCTGGTGGCTGACCTCCGTTTTGACCGCCCATCATCATGTCCGGCTGACCTCCGTTTTGGCCGCCCATCATCATACCTGGTGGCTGGCCTCCGTTTTGGCCGCCCATCATCATACCTGGTGGCTGACCTCCGTTTTGACCGCCCATCATCATGCCGGGCTGACCTCCGTTTTGGCCGCCCATCATCATGCCTGGTGGCTGACCTCCGTTTTGGCCGCCCATCATCATGCCTGGTGGCTGACCTCCGTTTTGACCACCCATCATCATGCCTGGTGGCTGACCTCCGTTTTGGCCGCCCATCATCATGCCTGGTGGCTGACCTCCGTTTTGGCCGCCCATCATCATGCCTGGTGGCTGACCTCCGTTTTGGCCGCCCATCATCATGCCTGGTGGCTGACCTCCGTTTTGGCCGCCCATCATCATGCCTGGTGGCTGACCTCCGTTTTGGCCGCCCATCATCATGCCTGGTGGCTGACCTCCGTTTTGGCCGCCCATCATCATACCTGATGGCTGACCTCCGTTTTGGCCGCCCATCATCATGAATTCTTCCGATTCTACTGACTCATCATCAAATTGATATTGCATATCCATTCCCATCTGAGACTCTTTAGGTGACATCCCAGGGGATGGGGCCTGTTGCTGTGATTGAACGGATTGATATTGGTGATAATCCGGATGGTGATGTGCATCCATCCCTTGGTTCCCTTGATACTGTCCCTTCACTTCCGGTCCATAAGTTCCAAGCAGCCCCTTATTACAGCCGCAATCTTCCTCTTCCTCACCGGCAGTCTGTGAAAACTGAGGGAAGTTTTGATTGTAGGAAGGTGATTCGCCTGGTGACTCATAATCTTGTTGCATATATGAACCTGCTTGAGGTTGTTGATTCATCCCTCCATAATAATGGTGCGGAACCGGCGCGGAGGCTTGATATGGATAATATTGCTGGCTTGGTGCATTCATGCTCGCCCCTTGGACAAATCCATGATCCATCATTGGCATGTCAGGAGATTCTCCCCAAATATCAGAGCTCTCTTCCATCATTTGATAACCATGCATTTCCGGAGCCGCCTGATACCCTTGAACGCCTTGGTATGGGGCTTGCATGTCTTGCATGTGCATCTGCGCCCACGGTGGCGGTTGAATGCAATAGCCGCTTCCAGGCAAGATTGGCGTTACTGGAATACAATCATCCACCGGCTCATCCTGAGCTGACTGTACAGCTGGCTTTTTCTTCTTCTTTTTAGTGACTGCAGGCTCTTCTTTTTTCTTTGGTAAAGGCGGTGGTGCAGGAGGCTTTTGCACACTCATATTGGTCATGTTGACCATATAATAATTATTAACATCGATTTCTGGAATTACCGGCATCGGCACCGGCATTTCTTTTGGAACGACTTTTTCCTTTTCTTTAATGATAGGCTTTGGCTGAATGATTTGCTGCTCTTTTTTTGGTTTTTGAACGATTGGTTGCTCTTTTACAGGCTGTTGAAATTTCGGTTGCTCTTTTACGGGCTGTTGAAATTTTGGCTGTTCTTTTACCGGTTGTTGAAATTTCGGTTGCTCTTTTACGGGCTGTTGAAATTTCGGCTGTTCTTTTTCAGCCGGTTTTTGCATAATTTGCTGCTCTTTCATTGGTGCTGGCTGAGCCTGATACGGTTGAATTTGGGATTCTTTCATTCCCGGCTGAATATTCACGTTTGGTTTACCCGTTTCTTTTATTACAGCTCCGGATGTCCCTGGAATTTTAATTTTCATTCCGGGCATCATCATGTCCGGGTTGCTCAATTGCGTGTTAACTTTTTTAAGTTCTTCAAAACTGACGCCGTATTTTTTGGCGAGTTTCCAAAGTGTATCGCCTTTTTGGACTATATGAATTTTCACGCTGTTAACCCCTCCTGTGCATATGTCCATATATTCTATGAAGCAGTGGGTGAAATGCTATTATTTTTATCATGAAAACTTATGCGTGAAAAATGACTTTTATGATTGGTTCAATGATTTAGGGACATGGAAGCTACTTTTTTGGAGAAGAAATAAATGATATGACATCTTAACCATTGCATTCATTCTAAGAGAGGAGGCAATGGTTTTTTAGTTAGGAAGCCATCATGTTCTAAAATGCTTCTTTCAAGCTTCTGTCTAAATTCAGGGAAATCCGGGTATAAGAAAGTAAATGGCCTAAAGCTTTGTCTTCAGGTACTTATCTTACATTCCTGGGGGGAATAATAATGAAATGGAAAGGTAGACAGGGCAGCTCGAACGTCGAGGACAAAAGAGGGATGAGCGGAAAAAGCATGGCCGGAATCGGCGGAGGGGTCGGATTGGTAATTGTCTTGATCGTGACGCTCCTTGGCGGTAATCCAAGCGAATTGCTGGGCAGCTTGAATTCTACTGAATCGAACAATGGCAGCTCTTATGTCGAAACGGATGAAGAGAAAGAGCTTGCGCAGTTCGTATCTGTCGTCCTTGCAGAAACGGAGCAGGTCTGGACAGAAGAATTCCGTAAAAATGGACTGGAATATAGGGAACCTACCCTTGTCCTGTATTCAGGAAGTGTCGAATCGGCATGCGGGATGGCAGCTTCTTCGGTAGGGCCATTTTATTGTCCTGGTGACATGAAACTATATATTGATCTCAGCTTTTATCAAGAGTTGAAGCAAGAATTCCAGGCACCCGGGGATTTCGCCATGGCCTATGTCATTGCCCACGAGGTCGGACATCATGTTCAGACACTTTTAGGGACAACGGAAAAGGAAATGCCAGATCGGTCAAAGGTCAGCGAGACTGAATATAATAGGCATTCTGTCCGTCTTGAATTACAGGCCGATTATTTGGCTGGAGTTTGGGCACATCATGTCCAAGGAGAGAATTTGCTTGAAGAAGGCGATCTTGAGGAGGCCTTGAATGCAGCAAGTGGTGTGGGAGATGACCGTATCCAAAAAAAGGCACAGGGGTACGTGGTTCCAGACAGCTTCACGCACGGTACATCCGAACAGAGAAAACGGTGGTTCAATAAAGGATTTAAATCCGGTGATATGAATGAAGGCAATACTTTTAAAGCGAATAACCTCTAAAAGTTCTTACTTGTTTCAAAACAAAAAAAGGGGGAGCTTGTCCCCCTTTCCCGACTGAAGACAAATTCGAAGAAAAGCGAGTTTGTCTACTTTTTTTATGGTGAAAATTATAGTCGATTTCAGGAATCCGCTCCCTTTCCGCCGACTGTCCGCCAAGCGTCTGTGGGGTCTCGGCTAGCCAGTTATTCGGCAGGTGTTTCTCAATTTTCTTCCATCTTGTGAGTTTCAGCTAAAACAGTAAAAATACACGTGGATTACTCGGTCTTGTTTTAAAATCACGGCAATAATCCCTTGATAAAATTGTATTCGGGATAAACCATTCAATCCTCATTAGGTCAGCTAACTGAACGGGTGTCTTACCCCTTTTTTTCTTATGATTCAAAGTCTTTTGCACTAACTCAAACGCGTTCCAGCATTCTGTTTAAAGCCAGGATGGCATTATCCGCAATGCTCTTCCCCACTTTTATCGGATTGATGATTATACCTTCTTCAATGGATTCAAGCGCCCACAGCAGGTGAGGCAGATCAATCCGGTTCATTGTTAGGCATGGACACATATTCGGATTTAACGAGATGATGTTCTTGTCAGGATTATTGGCGATAAGTCGCTTGACAAGGTTCATTTCCGTGCCGATTGCCCAGGAACTGCCCGGTTCGGCTTTTTCAATCATATTTATGATGTACGATGTCGAACCTGCATAATCTGACAGGGCGACTACCTCACGGCGGCATTCGGGATGAACGATGATATTCATTTCAGGCTGCTCCGCTCTAAGCGTTTCAATATTAGCCGTAGTGAAATTTTCATGGACTGAACAATGTCCTTTCCAAAGAAGTACCTTCAAATCTTCGAGTTCCCCTTCATAGATCAATTCATCTTTATGCGGATCCCAAACGGCCATTTCATTCAATGGGATTCCAAGGTCAAAGGCTGTATTCCTCCCCAGATGCTGATCGGGAAGAAATAGGATTCTTTCTTTTTGCGCGAGGGCCCACGAGACCATCCCTTGTGCATTGGAGGATGTCACCGTCGTCCCGCCATTTTTCCCTACAAAAGCTTTGATGGCCGCAGTTGAATTCACATAAGTTAGCGGAAGGATCGTATCGCCAAAAAGATCCTGAAGCTTTGTCCACGCCCGTTCCGTTTGTTCAATATCGGCCATATCCGCCATGGAGCAGCCTGCACGCATATCAGGAAGGATAACCGTCTGCCCTTCTTCGGTCAAAATATCGGCTGTTTCCGCCATGAAATGCACGCCGCAAAACACGATATAATCCGCTTCACGATTTTGCGCGGAAAGCTGGGCCAATTGAAGTGAATCCCCCGTTGAATCCGAAAATTGAATGACTTCCTCCCGTTGATAATGATGGCCTGGGATATAAAGACGGTTCCCGAGTCGTTTCTTGATGTCATGGACCCGATTCTCCATCTCTTCCTTTGTCATCGTTTTATACTTTTCAGGCAATGTATTTCCTGCTGACTTAGCCATCTCCAATATGTTCATTTCAATATCCCCTCACGTTCTTTGACCTTTGCGCTAATATCCAGTGCCCTGACACTGTGCGTCAAGCTGCCCAACGAAATATAATCTACCCCTGTTTCCCGATATGAGGCTAGATTGTCTAAATGGATCCCTCCAGAAGCTTCAGTTATGATGTGGGCGGGAACCAATTTAATCAGTTGCTTGATTTCTTCGGGGCTCCGGTTATCGAACATGATGATATCTGCACCGGCTTCCACTGCTTCAAGCACCTGCTGTGGTGATTCCGTTTCCACTTCCACTTTAGTGGTATGTCCCAGTTTGGATTTTACCGTTTGTACCGCTTTCGTTATGGACCCAGCGAAAGAAATATGGTTGTCCTTTATCATGACTGCATCATATAAACCATAACGGTGATTGAATGCCCCGCCTGAGCGGACCGCATATTTTTCAAGCATCCGCAGGCCTGGTGTAGTTTTCCTCGTATCACACGCTCTCGTCTTCGTCCCCGCTAATATCATGGCAGCTTTATGAGCCTGTGTCGCAATTCCGGACATACGCTGCACTAAATTCAAAACGACCCGTTCCCCTTTTAAAAGAGAGGCCATATCGCCGGTCATTTTTGCAAGCTGCTGTCCTTCTTCAAAAACTTCTCCATCTTTAACAAAAACGCAAACCTCGATTTGCTCATCCAACAATGCAAATCCCGTCTGGATGACGTCCCCTCCACTAAAGACCCCGCCTTCTTTTGCGATGAATGTCAAAGTACCTTGTTCACCTTGATCAAAAATCGTATCACTCGTTACATCGCATTCCCCTATATCTTCCATTAAAAATTGTTGCAGCATCTGCTTAAGCTTCAATATATTCATATAGTTGTCTCCCTTTCACTCGGTTTTTCACATCCGTGCAAGCAAGGATAACCGAATTATCAAGCCATTGGGTGTCATCTTCGCTTGGATAGTCACTGCGGAAATGACCGCCCCTGCTTTCCGTCCTGGTCAATGCGGATTCGGCAATCAGCCACGCCACGATTAAGGCATTGATTTTCGTTATTTCTTGTATCGATAATGCCGTTACTTCCACATGCAGCAATTTTTCGATATTAAACGTTTCAAGATAATCCTTCAGACGAGTTAAACCCGCTTCATTTCGGACGATTCCCGCTTCGTTCATTAATTTTTCCTGCAATGTCGTGAAATCAGGTAAAAATGAAATTTGGCTGGAACACTTGGACTGCTCTTTTTCTTGCGGTATTGACCTTGACGGCACTTTAGCAAGGAAACGGCCTAGCGTATTTCCAAAAACCAGTCCTTCGAGAAGCGAGTTGCTTGCCAATCGGTTTGCACCATGTACACCAGTGCATGCCACTTCACCAACTGCATACAAAGAGGGTACTGAGGTTTGCCCCGATTCATCCACTTCAATCCCTCCCATTAGAAAATGGTTTCCAGGTGCAACTGGAATTTTCCCCAATTCAAGGTCCAGCCCGCTTTTTTCACATAATGAGGTCACTGTCGGAAAACGATTTTTAAAATCCTTGATCATCGAAATATCCAAAAATACCTTTTCACCGCGCTGTATATAAGAAAAGATCGTCTGTGCAACAATATGCCTTGGTGCTAGATCCTTCAAGCTATGGACATCCTCCATGATTGGCTTTCCCGTTTCCGTCACTAATCTCGCACCATCCCCGCGAACCGCTTCTGAAACCAGACCTTTCGCTTTGCCATTTACAAAAAGCAGGGTCGGATGGAACTGTATGAATTCCATGTCACGAACTTTTGCACCAGCCTTGAATGCAAGTGCGATTCCATCACCTGAAACCGTTTGTGAATTTGAAGTGAAATGGTATAGGGAGCCACAGCCGCCTGTTGCCAAAACCGTCTGTTCAGCATGATAGGTTACGAGTTCCCCTGCCTTTTCAAGTGCTTTGACGCCTATGCAAGAATCATCTTTCCCGATGATCAACTCCACTGCAGTAACATCCTCCATCACAGTAATCGATGATTTTTTCAAGCAGCCTATAAGATGTTCCATGATGTACTTTCCGGTAGCATCACCGTGACTATGGAGGATTCTTCGTTCACTGTGGGCGCCCTCCATGCCAAGCAATAGAGTTCCGTCATGATCATGGTCAAATTGCATACCCGATTCTATAAGTTCAGCTATAACCGAAGGTGCCTCTTCGACGAGTTTTTCCACTGCCTTCACTTTGTTATATCTCTGACCAGCCGCCAGCGTATCTTTTTTATGTAAGGATACTCTGTCACGATCAGATATTGCAGCAGCAATCCCGCCCTGAGCTAAATATGAATTACCATGACGGATATTTGATTTTGTGATGAGTATCACATGCTTATGCTCACTTGCTTCCAATGCCGTTTTCAAGGCAGCAATCCCGCTGCCTATCACGATGATTTCCGCTTTTACCATTATTTCATTCCTCCTGTTTATGACAGGTGTCTTGACAACTATATTTACATATTATTAAACTATTATCAAGAGTTTTTTAAGATTAAAGGATGGAAGTGATTTCTTGATTTATTTGGATTACGCCGCTACAACACCGATTGACGAGGAGGCTCTCGACGTATTCAGCCAAGCGTCCCGGAAGTTTTTCGGGAATGCGAGCAGTTTGCATGATATTGGCTCTGAAGCGGCACGTTTATTGGATATGTCACGGCAGCAACTCGCAGAAATGCTGAACATAAAAAAGGAAGGAATCATCTTTACGAGCGGCGGATCAGAAAGCAACATGCTTGCGATAGATACATTCATCGCTTCGAAACCATCCTGGCAGAACCACTTGATTGTAAGCCGGACTGAACATGCATCTCTTGCCAATTTCGTCGAAAAGCTTGAACAAGATGGCTTCGAGGTTACTTATTTACGGCATTTGGAAGATGGCCGTGTTGATATTGAACATCTGCAGGAATGCATGTCGGAGAGAACATGCTTGGTCATTGTCCAACATGTGAATTCGGAAATCGGGGTCATTCAACCCATTGAGCAAATAAGTGAAATCGTTCGAAAACACCAGGCTTTTTTTCATGTGGATTGCGTCCAATCATTTGCTAAATTACCGCTTGGCAAGATAGCCGCCTCATGTGATGGACTATCCGTTTCCAGTCATAAAGTTTATGGTCCAAAAGGGACTGGGGCCGTCATTTTCCCGGCCATCCATCAGTTGAAGGCTTCGGTACCGAACATCACTCATGAATATGGTTTCAGACCAGGAACAGTGGACGTCCCCGGGATAGCTTCCTTCGTGACCGCTGCTAAGAAATTGGGCGACATCATGGAAGATGAACGAAAACGGATTTCCGCACTTAGGACGCAATTGATTCAACGGCTG
Organism: Peribacillus sp. FSL M8-0224; assembly: GCF_038003055.1. Lineage (NCBI taxonomy): Bacteria > Bacillati > Bacillota > Bacilli > Caryophanales > Bacillaceae > Peribacillus > Peribacillus sp. FSL M8-0224. Next base: position 3,527,706 of record NZ_JBBOOJ010000001.1, read on the forward strand.
ACGGAAAGGAAAATCGATTTTCAAATCATCGAAGCAAAATACGAGCAATTGCCTCACATACTGGCGCTGACCTTCGCTGGATTGCAAGGACAGTACATCATGCTGGAATTAAACCAGAAAGGATTTGCCGTTTCGACGGGAAGCGCCTGTCAAATCGGTAAACAGGATCCTTCAAAAACGATGATGGCCATTGGAAAAAGCGAAGATGAAGCCCATCAATTCGTCCGCTTTTCCTTTGGCAAAAACACGACGGCCGACGACATTCACAAGTTGGCGGACTGCATCGAAGGAATAGCTTCCATTCGATAAAACCCTCCAATCTGTGTTAGAATGTTTGTAATTAAAGAGGTGAATGTTTATGGAAAGAAAGAAATTACTTGGGGAAGAAAGACGGACGAAACTCTTACATTTATTGCAAACAAGCACGGAGCCTGTAACGGGCAGCGAGCTTTCGCAGATAACGAATGTAAGCCGGCAGGTTATCGTTGGTGACATAACCCTCCTGAAAGCGCGGAATGAACCTATCATTGCCACAAGCCAAGGCTATCTGTACCTACAAACGGGGAGCACGCAGAAGCCGGAAAGGATCATCGCTTGCCAGCACGATCCTTCCCGGACCCAAGAAGAACTATATTTACTAGTGGATATCGGCATCACGGTGAAAGATGTCAAAATCGAGCACCCCGTTTACGGCGACCTGACCGCTTCCATCATGGTCAGCAGCCGTAAAGAGGTCCAGCAATTCCTTTCAAGGGTGACGGCAACGAATGCATCGTTTTTATCGGAACTAACGAGCGGCATCCATCTCCATACACTGAGCGCATCATCTGAAGAACTGCTCGACGAAGCGGAGAGCGCTTTGAGGGATGCCGGCATTTTAGTCGATTGAATGAACGAAAAATCCTCAAAAGATAGGGCTTTTGAGGATTTTTTTATGGGCCCTCATGCTCACTCTTCATTGGAATTGCTTTCATTTGAGCTTCCATCGCCGGAGTTTTCATCTTCGTTACTTCTCAACTGCCCAATAAGGCTAATGACGGAACCGACCGCCTGAACCCAGCCCCCCATCACTTGGATTAATTCTGCATCAGATTGCTTCTCTTCCAAATAAGGATATTGATATTTTTGCTGTTCCTGCTCCTTATCTTGTTCTTCTTGTTCTTGATCCTTATCTTGGTCTTTTTCTAGAATGCTATTTTTAAGTTCGGCAATTCCACCCATCGCTTGCATCGAATTCCCAATCGCCTGCAACAAATTTCCCGTAGCATTGAAGGCCTGTTCCGGTTCATCCGGATTTTCGTATGCCCCCGCCAAAGCGGTTCCTCCGCCCAACGCTTGGATCAGATTGCCTTTGATGATTAATTCCTGTTTCGTTATTTCATCAAAATCAATGACTAAACCTAAGATAACAGTCGAATTCCCGATCGCCTGTATTATATTCCCGAATTTATCTAGAGACCAGGTTTCTTCCGCGTCGGCCAATAAGGCATTTCCTGTTGCTTGAAGTTCATTTCCAATCAAATCCAAGTTCTTACGAAATTCTTCGTCCAAGACATTGGATGGTGTACCAGCAATAGCTGAAATGACGGTTCCTATCGCTTGAGTCCACGAACCGAAAGTTTCTTTGAATTGATTATCCATCTTTGCTGACCACCACCCTCTCTCTGCCATTTTTGATTAAAAAGGCGCATCCACTGAATTAGTTTTCAAAATATGTATTTGCTTGTTCCACATGTGGCCTACCGAGATTTACTTATTGTATTTGCTTTTTGCACAATCGGTGTTTGTTTTGCATCCAGAATCCTGCTGCCTATCTATATATATTTCATACAAAGCTTAACGAATACTCACTAAAAAATGCCCCGGGAAAACTCCCGGGGCATCTTCCTATTCATTGGATAAAACTTAGCTGAGTTTGTACCATTCATCATTTTGAAAAGAAATCTCACAAATGATGAATTATCGTTGCGGTACACCAGTTTGGACTTTAAAGCATGTATAGCTTCCCATGATCGATACCGTACATCCTAAGGCCTCGAGCTCAGAGATCGCTCCTGGGATCAGGACATCGTCAAGGGACATTTCTATGTCGATGATGAAAAAGTAATTGCCTAATCCAGTTTTCATGGGTCTTGATTCAATCTTGGAAAGGTTAAGTTTCCTCCAGGAAAAAGCGGAAAGCACTTGGTGCAGCTGCCCTGAGTGGTCGGCAGGCAGCTGAATCATCAAGGTCGTTTTCTTATCCCCTTCCACGGTCAAATGCCCTTCATAGTCGACTTCACTGTTGGATACGACGATAAACTTGGTGTGATTATGTTCATAATCATGAATATTTTGTTTGGCAATCTTCAAACCGTACTCCTCTGCAGCCATATCATTTGCAATTGCAGCAATATTGATATCGGGATTCTCCATCACCATCTTAGCAGCGGCTGCTGTGGATGTGACATACTCATATGGAATGCCCCTTAGCTCATTATGTAGAAATTTGCGGCATTGAGCGATGGCATGGGAATGCGAATAAACCATGTCAGGTTTGAAACCAGGATATGCATGATCCGGATGCACCATATAATGCTGTTGAATTGGAATCGTCACTTCGCCCTTCATCGGCAATGTGACTTCATGGACTAAGTAATCCATCGTTATATTTACCGAACCCTCCAAAGCATTCTCGATCGGCACGAGCGCGTGATTCACTTCCCCGTCCCGAACAGCATCAAGGCAGTCCGGAATCGTGTTCATCGGTATTTTTATATCATTAGGAAATAGTCGCGATACAGCTAAATCCGTGAACGTTGCTTTTGGTCCAAGAAATGCAATTTTTGCTGTCATATTATAAACTCCTTTTCACGGAAAATCTATTGTTTATGTTATGCCATTTTCTGATTTTTTACAATAGTTAATCGTTAATTTCCTCTTACAAATGAAAACAGCCTGAAGACAAACCCGATAATAAATGAGTTTGTCTTCAGGCTGTTTTAGGTTTTTAAACGTTGACGTTGATTTCCGCTCCAGGACTCGCTTTCCGCGGGCGGTCCGGTAGCCCGTTGGTCTTTAGGTTACGGTTTCCATGATAAATGCCTTGCTTCTCAACATTCGCAAAAATTATGAGCCACGCTTTAAAGATACCGACCTGTTTGAACGGATTTACTATTGCATCTTAATGAAGGCTTCCGGATTATTTCGCGGAGCTACTATCGTCCCCAACATAAATCCATTACGGTCTGCACCGCATGAAACGAATAGGCAAACTTTTTTGTTCAGCATCAGTTGGAAAAGGTTCGGGAAACCTTTTATATACAAACTGACAGCCTGTACATGTGTAATGTACAGGCTGTTATCATGCGCCGTTACCAATGATTTCGACTTTTTCGACGAACTCCATTTTACGCAGTTTAGTGAGCAGTTCATTAATATCCATCGTCATCCCACCCGTATTCAGGGATAGGGTGACATTTGCACGTCCCTGTAAAGGAATCGTTTGGTGGATGGTCATGATGTTGCAACCGGATGAGGCGACGAGCCGTAAAAGCTCCGATAGAGTACCAGAACGATCTTCAAGATAGAAGAACAGTGTAATCAGCTTTTCCTTAACAACTGTATGAAACGGAAAAACCGTGTCACGGTATTTGTAAAAAGCACTCCTGCTTAGGTCTACTCGCTGTACCGCTTCCCAAACTGATTCCGCTTTTCCCCGTTCAATCATTTCTTTTGCATCCAGCGTTTTTTTCATCGCTTCGGGAAGAACATCCTCTCGAACGAGGAAAAATTTCTGATCGGACTTATTCAAACTCCGCACGCCTCCTTTTGCCTGCCATCATGGTCTCCAATCAATCAACAAATTCAAATTCATATTCAAGGATACGGACGATATCGCCATTTGTCGCACCTTTTTGGCGAAGGCCTTCGTCGACTCCGAATGAACGAAGCTGTCTGGCGAAACGACGTATGGACTCTTCACGGGTGAAGTCAGTCATTTTGAATAGACGCTCGATCTTGAATCCTGATACGGCAAAGCTGCCATCGGGTTCGCGTTCAATGTTAAATTCATCCGACTGTGATGTATGTTTATATAGAACCCGGTGGATTCCAGTATTCTCTTCTTCATGTTCAAGAGGGAACTCAGGGGTCTCTTCGATTTTATCAGCGATTGCATAAAGAAGCTCACGGATCCCTTCACGCGTCACGGCAGAAATCGGGAAGACAGGATAGTCTTCTTCCAGCTTTTCTTTGAAAGCAGCTAAGTTATCTTCTGAGTCCGGCATATCCATTTTACTTGCAACAATGATTTGCGGACGTTCAGTCAAGCGCAGGTTATACTCTTCCAATTCTTTATTGATTGTTTGGTAGTCTTCGTATGGATCCCGGCCTTCGAGACCAGACATATCGATTACATGAACGATTACCCTCGTTCTTTCAATATGGCGCAGGAATTGATGTCCAAGTCCCACTCCTTCTGAAGCACCTTCGATCAAACCAGGTAAATCGGCCATGACGAAGCTGCGGTGATCTTCCGTTTCCACCATTCCGAGGTTCGGTACGATCGTTGTAAAATGATATTCGGCAATTTTAGGCCTTGCTGCGGATACGACAGAAAGCAAAGTGGATTTCCCTACACTTGGGAAACCAACCAAACCGACATCAGCCAACAGTTTCAATTCCATGACGATATCGCGTTCTTGGCCGGGTTCGCCATTCTCCGCGATTTCGGGTGCAGGATTGGCAGGCGTGGCAAAACGGGAATTTCCCCGGCCTCCGCGGCCACCTTTGGCGATAACGGCGCGTTGTCCGTGCTCAACTAAATCAGCAATGACTTCCTTCGTTTTATCATCGATGACAACGGTGCCAGGTGGAACCTTGATCACCATATCTTTTGCAGCCGCACCATGCATGTTTTTGGACATGCCATGTTCTCCGCGAGGTGCCTTAAAGTGACGTTGGTAACGGAAATCCATTAATGTACGCAAGCCCTCTTCCACTTCAAATACGACATTGGCCCCATTACCGCCATCTCCGCCAGCTGGTCCGCCTTTAGGTATGAATTTCTCACGACGATAAGCAACTATCCCGTTACCACCGTCTCCGCCTTTTACATAGACTTTCGTTTGATCGACAAACATGCTATCACTTCCTTGTTTTCTGCAAGTCAATTCTTGCTGTATACTTCTCTAAAAGTTAATATCCATCTTAAAAAATATTTCATCCTCATTACATTCAAGAATTTCAATTGATTGCTCGGCCGTTAATGAACTTTCCAAAAACTCGATCACTGGGGATTAATCAATGAACCTGCCTTGCATATGAAATGTACAGTGCATATCGCTCACTTCTTTTTTACACATAGAAACAGCCAGTATATTTTCAAAAAACGGATCCAGGTTTTTATCCAGAATCTTGAAGAAATCGTTTGTCCAGCGATACATCAGCCCGTCCATCTCGGTTGAGCCTTCAAAAACATCAATGATTTCATATTCGCAATAAAATGATCCATTATTCCAATTCGACGTCAACAGCATCTCGGTGAACTTGGGTAAATTCAAACTGGAAAGTCGTGCTTCATTCTGGGTTTCAACAATGATTTCATCAATGATGCCCTTGACACGATCAATTCTGTTCAACTCCAGATTCCCTTTGATGATTTGAATTTTATTCAGCCAGTCATGCCTGGTTTGACGCAGAGTTTCAATAGTCGTCCAATTTTTATCCATTATTAACACCTTCAATTATGATAAAGAAACTTTTTTCAGCTCTATCATGTTGAATACTTCCATTTGTACAGTATATCAAAAAAACAACAAACAGGAAATGAAGCTCGATTCACATGCCTTCACATGAAAGCCCCCGTCCAAAAAATACAGCCGCACACCCTGAGTTCTTTGGACGATGGTAGAGCCATTTGAACTAAAAAAGAGAATGGGCCTTATTTATGCACCAATTGGAGATATTATAGTTGAATTGGAGTGTCTATTTGGTTTAACCAAATCGGATGGATGAATAATCTTGGATTTACCCCCTGAAAGTTTAAGAAAGCCCGCCTATTGGCGAGCCTTTTGTAAGTCAGAGGTTGTTTCCTTATACTAATGACTAAAGTCTCCTGCAAAATGCTGGTTCGTTCCTATAGTATAAATAAAGGGCCGGACCCCTTCATCACTATATAGCATACCATTATTAATAATGACGCGGTATATAGTGTCTTGTAGAAGGAATCAGACCCTTTTGAGTCAGCCTCTGTTCAAAGATGCCAATTATGCTTCTTGTGCAACTGGATATACGCTTACTTTTTTACGGTCACGTCCGAAACGTTCGAATTTAACAACACCGTCTACTTTAGCGTATAGAGTATCGTCTCCACCACGGCCTACGTTCTCACCTGGATAGATTTTTGTTCCGCGTTGACGGTAAAGGATAGAACCACCAGATACGAATTGACCATCTGCACGTTTAGCGCCAAGACGCTTGGAGATTGAGTCACGTCCGTTCTTTGTAGAACCTACTCCTTTTTTCGAAGCGAAGAACTGAAGATCTAATCTTAACATTTGTTCCACCTCCTATTGGTTGAGGATAATTTTCATGTATTTACCATAATCACGTTCGATGGTTTGCAGCGATATGAGCATTCCGTTCAAAAGCAGCTGAACCTTCTCTTCCGATTCCGGCGAAAGATTCCCCGGAATGGCGCAGCGAAGATAGCCGCCTTCTCTCCCTTGCTCAATCTCAGGCTCTACGTCCGTTAAGGACATGATGGCATTGACTGCCCCGAAGGAAACAGCCGATACACCTGCACAAACGATATCAGAACCTTTTTTAGCAAAATTAGCATGTCCGCTTAAGGTGAACGAAGCAATCCGTTCCTGCGGAGCATCAAATACAACTTTGATCATCTAGAATCAGCCCTTACGCGTTGATTGCTTCGATAACAACTTTAGTGTATGGTTGACGATGACCTTGTTTTTTACGATTGTTTTTCTTCGCTTTGTATTTGAAAACAGTGATTTTCTTTTGCTTACCTTGTTTTTCGACAGTACCTGTTACAGTAGCGCCTTCAACTAGTGGAGCACCGACTTTCACGTCTTCGCCACCTACGAATAAAACTTTGTCAAATGTAACAGTTTCGCCTGCTTCTGCGTTTAATTTTTCAATGTAAACCGCTTCGCCAGCTGCTACTTTAATTTGTTTACCGCCAGTTTCGATAATTGCGTACATACTTGCACCTCCTTAAATGTCTCAGACTCGCCAATCACAGGCGTTTTACCAAAAAGGCAAAAGCTTAAAACCTGATGTTGAGCGGTTGTAGCACGGGTGCTACAAACATAACATTAAAATCCTACCATGAAACAGGAAAGGCTGTCAATATATTTATAACAATTCCCGCTCTTCACTCGAAAGCCCGCCCGATTTCCTGAATGCTTCCGAATCGCTTGATGGAATAGGCATTCGTCAAACCTGGGATAAAAGACAGGAATATCTTTTTAGCGATCAATTCCTCCAAGGCCGGCCGATATGATTCCTTTTCACCAAGCAGCACGTCCGCCACCGCTTTACTGACCTCCACCCATACCGCTTCATCATCCGTCTTCCTGTGTTCCAGCAGTTCACGTTCCAACCGGAAGGCCACCGTTTCCGGGCTCTCGATTTTACCGCTTCCACTGCACACAGGGCAAGGCACCGTCGTCATTTCACTTAAAGACGGGGAGGTTCGCTTTCTCGTCATTTGTAAAATGCCCAGTTCCGTAAAACCGATGACCTGGATTCGCTTCTCATCCCTCACCGCTTCCTTTTTGACGATTTCGATGATTTCCTGCTTATGCCGGGTCTGGTCCATATTGATGAAATCTATCAGGATGATCCCGCTGATATTCCTCAATCTCAGTTGACGGGCGACCTCTTTCGCCGCAGCCTGATTAACCGCAAACAATGTTGCTTCCTTCTCCACCTTGCCGGTGAACTTACCTGAATTGACATCGATTACGGTGAAAGCTTCCGTTTCTTCAAAAATTAAATATCCGCCATTATCAAGCCAAACGATTTTCTTGGCCATTTTCTCAACTTGCGCTTCCACATTCCATTCGGAAAAAATATTCCTGGTACCCGATACATGGGATATTTCCCACTCCTTACGGTTTTCCTGTATCCACTTTTTCAACTCGCGATAGGCCTCGAAGTCATCGATGGCAAGTTCCCCGGTCGCCGTTCCCGACATTTCGGAAATGATCATATCAAGGTAAGCGTCCCTCTCATAGAGAAGGGACGGGGCCTTTAGGGATGCAGCCTTGACTTCAAGCTCTTTATGGAGCTCCCGCAATCCAGTTAACCTGTCAAGGAAAACCGATTCACTTTCGTTCTCCATCGAGGTGCGGACAATCAATCCCTCATCAGGATTTTTATGCCGCATGGCCGTTTCCCGCCATTGCTTCTGAAGATCGTCGTTTTTGAATTTCTTTGAAACACCAACATAATCTATTCCATGTATGTATACGAGGGACTCCGTTGAAAACTCGATCAGCCCCGTCAATTTAGCTCCTTTTGTTCCCGTTTCATCCCGGGTCACCTGAACTAGCAGCTTTTCTCCCTGACGGACAAATTGACCGATGGATGCTTTCCCATCACTTTTTTTTGTGAGCTGGAAGGAGGGAATCTCGTCACGGTGTAAAAAACCATTCTTCTCTGCACCATAATCAATGAAGACGGCATCCATTCCCGGCAGCACCTTCGTCACCTTCCCAAGATATATATTACCGACCGTACTGCGCTTTTGAGGCGGCATGATTTCAAGTTTACGTAAAACACCATTCTCAAGGACGGCCACTCTTTTTTCGCGTGAAGCTAGGTTCGCGATCATTTTTTTCATCAAAAAAAATCCTCTCCTCAATTTGAAGAAAGGATAACATATTTAATAAGAATATAATAGGTCGCCGATTTTCCCGTTCGTCATTTTCTCCGAAAAATAGGCGTGGAGGATTTCCGTTTCATCCAATGAGCCGCTCTCTTTCCCGTTTTTCATGATGATGACGGGGTGTTTACAGCCGCGTTGAAACAGTTCCAGCACTTTATAAATCGGTTCTTGTGAATCCACCGATATCGGCTTCAGTTTCGCCAAATCATTCGTATGCCCGTAATGGCGCTGCAGAAGAAAGCGGATGAACGCGTAATACCTCTGCCGCCATTCCATGACGAGTGAGAGACTTATGAAAAAGATGATGAGCCAGATGTTCAAATTGAGCGGATCCAGTATGATCCAGGTCAAAAAAGCCAGGACAGCGAATACTGCAGAAAAATGAAGGGTATGCTTCTGCGCTTCCAAAAAGGTGCAGTATAGGGAAATACCGATGAATAGCAAGCGTCCCCCGTCCAAGGGCCAAATTGGCAGCAGATTAAAAATCAGCAGCATGAGGTTCATATACAAAAATGGCTGGTACAGCTCATATGGGATAATGGTAAAGAAATAGAGCATAAAAGCTACGCCAATGAGCCAAACATGTTGAAGCGGACCGGCAAGCACCACCGCCAAATCCTCCTTCAAACTCTTGTTTCCATATTCCTCAGTCTCGACAGCCCCGCCAAAAGGAAGAAGCTGGATTGACTTTATCCGCCATTTGAAGTGCTGCGCACAGACGGCATGCCCCATCTCATGTATGAAGACGATGAGCAACAGCATCATCACTTCAACGAAATGGGCTGTGAGGATGGCAATGCCAATGACAAACCACAGTGTCGGGTGCACCCTGATTTTAAACAGTAACTTCCCATATTCACTCAAAGGAAATCACCTTTTTAGGATCGACGAAAGCATCATTTTCTTTTATCGCTAAATAAAATCTGCCCTTGGATCCATCTTCACTTAGTGTAACCTGTCCGACTTCATTGCCCTTTTTAACGAACTCATACAATTTCACATCAATTTCTTTCAGCTGCCCATACCAAGATTCAGTTTTATTGGCATGCTGAATGACTACCGTCTTTCCAATCCCCTCCTTTTCACCGGCAAAAATGACTACCCCTTCATTAACGGCCTCGACCTTTGAGCCTTTGCTCGTTTCCAATATGATTCCCTCACCGTTCGTCTCGAAGTTTTGGGTAATCTTCGCAGAAGCTGGCATTGCATATTCTTCATTCGAATCAACAGTTTCCGTATTGGCTTCATTCGGTAAAAAAGCGATTGGTTTACCAAACGCACTTTCGTACCAATTGGAGATTGAAGCGAACTGAAATTCCTTGTTCATGTTCTCCATGACAAAACTCCTGGCAGGGTCCAGCCGCACAGAAGGGTGTTTGAACATCACCGCGACAATCAGGAACAGGCATACACTGGCAAGGATTTTAAAGAAAAAATATTCTTTCTTGAAGAGCGGATGGTCTTTTTCGGAATACCCGTTATATGAATCAATCCCATATGGTTCCTCATTGTTGATCTCCGTCCAACTACTGCTTCCTGCCGGCTTATCATTAAACTTGCGTCTCTTGGCGATACGATTGCGGATATCTTTCCTGCGATCATCCATTCCAGACTTCCCCCCCTGCTCATGTCAAAGCGCTATATTACAACGTATGAGTAACTTGTCCAGACTATGACGGAGAAAAGATATTCTTTCTGCACATCCTGAAAAATTTTTTTCAATGAAAAATCATCCGGAAACCAATGAATTTCCAAGGTGATTTCTGTATCGATTCAGAAAATCTAATAATTGAGATTGATATTGTTCCCCGAAATTTGTTATAATAAAGTGGTTTTAACATTATTGAGGGGGAACATTTTTTTATGTCAATCGAAATAGGCAGCAAAGTACAAGGTAAAGTAACAGGTATCACTAATTTTGGAGCATTCGTAGAATTACCAGGAGGCTCAACAGGTCTTGTGCATATCAGTGAAGTAGCAGATAGCTATGTAAAAGACGTAAATGACCATCTTAAAGTAGGCGACCAAATTGAAGTAAAAGTGATTAGTGAGAAAGACGGAAAAACTGCCTTGTCCATCAAAAAGGCTATAGATAGACCCGAAGGGCAAACCTCTTCTTATACCAAACGCCCACCACGCCAAGGGGATAGCCGTTCTAAAGATTTTCGTTCAAAAGGTAATTTCCAACCAAAGGAAAATTTCGAAGATAAAATGGTGCGCTTTTTAAAGACTAGCGAAGAAAATTTATCGACTCTTAAACGCAGCACTGAATCAAAACGCGGCGGAAGAGGCGGAAGACGCGGATAACCCGCTGCATTTTAGCATATAGAACAGGCAAGCCGGGATACGGCTTGCCTTTTTTATTTTCATGAAGTTCCGTGCAAAAAAAAAGCGAGGGCAAATGCTCCCCGCTTCTTGACAAAAAGAATATAGATTTACCGCACGCTAAAGAATTTTTTCAACTTGGACATGAAGCCCTTTGGTTCGCTGCCAATTGGAGTCAAGGGCACAGATTCACCAAGGATCCTTCTGGCAATGTTCCGATAGGCAAGCGAGACTCTATTGTCCGGATTATAGGCAATGGGTTCCTTTTTATTAGCTGCCACAATGACCTGGTCATCATCAGGAATGACGCCGATCAAATCAATCTTAAGAAAATCGGCAACTCCATCGATATCCATTTCTTCATCCTCATGAAGCAAATGGCCGCGTATCCGGTTGATGATCAATTGAGGCGGTTCAATATGCTCTTCTTTTTCAAGCAGGCCAATAATACGGTCAGCATCCCTTACAGCCGGTCTCTCTGCCGTCGTAACGATAATTGCCTTGTCTGCCCCAGCTATGGCATTCCTGAAACCCTGTTCGATGCCTGCAGGGCAATCAATGATGACATAATCATAGTCAGGCTTCATATCGCTTATGAGTTTCCTCATCTGCTCTTCATTCACCACTGTTTTATCACTATTTTGCGGAGCAGGAAGCAAATAAAGCAAATCCTCGAAATGTTTATCCTTAATGAGCGCCTGGTGTATCTTGCAGCGCCCTTCGACCACATCGACCAAATCATAGATGATGCGATTCTCCAATCCCATGATCACATCCAAATTCCGAAGACCAATATCCGTATCAATCAAGCAAACCTTCTTGCCTAGAAGAGCTAAAGATGTTCCTAAATTGGCGGAGGTGGTCGTTTTCCCGACACCACCCTTACCGGATGTTATAACTATTGCCTCTCCCACGATTAGAGACCCCCTTCTAATCTATTTAAATTAGGTCTATATTTCTTTAAAACTTGCAGTTTTTCTATAATGATATTTTCTTCTTCATCCATGAAGGCACATTCCAGGTCATGTCCCCATTTTGTATATTGATCAGGAGATAGATTCACTTGTCCGGCAATGCGCAGCTGGGCAGGCTTCATGACAGAGGCAGCTATGATGGCCTCATTATTCCCTTTATATCCGGCATGGGCTATTCCCTTTAGCTGTCCCATGATATATATGTTGCCACCCGCACGAACCGTTCCGTCGGGATTGACATCCCCAATTAACAGTAAGTCACCGGGAACTTCAAAAACCTGTCCCGACCTTATCACCTTGGTCACGGTCGTCACTTGGTTTTCATCTTTCCATCGTTTCGCTTCATCCTTCGTCAGGACATTCGAAATTATCTCATCCACGAAAAGCTTCTTCTTTTTATGGATGACCTCTTTAATCTTTTCTTCTTGTTGTTCATCAAGATAGCGGTTCCCTGTATGTACTTTTACGGAAATGGACGGGTCATTTTCTTGAAACTGATAGTTTGCCGAAAGCTTCACTTCTAACTCTTTCAATAATTCGGAAAATGAGCAAGAATCATCGAGATGAAGCATAAACCCGTCTTTTGTTCCCTTAATCATGACATTTTGCTGAATTCTTTTATTCATGACGTTTGTTTCACCTCAATGAAATATAATTCGACATAGGAAAACAAATTTCCTTTTTCTACGTACACGGAAAAGAGAAAATACATTTCCCACCTGCTTCTTAAGACACAGGAACGTTATTCCGTTTCTCCTTGCAAATCAAGCTTTTCAATGATTCTCTTTAAAGGATAGCAGCTGATGATAATGAATGCGAGATTCAATAATAATGTCGGAATCAATCTCCGTTCCGCAAATTCACCAAATCCCATATCTGCAAACGATAGGATGATATTCATCTGAAAGATGACAACCTCTAAAACTGCCGTGAATAAAAGTGCAGTAAGGCAGGCAATCAAAATATTATTTTGCAGGATTTTCATGCTTTTCGATATCAGATAGGCAAGAAAAGGCAGCAGGAACATGTAAATTCCAAGGATTTCCGTATATACGACATCATAAGTCAACCCTAGAATCGCCCCATAAAGCATACCCATTTTCCTGGACCCGTACATGGTCAGGAAAAAAACGAATATCATCATGAAATGGGGCACGAGGATTTTATCGGCCCCGAATGCATCCCCAGCGAACATCTGGGCGAAGATGCTTTCAAAAACAAAAAAAACCAAGGCTATGAAAGAAAGGATGAAATATCTCACTCAGCTTCATCCTCCCCTTCACTTTCTTTCGGTACACCGTCCACTTCACGCTGAACGACCATTACATTATTAATATCATAAAAATCCGTGGAAGGTTCGATATATGCAGTCTGGTTCAATCCATATTGATCCACTTTGACATCGACAACTTTCCCGATCAGCAGACCTTTCGGAAAGATTCCTCCATAACCGGATGTGATGACCAATGAATTTTTCTTGATCTTTTTATCATATGGAATCCGCTTCATCAGCAAAAGGTTCTTCTTATCATCGAACCCTTCAATCAAGCCATATGCTTTATCATCACCTTGAACGATGGCTGAGACACGGTTGGCTTTATCGATCGAACTTAAAAGTTGAACCGAGGCCGTGAAATCCGTCGCTGATTTCACCTTACCGACTAACCCATTGGACGTGATGACCGCCATGTTTTTTTCTACCCCATTACGCTTCCCTTTATTGATCGTCAGCATTTCATGCCAGCGGTCGGGATTACGTCCGATGACAGTCGCCTGAGTGGGCGAATACTTCCGCAGGTCATCTTCTTTTTTGAGGTTGTCGCGAAGTTCTTCATTTTCTTCCTTTAAATCTTGGACTTGGGTTTTCAATAATACATATTCATCCAAGCGGGCTTTCAATTTTTTGTTTTCATCGTATGTATGTTGAAGGTCTTTTAAGCCCCCTACAAAACCTGTTATACCCGATACTGGCTTATTAAACACATTTCCGACCCAGCCTGTCGTATCTTTCAGGAATTGCTCCGGCCAGGTCAACTCTTCTCTCTCCCTTAATGAAAAACCGATCAATGCCACGAGAACGATAATACTAACGAGCAAGAGAAGGAGCTTTTTATTAAAAAACTGTGGCATGGTGATTACACCTCTATCTAAAATTTACTCTATGGTTTTTAAAATTACACTATGGATTTAATGAAACAGCAAAACATAAGAAAACCGGCTCAAAATTGCACCTTTTGTTGAGCCGGCCCTATTTGAGAAGTAATGCTTATCGCGAATCTCTTGATTTAGTCTTGAATAAATGAATGTGGTCCAGCGCTTTTCCCGTTCCGATCGCAACACAATCCAGCGGATTTTCAGCGATGATCACCGGCATTTGCGTTTCTTCACTGATGACTTTATCCAAATTGCGCAGCAAAGCACCCCCGCCTGTCAGTACTATGCCTCTGTCCATGATGTCAGCGGCTAATTCAGGTGGTGTTTTCTCTAAAGTGTTTTTCACGGAATCCACAATTGCAGAAACGGTGTCGCTTAATGCTTTGGATATTTCCTCAGCTGTAATTTCGATCGTTTTCGGTAATCCAGTCAATAGGTCACGGCCGCGAATTTCCATGTTTTCGACGCCTTCGGTGTCTCCAGCAGAACCAATTTCCATTTTGATCGCTTCAGCAGTACGCTCACCGATCATCAAATTGTAGTTCTTACGGATGTAAACGATAATGGCATCATCCATTTCGTCACCGGCAATACGGATCGATTGGCTTGTAACGATTCCGCCAAGGGAAATGATGGCCACTTCCGTCGTTCCTCCGCCGATATCAACGACCATGCTGCCTGTAGGCTCCCAAACGGGAAGATCCGCACCGATCGCTGCTGCAAACGGTTCTTCGATAGGATATGCGTCACGGGCTCCAGCTTGTCTTGCTGCATCGATGACTGCACGCTGCTCGACTGCCGTAATTCCAGAAGGCACACAAATCATGACATATGGCTTGTTGCCGAATACGCCCTTCTTTTGAGCTTCCTTCATATAGTACTTCATCATGGTAGCCGTCGTTTCATAATCGGCAATTACTCCGTCCTTCATCGGGCGCAGGGCAACCACGTTACCAGGTGTACGGCCGATCATGTTTTTCGCATCGTTTCCGACTGCAACGATTTGCTTTGTATCTGTTTGCACCGCTACAACCGATGGTTCACGTACTGCGATGCCTTTTCCCTTCACATATACAAGCGTATTCGCCGTTCCTAAATCAATCCCTATATCTCTTGCTCCAATTCCAAACATTATGGTATCTCCCTTTCGTAAACAAAAATGCCTTTTTATAAGTTCAAATAATAATTTGTCGTTTTTTGACAATAAGAGTTTTGAAAAAGTTTCCTCTTTTAAAAATCATAAACAATATTATATCGTATCGTCAAAAATTTTGATAGTGTCATAAATAACCTTTTTCCTTCAAGCTAACATATTTATGTTCCCCGATGATGATATGGTCCAATACTTCAATCCCGATTATTTTACCACATTCGACTAACCTTTTCGTCACTTCAATATCTTCTCTGCTGGGAGAGGGGTCTCCGGAGGGGTGGTTATGAAGACATATGATAGAGGCAGCTGACCTTTTGAAAGCCTCTTTAAAGACCTCGCGCGGATGCACGATCGAGGCATTGAGGCTCCCGATGAATACCGTAGTTTTTTGTAGCACTTGATTTTTCGTATTTAAATAGAGACAGACGAAATGTTCCTGTGATAAAAACCGCATTTCCTCCATGCAATAATTAGCTCCATCTTCAGGAGATCGAATCACATAACGGTCTTGGTCATTCAAATTGTTAATTCTCCTGCCAAGTTCGACGGAGGCCAGGATTTGTATCGCTTTTGCTTCACCAATCCCTTTAATCACGGTCAGTTCTTCCACTGAGGCTTCTTTTAACAGGCGCAGGCCCTTGAAGGAATTGATAAGTCTGCCGGATAGTTGCAGGACTGATTCTTCCCTTGATCCTGTCCTCAATAGCAAAGCAAGCAATTCCTGATTGGAAAGACTTTGCGGCCCGTCCTGTAGAAACCTTTCGCGCGGCCTCTCTTCTTTCGGGTAATCCCGTATTAACATTTTTTCGCTCAAAAGATCAACCCTTCCTTAGAAAAGGGAAGATGCCAGAGGAAATCAGATTATCCTAACTCTTCCTGCATCGCTTTAAGTTCCCGGGCCAGCCTTGAGACCGGAAGCCCGACGACTGAGAAATAGTCCCCTTTGATTTGTTTGACAAGAAGAGATCCGTATCCTTGAATCCCATAGCCGCCAGCTTTGTCAAAAGGTTCCCCGCTATCCAGATATCGTTCGATTTCAGCTTCTGGCAGCTCCCAAAATGTCACTTCCGTTTTTTCTGCGAATACTCTGCGATGCTTGCCGAACAGGATGACGACACCTGTGTATACTTCATGTGTCCGTCCTGATAACATTTCCAGCATTCTTTTTCCGTCTGCCCTGCTTACCGGCTTACCCAAGATCTCACCATCAAGGACTACAACGGTATCCGAGCCGATTACCCAGCTATCCTGAAATTTTGCTGCGATGGCTTCCGCTTTACGGGATGCCAGTTCTTTCACCGCTGAATCAGGACACATGTTTTCATCAATACTTTCATCAACATTGGAATTCATGCTTTCAAAGGGGATTTGAAGAAATTGCAGAAGTTCTTTACGACGTGGTGATGAAGAAGCTAAAATCAATGGCTGCATAATATAAAAGTCACCTTTCTTTACATAGGGAGATACATATCTATCCTATCAAATAATGGTGCAATCCACAATTATTGTTTACTAGGAATCGACAAATGCCTGTAAGTATTTCCCGGAAAATAAAAAAGGTGTCACAGAGGGTTTCATATTGGGAGGCTTGTCCCATTAGGCAGCCCCCCTTTTTTTCTTTACTTTTGGTAATTCAATAAAAAATTCAGAAGACTTTCTTGAGCCTGGAATAGCTTTTCTTCATTTTTGGATGTCTCATATTCATCAATCGACTTTGCCGCAGCAGTCAGGTCATCGTTCATCTTTGAAAACGCCGGCGATAATTTCCCCGCCTTCAGTTCATCCATGTTTTTTTTCAGGGTTTCCCCGTTTACCGTCCCTGCCTTTCCGCGAAGCTTTGTTGCGGATGTTTCTGCCAACGAAGCATATACTGCTTTCATCTTGTCGAGGGTTTTTTCATCTTCTTGGCTTGTCCCGGCCGCTTCAAAATTGATTTCCTTCCAATATACATCCACATCATATGACTTTAAGAACAAGGCCAGTTCTTTACTTGCAGCTAGACTCTCTGCCGATCCCAGAAATAGATAATAGCTTTCTTCCAATTTGAAGATTTCAGCAGGAACCTGCTTTTCAATGATTTTCTTTTGAATTTGCCTTGCCGCATCCTCGCTGCTGAATACTCCTCCCTGTACAAGGAATGTCTTCAGCTGGTTTCCCGGTTCAGTCACTGCCGCTTTTTTATCTTCAACGGTGGCTTCAGTTGGAATCGGGGTCTCGACCGAAGATACTTCGGCTTTTTCCTTTGTAATCGTTTTAACGGCGATCAAGCCAAGAATCGACCCAAAAAACACAGCACAAATGACTGCGATCATGAATGTCTTGATCGGTCTTTTATCCGAGCTTTTCAGTGACCCGGTACCAAAACCGATGAGCTTCGGCATTTTCTTCTTTGGCGGTGTGGGTACCAATACAATCTTGCTTTCATTTGAATCCTCAGGGAGTATCCATTCGAAACTCTCATCAGTTTGTTCCTGTTCCTGCTCCTTACTCGCCGCCTCTTGACTTTCAATTTTTTTATCGGCAAATACTTTTTCTTCCCCATTTATTTTAATCGTTACACCCTTGCTTTGTTCCGGCTTGCCCAATTTTTTTCCTCCCCTCCAGATCATTTTTTTCATCCTAACATAGAGGTAAAAAAAAATAACAAGACTTTTGTCGTCTTGTCATTAATAGGTTTCGTCAAATTTCCCTATTCATATATGGGTAACAAAAAAGGAATTCAGGTACTGGTACTATTGCTTCATGAAACCATTCCATATCACCTCTCACCAATTACATACATCCCTCTATCATTCCATAATCTCTTGCCTCCAAATGGGGATGGTTCCCTACTGAGCCATTGTTCAGGTGATTTTTGACAAATTCCTCTTGGATCAGGATGGTCCTTTAAGCTCATCTTAAAAATGTTACATACCAATATAATAGCGAATCGCCCCAAAAATAAGCAGTCAATGTCCCAAAAACGATATACGGTCCGAAAGGAATAAGGGTTTTCTTTTTTAAGATTCCGGTCAGCAACCCGATGATGCCAAGCAATGCCCCATAAAAGCACGCAAAAAGCAAAGATAACAGCACCATCTTCATTCCCAATACGAAGCCAATCACTGCAAACAGCTTGATATCACCGCCACCCATGCCACCCTTACTCACGACCGCGATTGATAACAGCAGGCTAAAACCAACCGCTGCCCCGACAATTGAATCCCACCAGGGCGTCAGTGGAAATGAGACTCTTAAAACAATAAAAATCACTATAAAGAAAAGCAGTATTTTATCGGGTATAAGCATATAGGCGACATCAGTCACGAAGATGATCATAAATAATGAAATCAATATCCAGCCAACCAACAGTTCGCCCGACCAGCCAAGGAATATCGGAGCAGAGGCAAACAAAACACCGGTCAGCATTTCCACGGCCGGATAAAGGGGGGATATCCTTGCTTTACAGCCCCGGCATTCACCGACTTGCAACATATAAGAAATAACCGGTATCAACTCGAAGAATGTCAATGTACGCCCGCAAGAAGGGCAGGCGGAGCGACGATTCGCGAATGAATGACCAGCTGGAACACTTAAACCGACAACGTTAAAGAATGAGCCTAAAATTAAGCCCAATACGAAGAGATAGATATGGATAGCCATCATTTATACAAAGTGCATGAGGATTCGATTGCCTTTCTTTGAAACCCTGATATAAAAGTCCCTTCCGCTATGTAATTAACCATTGGGTTCTTCATGCTCATCCCTCCCGTCATTTTATTAAACAGATCCTACTATTCAACATTCATATGGAATGCAATATATAAACATATTTTAACAAATAAACTGGGTGATTTGTTATCAATCACTCTATTGGAGTTTTTTCTTTCCAAGAGGCTCTTTAACAAGAGAAAAGGACCTTTGAAAAGATCCTTTTCTCAGACTGGAGACAAACTCGATGAAAATAGAGTTTGTCTTCAGTTTTTTAGGGGTTTGTGCAATTTGAACGTTAATTTCCACTCCAGGCACTCGCTTTCCGCGGGCGGTCCGCCCTCGGCGCCTTTGCGCCTGCGGGGTCTCCCCTGGACTCGCTTTTCCCGCAGGAGTCTCGAACACCCGCTCCAATCAACTTTGTTTTAACTTATAGATAGAACCCCTTTTGCCAGGTGAAGATGATGCTTTCGAAACATTATTCTATTCAGCGAGGCCAACTTGAAATGATTACTTTAGATCAACTGGTGCCGGCGAATCATTTGGTTCGTAAAATGGAGGCTGCCATTGACTTCACTTTCATTTATGATTTGGTGAAAGATATATATTCAGAGATAGGAAGCCCAAGTATTGATCCAGTTATATTAGCCAAACTGACTTTCATTCGATTTACCCTCGGTATTCGTTCAATGCATAAAGCAATTGAAGAAGTTGAAACAAATATGGCTTACCGTTGGTTCTTAGGCTTTGGTTTCCATGATAAAGTGCCTCATTACGTTATGCACATTCTTTAGGCATCTTCTCTGATTAGGAACTCCCTCACAAGTGATAGGAAATGAAGGGACCCTGTAATGACAAGGATCTCTTTATCCCCCGTTTTCCTTCTGCCTTCCGTTATCGCCGCCTGCCAATCCTTGTTTATACTTTTATTTGGATGACTGCATTTTTCATAAAGCGTTTTCGCATCCGCCGCCCGTTCGTGGTCGAATTCGGTAATGATGATTTCCATCGCCCCCGTTTCCAGTCCATGAAGCATCTCGGAATAGTTTTTATCTTTAAATGAACTGAATACGAATCGGTACTTATAGCCGGGGTAATGCACTTTTAGCGTTTCCTTCAGTACGTCGATTCCAGCAGGATTATGTGCACCATCAATGATCACCAATGGCTCATCCGATATTTTTTCAAAGCGTCCATCCCATTTCGCTGCCCCTATTCCTTCAAAGATGCTTTTTTCATCGATATTTTCCATTCCTACTGTGACAGCAGCAATGGCCAGTGCCGCATTCTGCATTTGATGACGGCCCAGCATCTGCATTTCCACATTTTCGATTGACCTGTCGGCAAGCGAAAATGAGAAACTTTGCCCACGTTCACTTCGCTTCATATTGCTAACACGAAATTCTTTACCCAATTGGTAATAAGGTACGCCTATAGCTGACGCTTTTTCTTCAATTACTTTTGCTGGTTCCCCGGCTGTGACTCCGCTGATGACCGGCGCCCCGCTTTTTATGATGCCTGCCTTCTCAAAAGCAATTTCCCCAAGTGTGTTACCCAGGATGTTCGTATGTTCCAAAGAGATCGAGGTAATGATCGAAAGAAACGGCTGGATGACATTCGTTGTATCAAGTCTGCCTCCTAAACCGGTTTCCATCAAAACCAAATCGACTTCCTTTTTGCTAAAATAAGAGAATGCCATGGCAGTCAAAATTTCGAACTGAGTGGGACCATTCCCCTTGCTGTCCATCTCATGGATGATCGGCCAAAGCTTCCGGAAAACATCGATGAATTCCTGATCACTGATTTCATCCTCATTTACCTTCAGCTGTTCATTCATCCGTATTAAATAAGGAGAAGTGAAGGAAGCGACCCGAATTCCTTGTGCAAGCAGAATTTCTTTAATATATTGCAGTGTCGATCCTTTCCCGTTGGACCCTGCAATGTGAATATACTTTAGCTCCTTGTGCGGGTCGCCTAATTCAGATAACAATGTTTCCATCCGTGACAGTCCAAAATTCATGCCCAATCGAACTTGGCGCCGTTCAAAAAATTGATTGATTTCTTTCATGGTTGTAACCATTATCGTGGAGCCTCCTCTTTCTTTATACCGCTCTTATGCGTTAAGATTATTTTATCAATATATGAACGATTAACCTAGATGAAAGGCAGTGTTTTACCATGAAACCTTCAGATTTCCACTGTTGGATTGTCGTCAACGGCTATTTACAGCATGATAAGTTTTCCAGTTTAGCTTTGTTCATTAAAGAGGCTGCTGAAAGGAAAGATATCACGGCAACCCTTATCCGCAATTCAGATCTCATGCCCATAATCGAAAAAGGAGTGCCTCTGCTTAAAGGAACCTTTGATAAGCTGCCGGATTTTGTTCTGTTCATGGATAAAGACATTCATTTGGCGCGCCATTTGGAATTGATCGGCATCCCCGTATATAACAGCAGTGCAGCAATCGATATTTGCGACAGCAAAGCAAAAACACATCAAGCCTTAACAGGGCATGGGATACCGATGCCGAAAACCATATTTCCCCCTTTTACGTACGAAGGGATTGAAAGGGTCAATATGGATGCTTTTATCCAAATCGGCAATGAACTCGGGTATCCTCTTATCGTTAAGGAAGCATACGGTTCTTTTGGGGAACAAGTATATTTAATCCAAACAGAGGATGAGTTACTGAAGACGATCCGTGATCTTGGCCACAAACCATTTATCATCCAGGAATTCATCGAGCACAGTAAAGGTCGGGATATTCGCGTGAATGTCGTGGGCAATCAAGTCATAGCAGCGATGCAACGTCATTCCGAGCAGGACTTCCGAGCTAATATGACTGCCGGGGGGCAGGCTGCACCATATATCCCCACCAGTGAAGAAGCACAACTTGCCATTCGATGTGCGCAAATTCTGGGTGCCGCCTTCGCTGGTGTCGATTTGCTGTTTGGTGAAGAAGGTCCGCTTTTGTGCGAAGTGAATTCAAATTCGCATTTATTGAACATTTATGAATGTACTGGCATCAACATCGCCGATAGCATGTTCGATTATATCTTGAAAGAATTAGGAAAAGGAAGTGCACCTGATGAAAAAACAAGCAGGCTGGTTGATTTATAACCGTGAGGATGCCTTGAAAAATAAAGGATACATAGATTGGATGCTTGACGAAGCCAGTAAGCTTGATCTTGATTTACACTTTCACTTTCGGGAAGACCTTAGGATCGGTCATCGTTTCAACAAGTTATATGTTGAACATGAAATGCAGCCAATTTCATTGCCGGACTTTGCCATCGTCCGGACCATCGATCCTTTTTTTACAAAGCAACTTGAGCAATTGGGGATTGCTTGCTTTAACTCCTCCTTCGTATCGGAAATCGCGAATGACAAAGCAAAGACGCATCAATATTTGTCCTCGCTGGGGATTCCAATGGCCGATACCGTTTATTGTAACGGAAGGCCGGGTGCTAATGACATGGAGCTCCCTTTCATTGCTAAAGAAACTAGCGGCCGCGGCGGGAAACAAGTATTTCTAATCGAGCATGCCGATGATCTTGCCCAACTGAATGATGGGAATTGGATAGTCCAAAAACCTGGCTTATTCGGTAGGGATATCCGCGTTTTTGTGGTTGGTAATAAAGTGAAGGCTGCTGTACTCAGGGAATCCGCTTCCAGTTTCAAGGCAAATTATACGCTGGGCGGATCGGCTTCGCTATATGAGCTGACTGCATCTGAATTAGCCCTTGTTGAAAGAGTAATGAGATCATTTGATTTCGGCCTGGTCGGTATCGATTTCATATTTGCCGAAGATGGCAGCCTCATGCTGAACGAAATTGAGGATGTCGTCGGGAGCCGGACACTAAGTGCACTAAGTGATATGAATATCGTATGGGAGTACCTTACATTCATAAAAGAAAGCATATCCTCTTCTTAAATAGCTTTTAAACAGAAAAAGGATGAACCGGCTTCAAGCTGGTTCATCCTTTTGTTTTACAGTTGTTTCAGTTCGCTGATCCTGTGGATTACAGAGTCGCGTTTTTCGCTATAGTCTTTTTCCTTGGCACGTTCTTCTTCGATGACGCTTGCCGGCGCCTTTTTAACGAAGCCCTCGTTGCCTAATTTTTTCTGTACACGCTCAACTTCTTTATTAAGTTTGTCGAGTTCTTTTTCAAGACGTTTCACTTCTTCGTCAATATTGATCAGTCCTGTAAGCGGAAGGATTAGTTCTACACCAGTTACGACAGCTGTCATGGCTTGAGCAGGCTCTTCGACTTCGATTCCGATCGTCAATTGTTCAGGATTACAGAAACGCTCGATATAGCTGCTGTTTTTCTGTAATGTCGCTAAGATGGCCTCATCTTTCGCTTTTAAAATCAAATTGATTTTTTTGCTTAGCGGTGTGTTCACCTCAGCACGGATATTACGGACGGAGCGGATGATTTCAACAAGCAGCTTCATTTCCTCGGCTGCAGCTGTATCTGTCAACTCTTCATTCACTTCCGGCCAAGCGGCAACAGTGATGGACTCACCTTGGTGAGGTAGGTTCTGCCAAATTTCTTCGGTAATGAATGGCATGAACGGGTGTAACAATCTCATTGTGTTATCCAGTACATACGCCAAGATCGAGCGCGTCGTTTTCTTAGCCGCTTCGTCTTCTCCATATAGCGGAAGCTTCGCCATTTCAATATACCAGTCACAGAAGTCATCCCAAATGAAGTTGTATAGCACACGGCCCACTTCACCAAACTCATAACGGTCCGCAAGTCTGGTTACGTTGGAAATCGTTTCATTCAAACGCGTCAAGATCCATTTATCGGCAACAGACTTCTCACCGCTTAAATCGATTTCGTCATACGTCATGCCATTCATGTTCATCAAAGCAAAACGTGATGCGTTCCAAATCTTATTGGAGAAATTCCAAACTGCTTCGACTTTTTCCGTACTATAACGGAGGTCCTGGCCTGGCGAGCTGCCCGTAGATAAGAAGTAACGCAGGGAATCGGCACCGTATTGATCGATGACATCCATCGGATCGACACCATTGCCTAGCGATTTACTCATCTTGCGCCCCTGTTCGTCACGAACCAGACCGTGGATCAGCACATCTTCAAATGGTCGTTCACCTGTGAACTCAAGAGCTTGGAAAATCATCCGCGATACCCAGAAGAAAATGATATCATAGCCTGTCACAAGTGCCCCGGTTGGATAGTAACGTTGGAAATCGACACTGTCCTTGTCAGGCCAGCCCATAGTCGAGAATGGCCATAATGCCGAGCTGAACCATGTATCAAGCACATCTGTATCTTGTTCCCAGTTTTCAGCGTCCGCAGGCTCTTCATGACCTACATACACTTCACCTGTTTCTTTATGGTACCAGGCGGGAATGCGGTGACCCCACCAAAGCTGACGGGAAATGCACCAGTCGCGGATATTTTCCATCCAATGCAGGTACGTTTTCTCGAAACGGTCCGGTACGAAATGAACTTTTTCCTCATCGGTTCCTTTTTGAAGCTCAACGGAAGCATCAGCCAGCGGCTGCATCTTAACGAACCATTGCGTCGAAAGATATGGTTCAACAACAGCACCGCTTCTCTCTGAATGGCCTACTGAGTGAAGGTGATCTTCGATTTTGAAGAGTACTCCTTCTTCCTGAAGGTCCTTGACGATTTGCTTACGGCATTCAAAACGGTCCATGCCTTCATATTTACCGGCCTTTTCATTCATCGAGCCATCTTCATGCATGACAAGGATGCGCTCCAAATCGTGACGGTTCCCGATTTCGAAGTCATTCGGGTCATGAGCAGGAGTAATTTTGACCGCGCCTGAACCGAATTCCATATCGACATAATCATCACCGACAATCGGGATTTCCCGGCCTGTAATTGGCAAGCGGACCTTTTTGCCGATCAAGTGTTTATAACGGTCATCTTCAGGGTGTACAGCAACAGCAGTATCGCCAAGCATCGTTTCTGGACGGGTGGTGGCAATTTCAATTTCACCCGATCCGTCAACCAATGGATATTTCATATGGTAAAATGCGCCCTGCACATCTTTGTAAATAACCTCGATATCGGATAACGCCGTTTTCGTTGATGGATCCCAGTTGATGATGTATTCGCCGCGATAAATCAAGCCCTTGTTATAAAGCGAAACGAACACTTCGCGCACTGCTTTTGAAAGCCCTTCATCCAGAGTGAAACGTTCACGTGTATAATCAAGTCCAAGACCTAGCTTTGACCATTGTTCACGAATATGGCTCGCATATTCCTCTTTCCATTTCCATGTCTCTTCCACGAATTTTTCACGCCCAAGGTCATAACGGCTCACGCCATCCGCACGAAGTTTCTGTTCTACTTTCGCTTGAGTGGCGATACCTGCATGGTCCATGCCTGGTAACCATAAAACATCATAGCCCTGCATCCTTTTCATGCGTGTCAATATATCTTGAAGTGTCGTATCCCAAGCGTGGCCAAGATGCAGCTTACCTGTAACGTTAGGCGGCGGGATGACAATCGTATATGGTTCTTTTTTATCGTCACCTGTCGTTTCGAAAAACTTTCCATCAAGCCACCATTTGTAGCGGCCTTTCTCTATCGTCTGCGGATCATATTTAGTCGGCATAGAAATTTGGTTCTCTTCCATATCATTTCCTCCTTTTTGGGCATAAAAAAAACTTCCATCATCACAAAAGGACGAAGGAAGTTGTTCGCGGTGCCACCTTTTTTCCGAAAAAGAAAAAAATCCCTTTCGGCTCTCAAATCGGATAACGGCTCTTCACCGGCCTTCGCTACTAAGAAGTTCACGAAGACTGCTCGCGGACGACTTCGGATGCTGCTGCCTGGAAACCTCGCACCAATTTGGTTTCCTCTCTGAAAAGTGCATTTCATCTTACTATTTCCGGTCTTTGCATTGATTTATATTCATATGTAAAAACATTGAATGCATATAGTATATAGTACAAAAAACATGGGGCTCCAGTCAATCATCTTTTCGCTTACTTTCTCAGGAATCATCCCATTTGATGCATTCATGTTCATTTTCTTTATTTTATCCTCCAGGAACAGTGAATGTGACGGCTGTTTCACCTTTTTCACTGCCCACCCATAGAATATAAGAAGTCCTAAAAAGGAAGGTAATATTATGAAGCGAAGATATACTCCCTATACTTTACCGCCTTGGGTGAAAAAATTCCGCGGTGTCTGCCAGCAGTTCATCGTCCCCTTTATCGTATTCCAAGGATTACGTACGCTGATTTTCCCGACTTTCTTCGATATGCTCCTGCTTATCGCGTTTATTTTCCTGGCCATGTCTTTGTATTTCGAATGGATTTAATTATTCCCTTACAGCAAAAAAATATACATGACTGGAGATGATCCAATCATGTATATTTAGCTTGGGGGTGATTGTTCTTCTTTGGCAGCCTCGGCAGCGGCCTTTTTCTTCTGTTCGATTTCTTCGATTCTCATCACCATATATTCAATATTTTTCAATAGCCAAAATTGCCGCTGCAGTTGCGTGACATTATCAAGCTCTGAACGATGGCTCCTGCCATCGGAATAACCCTTCACTAATTCCAAAGCTGATCCAGGGAATGCCAGATAACTTTGCATGAGCAATAATTCTTCTTCTTTTAACGGAAAATAACGAAAATAGTTATATAGCCAGTCAACACAGTCATCGCTTTGGACAGGATAGGTCCTGGCCGATTTAACGAGAAATGGCAGTAAATCGAAATGCGGCGGAGCCGTATTCGAATTCTCAAAATTGATGAAGTAGCCATATCCCCGCTCATCATAAACGAAATGCTTCAAAGAAACCTTTCCGTGCGTTACCACGGTTCGAACCTTTTCACTATCCTTCGTTTTTTCATACCAGGTTTCAAACTTCTTGATCGAGTACTTCAGAGCCTGTGAAATATCAGTGTAGAAAGAACAAACCGTCAGTTCGAATGGAGACATATACCACTTCTTTTCACAGCTGACAATATACTCTTCTATAAATTCCTTTTCGTTATTCCAGGCATCAAGCGTCCGCTCATAATGGGCTTCCCGTTCCTCAATATCCACTTGTATTTCCTTAACGGAAAGTGTATGCATCCGAGCAAGCTCCCTGAACAATTGCTTATGCTTTTCATCGCGCTCCCCGTCCCTTTCATCATTGAGCCAGGGCATCAGGTAATACAAACGTCCATTATGAAGAACGGCGTAACGCTGATCCATCGTTTGATAAATGGGAACGATTCGATTATAGCCGCGATGGTACAGTTTTTGAACATTTTTGATAAAATCAATGCCGTTATGCGGTAACATGGATTTCAAGGCAAATGTACCGCGATCACTGTATACTTTTTTCACACGCCCAAAGTCCTCAATATATTGTACATACATGGCATATTCCTTCAATACGGTCTCCGTGTCCCGATCCCGATTGGCAGGCTGCTGATTCTCGTTTTCCCTCACGAGACTCACTCACTTTCTCTAAAAAAACTAAACAATCCGATTCCTCTAGCATTTAAAAAACAGGAGCAGAGCATATGCCCCGCTCTCTGTCCCGGTCAATTCTTATACGCAACCGCCTTCGGTATATAAATGACTTGCCCTTCATGGACGTTCTGATTCGACTCCAATTCATTGCTGAAAAGTATCGATTGAACCGTAACATCATATCGCTGAGCCAAGTCATCAAGCGTTTCCCCTTGCTGAACAATGCAAACCTTCATCCTTACCAGTTCTTCTTCTTGTTTCCGTCCGAATAAATCCATGATGGAAAGCTGCTTTTCATCATGATCGGCCGTTTCTTTTTCATCACGTTCCGCTGCTTGTTTCCTGCCTTTGAAATTCTTACCCTCCTTAGCCGGAGGCGCAGGTCTTTCCCTCTTTTTGAATAGATCGCTTATGGACGAATTGGATTCCTCTTCCTGCTCCACCTTCACACTCTCATTAAGGATAGGACCCGCTGCAACGGCATCGTCTTCCTGCCGGATGACATCCTCGGTTTCTACATTTGAAACTGGGCTACTTTGATGATTGGTTGCTTGACTTGGTTCTTCTTCTACTTCTTCTATAAATGTCACTCTAGGAATCTCCAAGGAATCCTGCCTGCTTGGTTCTTCCTCCAATTTTGCCTCTCCCATGAAAGGTACCTTTTCCGTGGAGTCAGGCGGATCACCAATCACTTCTTCCTCTACAGCTTCGACTTCTTCCTGTCTATGCACTTCCGTTTCCCATTCCTCCTCTTCAGGATATGGTGAAACGGGAATTTCAAAAACGGGAGCATTATGCTGATCGCTTAAATAAATCGGTTCCTCTTCTTCTTCTTCATTTGCTTCAGAAACCCGTTTTGACTCTGCAGTAAAAGGCGCGTATAACTCTTCTTCCTCCTCATCACGGAAAACGGGCTGAAAATCCGGGATTGGCGGCACTGCCGCTGCATAAGGAATATATGACTCATTTTCCCCATCCGTTTCTTCCTGATCCTCCGTTTCCCCAACTTCCTGCTCAGTATCAAACCGTTCTTCCACATATGAATCATTATAGATTCCGGTTATCAAAAGGTCCGCCTGCAATTTCAAGCAGTTATGCTCTGGCATGGCATAGTCAAAGCTTTGAATCGAGACATCAACCTCATCCAAAGAGGCAATCCGATTATTCGGAATCGTTATATCAACCGGAAAACGGTGTGTGAACTCATTAAGTCCATTGGGATGCCTCTCGACCTTTTGAACCGCCTTTGGCAAAAAGGTCTGCGAAAACTCCTCTTCTTCACCATTTTGCGAGTCTTTGTATTCACCGCTTAAATCTAACGAGCCTCGTATAAAAACATATTGATCACTTTCTTGAATCGACACATTTGGATCAAGGGAAATCGAGTATAGCTCAGCCACTTCCTGTCCCTTCTGGAACCAAACGGATTCCTCTAAAGAAAATCGTAAATACGATTCATTTTCTTGCGACAAGACAACTCCTCCTTTCAGCTTCATGAAACGGTACCTATACCAATATCAATCTATGAAGACAGGAAGCTGTTTATTCCTTAATTTCATTTGCAGCACTCCTTAGATATTCCCTGAACCTTTTAAAAGAAGGAGGTTCAATTTTCAGGCTAAAATAAAGCGGGAATAACATTCAGCTTGAAAAATCCGACTCGACCTACCGCCATATTAATTCCCAACGCCCTATTAATTCTGCTTTCTACCAATTATTTCGACCTACCTCCAATTAAATTCGGTTCTTACACATACGGATTGAATTCAAAAAAAACTGGCTGCCTTTCTCCAAAAGTTTTTTGGAAAATGGCAGCCAGTTCAAATTTATCATTATCGAATATCGCGGAAGCTCATGAAGCCTTGAATCATTTTTTTAATTTGGCAAAAGCCTGTTCTGCCGCTGCAATGGTTTTTTCGATATCTTCATCACTATGTGCAGTTGAAAGGAATAACCCTTCAAACTGTGACGGCGGCAAGTAGATGCCTTGATTCGCCATTTCCCTATAGTAGGAAGCAAAGAACTCTAAATCGGATGTTTTTGCTGTATCATAGTTTACGACATCTTCATTAGTAAAGAAAAGTCCAATCATGGAGCCGGCACGGTTGAATGTATGGGGAACACCGTACTTATCCGCTGCCGCTCCAATTCCTTTTTCGAGCATATCCCCTTTTCGGGTGAACTCATCATAAGATTCTGGAGTCAATTGGCTCAGCGTTTCAAGGCCGGCCGTCATGGCAAGAGGGTTACCGGACAATGTTCCCGCTTGATAGATTGTCCCACTCGGGGCAATTTGTTCCATGAATTCGCGCTTGCCTCCGAATGCTCCGACAGGCAAGCCGCCGCCAATTACTTTCCCAAGGCAAGTCAGGTCAGGTACGATGCCAAAATAGCCTTGTGCACAATTATAGTCGACACGGAACCCTGTCATGACTTCGTCAAAGATCAATAGAGCTCCGTATTGGGTCGTCACTTCACGTAAGCCTTCGAGGAAACCAGGTTGTGGCGGAACCACGCCCATGTTCCCTGCAACAGGTTCTACGATGATACAGGCAATGTCTTCGCCAAATTGTTCAAACGCATATTTGGTTGCAGCAAGATCATTATATGCTACGGTAATCGTATTTTTTGCAATGCCTTCCGGTACACCCGGGCTATCCGGTAAACCTAATGTTGCAACGCCGGAACCCGCTTTGATCAGCAATGAATCGCCATGGCCATGGTAGGAACCTTCGAATTTCAGGATTTTATCACGGCCTGTTATGCCTCGTGCCAGCCTTAGCGCACTCATCGTCGCTTCGGTTCCTGATGATACCATCCGGATCATTTCAATCGAAGG
Organism: Peribacillus sp. FSL M8-0224; assembly: GCF_038003055.1. NCBI lineage: Bacteria > Bacillati > Bacillota > Bacilli > Caryophanales > Bacillaceae > Peribacillus > Peribacillus sp. FSL M8-0224. The sequence goes on from NZ_JBBOOJ010000001.1 coordinate 3,558,220, forward strand.
CACCCGTTCCATGACCAACTTGGCCAGTTCATTCTCAATCAGTGTAGAGGTTCCAAAGCTTGTACCTGACTCCGCTACTTTTTTCAATGATTCCACGACACGGTCATTCGTGTGACCCAGGATGAGCGGTCCCCATGAAAGAACATAATCGATATATTCATTTCCATCGATATCATACATTTTCGAGCCTTTTCCACGCTCCATGAAAATGGGATCCATGTCCACAGATTTGAAGGCACGTACCGGGCTGTTCACGCCGCCTGGCATCAAATTTTTTGCTTCGGCAAAAGCTTTTTTCGATTTTTCATATGACCGCATGATTCAATCCCCTTTTTCCATTACAGGTTATATTTTTTTATCATTGATTATCTTCGTTTATCCAGCGTGCTACCTCTTTTGAAAAATACGTAATGATCAAGTCGGAACCTGCGCGTTTCAAGCCTGTCAGCATTTCCATCACTATCGCTTTTTCATCAATCCAGCCGTTTTGGGCAGCAGCTTTGACCATTGAATATTCACCGCTGACATTATAGGAAACGATCGGAAGATTAAAGTTATTCTTAACGTCCCTGATGATGTCCATGTAGGAAAGGGCTGGTTTCACGATTAGGAAGTCCGCACCTTCAGCAACATCGGATTCAGCTTCACGAAACGCTTCAAGGCGATTGGCGGGATCCATTTGGTAAGTTTTCCTGTCGCCAAATTGTGGCGCACCATTCGCAGCATCACGGAATGGGCCGTAAAAAGCCGAAGCATATTTCACCGCATAGGACATGATCGGAATATCTTCATAACCCGCTTCATCCAGACCTGCACGGATGGCCGCAACGAAACCGTCCATCATATTGGAAGGCGCAATGATGTCTGCGCCGGCCTCAGCCTGGCTGATTGCCGTTTTGGCAAGAAGGTCAAGAGAAGCGTCATTAAGGATTTTTTCCCCTTCAACGACCCCGCAATGGCCATGGCTTGTATACTCGCAAAGGCAGGTATCCGCTATGACAATAACTTCAGGATATTGTTTTTTAATAAAGCGGGTGGCCTCTTGCACAAGTCCGTTGTGATGAAATGCCCCTGTTCCCTGTTCGTCTTTATCATGATCAAAAGGGACACCGAATAAAATGACTGATTTAATGCCCAGACTCACGACTTCATCCATTTCGGCCCCCAAATTATCCATGGAAAGCTGATAGATACCTGGCATGGAATTGATTTCATTTTTCACATTTTCCCCGTCGATGACGAAGATCGGATAAATCAAATCCTCTTTATGCAATTGTGTTTCACGGACTAAAGCCCTCATGCCAGCACTTGCGCGCAAGCGGCGGTGGCGATTGAATGGAATGTTTTTCATTTGAAAGTTCCTCCCTTTTTATTTCTTTTCAAGATGAAGCGTATTAACTCCGCAACCATGGCATCCGTCGTATAAACATCTGGACAGACATCGACGGATAGCCCATGTTTTTCAGCCGTTTTAGCGGCAATCGGCCCGATGCAGGCGATGATGATCCGGTCTATGTATGTATCCAATTCATGGCTTTTCATGATCTGTAAAAAATGATTGACCGTCGATGAACTCGTAAAGGTCATGATGTCGATTTCATGGTTCTTTATAAGCTGCACCAGCTTTTTTTCACTGCTTCGAGGAAGCACTGTATGATAAATAATCACTTCATCACAGATTGCTCCAGCTTCATTGATCGCCTCCGCAATAACCGCCCTTGCGAGATTTCCTTTTGCAAGCAACACGCGGGCCCCCGGATCAAGCAGGGTATTGAACTCCGCCACGAACCCTTCGGCAACAAACTGAGCTGGAACGAAATCCGCCTTATAACCATGCCGTTTCAGGGCCGCTTCTGTTTTGGAGCCGATTACGGCTATTTTCGGAAGCTTCAGAGGCTGGTTTCCAAGAAGCTTAAAGAAGAAATCCACCCCATTTTGACTGGTCAGAATGATCCAGTCATATGTAAGCAACTCTTCAAACCGCTGTTGCACATCTTCCATATGATCTGGAAGAGTGAACTCAAGCAATGGCACAAGAAGCGGCGTTCCGCCATTTTTTTCGATCGACTCTTTTAAACCATCTGCCTGTCCTTTCCCTCTGGTGATTAACACCTGATAATCCTTAAGAGGTTGAACTGGGTTCATTACTGATCAAGCTCTTCTTTAACGCGATCGATCAATTCTTTACCGCCCATTTCGCTAATCTGTTTGGCAGCAGCATGCCCAACTGCCTCTGGATCAGCACCTTCAACCATTTCTTTATATATCACCTTTCCATCCGGAGCAGCGACCAAAGCCGTCAAGGAAACGGACCCATTATCTTTTGCCACCGCAAAACCGGCAATCGGCACCTGGCATCCGCCTTCCATTTTATCCAAAAAGGCACGTTCCGCTTCAACCGTTCTTTTCGTTTTTTCACATGTCAATTTCGCAAGTTCCGCCAGCAGTTCTTTGTCGTCTTCACGGCATTCAATGGAAAGAGCTCCTTGTCCCACTGCCGGAATGCAAATATCTTCATCTAAAAATTCCGTTACGATGTCCTGCTCCCAACCCATTCTTGATAGTCCGGCTGCCGCTAAAATGATAGCATCATAATCTTCCGTTTTCAGCTTATTCAGACGGGTATCGATATTTCCGCGAATCCATTTGATTTCAAGGTCCGGCCTTCTAGCCAAAATTTGCGCGCCACGCCGCAAGCTGCTAGTACCTATGATGGAACCGGGCTTCAGTTCGGAAAGGGTTTCATGGTTCTTTGATATCAAAGCATCCCGATGGTCCTCCCTCGGTGGTATGCAGCCAATCGTCAAACCTGGAGGCAGCACTGCCGGCATATCCTTCATACTATGTACGGCCATATCAATTTCTTTATCCAGCATCGCTTGTTCGATTTCTTTAACGAATAAGCCCTTTCCGCCGACCTTGGAAAGTGTTACATCAAGGATTTGGTCACCCTTTGTGACAATTTCCTTCACTTCGAACTCGTATGGGACCCCAAGTCCTTTAAGTTGATCGATCACCCAGTTCGTTTGGGTGATCGCTAATTTACTACGTCTTGAACCGACAATTATTTTTCTCATAGTTTCCTCCTATGTATTCCAAAAGTGGAATGTTGAAAGGCTTCCGAAAAGGAAAAAGTTAATTAACACAATCATGAAAGATCCAATATTCAGAAAGGCTAGCGTCCTTCCATACATTTGTTTCCGAATTTTCAAGTATAAAAACACACTGTAAGCAATAAGCAAAATAAATGAGCCGATGATCTTCATGTCCAGCCAGGATACCCCAGGGACTTTTATATAAGCCCATTGAATCCCCAGGATGAGGGAGACCACCAATAATGGAACACCTATAACTGCGAGGACATAGGACATATGCTCGAGCTTTGTTAAATCGCCAAGTCGAAGCAGGCGTTTTCCCCACTTCTTCCGTTTCAATAGATCATATTGAATTAAGTATAAAACTGAAAAAACGAAAGAAAGTGTGAATGCCCCATATGATAGGATCGCAAAAGTGATATGTATGAGCAATAGCTCTGAAACCAGGCGCTGTGCAAGCACTTGAGATTCTATCTGAACAGGTGCAAAGGTATGGATGGCCATAACCATGAAACCTAATACATTCGTAAAAAAGACCGTAAAATCGACTCTTAGCAATCGGTTAATGATCAATGATAGCGATATGAGGACCCATGCATAAAAATATAGGCCTTCAAAAATCGTCAATACCGGGAACCTTCCCGTTTTCAACACATACAGAAACAAAAAAATTGTTTGCAGCACCCAAACAATAGAAAGCAACCAGAAGGCGACCCTGTTCGCCTTCTGGTTATTATTAAGGAAATCAATAAAATATAAAAGCATACTGATGGCATACAGCAAAACAGTGGCTTCATGCAATCTTGTCATTAGTAATTCCATATCTACCTCATTACTGGACAGGAACTGGATTCAATAGGGATGACTTGGAGCTGTTCCGTTCTTTTTCATCCGCAACCAGCTGGTCTTCAATCAATTCCTCTAAATGGAAGATTTTCACGAAATTATTTAATTGCTCTTTTGCATTCGGCTCATCTGCCAGCTCTTTTGCATAAAGTATCGGATCCTTCAGCATTTGGTTGATGATGCTTTTCGTATGCTTGTTCAGGACTTTTTTGTCACGTTCGCTCAAATGCGGAAGCTTTCTTTCGATGCTTTCCATCGTTTCCTTTTGTATCGATAGGGATTTTTCCCGTAAAGAGGAAATGACGGGAACCACACCAAGTAAATTAATCCACTGGTTGAAGTCCACGATTTCTGATTCGATCATCATTTCTATTTTCTCGGCAGCTTTTTTACGTTCTTCGATATTGGCTTGCACGATCCCTTCCAGATCGTCAATGTCATACAAGAAGACATTTTCCAGCTCGGCCAATGTTGGATCGAGGTCACGCGGCACTGCGATATCGACCATGAAAATAGGACGGCCCTTCCGAAGCTTATTGACGAATGACATCATTTCTTTTGTTACAAGAAGATCTTTTGCACCAGTGGAAGTAATCAGGATATCGGTATCCACTAAAGCGCATTGAAGCTCTTGCAGCTGTTTGGCCGTACCATTGAATCTCTCAGCCAGGTCGACCGCTTTCTGAAAGGTGCGGTTAATGACCGTAATGCTGTCGGCGCCATTGCTATGCAGATTTTGAATGGCCAGCTCACCCATCTTACCGGCCCCAAGAATCAAGACATTCTTGCCGTTCAGGCCTCCGAAGATTTTTTTTGCAAGCTCGACTGCCGCATAGCTGACGGAAACGGCATTGGTATTGATTTCGGTTTCCGAATGAGCTTTTTTAGCTAATGTAAGGGCTTGCTTGAAGAGATGGTTAAAAACGGTACCGATCGTATCTTCCTTCTGCCCTAACAAATAGCTTGAACGTACTTGTCCCAAAATCTGAGTTTCTCCCAGTATCATGGAATTCAAGCCGCAGGTAACTGAAAATAAATGCTCGACAGCCCCATCGCCTTCATAAATGAACAGATATTTAGAAAATTCTTCTTTATCGATGTTAAACCATTCTGAAAGAAATTCCTTGATATAATACCTGCTTGTATGAAGCTGGTCCCCGACCGCATAGATTTCCGTCCTGTTACATGTTGAAATAATAATATTTTCCAAGATGCTTTTTTTATTTTTAAGAGCTTTCATTGCCTCGGCAAGTTCGGCTTCGTTAAACGATAGTTTTTCCCGAATTTCTACAGGGGCAGTTTTGTAATTTATACCAACCGCTAGAATATGCATCCTTTTGTTTTGCACCCCCAAAATTTTTCATGTAAATTAATTATACCATGTACTAAAATGGATTCACGCAAATAATATGAACAGTTTATGAAAACGTATGCTACCATGAAAAGACAGCCAAAACGCCTCAATGCTACAAAAGGTGTCTAAGCGGGATTTGTAAAGTTACATACATATTTCGACATTGTGTACAAAAGTACCATATCAAAAATGGCAAAAAACTTCAAGTAATCGAATTGCATAGGAGGATAAAATGAAAACGCATCGTATTTTCCCAGGAATCGTTTTAATCGGTTTCGGGCTCTATTTTTTTCTTGAACATTCCCAAATCGAAATCTTTCCGGGCTTTTTCAGCTGGCCCACTTTATTATGTATTGTCGGTGCCGCCTTCCTGATCCAGGCATATAGCGGTAATGAATATGAGTCCATCCTGCCAGGCGTCATCTTACTTGGGTTCGGGGCTCACTTCCACATCGCCGAGAACCTGGAGATTTGGCCGGATGATATAGGTATCTTTATTTTAATCATCTCACTGGGATTTATTCTCCGGGCACGTAAAACAAATTCTGGAATGTTTCACGGAATGGTCATATTCATCGTCTCGATCACATTCTTATTCTATGATAAAATCACAACGTCTTTCGGGATTGTTGAAACAACCACCGCGAACATCGAAAGGTTTTGGCCCTTTGCCTTGATGGCGATCGGCATTTATTTTTTGGTTCGAAAAAAGTGAAGATTTTCGATTCCATAATGAAAAAGGGTATTCCAGATGCGGAATACCCTTTTCCTTTACATATATTTCTTAAGGACTCCCCATGCTTGTTCCTTACCTTCGCCTGTTTCACCAGAGAATAGAAGCAATTCATCTTCTTTTTCCATATTTAACGTTTGGCGTGTGATTTTCAAGTGTTTCTGCCATTTGCCTTTTGGAATTTTATCCGCTTTGGTGGCAATGACGATCCGGGGCAGGTCATAATGCTTCAGGAATTCATACATTGCGATATCATCCTTTGTCGGCGGATGGCGCAAATCGACGATCAGAAGCGCAGCGCGGAGCTGGTCACGGGAAGTGAAGTACGTTTCGATCATCTTCCCCCAAGCATCACGCTCCGTCTTGGATACTTTTGCATAACCATAACCCGGTACATCCACAAAATGGAGTGCTTCATTTATGATATAAAAATTCAAGGTCTGCGTCTTACCCGGTTTAGAGGATGTGCGCGCCAAATTTTTTCGATTGATCATTTTGTTGATGAAACTGGACTTCCCAACGTTGGAACGGCCTGCCAAGGCAAATTCCGGTATTGGAGTATTGGGATATTGTTCAGGCTTCACAGCACTGATGACAATATCTGAACTTGTTACTTTCATTCGTTCACACCTACCAATGCATGCTCAAGGACTTCATCGACGTGTGAAACTGGAACAAATGTTAATGCTTTACGGACACTTTCCGGGATATCATCAATATCCTTTTCGTTATTTTGCGGGATGATGATTTTCGTAAGTCCTGCGCGATGGGCCGCTAAAGATTTTTCTTTAAGCCCGCCGATCGGAAGAACCCGTCCGCGTAATGTAATTTCGCCTGTCATGCCTACCTCTTTTCTGATCGGCCTATTTGTAAGGGCCGATATTAACGCTGTTGCAATCGTGATGCCTGCAGAAGGGCCATCTTTTGGAACCGCACCTTCGGGGACATGAATATGAATATCATATTTTTCATGGAAGTTCGCATCAATCTGAAGTTTCTCGGTTTTCGAACGGACAAAACTGAAAGCAGCCTGGGCTGACTCTTTCATTACATCGCCAAGCTTTCCTGTCAGGATCAGCTTCCCTTTACCTGGTGATAAGGAAACCTCGATTTGCAGCGTATCGCCACCTACCGACGTGTATGCTAAACCATTAGCTACACCGACTTGGTTCTCGACCTCCGCCTGTCCATAATGGAACATGGTTTTCCCTAAAAACTCCTCGACATTCTTTTCAGCAATGACGACCCGCTTTTTATCTCCGGACACGATGATTTTTGCAGTCTTCCGACAGATGCCTGCAAGCTGTCGTTCCAGACTCCGAACACCGGCTTCCCGAGTATAGTAACGGATGATTTTTGTAAGAGCTTCCTCACGGACTTGCAATTGTGTCTTCAATAAACCATGGTTTTCAAGCTGTCTAGGCAGCAAGTGATCCTTGGCTATATGAAGTTTCTCTATCTCAGTATAACCTGCAATCGAAATGATTTCCATACGATCACGAAGCGGACCAGGAATCGATCCCAAATTATTTGCCGTTGCGACGAACATGACTTTGGAAAGATCGTAGGTTTCTTCAATATAATGATCACTGAAATTATGATTTTGCTCTGGATCGAGCACCTCAAGCATCGCTGCAGATGGATCTCCCCTAAAGTCATTGGACATCTTATCCACTTCGTCCAGTAAAAAGACCGGATTGATCGTACCAGCTTTTTTCATGCCTTGAATGATCCGTCCCGGCATTGCCCCTACATATGTGCGGCGATGTCCGCGGATTTCTGATTCATCGCGTACCCCACCTAAAGATATACGGACGAAATTCCTATTCAGGGATGAAGCGATCGATTTAGCCAAGCTCGTTTTCCCGACTCCTGGCGGTCCCACCAAGCAAAGGATCGGTCCCTTCAATGATTTGGTCAATTGCTGTACGGCCAAATACTCAAGCACACGCTCCTTCACCTTTTCCAAACCATGGTGATCCCGGTTCAGGATTTTTTCGGCTTTATGAATATTCAAGTCATCTTTGGTCGCTTTGGTCCAAGGAAGAGAGATCAGCCATTCGATATAGTTGCGGATGACAGAACTTTCGGCTGAGCTCGAAGGAACTTTTTCATAACGGTCCAATTCCTTTAATGCCGTTTCTTTGATATGCTCAGGCATATCCGCTTCTTCTATCTTTTCGTTCAGGACTTCAATTTCCCCTGTTTTTCCTTCTTTATCGCCCAATTCCTTTTGGATCGCTTTCATTTGCTCTCGTAAATAATATTCCTTTTGAGTACGTTCCATCGAACGTTTAACACGCTGGCCGATCTTTTTCTCGAGAAAAAGAACTTCTTTCTCGTTATTGATGATCTCGATTACACGGCTAAGACGCTCTTTCATATCAATGGTCTCAAGCACTTCTTGCTTCTCCTTCAATTTCAAAGGCAAATGGGAAGCGATTATATCCGCCAATCGCCCAGGCTCTTCAATATCCGAAGTGGACGAAAACGTTTCACCGGTTATTTTCTTGGACATTTTTATGTATTGTTCAAAATAATCCAGTAGTGTGCGCATTAATGCTTGATGTTCAGCATCCTTTTCATCACTGTCTTCATATATTTTAATCTTGGCACCATAATGTGTCTCATAATCGTAAAATTCCATGACTTCTGCGCGGTTCAACCCTTCCACCAACACCCGGATTGTACCATTCGGAAGCTTCAACATCTGTTTTACCTTTGTTAAAGTTCCCATTGTAAATAAATCTTCTTCACCTGGTTCGTCCAACGAAACATCTTGTTGTGTCGTCAAAAATATAAGATGGTCTTCCACCATTGCTTTCTCAAGGGCTTGTACCGATTTATCTCGGCCTACATCTAAATGAAGTACCATCGTTGGATATACAAGCAGTCCTCTAAGCGGCAGGAGGGGGACGATGATTTCTTTATCAGTCATTTCCTGACACCTCCATCTATTTAGTATCGTCGTTGTAAACTATTTACCCATGTTCTCAACCTTTTAACAATTCTATCCTATTTATATAGAAGTGTCTATTCGTTTACCTTAACACGTTTCGACTGCTATTATTATCTCCAATATTAGATAAAAAAGCACGCCTGAATGCGTGTTTATTTTTTACGGCAGGGTGGCCGTGAACGCCAATATGGTCCTTAAAATGCCCCGGTTCTATTTTTAGCCGGGGCATATCCTTTATACACTTTCTTTTTTTGATAGGTCCAAGGTTGTGAGGATTTGTTCCGACATCAATTCTTTCTTCAGTGCCTGATCCAGCACTTCTTTCACATTCGAAACAGGAATGATTTCTATATCCTTGATTTCAGATAGAAGCGGCTGCATGTTTTCGGCTGGGATGATTACCTTTTTTGCCCCGGCAAGTTTAGCCGCCTTGATTTTCGGAATGACACCGCCAATCGGTTTAACGCCGCCATGAATGCTTATTTCCCCAGTCATCGCCATAGTATGGTCAACAGGGATTTTATAAATGGCCGAGTATATGCCTGTGGCCATTGCAATTCCTGCTGAAGGGCCATCCACTGGACTTCCGCCCGGAAAGTTCACATGGATATCGAATTGATCGGCAGGCACTCCCATCGAACGTAAAACCGTAATGACATTTTCAATCGAACCTTTCGCCATGCTCTTGCGTCGAACCGATTTGCCACTCCCGCCGCCGATACTTTCTTCCTCAACGATACCGGTAATGTTTATCGAACCTTTTTCATCAGAGGCAGCCATGACCGTAACCTCAATTTCCAGCAATGCCCCGCTGTTTGGACCATAGACTGCAAGACCATTGACAAGGCCTATTTTGGAATTCGCTTCTATTTTCCTGTCCATTCTTTGGGTCAGCTGGCTGCTATGGGCCATCCAATCTATATCTTCTTCCCTGATGAAAGTCCTGTTTTCATTAATTGATATTCCTGCAAGAGTCTGAATCATGTTGACAGCTTCCCTGCCATTTCGGGCATAATCCGAAATCGATTGCAAGCCTTTTTCACTGATGGTGATCCCCACTTTATCTGAGGCATTCTTGGCCACGGCGATTATTTCTTCCCGGTCCAGTTCACGGAAAAACACTTCTATGCATCTTGAACGTATAGCAGGTGCGATTTCATTTGGTGTTCTTGTAGTAGCTCCAATCAACCGAAAGTCAGCGGGCAGTCCATTTTTAAAAATATCATGGATGTGAGTGGGAATATTTTGATTTTCCTCTTGATAATAGGCACTTTCCAGAAAGACCTTACGATCCTCCAATACCTTTAACAGTTTATTCATCTGTATCGGGTGGAGCTCCCCTATTTCATCTATGAACAGTACGCCTCCATGTGCATTGCTGACTGCACCCTGCTTTGGCTGCGGAATGCCTGCCTGTCCCATTGCCCCGGCTCCTTGGTAGATTGGATCGTGCACAGAACCGATGAGCGGATCGGCAATCCCTCGTTCATCGAACCTGGCTGTGGTGGCGTCCAATTCAACAAAAACGGCCGAATTCTTAAAAGGGGACTTGCCATTTTTCTTCGCCTCTTCCAAAACAAGTCTGGCAGCTGCCGTTTTCCCTACCCCAGGAGGACCGTAAATTATCACATGCTGGGGATTCGGCCCACATAAAGCAGCTTTTAATGATTTAATCCCATCTTCTTGACCGATGATTTCATTAAATGTGCTTGGTCTAACTTTTTCTGCCAATGGTTCTGTTAACGAAATCGATCTCATCTTCCGTAATTGGTCCATCTCCTTACGTGAATCACGGTCAATGGAAACTTTTTGTGTCCGCTGGCCTTTCAATAAGTTCAAAAAATACAATCCAATAATAATCCCAAAAAACAGCTGGATAAACAACGCCAATCCTGTCCAATTCATCGTATTCCCTCCTGCACTCTCCTAGTTTGTCATTTCTGTTAGTATCTCCTTTGGAAGGGCGAAATTATCCAAGAAATTCGTGTTGAAAAATTGGCGTTTTTATCCTGTACAACAACAATTTGAAAAAAAGGAAAAGAAAAAGACTGCCAGAATGAACTGGCAGTCTCAGACTGTAAACAACTCGAAATTAACTGGTTTCACCCTACTTTTTTGAGGTTTTAACGTTGATTTCCACTACAGGCACTCGCTTCCGCCCCTCGGCGCTCTGCGCCTGCGGGGTCTCCCTTGTACGCGTATTCCCGCAGGAGTCTCGTACCTTCCGTTACAATCAACTTTGGTCTATAAACAAAAAGACTGCCAGGATTAACTGGCAGCCTTTCTTTTCCTTATAAATCAAGCAGATGTTTTCTTTTCTTGTCCTTTGATGGTTGTGCCGTCTTTAAGGACGAGCTTTGGAGATTCATTTTTCGAAATCGTGCTGCCTGTGATTACACATTTTGCAACATCATCACGTGAAGGCAGATCGAACATCACTTCAAGGATGATGCCTTCGATGATGGAGCGCAGACCACGTGCACCAGTTTTGCGTTCAATTGCCTTTTTAGCAATTTCACTTAGCGCTTCCTGTTCGAATTCCAATTCAACATCGTCAAGCTCAAGTAATTTTTGATATTGTTTAACAAGGGCATTTTTCGGCTGTGTAAGGATTTCAATCAAAGCCGCTTCATCCAATTGCTCAAGAGTCGCAATTACCGGAAGACGTCCGATGAATTCCGGAATTAATCCGAAACGAAGCAAGTCTTCAGGAAGGACTTTGGAAAGCAATTCTTTTTCTGCAATATCATCCTTTTTCACGTCAGAGCCAAAGCCAATGACTTTTTGACCAAGACGGCGTTTGATGATCGGTTCGATGCCATCAAAGGCACCGCCGCAGATGAACAAAATATTGGTCGTATCGATTTGGATGAATTCCTGATGTGGATGTTTACGTCCACCTTGAGGCGGAACGCTTGCAACCGTTCCTTCAAGAATTTTCAATAAAGCTTGTTGCACACCTTCACCAGACACGTCACGTGTAATAGAAGGATTTTCCGATTTACGGGCAACTTTATCGATTTCATCAATATAAATGATGCCTTTTTCCGCTTTTTCCACATCATAATCAGCTGCTTGGATTAATTTGAGAAGGATGTTTTCAACATCTTCCCCAACATATCCAGCTTCCGTCAAGGAAGTGGCATCAGCAATGGCAAAAGGAACATTCAGTAAACGTGCCAATGTTTGCGCAAGAAGGGTTTTCCCACTTCCCGTCGGTCCGATTAGGGCGATGTTACTTTTAGAAAGCTCAACATCGTCGACTTTGCTATTGGAATTGATACGTTTATAATGGTTATAAACAGCTACAGCCAAAGATTTCTTTGCCTGTTCTTGTCCAATCACATATTCGTCAAGAATTTCACGGATTTCCATAGGTTTAGGAACATCTCTGAATTCTACTTCTTCATCAGTTCCCAGCTCTTCTTCGACGATCTCCGTACAAAGTTCTATACACTCGTCACAAATATAGACACCTGGACCAGCAACCAGTTTACGGACTTGTTCTTGTGTTTTACCGCAAAAAGAACATTTTAACTGTCCTTTTTCATCATTAAATTTAAACATGTACGTTCACCCCTTTAAATACTCTTCCAACTCTATTACATAGCGGTACCTAATCGTAAATAAAAAAACTAGGTACACATCTGCTTAAACATTCCAAAATCCCTAGTATGTTTTGCATTTTATCATGTTCTTGGAAGTTTAGTAACAAAAATGCTCACGGTCCGAGTTGTTAAATAAGTACAATAATCAATCAATATGTATTTGCCCTTTACCAGCATGCCCAAAACTTCGGATTTTTAAAAGCAGGATTTGCTGTATAAATATGTATATGCGGTATTAGAACTAATCTACACCGAAATCCAAAAAAAATCAATCAGGAAATAACCGATATTTAAAATTTACACTAATTCTCAATATGTATAAAACAAGGCACGATTACTCGCGCCTTGTTTTTTAAAGGAAATATTTAAATCTACTTATTTATAAAAATTATTTTGCGTCAACTGTTTTGCTGTTTTCTACCAAGAAGTCAATTGCTTTCTTAATTTTAAGATCGCCTTTGATTCCTTCTAAGTTTCCAAGAGCTTGTTTGATCGCGTCAACTTCCATATTGTACATAGTAGCCATTTGTGCAAGTTCAGCTTCTACATCTTCGTCAGTCGCTTCAAGTTTTTCAACTTCTGCGATTGCTTCAAGAGTCAGGCTCGTACGAACTTGTCCTTCAGCTTCTTCTTTCATTTGCGCTTTTAAAGCTTCTTCGTCTTGACCTGAGAATTGGTAGTAAAGTTCCAAATTAAGACCTTGAGATTGGATGCGTTGAGAGAACTCATTCATCATGCGGTCAACTTCGTTTGAAATCATTGCTTCAGGAACGTCGATTTCTGCACCTTCAACAGCTTTACCAATTACAGTGTTTTGAATGAAGTTTTCTTCTTCATGTTTTTTGTCATGCTCTAATTTATGCTTTGTTTTTTCTTTAAGTTCAGCCAAAGTTTCCACTTCGTCGTCGACATCTTTCGCGAACTCATCATCCAACTCAGGAAGTTGTTTTGTTTTGATTTCGTGAATTTTCACTTTGAATACTGCTGGTTTACCTGCAAGTTCAGCAGCATGGTATTCTTCAGGGAATGTAACTTCGATATCTTTTTCAGCGCCAGTTTCAAGACCGACAAGTTGCTCTTCGAATCCTGGAATGAAAGAGTTTGAACCGATTTCCAATGAATGGTTTTCTGAAGCTCCGCCTTCGAATGCTTCACCATCAACGAATCCTTCAAAGTCAAGAACAACCGTATCGCCTTCAGCAACTTGTCCTTCTTCTTTAACGACAAGTTCAGCTTGACGCTCTTGTAAAGTTTTCAATTCGTTTTCAACATCTTCGTCAGTTACTTCAGTATTGAATTTTTCAACTTCAACACCTTTGTAATCTCCTAATTTAACTTCAGGCTTAACTGTTACAGTTGCAGTGAAGATCAGGTTTTCGCCTTTTTCCATTTTCTCGATGTCGATTTCTGGACGATCTACAGGCTGAATTCCAGCTTCTTCGACAGCATTTGCATAAGCATCTGGAAGAATGATATCAAGCGCATCTTGGTAAAGTGATTCTACGCCGAATTTTTTTTCGAACATTTGACGTGGCATTTTCCCTTTACGGAAGCCAGGTACATTTACTTGTTTCACTACTTTTTTGAAAGCTGCGTCTAAACCTTCGTTTACTTTTGCAGCGTCAACTTCAATTGTTAGTACGCCTTGATTACCTTCTTGTTTTTCCCATTTTACAGACATGTGTTTCCCTCCAAAAATCTATATACTTCAATAATAAGCATTGGATGATTATGCTTTGCAAGTGTTAACAAGTCATCCTTCAAATATACCCCCAAAATAATGGGGAAATCGTCAAAATTAGACGAATTATACATTACAACCACTACATTATACCACAGGATCAATCTGTTACAACAGCAATAGCTTAAATAATAGGATAAGAAATTTCTTCAATTTCTTTTATATAGGAAAGAATATCCGCAACGCTTTCCTCATCTGCCTGGTAAAGGTCCGCTAAGTCCCTCACGGAAACTTCCCCGGTCATGTACTCTTCCGCCAAGGCATGGTAGGCAGCTGCCCATGCAGGCAAGCTTTCAGGTCCTGGTTCAAAAGGAAACAATAAAAAAGAATGACGTTCAATCAAACTATGGACCATTTCATATAAGCTCGGATTATCCTGACTGATTTCCTCTTCGGCCAGTCCGGTTACCTTCTTATAGAAGTCCGTCTCCTTCAAACTTTTCAATTCCCTTGGGATGACCGACTTCGATTGATTGAATTTCCTCACCGTCATTTCCTCGTTATATTCCTGGTCGATAAGGATGTTAAGGAGCATCGTTTTGAAGAAAGGATGCCCCTCATCATTTTGTAGAAATTCTTCGATTTGAGGGATAAATGGTCGAATATTGATATTCGTTAGTTTTGAAATGACCATAAGCATTTCATTATCCGTTTTCCCTTCAAAAAGTTCATCCTCCTGCATTTCCTCTGAAAGCTGTTGATTTTGCCTTTCTTTCTCTTCTTTTTTATCCTCAAGGGCCCTTTTACTGAACTGAAGCATCTTTTCGAAATGTTCCTCTTTATCAAAGGGAATTTGGTTTTCTTCAAATAGCAGTTCAATCGTCGTGACCATTTCCTGGTGCTCGCCTAATTGCAGCAGTACCATCAAATAAATATTGATCAGTTGAAAATAGTCGCCGATGCCTTTATTCAGCATCTCTATACACAACTCTTTTGACTCCTGGTAATACTCAAGTTCAACTAGTGAGACCACAAGTCCCATGCAAACTTCATCATTTTCGGGCTCATACTCCCTGGCTTGGCTAAAAAGCTGTGCAGCCGCTTTAAAGTTCCTGTTACCAAGCTCATCCAGTCCTTTTACTATCAGCCTCTCACCGAGATTTGGAAAGGCGATAATCTTTGTTTCTCCGGCCTTCTTTTGGTTGTTCTCATCATCCATCCTATTTTCCGCCTCACCGTTCGCTTTTTGAGAAACAGTTTAGCATGTAATAGCTGGAAACACAAAAATTTATATGGGCGGATACCTTCTTTCCCCGATAAAAAAAATCCCGCATCCTTTCAATTAAGAAAGGAGAACGGGAAATGACTTTTTTCTTTTAAATACTCGATACTGCCTTTTTTTGAGATTCATAGGCAGAAATCTCTTTATCATATTGAAGCGTTATCGAAATTTCATCCCAGCCTTTGACGAGCATTTCCTTCCAATATGGATGAATTTCAAAGCTCGTTTCAAACCCTTGCCCATCTTTCAATGTCTGATTGGGAAGATCGATCGTCAACTCATAATCAGGTGCCGATACTCTCTCCATTAAATAGTTTACTTCAGTCTGGGTCAAAGCGATGGGGACCATGCCATTTTTCATGCAATTACTTTTAAAGATATCAGCATAAGACGGAGCGATGATGATATCGAACCCGTAGTCTTTCAAAGACCAAGGGGCATGCTCACGGGACGATCCGCAGCCAAAATTTTCACCTGCTATTAATATGGACGTGTTTTGATTATGGGGCTGATTCAACTCAAAATCAGGACGTTTCTTCCCAGTTTCATCAAAACGCCAGTTATAGAATAAAAATTCGCCAAATCCGCTTCGCTCAATCCTTTTTAAAAATTGCTTTGGAATAATTTGGTCCGTATCCACGTTTTTACGGTCAAGTGCCGCCGCTCTTCCTTTATATATAGTAATGGGTTCCATTTTCTGCACCTCCGGTTAATTCGTATTCTTATTGGACTTGTTCAGTTCTATTCAAATTCCTAATATCGACAAATTTCCCATGAATGGCGGCCGCGGCAGCCATAGCCGGACTAACCAGGTGTGTTCTTGCTCCAGCTCCTTGCCTGCCTTCGAAGTTCCGATTGCTTGTGGAGGCACAATGCTCGCCGGCCGGAACCACGTCAGGGTTCATGCTCAGGCACATGCTGCAGCCCGATTCGCGCCATTCAAAGCCTGCAGATTTGAAAATCTCATCCAACCCTTCATCTTCCGCTTGCCTTTTGACGCTTTGTGAACCAGGAACGACCATTGCCCGGACCCCTTTATGAACAGTTTGGCCATCGATCATTTCTGCGGCTTGCCGTAAGTCCTCAATGCGTGAATTGGTACACGACCCTATGAATACATGTTGTACGGGAATTTCCGTGATCGGCATCCCTTCCTCAAGGCCCATATACTCAATGGCTCGATTCAGTTCCTTAGGATCCATGATATCTTCTGCGAAGGTAGGTACTTTTCCGTCCACGCCACTAGCCATTCCAGGATTTGTCCCCCAGCTGACCATTGGTGAAATCAGGCTGCCATCAAGAATGATTTCTTGGTCATAAACAGCATCCTCATCACTGGAAAGTGACTTCCAGTCCTGAACACATTGCTCGAACTCTTCGCCTTTCGGCAAATATTTACGACCTTTCAAATAAGAGAACGTTGTTTCATCAGGAGCTACCAGCCCTGCTCTTGCCCCGCCTTCAATCGACATATTGCAAACCGTCATTCTTTCTTCCATTGACATATCCCGGAAAACTTCCCCGCAATACTCAATGATATGCCCCGTACCGAAATCGACGCCGAATTTAGAAATCACATATAAAATGACATCTTTCGCCATCACGCCATGACCAAGCTTGCCATTAACCTCAAGCTTCAATGTTTTGGGTTTTGTTTGCCATAGGGTTTGTGTGGCCAAAACATGCTCGACCTCACTCGTACCGATTCCAAACGCAATCGAGCCAAACGCCCCATGTGTGGAAGTATGACTGTCTCCGCAGACAATCGTCATCCCTGGCTGTGTAAGCCCTAATTCCGGCCCGATAACGTGAACGATACCTTGATCCGGACTGTCTAAATCAGCAAGGCGGATACCGAACTCCTTACAGTTTTGCTCAAGCGCCTCTAGTTGTTTCCTTGCAATATCATCCTCGATGAAATAGCGATTAACGGTTGGCACATTATGATCCATTGTCGCGAAAGTACGATCGGGTCTCCTGACTTTGCGTCCTTTTAATCTCAATCCTTCAAATGCTTGCGGAGAGGTCACTTCATGAATATATTGAAGGTCTATATAAATTAAATCCGGTTTATTCTCCTCTTCATTTACAATATGGCGATCCCATATTTTCTCTATTATCGACTTACCCATCACTAACCCACCTCGATCAATCTTGTATTTTTTTTAAAAAACACGGCCTAATGTTAGGCCGTGAAAGAAGTTTATGCGTAAGCTCCCATGATGTTGGAAATGGCTTCCTGGTCTAAAAGATTTGCTTTTATTTCTGCAATCATCTCTGAGGTAGACGTAATAGTCGGTTGGCCATTTGCGATATCGCCTGTTCTCAAGCCATATTCAAGGACCGTTTCCACCGCCTGCTCAACTGCTTTCGCCTCATCTTCCAAACCAAAGGATAGACGCAGCATGGAAGCCGCCGATAAAATCGTCCCAATCGGATTAGCCAGGTTTTTGCCTGCGATATCCGGGGCAGAGCCATGAATCGGTTCATATAGATTAGGCCCATTTGTTGATATGGAGGCGGAAGGAAGCATTCCAAGCGAGCCAGTCAATACCGACGCTTCATCGCTTAAAATATCACCGAACATATTCTCCGTCACGATAATATCAAATTGTTTCGGGTTTTTGATCAATTGCATGGCTGCATTATCAACAAGCATATGCTCAAGGGTTACATCCGGATAGTCCTTGGAAATTTCTTCAGCCGTCTCACGCCACATCCTGCTGGATTCAAGAACATTCGCTTTATCCACGGATGTTACTTTTTTCTTGCGCTCCGATGCTAATGAAAAAGCAAGTTCAATGATGCGCTTCATTTCGCTTTTCTGATAGAAAAGTGTATCGACGACCGCCTCTTTCCCTTCTTTTTCAACGCGCTCACTTGGCTTTCCGAAATAAAGGCCGCCAGTTAGTTCCCTGACAATTACGAAATCCACATCTTCGATGAATTCCTTTTTAAGAGGAGAAGATTCCGACAAGCTGGAATAATAGCTGATTGGACGGATGTTAGCATAAAGATTCAAATCTTTTCGGATTTTCAACAAACCTCGTTCCGGTCTTAGGTGCGCAGGCTGGTCATCCCACTTAGGTCCTCCAACGGCCCCTAATAATACCGCATCGCTGTTTTTACAAATCTCCACTGTTTCATCCGGCAGGGGTGAACCTGTGCTATCGATGGCCCCTCCGCCAATCTCACCATATTGAAATTCAAAATCGTGTCCATATCTTTGGGCAACGGCTTCGAGGATTTCTACAGCGCCTCTTGTTACTTCTTTCCCGATGCCATCTCCTTGAAGCACCGCAATATTCCTTTTCATCGAAATCTCCCCTTCCTATTGTAATACTGCTTTTTCTTCCAGTTCCTTCATGATGATCACACGGTTAACAGCGTTCAAATACGCTTTGGCGGATGCTTCCAAGACGTCCTGATCAAGACCCCTGCCGCTTGTTTCCACACCGTTATAATCAATTTTCACAAAAACCTGTGCGAGGGCATCCATTCCGCCACCCACCGATTGAATTCGATAGTCCAGCAAGTTGATCTCTTTGCCCAAACATCTTTCAAGCGTGTTATATAGGGCTTCTACACTTCCTGCACCTGTAGCCGCTTCCTGAATCTCTTCATTATCGCCTTTTTTCAGTGTGACCGTCGCAGTCGCCGTTTGATGGGTGCCATGTGAAATCTGTAAGGAAATCATGTCATAGAAACTGATATCCGTCGCTTTCTCTTCAAGCACCAGCGCAACGATATCTTCATCCGTCATGGTCTTTTTATTATCGGCCAATTCCTTGAACTGGACGAATAATGAGTTCATTTCCTCATCCGTTACCGTAAAATTCAACTCTTGTAATCTTTCTTTGAAAGCATGGCGTCCTGAATGCTTTCCTAAAACGAGTGAATTGGACGAAACCCCGACTAGTTCAGGTGATATGATTTCGTAAGTCGTTTTTTCTTTTAATACGCCATCCTGGTGAATGCCGGATTCATGTGCGTATGCATTGGCACCAATAATTGCTTTATTAGCAGGAACCTGCATACCTGTAAGTCGGCTGACCAAATCACTGGTCCTTTTAATTTCATTCAATACAAGACCCGTTTCCGCTTGATAGAAATCTTTACGGATGTAGAGTGCCATGGCCACTTCTTCAAGTGCCACGTTTCCGGCACGTTCACCAATTCCGTTGATTGTGCCTTCGACTTGCGTAGCCCCGCCTTCGATGGCCGCCAATGAATTGGCCGTCGCCATTCCAAGATCGTCATGACAGTGTGCAGATAAACTAACTTTATCAATAGAAGGAACATGTTCACGAAGGTATCTGAAAATGTTGCCATATTCGATTGGAGCTGCATATCCTACTGTATCAGGGATGTTAATGACCTTGGCACCAGCCTGAATGACCGCTTCAACGATTTCAGCCAAATAGTCAAGTTCCGTACGGCTTGCATCTTCTGCAGACCATTGTACGATCGGAAAACGCGCTGCTCCGTACTTAACCATTTCAACCGACCTTTCAATCACTTGCTGCTTAGACATTTTCAACTTATATTCACGATGAATGGGCGAAGTGGCGATGAACGTATGCAATCTTGGTTCTGCGCCGCCCCTTAATGAATCCCAAGCTGCATCGATATCTCCTTTTACAGCACGCGCCAGCCCTGTGACAGAGCTGTTTTTGATTTTGCGCGCGATTTCCTGTACGGAGTTGAAATCCCCTTTGGATGCTGCCGGAAAACCGGCTTCGATTATATCAACACCCAATCTTTCAAGCTGATAAGCAATTTCAAGTTTTTCGGTAAAATTCAAATTTACACCGGCGGATTGCTCCCCATCACGAAGTGTGGTTTCAAATATATTAATTTTTCGCAACGGCTACCACTTCTTTCTCTTTTTGTTGTGGTTTTACGAATGGCATCATTTTTCTTAATTCACGGCCGACCACTTCGATTTGATGTTGGTTTTCACGATTATTGATCGCATTGAAGACTGGACGATTCGCTTGGTTTTCCAAGATCCATCCTTTAGCGAACTCACCGTCTTGGATGTCTTTCAAGATCGCTTTCATTGCCTCTTTCGTAGTTTCCGTCACAACGCGTGGTCCAGAAACGAAATCTCCCCATTGAGCTGTGTCAGAGATGGAATAGCGCATGTTTTCCATACCGCCTTCATACATAAGGTCGATAATTAACTTAAGTTCATGCAAACACTCGAAATATGCTACTTCCGGTTGATATCCAGCTTCTGTCAAGGTTTCGAATCCAGCTTTCACAAGGGCAGTCAATCCGCCGCAAAGTACAGCTTGCTCTCCAAATAGATCTGTTTCCGTTTCTTCTTGGAAAGTAGTTTCCAAACCGCCAGCTCTTAAAGAACCGATTCCCCGAGCGTATGCAAGTGCCAATTCTCTTGCTTCACCCGTAACATTTTGATAGATGGCGAACAATGCCGGCACTCCTGCACCTTGTTCATATGTACGGCGAACAAGATGTCCCGGACCTTTTGGAGCGACTAATAAAACATCTACGTCTGCCGGAGGAACGATTTGATTGAAATGGACGTTGAATCCGTGTGCGAACATTAACGCTTGACCTGCACGCAATACCGGTTTGATTTCTTCTTGGTATACTTTCGGCTGAGTTTCATCCGGTAATAGGTTCATGATCACGTCTGCCTGTTCAGCTGCTTCCTTCACTGTGTAAACATTAAAGCCGTCTTCCACCGCTTTATCGAAGGATTTACCTTTTCTGATTCCGATGATTACATCTACACCGCTGTCACGTAGGTTTTGAGCGTGTGCGTGTCCTTGTGAACCATATCCGATGACCGCTACCTTTTTATTGTTGAAGAAATTCTCGTTTGCTTCTGCGTTATAATATACTTTTGCCATAATAATTACATCTCCCTTTTCATCATTGTTTTTGTTTGTTTTTGGTTTTTGGTTTTTTGTTTTTTGTTTTTTGTTTTTTGTTTTTTGTTTTTTGTTTTTTGTTTTTTGTTTTTTGTTTTATACGATTGTCGCACTCTTAGCGTGTGCAATTTGCATTCCACGCGGGATTGCGGCAGTCCCTGTCCTTGCCAATTCCTTGATGCCATATGGCTTGATCAGTTCAATGAAGGCTTCGATTTTATCCGATTCCCCTGTGATTTGGACTGTCACGCTATCTTTACTGACATCAATAACTGAAGCTCGGAAGGGTTCGATGACTGAATAAATCTCGGCTCGGGTTTGTGTAGTCACCAATATTTTAATGAGTGCAAGTTCCCTCGCCACATTCGATTGATTCGTAATATCATATACTTTCAAAACATCGATCTGCTTATTCAGCTGCTTGGTGATCTGTTCAATGACAGTTTCGTCATCGACATCGACCACAAAGGTCATCCTTGAAATGCCATCCTGTTCGGAAGGTCCGACAGTCATGCCTTCAATGTTATAATTTCTTTTCGTGAACAGGTTCGTAATCCGATTAAGGACGCCTGGCCGGTTGTTCACGGTGAGGCTAAGAATTCCCTTCATTGATTAAACTCCTTCCATTTCATCTAGCCCTTTTCCTTGTGCTACCATCGGAAAGACATTTTCGTTTTGTTTTACCCGGAAATCAATCAACACGGGACCATCAGTCTTTAACGCTACATCCAGGCAGTTGCTTGCTTCTTCCTCCGTCGTCACCTTGTATCCCGGAATTCCATAAGCATCGGCCAATTTCACGAAATCCGGATGCGATTGAAAAATACTGTGTGAGAAACGGTTATCATGAAAGAGTTCCTGCCACTGTCTTACCATCCCTAGTGCACCGTTATTGACGATGATGATTTTGATTGGCAGATTCATTTCGGCAATGACCGAGAGTTCCTGCAGGCACATCTGGAATCCACCATCCCCCGATATGGAAAGCACCGTCGCTTTCGGATTCGCCAGCTGCGCTCCGAGAGCCGAAGGTAAGCCAAAGCCCATCGTCCCCAATCCACCGGAAGTGACCCATGAATTCGGTTTGTTAAATGGATAGTATTGCGCTGCCCACATTTGATGCTGTCCAACATCCGTCGTAACAATGGCATCGCCATTCGTTTTTTCATGAAGCATCTGGATGACCCGCTGAGGTTTCAATACGCCTTCTTCATGGGTATAACGCAATGGGAACTCTTCATTCCATGCAGTAAGCTGTGTTGTCCATTCATCAATTTCCGGTTTCTTGCCATTTTGCGCAATCAATTCCGAGAGTGCTTCTTTGGCACTTCCGACGACTGGAATTTTTGTCGGCACATTTTTACCGATTTCCGCTGGATCAATATCGATATGGGCAACCGTTGCGTGCTGTGCGAATTTCGCTAGATTCCCAGTCAATCGATCATCGAACCTTGCACCGATATTGATTAACAGATCACATTTCGCTAACGCCATGTTCGCTGCATAGCAGCCATGCATACCACCCATTCCGATAAAGAGTGGATGTTCCGCCGGAAAGCCACCAAGACCCAATAAAGTGTGAACGACGGGAATGCCTTGCTGCTCGACATATTCCTTTAATAGATGGGAGGCCTTTGCATGCAGGACACCTGCCCCTGCAAGAATGACCGGTCTTTTCGCCCCGCTTACGGCTTCAACAAGCTTTCTGATCTGTAAGTAATTCGGCTTGGTCGTTGGCTGATAGCCAGGGAGATTCATTTCTGGCTCTTCATCCGTCGATACACCTTCCAAAATGGCCATATCCTTAGGTATATCGATCAATACTGGACCGGGCCGGCCGCTGGAAGCGATGTAAAACGCTTCTTTTATAATGCGCGGAAGGTCTTCCGGCTTCCTTACCTGATAGTTATGTTTTGTGATCGGGGTAGTAATCCCCAGTACATCAGCTTCCTGGAAAGCATCCGAGCCAATTACACTGGTAGCTACCTGACCCGAAATTACAACTAGCGGTAAAGAGTCGATCATTGCATCGGCCAAACCAGTGACGATGTTCGTTGCCCCTGGACCGGATGTGACGATGACCACCCCCGGCTTGCCGGTAATCCTGGCGTATCCTTCCGCTGCATGAATCGCACCTTGTTCGTGCCTTGTCAAAATATGAAAAAGTTCTGAACTGTAAAGCTTGTCATAAATCGGCAATACAGAACCTCCTGGATAACCAAAGATGACTTCAACATTTTCCTTTTTCAATGCTTCCAGCAGAAATTCGGCACCACTATAATGTGTCTTTCCACTTTTCCGATCAGCAACAACTGACTTTTGTGTCATTTCGTAAAAAACCTCCTTCGCTTTCCTAATCGAATGTTTTCTCGAGATTCAGAATTTTCAGCTTTTTGAGCATACAAAAAAGCCTTTTCACCCCAAATGTACTTGCACTCGGCAAGTTAAAGGGGTGAAAAGGCTTGATGAGCCACTCCACGGTACCACCCTTTTTCGCATGAAACTCCATGCGCACTTTGAATAGACTACACTATTCTCTGTTTTGGTAACGGGTACTGGTACGCACCCGTTCAGCTCTACTAGTCTGACGTTCAAGCTGAAACTCCAAGGTGAGTTCATCTTTCGGGACAATACCGGCTCTCAGCTACCCGGCTCTCTGTGACTGCCTTTTTAAAAGACTACTTATCCTCTTCAATGCTTTTCGCATTATTCATATTTTTCGAAACGCTTATGTTTGATGTCTTGTATTTGTGATTATCTTACGTGTATTTCAGGTAGTAGTCAACAGGTTTTTTTAAATTTTTTGATAATTCTAAATTGAAAGATTTGTTGTATCCGCTTACATACCTATCATGGCCACATTTTATAAAAAAAGTTTTTTCAATTTTTAATTTTTAAAAACATAGGATATCCCCATTAAATGATTATTGTCACGCATCATCCACATGATGTCAGTCACTAGTATCGGATTCCTAAAAAAAAGAATCATCCATTTTCCCTTTCAGCTTCATTTCACTGATTGCTGACGCCACTCTTGATACAAGATTCGGCCGCCATCCCTTTTGAAGATCTCTCGTTGATAAACCACCTGACATTCCAAGGTGCGGAAAATCACGGAACAATTCAAAATCCCCTCCCCAAACAAATCCCAGGGATTTTGCTATGGCTGCCACCCTTGTCCACTTTTCGCCCTCTGTCCACAATGTCCGCTTGCCGTCATCACCAACGATGACAAAATCGACGGCAAGGCCATAGTTATGCAAGGATTGCCCCCCTCTGGCATAAGTCACGATTGGCTTGGATTTATTCGTTCTGCCCCGTTCATACAGTTCATTTTGTTCTCGGAAACTTCGATAACCAGCCGTTATTTGAACAAAAATCCCCGCTTCATAAGCTAATTTCACCACTTCGAGTATCGTCTCGTTCACGACCGGGTTCATACCGCTTCCCATATTTTCCTTTGCGCGATTCAATAGGGTTTGTAATTTGATGGCCATCCTAGCACCTCCCCTATATTAAATGCGAACATAACTGGAGGAGGAAAGGCTTTACCATTATTTTATTGGGGGTGTAAAGATTATCTGAAAAATGAAAAAGGGCTGAACATAGGTGATATTAATCATCCCCTAAGTCAGCCCTCTGGTTCATTTAGCCAATACATCCTCGTATTCTGCATTTTTTTCAAATTGTTTTTGAACGAATGAACATACCGGAACAATTTTCAGGTTTTCCTCCCTTGCGAATCCTATGACCTTTTCAACAAGGGCGTTTCCTACCTTTTGCCCGCGAAGCTTGTCAGAAACAACGGTATGATCGACCGTGATCTCATCATCACCTGATTTAAAGAATGTAATTTCCGCTAGTTTCTCACCAGATTCTTCGACAAAAAAAGAACTTTCACCTTTTTTGATATCCACCATCACGATGACCTCCTTTTAGTTCCTCTTTATCATATCTCACAAAAAGGAAATTAAACAAATATTTAAAACGTGATGAAATTGAATAAAGCAAGTACGTTCAAGGGTTATAAAGTTAGCATTGCCCATGTGAAGTTTATTTACAAACCGATGATGGTTTATTTTTTTTAAGGAAGCCAAAAGACAAAATTCGATCGATCTTTTCCTTACTTCTTATATACCCTTCCGGTTTCAAATTTCACCATGTTTAACTTGGACAACATTGTATTTAATAATATAAAAAGGTTTTAATTGTTTCAGTTTGTCGACAGAAGGGGTTCGGAAAATGTATCTTTCATCAAATGAGCTCACGAAACCAACGGACCTAAAGTAGCAATACCTTCAACTCCTGTAGTATGATTTATATCTGATTTTCACAACGAAGTTGATTGTAGAGGAAGGTGCGAGACTCCGCAGGCGCACCCAGGCCGCCCTCGGAAAGCGAGTGCCTGGATCGGAAATCCACGCCCAAATTTTAACTGTCGTAAAATTACAGGCAAACTCGTTTTTTTCGAATTTTTCTAAGTCTGAATGATTCTTTCATAACCTGAAATACAGTGTTTTTCAAGCTTTCGTTTTTTGATGGCATTAAATCAATGGAAGAAATCTTTCCGTAATGATGTAAGAATAAGTATATAATAGCAGAAACTGAAAAAACCGTCCTACTCAGGTTAGGACAGTTTTAAATGAAAACAAAATATAAAATGATCATCGATAATAATATGACCATAAAAACAGCGATTAGAATTACGTGCGCACTTGAAGGCTGGAAAGTCCCTTCATTGATTTGCCGTTTCTTCTGAAGATAACCGATTGTCGCCAGAACGGTAATCACAAGTCCCAATGCACACGCAAACATCCCCAGCACGATGCTGATCAAGTCAATCCGGGCATCCCGATGCACACCAATCGTAAAATGCAGGCTTGTCGCAAGAAAACCAACTCCCACTATTGCAATCACCGTTCTTATCCACGCCAAGAAGGTGCGTTCATTAGCCAGATGCTGCTGGGCATATTTCAATTGGTTTTTCTCCATGTCATCACCTTAATCGAGCGTTTTTATCAAACGTAAAAATCAGTCATCTTTTCAGGAGCGAAAAGGCCCTGAACATTGACCCGACAAACATTAGCCCTGCACCGCCGAGCAATAAATATATACATAGAGTTTTATCAATAACATTCAAAGGATAAAGCAAGGCCCCCAGCGCCAGGATTGCCCCTATCCCCGTTATGGTCCATCCTAATTTTTTCATTCGCAACTCCTAAGATTAATTATTATTTAGTGAAGGTCCTCCAAGGGTTTCCCCCTTTTTCATATAGGTCCCTCATTACTAGCTTAAACCATTTAAAACCTTACAACAAGTGAGATCCACCGATTATTTTTCCACAAAAAAAGAGCCACAAATGACTCCCTGTTTTGAACACGCCCAAATTCAGCCGTTCTTTTTATCCTTTTCCATATATTCTTTTATTTTTCTTTCTTCCCACTCAGACCCGAAGTTTCCTTGTGCAAGAATGGTAATACCGTGTATCAGAACACCAATCCCCCACCCTCCAAGGGGAAAAAGGAACCACCAATAACCGGGATCCGTCAATAGGTTAATTGCAATCAACATGACATTCACGAATACATACACCATTAAATGAATGTAGAACGCCTTAAGGTTTTCAACCCTTTTTTTCGCCCGTAGATATCCATCTCCATTTTCCATCCCAGCACCTCCTAATCATAAATACTAATATATATATTACCATCAGTTTCCATAATACCTTATTTTTCATAAAGAAATAAGAATGGAATGCATCAAAGGTAAATCGGGAGCTGGGAATCAAGGAGAATCTCTAAAGGCCACTTACAAGTCAGCGGGCTTCATTCTATTGTATCCCCGTTCTTCGTAAGGCTGTATTTTTTCCATCCACTTTTCTTCAAGTTTTTTCAATTCCCTTTTAGCATCAAAAAATCCTGTTTCTTTTGGCTTCAATACCTCCAGTACCTCAAAAGAAAAAGCATCTTTCCCATATTGGTTCCACTCACTTTGCAGCTCTTTATTGGTGTTTGTTCCGACTTCCAATTCAAATTGTTTGCCCTTCAACGTCTTTAAATTCCTGGTGCTTCCGATAAAGACCTTATTATTTACCGTATTTCTGATTTGGTATACCCCTGCTTCAACCTTCGTTTCTTTATACAATTGCTTCAATTCTTTTTTACGATCCATCTTTCTTGCCCCCAGTCATCATTTCTTCAGCCAATATTGGCTCCCATCAGGCTTTCTATCCAAGAATCCATATTCTATTAAGTATCTTCTCAAAAGAACATGATCATGATAAACGGCACCCAATATTTGATTGATTTCTTTTTCTTCGTATTTCCGCTCATTTTCAAAACGGTTCATAATTTCTCGGAGAATGATCAGCCTTTGTTTTTCCTTTGGCGGAAAAGACTTTAATGCATCCTGACTGCCTTTAGGGAAGTATTTTTTAAGTACAGTCACCTTTTCATCCTCAGTAACGTTATAACGATCATCGACCATCCTTGCTTTTTGATGAAGCGGGATAAATGCCGGCGCGTGTTCATCTTTATCTTTCAAAAGTTCCATCAGGGCTAAAAACAACTTAGCCTGACGCTCTTTCTCTTTCAACACAAAACGATGGTTCCGAATGGTGGAAGGACTGCCAATTCCCATTTCCTCCTGAACCTCAGCATCATTCTTCCCTTGGTAAAAAAGGCGAAGAAGACGGTTTTGATGGTCCGTGAGACCTGTAAGTTTTTTATCGAGATCAATCAAATATTCAAAAACCGAGCTGTGTGCATGTTCAATATGAATGCGCATATACCTCTTCGCTTCATAAAGAACTCCATCTTTCGGGTATACTATCCCCTTTTCAACTGCATTTCCACACAGCAAACAAACATATTGATTCTCAACTTCGATGTACCCTTGTTTAAGCTCATCCTGAGATGCGCTCCAAAACATTTCCGCGTCCTTCATTAAACAAACACTTCCCTATAAAGTTTATAATATAATAAACATAATATTGATTTGTTTGTATCATGTCAATGTTTTTTCTGTTTTTTTATTACTCCAGCAAATTATGGCCATCTTAGTCAGAGGGCTTCATAACATAAAGCTGACAAGGGATTCCACCTTCCATTTTACGGTTCCCATGGCACTAAGCCGATATGGTATCCTGAATAATAAGCCGAATTTCCCCAATAATATGCTTTATAAACGTGAATAAGCTTTAGAGGAGGATATCTTATTGAAAGAGGAAAACGAGGCGATTCCACCGATCCATAACACCGATTTACACAAGGCATTACAACATGTATCCGAACAATTCAAGGTCTCACTGCCAGAATTACGCGATACGATTGAATCACTTATACAAAAACAATCGATGCAGCTGAGTGAAGCGGATGAAAAAAGTTCACCCATCGAAGAATTGAATACGGCAATAATCAAAAACCGTGAAATCATTAAAAAAAATCTCCAAACCTTAAATAGAATTTGATAACGAAAAAAAGACATCCAAGTATGGATGCCTCAGCTGTAGACAAAATTCGATGTAAGTCGATTTTACCTACAGTTTTTTAGCTTGTACAAATTGAACGTTGCCCCAGGCACTCGCTTTCCGCGGGCAGTCCGCCCTCGGCGCACTTGCGCCTGTGGGGTCTCCCTTGGACTCGCTATTCCCGCAGGAGTCTCGCACACCCGCCCAATCAACTATGTTTAAAAATTCAGATAGAACTCTTTTGATCTGACCCAATAAAGTTAGACATATAATTTAAGCAGCTTCTAAGACCTGAGTTCGGTATTCTATCGGACTCAGGTCTTTTAATTTTACCTTCATTCGTTTGTGGTTATAGTAATGAATATAATCATCTAATTCCTTTTCAAAGTGCTCCATACTTTCAAACTCTTGGAGATAAAGCAATTCAGACTTTAACAAGCCAAAAAAGTTTTCCATGACTGCGTTATCTAAACAATTTCCCTTACGGGACATGCTTTGTATAATGCGGGAATCTTTTAAGGT
Source organism: Peribacillus sp. FSL M8-0224 (assembly GCF_038003055.1). Taxonomy (NCBI): domain Bacteria; kingdom Bacillati; phylum Bacillota; class Bacilli; order Caryophanales; family Bacillaceae; genus Peribacillus; species Peribacillus sp. FSL M8-0224. The sequence continues at coordinate 3,587,672 of NZ_JBBOOJ010000001.1, forward strand.
TTTTTGATACTTCTTCATTTGATAATGCCACCCTTGATCCGAATGGAGGATGACCGTATCTTCTGGTTTTAGGTGTTTAATCGCCTCATCTAACATATCTCCAACAAGTTTATAAACAGGCCGTTTCATCACTTTGTAGGCAATAATTTCACCATTACATAAATCAAGGATAGGGGATAAGTAACGTTTCTCCCCAAATAAATGAAATTCCGTTACGTCTGTTACCCATTTTTGATTCATTTTCTCGGCTTGAAAATCACGTTGTAAAATATGGGGGGCAATTCGACCAACACGCCCCTTATATGAACGATACTTTTTCATACGGACTAAACATTTTACGCCCATTTCATTCATGAGGCGGTTGATGGTCTTTGGATTGTGAGAAAACCCATATTTTTTTAACTCTTTTGTGATACGACGATAACCGTAACGTCCTTTATGTTCATGATAGATAGACTGAATAGTGGCTTTTACCTTCGAATACTTATCTTCTCGATTCAAGCGTTTTTCCCAATAATAGTACGTGCTACGTGGAATATCAGCGACTTTAATTAAGGCCACAACCTCATAAATGGACTTTAGTTCATAAATTACTTGCGCTTTGATTTTGGTTGTAATTTTTCCTGCATTTGAACTAAAGTATTTAACTTTTTTAAATACGCATTCTCCATTTCCAGTTGTTTAATTCGTTCTTCAAGCTCTTTAACCGAACCTTCAATTTGTTTGGATGGATTGATATCTTTTTTCATGGATGGTCTCCCCTTTTTCTTAGAAATTAGGGCATCTAATCCATAGGCATTAACATTTATTCTCCACGTCCGAATTAGCGCTGGAGATGAAATATTAAACCTTGCGGCTGCGTCGTAAGAAGATATACCCGTTTCATTCATATAATTAAGTACATCCATTTTAAACTCCGTAGAATAACTTGTATAGGATTTCTTAAATCCATCGGCTCCTTGAATTTGGTATAAACGAACCCATCCTTGAATCATTTGATAAGAAACTTCAAATATTTTCTGAAGATCCATATAGCTGTGCTTTCCTTCAAGGTAAAGTCGTACAATGAATATTTTCTGTTCGGCAGAAAAATTAGCCATAAAAAACACCCCGTAAATGTTAGTTTGGTGTCTAACATTTACGGGGCAGTTCATTTTTGCCTACAGTTTTTATTTGAGAAAGCGGGAGTTGATTTCAGATATCCGCTCCTGTCTGCCAAGTCGCATCAAAGCAAGCATTTTTGGTGTTTCGGCTGCCAGTTTCGGCAGGAGCGCTGCAAATTTTCTTCAATCCAGTGAGGATTACAGTCAAAACCATGAAGACCGGAGCAGTTTATCGACCTAAACCACACAATATTCGACCGTTCATGCATTTTTTCAACCTTCACCTCACTGTTCAGACTACGATTCCCATTTTGTCGCAAAGGATGTGTTATGAAATTCCTTTTAAAAATCCTTCGCAGAGCTCATTAAGTATTAGCTAGGCACAAACTTAAGTATTCCTTCCAGATAAACACCTTTTTCTTTTCGTTTACATTCCCTCAACTTGATTCTTCCTTCTTTTTCTAACTCTTTGGCTAATTGGACCACTTTTGTTCCATCTTCGGTTATTTCGACTGAGAAGAAATTGCCCCGAGTGGAAGTTTGAATGAACTTGAATAATCTATCTTTATTCATTTAAACATCTCCTTATTTATTACAAGTTCGACATAAATGGTCATCCACCTGCGATAAATATGAAATAAAAAATTTCATGGTTAAAAGGATTCAAATCGAAATGACCCTCGTTAGCTTAAACGACCCAAAAAAGTAAAAAAGCCAAAACCTTTAGAAGGTTTTGGCTTTTTAAGTTAGTGTCCCAGGAGAGATTCGAACTCCCGACCGACGCCTTAGAAGGGCGTTGCTCTATCCAGCTGAGCTACTGAGACGTTTATGATATAAGTTGCGGTAAAACTTATGTATTACCTTAACTGTTCCCTTAGGACACTTCTTATTATAGTAGGATATCAAAAGGAAGTCAACGGTTTTTCAAAAAAAGTTTTTTCTTTTTTTAAAGAACCAGGAAGCGGGGAAAAACGCTTCCTGTTCATTATACATGAAGTCATTCCATTTGATAAGCATTTCTTAGATCCTCAACGATTTTTCCTTCAAGGTCATAATAGATGATTTCAAATTGGTCATTTCCAATCTCCAAAATGGCATAGGTTTTCTCTTTTCGTCCCCGCGGCTGCCGTATGCTTCCCGGGTTGATGAAGAGCTTGCCGTCAATCCACTCTGAGCCTGCAGCATGGGAGTGACCAAAGCAAATAATATCCGCCCCTGTCTCTTCACTTTTATAAGATAGGTTCATCAAGGTCATATTTATGTTATAGAGGTGTCCATGCGTTACGAAGAAACGCTTGCCTGAGATATTCTCCACAATATCATCCGGATATGCCGAATCATAGTCGCAATTCCCTCCAACGGCCAAAAACTCCGACATGTGAGGGTCATTTCTCTCCAACTCTGAATCACCGCAATGGATCATGGCGGCGACCTCTTGTTTATGACGGTCGGCAATCATGCTGATTTCATGAGTTAAGCCATGACTGTCACTCATTATTAGCACTTTCATCGTCACATTCCTTCTTCCCTTTTTAGAAATAGATCAAGTTTTTCATCTAGGGCCCTCAATGCGTTGGCACGGTGGCTGATTTGGTTTTTTTCCTCTTTTGTCAATTCAGCGTTTGTTTTGCCCTGTTCCTCTACAAAAAAGATGGGATCATAACCAAATCCATTCGTTCCTGAAGGCTGTTCCGTGATAAAGCCTTCCATCGTTCCCGATACCGTAATCGTTTCCTGGTTGGGCGACGCTAGTGCCAAGGCGCAATAAAATCTCGCCGTCCTAGCCTCTTTCGGCACGCCTTCCAGTTCGCGGAGGACTTTTTCCGTGTTTGCTTCATCACTCTTGGCCTCTCCAGCATAGCGGGCAGAATATACGCCCGGACGGCCCTCCAATGCATCTACAATCAATCCGGAATCATCAGCAATGACAAAGTGGCCTAGCTGATGGGCAATGGCCTCTGCCTTCAGGATCGCATTTTCTTCAAAGGTCGTGCCTGTTTCCTCCACATCCGGGGCATCCGGTACATCGAGAAGTGTTTTGACTTCATAACCTTTAGCAGAAAATAAGCTTTCGAACTCCTTGGCTTTCCCTTTATTTTTCGTTGCAATGATTACTGTCTTCATTTTTCATTTCACCCTTTTTCATTTTATCGGCACGGGAGTTCTTTTGGGGCTGAGAAAGAATTTGCTGTCATCCGTCATATGTAAAAGCCGCTTCTTCTCCAGTGCCAACGGACGGATTCAACTCTGCCTATCATGTTCAACAACAGCCGCTGAATTTTCCAGATAAGTTAAGTCTAACACAACTCCCTCATCTGCAATAACCTGAAACTTATAAACTAACGTTTGTAATTTTCACTATGTTCAATATGGATATTAACTTTTATGTTATTTATTGAAGTCTTATCAAAGGAATTAATAATTTTATTATCCCACTTATTGACATGGTATCTGTATGCCTTTTCACTTATGTTAAAAAGGTCTGTATTGATTTTATCCCCCGTCTCCAATGTCCTCAAAATATCTTGCTTGATTTTTATTTCTACCTTTTTTTCGATTTTTTCCATATCCAAGTTGTCTATATTTTGTTTCAATATCCCATTTGCTTTAACTTCTAAATCATATAAGGGTTTCTTCTGTTGTTCCAATACTTTGATGTTTGTTTTGGGGTCCATGATTTCAACACTTACCTTTTGTTTATTCAGGGAAAAAAACATGACAGTCGCCTTATTTCCAACCCATTTCATACCAGTCAAATCTTGTTTACTTACGAACCCTTTATACTGTTGTTTTGATAAAACATAACCGCCATTCAACGTTGGTATCTTTTTTTCTTTACCCCTGTCTGTGTAATGACGCTCATTTATTACCATAGAGGGAATTAAAATGGAACCAACCGGTTGATAAAATTTCGAAACCAGTTCACTGAATTTTAACGGGGAAATGAAATAGTTTTCATTAATAACGGTCTCTGGCCTTTGAATGATCGTGAATAAGTTAGGAAGATTAAAGAAACTATCACCGTTAAACACCTTTTTAATATCCTCGTTTGTAACAAACAGCCATGAATTGTATCGCAATAAGGGCTCTTTCCCTACATATTCAATGAAATCCTTCATTTTCTTATTGATTACATCCTCACTTAAAATGAAGGAGTTAACATGCCCGATATAAAGTGGCAATGCTGCATTTTGTTCTAATTCAGTAAATGCTTCTTCGATACTTTCCCCTTTACCTTTCCCAATGACAACACCAGTTTTTTCTTGTAATGCTGTGGCCCCCTCTTGTTTTGCTATATCCGCAAAATTCAATGCTTGAAAGTATAAGATGAATTCACCCTCTTTATAATCGATCCCTAGAGCGGATCCATATGTTTGAGCTTGAATTTCCTTCATTCCCCAGCAGCCTGTCGTCAATAAAAGTTGACAGCCAATTACCATGACTGCAATTAGCTTTCTCATTTGTCCGACCCCTTTTGCGATTCATTATCACTGGATTGTAGAGCTTGATTCCGCTGCCTTAACATCCCATACGGAAGCTTGAATAAGACTTTTAAAATGTCCGATTTATTTGGTTTGGAAAATGGATTCACAAAAGGCTGTCCGAAACTTTCCAAGGAAACTACAACAATCAAGATAAGAAATATTCCCATGAAGAATCCAAACAAGCCTAGAAATGCTGAACATGCAAATATGAATAACCTTATAAGAACAATATTCCCAGCGATATTCTGATTGATTAGGGTATAGCTTGAGAGAACTGTAACAGCTATTACTACGAGCATGGAGGGTGAAGTCAGCCCTGCCCGAATCGCTGCATCACCTATAATCAATCCACCCAATACAGAAACCGTCGGACCAACAGCTTTTGGCAGGCGAAGACCGGCTTCCTTAAATAGTTCAAATAATATGATCATTACGAATGCCTCCAAAGAAGCAGGTATGGGTAATCCCTGTCTCGTGATTGAAATCGTCGCAAGAAGCGAAAAGGGAATTTGATCGAATTGATAGGTAACCAACGCTATAAAAAATCCCGGTAACGTAACCGTTACAAATAATGAGACTACACGAATGATGCGCATAAAACTAATGTAAAAAAAGCTTGCATGTGCGTCATCGGCAGCATAAAGTAACTGATTAATACTCGTTGGTCCGATCAAGCTTGTGGGATTCCCGTCTACCAGGATGGCAAAGCGCCCTTGATTCAAGGATTCAACAACATAATCCGGTCGACCGATATACTCCATTAAGGGGAAAATGGAAAATTGAGTATCATATAAGAGTTCTTCAACTTGGTAACTGCTGACTATGATATCAGCCTTTAATGAATCCAATCGTTTTTTAACATCCAAAAGAATCGAGGGATTGATAATGTCATCAATATATAGCAGCAATATTTTAGTTTTACTTCGTTTCCCGATTGTATATTCTATACATTTAAGTGATGCCGTTTTTAACCTCTGGCGAATTAAAGACATGTTATCCGCTATATTCTCAACGAATCCATCCCTAGGTCCCCGAATGGAAGATTCTATATTGGATTCTTCCGGACTGCGCTTAGGGGAATTAGCTAATGGGGTATAGTAAATTTCGTTGGAAGATTCATTAATAATGATCAGGTCTCCTGAAAAAAGAATGCTTTCTACTCCGTCTTTTAAATCGGAGCCCTTTTTAAGCGTACTGATCTCCATGATATTGCTTAATTGATCAATTGTTAATTCGCCATTTTCTTGAACCGCTTTAGATATTGTAGGCAGAATCACTTCATTGATGAATGGCATATCCACTAAGTTTGGCGCATATAAAAATCCCAACAAATAACGACCTTCATTATCAAAAGTTTTTGTTCTTAAAACAACATCGGAAGAATGTTCGAACCATTTTCGGATTTGGTCAATACAAGAAGGAGTACCATTCAAATTTCCCTTCTTCATAATGTTTCACCTTTTCCTTTTCCCTTTTTAAAAATAATAAATAACAGTATAATTGCAGCACTAAAAAGAAACAGACTGCTTATTGGAAAGAAATATTTGTATATAAAATTAAAAAATGAAGTAGCATCCCAATGGATTAGCGTTCCAATAACAATTAACAAATATAGTGAAAGCAGGATCCACTTCTGATGTTTTGAATTCGAGATTAACTTATAGCCTATAAATAAACATAAACTTATTCGGATCATGGCACCTGAAAGCCATTGGAAAATGGAAAGGAAATCGAGTCGAGTAATATAATAGCCAAATCTTAGCAACTTCCACTGTTCGTAAGCCGGATTCCTCATTTTCACAGCTTCCACAGAACCAAATTCTGCCATCGCTCCCATGAGGGGGCCTAACGTCAGCATCATGAGGATAATACCAACCAGTAAAAGCCACTTGGCTTTTAGCTTGTTTTTCAAGTAAGGAGTTAAAAATAAAAAAACGATGATTTCTAAATATCCTGCACTCGTATACAGCATTCCATTTAGTGTATGGCGATACCCGCTTTCAAATATCGGGAACAATAATTCGTAATTCTTATTACTCGTGTTCCCCAGCCCCACAAATATCCCCAAAATAGTGACGACCGGAAGAAATAGGAGAGCCAAAGTACTTATGGTGCGTATTCCTTTATAACTTGCAAAAATACAAATAAAAGTGAATAGGCTGACGACTACGATGTTTGGTATGTCATGAGTATAATTAGCTTTTGCCCAAATCAATGTAAATTTAACGGTAATGAATGCGTTAATTATAAAGTACAAGCCAAATGCTATCGTGAAAATATATGTAACAAAAGGTGTAGACCATTTTTTCAGAAAAGAGATTATATCTTCTTTATCTAGTTTTTTATAAATATAAAAAATAAATAGTGTCCAAACGATACATGGAACAACACTTATTATGACACTTATCCATCCGTCGCGTTGAGATGCGGATAAGATATTGGGAAGGAGCAGGACATGTACCATGAACCCTGTATTCATGATGATTAAAACATAGATGTGTAAAGCCTGAATGACCTTTTGATCCATAATACCCCCCCATTAATTACATGTTTAAAAGTAATTTCCCCTTTTAAAAATTTATTTATGTAAAAACTTTCCCACAACACGGGAAATTGCTTCGGGGCTGTATAGCTTTCAACTCTCTAACAGCGTGGTCATTCAATGGCGGAGGCAAAAAAATAAGAGGCAGCTGCAAGCTGCCTCATTGTTTTATTTCTACATATATTTAAAAACTGCCTGTGTTGACTTTCTCTGGACGGACGACTGGTTCGGATAATTTCTTACCTTCTTCATTAAGAACATCTGCGCTGCCCTGCACTTGCACTTCAACGCTTTCAATTCCTTTCTGTTCCGTCAAGGAAAGGACCAAGGCATCAAGGACCTCCTGTGATACCTTTTTCTCTTTAAAGCTTCCAAGGATATTTTCGTTAAAATTCAGACTGACCTTACCTTCTGCCACTTTAGGCTCGTCAAGTAAAGCTACATCACTCATGAACCCTGTTTGCAGGTTAGAACCTGAAGGACTCTTCGTTAATTCCTGAATGACTGCTGTTACATTATCAGACACCGTTTCGCTGATCCTGCGCGTCACCGGAACATAATAAGTGTACTCCTCATCACCGCCTACATAATAAACGGTCAGTGCTTTGGTATTGGAAATGTCGACTACGTCACTCGTATCGATATTGATTCCTGACGACCTTGAGATATTTTCATCTATCGGTGTACCATTGACCGGCATTTCGGAAATATCTTCCCCATTGATTCTCATTTGGATTTTATCGACCGAGTCGAATTGTGTCAGGGTCCATGTGATGGCTTGAAGGATTTTAAGTTCATCCTCTTTCTGATAGTTTTTGAATTCCGGCGAAAAGTCCGCCACAGCCACCCCGTCTTTAATGTTCACGCTTATTTGGGTATCGGCAGGAATGACGGCCCTGAACCCATTCGGAAGTTTATCCGTAACTGGTCCGTTATTGACAAGATAATCAAGGGCTTGTTTAGCGACAGCTTCCGATTTAGGAAGTTCCAATGTCTGTGGAACCACATACCCGCTTTTATCAATTAAATATAACTCCGTCTTCACCGTTTTCGATTCCACAGCGCCTTCTTCTCCCTCAGTCGCTGGCTTTTCCTCACCATTCGTTTCTGTTTCTTTTAATGAAGATTCATCCTCGACTAATGAAACATCCTTCGGGGGATCAATTTCCTTTTTCTCTTCACCGCCAAATAATCCGCAGCCTGAAAGCCAAAAAGAAGATGCCAGAATGGTCACAGCCATTGTTACTTTTGATTTATTGGACATAAAATCACTCCTAGGACAGTTTGTACTCCTATTTATACGAGCCCTAGGGGAAAATAGACCAATTATTTTTCCCTCCGATAATGGAGCTGGGCAATTTGCCTGTACTGATGCATCTTTTTTAGCTTCATTAGGATTTGGGGAGACTTCCTCAATGGAACAATCGACTCCCATCCCCAAGTATAATCGGAATGATGGATAGGGTCATTTCATCCACCTGCGGGGAAAACGAGTGCCTCACGCTCCAATCAACGGCCAAATGTACAAGCAAAAAAAACTGCAGACAAACTCCATTTTCATCGAGTATGTCTACAGTCTGAAACTTCCTAATGGAAGTCTTATAAGTGATCGATTTTAATTGTTTCGATGGTATTGGCATGAATACCGAGCCAGCTCGATGCGATGGAACCAAACATATCTCTTGAACCGGTTGTATAAAAGCGATGAACTGGACGGAGCTTGCTTTTATTGATTAATTTATAGTAATCCAAAATGACACTTGCCTCCCGGGCCGTCTCTTCGCCAGAGGAAATGACTTGTACTTCATCCCCCATATAAGAAGAGATTACAGGCCCCAGCAGTGGATAATGGGTACAGCCAAGGATCAGTGTATCGATCTTCGTTTTCTTCAACGGATTCAAGGTTTGTGCCACGACCCGATTGACGATCCCCCCTTGAAACTCCCCGCTTTCTACGATCGGGACAAATTTCGGGCATGCTAAACTATCTACTTTCACATCGGAATTGATGGAAGCAAGTGCATCGTCATAAGCTTTGCTTTTTACCGTGCCTTCCGTACCGATAACTCCAATATGCAAGGAATCAGAAACTTTCAATGCCGCCCTTGCCCCTGGGTGTATGACACCCAACACAGGAATCGGGAGTATAGCCCTGATTTCATCCAATACAGCTGCAGTTGCTGTATTGCAAGCGATGATCAGCATTTTTATATCCTTCTTCATCAAAAATCTCGTCATTTGCCATGTGAAGGTTTGGACATCTTTTTTTGTCCTCGGCCCATATGGGCATCTTGCTGTATCACCTAAGTAAATTATATTTTCATTTGGAAGCTGACGCATGACTTCTTTAGCTACTGTCAAGCCGCCTACTCCTGAATCAATGATGCCTATCGGTTGTTTCAAAAAACTCGCCTCATTTTTCTTTCATTTCTTGATGTAGTTTTACTAGAATCCCTTTGAGGGACATGATGTCAGATTCGTTAAAATTGACTAACACGCCACTCAAGTACTGCCTCCGTTTATTAATCACTTCTTCGATTATCCGTTCGCCTTCTTCAAGAAGGTGAATTCGAACCACACGCCGATCCTTTTCATCCCTGACACGCTGGACAAGCTGATGTTTCTCCATGCGGTCAATCAGGTCCGTCGTTGTACTGAAAGCGAGAAACATCTTCGTGGACAATTCGCCAATCGTCATGTCCCCTGATTCAAAAAGCCATTGCAAAGCCACGAATTGAGGAATGGTAATTTTATAATCATGGAGAATTTCTCTTCCCCTTTGCTTAAGCCATGACGATACATAGCGCAATTCCTTCTCGATATCGGCTACATATGCCGCCTGCTTCTCTTCATCCATAAACACAGCTCCCCACTTCATGAAACTTATCATACTACCATTTTGGATGAAAGTGAAATGATTTTCAAGATTGATTGACTGGAATCATAATGAAACCCCGCCATAAAAATAAGCAGCATCCAAAGAAGTCAAAACAACCAAATTGTTTTGCCCTTCCTTATATGCTGCCAATGAACGGGAGAGAAATTATTTATAAGGCTTACGTATTAAGAGTTAACACATTAAAGCTTAAGTTCTCCCATACGAAGGAGTTCTATGACTGCCTGCGAACGTCCTTTAACTCCAAGCTTCTGCATCGCATTCGAAATATGGTTTCGAACTGTTTTTTCGCTAATAAACAATTCACCTGCGATTTCTTTTGTTGTTTTGTCTTGTACTAGTAACTCAAATACTTCTTTTTCTCTTTTGGTGAGTAATGGCTTATGAGTGAATTCGTTCTCCTTCAAGTAATGTTACCCTCCTTGCCTTCACCAGCATAAAACCCGGAGTGGGTGTCTATTTAGTCAAGATATAGTATGTCGGCTGGGGCAATGGAGTGACTCTTTTACTTGTCTAAATGGAAATATTTTTAGGAATGTTCCAGCACAGTATACAGCATAGAACGCTTCATGTCTTCCGTCCAAGGTACCGGCTTCCCAGTGGCCTTGGACACTTGTACAATCGTCCCCCTGCCCGTTAAACAAATGGAACCATCTTGTTTAGTCCCCATATAGTGTAGGTCCACTGAAGAATTCCCGATATGGTCAGCTTTCACATGGATTGTCAATTGATCATTGAAAAACATCTGCTTAAGGTAATCACACTGTAAATTGGCAACAACCGGCATCTCACCGCATTCAGCCGAGGTCCAATCCTTCATGAACCCCATACTGTTGAAATACTCAATCCGAGCTTCCTCAAAATAAGTAAAAGGAATCGTGTTATTCAAGTGCCCAAACATATCAGTTTCCGAAAAGCGGATCTTAATCTCATGTTTAAAAGAAAAATCATTGATCCACTCCGTAATATTATCGATATATGATATTTTGCCCAACTTGTGCACACCCTTTCTGAATTGAATGACTATTCACTCATTTTATAAGAAAACAACGATAATGAAAAGGATTTTCTATTGAAAGCAGGGTGAATTATCAAGCTCACTTCACAAATCCTTCACAGTTGGCCTGGTGCCGGATTTACACTTCAACCCCAGTTATCAATCGTTTATGATTCTCTCGATTCCCAACCAAGTCTGTGTATGTAAAACAATGAAAAAAAGAACCCATATCATAAGATACAGGTTCTTTCATGTTCATGATTAAACTTCATCACTGCCGAAGAAGTTACGGAATTGTTGGATCGTAGTATCACGGTTCAACGCAGCAATCGAAGTCGTTAATGGAATGCCTTTAGGGCAAGACTGCACGCAGTTTTGTGAGTTACCGCAGTTTGCAAGTCCTCCATCACCCATGATCGTATTTAAACGTTCAGCTTTGTTCATTGCACCAGTTGGATGTGCGTTGAATAAACGAACTTGTGATAATGGTTGTGGCCCCATGAAGTCTGAATTGCTGTTTACGTTCGGACAAGCTTCCAAACATACACCGCAAGTCATACATTTAGATAACTCGTAAGCCCATTGACGTTTCTTTTCTGGCATACGCGGTCCTGGTCCAAGGTTGTACGTTCCATCGATTGGAATCCATGCTTTTACCTTTTTCAATGAGTCGAACATACGGCTGCGATCGACTTGCAGGTCACGAACAACAGGGAATGTACGCATTGGTGCTAGACGAACCGGCTGCTCCAATTGATCGATAAGAGCTGTACATGATTGTCTTGGTTTACCATTGATAACCATTGAACAAGCACCACATACCTCTTCAAGACAGTTCATGTCCCATGCGATTGCTGTAGTGTGCTTGCCTTGTACCGTTACTGGATTACGACGAATTTCCATTAGGGCGGAAATTACGTTCATATTCGGACGGTACGCTAATTCGAATTCCTCATCATAAGGAGCTGAATCCGGTGTATCTTGACGAGTGATTATAAAACGGACTGTTTTAGTCTCAGATTTAGTTTCAACCATTTTTTTGCTCCCCCTCTTTAGTGTTTCGTAGTGTAGTCACGTTTACGCGGTGCGATCAGTGATACATCTATGTCTTCATAATGGAATTCAGGTGCTTGATCCAAGCCTTTGAATGTTGCCATAGTAGTTTTCATGAATTCCTCATCATTACGTTCTGGGAAATCAGGTTTGTAATGCGCTCCGCGGCTTTCGTCACGGTTTAATGCACCAATTGTGATTACACGAGCCAATTGCATCATGTTTTGCAGCTGTCTAGTGAATGCAGCTCCTTGGTTACTCCATTTAGCCGTGTCATTGATGTTAATTTTCTTGTAACGTTCCATCAGCTCAAGAATCTTGTTATCCGTTTCTTTCAGCTTGTCATTGTAACGAACTACAGTAACATGCTGTGTCATCCACTCACCAAGTTCTTTGTGAAGGACGTACGCATTTTCGTTACCATCAAGAGACATGACTTCATTCCATTTCTCTTGTTCTTGTTTTTCGTACCCTTCATACAATGAAGAAGGAATGGATTCTGAAGTTTTAGCAAGGCCTTCAATATATTTAACGGCGTTCGGTCCAGCGACTGAACCACCATAGATTGCGGAAAGAAGTGAGTTGGCACCAAGACGGTTACCGCCATGTTGTGAATAATCGCACTCACCTGCAGCGAATAAACCTTTGATGTTAGTCATTTGGTCATAATCAACCCAAAGTCCGCCCATAGAATAGTGAACGGCAGGGAAAATTTTCATTGGAACTTTACGAGGATCTTCACCCATGAATTTCTCGTAGATTTCAATGATTCCGCCAAGTTTAATATCAAGTAATTTAGGATCTTTATGTGATAGATCCAGGTAAACCATGTTTTCACCATTAATGCCAAGCTTCATGTTCATACATACGTCGAAGATTTCACGAGTCGCGATATCACGAGGTACTAGATTACCATAAGCAGGGTATTTTTCTTCAAGGAAATACCAAGGTTTCCCGTCTTTATATGTCCAGATACGTCCACCTTCACCACGAGCGGATTCACTCATTAGACGAAGTTTGTCATCGCCAGGGATTGCTGTCGGGTGAATTTGAATGAACTCACCATTAGCATAATTAACACCTTGCTGATAAACGATGGAAGCTGCTGAGCCTGTATTGATCATTGAGTTCGTTGATTTACCGAAAATGATTCCAGGGCCGCCGCTCGCCATGATGACTGCGTCTCCAGGGAATGATTTGATTTCCATTGAAGTCAGGTTTTGTGCTACGATACCGCGTGCTGTTTGCTCATCATCGATAACAGCTCCAAGGAATTCCCAGCCTTCATATTTCGTTACAAGGCCTTCAACTTCATAACGGCGAACCTGCTCGTCCAATGCGTAAAGTAATTGCTGACCAGTTGTTGCACCAGCGAATGCTGTACGGCTATGTTGAGTACCACCGAAACGACGGAAATCAAGAAGACCTTCCGGAGTACGGTTGAACATAACACCCATACGGTCAAACATATGAATGATCGATGGTGCTGCTTCGCACATCGCTTTAACCGGCGGTTGGTTAGCCAAGAAATCTCCGCCATAAACTGTATCGTCGAAGTGGATATATGGAGAATCCCCTTCACCTTTTGTATTTACTGCCCCGTTGATTCCGCCTTGGGCACAAACTGAGTGAGAGCGTTTAACAGGCACTAAAGAAAATAAATCAACCTGTTGTCCCAGCTCTGCTGCTTTGATCGTAGCCATTAATCCAGCTAGACCTCCACCAACGATAACTATTTTACCTTTACCCAATTCTGTCACTCCCTTATTTCCATTAGCCAAGCTATGTTTTTCCTAATTCTTATAAATGAACTCTATCTTCTTATACGAATGCGAAAATTGCGCTGATTCCGATATAAGAAAGAAGAACGAAAACGATCAATGTAAAGTAAGTCATGATTCTTTGCGATCTTGGTGAAACTGTAAGACCCCAGCTCACAGCAAATGACCATAATCCATTAGCAAAGTGGAAGATTGCCGAGATAATACCAACAATATAGAACACAATCATGAATGGACTAGAGAAAATCTCTGCCATCATGTCAAAGTTAACTTCAGCACCCATAGCTGCTTGAATTCTAGTTGCCCATATATGCCAAACAAGGAAAATCAACGTTATGATTCCAGTTAGGCGTTGCAGCATGAACATCCAGTTACGGAAGAAACTAAATCTGCCTAAATTGTTTTTTGCTGTAAAGGCAATATAAATTCCGTACACAGCATGGAAAATGAGCGGTAGATAGATGACGACCCATTCTACCAAAATCTTCACGGGCGTATACTCAATTAAATGAACTGCCCCATTAAAAGTTTCTTCTCCTTTTGTTGCCATAAAGTTTACCGATAAATGAAAAATTAGGAATAGACCAATTGGAATTACTCCTAGAAGTGAATGAAGCCTGCGATTCCCAAACTCACGATTTTTTGCCACTAAGTGCCCCCCCTTAATTTGTGAAAAATCATGCAAAGATAAACTGGTGGCTACCTTTTATCTCCGCGTGAAAATACAGTATAGAGTCAAAAAACTCCTCTATACTTCCTTTACAATTATGTGACATGTCCATTTTACTCCTGACTTCTATGTGCGTCAAGAAAACGGATACAAGAAATCTCTTTTTCAGAATAGATTTTATTGGATTATATTGGCTATTTTTTGTTTGTCAAGATGATATTTTGAAGAAATTTCTAATTTAACTATTAATATCCCGGTATAATTTCTCATTTTTTTCCAATTGTGATTTAAATAAATAAAAAACAGTATAATTTGCAAAAGAAATACGTTTATAATAGATTTACAGAAAGAGGCGATAAATTATGAAAAAAAATATTGCTGCTGCGATAGAAGAAGAGATTCAAACTGAAGAAATTCAAACAACTGAAGAATTCCAAGTTCCAGCTTTCGGATACGAATTAATCAGAGAAGTTCTATTGAACGATATTCTCGGAAAAGACTCTAATCAAATCCTCTATTGGGCAGGTAAACAATTAGCAAGAAAATTCCCATTGAATGGCGATCAGGAAGTGATTGAATTCTTCCAAAACGCTGGATGGGGCAATCTGGAAATCTTGAAATATACGAAACACGAGATGGAATTATCCCTGACAGGTGAAATAATCAGCCGCCGTTTGGATTTACACCCGGATTGTCACTTCCAACTTGAAGCCGGTTTCCTTGCCGAGCAGTTTACACTGCAAAAAAAATTCCTCAGCGAATCAACGGAAGAAATCAAACGCCGCGCAAAAAAAGTGATATTCACCATCCAATGGGATCCCAGAGATCCAATCTAATGAGCCCTGAAAACAGACTTACCCTTTTTACCGGAAGTCTGTTTTTTATTGGACTCCTGACACTTAAGCTAGCACATTTGCATGCTGACCAAGTTTAAATGCTTCATGAAGGGATTCAACCGCCTTCACCATTTCCTTTTCATTGACGACGGTCGAAACTTTAATTTCCGATGTGCTGACCATTTTCACCTGGATGCCTGTATTGGCCATCACTTCAAACATTTCGGCAGCCACTCCCGGATTGGATACCATACCAGAACCGACGATGGACACTTTGGCCAACCCGCTCTCCGTTTCGACTCGGTCGAACCCCAATTGTTCTTTATTATTTTCCAGCACGATCAAGGCCGCTTCCGTATCTTCACTTTTTGTGGAAAAAGATAGATTCGTCGTATCCTCGGCAGTCATGCTTTGAATGATGATGTCCACATTGATCCGGTTTTTCGCAAGCGTCGTGAAGATTGTGGATAATGCACCAAGTGATTGGGGCAAACCATATATTGTGACCCTCGTAATACTGTCTTCAAAAGCAATGCCGCGTACAATTAAGTTTTCTTCCATAGTTGCTTCCTCCTCTATGATCGTACCTGATTCTTTCTCCATGCTTGAACGGACTTCAAGCGGAATTTGATAATTTTTTGCATATTCGACAGCCCTTGGGTGAAGGACACCCGCCCCCAGGTTGGCAAGTTCCAGCATTTCATCGTAAGAAATGGATTGGAGTTTTCGCGCGCCTTTTATGTAGCGTGGGTCCGTTGTGAAAACACCCGTTACATCCGTATAAATATCGCATCTATCCGCATTCAGCGCTGCAGCGATGGCAACCGCCGTCGTATCGGATCCTCCTCGCCCTAAGGTAGTGATTTCCCCATTTGCATCGTTACCCTGGAAACCGGCTACCACCACTATTTTCTTCTCCTGAAGCTGAGCTTGGATCCTCGTGGCATCGATGTTTAAAATCCGGGCATTCCCATGAACGGATTCCGTTTGCATGCCAGCCTGCCAGCCAGTATACGAAATGGCTTCATGTCCTTCTTCAATCAATGCCATCGTTAACAGGGAAATCGTTACTTGTTCCCCAGTCGTCAATAGCATATCCATTTCCCTCTTGCTCGGGGATCCGGAAATATCACGCGCCATGGAAACCAATTGGTCCGTTGTTTTCCCCATAGCTGAAACAACGACGACAACCTCATTTCCATTCTCCGCTTCCTCGATTACCCGATTGGCAACATTTTTGATTTTTTCTACGCTACCGACGGATGTTCCGCCGAATTTTTGAACGATTAATGCCATCCTCATGCACCCTCTCTACTTTTTAGGCAATAAAAAAAGCAATGAGAAATATCTCATTGCTGTGGTCACATATCTAATACTGTAAACACAGTGAGATAGCTCTCCAGGGTATAAACCCTGACAATCCGCCATTTCTTAAATGTCGGACCAGGAGGACAAGGTATGAGTCTTGTCTTCCTTCGGCGGCGTCCCCTTTCAAAACCTTTCATGGAAGCTCATACTTCTCCAGGTTTTTACTCTTGAATTCCGCACCTCTATCAGCACTTTTAAGTTGTCTAGTTAAAAATTCCTTTTAATCATAGCATAGAGATTTATCGGTAGCAAGATTATTCTTGTAATTTTCTAACGATTCCCTCGGCTACCCCTTTTGGCATGCCAGCTTCCATGATTTCCTCGGCCGTCGCCTCTTTGATTTTCTTCAATGATCCAAAATGCCTTAATAATTGCTTCCTTCGCTTTTCCCCGACTCCTGGAATATCATCAAGCTGGGAGTGAACCGCATTTTTCCCGCGTAGCTGGCGATGAAACGTAATCGCGAACCGATGCACTTCATCCTGAATTCTTTGCAATAGGTAAAATTCCTGGCTCCTTGAATCAAGAGGTACAAGTTCAAGCGGATTTCCGATCATCAATTGCGAGGTTCTATGCTTTTCATCCTTAATGAGGCCTGAAAGTGGAATATCCAAGCCTAATTCATTTTCCAGAATATCCCTTACCGCTTCGACATGTCCCTTTCCGCCATCAATGATGATCAAGTCCGGAAGCGGCAGCCCTTCTTTCAATACTCGTGAATATCTTCTTCTGACCACTTCACGCATCGATTCATAATCATCAGGTCCCTGGACCGTCTTGATCTTATATTTGCGGTACTCTCTTTTTTCCGGCTTCCCATCAATGAACACGACTAAAGCGGAAACGGGGTCACTTCCCTGGATATTGGAGTTATCAAAAGCTTCAATTCGATGCGGGGTGTAGATACCCAGTTGTTTCCCGAGGTTTTCCACCGCATTGATCGTTCTTTCTTCATCCCTTTCAATCAAAGAGAATTTTTCCTGAAGGGCGATGGAGGCATTTTTATTCGCCAATTTAAGCATGTCTTTTTTCGCTCCCCGTTTCGGGTGAATCGTTTTGACACCAAGCAGCCCTTCGGCCATTTCGGCATCCACAGATTCTGGCAGCAAGATTTCCTTTGGTTTAAAGTGGTTCGTAATCTCGTAAAACTGACCGAGGAATGTAAGAAGTTCCTGTTCCGGTTCATCGTAGACCGGAAAAAGCGAAACATCCCTTTCTATCAATTTACCCTGCCGGACAAAAAATACCTGAACGCACATCCAGCCTTTATCATAGGCAAAGCCAAATACATCCCTGTCGATGAAATCGGTCGTCATCATTTTCTGCTTTTCCATCGTAATATCGATGTGGGCAATCTTGTCACGGAACTCCTTGGCCCTCTCGAAATCGAGCTCTTCCGATGCCTCCAGCATTTTTTCAGTCAGTTCTTTTTTTATTTCAGTATGCCCGCCGTTCAAGAACCGGTTGATATCATCGACCATTTTTTTATATTCCTGTTCCTCTACATCATATACACATGGGGCAAGGCACTGGCCAAGGTGATAGTAGAGACAAACGCGATCCGGTAACGTATTGCATTTTCTTAGGGGATAGATGCGGTCGAGCAATTTTTTCGTTTCGTTAGCTGCAAATGCATTCGGATAAGGACCAAAATATTTCCCTTTGTCTTTTTTGACCTTTCGCGTAATGATTAGACGCGGGTGGCGTTCCGCAGTCAGCTTGATGAAAGGATACGTCTTATCATCCTTTAGCATGACATTATATTTTGGGTCATGTTTTTTGATTAAGTTCAACTCTAAAATAAGAGCCTCGATATTGGAAGAGGTGACGATGTATTCGAAATCCTCAATCTCGTTCACGAGTCGAAATGTTTTCCCATCATGAGATCCCGTAAAATAAGAACGGACACGATTTTTCAACACTTTCGCTTTGCCTACATATATGATCGTTCCCTGACGATCTTTCATTAAATAACAACCAGGTTGATCGGGAAGAAGGGCAAGTTTATTCTTTATTTGTTGATTCATGCATTCAGCCTCCTGTTCTCCCATTTTTACAATCATTATATATCAAGATAGCGAAAAAAGCTTCAAGTCCGCAGACTTGAAGCTTTTTTTAGCTAACTTACTATTACGCGTGTTTTGCAATAAGTTCAGCAAGTGCTTCTTTAGGTTGGAAACCAACAACCTTATCGACCACTTCACCGTCTTTAAGGACGATTAATGTCGGGATGCTCATCACACCGAATTTTCCAGCTGTTTCTTGGTTTTCATCTACATCCACTTTTACGATTTTTGCTGTATCGCCAATTTCAGTATCAAGCTCTTGAAGAACAGGAGCGATCATTTTACAAGGTCCACACCATGGAGCCCAAAAGTCTACAAGAACGACACCTTCGCTAGTATCTGTTGTGAAAGTTTGGTCAGTTGCATTTACAATAGCCATATATATTTCCTCCTCAAATTTACTCAAATAACTAAAAACAGTATACCACTGTTGCTCAAATCGATGCTAATATTTTGCTTCAGTGGTAGGATGTCCAAAAAAAGAGTGATTATGCAGGCCAAAAACCCTCCCCAGTAGCGCAAATAAAGGGGCAAGACATGTATCGGCTTATGCCGAATGTCTTGCCCCTCATCTGTATTATTTCTTTTACGCGTTAACTTTAAGTTTTTTGAATTCTTCCGTAAGCAATGGAACGACTTCGAAAAGATCTCCGACAATTCCATAATCAGCCACATTGAATATGTTAGCTTCCGGGTCTTTATTGATGGCAACGATAACCTTGGAGTTGGACATTCCCGCTAAATGCTGGATTGCACCGGAAATTCCGCAGGCGATATAAAGGTCAGGTGTTACGACTTTACCCGTTTGCCCGATTTGTAATGAGTAATCGCAATAGTCTGCATCACATGCTCCTCGGGAAGCTCCTACCGCTCCGCCAAGAACCTGTGCCAGTTCCTTTAATGGTTCAAAACCATCTTCACTTTTCACGCCACGGCCACCCGCGATGATTACTTTCGCTTCTGAAAGGTCGACCCCTTCACTGGCTTTTCTAACAACATCCTTAATGATTGTCCGTAAGTCCTTAATATCCACACTTAATGTAGAAACATCACCAGAACGGGACTCATCTTTCGCTAATGGTTCGATATTGTTCGGACGGATTGTCGCGAAAATCACGCCAGCTGTAACAATTTTCTTTTCAAACGCTTTACCAGAATATATCGGGCGGGTGAAAACGATATTTCCGCCTTCTTCTTCAATGGATGTAACGTCGGAAATCAATCCTGATTCAAGTTTTCCAGCCAATTTAGGTGCAAGATCTTTTCCTAAGGCCGTATGTCCAAAGAAAATCCCTTCCGGCTTTTCCTGCTCGATGACGGCAAGCAAGCTTTGCGCATATCCATCTGAAGTATATTGTTTCAATTGATCATTTTCGACTGCAATAACCCGGTCTGCACCATACTGGATCAATTCATTACCGAAATTCTGAACGCTGTCACCAACTAAAACACCAACGATTTCCCCGCCATCCGCAGCAAGCTTAGCCGCACCGATAGCTTCAAATGATACATTTCTTAGTGAACCATCACGAACTTCGCCCAATACAAGAAACTTTCTAGCCATTTATAAAAACCTCCTGTGCTCTATTTTTCTTTTTGTCGTGTGTTGTTGTTTTGAAAAGTACCGTTTCGATTAAATCACTTTTGCTTCACTGCGTAATAATTGAACAAGCTCGGTAACTTGAGCACTGATTTCCCCGTCCAAAACTTTTCCAGCTTCTTTTTTAGCAGGAAGGTAAATTTCAATCGTTTTTGTTTTGGCCTCAACATCGTCTTCTTCCAAATCCAGGTCATCCAATTCCAATTCTTCAAGCGGTTTTTTCTTTGCCTTCATGATTCCTGGCAATGAAGGATAACGTGGCTCATTTAGCCCTTGTTGCGCTGTCACCAATAATGGAAGAGAGGCTTCGATCGTTTCAGAGTCACCTTCGACATCACGGATAACGCTTACATTTCCATTTTCTATGTCCAATTTAGTAATGGTTGTAATATAAGGAATCTCCAAAATTTCGGCAACGCGTGGTCCCACTTGACCGGAGCCGCCATCGATTGCAACGTTCCCTGCAATGATTAGATCGGCGTTTTTATCTTTTAAGTATTCGCCAATAATTTTGGCAGTCGTGAATTGGTCGCCATTTTCTATGTCGTCTTCTATATTTATCAATACAGCTTTGTCAGCACCCATTGCCAGCGCTGTGCGTAATTGCTTTTCAGCCTCTTCCGTTCCGACAGAAATAACCGTTACTTCGCCGCCTTGTGCATCACGCACCTGGATTGCTTCTTCAACTGCATACTCATCGTATGGATTAATGATGAATTCTGCTCCATCCTCATTGATTTTCCCGTTGGATAGTGTAATTTTTTCTTCTGTATCAAATGTTCTTTTCAGCAGTACATAAATGTTCACGATAATACCTCCCGAATAATTTGAGTTTTGAAGATTATGAATTTTATTGATATATAGTAATGTTCTACAGATTTCACCAAAATCCTGCATGATATATAAAAATAGTTATTTAAACCGAAACATCATTTCCCTTTGAATACAGCTTCCCTTTTTTCAATGAAAGCGGCGATTCCTTCTTGTGCATCAGCAGTATCGAAAGCCTGGCCAAAGAGGGCAGCTTCCCTTTCCACACCTTTATGGTAGGAATCATGCTTGGAATAATTCAATAACTCAATGGCCGACTTTAATGCCAGTGGGCTCTTCTTGGCAATTTTATTGGCTAGATCCTTAGCTTTTGGAATCAGTTCTTCATCCGTGAAGGCATGATTCGCCAATCCGCATTGCACAGCTTGGGTGCCTGAAATCGGTTCACTTGTAAACAGCATTTCAGCTGCCTTTGCCATGCCTACGTAACGAGGAAGACGTTGGGTCCCAGCAAACCCGGGGATTAAGCCCAACTGCAGCTCAGGCAAACCAAGTTTAGCCCTTTCGGTGACCAAACGGATGTGGCAGGCCATAGCCAGCTCCAATCCTCCGCCAAGCGCCGCTCCATGGATGGCTGCAATGACCGGTTTTGGAAAAGATTCGATTTTCTCAAATACAGATTGACCATTCTTGGTCAGCTTCTCGAAGGCTTTCCCGTTTTTCACTTCCGTAAACTCTTTAATGTCCGCTCCTGCAGAGAAGAATCTTCCTTCACCATGAAGAAGGACAACCCGTACGGCTTCGTCTTTCTCAATTTGATCGAATGCCTGTGAAAGCTCTCCGATGATAGCCGAAGAAAGTGCATTTGCTGGTGCATGATCAATCGTTATAAAAGCCACATGATTTTCGACAGAAAGCTTAAGATATTCCATATCAATCCCTCCAGGCATACTAGTCAAACTTTTTTGAAAATTCTATATGTATCACTTCCAGTTAAAGCTAGAAGCAGAATTAACCGATTCTTTCGAGGATGGCTAGCCATCCTCTATTTAAATCGTTAACTTTTCAGGCCACAGCCGCCAATCAGCAGGCGGTGAACGTCTGGTGCAAGGTCAGGGAGCGAATACTTTTGCTCATTCATGACCCAAGTCGTCACAGTTTCATCAATCGTTCCAAAAATCATCTGCCTGGCAAGTAAATTATTTAAATCAGGCAGGAATTCGCCGTTCTCTTTTCCCTCTATAATGATCTGATCGATTAAATTTAAATACCCTCTTAACACATCATTAATCCTAAGGCGCAATTCTTTATTCGACTGTCTTAATTCCAACTGAGTGACAATTGCTAAATTCACGTCTTCTGAAAGGTTTTTAAAATGTTTTTGAATGAGCACATGCAGTTTTTCCGAAGCAGTGCTCTTTCCTTTTATCTCTTCTTCGATCTGTTCCACAAAATAGCCCATCTTTTCATGGAATAATGATATTAAGATATCTTCTTTATTTTTAAAATAAAGATATATGGTGCCATCCGCTACGCCTGCCTGCTTGGCGATTTTGGATACTTGGGCTTGATAGTAACCGTTTTGGGCAATGACAATAACGGCCGCATCAATAATTTGATTATACTTTGGTCTGTTGCTTTTCACTGGATGTCCCCTTTCAGAAATATGAATGAACCATCATTCATATTTCTATCATAAAATGATGACCCTTTACTGTCAAGCAAAAACTTATTTAAGGATCCCTACATTCCACTTCTGTTCATTGTACAGTCACCATCCATAGCTTGTCCAGCTGTTCTGCAAAACGGAGCCTTCTTCCGCTGCTCCGTTAAAAGGGGGTGCTTGATTAAGCTTCTTTTCTTTCCTCGGATATTTTTTTCTTTTCCTCCTCGATAAGGACTCTTCTCAGGATCTTTCCTATCGTCGTTTTAGGAAGTTCATCCCTGAATTCATAGCTTCGCGGTACCTTATACGAAGCCAGGTTCTTTCTGGCAAATTCATTCAATTCCTGTTCAGTGACCTTGGCATTTTTTTTCAGGACGACAAAGGCCTTGACGGTCTCTCCTCGATAAGGGTCAGGGATGCCTGCCACAACTACTTCCTGTATGGCCTCATGCTCGTATAGCACCTCTTCCACCTCACGTGGATATATATTGAAACCGCCGGCAATGATTGTATCCTTTTTCCTCTCGACGACATAAAAGAACCCCTGCTCATCCATATAACCCAGATCGCCAGTAAGCAGCCAGCCATTTTTAAAGGTTTTTTCCGTTTCATCCGGACGGTTCCAATAACCTTTCATTACCTGTGGTCCTTTTATGGCAATCTCGCCTATTTCATTCGGAGGAAGCTCTTCATAGGACTCCAGGGACAGGATCGCCGAGTCAGTGTCCGGCCACGGCAGTCCAACGCTTCCTTTTACACGCGGCTGATCCCAAATGAAATTAGCATGTGTCACAGGTGAGGTTTCAGAAAGTCCATAGCCTTCAACAAGCTTCCCGCCGGTAATTTTCTCAAACTGCTCTTGAACCTCTAAGGGCAATGATGCAGAACCGCTAATACAGGCATTGATCGAAGAAAGATCATATTTAGCGATATCCGGATGGTTCAAGAGCCCGATATACATCGTTGGCGCTCCTGGAAACATGGTCGGTTTCTGTTTTTGGATGGTTTTAAGCGTCGCTTCGACATCAAACTTTGGCATGATGATCATGGTGTTCCCTTCCATGACGGAAAGAACCAAGACTGTAGTCATACCGTACACATGGAAGAAAGGCAGAATCGCAAGGATCCTTTCCTCACCGCGCTTATTTTTATAAAGCCATGCATTACACATTTTCGTATTTGCCAGCAAGTTCTTATGGGTAAGCATGACTCCTTTGGGAAAGCCTGTAGTCCCACCTGTATATTGTAAAAGGGCAAGATCATTATCCACATCGATCGGCACAGTGACTTCTTCAGTGATCTTTCTTTTCATGATTTCGGAAAATAAATGATGATTCCCTTCATGCTCCACATTGATGACAATGCCGTATTGCTTTTTTTGAATAAAAGGATAGATAAGATTTTTCGGGAATGGCAAATATTCCTTGATAGCGGTTACAATTATATGTTCAATATCCGTTCTTGATGCCACTGCAGAAACACGGGGAAATAAAATATCCATCGCCAAAATCATTTTCGCTCCGGAATCTTTCATTTGATATTCTAATTCGCGTTCAGTATAGGTTGGGTTCGTTTGAACCACGACTCCTCCGGCCATCAATATCCCAAAAAAGCTTATGACACCTTGAGGGCAGTTAGGAAGCATGACAGCAACGCGTTCACCTTTTTGAAGTCCGATACTTTTTAAATAGGCTGCAAACTTTAAAGCAGATTCATGCACTTCCCGGAAAGTTAATTCTTTTCCCTGGAAATGAATCGATACTTTATCAGGGAATTCTTCGGCTGATTCCTTCAAAAAAGAATAAAGAGGTTTATCTTCATACGACAAAACAGCGGGTATCTGCTCCGGATAAATAGCTTGCCATGGCTTATTGCTCATTTGCCCCCTCCTTCTGAATATTCTCAATACTCTTAATCATTATAATACAATCGGGATTTTCTTACAATTGCCGAATTTCAGAGTATAAAGACCTTACGATGAGAAGCAGGATAGTAAATATATCCTATACCAACCACAGGGAATATTGGATGAAACATATAAAAGGGAAACAAAACTCATTTCAGAATGTAGACAACCCTTTTACCCTCATTTTTTCTTTCAAAAAAGTTCCAGCTGATTTCAGAAATCCGCTCCCTTTCCGCCGACTGGCTGCCGAGCCTCATCAAAGCAAGCGCCTTTGGGGTCTTGGCTAGCCAGTTATTCGGCAGGAGTGTCGCAAATCTCTTCCATCCTTTAAGGAATACTGTAAAAACTATGAAGGATAATCTAGTTTACTTTTAAAATTTTAGTTCGGGCGAGAGCAAATCGGAACTCCTTTTGCCGGAAAATTGATGGAACCGCCAGACTGAAGACGAATTGGAGAAGAAGAGCCAGTTTCCCTACAATATTCCTTTTGAAAAAGTTCCATTTGATTTCAGAAATCCGCTCCCTTTCCGCCGACTGTCTGCCAAGCCTCCTCGACGCAAGCGTCTGCGGTGTCTCGTCTAGCCAGTTATTCGGCAGGAGTGTCGCAAATTTCTTCAATCGATTGAGGATTATAGTTAAAAAAACATGAAGGATAAACTAGTCTTAAACATGGTTTAGAAGAGCCTGGCCTGCAGTTTTTTCTTTTAAAACACAAAGTTGATTGGAACGGAAGGTACGAGACTCCTGCGGGAAAAGCGTGTCTAGGGGAGACCCCGCAGGCCCAAGCCGAGGAGGCTCCCCGACCGCCCGCGGAAAGCGAGTGCCTGGAGTGGAAATCAACGTTCCCATTTTACAAACCCAGAAAAAAACTGTCGGCAAACAATTATTATCTAGTTTTGAACAAAAGGGTTCTATCTAAATAAAACAAAGTTGATTGGAACGGAAGGTACGAGACTCCTGCGGGAAAAGCGTGTCTAGGGGAGACCCCGCAGGCGCAAGCCGAGGAGGCTCCCCGACCGCCCGCGGAAAGCGAGTGCCTGGAGAGGAAATCAACGCTCAAATTTCACACCCCCTCAAGTAAAGGGTTTTCAAATTTTCTTTAAGATCACAGATCGGGGTGAGGGCATTCCGATCCTCTTTTGTCGTCTACTGAAAAGAGGCGTTCTACTTCTTGGTTTTAATTCTATACCAATACTTATATTTTTCTTCAAACCCCAATTTTCCGTACAAGCTTAAAGCAGGTGCGTTCGTTTCTATCACCTGAAGATAAGCATTTTTTGCTCCATTTTCTTTACCCCAATGCAATAGATTACGAATGAGAATTGCACCATTGCCTTGGTTTCGAAAGTTTTCATGGGTAATGATATTGTACAGGCCTATGTATTCGTCTTCCAAAACACCCAGTCCACTTGCTGTCACGGTTCCGCCTTCATCAGTCAACAACATAAAGCATGTTTTTGGAATGATATTCCCTAACATCTTTTTCAGGATGGTTTGATCATGATCATCAATATTACTTAGCAGGCAGAAATCGTGAAACCATTCATCATGTAAATGATCATACTTTATGACATTGGTTTCATTCGGTGACTCTGTATCTGCCAAATTCAATACCTGGACACTTGTTGTTCCTTCAAGGGCATACCCAGACTCTTCCAGTACACGATCCAAGTTGATAGGGTTTGCCTGTGGAGTCACTTTGTACACGGCCTTATCATTCCTTGCAAAATATAAATGTTCACAATTCGAAATTTTCTTTTTCACATTTTCATTCGATGTATAGATGGGGCTGATGGAATTCGCCCGTTTCGTATATCCATCCGCAAATCGGATAACCCATCCATCATAGATTTGCGTTTGCATGGCGGGTAAAGCATTCAGCGATAATTCTTCAATCTTCTGTATCCATTTGGACTGATCCATATTCCTCCTCCTCTCCAAAAGTCTATTTGACCATTATTATTATACATGCCGCCCCATTTTTTTTAATAGAACAAATAAAAGAAGCGGCACAATGGCCGCTTCAGTTGAACAATGTCATATAAATGATTCCAAACAGAAAAAAGATACCGCAACAAACTATTAAGACTTTTGCAAGTTTCTCCACAGCTTACTCCCTCTCATGATGGGCATTAAGAAATTCCGGCTCCGATGACAAAAGATAATGCGATTGATATGATCATCGATAGGAATCCAACTGCCCGATTATCTTTTTGTATTTCTTCATCTATTTTAAATCCAGGAGTCATAAATTCAAAAATGAAATAACCGATCAACAGCAGGACAAAACCGTAGACGCCCCAGCCAATCATGGTAAGAAGCGAATTCTGATGGAGAATGGACTGTTGGAATACATAGGCGATCCCAAAAATTTTACCACCTGTTGCCAACGCGACAGAAAGGTTTCCCTGTTTGATTTCCTCCCAGTTCTTGTACTTTGTGACAAGTTCAAAAATGGCTAAAAAAACAATCATGCACAGAATAACGACACTATAACGAGCAGCTATATATACATATTCATTTTCCCACATGTTCTCCATGGTCCAACTCCCGAATGGTAACTAGCCACCCGGCTTGGCTGAATTGCCGGAATGACCGCTTTCCTTTATTTAAATTCCACCACCGTAACACCTGTTCCGCCTTCACCGGCTTCGCCGAAGCGAATCCTTTTGACAGAGCGGTGATTTTTCAAGTATTCCTGGACCCCGGACCGAAGAGCACCCGTCCCTTTACCATGAATGATGGAGACACTCGAATAACCGGCCAAAAGAGCATCATCAACGTATTTTTCCACTCTTGATATGGCATTTTCAAAGCGTTCTCCACGAAGGTCAAGTTCGACGCTAACGTGATAATCGCGGCCTTTGATCGTGGTAAGCGGCTTTGTTTCTTTTACTTTTGTGCTCTTGATGAATTCCAGGTCAGACTCCTTCACCTTCATTTTCATGATGCCGATCTGAACCTGCCATTCATTATTTGAGACCTTCTCAATCAAGTGACCTTTTTGACCAAAGCTTACGACCTTTACTTCATCTCCAGGTTTCAAGCTTTTATCCAGCGGCTTCGCCGCTTTATTTGTTGTTTTTTTCACTTTAGGCGCTGCTTCTTCAAGCCGTTTTTTGGCATCGATCAGTTCATGCTCTTTAACATCGGCATGCTTTTCAAGTCGCAGTTTACGTAAGTCGGCAATGATCGCTTCCGCTTCCCTTTGTGCATTTTCAACGATTGCCGCTGCCTCTTTTGCTGCCTTTTCAACCATCGCATCCCGTTCTTGATGGTACTCATCAATTTGCTTTTGAAGGTCTTTATGAAGAATTTCCGCCTGTTTCAGGTGATTCTTGGCTTCCAGTTCCTCTTCTTCAGCCTTCTTGCGGCTGTCTTCAAGGGACGCTATCATATTTTCAACTTTATTCGTATCCTCACCAATATGGCTGCGGGCGTTGCTGATCACGTTTTCTTCCAAACCAAGGCGCTTGGAAATTTCAAACGCATTACTCCGCCCTGGTACACCGATTAAAAGTTTATAGGTGGGACTCAAGGTTTCCACATTAAATTCGACGCTTGCATTAATGACGCCTTCCCGATCATATCCATACGCTTTTAATTCCGGGTAATGTGTCGTTGCAATCACACGCGCTCCGCGCTTATACACTTCATCCAAAATGGAAATGGCCAAAGCTGCACCTTCCTGTGGGTCAGTTCCCGCTCCAAGCTCATCGAATAAAACAAGACTGTCATAATCGACATGCTTAAGGATATCGACAATATTGACCATATGCGAAGAGAATGTACTTAAGCTTTGTTCAATCGACTGTTCATCGCCAATATCGGCATAAACAGAGGAAAACACAGCCGTTTCGGAACCATCCAGCGCAGGGATCTGCAGACCGGACTGGGCCATTAACGTACAGAGGCCAATCGTTTTCAGGGTTACCGTCTTACCACCTGTATTCGGACCGGTGATGACGATTGTCGTAAATTCATCACCAAGAAAAATATCATTGGCCACGACGACATCATTCGGAATGAGCGGGTGTTTCGCTTTGAATAATTTTACGCGCCCCTCATTATTCAGAATCGGCTTGGACCCTTTTATCGCTTTTGCATATTTTGCCTTGGCGACAAGGAAATCGATTTGTGCCAGCACTTTGACATTATGAAGCAATTCAGGGGTGAACGCACCGACTTTTTCCGATAGTTCGACCAATATCCGTTCTATTTCCTGCGTTTCCTTCACTCGGGTTTCCTGCAGGACATTATTCAGCTGAACGATTGCTTGCGGTTCAATGAACAGCGTCTGCCCTGATGATGATTGATCATGAATGATCCCGCCATACACACTCCGGTATTCCTGTTTTACCGGGATGACGAATCGGTCATTCCGGATGGTGATGATGGCATCGGATAACATGGTTGATGCATTGGAAGAACGGATCATACTTTCCAGTTTTTCCCTTACACGACTTTCGTTCGTCCGAATTTGGTTTCTTAGGGTACGAAGCTTGTCGCTGGCCGAATCCATCACTTCGCCATGTTCGCTTACTGCATACGTAATTTCCTGCTGCAAATCAATCAATGGATGAAGGGAATCGATATATTCGGCTAAAAGCGGAACATCAATTTCCTGCTCTGCGATTTCTTCGAAGAAACGGCTTAAGATCCTGCCGGCACGAATCGTACTCGCAAGTTCCATCAGTTCCATCGGTGAGAGCATACCGCCAATCTGTGCCCTTTTTGCATGTGGACGGATATCGAAAATTCCGCCCAATGGCAAGTTACCTTTCAACCTTACGATTTTGGCAGCCTCATCTGTTTCTTCCTGCCATCTCGACACTTCTTCAAAATCCGTGGAAGGCATCAATTGCTCTGCCTTTTCTTTTCCAATGGATGAGGATGCGTGTGAGATTAATTGTTCTTTTATTTTATGAAATTCCAATGTCTTTAAAGCTTTATTATGCATGGAGTTAAAGCTCCTCCTTATTTATGGGCAAATAGTTAATCATTTCTCTTTAAAAACGCCAATAAGCCATCCGTATCCCTTGCATTAAGAACCGTGGATTCTTTAATCCAGCCCTTTTTGGCTGACGAGACCCCCACAGGCATATGTTCAAGCATGTCGATGCTATGGGCATCCGTATTGATCACGATCGGAACGCCTGCTTCCTGAGCCTTGCGCAGATGCGGAGGTGCCAAATCCAACCGGTTCGGATTCGCATTCAATTCCAAGGCCGTATTCGTTTCACGGGCCAGTTCGATCAGCATTTCTATATCCACATCATATCCGGTGCGTCGGCCGATGATCCTTCCCGTTGGATGGGCGATGATATCGACATGCGGATTATTCAGAGCCGTTTTTAAGCGCTCCATGATCGTTTCCCGTGGCTGTGAAAAGCTTGAGTGAATCGATGCGATCACCAAATCCATCTCTGCAAGCAGCTCATCGTCATAATCAAGTGTCCCATCAGGAAGTATATCCATCTCTATCCCGGAAAGAACGGTAAAGTCAGTGTATTTTTCATTAAGTTCATGGATGATCCGTTTTTGTTCACGTAAACGTTCAGCGGTCAAGCCGTTCGCCACTTTCAGATATTGCGAATGATCGGTGATGGCCATATATCGATACCCTTTTGCACGGCATGCTTCAATCATTTCTTCAATCGTATGAGCTCCATCACTCCATGTGGTATGCATATGCAGATCACCTTTAATGGCCTCTAAAGATATGAGAGGTTCATTAGCATCATAATGCTCCACTTCCGTTCCGTCTTCACGTATTTCTGGCGGAATGAAAGGAAGGCCAAAATGATTATAAAATTGTTCTTCCGTTTCAAACGTCAATACATCACCGGTTTCAGTCACTTCCACCCCATATTCGCTGATTTTCTCTCCGCGATCTTTAGCAAGCTGGCGCATCCGCACATTGTGATCCTTCGAACCTGTAAAATGATGAAGTGTCGTGATGAATTCCTTATCCTTGACGATTCGGAAATCGACAGAAATGTCATATTCATAATCAAGCACGACCGATACTTTTGTATCACCGGCCGCAATCACCTGTTTTATCCCTTTTATTGCAAGCAGTTGATTCTTAACCTCTTCGGGATGATCTGTCGAAATGATGAAATCGAGGTCCTTGATCGTTTCCCTCATACGCCGGATGCTGCCCGCCCTGGAAGAACGGATGATGTAATCCATGTTAGCAAGGGCCGTTTCAATATCAGCCGCAATCGGCCTCATGAAGGCTAGGGGCAGCCGATCGGGCCTTGAACCAGCCTCGGCAATTGCAGACAGGATCTTCTCTTCCGTTTTTTTGCCGAAACCGGCAAGCGCCGCGACCCTGCCTTCCTCACAGGCGATTTTAAGATCATTCACATCTTTGACATGCAGCTCTTTATGAAGCTTGGCAATTTTCTTACCGCCCAAACCTTGAAGCTGCAGAAGCGGAATCAATCCTTTTGGCACCTGCTCCTGAAGCTCTTCAAGTACAGTCGATTTCCCTTCATTTATATACTCTTCGATGACGGATGCCGTTCCTTTCCCGATTCCATTCAAAGCGGTAAAATCTTCGATCTCCGTCAGGCTCCGGTCATCCGTTTCCAAGGCGCCCGCTGCCTTTCGGAAAGCTGAAACCTTAAACGGGTTCTCTCCTTTTAGTTCCATATATATTGCAATTTTTTCTAATAGTTTAATGATATCTTTTTTATTAATTGTCATTTAATTCACCGCCGAAAAAATTAATAGGGTGTCCCATGTTCACTTTCTTAAAGATACCTTTCTTGGAGGTAAAGTACAAGCAGTCAGATTCTTAACCTTCGAATCAAATAGAAGGAATCTACAAGCCGCTACATAAAAAGGGGCCTCCCCCGTGTTCAAAGTATAGGAATCCAGGACTTTGAGAAAGGGAGGCAGGCCCTCTTATACTGACATTAAGATTGTTTTACATCATGAAACCAAAGTTCCTTCACTTGCTCGGAAAGGAACGGCGTATGTTTCACGATCGATTCTGCCAGAAATGAGCCAGTTAATGGTTTCTGGATGGAATCCATTGGCAGCATGGCAGCTATATATAATATAATAAACATGATAAGATAGACTTCGAGAAAACCCAATATCCCTCCGCCCCAGCGATTCAGCTGCTTTAATATCGGTAGATGGGTAATGAAATTGAGCATGGATCCTATCATTTGCCAAAGAATCTTGGCAGCAAAGAAAATGATTGCAAAGGCAATTGCATTGTAATACGCCGTATCAAGCCCGACTGTATCGAAAAACATATTAAGGGTCGAGGAATCACCCATCGTTGGGAACGGAATCCATAATTTCAAATTGGGAGCAAGATCTCCGTAAAATACATAGGCGACGATGAAGGCTACAATGAACCCAGTCATATGAACCGTTTGTAAAATGAAGCCACGCTTTAAACCGATTAATAAACCGATTAAAAGAATGGCCAGAATTGCTAAATCAAGCATGTACTCAGTCCTTCTCTCTCTTTAATTCCAGTTGAAGCTGGTCTAGTTCATCTTTTAATTTAATATATTCATGGATGGTATTCACGGCCGTTAGCACCGCTAGCTTGCTTGTATCCAAGTATGGATTTTTCATCCTGATCTCTCTCATTTTTTCGTCAACCATCGAAGCGACCAGGCGCATATGACTTGCGCTTTCTGTGCCGACGATTGTATATGGCTGTCCGTATATATCAACTGTTGTTTTATTTCGTTTATCGTCTGACAAAATGATGCCCCCAATCTAAACAATCCTAATTCTATCATATCATGAAGTTTTTCGTCATGAAAGAGAGTACATCGTCATTTCTTGCATAAAAATTTCAATAATTTGTCAAACGATATCGAATTTAGGAAGAAGATTACCTATTAAACAAAATGAAGTTAGGAGCTAACCCATTATGTCCCATGTTGTTTTACTTATCAGTCCTGAACAAATAAAGGTGATGAAGTCCCATTATTCTTCATCCTTGGCCGCCAAGCAGCCGCCGGGGAGCATCTTTTCCGCCAAACCGCCGCTATGTACGGTGACGGCCTATAAATCCGGGAAGGTCCTTTTTCAAGGTAAGAATGCCGAAATAGAAGCGGTAAAATGGCAAAAAGGTACCACTGCTGCGGCTCCAAAGAAAAAAACGGCATCCTCTGCATCGGTCAACGTCCATCGATATTCGCCGCCTGCAAATATCGGAACCATGTCAGTGATTGGTTCAGACGAGGTCGGAACAGGAGACTATTTCGGCCCGATGACCGTCGTAGCCGTATATGCCAAGAAGGAGCAACTCGCTCTATTAAAGGAGCTTGGTGTCCAGGATTCCAAAAATCTGAAAGACCCACAGATCATCGACATTGCCAAACAGATTAAGGATGTAGTGCCCTTCAGCCTGCTCACATGCGACAACCCGAAATATAATGCGCTGCAGGCAAAGGGAATGTCACAAGGAAAAATGAAGGCACTCCTCCATAACCAAGCAATCAAGCACCTCATGCAAAAAATCCAGCCAGAACAAGCGGAAGCCGTCCTTATTGATCAATTCGCTCAGCCAGAGGTGTTTTTCAATTACCTAAAAGGCCAAGAACTATTCCAAGCTAATGCCACCTATCTATGCACAAAAGCGGAAGGCATTCACCTTGGAGTGGCAGCCGCATCCATCCTGGCCCGATATGCATTCGTCAAACGCTTTGACTTGCTGAGTGAAAAAGCTGGATTCAAAATCCCTAAAGGTGCCGGATTTGCAGTCGATGAAGCGGCCGCAAGATTAATTCACGAAAAAGGAATCGATTCATTACACGAATTCACGAAAACCCATTTTGCCAACACAGAAAAAGCGAAGCGACTCTATCAACAGAAATATCATAAATAGAAGAAAGCGGCTGATCTTCCTGAACAGCCGCCTTTTTCTCGTGAGTTTGTGCGGTTTACTCGTGAGTTTACGCCATTTACTCGTGAATTTGCTCCATTTACTCGTGAGTTTACGCCATTTACTCATGAATTCACTATTTACTCGTGAATTTGCTCCATTTACTCGTGAGTTCGCTCGGTTTACTCGTGAATTCACGCCTTTTACTCGTGAATTTGCGTTTTACTCGTGAGTTTGTGCGGTTTACTCGTGAGTTTGCGACTTTTACTCGTAAATTTGCGGTTTACTCGTGAGTTTACGCCATTTACTCGTGAGTTTACGCCATTTACTCGTGAATTCACTATTTACTCGTGAATTTGCTCCATTTACTCGTGAGTTTGCTCTATTTACTCGTGAATCTGTGCGTTTTACTCGTGAATTCACGCCTTTTACTCGTAAAATAAAAAAAGACAGCTCCCCATGATTCAGGGAGCTGTCTTTTTGGTTTTATCCTCTTAGCTCTGCGCCGGCTTTTTCTTTAACGGCTTCAAGCACTTTATCATGTGCTTTTGTAATGTCCTCGTCCGTCAGTGTACGTTCCGGGTCGTAGTATTTCAGTGAGTAGGCAATGGATTTCTTGCCTTCCTCCATTCTTTCACCTTCGTATAAGTCGAAGATGCTTACTTCTTTCAGCAGTTTGCCGCCGGCTTCTTCAATAATATCCTGAATGTCCCCGGCTTTCGTAGCTTGATCCACAACGAGCGCGATATCGCGTGTGGTTGATGGATAGCGCGGAATCGTTTGGTATGCTATCGGCGCGACTTCTGCTTCGGCCAATGCTTTTAAGGAAAGTTCGAAAATGTATGTTTCTTTAATATCCAAGTCTTTTTGGACAGTTGGGTGCACTTGACCGATAAAGCCAATTACTTCACCATTCAATAGTACTTCCGCTGCCCGTCCTGGATGCATGTCGTTGATTTCCGCTTGGCGGTAACTGATTTGATCAGCTAATCCAAGTGTGTCGAATAATGCTTCGATCACGCCTTTGGCTACAAAGAAATCCACTGGTTTCTTTTCACCCTGCCATAGATGTGACTCCCATAGGCCGGTGATTGCTCCAGCAACATGTTCTTTTTCTTCAGGCAGTTCTTGTTCGTCACGCTTAAAGAATACCGAACCGATTTCATACAGTGCCAGTGAATCAATTTGGCGGGCATTGTTATATTTCACGACTTCCAGCAATTGAGGCACGATGCTTAAACGCAGCTGGCTTCTTTCTTCACTTATTGGCATTGCCAATCGAATGGATTCTCTTGCTTCCAATGCGAATTGGGACGCTTTTTCCTGGCTTGTCAGTGAATAGGTCACTGCTTGATAAAGGCCTGCGCCTTCAAGTGTACGGCGTGCCTTCCGCCGTTTAATTTGATAGTCTGTCAATTGTCCTGGGTTAGCAGAACCGATCGGCAGTGTAACGGGGATGTTATCATATCCATATAAACGTGCAGCCTCTTCGACTAAATCGGCTTCAATCGTAATATCACCACGGCGCGTCGGGACAGTGATCGTGAATGTTTCATTGTCAAGTTCCACGCCGAATTGCAGACGTTTGAAGATTGACTCCACAACTGATACGGTCATGCTTGTTCCAAGGAGTGTGTTGATTTTTTCAAGCGTGATGCTAATGACCGCAGGTTCCATTGACAATTCGTCAACTTCTGCTGCTCCTTGTAAGACTGTTCCGCCTGCATATTGTGCAATCAATTGTGCAGCACGTTCCCCTGCTTCACGAACACGTGCCGGGTCGACGCCTTTTTCAAAGCGGGCACTGGCTTCACTGCGTAATCCATGGTCCTTTGAAGCTTTGCGAACCACTGTACCTGCAAAATATGCACTTTCAATAATGATGTTCGTCGTATCATTTTTGACTTCGGAATCCGCTCCGCCCATCACACCAGCAATCGCAACAGGCTCACTGCCATTCGTGATCACTAAATGGTCAGGTGTCAAAGTGCGTTCCGCTTCATCCAATGTTACGATTTTTTCAGCATCCTTCGCTCTGCGGATGACGATTTCCTTTGAACCAAAGCGGTCATAATCAAAGGCATGGAGCGGTTGGCCGTATTCAAGTAAAATGTAGTTCGTGATATCCACCACATTATTATGAGGTCGGATACCTGCAGACATCAACCTAGTCTGCATCCAAAGCGGTGAGGGTCCGATCTTAACATCCTTGATGATTTTAGCCATGTATATCGGGTTATCTTCTTTCGCTTCCACTTTGACACTGATATAATCAGTTGCTTTTTCAGCTGCCTCTTCTTTCTCGACTACCGGCCATTTCACTTCCCGGCCTAGAATGGCTCCCACTTCGTATGCAACACCAAGCATACTCAAAGCATCGGAGCGGTTTGGAGTCAGCCCAAGTTCCAGCACTTCATCACTTAAACCAAGTTCCTCCAATGCATCTTTCCCTACTTCCACATCATTAGGGAAGACGAAGATTCCTGTAGCATAATCCTTGGAAACAAGCTTGGATTCGAAGCCCAATTCTTGAAGCGAGCAAATCATTCCGTGCGATTCTTCTCCGCGAAGTTTCGCTTTCTTGATTTTGAAATTACCTGGAAGGACTGCGCCAACTGTAGCGACTGCGACTTTTTGGCCCTTATCGACATTCGGTGCCCCGCAGATGATCTGAACGGGATTTTCTGCCCCGATATCAACTTGGCATTTATTCAATTTATCCGCATTTGGATGCTGTTCACGTTCTAAGACATGCCCGATGACGACCCCTTTTAGCCCTTCACTTTTCTTTTCCACCCCTTCAACCTCAATGCCGCTTTTCGTGATTTTGTCAGCTAGCTCCGTCGCATTGATGCCTGAAAGGTCAACATAATCTTGTAACCATTTATATGACACAAACATGGTAGGTCCTCCTTTTTAAAATAAAAATTTATGCTTCGTGATGGTTGAATTGTTTTAAGAATCGAACATCATTCGTATAGAAATGACGAATATCGTCCACACCGTACTTCAACATGGCAATCCGTTCCACGCCCATTCCAAATGCAAATCCAGAGTATTTCTTGGAATCGAAGCCAGCCATCTCAAGGACGTTCGGATGAACGATCCCAGCGCCAAGCACTTCGATCCAGCCTGTTTTTTTACATACGCTGCAGCCTTTACCGCTGCAGATTTTACAAGAAATATCCACTTCGACGGAAGGCTCAGTAAATGGGAAGAAACTCGGACGAAGACGGATTTCACGGTCTTGACCGAATACTTTTTTCGCAAATACGTCTAGCGTTCCTTTCAGGTCGCTCATGCTGATGTTCTCATCGATGACCAAGCCTTCAATTTGCTGGAATTGATGGGAGTGTGTCGCATCATCGTTATCCCGGCGATATACTTTTCCTGGGCAAATGATTTTAACAGGGCCTTGACCTTTATGTTTTTTCATCGTTCTGGCTTGAACAGGTGAAGTGTGCGTGCGCATCAGGATTTCATCCGTGATGTAGAAGGAGTCCTGCATATCACGTGCCGGATGGCTTTTTGGCAAGTTAAGTGCCTCGAAGTTGTAGTAGTCGCTCTCGACTTCAGGACCTTCCGCAACCGTATAACCCATCCCGATGAATAAGTCTTCGATTTCCTCCACGATTCGTGTTAATGGGTGAAGATTCCCCTTGTTTACCGGACGTCCTGGAAGTGTGACGTCAATCGTTTCAGTTGCTAGCTTTGCATTGACTGCCGCGGTTTCAAGCGCTTTTTGTTTCTCCTCGATCTTTGTTGCGATCGCTTCACGTACTTCATTGGCTAGTGCCCCGATTTTCGGGCGTTCTTCGGCAGATAATTTACCCATGCCGCGCAATACCTCAGTGATTGGCCCTTTTTTCCCTAAATAAGCAACACGGACTTCATTCAGTTCTTTTAATTCGGAAGCGGCGGCAACTTTTTGCAACGCTTCTTCCTGCAGTTCTAGTAAACGTTCCTGCATCATGTCTTCCTCCTTTATTTTCCTTTTGTAAAAATGAACACAAAAAAACCCCGATCCCTAAAGGGACGAGGTTTATGTATCGCGGTACCACCCTTATTAGTGCACAAACAAAAAAACTTCTGCACTCACTTCATTAAAAATAACGGCTCTTCACCGGAACATTTTTCGGACATTCTGTCTTCCCAATGCCAACTCGAAAGGTGAATTCACTTAAGCAGTGCCATAAAAATGCTTTCAGTCAAGGCATTTTCTCCCTGGATATGGTTAACTTAAAGCTACTACTCTTTGTCATCGTTGTTTTCATTATAAAATTCTGTTTTATTATATTATAATTCTTCGGCCGTTTCAAATCGATTTTCGTAAATGGTACATTAAAATCCCGGCAGCGATCCCCACATTCAAAGATTCACTTTTTCCGTAGATGGGAATATAGAGGTTTTTAGTCGTTTTCTCCAGTAATTCCTTCGATACTCCTTGGCCTTCATTACCGACCAGCAGGGCAAATCGGGAAGACTTTTCCACTTCTTCAAATGGCGATGCCCCTTCTAATGCCGTGCCATAAACCGGTGTGCCACTTTGCTTCAGCCCATCGATGATTTCGGATAGGTTCCCTTTAATGACAGGCATATGGAAGAGGCTCCCTTGCGTCGAACGGACCACTTTGGGATTATACAAGTCAGCACACCCTTCCCCAAGGATGACCGCATCGATTCCCGCTGCATCCGCTGTCCTGATCATCGTTCCAATATTCCCAGGATCTTGGACGGCATCGATCAACAATAATTTCTCCGGATTGATGGACTCCATGCTCGTTGATTTCTGTTCACAAACCGCAGCAATTCCCTGCGGGGCTTCGGTATCGCAAATCGCCTTCATAATATCATTTTTCACATAAATGAGTTCTGTGCCTTCCACCTTAAAATGGGCAGGCATTTCAGTTTCTTCATTGATGATCACTTCCAAGACGATTTCTTCCTTTAAAGCTTCTTCAACTAGGTGAAAACCCTCAACTAAATATTTACCTGTTTTATCTCGTTCTTTTTTCGTCAAAAGTTTTTTCCATTGCTTAACTTGCGGGTTTTTTACGGATTCGATATATTTCAAGGGTAAACGCTCCTTTAACTTCACACTGATTTTCCTATTATAACGCAATTCACATACATATTGCATGCGAGTTTGTGAAATGCTATTAATGTCAGTCATTATGTGTTAGAGGAGGAATAATTATGAATTTAAACTTACGTAATGCGATCATTCAAAATGTATCTGGAAATACGCAAGAGCAGCTGGAAGACACGATTGTCGATGCCATACAAAATGGCGAGGAAAAAATGCTTCCTGGATTGGGAGTTTTATTCGAGGTCATCTGGGAAAATTCATCTGAGCAGGAAAAACAGGAAATGATCACTGCCCTCGAAGCAGGATTAAAAAAATAACAGCCTTCAAAGGCTGTTATTTTTTTAATCTCGCTTTGCCAGCCTTCAGTTCTTCGATGGAGACTTCTTCATCAAGCAGCAAGATGAATTTTTTTGCTTTCACTTCTTCAAGCATCGCTTTTGTCTCAGCAAAAGAGTAGCCGTATTTCGTGAAAAAGCTGCGTAAATCTCCAGATCCTTCATCTGTGAAGTAATGGAAGATTTTAAAAAAAAGAGTGTCCTCC
This sequence comes from Peribacillus sp. FSL M8-0224, assembly GCF_038003055.1. Lineage (NCBI taxonomy): Bacteria > Bacillati > Bacillota > Bacilli > Caryophanales > Bacillaceae > Peribacillus > Peribacillus sp. FSL M8-0224. The sequence continues at coordinate 3,626,908 of NZ_JBBOOJ010000001.1, forward strand.
TTATCCTGATTGGCGATGATCAGTATATCCGTATGTTCATTTCCAAGCTGCACATAATTTTTTATATCAGCTGCCACTGTCATTTGGGTGCCAGATACGCCTTTTGCTTTTAAGTTTGAAATTGCAGCAAGTAGTTCCGGATTAGAGTCAAAAACACCATATACGTTTTTTTCCATGTTTCTCCCCCTCCTTGTTACTCTACTTAAAATAAAATTCCTTTGTCATTATACCTTGCAGCTTTATCAATAAACAAGCAAATAGTCTATGGAGACGAACAAGGGAACCCTCAGCCTAAAGGGTTTTTATAAAAATAACAGCCTGTAGCAAACTCTGCAGTTTTATAAAAAAATGTTGCAGTTGATTTCAGAATCCGCTCCCTTTCCGCCAACTGTCTGCCAAGCCACATCAAAAAGCGGCTGCGGTGGCTCGGCTAGCCAGTAATTCGGCAGGAGTGCCGCACATTTATTCAATCCAATAACGAATACAGAAAAAACAAACAAAAACAGCCTTATGCAGGCTGTTCTTGTTGCGTATCACAGATTGTCGGTATTGATTCGATTTTTAATGTATTCATCTTGTAAGCCTTCCTCTTGCTGTCCGCTGGCTGTCGGGCCCGCGGTCCGATCCAGTGATCCTTGAGCGTCCAGGTTTTTGTCAGCATCGTCTGCAAACGGGTCGCTTGCCCGTGTTCCTTCATGAATCCCTGGTTTTTGCTTCTTGAATTTTTCTGTGGAATTCCCCCAGATTTCCCTTTCTTGAGCTCGCTTCATATCCAGCTCTTCATTTTCATAGATATTGGCGGAATTTCCGTGAAGCTCTTCGCTTCTTCCTGGCTGTGCTTCCATTTCCCTTGTTTGATAGGCATTCGCGGTTGTTTCCGGAAAAAGGTTCGGGTCCGGATTGTTCACCACCCCTGTTTTAAGCGGATTCTCTGCAGGTGCGTCCGTATCCTCGATGCGATTGGAAGTTATGTTCTCTCGTGCTGTTACGGTTTCCGATTCATCTAAAAGAATGAGGAATTTTCCGGCCTCCACTTCATTTATATAAGCGGTTGCTTCACTATCGGCAAGCCCTAACTCACCTAGACGGTTCCTTAAATCTTCAGAACCCTCGTTCAGGAAAAAGTGTTTCATTTTATCAATGAAGGATTCCTCGTTAGAGTTAGTAACGACTTCGACATCCGGATCATGCTTTTCATTAACGAAATCCAAATCTTCTTTCTTATCAGCCATTACCGTTATTTCCCCTTCATGAACCCCCTTTTCCTTGAGGGATTGTATAGCCTGGATCATTTCTCTTTCCGTATTAAAAACACCATATAATGTTTTTCCCATGCATCTTCCTCCTCCTTTTTCCGATATTTCTTCTTATGTGTATTTATACCCTGATGGGTGCCAATTAAACAAAAAGGTTTGCCTTCCCTAAGCTCGAACCTTTAATCAGCCTTTAAAAACCAAAAAGAAACCTGCAGTTTTTAAAACTGCAGGCCATTTCCTTCACTCTTAGAAGCGGTCGGTTCTACGTTCAGTTGCCTTTTTCTCATTCACGATCGATTCATCTGTACTATCAAGCTGGATATCTTCCTTTTTAAGAGTATCCTGAACTTGTTCCGTTTCTTGTACAGCATGTTTCTTGATGACAATTTCATCGGTGACAACCGGTTTTTTCGAAACTTCCAGTTTTTCTTCAACAACCGGGATTCGTAATGTTTCCCCATCTTCAATGGTTCCGGTTTCCCGATTCGCTTCACGTCCTGAAACTGATCTATGCTCAACTGTCACTTCTTCGTGTTCAACAGGGACATTGATCGTTTTATGCTGTTCATTGACTTCTTTATTAATGACGACTTCTCCTGTCTGAACTCTTTCTTTGTCAATGTTCAGCTGTTCTTCCCGAAGTGTAAGTGTCCTTTCATCTTCTGGCAATTCACGGCCTTGTCCGTTGACTCCATAAACATCTTCTTTATTTAAAGCATCGGTTTTTTCCGTGCCATTATATAGTGGGTTGGTGGAGTTGGTATCAAGCCTTGTACCAGCAGTGTCCATTGTTCCGGTCGTGAATTTATCTCTTGCCGTTCCAAGATGGCCTTCACCTTCTTCAACCAGAACCAGGACTTTTCCATTTTCTACATCAAAGACATGTTCAGCCGCATCACTATTCGAAAGACCTGCATTCGCCAATCTTGTTGAAAGGTCTGCCGTATCTTCCGGCATGAAGAAACGTGCCACCTTGTCCATAAACGATTCGTCGTTAGGAACATTCGTCATTGTGTGAACATCCGTTTCACGTTGATGGTTCGTGAAATCCAATGTTTCTTCCTTATCTGCGACGACCGTAATATCGTCCCCTTCAAAGCCCTTTGCCTTTAGTGCATTAATTGCTTGGATCACTTCTGCATTTGATTCATATACTCCATACACTGTTTTATTCATTTTACATTCCTCCTTAGGTTTTGTTGTTTCGTTTAGTGGATGCTATATATAAACAATACCCGCCATGTTCCTAAGTAAACGAGGAATCCATATTTCATTTTTGTTATATCATTTACAATTCGTTCTCAGCACAGAACGCATTTTTAATTGAAATCCAAGCTTTACAAGGGTTTCCCCCTTTATAAAAATGTAATGTTTAACCAAATCCTGCCATTTCATTTTTTCATAAACTGCTTGTGATCTTTTTTCTTCTATTATAAAGCCACAGCCTTTATTAGCAGGTCCGCAATATGCACCGCTTTTGTGCATTCCCCCAAGTTTTCCCTCTCGATCCCTAATTGCATTTGCATCAGGCAGCCAGGGTTTGCCGTGACAACAATATCTGCCTGTGTCGATTTAGTGTGCTCCATTTTAGAGTCGAGAATGTTCATGGACATCTCTGATTCAACAATATTATATATCCCAGCTGAGCCGCAGCAGCGATCGGCATCCTTCATTTCCCTGAAATCGATTCCTTCTATTGATTGAAGGAGAATTCGCGGAGCCGAGGAGGTGTTCATCACATTCCGTAAGTGACAGGAATCCTGGAAAGTTACGGATTGAGCTGGCAGTTTCAGGCGAACTTTTTCCTGAAAACGCAAATCAACAAGGATCTGGCTGATATCTTTCAACTTATTTTTAAATGAGATTGCACGGTCGTGCCATTCCGGTTCATCTTGGAGGAGATGATCATAATCTATGAGAAAAGCGCCGCAGCCGCCGGCATTCGTAATGATATAATCAACTTCCTCCGTTTCAAAGGCTTCAATATTACGCTTGGCCAGTTGCTTTGCACCTGCTTTTTCACCACTGTGACCATGCAGCGCCCCGCAACAGGCCTGGGATTTCGGAATCACGATTTCACATCCGGCCAGCTGAAGAAGCTTTAGTGTGGCCTTGTTCGTTTCCAAAAACATCGTATCCATCAAGCAGCCGGAAAAGAAAGCCACCTTTTTGAGGGGGGTTCCGATAGAAGGCAGTTCGGTTGGCCGATTTTTCATTTCTGATTTTTTCGGGACTTTCGGCAGCACTTTTTCCATGGCTGCCAAATTATCCGGAAGCATGTTGAGGACTCCCGTTTTACGGGCCATGTATTGAAGGCCTGATTTCTGATAGAAGCCAAGCAAACTTGTCATGGTCTGCATTCGCTCCTGGTGCGGGAATAGTCCACTAAAAACGGCCTTGCGGATCGTTTTTACAGGGAAGCTGTGTTTTTTATTCTGATGGATGATATCCCTTGCTTCTTCAAGAAGATGTCCGTATTTCACACCTGAAGGGCACACAGGTTCACAAGCCCTGCAGCCGAGGCAAAGACTCAACGACCGTTCTACATCCCTATCTGGCTCAATCACGCCATCGGCCACCGCCTTCATAAGTGCAATCCGGCCCCTTGGTGAAAGGGATTCCTTCAGCCCCGATTCTATGTATGTCGGGCAATGGGGTAAGCAAAAGCCGCAGCGCATACAATTCAACAATTCATCTTCATTCATTTTTTCCGCGAATTGAATGGCAATGGTTTCCCTTTCCTGAACTGTCGTCATGTAGAAACCACCACCCTTTTCCTGGTTTCCTTGGCAAATACTTTGCCGGGATTCATGATGTTATTGGGATCGAAGGCCTGTTTAATCGCCCTCATGGCATCAATCCCTTCTTTCTTCAGCTTCCATTCAAGATACGGGGCCTTCATCGCTCCTACACCATGTTCACCGGTTATCGTCCCGCCAAGGTCGATAGCCGCGGCAAAAATGTCGGCAAAAGCGAGCTCCACCCTCTCCATTTCCTCATGATCACGAGCGTCGGTAATGCATGTCGGATGGAGGTTCCCATCCCCAGCATGACCGAACGTGCAAATGTCGACGTTATGCTTGTCAGCGATCTCATTAATCGCTCTAACCATTTTGGCAATTTCCGAGCGAGGAACGGTGGCATCTTCCAAAATGGTCGTCGGCTTGAGGCGTGCCAATGCGGAAAGTGCTGTTCGTCTTGCCGTTTTCAAGGCGACAGCGTCAGATTCAGTTTCGGCAATTTCCACGGAAACCGCCTTTTCCTCTAGACAGATATCGGCCATTCTTTTCATATCACGTTCCACCACTTCAGGCGGTCCATCCTGTTCAATCAGCAGGACGGCTTCCACATTGGTAGGTAAACCGATTTTCGCAAAGTCCTCAACCACGATCAACGTCGGCCGATCCAGAAATTCCAATGTCACAGGAATGATCTTATTTGAAATGATCTTGGCCACTGACTGGGCTGCAGCATCCAGATCTTGATATAAGGCAAGCATCGTCTTAGTCGTTTCCGGCATTGGAATCAGCTTTAAGGTCGCTTCCGTAACGATGCCCAAGGTCCCTTCCGATCCGACAAAAAGTTTCGTTAAATCATAACCGGCTACATCTTTGGCAAGCTTGCCCCCTGTTCGAATGATGTCCCCATTTGGAAGGACCACTTCAAGCCCGATGACATAATCACGGGTGACTCCATACTTTAAGCCTCGCAGTCCACCAGAATTCTCATTAATATTGCCGCCAATCGTGGAGATTTTCATCGAACTTGGATCCGGCGGATAAAACAATCCCTTCTCTTCAACTGCTGAAATCAAGTCCAAAGTGATGAGCCCAGGCTGTACGGTCGCCGTTAAGTTCTCCTCATCTATTTCAAGTAATGAATTCATTCGATTGAATAAAAGGACAAGCCCCCCCTCTGTCGGGCATGTGCCTCCGCTTAAATTCGTCCCAGACCCACGTGGAACGATCGGAACATTGTATTCGTTGCAAACTTTGACGATGGCTGCGACTTCAGCTGTGCTGCCCGGTTTGATGACAGCATCCGGCATCGCTTGAAACCCAGGAGTTGCATCATATGAATAGACTAGACATTCCACTTTCGAGTCATCGTAATTCTCCTGACCGACGATGGTAAGAAGTAGCTGCTTAACCTGCTTTGTTAACATGTACATCCTCCTCATATAAACATAGGAAATTCTAGATTTTTAATATGATGTAAGTATAAGAAAAAAAACACTCGGCCTTCTATGTATGAACATATAAAGTTTTGAGCTTTACATAGAATTAATTTGTATGTTTATCCAATACACTTACTGCTAAATACATCGTGACTAAATCGGCTAGCTTCCTAGGATTCAGCCGGGTCAAATCCTCTATGCGCTTGAGCCTGTAATGGAGGGTATTGATATGGATATGCAGGGCTCTAGCCGTCTCTTTTAAAGATAGATCACATGCAAAATACATGGTAAGGGTTTTAAGCAGCTCCTCATTAGGAAGCAACTCCTGAATCGTCCGGGATAAATATTCCTGTCTTGTTTCAGCGGTAACTTCATCAAGCAGGACCTCAAGTTTTAAGTCCTCGTCAAATATGATACCTGATGAAGAAGACGCGATTTTCAAGGAACGTTCCGCTTTAAAAAACGCTGGCCTGAAAGCGGATCCTGATGCACGCGAACTAACTCCTGCACACACTTTATAACCCGAACTCTCTTCCAGCTTTTTTTGCAGTTTACTTAGTTTCATATATTGCTGGTTTTTTGAACCGATGAAATCGGCCATTGAAAGAATGACGAATCGGTTCCTCCCCCAACGTACTGCGATGTCATTGGGATGCTGCTGTCTTATGAATATCTGAAGCGTTCTCCATACATGAGGTTCAATGATTTCCTCCGTCTTGAATTCACCAAGGGTGATGATCCGGTCCGCATGAACATCGACCCCAAGTAACTTGGCCTTCTGAAGGAAGTGCTCATTGAACGTCTGCAGCTGATGCCATTCAAACACAAAGAATTCCATCAGACGTGATTGGGATTCTGCTTGTTCAATATGATAGCTTTCCTGAATGAACATCTCCGTCATCTTTTTTAATAGTTCCGCATAAGGGGAAACATGTTTGGGGTCACCTGTAATTCCAATGACACAAACGGCTTCCTGATTAAAGAAAATAGGCAGGTTTATCCCTGCCTTCACTCCTTTCCAACTTCGTTCATCCTGTTTATTGATGATCAATTTCTCACGATTGTTGAAAGCGTGGATGGCCCCTTCATGAAAAGATCCAATACGGCTGCCATCGGTGCTGGCGATAATCATGCCAGCATGATCAATAATGATGATCTCCTCATCAATCAGTTTTCGAACCTCATGCACCAATTTTCCTGCAACAGCTGCCAATTGCATGATATGTCCTCCTTTTTTGAATGGACTTGAAAATATTTCGAGGCTCCCCGATGAAAAGGGAGCCTCATTCTACTTATGGAATCATCCAGGAAAGGACGCCATTTTGCAAGAAGGTAATCACACAAACAAGCAGCAATAAAAATAAGCTATGTTTAAGCGTGAATCTCAATAATTCCGATTCCCTGCCCGCCAATCCTACGGCAGCACAAGCTATCGCTATCGATTGGGGGGAAATCATCTTTCCGGTGACCCCTCCGGAAGAGTTCGCCGCCAGTGCCAGGACCGGTTCCATCCCCACTTTAAGCGCAGTCACTTTCTGCAGACTGCCAAATAAGAGGTTGGCTGATGTATCCGATCCGGTAATGAACACACCCAGCCAGCCGAGAACAGGTGCGAAGAAGGGAAATAAATCACCCGATTTTGCCAGGGTCATCCCTAATGTTGTCGACATGCCTGAAGCATTCGTCACATAAGCAAAAGCGACCACGGTAGAAATCATCAAGATTGGTTTGGCCAACTCTTTCATCGCTTCAACAAAGGTGCCATAAAAGTCCTTTGCAGACATGTGTGCGATGAACTTCGTTACGATGGCAGCCAGTAAAATGGCCGTCCCGGCTGCTCCGAGCAATTCTATTTTATAGAAAGCCGCAATCGGTAATCCATTGCTTCCGATTATCTCATTATGCAGACCTGGCACTTCGATTTGGAAGGTTAATAGTTTCCCGATTTCATTGATTCCGCCAAGCAGCACATTGTTGCCTTCATAATGTCCGGATAGTGCCGGCTTTATTGGGTTCATCCCCCATACTGTGATGAAAAGCGTTAACAGAAGGAATGGTGACCAAGCATGGAATATCTGCCATTTCGTGTATTTTGTTTCCGTTTCGGCTGTATATAATGGTTCGACAGCAGCTGCCGTTTCCTCTGATGCAAAGCGAAAGATCGTTTTAGGTTTCCAGAATTTAAGGAAAATCGCCAAAGCAAACAGTGACACTAACGCGGATAGGATGTCGGGTAATTCGGGCCCAAGAAAATTCGAACTTAAGTATTGTGTGATGGCAAAAGAAATTCCGGAAACCAAAATTGCCGGCAAGACCTCAAGCGACCTCTTCCACCCAGTCATGATTAAAATGAGATAAAGCGGAATGAAAGCCGAAAGGAATGGCAATTGGCGGCCGACCATTTTGGAAATCTCCATGGCGGCTATGCCAGTAGGGCCTTCCATGGCGATGATCGGTATTCCAACCGCCCCGAATGCTACCGGAGCGGTATTCGCGATCAAACAAATCCCGGCTGCATATAGCGGGTTAAAGCCGAGACCGACTAAAAGCGCGGCTGAAATGGCGACCGGTGCTCCAAATCCCGCAGCACCTTCTAAAAAGGCCCCGAAAGAAAATGCCACCAATAATGCCTGGAGGCGCCGGTCTTCCGTAAGCGAAAGCACAGAAGAACGAATGATATTGAATTGTCCGCTTTTAACAGTCATCTTGTACAAAAATACGGAAGTGATGATTATCCATCCGATTGGGAGCAGCCCATATACGCCTCCTTGTGAAGCGGACATCACTGCTTTTCCTGCAGGCATCCCATATATCAATACAGCCACTGCAAGAGCTACAAGCAACGTGGTTATACCTGCCATGTAACCTTTCATGCGTTTGATGGTAAGCGCCCAGAAAAAGTAAAGAATTGGAATGAGTGCGGCAAGAGATGATAAAACTAAATTATCGGTAATCGGCGTAAAGTTTTGTGTCCATGTCATTCATTTCGACTCCTTTTTCAATAAATTTTTTAAAAAATTCAGAAATTAAACGCTAATTGAAACCCCTTACATATTCAAATATTCAAAGTCATCAGATGACTTGATGAGTACTCATTTAAATTAAATGATTGAAAATATAAAATCAAGATTTTTTTTATTTTTTGTTGATTTTTTAACGCTTCTGGAAGTGTCAAAGATCATTTGTGTTATATAATATTAACTAGAGAAACTCATAGAAAATAGAGGTGCTACTACTTGGTATATAAAAAAATAAAGCCGAAAAAAATTTATGAAGAAGTCAGCGATGAACTTTATGAAATGATTCGGTCAGGCAGCCTGAAACCAGGTGAACAATTGGATTCCATTCAGCAGCTTGCGGAAAATTTCCAAGTCGGGCGCCCGGCCATCCGCGAAGCATTAAGTGCATTGAGTTCAATGGGTCTTATTGAAATAAAACAAGGTGAAGGAACATTCGTCAAAACCTTCGACCCTGCCATCATGAACCACCCATTGTCTGCCGCCCTTTTGATGGATCAAGACAATATCAAGCATTTACTGGAAGTTCGGAAAATCCTTGAGTCCGGTACGGCAGAAGTGGCAGCGAAGAAGAGAACGGAAGAAAACCTTATCGAACTCAAGGACATGCTTTTTAATATGGACAAGGTCTCGGATGATGAAGAGCTAAGTGATAAAGCGGATATCTCCTTCCATGTTGCCGTGGCAAACGCATCACAAAATGAGCTGCTGATTACATTGATGAACCATGTTTCAGAATTAATGACGGAAAAGATGCGTGATATCCGCCGGGTTGCGCTTTATTCCGAAGAGATGACACTCAAGCAGCTTTACCAGCAGCATGTCAGGATATATGATGCAATCGTGGCACAGGATGAAGACGGAGCCCGCAGTGCCATGCTGTTTCATCTTCAAAGCGTCGAGGAATCGCTGGACCGGGTCATCCAAAAAAATCAGCAAAAGAATCATTGACATTCCTTTAAATTTCAAAAATACCCTATACAAAAAAGGATTAAATTGATATATTATTTTGAAAACGATTACTTCATTTAAAAAATCTTGGAAATTGGTATCTTCACTTAGCCATTTCCTTTTTCCATTTTCTAGTCATCAGATGACCTGTTAACCTATTTTGAAAAAGGAGGAGTTCAGATTGAAAGTTACTCTCTTTGCAACATGTTTAGTGGATTTGTTTCAATCCAATGTCGGCAAAGCGACAGTGGAGCTACTCGAGAGATTAGGCTGTGAGATCGATTTCCCGGAGTCCCAGATATGCTGCGGACAGCCGGCATATAATAGCGGGTATACGAAGGAATCGAAGGAAGCCATGAAAAAGATGATTAAAACGTTCGCGGATGCTGAATACATCGTAACCCCTTCCGGTTCCTGTGCAGCGATGTTCAAGGAATATCCGGTTCTTTTCAAAGGCGATGCCGTATGGGAAAGGAAAGCGGCATCATTAGCTGCTAAAACATATGAATTGTCCCAATTCATCGTGGATGTCTTAAAAGTGACCGACGTCGGGGCGACCCTCAAGGGAAAGGCCACTTATCATACTTCATGCCATATGACACGGCTGCTTAAGGTGAAGGAAGCCCCTGCCATTTTATTAAGCCATGTCAGGGGGCTGGAAATGACACCACTTCCGGATGCCCAAAACTGCTGCGGATTCGGGGGGACCTTTTCGGTTAAGATGGGTGACATTTCCGGGCAAATGGTCGAGGAGAAGGTATGCAATATTGAAGCTACCGGTGCCGACTTTTTAATCGGCGGGGATGCAGGATGTTTGATGAATATCGGCGGACGGATCCAAAGGAAGGGGCAACCGGTGAAAGTCCTTCACATTGCGGAAGTCCTGAATAGCATTTAAAGAAAGCGAGGAGGGAAAAACTTATGGCTATGAAAACCAGCTCTGCCAAATTTAAAGACCGGGTGGATGAAGGAATACATAATGACTTTATGCGATTGGCCGTATCCAGTGCCCAAGAACGATTACACGGACGGCGGCTGACTGCCGCTGATGAATTGGGAAGCTGGGAGGATTGGCGATCCCTTGGGGAAGAAATCCGGCAGCATGTACTCAGTAACCTTGATTTCTATTTGCACCAGCTTGCCGAAAACGTTTCGAAAAGGGGCGGTCATGTCTTTTTCGCTGAAACCGCTGAACAAGCAAGCGGCTACATTAAGGATGTCATTGTAAAAAAGAATGCCAAAAAGGTCGTGAAATCCAAATCGATGGTCACGGAAGAGATCAATTTGAATGCAACTCTTGAGGCAGTTGGCCTCGATGTCGTTGAAACGGACCTTGGAGAATACATTTTACAAGTGGATGATCATGATCCCCCTTCCCATATCGTCGCACCTGCGCTCCACAAAAATAAAGAGCAGATCAGGGATGTTTTTAAAGAAAAGCTTGCCTATACGCAAACCGAAAAACCGGAGGAGCTTACCGCCCATGTGCGGGGCATTCTGCGGAAAGATTTTTTAAGCGCCGATGTGGGCATTACCGGCTGTAATTTTGCGATTGCGGAAACGGGCTCGATCGGACTGGTGACGAATGAAGGAAATGCCGATTTGGTCACTGCCCTCCCAAAAACGCAAATCACCGTGATGGGAATGGAACGGCTTGTACCTACATTCGATGAATTCGAAGTCCTTGTCAGCTTATTGACAAGAAGCGCTGTCGGCCAAAGATTGACCAGTTACATCACCGCACTTACCGGTCCGCGTGATGAAGGCGATGCAGACGGACCCGAGGAGTTTCACCTTGTTATCGTAGATAATGGCCGCTCCTCCATCTTAGGGACTGATTTTCAATCCGTTCTTCAATGCATTCGCTGTGCTGCCTGTATAAATGTCTGTCCGGTCTATCGCCAGGTTGGCGGTCATTCATATGGTTCAATATACCCCGGACCAATCGGTGCTGTGCTTTCACCTTTACTCGGAGGATATGATGATTTCAAGGAACTGCCATATGCCTCCACTCTTTGTGCAGCCTGTACGGATGCCTGTCCGGTTAAGATTCCTCTCCATGATTTACTGAGGAAGCATCGGGAAGTCATCGTTGAAAAAGAAAAAATGGCGCCGTTTTCAGAAAAGATGGCCATGAAGGCCTTCGGAATTGGTGCGGCATCGCCTATGCTTTATAAGTTCGGCTCCAAAATGGCCCCAACAGCGATGTCACCTTTTAAAACCGGGGATATCATCTCGAAAGGACCGGGACCGCTCAAAACTTGGACAGAAAGCCGCGAGTTCCCTGCTCCAGGAAAAGAGAGCTTTCGGGACTGGTTCAAAAATCGGGAAAAAGGAGGGAAACCATCATGAATGGAACCATCCATAATGAAGGGACATTTTTAAACAATATAGCCAAAAACCTGGGAAGGGCTCCTATTACGAAAGGCATCTCCGTTCCGGAATGGAAGCATGCCCCCCAAAAAGAAGTTTTGAAACATGCAACACAAAATGATCTTGTCGCGGAATTGAAGGAGCAATGTAAACGGGTGCATACTCCATTTCACGTTACCGATTCCAAGCAAGTGGTGAATTGCTTAACACAGGTGATCGAGGAACTTGGAAACGGACCCGTGATCATCCCTAAGGACGATCGATTTACCGAGTATGGGTTAGAGGGTATCTTAAAGGAAAAAGATGTCCATATATGGGATCACCAAGCCGGGAATGAAAATATCGAAAAAGCAGAAAGTGCTAACATCGGAATCACATTCAGTGAGATGACACTAGCAGAATCAGCGACCGTCGTCTTGTTCAGCGACAAGGACCACGGCCGTTCCATCAGCTTCCTTCCTTCCTGCCATGTTTCCATCATTCCAAAAAGCACCATCGTTCCGCGAATGACCCAGGCTGCTGCGGCCATCCGTTCAAAGGTTACCCGGGGCGAAGTCGTTCCTTCCTGCATCAATTTCATAACAGGGCCGAGCAATTCGGCTGATATCGAAATGGACCTTGTCGTCGGCGTCCATGGACCCATCAAAGCCGTCTATATTATGGTCGAAGACAAGTAGAAATAAGAAAAAGAAAATGGAGAGGACCTAAATTAGGCCTCTCCATTTTTAACTTACTATATTACTCGTAAATGATCCGATCAACCGCTTCACGATCGAGTCGTTTAATCACTTCGACAATGAGCTTAACTGCATTCTCATAATCATCCCTGTGAAGCATTGCTGCGTGTGAATGAATGTAGCGTGTGGCAATCGTGATCGCCAGGGCGGGAACACCATTTGCCGTTAAATGGATGGAGCCGGCATCCGTCCCGCCGCCCGGAATCGATTCGTATTGATAAGGAATATTCATTTCACCAGCCGTGTCGGTGACGAAATCGCGTAATCCCTTATGTGCCACCATCGATGAATCATAGATGACGATTTGCGGGCCTTCCCCCATCTTACTCATCGCTTCTTTTTCGGAAATCCCCGGTGTATCACCAGCAATGCCGACATCGACGGCAAAACCGATATCCGGCTGAATTTTGAATGTGGATGTTTTGGAGCCACGCAGGCCGACCTCTTCTTGCACTGCGCCAATTCCATAAACTACGTTAGGGTGGTCGCTATCTTTCAGCTGTTTAAGCACATCAATGGCGATTGCACAGCCAATTCGATTGTCCCAGGCTTTGGCGAGCAGCATCTTTTCATTATTCATAACCGTGAATTCAAAATATGGCACAACCATATCCCCTGGCTTGACGCCCCATTCCTTAACCTCTTCTTTACTGGATGCACCAATATCAATAAACATATCCTTAATATCAATCGGCTTCTTCCGCGCCTCCGCTGACAGGATATGTGGCGGCTTGGAACCGATAATGCCCGTTATATCACCTTTACCTGTAACGATCGTCACGCGCTGGGCCAGCATTACCTGTGACCACCAGCCCCCTACCGGCTGAAAACGCAAAAATCCTTTATCATCAATTTGGGTGATCATGAAACCGACTTCGTCCATATGCCCGGTAACGACGATTTTCGGTCCGTTTTCATCTCCCGTTTTCTTGGCAATCAAACTTCCCAGGCCATCTGTCGATATTTCATCCGCAAATGGTGTTATGTATTCGGTCATCACTTTTCTTACTTCACTTTCATTTCCTGCAATGCCTTTAGCATCCGTTAAGGCAGCAAGCATCTTTAACGTTTCATCCAATTGAGCCATTCCCTTACCTCCTTATAACTTACATTACAAGAATAATTATACAGACAAACGATTTCATAAACAATCAGTAGCCTTGCTTTTGCCTTTCGTAATTCACTTCATTTTTGCTTACATATGCTTTTTCCACATCCGCTGCGGAGAATCCAAGCAACTCCCCTAACTGTAAATAAGCAGTAAAAACCTTTTGGTAAGATGACTCTGTCAACTGTGTGCGAAATTCACTGATGTAGCCGTAAATGGAAGTAAATTGAACCGTCAAATCCTCCTGATGGAACTTTAGGGCAGATGGAGCTTCCGGTACAAATCCCCGTTCGATCCCGAGTGACAAAATGAAATGAATGCCATCCACGTATTCAGCCAAAATCGTTTCTTTATCAGAGGGTCCTTTAAGACTCCAGAATTTAAAACATCTTGTTTCATTGGCAAGCTCTCCAAGCTCCACTAAAAGAGCAAGTATCTTCCGTTCCACCAAGTCTTCCGCGCCCAAATCATGCTTGGATTGTATATGCTCATCCAAAGCCGCCTGCATTTCCATTAATTTACTTATGTTCATTTTCATCACTTCTTTCCTTCGTCTTCCCCTAAATTATATCAAATAAATGAAACTTATTAAAAACCCATACGTAAATGAAAGGGAATCACTCTGTTTAAGGAGGTAGCTCCATGGTATTGATCATGCGGTTCATTCTTTTGGCTCTCATCATTTTCTTAATTTATACAGTCATTAAATACCTATTTAATCCGAAAAGAAAATTAGAGCTGGCACATGAACAGAAAAAATTCTTTCTGCTCGACGATACAGCCAATATACGAAAGAATTTTCTATTGACGTACAACGGGGTGATGTTTGAAGGGGAAAAGTATTTAGGGACGACGGAACGCTCCTTCGAGGTCATCTCCATCTTCATTTGGCCTAAAAAAGTGGCAGGCCTGAAAGGCTTGAAGCGAAATGATTTCTTAAAAATCGAGGCAGCCATAAAAAAACAATATCCGGATGCCGTTATTGATTGGAAGAGCCCGGTCAAGGAGTTCTTACAAAATTGAAAAAAATCACACATAATGAAGAGCCTTGAGGAAAATGGACTCAAGGCTCTATATTAATCATCTGAACGAAAAAATTCCTTCCAGGGGACGACCGTCTGCTTCTCTCTCAATAAATAGATCAATAAGGTTAAGGATAATAAAATGATGACGATCAGCGTGGGACTGAAATCTGCAATATAGTGGCCAAAAACCGTGTATACGAATGCTACAGGAAGATTGGTCATGAAGGATAGGTAAAAATAATTTTTCAGTCCTTTATTGGATTCCAATAAACAAAGCGACAGTAAATAAAAGTGTATGAATGGTATTAGCCTGAGTACTGCAATTTGCCGGCTGTTCAGCTTTCGGTTTCCAAACAGCTTATTCTTAAGCCTCAGCAGCCTATCCTTTGTTTTCGGAAATTTGCCTATCACGAAATAAAAGGCCAGGCTGGACAGCGTCAAACCGATTACCGAATAGATGGTTCCAAAAGCTGCCCCGAATAATACTCCTCCAGACATGCAAACCACAATGACGGGAATGAATAAAAATTGCCTTAATAAATGAAAAGTGATAAAAATCAACGGTGCAAACACGCTTCCAGATTGAACGTAGCTCATCACAAGTGTCAGTTTATCATTCATGCTCTCCCTCCAGCTACTCTTTGCTGCTTCTACAAGCATATACACTACACGGGCTACATATTACAATTGAATGAATAACTTAATCAGTAAGCCTATCTGAAGAATCATCAATATAGGCAGGCCCCACTTAAAAGCGGCATGCTTCGTCTTATGGCGGAATTGCTTCATCCCCAAAAAGGATCCAGTCCCTCCTCCTATGACTGCCCAAAACCAAAGTGTCTTTTCACTGATCCTGTACTCCCCATTACGCGCTTTCCTTTTATCGATTCCCATTAAGGCAAAGCCGATGATGTTCGTGATGATCATATAAGCAGCAATGAACCATACTCCTTGCATTCCATTCCCTCCTTTAAATATGTAAAAAGCCACCCTCTTGAAAAGAGAGTGGCTGTATCAGTCAGACTTATTTGTCTAATTGTTGTTTAGCAGCAGTTGCTAATTGAGCAAAAGCTTGTTCGTCAGCAACAGCAAGATCAGCAAGCATTTTGCGGTTCACTTCGATACCAGCAAGCTTTAGGCCATGCATTAAACGGCTGTAAGAAAGACCGTTGATGCGTGCTGCAGCGTTGATACGAGTGATCCAAAGTTTGCGGAAATCACGTTTCTTTTGACGACGGTCACGGAAAGCATAGTTTCCTGACTTCATTACTTGTTGGTTAGCTACTTTGAAAAGAATATGTTTCGCGCCATAGTAACCTTTAGCTAATTTTATTACCTTTTTACGACGTTTGCGAGTAACAGTACCGCCTTTTACACGTGGCATGTTATTTCCCTCCTATTTAACTCGATAAATCGAACTTATTTAATGTTGTCTAGCATATGACGAATACGTTTGAAGTCACCTTTGCTTACAAGGCTAGCTTTGCGAAGCTTACGCTTTTGCTTAGTAGATTTGTTAGCAAATAAATGGCTTGTGTAAGCGTTAGAACGCTTAAGTTTGCCGGATCCAGTCTTTTTGAAACGTTTAGCAGATCCGCGGTGAGTTTTCATTTTAGGCATAAGGTATTCCTCCTCATTACAAATTACTTTACAATTACTTTTCGTTTTTCGGTGCTAAGATAATGAACATGCTGCGCCCGTCCATTTTTGGGTGTTGCTCGATTGTAGCCACTTCTTTACATGCTTCAGAAAAACGAACGAGTACACGTTGACCAATTTCCTTATGCGTAATGGCACGTCCTTTGAATCGGATAGAAGCTTTTACTTTATCGCCTTTTTCAAGGAATTTAATACCGTTGCGAAGCTTCGTATTGAAATCATGCTCTTCAATCGTCGGGCTCAAACGAACCTCTTTCAGACTGATGACTTTTTGATTTTTACGTGCTTCCTTGTCTTTCTTTTGCTGCTCGAAGCGGTGTTTTCCGTAGTCCATGATCCGGGCTACCGGAGGCTTTGCATTTGCAGCAACTAAAACTAGATCAAGATTTACACGAGCGGCAATTTCCAATGCTTCGAATTTCGTTTTAATTCCAAGTTGTTCTCCGTTTTGGTCAATAAGACGAACTTCACGGGCTCGGATGCCCTCGTTTACCATCGCGTCTTTACTAATAGTTAGCCACCTCCAAAGATATTGGCGAATACGAATATTTGAATAAATTCGGTCACGCTCACAACTCGCTTACAGGATATAATCATAATAAAAAAGTGTGGATGCATGTTGCACCCACACTGATAGACTCATTCAGAAAGATCCAAATAATCAAATCATGACCTGTTAACTGCATTGTTTGCGTCAACCAGGTGAGAAGCGGGTGCTTCTTCTTTTCCTCAAACACGTATTCAATTCACTTTAGAAATATATCATAAACACTGATGACTTGTCAAATGCTAATTTATTCGTTTTTCACAACAAAATTAATATTATCAGACATTCAGTTATTTGACAATACGTTTTTTTAAAGTAATTTGGACAAAAAATATTCATCATGATACTTTCCATCAAAAAACAGTGATTCCCGCTTTATTCCTTCCTTTTCGAACCCCATCTTTCGATATAAGGAAAGCGCAGGGGCGTTGTTTGCAATCACGGACAATTCCAGGCGCCGTATTTCGTTTGTCCGTGCATGCTCCTCCATTTTCTGAAATAGCTTCGGACCGATGCCTTTTCCTCTATCCTGTTCATGGATGCCGATGACGATTTTGGCGGAATGCCTCGTTCGGCCCATTTGATTGCCCAATAAGATTAGGTAACCATTCAACTCATTGCCGCTAGCAGAAACGAGGACAATGGAAGGGGGATTTTTTTCGATTTGCTCCAATTGCTTTTCCATTTGTTTCGCCGTAGCTTTTCTTTCCCCAGGGTTAAACAGCATATACCCGGAATCTTCTACATGATTGATCAGAGCAGCCAAGTTACCCGCGTCTTTCCTTGAAGCCTTTCTAATCTCCATTTATCCCCATTCCCCCTTTAGTTACAGTCCATACTGGCCAAAGCCATCCAAAGTTAAGAGTCTTCTTTCGCCTTTTTCTTTTTCTCAATGGCGTCCCAAGAAAATAGCGCTATCCAAAAAAACAGGACCGGGACGATGGCATATTGTCGATAACCATCCAATAACAATAAGATGATGATGACAAGGAATGTCGGTCCGAATAGATAAGTAAATTTCTTTTTCATGCTGCCCCTCCTTTTCATTGCTGTACATATTTTCACATGATGATTTCATCATGCCATAATTAAAAAGAGGGACACAACTATATGTGCCCCTCTTTTTGCTGTTAACGGCTCACTTCCGCCTTAATCGCTGAAACGAAATCTTCAAAAGCGATCGTTTCGGATTTTTGTTCACCGTATTTACGTACATTCACGCTGCCTTCTTTGGCTTCATTATCTCCAACGACCAGCATATACGGGATTTTTTGCATTTGCGCTTCACGGATTTTGTAACCGATTTTCTCGTCACGTGTATCCAGGTCGACACGAATGCCTTGCGCTTTAAGTTTTTCCTGTACTTCTTTCGCATAATCCAAGTGCACTTCAGGTGAGACCGGGATCACTTGTGCTTGGATAGGTGCAAGCCAAGTCGGGAATGCCCCCTTGTATTCTTCAATCAAGTAAGCGACAAAACGTTCCATTGTGGAAACGACGCCGCGGTGGATAACAACCGGACGGTGCTGCTTGCCGTCCTCACCGACATAATTAAGATCAAAACGTTCAGGAAGCAAGAAATCAAGCTGAACAGTGGAAAGCGTTTCATCCTTCCCTAAGGCAGTACGCACCTGAACATCAAGCTTAGGACCGTAGAATGCCGCTTCACCTTCCGCTTCAAAGTAATCAAGACCAAGCTCATCCATGGCGCCTTTTAACATGCTTTGCGCTTTTTCCCACATGTCATCATCATCGAAGTATTTTTCTGTATCCTGAGGATCACGATAAGACAGACGGAATGAATAATCCTTGATATCGAAATCTTTATATACTTCCAGAACAAGGTTCACAACGCGCTTGAATTCTTCTTTGATTTGGTCGGGGCGGACGAAAATGTGCGCATCATTCAATGTCATCCCACGTACACGCTGAAGGCCTGAAAGGGCACCTGACATTTCATAGCGGTGCATCAAGCCCAGCTCGGCAATCCGGATTGGCAGTTCGCGGTAGCTGTGGATGCTGTTTTTATAGACCATCATGTGATGCGGACAGTTCATCGGACGCAGTACAAGCTGTTCGTTTTCCATCTCCATGACCGGGAACATGCCGTCCTGGTAATGATCCCAGTGTCCGGATGTTTTATAAAGGTCCACGCTTCCCATTACAGGTGTGTAGACATGGTCATAGCCTAAACGTTCTTCCTTATCGACGATATATCTTTCGATTGTACGGCGAATTGTCGCGCCTTTTGGCAACCACATCGGCAGCCCTTGCCCCACTTTCTGTGAGCTCATGAACAAGTTCAATTCTTTGCCGATTTTACGATGGTCACGTTCCTTGGCTTCCTCAAGGAGACGCAGGTGTTCGGCCAAATCTTCTTTTTTATAGAAAGCCGTACCGTAAATGCGTTGAAGCATTTTGTTTTTGCTATCGCCTCTCCAGTATGCTCCAGCGATGCTCAATAGCTTGAATTCTTTGATTTTCCCAGTTGAAGGAACATGAATTCCACGACAAAGGTCAAAGAATTCCCCTTGCTCATAAAGTGTTACCTGCTGATCGGCAGGAATCGCATCGATCAACTCCAATTTATACTCGTCGCCGATTTCTTTAAAACGGGAAATCGCTTCATCACGACTCACTTCGATGCGGGAGATTGCCAAGTTTTCGTTGACGATTTTCTTCATTTCTTTTTCAATCAATGGAAGGTCTTCGGGAGTCAATGATTCCTCCAGATCCATATCATAGTAAAAGCCGCCCTCAATGACTGGCCCTACGCCGAATTTAGCGTTTTTGTACAAACGTTTGATCGCTTGTGCCATCAAGTGCGCTGTACTGTGACGCAATACTTCAAGAGCATCCGCTGCGTCCTGTGTGACGATTTCGATTGTACCATCTTGTTCAATCTGACGTTTTAAATCATATAATTCACCATTGAATTTTCCGGCAATGGATTTTTTCCTTAAACCAGGACTGATGGATGCAGCGATGTCTTCAGTTGTTGTGCCTTTAGCAAACTCCTTGACCGCTCCGTCAGGAAAAGATATTTTTAGTAGTTCTGACATTCAGTTTCACTCCTTCTTATTTGTTCGAACAAATTACAGGTTTTTGATTCCATTACAACACAAAAAAGCCCGCCCCTGTATAAAACAGGGACGAGCTTAGTAATAAATATCATTAACCCGCGGTTCCACCCTCGTTCCAGCTTGCTTTTCACGGCAAAATGGCACTTGTAACTTGGTAACGGCAGCTTCCCGTCAGCTCATATTCGCAGAATGCCTGCTTTCCGAGCCGAAGTTTAAAGGTGGTAAGTGTTCCATGCGAATAGGAAGCTTACAGCCTGTTGGCTTCCCTCTCTGATAATCGGCGACTAGAATACCCTTGTCCTCATCATAACTTTTAGTTTTTTAATAGTATGTAGGAAATTATAATTTGTTATACGGTGAAAATCAAGGTTAATTTTCTTTTTTCCACGAAAGTTCATTCAACTGCATAGAAAATGACGAAAGTGGCAAGATAGTCGCCCGTTCTTCGAAAATCCTTGAAATGGTCTGGATGAGCCCCTCTTCCTTGTCATCGGTATAGATGCACAAGTTTTCAGGAGCAATCGATAAAAGCGGGGCAAGTATCACCGTATCGAGAAAAAGAGAGCTTTTGGCAAGAAGCCTCCTGTCGATCATACTATTGATTTTTGGACGGTCGAGTTTGCTGAATTTCTGATCATAGAAGTGAAAACCATCCCGGTTGACCAGGTGAAGCTTTCTTAATTTCGACTCCTGCCCTTGAAGGCAATCCCGGAGCGTAGCAATGAAATTTTGATAGTCCTGTTCCAGCTTATATTCATCAATCGCCTTGACGACATACTTTTCCAAAGTGTGCTGAAACGATTTTAAACGGAAGGTCGTAAAAGAATCGAATGAAAAAGATACCTTTCCAGCCAAAATGCTTTGAAGTCCTTCCTCAATCAATCGTTTCTCCGTACTGAATGCTTCATCTTGATTCCTGGCTCTTTCCGCCTCGATGATGGATGATGCAATTTCAATGATGGCTTCAATTTCTTCCCGTTCCCTATAAAAAAATTTACCGACTATTATTTGCTCCAGAACAGGAAGCGTCTTTTCTTCCAATAAAAAAGAATGGAATGCATCACGAAGCAGAATTAGCCATTCATCACCTGAAGATTCCGTCATATCCACATGCATGCCTTGTTGAGGAATAAATCGAATATATGCTTGAAATTCTGCCCCCAGTGGATGGACAGAAACGAAATTCAGTAATTTCAATGCCTCTGAATCGTTTTGAAACAAAATTTGCACTACGACATCCCCCCTTCCCCCTTGCTTCTTTTTTCATGTATATGGGGATGTGGACGTGTTTAGAAGTAGGATGGGGCTTGTAAGAAGAAAAAAGTGACCTCCATTAAGAGACCACTTTTCTTCATCTTCTCCGATTCACGCCATCAAGCTTGACCGGCTCAGCTAAATATTGAATTCTTTCCAGTACCCGGGCCGCCTTCACTTCTTCTTTCTCACCGCGCTGTGAAAAGGTCAGGTGGTTCTCCAGGCCATTCAAGTCAAAATTCGAAGTGAAAAACGTCGGCAGGTTTTCCAGCATCCTAAATTGCAAAATCGGACCAAAAACCTCATCGCGTCCCCAGCTCGTCATGGATTCCGCTCCAATATCATCAAGCATGAGGATAGGTGCCGTTTTCACCATTTCAATTTTTTCATTGACTGTATTATCACCTATCGATCCCTTAAGTTCCCTCAAATAGTCAGGTACATAGACTATAAGGGAGGAAATTTGCCTTTTTGCAAGTTCATTGGCGATCGCACCTAATAAGTACGTTTTCCCAACACCGAATTTCCCATATATATACAAGCCTTTTTGCCTTTTACCCGGCTCATATTCCATAATGAACGACATCGCTTTACTTAGGACAGACAAGCGTTTGTTTTCATTATCCGTTTGGGTAAAATCTTCAATGCTCGCCTTTAAAATATCCTTCGGTACATACAGGCTGCGGATCAGCTTTTCCCGTTTCCGCTTTTCATCCTCTGCCAATTTCCTCGGGCAGACTTCATAATGCAGGTTCAGGGCTTTTCCTTGAACCACCAACTTAGGATAATACCCTTGCATCATATTGATGCAGCCATCCAAGCTCGGACATTTATCACACTTATTGCTCTGTGAAGTGAACTCATAAAGCTTCCCCAAGTTTTTATCAATCATTTCCTTCGTGACCGTCGAGCTGTTGGCATTCATGAATAACCGCACTTGTTCGTTTTCAAAAATCTCCTGTTTCAGCTTTTCATAACGCTGTTGAAATTGATTTGTATTGGCCAATTTATTAAGGGACCTATTAATCTTTTCCATCGTTCATTTCACCTCCCGCTTTCCACAGCTTCCATTTCTCCAGAAGTTCGCGTTTTTGGGCATCCAATTCAGGCTGATCCGCATTCTGCTCCTGCTGTGCTTCTTCTTTTTTCTCAAGCCACTCAGGAACCACTTCTTCCCGTATCGCCTTTTTCCGGCTGCCCTTCGCAGCATTCCTGCTTCCTTGAGCCCAGTCCTGATATTTCCTATGTTCATTTTTGGCCAGTTCCATCGCCTCGACGACTGTTGAGACCTTTAGCCGTGCCCAATGGCCTGCCAGCTTTTCCACATAACCCTTCGTGAACTTCATATCCGTTTTGAGCATGACATATTCAATCAAGACATTGACGACACCCGGATTCAGCTTTTGATTGATCATCACGCCCTCAACCACTTTCAAATCACCGCTTGACGGCTCTGCACCGCCAGACAATTGCATTAGCCGCTCCCTCGGGGAAATCGTCTCCAAATGACGGATTAACTCTTGTTCCTTTGTTTTCGGTTCTTCTTTTTGTGTCCGTTCACGAATTGGCTGCACCCGATTGACAAGGGAAGGCATATCGGCCTGCCGTTCGATCTGGTACCAATCCCTTGCCGCCTTTCTAAGCAATTCCTCATCAATCTCATCATCCAATGAAACGGCATCCATTACTAGTTTTTGCATTTCCAGCGGATCAATGCCATATAAAAAAGCGAGTTTGGCAATCGTACTTTTTATTTTCGGAGTAAAAGCCTTTTTCGGCACGATCGAGGATTTCATCCCGGCAAATAAAAGGTCAAAATCGAATAAGTCATCAAACCCCGATGGCTCAACGCCTTCCGCCCGATCGATGTATTGCTGTTCAGGCACCGGTTTCCATTCGTTTTTCGCTTCATCCGTTACATATAAAGAGTCCAAATGATCTGATGAGAATACTTCCGCAAAAGATTTAGTCACACCTTCATATTGATCGGTTAAGATATGGTCATCACAAAAGAATCTCTTTAACCGGTTGAATTGAGCTTTACCGATTTTTTTGTATAAGTAAATATTCAGCATTCCATCCGTGAAAAACTGCTGAGGTGAAAGCGGCGGGTTTAACTCATAAATGAATTCCTTCGTTTCATTTTTCGATTTCTTATATACATTCAACAGGCCGATTCCTTCAAGTAAAAGGCGTGCTTCGTAAATATCACCTAACTTAAGGCCGATGGTATTCATTAATTGATAATGCGAGGAGGTTTCCGACCATAGCCTGTTTTCCTCCAACTCACTCCATAACGTCATATATAGGCTAATGCAGATAGGTCCAATAAGAGGTTGATATAGTCGGGTAAGTATTTTCCGATCATAATCATGAAGCAGCCCCGCAGATGAGACCAAATATGAATCAGCTGGGAGCAATTCTTGCCAATGCATTGACATCTCCATTCAAACCTTTCAAAAGATGTAGTGAAAAAAGAGCCAAAGTGAATCTTCAGCTCTACTTTCTTTCTTTATTTATTAAATCTTTCAGTTCATCAATAAAGACATTGATATCTTTAAATTGTCGATAGACGGATGCGAACCTTACATAGGCAACCTCATCGACTTCTGCCAGCTTGTCCATTACCATTTCGCCGACACTGTCGCTTTTCACTTCCGATATGCCCTGGTTGCGTAGTTCTTTTTCTACATAACTGGTAATTTGCTCTAGTTCTTTCAAGGGAACCGGACGTTTTTCGCAAGCCCTGATTAAGCCACGCAGGATTTTATCACGACTGAACTCTTCACGTGTCCCGCCCTTTTTCACTACAATAAGCGGTGTTTCCTCCACCTTTTCAAATGTCGTGAATCGAAAACCACATGCCTCACATTCACGGCGTCGTCGAATCGATTTACTTTCATCGACTGGCCTGGAATCGAGCACTCTTGTTCCGTTATATTGACATGATGGGCATTTCATCATTATCAGCTCCGTATTTTATGTAGGATCCCCTATCTAAATGTTCCCCAAGGAATTACTTCTCTATCTTAATCTTATATTAAAAGGAACGGACAGTACAAGTAAAAAGTGTAACTTCCGGCAGCAGGCACTTTTTGTTCTGCCGTTGAAGCACCGTTGCCAAGGGCATTGTGCTACAAGGCAATCCTCTCCAATAAAGTGAAGCAGACTGCCGATTCATTGCATTAAAAAAGAGATGCACCCATGGCATCTCTGTGTATACATTTTTTTATAGGGCACTTATATTGGCTTTTTTCATTTGTACAGGACCTAATCCACGTGGTAATTCTATGTTTTCACGTGTTTGCGCATTCAAAGCTTCTGCAATATAATCTGCCGCAATATTCGGATCCAAGTTACCGCATGTATAGACATCAATGCTCGCATAGCCGTGTTCTGGAAAACTGTGAATCGTTAAGTGTGATTCAGAAATGATGACAACCCCGCTGACTCCTTGTGGAGCAAATTTGTGAAAGGCAACTTCTCGTACCTCTGCACCTGATTTCAAAGCAGCGTCAACAAAAATCTTTTCAATTAAATCGATATTGTTCAGTTTTTCAAAGTCACAACCCCAAAGTTCAGAAATGACATGTCTACCCATTGTTTCCATAGTGTAAGCTGTTTCCATATTAAGCTTCCCCCTTACCATGATTTAAAAATAAGTTCTGATAACTACCACGGGGGAAAGTTAGTCCAAAGAGGTCCTAACCCTTTAAGTAGCCATCATGCAAACCGTTTTGAAGAAGTTCACGATTCATAGTATATATGGTTTGAATTTTTTTTGCAACTCCAAATTTAATTTTTGGAAAGATAAACTTTATATGTAATGGGGATATAGCGAAGGTTCCCATGTGGACCAAATTCCGTCTTCGGTTTATTCAGCAGCATAAAGCAGGCGGGAATTCATTGATCACTGCATGAAAAATAGCCCGCTAAAAAATTTTAGCAGGCTCGGGTTTTTCATTTTATTTTACTGATAATTCGACTTCGGACATTTTTTTCAACTCGGAGCCAACCAATTTTACAAGGTCCACTACACGGTTGGAGTAACCCCACTCATTATCATACCAAGCAAGGACCTTCACTTTCCTGTCCCCGATCATCATCGTCGTCAATCCATCGATGATTGCAGAGTGTGGATTCGTTTTGAAATCACTGGAAACTAAAGGTTCCATCGTGAATTCCATGATTCCTTTGAGTTCATTTTCTGAAGCATCGATGAAGGCTTGGTTCACTTCTTCAATCGTGACATCACGGTTTAAATCCACAACAAGATCGACTAAAGATACGTTTGGTGTCGGTACGCGTATCGCCATTCCATGAAGCTTGCCTTTTAATTGCGGCAACACTAGTGAGATGGCTTTTGCAGCTCCTGTAGTCGTAGGAATCATGCTTTCCGCAGCGGCACGGGCACGTCTCAAGTCTTTGTGCGGGTTATCGATATTATTTTGATCATTTGTATAAGAATGTATCGTTGTCATTAAACCGTTGTCTATGCCGAATTTTTCATCAAGCACTTTTGCAACTGGTCCAAGGCAGTTCGTTGTACAAGATGCATTGGATATGACGAAATGCTTGTCAATTTCCAGCACCTCCTGATTCACTCCCATTACAATGGTAACGTCTTCATTTTTACCCGGGGCTGATAATATAACTCTTTTTGCTCCTGCGTCTAAATGAAGAGCCGCTTTAGAACGATCATTGAATTTGCCAGTGGCTTCAATTACAATATCTATGTTCATCTCTTTCCAAGGCAATAGCTTTGGATCGCGGTTATTTATTAGTTTTACTCGGCGGCCATTCACTACTAGTGAATCATCTTCAGCTATAATGATACCGTCGAATTTACCATGTATCGTATCATATTTTAGTAAGTGTGCTAAAGTTTCAGCTGGATAGCTTGCATTTATGGCAACAATGTCCAAACTCTCGTCTAATATGGCTTTTCGGAAAACCATTCTTCCAATTCTCCCAAATCCGTTAATCGCTATTCTTGAATTCATTGTTCGGACCCTCCAGAAATATTAGTGTTATACTTATTACCTTTCACATGTAATTAGTATAACATAATTCAAAGGAATTGTGCTAATAAAAATGCGGATTGTTCTTATTTTTTCAACATAAAAAGAAGAAACCGGGTGGTTTCTTCTTTTTATCATGATTATATGACATACCATTCACTAAGTATGGCCTTCACTTGCCGCTTCGTTTCATTAATGTCACCATTATTATCGATGACGGCATCCGCTAAGGCCTTTTTATCGGCCAAGGGCATTTGCGAATTGATCCTGGCAAGTGCCTCCGTCTCCGAAAGACCATTCCTGTTCATTAATCGCTCCAATTGAACTTGCTCATCCACATAGATCAAAAGCGTTTTATCCACCATGAATGTCAGCTTGCTTTCGAATAGGAGCGGAATATCCATGAACACCGTTTCTTCTCCTGATGATAGTGCCGCTTTCGTTTTCAGCCGCATCCAATTCCTGACGGCAGGATGCACGATGCCATTCAATAGCAATCTCTTTTCTTGATCATTAAATATGATCGACCCGAGCTTTACGCGATCTATATTCCCATCCGTCAATAAGATATCTTCTCCAAATGCCTCCACAACTTGATGATAGGCTTCTTCACCTGGCTCAACGACAGCACGGGAAGCCAGATCTGCATCGACAATCGTGAATCCGAGTTCCTGTAAATAGAGGCTGACGGTGCTTTTCCCACTGGCAATGCCTCCGGTGATTCCGATGATTTGTCCCATAAGCTCCCCCCTTTTACCCTTATCATAACTTGAATGAACCGATGATAATCAATAATACCCCTGGAAGAAAGGTCAAATGCTGGACAACTTTATTATTCGAAAGCAATTTTCCGCTTTGAATTCCGCTCCAAATGAAAATCGAACTCATAACAGCGATGCACCCTGCGAGGATGATCGGTGAAATCCCGATCATAGCCGCTCCAACTCCGGCCCCGAACGCATCCAGCGAAAGTGCAAACCCCAGAACAAGCGCTTCAACACCTGTAATCGTACCTGATTTATCAAAATCGGCATTCAATGGTTTTTGTAAAATATTAATGACTACCCCAAGTGATTTAATTTCAAAATTAAAGATGATCTTTTCATGATATCTATCATCTTTCAAATCTTTTTCAGGCTTAAAATACTGGTATACCATCCAGGCACCAAGAAAAATGAGGATGATGCCGCCTGTTTTTTCAGCCGCCCCGATAGATATGAGCTGACTGATGAATTGTCCGATGACCATCGCTATACCTAAACTCAATGCAGAACAAAATGAGATGACCGCTATTGACCTTAAGGGGATTTTCATCTTCCGCATACCGAATGTCAAACCGACGCCAAATCCGTCAATACTAACTGCAAAAGCGAGAAAAATAATTTGTAGCCACATCGGAATATTACTCCTTCCCTACTCGTTGCTACCCTAGTATATGGAAGGAGCCCATCCGATGTGTTTGAAAAAACATGACCTATTTTAACGGCTGGCATGACGGGCAAATATGTGTGCCGCGTCCTGCAACAACCAGTTTTTCAAGTGGCGTGCCGCATGTTTTGCAGTTCTCGCCTTTTCGTCCATAAACATTCAGTTCCAACTGAAACATGCCGATTTGCCCTTGGGAATTAATGTATGAACGAATCGTGCTTCCGCCTTTTTCCACAGCTTCACCTAACGTCGCAATGATTTCAGCATGCAACGTTTCGATTTCCTGCAACGAGAGTGAAGATGCCATTCTCTCCGGATGGATACCGGAACGGAATAACGACTCGTCCACATATATATTCCCAATCCCGACGACAACGGTTTGATCAAGGAGAACAGGCTTGATTTTCCTGTTGGTTCTTGCCAACTTCCTGCTTAGCCCCTCGACAGTAAAATCTTCGGACAACGGTTCAGGCCCTAAGTGCAACAGGGGCAACTGTTCAAATTCTTCCCCTTTGGCAAATAGATGCATCGTTCCGAATTTCCGGACATCCCTGTACCGAAGTTCACTGCCATCGGTGAAAGTGAAGATCACATGGGTATGCTTATCATACGGCTCTTCTTTTGGATGGACGCCGTATTTCCCTTCCATCCTTAAATGCGAAACCATCGAATAATCATCCAAGGTGAAAATGAGGAACTTGCCCCGACGGCCTATTGCAGAAATCGTCTGCCCCCTTAAGGCATCCTGAAACTGTTCGACAGGCTCAGGCGCTTTAATGATCTTTGGCCAGAAAACGGACACTTCCTTGATCTCTTTTCCGAGTACGAGCTGCTCTAGCGTTCTTCTGACTGTTTCCACTTCTGGAAGTTCTGGCATTGCAATCACCTATCTTTTATTATTTGGCATCAAACCATGTTGGCCCGAAAGCATAATCCACTTTAAGGGGCACGTTCAATTCAATGGCATTCTCCATTTCCTCCGGAACGATCACTTTAAGGATTTCGAGTTCCTCAGGAGGGGTTTCAAAAATCAATTCATCATGCACCTGTAGAAGCATTCTCGTTTTGAGCCCTTCCCTTTTCAGGCGTTTATTCATGTTGATCATGGCCAGCTTGATGATATCAGCGGCACTGCCTTGAATCGGCGTGTTCATCGCTGTCCGTTCGGCAAAACTCCTGATGTTGAAATTCCTGCTTGTTATCTCAGGTATATATCGCCTTCTTTGCATCAGAGTCGTGCAATATCCTTTTTGACGGGCCTCATGTATGCTTTCTTCCATATATTCCTGAACACCTGGAAAGCTTCGTAAATACTTCTCGATGAACTCTCCAGCTTCTTTTCTCGTGATTCCAAGACTTTGCGATAGTCCGTAATCACTTATACCATAAACGATTCCGAAGTTGACCGCTTTGGCATGACGCCTCATGTTCGAAGTGACTTGATCTGCCGATACATGGAATACATCCATGGCTGTCCTTGTATGGATGTCCATCCCTGCCTGGAACGCTTCCACCAATCCGCTGTCATTGGCGATATGCGCCAGGACACGTAACTCGATTTGGGAGTAGTCGGCAGCAAAAATGATCCAATCCTTTTCGGAAGGAATGAAGGCCTGCCTGATTTTCCTTCCTTCTTCCAGTCTGATCGGGATATTCTGGAGATTGGGATCTGTAGAACTTAACCGGCCGGTCTGGGTCAATGCTTGGTTGAACCGGGTGTGCACCTTGTCCGTTTTGCCATTGACCACTTTAAGCAATCCTTCAATGTAAGTGGATTGCAGCTTACCAAGCTGGCGATACAGCAGTATCTCCTTAACGATATCATGCTTGCTCTCCAGTTTTTCCAGCACATCGGCTGAAGTCGAATAACCTGTTTTGGTTTTCTTCATGACCGGAAGCTCCAACTTTTCAAACAGGATGGCCCCAAGCTGTTTAGGTGAATTGATATTGAACGCCTCTCCAGCCAATTCGAAAATTCGCGCTTCGATATTTCTTAAGCGAATGGCTAATTCCTGTCCCATGTTTTTCAGTCGGCCTATGTCCACCTTGATTCCCTGCCATTCCATATTTGCCAGGATGATCGACAATGGCAGCTCCAGTTCCGTAAATAGGTGATACTGCTCGAACTCTTGCAGCTTATCTATCATCGGTTCTTTCAGAGAAAAGATCGCCTTCGATTTTCTGGCGATATGCTCCCTCAATTCCGCTTCCTCAGGTATTTTGCGTTTTGCACCTTTTCCATAAAAAACATCATCTGTTTCAAGCCGGATCGTACCTTGGGTTTTCGTGATTTCCGCAACTTCGTCCACTGACTCTGCCGGATCAAGGATATAGGATGCCAAAAACACATCAAAATCGATGCCTTTTATTTCGACTCCCCGATGACGCAGTGCCACGACCGTACGCTTCGCATCGAAAACCGTTTTCTTTTTTGTTTCATCCTCTGCCCAGGATTTAAATGCATCGGAACTCAGAGCATCCTCTCCATTGAAGTAAAAATGACCTTGTTCATTACTGATGGCGATCCCTATTATGTCGGCTCGATGATAATTATCTTCTAAAATTTCAACATACAAGGCACTTTCATCCGCAAACATTCCTTCTGTCATTTCAGCAGTGTGCACCTCTATCTTCTCCTGTTCAAGCGGTGCGCTTTCCGTTACATCCAATTTATCGAGCAAAGTCGAAAAACCAAGCTCCTTATAGAATGAGATGACTCGATCCTGATCCATGCCAGTGTACTCGGTCTCGTTAACGGAAACTTCAAGCGGCGCTTCCCTCGTTATCGTAGCCAGCTCTTTACTTAATAAGGCCAGGTCTTTATGTTCTTCAATTTTCTCTTTCAATTTTTGTCCGCTTACCTCATCAATCGACTGCAGAAGGTTTTCAACCGTTTCGAATTGATGCAATAATTTAAGGGCAGTCTTTTCACCAACACCCGGAATGCCTGGGATATTGTCGGAGGCATCTCCCATCAGCCCTTTCAAATCAATGATTTGCAAAGGGGATAGACCGTATTTTTCATGTATATGCTTTGGAGTGTATTCCTCAATTTCAGTAATCCCCTTTTTCGTGATGGAAACTGTCGTACTAGGAGAGGATAATTGCGTTAAATCCTTATCACCGGAAATGACCTTCACTTCAAAACCATCTTTTTCCGCTTGTAAAGACAGCGTACCGATAATATCATCGGCTTCGTAGTTCTCAAGTTCATACCTTTTTATTTGAAAACAATCAAGCAGCTCCCGAATGAAAGGGAATTGCTCGGATAATTCTGGCGGCGTTTTTTGGCGCCCCCCCTTATATTCTTTAAATGATGCATGCCTGAATGTCGTTTTACCCGCATCGAATGCCACAAGTATGTGCGTCGGCTTTTCTTCTTCAAGAATGCGGTTGAGCATCATGGTGAATCCGTACACGGAATTCGTATGGACCCCCTTATCATTATTCAAGAGCGGAAGCGCAAAAAACGCACGGTATGCGATGCTGTTTCCATCTATGAGCACTAGCTTTTTATCCAAATCCGTCTTCCTCCAGTCATACAGGTTTATGTAGTTATAGCTTCTATATAAAAACGCAAAAAGCCGTTCATTTTCCTTCTCTATTCTACCATGAGTAGAAGCGGAAAGAAAAATGACGGCATCAAGGTTATTTAGTATTTCCCATTAACAAGCTGGCATAAGGGGAATCAGAAGGCAGAACGATGACCGTTTGATCTCCAATCGTTTTCTTGTAGGATTCAAGAGTCCGGTATAGTTTATAGAATTCGGGGTCTTTGGAAAACGATTTATTATAGATTTTCGCTGCTTCCCCTTCCCCTTCTGCCCTGATCACTTCTGCATCAGCCTCCGCAGTAGAAAGCAGTTCCTTCACTTTCCGATCGGTATCCGCAATGATACGGTTTTTCTTCGCATCACCTTTGGACAGGTATTCTTGCGCTTTCGATTCCCGCTCGGAAATCATCCTCTTGAAGACGGATGCTTCGTTTTCGGAAGGCAGGTCAGTCCGCTTGATCCGGACATCCGTCAAGCTGATTCCATAACTGTCCTTTTGCAGCAAATCATTGACTTTTTCGGTTATTCGGTCGTTTAAACTTCCCCTGGATGACTTCTCATCATTGATGATCTCATCATAATTCAGCTGGCCCAGCTCTGAACGAACTGCCGAATAGATGAACTCTTCCATTTTCGTTTCGGCATTCTCAAGTGTCCTTGCATTTGTAATCAATTTCTTCGGATCTTCTATTCTCCAAACTGCATAGTTATCGATCAGCATCCGCTTTTTATCTTTCGTATTGATTTCCGCTTCGGAAACATCGGAAGTCATCTGATACTTCGGTAAGGTCATGATACTCTGAATGAATGGCACCTTCGCCTTCAATCCCGGGGTCTTATCGATCCTTACCACCTCACCGAATTGGCGGACGACCTTGTATTCGCCCTCTTTGACGATATAGACATTGGTGAAGATGATTAGCAGCAGCGCGATGAAAATAATCAGGAAAATGCCGATTCTCACATAGCCCCTCCAATGAAAATCCCCTTTTTTCAACTCAGAGAAATCTATTATTTTTCCACTCATTGTTTAGTGCCCCCTTCCCCTGTCGCTTTTTCTTCCGATGCATTCCCTTTTTTCGTTTCTTCTTCAGGTATGGCGGCTTCATCAGGGGCAGGAGTTTTTTTCGTTTCCTCCTTTTCAAGCGAGCGAAGCGGCAAGTACTTCATTGTGTTTCCATCATCATTCATAATATAAATCTCTGCATTCGGCAATACTTCCTCAAGGGTCTCAATAATAAGGCGGTCCTTCGTAATCCCCTTATTGCCTTTATACTCACTGAGTAATTTTTCAAAGACCGCAACATCTCCGCGGGCAGCTTCCGTACGGGCAGCTTTATCCCCATTAGCCTGTGAGATGATGGCATCTTTTTCCCCTTCCGCTTCATTCATACGCTTATTTTCATATTTATCCGCTTCGTTGATTTTCGTATTCGCCGTTTCACGGGCATCCGTTACATTGGTAAATGCTTTCCGCACTTCTTCATTCGGTAACTCCACGTCCTGGAGTTTAACCGCAGATATGGAAATCCCGACATCATACTTCTCCATTAGCTGTGACAATAAATCGCGTACATCCGCTTCGATTTGCGCTTTACCAGATGTAAGGGCATCATCGATTTTCGTGCTGCCGATTATGCTCCGTAATGCAGCTGAAGTCGTATCGTATAATATTTTTTCTGGATCTTCTGCATTGTATAGATATTTTGGAGGGTCGGTGATTTTCCACTGAACGACTAGGTCGGCCAGCACAATATTTTCATCACCCGTAATCATTTTGGTCTCACTCGGGTAATCCGTCACCTCTCCATCCTCTTCCTTATATCCAAATTTAAGACTGAATGTTTCTTTGGATAATTTCTCGACCGATTGAACTGGCCAAGGCAGTTTAAAGTGAAGTCCTGGTTCCGTTATCGTCTCCTCCACTTTACCAAACGTCATTATGACAGCTTGATCGGATTCATCAACCGTGTACCAGGTCGATATCGCAACTACACCCAAAATTAAAATAAGAAAGACAAGTCCTGTAATTGTATATATCCTTTTTAAGCTAACGATATGTATCACCCCTTCTTTGCAGTTATATCTTATTTACGCAAGAAAGGGCCTAAAGTTTCATAAAAATCAAATATTTTCCTAGAAAAATAGGATAGAGGAATGGTTCCCGGGGAATATAGCCAAAATTAAAAGACAGAGACCATGTCTCTGCCTACAGTTTATTAAGGGTTTAGTACGATTTGAATGTTGATTGGGAACTTAGACGCTATTCCTACAGGATTTTTGTCTACCTGATCCAATCATCTTTGCTTTAAAATTTTGGTTGAACTTCTAAATAATCAAACAGAGACTATGTCTCTGTCAATGTTTAACTCCTTGGATGAGGGGTTGTACAACCATTGTACCCCTGCATTATGAAGTCCGTTTTAAGGAATTGTAAAGGACATGTAAATAAGATGCCCGCTACATTTTACCTTTTAAGCTTTTATTTAAAGTCACTGTAAAAGTCGTCCCGGTTCCAGGTGTGCTTTCCACGTTGATTTTACCTTTATGGACTTCTATTATATGCTTGACGATTGCCAGTCCAATGCCCGTTCCTCCTGAATCGCGGCTCCTCGCCTTATCGATCCGGTAGAACCGTTCAAAGATCCTTGGAAGTTCTTTTTCTTCGATGCCGATCCCGTTGTCTTGAACTGTAATATCGACGGTCTGTTCATTTTCAATGATGTCAACGGTGACCCTGCCGCCATTTGGTGTATAGGTCAATGCGTTCGTAATCAAATTGATGAAAACCTGTTTGATCCTGTCAGATTCCCCTTCAATGAAAACTGGTTCCGGTGGTGTTTTAATTTCAAGGGATACTTCTTTTTCCTTCAGCTTGCCTATAAGCATCTCTTGTATTTCCCCAAGCACTTTCGTAATATCCACGACCCCTGCGTTTAAAACGAATTCCTGTTGCTCCATTTTGGATAAATTCAAAAGCTCCTGAATGAGTTCTTGCAGCCGGTCACTTTCTTTCAAGATAATCGATAAAAAGTGCTTTAAGGTCTTTTCGTCTTTTAAGGCGCCATCTAACAATGTTTCAGAGAAGCCTTTAATGGAAGTGATCGGAGTCCTCAATTCATGGGACACATTAGCCACGAAATCCTTCCGCATCTGCTCGAGCCTTTTCAATTCGGTGATATCATGGAATATGAGGAGGATCCCCTTCCATTCATCATGATTCCCGATTATTGGAGCGCCGTAAATCTCAAAATGCTTTCGTTCTATGGCAAGCGGTATCTTCACCTGCCGTTTTATCGTTTTTTCCGTTCGAAAGATCTCTTCGATGATGGCTATCACTTCCTGGTCTTTAATGACCGAATAATATTCCTGAAACAAAAACGTAGCGGCGTTCACACGGAAGCTTTTCTTGAATTCCCGGTTGATCAAGGTCGTATACCCTTTACTGTCTATCAGCAAGACTCCGCTACCGATATTCTCAACAAGAGTTTCCAAACGATCCTGATTCATTTCCCTCGCTATCTCTGTTTCCTGAAGATTCCTCGCCAATATGTTCAAGGAAGTTGTCAGCATTCCCGTTTCATCGGAATGCCTCCCGAATGTCCGGGTTCCGTAATTCCCTTTTGCCAGTTCTATGGCTGCCATCGTCGCCTCTTCGATCGGACGGGTATAATATGAAGTGATTTTACTCGCAAGCATCAGGATGATGATCAAGGCAACCCCTAAACAAATGATTAATATTTGCCACATTTGTTTATTCACTTGATGGATGGCCTCTATTTCATTGCTATGGACGACAAAGCCTTCGATCTCTCCGTCCTTTTCAACCGTCTTCCAATAATAATGGAGGTCCGATTCGCCTTCGACCACTTCATACCCTTCCCCATTCTTAAGCCCTTTTTCCAAAGTTATTTTGCGAAGGACATTGGCATGGCTTTTAAGTATTTCATTGGATGATGTCGAATCGTATAATATTTCCCCACTCGCGGAAAGAATGGTTAAATTAGAATCTAAAAGGGGTGTCAATTTTGCCGTCTTCCCTTTTTCCAAAAAGGACTCGATCCCGCCATGCTCCTGAATATATGTAGAAATGAAAAATGTTTCGTTCTGTATACGCTCATTGAACGTTTTAATATAATAACTTTTGAACAAGTGCCCTAATAAAAAGCCCACGGCCATCAGGACGACCATCACCAATGTGATGAGGGTATATAAGAGCTTTTTACGATAGGTCGTCATTCTTTTTTAGGCTCCTCAAGCTTATACCCCAAGCCCCTTATCGTTTTAATATAGAGTGGTTTTTTTGTATCTTTCTCTATTTTTTCACGAAGATGGCTAATATGGACATCGACGATCCGTGAATCTCCCGCGAAATCATAATTCCATACCGCACTGAGAAGTTGATCCCTGGTCAGCACTCTTCCTTTATTCTTCGCCAAATATAAAAGTAATTCAAATTCCTTTGGAGTCAATTCTAATTGCTGTTCATCAAAGAATGCTTCGTATCGTTCCGGGAACACTTTCAATTCCCCTAATTTCAGGAGACCCTCTTCCTGATCCTGATTTGACTCACTTCCGTTCGATTGCAACTGGGATCTTCTTAAAATGGCTTTAATCCGGGCCACTACCTCCCTGGGACTAAATGGCTTGGTCAAGTAATCATCCGCCCCCAGTTCCAGTCCCAGCACCTTGTCAAATTCATCGTCCTTAGCTGTCAGCATCAAGATCGGTATATTGATTTTTTGCTGGCGAAGCTGCTTACATACTTCAAGCCCGTCCATTTTAGGCAGCATCAAATCCAATACCACTAAATCGGGTCGTATATCCACGGCAGCCTCCAGCCCTTGTTCTCCATCCAAAGCTGTGATCACCGTATAGCCTGATTGTTCTAAATTGTACTGAAGTAAGGTAACTATTGATTGCTCATCATCCACTACGAGAATTTTCTTTGACATTAGATCCTCCTGAATTATGTATTACCCAAAAGACCAATTTCTTGGTCTACTCATCCAATTCCATTATAAAGAATATTATATGAAATTTACACATAAAAAAAACGGAAATAAAGTTATTCCTATCTTCAGCAGGGAGATTATAAGTTCCAGGGTTCTTTTGAAGCGGATTAAAAAACTGCCCGGAGTCGGAATAAGGCCGTGCCTTTTCTTCCAATATCCGGGCAGTTCGATTATGATCTCTTATTGAAGGACTTGCATGACTGCTTTAACTGATTCAACTGATTTTGAAAGTGCCGCTTTTTCGCCTTCAGTCAAATCAAGTTCGATGATTTGTTCAATGCCGTTTGCACCAAGTACAGTCGGCACTCCAAGGTAGATGCCTTCAAATCCGTATTCACCTTCGAGATAAGCGATTGACGGAAGAACGCGACGTTGATCTTTAAGGATCGCTTCAGCCATTTCCACCAGGGATGCAGCCGGTGCATAATAGGCGCTTCCGTTTCCTAGAAGGTTTACGATTTCCCCGCCGCCAGTGCGGGTACGAGCCACAATTGCTTCTAAACGATCTTGAGGGATCAATTTTTCCAAAGGAATTCCGCCTGCATAAGAGTAACGCACTAGAGGAACCATATCGTCTCCGTGTCCGCCAAGTACGAATCCAGTTACATCTTTAACGGATAAGTTTAATTCTTGAGCCACGAAAGTGCGGAAACGAGCTGTATCAAGAACACCTGATTGCCCGATAACGCGTTCTTTAGGGAAACCGGATTCTTTGAATACAGTATAAGTCATTGCATCTACAGGGTTAGTCAAAACGATGATTGTTGTATTAGGGGAATATTTAACGACTTCTTTAGTTACTGATTTCATAACTTTTTGGTTAGTTTGAACTAAGTCGTCACGGCTCATGCCGGGCTTACGGGCAATTCCGGCAGTGATGATCACCACGTCGGAATCTGCTGTTTCTGCATAGTCGGATGTACCGATGATGTTAGCATCGAAACCTAGAACAGGTCCTGCTTCCGCCATATCAAGAGCTTTACCTTTTGTAGGGTTTTCAGCTTGCGGAATATCAACTAAAACGATATCACCAAGCTCTTTTTGAGCTGCCAGGAATGCTGCTGTTGCACCAGTGAATCCAGCACCTACAACTGTGATTTTTTTACGTTTAGACATGTTATTTCCTCCTTAAAATATATAAATACTTTTGGAATACTTTTAACATCCTCTGAAAATATATATAAGCCTCCTGGAAAAGCAGCCCGTTCAGGCACTTTTCCAGAAAGCATATAATGAATTATTTAAGGTTTTTGATAAGCTCGTCAGCGAACTCAGAACATTTAACTTCCGTTGCACCATCCATTAGGCGGGCAAAGTCGTATGTAACAACTTTAGAAGCGATTGTTTGTTCCACTGATTTAGTGATGCTGTTTGCAGCTTCGTTCCAGCCAAGGTGCTCAAGTAAAAGAACGCCTGAAAGAAGAACTGAAGATGGATTAACTTTATCAAGACCAGCATATTTAGGAGCCGTTCCGTGAGTTGCTTCGAAGATGGCATGTCCAGTTTCGTAGTTGATGTTTGCTCCTGGAGCGATACCGATTCCGCCAACTTGTGCAGCTAATGCATCAGAAATGTAATCTCCGTTCAAGTTCATTGTTGCAACAACATCAAACTCTTTAGGACGAGTCAGGATTTGTTGTAAGAAGATATCTGCAATGGAATCTTTAACGATGATTTTGCCTTCAGCTTCAGCAGCAGATTGTGCTTTGTTAGCAGCTTCAGTGCCTTCAGCATCTTTAATTTTGTCATATTGGTTCCATGTGAACACTTTATCGGCGAATTCTTGTTCTGCAACTTCATAACCCCAAGTTTTGAATGCACCTTCAGTGAATTTCATGATGTTACCTTTATGAACAAGCGTTAATGACTTACGGCCTTCTTTGATCGCATAGTTAAGTGCAGCGCGAACAAGACGTTTTGT
Organism: Peribacillus sp. FSL M8-0224; assembly: GCF_038003055.1. Lineage (NCBI taxonomy): Bacteria > Bacillati > Bacillota > Bacilli > Caryophanales > Bacillaceae > Peribacillus > Peribacillus sp. FSL M8-0224. The sequence continues at coordinate 3,665,034 of NZ_JBBOOJ010000001.1, forward strand.
TCCTTCTTCGGAAATCGGTTTAATTCCGATACCTGAAGTTTCAGGGAAACGAATTTTTTGAACACCGAATTCATTTTGAAGGAATTCGATTAATTTCTTAGCTTCGTCAGAACCTTTTGCATATTCGATACCAGCATAGATGTCTTCAGTGTTTTCACGGAAGATGACCATGTCAGTGTCTTCTGGACGTTTAACTGGTGAAGGTACACCATCAAAGTAACGCACTGGACGAAGACATACGAATAAGTCCAATACTTGACGCAATGCAACGTTCAATGAGCGGATACCGCCACCGATTGGAGTTGTAAGAGGTCCTTTAATAGCGATTAGATATTCGTTAATGACATCAAGAGTTTCTTGTGGAAGCCATTCGCCCGTTTGGTCAAATGCTTTTTGTCCAGCTAAAACTTCTTTCCATTCGATTTTCTTTTCGCCATTGTAAGCTTTTTCAACTGCTGCGTCTAAAACGCGGGATGCTGCAGCCCAGATATCAGGACCGATTCCGTCTCCCTCAATATAAGGAACGATTGGGTTGTTTGGTACGTTAAGAACACCGTTAGTAACTGTGATTTTTTGGCTTTGTGTCATGTCTCTTACCTCCGATTCAAATTCAAAGGTTAGATGGACTGTCCTTAAATAAGGCAGAACCACTAACCTTTTTTACTCACATCTATTAATTTACTACAAATTCGATGAAATAAAAAATGATTTTTCGAAAAAACTTTTAATTAGCGGTTTTCAATCGGTACATATTTTTGCATACCTGGTCCAACATACTCTGCACGCGGACGGATAAGGCGGTTGTTTGAATATTGCTCAAGGATATGAGCGATCCAGCCTGAAGCACGGCTTACAGCAAAGATTGGTGTAAATAGGTCATGCTCGATGCCTAAACTGTGGTATACGGAAGCAGAATAGAAATCCACGTTCGGCGGAAGATTCTTTTGACCGGTTACGATTTCATGAATTTTGATGGACATATCATAATATTGCGGTTGTCCAGTAAGTTCAGTCAGTTTTTGTGACATTTCTTTAAGGTGTTTAGCACGAGGATCACCTTTACGGTATACACGGTGGCCAAAGCCCATGATTTTTTCTTTATTGGCTAATTTTTCGTTGATATATGGCTCAACGTTATCAACTGAACCAATTTCTGTAAGCATTTTCATGACTTGTTCGTTAGCTCCGCCGTGAAGTGGGCCTTTTAAAGCGCCGATGGCAGCAGTTACACCAGAATAGATATCAGCTAATGTAGCCACACAAACGCGTGCAGTGAATGTAGAAGCGTTTAATTCATGGTCAGCATGAAGAACCAATGCTTTGTTGAATGCTTCTTCTTCGATTGCCGTTGGTTCATTACCGCTTAACATATATAAGAAGTTAGCAGCAAAGCTTAAATCTGTACGTGGAGCAACAGCTTCTTTCCCTTGACGGACGCGAGCGAAAGTTGTTACCAATGTAGGGATTTTTGCTTGGATGCGGATTGCTTTACGATAGTTAGCTTCTTCACTCATTACATCTGCTTCTTCATCATAAAGACCAAGAAGAGATACTGCAGTGCGAAGAGCTCCCATTGGATGTACTTTATCAATTGGGTATGTTTTGAAGTGATTAACCACTTCAGCTGGAATTTCAGCATTTTCAGCAAGTTGTTTAGTTAATTCTTCTAGTTGGCTTTTGTTCGGAAGAGCTCCGTGCCATAAAAGATAGATTACTTCCTCGAATGTTGCGTTCGAAGCCAAATCATCGATGTCATAACCTACATACGTTAATGTGTCATCGATAATGGAGCTTACTGATGAAGTTGTTGCTACCACACCTTCAAGACCTTTTGTTGCTGTCATACTAAATCTCTCCTTTTCCTAGATATTCCCCTATGCCCTTGCTATTAGCGTATAAATGTAGCGCTTCCAAGAAATTAGCTATTGTAAACAACCATCTATTTTTTAGCAGAAGACATACATCTTGTATTGGAAGCGTTCACAGAATATGACCCCAACAATAGTAAAATGTACGATAATCTTTAATAAGAAATTCTAAAAATAATGCTTGTAGCTATTCCTAGTGAGCGCTTGCTCAATAACTACATCTTTTTTTTAAGATTCCTCAAAAATATCAATGATATTCTGAATCCCAATTTTAATAAATCAGAGCAGTTACATGATTATTATAAACAATAAACACTTTTTTGGGAATGAAAAGCACTTAAAATGTGAAAAAATTATTATTTTATTAGAAAAATTAGCTACATATTCTCTTGCTTTATTCATGCGTTTAAAATCGTTTTTTTCAAAAAAATGTCTCAAAGCAGAATAAACGAAACATTAAATAGAAAATTTACATTTCCAGTACTGACGGACTTTTCTCCCCTTAGCCTCTCGCATCATTTAAAAAAATTGAAGATCTGCATGCATAAATAAGCAATTCCTGCCCCGATTAACGGGCCGACAGCCACACCTTTGAATAAGGCGACCGCAAGAATCGTCCCAAATACAAGAGCGGTGGTAATGTGCGGATCATGCGACAGCAGTGTAATCCCATTTTTTGCTATGAGCGCAACGGCTATTCCGGATGCAAGTGCAATCCAGGCATAAGGGGATTTTATCGCGTCTCCTAGTTCCTTGAAACCAATCGCCCCGTTTGCTATGGGAATGAGTACGGAGATCGTGATGATCGTGACGCCCAGGTTGATTCCTTTCGCTTCCAGGTATGGAAACACTTTAGCGTCAAGGCCAATCAGTTTCATGCTTAAAAGAAAACCCGCAGCCATGATCAGTGAGGTATTTTTCCCAAACCAACCGATTGCAGCAAGCAGAATTAAAAATACGACAGGACCGTTTATCATTATCCCTTCACCTTCTTCCTTCTGTTTTTTGTTATTTTAACATAACAAACTCCCTTCTTCTTGGGAGAAAAATGATTTAAGGAACGATGCATCTGCAGAAAAAATTCAAAACGAAAGATGCAAGAATCTTTCCTTTCTTTTCCATCATCGTTACAATTATAATACAAACTTAATGGTTGAAGGAGGATATGACTTGAATCCGGTATATATGTATCGTTTCATTCGTTCTTTACTGGTCGTCGGAGGGATAATTTTAGGTGGAATTGCCTTGTTTTATTTATCTAAATATACATATCCTTTCATCATTGCCATGATCATCGCTTTCTTGATGAATCCCCTGGTCATTTTTTTCGAAAGGAAAGGACGGCTGCCACGGGGGTTGGCTGTATTCGTTTCCCTTTTACTCATTTTCCTTTTATTTGCAGGTCTTATCACCTTACTGGTCACCGAGATCATTTCAGGGACCAATTACCTTGCCGGAGTCATCCCGAAACACATTGAAACCATCGTGGATTATATAGAAACATATATCGCTACCACCGTCATCCCTTTATATAATCAAATAGCTGCCATGTTCAATAATTTGGATACCGAACAGCAAGACACAATCCTCAAGAATATCCAAAATATCGGTGAATCCATCACGACGGGAGTAAGCGGCTTCATTCAAGCCTTCTTGAAGAACATCCCCACAATCATCGGATGGTTTCCAACTACAGCAACGGCACTCCTTTTTACTTTGCTTGGCACATTTTTCATCAGCAAAGATTGGGATACCTTCGGCCGCATGACCGGAAAAGTGTTGCCTGATAAGATTTTTGCAGGTGCAAAGCGATTATTCAGGGATTTAAAACGGGCTTTATTCGGGTTCATCCGGGCACAATTCACTCTTGTTTCATTGACGACTGTCACGATTTTAATCGGATTTCTCATTTTAGGGGTGAATTATTCAATTACCATTGCCCTGATATGCGGACTGGTCGATATCATTCCCTATTTAGGGACAGGTACGATTTTCATTCCTTGGATCATCTTTGAATTCATCGCCGGGAATACAAGTCTCGCAATCGGTTTGTCCGTCCTGTACATAATCGTCGTTGTCCAGCGTCAGCTAATAGAGCCAAAAGTACTTTCATCCAGTATTGGTTTGGATCCGCTTGCCACTCTCATCGCCTTATTCATCGGATTCAAATTGATCGGTTTTCTAGGACTGATTGCAGGACCTGTCGTACTTGTCATATTCAATACACTTCAGCGTGCCAATGTCTTCAAGGCCATATGGACTTTCATCATCGGGGATACAAAGAAAACCACTTAAGGCAATCCAGACATCTATTAGCATTCTCTCTTTTCCATTTAAAAATCCGCCTCGGGTACAAGGCGGATTTTTGGTTTTAAACTAGAATTATTTCGACGTCTCGAATTGTTCTGTTTCAGTAGATCCTGCAAGTGCTGTTGTGGATGATGTTCCACCAGAAACGACTTGTGCCACTTCATCAAAGTAACCCGTTCCCACTTCACGCTGATGACGTGTTGCTGTATAGCCGTCCGGCTCACTAGCGAATTCCGCTTGTTGAAGTTCAGAGTATGCAGCCATGCCGCGTTCTTTATAACCAAGAGCTAGGTTGAACATGCTATGATTCAATGAATGGAAGCCTGCAAGTGTAACGAATTGGAATTTATAACCCAATTTACCCAATTCCACTTGATAATTGGCAATCTCTTCATCACTTAATTTCGCTTTCCAGTTAAATGATGGGGAACAATTGTAAGCAAGCAATTTTCCCGGGAACTCTGCATGGATGGCCTCGGCAAAGCGGCGAGCATCCGCTAGATTAGGTTCAGAAGTCTCACACCAAATAAGGTCGGCATATGGCGCATAAGCAAGGCCTCTTGCAATTGCTTGGTCAAGACCTGCATTCGTGCGGTAGAATCCCTCTGGAGTCCTTTCACCAGTGATGAATGGTGCATCGACCGGATCTATATCGTCGGTGATCAAATCTGCAGCATCAGCATCCGTACGGGCAATCAAGATGGTCGGTGTACCCATTACATCGGCTGCCAATCGGGCGGAAACTAAATTACGTACTGCCGTTTGGGTTGGAAGAAGGACTTTACCGCCTAGGTGACCGCATTTTTTCTCGGAAGAAAGCTGGTCTTCGAAGTGAACGCCAGCCGCTCCAGCTTCGATCATGCCTTTCATTAATTCGAAGACGTTAAGGGAACCGCCAAAACCTGCTTCAGCATCCGCCACGATTGGAGCGAACCAATCGATATCATTTTTCCCTTCAGCAAAGCTGATTTGGTCTGCACGCTGAAGTGTCTGATTAATGCGTTTAACAACTTGCGGCACGGAGTTGGCTGGATATAAACTTTGGTCAGGGTACATTTGCCCTGCGATGTTAGCATCTGCCGCCACTTGCCAGCCGCTTAAGTAGATTGCTTTTAAACCAGCTTTCACCTGCTGCATGGCTTGGTTACCGGTCAATGCTCCTAATGCATTGATGAAATCCTCTGTTTTTAATAGATTCCATAGTTTTTCTGAACCGCGGCGTGCCAATGTTTGTTCAATATCGATGGAACCTCTCAGTTTAATGACTTCCTCGGCCGTATAAGGACGTTTAATACCAGTCCACCGTGAGTCATTTTCCCAGCTTTGTTGTAATTTTTGCGCTCTCTCATTCATCATCATTATTTCCTCCTAATTCATATTATATATTTTGAATATTAAGATAATTTTTCATATGCCGCGTTAGTTAAGAAATCTGCAAAGTCCTCGGCTTCAATCAATTGTTCAAATAGTTTAGTAGACTCTTCAAACTTTCCTGATTTGAAAGTTTCTTCCCCTACTTCCGATTTAATGACCGCCAATTCTTCTTCTTTGATTTGATGGAATAATTCCTCGGTTATTTTCCTGCCATCTTCGAGAATGCCTTTTGGATGACGGATCCATTGCCAGACTTGAGCCCTTGAAATTTCAGCGGTTGCAGCATCTTCCATTAAGTTATTGATAGGTGCCGCACCTCTGCCGCTTAACCATGAGGCGATATATTGGATGCCTACATTAATATTCGTCCTTAAGCCTGCCTCTGTGATCGTTCCTTCCGGTACAGCCAGCAACTCTTGTGCTGTTACATGGACATCTTCCCGTTTCCGGAAAATTTGATTCGGTTTTGGGACGAGCAGATCAAAAACCTCTTTTGCCGTGCTTACCATACCTGGGTGGGCAACCCATGTTCCATCATGACCGTCTCTTGCTTCGCGTTCTTTATCTGCCTTAACTTTCGCAAAAGCCTCATCGTTCTTAACCGGGTCATTTTTAACGGGAATTTGTGCGGCCATCCCGCCAATTGCAGGAGCATTACGGCTGTGACATGTTTTGATTGCCAGTAAGGAATACGCCCTCATGTTCGGGACGGTCATCGTGACCTGCTGTCGATCTGGGAAAATGACATCATCCGAGTTACGGAATTTTTTCAGGAAACTAAAGATATAATCCCAGCGGCCACAGTTCAGGCCTGCCGAATGTTCTTTCAGCTCGTACAGAATTTCGTCCATTTCGAATGCAGCAAGAATTGTTTCTATCAAGACCGTTGCCTTGATGGTTCCTTGCGGGATTCTCAAATCGTTCTGTGCATATACGAATATTTCATTCCATAATCTTGCTTCGAGATGGCTTTCCATTTTCGGTAAGTAAAAGTATGGACCGCTTTGTTTTTCGACCAATGCTTTTGCGTTGTGGTAAAAGTATAGTCCAAAGTCAAAAATGCTGGCTGATATAGGCTGTCCATCCAAAAGGACATGTTTTTCCTCCAAATGCCAGCCGCGTGGCCTTACCTTTAGCACAGCTGTTCTTTCATTTAATTCATACACTTTGCCATTTGGATTTTTAAATGATATGGTTCCGCGGATTGCATCGCGCAGATTCAATTGGCCATCGATGCAATTCTCCCAAGTGGGTGAATTGGCATCCTCAAAGTCCGCCATGAATACATTGGCACCTGAGTTCATGGCATTTATGATCATTTTACGATCAACAGGTCCAGTGATTTCAACCCTGCGGTCCTGCAAATCATTCGGGAGGTGCGCAATCGTCCAATCACTTTCACGAATATGCTTCGTTTCTTCAAGGAAATCAGGAAGCTTGCCTTGATTCAGTTCTTCCTGAACGCTTTTCCGCCGTTCTAGAAGTTCTGACCTTCTTCCACTGAAATGCCGTTCCATTCTTTCGATGAATTGAAGAGCTTCCGTTGTAAGTATTTGTTCATATCCTGGCTTAATGTTGCCTGTAATCTGTAAGCCTTTTGCTTCCGTAATCATGTTGCCTCTCCACACCCTTTCCAACTCTTTTATGTTATAATACAGATGTTTTATTTCCTGTTTGTATTATATAACACGTTGCATAAATTTGTCACCAGTTTTTTCTAAAAAATCTAAAAAAAGATTTTTTAGCATGGAAAAGCCTTATTTACCAATGTTTCCAAGGGTATCATTTAAAAATCCTGTTATTATACACATTTCATTCTCGTGGAAATCATCATTCAATGGTGAAACAGAGAGCCATTTGTAAAGCAAAAAAGCACCCCATAAAAAAACGGGATGCTGTTGCGGATCTTTTTCAAAGACCAAAAAGGCTGCCTAAAAGCTTACGCCTTTAGACAGCCTTATATTTATTTATGCCGAATAATGGTAACTTTCCCTTTATTCATCCTGTTCATGATAAACCGGATAACAATCGGTTTGAGGAGATTCCGGGTTGGCGGAAACACAAGGATCAATCCCATGATATCCGAGATGAGCCCAGGAGACAGCAACAGTGCAGCTCCGATAAAGATACAGATCCCATCAATGATTTCATTTCCTGGCATCATTCCGTAACGAATCTGTTCCTGTGCCTTTTTCCACGTTTCCATCCCTTGCCGTTTAGCCAAATAGGCTCCGATCAAACCTGTGGCTACAATCAGGAACAGCGTTGGCCAAAAACCAATCAGATTGCCTGACAGCAAAAGGACAATAATTTCAACGACCGGCATCGCAATGATAAACATTAAAAAATATTTCATCTTCATTCCTCCTGCACAGCCCATTTCTGGTGCGGTACATCCATCTTACCTCATTGGCAAGGAATCAGCCAAAATTTCGTTTTACAGAACGTTTGCATGTCCATCATAAATGACTCCACGACCTGCATCGACCGTTATTCTTTGACCATCCGTGAAAACCTTGGTTGCGTCCTCCGCCCCAACGATGACCGGTATGCCCAATGTGACTCCTACAACAGCTGCATGGCTTGTCAAACCGCCTTCTTCCGTAATCAATGCCGCACACTTTTCAATTGCCGGCATCATTTCGCGGTCAGAACCGATTGTAACCAATACAGAGCCTTCCTTCACTTTTTCCAAAGCTTCCTTGGCATTCTTAGCGATAACCACTTCACCTTTCGCTGATTTCCTGCCGATTCCTTGAGCCTTCAAAAGAACCTCTCCTAACACATGAATTTTCATCAAGTTAGTCGTACCTGTTTCACCTACAGGCACACCGGCTGTAATGACGACTAAATCCCCATGGGAAACTAAGCCAGAATGCAGGCTTTCATCTATTGCGGTTTGAAGCATTTCATCGGTAGTCGTCGCTTTTGGACCAATCTGCGGATAGACTCCCCATGCCAAAGCAAGCCTTCTTGAAACATGATCATTGGATGTAACCGCAATGATCGGTGCTTTAGGGCGGTATTTGGAGATCATCCTTGCCGTATGACCGCTTTCAGTAGGCGTGATGATTGCCCCGGCATTAAGATTAAGCGCAGTGTGGGCAACGGATTGACCAATAGCATCCGTGACATTATGACGGTTCACTTTGCTTCTGACTGATAAGATATCCCGATAATCAAGGGCAGTTTCAGCACGTGAAGCAATGTTATGCATCGTTTGCACCGCTTCGACAGGATAGGTTCCAGCAGCTGTTTCGCCAGAAAGCATGATTGCATCCGTTCCATCAAATATGGCATTGGCCACGTCACTTGCTTCTGCACGGGTCGGCCTTGGATTACGCTGCATCGAATCGAGCATTTGTGTAGCCGTTATGACTGGTTTCCCGGCATTATTACATTTTTTGATCATTTGTTTTTGGACTAATGGCACTTCTTCTGCAGGAATTTCCACTCCCAAGTCTCCACGTGCCACCATCAAGCCATCTGAAACTTCCAAGATCTCATCAAGACGGTCCACGCCCTCTTGATTTTCGATTTTAGGGATGATTTGAATATGTTCCGCACCATTTTGCTGCAATAATTCACTTATTTCAAGCACATCGGAAGCCCTGCGTACAAATGAGGCAGCAATGAAGTCGATACCCTGTTCGATCCCAAAAAGGATATCCTGTTCATCTTTCTCCGTTATGCCAGGCAGGTTAACCGAAACTCCTGGAACATTGACGCCTTTTTTGTTCTTAAGTGTACCGCTATTCAAGATTTTCGTATGGATTTCTTTTCTGACCTCATCAATCTTCAACACTTCAAGCCCGATCAATCCATCATCCAAAAGGATTTTAGATCCTAGGTGAACATCATGCAGAAGCCCTTCATAGGTAATGGAGAATTTTTCAGGTGTTCCCAGGACTTCATTCATGGAAATAATGACTTCATTGCCGGCTACAAGCTCCATAGAATCATTTTCCATATTATTTGTCCGTATTTCAGGTCCTTTTGTGTCCAACAGGATGGCAACCTGTTTACCCGTTTTTTCGCTCGCTTCTCTGATATTGCGGATTCTAGCTGCGTGTTCTTCATGATTTCCATGAGAAAAGTTAAGCCGTGCTACATTCATTCCAGCCTCTATTAATTGAACCAGCTTTTCTATACTTTCACTTGCGGGGCCAATCGTACAAACAATCTTGGTTTTACGCATAGTGTCATCCTCCTTTAAGGAAAACTCGCCGCCTGTCCACTTCTTGAAGACAGGGGGCGCAGTGTTTTATGTCTTCTTTTAAATACCCATTACTAAAAAGCGATTCCTATCGGTCAATAAAAATGATTAAATGGATAGCTCAGCGGATAATTCATACATTTTCTTGTCAATTGTATGCGGTTTAGCAAGAGCTTCGATGATATCATAATCAACAAGTTGATTTTGTTCGATTCCGACTGCCCTGCCCCCTTTTCCTTCAAGAAGCAATTCAACGGCTCTTGCCCCAAGCCGGCTTGCCAATACCCGGTCATTTGCAGAGGGAGATCCTCCGCGCTGAACATGGCCCAGGACAGTTACACGGGTTTCAATTCCTGCTTTCGCCTCAATACTCCTGGAGATATCAACGGCACTTCCAACACCTTCAGCTACTATGATGATACTGTGCTTTTTCCCTCGGTCATGTCCGCGGTTCAGCTTTCCAATCAAATCATCTATTTCATATTCATATTCAGGACAAAGAATCGTTTCAGCTCCGCCAGCCAATCCAGCCCAAAGTGCAATATCGCCGGCATCTCTTCCCATCACTTCAACCACATAAGTCCTTTCATGAGAAGTAGCCGTATCCCGAATTTTATCGATAGCATCGATGACTGTATTCAGGGCCGTATCGAAACCAATCGTAAAGTCCGTACCCGGTATGTCGTTATCAATCGTTCCAGGAACCCCGATACAAGGGTAACCCCTTTCCGTTAAAGCTCTCGCCCCGCGGTAAGAACCATCGCCACCAATTATGACAATGCCCTCGATACCATGTTTATTCAATTGTTCAATCGCTTTCAGCTGGCCTTCCTCCGTCTTAAATTCCGGACAGCGAGCCGTATGTAACATCGTGCCGCCTCTATGAATGATATCCCCGACCGACCCAAGTTCAAGCTTCTTTATATTGCCATTTATCAGACCCTGATAGCCATGATAAATACCGAAGACCTCCATTTCATGAAAAATTGCTTTCCGGACAACTGCTCGGACTGCCGCATTCATTCCTGGAGAATCTCCTCCACTTGTCAATACACCTATTCTTTTCATAAATGTCACCTCTCTACAGCACTAATCAATTTTAAGCTTCGCTATATCATTGTACCCTTTTTCAAGCTTCAATAAGCAGTAACTGTTTCACTTATGCATACTTGATGTTATAAGCCTAACCGATTCTCTTCAGAAATTGAAGTAAAATGGTGTGAAACTTTACATTCTACACACAAACCATATTCTTTACTCGTTTCGGTAATGAATACATATGCGCGAATGAAAGGATGAAAAAACGTGTTGCCCCAGGCAGCACGTTTTTCCTTTTCCAAAATGTGTTTATGAATGCTGTTCCACTTCCTTAGGTTCGCCCTCAGGTTGTTGTTTTGCAAATTCATATTCACCGATTTTCTTGAATTTCATATAACGCTGGTTGATAAGATCATCACTATTTAATGGCAACAGTTCATTGAATGAACGTTTCAGGATTTCCTTGATGGCTTCTGCCTGTAAATTCGAATCCCGATGGGCGCCGCCCCTCACTTCAGGAATGATCTCATCGATGACTCCTAAGCGGTTTAAGTCGGGAGCCGTGATTTTCATCGTTTCCGCAGCCCTCTTAGCCTGAGAGGCATCCTTCCACAGCAAGGCTGCAGCCCCTTCAGGGGAAATCACGGAATATGTTGAGTTCTCAAGCATGAAAATTCGGTCTCCGACGCCAAGCGCCAATGCACCGCCGCTTCCGCCTTCACCAATGACAATACTGATGACCGGGACCTTCAGTCCTGCCATTTCGAAAAGGTTTTTCGCAATGGCTTCACTTTGCCCGCGCTCTTCAGCAGCTTTACCAGGGAAAGCTCCCTTCGTATCAATGAAACAAATAATCGGCCTGTTGAATTTTTCAGCCTGTTTCATCAGACGCAAAGCTTTTCGATAGCCTTCAGGATGGGGCATGCCGAAGTTACGACGGATGTTTTCCTTCGTATCCTTCCCGCGTTGATGACCGATGACAGTCACGGCAAGTCCATTGAATTCTGCGATTCCAGAGACAATCGCTTCATCATCCCCATAATAACGATCACCATGAAACTCGATGAAGTCATTGAATAACAGCGGAATGTAATCAAGCGTCGTCGGACGGGCTGGATGCCGGGCAATCTGAACACGATCCCACGGTTTAAGATGGTTGTAGATATCCACTTCCAGCTTCTCTAAACGCTTTTCCAATGTTTCGATTTCTGCTGTAAGGTCTACATCAGCATCCTTCGAAATTGTCTTTAGCTCTTTAATTTTATTTCTCAGGTCCGTAATGGGACGCTCGAACTCTAATTCGTAAATCATAACCACTCACCGCCCGGGGCATGGATTTTAAGGATCGTCGTCAAGGTTTCCTTCATTTCCGTACGTTTGACGACCGCATCCAATTGACCGTGCTTCAACAAGAATTCAGCCGTTTGGAAATCTTCAGGAAGTTCTTCACGAATCGTCTGCTCAATGATTCTTCGTCCCGCAAATCCAATAAGGGCTCCAGGTTCGGCTAGATTAATATCGCCAAGTGACGCGAAACTTGCCGAAACCCCGCCTGTGGTAGGATGGGTCATCATTGATATGATCAGTCCGCCTTCATTGCTGAATATCTTGAGTGCTGCACTTGTCTTTGCCATCTGCATCAAGCTCAAAACACCCTCCTGCATCCGGGCGCCGCCTGATGCCGTAAATATGATGAACGGAATCTTCAATTCACCAGCACGTTCAATGGCACGGGTAATTTTTTCGCCAACAACGGATCCCATGCTTCCCATCCGGAAATTCGAATCCATGATGGCAGTTGAAACTTGGTACCCATTGATGCTTCCGACTCCTGTAACAACCGCCTCATTAATCTTGGCTTTCTTTCTATCTTTTTCCAATTTTTCCAAGTAATCCGGAAAATCAAGCGGGTTAACGGAAATCATTTCTTTATCAAATTCATTAAAAGTGCCTTCGTCGAATAAAAATTCGATGCGCTCATGGGAAGACATCGGATGATGGTACCCGCAATGCAGACAGACTTTCTTGTTTTTCACCAATTCTTTTGTATACATGATTTTTTTACAGCCGGTGCACTTTGTCATGATTCCTTCTGGTACATCTTGTTTCTCCCGATCTAAAGGAACCGTTGCATATTTCTTCTTAGACTTCGCAAATAGCTCTTTAAGCAAGCTTAATCCTCCCTTTACCACCAATTATCTATTTTATGATACTTGGTACAAACTATATCAGAAATAAAATTAGTATCGTGTAAAAAGGTGTCATTCGCCCTTCGACATATTTCTAATTCTAATAAGATACGTTTCGATGGCTTTTTCTTCATCACGTTCGAGCAAATATGTAAGAAGTGCCAGATAATCTTCTTTTTTCACATTACCCTGTACCATCTCTGATGTTCTAGCATAGCTGTTGACAATGCGCCAAATTCTTTCCAGCAAACGATTGCGATTCATAATGGCAATTCTTAAAAAGAAATCATCATCATGAAACTTATCCGCTTTGACCCAGGCCATTAATCTTTTGATATCCTCAGCCGTAGCGAAAAAAGCGACGATCCGCAAACAGTCAATTTCAATCAGCCTTTTCGTCTCAGCCAAATCTTCTTGTACTTTTTTATCTTGCAAAAAAAAGGTTCCCAGAAGCTCGACTAGCTTATGCTCCTGGAAATCCCTAATAAACGTCCCTTCACCACGCCTTGTTTCTATTAAACCTAATAGCTCTAAGGCACGCAATGCTTCACGGACAGAGGAACGCCCAACATTAAAACGATCCGATAACTCCCGTTCTGATGGGATTTTATCTCCCGGCAGGAGGCTGTCCGCTTCAATCATGCTACGTAGGCTCTCAACGACATCGAGATAAATTTTGGATGAAGAAGTACGACCTGCCAAATTAATTATTCCTCACTTTTTCCAATGATCGCTAATTTCTTTGTTTTTTCTTTAATTACCTCTGGATCTACATTGATTCTAGCTACTCCAGTTTCCATCGCTGCCTTGGCAACAGCAGCCGCAACGGCAGGTGCCACCCTCTCATCAAATGGAGCAGGGATCACGTAGTCTTCGTTCAACTCATGCTCCTGTATTAATCCAGCAATGGCTTTTACTGCAGCGACCTTCATTTTTTCATTGATATGAGTCGCACGTACATCCAAGGCACCACGGAAAATCCCTGGGAAAGCAAGGACGTTATTGACCTGATTCGGGAAATCCGAACGGCCAGTTCCAACAACCTTGGCACCCGCTGCTTTTGCATCTTCCGGCATGATTTCCGGATCTGGATTAGCCATCGCGAAAATGATCGCATCCCGATTCATCGAAGAAACCATTTCTTTTGTCAATGCACCTGCGGCAGAAACACCTATAAATACATCAGCGTTTTCAATGACAGATTCCAAAGGTCCTGAAACCCTATTTCGATTGGTCACTTTCGCCACTTGTTCTTTTGTATCATTCATACCTGTCGAACGGCCCTCATAAATGGCACCCTTCGTATCACACATGATGATGTCGCGAACTCCATAGCTATAAAGCAATTTAATGATGGCAATGCCCGCAGCGCCTGCGCCATTCGCTACCACTTTAATTTCTGACATTGATTTATTCACCAGTCGTAACGCGTTCACAAGACCGGCAACAGTAACAATGGCTGTACCGTGCTGATCATCATGGAAAACAGGAATATTCATTTCTTTCTTGAGTCGTTCTTCAATTTCAAAACAATTTGGTGCGGCTATGTCTTCTAAGTTCACTCCACCGAAAGTCGGTTCGAGTAATTTAACGGTCTCTACAATTTTGTCCACATCCGTCGTTTTTAAACAAATCGGGAAAGCGTCCACTCCGGCGAAACTTTTAAATAAAACGGCTTTTCCTTCCATGACCGGCATAGCAGCTTCCGGACCGATGTTTCCAAGTCCCAAAACAGCCGTTCCATCAGAAATGACGGCAACCGTATTCCCCTTCATTGTATAGTCATAAACGGTTTCCGGCTTATCGTAAATATCTTTACACGGTTCTGCGACACCAGGAGAATAAGCCAGGCTCAAATCTACTGCGTTCCTAACCGGCACTTTCGAAACTGTTTCTAATTTTCCTTGATTCAAGCGGTGCATATGTAACGCTTCTTCTCTTAATGTCATAGTTTCACTCCTAAAACAAATTGGGTAACCCATTATCTTATATGCTGAAATCTAGTGGTCAGACCACAGCGGCCTGTTTTCAATATAACATAACTATTAAAGTTGTAAAACAGTTATTCTTTCTTGTAAACCACATTCCCTTTTCCCACCAAGTCAAATAATGCCTGCATCAATCTATCTGTAGGATTGACCCAATCCCAATAAGATAGCTGTACATAGCGGTTTTCCCTCTCGTAAAAAAGCATGACCTTGGTTTCACCGCTATGCTGCATTAAAATTTTTTTTATTTTTTGCAGTGTATCCTTCGTTTGCTTGCCAGCCTCAATTTTCAGGAATATCGTTCCGTTTTTTTCCTCTTTCATCTGCTTCACTTTTTCAAGCGGGTACACGTTCCGGATCAGGAATTGAGTTTTTCCATCCCGCTCTTCCAATGTCCCTTGCAGCATAACGAGTTGTCCATGATTCAAGTCGGCAGAGTGGTTTTTATAAACATTTGGAAAAACGACCGCTTCAATATCCCCCTCTTCATCACTGACGCTCAAGAAAGCCATCACATCGCCCTTTTTTGTCCTTATGGTTTTAACCGAGGTGATGTAAGCGCCAAGTAAGACTTTCGATTCCTTTTTATTAATAGCTTCATCTATTGTCAAACAGCCGAAGTGCTGAAAAAGTTCTCTGTAGCTTGTCACAGGATGATTCGATAGATAAAGCCCCAATGCGCTTTTTTCCAACGAGAGTTTGTCCTCGATTGGGATAGGATCGACCCGGTGGTATTTCGGTTTGAGTGAAAACTCGCCATCCGAAAACATATCGAATAGGTCATCATCCGGATTAACCAATTCCGTATGATTGATCGCTACGTCCAAGCTCGCCAACAATGTTGCCCGGTCTTCACCGAATTCATCAAATGCACCTGAATGGACAAGCGCTTCCAACACTTTTCTATTTACGATTTTCCCCGAAACGCGCAAACAGAAATCGAATAAATCAGCGAACTTCTTCTGACGCCTCGCAGCAAAGATATCTTTTAGGACCGTCCCGCCTATCCCTTTTATGGCTCCAAGGCTATAACGGATCCCTTCCTTTTCCGGTAAAAACGGGTAACCGCTCCGGTTAATCGAGGGAGGCAGAACCGCTATCCCTTTCTTCTTTGCTTCTCGGATATATTGCGAAATCTTTTCATCATTCCCGACAACCGATGTCAAAAGTGCTGCCATGAAATATTCCGGATGGTGGGTTTTCAAGTAACCCAGCTGATAAGCGATGAAACTATACGCCACCGCATGACTTCGGTTGAATCCATAGTTAGCGAAGCGGACAATCAAGGAATAAATCTCATCTGCCGTTTTTTCGGAGTATCCTTGTTTCAATGCTCCGCTCACGAAATGCTGCCGCTCTTGATCCAGAACATCCTTCTTCTTCTTCGAAACGGCACGTCGGAGCAGGTCAGCCTCCCCTAATGAAAACCCTGCTAAGCGGGAGGCGATTTGCATGATTTGTTCTTGATAAACGATGACCCCGTATGTAGGCTCGAGGATATCCTTCAAATCCTCGTGCAGGTAATCAATCGGAGCAAGTCCATGCTTTCGCTCGATGAACAGCGGTATATTTTCCATCGGACCTGGACGATATAGGGCATTGACCGCAACGATATCCTCGAATCGGTTCGGTTTCAGCTTGATCAAAACCTTTCGGATGCCATCCGATTCAAATTGGAACACTCCGGTTGTTTCGCCTCTGCCTAAAAGGGCCAGCGTCTCAGGGTCATCCATCGGAATATGGGACAAGTCGAGCTTTTTCCCCGTTCCCTTTTTAATGTTATTTATAATATTATCGATGAGCGTTAAATTGCGGAGTCCAAGAAAATCCATTTTAAGAAGTCCCAGTTCTTCGAGAAGGTCCATTGGATATTGAGTCAGGTGGATGCCCTCATGGCCTCCCTGAATCGGGATATGCTCGGTCAGTGCCTGGTCACTGATGACGACGCCGGCGGCATGTGTCGAAGCATGGCGAGGCAGCCCTTCAAGCAATAGCGCGGTTTGAAATAGTTTTTGATTCAGGTCACTCTCATTAACAAATTCCCTAAGCCTTTTCGATTCCTTGAAAGCCTCGGGAAGCGTGATGCCCAGACGGCCTGGAATCATTTTCGATACCGCTTCCTGTTCCTTTGAATTCAGGCCGAAAACACGTCCTGTGTCCCTTAACGCAGCCTTGGCAGCCAATGTTCCGAATGTAATGATCTGTGCTACATGAAGTTCCCCGTACTTCTTCGCGACATAGGCAATCACTTCTTCACGGCGGTTATCCGGAAAGTCAATGTCGATATCCGGCATCGAGACACGTTCCGGATTCAGGAAACGCTCGAACAGCAAGGAATGTTCGATTGGATCGACATCCGTGATCGACAGCACATAAGCGACCATCGACCCTGCGGCCGACCCCCTTCCTGGACCAGTCAGGATTTGATGATCCTTAGCGAATTTCATGAAGTCCCAAACGATTAAAAAGTAATCGCTGAATTTCATCTTGGTGATGATATCCAATTCATATCGCAGGCGATCTTCATATTGAATGGATGGTTCCGGCACTCTTTTCTTCAGCCCTTGGAAGCAGATGGTTTCGAGCATTTCCTCGGCTGTGGCTCCATCCTCAGTAGGGTACTTAGGCAGAAGTGAACGATGAAATGAAATGTCCAGATTGCATTGCGCGGCAATATGCAGTGTATTTTCGAGTGCATCCGGCCTGTCATGGAATAGTTCTGCCATCTGAGACCGGCTTTTCAAATAAAATTGATCCGATTCAAGGACCATATGCGTCTCATCCGCCAGCTTGTCGCCATTTCCGATTGCCAATAAGACTTCATGAGCGAGTGCATCGCTTTCGTTCAAATAATAGACTGGATTCGTCGCGACAATCTTTATCTCTAAATCTCTCGCCAACTGACTTATGGCTTCGTTACCTTTTTCCTCTTCCGCAATCGAAAGTCTCTGTATGGATACATAAAAGTTATCATGACCAAAAATTTGCAGAAATCGCCCTGCTGCCTGTTTGGCTTCTTCAGGGTTTTCTTCTCTCAATAGCGTTTCTATTTGCCCCTCTGCACCTGGTGTGATTGCAATCAAGCCCCCGGAATAGGCTTTAAGCCAATTCATTGGAATGCCTGACGGGGATTTCGTTTTTATGGCACTGCTTATTTTAAGCAGGTTTTTATATCCTTGCAGACTCTTTGCCAATAAAAGAAGTCCATGTGGAGATTCCCGTTCATCAAGGACATCCGCAAGTATGCCGATAATCGGCTTAATGCCCTGCTTCTTGCATTCTTTATAAAAATAGACCGAACCGTACATAACATTTCGATCGGTTAAGGCAAGACTTGTACAGCCATCCGCTTTCGCTTTGGCCACAAGTTCAGTGATCTTCACCGTACTTGTCAGCAGGCTGTATCCGCTCTGAATATGGAGATGAGTATACACGTTTTTTTCTCCCACCTTTGTAAGGCATGTTTCTTTTCATTATAGTGTTTATTTCAAAAAAAGAAAATATGTTCTCATTACCAATGCAATTTAACTTCCTGATTTCCGGCGACTATCATAATACCTCTGAACATCCCATATAAATGGAATAGAAGAATATCAAGCAAAAAAGGATGATGATATATGAATGAAGCCTTTGTTCCAGCCTTCCTCAACAGCTTTTTCATATCGCTTGGCGTATTGCTTGGCGGCTCGATAATCGGGGGCCTCGCCGCTTTTTTTACTGGACAAGCCCCGATGACGACTGTATTCCGGCTGTCGGACAGCCTTCGTATTTGGGCGATTGTCGCTGCGATCGGGGGAACTTTTGATATGGTCTATAATTTTGAACGCGGTATTTTCCACGGGGAAACGAAGGATATAGTCAAGCAGGTCCTATTGATACTATCTGCACTTGGAGGGGCACAGACAGGAGCACTGATCATCAACTGGTTCACGCAGGAGCATATTTCACCATGAGGATTCCTCCCTATCACCGGACTCCTACCTGGCAGCGTTTTTTTGCCGGGGCCGCACTTGGCGGATTGATCAGCTGGGGGATATTCTTTTATATGCATGGTGTCCAGCAGGAGAAGCAGATCCTGACCCTTCACGAACAAAGAGAAAAGATTAAGGATTTAAACGGGAAGATCGCAATTTGGGAGCAGGATTATAAAAAATTGAACGAGAAAAACGAGGAAATCCTGACGATTCAGGAAGTGGAAGTAACGATCACGAATGAAAAATACAGTCTGGATCAGCTGAGTATTGCAGAAGCGGAGGATGTAATTGAGGACGACCTATCCTCTCTTCTCGCCAAAGATGTCGCCAGTGTCTATGACGGAAAGATGCTGTTGAAAAAATCGATAGAAAACAAGATCATGACCATCAATAAAAAGCGCTATCGACTTGAAGTCGTTGAAATCATGTTTTATACGAAAATGAATATAGAAATCAAACTAAAAAGGACTACTTCTTAAGGATGGGTGAGTATCCACCGAATTTAAAAGACCAAATCATTTGTGATTTGGTCTTTAAGTTTTTATCATTCCGCTTTATTCAACTCTTCCATGTCGGCAAGGATATTATCCACTTCATCCCAAGAATAGATCGAAGCCCCTGCTGCAAACGGGTGGCCTCCGCCGTTATATTTACGGGCAATCGTATTGATAATCGGTCCTTTAGAACGGAAACGGACCCTGATTTCTTGATCCTCTTCAATGAAAAAGACCCATGACTTAACATTTTTAATGGAACCTAGCGAGGAGACGAGCTGCGATGCCTCAGATGTGGAAGCATTGAATTTTTCAAGTATATCTTTCGTGATGATCATTTTCCCCGTTCCATATGGAAGGATTTCAAAATGCTGCAGCACATATCCATTCAACCGGACTATGCTTTCCTCGACGTCATACATCTCCTGATATAACTGCGGGCGGGAGAACGAATAGTGAATCAATTCACTGGCATAGGCAAATGTCTTTTCAGTTGTGCTTTGGAATAGAAAACGACCTGTATCGCCAACAATGCCTGCATATAGAAGGCGTGCCGCTTCATCACTCATCTTCAAGCCTTGTTCTTTACCGAACTGGTAAAACTCGTAAATCATTTCACTTGTGGAACTTGCCGATGTATCGACCCAACGCATATCCCCATACGGATCTTCATTAGGATGATGATCGATCTTAATCAGTTTATCCCCCGTCGTGTAACGTGCATCACATATCCGGTCCGTATTTGCGGTATCACAAACGATGACCAAGGCACCTTGATATGTTTCATCCGAAATCACATCGAGCCTTCTTAAATAATTCAATGACGGTTCCTCTTTCCCGACCGTATAAATTCGCTTTTCGGGGAAAGATGCTTTCAGGATTTCCGCCAATCCCCCCTGTGAACCATAAGCGTCCGGATCTGGACGGACATGACGATGGAGAATGATAGTATCATAACGCTTTATATCTGCTAATATTTCAGCTTTCATATTGATCTCCCCTTAACATATGTATTATCGAGCCTTATAAAGATGATATATTTCATTTAATCAAAAAATTGCGGAAATAGGAAGACTCATCTTGTTTACTGTGGCATTCTCTTTCATTTCCCGCTACAATAAAAAGGTACATATGTTAAATTGGGGGAATTTCAAACGATGCCTATTCTTGTCACCTTGATCGTTCTTTCACTAGGGGTCTATCTGTTTTATAAAATCAAATCGGTCCGAACCAGAATGCCGATGGAGAAAAAGTGGATTTCAGGGAAGTCTTCCATTGCCCTCGGTGCGTTTGTCGCACTATTCGGAATCAATCAGCTTTTTCTATTCCACACGACCATCACTTATATCATTGCCGCCGTTTTCATCTTCGTTGGCTTATTCAGTATTTGGGGCGGCTATAAAATGTATAAATTTTATTTGCCGCATGCAATCGAAGAAGCTGCAAATCAAAAAGGATAATCGAATTTCGATTATCCTTTTTATTTTTCATGATCGGTCCAGCAATTGACAAGTCAACATCGCCTTGCCGACAAGTTTGCCTTGGTTAAACACCTCGACATCGACTTTTCCGAATTTACGTCCTACATCAAGGACACGCGGATGGATTTCAAGCGTACTGTCGATCTGGACTGGCTTGATAAAGTAGATCGTCATGTTTTCCACGACCAAGTCACCGCGCTTATAGCTTCTAAGTGCACGATTTGCCGAGTCGGTGACCAATGTCGTGAACACACCGCTTGAAATGGTGCCAAGGTAATTGGTCATCTGCGGGGTGACGCCATAGTTATACACTTCCTCGCCCTTGCCGCGATTCGAAGTCATCACAAGCTGGCTGGTGATCGTATCGTCGATCGTTTCGCCGACCTGAGGCTGCCTTTGACTCATTTGCAATGCCTTCAGCACATCCTGCCTGCTCACGATACCCTTTAGGATATGACTGTCATTCACGACCGGGATTAACTCGATCCCTTCCCAAACCATCATATGTGCAGAAGATGCCACACTCATTTTATCGCCTACGGTCATCGGGTTTTTCGTCATCACCTTATCGATGAGCGTCATCTCTTCCTGTCCGATGATATCTTTTGATGTGACCATTCCTTGAACCTTCATATTGTCATCGACAACAGGGAAACGGCTATGCCCCGATTCCTGATTCAGTTCATGCCAGGTCTGAACCCGGTCACCCACTGTCAAAAAGGTCGTTTCCTGTACGGGTGTCAAAATATCCTCCACCAGCAAGATTTCCTTTTTGATCAATTGGTCATAAATCGCCCGATTGATCATCGTTGCAACGGTAAACGTATCGTAACTCGTTGAGATGACAGGCATCTCCAATTCATCGGCTAACCTTTTAACAGGCTCTTCAGTATCGAATCCCCCGGTGATCAGCACCGCTGCACCCGCTTTTAACGCGTGCTCATGGGCCTGTGTACGGTTCCCGACGATCAGCAGGTTTCCTGCCCCTGTATATCTCATCATGGCATCCAGCTTCATCGCCCCGATGACGAATTTATTTAATGTCTTATGAAGTCCCGTTTTCCCTCCAAGAACTTGTCCGTCAACAATATTGACTACCTCTGCAAAAGTGAGCTTTTCAATATTCTCTTTTTTCTTTTTCTCAATGCGGATCGTGCCTACCCGCTCAATCGAGCTCACGTAGCCCTGGTTCTCCGCCTCTTTAATTGCCCGGTATGCCGTACCTTCACTAACATTCAATGCTTTAGCTATTTGACGGACGGAAATCTTTTCGCCGACAGGGAGCCCATCGATATGTTTCAATATTTGTTCATGCTTTGTAGCCAAGCGCTTCACCCTTTTCACGGTATTCCTATTCTCCATTATAAGGTCAAAGAGCCTAGTTTATCAAACAACTACTAGTATTGGCGCAACCTTTTGTATTCCGGCTGTCGTTTTACCTTTTGTTTCTTAGGAGAGTATAGTATGCCCGTCAAGTTTCCAGCTACCGCCAACAATGCAAACAACAGCCAGGATCCAGCAAACAGGCCCTCCAGACCGCCACTTTCCAACGACAAACGCGGCACGGCATAATACAGCATCACACCGCATAAAAGCAAACACAGTAATAACCTCTGTTTCATCCAATCCCCCCTTTTTTTCATCTATTCATTTTATGCCTGTGAAAGGAAAAAAGACTTGGCTGCTGAGCGAGAGTTTACTTTCAGATAGATTCACTTTGTATGGATTCTTTTTTCATAAAAGAGGAGTGCATTTACTCGATATACATAAGGAGGGATTAGTTTTTGTCAAACATATCAATTCAATAATAGTTGCTTTGAGCGCCCTAACTATAGATGGATGTTTCGAAGCAGGTACTAAAGTGGCAGTCAATGGAGAGGAAAATGATTCTAAACAGACAGATAATAAAAAAGTGTCAGAAATAAAAATGAAGTTTAGAAAAGAAACTCACTGTACGGGGTAGTTTGCAAGGAAAACAGGAAGCAGTAGTATTGTAAAACACCAATCATCACTTGGTCTACAGCGGTGCAGACAAACGCACCAACAACCACGACTTTCCCATGCATTAGATTTGGAAACTGGACGCTATCTCGATAATGAGATATACGGAAGTGTATATGTAAAATAATGAACTTGACTTATTTTCCTAAAGTACTCCTTTTCTAGTAAAAAACAAAAAGTCTTTAGTAAAGGCGGATATAAATTGTTAAGTCTTAATGGAGAAAGAAAAAGTCAACTCACAAACCTTCCAAAACTGAGGGCAATTGGGTTTCTCTCTTAGTTTTAATGCAGAGTTGATTGGAGCGGGTGTGCGAGACTCCTGCGGGAATGCAAGTCCAAGGGAGACCCCGCAGGCGCATAAGCGCCAAGGAGGCTCCCGGACCGCCCGCGGAAAGCGAGTGCCTGCAGTGGAAAGAAACGGTCAAATATTACAAACCAAACTGTCGACACACTCCATTATCATCGAACTTATCTATAGTCTGATGGAAGCACCTGCAGGCTCCCGCTCCTTTTAAAAGTCTATTTCATCCCCGGCTTCCATGATCAGTCCATTTTCCTCTTCAAGCAAGTCGAGGAATTTTTCAGGATCCTGTTTGATGACAGGGAAAGTATTGTAATGAATCGGCACGACTTGTTTGGCTTGAAGGAATTTCGCTGCAAGTGCTGCATCTTCCGGGCCCATGGTGTAATTGTCGCCGATAGGCAAGAATGCCAAGTCAATCGGATGTCGTTCCCCGATCAGTTTCATATCGGAAAATACCGCTGTATCCCCTGCATGATAGATCGTTTTCCCTTCTATCGTAAGCAATATTCCAGCAGGCATTCCTAAATAAATGATTTGCCCCTCTCCATTATTGAATCCCGTTCCATGGAAAGCTGGCGTCAGTTTCACTTTTCCAAAGTCGAACTCGAAAGCTCCGCCGATGCTCATCCCGTGGGTCCTGACCCCTTGATCACCCAGGTAGTCGGCAATCTCTGCAATGCCGATGACAAGCGCATCATGCCTTTTGGCCAATTCAACCGTATCACCGACGTGGTCATTATGGCCATGTGTTAAGATGATCACATCCGGTTTCACATCTTCCACCTTCAAATCGGTCAATTCGTTTCCAGTAATGAATGGATCGATTAAAATCGTTTTACCATTCGTTTCGACTTTTACAACTGCATGTCCATGAAAAGATACTTTCATTTTTGATGCTCCCTTCCCATACCAACAATTTTTTTATGTAGCTTTCTTAGGCCTTTCCCATTTACTATACTTTTAAATATTGCTAAGGTAATTATATCTTATTAATGGAGGTACCGTCATGAATGAACGTTTGAAAGAACTACAAACTTGGCTACAGGCGAATGAAGCTGAAGCCGCTTTACTTACATCTACAGAGAGCATCTTCTATTTGAGCGGGTTTTTTAGTGATCCTCATGAAAGACTGCTGGCACTTGCCATTTTTGCAAATGCCGAACCTTTCCTTGTCTGCCCGCAGATGGAAGTTCCGGATGCTAAACAGGCTGGATGGGATGGAGATATCATCGGTTACACCGACATTGAAAATCCTTGGGAAAAAGTTAAGCAAGCAGTCAAGGATCGCGGTTTAACCATTCATACAATGGCCATTGAAAAAGAGCATATGAATGTGGAACGTTATGAAAAGGTCCAACAACACTTCGGAGCACCGAAGCTTGTTTCCGCAGAAGAAAAACTTCAAAAGATGCGAATGATCAAATCGGAAGATGAAATGGTCAAAATCCGTGAAGCATGCCGCCTTGCCGACTTTGCGATTGAAGTGGGTGTCAGCGAAATTCATGAAGGTAAAACGGAAATGGAAATCCTTGCAGCGATTGAATACGAATTGAAAAAGGCCGGAGTGAGCCAAATGTCTTTCTCCACCATGGTCCTGACTGGTAAAAATGGCGCTTCCCCGCATGGCACACCTGGGAATACGAAGGTTCAGCGCGGCGACCTTGTACTCTTTGACCTTGGCGTCGTTCATGAAGGGTACTGCTCTGACATTACTAGAACAGTTGCTTACGGAGATATCAATGATAAACAGGCAGAAATATATGAAACTGTACGTAGAGCACAAGAAGCTGCCGTTGCAGCCAGTAAACCTGGTGTATCCTGTTCCGAGATAGACTTGACAGCCAGAAACATCATCAGGGATAAAGGATACGGTGAATTCTTCCCGCACAGGCTCGGCCACGGACTTGGGATCAGTGTCCATGAGTATCCATCCTTGACTGAAACGAATTCCCTCGAACTTCAATCCGGAATGGTTTATACCATCGAACCTGGCATATATGTTCCAAATGTTGCAGGTGTCAGGATTGAAGATGATCTATTGATCACCGATGCCGGCTGTGAGGTTTTGACCAAATTCCCGAAGAGCCTGCAAATCATAAAGTGATAATGCATGAACCATTTAATATAACGAAATCCGAATACCCCCGCCTTCATTTAAGACGGGGGTATTTTTTCAACATATCAACTAATCGGTCCGCAGTTCATACTTCATTGCTTTATCACTGCCGTCAAACCAAATGACCAGCCATTCACTGTCTATTCTTATGATTCCCCTCTCGTCACCGAGATAATAAACAACATTATCTTCCTCTTTAAAATATTCCGTTTCTGTTGGAAACCCTAAAAGCGTGAACACTTCATCTTTTGTCATGCCTATCAATTCATGTTCATTGGTTAAGTCATCTACCAGGTAGACTCTTCCTTTATCATCATTTAACCATCTTTCAGTGGTGAACCTTGATCAGATTCATTTACCCCTAACAGAACCACACAAAAAACCAGAAGGGCAAAGCCAAGGCTTGATATGACTATAAATCTAATCTTGAGTTTCCTTTTATTATGCTTATTGATATATTTCCATCAAATCCATTGAAAAAATAGTAATAGAATAAATGGAAGCAGCAGTGCTGCTATCTCATAAAACTGATCGGAGCATGTATAAAATTGATGTAAGAAATAAAAATGTAATAGATCAAAGCATACAAAAGCACGTATAAATATAATGCATAGTTTACTATTTTTGAAACACTCAAAGAAAAAAACTCCCCTCTCACATTAGAGGTTACCATAAATAAACAAATAAGGTAAAAAGGAGAGATTTTCGTTACTGCATGATTCATTACATCATAATAAGGTTGGAATCATATGGTTTCATTTGCGATTTCCAGATTATTGGCATAAACATTCGCTAATTTGTTACAATTGAAATCAGATCCATAAGGTAAATCATTGTATAATAGGAATGAAATAGAAGGAGGAGATTCACTTGAATAGTATAGATTATAAAAATATTCTTGTAGCAGTGGACGGCTCGGAAGAAGCAGAGTGGGCCTTAAAAAAGGCCATCTACCTAGCAAAACTCAGTGACGCTACCCTTGTGCTCACACACATCGTGGATACAAGGAATTTCCCTACTGTCGAAGCTTATGATATGACTATCCGTGATCACTCTGAAACATTTGCCAATGAGCTCTTGGACAAGTATAAAACGGAAGCCATTGCCTCCGGGATTACAAAGGTCCAAACAGAAGTTGCCTATGGTTCTCCTAAAGTTCAAATTCCAAGGGATTTAGCGAAAAAGCATTCGATCGATTTAATTGTCTGCGGTGCAACAGGCCTTAATGCAGTCGAACGTTTCCTTATCGGCAGCGTGTCGGAAGGCATCGTTCGCCATTCAAACTGTGATGTAATGGTCGTGCGTACGAATCAATAAGAGAAAATGATAAAAAGCTCGTTCGCCAAATTGGTGAACGAGCTTTTTCCTGTTATTCACTTACCAGTTTTTCCGCTTTTTCAATCGCCAACAGGACTTGGGCAAAACCTGTACCGCCCGCACTGTTACGGCGTTTAACTGCCTCATAAGGATTTAATGCATCATAAATATCCTGATCAAACAACTCGGAAGCTTCCTGGAATTGTTCAATGCTCAGGTCGACTAAATAGCAGCCATTCTGGACACAGAACAATACAAGCTTCCCGACCACTTCGTGCGCCTCACGGAAAGGCATTCCCTTTGAAGCCAGGTAATCAGCTAATTCCGTCGCATTCGAGAAGTCATTTTTTGTTGCTTTTTCCATTACGTCCGTTTTCACTTTCATCGTTGAAATCATGCCGGCAAATATTTTAAGTGAACCAACAATGGTCTTAACCGTATCAAAAACGCCTTCTTTATCTTCTTGCATATCTTTGTTATAAGCAAGCGGCAGTCCTTTCAAAACAGTCAATAACCCCGTTAGGTTCCCATAAACCCGTCCTGTTTTACCACGGATCAATTCCGCCATATCAGGGTTTTTCTTTTGCGGCATGATGCTGCTTCCAGTGGAAAACGCATCATCCAATTCAATGAATTGGAATTCCTGGCTTGACCAGAGAATGATTTCTTCGCTGAAACGGGATAAATGCATCATCATTGTCGCGCTGTTGCTCATGAATTCAATGGCAAAATCACGATCACTTACCGCATCAAGGCTGTTTTCGTATATTCCATCAAACCCCAATAGCTCCGCACTGAGGTCACGGTCAATCGGGAAAGTCGTCCCAGCTAATGCCCCAGCACCCAATGGAGAAATGTTGATTCTTTTGAAACTCTCGGTGAAGCGCTGCTTGTCACGCTCAAGCATCCAAAAATAGGCCATTAAATGGTGGGCAAACGAAATGGGCTGTGCACGCTGTAAATGTGTATAACCTGGAATCAATGTTTCCACATTTTTCTTGGATTGTCCCAAAATCGCTATTTGCAAATCATTGATGAGTTCCAGAATCACTTTCGTTTGGTTCCGCATATACAGATGAAGGTCGGTTGCAACTTGGTCATTACGGCTTCTTCCTGTATGAAGCTTTCCGCCAACTGGACCGATTTCGCTTATTAACATACTTTCCAGGTTGAGGTGGATATCTTCCATCTCAACCTTAAAAGTCAATTCACCCTTCTCAGCTTTTTCCTGTAAACTTTTCAGACCCGCAATGATCTGATCCGCATCTTCTTCAGGTAAAATACTGCATTGCTTTAACATGGTTACATGAGCTAAACTGCCTTGAATATCTTCAAGGACAAGTTCCTGGTCAAAGGAAATGGAAGCTCCGAACTCATCTACCCATTCTTCGGCAGATTTCGTAAATCTTCCTCCCCAAAGCTTGCTGCTCACACTGTCACCTTCTTGCTATTGACCATGCTGTTCACTTTCGTTGGAAGTCCCCATAGCTTAATGAATCCAACTGCTGCATCATGATCGAATTCGTCCGCTTTTGTATAGGTAGCCAATTTTTCGTCATATAGGGAGTACTCGGATTTTCTTCCTTCAACAATCGCATGACCTTTGAATAGTTTCACACGGACCGTACCCGTTACATTTACTTGTGTTTCTTTCAGGAATGCAGCCAAAGCTTTTTGAAGCGGAGAGAACCAAAGTCCCTCATAAATCAATTCAGTCATTTTCTTCTCGATCACCGGTTTGAAGTGAGCCAGTTCTTTAACAAGCGTGATATCTTCAAGTTCTTTGTGTGCAGCTATCAATGTCATCGCACCAGGAGCTTCATAGACTTCACGTGATTTGATTCCTACTAATCTATTTTCAACGTGATCGATACGTCCAACTCCGTGTTTGCCGGCAATTTGATTCAACTCGACGATCAGGTCAGCCAATTTATAGTTTTTATCATTCAATGTAACCGGCACACCTTGTTCAAAACCAATTTCAATGATATCGGCAGTATCTGGCGTACATTCAAGGCTTGTAGTCAAATCATAGGCCTCTTCCGGCGGAGCTGCCCAAGGATCTTCCAGGATTCCGCATTCGTTACTTCTTCCCCAAAGGTTTTGGTCAATCGAGAACGGGCTCGCCATGCCAATCGGAACGGGAATGCCATTTTTCGCTGCATATTCAATCTCCTCTTCACGAGACCATTTCCAGTCACGAACAGGTGCAAGGACTTGCAAATTAGGGTTCAATGCGGAGATGGATACTTCGAAACGCACTTGGTCATTTCCTTTTCCCGTACAACCGTGTGCAACGGCTACCGCGTTTTCCGCTTCAGCCACTTCCACTAATTTCTTCGCAATCAGCGGACGTGATAAAGCAGATACCAATGGATATTTCCCTTCATACAAAGTATGTGCCTGAAGAGCCGTCAATGCGAATTCATCAGCGAATTCGTCCTTCGCATCAATGACATAGGAACTTACCGCACCGACAGTGATCGCTTTTTCCTTAATGAAGTCCAAATCTTTTCCTTCTCCGACATCCAAGCAGCATGCCACAACTTCGTACCCTTGATCTTGTAACCATTTAATTGCAACGGAAGTATCCAAACCTCCGGAATATGCTAAAACAACTTTTTGATTTTCCATTTCCATCGTCCTTTCGTGTGAATAAAAATTCATCGTTTGTTATTTTTATTCAATCTATGATTAGTACTTTATCATCTTTATTAATGGAATACAAGGGGTATTTTAAAGATTTCGCTAAATAATCCGCTAATATTTTCAGGGAATTTACACATTGGATGCTTCCGCGAGAATATAGTAAACTAGGAGTATGATAAATCGAAAAGCGGAGGGCATATGAGAGAACTATTTATCTATGATGAAAGGCTCGGCATCTCCATTCCCGATTTGAATCTGGAGTGGGATGAATATACAAAAGGCGAGCAGCAGCAAATACTCGTACATTGGGAGAATATCCGGGGAAGCATCCCGGACCGCATCAAGGAACTGGAATCCACGATTAACCGAAAGCAGTTTCGGCTCTCCGATGAGAGTAATTTCGCCAAATCATGCCAGCTCAATTCCGAAATTGCGGAACTTGCTTCCATCATCAATGATTTATGGCTTTGGTATCGTGCCAATCAAGCCGTGACGGAAAAGATGCATAATTAAGGCCTATTCCATGCAAAAAAAGCCCCAGTTTAAAACTGTGGCTTTTTTTTGCATCCCTCTTATAAATCCTTGCGGAGTTCACCGACGACATGTCCCAATTCCGGAAGAATCAATTTATTCATCGCAAGCCGAACCGCCCCTGATGAACCCGGGGTGGAAAAAACCGCTTTGTTGTTCACGACTCCGGCAATCGCCCTGGAGAGAATGGCAGCTGCCCCGATATCCTCTTGATAGCTGAGCATACGGAAAATCTCACCAAAACCGGGTATTTCCTTGGTCATCAATTCTTTGACCGCCTCGATCGTTACATCCCTTTTGGCGATGCCAGTGCCCCCATTTGTTAATATGACATCAACCATACCGCTTTGGCTGCCAGAAGTGACCGCATCCTGAATCGCCTTTTGCTCATCTTTAACGATTACATATTCCGTCACTTCATGACCACTCGATTTCAATAATTCCTTCATCAGTGCCCCGCTTTTATCCGTTTCTTCATCACGCGTATCGCTGACGGTTATCACCATGCAGCGAACTGCCTCCGTGACGGCTTTTTTATGATTCTTGACACTCATTCTCCATCAGCCTTCTTCTCCAGTAAATAACGATATTGATAGAACTTCTGTGCAAATTCACTGACATTCCTGGTCATTTGATAATTGGATCCAGCCCCGATGGCCATGCTGATGAACGGTATGCCCCGAACCAGTTTTTTGCGGAAAACGGCAATGGATAATGCTTTCAACAGCTGCTTGAGCGGCTGTTCCATCCATGTAGGGTTTGTCAATTCTTCGATTCCTAAATAAAAATAGTCATCTTCTGCGGTCTGGACCTCCCGGATCAATTCTTCCCAGGCTATTCCTTGGAGCCTCTTTGGCATCGCTCCTGCATTGAATACCTTAAGGGCCAGCATCATTTCAAACGGTGTATTCACCTCGACACCATAAGACATCGCAATCAGCTGTACGATCCTGACATTGATGACGGTCATGGCCGGAATATCGCTCCCCAGCAGAAGCAGGCCTCCTGATCCGCTCATCCCTCCTTGTGCAAAAGAATATAAACGATGCTTAGCGATATGCTGATTGGCTATGTAATTCAACTGATCGATCGATAAGTGATTCAAATCACTCAACGTTTCGATTTCTTCATTAAACACGCGCGCAGATGCTAAAATCCGCTCTCTTGCATCTATTTGAACTTGTGAGCTCTGAACCATGGCATGCAAATGAAAAAGCCAAGTATCAAGCTTTTCAAAAAACTGTTGTTGGACGTTTTCCGGAAGCAGGGCAAACCCCTGCTCCAACCATTTATCATAATATGCAGCAAGGTCCGTTGGCTCATATTGATAGAGTTTTTCCTGCCATTCACTAATTTCATTCCAAACTTTCATTTCCCGGTTCGTGAATTCCATGCATCAAGCCTCCTATGTACAGAATTGGTGGATTCTCCCTTAAGTATACCATAGAAGGAAGCATTTCTGAGAATAGATGATGGCGATCCGGCGTTCAAGGGTATGGATTGCCAGTACAAAAAATCCATGAGAAGGCGAGAAATTTGATAGACTGCATTCACTGGAAAGACCCCCTTACCAGAGAGATAAGGAGATCATTATAAAAAAAACAGGAAGTCATGCTTTCCAGGTTTCTTTCAAAGCTATTTTCACAGTATCCCTGACAATCATGATTTCTTCATTGGTTGGGATGACCATGACTTTGACAGGGGAATAAGGTGTATTGATGAACGCTTCCTTGCCCTTGGTATGATTGAGATCCTTATCCCAATATACCCCCATGAATTCAAGTCCCTCCAAGATACGCCCTCTAATCTTTTGGCTGTTTTCACCGATGCCCGCTGTAAAAATGATGCCGTCCACACCTCCCATTTTAGCTGAATAGGAGCCTATGTACTTGTGAATCCGGTCTGCAAATACTTTAAGTGCAAGTTCAGCCCGCTCATTTCCTTTATCCGCTTCAACTTGAATATCGCGCAGGTCGCTGGAAAATCCGGAAAGGGCTAGCATGCCGCTTTTCTTATTCAGGACATCCAGCACTTCATCTGCTGTTTTTCCCGTCTTCTCCATGATATAAGGAATCAGTGCAGGGTCGATGTTCCCTGAACGCGTTCCCATGGTAACACCGGCCAAGGGAGTAAACCCCATTGATGTATCAATTGATTGGCCTCCCTTTATGGCCGTAATGCTTGCACCATTCCCTAAATGGCAGGATATCAATCGAAGCTGTTCAATTGGGCGGCCAATCATTTCGGCAGCACGCTGCGATACATATTTATGTGAAGTACCATGAAACCCATACTTCCTTATTCCGTACTTTTCATAATATTCAAGAGGTAAGCTGTATAAATAGGAACCTGCTGCCATCGTTTGATGGAAGGCCGTATCGAATACCGCAACCGCTGGCACATCATCAAGTATTCGCCTGAAGGCTTGGATCCCGGTGATATTGGCTGGATTATGAAGGGGCGCCAACTCGGAAAGCTTTTCGATTTCCTCTATTACATCCTCCGTGATCAAAACCGATTCACTGAATACCTCACCGCCATGCACCACCCGATGCCCTACGCCATCTATCTCTTCAAAGGAGTCAATGATACGATGGTCAATGAGCTTTTTCAATAAAAGCCCTACAGCCACTTCATGATTGGGTATATCCACCGTTTCAGAAACATTTTCGCCTTCGACGCTTAAAGTGAATGCGGAATTTTTCAAGCCGATTCTTTCTACAATACCTTTTGTAATTACTTTTTCACTAGGCATCTCAAAAAGCTGAAACTTCAATGAAGAGCTGCCCGCATTAATAGCCATGACTTTTGACATCGATCCTGCTCCTTTACTCTAAGTTAGTTCTTCCATATGCATCTCAATGAAGACGTGCAGTGTATTGTACAATCTTATCATGGCATGCGATTACAACCAAATAATAATGAAAAATTGCCAATCATCACTTTTCCAAAAAAAATGAAAGCCAATGCCTGCGGCATCAGCTTTCATTGATTATTTTTCCTCTTTAAACCAATCATCCATCTGTTGCATGACAGACCTTGTCGCTTCGAAATCCGACAACTTCGGAAGTTGTACAAGCAATGCCTTCTTCGGAGCTTCGATACCCTCTTTTTTCTTTTGAAGAATCAGGATGCTTTTGGCAGCCGATTCATTCTTGAACATGGAAAGCGGCAGTTGCACCATCCCTTGGATATGTGTATGCTTCTTCAGGAAATCATTGAGTTTCGGAGCTTCTTCCGAGACGAACAGGTTATTCGGGACAATGAAGAATAGGTGTCCGCCATCCTTCGCGTGTTTAACACCTTGTTCAATAAACAAATGATGTGCATACGAATGTCCCTTGTCGGCCTTCAATTCATATTCAGCTGCACGCACATCATTCGGGTAATAACCAATCGGCAAATCACTGACCACAACATCTGAAGGATCGATGAAAAGTGGCTCCAAGCTGTCCTGATTGAAAAATTCCAGTGGATGTTCTTGCAGGTTGGCACCAGCATAAGCAAGCCTGATCAAGGTTTCATCAATCTCGACACCATATGAAGCGATGTTTTTATCAGTAAGTTGATTCATGATCGCAAATAGTAAGTTCCCCGTCCCAATGGCTGGATCGAGCATGACTATCTCTTTTTGGTCCTTGGTGAATTTACCGACTAAATAGCTGACGAACATGCCGACTGCATCAGGAGTCATATGATGATTCGGCTGAACGCTTTGCTGCATGCCTTTTAAAATGGCAAGCTGATACGCTTTACGGATTGCCTCCTTCTCATATTTCTCTGGTGAAAAATCTGCATAATGCTTCGCTAACCTTTTCTTCGATACTTCACTGATTTCATCCTGCAGGACTTTCCCTTGGAAGAAATTCTCGCCCGTTTCGCCCAAGGCGTCCAGATACGTACATGATAGTTCACTTTGCAATATTTGAGCTGTTTCATCAAATTCATAAAATAATTGTTCAACTGGGGTAGACTTCACTTATTAATTCCTCCTGTTTGCTTCTGTCCCTATTTTAAAGGTAAGAAGAAATAGATACAAGCCGTACGTCCTGCTCATCATTCTTCGTTTGTTTAACGTACCGTTTTCCGTTTTGAAATTCCGCCTATACTCTCTCGCACACACTCCCTTTTCAAAATTTCAACCATGAGTTAGTAAAAGGTAAATTAAATACAAGGTGTAAAATTTGGACATTGATTTCCACTTCAGGCACTCGCTTTCCGCGGGCGGTCTGCCCTCGGCTTGCGCCTGCGGGGTCTCCCCTGGACACGCTTTTCCCAGCAGGAGTCTCCTACCTTACATTCCATTCAACTTTGTTTTGAAATTAGATGGAAACTCTTTTGTCTAAAACGGGTTGTTTTGTTGCCCTGTAATTTTTTATTACTTGGATAGGCTCAATGAAGGCCCAAACAGAATACCATGCATGAGGTGGTGATTATATATGGATAATCAATATCAAAACTATCATGGGCAGGTTAATCCGATAAATCAGCAACATGATATTCAGTCAGCAGATGAATTTAACAGGCAACAGCAGGGGTTTCAACAAGGTTTTCGACAAGGATTTCGACAAGGGTATCGACAAGGGTATCGAGAAGGTTATCGAGCAGGGCAACAAGCGGGGTTTTTCCCAGGAGGACCAAGACAAATGCCGTCGTGGCCTAATGAAATTGACATAAGAGTTGGAACACCTAATGGTCAGGAATGGTCTGGCAAGGTTGTTTTACCACAAAATGGTCCGACTTTCGAGCCTTAACTGAATCCAGATATAAAAAATGATACCCTTCAATAGAAATGAAATGTATCGATCGACACAACTCCAATGAACATTAAATCCTAAAAAGGACCTGTCCACTTCAACGACAAGGTGTTTATCAACAAGAAAATCAACATTATAACAAAAAACCGGGCACATTGTGCCCGGTTTCTTAAATTCGCATCTTATTTTGCCGCTTTCGCCGCTTCGATTGCACCTTCGTAATTTGGATGGTTGGTACCTTCACTCACATATTCTACATATGTGATTTCATCAGAGCTGTTCACAACGAATACAGAGCGAGCCAATAGACGAAGTTCTTGCATGACGACACCATATGCTTCACCGAATGAAAGGTCACGGTGATCGGAAAGAACTTGAACATTGTCCAAGCCGCTGGCAGCACACCAGCGTTTTTGCGCGAAAGGAAGGTCGTTACTGATCGTCAGTACTTTCACATTATCCAATTTTGCCGCTTCTTCATTGAATTTACGTGTCTGTGCATCACATACGCCTGTATCCACGGATGGAACAACGCTGATAATGCGGACAGAACCTTTGGAGTCGCTTAAAGTAACCGGTGATAAGTCATTAGCCAATACTGTAAAATCAGGTGCTTTGTCCCCAACTTTTAGTTCTTGTCCCACTAAAGTGATCGGGTTGTTTTTAAATGTAACTGAAGCCATTAATAATTCCTCCCTTTTCTGCTATATGTACAAGCATAATAATATTTGTTTTGCCGGAATTTTGCAATTAATTGAATCAGGAAATGTGAATGGTGCTTGCACAAGTTCTGCATCCGAGCTTTTTTGTGTAGTGGAAGAATGCAGCAAAAAGAAAAACTCGGCGGATGCCGAGTCGCAATTAGAAGTCTATATCCTGTTTAGGTTCTTGGTATCTGTTCACAGCTGGTTGACTGCCGCCTTGGTATTGATTATTTTTTTGGTTTTGATTATTGCCTTGCTTTTGATTATTGTCTTTCTTGGATAGCATGGACTGAATCTTATCGACGACTTGAGGAGCTAAATCCATCATTTTTTCGAGAAGATGCGTCCCTTCATCGAGATGAATCATTTTCACTCCATGGGAACCGACAATCAAAAAGGCAATTGGCGTTATGGAAACCCCACCGCCGCTACCGCCGCCAAAAGGCTGCTTGGAACCACCTTGCTGTCCTTGATGGTTTCCATCCATCACAAATTCGCTGCCACCGGCTGCAAAACCAAAACCCACTTTGGATACAGTTAAAATGACACTTCCATCCGGAGTTTCTACCGGATCCCCAATGATCGTGTTCACATCGACCATTTCTTTAAGATTTTCCATAGCTTCTTTCATTAAACCTTGGATCGGATGATCTGACATTTAAATTCCCTCCACTCTAGAACGATTGTTTATTGGAATCATCTGATAGCTTCGCTAATTTCCTCGACTTGAAATGCGGCTTTCCGCCTTTCCAATAACGAAGCAGTTTTATTCCAGTCACCATAGCCTGCCCGATTCTGAATTGTAATATGCAGGAAAATGACGTGTTTGCCTGCCATCTCTGAAAGTCGGGTGTAATGGAATAGGAGGGCATG
Source organism: Peribacillus sp. FSL M8-0224 (assembly GCF_038003055.1). Lineage (NCBI taxonomy): Bacteria > Bacillati > Bacillota > Bacilli > Caryophanales > Bacillaceae > Peribacillus > Peribacillus sp. FSL M8-0224. The sequence continues at coordinate 3,701,218 of NZ_JBBOOJ010000001.1, forward strand.
ATCCGAAAGTTGAAATAGGTTGTCAGCAAACCGATGATTGAACCTTTAAGTGCCCAGCATGCACCAGTTAAAACACCGGTGTGTGCAGCATTTTTAGTACCGACCTTACTATGCCAGGTGAATTTTTTGACTTTGACTTTCCCAGCGAATTGACGGACGATCTTATGGAATCCGATTATATGCTGAAGCATCTCCAGAATGTCTGCGAATCCGTCACGCAAATCTTCGGCTGTGATTTTTTTCTTTTCTTCCTTTTTTGTTTTTCCGTTCATTTCTTGCTCTTCCTTTACAACTACGGTTGCTGAGTCATCTTCCATTTTCATGACCGGAACCTTGAATGTATAGTGAAAAAGCCCGTACCAAGCTGATAATTTAATATGTATTAGGTCATTCTTTTGGACACGTTTGTAGTCGATGGACACTTTTACTTTAGTGAAAACAACAATAAGCAGCACCAAAATGAGGATACCCATAATCAACAAAAGCCACTTCATGCACCCACACCCCTTCAGCCTATCATTATCGGCATATGCAAAAAAAATAAACCTGCAAAAGCGAAAATCACGCTCTTACAGATTTATGAATGGAAAAAATCATCTTCTGATCAACACAACGCCCGTGTCAGCAAAGACATCATGCAAAGCCTGTTTCTTCGGTAATAGGCCTGCCAAGAGATAGCCAATCCAAGTGACCTTTGAAATATAGCGGCCTATCAGCTCCCTGAACAATATCGTACCCCATGAAATGGTTTTTTTCTCTTCCTTCAAGGCAACGACTTTCAGCCCGAAAATCATCTTGCCTAGGGTTTGGTTCCAGAATTTGGTCATCAAAACAAAGTATAGGAAGAATACGACCCCCGTTAAGAACCCCTCTGCGGAGAACCAAAGGTCATCTGTCCCTTCATAAAATTTAAAGATGGGATGAATCAAGATCCGGTTCAAGCTTCCGATAACCAATAGATCCGCTAAATAGGCCCAAAACCTCATCCAAAAACCTGCAAAATGCACTTTCTTGACTTCGTCATCATCCACGGCCTTTTTGGCTGGTGTAAATTCCTGCTGAACGGGAACCTCTTGATCTGCCATTAGATTGGATGAAGCGATTTGTTCATTGTTTTCATTTCGTTCCGTCATCCTTCAGCCCCCCTATTCCGCATACAAATACATTAAGCGTGGAGAATTTGAAGAGGAAAGGATTTTTGTCAAGACTGCCGTTTCCACATCATTTCCCAACATTTTTTGCGCACCCATACTGAATAATGAACCGAAACCTGCCTCATCTGTATAACGGATAACTTGAGCATCCTTTTTACCGATATCAGTTTTCATAGCGGCAATTACATCATCCAAATGGCCGAAATCATCGATAAGATGGTTTTCTTTAGCCTGGCGTCCATCATAAATGCGTCCATCGGCAATTTCCCTTACTTCCTTCTCAGTCATACCGCGGCCGTCTGCAATGATTTTTACAAATTGATCATAAGAATTATCGATCATGTCTTGGAGTATTTCACGTTCTTCACCAGTCATTTCCCGGGTTGGACTCATAATATCTTTGTGTGGTCCGCTTTTGATGGTTTGGAACTCAACACCATACTTCTTGGCCAATTTCTCGTAATTATACCCCTGCATGATGACTCCAAGTGAACCCGTCATCGTTTCTGGGCTGGCATAAATCTTATCGGCTGGTGCAGAAATATAATATCCGCCTGAAGCAGCCATAGACCCCATTGATACATAAACAGGTTTTTTCACTTTCTTGATATCAAGGATCTTTTCATGAATCTCTGCACTTTCGACGACACCGCCGCCTGGAGAATTCACCCGAAGGATGATTCCTTTGATATCGTCATTTTCCTCCGCCATCTTCAGCTTATCCATGAAGGCACGGTGATTATATGTTGTTGAACTAAGTAATGAGGCTTCACCTGTATCTTGAATCGTGCCCTCTACATCAAATACGGCAATAACATTAGTGTAATCATCGCCTTCTATGACTTCCTCGTAAAATGCACTTTCGGAAGCAAATAATTCTTCAATGATATTTTCCGTATCCGCTGTAAAAAGAGTAGTGGCCGCCCCTACAGCAATAGAAACAAAAAATAAAACGGCTGCGATTCCAAGTGCAGCCCAACGCTTTCCATTCATCTGTTTTCCCCCTTAAATATATGTATCCTTCTTACCATACGAACTAATACCAAAAATGTTTCATTCCATGATAAACTAAGACATATAAAATTGTAGCAAAGAATCCTCAAATTGGAAATGCATTGGTCCATTTTGCACAAATTGCATGTATCGTAAACAGGTTAAAGAAAGCCCTTTCATCACCATACATACTAGGGGGAAACATGATGAACACTCGAAGGAATATTTATTTTTTCCATGCACCGAATGAAGAGATGCTTAGCAAGGTTGAATACTTATCAGACTTGGCGAAGCAACATTCGTATGAAGTCATCCAGGATTTCACAAAAGCGAACATCATCGTAAGCATCGGTGATGACGGCACATTCCTGCAGGCAGCCCGTAAAACCGGGTTCAGGGATGACTGTTTATATGCGGGCATTTCAACGACAGGTAACTTGAATATGTATTGCGATTTCCACTTGGAAGACAGTGATAAAATGATTGATGCCATGACAAGGGAGCAAATCGAGGTGCGTAAATATCCAACCATCTCTATCCAATTGGACGATCAGCCCTCCTTCTACGCCCTTAATGAACTCAGTATCCGCTCTTCGATCACCAAAACGTTCATCATGGATATTTTCATTGATCAACTCCATTTTGAAACTTTTCGCGGGGACGGGATCATCATTGCGACTCCGACCGGAAGCACCGCCTATAATAAATCGGTCAATGGGGCCGTTGTCGACCCCCTTCTCCCTTGCTTCCAAGTGAGCGAGCTTGCTTCCGTCAATAATAATACCTATCGGACCTTAGGCTCCTCATTCATCTTAAGCGGTGCTAAGACGTTGACCGTCCACCTTGAACAAAACGGACCAAGCTATCCGATCGTCGGAATGGACAATGAAGCGTTAAGCATCAATCATGTCGAAAAGGTAAAGGTCCGGTTAAGCGGTAAGGTCATCAAGACCGTTAAGCTAAAAGACAATTCCTTTTGGGAAAAGGTTAAAAGGACCTTTCTCTAAACGAAAAAAGGTACCGGATATGATAACCGGTACCTTTATATATGATAAAAATCTTTCGTATTTTGATAAAGGGCTTCATAGACATCCTCAATCGGCAATCCTTTAATCGAAGCAATTTGACGCACACTTTCATGCATCATGCCGGGATGGGTCCATTCCCCATTGAAAACCCCTTCAAACGGCCATGGTCCATCCGTTTCTATCATCATCAGCTTAAGTGGATAGGCCGAAACTAATTCCTGTATTTCCCTCTCATAACAAACATCAGGTGTAATCGAAATGCGGTAGCCCTTTTCTGCCATTCTTTCAACTGTCCGGATATCGCCTTTAAACCAATGAAAGTGTGCCCTTGTGATTTGATGCTTATCCAAAAGGTCGCAAACGATAGGTGCATCGTCATGGACGGCATGAAGGATAACCGGCTTTTCAATCTCTTTAGCTAAGGTCAGGAACCTCTCCAGTATCACTATATATGCTGAGTTATCAATATTGGGATTTTCCTACCTTAAGTAATAGGGCAGCCCAACCTCGCCTATCGCAACCATATTGTGACGATGTTCCCGCATCCAGCTCAATAATTCATTCACTTCTTCATCACTCGGGAGGGGCTGCTCTGGATGAAAACCAAAGGCAGGCTTAATTCGTGAATCTTTAAGTGAAAGCTGATAATTGTTAATCGAAGAAGCCAAATTCATGGAAACAGTCAGCAAGGATTCCAACTGAACCTTTTCCATGTCTTTCAGGATCTGCTTCCGCTTATCAATATCATACTTATCCAAATGGATATGGCTGTCGATGATTCTCAAATGGTAGCGCCTCCTTACTTAAGTAGTGAAAGTTGGCTTGAGTGCTGCATATAATTCTCTCTTCAAATGAATAAATTCATCACTAAGAAGCTGTTCTTCTCTTCTTGGCCTTGAAAATGGAACTTTCACTTCTTTGATGACAGCAGCCGGTTTTGCTGATAACACATAAATTCTATCTGATAGGAAAACCGCTTCATCTATGCTGTGAGTGACAAAAAGCACCGACCTCCGATTTTCTTCCCAAACCGACAACAGCCATTGTTGCATTTGCAATCTTGTCAGTTCATCCAAGGCAGAAAAGGGTTCGTCCAGGCACATCAAGTCCTGTGGACTTAAGATACTCCGAATGAATGCGGCCCTTTGCTTCATGCCTCCAGATAATTCATGCGGATATGCTTTATCGTATTCTTCTAAACCAGCTTTCATCAAAAGGGTTTTTGCCTTTTCTTTATCTCTGGTCCCAGCAAGTTCACTTCCAAGCAAAACATTTTCCAATACCGTTCTCCAAGGTAAAAGGGAAGGCTGCTGAGGCATATAGCTGATATGTCCCTTTAAGCCATTTATCTTTTTTCCATCCAATGAAATGATGCCATGATCAGGCTTCAAAATCCCGCCGATCAAGTGGAACAATGTACTTTTACCGCTTCCCGATGGCCCAAGGATCGTAACAAATTCCCCATCATTCACATGGAAATTCATATTCTCCAATATATTCTGCTTACCATCGAAAGAATAGGAGACGTCTTTAATTTCCAGCTTCATCCTTTTCACCCTCCTTTCTCTTCCAAGAAACCAAGTATTTCTCCAGGAAAGTGATGATTCCAAAAAAGATCAGGCTCATTCCCATAATGATGAAAATGGCTACAAACACCCGATCTGTCCTGAACGCTGAAGAAGCGAGAGTCATATAAACACCAATCCCCGATTTTGCCCCAAGCCATTCCGAAATAACAGCACCCATTACACTATAGGTAGCCGAAATTTTCAGGCCGGAGAAAATGAACGGGATCGAGTGAGGAAGTTCCAGCTTCCAAAATAACTGGTTTTTCCCCGCTCCCATCATCTTGAAATAATGCTTAAGCTCGTATGGTGTCTGGCGAAAACCGTCCAATGATGCGACCGCAACCGGAAAAAAACATACAAGTGAAATCACGATTAACTTAGGCAGCATGCCAAAGCCAAACCAGATCACCAAAAGCGGCGCCAAAACAATGATAGGTATATTTTGTGATAGTATGAGCAGAGGATAAACCGCGTCCTTCACACCTGGAAATAGGTGTAGGATTGCCGCGATCAATAAGCCGATGCAGCTTCCAATAAAAAATCCCGACAACGCAAGCTCGGTTGTGGATGTAAGGTGTCCGTAAAGATTGCGGGACGACTCAATTCCTTCAATGAAAATGGCCGATGGAGCGGGAAGCAGCCATTCTTCAACTTTCAATAAGACTGTCACTGACTCCCATACAATCAGCAACAATAATAAAAGAAAGAAGGGAGCCCCCTTCTTCCAAATTCCCCTTCCGATCATGCCCGATATTTCTCCGTTAACGTATCCATCGTAATCCCGCTTGGCTGATATAATATTTTCACTTGGGAAATGACATTCGGCGATCCTATTTCAATCATTCTTACATTCATTTTTTCTATCACGGCAAAAAGTTCGGAAAGCTCCCCCTCCATTGTCGTTTCAAGCGGGTGAACCTCATACTTGACACCTGATTCTTCAATGATCTTGATTGCTTCATCGACCATAGGGATGACATTTTCCCCTTTAGGAATAATTTGTATACTAACTAATGAATTGGCCATTGCATTTCCTCCTATTTTGGTAAAAATTCATTGGTAAATGCCTTTTCAGGATCGAAATCACCTTCAAGAAGCTTATTTTCAGTCATCCACTCACTGTAATTCTTCCAAATTTCAAGCTTTTGTTCACCCCATCGCGGAGCATCATCCTGATACTTGGCTGCAAGCCACTCCTGGCTTTTCTTCACTAGTTCTGGATCAAGATCCGGTGCAGACTCAATTAACATATCTGCTGCATCATCAGGATTCTTAATCGCAAACTGGTACCCTTTCGAAGCTGCATGAACGAATGCTTTAACAGTCTCGGGATCTTCTTTTATCATCTTTTCATTTGTAGTCAAAACAGGCGTATAGTAATCAAGCTTATCAGAGTATTCGGTTAAGTACACCATATTAAGCTTTTCATTTCGCAACTCAGCCTCTATGCCTGTCCAACCATAATAAATCCAGGCAAAATCTATATCCCTTTTAACCGAAGTGAAAAAATCCATGTCTCCTGTATTGACTATGTCCACTTCATTTACATCCGCATTTTCCTTTTTCATGAGTGAATCAATAATGGCCTTTTCAACCGGAGATCCCCAGCCACCATAAGTCTTCCCTTCAAAATCCTTGGGAGTCGTAATGTCCTTTGCCTCAGGGGAAGCGAATCCCGAGGTATTATGCTGGATGACGGCAGCTACCGAAACAATCGGCACGCCCTGCACGCGGGCCTGCGTTATGCCCTCCTGGTAGCTCACGCCAAATTCAGATTTCCCTGAAGCGACAAGCTTATCAGCTCCCGCTTCACCTGGCATGATAATTTCCACATCAAGACCTTGTTCTTTAAAATAACCTTTTTCCTTGGCTACATACAATCCTGTATGGTTTGTATTCGGTGTCCAATCGAGCACGACCGATACCTTTTTTAATTCTTCATTTTTAGATGCTTCTTCTTTTTCATTAGTTCCGCCTGCTCCGCATCCAGCTAAAAGGAAGAACGAAGCTAACAGTGGTAAGAATTTATTCAAGTCATTATCCTCCTACACATCTTATAAGATTCATATGCCGGAACCATGATGGGGCTCCAGGGCTATTCAAATACTGGATAAAAAAGCAAAAAACGCCCGAAGATGAATTCGGACGTTAACATACAAAACAGAAAATCAGTCATAATATGTTCCCTCCGCTGGCATCACCCAGATCAGGTTCAAAGAGTCAGCATCTAATGGATGCAATCTCAGCCAGCAGTACTGGCCCCCCTACATTTCTCGCACATATGAACTTTTCTCTCTCATTATATCAATTCATAGGGAAAAAGGAATACTAATTTGCTTCTACTCTCTAATTGGAAAGGTATTCCTTGCACTTCAGGATGTCTTGCAAAACATCTTTTGGAACGAAAATCATTGAAAGCAAAATAATTCTGCCTCTTTCCGTTCCAATCGTTCTTGGCTGCAACGGTGGCGGACACGCTCCAAATAGTCATTTCTTTGCAAGCATTCATATAATGAGCATTACGTGTAGACATTTTTGTTTACTGGTTTTATTAAACCCTTAATTTCATAAGCAAAAGGTGGATATGTCATGATAAAGATTAATCACAAATGGTTAGATGTCAGTCAAATCCAACCAGGTACAGCCTCTGCCAAATCGCTTGAAACTCTTCAATGCTTGGCGGAAGATTCTAACGTTTTTGAATACCGGAACTTTGGGGATTTTAATTTCGAGATACAGCTGAGGAACCGGGTCATAGAGGCAGCTATTGCGTTGGATAAAAGCGGGCCGGAATTTTCCACACTTGAGGAATCTCAATCCAATCAGCGTTATTGGCACCTTTCAAAGGATGGCACCTTTACCCTTCAGCCAGGGATTCTCCCTCATGCTGCGCTCGTTGACATTTTCATGAATGGGGGGCTTTATGCCTTCGAATGCGGGACAGCAATAGTCGTCACTTTTTTAAAGGCGATTTTGGATTTAATCGGCCCCAGGAATTTCGACTATCTTTTTTCAGACCTATTTTTATATGACTGGCGCCCTCCAAGGAATATGGCTCTCAGCGTTCACCAGGGAAGGGACTATTTACCAGGTGATTGCGTTTACTTCAAAAACCCTGATCACGACTTGGCAACCCCTGAATGGCAAGGTGAAAATGCCATATTATTAGGGAATAACCTCTTTTATGGCCACGGGATCGGGATTACCACTGCACAGGGAATCATCGATGAATTAAATAGCAATAGAAAGCCGTACGCCACCATATCAGCATTCCTGACAACACATATCATTTTCCTGGATAGTTCCTTCTATAGACAATTCCAACTGAATTCCCCCCGTGCCAATCCCGATAACAGTCCTGCCTGCCTTTCCAATTGTATTGTTTCTGAAATAGGTTCGAAGATATACCTTTCATGACCCTGACATTTCGCCTATGCCATAAAACCGTTTTATTGAGTAACGACATAAAAAAAATGCTTGGGCAGAAATCTCCCCAAGCATTTTTTTTCTTTTCACGCACCAATATTCCCTTTGCCTTTGAACCTGCGGGCACTTGCCTGCCCCCATTTCGTTATGGATAGTGTATAAACAGCCAAAGCTGACCATATGAACAAAAAGGCTAATAGATGTGCTTTGGTGAAACTTTCATGATAGACGAATACCCCGATCAATAAAGATAAGGTCGGAGCGATATACTGAAAAATGCCAAGCATCGATAACGGGATCTTCTCCGCCCCTTTTGCAAAATATAAAAGAGGCAATGCCGTGGCAATCCCGCCGCCCACCAACAGCAAGCTTGTGCTTCCGTCTGTAAAGAATTGCATTTCCGACCTGTTCATCAAGTAAATCAGGTAACCTAGGGCCAGAGGCGTTACCATCATCGTTTCAAGCGTCAGCCCGATTGCCGATTCGGCCTTGATCATTTTTTTTGCCAGACCGTATAATCCAAAGGTCATGGCCAAAACAAGAGAGATCCACGGGATCGTGCCGAAATGAATGCCAAGGATCAAGACTCCGATTCCTGCAAGCAGGAATGAAATGATTTGGGCCCCGCTCAATTTTTCTTTTAAGACTATCACTCCCAATAGTACACTGACGAGAGGATTGATATAATATCCAAGGCTCGTGTCGAGGATCCGTCCTGAGTTAACGGCCCATATGAACACTCCCCAATTAGCTGTAACAAGCAGGGACGCCGTTAGCAATGCCGTAAAGAGTTTCGGATTTCCCATTATATTTTTGACATAATCTAGAAACGCCTGCCATTTTTTCATGAACATCAATAAAACCAGCATGAACACGAAAGACCATAATACCCTCTGAGCTAAAATTTCCATTGCACCGACTCCCTGAAGGAACTTCCAGTAAACCGGCACAACTCCCCACATCATGTAAGAAAGGGCTGCATATATCGCCCCTTCTTTTTGTTGATCCACTTTCATAACAAGCCTTCTTTCCATTTACATTCCTTTATCTAATTCCATCTAACAATTTTGTATTTCCATTTCTTTTTTTGCAACTGTTAATTTTTATCATACATGATTTTGTCATCGATGACCGTCATGACCGCCTCAGCTTTCAGGAGATCATCCGGTGCAACAGCAAAGACATCCAGATTAAACACGGTAAAATCGGCATCGTACCCTTTATTGATCACACCGCGGCGTTTTTCCTGGCCGATTGCTGCAGCACTCCCTTTGGTATACAATGCGAAAGCCTCGAAAACGGAAAGCCTTTCAGACAAACCATATACGGTACGGTCCTCACTGTTGATTTTCATCCTTGTGACAGCTGCATGAATGCCCAAAATCGGATTTAATGGTTCAATGGGTGCATCCGACCCTCCCGCACAAATGATGCCCAAGTTCAAATAGGTTCTCCAGGCATAGGAGGATTCCAATAGATCGGCTGGCACCTTTTCTTCCACCCACGGAAAATCGGACGGAACGAACCCCGGTTGGATATCAAAGATTACCGGCAGCTTCGCCGCCCGCTCCAAAAGCTCCGGCCGTACAATCTGCGCATGGATGAGCCGGTCCCTCTGTCCCTTTTTCGGGGGGAGGGCTTCAATTGCATTCAAGACGTATTCAAAAGCGAGATCGCCAATCGCATGGACAGCAATCGGCATTCCGCCAGCCCTTGCTTTTTTCACCCATTCCTGAAGCTCGTTTTCAGTGAATATCGCGACTCCATTTGTATTCTTTTGATCTACATAAGGTTCGCTCAACAGGGCTGTGCGTCCGCCTAAGGAGCCGTCGGTAAAGATCTTCATGCTGTCGAATTTGATATATCGCGTACCTTTCTGATAGCCGCCGCCTGCTGCCAGCATTTCTTCAAACGCTTCGTGATGGACGAGCAAGTTGGCGCGAAAGGCCATTTCCCGGTCCTCGATTACCGATTTAAACGCCTGATATGTCGGCATGAAGCCATTGTAGTAATGGAGGTCCTCGGTATGCCCGCCAGTCAAACCTAGCTTATATGCGTCTTCTATGGCCTCTGTGAGCGCGTTTTCGATATACTCTTGATCAATGCCGGGAAGGCTGTCTAAAATGAGGTTCTGCGCCTGGCTTTCTTTAAATAATCCATTTAAACGTCCGTCAGGATAACGGCAGATCACCCCGCCTGAAGGTTCTTTTATATCTTCTTTAATATCCGCTTCCAAAAGGGCGCGCGAATTGACCACCAAGGCATGACGGCAGATCCTTTTCAATACGATGGGATGATCTGCCGATATCGCGTCAAGCTCATCCCGTAATATCAATTCAGGTCTCGGCCATTCATTTTCATTCCACCCTTCTGCAACGATCCACTTTCCTGCCGGGGTCTTTGAGCACTTCTCCTTCAAGGATTTCATGATCGACTCCCTGCTATCCATCAAAGAGAGATCTAGACGAAGCAGCCTTTCACCATGCCCGACCAAATGAAGGTGACTATCCACTAACCCCGGCAGCATCGTTTGTCCTTTTAAGTCGATTTCCCTGGAAATATTGCCGGCATGTTGATTTTTCAAATGGTCCAGGCTGCCGGTATCAACAATTACCCCCTTTTCAGTGAAGACTGCCTCCACTTGATCATTTTCTTTAACCATCGTATAAATCGACCCATTGAACCATAACGTTCCCATTCCGGCTTTACACTCCTTATTAAATGATTGTTACTGTGCAGATATGCAGTAAGTGTACCATCTCATATCATGAATTCCCATATTTATGCTTTTACCCAAGCCCCTGTCAATAAAAAAAGCCAGCCTTGGAGGCTGACGGTCATGCATTTCGATCAATTGTTAAGGAGTGCTTCTTCCCTTTTCCGTAAATCCACCCGTTTGATTTTACCTGATGTCGTTTTGGGCAGCTCTTCTAAAAATTCGATTTTCCTTGGATATTTATATGGAGCAGTCAATTCTTTCACGTGCGATTGAAGCGTCTTGATCAAGTCCTGGCTGTTCGGATCGATATCATCCATCAAGACGACATACGCCTTGACCACATTTCCCCTTATTTCATCAGGACTTGCTATAACGGCACACTCTTTAACATATGGATGCTTAACGAGTGCATCTTCCACTTCAAACGGTCCGATCGTATATCCCGAACTGATGATGATATCATCAGAACGACCCTCAAACCAGAAATAACCATCCTCATCCTTTTTCGCTTGATCGCCGGTGATATAATAGTCCCCGCGGAACTGCTGCGATGTCCGCTCGGGATCTTTAAAATACTCTTTAAATAGGGCAGGTGTATCGACATGTACGGCAATATCCCCCACTACGCCAGGCGAACAAGGTTTACCGGAATCATCGATGATTTCCACATGGTTGCCCGGAGTCGGTTTGCCCATGGAGCCCAATTTAATTTCCATGCCTTTCGTTACACCAACCAACAAGGTATTTTCGGTCTGTCCATACCCATCACGCACTTCAATCTGGAAATGGTTCTTAAAGACCTCGAACACTTTTTGATTTAAAGGCTCTCCCGCCGATACAGCACTGTGAAGATGGGATAAATCATAATCATCAAGGTTATCCACCTTTGCAATCAATCGATATTCGGTTGGCGTGCAGCATAATGCATTCACTTTGTAGTCCTGTAGCAGCTGAAGATATTTTTTCGCCTCGAACTTTCCATGATAGGCAAGGCCTGTCGCTCCTGTTCCCAGAACCGCCAGGAAAGGACTCCAAATCCACTTTTGCCACCCTGGGCCTGCCGTTGCCCAAACGACATCCGTTTCGCTGATCCCGAGCCAGTTTGCAGCAGACGTTTTCAAATGGGCATAAGCCCATCCATGTGTATGGACGACCCCTTTTGGATTCCCTGTCGTTCCGGAAGTATACGATAAGAATGCCATATCCTCACTCTTCGTGTCAGCGATGGTCAGCTGATCGGATTCCTCATCGGCGAGCTCATTCAAATCCAGCCAATTTTCGATTCGTTTTCCGATTGAAAACTTCAGGAGGCTTTCCGCTCCTTCTATTTCATTCAATTCGTCAGTATATTCATGATAACTGATGATTCCTTTGACATCACCATGGTTGACTCGGTACTGCAAGTCCTTCGCACGAAGCATTTCAGAACAAGGGATGACAATCATGCCAATTTTCAGTGCGGCTAAATACACTTGATAAGCTTCCACCAAACGGGGGATTATGATGAGGACCGTATCACCTTTACCCAGTCCTTTTTTCTTGAAGGCATTTCCAATTTTATTTGCACTTTTTAATAAATTCTCATATGTAAGTTGTTTTTTATCTCCGGTTTCGTTCTCCCAAAGTACGGCAACTTTACCTGGATCTTTTGCATAACGTTCCATTTCACTCACTAAGTTGTAATGTTCCGGAGCCAATAAGTCTTCACGCTTCATATATATTCCCCTCCAATTATGAACTCTTAGTACCTACTCATTATACAAGATACTTCTCTAAAATTTCTATTTATTTTTACAAATTAAAAAGAGAGCGGATTCCTACACCCGCTCTCTTTTAGCCTGTAGACAATTCCTAAAGTGAGTTTGCCTGCAGTTTTTCTTTTTAAAAATTCCGCTGATTTCTGAAACCCCTCCCTTTTCGCCGACTGCCTGCCGCGCCTCCTCGGTACAAGGCCTGTGGGGTTCGCTAGCCAGTTATTCGGCAGGAGTGTCGCACATTTCTTCCATCCTTTAAGGAATACAAGGAAAAACTTAAAGGATGATGAGACTAGCCTACAGTTTTTTTCAATAAAACATTTCAGTTGATTTCAGAGATCCGCTCCCTTTCCGCCGACTGTCTGCCAAGCCTCCTCGGCGCAAGCGCCTGTGGGGTCTCGGCTAGCCAGTTATTCGGCAGGAGTGTCGCACATCTCTTCCATCCTTTAAGGATTACAGAATAAAAACTTAAAGGATAAGCTAGTCTTAAACATAATTCAGGATGAGACTAGCCTAAGGTTTTTTCAAGAAAACATTCCAGCTGATTTCAGAGATCCGCTCCCTTTCCGCCGACTGTCTGCCGAGCCTCCTCGGCGCAAGCGCCTGCGGGGTCTTGGCTAGCCAGTTATTCGGCAGGAGTGTCGCACATCTCTTCCATCCTTTAAGGATTACAAGAAAAAACTTAAAGGATGATGAGACTAGCCTACAGTTTTTTTAAGAAAACATTCCAGCTGATTTCAGAGATCCGCTCCCTTTCCGCCGACTGTCTGCCGAGCCTCCTCGGCGCAAGCGCCTGTGGGGTCTCGGCTAGCCAGTTATTCGGCAGGAGTGTCGCACATCTCTTCCATCCTTTAAGGATTACAGAATAAAAACTTAAAGGATAAACTAGTCTTAATTAGGGTTCGGAATAAGACGAGCCAGCAGTTATTTCTTTTAAAACAAAAAGTTGATTGGAACGGAAGGTACGAGACTCCTGCGGGAAAAGCGTGGCCAAGGGAGACCCCGCAGGCGAGCGCCGAGGAGGCTCCCGGACCGCCCGCGGAAAGCGAGTGCCTGGAGTGGAAATCATTACACATACTCCCTTTCGGTGGGGTATCGGCTAGCAGGAGTGTCGCACATTTCTTCATTCCAATAAGGTTTAATATTATATAAAACAGTAAACAATTATGTAGTAAAACTAAGGAATTTATTAAGTCGTTAATTATTCGGCGTCCACGAATTCAGTCCGCAAACGTAAAGAGAGCGGGTGTTAAAACCCGCTCTCTGTAGCCATATTTATGAAATTATCTGTTGAAACCTCCGCCTAATTGTTGTTCAGCCATTTGAACAAGGCGTTTTGTGATTTCTCCACCAACTGAACCGTTAGCGCGAGATGTTGTGTCGGCACCAAGTTGTACGCCGAATTCTGTAGCGATTTCATATTTCATTTGTTGTAGAGCTTGTTCAACTCCAGGTACCAATAATTCGTTTGAGCTGTTGTTGTTTGCCATGTGTGTTTCACCTCCTTGTGATTATAGAGTGTGTTAAAACACATGGCTTCATTCGCACATTTTTATTGGTAATTAAAGGATATCAAAATAAGTCTTCCATCGCTTCTTCCTTATCGAAAGTCTGGCCCGGTTTAACCGTTAATATTTCTGTTTCGGAGACCGCTTTTTCGATCAAGGATTCAAAGTCGACGAAGCTTTCATAGTAATTGACTTTTTCACGTTTCGGTTTCGTTTTTGGGCTTGCCGGCGTAAAGACCGTACAGCAATCCTCGTACGGCAGATTGGATATTTCAAAAGTATCGAGTTCTCTTGCTATTTTGATGATTTCTGTCTTATCCATGGTAATCAGCGGACGCAGGATCGGTGTATTCGTCACCTCATTGATGGCAAACATGCTGCTCATCGTCTGGCTCGCAACCTGTCCAAGGCTTTCACCGGTAATCAGTGCCATGGCTTCTTCCTTTTCACGGATTCGATCGGCGACCCGCATCATTAAACGACGGGTTGTAGTCATTGAGTAGTTTTCCGGGATTTGTTTTTGAATCAATAACTGGATTTCCGTAAATGGAACGATATGCACTTTCATGCTTCCATTTATTTCTGCCAGCTTACCTGCCAAATCAATGACCTTTTGACGTGAACGCTCGCTTGTGAACGGCGGGCTGTAAAAATGGATCGCCTCCACGTCCAATCCCCGTTTCATCGAAAGGAAGCCTGCAACAGGGCTATCAATCCCGCCTGAAAGCATCAGCATCGCCTTCCCGCTTGAACCGAATGGAAGACCGCCTGCACCCTGGATGATTTCACCTGTCAAATACACGGCTTCGCGTCTCACTTCCACTAGCAGGTTCAAATCAGGGTTCTTTACATCGACTTTTAAATCTTCTGTATTTCGGAGCAAATGCCCGCCGATTGCCCTGTTAATTTCATCGGTATTATATGGAAAATCCTTATCGGCGCGTTTTGTCGTGATTTTGAACGTGTTTACCTCTTCAAGGGTATGATTAAGGTAATACAAGGCTGCCGTTTTCATCACTTCCAGATCACGCTCTATTTTTATTGCAGGGCTTAATGACTGTATTCCAAAAATGCCTTTTAATCGGTCAATGACCGGCACATGGTCAGCACCGTTCAGGAGAACGTACATCCGCTCCCGGTTGGCTGTCAGCACTACGCCTTCAATATCTTTTAAACTCCAGCGGATATGTGCCTTCATTTTGTCTACAAAGCCTTTACGGTTTCTTTTTTTAGTGGAGATTTCTCCATAACGGATAATTATATGATCAAATTTCATTTAGCAACCCTCATTATTTTTTCTAAATTAGCGACTATTTTCTGTATCGCCGCCAGAACTTGCTTTGCTTCTTCCATTTCATTGCCATAGGTAGTACTGATACGGATGACGCTTTCGGAACGAGCCGAATGATGGAACATCGCGTCCACCGTTTTGCTTACCGTCCTTTTTTTCGAAGAACAGGCACTAGTCGTCGAAACATATATTCCTTCCGATTCCAGTGCATGCAGCAATACCTCGGATTTAAGTCCCGGAACGGAAAAATTCACAATATGGGGTGCACCCTCTTCGGGACTGTTAACCAACACCCCGTCCATTTCCTTCAAACCTTTATATAAATAAGTTTTGATTTGCTGAAGCTTATCATGATACAGCAATTGATTGTTCATACTAATACGCAAAGCCTTCGAAAGGGCGACGATTCCCGCCACATTTTCGGTGCCGCTCCTGATTTTCGTTTCCTGATTGCCACCATGGAAAAGCGGATCGACCCGAACGCCTTCACGAACATACAGGATGCCCGTCCCTTTCAAACCGTGAACCTTGTGGCCGGAAATTGTACATAAATCCACATTGGCTTCACGCAATGATAACGAAACCTTGCCTGTTCCCTGTACATTATCGACATGAAAGAGCACGTTTGGGTATTGTTTTAACAATTTGCCCACTTCAGCAATCGGCTGTATCGAGCCAACTTCATTATTAACATGCATGACGGAAACCAAAATGGTATCTTCCCTCAATGCATCCTTAAGATCGGTTACATCAATTTGTCCAAATTCGTTAACGGGAAGATATGTGATCTCATATCCCATTCTCGTCAATGATTGGCATGCATCTTCTACAGAAGGATGTTCAATCGCTGTCGTGATTATGTGTTTGCCGCGATTTCCCTGAAAGTGGGCGGCCCCTTTAATGGCAAGATTATTTCCTTCCGTTCCCCCGGAAGTGAAATATATTTCCGAACTCTTCACCTTTAATAAATCAGCAATCTGCTTTCTGGCAGCGGAAAGCAGTTTTTCGGATTGCACCCCAAGTCCATGAAGCGAAGAAGGGTTCCCGAAATAGTCCGAAGTAACCTTCATGAATGATTCGATTACTTCGGGATACGGTTTTGTTGTTGCACTATTGTCAAAATAAATCATGGGTTCACCTTCCATGTTTTTATATCTATGATGGTCACTCTTCTAAATATAAGTTTCAATGTTGCTGTTGCAACTTCTAATATTAACATAATTGAATTTGAAAGAGAATGTAAAACACTGGTCCAAGAATGATAGGATACCTGCTTCTTTTTATTCCCGAGAATGATTTAACTTCCCACCTAAGCTATAAAAAGAAAAAAACCCGCCATGGCGGGTTTTCAGGAAAGGACTTCTTCTATGTTCGCCCCGATTTTTCGTAAACTGCCTGGGTCGACCTTTTCTATGGCAGTGGCTGCCGTTTCCAATGCGGCTTGATATTCATAGCTTCGGAATTTCGCTTCGGCTTCCCTTAGGCTCTCGGCTACCATATCGTGGCTGCTTCGATAACGATTTCCGAATTGGATCACCTTTTCGGCCAAATACATATGCTCGATCAATTCTTGGGCTTTTTCGTGGACCTTATCAACCTGTTGAACCGCTTTTTCCAAATAAATATAAACAGCGGCCATCTCAAGCGGCTTTTCTTCAAGTTTACCCTGAACGTCATCCATGCTTTCTTTGGCATCCTGAAGCACCACTTTATACTCTTCTGGAAGACCTGGAATATTGCTTTTTGAAATTAAACGTCCAGTATCGACCATTTTGCGCTTCAATTCTGCCAGTGAATCCCTGGCATCCATTTCATCTTTTCGTAAAGCCTGTAATTTAACGGTAAAGTCTTTCTGATTTTCCTGTAATTCCTTCAACTGTACTGCAAGCCCCTGCATCTCTTCGCTGATAAGCGAGCTCGCCATCACATTATCCTCCATTTTCAAGACGAGCAATTGATGGCGTTTTGAAATCTGGGCAATCTGCTTTTCCATTTTCCGTTGGGCATCGAGCTCATTTTCCGTCAGATGATACGTGTGTTGAACATGTATGGTTTCAACTTTAAGTTTATCGTTTTCATATTCAAGGTCACTAATCGTTTTCCTGAGAATTTCATCATTTTTCAAGATATACTGTTTTGAAAGTACTTCTTTTTCCAAAAGGTCATAAAGAACCTCGATGCTTTCGCGCATTTCTTTAATGCCTTTTTCCACTGCTTCCGTTTCGGCATTTTCCAATTGTGTTTTATATAGATCCAGTTCTTCCTCAAGCCGTGATATCTCCTGCTCGAATTGGATATGGCTCAACAGGTACCCCTGTCCTGACATCTCCTCATAACCATCCTTCAATTCATTAAGCTGGGAATGCAGCTCGGATTGGCTATCAATCAATAATTTTGGGAGCATTTCCATTTTAACTGACAGAACCGCCAATTTGTCCTTAATGGTGAGAACAAGCTCCCTCGCATTCAAATAATTGCCGTTCACGGTCTCTTCTTCATATTTCTGAAGGATCTGCAACACTTCATCCAAGGAGCTTTCCAGCTTATCAGCCGCTTTCCCATAATTATGCCTGTGTGCAAGCAGGGATTTCTTCAATTGACGGTAGGATTCTTTGATATCCTCTATTTCCAATCGATTCTTTTCCTCACTGCCTACGAGTTCATTCAGTTCGTATAGGATCTTTTTGATCATTTCCTCTATTTCATTCAGCTTGACTGTAATTTTGCGCTGTATCTCTTTTGATCGGCTGAAACGGTATTTATCGACGGATTCCTCGGCATCGAATAAAAGCTCTTCGACTTCGGGCATATGATCCGTAATGATGGCGTCCCATTCAATGCGCCAGTTTTCGAACATTTCCTCTGTTTCACCTGTCATGTTCAATTGTTTGACTTTAGAAAGCTCTTCCAGCACGGGGCGGTGCATGATGCTTATTTTCCAGGATTCCAGTCGATCGATTTCTTTAAAATATCTCTTTTTGAAAAAATAACCCCAAATGATGAAAATCAAAATTAATACAATTACCCCAATTATGTAATCCATGGTAAGCCCCCTGTTCTAGTCCTTACAGTCTTGCTATTTATATATGAATTGTAAAAATGTTAAATTTAATGCTTTTATGATACCATGTTAGCAATAATTTTTGACGAGAAAAATGATTTTTTTGTAGAAAATTGCTACAAATACCTGTTTTTTGGGAGGGAAGGACCATGAAAGCTGACGGTCATGTGCACACTCCGTTTTGCCCTCACGGCTCTACGGATAAATTCGATGAATATATTACGCGGGGAATCGAGCTAGGATTAAAGGAAATCACATTTACGGAACATGCTCCATTGCCACGAAATTTTCAAGATCCTACGCCTGAAAAAGACAGCGGGATGGACGCTGCCCTGCTCCTGGATTACTTTCAAGAGCTCCGCGTACTGAAAGAACGCCATAAAGACAAAATCCTGATCAAAACAGGTCTGGAGGTTGACTTTATAGAGGGGTATGAAAAAGAAACAAAAGAATTCCTCGACGAAATCGGAGAATTCCTTGATGATAGTATACTTTCCGTTCACTTCATCAAGCATCAAAACAGCTGGCATTGCATCGATTTCAGCGAAATTGGGTTCGCTGAGATTGCCAATGAACTAGGTTCAGTGGAATCGGTTTATGCCAAATATTACGATACACTGGAAAAGTCAATAGAAACTGATTTAGGCATTTATAAACCAAAACGGATCGGGCACATTACGCTTGTCCATAAATTCCAGCATCGATATCCGCCGGCATCAAGTTTTGACGAGCGGGTTTACAAGGTTCTCGAAATGATCAAGGATCAAAGGTATGAACTGGATTATAATGGAGCTGGGCTTGTAAAGCCGCTATGCGGTGAACCCTACCCTCCTGAACGATTTGCAAAGCGTGCTTTAGAACTCGGCATTCCGCTCATTTACGGTTCCGATGCCCATCAGGCTAAAGATTTGGGTCAGGGCCATCAGGCACTGATTGAAGGGTATAATGGGTAACTCATGTTTACACTTCAGCCCCGGCCAGCTAACAGCGGCTGCAGGTCTTCGGCAATGAAAAGGGTATCTTGCAGAAAACGCCCGACTTCATTGGCATAAATATTCGTGTAATACGCTTCCTGCGGGAATACATGAAGCACATCCATCGCATAATGGGTATGCAGGACAGGGGCCGTCAATAATCCCTTCAACTGCAGCATATACATGGGAACGGAGACCTGCTGGAAACTCCTGCTCTTGATTCCTTGTTCCAATATATATTGAAAATAAGACTTTTCCTTTGTAAAATAAGTCGAATGAATTTCACGGTTTAAATTGGAATCGAGTGAAGATTCCCCATATATGAACCGTGCAGCAAGGAAGTTTTCCCTCTGGAAAGCGAGGATATCCTTTACAAGGTTCATCAAGCATTGCTGCGGGCCTTTAAGTTCAAGCAGCGTCATGTTCGTCTCAAGGACCAGGATATATTCTTCTAAATAGGAAGTGAAACAGAATTCCAGCAACCCCTGCTTATTCTTGAAATAGTAGGCAATATTGGCAGCGTTCACTTTCGCTTTATTCGCAATATCCCGTATGGATGTAGCATGATAGCCTTTTAAATGAAATAAATGCAATGCAGCATCCACAATGGCTTGTTTCGTTGGCGTCTGGCGATTCATTCAGGCAATCCCTCGCTTTCTTTGAGACAAGTCTTATGGACTACTTCTTCACGAAAGAGCCTGAATCCTTTAGTAAGTTCTCGACAATTTCCCAACAATGGAGCATCATGATTAGAAAGTGCTGTAAAAATATGAGGAAGACAGGTGAACGCTTTTGTTTAATGTCGAAATGTATCAAGGAAAAAAAGAAAAAAACTATGAACTGGTCCAAAAACAACTACTTGCCTTAATCGAAGATGAAACGAACAGGATAGCCAATTTAAGCAATGCGGCAGCTTTACTTAATCAGTTTCTCGATGAGATTAACTGGGTTGGCTTTTATTTATATGAAGAAGACCAATTAATACTAGGACCCTTCCAGGGGCTTCCGGCCTGTGTCCGCATTCCAATGGGCAAGGGCGTATGCGGCACTTCAGCGGCAACTGAAAAAACCCTGCGCATTGAGGATGTCCACCAATTCCCTGGACATATCGCCTGCGATGCGGCATCAAGATCTGAAATTGTCATCCCGCTCATGAAGGATGGCAAATTGCTTGGTGTCCTCGATATCGACAGCCCGATAACGGACCGTTTTGACGAAATGGATCAGCAAGGACTGGAGAAGTTCGCTGAAATCCTTTCCAATCATCTATAAAAGTTAAAGGGAGCGGCAACCCATGCCTGCTCCCTTTTCCATTTCAGTTCCCAGGTACAAGCCCTTTCCTGAACCCTTCTCAATATATAACTTCTCACCGGCCCTTTTGACATTTCACTTTTAAATGATGCAAAGGAAACCCGTGGCAAGGGCTCCCAAGTAATCCCGGAAACCATCCATAATTGTTGCATTCATTCTCTCATGATAAAATTGTATTTTTCCTGCCGCCATTCTCTATTCTATAATTATCACAACTGTCCTTGACTCATTGAGCAGAATATTATACAATACTCTTTGTGTAAAATATTGCAGCCTATGTGATAGCCTTTATGTTCTCATTTTGTTCCTCAATCCAGAGGTGTATCTCGTAACCCTCTGCTGCTAGGGCGAAGGTACATGAAAACAAAATGGTCATGATCGTACATTCACACGGTTTTTATTTTACCAAAATAAAAACATTTAAAGGAGGAGTCATCCTATGGCTCGTTATACTGGCCCAAGCTGGAAACTATCCCGTCGTTTAGGAATTTCCCTAACAGGTACTGGTAAAGAATTAGAAAAACGCCCTTATGCTCCAGGACAACATGGTCCTAACCAACGTAGAAAAATTTCTGAATACGGAATGCAACTACAAGAGAAACAAAAACTTCGTCACATGTACGGAATCACTGAGCGTCAATTCCGCACAATGTTCGACCGCGCTGGCAAACTTAAAGGTGTACATGGTGAAAACTTCATGATTCTTCTTGAATCACGTCTTGATAACCTAGTTTACCGTCTTGGTTTAGCTCGTACACGTCGTCAAGCACGTCAACTTGTTAACCACGGTCACATCACTGTAGACGGAAGCCGCGTAGACATTCCATCTTACAAAGTGTCTCTTGGACAAACAATCTCAGTTCGTGAAAAATCACGCAACTTCTCAATCATCAAAGAATCAGTTGAAGCAACTAACTTCGTTCCTGATTTCCTTACTTTCGATGCTGAGAAATTAGAAGGTACTTTCACTCGTTTACCAGAACGTTCTGAATTGCCTGCTGAAATTAACGAAGCTCTTATCGTTGAGTTCTACTCTCGTTAATAAAAACGCTTTGTTAACAGCAATTTAAAAAAACCCTAAAAACATTGATACATCAGTGTTTCTAGGGTTTTTTCTTTTTCTCCTAATTTTAGAATGGTGTATGATAACCTGTTTAATTAGGGGAGGTTTAGAAAACTCCACTAAAAAAATAGGTTGTGGACTGTCGCTTATTTTTACGTTCTCTTGAAATAGGAGGACGTTTTTAATATCAGAGAAGAATACTTTATAAAGTAGTGTAATAATTAAAAATATAGCGAAAGCCAAGTCACCACCACATTACTTAAATTATAAATGTAGGGAGAAATACAGTAACGAAATAGGCTAAGACAATTATTGTAGATAATATATTCATTTAAAATAGATACTGTATTTGTTCTCCAATGATTTATAAACTGATGATTTCTTATTTATATTTAACTTTTATATAGGGAGCACCAACACCGTATGCAGTATTTGAATAATACGTATTTATAACCTTTCCAGTCGGGTTTTTTACTATGTGTTTAAATCTCTTGAAAGTAATGTCTGACCAAACACCTAATCTACTGTATTTTTTTGAATTAGCTGGGATTGTTGTAGAAACTGAGGTATTATGAGCTACGCTAACACCCACATTAAATCCATCATAACTATAAGAACCAGAAATAGTATATGATTTCCCACGAGAAATAGTATAACTGCTAGCTTTAGCCCAAGCGTTTGTAAGAGGGTGGTAGTTTACCCATTTTTCTTTTGCTGTATTAGTAGTAATGGTTGTTGTTGTAGTTTTATTACACGTTGCGCATATAGGAACAATTTTTATAATTTGGCTATCTAAATAAGCATTATAGTCTTCTACTGTATCAAAAAATACTAAGGCTCCATCGGCTTTTGTTAAACTGTAAGGAGCATCAACTGTTAATTCCACATTAGCTCCTTCAATTTCTACAATGGAATCGTCTCCACCTTCTGCTGAGACCCTTGATAAATTCAGAGACCCTATTAATAGAATAAACAGGCTGAAAAGACTAAGAAGTTGAATGTAAAACTTTTGGTTATTAATTCTCATTTTTTACCCCTCCGTTTTTTTCTAAATTTTCTGATAGTATACACTTTTTAGTATATAATACAAATTAACCAAAGAGAGGTGATATTATGAAATTAATAGCCGGAACTATAGCGTTATCTGTTTCTTTTATCCTATTTATTTATTTGTATGGCTTAAAAGTAGATCACTCTATTAAATACAACGGAAGCTTTTATACGTTTCCAGCAATACTATTATTGATAGCCATGTTTTGTTTTGTATCAATTATGAGGAAAAACAACAAAGACTAAACAAAAAAAGGGTGCAAAAGCCAATCTTACATGGAAGGGTTTAATCCTGGAACTTGATCCTATCTTTGAAAAGGTACCGAAACAGCTTTGTCTAAGCTCCAATAGGCAAGAGATTTCTGCAGATAAGAAGGAGGTAAGAATTACTTTCATTGAATGGTATGCTGTAACGGATTATCATGATTTTCTGGAATCTCCATCACGTCTACTCGAATTTGAGTCAGGATTTTTAGCTAATCAACATTTTATTATAAATCGTGACTACTGCAGATTTAGACTTAGGTTTCCATTCTCCTCCCCCCATTAAAATCATAGCTTATCCTCCCAACGGTTGCGGGTAAAGCTCCTCTAGGGGGTGCCCGCGGAAAGCGAGTGCCCACGTTCCAATCAACGTTTTTTTCAAAAAATTATTGCAGAACAAAGCCCGGCTGGGATTCAGCCGGGCTTTGGACAATCATTTCACTAATGTGTATTTCTTCTTGCCGCGACGAACGAGGATGAACTCCCCTTCAATCTTGGCAGCTTCCGTCACTACATATTGCAGATCGGTCACTTTCTCCCCATTTATGGAGATTGCCCCGTTCTGAATATCTTCACGGGCTTGACGCTTTGATGGCGAAATTTTCGCTTCAACGATTAAATCGACCAAACCGATATCTTCCTTGCTTTCACGTTCGAAGCTAGGGACATCTTTAAAGCCCAATTTGATTTCCGCTGCACTTAAATTCTTCACCTCACCGCTGAATAGGGCGGCAGAGATTTTGATTGCTTGGTCAAGAGCTTCCTGACCATGAATCAAACGGGTCATTTCTTCCCCTAAAGCTTTTTGCGCTTTACGCAAATGCGGTTCGTTTTGTACGGATTGCTCTAACTCTTCAATCACCTCACGAGATAGGAATGTGAAGAATTTCAGGTATTTCACGACATCTGCATCTGCCGTATTGATCCAGAATTGGTAAAATTCATAAGGAGTCGTTTTTTCAGGGTCAAGCCAAATCGCTCCGCCTTCCGTTTTACCGAATTTCGTTCCATCCGCTTTCGTTACGAGCGGGATCGTCATACCGAATGCTTTGGCATTCTCATCATTGGATTTCCTGATCATTTCAAGGCCGGTCGTAATGTTGCCCCATTGATCACTGCCGCCTATTTGCAATTTACAGTCGTAATTGCTGTATAAATGACCGAAATCAATTCCTTGTAAAATCGTGTACGCAAATTCAGTGAAGGAAATTCCCGTATCCAAGCGGGAAGCAACCGTATCTTTTGCCAGCATGTAGTTAATGCCGATGTATTTCCCGTAATCACGCAGGAACGTAACCATATCGATTTTGCCTATCCAGTCATAGTTATTGACCATGACCGCACCATTTTCACCGTCGAATTCAAAGATATGGGATAGCTGCCCTTTTATGCAGTCTGCATTATAAAGCACTTTTTCCAGCGTTTGCAGCTGACGTTCCTCTTTTTTACCGCTTGGATCACCGATGAGTCCTGTCGCACCGCCTACCAGCACAAGGGGACGATGACCGTGCTGCTGGAAACGGCGCAATGTCAAGAATGGCAATAGATGACCAATGTGCATGCTATCCGCAGTTGGATCGACACCACAGTATAAAGAAATTTTCTCTTTTTCCAAAAGGTTCTTAAAACCTTCTTCATCCGTTTGTTGATAAATAATTCCTCTCCACTCGAGGTCTTTAAGCAATTCCATTAAATATTCCTCCTCCATCTTAGAAAAACCCGCAAAAAGCACACAAAAACGCCCCTTCATAAATATGAAGGGACGAATGAATTCGCGGTACCACCCAACTTGAGGACATAATATGCCCTCCGCTCAAGACGAATAACGGTCGTCAGCCGTTTCCTGCTACTAATCATTTCACAGCAAATGCTCCAGGAAGTAATTCATCATACCATTTGTACCGATTTCCACTAACCACCGGCTCTCTGAAACAGGGATAGTCTGACTACTGGGTCCTATCATCGCGATCATTTAATCATTTTATTGTTGTTAATAAACTTTTATCATACATAAGAATCCTTGTCAACATCACCCTTACAGATTATAGAAAAATAAGAAAGATGCCCTTTCCCCTACCTGTTATATGCTATAATATATGTGATTTCAGGGGGTATGATACGATGAATAATAATCAAAAAGATAGATTTCAAACAGTCTGGAAGCAGCTGACCCGTTTTTTCCAAAGTGAAAAAACACATAAGAACGCGCGGGTTACATACCAAGTCATTTGGAATTTAACACTGATCCTCATTATTGTCGGGATCCTAGGATTCTCATTCGCCGGCGGCGTCGGAGCCGGCTATTTCGCTGCCCTCGTCAATGATGAGCCAGTACGCTCAAAAGAAGATTTGAAAAAAGACATTTACAATTATGAAGAGACCTCTGAAGTATACTTTGCAGATGAAGTATACTTGGGCAAGCTTAAGAGTGACCTTGAGCGTGAGGAAGTGTCCATCGATAAAGTTTCCGAGCATCTTAAAAATGCAGTCATCGCTACAGAAGATGAGTATTTTTATGAGCATGACGGGGTTGTCCCGAAAGCCATCCTGCGTGCGATTTACCAGGAATTTTCGAATGCAACCGTCCAATCGGGAGGAAGTACATTAACACAGCAGCTCATTAAAAACCAAGTCCTGACCAACGAAGTATCGTTTGAACGGAAAGCAAAAGAAATTCTTCTTGCACTCCGGGTCGAAAAGTTCTTTGAAAAAGAAGAAATTTTGGAAACGTACTTAAACGTCTCCACTTTGGGACGAAACTCTTCAGGCCGTAACATCGCCGGAGTCGAGTCCGCCGCTGAAGGTATTTTTGGCGTGGAGGCCAAAGATCTGACACTGCCCCAATCAGCCTTTATCGCTGGATTGCCGCAAAGCCCTTTCGGATATACACCATATACCCAGAAAGGAAAATTGAAGGAAAATCAAGAGCCCGGAATCAACCGGATGAAAACCGTTTTAAAGCGGATGTATAGTAACGGGTACATAACAAAAGCAGAATATGATAAAGCAAACGCATACGACATTACAAAAGACTTTATCGGTAAAACGGAGATGCCATCCGAGAAATATCCATGGCTCACCTATGAAATCGAAAAACGCTCCATCGAAATCCTCTCTGTCAGTCTGGCAAAAGAAGATGGATATGAAGAGAAAGATTTAAAGAATGATGATTTAAAAGCTCAATATCTAGCACTTGCCGACCGTAAGCTGCGGCAAAATGGCTATAAGGTTTATACGACCGTCAACAAAAAGATTTATGACAAGATGCAGGAAGTAACGAAAAACTATCCGAATTTCGGGTACGATAAACTGGCGCAAGTCCCCGACCCGGATACGAAGGAAATGAAGACAGTAAGCCAGCCCGTAGAGGCCGGAGCGATACTTATCGAGAATAAAACAGGGAAAATCATCAGTTTCGTAGGCGGCCGCGATTTCAAGCGGGAACAGACGAACCACGCCACCGCATCATTGCGCTCGAACGGATCAACGATGAAGCCGCTGGTGATATATGGTCCAGGCATCGAGCTAGGCAAGATCTCGCCTGGCAGCGTATCGGCCAACGTGCCGATCTCCATTCCAACAGGCGGCAAACCGTGGAGTCCAGGAAACTATGGCGGCGGCAGCTATACGGGAGTATCGACTGCCCGCGAGGCCCTGAAGAATTCCTATAACATCCCGGCAGCGCTCTTTTACAAGAAAATAATCAACCTGAGCCCCGCTTCGTATTTGGAAAAAATGGGCTTCTCCACCGTGACGAAAGGGGATTACTCCAATCTTGCCGTGTCATTGGGTGCGATGGAAAAAGGTGTAACCGTTGAAGAAAACGTCAATGCATATGGCACTTTTGCCAATTCAGGAGAATTCATCGATGCTTATATGATCGATAAAATCGTTTCGAAAGATGGTAAAGTCATCTATCAGCATAAAGTGAAACCAGTGGATGTTTTCTCTCCGCAAGCCGCTTACCTGACGCTTGATATGATGCGTGATGTCGTAAACAGCGGGACGGCGGCCTCGGTCAGGAACCGCCTTGCCTTCTCAAGTGATTGGGCAGGTAAAACCGGTACTTCACAAAACTATTGGGATGCCTGGTTTGTAGCCAGCAACCCGAATGTATCGTTCGGGACATGGCTCGGTTATGACAAGCCGAAATCCTTGCAAGGGACTTATAATGGTCTTGAATATAATAAACGTAATATGTATTATTGGGCAGATTTGATCAATGCCGCATATAAAGTCGACCCTAAACTCATCGATCCCGATAAGCGATTTGAAAGGCCTGGCGGAATTGTCAGCCGTTCCTTCTGTGGCGTTTCAGGACTGCTGCCTTCAAGCTCATGCCAAAAGGCCGGGCTTGTCAAATCGGATTTATTCATCGCGAAATATGCTCCATCCAGGGCGGATGATAGTTTCATAGATGGTCAATATGTATCAGTCGGCAGCAAACGCTACGCAGCCCTTCCGCAAACGCCTGGTGAATTCACAAGCGGCGGGTTCATGTTGAATCCCGATTCCTTTGCAGATATCGGATTGAAATATGTCGTTGACCCGGGATCTGTGATTCCCGGAGCCGAAAAATCAGGAAATGTCGTCGGGGCGACAGCGAAATTGAATGATAATGGCAAAGCACCAGATCCCCTATCCATAACGATCAGCAACGATAAGATTACATGGGGCTTGCATCATGAAGGGGATGTCGTCGGTTATCGTGTCTATAAAGACGGCAAAAAAGTGGCGAGCATCAATGCTGGGGAGAATCTCGTTTACAAAGTCGGCTCTGGCGGATCTTATTACGTAACGGCCGTCGACATTGTCGGTAAAGAATCAGCCCCTTCCCAACATGTTGAAAGCGGCGCTAAAAAGACAAGTTCCAAAGAAGACTCCACGAAAAATAAAGATGATCGCGGAAAAGATAAAATAGTTAACGAAGTTAAAAAGACTGACTCAAAAGAAGAGAACGGTCCAGATAAAAATACAGATAAACAACCGGAAAAAGATATACAACCAGAAAAAGAAACGGAAACGGATAAAGAAAAAGAGCCAGTTCAAGACAAAGAAAATACAGATAAAGAAATTCAAGAGACTGACAAAGATCAAGGTACAGTCAAGGATCAAGAGCAAGAAACGGATAAAGCGGAAGAAGAGGAAGAATGACACTCTTGAACTAAAACAGGCTGCCGGGATTACCCGACAGCCTGTTTCCTTATAATCTTCCAAAAAGGCATCCATGAAAGTGACAATGGATGCCTTTTCATTTTCAATAATCAGTATGACTCAGTTTCTCAATCCTCCATCGATGATAAATCACCGGTTGGCAAATCAAGTTCCCAAGCTTTCAAGACACGGCGCATGATTTTACCGCTTCTTGTTTTAGGAAGTTTATCCCTGAATTCAATTTCACGAGGTGCTGCATGTGCTGCTAGACCATGTTTTACAAATGTACGAATATCCTCAATCAACTCATCGTTCGCATCGTATCCGTCACGAAGGGCGATAAACGCTTTGATAATTTCCCCCCGAACCGGATCCGGCTTACCGATGACCCCCGCTTCAGCTACAGCTGGATGCTCGACCAACTTGCTTTCCACTTCGAAGGGTCCGACCCTCTCCCCTGCCGTCATGATGACATCATCAACACGGCCTTGGAACCAGAAATATCCATCTTCATCCATATATGCGGAATCTCCGGAAACATACCAATCACCTGGCATAAAGTAAGATTCATATTTCGCTTCATTCTTCCAGACGGTCTTCATCATCGAAGGCCAGCCTTTCTTGATGGCAAGGTTCCCCATTCTATGCGGCGGAAGCTCGTTGCCTTGATCATCCACTATTGCCGCTTTCACGCCAGGAATCGGTTTACCCATCGAACCCGGTTTGATTTCCAGGCAAGGATAATTGCAGATGACCTGAGCCCCGGTCTCCGTCATCCACCATGTATCATGGATCCGGTGATTGAATACCTTCATTCCCCAACGCACCACTTCCGGGTTCAACGGTTCACCGACACTTAAAATATGGCGGAGAGTGCTTAAATCGAACCGCTTAACGATCTCGTCACCCGCGCCCATCAGCATCCTGAAGGCAGTCGGTGCACTATACCATACCGTGACACCAAAGTCCTCCAAGGTCTTGTACCAGGATTCAGGCTTGAACCGCCCGCCTACAATGACATTCGAGGTCCCTGTCAGCCAAGGTCCAAAAATCCCGTAAGACGTCCCTGTCACCCAACCAGGGTCCGCTGTGCACCAGTACACATCCTCTTCCTGCAAATCAAGGACCCATCTTGCCGTTTGATAATGCTGGATCATCGCATTATGAACATGAAGCACCCCTTTTGGTTTTCCTGTCGAACCGGAGGTATAGTGAAGAATCAAACCGTCATTCCGATCGACCCATTCAATGTCGAATTTTTTGTCGGCTTCTTTTAATTTCTTATTGAAGTGATGGTACTTTCCTTCTTCTTTTATATTTTCCCCCACCAAGAAAATATGCTTTAAATGGGGCAATTCATCCACTGGCACGCGCGGCAAAAGTTCAGGTGTCGTCACAATCACACTTGCCTCACTATCTTCAAGACGATCCCTTATGGCGCCTTCCATGAAGGCTTCGAACAACGGCCCTACGACCGCTCCCGTTTTAATCGCACCCAACAATGCAAAATACAGCTCCGGGGAGCGAGGCATGAAGATGAAAACACGATCACCTTTTTCCACATTGGCAATGTTCTTGAATACATTGGCCGCTTGGTTCGTATAATCTTTCATTTCCTTGAATGTATACTTTTCATTTCTTTTATCGTCTTTGTAATAAAGGGCCACTTTATTCTTTTTGTATGTTTCGACATGGCGGTCAATGGCTTCATACGCAAGATTCACTTTACCGGTTTCAGACCAGGAGAATTCCTTTTCCGTCTCAGACCAGTCAAACTTATTGTATTTTTCATCATAATTCTTTAAATTAAAATTACCTTCCACTACTGGCAACGCTTTCACATTCATACGACAAACTCCCCCTTCATTCGGCTCTATATTTTTATTATAATATAAGAATCGAATTATCTCAATTTTTAAAATATTATGCACTTCCATATTAGGGAAATCCCTTCTTGGTGAATGTTGAAAGATACTGGTATATGGTTATGGTCAAGGCGGACCCATATGATAGCCGGGAAAGAGAAAACACTGTAACAAAAGCGCCTTGAACTTTCTGAATTATGCCCCTTGTTTTCATGTATAATTTATGTAAGCTTTCCATTCGGTTTAAAAGCGATGCTTCGGAATGCGAGAGTGTAAGATTACTATATAACAAGGGTGGTGAAAGAATGGAATATAGTAAGACCTTCTACACTAAGGAACTGCAGACATTAAGCGGAACGCTCATCATCGAGGGGCCGTTAAGCGGCGAGAAAATGTCCGCTTATGAGTTTCACGAAGACTTGGTCGCCTTTCGCCCCCCTGCTTTGCAGCATAAAGCGTTAATAGAGATAGCAGACTTGCCTGAGGGCAGGATCTTCATCGCCCGTGAAAATGAAACAATCGTAGGTTATGTAACTTACTTATATCCCGATCCCTTGGAACGCTGGTCGGAAATCAAGATGGAGGACCTGATTGAGCTTGGTGCAATCGAGGTCATCCCTAAATACCGGGGTGCCTCCGTCGGGAAGAACCTGATCCGCCTGTCAATGGAAGACGATTCGGTTGAAGACTTCATCATCATCACCACTGAATACTATTGGCATTGGGATTTGAAAGGGACAGGGCTGAATATTTGGGACTATCGCAAGGTCATGGAAAAAATGATGAGCGCGGGTGGCTTGGTCTACTTTGCAACAGATGATCCTGAAATCAGTTCCCACCCGGCCAACTGCCTGATGGCCCGAATTGGCAAAAGAGTCCCGCCGGAATCCATCCAGAAGTTCGACCAATTGCGTTTTATGAATCGGTTTATGTATTAAAGAGGAGAGGAAGAGGAGGAAGGAAAATGATTGTTGAAACAATAATGAATGAGGAGATCATCACCCTCACTCCAACGGATACCATCCATAGCGCTGTCTTGATCATTAGGGAGAAACGAATTCGCCATATACCCATTGTCGATGACAGCTTTCAACTTGTGGGATTAGTCAGCGACCGTGATATTCGGGATGCTGCCCCTTCTATTTTCCGTACCGAAGAATACAAAAATGATTTACAAAAACCATTATCAAGCATCATGAAAACGGAAATAATCACAGGGCACCCGCTTGATTTCGTGGAAGAAATCGGGGCTGTTTTTTGTGATAACAATATCAGCTGCCTCCCAATCGTAAAGGGCAGGAAGTTAGTGGGCATCATAACCGGGACTGATTTACTTCATTCATACGTTGAGTTGACAGGAGTCAATCAGCCCGGTTCCCAAATCGAAATCAGAATCCCGGATAAGGCAGGTTCCCTTCATGATATTGCCCATATTTTCAAAAGGCGCAATACGAATATCCTGAGCACCCTTGTTTATCCTGAAAAAAATGGAACCGATTATAAAATTCTTGTAATTCGTGTACAGACGATGAATCCATTTATGGTGGTGGAGGATTTGAAGAAAGAAGGCTATACCGTTTTATGGCCTAGTCTACCGGGGATTTCACATGAATGATACATCCCTTTTCGTCTATTCGGATGAACTCCTTACCTACAAATTCAACGATGAGCATCCATTCAATCAAAAACGCCTTAAACTCACGCTTGATTTATTAAAAAAACACCATGCCATCAATGATGATCAAATTATCAAGCCAAGAATGGCTACCGATGCAGAATTGGAACTGATCCATGATCACCATTATGTAAACGCTGTCAGATTAGCGGGCCAGGGAAAGCTCCCCCCTGAAAAGGCAGTAAATTATGGACTGGGAACAGAGGATACCCCTATCTTCCCCAATATGCACGAAGCAAGCGCCTTGCTTGTAGGCGGTACCTTGACGGCTGTGGATGCCGTCATGACCGGTCAGTCCCTGCACGCACTTAATCTTGGCGGTGGCCTGCATCACGGTTTCCGCGGGAAAGCCTCGGGCTTTTGCATTTACAATGATAGTTCGGTCGCGATTAAATACCTGCAAAAGAAATATGGTGCGCGTGTCTTATATGTCGATACCGATGCACATCATGGTGACGGAGTCCAATGGTCATTTTATGATGATCCCGATGTATGCACCCTATCCATTCATGAAACAGGGCGCTACTTATTTCCCGGCACCGGCACGATTAACGAGCGGGGCCAGGGAAAAGGCTACGGCTATTCATTCAACATCCCGGTCGATGCGTTCACTGAAGATGAATCCTGGCTCGATTGCTATAGGGCTTCCTTTAAAGAGGTCATTGAATACTTCAAACCGGATGTCATATTAACGCAAAACGGAGCCGATTCCCATTATTACGATCCGCTCACCCATTTATCTGCGACCATGAAGATTTTTAGGGAAATACCAAAGTTGGCCCATGAAATGGCCCATAAGTATTGCGAAGGACGCTGGATTGCAGTAGGCGGCGGCGGATATGATATATGGCGCGTCGTCCCGAGGGCTTGGGCGAGGGTCTGGCTTGAGATGACGAATAATGATATTTCAGGTCCCCTATCAAAGGAATGGCTCGATAGCTGGCAGCCTGAGTCCCCTGTTCCCCTACCGACTGAATGGGATGACATGGAAGATATATACGAACCCATTCCGAGAAAGCCTGAAATTACCGAGAAGAATGCCCTGACGCTTGAAAAAGCCCTTTATCCCATCAGGTCTTCCAAGCAAACATCGAAAAGCAATGAACAAAGTTAACCAAAAGATCGTTGAAAAACGATCTTTTTTGTTCGGTCATACATTTGAGAAACAAAAAGAGAGTGCCCTCGGGACACTCTCCAAACAAGTTCATTTCGTTGATTGACGATTTTCAATCCGATGCGGCAGGATCACTTTTTCAAGACCTTCCTCCACTTGTTCTTTATTCATCAACTTTGTAAGAAGCCTCATCGCAACCGCACCAATATCATATAAAGGTTGAACGATCGTCGTGATTTGAGGACGCACCATCAATGTCAATCTCGTATTATCGAAGCTGATCACTTCAAAGTCTTCCGGCACATTATACCCCTTGTCCTGTGCGGCATGGACAATACCAAGCGCCATTTCATCAGCACCGGCGATGAATGCCGTCGGCCTGTCTTCAACTTCCAGGTACTTTTCAAAAGATTCAATTCCTGAATCATATGTATAATCACCTTCAACAATATACCTTTCATCAAATGAAAGACCAGCTTCTTTCAATCCTCGTTTATATCCAGTCAATTTCATTTCATTAATCAGCGCGGAAGGGTTTCCGCTTACAAAAGCGATATGCTTGTGGCCTTTATTAGCAAAGAAGGTCACTGCGTCGAATGCCGCCGCCTCATAATCAATATTAACAGATGGAACTTGCCCGCTTTCATCCACCGAACCTGCCAGAACGATCGGAACCGGTGAATTAGTAAACTCTTTGACATGCTCATCAGAAATGTTGCCGCCCATGAATACGATACCATCCACTTGTTTTCCAAGCATCGTATTCAGCAAATGGAATTCCTTATCTATATTCTCATCAGAACTGCTTAGGATGATATTGTATTTATACATGGTGGCTATATCTTCTATGCCCCGTGCCAATTCGGCAAAAAAGATGCTGGAGATATCCGGGATGATGACCCCGACTGTAGTCGTTTTCTTTGAGGCAAGTCCCCTTGCCACTGCATTCGGACGGTACCCTAACTTTTCAATCACATCGGAAACTTTCTTCCTTGTTGCAGGCTTTACATTTGGATTCCCGTTAACTACGCGGGAAACGGTGGCCATGGAAACATTCGCCTCACGCGCCACATCATAAATGGTTATATTATTCATTCATCCATTCCTCCATTTCTTTCATTTTCCCCATAAAAGACCCGAATTATTTCGGAAAAAAATCTTTTATGCGTTTTTCTCTATAAGGAAGATTAATTTAGGAACGATCTGCCTAACAAAAAGCAGTCCTACTCTCTTCTCAGTCAAATATTCAATACCCTATTCAAGTATAAAATTCACATAGATATCACTTTATGTATGACTCAATCTTCCGAACAGTTCTCATTCTTGTTATTTATCATACGATAGTCGAATCTTTCCTGCAATCCAATAGTGCGTATTTCGAAGGTTTTTCTGCAAAAACTAGTATTTTACCATTAAAAAAAGCCCTTGCCAAGTTGGTAAGGGCCGTAAGTAGATCAATTAAAGACATTCTTAGCTTAAACAGTTACCCAGTTCAAACGTTTAATTTCATCGTAGAATTCATCAAATTGTTTGAAGTCCATTTGCTGTGCAGAATCCGATAGAGCAACGGAAGGATCCGGATGCACTTCAGCCATAACACCGTCAGCACCGATTGCAAGAGCCGCTTTAGCCGTAGGAAGCAATAGATCGCGACGTCCAGTTGAATGCGTTACATCAACCATGACCGGTAAATGTGTTTCTTGTTTTAAGATCGGTACAGCAGAGATATCAAGTGTATTTCTTGTTGCTTTTTCGTAAGTGCGGATACCGCGTTCACAAAGGATGATGTTGCCATTGCCCTGCGACATGATGTATTCCGCTGCATGAATGAACTCTTCAATCGTTGCAGCCAGTCCGCGTTTTAACAGAACTGGTTTATTTACTGCACCTGCCGCTTTTAGCAAGTCGAAGTTTTGCATGTTGCGAGCCCCGATTTGGATGACATCGATATGATCGATCGCCGCTTCAATATCATTGGCACTCACGATTTCACTGATGACAGCCAAGCCGTATTCATCAGCAACGCGTTTAAGTATTTGTAAACCTTCCAAACCAAGCCCTTGGAAGTCATATGGAGATGTACGTGGCTTAAAGGCACCGCCGCGCATCAATTTCAAACCTTTAGCTTTAATGACTTCCGCCACCGCAGCTGTCTGTTCATAAGATTCAACGGCACATGGTCCGAAAACGAAGCTAGGGATCCCGTTACCTACCAATTCACCCTTGATGTCGATGATCGTGTCTTCAGCTTTTTGTTTTCTTGATACAAGAAGCGTTTTCTTCTGATCATCTTTTTGCAGCTCCAAGCCCAATTTAAAGATTTCTTTGAAAATATGTTTAATCGAACCAAGATCAAGCGGTCCTTGATTATTGGCTTCGATAAGATCCAGCATTGTTCTTTCACGGACCGGATCGTAACGGTTTACACCTTGTTTTTCTTTAACGCGACCAATTTCCTGTACAAGTTCAGCACGTTGATTAATAAGATGTAATAACTGAAGGTTCACATCATCCAGTTGATTACGAAGTCCATCAAGCTCTTTGTTGCTCATTACAAATCCATCCCTTCGTTTTTTAAAATAGAAATCGGTTCAGCGGACTCAAACTAAAAAAAATCCCATCCGGATTCTAGAACTTCCACCCCGATTGTTTTATCAATGAAAAATTTAGAATATTTCATGTATGATTAAATCAATTATAAATGAAGTGTCCATAAATGTCACGATATTTTTCTTTAATAATTAAACGCTTTTAAGCATTAAAGTTATAAATGCATAAAACTAGGTGCATTCATTCCAGAAAAACGATTACACAGAATATTGAAACACATCCATTGTAGGAATTATATTGGAAATAGAACAGGAAAGCTATCATTTAATTGATCATTTTTCACAAAAGCATAGAAAAGTTTAAATCTTCTGCCACTTGTCCGAAGCTGAGAAATGTTTAAAGAGTCTTTACGGAAGGGCCACTCTAGAAAAGGTTTCCCCAGGATAAACATCCTTAGGCCCGCCAATCAATGGAATAATAAAAGGCCGGACCCCTTACCAAAGGGATCCGGCCTTCCATTCATTCTGTAATGGCTTTGCTCAATGAATCATATGTAATCCGCCAATGAGATTCATTCCAGACAGGTTTTCCACCTTTAAAAAGGATTGCCTGAGGTGATTGATGTTTGACATCAAAGGTTTCCGCCACATAATTGGATAGTGGACGAGCTTCCTGGACGGCCAAATAGGCCGTTTTAAGTTGTTCGTTCCCTAAGATGTACCTCTCATATTGTTCAAATGCTTCAGCACTTACAGGGCATGTTACGCTATGCTTGAAAAGCAGGAATGTATCCTCTTTTAGAAGCTCATTGAATTGTTCTTCTGTTTCGATTTTGCTCATGACCATATAGCAGTCTCCTTTCCTTGTCATATAAATTTTACCATCAAAAAGGCGATGAAGCCATCGAAGCACTTCACCGCCTTATTCTTCGTCCCTTAATGACTCTTCATTCCCCTTAGGGAGTTTAATTCTTTAGTTTACTCTCCGTTTCATCAAATGCCTTTTTCGCTTCATCAAGTTTTAATTTTGCCGCATTCTTGTTTCCGCTTGTAGGATCTGCAGGATTATTTTCCGAATCATTGCTGTTAGCAAAGTTCGTTTCGACGGATACGATAGGAGCATCGGTAGTTCCGGTTACATCAATATCCTTATTGCTTGAATTCGTTGTATCATCAGCAGCGTCGCCGTTTTCTTTTCCTGTTTTCAGGCTCTTCACTTTGTTGACGATATTCGAAGATTTATTTGAAACGATTTCCGTGACGGAGCTTGTTTTTTCTTTTGCAGTATCAGCAAGGACTGTACCTTTTTCCATCGCCGTTTGTCTTAATCTTTCTGTTTTCTCGGAAATGTTTCTAGCTTGTTCATTGAAGTCATTCCTTAATTCCTTGCCTGTTTTCGGAGCCATGAACAAAGCTGTAGCCGCTCCGATCATCCCGCCGATCAAGGCGCCAATCATAAAGTCCTTAGAATTGATCGAGTCGCGTTCGTCCTCATATGATTTCTGATAGTCCTTTGTCGGAAATTCTTTTTGAGTCATAATACATTCCCCTTTCAATTTTCAGTTCATTTTTATTTAACTAGATTTTATGATCTAGAACGTAAAAACCTTTTTTTAGGTAAGTTATCTGTTTCCAGCGCTTCCCTTTCTAACTCTGCCCTTTCAGTCGGGGACGGGGCTGCCTGTTTGCTCCTGGACTTCCATTTGTCCCTGATCTCCATGGCTACATTGCTCCATTGTACAATTTGTGAGATTCTTTCTTGATTATTATCAATCTCAGCCTGCACTTTATGGGAAACCTTTTGGATGGAAGAATTAAAGCTGGAGATGGATGTACCTACATCCTTCACCGCATCCACCACCGTGTTCAGGTTTTCTGACTTTTGCTGCAAATCTTCAGCCAACGTATTCGTTTTATGTAATAACTGAGTAGTTTCGAGCGTTATGCCCTGCATTTGGCTCTCTAGTCCTGTCAGCGTCCGGGCCACACTGTCCAGGGTAGTTTGAAGTGATGTCAGTACCTTCGTTAAAAAAATAACGAGTACCAAAAAAGCTATCGCTGCAACAGCAGCACTTACGTATAAAATAATCTCCATTGGAACACCTCCGAAAAAAATCGACTTATTTAATAGCTGTTAGATATTAATTACCCCTTCCCTATTATTATAAACGTATTTATTTTTTCAATATACCCTATCAAACCCTAATCTGGAAATATTGTTGTCTGCATCCAGTTCCTCCTTGAAATTCATGGGTGACACTTATGGCAGGAAATCGGGTATGATAAAAAAGATAAGTCGAATTTAAACAATGGAGGTATTTTTTATGAAAGATCCCAGAATTGGTACATTGGCCAAAAACTTAATCAATTATTCCGTGAAGCTTCAAAAAGGTGAAAAAATCTTGATCGAAAACTTTGGATTGCAGCGTGAACTTGTTAACGCACTTGTGAATGAAGCCTATGCAGCAGATGGTTACCCATTCGTCCTGTTAAAGGACCACCAAGTGGATCGGGCCTTGCTGATGGGTGCCAAAGAAGAACAGTACAAGATGATGGGTGAGTTTGAAGCAAACGTAATGAAGCAGATGGATGCTTATATCGGGCTTCGTGCCGGGGATAATATCAATGAACAATCCGATGTCCCTTCCGAGAAGATGGCGATTCATGGACAGACAGTCGGTAAAGTACATAGAAATATCCGCGTGCCAAAAACAAAATGGGTCGTACTTCGCTACCCGACAAATTCCATGGCCCAATTAGCCAAAATGAGCACAGAAGCATTCGAAGACTTTTATTTCGAAGTCTGCAACCTCGACTATGGCAAAATGAGCGCAGCAATGGACAACCTTGTTGAATTGATGGATAAAACGGATAAGGTCCGCTTAACTGGGCCCGGTACGGATCTAACCTTCTCCATCAAAGACATTAAAGCCATCAAATGTGCGGGTGAGCTGAACATTCCTGACGGTGAAGTATATACGGCTCCAGTTAAAGATTCCATCAATGGAGTGATTTCGTATAATACTCCTTCCCCATATCAGGGTTTTACTTTTGAAAACGTGAAGTTGACATTCAAGGATGGAAAAATCGTTGAAGCGGTTGCGAATGATACGGAACGCATCAACAAAATTTTTGATACTGATGAAGGCGCACGATATGTCGGTGAATTTGCAATTGGTGTAAATCCTTATATTCTACACCCGATGCAAGATATCCTCTTTGATGAAAAAATTGATGGAAGTTTTCATTTCACTCCAGGACAATGCTATGATGATGCCTTTAACGGAAACCATTCAGACATTCACTGGGACCTGGTCAATATCCAGCGGCCTGAATATGGCGGCGGGGAAATCCACTTTGATGACGTCTTGATACGTAAGGACGGACGCTTCGTTTTACCGGAACTGGAAAATTTAAATCCGGAAAATTTAAAATAACCCAATAAAAAAACGACCGATCCGCTACTAACGGATGGTCGTTTTTTTTATTTTACCTGCAGTGAATGCTCATAGGCTGCTTGGAACTTTTGAATGTCCCCCGCACCCATGAATAACACGACACTGTTATCATGGTTTTGCAATATAGATGTTGTGTTCTCCGTAATCAGCTCGGCACCCGGAATCTTATCTTGAAGGTCTTCAATCGATAACTTTCCTTGATGTTCACGAGCAGATCCAAAAATTTCACATAAGTATACTTTGTCGGCCAAATTCAAGCTGTCGGCGAATTCATCCAGGAATGCCTGCGTTCTCGAGAAAGTATGCGGCTGGAATACAGCAACAACTTCACGCTCTGGATATTTCTGACGCGCCGAGTCAACAGTTGCAGAGATCTCGGTCGGATGGTGTGCATAATCATCAATAATGATCTGACTTCCGATTTCCTTTTCGGAGAACCGGCGTTTAACTCCGCCAAAAGTCCGCAATTGAGCTTTCACAGCTTCCGTATCCAAGTTTTCATATTTACAAAGTGCAATGACACCAAGTGCATTCAACACATTATGCTTTCCAAAAGTAGGAATAGTGAATGTATCATAGTAATTGTTCCTTACATGCACATCAAAAGTCGTGCCATCCGGAGTGACGGAAACATTTTTCGCTTGAAAATCATTTCCTTCTGCAAATCCGTAAAAAATAACCGGTACTTTCGCCTGAATATGTGGTAAATGCTCATCATCTCCGCACGCAATGATGCCTTTGTTGACTTGAAGGGCCATCGTTTGGAAAGCCTCGAACACGTCTTCGACATTAGCGTAATAATCAGGATGATCAAAATCGATATTCGTCATGATTGCATAATCCGGATAATAGGAAAGGAAATGACGGCGATATTCACATGCTTCGAAAACGAAGTAATCAGAATTCACGATTCCTTTACCCGTTCCATCCCCAATCAAGAAGGATGTCGGTTTAGCGCCCCCCATTACATGGGCAAGTAAGCCGGTCGTCGATGTTTTACCATGCGCTCCCGTAACTGCCACGCTGATGAAGTTTTTCATGAAATCACCTAGGAAACGATGATAACGGATAATCGGCAAATCAAGTTCTTTTGCCTTCAAGATTTCCGGATGACTATCCGGAAACGCATTTCCTGCAATGATGGTCATTCCAGGTTGAATATTTTCCTCGTTGAAAGGAAGGATTTTAATCCCGGCTTTCTCTAATGCCAATTGTGTAAAAAATTCTTTTTCGTAATCGGAACCCTGCACTTCAATATTCATATCATGCAGTATTTGTGCAAGAGCACTCATACCCGACCCTTTAATTCCCACAAAATGGTAAGCAGTCATAAAGCGAACCTCCACCAATCGTCTACCTGTATGACAGTATATGACGTCATCTTTTATTTGTTTTTCCATTACGAGACTTGTTAGTAACGCAATTTCTTCATAGGTTTTCAAGCTTTTATTTTCAATCATTCATCAACAAAAAACTATTATATCACTTTTTTATTCATTCATCCATGTCAGGCAGATGCCAATTTATCAAATCCTTGGCTTTTCCCTCAATTAAGGTGATAAAAAAGGGTTTTCACCCTTTCACATTATATACAATTTCCTTTTATTAGGTTCTCTTAATTAACATGTAAAAATTCCAGCTCTTCTTCCGTAATCAATACATCCCTTGGTCTTGAGCCCCTGGATTCGGAAACGACTCCCTGTTGCTCCATCATTTCTATTAGGCGCGCTGCACGGTTATATCCGACACGGAAACGCCGTTGGACACTCGATGCAGATGCGGCCTGCTGGCTCACGACAAATTCACATGCCTCGAAAAACAGTTCATCCGCTTCTTCCGTAACCTGGGCCCTGTTCAGCAAGTCTTCCTGTTCAAACAGGTATTTCGGCTGCTGCTCCCGTTTAACATGGTTGACCACTTGATCGATTTCTTCATCACTCACGAAAGTCCCTTGCAGGCGCACCGTTTTTGAAGAACCGTTTTCAGCGAATAACATATCTCCTCTTCCCAAAAGTTTTTCTGCACCGCCGCTATCGATGATTGTACGGGAGTCGACTTGTGAAGAAACCGAAAAAGCGATCCTTGTCGGGATATTTGCCTTGATCAATCCAGTTATGACATCGACTGAAGGTCTTTGAGTGGCTACAATCAAATGGATGCCGCAGGCACGGGCCTTTTGAGCAATCCGGCAAATCGCTTCCTCTACATCAGCCGGGGACATCATCATTAGATCAGCAAGCTCATCGATGATCACCAGGATATAAGGCAGCTTGCTTGAATATTGACCGGCTTTTTCCGCTTGTTCATTAAAGCGGGTGATATCACGTACACCGGCATGTACAAACAATTCATAACGCC
The DNA here is from genome assembly GCF_038003055.1 of Peribacillus sp. FSL M8-0224. Classification (NCBI taxonomy): domain Bacteria; kingdom Bacillati; phylum Bacillota; class Bacilli; order Caryophanales; family Bacillaceae; genus Peribacillus; species Peribacillus sp. FSL M8-0224. Next base: position 3,742,555 of record NZ_JBBOOJ010000001.1, read on the forward strand.
GTTCCATCTCCTCTACAGCCCATTTCAACGCAGCCGTAGCGGCTTTTACATCGGTTATGACTGGACTGACCAAATGCGGGATCCGGTTATATGGGGCGAGCTCGACCATTTTCGGATCGATCAACAGTAATTTCAGCTCCTGCGGCGTCGCTTTATACAGCAAGCTGACCAGCATGGTGTTGATACAGACACTTTTCCCCGATCCCGTTTGCCCGGCTATCAAACCATGCGGCATCTTTCTCAAATCCGTGATGATCGGCTGACCGGATATATCGAGTCCTAAAGCCACGGCAAGCGGTGATTCATGCTCTTGAAACTCAGTACTTTCCAAAACCTCACGCAAAAATACCGGTTTGCTTTTCCTGTTCGGAATCTCGATGCCGATTGTATGTTTACCCGGAATGGGCGCTTCCATCCTCATATCCTGGGCAGCAAGGCTTAATTTGATGTCATCCATCAGGTTCGTCACTTTATTCACCTTTACTCCCGGCTCCGGATGCACCTCGAAACGAGTGACTGCCGGTCCTTGGGTGACATTGACGACCTTTGCACGGACATTGAAATTTTTCAATGTCTGATCAAGTAATACAGTCTGTTCACCGAGCCACTCATCATCATGCACAGCATAAGTGGGAGGTGTCAGCAATTCGATATTCGGAAACACATAGTATGGATTATCATCCGCTTCCACGGATTCAAAAACTTCAAGGCCATTGCCCTGGCCACTTTCCACTGTCTCTGTTAAAACGGCTTCTTGATACCCATCTCCAGAAATGGGGGATTCCTGTTCTAGAAGCTGCTTAGGGTCGGAACCAATAATGGATTTAACTGTATTTTCAGGCTCGGCGGCGGTTTCGGTGTCCAAAATGGCAGGTGTAATGTCCAGAGTCTCCTCTTTCGGCATAACTCTGCCTTCCTCCGGTTTCCGTTCGGGAATGGCGGATGGTTCCACTTGTCCTGCCTCTATTTGGGCAGCATCATCCATAGCTCGTTTATCAGGTGAAACTACTGCCCTTTCCGGATTAAGGCTTTTTTTTTCCGGCATCATTTTATTCATGAAGCCATTTTTTTCCCGATCTTGCTTAAGCATCATCACATTAAATGGAATATGTTTTTTCGGACTTTTAGGCTGTACTTCAGGTATTGCCTCAGATGAGTCGCTTTCAGGCATTGTCCCTTGACTAACGGATGATTGATTTGATTGTACAGCTGCCTCCCCATGAACCGATATCGCTTCAGGCCGTGTGTCGTCGGCCTGTTCCATGATGGATACAGCGACTTCGCGTCCAAAATCGACTTGGTCCTGTTCATTAGCCTCTTTTTCTACCTCAGGCTCAATTATGTTAGGCTCGCTTACCGCTTCTTCTGGCAATGACTCAATGGAATTTCTACGAAAGAAAGCGGGTATCTCCGTATCTTCCCTTTTTTTTTCCGCTTGTTCCGGTATAAGAATGGCGGGTTCTGCCGTCATTTCCTCATGTGACGCATCTTTTGAGATTTCAGGGAACGATACCGGAATCTCGATAGCGGGTTCTTCCTTTTTAAGGATGGGCATTTTGCTTTCCAATTCATATTCGACAATTTCTTCAGAAGGGACTATTTTTTTTTCCGGACGACGGAACCCGTAAATGGGTGATGGGATTTCCGTTGGGCGGAATGGAGTATTTGACGGGACTATTTTTGAAGTTTCCTCCCGGTCAAAGCTTCTCCGTTTTGGTTCAGGATCCCTTACAGGCCTTCTCGTTGTTTCTTTAGTCACATTCTTCCCCTGTTTGGGTTCGTTGTCTTCCCTGTTTCTTTCCCTAGGTTTTCTTTTATTCTGCTCCCGGTCTGGAATGAGAGGAAACTTGAACTGGCCTTTTGGATATTGAAACAGGATTTTCGTATCCGGGTCTGGCGTCTGGGACATTTTTTCCACTTTTTGATTGTAAACCTTTATTTCTTCTTTCTTTGACTTCGTAAGCTTCGAAAAATCCATTTTCCTCAATGTCTCTTCATCAAGCGGTTCATCTATAATAATCTCTTCGATTTCAATAATTTCCTCTGCTTGGAACCATTTTTTCATCTTATTTAGCCATTTCAAAACTATCACTCTTTCTACATCTGTAGTTATGTAACTAATTCTACCAGTTATTTTAAAAATATCGAGAAAATTTAAGCTAAATTGGATTAGTATCTACTTTTTTATCGCATTCTTACTACCTAAACGTATTTCGCAGAACTCCTACCCTATTAAACCCCTTCTGGAATGGGTTTAAACCTATCATCGCGAAATAACATTAGCCCCTAGTCTACTATTTAAATAAAACACAGCTATTAAATCGCGTTTACAAAGAGATTAAGTTTTCATGCTGACTTGAAACAGACTGGCCAATTCATTGCATCATCCTTCACGAAACCTCCGGCAGAATCCAAATGCCTGTCGCAACCCATAAAACACCGTTCGTTAATACCGAACGGTGTTTTGTGGGTTTCTCCGTTTTTTTTGCAAACAAAGACCAAGGGACTAGTTCCATTCATAAAAACGGCAAACAACCTGCGCCACTGATTTGGAAGCGATCAAAAGGGCATCTTCATCAATATCGAATTTAGGATGGTGATTGAAATAAGCCTTCTCCACCCCTTTCGGTTTACAGCCAATGTAAAAGAAGCAGCCTGGTATCTTTTCTGCATAATACGAAAAATCTTCTGAACCTGAAAAAACCGGAAATTCGACAACCTTCTTAATCTCTTTGTCATTCATGCTTTCCAGGCTATTCTTCACGAATTCAGTCAGTTCAGGGTCATTATATAGCGGAGGATAATCGGGCACATATGTAAGTTCGCACTGAACATCGAATTCCGTTTCGATCCCTTTGACGATCCGGTGGATTTCCTTATCGATCAGCTGTTGGGTTTCCGCTGTCATATAACGGACATCCCCTTCAATTTCTATACGATCTTTAATGACATTAAAGCTTCCTTTTCCATCGAAGGAGCCAATTGTGACCACGCCCATATCAAAAGGGTTCAAGCGACGGCTGATTACGGTTTGTACGGCTGTCACGAAATGGGCCCCTGCCACAATGGCATCATTCGCCATATGCGGGGAGGAACCATGGCCGCCCACACCCTTTATCGCCAGCTTGAAATAGGTCCTTCCAGCCATCGAATAGCCGCCGCGATACCCGACAACCCCTGCTGGATGCGACGGAAATAAATGGATTCCAAAAACAGCATCCAGTTCATCCAAAGCCCCTGATTCCATCATGCTTTTTGCTCCGCCTGGGGGTGTCTCTTCTGCATGTTGATGGATTATTTTAATCGTACCTGATAGGGAATCTTTCAGCTCATTGATGCAGTCTGCCAGTACCAATAAATAAGCGGTATGCCCATCGTGTCCGCAGGCATGCATGACACCTTCATTTTTTGAACGGAACGGGACCTCCGCTTCTTCTGTAATCGGCAATGCATCGAAATCGGCACGGAGACCTATCGTTTTCCCAGGTTTTCCGCCTTCGATCGTTACGATGATCCCTAAACCATTTCCTACATTCGTTTGTATCGACACATCTTTCCCCTTATAAAAATCAATGATATATTGTGCCGTTTTCTCTTCTTTGAAGGATAGTTCCGGATTTTCGTGTAAATGACGGCGGATTTGAACGATTTCCCCTTTACGGGCTTCCAGCATGTTCATTAATTTGCTTTTCACGTTCACGATTATTCTCCCCCTTGGTCAGGTTTGCCTTTCGTGGACATTTATACATCATGCCCCGTTGAATAACAGCGTAATTCCTTACTCTATATTGGACGATAAAACGGACAAAGGGTTTAGCTCCAAAGGATATTTTTGGAACTTGCTCTCCTTGGCGCCTCAATCTTGTTCTATTTTTTATCCATATTTTCAAAATATTACAATTATATTATCACCGATTAAAAAATAAATATCAACTACAAGAGAGTTATAAACTCTATCAAACTTAAAAGGACCGCTGCCAAATGCTGACACGGTCCTTTTGTGATTCTCTATATTATTGTTCACGCTTTTTGTTTTTACCCATAATGAAGATGGGCTCCAACTCATTTTCTTCGTAAAGGAATGATAGAGCCGTAATCGGAACATGACCGCTGGCAAAGAAGCTCATCGCCATTTGCGCCAGGATATCATAGCCCGTATCATTCTTTACATCGGCAATGATGATGACATCCTGATGGGGAATGGCCACAGCCATGGTTCCCTCGATCTTGTCCTTCATTTCCCGAAGCCATGATTCATTCAGGATCCTGCTGGCATCATATCCATCATTCGTGTTCAAAAAATAAAATGCATTACCTGCAACGATATCCGACTTCATTTCAGTGGAGAGGGAACGGGCATTAAAAAGGGCTATTTCACGGATCCTGTCACCCTGCCAATTTTCCCGTTGAATCATCTTTTCATCTATAAGACGGTAGGTTTTACCTAAATCAAGGGCATAAAAAATCCGGGTTTCAGCTGTATGCTCATCGAATAAAAACGGATTTCCGTCTTCCGATTCCATTGGAAAGGAGGTCGAGCGGATGACTGGGAAAATGAATTTCTCCTTGCCTTCCATGCTGTGTTCTTCCCCCATTACATTCAGGGCCTCTTCCACGTAATAAATAATTTCATCGATGGCCTTTTCCTGTACGTTTTCATAGTTAGCAAGTACAGGAGGCAACTCGATGGTGATCCCTTTCCCGGTCTTCACATTTTCCACCCGTAACGTATCTTGCTTGCTATCGAATTTGAATGTCCGGCCCTCATCCTTTAAACGTTCCTTCAAAATATTTTTCAGCTTCGTGCTGTCCATTTTCATGACTGACCCTCCTCTTCATTGAAAAATCCCCAGCGAGAAGGGGATTTTGATTATAGTGATTGAATGAATTCCTCAATTTGTTCTTGCGTTTTGCGATCCTTGCTTACGAATCTGCCTAGCTCTTTACCATTATCATAGGCGATGAAACTTGGTATACCGAATACATCATTAGCCGCACACACATCGATGAATTCATCACGGTCCACATAAATGAATGTAAAGTCAGGAAATTTCGTTTCTATCTCCGGCATTATCGGTTCGATTACACGGCAATCTCCACACCATGTAGCGGAAAAAAGAAAGATATGTTTGCCTTCATTTTTCAATGCATCATATTGCTCGACGGTTTGTAATTTTTCCATTTGAATATTCCTCCTGCTCTAAATGACACCTTAGTTTTTATAATCCCATCATACCAGACTCTCCGCGAATCAACCATTAATACGGATCGGTCGAAAGGCAGGGGTCAGCTTATTTCTGGGGCACGGATGAAACGATTTCCATCATTTGTTTTGCATCGGTTTTTAATTGGTCTTTATCCGTTTCCGTTGTCAGCTTCACCCCGCCGATCCCCACTGCAAGCTCATACTTTTCTTTCGGTATTTCTTTAATTGAAATAAAGCCGAATTTATCATCAGTTTGAAAAGAATGCAGCACTTCAAATTGATCCTCTTGTTCCTTAATCGCTAAATATAACACGGAGCTGTCTTCTTTTTCATTTGGATTGACAAATAATATATAAATCTGATCACCTTTTTGTAAAATCAAGTTATTATCATGTTCTTCCACTACTTTAAAATCCTTGGGCAGATGGACCTGAATTAGCCCTGCCTCTTGATTGGGCTGTTTTTCATCGTCACGAAAAGCCACTTCAGCAGCCTTCATTGCCTTTTCGGTTTGTCTCTCGATCCCTGAGCAGCCTACGATCAAACTGCTTATCAACAGGATAACAAGGAAATTCTTATTCGATAAAGCCATCGTCATTCCTCCAGCCGTCTCTTTTATTATCTTATGGATAATATTATCCTTATTTATGGAATTCATCCATTTTCTAAAAAACATGGTACAATGAAAGCAATTTTAATATCGAGGAGGAAAACAATGAAGTTAACCGTTTATCTTGCTGGGGAAATCCATTCAAATTGGAGAAGTGAGTTGAGAGATAAGGCCGCTGCACTGAAGCTTCCATTAGAATTCGTCGGCCCGATGGAAAATCATGAACGCTCCGATAATATTGGTGAAGATGTCCTCGGGGAACAGCCGAATCCTATCCTGAAGGATGCAGCCGCTTCCCAAATCAATAATTTGCGGACAGGTCTTTTGATGAAAAAAGCCGATCTTGTCGTCGCTCTGTTTGGCGAGAAATATAAGCAGTGGAATACTGCCATGGACGCAAGCACCGCCATTTCCCTGGGAAAACCGCTTATTTTGATTCGCCCGGAATCCCATCACCATGCCTTAAAGGAATTATCGGAAAAGGCGAGTGTCACGGTCGAATCCGTGAACCAGGCCATGAAGGTGCTTTCCTATATTTTTGAAGACGGGCTGTAAATCTCCCTGCCCTTATCAAGCACAAGAATGAAGGGCTGATCATTTCATATTTACAAATAAATAAGCTTGCAGGGGCAAATTAGATGCCTAACCCCCTGCAAGCGAATAACGAATGATTTTGATGGTTGAATACTATCCCTTTTTAATCGGAATCCAAATTTCGGAGTAATAGTCAGGGTTTGAAGCATCCGCATTGTCGTATACTTCCAATTCAGGAGTTCCGGCATGTTCATGACCGCTCGTAGGGAACCATTCGGAAAAAATCCGCTTCCAAGCTTGTTGCATGCTATCAGGCATAGGTCCGTGAACTTCAAATACAACCCACTTGGAAGCCGGTATCGTAAGGGTCGAAAACTCTTCAGGCACTTTCCCGGCATACTCTGCACCTATCCAATAATCCATCGTTTCAGTTTTTTCCACAGCCCGCTTATCGACACATACACCAAGCAAGCCATCTATTTGGCCATTGTTCAACTTCGCTAACCTATCTCCTGTTCCATTCGAATTGACTTTCTCCCACATCTTTGGAATCCCAATCAAATTCTCTTCATTAACCAAGGAAAACTCTTGCTTGATTCCAATCAATTGAAAGGAATCCCTTTCAAGGATATTGTATTTCATCGGTTTTGCCCCTTTCAGAATGACCTGTATCATCAGGCGTTCATAGAATTTCAGCTTCCCCATATACTTTCGCGCTTCGCTTGGAGAAACCCCATGCTGCCTTCGAAAAGCTTTTGAGAATGCCTCGGGGGTGTCATAGCCGTACTTGTAGGCTAAATCAATGACCTTGCCATTTGCGGATGATATCTCCTGTGCCGCTAAAGTCAGTCTTCGACGCCGGATATATTCACCAATGGAAATATCCGTTAAAATGGTGAAGGTCCGTTGAAAATGAAAAGCCGAAGCATTCGCCTGCCTGGAAATGCTCTCGATCGTAAGGTCCTCCAATAAGTGCTCTTCGATATAGTCGATGGCCTTTTGGATTGACTCTACCCACCCCATATCCGCTCACCCCCTGTCACTATAGTAGCAAGACCGCTCAATAAAACCCTGTCTTATTCTGCTCAGTTTTGGCAGTGTTCGTTTCCATTCGAAGACGCCTTTCCATGACAGTGATTCATAAATCGTGCTTTCCCATTTTCAGCTTATATTCGTGTTGACCGGCTAGCATCCTCATGATATGAAGGAACATTTCGCCCCTGGTGATTCGCTCATTTGTAAATACGCCGATCGCCCCTTCCTTTTTGCTAATATTCTCTTGCTTTGTGAAGGCGTCCATCACCAGGCCCAACTCTTCACCCTCCAGCACCTTCCCGGCAACGATTCCCGGAACCGGGATTCTCGCTCCGGCAGCTACAAAGACCTCACCGTCCCTCGTGGCCATTGCGCCCCAATTACACAGAAACAGGGCTTGTCCCATTTTCACGACACCGCCTTCAAGTCCGATGCCCATATCGGCATCACTGTGAATCAAGCAATTCCGGGCACGTGTCATGGCCCCCTCCATCGTTTCCTCGTCTGAAAAAGGCTGTTCCGGAACCCCGCTCCCCACTTGAAGCGAAATGATTTCAGCATCTTCATATACACCAAGCACGGCACTTACTTTCGCCGGATTCTTACTTCCTACTGCTATTTTCAATATAATTACCTTCCTTCTATGTAAAAAAAAGCTGATGGAAAAGGATTATGACAGCATCCCTTTCCATTTCAGCTTCCTCCATCAACCGTTTTTTATCAAGGTCTCGAATGTCGTTTTATCACAGGAACGAACCAATTTCCCTATCAGTTCACGGGCAGCGGCATAATCATCAATATGAATCATGGATGCATGTGTATGAATATAGCGGGAACAAATGCCAATCACCCCGCTTGGAATGCCTTCGTTTGCAATATGGACTTGCCCTGCATCCGTGCCGCCCTGGGAAACGAAATATTGATACGGAATCTCATTCGACTCGGCCGTATCAAGGATGAATTCCCTCATGCCGCGATGGGTAACCATCGAACGATCAAAAATGCGGAGCAGTGCCCCTTTTCCCAACTGGCCAAATTCACTTTTACTGCCGGACATATCGTTCGCCGGACTTGCATCCAAAGCAAAGAAAAGATCCGGTTTGATCATATGAGCTGCAGTTTGCGCACCCCGTAATCCCACTTCCTCCTGGACGGTTGCCCCGGAATATAAGACATTCGGCAGCGTTTCACCTTTTAAATCCTTTAACAATTCAATCGCAAGTCCGCAGCCATAACGATTATCCCACGCTTTTGCGAGGATTTTCTTCTCATTGGCCATCGGCGTGAATGGACAAATCGGTACAATCTGCTGACCGGGCTTAATACCGATTCTCTTCACATCTTCTTTATCATCCGCCCCAATATCAATCAGCATATTTTTGATATCCATTGGTTTTGAGCGTTGCGATTCATCAAGCAAATGGGGCGGAATCGAACCGATGACACCAATGACCGGACCGTTATCGGTTATGATCTCGACTCTTTGGGCCAAAAGCACTTGGCTCCACCAGCCTCCTAGGGTCTGAAAGCGAATCATTCCATTTTCAGTTACGGATGTGACCATGAATCCCACTTCATCCATGTGCCCGGCAACCAGGACGGTAGGCCCATCCTCATTGCCTCTTTTTACGCCAAATATTCCGCCAAGGCGATCTTGGACGATTTCATCCGAATACTTTTCCAACTCACTCTTCATGAAACTCCGAACTGCATGTTCATTTCCCGAGGCTCCCGGTAATTCCGTCAATGTTTTAAAAAGCTCCAAAGTCTCATGATTCATTTTTCTACCCCTAACTATGTATTGTTTCTTTCTATTTTACAAAACTTAGCATCATGTTACACTAGAAAGTTCTAATTTATCAGTTTATGGGTAAAATTTCAAATTATTAGTCAAATAAAGCGTTCTTCTGTATACTAGAAGAAGTGATTTTATAAAATGCAATGGAGGAGAAATCAATGAATTGGAAAACGTTTTTACTAGGTACTGCAGCCGGGTTTGCTGCTGGCTATGCAACAAAACAATTATTGGATCAATCAAGTAAACCTTCTCCCGATAAAGTCTTGGCCCAAGTGAAGGAAACAGTCAAAAAGGACGGAAATATATATGGCTCATGGATCTTGATGAAGCCGGAGAACTATACAAAAAACGATTTGGACTATGAAGTGTACAAAGGCGGGATCACCAGAAATACAGAGGGTAAACGCGAGCAATTCGAATTTGTTGCAGATGCCTCGACAGGAACGATATTGGAGCTTAATGCACAAAATGATTGAAACAAAAAAAGGAGGGCCGTCAAGATGACGTCCTCCTTTTGCTTTCCTTCTTAACGCTTCCGTTTCAATTCGGCTAGTATCTCCTTACCCGTTGCATCCCATTTGATGGCACAGTATTGGGCATCATGGTAAAAGCTATACCAGGACCCATTTTCCAGTCCGGATTTCATCCACTTTTCCTTCGCCTCGATGGAAGTCATGGGATAATCATCATAAGCGAGGACCCAGAGGACATTCGCATGCGCGTGCGTCGGCATGATATCTGCCATGTGGATCAATCTATCCCCGCCATCTTCCATGATGATGATCGCATGTCCATCACTATGCCCCCCGGTATGGATCATTTTAATGCCAGCCGTAATTTCCTGTTCCCCTTCAAAAGGACGTACAAGAGAAGCGACAGCCTCCCAGTTTTCTGCCCAATATGTACTTTTTGAACGAATATTCGGGTTTTTCATTTCCGCCCATTCCGTTTTGGTCGTGATGATTTCTGCACGCTCGAAAACAGGCACCCAAGTTTCACCTTCACGTTTCGTCAACCCGCAGGCATGATCGAAATGTAGATGGGTCATTAAAATGTAATCGATATCATTTGGCTGAATCCCAAGTCTGCCCAGATCTTCGACAAGATTGGATTCCTCCGTCACCCCAAAATTCCGTTTCTGCTTGTCATTCATCTTTCCATTGCCAATACCGGAATCTATAAGCATATTCAATCCATTGGCCTGCACCAAAATCGGATCCGTACGTAACTCGATTTGGTTATTTTCGTTAACGGGATACTTCTTGGACCAAAGCGGTTTCGGTACAACACCGAACATCGCACCGCCATCCAAGTGTGTCACACCGCCATTCAACCATGTTAATTTTATTTCCCCTATTTGCATCGTTTCCATTTTACCCCTCCTCTGCCTTTAGTTTAACACCCGCTTCCATATATTGAAATTGATAACAATCAAGTCATCCCGTAAATCATAAACAAAAAAACCAGATGCTGTGCACCTGGTTTCTGATCGTTGATTATTGGAACATTGCTTCCAATCGGTATATCCGATTGCCTTTACTCGAGAACTTTTCTTCATATTCAGTCATGATGTTGCCTTCAAAACTGCTGTTATGCAAATCAAGGCTTACAAATTTCAAGAGCATGCCGTATTCGGAAATACTTTTCAAGGAAGATTCGAATAACCCTTGATTATCCGTCTTGAAGTGAATCTCGCCTTTGTCCGGCAGGATGCCTTCATATACTTCGAGGAATGTCTTATATGTTAATCGACGTTTTGCATGACGTGATTTCGGCCATGGATCAGAGAAATTCAAGTAGACGCGATCCACGTCACCTTTTGCAAAATAGTCCCCTAAGTTCGCTGCGTCAACATTCAACAGCTTTAAATTTGGAACATCCGCTTCAATCAGCAAGTCCAATGCTGCGACAATGACGCTTCCATATACTTCAATTCCAATGAAATTCACATCAGGATGGGCCTTTGCCATTTCTGTGATGAAACGGCCTTTTCCCGTACCCACTTCAATATATAACGGATTATCGTTTCCGAAAACTTCATGCCATTTACCTTTATGGCTCACTGGCTGCTGAATTACATATTGTGGAAAATCATTCAAACGGTCTTCAGCCCAAGGTTTATTTCTTAAACGCATGATGACACCCCTATTTATAATATAATCGTTCAAACCATAACACGAGTGTATGGATTCCTGCAAGTTGATTTTTTCAGGAAACACCCACTGATCAAATAAAAAAACTGCCGGCCATCCAGGCGACAGTCACTGTAGTTTTCATGTATAAAACTTTCAGCAAAACACACCATAAATAAGTGAAGGGCAGGCGGGTACCACCTGGGAATCCCTTGAATCCATGTTTAAGAAAGGAGAGGTATTATATGCCGCTTTCCCATGAACACCAAATGTCACTATTGAAAGATATATTGACCAACCATCAAACAGACTGCTGCGGATCCGTTTCTGAATGTGAACAGGTTGAAAGGCTCGTCAAATCCTTAATGATCAATATGGAAATTGACAGCAATGTGAAAACGATACTGACGGAGATTTACGAATACAGTCAGACGGGCATCGGTACCGCCGATTTAGATGCACATATTTCAACCCACCAGAACGACCTGTCCCAGTGGGTGGATGATATAGATCAATTCTGATCAGCTGAACATCAATAACGCTTCCAGTTTTTGCAGTAATTCATTTCTTTCCTCGTACCGCTTCCTGCGATGATGCCATTGGATGGAAAGCACAAGTTGTGAAACCGTGTGCCATTTCATCCTCATCTCCAGGCCTGCGTCAAGCTTCTTGCCGTAACGGGCAAGCCATTGATTCCATTCTTCCCTTGGGACATATGAATACAGGAGTATGCCGAGGTCAATGGCCGGATCGCCTATGACCGCTCCGTCCCAATCAATCAGGAACAAACCGTCCGTTTCTGTCATGAGCCAATTATTGTGGTTCACATCACAATGACAGACGACTTTTTCGTCGCATTCAATCAACAGGAGATTGTTCTGTAAAAAATGGATGGCCTGTTTGATAATCGGAATGTCCGTAACATCCGAAGATAACCCGGTTTCTATGTCTGTAAGTATACTTTCAGGTCGTAAAGGGGATTTCCCAAGCCTTTTGAGCATGCTTAACAAAGGATCGGATTGATGAATTTTTTGAAGCAGCTTTGCGACTCTTATATTGTTCATTTCCTGCTGAGATAGCTCCCTGCCTTCCATCCAATGCTGGGCCGTAATTACATCCCCATTTTCCAGGCGTTTTGTCCACATTAACTTTGGAACAATGCCCTCAGCTGAAAGAACAGCTAAAAATGGCGATGAATTTCGTTTAAGGAAAAGCTTCTGCCCCTCTTTCTCGGCAATAAAGGCTTCTCCCGTAGCTCCTCCAGCAGGGGATATATCCCACTCCTGACCTAATAAATGTTCCAACTGGTTCACCTTCGATTTCCTCGCTTAATCATACAAATGTGGGTACGTTCACCTAGTGTATGTATTACCACTACTTTGAGTCCATGTTTTATAAAAAATCCGCCTGCTGGCGAAGCTGCATATATACTTGCATCGGGATGATACCCGCAATTAAAAACATCCTCATTTTAGAGAAATAAAAAAATAGCTATTGAGCAATTAAACAATAGCCATAAATTAAATTTTAGTTGAAAAACGGTTTCTTCGTCAAGTACTATAAAACGATTATACGCATAAAACAAAAACAAATAAATCATTTCATATTTTTGTGTCGGTTATCAGCCTGTAACATGACGCGCAATTTCTCTTTCAGAACCACTGCAGCTACTTCGTTCCTACCAACAATTTCCCCATCAGACTGGATTTTCACTGACCCTTCATTCTTCATTTTTATCATTTTACCGGAAAAAGAATCAACATTTTTAATGTTCAGGTGACCGCCCCATAAAACGGTGATGAAGACGGTCAATAATTTCAACAAAGGAATATCATGGACCGCAATCACGTTCAACCTGCCATCATCCAGCTTCGACATCGGTGAAATTTTCATCCCACCGCCAAAATAGGACTGGTTCGCAATAACGATGAACCAAACCTTTTTCAAAAGATGCCGGTCTCCATCAATGATCAATTCCATGCAGCCGGGCTTGTAAGTCACTATCTTTTTTATAAAAATGAACAGATAAATTAATTTACCCGCTCTGACAAAATTAAACCATTTTTTCAGAGGGGAACGCTCCGCTTCATCGGAAATTTCAGCATCAATGCCCATTCCCAGGCTGTTCACGAAATACCCCATCTTGCCATTCGTCTCGAACTGTCCGATATCAATGGCACTAAAGGCATTATCCTGAAATAAAGAAAGAGCTTCTTCCACACTCTCGGTTTTTTGAATGCCCCTTACATAATCATTACCGGATCCAGCCGCAAGGGAGCCGATGATAGCGTGGGGGAAACCTATGGCGCCATTTATCATTTCATTGATCGTGCCATCTCCCCCGACAGCGATCATCCGGGTATCCTGCTTAGTCCCTGATAGGATCTCCTTCGTCAATCTTAGCGCATGCCCCTTTTCCCGTGTAAAAAACACCTCATGGGGAACAGCTTTTGATTGCAGTATTTTCTCGGCTTTTTTCCAAACCTTCAAACTCTCTCCATTTCCTGCCATTGGATTGACAATGAAATACACCGTTTCTTTAAGGTGCGGCATGCTGATTTCCATCCGTTTGGTTATACTCCGCTTCCCATTCAGGTCGCAGGCTGGATGTAGTTTGGCAATATTCAAGCAGAGCCTGTGCCCCTTTTAACTGCTGTGCCTTGAGCGGAGACGATATGGCCCGCATCCTTTCGAACCATTCTGGGAAGGTCCGTTTATCCAATATCGTAATATCATAAGGGGCTTCGGGATAATCGACATATCCATTCCGGGATAAAATCACCTTTTTAATCGGCATGTTCACTCCATATAGCTCAAATAACTGGGAGACGATGTTCGTCATCCGATTTGCACCAAGCAAAGGATTGAGCACTTTTTTGTCAGGATGCTTATGATGCCTGCGGACCCAGAATCGTTCACTTGACCCGATGAAAGCAGCGTCTTCTTCCGCTTCCAGAAACGTGATGCACCAAGCATCAACCGGGGTCAATAAAATGACTTCGACTTCAACAGGCGCATTTTTCAAAAGAAAGATAGGTTTATATAATACAAGAAACGTATCCGGAAAACGCTGCAGAAAAAAGCGGAGCCTCTCATCCAAAAAGAATGATTGGTCCACAAATGACTTTTCACGAAGCGTCGAACTCCCCCATTTCATTTGAAAACGAAGCAATTGATTTAAAAAATTTTGCTTTAATTCATCGAGACTGGCTGGCCGGAACGGAAATCTTAATGAAAAAACATTAGGATCTTCAATCTGTTTCGGCATTGGCAGTTCTTCCGCCTCTGACTCCTGTTTACCTGTCCGGCGGAATATGTCTTTCACCTTTTTAAACAGGCGCTTCGAATCTTCCTGAGGCGGATCAAGTTTGACCTGTGTTTTACTTTCAGTATGTTCGCTATACAACCGATCTAGCTCACCCGCATTATAAGCAGCCTTCAATCTATCCCATTGCTGTTTTTTCAACCGTGCAAATTGTGTAGGATAACGATAAATATCCTGCTCATACCGGGAAATATAATCTTGCATCTTTATGAGCTGTGCCATTCGACCACCACCCATCTCTCTATTTTTGGAGGTTTATCGTGAAAATCTTCTCGTATGAAGGGGAAGCTCCAAGATGTGTTTGATATAACGCAACTTGATCTGCTTCAAAATGCATATCCTGCACATTCGCCATCTGGCGAACGCCCTCCAGCGAAAAGGGATTATCCCCCTCGAATTTTCTTGCCAGTGTAATATGAGGCTTAAACGGCTTCTTATCAAGTTCAAAACCCGCTTCGATACAGGAATTATAGACTTTCCTTTGAATGGCAAAAAGCCTTTCTTGCTGCTTGACGCCTGCCCATAGAATCCTTGGACTGTCACTCTTGCCGAAACCGCCAATATCGCCGAGTTCCAAGCCGAATGAAGCCTCATTGGCAAGCACGCTTCCCACACGCCCCACAGCATCCTCTTTCAATGTATCGGGAGCATTCCCCAAAAATGCCATCGTAATATGATAATCGGCTGGATGCAGCCATTTCTTAAATGGAAAGCCTGGCTTTAGTTGTTCCGTAACAGCATTTAAATAGGCCTTAATATCATCAGGCAATACTAAAGCAAAGAAAAAATGAGTATTCATGTTCATTTCCATTCCTTCCTGTTTTCCCTTTAATTTTACCATAATTCCCATTGCCTATACCCTTTCTTGGGCCTCCTAATCCCCACAGGAATATTCCCCAATCTACCATACTATGAAAAAAGCCCATGACGGATCATACGCAGTTCCTGGATGTATTTTTTTCAGCTGTGGGTCGATTATAGAAAAATACAGCAAAAAAGGACCAAAAATCGGTCCTCCCCTGCCATTTCCATGTTAGCTGAACAGTGTTTCGTAAAGCAGGAACAAGTTCAGTCCAATGATAAGTACAGCTATAAGCCAAGCGGCGCCCGAGGTGATTTTATGGTTGACCAGGCTGCCCATGATTTTTTTATTACTTGTAAACATGATCAATGGCACTAAGGCAAACGCGATGCCAAACGAGAGGACAACTTGGCTCATCACAAGCGCTTTGGATGGATTCACTCCCCATAATATTATGAGCAGGGGCGGGACGGTAGTAATGACCCTTCTTAAATAAATCGGAATATGTCTTTTAATGAATCCTTGCATGACAACATCACCTGTCATTACACCAACGGATGAGCTCGATAAACCGGCAAATAATAATCCTATTCCAAAGAACATCGCGACTGATGGTCCAAGCATGGCCCCGAATTGTTGATAGGCAACATCCAAGTCCTCCACTAGTGCTCCATTCTTATGAAATAGGGCAGCTGAAACGATGACCATGGCGGCATTGATCGCACCTGCAATCAGCATGGCGATGACAATGTCAATTAGCTCAAAACGATAAATCCTTTTTCTTTCCAAATCATTTACTCCGACTATCCTTCTTTGAGTCAAAGAGGAATGAAGGTATATCGCATGTGGCATAACGGTGGCTCCAAGCATACCGGCCGATAGTAAAATGCTGTCCACTCCGTCGAATTTCGGAGTGAAGAGTCCTAAAACAACGGCTGAAGTGTCAGGTTTTGCATAAAAAACTTGAGCGCCAAAAGCTATCACAACGACAAATATCATGACCGTGATCAGGGCTTCGAATGTCCGGTAACCCCTGCGCTGGATTTCCAGAATGGCAAAGGAACCAATCGCTGCAATGATTGCCGATGTGATTAACGGTAAGTCAAATAGTAAATAAATCCCTAGTGCGGCTCCTATGAATTCAGCTAGGTCGGTTGCCATTATAACGGCTTCAGCCTGAATCCATAATAAGAAAGATGTTTTTTTCGAAAATTTTTCCCTGCATAGCTCCGGAAGGTTCTTTCCAGTGGCAATCCCCAATTTAGCTGATAGTGATTGGATTAGCACAGCCATTAAATTGGATGCGAAGATAACCCATAATAGCGTATAGCCATATTTTGATCCGGCTGTAATATTGGTCGCATAATTCCCTGGATCAATATAGGCCACAGCTGCTATGAAGGCAGGCCCTAGATAGGGAAGCAGTTTTTTTATTCCTCTCGAAGAAGATTGATGCAACACGTCGGACATATCTATTTCTACTCCTTTTTACACGCAACTCAAATTGTTGCAATAGGTAAACTTTTTAGGTTATTAGCAAGTATATTCCTGGTTTTTTAAAATGTCAAAAGAGAGGATTGCATATCGATGTAATTAACGTGATCGGGAATTCGGGGAAGGCCATCTCGCTTCCGGCTACACAGATAAAAAAACCCCCTTGCCATTAGTGGCAAAGGGGCATTCCTCTATTTAACGGAACCGCATTGCTTCTCGATTTCCTCGGAAAACAGTTTCTGCAGTCTTTGAGTTATCGGACCGGGTTCCCCGGCTGCAATCGATTGGCCATCGATATTAATGATGGGTGTCACTTCGACGCTAGTGCTTGTATAAAGAACTTCATCGGCTGCCATCATGTCCTCGACCGTGAAGGCTTCTTCGACATAGGGAATCCCATGATCAGCGCAAAGCTTCAGCATCACCTGACGGGTAATTCCATTCAGGATCAAGTTTGTGGCCGGATGCGTTTTAAGTTGACCATCCACCACGATTGAGACATTTGATGAACTTCCCTCCGTCACCGTACCATCACGATGCTGGATCGCTTCATCACAGCCGGCTTCCACAGCTTGCTGTTTAGCCATTATATTTCCCAGTAGATTTAAACTCTTGATATTACAGCGCAGCCAGCGTATATCGTCGGTGGTAACAGCATTGACCCCTGGCTTCATTTTGCCTGTATAAGGCATTTCCTTTGTATAGGCGACAAAGACCGGTTCCACCTCTGCAGTTGGAAAAGAGTGTGTACGCGCAGATACTCCTCTTGTCAGCTGCATATAGACGATACCGTCCTTCAGTTGATTTTCAGCGATCAGCTCTTTCATGCGGGTTTTGATTTCCGCTATGGTAAAGGGAACTTTCATCTGAATCAACTTCGCACTGTCGATCAGCCGGTTCAGATGCATATCCTCCGTAAATAATTCGCCATTATAAACCCGAATGACTTCATAGACGCCATCACCGAATTGATATCCCCGGTCTTCAATATCTACCTTTACTTCGGACCTGCTTTTAAGGTCGCCGTTAAAAATGATTTTTCCCATGTCTTTCTCCCTCTTTGCCTCTTATTTAGCCAATTCATGAATGGCACGTGCATAAATGGACGTAGCCTTAAGCATATCCTCAATATCAATATATTCATCTTTCTGATGCGCAATGTCTTCGCTGCCTGGGAAAAGCGGTCCAAATGCAACGCCTTCTTTCAATGAACGGGCATATGTGCCGCCGCCAATCGAAAGAAGCTCGGCTTTATCACCTGTCTCCGCTTCATACACTTCCTGCAACGTCTTGATCAAGAAGCTTTCACTGTCCACATAATGCGGAGTTGAATGCGAATTGGTCTTCACTTTCAAATTATATGCCGCAAGCCTTTCTTCCAGCGCCGCCTTTTGCTGTTCCCACTCAAACGTGACCGGATAACGCATGCTGAAACCGATCGAGCTGTCGCCTTGTTTAGAATAATTGAAAACGCCGGCATTGATCGTCAATTCTCCTGTTTGCTCATCCGAATACGCCACACCTAAATTATTTCCGCGGGAATCTTCGAACAAACGATCCTTGATGAAAGTGAAGTAGGCTTTCGCATGCGGATCAAGAGTGAGATCAGCTAAAAATACGGCTAAATGCAGACCTGCATTTCTTCCGTTGTTCGGCTCCATCGCGTGTGCCGAAACACCATTCATTTCAAGCAGCACTTGATTTTTTTGCGGAACGGCTTGCCCCTCCAATGAGTACTTTTGCAAATAATCCTGATAGTTTGCAGCCACTTCAGCAGTGTTGTCCGTTTCCACAATAGCCGTCGCAAAATCCGGTACCATATTCGTCCTTCGACCTGAAGAAAACTCGATGACATTCACGTCTGAGTTCGTGCCATTTCCTGCATCGGCAGGATGGATAACCGAGAAATCCCAGATTCCTTTTTCCGCACTGATGATCGGGAAGTCAGCATCTGGTGCGAAGCCGATCGAAGGCATTTCCTCCACTTCAAAGTACCGGTCAACGCAGCGCCAATTCGATTCTTCATCGGTTCCAATGATCATCCTTACACGTTTGTTCAAAGGTTCTCCTAGCTCCCGGACCAGCTTCATCGCATGATAGGCAGCCATAGTCGGCCCTTTATCATCGATTGCCCCACGGGCATATATGCGGCCATTGCGGATTTCAGCTCCAAACGGATCCGAACTCCAGCCATCTCCCTCTGGTACCACGTCGACATGGCATAAAATCCCGATTAACTCCTCGCCTTCCCCCATTTCGATATGACCAGCGACATTATCGACATTTTTCACAGTAAAACCGTCTTTTTCGCCTAATTGAAGCATGAAATCAAGCGCTTCCTTCACCCCTTTACCGAGTGGGGCCTCCTCTGTCGGGTGTTCTTCATCAAGTACACTTTTTATTTTCAATAAGTTTTGTGTGTCCAGTAATAAGTCCATTTTCCGTTTTTCAACTTCTTCTCGCCAATTCAATTCACTCAAAATATGACAACTCCTCTTTTATATATATTTTTCATTTTATCACTTTTACTACCACATTCGCCAAGCCTTGCTACCTATTCTTCGTATTCCCGAATTATTACTAACATCAAACTACCGATAAAATTCCTTACAAAAATAAAAAAACACCCTCTTTTATTAAAAAGAGGATGATTTCATTAGACTATCGTCATTCATTAACACTGTTACTTTTCTGTTCAGTCTTGGAATATATAATGCTAAAAACAAAGAACGTCCTAAACTGAAAGCCAGGAATGCAAGCCATAAACCATGATTGCCATGATTGCTGACTGCTGCGTATTGGACTATTAAAAAAGCCATCAGAGCCAGAAGCATAGAGTTCCTTACTGGAACGGCTTCAGTCGCACCGGTAAACACTCCATAAAAAATGAGTCCGATAAAGGCACTGAATGGGAATAGGACTATCCAAAGTCCATATTCATGGGCCAATTCGATGACGCCGGGAATATCCGTGAATAAGAGAATGACCTCATCGCTGAAAAGATAGTAAGATGCGGCAAGTATGAACGAGGCATACAAGCCCCACCGCGCCGATAGTGAGAGTGTTTTTTTATAAAGGTTTATATCTCTCGAACCAATCGCCTTCCCGACCAGAAGACTTGACGCGTTCGCGAAGCCATCAAAGCAATAGGCCATCAGGTAATGGATTTGAATGAGTACGGCATTGGCCGCCAGGGTCTCTGTCCCGAAAGTCGCTCCCTTGGCCGTAAAAAGATTGAAAACCGTGATCAGGCAAATGGTCCTGATGAATAAATCCCTGTTGACCACCATCATTTTTTTCAGGGAAGCCCGATCGAACCCCTCCCGGATTGAAAAAGAATCCGGTACGTTAACCGCTTTCCGGATGACCCACAAGCCCAGTAAAAAAGCGGAAATCTCTGATATCAGTGTAGCGGCAGCAACCCCTGATACAGACCATGAAAAGCCATTAACGAAAACGAGGCATAAGATTATATTCATCACGTTCATGAAAACTTGAATGAACAAAGACGTTTTTATCCTCGATTTCCCCATTAACCAGCCTAAGATGACATAATTCAATAGAGCAAATGGTGCGCCCCATATCCTGATGCCGAAATAATCTGCGGCAAAGGCGGAAACATCCGATTCCGGACCGATTGCGCCTAACGATACATTCAAAATGGGCTTTTGGATCACGATAAAAAGCAGACCGATGATCGCTGCAATGAAAAAAGGCCGAATCAAGGCCATCAGGGTTTGCTTTTCATCCCTTGCCCCTTCCGCTTGTGCAGCGAAAGCAGATGTACTGACCCGAAGAAAACCAAAAAGCCAATACATCGTATTAAAAATTATGGTTCCGACAGCCACACCGCCAATATAAGCGGGATCACTCAACTTTCCAACCACAGCCGTATCGACCGCACCGAGCAAGGGCGTACTCATCGTCGAAATCGTAAGCGGGATGGCCAAGGAAAGATATACTCTGTTATTCATAAAATGATGACCTCCTATGTACATAAAAGTTCTGAAAAGTTAGAATTGGAATGTCGTTATAAAAATTTGTATTCAAAGTACAAAAATATTGCAGTATTTAATTTTAATCACTAGAATTGTACATATGGTGCTCCCCAACATGCAAGAGATGCCTCTACCAGATTACTTGTGGAACGTTTCAAATAGAACGGGTAAAAGCCATTTTAAATCTGGATCATTTACGTATCAAAATTTGAAGATTGAAAGATTGGTATCGCTTTCAACCCGCGGGGGTTATGGGAAGTACATTTTTATCCAGCAAGAAAAAGGCATTTCCCAAGCCGGAAAATAAAATGCTTGACGGATTCCTGAAGGAGTTATAGTATTGCTCGTTGATAATATACCTTTTGAACTATGCTTGAATATATATTCATCGTTATAACAAATAATTAGGAGTGATCATGATGGGAAGATTGACTGATAAAGTAGCCATTATCACTGGCGGAGCATCTGGTATGGGCAGGGAAATGGTAGACCTATTCACAAAAGAAGGAGCACAAGTCATTGCTGCCGATATCAATGAAAAAGCTGTAGCTGCCGTGAATGAACTCGATAACGTCCATGGTACTGTACTTGATGTATCTTCAGACGAAAGCTGGAAAATGGTGACGGATGAAGTTATCGCTAAATTTGGCAAAATCGACATTTTGGTAAACAATGCCGGTATCTTAACGGAAAAAGGCATTAACGATACGACATTGGCCGATTGGCAGCTAATGTTAGGCATCAATGGATTTGGACCATTCCTTGGAATGAAACACGTTGTTCCTCACATGGCTAAAGAAGGGAAAGGCGCAGTTGTAAACATTTCTTCCTTTACAGCTCAAATCGGAATGGGCTTAAACTCTTATTCAGCTTCAAAAGGTGCCGTCCGTGCTATTTCCAAGGCTGCCGCAACGCAATATGGCCGCATGGGCGTCCGTGTCAATGCCGTATTCCCTGGTATCATCGAAACACCGATGACTCAAAAATTAGAAGAATCAAAAGAGTTAGTGAACCAAATGATCAAGGCCACTCCATTACAACGTTTGGGTCAGCCGGCGGATATTGCAAATGCCGTGCTTTATCTAGCATCCGATGAAGCATCATATGTAACTGGTGCCGAGCTTGTCATCGACGGCGGATACTCCGCTCAATAATTAAAGCAGAAATGGAAAATCCCGTTTCTAATACTCAGAAACGGGATTTTCTGATTCAATAAAGAAATTTTGTAAGTTGTAATGAGTTAAGTTAACACACCGATGAAATAGCCAAAAGTCGTAAATACCAAACACCAGCTGAATGCCCCTGCTCCTGCAAAGATAAAGTACTTTCGTTTCCCCATTCCATTCATACCGGAAATGTAACTTGCGAAGTGACGGACTCCTGGAATGAAATAGGCGATGATAATCGTCCATGGACCGTATTTATTGAACCATTTCTCCAATTTTTCCAACCTCGCGGGGGTCATTTTGATCCACTTACCATGCTTCCTCAAAAAAGGCTTCCCCACCTTTTTCCCGATGAAATAACTGACAAGCATCCCGGATATCGAGCCCAGGAAACTGACAAGGAATGCTCCCTGGACATTCAAAACGGAAATGGATGACAAATAGCCGACAAAAGTCATCATGAACTCATCAGGTACCGGCAAGCCAATAATCCCAATCGCCAACAATCCATATATCGCAAAATAACCATAGTTTGATATTAAATCTTTTACTATATCCATCTAAAGTACTCCATCTCAGCACCCTTTATTAAAGTAATCCATTTTCTTTTCTTATGCGGGCCTGGGTAACGTGATTACTTCTTTTTAATAGGATAACCTAATTTAACCCAAATGAGTTGATTTTCAAAAAAAAAAAATAGAAAAAAAAGAAGAATGAACACGTTTTTTGTTGAAATACCTGTATGGCAGTTTCCTCATTAAGGATGAAAATCGGCAACAATAAAAGCGGACTCGATACCCGAGTCCGCTTCTTCTTATTTCACAATCTTTATTTCATTGATCGGCCAATACACTAGATTCGCCTTGCCCACGATTTCATCGACGGATATCGTGCCAATTTCACGGCTATCCAAACTATTTTGGCGATTGTCCCCCATAAGGAACAACTGGCCTTCCGGCACTGTCATGCTGCCTGTAATATCTTCGAGCTTGAAGGATTCAGTCAGCGGCACTCCTGATGCCATCTGATTCTTATATTTGTCCAAGTATGGTTCTTCATAAGCTTTCCCATTAATATAAAGCGTATCATCTTTATATTCAATATGGTCACCTGGCAGACCGATAACCCTTTTTATATAATCTTTATCTACCGTTGCATGAAAAACGACAATATCAAACCGGTCTATATTATCGATATTCGTTCCAAACTTGGTAAGAACAATTCTTTCGTGGTCTTGCAGAGTCGGCATCATTGACTCACCGTCCACGACAATCGGTGCAAAAATATACGTTCGAATTAAAAAAGCTAGAATGACTGCAATCAATATCGCTTTTATCCATGAAAAAACTTCTTTTCTTTTTTCCACTCGAAGTCCCTCTCTCTGTTTTTTATTCATGCCATTATAACATAATCCTTTCATGATCACTTCATACAAATACCCACATTTTACACATTATCATTTACTTCCATTTTTCATACTGGATTTCGATGCTTTCCAACTCTATTTCCCTACGCTGCATTTGGGTTGGACAAATCGCATTATATGTACGGACTTTCTCATTAATTTCATCCATTCGTTTCATTAATTCAGATTCAGTTCCATTCATTTTTTTCAATCGAACCAATTCGGCTAGCTCTTCCCGAATTTCTTTTTGCCATTTTATCCAAAGCGGAAGGAAGCCGGCATCCTTGGCCTTCGTCAAGAAGTTGTCATATATATTTCCCGACAGCGCCGACTCCGGAAGCGGTTTACCAAAGCCAGGATTATTCTTCAGCCCGCCTTCTCTTTCATATTCCTTAAAAATTTGATCCATCCAGTTCACATGCCCGTGTTCTTTGCCCATAAACAATCCCCCTTCAGATCACTTGTCATTACATGTTTTTACAATTATAACATTTTTATCAATACCTGCTCCACCCTTGAGGACACTTTCTACTATTATATATGCCTATCTTGCAGCCAAACACATTCAGACATCAAAAAAGGATTCCCCTATTCAGGGAATCCTTGCAGACTGTAGACAAACTCGATGAAAATCGATTTTGTCTACATTTTTTTATGGCTTGTACAATTTGGTCGTTAATTTCCACTCCAGGCACTCGCTTTCCGCGGGCGGTCCGGGAGCCTCCTCGGCTTTCGCCTGCGGGGTCTACCTCGACTCGCTTTTCCCGCAGGAGTCTCGTACCTTCCGTTCCAATCAACTTTGTTTTAATTTTAGATAGAACACTTTTGCCTAGAGCCATTTTTGTTTTAAAATAGAAGTATTCAAACTTGAGGTGATGAGGATGCTTTCTAAACATGTTTCTATTCAGAGAATCCTTTTTGGCCTTCTATTTAACGGTGATTTTCCTTTTTACTTCCGCCTTGTTCTTCGATTTATCCGTAACTGTGTAAGTCAATGTATAGGTTCCTTTTTTCTTCGTATTCACAGTCCCTGTTATTTTGATCTTACTTGTTAAGCTTCCATCAAGATTATCTTTTGCGGATACACCTGATTTAGGATTGAATGTCGAGTTATAGGCAATGGTTTTGCTCTTGGCACCGGAAATGACCGGCTTTGTGCTGTCTACCGTGATCTTTCTTGTGACTGTCGCCGTATTTTTCGATGAATCAGTGATTGTATACTTTAATGTATACGTACCTTTTTTCTTTGTATTCACCGTACCTGTCACCTTTATTTTACTTGTCATGTTGCCATCCAGGTTATCTTTCGCAGATACGCCCGATTTAGGGATGAATGTCGAATAATAGCCAATGGTTTTACTATTGGCTCCCGAGATGACTGGCTTGGTGCCATCTATCGTGATCTTTCTTGTGACCGTCGCCGCATTTTTCGATGAATCTGTGACCGTATACTTCAATGTATAGGTCCCCTTTTTCTTCGTATTGACTGTACCCGTCACTTTGATTTTACTAGTCAAATTTCCATCGGCATTATCCTTGGCACTCACTTTTGTTTTTGGATTGAATGAAGAATTAAGTTTGATGGTTTTGTTCCCGGCACCTGAAATCACAGGCTTGACTTGATCATAAACGGTTATTTTCCTTGTGACCTTGGAAACATTCCCAGCTTTGTCAGCTACCGTATAAGTCAAATTATAGGTGCCCACTTTCTTGGTATCGACCTTCCCTTCAACTCGGATGACATTCGTTAAGTCACCATCTTTATCATCCTTCGCCTTTACGCCGGTTTTAGGATTGAAAGTTGAGTTGAATGGAATTGATTTACCGGCAGTCCCTGAAATCACAGGCTTATTCGTATCCTTGACAATCGATGGCCGATTGGAGATGTAAGCTGATGAAACATACCCCTTAATACTCTTGTCTTCCGTTTGTACAGGGTAAAAGACAAATTTATTTCCCTTAGATTCGTGATAGTCAAAATTCCCTGTGATGATCAAGCTTGTATTTGGCGGAACAGTTACTGCACCTGCCGTAGTGCTTATTTCTTTCCTGATATTCGCGCTCGATGTCGTCACCACTCTGTCTCCTGCCCTGAACCAATAAACAGAGTCATGCGTTTGATCTGTCAGGGTGTATTCAAGATTTTTAAAGACGATATTTTCCGTGCTTTCCCGATCATATTGAAAGTCCGAAGTTTTGAATGGATATTTTGCCAGTTTCGTATCATTCAAATAACTTTGGTTTTCTATCTCAGCAAAAACTTCCTCTTGGTACGCATTCACATTTATTTTCCCTTTTCCTGGTAAAGGGGACTGTTCACCGGTTTTGTCCCATTGTAAGCCATGACAGGGAAATACCAATTTTCGATGACCCTGCGTCCTGCACCTTTGATCTTGGGCAAATCCCTTCTTGAATACATGCCACTCAGGACCTCGACGCCTGCCCCGATATTGTAGACTATGTCATTTTCCAGATTTTTCTGGTCATACCCACTTTTATTGGTAAGCTGCATTAGACCGATGCCGCCATCGTCGGATATAATCGGTTTACCATCCTCATTAAATTGCCTCCAATCCCCGTTTTCCTGCGTAGCCACCGCTTTTACCACTTCAGGGGGGATTTCAGCCTCTATTGCCGCATTCGTCAGTAAGCAGTTGATCTGCTTATGGGAAGGATTTTCATTGGGTTGAATCTCACCGAATGATGAACACGCATTGGTTATTCCAGACTCCGCAAAAGCCTGTCCATTGAACAAACCGAGTGTTAAACAGGTCAGTGCCCCAATCTTCATTAAAGGTATCTTCATCGATCGAACTCCAGTCTATTTATATTTAAATCTATAATAATAGTAACATGATAGACTGGTGATTTCAGGTATAATAAGGTATTTTCTCCTTAAATATCCTTACAGCATAAAAGGAGCTTACCCGCATTACGGAAAGCTCCTTTGTTTTCAAATCACAAAACTATGTATGATGCCGGATCATTCGATCACTTCCACCGTTTCCCTCGGCTTCCTTACAAGGCACATGATACCTGGTATGATGAAGAAGATAAGCGGCCAAACATGAAAAATCGTCAGAATGCCCGTAATGATCAATAAGATTCCGGCTCCCTTCGCCTTGCCGCCCTTTAATAGAAAGATAGCGATCAAACCGCCTGCCAAGGCAATGAACAGCGATATGATCCCCACCCAAAGCATGCCCATGAATAACTTGATTGACATATCTACCTCAGACGAGGAAAACTCAGAATCTGACATTAATGAGTAGTCCACCATTTCTTTCAAATCGATACTGTTGAGATAGACGGCCGCTATGATCGTCACGATTAAAAAAATCGCAGCGATACTCACGCCTATGATACTTAATACGTATTCCCATGTCCGTTTCATTTACTTCGCCTCCCTGGAAAAGTCACGTATATATAATACCCAATCTGTGAAGGAATAAAAGACTTTTTATTCCATACTCCTCAAAGTTGAGTGTCCATTTGGTGAAATCGTCCAACGCTCCCCCTGCCTCGCCTTCATTCATCCTTCTTTTTCAATCGTTCATGTAATTCATCTCTTTTATTTTCCAGGTTATTCATTTTTGTCATATGCTTTATAAAGAAACGGACCGCCTTCACAACCATAAAGAATAACAGAACAAGTAGGGCAAGGTAGAATAATTGCCATAAAATATCACCAATATTAAACATGAAGTCACCTCCTGTCCTTGAATGAATTCCGGCCAATAAAAGCAGTAAGTGAGGGCTTTTCGTACTCCGTGATGTCCCGTAATTAAATGATAACACGATTGGCCCCAACACTGAACGCCAACAATATTAATAGAAGGTGAATAACGACGCCCTCCAAAGGAAATAGACTCTGTTTTTATCAGAGCCTAACACACATTCCTATTCACGATCAAATCCACCAATTGTTCGACAGACGGTTCTTTCGGCATCATATCAGATGTAAATCCATAGTCTTGAAGTCTATTGCCGGTACTTTCCCCGATCACCCCGATGGTGGCTTGTTTTAGCAGCGCTTCAACATCCACGTCTGCCTTGTTCCCATATTGCATCAGCATATCGACTGAATGCCGATTCGAAAATAATACCGTTCCTACAGCTTTCCCATCCAGCATTCTCGGAAAGATTTCAAGGAATCTTTCATCGACAAATTTAGTGATTGATTGAATATAGTCTCCGTCCCCATGTGCCGGATCTCTAAGATCTCTGTTTCGATCCCCAACAACTAACAGTGTTCCGGCATCCGGCATCCCGGATTTGAGCTCGGCCGTCAGACCCCGTTGCTGTAAAGCCTTTTTCGATTTCCTTGATAACACATATAGTTTAGAAGAAATCCGGCGGAAATCAATAGCATGTTCAGTGAGTGAATCCAAGAATCCATGGACACTTTCAGGCGAGGTGAAGAGAATTCGATCATACGAAAGAAAAGCGAGCAGCTGACTTTCTTCTATTTTCACTTTTGCCGCATTCCATTTAGGAAACTCGATGACTTCGCCGCCAAGTTCATACAGGGCTTCCGCCAAGGCACTTTTTGCCGTCCCCGTCCGGGCCACTAAAAACCGTTGTCCATAAAGCGGCTTCTTTTCGAACCATTGCAGTTTTCCCCTTAGTGAAATGATATCCCCGACCAAGGTGATTGCAGGATTGCCAAGCGACCTTCCACTTACCCGTTCGACGATATCATCCAAGGTCCCCTCGACACTTTCCTGTCTTCCATAAGTGCCCCATTGAATGACCAGTGCCGGTGTATTCCCCGGCTTTCCATGATTGATCAAATTTTCGCGGATAGACGGAAGGTTGGCCACACCCATATAAAAGGCAACCGTATCTATACTCACAAGCCCATTCCATATATCCTTCTTCGTTTGATCATGGCCCGTCACCATCGCAAAGGAACGTCCGTAATCCCGATGTGTGACGGGTACTCCTGCGTACATGGATGCAGCAATGCTGGACGTAACCCCCGGAATGACTTCGAATGGGATTCCCTCTTCTTTCAACGATTCCGCTTCCTCCCCGACTCTTCCAAAAACGGCAGGATCACCGCCTTTCAAACGGACGACCCGATGCCCTGCCAGTGCTTTGGAAACAAGCAGCTCATTGATTTCCCCTTGGCTGATGCCAGTAGTATAAGGTGTCTTGCCACAATATATCAATTCACACTCGAAGGCGGCTGCCTCCAACAGTTTGGGATTTAGCAATCTATCATATAAAATGACGTCCGCTTTTTCAATCGCTTTTTGGCCTTTTACGGTAATCAGGCCCACATCACCCGGACCTGCACCAACAAAATAAACCTTGCCCTTGGTCATGCCGCACTCACCCCTATCTGTTTGCCATTCCCTGATAATATTTCACCAGCTCCACCATTGCACTGCCCATCCGTTGATCTTCAGGATAAATGACCCGCTCTATTCCTTCATCGATCACCACCTGCGCCGTTACCTTTCCGACCGCAAGAGCAATTACATCTGATGCAAACAGGCCGATTATCTTATCCTCCACACCTTGTTCACGGACAAATCTCATTAAATTTCGCGGCTGTGGTGCACTCGTGAACACAACCGAATCGATTTTGCCTTCAAGGATTTCCTGGATCAGCTGCTGCATCGTTTCTTTTTCAGGCGCTATATGTTCATATGGCAGGATTTCTTTATGTTCCACTTTTTGTTCATCCAGCCAATTCATCAAAAGAGGCGCCGGATCGCCGTGCAGCTGCAAAGCGACCTTTACACCTCCAGGCAGATGGCCTTCCAGATTGCGAACAAGCCCTGCCGTACTGCCATCATCATCACGGATTAATGGCTGCAGGCCAAGCTTTTTCAGCATATTCACCGTTTTATAGCCCCTAGCTGCAATTTTCATAGACTGCAAAGCCTCTATGAAACGATCTCCCGCTTCCATCTTCACTGCCGTTTTATATAATAATTCCGTCCCCACTCCCGTCGTGAGAATGATCCAATCGAACTCCCCTGCCATCAACCGGGTGACATCCTCTTCCAAATGGGAATCATCAAGGAAAACCGTCCCCTGTGCCGGGCGAACAAGCGGGACTCCCCCAAGATTTTGAACGATTTTACTAAGTTCTTCCGTCTTCCGCGCCCCCAATAAAGCAACGGTCCTGCCATCTAGCTTACTCATCCATGCCCCTCCTATATGTACATTCAATTAAATCCATCTCACCCATTATACAAATTTTCAGTCTTTGAAACTATAAAAAACGGATTCCATATCAAAAACAACGCTTTTTCTTTCTTTTATCTTATATAAATTCAGTGGAAAGATGGATTAGCAGCATTTTGCTTTTCATAAGTCCCGCCCTCATGAGTTTGGAGCAAATACTCGTGAATTTTGGGCTTTTACTCGTGAGTTTGGAGCAAATACTCGTGAGTTTCGGGCTTTTACTCGTGAGTTTCGGGTAAATACTCGTGAGTTTCCAAAAAAGCAAAACATGGACTGCTTCAATTCCCTATCTTATCTTTTCAGTCAATACAAAAAAGCTGCCATCAGGACAGCAATTTTCAATGATTTTCCCTTTGTTAATTCTTATTTATCGCCCTTTGGGCAATATGCTCCTGTTCTTTTTTTACAAAAACATCATATTGAGTGGTTTCATGGCGATTCTGAAAGTTTTCAGTGCCTAAATTCATAGGCGTTTTCGTTTTGAATGGTATCCCTTCCCTTTCCAATTTCGCAACTGCCTTATAATAATTTTCATTCCCGAATGCTGTATAAATACATGTCCAATATTTATAGGAAATTAGTTTGGCAATTACTGCACATGCAATCACGAAGACTAGTATTCCAATCATTATATACATCTTTTAACTCCCTTTCATTTCGGACTTTTTTTGGAAAAGCCATCCTGTACACTATATTCTTTGCCATACATGACATTTCCTTTTTAAGTAAAAAAGGAGACCCCAGTTTCGGATCTCCTTCTTCATCTTCTATTTTTCCTTTACGTTACAAGAACCGTCCGTACAAGCGTCGCCTGTTGCTGGATCATTCACGATCGTAAGCGGATTTTCCTCAGCCCATACTTTTTTTAGCGTATCGAGGAATGCTTCCGTTGGCTGGGCGCCGGAGATTCCATATTTGCGATTAATGACGAAGAATGGGACACCTGTAATTCCTAGCAGGCTTCCTTCTTGCTCATTTCCCCTAACCTCTGCCGTGAATGCCGTTCCTGCCAGCATGGACTCCGTCTCGGACTTTTCAAGGCCAACCTCTTCAGCCAAACTTGCCAATGTAGCGTGATCGCCAATATGTTTGCCTTCCGTAAAGTAAGCTTTAAATAGTCGCTCATTCATTTCTTTCTCTTTACCTTTTGATTCAGCAAAGTGCATCAAGCGGTGGGCATCGAACGAATTCGTTAAGACCACTTTGTCCAAATGATAATCGAGTCCCAATTCTTTGGCCTGTTGAGTCAGGTTTTGGCTGTTCGCTTCCACCTGCGCTTGAGACATGCCGTATTTCTTGGCCAGCATTTCATTTTGAGTCATATTGATATCCCGCTCAGCCTCTGGGTTCAACTCAAAACTGCGAAATGAGACCTCTACCTGATCTTTATTTTCAAACTGCTTTAAAGCCTCTTCGAATCGACGCTTACCTATATAACAGAACGGACATTGATAATCCGACCAAATTTCCACCTTCATGTAAATACCTCCTCATTTTAAATGCAATTGCATTAAGCACATTATATAATCCTGGGTATCCTCTTGCAAGGATATTAGCCCAGACACTCATTTTCAAAATTGGTGAAGTCGACTTTTTTCATGAATTCTTCCAATGTATAGCCCTTTAGCAGGCGCAATGTTTCCTTTTCGGCTTCGTTCATGATTTCCTCCAAAGCCGTATCTAGCTGCTTCCCGACTTCACCGCATTCGCTCGTTTCCATACAAACAAGACATTCCGGCCGTACCGCTTGATACACATCCGCCAAAGTAAGCTGAGAGGCAGGCACCTTCAGACTATAACCGCCTTCCCTTCCTTCCTTTGTTTCGACGATCCCCTCAGCTGCAAGCTGTGCCATCACCCTTCTTAAAAAAGTGGCGTGTGACTTCACCTTTAAGGCGATTGCCGAACTTGTCAGGAGCTTTTCGCTTTGTGCGAGCCAAACCAAAGAGTGAACGGCAATGGCAAAGCGCGGCGGACCAATTTGATTGTTTCGATTACTTGAAGACAAGATTATCCCCCCTTACACTCTTATCCATGGTAAGGCCATTATACTATGTTACGTGCTCCCGAACAAATGGCGCCATTTCTCGATTTTCCGCCCGCAGCGCACGATTTTACGTCCGTTTCCGGGTTCCGCTAAATAATGTCCCCCTTTCGGCACCGAAACCCGGCAAAATATCCTTTTGCCGGGTTTTCCAATCCTACTGAATGATTTGTACATTTTCATATAAATAAGCTTCTTCCGGTGCCTTTATTTTCTTCGAATCTTTTAAATCGATCACCGGTACGGGTTCCCCTTTATAGCTTCCTTTTTTTAATGTCCCTGTAATCGTATACCAATCATTCGTCTTCATTCCTTCCACATTCCCGTTGACCATATATCCGTATAACGTCGCATCGACCACACAGCAGGACATGGAGAGGCGGGAGATGGCCATTTGTTTTTTCGTAAATGTATCCTCACGGTATATGAATCCGGAAATCTCTATTTCCTTCCCCTCGATCGTATCGAGGTTGTTCAGTAAATAATCCAGTACTTCAAAATAATTATCATCGGTTACGGAGATTTTCTCCCCATTCGCATGTTTCCCTGAATCATATGAACTTACCATCTGTGCCTGCTGCTTCGCCATCCCCCTTTTCGCCAGCACTTCCCCGCTTAATGTAAAGTCGGTCAGGATGAAGCCCAGAAGAATCGGAAGGAAGAACAAACTATATTTCAGGACCAGTGCGGAGGAGGAAGACTCACCATTCGATCCGCAATCACAATGTTGTTCACCCTGTTTTTGTTTTTTCATTCGGAGCAGGCTGATCACTAAAAAAGCAAAAAGTGCCGCCAATGCATATGGGACCATCTTGGGTGCAATCAATTTCGTTAAATATCCTGAAACATACAATTTAAAGATCATGAGGCCCAATCCCAGCAGCAGCAACCCTTCAAGTCTTTGGATAAAAAAACGTTTCATCAGAAGCCCCCCTTACTGATCAATATGCCTGCAATCAGGCATAGGCTGAAGACGACTGCGAAAATAAGCAGGACATACGTGACGACGAAGCTCCGTTTAAAACAGGACATCATGATCAAAACATTTTTCAGATCCAGCATGGGGCCAAATACAAGGAATCCCAGTATGGAGCCTGGCAGAAAACTATGGGAAAAGGAGGCCGCTACGAATGCATCAGCTGATGAACAGAGTGAAAGCACAAACGCAATTCCCATCATCAACGCCGTGCCTTTTATTGGCGCCTGACCAATATCGGCCATTACGGACCGATCCATGAACACCTGAAATAGACTGGCAAACAAGGCCCCGATGATAAAGTATCTGCCGACCATAAAAAACTCCTGCGAAGTATGATCAATGAAGCTTGTCCATTTACTCGACTGAATATCATGTTCATGCCCTTGTACCAGTTCCACCTTGTCCTCTTTCACCACATCTTTTGTGCTGAATATATGAATGAATAAACCTGCGATTATGGCCGTCAGGACACAAAGGATGATTCTTCCATATAGAATGGACGGATTATTTTGGAACGCATAATAAGTTGAGCCAAACACGATGACATTCAATATTGGGGCTGTTACGAGCAAGACCACACCTGCATGGACCGGGACACCCTTTTGAATCAATCTCCGGACGACCGGGATGATTGCACATTCGCAAACCGGAATGATCAGCGCCGCCGCTATCGCGGCAAAAATGGCCGTCAGGGGGCTTTTGGGTATCATCCGCTGAATGATTTCTTCACTGATGAACAACTGGATGAATGATGAAGCAATGGCCCCGAGGAACAGGAAAGGAATCGATTCTAAAAACAATCCCAAAAACACGACGAACACAGAGTGAAGCATCGGGTAGTCGGAGAAATCAATCGCTTTGGGAATGAACACATCGCCTAGAAAAAAGAATGCCAGCAGCAAAAACAGCAGAATCAATAACAGCAAATTTCCCGTGTAGCGTTTCAAAAGCATATTTAACCACCTCACAAATCATAATTATTACGATTTAAGTTTGGATTCGGTCTAGTATATGCTTTTGATAGGGTGAACAGAACAGAAAAAAAAGAGAATGGAAGACATTCCCCACCCTCATTTATTCCTTCGATATAGATCCCTGCTCTTGTAACCTTCTCCTAAAATCGTTTTCATTTCCTGGCGCCGTTTCACTTGTGTCGCCTCTTGTTTTGCACTATACACGTAACGTGCCCAATCCTTGCGATACCCTGGCGTAAGTGATTGATAGAACGCAAGCAAATCAGGGGAGTCCTGCAAATCTTTCTCAATTTCAGAAATCATGCCGATATAATCATCTACTGATTGGCTTGCTTTGGTAGATGGACGGTTTCTATTTTTTGAATCTTCTTTCAGTCCGACTACCGTAAAGACATCATCCAACCCAACCATACGCGCAAACTTCAGGTCACTCGAGCCGACATACCCTTCATCATCCGCACCAAGGCCCTGCATCAGATCATCACGATGAATATATGTAGCATATTCTTTATTCCCCTTCTTGGGGTACGCAAAAAAAATATAGCCGTTTTTACTTAAATGATTTTTCTCAATCACCTTATCCACGATTCTCTTTAAAGAATCCATATCCAATACAAAGGCAAATATAAGATCATAGGCACTTTCATTAAGCTTTGTATCGTAATCCGGCAGCTCTGCTAAATAATCCACCCCGGCTGGCTGATTCAGGACTGCCACCCGTTCATATTTATGTAAATTCAGTTTTTCAACTATTGTTTTAGCCATTGCATTCACCACCTAGTTGATTTTTTCTACCTTCAGTTTATAAGCTTCCCATTGCGTTAGCAACTTTTCTCTAGTTAGTATAAAAAGTCGATGTGGAAAACTTCCGTCTCTTTTCATATAATCATTTCTAGGAAAATATTAACTGTGCTATAATTCAGATATAATAAATTCCAATGTCCAGCTTCTTTAGATTCTTTTCCCTTTGAATGCCAGCTTCATTTTTCGGTTCATTAGCGGAGGTCCTAGGCGCAGCATTCTAAGTAGGCATAAACTCAACTTTTTTGCATAGGCATGATAGGGTATCAAAGCTCCAGAAAAAATGTAGTCCCTGGGAATACAGACCTGATTCCAGATTTGCATTTCTTCCCCAAATTATGTATACCAGTGAAACATGTCTTTTCGTTGTACTATAAGAGATATCTTTTAACACTCTTCATTAAATAGAAACCATGCTTCAAAACATAGTGTCACACTCCTTCAATCATCATGAATCCACTTTAAATCAGGTGTATTTCCCGTAGTTTTTATGCATTCTTTATGCAATCAGATATCCCTTTGTTTTTTCCTAGATCAAAAAATTCAGTGATGCTTTCATATGAAGTGTCACAAAAGGGGAGTTCTCATGAATTATATCGAGTATGATTTGCTATTTGAATCAAGAAAACAGTTAATTGAGGAAATTACGGGGTTGGATGAAAAAACGCTCCACCATAAGCCTGTGCCTGAAGTATGGAACATCGCCCAAATTTGCCATCATTTATATCTTACGGAGCAGGTTTTTACCGAAGTTATAGCAAATGGCATTCGGGAAAGGGATTTTAATAATATCATTCAAAAAAACATTTACTTCGTTACTGATAGAACAAGGAAATTCTCATCCCCTGAGGCCATTTCACCCTCTTCAGCCCCATTTCAATTATCGAGCCTCATGGATTTGCTGGCAGAATCAAGGGATCGATTATTACAGGTTCTTTATGATATGGATTCAGATATCCTGTTAAATAGAAAGAAAGCCAAACATCCCCTGTTCGGGGACCTCTCATTGGATCAATGGATTGAGTTATTATCCTTACATGAACAAAGGCATATCAAACAGATTCAAGAAATAAAGACCGCCCTTATATAAGCCTTTCATGACAAATTAGATAATCAACCGGAGACTTTTTAAACAAAACAAAGAGACCACGTCATTTTGTGGTCTTTTTTCATGCATGCTATGAAACGATCGTGACTGTCGGGGGCTGCACCAAGTTGATAGATTGGCAGAGCCCCTATTTCCCTAACCAGCATTCTAGTATCAAGATGATACTTTTAGTTTCCTTTTGATTTGTGTTGCGAAGATTTCAAGACAGATTGCGATGATCAGGATAAAATAAGTGATTGCTCCAATTTCACTCAAGTCAAAGTAAAATCCACTTGCCATGAACATATCGAAGCCGATTCCTCCTGCTCCTGCCGCTGCGCCCATTGCGACCGCCACTGCAAAATTGATTTCAAAGCGCATGAAGGTCCACGAAATGATATAAGTGATCGAAGATGGAATGATGACTTGGAACACGATCTGCCACCAATTCGCTCCGCTTGCTTGCAGGGCCTCTATAGCTCCTTTATCAATTTCCTCGAAGGATTCCGAGTAGGCCTTCACAAGGTAACTTATGGAGTGAAACGTCATCCCTATAACGGCCGCTACACTGCCCAGCCCTGCTGCGACTGCAAAAATGAGGACCCATAACACGGTAGGAACGGCTCTAATCAGGGCAACCGATCCCTTTATGATAATCGATAATGGCTTGGACGAGATATTTCCAGCCGCTAAAAGCCCCAACATCAGGGCAATGATCGCACCAAATATTGTTGTCAAGAAGGCTAAACCTAATGTAATCGACACCTGATAAAGCGCTTGTGAAAAGGTAAAGTGCTTCAAATGCGGTTCAAAAAACATGGTCTTCAAATTGTCGGCGGTCAATGACAGCGCGTCCCACAGTTTAACATCCTTATAATCAAAACTGGCAAAAGCGTATATGGTCAAAACTGCCAGTACCAGCATACTCAACCTAATCGCGATTGAAGATTTCGAGAAGGGCTTTTTCGATAATCGTTCAAGTAGCATTTTATCTAAATCCTGGCCAGTAGGAGCAGGAAATGGTTTGATTGGACCTTCTGCCTGCATTATAAAATCACCCTCCTCACATAATTTGAGACCAATTCAATAGATAATATCGAAATGATGATCGTAATGACGACAAGGCTGGCAATGTCATAACTCAAGTTTTTATAGTACAGATTAAACGTAAAACCAATGCCCGATCCTGTAAGCAGCCCGACCAATGTTGCATTCCTGATATTCGTTTCAATCATAAAAAGTACCCAGCTGATCATTTGCGGAATTGTCGAAGGAATAACAGACTGCGAAATGACGGTTAGATAACTTGCGCCGGTTGTCTGCAAAGCTTCTACAGAGCTTGAACTCACTTCATCAATCGTTTCAATAAAAGCTCTTGTTAAAAAACCGAAAGATCCGAAAAACAAGGCAAAATAACCAGTCAAGGAACTTTGTCCAAATGAGAATAGCAGAACTAATGCCCATATTGAGACATCAATATTTCTAAATAAAACGGCTATCCCACGGCTAAAACCTCCGAAAAATGCATTCACCCTTGTCGTATTGGAACCTAATATCGCAAATACAAAGGCCAATATTCCCGCTAATGTGGTTGCAGCAACGGATATTAAAAGTGTTTCTTTCAGCTTTACCAAAATGTCTGGGAGTTTGGCAAGGGAATCCTTTGTTGGATAGAAATTCGATAACGACCATTGTATGGCCTTAGGAACCGAAGTAACCCCTTTTGCGATGCTGAATTCTGTAATGATGATGGAAATTGCCGTCGCAGCCCCAATA
Source organism: Peribacillus sp. FSL M8-0224 (assembly GCF_038003055.1). Taxonomy (NCBI): domain Bacteria; kingdom Bacillati; phylum Bacillota; class Bacilli; order Caryophanales; family Bacillaceae; genus Peribacillus; species Peribacillus sp. FSL M8-0224. Next base: position 3,779,922 of record NZ_JBBOOJ010000001.1, read on the forward strand.
AGCAAAAACAATAGTAGTGAATTTCTTCTCTTTTTTGCAAAAACATCAGCCGGCATGGGAACCTCCCAAATCAAAAATCAACTTTCCTTCATCTGATCCATAGATCTGATGGATATCATTTGAGGTTATATTTTGAGTTGTGCCATTGAAAACAACCTTGCCGCTATTCACACCGATGATTCGATCCGAATACTTAAGGGCAACATCGACTTGATGCAGGTTGACTACTACTGTGATTCCCATGGAAGTGCAGATATCCCTTAAATGGTCCATGATCACTTTGGAAGAATTCGGATCAAGAGAGGCAATCGGTTCATCGCATAATAGCAATTTGGGATTTTGGATAAGCGCCCGCGCAATGCCAACCCGTTGCTTCTGTCCTCCGCTCAACTGATCGGACCTTTTATAGATTAGATCTTCAAGACCGAGAATTTGGAGCAATTTAGCAGCCTGAAGTTTCTCCTCTTCACTATAAAGCCCAAGGATTCCAGCCAATGTAGATTTATAGCCTAATCGTCCATGCAGGGTATTTTCAATCACACTTAATCTATTTACAAGATTGTAATGTTGAAAAACCATCCCTATTTTCCTGCGTACTTTCTTTAACTCCCTTTTATTCACCTTGTATACATGATCATTATCAAAAATGATTTCTCCGCTAGAAGCATCGATCATCCTGTTGATGCATCGAAGGAGAGTTGATTTCCCTGCTCCGGATGGCCCTATGATCGAAACGAACTCTCCTTCTTTCACAGTGAAGTCAATATTGGATAACGCCTTTGTACCATTTCCAAAATGTTTTGAGACATTTTTCACTTCCAATAATGTTTTCATGTATGATCCTCCTACAAATTACTGCCTTTATTTAGATAATTCCCGAATTGGATTGAACCAGTCATCCTCGACTTCTACCAATCTTTCTTTTCCGCTCACCCGTTTAAATAGACCTGATAACTTAGAATCTTCCGGTACAAAAACTTTTTCGTTATTGGCTATTTCATCAGACATCAACGTTTCAAGAATTTTTTCACGTGTTTCCTCACTGACTAATTCGGTGTTAACAACGAAAGGTGCATTCAAAACTGGAGTTACTGAAATGAGTGAGAATGTCTTACCCACAACTGTGTTGAAGGGTTCAGCTGCATCCTTCTTTACCTTATACACAGCACCTGCTTTATTCTCTTCCCCATCAGCCAGCTCCACATAATTATTGACACATGTATCACAAAAAGCTGCCACTTCCGCTTTCCCTGTCAAAAGATTTACAGCCGAACCTTGGTGTGAACCGCCATAAAGCACTTCACTGAAGAATTTATCTTTCCCGCCTTCCAATAAATCCTCGGCCTTTAATTCCTTGAATTTATCTTGCTGTGAAAAATAATCAACGATTCCCGTGGAAGGAACTTTGAAGCCGGATGTAGAGCTATTTGATACGAAAGAGAACTTTTTCCCTTGGATACCGTCTATTTTGTATTCGCCGTTCATTTTATAGTCATCTGCATTTTGGACAGCCAGCCAGCTATTATAGACTGCATCATCCAACGTACCTGATTCACCGCTTGGAACAACTAGGGGTTGAACACTATCGTTTTTGTTGTTTGCTTCAATATATCCTTGTGCACCCAGGAATGCTAAATCTGCGTTTCCATTAGCAATGGCCTCGATTGCAATGTTATAATCCGTAGTTGTCTTATGTTCGACTTTCTTTCCTGTGGCATCTCCCAAGATCTTCCCGATTTCATCGCGGGCTTCCCCTAAATCTTCCCCGGATTCATTTGGCAGCCATGCTACGGTCAATGTATCATCTTCATTTGCACCTGTTGAACTACTAGAAGAACAGCCTGTGAACACCAGTAAAATAACTAACATCAATATGGACATCATCGATTTTTTCACGTTAAATCTCCCCTCCAATTAAAAGATCATTTCTCATTACAACCACTTCACATATAACCATACCGGTACAATACTAACCTGCCGTTAAGGGGGCTGAATATTCAGTAAAGTTTATGTGAATTCATCGTTAAATTTTTTGAATAGCTTGAGTAAAACAGCCATTCTGCATGCTATATTCTCTAGTTACTAACCGATTCATGAACTCCAAGTCATGAAAAATGCCCAGCATTGTCGTTCCTTCATTCATTAGCTGTTCCAGCAGGGTTTTCACCTTCACTTTAGAATCGTGATCCAAACTTGCTGTCGGTTCATCCAACAGGAGGAGCCGCGGCCTTTTCACCATTGCTCTTGCAATATTTAACCTTAGCTTCTCTCCTCCTGAAAAAGTAGCAGGGTAACTGTCCCATAGCTCTTTTCCTATTTCAAAATGGCCGAGGATTTTTTCTGTTTCGATATTGGCCATTTCCCTTGTTTGTCCCATTTCAAGGATGGCCCCAGTAACGAGCTGCCTTGCTGTCGTTCTTGGCATGACATTTAAAAATTGGGATACATAGCCTATCTCATGCTTACGCAGGTAAATCATTTCCCTTTCTGTTGCTTTTGCTAGATTAATCGCACCAAAGCGTGAAGAATCATACCAGATGTCTCCTTCTTGAACCCGATAAGTACCATAAATCGATTTTAGGATCGTTGATTTTCCGCTGCCGCTCTTGCCTGTAATGCCAATGAATTCGCCTTTTTTCACGGTGATCGTAATATTGCTGACTGCATGGATATTCTTGCGTTGATTATGTAAAATAAAAGACTTGGATAAATCATTGATCTCCAATATGTTCTCCACTTTGCCACCCGCTTTTTAGAATTTATATCCTGTAATTCGTTTTTTGAATCAATTTCCCATCTACAATCACAGTTGTTATTACAGGGAAATCACCAGAAATTTTTTCAATAATAAGTATGTCAGCCTTTTTCCCTTCGCGAATCGATCCAATTTCGTCCTCCATCTTGACTGCCTTTGCGGGATTAATCGTAACCAGCTTGAACATATCGACAAGATCCATCCCATGGTTTTCCACTAATTCAAACATTGAATGGAGAAGGGCTGAAGGGTAATAATCACTGCATAATATGTCTATGCTTCCATCCTGAATGGCTTCAGAGGCACTTAAGTTCCCGCTGTGAGAACCTCCCAAAAGCACATTTGGTGCACCGGCTATAGTATACATCCCCATATCATGGGCCTTACGGGCAATCTCAAGTGTGATTGGAAATTCACTTATACTCGTTCCAAAGCTGTGAACCAATTCAAGCTTCTCTATTGAATCATCATCATGTGAGGCAACGGCAACATTGTTTTCTCTTGCCAGCAGTGCGATCTCCTTCATTCTTTCAATCGTCAGCTTTTCTTTCACTTGATGAGTCCGGATCATGACATCAATGGCTTCATCACTATAATCGTTATACCCTCTTAAAGTGTTTCGATAAATCTCTAGATGCCGATACTGTCCTTGTCCTGGAGTGTGGTCCATGAATGAGACCAGATGCACTTTCTTTTCCATAACATATTCTCTTAGACTATCAATATCATCCAAATTATCGATTTCATAACGTGCATGAAACCGGTGACGCACTAGGTGCTTCATCCTATGTGTTTGATCGATCAAATCAATAAGCTTTCTTACATTCTCCGGCTCCCGAATGGGCTTATATGCGTATTCAGTGGATTTATAGAGCGATAGAGAGTGAAACATGGTCGTAATCCCATGCGTAATCAATTCCTTTTCCGTTTCTCTTAAGCTCAAATTAAAATTCATTAAAGAAGTCGGGCGCGGCGCAGTCATATGTTCAATATAATCTGAATGGAGATCAATGAAACCTGGTGAAACATATCCGCCCATAGCGTCCAGCACTTCCATCCCAGGACTTCTCTCGATTTCTCCCACAGGTGCAATCCGGCAAATTCTATCATCCTTAATTAAGAGATCATGGTCCATCAGGATCGAGTCTTCTGTTATTATTTTTCCATTTTTAATCAGCAACAATGTCTCTTCCCCCATTTTCGGTTTAGTTTCTTTTACAGCAGCGAGTGTACTAATTGCTGGGTATAAGGATGCTGTGGATCTTCGAGTATTTGATCTGTTAAACCTCGCTCGATTATTTTACCCTCCAGCATAACGAGAGTACGGTCTGCAAGCATTCGGATTACACCCAGATCATGGGATACCAATACCATGCTAATATTCAAATCTCTTTGGAGGCCTTTAATTAAATCCAATACACTTGCTTGAACTGATAAATCTAAACCCGTGGTGACTTCATCCAAAAGCAGTATGGGAGGATTGTTGGACAATGCTTTGGCTATCTGGACCCTTTGCTGCATTCCCCCTGAGAAATTCCTTGGTTCTTCTGTCATTCGATGAATCGGAATATTGACTGCTTCAAGGAGTTCGGCGCCTCTTGATTCCATGCTGCCAACATGTCTGTTCCCGGCTGAAATCAACTTTTCGGCAATATTGCCGATCGAGGAAAAATCCATTTTCAACCCTAGAATCGGGTTTTGATAAACCTTCCCCATCAGGTGGTTTCGAACGTATCTTTTCTTCTGGGCAGACTCCATGAAAACATTCTTTTTTCCTTCCTCAAAGCCAGCTACATACAGTTCTCCATCGGTCACTTCTTCATCAAAATACAAACTTTTCATTAAAGTGGATTTGCCGCTGCCGCTTTCCCCTACAATTCCAAGAACTTCACCGTGATACAAATCGAATGTCAGATCTCTGCAGGCATAAACCGTCCCGCATTCGTGACAATAGTTTTTCGTCACTTTTCCTGATTTCATATGTTTGCATGCCGAACATCCGTTACCATACTGTTTGCTCATTTGTTTAACTGATAATACGGGAACCTCAAGCACAGACATTTAATTCACTCCCAATGATTGTTTTTGATTGACCATTTCAAGGCAATTGCTTGTATCATTGCATTGGAAATACGTTTCCCCTGATTCCTCATCAACAAGTTCATCCAAAAACACATCATTGGAACCGCAGAGAATGCAAGAATGATTTGCAAAGGACTCGATTTCAAATTCATAATCATCAAATGCCAAAGATGATACATTTGTATATGGGGGTACTGCATATACCTTTTTCTCCCTGCCTGCACCTAACAAAATGAGTGCTTCATTTCCGTCCAGTTTGGCATTATCGAATCTTGGTATCGGGCTTGGTGCCATGACATACCTGTCGTGAACCATCACCGGATGGTCTGCATCCGTCGCCATTATTCCGTACTTCATAATTTGTTCAAATAACATAAGCCATGCTCCGCTATACTCTCTCTCAGCATGCAGCTTTTTCGTTTCATGTTCGCTCGGCTCGAAATTCCTTAAAGGTTCCGGTAACGGAACTTGAAGAACTAATATCTGGTCCCGATGCAGCGGCACTTCCGGCACCCTGTGTCTTGACTGGATTAAAGAGGCTTCTTTTGTACAATCCGTTGTCCTCACCCCAGTGGTATCAGATACGAGTTTTTTTATGTTAACGGCATTAACGGATTCATCCGAGCCTTGGTCGATCACCTTAAGGACGTCATCCTTTCCGATCAATGACAATGTCAACTGCAGGCCGCCTGTGCCCCAACCTCGTCCAATCGGCATTTCCCTTGAAGCGAATGGGACTTGATAACCGGGAATGGCAATCGCCTTCAGTGTTGCCCTTCTAATTTCCCGTTTCGACCCTTCATCAAAGAATGCAAAATTATAAGTCTTATTCATGCAATCCAACCTCCTGCTCTGTGGTCTTATCTTTTGACTTCCGAATGCTATCAAGCTTGGATTGGAACGTAACGTAATGAGGCATCTTCAAATGGGAGATGAAACCCGTCGATTCCACTGAATCTATATGATAAAGAACGAATTCCTCGTTGTGACTTGGAAACTCCTTGTTTGGTTTTTCCAAGCAATTATCCAAGATGCCCATAGCGATTGCTTTCGTTTCATTTTGTCCCATGCACATGCCATAGCCGACTTCAAACTCTATTTCTTTTTTGCCTTGTTCTTTTTCTACCGTAAGCGGAATGAGCATCTCTGCCTCAGTTGCTGTGAAGTCCCCAATATAATAGCTATCTTCCTCTTGCCCTTCGTCCAGCAGCGGGTGATCGAGATGGACGGGCAGCTGGCCTACACGCAGCTCCCCTACTGTCGGGTGCAGTGCACCATATCCACGGATGACTGCATAAGCAAGCGATGTAACTGCGCCGGTTTGGCCCCTTGTTAAAATTTGCAGGCGTTCACTCCGCATTGAAGGAAACTCCAGACTTTTCCTTGTCACATCCCCAGGCTGCAAATCATTGTTCTCACAGCTTGCTAATAAGCCTTCACTTCTTAAGTAGTCCAAAACTTTAGGCAGGGAGTTTAAATCAGCACTATCATTTTGATTTTCTGTTGAATGATCTTCCTCTTGAAAAGCCCGTAACCAATCTTGTATGCTTATATCCGATTCTTTTTCCAGCTCCGAATCTAGTAACCGATGTGTATAATCGGTCGTGGCACCTAAAATCTGTCCGCCAGGCACATCCTTAAAACTAGCTGAAATCCGCCGTTCCACTTTCATATTTTCAGAACTGATCACCCGTGAAACATGTTTTCGCGGCAAAGTGGATCGATAGGCTCTCAAGAGGAAAACAGCTTCTTCCGGATTGCCTTCAGCCTGTTTAATGGCAAGTGCAGCCAGTGATTGATCATACAAACTGCTTTCTGACATAACCTGATCGATCAATCCTCTCATCCCGGCTTCTATCTTATGCAGTTCTATGGCCGTCCCTTTTTTGACCCGTTCATACTTTAAGCGTTTGATGGATTCCTCAATCGCCTTTGTTCCGCCCTTTACTGCAACATATCCCATAAAATCTCACCCCCATTTTCTCTAATTTGAGTCGTTCTCGGCAAAGCTATTAAACGCTCTTGTTGATCAACAAAATACATATCGATTCCTAACGGGAATTCCATGTTTTTTTCGTTCCTTGCAGCCAGCCAGGCGGAGACATTCGGGAGACTTAAGAATGATTCGTCTTGAATTCCCGGTCCTGAAAGAATCATTGAGTCCCCTTTCGTAACATCCGGTACTTCTAGAATGAGCATCGCCGATTCATGAGGGTTCAAAAGATTTCCTACCTTTGCTTTATTCAAGGCTTCCTTCATTTGCTCCTCGGAGGCATCATGTAAAATAAAGATAAAATCCGCTTCCGGCAAATCAACAGGCTTTGAATAAGTAAGCTGATTGATCATTTTTGACACGGCCTCCTCCGCCTTTGAAATGACCTTAAATGACACTTCAGGGTCGAGTACCGTTCGTGCAAGCAGGATGGTCGAAGATAAGCATTCCATTTGAACATCCAACGTCCTGGCCTCCCTATCCAAAACCACTAAAGTTCCAGGTCTTGAAGTCGCCGTTACAAGCTTTCTATAAACAGTTTGTATATCATGAACTACATCCAAATTCATTGCTTTCCCCCCTCTTATTGAACATCCATTGTTTCGAAGTTAACCTTGGTTCTTAAGATCGATCGATTAAGCTCTTGAAGATTTTTTTGTATATTCTTCTTCTCATTTTCTAAAACATGTGACCATGACCTTGTTTCGCCAAGATCAGCCTCATAAGCGGCATCAATGATCGCTAAACTATGTGCCAGTTCTTCCCGCTGTCCCTTAACGATACCAATCCCGATTGAATCCTTGATTTGGACCGTGCATTCTGTCACCAGCATTTCCCCTAGATAAAACAAGCTCTTTTTTGCCGTTTCCCTTGTCTTTAGCAACACAAGGGCACTCTCTGGCTTTTGAATGACGGTAACTTTATATTTCATGGCTATTTCCTTGGCAAATTCCTTCGCAATGTCCTCAGAGCCTTGAATCAAAATCTCGGTTCTTTCCCTTCTTCTCATTCCATTGGCCTCCAATGTTTTAGTTTCAAGCTAACATCTTCAATGTATCTTGTTGCCAAGTGAACGTACGTTAAGAAAGAGTAAATCTTTGTATGAAATTTGTTAAAGCCGGGCCTGCACTATTCAAATTTCGTGCTTTACTCGTGAATTCGGAGTATTTACTCGTGAGTTCCGTACCTTTACTCGTGAATTCGGGGCATTTACTCGTGAGTTTCGTACTTTTACTCGTGAATTCAAGGCATTTACTAGTGAATTCGATCGATATCTGGAATGGAAGTTTTTATATAACATATGTGAAACAATCGCTCCGATAGATTATGACCGTGTGCTCAAGGACTTGATTACTCCGCTTATCCCGGCATAATGATTCCACTTGCAAAAGTGGAATCAAACTTGAACACTGCAAAATATCCCGTTCGAAAAGAGTGGGAAAAATCACATTCAGCGTGCTCCTGCTGGATCCGAACTCTACAAAGCCACGCTGCCGATAATATTGAAACATGGAGGTTATATCCGGACCGTCTTTTTCTATTTCAGGAAATGTTGATTTTGCTACAAAAGATGTATGGAGAGCAATCGGGAAATCGTCCATTAACCTAAGCCTGCCAATTTTAAAGACCTTATCATCACTTTCCACCTCAAGGCTTCGAAAAATCTTCCGATCATAAGAAATTTCTTCGCAAAAAATAGTACTCGTTTGAAAGGAAAACTGGAATTCCTTCATTTTCTCGGTGAAACTGACATCTCCGGATAGAATTAACGGAATTTGTTTCTTGGTTTCCTGGACATAACTTCCCTTACCTTGCTTCGAATAGATAAAGCCTAAATCTTGAAGCTGCTCATATGCTTTCCTGACAACCATTCTTGGTACATTAAATTGATCGGCGAGTATATGCTCTGAAGGTAACTTTTTATCCAATTGAAAGGTCCCACTCTTAATTTCAGATATCAAATGATCCACTAAAAAGTTTTTTTCCGCCAACAAAAATCCCCCTTTACATATAATTTCCTTGTTACTGTCAGTGTAATGAGAAAATATGAAGCTATCATGATTTTCTTGTAAAAAAAAAGTCCTGGTCAATTACCAGAACGAAAGGAAGCACTTATTTTATCGATCTTTTTCCATACAATCCCCTGCATGTTCATTCTTTCAAATTCCTAATCCAGCATGTAAACATGCCACTCTCACAGCAAAATTCCTGGTTTCATAGATCGATATTTTTCAATACCACATCATTAATGGCCATGCTTTTTTTCCTTAATTTCAAAGCATTCACACATTCCGTTCCAGGGCTCATACTGCCAAGCCGAATCGGCTTCTCCCCATAATCCCCATGAAAATCCGAACCTCCTGTTTTAATGAGATTATATTGATCTGCATATGAAATCGCTCTTTCCTCTTCTGCATGACCATGATGCGGGTGAAGAACTTCAATCCCTTCAAGCCCTGCTTTTACAAGATCAGGGATAATTTCGAAGCTCCCGTATTGTCCAGGATGAGCAAGGACCGGGACGCCTCCTGCAGCACGAATCGCCTTCACAGCCAGTATGGCATCCACATACTCCATAGGAATAAAGGCAATGCCCGGCTCTTCCCCATTTTGGCCGCGGCTGAAGATTTTCTTATACAAATCTCCATAGATAGAATCCGTATACCCCGATTCCCGAAGCGCCAGCATAATATGCTGTTTATAAACACCGGTTCCTCCCCTGAATTTAGATACCTGATCCCAAGTTATTCGATATCCTGCATGAATCAGCCGTTCCACCATTTTTTCAGAAGCTGCATTCCTCTTTTCAATCAGTGGATTACATAAATCCTCAAGGGCCTTATGACCAGGCTCAACAAAATAGCCCAAAATATGTACACGCCTTCCTCTTGCAAAGTCATAACCGGAAACTTCGATACCAGGGATGATTTCAATTCCTATTTCCTTACCCCGTTCCACCATCTCTTGCAATCTCATTGTTGTATCGTGATTCGTAATCGCTAAATGGCCAATGCTCTCCCTTTTTGCAACCTCCAATAATTCTTCAAAAGAACTGGAACCATCTGAAACGTTCGTATGACAATGTAATTCAACCTTCATGCCAATCCCCCCATTCTTATTCGTTACCCATTTTCATTTTAACTTAGTGCCATGTCGGTCAACGTTAAGATGATGTAAAAAAACGTAAAGGTGTAAAAGTCGTCCTGATTGGTGAAAATACTTAAGTATTTCAGACTGTAGACAAAAAAATACCAGTTGATTTCAGAACCCGCTCCCTTTCCGCCGACTGCCTGCCAAGCGTCCTCGACTTAAACGTCTCCGGGGTCTCGGCCAGCCAGTTATTCGGCAGGAGTGTCGCACATTTCTTCCATCCATTAAGGATTACAGGGAAAAATAGAAAGATAAACTAGTCTTAAACATGGTTCGGAATAAGACGAACCTGCAGTTTTTTCTTTTAAAACACAAAGGTGATTGGAACGGAAGGGACGAGACTCCTGCGGGAAAAGCGTGGCATGGGAGACCCCACAGGCGCGCCGAGGAGGCTCCCGCCCGCGGAAAGCGAGTGCCTGAAGTGCAAATCAACGTTCCCCTTTTACAAACCCACAAAAAAGCTGTCGGCAAACAATTATTATCTAGTTTGTAAACAAAAGGGCTCTATCTAATTAAAACAAAGGGGATTGGAACGGAAGGCGCGAGTCTCCTGCGGGAAAAGCGTGGCTTGGGAGACCCCGCAGGCGCGCCGAGGAGGCCCCCGCCCGCCCGCGGAAAGCGAGTGCCTGAAGTGGAAATCAACGTTCCCCTTTTACAAACCCCAAAAAAATGTTAGCAAACAATTATTATCTTGTTTGTAGACAAAGGGGTTCTATCTAAATAAAACAAAGTTGATTGGAACGTAATCCGCGAGACTCCTGCGGGAAAAGCGTGGCATCTTGGGAGACCCCGCAGGCGTACCGAGGAGGCTCCCGCCCGCCCGCGGAAATCGAGAGTGCCTGAAGTGGAAATCAACGTTCCCATTTTACAAACCCACAAAAAAGCTGTCGGCAAACAATTATTATCTAGTTTGTGAACAAAAGGGATCTATCTAAATAAAACAAAGTTGATTGGAACGTAATCCGCGAGACTCCTGCGGGGAAAGCGTGGCTTGGGAGACCCCGCAGGCGCGCCGAGGAGGCTCCCGCCCGCCCGCGGAAAGCGAGTGCCTGAAGTGGAAATCAACGTTCCAAAGTAACATGTTCATTCGTCCTTTTCAGCTCCCTACCCTGTAACGGATTTCCCATCAAGTTGAAATAAAACCAGAATAAAACCAATAAAAATTTTGACTTACTGTCAAAAATGATGTACATTACCTAATGGGCGAACAATTTTTATTAAAAAAGACAAAAATATTCGTATATAGAGGTGCATAACATGGAAAACGTGTTTGATTATGAAGATATTCAATTAATTCCTGCAAAATGTGTAGTAAATAGCCGTTCTGAGTGTGATACATCCGTTACTTTAGGTAAACATACATTCAAGTTACCTGTAGTACCTGCCAATATGCAAACGATCATTGATGAAAAGATTGCCATTTACTTGGCTGAAAACGGTTACTTTTATGTCATGCATCGTTTTGAGCCAGAAAAACGACTGACTTTCATTAAAGACATGCATGCAAGAGAATTGATCGCTTCCATCAGTGTCGGCGTTAAAGATGAAGAATACGGTTTCATCGAACAATTATCGAATGACAACATTGTACCTGAATACATTACGATAGATATTGCACACGGACATTCCAATGCCGTGATAAAGATGATACAGCATATTAAAAAACATTTACCTGAAAGTTTTGTCATTGCAGGAAATGTGGGCACTCCTGAAGCGGTACGTGAATTGGAACATGCCGGTGCAGATGCTACAAAGGTGGGCATTGGACCAGGGAAAGTATGCATCACTAAAATCAAGACTGGATTTGGAACGGGCGGCTGGCAATTAGCTGCACTTCGCTGGTGTGCAAAAGCGGCAAGCAAGCCAATCATCGCCGACGGCGGCATTCGTACGAACGGTGATATTGCCAAATCGGTTAGATTTGGAGCTTCAATGGTCATGATCGGTTCACTATTTGCCGGACATGAAGAATCTCCTGGTCAAACGATCGAGAAAGATGGAAAGACCTTTAAAGAATACTTTGGTTCAGCTTCTGAATTCCAAAAAGGTGAAAAGAAAAACGTTGAAGGCAAAAAGATGTTTGTCGAGCACAAAGGATCTTTGGAAGATACGTTGAAGGAAATGGAACAAGATCTTCAGTCATCCATTTCATATGCAGGCGGTACCAAGTTGGAAGCCATCCGGAATGTGGATTATGTGGTCGTTAAGAATTCAATCTTTAACGGTGACAAAGTTTATTAAGAAGGAACGTAATAAAGAACGGCCTAATCAATGGATTAGGCCGTTTTTTATCATTATACCTTTTTAACAAATTGGGATTTTAATTTCATTGCACCAAAACCATCAATCTTGCAATCAATATCATGATCTCCATCAACTAGACGGATGCTTTTGACTTTAGTGCCCATTTTTAAAACGGATGAGCTCCCTTTCACTTTAAGATCCTTGATTACCGTAACGGTATCACCATCATTCAAGGCGTTTCCATTAGCATCTTTGATAACCTTCTTTTGATCACCATTTTCGTTTTCCGCTTCCATCGTCCACTCATGGGCGCATTCCGGGCAAACAAAAAGACTTCCGTCTTCGTATGTATATTCTGAATCACATGCAGGGCAATTAGGAAAATCAGGCATAAATTCACTTCCTCCATTCATTATGTCAATTTTAATATAATAATGGTTTACACACAACCAGTAGTCTATTACCTCCCCTGTCCCCCCTTCCTCTAGAACCTATAAAGGTTTTACTATATACTTTTAAGAAAAAGCTGGAAAGTGCGGTGAACCCATTGTTTAAACTTCTATTGATAGAAGATGATACGACGTTATTCAATGAAATTAAAGATAGATTGGCGCAATGGTCTTATGATATTTACGGAATCGGCGATTTTAGTAAGGTGGTTCAGGAATTCACGGACATAAAACCTGATTTGGTCATCATTGATATACAGTTGCCGAAGTTTGATGGATTTCATTGGTGCAGAATGATCCGGTCCCATTCCAATGTTCCCATCATCTTTTTATCATCACGTGATCATCCTACGGACATGGTGATGTCCATGCAGCTTGGAGCTGATGATTTTATTCAGAAGCCTTTTCATTTCGATGTACTCATCGCGAAGATACAGGCCATCCTTCGCCGTGTCTATAATTACAATACGGAAAAGATCGAATTGAAAACCTGGTGCGGCGCCACCGTGGATTACGAGAAGAACACGGTTTCGGCCGAGACGGGCACAATCGAATTGACGAAAAATGAAATTTTCATCTTGAAAAAGCTCATTGAACAGAAAAACAAGATCGTAAGCCGCGAAGAATTGATCAACAGCCTATGGGATGACAAACGTTTTATAAGCGATAACACCCTTACTGTTAATGTGAACCGTTTACGAAAGAGGTTGGATGAACTGGGTTTAGGTCATTATATTGAAACGAAAGTCGGACAGGGCTATATCGCCGTAGAAGAGGCAAATGCATGATCAGAAAATATCTCGTGGAAAGGTTCAGCTGGATCACCTTTTACATCCTTCTTCATCTATTCATTATCTTTGTCGCCTATCTTGATTCGGCCATTCCGTTAAAGCCCATACTGTATATTGTTTTTTTATCCTTGCTCATATTCAGTATGTTTCTGATATTCCGCTATAAAAAAGAAACGTATTTTTATAAAAGTTTAGAAGTGAGGGAAGACAACCTGGATATAACGAATATAGCCGAACCAGAGAGCCCTTTCGAAAAAATCATAGAAAACAGCATCATTAACCAAACTGAATTATTGAAGCAGTCCGCTGCAATCGGTCAAATGACTTTAGAGCAGGAGAAGGATGAATTATTATCTTGGATTCATGAAGTAAAGACACCATTGACGGCGATGCATTTAATGATTGACCGCTTGGATGATGAATTGCTGAAATCACACTTGACTTATGAGTGGCTGCGCATTCATCTTCTTCTTGATCAGCAGCTCCATCAAAGGCGCATGCCTTTCATCGAAAATGATTTGTATATAGAGAAAACCGATTTGGAAACAATAATCTTTGATGAGATTAAAACGCTGCGATCATGGTGCATTCAAAAAGGAATCGGCTTCGACATACAATTGGACGTAACCGAAGTGCTTAGTGATGCCAAATGGCTGGCCTTCATCATGAGGCAGCTCTTGACCAACTCCATTAAATACAGTGAAAATTCAGATATCAAAATTTATAGCCATGAGCGAGCCGGACAAACGGTTCTTGAAGTGCAGGATTCCGGACGGGGAATTGACCCAAAGGATTTAACCCGCATATTTGATAAAGGATTTACATCCACGACAAACCATCGTGACAATGCGGCAACCGGCATGGGGTTATATTTAACCAAGAATGCGGCCGAGTCCCTATTCATCTCCATTGATGTGAAATCAGTGCCTGGAACCGGGACGACCGTTACCTTGACCTTCCCAAAAAGAAATGATTTCGTGAATATCACAAGCATGTGACAAAAGTGTCACATGCTTTTATTCTTTGTTCGTCCAAACGAAGGAAAAGAAATACATGGCCTTTTATAATGAGGATATAGAAAAAAAGGAGTGTATCCAAATGAATATATTAGAAGCGAAAAAAATCCATAAAAGCTATGGTAATAAATTCAATAAACAAGAAGTATTAAAGGGTCTTGATATAAGCATACAAGAAGGCGAATTCGTAAGTATCATGGGTGCTTCCGGTTCAGGAAAAACGACTTTGCTGAATGTCCTTTCCTCGATCGATAAAATCAGCAACGGCACCATTACAATCGATGGTAAAGAGATTTCAGGGATGAAAGAAAAGAATTTGGCCGAATTCCGTAAGAACCACTTGGGCTTCATTTTCCAGGAATATAACCTATTGGACACATTGACTGTCAAAGAAAATATCCTTCTGCCCTTATCCATTACAAAAACGCCAAATAATGAAGCGGCACAAAAGTTTGATAGCGTGGCAAAGGAACTGGGCATATATGAAGTGAAGGATAAATACCCAAATGAAATTTCCGGTGGTCAAAAACAGCGTACGTCTGCAGCGCGGGCTTTCATCCATGATCCAAGCATCATTTTTGCGGATGAACCGACTGGGGCGCTTGATTCCAAATCAGCTTCCGATTTACTGAACAAACTGAGCGAAATGAATAAAAAGCACAAAGCGACCATCATCATGGTAACCCATGATCCCGTGGCCGCCAGTTATTGCAGCCGAGTCATTTTCATTAAAGATGGACAAATATATACACAATTGAATAAAGGTGAAGAATCCAGACAAATCTTCTTCAAGGACATCATGAAAACACAAGGTGTATTGGGAGGGGTTCAAAATGAGCATTAATCAACTCATCTTGCGAAATCTGAAAAAGAATCTGAAGAACTATTATCTGTATGTGTTTGCCCTGATCTTCAGCGCTTCCCTGTACTTTGCCTTTGTCACCTTGCAATATGACCCTGCGCTGGATGAAGCGGAGGGTACGGTGAAAGGGGCCGCCTCCATCAAGGCAGCATCAATCCTGCTTGTTGCGATAGTTTCCATATTCCTTTTATATGCCAATAGCATTTTCATTAAAAGACGCAGTAAAGAAATTGGCTTATTCCAATTGATAGGCATGACGAAGAACAGGATATTCCGTATCCTGAGTGTGGAAAACCTGATCCTGTATTTCTGTTCCGTATTTCTGGGAATCTTTGTAGGGTTTGCCGCTTCAAAATTGATCATCATGATCCTATTTAAAATAATGGGTGTCCAGGCAATCGCGACTCTTACATTTTCTTTTCAGCCGCTAGTGCAAACCTTGCTCGTTTTTAGCGCCATCTATCTTTTAATCATGTTGATGAATTATGCCTTCATTAAAAGGCAAACCATTCTATCATTATTTAGAGTGACTTCCATGACGGAAGGAAAAGTGAAGAAGGTTTCGATGGTCGAAATGATCATCGGGATATTCGGGATCATGCTGATCATTACTGGCTATGTCGTTTCATCCAAATTATTCGATGGAGCATTTACACAGATGACCGAGCTTTTCATGGCCATGATCGTCATTCTGGCAACCGTCATCATCGGGACCTACCTATTCTATAAAGGATCCGTAAGCTTCATCTTTAATATCGTCCGTAAAAAGAAAAATGGCTATTTGAACATCAATGAAGTATTGTCCCTTTCATCCATCATGTTCCGGATGAAATCGAATGCGATATTGTTGACGATCATCACGACCGTTTCCGCTTTGGCAATCGGTTTATTATCATTAAGCTATATCTCCTACTACTCAGCGGAGAGAATGGCACAAAGCAGTATCCCTACCGATTTTTCGATGACGGATAAGGGAGATGCAGATGCATTCAAAGAAGCTTTATCAGACAGTAAAATTGATTATGACGCAAAGGTGATTGACGTCATTCAAGTGGATGTCAATGTAAAGGAAATAATGGAAACGAGCCTCGAAGGAGTGAACTTCGATTCGGGCATCATGACCGTTCCCGTCATCAGTGATGAATCCGTTAAAGGAATCAACCTTGCTGAAGATGAGACCCTTTTCAGCGGATACAGTAATATGATGGAGAATGTCATATCCTTAAAGGATTCCGGAAAGATTGAACTGAAGGGCAAAAATGAAGTGATTCCGCAAACATATATGGGATTGAATGATGATACCTTCCTGTCCTATTACTTCACGAGTGGCGGATTGCCCGTTGCCATTGTAGACCAAACGATATTCGACCGTTTGAAAAAGGATGTCGACCCGAAAATCCAAAAAGTATCATCCGTTAATATCGGCATTGATGTGAAGGATGAAGCTGAACTTGAAAAAGCGAATGATCTATTCAAAAAAATGAGTTTTAAAGAAGAACATGTGAATGATTCCCAATTAGAAATGTTCAACACCCAGAAGAAGAATATGGGTCTTATCATGTTCATCGTCGGCTTCTTGGGATTAACCTTCCTCATCACATCCGGCTGTATCCTGTATTTCAAACAAATGGATGAAAGTGAAGGTGAAAAACCCAATTATACAATCTTAAGAAAACTGGGATTCACGCGTGGTGACCTACTAAGAGGAATCCAAGCAAAACAGGTTTTTAATTTCGGCATTCCTTTAATCGTCGGGCTGCTTCACAGTTATTTCGCAGTCCAATCAGGATGGTTCTTATTCGGAACCGAAGTTTGGACACCGATGATCATCGTCATGGCATTATACACGGCACTGTATTCGATCTTCGGAATCCTATCCGTATTTCATTACAAGAAGGTCATCAAAGAATCTCTATAATTTCGAAGATACTAAAAGCTCCAGGGCCAATGAGGCACTGGAGCTTTTAAACTGTAGAAAAATCCGAAGAAAAGCCAGTTCCCCTAAAATTTTTCTAAAAAAACATTCCAGTTGATTGGAATGGGTGTTCGAGACTCCTGCTGGAAAAGCGTGTCCAAGGGAGACCCCGCAGGCGCAAAGAGCTCCGAGAAGGCTCCCGGACCGCCCGCGGAAAGCGAGTGCCTGGAGTGGAAATCAACGATCAGATTATACAAACCCTCAATGAAGTTCCAGCTGCTTTCAGAAATCCGCTCCCATTAAAGTACCCCAGCCGGTTTCATCATTTCCTTGATCAATTCCCTATTGCGCTTTTTAAAGATTTCATTATGGGAAGAAACCATCCCCACTCCGTGAGCGTCAGGCTGGATATATTGCTTTGCCTTGTTTACGGCATTTGCAGCATCTTGAAAAGTGCCTGCTATCAGGTTCAATTTACCTTCATGCTTAAGGATATCACCGGCTGCGTATATTCCATCCATCGATGATTCACTCGAAGGAGTACCTTCAATATAATAGTTGTCGGCAATGGCAATGTCCACTTTACTATTTCGAAGCAGCGATGTATCACGCTCATAACCATGATTGATGATGACTTCATCGATCGGTAAGTAAGATACCTCTCCCGTTGCGTGATTCGTCAGTTCAACATGCTCAATTGATTCATGATCGTCGCAGGCGATCAATTTTGTAATCGTCGTATTCAAGAAACAAACAGCAGAGCTTTCCATCAATTGCCTTGCTTGTGATTCATGTCCTGCTAAACTATCTTTCCTGTATGTCAGGTACACCTTTTTGGCGATGGGCTCTAATTCATTTGCCCAGTCTATGGCAGAATTCCCGCCGCCTGAAATGATCACCGTCTTATCCTTGAAACGATTGAAAGACTTGACAGTATAGTTTAAATTGGAGACTTCAAACCGTTCTGCCCCGTCTATTTCCAACTTTTGCGGATTCAGGATTCCGCCGCCAACCGCGACAATGATCGTCTTGGAAAAGTGCACTTGACCTGAAGCCGTATGTAAAACGAAGATACCTTCTTCATTACGTGTGATTGATTCCACTTTCTCATTCAAGACGACTGTTGGATTGAATGTTAAACCTTGCTCCACTAGCTGCTCAATTAATTTTTCCCCAGTAGTCGGTGTCAGCCCTCCAACATCCCAAATCATTTTCTCTGGATAGACATGAATTTTCCCGCCCAGCCGTGGCTGGTATTCAATCAGTTTAACTTTCATTTCTCTAAGTCCGCTATAAAAAGTGGAGTAAAGGCCTGCTGGCCCTCCCCCAATAACCGTTACATCAAATAAATCCTGCTGTTCCATCTACGTCCACTCCCCGGTAATCAAATGTGATTGATTATCATTCTCAGTTAATCGTACACTCTTTTCTCACTTTTTACAATAAGCAGTCGAGTTAAATTTCAAAAAAAATCCTCACGCGTATGTATAACATTGAAAAAAAGTGCAGTCATCCTTCATCCCTCCTCAAGGATGAAAGATGCTGCACTTTCTTAGCACTGAATGTTAGCTTGAACGAGGTCTTTTCCCGTCCGCTATAAGAAGGTTGATATGATCTATGAGTTCAGGCAGTTCCTCCATCGTTTTGATGGTGAAGTCTGCCCCGTTTTTCAAAAAGATATCTGCCGTTTTAGAGATGAGATCTTGTTTATCTCTTTCTGGCAAACTCGTATACTCATCCAAACTCAATCCCATCTCAGAGCTTCCGACAATGACTCCGACCGACCATACCCCAGCATTCACTCCCTCTTGCATATCGGAAATGGTATCGCCTACCTTCACTACCTTCCAAGATGCCGCTAATTTCAATTTTTCCATATTCCGATAGATCATGTAAGGATATGGCCTTCCAATCGAATGGGTTGCATCCGGAGTTACATGGAAATCCGGCCCATACCCTTTTCTCAAAGCATTTGCTGTGACGACCTCCATCATTGTATCCGTATAGCCCGTTGTCGACCCAATCTTCAGGCCGCGATTCCTTAATGCTTCCACCGTCTCGATAACCCCTGGAATGGGATCTGTATAATCCGCCAATGACATCATCAGCGCCGGTTCGAATTCAGCATATAGTTTTTCAACGTCTTCCTCATTGAATGGCCTTCCGTATTGCTCCTCCCATAACGAGGATATCCTTGGCATGGTCAGCATCGCACGAATATGGTCGATTTTCAGCATGCCCATCGGAGCTCTGGCTTCCTCCATCGTCACGTCCAGTCCAGCATTCTTAAAAATATCCACAAAAACATTCACTGGTGCAAAACATCCAAAATCCACCGCTGTTCCAGCCCAATCCAAAATGATTCCTTCTACCTTATTCATACTGTCACCACTTTCATATATTTTTCTACGATTCTGCCTAGTTCCTCGATATCTTCTTCATGGATTTCGCCAATATTGCCGATCCGGAAAGTATCTATGTCAGTCAGCTTTCCGGGGTAAATTACATAGCCCCTCTCTTTGATGAAATTGTAGAAGTCCCCAAAATCAAAGGTTTCAGTTGGAAAAAGGAAAGTTGTAATGATAGGCGATTGTTTATCAGGTGAGATGTATGCATGTATGCCCAATTTCCCCATCAGCTCCCTCAGCCTATCATTATTATTTTTATAACGGGTGAATCTGGCTGGGATGCCGCCTTCTTCCGTTAATTCTTCCAGCGCTTTAGCAAACGCGGCCACTACATGTGTTGGAGATGTGAAACGCCATTTCCCATCCTTGTCCATCTCTTTCCACTGGTCATATAAATCCAGGGACAAACTGCGGGCATTGCCTTCACAGCCCAACAATTTCTCAAGCTTTGCAATGACGAAACCAAAACCAGGGATTCCTTGAATGCATTTATTCGCACTGCTGATCAAATAATCAATTCCGAGTTCAGGCACATTCATCTCCACTCCGCCAAAGCTGCTCATCGCATCAATGATCAAGGATTTCCCTTGTTCGTTTGATATCTTCGAAACCATCTCTATCGGATTTAAAATCCCTGTCGTCGTTTCACAATGAACCATCGCTATATGTGTGATGTCGCGATCATCCAGTAAAATGTTCCGGATTTCAGCTTCCTTTGGATATTCATTGTACTCTACGCCATATTCAACATGATTCAGGCCGATGCACTCCGCCATTTTCACAATCCGTTTTCCATATGCTCCATTCGTAATGATCAGCACTTTATCGGATTTTGAAAGTGCAGTCGTCAGCACAGACTCTACAACAAACGAGCCGCTTCCCTGCATAAGTACAGCCGTATATTCTCCGTTTGCAGCATATGCCAATTCAAGAAGCTGGGATCTGATTTTTTGTGTGATTTCTTTATAATCATTTTCCCACGTGCAGCGGTCAACAAGCATTTCCTGTTTCACCGTACTTGTAGTGGTCAGCGGTCCAGGCGTCAATAGTTTATAGGTATTCATTTTCCTTCACTCCTCACTGTATTTATCATTGTGCTGATTTAAAGAACTCTTGGTGCTGTTTCAATAATTCGACCGTTAGGGGCTGCTTGAATTTCATAGGGTGGGCCGGTTTATTCTTTTCCGTTACCTTTTCACCTTCATAAAGTGCGACCGGGTAATGTTTCAATAGTTCTTTTCTAGCATCTTTACTGATCGTTTCTGCCATTTTCATCGCTAAATTTGTTTTAGCTTCATTATCTTTATTCACGACAGCCACGGATTCCGTGTAGGAGAAATTCCCCTCAGCCGGATCGACGAATTTGATCGGTAAGCCCGACTCTTTAGCCATCACGGCTTGATAACGTAAACCAAAACCGGCAGCCACTTCCCCTGCTTGAACTTTATTGATCGGGCCTGAACCTGAGCTCTCAAGGTGCGGACCGCTATTCGCTATTAAATCATGGAGAACCTTTTTGCCCTCTGCGTCACCGTATTGACTGATTATTGCTTGAACTAACAGCCACCCTGTTGAAGAGTCCAGGATATTAGGAATTGAAACGAGCCCTTTATATTCCGGCTTTGTTAAATCCTTAATCGAGGTAGGCATCGGCAGGTCTTTTTGTTTAAGCACTTCCGTATTCACAAAAATGGAACCGGTATTGGCCAAAATCGGTGTATAATAGGCTGGTTTTTTTTCCAATGCTTTTGTACTGAATGACAGGTCCTTAAACATGGAGTGCTGTTCCTGTGCGCTTTCAATGAAATAGGAACTCATCGTCACGACATCAGCCTCGATTTCATCTCCTTCTGCGAGCAGTTTCCCTCCTAATTCAGATGAGCCTAATGATTGAAGGACATATTTCCCTTCGTATCCGGCATCCTTCAGCGAAGTCTCCATTGCGGCAGTGGCTTCTTCATCGCCATTCGTATAAATGACCACCTTTTCCTCATCCGCTTTGCCGCTGTTACGGCCCACCAATACAAATACCAAACTTAGAGCAACTAAAGAAAGTAAGGCTATCTTGATCGTTTTAGACATAATATCCCCCTCATTAATGTTTGAATTGTCTTTTTTGATAATGATCACAAAGCAGCTTCACGACTAGATTTGTAAAAAAGATAAGTAGAGACAGGATGAATATTTCATTGAATTTGGCAAAATGCTGAAGCTCTTTAATTTTACTGGCCACTAATGTGGTTTGGGCCGTGACCAAAAAGATGATTCCGCTGATCGTCACCATACTATTGATGAAATAATAGCTGAACATCTCGATTACCGTAGATGCCGAGTTAGGCAGAATGACACGATAGATTGTCCCGAACCAGCTATCCCCCAATAAATTCCCGGTGGTTTCCCAAGCAGGGTTCATTTTGGATAAAGAGTTCTTCGCCATTAAATAGGGTGTCGTAAAGAAGTGGACCATGTTACATAGAATGATGATGGCAAAGGTCCCCTTCCAGCTGCTGCCGTTGAACAGCAGCAAATACGATAAACCCAACACGATTCCCGGTACTGTATTCGTCAGCATCGAAATGACATCCATTGATGATTTCCCTTTAAGGGGCGTCCTGACATTCAAGACCGCCGAGCTAAAGGCGATGAACGTTCCCAGTACGGCCGTCATCAAGGCAACGAATAAGGAGTTTTTATAGACTGCCGTTAAATCGCTCGATTGGAATGTGTCGATAAAATGCTTTAAGGTGAAGGTGAGATCGTAAGGGAAACTAGTTAAAAATGGTGCAATGAACATGACTGCAAATACAGAAAACATTCCTATTAAGACCAGCAGCGAAATACCGCCAAAACAGATATCCCTCCCTTTGTGCTGCGTCAATTCAATATCGCTGAACTTGTCATAATGAAAATTAAGTTTTTCCAGATAGTTTAATAGGAAAACACTGAATACTACCGGAATGAGCATGAGAATGGCAATCACTGCGCCATTATTGAAATCAGGGATGGAACCCAGCATGACTTGATACAATTGCGTCGCAACGACGGAGTAGGTCCCGCCGACCGAAGCCGGTATCCCAAAATCGGTGAAGCTCAAGATGAAGGAAAGTACAAAAGCTCCACCTAAAGTTCCTGACAATGGCCGTATGATGGTATTCAAGAAACTTCTTATCGTTCCGTCACCCATTAATTTTGAGACGATGATGAACTTTTTATCCATGTACTTGAAGGAATTATTAATGAGAAGAAAAGCTGATGGCAATGTATAGATCACATAACCTATCAATAATCCATTAAATCCATATATATCGAAGAGATTCCTTCCAAAAATCTTCGTTATGATTCCTTGATTGCCGAAAGAGTAGATGATCGCAAACCCGAATGTGATTGTCGGAAGCAGCATCGGAATAAGGATCCCGGTTTTAATTACACTTTTTAATGGCCTATATAATCGGGTGCAATGGATGGAATAGGCCAGGAAAAAGGCTAAAACGGTCGTAATGACGGCTGTGAGTCCCGAGATTTTCACACTGTTTCCAAATGACTTCATCAGCTCAGCATTTGAAAGGACCGTTAGATAATTCGAGAGATTGATTCCATCTGCCGTTTCAAAAGAACGGACGAACAACATGCCAAGCGGCAAGAAAAGAAAAGCGGCAAATAGCAGTAAGATAGGTATATAAATGATTCTCATTGCCGGTTTTACATCAGGCATACTTTTCACCGAATAAGTTATAAATATTTTCTCTCTTGATCTCCAGCTGTTTAAGAATGAATTCCTTAACAAAATCATTGGCTGGCTGATTGATGATTTCTTGCGGCGATCCAAATTGAGAAATATTCCCTTGATTAATGATCAAAATCTTATCCGACATCGTCAAAGCCTCTTCCGGGTCATGAGTCACTATGATGGTCGTCAGCTTAAATTCGCGGGCAATGGAT
The DNA here is from genome assembly GCF_038003055.1 of Peribacillus sp. FSL M8-0224. Classification (NCBI taxonomy): domain Bacteria; kingdom Bacillati; phylum Bacillota; class Bacilli; order Caryophanales; family Bacillaceae; genus Peribacillus; species Peribacillus sp. FSL M8-0224. Next base: position 3,803,526 of record NZ_JBBOOJ010000001.1, read on the forward strand.
TTGATGCGTTCCTTTATCGATTCCTTGATCACACCATCCAAAGCACTCAGCGGCTCATCAAGTAAGAGGATTTTCGGCTTCATTACAAGAGTCCTTGCGATCGAAACCCTTTGTTTCTGACCCCCTGATAATTCGCTGATCCTTTTTTTCAAATGCGGCGTTAATTCCAGGAAATCGATGTATTCCTGAAGCTCTTCCTTGGAAACGGACCCCTTCCTGTTCCTCAATCCATAAACGATATTTTCATAGGCATTCAAATGCGGGAAAAGAGCGTAATCCTGGAAAACGATATTAAATCCCCGGTCTTTCATGGGCACGTTACTCAAATCGGTATCATTGAAAATGATTTTTCCATGATTGATACCCGTCAAGCCCAAAATTATATGTAATAAAGTAGTTTTGCCGCTTCCACTTGGTCCTAATAGTGAAACGATCTCCCCCGTTTGAATTTCAAGATTTATATGATCCAAAACTGATTTTCCATCGAATTGCTTGCTAATATTTTGTAGTTTTAGCAAACCGTTCACCTCCTTTAATACACCCTTAGTATAAAAGCCCTTTGTAAACCGAATTTGAGATTTTTGTAAATACTCTGTAAATATTGAACATCTTTTTACTAAATTGATACTAACTGTTGACCAACTAATGATATTTTTATCATCTATATGTTGAATATGTTCGCGGTAAACAGTACACTTAAACTGAATATCAGGAAGATAGATATGAAGAATAGGCGGGTGTAACTTATGCTTCCTCTTGAAAGGCAAAAGAAGATCATCGAGTTATTAACGATTAGAAAAGTGATGAAGATTGCCGAGCTTACTGAAGAAATGCAAGTTTCCATCGAAACCATCAGAAGGGATATAAACCTTCTTACAAGGCAGGGAAAAATTGAAAAGATCTATGGAGGCGTTAAGCTGGTTCAATCGAAGTTTGGGGAATCGACGATAGAGGAAAGGATGTTCAGTCAATTAGAAGAAAAGGAAACCATCGCCCAAAAATGCAGTGAGTATATCGACGATGGTGATTGCATTTATATCGATAGTGGTTCGACAACCTATCAAATCGCTAAATATATAAAACAGAAAAAGAAACTGACCGTGATAACCAGTTCGATTCCTGTTATAAATGAGCTCATTCATAGCGATATCGAGATATTGATCATAGGCGGGAAAGTCAGGAGAAATGAACAATCCATCGTTGCATTCGACTACTTATTCAACTTCAGTGAATTGAATATTTCAAAAGCATTCATTTGTGCGAGTGGCATAACCGTTGAAAAAGGCATATCCGACTATAATTTAGAAGAAGCGAACACACGAAAAAAAATCATTGATTTATCCCAAGAAGTCTTTGTTGCCGCTGACAGCTCCAAGTTCGGCAAAGACGTGACCATCGGGATATCGTCACTTGATAAAATCGATTACATCATTACTGACGATCATCTGCCTAAAGATTTCATCTCTTCGTTTAAAGAGACCGGCACACATTTGATTCTTTCTTAAAAGCAAAAAAAACGGGAACTATACAATAGTATAATTCCCGTTTTTGAGGTTCAGCGAATGCAAGTGCATTCGGTTAAAGGACGTTTAGCAAGTCTAATTTGGGCGATCATCTTCGGGAAATCAATAATTGCAGGTCTACATGATGTTCAGGGACCAATTTGCCCAAAGCATCACCTTCATCACAACGTTGATTTCCACTTCAGGCATTCACTTTTCCCGGGGAGTCTCATACCTTACGTTCCAATCAACTTTGTGTTAAAAGATAAAATCCTTTTGTCCACAGTTTTTTTGAGGCGGTGTAAAATTTTGATTTCCACTCCAGGCACTCGCTTTCCGCGGGCGGTCCGGGAGCCTCCTCGGCGCCTTGCGCCTGTGGGGTCTCCCCTGGACTCGCTTTTCCCGCAGGAGTCTCGTACCTTCCGTTCCAATCAACTAACGTGTTTTAAATGAAAAAAATGCAGGCTTATCTTATTCCGAACCCTCTTTAAGACTAGTTTATCCTTCATGTTTTTCCCTGTTCTCCTTAATGGATGGAAGGAATTTGCGACACCACTTGCCGAATAACGGGCTAGCCGAGACCCCACAGACGCTTGCTTTGATGCGGCTTGGCGACAGTCGGCGGAAAGGGAGCGGATTTCTGAAATCAACTGCAACTTGAAATAATAAAACTGTGTCCTCCATCAATGGAGAGTGAAACTCAGGCTAATTTCTGGTGTTGACTCTGACCGGGCCCGGGCGATTCCCATAAAGTTGAGTCTAGTACCTCAATTAAAATTCCTTTCATGCTGAAGGAGCCATTCCTTTCTCCACAAGCCACCCGCATAACCAGTTAATTTCCCATTTGAACCTATTATTCGATGACAAGGAATCACGATGCTTAACTTATTTCTGCCATTAGCGCTCCCTACTGCCCTAATGGCTTTTTCATTACCGATTGAAACGGCGATGTCTTTATAGGAACCCGTGTTAGCGTACAGGATTCCTGTTAATGCGTTCCATACGTTTTTTTGGAAGATGGTCCCTTCAAGTATATAAGGAAATGTAAATTCCCTGCGTTCACCTTTGAAATACTCATCAAGCTGGCTAAAGCACTCCGCCAAAACCTGAGGCGTGTGCTCTTGCATAATATTTATCTTTATATCCCTTTCAGCGAACATTATGGAACGGATGGCATCATTCGTTCCTGATATCTCGATTACTCCAATCGGCGATTCATAATCTAGTTTATATAATTCACTCATATAAGGGCCTCCATTTCCGTATATGTGGCTTACACTCGATTCTTAAGATTCATGTTGCGGTATTCACTGGGAGTACAATTTTTCAAACGGCGAAATACTTTATAAAAGTTTGAAGGGCTTTGGAAGCCCACTTCAAGGCAAATCTCAAGATTCGTTAGACTTGTGCTTGTTAGAAGGTATGAAGCTTTATCCACTCTTATTTTTTCCAAATAGGAACGGGGAGTTTCTAATGTTTCCTTTTTGAACAGCCGCTCTAGATAATGGGAACTTACACCGACATGATTGGCAATATCCTTTAATTCAACTTTTTGATTATACTGATTGACCAAGAAAGCGATGATATCTCTTACAAGTCCTAATTGAGGGGAATCATCAACTTCCGGTTGGCATCGTTTGCAAGCACGGAAACCGGCCTTTTCAACTTCATCGATGTCATGATAGAATTTCACATTTATTTTTTTCGGCTTCCTTGACCTGCAGGAAGGGCGGCAGTATATTTTAGTTGTCTTTACTGCGGTAAAGAATAATCCGTCATATTTAGGGTCGCAAGCAATGATTTTCTCCCACATTTCTTCAAAAGAAAGATTTATAGCAACAGCCATTATACTCCGCATCCTTTCAGGTTTTACTTCCCATATAAATGTGAGGTGTCACTTAGCTCTACTATTCGTGCTGTATCTCGTTCTAACAATTCAATGGCTTTATCGAACAGGGCATTCCCGAAACTGAGACGTTTTACGCCTAATTCTTCAAGCTCCTTACCATTCTTCAATCCAGGTAAAGATAATACATTAAGGGGAGCACCTATATTCAAAGTGATTTCCTTTATTTCATCATGGTTCGTTATTCCAGGGATGAATATTCCGCTGGCACCACTCTCCACATACGCTTTTGCCCGCTCTGCCGTTTCCGGGAAAGGATTTTCTTTTTGAAAATAAGTATCTGTTCTGGCATTGATGTAAAAACCTTCATACCCATTATAATCCAACGCTTCCCTTATTTTTAATAGCAGGCTGCAGTGTTGATATATATCTCTTAGCCCTTTTTGTTTTTTGAGGGAATCCTCAATATTGATCCCGGCTACACCGGCGTCTGCTGTCCTTAACACATTATCGACAATCTTTTCTGCGGTTTCACCATAGCCTGCTTCAATGTCCGCGGTGACGGGAATTTTCACATTATCCGCAATTAGTTTAATGATACTTAAATGTCTTTCAAAATCAATCACTTCGCCATCAGAATAACCCAGGGAGTTGGCAATTCCCCAGCTTGTCGTTCCAATCGCCTTGAATCCTGATTTCTCGAGAATCAAGGCCGATAATAGATCCCAGGCGTTCCCCAATATCAACAGGTCCTTCGAAAAGTGTAATTCATTGAATTCCTTAATGTTAGTCATTATAGTTGCTCCTAAAATTTATTTGACCTCATTTTAACAATCAACCCAGCTCCAAATCGTCCTCATTCTTGCTCTTATGGTCCATTCAAACAATGTTTGTGCTGGATACCCGTTTAACGGTTTCGGACAAATAAAAAAAATGCCCTTTCATACCAGGGCATTTCAGTTTGTATACAAAGGGTTCTATCTAAGGTTATTACAAAGGTGTTTGGAACGGAAGGTGCGAGACTCCTGCGGGAATAGCGAGTCCAAGGGAGACCCCACAGGCGTAAGTGCGCCGAGGGCGGACCGCCCGCGGAAAGCGAGTGCCCTACGTTCCAATCAACGTCTAAATTTGTACAAGCAAAAAAAACTGTAGACAAATTCGATTTTCATCGAGTTTGGCTACAGTCTGAAATGCCCTTTCATTCCGGGGCATTTTCATGATCCAATTGATTAATTTACGAAAAGATATAACTTCCTATGATATTCCTCAAATGCCTGCTGGTCCTTTTCCGTGTAGTCCATCCACTTCACTTTCTTGCATCTTTCCTCTAATCTCTCATTCAGTTCATCTTCTATTTCATTCATGAAACGGATGATTTCCCCATATGGCATGTTGAAATGACGGGCTGCAAGCCTGGGCGGAGAATGCTTGACCAGCAATCTCATGAATTGATCGACCGTGTCCGCCTTCGATGCAAGATAATCTTCTTCGTTCACGATGAATTCATACACTTGTTTTTTGACGCCAGAAAGTCTGGTCACTTCGTCGCGCAATAAAAACTCCATTAATCTATCGTTCATATGGCTCTACCTCGAATTGGTTTATATTTAAATCTCTTGGATATGTATGAAAAGTCTATACTGCCCGATACCTCATTATGACATCGTAACGGCAAGCCATCAAGCAATTCCTCCATCCACACATAAAGCGTAATAATTACGATTTAAGGGGCGTTTTAAGTAAAATAACATGTTTATGCTTTAAAAGTCAACGTTCGTGTTGGGTGCATAGTAAGCATTCTTTATTGGCAAAATATGAGCATGAACAAATGGAACAGCTCTTTATTAATTTTGTATAGGCAATGAGAATAATTTTGTTAAAATTTGATATAATAAATGTAATATTTAGTCAATTAGTATCTTTTCCTAGAATTTGCTTTTGCAAAGGGGTAGAATGAAGCTAATGACATCTTATTTTTTCTAATGTTTCCGAGGAGTTATAGGGTGGGTATAGCAAGTACATAGTGACAGCTGGAATGCTGTCCGACATATCGGTTGTTTTCATTTGTTCAAAATAACAATGAAAAGAATAAGGAGTGATTTTTTGAAACCTTCAACAAATCGCATGTTAACCCGTATTAAATCCGTTTATATGTTCATTAGCAATAACGGTACGGTTTCTACTCAAGAGCTTGTAGAAGAATTTGGCATCACTCCTCGAACTGTGCAGCGCGATTTAAATGTCTTAGCATACAATGACCTTGTTCAAAGCCCAAGCCGAGGCCTTTGGACGACAACAAGTAAAAAGGTGAAGATGTCATCGTAAAAAGAACGACCACCCGAACAAGATCGATATGTAAAATACTTTGAGGCGGACAATATTGTCCGCCTCATTTTTTGTGTCCAGCCATCATTCAGCCGGTTGGCCCGCCTTTAACTGTTCAAGCTCCTCCGCCGTCAACTCACGGTATTCACCAAGCTCGAGTTCCTCATCAAGCTGTAAACTCCCCATGGAAAGACGCTTAAGGTAGACGACACGTTTGCCAACGGCCTCAAACATCCGCTTCACCTGATGGAACTTTCCTTCCATGATCGTCAGCTCGATATCCGATGTCAGACCTGATTTTAAAATGTTCAATTCACCTGGTTTTGTTTCGTATCCATCATCCAAGGTCACGCCGTTGCGGAATGCCTCGATATCCCGTTCCGTCACTTCGCCATCAATGACCGCAAAATATGTTTTAGGGACATGTTTCTTTGGGGAAAGCAGTTGGTGGGCAAGCTTTCCGTCATTCGTGATCAGCAATAAACCTTCTGTGTCCTTATCAAGACGGCCTACAGGAAATGGCTCGAATACCGAATCTTCCGGCTCCAAGATGTCGATGACCGTTTCTTGGTAGTTATCTTCCGTTGCCGACAATACGCCCGGCGGTTTATTCATCATTAAATAAATGAATTCCCTATATTCAACCCGCTCACCATGAACCGTCACGTTTTCCGCATCAGGGTCCACTTGTTCCTTCGGATCCTTAATCAGCCTTTCATTAACCTTGACGGCGCCGGATTTCAGGAGCTTTTTCACTTCTTTCCTGCTGCCATAACCAATATTGGATAAAATCTTATCTATTCTCATCGTTTCCTCCTAAAGCCTTTTTCAGTAAAAAGCCTTGCCCACTTTAATGACAGGCAAGGCCAATATATTTTAATCGGGGATTCACCATTCAATACCCTTTTTTTTACACATCAAACTTCCAGCTTACAATCCCAATTTAGCTTTTAACCGATCGATCCGGGCACCGAACAAACGATGGGCAAGTTTGCTTTTCAAGGAAAGAGCCGCATAAACGAGCGCTCCAAAAATTGCACAAACGGCCACGATCAAAATCGCCTGGAAGCGCCCTTCCGTTGTAAGCCATAGCGATAATAAACTGTTCATGCCCCAGGCAGCCAGTCCCATTATTATTGAAAAAACTGTGATCAAAACAGATCTTCTGATGGTAAGGCTGTAACGATATCCAGTAAAGTAGGTAATGACATACAAATTCAGCAGCACGGCAGCCAAGTAGCCGAATGCCGTAGCATAAACGGATCCTTCCGTTTCAAACAACTTGATCAACGGGATATTCAAGCTCAATTTGATTAAAAAGCCCACAAGCAGGCTGAGCACTGTATATTTTTGCTGATTGATCCCTTGTAATACAGCGGCCGAAACGGAAAAAAGTGCAAACAAGATGGAAACGGGCGCATATGCCTTCAGGACACTGATTCCAAGTGGATCATGGCTGTAAAAGGCACTATAGATTGGATCGGCCAGCACAGACATGCCAACGACTGCTGGAATCGTAATGAACAACAAAATTTGAAAGGCTTGGTTCAGCTGGCGGTTGAACTCGTTTGAATCCTCGCTTACATATGCCTTCGTCACCGAAGGAAGAAGCGCCATCGAAAACCCGGTTGCAAGCGTCATCGGAATCAAGACAAGCTTCTGGGCATACACATTCAACACCCCTAGTGCATCCTCAGCAACATGCTGCAGCCCGATCGACGACATCGCCTTATTGAAAGACAATAAGTCAGCCAACTGAAACATTGGCATCGCGATTCCGACGAATATGAAAGGAATCGACGAAAGGAATATTTCTTTATAAATCTCCTTCAGGGAAATTTCCATCGTTCCCCTGTCTTTCTTCATCAAGCTGTCCAAATATGGTTTTTGTTTTTTCCAATACCAAAATAACACCACTAAACCGCCGACAGCCCCGACCGTCGCCGCGAAGGTAGCTATTTGGATGGCTCTCACTAACTCTCCGTCAAGGACATTCAAAACAACATACACACCGGCCAGAAGGAACACGATGCGGACAATTTGTTCGACAACCTGGGAAATGGCCGTTGGTTCCATCGCTTCATGCCCTTGAAAGAAGCCGCGGATGATGCTCATGAACGGTACAAAAATCAAGGCGAAGCTGACTGCCCGAATGATCTCCGTGACATCCGCAGCATCTTCCGGCTTGACCCCAAAGACTCCAGTAAACAGCGGGGCCATCGTATAGAGAATCAAAAAAGCGAGAAAACCGGTGATTACCATTAATTTCAGGCTCGATTTAAATAACTTCTCACCGACTGCGTATTCCTCGAGCGCATTATACTTCGAGATGAATTTAGATACTGCAAGCGGCATGCCGGCCGTTGCAAAGCTAATGAAAATGGTATATGGAACGTACCCATATTGATAGAGGGTAGCCCCTTTATTCCCAACCATATGTTCAAATGGGATGACATAAAATAAACCAAGAATCTTGGAAATGATCGCTCCCAGCGTTAATATAAAAGCCCCTTTTAAAAACTTAGATGACATCTAATCCCTTCCTGCCTCTGTCAGTTACGTTTCACACGCTCTTTATCTTATCATATTAAAGTATTTTTTCTATAGAAAACTACATTCAAGTTTATCGTTTTCGAAGATAATACACAAACAAATAATTCCTTTTTTTCAACATTAGCAATCTGACGGGCTCTTGCTATATAATGAAGGGACTGAAAATGATAAAGTGGTGATCAATTTGAAATATGATGTAGTGGTAATTGGCGGCGGTCCTTCCGGATTGATGGCAGCGATAGCAGCCGGGGAAAAAGGTGCCCATGTATTGTTAGTGGATAAAGGCGAGAAGCTTGGAAGGAAACTTGCAATCTCGGGCGGCGGACGCTGCAACGTGACGAACAGGCTCTCAATCGATGAAATCATTCAGCATATCCCTGGAAACGGGCGATTTCTATACAGTGCTTTCTCAGAGTTCAATAATGAGGACATTATTCAATTCTTTGAAAAATTGGGCGTGGCTCTAAAAGAAGAGGACCATGGCCGGATGTTCCCTGTCAACGATAAAGCGCAAAGTGTCGTGGATGCCCTTCTGACGCGCCTGTCGAATTTAAAAGTAACGATCTACAAGAACTCTCCAGTTGCGGAAGTTCTCTATGAACATGGAAAAACCAGCGGTGTCCGGTTAAAAGATGGCCAGACCATTGACACGGATGCAGTCGTGATTGCAGTCGGCGGGAAATCAGTTCCCCACACCGGCTCAACGGGAGACGGCTACGCATGGGCTAAAAAGGCGGGGCATACGATTACCGAATTGTTCCCGACTGAAGTTCCCGTACTTAGCCATGAAACATTCATTAAAGATCGAACACTTCAAGGTCTTGCACTTCGCGATGTTTCATTGAGTGTCCTTAACCCAAAGGGCAAGGCCCTGATCACACATAGAATGGATATGCTCTTCACCCATTTTGGCGTCTCCGGTCCAGCTGTTCTAAGATGCAGCCAATTTGTCGTGAAAGCGATGAAAAAATGGAACCTGTCGGAAGTGACCATGAAACTCGATGCCCTGCCGGACCGAAACAAGGAAGAGGTTTTTCAAGACATCATGAAGGAAATAAAAGCCGAACCGAAAAAAGCCATTAAAAACACCTTAAAAGGTTTAGTTCCTGAGCGATACCTTCACTTCCTGCTTGAGCGAAGCGGCATCGACCTTCAAGAGCAAGGGGCGACGATATCAAATGAAAAAATCCGCCGCTTTGCAGAATTATGCAAGGACTTCCAATTCGGGGTGCACGGCACCCAGCCGCTTGAAAAAGCCTTCGTAACAGGCGGCGGCGTATCCGTCAAAGAAATACATCCAAAGGAAATGGCATCCAAACTAATGGAGGGACTGTATTTCTGCGGTGAAATTCTGGATATACACGGATACACAGGCGGTTACAATATCACATCTGCATTAGTAACCGGCAGACTCGCCGGCATGAATGCTGCCATGTCTGCCCGTTCATAATCCGTAAAAGAGGCTGATCCGCTTGGATCAGCCTCTTTTACTGCGATTTCGTAAGCCTATAAATCCATTCGATGACCGTTAGGCTTTGATTCTGGTGTAGGTGCTCTTGTTTGGGCCTTCACTGTACTTTTTCGACCGAACCCGCGTCCGGCTATACTATCCGGCTATGCGTTTAAAATATTTCTGGATGATAGCGATATGCTTCGAGTTCAATGGTATTCCGGCCCGTGAACGTAATGCCTTCACTCTCGAGCATCGCCTTCTGGTGTTCTGCAGCGCCCTCCGCTTTTATCCCGATTTCACCTTTGGCATTGATCACCCGGTGCCAAGGAAGGTCATGTTTTTTGCTGCTAGAATGAAGGATCCTTACGACCTGCCGTGCACCGCGCGGACTTCCGGCGAGCTGTCCTATTTGACCATATGTCATCACTTTACCGGGGGGGATTCGTTGTATGATATGAATGACTCGTTCAGTAAAACTTTCCAAATACCTCGCCCCTTTATTCTATCCGTTTGCTAAAATCGTGATTTTTTCATCGGTAATCAGGATCCCATGATGCTTGATCAAGTTTGTTTTAAGCTCGGCAGGCACTCTGCAGTCATCGTATGCACATACAGAAATCAGTCCTCTTTCCTTGATCAATTTGTCGATCCCTTTTTCATATTCGCCTATCGCAAAGCTGACTTGATCGTCATGGCCCCATTCAACATGGCCCCAAGTCCGAACGTGCTGATTGCCTTTAGTGTATATCTCGATATTTTCCAAGAAATAATGAACCATCGTCGAAGGATGGAAGTCTCCATGAAAACAATAAAAATCAAAATTATTCATAAGATGCACTTGCTCCAATTGCTTCTCATTTAAATGAAGCTGCAATTTTTTGTACACGAAAGGAAAGATACGGTCATTTTCGACGACCAGGATATGGTCTCCCTGTTCAACACCGGTAATGATGAAAGTTGCCTCATTTTCAATGTATGACTCCAATTCATTAAAACAGTATAAAATATGGCCACCATCCGACTGCTGTATATTTTCTATTAATTGTTTCATTTTATTATCCAAAATGAATCTCTCCTTTAATACACCAGTCCGTACTATGTATTATGTATAACTTTACCCATTATCTCCGTGTTTGTAAAATTCATAGAAGAATATAATCAGTTTTTCCTAATGACATGTTAAGATCTGGAATTTAGTTGAGTCGAATTGTGGCTGCTTTCAGTCCACTCTTAAAAAGACCTAGGCAGCCCAATCCGGCAGACTCCGTACTTCATGCATTTTCCCTTTTGATGTTCACTCTTAAATCACGGGATAATACGGCACATAGCGCGGGTTATAATAATATGGCGGTCTTGGTCCAATAAGCGGCAATTCAAAGGTATTTGGGTTGGAGTCATATAACAACTCCACTTTTTCATCAGATTGTTCGACCAATAACCACTTCACTTCTTCGCTATAATAATATGGCATATAGAGGCCTCCAAAAACTTTTTTCTACCCTTCAGCATATTCGAGCCGCACGGCAACGAGCCCGTCCCGATACATGTTCTTCATGCACGGCATATGCCTGATCATCATAAAGTAATCCGACTAAATTCTTTTTTAGGAGGACCCCTCATGGCTGAAGATAATAAAAAGAAATCATCCGGTAAAAGTTATCCCATGCATCCGAATTATGGGAAGATCACCCGTTATCAAGACGTACCCATCACGGTTCCGGAGCAACGCCAATTTCGCCAACCCGGTGTAGAAAAATTAATGGTGCCCAGGCCCATCATCGAAAATCCCAATTATAGGGGCAGCGGGAAATTAACAGGTAAAGTCGCAATGATAACTGGCGGAGACAGCGGGATTGGCGCTGCGGCTGCCATCGCTTTTGCTAAAGAAGGGGCAGATGTTTCCATCGCTTATTTGGATGAACATGAGGATGCCAATCGGACTAAAACGAGAATTGAAGAGCTTGGGCAACGTTGCTTACTGCTGCCTGGGGACTTAAGGGATAAGCAGCAATGCATCAATATCGTGGAAGACACCATCGAAACATTTGGAAAGCTCGATATACTTTGTAACCACGTAGGCATTCAATTTCAGCAATTAAGCTTGCTTGATATTACGGATGAGCAATTCGATGATACCTTCAAAGTGAATATCTATTCCCACTTCTACACGACGCGTGCTGCCCTTCCCCATTTAAAAGCTGGGTCCTCCATCATTAATACATCTTCTGTCGTGACGTTCAATGGGAATAAGCAATTAATAGATTATACGGCGACTAAAGGGGCCAACATTGGTTTTACCCGTGCCTTGGCAAACAGTCTTGTCGATCAAGGCATCCGGGTGAACGCCATTGCGCCCGGAAGGTTTTGGACACCCCTCATCCCGGCAAGTTTCTCGGCAGACGAAGTGACACAAGTCGATAATCCGATGGAGCGTCAAGGCCAGCCATTTGAACTGGCTCCCACCTTTGTCTATCTCGCCTCTGATGATTCCCGTTTTGTGACAGGACAAACACTTCATGTCAACGGCGGGGAAGCGACATCGTCCTAATTTCCACAACGAACATGCCCCCTTCCGAGGAAGTCAGACGGAAAAAAGACTACCTTTGATTGCCCGTCAGCAAGCAATAGGTAGTCTATTATTGATTATCGGGCCAGCCGGCCTTTATTTTTTTTTATAGATGATCATCGCACTGAAACAGTAGATCTGTTCCTCTTCCTCTTCACCTGTAGTGGCGACATTGTATTTGATATCGACAATTTGATTATCACGAATGTCTTCCAGGAAAAAGTTCATTTCATCCTCTAGATCCTTTTCATGCTCATAATCAAATAATTTCACTTGTATCATCGGCTCTCCCCGCCCTTTTACTATAATGATAGTTATTGTGCAGGATGCCCTTTTCACTTGATTTTTATACTTGATTTGTTTGTAAAGCGGATAATATTTTAACCACTTCATCCCCGACTTCCTCTGTAGAAGCTGCCCCGCCCATATCAGGAGTCAGCACCTTTTTATCGACCATCGCCTGTTCAATCACGTCCAACACTTTTGCACCCCAAACCTCATGTCCAAAGAAATCGAGAATCTGACTGGCGGACCATATGGCCGCAAGTGGATTGGCGATGCCTTGATGTGCTATATCCGGGGCTGAACCATGAATCGGTTCGAACATCGAAGGATAAATCCGTTCCGGGTTTAAATTGGCACCGGCCGCCAGTCCCATCCCGCCTGCAATGGCAGCACCTAAATCCGTTATGATGTCACCGAACAAATTGGAGGTGACAACGATTTGAAACCGTTCGGGCTGTTTGACAAAATACATGCTTGCCGCATCGACCAGATAGGAATTCGTTTCTACTTCCGGATACTCCTGTCCAATTTCTTCAAAAACCTGATCCCAAAAAACCATTGAATAATTCAATGCGTTCGCCTTGCTTATGCTCGTTAGCGTCCTTCCCGTCTTGCGCGCCAGTTCATAAGCATAACGGATGATCCTCTCGGTTCCCTTTCGTGAAAAGACCCCCGTCTGCAGGACGACTTCTTCCGGCTTGCCTTTAAAAAGCCAATCACCGGCACCGGAATATTCCCCTTCACTGTTTTCACGGATGACAACCATATCGATTTGGTCACGAGTCACGTCTTTTAATGGACAGGGTGCACCTTGAAGCAATTTAACGGGTCGAACATTCACATATTGGTCAAATCCCTTTCTGATCTTCAGCAAAAGTTCACGTAAGGAAATATGGTCCGGGACACCAGGATAACCGACAGCCCCCAGATACACGGCGTCAAACTTCATCAGTTGTTCCAGTCCATCGTCGGGCAGCATTTTGCCGTGCTCAAGGTAATATTCACAGCCCCATGGAAAATAGGTGAACTGGAAAGAAAAATCACCGGCAATGGCCGCCACTTCTTTAAGGACCTTTACACCCTCATTAATCACCTCAGGGCCAATCCCGTCACCCGCAATGACCGCTATTTTATGAACATTCATTCTTCAAATCTCCTTTTTCTATATTTTCTGACTTCAGCACCCTAATTTTAACATATAACGTTTGAATCCCCGTAAGTAAGGTTCATATAGAAAAAAGAGTCCTTTCATGATGAAAGGACTCTTTGTTTTCATGCCTTCAAATATGCACGTCTTTCCGCATATTCACGGCATTGTGAACAAACCATGATCTTTTTTCTTTCTTCATTCAAATAAGCCGTCACATTCTTGGATTTACGCTTACAAAAGTAACAGGTCTTTTTGAAGAACTTCACTTAACGATGACTTCGCCGTCCCATTCAAGCATTCCGCCAACCATGTTTGCCACTTTATATCCTTGTTCCTGAAGATAATGGCATACATTTTCACTGCGGCGTCCTGAACGGCAGATAAAGATATATTCTTTTTCTTTATCAAAATAGTCAAGGTTCGCCGGGATATCATTCATGCGAATATGTTTCGCGCCTTCGATCATTCCCTCTTGCACTTCTTCGTCTTCACGAACATCGACAAGCTCCATCGCTTCTCCTGCCTCAAGCTTAGCTTCCACTTCTTCCGTTGTAATGATTTTGATTTCTTCCATAATTAGCACCTCGAATTATCGTTTGATTTATCTTTTTCATTATAGCAAAATTTCCAGTCAAACATCACGTAATGGATTCGCGTACGCAAATCCCCTCATGCACTGAATGGAAAAACGCCAGCGAATATAATATTCGCCGGCGTTTTAAAAATCCGTATCAATGCTTGAATCCCAGTTGATATTGTTTAGGAATCTCCGTTTTTATATTCAAAGCTTTTGATGCTTCAAGTGCCCAATAAGGGTTTCGCAGCATTCCTCGGCCGACGGCAACCAAATCCGCTTCTTCATTACCAATGATTGAATTTGCAAGAATCGGATCATCTAATCGACCTACAGCAATCACCGGAATATCCAAAGCTTTTTTGATTTCCCTGGCCAACGGAGTTTGATAGCTGGCATGGGTACCAGGTCTTCCGTCTGCTCCAATCGGGCCTTCTCCTCCAGAGCTTACATGGAACATATCGACGCCTGCTTCTTTAAAGACTTGTGAAAATGCAATGCTTTCTTCAATACCATATCCGCCTTCAACGTATTCTTTTGCAGAAATGCGCATGATTAAAGGCATGTCGGCAGGCATTTCGCTTTTCACTGCTTTAATGACTTCCACTCCGAATTTAGTCAGGTCTCTTCCATATTCGTCATCACGTTTATTCGTAAGCGGTGAAGTGAATTGGTGGATTAAATACCCGTGTGCACCATGTAATTCGATTACGTCAAATCCTGCTTGAACTGCCCTTCTGGCCGATGCCCGGAATTTATCGACCATTTCCTTCACTTCTTCCGTTTCTAAAGCTCTTGGTGTTTTATACGTTTCATCAAACGCAATGGCTGATGGTGCCACCGGCGGTTCCGCATCCTCCGCTTTACGGCCTGCATGGGCAATTTGTATCCCGATTTTTGCACCGTATTGGTGAACTTCCTTAACGATGTTGGAGAAAGCCCCAATTTGATCATCGGACCATAATCCAAGATCACGATTCGAAATGCGCCCATCAGGCTCCACATCGGTCATTTCAACTATAATTAACCCCGTGCCGCCAACTGCCCTGCTTACATAATGCTGCTGGTGCCAGTTCGTTGGTATACCATCTTCCGCTTCGACGGAGTATTGGCACATCGGCGGCATGACGATCCTATTTTTAAGTTCAAGTTCTTTTATGCGATAAGGTGAAAATAAATCATTCATCATTCTTCATCTCCTTTTTTATATAATGCATGCACATGCATTTATATCATCCCAGTAATACGGTGTCAACTAATCAGATTCCCGAAGCTGTCATTGTAAATTCCGATGCGAAATCCATAAAAAAAGAGAAAGACGGATATCCCGTCCGAGTTAGTAGACAAAAGGGGTTTTACCTAAAATTTCAAAACATAGTTGATTGGAACGGGTGTGTGAGACTCCTGCGGGAATAGCGAGTCCAAGGGAGACCCCACAGGCGCAAGTTCGCCGAGGGCGGACCGCCCGCGGAAAGCGAGTGCCCTACGTTCCAATCAACGTCCAAATTTGTATAAGCAAAAAAATGTAGACAAACTCGATTTACATAGAGTTTGTCTACATTCTGAGACGGATATCCCGTCCCTCTCCTTCATACTTAATTAAAAGTCGAAATTATCAGGATCTGGCCCAACACGGTGATTCTGATTCAATCCATCAATTTGGTTCATTTCCTCTTCGGTCAATTCGAAATCGAATACAGTTGAGTTTTCGACAATACGATGTTCTTTAGTTGATTTCGGAATCGTTACAATCCCATTTTGTAAATCCCAGCGTAAAATGACTTGTGCAACAGATTTGCCATGCTTGGTTGCAATAGCTTGTAAAACCTCATTATCAAGAAGTTCACCTTGCATCAAAGGAGACCATGCTTCAAGTTGTATTCCTTGTTCCTTACAGAATGCCTGAACTTCTTTTTGAGTTAAACGCGGATGGCATTCCACTTGATTGACCATCGGCTTCACTTCTGCATCTTCCATTAAATCTTTTAGGTGGTGAATCTGGAAATTGCTCACACCGATCGCTTTCACTTTTCCTTCTTTATATAGAGTTTCCAACGCTCTCCAAGCTTCTTTATATTTTCCTTCCACTGGCCAATGGATAAGATATAAATCCAGGTACTCCAAGCCAAGTTTCTGTAAGCTTTTTTCGTAAGCTGCAATTGTCGATTCATAGCCTAAATCGGCATTCCAGACTTTGGATGTTACGAATAAGTCTTCCCTTGAGATTCCAGCTTCTTTTAAGCCCTCACGGATCCCTTGTCCAACCCCTTCTTCGTTTTCATAAATGGCAGCCGTATCGATGCTGCGATAACCATGTTTAATGGCCACTTTAACTGCATTTACCAGCTCCGGTCCTTCTTCCACCTTAAATACGCCCAATCCGAACCAAGGCATTTTGACGCCGTTATGCAATGTAGTTGTATCTTGTAAGTTTTTCACCATAATACTCTACCTCCAGATGATTGTTTTTATAGATTGTAATGCGCTTTTAGTATCAGTATCATTACATCCCTTCAGAGAACCTTCCATCATTCACTGAAGGGATGCAATGATACTTTTCATTGATACCCTATACGCATAGCATGCTTTTTCTAAGATGCATCACTTTTTAAATCCTATGCTATTTTGTCCGTTCCCTTGGTACGGTCTTTACTTTCCAGGGCCCGGCTCCATCCTGTTAAAATCACTGCTGCAAACACCATGACCCCACCTATCCACGCTGTATGGATCAATCCGATCGAATCCGTTATCACCCCTCCTAAGTAGGCACCAATGGCGATACCCGCATTGAAGGCGGCAATATTGATGGCTGACGCCACGTCCACTGCACTCGGCACGAAACGCTCCGCTAACATGACGACATACACTTGAAGCCCCGGAACATTCATGAATGCAAACAATCCCATTAAAATGATCGTAATTAAACCAGCTACCTTGAACGGTGCCGTGAAAGTCAACACCACAAGAACAATGGCCTGAATAAGAAACATATAGAATAGGGCATTAATAGGATTGCGATTGGCGAATTTCCCGCCAAGGGTATTTCCTATTGCTATGGCTACTCCATATATTAACAAAATCAAGGCAACAGTTCCTTCTTTAAACCCTGTCACTTCCTGAAGTAAAGGCGACAGGTACGTAAAGACAACGAATGTACCGCCATACCCTAACGCTGTAATGATGAATACTAGCAGCAAACGCCCATTCGTCACCAATTTGATTTGGTCACGGAAAGTGGTCCGTGCCGCTTTTCTTAAATCCGATGGGACTAGGATGCCGTTTCCGATGAAAGCGATCAAGCCGATAGCCACTATGATGATGAAAGCGAATCTCCAGCCGAATTGCTGACCGATGAAGGTTCCAAAAGGAACTCCGGTCACCGTTGCCACCGTCAGACCTGTAAACATGATGGCGATGGCACTCGCCCTGCGGTTTTCAGGGACCAAATCAGCGGCAATCGTAGCGCCGATTGACATGAAGATACCATGTGCAAGCGCTGAAATGACACGTGCGATCAATAATACACCGACCGTGGTCGCAGAAGCCGCTAATGCATTTCCTATAATGAACACGACCATTATCCAAAGCAATAAAGTCTTTCGCGACATATTCGATGTCAATGATGTCAGGATAGGTGCCCCGAACATGACCCCCAAAGCGTATAAGGACACCGTCAGTCCCGCCGTCGTCACTGTAATGTGTAAATCTTTAGAAATGAGTGGTAATAATCCCACGCTGATGAACTCAGTTGTTCCAATCGCAAAGGCACTGATCGCTAAAGCCAGCAATGCCCATGTACTTCTATTTTTATTTGAAATCATATCCTCTTCTCCTTCTTGTCGTTTTGTACTATCATTGAAATTGCCTGAGCAACTTTTTTTATAAATGGTACAGTGGAATTCGGTGTGCAAATGTTATTATGAGATATAATACAAATAAAAAACAGTACGTACTTTAAAGTGATATAGGCACCTTTTAGTACCTATAATGTAAGGAGAGTATGCAAATCATGCAAAAAAAGAAATACAATATATCCGTTGAAGCGACACTTGAAGTAATGGGAGGAAAATGGAAATGCGTTATCCTCTGCCATCTTACCCACGGGAAAAAGCGGACTAGTGAATTGAAGCGCCTTATGCCGAACATCACCCAAAAAATGTTGACCCAACAGTTGAGGGAGTTGGAAAAGGACGAAGTCATCAACCGGATCGTTTACAACCAGGTCCCCCCAAAAGTGGAATATGAATTAAGTGAGTATGGACAAAGCCTGGAAAGTATTCTTTCCGCACTATGTACATGGGGGGAAAATCACATAACAAGGGTGTATGGTGATAAGTTTTCCGTTCTCGAGGAAAGTGTCTTGAATGATCAATTAAAGTAATCCCAAATGAAAAAGATTAGCGCAATGGCTAATCTTTTTTTGTTTATAAAGACTTAACTAATGGCTCTTTTCGTAAAGATTGTTGTTTTTAAAACGAAACTATTTAAGGTTTATTGGAGCCGAAGTGCGAGACTCCTGTGGGAGCAGCGGGACAGGTGAGACCCCACAGGCGTTTACGCCGAGGAGGCTCACCGCCCGCCCCGCGGAAAGCGAGCATCTGGAGGGGAAATCAACCACAACTCACTACCTGGTAAATAGCAACAAAGTATGTGAAAACAGCCTAAATAATAATGAAAATTTCACCTTCGAAAGAGGTACCTGTTTTATTCCCCTCTTTATTTTTGGTATAATATGTAATGCCAAATCATTTAAATTTTTATTTTGTAATCGAAGAAGTATAATGGTCTAACCAAGGAGTGACATATGAAAGTCTTATTAGAATTGTTCCGCATCATATTAATATTCGGGATTGCCGGAACAATCATTTCGAGCATTGTAAACGGCATATATATAAACATAGGAGTGACTCAGTATGGCTGGCTAGGCTCGATTGCGATACTGCTTTTATTATTCGTCTGGTATAGAAATAAACTTCAGTTCAGTGGCTGGTATTCGGGAAAAGGGAAAGAAAAGCTTCCAAAAATGGTCTCGCAAATACTCATTATGTGTTCACTATTTTTGTTAGGTGCCCCACCTGTTTTAAGTGTGCTGCAGATGATCTTTCATTAATCGGGATTCTATATCCTGGATAGAGCAGGAGTGAACGATTTGCGTAAATTATTTAATATTGTGGTCCTCATACTCCTACTCTCTGGATTATGGTATGGCTATGGTAAAGATATTCAGGAGTCTGGATTCAAAGCCGGGGTTAGTGCCTTTGCATCAGATGTTCGTTCAGTTATAAACGGGCCCGAGATTACGACAGCCTTGGAAAAACTGAGCACTGGAGTCAGCAGCCTGATTGGCTCGCTGACGGAAACATTGGATACCGCTTCTGAAAAAGAATCTCAGGAAACGGAAAAAGTGAAAAAACCAGCACTGGAAGCACCTGCTGATGCATCCTTTTCAGTCCGTAATATCGAAATTGGCGACACGAAGGATGATGTAGAAAAAATGGCTGGTGAAGCTAAGCGGAATACGCGGAATGAATATGGCGTGGACTGGTTTGCCTATCACGAAAATTATCAAAACTTCTTCATGGTTGCCTACGATAATAACAATAAAGTTGTTGGTTTATATACGAACCAAGATTTGATTTCCTCAAAGGAAGGCATTAAACGCGGTACACCAAAAGAAACCGTGACCGGGAAAATGGCGGAGCCTGTAACAAAACTGCTTAAAGGAAACGTCTATTACCAGATTCGAAGTGACGGCGGCGAATACGATATGTTCGAAATGGATAATAGCTATGTGACCATTTTTTATGACAAACATGAGAAAAATACAGTCACGGCAATCCAAATCATCGACGCAAAACTCGAAAAGCAAAAGAGTGGCTATTTTGCAAAAGCCGGCCCCGGATTAAAGAAGGGCTTTGAATATCAATTATTCGATTTGACCAATGCATCACGGGTCAATCATGATCTCTCCGTGCTAACATGGGATAAACGAGTGAAGGTCACTGCACAGGATCATAGTGCAGATATGGCCGTGAATCAATACTTCAACCATACAAACCTTGAAGGGGAATCCCCTTTTGACCGGATGGAAGATGACAAAATCAATTTTCGAATGGCGGGGGAGAACCTGGCTGCCGGTCAGAATAGCAGTATCTTTGCCCATGAAGGCCTAATGAACTCCATTGGACACAGGGAAAACAAATTACAGAAAGATTTTGAATCCCTCGGTGTCGGAGTTGCCTTCGATGAGGAAAATAAACCATATTATACAGAGAACTATTTGACGAAATAAACGAAAAAGCTGTGCATGGAAAATCCTGCACAGCTTTTTTCAGATGGGACATCCAAATGGATGCCCATGTTTTAAATCACCAAACGAATAATCCAACGACCATGGCACTTAACAGGGAAACAGCCATCCCGCTAACCAACAGCTTCCAAACATTCCTTCCGATAATGTTCGATTTCTCATCATTGAGGATGGAATTGAATGTTCCGTAGATCATGCCCACTGTACTGAAGTTGGCAAATGACGTCAAATAAGTGACAGCAACAGCGACTGTATGCGGAGGCAGTGTACTGACTTTATCCTTTAGATCGAGCAAGGCAACGAACTCATTCGTGGCAAGCTTGATTCCCATCAATTGAGCGACATACATGGCATCCTGTCCAGTTAATCCAAGCAAGAATGCAAATGGACTAAAAATGACAGAGAAAATCTTTTGAATGGTCAATCCATCCACGAAGAAGCCGAAAATGCCGTTTACGCTGGCCGTCAACGCCACATAGCCGATAACCATTGCCATGATGACGAAGACCATTTTGGCCCCAACCAACATACTGTTGGAAATGGTGGAAAAGAAATCTTTACGTTCCTCTTTAGAAGGTACATAAACGACGTCTTCTTCTTTACTGACATCGACGGGATTCAGCATATTAGCTATCAGCAAAGCATTTAAGCAGTTCAAAGGTATCGCTACAAAAACATAGGTTGCCGGTACCATGGACAGGTAGGCTCCAATGATTGAACCGCTGATGCTGCTCATGCTCATGATTCCAAATGTCAAAAGACGCTGATCCTTAATCGCACTGAGTTGAAGGCGGAGTACGGCAAGTGCCTCCGTATTTCCAAGGAACATCATCTGAATCGAAAAGAAACTCTCAAGTTTCGGCAAACCGGATACTTTTGAAATGAGCCATCCCACTTTATCAATGATCCACGTAAGTATACCGAAATACGATAAAACATCAAAAAACGTGATAATGAAGATAATCGGCATCAATGCGCTGAAAAAGAAATCCACTTGTTCATTTGCCATAAGCGAAGGAAAGACAAAAGAAATCCCTTCATTCGCACATTCAATCAACCAGGTAAAGAATGAAGCGATCAGATTGATGACCCATGCCCCTATTTTTGTCGATAACATGAACCATGTGATAAGCAATTCAAGAACCAGCAAGGTAAGAATGGCTTTCCACTTAACGTTCCTTTTATTAGGTGAACAAAGGTAAACGATACCCATTACAACTAAAACACCTAGTATATTCAATAAGAAAAGCATGCTTTCATCCCCTTTAGCTATATCATTTCCCATTCGTTTTTTTTATATAAAAAGCCCTCACCTTTTACACCTTCAGCCGCAGCAAGAAAGTGTGAAAAAGTAAGAGCTTTCATCGAAGCATGTTTTTTAGGATCAAGCTTTTTTCAAGCGAACCAACATTAACCTGTTCATCTCTTCTATTTTCATACTTCCTTGTAGTCCGGCATTACGGCTGCCAGGTAGAAACTATCAGACCATTGTCACTGATATTATACAAGGATATTTTTTAAATAAATTTCTTAGGAAAGATATCATTTTAAATCAGTTTATTTTTAATTACAATACGTTTTAAAGTTGTTATATTAATATAAATTTTTCGAAAACAGTCAATAAAGTCTCCGAAGGGCCAATGTTGGGTAATACTTATGAAGGAGCCGGCTAAAACTATAAACGGCCCCCTCTAAAGAGGCCCATTCTTCTCCTTTATTGGAAATTAGGACGTGAATTTTTGTGGATTTTTTTAATAGCCAGGAAACTCTTACTGCAATCCAGTGGATCTTAAGGGCCATCATTTCCTTCTTCTTCTTGCTTCTTTCGGTAAAATTGATGGGGCAACGGTCCATTTCGCAGTTAAGATTACTTGATTTCATAATGGCTTTAATTCTTGGAAACATTCTTGCCCACCCTTTATCTGATGAACAGTTAGGTTTGAAGGGCTCCATGATAACAACCAGTGTATTGGTCATTTTATATATAATTAGTGTGTTTGCAAGCCTTAAGTGGGGAAAACTCCGAAGGTTTTTTGACTCAGACCCCTTTCCGCTTATCGAAAATGGACAAATCATTTACAAAAGCTTAGCAAGGGCCAGAATCTCCATCGATGTTTTATTATCGGAATTAAGAAAAGAAAAAGTCGAAGATATTCAAAAAGTATCCCTCGCGCTATGGGAACCGGGCGGTACCATTTCATTGTTTTTAGATCCCCAATATGAAGCAGTAACCCCAGCAGATATGCACCTGGCAACAAATGCCTTCACTTTTCCTAAAACGATTATTAAAGAGGGAAAGATTGATTCTAAAGAATTGAACCGGGGCGGTAAAGACGAAGCATGGCTGAAAAACAAAATCAAAATAACATATAATGCCGACGTGAACGATATTTTATTGGCAACTCTTGATAATAACGATACCTTAAAGGTCTTTTTCTACAAATAGATGCGCAGCCAAAATAAAATCCCCTCAAGTATAGTGTAAAGCCTACTTACGACTGTAGGCTTTTTACACGTTCAACTTAAAGGGAATCAAAAATATCGCTTATTACTCCGACCAATTCAGTGTATTCAAGAACTTATACACATCTTCATACACCTGTTCACGTTCCTTGCCCAATGTGATAATATGGCCAGACTTTTCATACCAAATCAAGTGTTTATGCTGTGTATCGACTTCATTGAAAATCGCTGTAGCACTCTCCGTATAGTCGGGATCATCCAAACGACCTTGCAGAACAAGAGTTGGTGATGTGATTAAATCTAAATTTTCACCTGTCTCATTTATAATGTTCAACACATCTTTTAGTTGAGGCATAGGCTCTTCTTCAAGCAGCTTCACTTCTGCAGCAATTTGGTCTGCATCTTTGCCCTCAAACTTCTTATAAGCCTGTGCATAATTGAGCAAGCGGTTCTTTTGTCGACCGATACTTTTTCCTTGCGTCGGAGCGCACATTGAAACTACCCCTTTTACAGGCAATTCAATTCCAACTTTTAATGAGAACACTCCCCCTAAAGAAATTCCTACAACTGCAATTTCCTCATAGCCTTCTCCTTTTAGGAAATTATAGCCATTAACTACATCTCCCCACCATTCCTTTGGACCAGTTTTAGCAAGTTCCTCGGCTGATACTCCGTGCCCACTATAAAGAGGTCCGTGGCAAGTATAGTCGAGATCATTTAAGTACTTCCCTAACTTCTTCATATCTCCTGTACTTCCGGTAAACCCGTGAAGCAGAAGAACTGCTCTCTTTCCACCTATATATGTGAATGACTCAGGTGCTTTCACTTTCATCTATCTAGGACCTTCTTTCTTTGCTCTTGTTGATAAATAGAATCTAAATGATTTTCGAAAAAAAATCAATTAATACCCCTTGAGTAGTGATTCTTCTATCCTATTCCGTATTTTCATTAAAACCATTAAATCATGTATATAGTATCCTTACCACACTCTTCACAACTCATCCGTTCCGAAGCACATTTTACTATGATTAAATTTATTTAGCAATCGTCATTTAACCATTTTTTTTAAGAAAAGTAAAATGCACCTTGTGATACGATGTACAACGTATTACACTTTAAAAATGAAAAGGAGGAGATTTTATATGGATAAAGAATTAATGAAGGGAAGCATTGACCTCCTTTTGCTTTCACTTCTTTCACAAAAAAAGCTATACGGCTATGAAATAACCAAAATCCTGAAGCAAATGAGCAAGGGCAACTATGAAATAAGTGAAGGCACCCTCTACCCTGCCCTTAAACGATTAGAAAAAAAAGAATTCATAAAAGGACATTGGAAAGAGTCCGAATCAGGCCGCAGGAAATATTATCATGTCACCGAAAATGGACAAACCGAACTTGAGCGGAAACGCGAATGCTTTTTCTTCCTGGAAAAATTAGTTCGAAAAAGCGCAGAGCATTTCTAAACCAAATAAAAAGCTTCCTGCCCCCAATAATGGAACGGCCCAAGGAGCTTTTTTTGCTATTTTACTCTCGAATTCATACGGCATTCGTGAGTTTGGACTGTTTACTCGTGAGTTTCGCACTTTTACTCGTGAATTTGGACTGTTTACTCGTGAGTTTCGCACTTTTACTCGTGAGTTTGGACTGTTTACTCGTGAGTTCGCACTGTTTACTCGTGAATTCGTACTGCACACTTAGTTTCGCACTTTTACTCGTGAGCGCTGTTTACTCGTGAATTTGCTCGCGAATTCGTACTGCACACTTAGTTTTGCACTTTTACTCGCGAATTTGCGCTGTTTACTCGTGAGTTTTGCACTTTTACTCGCGAATTCGTACTGTACACTTAGTTTCGCACTTTTACTCGTGAATTTGGACTGTTTACTCGTGAATTTGCGCTGTTTACTCGTGAGTTTGGAATGTTTACTCGTGGGTCACTTCAATCACGCAAAAAAAGGACCTAATCAGGTCCTTTTTTTGTCTATTCCTTTTTGCTTGCGATAATTGGCGCAGGAGAGCTTCATGCATTCCCCTTGAACATGCGGGCCATATTTTTCACGAAAGGCCTCGAGGCAATAGCATTTTTCTTCTTCTTTTTTGGTTCCATCCATCGAGTGCATCCCTCCTAGCATTTAACTGGAGACTACACGTTTCTCCAGTTCTACGTTGATTCGTCCCAACAATACGGCACCAATGGACTGAATGATCGTTTTAACGATGATTTGGCCGATGACCGCAGCGGGTACTGCTTCCCATGGCAATATATTGGCACCCAGAGGACTTAGGCCAATCACGACAAATATCACCGAATCGAAAAATCCTCCAACGATCCCGCTGTAAAACACCCTCCAACTCATCGGGAGCTTTAAACGGGTATAAATTTCCGTATCCGCTGTTTCTGCGACCACGAAGGATAATGCGGAAGCAAACACAATCAGTAACGTATCTCCTAATAAAAATGATACACATGCAGATAAAATAAGTGCAGTGACGATGCATATATAGGTCTTCGCGCGGCCGAATTTATTCTGGACCAGATCTCGGAAGATGAAGGTTCCCCCGATGAGCAATGTCCCCATCGGGATGATGAACATGCCAAAATGTAATGGCGCAAAAGCTGCTGTAACCACATTCGCCGTGATGATGGATACTAAATACAATAAAATTCTTAACATTTCTTAATTCTCCTTATACAGAAAAAACAGCACCCTAAGAAAGAGCCCTGTTCTCCTTAGTTTTTTTGAGAGGGTAGCTAGAACCTCTTCCGCCCGGGCGGATTATCATTTCCCTTATTCATCGTAGCTTGAAAGCGGTTGGAAATCAAGAAGTTTCCATACCGTCGATTTAAGTATGTATTCGCTGAAACCGATTGATTTAGCCATTTATTTCAATGGGCCTGTTTCCCCCTTTTGCCGATTTCTGTCGCATAAAACTGCTTGACCGTCTGTATATAAAAGCCGAAAATCAAAGATAGAGTCTTGTACCTTATTTGGCGAGGAGAAAAAGAATGATGAAAAAAACTACGTTTGTCTATCCTATTTATATCTCAACCACACCAGAGAAGCTTTGGGAAGCCTTGACGAGTGGTGAAGTCACGAAGAAATACCACTTCGGATTACAAGTTCAGTCTGACTGGCAAGAAGGGTCAGCCGTTAAATATTTGCTGGAAGATGGGCGGATTACCGATCATGGGCATGTACTTAAATGCGAGCCGTTGCACCTGCTCTCGTTTACATGGATCATGGCAGGAGACGAAACACCTCGCGAGCAGCCTACACGGGTCACTTTTGAATTACAGAAAATGGACGATTCGACTGTGAAGTTAATTCTTAGGCATGAGGAGCTATTGGAGACGGATTTCGTATATGATGACAATACCTTTGAAGGCTTGAATAATGGATGGCCAGCCCTTTTAAGTAACCTGAAGAGCTTGCTTGAAACTGGACGGACCCTCCCGCCCATATCAGTAGACTGGGATAATTAAACGGAAACTATAAAAACACATTGAAAGAGAGTTGAGTTAATAATGGATACCCAAATAATCACGAAATTTAAGATAATCAAGCCAGCTAATGAAGTGTTTGAAGCCATTGTGAATCCTGAAAAAATCGGGAATTTCTGGTTCTCATCAAGTTCGGAAAGATGGGAAAAAGGCAGGACGCCTACATTGAGATACAACGAATACGATGCTGAAGTGGTCATTCATGTATTGGAAGTAGAGGAAAATAGGAAAATCGTGTTTGCATGGGGCGGAAATGATCAAGAAACGATTGTTACCATTACACTAAAAGAGTTGGATAAAACGAGTACGATCATTGAAGTGAACGAATCTGGATTGAGTGAAGACGACCCTGAAATAATAAACAAAATGATCGGACAAAAAGAAGGTTGGGTATATACATTAACCTGTTTAAAGGGTTATTTAGAAAATGGCGTTACTACTTTGAGAGCATCATTAGTTTTTTAATAAATTGCATAAACCCTCAATAAACTGGGGGTTTATCCTTTGCAACACTGGTGAAACAAATGGCAAAATCCCACTTAAAAAACAGTACTTTATCATTCGACCTAATAATTGACATTTGAAAATCCGTGAGCTATCATCCTAATTAACCAGTGGTCAATTAATAAGGAGGTGACAAGATGTCGCCAAGGAAATCGGCAGGTCAAGAATTATCCAGGGACATGGTTTTGAATGAAGCTAGAAACCTTTTTGCAGCGTTAGGGTATTCGAATGTCTCGATGAGGCAATTGGCTAAATCATTGGATTGCAGTCATGGAGCCATTTATTATCATTTTAAAAACAAGGCGGAAATATTTTATAGTTTGGTGAAAACGGATTTTTCCGTTTTAAATTCTTTAATCGATGATATCATCCTGTCGAAAAATGACCCTTCTGTAAAAATGGAAAAGATTTTATTGTGCTTCTTGGAGTTCGGTTTAACCCAACAGAATCATTATTCCATCATGTTCTTATCGAAGGAAAAAGAAATTCAGCAGTTACTTCAATTCGACTCTAATAAAACATACGAAAAGCTAATCCAGTCCTTGACGGATCTAACGGACAACAAACTAAATCCTGCATCCATTTGGTCGATTTTTCTTTCTCTTCACGGATTCATAACTTTTTATATTAATTCTGAGCTATCTTATCAAGATGTAAAAGGTTTAGCCTATTTTCATGTAAAAAATATCACCAAGAACATCATATAATTTTTTTTGGATATAATTGACCAATGGTCAATTAAACTTTGGAGGTTATGAAATGGTGAAGAAATTCCTTCATATTGAAGGACTTATGGTCCTTTTAGCGGTGATTTACATCTATTCGTTATATGAATTCAGCTGGTGGATTTTCCTCTTGTTGATTTTGTCCCCTGATGTTTCCATGCTGGCCTATCTGATCGATGATCGGATTGGAGCAAAGGTTTATAACGCATTCCATACTTATATCGTGTCCATCTTCATGATTTTGTTAGCCATATTCCTAAAGTCGGATGCATGGATGATGATTGGTTTAATTTGGACAGCACATATAGGAATGGATCGCTTATTTGGATATGGCCTTAAATACACATCATCCTTCAAAGCTACACACATGCAAAGGTTGTAATAAGCTTAAAAGGCAGTGTGATTAAACATCACACTGCCTTTACTTTACACGCCCCGCTTGTTACCCCATATATAGGTATGCAGCTGTGGCAGGACTTTCACATCATTCAATTCATCATCCGCTATCACTTTATCAATTAACTCTTCGTACTTCTTCAATAGGCCGCTGATCAATTGTCGATCATCCGCCGTCCTGCTGTCGTCATTGCCGACTTGCAGATAAAAGGGAATATCCGGGTAACGCCCATGTACATGTTTGGCATATTGATAATCTTCCTCGTTAAAGACGACGATCTTCAATGAAACATGTTTTTCTGGATTTCGATTGGCAAGATTCGAGATGATTTGGTCAAGCACGGTAAAGTCCGTGTTCATTCCAGAGCTCGGCGGCTTAGGTGAGATAGTCAGTTCATCAATATCGAGAAACCAATCCTGCCATCGGCTCCCTTGTGTTTCGACACCTATTTTCATTTTATTTTCATGTAAGATCGCTATCAAGCCGTTCAGGTTTTTCAACAGGGCCGGGTTTCCCCCAGATATCGTCACGAAGGAAAAACCGGAACCCCCAATTCGCTTCAGCTCATCCCATATTTCATCGGCAGTCATCTGAACGGTATCTTCCTTACCTGTGCCATCCCATGTAAATGCGGAATCACACCAGGAACATGAATAATCGCAGCCGGCCGTCCGAACGAACATGGTTTTTTGACCAATGACCATTCCCTCTCCTTGGATGGTCGGCCCGAAGATTTCCATAACCGGGAGTTTACTCACTTTCCATCCACTCCCGTCTGGCTTCGGCATAGCTTGTCGGCGTTTCGTACAGTCGAACAAATTCGACTCTAGCACCCTCATATTCTTTTAATGATAGGGCTTCGGCCATTTTTTCATAAATCCAGACAACCATATTTTCAGCTGTTGTATTCATGAGCGGCAGGGTTTCATTCAAATAACGATGATCCAGGTGGATTTCGATTTCATTTTTCCATATATCCTTGATGTCACCAAAATCTATCATCAACCCGCGTGAATCCGTATACCCGCTCAATCCGAAAATGACTTTATACGTGTGGCCATGCAGGTTCTTGCATTTCCCTTCATAGTCATGCAGATGGTGCGCCGCGTCAAAGGTGAATTCCTTACTCACGAGAACCCTCTTGTTTGTATACTTCAATTGGCTGCGCTGAATATCTTCATCTATTTTCTGGAGTTTATCCACTATCTTAAAACCGTACATCATGAAAGCACCTTCCGTCTGCTTACATAGTCATCGAGTCCTTTTTTCCGCAGATTACATGCCGGACAATCTCCACAGCCATCGGAGATGATTCCGTTATAGCAAGTCAGGGTCTTTTCGCGGACAAAGTCGAACGCGCCAAGCTGGTCAGCAAGCTCCCATGTTTCCTCTTTATTAAGCCACATTAGCGGCGTATCAATCACGAATGACTGGTCCATCGATAAGTTCAAGGTCACATTCAACGATTTAATGAATACATCGCGGCAGTCAGGATATCCGCTGAAATCCGTTTCACAGACTCCTGTGACAATATGTTTAGCGCCAATCTGGCTCGCCAGCACTCCGGCAAACGAAAGGAACAGCAAATTCCTCCCTGGCACGAACGTCGACGGCAGTTCCCCTTCTTCTCCGTCCGACACTGCGATATCACTTCTTGTCAATGCATTCGGTGCCAGTTGGTTCAGCAGCGACATGTCAAGGATATGGTGGTTCACGCCCAATTCCTTGGCAATGTTTTGAGCGCATTCGATTTCCAAGCTATGCCGCTGATTATAATCGAACGTCACCGCTTCCACTTCCTCAAATCTCTCCAATGCCCAAAACAGGCACGTCGTACTGTCCTGCCCTCCGCTAAACACAACCACTGCCTTTTCTTTCTTCTTCATTCTATAAAACTCCTTTTTACGGAAAAAAACAGCACCCTAAGAATAGAGCACTGTTTCTCCTTAGTTTTTTTGAGAGGGTAGCTAGAACCTCTTCCGCCTTAACGCGGAATATTATATTTTTCCAAGTCAATAGTAACTTGAAAATGATAAGAAATCAAGATGTTTATATAAAGTGAACATTAGACCTGGTGGAAAATTTGGTTAACTTTTCATTACTTAAAAATCACATTAAAAATCCGATAAAAAGAGTGAATAAAATATCGATAAAGGGGTCCAATAATTTGAAAAGCATTAAAGCAAAGGTATTGGTGGCATTTTCACTCATCATATCTTTATGTGTCATCTTAGGAGCATTCAACATTTATAGCAGCAACAAGTCACTGGTATACTCACAGGATATCATCGAAAGGGAACTTCCGCTTCTTTTCCAAGACGAAAAGCTCCTATATAATCTATCACAAAGAACCGCATTCGTCCGGGCCTATATTCTATATGGCGACGAGAGTTATAAAGAAAGGTTCTTACAATATACCGAAGAAAGCCAGGTCATCCAGGAGGAACTCCTAGCCTTAAGCGATTCTGATAAAACAAAGGAATTGATCGAGAAGAGCGTGGATTGGAGGACGATGATTGTAGAACGGGTATTTATCCAGTATGAAAAAGGAAATGAAGAACGCGCCAAAGAGATACTCAAAAATGAAGTGGCGCCAATCAGCAATGAAGTAATGGAGGGTTTCAAGGAGCTTGCTTCTAAACGCGAGGAATTGATTGTCGCTTCAGGTAAAACCGTCATCGAAAGCGGGAAATCGGTCAAGACGACAAGTATCATCTTATCCATTGCAGCAGTCCTTATCGGCCTTGTGCTGGCGCTTGTTACTGCCAACCTCATTACCACCCCCCTCCTTAAAATTAGGGACAGGATGAAAATGGTGGCTGACGGAGAGCTGAATCATGAGCCCCTGGAGCAAAAGTCATATGATGAACTGGGCGAATTAACGGTCTCCGCCAACCTAATGCAGAAAAACCTTCGTGATACGATCGAAAAAATGCTCGTTGTTTCGCAATCCGTTACCAACCAAAGCGAGGATCTGACTCAATCAGCAAATGAAGTGCAGCAGGGCAGCAAGCAAATAGCGTCTACGATGTATGAACTTTCGGAAGGTTCGGAGTCACAAGCCAGCCGGGCAGCCGAAATGGTTCGCATGATGGATGATTTCACCGGCAGGATCGAGTTGGCCCACCTGGAAGGAGCGGATGTGGCTAGAAGTTCAACCGAAATCCTTTCCTTGACCAAGGACGGCACCGCTTTAATGCGCAGTTCAGTCCAACAGATGCAAAGTATTGATGGGATTGTCAAAAATGCCGTAGAGCAAGTGAAAGGGCTCGATTCTCAATCACAGCAAATCTCGCAGCTTGTGCAGGTCATCAAAGATATATCCAATCAAACCAATCTATTGGCGCTGAATGCAGCCATAGAGGCCGCTCGTGCTGGTGAACATGGCAAGGGCTTTGCCGTCGTCGCCGATGAAGTGCGGAAACTCGCTGAAGAGGTCACACACTCCGTTGGGGATATCACCAATATTGTCTCCGCCATTCAAACGGGTTCAAAAACAGTCGTCCACTCCCTGGAAGATGGTTATACTCAAGTGGATGAAGGCACGAAACAGATCACACTCACAGGCCGAACCTTTGAAACAATCAATCACTCTGTCGGGAATATGGAAATGAAAATACAGCATATTACCGAAGAATTGAACTATATCTCCACAAATAGCAAAAAAATCAATCAGGCTATCGAAGATATCGCTGCCTTTTCTGAAGAGTCCGCGGCAGGAATCGAACAAGTCTCCGCCTCCGCTCAGCAATCCAGTTCTTCGATGGATGAAATCACGAATCATGCCAGTGAACTTGCATCTTCGGCAGAATTGCTGACTGCACAGGTTAAGAAATTCCAATTATGACACTAGCAAGTTCCCGCTGCTTGAATGCGGGAACTTGCTTTTTTTCTCCTATTATAAGTGTTGTTTCATTTTCGTATATTCGGGGAATATATAACTATACAAAATAATGAACCGTTAAAAAAGCAAATCTATCAAAAGCGGCTGGAAGTGAATATTTTCCTTTGTTTTCAGAATATTTAGTGTATAATGAATATAATCAAAGGAATATTTTAACTGAAATAATGATTACTTCCAATACCTGCAAATCCAGACCTTTCCTTTCAACACCATGCACGGGCCCATATGCTCAGTAAATATCGATTGCATGCTTTCTCTCGAATCAAACCATTCACAACTTTATTCACACAAAAACATATTTTCCACTCCAAATTTGTAAAAAAAGGTTAAACTACACCAACGATATGTTACTATTAAACTAAGACCTTTTAACCCCATAAGGAGGAATTCATATGAAACGTTTTTTCAAATTCATCGCAGATTTTAAAGAAAGAAAAGCACTGGAACGGGAAACCGAAGAATTCTTTCGCAAAGAATACGAAAATTATATGAAGATGAATCCTGACAATCAAGGAAAAAGAAGGAGATTAGCTCCTAGACTTTATGTGATTGATGGCGGTAAAAAGGGCTCCAACCTTGAGATTTCTGACAGAAAGAAATCCAGTTAACCTGATTCCTTCCATTATCAGCTACCCAAGCTGTAACTCAAGACCCACAAAAGTTAAATCTCCATGATTAACGGAGATCCGTGACCATTACATTCATTTACAATATATAAGCCGAAAGCTCAGATATGCTTCTGGGCTTTTTTATTTTTCCTTCTTCTATAAACACTATATTTATAGAAGAAACTAGGTATTTTTTAAAAGAAATGGGTTAACTTTAGTTTATTTCATGTTTTAGGTAAAAGTTCAATTATAGACCCCTGGGTATTACCAAGGAAAAACCGAAAAATATTTAAAAAAAAGAGATGTGTTCTTTTACTCATCTTTATCCATATTCAAAAGAGTTCAACTAATTGAGTCGTTAGATGCAATATTTCACATTGAATGACAAATGCATAAAAATTGTAACGTTTATGTCAAACAATGGGTATAAACAATTAATAAACTGTAATAAACCTCACTTTTAAAAATTAATTATTATTCAAATATAGCCATTATGAATTAGGTTCAAATACTCATAAACCTATTTTACTTCTGACCAAAATAGGTTTTTATTAAACTTTCCATAATTTAGTGTAATAAAACCTCGATTCCCTCAATTTTCAGCCATATCTTTGTACTCATAAAACAATTTATCCCATTAGATACTATTACACTCTAATATACATATATTTGAAAAAGCTGACGATAACTATATTACGATAGAATAATTGACTCTTGCCTATTAAGTTTAAAATCATGTAGTGTGTATTCAGTAATTCAAATATTTGAAAAAAAGAGAGGTTAAAAAATGGCACCAATATTTATTTGTGCGATCTTTTTGCTTGGCTATGGCATTTTTGAACAAAAACGCCATCAGAAGCGTCTCGACTCCATCCCGGTACGTGTGAATGTGAATGGGATTCGAGGGAAATCGACTGTAACGCGTCTAATTACAGGTGTGATCCAGGAAGCTAAATACAAAACAGTAGGTAAAACAACCGGAACATCAGCAAGAATGATCTATTGGTTTACCGACAAGGAAAAACCGATTGTACGACGCCCGGAAGGACCCAACATAGGAGAACAACGGCGTGTAGTTAAAGAAGTTGCCGACTTAGGCACGGAAGCACTGGTTTGTGAGTGCATGGCCGTACAGCCTGACTATCAACTAATCTTTCAAAACAAAATGATCCAGGCAAACATTGGGGTCATCGTGAATGTATTGGAAGACCATATGGATGTCATGGGACCGACATTGGATGAGGTTGCTGAAGCCTTCACTGCTACCATTCCCCATAATGGTCACTTAATAACCATCGAAAGTGAATATTTGGACTTTTTCAAGCAAATTGCCAAAGAACGCAACACAAAAGTAATCGTTGCAGACAACTCCAGAATATCGGAAGAGTTCCTGCGTGAATTCGACTATATGGTATTTCCTGATAATGCATCACTGGCCTTGGCCGTTGCTGAAGCTTTGGGCATTGATGAAAAAACGGCTTTTCGCGGCATGTTGAATGCGCATCCCGATCCAGGTGCCATGCGGATCACCAAATTCGGAGATCCCATCCAGCCAACTTTCTTTGTCAATGGCTTTGCTGCAAATGATGCATCATCGACGCTGAACATATGGGAACGTGTCAATACGTTCGGATACAGCACAGAACCTCCTATCGTCATCATGAATTGCCGTGCCGATCGTGTGGACCGTACTGAGCAGTTTGCAAGAGATGTATTGCCTTACATAAAATCTGAAATCGTCATTGCCATTGGTGAAACCACATCACCGATTACAAGGGTATTCGAGCAAGGTAAATTGGATACTAAAGAATATTGGGATTTAGAAAACTGGTCAACTGAAGAAATCGTGGCCCGTCTCCGCCCATTGATGAAAAATCGCATCGTCTACGGTGTCGGGAATATTCACGGTGCAGCGGAACCATTAATTGAAGCATTCATGAAATCTAAAACAAAGCAAAAAGCAAGTTAAGTAGGAGGAACCTTAATGTTTGGATCGGATTTATACGTAGCCCTAGTACTTGGAGTAACGCTTAGCCTTATATTTTCAGAAAAGACGGGTGTCGTACCCGCAGGACTTATCGTGCCAGGTTATTTGGCATTAGTATTTGATCAATGGGAAATCATGCTCACCATTTTGATCATTAGTGTCGTAACTTATTTAATCGTCACCCACGGCCTTTCAAGATGGGTGATTTTATATGGAAGAAGAAAATTCGCCGCCATGATGGTGACCGGGATTTGCTTGAAACTCCTATTGGACTTAGTCTACCCCGTCATGCCCTTTGAAATATTCGAGTTTCGGGGAATCGGTATAATCGTACCTGGATTGATAGCGAATACCATACAAAGACAAGGAATGCCATTGACACTTGGCAGCACGCTTTTATTATCCGGTTTAACTTTCGGTTTAATGAACGTGTATTACCTATTCTGAGGTGCAAAAAATGAAACGGACTTTAAATGCAAAAGAAAAAACACTTATCTTTATTAAACGCACGAAGAAAAAAAATCTTAAATACACTGGAATCATACTACCTATATTACTAATCGCTTTAGTCATTACCACTTGGATGGGACGGGCTGAGGAAGTGAAAACAGTCGCAACAAAATCCGATCAACCATTGACGATGACAATGGTCGGTGATGTGATGATGGGACGTTATGTTGAAGAAGTGACGGAAAAGCACGGGTATGAATACCTCTTCCGGTATATGAAACCCTATTTTGCCAATTCGGATTATGTCAGTGGGAATTATGAACATACCGCTTTAAAAGAAGAGGTATCTAACTACAAGGAAGCAGATACTCCAATCCGGTTAAACTCCAATACTAGTGGTGTGGAAGCCGTTAAAGATGCTGGCTTCTCTGTGGTGTCATTGGCAAATAACCATATGATGGACTATGAAGAACAAGGACTCCTTGACACGATTGATGAATTTAAAAGTGAGGATATGCACTATGTCGGTGTTGGATCGAACACTGCGGAAGCAAAAAACAGCATCGACTATGCGGATGTTAATGGCGTACGTGTTGCAACACTTGGCTTCACAGATGTTTACGGTAAGGATGCCGTATCAAAAAATGATAAAGCCGGACTATTGAACTCCAATCCTGATTTATTATTTGAAATGATCGGCAAAGCAAGGAATGCCAAGCAAGGCAATGCAGACTTGGTTGTGGTGAATATGCACTGGGGACAAGAGTATTCAACCTCAACAACCGATCGGCAAAAAGACTTGGCTAAAGCTATCATCGATGCGGGCGCTGACATCATCATCGGGCATCACCCCCACGTGCTTCAATCGTTTGATGTTTATAAAGATGGAATCATTTTCTATAGTCTAGGAAATTTCATATTCGATCAAGGCTGGACACGCACAAAGGATTCAGCCATGGTTCAATACCATTTAGCGGAAGACGGAAAAGCTACAATCGATGTCGTACCGCTGCAAATTGAAGAAGCAACACCAAGGCCAGCTACCTCTTCCATTGACAAATCACGTGTTTACCGACAGTTGACGAAGGAAACGAGTGAAAAAGTCCAGTGGTCTAAAAAAGAGGATCGCATCGAGATTACCTTGGATCACAAGAAGGTAATCGATCATAAGGCACAGCGTGAACAAGAGGAAAAGGCAGCAATGGAAAAGAAAGCTGCACTAGAGAAAAAAGCAGCACAAGAGAAAAAGGCCGTACAAGCTAAACAACCGGAAATGCAACCCATTCAGTAAGGAACGCTTTATCACTACTATTTGAAGAATGAAGATACACAACTTAGAAGCTCAACGAAAAGGGGGAACAACCGATGATTAACCGTATGACGGGAAAAGTGCTCATATCCCTAAGCTTGCTCATATATATTGCTGGATGTTCGAAGACACCCCCTATTTCTGACACGAATGATCCGATAAAGAGTAAAACGGAACAATCATATGGGGTCAGTTCTTCAAATCCGATCGCAATAGATGTGGGTATGGATATATTGGAAAACGGCGGAACGGCCGCTGATGCCGCCATTGCGGTATCGTATGTATTAGGTGTAGTCGAACCTTATGGATCTGGCGTGGGAGGCGGCGGCGGTATGCTGATTGCCCCGGAATCCGGCGAACCCGAATTTATCGATTATCGTGAATCCTCCCCAGAAGACCCAAGTTCAAGACACGATACAGGGATTCCTGGCTTAGTGGCCGGCATGCAGGTCATCAGTGATAAGTATGGGAGCGTACCAATGGCAGATCTTCTTCAGCCGGCGATAGATTTGGCTGAAGACGGATTTGAAGTCGACGAATCGTTATCATCACGCTTAGACGCGGCCCAGCCAAGGATATCCTCCGATGCGACTTCACTTTTTTATCCTGATGGTGATGCCATTGAACCAGGCAAAACCCTCGTCCAGGAAAGACTTGCTGAAACATTGAAGGAGATCCAGCAGGAAGGTCCTGATGGTTTTTATAAAGGGGAAATTGCGCGGGATATTAAAAGGGAATCAGATATCGACTTGAAGGATTTAAAGCGCTATGAGGTGAAAGAACGGAAACCGGTCCAAGGAACATTTGCCGGTTATGATGTTTTTACTGCCCCTCCGCCCTTTTCAGGAATTACCGTTCTTGAAATGTTAAAGCTAGCCGAGGAAATGAACCTAGGTGATTCTTCAAGCAAATCAGCTTATATGAAAGTCTTGGGGGGCATCACGGATACCGCTTATCAAGATCGGACCGTCCATGTTGGAGATGGAATAAGTCACTCCAAGGCGGAAAAATTGCTCTCCCCCATTCACTTGGATAATCTTAAAAATAAGATAAAAAGTGAAAAATGGGAAGATAAAGAACCGAATGATTCCGAAGAACATGAAAGTACGACACACTTTGTGATAATGGACAAAAATGGCACTGTCGTTTCCACAACAAATACGCTCAGTAACTTTTTCGGATCTGGGGATTATACAAATGGATTTTTCCTTAACGATCAATTGAAAAATTTCAGGTCCGGCTTGAACTCTCAAGAGGCATATAAACGGTCAAGAACTTTCACCGCTCCGACCATTCTCAAGAAACCTGGGCGCGAATCGATCGGGATCGGCTCACCAGGCGGGAATAGGATTCCGCAAGTATTGATGCAGGTTCTTTATTCTTATACAGAAAATGAAGGCTCATTACAGGATATCGTCGATCGTAATCGGTTCGTCTTTGATGGAAAGAAGATTTATACAGAATCCAGGCTTTCGGATGAAACCATATCCGACTTGGAAGATTCAGGATATGAAGTCATTCAGAAGATTTCCCCCATGTATTATGGCGGGGTTCAAGGACTCGTTAAAAACGAGAAAAATGGACAAATATCCGGAGCTGGAGATAAAAGAAGAAACGGAAGCTGGAAAGCTCAGCATTAAACAGGCAATCCAGCCCCTCCTTTTCTAAATATCATAAGAATTTTAGCGTTGTATAAGGGGATTTTGAATATGAATATCGTAAAAAAAATAACAAGCTGGGTAATACCCGTCCTTCTTGTAGCAGCCCTGCTTGTAACAATGAATACGTTTAAACGGACAGAAACGTTAACACCCGACGAGCAAAAGAAAATAGAACAATATACAACAGTCGAAAAATAAAAAAAGCTGGGGCATCCCCGCTTTTTTTATTTTTGCCGTCAACGGGTATGGAAGATCAGATACACTACAGATACGGAGGATTACCATGATTGAAAATAGCTATACCGATTTTTTTGAACTGCAGGAAAATGAACAAGAATACCTTGATTACCGCATCATCGTTCATCACAGGAATCCTGATATTGCAGTTCTAGCCATCCATGGCGGGAATATCGAACCAGGTACGAGCGAAGTTGCGGCCGCACTTGGAGAGAAACTTTTTGCAAGCACCTATCTATTCGAAGGCCTAAAATCAAGGGGCAACCAGGTCCTCCATATAACATCCCGCTTATTCAATGAACCGAGCGGCGTTTCGATGGCAGCGAATGCTCAGACCACCCTTTCGATCCATGGCCACTACGACGTACATCATGCGCTGGTTTACATTGGCGGAAAGAACGAATCATATAAGAACCTTATCCAGCAATGCCTCAACAAAGCTGGATTTCAAACTGATCATGCACCGCAGCACCTTTCTGGCATGAATGGAAACAACATCACCAACACATCCAAAACGGGTGCAGGCGTACAATTGGAACTTTCCACAAAGCTCAGAAAAAGCTTTTTCAAAGGTGATGACTTTACCAGTAAGAACAGGGCCAATCACTGTAATATTCTTAAACGGTTCGTTACTGCCATTGAAAAAGCGACTCATGAATATAAACAGGTTGAATGACCTTCTTAGTCCATGAGGCTTTCAACTTGACCGAAGCTTTCGAATTTCTCGGCAAAATAACCTGACGAAAGGTTGGAAATATGAACGCCTGCGTTTTCCGTTGTATGGAGAAAACGTCCATCACCCAGATAAATACCAACATGGGTCACACCTAGCCTTGTTCCTGTGTCGCTAAAAAAAACTAAATCCCCTGCCTTTGGATTATCGATTTTGGGCACCAATGAAAAGTAATCCTCGGCGGAACCTCGTTTTACCGAAAGGCCCTGCTCCTTCATGACCCAATATATGAAGCCGCTGCAATCCATACCGGTCATTGGATCGTCTCCCCCGAAAACATAGGTGAATCCGCGTAAAGTGTATGCATACTTGATGACATCATATGCCTTATCATATGCAGCCTCCTGGTTTACATAAAACGGATATAACGGGTTGCTGTATAGTTGAAGATACTGCCCTTGCAACAACTCATCGGTAATTAAAGCGTTACGACTTTTGATCGTACTCATGGAAATACTGTAATTCTCCGATATACTTTTAAGCGTTTCTCCCGTTTGGACGATATGCTCTCCTTTAGGCGTATATGTTTTGTACGCCACTTGGTATTTTGCAAAGTAATCTTCTGTAGTGGATCTCACCTGAACCGTTTCCGCACCATATCCAGAATTGACAAATTGGTTATTGCCGACATAAATACCCGCAGTCACCACTTTTAAGCTGTCTTTTTCCAGAAAGAATATTATATCCCCAGTTTTTGGAGTGGCTGTATCCATCCCTTGCTTATAAAAACCATCTACTGTCAAACGGTCAACCGGCACATTTTGCCGGGAAAGCACCCAATGAATCAATCCGCTCGAATCGAATCCTTTTTCAGGCGTCTCCTCTCCAGCTGTCTTTTTAAAACCTATGAAAGATCTCGCATATTTCGCAATTTTTTTTCCTCTCTCCGACCATTGATAGATGGAAGGAGTATACGCCGTTTGAATGATTGTCAACTTTTGGCCCGCAAATAACTTATCATCCGGTAAACCATTCGTCTTCATCAATTGTTCAGCCGATATATCATGTGTC
Organism: Peribacillus sp. FSL M8-0224; assembly: GCF_038003055.1. Lineage (NCBI taxonomy): Bacteria > Bacillati > Bacillota > Bacilli > Caryophanales > Bacillaceae > Peribacillus > Peribacillus sp. FSL M8-0224. Next base: position 3,843,578 of record NZ_JBBOOJ010000001.1, read on the forward strand.
TTGGCAATCGATTCCACCGTTTCGCCAGAGATTACAGTATGCACAGGATCTGCAGCCTCGGCCTTTAAACCAGGTAAAAAAGTGAAACTAACCATGAATACCAATGTCGTCAGTATCATACAGCTTATTTTTCCATTAAACATTTTAACCTTCCTTTATATGCTGAAATATTTATATATTTACGATGTTCATGTAAATCCCATCATACGAATCTTCTATCCTATCATCCACTCAATCAGATGCACCTTAATGCTCACAACAATAATATTATCGGTAAAAACAATGAAACCTTTAGCCTATTTCTTACAAAAAAACCAACAGTCGGATTCAATAAAACACCATAAAAGCAAATCATTATTCCTATACCTCATCGAGAAAAGTTGGAAATCGAAGAATCCCTAGAGGATTTTGTTTACACACTTTGATAAAAATGGAAGATATGCAGCATAGTTTTGGAAGGGAAACGTATTTGAGGTTTTGCATGAGAACAAACGGAAATTGATTACGAAGGCGATGGATTATTGATCAGGAAACCAAACCCATTGGTACATACATCATCTAGCAGAAGTAAATAAGGGGAAAGCTAAATGGCATTCCCCTCTCGTTACTATGAATCTATCTCATATAAATTTGTGAAGCTTCTAATATCCGTGCCGACTTGTCCGATTCCTATATATTATTCCCCTTTGTAAAAAAAGCATGGATACTTGACCCGATCCTCTAAATTATACTTTTGTGCTTCTATTGATTTTGTCCACCATAGAGAGATGTCCCAGCGATGTACCTTTTCATAATGATGAAATGGCAATCCAACAAAAGAGGAAACCACTGTAATGGACTCCCTTTTTGCAACACTTGTTTATTCCCTACTTCTCTATCTGGAATTCCCCTAGCGTCTGCTCCAAATCATTTATTAACTGTGTAAGCTGCTGTGTATATTGAGCAAGTTCATTGGAAGAAGCAGCTTGTTCCTCCATGGATGATGCAATTTCTTCTGATGAAGCTGTCGTTTGCTGTGATACGGCGGTGATTTCTTCTATCACTTTAATAACCGTTTCTTTTTGTCGATTGATGCTTTCAATGGATTGTGTTTCTTCCTGAATCGAATTGGATATTTTCCCGACGGAATCTTCCAGCTCTTTCATGGCTTCACTTACCGTGTTCACGGCATTTTTCTGATCCTTGCTGATTTGATTCGTTTCATTTGTCGTTTTCAGCAATTCCTCTGTATCTGACAGAATGCTTTGGATGATTGCTTGAATATTTTTTGTAGCTTCTTTTGAATCATCAGCCAAGCTCCTTACTTCATTCGCCACGACAGCAAAACCTTTGCCGGACTCACCTGCCCTTGCAGCTTCTATAGATGCATTCAAAGATAATAAATTGGTTTGTTCCGATATTTTCGAAATGGCATTCGTGACATCTGAAATGGTTTTTGATTTTTCCACAAGTCTTAAGCTCATGCTCGTGACTGCAGAAAACGCCACTTCTAATTTATGGTATGACGCTTCCAAACCACTTACCTGTTGTTTCCCTGACTCTATTTTTTCAGATGCAAGTTCCAATACGGACTGGGTTTCCCTTGATTTTTTTGATAACCCATCGATTTCCCCACTAAGGACCTGGATCGTACCCGCACCATGCTCCACCTGTTCAGATTGATTCGAAGCACCCGCTGCAATCTCTTCTATCGCGCGTGAAACATCTGTAATGGCCGCACTATTTTCAGCAGCTATTTGGCTTAAGCCGGCATTGGCATTTGTCACCGATTCCGCATTGCCGTTTACCTTCTCAACCAATCTTCTTAATTTCCCTAGCATCGAGTTATAGCTTTTGCTCAAGTCCCCAATCTCATCATTGGATTTAATGGCAAATTCGGTCACTAAATCCCCACTTGCCGTCTTTTCTATGATTTTTTGGAAGTCGGCCATGATTTTCGTTAACTTTCCTGCTAGATAAAGAGCACATACCATCCCGAATAAAAGACCTAAAATACCTGATACCAGTACGATTCTAGTAATGTCACCTAGCTTGGATTGCAGTATTTTGTCTGGTGTGAGCGCCAACACCTTCCAGTTCACTTCAGGGACCGTACTCCATTCACCTGTGTAATCTTCACCATCCAACGTCAAGGGTTGGTTTGCTTTTCCGCCCCCATTATACATGTCGGCCACCCACTTGAACTCTGAACTGAATCGGTCAGTGTCCGTAATGAAATCCTCCACACCTTCTTCCATGCCGCTTTTGTCAGGATTCATATTCTTCCCGTCCATATCCTTCATGAATGAACTCACGATAAACCCTTGTGAATCCAATATCACCAGATTGCTAGTGGAATCTTTTTCGATGGTTGACCTCATTTTCCCGATTGTCGCAAGGTCGATATCATAACCCAGGGCCCCTGCCATTTTCCCGTCCGATAAAACGGGCGTGACAACGGAAGTCATGATCATTCCCGAAACTCCATCTTTATACACATCCATCCATTTCGTTTCCGGTCTTTCGGTCAGCTGCGTATAAGTCTTTGTCTCCCTGGCATCCTGATTGAAATCCATTTGGGGAGAAGCATACAAGGAACCATCCGATCCATCCATATAATAAACGGAAATTAAATCCTCATTGTTCTTTTGAAAAGCCTCTAACGTTTTTTGAATATCCTTGATTGAATCACCATTCTTGATCTGATTGGAAACCAGCTGTGATAATTGCTCTAGCGAATTTTCATACGTGGCCATGCTCAAATTGATTTGGGCCGCTGCATTTTGGGCCGAGCTTTCGTTGATGGACGTACTATCTTCTTTAAAAATGGAAGTCACCTTTACCCCCATTATCGAAACGGATACGACTATCGCGAGAAGAACGGATGTACATATAAATAGTAACCATTTTATCCGGAGCGATATCCTTCTCTTTACTTTTTCTTTCTTGTCAATCGATGAACTTCTCATCAATAGTTTCCCCCTTTTATTTGGCCTGCAAATGCCCTTATGTGTGAAAACAAAGATTCAATCTATGCTCAAAATGGATCCTTCCTAAATTACGATCACTTACTTTATTTTTCCACATAAACATACTATATACCTATCAATCCCTTGTCAATCACCAATAAAGGATAAATTAATAGGTCTAAAGTTTGCATTCCATTTTCAAATAAAAAAACCCTTGGATTGTATAGAATCCAAGGGTTTCACATAGGGGATATTAAGTCAGCAATAAAACGCGATTTAGCGTAATGCTGCGGCTAAGCTTTCTCCGAATTCTTTTGCGCCATCCGGACCATCACCCGTTATGATATCACCATGCGCAACGACATGCTGTTTTACATATTCAGCGGAATTGGCTTTCAATTCGTCAATTTGAACATCAACTGGGTAACAAGCAGCTTTACGTCCAGAAAGTAAACCTGTTTTCGCTACAGTGACAGAACCTGCACAAATTCCCGTTACAAGAACTTTTTGTTCATGCGCTTGTTTCAAAAAACTTTGCAGTTCTTGGTTACCCCATAGATGATCATTCGTACCTGATCCCCCAATTACTGCGATTGCATCATAATCACTTGCTGAAACTTCAGAAAAGATCACCTCTGCCAAAGCCTTGCCTTGATAGTCACCAGTTATTTCTCCTGTTTTCGTACTGGCTATCGTCACTGCCACTCCTGCATTTTCCAATACTTCCTTCGGCTGAAATAATTCATCTTCATTAAAACGTTCTGGTGGTATAATTAGTAATGCTTTTTTACTCATATATATTGCCTCCTGAATTGAATTGTCTGATGACACTCAAATTGTAACGCTCGTAATCGGCGCTGTGAAGAATGCACTTTTATGTGCGGAGGTTACCTTAAGGTTACTGGTAAAATAAAAAAGGAGCTAATGTCCATGTCAGAAACATTAAGAGATGAAATCAAAGAAAAGATCTTAAACGGCTATTATAATTGCGAAAAAGAGCTTACTTTATCCATATTCAGCGGCAAATGGAAAATCGTCATTCTATGGCATTTAGGTGTAGAAGGCCCGCACAGATTCAGTGAACTACAAAGGCTTTTCCCGAAAATATCCCATAAAATCTTAACGAATCAGTTACGTGAACTAATGGAAGACGGCATCGTCCATCGGAAGGTATATCCCGAGATCCCTCCAAAAGTCGAATATTCCATGACTGAACTTGGAATGACCTTGCTGCCGATCGTTGAAATGATGTATGAATGGGGAAAAAACAGGATGAATGAAATTAAACAAGAAATGCATGTCAGTGAAAATGATGGGAATTAATAATACATTCGTGACCCGAAAAACAAAGCCCATTGTAAAATGTGAGCGTTGCCTCCAGACACTCGCTTTCCAAGGGCCGGGACCCCACTAGTGCATGCTGTGAAGGCTTGGCAGGCAGTCGGCGGAAAGGGAGCGGATTTCTGAAATCAACTGGAACATTTATTAAGAAAAAACTGTAGGCTAGTCTCATCCCCAATATTCTTAAGACTAGATTATTCTTCATGTTTTTTTCCTATACCCTTAATCGATTGAAGAAATTTGCGACACTCCTGCCGAATAACTGGCTAGACGAGACACCGCAGACGCTTGCGTCGAGGAGGCTTGCGTCGAGGAGGCTTGGCAGACTGTCGGCGGAAAGGGAGCGGATTTCTGAAATCAACTGAAGCATTTTTTAAATAAAGGTTATGTTAAATAATATTGTTATTTTTTAGTCAAATAAATGAGACCTTCTCTTATCAGGGGTCTCATAATCATTTTAATTTTTAAAATTACTCGTACTTACATAGCTTTGGAACTACAAAATCGGGAAAAGTCTTGATTATTTTTTTATATGTTGCGAAATTCGATTGACTTGAGATAACCGAAATGTTATCTCCATCATAGCCAATCCAAAAAATACTTGCATCGACTTCTACTTTAACCACTACTGTTCCCGCAATTTTCCCTTCCCAATTTCCTTTCCATTCTCTTTGTTCTACACTAAATACATCTTTGTTTGTGGACCATAAAACTAAATCATTCCCACTACCAAGAGTAATATAGAAAGGGAAAATCTCCTTAAACTGCTTTTCATTCTGGATTTCAGTAACAACGTATCGGTTAGTTAAGTATCTATAACTGATATTGAATTCCTTGCAATTATGTTCAAACTCATCTTTCCAATAAGAAGAAACCTCAGCACAAAAATAAAGTGGAAATGCTTTAATATTCCTCATCCACAATGGCAGGAAATTTTCATCACATTCTGGTAGATAAAAGCCATCCATTAAGAAAACATATGGTGTAGTGCCTTCTATTGCAAACGGAAAAAAACCTCCAGCATCAGGATTTGAGTCATAATATCTCTTCGGGAAATAGCCAACTTCTATATTCAATTTTCCGCCCCCTTAGTTCCAATGTATTCATTTATTAAGGTTGATAATCTTTAACTCTTTATAAGTAACATCTGTCTTGAAAAGACAACTTTCTACTATCTACTATCATACTACTTATTGAAATGTTATCACTTCGATGTTTAATCATATCCAAGAAATGAAACCAACTCAAATAATGGGGTAGATATTTTGTTGCTACTCCATTAAGTCGTTGTATCCAACCTTTCAATAGAATGAGATAATTATTAACATTTTGGATATGATAAATCCCTCTACACGTTCTGCACCGTCTGATTTAAAACAGTAGTGTTCCAATCCTTTGTTTCTTGCCTAGGTGGAAAATGCCCTCCAAGCATCGGTGCAAAGTGTATTGTCCGACGACAATTCATTGCCGATAGCGATGTTGTTCCACAGGCAGAATTATTTAACATATCTTAAATAAAAAACTAGACCGACATTAGAATATCTCGGTCTAGTGAATTCGAAGCTGATTCTTTTCATGAAAAGGAAAGGTGATAACTCATTTACTTTTTACCCGGCTTGGTGAATTGCTGACCAATTGCACCTATTATTAAAATGATGATCGAAATGAGACTGTAGTCCTTGAAAAAGGTCGTAAATGGAATTTCCAGAAACAAGAACGCCATCGTAATCAATCGTCCTATAAGAAGAATCATTCCGATAACTACCATCCAATTAAATAATTTCCCCAAAAAACCCATCTTTTCCTCCTTCCCCAATCAAATGATGACTTTCATGGTATCATCTTTCTACAAGAATAAATATCCGGCATGCTGAAAATCCTTCAGCCTGACATGTCGTTCCGTGCCCCATTACTCGGAGGCATCTTTGGAGATAGGTTTTCCGGCTTCGATCAACACTTTGCTGCCCAGCAGGAAAAAACCTTGAATGAACAGCAATATACCAGTTCCTATAAGGAGCCATTCTATTTTAATGATGTCGGATATCGGTCCGAATACAAGCATTCCCAGGGGCATCATGGAAGTCGAGATCATTCCTAAAACACCAAATACCCTCCCAAGAAGATCACCCTCAATTTTCTCCTGTAACAAGACCATGGACGGCGTATTAAAAATGGGCATCGCCAATCCCACTACCCCCATGATGATCAAGTAAATCCAGAAAACGGGGATGATTCCAAGAGCGAAAGTACAGGCACCAATTATAAGGCTTGCAAGTGTCATCGTATGGATCTTGTTTTTAAAGCCTCCCCAGGAAGCCATGAAAATCCCGCCTAGCATCATACCGATGGCAAAGGTGATTTCTATCGCAGTCAACCGCCAAACATCATTCCCGAAAGAGCGTGTGACTTGAAGCGGTGTTAGGAATGCAACTGGTGCGGCAAGCACGAAGAAAAATGCGAAAAACATAAAGAACTTCTTAAGAAAGTCGTGATTCCTGATATAACTGAAGCCTTCTTGCAAATCGGTGAAATAGCTGGTTGTTTGCTTTTGTAATGCCTTCGAATGTGCTGGAATTTTCAAAAAGGCCAGCAATGTGAAGATGGCAATTGCAGCTGTAATCACATCAATGAAGAAAATGGTTTCGATTGAAGCCATCGTAAGCAACGCGCCGCTCACCATGGGGGAAACGAGCATCACTAGCGCTTGAATGCTTCCATTTGTCCCGTTCACCTTCGTAAGCTTATCCTCTGGCACAAGCTGCGGGAGAATGGCCCCGACTGCAGGAGTCTGGATCCCAGTTCCGATTGCGCGGACAGCGGACATGACGAAAAGCAGCCAAAGCTCATCGTAGCCGATTAAAAACAAGATGGCCAATACGAGCGTTGAAATGGCAATCAAAGAATCCGAAAGAATGATCAGTATCTTCCGATTATAGCGGTCTGCCCATACCCCCGCGATTGGGGAGAGTATGAAGGTGGGCACGAAACCACAAACGATGGATATCGTCATCATGACACCCGACTGTGTATTCAATGTGATATACCACATGATGGCATACTGGACCAAGGACGAGCCAAAGAGGGATATCGTCTGACTGCCTAGAAAAAGAGGGATATTCTTTTTCCAATTGTCCTTTACTTGTTCATTTAATGATTTCATCTCTTAAACACCTCATTCTATTTTCAATATTTGTTCTTAATGCCCTAAAAAAAACACAGGCTATTTGCCTGTGTTTAGAGTAAATGGATCAGAACCTATCTAAAGAAACCTGAGAGGATGACTATTTTCACGATAAAAAATCAATCTCCCACTGGCCTTCGGTTTGGTCAATACAATGAAGAATCTTAGATCTATCCAAAATCCCTTGGATAGGTAATGTAATTCTCCCTTTATATAAATTCTTCCATTTTAAATTCAACTGGAATCGTGAAAACCTATGATCACAAAGGTTGCCCCGGCTACAGCTGGACAAAAAAAAAGAGGTTGGGTCTCTTTTTTCTTAAATGCGTAAAATGAAGGTTTCCTTAAAAATAGACAGACCATTCCCATTTACCCTGCGGACGGCAGAGCTCTTGAACGTATTCAATTAACGGTTCAAAGATTGGAAACGCAGTCTGATATATGTCACAAGGAAAACCTCCATTTCTTAAAAGTTAAAGTCATCTTAACATGGAGCCAACTGGAATATCAATAAAAAACTTCCTTCATGGCAGAAGCATCACTTCGGCTTTGGCCGAAATTCATTGTTCCGCTTCCTTATGTATCCTGCTGCCTGTCACACATCCATTATCCATCCATTCGTTTGACGGCAGCCGTATATTCCTTATGCCATTTTTCCCATTCATCCATTGGGAAGTCCTGATGGTGTCCATCAAGTAAATCACTAAACATATCTAGGCAAATATGCCAGCCTGCCAAATCTTTTGATGTATGATCATTAACTGGCGTAATGGATTCTTTCAATACCAATGAGCATCCATCCTTTTCAGGGGATACCTCGAAACGAACCCAGCCGTCCCCCCATTCAAAATCTAAAACGGCAGATTCCCGGAAGTCCCTGATCTTCATATCAAAAGATTTCCCTGACCCATCATTGAAATTGAATTTTATCGTCCCATCTTTTCGGAGGTCCTTCATTTCCAGGTTGGACATCCACTTTTCCAACTTATCATTCTCCGTTAAAGCACCCCATACCTTTTCAACCGAATGATTGAGAAGGCGATCGAATCTTGCGATAATCCCATTACCATCTTTTTCGATTGAAGCTTGCACTTGGATTCCCCCCATTCAATTCGTTACCCGAGATTATTTTTATAATAAAAAATGGTCGGTTGGAATTCACCATTTGCAGATTTCGCATATTCAGGAATCCTGCCTGCCTGAATATATCCCAATGAGGTATACAGGAGATTTGAAGGATCTCCTTCCCTCGTATCCAGGACCAATAATGTCCGCCCTTCCTGTTTGGCCTTCTTCTCAGCCTCTAGCATGAGTGAACGTCCTATGCCATTTCTTCTATAACCAGTATGCGTCATTAATTTTGCGATTTCCGCTCGATGGCCGCCATTTTGCTTTGAACATAAATGTAACTGTACACTCCCTACAATCTTACCCTGTAACTTAGCGACCAACAGAATCACATCAGGATTCATGGCACTACCCCAGTAATCAATGGCCTCAGACTGTTTCATGGGTGGTAAAAAACCGATGGACGCACCATCATCCACCACTTGCACCAAAAGGTCGGACAGTTCATTAAGATGGTCTTCGATTGATGTTATTTGTTCGATTTTCACATCGGCGTTCACAGTAATCACACCTTTCTCAGTCATATTCACCATCCCTGGCGCTTTGATAAAGTAATAATGTGAGCCAGATGATGGCGTCCGTGCCATGCATAAATTCCTATATTTTCACCGACTGTCACCTCTCCTGAATCAGGATGGATGAATGTTCTGCTCAGGTCATCTGCATGAAGACCCGATAAAAGTTTGCCCATGCGGATATGTATACCTTCGATTAGTGATAGAGAAACATCAATCGGCAAATCATAATCAGGCAGCTCTGCCCATTTCCCCTCCTCATACGGTTTAATGACAGGACTTTCTTCCGTAAGGGCCAATTTGAAGCGAATATATGCGTTCATATGACTATCAGCAACATGATGCACCACTTCGCGGACCGTCCATCCTCCAGGACGATAAGCCGTATCAAGCTGTTCATCATCCATGTTCCCTACTGCTTCCCGCAGAACCCGAGGCATAGCTTCAATCTCGTTGAGCCACCCTTCGGCTACACCACTATTAATTTCCCCGTCAAACTGAAACTTCCCAATCGGGTATCTTAAATCCATCTTCATTCCCCCTTGATGTTCAATAAAAATAGCATCTATATATATTCTTTATCGATTAAAACAAATCCTTTTTCCGGCATAGTTTGCTTTGCTCTACTGCTCATCACTAAATATCAGGAAATTTAATCCATATCATTAGCGCGTATACTATTTCCACATTTAGCAATCATAAACAAATGAATGGCATTTTGCATCAATCCAATCTTTAAACAATGGAAATGGAAATGGAAATGGGGATAGGATCATCTTGAAGAAAATTAGTTCGATACAAACCCTGAGCATCTTCTTTTTATCAATCGGCCTTCTTAATCACGTTATTTTGATTCCATTCCTCCTATCCACCGGCGGAAGGGATACTTGGTTTTTTTCTATCCTTACCCTTGGTTTAATCCCTATTTGGGTCTACCTCCTATCCAGGATAATCACGAATATGAAAAATCAATCCATGACGGATTGGCTTGAAAATAGATTTGGAAAACCTATTAAAAATATCGTTTTATTCTTTATAGTGCTCTACCTGATCAGCCTTGTTTTGGCCACTACAAAGGAAACGATGGATTGGATCACTACAACTTTTCTATTTGAAACGCCAAGTTTAGCCATTATCATCCCGTTTACGCTGTTATGCATATTCTTGGCCCATTCAGGCATTCGATCCATTGCCATCAGTTCTTCCGTATTATTGCCCGTTGTCGTGTTACTTGGCATTTTGGTTGCGACTGGAAATATACCGACTAAAGATTATAGTCACCTCCTGCCTCTTTTTGAGGATGGTTATTTTAACGGCATTAAATCCTTTCAATATACTGCATATGGTCTTATGGAACTGATTTTACTCACCTTTTTCCAGGAAAAACTTACGGATACAATTAGTCGCAAGACATTGGTTTTCTTAAGTATCGGTTTAGTTTTTCTGGTTTTCGGCCCATTGACGGCTGGAATCGCTGAGTTCGGCCCGACATTAGCTGAGGCAATGAGATACCCTGCCTATGAACAATGGCGTTTACTGACAATTGGAAAATATATTGAACATACAGATTTCTTTTCGATTTATCAATGGCTTGCTGGGGCCTATGTCCGTGTTTCACTGGCATTATTCTTAATAACGGAAGTCTTTAATAAAAAAACGAACCAAATGAAGATAGGAATTCTCTTCGCTGTAGGTTTTCTTATGGCGATCGTCTCCATCGTTCCCTACAGTAATTTCAAGTTCTTGCAAATGACCCAAACTTTTTACTACCCTGGCGCTTTATATTTTTTGATCATTTTGTCCACCTTTTTATTTATCGGCACATTCATTAATTCTAAGGAGGGGAAAAAACATGAGAATGAGACGATCCAAAAATGAGCCAACCCTGCCTGAATTAAAGGAAGAGACATTTCGGGAGTTATTCAGTTCAAGTTCAGATATCATATTTGAAACGTTTTATATCGGAGAAACAGAAAGACCCATTCCTGTCCTTATTTTTTACTGCTCGGGTATGGCTGATATCAGTTTATTGAACGAAGGAATTTTGGAAAAGTTAAACAAAATGATGCAATTGGACGAGAGAATAGATGCTGAAAAGGTTATCAACAAGCTAAAACCTTTGGTGGATTTGACGAAAGTGACCATTGATAGTGAATTCATTAGTGTCCAACAGCAGATTTTCTCCGGGAATGCCCTATTGTTCATACCGTCGACACAAGATTTATTTTCCATTAATTTGTCCAAAGTTCCGAACCGGCAGCCTGAGGAGTCTTCTTTCGAGGTCTCGGTAAGGGGGCCAAGAGATGGATTTGTCGAAGATTTATCCATAAATACCGCTTTAGTCAGAAAACGTCTGAAAACAAAATCGCTTGTCTATGAAGACTTTATCGTTGGTAGGCGCAGTCAAACGAAAGTCGCACTGATGTACATGGATGACATTATCGACCTAGAACTAGTCAAAAATGTAAGGTCCAAGCTTAACTCCATAGATATTGATATATTGGTGAGCAGTCAACAATTGGAGGAATTGATCACTAACAGTAAATATAGTATATTTCCACTCACTCATTACACGAGCCGCCCTGATTTTGTAGTCGAAGCACTCAATCAAGGAAGATTCATTCTGATCGTGGACGGAATGCCAACGGTAATAGTGGCTCCATCTACCTTATTATTGCAAATAAAAACTGCAGAAGATTCGAATCTCCCCTATTTATTTGTAAGCCTTGAGAGACTTCTTCGTGTTTTAGGGATTGGGATAACGATTTTATTGCCCGGATTTTGGATATCGATTTCCGCTTTCAATATTGAACAGGTGCCGTTTCCGTTACTGGCCACGATAACCCTTTCAAGGCTGGGACTCCCCTTATCTGCCACGATGGAATTCATTCTCATGCTCCTTTTATTTGAATTATTCCGTGAATCCGGTGTCAGGTTACCTAAAGCGGTTGGGCAGACAGTTGCCGTTGTAGGTGGTCTCATTGTCGGCGATGCCGCGATAAGGGCAGGACTGACCTCACAAACCATGCTTGTGGTAACTGCCGTGACCTCTGTCGCATCTTATACCCTTGTAAACCAGTCTTTAACAGCTGCCGTCACCGTACTCCGTATGTTTGTTTTGTTATTAAGCTGTATTTATGGAATTTACGGCATGATAATCGGTTTACTCACCATTGTCACTATATTATCCAGACTGGATTCTTTTGGGGTTGCATATCTTGATGGACTAAACCCGCCAAGACTCACTAAAATACTGGATTCATTAATAATGAGGCCATGGCAATCCCTGAGCAAGCGATCCTTGGCAGCTCAAGATAAGACCAGAAAGGGGCAGTAGTGCCATGTTCCGCATCTGTAACATTTTGTTGACTCTTCCGTTACTCTTTTTACTTTCGGGGTGCTGGGACGAAAAAACGATTCAGGATTTTCATTATATAACAGCTATAGGGATTGATTACAAGGATGGGGAATACATTGTATATACGCAACTTGTAGACTTCGCTGCTGTAGCTAAAACGGAATCGAAGCCGACTCAAGCCCCTCCCGTATATGTTGGAAAACAAAAAGGCCGATCCGTCTCGAACGCCATTAATCAACTTATGCGCAATACTCAACAAGCGCTATATTTAGGGCATGTTTCCACCTTTGTAATCAGTGAAAATGTTTTGAAGCAGCAAAGTACAGAAATAGTGGATTATATTTACAGAAACCAATTACTTAGATACTCAGCCAATATTTTTGCCACAAAAAGTTCAATGGATGAGCTATTCTCCATTAACGGCTTTTTTAATTTGTCGCCTTTATACACGACATTATATTTACCGGAAGATGTATATCGGAATAGATCATACATCAAACCCATAACGGTACAAAGATACTATTCCAATCAGCGGGAAAAATCATCAACGACCATCTTACCCTCCATTTCCTGGAACGATAAAACTTGGAAAGATAAAGATAAAAATCGAAAAAGCCTTGTTATGGATGGTGCATTTGTCATTTACTATAAAGTGTCCCAGCCCTGGTTCTCTGAAAAAGAATTGAGCGGTGTTCGCTGGCTAACTAAAAGTACCAACAAAACTCCCTTAAATATTATCTTGAATAAACAGGACATCAATGCATTATTCTCCCATCCACAGCATAAAGTTAAACCAGTTTTCAAGAATGGGAAATACAAGTTTGTGATTGATATTGATGTATCCGGCAGAATCGAAGGACTGGACAAACAAATAGAAATGGATATATTAAAACGAAAATTTGAAAATCAAATTAAAAAAGAAATCCAAACAACTTTTAAAACAGGGCTCCAAAAGAACGCAGACCCTTTAAACTTAGGCAAAATTCTTTATATCAAAGAGACAAAATACTGGCAAGAAAATCATATTAAAGAGCCGGCCGATTTTCTTGATAAGAATTCAATACATGATATAAACGTAAATGTACATATCCTTAACACAGGCGGATTAGAAGCTCAACCACTGCGGTAATGAAGATTTAGCTTGATTTTAGGGTTCAATGATAATGCATCATTCACGAGATGAGATTACTGCTGCATTCTATGGATAATGCTCCTTTCACGAGTAAATTGGCCAAACTCACGAGTATTTGCTCCAATCTCACGAGTAAAACGGCTAAACTCACGAGTATTTGCTTCAATCTCACGAGTAAATCGACTAATCTCACGAGTAAATGCTTATATCTCATGAGATTACTGCTGCATTCTATGGATAATGCTCCTTTCACGAGTAAATTGGCCAAACTCACGAGTATTTGCTTCAATCTCACGAGTAAAACGGCTAAACTCACTAGTATTTGCTTCAATCTCACGAGTAAAACGGCTAAACTCACTAGTATTTGCTTCAATCTCACGAGTAAAACGGCTAATCTCACGAGTAAAACGGCTAATCTCACGAGTATTTGCTTCAATTTCACGAGTAAATCGACTAATCTCACGAGTAAATGCTTATATCTCATGAGATTACTGCTGCATTCTATGGATAATGCTCCTTTCACGAGTAAATCGACTAAACTCACGAGTATTTGCTCCAATCTCACGAGTAAAACGGCTTAATTCACGAGTAAACACCTATATCTCATGAGGGTGCTGCTGCATTCTATGGATAAACGCTAATATCTCATAAGTTTGCTGCTCATTTCGGGTTTAACAGCCCTCTACATGATGAAAAAATCAGGATGGTGCCTTTTTGAGCTCCATCCTGTTTTTTGGGGCTGGAAAATGCGGTCCGGAATTTGGCGGATAGCATGGTTAAATGGTAAATTTAGATTATTCTAACATTTGGGGGTCCATTTATGAGCATACAGAAGGCTACATTACATGAGCTGGAATCACTGACGGAACTTTTTGATTTATACAGGGTGTTTTATAAGCAAACCTCTGATCCTGGTCGTGCAAGGGAGTTTTTAAGGGAAAGGCTGACACATGGGGAGTCTGTGGTTTTTATGGCGTTTGATGAAGGAAATCCAATTGGTTTTGTACAATTGTATCCTTCTTTTTCTTCTGTGAGTATGATGCGGTCATGGGTATTGAATGATTTATTCGTGAAGGAGTCCGCCCGTAAAAAGGGATTTGGCGAGGAGTTATTGAACGCGGCCATCGCTTTTGCACGTGAAACAGGTGCTAAAGGGGTTTCACTGGAGACAGGCAAGGATAATGTGAAAGCACAGAGACTTTATGAAAAGATTGGTTTCTCCCGTGAATCGAACCATTTTTATTATTTCACCATTTAATATAAAAAAGTGTAGGGAAAACCTTCCCTACACTTGGATGCTATTTATCTAGTATATTAATTATTTAGCAGTTTCCATGCTGGCTTGAATTTCTTTGATTAGAAGTTCGGCACCTTCTGGGCTAAGTATTAATTTACCGTCAGCAAGTTTCATATTGTCATCTGAAACGTCACCTGTAACCTGACAAGTCATGTTTGGTTTATATTTTTGAAGGATGATGCGCTCTTGTTCTACATAAATCTCCAGAGCGTCTTTCTCATTAATTCCTAATGTTCGGCGCAGTTCAATTGGAATGACTACCCGCCCTAATTCGTCAACTTTACGTACAATACCTGTAGATTTCATTTAATTTACCCCACTAACTTTCTTGCGAATGTTGCATTTATACATTTCGTCACCATTCGACATTATTTGCACTTCTATTAAGATACCACTACCTACCATATTCGTCAATTCTCGTATCTTCATATACTATCTGCCTCTATATGATTTTTATATAAAATATTAGTAATTCCTCCATAATACGCTTCACGACAACGTTTATCGCTTCTTGTTTTGGTATATATTTCTAATTTGAATTCAAAAATGGAAACGCCTTCATTCAATTCCAACAAGCTTTCTTTTCATTTCATGTCGAATCATGAAGAATGAATTTCACTAGCTTAAAAGAATCTGTTGATTTTCTTTTGCTTTTGAAGGACAATTTAAATTGATCGCTTATAATATTTAGAAAATTCATTCTGCTTTCATTCCTGAAAAATTTTTCAGAAAGCCGAAACGATTGCCATCCTTCCAGAGTCTTACTGACTCATAAAACAGATTGAGGTGAGTCAATTGCGTCCGATTATATTAGGTATTTGTTCTGCTTTCTTTTTTGCATTTACGTTTGTTTTGAATCAGGCCATGGAGCTGTCTGGCGGAAGTTGGATTTGGAGTGCTTCGCTGCGTTATATCTTTATGGTGCCCTTTCTGTTGTGTATCGTATGGAGCAGAAAAAACCTGCGTCCCCTTTTACAAGTGATGAGAGAAAAGCCGGGTCCTTGGCTGCTTTGGAGTTTTGTCGGATTTGGGTTATTTTATGCTCCTTTATGCTTTGCGTCCGCCTACTCACCTGGCTGGCTGATCGCCGGCACTTGGCAAATCACGATCATTTCGGGTGCGCTGCTTGCGCCGCTGTTTTTTGAAAATGTCCAAACGAAAGATGGGATCGAAAGGCAAAGGGGAAGGGTTTCTGTGAAAGGCCTCCTCATGTCCATGATCATTCTGCTTGGGATCATCCTGATGCAACTGGAACATACCAAACACATTTCAATGGCCAATCTTTGGCTGGGAGTGATTCCAATCGTCATCGCCTCATTTGCATACCCTTTGGGAAATCGCAAAATGATGGAAGTATCCGAAGGCCGTCTGGATGCTTATCAGCGGGTTTTGGGAATGACTTTGGCGAGTCTGCCATTCTGGTTTTTGCTTTCCTTGTACGGTTTCTTTACAGTAGGTGCACCGACGAAGATGCAGAGTTTCCAATCCCTTTTGGTGGCACTATTTTCTGGAGTCATTGCCACGGTCCTTTTTTTCATGGCGACCGATTTGGTACGCGGAAATATGCAGAAATTAGCTTCAGTTGAAGCAACACAATCGATGGAGGTCCTTTTTGCCCTTGCTGGCGAATTACTATTCCTATCTTTACCGATTCCTTCTCCGTTATCGTGGTTCGGCATCTTTATCGTCATCATGGGAATGATCCTACATAGCTATGTATCTCATAAAAAAGAAGGTCCATCCCCGAAACGGACAGTGAATGCCTAAATAGCAAGCCAAAAAAGCCCCGGATAAGACTTAGGGGCTTTTTTGAGCTGAAAACAGAAGCCGACTACGTTCTTTTTTTCCATTGACAGGTCATGATAAATAGATGATTTTTCAGAGTGGCAAAAAGCTCACCATTCAAGTATCCACAGTAATGCCTCTATACGTAAGCTGGTTCTTTTCCTCTATTCTTTTCATGGTTGAAGATCTTCTTAAATGAGCATCTATTCTTGCCATTACTTCTTCAATATCAAATGGCTTCGTAATGAAATCATCTGCCCCAGCGCGCAATCCATTTATTTTCGTTTGCTGTTCTCCTTTTGCGGATATAATCAAAACAGGGACATGATGATGCTCCCTAATTTTACGAAGAACTTCCTCCCCGTCCATTCCTGGCAGCATTAAATCCAACAACACCATATCCCATTTCTTTTTCTCCACGTACAATATTGCTTCCGTCCCTGAAAATGCCGGCTGAGGGACATATCCACTTTTTTTCATCATATTGCAAAGCAATCCGCTAATATCATTATCATCTTCAACAATTAAAATATGTACCTGCTTCTCCATAAGAGCCACCTACTTTCCCTCTTTAATCTATTTCTTATATTAGCATTCTTTGTTAAGATCCGAAAAATTGACCTGAAACCCCGCAAATTCTTAGCCGATTACACTACCTATCTATCCCTTCATTATTTGTTGATTTCCACTCCAGGCGCTCGCCCCGCAGGAGTCTCGCACTTCCGCTCCAATCAACCTTAAATAGTTTCGTTTTAAAAACAACAATCTTTACGAAAGGAGCCAAATAAAAAAACTATAGGAAAACAGGCTTTCCTTCCAATTTGAATATAGTCCGGTAGAGTTCGAAATGGGTCGCTGTATTCAGATGAAAGCTGCAAACGTTACGGGACATATGCGGATATTAGGGAAAAATCGGCATGGCAGCTGGCAAAACTTTTACCTTGAGTAAGTTCAAAAAGTATGTATAATGAAAGGTAATTGCATATGTCAAAGGTTTTCTAGGGTTCCGCAGTGCGTCTCATTGCTGGTCTGGTCCGAGAGAAAACTCACAGCATGCTGTGTCACGGAAGGATAAAAGCCTGGGAGAAACTGTTTAACAGTTATCTCTTGGGCTTTTTTTGTTTTTTTGGTAAAGAATAAAATCGGAGGTGCGTTATTTCATGAGCACAAACTGGATTAAAGTATTCATTGCAGCTTTTTTTGAAGTATTTTGGGTGATTGGCTTAAAACATGCGGATGACTTTTGGACTTGGACTGGAACGGTCATTTCGATCATCATCAGTTTTTACTTGATGATAATGGCTGGCAGGAAGCTTCCTGTCGGAACGGTATATGCCGTTTTTGTCGGTATGGGGACTGCTGGGACTGTTTTTTCCGAAATCCTTTTCTTTGGGGAATCCTTCAAGCTGAGCAAAACGCTATTGATCCTCCTCTTATTATCAGGGGTGATCGGCTTGAAGCTAGTGACGGATGATAAGGCTGAGAAAGGGGATGAATCATAATGGCTTGGGTCTCTTTAATCTTAGCGGGGCTTTTTGAGATGTTTGGGGTTGCGATGATCAATAAATTGCACAAAGACCGAAATTGGCAATCCTTGCTGCTGTTATTCATCGGATTTGGAGCAAGTTTCCTGTTTCTTGCTTATGCCATGAAAACCTTGCCGATGGGAACGGCTTACGCAATCTGGACAGGAATCGGCGCATCAGGCGGAGCGATAATCGGGATGCTCTTATACGGGGAATCCAAAGATTGGCGCAGGGTCGTTTTTATAGCCATGGTCCTTGGCGCAGCAGTAGGATTAAAACTTGTTTCATAGGAATGACATAAAAGCATAGAAAATCAAAGACGACACAATGTGTCGTCTATACTTATTTTTATCTAACTTGAATAATTATCTTATAAAAATTGACCCTCATCCATCACAGCGGAATCTTTCCCCTTAACCTGTTTTAGCGTCGCTACTATAAGAAAGCTGACAATCACTAGTAAGAGCCATGAGCTTACCTTTCCTAGATGTACGAGACTCCATGCATCGGTTTGGTTTGGATATTCCCAAGCTCCAAAGAACGTTGCGATGTTTTCGGCTATCCATATGAAAAATCCGATGAGCACAAAAGAAAATGCGATTGGCATACGATAACGGGTTCCACCAACTTCGTATGTGACCCATGCTCGCCAAAAGACGATGATGACAAGTCCAGATAACCACCAACGAACATCCATCCAATAATGGTGGGTGAAAAAATTCAAATAAATCGCAAGCGCAAGAGGTACAACGACCAAAAACGGCGGCCACTTGATCAGTTCAACCTTTAACCTCCTCCACGCCTGGCAAAGATAACTCGCTACACTTGCGTACATGAATCCGCTATACAGAGGCACTCCAAAAAACTTGAAATATCCTTCCTCTGGATAAGTCCAGGAGCCCATATGTACCTTGAAAAGTTCAAGGACAAGACCAATAAGGTGGAATAAGGTGATGACCTTTAGTTCATCCCGTGTTTCAAGTCCGGAACGCAGCATCCACCACTGCATTAGAAGGCAGATGATGAGCAGCCAGTCATACCGCGGCAGAAAGGGAAGCGGAATGAATTTTGTAATAGCCAAAGAGCCAAAAATAACGGCCGGAAACAAGCATGATAGGGCCTGCTCCCAACCAAAACGAACGAGTTGTTTTAATGCTCTCATGATTGGTGCCTCCATTTTTTTATCTACATTCATGAGTAACTCCCCTTTATAAATCTTAATCTTGAGTGCCTTCATCATTTCGGTATTCTAAAATATCCCCGGGTTGACATTCTAAAGCCTTACAAATCGCATCTAAAGTTGTTAATCGAATCGCTTTTGCCTTGCCATTTTTCAATATGGAAAGATTAGCCATCGTTATTCCAACCCTCTCGGAAAGTTCTGTAACACTCATTTTCCTTTTAGCCAACATCACATCAATATTGATTATAATTGCCAAGTTATTCACCTCAGACCATTAAGTCATTTTCTGATTTTATATCGATGGCTTCTTGTAAAAGCCTTTGAAGAACAGCAGCAAAGACTGCAATCACCATTGAAGCAAAAATAACGACCATTCCGATTAATATGATACCTGGGGCGTCGTCCCTTTCCGCCATGAGATAAAAGAGCGGCATGCCTGCTACATACAAGCTGCTTATTGTGATTGCACAATTTTTTATAGTCTTTAAGGCTCTTACAGATAATTCCGAGAAAGCTTTGTTCCTGTCAATATAGCTTAAAAGTTTAAAGGCTTGATATAGAGCAAAGTAAAAAGGTATCGCCGATGCATACAAGTCGATTAAAACGAGATATTTCAAATAAGCCATATCCGGATATAATTCTGCTGCAAAATTCGCTATTCCAGGCACCACGAAGATGCACAAAGCAAGAACTGGAATTCCAATAAGAATAACAGCCATCTTTAAAAAGAGTGTTGTTCCTAGTTTCATAAAAAGCACCTCACTTATTTATTGTCCATTTAATTTAACACACGTTTTATCGTTTTACAATAAAACATTGTTGTTTTTTATTATATTATTATTGTTAATAAAATATCCTATTCTTTTTAAAATGGTTGTTTCCACATACTTTATTGCTATTTACCAGGTAGTGAGTTGTGGTTGATTTCCACTCCAGATGCTCGCTTTCCGCGGGGCCGGCGGTGGGCCTCCTCGGCGTAAACGCCTGTGGGGTCTCACCTGTCCCGCTGCTCCCGCAGGAGTCTCGCACTTCCGCTCCAATCAACCTTAAATAGTTTCGTTTTAAAAACAACAATCTTTACGAAAAGTGCCTTAAAAATAAAAAAGCATTCCTTTGTAAGAGGAATGCTCCATAACTGAACTATTTATTTATTACCTTCGGCTAAACCCTTATATCATCAGGATTTCCCTGATATCCTCTTCTGTAAGTGCAGATGACGACTTGTCTCCAGGGTCGATGATTTCTTCAATAAGATGTCTCTTTTTCTCTTGGAGTTCATTCATTTTTTCTTCGATTGTCCCACGAGCAATAAGCTTGATGACTTGAACCTCATTTTTCTGCCCCATTCGATGGGCACGGTCCGCGGCTTGTTCCTCAACTGCCGGATTCCACCAAAGGTCATATAGAATGACTGTATCGGCACCCGTCAGATTGAGACCCGTACCGCCCGCTTTCAACGAAATGAGGAATATATCCCGTTCTCCTTCATTAAACCGATTGCAGATTTCCACACGTTCCTTTGATGGGGTTTGGCCATCCAGGTAGAAAAAGGGTTGTCCTTTCATGGCCAAATCCTTGCAGATGATTGTAAGCATTTTTGTAAATTGCGAGAAAATCAGCACCCGTCTTCCAGAATGCTTCGAATCTTCGACAATTTGCATCAGTTGCTCATATTTTGCTGAACTGCCTTTATATCCGTCCACAAACAAGGCGGGGTGACAGCATATTTGCCGAAGCCGGGTCAAGCCTGCAAGGATCCTGATCCGATTTTTGCGAAGGGTATCCTTGTCCAGGTGTTTCAGCGTATCATGCCGCAGCTTGGCCAGATAAGCGCCGTACAGTTTCTTCTGATCGGGAAGCAGTTCCATCGATTCCAGCGACTCGATTTTTTCCGGTAATTCCCCTAGTACGTCCTCTTTCATTCTCCGCAGCAAAAATGGACGGATCCTGCGGGAAATCTGCTTCCTTGAGAGGTTGCTATACTCCTTTAACCCCATGAATAGTTCAGGGAATACGACGTGGAAAAGGGACCAGAGTTCTTCTAGTGAATTCTCGATGGGCGTACCAGTCAACGCGAAGCGATGTGCCGCTTTTATCTTCTTGGCCGCTCGTGCCGTTTGTGTCATCGGGTTCTTAAAAGCCTGTGCCTCATCGAAAAACACCGTATGGAAGTCCTCTTTTTCAAACGACTTGATGTCTTTCCGAAGCAATGGATAAGAAGTGATCACTACATCCATGTCCTTCATTTCTTTAAGCAGCTTCGTCCTTTCCGTCTTGTCTCCATCCACGACGACGGCTTGTATATCAGGAGCGAATTTAGTGAATTCACTCAGCCAATTGTAGGTCAATGATGATGGGCAGACAATTAGCGCCGGAACCCTTTTCTTACGGATGTCAGGTAGCTCGGATAAAATGAACGTGATGCTTTGCAGTGTTTTTCCCAGACCCATATCATCAGCAAGAATCCCGCCAAAACCGTATTGTGCAAGGATTTTCATCCATTTGTAGCCGTTTTTTTGATACTCGCGCAAAATCGGGTCCAGACTATTTGGCACCGTGAACTCCAAGGCACCCGGATTCCTGATGTTATCCAAAAACTGCCGGAATGATTCTTCCATCGTGAATGTCTGGCCATCATTAACGGAGTCAAGGAGCTGGAGTCCTTTTATGATGGGCATGTTCAGTGTGCTTTCCAGGTCTTCATCCTGTACGGGCAGTGCATTCAGAAAACGATTGATTTCCTCGTATTCCCTTGTTTCAAGGGAAAGCAGCGATCCATTCCTTAAACGATAGTATTTTCTTTTTTCTTCAAGCGCGGCTAAGACCTCACGTATTTGTTTATCTGGGATATTATCCATTTCAAATTTGAATTCGAGCCAATTAGTACGCTCTTTTTTAATTTTCACCCTAATGCGCGGTGCAGCATTTCCACGGGAAATTCGGTTCCTTACAGCGGTCGTGGCATAGATTTGTACCAGCTTCTGGAGTTTAGGAACGATATGGTACAAGAACTCATACTCCAACTCTTCGTTATGCAAGAAATAGCCGCCTTCCGTCTTGGCAAACTGGCTATCCTCCATCAGCTTTATTATCTCCGCCTCTTTCTCAACATCCCTCATAACCTTGGATTCCTGTTTTTCCAAAGGGTTGATCACGATATTTTCATAATGAAATTCCAGCCCGGCAAGCAGCCTGTTTTTCACTCGATCCAAGTATAGCTTTGCAACCAGCGGTGTCTTCAAAAACAATTCGGTGATGGATCTTGCTATATGGACTTCACCGAATCTTTTCAAACCTGGTACCACTTTGTCCAGGAATAATTCCAGCTGGTCATGATGGATTGGAATTTGATTCATCCCCGAATCCTCCATCATTTGCTTTAACTCTGAAAGGCGTTTGAAATCCTCATTTTCGAGCTGAACCAATTTCCCCTCAAATAGGACCAATGTGTATGCATTCATGACGATCATCTCGTGCAGCCTTTTAATATTCAAATGATAACCTTTGACCTCGCTTTCGGTAAAGTCAAACTGTAAAGGAAGCGGTCCGTTTGCTACACGAAAGCCATTGAATGCAAGGCCGCCATAGGCAAGCTTCACCATTGGCGCCGCTTCAAGGATGGGGACAAGCCTTCGGAAAGAAGATGGAGGCAAAAGTAATAAGTGATCGTCCAATGTATATTCAGATTTATCCGTCAGGGCGTCCACGTAGACTTTTTCATCCGATATCACTGTAATGAGTTCCTGAAGCACGGAATCATTTTCATTCTGAAAACAATGCAGCACCGGGTCATATATAAATGAAGGGGACACTTGGGCAGGCTTTCCTTCTTTAACTCGCTTCAGGAAATCCCGGACATTCGACACATTGAGAGAACCGATTTTCATTTCCAGTCCTAACATATATTGTTCCATGCCCATCCATACTGGTTTACACGTAAATTCCGCTTCAAGCATCTTTCTTTTTTCAAAATGGCGCTGATGACCGCTTTTGCGTACAGGCTGATTATTGAAAAGGGTCAGCAAGCCCTCTGACAACTTCTCATGGGCTGTAGCATCAGAACCGGCTGTATGCAGGCCTTCAGGAATCGTTCCATCTCGCTGATGGTCGTATACCGACAGCAGGACGGCTGCAATATGCTGGCAATCCCTAGGGAAGGAAACTAGCACAGGACAGCTGCATTTCGTCTGAAATCCGCCGACTGCATCCACTTCAATCGTGACATGGAAGTCTTCCTTGCCTCTAACCGATGCTTCACAACCATCATGACGATAGCTTTCAAATGTCACTTTATTGGCACGATGAAAAGCTTCCCCTCTTTTAAAGGAGACGGCCCCGCACATGTCTTTTATGATTTTTTGATTTAATTTGATATCCAAATTGCCGTCCTCCTCCCGGGGTTTTTTGGTTGAGTGATTTTACATTCCGCTGAAAAATAAGCTCATTTTAACATCATACTATGAAATGGGTTTACAGGGTTGTAAAAAAGCAAAAAGACAAACTCCCCATTCGGAGTTCATCTCTATTTCAACAAAGGAAATTGCAACTTCATTGTTGTCCTTTCGTGTTGCCTTTCTTTTTTTTTCGATAAAAGAAGCTGAACAGAAGGAGTACAACAAGAATGATAAAAAGGATAAGTTCAGCGGGGTCCTTCACCAAAAATGGGTTAATGGCATGCTTGATTGAATTATCCAGATCAAATCCCAATAGAATATCCATACCTAAAGAAAAGGCCACTAAAGGAAACAGTATCAAAACAGTTATACCGAAGAATTTCATTTTTGATCAACTCCGCCTTGGAACTTATTTTGGTGCTGGCCTTTCCTTTTTTTTCGATTCTTAAAAAAGGCAATCATCAAGAGAAGCAACGGAATGATCACCTGAAATGGCAGATGGACGTAATTTGGTACGGCATCTAGCCCTTCATGGATATGTTCCGTATAGCTGCTTGACATAATAATTGAAATCAATAAAATGACGATGCCAACAGGGTATGCAAGTCTGGAGGGCTGTTTAACATTGAAAACATTCGCCGTACCCGTTACCGCTACATAAGTAAATACACATATCTTGATGAACCCGCCAATCATCAACAAAAACAGAAAGTACACATCGAGACGTTCAAGAAAGCCAGCGACCTCTATTGACTGAATAAGGGTAAGAAGAGGGTATTGCGAACGTGTCGTAAGGTCCACACCAAGTACAGCAATATTCACAGCCATTATTATCGCGAGAAAAATACCGCTTGTCGCCAAGCTCCCTATCCCAATTTTTTTCAGTCGCTGAGGTTCATTCAAATAAGGAAAAATCATTAAAAACACTATGATCTCGCCAAATGGAAAAAATACGGTTTTAGTGAAACCCATTTTCACCATCTCTGTCCCGCCCATTTCAAAAATGGGTTTTAAGTTGTTTAAATGGATCATGCCGGAAGCAATAATCAGAAGCATGAAGGTCATTAAAAGTAAATTCTCCAAGACAAAGAATAGTTCCCCCGTCCTCGTCAATACTTCTATCCCTTTACGGACCGTATACACCACGACTAAAATGAATGCAGCGTTCGCAACAAATAACGGAATATGAGGATAGGCAAAAGTAAGCAGCGTATCTCCGAAATCCCTCAGCACCCTTGCAGAAAGATAGATGAAATAAAGGATGTATAGAAAAGCTACGATCCTGCCTAGAAAATTCCCCAATATATGTTTTACAAACTCTGTTAACAGCTGCTCAGGGTAGTATTGAAAAAGGCCATAATAAATGAAAAATAATAAAAATCCACCTATCATCGCAATAAGGATGACTAGCCAAGCAGCCTGCTTGGCTTCACCTGCAAGCGGAACCAAAAGTGCACTGCCCATTTCAAACAGGAAAATAAGGACGAACAGCTGGTAACCGCTGATTTTTGCCTTTTCCATGAGGATGCCACTTCCTTTCCATTATTGATCTTTCTTTTTTAAATTTGAAAGAAATGGCTTATTACGTAATCCGGTACGGCGAATGAAAGTTTCTACCTGCACATCTACTTCCAGTTTAGGAAAAGTATCGTCGTCCCAGTTTTTCTCTAGTTTCTTCCATTCTTTCGGATGGGATTCGTGCATGAGCTCCCCAAAGCCAAAAATATCGGATTTATTTTTTTGTGCCCGAACGATTGCTTCTTCCATCTCCTTCTTCAAATCCTTCGCTAACTTCTTTTCAATATCTATCAGAACATGCATATCGGTTAGGTTCAAGGGAACATTCACCTCCCGGATATCTCCCTCTGCACGGACATTTATCGTTATTTTCGGTTTGCCGTTTACCAATTTTGCCCCGACGTTGGTTTTTTGGCGAATTACTGAATAGGTGATTGCGTTTTTTTTACCCTCCCAATCAAGGTTTAAATAGGTATTTTCGATCCTATCCAATACCCACATTGATCCTATTGCCTTATCACCGTCCAGCCAGTCAATCAATTTGCCATCTTTAAAAACACCAATTCCCGCTGCATTAGGGTTTGCCTCAATATCCGAAGACATGGTATTCTCCATTTTATCCTCTTTACCTGTGTTGCCTTTCACGGTAAAACCGCTTATTATTGGTTCTTTTCCGGTACTAAGCAGATTCTTGATCACCTCTTGGAGATTGATGCTAATACTTTTCCCTTGGGTTTTTTCAGTGGTTTCAATCGTCCTAATGACTTTTTCAGCAGATACCTTATCGATTGCAGTTAACGTTTCGACAATATCCCTTGCTTTCACACCCCGGGCAATCACAATCCTCGTAGTTGCCCTGAATTCCGGTGAGCGCTCAAATGCATCGAAAATATCGTTGAGGCCCTCTTCCTTTGCTAGTTCCTCACCGATGACAACCAGGTTGGCATGGGCAAAATACATATCTCGGGAGATTTTCGTTGAAGCGATACTATCCAGTTCAAGTATATTATTTCCAGCGGCCCTATAAATGGATATCGGTGGATTCGTTCCGCCGCCGCCCTGAAGAGCTCCCGCCACATTACCTGGATTAATGATTTGGAATGTTCCCACAATCTTTCCCTCTTTATTTCTATCGAGTCCGACCGCCGAGACGATGGCCATTTCGTTTAACTCTGTTTTATCCCAGCAGCCAGTAGTGAATGTGGTGGCGATCAACATCATCAAGAGCAGGACTAATCTTTTACGATTCATTGCCTTCACCTTTTTTCTCGTCAGAAGTTTTCATTCCGCGTGATTCAGGAGGCAATGGTCTTTGATTTTCGCCTTCCCTTATCAGATTACTTTCGTTGGTTAATAATTTTGGCCTTTCCTTAAAGGCCCACATAGGTCTTCTGAAGAATGTGTCGCCCAACCCTTCAGGATTCAGAGGGGCGAGCGGTGTCATATAAGGAACTCCAAGTGAACGGAGGCTGCATAAATGGACGATGAGAATGATAAAGGCTAAAATCATCCCATAAAAACCTAAAGTGCCGGCACAAATGATGAATCCGAACCGCACAATGCGGGCAGAAATTGCTATGGCATAAGAAGGGGTTGCAAAACTGGCAATCGCCGTGATCGAGACAATGATGACCATTGCCGGCGATACGATACCAGCCTGGACGGCCGCCTGCCCGATGACCAATGCTCCGACAATGGACATCGTCGAACCAACGGCCTTTGGCATCCGAAGACTTGCTTCCCGTAATATTTCAAAGGTCATTTCCATAAGAAGCGCTTCAACGACGGCAGGCAAAGGAACCGTTTCCCTTTGGGCCGCTACAATGACCAGCAACTTTGTTGGAATCATTTCCTGATGAAAAGTCGTTGCTGCAACATAGACAGCTGGCCCGACTATCGAGATGATGAAAACGATGATCCGTAAAAAACGTGTGGCAGAAGCAATGTCAAAGCGATTATAGTAGTCTTCGACAGATTGAAAAAACTGTACGAATATTGCCGGGGCCACCAAGACGAAAGGCGTTCCATTAACGAATATCGCCACTCTTCCTTCCAGAAGATTTCCCGCAACCATATCCGGTCTTTCTGTATGGTTAAGGGTTGGGAATGGGGTCATGACCTGGTCTTCTATCAATTGTTCAATATATCCTGATTCAAGAATGCTATCGATGTTAATTCGATTTAAGCGCTTCTTGACCTCCTCGACAATCCCTTCCTTGACAATTCCATTTATATACATGATGGAAACGTCCGTTTTTGTCACCGTGCCTATTTTCATCGACTCTATCCATAAATCCGGGGTATTGATGATGCGGCGTAACATGGCGATGTTCGTTCCATTCGATTCCGTAAACCCTTCTCTCGATCCCCGGACAGTCAAATGCGTGCTTGGCTCCTGAATCGAGCGCTTCTCTCCTCCTCTTGTACTGGCAACCAGGGCGGTGTTTACTCCATCAACAAAAATGATGCTGTCCCCTGATAATAATGACAAAAATAGTTTTTCCCAGTCCGTGACGGTTTCTACCCCACCGAGGGAGACTACGTCCTCAGAGATAATATCCAATGCTTCTTGTGGAAGTATGTTTTTTGACAGGTGAGGATTTTTCATGATTGATTCAATTATAAAGTCCGTAACGCTAGGATTATCAATCAGACCCTGCACATACAAAATAGTTGTTTTTATCTCCGGGTTTTGCCCGATTTTCAACGTTCGGATAATGATGTCGGGACTTTTTCCCGTCTTTTTCTTCACGATTTCCAGATTGGCAGAAAGGGAACTTTCAATATAATCAGGCGTTTTGCTTTTGGATTGACTTTCATCTTCCTTTTTCTTTTCACGTTGCTTCACTTGTCTCTTTTGTTTGAAAAAAGAAGCCATAGCACCGAACCTCATTCCTTTTTCGTTTCACTCATTTTGTCCAAAGCACTCCCCCTTTATTCTGGGTTCAGTTTTCTTCCTCCAATAAGAAAAAGGCTGTCGCAATGACAGCCTTTAATGGTCATATTCGGTTAGGGAATGAATGCCGATGATAACGGCCCAATCAACTAAACTGAGATTATACTTTGCCTTTATTCCTTCTAAAAATCAAAACAACGAAAGCGATCAATAGCAAGGCCAGTATCGCATATACGATGTTTGAATAAATGTCCATGTACCCTACAATATCTTCCCACGAAGAGCCAACAGCTGCCCCGATATTCACCAAGATGATGTTCCAAATTAATGTTCCGGATGTTGTGTAAAGCAGGAAGAGCCAAAAGCTCATATGGGACATCCCTGCTGGAATCGAGATCAAACTTCTGATCAGCGGAACCAGCCTGCAGAAAAACACGGTCCATGACCCATATTTGTCAAACCATGAATTCGCCTTATGGACGTCCGATACCGTTAACCGAAGAATATGGCCCCATCTTTCCACGAACCTTTCAATGACCTTCACATCAAGAAGTAAACCAATTCCATAAAGGACGACTGCCCCTGCCACAGACCCTAGGGTCGAAGCGATCACGACACCGATAATCGTCATATCCGCTTTTGTTGTCATGTAACCGCCAAAAGTAAGAATGACCTCAGACGGGATCGGCGGGAAAATATTTTCCAATGCTATTAATAGAAAGATTCCCATATACCCAAAATCATTCA
This sequence comes from Peribacillus sp. FSL M8-0224, assembly GCF_038003055.1. NCBI lineage: Bacteria > Bacillati > Bacillota > Bacilli > Caryophanales > Bacillaceae > Peribacillus > Peribacillus sp. FSL M8-0224. The sequence continues at coordinate 3,872,527 of NZ_JBBOOJ010000001.1, forward strand.
TGAATTCCGTAATCCAGTTTTCCATTTAATACGCTCCTAACTTTCTTGAATCAACAGCTGGCTTGTTACCTGCCGGCTGTTTATCTTGCAATAACCTTGCTCCCTTTATTAACGATCTTTGTTCTTCCGCCGGTCTTGATACCTTTGGAAAAACCAGATGGAAATCGCAATCCAACAACCGCCCGCCAAATACCCGGCAATGATATCACTAGGATAATGGACCCCCAAGTATATTCGGCTAATACCTATCGAGAGGATCATCAACATGCTGAAAAGAATCAATAGAATCCTTGCCCACCTAGCCGTAATGTGACGCCATAGCAGAAATGTAAGAATACCGTATAAAGAAAATGCATTCATGGCATGTCCACTAGGGAAACTGTATCCCCCTATATCGATGAGTCGATGTAAATCGGGCCGGGCGCGTTGAAAGAATAGCTTAACCATCAAATTGAGAAGAGGTGAACCCACCATGACTGCAGTGAATAAGACTAGTTCCAAACGATGCTTCAAAATCCTATATAAGAAAAACAAAATGACCAAGGAAAGGATGATCAGTGAAGCGGTTGAACCTATGTAAGTAAAGAACTTCATGATGTCCGTCAGCAGAGGGGACTCCCATCCCTGCACCAAGGAAATCACATCTTCATCAAATTTCAGGTATTCATTTGCACTTATGGTAAATGCCATGAAACTGAACCCGATTAAAGAAAGTACACTTATTATAAAGGCAATGGTTAATTGCTGCTTTAATTTCATGATAACATCCTTTCACTTATTAAAACTGTTTCATTTGGAAATTTCTATTTTATCATATCTTCTTCATTGCATGGTGGGTGTAATTGCTTCATCGCCCGCCAACCTAATTCGGGGAACATGCCTGGGCACAAAATTTTCTACTTTATCATACTACTCTATTCGTCATTGTCACCTCAACTTCAGGTTACTATAAGATTTCCTGCCGAACGTTTCAAGGAGTGGCAGGAACATATTTAACGCATACCATTCAACATGCAAAAAGAAAAAACCTTATGCAGGTTAGGGCACAAGGTTTTTCGTTTTTACATGCAGCTTGCCTTAAGCGGTAGTGATGTCAAAGTTTGACCGGTTGCTGAATCGGTAAGATTCTCTTCTAACTGGAACGATGGCACCGCTTCAATATGCTTGAATTTCTTCAGGAATGCAGTAAGCGCAATCTTCGCTTCCAGCCTGGCAAGCGGCGCTCCCAGGCAGAAATGAGGGCCATTACCGAATGTGAGATGTTTCTTATTATTAGGGCGGTGGATATTAAGTGTGAAGGGGTCTTCAAACATCTCTTCGTCCATATTAGCTGCACTCATCCAAACAACCACGCTATCCCCTTCTTTCAATTCCACTCCCAATAGATCGTTATCTTCCTTTACAGTGCGATCCAATTTAATAAGATTGAATCGGAAACGGAGCATTTCTTCGACCGCCTGCGGAACTAAATCCAGGTTTTCTTGTAACTCTTGATAAACTTCTTTGTCATCATATAGCAGCGAATAAAAGCTATTGGCCAATAAATGACTGGTTGTCTCGACTCCTGCACCTAAAATCAGCATGGTCGTCCGGACAACCTCATCATCCGTAAACATTTCCCCATCCACTTCCGACTTCAATAGATCTGAGATGATATCATCCGCCGGGTTCAATCGTTTTTGCACAACAATCGGATACAAATACTGATAGTATTCTTTTGCTGCCACTTGCTTCAATTTATCTACTTCTTCTTGTTTTTCTCTATCAAAAGGAAGGAATAAGGTATCCACCCATTTCTTAAACAATAAACGATCTTTCGAGGGAACGCCCATCAAATCGGCCATGACAATGATCGGAAGCGGACTCGCCAATGATGCCACAATATCGATTTCTGTTCCCTCATCCATTTGTCCAATCAATTCATCTGCAATTTCCTGAATGCGAGGTTCCCAGTTTTGAAGACTTCTAGGTGTGAATGCTGCTGCCAGCAGTGAACGGCGTTTTCTATGATCAGGTGGATCCGATTCAGTGATTTGGATCTTTTCAGGCACAGAACCTTCCTCACTATCCGTTCCAACCGAAATCGTCGTCCGTTTCCGAACACTTGAAAAATGTTTATAATCACTGAGAACCCGCTTCACATCTTCATATTTAAAAACATTCCACGTATCCGTTCCTTCGTGATAACTCACAGGGTCATTTTCTAACATCCTTTTACACCAAGCGTACGGGCTAAATTCCTCCGCCCTTGTTTTAAACCTAGTAATTTCTTTTACTGCAATAACTTCTTTCATGATACCGACTCCTCCCACTTCTCAAAAGTACCTAACAAAAGGACCGAATGTGAAGCATTCTCCATCTCCGTCGATTTGTTATAGGGCCGAGCATTCCTGATAGACTTTTTCACCAAATCCTTAAATAAACATCTATTCCATTATAGGGTAAAACACCGCAACAAACCATGCATCTTCCATACCAGCGGCCTTACATGAAATTTGCCCCACAATCCCGACACCCCTATGTAAAACTGCTTATTTTTGACAATTCCCTTTCTTTTTCTATTTTTTTATGTCTCTCAAGGAGGCTAAAATCCAATCCTCTTTTTCCAAATTCGGAAAGAGTGCTTTTCACTACGTTATTTCAGTATAAATTTTTTGTACTTACCTGAGTTTGTGGATCACGTTGATTGGAACGTTTTTCAAATAATAAAAACTGCACAAACATAGGGTTCGGAATGCTTTCCTGCCGAATGCCCATCAAGCTATTACAGGTGATAACCATGATTTAAAATAAAAATATTATTTCTGAAATCAAGCTGATTAAATAAAAAAACTGCAGGCAAACTCGCTTTTCTTCGAGTTTACCTGCAGCTTGAACGCCTGCACCATGCCGCCGTCAATTTTTTCCCCTTTTAATCAGTTCATGCAAATCATCCATTTTCTTTTCCATGATATCCAGTCTGGTTTTACGGTGCTTGATGGAACGGAAAAGGGATACGGTCCCAACGATGATCAGGATTAGAAATAAAAGGCAAAACAATTGGTATACCAGATCCGCAATATTATACCCACTCACTATGTAATCCCCCTAAATGGCATTCTCAATATTCTATTATACACTAGGCAAAATGAACAATTTAACCTTTTTAAGGAGAAACGGGAAAAACAGATAGCCTTTTACTACTGATTGCAGTTTGTAGACAAAAGGGGTTCGGAAAATGTGACTTTGATCAAATGATGTTCCCAAACCAACACCTTCAACTCATCAGGTATGGTTTCTAACTAATTTTTATAACAAAGCTGATTGGATAGGAAGGTGCGAGACTCCTGCGGGAAAAGCGCGTCTAGGGAGACCCCGCAGGCGCAAGCCGAGGAGGCTCGTGGAAAGCGAGTGCCTGGAGCGTAAATCAACGTCCAAATTGTACATGCCATAAAAAAACTATAGACAAACTCGATTAAAATCGAGTTTGTCTACAGTCTGAAACCGATAGCCATATGCTATCGGTTCATCTTTTATCCCTCTATTTGTTGATCATCGTCAATATCTTCTTGAGGCACAATCAATTCTTCATAGAATGCAGCCGTTGTTGTTCCTGCATAAGGAATCAACCATAGCAAACCAATTCCCAGCGTGAACATGCAAAGGATGCCCCACCCGATGAAGCTTAGGTGCATAAGGAAATACTTCCATTTCAAGCCCTTCATTCTTTTTTTGCTCTCTGTAATGGCTTCAAGCACCGTGTATTCAGGATGATCCTTCAATAAGAAAAACTGCTGCGAATAAGCGATGGCCTTGATGATACCCGGAATGATTAATAATAATGACCATAAAAAAATGAAAATTGCTTGTAAGATGGATGCCCCAATAAGCTTGAAAGAGGTTTTTCCATCTTTATAGATAGCGCACACTTCCGGAATGCCAGGATTCCCTTCCCTAACTAAATTCAGGTAGAACCAAGTGGTTGAAATGGTAAGCGGGATTAAGGCAATGGAAAAGACCATGCTGAAGATATCAGACCATAACGGTGTTTCTTCCTGCATGAGCCATTCTGAAAACCCACCGCTTCCGATCACTTCGACAATTATAGGAAAAACGAGGTTGATCAAGAATAACAGCAACATAAGCGAAACAGTTACTCCCCATTTACCTCCCAACGACTGAAGGGCTTTCCTCTTTAATTCTGAGATTCTCATACTCTGATTAACTCCCTTCTTTTAAATGGCGGAATTCTGAATGTTTTCTTTTTTATTGTAAATATGGATAGATTCAGAAAAACCACTATTTATTTGATGTATAAATCTCAATTTGTATTTTAGCATACTAGCTCCTAGTCGTGGGCTTAAATTCCTAGAAAGCGCACACGGATAGAGTCAACCGGTTTCGAGCAACCATGATCCACTCCTTTCTTGCCTTGGTACTGGCTTGTAAAAGTTTATGAACGGGAATAAGACAATATGCCCTTCCAAATCAAAAATACCTTCGCGGAACCATCCCCTGTTAAGACGTATGGCCAGCGAAGGAGCATGTATTTATCTTGGTTAAAAGTCCTTATGTTAATCTAGTTCTTTTTTCCTTTTCCCAGGTAGATCAGGCCCTATCCCAAAATCTTTCGAACAGCATGGAGAAAAATGTTAACACCGTATTCCATGGCATCTTCGTCAAAATTAAAACGCGGATGATGGTGGGGATAGGTTACTCCCTTTTCCTTTTTCCCAGCTCCTATCAAGAAATAATTGCTAGGGGCCTTCTGTTGGAAAGCCGAAAAGTCCTCAGCCCCCATCGTCGGTTTTTGATGGTCGACAGCTTGTTCTCCATAAACTTCAAGGACAGTTTCTTCAATGAGCTTAGTGACTTCATTGTCATTTATGACTGGGCGATATCCAGTTAGATAGTTAAATTCATACGAGGCACCATGTGCTTCCGTAATGCCTTTAATGACCCTTTCCATAAGAATTGGCATGGATTCACGGAATTTCAAATCAAAACTTCGAACCGTCCCGCTAATCTCTACAGAGTTTGCAATGACATTGGCCGCTTCCCCTCCAACGAACTTTCCGATGGAAAGAAGCAAGTTGTCCAGCGGATCTGTATTGCGGGACACGATATATTGAAGATTCGTAACGACCTGGGCACCAATCGCGATGCTGTCAATCGTTTCATGGGGAGCCGAACCATGGCCTCCCTTTCCTTTAATGGTCAGAAAAAAACCATCTGGCGCAGCCATCATCGGTCCATACACGATGCCAACTTTCCCGATTTCAAAGGTGGACATGAGATGGGCCCCAATCACGATATCCACACCTTCCATTACGCCTGCATCGACCATTTCCTGCGCTCCACCAGGAAAATACTCTTCGGCATGCTGAAAAAAGAAGCGAACTTCACCTTTCAGGCCATCTTTCAGGAAAGGATTTTCGCCGTACCAAGAAGCATCGCCGTATGACCATCATGACCGCAAGCATGCATGACACCAGGTGTTCGGGATTTAAAATTGAAAGAATTCTCTTCCTCGATCGGCAGCGCATCCATATCTGCACGGATACCCAATGTTTTCCCCGGTTGGGAGCCAATCAAGCGGGCCATCACACTGTATTTTGTCGGACGTGTAACTTCCAGGTTTCCAAATGACAACAGGGTTTCGTATACGAATTGCGATGTCTTCTCTTCTTGATAAGATAATTCCGGATGCTGGTGAAGATGACGCCGCCAAGCAATCACATCTTCTCTTACACCTTTTATTTCCGGATATAACTTCAAACTTTGCATGACCATTTCCTCCTCAAATATGAACTATAAAATCTATCTATCTAGTAAACCAGCAAGTTATGTGCTAATTATTAATTTTCTGTAAATTAAGAATTCCCGCTCCTTGAAAAACAGGATTTGCGCCTTATACTCTCAAACAGCAACATCACTTCCAAGACTTCCCAGCACGGAAGTGTAAATTTTTTTACCCTCTAGCGTAAAATTTTTTTTACTATCGTGGAACATCCGCACCAAGGAATTGAAAGGGACGAAAAGGAAATCTGCCCCTTTTCGTCCCTATATCTTCTATTTATTTATCGCCGTTTCTTTTTGATAAACCAAAGAACCGCCCATATAAGTTTCTTCCACTGTAATCCTATCGATTTCCTCCGGCCTGATCGCCAATATATCTTGGTCAAGCACAATGAAGTCTGCATGATAGCCCGGAGTGAGCTGCCCGACATCCGGGATTCTCGTTATCTCCTGAGCGGCCCGTGTGTAAAGTGAAATCGCGGTGGGTACATCTACACGCTGATCCTGACCGGTGTCCGTACCGTCATAGGCAATTCGCGTGACGGCTGCCTTGATTCCAACGAACGGATTGACCGGATCGACCCATGCCGTTGCAGGTGCATCGGAAGAGAATGCCAGTTTAATGCCTGCTTCCAACATGGATTGGATGGGGTAGGTTTGCTTCAAACGTTCTGCACCTAGATTTTTAAGGTAGCTTTCGATTTCGGCATATAAAAAGATTGGTTGTGGAACAAAAGCGATACCCGTTTCAGCTGCACGCTGAAGTGCTTGCTTTGTAGGCATGGCAGCATGTTCGATCCTTATCGATGGACCATCCGTGATCCATCCCGTTTTTCCGTAAAAGGTATTCACGATCATATCGATCGCTTGCTCCCCCATGGCATGTATGACCAATTGAATATTGTTTTTCCTGGCTGCCTCAGCTGCACTTAACAACTCTGCCTCTGATGTCATCTGGATGCCATGGTTCTTTTCTTCTCCTAAAAACGGCGGATCGACCCACGCCGTTTGCCCCGACACGCTGCCATCCGAGAATAACTTGACCCCGCCTATATGATTCTGGCTTTCCCTGTTTGTTTTATCCTTATCCAGGATCATATCCTTCTTCATATCTTCCCAAATATAGTATAAAACGGTACGTTGCTTGAGGCCCTTTTTGCTTGCTTCCCTATACATATCCAAGTAATCGATCGGCTGGGTCCTTGCCAGGAGCTCAGTGATTGCCGTAATCCCATGTGATAATAATTTGGGACTCAGTTCGGCGAGAGTATCTGTTTCTTCTTCGAATGTTTGAACCGGCATCACTTTATTGACCAGTTCTTTTGCATTTTCCCGTAATATTCCGGTCGGCTCCCCTTCCGAATCCCTGTCAATCTCCCCTCCTGCTGGATTTGGCGTGTCCTTTGTGATCCCCGCCAATTCCAATGCCTTGCTGTTCACGGCAATTATATGGCCGCAGGTACGGGTTATGACAACAGGGACTTCCGTAGTCGCCCTATCCAGATCATGGCGTGAAGGGGACCGTCCTTCCGTCAATTTCCCTTCATCATATCCCCAGCTTTCAATCCAATCCCCTGAATTCCGGGATTCACATTGTTCACGAACGGCTTTGATCAAATCCTCAATCGATTCAACGACAGGGGGCATACATGGAATTTGCTTGGCTGCCTTAGCTAAAAATAGCGGATGAAGATGTGCATCAATGAGTCCGGGAAGCACCCGCCGCCCTAGAAGGTCGATCCGTTCCCCATTCATTCCATCTGTCTCTGACTGTTCTCCAACCCACTCGATGCGTCCATTACGAACAACCATGGCACTTGCATAAGGTTGTTTTGGATTCGAAGTGAATATTTTTCCATTTATATAAATAACATTCATATTTCGTTTATTCGCATTCATACTTTCCCTCTCCTTATTAAGTAAAATCCAACATGATGAACGTGGAAACTTCCCTTCATCCTTCCATATTTAAACTTTATGCCGTTTCCCAACATTTAAGATGAATGGTTTTCACCAGACATGGGGGTTGAAGAAATTTCCTGAGCCTGTTTTCGGTGAATGAGCATTCCCGCAACGAATCCCAGTACGGCTGGAATGAGCCATGCAAACCCATTTGCATTGAAGGGGATGATGGAAATGAAATCGCTCATGTATCCCATATGGATACCGATGCTATCCAATGTTTCGCATAAACTGATGATGAAAGTGGCCAGGACAGACCCCTTATAGGCACCCGCGTTTGGGATGTACCTGCGGAAAACGCCAAGTAAGACAATCACGATCGAAACAGGGTAAATTCCCATGAATAAAGGTACCGAATAGTCGATGATCTTTTCGACACCCATTAGCCCCATCAACACTCCAGTGGTACAAACGACGATTACCCAATTGCGGTAACTCACTTTCTGTTTTGTCAGCCCGCTAAGGAAATCTGCTATTGAAGCGGTTATTCCAATTGAGGTGGTAAGGCATGCTAATGAAACCGCTATAGCCAATGCAACGGTGCCGTAATCCCCAAGCAGTTTATAAACCAGGCCCGTCACCAGCTGCGCACTCTCCATTTCATTTGGAAATAATCCGCTTCCTGTAGCACCGATATATAGTAGCCCTCCGTATATGATGAGCAATCCCAAACCAGCCACTATGGTTCCATTCATGACCACTTGCTTCATTTTGGAAGGTTCCGCATATCCTTTAGCTGCAATCGAGCCAATGAAAACCGAGGCACAAAGAAGGCCCGTAAACACGTCACCGGTCTGATAAGCACTAAAAAACGAGTGGCCAAACGGATTTTGGATTTCCGTATTTACTGGCGCCCCCAATGGATCGAATGTGCCTTTGATGACGATAAAAAGAAGGATCGCGAACAGGGCAGGCGTTAGCACTTGTCCGACTTTATCAATGAGATTGGAGCGATCGCTGGCAAAATAAAAATTCAATCCAAAGAAAACGAGCATCGTCACGAAAGAAGGTACATTCGGGAATAATGTATGAACCCCCATCTCATGTGTCGTGGCGGCTGTCCTGGGTACAGTGACGAGCATCGCAATCCCAATCATGACGACCAGATTGAATACCTTATAAAACCAGGGGCTGATCGGCCTTGTCAGTTCTTCAAATTTTCCTTTTGAATTCAGGACCGCCACAACACCCAGTATAGGGAGTACAATTCCGGTAAGAATGAAGCCCGCTAACGCCGGAAGCCAATCCGACCCTGATGCAAGTCCGATCGACGGAGGAAAAATCAGGTTGCCCGCCCCAAAAAATACGGCAAATAAAGCAAAACCAAAAATAAGGCTGTCACGTACTATCTTGTTTGTCTTCATCCATTCACCTCTATTTTTTTATCATTCAATGAAACTATTTTTAATACGCCTATCAGTTATATAAGCAAATCTCGTGCCAATCTTAACAATATTTTAATTATTTTTAACATTACTGGCATATGACCCTGCACACAAGGCAAAAAAAAGGGTCACGATTCTATTTAGCATATAGAATGTGACCCTTTGATTATCCAAATCCATTAAGAAGTGGTGAAATTTTTCCCTCTAGCGCAAAAAAATTTTTACCGCAATTTATGTTTTTCCATTTTATATTTCAATAATTGTTTGGAGATGCCAAGCTGTCTGGCAGATTCTGCAATTTTCCCATTCGTATTTTTCAATTGACGCACAATGATCTCTTTTTCATATTGCTGAACCGCATCTTTTAAGGAATCCACATGAAGGCTGTTGTTATCAGCCATTGGAGCTTCCGTATAATCTCTGATTCTTCCAGGAATATCATCAAGGGTGATTTTACTGGACTGGACATGATTATATGCCGTCTCGACCGCATTTTTCAATTCCCTGATATTCCCTGGCCATGGATATCTTTTGAAGCATTGGAGCACTTCTTCCTGAACACCGTCTATAAAGATATTCATCGTATTGTTGTAAAAATTCAGATAATGATCGACAAGGACTTCTATATCCTCTTTTCTTTCCATCAAGTTTGGCAGGTCAATCTGCACGACACCAATTCTATAGAATAAATCTTCCCGCAACCGTTTCTCCGCCAGTAAAATATCCGGTACCTCATTCGTTGCTGAAATCACCCTAATGTCCAAGCGGATATTTTTCTTCCCGCCCAGTCTCCTGATCGTTTTCTCTTCAATCGCCTTCAGGAGCTTCACCTGAAGATTCATATCCAGGGAATTGATTTCATCCAGAAATAAAGTCCCGCCTTCCGCCTGTTCGAATAGACCCGGCATGTCTTCCGACCCGGTGAAGCTCCCTTTATTCGTACCAAACAAAGTGCTTTCCCATAGACTGGCAGGAACCGCACTGCAGTTAAGTGATATGAAGGGCTTTCCAAAACGATCGCTTAAATTATGGATCGCCTGGGCGATAAGCTCTTTCCCTGTGCCCGTTTCCCCAACGATCAAAACATTTGAGGTCGTTCGCGCAATTCTTCCCAGTTTATCTTTAATGCTTTCCATTTTAGGGTTAACCGTGATAATATCATCGACCGTATAAACGGTATTATTTCTCCTGAAGATTTTATGGCTCGAATATTTGTCCAAGTATTGGATGGCATCCTTGGAAAAGAAACGCTTAGAGAATTCTACGGCCCCAATGATTTTACCGTTTTCGGCTATCGGATATGTGGAATTGATCGTTTCGATGACCTCTCCCGTTTTGGTGATCATCTCTTGTTTTATATTACATAACGGCTTTCCCGTCCTTAACACATTCATCAGCGTACTATTTTCGTTCGTGATGTTTTTATAAAAGGAAGTGACACTCTTCCCCATGAATTCTTCCGGCCTTATCCCAAGCTCCATAAGGACATTTAAATCTGCCATATCATAAAAAATGATCATCCCTTTATCATCTACGACCAAAACATTATCAAAATCGGATAATCGCCTGAATATATCCACATCCATATTCACCCTTCCAGCCTCCTCCCGACTTTACAAAACCCTGCCAAGCCTCCACAGATTGGTCCATTCACTTATTACTTCTTGGTTAGGATCTGCTTGGTGCATTGTCCAATCATTCTGATATTTTACCATGAAACAGGGCGTTTTTTCTTTTCAAACTTTTTCCTGGCTTTGTCACCGCCTTATAAATGATCACAACAAAAAAAAGAGCATCCCAAAGCAGAAATCGCTTCCGCCTTTGGAACACCCTCTTTCCTATATTCAATCAGAGCCAGTTATAACAAAATCGTCTTGGAGCAAAGCTAAAGGAAGCTTTCTTTTAATAGTATCCCCTGCCGAAACATTAATTTCAGTAATGTGACCACTGGCACCTATTGAAACATCAATCAATTTCCCATCTTCCGTCTTCACTAAAAAGAGCCTTTCCCATTCATAAACATAGGAATCCTTTTGAACGTAAACTTGTTCGACGGTCCCATCTTGAGCACACTCGATGGTATGAATCGGTTTTAACACGGAATCACTCCTCCACTCCCCATTATTAGACTTTAGCTTATACCCAGCCGCGGAATATCGAGGCTTCTGCCATTTTTCTGACACCCACCATATACGCTGCCAGCCTCATATCCACTTTTCTCGTCTCGGACATTTCATATATTTGATTAAATGAGTTGACCAATAACGCTTTTAATTTGGTTTGGACCTCTTCATCTTCCCAATAATAACCTTGATTATTTTGAACCCATTCGAAGTAAGAAACTGTCACACCGCCTGAACTTGCCAATACATCAGGTACGAGAAGCACATTGCGTTCCGTCAAGATCTTGGTTGCCTCCAATGTGGTAGGCCCATTCGCGGCCTCTACGACAATTTGGGCTTTGATAAGATGGGCATTTTCTTTGGTGATTTGATTGGAAATGGCGGCAGGCACTAAAATATCACAATCTTGTTCCAGAAGCTCCTGGTTGGTGATTGTATGATCGAATAGTGTCGTTACTGTTCCAAAGCTATCCCTTTTATCAAGTAAGTAATCGATATCCAGACCCTCAGGTTTATAGATGGCACCATATGCGTCCGATATGCCAATCACTTTCGCACCTGCATCATGCATGAATTTGGCTAAAAAGCTTCCTGCGTTCCCAAACCCTTGGACGATGATGCGTGCACCTTTCAATTCTATGCCCTTACGCTTTGCCGCTTCCTCGATACAGATGGTGACACCTTGTGCAGTCGCCTTTTCCCTGCCGTGTGAACCGCCCAGTACCAGTGGCTTACCTGTAATGAAACCAGGAGAATCGTGTTCTCTTATTCTACTGTACTCGTCCATCATCCATGCCATGATTTGTGAATTCGTATAAACATCCGGGGCCGGGATATCTTTAGTCGGCCCCACTATTTGGCTGATTGCCCGAACGTATCCACGGCTAAGCCTTTCCAATTCACCGATTGACATTTGGCGCGGATCACAGATGATGCCGCCTTTTCCTCCGCCATATGGCAGATTCACGATTCCGCATTTCAAACTCATCCACATTGAAAGTGCCTTGACTTCTTCCTCATCGACTTCAGGATGAAAACGGATTCCGCCTTTCGTCGGACCGACAGCATCGTTGTGCTGGGCACGGTATCCAGTGAAAATCTTCGTCGAATTGTCATCCATCTTAATTGGAATCCGGACGGTCAACATCCGCAGAGGTTCCTTCAAAAGCTCGAACACTTCTTCAGAATAGCCAAGCTTATCCAGCGCCTCCTTGATTACGACCTGTGTTGAATCAAGCAAGCTGGCAGTTTCTTTTTCTTCTTTGATTGTTGTACTCAATGGAATTCACCTCATAGGTATATTAGGATAAAACTTTTTTGATGCGTTCGATTGCCCAATCCAAGTCTTCTTTAGTAATCACTAATGGCGGAGCAAAACGGATAACTGTATCATGTGTTTCTTTACATAGCAGTTTTTCTTCTTTAAGCTGCTCACAATATGGTCTTGCTGCTTCTGTTAATTCGACTCCGATGAATAAGCCTCGACCGCGGATATCTTTAATCATTGGATTCTTGATTTCTTTTAAACTATCCATAAAGTATTGCCCAAGCTCCAATGAACGTTCCGCAAGCTTCTCTTCTTCAAGGACTTCCAATGAAGCGATGGAAACCGCACATGCCAATGGATTGCCGCCGAATGTAGAACCATGGGAACCAGGATTGAATACGCCAAGGATTTCACGGTTCGCAGCTACGCAAGAGATTGGGAAAACCCCGCCGCCCAGCGCTTTACCTAAAATGTACATATCAGGAACTACTCCATCCCAGTCAGAGGCGAACATTTTTCCTGAACGTCCAAGTCCTGACTGAATTTCATCAGAAACGAATAGGACATTATTTTCTTTACATAAGTCGTAAGCTTCTTTTAAGAATCCTTGTGGCGGAATGATGATTCCCGCTTCACCTTGAATCGGTTCGATTAAAAATCCAGCCGTTTGCGGTGTAATCGCTTCTTTCAATGCATCAAGATCGCCGTAAGGGATAAGCTTGATCCCTGGCAGCATCGGTCCAAAGCCCCTTCTATATTCATCATCGGATGACAAGGACACGGCTGCCATCGTACGGCCATGGAAGTTCCCGATACAAGCAATGATTTCAGCTTGGTTTTCTGCGATTCCCTTAACATCATAGCCCCAGCGTCTAACAGCTTTGATGGCTGTTTCAACGGCTTCAGCACCTGTATTCATAGGCAGTGCCATGTCTTTTTGCGTAATGCGTGAAACCATTTCATACCATGGTCCTAATTTATCACTATGGAATGCACGGGATGTCAATGTTACGCGATCAGCTTGTTTTTTTAATTCGTCGATGATTTTCGGATGCCTGTGGCCTTGGTTCACTGCTGAATAGGCACTAAGCATATCCATATATTTGTTGCCTTCAGGATCTTCCACCCAAACTCCTTCTGCCTTCGAAATGACGATTGGAAGTGGATTATAATTGTTTGCACCATATTGTTCTGTTTGCTCGATTAATTTTTCCGTTAAAGTTGTCATGTTGATTCCCCCTAAAATTTATAGCGTTTCAGATGTTGTTTTACCTTGAAGGTGAAGAACTAGATAATCAGGACCGCCCGCTTTTGAATCCGTACCTGACATATTGAATCCGCCAAATGGCTGGTATCCTACAATGGCACCAGTACAGCCGCGATTGAAGTACAAGTTACCTACGTGGAAATCCTCACGCGCTTGTTCGATATGTTCAATGTTGTTAGAGATGACTGCACCCGTTAATCCATAATCCGTATTATTGGCAATCTCGATTGCATGATTGAAATCTTTTGCCTTACAGAATGCAACCACCGGTCCGAAAATCTCTTCTTTCATCACACGTGCGTTCTCATCCACATCGGCAATGATAGTTGGCTGGATGAAGAAACCTTTTGAATTGTCTCCTTCTCCCCCTGTTACAATTTTCCCTTCTTCTTTACCGATTTCAACGTAGCTCATGACTTTATCGTAAGCTGCTTGATCGATGACCGGACCCATGAAGTTGTTTAGATCTGTTGGTTCCCCGATCGTTTTTTCTTTCGTTAATTCAATGGCACGATTCAAGACTTGGTCATATACATCTTCCACTATGACAGCACGTGAACAAGCAGAACATTTTTGACCGGAGAATCCGAATGCAGAAGCGACGATTGATTGTGCCGCCAATTCCAGATCAGCCTCTTTATCAACAACGATCGTATCTTTACCGCCCATTTCAGCGATGACACGTTTTAACCAGATTTGGCCTTCATGTACTTTTGCCGCACGCTCATAAATACGGATACCGACATCACGAGATCCGGTAAAGCTGATGAAACGTGTACGAGGATGATCTACTAAATAATCGCCTACTTCGGCACCGCTTCCTGGAATGAAGTTCACAACTCCTGCAGGCATGCCCGCTTCTTCCAGCACTTCGATGAATTTAGCTGCAATGACCGGTGTTGTACTGGCCGGTTTCAATAAGACTGTATTACCTGAAACAAGAGCAGCCGTCGTCATGCCTGCCATGATCGCAAACGGGAAGTTCCAAGGTGAGATGATGACACCGACACCAAGCGGAATATAATTGAAAGCATTGTGTTCAATCGGACGGCTTTCCACTGGCATGCCGTCTTTAAGCTTCAGCATTTGACGTGCATAGTATTCCATGAAGTCGATCGCTTCCGCTGTATCTGCATCCGCCTCATTCCAAGGCTTCCCTGCTTCTTTAACCAATAGAGCCGAGAAATAGTGTTTTCTTCTGCGAACGATCGCTGCAGCCCTGAATAAAATGTTTGCACGCACTTCCGCTTTCGTTTTTCTCCAAGTTTGGAATGTCTTATCTGCCGCTTGCATCGCTTGCTCTGCAAGATCTTTATTTGCTTTGGATACGGTTCCGATAACTTCTTCTTTATTTGCTGGGTTTACAGAGGTAATGACTTCATCAGTAAACACTTTTTCACCATTAATGATCAGCGGATATTTCTTCCCTAGATCATTAGCTACATCATTCAATGCCGCTTGAAAAGCTTTATTGTTTTCTTCGATTTTAAAATTAGTAAATGGTTCGTGTTTATATGTTTGGACCATTATGTCTCATCTCCCTAAATTTATGTTTTTACTTCTCCCTTATTTAACAAGCAAGTTCCGTGCCAACTTTTCATTTTTTCGAAAAAATTATGTTTTTTCTTTAAAAACGCAATGAAATTCAGCACTTCAAGGGCAAAATTGACATAGTATGCCATTATTTTTTGCTCTAATCCCTATTTTTGTCGCTTAAACCTTACACTTTTTATTAATGCAAATTTCATGCCAACTAGAAAAACCATAAAAAACAGCATTTTTGAACTTTTTCTGCAAAATATTTTTGCACTTCAATGCAAAATAATCTTGCTGTGCAAATTTTATTTGCGCCTTTGCTTCAATTCCTCTACAATAACTCTAAGAAAAGAAGAAAAACGGGAGGCATTCATGAATTTAGATCAAATCATTAAAATAGATGGTTTCCAATCCATCCTCTATTCGCTTGTGGATGTAATCGATACAGGGATACATATAATCGATATAAAGGGGCGGACGATTGTATATAACAAGAAAATGGCAGAAATCGAAGGAATGGATTCAGAAGAAGTGTTAGGGAAGAAGATTCACGAAATCTTTAAATTCAAGGAAGAAACGGAGAGTACATTAATAAGGGCTCTTCATTCGGGGAAGACAACCGAGAACTCGAAGCAGACCTACTTCAATAATCTTGGTCAGGAAATTACAACAATCAATAATACGTTTCCGATTTTGGATCAAAAGCAAAATATCATCGGGGCCATTGAAGTGGCAAAGGATATAACGAATCTGGAAAGAATCATTAAAGATAATATATTGAATAAGGGCGATACCAAATATACCTTTGACAGCATCATCGGAACGAGTGAAAATTTCCTGGAAGTCATAGAAAAGTGCAAGCGCTCGACCAGGACGGCATCCTCCATCCTCATCGTTGGGGAAACGGGCACCGGAAAAGAGCTCTTCGCCCAAAGCATCCATAATGGCAGCAGCCGTTCGACACAACCTTTCATCAGCCAAAACTGTGCTGCCCTGCCAGATAGTCTAATTGAAGGAATACTCTTCGGCACAAAGAAAGGCGCCTTCACCGGATCGATCGAACGGCCTGGATTATTCGAACAGGCACAGGGCGGTACCATCCTGCTAGATGAAATCAACTCATTAAATCCGAACATGCAAGCGAAATTATTACGGGCCCTTCAAGAAAGGACGATTCGCCGTGTTGGGGATACTAAAGATAAGAACATTGACGTTAGGGTCATTGCAACGATAAATGAAGATCCGATAGATGCCATTTCAAATGACCATTTACGAAAGGATTTATACTACCGATTAAGTGTCGTTTCGTTATTCATCCCGCCTCTTCGTGAACGGAAAGAGGATATTCCTTTGCTGGCGCAATCCTTCATCGAGAAATTCAATGCGCTGTTCGAATTGAATATAGAAGGGATCAGCGAAGAAGTCTACTCGCTTTTTTATGATTACGACTGGCCCGGGAACGTAAGGGAACTTGAACATATCATTGAGGGGGCCATGAATTTAATGGAACCTGGCGATGCAAAGATTGCCATCACCCACCTTCCGGCTCTATTTAGGAAGAAAGCCCATTTGGAAGACATTCATCCCGGAAGAAAAGAGACTCAAGCAAATGGAGATTTACAGGAGTCGACCTTATCTCTTGATGATTATATCGCCAATACTGAAAAGCAATACTTGGAGAAGATATTGAAGGAACATGGCATGAATATCTCCCAAGCAGCCAAGGCCCTGAATATTAGCCGCCAAAGCCTTCAATACCGTTTGAAAAAGTATCAGGTCAAATAACACCATACCTGCACAAAAGGAGGCCCCCATTGATATGGAGGCCTTTCTTTGCCTGCTATTCTTTTCGCTTTGCAATCAGAATGCTTCAGCCGCTTTTGCAACGTTTTCCAAACCATCCGCGATGATTTTTTGTGACCGATCCGGATACTGATTATGGCCTTCAATGACCACGGTCTCCGGATTGTTGATTCCCCATAGCCCAATGATATTTTTCACTAAACTCACGGCCATTTCAGCGGAAGCCATTCCTTCTAATGCATAATCAGAACCGCGGGCATTCAATAGCATGACTTTTTTATCTCCAGCATACCCGACAGGACCTTCCGCCGTATAATTGAACATTTTACCGGCTTGTGCCAAATAAGAAAGATAGGTGATTAACGGTGCAGGAACCGTTGAGTTCCATAGAGGGAAAGCGAATACCACTTTATCCATGGCCATGAATTGATTTAAATATTGGTCAACCAGTTTTGCGGCACTTTCCTCTTCAGCTGTCAGTTCAAGACCTTGGTTGCGTTTATATAGTCCGGTAATCGCCGTATTTCCATAGTAAGGAAGCTCTTCTTTAAATAAATCCAGCTCGGTCACTTCATCCGCATGGTGTGTCTCTTTATATGCTTGTAAGAATGTGTCATACATTTTCGAGCTGATTGCCTGATCTGCAGGACGATCGTTCACTTTCACGAATAACACTTTTGTCATTTTCCCATTCTCTTCTGCCGCGGCTTCTTTATTTCCAAATAATCTGCTTAAGAATCCCATTATCCTCTCACCATTGCTTTCTATTTTATTCTTATCATTTAGACCACTAAATGAATCTCATTGCCTGATGGATCTGTTACAGCGAAAAAACCTTCTTTTTCCGTGACGACAGCCCCGATTCCTTCCAGTTGCTCCGTTACTTTGTTTCTCGCTTCTTCATCTGCATAAACGAGTGTATACCAGTTTAGCCCCACACTATTTTCCTTCGGGGCAGGGGCACCAACGCCATTCCATGTGTTCAATCCGATGTGATGATGATATCCGCCGGTTGAAGTAAAGAGCGCTCCTCCATATCGATTCACGACGGTGAACCCAAGACCTTGCATGTAAAACTCCTCCGTTTTACGTAAATCCGCTACATGCAGATGTATATGCCCCATCAAGGTACCTGCAGGCAGTTTGCTCCACTCCCCATCGCTTTCTTTCAGCAGGTCATTCCCATCCAGCGGATCCGTGCCCATTTCGACCTCCCCGCCGGCCCATCTCCAATCAGCTGATGGCCGGTCAGAGTATACTTCGATGCCATTTCCATCCGGATCGGTAATGTACAGCGCTTCACTCACTTCATGATCCGCCGCTCCAAATGGATATTTCGTTTGAAGTAAATGGCGTAAAAAAATCGATAAGTCGGCACGGCTCGGCAGCAACAGGGCAAAGTGATATAAGCCCGTCGTCCGCCCTTCTTTCGGAATCACATCCGCAGGCTGCTCAAGTATCAGCAACGGGTTTTTTCCGTCTGTCGTCAAAACAGCTTGCCGGTCGGTTTTCTTCAATACTTGAAGACCGATGATTTCTTGATAAAACAGAATGGCCTTATTCAAATCCAAAACATTTATACTGACTTCGCCAACAAATGTAATTGGTTTTTGGTGAAATTTCTCCATATTGTCACTTCCCTTTTTTATTGAAAATCACATGATCCAAAGAAAGAACCGTGCGGTTGGCACACGCTAGATAGACAGACATCGCAAGCAGTGCCAAGTCCAATTCGTAACCCGCTGCTTGCCCGTTTCCTAGAAAACCGGCAGGTAATTTAGCCGTGAAAATCGCCCCCGCCATAATGACCGCAAATAGGACGGATACGATTCGTGTTCCCAAACCCAGTATAACCGCAAGTCCTCCGATCAATTCGATTCCTGCAACGATGTATGCCATGAAGCCAGGAATGCCAAGGCTATCAAAAAATCCGGCCGTATTTCCTATGCCCCCTTGAAACTTTGAAACGCCGTGAATGAAAAAAGTAAGACCTAATATCACCCTTAAAAAAACTTGACCTGCATCATTTTTATTCATGTATGAATTCTCCTTTTTGTTGGTTACTTTATGTAAGTAATTATATTTTCATAAGCTTATAATGTCAAGTAAGTTTATTGGAATTTCTTTTTTCCCTAAATAAAAACGAATTGCCGAAGCAACTCGTTCCATGGTGCCACTATTTAAATGTGTAATAAATGGTTGAATTGATGATGAAAGAATCCGCAATGGTTCTCCCGACTTCCTCACATGCCACCTTACTGAATTTTGTTGCATCAACGGGCTCATATAATAATTGATGAATGCCGTCCACCGACCGTATTGCGACGGTTGCATCAGGGTTTGTCTGATATATCCGTTCCAGTATTTCTTCTTTATTAGGAACCAGGCTGGCAATCCACACCAGGTCGAACTCCGTGTAGTCATGAAGGGCGCCATCATTCAAAATATAGTCTGAATCCCCTTCTTTATCCAGTTCTTGGACGATGCGCCGGCCAAGTGAATGGGCTTGTTCATCAATATCGAGACATGTCATTTTCGCACTCAACTCCCGTTTTAGCAGCAAAGGACTTAATGGCAGAGGTCCCGTCCCTACAAATGCAAATGATCGAATATCATTTTTCACCTTATTCAATTCATTGATTTCCGTTTGAATCAGTTCTTTGTAGTTATCCCAATAAATGAAAGAACGGAAGTCATCCAGGGAGTTCACACGGCCAACGAATAATTCGGCATAATGATTCTCCATCAACGTTTCAGCAATCGTCAGCTTTTCAAGCATGGTATCCCGAATCGATCGGATTTCATCATGGTTAAGAATTTCATCTGCCACATGCTGGTCCAAAGGTTTCGATATCATCGAAACCAGTTCGGTCAAAACGCGATTGATGATTTCGTTATTTGGTGATAAATCATCTTCTTCTAGTAAAATTTTATAAGTATCCATGTATGTATGAATGATTTTTTCCTGATTTCTAGACCATTTGATCGTTTTCAAGGCGCACACTCCTATTTGGAAATATTTTTTCGCTTAACCGTGGTATATACAATGCCAAAAATACCGAACGTCCTAGGCTGAATACTGTAAAGGCCAGCCATAATGCATGGTTTTGATAGGCCGGGACAAAAATATAAAGTGTTATCATAAAGGCAATCAAGGAATAAATCATCGAGTTACGAATCGGGGCAGCTTCTGTTGCCCCAGTAAAAACACCGTAGAAAACGATGCCTACACTGGCCGTTAAAGGAAACAAAATAAGCCAGATTCCATAAATGTTTGCCAGCTCGATGACACTTGGTATCCTTGTGAAAAGTGCTAGGATGGCATCACCGCATAAATAGTAACTGACAGCGAGCAACATGGAGGACAGAACACCCCACTGCAACGACAGGATCAGGGTCTTTTTATATAAGTGCTTATCTCTCGCACCAATCGCTTTTCCAACAAGGATGCTTGAAGCATTTGCGAGCCCGTCAAAGAAGTAAGCCATCATATAGTGAATTTGGATGAGTACGGCATTCGCCGCCAATATCTCCGTCCCATATGAGGCCCCCTTTGCCGTGAAGATATTAAAAACTGCCAACAGGCAAAGCGTCCTGATGAATAAATCCCGATTCACCGACATCATTTTCTTAATGGATGAAGGGTCGAACATCTCTTTCAACGGGGGCATTTCCATTCGATGCGGCGACGCTTTCACAATAAGAATCAGTCCAATGAAAAAGGCGGTCACTTCCGAAAGGAGGGTCGCAATCGCTACCCCTGGCACACCCCACTGGAATCCATGAACAAATAGGAAATCCAAGGCAATGTTCATCAGGTTCATGAACACCTGTAAAACTAGCGAAACCTTGATCTTGGACATCCCCATCAGCCATCCCAAGATGACGTAATTCATTAAAGTGAATGGGATTCCCCATATTCGAATGCTGAAGTATTCTGCCGCATATCTTCGAACATCAGCATTGGGATTCATCAGTGTTAAGGAAACCTGTTCAATTGGCCCCTGAAGCAGGATGAAACCTCCCCCTACAACAATCGCCAGTATAAAAGGCCTTAAAAAGGCTAAAACGCCTTGCTTTCCGTCGTTTGCCCCAAGTGCTTGTGCAGCAAATCCCGAAGTGCTCACACGTAAAAAACCAAACAGCCAATATAAGGTATTGAATATAACCGTACCTATAGCTACGCCGCCTAAATAAGCAGGGTTTGGCAACTGACCCACAACAGCGGTGTCCACCGCGCCTATCAATGGCGTCGTTATCGTCGATATGGTCAGAGGAATGGCCAAGGCCAAATATGATCGATGGTTCACCTTACTTCCTCCTTAAGTATCAAACTGCAACTTAATCGAAATCATTACGATTTAAAACTCAAACTTCATTATTCAAACATCGAAATCAGTTCTTTTGTGTATGAATGGCGATCGCTGCAAAAAAGCTGTTCTTTTTCGAATGAATCCACAATAACACCCCCTTTCATCACCATGATCCGTTGGCTCATCTCCTGTACAGCCGATAGATCATGAGAAATAAAAAGGTAGGAAGTGTCCAAAGTCTCCCGCAGCCCGCCTAACAATTTCAGCACCGCCGCTTGCGACAGCACGTCCAGGCTTGAAGCCGGTTCATCCAATATAATGAGGGCCGGTTCGATGCTGATTGCACGTGCAATGGTCACCCGCTGCTTTTGTCCGCCGCTTAGCTCATGCGGGTAACGTTCAGCAAAACTCCTTGGAAGCTCCACCGTTTCCAGGAGCTGTCCGATAAAGTTCGCTTCACTTGTATACGTAAAATATTTCAAATTGACCTGGCTGCCAAATTGAAGATATGGATCCATTAGTGAATCCTTTATCCTTAGTTTTGGATTCAAAGCCGATGCAGGATTTTGCAAAACGGCCTGGATGTTCTTGCGATACGGTTTTAAACTGCGTTCGCTTTTGTTTTGCAGCTCGGTTCCTTCAAATAGGATGCTGCCCTTGTCAAAAGATTCAATCTGAAGGATGAGTCTTGCCAGTGTGCTTTTTCCGCAGCCGCTCTCCCCCACTAACCCGAGGCATTCCTTCCTTTCCATGCTGAAATTCACGTTCCTTAGTATTTCCACTCCGTTATCATAGCTTTTATGGACATTTCGCACGTCTAATAAACTCATCCTGACACTCCTTCAAGCTTAAATGGAATTCTCCTCAATGATGGCGATGATTGAATCAGTTCATTCGTATAAGCATGCTGCGGATGATTCAATACCTGATTTTTATCACCGGTCTCTATGATGGACCCGTCTTTCATGACCGCAATGCGGTCCGCATACTTCCTGACATGACGTAAATCATGGGTAATGAACAAGATTGCACATCCGGTTTCTTTTTGGAGCTTTGATAATAGCTGTAAAACCTTAAAGGAAGATACACTGTCCAAGGCTGTGGTCGGTTCATCCGCTATCAAGATATCAGGTTCAAGCAGCAGGGCCATTGAAATGGATACGCGTTGAAGCTGACCGCCGCTTAATTGAAAAGGGTATCTGCCGTAGATATCGTCATTCAGGCCCACCGATATGAGCGCATTGACCGCTTGCTGCCTCCTTGCCTTTTTGGAAAGATTCAAATGTGTACGCTGATATTCGTCGAAATGCTGACCGATGGTAAGGAACGGTGTGAATGAACCCTGGTAATCTTGAAAAATATAGGCCAGGCGCTTTCCGCGAACCTTCCTGATTTCTGAGGAAGATAGGGTTAATAAATTCTTTTCCCCGTACCATATCTCCCCCTTTGCTTGAAGATTGGGTGCAAGCAGCTGACATATTGCCATGGCCGTCATGCTTTTGCCGCTCCCGCTTTGTCCGACAAGTGCGAACCACTCACCCTCCTGCACATCTAATGAAAGATCCTTGACGATATGATTTTGCTTTCCCATGATATGCAGCTGCCTCACGGATAAAATGCTCATGATCCCACCTCCTTTTTCACATCGAATGCATCGCGCAAATAATCACCGAGCATGTTGGTTAAAAGGACGACAAATACGATGGCGAGCCCTGGGTAAATCATCAGCAACATATTGGATTGAAAATATGGACGGGCATCATTCAGCATGGCCCCCCACTCCGGTGCCGGCGGCTGCGCACCGAGCCCGATATATGATAAGGAAGATATGAGCAAAATGATTTTTCCTAAATCGAGGCTAGAAAGGACAAGCACATTCCCGATTAGGTGCGGAAATAGATGCTTCCGCATGATCCCAAATGAACTCAATCCATTGATTTTAGCAACTGTGACATATTCCTTCTGACGTTCGGTGATCACCGTACTTCGCACAAGCCGGGCATAATTCACCCATTTCACCAGAACGATCGCCAAGAGGAGATTTTCGATTCCCGGACCTAATAAACCGCTAAGAACAATGGCAACGATCGTATCTGGGAAGGCGAGAAACGCGTCGGCCATGCGCATGAAGACCCGATCGATCAGACCTCCTTTAAAACCGGCAATCATCCCGAACGGGACGCCGATGATAACTGCGGCAAACAAAGATAAGAGGCCGTAGCCAACCGTCAGCTGTGCGCCAAGCAGAAGGCGCGTCAATACATCACGCCCTAGATGATCCGTCCCTAACGGATGTTCCATGCTCGCCGGCCATAGCCTTTCTTCCAGATTGACCAGTGCCGGATCATGTTTCAGAATAAGAAAGGTGTAAGCCGCAACGGCAAGGACTGTCGCCATCACCGCAAATAGGACGGTCATTCTCCAGCGCCTTTTGGATTTTTCTTTGATAACTAACTCCATTTTCCATGTTTCCTTTCCTTCAGTCTTAGCTCCGGATTTAAATAACGATAAGATAAATCCACGGCACTATTAACCATGAATACAATGATGGCCATGACCAGCAGGTACCCTTGGATGACTGGATAATCCCGCGACCGAATCGAGTCCACGACCATCTTACCTATGCCCGGATAGGCAAAAATAACTTCGATCACGACTACACCGCCGATCAGGCTGCCAAGGCTGACGCCGAATACGGTAATGACCGGGGGCAAGCTATAACGAAATGCATGGGCAAAGAATATCCGCATCTCTGAAATCCCCCTAGATCGGGCAGCCCTGATGAAATCATGACTGAGGGAATCTATCAAGCTCGAACGCAGCAAACGGACGTACACACTTGTGATGGCCAGCCCCAGCGTGACCGACGGCAGAATCAAAGAACGAAACCCGTCCCTGCCCATCGTTGGAAGGGCTCCCCATCGTACCGCAAATAAATCTATCAAAAGCAGCCCCAGCCAAAAGCTAGGAATGGCTGCCCCCAATAAAGAAACGGCCCGGCTGAATTGATCGATCCAGCTCCCCCTGTACAAGGCAGCAAGCGAACCTAACGGAATCGCTATACCAAGCATGACAAGCAATGCACCAACCGCCAGCTCAAGTGTTGCAGGCAGCCCGCTCATGATCATTTCCATCACAGGCTGATTCGTCAGGTAGGAATGCCCGAAATCCAACCGGATAAAGTCCGCAAACCAATTGCCATACTGCACGAACAGCGGATCATTGAACCCTAATTCTTCACGAAGCTCATTGACTTGCTCGTTTGTGACCGACACATCATCCACTTGAAGTATCGAGAGAACCGGGTCGCCAGGAGCAAGCCTAACAAAAAGGAAAGAGATGAATGTAATCACAAGAACAAAAATCGCGACCTCAATGAATCGGCGGACTAAGATGCGAAGCATTCACTTCACATCCAATTCATTCGTCAGCATGTAGTATTCGCTTCTCGAAGTGATCCAGTTTTTAACTTTATCGGCATCATAAGCAACAAGTGTATTCGGATGTAAAATGAATGAATTATACACTTGTTCATCCACATACATCGCAATCTCCTCAGCTAAATCCGAGCGCTCCTCCTGCCCGACCGTCACGTTCAGCTCATCAATCAGGGACGTCAGGCGATCATCATCAGCCCCACTGAAGTTCAAGGCACCCTTTGGATGATAAGTAGCATTTAAATAATAACCGGCATCCCCTCTCGGAGCCGTTAAATTGCTGTAGGTCGTTAAATCCCAATCGCGATTGGAAGCCATATACTCTTCAGGGATTTCTATTTGCTTGATTTTCACATCAATCCCCAACTGACCGGCATCCGATTGAAAAACCTGGGCAATTAACGGCAGGTCGGCACGTGAACTGTATGTAAGCAGTGTAAACGTTAACGGTTTACCGTCTTTTTGCATGACACCATCCACTTTCTTATATCCCGCCTGATCAAGAAACGCCTTAGCGGCTTCCATTCCATTCGCTTTTTTCGGATAATCCGGAGCAAAAGAGAAAGTGGATGGGAATGGCCCCGTCGCCACTTCTGCATGACCATGTAAAATCGTTTCCGCAATGGATGAACGATCGATCAAGGCATCAACCGCCTTCCGGACGTGTATGTCCTGCAATGCTTTACGTTCCAAATTCATCGTCATTTGATGTACGCGGAAAGTCGATGTCGATTCAACCTTCACACCATCTTTCGCCTCTAAATTTTCCAGGCTTTCCACTTCCGGACGGAAAACAATATCAGCGTCTCCCGATTCAAGGGCAAGAGACCGTGCATTGGCATCTTCATTAAACGAAAACCTGGCTCTCTCAAGCTTTGCGGCTCCATCCCAGTAAGACTCATATCGGATTAAATCAACAGCCGTACCTGGTATGAATTTCGAAACGGCAAATGGCCCGGTTCCTATCGGCTTGTTTATATAGTCACTTTCCTTCACATCAATAATCGATGTATTTGGATGAACCAATTCAGAAGGAAACTCAGGAAAAGGAACCTCCGTCTTAATGGTCAGCGCATTCCCGTCCGCTTCAATCGACTCAATCCGCAAAGCATTCTTGATCGCCGGACTATCTTTCATCGCCCTCTCCAAGGAAGCCTTCACCGCTTTGCCATCCATCGGCTTTCCATTCTGAAACGTCACACCCTCCCTTAATTCAAAATTCCATAATTGACCATCCTTGCTATCCCAGCTCTTCGCCAGCCAAGGTTCGATGGTCAAATCCTCATCATTGAGATGGACCAATGTCTCAGTGATGCCAGCCCTAAGCGACACATAACTAGTATCAACATTCGGATCAAGCGAGCTAGTCGCAAAATTAAAAAGCAAGTTCACTTCTTTCTTCCCTCCCGCTTGATCCTTCGCAGACTCGGTGGAACAAGCAGCCAAAAGAAAGAATGATAAACATACAATAAAAATCAATTTACATTTTCTGAACACGATATATTTCCCCCATTACCTCAACTATTTTTATTGGCTGTTTTAAAATCGCATTGATTACGATTTAGATTGCAGCTTTACCATCATGACAAACGACATAACACATCGCCGATTGCTTATCCGAAATCAAACTATGTAATCCTCCTCGAGAGTAAATATTCATTCACGAGTAAATGTGCTAAACTCACGAGTATTTGCTCCAAACTCACGAGTATTTGCTCTAAATTCACGAGTATTGCTCCAAACTCACGAGTATTTGCTCTAACTCACGAGTATTTGCTCCAAACTCACGAGTATTTGCTCTAAATTCATGAGTAACAGCTCTAAATTCGTGAATAATAGCTCTAAATCTCTTGCAATAGCACCAAATTATTAAATAATGCACCAAATTCTCGATTTATTGTATGAATCCTCCTTTTTCAATCCATTCTTTCAGCCCTTTTCGGCCAATAAATCAAAACGATTACGATTTATACTTTAAAACACTCTCTCTTGTCTTGACTGTCTCCCATTATAAAACGTAATGATTACTGTTTACAAGGTTTTTTTTGAGTTTTATAGATTATCGGATGCCAGTTCCTTCTATAGATTGGCTTTTTGATTAAGTAAAAAACTCCTGAAAAAGATTTCAGGAGTTCTTCTGCTTTTATTTCAAGTTGTTGTAGTGGTTGATGACTTCTTCGGTTATTTCGCTATTCTCGTCCAATCCGCTAACTTCCTTAAGTACTGAAGCTACACCGTGTTCTTTGATCATCGTTTGCAGTTTAAGGGCTTCTTCATCTTCGTTAAAATCAAAGAGTAAAGCGGCCGCTATCGCTTTCGCCAGATTAGTGTAGGATAGGCCGGCTTTCTTTGCTTCTACGGCAGGGCGCACTAGACGGTCGTTTGGCCCGAGTTTACGGAGCGGTGAACGTCCGACTCTATTCACCGAGTCATTAAGGTAGGAGTTTTTAAAACGATTGATGATTTTTTCGATATACTGCTGATGCTCACCTGCATCCAAACCGTATTGCTTTATTAAATAGGCGCCCGTTTCGCCTAGGGTTTTCTTGACTTGCTCCACAATGCTCGCGTCTTCCAATGACTGGTCTATGGTTGATTTTTTATTTTTGAGATAACCGAGGTAAGCAATGACGGCATGTCCTGTATTAACGGTAAACAGTTTTCTCTCAATGAATGGGGCGAGTTCTTTTACAATGGTCATCCCTTCAACGGCAGGTATGCTTTCCTTCGTTTCAACGACCCATTCATAATAAGGTTCCACCAAAACATCGAGTGATCCTTCGTTATTTTGGATAGGAACGATGCGATCGACTGCTGAGTTAAAGAAGTAGACTTTATCGGCTAGTTTTTCCTTCGTAGCTTGATCCAGGTTTTCCAGAATGTAGCCTTCTAATAGGTCTGTTGCCGATATTTGATTTTCGCAAGCGATCACATATAGTTTTTCATCGGTTTCCTTCACTCTTGATGCTAATCCTTTTGCAATTAAGGGAGCGATATGAGGCAAAATATTGGGTCCGATAGCAGTGGTGAGGTAGGTTGCTTCGGAAATTGCTTTAATGACTTCCTCTTCCTGCTTTAAACTGTTTAAACCCGAAACATTTTTCACAGTGACTGATTCTTGTTGATCAGTGGCCAGTTTGACTTGATATTGCTTTTTATCATTTAACTGATCGATGATTTGATCAGCTATATCTACAAATGTCACATGATATCCAGATTGTGAAAAAAGTGCTCCGATAAATCCTCTTCCAATGTTTCCTGCACCGAAATGTACTGCTTGTTTCATTACAATCATCCCTTTATCAAGTTAGTATATAAATAATCCAAAAATATGGCTTCCAGCCTTCTTCTAATCATTTCTTCGTCCGAAGATGAAAAAATCATGATGGATTCATTGCTTTCAATTAAGCTTGAACTTATTAAGCTGACGATTTCCTGCTGCTTCACACTCAATTCTTCAGGTGCCAGCATCAGCAGTAAATTTTTCATATGGACGTCATTACCGTCCATACCTTTGACCAGACGATATTCCTCCAGGTGGGCCACCTGGAATATCAGTTCTTTTACATTCTTATGTCTCGTATGGAACAGGCCCATTCCCGTGCCGGGAATGCCTAAACCGCCCTTTTTTTCCCGTTCCTTCAAGGATCTGACCACATCATCGGCACCCATCAGCAGTTCTTCCGTTTCAGACACCCTCACCATTTCTTCGATGATTTCTGGATGTCCTTTCCGATGCGGCAGCCGATAAAACCGGAAATTATCCATGATCGACTCGATGCTCTGCTGGGTATCTTTCAATTCCTGCAGCACTTCTTTCAGTTCGCCATCCTCTTTTTTGGTCACGGTATCCTTATCGGCTGACTGAATGCCATAACGCTTATTCTTCGTGAAGTTTTCGATATTCTTCCTTAAATAATTCCTGATGTTCAAAATATTCTCTTCACTCAATAGAGGGGATACAAGGATATAATCACTATCGATATACGGAAGCCGGACGGTAGAAATGATCACATCATAGTTTTTCAGACTGCCCTGCTGCTGGATGTCTTTAATCGTCTTGATTTCTACAGTCTCGATTTCGATGATTTCCTTTTTGATCCGGCTTGCAAGCATCTTCGACGTACCGATACCTGTCGGGCAGACGATGAGTGCCCTTATTGATATTTCTTCCTCCCGCAGCACTAATGCAGATCCGAAATGAAGGACGATGAAGGCTATTTCATCTTCAGGAAATTCTTTTATTTCTTTGAATCCCTTTTCCAGACTGGTCTTCACTGCCAAAAAGAGAACCGGGTACTTTCGCTTAATATCTTCGGTTAATGGGTTGTACAATCCCATTTCCTGTTTGATTCGGAAAAGCGATGGTTCCATATGGGCAAGGAGCCCCTGATACAATGGGAAATCCTTGGTCAAATTGATTTGCAGTTGTGCCGAAACATCTTTTATCAGGTTTCTTATCAGCTGGCCAAGCAATACACTGTCATAGGGAACGGCATCAGCCGCATGAAGCTTGGAGCCTTTAAGGATGGCTGCAAGGTAGCTTATATCATCGATGGTAAAAGAAACTTCCAGCATGGTGCTGAGTTCCTTGCCTATTTTATTCATGAGATTATTCTCATCGGAAAGTTCGCTTATTTTATTGAAGTCCTTCTCCAAAAAATATTGGCTTTCATTCCTTTGCAGGGTTACATAAATATGTACAATTAACCCTATATACCCGCTATCCGCCAATCGGGAGTGGGCACTGTTAAAAGTTGAGTTCAGCACCCCGTCGATAGCCAGAAGATATTCGGGATCGAAATAGTCGAGGATTTTCGCTTCTGGGAATTTTCCTTCTTGCAGCAAAAATAAACTTTCAATCAGTTCTTCATTAAAGAAGTGCAAGAAATAGGCTGCCTGGGCTTTCCGTTTATTTTCTTCGGTGCCGGCTAGCTCTATTCCGACTCCCCTTTTTCTGGTAATCACGATATTAAAATTCTTTAACCATTCGGTCAGTTCGTCCAAATAGGTTGTAAGAGTCGTAATGCTTATAGCGAGATCCCCCGCAAGAACTTGAGTTTTATACGATTCTTCCTGCAGTAAAGCTAAAAGAAGATGCAGCTTTCTTTCTTGTGGCGTTTGATCGATCGGATGATTGCCCATCAGATGCTGTACAAGCCGAAAGACTTGTTCATTCTTCCCGTCGATGGACAGTCCCTCATGTGTATTGCGTGTTAAATGCAACTCGAATGATTGCAGGATTTTTTCTATGGACTTCAGATCGCGTTGAACCGTCCGGACACTAACATTCAATTGTGTCGCAATGGATAAGGCTGTATGTTTTCCTGAAGTTTTTATGATCAATTCTATGATTGATTTTTCCCTTGAAGTAATATACATGCTACCAACTCATTTCTGGTGGAGTAACACGAGAAAATACTGAATAGAAAAGCGTAAATCGCTTTTCTATTCTTGGTTAAGAGTATTTAATTATTTTCTACACTTATAATATCCATCAATTCCCTGGCTGATGTGGCTTTAACCATCTTTTCAATATTCTCCATGTCAGAGCATGTAACTGCAATGCCAGATAGAATTTCAAGATGTGTCCCGTCCTTGCCGGCAATGCCGAATATCAATCGTGCCTTTTGGCCGTCAAAGTCGACACCATCAGGAATTTGTAAAACGGTAAATCCGGATTTAAGGACATCTTTCTTAGCTTCCTCGGTTCCGTGCGGAATGGCTACATCATTCCCCATATAGGTTGAAGTCAATTCATCACGGGCAATCATCGCTTCAATATAGCTTTCCTTAACGTAACCTGCATTGACCAAAGCTCTTCCCGCAAAGCGGATCGCTTCTTCCTTATTGGCGAATTGTTGATTAAGGAAGACATTTTCTTTGCGAAGCAATTCATTACCTTCCTGCTCATCCTCGTCGATGCCAGGCTCGATTGAATGTTCACGAACACCGGGAACCTTCTCTTCAGCATCTTCGACGATTTCATGCAGCTCATCGGTACCGTCATCCTGAAGCCGTGCAAGCAATGAATCGTATTCCGGGCTTGATAGGAAATTATCGACGGATACATGATAGGCATTCGGCACTTTATTCTGTGCCCTTGGAGTTAACTCTTCCTGTGTAATGACGATTTGTGCATCAGCAGGAATGTTTGAGATTGCCGTATTTGTAACAGTGATATTCAAT
The DNA here is from genome assembly GCF_038003055.1 of Peribacillus sp. FSL M8-0224. Lineage (NCBI taxonomy): Bacteria > Bacillati > Bacillota > Bacilli > Caryophanales > Bacillaceae > Peribacillus > Peribacillus sp. FSL M8-0224. Next base: position 3,903,587 of record NZ_JBBOOJ010000001.1, read on the forward strand.
CCGGCTTCCTTCACCTTCTTGCGAAGCAGCGAAGCCCCCATAGCACTTGATCCCATCCCGGCATCGCAGGCAAATATTATTTTGCTGACGTTTGTTGGCATCGTTCCAGGATCTGAAGCGAATACATCGGCAACAGAGCTTTTCTTGCCTTTCATTTCTTGCATTTTTTTCGCGGCATCTTCAATATTCTCTTCAGATTGCTTTCCTGTTTTCAGGATGAATGCACCGACGATGAATGAAACAAGGGCGGCTACGATGACGCCTGCAAAGTTAGCAATATATGCACCTGCATTATGCGGAGTTACCGCTGTAATGGCAAGTATGCTGCCTGGAGATGCTGGAGCGAACAATCCTCCGCCCAGTAGGACCAATGTGAAAACTCCACTCATGCCTCCAAGAATGACGGCTAAGAATAACATCGGCTTCATTAGGATATAAGGGAAATAAATTTCATGGATCCCGCCGAAGAAATGAATGATGGCAGCTCCTGGCGCCGATTTCTTCGCCGTTCCCTTTCCAAAAAAGCAATAAGCAAGCAGTACGCCGATACCTGGTCCTGGATTCGATTCCAGAAGGAACAGGATGGAAGCCCCTGTTTGTTTAACTTGCTCTACACCAATTGGTGATAGTACACCATGATTGATGGCATTGTTCAAGAACAAGACCTTGGCAGGCTCGATCAGGATACTTGTCAACGGCAGTAAACCTGTACCGACAAGCCAATCGACTCCTGCTACAAGCCAGCCCGTAAATACGTCAACAGCAGGCCCGATGGCCAAGAAGGATAGAATGGACAATAAGCCGCCAATAATCCCCGCCGAGAAATTATTAACAAGCATTTCAAAACCTGCTTTTATTTTCCCTTCAATCAATTGATCGAATTTCTTGATGACATAACCGCCGAACGGTCCCATTATCATGGCTCCAAGGAACATCGGGATGTCAGATCCGACGATGACGCCCATTGTCGCAATGGCACCGACTACGCCGCCGCGGTGGTCATGGATTAGCTTACCGCCCGTATACCCAATTAAAAGCGGCAATAAAAACGTAACCATCGGTGTAACCATTTTGGCAAGGCTTTCATTTGGCAGGAAACCAGATGGGATGAATAGGGCAGTGATTAGCCCCCATGCTATGAAAGCTGATATATTCGGCATGACCATTGAACTTAGAAAGTTACCGAACTTTTGAACTGCAACTTTTATATTAAAGTGAGCCATTTTTGCTCTCTTCCCTTCTTATTAATATAGTTTCCTTTAATCTTAAGGTACGTACATCCCTCATTCAATAAAAGAAAAAGCTAACTTTGTCGCGAAAGAGAAGACAAACATAATGTATCTCACTTTTCCAGATTTATTCAGCGCTTGATGCAGACAGAAAAGAGTCCCGTTCGCCAACGTGACGAACGGGACTCTTAGAGCTTTATAGCGGGATGATTCCCAATAGGACGCAAACCACTATCATGACAAGCGTCGATCCGCATGCCCATTTCAGGAAAGTGCGCTGCAAGGCACCGAAATCTTCCCCTACCATTCCAACCAATAGATAGGTAGATGGAACAAGCGGGCTTAATAGATGGACAGGAAGCCCCAATAGTGAAGCTCTGCCGATCAGGGCAGGGTCAATTCCATAAGCAGCTCCCGCTTTAGCAAGTAATGGGAGCACCCCATAATAAAATGCGTCATTAGACATGAAGAACGTAAAAGGTGCTGAGATGATGGCTGTGATGACAGCAAAATGTGCGCCCATTTGATCTGGAATATGCTGAATCAAAGAGTTTGCCATGGCATCGACCATCTCCGTACCGGCAAGGATTCCAGTGAAAACACCTGCCGCAAAAATCATCGAAATAACAGATAAAGCATTGTCCGCATAGTTTGCTACACGTTCTTTCTGATCACTGAGTTTCGGATAGTTAACCGTAATGGCAATCGCGAAACCTACCATGAACAGAACCGCTGAAGGCATAAGTTCCATGATCAGCGCAACCAGCAGTGTAAGAGTCAATGCGTAATTGAATATGATCAATTTAGGCCGTTTAAGATAAGCATCTTCCGTTGCAGCCGCGTGCTGTGCCACAGCATGATAATCGACTTCAATGATCCCGATTCTCTTTCTTTCTTTTTTACCCAAGCAATATGCCATGAAAAGGACGAATAGGACTCCGCCAATCATCGCTGGAATGACGGGTGTGAACACATCGGACATTTCAAGTTTTAAAGCGGTCATCACCCGTGCTGTAGGGCCTCCCCAAGGAAGAAGGTTCATGACTCCAGATGACGAAACGGCAATACCGGCCAATACTAGCGGTCTCATTCCAATCCGTTTATATAGCGGAAGCATGGCTGAAATCGTTATCATATATGTAGTCGTACCATCTCCATCCAAGGAAATCAGCAAAGCCAGGACTGCCGTGCCGATGGCAATTTTCACCGGATCTCCTTTTACAACCTTAAGAATCGTATTGATGATCGGGTCAAAAACCCCAGCATCAATCAAAATGCCAAAGAAAAGGATTGCAAATAAAATCATGATTCCCGTTGGCGCAACGTCTTTGATGCCTTCCAGCGCCATCTCACCCATTTTACCGCCAAACCCGCCAATAAGTGCAAAGGCACTTGGTACTGCAATCAAAGCTATCATGGCTGAAAGTCGCCCTGTCATAATTAAAATCATAAACACTACTATCATCAAGTATCCTAATAAAGCGAGCATATCTATCACTCCTATCTTCTAATAAGATAAAGTGTATATGAAACCGCTTCATTTGTAAGCGTTCTCAATTTATTGTGTTTTAAAACTATTTTGTTAATTGTGTTCATTGTGTTCACGGAAGCGATTTTTCGAGGATGAACCGAACGCCACTCCCCGGGTTGAATGGCGCGTTCTTTAAGGAATTCAGCGATTATTTAGGCGCATTTATTCTTCAAATGATAAATTTGCCGGTCCGTCCAATAGGTCACAGCCGTAGTCTATATTGGTCGTTGGTGTATCGATACTGACTTCCTCGAATTCCAGTTCATCGATCCATACTTGGCCGCGCCCTGAAAGAAGGACCCCGAATGAAATGATGGCACTGTTTTCGGGTACATCCAGGATAATATAATAATGGTTCCATTCCGTATCGTTGACGATGGGCCGATCCCCCATATTGTCGAATTGCAAAACATCCTGAAGCGCATTATCCACCCTCATCCATAAACCACAAAATCCATCAACACCTTTTGATTTTAAAAAACCCGACAGTTTCATTCTTTTACCAAGGTAATTTTCCGCCTTGAATTGCTGCATCATCGTTGCAAATTGCTCCTTGGATTCGGCAGTGACGGATTTCAGGAATCCTGATGCCTGGCCTTTATGGAATGTCTCCCGGTCAATTCCCATTTGATAATTGAATGGATGACTCCCGCTTAAATTCCAGCCTTTTAATAATTGTTCGTTTTTCATCGTCATTTCCTCCTTTTGCAAGGTTAGTTTACTTACGAGTTTCCGATATTGCCCTGGCGGCAGGTCATAATATTTCTTGAATGAACGAGTAAAGGATTCCTGTGTTTCAAAGCGGTAATATAAAGCAATATCGATTATTTTTTCATCGGTATAAAGCAGCATGTTAGCTGCATTGGCAATTCTTCGATATCGAATATATTCCGATACGGTCACGCCAACCTCCTTGTGAAAAATACGATGATAATGAAACTTCGAAAAACCTGCGAACCGTGCGATGTTCTCCAAGGACAATTCGGCTTGTAAGCTATTCTCTATATATTCAATCGTTTTTTGGATGATGGGGCTATATCTCATTTCCGAACCTCCTTAAGAAAAGGATAACAGATTAACATATCGTTTTTTTGACATATATTGCTTTTTTCATAATCTTTCAAACGATGCATCATAAAAAAAGGCTCTTTTCGTAAAGATTGTTGTTTTTAAAACGAAACTATTTAAGGTTGATTGGAGCGGAAGTGCGAGACTCCTGCGGGAGCAGCGGGACAGGTGAGACCCCACAGGCGTTTACGCCGAGGGGGCTCACCGCCCGCCCCGCGGAAAGCGAGCATCTGGAGGGGAAATCAACCACAACTCACTACCTGGTAAATAGCAACAAAGTATGTGAAGACAGCCTAAAAAAGACACCTTCAATCTTGAAGGTGTCTCTCACTTAATTCTATTGAATTTTATAATATCTTCGCTCAGGTCTCCCCACTACCCCATATACGACTTCCGCTTTACATTTCTTAACGGAAATCAAGTATTCCAGATAGCGTCTCGCAGTTGTCCTGGAAGCACCGATCTGTCCGCTCACTTGTTCAGCCGACAAACCGATATCGCTTGCTTCGAGTACCTCTATCACCTTCGCCAAAGTGATTTCGTCGACCCCTTTCGGCAGGTCCTGCCCATCGTTCGATTCCAAAACGGATGAACCCTTTTTCAAAATGAGATCCACAAAATCCTGATCTATCTCTTGTTTGGATTTCATCAGATGGACTTTCTTCAGATACTCTTCGATAACTTGGTTGAAGCGCTTCATCTCCACTGGTTTAATTAAATAATTCTCCACACCATAGTGAAGCGCCTTTTCCAGTTGTTCTTTATCCGTTGCCGCGGTAATCATGATGATATCCACATTCGGGAATTTTTTCCGTATGTCCGGAAGGAGGTCTGTACCAAGCTGATCCGGCATATAAACATCAAGCAAAAGCAGATCCGGGCTTTTCTGTTCCAAGATCCGAAGCGTTTTTTTGGCATTGACAGCTTTTCCGACCACTTCTATTTCATCAAAGTTTTTCAAGAATTTTTCATGGATATCCGCTACACGAAAATCATCTTCTGCGATGACTGCTCTTATCTTCTGCATTCTTTCCCTCCTCACTGTTCTTTAGGAAGATAAACGGTGAATATGGTGTTCCCATCCTCGCTTTGAACCTCGATGATGCCGCCCAGCTCTTTGACGACATGATCAGCATTCGAAAGTCCATAACCACTTGGACTTCCGCTGTTTTTCGAAGTGAAACCCCGATCGAAAATATGGGCGATGGCATCCTCAGGTATTCCTTTTCCGTTATCACTCACTTCAAATACCATATCATTTCCGATATCTGTGGCGAAAAATTTCACGAGCGGCTCCTCCATGCTTGAAACCGCTTCAAGTGCATTATCGATAATGTTGCCTAGAATCAATGTTAGTTGTGACAATTTTATATGATCCGGCAGTTTCTCTAGGTAGCTTTGTGCGTCTATTTCAAAGATGATCTTCTTTTCTGATGCTTTCCCGATCTTGCCAAGTAACAGGGCTTGTACCTTTGTATCCTTTATCTGTTCGAACACGACACGGTTCAGGGAATGCAATTCGGATGTTTCGCTTTGAATCATATCGATTGCTTCATCATATTCCCCTAATTGTATCAATCCTGATAGGACGTATAGTTTATTGGTAAATTCATGGGTTTGTGCCCTTAAATCCTCTGAATGCATCTTCACTTCCGATAATGTGTTGACCATTTCCTCAATTTCCGTTCGATCACGAAACGAAGCGACAACACCGCTTACCCCTTCACTATCGAAAATCGGCGTACAATTGACGATAACGGATTTGTCTTCCCATGAAATCTCCTTATCCACTTGCGGTTCACCGGACTTCAGCACCTCGAATAAATATTTCGAAGGAAATAGGCCATCGACGTTCAAATGGCGAACGGACTCTTTAATATCCAGCAATTTTTTTGCCGGCTGATTCATCGAGGTAATCAGCCCATTTTGGTCAATGGCCAGAATCCCTTCTTTCACCGATTGAAGCACTGCATTTTTTTCTTTATATAAATTGGCGATTTCAAATGGTTCCAGCCCCAGTGTATCTTTACGTATGCTCCTTGCCAGCATATAACTGCCAATGATCGAGATCATGATGGCCACTAAAGATACAATCATCTCCTTGGACAAATCCTTGAAAATTTGGGCGCGGACATCGTCCACCAAAAAACCGACGGAGACGATTCCAATTATTTTTCCATCCTCATTGAATACCGGTGACTTCCCCCGAATGGAAAGACCGAGTGATCCTGCCGCTTCGGAGACATAATATTCGCCTTCCCGAATGGCCCTGCTATTATCCCCGCCTTCCATCCGCTTCCCAATTTCGGAAACAAGCGGATGGGAATAGCGAATTCCCTCTGCATTCCCTACAACGATGAACTCAGCACCTGTTTCCCTGCGGATCTTTTCGGCAATCGGCTGGATGATGCCAGCGGGATCATCCGTCTCAAAAGCCTCTGTAACGGTAGGCATGAAGCTAATCGTCTTTGAAAGCTCCAACGCCAATTGACCTTTATCCTTCGCTATTTGCCTTCCTTCCATATAGGAAAAAGTAGTCGTCAATAACAGGATCAAAAACAGGCTCAATGATAGAACTAACCCGAGAATCTTGGTTTCCAGCGATACTTTCCTCATATTCAACAGCATCCTCTATTTTCATTTTCATTCACTAAATTTTATAGGAGCATAATGATTTTACCATTTCTATTAAATATTGAACATTGTTGGCCGTTTATTTAGCCACATTCAAAAATGAAAGGATTTAAGCAACAAAACAAGGTATAATTTAACAAAAAAGGAAGTGCTGAATTGAATCCTTTTCAAATGATTTATATGATCATCCTCACCCTTTTGCTGATTTATGATTTTTTTCCAGTCTTCTTTCTTTCTGATATCATTTCACCTGAGGTGCTTCTTGGCGTTATGATAGGACTATTTCTCAGTATCCTATTTAAGAAAGATCGTCACGCCGATCATGGTGCGAAGTTCAAGGAGCTGTTGTTTTCCACCTTGTATCTCCTTTCCTTAGTCGGAATGTTGACCGCTTTAGGGGGACGATCAACGATAGGCATTTCTCTTAATAATGTTTTTCTTTGGATAGTGCTGCTTCTGTCTTGCTACCATACCTTTTCGTATTGGAAGAAAGCAAAACAATCAGAAACATAAAATGCTCAAAGGAAACATCTCCTTTGAGCATTTTTTCAAAAACAGCTAAATGAATTGATTTGTCTTGTATCAATGCCAAAAACGTCCAGAACCTGCCATTCCACCTGAAGCCGGCAACAGAACGCGGTCCGACGAAGATGGGGTAATACCAGAAACGCGCACCATTGTTTAGATATATAAAAGTATTCCTGAACAGACAAAACGAAATCGCACCCGGATCTATCGCAAATGCTGAAATCGACGTTATTTGCAGTTTTATCTCCGGAAATAGGGATATATCGACGAAATTTATTGTTTTATCTCCGAATATGGAGTTTTATCGACGTAATCTACAGGTTTATCTCCGAATATAAAGATATATCGACGATTTCTATAGTTTTATCTCCGAATATGGAGTTATATCGACGAATTCTATAGTTTTATCTCCGGAAATGGGGATATATCGACGAATTCTATAGTTTTATCTCCTAATATGGAGATATATCGACGTTACTTGCAGTTTTATCTCCTAATATGGAGATATATCGACGAATTCTATAGTTTTATCTCGGAATATGGAGTTTTATCGGCGTTACTTGCTGTTTTATCTCCGGTATTCAATATAGCAATCTCCATAAATAGAAGGTTGCATAGGATTCCCAATCGGCCCATGCTTCCGATAGTTTCAGGATTTCCGCTTTCGTTGGTTTTGCTTCTGTTTGCATGAGCAGTTTCATGGAATTATGCAGCCCGACGTCATCGATGGGAAAGGCTGCTGGAAAACGCAAACAGCGCATCAAGACATAGTTCGCTGTCCACGGACCGATTCCCAGTATGTTGGTCAGCATTTTTTCAGCCTCTTTTACATCCTTTGCATTCAATAGCTTTTCTTTAGTAAGTTCCCCTTCTGCAATCAGTTGAGCAACACCTATTAAATATTCACACTTCTTTACGGTCATCCTCAAATCGGAAAAATCTTCTACGGTCAATTTCGCGATCGCATCAGGTGTCGGAAACAGCCAATATTGCTTTCCTTCGAATTCAACATATTCACCAAATCCCTCCACAAGCCTCCGTTTCAAGGTATAGGCATAAGTCAAGTTAATCTGCTGACCAAGTATTCCCCAGGCAATCGCTTCAAATAAATCAGGGATGCCCATATTTCTCAAGCCGAAGAATTGGCTTACCGGCTTTTGCAATAAAGGGTCCTTTTGGGCCAATTCATAAAAAGGAAGCAGATTTGTCTCAAGATCGAACCAGTGACGAACGTATTGGGAAACAGCATCCTTTACCTGATTATCCATCGGGGCAGTTCGCCCTGGAAAACGAACGTTCAGCTCCGTTTCATTCAAAGCACTGATTTCTACTAAAAGTGTCTCGTTTTCGACAACAAGTGCTCGATAAATCTTTTGATCAACAATATCGAACAGACATTCATTGGAGGATCTTGATAAATATTTAAGATTTTCCGAAAAACTAAACTCTTTTGGAGCACGAATTCTCAATTCATTCATGCCTTCATCATTTGATAATGTCTCTTTCATTCTGCTCCTCCTATGTCCCGTTCCTTTTATTCTAATCAAAAACAAGTACGTTATCTTGCTCTTTCATTCAACTCCCTAATTTTAACAAAAATTATTGAACAATTACGTTATCTTGCTTTTATATTATCAAAATGTTTGTATATCAACCCTTTCTTGTATACTAAATGGAGAGGTGAATGTAGTGAATCCGAAAAAAGCAGATTTCCCGAATGAGTATTGGAAAGCTATTATAGATTGTGATGCAGCATATGATGATCATTTTTTATACGGGGTGATTACGACAGGCATCTTTTGCAGGCCCTCCTGTAAATCTAGGGTGCCTAAAAAGGAAAACGTGAAGATCTTCAAAAATGCCATGATGGCTTTGGAAGAGGAGTTCCGGCCTTGTAAACGATGTAAACCGGAAGGACTGAATGTGCCGACAGAAGAATGGGTTGAACAAATAGCCGAATGGATCGACACCCATTACAGCGAACCCCTCACTTTGAACAAATTGGCGGATATTTCCCACGGCAGCCCGTATCATTTACAACGATCATTCAAGCGTGTGAAGGGAATATCGCCCACTGAATACATTCAGCGGCTTCGCCTTGAAAAAGCGGCGAGGCTGCTGGAAACCTCCGAACTGCCGATAACTGAAATAGGCTTCGCTACCGGGTTCTCCAGTACGCCCTATTTCATGACGTTATTCAAAAGGAAAATGGGGAATACCCCTTCAGGATATAGGAATGCTTATCTCAAAACTCAAGCTTTGGAGCGTGAAGCAAATGAAGAATGATAAAAAACAAACCATTGACTGGGCCATATTCCATTATGATAAGTGGCAATTATATGTGGCCAGGACGGAAAAAGGGCTTTGCTATGTAGGCTCTCCCGGTCAAACGTATGAAGAACTGAAGTCCTTGATGCAAAAACGCTTTCCAAATGCGAACCTTGTTGAAAATGAAAAAGCATTAAATCCCTATCTAAAAGAACTACAAGAATATTTCGAAGGAACCAGGCAGACTTTCTCTCTTCCCGCAGATATAAAAGGCACCCCCTTTCAACAAGAAATTTGGGCAGCGCTGAATCAAATACCCTATGGACAAACCTGTTCCTATTCCGATATTGCCCAAATCATCCAAAGACCTGCAGCTGTTCGGGCGGTTGGTACGGCCATTGGCGCCAACCCAATTCTGATCACGGTGCCATGTCACCGGGTTATCGGAAAAAACGGGGCCATTACCGGCTACCGTGGAGGTACGGAGATGAAACGATATCTACTTCAATTGGAAGCACAATCTGACCGCAAAAAAAGCATCCGGCTATAAGGATGCTTTTTTGCGTTTTTGTTTTTTAGTACCAAATAGTCACCGCTTTATTATAGGCATCACTATTTGGAATCGCATGGATCCCTTGGGCCTGTGCTTTGCGCGGGTCATAATCATATACCATTGGTGTATAGCATGAGGTCTGCCCGATATTCACAACACCATTGCCCCCGGAACTTGAGCATGTATAGGCCTTACCATCAGTACTTCGGACGATTCTGGCATCCGCTTCATGATTGTATACGGCGGGGCGTGTTACGGTCACTTTTGCCCAGGCGGTTTTACACACAGTGCTGTATTTCAATTCTACGTACGAATTGGAATCGATCCATTTTTTATCCTTCGTTACCGCCGAATTTGCACAACTATTATAGTATGGACTTTTTCCATCATAGGTGTGTGTTTCGGCCAGTGCTTGATTTTTTCCAAATCCAAAGTCGACAATAAACATCGACAGTGTCATCACCATGGATAAACCTATCATTTTAAGCTTTTTATTCAATTCATTCATCCTTTCTTTGCAAAAATATAGATGAAGGTTTTTCTTTTTTCATTAATACCAGTCGGTTTCACCTGCTGTATATGGCCAAAAGGCTACCGCTTTTGCTTTTCGCGGATCTAAATCATATACCATCGGTGTATAGCATGACGTTTGACCTTTATTTATTTCACCATTTCCTCCAGGAGATGCACAGCTGAATTGTTTATTATCAGTATTTCGAACAACCAATGCCGTTGCCTCACCATCTGCTTTAGCCGGTCTGCTTAGAGTGATCTTCGCCCAGGCGGTTTTACAGACAGTGCTGAATTTCAACTCCAAATTGGCAGAACCGCCATTGGCATAAATTTTCACCGACTTCTTCGTGACAGCGCTATTCGCACAACTATTATAGTAAGGACTTTTTCCGTCATAGGTGTGTGTTTCTGCTGAAGCTTTGCTCGCAAAAGAATCAAGGGAGCCAAAAAGGACTAAAGAAGCTACAAAAAATGAAATGCATAAAACCATTTTTTTCATTATTTCACTCATCCCCTTAACAAAATTTATACACTGTTCATCTTACAATTTTGTAATATTCTTACAAGTGATAAATTCCCTAGTTCATGAAAAACTACATCCCCCGCCCTTACGTTGCAGCCTGGCATCATCATTACAGTCTGGTATGTCTCGCTTTATCAGCTGAATCATCACAGAGACAAAGTCATTATCCCTATGAGCCATTCAGGACAAATAAGGTAACAACTAAGAACTTATGCGTATCAAGCTGGAACAAAACGAGCCAATAGACTGCCGTTAATCGGGAAAGATACAGGTCGATATACTTAATGTTTTTTTCAAGAAAAAAGAAAAGCCCCGACAAAACTCGAATCGTTTTGTCGGGGCTTTATTTTCATTTAGCGAGGTTTTCTCTGATCAATCTAATGATGCTATCATAATAGGAACGATCATGCGGAACGAACTCATTCCGTCCAACAAATCGATCGATCATCATCCTGCGGCCTTCGTGATTCATTTCAAATCCCTTAATATACACTTTGTCCTTCGCTTCGGTCCAAAGCTCTTCGAAGTCAGTCAGCACAACCTTCACCATCCCGGAAACCTCTTCTGGCTGCAGGGTGAAATCATCGAAGCTATGTGCACGTTCATATAGAAAGACGTTTGCCAGTTCTTTGTCGTTGAAACCTTCTTTCGTTTGATGGTATTCAATAATCCCTAATGGAACCAACTCGTCAAAGGAAACGTCAATGCCTAGCTCTTCTTTAATCTCCCTTACTCCGTCGTATACCGTTTCATGAGCCAGTAAATGGCCGGCAGCCGTAATATCCCATAGATTCGGATAATCTTTTTTCATCGCACAACGATGCTGAAGATATAGGTAATCCACGCCCGCTTCCGAACTTGCGAACCAGCAATGGAAAACCTCATGCCAATGTCCCAATCTATGTACTTCCTCTCGCGAAGCCACGCCTGTTTGAATGCGATTGGAATCGAAAACTTTCAACAACTCAGTTTCCATTGGAGCTTCACTCCCAGCCCTTTTTTATAAAAAACAGCTTCAGCCTTTTTCTTTTCTCCAATTTTTCGGGTTTAAATAGCCTTTATATTTAGCGGCCACTTCTTTCCCGACCAAAAGTGCGCCTGCCCAAAACATCACTTCCGCAAAGACAATCGCACCTGTTATGACCCCAGCCTTAACCGCAGTCGAAAATGGCGTAAAAGGAGCTGCGACAGGAATGATCCAAGTGAGAAGGGAAATGATAAGGAACCCCATCCCTACTTTGTAAAATCTCGATTTCTTTATTTCCTTACTTTCTTTATCCAATTAAAAAACCTCCGTCATGATGATTTTCATTTAATTACCCCGCCGAACAAATATACCATTGAATATATTCTGTTTTTATACGTTTGAATGTTCATTTCGTTTCATAAATTTGAGAAATAAAGATATTCCATTTGAGGAAAACTATTAATGAATTGACTTTACGATTTTTAATGGATTTAATATTCATATAACACTTGCATGCAGGAAAGGAAAATCCAATGTACATTGAATTCATTGCCACAACGATAGAAGATGCCCTAATAATCGAAGAATCGGGCGCAGACCGAATCGAGCTTGTCAGTTCTTTAGCCGAGGGTGGATTAACTCCAAGCCACGCCCTGATAGAAGCTGTCGTCAATTCAGTGAAGATACCCGTCAACGTGATGGTAAGGCCTCATAGCCAGTCGTTTTGCTATACGCAAAAGGATTTGGAAATCATGAAAAAAGATATCCAAATCATTCGATCACTGGGAGCGAACGGGGTCGTATTAGGTGCATTAAATGAAAAAAATGAAATCAATCGACCATACCTCGAAGAACTATTGACCGTATGTGAAGGTTTGGAGATTACATTCCACCGAGCCATCGATGATACGCACGACACTGTCATTTCAGCTGAAATGCTAGCACAATATCCAGAAATCACTACGATATTGACCTCAGGCGGGCATGGGGATTTCCCTGGCCGCATGAAAACGATTCAACAAATGAAAAGAGTCTGCGGCGACATAGCCATACTGGTTGGAAGCGGATTGAATAAGGATAATATCCTTTCTATCCATTCCGAACTGCATACCGGTCACTATCATTTCGGTACGGCTGTTCGAAAAAACAACAGTATCATTGAAGGAGTTACATTAGAAAAAGCTAAAGAAATCGTAAACTTGCTAAAGAAGTAATGTTGAAAGGGACCATTTAACCGGTCCCTTTTTATGATACAGAGCTTTTTTTTTGTAAAAAGACCGAATCCCAAAACCAAAAAAACAGTGCCGCTAAAAGGCTGATTGCATAGAAATTCTTTGTAGTCAAAATATCCATGCTGAAGTCAAAATTAAGCACCGAACTATAAATGAATACGGCCGGCAAAGAGAAAAAAATATAAAGGCAAAAATAGTTTAAACTGAATTTTTTAGGATGTTTATTGAAAAGGACCTGTACCGGAACAGCAAATAATAAATAAGGGATAACGACATAAAAAGAAATCACGATAATGCCAATCACTCCCCAGGTACCCAGGCTGAATACAACCATCACCGTGGAAAGCGACAAACAGGAAGAAACTAGACTAAAAAAATAATAAGGAATCACATCGCTTAGCTCCGAAACCTTTTGACTGATTTTCCAAAGTTCCATTTAACCAGTACCTCGCAGTCTACCATAATATAATGGGAATTTTTACATAATCATTATACTATATAAAATGGAGGTGTTTTTATTTTGGAGCTATATATCGAGTTATTCGTGTTTCTGGCCATCATCTTTTTAATCGTCCTTTCCAATAGATTCATACCCTGGTTGGTAAAAGCCGCCATTGTCGTTTATTACTCTGTCATTTCCTATATCTTCATTACCACAAAAAATAAAATTGATGAACGGTATGGAAATATCACTCCTGTGCCTGACGCCTACTGGGATAAAAATTCAGCCTGGGTTGACACGATGACTGGTTATTATTCATGGTCCTTTTTAATCATTCTCCTGTTCATTTATTTTAAATGGTTCACAAGTGTGAAAAGTAAGGAAGCGAAGGGATGGGTACTAATTAGTTTCATTCCATCTTTGGCCGTTTTTTTACTTTTCATATTCATATTCAATTTTTCATACGGGTATAGACCATAGGGGTTGGCTATTACCTGATATCCAGCTCCAATAAGAAGGTTGCCGGAGCAACCTTCTTATTTTGAAATTTCTTAATCTTGAGATTCAATTTTTGTTAGCATCAGCAAAATGCCCCATCGCATCACACATGAATTTTGCCAATCCTTCACCGTATTGATCGATATTTTTGGTGAAGCGTTGATCGTCCACGTACATTTGACCTAATCCTTTGAAAGCATCCAGCGAGTATGTGCCGAAGTTATTGTTCAAACAATCATACCATTCTTTAATGGCCTCTTGTGCCTCCTCCGACTTAGGCGAAGCATCTCGGATTGCCGCAAGTTTTAAATAGATCTCCGATACAACTTTCTGTGCATCTTTGGACATGTCCGCCACTTTAGCCTTCGACTCATCGACAGCTTTATCCCCCCAAAGCTTGCGAGCCTCTTCTTCATATGGATTCTGACTGAAGTCAAATCCTTCAAATTTCTCTTTATTCGTCATCTGAATTTCCCCTTTCATATGCTTGATCGATTTTTCGACCGTCTTAATTAATTTATCGAGCTGACTGCGTTTCTCCAGTAACATTTTTTGATGTTGCTTTAACGCATCTTGTTTATCAAACGAAGAGCTGTTTACCATTTGTTTTATTTCCTTTAATGGCATGCCAAGTTCCCTGAAAAACAGGATTTGCTGCAACATCTCAAGATTATCATTCGAATAAAGCCGATAACCTGCATCGGTTATTTCCTCCGGCGATAATAACCCGATTTCATCATAATAATGCAGTGTCCGCACACTAATGCCAACCAAATCGGCTAGCTCCTTCACTTTCATTGCCACTGCTTCTTACCTCCTTTCGATATCATTTACATTAAGGTATCACGCAACGTCAGAGTCAAAGGAAAAATGAACATTTCCCGCCCAAATGTAAAAGACGATCCTTCCTAATGAAGAATCGCTGTTGGTAGAGTTCACTCTTTGTAAAAGCTTCGGATTAAAGCCAAATCTAATTTACTTGTCCGCTATTGATGTTCATGCACTATGTATTAAATTTCCTATTACTCGTAAGTTTTACGCTTTTACTTTCGAATTTTACGCTTTTACTCGTGAGTTTGGGCTTTACTCGTGAGTTTCACGCTTTTACTCGTGAGTTTCGCGCTTTTACTTGTGAGTTTGACGCTTTTACTCGTGAGTTTGGCACTTTTACTCGCGAATTTCACGCTTTTACTCGTGAGTTTGACACTTTTACTCGTGAGTTTCACGCTTTACTCGTGAATTAAACATCCTTCTACCTCCAATGATCGGGAATGCTTAATGAGTGCGGTAATTTTGTATTCGTGTCGCCTTTAGCCGAGTTAATCTGTGCTTGTGTGATGAAGAAACTTCCGGTGAGATCGGCACCGCTTAAATCGGCGTCCCTAAAATCTGCACCGATCAGGTCCGTCACTCTCATGTCGGCTTCCCTGAGGTCGGATGCAATAAGTAAAGCCCCTCTTAAGTTCGCTCCCCTAAGGTCAGCACCTCTCAATTTTGCACCGATCAGGTCACTTCCCCTGCCTATTTTGTTCGGCTTTTTCTTATTTTTCTTAAATGAAACCTTTGCACGTACCATTTCACTTGTGCGCAGGAGTAAATCGTTAACGATCGTTCTATGAGCTGGTACATTCAGGTCCATGATAGACTTTGGACTTTGTTTAGTGAGATATTCCGTGTCTTCAAAAGCGCCATGCAATTCTCGGTGAAGAGGTTGCGCATCTTTTAAATTAAGTGCTTCATTTAAGTAGCAAAGCATTTCATGGAGTTGTTGCATAATTGGAAACACTTCGAACATTTCCTTTGCTGATTCTGGGTTGTCCCTCCAATCGTTTCCATCATAGGTGAGCTGGGATACCTTTTGACCGGCACCGAAGCATTCATATACCGTGCAGCCTTTATACCCTTTTGCTCTGAGATTTTCATGGATGCCGCAACGATAATCGGATTGAAGGTTTGAACATGGTGTACCTCCATCTTTATCAAATGCAAAATCAGCAGACTTTGCATATGGCAGGGCTACACAGCACAAACCAAAACAATTCTCACAGTCTGCACGTAATTGATTATGGATACTATCGTTATTCGTTAATTGCATTCTTACACTTCCTTCTATAAAACACTGGCTCTGCCTTTCCAAAATCAAAAAACACTGGCTCTGCCTTTCCAAAATCAAAAGTTTCATACAGAATATTTTTTTGTTTTCATTTTATCAAAAAACCCAATTAATCTATATATTAACAAAATACAAATAAACAAGAAATCTGAAATTAATCATTAGAGGGAAGCAAGTGCCCTAAGCCTTTCCATATTGATTGCTCATACTTCTATAAAAAATTAATGATTGAGACAGGGCGGGGAAATTTTTCTTTACAAAGTTCACCTGGTTAATAGTTCTTCCCATTCTTCAAGCGAAAGTTTTTCGGTCATATGCTTATATGCATCAGGGACTTTTATCGAACACATAAGTTCGAGACTATTGCCATCGGGATCATTGAAATAGACGGAAGCGTTTCCTTGGTTCGGACGCACAAATGGTTCAATCGTTGTCCTTTTTCCAAAAGGGACGACTTCAATTTGCAAGGATTTGAGCCAAGTTAATGCATTTTTCATATTATCATAAGTTACCCGAAAGGCGATATGCCTTAGTGAAGGGTGGTATGGAGTTTGATATTCCTTCCCTTCCCATAAGCCGACCCAGCTTTTGTTTTCCTCGATCCAAAAGAAGGCAGTATCTTCATCCCTCCAAGCTAGTTTCAAGCCTATTTTCTTATAAAAATCCATAGAGATGTCCAGGTTCTTGACTGGTAAATGGGCTTCATATAAACCTTCTATCATATTAGATTCTCCTTTCTTCTTTTAAGTAAAGGAACTCTTTTGCCGGGAAAATATCTCGCAATTATTTACTCTTAAGTCCTTTGCGACCATCAAGCGGTCTATCCTCGGTTAGTTTACAGGGAAGGTCCTTTCTGTGACAGCCGCTACCTCCCCCTCTTTTCACAATTAAAAAATGGAATGCGTTCTATTATATAGAAGAAAATGGATTTAAAGGTTCCTACTATAATGGAAGAATGTTAGCTTTTGACCCGAATCCGCACTAATTTCCTCATTAATCGAAATCCGTTCAAAACCGTTTTTCACCAAAACCTTTTGGGAGGCGATATTGTCACTTATCGTTTTGGCATGTATTTGCGTCACATTCAAATCCGGCGCCAGCTTCATCAATAGCTTTAAAGCTTCATTCGCAATCCCTTTTTGCGTAAACGCTTCACCGATTCTATAACCGACATGAGCCGTACCCTTGATGGGGTCGATATCCACAAGATTAATCCTGCCGACGATTATGCCTGAACCATCCTTAATCAAATAAAAAGAGGAGATGGCCTCTTCTTGTTCTTTTAATAATTCCTTATGCCTGATTCCAAACGTTCCAAAGCTATAATAATCATCACCCCGGCCTGGGACCGTTTGCTCGAAAAACCTTCTATTATTGCATTCAAATGTAAATAACGCTTGTGCATCCCGTTCATTAAGCCTGTCAATGTATATATCCATCATTCTTCCACCCTTTCAAAAAAACGCTAAGCATATGCGGCCTAATCTATCATTCAAGAAAACAAAGGGCTAATCCTTCCTGATAAATATATAGATGAAGATTTGTACCCTAGCTTGATCCAGCATCCCTTTATTGTTCCCTCAAATCCAGTTCCTGAATAAAGATAAATACATGAATTACTTGAAAAGTCAAAAATAAATTATTTTCTTCTGGTAAAAAATCAGCGGATGATGTATCATAGGCTTCAGATATTTATTATTCTCATTTGGTTAATCGGAATTAGGAGGAATATATATGATTGGTTATGTGTTTTTAAATCTTGCCATAATGCTCGTTCTTTTAGGCGTTTTATTTTACATGAATAAGAAGCATATTTCCTTTACAAAAAGGGTCTTTACTGGACTTGGTTTAGGAATTGTATTCGGACTTCTTTTGCAGTATTTCTATGAACCTCAGTCAGAGGCGATCGTTAAATCGGTCGATTGGTTTAACATTGTAGGTTCCGGCTATGTCAAGTTCCTGCAAATGATCGTCATGCCGCTTGTCTTCATTTCCATCTTATCCGCATTCACAAGATTGAAACTGACTAGCAATATTGGAAAGATCAGTGTCCTGATCATCGGAATCCTGCTTGGAACGACTGCGATTGCAGCAGCTGTCGGGATCACCTCGGCAACTGTATTCAATTTGGAAGCCGTTCAAATTGAGCAAGGAGAAGCGGAGTTAAGCCGCGGGGATCAAATATCGGAAACATACGGTACGATTCAGGATAAAACGATGCCGCAGCAAATTCTTGAATTGATTCCGTCCAATCCGTTCCTTGATTTAACGGGTGCACGTCCGACATCAACCATTTCCGTTGTAATTTTTGCTGCATTTCTTGGGATTGCCTATTTAGGAGTCAAAAGGAAACAGCCTGAACATGCTGAATTTTTTGCTAAAATAGTAGATACATTGCACAGCATCATCATGCGCGTAGTAACATTGATCCTGCGTTTAACACCTTACGGGATCTTGGCGATCATGACGAAGACGGTAGCTACGAGTGATTTGGATGCCATCCTGAAATTAGGGAAATTCGTAGGTGCCTCATATGTGGCCCTGATTGTCATGTTCCTTATCCATTTGCTATTGCTGATGCTTGCAGGATTGAATCCAATCGTATATTTGAGAAAAGCTTTCCCAGTATTATCGTTTGCCTTCACTTCAAGAACAAGTGCTGGCGCCCTGCCATTGAACATCCAAACACAGAAACAACTAGGGGTGTCCGAAGGTATTGCCAACTTTGCCGGATCCTTCGGCTTGTCGATCGGTCAAAACGGCTGTGCCGGAATCTATCCGGCCATGTTAGCGGTCATGATCGCTCCAACGGTTGGGATCAACCCGCTAGATCCTTCCTTTATCGCCATGTTGATTGCCATCGTGGCCATTAGTTCTTTCGGGGTTGCAGGTGTAGGCGGAGGAGCAACATTCGCTGCCATCCTTGTATTATCTGCAATGAACCTGCCAATCGCCTTGGCCGGCCTGTTGATTTCCGTCGAGCCATTGATCGATATGGGTAGAACGGCCGTGAATGTCAGCGGAAGCATGACTTCCGGTATTCTGACTAGTAAAATAACGGGTGACCTGGATAAAGAACAGTTCAGCGAAGAATCATCTTTGAAAATTGAAGCTGAAATGTAAAAGAAAAAAGCATCTGACTTCCTGTCATGGGAGGTTCGATGCTTTTTTTACATAGGCTGTACATTCAATTCAACCAAAATCCTTAGTGCAAAAAGTAATAAGGGAATGATGATTGAAACCCAGTTAAGATAAAATTCATTTTAAATAAGTACATGCCGGATATTTTCTTGTTTCTTATATCTTCCCTTTATTTCTCCAATGCCATCAATGGTTAGCGAATCATTGGTTTCAGAGGGTTCATTCTCTATTATCAGATGTAATTTATTTATATTTTGAATCCCATGATCAACATGGGCAATTACCGGTTGTTGAATAAGAAAATCTTCATTGTTCATCCTTACTTTTATAAAGCTCTTATGTAACAGTCTATCTTCTAATGGGATCATATTCATCGGGTCATAAGATTCAGCAGTTATTTTCCCTTCAATATATAAATGAATGCCTGCTTCTTTATTAAACTCTTCAAATGCTTTCATTCTCTTTTCCATAGCAAAGCTAATGACTTCCTCTGTTTCAGGACTTATTTTCACATCAGCCATTGAATGCTCCATATAGTCACCGGACTGCTGTTTTAATAGGTCATATAATGTATCTTCTCTATCAAAAAAACTTTCCATCCAGCCAGTAACAAACACATAAATAAACCCGAACTATAACAACTTCTTCTAATCCGAGAAGTAGATTCATATTTGTTTGTTAGTTGTTGTGCATACTTTTTTAAAACTGAATCGTAATCAAGCGGGCTTTTTTCCGAGTAAGCCTTCAATTCGACATACCACGCAGGTCCCTCGATTGTTTCAATCAAATTTTCATATGTCAGGTACTCTTCAATCTTGGCTGCTCTTTTTTCCCTTAGGGCAATGAAGGCATTAAGGTATTGTTTCTTCTTAATTAGGTCATTTTCCAACATTGCACAATAAAGATTTGTTCGTTCCTGATTTCGTAATTCCACATTTTCTTTTGACAGCGGATATGTGATTCCCAGCATTTCATCGGGAAACCGTTTTTCATCCTTTATATATTGATAGCCGTGAAACAATTCATGAACCAGCATTGAAAACAAATCTTCATATTCCTTATAGTGATCCATATTAACAATTGCAGTGGGGTATTCTTCATACATAATGATTGTGTCAGCAGTAAACTCGGTATCCCACTTTAAAATATGATATGTACATGGTGGATTGTTACTGAATTTAGGATGATTAAATAGATAAACATTACTCTTGTCATATATTGCATAGGCAACAAGTTCAAAACCCGGCCAATAATTTTCCAACTTTGCTTTAACCAAGTCTTCAGCCATTCGATCAAGATGATGAGGCATTCTTTTCCTCCCTCCACTGTTTCCATTCGATTAAAAACATAATACCATATATAATTTACATAAATGCCCAATCATTCAATAAAAAAAAGCCGCTGTAACATATCAACTCATGGGAGCGAATATTCTTACAGTGGCTTTTTCCTGTGGTCACTTTTTAATTTGCCTCGCTGGGTAATGATTGGCCTGAAAAGCCGATAGCGCATGGAACGTATACTGGACGGCTGCATATACCCCGCATGCTAGGAGGATTCCTGCGAGTACATCCAATACAGCATGCTGTTTCGTAAATAGTGTGGAGAGGATGATCAGTGTTCCGAATGCAGTGACACTGGCATACTCCCATTTGTGCTCTTCTTTCCGCTTATGGGCGACGATCATCATGATGAATGTGGTCAGTACATGTATGCTGGGAAGGCAGTTGACAGGTTGATCATGACTATAGATGAACCGCATTAACTGGGCAAAGATATCGTTGCCCACGACTTCTGGACGCGGAACTGTCGTTTGCCAAAGGCAATATACAAGAAAACAGAGAAGTTTCCCCGATATCAAACTGCCTAATCCGACGAAATAGTGCTTTCGGTCAACGAAGCAATAGTAAATCAGCAATCCATAAATATACGGATACCAAAGTAAATAAGGAACGGCAAATTCTTTAATAAAGGGAATCTCCCCATCTATTATAGTCGTAACATCGACAGCATGACCTGAAGATTGATTGATGATTGAATAGATGGAACTAGTAATCATCAAAAGTAATAAATAATATAACGGGTGAAAGGATAGTAGGGAATTGTTTTTCATAGCTCGCTCCGGCTTTCAATATATTGGTTTTTTTCCAAAGATTATTATACTACATTTTTCACTAGATTAACTCTTTAATCGCTAAAGTTAATGATTCCCATGAACTAGTAAAATGGATATCTCTTACTTTTCATCCAACTAAGAATACATAACGAAAGCCATGGCATATACCACGGCTTGATATGAAACTTATATGCGGGAAGGCAAAAGTGATCACTCCGCCATCTCTAGATTTTGTTATGGCGTTTTTTCCATACATACGTTAAGGAAATGAAGATGTAGATGCAAAGTGTAATGATCGTAACGACTATGGATGTCGTGAAAATGATTCCGATCAGGATCGTTATTAAAGCGATGATCGCAGCCCAAGTCGTATACGGGAACCATTTTACCGAATAGGCACTTGTTTTTCCGGACTGTTGTTTACGTGATTTCAAATGGGCGAAAGCAATGATCAACCAGATGAATAATACGGTATATCCAAGCGAACCCATTAGGAAATCGAAGGTCTTGCTTCCGGCAAATAAGGAAATCAATACACCGCCATATAATGCGGAAGTACACATTAATATTGCGGGAACAGGTACTTTCTTCTTGGATAAACGGGAAAAGATTTTCGGAACGCGACCATCCACGGCTTGTGTATACAGAACGCGGGATGAACCATACAACCCGGAGTTCATCGATGATATGATCGCTAATAGAACGACGGCATTCATGATATGGTCGGCACCTGGAATCCCGATCATTTGAAAGACCATTACAAACGGACTTTCCTTCACCCCGTTTACTTCGTTCCAAGGAATTAAGCTAACGATGATGAAAAAAGGAATGATATAGAAAGAAATGATCCTGACCAATGTACTGCGAACGGCCTTTGGAACCACTTTTTCAGGATTTTTCGTTTCAGCTAATGTGACCCCGATGATTTCCGTACCGCCATATGAATAGATTACCACCAGCATCGCCGTGATCAAACCTGTCGATCCATTCGGAAAGAAACCACCATGTTCGGTCAAGTTAGAAAAACCGACCGCTGTATGATCACCAAAAGTAACGAGCAGTAACAATAATCCAGCGATGATGAACACAATGATGACCGTAATCTTAATTAAAGCAAGCCAGTACTCCGTTTCAGCAAAAACCTTTACCGACAGCAAGTTAACCGCAGTAACCAAAACCGAAACAGCTAATGCCAATATCCAGATTGGATATCCGGGCAGCCAATATTGAAGGAAAATCGCCGCAACCACTGATTCGGCCGCAATATTCAATACCCACATTTTCCAATAGATCCAATCCAGGAAATAGGCAGGATACTTTCCTAAGATCGATTCGACCAAATCCCTGAATGTTCGTGCACCGCTATTGCGGACCGCCATTTCAGCTAAACCTTGCATGATGAATAATAGGATGATTCCCCCTATTAAGTACGCAATGATTACGGAAGGGCCTGCCATATCAATGGCTGAACTGCTTCCTTTAAATAAACCTGCCCCGATGGCACCGCCTAATGCCATCATCGTAATATGCCTTGAAGTCATTGTCCTCTGTAAATTCCGTTTGTCCGTTTCCATATCCTTACCTCCCAAAAATCAAAAAAAGCATATCGTCTCTTCCTTCATAATCAAATGAAGAAAGAGACGATATGCCTTAAGCTTACCGCGGTACCACTCTTATTGGCTCTTTAAAGAACCCTGCTTTAAAAACCTTGTAACGAAGGTTAATCGTTAAAACAAAAGAATGGAATTATTCCTATCCTTCGCTTTACCACTCCCAGGCAAGTTCAAAGTATCATTGGACTGCGTTGCACCAACCCGCAGCTCTCTTCACCGAATAATGAGCTTTTACTACTCCTGTTCATTGCGTTTCAAAAATTATATCTGAATATTTTTAATAATATCCCATACTATACGGACTCAAGGTAAATTTGTCAATAACTTTCTTAGGATAATATTTTCAAAGAAACAAATTAGGGGAAATCGTGAAAGCCCTTGATCCAATTATAGGATACTGGCGGACAAATAATATACAAATTCAATCGCACTTAAGGAACATCCTGCGGCTGCAGAATCAAGTGTTAGATAGTCTTAAAAGATGAAAATGAAGAACCCATGATGGTTGAATCGTATTTGCAAGGTTTCCTAAAGACAAAGAGTGCCATTAATGGATACCCTCAATTTACCAGTAGTTTCGTAAATTCAACAAATGTTCTTATGACTTATTTAGCAGGTTCTATATAGAAATAAATCCCACTTCCCTTGTCTATCGCAGGGCTTACTTCACTAGTTTGTGTTTTAACGATAGGACTTTGATCATCACTTAATCCAGTGTAAATTGTAAAATCCTTTCCTGATTGTGTTGTTGTTCCCCAACTGATCTGGGAAGAATACTTTTTGACTTTATCGTTTTTAACAAGAACATCTTGATCAGGGTCATACCAAGCAAACTTTCCTTCTTGCTCACTAATGCTTGATACCCCTACTCCCAAGCCTTCTTCAAATTGTTTCTTATAAATAACAAATGTTTCTCTGTTTTCACTAACTTCTCCAATGATGTCTTCTTTTTTTATCTTTTCTTCTTTAATGCCATGATTAATCGTTTCTTCTTTGGTTTTATACCATTTCAATTCACTGGTTCCGTTATCGGCTATTGCAGAACACCCTGTAAGTGCAATCATGGCTATTGCAAAAGGTAGCAATACTTTCACTTTAAAAATCCCCCTTTTAAGAAAAGATGCAATACTTAAATCGTGCATTCGATGCAAATAAAATTACAATATATAGAAAAAAACATTTCCCTATCCATTCCCACTGGTCACCTAATCAAATCAATATATTCATAATCTCCTAAACGTTTAAAATTCGATCCCTAACCATGATGCAGCCACCATCAGAACCCCAACGACAATCACTATAACCGGTCCTACAACAATTAATCCAAATAGCAGTGAGCCTACTGCGTCCAGGAAGATTCGAAATGGTCCTGCTTTTTCCTTTTTATTCTGTTGCTGCGTCAATAAGTCTTCAAGATGACCGACTTTTTGCTTCAATTGCTGCAACTCTTGAATCACTTTTGTGTCCTGGTCCATGAATTACCACCCTCTTTAATTAACAATAAGTGTTAATTCTATCATTTACATCCATTTTTTAAAAGTGAGATTTAACCTCGAAACCGAATCTATTTTAAAACTATTTTTTCAAATTCTGTCATCAATGATACAATAACATGGTCTGAAATCAATCCACTCTATAGAACACGTGAGGTATTATATTTTTTATGAAAGCAATACGATTATTAAAGAGTTTTAACTTTTTATATTTTGGACTGCTTGCCATTTTCATTCCGTTTCTCCCAGTCTATCTGGCTGATCAAGGTTTGCGTCCAGCCCAAATCGGATTCATCATCGGTACAGGAGGTTTTGTCACCCTCATTACCCAGCCTTTATGGGGAATGATCAGCGACAAAACAAGGACTATACGAAAAGTCCTGTTGTTACTCATCTTTTTCTCGAGCGTAATCGGTTATTTCCTCTATGATTCAAGCAGTTATCTTCAGCTTATCCTGTTTGCCATGCTGCTATATTTCTTTCTGATGCCGATCGATCCCCTGACGGAAAGCCTCAATTTTACGATGGCAGAGAAATCCGGGATTAGCTACGGCTCCATCCGGACATATGGTGCATTGGGTTATGCGGTCATATCGCTGATCACCGGCTATGTTATGTCATATTTCGGAGCGAACAGCCTTGCGTTCCTTTTTGCAGGAATAGGTTTGATCAGCTTCATTGTCAGCTGGATGATGCCTGATGCTCCCGTTTCAGGGAAACCTGTCACCTTAAGCAGCCTTAAGCATTTTTTCAGCAATAAAGAGACGCTTCTCTTTCTGTTATTGGTCTTTATCTGTGCTGTTCCGGCAAGGATGAACGATACCTTCCTTGGAGTATATATCCGGGAACTTGGGGGAAGTGCCAAGCTTGTAGGCTTGACCTGGTTCTTGGCGGCGGGAAGTGAAATCGTTGTATTCGCCCTAAGCTTTTGGTGGCTGCGCAAAGGTAAGGAAATCATCATCATTTCGTTTGCAGCAGCGTTTTTCTTTATCCGTTATTTCGTCTCTGCGTGGATTACCGATCCACAGCTATTAGCTTATTTGCAGGTCATGCAGCTATTGACTTTCCCGATTTTCTACTCGGCGGCCATCCAATATCTTTACCGGATCGTTCCGGTGGAATGGCGTGCCACAGGCCAGACCGTACTGGCGCTGCTATTCTTCGGGGTTTCGGGAATTATTGCTTCTTATATAGGCGGAGCCATATATGGAGCATATGGCGGGAAGACCCTTTACTTGTTCATTTCCTCCATCTCCTTTATAGGAATGGTATTCGCTTTGGTTCTTTATCGGATATACGGAACGAGGCTCGATACAGTAGAGGAAGCTTGATTTAATTCTAAGGATTCTCTGGAATAGAGTCATTGTAGAAAACACTGAATTGCCTACACTTAACTGGCAAGATATTTTAAGGGCAGTTACAATAACTAACTACAAATAAGTCTAAACGATTCAAACCATACAACTTGTTCGTGAGTAAGCAATAGCTTTTCCATTCAACAAATAAATAAGCATCTCAAAACAGCAACGCCCCATTTCAAAATTGGAATTTCGTTCCTCTCACTTTGTATTACTATAAAGTTATGAATTAAAATATCTATTAAACACAAAGTGAGTTTAAATTTGTCTTGGGAAGGGGAATGTTCGTGAGAAGTAAAACTTTAAAAGCCTTATTGTCCGTTATCCTATTAACCAGCATGTTTAGTATTACATCACTGGCAAAACCAGAACCGGCAGCAGCATGTTATCCTGCATATACATGTATGAAAGTACCTCCAAAAGACTATTCATTGGTCTACCAAAATTCAGATAGGCGTAAAGGTCTGATTATTGGTGGGGTTGTACTGGGTGGTGTAGGATTTTTAGGGACTACTGCAGGTGTTGGCTCTTTTGCAGTTGCTACATATACTAGTTGGAAAGAGTTATATCATGGTAGTCTTTCATTTAGAAACTACATTAAGAAAAGTGACCTTAAAGCTTATAAATTTAAGTCAAAAACAGTATACTATGAAAAGATCAACTACAAAGGTAAGACTACGACTAAGTACAAGTATCACAACTAAATAAAAGAGGTGTTTTGATGTCAAAATATCGTTTATTCCACACTCTTATCGTGGTCATATTCTTCGGATGCTTTCTATATGGTGTCACCACCAGAACACCTGAAAGTTTCACAATAACCATTATTGGTGGGATTGTTGGAATAGGTTTACTGTTGGCTAATCATAAGATGAATAAAAAGAGTGAAACATAAAGACTAAGGCTAAAAAGGTAATGTCCTTTTGAGACCCAAAGAGGGTCTTGGTACAGCAACGAGTCTATCAACTCCTTATCCTCTCCTGTTCACAGACGTTATATGACGCGATTTCTCTCCTTCTCTAATCTCTGCCTAGAACCATAGAAAAAGGGGGCTGTCTCATAAGTCCAATTTAGACTTATTGACACCCCATCTTTAAAATCAAGATGTTGATTTAACAGCATTCTTGATTTTTTTATTTGCTTCTTTTTGGCTGGTTTTATCCTTTTGGGACAGCCCCTTTTTTTGCGTCATTGTTCGTCATGAACGAGCGAATGCTTAAATGCGTAAATCACTGCTTGCGTACGGTCCTGCACGGCAAGCTTGCTTAATATATTGCTGACATGCACTTTGGCGGTTTTCAGGGCTATGTATAGTTCATCGGCAATTTCCTGATTCGTTTTCCCTTGAGTCATCAGCAGTAAAATTTCCATTTCACGGTTTGTCAATTGATCATGAAGCTGGGTGATTTTTGGGCGACGCAGCTTTTCCATCATTTTTCCCGTCACTTCAGGTTCAAGTACGCTTTGACCCTGGAAAGTGGAACGGACAGCTCTCGCAATCTCGCTGGCCTTTGATGTTTTCAGCATATAGCTCGTCGCTCCGGCTTCCAATGCCGGGTACACTTTTTCATCATCTAGGAAGCTTGTCACAATGATGATCTTTGCTTCTGGCCATTTTTCAATAATTCGTTTCGTCGCTTCTATGCCGTCCATTTCCGGCATCACCAAATCCATCAAAATGATATCCGGACGCAATTCCATTGCCAGTTCTACAGCTTTCAAACCATTGTCCGCTTCCCCGATCACTTCGATATCCGACTGTGCGGATAAATAAGCCGATACCCCTATCCTTACCATTTCATGGTCATCGACAAATAATACTTTAATCATCATGATCACCTCCAGCATTTAATAATGGGATTTTCACTTCAAGTTTCGTTCCTTTATTCTGAACACTTACAATTTGCATCGTCCCGCCTAATTCAACAGCCCGTTCATGCATGTTTTGCAGACCATATGATCCCGTTTTCGACTCCTCGACGTTAAAACCGATGCCGTCATCCGTTATTCGTAAAATGATCAATCCATCACGAACGATCAATAGCACTTCAAGCGAATTCGCTTTTGCATGTCTCAGCGTATTGGAAATCGATTCTTGTAAAATCCGAAACAGATGGTCCTCAATCCCCTTATCCAGAGTGACAGGCTCCATCTTCCAATTTATATCCATCGTCACTTTTTGGGCCAATTCCAAAAGAAGCTCCTTCATTCCTTCATGTAAAGATTTTCCCTTTAATGCAACAGGTCTCAAGTGAAGCAATAGCGCCCTCATCTCAAGCTGGGATTGATGGATCATTTCTTCCACTACCTTGAATTGTTTCATTTCCGTTTTTTCCATATCGGATTGTGATTCGGTGATGGCCGACATGAACATCGAAGCGGCAAACAATTGCTGGCTCACCGAATCATGCAGCTCCCGCGCTAAACGGTTTCGTTCCTGGGAAACGATTTCCTGGATCTGTTTCTCCTGATCAATGGCCTTTTCATTCGCCATTTTTTGCGATAGTTTTGTCTGCTCATTGATTTGCTTATGGATCAGTTGCATCCGTTCCGCCATTTTAGCCATCTCTTGAATTGGATACGTTTCCTGTTGCGAGGGTAAGCGGCCCTGTTCAAGGAAATGCAGACCTTCATCCACCCTTTCAAGCTGTCTCTTCCAAAACATACCCGAAACCACTCCATAAATCAGCCCTACCGTCATGACCAGGCTTGGCAAAAATATGACGAAGGGTAATCCCATGACCACTTTCTCCCACAATACACTCCAATCGGATAAAGGAAAGATGAAGAAAACCATCGCCGGCAAAGCAAGGGAAAGAACGAAAGCAACACCAAGGGCAGTCAATATCTGCCGTGTCAGTATGCTCATATACGCTTCACCTCTAAATCGCCAACTAAGATTGAAGTGATGATATGAACCTTGTGATCCGTTTCATTGAACCCTTCCGTTTGGTAGGAATAAATTTGATTAAAGACCCTGGATTCAGGCTTATTTTCAAAAATCCGCGCTCTGCCTGCAATGACAGAATGATGGACCCTGATTTCGATGCCATACGGTACAAGGACAGTGATATTGCCAATGATATTCCTGATGGAAATGACAGCATCGCCTTTCGGTAAAATCGTTTTGCTTAAATCGATAACCGTATCACCGACCCCGCCCTGAACATTCACGGAATTCCATTCATATACATGTTCGGTCGTTTGTTGATGACCAAACAACTTATTTTTAAATAGATAATCGGTTTTCAGCAGTCGTTCCTTATTGATCTTTTCTTCGTCCGAATCATCATTGGTTAAAATGGGACTGACCCAATCAGGATTCTTTTTGGACTGATAATATAAAAACAAAAGATAAATGAGGATCGCCATTAGGAAAAATTTAAAGACGAACATATTCAAGACATTGATGATAAGCGAAATCAGCCCTATAAAAAATAGGATTTTCCCGATTGTCCGTTTTGTGAATTTCCTGCCTAAATAGATGCATCCTATTGAAAAAGCGAGGGAAAAAAGGAGACCTCCACCCGTAAATGCAATCTCTAAAAAAATCAGGACGACTCCGATGAGAAGTATCCATCCCATATAGTCCGTCTTCATCTTGTTCAACATCGGTTCGCCTCCCCTTTATATGATCACGATATTCTTAAAAGGCACAGAAACCCGTGCCTTTTAAGAATACCATGAAATTGTCACGTTCTGACAGCCTGTTTTCCCCCGCCCTCCATTCCAAAAGGCGAGGGGATGACAGCGATGCCTTAAAAAAACTTTACGCTTCTTTCTGTTCCAATTCTTTTTCAAGCTGAACAATCCTGGCATCGATCGTATGCCGATTATAATCTGTATGGACCTGGTGCTCGATGCGATCGATATAATGCTCCATTTCTTCAAACATCGCTACCGGTTTGGCTTCGGAACTGCCTCCGTCCAAAACCCGATTGATCCGGTTGTTTGCCCGGGCAATATTTTCCCTGCCCATCAGTTCCAACCGCTTTAGATGCATATCCTTCAGCTTATGTTTCATTTCTTCATATTTCCGCTCCAACTCAGCCAACTGAACCTCTGCACTTTTATGCGCCTCTTTCAAACTTTGTGCACGCTCTTCATAGTGCAGGCTTTCCTTTACAGCAAATTCCATCAAATCGGTTTCTCCCGACTGCTTGGCAATCTCAGCCTGATGCTTACGTTTTTCAGCTAGATTTTGCGCTTGATTATACTCACGTGTAAACTCTTCTTTCAAAAGATATTGACGTTCAAGCAACTTACCGACCTTTTCCGTCTCCTGCTCACATTGACGCAAATATTGATTTAACATCCCTATTGGATTTTTTTGCTCCTTTTTATCCAATAGATCGTGAAAATCAGCCGAAATCGTTTGTTTCATTCTTGAAAATAAATTACCCATTCCCATTACATCCCTTCTATTAGTTCTTATTCAACTCTTTCCACTCTCTTTCAAAATTTGAGAATGGGTCACTTTCTTTCGATGATGCACTTTCATCATTTTCATTCCATTTTTTATAAACCAGGTAAAGAACATAAGCTGCCACCAGTCCCAATATTGCCGGGATATGGGAAATAGAAACGATCAGCACGATAATGGAGACTGACCCCCACGCAATCTTCGCCCCTGTCGATTCGGACTTCATGAACTGCTTGAACCCAAAGTATAGGATCGCCAAGCAAATCGCCAGGCTGATCAGTGGACCAACGTTCGCCAGCAACAGGAAAAGTGCGATCAGTCCTACAATAAATAAACCAAATTTCTTCATTGTTTTCGTCCTCCTTTCTATGTTTATATCTTATCTACTTTTACAGGTTCGTATAATGAGCCTTAGCTATATTTTCTAGTAAGACTTAAGGAGTAGACGCTGTAAGTCCGATGCTAATGAGGAGGGTGTTTTGGCGGTTTACTCGGGAATTTGCACCTTACTTGTAAGTTTGAGTGATATATACCTGAATTTGCGCTATTTACTCGTGAGTTTGGGCGCTTTACTCGTGAATTTGCGCTATTTACTCGTGAGTTTGGGCACTTTACTCGTGAATTTGCGCTATTTACTCGTGAGTTTGGGCACTTTACTCGTGAATTTGCACTTTACTCGTGAGTTCTGCGGCTTTACTCGTGAGTTTGGGCGCTTTACTCGTGAATTTGCGCTATTTACTCGTGAGTTTGGGCGCTTTACTCGTGAATTTGCGCTATTTACTCGTGAGTTTGAGCAGTTTACTCGTGAATTCCGCGGCTATACTCGTGAGTTTTGAAAATAAAAAAAACTTCCGATTGTATATAACCGGAAGATTGGTGAGCTGCCATTATCATTATACATATAAGCCTTCGACGTAAACTGAGGTGATGGTTTGAGCGATTTCTTCTACTGAACTTCGATGTTCGTTTCGGACGATTTCCCACAGATACATTTCATTTGTGAAAAACCATCCTCTTGCGACAAGCTCATGGTTTAGTTCCGTTCTTGCCAGCCCATTTTGCTGTGCATAGGCGACGTCCTGTGAAATTCGCTGAATGAACTTCATGCGGATCGCTTTCCATTTATCTGAAATAATGGTTGATATGCCAATGGCCTGTTCGAAAACCTGCATCATATTGCGTTCAGCTTCTGCCATTTTCAAAAATGCATTAGCTTGTCTGTTGATGATATGTTTTGCTTCGTCTTTTGATTTTGGGAAGAAAGAGGTCTCGGCAATTTCATAGAATTGCTCCATTACATTCTCCATTAATACAATTAACAGATCCTCTTTCCCTTTAAAATGAACATAGGCCGTCCCGTATCCGATGTTTGCTCTTTTGATCATTTGGGAAATAAGCGCAGCTTGATAACCTTCTTCAAGAAATATTTCCTTTGCAGCTTCCAATAGCTTTTGTCGTGTCATGATCGAGCGTAAATGCCGTTTATCTCCTACTTTGCCATTCTCCATGCCTATTCCTCCCTTTATCTTCTAGCATAAAGGATTTCCATAAAATAAAAAACATTTGTTGGAATGTCAGTTTTAATGTTTATAATTTTCTGAATTAACTTATTGACACCGTGTCATATTCTTTGGTACGATTCTCCTAGAATTTAAAAAAACTAATATAGGAGGATGATTATGGTTTCTGAATATACATTGGATCACGCTAAACAAATGGATGAGAATGATACGCTTAAAGATTTTCGGGAAGAGTTTTATTTAAAGCCGGATTCCATCTATATGGATGGGAACTCATTGGGGCTTCTTTCGAAAAGGGCTGAACGCACTCTTCTGGAGTCTTTGGAAGATTGGAAAGAGCATGGGATTGATGGATGGACGCAAGGGAATCACCCATGGTTTTTCATGGCTGAGAAATTGGGCGCGAAGATGTCCCAATTGGTCGGAGCTTCTCCCGAGGAAGTTATTGTAACCGGCTCCACAACTGTAAATCTGCATCAGCTAGTAGCTACTTTTTATAAGCCTGAAGGAATGCGCAGAAAGATTTTGGCTGATGAATTAACCTTCCCGACTGATATTTATGCTCTTCAAAGTCAGCTGCGTACACATGGATACGATCCGGAAACCGATCTCATCCGCGTGAAAAGCCGTGATGGCCGATTTCTTGAAGAAGATGACATTATCGAAGCAATGACCGATGACATCGCTTTGATCATCTTGCCAACGGTCCTGTATCGCAGCGGTCAAATACTGGATATGAAACGATTGACTGATGAAGCTCATAAAAGAAGCATTGTAATCGGATTTGACGGATGTCATTCCATCGGTGCCATCCCGCATTCATTCAGCGAATGGGATGTGGATTTTGCTTATTGGTGCAATTATAAACATTTAAATGGCGGCCCTGGCGGTGTTGGCGGTTTATATGTAAATCGAAAACATTTTGGGACGATGCCTGGATTGGCTGGATGGTTCGGCTCCAAAAAAGATAAACAATTCGATATGGAACATACCTTAACACCAGCTGAATCAGCAGGAGCGTATCAAATTGGCACGCCGCATGTGTTAAGTTGTGCACCTTTGATTGGGTCTTTGGACATTTTTATAGAAGCTGGAATTGAAAATATTCGTGAAAAATCCCTGAAAATCAATCAATATTTAATGGATTTAGTCGAATTCGAATTGGAAGACATGGGCTTTTTCATTGGAACTCCCAGAGAAGACATCCGCCGCGGTGGTCATGTAAGCCTCGAGCATAAAGAAGCTGCACGGATATGCAAGGCATTGAAAGAGAACGGTGTCATTCCAGATTTCCGTGCACCTAACATCATTCGCCTCGCCCCGGTTGCACTCTATACTTCTTATGCGGAAGTTTGGGAAGTTGTACAAATACTCAAGAAAATCATGTCAGAAAAACAATATGAAAAATACAAGAATGAGCGTGAAGTGGTCGCATAACCTGGAGTTCCGCCAGATGGGGCTCATCCCTCAAATGGTTAATTAATTAGGGCAGGATAAATCTTTTTGATAAAAAGGAGATGAACTATGGAGAAAAACAATACTCAATTGAACTTTAAAGATGAGCCAGAAAAAGGATTAAAGCGAGAGCTGAAAACAAGTCAGCTTTCCATGATCGCGATGGGCTGTGCCATCGGGACGGGGCTATTTCTTGGCAGCGGACTTGCGATTCAAGCGGCAGGGCCAAGTGTATTGCTCAGTTATGCTCTTGGGGCGTTCATTGTCTTACTATTGATGGGCTGTTTAGCCGAAATGACGGTTGCCCACCCTACTTCCGGATCTTTTGGGGCCATTGCGGAAAAGTACATGAGTCCAATGGCAGGCTATCTTGTCCGCTATTCCTATTGGATTGGCAATGTTTTGGCCGTTGGGGTTGAAGTAAGTGCAGTCAGCGTATATATGAATTATTGGTTTCCGACCGTGCCGGGAATCGTATGGATTTTGTTGTTTGCAGGTGTCCTGATTTATGTAAATGCTACCAGCGTGAATACATTCGCGACATTTGAGTATTGGTTCTCCTTTATTAAAATAAGTGCCATTGTTGGTTTTATCCTACTTGGAGCCTATGTACTGTTCGGTTCATCCGAACAGCCGCATATAGGACCGGAAAACTTCGTGAATGAAGGCGGTTTTTTCCCATTTGGTTTGAAGGGGATGTGGATAGCCGTATTTATTTCTTTATTCAGCTTTCTTGGAACTGAATTGATAGCGGTTACATCAGGGGAGGCAAAAGATCCGGATGCAG
This sequence comes from Peribacillus sp. FSL M8-0224, assembly GCF_038003055.1. Taxonomy (NCBI): domain Bacteria; kingdom Bacillati; phylum Bacillota; class Bacilli; order Caryophanales; family Bacillaceae; genus Peribacillus; species Peribacillus sp. FSL M8-0224. The sequence continues at coordinate 3,937,592 of NZ_JBBOOJ010000001.1, forward strand.
CCGTCCCAAAAGCATTAAAAGCGACCGTGTTCCGTTTATCCACTTTCTATGTGCTGACAATCGGCATCATGCTGATGATCGTTCCTTGGAAAACGGCCGGGATCGAGGTAAGCCCATTCGTAAAAGTGATGGAAATCCTGAACATTCCAGGTGCATCCGGGATCATGAACTTTATTATTCTAACGGCGGCCATATCTGCCATGAACGCTCAGCTCTATGCTTCAACACGGATGATGTTTTCATTGGCACGCGGAAAACATGCACCTACCTTTTTAGGAAAGTTAAACAAAAGCGGTGTTCCTACGAAAGCCCTTGCTGTCTCTTCAACGGGGATTTTCATCGCTGCAGGCGTTCATGCGTTACTTCCTGGTTCATCCTATGCTTTCATGATGGGGATTTCCATGTTCGGTGCCATGTTCACATGGCTCATGATCTTCATTTCCCATTTGTTTTTCAGGGTGAAATGGGAGAAAACCGGCGGACGCAAATTACCTGTTAGGATGATCGGTTTCCCCTATTTAACGATACTAGGAGCCGTTCTTCTATTCAGTTTGATGATTACGTCATGGTTTACGGATTTCAAAATCATGCTTCAATTCGGGATTCCTTGGTTACTATTTTTAGCTGTTGCTTATTTTGTTTCAAAAAGAAGAAATATTAACCATAATGTAATGGAAGAACCTCTGGAAAAGAAGATAGAATAGAATGACGGAATAAATAGTTTTTTGCGAAAAGTGAGGAGATTGCGGAATGAAGAATACAGATAAAAATGAACAAACAATAACGGGTTTAGAGAAAGAAATTCAAACCGACTTTCAAAAATCGATGTCCTATGGAGATTACCTCCACCTTGATAAGATTTTAACCAGTCAGCATAGATGTTCCGATCATCATGATGAAATGCTATTTATCGTTATCCATCAAGCGAGTGAGCTATGGATGAAGCTCATTTTGCATGAATTGACAGCAGCAACTGAGTCCATACGCCAAAACAGGTTGGAACCTTCGTTTAAAATGCTGTCCCGCGTTTCGAGGATCCAGCAGCAATTGATCCAGTCATGGAATGTCCTTTCAACTTTAACGCCGGCTGAATACATGGAGTTCAGGGATAAACTGGGACAATCTTCCGGATTCCAATCTTATCAGAATCGCTTGATTGAATTTGCATTAGGAAACAAAAATGTCCATACGCTATCCGTCTATCAGCACCAAACGGATTTATACGAGCAAATGCAGCAGGCCCTTCATGAGCCAAGTATTTATGACGCGGCGATCAATGCTCTTGTGGCGCGCGGATTACCTATTGATCAAGAAGCCATCAGCAGGGATTGGTCACAAAGGTATGAACCAAATGCCAGTGTTGAAGAGGCTTGGCTGACAGTTTACCGCGATGTAGAGCAATATTGGGACTTATATGAGCTGGGCGAAAAGTTAGTGGACATTGGCCACCAACAGCAATTATGGCGTTTTAATCATATGACTACAGTGGAAAGAATCATTGGTAATAAACAAGGTACTGGCGGATCATCAGGTGTAACGTATTTAAAAAGAGCACTGGATCAACACTTTTTCCCAGAGCTATGGAGTCTAAGAACGAAGCTATAAGATATTCAAGAAACAGCCAGTAGAGACGGAGGTAAATGCATGGGGACATGGATTGATATTTCACAACGTCTGGATGATAACGTTGCAGTCTGGCCTGGAGATACACCTTTCTCTTATAAAGTCAATTGGAGTAAAGAACAGAGCGGATCTGTCAATGTAGGTCAAATCAATATGAGTATCCATACCGGTACCCATATTGATGCACCTTTTCATTTCGATGATGATGGAAAAAGAGTGATTGATTTGGATCTCGACTTATATATGGGAAATGCCCGAGTTATCCATTTACCAAACAAGACAAGCATCGGAGTCGATGAATTATCCCATATAGATCTACAAGGCGTTACCCGTCTGTTAATTCGCACGGATGCATGGAAGGATCGAAGTGTGTTTCCACAAACCATTCCACATATCCAGCCAGAATTAGCGGCATATCTATCAGAACACGGCGTCCGTCTAATTGGACTTGATTTACCATCAGTAGATCCACTGGATAGTAAAGAGCTGTCTGCCCACCATGAACTTGCCGATCATGGCATTCACATTTTGGAAGGACTTGTATTGGACGGCATCGGACCGGGTAATTATGAGTTGGCAGCCCTCCCTCTTCCTTTAGTTGAAGCAGATGGAAGTCCGGTACGTGCTGTGTTGAAAAAGTCGCCCTGACAAAATGTTTTCAAAAAAACGAGCCAGATCAAAAACTGATTTGGCTTGTTTTTTGTTGTAATCATTAACTATCAAATTTATCTCCCTAAACCACGTGCATCTATGTTATAATTTTCAGAATTCATCGCTAAGAGTGGAGGTCCGAATATGGAAAACTTTTATCTGTTCATCATCATGTGCATCCTTCTCATCATCTTACCTGGTCCAGATACAGCAATAGCCACAAGGAACACCGTTACCGTGGGGACGTCGGGAGGTTTTAAAACGATGTTCGGCACATGCTGTGCCCTGCTCATTCATACATCTGCTGCCGTGTTCGGGCTTTCAGCAATCATTGTGAAATCCGCTTTATTATTTTCCATCTTCAAATATGTCGGTGCCGTTTACTTGGTATATCTAGGCTTCAAGACACTATGGGGATTAAGGAATAAGCAAGTGGCCGCAGCGGCGGAAACGACGGTCAAAAGTAAGTACGAAAACCAGTCATGCTTTAAGCAAGGGTTCCTTACCAATCTGCTGAACCCTAAAGTGGCCGTCTTCTTTTTAACGTTTCTGCCTCAGTTCGTGAATCCGGGGAATGATACGTTTTTACCATTCCTGATCATGGGCATGACGTATACCGTTTTAACTGCGTTGTGGTTTGTATTTTATATCTATCTGCTGAACCAAATCAGTGCTTTTATGAAAAAGCCTAGAACCCAAGCGATATTCGAGGGGATAACCGGGACGGTCTTGATTGGTTTCGGGATAAAGCTAGCTCTAGAAAAAGCTCATAATTAATGTGAACTGCACCCTAATTGTTAGACAATTGGAGGTGCAGTTTTTAATTGGGGTTCTGGTACAGGTGTAGGGATTTAAGTACTAGCTGAGTTATCTTACAATAAAAACCATAATTTGGTTTTTAATACAAGGAGAAAAAAGAACATGACAACCATTGAAGTTATGAAAACAAAAGATATCGGATTAGGTTCACTTTCTTTCGTGCTATGTTTATTGGGAATATTGTTTACGTTTGAATTTGGCGATAAATCTTGCATGGGAGATCATATTTTACATACTATCGGAATTAGCGGCTGGTCAAATGGAGATTCAGGTATTCATTATACAGTGTTCTATTCGGCTATCTTTTTCATCCCCTCCTATATTATTGGTCATATATATCCCGATAATAGAGGAGCAAAAGCAGGGAAAATCATATCAGGCATCCTATCAGTTCTTATCGTTTCAGCACTAATAACGTTTATTATCTCTTTTGAGGCCTGGGTATGAGCCCAATAATGCCGAGCTCATACCCCACTTTAGAGTTCAGTCACTCTCAACATACCCATTCACGAAAAATCCAATCGTTTCGAGCTCGTCCTCAGTTAAATCCCGCTTTAATCCTTTAGCCAATTCCTGCTCCATTAAAGCCCGGCTTCCCCGATGTTCGACCACCGCTCTGGCACATTCTTTCATTAGCTTAAGCTCCGCCTCCATCTCCAGTCTCGTGCGAGGCTGATCATGATGGGAAAGTATATATGTTTCGGCATCATAGGCTTCAATTTTCTTAAGAAGCAGCAAAGCCTCTTCAGCCGTATAATTCCATTTTTCCGCATAAAGATTGGCATACAGGCAGTCTCCCAGAAATAAGGTTTTTTCCTCCTGTATATAAATGATGCAGGAATCTTTGGCATGGTCGCCGCCAACATGTTCGATGACACAGGTTATCTCGCCGAGATCGATCGTCATCGTTTTTTCAAAGATGATATCGGGCAGGGGGAGGGAAATCTCTCTATTCGTCCCATGTTCCAATTTGATTGCATCGGCACAAAAGGCAATCTCCGTCCCTTCTTCGACACGTTGATCAAGGGCCCGATCTTCCCATGAAAGCTGCTGCATATCTTTAATGTTCGTGTATGTTTTTTCCTGACAAATCACCGGAATCCCGATATTCTCCAGTCCGAATACATGGTCCCAGTGTGAATGGGTAAGAACGAGGAAATTCCCGCTTATATCATTCCGAAGCAATTCGTCCTCAAAGAGCTGTGCATGCCTGACAGAGTTACCGGCATCGATGATGAGCGTTTTCTTGTTTCCCGTCACGGCGGCAAGAACCGGGCGATCCGTTTCCTGAACTGGCGGCAGGTAGACAATATGTTTCGATAGGTGCTGTAATGTTTGCATGTTTCTGTTCTCCTTACGATTATTGTGATTAGCTTGCTCAAGTATAGCAAATTACATATGTATTCATAAGATAATCTCCGCAAAAGGCTAAAAAGACAACAATCACTGAGATTGCTGTCTTTTTAGTCATGTTTCAAATGAACCTATTCAAATATACCGTAATTTTCGAGAGGGCATTTAAAAAGGTGGCCTTAAAAAAGGACTCTTCCTTTTTCTGATCTTCAGGCGGTTGTATATATTTTTTATTGTCCGCAATGAGTGTACTATTTTTGATTTTTGAATCCATCGCTCCTATCAACTGCGCTGCAAATCTTTCACTATCGATGACCACCATCGATTCCGTATTTAAAAAGGCAGATCGAGAATCCAAATTGTAGGAACCCACTGCACTTAATCGTTGATCATAGACAACCGATTTACCATGCAAAGAATAAGGCTTTGAATATTCATAAAGCCTTGCCCCCGTCTCAACGACGCTATCCCTAAAAGCCAAGTAACCGGAAAAAGCGATCATATTCGGGGTTGATGCAGCCGAGTTGGTAAGTATGGTCCAATCAGCCTTTGAATCCAATTGCTTCGGTACATATTCCTTCAAGGCATCCGCTGGGACAATATAGGGACTTTGGATGTATACCGATTGATTGGCGTTCGCAGCAATATCCAATAAAGATCTCCACACAATAGGGTATTTGTTGAACCGTTCGATCGGATTATGAATGAAGGACACTTTTTTAGTAGGTGTAGTAGCCTTACCCCAATCGACGACTGGGTTCACGAAATCGGTTTCAGTGCGCAAAGCTTTGCTGTATTTTTTCGCTAACGCATCTCTTTCGCGTTTTCCTTTTTCCGTTTGCCTTTTCGACAGGTCCGAAAAAACATCGCTCGTATACGGATGGGTCCATAATTCATTCAAATAGCCCTTCATTTCAACGATTACACTATCTTTCTCCTCTTTAGCATTGAAAATGAGTACATCCCTGTCATAGACAAAATTCCTCGGCGGCTTATTTGCTAAGTACTTATCGGCAATATTCCTCCCTCCGATGATGCCTAACTTTCCATCTACCGTGATGATCTTGTCATGAAGGCGATTATGCCAGGTCCACGGCTTAAATGGCTTAAAGGTTTCGTAATATCTTAATTCAATGTTTTCATGTGAAGCCAATGCATAACGGGCACTGCTTAATTGCCCTCTGAGTCCATGAGATATTCCATCCAGAAGGATTCGGACTTTGACACCTCGGTCAGCCGCATCGATCAAGGCTCCAAGAAAAAGCTCGGTTGATTCACCTTTTCCAAAAGCATAGTAGGCGATATCGATTGAATGCTGGGCTTCCTGGATCATTCGCATTCTGGCGAGTCCCGACTCATAACCGTCTTCGAAAAGCAGGACACGATCCACGGTGGCTTCCTTCTCTCCCATATATTCACTTACCTGTTTTATCGGCCTGTTTTCTTCTTTTTCTGCTTTGGGGAAAAGAACAACAGCCGTCACAACTACATAAAGGAAATATAATAGAAGAACAAGCAAAAATCCTTTGATTGCCGTTTTTACAGTCACTGAGCACTCCCCCCTTTAAGCGATATTTTATTACTATTCGTAATATGCAAAGACTCTATTCAACATCTGGAGGCTTGATACATCCCACTAGGCAGCGAGCGGTGCTGAGTGGAACCGGGAGGATTTTTTACCTTTTAAATGTGACAAAGTGGTGAACATGAAAGCAGTTGCATAATATGATATAGAAGGAGGGATTTCATGCTTAAACAACCTGATAGAATAAGTATCTTCAATTATTGTTTTGCATTAGGGGTATCAGAGGTTTTCTTTTTATCCAGCTTTTATCTTTCCATTCTTGACGTTTCATTATTTGCGATCGCTTTGCCATTTTCCGCGTTATTTCTAATGTTCTCCTTGTACCTATTCCTTCGAACGCACAAAGCAGTAAAGACCTTACCCAACCAAGATGAACGAAGAAGGGAAATTCATGCATTCTATCATCAATCATTCGGGATTTTCACGATCATTTTTTTCACTTTACTTTTTGTTGCTTTAGCCTTCATTCCCTTGCTTGATAACGGAGGGCATTTCTATCTGCTTTATTGTTTACCGATGGCCTTGCTTTGTATGATTCCTGCGATTGTTTCTTATAAAGGAATGAAATCATTCAAACTGGAAAACGGCAGGAATTTAACGAAAATCTAAATGATTTTACTTTTATTCAAGATTTCATCCAGGTTTTTTAGTTGAATGTATAGGGAAAATGAGGATATAATAATAAATATAAAAAAAAGACACTGGTTAAACCAGCGTCTCAATGAACAGCAAACTGCATAAAGAGCAGCGGCTTTCTGTGGTAAGTCAGTTGCTACTCGATCATGAAAGTAACCCTTTTCCTACATACATCTGGCCGGATGGTATGGAGGGGGTTACTTTTTTAATGTAACCGCGATTACTGCGACGATTAAAGAGGCGAATGAAATCATTAGCATCAGTCCGTCCATAATAGAAATCACCAGCGACACCCCCTTTCTGAAAAGGAGTGACCGCTGCCCACTATACCAAATTGCTGTCCATTTACTATTATATCTGTATTTACTTGTTATTTATAGCCAAAAATAGATGTATTTAGTCTTCTTGATGCTTCACATAAAAAAAATCCCACTTAAAGTGAGAACCATTTTTGCATGTATATCCTTTATTGTTCCACTACACGGCCATCTTTATAAATGTGGAACCACCCAATCGTTCCTGTGCCGCCTTGATCGATCCAATCTTTATTAGCTGCTTTAAAGTTGTAATATGATTTTCCCTTGCCATCTTTCAGCAATCTGCCATCACCGCTGAATACGATGTTGTTACCCAGCTTCTTCTTCCCTAACGCGATAGCGTCTTTCTCCGTGAACTGTCTTCTTTCCACCTTATTTTCATCTAAAGCAGCCCATGTCTTCGGTCCGACGATACCATCTGAAGCTAAGTTATGATCCACTTGGAACTCCCTTACCACATTTTGTGTTTGGGGACCGAAAATCCCATCAACACCTACATGATATTTAACATCTTTAAGGCTTTGCTGTAAGTCTCTTACATAACTCGAACGTGAGCCTTTCTTGAGGGTCGGGCGTGTTTCCGCCTTCGTTTCGATTTTCTGGATTTGACTTCCCTTTGATGCCGCTTCGGTAATTGAAGTCCCCGTTCCTAAAGGGGCCAACATCAAGGCAACTGTTGGAATCATGACCAATAATTTTTTCTTCAACACATATAACCTCCATTCAAATGACTCCTGCAGGTTTCTGACACTTCCCTTGGAGCCCATTCATTATAACGCAAGGAGTTATTTTATTGGTGTTTTATTACTTTAATTATAAAAAATGGTAAATATTATCCACAGGAAGTGCCGAAAAGGAATCCCATTATTGACAATGCACCATCCTCATTCATAGGCTTTATTTATATATATTAGTAATCATGATCTGATCGAACACTTATCCTGATGTTGGCCCTATCTTTATGTTATACCCTTTCATTCAACTTTGATTTCATTTCTACGTTCCATATACCATTTGTAAAATGAATCAGCCACCTCAAAAGAAACATGGTCAATACCAGCATGATGCACCGGTTTAGCCCGGTTGATTGTCCCAATGGAGGCAAGGCCGAGCATTTTTTGAATGAGATTTCGGGTTACGTTCACTTCAATGATCTTATCTCGTCTTGACACGAATAAAGATGTGGTGAAACTCCCGGTTTTGAATTGAATGAAGTCATTGTTCAAAATGTAGAAGGTATTGAAGAAATCTAATAACCTTGAAACAACAATAATTATTAACAGGATAGCAGATAGCATCCACCAAGCTTCTTCCACTTCCAGAACAGTTGGCTTGAAATAAAATAAGAAAATTGTTGCTACGACCCAAAGCCAGCTTGGCCACAGTATGCGCAGCCAAAAGGATTTGATCGGGAGGGGAATCATCTTAGGTGATATTTCATAGAATGGCAAAATTTCCGAGACTATTTCATATGCCCGTTTAACAGGTAGATAGGGATAGAGTGAGTTGGTTTCAAGCGTATCTTCGTCCAAACTTAAACCACCTGCACTTGTCAGTTTCACTTCGGCAAGTCCGAGCAACCGTTTCATGAAGGACTGTTTAATTTCAATTGCCTGCACTTTTTCTTTGGCTATAGAAAAGGCAGTTTCATCGATTAGACCTTTCGTAATGTAAATTCGATCATGGTCTGAGGAAATTTGATAATTCCCATATTTTAAAAATGTCCTCACTATTCCGAAAGTGATAGAAGCAATGACGAAAACAATGATGATGATCGTCATCATCCACCAAGAGCCTATTAGCTTTTCAAAAATTCCCACTGCTTTATTTTCCACATGAAAGATTTCATTGATTTTAAAATATAAAGAACTAATAAAAGGAATAAGGACCAGAAAACTAAGAGATGTAAAGGAAGCTTTTATAATATCCTTTTTTGTCGGCTTATAATGATTGGTCCGATTTGAAATCTCTTTTTTAACTTCCGCTTCAACAGAAAGAATATCTTTATATTCGCTAGCATGAATGGTCGCCAATTCTTCGTTAACAGTACTATTCATATGCATTTCCATTCGATTTGCTTCCTTTTGAGAAATGACTTCGAATCTAACAGCAGCATCCTCACCTGTTATACCTGTTTCAAAATTAACGGAAGTCACTTTAAAAATTCGATGGAATAAAGACGTATGACGGTTGACGTTTTGAATTTTAGAAAAAGGAATGGTTCGTTCAGATTTATTGAAAATTCCTTTGTATAGATGAAAGGAACGATAATCAAGTTCGTATTTATGGGTGAACCATTTTAAAATAATTGAAATAAGTGTTAATCCGAAAACGATAAAAAAAACAACCCTGCCATATGTGATGAAGGTGGATTCAGAACCAGCTTTGATCACAAAGAAATAAATGACAAAGAAAATGGAATTCCTGACTAATTTACAGAAGTTAAAAAGCATAAGAAGTGGATTGTATCGTTTTGCTGTCTTCATTGCTCCACTTCCTTAATTTTTGCATATTGAGCAATCTGATTCCTTAACTTGATAGCAACCTCTTTTGGTAGAGCTGGTATCGAGTGAGAGGAACCCATCGTTTCAATTGAAACTGAACAGAGTCCGTATTTTCTAAGTAACGGTCCTTGTTTGGTTGCAACCGATTGAATTTTTGTCATTGGAACAAGTTCATGCACTTCATTTAGTACACCAGATTTCAATTGTAAAAACTCTTCATCTACATCAAAGCGCCAGTTTTTATAAAGAAGAAAAGGGCTGATCAATGACCAGGCTGCACCTAGCACAGAGATAACTGTAATCCCAATCAGAATCCAACCGATCCACTCTTTCCAAGAAAAACGATAATCTAAGTAAAGTAAGACTCCAAGTATGATGAATGCGATTAGATTCGTAATCGTTTCACTTAACATCCACACTTTTATCGCATCCTTGGATAATCTTTTTTGAGGTAAGCTCATTATAGAATAAATAAAATCACCGCCTGAATTTTTAAATCAATGTGCTTTATAAACTTATATTCATTTAACCTATTCGGCCAAAAAGATTTCTTCTAGTGATGGTTCTTTTACTTTTACACGTAAGACATCAACCTTACACTGATTGAAAGCTCGGATCATATCAGCAATCTTTTTCTCATCATCAATATTGATAGTCATGTAAGGATCTTTCATTTCCAGTTCTGTACCTACTGACTCCAGCCACTGATGTAATTTTACTTGTTCCGATTTCGGTACCGAAGAATGCTTAAGCTTGACCCTTATCGTCGACCTATATAAGTTCCTGAGTTCTTCCATTGTGCCAATATTAACAATCTGACCTTCTTTCATAATCGCTATTCGAGTGCATATTTTCTCTACTTCATAAAGATTGTGGGATGTCATGAAAATGGTCGCACCTTTTTTTTGCAGATCCTTGATCAGCTTTTGAATATGGATTGCGGATTCCGCATCCAAACCTGAAGTTGGTTCATCTAGAAAGATTAGCTCAGGTTCATGGATGATGGCTTGTGCAATTCCAAGCTTCTTTTTCATACCGAATGAAAATTTAGCGGCTTTTTTATGAGCATGAGATTCAAGACCAACTAACTGCAAGACTTCAATACACCTATCTTTTCCTGCAGGATTTCCTGAAAGAGCTGATAAAAACTTCAAATGCTCCACCGCCGTTAACGAGCCATATAATGTCGAGTAATCAGGCATTACCCCAATCCTCTTCTTTACCTGATCATTTGAACCTTTTACACCTAGAAGCGAGTACGTTCCAGAGTTGGGTTGAATAATGCCGGTTAACATATTGATGAAGGTTGATTTACCAGCTCCGTTACGACCTAGAAAACCAAAGATTTCTCCTTTTTCCACGATAAGATCAATTCCTTTTACGATTGGTACCGCTCCATACGATTTCTTTAACTGCGTTGTTTCTATGGCGTTCATCAGCATTCCCTCCTTTTGAAAATCAGATTGGCGATAACGAGCATGATACCTGCTAATATAATAATCACCAAAAAGGTATAGTCTTCCCTAATCAGATAATAATAGGGGGTTATGAATTTTATCCAACTCACCCAAACATTCGACGTAAAGGAAACCCATAATCCAATGATAGGAAAAGCTACCCCAACCATGATTCCAAGGAACATGGTAAATCCAGGCTTAGGAATGAGAACGGAAAGTAAGATTGTTAAGCCTATTTGGTAGGTTAATAAACTCATTGTCTGAGTAAAGATAAAAACATCAATCTTCTGGGAAAAGATGCTGGTAAGCAAGAAGGAGGTCGTTAGGCAAATAAGCCAAAATAGCCAAATACCTAAAAACTTCCCCAGTATAATGGAGGTTCTTGACGTTCTTGTCACTAAAAATCGTATAGTGCGTTCGTGTGTTTCTCTGTTCAGGCTATCGTGTGAAAGGCCCATAACAAATAATTGACCAAAAAATAATATAAGGATCAAAAGACCAACTGTGTGTATATTTTCAGCTTCCCTCGCTGTAAGTTCAATCCCAGACGTTAATAAATCGGAAAACTTGGCCGAATAATAGGAGGTAGCTAATAACATCATTACTATAATGACTGATTTAATTCCTTTAAATAAGCTGATAAATTCTCTTTTTCCAATAATATACATACTAAGTCTCTTCCTTCCTGTTCATCACTTAAGGACTATTATAGATGTTCTTTCTTAAGCTATCAGAAACTCCACCTTAATTTTTCCTTAATTATTAAATAATTGGTAAACGAATGATATGATAATTTATATATCATAATAGAATGGGAGTATCCATATGCAAGAGACACAAATATTAATTGTAGATGATGAAAAAGCAATACTACATATGTTAACAACGATTCTAAAAAGAGAAGAATTCAAAAATATAGATACAGCATCTACTGCTGCGGACGCTTTGACCTTATGTCAAACAAAAAGATATGACTTAATCCTTTTGGATGTTATGCTCCCAGATCGCAGTGGTTTTGAGATTTGTCCGCTCATTAGAGAAACTACCGATGCCCCCATTTTCTTTCTTACGGCACGTTCAACAGATTTGGATAAACTTTCTGGATTTGCATTAGGCGCAGACGATTATATTACAAAACCCTTTAATCCACTTGAAGTTGTCGCAAGGGTAAAAGCACATTTACGGCGTCATTCAGGAAAGATTTCACACACTCCCCAAACGTTTTACCAATACGGACAAATCCAAGTAAACATTCTATCTGGAGAAGTGACCGTGAATGGCAGAAAAGTAGAATTGCCTGCACAAGTTTACCTGCTACTACTATTCTTTTGTAAATATCCCAATCAGCTTTTTAGTAAAAGCCAGCTTTATGAAAAAGTGTGGGGCGAAGAATTTTTAGGTGAGGATAATACCGTTATGGTCCATATTAGTAAACTTCGGGAAAAGATTGAGGACAATCCAAGTAAACCACGTCATCTTATTACTGTAAGAGGACTTGGCTATAAATTTATTTCTGATGGTAGTAAACATGAACATTCATAAACGTTTTATTGTACAGTTTTTTATCCAATTAATTCTTGTTTTCATCATATTTTTCTTTATTCTATTGTCCATTTGGGCGATCATTGGCTTTTCCATCATGAATGACGAGGTTACACAAGACTTATCAAAGGCAGATAGCACTTTCTTTTCTGATAGGATTACGATACAAGGTAAAAAAGTGACATTCGATGACGAATTAAAACAGCTGGCAAAGAATCAGAATGGCTGGCTCCTAGTCCTGACAACAAAAGGCGATGTCATTGGAGCTTACAATACTTCAGAAAATGTACCTTCACATTTTAATGAGAGCGAACTTGCTGGTTTAATGCTACAAAATAGCTCTGACCCTGTGGAATACTTCCATTGGAAATTAGATGAAGCGTATCCGCAGCCCCAGTTACTTATATTCGGTAGAAAAAGTTCTGAGACTAGTCTGTTAAACGAGGTTAAGACAAGTATCGATTGGAAAAATCATCATCTTAATCTTTCCGCTGCTACTCTTAAGCAAATAGATGAGGAAGAAGGTTGGATTCAATTAATCAATTCGACCGGTAAGGTATTGGATGGATATGGTAGCGAAAAGGAAGGGATCTCATACACGAATCAGGACATTCAAACCTTATCAGAGAGTGAACACGATTCAGTTGATGCTTTCTTTGATGCAGAGACAGAACAGACAATAATTGTGGGTATAAACCATTCAGGTTCGACCTCTATAGAAGAAAACTTGTTCAAAAGGATCAGTAAAAGTATTTTAATCATTTTTATAGTGTTATTTCTTCTGTTGTTAACGGGTACTTTCTGGTATGCACGTAAATTCGGGGTTCCTTTGATTACGATGATGAAATGGATTCAAAATCTTGGAAGTGGTTTATATGAACAGCCACTCGATCTTCATCAGCGCCCCATCTTGTTAAATAAAAAAGGAAAGTTAAAAAGGAAATATCGGTTATATAAGGATCTGATTACAACCCTTGAACAGTTAACCGAGACCCTACATCAAAACGAAACCCAACGAAGGAAAATGACTCAAACCAGGGATGAATGGATAAGCGGTCTTTCGCATGATTTAAAAACGCCTCTTGCTTCCATATCAGGTTATGCTCAAATGCTTGAATCTGAAAATTACTCGTGGACAGAAAGAGAGACAAGAGAATTCGCCTTAATCATTGCTGAAAAGTCAGGGTATATGATGGAATTACTTGAAGACCTAACATTAACATACCGTTTAAGAAATCAAGCTCTGCCCATTGTGAAAGAAGAAGTGGATATCATTGAATTCATACGCAGAACCATTATCCATTTCATAAATGATCCGGCTAACAGCTATATGAAATTCGTCTTCCAGCCGAAAAACGAAACAGCTATAGCATCCATCGATACCAAATGGTTTCAACGGATTATTGATAACCTAATTGCGAATGCAATCCATTATAATCCTGCTGGTACTACGATTACAGTATCTATTTCGCCTATTGAGCAGCACCTTCTCATAATTAAGATTGAAGATGACGGCATAGGTATGGACAATGAAACTCTAGATAGGCTCTTCCAGCGCTATTACCGTGGTACCAATACTAGTGATTCCGGGCGTGGAACGGGTCTTGGGATGGCCATAACGAAACAATTGGTTCACCTTCATGGAGGATCCATTAATGTAAAAAGTTCACCCCAAAAAGGCACAACCGTTCGAATCATTCTCCCAGCCTAAATTTGATAAAAAATAGGATAGCCAGAAATTCATAAGGGTGTACATTTGAATCATAGTTAAAATCAGATTGGGTAATGTCATGATTTCGAAATGTTGGCGTACCCCAAATAGAATTACATATGTTGTTCACAGGCAGGAAGAAACACTTGAAAAAAAACAAAATCATCCCCTATAGGGGATGATTTTGTTTTTATTGATTTTCTGGCTGTTGTTGATTCTGCCCTGGCATCCCAGTTCCCATTCCCATCAAGTTAGTGGCTAGCGGCACCATATTTTTCATTTTCCCGCCATTTCCACTCAACATTTGATAAGTGGCTATACCTACTCCTACCGAAGCGACAACTGGTAAAATTTTATCCATGTTTGCTCTCATTTACATCACCTTATTTTATATATTTTTGTTCATTTCCTGAACTATAATATCTTGTTCAAAAAAAACCAAAAAATTCAAGATGTTTGTTACCAAAACAATTAGTAATAAAAACATGTTAAATAGGGAAAATTCTTTCAGGAGGGATATTATGCAAGTACTCTTCAAATGAGGTGAATATTCATGCCAATGTTAGATGTGGACGGTATCAGCTTGCATTATTCTGTTAGGGGAGAAGGGGTTCCTATTGTTTTTATCCATCCTCCTGTACTGACTAGTGTGAATTTCGAATACCAATTGGAGAAATTATCCGAAGAATTCAAAGTTATCACTTTTGATATTAGGGGTCATGGAAGAAGTCAGTATTCAAGACAGCCAGTAACTTATCCCCTGATTATAGAAGATATCAAACATCTGTTGGATCATTTGAAAATTAAAAAAGCAATGATATGCGGATACTCGACCGGCGGCTCCATCGTACTGGAATTCTTGCTGAGTTGTGCCGATAGGGCTCTAGGTGGCATTGTAATAGGTGGAATGTCTGAAGTGAGGGATACATCTTTAAAGCAAAAGATTTCTTTAGGCATATCACTTGCCCAGAAAGACGCAGTTCCCATTCTTGCGCTTTCCATCTCATGGAGCAATTCAAATACCATTAAGCTGTTCAACAAAATGTTTAATGAAGCCCTAAAAGGAGATGCCCGAAATATCGAACAGTATTACCATTATAGTTTGCATTATAACTGTACCCATCAGCTTGAGAAAATCAATCTTCCCACTTTACTGATCTATGGTGAAAAAGATAAACCAATGTATCGCTATGCCCATTTATTGCATGAAAAATTGCCCTATACGGAATTAAGATTCATTGATCATGTAAAGCATCAAATCCCTACAAAAGCGGCTAATCATTTAAATGAAAGTATTAAGCATTTTATCCATTCACAATCTGATTGATTTTTCCGATTGTGAATTTCAATCTTTTGCTATGTACATATCATAAATTTATGGAGTGAAAAAATTGGGAAGAGATAAAAGTAGACTGATTCATTTATTATTTCTATTGCTAGTCACTGCAGTGTTTATTTGGTCAGTGATTAAGCCTGAAGGATACTTGATATGGACAATGGAAGTCCTTCCTGCCGTAGTGTTTCTGATTTATGTAATGGCCACATATAATAAATTCCGCCTTACTACATTATCCTATTTCGTTATTGCCGTTCTTTCAATTACCATGTTCATCGGTGCCCATTATACGTACACAAAAGTTCCTCTATTTAATTGGATAAAAGATCATTACGATCTAAACCGGAACCACTATGACCGGTTCGGGCATTTCATAAAAGGTTTACTTGCAATTGTGATTAGGGAAATAGTAATCCGTAAAACCCCCCTAACAAAAGGACCGTGGTTATTTGCTGTCACAGTAAGTTTTGCGCTTGCCATTGGAGCACTCTATGAAATCATCGAATGGATAGCTGCCATCATTTCAAAAGGCAGAAAAGCTTCAAAGGACTTTTTAGGAACACAAAGTGATATTTGGGACGCCCAATGGGATATGGCGTTAACATTAATCGGCTCTATCCTTGTATTGTTTACCTTGTCCAAACTTCATGACAAGCTGTTGCGAAAAGTGAAAAATCAAGGTGAAAAAACCGAAATCAAAAAATAGATTTCGGTTTTATTTATTGACCAATCATGATTGTACTTGCTTACTGCCCTTTTTTTCATTGATGGCTTTTTGATCGATTTTTGTATAGATGCGTTCCACTTCGATTTTGTCATGCAACAGAAGCTCGCGGTTTTCTTTTAGCAGTTGAGTATAAGATTTCCTTCTCCTAGACATTTTTTGATTCACCTCTCAAGTGATTGAATTCCTTCTGTAAAACTACGATCGGAAGCTCGTATAGTTGTTTATTATATTTTTTAAAAATCCCGAATTTCAGAAGTTCTTGTATAAGTTCTTCTTTTTTTGCTTCTCCCTTTGCACTTAATTGGGTAATCATCAAGGACCCTCCTTAACAAAAATACAGACTTTTGGTATTTGGGGCTGCCTAGCAACCGATCCCACATGAAGAATCTCCACTTTTTCCTATTGCTTCCCCATATAAGGGCATGCTCTGCAAAGTCTTCGCATTTCCTCAGTTGTTCGTATGTACTGCTTTCATGGTGTAATTTCAATACTCGATCATATACATCAAATCCAAATCGCTTCATTTTATCGGAAAGGATATCTAACGCGGCGCAGGGTTTCGAATGGGTCAGGTCGCCGGCACCAAAGAGTGCAACTTTCACTCCAGCAAAGTCCACTTGGTCAATTTCTTCATAAAACTCGTTTGCTTCATACGGTACATCTTCAAGATTCCATGTATATAAACCAATAAAGGCCAAATCAAAATCCTTTAAAGCATCAACTTCAACAGTGTCCAATCTTTCCATATATACTTCACAGCCGACAGCCTTCATTCTATTCTTTATGTTTATAGCCATTTTCTCGGTATTACCGGATAAACTGACATAACCAATGAATACCTTCATCTATATCACCTTCCTAATTGAGAATTGATTTCATTACACACTCCACTATAAATGAAAATGATTCTCATTGTCAATTATTTACCTCCGCTAATTATATTAAGCAGTCCTTCTTCATCTTAAAAATAATATAAATGTCCTAAAAATTAAGTGAAAAAACCAAAATATCTAGGTAAAACAACCTATGTTTTCACAAAAAAACATGATACACTATGTAATAATTTAACTATATAGGTATATATAACAAAACAAAATAACACCTTCCGATGATTATATCTGCCTTTTAGTTTTTGTAATAAATCCATAAATATATGATTTTATTATGGAAAATAATTATTTAGGGGGTTATTATGATGAGAAAAGTGCTTTTTCTATTTTTATTTTCAGTACTTTTGTTCACTAGTTTTCCTAATCAATCAAAAGCAGAAGAAACAGGTCCATCTAAAGAATTAACAGAAGTAATAATACAAGAGGCAGAGCCAACAATAGACCTGGATTCACTACCAAATCTTGCAAACACTGATTATTCACCAAATAGCCTTTCTAATGGAAATGAATCAGTTATCACTCCATACGGACTTTCTTTCGCGCGCGGAACGGTTGGCTGTTATGTCATAAGTAAATCTGCCTATTGCCCTTGGACAATACAAGTTGGTGGAGATGTAATAGCTTATAGCAATGTAAAAGTTACAATACAAAAACATCACGGATTCCTTAAAGGCGGTTGGAAAAATTATAAAACTCACAATTTCAGCTATCCTATAAACCGACCAACTTCCACAATTAGAAATGAATCATCTGACCGATTGTCTGCTGGAAAATACCGTGCAAAACTTGGTGGAACGTTCAGGACAGTAAAAAATGGTACTTATTCAGCCATTGCAAATGGTTATAGTTATTTTGAGGTTAAATAAAAAACATACTAGGTGGGCTACTAATGGAATGGTTGAAACCTTCTGAAGCTAATAATCAGTTCGAAAACAATACAGACAGTTTTTCAGATTTCAAGATCAGGGAATTTACCCCTAATTCAAATTTCGAAAAAAAATATTCACTATTAACTCAATTCTTTTTACTGTTGGGTTGCCAAGATGAAAATAGTGTTACTTCGTTATTTGTCGATAGAATTGATAATCAAGTCATCGAAGAAATTATTATGCATTTTGACAACACCAAGATTTTATTAGAAAACGAAGTACCATCAGAAATAATATTAAATAAGCCGAATCAAGAATCTCTCTCCTTGATAAGGTCGAGTCACATAAATCCAATAATAAAAAATCTATATGGGACAATTAGCAAATCACAATATGAATGGAAACCACAAAAATCATACAAGATAATACCTGAATTTATAAAGAAATACGAAGATATGGAGTTCGATAAGGTGTTAGCTTATTTAAAAAACACATCAAAGGGGCCAATAATCTCGCTCTCCTTATACAATTGGACTTTAAAAGATTGTTTAAAAGATACTTTTGCCATTAGATATTTCACTCATAAGTGTAAAAATGCTTATATATGGGTTGATGATTCTAATATTATTACTACAATTCAACTAGAATTACATTAAAATACCCCTTTTATATTAAACAGTAAAAGAACAGGTTTTATTGTTTGATAAAAGGGTTTTTTCTGTAAGTATTCTAATCATGCCCTATTTTAAGTAGCTTGAAATGACCTTACTGTTGTAAATTCTCATTTCCCTGACAGTAAAAACGTTATTAGCAATTCCCCATACCATCACATTGCAAGCCATCAAATTCATTCTGTTTATTTTTTGCTTCTTCCTTCTCAATGACTTGCGCTAACCTTTCTTTGTTGGCTAGTCCTTGAATGACTTCATCACCAATAATAAACGTCGGGACAGCCCTGATATCTGCTTCTTCATAAGCATGTTTGAGTGCTTGCTGGTGCACTTCCCGATACTTTCGTGACACTAACGCTTCTCTAAAGGCATCTATAGGAAGCTCAACTTCACCCGCTAATTTTGTCAACACTTCTATATCTTCAATATTTTGTTCCTCTTGAAAAAACGCAGTAAATACTCTGTTGTGGAATTCGTTCCCTTTTCCGTGCTCCTTTGCAAAATGGCAGCCTTCGAATGCCAAATGTGTATATGGATGCGGGGAGACACGGGGTAAACGCATATCAACCCCTAGCTTTTTCGCAGCAGGAAGAATGTAAGAATCCCATGAATTCAACTTATCGGGTTCCTTCCATGGATCAATTTTCGTATATGGACTAGGACGCAATTCAAATGGCATCCATTCCACTTCTACATCCTTTTCCTTCACGATTTCGTCCAAAGGCCCTTTACCTAAAAAACAAAATGGACAAATAAAATCAGAATACGCTTTAATTTTCACTGTCATAATATATTCCCTCACTTTTCAATATCAACTAAACTTGTAACCAAAATAGTTACAACACCGAGCAAAAAAAATCAATATAAGAACATGGCATTCAGTAACTGTACAGTCGATTGCTTCCTGGGATTGTTCATCGCCCGTTGTAATCATTTTAGTTACAGGTTAGAGGGAAGTCAACCATTATTTTAAAGAAAAAAAGTTTGTAAAGAAAATGTTGCTTTTCTCTACAAACTTTTTTATTAAAACTTCCTTACATCTCGATTTGTTCGTTAACGGGTTCTCTCTTTTTCCTTCTCTGTTTTTTCGATTTTTTATAGTACAGCAATTCGTATATACATGGAATGACGATCAGTGTGAGCAGTGTGGAAACAGCTAGCCCTCCAATGACAACGATCGCCAAGCTTTGTGAAACCAAGCTTCCTGTTTCCGCCTTTTTATATAAAAGCGGCAGCATGGCACAAATCGTTGCTACAGCCGTCATTATGATTGGACGGAATCTTGTGGCTGTCGCTTCGACGATCGCATCACGGATGATCATTTTTTCTTCGTTTTGTTTGACTCGATCCAGAAGCACAATCGCGTTTGTCACAACAATTCCTATTAACATGAGAGCACCCAGCAGTGCTGTAATATCCACTGGAATTCGACTGATAACCAATCCTAATACCGCTCCAATGGCAGCGAATGGCAAGGAAAATAGAATGGCAATCGGTGCTTTGATCGATTTAAAGGTTATAACCATGATTAAAAAGACAATGCCGATCGATATTAACATCGTAAGGAATAAATCGGAAAAATCATCTGTCTGCTGAGCACTGGCTCCGCCGACTAAAATCTCTACATCATCCGGAATATCAAGGCCTTTGTTCTCTTTATCTCCAAATACCTCAAGATTTATTTTGCTTGCAATATCGGAAAGCTTAGCCGGATCGACCGTTGCCGTTAATTGGAGATATGTTTCTCCATCTTTATGGAACTGCGTTGTTGCGCTCTCTTCGCTCTTTAAAGAAGCAACTTTTGACACTGGGGCTAGCCCCCCGTCTGTCATGATCGGAATGCTTTTTAAATCCTCCGGTTTTTTAGGATCCAAGATTGGTTCAAGGACAACAGGTGTTTGCTTATCCTGTAAAGTTATATGGCCGATAGGGGTTTTATTAAGCATGATACCCAATTGTTGACCTATTTGTTCTGTATTGCCTTTAGCTGGATCTACCGTGAATGAATAAATGGTTTTCTTTTCATCCTGGTTCGTTGTAATTTCTTCGATTCCTTTAATATCCTGAATTCTTTCTTTGACATTATTGGCCGTCCGTTCCAAATCTTCAACATTACTGCCGATCACATCTATCGTAATGTTCGTCTTTGATGCTCCCATCATAAAGGAAGAGGCTTGGGCCGTAAGCTTCGCATCAGGATAGTTTTCTTGTTCCTTTTCCATTTTTTTCAGGATTGCATCTACATTTGCTTTATCCTTTACCAGGATGCCGAAAATCGCTTCTGTAGGTGATGCGACTTCGCCATATTGTGCTGTCTCGGGCGAGTTTCCTAATTGCATGAAAATATTATCCACTTCACTCATACCCTGCATCGTTTCTTCGAGTTCAATCGCTTTTTCCTTTACTTTCTCATAGGGCTGATCATTTGGATAAGTTAATGTCACGGAGACATAGTCTGCTGAAGAATTATCAATCGCCCCTTTTGGCATGGCAAAATATGTACCAATGGAACCGACAAACAACAGCATCGCAACAATCAGGACAACCCATTTATGGTTTAGTGACCAAGTAACCAGCTTCGTAAAACGCTTGGCCGGTCGATGTTTTGGCAGCTCCGTCCTTTTCAGCAATCCTGCGCTCATTAACGGAACAACCGTCAATGCCACAATTAATGAAGCCAGCAAAGAATAAGTGACAGTCAAAGCGAAAGGAAGAAGAAACTCCTGAAGCCCTCCATTCAATAAAGCAACCGGCAAGAAAACGGCCACAGTCGTAAGGGTTGAAGCTGTGATTGCCACTCCCACTTCTTTCGTTGCATCCATCACCAATTCGACTGAAATCTTCTCCTGCTGCATTTTCCGGAAAATGTTTTCAATAACGACAATACTATCGTCCACCAAGCGCCCGATCGCTACAGCGACACCGCCCAACGTCAAAATATTCAGCGTCACTCCCGACAATGACAGTAAAAATAACGTAAAGCCAAGAGATAGCGGTATGGATACGATTGTAATGAATGTAGATCGTACATTCCGTAAAAAGACCATGATTACAATCGTAGCGAATAGCGCACCTAACAGAACTTCTTTTACCATCGTCTGAACGGACGTCTCCACCATATCAGCTGTAGATAAATAAATGGTCGATTTCTGGTCACTATACTTTTCATTAATTTCTTTTGCTACTTTTTCAACCTCTTTACTGATTGTGACAGCATTTGATTGACTGTCCTTGATAATGCTTAAATCAATGCTTTCCTTTCCATTAAAACGACTGATGAGGTTGCCATCATTCGCTTCTTCAACTTTTGCTATCTCTCCAAGTGCGACATTCGGAGTGACCTTCAGCGCTTCTAATTTTTCAATACTTGTTAAATCACCAATCACCTTGATGTTACTTGCCTTCCCATCAATCACTTTTTCGCCTACGGCCAGAGCTGCATTCTGACCGTTAAGGACGCTCATGACATCTTGAATGGAGACTTTCTTTTTAGCCAATTCTTCATTATCCACTTTGACTGAAAGAATGGATTGCGAAACCCCAAATGTCTGTACATCCGAAACCCCTTTAATATCTTTATACAAAGGCTCTAATTCTTTCTTGGCAAAGTCTATATTTTCAGCTGTTAACCCATCCTTAAAAGTAACTGATACAAATGAAATGGGAATCATTGATGTATTTAACTGTGTAACAGTAGGCTTTGCCATGCTTTGCGGCAATGCTACACTGCCTAATGCTTCCTGAACATCCAGTTTCGCTTGTTTCATATCCGATCCGGCTTCAAAGAATAGATCTACTTTAGAAAAACCATCTCCAGTAGTGGAGTATATGGAACTCTTTCCTTTAACGCCCGTTACTGCCCTTTCAATCGGATCTGTAACTTGTGCTTCCATCGTTTTCGAATCGGTGCCCTGCCCCATTGTGATAATCGTAACTTGTGGATTATCAGCAGATGGTAAAAATTCCATCGGCAGTTTAAAATAACTGACAACTCCTATCATCAAAATAAATATGGTTACCAATGAAACGGCAGCCTTGTTCTTAAACGACCACTTAGTAAAAAACTCCACGCACTAATCACCCCTGAATAAAATTTAGAAGAAAATAATTCCATTTCAAATCTTACCATATATTACTAATGTTGGAGTGTTAATTTTTTATTGATTTTTATATTTTTTTATGTCTCTTGATTCAAAGAAACAAAAAAAAGGCTGCGCAGCAGCCTCGAAGAAACAGACTCGATTATTTATACCCTCTGATAAAAAGCATAACGATAGCCAAAACCATTACCCCAATAAGTAATAACGGGCCGATGCCCGAGCTATACACGAAGTATACCGTGATGTGGCGAAAAATGAGCACCACAAGAAATAGGAATAACAGGAAACACAAAATCATGATCAGAGCGGTGTTTTTATTCCGATACAAGTAACCAGCCCCATTTTAAAAGCTTTATTTCCACTAAGGAAAAATTCATGCGAATCCAAGCCCTAACAACAACCTTCCGTTAAGAAACAATATGCAGCCCAGGTTTTGTACTATTCTTTATATCAAATAAAAAAGGGCTGCCGCAGCAACCCGATTCTTCGAAAATCGTCTGGACCAAAAACTACATTTCCTGAAGTTCATTGACCGTCACAAACGTATACCCTTCGTTCGTTAACTCTCGTAAGATCCCTTCAATCGCTTGAAGCTCTTTACCCGTATCATCATACATCGGATGCATCAGGATGATCGAACCTGGTTTTATATTTTCCTTCACATACTTCACTTTGTCAGAAGCGGTAGTGTAATAGCTATCTGGTTCCAGATCCCAGGTAATGGTCTCTCTATCATTTTTATTTAAATAATAAGGCAAACCTATGATTTTTTTCCCGTTTGGAGGCCGGACATCAATTTCACCCTTATATCCGGCGTTCTGAATCAATTTATCCGTTTTCTCGATTTCCGCCTTGATATAAGAAGGCGATTTAAACACCATCCGCCTGTGGGAATACGTATGATTTCCAATCTGATGTCCCGCTTCCGCTATTTTCCCAGCTTCCTCCGGGTACTTTTCGATTTCATTTCCGATCAGGAAGAACGTAGCTTTCACATCATATTTATCCAACAACGGCAGGATCTCATTTACATTCTTCGATGGGCCATCATCAAAAGTCAAAGCGACCACTTTTTCATTCGTCTCGACATTATCCGTTAATCCACCGAACACCTGATAGGTTCTCGAATTCATTAATTTATACGTACCAAGCAACAGCAGGAAAACAACCAGGATTCCCAATCCAATGAATATCAGTTTCTTTTTCATGCAAATACCTATCTTTCTATAAGTTTTTTAATTCAATGACCTATTATAGCAAATCACTGAACAAAAACACTTATTGCTCTCTCCGACCGATCCGTCCACACTCACTTTACATGTATCAATTCAAAACGCTCACACACCAGCAGCATATCTTCTTTAAAGGTGTGGCCGATTTTGTCCAGTTCTTCTTTAAAAAATTTCTCATGAGCATCCCACCAGTATGTATAGGTTCGATCTCCTTCCCCTTCTGCAATCGCAAACTCTTCACTCACTTCGTTCATGGGCAATACTTCGACTTTCACTGTTTGTATGATGGCTAAGGGCAAATCCTCACTGCTTAAGATAATGCTGTAATCACCCACGGATGGTAATGGTTCATTTTCCTCTCCGTAAAAAACATACCCAGAGCATGTAGCCGTTTTTATCCCATCCATCACTAACTGAGCCAAATCATCGGGATCGGCCCCGAATTGCCATGCACTGACTGACTGGGGTTTATCTTCTTTCCCTTGCCAATATTCATTCCAATATAATTCCGCTTTGACATTCATTCTATGATTCTCCATTCTGTTTTTCAGCTCCGCTGAGCATCACGAAAGGTTCAATTGGTTCAACTCCAACCAATCTTCAAGCAAAACTCAGTAACTCTACCAATGCAACTGCTAATTTGATCTGCGTGGCCATTCTATTTCACCAGTTAACAACAAAGTGATGATGATTACCCAAAATATAAAGAATGATGAAGAGAAAACCAATGATATGATGGAAATCATTTTTTTCTCCGTTTTCTTCAAAATTCCTATGACAGAGAGGACGATGCCGGCAATCGTAAGGAAAAATGTGATATAACCACCAGTCATGCTCCCGAAATTGGCCATTCTGATAGGCGTAATAAAAACAGTAAAAAAGCAAATGATTCCAATGATGAATGAAGTAAAACTAATTACACCGTACCTCTTCTGAATACATGCTTCGTTTTCCATCTAGCTCACCCTTTCATCAGTTTTTAACATCTATACATCTATTACTATCTCACCAATGATTTTAACATATAATTCCAGCCGGATTGTCGTGCACAAAAAAAGGGGACAAAAGACCGTGAATTAAAGCTTCATTTTCATGCCTTCATGAGTGGCTTTGAATCCTAACCGTTCATAAAATCGCAGCGCTTCTTCCCGCTGTTTATCGGTCGTGAGCTGAATGATATGGCAGCCCCGCTTCTTTGCACGGTCAATCGCATATTGAATCAACTTGCTGCCAATGCCTTTCCCCCGTTCTGCAGATGCCGTCCGAACCCCTTCGATCGTAGCCCTCCAGCCGCCTTGATGGGTAATATGAGGCGTGAATGTGATTTGCTGCACCCCAATGATTTCCTCACCAAGACATGCAACGATCAATTCATTATTTTCATCTGCAGCTATGGATTCAAATGCTTTTAGATAGCTGTCAGGAAGCGGATTTTCATACCGCTCCCTCTCCCTCCCCAATACATCATCCGCAAGCATCCGTACGATTTCACTTAAGTCTTCTGCCGTCGCATTCCTGAATGTGACCATGCGATCCCTCCTCATATTTACTTCAGTATCACCCTGATGTAAATCATTCCTTCATTAATAACTTCTGCCAATAGTACGGCGGTCCTCTTTTCTGGAGGAAAAATAATAGCATTGATTCAACCAAAATCCTTTTCTTGTAAATTCCAAGAATATTTATGGTAGAGTAAGATTGGACTGGGGTGATATTAACCGTTGAAAATAAGAATGAATGGAATGAAACGTACAATATGTATATTTTTCATTTCAACAGCAGCAGTTTATGCGCTTCTTAGGCTTGTTATGATAGTCCTTTCATTTATTGGATTTGTTTTAGTGTCTCCATCCGATGGGAAGGAATTTATATTTGGTACGATTCTACCCGACTTCCTTTTTCTATTTATCTTTTGGTTTTTCTCATACATATACTTCACTAACAAAACGGTAACAACCATTATAGCCAATGTTATATTTGTGCTATTAGTACTTACTATTATCCCTCGGTTACTTTTAGGTCATGAATACTATGTAATTGAGGGAGAAGGGGGAAAGGGTGATTATGTAATCCGATTCGAATCGTATAAGATCGCTGGCGAGGCATATGACGGATACACTTTTTATACGTATAAAGAAGTATCACCCTTCGTTTATCAGCCTCGGGATGTTTATACCTATACAAATAACCTAAACAGCGATGTCCTCAGTGACCTGTACAGGAAAAGGTATACAGTGATAGATGGTAATGTCCTTATTTTAGGGGACTTCAAAATTCACTTAAAATAGAAGGATTTTGAAGTCTTTTTACTTTTCAATCAACCCATAAAAATTGGATCAACAAAAAAGGACCCCCTATAAAAGGAAGTCCGTCAAGTGAATCATTATTAGGTAATTGGCGCAGGATTGAACAGTGCCAAATCATTATGCAGGCCCCAATGCTCTGCCCAGGTTTTCTTTTTACCGCTGGCCACTTCCAGAATAAGGTGAAATATTTCCCACCCGACTTCCTCTATGGTTGCTTCACCAGTAGCGATAGTTCCAGCATTTATATCGATCAGATCTTTCCATTGCTCGGTCAATGTATTTCGTGTAGATACTTTGATGACGGAAGCCATTGCCAGATTATAAGGTGTGCCTCTTCCAGTTGAAAAAACTTGAAGGTGCATGCCGGAAGCAAGCTGCAGTGTTCCGCAAACAAAGTCACTAGCTGGTGTAGCGGCAAAAATCAGCCCTTTTTCCGTTGCTTTTTCACCTGGAGCCAAAACGCCTGAAATGGGGCTGCCTCCGGATTTGGCAATGGAGCCTAATGATTTTTCCACTACATTGGCCAACCCGCCCTTTTTGTTTCCAGGCGACGGATTGGCACTTCGATCGGCATCACCCAATGCAAGATAGTTATCATACCAATCCATTTCCTTTATTAAAGCTCTCCCCACTTCTTCATTCACTGCACGAGGCGTTAATAGATGAATCGCATCCCGTACTTCTGTTACTTCAGAGAATAGAACGGTTGCCCCTGCCCTGACTAACAGATCTGTAGCATATCCTACGGCAGGGTTAGCTGTGACACCAGAGAACGCATCACTTCCTCCGCACTGGGTGCCGATGACTAATTCGGAAACCGGAAATGTCTCCCGCTGCCGGCGGTTCAACTTGATTAAACGTTCCTCGGCCATTTCCATAATGGATTGGACCATTCCCGCAAATCCCTGCTGGTCCTGAAGTGAAATGATATCTGAATCGTCCCCGCTTGGATTTATTCTCATTGGAGACAGTTTTTCACACCCCAGTCCAACTACCAAGGCTTCCCCGCCGAAATTCGGGTGTTTCGCAAGGTTCTGTATCGTGCGAATGGGAATGACCGCTTCCGGTGCATTGATAGCGACTCCGCACCCATAGTTGTGATTTATGGCGAAAACATCATCAACATTGGGATACTTCGGGAGTAGCTCTTTTTTTATCCGGTTCACGACGAAATCCAGCACGCCCACTACGCATTGGACGCTTGTTGTAATGCCCAATATATTCTTGGTTCCAACACTGCCATCTTCATTGCGGAACCCTTGGAATGTATACCCTTCAAGCGGGGGTAAAGTTTTCGGAATATCATTTGCTACCGGCAATTCCTTTAAATCCGGAGAAGACGGAAGTATCACCAGTGATTCGTCAATCCAACAGCCCTTACTGATTGATTTAGCAGCATAACCGATAACTTCCCCATAGCGTACGATGGCTTCATTCTCGACTATGTCCATTAAAGCCACTTTGTGGCCTTGTGGCACTCTTTCTTTCAATTCAAGCCCACAAGGGAATACGGTTCCTTGATCCAGGCCTCCCGTATTAACCACGATGGCGACATTGTCGATCCCATTCACCTTAATATAAAGCGGTACCTCCGTCAGTTGCGTTTTCGTATCCACTTCACCACTCCTTCATTCTAAAAAAGCAAACAGACATCACTAAACATACACGTGCCGGTAATTTTCAGTTAAAATACTGTTTTTTCCCCTTATTTGACAAACACCGTTTTAATGGAAGTAAAAAACTCTTTTGCGGCTTCTCCTTGTTCCCTGGAGTGGGAGCTGGAGTTTTTCATGCCGCCAAATGGCGCCTGTAATTCAACGCCTGCGCTCTCGGCGTTGACCCTGATCAATCCCGCTTCCATATCATTAACAAATGAAAGCAGATGTTTGATATTGGCTGTGAAAATTGAAGCACTAAGGCCATATTCCACGCTGTTCGCAAGGTGCAGGGCTTCTTCAACTGAATCAGCTTTCAATAAGGCAATCACCGGGCCAAAAATTTCTTCCTGTACAATTGTCATATCTGACGTGCAATTATCAAAAATCGTAGGTTCTACATAAAAGCCATTCGCCTGAGGGCCTTCTTCAGCACGCTTCCCGCCAATTAGAAGTGCAGCACCTTCTTCCACTCCTTTTTCGATATAGGAAAGAACCGTATTCAATTGACTTTCGCTGGCACATGGTCCCATCCATGTCCCGCTGTCCAATCCATCCCCGATGGAAATGCCTTTCGTTTCTTTCACCAGCAGCTGCTTGAACTCTTCATAAACTTCAGCTACAACGATGACACGGCTTGTCGCGGTACATTTTTGCCCCGTTGAACGGAACGCACCTGTGATGACTGCTTCTACAGCCAAGTTAAGATCCGCATCCGCTGCAACGATCACCGGGTTTTTCCCGCCCATTTCAAGCTGGTATTTCGCTCCGCGCGCTAACGCCGCTTGTCCAATCCTTTTTCCGACTCCGTTTGAGCCGGTAAAGGTAATCCCGTTTATATCTTCGTGATCGGCGATGCCCTGCCCTATGACACTGCCCGGCCCTGTAACCATATTGACAACACCCGCCGGGAAACCGGCTTCTTCAAAACACTCCATGATTTTCGCACAGGTGATGGCCGTCTCGGTGGCTGGCTTCACCACAATCGTATTCCCATATACGAGGGCAGGAGCCATCTTCCAGATTGGGATGGCGATCGGGAAATTCCAAGGTGTAATGACACCGACTACACCAAGCGGAACGCGCGTCGTGAACATAAGCGCTGAACTGTCGGTGGATGGAATGACATCCCCCACCTTACGCATTCCTTCTCCTGCATAGTATTTCAGGATCGCAATACCGCGTGCCGTTTCCCCTTTTGTTTCAGCAAATGTCTTGCCCATTTCCCGTGTTGCACATTCTGCGATTTCATCAATCCGCTTTTCAAGAATTTGCGCTGCTTTATATAGATACTCCCCGCGCTCTGAACCAGCTAGTTTGCGCCATTTACCTTTCGCCTTTTTCGCTGCTTCCACTGCCAGGTTCAAGTCTTCCTTGGTGGATTTTTGTACATAACCGACAATTGCCTGTTTATCTGCCGGGTTTAAACTTTTTTCAACTTCATTTGAAATGGAAGCAACCCATTCACCATTAATATAGTTAAGATACGTTTTTGTTTGAACTGTAGTAATCATATATAATCCCCACCCTTATTAGATTGATTGAATTGGTGTTTCTTTTGGAAAACGATCTAAAGCATTCTCTAATATCGTTTGCATTTCTGCATAATGTTCTTTTTCCACCGGAAGAATCGGTAATCTGACTGTTTGCCCAACCGGCATTCCCATAATCTCCATACCTGCTTTAATGAGAGAAACGGCATACCCTTTTCGCTGACGGCGAATGTTGTTGATCGGCATGATGACCTGCTGGTAAATTTCATTGACCGTTTCTTGATCTCCGCTCAAAATGCCATTATAGAACTTTCGTGAGATATGCGGGATGTAATTGGATATCGCCGATGAATAGGAATCAAAGCCAAGTGGAACGTAGGCCGACATGGTAACTTCCGCAAGCGGCATTCCGTTCAGCCAGCCGAAACGTTTTCCGAAGGTTTGTGTAAGGAGTCCATTCAACTCCATATTGCCCAGACCGTCTTTGACGCCGACTACCTGCGGGACCTCAGCAAGCGCTTCCAAAGTTGAAAGTGAAAATGCCACATTATCACGCTGATATACGATGGAATTCAAGTCTGTACTCTCTGCGATGGCTTTGAAATAAGCCGACAGACCTGCCTGTTCTCCAGTAACGAGATATGGAGGTAATATTAAATAACCATCTGCCCCTTTTTCCGCAGATATTCTGGCAAGTTCGAGGGAAGTTTGAATATTCCCGCCTACCCCTGTGTATACAGGTACTTTTCCAGCGGTGACGGATACGGCTACCTCGACCATCGCTTCATATTCCTCTTTACTTAATGATGGATATTCCGCTGCTGCACATGCCACGAAAATAGCTTCTAGTCCCTCATCTAATAAAAATTGGATATTTTGGGCGAGTGCTTGTTCATCAAGCTTATTACTCGTTGTGAATGGTGCCACGGGAAATCCGAGAATTCCTTTAGGTGCCTTGCGGATCTTATTCATTTTTTATTCCCCCTTGTGTATTATTGTTTTATTGTAAGACAAATACACCATCTGGTCAATCGTATTTTTTTTATTTTCTGAAAAATGAAGCACTACTTTATCCCTCGATAATTTCGCTTCTAATATATACAAAAAACACGATAATGAAGGAGCTAAAATGAAAAAACTTTTAAGAAAAAAAGCTATTGACAAACAATTTTATTTGTCTTACCATTGGACAAAACTAAATATTAAGAATTTTCACGAAGGAGGAAACAGTTAACATTGTAAGCGGTATCAATTAGAAAATATAATAAAATACGATTAAGGAAGTGAGTATATGAACGCTGAAGAAAAAGTTTTTCAACCATCTCCTAAACTGCCAAGTGCCCAGAAAAAAACACGCACACGATGGTTCATTGTCTTTATGCTCTTTTTGGTTACAGCACTGAATTATGCGGATCGTGCGACGCTATCCATTGCGGGTACGGACATGTCTGGTCAGCTTGGTCTCGATTCAGTCATGATGGGCTATGTTTTCTCCGCTTTCGCTTGGTCTTATGTAGCTGGACAAATTCCAGGCGGATGGCTTTTAGACCGTTTTGGCTCGAAAAAAGTTTATTTTTGGAGTATCACGTTATGGTCTACCTTTACGCTTTTACAAGGGTTTCTCGGTTTTTTCGGTTCTGCGGGAACGGCTGTCATGGTATTGTTCGGACTGCGCTTCTTAGTTGGATTGGCGGAAGCCCCTTCCTTTCCGGCCAACAGCCGTATCGTTGCCACCTGGTTCCCAAGCCATGAACGCGGAACCGCGGCTGCCACTTTCAATTCGGCCCAGTATTTTGCAACCGTTCTCTTTGCACCGATCATGGGTTACATTACGTATAAATTCGGTTGGGAATACGTCTTCTTCTTTATGGGGGCTTTAGGAATCATCGTTGCTTTCATCTGGCTGAAAACGATTTATGGCCCAAAGGAACATCCACGCATCAACAAAGCTGAGCTTGAATATATCGAAGCGGGCGGCGCTTTGATCAATATGGATCAAACCAGTACAAATAAGGAGGAAAAGAAAGGCGTCAACTGGAATCATATAAAGCAGCTATTATCAAATCGCATGCTGTTAGGTGTTTATCTCGGACAATATTGCATTACGACGTTAACGTACTTTTTCCTGACATGGTTTCCTGTGTACCTAGTACAAGAAAGGGGCATGACCATTCTTGAAGTTGGATTCGTCGCTTCCCTTCCGGCCATTTGTGGGTTTTTTGGCGGCATTCTCGGAGGGACATTCTCGGATTTCTTGTTACGGAAGGGATTCTCATTGACTGTCGCCAGAAAGTTGCCAATTGTTGTTGGGATGATTCTATCGATGAGCTTGGTGGCAGCAAATTATGTAGATACGGAATGGGTTGTCATTTTCGTTATGGCCCTTGCGTTTTTCGGTAAAGGATTCGGGGCACTCGGCTGGGCGGTAGTGGCCGATACCTCACCAAAGGAAATGTCAGGTGTCAGCGGCGGGCTTTTCAACACATTCGGTAACATTGCCGGCATTACAACACCGATTATCATCGGATATATCATTGCCACTACAGGGTCGTTCAATGGTGCGCTAGTCTTCGTTTGTGCTAATGCTCTTGTCGCGATTTTAAGTTATTTATTCCTAGTTGGTGAAATTAAACGTGTAGAGTTAAAGTCATAGTAAACTAAATATTCTGGCAGGGGGAAAAAATCATGAACAATCAATTGCTAAAGGATAATGTAAAAATCGGCACACCGGTAATTTCAGAAATGAGCGTCATTCCAGTTGCGGGCCATGACGGCATGCTTTTGAACTTGAGTGGTGCCCATGCTCCTTATTTCACTCGGAACATCGTCATTCTAAAAGACAATGCAGGTAATACGGGTGTCGGTGAAGTTCCTGGAGGCGAAAAAATCCGCCAGACACTCGAAGATGCTAAAGAATTGGTTGTCGGCCAGTCCATCGGGACATACAACAACATTCTAAATACCATCCGCAAGCAGTTTGCGGACCGGGATGCTGGAGGGCGCGGCCTTCAGACGTTCGATCTTCGTATTGCCATTCATGCCGTAACAGCATTGGAAGCGGCACTTCTTGATTTAGTTGGCCAACATTTAGGTGTTCCAGTCGCAGCCCTTCTCGGCGAAGGACAGCAGCGTGATAAAGTGGAAATGCTGGGCTACTTATTTTATGTAGGTGACCGCAATAAAACAGATCTTGGTTATTTAAGCGAACCGGAAGCGGAAGATGACTGGATTCGCCTCCGTCATGAGGAAGCGCTGACACCCGAATCGATCGTCCGCTTGGCAGAAGCCGCCCACTCTCGCTATGGGTTCAATGATTTTAAATTGAAAGGCGGGGTTTTGCGCGGGGAAGAAGAAATCGAAGCGGTGAAGGCACTTGCGGAACGCTTCCCTGAAGCCAGGATCACCCTTGACCCAAATGGCGGCTGGCTGCTTGAGGATGCGATTAAACTTTGCCGGGATCAACATCATGTTTTGGCTTATGCGGAAGATCCATGCGGAGCGGAAAATGGTTTTTCCGCCCGGGAAATCATGACGGAATTCAGGCGCGCAACGGGCCTTCCAACCGCTACGAATATGATTGCAACGGACTGGAGGCAAATGGGGCACTCCATTCAACTTCAATCCGTGGACATTCCTCTTGCCGATCCGCATTTTTGGACGATGCAAGGCTCCGTCCGTGTCGCTCAAATGTGTAATGACTGGGGCTTGACTTGGGGATCACACTCGAATAATCACTTTGATATTTCACTTGCCATGTTTACACACGTTGCTGCAGCCGCACCTGGAAAAATCACTGCGATCGATACCCACTGGATTTGGCAGGATGGGCAGCGTTTGACGAAAGAACCTTTTAAAATTGTCGGCGGAATGGTCGATGTCCCTTCCAAACCCGGACTTGGAATTGAAGTGGATATGGAACAAATCGAGAAGGCACATCAGCTTTATAAACAAAAAGGACTTGGTGCCCGTGATGATTCAATGGCTATGCAATACTTGGTTTCCGGATGGAAGTTCAATCCGAAATCACCTTGCCTTGTCAGATGATTTTTTACCAACAATGCGTGCGTCTCTCTCTTTAGAGCGGCGCATTTTACTTTTTTTGGACATAGGTCTACATGCAAATAAGTGTATTATATTATATAATTAGTCTTACAGTAGGAATACATATAGGATTTAACAGAAAAGGGGTTACACAATGGAAGAATCGTCAAAGAAATTAGGCGTACAATCGGTACATCGCAACACTCTTTCACAACAAGTCGTGGATCAAATCGTGCATCTGCTCGTTACTGGCCAAATGAAAGCGGGCGACAAACTGCCTCCTGAAATGGAGCTTATGAAAGAACTTGAAGTAAGCCGGCCTGTTTTACGTGAGGCGCTCAGTGCCCTTGATACACTAGGGGTCATTACACGGAAAACGCGTGAAGGAACCTTTTTTAACGATAAAATCGGTACACATCCATTCTCTGTGATGCTTGCGTTGGCTACGGATAATTTACCAGCGATCATCGAAGCGCGAATGGCTTTGGAGTTGGGATTGGTAACAATGGCTGCCGAGAAGATCACAGACGAGCAACTGGAGAAACTGCAAGTTACGATTGACACGATTGCCAATAGTGAAGACAACGATTACGGAGAGGCCGATAAAGAATTCCATAAGATCATCGCTTTAAGTGCGAACAATCCCATCATTGAAGGCATGATCGATTCCTTATTGATCACTCATAATAAAATAAATAGCTTGATTCAATTCAGGGAACGGGAACTGACTGTGAAGTATCATAAAGCCATCTATGCTGCACTTGCAGCACATGATCCACATGAAGCATTCAGCCAAATGTACAAGCACCTTGATTACGTCCGTCAGAAAGTCCTTCAATATTCTCACGAACATTAATATATTGTTTGCGAGGTATCGCAGCAAACTAATGGATCACTCAATGATTCTATTTCATAAGGAAAGTGGATTTTTTCAGGGAACCTATTTTGCTTCCGAGATTTCAGAGTTCAACTTATCTTTTAAATCCAATTGATAGCATAATTCTTTTTGAGAAAAACTGGATAGTAGCGGAACTATCCAGCCCCCACTAATCCACTTTCGATTGAAATCACCCGATGAAGTCAAAACCTCCCTCATGGAAATTGCTAGCTAACCACAATCCCCCTCCAAATATCCTGCCAAGGCTCCACTCAAAAAAACATGCATCCCTGCTTACTGGCAGGAATGCATGGATTCTTTTTAATTCATGGCTTAATATGCACTCCAACCAGCATCTGCCGCGATGACAGTACCATTAACAAAACTGGAATCGTCTGAAGCAAGGAATAATGCCACTTTAGCGATTTCTTCAGGTTTACCGTTTCGTGGATTGATAGCCATACCCAGTTGTTGGCGAGAGAAGCCAAACTCATTGATATTCGTCATGCTGGAACCAATATTGGTTTCTACTCCGCCTGGTGCTATAGCATTGCAGCGAATCCCTTTATTGGCATACATGTAGCCCGTGTTTTTCGTGAAACCAACGACTGCATGTTTAGAGGCAGTGTAAGCCGCACCAGCCCGGGCACCGTACAAACCGCCAGCAGAAGCAATATTGATGATGACCCCTTTTTGTTTTTCTAAAAAGATTGGCATCACCTTTCTAGTCGAACGCATGACGCTTGTCGTGTTAATGGCAAAAATCCGATCCCATTTAGAATCTTCAATGTCTCCAGCAGGTTCCATGCCATCCATGATACCCGCGTTATTCACCAAAATATCCACCGTTCCATACGTACTGACCGTGGTATCGATCAAATGTTGAATATCTTCCTCCACCGCTACGTTCGTTTTAATGGCAAAGGCCACTCCGCCATTCGCTTTTATTTCTTCCACCGTATCGTTCGCACCATCAAGATTTAAATCCGATACGACGACTTTAGCTCCTTCTAGAGCATAATCTATGGCAATTTGTTTCCCCATGCCTGATGCTGCTCCTGTCACAACGGCAACTTTGTCTTGTAATTTCATTTGAACTCCCCCATTCATTCTAGTGAAGCGTTACTTATTGTACAGATGTTCATTATCTACCTTCCTTTATAGTATAATTAGTTTCAGTAGGCTTATACAATCAGCAAATGCTGTCCTCCATGTTGAATAATGAACAGAAAGTGATGATTATGTTTATTAAAAGCACAATAACGAACAAAGGATGAAGAAAATGACTGATAATAATACTGGGATTGATAGAAGGATCAGGAAATCCAAAATGGCTTTGAAAGAATCCCTCATTTCTTTAATGCAAAGTAAGGATTTCAGGGAGATATCGATTACTGATATTGTAGAACTCGCCGACCTTAATCGGGGTACATTTTATAAACACTATCAGTACAAAGAGGAACTGCTTGAAGAGGTCATGGAGGATGTGATTGCCGATTTGATCATATCTTACCGGGAACCTTATAAGAACGCCGAAACTTTCACCATCAATGAACTAACGGCTTCGGTCATCAAAATATTTGAACATGTAGCTAACCATGCAAACATTTATACCCTCATCCTAAAGTCGAATGCATGGCCTACATTACTGGAACGGATTTGTAATGAGTTGAAGAAACTTCCAGTGGAGGACCTGGAAGATTACCGGCCGAACCCTAAGATCAATAAAGAACTTGCCTCCAGTTACCAAGCATATGCGATATTGGGCATGATCATCGAATGGGTCAACACTGGCTTTAAATATAGCGCTGACTATATGGCTGAACAGCTGCTGGAAATCCTTAATAATAAATCGGTAAATGCCGTCTTTAAAATAAACCATTTAAAGCAGAAATAAGAGGGCTGCACCGGCAACCCTCCTATCGCCTTAAAGCGCCTGCCCTTTGGAAAGAAACCTTTTTACGACAGACAAGAAAGCAGGTAAATCATCTTCATGGACAAAGTGTCCGGCATCCTCTATCGTCACCAATTCGCAATTGGGGATAAGCTCGGAAACCTCCTGCAATTTGTTTTGGGGAATATGGCTGGCCCCGCCCCCGATAACAAGCGTTGGCATCATAATATCGGTGAGGCGTGCCCACCATTCGGGATCGGGTTCATTAAGCTGCTGTAGAATCGAAGGCACTACCTGCCAATCAAACGGCAGCGGGACAGAAGGCCTGGAAGGAACCTCCATTGGTTTATCCGAGAAAGGAGGTGGTGTGTCTTCGACAATCAACCTTTCTATCCTCGAAGGAAAAGTTTGCGAGAAAAGATAGGAAACCGTCCCCCCCATGGAATGCCCCATTAGCGAAAACCTTCCCAAATCAAGCGCATCCGCAAAATGAAGCAAATCATCACGCATCGATTCAAAAGTATATGTATTCGTTCTCGCACTCCCACCGTGGCCCCGTTGATCTAAAGCTAAAACACGAAAACTTTCTCCTAATGCGGCAGCCGCATGGTCCCATGATTCCGAACTTTTTCCCAGCGCATGAAGAACAACAAGCGGTGGTGCAGAAACATCCCCGCACTCCCGATATTGAAACGTGAGTCCATTCAACTCAATTTGATTAACCCGAATTTCCATCTCCGTTCACTCCCAGGATCGGATTCGTCATTTTGAACCTCGATCTATTTTAAAAAAACCTCTAAAATACTATGTTTACTATAAGTAAATTATACGTTTTATGCCTTCACCCATTTTTTCATCCTGCATCTGATCATTTCTGCCTTCACACCTTTTATTCCTGCCTTCATCCATTTATTCATCCTTTGGCTTCATTCCTCAGCAGCCTGAATTACATTCCGTTACGGGCCTTAACGTGAAAGGCAGAATAAAAAAAGCCCTATGCTGCCTGAACGATTCAGGTGGCATAGGGCCTTTTATTGTTTCATTTAAGCGGTTTGATCTTTTTTCACAGCTGGTTTTTCTTCAGCCGGCCAAGCACGCTTAATGAATAATGCCAGAATCAGCGCCACACCGGCAATGAAGGTAGATACAAAGAAGGAGAAGTTAATTCCATCCAGCATTGCCTGCATCCCGATTTGGGCTTTCATTTGGCCCATCATCTCAGCGGTGGGCTGGCTTGTTAATTTGCTCATCGCTTTCGTCATTAAATCTTCGGCACTAGAAGCTGCACGGTTAGACATGACCGTAACGAGCAATGCCGTACCGATCGCACCGGAAATTTGGTTCAGTGTGTTATTCATCGCTGTACCGTGCGGGTTCATGCGGGCTGGCAACGAGTTCAAGCCATTTGTCATGATCGGCATCATGGACATTGACATCCCGAAGGAACGAACGGAAAACAGGATTATAATTTCTGTATACGTAGTTTCCATTGATAATTTACTTAGCAAATACGTGGTTACCACGGTGATAAGCAAACCGATTGAAGCAAGGATGCGGGCACCGAACTTATCGAAAAGCTTACCGGTAACCGGTGACATGAGGGCCATTAATAACGCACCTGGAAGCATCAGTAATCCAGAATCGAATGGTGAAATGCCACGTACTGTTTGTGTGTACATCGGAATTAAGATCATCCCCGAGAACATCGCCATGTTCAGTACGATTGAGATCGTTGCGGATAAAGCGAAC
The DNA here is from genome assembly GCF_038003055.1 of Peribacillus sp. FSL M8-0224. Lineage (NCBI taxonomy): Bacteria > Bacillati > Bacillota > Bacilli > Caryophanales > Bacillaceae > Peribacillus > Peribacillus sp. FSL M8-0224. The sequence continues at coordinate 3,975,630 of NZ_JBBOOJ010000001.1, forward strand.
ATCGGGTGCTTGAAGATCTTGAACTCAAGCATTGGTGTTTCCATTTTAAGCTGGCGTGTTATGAAAAGGATCAGGGAGATGGCACCGACAATCAGTGTTCCGTATACCTCAAGGCTATCCCAACCCTTGCTGCCTGCCGAACTGAATCCGTAAAGCAAACCGCCGAAGCCTAAGCTTGAAAGGATGACCGATATTTTATCAATTGAGATATCGACTTTTTCCTTGTGGTCTTTAAGTTTAAAGAAGCCGAAAATAAGCACTAGTAAAGCTAGCGGAGTAATGAAATGGAATAGCATTCTCCAATCATAATGTTCGATGATCCAGCCTGAAAGCGTCGGCCCGATTGCAGGGGCAAACATCATGACCAAACCGAATAGTCCCATTGCCGAGCCCCGTTTTTCAACAGGGAAAGAAGTTAAAAGTACGTTCATTAATAATGGCATCATGATTGCCGAACCGGCAGCCTGAACCATACGTGCGCTCAATAATAGCGGGAATACATGCGCTACACCTGCCACGATCGTCCCGATTGAGAATAGGAGCATGGCTGTCAGAAACAGATTACGCACCGAATATTTTCTTATTAAGAAGGCAGTTGTCGGAATCATGATTCCGTTCACGAGCATGTAGCCCGTTGTCAGCCATTGGACTGTGGCAGTCTCGATTCCCAGGTCTATTTGGATTGATGGCAGTGCAATATTTAAAAGGGTTGAATTCAGTATCGATATGAACGCACCGACCATCAGTATGGCCAAAATGCCATACGAACCCTTTTTCTCATTTATTTGTGCAGTACTCACTTTTTATCTATTCCTCCATTCAAACTATTGGTTCATTTAATTATACGAGCGGTATATTTCAATCTCACAAAATCAATAATATACCCCTAGTTCATTTTTTGCAATAAAAATTTACTGGTTTAAATAAGGGTTTGTGCTGTGATGAAAAATAGAGTACGATTAAATTTATACAAGCAGTATAATGAAAATAAGGTGATATGATGAACAACCGAAGGCAGAATGTCATCGATACGGCTCATAAGCTGTTTATTGACAAAGGCTACCAAGCGACGTCCATTCAGGACATTTTAGACGGCAGCGGTATATCAAAAGGTACATTTTATAATTATTTCCCTTCGAAGGGTGAATTATTTATAGCCATTTTCCGCTCCTTTTATACAAAGATCCGCCATGAACGGGAAAAACTGTTGATTGGTCAAGATTCCGCCGATATTGAAATTTTCATCCGGCAGCTCGAACTGCAATTGATGGTGAACAAGCAAAGCAAATTGCTTATCCTGATCGAAGAAGTCCGTGTTTCCAATGATGAAGAATTAAAACAATTCATCAATAAGACGCTATTGTTGAGCTTACGCTGGATGTATAACCGTTTTATCGATATCTTCGGTGAAAGTAAAAAACCCTATCTTTTAGATAGCGTCATTATCTTTCATTCGATGATGACCCACATGAGCCATTTTAGTTACCGTGCTAATCCCGCCGGTACACCGGACATACAAATTATCCGCTATTGCATGAATCGCATTGTCCATTTAGTCAATGAAGTGGCTGAAAGCGGGGAACAGATCATTGATCCGGAATTAATGGATACGTGGTTTCCAAAATTCACAAACCAGCTTGATGCTTGCCATAATGATTTGCTTCATTCCACCACGGAATTGAAAAAAGCGATAAACAAAGCTATTCCTTGCGATGAAGATCGAAGAAGAGCCATTGAATTGGTCGACTTCATCCAAGATGAGCTGATGCAGTCAGACAAACCGCGAGAATTCTTGATAGAAAGTCTGCTTTCCACTTTGAAAACTGGATATGCTTCACAGATCCAAGCATACATGGAGGCTTTTGAAGAAAGCATCCATTCTTGCTTGAGCCGATAAGATTGAAGATACGCACCTACCGAAAGCGGCAGGTGTTTTTTTTATGGCTTTTTGAATTGCCCTGATTTTAAAAAAGAGTTGGTTTTATAAAAGCGACCTAAGGAAACACTATCCTTATCATAATAAAGGGAGGTCTATCTACTTGAGTGTGAAAGAGAATGCTTTGTCCATATTGGCTCTGGGCGGAGTGAATGAAATCGGTAAAAACATGTATGTGATTCAATATTCTAACGATATCGTCATTATTGATTGTGGTGCAAAGTTTCCTGATGAAAGTTTATTAGGAGTCGATTTGATCATTCCTGATATTTCCTTTCTTCAGGAGAATAAGGAGAAGATACGCGCTTTGATTGTGACTCATGGGCATGAAGATCATATCGGCGGTATCCCCTATTTCTTGAAAAAATTGAATGTACCCATTTATGCCACACGTTTAACACTTGGTTTGATTGAATTGAAGTTAAAAGAACATAACCTTTTGGGTGATACGGAATTAATCCAGATCAATTCGGATTCAAAGCTGGAATTCGGGGAAATGGTTCTGGACTTTTTCAAAACGAATCATAGTATTCCCGATTGCCTCGGAGTCACCATGCATACGCCGGAAGGCACGGTCGTTCATACAGGGGACTTCAAGTTTGACTTGACCCCGATGAATGATCAGTATCCCGATATTCATAAAATGGCCAAAATCGGGAGTGAAGGTGTCCTCGTTCTACTATCGGAAAGCACGAACGCAGAGCGTCCCGGCTCCAGTCCCTCGGAGCATCTGGTTGGCAGCCATATTGAAGAGGCCTTCATGCAGGCAAAACAGAAAGTCATCCTTTCGACATTCGCTTCAAATGTCAATCGTGTTCAACAAGTTGTGAACGCTGCACAGAAGACAAACCGGAAACTGGCCCTGATTGGACGAAGCATGGTGAACGTCGTAACCGTTGCCATTGAACGCGGCTATCTCGAGGTTCCTGATGGGATGCTTATCCAACCACAAGAAGTCGATAGTTATGCTCCGGAAAGGGTCGCGGTTTTATGTACAGGAAGTCAAGGAGAGCCGTTTGCCGCCCTTTCCCGCCTTTCCAGTTCGAATTATCGGGATATGAGCATATTGCCCGATGATACAGTGATTCTTGCCTCCACACCAATACCCGGAAATGAACGGGATGTTTCACGTATCATCGACAACCTGTTTCAACTGGGTGCCAAGGTCATTTACGGTTCTGGGACTGTAACGGGCATGCATGTATCAGGACATGCATATCAGGAAGAGTTAAAGCTCATGCTAACCCTTATGAAACCTAAGTATTTCATCCCGATTCACGGTGAGTATCGGATGCTGCACCAGCATCGATTGTTAGCTGAGTCTGTCGGGGTGGAGAAGGACCACACTTTCATCATCAATAATGGTGATGTGGTGGATATTGAAAACTCCGTTGCCCGTCAAACAAGAAAGGTGGCTGCCGGCAATACCTTTGTCGACGGTGTTGGCGTCGGGGATGTTGGAGAAATCGTTCTGCGGGACCGTAAGCAGCTTTCCGAAGATGGAATGCTCGTCATCGTCATAACACTTAGCAAGACGGAAAGAAAAATAGTATCAGGACCTGATACCATTTCCCGTGGATTTGTATATGTTCAAAATTCCGAGGACCTCCTTAAGAATGTGAATCGTCTTGTCACGAAAACGGTCAATGACTTACAAAGTGAAAAAATATACCGGTGGAACATCATTAAACAAACCATTAAGAAGGAACTGGGGCAATATCTCTTTAATCAAACGAAGAAAAAACCAATGATCCTTCCAATAATCATTGAAATTTAGCGCCAAAAACGAAAGGAACTCGACTTTGAATTGTCGAGTTCCTTTTTTAATCGAGTCCTGATTTACTTGCTTTTGCGGCCATTGCCTTGTTCTTATTCCATACCTTGAACTTCATGAAAACGGCTGCAAGACCGATGATCACGATGAATAAAAGGCTGATGAAAAATCCTGGACGTATCTCTTTTTCAAGAAGTGTTCCACTTACGGCCGCTAAAATTAAAAGCAGTCCGAAAACCGCCGTAATCTTACTCCACATCTTATTTTCCAAGATTTTGAATGAAGAAAGAATGATGAATGCCCAGTTATACAAAAGCAATATACCAGCAGATGTTGTAATGTATTCATAAATCTTTCCTGGCAGGAGCAAGGCAGTGATGATTGATCCTAAAAGACCTAAGGCTCCAAGCCCCAGTGACGGCAGCGGAAGATCTTTAAATTTCTTGATCTTTTGCATGAATAATGCGGGTGCATTCCCATCATTGGATAGCGTTACCAATAAATTGGTTACACCGAATAGTGAAGCGGTCATCGTCGAGAAACCGGCAATGATGATCGCACCATTAAAAACGTGCGGGAAAAATGTCAGGTGATAACTGTCCAATGCCGAAACGAATGGGCTTTCTTTTTCACTGAATGCCCCTAACGAAATCATGGTTACGGCTAACCCCAATGAAACCACATATATAATGGTAAGGACCAAGAGCATGATCGTCCCTGCCTTTGGTGCATCTTCTTTCTTTTTAAGCTGCATCGCCATCAATCCAATGACCTCAATGCCGCCAAACGCATAAAAGGCATAGATAAGGGATGTCCAAAACCCCTTTAACCCTTTTGGGAATAATTCATTGAACGTATTCGGAAATGATGGCGGTTTCGCTCCAGCAAGACCGAACCAGCCGCAAACGGCACATATTGCAATGATGATAAACATTACGATTGCTGCTGTCTTAATTACAGCAAGGATGTTTTCCACCCTGTCGAACCCTTTTGTTCCCAGCAATACCACCACGATTGAAATAATGGCAAAACCGGATGCAAATAGCCAAAGCGGCACTTTCGGGAACCAAAATTGAGATAATAGCGAAAGCGCAGTAAGCTGGCTTCCCATGATCAATATATTGGAGGACCAATAATTCCAGCCACAGCTAAAGCCCGCCCATCGTCCAAATGCTTTATTGGCATAATAACAAAAAGAACCTTCTTGAGGATCGGCAGCCGTCATCTTGGCAAGCAGATTATAAACGATATAGGTACCCAGTGCAGCCAATACAAATGAAAATACAATGGATGGCCCAGTCGTTTTAATGCCTATGGTCGATCCGAGGAAATACCCTGTCCCGATCGTACAGCCTACCCCGACCAATGATAGCTGCCACCATTTCATGTCGCCCTGTTGTTCACCCGATGCATTGGAATCTTGGACAGCCTTTCCTTTCGCTGAACTGCAATTGGCTTTTGTTGTCATAACATTACCCCCTTCCATCATTCATAGTGTTGATAATGCCACAATGAATTATGCAAGGAAGAAGTTTTCAAATAAGCTATGTAATAACTTGAAGCATTCTCCTTTATGATAGGACAGCAGAAATGCCTTGATAAGCAAAATAAACCCCAAAGCCTACCAATGATAATCCAGAGATGATCGAAATGGCCATTAAGCTTTTTTCATTTAAGAACCTGCGAAATCCATTCGTTAATGCGGCTACAAAAAAATCCCAGCAGGTAAGACCAAGAAAGATCATCCCGCTATAAATGAAAAGTTGGGATGTCCCATAACTTGAAGCCGTTTTAGCTAAAACAGATCCATATATCCCCAACCAAAATAAAATGGACAATGGACTGGTCACGGACATGATGAACCCAGTCAAAAAACAGGAAATTAAAGAATCTCTATTCCTGTATTCATTTAATAATATCGTATTAACCCGTAATATACTTTCGACCCCGGAATAAATAAGCACAAATCCGCCAAAAAGCCAAAGAAATATCAGGACGATCGGGATTTCTAAAAACCGCACCATTCCTACATATACTAAAATCATGAACAAGGCATCTGCAATCATCGACCCTGCCCCAACGATCCAGGCATGCCAAAACCCGTTCTTGATTCCTTTATCGATACGAGCGGAGTTCACCGGACCGATCGGTGCTGCAAGGGTAAGTCCTAAGAAAAAGTAACTTAGCAGTAAATGTACACTCAAAAAGCATCACTCCTTCGAGCTAGTTCATGACTTGTACATTTTATGTGACAACCCTCTCCCTATAACCACATGCCAAAAAAATTTCCCAATTCACAAAAAAAGCCGTGGGAAAGCCCGGCTTTCTTGAGATGTATTGAAGCCGATTAGGCAGCAGCTTCTTTTTTGTCTGAACTAATGAATTTCATAACAATCAATACGATGCCTATACCAATGATCCCAGAAATGATATAGGTCATATTGATATGATTTTTCATGACAAGGGACATGACCGGAGGGCCTGCCGCAACGCCGATGAACCTTGATGACATGTAGAAGGAGGTTATCGTCCCCCGCTGTTCCTTTTCTATATTTTGAGTGATGATTGCGTCGAGTGTCGGCAATAAAGCACCAATTGCTATGCCCACCAAGCTTGTTATTACCAATAGAAGGACGACCCTGTTTTTAGTAAAACCGACAAATACAAGGCTGATTGAAAGGACAGCTAAACTGATCATGATGATCTTTTTCATGATTGGTAATTCCCCCTTAATTTTTTTCCCTGCAACATAAGAAGATACGCAAAGAAAAAATAGCGGGATCGCTATCACTAAACCTTTTTTGATTCCATGCAAATCATGGATTTTTTCCAGATTATCAGACAAAAAGAAAAGAACACCGAACAAAACCAACATGACAAAGACACCAATCAGGAAAACCGTATATAACCATTTCCCTTCCTTCTTGAATATTTTTTTCGTATCATGCCAGAAATCCTTGAATTTTTTCGGCTCATCCTTCTCCTTTGGTACCTTTATAAAGAAAAAGACCAAAACAATAGATATTAAACTGAAGAATGAAATCGAGAAGAATGGTAAAAACCAGATAAATGCAGCAAACAGGGAACCTAATATTGGACTTAGCACTTTCCCAAACGTATTCGAGGTTTCTATGATTCCCAAACAAGAACTCGTTTTTTCATCATCATCTTTGTATAAATCCCCCACCAAAGGCAAAATGATGGGCGAGGCCCCAGACGCCCCAATCCCTTGCAATACCCTGCCAATGATGATCCATGTATAGGGATTTTCCATTTTCCATGACGCATAACCAGCTATCAAACCACCGATAAGGGCTAGGATCAAGCTTGGCAGAATGACCATTTTCCGTCCGAATCGATCTGATAAATAACCAGCAATGGGAATTAAAAAGATGGATGCAACGGAATAGCTTGTTATCACCATACTTGATTGAAATGAAGATATCCCCACCTTTTCCTCGAAAATGGGCAAAACCGGGATAAGCATTGAATTTCCAAGTGTCATAACCAATGGAATCGATGCCATACTGATCAAGCACCACACGCTTACATCTTTATTTTGCTTCTCATGACCTTCCATACTTACACTCCTCATCCATTATAAAAGCAACTTATTGCATAAAAGGTAACCATTTGTGAAACCCATTTGTTTTGCATCATATATTAGATGTCTTAAATTATTATGTTATAGTGCAGAAACATTTATTCAGTTACGCTTCTCCCAAAATTACCCCTATTCCCTTTAAAACAAAAAAACCATTCTGTTTAAGAATGGTTTGAGTTCTTTCGTCTTTATAAAAGAATAATATTCCTTTTTTCACATTCCTCTATTATTTGGTCATTCCATACCGAAACCTGAACCTCGCCAATATGTGCTTTCTTCAACAAAAACATGCATAATCTGGATTGCCCTATTCCCCCGCCTATTGAATACGGAAGCTTTCCTTCCAATACGGCCTTATGATAATCCAGCACCTTACGATTTTCGTTTTTGGATAATCTTAATTGTTTTAACAATGACTTTTCATCTACTCGAATGCCCATTGAAGAAACCTCAAAAGCACATTCCAAGAGTGGGTTCCATAAAACGATATCTCCATTTAGATCCCAATCATCATAATCCGGTGAACGTCCATCATGCTTTTCCCCCGATTGTAACGCTCCGCCAATTTTCATAATGAAAATTGCACCATATTTCTTCGCTGCCACGTTCTCTCTTTCCTTCGGAGTAAGATCCGGGTATAAATGCTCCAACTCCTGGGTCGTAATGAAGTGAATGTCCTCAGGTAACACAGGCGTAAGCAGATGATGGAATTCAAACATATAACGTTCGGTCGATTTAATGGCACCATATATTTTTTTCACTTCGGATATTAATGTATCCACGTTACGTTGTTCTTTCGTTATGACTTTCTCCCAGTCCCATTGATCCACAAATAACGAGTGTAAATGATCCAGTTTTTCATCACGTCTTATTGCATTCATATTTGTGTAAATGCCTTCATCACAAGCCAAACCATACCTTGAAAGAGTGATTCTTTTCCACTTTGCCAAAGATTGAACCACTTCTATATGTTTATTCTTAATATCCAGAGCATCAAAGGTAAGAATCCGCTCCACACCATTTAAATTGTCATTGATGCCATTACCTTCATGTAAAACGAAAGGGGCTGATACTTTAATAAGGTTTAACGCATTTGAAAGTCCTTCTTCAAAATGATCCTTCATTTCATTTATTGCAATATCAGTATGCATGATATCAAGAATTGTTTTATATTTATTCGGCATTGATAATTCAGGCATAATTCTCCTCCAATTCCGCTTTGAATAGCGCATGCACTAAAATTGGCTTCTTTCCATTTGACTAAATTACATTATGAAGGAGTTTTCTATGTTGTTACAAAAACACCAGGTCAGACAAGGCGGACTAAACTTAAAAAATAGGACTAAAAAGGTGGTACAAGTCCAAATGTTTGAATACATTCAAATAAGCGAAGATGTATAAACGATGAGGTGATGAATTGGGTGTTTTTTTCAGCTTTGTATTATTAGGTTTATCACTGGCGGCTCCTATCGGTCCCATAAACGCTGCTCAATTGGACAAAGGAATCAAGAAGGGTTTTTGGCATGCCTGGGTATTTGGCTGGGGTGCCATTTTAGCGGATTTTGTTTTTATAGCCCTCGTCTTTTTCGGTGTCGTCCACTTTTTGGACAACTCCTTCATGAAGACATTTTTATGGCTTTTTGGATTTTTCGTCCTGACCTATACCGGAATCGAAAGCCTGCTAAGTGCAGGGAAGATTGAAGTGAATGCACGAAAAGCGAAAGATTCCCTTTTTTCTTCATTCCTGACAGGATTCATCATGTCCCTTTCGAATCCTTTATCCATTTTGTTTTGGCTGGGGATTTACGGCTCCATTCTCGCAAACTCCGCTTCAAAATATGATATGGATGATTTACTTTTATACAGCTCAGGAATCCTTGTCGGCCTCTTAACCTGGGATTTCGTAATGGCCATCATCGCCAGCACCTTCAGACGCTTTTTATCCAAACCCATTCTAATGGGCATCTCGATCATTTCGGGGATATCCCTTATAGGAATCGGCCTATACTTTGCCATCCAGGCAGCCAAGGTTTTATTTACATAAGAAGTTGAGCATTAACTCGTGAATTCGAATAAATTTCTTTTATATAAAATAGGCCGCCTATTTTATTATCCCTCATTGTTCATGTCCTGAAAGGGTAAACACAAAGGGAGGATTTCTTGAATGACGGCTATTACTCTTATAATGTTCCATATTATTACGATAATTCTTATGCTAATTTGCCTTATTATGATGACAGACTGCCAGTACAAACACTGGTTCCAGTAGCCACTATTTAGAGCCATTTAAACGCAGGCCGGCAAGGTCATTGCTTCAGAGGTTTTTGGGGTAACACCCAGCACACCTTTATTTTAATGGGGATAAATAATACTAACTGGAATGGTACAGATACTCGAAGGCGGCATACCAAATGAGGTACATCATATAGATATAGTTGGATTACAATAAGGTTAACCTGCCCTGTCGGTGGCGGCGGTCAAGGCGGCCCGGGGGGTAACTGTTTTCAGCAGTTCATTCCTGGTGTTGGCTGGGTATGGATTTGTAGATAAAAAGAAACAGCCGATTTATTCGGCTGTCTTTTCTTATTCCATTTACTCGTGAATTACGTGCTTTTACTCGTGAGTTTCTCGCTTTTACTCGTGAATTCCAATTTAAGCTGCTTTCCTGTTAGATGCTGCGTTCTTTTATTTGCTGGACCATATTCTTGATGAACGTTTCTATTGTGACATTTTCAAATTCTTGTTCCCCGTATTTACGGACATTTACTTCATTTTCTTTTTCTTCTTTATCTCCAAGGACCAGCATATATGGGATTTTCCCCATTTGTGCTTCCCTGACTTTATACCCCAGCTTTTCATTCCGATCATCGATTTTCACTCTTATGCCTTGATTCTTCAGTGCTTTTTGAACCTGTAAACAATAATCCAGATGAACTTGTGAGACAGGGATGATCTGTACTTGCACCGGGGCGAGCCATACTGGAAAAGCACCGGCAAAATGTTCTATCAGGATTCCAAAAAATCGATCGATCGATCCAAAGATGGCACGATGAATGACGACCGGACGGACTTTTTCATTATTTTCATCGATATAAGTCAGATCAAATTTGTCGGGCATTTGAAAATCAAGTTGGATTGTTGCACATTGGTGGCTTCGTTTTAATGCATCTTTAATATGAAAATCAATTTTTGGTCCATAAAATGCCCCGTCCCCTTCATTTACTTGATATTGTATCCCGATGCTTTCCAGAACATTTTTCAGGGCTGTTTCAGAAGCTTCCCAAAGGGATTCATCGCCCATTGAATCCTCCGGACGAGTCGAGAGCTCCACGGAATACTCGAATCCAAAAGTGCGATACACCTTATCGATCAGATGAAACACTTGTTTAATTTCACTTTCGATTTGATCCTGCCGTACATAGATGTGGGCATCATCCTGACAAAATGTACGGACACGCAGCATCCCGTTCAATGCACCGCTATATTCATGCCGGTGGACTTGACCGAATTCGGCCATCCGGATGGGTAAATCCCTGTAAGAATAAAGACTGTTTTTGAATATAAGCATATGACCCGGACAGTTCATTGGCTTCATCGCGAATTTTGTTTGATCCACCTCAGTGAAGTACATATTCTCGTGATAATGATCCCAGTGGCCCGATTGTTCCCATAACCGCTGGTTCATCATGAAAGGAGTCCGAACTTCGTCGTAATCAGCTTCAGTCTGAAGCTCCCGCGAGAACTTCTCCAATTCATTTCTAACGATTTGTCCTTTCGGTAAATAAAATGGCATTCCAGGGGCTTCCTCCGAAAACATGAATAACTCCAACTGCTTCCCTAATTTACGGTGATCGCGTTTGGCCGCTTCTTCCAGGAATTTAAAATGATCCTGTAAATCCTTATTCTTTCGAAAAGCCACGCCATACACCCTTTGGAGAACTTCATTTTGATTGTCTCCCCGCCAATAGGCACCAGATACACGAGTCAATCTGAATGATTTTACAAATGATGTGGATGGAAGGTGCGGCCCTCTGCAAAGATCGATGAATTCCCCCTGTTGATAGAGCGTTAATTTTTCACCATTGGGGATGTTCTTGGCTATATCCAACTTGAATGACTCCCCTCTGCCCTCGAATAACTTCACAGCTTCTTCATATGTCACTTCGATCCTTTTAATTTCCAGATTTTCACTTATGATATGTTCCATCTCTTTTTCAATGGCTTGCAGATCTTCTGAGCTCAAAGGATGGTCTAACTTAAAGTCATAGTAAAAACCGTCTTCCACGACTGGTCCCATCCCTAATTCCACATTTTTGTATAATCTTTTTACAGCCTGTGCCAAAACATGCGCCGCTGTATGCCGTAATACTTGTAATCCTTCATCCGAATCGAGAGTCAAGATCGACAGTTCGCCATCTTTATTAAGCATGTGACTTAGATCAACCAGTTGCTTATCCAGTTTTCCAGCTACTGCCTTTTTCCTTAAACTTGAGCTGATTGAGCTTGCCACACTTTCCACTGTGATCCCTTGCGGATACTCCTTTTGCTGCCCATCCGGGAATTGTACTTTAATCATTTTTTCACCCATCACATAAACACCCCTTTTTAATAATAAAAAAACGCACACATCCCTATGCAAGGGACGAGTGCGTTTACCCGTGGTTCCACCCAATTTCCCATAAGCAAAAAACACTCATGGCTCTGGAGCTTGTAACGCAGCTTAGACGATATCAGTTACTTTTTGTTCACCGATATAGCTCAAAGGCGGTAAATCAGTTTCCTAAGCCAGGAAGTTCGCAGCTGCCCTTCCCTCTCTGCAGACCGTAAAAATGATTCATGTCCTTATCATCGCCATATTTTTATATAGAAAAAAACGCACACATCCCTATGCAAGGGACGAGTGCGCTTACCCGTGGTTCCACCCAATTTCCCATAAGCAAAAAACACTCATGGCTCTGGAGCTTGTAACGCAGCTTAGACGATATCAGTTACTCTTGTTCACCGATATAGCTCAAAGGCGGTAAATCAATTTCCTAAGCCAGGAAGTTCGCAGCTATCCTTCCCTCTCTGCAGACCGTAAAAATGATTCATGTCCTTATCATGGCAATAATTATAATAATAAAAAACGCACCCATCCCTATGTAAGGGACGAGTGCGTTTACCCGTGATTCCACCCAATTTCCCATAAGCAAAAAATACTCATGGCTCTAGAGCTGTAACGCAGCTTAGACGATATCAGTTACTCTTGTTCACCGATATGGCTCAAAGGCGGTAAATCAGTTTCCTAAGCCAGGAAGTTCGCAGCTGCCCTTCCCTCTCTGCAGACCGTAAAAATGATTCATGTCCTTATCAATGCTTCTAAAATTTTATATTGTTATATATATTACAATATATTCCCATAAGTGACAACCTCAATTTTTTTCATTCCATTACTAACACCAAATTGGTATAATTAGTAAAAAAGGAGTCTCTATGAAACGTTTAAGCAATTGGTCAATCGCATTTGCAGTGATTGGTATCCTATCATTTTGCTGTTCCCTTGCTTTTTCAAAAGCGTCCGAGCTGCTTATGATTTCAGGATTCGGTGCGTTGCTAATTGGTATGTTATGCAGCTTAGGGGCCATGTATAAAAATGAAAGAGGAATGTCGAAATTTTTGGCTGTGGCTGCATTCTTTCTTTTAAGTTTCATTCTCGTTTGGAATGAACCATTTCAAATTGTCAGGCTCTTGACCTGGATGAAAAATCAAATGAAAAAACCCGTTCGCCATGACGGGTTTTTTCATTGATTCATTCTTCATCGGCTATCGTTCGACTTGAATTCTTTATTCCAAGCCATAGCGTAAGTCCAGTGGTCCAGAGTATTAGCGCGCATCCAAAGCCGAGCAATGATAACGGTGCAAGGATTTGATACTCCCCAAGCATGACGGTGTCTGGCACTATCAGCCATGTAATAAGCGCCAATAAACAGAGAAGCACACCTGTTGCATAATAAACCTTGATTTGGAAAAGTGACGCCAATGGTAAAAAATGAATCCCTACAATAATGGCAATGACTCCCGGTATAAGATCGGTCTGATTGATCAAGTTACAGATGGCAATGGCAATCCCGATCAGCAAACCTTCGGCAATGAAGACCATATTAAACAAAAATCCGATACGCTTAAGACGTCTTGCCCCATCATCTGAAACTTGATTGGACATTTTTTGTGATGCATGTATTAATGAAATGCCAACGATAACCATGATGATTCCCACGAATATGACTGCGAGTTCCACGTAGGGAAACCCCCACCCCTGCAATCCCATTACACCGGTACCCGCCCACAGTGTTCCGAAGACCGCCATGAAAATGACTCCAATTCCAGAACCGCGAAACGCCTCTTTCATCATCAGTTTCCTTTCATCCACAGTATAATCGTACATAGCATAATATTGCACCACTTCCCCAATTATTCAGCTTTAAAAAATGATTTAAGATGAGATAAATGCCGTTTCGCAGATATAATTCGATTTCCGCAGATATATTCCGTTTTTCGCAGATATATTCCGATTTTCGAAGATATATTTCTATTTTCGCAGATATAATCCTATTTTCGCAGATATATTCCGATTTTCGAAGATATATTTCGATTTCGATACAAATCTTCATAAAAAAACCTGAGTCCCCAAAGGGGAGCTCAGGTTTTTTCCATTGGTATCAAGCCACATCTGATTTATCGAATTGACAATCTTTTAATGCTATTAATTTGGTCTTGTGATAAATCTTGTATCCTAACCAGACTGCCAGGAATATCGGTAGTCCGATATAGGAGACTGCGACACCATACCAGTCGATGCTGCCGCTTAGGAATGCTCCATAGTTCTGTCCTGCTATGACGAGCATGCACAGGGTGAATGAAAGAATCGGACCGAATGGAAACCATTTTGCTTTATATTTCAGTTCGTTTAGGTCACCACCCTGCGCAACATAGGCACGTCTAAAGCGATAATGGCTTATGGCGATTCCAATCCAGGCGATGAAGCCAGTCAGCCCGGATGCGTTCAATAGCCATGTAAATACATGGTCTCCGAAAATGGAGGTCAAGAAGGCGAATCCTCCAATTAAGGATGTCATGATCAAGGCATTCATCGGGATCCCCCTGCGGTTGACTTTGGCCAGGAATTTGGGAGCTTGATGATCTTTTGCCATCGACCATAACATCCGCGTTGATGCATATAGCCCTGAGTTTCCGGCGGACAGTAAGGAAGTTAACACGACCGCATTCATGACGGATGCCGCGAATGCCAGCCCTGCCCGTTCAAAGACAAGCGTGAAAGGGCTTACAGAAATGTTTTCGACATTTCCGTTCAACAAGCTTGGACTTGTATACGGTATTAAGAGACCAAGTATCAGGATGGCCCCGATGTAAAATAATAGGATGCGCCAAAATACTTGGCGGATTGCATTCGGAACGTTTTTTTCGGGTTCTTCACTTTCCCCGGCAGCAATACCAACCAGTTCTGTGCCTTGAAAAGAAAATCCCGCGATTAGAAAGATTGAGATGATCGATAAAAATCCTCCCTTGAATGGTGCCTCATCCATGGTGAAGTTTTCAAATCCGATCACCTTTCCGCCAAAAATCCCCAATATGGTCATTAAACCAATAATGATGAAGCAAATGATGGCAATGACTTTTATTAGTGCAAACCAATATTCAGATTCACCATAGCTTTTAATGGATAGGGCGTTGAGGGTGAAGACGATTCCAAGAAATAAGGCACTCCAAATCAGGCTGGGTACATCAGGGAGCCAGAATTTCATGATGATGGCTGCTGCAGCTATTTCCACGGCAAGGGTGACTGCCCAGTTAAACCAATAATTCCAGCCAAGTGCAAAGCCGAATGCGGGATCAACAAAGCGTGTGGCATAGGTGGAAAAGGATCCCGACACAGGCATATATGTCGCCATTTCCCCTAAGCTCGTCATCAGGAAATAAACCATGATCCCAATGCAGGCATAGGCAGCGAGGGCACCGCCGGGCCCTGCGCTCTGGATGGTTGCCCCGCTCGCCAGGAATAATCCGGTTCCTATTGAACCGCCGATGGCAATCATGGTCATATGTCTTGCTTTCAGTTGCCTTTTAACTGTCGGTTCTTGATTATCAATGGGATTCCTTTTAACTGTCGGTTCTTCATTATCAATGAGATTCATGTCCATAAGGTTCCTACCTCATTTTCTTTTAAAGTTAAAAGTTCAAGAATAAAAGAGTTTTTTAACAACCGCTTTGTGAAAAACTTAATCGTTCGCTTCACTTGCTGGGATGCCATCCAGTTTAATTGCCATTTCCTAGTATCGTCTCCCTAGTCCCGGATTGGGTGACCGCATCCTGCTCAGTCTCCATTCCACACCATTGAATTAGAGTAAGCGCAATGATTTCGGCTGTGGAGAACACGTTGTCAAGCAGGATGTATTCATTTGGATAGTGGGCAACCTCGGTTACTCCTGGTCCGAAAACGATAGCTGGCGTTTCACCGACATGTGTCAGCAATCCCCCATCCGTTCCCCATGGGGAGGCTTCAATGACCGGGTCCTGTCCGGCAACTTGCCGATATTGATGAACAAGTGCATTCATCAGTTCGTGCTCGACATCAATTGACCCTGGAACCCAGCGTGCCCCGAACCATTCCAATACGGGCGGGTTTTCCTTGAACCATTGGTCCGCTTCCCCGAGCTGCAATAACCAGGCAGCCATTTCGTCTTTCGCCTGCTCCATCGTTTCTTCCGGCGCAACCCCCATCCTTCCTTCGACTTTCACAAGGTCGGGAACGGATGACGGCCAATTACCGCCTTCAATGACACCTAGATTGATTGGAATCGGAATGGGCGTATTCTGATAGAGCGGATCACTGATACGTGCATTTCGCTTTTCTTCTAAGGCACGAATATGATTGATGACAGTCATGCTTTTTTCAATCGCACTAACGCCTTCATACCTTGTTCCTCCATGGGCTGACCGGCCTTTAACATGGATTCGGAACCACATCGAACCCTGCTGTTTCGGGAAGATCCTCATATTCGTCGGTTCAGGAATCAGGGCGGCATCGGCTTTATACCCTCTAAGGACAGCCGCTAATGTTCCGGCACCGCCGCTTTCTTCTTCAATTACACTTTGAAATATGACATCTCCTTTTAATTGGATGCCATTTTCCTTCAAAGCCTGCATCGCCAGGATCAGCGATACATTTCCACCCTTCATATCGGTTACGCCGCGTCCAAACATTCTTCCATTCTTAATCGCTCCGCTATATGGGTCGTCGTCCCACTGATCTCGGTCTCCGTCCGGAACGACATCGATGTGTCCGTTCAAGATGATGGAACGTCCGCCTCCAGTCCCTTTCATGATACCCACCACATTGGGGCTGTTGGAAAATTCACTGCGCGGAGAATAGAAATAAGAATGCTTTTTCAGCTCGCTGCCGTCTGGTTCCCAACTATCGATCTGCAAACCCATTTCCTGCAGCTTTTGGGCGACGATGGCCTGTGCCCCCGCTTCATTTCCTTGTGTACTCGGGGCTTGTACCATTTTTTGCAATAGGTTCGTTCCTTCTTCCCGATGATCCTTGATCCATTGGTTTATCCGTTTTTGTATATCCGGCACGATTATCCTCCTTAATTACACATATTCTCATAGATTACTGAAAGTCCCATTCCGCCTGCCATACACAACGTTACCATTCCGTACTTAACTTGTGAACGCAACATTTCATGCATCAGTGTGACTGTCAATTTTGCACCTGTTGCTCCTACAGGGTGACCAAGTGCAATTGCCCCCCCATTGACATTGACAATATCCGGATTCAAATCTAACTCCTTGATCACTGCAAGTGCTTGGGCAGCAAAGGCTTCATTAAGTTCAATCAGTCCGATATCCCCTAACGATAGACCTGCTTTTTCCAATGCCTTTCGAGTAGCGGGTACTGGTCCAATCCCCATAACTCCAGGTTCAACTCCTGCACTGGCAAAAGCCTTTATTTTCAAGAGCGGTTTTAATCCCTTTTCTTCTGCTTGCTGCTTGGACATTAAAAGTACAGCTGCAGCCCCATCATTCATAGGACAGGCATTTCCTGCCGTAATGGTTCCTTCATTTTTGAATACTGTCTGAAGACTGGCTAGTTGATCTAGATGAATGTCCTCGCGTACCCCTTCGTCTTGGTTGAAGATTTGAAACCCTTTTCGATCCTTGATTTTAAGCGAAATAATTTCTCTATTAAAGCGACCCTCTTCTATAGCTTTCCAAGCCTTCTTGTGGCTTTGATAAGCAAATTGATCCTGTTCTTCACGACGGATACCATATTTTTCAGCCAAGCGCTCGGCAGTGATTCCCATATGGTCATTTTCCAAGGAACATATTAATCCATCTGCCAGCAGAGCATCCTCCATCGTTAAGTTTCCAAATTTACCGCCCCATCTATTTTTCACGATATAAGGCACATTGCTCATGCTCTCCACTCCGCCGGCAATAATGACGTCTTCTTGACCAGCAGCGATAGTTAAAGCGGCGTTGGTAATGGCCTTTAAACCTGATCCACATGCTTTGATTACAACGTGTCCTGGGACACTGTGTGGGAAACATGCCAGCTGCGACGAAATTCGTGCCGAGTTAAGTCCGCCTCCGTGGACATAGCCGTGTCCGAAAATCACTTCATTGACTTTTTCTTTACCCAAACCGGAATTCTCCATTAAACCTTCCAATACTTGACGGCCCAATTCGGTAGCTTTAACATTCCTGAGTGATTTTCCAAAGGATCCAACTGCAGTTCGCGCTCCAGAAACGATGACAACCTCATTCAAGCTTTTTTCCTCCTCTTACCTATTCAATGATGTTGACGGCAGCATGGATTTTCAATGATGCCTCTGTATTCCTTATCACATCATCCACGGTATATGGCGCCATGACTTCCTTAAGCACCAATCCCTCTTCTGTAACTTCCATGACAGCCATATCAGTAATGATTAAATCCACACTCTTTCTTGCCGTCAATGGCAGCGTACATGTCTTCAATATCTTAGATTCACCCTGCTTATTCACGTGATTCATCAGGACGATCACCTTTTTGGCTTTCTGGGCAAGTTCCATTGCCCCGCCCATACCCGGCACCCGCTTTCCTGGGACGATCCAATTCGCCAAATCCCCTTTTTCACTGACTTCCAGGGCCCCAAGGATGGTGATGTCGATGTATCCTTTCCTGATCATCCCAAATGCCGTTGCACTGTCAAAGTAAGAAGCTCCCATTACAGTGGTGATCGGGAAACCTCCCGCATTACAGAGGGCAGGATCTTCTTTTCCGGGATCAGGACTTGGACCCGTACCGAGAACTCCATTTTCCGCATGGAACAGCACATGGATATCTTGAGGAATATGATCTGCCACCAAGGTAGGGATGCCGATGCCTAAATTGACGATCAATCCGTCATGGATTTCCTTGGCGGCGCGTTTCGCGATGCGATTTCGTACATCTACTGCCATGCCCATTTCCAATTCACCCCTTTTGTCGGAATCACCATATCTACATAAATGCCTGGTGTGGCAATACATTCCGGATCCAATTCGCCTGCAGGAACGATTTCCTCCACTTCCGCAATCGTGAAGGCCCCTGCCATCGCTACCAGCGGATTGAAATTACATGCAGTCTTGTCGTACACTAAATTCCCAAGTGAATCGGCCTTTTTGGCATGGACGATGCTGACCTCTGCCGTCAAAGCGGTTTCCACCAAATATTCTTTTCCTTCTATCACAATCTTGCCCTTGCCTTCTTCGGCTATCGTACCAATCCCGACATCGACAAAAATCCCGCCTAAGCCTACACCGCCGGCACGAATCCGTTCGGCTAATGTACCCTGCGGTGAAAATTCGACTTGCAGCTTACCTTCAGTCATGAGCTTGCCGGCATTAGGATTGGATCCGATATGCGAGGCGATCACTTTCTTTGCCCTTTCAGCAGTCACAAGCCGGCCAATGCCGATATCAGGGAATCCAGTATCATTGCCAATCAAGGTCAATTCCTTAACGCCCTTGTCAAGGATACCCTGTACAAGCGTCGGAGGAGTTCCCACTCCGCCAAATCCGCCATACATGAGTGTGCATCCATCGGAAATATGCTCCAGCGCTTCTTCCATGGTCACAATTTTGTTTTTCTTCGTACTGACCTGCTTCATACCGTTCCTCCTAAATAGCCTGCATGTCTTCAATCAAACCTTCCGCGTGCAATTCTTGCTGCAACTCTTCGAGGGAAGCTTCCAGTATCTTGACGAGGCGATCGATTTCTTCATTCGTAATGATTAATGGCGGAGATATGATAACCGCATCACCAGCGATTCCTTCAATCGCACCTGCAGCAGGATAGATTATCAACCCCTTCGCAAAAGCCTTGTTGACAAGCCTTGGAGTCAGGCCGATTTGCAAGTCGAATGGCGTTTTTGACACCCGATCTGAGACAAACTCAAGTCCAAGGAGAAGCCCTTTCCCTCTAACATCACCGATGATGTCGAATTTCTCAGCCAAGCCTTGCAGCTTCTTAAACAGATATTGACCTTTCTCTTCCGCTGCCCGAACCAGGTCATTGCGCTCAATGTAGGAAAGCACTTCCAATGAAATGGCTGCCGATAGAGGGTTTGCACTATATGTGTGTCCAGCCATGATAGATTTCGAGCCTTTTAAAATCGGCTCCATGACACGGTCAGTAATCATCGTGGCTGCGATTGGAGTATACCCGGCGCTCATTCCTTTACCCAATGCGATGATATCCGGGGTGACTCCCCAGTGTTCCATTGCGAACATTTTCCCTGTCCTGCCGATTCCCGTCATTACCTCATCGGCGATAAAAAGAATGTCATAGGTTTCGCAGATTTCCTTAATCCTTTGATAGTAGCCATCCGGCGGTGTTACAGCACCAGCGGATGCCCCGATTATCGGTTCTGCGATGAAGGCTGCGATATTCTCGGAGCCGACCCTTTGAATGGCTGTCTCCAGTTCATCTGCACACTTAAGCTTGCATCCTGAAGTTTCATTATTATGAGGACAGCGATAGCAATAAGGAGCAGATATGCTAGGAAAATCCTCCAATAGCGGCACAAAACGTTTTCTTCTTGGTACATGGCCTGACATCGATAAAGCGCCCATCGTGATCCCGTGATAACTGGTCCACCTGGAGATTATACGATTTTTTCGCTCAAACCCTTTTTCTTGCCAATGTTGAATCGCGATCTTCATTGCCGTTTCGGTCGCTTCCGATCCACTGTTCACAAAAAATGACCAATTCAGATCCCCTGGAGCCAGCTCACTTAGCTTTTTGGCCAATGCCTCTGCGGCTCCACTCGTAAAATGAGACCTATATGCAAAAGAAACCTTGCGGGCCTGCTCCGTCATGGCCTCGACAATATCCAATACACCATGTCCAATACTTGCCGTGACCGCTCCTGATGAGCCGTCTATATACTGTTTTCCATCTGTATCATAAAGATAAATTCCATTCCCATGAGAGATAGTGGGATAGTCCTGATCTAAAGTAGGCTTAATCAAATGATTTCGTTCCATTTCATCTCTCCTTTTAACATTCGTACACATCATCTATTAATCTATTACGTTCTTAAAAGACTAAAAGGCTCATCCTGAATCAGGATGGATTCCGTAGGGCAGCCTTCCATGGCATCTTGCATGTCATCATGCAGGATTTCAGGAACTTCGGCAATTCCCTGATTATCGTCCAGGATGACGAAAGCGATCCCTTGATCGTCATAGTCATAAATCTCAGGACCTGTTGAACCGCACGCCCCGCACGCAATGCACGTTTCTTTATCAACCCATGTGTATTTAGCCATAGAAAAATCCTCCTACTTGAGGGATAAATCTTTACCCCAAATATTCATATCCTCATACTTATCCCAAATATTACAGTTCTTCGTTAATCTGCCGCCATATTCATATCCAAGCTGATGAAAGACGGCGTTCATGCCCATTGACAATGAACGGGCCAATGAATAGGAGCAATAAATGTTTTTCCTGTACAATTCTTGTTCCAATGCGGAGATGAGCACCTTCATGAAACCATGCTTTCGATGCTGGGGAATTGTTGCACAGTCCGTTATCTCAGCATTATGATATATCTCATTCACTTCAGCGGATGCAGCACTCACGATGGTTCCTTCATATTCGATAACACTAAAGATCGTCCCTTCCTCCATCACTTTCTTGATATATCGTTCATCATTCATCGGTGTAGGGTAGGTTTCAAAAATGGCACCATATAGCTTCGCCAGCTCTTGTGCATCTTTCTCCGTAGCAGACCGGAGGATATAACCGTCAGGGATTTGCTGGGATGCAATCGGTCTAGGAACTGTGGTTACATCTTGGATGACCATATCTTCCTTGGCCCAAAAGTCGCTAGTCCGCCTTTCATCCGTTAAATAGAAGGCCATGCAATAGGCATCATTCCCTTTGAAATACTTGCTTAATATTCCTTCCAGCATGAATCCCTGACCCAACGCTGCTGATAAATCTTCATTCCTTGCTTTAAGTATCACTTTTGTAAAGCCCTGCTCCTTTGCGATGGCAAGGGCCCGATCGATCGCTTTTTTGATATTTCCCCGATAATCATCCATGCGTAAGCGCTGATTGGCATGATCATGATAGAGCTCCATCGTATAACAATCCCCGGTCTCCATTTGGGTGAAAAAAGGCAGCTTTTGAACAGGCATCATGTATCCCCCTTATTTAAAGAATTCGGGAGAAGAGATGCCTATCATCCGCTTCTCCCGGCATTCTATTTCCAATTGAATAATTTTTTGACAGGTGCCTGAAGAAGCTGTTCATACGTAAACTCATCAGGATATTCACTCACATCATATATGGATAAGGCTTCATCAACCTTTTGATTCATCGAATCAGACACATAGATTCCGCATTCAGGACAGTTTATGGCCGGAACTTGAAGGACTTTTATTGAGCGTTTCCCGTCAGGCATGATCCAGTAACAATCCTTCTTTTCGCTTTCTTCCACGTTTGGGGTATTGCACCATAAGCAGTCCATCTTCATTCCTCCTTGCCATCAGATTTCACCGAACCGCTAGCGGCCAAGGCATTCTTTTTTTCTTGGGCCAACCTTAATTTTTCCTTCATTTCATCCCGTTTATCACGGCGATCCTTCAAGGAAGCATGTTCATCAGTGCTTTCATACGCTTTTCTCTTGTCAAGACGACGAAGGCCCTCTGGCACCAAGTTGAATTTCTCATCCGTCATGAGCGCAGAAATCCCGACGGCTTCTTTCCTATCCGCAGTACCATACACTTCATCGAAGTAAGCATCCGCACTGCCGGCAACATAGTTCTTCGGCTCCGGATAGCTTGTGATTACTCCTTCAAAGTTCCGTAAAACGACTTTATCCGGACTTTGCGAAAGGAGGTAATTCGGAGTCAAGGCAATCTTTCCGCCGCCGCCAGGAGCATCCACCACAAAGGTTGGCACTGCATATCCTGATGTATGGCCGCGCAGCGCTTCAATGATTTCCAGTCCTTTTGAAACCGGCGCCCGGAAATGGCCAATCCCTTCAGATAGATCACATTGATAAATGTAATAAGGTCTTACCCTTGCTTTAACACAGTCATGCATAAGCTTTTTCATGATATGGACACTATCGTTGATACCAGCGAGGATGACTGCCTGATTACCAAGCGGCACCCCTGCCATCGAGAGCATATCACATGCTTTTTTCGCTTCATCCGTCAGTTCAAGTGAATGATTGAAATGCGTATTCAACCAAACCGGATGGTATTTTTTCAGAATATTACATAAATTTTCCGTAATCCTCTGCGGGAAAACGACCGGTGCACGTGTGCCGATCCGGATGATTTCCACATGCGGGATGGCGCGTAGGTTACTCAATACGTATTCAAGGATCTTATCATTGATCAACAGGCCGTCACCGCCAGAGATCAGGACGTCCCTCACTTCCGGAGTGTTCCGGATATATTCAATCGCCCCGTCAAGCTGTTTCTTGGGAACACCCATGCCAACCTGACCCGAAAAACGGCGTCGCGTACAATATCTGCAGTACATGGAGCATTGGTTCGTTACAAGGAATAGAACACGATCCGGATAACGATGCGTCAATCCTGGAACAGGGGAATCCTCATCCTCATGCAGCGGATCCTCCAAATCATATCTAGTCTTGTTCATTTCTGCCGAAAGCGGTACAGACTGTAAACGAATCGGACAGCGAGGGTCATCGGGATTCATCAAAGAAGCATAATAAGGCGTAATGTTCAACGGAATCGTTTGAGTCGAAATCCGGACTCCTTCCTCTTCCTCCGGTGTCAAGTTGACGACCTTTTTCAGATCATCCAGTGATTTAATCGTATTGGTCAATTGCCAGATCCAATCATTCCACTGCTCTTCCGTTACATCCTTCCATAATTCGATATCATTATAATGCCTGCGTCCACCTAGGTATTCTTTATGTTTTACATCCATTCCCATCAAATTCATTAATAATGCCCCCTTATTATTAGAACTTATCTATATACTCTCGCAAGAATGATGCCAACATTGATAACAAGGAAATCATAAGCAAATGGGGGTAAACCGAGCTTAAAATCGCAAGATATTTTTCATTATGCATAATTTTTTGCAGCCAGATTCTTTGCGCCAGCAATAAAAAAGAAGGCTCTCTTTACACAAGAGCCCTCCAGTTTGTAGACAAAAGGAGTTCTATCCAAATTTTTAAACATAGTTGATTGGAGCGGGTGTTCGAGACTCCTGCGGGAATAGCGAGTCCAAGGGAGACCCACAGGCGTGAGTGTGCCGATGGCGGACCGCCCGCGGAAAGCGAGTGCCCTACGTTCCAATCAACGTCCAAATTTGTACAAGCAAAAAAATGTAGACGAACTCGATTTTCATCGAGCTTGTCTACATTCTGAAAGTCTCTTTAGATTACATCATGATACGACAGTGACAGCGTTTCCAAAAAAAACTGAATTCACTTGGTTTCCTTCGACCCTGCCGTATATACTTTTTCAATGCCGTACTTGTTTAACTTATATTGCAGTCCCTGCCTTTTAATATTGAGGGCTTCTGCCGTTTTGCTGATATTCCCGTTATATTTCTCGAACATATTGATGATCATTTCCCTTTCCATTTCTTCAAGAACGACAGGTAAATCAATCCTGTTTTTCAATGGGGAAGGCTGGCTCTGTGCATTTGCTGCAGCATAATTTCCTGAAGGGAAAAGATAAGCAGGAAGATGGTGTTCATCAATCATATCTTCCCCAGCGTCCATGACGTTAAAGGTTAACTCGATGGCATGTCCCAGTTCACGAATGTTCCCGGGCCATGGATATTGAAGAAGCCGCTGCATCGCCTTTTGACTGATTCCGCGCACTTCCGTAAAAAATGATTTGTTGAATTTTTGAATAAAGTGATTGACGATTTCCGGAATATCCGTTTTACGCTCGGAAAGAGAAGGCATCTGGATCGTTACGACATTGAGGCGAAAAAACAAATCCGAACGAATGATTCCCTGCTCCAACGCCTCTTCCGGAGAAATGTTCATCGCAGCAATGATTTTCACATTAATCTTTTGCTCCTTCGAACCTCCAACACGGCGCACTTCACCTTCCTGAAGCACCCGCAGCAATTTTGCCTGCAGACCGAGGTCGAGGCTATTCAGCTCATCAAGGAAAAGAGTACCGCCATTTGCCTGCTCAAAAATGCCCATGCGATCCATCGCTCCGGTAAAAGCCCCTTTCGTCGTGCCGAACAGCAGCCCCTCCATCAATTCCTTTGGAACGGCCGCACAGTTTTGCGCGATGAAAGGCTGATTTCGCTGAGCACTTACATTATGTATACTTTGCGCGATCAGTTCCTTCCCTGTCCCTGTTGGTCCATAAATCATGACTGGGGAATGTGTACGGGCCGCTTTTTTAGCCAAGGAAATCGCTTGCTTAAAAGCAGGGCTATTGCCGATCAAATCACTAAAATGATAGGTCGCCGTCCCTTCAGAGAACTTATTTTTCCTATGCGTCTCGGCCAGTTGGGAACGCAAATCGACAATTTGGTCATACATATTCATGACCTTCGTAATATCCTTTGCGATTTCCACTGCCCCAATAATTTCACCATCCTCATACAAAGGATACGTACTATTGATCGACGTTATTTTTTTCTCCTTTAAATTGACATATGTTTGAATGGACTCAATCGTTTCATTGCCTTTTTCCAAGGCTACATGCAGCGTACTGGATTCATCAGTCAATGAAGGATAAAGCTGAAAAATATTCTCCCCCAGCACCTGCTCACGATCCAGCCCGTCGATATGCGCCATCATTTCATTGTAAAAAACCGTATCCCCATCTTTATTCACAATATGGACACCCACATTGATCACATTCAATATCCATTCAAATTGAGTGGAAAACTGATTTACTGAAGATTTCATTTCTTCATCTCCGTTCTCTGTCATTTGATAGAATCACCTGTAAATTATAGCATTTAATGGGAAACATTCATCTCTTTATTCTTATTTAAATCAAACTTCAGTACAAAGGTAATAGAATAATAAGGTCAAATAAAGGAATCTCGCATTAAGCCAAGAAGATTATAAGAGAAAATATAAAATTCAGGGGTGAGTCGGATTTCGGAAACTAGATTGGAAATTAAACCGTGGGAAGATAAAGACCTTCCATTACTATTTCAACTAAATGCCCCAGAAATGATGGAACATCTTGGCGGACCAGAAAGTAATGAACAAATCCTGAAGCGTCATCAGCGGTATCTACAGATTGGTGATAAGGGATGCATGTTTAGCATCATCCCGTTTCCAGAGGCAAAGGCAGCCGGTTCCGTTGGCTACTGGCAAAAAGTGCGGAACGATGAATTCGTGTACGAAATCGGTTGGAGCGTCCTCCCTTCCTTTCAAGGAAAAGGAATCGCATCTCATGCCGTGAAGGCACTGATAGAGAAAATCAAAGCCGAACGAAATTACCAATACATTCACGCATTCCCTTCGATCACTAATCCTGCATCTAACGCAATTTGCCGCAAGCTCGGCTTCAATCTCATCTCCGAATGTGAATTCGAATACCCGCCAGGGAGCTTTATGAAATGCAATGATTGGTGCCTGGAACTAGAATGAATACTTTAGATGAATAGCGGATTTTTGTACAGGAAGGATCATACCGTGGTAAGTCGAATTATGTTGGGTTTAGGTGAATTATTTCCCGGGAAAGTCGAATCATTCTGGGGGTTGGTCAGATTATTCCCGGGGTAGGAAGAATTATTCCCGAGGCAGGGCGGATTACACCCCTTAGAATTTCTTTAGTGTCTGTCTGAAAGGATAATGAACTGAATATGGAGCTTTTATATCTTTATGAAGGTTAGGTCGATTCTCTGATTTTAAGTTCTGTAGGTAATTTAATAATGTCGCGCTTTAATTTCAAATCTTCATTTAAATATTTTATCAATTCTATTACAGTGCGTTGCCCTAGTTCCATAATCGGTATATCGATTGTGGTTATGGTAGGGGTTGTGACTTGGCAAATAGATTGATTATCATAACCAACTATGGCTAGGCATTCCGGTATTTTGTAGCCCAACGCAGTTGCCTTTTTAATAATTCCTGCTGCTACCTGGTCATTTCCAGTAAATAAGGCAGTAGGTTTTTCTTTTAATTTTACTATTTCATCACAAATACGGAATCCATCTTCAATACTAAATCCATGTCCAAATATCCAATCGTCATTATGCAGTAAATCATGATCCGCTAACGCTTTTAAAAACCCCTCTTTTCTTTGACCCTGGGCCTGACTATAAGAAGTATCGTAGCAGAAACCTATTTTCCTATGGCCTTTTTCTATTAAATGATTAACAGCTTTGTATGTCGCTTCGAATTCGTCATATCCGATAATCGGTATAGAAGCGGAATGATGGTATTCATTACACAGTAAAATTGGGCCGTATTTCAAATAAGGCTTGATTACATTCCATTCATTTTCTAAC
Source organism: Peribacillus sp. FSL M8-0224 (assembly GCF_038003055.1). Classification (NCBI taxonomy): domain Bacteria; kingdom Bacillati; phylum Bacillota; class Bacilli; order Caryophanales; family Bacillaceae; genus Peribacillus; species Peribacillus sp. FSL M8-0224. The sequence goes on from NZ_JBBOOJ010000001.1 coordinate 4,002,972, forward strand.
GCTCCTAAAATAACCCCATCTACTTCTCTATTCTTTAATTTCCCCATAACATCCAATTCATTTTTCGAATCATAAAAGGTTTGAAAAATAAGAACCTTATAATCATTTTCCAATGCTGCTAGAGATACTCCTTTAACCAATTGGGCAAAGAATGGATGATCGAAACTTGGGACTGATATTGCAATGGTTTGGGTTTTATTTGTCCTAAAATTCCGGGCTAGCGAACTCGGTGCATAATCAAGCTCTTCCATGACCTTTAAGATTTGTTCCCTTTTTTCTTTCGATACATATGGATGATTATTTAAGACTCTGGATACCGTTGTTTTAGAGACATTACATATCTTGGCTATCTCGCTAATTCTCGTCATTTAATCCCATCCTTGTAATAAGTGGTTGACATGTTATCGATTTCAGAAGTTATGATTAAACCGTTCCTAATATATTAACAAAATTTCTCTGAGTTGTATTTTTAAAAAGTTATATTTTAGCGAATGGAGGGATTGTTATGTTTTTGAATAAAAAGGGCGGGTTTCAGTTATTGCCAAAGGTTGAAGACCCAAAATACATTGTATTCTGTGATTTCGATGAGACCTATTATCCTCACTCCATGAGTCACGAGAGACAGGAAGATGTATATGAGCTTGAAAATTACTTAGAAGCAAAAAGCATGGATGAAGAACTTGTCTTTGGCTGGGTCACTGGGAGTAGTATCGAATCAATATTACATAAAATGGAACAAGGTGGATTCAGGTTTTTCCCGCATTTTATTGCCAGCGGCTTAGGCACCGAAATCACCTATTTCTCGGAAAATAACTTTTTGGAAAGTGATCCAGATTGGCATTCGCAGATTAATATCGAAGAATTTAATAAGGGGAAAGTCGATGAAATTTATAATGTTCTACTTAACGGCAATATACCATTGATTCCTCAGACTCAAATGGGAAGTTCACGCTACAAAAGAAATTATTATTATCAAATACAACATGAATCCGTCGACAAGAAGAATTTAGCTACCATCCAGAGGGTGGCCAAAGAGTATGGGATAGGGGTAAATATCAATCGATGCAATCCCCTTGCCGGCGATCCTGAAGATAGTTATGATATAGACTTCATTCCATTAGGCACTGGAAAAAAAGAGATTGTCCGTTTTATGCTAGACAAATTCGGGCTGAGTCGGGAGCATGCCTTTGCTTTCGGGGATAGCGGCAATGATCTGCTCATGTTAAAAAGTGTTAAACATGGTTACCTTGTTGGGAATGCAACTCAAGAAGCAAAGGAAGCTCATACTAAAATAGCGACAGGTACGTACTCCAAAGGAATATTAAGAACTTTGCAATCCATCATTACTATTTGAGTGGAAGTATAAGTAATGAGGAAAAGGTAGTTGATGCGCTCTTGCACAGCTTTACTTTCTGCTAACGGTATGGATTTTCCATCAAGCAAACAATTCATTCCATGTTACTTTGCCTGCAAGCTTATCAGCGGAAATCTTACTTGCTTTCTGGTATTTGAATAATGCCGCCTCGGTTTTTCCCCCGAATTCTCCGTCAAGAGTACCGGGGTTAAAACCTTCCATATATAACGCTGCTTGCAGGATCCATGTGATATTGCAGCTAGCTCCTTTTTTTATTGTGACGGTAGCATTCTTCGTTTTAGGTCCCCATTTTCCATCGACAACAAGCTTTTTATTGAATTGCTTATTCAATTCTATTTGTAAACCTATTATAAGGGCCGTTCGAGTTTTGGGGCCATAAAACCCATCACACTCAATATTCGTTTCATATCGGCCATTTAACGTTTGTTGAATCGAAATGATAGGATTATCTCCTTTGCCGGTTTTCTGCATTTCCCTCTTTTCTAATTTGAAGGGTAGGCGGGGTTCTTTTCCTGCTTGTAACTGTGTATGAGATAACCCGCCTGTCATCTCCAAGTGGGGGTAATCCTTGAATGAACTCCAATCCCCGCCCCATTTAAATCCTAAACCCTTACCTATGGCAGCCACTCGCTGCCATTTTGAATTAACTGTCCATATCGCTCTCCTGCCATCATCACTCACAATGAAGAAGTCAATAGCCAGTCCATAATTATGATAGGATTGCCCTGGCTTAGCGTTCGTCACAATCGGTTTAGCTAGATTACTATAGTTTTTTCCTTTGTAGCTGTAAACTCGTCCTTGACCATAAAGGTTGGCTTGTTCTTCCAAAGAGCGGTAACCTGCACTTATCTGTACCGTGATTCCTTCATTATAAGCACGTTCCACCATTTCCAATGCTGCTGCCTTCACAACAGGATTCATCCCTTTGCCCATCTTTTTCACTGATCGCTCCATTAATGTCCGTAATGCTACTTTCACTTTCATCCCTCCTTTTAAATTCCCATCAAAGTTTATATAAGACTTTTTAACGGAAAAGTAGCAGAGTTGAAAAGTTTGTTCTTATTTAATAGAGAATAGAAGTGATATGTTTTATTTATTAAACCAATGTTCCTGCTGATTTCAGAAATCCGCTCCCTTTCCGCCGGCTGCCTGCCAAGCCTCCTCGACGCAAGCGTCTGTGGGGTCTCGGCTAGCCAGTTTTTCGGCAGGAGTGTCGCATATTTCTTCCATCCATTAAGGGTTACAGTATAAAAACATGAAGAATAATCTAGTCTTCAAGATGTTTCAGGACGAGAGTAGCCTACAGTTTTTTCTTAACAATCCTTCAGTCATTTCCAGAAATCCGCTCCCTTTCCGCCGACTGTCTGCCAAGCCTCCTCGACGTAAACGTCGCCGGGGTCTCGGCTAGCCAGTTACTCGGCAGGAGTGTCGCAAATTTCTTCCATCCATTAAGGGTTACAGTATAAAAACATGAAGAATAATCTAGTCTTCAACATGTTTCAAGATGAGCCGACTGTGTTTCTAAAGGCTGTTTTCGTAAATTGTTGTTTTGAATAACAAGAACATTCGTTCTATAATGGTATATAATAGAATTTAAGGAAGTGTTTTGTTTGAGACCTAATCTATCAAAAGATATTAGCATTGAAAGTTTCAAAGATTTCTATTGGTTGAAAGAGGAATTGCAAATGTTTTGCAGGGAAAACGGGATAAGTTCTACTGGTTCAAAGATAGAAATTTCCGATAGAATTGAAACAATTCTTCGGTCAGGAGAGATAAAAAATCCTATTAGAAAAACAAAAATCAATAGGACGGTTGAGCCTCAAGTACATTTAAGCCTTGATACAGTCATTACAGAAAACCATCGTTGTAGTCAAGATGTGAGAGCCTTTTTCAAGACTGTTATCCCTATATTTCATTTTTCAACATATATTCAAAACTACTTTAAAAGTAACGCAGGGAAAACGTATCGTGATGTTGTAGATGCTTGGTATGAGGAAGAAGAACGAAAGAAAGACCCCACATTCAAGAAAAAGATTGCACCTCAATTGAATACAATCAATTCACTAGTGACTTCTTTGCTGATCCGGAAAATCAAGGTAAAAGTCGTGCAGAAGCAATTGAAGCCTGGAATAAGATCAAAAAACTTCCTGGAAGCAACAAATTTGAACCTAATAATGAAATATAAGGTCACCTTAACATTTATACTGTAAAGTGATTTGAATATTAGAAGTTCCAGTTGATTGGAACGGAAGGTACGAGACTCCTGCGGGAAAAGCGTGGCCAAGGGAGACCCCGCAGGCGAGAGCCGAGGAGGCTCCCAGACCGCCCGCGGAAAGCGAGTGCCTGGAGTGGAAATCCTTACATCCCCGCCTTCAGAAATCCGCTCCCTTTCCGCCGACTGCCTGCCAAGTATTGATAACTGAGGTGAAAAGGCCTGTCATTCCTTCATTAATAGAAATGGAATTTCCCCAAAAAAATTAGACGGCTTCCGTTCGCCCGTTTGCGAATGAAAGCCGTCTAATCATGTATTATTTTATTAACCTCTTAATCTTACGCTTTGATTTCAATAGAGGAGCTTATTGTAAAGTCAGCCTCTGTTTTACTTTTCACTTCATCAAGTGTTACGCCATTTTGCAATTCAATCAATTCCATGCCAGCGTCTGTAAATTGAAAAACGGCCAGTTCGGTAATCAGGCAATGGACGACTTTTTCTCCCGTCAATGGCAATGTACAGCTTTTTTTCACTTTGGATTCCCCGTGCTTGTTCACATGGTCCATGATGACAACAATTCGTTTTGCGCCTTGAACGAGGTCCATCGCTCCTCCCATCCCTTTTACCATCTTCCCTGGAATCATCCAGTTTGCCAAGTCCCCATTCTCGGAAACTTCCATCCCGCCTAAAATGGCTAGATCGATGTGGCCGCCGCGAATCATTGCGAATGATTCAGCGCTATCAAAAAATGATGCCCCCGCTTTTGCCGTTACCGTTTCTTTTCCTGCATTGATCAAATCCGGATCAACTTCATCCTTTTGGGGATAAGGCCCGATTCCGAGTAAGCCATTTTCCGATTGAAGCATGACATTAAAGTCATTTGGAATCATGTTGGCAATCAAGGTCGGCATTCCAATCCCTAAATTCACACACATACCATCTTTGATTTCTTTAACGGCGCGTTCTAAAATTAGTTGTCTAGTCATTCGATACTCCTCCTTTTTATGCGTTAGCAGTTGTAAGTCTTTCAATTCGTTTTTCATAGTCATTTCCTACAAGCACTTTCTGAACATAAACCCCTGAAGTATGAATTTCATCTGGATCAAGCTCCCCTGTACCCACAAGCTCCTCCACTTCGACAAGCGTGACTTTCCCTGCGGTGGCAACGACAGGGTTAAAATTCCTTGCCGTTTTCCGATATACAAGATTACCGAAATGGTCTGCTTTCCAGGCTTTTACAAAGGCAAAATCTCCGACTATTCCTTTTTCCATAATGAATGTGCGGCCATCAAACTCTTTATGTTCTTTACCTTTTGCGACTTCCGTCCCTACACCTGTAGCTGTATAAAAGGCAGGAATTCCCGCGCCGCCCGCTCTTAAACGCTCAGCCAGCGTTCCTTGGGGAACTAGTTCGACCTCCAGCTCGCCACTTAAAAATTGCTGTTCAAATAACTTATTTTCCCCAACATAAGAAGCGATCATTTTTTTGATTTGTTTATTTTCAAGCAATAGACCCAGACCCCAGTCATCGACACCGCAATTGTTGCTGACAATCGTCAAATCCTTTACACCTTTGTTACGCAAAGCAATGATTAGTTTCTCTGGTATTCCGCTTAATCCGAACCCGCCTACGATAATGGTTGCTCCATCCTCGATTTGTTGAATAGCGCTATCAAAAGATGTTAATAATTTACTCATTTTCCATCATCTCCATTCTTAATACTATTCTATTAAATAAACAGTGATGTTGCAAAAGCTATGATGAACACGGTCACTGTTTTTAAAATCGTAATCGCAAAAATATCCTTGTAAGATTGACGATGTGTCAGTCCAGTAATGGCAAGCAAGGTAATGACGGCACCATTATGCGGCAGCGTATCCATTCCGCCAGATGCCATGGATGCTATTCGATGAAGCATTTCCGGGGTGATTCCGACACTTTGGGCCACCTGCAAATAGTGACTTCCCATCACTTCCAGCGCAATCGAAAGTCCACCTGATGCGGATCCTGTAATCCCTGCCAGCACATTGACGGCAATAGCTTCGGATACGAGCGGATTACCGCTTGCATTGAACACCCAGTTTTGAATGACCGAGAATCCAGGAAGTGTTTTCACCACATTCCCAAAACCAACTTCAGATGCAGTATTGAATATGGCAAGCAATGATCCCATTGCCGCAGCTGTTAATCCACTTGCCAATTTGACCTTGATGCGTCCAACATTCAGAAGCATCGCTGCAATGATACCGATGGCCAATGCAACAATCAAAGACCAGGATGAAGTGACTGTGCTTACATCGGCAATGTTGAAAGTTTCCTTCAGCATCGAAGCATCATACCAGTGCTTAACCGAAATGGCACTGCGGCTGAAAGCAAAATTAAATGCTACGACAAGGATGAGCGGTACGATGGACAGCCAAAAGTTAGGCAGGTTTTGCTGCTCTGCACTTTCTGGCTCATTAATATGTCCTTCCCCGTATCCTTCACCATTAGCCAACGCTTGTTTACGACGACGCTCTAACCAGATCATTCCTCCAGTGAATACCATGATCGCGCCAATGATCCCCATGATGGGAGCTGCATACGTATCTGTTCCGAAATAATTCGTTGGAATAATATTTTGAATCTGAGGTGTTCCAGGAAGGGCATCCATCGTATATGTGAAGGCGCCTAGTGCAATCGTTCCCGGCAATAATCTTTTTGGAATGTCTGCTTCTTTAAAAATTGCCGCTGCAAATGGATAAACGGCGAATGCCACTACAAACAATGAAACCCCGCCATATGTCAGCGCCGAGCACGCCAGCACTACAGCAAGAATGGCCTGCTTGGAGCCTAGTGATTTTACGATGGTCTTGGCGATGGATGCAGCTGCACCGCTCATCTCCATGACTTTTCCAAATACGGCCCCTAATAAAAATATTGGAAAGAACGCTTTTATATAGTTAGCCGCAAACGTCATATATGTCTCTGTATAACTCGGCAGTAAATGTCCGCCGGATAAAATGACCGCCAGTAAAGTAACAACCGGCGCTATGATAATGACCGGATAGCCCCGGTAGGCTAAAAAGATTAAAAGTCCCAGCGCCACCACAATGGCTAAAATTTGAATCACCAATTCAATTCCCCCTTTTCTCCCTTGCCCCCAAATAATTCGGAAGCCGTTAAATAGAACTAGTAATCTCCTAAATTCCATATTTTTAATTTTTCCGCTTTTACCATTCAAGCCTGCCTTCCCCAAGTCAAGCTGAATGATCCCCCTAAATGTTGATAACGCTTTCAATAATCCCTTTTCATTTTACGTGGAAACTTAATATAAAATGACAGATGGGCCATTCACTAAGTAATTATGCAATTATTGTGCCAACTTAAATACATGGAAAAATCTCATCTTTTAAAGCTTTTTCAAACATTTCCTTCTCTAAATTCACTTAAAACTGTAAAGGTTTCAGTACACACAAAGATAAACTCCAAAAAAGTGTAAGACTTTTCTTACAACTTTTAAATTCCCTTTCGTTTTATGTACGGATTTCCTAACACACGCAAATATTTGCTAGTAAAAGCTTGGGGAGAGGATTCAGGCATTAGCTTACATTCGGCGGAAAGGGAGCGGACTTCTGAAAGCACCTTGCACGTTTTTTAAAAAAAACTGCAGGCAAACTCGATTTCCTCCGAATTTGCCTGCAGTCTGAACCCTTTGGCAAAAGGGTCCTTTCTTCAATCATAAACCATATTTATTCATTTTTTCATACAGTGTTGTTCGGCTCACTCCGAGTCTCTTTGCCGTTTCTGATTTATTGCCAGAAGTCATTTCCAAACAGGAAACGATTGCAGCCCGTTCGGTTTCATCCATTACTTCAGCCAAGGTGCGGATCGAGACGGCTTCTTTATGACCCGTTATTTCTTTAGGGAGATGCTTGGAACGTATCATTTCCCCTTCTTCAACTATATTCATTGCGCGTTCAATGATATTCTCCAACTCACGAATATTCCCCGGCCATTTATAAAGGCGAAGCAGACGCAATGCTTGATCGCTCATCCCTCTTACGCGTTTCTTCATGAGATTCTGGTACTTTTCAACAAGATGACTTACCAGTATTTCAATGTCCTCCGGTCGCTCCCTTAAGGAAGGGACATGGATTTGCAGGACCTTCAATCGGTAATACATATCAAGCCGGAACTCCCCTTTCGAGACCATTTCCTCCAGATTACGGTTCGTTGCAGCGATTACCCGTACATCAATCGGGATACTTCCCGTCGAACCGACCCTCTCAATCTCTTTCTCTTGTAAAACACGGAGCAGCTTCACCTGCATATGCAGTGGCAGCTCACCGATTTCATCCAGAAAAATCGTACCGCCTTCAGCCGCTTCGAACTTACCTGCTTTTCCGCCTTTTTTTGCACCAGTGAAGGATCCCTCTTCATAGCCAAATAGCTCTGACTCCAGCAGCTCCGCCGGGATGGCGGCACAGTTCACTTTCACAAACACACCCATCGCCCGTCTGCTGTCATTATGAATGGAATGGGCAAACAGCTCCTTACCTGTTCCGCTTTCACCCAAAATCAATACATTCGAGTCGCTTTTAGCGGCAATTTTGGCCTGACCTTTCACTTCCATGAAAGCGGGACTTCTTCCCATCAAATGATCAAACGTATATGAGGCCTTATTTCTCTCGCGAAAATCGCCTTTGTACTTTTTCAGCTCAACTTCAAGTGAATTTATCCGCTTGGAAAGAGCGGTAAATTGCCCGACATTCTTAAAAAGAATCTTCCCGACCGCCCCTATCAACTTGCCTTGTTTCCTTATCGGGGAGCGGGTTGCAATTATATAATTATCTTTAATTTTTTGTAATTCAGCGACCTCTTGCTTGCCAGTTTTGGCGACCACATGCATACGGGTGTTTTCAATGACCTCCGTTACATGTTTCCCTATGGAGCTTTCCTGATCGACCCCAAGAAAATCCGCATAAGCATGGCTCAGCATTTGGACATACCCTTCCGTATCGACCATCACCAAGCCATCATAGGCAAACTCGATAATATCCTTAAACAGAAGTTCTTCATGATTATCGATATTAAGAAAATCACTTTTATTATTTGTAAATAATAGGAGGTAAATCTGATACTCCTCATTACCCATTTGAATGATGGCTTTTCTGACAATCCCATTATTCTCATTCAATCGGATCGGAGTATTTACAGCTGGTACAAGGTTTTTTTCTAAAATCAAATGTATTTGCCGATCAAATTGATTCTCGTCAAAAGCCTCGGATAATACGCGATTGCATAGAACGATTTCTTTTTCGTTTTTCGTTACCAAAACACCAAAAGGCAATTCTTCCAATATCGCTTTCACTAATTCCAATTGAATAGTTTCATTATCGCTGGCCATTCCTCTTCTCCTTAACCCGTCTGAAGTTTCCTCCATTATATCATAGGAAAATGAGGCCAAGTCATTACCGTTCCACAATAAGCGCAGTTCCCTGTCCGCCGCCGATACATAAGGTGGCAAGGCCGGTTTTTGCATCCCGGCGCTTCATTTCATACAATAAAGTCACTAAGATGCGGGCACCGGAAGCGCCTACCGGATGACCCAGGGCAATCGCCCCGCCATTCACATTCACTTTCTCCGGCTTCAATTCAAGGTCCTTAAGCACGGCGAGTGACTGTGCCGCAAAGGCTTCATTCACTTCCATCAATTCAATATCATCTATTGTCAATCCCGCTTTTGCCAAAGCTTTCCTTGTCGCAGGAACTGGACCGTATCCCATGATTTTCGGATCAAGCGCGGCGTTTGCATATGACTTGATTGTCGCTAATGCTTCCAGGCCCAGCTCGTCCGCTTTTTCTTTAGACATCAGGACTAACATCGCACCCCCATCATTGATTCCGGAGGCATTACCTGCCGTAACCGTTCCATTTTCCTTAAATGCAGGACGCAGCTTCGTTAGCTGGTCTATCGTCAGCCCATGACGCGGGTGTTCATCTTGTTCCACCAAGATCGTCTTTCCTCTGCGTTTATATTCAACAGATGCGATTTCCTCTGCAAATCGTCCTTCAAGCTGCGCCTTTTCAGCCTTCATTTGGCTATCTAAAGCAAATTCATCCTGCTTTTCACGGCTGATTCCCCACTGCTCGGCGATATTCTCCGCAGTCACGCCCATATGATATTGATTAAAAACATCCGTTAAAGCGTCATAAGTCATTGAATCGACCGCTTCAGCATTGCCCATTTTCTGTCCAAAACGATAATTTGGAAGTAAATACGGGGCATTGCTCATGCTTTCAATCCCCCCGGCAAGAATCACATCAGCATCACCGAGGGCAATGAATTGTGCTCCCATTATGACCGTACGGAGGCCAGATCCGCAAAGTTTATTAATGGCCATGGCCGGCGTTGTTTCCGGAATCCCTGCATGAATCGCAACCTGACGTGCCACATTTTGCCCTAATCCAGCAGATAGAATATTCCCAACCAATACCTCATCGATCATGTCAGCCGAAATATTTGCCCGCTTAATCGCTTCCTTAGCTGCCACAACTCCCAAGTCAACCGCCGAAACATTGGCAAGACTGCCTCCAAACGCACCAACCGGTGTTCTTGCTGCCCCTACAATCACCACTTCTCTCATAATACTTCCTCCTTCTCCATTTTTAATTTTCCCAGTTTAATAAAATTACGGTCCCTCTCATTGATTTTCTGAGAAACGGTAGATTCTTCATACGTAAAAATGCCTTCTCCCGACTTCGTCCCAAGCTTTCCCTCAGCCACCAAATCACGAATCAAATCAGGCGCTTCCTTACTCTGGTCCAATACCGGTGAAACATTATCGAAAACACGCTGCCATGTATCAAGTCCGCCAAAATCGGCAATCTCGATCGGCCCGGTAAATGCCCAGCGGAAACCTGGTCCAGCCGTTATCGCCGTATCGATATCCTCCGCATCGGCAACGCCCTCTTTTAATAGATAAAAGGCTTCCCGCATCAAGGCAGTCTGGAGACGATTGGCAATGAATCCTGCTATTTCTTTTTTCAAGAGAATCGGAGACTTGCCGATTTTACGCATTAAATCCATGGTTGTCTTGACGATTTCCGGCTTCGTTTCGTCATGCTGAACAATTTCAACCAATGGAACCAAATGGCCAGGATTAAAGAAATGCGTGATGACCATTCGCTCCGCAAACGAGGCCTTCTCCATCAATTGGGAAATCGGAAAGGTCGATGTATTTGAAGCAATAATTGCATCCGGTTTGATTATTTCCTCCAGTTGCTGATATAGATTTAATTTCAGCTCGATGACTTCCGGAATCGCCTCAATGATAAAATCAGCATCCCTTACTGCCCCTTCCAAGTCCACGCTGTATGTAATATTCGCTAGAGCACCTTGCTTTTCCCGATCAGTCAAAGCCCCTTCCTCGATGAGTAATGATAGATTCTCAGAAATCCGATTTTGGGCATGGTATAGCAGCTCTTCCTTTATATCGTTAATGGTGACGAAATACCCGCTAACTGCAAAAGACTGAGCAATCCCACTACCCATTACACCTGAACCGATAATGGCTATTTTTTTAATCATCCAGCTTCCCCTTTCCGTTTCAATTACCTTTATTTACTCACCTTTTTATATATGCAATATCCATGCCAACGATATGGGGAAATAAAATTCTTTTTTTATCTTGAAAATCATGATAGACTCTTACTCATTAACCTAAACCATATTTTTATAACCTTCCCTTTATATTTCCAAGAGTTTACTCTATGGAATACTTCCCTATTTACGACATAAAATGACAGACTTGGACCATTACATTTTTTATTGGAGGAATGTAATATGGTTAAAGATAAAGTGGCGATAATTACCGGATCTGCTAGAGGAATCGGCTTTGAGATCGGAAAGATATTTGCTGAAAATGGAGCAAAGGTCGTTTTGTCCGACCTTGATCAAGACACAGTTGAAAAAGCTGCTCTGGACCTAAGGAACAACGGCTTGGAGGTTATCGGCTTAAAAGCTGACGTAACAAGTGAAGAGGATATTATCCAACTAATCAAACAAGCTAAAGACAAATATGGACGAATCGATATTTTCATCAATAACGCCGGCCTTCAGCATGTTGCACCAATTGAAGAGTTTCCAACTGAAAAATTCGAACTGATGATCAAAATCATGCTGACCGCGCCATTCATTTCCATTAAGAACGTTTTGCCAATCATGAAAGAACAAGGCTTCGGCAGAATCATCAACATCTCTTCCATTAACGGCCTGATTGGATTCGCCAACAAAGCAGCATACAATAGTGCCAAACACGGTGTAATCGGCTTGACGAAAGTCGCCGCCCTGGAAAGCGCCACTTTTGGCATAACCGTCAATGCCCTTTGCCCAGGATACGTAGACACGCCTCTCGTCCGCGGTCAATTGGAGGACCTGGCAAAAACAAGACAGGTACCGTTAGAAAGCGTTTTGGAAGAGGTCATCTATCCACTTGTCCCACAAAACCGCTTACTCGATGTAAGTGAAATTGCCGACTACGCCATTTTCCTCGCAAGCGACAAAGCACGGGGCATCACAGGCCAGGCAGTTGTATTAGATGGCGGATATACCGCTCAATAAAATGCATGTTAAAAACCCCGAATAAATGGCACCAAAAAAGGTGCTCTGTATTCGGGGTTTTCTGTATGGGGAATATGGGAAAATTTGGTGGCAGAAAGATATCCCCCATGTTAAAGTAATAGAGGGAAACCTCCCATTTCACAACTATTAAAAGGAGGCCGCGTCATGATTATTAAGTGGGTTAGACTGCGATAATGAAAAGCGCAGGCCAATCATCATGCTCCGGAAAGTATATATTGATCTGCGCCATGGTAACGGCTATTGGATAATATTTAATACGGAGGTAAAAAACATGAGTGAACAGATACTGAAAATTAATAAAGTCGATATATGTACTGAAAGTTTTGGAAACCCTAAGGACCCTGCCGTGCTTTTGATCATGGGAGCGATGTCTTCATTAGATTGGTGGGATGATGATTTCTGTCTCCGCCTTGCCGATTCGGGGAGATTTGTGATTCGCTACGACCATCGGGATCTGGGACGGTCTACCGTTTATGAACCCGGTACCTCCAACTATACAATAACGGATTTGGCTGACGATGCCGCGGGTGTCCTGGACGCTTATTCCATAGAACGTGCTTCTATCGTTGGGATGTCCCTAGGCGGTATGATCGGACAGATTCTTGCTTTAAGATATCCGGAACGCGTAAATACGCTTACGCTAATTGCATCAAGCGTGTTCGGGACTGTAATGGAAAAACTGCCTCCAATGGATCAGAGCATATTGGATCATCATGCAAAAAGTGCTTCCATTGATTGGTCAAATCGGGAGACGGTCATCGCTTATCTTGCGGATGGATGGAAAACTTTAGCCGGTACCAAACCTTATGAGCAGGAAAGAATGTATAAACTGGCAAAAAGAGAGGCAGACCGTGCCAAGCAGATACCGAGCAGATTCAATCATGCCATGCTTGCTGGAGGAGACGAATATTTCGATCGAATGGGTGAGATTTCCGTACCTGTCCTCATCATTCACGGCACAGAAGATCCAGCCTTGCCATACGAGCACGGACTTGCTCTTGCGAAAGCCATCCCTCAAGCTGAATTAGTGACACTTGATGGATCAGGGCATGAAATTCATAGTGAAGACTGGGATAATATTATCGGTTCAGTCATAAAGCTTACTTCATAATAAAGGAATAAGCCAATAAATCAGCATAAAGGAAGCCGACCAATAAAGGTCGGCTTTTCTTTGTTCATTTGTTAGCAGAAACCGCCATATCCTTGAACGGGATAACAGCAATCGTTACCTCTATCGCCGCCGAAACAAGCAGCTCCAACGATGATTAAGAGGATAAACAATACGACTATAAAAGCGAAACCGCCACCAAATCCACCAACATCGTTACCGCAACCGCAATTTGAATCATGACCACAATTTGACAATAGAAACATCTCCTTATTTGTTTTAGGAGGAAAAAATTAAATGGGTTAATTCAACTTATGTTCTAAATAGGATAATGACACAAAAATCACCAGAAACTTTTTTCAACCACCCGCACGACCTAAAATTAACAGTTTATCAGCGCCTATTTTTACTGTTTGGAGATTTCATACAGCTCCGCCTGACACCTTATTTACTCATTGAAATTAATGATTGTTTGCGACATCCAATTCCCACTAATTCAAGCTTATTGTACAATGAAGGTAAAAAGGTCCGAGGTATTCATGATAAAAGGAAATTCTTATATTCTTGTTTTTTCCATGGCTGTTCTGTTTACAATCATACTTGTTTCAACTACTCCAATAATAATTAAAACGTTACTCGCTTTTATAACGATTGCTTTCATATTTCCTGTCATTAGGAAATCTCTGTTTAAAGACAAATTCAGAAAAATTAAAGTGGCCTTCTACTCATCAGTGACCTTTACAATTGGTTTATTTCTAGTCTCGTTTTTTGAAGAAACATCCTTTAAATTGGATGGAGATTTCCTGATCATTATGGTTGTGCTTTTTTATAGTTTGATTGGAAATTTCTTTTATGGTTTACCAGTATCACTAATTTCTGAATTCATCTAAATGAAGTTTTCCAATATACGTTCTGGTTATCTGGATTCATACATATTGGTTTCGGATTGGCTACATACTTTATTGACCCGGGAGGTTTCTTTATCTTTGCGGTTATATGCTCCATAATCTTTTTTGCACTAGATGAAATCACTAAGTTATATTCGACTTCTTATGGACCTAACCAGGAAACAAAAAAATGAAAAGGATAAAAAGAAATTACTCTCTTTTATCCTGTTCAAGCAGCTCAATTACTCTATCAAGTTTTTGTTCTATGCTATTGGTTTTGTTTGACCTTGCAAGAAGAGAACGAACAAAAAAGTAAACCGCAAATATCATACCAAGCAACAAAATAAACATAATAAGTTGATATACTAAATCACCGATATTGAAATCCAAAGAACCCACTCCTTTCCTTTTTCGGATTAACTATAACTTATATCTACTGGTCAGGACATAGAGTCGACAAAAACTATTACTATAGTTTTTTAGATATCACTTTTATTTCTTTATATATTTGTGTAAGTACTATTAGGATATGTATAGGGATACCGACTGCAAGTCCCACCAATGGCGAATAAGGCCCAGCGAAAGAAAGCGATACAAGTGTAATAGTTATATATATTGATATAATTAACGCCGTCATAAGGATTTCTCCTTTTTTGGATAATTATAGCATAAGTTCACAGTCCGATAATACCTCGGCTGTCTCGCTCCCCTGGCACTTTAGTCTTCAAGAGAAATAACAATAAATAAAAGTAATAATTCCCCCTCTATAAACCTCATAAATTTAAAAACGAAATTTCAGATGCCTTAAAAAGAGCCTAGGACTAACTTTGTTCACTTTTTGTAAAAAGCGAGCAAAGAAGTCCTTTTTGGGTTTATCTGTATTTTCGCTGGCATCACTTTTCAATGTTTAGCTTCTTGCTTCCCTTTATATTCGTCCATTTCTTTACCGCGTTCGATATAACCGCTAATGCTAAATTATAAACCTATGAATATTTGCAGTTTGTCCGGAAAAATAAGTAACCTGTCCAAGCAATTGCCTTATTTTATTAATACTATATTTTGTAACTACTCGAAAATAACTTTGGCAGTGGTTAGTACGGTTCGATACTACACTCCATTTCATTTTCGAAAAAAAATAGTTACAAGAAAGGATTGAGATTTCATGGGAAATTTCGGTAAAAGTAATCCAATGCACAGCAACTGGGGTTCTGCATGTTCCGACAGCGACTGGGGTTTTGGGAGTGATTCAAGATTCGGTGATGATTCAAGATTTGATTCTCATTCAAAATTTGATCGTCATTCAAAATTTAAAAAACCATGTAAGGTTTGTAAGTCTCACGACGATTCTGTTTGCGATTGCAATTTTAAAGCTCCGGCTCGCCAACTTGCTGCACCATTAAACAGCGACTGTGTCCTAGTCAATTCCGTTGTAGGCTCAAAAGCGGTACAAAAGGTTGCAGAAGCAACATTTCCTTTTACTGCGTTTACTCCAGCAATTCCAGCTGGTTCCACTATTGTTTCCGTATCTGTAGTACCGAACCTAGCTGGTGTTACACGTAACACGACAATCATAAGGGACAAAGTCGTTAACATCGGGCTTATTCCTGTAACGATTACGGTAACATTTTTGGCACCAGGAGCAACCACTCGTGCAACAGCCGTACTATCAACGAGTTTACCATTCCAAGAGCATACAGATTTTCCAGGTGCTTGCCCTGAGGATACAGTAATAGAACCCCCATTAACAATAGAAGGGATCTTTGCTCAACCAGGCGTTCCAGTCATCGGCACAACGGGACTTGTTACTACCAATGCCATTTTAGTCAAGATTGTACTACGTACTACAATTACAGTGACTCGACCAGTTATTGTAGATAAACACGGTGGTATTTGCGACGTAAATGAACGTCGTTGTGAAACTACAACTACTCCAACAACTAATACTCTTCCTGCTCCGTAAATAACGGTGTTGAGTAGTTTTTAATCTTGACTAGCAAAGCCCTCTCTAAATCGAGAAGGCTTTGCCTTTATTTATATTTTAAAAGATAGAAAGGAGTGAATTTCTATGTATTATCACGAGGATTGTTGTAAGAAGAAACACTACGATAATGAGCACCACGATCATTGTTGGAAGAAAAAATGCTGTGATAATGAGCATCACGATCATTGTCGGAAGCAGGAAAAATGCTGCGACAATGAGCATCACGATTATTGTTGGAAGCAGGAGAAATGCTGCGACAATGAGCATCACGATCATTGTTGGAAGCAGGAAAAATGCTGCATTAATGAGCATCACGATTACTGCAAGAAGAAAAAACACTGCGATAATGAACATCACGATTGCTGCAAGAAGAAAAAACACTGCGATAATGAACATCACGATTGCTGTAAGAAGAAAAAACGCTGCGATAATGAACATCACGATTGCTGTAAGAAGAAAAAACACTGCGATAATGAACATCATGATTGTTGCAAGAAGAAAAAACGCTGCGATAATGAGCATTGCGATTGTAAGAAGAAAAAACGCTGCGATAATGAGCATTGCGATTGTAAGAAGAAAAAACGCTGCGATAATGAGCATTACGATTGTAAGAAGAAAAAACGCTGCGATAATGAGCATTATGATTGTAAGAAGAAAAAACGCTGCGATAATGAGCATTATGATTGTAAGAAGAAAAAACGCTGCGATAATGAGCATTACGATTGTAAGAAGAAAAAACGCTGCGATAATGAGCATTACGATTGTAAGAAGAAAAAACGCTGCGATAATGAGCATTACGATCATTGTTGTAAGCAGAATAAATGCCATGTTGACTTTGGATGTCATATGTCATGGAATTGGTAGTTTGTTAAATGAAAAGTACTTTGATACCCTAATTATCAAAGTACTTTTTTTTGTTCCCAAAAGATGAGCGTACTCATTCTGTTCCCCCTGACCTCTCTAATTCAACGATTCTTCTTTTATCACTTTTTCTGAAACAATACATACCCAACGTCAGTCTAATCCTGACCTTTCGTCTTCAAGAGAGAGTGATATTCAAAAAAAGTAATAATTTTACACATTTACACTGGAACATTTGTTCTGCTTGTGTTATTCTTATAAAAACAAAAGAAAAGATCTGATCGCTGCAAACGATTTGATCCGTAATTATAATTAACGGTCGGTTGTATCCGCGGGCCTAACACGGTTGTACCGCTGAGCCGAGCCATTCGCTAATCTTTAGGGTGCCGGTTATAAAGACAGCTCCGAACTTCAGCTAAGCACCCATTAGTTCTATATGAACTGATAGTTTTTTAACAAGTACAGCTATTAATCAATCATTACTCCCCATCCATCTGTTTGCCCACCATAAGGTATACTTAGTCCATCAAGTCGTTTTTGTATATCAATAATTTCTTCGTAATTTAAAAACATTTTCATTAAACAATAACAAGTCCACTCTTCTGTTTCATCATCTTGTTCTAATTCACAAATAAGCCCGTCATCTTTGAATGATTTTAATACAGCTTCACCACTCTGTTTGTCTGGAACCGCAATAAAAAATTCTACATCTTGTGGCTCATTAAAATCAACACCTTGTTTATATAGCATTTTTAACACTTGCCCATCTTCATCGTTAGGGAATTTTTTAGGGAATAATTTCATTATCTATATCTCCTTCCTTCTTAATCAGTGAATTAGTTCTTCTTGGTACTAGGGGACATAAAAAGGCTGCCGCAGCAACCCATGATATTTAGAGTAAGGCATTAAACAAGGTTATTGCATATTCTCGGCAATCTTTTTCAGTGCCTTTGCACGAGAAACGATAAATGCTCTCATATACTTTTCTAAAAACAACTTATCAGCTAATACTCCAATTGGACCGAACGGTGACTTATATTGAAATGTATCCATCATTATAGTTCCGCCTGGTTCTTCTATAAACTGATGTGTGTGTACGAAGGAATGGAAGGCACCCTTCACCATAATATCTACAAACTTATTTGGTTTTTCCATTAGTGTCACTTTGGCTTTCAGCCTTTGTTTAATACCAAAGTGAATGGCTTCCCAAGTAACAGTATCTCCCTCCTCTAATAGCCCTTCTGTCACACCATCAACAGCCATTTCCTTTGTGTTCGCTGTCGTTTTGGTATGGATATCTACACTCCTCGCTAGGTCAAAACATAATTCAACTGGGGATTTAATAAATTGTTGATACTCTATAACAGGCATTTTTCAATCTCCTTATATAAGCACTTTCTATCCATCATTATAGCTCGTTAAAGCAAATTATACCTAGCTCTCATTCCCTTATCCTTTCCTGTTTGCTCCATAAGAAAAAGCTGCCATAAGACAGCTTTTCCGATAAATTCTTCGCCTGCTAAACTTACTTTTTCATAACCGGGATCCATATTTCACTTCTAAATGTTGGTGAGGTTATGTCTTTATTTTCGTTCCAAAGGATTTCCGGCCCTTCTCTTTGTTCATAGTTAGAGGATGGAAACCATTCGGAATAAATGCGTCCCCAAACATTTTGCAGTGTTTCAGGAAAGGGGCCGACTGCTTCAAATACCGCCCATGTAGATGCATCAACTTTCAGCTGAGTTAAGTTATCTGGACATTCCCTCGTTGTTGCTGCGCCGATATAATGATCAAGCTCCCCTTTTTCCTCCAACCGGCCTTCGGAAAAGTTCGCGGATGCACTAAGCAGCCCTAATGGCTCGACATTCGATAGGTTTTTAAGTTCATTTATCGTTTTCTCGTCTAAACTTTTCCACATAGATGCAATCTCTGGATTGACCCCGTTAAAAATGATTGGAACCCTTTTTTTAATTCCAATTATGTGAAATGCCTCTTTTTCTTCAATTCGATAGTTCATTTCACTGCCTCCTTTAATGGATAATTGGAAGGACATCGGTGGATAGGCTTTAAGTGAATGGCCATTACTTCTCGCTTCTGATGGCGTGATGCCATGCAAATGCTGAAATGCCCTTGCAAACGAGTCTGGTGAACTGTACCCGTACTTTATCGCAATATCAATGACCTTCATGTTGCTATTTTTAAGCTCAAACGCTGCAAGTGTAAGTCGTCTTCGGCGGATATACTCGGATAGTGAAATACCGGCAAGGAAGGAAAACATCCTTTTAAAATGATATTCCGAGCAATAAGCGAGCCTTGCAACTTCTTTAAAGTCAATTTCGTTCGTAAGATTTTCTTCAATGAATTTAATGGCACCATTCATATTTTTGAGCGAATCCATTCAATGACCTCCCTTATATCAACAGAATAGCAGGAGTTGAAATGAAACATCCGACTTTCTGTGCACGATTATGCAGGGTCTAATCCCTTTGTGTTAAAAGTACTTATTGTTGAAATGGGGTTTTACCGACTTTTTGCATAAATAGCTCTGGTTTATCAATCGGATTAAAACCAAATTTTTCATATAATGAATGTGCATCATTCGTTGCTAACATAAACCTGCGAACCTCTTTTAGTTCGGAATGGTCGGTGATAACGTCCATTAACCATTTTGATAATCCTAATTTACGATAGTCAGGTAATATAAACACATCGCAAAGATACGCATGGGTTGCTAAATCGGTTATTACCCTTGCAAACCCAACTTGATCACAACCTTCATTTCCTATTTCACCCTTATAAACCCCAAAACATAAGGTCGTATTTTCAATTGACTTTATTACTGTTTCCTTTGGTATCCCCTTTGACCAGTAAGCTTCTTGATTCAAAAAATCATGTATTACATCTACATCTAAATACTTTTTATTAGTAGAAATTGAAAATCCTTTACTATTCATTTTACATCCCCCTATACTTTCTTAATTTTCTGTAATTATATCAACTGATTTTATCTTGAACTATCCTTCGTTATCGAAATAATTAAAAACTGCCATACATATAACTCACGCACCAGTATGTTAAGTAAGGTATAAGGGATTCTTGGAAGAATTTTAATTACAACTAGTATATCTAAGTAATTCGGAACAAATATTAAACATGTTGCAAATTCAAAGGAGGTGGCTATAATGAACGCACAACGAGCAGAAGAAATTGCTTCTTCACCAAATATGGTTACTGTAACCTATAATGAGGAAAGTATCTACATTGAGCACGTGGATAAACAAAATGGAACAGCTACAATCCATCCCCTTGATGATCCAAATAAAAAACAAAGTGTTTCTGTAACCAGCCTGCAAGAACAGTAATTTCGATTCATTAATAAACCTCCACTTCCGGGTGGTGGTTTATTGTTCGATTAAGTGCAAGCACCACCTCTTGTATAGCATGTATCCATCCAGAAGCGTAACAAAAAAAGCCAACATCAATTGTTGGCTTGTATCCCTATACAGTTGACAGCCTGCACTTTCAAAAACGATTTTTGATGGGCTAAGTAAATTTTTAATAGGATTACTTATATTTTTCATTTTCTATTATAATCACTTTTTCCCCATTCGCTGCTTTTCCTATTTGTTTCGTATTTTCAACCAAGCGAAAAATATTATCACAGCATTGTTTGGTGCCTATAATTAATAATGGCACACCTATGAAATCAATTTTTAATGCTCTTGATAAATATCCCCCTATAGACATGGCAATAGGGACAGTTGGGGATGTATTGGAGAATACAATTTTTTCGTTAAAGTGAAATTTCTCTTCCAGTAGTAAAGTCAATTCTTTTAATGCCGGAACAACGAGTTTCTCTCTTTTATGTCCCATTGTATAAACGGAATTGCCATCTTCATCGACCCCGCGAAAAATCAGCTTTCCAAATTCTTTTTTCGTTAATTTATTAAAATATTTTACATTTAATATTTCTTCCGAAGTTAGTTTTCTTTCCGATTGAGGTAATTGTTTTAAATGATAGGCGGCAGCCAAAGACGTGGTATGTGTACCCCCATAATCATTATAGATATATATCATGAAATCATCCCTAATAGTTTTTTTAATACTTATTATGGTCATATACTCCATTTCCAATTCAGTTGGCTATTGTAGGCAGGGAATTATACCGAATTCATGATCTTGTTCCTGTCCTGGATCATCAAGACTAATAATAAAAGAGTACCCCTATCAGTCGTGGATGATAAGGGTACTCTTTTATTGTTTTTATTATTTATAAGCTGGGTATGTATAGTAACAGGTTCTAAAAGCCTCCCAATCCTAGAGATGGGACAGAAAATTTTATTAGGTTATCATTGATTGTTTCTTGTTTAATCGGGGCAGGCAATACTGTATTCCTAACATCAGCGACCGTGTTAAGGTCAAAGGATTTTATTGCTTCCCCTTCTTGGTTCATGATTGAGAGAATTCCATCATTACTCGTTTTAAGATTAGGTTGATCACTGATTAAATGAGTATAGTATAAGTCTTCGTTCAGCGTGTAGGAATTAGAGTAGTCCGCTGAATAAAGTTTGCTTTTTTTA
Organism: Peribacillus sp. FSL M8-0224; assembly: GCF_038003055.1. Lineage (NCBI taxonomy): Bacteria > Bacillati > Bacillota > Bacilli > Caryophanales > Bacillaceae > Peribacillus > Peribacillus sp. FSL M8-0224. The sequence continues at coordinate 4,024,603 of NZ_JBBOOJ010000001.1, forward strand.
TCAATTTTGCCTGATTTAAAGTTTTCAAAGCCATAGTTGAATAAAAGCTTGGTATCAGAGTAGGCAATTTTGTCTGAAGGAGCTTTTAGAGTGACAGCAATCAATTCCTGTTCTCCTCTAGTGGCAGTAGAAATCAGGGTGTAGCCGGATTGACTGACGAAACCGGTTTTCCCGCCGGTTATTCCCTTATAGGGGAGTTCACCTTTTAACATTTTATGATGGGTAATCAGAGTTGTGTCCCATGTTTCCACTTCCCATGGTAACTCCTTCTTCCCAAAGTACTCACGGAACGTTTCATTTTTCATAGCATATTGGGTAATTTTCGCAAGGTCACTGGCTGTAGTTAAATGGTCTTTGTCAAACAATCCATGGGGGTTCGTAAAATGAGTATCGGTGATGTTTACTTCTTTTCTTAAAAACTCATTCAAATCTTCCATGAACAATTCTTCACTGCCAGACATATGCTCGGCAATTGCGATGGCTGCATCATTTCCGGAGTTGATCAGCATGCCTGCAATTAATTCGGAAAGCTCTATTTCCTCCCCAGGTTCAATAAATACCGAAGACCCGTCTGCCTTCGCTGCTTTCTTGCTAACAGTCACTAGTTCGTTCTTATCCCCGTGTTCTATAGCATATATCGCCGTGGCAACTTTCGTTAGACTGGCTGGATACATACGTTTATCCATGTTTTTTCCGTATAATACTTTTCCACTTTTCGCGTCAATAATGATCCCGGCTTCACTATTGAGAGGTAAGTCAGATTCTGCACTTACCTTCGTAGAGGCGAAAGGGATTAAAGCCAAAATGAAGATGATGAAAAACTTTTTCATATGCCGCTCCTTTGATGATAGTTAAATCTTATATAGTCATAATAAAATAAATCTGAATGTTTAAAGTTGTTTTATTGAAAGTGAAATACAAAAGTAATTACCCCTTAATAATTTTGGAAACATTTCGGGTAATCACCTTCATTTTCTTTCCTGAAATAACTTTAAAAGGGTTGTATCCCTTTTAGTGGAGCCTCCATTTAATCTCCATTAAATGAAGTTTTTTGTAGATCACTAAATATCTGGCAAGAAAAAAACCCTTCAAACGGAAGGGATCTGGCTGTAGATAAACTCTAAGAAAAGCGAGTTTGACTGCAGTTTTTTCTTTTAAAAATTCCAGTTGATTTCAGAAATCCCGCTCCCTTTCCGCCGACTGTCTGCCAAGCCTCCTCGACGCAAGCGTCTGTGGGGTCTCGGCTAGCCAGTTATTCGGCAGGAGTGTCGCAAATTTCTTCCATCCATTTAGGAGTACAGGAAAAAACATGAAGGATAAACTAGTCTTAAACATGGTTTAGATGAGCCTGGCCTACAGTTTTTCTTTCAAAACACAAAGTCGATTGGAACGGAAGGTGCGAGACTCCTGCGGGAAAAGCGTGGCATGGGAGACCCCGCAGGAGCGCCGAGGAGGCTCCCGCCCGCCCGCGGAAAGCGAGTGCCCTACGTTCCAATCGACGTTCCCTGTTTTACAAATAAAAATTGAGCAGACTTATTTTTCATCTAGTTTGTCGACAGTCTCAACATTCAATCTCTGAAGGGATATTTACTTTATAGGTAGAATTCTGTTATGTTTTCATTTTCATTCCTATTAACGCACATTCCACTTTTACTATCGGTTTTCTTGATAATATAAATATTATGGTTACAGGTATGACTAATAAAACATAGTATTGGCCACTTTCTTTGATCCAATCATAAATAAATGAGTTGTAAACATATTCCAGGAAAAACATATGAAAAAGATAAATACCTAATGTAATGGATCCTATTTCCGTAAAAAACGTTTGTTTTTTAGGAACTATACATAAAAAACAGTAAGTTGCTGCTCCCATAATTAAATATACGAGTAACTTATATATAAAGCCGAGGGCAATGGAGCCTTCCATTAATTCCTGATAACCTAAGCGGCCATAAAACCATTCCCTCCAAGTCATTTCCCCATAGAAATAAATACCGATAAAGATTAACCCTAGTACAGCCCAGCCGATAAGGGCATTACTTTTCTTTTTAACCCATTCAAAATGATTTTTTTCTAAAAAATGTCCAATTAAAAAGAAAGGAAAGAAAAAGAAGGTTCTCGATAAACTTAACCATTCATTCACTTCACCAAAGTAACCGATTATTAGAGAGACAATGATTGAAAGGACGATTCCATATTTCCTGGAGGAAAATATAAACAATAATATATTCCAGCAGAATAAGCTTATTAAGAACCATAAAGCCCATCTTGGAGTCAATATTGTGAAGTCTATTGGTTCATCAAATACCTTCTGATAATAGAAGGTATATATCACCTGGAATATTACATAGGGAATTAATATTTTCTTAATGAGCCCCCAGAGGTCCTTTTTGTTTTTTATCTTTCTGGAGAAGTAACCGGATACTAAAATAAAAGCTGGCATATGGAATGAAAAAATGAACAGATAAATAGTTAAAATCCATTGGTTTTCTTCCACCATTCTAGCTAATGTGTGCCCCAAAACAACTAGTACGATTAAGACAGCTTTCGCATTGTCAAAATACGGATCACGTTTCATGAAATCTTACCTCCTATAAAGAAACTGCCAGTTATATTTTCTAATCCTCATTTATGGTTTGAATGAAAAAGCCGGCGTTCCTCTACTATAGGATTGCCGGCTTGGAACTTCATTGGAGTATCTACCATATCACAGCTTGTTTACAGTTTAGTTAATGGAAAATAACAGTTTGATAACAGTCAAAAAACTGCCTATATCATGGTCCACCCGCCAATTGGCTTACGGCGCTATCGTACCCGTTAATGACTTGCCGGAACGACAATCCCTTCCATCATCAAAATTCCAGGCAGTTCCAGACGTTTTCGCCTTTTCAAAACGGGTAGTGTATTATATAAGCATGAGTATGATAACGTCTCTCTATAGGAGGAATGTTCATGAATCCGGTCATTTTGTTTGATGGTGAATGCAACTTTTGCGATTCGAGTGTCCAGTTCATTATAAAGCGGGATCCGCAGGGGCTTTTTCATTACGCTTCGCTTCAAAGTGAGGCAGGACAAGAGTTGCTGAAGAAGTATGCTGTTCCTGCAGATATAGATAGTATGGTGCTGATTGAAAAGGGTATGGCCTACTATAAATCGTCTGCAGCCTTGAGGATTTGCCGCCGCTTACAAGGGGCATGGAAATTGCTTTACGGTTTCATCATCGTCCCAAGCTTCATTCGGAACTTCGTTTATGATTTCATTGCCAGGAACCGTTACAAATGGTTCGGAAAGAAAGAAGAAAGCTGTATGCTGCCGTCGCCAAGTGTTCGAAAGCGGTTTTTATTGTAAATCGAAGCCCCTAACTATTAAGCTCGGAATGAAAACACAGATGGAAAAGGTATTTAATTTTCTGCTTTCGTTATATTAGTCTCTTTACTGGCTTTCTATAACGTAAAAAAGGTAATTCAGCTGAATTACCTTTTTTACGTTATAGAATTGCGGTTACGACTCTTTAACAAATGTGGTTAGTACATTAAAGAACAATATTTATGAAGTGTGTTTATGTATTTGTTAAGGGTGAGTTATTATTTGCTCAACTTTATTAAGAGTACTAGCATTACTTGGAATAAATTGAGCGGTTAATTGATAATCTCCTTTTGAAAGCAACTTCGAATTAATTTTTATAGTATACTCCCATGTGTCTCCTTTATTAAAATCTTTTTTATGTTTTTTAGTCGGTTGAGATTCAACAGTAATGATAGTACCCTCTTTAATTGGACTATTCGTTATTGTTTTGAATTCTACGTCTATTTCATTACCTGTAGCAAATAGCAAATTAAAGTTCTTATTTGTATTATTTGTAATTTTATAAGTAAAACTCTCATAGTCTTTTGTTGTCAATTGATGTTCAAGGGATTGTTCGACGTTAAGATCGAGTTTATTGTTCTTTTTATCAATTTGAGCAATGTAGTAGTAATAGGCAAATATTATTAATGAAATAATCACAATACCAATAATTAACTTTCGCACAAGATACCCCTTCCAAATGTTGAACATTACATGTTTTATTCTCTCTTTTTTGTTACTCTAACTATTTATTTAGTAACTTTTTACACTGCTTATAGGAGGATTATCCGCGTAGTCTTTACCCTTTCCTGTAGAAATTCCATATGAAAAACCTCCTGAGCCACCACCAATAGATGGAGTTATCGTTGTGAAAGCATGAGAATATTCTACTATTGCTTGTAAAGGTCCATTGTTTTTACTTGAAGCAGATTTAGGTAGATAAATATATTGAGTGAATTTCCCTATATCATCATGTGATCCAACACGTAGGTCTACTTTCCACGACATACCCGCTTTTAAAGAAGGTTTAAAAACAGTAACAGATTCAGTAATAGGTATTGCACCATAATAAGTATGAGATAATTTACTTGTAGATTTATACCAAGCGTTATCAGTCCAGGCAAGAGCAAAAAGATCCACGTACCGATTTTTTGGCATGATATTCCAATTATAACTACCATTTATTTTAAACTGTTTTTCATTACTATTCTTAATTCCAAGATAAGACGCACTTACCTTTAGAGTTATACTTCCACCATTCTTTAAATTTTGAGCTTGTACATCCCCACTAATTTCATATTCCGGCACAAATGTATACGTAGTTTCAGAATATACAGGGTTCATTGCTCCTTCAGATATAAACTCTTTCATTTCTTCATTAGTTGTTCCATCAATAGCTTCTTCTGACCAACCAGCTTCAGTTAGAAATGCCCATTCCTCTTCGGTTAATTCATCTTGTTTCGAATCTGTTTGGATGTTATCTGGAACATATTGAGAGAAAGAAGGATCAACATTTACCAAATCATATTTTTTTTGATTTTCTAGTGTTGTAGCGTAGTCTTTTAATTTTGTGCGCATTTCTTTATTATCAAGGTTTACATTTTGTGACCAAAGAAGAGCTGCAGCTCCAGAAACATATGAGGCAGCTAATGATTTTTTTCAACTAACACATCACCAGTTCAAATTTTTTATTAAAATATTATATAACACTAGATATATTTTACCATATTTTATATAAATCGGTACAATTTACTTATTGTATTTTATTTTCGTTTGAATTTTGGTCAATAATTAGTTAAATTAAATTTTCCTAAATAACTAATTAGCCAAAAACCAATAGGGAAAATTGGAAGATATAACAAAAGCGATCATTACCTAAAATTCACTAATAATTGCAAATAACTTAATAGCTGCTACTCTGGTCTAGCAGGTTTCAAGCAAAAAGGTATACGGATAGTCATACAAGGATTGCCGCATTTATAATGACTTAATCTTGTGTCACATCTTCTCACAGATTTGGAATAGGTATTTTAACGAGACTATAAAAAAATCAATGCTTTCCTATAACAAAGGCTAATAAACAAAAAAAAGGACGAACAGCGATCTTGGCTTTTCGTCCTTTTCATTGTGTGAATGTGGAGTATCTCCATAAATGATTGGCCGTAGGGTGCGCCATCATTTCGAGCCCTTTGTTTTCCGCTAGGTGCAGCGGTTCCCAGTTTTGGTCGTCTGTCTCCTTTAGGTAGACTTCGTGATGCGGGGCCTGATCATGATAGCCGGCGATATTGATTTCGCCATTTCGGTAAAAGGTCCCGATCACTTTATAATCCACGGCAGGTGAAATGATGATCGGATTGCCTACAGAGTGTGTCAGCTGGATTGTCGTTTTCTCATGATTGGATAATATGCGCTTCACTATAACACCTTCATCCGAGGCCACTCCCTCCTCAAGGAAATCCCCATCATGGTTGTAAGCCTCACTTTTCCCGACAGCTTTGGAAAATTCAATCTCGGCTTCCCTTTCCTTTTCGTGAATGTACACATCGACCCTGGTCCGGAAACGGGATGATTCTGGATCAAACCCGCGGTTGTCTCCTTTAAAATAGGGAACCTTTGAGGCCAGATTGGGGTTTTTCAGCCACTCTTCCGGTAAAAAAGTGGAATAGCGCAGCTGCCAATTTCTTTTCCTTTTACCATCCACATCGTTTTCAACTGACTGCAAAAGCTGTTTTACAGGTCCTATCTTTTTGGTATTCGTTATTTCCTCGATCGCCGCCTTTGCTTGTGATGAACCTTTCTTTACGGCTCCGACAATACTCGCTACAAGGGATTTCACGGCATAGGATTCCTGCTCTGAACGCGGTAGGGGCCGCTTCGCTTTAATGGTATATGTGTATTCCTGATCTTCACTAATACTCCGATCATTGAAGGAACATCCACTCACTTTCCCAATATCCACGCCGTTTCGATAAATCGTATATTCTTTAATTCCCTTGATGGGCTCCCATTCCAGGCTGGCTTGGCCTTTTGCGACAATTGTCGTGAATACCAAATCCAAAAGGATATTATCCTCTTTTTTATTTTCGGCGGTCGTTGATGTCTGTATTTTCATCCTGTTCACTGCCTGTTCTTTATCATTCAAGCTATCTATCGTGTACGTATAGATGGTTCCTGGAGCCAGACCCCGATCTGCCATCTTCGGCTCCGAGCCGCTGTAAATCAGCTCTCGCCCCCTGAATACCCGATAGTAACCACCTGCATCAGGCCAAATAAGCTTGATGGAATCCTCTTTCCGTTCAATTTTGCACATCAATGAAGCCGTTTTGAATACCGCTTGATGCTTCCTCTTATTGGAGACCAGATAAGCAATTCCCGCAAGACCAAGAGCAAGCAATGAATGCCGTGCTGTGAATGTAACTACGCCTACTTTTAAACGGGGAAATGAATAATGGGCAATCAACTTCTTCATCACCTCTTCTTTTATAGGTGTTATTCTTTACCCACTTTAATCCCTGAGCACACTTTGCGATGTGCTGTGCTGGCATAAAAAAAACGAGGGAATGTTTACTCCCTCGGTCATGTATAAGTTTCACTGGATTATATTTTAACGGCGGCTTTTTTCCCCGCCTTTGCGTCCTGCTTCTTCACGGCTCATTTTTCCATCATCGGAGTCATCACGTTGATTGGCCCGTGCCTCTCCGCCTTTTTCGCCGATTTCCTGATAGAATTCCTTGCCGTGGCTTTCGGATGTCGCTTCTCCGCCTTTTTTACCAATCTCTTGATAGAATTCCTTATCATGATTTTCGGATGTCGCTTCTCCGCCTTTTTGGCCAATCTCTTGATAGAATTCCTTATCATGATTTTCGGAGGTTGCTTCTCCGCCTTTTTGGCCAATCTCTTGATAGAATTCCTTATCATGATTTTCGGAAGTGGCCTCTCCGCCTTTTTGGCCAATCTCTTGATAGAATTCCTTATCATGATTTTTCGCTGTTGTTTCTCCACCTTTACGTCCTGCTTCTTCACGACTCATTTTCTCATTGTTGTTAGCCATTAAAAATTCCTCCTTATTATTTGGATTTTCCATGTACTAGCTACATATGTCATGTACGCGCTTGAACGGCCATAAAACTAGATTCAGCTAAAAACTTCAGATCGTTTTTTTAGCGGCGGCTTTTTTTCCCCGCCATTAAGTCCTGCTTTTCCCTGCACATTTTTCAATCATCGGAATCACGTTGATCGGCTCTAGCCTCTCCGCCTTTTTTGCCGATTTCCTGATAGAATTCCTTATCATGATTTTCGGAAGTGGCCTCTCCGCCTTTTTGACCAATCTCTTGGAAAAATTCCTTATCATGATTTTTTGCTGTAGCTTCCCCGCCTTTGCGGCCAGCTTCTTCCCTGCTCATTTTTTCATTGTTGTTAGCCATTAAAACTCCTCCTTATTATTTGGATTTTTGATGAACTAGCTACAGTTTTATGTATACCCGATAGTTTTGATATAAAACTAGAATCTATTAAAACTTTTCCATTTTAAAAGGAAAAGCCTCATGGATGCTATCACCCACGAGGCTCCCCGCTTATCCTTAACCTGACTTCGGAATTCCTTCTCGCAGGCGTTCTGGCAGCTCCACAAGGGTTTCATTCAAAGTATCCAATTTCGTTTCAATCCTATGAAGCAAATACAGGGTAACAATGATCGGGAACCCAATATCACTGACAAACGGCAGGATTTGATCCACTTTTTTCACCTCTCTTCCAGGGTGACCAACAAGACCCGTTCTTAGATGAGTTCCACTTCCTCGACATTCCGCTCGACAAGGCGTGCCGCTTTCAAATCGACGAAATCCCCTGAAGATGTAACGAACACGTTCCCCGCAATGATTTTTTCCATTGCCAGTTTAACCGTATTCACTTCGACCGGCTCCTTCGGATTATCAACGGAAATCGTCGCTGACTTTCCTTCCTCCGTAACGAAAATCAATTCCAGTACTTTAGCCATTTCAAATCACCTCCCCCGCTTCCGGCCTCTTTCCAAATACCGTTTAGCCAATCAATGAATACATATCCACCCGGGTCACTTCACCCATTGGATAATTCTGCACACTTGTGATTGCAACAGCCGTCGAAAACAACTGATCCGCCGTCGCCTCGACCTTGATGTTCGAAAAGGTCCTCCGCTTGAAAACGAGAGCCCCTTTTTCATTTAACCCCGTCTCAAAATCGATCCGCAATGTACTTGAAACTGGAATCTGGTTTGCCATGCCACTCACCCCCTTTCACACTCTATATAAACTTTTACAGGATGAAAGTAGCATGATCTTGAAATTTTGCAGGGAAACGCAAAAAAGGCTCCCCATCATTTGGGCAGCACTAAAATCAGGAAATCCTTTTAATTATCTACTGGCATCATCCATTGTCTTCTTCTCTCACTAATAAATCCTTCTCAATCATGGGCGGTTTTTCTACAAAATTAATTCTTCTCATTATTTGTTGTATGACTCTCGGAAAGAAGTAAGCTCCAAAGAAAGCACAAATAAAAGCCTGTGACCAAGTTTTTAACCATGCAGATAGGAATTGATGATCATACCCCCTATTTATTGAAACTAATATGAATGAAATAAAAAAGGACATACAAAAAGCCATTAAACATGCATAAATAATATTTCTGTATTTAACGTTAATCTTCATTATTTTTCTGCTTTAACTCCATGATTTAATTTTAGATTCCAACTATATTTTATTTCTTCCATTTACATTAGTAAAATCAATTTTTATAATAGGTCTATTAGAATTACTAATGCAAAGGGGTCAGTTCGGTTGAATTCGTATTATGCTTTTATCAAAACCATAGAAACAGGCAGTTTTACAAAAGCGGCTGAAGAACTTGGCTATACGCAGTCCGCCATTAGCCAAATGGTGCATTCATTAGAGGAAGAGCTTTCCACCACTCTTATCTTACGTTCTCGAAAGGGTATTACACTGACACCAGATGGCGAGGAATTTTTGCCATATATCAGGAAGATTTGCAATTCACATAGGGAACTGACTGAAAAGCATAAAGAGATGGAGGGACTGCAAAGCGGCCTTATTCGAATTGGCACCTTTTCCAGTGTTACATGTCATTGGATACCAGGATTGATCAAGGATTTTAAGGAACTTTATCCAACTGTACATTTCGAATTACATCAAGGAAATTATACGGAAATCTCAAACTGGATTAAAGAAGGCAGCGTAGACTTTGGCTTTGTGAATTCAAATGTTTCGGATTTAACTACGATTCCCTTGCAAGAAGATGAGATGGTGGCTGCGATGCCAGTAGATCATCCTTTAACATCATTCACAGAAGTCTCCTTGGAGGAATTGCTAAAAGATCCTTATATTCTGTTGGATGAGGGAGTGGTACATGAACCATTAATGATTTTTAAACAGTTCGATTTTGAACCTGATACACAATACCGGGTATATGATCCTTATGCGATTATGTCCATGATTGAACAAGGGCTTGGCATTTCGATTTTACCGAAACTGCTCTTACATAAATGTCCCTATAATATTGTAACGAAAAGCATCTCTCCTTCTATTATCCGAACCATTACTTTGGCGTATAAGGATAAAAGGGTATTGCCAATCGCCAGCAGGTATTTTATTGACTTCATCATTGAAAGGTATAGGGAAATCTAACGTTTTTGCTTTTATCTTATTTTCCCTTTATATTCTTTTTTTATTACAGACATTCCTGATGCGTAGTTAAATTGCAGCTGCCTTTAAATGGCATGTCATGTTCGGCTTTTCTGGGAAATAATAATCTCGAAAGGAAGTGGATGTTGATGTCATTAGAATGGTTTGACAGAGTAAGCGGGGAATTGCAGGATCATCTTAAATCAATTTGTGAGAAATACGATCGCAATGGCAGTATGATCGTGGAGCGCGGGTCTAAGCATCCACGCATCGAGTTTTATACAGAGCTGGAAGACGATGAGCGGGATTATTTTTCCTCGCTGTTTTTTGATCCGTATAATGAAGAATTTTATATGGAATCGTTCGATCCGGATTTAGGGCAGATCAGCAAGGTCATCCTTTCGGATATTGAAGATATCATCGATGCTGTCCATGAGAGCTTCCATAACTATTTGGAAGAAGATGAGGATGATGATGATTACGATTATGCATATGAAATGGATATGGATGATGATAATGATGATTTGTATGATCCTGACGGCGAAAATTCCGATATATACGAAATCGATGTAGATTGGGAAACGCCTGAAGTGACTGCCTATATCCAGGATAATGAAGTGGAGGTCACCTACCAGTTCGGTATCGTTCAGGAGACGGGTGATGGTGTGCTGAAACGGATCAATCGGATTAGGACAGCGGATGATGACCTGATAAAGGATGAAACGAATTTCATTTTCAGCAAGGAAGAAGCAAGCACGATCATCGCCATGATTGCCAGTCATATGGATTCACTTAGTGAAATGGAATAAAACCAACAAAACCTTGTCCATGATCATCATGGACAAGGTTTCATCATATAATAATCAGTTCATATACCTCTGATAATTGCGTGACCCGTTCCGAATCACTCGCTTCCTTTGCATGCTTGATTTCCTGAGGAAGAATATGGTTAAGGAGACTGGCCTCTTTACCGGATAGCTTATTGACGAGTTCTTCTTCCGAATGAAAGTGTCCGCTTTTGATTTTATTATATATTTCCTGCGCTTCAGGATATTGGTCCGTATAGTTAGACAATATCTCACGTAAGTAACCAATCGTACGATCCATCAAACCATCCCTCTCGAATGTTAGATTTTTGCTTACATGCTATACCTTCCCCCATTTTTTGATGATAAATTCCTGAAAAAAAAGATATCCAAGTCAATGGATACCCAATTAGTCTTCCTCCCAAAACAAATCATCCAATGTACGGGATAATGCTTTACAAATCCCGACACATAAACTTAATGAGGGATTATACTTTCCGGATTCAATCAATCCTATCGTTTGCCTGGATACGCCGACAATCTTGGCCAGTTCTTCTTGTGACAAGTCCTTTTCTACTCTCGCAAGCTTCAGTTTTATATTCTTCAAGGGACAGCACCTACTATTTCTTATTATCTTAGCTATTTTTCATTCCGATTTTCTTCGCCAGCAAGTATATACCGCCAAAAAACAGAAGTAAAATCGGCAAATAGATCATGACGGATACAAACGATACCAATATAAAATACCATACGCCCTGGGAACTGCCATCGGCATAGGATACAGCACTATTCACGCCCATGAATATAGCGATGACAAGTGCTAAAGCAACCGCCCCAAGAACCGTCTTCTTGCTCATCGGTGTTTTGCTGTTGCGGTCATGCATCTCCACTTCATCCCAGAATACACCTAAGAAAATCGAACGAGCTAAGTAATACAGCCCTCCTCCAACAAGGATCGCGAATTCCAGATATAACTCCCCGCTGCCTGCACCATATTTATATAATTTGAAAAGTGCACTCGCCAAGCAAATGACCAAGATGACATAATACATTTCTTTATAAATTTTATTTCTTACATTCTCAATCCGCTCATCCGTGATCTTTTTCGTTCGTTTAAATAGATTCATCTTTAATCGACCTCCATTTAATTCCATCGCTTACCCTTATTATATGATTCATTTCACTTTTTGCAACATATATATTACATTTTATAATTTATAAATTGCAATATGTATAAAAAAAGGTACCCACACATCAAGTCCGGATACCTTACTAGCCTTATTTAGGGTTTTACTCATAAGTTTTGGGGATTTACTCGTATCTCTCCATTTCCGGAGATATATCGGCTGTTTTCGTTGATATTTCTCCATTTTCGGAGATATACCTGTATTTTCGTCGATATATCTCTATATTCGGAGATATATCGGCAGTTTTCGTTGATATATCTCTTTATTCGGAGATATATCGGCAGTTTTCGTTGATATTTCTCTTTATTCGGAGATAAACTTGTAAGTAACGTCGATATTTCTCCATTTTCAGAGCTAAACCTGTTGTTTTCGTCGATATCGTGAATTCACCATTTTATATAATGCCAAACCAGGTATAGAGGGCAATGATGACAAATACAGCCAATGATTTTATGATGGTGATCATGAATATGCTGCCATATGATTGCCTATGCGTTAATCCTGTGACGGCAAGCAGGGTGATGACGGCTCCGTTATGCGGAAGTGTATCCATGCCGCCTGATGCCATTGCGACTACACGGTGCATCACTTCAGGTGAGATATTGGCCGCGGCGATTGCTTGATTGTATTTATCAGCCATTGCGCTTAATGCAATTCCCATTCCCCCGGAGGCCGACCCTGTTATGCCTGCAAGTGCACTAGTGGTGACAGCACCGTTTACAAGCGGATTCGAGAACACACCGGATATTCCATCACTGATTTTCACAAAACCTGGAAGGGCTGCGATGACTCCGCCGAATCCATATTCCGAACCAGTGTTCATGACGGCAAGCAGTGAGCCGCCAATACTGTTGTTCAGTCCTTCTTTCATGTTTTTCGTCACTCGTTTCCAATCATAGGCAAGGGCTGTGATGATCCCGACGACCAGTGCAATCTCCACCGACCAGATTGCCGCATTGGCCGCTACATCAACAGAATAATCTTCTAATCCCATTGCGGAAAAATCAAATCCATCCGGATACCATTTCGGTATGGCTTTAGACAGATAATTATTCATGATGGCAACCAACCCAAGCGGAACGAATGCTAAAATCTGCCGTAATCCTGATTGGTTTGAATGTAAATCAGGGACGTGCTCCCCTTTTTCCTGTTCAGGATCAGCGGCATTTTCCTCTGCAAACCCATAATATCCTTCTCCCGCTTTTTTGGCTCGTCTCTTTCTGCTTTCCAAGTACGCCAATCCGACCGATAAGACAAAAATGGCCCCTATGATTCCAAGGATCGGAGCTGCATAAATGTTTGTACCAAAGAAGGACGTGGGAATGACATTTTGAATTTGCGGAGTTCCCGGCAATGCATCCATCGTGAACGTGAATGCCCCCAGTGCGATGGTGGCCGGCATAAGCCTTTTAGGTATGTCGGCTTGCTTGAACAATTGAACGGCAAAAGGATAAATGGCGAAAACCGCAACAAATAAACTTACGCCGCTATAGGTTAATATCGCACCCAAAAGGACGATCGTCAGCATCGCCTGTTTGGCACCGATCAAGCGGACGATCGTCTTCGCAATCGATTCGGCGATTCCCGACATTTCGATGATTTTCCCGAAAATGGCCCCTAATAAAAAGACGGGAAAATAGTTTTTGATGAAAATGACCATCTTTTCCATGAATACACCGGAATAGAACGGCAAAACATTACCCGGGTCAATGAAGAAAACCGGTAAAAGTGCAAAGATAGGTGCAAATAAAATGACAGAATAACCGCGGTAGGCTGCAAACATCAATAGCACCAGCGCCAGCAATATAATCATTAAGTCCATGAAGATCCCCCTAACATTTATTCCAAGTTTGAATAATTTCCCCAAACCAGTCAAAAATACGCCAAAAGTGAACCTCTCTGCCAGATTAAAATTGTCAGATAGGTTCACCCTTTATTTTTCTTATAAATAGGTATTATTGAGCTGTATAGCCGCCGTCAATGACAACAGCTTGACCTGTTACGCTTTTCGCTTTATCACTTGCCAGGAACAATGCATAATCAGCGATTTCACTAACATTCAATAAACGTTTTTGAGGCACTAATGGAAGAAGGACTTCTGCCAATACATCTTCAATCGGAACATTACGTGTTTTCGCCAGATCTGCCATTTGTCCGCGAACAAGCGGAGTATCGACATATCCAGGGCATAAAGCATTAACCGTAATGCCGTGCTCTGCACCTTCCAATGCAGCAACTTTCGTTAAACCGATCACTCCGTGTTTTGCACTGTTGTAAGCCGCTTTACCAGCAAATCCGATAACACCGTTAATGGACGAAACGTTAATGATGCGGCCGAAACCTTGTTCTTTCATGATCGGGAATACGGCTTTCGTTAGAATGAACGGCGCTGTCAGCATGATTTTTATCATCAATTCGTATTTAGCCGTCGGGAAATCTTCGATTGGCGATACATGCTGGAGCCCGGCATTGTTAATCACGATGTCAACCGAACCGTATGTTTCTTTAGCTTCCTTCACCATATTTACGATATCTTCTTCTTTTGTAACATCGGCTTTGACTCCAATTGAATCGAAACCAAGTTTTTTCAATGATTCCGCAGCATCTTTCACCGATTCTTCATTAATGTCGGAAAGAACCACTTTAGCTCCACTTTCAGCGAAATGCTTACCAATTTCAAATCCAATCCCGCGAGCAGAACCTGTAATAATAACGACTTTATTTTCAACCATTATGAATTCCTCCTAGAGTTAGACTAATTTTTGTATCGATATTTATTAAACGATACCGATGGCACCCATTATGATGCCGACGATCATGGCAATGGTCGGGATGATGAACGCAACCACGAATACATCTTTATATGTTTCTTTATGAGTCAATCCTGTAACCGCCAATAGGGTCAATAGAGCACCATTATTAGGAAAAATCGATGCACCTGAAGCGACTGCCGCCATTCTGTGGAATACATCCGGGCTGATTCCCGTCGATTGTGACAAGCTGTAAAAAGTATCGCCAAGTGCATTAAGCGCAATACCCATACCGCCTGAAGCGGAACCCGTGATGATGGCCATGATTTGTACGGCAAGAGATTCGGCAACTAGCGGATTGCTCGAAATATTAAGCAGCCAAGAAGTGATGTTATCGAATGCAGGTATAACCGCAATGACAGCCCCGAATCCAACAGCGGCACTAGTATTCAGGATGGCCATCACTGACCCTTTCGCTCCCTCATTAACAGAGAAAATGAACTTTTTGTAATCCTTGATATTGATGACCATAATGCTCAGAACCCCTAATAATAAAGCATAAATGGGTTCCAATTTCACAACGTTAAGCAATAGCACAACAATAAGAAGCGGAACTAAAGACAATAACCAATTCGGTACTTTTTCATCTTGCTCTGAACCGGTAACCGGATCATCCGCTTCGATGAATCCTTCTCCTTTAGCAGAAAGAGATCTTTCTCTGTAGGATAACCAGAAATACCCGCCAACTGCCATTATCAATGAAGTGACGATCCCGATGATCATGCCTGAAGTAGGTGTTGTATGGAAATACTCCATCGGTATCAGGTTTTGGATTTGCGGTGTACCCGGTATGGCCGTCATCGTGAAGGTGAATGCCCCAAGCGCAAAAGTCGGAACAAGCAGCCTTCTTGTAACGTTTGCTTCTTTAAACAACGCAAGTGCGATCGGATAAACGGCAAACACGACCACAAATAAACTGACTCCGCCATATGTCAATAAAGCGGAAGCGATCAGTACCCCAAGAATCGCCCTCTTTTTACCAATGATCTGCGTTACCTTCTTGGCAACGGATTTCGCTGCACCCGTTTCTTCCATCAGCTTTCCGAAAATCGCTCCCAGCAGGAAGATTGGGAACCACTTCTGAACGAACCCGACCAATCCGGTCATATACGTTCCGGTATACGTATCAAATACATCCAATCCGCTCATCAATGCTACGACTCCAGCCACCAGCGGGGCCACCCAAATGATGGACCATCCCAAATAGGCCAAAGCCATCAGCAATACTAAGCCTACAATTATACTTAACACTCGAAATCACCTCTTTCCAAGGTGATGTAAATCGTTTTGCTTTCCATCATGCTTCCCCCTTGATGTGTAAATCCCTTATGCTGCAGACTTCAAAATCCGCCTTACAGCTTCAACCCTAAAAGATACCCTCTTTTTGTTATCCTAAAATAACTTCATAAACCTACCTTGTCCGCATTTCCGAGAAGGGTGAATAGGCTGATTGATAGGATGGAAATATATTCATTAACATAAACCATCATAAATATAGCTCATACTAAAGCCCTTTCTCCTCATACTTCTGCAGTAAAGAATATTTTAAAAAAATAGGGTGATATATACTTGATTTTTTATCCTCATATAGTTTACATCCACTTTATTTATAAGTAAAATGAATAAAAAGAATACATTCTATTCGAACTGCGAATAAACAGGAGACAGATATGGAATTACGAGATTTAAAATCATTCATGGAAGTGGCCCTCCATAAAAGCTTTACGAATGCCGCCGCGAATTCTTATTTAACACAGCCTTCCTTAAGTAAAGCCGTCAAAAAACTCGAGGAAGAGCTGAATGTGGAACTCTTCGACCGCTCGACGAGACACCTGCGCCTGACCGATGCCGGACAAATCGTGTATCAGCAAGGCCAAAAAGCCTTTGCGGCATTATCCGAATTGAACGTACTCCTGGATGACCTCAGGGACGTTACAACAGGCGTTGTGAAAATCGGCATCCCACCGCTGATCGGCACCCTGTTTTTCCCGGAAATTGCCCGCAGCTTTCAAGAACGTTATCCGAAGGTTTCCCTCGAGCTGGTCGAGCTTGGCGCAAAGCTGATCGGCAAGCTTGTCGAAGAAGGCGAAATCGACCTCGGGATCGTCGTATTGCCTGCCAGTGAAGCTAATTTCAATATTTACAGCTTCATCGAGGACGAATTCGTTTTATTTCTTCATGAAGAGCACAGACTTGCCCGCCATTCAGCCGTCACCTTAACTGAATTGAAAGATGAGAAATTCATCCTTTTTTCGGAAGACTTCACTTTACATGATTACATTATCCAGGCATGTGAAAAAGACGGATTCACCCCTGACATCTCATACCAAAGCTCACAATGGGACTTGATCATCGAACTCGTTTCATCCAAACTGGGCATCACCCTCCTGCCCAGATCGATTTATCAAAAGCAAACCAACGAAAATGTTAAAATCATCCCGTTAAAAAACTCCAACCTCCACTGGAAGCTCGGAGTCATCACCAAAAAAGATGCCTACCATTCCTTCGCCTTGAAAGAATTATTGAAGATGCTGAATGAGGGAGTCAGCTTGTAAATTTGACATTAAAGTAACAAAAAAAACGCTGCTACTTCCAAAAGGAAGAACAGCGTTTTTTTGTTTATGGTTAAATAAATCTGGAAATTGCTTAACCATTACTCTTCATTAAGATGATAGCATAGTTGAACAACGCCAGAGGAAAAGCTTTTTGTATTAACCAGTGTTAGGTTCAATCTCTCCTTTATGTCTATAAACAAAGGTTTTCCTTCCCCTAAAATAACCGGGTGAACAGATAACCTGAATTCATCAACCAGCCCCAATCTTATAAAAGATGTAATAAGACTTGACCCTCCATAAAGCCAGATGTCTTTACCAGGCGTATTCTTTATTTTATTTACTTCTTCAACAATATCATCATTTATGATCGTTACGTTATTATCAGTGCTTTTTTTCGTTTTAGAAAACATGAATTTTTCTTTGCCATGAACGATATTCCACATTTCTTTCTCAGTATCGGATACCTCATTTTCTGGCGTATATTGCCCCCATAAATCATAGCTTTTTCTTCCATAAAAAATAGTATCGATTTGATTCAAGAAATCAATGAACCCCATTTCAGAGTCCATAATGCACCAGTCGATTTCTCCATTCGGCCCTTCAATAAATCCATCTAATGTAACTGCTAAATCTAAAACTATTCTTCTTGGTCTTTCATTAATGGTCATACTTTAATCTCCTTTTGCCGTTTCTCAGCAAAGCCAAAGGCTTCGCGGCATTATCCGAATGAACGTACTCTTGATTGCCTCAAGGAATCCCCATGAATAATCACTGCTTTTCAACATTTCATCAGAAGTTACTTCAGTTACGTTAGTTTTATCTTACAGCTTCCATCATAGTATTAAAAGATTGTATCAAAAACTAAGGAGACTTGCGATGAAAGCAATGGTATGCACGAAATACGGTTCACCCGATGTACTGGAACTCAAAGAGGTAGTTAAACCAAGCCCAAAGGACAACGAAATACTGGTAAAGGTTCACGCGGCAACAGTGGCTTCTGGGGACGTAAGAGTCCGAAGTTTCAATAGCCCTTTCTTATTATGGCTGCCGATGCGAATCTTCCTGGGCCTTAGAAAACCGCGAAAACCGATACTCGGAGTGGAGTTGTCCGGGGAGATAGAAGACACGGGGAGGAATGTGACGAAATTCAAAAAAGGCGACCGGATTTTTGCCATGACTGGAATGAATTTCGGGGCCCATGCCGAATACACATGCTTACCTGAAGACGGCCCAATCGCAATGAAGCCTGCCAATATGACCTATGAAGAAGCTGCCGCCGTTTCTTTTGGTGGAACGACAGCTCTGCATTTTTTCAGAAAAGCCAATATCCAGGACGGACAAAAAGTCCTCATCTATGGCGCATCCGGTTCGGTGGGCACTTCCGCGGTACAGCTGGCCAAATACTTTGGAACAGAAGTTACCGGAGTATGCAGTGCCGCTAATTTTGAATTGGTGAAAGCTTTGGGAGCCGATAAAGTAATTGATTATACGGAAGAGGATTTTACGGAAAGACAAGAGCGATATGATATCATTTTTGATGCAGTCGGGAAAAACTCGAAAGCCACATGCAAAAAAGCACTGACCCTGAACGGGCGATACGTGTCCGTTGAAGGACAGGGAATAGCAAAGGAACGTACGGAAGATTTACTATTTCTCAAAGAGCTAATCGAAACTGGAGAATTAATATCGGTCATTGATAAACGCTACCCGCTGGAACAGATTCCCGAAGCTCATAAATACGTAGAGCTAGGACATAAAAAAGGAAATGTCGTGATAACTTTGGTTGATGATGATAAGCGCTGATAGCGCTTTGTACACCGCATTTTTTTACGAACTTCCGTCACCCATGTTAGAGATTCTGGAATTCTTTCTCGTTTTGGAGAATAGGAATGATCAAAGGTTCTTTCTATTTCTTTGAACGATGCGGTCCACCCCAGGCACTCGATTTCCAGCTCATAATTGGATGTCTTGAGTTTCTAATAGGTTGCATTGGTTCAGCAGAGACAAAAATTCTAATAGCCACAATTATCCCTTCTCCCTATTCATGATCACCGAAAGAGTACGAAGCATATTTTTGAATATGGACAGGATTTCCAAAAATCAGAAAACCTTACCTCATACTCCTATGGATTTTTCCGTAGGAGTTTTTGCATATAATCCTAAATATCAATTAACACCATCTAGGTATTATTAACTATAAATCTCTTTTGTTTTTAATTGTTTTAATGTAACATAGTAAATATATCCTTTGTTTCTAGAAAAAAACATTATCGGGGGGGGAGGGGAAGAATGTTGAATAAAAAGGCTTTTCTACAGCAGGGTTCGGGTAGTATTTCGAATTTTGGCGGTGCTGGCATTTTACCAAGCCGACATATCTAAAACAATGAGGAAGACCAAAAAAAATAGCCCACTTATAGGGAGGCCATCTCCAATATGTATTGATTATTCATATCTCTCCTTTTTCTAGTTTTTTATTTAAAAGTATATAATCATTTTTGTTAAAGGTTATCGCTACTCTATCTAATCTATCTCCATTTGGATATAAATATAACTGTTGATTGAATTTTATACCTAAAGGCACGACTGTTTGATAAATAAGATTTAAAATTTTAAAACATTCTAAATCTACCCCTTCTTTCAAATGATTTTTAACATGAATAATTACTAGATCTTCAATATTTTCAAACCTAGGTTTTCGAGGAGAAATATTATCAGCTTTACAAAGTCTTTTTAATAGATTTTGATAATAATCATGATTTTGTTTCAAATTAACCACCTCATATTTTATTTATTATATAACTAAAATACACATTATAGAAGAGGAGGTAAACTTTGTGAAAAAGATCGTTTTACTAATAGTTTTCATGTTGTTTTCTTTAGTATCAGCCACCCCAACATTTTCCAGCCAAAAAGATGATCAAGAATTAGAAGAATTAGCTCAAACAGGTGAAATTATCTATATGGACGATGAAATTACAGTTAGAAGTTTTGGAAATGATACAGAAATATCTAATGTTATTTTTAATCATCCTAATAGTGTTGTTATAAATGAGAATAATCCTATGTCGTATTCATCAGCTACTGGTCCTGGAGGACGAGCTAGTATTGTAGCAAGTGATACAGGTAGAAGTGTATATTGGTCTGTTAAACCCGCTACAGCATGGCCGTATAATTTTAAAGGTATTGTAAAATTAAGATACCATTCTGGTTTTAAGAGAGATGCACCTGTAGGTGGCATGGGAGCTTTAGGTTCAACTATTAGCGGTGGTGTAACAATGAATAAAAATAACGGTGGATATGCAACTCTTACAGGTACAGCATATGCATTAAATAAATCTCGCTTTAGCGTTTTACCAGGAGTGACTACTTCATTTAGACCAAATTAATATTATAGTTTGGACAATTAATAAAATACAATATAATGCTATATATTTCTAAAGAAACAACAGAAGATAGTAACAGGAAAAGAGCTCGGTGTAGATAAAGATTCTTTATAAACGTTAATGTCATAATACTCAGAAAAATAAATTTCTATATCTTCTCATTTATAGTCAGAAGGACTAGAAATTACTTCTAATATGTATATTAATACGGATACGGGTGAAATTACGCTTTTAA
This sequence comes from Peribacillus sp. FSL M8-0224, assembly GCF_038003055.1. Lineage (NCBI taxonomy): Bacteria > Bacillati > Bacillota > Bacilli > Caryophanales > Bacillaceae > Peribacillus > Peribacillus sp. FSL M8-0224. The sequence goes on from NZ_JBBOOJ010000001.1 coordinate 4,045,602, forward strand.
ATCAATGGATAAAAGAAAGTTTGCAATCAAGAATATAAGTATTTCTGTAAATGATAATGATAAGTTATCATTGGTCATTACAGTGAATAAAAGATAGGTACTAAAGGTGAAAAGAAAATAAAAATTGTGATATAGTAAGATGGGGAAATATGGAAAAGTTATCCAATAGCGTAGAATTTGAATATCAGTTTACAACTGATAAAGACTCTATTCCCTTTGATTTAAGGCATTCTCCTGCCGTTGCATTAAGGGTTGAGGGGATTCTTACAATTAAAATAAATAATGATATATATTTCCAAGCGGATATTGCATTGTTAGAATTTTATCTCTATTTACTAAAATGGGTACAAACAAACAAAAAAGGTAGAGACGTACAAGAATTCAAATATTATTCTTTGGAATTTGATGAAGATGAAGCAATAATTTCTTTACTTCCCTTTGGAAATAGCGCAAGACTAGCATCCATTTGGGAAGTGAATAAATTATACAATGTTTTTGAATTAAGCTATATAGTACAAAAGCTAACCCAACTTACAAACAGGCTTGGGAGGGATATTGAAAATCATTATGATATTCAAATGAATACTTTCATAGGGAAAGTACCTTTAAAAGGTTAACTATTTTAATAAAGAATTAGAAGCTTTTTGGCCTCATCCCTATATGGTTCGGGATGAGGCCATTCCCCCCCTCTCCAGACTATAGTCAAACTAGATGAATAGTCAGTTTGACTATAGTTTTTTATTTTAAAAACGTTCCAGTTGATTTCAGAAATCCGCTCCCTTTCCGCCGACTGTCTGCAAAGCCTCCTCGACGCAAGCGTCTGTGGGGTCTCGGCCAGCCAGTTATTCGGCGGAGTGTCGCAAATTTCTTCCATCCATTGAGGAAGCCATAAAAAAACTATTAAAAAGCCATTCCGCCCCCTCCAGACTATAGCCAAATTAGAAGAAAAGTAGTTTGCCCATAGTTTTTTCATTTAAAATACGTTCCAGTTGATTGGAGCGGGTGTTCGAGACTCCTGCGGGAAAAGCGCGTCTAGGGGAGACCCCGCAGGCGCAAGCCGAGGAGGCTTCACGACCGCCCGCGGAAAGCGAGTAACTGGAGTGGAAATCAACTATCAGATTTACACCTAAACTATAGTCATGTTTTAAAGTTATGTTCGGGTTGAGACACTTCCGAATCTTCTATCTCTGACTTGGCCTTTAAATTATACGATTCGAAAATCACCCACATTATGATTGTGTCCAAATCCCACTAAAACCCATTTACCTTGTAAAAAATAGCTTTTCCATCGAACCACACCCCTAAAAACACGAACATTATATTATATTTATATTTTAATGTTCACTTTTTCATTGATTTTCTCTCATTTGTTTGTTATATTAGCAAAGTAATAATCGTAATTACTCGTATATGCTCGGAAATATGGTCTGAGCGTTTCTACCTGGTTCCCAGTTTAAAGAACTAGACTACGAGTTAAAGTATTCGGTCGCCCGCTTTTTGAGCAGCTAATGATTTAGCAATCGCTTCATTTTTGCTTGATCATCTATACTTTGACTATCGTAGGTCTAGAAGGCAGCATTCTTTCTGCCGTTCTGGACCTTTTTCTTTGACCACAACTTCGAGTGTTTCAAACAATCGGATACTTTGTTTTTAAGGAGAGAAAAAACATGTTAAAAAAGTACACTCTATTAGGAATCATTACTTTACTTTTCGTGTCAGTGATTGCAGCTTGCAGTTCTGCTTCCAAAAATGAAGCGGTCGAAAAAAAGACTCAAAGGCCTATTATGGTTCAAGGTCCAATGCCAATCGAAGCTGAAAATTTCGCGAAAAGGTTAAAAAATGTTAAAGAAGAAAAATCAGGGGATTTTGTATTTTACATAGGAACTTTAGACAATTATCCTGTAATCGTTGCAAAAACAGGTAAAGGGATGGAAAATACGGCTGCCGCTACAGCAGTGGCCATTGAAAGATTTAACCCTATTGCCATCATCAATCAAGGGACATCAGGCGGACATGATCCAAGCTTAAACGTTTTTGATATTGTTTTAGGAGAAAGAACGGTAAACCTAGGTTCATTAAAAACGGCCGATAAAGCTGTAAACGAAGGAATCGATCCAACCATATGGAAACCAATGGACCTAATGGCTTCTGAAGGAAGTGCAGGAGAAGATCCTAACGCTGAAAAACCACGCTTCTACGAAGGAGATAAGGATTTACTCGCAGCTGCTCATGCAGTTAAGGATACTTACACAAAAGGTAAGGTTGTCGATGGTACTATCGGTTCTGCAGACGTTTGGAATAATGAAGTGGATCGGATTAAATGGTTCCATACGAAATATGGTACATCTGTTGAAGAAATGGAAGGAGCTTCGGCAGCACAAATCGCCAAAGCTTACGATGTGCCCTTCTTAGGTATACGGGTGCTATCCAATAATAAAGTGAATGGCGGTAAATATAACCCTAATACAGCAGCAGCCAATCAAGAATATGTGTATGAAGTGGTCAAAAAATATATCTCTTCGATGCCAAGCAAATAAGATCGGGCTCGGAGCATATAGAATTAGAATCTTTTTGGTCAACTATCCCTATAATGAAAAAAAAGAAGAGCACATAATATGTGCTCTTCTTTTTTTCGCGGGTGCCCAAATTAGCTGACTATTGATTCTTCCTCCTTGCAAAAGGTTAAGCTGAGGCTATTCAACGTGTAAAGTCTAGCGGTGAAAATGAATAAATCGCTGTAGTTATTTTCAACGTACTCTTCAATGATTGCCATCCCTTTTCTGAATCTATCAACTAATAAGTGCGTATAGTTTTCATCCCAGGTAAACCGGTTGATCCGTTTAAGTTCATCGGCCAATACTTGAAACTTAAACTCCTCAACAAGAAGCTTCAATTGATACAATTTATCTTTATTTAAACAAAAGCAATTGTTTTCATTTTCATGATTTTCCCGGACGAATGTAATGAAACCTTTTAAATTATCAGCTAACATATTCGCTATTTGCATCTCGAAGTTCATTTCCAACAGCTCCTCAATGTCTAAAATCTATATGAAGAGTGTATGATTTGAAATGATATTTTAACACCAACAATTCTTTTTCGAGATAGATTCCTTGTACATTTCCTTCTATGATAGAATTCACAAAAAAAATTGCCCCCCTTCCTTCCAAGGGGACAATCTTACATCGAATCCAGAACTAAAGAGATAAGCAGGCCCGCAGCGGTGAATATGCCCGTGATCGGCCCTCCGTCTTCAAATGCTTCAGGCATCATCGTTGAGGCGATCATGGCGATGATTCCGCCGCCTGCAAAGGCTGCCATCGCTGCCAGGACATAGTCCGGGGCATGATCGAGGAATAGATAGCCCGACATCGAGGAGAGTGCCGAAATGATCAGGACGGAAAACCACAGCAGCATGATTTTCTTCTTGGAGTAATCACTTTTGAGCAGACCTGTTGTACTTGAGAGCCCCTCCGGAATATTACTGATGAAGATGGCAATGACCAATAGCCAGCTTACCGAGCCGCCGCTTATTAAGCTTGCGCCAATCATGATCGACTCCGGTATGGCATCCATCACCGTCCCGATGAAAATGGCTAGGCCCGCTTCCTTCGAAGAGCTATTATTGGACCGTTTCCTTTTATCCGCACCTTTTTTGGAAATAAGGAAATCCAAGGCGGTAAACACGGCGGCCCCTGCTATGAATCCGATCCCCGTCGCCCAGATTCCTCCATCACTCACCGAATCAGCAAGCAGCTCATATGCCGCGGCACCAATCAATACACCCGTACCAAAGGCCATAATATAGCCAATGATGTTTTTCTTGATCGGAATGAGGATAGCGGCAAGTGCGCCAAGCAGGACGGCAGAACCCGAAACCCCTCCCCAAAAGACCGCATTCCACATAGAATTCCCCCATTTCCTTTTTATAGGATAGTGTACCCGGGTTGATGTTGGGGTAAACAAGGGACGCTTTTTACAAATTCCAGCAAAAAAAAGCAGGTATATTCGCTGCCTAGTTTTTGGGTATAGAATAGTAGAGTACTTATGAGTATCCTGCCCTTCGCTGCCTTATATGACTGATATTTGCGGTTTTCCTTCTTCTCTTTCACTAACCTTTTCGATTTTATCGACAAACATTTGAAAAACCTTTCTCTTTTCTTCCAGCTCTTTTATCGATTCTTTCAATTCATTCAATTTTTGCTCAAAAGGTTTATGATAGAGCTCGCGGATGTTTCGAATAATTTCATCATTTATAGTGGATTGTACAACCTGTTTGGTAATATTGAATTTATAGGAATAAACCTGAAGGTCACGCTTAACTTCTTCATACTCTTTTTCTATCCCATTTAACACATCACTGATTTCTTCATTCCATTCGATTAAAGCCTTTTTCACATGTTCCTCCACCCTTATTCCCCCTCTTTAACTAACAAAAAATCCATCTCGCTAAAAACTTATTTTATCAAAAGAACATTTCGGTTTCTTTTCGGCTTAGTTACTTAACATATTAGTTTCATTAAAAACAGATAACAGCGAGTTACGAAACACTTTTAAAAATTCACATAGAATGAAACATGACAACTATAACCTATGGAGGTGTTCAGACTGATTCATACAGTTAAACCAGGTGAAACACTGACACAGATATCCAGGGACTACCGGAAACCGCTATCGGCAATCATCGCTGCTAACCCGACCATAAATCCAAATGTCATTTATCCTGGCCAACCCATTATGATCCCTGGTTTTCCCCCTCCTGATACCATTCCATTTCAGATCGATGTGTCCGTTAACAATCGTAAGCTAAGGCTGCTAAAAAATGGAGTATTGCAAAAGCAATATCCGATCGCCGTTGGAAGAATGCTGTTCGGTACACCGGTAGGAAAATTCATCATCATTAATAAAGCCCCCAACCCCGGAGGCCCATTCGGTACGATGTGGATGAGTCTATCCAAGGAGCACTACGGCATTCATGGAACGAACGATCCCAGCTCAATTGGTAAAGCCGTCTCAAAAGGCTGTATTCGCATGCATAATCGGGACGTGGAGGAATTATCAAGAATTGTTCCAATCGGGACATTGGTTTCGATCCATCCTTAATGTGTTTATTTACTCTTATATTAATAAGCCGACGGAATTGTTCCATCGGCTTATTTTTCCATAAACGTAAAAATCACACTTGAACCAATTTTTTCGCCTGTATTTTATACTGAATATCGGCAATCTGCTTTATGAATGCTTGATCATGGGATACAAATATGATCGTGCCTTCATATCCAGCCATGAATCGTTCCAATGCTTCAATGGCAGTGATATCCAGAAAATTAGTCGGTTCATCCAATAGCAGAATGTTGTATTCCCCTTGAAACAACTGACAAAGCTGGAGGCGAATCGCTTCTCCGCCACTTAAGGACTGAACGCTTTTCAGTATATCCGTCCCGGTAAACTGCATCGAATGCAGGACGCTTCTTAAAAATCCTTCATCATATTCCGAGCGGTTCCCCAGGAATTGCAGTACCGTTTCATCTTTTGCAAATCTATAGCTCATTTGACGGAAGTAACCCATTTTTACTTTTGGAGAAACCGTTAAACCGGCACCATTATTCGCAATATGGTGCAGCAAAGTACTTTTACCGCTGCCGTTGCTGCCTGTGATGGCTATTTTTTTACCGAGCGGCAGCTGGAAACTCACCTCATCCAATAATACGTTCCCCTCCACTTGAAGAGTCAGCCGGTCTGCCATTATCGGGAACTTATTATGCAATTCCAATTGCTTTGACTGGCGAAATACGATTTGCCTTTCCTCTTGTACCGCTTCCACTTCCTGAAGTTTTTCCACTCGATGCTCCATTGCCTTCGCTGCACGTTGTGCGGCTTTTTGGCTTGTGCCTTTCGATTTCGTCATAAACGTTTTATTCGGTTTTGCATTCGCCTCTTTTTTTGACAACCTTCCAGCTTGAGCGATTTTTTCAGCTTTTTTCATTTTTTCCTGTGCCGCTTTTTCAAGCCGGCTCTTTTCTTTAATGAATTTTTCATGAGCCTGCGTCTGTTGTTCACGTTTTAACTGCTTCTGTGCCATGTACTCGCTGTAATTCCCTGAATATACATGTACCTCGCCTTCATGCACTTCCCAGATTGTCGTGACGAGTTCATCCAGTATAGCCCTGTCATGACTAATCAAGACAAGCGCCCCCCCATAGTAATAACGTAACTCATCAAGTAAAAACGAAAGGCCGTCATGATCCAAGTGGGTTGTCGGCTCATCGATTAGCAACGCTTCATTATAGTGGGTAAACAATTGGGCAAGCTTCAGCCTCGTTTGCTCACCGCCGCTTAGCGATTCTGAATTTCGCGGAACTGTTAATTTCCCCAGTAACGCTGGATCAGCTTCAGCAACAGCAGGCGCTTCAACTTGCTCAAAATAGCCGCGATCAACGTAACCCTTTACTTTTCCGCTTGTCGGTTGAATTTCTCCAGCAAGTAACTTCAATAACGTACTTTTTCCTGTACCATTTTTCCCGACGATGCCGATGCGGTCAAATTGATGTACAGCCAATCGATCAATCTTCAATATCTCTTTATCTAAATAAGTCACTTCGACATTTTCTAATTCAAAACATATTTGTTCCATATTCGCTACCTCCGAAATTTGTGATTTCGTATCGATAGCTTGGATCGATACGAGCTTCTATTTCAAGCCCGCATCAAAAGAATAATAGAAATTGCAATTTACATTCCCCCTATTTTATAGTCACCGCTGAATGATTATCTAATCCATATGAGCTCAACTCCCAAACTCGCATCAATAGAAAAGTAACATCATCATGTAAAAAATCCCTCCAAAACAAAAAAGTACACAGAAGGGCTCTGTGTACTGAAAAATCGGCATAGATATCCGGTAGAACGACAAAACTCCTACAACATATCCATCCTATACACACAGCAAATAACCCCTTATAAAAAGTGGTTTTTTCCATAATATGTGTGTATATCAGTATAGTTGTAAAAATGCCACGTTTATCGCTCCTTTCAAATCTTGCCCCTATTCTAACCAGGAAATTTCCATCAGTCAATGATTTTTTGTTTTATATAATGGATGATTAATAACTCTGGAGGTTTTTTATCAGAGGTTGGTAGGCACGATCATGAAGGTAACGGGGAGACTGAAGAGGACAGCTGACGTCGGCTGTTCTTTCTTGTTTTGATTTCAAAATTCCACTCCCTAAAAAGTAATTATCTGACAATCAAGTTTTGCATGATATTATTAATAATTAAGTAGGCAAGAGCAATGAAAAGATAACATCTAAGGAGTGAAAAATATGAAAAAGAAAATCATCATGTGGGTTACTGGTGTTCTAGTAGTCATCATTCTTCTTGGGTCAGCGGGAATGACATTCTATAAATACGCTCCAACTGAAGGAAAAACAACTACTGAAACCATTGAATGATTTTACTTTTGATTTCTGTTTCAATAAAGCATGTTCCACATCGAAATGATATACATCATGAATCGCCATTAAACTATGGCGGAACAAATTCGATGTCTAATTTATTTCCATTGCCAAGATGACTCCATCAACAAACAGTAACTCTGGCGGGCTTCAAAATTAATAATGGAGGGGATTAGTGAATTGAGTCATTTTGTACATAACACCCTATCTGGACTTAAAAAATTGTTGGATAACAACGAACAAATGAAGACAATATCAGAGGAAGGGGAAGTCTATACCGTTTCATGTTCTTTTAACGCTCCAATAAAGACAACTGAAGTTGAAATGTTTGAAAGTGAACACGATATCAAGCTTCCTGAAGACTACAAGGCATTATTAACCCTACATAATGGGGCAAAAATATATGAATCAGTCGATGACGACGGTATTAACATAGGAGGCGGTCTTGAGATATTTAGTTTGGACGAAATAAAAGAGTATCAAGAAATTGAATATTTAAGTGAACATGGGATTCCGATTGCACATCTGTTGAATGATTGTTATCTAATACTTGATACCGAAAAACTAAAGGGTGGGAATCCAAATTACCTTAGTATTATGGAATTCACAGAACTTTCATCTCTAAATCTTAATTTTGAAATCTTTTTAGACCGCTACATTATTTCACAAGGTGAAGTGTTTTGGAGCTGGCCTATATACACAGCTGAAAATTACTATAGAACTAGGTAAAAAAATAAAAGAGCGATTGCTAATTAATGCAGTCGCTCTTTTTAAATATTATTTCGATTCGATTTCAAGTATCACTGTTTGTTTATTGTCGTTTTTGTTTGTTTGAGAAATATCATCTGCGATATCGTTATGTTCAGACTCTTCTTTAGAAGGTGAGGGAAAATAGTCATAGTGATACATAGTTTTAAATTTAGCTAGTTACAAAAAAAACGACAGGGGATTCCCCCTGCCATCTCATTCAATTCATATTGATCGGCCAATAATAAAACACTAGTGTAACCATGATGATCATGACGCCGCTGATCATTAAATAGGCTGGGTATCTGCGGGTGATGTTCATTTCTTTTTGCTCGTCTATTTCAATCGGGGTTTGAAGGATATTTGCTTGAAACTCCCTTTCTTCGATGGTGATCGTTCCATACTTGGAGCCAATGATAAGTGCGCCTATGCTTAAGATTAAACCAATGATGACAGGATTAAGGTAAACGGGAAGGCTGATTCCGAACATGCCGAGACTCTCTCCGAGAATGACGCCAACGAAGCCGAATACGATGCTCCAAAAGGCGCCTTCTTTCGTTACCTTCTTTGAGAATACGCTTGATATGGCAATCGGTCCCCATGATGCCGCAAATAGTGTAGCCGCAAAGTAGCCGATCCACATGACGGCAGGCGGCTGGAACAAGCCAATCAATAGAATGATCAAGCTGATCACGACCATGGATATGCGGCTGGCCCGTAATAGATGATGATCTGTGTATTCCTTTTTCCGTGATTGTTCCATGATATCCCGTGTAATGCTGCTTCCTATAATCTGCAGGAAGCTCGAACAGGATGATAAGGCCGCAGCCATGATGCCGCTGACGATGATGACTCCAAGCCATGTCGGGACAATATTCATCGCTGCCCAAATGAATACCTTTTCCGTCGGAGCGATATCCGCTTTAATGGTGGTGATTGTCGATATGCTGATATGAAGGAATAAATAGACGGTCAAAATGGATATCGTTGCCCAAACGCCGGCCCGGATGGCTACGTGTTCATTTTTTGCCATTAAATATCGGCTGCTTTGCCATGGACTCACCGCAATGACAATGCCCCAGACCAAGCCCATGATGACGGCCCAGGCCAATGCTTCCCAAGGAGTGCCCATCGTTGCGGCAGGTCCGGTAATGCCATGCCAGCTTAATAAATCAGGTCGTTCAGCCAGGTTTGCCGCTTTCGTAACGGCATCAGGAAACCCGCCTGCGGATTTGATGATATAAGGAAAACTAAGATACGTTGCGATCGAGAATAAAAAGAACATCACCGTATCATTGACCATGACTCCCTTCGCACCTGAAAGAATGGTGAAGGATGAATACACGACCCACATGATCACTAGGGCCATTGGATAGGAAACACCCGAAACCTCGGCCAATAACACGGCTGCCCCTTGAGTAACGGCAACCAAGTATGCAGCGATTCCAAGAATCGTCGTGATCGCAGCCGCCAGCCTTACCTTCTTAGAATGAAAGCGGTTACCAAAAAATTCAGGAACGGTCAATGATTTGCTTCTTCTTAAATACCTGCCAAACAGGAACACTCCGAATATATAGCCGCTTGCATTAAAAATAACGAGGATAAGCAGCAGGATCGGATACCCTTCATAGGAAAATCCCGCTTCTCCCATGAAGGATACCGTACTTAGGAAAGAGGCAACAAGCGTACCCGTAATCATCAATGTGTTTCCGCTTCGTCCAGAAACATAGTATTCCTCTGAGCTTTTCACTTTCCTGAATAAAAAGATGCCAATCGAGACGTATACACAAAAGGATATGATAATACCAAGGAGAAAGGCCACTTACATCCCCACCTTTTCAATCGGATCTTTTGCTTTTATTTCTTCTTGATTTCTTTTCATTCTTACTAGGAAAACCTTCGTGATCCACCCCATGACAATTAAGGAACCTCCATAGCTTAAAGAGAAAATCAGCTCACCCATTTCTTGACCCCCTTATCAAAATAGAAATAATCAATCATTAAATATGCAATATCCATACCAAGTTTTTGAATATTCAGATTTCAACGGAGGTTAATTTATTATTAATCGTCCTGATAGGTAAATTGGTATTTGCCAAGTTTGCGCATGATCGTCGTTTGGCTGACCTCCAGGGCCTTGGCCATTTTTCTGGTTGATTTATAGGTGGAAAGGGCCTGTGACAATAATTGCTTTTCCGTTTCCTCTAACGCTTTTTTCAAGGGAATGATTCCTGTTAAATTGACTAGTGCCGTATCTTTGTAGGTTAAATCGGAAGGCAAATCCTCTATCGTTACGATAGGCTTCCTGGCCGTCACGACGATTTGTTCTATTACATTTTCCAACTCCCGAACATTGCCCGGGTAATCCTGCAGCTGCAGAATTAACTTGGAATGATCATCAATCGTGATGGATTGACCGTATTTTTCATTGAATTTCTTCAGAAAATAATCGGTTAATAATAAGATATCTTCCTTCCGCTCACGCAGCTGCGGTATTTCCATGGGAACGACATGCAGCCGATAATATAGATCTTCGCGGAACTGATTGTTCTTGATCATTTGCTTCAAGTCTTTATTCGTAGCGGATATGATGCGGATATTCACCTTTTTCTCCTTCGTTCCTCCCACCTTCATGAATGTTCTGTCCTGGACCAAATGCAGGATTTTCACTTGAATGTCGAGCGGCATTTCCCCGATTTCATCAAGAAACAACGTGCCGCCATCAGCACTCTCAACAAGCCCCATTTTCCCGTGCTTATTAGCTCCCGTAAATGCGCCGCTTTCGTAGCCAAATAGCTCGGACTCAATTAAAGCCGATGGAATCGCGCCGCAATTCACTTGAATGAAATTCTTATCCTTTCTGCCGCTGAGATCGTGAATGACCCTTGCTAAAACCCCTTTTCCGACTCCGGTTTCTCCATGGATGAAGATCGATGAATCCATCGGAGCGACTTTTTCAGCTAACTCAAAAACCTTTACCATCTTATCCGAATTTGTAATGAAGTTATTGAACGAAACGGTTCTCGAATTTTCATGCTGGGCCCGCTGGTTCCTAAGGTTCACTCTGTTCAATTGACTCTTCATCTCAACCAATTCCGTGATATCCCTGGAGTTCGAAACGATTCTATACAAGTTCCCCTCCTCATCAAAAATCGGCTTCGCTGTGCTGAATACAGTCAATCCATGCGGATAGGTTTGCTCCGCCGAATGGATCGCTTTCGTTTTCATCGTTTTTAATGTAACCGAATTGACGATCAGTCCCTTTTCAACCAACTCATTAATGTTCTTATTAATAAAGGCCTCCGGCGGCAGCCCTGTAAGCTTCTTGCACGCTTCACTCACGAATAACGTATCCCCATTCGCATCCGTCACGAAAATTTCATCATAGCTGGAATCCAGGATTTGCGTTAGCTCTTTTACCTTCTTTCTTGTCACCTCCAGCTCTTTCTGCAGTGATTCATTTAGACTGATTAAGCTCTTCATCTTCTTTTTAAGCAGCATTTCCCTGACTTCGGAAATCGGATGGCATCTATATTGGTTATCGCCATGTTGAATCACAAAATCATAGGTGCTCATATCCTCTTCACTTAGCTTATCTAAATCATCAACGACGACAAACGATGTATTAAGATAAGCCGTGATTTCCTGATTTTGACCATCGCTATCCAATCTCTTCAAAAAGAAACCTTCCTCCAATATGCCGAGGATCTCCAAGTGATTTTTCATGACAATAAATGGTGAGGAATTAATTTTCAGCAAGGATTTTACATCCAAAATAGAAATATCGGAAAACACAATTAGTGATTCCTTTTTTACTTCCATCACATCACCCCATATTTGATTTCGAACCGATTTTGTTTCACTTTTTTATACGAAAAGAAATAAGTATCATTTTCATAAGCGACGAATGTCTCTAAATCAACAAATTCAGAACTGAACCTTTTATGAATCACCACTTTCCAAAAAAAGTTCAGTTATCTATATATAAAATACTATATCCATGAGCCATACCCTCTTTATCCAAGTAAAAAAACGATTATGAAACCACATTCCCCCAAACGGCATGGTTATTGCATATTGAACCTGTATAGGGATAGGTAGAGGCGGATGCCCTCTATGCTCTCATTCTATCTAACATTAGGGAGTGGTCATGGATATGGCTCAATTCAAGAATCTGTTTACCCAATTAACGATCGGTGCTACTGAATTAAAAAACCGGATCTTAAGTACAGCACATCAAACAAATCATGTCACGGACGGAATTCCCACTTCGGATATGGTCGCCTATCATGAAGCCCGTGCTAAAGGGGGCGTCGGATTGATCATCCTTGAAGCGGCATCGGTACATCCATCCGGCATGCTTACATCCAAAACGATCGCAGGCTATGACCAAAGAATTGTCGATGCCTACAAAGAGCTTTCCGAAACGCTCCATAAGTATGGAACGAAGGTTTTCTCGCAGCTATTCCATGGCGGACGAGAAGTCGTATCGAGCGACTACCGAAATGCGGCATGGGCGCCATCCGCCGTTCCCAGCCTGCGCTTTGGCGTGATGCCAAAACCAATGAGCTTAGAGGATATTGAAGGCGTGATTGAAGGGTTCGCCCATTCAGCACAGCTGGCAAAGGAAGGCGGACTGGATGGAGTCGAAATTTGCTGTTCACACGGATATCTTCCTGCCCAGTTTTGGTCACAGCATACAAATAAACGTACGGATCTCTATGGCGGATCATTCGAAAATCGGATGCGATTCATCGTGGAAATATTGGAGAAGGTATGGGAAAGAGTCGGGGAAGACTTTACCGTCGGCATTCGCATGAGCTCAGATGAACTGACGATGGACGGGACTACGATGAAGGATTCCGTGCAAATCGTCGAATATCTCGCGGAAAAAGTCCGATTGGATTTCATCAATGTCACAGCCGGAGATTCAAGTACCTTCGAGGGATCAACCCATATCGTGCCGCCATCACCGATAAAGCACGCATACCTATCTCCACATGGATTCAAAATCAGGATGGCAGGAGCCGTACCGGTCTTTGTTGGCAATCGAATCGTCGACCCCGTTGAAGCGGAGCAGATCGTATCAACCGGAAAAGCCGATGTCGTCGGAATGACCAGGGCCTTAATCGTCGACCCAGACATGCCCAACAAAGCAAAAAGCGGCGACCTGCAGGCTATCGATGCATGCATCGGCTGTTTACAAGCCTGTATCGGTCACTATCATAAAGGACTGCCGATTGGCTGTGTCCAAAACCCAACAACAGGTAAAGAGGCATGGATATTGCCAGAATTAAAGAAAAAGAGAAGCAAACAAAATGTCCTCGTCATCGGCGCAGGACCCGGCGGATTACAAGCAGCCATAACCGCGGATTCACTAGGTCATTCCGTTACACTGATTGATCAAAGCAAATCAATCGGCGGACTGCTCCGCACCATGCGCAAAGCACCCATGAGGCACGAACTCGCGGAATCGATGCTCGATAACTACTCCCGGAAACTAATGAGAAGTAATATAAATGTGCAATTAGGCAAAACAGCCACCGCCCAGGAAATATCCGAAACGAACCCGGACGCCATCATCTGTGCAACCGGCTCAAGGCCCTATACACCAGCCATCGAAGGAATCGATGACCCGCGCATCATCATGAGCGATGACCTCTACAGCTCAACCAAAAAAGTCGGGGAAAACGTACTCGTATTCGACTTTGGCGGTGACTGGCCCGGCATGGAAGCAGCCATCTACCTAGCCGAAAAAGGCCACCAAGTCACACTCATATCATCACGACTGCACATCGGTGAAACCGTCCACCAATATCTCAGGAACGAATACCTAAAAAAACTATACAACCTAAACGTCACACTCCTACCCCACTACGACATCGGGGCAATCAAAGAAAATCACGTCATCATCCGGAACCTATTCACCCAACAAAAACAAGAACTAACCAATTGGGACTCCATCGTCCTCTCCCTTGGCCGCATACCCAACACAGAACTATTCGAAGAAATGAAAGGCAATGCACCTATTGTGAAACAGATTGGGGATTGCCTGGGACCACGGACGATAGAGGAAGCTACGCATGAAGGGATGATGAGTGTGATAAGTTTATGAAGAGAAGAGACATCCCGGGTGGGATGTCTCTTTCTTTTGATGATATAGGTCTGGCACGACCTGCTTATTATTTTTATCTTCTTGTCTAACACTTTAAACCAACTATTATATACTCTATTTTTTTCTCTTTATCTCCAATTCAATTCCTTTTATTCTTTAAAATGTATTATTTTCAATCCATTTTGTATATAATACTATACATAAGAGGTGGAGAATTTGAAAAGAGGAAAAGTAAAAAACAACGTGAGATATTTTCGAAGATTACATGATTTTACTCAAGAAGAACTTTCGGATCGAATAGGTGTACACAGACAAACCATTGTTGCTTTGGAAAAACAAAAATATGAACCCTCAATAGGAATTGTTTTAATGCTCTCTGCTGTATTAAATGAACCAATCGATAAATTATTCTTTTTAGAAGAAAAAACAGATTAAATTCAGGAGGGACCTTTATGCGTTTGAAAAAGTGGATGCTTTTAGTTGGTTATATGTGCTTGTTCTTAGGCTTTGGATATTCATGTTATTCAATTTTTGTAGATGAAACAGGAAGTAATTTCTGGATTATGTGGGGGATAGCTTCTCTTGTTATGGGTTATCAAGTAATTAATTTCTTAGTCAAGAAAAAAAACGATAATTGGAACGATAGTTACGTTGTTGCAGATCAACGTGTTTTTCGTAAAATTTTAGTTTCTCTCTCTATATCATATGTTTTTATTCTGATTTTTTTATTGATTGGAACAATTGGATTCTATAATGATTTCATTTCAGGCTATAATATTTTGGTCGGAGCTATTATTTCAAGTTTGTTGGTTTTTATGATTTCTCAAATTGTGCAACGCTTTGTACACTAATCCAAATAAAATTTCATATAGGTTGTAAAAAAGTTAGTAAATCCTCCCTTATAGAATTGTAAGGTAAAAAATTATAAGGAGGATTTTAAATGACAATCATTAAACCATTATCTTTAAATGCGCTAGAAAAACAATCGTTTAAAGAGAAAATCCAGGAAAAAGTAACCTCCCAATTTAATCTTGCAGCTGACTTTGGTAAGTTGCAGGCAAACGAAATTGATTATTCTGTGTTAAATGAAGGCAAAGTTGCAAAAATGGAAAGTACGATTGGTAAGCAATTTACTATTCCTGTGAAAACACACGAAGGATTAGATGGTGAAGTACATTACACCGAAGTAAATGGGTCCTACCTTTATAACGTTGCAACTAAAACGACAGATGATAAGCTATTAGCAGATCTTCGTAAACTTGCTAATTCAAATGAGGAATTTAACAAACTATCAAAGCACATTACTAAAGATGGTTATACTCTAAACAATGATGAAGAGTATGTAATTCAGAACACCAAGTATTTAGAAGATAAAGAAGGTAAAGTACTTTCAGACTCCCTAAGTATGTTTTCTATTCCTTTATACCAAAAGGAAAATTTAGTTGGTATGCTATCTATTGATGAAAGTAATATGAAACCAGTTATTTTAATTGGTAATGAAAGAATATTTGTTCATGAAAATGGAGAAATCGTAACAATCCAGGCAGGTTCTTGTTCTCTATCATGGGCAGCATGTATGAACAAACAATTAGGATGTTCTACTTGGAATAGTTGTTTAATAATATATGGAAGTTGTCTTGGTGCGTGCTGTACCTGTCTAAATCCACTTTCTTGTATTGTATGTGCAGTATGTGCAGTTGCAGTTGTAGGTGCTGCATGGACCTGCAGAATGTGTGTTCCAGGTGCTGCAAGACCAAAAGAATGTCCAAAATAATTTTCAGAGACTGTCTAGTTTAGACAGTCTCTTTTTCTAGTTTTAAAATACTAAAAAACTAAATTAAGAAAATCACTAAAATGGTTGTTTTATTTGTGACTTTCGGACTTTAAGAAGAGAAGGGGGAAAATTCTAATATTCTGGTTGTGCTGCTGGAAACAATGGCAATGTGGATAGTTATATTTTCAAATCCCGATTACTACCCATTTGAGCTGTAAACTATCCTATTATCCCTAGGTTAAAAAAGGAACATTAACAAACATATGCTCCAATTATTTCTTTTTAAAAAATAGGAGCAAATAACCAATTAAAGTATTATTTAACTAAATGACAAACAATGTTATAGATGTTAAGGAGGATATAAAATGAATAAAGATTTATATGAATTGGTGAGTGAAGCTAAGTCTAAACCTCATAACTTAGAGCCGGTTATCTTTTTATTTCAACCTAAGATTCTAAAATCATTATTTCAAACAAAACAACAAGAAAGAGAAGATTTAACTCAAGAATTAGTTATTTTGATTATTAAAATCATTAATAGATACGACGTTGATAAAACTCCAGGATTTTTTGAGTTTCAAACTAAATATTACAAAAAGAAATAAAATGGAGGGGATCTTATATGGAAACTTACACGACCCTTGTTAATATAATTGGTAATTTCGGATTTCCAATCTTTGTTGCCTTATATCTTTTTATTAGGTTCGAAAAAAAGTTGGAAAAGCTTGAAAAAGCTATTGTGGAATTAGGAAATAATATTCGAGGTGAGAGGAAATGAATCCTAATATTTTCAAGTGTTTTTGCGAAGTAAGAAATACACAAACATTTATCACAAAATGTTTAGATGACAACTCACTCTCCAATGAAGACAGAGATTTTCTGATTGATTTAGTTCAACGGACATCAAAAATCTCTAATAAAATAGAACAGTATTATCCACAAAAAGGAGGTGATGATAATGATTAAATCTGATTGTTGCAGCAATCAACTTTTCGAGTTTGAAGATAACAATAGAAAGTTTATAAATAGTAAGATTATAAAATCCTTTTTAAAAGAAGAAAAAAATTATGCACTGTATAAAAAAGCCATATGTACTCCTTCAATCAAAAATAAGAATAAATTAGATGAAGAATTCAAAAAACATTTATTTTATATTCGTTTTGTATCGCTCATATCCAAAACTATACATTTTACAGCAGTTAAATACGATATAAGTATTAACAATCAAAATAAAAATTTTCCTATCATTCTAAATGCTGAAAATGATAAGTCTATCCCCTTGTTAAACACGATTGAAGTTAAAGAAGAAGGATATGAAAAGATTTATAATGAAGATGCCGAAACCATCGAAGATATTACCTCAGATAAGGAAATCGCCAACGCTCTTTCCCAATTAACCAATACTCAAAAGAAAACACTAAAGTTAAAATATGTTGATAATTTGGCATTTAAAGAGATAGCAGTAATAATGAACGTTTCGCAGCAGGCAGTTTCTAAAAACCACAAACTAGCAATTAATAAATTAAGGAACCTCCTTCAAGAAAAATAGTTGCTTCTCCCCTCATTTTGCCTGCAACCACACTCCCCTTAGGATCCACAAAAATTTGCTCCCATATTAATGTGAAATGAAGTTTCGAAGTTTTTTCAAATAAATGTTTTTCATTTTGTAGAACCTAACTGCTGAAGGCACTAGGCCTACAATCCGAAAAAAAATAAAAATATAAGACTAAGTTAGGAGATGGTCATTAAGCTGCAGTACCTTTTTATGCTAGGAATACGGTTTACTACACCATTTATTAAAACCAACAATAAGGAGTTGGAGACATTCCTTTTGGGAATGTCTCTTTTTTGAGGACGGATTCTTTTATTTAGCCTTCCGCGCAAAGTGATAATGAAGTCGATACTCACAAATATCCTTGGTCATATTAAACAAATCCCACTGGTATTCTGTTTGATTTCAAAGTTAAGCTGGAGAGCTTCCACAGAATAATATCTCCTCTTTTGACCAAGCATGTCGTTCATCTCCATTATTAAAACTCTCTGTTAGACCAATACTCTTAATCTATAAAATGATTCATTTTATATTTCCCCCATTGACTCGATTCCTACTCTTATATATATTTCAAATCTATCATTAAATAAGGGAATGAAGAGCATAAGGGAACATATTCTAACCACCTTTTCCACTTATACCTTAGTCTTACTAAATCCCTTAGCAATATAATCTTTTGTTGAAAAATCCTTAACAAAGGTTGATATACGTTTTTCCGGATCCTCACTAGCTACGAAATAGAGAAAAGCCTCTTGTTTCGTCCTCGTCAAAGAAACATATAAGATTCGCTTTTCTTTTTCTTCAATTTCCTTTTTATCGGAAAGGAAGGCCTCGGAACGAAATTGTTTTATTTTTTCCAAATCGTCTATTTCGTCTTTATGCGGGTAGTAGAAGATGCTGAAGTCCAGTATAAAGACATAGTCGAACTCCAATCCCTTTGTAGCCTTAGCTTCAAGATAGTAGATTTTCGGTTCCTCTACATGCCTCGTCGCATTATTTACGTTTATCTTCTTGATATAAGTGTTTGTACTAAAAAACCGTCCAAAAAATGTCTTCATATCTCGTTCCTTTTGGATGTCATTCTGACGATGGATGATCGCGAAAGTTGAATCCGGTTTACTCTTGCGAATGTCCATGATTTGTTTGCCAACCTGGGTTAGCATATCCTTATAGGATTTAAAGGCCCTAATCAGTGGCTTTTCTCCCTGCCTTGGAAAATATTTCTCGTCGTCATACTTGGAATCTTCATCCGATTGATTAAAATTCAACGAGTTTGCCAGTTTCATGATTTGGTAAGTTGACCGCCAATTACGCTTCAATACGACGTTGTTCCCACTTTGTACTTTTATGCCAAGTGATTGATAGGAAAAGGGACTGTTTTTATAGATTCGCTGCCTTTCATCCCCACTCAAAGTCAATGTTCCCTTATTAATGGCAACCAATAATCTCAGCTGCATTGGTTGAAGATCCTGCACTTCATCTATGAAAATATGATCGAACTTCTCCGAATTAAGCAACTTGTGAAGATTCTCCATGATTAAGAGGGCATAATCTTCCCGGTCAATCCTATTTTTAAAATCTTTCTGTTGTTCCTCCCTATAAATCTCAAATAGGCGGTAAATAGTAATCCGTTGTTTGGCAGAAAGGTTCGGCAGCTTTCCACGCCCTTTACGCTCACAGGTAAGATAATCATCTTTTGAGATGAAGCCATTCCCCTTCATCCAAGCGAATTCGTCCATTAAAAATGCAGTATTTTTTGTCTTCTTTATCGTGTGAATGGAAGGGTAACCTTCGAACTCTTCCGTATCGAGAAGGTTCAATATCCTTAGCATCATCCCTTTTGTGTTATTATCTTTATGATTCAGGTTCCTGTGGGATGTTTGAAATAATTTAACCTCGATTCCCATCGATTTTAATAATCGATACGCTAGTTCATGAAAGGTCATGAATTGGACTTCATGACCGTGTTTCTGCAGCGCGTCATGATATTTTGATTTAAAAAACCTGTTTCCCGCATCCTTAACCAATTCCTGACTGAAAGATACAAACAAGAATCGTTTTCCGAAATCTTCCGACATTTTCTGCATCATTCTTGTCAGGAGAGTGATGCTCTTCCCACTTCCAGCAGATCCTTTTACCAGAAGGTGGGTCGAATTCATTTTAGCCACTTTTTGCTGTTCCTCGCTTAACTCGATGTTCTGCAGAAATCGTTCAGTTTTTTCTGAAATGTCCTCTTCGATGGAAGGCACCTTCTCCATCGCCTTTTCAAGTAAGTCGAAAGCTTTGTTTATTTTTAATTCATATGTTCCCTTGTCGAATAACAACTCACTCAATGTCATCAAACCCTTTTTTTGAAATATCCACCGAATATAGAGCATCCTCACAATATTCATTATGGGGGCAGAGCTTGCATAACTCTGAAGGTGCCGCTTCAACCAGAAGGCCATCCTTCGGAGAAATGAATTGATCCATGTCCTGTTTATTGACCTTCCTGTTATTCATCAATTCGAATGAGCCCTTCCACCTTTCGTTTTGAAAAGCTCCATGATGTGTTAGAAACTGAAAATACATAGTGCTCATCGGATATTCAAGATTTTCATAATATAGTCTACGTCCTAGCCCATATTTTCTCATTCCTTGTACAAGATACTCCTTCAGATTTTCCTCGACGATGAATCGGAGACGTATGCGGGTCAAATAGGGAAACAACCCTTCGAGAATCTCTATGATTTCCGACTTGTGCTGTCCGCTAGCAGCATAAATTTTCACCAGGTTCCCAACCAGAAACTCTTGGTGAAAGGGAGATCGGTAACTAGAATAGCCATTCACGACGGAACTATAGTAGAATCGGCGCTGGCATAAATACATCTCTACGAATTCTTCCCTTGGAAAACTCAGAAGCTTATTTTGCACGGTCGCCATCTCAATATCATTTGGTTGAATGTTAATCGGCATATATTGATAATTATTCTTCCCAGCATTCGCCTCTTTCTCCAACCCTAAAAGCTGAACATAAACCGACCTCTCCAACTGCTCATGGATATCCCAATTTTTAATCCATGAAATTGAAATTTGCCCCTCATAACATAACGCCAAGTAAAACAGGTATTTCGCAAAGGCCCCTTGATTGCCCTTTCTATATAAGTACATATCAGTCGCTGGACGATTCAATCGCTGTATCAATTGTTCCGACAGCGGCCATGGCATAGGCGAACTATCTTCTGGAAAGTGCTTTTCATCCATTCCGCAAAGGTGCAACCCCTTTCCCTCATTCAACAGGATTAGGCCATCCAATTGTTCGAGTCTTTGAATGGATACTTTCTGGTCGTTCATTTCGTTTTCTTTCTCCAATTCTAACTCGAATCCATTCTTTAGATAGACGACGATGGCTTCAGCAAGATCGCTGACATGATATGTTCGTCCATCTTCTACTGGCCTCATCAGCATTCCTTCTAACTGATTAACCAAATCCCTTTCCACTGAACCTAGAAATGAATTCTTCACACCCGATTCATCCAGAAGCTTTTTGACCCTGTCAAAATGGGTCTTGATGGTAATCCGATCATTTTCGATGTTCACTAACCATTTGGCATCAGAAATAAGCTTTTCCATGAACCCTTTAATAACATTTAAATCCTTCAGGGTGACGGAAAAGAAAGAGAACCTCAATACAGGATTGATTCTGACCGCCTTGAAATGATCCGTTTTCTTCAATTGATTCTTCCTTATCGAACGGGAAGAAGATTTTTTGGCAGCCTGCAATCTCAACATCTGGTCGCGCCATTCATCGATGGTCTCGCAATTTCTGAAATAAGGGAGGATGGCATTCAGTTGCTCCGTATAATCTCGGGCATTGTCTGTCCCATAATTGAGCCAGCCCGAGGAAAAACACTCCATTAGGATTTTATCGTTCAAAAAATAATCACCTTTATCCTCATTACTAATCGAATGTAAATGGAGCAGGTACTGTCCGATGGGATAAGACAGAAAATGACTTTCTCCTTCATAAGCCTCTGGCCTAAATTCACGAATCCGTTCCTGTAGCTGATCATTGCTCGGAGAAACATAATGTACGCCATCCTCCAGATCCCCGACAAATTCTATCATGTATTCATATGATTTTTCATGGATGCCTTCGAACTTTCCATCCAATACATTCCCTTGTAAAACCGAGGCGAATCGTTCACTCCGTAATGTCGATGGATCTGTCGTCAAGGTCCAATTATCTCGTTTAGCCCATCCATACTTTTCGGAAAAATTCTCATCCAGAAAAGAAAAGATTTCTGGAAACTGTTCATTGTATAGATTAATGAATACAAGTTCGAACCCCGCTTCCTTCCATTTTGAAAAGACGAAATGCTGTCCTGGCGATATATAATAGAAACCATGGAGCACGATCGTTTTGTTCCTGATCGGCAAATCTTCATTTAAAAAAACCTGAAAGATAGTTTCATAATCTTTCAAATTCCGCTCGGAGTCTACCATATACGGGGTAAAGCCAGGAATCATTTTCTCCCAGACATCACAGAAAAGCTTCTCTTCTATCTTTTTTGAAAAATCAAGGATATCATCCGGCCTTAACCCAATTTCCGTCAGATTCCTCATCGTGATAAGCAGATTTAGTTTATTGCGTTTAAATGAACGGATGACTTTTGAGTTCTCTTCACCTTCCCAGTCACGCAAAAGGTCAGACAGTAGCGAATATTGGTTGAAACGATGTTCTGTATCATTCCATCTTGGATAAAACTTCTTCATGAGCTCCCCAATGGAATACGCATGAAGTATTCGGTTCTTCCTTTTCACTCCTTGTGCCAGAGAGCTCGAAGCACAAATATGTACAGTATCCATATAGGGCTGAAAGTCAGGCAGTAAATGAAAAGTGTATGGATTTTCATATGTAACTACACGAACTGTATCACTCACATCTATCATCCTATCTAATTTTGAGTTAAAAGCTTCGACCAAGTCCAGTTAAAGGAATCATTTTTCATATTCCTGATGATGACCAGTTCTTTCTTTGCCCTTGTCATTGCAACATAAAGCAATCTGGTTTCCTCCTGAATCGACTCTCGGTCTTCAAGGTTATTCATGGATTGGAAATTACTATTTTCCTTCAATCCATACCCAGGCTTGTTGATTTTCCAGCCTATCTCTTTCCTTGCTTCATCAAAAATGATATTACTGAAAGAAGTGGTGAAAAGCCTTTCCGTGAACGGTATAATGACCGTATCGAATTCAAGTCCTTTCGCTCGATGGACAGTCAAGATATGAATGTAATCCATGACTTTTCCATCCGTCAACATTAAATCTTCTTCCTCACGGTTAGTTGCTATCTGCACTTGCAGCCATGAAGCTATCTGATAAAGGGAAACGAAATCTTCAGAAAATTTTTGATGCAACATTTCAAATAGCTTACCTATTGCAAGCTCATAATTATTCGTATACCCAGCAGCCTCCTGAAAAATATAATCATCCGTGTATTCATAGGAAGCTTTATCCCTCAATTCATCTACCTTCCTGGAAAATACCCAATCATAAGGTTTTCTCTCCAAAATGACCGACCTGAGAACAGAAAGAACAGGCTGGGAAGCTAGCCGACTAGCATAATCTTCAAAGGGGAAATTAGTGGCCCCCTTAATGGCACTAATCGCATCCTGGTCATGACCTTCTACTGAGATGACCTTATGCAAGATATATTTTTGGGCCTGTCCATATGGTCCATAAACTAGGTTCGCTAAGTATTTACCGTTATCCGGATATAGAAGGGCTAAGACAAGCGAGAAAAATTGTCTCACAGGTTTCGAAGTGAAAAAACCGCCTCCGACTTCAAGTTTTGCCATCAAATCTAATTCCCTGCACCATTTATCCATTAATCTTGCCTCTTCGATGGTCCTTGTCAATATAGCCATCTTCCCTTTATCCTCGCTTGGTTTCTGGCTATTTGATTCTTTCAGTATTTTGAACCTTTCCTTAACAAATGGCATGATATATGTTTTCATGTTCTCCTTCGTATCTTCTCTTCTGCGCTCTATAGTAAGTGGTTCTTCCCGATTGTCGTCCTTCACTCCCTGCAGAATGTCGCCTTCCATTCCATATTTCAGGAAGCCTTTTTCACCCCATTGTGTAAAGTATTCACCCATTTGCCCTAGAAGAGGTTTAGTTGTCCGGTAGTTTTTCGTCAACGCGTATTCCGAATCATCGATTTCCACTCCGCGTTCATCCAGCTTTTCCTTCAACCTGGTGAATGCAGTATGGTTTGCACCCCTGAACCGATAAATGGACTGTTTGACATCTCCCACCACAAATAAGGTTGCCGAAAATGCTTCCTGAATTGTGCCTATCAGTCGAATTTGTACATCATCGCTATCCTGGAATTCATCCACGAATAGGTACGAAATCGGATTGGACAAGTTCTGAAAAGCCTCCATACCGTGGTCATGCCTTATTTGATCGATTTGCCGTGTCAGGTCATTGACAGTCACAGCATTCAACGTTTCTTTCTCGATAGCAAACCTTCGTTCCACATTCCTTATAACAGTCTGAATCAGGTCATTAATCTTCTGATGGGGTCCATCCGCTTCTCCAAACTCCACTTCATGAAGGATTTCATCTGTGGAAAAACCTTTTTGTTCGAATTTTTCCCAAAAGCTAAGAAGGGTATCGACCAACTCATATACTTTCAGTGGAGAGATTAGAACTTGTATGCTCTCTTCTCCATTCGCCAATTCTGCCTTGAGATAGGAATCCAATTCCTCTTCAATCCACTTCTTCTTATCCATTTTGAAACTGCGTAATCGTACATTCAACCCGAAGCCCCTTAATGAACCGATTTCCTTCAAAAGAGATTTACAGAATGAATCGATAGTCTGAATTCGGACCTTATTTAAATTCTCTATCACAGTTAACAATTCCAGTTGGCCTGTCAGGTGGTACCGCTTAAAAAGATTCTCTCTTAATTTTGTATACATATTATGTGCGGCATCCTTGGTGAAAGTAATCATGACAATCTCAGCAGGGTCAACTTTCGCTTTCAATAACAAATAGAGTATTCTGTCAATCATGACCGTCGTTTTTCCCGTGCCGGCGCCAGCCTTCGCCATTATGTTTTTCTCATGGGGTGCATGTTCAATTCGATATTGTTCCACATTAAAATCTGGATAGGTAGCTATAATTGAATCAAGGTGATCGAGTCCTTGACCATCCTTAATCTGGATTGCTTTCTGAATGGGATGCCCAATACAAATCATCTCCTGGTATAACTTCGCCTTTTTGTATTTACCAATTTCGCAATAATCAGCAAAGTCTATCATTCCGTTCGTGAATAAAAATACTTTTATTCCCCTCTTCAGAAGTCTGTATAGGAAAAGTTTCTGTTCCCCCGCCTCTTTATGGTCCACATAATAAACATAGGAATATTCTATATCTTCTACCAATGGGTCCCCCCCTTAATTAAACTCCAAAATAGTGCATATATACCATTATATATGAATCAAATTTTATATACAGGTTATTTCTTCTTTTACCTTAAATTGTAAGTGAATCAAGTTATATAAACATTAATGATGTTTATAAATCGGAAGGATTGGTACTAATAAAGTAAAGGAATAAAGGACAACACTTCTTTGCTGAAAGGGGATTCTTCAAATGGCAAATAAAGCACGATTACCAGAGACGAAAGAAACCCGGAGTAAAATCATGTCATCCATTAAAGCCGTTTCGAAGCTGGAAACGTTCGTTTCACATGAACTATGGCACAGGGGGTATAGATTCAGGAGGAATGTCAGGGGAATGATGGGAACACCAGACATCGCCATCAAAAAGTATAAGGTCGTCATATTCATCGATTCGTGCTTTTGGCACTTTTGCCCGATACATGGAAAAATGCCAAAGAGCAATATAGATTTCTGGGTGAAGAAGCTTGAGAGAAACCAGGAACGCGATTTAGAAATCACAAATTATTATACAGATGGAAATTGGCATATCTTACGAATCTGGGAGCATGAGGTAAGGAAGGATTTTGATAATACCATCGAAAAAATCACCACTTTCATCGATAATGCCAAGGAAGATGTGGCACAATAAAAATGGTCCCTGACCATTAGCCAGGAACCATTTAAAATTTAATATATACTAAGTTGTAATTGTTGTGGATTCACCTTAATGGCTTCCACATCTTCTTCCTCGATTTCGAGAATTCGCTTGGCCATTCTTTCGATCAGTCCGACAACCAAAGCATTTCCCATACAGAAGTACCTCATCCGTTCGGACATTCCTTCCGTCCAATAATCAGGGAATCCATTCAATCGTTCACATTCTACCGGGGTCAGGATGCGCATCCTTTTCGTTTCAGGATCTTCAACCACATGGCTACTCCGATTCACTGTACCTTCACTTGTCAGCATCGTACGGCCAGGCTTATCCAAAGGATCCGGGAAAGCCATCCCACCTTCGGAGAAGGTATATTTATGTCCAGTCGCAGCGACCCTCTCAATCTTTTTCGGCCCTTTAAAATCTTTAAACTTCTCGATTGCATTTGCGTTCAAATAATACTTTTCATCGACACCTGACTGTAAGATTTCACCTAACATACGTGGTTTCTCCTCAATGGGAACCAGTTGCTCAGTATAAACCTTGCCATTTCTCATTATCCCTGCATTCAAATAAGTCTTCGAGAATGAATCCGATATTTCCAAAAGATCTTCTTCCATCATGAAACAATCGGGCTTATGCTTTGTGGAAATTTCCAACTTCACCGGGAATGCATTTGCGAAGAAACCTCGCTCATGCAGCATGACGGCTTCACCTTCGTTAAATCTGCTTATGGCATACGGCGTATCGTTCCTGATTGCAAAAATGAAGACCCTGCGTCGCCTCTGGGCTTGTCCATACTCCGCGGCATTGACGACTCTCCACTCAACCGAATAATTCTTATCCCTGAAGCTTGCCAGCATGATGGAAAAGTCCCTTCCCCGCTGTTTCGATGGTGACTTCAATAATCTGTCCACATTTTCCAGCAAGATATACTTTGGCCTGATTCCATCCACTAGCCTCATTATTTCCCAGAAAAGCACCCCTTTTTTACCTTGGATTCCCTTTTCTCCGGAAAGGCCCCTGGCAACTGAATAATCTTGACAGGGAAATCCGCCTACAATTAATTCAATCCCTTTATTTACAAACATCTTTTCGTCAACTGTTGTAATATCTTCGTTGGAGTGAACGCCTTTTTTGAACCGTCTTGCATAACATTCAAAAGCATCCTGTGATTTTTTTGATGGTTCCCATTGGTTACCCCAAACCACATCAAATCCTTTTGCAGCTTCTAGGCCACGGCGAAACCCCCCGACCCCCGCAAACAATTCAATTGCATTTATCATGACCGAACATCCTTTCGGCTTTTATACCTATAATGAATGATAATCCCCTAAAGAATCAAGGATTACCTTAAATATTTTATAAAATTTTTTTTTTTGCTACTGAATATAATAGTTTAATATTATACATCCTATCTCTATCATTTTAAAGTGTAAAGAAGTAATAGTAAAAGAATTAATGATTCCATTTTTAAATCCCATACTATAGACAATTAAAATAATATAAATGCCTCAGCATTACTTAAGAAAAGATACCATGTAAATGATATCAGGACGATAGACAAAATAAAAATATTAAAAGGCTCCTAGAAAACAGGAGCCTTCTGTATTTCATTCCAATCTTTCATCCAATGAACTTATATCAATTACAATCGGCATACTATGTTTCAATGTACCATCGTCCTGAAGCATAGGTCCCGAAACGACACATTGCCCTTTTTTTAATGTGGATAATTTGCGTTCCCATTCTTTTCTTGCATGACTATCTTGAGCAAGATTGGCGGCTATTGAACTAATTTCATTTTCAGGTGGCATAAAATTAACTTTTTGACTCGAACCTTGCAACCTGGAAATTTCATCGATGGTAAACTGTCCTCTGAATGATTGAGTGGCATACCAACCTGACCACCCAAACTTTCTTCCTTCCGACAAAATTTTAGCGCTTGGAGACTTTTCACGATGATCCAAATTTTGGGCTTCGTCTAAAATGACAGCCAAAGGTTTCGTCTTATCTCCATGATTTAATTGATAATTCCATAAATCCCACAAAATGAATTCAGTAATCATCATCTGAACATCCCGATTATAGCCTGTTAGCTGAACTATGAACACTTTACCTTTTTGAGATAAAATTTCTTGCCAATTATATTCACCATCGCTCTTGAATGGATTTTTATCTATAAGTGGCTTGATTTGGGACCGCGCAGTTTTGGCTGGACCTGTATTGTCCTCTCCAAGTTCCACTAAAAGCAGTTCTAAATTCATGCTGTCCCCATACTTATCCAACCCGCGAAGTACCGCTTCATAAATGGCATTTTGCTGTTGGATTCCCAAATCTTTGTATACCGACGAGAACACACCTTTAATTCGTTCAGCAATGTCCGTGTTATCCTCATCCATGTATTCATCCTCATCAAGTTCCTTTTGATTACGCTTGAAAGGGTTGATCGGGAACTTATCCCTTGCAACCAGGAATTGTTCCAAACTACCACTTAATTGCTCTTTGAATTGTGGTTCAAGTTTAGAATTTTTAAATCCATCCGTATAATCAAAAATGATGTTGGAAATCCCGCTTCTCGATAATTCCAATAATAAGCATTGAATGAAATAACTTTTTCCCTGTCCTGACTTCCCAGAAATCAAAATATGGCGATTTGCTAGTTCCCGATGACCGTATTCCCAGTACACTTTTTTCGAGGACCCTTCTACAGTTCCTAAAAGAACTCTAACATCCTTCAACTCAGGAATGTTTGGAAAAGTTGGGTCTACGATAACTGGTTCTAGTTCTGGTTCTAGTTCTGGTTCTGGTTTTGGTTTTGCTTTTGGTGTTTCTAAACCAGTTTTCCCTGTAACACCGTTGGGCAGTGGATCAGTGGAATCCGCTATCTTAAATCGATATTTATGGAACAGTAAACTTTCTGATTTAATGTCTGTTTTTTCGGTTCTTATATTCGTTTTAAGGGTTTCAATCTCAGTGATCACACCTGAATATCCATCATCCTCAGTTAAATCGACGACCAAAATATCATCATCCAGTCTAACCGATCTCCATGTTTGTTCCTTCTTAAAGGATAACACCGCTCCTTTTCCGATAAACGGTTGAAGATGATTACTTAATTGATAATCATCATTCAACAATTTTTCTTTCAGGGAATGGATTCGGGAGTAATCCTTTTCGGGCCAGATATCATTATCGATCAATTTCTCAGCATTAGACAATAACAATTGGATGAAGAAGTTCCTAAAGAATTCATTTTTGAATAAAGCTTGGTCATCCTCATTATATTTGGCTAATTGCGTTTTAAACAATTGTTGAGTTTTGTTAATTTGCTCTTTCGCTTTAACAATGGTCGATTCTTGATTAAAACCTATTTTCACTTCTACTGGATAATAATGCACAAAGGTATCCTCACCTCTGGTTTCAATGCCGATTAAAAGCAAATCATCACTATGCATACCTTTGACATTAAGGTTTTTCGCAGAAAATACACCTTCACTTTTCGTTAACCTTACTGCTCCTGCAATACGCAATACTTCCTCCAATGATATAGGCACCCAAAGAATGTTTTCGTGATCCAAAGTACTGAGGATATAACGTATCGCTGAAATGATACTTAACTTTTCTCGGGAAAAGTGTCCTTTACTGCCAATTATCCGGAGTAGCCACTCACCATTTAAGCTATTGAACCCACGAATTGCCGTTTCAATTTGACTTGGCTGAGCATTGATTTCCTGACCAGCTAGATATTGCTCGATTATTAATTTATATTGTGCTGATTTATCCGTTACGGTGATTGCATCATATTGTGTGGAGGACGAATATTGATCACTATAATGAATTACCAATAGGTTCCGGGATGCACTTTGGAAAAAGTTCAAATCGACATTAGGTTCGATAAAAGTCACCCAATAAGATGTATCATACAATTGATTTAGTATATCTTCATCATAATTGGCTGTTCTTGTAACGATTGTTTCATCCTTACGATAAGGGTTGGTACCTCCGCTATCCAGGTTGCTGGCTAACTCATTCAAACATATGGCAATAGAGATAAGTTCATTGGTTTGATGTTCAGCGTTCTTCAATCCAAAACCAGTACGATAATCCTTCTCCGTTTCCAAGAATGATATGGATGAAAGAAGCCCTTTCAATGACAAGCCCGTATCTATATCCTGGATTTTATTTTTAGCTGGTGAATCGTTCGATATCATTTTATAAAAGGAAATATGGGCATAGCCATATTCATTTACATTCAATGGTTTATAATAGAGCACATTTTCCCGAATCAACCTTAAAACATCGACTGCATCCAATTTTTTGGTTGTTAATGATACATTGAAAGTTGCTTCAAATTCTTCCACATTATCATTCATGGAAAACTTTTCGAAGGCACTGACGGAACCTTTATCATCATAAAGGGCAACTTCAATCGGAACGATTTCAGATGCACCTTTTTTATCAATTTGCTTTTTGATGAAATTGATGAGTCCTCTAACTACCTCATGATCATTACTGATGTTAATTACATTTATTTGAATGGGCGATTTTGATTGTTTTAAAAATAGAAAAGGGAAGTGCTGTACGAATTGATTTAATTTCTCCTCCACTACATTAGCTAGAAACGCATTTGATTCGCCTATTGCCACTTTTTGCATCGGCTCATAAATCATCCATTCTGGAGCATCTTTTTGATTTATAGGGCGATAGATCTCTTTATCCTCCCCATAAATATATGGAAGTAAATTATTGGGATGCAGCCTATCCAAAATATGCAATTCTATTGGCTCATTCTTCAACCTTTTATTGATTTCCAATTGGTATGCTACATTCAAAGGGTGTAAAGGTGTAAATGAAATTTTATCTTCCTCTATGATCGTTCCAAGTTTAAATAAGTTCTTGGATCGTTCCGCCAAAATTACATTCTCCTGAATTCCCGAAATCAATTCGATGAAAGAATTTACGTACTTTAAGGATAAATCGAAAAGCTCTTCGTTCATATATGAAAGACTAGGTAATAAGTTTTGCGATTTATAATACCCAAGCAATTCGTTATAAGCCTGTTCAATTTCCACGTTTAAGTCCAGACTAAAACCTTCGAGCCCAGTCACCTCTCGCTTCGCATGAAAAAGTCCTTTACCCACCCACTCTTTTTCATCCAACAAATATATTTTTATCTCCTCACGTGCCGAAAACTCACGTGTGTTTTGTTTTAGCTTATTATTTTCGACATCATAATGGAAATCCTCTAACTGCTCCCTTTTTAGTTTCCATATTCTGCTTCCCGTAATGGGAGTTATCCTAGAAATTTCTTCCTTTATATTGAATGGAATTAGGGCTCCATTTTTTTGTATCTGGAAATGTAAGTTATCATCATTCCAAGCTGAAGAGGCATTTGAAATTTCAATCCCTTGATCCGATTCCATGATGACTTGGTTTTCTTCTTCAACGAATATTTCATTCCTACCAGAATCTTTATCTCCAAAGGTAATCATTTCGTCTTTTTTATTTAAAATAATCTTTTTGGTTTTACTATTGACTTCATATAGCGTTTTAATTTCCCCCAAGAAATCCTGGTCGCATTCAACAATGGCAATATTGAAATCATACTTGGATTTCGATTGATTGTTATGTGTATAGACGACTTGGTGGAAAGTGGTGCTATTAGGTTCATGAGCTAGGGAGATCACTAGCTTTTTCCCTGATACACTACACAAGTTTTCGGATTTTTTATGGATGAATTCTTTTTTTAGACGCTCATCAAATTCAAAGGTAAGATTTACTTGGCTTTCTTTTGTTGTATTAAAAACAATCAAATGCCGCTTTCTTTGGCCAACCTTGGTATCTTTGTGAGGCTTTTCCCAATAGAATAACCCTTCACTGGATTTCTTTTTCGGACTTTCAATATAACCAAGAGTCCGTCCAGTTACTACATTTTCGGCTGATTCCTTCACAAATCCATAGTCTAGTTCATTCCAACTTTCCTTGCGTAAGGCTTGGACACCTTTATCATCAAATATTTTTTCCAACTGGTTTTGAAGGTTTTCATATTCATGTATATGTTGCACTTTTTCGAATAAAGCATAGTTTTCTTCCAATCTTTTTTTCATTTGGCTTTGAGGATACTGATCCAATTTCCCGTCATAGAAAAGTCCTAAATGGGAATAGTCTTCTTTTTTTATCTGTCCTTGTGATAGGAAGCCTAGTATCTCTTCATAATCCCATAATGATGATTGAATAAAAGATTCTTCCAATTTCTTGTTAAGGTGAAATTTCAACAACTCTTTTTGATCGGCTGCTAGGAACTTATTCTTTTCGATTTCTTCTTTCAAAGTCCTTAATATTGACTTTACATTGAAAGGCATCCCTTCTTTTTGTAAGTCACTACTTCCACCCCTTATACTGTCCAGTGTTTCATGACAAATGCTCAGTAATGCAGTTCCTGACCAAATTCCCTTCTGTTCCCCCACTTGATTCCGAAGTGTTACCAAGAAATCGGGGGTCACATTTTCGGAAGTTGCCGCAACGACGATTTTCACTCTTCCGGATTTAAGCGAAAAAGTTGTATACGGGGAGCCTTGATGATGCTGATATCTAAAAATGCCTGATGTTTCATCAGATTCCAGGAACTTGTAAAACGCTTTAACTTGTTCCTCATTATCAAATTGAAGATAAAAGCGTTCTCCACCTTGTAAAGTGACTTGATTAAAATAATTGATTAATTTCTCTGATAGGTATTTATAAAATTGGTTTAACATATTGGGCATCCCCACTATCACTCTTTTTGTCTAACAAATTCAATTTATCATATAATCTAACGATTTCTTCCCGGGAATATCTATCTAAATATATGCCTCGGAGTTCCAAATCAAGGAAAACCTGCTTTAATGACTTTCGTTCTTTTTTTAAACTAAGTGCAGTTAACAACAATAATAAATCCTGGCTAACATTCAACATGTAACCTAATGAACCCCTTGTTTTCAGGAAGAACTTTTTTCCGATTTCTTCAATTGACAAACTATACCGATTTCGTGGACCTTGCATCGTCGGCTTTTCGTATGCCTCTTCAATGCTTGAATATAACTTTGCAACCAGATCTTCATATGTTAAATTCTCAGGTAAGTTTTGTTCGGGTAGAGCTAGATGAAAGCGATACTCCACTATCCATTGATTAAGCAGGCCCAATAGCACCTCTTTTTCTTCAGAAGGTAACTGTTCATATGTCAGCTGCAGTTCAGAATAACTCTGGGAATCATCCGTTCCCATCAGGAAATTCAAATGCTCTAAATTATTGATATCAATCAATAGAGTACGTGCGGCTTCCTTTATCATCTGATAACCATAACCATAGCTTTTACGATTTTTACTCGTTGCTTCCCAATCTAAAGTGTAAAAAACTTCATTGTTTGAATCGAGTTTTCCTTTTCCTTTTTGAGACATCTTTAAAGTCAATTGGGTAATATACAAAAAGTAATAATAGCTTAAGAATATTTCATAATGACTTTTAAAGTAATCCTCATGTTGCACCAAGAACAAGAAATCCTCTTTAAACATCTTCGAAATGTATGGAAGTTTGCTTGAATACTTAATTTTAGCATCAGTCTTCTCAACCCCGGAAAGTTGATGCAATACTAGCTTCGCCACTAAATCATCAGATGAATTCTTTTCAAACATTTTCCCGAATTCTTTATCCGCTTCAATCAAGACATCGGACAAAAATTTTGCTATCTCCTGTTCCCCTTTCATTTCCGGCCCTTCATTAAAGGGCAAGTATTGAAAAACGTGAGGATGGAACACTTTTATATTCCCCTTTTTATCATGTAAAAATAGGCGAAGTATTTGTTCAAAGAATGGTTTATCTTCTTCTGAAACATCGACTACCTTGCTAATATTTTTAATTAAATCCTCAAGATTCAACTTTTCCTTCAAATGATTTGATGAAATATTACGGGTAAACTCACCTAAAACGCCTTCAAATCCCTTACGGAATTTAGGTCGCTCCGTACCTCTTGTGGTAAATGGCAAAAAGGTACTCTTACGATTGATTGTATGTTTAAGTCCTGCATTATCAGGCTTGATAGATAAGGAATCCCTTAATTCTTGTAAATTTTTCTGCTCAACCATCACTTAATCCCTTCTGAACGTAAATTCTTCGTAGTCATCATCATAAATCAATTTAAACGCTTTATTGGATTGAAGGTTTACGAATAATAACTCCTTTTCCCTATTTCCGTGCTGCATGATTTTATCTATAAATTCAACATATTGAATGCAATCCTCTTTATCCTTCTTATTGGGACGATATCCTTTTGACAACTTAACCAGCATTTCATATAATGGATAATCGATTTCCATAAAGAAAGGATTTCTCCTTGATTCATCACCAAAAGCTAAACGAATCGTCAAATGAAACCTATTTAATACACCATCGGCACCACTTTCCAAATGTTCAAAATAAGGTTTGATCATTAATGATTGTGCCACTTGAATGTTTTCATTCGATTTATCTATATATACATAATCATTCTTTGGTGTACCGTTCCAAAGGAAAATGGATTCTTTCAATAAATTCGTTATCCTTCTCAAACCATTCCTATCCCCTATATTAAAATGATATAAATATGAAAGATATTCCTTGTAGTCGCTGTCCACAAAGACCTTCTTGACTTCATTGGATAAAAAATAGGCCAAGCGGATTAACGCCTTATTATACAGATGACGAGAGGCATCCGTTAATTCATGGAATGCTCCAACACCCTCTATTTCCTTTGCCCAATCTCCAAGGGAAGACAGGTCAATATACTTATGAAAGGTATCCTTGATATCCAATGAATTATTCAATTCAATCAATATTTGATCGACTACATCCGTACGCTTATGAATTGGGTCCAATGCTGAAATCACTGACAACAAATGAGAGCGATCCTTTCCTTCGAAAAGAAGGTAAGGAAGTAGACCTTCCGTCTTTTGAACAGCATCAGAATTAATATAATCCACTTCCTGATTAGCCGGCACCATGATATCATGAATGAAATTGAGTAAAGATCGTGTTGAAATGATCATTTTATGCTTGATGATAGCCTGAATTAGCAAATCCACTATTCCTTTCCTAATTTCCGGCAACATCAGTAATTCATAGTTAGTGATAAAGAAACCTTTTATCCTTTCCTTATCCCTTAAGTACGCGCGGTAGAAAGGATTTTCCTCCGTGTTATTCACTAAACGCTCTAAAAGGGTTGAATAATATTCCGAAACAGATTCACTTGCCGTTAATTCAAAGGGTTGATAATCGCTAAAACTGATTAAATGAAAGTTGTCATTCTCTTTGTTTTCCGTAATGGTTGAAGTTTCAAAGACATTGGCCGCTTTAATGAATTCAGATAATATTTTGAAGTTTTCCAACGCATAAGTTGATTCCATGAAGTTATTCAGGACTCCCAGATTAATGGCCAAAATCAATTTATCTTGGGCACCTTCAATTTTTTCATCACTGAAAGGCTTCAAAATTTCAGCCAATGTATCCAAAGAACTCTTTTGCGGATCAAAACTCTCGGTGGCATCGTTATGAATCATGAACTGATTTACCAAGTCAGGATATTTATTTTTCAAATATGCCAGCAAATGGGATTTTCCATCACCAACACTTCCACACAAGAAAATCAACTGAGCCTGATTCCTACTTACTGACCTATTCAATGCCTGCTCCAAATCATCTTGAATCGACCTTTTCACATGTAAATATTCTTTAAAACCACTAAATTGATTTGAATTCTCGATGGCCTCTTGCGAAGACTCCTTAAGTTTCGATAGCTCTTTAAGTAAATAACTTTCTCCTTCTTTAAGAGTGAATTCAAATTGGTCACTTATTTCTTTCTCATATACGAGATTAGGCTGTGGCGTACTTTCCCGATTTACAGGGACTTCGCTCTCAGTTTCAACTGTCGCAGCAGCAGCTTTGGATGCTGTCAATATTAATTCCAATTTTTTCTCTAAGCTTGAGGTCTTTTCCTCAAGTTCACTAAATATATCCAAATCACTCTTCGGTTGAGGATATTTATATTTTTGTGCAACAAATGAATAATCCCCATATAGTTCCATGAACCAAACTGATACTTCAAACAACCGTTTATGCATCTTGAAGGCATTTTCCAAATCATTATCAATGAATTCATGTGTTCCTTTATTCCCTAAATAACGAATTGTATCGAAGGATCTTGCAATATCCTTTGTTAAAATCTCCTCTTTCTCTAGAAGCTGGATCCGTTCCACCAATTTTAAGTAGCTTATATTTTCAATCTCTTCATGTTGCTTAGCAATTTCTTTCAATAGCTCTTCAGAAAATATTCTTCCTTTTATTAAAACCGTTTGTGGATCATTATAAAAGACATCTTCAATCTGCCGACCAATTTCCGCTAATTTCGGAAACTTCCCCTCTAAAAATCCAAAATTATTATTCTGCAATTACTAAAACACCTCAGTATGTCTATAGATTTTTTAAAAGCCTATAAAAATATATATTCAAAAAATGAACACTGATCATTTTCTACCTTGAAAAAATTAAACATGAAACTATATACTTATAGTTTCATGTTTAATTATAGCAAACGGTTTACAATGGTCCTAGAGTAATAATCCATTTGTTTTCCAAAGTTTAAGTTTGTTGTACAATCCAGATTAATTTGTCATACGAATTCCATTTGAATAATTCAAGAATAAATGCTTTAATGTATACCCAATTTTTGATTAAGACAAAAAAAAGCAACCAACCAAAGGTCAGTCGCCATAATTTTCCACTATTTAATTAGCATGACCTCATCCATTAATTATTCATGCTTTAATATTCTTAATAAAATCCCTAACAAACATTTCATGCTTAATATTGGATTTGCTTTGGAGTTCTTTCAATGTAAGCTCACCTGTATTCAGTGGTAGTTCATCATCTTCATTATAGTCTAAACCTATCACTAAAATCGGGAAATTAAAAATACCATTAGCCGATTCCAGTTCACCCACAGTTTTTTCATAGGTTGCAATTCCACTGTCTATGCGCTTTGACAAACTTTCCGTTGGTAATATTAACACACCAATATTATTACTTTTTTTATAATTTAAAAATTGGAGTTTAAAATAGTTCCGATAAGTGCTGGCTACGTTTCCAAATTCAACTTCAAGATGAATATTATAGTCTTGTTCCTCTTTTGAAACATTTTTTTTATAGTCAATCGTTAAATATTCCTTATCATTTACAGGAAAATGCTCATCATGGTTCCAGCCATCGGATTTTAGTCTTAGATTTAAATATGAATCTATAATTTGTTGAATTACATCCAGTTTCTTTTGATTCGCGGATTTATTTTTATATATAGGAATTGGGGCTTGTTTGCAAATATTCATTAGCTCATCGTATGTTTGTTTAAATGGCTCTTGAGATAGAATATTCTCAGCGAAATTATGGGAATGAATCTTCAGTTTCATTTTCTTCTCCTATTTCCATTTATTTTCATCAGTTTATTTATCTTTTACACTGCCAAAAATTTGATGATTAACCTTTAAACATCCTGATTTAATGGTTCTCTTTTCATTTCTTTTTATCTAAATTATACAAGCATCTCGTATCAAAGGCACTATATGATGCCAATAAATAAGCGTCCGTGATAAGGACTTGATCGCCTGTGAAAAAAAGAACTTTTGCACGACTTTAATTGAAAGTCCAAAATGTGGTTTGCTAATCTTAATGTACCATTTCAGTTTTAAAAATAACAACATTTTCATTAATAAATTGGCCAATTGTTGAACCAAACTCTTGTACTCCCTCAGTATAATAAAGTAAAAGCGGCTTTAAAGAAATTTAAGCACACGCACAATTAGTTCAATAAGAAATGATATTTACTATTTCTTATTCATATTTCGAAAGGAGTAGATATCATTAAGCAATTTAAATAGTTCTCAACTCTTGGATAAATTGTACATCCATTGGGTTTCATAATATAGATAGACTAAAATTCATTTCTTTTACAAATCGCTTTAAAAACAAGTAAAAGTTCATACAGAAAATGTTTTAAAAAAATGGAGTGATGAGGATTTCTCATTTTTCTCTTTTTTATCCATACGTTTTGCAAAACTGTTCAAGGTTTAATTTGTAAGCAATTTTTATTGAAGATTTATCTGGGATAAAAAGGATTATTTAAATATGTCATAGATTCATTTGTATACTAATCATTTCTGTCTTTTATCCAAACATAAAACCCCGGCAAGTTTCCGGGGCATTGCTTATAAAAGAAAGAATCATGATTCCTTATTATCCCAGTCCAACCTATTAGTTCCTTAAATTTTATGCTTTATGTATAAATTAGAATCAATCTCCTTCAGCAGTGAGGAGGGTTGGTCATAATAATAGAGCTGTAAATACGTTTTGGCACGTGTAATCGATACATAGAGAAGACGGCGTTCGACTTCCATGTATTCCTCATCCTGAAGTTCTTTATCACCATTATCCTCAAATAAATCTAAGATAATAACGTAATCAAATTCCAAACCCTTTGCGGAGTGGAAAGTTGTAAGTTTAACCCCGGGAGTATGGACATCACCTTGTTCCTTTTTAATAAACTCATGTGGAATCGATTCAGCTTGCAATCCATAGTAAAGCCTATTGATACTTTTCCAGCCCCTTGAAAGAACTCCAATAGTTTTATCAGGATTCTCCTGCAAAAAGGTTTTTATTGTGGTTACAATTGCGGCATCTTGTTTTTCTTTTGAATCACATTGAAATACATCTGGCACAGGACCGGTGTATTCCGGTAAAATTGTGGCAACATATTCCTCGTCCTTGACAATAGAATCATGTAATTGCAGACTATGAGCCATTTGAATAATCTGTTTCGTCGACCGGAAGGAGTTTTGTAAAATTTTCGTTCTTCCTCCAAGTATATTAATACCAATTTCTTTCCATGAAAAAGACGTCTTGTAAATCTTCTGCCCCTTATCCGCGGCAACAACAAATCCTTTTTTGGCAATGGACCGTAACAGCATCAGCTGTACTTGTTGTAAATCCTGACCTTCATCAATCATGACTTGATCAAACTTAAATGTATCCTTTATCTTTTCCTTATTTTCCAGTAACGTCAACGCAAAGTCATCATAATCCATTTTTCTTGCGTTTCTCTTCACCCTCTCGTACTCTTCGAAAATACCATAAATAACCTTTCGATCCAGTTTCGTCACCCTAATTGAACTGCCTCGTCCGGCACGTGATACAGTTTGGTATTCTATTAGATTCTTAATCCCTTTCCCTTTAATCCATGAAATCTCCTCGCCTAAGAATTCACCGAATTTCTCTTCAATGACAAAACGATGCTTGGATTCCTTTCTAATAATAGCCATGGCATTTTTCAAGTATTCCTTTTGATCTCTTGTGCTTGTAACAATCAACCTACTTCTTTTCAATGCATCACGCAATGCTCCATATGCCCAGCCATGAAAGGTATAGACAAATAAATTATTCGGTCCAATTTGCTCAGCAATCTTCTTAGCATATTGACTTAACGTTTTATTATAGGTAAAAAGGCCAATCCTAACGGATGGATCCTTTTCAATCATTTTCCGTGCTTTCCTAAGTAGCACAGTTGTTTTACCGCTCCCGGCGATCCCCTTTAGTAATAATTCCTCGCCTTCATAATTGACGACTTCCTCCTGTTTATCCGTTAACTGGTGTTCGATTGCAACTGCAGTCATGATCTTCTCTCCCTTTTTACCAATCTTCATCATCATCTTCATCATCTGCATAGATATCGTCCAATGCAGACGGGACGGGATTGCTTTTTTCTATTGTTTTTTTTACGATGGCCAGATTTTCACCGAGATTCTCTTCAAGCTTTGCTCTATCGATTTTCTGTTTACGAATACGCCACTCTTTGGCCAGGATTCCCCATATTGTGGTCGTCATTTAGTCCGCTTCCTTTCTGCATCATCGATTGGATGAAATGCCTCAGGACAAATTTGGGTATGCGGGCAATAGCGGCATTTACCACTCGGGGTTGCTTCCATTTGGATTGGAAATTCTTGCAGTTGTCTTTCGAATTCCGTTCTCAAAGTTGGAATGACGATGCCAGGCTGGTTATAAAGATGTCCGATTTCGGCTGCAACCGCTTTGCTTTCTTCGTCAGCCTTACTATTTTGAAGAACAGGAAAGAGAAACAACTTGCGCAAATCACTAAACTTTTCTTCTATTCCGTATGGCGTATATCCCCCATAGTTCTTTTTCGCCCAATAACGGTACTTTAGATTTCCTTCGGCAATCAAATTCAATTTGAATTCATCCCAATATGGGAAAAATTTAAACACTTCTTCCTTGATTTTTTCATCACTGAGATTCGGCAACAAAGCACCGATTGATTTCAAGAGGTTGCCAAAAAGAAATTCATGGACAAATTCATTTTGAAATGGCCCGGAACTGCCTGATAAATAACTATAATAAAATCTCCGCGGGCAGAACATGAATTCTGCTAAAGCATCAATCGGATAAGCCAAAAAGGAATCCAACTCCTGCTTCGTGATTTCCCTCTCAAACTTTACATCAAGCAATTCATCTTGCATAACTACATCCTCACTGTTTGGTTCCAAGTTCAGCTGGCTCAAATAGATAGCCTTATCCAGGTTCTTTTTATCCTCCAATTGAACCATCCACGACAATTCAAGTTTCTCAGAGAATTGAAGAAGATTATAAACCAAGTATCTCGTAATCTCCTTCACACAGTCATTCCGTAAAACCAGAAAAGACAGGGGGATATTTCTTTTAGCGACATCATGAAAGACCTGGTCACTTAATGGCCATGGAAGTTTGAACTCAGAATAAGGAAGACTGTTTTCATCAAGTCCTGTCACATGAGTGATACCATTTTTCTTGAAAGCTTCCCCATCAATTTCAATGAAAGGCCGAATTAACTCTTCATCTTGATGATCCTTTTTTAAATGCCCCGATAAATACAGACTAATAGCAGTACTAATATCATTGACATGAAAAGCTCCGATATCGGGAGTTGTTTGTAGTGTTTTCCTAAGCTGAGCAATCAAGACTCTTTCTTCATTTGAAATTTCATGCTCAAGGTACGGATTGGATGCTTCGAGCAATTGACGAAGTTTCGTAAAATGATCAGAAAGTGATATCCTCTTATTTCCAGCGCCAAACAGGTCGTCCGAAACTTTAAGAAT
This sequence comes from Peribacillus sp. FSL M8-0224, assembly GCF_038003055.1. Taxonomy (NCBI): domain Bacteria; kingdom Bacillati; phylum Bacillota; class Bacilli; order Caryophanales; family Bacillaceae; genus Peribacillus; species Peribacillus sp. FSL M8-0224. Next base: position 4,086,539 of record NZ_JBBOOJ010000001.1, read on the forward strand.
CAAGTCTATAAAACGCGATATTTGAAGAACATCCTCTTTTGCTGTTGCAAACTGGGAAAACATCGCAAATGGACTAGACATCCTTTTTTGAAAAGAATCATCTTCTTCCTGTTGAAATATTGGAACAACATTTTCAAGTATAGTGAGCAAATGTTTTACTCTTTTAGTCCATGATTCTTTTGTTACGCACCCTTTGAAAAATGGAAGTACATCTTGAAGAACCTTTGTGTAATCCTTCGCATTGTTCCTCGTTTCCTTATCATGCAACCACCCCGAGGCAAAGCATTCAAAGAGACCATTCTCCGTCAAAATAAGGCTCTCCTCTTCCTCACTCCACATTTGATGGAGTTGATAAAGATACTGCCCAATCGGAAACCCAAGAAAATGCCTTTTAGCTTTGAATAGCTCTGGATAATATTCCTGTAAACGATCATTCAAGGAATCTGCATTTGGAGCAAGATATGTTTTATGAACCTCGGTTTTTGATTTTTCAAGATTGCTTTCATAATCTTGAAGGAAGTCATAGAAATCCTGAAAATCCTTGACCTTTAAATATTCCGGTTTTTGATAGTTTTCGACTAGTTCTCCATCAAAATCACTTATGAACTTATCGGCTATGGTTCTTTCTAGTCTCGTGCACTTCTCAATTTCCCACTGGTTTTTATCTATCCAGCCATGTCTACCATTTATGAATTTTCCAATAAAAGAAAACGTTTCTGGATAACGGTCATCATAAAGATTCAAAAAGACGATGTTCACTCCGGCATTTTTTAATAATGAAAATACTCGTTGCTGTTCTGGTGTCATAAAGTAGAATCCATGCAGGACAATCCTTTCATAACTGACCGAATGGTTAATCTTATTAAAAACGGTCTCATCCTCTGTATAGGAATTCTCAATTATCTCTTTGATAATTTTGTTCCAACGATTATTTAATGTGCTCTTCAGACCAAAAGTAGAAAGCTTTCTTACTTCCTTGATGGATGCGTTCTTTTCAAAATTTCTCCAAATAGTTAAAAATACTTCCTCCTTCGGCGAAAGTATGAGCTCTTTTGAGTCTAAATCAGCAGGTGTCACTCCTGATAATTCCATCATTCTTATGGTTTCAAGCACCTCGATTTGATTGCGCCGAAAGGATGAAAGGTAGTTGCCTTCTAATATACCTTCATTTTGGATGATATCTGATAGATGTAAATATTGTTTAAGTTTAACTTCAGAGCTGTACCAATCGCCTAGCAAACACTCAATCAATTGAATTGAACTCACAATAGGTGCTGTGATAAACGGCTCGTCCTGATCTTTTTGATATCTTTCATACACCCCATCCCTCATGTTTTTGGTTGCACATACATGAAGGACATCGGTATAGGGCTTAAAACCATCAAATTGATCAAGTTTTTTAGGATTGCTATAGGTCATCACTTTACAATTCATACTTAGCTGAACTCCCCTCCTAATACCCCATGTCCAATTGCATGGACCAGGTATCATCCATTTGTTTACTTGGTAGGAAAATAACCAGTCTTTCCCGGGACCTTGTCATCGCGACATATAGCAATCGCGTTTCCTCTTTGACAATTTCCATTGTTTCAGCATCATTAAAACCCTCATAAAAACTGTTTTCAAGTTTATGATTCTTCACAAACCAGCCGACCGTTTTCTTTTCATCATCAAATAAAATTTCATCCCATTCAAAATGGAAAGGTTGCTCTGTGAAAGGCATAATGACCGTATGATATTCCAAACCTTTTGATTTGTGCACGGTGACGATTTCGACTACGTCCTTTGCGTCCATAGTTTCGACGCGAGGTTCATCTTCTTCACGATTGCTTTTTATGTTGATTCCCAGCCACGAGTGAAGAGCGTAAAGTGTCGCATTCGTACTGTCAAATTGCTGGTGAAGCAGATTCATCAAATGATTCAGGTTGGATTGATATTTCCGAACATCAAATTTCGCCTTCTCTCTTTCTCTCTCTGATGGCATTCCCTCGAATAATACGAGTTTTTTAGAATATAGAGTCTGAAAAACATCCGGGGTCATGAAATTCCGAATCACTGCAAATACAGGCTTGACCCTTAATTGCTGGACATGGATTTCAAAATCTTTTTGAAACCAAGTATTCTCTCGTAAATACCTTAGGATTTGATTATTATCCCCCTTGAATTGCACCAATTCGTCTACCAGCACCTCGTTTTTAAAGAATGGAGTGGCCAATGCATTCAGTACACTTTTCGCATCATTCGGATAGAGTAGAGCGCCTACTAAACGATAAAAGTCCTTAACCGCCTCGCTATTATAAAAGGTCCCTCCTACATTCATTTCCGCTGCAATGCCGTGCTCATCCAGCCATTCATATACACGCTTCGCTTGGTTGTTCGTCCTAACAAGCAAAGAAATCTTCCTTTGCTTTGATTCATGTATCTGATTTTTTATGAGCTCTTGAGCATTCTCCACTTCATTCAGTACTTTGCCTTTTAGCTCATCAGCCCATTTATTGTACTTTCTCACACGGAATTCATTCATTCCAAAGGTCGAATCTTCATTTCCAATCAAGTGATCTTTTTCTTTGTATGTCAACTCGCCTCGCTTACCCCAATTTTTAAAATAGCGATGCAGTTTTTCCAACAGTGTCTTGGAGGTCCGGTAATTGATTCGAAGCGGTTCATCGATGAATGGTTCGTCAACATTTTCCTTCAGTTGAGTAAAAGCCGTATAATCCGCCCCCCTGAAACGATAGATTGACTGTTTGATGTCTCCAACAACAAATAATTTTGCTTTGATCATCTTATTAATTTGGGCAACAAGCTTGATTTGAACATCATCGCTGTCCTGAAATTCATCAACAAACAAGTATTTAAACTGATATGGTAGTTCTTTTAGCGTTTCAGGATTTTCCGAACTGATTTCATTAATTTTCCGCACAAGATCGCCGATTGTAATAGCGTTTTCACGCTTTTTCACTTGATTAAAGATTTCTTCACAACGTGGGAATGCATAAGTAAACAGGTCATTTAGCTTTTCAAAAGGTTCATCTGGGAAGTCGCCCTCCCGCCACTCCAAGCCGGAAATTTGTTTTTCACTAAGCCCTTTTCTTTCCATTTCATCCCAGAAAGACTCCACGATTTTCACAAGTTCATAATGTTGGAAATTTCCAAGCCCCAGCTTTTCAATAGGTCTGCCAGCTACAAATTCATTTAAAATCGCACTGATGATTTCCCTACGTTTGACCTTATAGCCTTTAAGCTGTACATTGCGACCAAAACCATGGATGAAACCAAGTTCCTGAATCAGCGACTTCGCAAATGAATGTATGGTGCTGATGTTCATTTCTCGCAGTTCCTCAGCATACTGCAGGTATCTTGGCTGTCTAGTTACCTGTTGCCTGAGTACCAATTCTTGCTTCAAGCGATGCTTCATCTCCTGAGCAGACTCTCTCGTAAAAGTAATCATCACAATATCCTTCAGGGAAACCCCTGGAACCATCGCAAGTAAATACATGATACGCTGTATCATGACCGTGGTTTTCCCTGTACCCGCACCAGCAGAAATGGCTAAATTTGCCTCTACTGGTGAATGCTCAACCTTATATTGTCCTTTATTAAAGTGTGGAAATTTATCCAGCCACTCACTCATAAATGCCTCATCAACTCCGATTCCATCGACAACCTTAATTGGTTCTTCCAATTCATAAGGATCATCGGACGAGACATATTGAAACAAAAGTGTTTTTTCGAATTTTTGATAGAACGGGCTAGGGAACCATTCTGATTTCTTTTTAAAACAAGAAAGAATAATCACTTTAACTCCTTTTTCTAAAAGCGGTTCAAATAATCGCATATCCTGAAGGAGCTTCATCTCTGTGGAAGCGATGTATAAAAGTGAATATTTCGGTCCCTCCTCCACCTCAGGACTCCCAGGTAACTTCTCTCCATGAATCAATTCCGTTAGGCCCGTCCATTCGTTATCCTTTAGTGGGATGCCGGTCCGGTAAAGGAAAGCAGATGTTACTTTCTCGAGTAGGCCTTTCTCATTGGAAAGGTCCTCCTTGAATAAGATGGGGGGATTGCTTGGAAGACGATTAAAGCCACGTTCCGCCCACTCTTCCTTAGTTATATATGGAAGGGATACCAAAATCCTCTTTGAAAGCTTGTTCGCTAATCCTTCTTTTTCATTAACCCAATCCATCAAACTATGCATTTGATCTTCAGCCTGCTGGTACGGATTTCCTTCTTCCGTATAAAAATTTTGATAAATCCATTTATGTCCTTGTATTCCAACGATTTGATCAATCGTGATTCCTTTTACTTCGATAATCGTTACCCCTAATTTCTTATCTAACAGCAAGACGTCTGGTTCCTTCCTTCCAGAGAAATCGTCCGAGAAGATGGGATAGTTCCAATAACCTATACATTCTCTATCATTGAAAGCAGCTTTAAGGGCATCCCATACGATTTCTTCCGCATTGCTGCCTTTCTTTTTTCTCATAAAGGTAGAAATAAATAGTCCAGCCAAAACTTTCACCTTCTTTAGTCATTTTTTCCTATTTTTCCATTTATCATTATAGCAAAAAAGTAGATAATTGTAAGCAAACCCTTAAAATTTCAATAAAACATCCTATTGCTTTTATACCGAACATCAATATAAGAAAATTTTTTTATCAGATACTTAATACTTTTTTTAAAATAATACTTCTTCCCAATTAGAAATAAATGTTTCATAGCTTCAACCAATATGTCTAAAGGCTTATTTATAGTAGTCATTTTTTACTTCTAACCACCAATTATAGTTGACGTGAACTTTTAGTCCTTCAAAAGCAAGGTGACACAATAGCGTTTTAATTTCCAAACTCATTTTTAACATTTATTATGGACAAATAACCCCTTCTTATTTAAGAGGGGGCTTGGTCAAAGGATATAGATGCTATTAAAAAACACGTGAACTTTCCTTATATAAAAGGGCAAGATGAGAAAACATATACAAGATTACTGACTAATAGAAAAAATAGATTGGATACAGTTGAAATACCTATATAAGCTTATAGAAGATTTCCTATTTTATTTCTTCTTAAATACTTCGTCTCTGTGCCATTTCATATATTCCAATTGCATTGGATCGAGTTCGATTTTATTGTCGATATTCAGTCTTAGCAACTCACTATTCAAACTGCTTACTAGATGAGAAATAACCATGTTTCCCTCATCATCAAAGCTTATATATCCACCATCAAACGCAGCATCGTGGGTAGGGCATAATAGGAGGCCGTTATGAGAATCTATGCGTTCATAATCGTTGCAGTATCTCCACGGCTTTATATGACTTGCAATCAATAATTGTGGCATGTTCATTCCGCATACTTTACATACAGGAGAATTATTCAGTAAATTTTCCCGAAATTTTCCTTGCGTCAATCTTACTTTACGAAGATATTGCTTTTCACTTGGCAATGTAACATCGTACGTATTATCGATTGTTTTCTTATTCTTACTATCTAAAGGAGTTAAACGTTCAGGTCCATTTTCAATGAAATTATTCCATTCCTTCGGTGCATAATGATTAGTGCTTATATTTTTTCCTTTTAATTCCGCTAACCACTTTCTACTCACACCTTCTGGTCCAATGTTTATCATGGTGAAATGCGCTTTATAATTTTGGAACTGATTCGTTCCTTCTCCACCCGTGGTTAATTCAAGTACATCACTAAGTGCCTTTCCTTTGATTCCAGGGACTGCTACTCCTAAAAATTCCACATTAAAACCAACACCTGTAGATTTAAAAACGAATATAGGAGGGATATCTTTCCTTGATTCAGGAGAACTGTAGGCTTTTTCAAAGATATCTTTAAGGAGCATGTTTCCATTTTGTTTAGTCTTCAGATAATCTCCTGGGACTCGATTATCCCCATAATAAATAAAAGTTCCTGTTTCTTCATAAAATGTATCAGGCCATTCCTCTTCTTTTCCTGTAGTGAAAATTACAACATACGCTATTTCACTTGTAGACTTTCCATCAATTTCTTTGTTTGATTTCCTGAATCCCCCTCTATTTCCGACACTTTTTATATATCCTTCAACTTTAAATAATTTTGTTAGCGGATCATCCGCAGCGGGATTCCTTTTGGAACCACCTTCATAAATCGAATTGATTAGTAATGGTGCGGAACTAAGTTCTTCATATTTAAATCGCATTATATCTCTCCTAGTAATCTCTCAGTTCATTTCTTACTTTATAACAAAGCTAGATCAACAACCTATTTATACCATTTTTCACCAATCTTCTTCATCTTCATCCCAGTTTTCTTTTGCCTCTTCAAGACTTTCGATCAAATAGTCTGGGAAATTATCAGCTGCGGTAAAACCATATCCCTCTTGGTTATCCCACATAATAACTGGACATTCTCCATTTTTCATTTTATTAGTATCGAGGCAATAGGCAAATTCATCAATATCTTCTATAACCACAAGTCCATCTATTAAATCATAATACTTTTGATGACCTCTGGTAGCATCTACTACTGCTGGACCCGTATAACCATATCCAATTATTCTCACTCCAAAGAGTCCACCAAAACCATAGTTTCTTAAAAACCACTTGTAACTTTCCGGTAATGAGACCTGTAGTTTTAGTTCAGTTTCTCTAACTTTTTCATCACTTACTCCACCTGTAAAATCATCATCTTTTCCATACCGCTTAATAAATTCCTGTAAAGCTGAATATTTCACCAAAATCACCTACTAATCTTGAATTTTTAAAAGTCCTTTCAATTATATGGTTGGTGCTATCCAGCGAAAAGGTAAACATAATAATACTGTTAACCAATTTAATGCGAACAATTTAATCATCTAATAATTCATCATCTAGCCACAGCTCTACTTCATCAACATCAATATTCTCAGTTTCATTAATTATTTCTAATCCACTTAAAAAACCTAAGAATGTTTCCGATAAAAGATGTATATTTTCCCAATATGAGTTAACATCACCTGAAGCAACTTCTATTCTTACCATTATTTTAGCTTCACGTTCATTTTTATGGTCCCAGAAGTAAACTTTACCCATGAAGCTTTCCTTTACTCCTATGCAAATTAAATTTCCTCCCGGGCTTTTTCCAATTGGAATCATACAATCTGGCATCCGATTTAAATAACTTTCGATTTGGTCGAATAAATTATTTTCACTAGATAATCCATAAAAACCTTCAAATACTTGAGTACCCTCCTTAGTTGTCCAAGGTGATGTCTCAATCGGTTTATATGTTACCTCATTTTCAAAAAAAGTTTCATCATAGTTAAGAAGAAACTCCCTATAATCTTTTGGAATGTTAATATCATACATAGTTTCTATTTTCTTAATCAGATTTTCTCTCCAACTTAAAGTAAAGACTGCTTGTTTTTTAATATTTAAGGTGTTTAATTTATTTTCTATTTGATCTTTATAATTGTTACCCAAAAATTCAAAACCCTCCTCTTAAACCTGATGCAGCACAAATGTGTGCTATCCAGTTTTCCGCCTAATTTTGACTATTACACCCTTTTGGCTTTCATTAATTTTTCATACACTCACTTGAAGACCGCTTTAGATCCATTTTCTCCTTTAAATACTCAGCAATTTCTGTTTGCCCTCTTTCAATGGCAAATGTATAAGCATCCATATCTTTCATGTTGTCACCAGAGTATTTTATAGATATATCTATATTATTCTCAACTAACAATTTAACAATCTCAAAATGACCACCATATATTGCAGCAAACAGTGGATTTCTATCTGGTTCACTAGTATCTATCTCAACATTCTGTTTAATGAGATATTCGGCAATATCTAAATGCCCTTTTGTAGCTGCTCTTTCAAGGGCATTTGTAGAAAAAGTTCCACCCTGTGCATTAGTATCGATCCCGGCATTAATAAGATATTCTATTATTTCTACATGCCCATGAGCTGCTGCGATATGTAACCATGTACCAAAGGGAGTTACCCATGTTAACATTTCTGGTTCTTTCTCGAGTAAATCTCTTACCGTATCCGTTTGGCCACTTTTTATCGCACCTCTAATGTCTTTCGAAATTTGAGTTTTATCCATTTAGTTTCTCCTTTATTTCCAACGTCTTCTAGAATATCAATAGTATCATCTAAGTCTGAACCCGCCGTAAAGACTGCTTTCAATTGATTTTTAAAATTATCTAAAGATTTAATATTATGTTTTCCTTTAATTAAAATTCAAAAAATAAAACAAAAAGCACCTGTTGCCTCAAAGACAATCAAATGCTTTATCGTTAGCTATATAAAGTAATTCATTACAAATCTTATCTTTAAACCAACGAGCTTGCTTAAATCGTAGGTTTAAAGTTTGTTCCTTGTAACGATAATTCGTAAACTTAAAATGTCATCTCGCCTAGCTATCTTTCGCAATTGTCATAACTTATATTGTTAAAAACTCTAGGTTTGCTCAAAACGGATAAATGTAGCTTCCCATTAGTATCATTATTTAGATAAATATAGGTTATTAAAGAACTCATCAAAACTATCTGCAAGGATAAACATATTGCCCATTTCTTCCTCTGGTTCTATATCATGAATCCAAAAATAGATCTTTCCTTGGTATTCTCCACTAACTCCTAATAAAATTTCATTCCCTCCTGGGTCATTAGCAATTGAAATAAAATCTTCCGGTATTTCTCCTTCTAAAACCTCAAAAACTTTAGATAAATTACTCTTCATATCTCCAATTCCATAAAACTTATTAACTAAACTTTCTCCTTCATCATCAGATATTTTGAAGTTAGATTCTTCAGGATATCCCCCATTGTATTCTAGTAGAAAATCAACATATTGATTAGGTAGCGTAACATCGTACTCTTGTTCAAATTGTTTTATATCTTGTAGGGAAATCTTTGGATTTTTGCTACTCATTTTTGTCATATTCGCACTCCTCTAATCTTACTTATTTTTTCCATTAACTTTAGATTGACCACCAATGTGTCTAAACTCTCTATGAATATCTTCATCTACTAGCATCATCGTTTTTCCATCTTGATGATGATGCCATGTATACCCTTCTGGTGGTTTCCTAATATCAATTATTGGAGGATCAGTATCTTTACTAAGTTTAGCCGCTATATTTGCATTTTCAAAGTCTTTTGGATTATTCTTAGGCGAATGTACCTCGATTTTAACCGGCTCAACATTTGGATGTACATAGGGTGTAAAATCAGGATAACCATTTGGATAACTTACTGATATTCCAGACTTGTTAATATAAGTCCAAGTGCCGTTATCATCGATAGAGATTTTCCCGCCCTTTTTATACCACTTTTCAGGTATAGGAGAGTTCATTGGTTTAGTCCTCAAAATCTCTTTAGTGACATCTTCTACATTTAACCTACCCTTACCACTAATTTCCGACTCCACTTTCGCCATTGAAATTAACTGTTCTTTTAATCCAGTACCATTAACCACATTATAAGGTACTCCCCCTGCCAACGACAGTTGGTTTTTTGGATTGTATGGCAATAGGTTAGGGATAGAGACCATTTCTTTTGCTTTCGTAACGCCTTTTACTGCAGCGGCTTTTGTAGTGGCTACCCCAGTCTTCGCTACCGCACCTGCGCCTTTTGTTCCTACTACTGATGTGACGACTGTTCCGAGGGCATAAGTTACCCAATGAGACCGCGAATAGGCATCTCCATTTACCATATCCCGTTCATATGAGTCGGAGATGGATTTGGATATATATTTATAGGTTTGAATCGGGTGCATGATCGAGTTTGCCACACCTTCAACCGTTTCCCCGGGATCTGTGACGAAGTCCCAAACTCCTGTCACAAAGTCTTTACCTACATCATACAGGCCTACGCCGATTCCTTTTGCGATGTCTGCGGTTTGCTTGGATGCTTCTAGCTGCATGACATATTGCTGCTGGGTGGGCGCTAAGTTTTCGTACCCGATCTGCTTGGCGATTTTGAGGAACTCATCTGGATCTGTTACATGATCGAGTTGTGCCTTCAAGTCTTTGATCCGGCGATTCTCTGCTTCCTCTTTCTTAACCTTGAGATATTGCGCGGTTTCTTTTTTCCTTACTTCCAGGTTTTTATAGGCTTCACTACTTTTATAAGCCGCTGCATTAAAATAGAGAGGGGATACTACTCCTCCCCTTGTACTGGATACTTTCAATTGCTCCATGAGTGCCGTCACTGCCGCTTGGTCCGCTTCGGATTTAGCGTATTCAGTCGTCCACTTATGATCGATTTCGTTTACTTTGTCTATCGTTTCGGTCCGTTTTGTTTCAGCCTTCTCGATATTTTCAAAGAACGCATCATCGGAAAAAGGCTCTAACTGAATGATATCATCAATTCCAGCTAATATTTTTTTCAGATCGTTTTTCTGGGCTGTGACCATTTCCTTGGAATTTCGAGTCGCATTTGTCAGCTCTTCCTCTAAAAAAGGGACCGTAACTACGGTTTCACTAAGGTTCGCTTCGATTGTATCTCCTTGAATTCCACTTAAAAAGGCAACATGCCGATTGATCAGACGCAGCCAAGAATCCACGACATCGATCTGTGCTTTGTAAAACCCTTTGATGGCCTCTGCTCCTTGCCCCTGCAGCTCATCATCCAAATGAACAATACTCTCAAATCCTTTTTTTAATTCTGTGAGCTGTTCTTTCAGGTCCTTATATTGTCCGACACGCGTTTGTATGGCAGAAACTAGTGTTTGAGATTCGTAGATCATCGACATAATGGAAAGTCCTTTCAACTTCTTTTCTTATTCATTTCTATGTAATATTTTTATTCACTGTAAAATTATGGACTAAATATATTTTAGAAGAGTTTCTATATTTATTCAAGAAATGAAGGGACTTTTTATTAAACGGATTTATAGTATAAAGAAGGTAGGATATTAGAATATTTCTTTATGCTTTGTAATTTTCCAGGAGCCACAAAATTTGCAAAGTTAAACTGAAACGTAAATAAGGGCTATTCCTGTTGAAGGAATAGCCCTTTCTTTGTATCAAAATTAAAATGCCGGAATGGCCGTTTCACTATATTTCTCTTCTAAAAATTTGCGTACCTCCGGGCTTGTCATGGCCTTGGCCAACTTTTGGACTGGCTCAGAATCCACGTTATCCTTGCGTGCCACTAATGTAATCGCAAAGTCATTTTCAACACCTTCTGTGAGAAGGGCGTCATTTTTTGGTGTCAAACCAAGCGGTGCAGCGTAAGCAGGTGTTATCACGATCGCATCTGCTTCGTCATACGTTCTCGCTAGCATTAATAAATCCACTTCTTTGAACTTATAGTTTTTAGGGTTCTCCGTGATATCAGACATTGTATAGTATGGACCCTTTTTTTCCTTTAAAGTGATAACTTTATGCTGTGCCAGCAAGGCCAATGAACGATCGATATTCGACACATCATTTGCAATGGCAATAACGGCACCCTCTGGCAATTTATCCATTGAATCGTATTCTTTGGAGTACACCCCATAATTGGCAAAATAAATGGGTTTCACCGGTACTAGCTCGGCATTTTTGTTTCGATTGAATTCCTCCATATATGGAACGTGTTGGAAGAAGTTCACATCCACTTCTTTTGCCGCTAGTGCGGTGTTAGGCTGCACATTATCACTTAATACAACCATTTCCAGGTTAATGCCCTCCTCTGCCAGCTTTGGTTTAACAAGCTCAAGGATTTCCGTCATTGGGGGAATGAGTGAGGCCACTTTCAATGTAACCTCTTCCTTCTCCTGATTCTGCGCATTTTCTTTCTCTTTTACTTCATTCGTCTTTCCACATCCTACTAAAAACAACATAATTGCTGCCATGAGAAAGAGTATTTTTTTCATGATGTTTCCCTCCATTATTTATCTTTTATCAATCATTCCGGCTATTGCTGTTCCAATGAATTGGATAAGCTGTACTAGAATAATCATAATGATAATCATATAAATCATTAGCTCTGTTTTAAACTGCTGGTAGCCATACCTGATGGCAAAGTCGCCGATACCGCCGCCTCCGACCACTCCCATGATCGTTGAATAGGAAATAAAGCTGATAATCGATGTTGTGAGTCCGAGGACTAGCCCTGAACGAGCCTCCACGTAAAGAAATTTAAATATGACACCCTTAACGGAAGCCCCCATGGAAATGGCTGCCTCGATCACACCCTTTGGCACGTCCATTAAAGATTGCTCGACCAATCGCGAATAATGGGCAATGGCGATGATCGCTAATGGAACGCAAGCAGCTGCTGTACCAATGGCTGTGCCGATTATGAGCCTTGTAAACGGGATTAAAAAAACAACCAATAATAAAAATGGGAATGAACGAATAATATTCACAAGTAAATTTAAAATTGAGAAAGCCCACGGATTTTCAAGCAAATGACCCTTCCTAAAAAGAAATAGCAAGGTCCCGACAGGCAATCCAATCAAAATCGCAGCTAAAATGGACACACCAACCATCGTAATGGTTTCTCCAATTGACTGCCAAATTTCTGCCTCATATTGAACTAAAATCTCAGGCATGGCCCAGCCCACCATTCTCTGCTAATTGTTCGATAAAGTATTCTGGACGATTATCCTTTTTTTGAATCCCGGTTGGTTCGATTATGACCGTGTCATAAATCTCTCCCTCTGCCATGATCGATACACGATTGCATATACTTTTAATGACATCCAGCTCATGACTAACAATGACTATCGTCACACCGAAGCGTTTGTTTATGTTTTCTAGCACATCTAATATTTCAGCGGTTGTATTTGGATCAAGGGAAGAGGTCGGTTCATCACATAATAACACTTGCGGGTTATTTGCCAATGCCCTTGCAATGGCAACACGCTGCTTTTGTCCCCCGCTTAATTGTGCAGGATATCTCTCCATCTTACCCTCCAATCCGACAAATTGGAGACACTCTACAACACGGCTCCGACGTTCCTTCTTTGGATAATTTGCCAGCTCTAAAGAGGCTGCCACATTGTCATATACCGTTTTATTTGCCACAAGATTAAAATGCTGAAAGATCATGCCAATCGACTTCCGTGCCCCTCGAAGTGCTTTATTGCTCAATGTTGTCAACCTTTGGCCGTTTACCTCCACTTCACCCGCATTTGGGGTCTCCAACAAATTCATTAACCGCAGCAACGTTGATTTCCCTGCTCCGCTTGCTCCGATTATTCCATGAATTTCACCTTTAGGTATTGTTAAAGTAACAGACTTAATAGCCTGAAATTGTGAAAAATTTTTACTCACTTGATCCAGGTTAATCATAAAATCCCACTTTCTATTTGTTGAAAGGTAAGCATACCGCTCCTCATTATCGTTTCATCAAAGAAACACAACTCATTCTATCAACTAATGAGGACCTAATGCAAAGACACAAATTAACAGTTAGAAAGGATAGATGAACAGTGAGGAATCCCTGTTTACATCTATCCTTTTGTACGACATGTTTCGTTAACTGGATATACTTTTATTCCACAGCACCGTGACGTTATTTCGACGACACCACCAAAAACCGGACATTTTGATCCGAGAAGTTAAACCAGTAATGGGCTTTTCTAGCATCGAACATGAACGACTGCTGTTCATGGAGTTCCATTCTTTCTCCTTCTATTTCCACGGTTAACTTCCCTTCGATAACGAATAAGAATTCATGTCCGCTATGAGAAAAGGCGCTTCCTTTATTTTCACCTGGCTTTAAGGTGACGAGAATAGGCGAAAAAACAGCATCACGAATGCCGCTGGATAAATTCTGATAGTGAAATTGTTCATGATTATAATCTGAATTTTCTTGGGAGCGGTCCTCTGAAAAAAAGAAACTTGGGCTGACATCCAATGTATCAGCGATTTTTTTTAATGACTCTAATGTGACGCTTGATTTACCCCGTTCTACTTGTGATAAAAAGCTGATCGAAACGCCTGTTTGTTCAGCAAGGCTCTTTAATGTTAGTTTTCGCTCTTTCCTCAATGATTTCATTTTTTCCCCGATTGAATCAAAAGGCATAGAGATGCCCCCTTTTTTACATAGTATCTAGCTTCATTATACAGTACAAATTTTGATGAATGTTCTGTCATTAATAAATTAATTGACAGAAAATTATAAATTATTTACAATAAAGGAAATAATAAATTGAAGTGACACTTCAATTTTAACGGGGTGACTCATGATGGAGAAGAAACAAATGCGGCGAATATTAGTCGCGAGTTTAGTCGGAAGTTCGATTGAGTGGTTTGACTATTTTTTATATGGGACCGTTTCAGCTCTCGTGTTTAATCAGCTATTCTTCGTGAATGAGGATCCGACAATAGGGCTGTTGCTTTCCTATGCATCCTTTGCGTTAGCATTCTTCATCCGTCCCTTTGGCGGAGTGATCTTCAGCCATATTGGCGATCGTATCGGGAGAAAGAAAACCCTTGTTTTAACACTTAGTTTAATGGGTGTCGCAACATTTGGGATGGGTCTTCTTCCTACGTATCAAGCTGTTGGGATTTGGGCGCCGATTTTATTAATCACGCTGCGCTTAGTACAAGGTCTGGGAATTGGCGGTGAATGGGGAGGCGCGCTTTTATTGGCCGTTGAATATGCTCCCGCTGAGAAACGGGGCTTGTTCGGGGCCATTCCTCAGATGGGTGTTACGATAGGAATGCTGCTTGGAACCGTTGCCTTATCTATTATGACACTGCTTCCTGAAAACGCATTCATGACTTGGGGATGGCGTATCCCATTCATTTTTAGTGCTCTGCTAGTATTTTTCGGCCTATGGATTCGTAAAGGAATTGATGAAACACCGTCTTTCAAGAAAGTGAAGGAATCGGGAGAAGTTCCAAAGCTGCCGATTGTGGAAACTCTTAAGAATTATTGGCGTGAAGTGCTTATCGCCGTCGGAGCCAAAGTGGTAGAAACAGCTCCATTTTATATTTTCAGCACGTTTGTCGTATCATATGCTACTGCAAATCTCGGTTTCTCCCGGACAGCTACATTAACTGCAGTCATGATTGCGACAATTATAACGACGATTTTAATACCTATCATGGGGAATTTATCTGATAAGATTGGCCGCAAAAAGCTGTTTATAGGCGGAACGATTGGGATGGCACTGTTTGCATTCCCATACTTCTGGCTGCTGGAGCAAAAATCGGTACTGCTATTAATTGTTGCAACAGTGATAGGTTTAGGGGTTATTTGGGCCCCCATCACAGCTGTTCTTGGAACGATGTTCTCGGAAATTTTCGATGCAAAGATCCGTTATACCGGCATCACGCTTGGCTATCAAATCGGAGCAGCTCTGGCAGGAGGAACAGCGCCGCTAGTTGCAACGGCTTTACTTAATAGATTTAATAACTCCTATGTTCCTGTCGCCCTTTATATTATTTTTGCATCTGTCCTTTCCCTAGCGGCGATATGGGCAGTTAAGGATCGCAGCAATCAGAAATTAGACGAAACGCATAATACTAGTGCCATGTAATCTATGGATTTTTCACTTCAAGGAGGACAATTGAATGTTGGTAATAAGCGAGAAGGAAATTCAACAATCATATGGAATGAAAGACGCAATAGCGGATATAAAGGCCGTATTACGTGCTCACGGTGCTCAACGAATAGACAACCCTCATCGCACAGTTCTTGATTTTCCTCAACACGAGGCATCGGCCCTTTACATGCCAAGCGCTGATTTATCTGAAGAAGTTTCGGCAGTCAAAGTTGTTACGATTTTTCCAAAGAATCCTTCAAGGGGGATGGCAACCACACAAGGAGTCATCTTGCTGTCAGATGCAGAAAATGGCGAACACTTAGCATTGTTGAATGCCTCCTATTTAACACGTCTCAGAACGGGGGCATTGAGCGGCATTGCCACAGACTTTCTTGCTCGTAAAGACGCCCGGGTCCTCACGATCATCGGAACAGGGGCCATGGGATTTGAACAAGCAATTGGTGTGTTAGCCGTAAGGGACATTGAGCGTATTTTATTAGTAAATCGTACACCAGAGAAAGCGCAGAATTTCGGTGAAAAGCTGCGGGCATTCGGAGTAACCGTTCCATTTGAAGTTTGCGAAGATGTTTCAGCAGCTGTTCGCCAAGCAGATATAATTTGCTGTGCAACCCGCTCGAACGAGCCTGTATTTAATGGGCAGAATGTAAAGCCGGGCACACACATTAACGGGGTCGGGTCTTACTTGCCGGATATGAAAGAAGTGGATCATACCACGGTATCTCGCGCTGCTAAAATTATCGTCGACGATTTGGCGGGCGTGAAGGCTGAAGCAGGAGAACTCATTTATGCAGCCGATCAGGGAAATTGGTCGTTTAATGATATACACGGGGAGCTTTATGAACTTGTCATGCGGACCAAAACAGGCAGGGAAAATGAAGAGGAAATTACCTTCTTTAAATCCGTCGGTGCCGCTTACTTTGACCTCGCTGTGGCAAAAGGCGTTTACCGCCAATCGAAAGAACGGAACATCGGGATGGAGATCGAGGTATAGCAGAAGCTGCGGTCTATTATTTGAGTTAAATCCAGAAGAAACTCATGATATCGTATTCTTTTCCAACTACTTCATTAATTAGCTTCGTCGGTTATTTGGCATTGAAAAAATAAAAACGATGGATCGTTAATCATTAAAATAGCCGCCTAGACTTGGTGATGTTCACCAAGTCTAGGCGGCTCTATTAAATATACAGAAATCTTTAATTACTTAACTTACGCCAGAATCATTTCCAAGTATTTTCTCTAATAATCCCATCTGACTAACTGTTTCAATATCATTTTTAAAATTTTGTAAACTAGCTTTATATTCATCGTATTCTAAATCTTTGGAGTAGCCAATACATACGTTTAATATACTGTTTAGTTTTTCAGCAGAACCACTTATAAAATAGGTCGTGAGTATTTTATTATTTGTGCTTGCAAGTACTACAATTGTTGCCATGTCCAGTGCATATTCTATGTCTGTATTTGAAATCTTTCTATTCTTTTTCTTAGGGTATTTAAATTCATAGCTTTTAATAGAATGAATTTTTCCTTTGAGTAATTCTAGTATCGTTTTATTATAGATTAAATATACTCTTTTAATTAGCTTCATTTCTGGAGCATAAGGATCTGCCAGTATATATTTTATACGTTCATCTTCTTTAGGAATCTCTATTCCCTCTAAATCATGCTCTAATATGTAAGCTACTTCCTCAATTCTTTTAGGAGGGAATAACTTTGCGAAGTTTTTTTTCCCATAGAATACTTCCTTTATAATCAAATTTGATAAATTCCCAGAGCTTACTTCCTCCGTAGAATGAGTGAGTATCATATTCATGAGGATGATAATGTGCAAATGTACGGTTTCCTTTACCATCAGTATGTGCTGAATCAAACCTATATCGTCCAGTTGGTGAGCACCTTTTGCTATACTGAGTGCATTTAATGAGCCAATACTCCAAGTATCTAATCCACTTTTTAATCTTGAAATTGCTTTCGATTTAGACCTACCTGGACCAACCCATAATGCAACCCATAATGCCTTAGAGTTTGAAGTTCTCATTGCTTCATAATGCACATACCTCTCATTTTTTGTGTTATCATTAGCTACCTTACCTGCTACCCATAATGCACCTGCTTTTAAATTTTTATTGCTCATCATCAAATTCAGATTCTGAACGGTCTCTATCTGTAGGTATTTCATTTTCATATGCATTTTCATACGCAGAAACTACCTCTGTGGCTTCCTCGTTCAAAGAAGCTTTACCTTTTTCCATTTTTTCACTAGTCACATCTCGCTTAATACCCTCAACGTATTCATTCGAATTTGGACCTGATACTAATAATGAACCATCATCTTGTGCATACGCTAAAAACACATATGATTTTCCTTCCTCCGGTAATGTATCATCTTCATACAAAACAACAGAAGAGCCATCTTCATTTATCCCTCCAGCCTTTTGAATAGGTATGGAAGTATCTGTTACTAGATCACCCTTTATATTTTGCAGGACAGTAACTTGGTAATTTGTATACGGTGTTGAAACCTCTTTAGCACCGTCACTAGTTTCAATTGTTACAGGATCTTTGTATAGAGTATCAACATCTTCATCGACTCGGCCTAAAAAAACGTAATCTGCATCACCTACAGTTTCATTTGGATCATCCACATCTACAGCAAAAGTACCATCCATTTGAATTACCTTTAGATTTTTTTTATCCTCCGAATTTACATCCTTCTTGGAATTAGAACAAGCTGAAACTATCAAAGAAAGACTAACTATAAATAATAGTGAAGCAAGTAACCGAACTTTTTTCTTTACCATTTTTTCATCCCTCCTCTTCCTGTTAGTATTTCTTATGAGCAGCCGTATAGATGCTCTATCATAATGTTATAATAACCATAAATTCAGATTGATAGGTCCCAAAATTGAATTCACGATTTTCACATATGGAATCGTTTCTCCTTCGTTTCTGTGACCCACGTTATACCTTTCTTGCCACAAATAAAATAACCTGACAGTACCAAGGGTTGAAAGATTAATTCCCGACAAATAAAAAAGAATCCATCATGAAAAAGGATGGATTCTTTTTTTTGTGTTGTTCTTTCCTTAAGATTGACTTAATTCATACTGATCCACTTGTTTCTGCTTCAGATACCTTTTTGACACGATCTAAAAATTCAACGACCACTTTATCGGTGGCAAATACTAAAAGTAATTTCAAAAACCACTTTAATGGGCGACTGGTGACTGTATATGTAAAGGAAGTTCTATTGTCATTGATTTTATTTAGTTCATATAAAGCGGTAATATCAAACATTTTTGCAAGTATGAAGCCTACTTTCAGCTTTTTCTCATTTGTCTCATTCAAATATTCCAATGTTTCTATATCATACTCTTCTGTTCGTTTTCCTTCTCTATATGTTTGGCGATATACGCTTCCAACCACTTCTTCCGTTATTTTAACCGGCTTTTGTTCAATTACTTGAGGCATGATTTTTTGCATATTTTCTACAGAACCATCGAGAAACTTCCATACCTGTTCAATTGGGGCGTTTATTTCTATTTCCCTTTTCCATTTTTTCAATGAAAATCACCTCTACCTCTATTATATTTCCTTTATTATGTAAAACCAAATTTTCAATTGATAAATCGGCAAATAATTCAAGTTATTAGATACATTAACCAACTCTTTTTGAATTTAAATGTCGTTCTGTAAATAAATTACTTATTAAGATTCTCTTTTTTGGTGTTATTCTTGTATAATAAACCAAACGGTTACTTTTTCAGGAGAATCCTATGAATTTTATTTATATCAATCAAAACATATTAGATAATCTTTTTTATATCTTAGTAAGTATTTTGATTTATTACATTTTAATAGATCATGGTAAAAGGTTAAGTCAGTATGGCAAGACCCTTATTACTGCATGCATGAGCATTCCTATTATATTAAGTATGAAGTTTCCTATTTATATCGATGAATATTGTGTCCACGATCTCAGGCAAATCCCTTTTATAATAGGAACCCTTTATGGTGGTTGGCCTGTAGGGGCTGCCCTGTTAGTCATCATATTATCTTTTAGGTTTGCTTTTTATGGCTTTAATTTACTTACGTTAATTGTATATATCGTAATCTTTATTATAACGGCTCTATTTTCTTCCAAATTCAAAAATTTCAATCGGAAAAATAAGCTTAATAGCTCGATACTATTAATTTTGTTTCTTGGAATTCTAACGAGCTTCATTTCACTCGCTATGTCTGATTATTTTCGAATAACGGAGGCGTATGTATTTTACTTTATCATCCTCCCTCCTTTCATTATTGGTTTAGCTGTTTATATCATGGAAATTTTAAAGGATGCCATTTTAATCCGGACACAAATGATAAGGCTTGAAAAAATGGAGGTAGTCAGTCAGCTTGCAGCCAGCATTTCACATGAAGTTAGAAATCCTTTAACGGTTGTGAAAGGATTTGTTCAACTGCTAAAGACTCCTGATCTGACTCAGGATGTAAAAGAACAATATATAGAGCATGTTGTCAGGGAGCTTAATAGTGCAGAATCCATAATTAGTGAATACTTAGCATTTGCAAAACCTGCACTTGAGAAAGTGGATAATATTTCAGTTAACCGTGAAATAGGGTATGTAATAGAAATGATCAAACCATTGGCTAGCATGAATTTAGTTACGATATCTGAACAGTTGGCTCCAGCCATTACCCGGGGGAATATTCAACATTTCAAGCAATGCTTCCTAAACCTCATCAAGAATGGTATAGAGGCAATGCCAAATGGCGGGGAACTTAGTATTGTTTCTTATGTAAATAATTTCGATATCATAATCGAAATCAGTGACAATGGAGTGGGAATGAACAAGGAACAAATAAATCGTTTTGGCGAGCCTTATTACAGTTCCAAAGAAAAAGGGACTGGGCTGGGATCAATGGTGGCTGTCAAGACCATCCAAACGATGAATGGTACACTTCATTTAACTAGCGCTTTGAATAAGGGAACAACGATTTCAATAACACTTCCCGTTTATCAAGAAGGTCATTCTGGAAAATAATAAACAAAGTCCGCCGTAAATGGCGGACTTTTAGTTTGTAGAAAAATATGGTTTTATTTAAATTTAAAACCAAAGTTGATTGGAACGTAAGGTGCGAGACTCCTGCGGGAAAAGCGAGTCCATGGGAGACCCCACAGGCGCAAAGGCGCCGAGGAGGCTCCCGGACCGCCCGCGGAAAGCGAGTGCCTGGAGTGGAAATCAACGGTCAAATTATACAAACCTTTATAAAACTGTAGACAAACTTGATTTTCAATAGAGTGCTGTTACATTTATTTTTTCTTGTCTAGGCATTGATAAACCGCCATCATGTCTCGTTTGTTCAATTCACGTATCCGGGCGAAAATGGGGATATCGGCAACGGCCTCGGTACGTTCACTTTCGGCCACGACATCCTTCACTTTCCCTGTCAGCCAGGTCTGGACGTCGATGCTTTCGACGATTTCTTTACGCCCTTCATCATCGATGCCACTGGCATGACAGCTCACACAAGGGATCGTTAATTTATACACACCGTCATGGATGTTGTCTTCTGAAATGACTTTCTTGCCATTACAGAATGGGCATTTATGACTTGCTTTAATTTTATTGATTTGGGTAACGATTTTTTTGTAGCCGAATGCTTCATAGACATAGGTTAGTTTTTTGTATTTGCCATTGGTGAAATATTTATCAATAATGGTTTCTCTTGTTTCGTTAATATTTGCAAAGTCACAGATGGTGATCTGATTTTTGCTGCTGATTGCTTCGATATTGCCTTTAATGCTGTCCCAGAATGGTTGGGTATTTTGTAAAACCACTTCATAGCCGACGAAGCTTGCTAGTTCGAGTTCGAGCATTTTCAACGCTGCTTTTGTTTCACGTGGAAGGAATGAGACATCATCAGTGAGTGCGATATCGCCGCCCACAATCGCTTTTAGTTTTTCCAGTTCCGGCAGCTTTCCTACAATTTTGATGACTTGATCAATTGGCTGTTGGATGATCTCGCGAATGTCCGTATCACCAAACATCAGCTTTTTATGATGTTTGAGAACCGTTCCTTGACAGACTGGACAGTCAATCATCTCTTTTGTTTCTTTCATCTGCTCTTTAATGATTGATTTCGATACGAAGATATAACGCCCAATGATGAAATTGAACCCTTCCCAAATTCGCGATGCCTTGCCTGCTTTATCGTAAAAGGACTTTTCCCAATACCCATATAAGAAGGTATGTTTTTCGGCATCTGTCATCTCATTATAGCTTTTACTAATGTCGTGACCTAGTTCATTCTTGATCTCATCAAACAGGAATTGCAGTTTGGAATGCTGATAATATTTTAATACTTCCATCACGTCCGGATGTAATAAACCATCCCAGAATGGCACGTTTTTGTCTTGTATGACTACATCGAAATCGAATTTTTCAATGACCCGGCGTCCCGAACAGCTTGGACAATGATTTTCTGCAGAATAGAAATCGAAGCTTCTTGTATCCTTATTGGTCGGATGTGCAGCCACTATATGGTTGATCATTCCGCCCAATTCATAAAGAAACGTATATTGGCTGTACAAGTGCCGTTCAAGATCAATGGCGATCACAGGTGCAATCGTGTCAGACTCATACTCCCCATAAATCACGCGAGCGATTGGTGATAAGCTTTTTAAAATGCCGCCCTTATAGACGTTCTCTGCGTTTTTGAAATAGTCCAGATGATTTTCCTGTAAATAATCGATACCAGTTTTTGACCGGAGCGTCGAAGAGATATGCAATGGCTCCACTCGATCGTCACTGTCTTTGTGACTGTAATAATCATCATGACTGACAACGTCAAGATGCTGGACAGGCGTTAGCTGTCTTTTACCAAAATCCACGATATAATCCGAGCTTTCCAGCATATAGGCATTATGTTCAATCATGATGATGGAGACGGATTCATCATCCAGAATGACCCTGACACTGTCAATGAATTGGTTTAAAATATTTTGCGATAACCCTTTTGAAGGCTCGTCAAAAATGAACAGCGTGTGCGGGTTTCTTGTCTTCGCAAACAGCTCGGAAACTAAGTGGACACATTGAAATTCACCAGTCGATAGTGTTTGTGTTTTTCTTTCTAACGTCAAATAACCAAGCCCAAGTTTGATCAATAAGCTCAAACGTTTATGCGCGATGTCTTCAGATGGCAATTCTTCGATGATATCTTCGATCGAACGCTGAAAAATATCATCTATTTCATCACTGTATTTGGTTAGCTTCTTTTTAATATCAAGAAATGTCGCAACGGTTGATCGGCTGGTGATCGATTTATTTCGGTCCTGCCCGACCATGACCAGCTTATCCTTTGGATACCGCTTCTGAAAATCTTTGGAGATGCATTCATTGACTAGTGTAGATTTACCGCAGCCTGACTCACCCGTAAAGGTAACGAGTCTATTCTTGGGAATGCGGATTTCTTCCATTTGAATATTACGGCAGTAAAGATCCTGAAATTGATATTGATAGTATTCCGTTGGTGCTGCTTCATTTCGCTTCCAGCTGATTGGTTTGGGCCGCGGTGATTCCTCAACGATTTTCCCGCCATATTTTCCGCTGCCGGGTCCAAAGAACAATTGGTCATCCGTGCTATCCAAAACCGTGTCGGAGTGATCAATGAGCCAAATTTGATTTTTATAACCTAATTGCTTAATCTGTTCCAAAATTTCCAAAAGGGTTTGATGATCAAGACCGACGGAGATTTCATCGATGATGATCACGGTATTTTCACTTGTTGCCATGAATTCGGCCAAATAAAGCCGGGTTAATTCCCCTCCTGACACTGTCCCCATAATCCGGTTCAAGCCTAAATAACCAATATTCATATTGATTATATTTTGGAGAATATGCTGTTTAGCTTCACTAATATGTAAGGTATCTGCGAGTGAAAGGATCGTTTCGATGCTTAATTTGTTGATATCGGATATAGTATGCGGGTGATCTAATAATTCAATGGTATATTGCTCGACTTCTTGATTGTAGCGCTTCCCCTCACACTTTGGACATTCGACGTTTTTCGTCGTACCGCGTCCTTTACAAGTGGGGCACCAGCCTAAGGCATTATTAAATGAAAAAACTTCCGGAGAAAGATTGAATTTTTCTGCAAGACAAACACGAATCTCTTTAAACACACCAGTATGTGTGCCAATGGTCGAACGGGGATTAGCTGAAATGGATGATTTGCCTAGAAAAAGGACCAGCGGCATTTCCTCCATCTTGATGGCACTGAAGTTGGTTTCCATAATATTAGGGAATAAATACTGATATTCAGACTTCGGCAATAAGGAAACGAGACGCTTCTTGGATTCTTCGCCAATGGTTTGACAAAAAGTCGTTTTCCCGGAACCTGATAAACCAGCAATTCCTAATGATTGGTCGTCTGGAAGTGATGAATCTAAATGGCTTATATTGTTCGCTATTAATCGATTTATTTTCATTTGTAACTCCTCTCATTTTTTAAGCTCAGTCTTTCATATTAGCACAGTAGTATATGTATTTAGTATTTTTTTTAACGGTAACCCCATCCTTCTATTCTTTCACATTCCGCTGCTTCAAAAACGTATGATTCATCGACAAAAACGAGGAGTGACACGAAATAGGGTTGGATATTCAACCATCTGCAGATTGAGCCTTCTTTTAGATTATAAAAGCCCCTCTCCATTAAGAGAAGGGCATTCTTTATAAAGTATGACCACATTTTTATCCAATACGCTTATTTAGTATTAGACTTTTTTGCCTTGTTTTCA
Source organism: Peribacillus sp. FSL M8-0224 (assembly GCF_038003055.1). Lineage (NCBI taxonomy): Bacteria > Bacillati > Bacillota > Bacilli > Caryophanales > Bacillaceae > Peribacillus > Peribacillus sp. FSL M8-0224. Next base: position 4,110,823 of record NZ_JBBOOJ010000001.1, read on the forward strand.
AGATCGCTTTTAGGCTCTGTGGAGAATTCCACATCTTTTCCATGTCCCTGCGGGTTAACACTTGGTGCAATGCGACCTCTTCCTGTCTTTTTACTCATTTCCTTCACCTCCAAGTATATGATGTTGGACGGATCTACTTTACATTACGGGTGTAATTAAATGTGTCTTTGTTTTGAGGAACATCAGGATCTTTTTTCCCGGCAGGCTGTACTGCTCTTCCTGTATTTCCGCTATAGCCTTCTTCCACGGGCCCTGGATAATGATAATGGCCATCATTAACTGTTTGAATCGTTGATTCACCAGTCACCTGGCTTCCTCCCGTTTCCACCTGTTCTTTCTCGTTAGTCAATCCATCTCCTCCTTTTCTAAAGATTTTCTTTTATAGTATTTCGATAAAAGAGCAATAAAATGAAAGGAGAAAAAAGGAAGCACTAATAATGAGTCCATCCTTTGTTATTTGGAGGTCAGAAGTAAACTCTCCGTTGCACCGTTTTTCAAGAAGGGACTGGGTTCGCCAACCGTATAAATTTGTAAGTCATGCATAGCCCTGGTACATGCGGTGTAGAACAATCTACGCAGGCTCTCATCACCGTATGTTTGCATGGATGCATCATAAATGATGACTGCATCGAATTCGATGCCTTTGGCCAAATAAGCCGGTATAACGACTACACCCTGTTCATATTCATTTGTGCCTTTCTGTACGAGTTTAATTTCACCGTGAACACTAAGGGCATCGTATGCGGCGGCACTTTCGGCAGCAGATTTACAGATTATTGCGATTGTATTGTACTCACGGCTTTGAAAGTCTTTGACTTTAGACATGATTTTGCGGTGCAATTCATCACGGCTGGACACTTGAGTGAGTACAGGCTTCTCGCCTTCACGATTGAACGCCTTAATTCGATGGCCTTCTGGAATTAGTTCACGTGTGAATTCTATAATCTGCTTTGTCGATCTGTAGCTTTGATCCAAGGTTATGCTCTCGGTTTCACTTATTCCGTATAAACTGGTAAGAGTCTGGAAGTCCACCCGTTCGCTGGCATGAGCGAATATTGCCTGGTTAAAGTCACCGAGCACGGTCATCCTGGCAGAAGGAAACAATCGTTTCAAAAACTCGAATTGAAATGGAGAATAATCCTGTGCTTCGTCAACAAGCACATATTTTATAGAAGTATTCGACTGGAATCCTTGAATTAACTCCTTCAGCAGCAAAAATGGAGTCGCGTCTTCGTAATACAGTTTACCTTCGTCCAGCATTTTTTGGGTTGATAAGCAAATTTCCCTTTCGGCAGGTGTTTCCCCCTCATTCCACAGTTCGATCCGTATTCGTTCGTCAAAAAGTTGCTTGTATATTCCCTTAATATTGATAAAATGAAGTGCTTTTATCCGTTTGCGTAACGACTTCAATTTCTTTCGAACAATCATACGCGCAAGCATTTTATTCTCTATTTCATAATCGTCAAAGGAATCTTCATTATCACCGCGTTTTTTCTCTAAATAGGTGTATACCTTTTGGTAATCTTCTTTGCTAAGATACTCGATTTCCTCCTCGACCCAAGGTTGTTTCAGCTCAAACTTTTCCCTTTCATCAAGTAACTCACATAACCACTCTTTCAGCTTTTCAATCCGATTGTGAAATTTTAATGTGGTGTCTGTGTTATAAAATCTTTCCGAGATTTTTTTAGCGGAGACGAGCGTTTCCCCTCGGAACTTTACCCCTCTAAAGAGCATTCCGGATAGCTCCAGTGATTGTCTGTAGGTCTTGATGATTTCAAAGAAGCGAATGGATGCCTTAAATTGGATACTCGCTGTCCTGGTGCTATAGGAAGGATCCTCCGCTGCAGTCAGCAAATATTCCAATTGCTCATAAGGATCCTCAACATGAAAAGAGTCAGTCAGACGATGATCCAGGTATTCCTGGAATGTTACCTGCTGCATATTCTCTTCGCCAAGTTCGGGTAACACATTGGATACGTAGTTATTAAACATGGAGTTAGGAGAGAATAGAATGATTTGATCGGCTTTCAGCCTTTCTCGATTCTTGTAGAGCAAGTAAGCGATCCGTTGCAGGGCAGCTGATGTCTTCCCGCTGCCAGCGGCACCTTGAACAATGAGCAGACGTCCGCGATCGTTCCGGATGATCCTATTTTGCTCACGTTGAATGGTGGACACGATACTGTGCATATGCTTATCCGTTCCCTTGCCCAGTACTTGCTGCAGGATCTCATCCCCAATGGTGAGACTCGTATCGAACATCGATTCGATAACGCCTCCTTTGATGGTGTATTGCCACTTGTTCTCCAGCATCCCTTGAATTACGCCTCCGGGAGTGGAGTATTCTACAGGACCGGGAGGATAGTCATAATAAACACTCGAAATCGGGGCCCTCCAATCGTAGATAATGAAGTTTTCTCCTGTTGCATCAGTAAGAGTGGAAGTCCCAATATAAATTTGTTCCGTAAGGGGAGACCCTTCTTCAGTGATATCAATCCGGCCGAAATAAGGCACTTCCTGCATACGGCGCAGTGTTGATAGCCTCTTGAAGGCATATCTATGTGCGCCTTCGCTTTGTGACAAGTCTTGAGCCTGCTGCCTTAAGCCAATGATCGTCTCGAGGTAATCATCGAAGGTATCAATATTAACCTTGAGGTCATCCCAAAAGTGTTTACGGATATTAACAACTTCTTTTTTACGCTTTGAAGTTTCTCCTTCTATTTTGCTGATTTGTTTCGTGATTGTATCTATCACCTCATTCAAACGTTCTTGCTCCTGCCGAATTTCATTGTTCATAACGGACACTCCTTTAAAAAATGAGAAATTAGGGGTTGACTAGAGGTGAGTTTTACCTTATACTTATAGTAAGGGGTAAACTGTTTTTGTATATAGTTAAATGTGTTTCTATACTAATTTATCATAAATTCTGAATGATATCAATGTATTTTGCACAACAGTTGCCATAATGAATCTTCATTTTAAACTTTAATTTAGCATGTAAAGCCAGTAACCAGTTGAGCAATAGCTTGGCTGGTTATTTTTATGCCTACATATTAGAAAGCCTCATTGCTAGTTCTTTTTTCTGTAGATTTGAAACAAAGTCATACTGTTTATAAAAAAATACGGAGGAAATTGCGATAAAGACAAATCCCATCTAAACGGATTTGTCTTTATGTTTCTTCCATCGAAAAATATAAAATGTTTTTGTGAATTTTCAATCTATTCCACTTGTGTTACTGGTTTATTATTTCATCATCTGCCTTGCTTCCATAAACAGCACTTGGATAAACTTTTTCATATTATTGCGGCTCTGACTGCTTACTTTTTTGCTTTTGTCTTCTAGCTCCAGCATTTTTTTGCGGACTTCCGAGAAATCAAAAAATGTGGATGAATAGGCTTCGAATTTTGGATTCATATAATCCGTCAATCCTAATGAAGCGATATGGATGAGTGCCTGGTTAAGTGCGCGACGGACACGCTGCTCAGAAGCTTTCATTTCTTTCTGGATTTCGGCCTCTTTCGCTTGACCTCCCAGCTTTTCAGCAGCAATCCCAGCAAATATCTCCTTTAAATATGGAAATGTGTAGGCAGGACCGAGTCTTTGCTTTTCATTTTGGAGGAATCCTAAAATGTTTAATAAATCCTCGCTTCCCCCTTCGCCAATCATACCTAAATCGGAAATTAAGGACCGTCCGGCTTCCATGATACTTTTTGTATGAATGGAGGGCACTTTCGAAGACTTCGGGCGGCCCGTAAACACGTTCAACGACTTTTGAATGCCCTGGATCGATTGATCCACCAGTATTCGCTCGTTCACTTTGTTTAATATGCATGAAATTTCAACTTGGTTCAGCGGTTTTGTAATGTAGTATTCCGCTCCTAATCTATACGCCTCACCAATCATTTCTTTCGTTTCCACTTGCGAAATCATCACAAATCTTCCTTGAAATCCATCAGCAAGAGACCTGATTGTTTCAATTCCATCCCTTAATGGCATGAGCAAATCAATTAAGACAACGTCTGCTTTTTTTAAAAGCAACAAGCCATTATTCACTAAAGCTCCGTCTTCTGCTTCTCCCACCACTTTGCCTAAATCTTCGTCTTCAATTATCTCTGTCAACATTCCTCGAATGGCAGGATCGTCATCTATAATGAAATAATTCATCTCGTTAGCCCTTTCTCCATAATAGCATCAATCGGAATTCCTACGATGAATACGGTTTCTTTATAGGTATCCATTAGCCTGATATGTCCTCCAAATTTTTCAACTGTTTGTTTCACATACGATAAGCCAATTCCCGTCGAAGGGTTTCCCGCCTCATCGAATTTCTTTGTATATCCTGCTGTAAAAATGATTTCCTTCTGCTTTGGCGCAATGCCGGACCCATTATCACAGATGCAAAACTCCACGAACTGACCTTTCCTTTTCACATGCAGTGATACGTATCCTTCTTCTTCAATGGCTTCCACTGCATTGGCCAATAAATTATTTATTAATGATAATACCATATATACATGATAGCGGGGATGGTCATCATCTATATGCAAGGTAAATGTAATAACTTTGCGAAGGGACTCTGCATATCGTCTATTGGACACGATCATGATGTTACCAAGGTCTTCGATCTTCATATATTCCTGCAGGTTTTCGGATGACATAAGTTTCGATAGCCCCGCATAAATCCGCTGGTTATCTTTTTTGATTTCATGCACGAGACCGGCAATCTGCAACGCAGTTTGCGCATCGCTTCCATTAGTCCCCCTTGTTTTTATCCGACGGTAAAAGTCATAACAAGTGCGGGTGATTTCTTCCGCATTTTGCATCGTTTTCTTCAGTTGAACCGATTCCTCATACAAACTTGAAATGAAAAGCAGCATTTGTTCCTTTTGCATGCGCTGCTCCGCTTCTGCGGATTTCGCTTCTCTCAGCTTTACTATATTAAAAAAGCCGAGAACGAAAAAGCTTCGAATAAAGGCGATTAAAACAAGTTGGTCAATGGCTAGCAAGGGTGTGTCCTGATTCGCCAGGATGGATCGGATCGTCATCTCCGATACACTTGCAAAAAGCTCGATCAATACCCCTAAAAGCCCGATCATAAACGGCTGATCATGCCGTTCGTTCAATTTCGTTTTATGAAAGGCCAACGCGTAAATGAAGTAGTAGAAAAAGGCGGGAACATGAAGATACATCGCATCCTCAACGGATATGTCCCGTATCCCGACAGCCAGTGAAAAACGTAAAAAAAACACACTCATTCCCGTCACTATGCCTGCAATAATCGGGTGGATGCTCCTCCCCCATAGTAAAAACAAGAAGAAGACGGGGGTTCCCAAACTGACTCTGAATGTATCATCGAAGGGGTAAAACTTGAATTCGCCCGCAAGAGGCACCGCAATCATAATCAATAGTAATATCCTTATACTCTTTTTCAATACGGTCCCTCCCCAGTCACTATATTAAAAACATAACATATGAAAAGGTAAAAAAGTGAGAAGGGTTTTGACTGAAATTATTATTTTTTCTGTCCCTTGTAAGTATCAGTAGGATTCAGTAGGTTCCAGTAGGATGAGCATAAACTTGAAATAATCTAAAAAATGAAAGCGTTAACAAAAGGACAACTATCAAAGGAGGAATTCAAATGAAAAGGTTTGGCTTAGCTACTCAAATTTTTATTGCACTTGTACTAGGTATCGTTGTCGGTGCTTTATTCCATGGTAATGAAACAGTCATGGCCATTTTGGTGCCTATCGGGGATATTTTCATTCATTTAATTAAAATGATCGTCATCCCGATCGTCATGGCTGCATTAATCGTTTCCATAGCGGGAGTCGGCGATATAAAGAAACTAGGAAAATTAGGCGGGAAGACTCTTCTTTATTTTGAGATTGTCACCACAATTGCCATTGTTATTGGATTACTGGCGGCAAACTTGTTCCACCCAGGGTCTGGCTTAGATACAAGCAATCTTGAAAAAAGTGATATTTCAAAATATGAAGAAACAACAAATACTGCTGGTAGCAGTGGCTTTGGAGAAACAATTTCTCATATTGTCCCTTCAAATGTATTTGAATCAATGGCTCAAGCGGATTTATTACCTATTATCTTCTTTTCTGTTTTATTCGGCTTAGGTGTCGCTGCGATAGGCGAAAAAGGAAAGCCTATTCTTGGATTCTTTGAAGGTGTGTTGGAAGTAATGTTTTGGGTGACGAATCTAGTCATGAAATTTGCCCCCTTTGGTGTGTTTGCGCTGATTGGTGTAACCGTTGCAAAATTTGGTATCGCAACATTAATTCCTTTAGGGAACCTAGTAATTGCTGTTTATGTGACGATGGTATTCTTTGTATTCGCCATTCTTGGAATTATAGCGAAAATGTCAGGGACAAGCATTTTTGTTATCCTGAAAGTGTTAAAGGATGAATTGATTTTGGCATTTACAACAGCAAGTTCAGAGTCGGTATTACCTAGGCTTATGGACAAAATGGAGAAGTTTGGCTGCTCGAAATCCATTACTTCCTTTGTTATTCCAACAGGCTATACGTTTAATCTAGACGGCTCATCGATTTATCAAGCACTTGCTTCACTTTTCGTGGCACAAATGTATGGTATAGATTTATCCATTACACAACAGATCACTTTGTTACTAGTCTTGATGTTAACGTCAAAAGGAATGGCTGGCGTTCCGGGTGCCTCATTTGTTGTTGTTTTAACAACACTTGGTTCTATGGGACTGCCAGTGGAAGGTGTTGCGTTCATTGCCGGTATCGACCGAATTTTGGATATGGGAAGATCGGCGGTTAATGTCATAGGGAACTCATTGGCGGCGATTGTCATGTCAAAATGGGAAGGGGAATTTGACCAGGATAAAGCAAACCATTACGTTGATTCAATTAAACAATCAGACGTAGCATAAACTTATAAAGGAGGAAACACGGTGTCAACAATCCAAATAAATCATGACGAACGTATTGAGAAAGACTTCTTGGGATCAAAACAAGTACCAGTGCATGCATACTATATATCCAAACATTGCGTGCAGCCTCCGATTACAAGTTATCCTTTCGAGATGACAAACCCAGGTATTTCTTCTGCTGAACTGTTTGATAGATCGTAATTTCCGATTTTGATGAAATGGCAGATGTGGTTGATGAATAACAAAAGTCTGGGGAATTGATATAAAAGCCCTTCTTTATGGGAGGGCTTATTTGTTTTCCAGGATGAGTAAAAATAATAATCCTGAACAAAAAAATGGATAGCCCCAAATAAGGCTATCCAGATTAATTTATAAAAGATCACTTCACCTTTACGCCAGCTTTAATCAACGTAGGCGGAGTTTCCCCCTGTAATCCGGCGACAAGGTTGGTTGCGGCCAGCATCGCCATTTTCAGGCGGGTTTCATATGTTGCGGAACCGATATGAGGCAAGGTGACGACATTCTTCATGGAAAGCAGCGGGTTGTCTTCCTGGACGGGCTCCTGTACAAAGACATCCAGTCCTGCCGCGTGAATTTCTCCGGTTTTTAGCGCATCGATCAACGCTTCTTCATCCACTGTTTTCCCTCTTGAACAATTGATGAAGATGGCGGACTCTTTCATGAGCTTGAATTCTTTTTCCCCCATCATCTTTTCGGTTTGAGGAGTCAGCGGTGTCATCAAGCAGACAAAATCAGATTGCTTTAACAGATCTTCCAGAGAACAGTATGTAGCTCCATACTTTTGTTCCGCGTCTTCGTTTCTGGATCTGTTGTGATATAAGATGTTCATATCGAACCCAAAACGGGCCCTTTTTGAAACGGCAGATCCGATTCCGCCCATTCCGATAATACCTAATACTTTATGATGGACGTCCAACCCAAACGATTTTTCTCCGATATTCGATGTCCATTGCCCTGACTTTACCATTTGATCCAACTCAGGCATTCTTCTCGCTGTGGAGAGAATCAAACCCATGATCGTATCGGCAACTGTCTCATTCAATACCTCGGGAGTGTTTGTAGCCATGATTCCTCGATTGGACAACTCGGTTACATCCAAATTGTCGTAACCAACCGATGAATTACAGACGATTTTTAATTGAGGTGCTTGATCCAGTAAAGTTTTATCCACCTTTAATCCTGAACCTAATATACCTTGTGCGTTCTTCAGCTCCTGAAGAAATTCAGGATAGTTTTGTGAATGAAGACCCTCAAAATAAACGACATCACAAGTCTCTTGAATATAATCCAACACCTTTTGATCCACTTTCTTATAAACGATTACTTTCGGTTTCATCATTGATACCTCACTTCCAATAAAGTAGGACCCCATCGGGTTCAAATGCTGACATAACCTTTTTGTTTTACGCCTCTATCTATAATCTACCATTATTTTAAAAAAAGGTAGTAGCTAATTGAACGGCGGACCAAATTGCTAAAACGGAAGCTAACGTTAGAATAATATTTTCGAACCAATTGTTTTTATATTTTCCCATCAAGCTTTTTTTATTTGAAAGCACGAGCATGCCAATTGCGATTACCGGAAAGCCGATTATATTTATTGCATTTACGCCAATTGTTAAGGCAATGAAACCAGGCATGCCGGGAATGGACCAAATGATTGGCGTGACCAACACAAAAAGCATAACCCATTTATACATTGGATCTTTTTCATATTTACCATTGTACTTTTCGCGACGATCCTTATTTATTACGTAAAAGGCATCTACAATCAATCTTGGAAAACCAGTTGACTTGCCTACTACACTCGCGAATAATACGCCAAAAACACCAAGATAGAAAATGTACCAGCCAAATTTCCCTAACGACATTTGTAATGCCATTGCCAAGTCATCAATCGTTTCGACATGAATTCCATTCGGTTTTAAAATTTCTGCCCCAACCACCCAAATGGCCAAATTTATCACGATGCAAACTCCGATGGCAAAAAGCAAATCATTTCTTTGAACCTTTAGATGACTCGGTTTCGTCCAGCCCTTTTCCTTCATGAAATATGGATGAACAAAGTTCGAAATCGAGCCTGCCACTGCACCGATAATCGAAACCGCTACTAATAATGCTCCATGAACGCCAGTATCACTTGGAATGCTAAAACCAATTGTTCCTTTAATGATTTGCCCCACATCCGGTGTAGCTTGAATGGCCAGGAACAAGAAGGCAATGGTCAATAATGCCAAAAGCACTTTCATTACACTTTCAATTCTATTATAAATATTCCTGCCAATAAGCATAAAAACTAATCCCACAACTACCAATGAAGCTAAGAATGGCTGATTGACTTGGAATAGGGTCGATAATACCTCTCCCGCTCCCTTAATCATATAGGCATTAAACAGATGGCCCATGATTAATGCATAACCAAACATGAAGTAACCGAAAAATGGGTGGATACGTCCATAGCCTTCAAGTATGGTTAAACCTTCTGTGTTACAAAGCTGGAACCGGGCGATAACATTAACGATAAGAAAACGAAGGATTAATGACAGAGCTAAAATCCACATTAAACTATATCCATAATCCGCCCCGGCAACAGAAGACGTCACCAGATCACCGGCTCCAAGCCACGTTAACACGGCAAGGATTCCCGGACCATAGGATGTTTTAAATTTCGTGAAGAAATTTGTTTTCTTACTTACGACCTCCGGAGCAATCACAGTGGATTCAGCAAGATTTGATTGATTTTTCAAGTTATTCACTCCATTCCAAAGAGTATGTATTCGCTTTCATTTTTTCTAAAGCAATAATACTTAGATAACTCTAGACATTCAGATATTGAAATTATGACAGAACTTTACGTCATTTCCGGAATTGACATAAAGTTAACGCGCAGTATGTTGTCATGCTTCATGTTGAAGTGAATTAGCTCTTAAGAAAGTTCTCCTTCCATTTGATTGAATCTTTCGACTATTTACATTGAAATTGTAAGACAAATTAAAATGTAAGTCAATCATAATATTTTGAAGTTTTTTTAAAAGGCAAAAAAAGACCCTTCGTACTTGTTGACCATTCAAGAGAATTGGCGTTGTGCAAATATAAAGGATAAGTACAGCGTGCGAATAGATTACTGTCATCAGCGGATAATATAAACGAAGGAGTGAAATCTATGCCACAAGATAATAACAATGATCCAAATAACAATGCCGGGAACCTTGATGCACGTAGAGATCCTACTAATAATGATAGTTTGAACCCCGGTTTTCAAAGAGAAGAACGTCCTATGCCTAATGGTAATATCCCAACAACAGAGGGTGTTGCAAATGTTAAAGAACGTTTTCCTTCGGACCATGAAAGACTTATGAGCAGAATCAATCTTGGGGATGCACTTATAAATCGGGAAAATACACATTTTGGACGGTTTGAAAGATAACCCACGAGAAAAAAGCTAAAGACCTGTATAGGCTTTAGCTTCCGCCTTTTTAGTTTTGTACAAAAATGAACTGCCCTCTCCAGGCACTCGCTTTCCGCAGGAGTCTCTTTAATAATTCAGATGGAAGACCTTTTATCTACAAACTAAAGAGACCTTCCTATAAGAGGTCTCTTTGATTAATCCTTATTTTTCACAAGCGATAAAGTCTTTGTCGCGATCGCTTTTTTTATTGGCATCATAAAGCGCCTTTGAAACGTGAGGCTTGTATTTCGTTTTTCCTCCTTTATTTTTAACGGAAGATGTACGGGCTACGCCTCCTTTGTAGTCTTTATTCAATGCTGTACAGTTTTTATAAGTCTTCACTTCTGTTTTGGCACTGGCAACATTATTTGCGCCAAACGAGAGACCTAAAACTAGTCCAAAAGATAGTAAAATAGCAAATATTCGTTTCAAAATATGTACTCCCTTTCCTAATAATTAACTTTTTACTTATCATTCCATTTTTCACAATAACTATATTTCTGGATTTTAAATAAAACCTGCTCTCACTTAATCCATTCCAAAGAAAAGACCGCCCATTCAGCGGTCTCATCGATTATATTATTCCTTTCCTTTCACCCTGTAATGGACCTCCCCGGGTTCTTTGCAAAAGGTGATTCCGCTTCCCGGTTCGTAATAAAAGGTCTTTTTACCCAATGAGCGTTCATGGAAGGTCGTATGCAGATAGGATGCTTGGTCCCTTTTGAAGGCGAGTTGATTTTTGCTTAAGTTTACTGGTAGGCAATGACCGTAGTTTGTGTGGACGAGTGTTTCCTTTTCGTTCATTTCCTCTAAGTCACGAATGTGGATGTAGGAAAACCAGACTCCTCCTCTTTTCCGGAATGAGCGGGAGGAGAACCAGACCATCCCCAGCTGGGCGTTTATGCAGACGGGCAGTCTGTATTTACCGCCCAGTACGGATTTGGCTGCTGCTAGTCCGCCATCCAGATCCAATCCAAAGTGGTTTAACGTGTTATTCAGGATTTCCTGGCGCGGTTGCCTAACATGGAATGTGTTTTCTCCCTCCACTACCGTAGTCATCTCGACACCATTGGCGTCGTATCGCTCCATCATTCCTACCGTTTCCATATTCAATAAATAGTTTTTTCGTATCATCATTCCATTCACTCCCCATTTCACTATTCCTTTTTATGGAGTATACTGGACATAGAGGCAGGTATACTCCTGCTCACAAGCTCTTAGGTGATTGTCTGACCGGACGTCCTCACCTAGGGGTTTTTCACTTTTTCATTATCACATTTCCCCTCACCTCCTCAACAGCTATACAGCCAGCGTACTAGCTCTTCGATATTGTTTTTATCTTTGCTTAGGTGAAATAATGGCGGCCGCCCTTTGTATGTTCCTTTAAACTCTTTCCAAATCGGATTATCAGGACTCCAGTCCACCTCTTTCAATTTTGACATTCTCGTGGCAATCAGCTGTTGTCTTTGTTCGATAGGCTGGTTTTCCACTTTGTCATTGACATAAAGGGCAACGGCAATGAAAAGCGGGTAACTGGCAAGCATGCACTTTGTGTAATCACCCATCTGTCCTGCCGGGTATATGTCGAATAGTTCATTAAGATAGAGATGAATGAGTGTGATGTATTCACTGTTCGAAAGCGGACTTTGTGATACTTTTTCTTCGATATTTACGTGTGCCTTCCCAGTCATGAAGATGCCTATGACCTGCCTCAATTGCGATAGCGATAAGAGGTTTTTATTGGCTGGACGATTGATGGACCGCTTTTCAAGTTCGACACCGGCTGTTTTTAGCGATTGATGGGTATGGAGCACCTGATTGGTAATGACGTTAAGGTTGTTTCGCGAGTCGAATGATATCCGTTTGGAAAGGGCCACTTTCTTGCCTTTTAGATTGAGATCCAGGTAGAGCTGGGATTCTTCCGCTCTTGTTAGCCCTTCAAATACTTGGATCGCAATCGAGCTGTCCTTCATGAATGAATCCAGTTCGTATGCTTGTTTCACCTTTTCTTCATCCTTCTTTAACGCTTTAAGGATACTGTCCTCCAATTGCGCGAAGGCCGCTATTCGTTGTGTTCCGTCGATGATCGAAAGTAAGATGGGATCTCCATTAGGGGCGGTTCCTTCCCTGCTGCTGGCAACAAGCGGCGGCAGGTAGATATTTTTCGTTAACGCATTGTCCAAAAGATAGTTTTTGATCGATCGGACCCGCAGTTGGTTGATTTCCCTCGTGGCGATCTGACCGTTGCGATACATATGGACCAGCTCGATGATGGAGCAGGAAACCATCGTCCTTCTTTTCCGGTCCAATTCACTTAGAATCATGCAGCCATCCTCCTTCTTGTTCTATTTTTCGTTTGAACGCGAGAGCCGTTTTCTGGATGGCGTTTGTAGTCGAATGGTTTTTGACTCTTTTTTTCAAGGGATCGTAAATGTGTGAATAAAGGACATCATCATGCTTCCAAGTGCAGGCTTTCTTCAAATGCAGCATATGATTTATTGCTTCTTCATAGGGGATTTCATGATGTTTGTGGAGTTGGTGGATCGTTTGGGCAAGGGCTATTTGGATGCCGGAATACCCTGATGTGAATGTGGTCCGGTCTGTCATCTTCTTCGGGAAGATTTCCAGCCATGACTCGAAAAACGCGGTCGCGGTGTTGATGATTTCGGCTTTGGTTATATCACCATAATTGGCTTTACCCGTTTTCGCGGTGACGTTTCCTTCAAATAAAGCAATAAGGCAGCGCCTCATGATCGTCAGCGTAGTCAGCGCCGTACAGCTCACGGTGATCCTCGAAAGGGTGGTCTCTATCTCCATCTTACTTTCTAATATCCTGGCAATGTTCCGTGTTAGTTCTGCATATTCATCGCGCTGGTCATACTTCATCACCAAGCCGTTATGCGGCTCTTTTCGCTTCGTATTAATATCATTGAATAGCTGTCTTTCTTCATGCGTTTCCAGATTTAAATAGATTTGAATCGTGACCGGATAGGTTTTCAACTTATCAATTTGGTTTTGGAGCTTTGCCGCTTCGGGAAAGTTTCCGATTTCTTCTTCCGTTTCCTTCCGTGCCCTTAGGTGACTGATGGCTGAAATGAGGGCGTAGGTCCTATGCTGACCGTCAAGTATGTATATTTTACTTCCTGGTGGCAGTTCCCCGCCCACGGGCACTTCTTGGATCGCTCCCCTGCTCGAGAAGATGAATGGGGAAAAGTAAAAGTCCCCTTCCGATACAGAATCGATGATGAACTCCCTGATTTCAGTCCTTCGATTGAGATCAAGCTTTCTTTGAACCGCCTCATCGACTTCGAATATCGCCTCCAATGTCGAGAATTGAATCTGCGAGATTAATATTCTTTTCCCGAATTGGGTAAGGCTGTTTCCGGCTATCGTCACTTTCATTTCTTGATATGTCATTCACTTCACCTCTCTGCGACCATTATCCTATTTTATGCTTTTTTTGTAAAACCGCTCTTGTATTGCCTCTTTCAAAATTAGTTCCCTTTTGTGACTGCTTTACCTGTTTGATTGGCTAACTCTTTACAAAATCTCATCAAAGGGCTATACTCTCTAATTTCCGTTTCAAATTTGCTACTGCAGATCGCTATTTTGTGTCCATTTAGAGAACAAACAGCCAAAATCCAGATAAAAGTGAAACGAAATGACATTTTTGTGAAGTTTTAAGACAAACAAAAAAGTCTATCAAGATGATAGACTTTTTTGACGTGGTTATTCTGCCATCTTTATTTCAATTGCTATGTTCCGTAAATAATCCAATAAGGGCCGGACTTCCTCTGGAGCTGAAATGTCATTAAATGAGAAAGACTGCTTCTTCTTTTCATCGGCTATATCCAGCTGGTATGAAAACGAGTCGAACCCTTGCGTTTTTACCATTTTACTTTGGGCTGCATTAGGAAGGTCAGCTTGATTCATTAAGTTCTTCAATTCCTCATACTTCTCTTTCGGCAATTCATCCGTATCTATTTCGAAATTCAAGTCGAGGTTGGCAAATCCCCCTATGCAGCTAAATTTGATATGCATGGTAGATGAAGCCTCCTATTCATGGAATATGACTACTCAGGCAGTCCAACCGCTTTAAAAGCATTTTCAATCGTCTTGATGGCTGTTTTCGTAACATCGCCGCTATCAACAAGTTTTTGCGCTGCTTTTATGACAATTTGCACGAATTGATTGAAATTTGCCGTCGCAAATAAATTCTGCATCGCATTGAACCAGATCAAGGCCGCTTTGTCCGTTCCAATTTCCATGGATACTAGATAAAAGGCTTTGTTTGGTATGCCGCTATTGATATGGACACCATGATTATCGCGTTCTCCCTTATAGAAGTTCTTCATATGATCAGGCTGAATATCTTTACCCATTAACTTATTGTCGAATGCCGTACCTGGTGCCTTCATCGAACGGAGGGCCTGCCCTTTCAATGTCGGTCCCATAATATCAGCACCGATCAGCCAATCGGCATCTCCTGCTGTTTGCTTTAAGTGAAATTGTTTTATGGCAACTCCAAACACATCTGAAAGATGTTCGTTCAATGCCCCGGACTGACCTTCATACTCCAATCCACTTGTGAACTGCGTAACCCCATGTGTCAATTCATGTCCAATTACATCGAGTGAATTGGCAAAATTGCTAAAGATGACCCCATCGCCGTCACCAAATACCATTTCATCTCCGTCCCAATAAGCATTCGTGAATTTATTGCCATAATGAACGTTCAGAATGAGATCAAGACCTTGGTTATCAATTGAATTACGGTGCAAAACATCCTTGAAATAATCACGCACAACTCCGCTATAATCATATGCAGCGTTAACAATGGGATCTGCACTTGATCGGTCTCCTTCTTTCCTAGCCTCATTCTCCCGGAGTTTCGTCCCTCCCTTGCAATCGTAAACATGACGGGCAGATTCACCTTGACGTCCAGATCCTGCATCCGTCAGTGCGACAACACCGTCAATATCGTATTCTTTCAATATTCTGCGCCTGCGCATTTGACGGCTTTTCGCTAAACTGATCCGTGCTTCTTCCACTTCATTTTGTGCCAGGTTCTCAAGAATATAGTTAGGTACGATGAAACACTGACACTTCAATTTGGAACAACCTTTTTTATGCATATGCGTCACTCCTTCATGTTTTTTTACGATCTATTATCATTTCGTTTTTCAAACCGTTCTTCATGCTCCTTAGCTGTTTATCTGATCCGTTCACATTTGCTGCTCTTCCTATCTTCAGCACATTTCTATAGACTACTTTCGCCGCTTCTACCTCATTTCCCTCCATTCCTTCCTCTGATCCGTTCAATCCTATTTTCCAGCAGTACTGGTAACTCATCATGCAATTTCAGGCAGGGGATGTAAGAGTTCACCTTTCTTATTAAATTATTCTGCTCGTGCTGCATATACTGCTTTAAACAAGGAATCTTCCTCGGAACATAAACGACCATTAAGGGAGGGCATAGCATTGGTAACTTCACAGGGAACTGCTTCGGTTAGCTTTCCATTCCCATCTGTATGGGGTATCCACTCTTCAATAGCTGGCAGAACGATTATTTGGGGCACACTTTCCATTCATTCCATTATAGATAATAGGGTGGTTGGTACGGTTAATTTTCGTGGCAGACCCATTCCGATTAATGGATTTTGGAATGAAAACACCAAACAAATCGCATTTGATTCACCTTATGCCACGTTCTCTGGCAACTTAACCATAATTGATGATCAACAGAGCAGAATCCGGCATTTCATTCTTCAAGGACGTTTTCTTATGAAGCCTCCCTCTCTGCAAGCAGGTGAGTCTGGATCGTGGATTGCCACTACAGATTTAGCCCTGAATCAATTTCCTGTTAGCGGTAATGCGTATACCGGGCAATTGCCTCCTGTTGGAGCTTTTTTAACATCGAATATCCTTCATCAGCACCAGAATTTTTGAGGAAGAACAATATAGGGTCATCCTTTTTTTGTAGATAGGGAATCGTCTCTGGATTAGGGGCGATTCTTTTACTTAGATGCACTGAAGTGAACGGAAGCAAGGAGGCATACAAGTGACTCCATTGATTCAGGTTCGCAGCACGTTGCTCCCTGGCGTTCAGTTGATCGCATTGCTTCCCCGTTTTGGTACCGTTTTGCCTATATATGAGATGGTTATTTTGGTAGATGACTTATGAATCCGTTAACTTAAAATGAGTACAGATGGAATATAGATTGACAGCATTTTCTCTGTACTTCATACTATTGTATTAATAGAAGTGACAGAATATTTGGTTAATTAGGAGGATGAAGCTATGAAATTAGCAGATGTTCTAGCAGAAAAGGATTTTCAAGCAGCTTATGTATTAATATTTGAGGATGTATGGGGGGATGACATGTGACTAAGCACAGAATCCTTTTAAGCATTCCCATTTTGCTATATGGAATTTACATATTTGTTGTCATTCAAAGTGATGAAGATGTTCCACTTTATTTGCATCTCCTATTCGCAATCTACTTGATGTTTTTTGTACATTATGAAGATAACACAGAAGGAAACCATGATAGATTTTGAGAATTTCGATACTAAGAAGTTTTGACTTAAACTGAATGTATCGAGCTGTCCGCAGGCTGAGTCGTTGTAATCCCTAGGTTGTTAACACGTGAGCCAGTTTATTATGACCACCCCAATATTTATTCCAAAATCATTAATAAAGCCTAAAAAAGCCTCAACTCCTTAAAGGAATTGAGGCTTTCACTATTTATCAGCTTTCTTTTTGTTCCAATTAGATAATACGAGTTGTAACGATGCCTTCGATTTGTTTGATTTGTTCTTCCAAGGCAGGAATGATATCGCCGTTTACTTCTCCATCAATGTCGATGATCGTATATGCATATCCCCCACGGCTTCTGTTAACCATGTCAGCGATGTTCAAATTAAAGCTTGATACAGCCAGCGTGATTTGCCCAACCATATTCGGAACGTTTTCGTGGAAAGTTGCCACACGACGGTTTCCTGTAAAAGGAAGCGAAGTGTTCGGGAAATTCACAGAGTTCTTGATGTTCCCTGTTTCTAAAAAGTTCTTCAACTGACGAGCTGCCATGATGGCACAGTTTTCCTCTGATTCTAGCGTAGAGGCACCAAGATGCGGAATTGGAACGACATTTTTCATTTTCAACACGTTTTCATTCGGGAAGTCAGTAATGAACTTGCCTACTTTTCCGCTTTCAAGTGCAGCTTGCATATCATTTTCATTCACTAGCTCGCCGCGTGAGAAATTCAAGATATGTACGCCCGGCTTCATGATGCTGAATGTTTCTTGGTTAAACATTCCTTTTGTGTCGTCAGTTAATGGAACGTGTACTGTAATATAATCAGATTCTGCAAACAATTCTTCAATTGTCATGGCGCGCTGTACATTGCGGGATAAGTTCCAAGCTGTATCAACAGAGATGAACGGGTCAAAGCCAATGACATCCATGTCCAAATCAAGCGCGTCATTCGCTACAAGTGCACCGATTGCTCCTAAACCGATTACGCCAAGAGTTTTTCCCTTGATTTCTTTACCAACGAATTGTTTCTTTCCTGCTTCGACAAGCTTCGGAATTTGTTCTCCTTCGCCTTCAAGCGTCTTTGTCCAAGCCACACCGGCAAAAAGATTACGAGATGAAGCCATCAATGTCGTCAGCACCATTTCTTTTACAGCGTTTGCGTTAGCCCCAGGTGTATTGAAAACGACAATTCCTTGCTCAGTGCATTTGTCGACCGGAATATTATTGACTCCAGCCCCTGCCCTTGCGATTGCTTTTAACTGATCGCCGAATTCCATAGTATGCATGTTAAAGCTGCGAAGAACGATCGCATCAGGGTTTTCACTGTCATTGTCGACTTTAAAATCGCCTTTATTGAATACATTCAGCCCGCTTTCGGCAATATTATTTAACGCTTTGATCGTTTTGACTTTTTCTAAAAGTATTGTGCTCATTTTGTTTGCTCCTCTTTTGAATATAATAGTTTTGAAATTTCAAAATATTGACTTTAAAGCTTCACTATCTGTTAATATACAGAAAGAGGCAAGGGATAAAATCCCTTACCTCTGCCCAGGCGAACGGCTACGACACTATGTGTTCCCTCACGGTTATCCGTGTTTCGCCAGTTGCACATAGTCTTTTTCATTTATTTTATTCTATCAAACTATTCAGCAATCTTCAATATTTTTTTGCAGAAACCATAACTCACTAGAAATATCGACGAAACTTACAGTTTTATCTGCGAAAATAGAACTATATCGTCGAAAACTAATGTTTTATCTCCGAAAATGGGAATATATCGTCGAAAACTATCTTTTTATTATAACTCTAAATAGTAATAAGACTAAAATCAGGATGGAAAGGATTATGAACGGGATGGTCGTTGTAAGCAGGGTGACCCATCCGCTTGTCTCTTTGTATGGTGTAAACTCCATTTTTTCTATATCATGTTCCTCTGCAGCATTATTCATTCTATCTAGCGAAGTTTCACTATTTGGGACAGACGCGACAAAGTATTGATCCTTTTCATACCCTGCCAGCCGACCGCTTATTTCAATCACACTTTTTCGCTGCTCCACCTCTATAAATGTCACTTTTCCATCCGCTAAATTTGTAAAAAAATCATTGGCAGTTAATTTCTCAGTCGGTTCTTCGTCATTATTAAAAACCAGCACAACCCCCAAGATAACCAAGAAGATTATTAAATAAAATATTTTACTACGGAAAATCTGTTTCATCCCATTCCTTCTCCCACATTAAACAAACTATAGGAAATAGTAACACACAAAGTTAATTATTGGAATATACCGGGCCGATTAGTTGCTAATTGGATAACATTAGTAAAAATGAGAAGTATAGCAAACTTAAAAAAGGAGGAACCACTATGCTAATAAGAGAGGCGACGTTGGCTGATGCGGAAGGGATAGCGAAAGTCCATGTGGATTGCTGGCGAACCACTTATAAAGATATAATGCCGAGTGATTTTTTAGATAAACTTTCTTATGAAAAAAGGAAAGACATATGGATAAAGAATATAACTAGTAATGGAAATTATGTTTATGTCGCAGAAAATAACGAAGGAAAAATAGTAGGGTTTATATGTGGAGGGAAAAGGGAGACGAATCAAGTTGAGGATTCGGGCGATTTAACTGCGATATATATCCTCGAAAATTCACAAAGAATGGGGATAGGTAAGAAACTCATCAAAGAATTATTCTTTAAATTCGAAGAACTGGGATTCGAGACAATTTTCGTAGAAGTGCTTGAAGATAATAAATCTCGATACTTCTATGAGGCATTTGGTGCTGAATTGCTTGAAACCGAAAAAATCAAAATAGCTGGTTCTGAATTGAATCTATTGGTTTATGAGTGGAAAGACATTAGCCCCGTATTGTTATGAATGAAATTCAGCTAAGATCGATAAAAAAGGCACAGTCCTTCGTGAAGGATGTGCCTTGCTTTTTATTCTTGATTAAATCCGCTTTCGTCCATGTAAAATACTTCCCAAGAATGCCCATCGATATCCAGAAAACTCCAACCGTACATGAAACCATGATCAATGGCTTCATTGAAAGGCTTTCCGCCAACATCCAGTGCCCTATTCACGATCTCATCGACTTCTTCCTTGCTTTTAACGGACAGGGCGACGATGGTTTCCGTATTCGATGCAGAATCAGGAATTTCCTTTTTGGTAAACGTTTTAAAGTAGTCTTCCACCAACAACATGACATATATGGACTCGCTGATAACCATGCATGTCGCATTTTCATTGGTCATTTGCTCGTTAAACTCAAAACCGACCTTTGTGAAAAATTCTACTGAGGCATCCAAATCTTTAACAGGCAAGTTTACAAAAATCTTTTCTGCTTGAACTCCCATCCAATTCACCCTCGCTTGATTTTATTTGTTCACTCACCTACTATTCGCTGCAATTTTCGATTTTCCTGCTTCATTGTATTCACATTGAACACATACAACCTTAGTCACGGGGAACATTCATCATTCACATACTTAAAGTATTTCAAATATTAAACAGACTGCTTCAACATTGGATGGCGCATAAAAATTGAAATTCGTATACCAAATGGTTTCAAAAATAAAACACACTGTGTCTTTATTGAAATAAAAACTATATAATTCCATGCTTTACTAAAATTAATTACTTTTAAGGAGGTATGTATATGAAAATTAGTATTAAAACATGAAGTATCCGGAAAATTTTCTTTACTGGTTTTGGTTTCGATTTCAGTTGTTTTACCAGGATTCATCCCAATCATTTCGTCCTCCGATCGCTATCCAAACTCCCGAAGCACCACCTATTATTCAAGTAGAGCAATCCTCGTTTTGCAAATGCAGCACAAGTTCAAAAAATAGATGGGAAACGAAAACTCCCCTATGTGATAGGTGGTTCATAGATGGTTACCATTCAAACATATATCTCAAAAAATAATTATGATGCTATTGATAATAAAAAATTATTAGATAACGAAGATTTTATCCCAATCCATCACTTAAACGCTAAGCAACTGGCAAATCAACAGCTAATTAATTCAAAAGGAACTACCTTTTACGGCACAGTCATTATATCTTATCAACATCAATTTCTCTCTAGCTTTTATGATTGGGATGATGTTGATGATATATGGCTTTCAATTTTACAGGCAATGTATGATTGTTTAAATACCGGTATTGGCAACAGTGGCTTTTCCGAACGTTCTATGGATTGGCAATTGAAAAAGCTAATAGAAAAAAATCCAGCTATATTATTTACATGGTACCATGGTTTTGCTAGCAAAGAATGGAATGATATTCCTATTAAAACCACACTAAGATTCCCTGAAAATTTGCTATTAAATAATATAATAGAAAAGGGAACTACGTATTTAAAATTCAGAGATTCTCTATATGACAGCGGTCCAAGCCAAAATATTAACCAGTTAATTAACAATCTTAGATCTTTTAAGTAGTGATTTAAGGCATGTGTAATTGAATAGTTCACTAAGCTGATTGAAGCTAAGTCTTACTCTGTATATGGGATCCATTTTTAGTAAAAACAGTCTTGCCAGCATTCGCCAGCAAGACTGTTTTTCATGTTTAGAAGTTTATAATTTACTAGAAGGGACTCAACGTAATTAAGCAATTATTTTCTTTACTTCAAATAAACACTCATAATCTCCGTATCGTTAATAGTTGCTTGGGTATTATTTGTTTTTTCCAGTTTTTCAACCAGCTCGCCGTTCGTGACAACGATCGGAGTTACGATGCTTGGAGCTTTGGATTTTAGAAAATCGATATCAAATGTCACAAGCTTGTCTCCTGCTTTTACCCTTTGCCCTTCTGCGACATGGACTTCAAATCCTTCGCCTTTAAGGTTAACTGTTTCTAAGCCAATATGAATCAACAATTCTATGCCATTCTTCGTACGGAGGCCTAGAGCATGTTTAGTATGAAAAACCTGGATCACTTCTGCATCGATTGGAGATACGACCAACCCTTCCTCAGGAAGAATCGCTATTCCGTCCCCCATCATTTTCCCGGAAAACACCGGATCCGGAACATCTTCTATTTTTATTACTTGTCCGTTTATAGGAGCAAGCAGTTGTTCCACACTTTCTTTTTTACTGAATAATTTTTTGAACATATTATTTCCACCTTTCTCTTTCGGTCCTTAAATCCTTGCAGCTCATACTCTCATATATTAAGCATTTTGTTAATTCTGATAATAATCGATGTTATTTTTTCTTTTGAGATTTGCCTTCTGCTTTTTTCTTTTTGTTCGCTTCCACTCTAAATATAACCATCTCAGTTATTAATTCATAAGGAATTGGCTTGTTTAGTGGAAACTGAACGGCCCCTTTTGAACATTTATATTCAGATAAGGCAGATTCAAACGCAGAGATCGCGCTTGGAGTTGGATAGAATCCTATATGTTTTTTATAGGCAGCGAAATGTACCAGATTTCCATATAAAACAAAGGTAGGCATTTGATAGCTTATCTTCTCTTCTGCATCCGGTGCTGCATCCTTTATGACTTTTCTTAACGTTTTTAATATCTCCTGAACTTCCTCGGGAAATTGTATGATATATTCATCAATTGAATGAAATGTATTGGTTCCCACCATCATTTCTCCTTTCAGAACTCCAAACTACAATACTCTTATTATAACATTCTTCACCTGCTACCCCCTGGATTGAATGCCTTTTGCATTTCACTAACCTATATTTTTTAAAAACTCTTCCATTCTATTCATTACACCTTCCAGCATGATGATCGTCCTTGAAGTATCGAAAGGTTCAATATCCAAGGAATGATTGGCATGCGGGATTTTATTCATGCTTATGTTCGGTTTATTTTCAATCGCTTGAATTTTATCTGGAATATAATGATGATCTTTTTCACCAATAACTAGATGTGCTGAATGATTGCTGCTCAATAACCCATCAAAAATAGAATCGAACTTCAATAGAGGCGTCAGCAAAATCATTTTGGCATTCGTAAACTGCTCACTTTTCATGATTCCGTTGATGATGGGGATGGTGCCAAGTGATTTGCCTAGAAACACAGTTCCTTGATATTCATGATTTTGAAGCACTTCCGCAATGACGGGATTGATATCATTAACGATCACTTTTGTGATATCTACCAATGGATGCTTGAATATATCCTGGTCGTAGGCGTAATGAATATGCACGACATCATACTGATTTTGAAGCATGATCATTGTCGAATAATAGAATAGCGGTTTCTCATACGTGTACCCCGCACCTGAAAACATAAAACAAACGGCCGGACTTCCGGTTTCAATATGTGTGTATGTAATTTCTTTTTCATTACTATTTATTTTTCTTTGGTTAACCTCCATGATAGATTCCTCCCATTCTATCGTTTGCTCTATATATTCATTAGCTACCCGCTGCATTCCTCCTTGATTAATGCTATCTAGATAGAATCCAAGAATAAGGTTTCGTTTTTTATCAGGAATAGGTATACTTTAGCTATCAACCTATTTTATGGAAATTATTTGATGATCGATCAATCCATGCCTTAAAGGAGAGTGTGTAATGAAAATCAAAACGTTATGTTTCATTCTTGTCCTGCTAGTCACTGGTTCCATGGGCACGATTCATGCAAGTGCTAACGATCAAAAGGTGAAAGAACTGGATATCGGGGATTCCTTCGATGGTGCGGAAGGCACGATGGTACTCCAAAACTTAAAAAATGATAAGGTATTCATCTATAATAAACAGAGAAGTAAAGTACGCTACACTCCAGAATCGACATTCAAAGTGGCGAATGCATTAATTGGTTTACAGACAAAAGCGGTAAGTGATGAATATGAAGTGAAGCGCTGGGATGGCGTAATCAGGGAATTTGAAGATTGGAACAGAGATCATACGCTTGCTTCAGCCATGCGGCATTCCGTGATTTGGTATTATCAAGCAATGGCCCGCGATATCGGGGCGGAAAACATGCAGCAGTATGTAAACCTGCTCGATTACGGCAATCGTGATATCTCCGGCGGGATCGATCAGTTCTGGCTGGACAGCAGCATAAAGATTTCTGCCCTGGAACAAGTCCAATTCATCGAAAAGCTTGTAGAGGAAAAGCTGCCTATCGACAAGCAGCATATGAGAACCGTAAAGAGAATCATGATCAATGAAGAAGCTGACTCATATGTCCTCCATGGAAAAACCGGTACACGCCTTTCTGATATGGGATTGGGCTGGTATGTGGGGTACATCGAAACGGACAAAGGGAAATGGGCCTTCGCAACGAACATGGACGGAAGCGGAAGCAAAGCCAAAACGATTACGCTTGAAGCCCTGAAAGAGTTGGATATCATAGAGGAATAAACGTTCACGCATGCATAGTCAGGATAAATCCCTGAGCGAACAAGCTCGATGTGTTAATGATTTCAATAATCCGCCATCTTGCAGCGAAAATAAAAGAAGTTGAAGAGAAAGGCATCCGCCAAAAGCAGATGCCTTTTCTTCTTGACAGGAGTCAAGTTAACCCTATCTCCCGTTTTCTGCTCTGTTTTAATAACGCAGGCTTTTGAACTTGCTGTGAGAGTGCGGTACATTCAGCAAATGAAAACTGTTTACACCCTTTACAACGGTTCTCATCCAGTTTGGATAAAGCTTTATTGATGGCATCTCCCGTACTGGAAAAGAACTGTTCCTCACCAACCAGTTCAATAAATCCGGTTTTTCTCAGCATTTCTTTAGGTTCCTGTTGAATTCCTGAAATCAGCACTTGTAGGTTATGAAACTTGAATTGCTTCACGATGTCGGTTAGCAGTGCTTCCCCCGATGTATCGATAAATGACACATTGCTCATTCTTAATAGGAGGACTTTTGGTTTTGATCGCATTATTTCCTCGATTTCTTCTTGCAGCCTTTCGATTGTGCCAAAGAATAAAGGTCCTTCTATCGTATAAATGTTAATCTGCGGGCAGCTTGAACCTTGTTGCACCATTTCTGGTTTAACTAGTTTATCAGCTGGATCTGGTAATACCTTTGATAATTTCAATGTACCGCTCATCAGTTTAACGAACGATAGAATGGCTAATAGTAATCCGATCCCGACGCCTGTTGTCAGGTCAATCACTACGGTTAACACGAAGGTAACGAGCAATACGACCGAGTCCATGGTTTTGGCTTTTAAGATATGCGAAAATTCTTTGCGCTCGCTCATGTTCCATGCGACAAACATAAGAATCGGGGCCATGCTGGCCAAAGGAATGGCCGAAGCATAAGGAGCCAAGCTGACTAACACCAGCAATACCACCAACCCATGAATCACGCCTGATATGGGGGAGACTGCACCGTTTTTAATATTCGTCGCGGTACGGGCTATGGCACCTGTAGCCGGAATGCCTCCAAATAAAGGCGTAATCATATTGGTCAATCCTTGTCCCATCAGCTCTTTATTGCTGTTATGTTTACTGTTGGTCATGCCGTCTGCCACTACAGCGGATAAGAGTGATTCAATTCCTCCAAGCATGGCAATGACCAAAGCGGCCGGTAGGAGTTCAATCACGAGACCGCCAGTGATATGGGGAAACTGAAAATGGGGCAATGCATTAGGAATGGCGCCATATGCCGATCCTATGGTCGCTACCTGACCTGGAAAGAATAAGCTGGCGACTAGGGTTGATACAATCAATCCCAGCAATGCTCCAGGGATTTTCGGTAAATATTTGGGAGTTAATATGACGAGAGTCAGACTTATGCTAGCTACCAGGACACTATAGATATTCACTGTATTGAAGTTCACTAAGATTTCTTTCATATTTAAAAGAAAGACTTCTTCTTTTTTTAAGTTACTGAGTCCAAAGAAATTGGCAATCTGCCCCGAGAAGATGATCACGGCAATTCCTGCTGTAAAGCCGATGGTAACTGGACGCGGAATAAACTTGATGAATCTTCCCAGTTTGAAGACGCCTAAAAGAAAAATCATGATACCTGCCAGGAAACCGGCGATTAAGAGTTTTTCATATCCGTACTGCATGACCACCCCTAACAAGACCGGGACAAAGGCTCCAGTCGGGCCTGCAATTTGATATTTTGATCCGCCGCAAAGGGAGACCATGATTCCTGCAATAATCGATGTGTACAGTCCGTATTCCGGCCTTACTCCAGATGCAATGGCAAAAGCCATCGCTAAAGGAATCGCTACTATCCCAACTACCACCCCGGCAACCAGGTCTTTCTGAAAATGGCCTAAGTTATATCCTTCAAACCTGC
Organism: Peribacillus sp. FSL M8-0224; assembly: GCF_038003055.1. Taxonomy (NCBI): domain Bacteria; kingdom Bacillati; phylum Bacillota; class Bacilli; order Caryophanales; family Bacillaceae; genus Peribacillus; species Peribacillus sp. FSL M8-0224. Next base: position 4,136,967 of record NZ_JBBOOJ010000001.1, read on the forward strand.
TAGAACCCTTCATTTTATCGCTCCTTCTTTTATTGAATATGCATTTCGTCCTTGCTTACCATGTTGCTATATCCATCTATGATTCGATCCAGTTTACCCGTTTCGGGATGGATGACCATACCGTGGACGGCAATGGAATCCGGTAATAATGGATGGTTTTTGATCAATTGGACACTATTCCTTACACTCTCCTCGACGCAATGAAAGCCTGTCAGCCACTTTGATAAATCAATACCAGAGTTTGTAAGGATATTAATTTGCTCCTGGCTGATTTTCTTCTCCTTTGCGGCATCAAGCAGCGAAGAGGATTGAAGCCCCACCATACCGCATCCGTGATGTCCGATTACACACACTTCCTCCACTTTCAGCTCATAAATGGCGACAAGGATACTGCGCATAATGCTGCCAAATGGATGAGAAACAATAGCTCCGGCGTTTTTAATGATTTTCGCATCTCCATTTCTTAACCCCATCGCCTTTGGAAGCAATTCCAACAGACGGGTATCCATGCACGTTATGATGACGATCTTTTTATCTGGATACTTTGTCGTTTGAAACCTTTCATATTTGTTTTGATCGACAAACGTCTTGTTGTAATCCAGAATGCTAGAAATAACTGACATTACTGATTCTCCTTTCTCTTTGCAAAACTTTGTTAAGGTGTTGAAATATGATGGAATGTTTTATGTACAATAATCCAGATGCCTTTCATCCACTTAACTTCTTTGGCTCTGTTTTATCATTTGGTGCTTTATTCCATGTTAGAGATAGTTAATTAGAGTTAAATGATAGAAGGATTAGAAATTGGTGAGAATTATTACAGTTCCTTCTCTTTTTTTTTGCATTTCTCTTACTCACTAAAGCCAAAAAGGGTGATGCATATTAGACAGCTAATAGCATCACCCTTTTTATGCTTTATTCAATTTACGTCTAGATTAGTAAACCCTTATGAGCCAATATTTTATTCAGGGCCATCATTATCGTTCTCTTCGTCATCTTCCCATGTGATTGTTTTTACCTCCTTCGTGTAGCCGTCCACTTGAACGACTGCGTCTCGATCGTTCTCCAATTCAACTTCGACCAAATAATAAGGTGTCTGATCTAGAGGTTGATAAAATTCTGTATCGTCACCTGTTCCTTTTACATGTTTTTCGGCAATCGCAATTGCTTCGCTTTCTGTAATGATACTATCTGCCACCATTGTCGAGTCAATTATAGCTCCTGTATGTGGATCGAGTATTAAGGTGATTTTTTCGTTATTCTTATTTACCACTGCTTTATAAAAGGAGTTGTCTTTCTCCTGTACAAAATCAATTTGTTCCAGGTCACCTTGTGAGGAAATTCGCGCCTTTATTTCGTTTTGGGTCAGTTGCTTTTGAGGAATTTTTTCCGTAGTCGCTTCAGCTGTATGACCTATGGTTTCTTTTTTTATAGAATGGACTTCCCCGCTTTTCGCATCCATCCTAATTTGATAGACCCCGGTTTCAAGCTGCATTTCAATCTTATATTCTTCACCTTCACTTTTCGTTGTCTTTATAATGGTTCCAGGAAATTTATCCTTTGCTGTCTGGTTCACTTCTTCTTTCGTCAAACTTTCCGCGGATAATGATGGAGCCCACCATTGAAATCCGACGAATGATAGCAGACCAAAAACGAGAGTCGATCCGGCTGTTATCAGCACTTTTCTAATCTTCATCGTATCCCCCATCCAACATCATTCTGGCTTAATTAAATAAAAGAGTAACGATCGTTCCCCTGCCTTCGAGACTGTCCATTTCAATCCGCACATCTATTGCATCAGCAATTTCCTTTGCCACGGAAAGCCCCAATCCTGATCCGCCTTGCTTTCTGTTTCTAGCTTTGTCTACACGATAAAAACGATCGAACACTTTTGGCAATTCAGCCTTTGGAATTCCATCCCCTCTGTCTTCGATGCGGATATATGCTTCATTACTTGTTTGTCCTATGTAGACGGAGATTAGCTCGTCACTATACTTTCTGGCATTGTCTAAAAAAATAAACAAAAGCTGTTTTAACTTTTGAACATCCGTTACTGCTTCAATTACATCGCCACTATAAATCTCCACTGTCCGATTGTACGCATTTTTATATACTTTCGCTAACTCTGTCATGATATCAGTCAGATTGACGTTTTCCTTCTCTATATTCCATTTTTCCTGATGCTTTGCAAGCAGGAGCATTTGCTCTGTCATCTCTCTCATTCTAATGGCTTCAGAATGAATGGCTTCTATGGATTCATCAAACAAATCAGGACGCTCCAACCCTTTTCTCTTCAAAAGGCTTGCATAGCTTTCGATGACAGTTAGCGGTGTTTTTAATTCATGTGAAGCATTCGATACGAATTGCTCCTGTTTTTCGAAGTTGGCCTGCAGTAAATCGATCATGTGATTAAATGTTTTTCCCATTTCCACAAGCTCATCCTTTGATTTTTCTTCTAGGCTAAGTCGCTTAAATTGGCCGCTAGTTTGAATTTCCTTCATCGTATCGATCATCGATCGAATCGGACGGGCGATGAAGTTACTAAGAATAGTGCTTGATATCAGAACAGGTATCATGGCAATGATGGTTACAGCGATTAATACGATGCGCAGAACAGCGAGCATTTCTTCGGTTGCTGACATGCTTTTGGTGATTTGAAGATTAACTACACTTCCATCCCCCCAAACGATCGGGTTTGAAACGAATACATACTTTTTCTGCTGATAAGTGATGATTTCGCTCTTCTCACCGGGGTAAAAGCTGCTATTTCGATTGCTTAATTGTTTTTCGGAATTGGATGTAACAGCTGTTCCTTTTCGTTGACCTTCGATTACGATACCAATCATGCCATCTATAGGCAGATAGGCTCGAAGTAAATCATTTGGAGATATATTATTAACATTTTCACTAACATCAAAGGCAATTTTCCCTGTCTCCGCTTTCGCACGATTCATTTCATTCACCATCATCAGATTACTGAAAACAAAATAAATGGAAACATTCATCAAAAGCAGCAGGAAAATGAATAACACCGCTGTATATAAGTTTATTTTCTTGCGAAGTCTCATTTTGCTTCCTTCATGACGTAGCCAACGCCTCTTACCGTATGAATGAGCGGCGTTTCAAAGCCATGTTCGAGCTTTTTGCGAACATATCGGATTACACATCCACCACGTTTGTTTCTCCCTGGAAATCATACCCCCAAACCGCTCCCAGAATTTGATCACGGCTTAGCACCTGACGCTTATTCTTCAGTAAATAAAGAAGTAAATCATACTCCTTTGGCGTTAGTTCAATATGACTATCACCTCTAATGACCTCGCGTGTTTTGACATTCATTTTTAAATCGGCAGTATTTAGCCATCCACCGATTTCAGCTTCCATTGAAGGTGCTGCAGGCCGCATTCTTAAAACCGCACGAATTCGGGCAAGCAATTCCTCAATTTGGAAAGGTTTGGTGATATAGTCATTCGCGCCGAGATCAAGACCGGAAACTTTATCTTCAACCGAGCCTTTTGCCGTTAACAGGATGACAGGAGTGATAGTATTCTTCGTTCGAATTTTCCGAAGCAGCTCGATCCCGCTTATGCCCGGAAGCATCACATCCAATAAGATCAAATCCCACTTTCTTGATTGGTATGCTTCAAGGGCTTCCTTGCCGTCCATTGCCTTTCCGACTTGATACCCTTCGATTTCAAGCTCCAATTCAAGCAGTCTTAAGATCTTTTCTTCGTCTTCCACGATCAGTACTGATTCTTTATTCATTTGGAAGACCTCCTTTTGTGTGGGACTCTCCCCATTTATGTATTCTGTGAAACAACGATACTACAGATGGAATAAGATGAAAATAGTGTATTATGACGAGATTAATAGGTGTATGATTTGCTTCCGGCGAAGTGTCCCGCTAAAGGAAATCCTGCAAAACAATCTTTCAAAACTACCGAATCAATTTAAATAGCCATATCCTTTTCGAAAGAATATGGCTTAATTTATTCACTCTTTTAGCTGATTCATCGCGCCCGTTCGTTGAACAAGGCTTCAATTAATATCCCCTAAATAAACTGGAGACTTTTGATGATTAACATGCTGTATGATATATTTCCTTAGTTCTTTAGGATATATTCTATACTGAAGTAAATCATTAATATGTATCCATTCTACCCCTACTTGGTGACTATCTGGATTGGTAGGCACTTTATTATTTTTTCCCTTTACCAGGTTGCAAACAAAATAGTATTCAACTTGGTGAACATGAAAAATAATGAAGCTTTACACATTGATTTTCCTGGATTACCCTTCAATTTTGCAAAACCAATTTTAACATCTTACATGCTTGCGTTTAAAACCAAGCTTTCCTTTACCGACTTCTTTTTGAATACTTTCGTATGCATTTAGAAAACTGGTTTTTTTCTTGTCCCGTTTGACTTCTACGATTCCTATTGCCTTTGCGGTCTCGACTGCCTTTTCATGGAGCGGCAAATAGGAAATCCCCACGGTGTATAGAAAATTATTCATAGCGGATTTCGTTCGATCTGGCGAATCGTGAATCGTATGTTTCACAAGGTCCAGCATATCGGAAATTTTGCTTTCTGAAAATTCAACGTCTTTTCGATTCCCTAAAAGCCAACAGTAGCAACTCCAGCCCGCTGACATTCTCAGTTCTTCACCGCTTGCAATCCATTTATCGGATACTTCTTGTGCAATATCTGACTCCGATAAAGTTACAGCCACTACATAATCGGACAGCATATAAAAATACGCAGCATCCATCCAGCGATCATAATCAGACTCAGTCATGGCTTTTGGGTCTGCAATGATGCCTGCGAAGTACATTGCATCATAGTTGCCTGTCGAATAAAGCTCTTCAGCTAAATCCTGATTTATTTTTATTTTCCTTACAATTGGTTTCATGGCGCCTGTCGCCACGCCAAAAAGCGGCTCATGCGCACCATTGGATATGTACATTTTTTTAGTTCGTTCCTTGCCAAGGGCTTCAAGCTCCTGCATGACCATTTCTACATTCATCGTTAAGCACATCCTTCTATAGGGAGTTTCCTCCTATTATTTTGCCCACCAAATATATACCATTATCCTATAACAGACTGCCATTTGTCAGCACCGTCTAAGCACATGAGTGTTACGCAGGAATCCACTTGTAAACTTTATGACTCTCGATGTTTTGTTGAACTATCCTGCCTCGATAGTTCCATAAGGGGTCTTGTCGCACCCCATCAAGTTAAAATTTCTTTACACCCCAAAACGAAAAAAGCTATCTTCAGCAGCATATAGCTTAATTTTTCGTTTTGGGTATAATCCTTTTACTAAGCTTGATGGCGATAGGCGGTACCCAATAAACAGATGAATTTGTCTGAAAATTCCCCAAATCTTTGGTTTAAAATAGGAATAATGTAAGATAAATCTATTTTTCTTGTATGATAAGGTAGAATAGTAGGAAAATGAATCGAAGGGTGGTATTACTTGATGGTAAATGTAAAAAAAATGTCGTTTGTTATTTTTATTTGTTTCATGTTTTTTATACCCAATTCAATCTTTGCTCAAGAAGTTTTACACAATGGAAGTCAAGGACAAGCAGTTTATGACTTACAAGAAAATTTAAAGGAAATGGGTTACTTTAACAGGCAACCAACAGGGTATTATGGTTCAATTACTGATCATGCAGTGAAACAACTTCAACTAGATTCTGGAATATTGCCAGATGGAGTTTTTGGATACCAAACACAACAAAAATTAAATAGTATTGAAATGATGGCCAGGGTTGTTCATGGAGAAGCTCGAGGAGAAACTTATGAAGGAAAAGTAGCTGTCGCTGCAGTAATTTTGAACCGAATGTCAGCGTCAGGTTTTCCTAAAAATACTCACGATGTTATTTTCCAGACAAATGCTTTTACAGCTGTACATGATGGGCAATATTATTTGACCCCAAATAGCCATTCTTATCGAGCTGTTATTGATGCATTACAAGGTTGGGATCCTACTCATGGTTCTGTTTATTATTATAATCCGTTGTCGGCAACAGATGAATGGATTTTCACAAGGGAAACAGTCATTAGAATAGGCAACCACTTATTTGCAAAGTAAAACTAATCTACATACATATTGAGGAATGATATTTATAGTTTCGAATTATTAATATCCCATTATCTATGTCGTGGAGTATAGTTGAAAGGTCGGGCAGTATTTGCCCGACCTTTTTGGCGGTACCCCAGAAGAAAAATTCTGCCTTAAAGACAGCTCCGATCTTCCGCTAACGCACCCGTTAGCCATCCATGAATCGCAAAGAACCTATATTAATGATAGTACTATATAAGAAAAGCGAAACTTCTTCCAGAAACGCGCCCTATTCTGGAAGAAGTTTTTTATGTTAATTCCTCCTCTAACCTTCAAACATCTTTTGGTTACGTCATCTTCATCGTTTCACTGTTCCAGCCACTACGTTTGTTGAACTATCCTGCCCCTTTTGTTCCATAAGAACTGATCGACATAGCTCTTTATAGAACCGAATTAACAAGGTTTTTGCTAAAAATGCAAAGCCATGGACTTTACATCCCCCCACTTATAGGGGCTTTTTCATGAGTACAGGTCAGGTATTTTCGGAATACATCATTAAAATATCCTACATCAATAATTGCTTTTTCTCCTTTATAAGGGCATTGAATATGCGTCAGCTGAAGTGATTCATTTATGATGACCAAGTCTATTGCGTCTAATTCTTTTTTGCAGCACGAACATTTCACAGCTAGTAATTTTTCTTTTTCCATTAAAGAAGCCCCCTTTTATAAATAGGTATTCTTTATGTCTAGTTGCTAATCCTACCTGTTCACACAACCGTCAAAAATTCCTTTTTCCATTAAGTATTCAGTTGGTTCATCATAGCTTGTTTAACTAACCTGTCCCGATAGTTCCATAAGAAAAAGCTGCCTTAAAGACGCTCTAACCTTCAGCTAACGCACCCATGATTAGCAAAAAAACCACCATTCGGCGCTCTGGTTCTCAACTTATGTACCTGTTTGTTGAATAAACTTTTTAAAATCCATTACCTTGGAATACCAGTCTCATTAAAGCAAACGATATAACCCCTAAATATTTTTTCATGCTTCCCCACCCTTCTTTACCAAATTTATATATATGTATTTTTTTATTATTGAAATATCCTACTTCTTTAGAACCATTAGAAAAAGAGCTGCCGAAGCAACTCCGTTATTTGATGGTTCAAAACGCTCTTTTTTCCGTACCGTTTCGATCAATTGTCTTAATTTTTTTAATGAAATAATAATGTTTGTAGAGGGCGAGTACGACCAATAAGATTTTCACCAATAGGATGTCCACATAAAATACAGAAATCACGATGAAGAAATCGGCAATTAAATTGATTCTTATTTTCTCTCTTCGGGTCATCCCTTTTTTTTGCAGGAATGCTTCAACGTATTTTTCATATAATGAGGTGCTCTTGAACCAGTTTTCAATCGACTTGGAACTTTTGGCAAAGCAAAAGGCAGCAAATAAGTAAAACGGACCGCCTGGCAGAACTGGTAAAACAGTCCCTGCGATACCAATCAAAAGAGATATGGCCCCAAGAAGAAAGAATAGGATACTTTTTACTTTTTTTATTGTCATCACCTTTTTATTTATATTCTATCCCCTTCTAACGTAAAGAGGAAGCTTAATTGATTTAATTCATTGATTAGTATCTTCCCTTTTAGTTCTTGAACGAACCTGCCCTTTCGTTATTAATAGGATTTCTTATCCATTTATTAGACATCTCAATCATTGTGATCCACATCGCAGCCTTATATTCATTCATAGCGCATGGTAACGACACCAGCATATTCCGACAAATTTTCTTTGGAAATATCCAATGTCTTAACTTCGGTTGTTCGCTGTCCGGAAATCTGAAGAAACTTATCTACCTTTGAAAACATCAAGCCAACAACCGACAATGACTTTGTTCTGTAATGCATGGGAATCGTAATAGTAGATTTCAATTGACGCATTACTTGAGTGGCTTCTAAGGCATTAATCGTGACTGTACCTCCTACAGGAATGATGAGAACATCCACTTTTCCAATTTCATTTACTTGTTCTTCTGATAATAGATGCCCTAAATCTCCGCAGTGACAGATGGTCAGATCGTCCATTTGGAAACGATATATGATATTGGGGCCTCTCTTCTCGCCATTTACCTTGTCGTGAAATGTCTTAAATCCGCTAATTCTTACATCTTCGCGGATGTATTCCTTCGGCTCATTCACAAGCAAGTAATCACCTGTTGCAGCTTTAATTTTATTGTGATCGAAATGATTATGGGTAACGGCCACTATATCTGGTTCAACGCTTGGCATACGGTAACGGATGAAGCGATAATATGGATCAATAAGAATCCTGGTTCCTCTTTCGGATGTTAGTAAAAAGGCAGAATGTCCAAACCATTTTATTTTCATATTAAAATTCTCCTTACTATGCAATTGATTTAAAATCAAGCAACTTTTAAGGAACCTTGGACTACAGTTAAAAATATATTCCATTTATTATAATTCCATTATTCCTGTAATAGTCCTTCTACACCCTTCCCATAGAAAAGAGATGCCTTAAAGACACCCCTTTGCTTCAGCTAACGCCCCCGTTAGTAAGTCCAATGAAGAATACTGGATCATGTCTTTAGCCCCCGAATCTCCTGATTTCGCTAATGGACTATTTTTAACAGCGGTTAACTTGGGAACGACAATTGGTGCTGCGGCAGGTGGATTATTCATATCAGAGCTGGGGACACAATACGTGGTATTCGTAGGTTTACTATCATTGATAGTAAGTTCGGTCATGATTTTCCTAAGAAACTACAAGTTTACTCCTGCACTACAACTTTCTTGAGTATGAAAGGCTAGGCATGCCCACAGCCTAGTCTTTTCAGCGATTCAGATTCCAATTTTCTACAATCCCCATCATGTTGTTTATAACGAAGAAATGCCGATATTCCTAAAAAGGAAATCGGCTATTTCTTCGCTTCATTTTGGAAGAGAGTGTTAAATATCAAGTTTACGGGTACTGAGCCATTTCACGATTTCAGGATCGCTATGAGAAAAGAACAAGCTCTCTTTCGTATCTAACGCAGCAATCTTCTCCATATCTTCTTGCTCCAATTCGAAGTCAAAGATTTTGAAGTTTTCGATGATTCTTTCCTTACGAACAGACTTTGGAATCGCAACGACTCCTCTTTGTGTCAACCATCGTAAAATCACCTGTGCCACAGATTTATTATACTTTTCGGCGATGGACACTAATATTTCATTTTGGAACATGTTATTTTTTCCTTCAGCAAATGGACCCCACGATTCTATCTGAACATTGTTCTCTTGCATAAGTTTCGCACTTTCTATTTGTTGGTTAAAAACATGAGTTTCAACCTGGTTTACCGCAGGATTTACTTCATTGTGGATAATCAAATCCACTAGACGGTCCATCTGAAAGTTACTAACTCCAATTGCCCTAATTTTCCCCTCACGGTACAATTCCTCCATTGCACGCCAAGAACCATATACGTCCCCATATGGCTGATGGATTAGATACAAATCCAAATAATCCAATTGTAGTCTTTTCAGCGAATTTGCGAATGCGTTCTTGGTGCTCTCATAACCAGCATCCTGGACCCAGAGTTTTGTAGTAATAAACAATTCCTCTCGTGGCACACCACTCCGCTTGATTGCTCTGCCGACTGCTTCTTCATTTAGATAAGAGGCAGCGGTATCTATAAGGCGATATCCTGCCATAATAGCGTCATAAACGCTTTGTTCACATTCATTTTCATCTTGTATTTGAAAAACCCCAAAACCTAGTATCGGCATCTCAACACCATTGTTCAACATTACTTTTTGCATATGAAATCCTCCTGTTCTCAAATAATATCTGTTATTTCCCTACTCTATTTGCATACTCTGCCGGATAGCGATCTCCCGAAATCTCGATTTTCGAGAGCGCTTCATTCAAATCATTCAATTCCTCATGGGTCATTTCAATATCTGCTGCACCAAGATTTTCTTCGAGGCGTTCCAATTTCCGTGTACCGGGAATCGGAACAATCCATTGCTTCTGAGCAAGTACCCATGCTAGTGCGATTTGAGCGGGCGTTGCATCTTTTCCTGCAGCAATCTTCTTTATCAGTTCGACTAATACCTGATTTGCTTCGATATTCTCAGGTTTGAAGCGAGGAACAACATGGCGGAAATCGGAACTGGCGAACGTTGCATCCTTATTGATCTTCCCAGTAAGGAATCCCTTCCCCAACGGACTGAAAGGAACAAATCCAATTCCAAGCTCTTCAAGAGCAGGCAGCAGTTCTTCTTCAGGGTTTCTCCACATCATTGAGTATTCACTTTGTATGGCAGTGAGTGGATAAACCGAGTGTGCACGACGAATCGTTTCCACCCCTGCTTCAGAAAGTCCCCAATGCTTAATCTTACCTTCCTTGATTAGGTCTTGTATTACTCCGGCAACCTCCTCAATTGGAACACTTGGGTCCACCCGATGCTGATAGTAAAGGTCAATGGTGTCAACCTTAAGCCGTTTAAGTGAGCCTTCTATGGATTGCCTAATACGTTCCGGCTTACTGTCGAGCACCTGCTTGCCATTTTCCATTTGGATACCAAATTTAGTCGCGATAACCACTTTTCCCTTGAATGGAGCAAGCGCTTCTCCTAACAACTCCTCATTAACATATGGACCATATACTTCGGCAGTATCGAAAAAAGTTACACCTCGGTCAATTGCCTCATGAATCAGCGAAATCATCAACTTCCTATCCGAAGCAGGACCGTAACCATGGCTCATGCCCATGCATCCAAGTCCGATAGAAGAAACTTCTAAGTCACTTCTTCCTAATTTGCGTTTTTGCATTACTTATATTCCCCCCTCTTTTTGATTGTCACTTTGCTTTTATATTTGATCCGCAGCCGATGTGGTGTTAAGTTCACATTGGTGTCATTAAGAAAATCTGATTGTGTTATCATAATGGAAGAAAAGATTAATCATGCGCTGGTTTGGAGAACAAAGACTGCAGAACTCGTTACGCCCACAGAAGCAGCTGCTTTGCCTGAACTAACAAAGTCGAATTAAAAAACTGATAAGAGTTAGTCATGGTGCGCTTCAACTCCTTCATCTACTCCCTTATTATGCAATAAATAAATAAGAAACTCTTATACCATTCCTGCCAGATCATTGCCTAATCCTCTCACAACACTTAAACTCCAGAGCGATATGTATTAGAATGGAACTAGAAAGAATAAGGAAATCAGGAGGTTTTTATGTCTGAACAAATCTATAAACAGCGGGCTGAGCTCACCCAACTCATTGAAAGTCACACAGGTAAGGACGGGTCTCATCCGACTGCTATTCCTTCTTTATTTTACTCTCGATTCTCTACTGTTACCGGTCCAAATTACGGAGTTTCCAAGCCTTCCTTATGCATTATCGTTCAAGGCATGAAGGAGGTATTACTTGCACAGGATCGCTATGTATACGGTCCAGCCGATTACCTTATTGCCTCTGTTAACTTGCCAATTACCGGAATAGTCACAGAAGCCACTTCCGAAAACCCCTATTTGGCACTCAAACTCGAATTTACACCAAACCAGATCTTGGAGGTATTACAGGATACTCAACTTGCTGTTAACCAGAAGGAACATGCTAAAAGAGGCATGTATGTATGCCAAATAGAGTTATCTCTGTTGGATGCGGTAACCAGATTGGCTCGTTTGCTGGACAATCCTGATGATATACCGGTACTCGCACCTCTTATCACGAAGGAAATCATCTATAGGGTTTTACAAGGGGAGCATGGAGCTACTCTGGGCCAAATTGCGATAGAAGGAAGTTCCGCCTTTCAAATCGGTGACGTTGTCGACCATATAATGAATAACTATGACCAGTCTTTTCGGATTGATGACCTTGCGGAAATTGCAAATATGAGCGTTTCATCGCTTCATAGGCACTTTAAAGAGGTAACAGCAATGAGTCCTATTCAGTTCCAAAAACAACTGAGGCTTCAGGAAGCCCGGCGCCTATTATTATCCGAGTCAACAGATGCCACTGAAGCAGCATTCCGCGTAGGGTACGAAAGCCCCTCCCAATTCAGCCGTGAATATTCCCGCTTGTTTGGTTTACCGCCAAAAGAAGATATTAACCGCCTGAAGGCAACATATGAATAAAGAAGTGCATTAATCGATTATGGATTAATGCACTTCTTTATTTTGGAGATTTTCATTTTTTTCAATATTCCTCTCTTTAAAACCTGTTGTATCAAGCCTAGTTTTATCCTGCTTCTGAACAAATTTCAGAATATAATGAGTCCCACTGATATATATTCCCATGATAGCTAGATGATCTAGTAAAAACTTCATCGAGGAATCATAAGATTCCCAACCAAACGGATTATAGATGGTTAACTTGTTAAGCATCCCTCTCTCGAAAGAAGCCTGAACCCCATAAACAACAATCAACACCGCCATGACACGAAATGCAATGGTTCGGATCCGGTTGGTGCCAGTAATTCCCGTCATCTTTCGTACTGAATTGATAATGGTTGCCCAGGACATTCCTATATGCACTGCCATGAAGATAAATCCCCAATATGAAGTCATTACATGTATCTGCAATAGAACCGTGTCATTGGTTAAAGGAATAAAAGGAATCATATCACGAGATATGGGTACAGAACTTATTATCACAACAGCCATGGATATTAGAAAAAGCAGATTGACCACTATGCTCAGAATACGTCGTACATTATGCTTTCCCTTAAAGATCGTCCTATACCATCGTCGATTTAAAATATTGTGGGTAATGAACAATAAACACAATATTACTCCTGCCAGTTCATGCAATGCATTTCCAGTAATCTGGTAAGCCATTGCTACTAACATCAGAACTGTCATAGAAAGATCAATCACCAGCCGGATTAACATATTTCGATTCAAAAAGTTCTCCTCTTTCTGATTTTTATTTATTCCTAGGTCGGTTTTCCGTCGAAGCTAACTCCCTATGTCTCTTTATTAAAATGAACCATCAAAAGAACCTTCTCGATAATTCCTGATTTTTCTTTTTCCATCAATCGGTTTCCATGCAATATATCCTGAGAACCCTCCAGATCATCTGCCGCATTTACCTCCCAGTGTTCGGTGGGGATACCTGCGATCTGGGATTCTGTATTGCCATCCTTCGATCCTGTATACTCCCCTAGGTCAAAACTTTTCATTTCATCCATCGTGTTCACGAAGTCATCCCGTTCCTGGTTCGCGTGACAAGTAAAGCATCGACCGATTTCTTCCTTGTAATCCACCGACTTGTCTCCATTGAATTCCTGGTATAGCCAATCACCATTACGCATCTCAGATGGGTTCCCATCAGCCCAGCCAGCGCGCTTTTCCATTACGAATATTTCATCAAGATCTTCATCCCTATAGATTTCGAGTGTGATGATTGTGCCGTCAGGGATTGGCTGCCCGTCCTGCACCGCTTCGATCGCTTCCCTGCTCGTGTAGAGTTCCTCCCTGACATTTCCACGATTAACAGTCGTATAGTTTACGCCCTTATCGTAGTTTTCGGGGAATTCAACCAATTCACGATTGGATTCTGGTTGTTTTTCCTGTTCGGATATCCCATTACTGTCATTATTGCTGCTGCATGCTGAAAGAGTGTAGGACATGACCAAAGCCAGGGACATAAATAATCGTTTTTTCATCATTTTCCTCCTATTTTCTTTCCGAATCATTTCCATCTAATACAATCATCCTCATTATGCTACAGATTAAAGAGCGGCCGCTGTCCTATTTCTCTTAAATCAATGCCTAATCCTCTTACGTTTCTATCTAAAGCTATCAGTACTGGAAGGGAGATAGATTGATGTTCAATAACTATAGAAATGCATGTAAACTACCCTACCCTAAAATGCCATAAGAAAAAGCTGTCTTAAAGACAGCTCTGCTCGTAAACTATTATACTGATTAATCTTGTTCATCAAATTCATTGAACCACTACCACTTATCGACCTTACGGAATTATTATCAATTTAAAAAACCAATTGAATCAGCATCATGTAGACAATCGTTCCCCCCGCTATCGAGAGGAGCATCATTTTCTTCCAAACGTGAAGCAGGGCAACTACCGCCACCCCAATGAATTCAGGGATGCCATGACTTCCGGATTGCAGGCTCACGTCCTTTAAACAATAAATGATTAAAAGCCCAATTACTGCGGATGGCAGCATTTTACCGAGATACTGTACATACTTCGGTGTGGGTTTACCTGATGGGAAAACGATGAAGGGAAGAAATCTTGTAAGCATTGTGCCTAAAACTACCATCGCAATTGTAATGATTTGCTGCGTTAAAGTCATTGTCATATGGTTCTCACCTCAACTTTCTCTAACGGCTTTCTAAGTAAGGTAAGTAGCCCCAAAATGGCAAACATGGCAGGGATAATGAAATTGCTTCCGCCAAAAATAATAAGGCAGACAGCTGACAGGCCAAGCCCAGCAAGAGCACTATGATGGTTTTTCTCTTTCATCCATTGTTCAATGAAAATCACGACAAAGAGAGCCGTCATAACAAAATCGAGTCCTTCTGTATTGAATTTGACAAAAGAGCCAAAAATGCCGCCAATCGCTGCTCCTATCACCCAATAGCAATGGTTGAGCAGTGTCACGAAAAACATGAACCAGCCCTTATCCACATCCTTCGGTACATCAACGGTACAATTGATGGAAAAAGACTCATCGCAAAGCCCAAAAATCAGATACAGCTTTTTCTTACCGGTCCCCCTATATTTATCAAGCATGGATATGCCATAAAACAAATGCCGTGCATTCACCATTAAGGTTAGAAAAAGGGCGTTAATCGGATTGAACGCGACAAGCAATAAATTGGCTGCAATAAACTCCATCGATCCTGCAAATATCGTTAGACTCATCAATATCGGGTAAATCGCGCTGAACCCTAATGAATTCATAAAGATCCCATAAGCGATGCCTAAAAATAAAAAGCCTGCCAAAATCGGCACTGTGTACGGAAAAGCCGCACGAAATGCTGGTATCAGTTGAGTTCGTTTTTTCATATAAATCACATCCTGATGGCTAAATTTATTTAAACTTAACATACAAAATCCGTACAAAAAACAAGTTAATTGTATGGATTACAATTAAAATAAAATTCCCCCATTTTATCAAAATGGGGGTACTGATAAGCTTATCACCTTATATTCTTTTACAGCCAATCGTTTCCATAATAGAATTCCATACAAAAAATGATATGATTGTATGGAATAAGACTAGGAGAGGTGAAGTATGCCAGTAAATTCATTTGACAATTATCCAATGTCCTGGAAACCTGATAAGAATGCATTAAAGCGTCCTTTTTATAAATCTCTCGCATCATTACTAGAACAAGATATAATAAATGGTTTTTTAGCACCTGGAACCAAGTTGCCCCCTCAACGAGAATTGGCAGATTTTCTTGACTTAAACTTCACCACGATTACCCGATCCTACAAATTATGCGAGGTAAAGGGATTGATATATGCCGTTACGGGAAGCGGAACCTTTGTGGCTCCCAATGCCACTCGTTCGATAACCATTTCCGCGGATAAAACGGCAAACAGCATCGATCTTGGTTTTGTGGCATCTTTTGAGCAAACCAATGATATCGTTTCAGAAACTTTACAAAAAACCGTCAACAAAAGTTATTTGGAGCAGCTGCTGAATTACAACGACCCGACTGGTATTCCACATCAAAAAACAGCAGCTCTAAACTGGATGGAATCTTTCGGCATTCACGCGGATCAAGAGCATATAGCGATCGTTTCCGGTGCCCAAAATGCATTGGCTGTTGCCCTCGCTGCTTTGTTTGAGCCTGGTAATAGAATTGCAACCGACTTATACACCTATTCAAACTTTATCGAGCTCGCAAAGATGTTTCATATTAAGTTGGTTCCCATTCCCGGGGACCAGTTTGGAATGCTGCCAGATGAACTTGAAAAGCAATGTTGTCAAACAAATATTGACGGGATATTTCTGATGCCCTCCTGCAACAATCCGACCACAATCATGATGTCGGATATTCGAAAGCAAGAATTGGCAGCGGTCATCCGAAAGCATCGTTTAATTTTGATTGAGGATGATATTCATGCATTTCTGACGGCAGGCATTATCTCCGACTACCGGCAGCCGATGTTCCATTTGCTTCCGGAACAGAGCGTTTATATTTGCGGCACCTCTAAGTCCATATGCTCGGGATTAAGAGTTGCCTATATGGTTTATGGAGAAACATTACGCGAGAAAATTTCCCAGGCCATTTTCAACATAAATGTAAAGACCTCTTCTTTTGATGCAGAGGTTATCACAGAGCTAATCCTATCAGGAAAGGCTCATGAAATTGTTTCTCATAAGAAACGGCTTGCACAGACTGCAAATGATATTTATTCGGAATATTTCCCCTTAAGAAAGGATGTCGGACATCCGCTCAGTCTATATCGCTGGCTTCCAATTAAAGGGCATAACGATGCGTTACAGCTGGAAACCGATTTGAAAAGGCGC
Source organism: Peribacillus sp. FSL M8-0224 (assembly GCF_038003055.1). NCBI lineage: Bacteria > Bacillati > Bacillota > Bacilli > Caryophanales > Bacillaceae > Peribacillus > Peribacillus sp. FSL M8-0224. The sequence continues at coordinate 4,153,561 of NZ_JBBOOJ010000001.1, forward strand.
GGCATTCGGGTTTTTCATTCCAATCGTTTTCAAAGCGGGCAAACCACCCCTGATATGTATTTGCGCATTGCCCTTTCTTCCACAAACTCATTCGATGAGTTAAAAATAGGATTAGAAATATTAAAGCAGTATTTAGGTTGATTTAAGTCTAGTAAAAAAACATTCTAGTTGATTGGATCGGAAGGTTCGAGACTCCTGCGAGAAAATCGAGAATTAGGGAGACCCCACAGCCGCTTGCGGTGAGGAGGCTTGGCAGACATTCGGCGGAAAGGGAGCGGATTTCTGGAATTAACTCCGAACGTTTTTTAATAATTGCAGACAGACCCAATTATCTACAGTTGGAGCCCGACCAATAAAGGTCGGGCTATTTTATGCTTTTTTCGGAGAAGCCGCTCATTCCCGCCTTAAAAACAAATACATCCAACAATGATTAAGAGTATAAACAAAACGACTATTAAGGCGAAACCTCCACCAAAACCAAACCCTCGGTCAAAACCCTGTTCACAACCTGACATATATAAACATCTCCTTATTTTTAATGAGGAATAAATGGGCTATATCATCTTATGCTCCAATCAGGAAAATGACAGCAACAGTTCCCATCTCCAAGGTGGTAAAGTTACATTTTTAATTTGACATTCACGAATCAGTTATCCAAGTTTAACCTCTGCAATATTATTTGAACTGGACAACATTCATAAACATAAGATAGAAAATACAATTTCATTCATTTCGATCCTAAATGATAACTATAAACTGTACTGAAAGAGGAGATGTTTTTTTGTATCCGAATGATTATTATTATCGAGTAAACAACTGGGAACCTATTTTATATATGTTGCACCAAAGTTTATATGCTGAAGAAATGGTATGTGCTATGAGCAGTGAGCTTTTCCATATACCTGAAACCAAAGATTTAAAAGGAAGTCGCGAGATGCATAACCATCTAATCCCAGCATCCTATCACCGTGTAACCGCAGTGGGGTCAGCCCAAAGGCTAAAAAATGGTGAGCAACAGCAAACCATTGTAGAAACAATGACAGCTTGTATAGTGAATGCTGAAACCCAAGATAAAAAAGTACGTGAAGGATTAAAGATAATGGAGGAAAATGCAAGCCCTAATTATATAGCCTTCATTAAAGTGATTATCAAATGGCAAGAACAAGCAGAATCCTATTTAAATCAAGCAAAAGAAGCTTTACGATCTATGGGGGTTTCATTTCCTGTTGGAAGTGAACAGCAGAATTATTAATATATTATGATTCTACAAAAATTCATTCAAGGGTTATATCCCACACCTTCGCTTGACCGAACTGTAAGAAGTTCGGTTTTTTCTGTATAAGCGAAGCTGACACCACCCGCAATAAATACTTCAAACACAATAGAAAAAGCTGCCTATAAAGACAGCTCCAATCATAAGCAAAACTCCATTATAAAGTGAATGTCCCACCATGATAACAGTAGTAGTTTTCAGCTTTTAGATCCTTAATCTTTCTTAAAGACTGTTCTGCTTTCTCGACATTTAAACAAAAGTGCGGATTGGCAATGAGCAATTCATGATTCTCTATAACAGCTGCATCACCTGTTATTACAGTTTTTAAACGTGGAAAATATAATGAAATATGACCTGAAGTATGTCCCGGTGTTGCTACTACTCTACATTCGTTATCCAAAATCCAATCACCATCATGTACCTTTTCATCAATTGAAACATGCTTTAAATTCCTTAATTGTTGGATAAACCATTTCCCGAATTCGATTTCTTGAATTGGCATATTTTCTAGCATTTCTTCGGCTTGAACCAATCTCTCTGACTTCATTTCACCACTAATATATTTTGCCTCCACTTCACTGGCGATCAAGTTAATGTGAGGATACCTTTCCTTGAAATCATATAAGGAGCCTATATGATCAATATCATAATGAGTAATGATTATATTCTTTAAATTCTTCATGTCATAACCATTTTTTAAAATTTCATTTTCAAGGAAAGGTAAAAAATTTGGATATCCTGTATCGACCAAGGTTAGTTCATTCTTTGAAATAATCAAGCTAGGATTAATGTAATTTTTTTGTCCATTAAATTCAAATTCAATTGGCAGTTCCATTATCTTCATTTTCCTCCCATACACCTCCCGTTCATTCTATATATTCTTCAACTTTTTATTTTAACCTTCCCCTTTAATTGCAAGGGTGCCGTAAACAACCTAGTTATTGAACTACGTTGTTAGTCCATTAAGATACCCAGTATGGAAACAACGAAAAGAAATAATGAGACAACAGCAAACTTCAAAAAACCTCATTTTCTATCTTTTTGAGGTTCCGCTAATCCTGTTATTAACAAAATCGAACACTTCCGGTAATTAGCTGATAGGCATATAAAGCAACTATTATTCTGATGAAGTTCGCCTTTAAGGATTCAAGTTTCAAAAGGGTACGAGATTCGTTCAAAATCTATGCATTTGACCATTTTTGTAAGTGAATGTATAGTTTCCTTCTTTTTTCAATAAAACCGGCAAGTACTGTGAAACCATCTCAGCAATTCCGAGATTAAGCGGATGAAGTATCCAATCAATGGATTTCCAATCAAGAATGCCTTCCCGCGTTTTTTTCGGTGTTTCATAAATTAAATCCTCATCCGCCATATACAAATATACATATATTCCATCCAATTCACCTTCTGGAGTCTCCCAGGTTACGGTTCCTTTAGAAAAAAAGGAGTTTACCTCTATCCCCGTTTCCTCAAATACCTCACGCTGCGCACCTATATCAGGTGTTTCACCTTTCTCGATTTTGCCCCCCACCCCATTCCAGACACCCATAATTGGAGCTTTCTCCCGGTTAAGCATGAGAAGTTCATTATTCTTCTTAACAAAACAAACAGTATACTTAAACATTTTAAAAAGAACCCCTTTATCGTTAGTTCGTGCCCCATCATGGCTAAGCTGGTTAATGGGAGTGAATCAAAAGATACTTAACACATATAAATAAGAAGGATCATGACCAAACATCCCTCACTTCCACTGCCTCCAATGTATTAACACATTCTCAAATTCTAACAATGAAAATGGAATCCGTAAACGCTCTCCGTCATCACTCGAGGGTTTGAGTGATATATTCGAAAGTTTGAGCGATATACTCGAGATTTTCGCTGTTTTCCACGTGTATTTGCAATTTACTCGTGAGTTTCGCTATTTTACTCGTTAGTTTGAGCAATTTACTCGTGAATTTCCGCTATTTACTCGTGAGTTTTGCTGTTTTACTCGTGAATTTGCACTTTACTGGTGAATTTGAGCGATATATTCGAAAGTTTGAGCGATATACTCGAGATTTTCGCTGTTTTACTCGTGTATTCGCACTTTACTCGTGAGTTTGAGCGATATACTCGAGATTTTCGCTGTTTTACTCGTGTATTCGCAATTTACTCGTGAGTTTCGCTATTTTACTCGTGAGTTTGAGCAATTTACTCGTGAGTTTTGCTATTTTACTCGTGAATTTGCACTTTACTGGTGAATTTCACTATATACTCGTGATTTCGTATTTTCATAAGAAAGCAGCGATTCCTTTAAGGATCGCTGCTTTTCTTATTTATGATCCTGCCCAAACATCTTTCGCATATCTGCCATTCTCCTCTAATGATTGCAGCCATTCTGTGGCTTCTTCTCTCTGTGTTTGATAGATATGCATATAGCTGTCAATTAGGGTTCGTTCAACATCTGGCGCCATTTTGCTTCCGTCTCCGCAGATGTATAGGTGTCCTCCTTCTTCTTTTAATAAAGGAAGGATGTCTTGGGCGTTTTCCGCCAATCGGTTCTGGACATATGTTTTTTCTTGACCGGGACATCTGGAGTAAGCGGTGTGCAGTGTTACAAGGCCCTCTTGTTCGGCATGGACGAGTTCTTCTTGATAGAGGAAATCGTGTTCCGGATTACGGCATCCAAAGTATAGGTGGGCCGTCCCTAGCGTTTCACCTTTTTCTTTCAAGGCGCGACGTGATTGTATGAATCCCCTGAATGGTGCAATGCCCGTTCCAGGGCCGATCATGATGATTGGTTTTCCTGTTTGCTTTGGCAGCTGGAAGTTGGATTGCGGCGTATTGATAAAGCAGGCTATTTTGTCTCCTTGGGAGCGTTCTGCCAAATAATTCGATGCAATTCCTTTGTATTCCCCGTTGCCGCTCAAAGCTTCTCCACGGACGACGCTTACGGTGATGCTTGCTTCTCCTTCGTTGTGGAGTGGTGAGCTTGAGATGGAGTAGTATCTTGCTTTTAAAGGTGGCAGTAAAGCCAGGAAACGTTCAAACGGGATTTCACATGCAAGATACTTTTCGATTAGGTCAAGCATGGTTATGCGCTTGTTCAGGATTTCTTTTTTATAGGTATTATCCAATAGAAGAGCTTCAAGTTCTTTTACATGTGGAGGGCATACCGTATGAGTGGCAAGCGCCCGTATTTGAGACCGGGTGGCGGGTTCTTGGAACTCCACATGGTTTGATAGTAACTCTTCCAGTTTTACCGGTTTTCCTGTAGGAAGATGCGCAGCTTTTCCGGAATCCCCAGTCAGATTCACGTAATCTTGGCCGTTTAGGTTAAATCGACTGAGCACTCGCTCGACAAGTTCCGCTGGATTTTGCGGAAGCACCCCGAAATGATCGCCTTCCTGATAATGTATTCCCTCTGGCAGCGTTAATTCTATATGACGTGTACTTCTTCCGCTATCTTCATGTTGTAATTCAGTATTCCTTTTTACAATGGATGTAAACGCATGATGGGTGCGGGCAAGCGGTGTGCCGCTCACATCACTTACGAAGTTCATCGTAATCGAGCTGACTACCCGATCATTCTTATTCACTTCAATGTTCAGGGTTTCGGCAAGATTCGGCCAAAGGGCTTCTGACCATTTCTCGTAATCCCCTTCAAAGTCATCGCTTGCATCCCCATAGCCTGTTTCTGACAGCCGCACTGCTCCTTTTTGTTCCAGCCGCTCATCAATGAAGATTGGAATGCGTTGGTACGTATTGGCCCAATTGCGGTCCCCGCAGCCGAAGACCGCATAGTGAACACCATCCAATGTGCCACCATGGTTTTCCTTCAGCCATGAAACGAAGTCACCTGCATTATCAGGGGGATTTCCATTATAGGATGCCGAGACTATGAGAACAGCTCCTTCTTTTGGAAGCCGATCGGTGTAATCATTTAAAGGGGCAACTTCGGCATGGAAGCCTTGCCGCTTCCCTATTTCGGCAAGGTCAAGAGCAATCCCTTCCGCTGTTCCCATGTTTGATCCAAACAGGACGAGTAATGGTGTTCCATGTACTGATTCGGTTGGAGATACCGCGGCACCTTTTTCCGGAGAGTTTGGTTCTGAAGAAGCAACGGTAAACGACATCGCCGGCTTCCTCGGTGAAACGCGCATGGTCAATCCGTCCGGTTTAAGAGTCAATGTTTCTTTAACTTCCAATTGATAATCTTCATGATCGATCAGGTCAAAGTGCTGTAAAACCATGCCAAGCACCAGTGTCGCTTCATGAAGCGCAAACTGCTGTCCGATACAGGCGCGCTGCCCGTTTCCAAACGGTTTATACGCATGATAAGGGATGGAATCCAAATCCTCGAACCGCTCAGGAATGAACGATTCAACGTCATCACCCCAAACGGATGGATCACGGTGAAGCTCGGGAATGAGCAGTGAGAAAACATCATCTTTCTTCACATTGTATTTTCCATCCAGCATGGTATCTTCTTTTGCATAAACGGAAAACGACGGAGCTGTCGGCCACAGACGAAGCGTTTCATTCAGTACCATCCGGACATATTTCAGCTTTTTCACTTGTTTATAATCAGGAACATCATCACCCAGCACTTCATCGACTTCCTGCTGCGCTTTTTTTAACTTGTCTCTGTTATTCATGAGGAAATAGATGGCGAACGATAGGAGACCGCTCGTCGTTTCATGCCCAGCTATTAAAAAGGTAATGATTTGAAAACGAATATTTTCATCATCCAGTGATGCACCCGTTTCAGGATCGACTCCTTTTAACATATGGGAAAGAAGGTCATCTTCTCCGTGATCGCCATTTTGTTTTCGTTCGGCAATCAATTCATCCACTAGAGAGAACATATATTGAATGTCTTCCCTGAATTGTTTTTTAGATTTGATCATCAGTTTATCTTGGATGCCAAGCCGCTGCGTTTGGCTCATCGCTTCATCCAACGCACGCACCATACTGTTGACGAATGGATGGGTGGTCTCCCGATAAAAACTGTTAAAGCGGTAATTGAACCCGCATAGTCCGATCGTATCCAAGGTCAATCGTGTCATATCCTCAGGAACATCTATCTCATCAGCCGGATTCAGGCGAGCCCATTTTTGAATCAGTTGGGTAGCAAGATCCACCATTTTAGCATGATAGCCCTTCATTGCCTGCTGGCTAAAGCTGGGAAGCAGGATGTTATGGGCCTTTTTCCAATTCGGTTCCTTCGTTTCACTTGTGAAGAGACCATCACCGCCAAACGCCCTCACTTTCTGCAGGGCTGGACCGACTTTCTTATCAAATCTTGTTTCATCACATATTTCTTTAGCGAGGGCAGCACTGGAGACGAATGTAGTGATTCGAGCCGGAAATTGAAACTGAAAAATCGGCCCAAGTTCTCGTGCCAGCTTCATGAAAGACTGAAGGGGCTTATCCTTATCAATGATAGGCAGGCTGCCTAGGGGGCCATATGTCTTTGGCTGTGGAAACTGAGTTGTATTTTCCATTTTATTAGCACCTCTTTACGATAGTTAAATTGCGGAATGAACGTTCATTCCGTTTATTTTGAAAGTGTCTTAAACGTGCAATCGCACTGCATCCCAAAAGCTTTCTTCCACATCTGCCAAAAGTTTTGGGTCAGGTTCTAACTCCCCGATGCGAACAAGTCGCTCAAGCTCAAGAAAAGCTCCGTAAATGATGGCAATCAAAGCTGAAGAAGGAAGCTCCTTAATTTCTTTTTTCTCTTTTCCTGAATCAAAGAAGTTTTTGAATATATTCAATAGCCCTTGAAAGCTGGCATGACTATCTTCATTTAAAAAATGGGCCCCACTATGGATTTTAATAAAATAAAGAGCTTGGTCCTGCTCGGTTGTAAAGTGAACCATCGTTTTAAAAATATGGTGAAACTGCGTGCGAATTGAATCATCATGAGGAAATCCATTCTTGACCGTTTCAGTGAAAATATCCAAGTACTCTTGAAAGATCTTGTTGCCCAGCACTTCCTTATTCTCGAAATAACGATAAATGGTGCCCGCTCCAACTCCTGCCGATGCAGCAATCATCGGAATCGTCGTCGCATCATATCCCCGTTCTGCGAAAAGCACTAAAGCGCTTTTTATTATACTGTCTCGTTTATTTGCTGCCGTGATCATAATGATCCCCCCTTTTTTCAAAAGATGCGGAATGAACGTTCATTCCTTTAATCCAAGTGTATACCCAATAAAATCCAATCTCAATCGCGCATACTACCCATATTTTGTGAATTCTTTATTAATGGAGGGGGATAAAAGACTGAAAGTATTCCTTTTTAAGGAATAAAATGGAATGATAAACTATCGTTTGCCCCATAAGAAAAAGAGCTGATAGTCACAGCTCTTTCACAGGTTTACTGAAATTAACTTCTTGTTCACCTATTAAACGAGAAGAAACTTATGCTTGATTATAACGTTCAGATAGTTTCTTTTTATGGGCATTGAACACTTCCTCCAAGGGGATATTGTATTTGTTCGCAATCACAATCAAGTTTCCTAACACATCTCCCAACTCTTCGGTTAGCTCCTGTATGTTCTCTTCAAACGAACCAATAACTTCATCAGGTCTATCCCTGCCGATCTCAAGGGAGCGAATGGCTCGTGCAACCTCGCCAGTTTCTTCTGCCAAAAAGCCAATGCGAATGAAGATGTCCAATTCTGACCATCCCCGTGCTTCATAATAATTTTTTACCCATTGTTGAAATTCAGTGACGTCCATATCCATCCACCCTTCTTTTTTATCATTCAAGTTTAACAAATCCCCTTTAATTTTGTATGATAAGAAAGGAAGATTACTAAATGGGAGATGTGATATTTTGAAAAGTCTAGCTGTATTTTGTGGATCAAGCAAAGGTGCATCTGCTGTCTATGTAGAAGAGGCTAAAAAACTGGGTGCGGAACTGGCAAAACGTAAGATTACCCTTGTTTATGGAGGCTCAAGTGTAGGAATCATGGGTGCAGTTGCAGATTCCGTCTTGGAAGCAGGCGGAAATGTAATTGGCGTAATGCCAGATTTCCTGGAAAAAAAGGAAATAGCACATAAGAACTTAACCGAGCTGATCGTCGTGGAATCCATGCATGAAAGAAAAGCAAAGATGGCTGAGCTTGCAGATGGGTTCATAGCTTTGCCAGGCGGGCCAGGAACATTGGAAGAATTCTTTGAGATTTTCACTTGGGCTCAGCTTGGTCTTCATCAAAAACCTTGCGGACTCTTAAATATCAATCACTATTATGATCCTTTGGTTGCTTTATTCAACCATATGTCCGACGAACAGTTCCTTCATGAAAAATTCCGTTCCATGGCGCTGGTGGATGTTGAACCAAATGGACTTCTTGATCAATTCATTACATATGAACCGCCAACCGTAAAAACTTTCATTACCGAGAAACAAACCTGATCATTAAAAAACAGCCGGCCAAGATCAATAATGATCTTGGCCGGCTGTGATAAACTGCAGGTTAGGTAAATATCCGGTTTAAATAATCTCCATGCCCTTTGATAAGTTGCACTTCATGTTCGGATGAAATCCAGAAGAAATGAAATGTCAGCCCCGCTTCATCTCCTCCACCCGTCGGCTGATGGTCCCATTCATCAGGAACATTCGACACACTTATTTGATAAAAATATCTATTATGTATGGCACCATCGACGTTCTCCCAAAAATCTTCTATTATTAATTTCTCTACATGAAAATTTTCCAGACCTGTTTCTTCTTTCATTTCCCTAATCACTGCTTGGTAAGCATCTTCTTGAGGCTTCACCGTTCCCTTGGGTATCTGTATACCGGCTTCCTTAATGGGATGTTGAAAAACCAATACCTGTGTTTCTCCATTATTGATTCTTGTCACATACCCGTAAGCTTTTTTTATCGGTATCACCTCAATCACCAAAAGCAAAAATGAGCTCTGTCTCGCATACAGTTTCCCCCTCGACAGTAGCCCTTCCTGTTCCTTTACCGATAGGACCTTTCAAGCGAGTAATCTCCACTTCTAAACGTAATTGGTCCCCTGGTTTTACTTGCCTTTTAAAACGGCATCCATCGATCCCGGCCAAAAGTCCGATCCGTCCTTTATTTTCTTCTTTTGTAAGCATGACAACAGCACTTACCTGTGCTAATGCCTCCACGATCAACACACCTGGCATCACTGGGTAATCGGGAAAGTGACCAGAAAAAAACTCTTCATTTGCCGTGACGTTTTTAATGGCCACCGCCCTCTTTCCTTCTTCCAGTTCCAAAACTCTATCAACTAAAAGAAATGGATAGCGATGCCTGATAATGTCTTTGATTTCTTGGATATCAATCAATATTAAGTCCCCCCATTGCGATGGATTGCTATCACTTAATTTTACCATCAGAATCACCATATGGATATTTTTGTATTATAAAAAAAAGGCTGCCTTGAGCAACCCTGTTTTCGCTTACAAATCCTTTGATTTTTTTTCCTTCGATTTAGTTAACGGGGATAGAACCATTTCTTCATACCTCTCATATCCCCCTAATAATTTATGAATCAAGCTTATTTTAGGAACAACAAGGTAAACCGCCAATCCTGAAATGGTGCTCAGTATTGCTCCTGCCAGCACATCCGCCGGAAAGTGGACACCTACCCAAATACGGGAAATGCCAACAAGGAAAGCCAGCATGATCCATAACAACCACCATCCTCTTTTGAAAAGCCAAAAAGATACACAAAACGAGAAAAACAAGATGGTATGGTCGCTTGGAAATGAATTATCCACTGCTTTTTCAATTAACTGATTAACATTGGCCAATTCGGCAAATGGCTGATTATTCGAATGCAATCTCCCTGCCATTTTCCCCATCATTTCAGCCATTACAAACGTAATCATCCCACAAACAACCATCATCCTACTCTGTTCATTTCGAGCGAACCATATTAAGATGACTGCCAAAGCTAATAAAAATACCATGTACTCAGCAATGAAAATGGCAGAAGGGTTTAAATAATCGTACTGTTTCCCTAAGTCATTGATCATTCTGAATACATTGGTATTCAACTCAAAAAAGTCCATTTCATACCCAACCTTCCTCTTTTTCTTACATATTAAAGAGAAAGGAAATATATCGCCATCGTTCTTCCTAACAGTTTAAGCTGCCGTCTTACAATTTTGTCACGCGGTTAAAGAAGCTTAGCGGGGTCTTGTATATTTCCTGAACTTTCTATATAATCCAAGAAAAATACGGAGGTTAGTCAAATGAATAATGATAGGAACTCTGTTCTAATTCATGAAAACCAGGAAACCGTTTGGAATGCGATCACGAAAGATGAAATCATTTCTAAATGGCATGCCCCGGGTTCAAAATGGAATATCCCTAAACTCCAGGTTGGAGAGAAGGCAATCTTCGTATTAATGCCTAGTGCACATAACAATCTTAAAGAGAATGAAAGCATCCCAATGAGCTTTACAATCCAAGAGATAATCCCTTACGAAAGGTTTTCTTATTCTTCGGATTCGGATAAACTCGTTTTCACTTTTGAAATATTCCCAGAATCCCAAGGCACTAGAGTATCCATTAACATGGACGGATATGAACTTAGTTTGGCTAACTTAAAGGCATGTTTAGAAGGAAAAGAACTTCCCTATACCTAATCATTCATTTGAAAGAGAACCTAGTTCATTTCCATGTTTATTAAAAAATAACTGCTAGTCTGAAGGGAGACGGCTGTATTTATAATAGAAGAAATTCGCATAAGGAGGTAAAAAATGCTGCACATACAGAAAAAGTCCGATACTGTCATCATTGTCATTCACGAAATATATGGACTGAATCAACATATGCAGGGTTATTGTGAGTTATTATCAAATCAAGGTTTTGATGTGATCTGTCCGGATTTGTTAGGACGTGGGATGCCATTTGATTATTCCCAAGAGGATGCTGCTTATCGACATTTTATGGAGAACGTAGGTTTCATGGATGCTTTATATAAGATAAAGGATATATTATCGGATATAAAAAATGAATACCAAAAGATTTTCATTCTTGGATTCAGTGCAGGGGCAACTGTAGCTTGGCTGTGCAGTGAGGAAGAGTGTGTCGATGGAATTGTTGGTTACTACGGTTCGCGTATTAGGAATTATGCAGAATTGGCGCCACGATGCCCTGCACTGCTATTTTTCCCACTAGAAGAGCCATCATTTAATGTCGATGAGTTAATTTCAGCTTTAGTAAGTAAGGATGTCGAAGTTCATAAATTCATGGGGGAACACGGATTCAGCGACCCTTACCATTCAAAATATCATGCAGAATCAGCACAAGCAGCCGTTAGCAAAATGATGAAATTTTTTATGGTGAATTAATGTTCCACATTCACCCTACTGCCGTTTTGTATGGACCCAATGTATAGAACCCGCATCACTATGGGGGTGACAGTCATTTTGAACCTTTTTATATTCTTTTTCCAATTCTTTCAAGGTTAACTTCATAAGCTGTTCCACCGTTTTATTTACAGTATGGATCATAAGTTTATAGATTAATTCCTTCCGCCTTTCTTCCAAGCCCTTCCCCATTTCACCCTCTCCTTCTATTCTCATAGAATATGAAATGTTTCCTTAGACAGGGGGAATGATCGTCGGATTCCTTCTCCTCAATTTTACTTATTTTAATATATTCATTCTCTAAATCGGTTAAGGTCAATTCAAATAGATGGATGTCATTCTTTTTGTAAACTCCCTTGTTAATCAACTTGTTGATCAGGAAGTTCCTTTTTTTCTCAATGGCTTTACGCAATAATGTCCCCATGATAAATCCTCCTTTTAATACGTATTGACTTGCCCATTCACAAAAAAACCGGAGACACCTCTTTACATGAAAGAAAAGTCTCCGGTTTTCCGGTCAATTAACCTATAATTCCTATTTAACTACTCGGTATTATTATAATACTAACTACATGCTCCGTAGTCAACTATTTTTTTCCTGGGGAAAAGGCAATGTTTTATAAAGCCATTATTTTTTTTCACTGTCAAATGGTTTTGTCTTTTTAACTAACCATATTCCTAATACTAAAATGATCACATAGAGGACGAGTGAAGCTGTACTTGGAAGAGAGAATAAGTTAAAAGTTAACGAATGACCAAAAAACATGTTGAACAACGGTCTTATCAATCCCTGAACTGCAAATATAAATAGGACAATCCCTATAAATCTTAGTACTTCATTCGTAATTTTAGACATTATTAATCACTTCTTTCGGTGGCTTTATCAAATATGGTTTTTATTTCCATTATTGCAGAATCAATATCAGTTATTTCTTCTTTTGCGATTGTTGAACTAAAGCTATCAATTACGTTTCTAACTGCTCTAGCCATTATTTCAGGAGGAAATTTTCTAAAACTCCTGTCAACATCCTGCCCGTATTGAAAAATCTCGATTAGTGGATTTAATATGGTGTTATTTTCATCCACAAAGATCAATTCTCCGTTTTCATTTCTTCCGTTAAGCACTATTTCCGTTATTGCCAATGTTTCTGCTTTATTTTCCGACACGAATCTTAAGTTAGACTCGATGTATGATTCTAACATCCTTTTTGCATCTTCCTCCAAGATTATGTGCTCTCCCATATAAATGGCCGCTTTTTCATAATATTGAGTAATTATTGCTTCCAATAATAATTCTTTCTGAGGGAAATGGTAATTTACAACACCTTTACTTACCTGTACCTCCTTAGCAACATTTCCGATAGAAAAATTAACATAACCATATAGAGAGATAAGTTCTACTGATTTTCGAATGATTTTATCTTTTGTTTTCACCATACCCACATTTTAGTACGACCGTACTAAAATGTCAACAAGTAAAGGCTAAACCTGCTATACCAATTGTTATAGAGTGAAAAATTGTAGGGGGAATCTGAAATGTCAGGAAAGAAGTTACTCAATTAAGTAAGAATTTAAAGGATTTTATGCAGAAAAAGACGGGAAATAAAAAGAACAGAATAAGAAAGAAACAAATAAAATTCATTCCTTTACTTATAACTGTTCGTGACAATAATGTATAACGCAAGAATCACAGGGATTAACGAGATAATAAGGTTATTAGGCGATTATACAAGAATCGAAAAAATAATGGCTGCTACTCAAAATTTTTCCGTTTGCTTCGCTTCATGAAATGCCGCTTTCACTTGATCTAACAGGTCTTTATCCGAAAGCAATTTATACCCCGTAAGTGCTAGAGCTTTTGCTCCGGTCAGGATGGCTTTGTCTCCAGCAGGAGATTTGGCACAGTCGCGGAATTCATTCGTATGGGCAATCAACTCATCATGTCCAATTTTTATATAAGGATGTGCTGTCGGCACTACATGGCTTACATTACCTGCATCCGTCGAGCCAAAGCCACTCTCTTTTCGAGGAGCCACCGCTTCCCCTAATTGAGTCAGTTCTTCTTTTAGCAGTCCATCCAGAACTGGATTGATGACAAAATCGAGTACTTCATTTTGGAAACGTTCCACTTTAACCGTGCTTCCTGTGGCAAGTGCCGCCCCTTCAGCAACAGCACGTATTTTATTGGATACTTCTTGGCAAAGTTTCCACGTTGTTGCTCTAATGTAAAATCTGGCGGAAGCATATTCAGGAATGATGTTAGGCGCTTCCCCGCCATTGGTGATGATTCCGTGAATTTTGACCTCGGCCGGGAGCTGCTGGCGCAAAGCATTAATGCCATTGAACAGCTGAATCACCCCGTCAAGCGCATTCACGCCTTCTTCAGGTGCAGCTGCTGCATGTGCTGACTTCCCGTAAAAATGAAAATCAAGGGGGTCGACAGCCAAAAACGGACTTGTTACACCCGTTTTTCCTGCAGGATGGATAAGGATGGCCGCATCCACCCCATCAAATAGACCGTGCTTCACAAAGCTTCCTTTTGCACTTCCATTCGGCCCGCCCTCTTCAGCCGGTGTTCCGAAAACGATCACCTCTCCGCCCGTTTCCTCCAGCACTTGAGCCAGGGAAATGCCTGCCGCCACACTCGTTGTGCCGATGATATTATGGCCGCAAGCATGGCCTAAACCGGGCAATGCATCATACTCGGCTAAAAAGGCAATTGTAGGTCCTTTCTTTGAAGAGGTTTTTTTGGCGATGAACCCTGTTTCATGCCCGGCAATATTGCGGGTCACTTCAAATCCTTCATTTTGAAGTATTCCGGTTAATGTATCCGAAGCGAAGAACTCTTGATTTCCAATTTCAGGTTTGGCATGAATGGCTTGGCTCGTTTCGATATATAATTCGGAATGAAGGTCGATATGATCTTCAATGATTTGCTTATGCTGCTTCAGCACTGATTCTCTCGCCATGTCTTAATCTCCCCTTTTTCTTGAATACATCCATTACTTTTCATTAGCTGGTTTTGTCCATGCATCCTGGTAATTCACTAATTCATCTACTGAAACATAGGCAGGAATGGTGTTTCCTTTAAACGTTTTTTCAATGAACGCTTCCACTTCTTTCGATTGATAAAGCTCCACTAATTTTTGCAGCTCAGGACGATCGGCATTACCCTTTTTAACTGCAATGATATTAATATATGGTTTCGCCGTTTTACTTTCATGGAATAAAGAATCTTTTAATGTAAGGCCTGCTTCGACGGCAAAGTTATTATTGATGGCTGAAGCATCGGCATCATCCAATAGACGCGGTGTATTGCCGGCAGCAACAGGCTGGATTTTCAAGTTTTTCGGATTTTCCTTAATGATTTCCAATGATCCCGATCCATTGAATTCTTCTTTCAATGTAATCAATCCAGCTTCCTGAAGCAGGAGCAGTGCACGGCCAAAGTTTGTTGCTTCATTCGGAACGGCTACCGTAGCACCATCCGGAAGATCTTTGAGACTTTTATGTTTTTTCGAATAAAGGCCCATAGGTGCAATGACAGTCGACCCGATGGCCTCCAATTTCAGATTTTGATCTTGAACGAATTCATCGAAATAGGCGACGGTCTGGAATGAATTGGCATCAATTTCACCTTCGCTTAACGCAAGGTTCGGTTGGATATAATCATTGAAAGTGACCAGTTCGATATTAAGTCCGTCCTCTTTCGCCAAGTCGACAATGTATTCCCATGTTCTCGTATCCCCGCTGCTGACACCGACTTTCACTGTTTTCACATCACCCGAACTCCCTGATGCACCCTCTTCATTCCCGCATGCTGAAGCCACGATGGCCAATGCCAATACCATGATCGTTAATAAGATTTTTTTCATTTTTCCTGCCTCCTGTTAGTTTTATCTTCTTCTGATTTTTCTTGAAACAAAATTCCCGGTGGATTGCAATAATTGAACGATGATCACGAGCGCCGCCACTGTGACGATCATCGTCATCGTATCGAACCTTTGGTAACCGTAAGCCAAGGCTAAATCCCCGACCCCGCCTGCACCGACGGCACCTGCCATCGCGGTAGATCCAACAAGCCCGATAGTCGCTGTTGTAAATGTCAGGATTAACGAACTAAGTCCCTCGGGAATCAAAAAGCGGTAAATGATTTGCCATGTTGTCGCCCCCATCGCCTGAGCTGCCTCGATGATCCCTTTGTCCACTTCCAACAGCGAGTTTTCCACAAGCCGGGCAATATAAGGAGCCGCGTAAAAGATTAGCGGAACAATGGCCGCATTCGTTCCGATCGCACTGCCGACAATCATTCTTGTAAACGGAATGAGTGCTACAAGCAAGATGATGAAAGGAACGGACCGCAGGATATTGATGATCGGGTTCAATACATTAAAAATCCATTTATTCTCCAGGATGTGACCCTTTCTTGTAATGACAAGCAGGATACCGAGCGGAAGCCCGATCAATCCGGAAAATATCAATGAGATGGCTACCATATAAAGTGTGTCACCGAAAGCTGTCGACAGCTGGTCTGCCGTTATTTCCATTCCCCAAAGCGTATTACCCATTTATACTTGCACCTCCTGGACGAGAATCCCCTCATCTTTAATATATTGATAAGCCTTGTCGACCTCATTTTTGCTCCCCGTCACTTCGATGATCAAATTCCCGAAAGGAGTTTCCTGGATTTCAGAAATATTGGCTGATAAGACACTTAAATGAACATCATATTTCTTCGAGATGGTTGAAAGTAAAGGAGTACCCGAAGTAGTTCCAATAAAATTAATTTTCCAAATAATCGGGATATGGGACCCTATGCTTTTTAAGAAACTTTGTGGAATTTCGTCATGTATGACCGTTCTCACGAAGTTTTTTGCAATATCCGTTTGCGGCTTGGCAAAAACTTCGAAAACCGAACCTTGTTCAACGACGCAGCCGCCCTCCATGACCGCTACCTTATTGCAAATTTCCCGAATGACAGACATCTCATGAGTGATTAGCAAAATGGTGATATTGTATTCTTTATTAATTTTTTTTAAGAGCTGCAGAACTGCACTCGTTGTTTGTGGATCCAATGCCGACGTAGCTTCATCACACAATAAGATCGATGGATTCGTAGCCAACGCCCTCGCAATGCCGATCCGCTGCTTTTGCCCGCCGGATAGTTGTTCCGGATAACTCTTTGCTTTGCTCGATAAGCCAACGAACTCCAATAGCTCGCCTACACGTTCTTTGATTTCCTTAGCTGGAGTTCCCGATAAAACCAGCGGCATGGCAATATTATCAAAAACAGTTTTTGAGTTTAGTAAGTTGAAATGCTGAAAGATCATCCCGATTTTTTTCTTTTCTGCCCGTAATTCCTTCGGGCTTAATTTGGTTAAATCCTTGCCCCCAACAACCACCGAACCATCTGAAGGATGTTCAAGCAAATTCACCAACCTGATCAACGTACTCTTTCCGGCCCCGCTATAACCGACTACCCCGAATATATCCCCCTTTTCCACTGTCAAATCAATGCCCTTCAAAGCCTCGACAGTCTGTTTCTTTGTTTGATAAACCTTTTTAACACCTTGAAACTCAATCATCCAATCTCCCCCCATGCTGTTTATTTGTACGAATTCCTTATCCAGAGAGAAGAGCTTTGCAACGCTTCATAATGATAGGGTTAAATTCTGTCAAACTCACGAGTAATTGCACCAATTCTCCAAATAACCATATACATTTTGAATAAACAAAAGAGGCCTCTTCCGTCATCAGACAGAAGAGGCCTCTTTTAGACATAAAAAAGAGTAAACTCTTAAATTAATTATCTAAGAAAAGCTCCTTCTTATCTTTCAAACTTTCGTCCGTTGGAATTAGCACAGTATTTTTACAAAAGTAAAAACCCGCTGCCGAGGTATCATAGGGCCAAGTCCCTCCACATCTCTTGATAAGAATTAACGTTATATTTAATTATGTCCTTCACTATATATTCTAATTTCGCTAAAGTCAACCATATTTTTCATCGCTCTAAATAGTTTCATAGTATAGTGAATTGATACTTTTTAATTATATTAATATAATGATTTACTCATTCTCCATACAGGGTATTTTTCATTTTCTTCCCTTATCTTCACCATGCCTGAATTCGTATATAAAGAAATCGCCCTTTGATTATCCGGAGAAACCCTTAAGTGATATTCGGATACATTAAATTGCCTGAAAAAGTTTTCTGCGTAGCGAACCAATTCCTTGCCAAGGCCTTTACTGCGGTATTCGGGAATAAGATAAAATAGATTCACATAGCCAATTTCAGTTCCTTCATACTCCCGAATTTGAAGTTCCATTTGTCCAATCGGTTCTTGGTCCTTTTCAATGATCACCTGTCCATCCGGAAATTTGCGGACCCTTTCTTCCATTCGTTGCAAATAGGCATGTTCATCTCCAAAACCAGCATCAGTTCCAAAACTTACAACAAAGGAATCTTTCCGGAAATTAATGATAGTATCTTTATCCTTGTCCGTATCAATGGTACGAAAAATCAACTTCATCCACCCCTATCATTTTAGTGAAATAGTTTTCATGCTAGGAAAACTCATGTACCTTTCAAAATTTAAAAACTTTCTTTTTCATAAAAAAAAAGCTTAAAGGAGCCCTTTTGTTTTTGTACCTTGATGAAAAAACATTTGCCATCTTCCATTCGCACATTTCCAGATTGAACTTCTTAAGGTATGTTCCAGCTTATCTTCATCAAAAATCCGGTATGTAGTTAGCACGGTATCATCAGACAATCGATGCATCTCAAATTGACTTAATGTCATGTTCACCGCTCCGGCTCCCTCTTGCCCCATAAAATCGCTTTTTGACCATATGTTACCCGAACTGCCGAACTCAAAGAAATCATCTTTCAATAAGGATGAAAGCACTTCTGGAGATGTACGAACTTCAGATTTTAACAATTTCTCCTCCAGCTGATACAAATGCTCTTTTAATAATGAAGATTCCCTGTCCATTCATCTTGTCCTCCTTTTTCAACCATTTCCCTCGAAGAAACGAAATAGGAAAATCGTGAATAATTAATACGTAGATTTTCAGTAATTCATGAACCATGCGATTTAAGTTTTTTTATCCAGCTGCTTGCTGATTAGCAGTTGGCTCATCTTGCGGTCAGCGGCATTTTCTCGTTTTTAACGTTTTTGCCGTCCCCATTATATTACTATTTTTAGCTGGCTTACTTCGTAACTGGACTCACAACAGATTTCTAAGTAAACCATTTATTCCACAATACTAGCGGCCATTCCTTTTTTACCTCTAAATATTTACTCCCCAACCCATAAAAAAAAGGAGCTGCAAATGGCAGCTCCTTTCTTTGGGCATCCGGTTGTTCTCCCATCAGTGTTATCGTGATAGGGTTCCTTGCAGACGATTGGTTTCGGCGATTACTTTTTCTTCATCGATCGTTAAGCAGCGGCCATCTTTCACGACCATTTTGCCATCGATGTAAACATCACATACGTCATTTCCGCGTGCTGCATAAAGCAGGTGCGAATAGGCTTCACTCAGTGGCTGCAGGTGTTCTTTGTTATATGGGTAAATGGTGATGAAATCCGCTTTTTTACCAGCTTCCAGTGATCCTGTGTGACCCATGCCTATCGCTTCGGCGCCCATTCTTGTGGCCATGGCGAGTGCTGTTTGGGCAGGGAATTTTGTGGCATCCTTATACATGCCTTTTTGCAGTAATGCGGCTGTCCTCATTTCTTCGAACATATCGAAGTTGTTATTGGAGGCGACGCCATCTGTTGCCACTCCCACTTTAATGCCTGCATCAAGAAGGCTGACGACATCTGCTATCCCAGATCCGAGCTTCAGGTTACTGATTGGATTATGGGCAACGCGAACATCATGCTGTTTTAGGATCGCCCGCTCTTCATCATTAAGGACCACTCCATGTGCCATGACGGTAGGCTGATCGAACAGGCCTAGACGGCGAAGGTGCTCGACAGGACGGGATCCGTACCGTTTTTCGATGTCGAGGATTTCAAAGTCCGTTTCCGATACGTGGATGTGCACCATCAAATCATTCTCTTTTGCAATTCGTGCACTTTCCATGATCGCTTCAGGTGTGCAGGCATATGGGCTATGCGGTGCGACCATGGTAGTCAGGCGGCCATCGGCAAATGCTTTATAGTTTTTTGAAAACTGCTCAGCCCCCATGAGGTTCGCTTTCTGGTCTTTTTCTGTACCCAAGCTGAAGATCGTATAGGAAAAGGCTCCGCGCATTCCTGTTTCGCCTATCGTCTCCATGACAGCACCTGCATCTATTCCATTAGGATTGAACATATCCGAAAATGTCGTGGTTCCTGATTTCATCATTTCCATAATGCCTAGCTGTGAACTTACAGAGGCGATTTCCGTTGTAAACTGGCTTTCGATCGGCCATATTTTCGTTTCAAGCCATGGCTTCAGCAGCATATCGTCCCCGATACCGCGTAAAAGGGTCATTACAATATGCGAATGGGCATTCACAAGGCCTGGCATGATCCATTTTCCGCCAAGGTTGACCACTTGATCTGCATCTGCCAATTGTTGTTCATCATGCTGGCCGATGTAGGATATGGTATGATCTTGTACAATCATCATGCCGTTTTCAATGATTTGGTTTTCCTTGTCCATCGTAAAAAATGTAGCATTCACATATATTGTTTTCATAAGTATTTCCTCCAAAGTTGTATCAGTATCAACATGTCCTATTCCGCATTCTAAACTAGCACCTTACAGGTAATCAAGTAATTCCATATTATCAGGGGCCATTTCCCTTTACCTTAGGAACCTATTGGAAGAGCACCAAGATGAATGCTTCCTTCAATTAAGTAGTTATCCTTTGCGAAATCAGCTGCTTAAAAATATCTTCCCTTTATTGCTCGTGACAATAATCGCTTCTTGAACATCTTGAAGGCTGTAGTGGGAATCCGGCATCATGAACTTCAACTTTTCATCTGCAATGAACCCCATCAAAAGGTTAAATGTTTCATGCCAAGTTCGAACGGAAGCCTGCTGATTCCAATGCCGAAGATGAAACATTCTAACATCCACTTTTGTCCTTTGTGAAATTTCCGCCCAATTCACAGACTGTCCTGATAAAAGGCCAATCGTTAATAAGATGCCCTTAGGCCGTACACAAAAAGCTAGTTCTGAACCATCGATGCCGCCCACTGAATCTATGGCCGCTTTCGCACCGCGACCATTCGTCATTTCCATCACTGTATCATGCAATGATGATCGGGATGTATCAATCACATATGACGCACCAAGTTCAAGCAGTTCTTCCGTATACTTATCGTTTCTCGTTACAGCAATCAGCTTAAATCCAAGAATCTTGGATAACTGGGCGAGTATACGGCCAATGGAAGATCCGCAAGCATTTACGAGTAATACATCATCCGGTTTCAAAGTTAATACTTCAGTACAGATAAGCCATGCAGTTATCGGGTTTATATATAATTGCGCTGCTATATGGTCTTCAATCGAATCCGGAATGACGATTGCCAGCTCCGCTGATGTTTTAACATAATCCTGCCAGGTCCCTTCACCGCGCAAAGGCAGAACTCGCTTGCCTATCAGCTCTTTCGAAACCGCTGGACCCACCTCTTCTACAATGCCGACCCCTTCATAACCAGGTATGGAAGGCAAAGGGATTCGGTGGGAATAGGCACCGCGAATGGGCAGCAAGTCAGACGGATTAATGGGACGTGTGATCATCCGAACGAGGACTTCCCCCTCGAAAGGTTTTTGAATACATTTATTTTCAACTTTTAAAACCGTTTGCGGATCCCCAAATTCATAGAATGTAATACATTTGGCTTCCAAAATAGTAGTCTCCTTTAATATATAAGTCTTTCCATTTTAACATTTAACTGTGGAATTATTATATTATGATTCTGGTTTTCCACGTTTTAACCCCTCCTTCCATAAATTTGTCGTTAAGAATCATCTTGTTGTTCCAAGCATATGTTTTATAAAACGTTTTTTATTATGTACAAGGGGTGAAGAGATTGAATAAGGTAGGAAAAAATGATTTTGTATCTGGGTTTGTACCACATCACAATCATGGATCTGTTGATTATACTTCCATAGCGGACGGCCATGTCCATCAATGTTTAGATGTAACATCCCCGCCAATTTCATCACAAGAGGGAGGACATATTCATTATACTGAAGGATATGTGTTATTTGAGGATGGACATTCCCATTATTATAAGGCATATTCGGGACCGCCCATTCCGGTTGGAAATGGAATGCATGTTCATTACTATGATTTTTATACAACGGAAGATGATGGGCATAGACATAGAATTACAGGGGTCGATCAACCTGCCCCAGGAAATAAATAAGAACAAAAAAACATCAGGGGGATGGGAAATCCCCCTGATGTTTTTTTGACTTCGATAGACTCTACATGCATCTCTAACTTTATCAGAATTAGTTTTTCAATCCTGAGATAAACCAATGGGAATGCATAGAGGCGTTTGATCAACAGGGTTTTCAATAATACAGCATTCCAGTCTGAAAACGTCCTTGATCATCTCTTTTGTGAATACCGTTTCAGGCGGTCCCTCTTTATAGATTTTTCCCTGCTTGATGCTAATCAGATGATCGGCATACTGTGCCGCTTGATTCAAATCATGCAGAACCATGACAATCGTGCGTCCATACGTTTCGTTTAAATCGCGCAGTAATTCCAATATTTCAATTTGGTGCGCTAAATCTAGATAGGTTGTCGGTTCATCTAACAGTAAAAGGTCGGTTTCTTGTACCAAGGCCATCGAAATCCATGCTCTTTGCCTTTGTCCTCCAGATAATGCATCCAATGTCCGATCAGCGAACTCCGTCATTTTTGTTGCTGATAAGGCACGGTCGACAATCCTATGATCTTCTGGGGTTTGTCTGGAAAATAAGCCTTTGTGCGGATGCCTGCCATAATAGCATAATTCTTTAACGGTTATATCTTCCGGAGCTTCCGGAGCTTGGGGTAAGATGGCCAATTTCTTGGCCACTTCTTTGGAAGATTGCTGATGAATGGCCTTTCCATCTAAATAGATCGTGCCTTGCTGCGGCATCAATAATCTAGCTAGAGACCGCAGAATCGTAGATTTGCCACAACCATTGGAACCAATGATTATACTGATCTTACCTTCAGGAATTTCCAAATCAATATTATCAATGATTTGAGTTGCCCCATAAGAGAGCGAAAGATGCTCTGCTGATAATGTTGTCATGATATTCAGCCTTCCTTATGTTATTTTTCTTTCACGGCGCAATAGATATAAAAAATATGGTACACCAATCACCGCAGTGATAATTCCGGCGGGGATTTCTATTGGAGGGAATAATCCTCTTCCCAGGCTATCGGCAACAAGTAGAAAGATCGAACCAAAAAGAGCTGAAGCGGGAAGTAAAACCTTGAATTTTGACCCTACCACTCTCCTTGCAATATGGGGGGCGATCAAACCAATGAACCCGATCGAACCAACCGCAGCTACACAGACTCCGATCAATATGACAGAAACACTTAACAATATATAACGCAGTAATTTTGACCTTTCACCGAGACCTGTAGCTATATCGTCTCCAAGGCTCAGTACATCCATTTTAGAAGTTAATGCAATCAATACCGGTACAAGCACAAGACATGGAAGCAAAATGAATACTTGATCCCATCCTCTTCCCCATAGACTGCCAGTCAACCACAGCAGTGTCGTGTTTACATCATCCGGGAACTTGACCATGAAATACTCTATGCCAGCTTGACATATGGCCCCTAAAGCGATTCCGACCAAAGCTAGCGTATTTGGTTGTGCTCCTTTTTTATAAACAAATATCATCAAAATGGCCGCCATGACCGCCGCTCCGATAAAGGCTGAAAGAGGCAGTATGAAAATGGGCGATTGCGGAAATAAAACAATGACGATAACTGCTGCCAATCCGGCCCCTTTTGTTACCCCAATCACATCTGGAGAAGCCAGCGGATTTCGAAGGACTCCTTGCAGAATGGCCCCGGCCGTTGCCAATCCGGCCCCCACTATCACGGCAATTAGAATGCGCGGTATGCGATAGTTGTGCAGAATGAATGTCTGGCTTTGCATGCCATTTCCAAGGAAATTTTGGAGAATTTCTAAAGGTGAAATATAAATGGCCCCTAAGCCCAGGCTCACGATTGCTAAAATCAGCACGGTAACAGTCAGCAACAGGATAATGGAATAAGGGGACAAAGTTGATTTCAACCCAAATGTCCGTTTTAGTTTCATTGCTTAATATTCCTCCCTCTCTTCGCTAAATAAAGAAAGAATGGCGCACCGATTATAGCGGTTACGATGCCTACCGGCGACTCAAAAGGATAAGCGATGAAACGTGCGAGAATATCTGCGTAAACTAAGAGTAAAGCGCCGAATAATGCAGAAAAAGGGATGATTCTTCGATAATCCCCGCCCACCAGTCTCCTGACGATATGAGGAATGATCAATCCCACAAATCCCACTGGGCCTGCGACGGCAACCGAAGATCCTGCCAAAATGATCACCAATATTCCTGCCAAAATACGGATTCGGTACACCCGCTGCCCAA
Source organism: Peribacillus sp. FSL M8-0224 (assembly GCF_038003055.1). NCBI lineage: Bacteria > Bacillati > Bacillota > Bacilli > Caryophanales > Bacillaceae > Peribacillus > Peribacillus sp. FSL M8-0224. The sequence goes on from NZ_JBBOOJ010000001.1 coordinate 4,177,784, forward strand.
GTCCCTGCGCCATATTTTCTCCTAAGACAAGGATGGAAACAGAGCGAGAGAATATGGCAGCAACAAGCAGACCGAAAAGAGACCAAGGAAGGATCATGTTCACGTGCGCCCATGTTTTTCCACTAATAGACCCGACTAACCAATAGAGCACATCTTTCGCTTGTTCACTAAATATGATCATGCCTTGCGTTAAAGAAGATAAAAAAAAGTGAACAGCCATTCCAGCCAATGCCAGCTTCACTTGGGTCATTCCTCCTCCCGTAGCAAAAGAATAGACTGCCATCCCTCCCATTGCTGCACCAATGAATGCAACGCATACTAGAGACACGGAAGAAAGGTTAGGAAAGAAAACAAAAGCTGACACAATAAAAAATGAGGCACCGGCATTAACACCAAACACTTGCGGAGAAGCTAATGAATTCCGGGTAATAGCCTGCATGAGAGCACCCGCTACCGCTAAATTAGCACCGACCAACGCCCCAACTAAAGCTCGTGGCAATCGAAGAGTCCTGATAATAGTCTGTTCCTTGGACGAGTCGGCATCAAAAAAGGACTTCAAAACCATTGATGCATCAATATCGGCCGCTCCCACAGAAATACTCGCCAGGATGCCTAAAATTAACAAAACGATTCCAGCTATAGCCGTACATAATACTTTCAGTTTACTTCTACCTACAGTTTCCATTGACCATACAACACACTTCCTGACAAAATTTAATCCTAATGGAAAGCGAAGTAAGAATGGGATCTCTTACTTCGCTTTTGTTCGTCTATTCTTCTCCAAGCATTTTTAAAGTGTCTTTAGCAATGGCCTCTGCGGATACAACACCGCGGTATCTCGTCCATAAATCTCGATCAACACTATACACTTGTCCGTTTTTTACAGCCTTCAAGTCTTTCCAAAGAGGATTGTCTTTCCACTCATCAGTAAGTAACTTACCCTCATTGTTCGCTAAAAGCAGCACATCCGGATCAATCTCGACAAGCTGCTCCAGATTCATCTCAGCATGTGGCAGTTCCTGCTGAATGGCATTTTTCAATCCCATGCGCTCAAGCAATTCTCCATCATAAGAAGATGAAGTATGGGCTTGGAATGAAGTATCTCGTACAACTGCTGGTAAAACCGTCATATTTGAATCAACAGTAAGCTTTGATTTAAGTTCCTTAATCGTTTTTTCATGCTCGCTCAATCTTTTTGCTGCAGCATCTTCCTGGTTTACTGCCTTTGCAATCGTTTTAAATGAATCCAGATTTTCTTGATAGGTAGATTCCCGACTTTTTAAAACGATGGTAGGAGCAATCTGCTGTAAATCTTTATAAATCCCTTTATGCCGCTCAGCATCCGCAATGATTAAATCCGGCTGTAAAGAACTGATCACCTCTAAATTAGGCTGCTCGCGTGTTCCTACAGAAGTATAATCCATCTCTTGACCTACAAGTTTTGTAATCATCTCTTTTTTGTTGTCATCCGATATCCCGATAGGTTTTATCCCTAGGGCATTTAAAGAATCAACGAAAGATAACTCAAGTGTAACTATTTTTTTCGGAGTATCTTTCATTTCCGTTTCTCCCATTTCATGCTTAATCGTCCTTATTTCTTGATTACTTGTATCAGCAGAAGTTTTCTCTGCTTCTGTTGTTTTTTGAGAATTATTACATCCTGATAACATCACCATAATAGCAAGTAACAGGATGAATGCTCCTCCCCCAAACGTTCTTACTTTTCTAGATTCCCTCATATTTTGCACCCTTCCCGTCATCTATACCTTCTTAACGAGTTAATCATAATTGAAAATGATTATCATTATCCTGCTGTTATGATAAAGTCATAGATTGATACGGTCAATATTAATGAAATTTTGTGAATAAAAATCATTATGGCCATTAAGACAATCTGCATGCATTTTATTGATAACGTGAAGTAAATTGGACCCTATGATAGTCTTAGATTATCAAGATTTACCAGCGTCGATTGGAACGTAGGGCACTCGCTTTCCACGGGCGGTCCGCGAGCCTCCTCGGCATGCGCCTGCGGGGTCTCCCCTTGACGCGCTTTTCCCGCAGGAGTCTCGCACACCCGCCCCAATTATTAATTTTCAGGTAAAACATTGTGTACAAAACCAAATATTAATTAATATTAATTTGACGCTCAGCCTTAAATGACATAGTAGTTTTATTAAATATAGGATCCGACTCAAACTAAAAAAGAGCAGACCCGTTAAGGTCTGCTCTTTCCTGTTTCAAAGAATCATTTTCTATTAATCAGCATCTCTTCAAGAGGAAATTCTTCATTGGAAGCTTCTTTTTTTGAGCGTTTTATGGAGGTTTTGATAAGAATGGTTGAAGCAATTGATAATGCCCCCATGATCAGGTAACCTGTGGATCTTGAAAACACTTCAATCAAGATGCCAATTAGGACGGGTCCCAAAAACATTCCAGCCGAATATAAACTTTGGAACAGGCCCATTCTCGTAGATTGTTTAATCTCCGGGATATTTTCAACAGCCCAGGAAGTGACGACCGTAAAGATCAGCCCGTAACCAAAACCTTGGAATGCCTGCAATAGAAAAAGCATCGTTAAATTTTCAGCATAAGGAATCAATATGATGATGACCCCTTGTAATACCGCTCCCAAAATCGCCGTATTCATTAAACCGATTTTTTTATAAAAAAGGGCTCCGCATAATCCTGCGGCTAAGCCATATATGATCAGATGTGTGTTTGCCAGCATGCCAATCAATAGCGGATTGGCTCCAAGGTCGGTTGCAACTAAAGGTGTGAACGTATCCCTTGTTCCAATGGTGACCATCAAAGCAATCGTTGCCAAAACGGAAATGACCCAGATTTTTTTATCGGTGATTTGCTCGACAAGTATTTTTTTATCGTATTTTACTTTTACCCCTTTAATGCTGAGGTCTTTTGTGAAAAATGTTAAAACAAACGCAAGTATGGCGGCGGCCACCGCTACTAAAAAGCTATACCGATACCCATAACTATTGGCCACTAATGCACCGATGGTTGTCCCTAGTATGGAGCCAACCGGCGATGCAACACCCAATATCGCCACTGCTTTTGCAGCTTCCTTCACACCAAAATAAGAAGCGAACATAACATTGTAAATAACCCAGGTGGAACCAGTTAAACCATCCGAAATTTTCCCAAGGTACAATGTAGTAGCATTAGGTATAAAAAAGGCTAGCGTCCACATTACAATCGTTATCAGCAACCCCATTTGGATAAACAATCTTCGTTTATGCAGCATATCCGAAAATACACCTATCGGAAGTCGTGTCAATAAGGCCACAATCCCTGAAATTCCGATTATACTGCCTATAATAACTGAATCGAACCCAAGATCTTTAGCATAAGAGGAGATAAATGGATCAAATGCGGTAATGGTGACAAAGAACAACAAGCTAATGATAAAGAATAAGATGGTTTCTTTCCGATTATTAATTTTATTAGTTTTGTCCATATATTCCACCCTTTCATTCCCCTCCCTCTCGTCCCACTGGACAGAAAGGCGATGCTATTAGTATTTACACATATTCTTGTATATTTTCCAGGGTTAAAATCTAATCTGCAGATACAGCCCATCCACCTGGCATTTCAGGCAGAGTGGGAGTATCCATTTCTTCAAGGGCTGCAGCAGAGGCATTCCTTAATTGAATGCGTTTTCAGCAATCATAATCATTTAGAAGCACATTCTGTCAACCTGACAGTGGCCGATAATTTATGGCCTTCCAAGCCTTCGATTTCGGATTGATCTTCCGCATGGGATGCCAGGAATTGAATGCCTTGACCTGTGATTTCCTGATGGGTCATGACCTTCACATAACTTCCTGCCCAAAGTCCCCCTGTATATCTTGCTGCCTTTTGCGTCGGCAATGTATGGTTCGTTCCAGAGACTTTGTCAGAGAAGACGACGGAACTGCCTTCATCAAGGAATAATGATCCATAATTATTTAGTTTATCCATCAATTCACGGCTATTTTGGATATGCAAATGCAGATGTTCAATGGCATAATCATTGCAAATATCCAGTCCTTCTTGTAATGAATCTGCATAAATGATTTCCCCTCTTTTTTCCCATGATTCGTGTGCAGGGGAAGATGGTGAGAAGGTTTTCAAAAAGCCTTCGATTGCTTTTTCCGTTTCTTCGGCAACCGTTCTGGACATTGTGACAAGAATGGCCCGTGCGTACGGATCGTGTTCTGCCTGGGCAAGTAAATCGGCCGCTATTTTCTGAGGTGAAGCCGAATCATCAGCAAAAACCATCACTTCACTTGGTCCGGCAATAAGGTCTATGCCCACTTTACCGAACACTTGACGTTTTGCTTCTGCTACAAACCGGTTTCCTGGTCCAGCGATGATATCCACTTCCGGGATGGATTCTGTTCCATATGCCATGGCAGCGATGGCCTGCGCCCCGCCAATTGCAAAAATGTCTGTAGCACCGGAGCGGATCAAGCCATATAAAACGGCCGGATGGATACCGCCTTCATAATTGGCCGGGCTTGCTGCAACGATTCTTTTTGCTCCTGCTACCTTTGCCGGTGCAACGACCATGGGTCCTGATGATAATAACGGGAATCTCCCCCCTGGAACATAAGCCCCCACCTTTTCGATCGGTACGATTCTATGTCCCATCTTAATGCCCTCGCCAAAATCCTTTTCGAATGGAGTGAGGCAGCTCAACTGTGCTTTAGCAAAATCGGATACTCTTTCCACGACTCGATCGATCAGCACCTTTACCTCTTCTGGAAGAGTCCTGATACAATGCTCGATCTCCTCTTCACTAACCCGGACCGGACGATCGGAATCACCGAATTTTTTTTCATATTCCCGTACGGCATCATCCCCGCCTGCTTTTACATTTTCAATAATCGACTTCACCGTTTGTTCCACGTCATGTGAAGAGGTCTGTTCAAATACGTCCGCTTTTTTCATATATTCCATCCTATTTTCCCCCTAATCGTTGTTTAGTGAAGAGACGGCTGCAGCACAGCCGTCAACTGGCAATCATGATACGCCGGTAAAATTCCCATCATCCATTGTGGATTCCCCATCTTGTTGTGATTCGTTTTCATCAGGCAAATAGATTTGACGCAAGACTTCCATTCCATCAAACAATAGCCATTCCTCCGAGATTTTTTCATTACGGATTTTATAGTGGCTGATGCCGGCAATATCAATGGCTTTTCCGCTAGGGGCTCCGAAGTATCCCGTTCCTTCGTGCACGCCTTGTATTCTCCAGCGAACCGCTACATCCCAATCACTGTCAGAGCCGCGTCTATTACAAGTTACCCTCTCAAGAATCACCTTCCCATTCGGTATGGAGGCAAAGAGGCTCATGAACATTCCTTGAATTTCACTTACTCCGATTACATCCTTGTTGCACACATAATGAACGACTGCATTTTCCTCATAATATTCCCGAACAAAGTTAAATGAGCGCCGAGCCCAAATTCGATTGAATACAAGCTGCATGAACTCCCCTATCTCGAACTCATCAGAGGATGGCGTGAATAGTTTTGGAGGTAGCCCTGTTTCTGCTGTCTCTTTAAAACCAAACTGTATAGCAGGAGCAAGCTTCTGCGTACTTTTAGCCATTTTTTTAGCAAACTCGACCGGATCCAAGCCAAGTTGCAGGACAAGATGATATGTATCCATCACAAGCCATTCTTCGTAAATCTTATTATTTAAGATCATACAATCAGCGCTTGTTCTGAACATCACTTTCTTTCCAGTGGCAGGACCGTATAAACTATCTCCAAGGTTCGTTGCAACAGAACGGCCCCGGTGTGAAGTGAAAAATCCTGCTTCATCATCCCCTGACCAGATTACACTCCATCCCAGCCCTTTCCGATCCGGAAAAGCATGCAGTGTTTGCAGCGTACCTGAGATGACTTCGTTAACCCCATGACTATTGATCAACCCTTTATGAACGGATATGCTTGTGCTATACGTATCGTAAATAAGTCCGATGTCTTTCTCTTTCCAGATTTGCCGTGTGATTTTAACAATATAATCAACGATGTTGTTGTATTCCGGGTCAAAGCCGTTCATTCTCTGTTTCTTTTGATTCGTTTCTTCTATATTAATGTAATCATAATCATCTTTTGTATCGAGCATATTAACGTCTTCAGCATCCGCATAGAAGATGAAGTTCGGTGTTTTCTTGACCGGTTGGCTTGCATTCATTGTTGTTTTTTCTTCTTTTGGAGCTACTTGCACTGAACCTGTCTTTTTTTCTGCCATTATTACCATCCTTTTCGTATAAAGTAATTGCGTCAAAATGCTGTACTTCTTGTAAAGTCATTTAACAGATTGAGTGGCCTTGCTTGCTGAGACAACATCATTTAACGCAGACGTAATCACATTATTCAATATGACCCCGACATATTGGGCGCCTTTGTCAAAAGCCGCATTAGCGGCAGCGCTGTTACTGGCTACGGTACCAATTGGCATATCACGCTCTTTCCCTTTTATGAACAGTTCATCGATGACCTTTTGCACTTCAGGATGTTTTGCGCCTTCTAGTTGGTATCCCATGTTCACCGAGAGGTCTGTAGAACCGATAAATGCCAAATCAATACCAGGAACTGTTGCAATGTCTTCAAAATTGTTTGCTGCAGCTTGCGTTTCAATATGCACAATTATCATAACATTTTCATTACTCTCATCTAAATAGGGTTTTCCGCCATCTTTTCCGTAACGCGCCGGTCTGGTGGAATACGATACTCCTCTATTTCCATACGGAGGGAATTTAGCCCGCTTAACTACCTCAAGTGCCTCTTCTTTTGTATTGACCATTGGTACCTGTACACCTTTTGCTCCGCGATCTAAAGCCTTTTGAATACTGGAAGGGTCATATGAAACCCGGACGATCGGGACAACCCCAACAGAATCTGCCGTACGGATAATGTTTTCAAGCTCTGATGCACTGAATGCACCATGCTCGTCATCTATTACGACGAAATCAAAGCCGGCATAACCGAGCATTTCGACTATTGGCGGGGAATTTATCCCTAAAAATGCACCAAGAACTTGTTCCCCGCGTATGATTTTTTCCTTTATGGCATTATTCTTCATCCTCTTCCCTCTCTTTCTGCAGACTGTATCTCGTTCCATGCTGCAAAATCACGTCCAGTTCCCGGCACTTCAATTGCCTGACAACCATTTCCTCATTGCAGCGCTCACTTTTTCAGGCTGTTCTAACGTACTTAAATGACCCGAATGACTTATGATTTCAAGACTCGCCGCCGGGATGTTCTCTTTTAGAAATTCAGACATATGAACAGGACATACCCTGTCTTCCTTTCCTGCCAGAATCATGGTCGGGCATTCAATAGCAGCAAGGATTGGCCGTTGGTCAGAGCGCGTCATCACGGCTTTTAACTGATTGATATACCCTTCTTTGCCGACTTTTTCAGCCATATCGATGATCTTTGAAACTAATGCTTCATCATTTCTCCGGTCTGGATGGATTAACACCGGGAGAAGGTGATTGCGTGTAATATCGAGAAATTGGCCATTATTCGCCATTTCTATGAACCTCTCCCAGCCTGTTATTTGTTCAGGCTGGGGAGGGTTTGGATTCGTATCAAGTAACGCTAGCTTTATGACCCGTTCCGGTGCTATTCGCATGATTTCCAGAGAAATGATGCCACCCAGGGATAAGCCTGCAAGTGCAAACTTATCAGGTGCCTCTTCCAATACCGACTTTGCGATTCCCTCTATAGTATCAGCCTTCGATACATTACAGACTTTCACATCTGCTAGATCTGATAGGTTCACCATTTCCCATAGACGCTCATCACAAAGCGTACCCGGAAGCAAAATGAGCGGTACTTTATCCATCCTTATTTTTCACCCATTTTCAATTTATCGGCAATTTCCTTTTCAAGTTCTTCAAAGTTATCCGGTTTAATCATTTTGCCTAAATCATTGGCAAAGAATCCGTATTCAGCTGCATCCTTGATCACTTTTGGAGACCAGTAAGGGTCTTTTCCATCAAATACTTTATGTTGTTCAAGAACGGCGAAGATCCAAGCATCTTCTTCACTGATGTTTTCGAAACCTCTCCATAAGCCTGGCGGTAATGAAATTAAGTCCCATTGATCGATGATCGTTTCGCCATCAATTTCATCAGGACCCTTCCCCCAGTAGAAACGCCATTTTCCTGAGAGAGGAAGGAAGGATTCAATGTAATCATGCGTATGGTAAGCAGGACCGTTTCCTTTCTGGGCCTTCACCATTCCGATTTGAAAACCATGCGGCTCGGTAATTTCAGGTGTGAAATTATCATTTTCGCTTGCTGTATCCCCAATTAATGTATAGTTGATACGTTGATGACCTGGAATGATACTATCAATGAACATTAACGGTATTCCTTTTGATTTCATTTGATCAAAACGGACGATCCAATTGTTTTCCATTTCCTCATTCGTTACCGCTTTTTTTACTTTAGGTTCTTGTACTGACATTTTAATTTCCCCTTCCGTGTTCGTTAATTTTTTTATTTTCATGACCGCGCTATTTAGAGAGTAAAGACGGCTAGTTTTAATTCAGTCATTTCCTCGACTGAATACTTAATCCCTTCCCTGCCAGTCCCGCTGTTTTTCACTCCGCCATATGGCATGTGATCCACCCTGAATGATGGTATGTCATTCACGATGACACCTCCGACCTCAAGCCGTTCAACAGCATCAAAAGCTTTTGGCATCGAAGTCGTATAGACGCCTGCTTGGAGGCCGTATAAAGAATCATTCACAAGGTCGATGGCTTCATCCCATGTTTTATAGGAATTGACTGAAACGATGGGGGCAAATGCTTCTTGGCAGCTTACTTCCTGTGTTGACCCCGCATTTTTGATAATGGTTGGGTGAATGATTGCACCTGTTCTTTGACCGCCATATGCGATTTCCGTTCCAGCGTTTCTAGCCGATTCGATCCACCCTTCCACTCGTTTTGCTTCATTTATACTGATTAACGCGGAAAGATCTGTATCTTCTGATTCCGGATCTCCAAATTTTAGCTGCTTCGTCTTTTCGGTAAACTTTTGCAAAAATGACTCATATAAATCTTCCTGTACATAAATTCGTTGGACAGAGATGCAAACCTGACCTGAATAGGCAAAGGAACCTTCGACACAGCGCTGTGCAACGGCATCCAAGTCAGCAGCACTGTCGATAATGACAGCAGAATTGGAACCAAGCTCCAATGTCACTTTTTTCAAGCCAGCTCTTTCTTTGATCCCCAAACCGACTTCGACACTTCCTGTAAATGTGACCATTTTAATTCTCGGATCAGTGACCAATACGTCGCCGACGACGCTTCCTTTACCTGTGACAACATTCAGGGCGCCTTTAGGTAAACCTGCTTCTTCAAAAATTTCGGCTGCGGCCAATGCACTAAGCGGTGTCTGGGAAGCCGGTTTTAAAATGACCGAGTTGCCTGCAGCAAACGCGGGACCAAGCTTATGTGCAGCTAAATTAAATGGAAAGTTAAATGGTGTGATGGCAGCAATGGCGCCGAGCGGTTCACGCTTTGTATAAGCAAAGCGGCCTTTGCCATTTTTAGCGGCATCCATCGGAATCGTTTCACCATGAATCCGCTTTGCCTCTTCTGCTGCAAACTTGTATGTTTCAATCGTGCGTAAAATTTCGCCCCTTGCCGCCTTTAATGGCTTAGCATTTTCCTTAGCAAGTATTAATGCACATTCCTCAAGTCTTTCCTTGAAAATTTCGGCTGCACGTTCCAAGATATTGGAGCGCTCAAGGGCTGTTAGCTTTTTCATTTCTTTTGCACCTTGTTCCGCACATTCTATTGCTTTTAGTACCGTCTCCTTCTCTGCCAAAGGCACTTGCGCGATCACCTTGCCGGAGTAAGGGGACCGAAGATCGTAATGATCATTACCTTCCAGCCACTCGCCGCCGATGTATAATCTCTTTTTATCGGAATTTGTCGTGATCAAGTCAGTTTCCCACCCTTCCTTTAAAGGCACTTTGATAGATTCCGAGAATCTTTTGTTCATTTAGCTTATAAGGAGTGTTCGATAGCAAGCGATCAATTTTGGCCGCCTGTTCCGCCAGCATCGGTAATGAGTCCTCTTCAATCCCAAGTTCTGATAACGATGTAGGTAAGTCAAGATCCTCCAGAAGCTGATACATATAATCAACAACTGCCTTCAATGCTTCGCTTGGCTGTGATTTGAAATCACCCAGCTGTAAAAAGGACGCTACCTCCATCATTTCTTCCGTGCATGTTTTCCCAATCACTTCGAAAACGAATGGCATTAAAAGGGCATTTGCGACACCATGCTCAATATGATATTTACCGCCTAGCGGATAGGCCAGTGCATGAACCGCCCCAACCCCTGCATTTGCTAGAGCCACACCCGCTAACGAACTAACCCAGCTCATTCCTGTCCGTGCATCCAAATCATTTCCGTTATGGACAGCTCTCGTAATGTTCGAAGGAAATAGTTTCATTGCTTTCTCTGAATAAACTTTCGTAAGCGGTGTAGCCTTGATGGCAATATAAGATTCAATGGCATGTGTAAAGGCGTCCACCCCTGATGCCGCAGTAACTCGTGCCGGGCAGGAAATGGTCAATTCCGGATCGATGATCGCTACATCCGGAAGGAATACCGGGCTTACGATCCCTCTTTTTACTTGCTGCTCTTCATCACCGAAAATGGCATTCATCGTCACTTCCGAACCTGTTCCTGAAGTTGTCGGCAAAAGAATGCATTTAACCGTTCTCGATTTCACCACTTTTTCACCGTTTAGATAACTTGTTATATCGTCTTTCCCGCATAAAGCTGCTGTTGCTTTTGCTACATCCAGCGCACTTCCCCCGCCGATTCCGATGATTACATCACATTTTTCGGCATCTAGCGTTAGTACAGCCTCCTTCAATAGCTGAAACGTCGGCTCTCCCGAGATCTCCGTATATGTAATGGTTGGTACGGATAGAGGCTTAATATGATCCAACACTTTTTGAACAACGCCAACTTTTTCCAGACCCTTGTCACTTACAATCGCAACCTTCTTGGCTCCCAGCTCTTCGATTTCCTTTACTAACGTCGTAAATGCCCCAACACCAACCCGGAAAACTGTCGGCATACGAAAATCTTTGATTATATTTTGAGCAATAGACATCATTCACCCTCCTTTTGAATACGTATTCAAAAAACTCACCAGACAGTCCAACCGCCATCGACCACCAATGTTTGTCCTGTCATCATATCTGAACAATCTGATGCCAGGTAGACCACGCCGCCAAATAAATCCTCCGTTTTAGCAAGTCTGCCAAGCGGAATCCTGCTCAATACTTCAGCTTTGAACGTTTCATCTTCAAACATCTGCTTGGTCATCGGTGTTTCAATGAAGGTTGGAGCAATGGCATTGACATTGACTTGATGCGGTGCCCATTCAATCGCAAGTGCTTTCGTCAGCTGTGTAATTCCTCCTTTACTGGAGGAGTATGCAGCCCGTTTGTAATAACCGACGAATGCCATTTGCGAAGACATGTTTATGATCTTGCCTTTTTTTTGGTCGATCATATACTTCCCTGCCGCTTGGCTCGTAAAAAATACACTTTTTAAATTAATGTCCAGGACGGTGTCCCACTCTTGCGATGTCAACACTTCAGCTGGCTTTGCCACGTTTATTCCTGCATTATTTATTAAAATATCAATCTTACCGAAGTGTTTGTATATCCCTTCCATTACTTGTGCCGTTTCTTCAACCTTTGTTAAGTCAAATGAAACGGGTAAAACATTTACACCGGTTTGCCCGATTTCATGTGCTGCTTCTTCAAGTTGCTGTTTATTGCGGGCAACTATCGCTATATCGGCACCGGCCTGCGCAAGCAAATGGGCTAAGTCTTTACCGATTCCTTTACTTGCACCTGTTATGACGGCCACTTTACCGCTTAAATTAAATAAATGATTTATATCCAATCTATCACCTATCTTTACCTCATCGAGGCGATTTTTCATTTTGCATTTTGATTTTGAATACGTATTCAAAATGATGCAAAACACTTGTTAGCGATTACAAATTAAAATATAAACAACTTTCTGACTTTTGTAAATAGTAAAATTTTAAAAATTCCCGATTTTTATGAAAGTGAATACACATAAGGTCCGATCCAAAACCGGCCATTCCCCTTAATCTTGTACGGGGGCTGGCCCTGTTGTTTTACGGACCATCAGTTCAGGCTTAAGGAAAATTTGTATGGATGAAGATGATGTTTCTTTATTTTCGATGAGATAGATTAATTTTTCCAGAGCTGTTAAAGACATTTGATCCATTTGTTGGGATATTGTGGTCAGCCCTATGAATTCATTAGCGGACAATCTTATATTATCAAACCCAACAACCGATAAATCAGCAGGGATTTTCAAATTCAGGCTTGAAGCTGCATCTAGGACTGCGAGAGCCATCTGATCGGATGCGGCTATGATTGCCGTCGGCCTGTCCTTCTTTTTCAGCAGTTTTTTTGTAAATGAATAAATCTTGTCATAGGAAAATTCGCTATTGAAAATCAAACCTTCATCAATTTCATACCCGTTCTCCATCATCTCTTCTTTATAACCCACCGTTCGCTCATATGTTGCCAAGTATTTGGATGGGCCGGATATTTTCGCTATTTTTTTATGTCCTAATTTTATTAGATGCTGAACAGCGAGCCTGGCACCTTTATTATTGTCCATTACGATAAAGTTAACGTCCTTGATATCGAGGAAACTATTATATAATAATACGGGAAATCCATTATCATGTAACTTCTTAATTTTTTCAGTATAATTTTTACTAACGCTTGTAAGGATGATTCCCTCTACCCTTTTGCCAATCAGCAAATTAATGGCTTGTTCCAAGTTTTCATCTTTATGCCCCGTGTTGTAAACGATGACATCATATTTTAATTCTTGTGCCCTTTCTATGATGACTTCCGCCGTTTCGGCAAAGAATGGATTTGAAATGCTCCCCAATATCAACCCTATTGATTTGGTTCTTTTTTCAACGAGGCTTCTGGCTATTTCATCCCTTGTAAATCCAAGTTCATTAATTACAGCAAGAACCTTGTCACGCGTATTTTTCTTAATATAGGGGTAATCATTCAGCACCCTGGAAACGGTTGATTGTGAAACACCCGCTATTTTGGCCACATCTTCTGTCGTCACTCTCTTCATGCTTCATAAATCCTTTCTACGTCTAGTAATTGTTATCCTAGGAAACTAAAATAACGTATTTATATCAATATAAACATTATGATTTCCCTTTAATATATCATAATATTTAAAATTTTACTTCCAGTTATGGAACTGTTTTGGGTTTTGGATTGCGTCAGGTTGTACTTTTCGTAAAATATGAGGATTTAAAGTAAGCGTTTGTTGCTAATCTTATCCTATAGGAAAAAGAGCCAATCTTTATAGATGGGCTCCAGACGTAGACATTGCATACAATTTCAAAACACGTTCGGCGTTGATTTCAGAAATCCGCTCCCTTTCCGCCGACTGTCTGCCAAGCCGCATCAAAGCAAGCGTCTGTGGGGTCTCGGCTAGCCAGTTATTCGGCAGGAGTGTCGCAAATTTCTTCAATCCTTTGAGGGTTCCATAAAACAGTCAAAAACCCATTAAGGCCTTGTCCTAATATCATGGTCGGGGTGTCCGCCCCCTTATGTCGACAAACTAGTATTAATTGAGTTGCCTGTAATTTTAAATAACGGTCGGAGTCATTTCAGAAATCCGCTCCCTTTCCGCCGACTGTCTGCCAAGCCGCATCAAAGCAAGCGTCTGTGGGGTCTCGGCTAGCCAGTTATTCGGCAGGAGTGTCGCAAATTTCTTCAATCCTTTGAGGGTTCCAAACAGTTTAAAACCATTAAGGAATCTTGTTTAATATCAAGGTCCGGAATGATACCATTCCGGACCCCTTTTGTAGACATAATTACGTTGTTTGGAACGTAAGACACTCGCTCTTCCAGGTTTCAGTGAAACTTAGCCTTCAAAAAGCGATACAGTCCATCTTCTCGATATGAATACTCCGTCACTTCATCGGCTTGTTCTTTGACAAGGTCAGTGGCGTTTTTCATGGCAACGCAATGTCCGGCGAGTTTAAATAGCGGGAGGTCATTTTCGCCATCGCCTACTGCCAGGATCTCTTCGGGTGCTAGCTGAAAATGTTTCAGCAGCAGTTGAACGCCTGTTGCTTTTGTGATGCCTTCCACGGTCACTTCTACATTATGATGGGTGGAGGAAGCTGTGGTAAAGGCATTGTACTGCTTGATTTTCCCCAACTCCGCTTTCCATTTTCGAATCGTATTCATTTCATTGCTGAAAAAGTAGATCTTGGCGACGCTCTTTATATCCAGTTGTTCTGACCATCTTATTTTGTCTTCGACTGCATCCTGTCTTGATAGCCATTCATTTTCATCGACTGTCTCAGGTTTTGGTATCAAACCTTGTTTAACCATATAGTCTTTATCTTTAAGTAATGCCATCCGTGTTCCTTCGTTCGGATGAACTTCGTAAAAAATCTCTTCCGCTCCTGCTTTGGCGACCAATTCTTCGACAAGTTCCGTCGACAGGGCGTGTTCGACAATCTGTTCCTTTCCGATGAATACGGACATTCCATTGGCGGTGACCATTCCATCGGCCTCCATGCCGGCCGGCAAAACGTCCCTCACTTCTTCCAGCGTTCTTCCTGTTGCAATGAAAATCAGCTTACCGCTTTCCCTAAGTTCGCCTATGTATTGTTCCAGCGTCTCATTCACAGTATTTCTTTCGTTCAATGTCGTGCCATCCAAATCGAGCACAATTGCTTTGTTGGCCATGCCAATCACCTCAAAAATCAGAATGATGATGAAAATGCCAACAGCCCATTATCTATAAGATCTTAGGCTGTTGGTTTCATTCATATATTTTTATTTCTGTACCTTATCAGTATAACAGTTTAGGATAATCCTAAAAGTTTCATGACACTCAGGATCAAGAGACCTACCACACCGAAGTCCGAATCACCAAATGTGGTGCCTTCAAACCCTACATCCCCCAAGAAGACCAGGAGTATTGCCGGCAGGAAACTGATGATGAGTCCGTTGGCAAACGATCCAAGCATCGCTCCGCGTCTGCCTCCCGTGGCATTTCCGAAAACACCTGCTGCAGCTCCGGTGAAGAAATGCGGTACGAGCCCCGGCACGATTACTTTCAATCCAAGTGCCGGAAGGAGGAACATGGATAATAGTCCAGCCAAGAAACTGAATAGAAACCCGATGATCACTGCATTTGGAGCGAATGGAAAGATGGTCGGACAGTCCAATGCAGGTTTTGTATTCGGTGCCACTTTATCGGCAATCCCTTTGAATGCAGGGACGATTTCAGCAATTAACATCCGTACTCCTGCAAGGATGATGTAGACTCCTGCAGCAAATGTTATCGCCTGGATGAAAGAGAATACGATGAAGTTCGAACCGCCGGATAATTCCGTTTCAATATAGTTCTGCCCGGCAAACAACGCGACGATCACGAAGAACATCGTCATCGTAAGCGATACAGCGACCGATGTGTCCCTCAGGAATCCTAAAGACTTTGGAACCTTGATTTGTTCTGTCGTTTTTTCCTTATTTCCAAACCATTTTCCCACAGTCGCGGATACGAAATATCCGATTGTCCCGAAATGGCCGATGGCAAAATCATCGCTGCCGGTAATCTTCCGAACGTATGGCTGAAGGAGGGCTGGGAACAACACCATGCATACTCCTAATAGAATGGAGCCGACCAAGATAAGCGGAAATCCGCTGAGCCCGCCGACGGATAGGGTGACTGCAAGTAAACAAGCCATGAATAAGGTATGGTGTCCCGTTAAAAATATATATTTAAATGGCGTGAAACGAGCAAGCAAAACATTGACAACCATCCCAAATACCATGATAAGTGCAGTCGAAGTCCCAAAATCACTTTGGGCGGCTGCGACAATGGCTTCGTTATTCGGTATGACGCCTTGTACGTTGAATGCATGATCGAACATTTTACTGAATATATCAAGGGCGCCAATGAGCACTGCCGCTCCCGCTCCGATGATAATGAAGCCCATGACGGTTTTTAGCGTTCCAGATACGACATCCGCACTGGATTTCCGCTGTAACAGCAGTCCGATGAGGGCAAACAGCCCCACAAGTAT
The DNA here is from genome assembly GCF_038003055.1 of Peribacillus sp. FSL M8-0224. NCBI lineage: Bacteria > Bacillati > Bacillota > Bacilli > Caryophanales > Bacillaceae > Peribacillus > Peribacillus sp. FSL M8-0224. The sequence continues at coordinate 4,193,977 of NZ_JBBOOJ010000001.1, forward strand.
GGAAGGTGTGCCCAAGATGTCATTCATGATAAGTTCCAGCATTGCCTCTCCCCCTCTTCTTTATGTTTTCTTCTTATAGATGTGAAGCCAATTTCGATGTGATTTCAGGAATGCTCATCATGTTTTCCAGTGTGACGATCGTCCGGGTTCCATCATCCAGCTGACCGACAATATCCGCCGCTCCCAGGAAAATATCGGCCTGAACCGTTTTTGCTGATGCCAAATCCGTATGATCCACCTCGGCTGTCTTCCCCATTTCCGTCAATGCTTTCTTCACATTCATCTCCATGATGAAGCTGCTTCCCAATCCATTACCGCACACTACCATGATTTTCTTCATATCCATCTCTCCTTTTTTTATCCTACATGCATTTCCAATTTAGATTTGATTTCAGGGATGCTCATCATGTTCTCCAATGTGACGATCGTCCGGGTTCCATCATCCAGCTGGCCGACAATATCCGCTGCCCCCAGGAAAATGTCAGCTTGAACCGTTTTTGCGGATGCGAGATCCGTATGATCCACCTCGGCCGTCTTCCCCATTTCCGTCAATGCTTTCTTCACATTCATCTCCATGATGAAGCTGCTTCCCAATCCGTTTCCGCATACTACCATGATTTTCATTCCGCTTCCTCCTTCGAATATTTATGAACGTACTCCATAAGGACCGATTTATCTGAAGTGCTTAAGATTTCTTCTATATTGGCCGGCTCATTCAATAATTGAGTGAGCTGGATCAATGCCCGCAGATGTGAATCGTTATCTACGGCCGCCAAAATGATAATCAGGCGGACCGGTTTATCCGGCGCAAAGTCCACGGCTTCCTCCAATTTCAGCAAACTCATGGATAAAGACCTGACCCCCTGCTCCGGACGTGCATGGGGAATCGCCACTCCAGGCGTTATCACTACATATGGTCCGTTCGTTTCTATGGCCTCGATCATGGCATCCACATATCGTTCTTCGACGGTACCTAAGTCCACGAGAGGCTTGGCCGCGACTTGAATGGCTTCTTTCCAATCGGAAACTTGCTGCTGTAATTGGATCGTTTGCATATTGAGCAGTTCTTCTAACACGGGCTTCTCTGCCTCCTTTAAAGAAAATTGGGTTATTTTTGGTGTATGGGTATACACATTCGATTTCAAAGCCTTTTCAAGCTGATCCTGTTCATGGATGGTTGCATACTTGGAAATGATCTTTAATAAAGCTGCAACATCCACACGTTCCGTCGTATATCCATACAATTCCTGCATGACCTGCTGGCGCAATGTATGTTTGTCCTGCATTTCCAAAATCGGCGGTACAACGAATAATGCCGCTTTTGTTCTCATATGCACCGTCGAGAAAACAAGATCGTACGACAGCGGGTATTCAGCCGCATTTCTAACGGACAAAACATCCAGGAACAAAATATCAGGAAATAATTCCCTCAATGTATAAATGAGGATATTGCTGATGCCGATACCATTCGGGCATACGACAATCGCCCGTTTTCGATCATCCAATGTTGTCCCTTGCCTGCGCAGCCATCCGCCAAAATAAATCGTGAAATAGGCCACTTCTTCTTCCGATACTGGACAGCCAACCTCTTTCTCCAACACCCACAGGGATTTTTTTGTCAAATGATGCAGTTCGGGATATACCTTCTGCACCCGTCCCGTCATCGGATTCATTTGCGGGAGACCATACCGCAGGCGATAATATGCCGGTTTAAAATGAACGTATAATTGCTGGCATAGCTGCTCTTTGTCTTTCAGGTGAACAAATGCAAGCCTCTCGAACTCTTCCACGATTTCCTGCAATAAGTGTTGAATGACTTCATCATCCTTAAGAGGGGAAATATCCTTCGTTCGATTCATGCTCAATAAATGTAAGGCTGCGTATAAGTTTTCCGTTTCGCTCCATACTGATTGAAACGCATTCGTCCTGGTCATCTCCTCAACCAGTTTGTATTCCTCCGTCGCAACAAACGGCTCCCAGCTCTGGTCGGCCTGTAACTCTTCCCCTTTTCCTATGAGCTGATCTGTACATAGAAATAAATAGCTCAGTTCATGAAGCCGTTCATCCGTAAAGGTGATGCCCAATTTACGTTCGGCCCTTTCAAGCTGTAACCTGATCGAGGTGATTTGCTTTTCATGATTTCCCCATATGCACTCCATGATCCAATCACTATTGGGACTGTTCAGTACATCATGCACGAGACGTTCAATGATATATCTCTTTGTTCGGCTTTCCCCAATCACCACGTAGCCATTTTGTTTGGAATACTGGATCTTGAGCGATATGTCCCTGTTTTTCTCTTTAAGTCTTTTTAAATCCTTCAGCACCGTATTTCGCGAAACCCCGGTGATCGTCTGGAAATGATAGACGGACAATTCTTCTTGGCTTAACAGGATCATGAGGTAAAAAACCTTTTCCCTATCTGTCTCTGAAAATATATAATTGCGTTTTGTCAGTTTTACATTCAATTCTTCATCCCTGATTGTTTCAGAAAAGGAGTAGCCCATTTCACGATTATATTGAATCGGTTGATATCCATGAAATTGGAGCCAGTCATTCGCTTTGCTCAATCCATATTGAATCTGCCTTCTCGTCAGACCTGTTTGGGCTTCAAGTTCTTTCATTTTTGAAATGGGCGAATGCTGTAATAGTTTTAGTAAATTGGCGCTTCTTTCATCTAAAAACATTCTCAATCCCTCTCCCTGCTTCTACGATATCTCACTTCTTATTAAAAATGTAGCGTTTCTCAGTCCGAATGTTGTCATAGGTACTGCACAATAATATACTCTTTAAACATTTGTGCACAATACCGCATGTAATCAGTTTTCAGCACAGGATATATTTGGAAGATGTGTACTTATACAGTTTGGATGCGAGTGAGGTCATGAGGCCGAGGTATAAAAGGGAATCGGAGATGAAGCTGAGGGATTGAAATGAGCCGTTTTAAAGGGCTAAACCTAGCTTTCATCTAATCAAAATGAAAGGGAAATCAACGTCCATATTTTTACAAAACCTCAAGAAGAAGTAGCTTGATTTCAGAAATCCGCTCCCTTTCCGCCGACTGTCTGCCAAGCCTCCTCGACGCAAGCGTCTGTGGGGTCTCGGCTAGCCAGTTATTCGGCAGGAGTGTCGCAAATTTCTTCAATCTAATATGGTTTCATTCCATATAAAACAATAAAAAAATCATGAAGGATAACCAAATTTTGTTTTAAAAGATTGGAACAGGAGTGTATTTAGGGGAGACCCCGCCCCGCGGAAAGCGAGTGCCTGGACGGACAAATTGTGCTCATACTAAAAAACTGTAGGCAAACCCGATTTTCATCGAGCTTGCCTACAGTCCGAGAGGGAACAAATATCCCCTCTTTATTCAATCGGTGCGTCATCTCTAGATCTGCTTGCTGAAGTCGCGCTGCGCTCCCCTATAGCTCCCGATGATATTTTGATAACCAGGAAGCTGGCTGGAAAGTAAAGCACCAAAACCTTCGACGTCGTTGCGCCAATCACGTTGTAATTCGCATGCTACGCTAAACCAGTTCATAAGCTGCACACCGCCATGGGCCATACGCGCTAATGCTGCATCAGCTACTTGTTTGCTGACTGTTCCAGACGCATCAGTGACAGCAAATACTTCATAACCGGCGTTCAAAGCGGATAGCGCCGGGAAAGCGACGCAGACATCTGTAACCACGCCCGCGATGATTAGTTGTTTTTTTCCAGTTTCTTCGATTGCTTTAACAAAATCTTCATTATCCCATGCGTTAATTTGTCCAGGCCGAGCTATTTTTGGTGCGTGAGGAAAAAGTTCTTCCAATTCTTGCATGAGCGGTCCGTTTGGTCCGTTTTCAAAGCTTGTCGTCAAAATGACTGGTAAATCAAAAAACTTTGCTGTGTTGGCAAGGGCCATGACATTGTTCTTGAATTCATCAACACCATAATCACGCACTAACCCGGAAATAAGACCGGTTTGATGATCCACCAGAAGAACGGCAGCATCATCCTTGGAAAGACGGGAATAGAGATCAGACATTTTTAAAGTCCTCCTTTTATTAAAAGCTATCGAAGAAAGTTCATATGTAGGGAAATCCCCCAACTCCTCCGTTGGTTCCAATCAGTTTATAACTTAACTGAATGTTGTTCTAAGTTTATCTATAAACTTATAGCCTGTCAATCATATATATATTAAGAATCATTGGTTATTGATTAATCTATAGCTGGAGTGTGATCGATCCAATGAATGAATTGTTGTAAATAACGCTCAAGATAACGTTTTGTTTGATCGTCGGTAAGCACTTTCCGATCAGAATCAATCTTTTTATGTACTTGCGAAATCAGCATTTTTTGAAATGGAAGGACATGTACTTGCATGGCTTCCAGTACTTGCCTGATTTGCATTTGAGCAAATGCAGTACCCATTCCACCTGGAGTAGCTCCAATCAGGCCAACTGGTTTTTTGGTAAGAACGGCGGACTCCCGAGGTCTTGATGCCCAGTCCAATGCATTTTTTAATACGCCTGGCATTCCAGAATTGTACTCTGGACTTACGATAATGATACCGTCGACGTCCTGGATGGCGGATTTAAATGATGTCACTGTTTCTGGAACCCCACTTATTTCTAGGTCTTCGTTAAACAACGGAAGATCATTAATTTCGATCCAGCGAAATTGATACGAATCAACCATATCTGTCAATGATTGAGCGATAATTCGATTATAAGAATTTTCCCGTAAACTGCCGCAAATAAGGCCGATGGTTCTGGTCATCTACTTCCCTCCCTGTTTTGAAATCATCTCCTATAGTACCATAATATACCAAAACTAAAAAAGTGACGTTATTCCTAATTACACGCTTGTATGTACTAAATTTGGCTTAACTTAATATTGGGTTAAAAGAACTTCATATCTTACCCCAAAGTTATATTGGACCCCTTCCATTTTCTGAATATTTCCAACATACTATAACCTATAAGGCGTTGGGAGGAGTGAAGAAATGGATGAAAAGAAAGTTACATGGTTAGAGCTCTTTTATGATTTATTATTTGTGGCGGCCGTTGCGGGCGCAACTCATGTTTTACTGCATGTTGAAGATGGATATATCCATCCAGAGTATTTATTAAAGTTCGTGCTGATTTTTATTCCTATCTGGTGGGCTTGGGTAGGGCAAACCATATTTATTAACCGGTTTGGAAAGGATGTATTTCATCAACGGCTATTTTTGATATTGCAAATGTTTTTTGTCCTGATCATGACATCAAGCTTATCTGCTGATTTTGATCCTTATTACCTTTCTTTTTTAATTGGTTATATTGGTTTAAGAGCCGTGACTGCAATCCAATATCTCGTTGTACAACGGATAGAAGAGGGATTTCGAAAAAAGGCAGCACTCTTTTTGGGAAGGTATTTTTGGATTGGGATCGCCATTTCATTATTCTCCGTACTTTTTGATTCTTGGCTTCGGTATGCTGTGTTGTATTTGGGCATCCTGGTCGATATCATTGTCCCGATCCTTGGAAGAAAGTGCTTAGAAAAGGTTCCTACAAATACGGCCCACCTGTTGGAGCGCTTTGGCCTATTTACCATCATTCTCTTTGGGGAGGCTCTTGTCAGCACGCTTGCGGTCATTCAACCTAAACAAGGAAATTGGGATTCGATAGCCTTTTCCATCATTTCATTTGCCCTGATAATAGCCATGTGGTGGCAATATTTCGATAACATGGAGAAGAAAGTCGACAAGTCTGTACAATCTTCCGGCCAAATCATCATTTACGGTCATCTGTTTATTTTAATGTCTATAAGCATGATTGCAGCAGCCATCAGGTTATTGTTTTTACATGAGGTCCATTATTCATTTATCCTCTATTTTGTTTTTGGTTCCGTATTGCTCTATTTCATGTCAGCCACGTTTGTTTTCCACCAATATAGTCATAAGCACCAGCGGTTGCAAATATATCATTTAGGGTTATTTTTAGGGATTTTAGCTGTCTTTTTTATTTTTAATTTGTTTGTCGGGGTACCGAATATTGTGATAATAGCCGAATTAACACTGTTCTTTATCATCTATGCTAAATTAACGACTACATAATAAAGGAATCAAAGAAACCAGTGTCATACGATCATACTGGTTTCTTCATATGGAAGTTGGAATTTTTTGCATTTGACACACAATTGGTTTATTCATAAACTGATTGGAACAAAGAAAGTATGAGGTGACATTCATGCATCCCTCCACATCTAATAATGAGGAAAGACTAGGTTTAATGTTATGGTTCCGGATCACACGGATATATAACCAGAGTATCCGGGAATCCAATCAACATTTAAAGAAATGGAATCTATCGGCAGCCCAATTCGATATCTTGGTTCAAGTGGGTTCCCATGAACGATTGTCTCAGCAAGAACTGGCAAACAAGCTTTTTGTAACGAAAGGGAATATCACTCAACTATTAAGGAAAATGGAAGAGTTGGGATTGATTAAACGGGAGCAGGAATGGAAGACAAAATACCTGTCATTGACTGAGCAAGGTAAAGAGTTCTTTCATGAAGTCGTTCCAAAACAAGAGCATTTTCAGGCGTCACAGTTTGCCAACTTGAATGAGACGGAAAAACAGCAGCTTTTGGATTTACTAAGTAAAGTTCAAAAATAAGAAAAACAGATCACCCGTTTGAAAGGTGATCTGTTTTTTTATTTTTGTTACTTCGGTTTTTTCATGAACAATGAAAGCACCACATTCACGATGGCGAAAATCAAACTAATTTTAAATACAAGTGATGAACCAGAGGCAGCAGCTGCCGGTAAATCATTTGCCACATCAGTCAAGTAGCCATTTTGCTTCGCAGAGAATAGAGACACCATGACCGCTATGCCAATTGCCCCTGATACTTGTTGAGATGTTTGTGTAATCGCAATGCCATCCGGATAGAATTGTTTTGGCAAAGCATTCAATGTATTCGTTTGTACGGAAGCAAGTACCATGCCAATGCCAAGCATCATCACGATATGCGTAACAACCATGATCCATAGTGCTGTGTCCGTTCCATACATTGCATATAGCCCATAGCCAATGACGACCAGAATCGTCCCTGGTGTAATTACGGCACGTGGTCCATATTTATCGAATAGCCGGCCGATGATCGGGGCAAAAACACAGTTTAATAGACTGCCTGGCAGCATGATCAGCCCAGTGGCGAACGCAGATACCAATAGCGCCATTTGCATATACATGGGTAACACAACCAGCATCGATAACATATTAAGGAACGTAATCATGTTCATCGCAAGACCTAGCACAAATAACGGGTATTTGAATGGTTTTAAATTCAACATTGGGTTTTCCATCTTCGTTTGACGGATTGCAAAGAGAATCAGGGCGATCAATCCAACGATGATCATGCCAATTACCGTCATACTCGTCCAACCATGATCCCCGCCTACACTTACACCGTATACAACTCCACCAAAGCCAATCGTCGATAACACAACTGACAAGATATCGATTGATACTTTCCTGGTTTCATTGACATTCGGAATATAGATATAGCCGAAGATAAGCGAGAATAACAAGAATGGAATCGTAAACCAGAATATCCAAGGCCATGATAGCGTATCTAAAATCATCCCTGCCAATGTAGGACCGAATGTTGGACCCGCCAAGATGACTAAGCCCATCACACCCATTGCCCCGCCGCGTTTATTCGGTGGAAAAATCGTGAAAATGACACTTTGCGTCAATGGCAAAATGATCGCCAGTCCAGCTGCCTGAATGACACGGGCCGTCAATAACACGCTAAAAACCGGTGCTACTGCGGCGATGACCGTTCCGATGATCGAAAAGAATAAAGACGCCATGAACATTTGGCGTGTTGTGAATTTTTGCATTAAAATTCCTGTTACCGGCACTAAAATACCAAGCGTTAAAAAGTAGCCTGTTGCAAGCCACTGTATTGTCGTCGCATCCACGCCAAAAATGTGGCTCAATTCACCCAAGGCGATGTTCAATGCGGTTTCACTAAAAAGCCCAACAAAGCCTGCTACTAAAAGAGCAGCCATTATCGGTCCTGTTTTAATATGTTTATTATCCACTGTTAAAACTCCTTCAATATATTAGGTATCAATTGCGAAATTACTTTTAGCGGCTTTGCCGATGTTTCGGCCAAACAAAGCATCATTGCCCCTTCGATAGTGGCTGTCATCATCAATGCCATATTGGAAGCTGACTCTTTTGGGTATCCGTCTTCCAATAGCTTTTTAAAATAAATCCCTTGAATTTTCGCATAGAGATCGGCGCAAGCCTTTCGTACGGGATCACTTAATGTGGCCATTTCACTTACCATACTACTAAATGTGTAACCCGTAATCGTCCCTTCCCTTTCTAAATTGACGATCAGCTTTTCAATCATGGAATTTGTCGCTTCTAACGTTGTCGGATATCGTTCAAAAATATCCACGATATCCATCGTAATAACTTCATTCAAAGAATGAAGGCAAGCGATTAATAATTCCTCTTTTCCATTAGGAAAATGGTGATAAAGCGAACCTTTCGTAACATTGCATACTTTTAAGATTTCGCTTAGTCCAACACCTTTATATCCTTTTTGTTGGAAAAGAATCGTTGCATTGTCGATTATCAACGATTTTGTATCCATTTCCGTAGCACACCCCCGCCATACCAACCGGTCTATTTGTAACTATAGCAAAAAAAAATCTTTGAATGTAAGTACTTTTTTACCCCTCAAAATAACGAATTCACAATTTAGACAAACTTTTAATTTAATTTTTCTATTTGATTGCCATTTGACATTTTGTATACATACGTATACATTTAACATAAGAGAGAAAAATGTATACGTATGTATACACAGAAAGAGGTTGTTTACATGAGAAATGAAAAATCCAAAAAAGATGGACATCACAGAGGAAAAGACCATGCTGCACACCATCGTGGCCCAAAAACGTTTCGCCGCGGAAGAGCCATCGCTTTTTTAGACATGATGAACCTTAAACGTTCAACCATTAAGGAACAGTTAGATCAACCAGAATTTCAATCCATTCAGCAAATCTTAGTCGGTGAATTAAAAGCGATTGATATGTTAATCAACGAATTCATTCAATTATTTGAAATACAAGAAAATGAAGAAGCAGCCGAAAAGGGCAATGAAGAAAAGGAAACCTCCAATGAGAAAGGAATGGAAATGAATGAAACAAATTAACAGTTATATCGATTCATTATTTTATACTAAAGATGATCTTTTGGAAGAAGTCATTGCGTCCATACAAGAAAACGGAATGCCGTCCATTTCGGTATCTCCCTCATCTGGAAAACTTCTTACCATGCTTATATCCATTTCAGGAGCTAAAAATGTGTTGGAAATAGGCGCTCTTGGAGGCTATAGCGGGATTTGCCTTGCCAGGGGATTCGGCAGCGAAGGAAAATTAACCTCCCTTGAATTAAAGGAGGAATACGCAAAATTAGCTTATCGCAATCTAACCAAAGCTGGCTTTGGCGATCAAGTATACTATATGACCGGAGAAGCCCTGCAAAGCCTTGAAAAACTCGCTCGTGATAACAAGAAATTTGATTTCTTCTTTATAGATGCTGATAAGGACAATTATGAAAATTACCTGCAATATTGCATTAAACTCGCAGAGCCGGGTGCTTTAATCGTCATGGATAACGTACTTGCAAGGGGCAGTGTCGCAGATCCGGATGCTGAACCTAAACGTCACACTGCCTTTATGAAGTCATTCAATGAAACGGTGGCCAAACATCCTCAACTGGAATCCATGCTAATCCCAATCGGTGATGGACTGACCCTTTCAAAAGTAATCGATCAAACTCACGAGTAAATTGCTCAAACTCACGAGTAAACTGACCAAACTCACGAGTAAACGGCTCAAACTCACGAGTAAACTGCCCAAACTCACGAGTAAATTGCTCAAACACACGAGTAAATTGCTCAAACTCACGAGTAAACGGCGAATTCACGGGGTTATCGCACGAATTCTTGTGGATATCGATCAAATTTTTGATTTTATCGACCAAACTTGAGTTTATATCGCTCAAACAGGAGTTTAACGCTCAATCTCTCGAGTAATGTGCGAATTCACGAGTAAACCGCCAAACTCACGAGTAAATTGCTCAAACTCTCGAGTAAACTGCCCAAACTTACGAGTAAACGGCTCAAACTCACGAGTAAACGGCCTAAATTCACGAGTAAACGGCCTAAATTCACGAGTAAACGGCCTAAATTCACGAGTAAACCGCCTAAACTCACGAGTAAACCGCCCAAACTCACGAGTAAACCGCTTAAATTCACGAGTAAACTGCGAATTCACGGGGACATCGCACAAAATTCTCGATTTTATCGATCAAACTTTCGATTATATCCATCAAAATCACGAATATATCGCTCAAACTCACGATATTGTCACCCAAATATCCTTTTCATCCAAGAAAATTAAAATGAATTTCTATATTCTTGAATGAAAATGATTTTTATTATCAATAATAAAATGAAAGAAGGGTAACCAGTTGATGGTTACCCCCGATGTTTTAAATTTCTGGATCAAATGTTTTGCAATCCGTTTCTTTGCTATTTGATGCTTGCTTCCCTTTATGGCTGACAACATAAATAGCATCTGCACTGCATTTGTTTCCAGAATCCCAATATTTACAATTATTCACTTCACATAGAACATCTTTTGCCATCTTATCACACCTCCTCATTTGCTATCATTAACAAAGTTGGGGTTATTGATACTTTCCTTTTTCAGGTTTTGGTGTCTTAATTTTAATTGCGGGCGTCATGACGTACAAAAATCCGGGCAGTTTCCGCCCGGATTTTTGTATGCTTATGCGGATCTTTTCAATAGTTCTGCTTGAGGGATTTTCCAAAGCTCCCGCCATTTTTTCAAGGCGGCAACCAGGATGATCAAGCCTAGGATTAACATGGTGATCGATAATATTCCGTTCAAGATGCTGAATCCTGCAGAGTCCGGGTTCAGGTATACGTTTTTCACCATCCAGTACCCTGCTACATTGACTGTTACATATAAGTAGGCAAGGGGTACGAGGCATGTCCAGATATACCAGCGTTTGTCTGCGATTTTCAGTACGACGGTCGCACCGATGATGAGTCCAATCGAAGCCATGAGCTGGTTGGATACGCCAAAGAGTGCCCAGATCGAACCGATGTCCCCAGAGTAAAGCAAATATCCCCAGATAAAGCAGGCTAATGCGCTGGCGAAGATGTTCCCCGGCAGCCAGTCGACTCGTTTTAATGGTTTATAGAACTCCCCGAAGAAGTCCTGGATTAAGTAACGGGCAACACGTGTCCCTGAATCGATGGCAGTCAATATGAACACCGCCTCGAACATGATGACGAATTGGAAGAAAAATGATGCCAGTTTGTCAAAGAAGGGTATTTCGGTGAAAATATAGGTCATGCCGACAGCAAGTGTAACTGCCCCGCCTGTCCGTCCCTCCAGATTAATGCCGATTTCTTCACTGAGTTCGTCAAGGTGTACGGTTTCCATACCTAATGTTTGAAATACTTCAGGTGTGGAGTTAATCGCAAAATAATCTCCTGGCTGCAGTGAAACCGCAGCAATCAATGCCATGATGGCAACGACACATTCCACAAGCATCGCTCCGAAACCAACGGATTTGATATCACTCCAACGGTTTAACATTTTTGGAGTTGTGCCGGATCCGACAAATGCATGGAATCCTGAAATCGCGCCACAGGCGATGGTGATTGAAATGAATGGCCAAACCGGACCGGCTACAATCGGGCCCCCGCCATTAATGAATTCGGTAAACGCAGGAAACTGGATTTCTGGATTCACTACGAAAACGCCGATAATCAATGCGGCAAATACACCGATTTTCATAAATGTACTCAGGTAATCACGAGGTGCCAGCAGCAGCCAAACAGGCAAGGCGGCAGCGAAGAAAGCATAGATCGGCAAAATGATGGCAAGTGTGCTCGCCTCAAGTGTCAATAAGTCGCCAAATGCCGTTCCTTGTATGTTCGGCCCAAGTAAAATTGCGGCCATGATGAGCCCGAACCCGACGATGGTCGCCCCTTTCAGGTTGCCGGTTTTTTTATGGTAAAGCCCTACACCCATGGCGATCGGAATGGTGATCCCGACAGCGAACGTCCCCCATGGATTGTTTTCCAGAGCATGCAGAACGACCATTGAAAGTCCTGCCATCGTGATCGTGATGATAAAAAGCATCGCGAGTCCTGTACAGAAGCCTGCTACAGGTCCAAGTTCTTCTTTCGCAACTTCCGAAAGGGATTTGCCGTCTTTACGCATCGACGCGAAAAGCACGACGGCATCATGGACGGCTCCCCCGATTACAGCCCCGATCAGTAGCCATAATAAACTTGGCAAATACCCGAATTGTGCAGCAAGGATGGGTCCCACCAAAGGACCAGCCGCTGCAATGGCTGCAAAATGGTGGCCGAATGCCACCCATTTATTTGTTGGAACATAATCTTTTCCATCTTCTAATTTATGGGCCGGAGTCGGCTTGGAATCATCAAGTTTTAATACTTTAAGTGCTATGAATGTCCCGTATAAACGGTAGGCAATCATTAATATACAAATGGAGCCTATGACAATTGTAACCGCATTCATATTTGAACCCCCTCTATTACTTACATCGTAAAAAAATGATATCACAATGAAAGCGAATTCAATGGGTTTTCAAGTTATAATGCAGATATCGAGGGATGGACTGCATTATGATGAAGCTAAAATGCAGAATTATGAAAATTTTTAAAAACCGATCAGCTGCTTTAGCTCCTTCACATACGTCCGGCTTACCGGGATGTTTGACCCGTCACTCATAATGAGATTATAAGTCGAGTTGAACCAAGGCTGTATTTCGGATATATGGATGACATTCACGATAAAACTGCGATGCACCCGTAAAAATGAGCGCTTATCGAGCTTCTTTTCAAGCACGATGAGAGGGTCGCCGATTTTATATTCATTTTCCCCGGTTTTAATGACCGTCTTCCCTTCCACGAGTCCTATGAACAAAATATGATCCCGGTCGATCAAAACGATCCGATCATCTATCACCACAGCCAACTTACCTGTCTGTTCCACCGCCATTCGGCTGGCGGGAGCTGCTGTTCCGGATTCGTCTTTCCCGATTTGACGCTGCTTCATGAGCTTATCCAATGTTTGACGTATCCTTTTTTCATTAAAGGGCTTTAATAAATAATCAAATGCATATAACTCGAAGGCTTGGAGGGCAAACTCATCATAAGCGGTCGCAAAAATGAGCGAAGGTGCGGGGTCAAGTTCCGCCAATTGCTTAGCCAACTGCAAACCATTGCCATCTGCAAGCTCAATATCCAAAAAGAAAAGCTCCGGTTTAAGGCGAGAGATATCCCTCATGGCATCTTCTATCCCCTCGGCCTCACCCACGACTTCAACTTGCCTGCTTCTCTTCAATAGATATTTCAATTCATCTCTAGCCAGTGGTTCATCCTCTACGATAAATGCTTTCATCATCGTTGCCATACTCCTTTCTCGTTGAGTGGTATTGATATGTTCACTTTGGTTCCGTGTCCCGCTTCACTTTCGATCGAGAGGCTGGCCTGACCTTTATAGATCCCTTCCAGCCGTTCACTGATATTATGAAGGGCCGTTCCTGTTCCCTTGGCCGATTCAACAGCATGCTTGCCCAATTCATCTATTCTCCCGCCCGGAATCCCTTTTCCGTCATCCTCCACAACAATGTGCATCGCATCGTCTTTAAAGTATGCGCGGATGATGATTTGACCTTTGTTTTTCACATGTGGAAAGGCATGGTGTACCGCATTCTCAACAAGTGGCTGCAATGTGAATGGAGGGATGAGAACTTCCTTAAGCCTTGGCTCAATTCGATAATCGATATGATATTTATCTGGAAAACGCGCCTGCTCCAGTGATAAATATGCGTTAACATGCTCTAATTCCTTTTCTAGCGGCACCAGTATTTGGCGGGCACCTTGTAAATTAGAGCGAAAGAAGGAACTGAGCTCCTGCAATAAACTTCTTGCCTTCTCGACATCCGTCCGGCATAGAACGGATATCGTATTGATTGCATTGAATAAAAAATGAGGATGGACCTGTGCCTGCAATGCTTTAATTTCAGCATCTTTCAATAATTTCGTTTGCATTTCCGCTTTTGCCAGTTCCAATTGAGTGGAAAATAGCTTGGCCAATCCTTCAGCTAACTCTTGTTCCACTTGGCTTAATTTATCCGGATGCTTGAAATACATCTTCAAAGTCCCGACCGTTTTCTGTTGGACCTGCAACGGCAGGACTACGGCCGCTTGCAATGGACATTGTTCATGAAAGCAATAAATGTCCTTTTTTGTTTTGGCCACGATGATTTTCCCTTGTTCAAGGGCTTGTTTCGTTAAGCCTGTCGCTATCCCCACCTTAGGGACATGGTGATCTGACGCAGCACCAACATGGGCAAGCACGCTATGTTCATTGGTAATGGCCACGGCATCGGCTTCAGTCAGCCCCAAGATGATTTGGGCTATTCTCTTGCATGAAGTTTGATTCAGACCTTGCCGGAAAAAGGGCAAAGTCTGATCCGCAATCAGGAACGCAAGATTGGTTTGTACGGCCCGAGTCCGTGCTTCGTCCCTTGTGATCGATTGAATGATGAGCATGAAAAGTAAAGTCCCGAATCCATTGATGATGATCATGGGAATCCCGATTACTTGTACGAGCTCCCATGCCCTTTCAAAGGGGTTGGCCGTTACCAGGATGATGCCCATTTGGATCGCTTCCAATGCCATGCAAATGGGAAGGGCAAACCAAGGGGTGATCGTCCCATGCTTTCGCCGCCTTTTCCCCAAAAGACCCGATAAAACCCCAGCCAAAATCGCAGCGATCGCACAAGCCCCCGCCGTAAAGCCCCCGAGAAAATAACGGTGAAGCCCCGCAATCAAACCTACTCCCAACCCAACAAAGGGTCCTCCCAGCAGACCGCCGATAGCCACGCCCATAATTCTTGTGTTGGCAATCGCGTTATCGGGAGCAATCTCAGCATGCCAATCACCATCCGGCATGGCATGAGTTCCGATTTCGATTCCTGTATAGTTACTTATGATGCCGAATGTTCCAAAAAGTGCGATAAACATGATTTTCTTCGACATTTCATGTTCATGGCCTATCATTTGCCGAAAGGGTTTCATATAAGAAAGCAGGAAGGCAGCAATCACGATAATCCCCACTTTTTCAAACAGCGACGGTAATAAATCAACCAAAGCATTCACCCCATTTCTGGCTTTTTCATTTATCTTACACCAGCCATGAAATCCTTGTCGAATTTTGTTTTTACGATTCCAAGAACATGGAAAAAATGAGGGACCATATCGGAGAAAAAGCTAGATTCTATCTAAAAAAAAGCCTATAGATACCAAGGCTTTTTCAATAGAAAGAAATCATTTTTTTCCGAGTCGTTTATCGCGGAATCGGACATCAGGGACCAGAGGCAGTAATTGAATTATTTATTAACATCCTTTGGCCGCCTTTGAATCAGAACGCTTTTTTTTTCAATATTCCGATCACCAACAATAACACCGGGAGAAGAAAACAAATGGTTAAGGAAAAGGGCGTCCATGCTTTTACAGTAAAGTTTTGACTATGTACTGTATTTGGATGTGTAATGATGGAGAAGGCAAAAATTAAAAATGCTAATGGGAAATGAAGAAGTTTGTGATTTTTCAATCCCAAAACTTGAGCTAACCCGAGAGACAGTCCATAATAACAAATCGTTAGCTTGAAATACACGGATAGAATCCAAATGAAGGCTACAGTGACTTCAATACGCTCCAAAAAATCACCAATACTCATCCTCTTTCCCAATCTATAAGAAGGATGGTTTTGCAGTGCGGTTATATCAATACCCAATACGAGGATAGAGAAAATAATTACTAATAATAGAACGAAGCCTCCCAATAATGTTCCTCGATAAAAGTTCTTTTTCATTTTAGCCTTTTCATTTACATAGGGCATGATCATTAAAAAGAAAACGAGCTGTACATACGGGAGCGCTAAAGTGTGATAGGAGCCCTTAATAATTGGTTTCATGCCTTCTTCAAAAATAGGTTGAATATGTTCTACTTTGATTTCAGGGATAAGAAGTAAAAATAACATGAAAAGCATAAAGACAATCCAAGGAAAAAAGATTATTGCAGTTCGACTGATGACTTCCAATCCTAATCGTACACCGATTATGCATGTCAATAAAAAAAGAATCATAATCATTTCAATAGGTGTTCCAACCAAAATTTGCGTCGTTGAAAAACTTCCAATTTCATACAATAAAGCGGATAAAAGGTACAAAATATAAAAAAGAAAGAGCAGTGCCGAAACTTTCCCAACCCATTTTCCCAATATTTTTTCATTAACTTCGACATAAGTCTTAGAAGGATAAATCGAGGCTAATTTATTATATAAGAAAACAAAACACAAACTGACGAGAGTAGTTATTATATAGGAAATCCAGGCATCCTGCTTTGCTAAATGGACAAGCAGCGCAGGTACATTGAGTATCGAACCTCCTATTGTAAAAATGATGACCAATATAAGAAATTCTCCTGAGCTAATTTTGCCTTTCTCGAGCATAATCAATAAATCCCCCCTAAGACAGAATCCGTTCCATGAAAGATGTGAAGGGATTATAAATGTTTGTTATCCAGTCTAAGGGATTAGGAATGGTAACATCTTTAATTAATAAAATGCTCAACGTCATACCAACTAAAAGCAATAGAATAAAGACGGAGATTTCCCTCCAGCATTTATTTTTAAAAAGTTGAGGTATTTCAAAATATGAAATAATTGCTCCAGTAAACACGGTTCCAATGATTGCCCACATAGATCTTTACTCCTCGACTTCTTTTTGAAAGGATTCTGTCCTAAATGGCGAATCCTTTAACGGTTACATTCACTTCCGAATGCATATCCACCTTCTGTTTCATTCCCAAGGCAGTAACAATGGCAAGTTCATTCAACTCATTGCTTCAACACCCGGGCAGACATAAGAACGTTACGGTTATGTTTTCACCTTGGATGGAAATATATCCATTTAAATGAAATAACTTGTCATGAATTCCTTAAAGCTTCTGTACCGCTTACTTCTGCTCTACCTGATTGGAAGGTTTATGATGGTATCATTTCTGAAATAGCAATTGTCATTTTTGGAACCCTTCACACCCAAAAATAGTTTATTGTTAAACGAGGAAAGTAAACAGGTTATTTCATTTTAGGAACGAGTATGAGGTATGAATATGGAATTGAGAAATCAAATCATTTATATCAGTAAAAAAGTATTGAATAGTATTAAGAATTTCGAATTTAATTTTGAAACTACTATATTTATCTTTGATAAAGAGCTAAATGTTTTATACGCCAAAAGTAATGATGAAAATCAAGATTTATGTAAACTGGTTATAGAAGAATCTGTTGAAAATAATGCATTTATTTTAAGTTCATTGCAAAATACTACTGTAAAAACTAAAAATAAAATTTCCGGAAAGGATTTTAGTGTCATATCTTCCCCGTTCCATGAAAATAAAAATAAGGAATTGCAAGGCTATGTAGGTATATTCACAACGGATGATAGTGAAAATTTCAAAATGATTTCTGAAATGCTCGCTAATCAAATCTCCTACGAATTACATGTGTACCGTGAGAAAATATCAATTGAAGAAATAATAAAAACAGATAGATCATCTTTATTCACCAGGGAACCGCAACATAAAGTTGATTTGCGGATCATCCAGAATATAACGCAAGGTCTCAAAGATAAAGAAATAGCTGATAATCTGAATATTAGTGTTTCTACAGTTCGTAACCATATAAATAAATTGTTTGAAAAATTAGACGTGGCCTCCAGATCACAATTAATCAGCTTGCATTATGAAAATAAATTGCATGAAATTCTTCATGAAGTGAAGATGGAAAACCGCAATTTATAGTACTTATAGAAATAAAAAGCCAATGAGCATCATAAATCTACACATATAACAATCAAAAAACAGCAGTAAAAACACTGATGAATTTAATCCCATTTCTTTTCTGCGAAATGGGATTTTTTATGCTTACCCGAAATATGTTATCTATTGTATAAGAGGGATAAAGCTTATATTATGTTAAAATTTAAAGGGATGTTTAAACTTCATGCGAACTTGGATCATTTGTTTATGCTTTCAGTTCAGGAAAATTTCATGAGTAGTTTTAAATAATAAAGTAAATAAGTCGGAGGCGATTAATGTGTTGGTAGTTACCACAGAAAAGATTGAAGGGTACAAAATTGTAGAGGTAAAAGGGCCTGCCTTCGGTCTAATTGTTAGAAGCAGAGGGATTGGCGGCGATATCATGGCAGGGTTAAAATCCCTGGTAGGCGGAGAAATCAAGCAATATACAGCGATGCTTGAAGATTCAAGAAAAGAAGCTATGGACCGTATGATAAAAAATGCCAATGAAATGGGTGCAAACGCAATTATTATGATGAGATATGATTCTGGTGAAATCGGTACGAATATGAGCGAAATTGTTGCATATGGAACCGCCGTCATTGTGGAGAAAATATAATGAAATTCATCATAGGGTACTATATATTACAAATTATTATAGTTATCTTATGCATTTTACTTGGATACTTTATCTATGATAAACGGTTTAAACGCAATCACGGTGTAAAAATTCCTGATGGATTTCAATCGACAGATGAAATAAATATAGACCCCGTGACAGGAGAAAAAACAAGGGTGTATTATAATCCTGATACGGGTGAACGCTTTTATAAAAAAGAAAAATAGTTAAAAAGCCACGATTTTTACAATTAAAACCCCTTGTAACCATACAAGGGGTTTGATAACGACATTATTTTTCCATTACAGGCTTATAGTGCCCAGGTATGTTTTGGGCTGAAATGGCCAATCGGTTCCAGCCGTTGATGGTGATGATTATGGTAACGAGATCGATATATTGTTTTTCATCAAAATGAAGGCGGACCCTCTCATACAGTTCATCAGGTACACCGTTGGCAGAAATGGCCGTGACCGCTTCCGTCAATTCCAGCGCTGCCCTTTCCGAATCAGAATAGAATGGTGTTTCACGCCAAGCACTCAAACAGTAAATTCTTTGTTCCGTTTCACCCATTGCCCGGGCATCCTTTGTATGCATATCCAAGCAGTACGCACAGCCGTTGATTTGAGACGCGCGAATTTTAATCAATTCGATTAATGCGCTATCGATTTCCGTTGTTTTCTTGTACTCCTCCAAACCCATCATTAATTTGACCACTTCACGATTTGTCTTCATGTAGTTAATCCGTTGTTCCATGTCAATCTCCTCCATTAAATCTTTTTAGGTTCCACTTATAAGACAAAATAGAGGTTTGATTTGTGACATCCCCAAAAAAAGACCCCTCAATCTATCACAGGAATATGATTTAATTTATCGGGATTGGTAACAATGAAGATTTTGCGGATATTTTTTTGTTTTGGATCTAATTCAAAGCAGATGACTTTGGTAGGCTTTCCTTCTTTCATTTGCAAAATTCCTTCCTGGCCATTGACCATCACCGGAAGAAGTTCTCCTATGAAGCCCCCTTTAGCAGAAACGCCTTTAAGAAAGGCGGTTACGCGCTGTCTGGTTACAATTGGGTTTAATGCAGAAAGCACTTTACCTCCGCCGTCAGTAACAAGGACAACATCTTCTGTAAGAAGATCCAAAAACTCCTCAAAGTTTCCTGTCGCAGATGCTTTTATGAATTTTTTTGCCAACAGATCGACATGTTTCGTATCCTCCGGATGGACGGGCCTATCATTCTGTAATTTCCGCTTAGCCCGGCTGTAGATCTTTCTGCAGTTCACTTCATTCTTTTCCAGCATCTCGGCGATATCTTCATAGCTGTAAGTGAATGCTTCCCTAAGTACGAAAACCGCTCTTTCAACAGGTGAAAGCTGTTCCAGCAAAACGAGGAAGGCATATGCAACCGTTTCATCCGTTACGACCTTATCTAGAGGCTGATCTGTTTCGTTTACCCGAGGTTCTGGCAGCCAAGGACCTGTGTAAACCTCTCTTCTCTTACGGGCTGATTTCAAGTAATTCAGACAGCGGTTTGTCGTCATTTTCGCAAGATATGCTTTTATGTCCTTAATTTCGTCGGTATCAAGCTTAAGCTGCAGGAATAAATCATGAACGATATCTTCTGCATCGGTAACCGATCCGAGCATCCGGTATGCGATGGAAAAAAGAAAAGGTCGATATGTCTTATATAATGAATCCAACTCCACTTGCTTCACCTATTTTCTATCAAATTCGTTTTCGAAATCCTATCACTAATTATTCTCTAACCCAATCATTTCTCCTTCAGCAGTCCATCCTATAATTCAAACAACTTAAAAAGAGCAGCAAAAGAGCTGCTCTCAGACTGCAGACAAACTAGCTCCCTCTGTTAAAATGGTGTACCCAATTTCGGATACTCATTTATCAAGGTGCTTCATACCATACGATATCATCAAACATTTTTACAACCCGCGGTATGAAGCCTTCTTCATATTCTTCCGGGTATTGAACGATCGCATAGTAAACGCGGTCGCCATGTTGAAAAACCGACACTGTACCCAATATGGAATAATTACTGCCCTTCTGGCTAATGTCAAATTCCACCTCAGACCAATCAAATCGGTTAGGCGAATTATCAGATCGCTGTTTTATCTCAAAGCCGTTGCTTATCACAACTTCCCTCGCAAACTCCGCCTGTTCTTCTATTGTCGCATTCGTACCCTCACTTTTGGAAAAAATCTGAACTTTGGCATTCTCATTTCTCTTTCCTGCAAAATTTGCAAAAACAATCATTCCATCTCCTTCACCAGAACTAGCCTCTTCAACGACCATGTCATCCACGATGTAGGTTGAGAATCCCAATGCCTGACTGTGATGAAGCGTGAATTGGAATGGTTCTTCCATACCTTCTAATATGATCGTATCCGTTTTCGTATTTGGCAGATCTTTTGCCGGATCATCGACCGATTCACCTGGAGGATCTTCTTGCCCGTCGGTTTGCTTAGGATTATCACTTGGCTTTTCTGAAATTGGCGGAGATTCCTCATTTCCCTCCTGGACTTCTTTACAAGCACTAAGTCCTGTTACCAAAAAAACGGCTGCCAAAATCAACAATATCTTTTTCATTGGAACCCTCTTTTCTTGTGTTTTAACAAATTATTATACGGTCCCATATGGAAAAAAGTTACACTATGCTTCATTGAAATATCAGACTTTATCGACTAAAAAGATTGATACTCCACTCGTTCCGAAAAGAAAATATGAGATTGATTCACTTTGATGCGTCTATATCTTTATTTAACTAAACTATTCGATAGATAGTTTGAATAGGGAGTGCTTGAATGTATGATAATGTAAAGAATCGCACGTTCAAAAGGCCGCCAATTGGCGGCCTTCATAACTTCCCTTGCCTCATATGTACTAATTGAAAAATAAATGTTTTGGTTAAGATCCAATGCTATGTTCTACTGCAGTATCCCAACTAGGAAAATAATACAATGCATTTTTCATTAACTCCGGATCTGACTTCTTTACCTCTTTCTTTCGAGGTGGCTTCCCTTCTTTTTCTACCAATGCAGAAATTTGATTCACGACTTCTTCAACACTCATATTCACTTCCATCTCTGTTCCCTCCTTCTAGTTCTTATTTATATTTTTTCCCAATTGATGAAAAGTAATACAATTTTTCTTAAACTAAACTACCAGTTTAGTTTAAGAAGGTTATTTGAATGTATGATAATTGAAAGGATCCTACAGACAAAAAGCCAACGAAATCGTCGGCTTTTTGTCTAAATAATTCCCAAAATACTTTCTAGAAGTAACATGATTAATAAACGACAAGCATAAGGAACCGAAACAATAATAAATGCCATACCATGCTATATCGCTGTCCCAGTTTCGCCATGTTTTTTATGTTTTACTTTTTATGAATAGTTTCGCAGCCTATTCAGCAATCCTCTATCATTCTATGCAAAGCGAGTTGCTGCTCACCCTTCATATCAGCTCAGGAGCTTCTTCTGGATTTTGCTTGAATCGGTCTTCATGATGAGCTTCAATCGTGTGCAGAAAGCTTTTCATGGAGTTTGTCATATAAGCATCTTTACGGTGAATGAAGACTGTCGAGATATTGCGGTATTCTTCCGGAATGGGATGCACGTGGACTTTTTCATTGGCTGTTAGGTGATTCACCGCCGATTGTGGTACGAGGGTAATGCCAAGGCCGAGTGTTACGCTGGTTAAGATCGTTTCCAATACATTGAACTCCATGATCCTTTTAGGCATCACTTCTTCTTCCCTCAGCCATTGTTCCAGCTTGGAGCGATAGCCACACCCCTGACTGAATACTAAAAATGGTTCCGTTATGATTTCTTCAAGGTTAAATGTTTCATTTCTTGTAACTAATACAAGTTTTTCTGTACATACATCGTATGGCTGAATGAGCGGATGTTTGATCGGTCCTGTAACAAAAGCGCCATCCAGCCTGTGTTCAATGACATCTTTGATTAAGTCTTCCGTTAACCCCGCCTTTATGGATAAATCGACATTTGGATACTGTTTATGATAGGAGGCTAGAATCTTGGGAAGATCGCTGACCGTTTCAACTGTACCGATGTTCAATATCCCTGTAGGTGTTTCACTATCCAGGAATACTTGCTTGAGTTCTTCCACATCAAGCAAAATTTTGTTTACATACTCCAGCATTTTTCTGGCCTCCGCAGTTAGTGACATGCCACGTTTATGCCTATTGAATAAAGGCGTCCGTAACTCCTGCTCTAAATGCTTAATCCTCGCCGTTACATTGGATTGGACGTAATTCAACTCAACAGCCGCCTTACTTACGCTGCCATATTTAGCGACGCACTGGAATATTTGCAAATCCCGCATTTCCATAAAAGTGCCCCCCTTTCTCAACTATCATTAATAATGATGATTATATTCATTTTAAGTCATTTTACATGATAATGACTTTATCATAAGGTGTGTATAGGAATTAAATCAATCATTATTTTTGAGGGGAAGCTTTTATGAAAAAAAATCAAGTTTTAATCGGTGCACTTTTATGTTTGACTGCCAGCATTTCTTGGGGAGCGATGTTTCCAGTTGCAGAAAGGGCCTTAATGTATATTGATCCTTTTTATTTCGCTTTTTTGCGATATTTAGCTGTTAGCGTCATTTTAGGGATATTACTTTTAATGAAAGAGGGTAAGAAGTCTTTTAGCCTGGAAGGGCAAGGAAAGAAATTATTGTTTTTTGGGACGATGGCGTTCACTGTATACAATTTTCTCATTTTCGCAGGTCAAGATTTACTGGGGCATAACGGGGTGATTGTTGCTTCCATCATGGAATCATTAATGCCCATGATTTCAATTTTAATTCTGTGGGTTTTCAAAAGTGCCAGACCCATGAAGTATACAATCGCCAGCATGTTCCTTGCCTTGATAGGGGCCATTCTTGTCATTACCAATGGCAGCTTATCATTCGTATTTTTATTGAAAGATAGTATCATCCCTATCCTTTTCATTCTTATCGGGGTTATAGGGTGGGTTATTTATACGATGGGCGGCAACCAATTTAACGGATGGTCAACACTTCGCTATTCGACTTTAACATGCATTTTAGGAACAGCAGTATCAGCCATCATAACCTTCCTCGCAACGGCAATGGGCCTGTCCGTCCCTACGGCAGAGGTTATGCAATCCATTTATGGCGAAATGATTTTCATGATTATTTTCCCTGGTGCCATAGCCCTTTTAAGCTGGAATTTAGGCATTAAACTTTTAACGCCGATCAATGGAATCCTATTTATCAATTTAGTTCCAATCACCACGTTGGCCATCGTTTTCATCCAAGGAGGATCACTATCATCCTACGAATTACTCGGAACTTTTTTAGTGATATATGCTTTGATTCAAAACAATTATTTTCAAAGAAAGAACTTGCCTTCCCGGGTTAAGGAAATGAATCCAAGTGAAGAGAATCATTTAATTAAAGGTACACAACATCAATAGGAGGGCAACAATGGATTTATTAACGCTTATGCTAATCTTTGGATTGGCTATACTTTGGGAATTGGCAACGATTAATAAGAATGTGAAAAAGATGAATGAGCAAAATGCAGAATTGATCAATCTGTATAATGAAAGAAGGAAAAGAATTCAATAAAATAGACTTCAATGTAAAAAATCCTCTCATTTAGAGAGGCTTTTTTGCATTTTGATGATCGTACTTTTCACCAAGCTTCTTCCGGATATCCGCTGCTACGTTCTTTAGCGCCTTTTTCGATCCCCGCTCTAAGTCATGGTTCAATTTCCTTTCCTTGTAGCCGACAGATAAAGTATTGAGATCATAGCCTTCAGGATATAAATCGACGGCCTTTATATCAAGCTCGAGCCTATCGGCATGAACCTCCTTGAAGGTATCTTCGAAAAGTACGACGACATCTATCCCGCTAAACAAGGAGGGCCGTATCATTTTTGAAATTGTACTGGTCATATCTGGAACCCACCGACTAATAAAATCGTTTATTTTGGAAACAAGGATTAGTAAACTGTGATTTTCATTCTAGGTATTTGGGTGTTTAACCTGAACGGAGCAATTGGCTTTGCTATGGTCGGATAGATTTTTATTAAATTCAAAGGATGATTGATTAATAATGAAAAAATCAAAAAAATATATTGTCCTATTTCTCTGGGTAGTATTATTTTTATATTTCTTTGATATGTATATGCCCAAAGGTATTTATTATTTTGTTGTAGGAATACCAGTACTTTTTCTAAGTTCAATTTTTATTTTAAAGATGTTTGATCATTCAAAAGATGTAAGAGGCTAAATATCTAGGTGATACTAACAGCCTTTTTCAGATGATGTATGTATCCCTTTCTTATTTTATCTTTCATCTCTAATTGATTTTGATTGTTTAATACCTTTTATATCTGAGTCTAGAGCCTAATCCTTCTTTCTTCACACTAGAAATTATGACAATATTAAAGGGTATGAGCCCTGTTAAAACAGAACTCATACCCTGCCGATGTCTAACTTTTTTTGGTGAACACGGTTATCACAACCGCTATATTACAATTTCATAAGTCATCAGGATTTGGTTTTTCCCGTTCATAATCCATCCCTGTTTATTCACCAAGCTTCTTCCGGATATCCGCTGCTACGTTCTTTAGCGCCTTTTTCGATCCCCGTTCTAAGTCATGGTTCAATTTCCTTTCTTTGTAGCCGACAAATAATGTATTGAGATCATAGCCTTCAGGGTATAAATCGACGGCCTTTATTTCAAGCTCGAGCTTATTGGCATGAACTTCCTTGAAGGTATCTTCGAAAAGTACGACGAC
Source organism: Peribacillus sp. FSL M8-0224 (assembly GCF_038003055.1). Classification (NCBI taxonomy): domain Bacteria; kingdom Bacillati; phylum Bacillota; class Bacilli; order Caryophanales; family Bacillaceae; genus Peribacillus; species Peribacillus sp. FSL M8-0224. The sequence goes on from NZ_JBBOOJ010000001.1 coordinate 4,219,411, forward strand.
ATTATTGAAGGAGTCCTTTTTCTTATAAACGATCGCGTGCCCATTCAGTTCGCTTACCTTCACTTTGTCGCCGACTTCATATTCATAAGATGATTCTTTAGGAACGGCCGCTGGCTTCGCTTTTTTGATTTTACTTTCCTGGACACGCTCCAAGTCGTAGTCTTTATTTTCGATATAGAGCTTTGCCTTTTGCAGAACCTTTTCACGGACATTCATTTTTTTGGCTATCCAAAGGGCATTGCTTTCCCCGGATTGACCGATCAACAGCTTGTATTTTGGCTCAAGTGTTTCACTGTTGAATTGCATGGCTGCATTCATGAAATCACTGTGTATTTCCGAATAGCGCTTGATTTCACCATAATGGGTCGTCGCAATGGTTATGCACCCTCTTTGATAAAATTCCTCAAGGATGCTAATCGCCAATGCGGCTCCTTCATTCGGTTCCGTTCCGCTCCCAATTTCATCGAACAGCAGCAAGGAGTTATTGGTTATTGCCCCCATGATTTCCGAGATGTTTTTCATATGCGATGAAAACGTGCTCAGTGCATTTTCCATGCTTTGATTATCGCCGATATCGACGAATACCTGGTCAAAGACGGCAAGCTCCGTCCCCTCTTTCCCGGCAACATGCAGTCCTGACATGACAGCCAATGTAAGGATGCCGATCGTTTTCAGGACGACAGTTTTACCCCCGGCATTAGGGCCTGTGATAATCAAGCTGCGATAGTCCTTACCGATTTCAAAATCCAAAGGTACGCTGCCTTGCGGCAATAGTGGATGCTTACAGCCCGTTAATTTAATATAACCGTGATCATTGATTTTCGGTTCGATGGCATCCATGCTTTTACTGAACTTGGCTTTTGCGAAGATCATGTCATATTGACTGATCAACTCGATGTTTATCTTGATCGGTTTCAGCTGTTCGAAAACCGTTCCGGATAATGTGGCCAAAAGTTGATACTCTTCCATCGATTCCTCCGCCTTTAAGCTTGCCAATTCTACATTCAATTTCGTAACAGAGGCAGGTTCAATGAACACGGTAGCCCCTTTTGCCGATACTTCCACGATTGTTCCGGCCACTTGATTTTTATAGGAGGCTTTGATCGGGATGGTGTAGCGATCATCCTTTTTACTGATGAAAAATTCCTGAATGAACTCTTTATTGGCTCCGCTCTTCAAGAACTTATTCAGCCGTTCCTCTATTTTACCTTCTGTCTTGATGATTTGGTTCCTGATCCGTTTCAGGTCCTTGCTTGCTTCGGAAACGACAGCATTTCCCTTTATGGTGAATTGGATTTCTTCTTCAATGCTCCTGAATTCAGTCATGGAGCGGGCGTAGGAATGCAGTGTCGGTGCAAAGAACTCTTTATCGGTCATGAATTTCTTAATATTCCTGCATCCTCTTAAGAAGTCTGCTATCGCCACTAACTCTGACGGCTCCAAAATCATTCCTTTTTCCAGTTTGTCGATATGGAGGCCAATATGTGAAATGCCCTTCAAGGGAATATGGCTTTCCGCATTCAGTAAGTTCCTTGCCTCCGTGGTCTCGTTCAAACGATTTTTAACGACCTTCAAGGTGCTGCTCGGCTTAAGCTGATCCAATAACGCTTTTCCTAAACCGCTTACGCAATGGTTTTTGACCATTTCCTTGAGTTGGATATATTGTAATTTTTCATAAGTCATTGTATTCATCTAATGATCCTCCTTGAATGAGTGAGTGAATGAAATTCCCGAATCCAAAAAATGCCCGCAATGGTCCCCCCTACCTTTACAAATGAACAAGCCATTTGAGTAGAAAGCTCCTGCGGGCATCGGCCTTATCCATGGATAAGTGCCTAAAATCGATAACAAATAGGGCAGCTCGAATAGACCTGCGTGCACAAAAAAGCATGATAGGACAAATCCCACCATGCTTTTCGCCGTAACACCTACATGTTACACGATTTATGGAAAAGGAAGCAGTCTTAAGGTAGGTATTCACAATGCAGAATTGCATTGTGAAAAAAGGCATACGTAATCCACTGACATAACAGTGATTAAATACCTTATTCAACTAAATTAGTTGATACCTACTCCCGACATAAAACACCACACCTTTTCTTAGATTGGAATTAACATACCATATCAGTAAGAAAGAGTCAATTCATTTTTTGCCGTTTACCAAAGTTTCATTAAAAGATTCAAGAAAAAAATGCAGCCAAGCCCATGGTACTCCCCAATTCATTGTCTGAATATTTACTTTAAAATCGGGGTATGTTATCCTTATATTGACATAAACTAAAAACAGCCTCATGCGCTAACATGAGGCCGACAACTAGCAAGAGTGGTTGGTCACAACTAACTTAATTAATCGTCAGAAGAAGAACCATTGCCATCTTGGGAGGATGAGTGGTTCTTTTTCCGTTTCTTGGCGAACATAGACAGGATAAGACTGGTTGCTACTGCAACAAATATCTCTTTACCCATATCTGTTATCAAGTTCAATAAGAAATGAATCAAGCGGTCACCTCCTTTCCAATCTACATTAGATGGAAAAGCAAAGCGTGACCTACCACTCTATCCTCAGTTGTTCCTCTATTTTATCATATTTTTACCTTAATGGTAATTATATGAAAATAAACAAGTCCAGCTAACATTTGATGCATTAAGAAAGGGGATTATCCATTGGATAATCCCCTTTTCGGTTTAAGCTTCATCACTCATCATGAGAGGGACTGTTTTCCCTTCGTTCACGTTGATCAATCCATGGTCGGTTATTTTCAGAGCCGGGCTGACAGGAAGCGATAAGGTGCTTAATGACATGATGACATTATAATGTTCGTAGCCTAACGATTTAAGTGCATCTGTCAGGTGCTGAACCTGCTTTGATACGATGTCCATCGGCTCTTCGGAAAGAATCCCTCCTACCGGCAGGGGAATCATCGATAGGACCTTGCCATCGTGGACGCAGCAGACACCGCCTTGCTTCCTTATCACTTCGTTAGCGGCAATCATCATATCCTGCTTATTATGACCAATCACCAGAAGATTATGGTTATCATGCGAATAGGTTGTGGCGACAGCTCCACGCTTCAATACATCGCCGGTGATCAACCCGTGCGCCCGATTACCGTTTTTCCCGTATCGTTCGAATGTGGCGATTAAACCATAAGGGCTTTCTTCCCAGCTTAATTGACCATCCTTCCCTTCGATACGATCATGGGTTTCAGATGTGAAAGTAGAACCGTTCTGCACGTTTATGATCCGGCACTTGCTGCTTTCAAGACTATCCGGGATCGTGATGTTAAAATCATTTTCGGTAAGTTCCGCAAGCTTCACACTTTGATAGAAATGCTCAGGAAATTGTTCTTCCTTCACTTCTTGGACATATGGGCGTGAAGATTCATAAACTAGCTCACCTTTTTTGTATACTTGTTCAATTTCAAATGTTTCCAAATCCGATAGCAGCAGGAAGTCTGCTGTTTTTCCAGGTGCAATGGCGCCGCGGTCATACATCCGCATCCGCTGTGCAGGTGTATAGGTGCATGCATAAATGGCTTTTTCCGGAGTCATCCCCATTTGGATGGCTTTCTTTAAAAGGACGTTCAGATGTCCTCTGTTTTGGAAAGAGTCGGTCATGACATCATCGGTGACAAAGCAGAAATGTTCATCCACCTGATTTTCCTTCAAGTAATCTATCACTTCTTCAGTCATTGATTTCTCTTGAATCTCAATGAACATCCCGGCTGCGATCCTCGCATACATCCCTTCCACGGTCTGGTGTGTATGATCTGAATTCACTCCGGCATTAATAATCTTTTGCAAGTCCAAGTCAAGCAGCTTTGGAACGTGCCCCTCTATGATCAGATCTGGATACCGGGAACGGATATGGGACAAGATCTTATTCGTTTTGCAATCCGGGTCTGTTATGACCTCATAGTAATTCATGATCTCGCCGAGACATATAATGTCCTCCGTTTGCATCAATTCGTCTATATCATCTATTTCGATCGAACCGCCTGTTGTTTCCATCGATGTGGCTGGAACGGAACTCGGGATGGCATAAAACATATCCGCTACGCAATCTTGACTTGCTTTGATCATTTCCTTCACACCGGAAATGCCGAAAACATTGGCCATTTCATGCGGTTCCGGCACGATCGTCGTCACGCCATTTTTGATTAACCCGTAGGAAAAAGTCGCAGGCGTCACCATCGTACTTTCAATGTGGAGATGGATATCGATCAGACCTGGAACCATATACTTCCCCTGTCCATCGACGATTGTATCCGGTTCGAAGGCATCCAATTCACGTTCTCCAATATAATAGAACTTTCCATCCTTGATGGCTGCATTCCCTTTAATGAATCTTTTAAAATAGCTGTTAAACACGTTGATATCCCTTACAAGCATATCCATTCGCATAACTTACCCTCCTAAGCTAGTCAACAAGCACCATCTGGTTTCTCGGAATTTCAAGGATGATTTCCTGACCCGTCCGATAGGATTCCGCCATTTCCTTGTTCACAGTGAAATCCCCTATTGGAGTTTCAACGACATATTGATAGCTTCTTCCAAGATACGTACTTACCTTGACTCGGCCAGGTAAACTATTTTCCTGAACAGCTCCCGTGTTATCTTTTTCCCTGATCAGCAGATCGTCCGGCCTGATGGCGCCTATTTTTCCCGTTGAATTGCTCATCTGCGGATCCTTGTGCAGCACAAATGAGTATCCAGATTTGTTCAGTTCGATTTTACCGTCATGATCTGTCCGCTTATCGAAGTCAATGAAGTTCTTGAAGCCGATGAAGTCCGCGACAAATTTGGTTTCAGGATATTTGTAAATGGTAGCGGGGTCACTAAGCTGTTCGATGATCCCTTTGTTCATGATCGCCACCTGGTCGGATATCGAAAAGCATTCTTCCTGGTCATGGGAAACATATACCGTTGTAATCCCCAGCTCTTGTTGGATACGGCGAATCTCGACTCTCATATTCACCCGTAAGTTGGCATCAAGATTACTCAATGGCTCGTCAAATAAGAGGATGTCCGGTTCAATCACCAGCGCCCTGGCAATCGCTACCCGCTGCTTTTGCCCTCCGGAAAGCTCTTGGGGATATCGTTTTTCAAAACCTTTCAAATTAACGATCTCGAGCACATTCATTACTTTTTTTTCGATTTCACTTTTAGCATTCTTTCTCAGACGGAGACCGAATGCAATATTATCGAATATCGACAAATGCGGAAATAATGCATAGTTTTGGAACACAAAGCCAAAGTTCCGCTTGTTGACGGGCACTTTCGTATAGTCCTTTTCCTTGAATAAAAACTTCCCTTCATTCGCCTGTAAAAACCCGGCAATTAAACGGAGGGTCGTCGTTTTCCCACAGCCGCTCGGGCCAAGAAGGGATACCAGTTTCCCTTTTTCAATCTCAAGATTGAAATCCTTTAATATATTCTGTTTGTTATATGCTACAGATATATCTTGTAAAGTGAATAAAGCCACCCATCATTACCTCCTTTATCGTTTTGTGAAATAAGACAATCCCATGAGCCGTTCTACTATAAACATGAAGAAAGCGGTTATGAACATGAGCAATACGGAAATGGCCGAAATGGTGGGATCGAAGTAGTTCTCCACATACGTCAGCATCTGAATCGGAAACGTACTTACCCCAGGGCCTGTCATATAAACTGAAATGTCTACATTATTGAAGGATTCCAAGAAGGCGATCATGACTGCCGCCAGAATTCCTGATTTTATATTCGGGAGGACGACTGTAAAGAATGTGCCCAATTTACTCGCTCCGAGACTCTCGGCCGCTTCTTCAATGGAAAAGTCAAAGTTTGATAAGCTTGAAGAAATCACACGGATGATGAAAGGCAGCATGATAACAGTATGTCCCACAAACAGGGCCGCATATATCGGAAGCTGATAAGTCCCCACAATGTAACGTAAAAATGCAAAGCCCAGCACAATTCCCGGTATTAATATTGGCGAAACGAAAAAGGCATTTATCACGCTTTTCCCTTTGAAATCAAACCGGCTTAATGCATAGGCAGCCGGCACTCCCAGTAACAGTGCCAAAAGGTTGCCACCCAGTGAAACAAGGATGGACGTTTTAAAAGCGACCAAAAACATGTCCACATTAAAAATATTTTCGTACCATCTGAAAGAAAACTCTTCTGGCGGGAACTTTAAAATATTTCCGCCTTCAAATGACGTAACGGATATGATAAGCAAAGGCCCTAGTAAAAAAAGGAACACCAGGAATGTAAACAGGGCCAATCCTCGATTTTTTTCCTGCATACACCTCTACCCCTTTGGATTTAATTTTTTTGCCAAACCATTCATGATCGATATGATCAGAACAGTCACGGCAATCATTATCGTAGCGACTATCGATGCCACTTGCCATTCGTTCAATGTAATCGCGTTTTGATAAAGAAAGGTCGAAATGACCCGCTGTTTCCCGCCTAATAAAGCAGGCGTAGTATAAGCCGTGAAGCTCCCTACGAAAACAAGGATGCTGCCAATGACCAAACCTGGAACCGAAAGCGGAATGATCACTTTTGAGAATACGGCCAATCTTGATGCTCCAAGGCTTTCCGCCGCTTTTAATAAGTCCGTCTCGATGTTCTCCATCACACCAACCAGCGTCACGATGATCAATGGCAGGAATAAATGGACCAATCCGATGATGATGGCAGTGGGCGTGTACAATATATCAAGCGGCTTCTCAATCAAGCCCATGCCCATCAGCAATTTATTCACGACACCGTTTTTACCGATGATCACCATCCAGCTGAATGAGCGGACAACAGGGCTTGTTAATAGCGGGAAGATCGTCAGCAAAAGCATGATGGCTTTTTTTCGTTGTTTCAGTTTTGAAATATAATAAGCTGCTGGAAATCCCAATAGAATGCAAATGATTGTCGTGAACAGACTCACCCTAAGTGTCGTCAGCAGAATTTCAATAAAGTATCGGTCTTGGAAAAAATCAAGATATCCTTGTACGGAAAAACCGCCGCCTTCATGAAAAAAGGTCGTGCCAATCGTCATTAGGATCGGAATGATCATGAAAATCGTTAAAAATAGTACGCCTGGTAACAGCAACAGGTATAGATAGCGTTTCTTCACCTCGGAACCCCCTGTTCGTATTATTTATGAATTGATTATGCGAATGAACAGGTCGAAAAAGGCTTCCGCATCGACGTCCAGACAAACTTGCGCATTCGGCTGCTTCATCAGCCTATTTTGAAAGTCGCAAACCATCTGTCCGTCACAAAGCTCGCTTTTTGTTTCAACATCCACATAATATTCTTCTCTGGTGACAAGATCTTCTTGCAAAGCGATGGCTACAGCTAATGGATCATGCATCGCACATGCCCATATGCCCGTTACGTTCAAAATACCTTTTCCGGTAATCTGATGTACTTTGCCTTATATAGTCAGCAAGTTCATCGTTTTGAATCAATTGGATATGCTCTTCACCCAATAGAACCTTTCTCGTGACATCAAGACCAACTTGCGTGATGGATGCGAATCCCGCCTGTAATACGATTTTGGCTGCTTCAGGATCGACATACGTGTTATATTCAGAGGTCGGCGTGACATTGCCAACCCCTTTGATCACTCCGCCCATGAAAATGACTTCTTTAACGAGCTTGGTGATTTGCGGACATTTTTTCACCGCCAATGCCAAATTCGTAAGAGGTCCCGTCATGACCAGCGTCACTTCACCAGGAAAATTCAAAATGGAATTGATGATGAAATCAGAAGCAAATCCATCATCAGGCCGCTTTTTGACTGGCACATCCTTCAAGGCTCCGCCAATCCCGTCTTCGCCATGAATCCGGTGTTCAAAAAAGGGGCTCCTGATAATTGGGCTATCTGCCCCCTTTATGACTGAAATGTCCTGTTCATCCAATAAATCCAATATTTTGCATGTATTCAATGTGGCCGTATCAAGTGATACATTCCCGTTCACTGTTGTGACCGCCAATATGTCGAATTGACGGCTTTTAACAGCAAGAATGATCCCGATCGCATCATCTATTCCAGTATCCACATCAAGAATCATTTTTTTCTTCATCAAGCACACCTCGTTTCTTTCTTAGTGTGTAAGCTCACGATTCCAACGATCGATCCATTGTTTCGAGTTTTCATTAACAAACTTCATGTCCAATACACGTAGGCTGTCAATGACGTCATCTCCATAGGTTAAGCCTTTCGCTTCCGTTTCAGAGAGCTTGACTTCGGTATTGACAGGAGAATCCACTTTCGCTTTCGCTGATTTTTCCTGAACTTCCTTGCTTAAAATATAATTCATGAATTCGCCGGCCAATTCTTTTTGATCGCTGGCTTTAACAATATTCACTGTATTCATCACGGCGTAGCCGCCTTCTTGAGGGGAAATGAACTTAGCATTGGGAACGGCTTCCTGTAAATCGCCAAAATACATTTCCATGATCGGGCCTGCAGCGATTTCCCCTTGCGAGAACATGTTGACGAACTCTGATGTTTGCCCATATTCCTTCACCGCATTCGGCATGATCTTTTTCATTTGATCGAAGGCTTTATCCTCATTGAACTCTTCACTTCCGCTAACTTTTGAAGCGGCATCCAAAAACATCGGTCCAGTTGTCGAAGTGATGGATGGGATCGTGATCTTCCCTGCCATATCCTTGCTCCAAAGATCCTTCCAAGAGGTGATTCGTTTACTCAATTCATCGGGATTATAGGCAATCCCAAATTGTGCAATGGTATAGGCTGGTCCATACTCAGCACCATTCGGCGCTTTTGCTTTATCGTATATATTACCAATATTCGGAATTTTGCTATGGTCAACTTTCTCAAATAACCCTTCATCAATTCCCTGCTGTGCATAGTAGTCGGATAAATAGATAACATCCACATCGCTATTCGCTTGGCGCACTTTGTTCAATCGATCTGCATTATTTCCTGAGTCAACGACAATCTCAACATTATGCTTCTTTTCAAATGGCTCATAGACTTCAGGACGGAAGAAATCATCGGCGAATCCCCAAGTGGAAACGACCAATTTAGTTGGTTTTTCCTTTCCATTGTCCTTTGAAGAGCATGCAGCTAAAACTAATGTGAACAGTGATAACATCATCAATATTTTTTTCATCATCCAAACCTCCAAGTTCATATTGTTTAAAATTTCCTTTTTACTGATTTACATGTAAAAAAAGACAATCTTAAATAGAATTGAAATTCTACCCAAGATTGTCTTTTCTCTGTAAACAAAGATAAAACTTATCATATGGTTCTCTAGCGGCGTCCCCTCCAGATAAATCCGAAGGGAAATCCATTTATATGATTATATATTTTTTTCCTTCAATACTATATTGGTGAATGCCAGCTGCGTCGCTGAGTCATAATCCCTCAGGACAGCTTCGATATCCCAATTCGTTTGCGTTTCCAGCTTTTGTTTCAGTTTCTTTTTATAAAGCAGGGACATATGGAAGTCAACCTCCTGCTTCAGGCTGGGAACTTCCCCTTCTAAAGCTTCAGAACGCGGGGCACGTCGATGTTTGGCTTGAAATGTAATCACATTCTGCTCAACAGTAACCTTCAGCAGCGTAGTACCAAAGCCGAACAATTCCTTCGATACCTCATTATACATATGAGAAAGCAATTTCTTCGTTTCGTTAGCGTTTATCGGTAAGATGACTATCACCTGCCAAACTATCGTTTGAGGTAATTATATATACTTTTTCTTGATTGCACAAGATAATATTCGGATTTTGGATAAAAAAAATGTTTTTTCTTATTAAATAGTACGTTTACTCACCAATACACGAATTATAAAAATAAGCAATAAAGATTTCAATATATTCATATAACTTTATATTCAATCCAGCACCTTCTATTAATGAAAACTTTTTCAGAGAAATAAGCACAAGATTGAAAACAGTTGATATAACCTTGCATCGCATTGAAAACGCTCTCAAAGGGATTTAATATAGCTAGTATAGAGCGATAAAAAATAAAGAGTATCAAAGGCTCGTTAAATGAGGGAGGAATCATTATGAAGAAAGCTTTCGAGAAAGCGCAGCAGTTCGGTAAATCCTTTATGCTCCCGATTGCCGTTTTGCCAGCGGCCGGTTTATTGCTGGGAATTGGCGGTGCTCTTTCTAATCCAAATACAGTTGAGGCTTACCCATTTTTAGACTTTGCTTGGCTGCAGGCCATTTTCACGATCATGAGTTCTGCAGGAAGCATCGTATTCGGCAACTTGCCGGTTATTTTTGCCGTAGGTGTTGCAGTAGGATTGGCACGTTCGGATAAAGGTACCGCTGCACTGGCTGCCATGATTGGCTATTTCGTCATGAACAGTTCAATAAATGCACTGCTTCAAATAACCGGGGAACTTGCCAAAGACAATTTGGCAGGTGCCGGACAAGGAATGGCGGTCGGGATCCAGACACTGGAGACCGGTGTGTTCGGCGGTATCGTAGTAGGGATCGTTGCCGCACTTTTGCACAATAAATATAATAAAATTCAGCTTCCGCAAGTGTTAGGGTTTTTCGGGGGTTCCCGTTTCATTCCCATCATCGTTTCCTTCGCGTCCATCTTGGTTGGAGCCGTGCTTTTTATCGTATGGCCTTATTTCCAACTTTTCATAAACCAATTAGGTGCGCTGGTAACGAGCACAGGTACGATCGGGACTTTCTTTTACGGATTCATATTACGGATGCTCGGGCCGTTAGGGCTGCACCATATTTTCTACCTTCCCTTCTGGCAAACAGCTTTAGGCGGAACGATGGAGATTAAAGGGCAGCTTGTCAGCGGGACCCAGAACATCTTCTTTGCACAATTGGCCGACCCGACTACCGTCAAGTATTATGAGGGTGTTTCCCGGTTCATGTCGGGGCGGTTCATCACGATGATGTTCGGTCTGCCTGGCGCGGCATTGGCCATATACCATTGCGCTAAACCTAAAAATAAGAAAGTCGTGGCCGGTTTGAAATGAAGTGGAAGAATTCTTGGGCCATTGAGAATATAGACAACGATAAGGACGTGTTAAACATGCAACAGGTGCTGGATAAAATTCACAAGGGCTTAATTGTATCATGTCAAGCATTGGAGAATGAGCCGCTGCACAGCTCTTTTATTATGGGACGCATGGCCATTGCTGCCAAAGAAGGCGGTGCGAAGTGCATTCGCGCAAACTCTGTAGCTGACATAATGGAAATCAAGAAAAATGTGGACCTTCCAGTCATAGGGATCATTAAACAGGTGTATGGACAAAACGATGTCTATATCACTCCCACCATGGCCGAAATTGATGCATTGATGGAAACCAAAGCGGAAATCATTGCGACGGATGCTACAGCCCGGGTAAGACCGGACGGTAAAACGCTAAAGCAGTTTTATGGTGAAATAAGGGCAAAATATCCGGATGTCCTGCTAATGGCGGATGTATCCACCATTGAGGAAGCCAAATACGCTGACGATTTAGGATTCGATATTGTGGCGCCCACTTTATACGGCTATACGAACGAAACTCTCGGCGAGAAAATATATCAGGATGACTATGCTGTACTCAAAGAAATAGTAAAAGCAGTGAAAAAAGCGAAAGTGATCGCTGAAGGAAATGTCATCACACCAGAAATCGCCCGCTCTGTATTGGATATGAACGTCCATGCAGTAGTGGTGGGCGGTGCCATTACCAGGCCGCAGCAAATCACCAAAAGATTCGTGGACGCCATCCAAGAATAGAAAATGGCATAGTAATGAAAAGACCCAGACTGGCAACGGTTTGGGTCTTTTCTTTTTCATATTCCTGTTTCCGTTCCACCGGTTATTGACGTCCCTACTGGATACATTAAACTATAAATACAGATAAGAAATCCGAAACGGGTGATCAAATGGAATACCTAGCAGAAAACCTCATATATGGCATAGAATGCAGCATGGACAAGTTCACCAAAACAGAGGAAGAATTGGCCCATTATATTCTGCAGCGCCCTGAAGAAGTAAGTCAGTTAACGATCAGTCAAATAGCTAAAAAGCTCCATATTTCACCTGCAACCATTACGCGTTTCTGCCAGAAATTAGCCTTTTCTGGTTTTAATGAGTTCAGGCATGAGTTAAAAAGGTTCGTCGACCTCCGAAATACGCCGAAAAACATGAAGAACATCAAGCAGGTGGATTATTTCGCTAAACTGTATCAAGATCACTTAGGTATCATTGATAATACCTTTCATATAACGACATATGACAATATCCAAAAAGCTGTCTCTTTCCTTACAAAGGCAAATAAGATTCATGTATATGGAATAGGGAGTTCTGGTATAGCGGCCCAGGAATTCAAGTCCAAGTTCTTTCGTATCGGCTTAACTGTCGAAGCCATTACAGACCCCCATCAGTCCATGATGGATGCAGCTTTAAGTAACGAGAATAGTGTTGTCATCGGCATTTCCATTTCAGGAACGACAAAAGAAGTGATTTCTGCAGTTAAAATCGCAAAGAAGCAAGGCGCATGCATCTTGGTCTTTACTGGAGATAAGAATTCCGCGCTCTCCCAGCTTGGCGATCTAACACTATTGGTCACAAGCAAAAACAGCATGCATATGGGACAAAACATTTCTCCATTGCTTCCGCTCCTATTGCTTTTTGATTTATTATATACAGAGTTGGTAGCTAAAGATTATAAAAACCGGATAAGCATCAGGGAAAAGACTCTAAAGGTATTAACCGAGAACGACTGACTTTCGGCATCTGAATGTTATCAGTTTGCTTGTTTAGCTGAACCTGTTCGATAGTCCTTTTCGTTATTCTTCATAAAAAAAACTGCATCTCCAATTGGGGTGCAGTTCACTTTTATTCCTTTTAAACTAAATTCCTTATTACTGGCATGGAACGTTCTTGAAGGCTCTCGGAAAGAAGACTATACGCGACTACTTTATTCTTGTACTGTTTGACTACGTCCACATGGTCGTTGTACATGTACACATATAACCTAACATCGTTTTTTCCTCTTTTTACATCAATTATAATGGGAGTCCCGCTGTTCTCTGGATGTAAAAACAATTTCTCGTTCCCAGGAAATATATGATTTTTTTTCAAAAACTTAGCTTCGTTAAAATAATGAAGCACTTGAATTTTATCTTCACCTTCCAAACGCTTTCCATCAAAGGTAACGATTGCATCCGCGTCACTAATTTCAGAATGTATTTTAAATTTACTCATAATCCAATTCACGGCATCGGTTGGAAGACAGGTAACTAATAATTTAAGCAAACTTAAGATAATGGTCAAAATCAATACAGGCCATGTCATATTTGATCATCTCCGCTATACTATTATTTAATGATTCATCTATATATTTTTCATCCATAATTATGTCGAAAGGATTGTTCACTCAGCTTACAAAGGTGATTGTTTCAAGGTATCGATCAGATTCTTTTTGTTCATATTTTTGCCATATTTGTGAACGAATTCACATTTTTATACAAATAGAATACGTCTTATGAATCAAGGCTATATTTCCATTCATTTTGATAGACTATTATAGTAATCATTCACGGTATCTTAGGCTGATTTTATTACGAAGTAGATGATGCCCACAGTTAATACTAGGGCGAGACCGATATAAATATAACTAAGGTTCAACAAATTCCCTCTCGTTGCTGCAGAATAATCACTATCACTTTTCCCCGTTAACGAAAGGGTGCCAACCAGGGCAACTATACTAATGGCCACTACTGCTATTACACTTACCGTCATGAATCAACGCCTCCCAATATTATTATCTATTTCCTTGAACCATTTAAAATCCTTTCGATTCTCATCGCATTTCGCAGTGTAACTACATAAAGAGATCGCAAAATTACAGGTAGATCGCTCTTTGTGTTTACTGAGTAAATCTATTAGTATAACCCCTCCCCTCTATAATAAAAGAACAACCATTTTTAGGACCATCCAATCAAGTAAAATTTCCACCATCCACTTGTTGAATTCTCTCGTTAATATCCATAGAAAAGCACAAAGCACCACTGAAGAAATCGCTAAGATACTGCGGATTGCAGGAACTCATGCCTAACTTGCATCCTCGAAAAAGACCTTCAACCCCTCGGGTGGTTACAATTTTTAGATGTTGATTTCCACTTCAGGCACTCGCTTTCCGCGGGCGGTCCGCCCTCGGCTCTTGCCTGAGGGGTCTCCCTTCGATGTGCTTTCCCCGTAGTAGTTTCCTACCTTACGTTCCAATCAACTTTGTTTTATTTAGAACCCTTTTGTTCACAAACTAGATAATAATTGTTTGCCGACAGCTTTTTTGTGGGTTTGTAAAATGGGAACGTTGATTTCCACTCCAGGCACTCGCTTTCCGCGGGCGGGCGGGAGCCTCCTCGGCGCGCCTGCGGGGTCTCCCATGCCACGCTTTTCCCGCAGGAGTCTCGTACCTTCCGTTCCAATCAACTTTGTGTTTTAAAAGAAGAAACTGCTGGCTCGTCTTATTCCAAACCCTCTTTAAGACTAGTTTACCCTTCATGTTTTTTTCCTGTAACATCTATTGGATGGAAGAAATTTGCGACACTCCTGCCGAATTACTGGCTTGCCGAGACCCCACAGACTCTTGCGTCGAGGAGGCTTGGCAGACAGTCGGCGGAAAGGGAGCGGATTTCTGAAATCAACGGAAATTTTTTAATAAAAAAAGCTGCAGGCAAACTTGAGTTTTCATCAAGTTGGTCTACAGTCTGGAATCATATGATTATAAACTTTTTACCGCCTCTGCAAACCTTTTGATGCCTTCGTGAATGGAATCCTCCTTTTCCCTTCCAAATGTAAAGCGTACGTATTCCTTATTTGTACCTAGAGTTGAACCCGGAACATATATGACTCCTCTTTTGATGGATTCCTCCAGTAACTTTATTTCGTTCAATGGCACTTTCAGCTTACACCACAAATGAATTCCGCCATTTGGCGAATAATAATCAACTTCCTTTTGCAGGAATTGTCGAAGACTCGAAACCATTGCATCCCTTCTTTTTTCCAGTTGCCCCCTTAAGCCGGCAAGATGGGCAGGAAAATACTCTGAATCCAAAAAATCATTCGCTATCCATTGAGTGAATGAGCCATGACCGAAGTCAACCTGCTGCTTAGCATCCGATAGTCTATCTATGACTGATTTCGGTCCAATGATCCACCCAATTCTTAAACCGGAAGCAACAATTTTTGACAAAGAGCTTATGTATAAAACATTTCCGTTGTTGTCCATCGATTTAAGAGTGGAAATTTCTTCCCCGGCAAAGGAAGTTAAACTATAAGGATCGTCTTCTATGACCGGTATTCCATATTCGGATGAAAGCTCAAGAATCCTTTTACGGCGGTTGATATGCAGGACAGTTCCTGTAGGGTTTTGAAATATAGGGTTCAAAAAAATCATCCTGATCCGATGTTTTTTATGGAGTTCCAGTAAATCCTCTGGGTTGATGCCATCTTTATCAACCGGCAAAGGAAAGGTTCTTAGTCCCGCGGATTGAAAGATGGGAAGGTTGTAACTATATGATGGATCTTCCAATACAACGGCATCCCCTGGCTTTAACAAGCATTGGACCACCAGATGCAGGGCTTGCTGTGCACCAGAAGTAATGAGTATAGAAGATGGATCCGTGTCAATTCTCCTATACTGTTTAACATGATTGGCTATCGTTTCCCTTAAATTCGCATTGCCTTGAGGGTGATCATAACCTAAGCTACCAATAAAGGATCTATTGGAAATGATTTCTCGTAAGGATTGGACTGGAAATAAGTCTTCTGAAAGCTCCCCGCTAGCTAAGTTAATAAGGTTATGCCCTTCCGTCTCTTTACGTATTTTTTGGGTTACTGGCATATTGGGCAAAAAAGAACCCGCTTCGATATATCTATTCCAGCTAGGGATACGTTTTCGGGTAATTCCCCAGATATCCTTGCTGATCATCGTTCCGCTTCCTTTTTTTCGTTCAACCAGCCCATTTGCTTCCAATTCATCATATGCCGCTACAACTGTACTTCTGTTAACTCCCAGTTCACTTGCCAGGAAGCGTTCAGACGGTAACGGCTTATCCAATAGGAATGTTCCATCAGCAATGCCATTCTCGATGTAAGCGGCTATTTGTTTATATAAAGGCTTCTTGGATTTTCTGTCCGTTTTCCATTCCATAAGCTACATCCTTTAAAATGTTTAGTTAAAAGCGTACTGCATTAATAACTTTATCTACTTATTCATTCAGTATAATCTTCAGCGGAGATTATTGCACTCTGCCATACAACAATATAAAAACGAAAGCCTCCATTCCTTAAATCAAATGGAGACTTTCGTTTCACTTCTTCAGCTATGCAGACTCCCCTTCAGCCAAGGGCGATTCAGATAGGGTCCGATCGGGATTTGGATCAGGCTCGTTTTCCTTTGCGGACCGTCTATCTTATAAAGTTCATCACACATATTCACATCAAAGCCGAGCAGCGGGTGCCCATTCATTCCAAGGGCTGACGACGCCAGCAGTAATTTCTGAACGAGCATTCCCGCCTCCATTTGCTGGATGCGGTATCCTCTATATCCAAGTTGCATTTTGGAATGGTCCCGCTCACCAACTACATGTATGCAGATCGGCACTTGCTGAAAATTCATGATATCGAGGGACATTCCGTATTGCAATAGGAGCCGATGATCTCCTGGTTGTATCTGCCGTAATGAATGTGTCATGCTGTCATAATGGTAGGCACCATCTTGTATGTCTTCCACATTATATAAACAAGCATAGAGGGAAACGCGATTTCCGTTGTTCCCGTTTTTTCCATCCAAGTCATTTCGATAGGAGAACGAAGCGGTTGCCTCCTGCAGGAGAGCGGCCAGTTGCGATTGACTGACTTTCCCGAGTACAAAGTCCATTTCAGGTGAAAATCGCTTCCGGCAAACTGTTGCCAAGTCATAGGACAACCGCTTCACGATAGGAAGGGCTACAATTTTCCCTTCTGATTCCGCCCCATTCTTTGGATGGATCCGCCGGAATGATTGGGTGGATTCGATCATGGATGCTTCATTCATTTTAGTCAGCATCGGAAATTCCCTGATTCTTTGCGACCGAACATAGTGTTCAGGCTGAATTCCCTTCAATTCCAGCAATAATTCCGTCGAAGTGACAGGTCGGTCCACACTCCTTTCTTCCCTGAATCTCCAAGAAGGCCCTGCCGATAAGGGGATCGCCGCATACGTGCTCTCTTCCTCCTCCGAAAGCCCGAGCAGATGATTGATGGCCCGATCAAGGAATTGGAAGCTCACCCCGGCTGCGATTCCAAAGCGTTTCGCCACTTCGAGCAACTGTCCAAGAAGCACGCCTGCATCAAGACCTTGCAGACGGTATGAAAAGTTATTATATTTATAGAAGTTTTTCCAAAACATCGTCGATACGAAAACCGTGCCAAAGCAAGAGGACATATCAATGGTTCCACCAAGAGCCTTTGTTACATATGAATCGAAATTCCCTTCCCGCAGCAAAACCAGCCGGTGGTGTGCCGCATCATAATGGTATACGCCAGCAGGTAATCCCTCGATCTTCAAATATACGTATAATTCGCTTGGATACAAAGCTCCCCCTGATGGCGGAAAACGCCGGAATGACTGCATGAGGTCCTCAGATTCCGAGGATCTCGGTACCTGACTGACTTGGGTCAGGCCATAGGCATACCAGAGGAAGTGACCGATTCCTTCGAAGTCCTGCTTTGAAGGCCCGCTCTCCCCCTCGAGCGTCAGCGGCACCTCCAGTGATAGTGGATAAACAGGCAAGTCACGGTAAAGCTTATACGTTAACGGTGCATCATCCCAATCCACTTCCCAATTTGGCGGACTTGCCTTTTCAATATCAAAATGTAAATTGTGCAAAAATGCCTCTAGACTCATCCTCCAACCTCCTACGTCACCGCTTATGGAAAAGGATGCGGATGCGGATTGAGCTGTTCGAAATCAAGCGGCCGTTCAGCATATCCAAGTTCCATCGGAACCCTCAGTATTCTCTCAAGGCCCGTTATGCGGGTAAGATGATGGCCGAATGTCATCGGCAGCATCCCCGGGATCAGTACTTTCACGCAATGTAATCCATTCCGTGCAATTTCCGGTGTCGTCTGATCCACCACAATCACCTCGAGTTGCAATCGGCGAAACGCCTGAAGGATTTCCTGCAAATCTTCCGTCAAGTCCGGATGGTTCGCCTTTTCCCCGTACTCTTCAGCGAAAGTTCGGATCGGGCGGTCATCATCCAGCAGAAACTGCAGTCGCTCTTCAGCTTGGGGTAAACCGTACAGCATGCCATGATCATCCATTTTCCGTACCAGTGAGGAATCCTGCAGCATTTTCTCAACCTCATCCCTGTTCTCTTCCAATTTATCGTCAAGTGTCAGCATCATGCCGGCCAACTCGAAGACTGCGCTTTTCACAGCCCGGACCGGGTCGAGATGGGCCCCTGCCGCACAAATGATATTCAATCCTTTTTGTTTCCTGTTTTTCGCCAGCGCCCATACGCTCGGTATACCATGTTCCATTGTCGCATTAAACAAATGGATATCATATCCCGCTGCCGCCCTCGCCCTGTCAATCATCAGCTCAAGTTCTTTGTCATTTGCAGAATAAGGGTCAAGGCGTGTGAGCGGCAGCTGCGCATACCAGGTCAGCAGGAACGAATCCCGTTCGACCACTTCCATGATGCCGTAGAAAATGGCCTCCTCCAAACTTCCCCCTAAAGCACAGCCATTGGAAGTTTCATAGACAAATCCATGACCGCAGCCCAAGCTGTAATAGGAAAGCAACTCCGGGACCAAGATCGGCCTCTCTTGCAAGAATGAGTGGCCCCATACCCAATCTATCGAGCGGTCAGGATTAAATGGTTGAAACGGGAAATCATGCTGTGCATAATTTTCCTTCGAGTGCACCCCGATCCTGGTGGGATCGAGCGCAGAATCTTTCAGGTTGTTGTAGCTGTCATGTATGACTGTCCGTTTACCGCGGGGCTCCATTCCGCAATACCTTTCCAATCCCTCCAATATGGCCGTCATCTCACTGACCGCATATGAGAGAGTCCTTCCAGCCGCCCCCTCATCACCTATGAACAAAGGCAAATTAACACTTACATCGGCAAATGGCGGCACAAGGTCTATCATTTTATTATTCAGGAATCCTGTGCGGTGGTCCAAGTAATCCTTGGCCAGCACTTCATTCAGCTCATCCATTGAACGTGTCCGGTAACTGTCGGGACTGATTTTCGGACTTGGCTGCAACGAAATCCTAGCACGCTCCTTCGAGTCATCAGGTAATGTTGAGCAAACCGGACACAATGGATCCGGTAAAAAGGAGTGCCACGAACCATTCAGCGTTTTCAGGCTGATTAAAGATACATGCCCCTCCGAACGGGCGCGCTCTCCTTTCATCACCTTCCTCACCTCTGCACCAATCAAGTGGGCCATCTGTAAAAGCCCAGTTCGGGATGCCGCCGGATCACGCTCCATCCCCCCCTTTTCCTCCAGCTGCTGGCGGATTCCCCACATTTCTTTTCGATCACGCCCGGCCATGAGATGCCTTTGGTCCGCACACTGTGAACAGCCAGGAACACCAGGGCGCACCAACGGCCCTACCACTCCCTCTCCAAATGATACGAACCCCCGCAGCCATGGAATGCCCGCTTGCCTTATCACCTCTTCTGCCTTTATATGGACAGCGGGATTCCAAGCATCTTGCAGCAGAAGGACCATCGCCGTCGTTTGCGGGATCCCTGCCTCGAAATCGGTTTGGCGATTCACCTGATATTGGCCGGACAGGTCCCCATGAACATGGTCGGCCAACACTCCTTCCCCGACAACCAATACGTCAGTTTTCACCCTGATTCCCCCTCTCGCAAAAACACCCCGAACACTCCTGCCATTCCTTCCTTCAAGAGAGGTTCCAGATTTAATTCGAAAACACAGATTCGCTTACTGTTCTTCTTCAAGACTTGAATGGCTGACTGTACTAGTTCGGAATTCCCTTTCACCCCGCATGAAGGAATCACAAGATTCACCTTTTCTTCCTCAAGAACAGGCGATGCCACTAAACCGGGAGCTGTAAGGCAAACGGTCTGGTTTTGGACCTTCATGACAGCCTTTTGCAACGCGTTCCGTAATGCGATCGTTACATTCAAACCGACAGCCCCTGACCAGCCATCGCTCGTTCCTGCCCAAACTACCGGGAAACCGGACACTTCCTCACCCAAAGCGATGATCGGATCTCCTTGCAGCCGGGTCAGCGCTTGTAAATAATACCTGCAGCGCTCATCTTCCACTTGAGACAACTGCACCGTCACAAGTTTCTCCTGGTTGAATCGCTTATTTAAAAACTCTGTATCCAAACTGCTTTGCAATCCACGGCAAACACATTCAGCAAATGTTTCCCCTGCTCCGACACCGATCGATTCCTTTATTTCGTCTGCTCCCTGAAGTTTCGGAAGAGTCGCAACGAGCTGGCTGAGTGTTCGGGATGCATATGCTTCGACTCCTGCAAGACCGGTTTCCCGCCTCGCTTCCTCATGCGTCAGATCTGAACGGATGATTTCGGGCAGGAGTCCGGCCGGACCGGCCGACAGCGGATCCACGACCTGAACGCGGCATTGAGCCAACGGCAGCTGTTTTAAATCCCCCTCATCCCATCTATGAAAGATTCCGGTTTCCGAGGATGTCAAACGGCTGAAGTACATAAACACCTTCCCAGGATCACCCGGGTCCGCTTTCAGTTCAAGCCGCCGTTCAAAATCTTCAATCCATGCAGCAGTCCCTTTTCCCGTCACCCCCAGGTGGGGAATGAACGGATGCCATTTTCCCTCCAATGTATCCATATCCAACAGATAAAATTGATTGGCTTGTTCTGCTGTCGTAACGCCTGCAGCCTCTTTAAACCATTCGAATACCATTATATTGGCTAACATCGCTCCGGCTGTGGCGGAAAAGGAAGATGGTTCCTGATTCTTTTCCAGCTCAGCTTGATGTAAACGATGCCACGCTGACTCCCAGCATCCCTTTGAATCCGGATGGACAAGTGGACCAGCCATGCCTACTTGATTGATGATCAATGCAGGAAACAGGATCTTTTCCCCTTGCCTGCAAACCGAATGAAGTTCTCTTAATTCCTCTATATCACCCTCCTGTGACACATATAATATCGAGTCAAAAGGCCGTACGATCTCCTGCCATTCAATCCCTGCTCCCTTTTCAAGCACGACCTCCTCTATGGCAACCTCGTCGTCCGTCTTACGCGCATGTGCCACAATCTCATTCAACCTTTTTCTATTGGTCGGTACCGTGTCCGTAATGAAGATATGGAATGTGGGCAATCCGGATTCAATCAGCGAGGACACCAACGAAAGGAAAAAGGGGCCAGAGCCTATAGCCAACGCCTTTTGCTTTCGATAAGTTTCAAAACGGTAAGCCCCGGAATCGCCGCAGCTTTCCAGGAACTCGATTTGCGAAGCATACCTTTCAAGAACTTGATTCCTTAATTGATGGGGACTGTCCTGACTTACATCCCGAACAAACCCATTCCCGTACAAAACCTCGGCAATTTCCATCACCCTGTTCCGGTATAGGTCAGGCAATCCATCCGTCAACTCGCTTAATGTATGGTTCCCGTTGAACATCGGCAATAACTTTTCAATCCACTGGACGATCGAGCTGCCTTCCATACGGAACGAACTTATGTTATTCCTGAAATACACTCCTCTGTTTGGTTCCGGAAGAAAAAACGTATCCCTTTTCACTTTCAAACGCATAGAAGGGGTCAAATTCACCATTCCGCTCCTCCTAACCCGAAGCATTCTAAGTTCTGCTTCATCACTTCACTATCATCCTATGTACGACAATTTGTCTCTTATGTCTAATGCTATAAAGAAAAGTCCCTACTGCACCGCAGGGACTTTTCTTTAGAAGACCTGAAACCTTAACCGCCGCAACGTCCGCAACGACCGCCGCACCCTCCGCAACGTCCGCATCCACCACAGCGTCCACAGCGTCCACAGCGACCGCCGCAACCAAAGCAACCGAAGCACAAGAAACAGCCAAAACATCCAAAGCAACCGCCCACACCAATGAACTGTCGGGACGAATCATCCAAATTGTACTGGTTTTGTTCCCAAGGAACTGGCTGAGTTACCTGGAAATCATCTACATTCAGGTTTTGCAATTGATTTTGAAATTCATACATTTTATATAACCTCCGTTTATTATTTATAAGGTAGAGCTTAGATTAGAAAGGGAAGCCAGAACGAAATGGTCAGGGAATTAACACCACGTCAAGTATTCCCTCCAACAAAATATGTAAAGGGAGTGGGTATTGACACTGATTAAGAAGCCTATTTTCACATTAAATAACAAATGAAAAACAGAAAACCGGAAGGGTAACACCCTTCCGGTTTTCATGATCGCCTCTTAAATTAGCATTTTCGTTTTCTTTATGTATAGCTCTTTCAATCGAAGTCACATTAGTTCTGCAGTTGTTCATAACGATTCCAGTTGACCGTTTTTTCCAGTACGATTGATATCAATACTCCCATTATGAGCCCATTCGTCAAAAAGGGCTGTAATAGCGCAGGCAGGTTCGAAAATGCATTAGGCAGGATATTCATCAAACTTACGCCAATCAATACTGGTACGGCAAGCCTGAATATCGTGTCTGAAGTGAAATGCTGACCTTTGACGCTGTTGAAAGCCGTACCGAACAGCTGAAGGTAAGCAACGAACAATACTGCATTCCCGACTGTTATCGGCATCGTGGCCAGGAAAGAGATGAAAGGGGGAATGAGCCCGATTATGGTCAATAACATGCCTCCAAGCAAGAAGGGCTTCCGCTCATAGATTTGAGTGCTCTGCAAAAATCCGATCGATGAAGTAAAGGGTGTATACGGAACAAGGCCAAGCAACGGAGCGAAAATGGTAAATCCGCCAGTCATGAATAAAGAATTTCGATACTGCTTGTGTTCTGCTTTATCACCGATTAATTCCGATGCAGCCTGAATGGATGCGAACGTGTTGCACAAATTCAGCAACCCTGCAAAAAGGGAAATCGCTATTATCCCGAATTGAAGGTTTGGAGCACCTAATGGGAAAAATGAAAAAGCGGCACCCGTCGATCCCATTTCTCTCCCGGCCTCCGGAAATAGCAGCTCGTAAAAAATCCATCCCACTATAATCCCGATCAATATGGAGAAATTGCTTATCGTCCTTGGTCCTTTTATTTTTAATATACTGACTAGAAGTACAATCCCCACTGATAGGAAACTGACCGGGATGTTAATTTCCCCATTCTCCGTAATCCCCAGCATCCCCTTAAAGAAGACAAAAATGAGCTGGAACGTCAGAAGGAATAAATAAACCGTCATGACCATGGGAGTGAAAATCTTCTGGACATGAGAAATCAGGTTGAAGGCAGAAATAATGAGGGTCACGACACCCGCGGCAATGAGTCCAGTAGCAATTCCCCCTCCTATCTCAGCATAACCGAGCCCTATGGATGGTGCAGATAACCCTAAATTCAGCATCACTCCCCACAATAGACCGGAGTGCCCTTCCATAAGCGGATATTTATGCCCCTTCCACCCCTGAAACACGCAAGCGATCCCGGTGAAAATGAGCGAGCTTCTCATGGTCATTTCCGTAACATTGGAAGGAAGATCAAAAGCTGCGCCAATCGATATGGGCACAACTACCGTATTTGCAAAAATAAAAAACAACCATTGAAAAGAAGAAAATAGAGTCACAGAAGATCTCCAACTTTTCATAGATTCCATCTCCTTTGAACATGATACTTTTTAAACTCATGGTGAATTTCACTTGTCCTTCCCTTGAAAAAGGCGATAGGACATCACCATGTTAATAAACGCGGTCCCGGATGGTCCGCTGCTGCATTGCTGGACACATAATTTATGTCGCTGGACCTTTGCAGGCGCATGAGTAATGATAACGTTCCCATTAATAGTAACAAAGACTGCGGCTCCCCGCTAATTTGTTGGCTTGATTAAGGTTGCAAGGCCGGCAAGCAAAAGCGGGACATTTTATGATATAGACATGCGAGGGCAACCCATATAGCCCAAAAAATCACTTCCACAGCATATAACATATGTAAATAAAAGTACACGGAAGCCGCCAAAAACGAAAAAGGAAATCCGGAAATATCCAGAAATCCTTTTTTGGTTCAGTCCTACCGTTCAATGGACTGCTTTTGTTTATATAGTGAACCGGAAACCAAGTTCCCCTTGTAAATGACCGCTTTACGCTCCGAACGCCTGGCAACTGCCTCTGCAGAACAGCTTGCGTCAATTAACACCAGACTTCCGGCATCCCCAACTTTCGGCCATACCTGGTTACCCTTATCATCCAATGGGGTTTTTCCGCCAGTTATATATCCGAGTGTCCGGGAAAGCGAGACTTCATCAATCCATTTGAAACGTTCTGCGAGCCTTCCTGCCCTCTCCAAGATGTCACCATTCCCGAGAGGTGACCATACATCAAAGATATTATCATTTCCTACTGATACTTCAACCCCTCTTTCATGTAATAAATCAACAGGGGGTATCTGCCTGTTGATCGGGACACTGGTGACGATGGAAATCCCCGCCTCCCTAAGAATGTCAGCCAGTTCATAGGCTTCTTCCCTGGATACGTCCCCGATGCCGAACGCATGGCTTAATGCCACCCTTCCTTCCCAGCCCGCTTGCTTGGTCAGAGCTGCCAACCGTTTCATGGTGAACGTGCCCAGATGGCCGGGATCATGTAAATGCAAGTCCACATCAGCATTAGCTTCCACTGCTAAATCCATCAATTGTACGAGCGATGCTTCAATATTGTTATCGACTGTGGCTGGATCCACCGCCCCGACGATTCCTGCTCCGTTTCGCAATGCCTCCCTGACAAGCTTGACAGAGCCGGACCGCAACAAACCGTGCTGCGCAAATGCGACGATTTCTGAACTGAGTCGATTGGAATAGCCAGCAAGCGCCTGCTGAACTTGCTCTAAGTTTTGCAAGCCCGCTTCCGGATAGATATCAACATGAGTCCGTATATGTGCAGAGCCAGAAGCTAAAAGGATTTCCAGTAAAGATTCTGCACGTTTACATGTGCTTGTTGCAATGGAAGGCAGAACCCTCTTCTCATTTTCAAAGCGTTCAATGACACTTGAAGAAGGAGTGCACGCTCTCCAAACATCCCCCATCAGTGTCTTATCAAGATGGACATGCTTTTCAATGAAGGATGGTACCGCCAGCAATCCTTTTGCATCTTCCACTGGTAAATCATCACGTATGGCATCCCCATCTTTGACAATCTTCGTGATCCTGCCATCCTCCATCAACAGATGAAATAGCCCGGTGATCGTTCCTGTAACTCTTTCATTCTCTTTCCGATAACCACATTCCAAACGAACATTCTTTAACCAATAGATTCTATTCATGATCTTCATCCCTTCTTGAACTAGATCTTCAATTCGACTTCAAGGCAGATTCGCGATCAAGTCCGCCGTAAACCAGGTTTCCATCGACCATGACCGCAGCCCGCGTCGATCTCCTGGCAATTGCTTCGGCAGCACATGATGCATCCACAAAAACCATAGTTGCGTCATTTCCCACTTTCGGCCATAAACGATTTCCTTCATGGTCCAATGTCTTGACTCCGCCTGTAATGAATTGGAGCGATTGGGACAATGCATACTCGTCCTTCCAGTTGTACCTCTCAGCCAATCGGCCTGCCTTTTCCAGCATATCCCCAGTACCGAATGGGGACCAGGAGTCGTAAAAGCCATCGCACCCGAGAGCAACATGGACACCTTTCTCATGCAGTGAATCAATCGGGGGCATGACCCGGTTGATCGGAACTGTAGACATGATCGCTATCCCCAGGTTTGATAATTCACTGGCCAGTTCATTCGATTCTCCTATTGAAACATCTCCAAGTGCATAAGCATGACTGATGGCCGCTCTGTTCTTCCACCCTGCTTCATCGATCAAAGAAGCCAGTTTTTTGATCGTATATAAACCAAGATGACCGGGATCATGTATATGAATATCAATATCTGCATCAAATTCAACAGCCAAATCTACCATTTCATACAGGGAAGCTTCTATATTATTATCCACCCCGCCGGGATCAAGGCCGCCCACCAAGGACGCCCCTTCTTTCATCGCTTGTCTCATCAACCCTTTTGAATTCGTTCTTAGCAGGCCATGCTGCGGGAAAGCCACGATCTCGTATGTCATTTTCCCTTTGAAACGATATAGGGCACTTTGAATCTCTTCCAAGTTCTTCATTCCGATGTATGGATCGATATTTACATGCGTCCTTACATGCGTTGCCCCGCCGCTTAACAATAGTTGAAGCATCCGTTCAGCCCGGAGCTGTCCAGTTTCAGCCAGTTCTGCAAGCTCTTTTGCTTCTAATTTTAAGCGTTCGATTAAGTTCGGAACCGGAGTGCATGATTTCCAGGGCAGTCCTAAATAAGTCTTGTCGAGATGGTTATGCATCTCTTTAAAAGGAGGAAGTGCAAGCAGCTTTCTCGCGTCGTGAACAGGACCATCCGTTTTCAAAGGCATAGCTGAAGCCAATTGCAAATCCTCTATGATCCCATTTTTTATATACATGTTGTATGTAGCTGTTTTCGTCCGATCAATTCGTTCATTCTCCAAAATAAATCCACTATCAAGCGTAACGTTTGTAAGCCAGTATGCTTCATTCATCCAATCACTCTCTTTAATAGAAGATTAAACACCTGTCGTCTCAAAAGATGAAATGGATCCGCTAACAACATTGCCCCTGAAGATGACAGCGGCACGTTTCGCCCTTCTAGCCACCGCTTCCGCTGAACAGCTGGCTTCAAGCAAAACGATATTCGCCTCATCCCCGACATTAGGCCATGCCTTGACCCCGTCTTGGTTTAATGGAGTCTTCCCTCCTGTTATGAATTGCAGGCTTTTCGCTAAGGAACGTTCATCAATCATGCGAAACCTCTCTGCAAGGCGACCGGCCTTTTCCAGATTGTCCCCGATGCCAAAGGGTGTCCAATGATCAGTGATGCTGTCATTACCCAATTCCACTTTCACCCCTTTTTCATGAAGCAGGGGGATGGGGATCGTTCTGAAGATGGGCACTGTGGATGTAATCGATATTCCTGTTTCCGAAAACCTTTCGGCTATGCCCGTAGCCTCCGGGACTGAAAGATCTGCCAAACCGCTGGCGTGGCTAACCGTGACCCTTCCTTGCCAGCCTGCGTCTTCCGTCATTGAAGCAAGTCGCTGCATGGTGAAGAGACCAAGGTGATCTGGATCATGTAAATGGACATCGATATCGGAATTGGATTCAACCGCGATATCCATGATCGTTTCAAGTGACCGCTCTATGTTTTCATCAATGGTGGCGGGATCCACGCCTCCTACCAGATTCGCCCCATTCTTCATGGCCTCCCTTATTAACCGAACGGAATCGCTGCGTAAAAGTCCATGCTGTGGGAATGCGACGATTTCATACGTCAATTTATCCTGATAGCCTTCCAGTGCCTGAATGGTGGCTTCCAAATTCTTCAGTCCTATGACGGGGTCGATGTTGCAATGTGTGCGTATATGGGTAGATCCGAAGTTCAATAATAAATCGAGCATTTTCTCTGCTCTTACTTTAGCGGTAGGCAATAATTCGGGCAGCAAGACCTGCTCTTCCTCTATCCGGGTTTTCACTCCATTAATGGCAGGCATGCAAGCCTTCCACGGACCGCCATAGTACGTTTTATCAATGTGGATATGCATTTCCTTAAACGAGGGGACCATCAGGAGACCGTGAACATCATGCTGCGGATCCTGATCCGTTATCGATTCCTTCGCCGATAAAATGGAAGAAATTTTCCCACTTTCAATCTTGATGTGGTAATTGCCGGTTTCAGTGCCGGTGATCGTTTCATTTTCATTATAAGTAAAACCATTTTCCAAGCGGACAATTCGTTAACCAATACGATTGAGACATTACACTCACCCTTTCATTCCAGATTGACTATGCATCACTTTCATTATAGTTTTAAAGATCAACAAATAATTTCAGTATTTTTACTCGTTTTTATGTTATTTTTACTTATTGTGCCAAATAAAAAGGCTCACCCTAATGGATGAACCCTTTCAGACTGTAGACAACTCGATGAAAACTCAGTTTGCCTGCAGTATTTGAAACGTTCAATTGATTTCAGAGATCGACTGTCTTTCTTTTGTAGACGTTGATTTCCACTCTAGGCACTCGCTTTCCGCGGGCGGTCCGCCCTCGGCGTCTTTGCGCCTGTGGGGTCTCCCTTGGACGCGCTTTTCCCGCAGGAGTCTCGTACCTTCCATTCCAATCAACTTTGCTTTAAAATCCCTTTCCGCCGACTGTCTGCCAAGCCGCATCAAAGCAAGCGCTTGTGGGGTCCCGGCTAGCCAGTAATTCGCCAGGAGTGTCGCAAATCTTCCAATGAGGATTACAGGAATAATCCATTCTCCCCATTCGGACTCCGAACCTCTTCCCTCTACAAACTGTATCACTTGATCGTTACGTCATTTATCTCCAGGTAGCCTGAAGGGCTGATTGAAAATCCTTTTACTTCTTTGGCGACTGCCGCAACATTTTCTATGACCCTTACAGGAATGTACGGGGTGTCAGCCATTTCGATTTCCTGTGCCTCTGCGTATAGTTCTTTGCGTTTCCCTTCTTCTTTTTCCTTCCTGGCGGCATCTATTAAACGATCAACCTTTTGATTGCTGTAAAAGAATGTGTTACCTGCCGCTCCCTGTGATTCCGTATGAAACAGATTATATTGATTATAATCAGCATCCCCGGTCGCGTTTCTCCAACTGATGATGAACATTTCCGATTGTCCTTTATTCACTTGTTCCACGAATGAACCGTACTCCATGACCTGCACTTTCAAATTAATCCCGATCCCTTTCAGTTGGGATTGCAGGACCTCAGCCAAGTTGACTCTTTCTTTACTGTCCATTGTCAGGATGGTCGCATCCAGGCCTTTTGAATATCCTGCTTCTGCCATCAGTTTCTTTGCTTCCTTTAAGTTGTAATCATAGACTTCGAGATCTCCGTTGTACCCGAATACTTTAGAGCCCATCAAGGAGTTCGCCTTTACTCCCACATTATTGAAGACACCCTTGATAATCGAGTCCATCTCAATGGCATGGGCAATGGCTTTACGGACCCTTTCATCATTGAACGGTTCATTATTGACATTGAACCCTAAATATTCCGTACCATACCCTTCACTGCGGTAAACATCCATTGACGGTGATGATTCCACCTGGTCCATGACAGCTACAGGAAGCGGCTCGGCGATATGCGCTTCACCGGTTTCTATCATCGATATCCTCGTGGAGTCTTCCGGGACGACCTTGAAGATGACCTTGTCGACTTTTGGCTCGTCTCCCCAATAGCTGTCGTTTTTCGTCAATGTGATTTCCTGGCCTGGGGACCATGAATCAAAAGCGAAAGGACCGGTTCCATTCGGTTCCTGGATAATCTTTTTGCCGTACTTTTCAATCGTTTTCGGACTGATGATTCCGCCTTCGTGATTCGCCAATATGGAAAGGAGAGGGGAAAAAGGTTCCTTCAGGATGAATTGCACGGTAAATTCATCAACCGGTTTCACCTCTTTCACCATATCGAATACTACCGCTCTGGGAGAAGCGACCACCGGATCTAATAGTCGATCAAACGTCTTCTTTACTACGTCTGCATTAAATGGTGTGCCATCATGGAACTTTACATCTTCCCTAAGCTTGAATTCCCAGGTCGTGTCATTTATTTGCTTCCATTTTTCTGCTAGCATTGGCTGTATCTCACTATTCTCATCCCGCTGCACAAGACCTTCATAGATTTTATGGTGAGTGACGCTAGCGGCGTTAATCGTGGACATGAACTGCTGATCCAAGTTCTCAGCATCGGATAACCGGGCAATGACCAATGTACCCCCTCCGTTTGATGCTTTGTTCGGATCACTTTCTGTTGTGCTTACGTCATTGTTAGAAGAACAGCCTGTAATGATGATAGCCATGATCATGACTAGAAAAAGCTTTCCTGCCCCACGTTTTACCCCCATGGTCTTCTACCTCCCAATTTCATTTTTCGAATATTTATCTAATTATAGGAAATATTCTGACTATTTTTTTCGAATATCTTTACTATGTTTTTCATTTTCTTTACTTGTTTTCACAAATGGCTTCTGTATTGCTAATCGATTCCACGACCTTGAATGATGGCTTAAACAATTCATTCTCGGGAAGCCCCTGATAATCCCTTTCCATATAGCCTCTTCTCATCTTATTAAAATATTGCTGCCCCTTATATTTGATTTCCGTTAAATCAAGATCGGGGATTATTTGATCCTTCATGACCACCTTTCCATTGATGATCGATAATTTAACGTCCCTCCCGGATCCGCTTACGAACATGGTTCTGATCGGATCATCGATTACCCCCATATGGAAACCGTCCAATTCAATCGCGATGATATCCGCCTTGGCTCCCGCGGCGATGCGTCCTAGATCGTCCCTGCCAAGAAAAGCGGCCGCATCAAGTGTGGCTGACCGGAAGAAATCGGCATAGACAGAGCCTTCCGTTTCTCCTGCCGCCAGCCGTGAGAGCATACTGCCTGTCCTGACGTTCTGGAACATATCCGGAGGGAATGTGTCCGTTCCAAGGGCTATATTGATCCCAGCCCGTTTATATTTGGCAAAAGATTCTAACGCCTCCCCATGCCTCCCGATGATCAGCGGGCAATGGATCACCGTTGTATTCGTTTCCGCAAGCAGCGCCAAGTCATCACCCTGGCCATATTTCGCTTTGCTGTATCCTGAAATAAAGTGGGCGTGCGGGATCCCTGTTCTTGGACCGAGAAAGCCAAGGTCGTACAAATATCTGATCGGTGTAACATGATGGGCTTCCCAGATGGTGCTGAATTCAAAACTTCCTTGTGCAGCATGAAGCTTTATGGGTACATTCAATTTTTCGCTGTAATATTTAATCTGTTTTAATTGATCGGCCGTTTGAGACTCAATTCGTTCTGGAGCAAGCATCCCCCTGACCATGCCTTCATGGGCTCCATCGAATTTTTCCACAAACTCGACGGCTTTCCGCAACCCCGCTTCTCCGGCTTTTTCATCCCAATGAAGTTTGATTTTCCCGTCAGGCTGGACGGCTCTCATTCCTGATTGGAAACTTGGGCCAAGGTAAATCCTTAATCCCAAGCCAGCGGCATGTTCTGCGGCAGCTGCCAATTCATCATAGGTTTCAGCCCAGCTTTTATAAAAGACGGAAGTAATGGGCATCGCCGTCGTCACGCCATGAAGTATGAGCTGTGAATAAGCATATAGTGATTTAAACGCTTCTTCTTCCTCGGTCATTAATTCAGGATGTCCGCTTTTTATATAACTCTCCGACCAAAGAAGGTTTTTCTGTCTGTCGGCACCCGCTTCAAAATGTAAAATATCATGGTCAATGTCCCCTAATGCATTTAAATCTATGAACCCGGGACTGATAATCGCATGACCGGCATCCATTACCTCGTCCACTTCTTCTGGATAATTTTTTCCGACATACAAAATCGTGTCTTTTTCATAAACGATCTCCGCATTTTCCAAAATGACATGATCGCACCCGTCATACCCGATTACATATCTTCCTTTAAGTTTGGTTTTCATCTTATTCCCCTTTCACCATCGCGGCAGCGTCTTCGCGTTCGTCATATCGCTTTTCATCTACATAGGCCCTGGCATGGCCCCAGAAATATTTCGTCGGCTGCATATACTTTTCGAGCCCTGCACGCTTTATCGTTGAAAAGGCCTCCTCATTCGCTTCATCAAGCACTGTACTTTCATGGACCGTCCGTACATTCCTGCCTTCCATGATCAATTTCCCATCCACGATGACATGCTCCACATCATTCGCCACAGCTTGAAATACAAGCCGGTGAACATGCATGAATTCAGGGGTCAGGTGAGGCTGATGAAGATTGACCGTTATGACATCCGCTTTTTTCCCGATCTCAAGGGAGCCTATTTCATCATCCCAGCCAATGCATTTCGCAGCATCTATCGTGATCATTTCCAACAGCTTGCCTGGCGGTAAATAATAGTAGTCCCTAAGGGCGGCCTGGTGAACGAACTGTGTTTTCCTCATTGCCTGAAACATATCGAAACTTGTGGAAGGGGACGTCCCATCCGTGGAGATCGCCACAGTTGCACCCATCTCCAATAATTCAGTTATCGGGGTACGGGCATGAACCTGGCCAAATCCAGGTGATGCACTGACGTTGGTACCTGTTTCTGCCAGTATTCTTGCCTCATCGAAGGAAATGCCCCGACAGTGCTGTAGATGGACATCCGGACCCAATAGGGCATTTTCCTTATCCTGTATCGCTAAATGGATCATCCCGCCAAAGGCATCAGAGTGAATGCGTGTATTATACTTCCTGGCAATCTCCCTTATTTTCTTCGCTTGATACAGGTCATGGTCAGTCAGCCCATAAAGCCTGTCAGGAGATGTCGGATTGGAGGGATCCACTGATGTAACGATGACAAATGGTGTAATGAAGGCTCTCGTGCGGTCCTCATTTGCATGGTTCAGCGCCTCGATTACCGCTTCCGCCCCCTGTAATACCTCTTCATAGGTAACTTCCTTTACCACTCTCTTTCCATCGATCCACCTGCTGAATGAATGGGGCCATGGAGGATTGCAAGGACCCGTGCATACCACTTCCCTGATTCCCACTTCGGCGTATGCTTTTGCATGATTGATGGCGAAAATCGGTTCATCGGACCGCGGCATGGAGCCTAACACGCTCACCCCAGTCGTCACGCCTGCCTTCAATCTCTCAAGGGCGGATAACTTTCCTTCGTAATACCAAAACTCATCTGTAACAAAATGCTTGTACGTATTCGTCATGATCGGCATCCAAAAATCAATATTCTCCATGGCAATCGTTTTGAACATGGAATGTCCCCCATGCCCATGAACATCTATCAATCCGGGCAATATGCACTGATGGCTGCAATCGATGACTTTTACTGCCTCATACTTCCATTTCAGTTTTTCGGTCGCATCTACGGCTAAAATCCTTCCTTGATGTATGGCGACGGCGCCATCTTGCAGAATTCTCCTGTTTTGATCCATGGTAATGACGGTCCCATGGATTAGCAGTAAATCTATCATACTTTCCCCTCCTAATTGAGAAGACAGCATAACATCCTTATGCTGCCTTCCTTTTGTGATGAATTCCTACTTCACGGTTACGTCATCAAGCATTAAATAATTTGCCGGATTCAGCCAAAGCCCTTTAACTGTCCCGCCATATACGGCCAAGTGTTCATAGTTACGGATAGGGACATATGGAACTTCTTCTCTTTCAATTGCCTGTGCCTTCGAATATAGTTCCTTACGTTTATCGCCATCCGATTCTTTACGGGCATTTTCAATCAATTTATCCACTTCCGGATTGCTATAGAATGAACTATTTCCCGCAGCACCTTGGGATTTACTATTGAAAAGATTGAATTGATTATAATCTCCAT
This sequence comes from Peribacillus sp. FSL M8-0224, assembly GCF_038003055.1. Classification (NCBI taxonomy): domain Bacteria; kingdom Bacillati; phylum Bacillota; class Bacilli; order Caryophanales; family Bacillaceae; genus Peribacillus; species Peribacillus sp. FSL M8-0224. The sequence goes on from NZ_JBBOOJ010000001.1 coordinate 4,252,990, forward strand.
CCCCGGTAGCATTGCCCCAGCCGCCTATCGATACCTGGTGCTCGCCCTTGGCTGTCGCGTCAATGTAAGCCCCATACTCAAGGACTTGAATCTTGACCTTAATTCCAATTCCTTTTAACTGGGATTGAATCACCTCGGCCATATTGATCCTTTCCTTACGGTCACTCGTCGTCAGGGTAAACTCCAATCCATCCTTGACCCCCGCTTCAGTCAAGAGCTTCTTCGATTCATTAATATCATAGTCATAGCCTTTTATATCCGGATCATAACCAAACACCTTTGGGCTCATTGTTGAATTTGCCCTCGTGCCGACATCGTTATAAACCCCTTTGATGATGGAATCGACCTCGATGGCATGAGCGACCGCCTTACGGACCCTTACATCATCAAAGGGCTTTTTCTTAACATTGAAGCTTAAGTATTCAACGGCAAGTCCCTCCGTGCGATATAAATCCATCGTGCCCGACGCTTCGATCCTTTCAATCTCCGTCACGGGCACTTGATCGGTCACATGCGCTTCACCCGTTTCAATCATCGCAATCCTTGTGGCATCTTCAGGGACCACCTTGAATACCACCCCATCAATCTTAGGCTTATCCCCCCAATAGTCCTTGTTTTTCGAAAGGGCGATTTCTTCACCAGGCTTCCACGATTTAAAAACGAATGGACCTGTCCCAACGGGGTTTTGCCCGAGTTTGTCACTATTTTCCTTAATCGCTTTAGGGCTGATGATGCTTCCTTCATTACTCACTAAAATCGATAACAGCGGAGCATAAGGATATTTCAGCTTGAATTGTACGGTCGTTTCGTCAATCACTTTAATTTCCTTGATCATTTCCAATTTACCAGCCTGCGGAGAAGCTGTTGCCGGATCCAGTATCCTGTCGAAATTGGTTTTCACCGCTTCGGCATTGAATGGAGCTCCATCATGGAATTTGACTCCCTCCTGCAATTTAAACTCCCACGTGACATCATCCAGTTGTTTCCACTCTTTTGCGAGCAGCGGTTTAGGATCCATGTTCTTGTCAGGAACGACCAATGTTTGATAAACCTTTTCATAAACGACGTTTGCAGATGGAATGTCTGTTATGAAATGGGGGTCAAGTGTGGTCGCGTCAGATAATCGCGCGACGATCAGCGTACCTCCTTCTTGCGCTTTTTCTGCTGTTTCCTTACTGCCGGTTTCTTCTGTTGCACACCCTGATAAAACGGATGAGATGCCTAATAAAGAAGCAAAAAGCAACCCAATCATACCTTTTCTCATTCTATTTCCTCCCTTTTCAACCTGCCTTTGTTTCTCCAAGTAACTTACAGCTATGAGTACATCGGGCTTAATGTAAATTATAAAAAAAAACCGAATTTTATATTTTCAGAATCTTTACTCTTTTTTTAATTATCTTTACTGCTTTTCCGCATCATATTTACTTCAATCCTTTTTTTGCATAAATTGAATGAAAGAAAAGGAGGAAATCCAATGAAGCCAGAGGTCGTCATCAATAATACCGAATTGAATGTAAAAGAAAGAAAATCTCCGAAACTAAGACACTGGAAAGCCTTTTATAAAAAATTCAAGCGAAATAAATTGGCATTGGTAGGCGGGTACATCGTACTTTTTTATATTTTATTGGCTATCTTCGCCCCTTTGATCTCACCGCAGGATCCCTATGAAATTGATTTAGTCAACAAACTCCAGCCTCCATCAGCCGAACATTGGATGGGTACGGATGATAAGGGAAGGGATATTTTAAGCAGATTATTATATGGAACACGGCTTTCATTAACGGTTGGGTTTGTCTCTGTTTTCTTCGGGGCGTTCATCGGCATACTCCTCGGGTTAACAGCTGGTTATTACGGAAAATGGATCGATACCGTCATTATGAGGATTGTCGATGTTCTGCTGGCTTTCCCGGGAATACTGCTTGCCCTTGCGATCATTAGTGCCCTTGGTCCGAGTTTAATCAATGTAATGGTAGCGGTCGGCGTCTTTTCGATACCGATGTTTGCCCGGATTGTACGCGGTTCCACATTGTCAGTCAGGAAGCTGGAATATATCGATGCCATTCGTGCATTGGGAGCGACTGACTTCACGATCATATGCAAGCATATTTTTCCGAATATTCTATCACCAGTCATCGTACAAGCAACATTACGTCTGGCAACGGCCATTCTGTCGGCAGCCGGATTGTCATTCCTGGGACTGGGAGCCCAGCCGCCCTCACCAGAATGGGGAGCGATGCTGAGCAGCGGACGGGATTATTTGTTCAGCGCCCCCCACATCGCTTTGTTTCCGGGGATAGCGATATCAACACTGGTACTTGGTTTCAACATCTTCGGGGACGGACTTAGAGATGCCCTGGATCCAAGAATGAAAAAATAAGGAGGAGAGAAAATGTTCGTATTCATTATCCGACGGGTACTTCAAACGATACCGGTATTACTGGGAGTAAGTCTTGTTGTTTTCCTCATCATGCAAATGGTCCCGGGAGATCCGGCAACACTGCTTGCAGGTGAAGGAGCGACTAAAGAAACGATTGAATCGCTGCGGCATGAGCTTGGCTTGGATCGTCCAATCCTCTATCAGTACGTTGACTATGTCCTTCATGCCGTTCAAGGTGACTTTGGGGAATCACTCCGCAGCAGCCGCCCTGTTTTGGACGAAATCATGGTCCGCTTGCCCATCACCCTTGAACTGGCACTTGCCAGCATATTCATAACCGTTGTGCTTGGAATGATCGCAGGAATCATCTCGGCCACCAAGCAATACTCGGCAGCTGACATTACCATCATGATCGTTGCTTTATTGGGAATCTCGTTACCTAGTTTTTGGCTGGGCCTCATGCTTATCTACTTCTTTTCCGTCAACCTTCATTTGTTTCCGGTTTCAGGTTGGGGAACTTTCAGCCATATGGTTCTCCCAGCCATAACCCTTGGGGCCGGCGGTGCGGCCATCGTTGCCAGGATGACCAGGTCGAGCATGCTTGAAGTCGTTCGCCAGGACTACATCCGGACCGCGAGAGCCAAGGGATTGAAAGAATATATCATCATTTATAAACATGGCCTGAAAAATGCGCTCATCCCCGTCATCACCGTCGTTGGCCTCCAGTTCGGTGCACTCCTTGGCGGCACGGTATTGACAGAGTCCGTTTTTGCCATCAATGGACTTGGGAGATTGATAGTCGATGCAATCAGAACGAGGGATTTGCCGATGGTCCAAGGCGGGGTCCTCATCGCTTCCGTCATCTTCGTATTCATGAATTTGGCAGTGGATGTCCTCTATCGATACTTTAACAAAAGAATAGACTTGAACTAAGGAGGTAGGATGATGAAACAGGTTGCTGATAAAATACTGGAGGTAAAAAACCTGCAAACCCACTTTTTCACTGATGAAGGAACGAGTAAAGCAGTCAATGGGATCAGTTTCTCCCTCAATAAAGGGGAAACGCTTGGAATCGTCGGGGAGTCGGGAAGCGGGAAAAGCATAACATCGCTCTCATTGTTAAGGCTCATTCCATCGCCACCCGGCAAGATTGCCGGCGGCAGCATCCTTTTTAAAGGGGAGGATCTGCTTACGAAATCTGAAAAACAGATGCGGTCCATACGCGGGAATGAAATTTCGATGATATTCCAGGAGCCGATGACGTCATTGAATCCCGTATATTCAGCGGGCGAGCAAATTGCGGAAGCGATTCGGCTCCATCAAAAGCTGGGAAAAAAGGAAGCATGGGATAAAGCCGTCGACATGCTTCGGCTCGTCGGGATCCCCTCACCTGAAAAGAGGGCAAAACAGGAGCCGCATGAGCTAAGCGGCGGAATGAGGCAAAGGGTCATGATTGCCATGGCACTTGCCTGCCACCCTGAGGTTTTAATAGCCGATGAACCTACAACAGCACTGGATGTGACGATCCAAGCCCAAATCCTCGAACTGATCAAGACGCTGCAAAAGGATTTCGGGACGGCTGTCATTTTGATTACACATGATTTGGGTGTCGTATACGAAACCTGTGATCGGGTCGCTGTCATGTACGCAGGGAAAATCGTTGAATACACCTTGGCCAAGGAAATATTCACGAACCCTAAACATCCTTACACCATTGGTTTATTGAACTCCCTTCCCCGTCTGGACATGGACCAGGAAGAACTGACCACAATTCCCGGGACCGTTCCAAGCCCTTACAACATGCCCAAGGGATGCAGCTTCGCTCCCCGCTGTCCACATGCGAAAAGCATTTGTGAACAAGCCGTACCGGATCTCCAGGCAATCGGCCCAAGCACAGAGGTCAGCTGCTGGATGTTCACCCCCCAATGGGAGAAGGCATATGAAGCTCAAGAAAAGGTGGGGATTTAATGATGGGTGTACCAGCTGCAGAGAAAAAGGTTCTACTTAAAGTGGATCAATTGAAGCAATATTTTCCGATCAAGGGAGGATTTTTCGGAAGGACCATCAATCATGTAAAAGCCGTTGATGACATTACCTTCGATATCAAACAGGGTGAAACCTTAAGCATCGTCGGCGAATCCGGCTGCGGGAAATCGACTACCGGAAGGGCCATCCTTCGATTGGATGAACCGACGAGCGGGAGCATTCACTTTCAGGATAAGGATTTACTGAGTTTAGGCAAAAAAGAAATGCGGCGTACCAGGAAAGATCTGCAGGTGATTTTTCAAGACCCCTTTGCCTCCCTTAACCCAAGACAGACGATCGGCAAAATTCTCGGGGAAGCTTTGGCGATCCAAAACGTAGTCCCTAAAGAAAACCGGAAGAGCAGGATTGAAGAATTATTGGGACATGTCGGGCTGAGACCTGAATCCATGGAAAGATACCCGCATGAATTCAGCGGCGGCCAGAGACAGCGGATCGGGATTGCGCGGGCCCTGGCAGTGGATCCCAAATTGATCATATGTGACGAAGCTGTATCTGCACTGGATGTCTCCATTCAAGCGCAAGTGCTGAATTTATTAAAATCCTTGCAGCGCCAGTTCGACCTTACCTTTCTTTTCATTTCACATGATTTAGGTGTGGTCAGACATATCTCGGATCGGGTGATGGTCATGTATCTTGGAAAGATAGTCGAAATAGCCGATAAAAAGTCCATTTTCGAACAGCCGCAGCATCCATATACAAGGGCATTGCTATCGGCCATCCCAGTACCGAATCCTGTACATGAACGAGAACGGATCCTATTGACGGGTGATGTCCCCTCGCCCATCGACCCGCCAAACGGCTGCCGCTTCCATACACGGTGCCCTTTTGTACAGGATATCTGCAAAACACAGATGCCCGAACTGAAACGATCCGCACAAAACCATCAAGTGGCTTGTCACATTGTGTCATAAGCTGTAGATTTCCCATGGGGTCTTTAGTATGATACTAATAAACAGAATCATTCAAGTATTTAAAAATATAACCAGCAGAGGTTCTCCATGCTAAGTTACGAGGGATTCACGTTAATTATCATGCTCTTCATTTTAGCTCCCATCATGGGAGCTATCGCTCTTTTATTTCTATTCATATTCGAGAAAAGGATCGATCTTCTTGAAAATAAAAACAAGGAGATCCGCCTGGAGCAAGCACTGCAAGAAGCACAATATAATAAATTGAACCAGCAGATCCAGCCGCACTTTTTGTTTAATACACTGAATGTCATTCTGGGCTTGGCCCGCCTGAACAGGACGGCAGAATTGATCCGGGCCTTAGAGGCTTTTTCGCAATTCCTGAAATTCAAGTATAAAGCAACGGAACCATTGATCCCCCTTTCCCAGGAAATCCAGTATACCCAGCATTATCTCGACATCCAGACCCTTCGCTTCGGTGATCGGCTCAAGATTGATATGGAGTGCCCGGAACCGTTATCAACCGCACTGGTCCCCCCCTTCATTCTCCAGACACTGGTGGAGAATTCATTTAAACACGGGTTGGAAAAAAAAGTCGGTGAAGCCCTGCTGCATATCCGGTTCTATCTGGAATCGCAGATGGTGTATCTGGAAGTGGCGGACAATGGATTGTTGGGAAATGAATCTTCCGTTACGGACGAAGGCGGCCATGGCCTTGATAATATCCAAAAACGTTTATATTTGTATTTCAATGACCGTGCACAATTGAATATAGCTTCCAATGAATCGGGAACAAAGGTAGAGGTATCATGGCCACTGGTTTTTGATAGGAATATGGAGGAGGCGGAGAAATGAATGTATTATTAGTTGATGACGAGCCATTGGTCCTTGAACAAATGGAATATATGATTCAGTCCATATACCCTTTTTGGAAATTTCACAAAGCTGCTGATGCCTGTCAGGCACTGACCCTCAATCAAAATCATAAAATCAACCTCGCTTTCCTGGATATTAACCTGCCGGGGCGATCGGGTCTTGAATTTGGTGAAGACTTAAGGGCGCTGAACAAAGATGTCGAAATCATCATGGTGACCGCGCATCAAAGTTTCGATTATGCCCAGCAATCCATCAGGATAGGCGTCGTTGATTATTTAACGAAACCTGTAATAGAAAGTGATTTGCATAAAGTCCTGGCCAAGTATGATAAAAGGGAATCTTCCCATAACTATTCAACCCTAATTCACCATTCACTTTCATTCATTCATGAAAACTATGCCGAAAAACTCTCCCTTTCTGACATCGCCCGTGAAGTGCATACCAATCCGACTTATTTAAGCAGGAAATTCCATGAAGAAGTCGGCACTTCGTTTTCGGAATATTTAATGCACTATAGAATAAAGGCCGCAAAAAGGACCTTAACCAATAACACCAGCTGGAGCATATCAGACGTCGCTGAAAAATCGGGTTTCAATAGCCAGCATTATTTCAGCACTTTATTCCGGAAGATAGAGGGAATCACGCCCAAGGAGTTCCGCGAGAAAGGAAAATGAACATTGCGATCACGTACATTTCAAGAATACGTACAAGGCCCCATTCAAATCGGGATGGGATTGGGGATCATCTCCCTCCTGGCACGCTGGGTGACAGGAACCACAATATTATCCTCCCCCGAATCGATGGTGAAGTATGGAGTTTTCGGAGGGATCGGATACGCCCTGATGGGAGCGATCGCCCTGTTCATGTTCAGCTTCATCGGGAAGAGGGTCCGGCAGGATTTCCCCGTGGGCTTGACCATGGGGGACTATTTGAAAGCAAGACTAAATCCGCTAGGCTATTGGATATTGATCGTGATTCTGGTCATAACCAATCTACACATTCTATTCATTCAGGGAATGGCCGCGTCCACCCTATGTCAGTTTCTTTTCGATACCCCGCTCTATGTCGGGCTGTTCTTTTTTTTCGCTTTCTGTGTCCTTTATGCTGGATTCGGCGGGTTAAAGCTCATTCATGGATTCGCCGCTTTTCAGGTCATTTCCATGTTTGCCGCAGTTATCTTGATTCCTTTATACTTTTTCGTCAAGGAAGGGATTCAGCCCGTTTATGATGGGATTCGTTTATACCATCCATACATGCTCGTCATCAATAAGTATGATCTTTGGAGTTTTCTTTTTGCAGGACTCCTTGTCGGGTTCGGCCAGTTTTTCTTTGACCTGACTTCGTGGCAGCGATTATTCATGATAGAGATGAAAAAGGTTCGATTGACATTCTCTTTATCAGGCCTTATATGGATCATATTCCCGCTCTCCTTTTCATCCCTGTTCATCATGGTAATCTTTACGGGCGGCTTCACTGATATACACTCGATTCTGGCTGGATTGGCAAATAAAATAACGACACCATTCTTTTTCATCCTTTTTGTGCTCTGCGCGTTCAGTGCAATCACCTCAACATTCGGTGCCTGCCTGCATTCATTGGTAAGCCTGATCGTAGCCAATATCCTTGAACCATTACAAACAAAAAAAAGCGACCAGCAAAAAATAAGGATGGCCTGCCTGCTTTCGATCTGTATTGGAGGATTGGTTTTCGTAGCTACACTCTTCTATTCTCCAAACCTATTGGAGCTCTTATTTTATTCAGGCAATATATACTCGGCATTGCTGGCTCCGATCCTGGTTATCGTATTCAGTAAAGGAAAAGTCGCTGATTACATACCGATAAGCGCGGTCCTGGCGATTGTGGCTTCATACATCATCCAGCCTCATGTAAGCGAATTCCAAAGCATATGGTTCAGCGGATTGGCTTCATTGACAATCCTGGTGATTTGTACGATCCTTACCCTCATCAAGAACAAATGGAGGATCGTGAAAACAAAACCATGAATACGGCCAACCCCATTCATTATGCATGAATGGGGTTCTTCTTTAATCCCGTAAAAACTTAGCTAGCCACCTTCCTGAAATACCGATAAACCTTTTCTAGCTTTTGGGTTTGTTTCCCCTTTGGGCTTTCCATATTCCCGAATTCGAAAAACTTCACTTTCTTGATCCCGACAAAATTGAATAGTGCTCTTTTCATCAATATTTTATGCGCATCATTCAACCACATAAGCGGATACTTTGCAGGTCCCTTCATCGTGGACACACATACGACCGACTTTCCTTTCAGAAGGCCTTCCGGGAACAAGCCCTTTTTGTCCCTGTAGGCAAAATTCGCAGAAAATAATTGATCGATGTATCCCATCAGCATGGCCGGTGGCCTCCCCCACCAGATCGGATAGACAAAGACAATTTTGTCGGCCCAAGTAATTTGATTTCTATATTTTTCAAGCTGAGGATCACGATGCATATCACGCCTTCGTTTATGCTCATTGAACTCCAAGAGCGGATTGAAGCCCTCTTCATATAAATCCAAGACCTGAAGCCCCTTTATGTTCGGGTTCTCCTTACTTCCTTTGACGACTTTTTCTAAAAAAGCATGGCTTAGGCTTTTATGATTTGGATATGTGTAGATGACCAGCATGTTCATGACGTACCCCCTATTTACTTATCATTTGATAACAATCATATAACACCATCTTTTTTATTGTCAAATGATAATTGTATTTTGATAATATTTTTGATATCTTCTCAGTAAGAGGTGAAAGTTATGGACAAAAAAGCTCTTTTTGAAAAAATGGTCACATTTACAACTTCCGTACATCAAGTGACACATGAATTGACCCAAAACGCCAAATCCGATTCCATCACGCCGGTACAATATAAAATTCTTGAATATATAACCGTCAGTCAGCCTGTCACACCAAGTGAAATCAGTGACTGTCATCATATCTCCATGCCTAACACGAGCCGTGAACTGAAAAAATTAAGCGAAAAGAATTTAATTGAAAAAATAAGTGATTCGGAAGATAGACGGAAACAATACATCCGCCTCTCCAAAGAAGGGGAAATGATGATGAACGAGGCTTTTGCAATCGTGGAATCCCGTTTCCTAAGCCGGCTGCAACATGCATCAAAGGAAGATTTAGCGGAGATTGACCGTGCCTTGGACATTCTTCAAACAAAACTTTTTTACTGATGAACACAAAAAGGGCTCCCGCAATTGAAGTTGACGAAGAATCGACTTCAATCGCGGGAGCTCTTACATTATCTCCATGCATGTTTTATGATCAGGTACCGCAAAAAGTCCGGTAAGGTTTTGTTGACTCAGGCAGTGCGGCGTATTCTGCTTGTTTTTCGCAGTGTGCATAAGGATTTGCAAGAACATCCAACAGCCGTTCCATCACGCTGTAGTCCTCTTGTTCCACTGCCGCCTCCAACGCCTCTTCCACCCGGTGGTTCCGCGGAATCACTGCAGGATTGCTGTTCTGCATCAACTGATTCGAAGACTCCTTCGATTCCTTCTGCCTCCCTAGCCTAGCCTGCCAAAGCTCCTGCCACTGGGCGAATTCCGGTGTCCCGAAAAGGACCGTATCCTCCTTTTTATCAAAGGTCAGAGCCCGGAATGTATTGGTATAGTCGGCACCATGCTTCTTCATCATACTGAGGATGCCATTAATAAGGGCTTCATCCTGAGTCTCTTCGTTGAATATCCCCAGTTTCGCCCTCATTCCCGTTAACCAATTGGAGTGATACAGATCATTAAAAACGGAAATCTTATCTTGGGCCAGTGTAACGGCCTGATCCTCGTCATCATGCAACAGCGGCAATAGGGATTCAGCGAATCGCGCAAGATTCCACCCCCCAATTACCGGCTGGTTACCATAGGCATAGCGGCCTTGCCTATCAATTGAACTGAATACGGTTGCAGGGTCATAGGCATCCATGAAGGCGCAAGGGCCATAATCGATGGTTTCCCCGCTGATCGTCATGTTGTCGGTGTTCATCACTCCATGAATGAAGCCGACCAGCTGCCATTGGGCAATGAGCTCAGCCTGACGCTTGACCACTTCCTGCAGCAGCGAAAGATAACGGCTTTCATCTGCTTCAATGTCTGGAAAATGACGCTCAATGGCATAGTCGGCAAGTGTCCGGAGCTCCTCGATCGTGCCCCATTTTGCAGCGAATTGAAAAGTTCCGACACGAAGATGACTCGAAGCCACACGGGTCATGATGGCACCAGGCAGCCCGGTTTCACGGATTACCGTTTCACCGGTCGTCACCACTGCCAGACTTCGGGTGGTAGGAATGCCGAGCCCGTGCATCGCCTCGCTGATGATGTATTCGCGCAGCATCGGTCCAAGTGCAGCCCGGCCATCGCCCCCGCGGGAATATGGCGTTCTTCCTGGACCCTTCAGCTGGATATCGACCCTCCCGCCTTCTGGCAACACCTGCTCGCCAAGCAATATCGCCCGGCCGTCCCCTAACATGTTAAAATGACCGAATTGATGCCCCGCATATGCTTGGGCAAGAGGCGAAGCACCTTCCGGGATCTCGTTTCCGGCAAACACCGCCACACCATCCTCGCTATTCAGCGACTTCACATCCAAACCAAGAGAATCCGCCAAACTCTCATTGAGAATGATCAACTCCGGTGAACGTACAGGAGTCGGTTTCGTGCTCGTGAAAAACTTTTCCGGTAGACGTGCATAGCTATTGTCTAAATTCCATCCTGTTTCATTAGTCATGGTTTCTCCTTTTCTTATTTTGACTTTTTATAAAAGATATTTCGCTCAAGATTCAGTTAAAACACGCGATAAAACTAAGTTGCAGTCCATTTTTTAATGTCTGCTTCTAACAATTAATTATACCTTTTTTGCATAAAAATGGCTCTTTTAAAGTCGTGTTAAATCCATGACGCCCCAGGATTTCATAAAACGATTGCGGTCCTTAGAATGAAAGAAAGCAGGTACCCTTAATGGGTTCCTGCTTCTTTTCCTAAGAATACCTTTGTCGATCATCGTTCCGCTTTTGCGATGGTGATACGGTTTACGGTCCCGTACGGAATTGGTTCAAGATTTAAGGTTCTGCTCTATTGATTTTTAAGTTCATCTTCATTTATACGAATCATTGCATCATGGTTCCCGCTATTTAGTTCTATTTTTATGATTCCTTCTCCGGATATTGATTCAAATGAACGAATTGTATCTCCTTTTATTTTTTCAGAGAAAACCTTTTCCCCCGTTGAATCTATTATTATATATTCTGATTCACTGCCAGTTTGATCTATGGAAATTGTATTTTTTTCTTTTAAAGCAGTTTTCATTTCTAGCGTTTTCTTTTTATGAATATAGCCAGAGACACTCATATCAGCCACTGATTCTTTCGAGTTTTTAATATTGGATGTATTAATTTCAAGTCCATCAGGTTTCATTTTTCCTGAATCCGTATAAACATTCATTAAGATTAGTCCAAACAGCAAGGATCCTATTAGCACTATTAATTTTTTCATAATTAAAATCTCCTATCTCATTTTTCCAATCATGATATGAATACTCACTTTAGTGGCCTCAATCAATATTACTACAATTACGGCCGATATAGGTATATTTTATTATAAAAACTATTTTTTATAATAAAAATAACAATTACATATGCCAATAGTTATAATTTTTCGCATCAAAAAAGCCTGCCACTGATTCGGCAGGCTTTTTTCTTCTTTTCTTATTGGTTCCATCCTCCACCCATTCAAAGGTAGTCTTAATTCAGTAAAGTCAGGCTGATAAAGGCAATGCCAAATATACAGTACAGAATGAGGGTAAAGGGCTGGGGAAAAATAATATATACGATCATACTGATGATCATCAGCAGGATGCTGAAGGCATTTATCCTATCTCTCCACATACTCACCTTTGGTCAACTCCTTTTCCACAAGCGTAAGGTACATTTTCATCGCAAACTTCTTCAAGTGCTGCCTGGCCGGCTTTGAGGAACCACTTCTCCCACAGTCAAAGCGAACATCAGCAAAAATTGAGTTTCTTCTTCATCCTTCGTTCCTCTTTGTTATAATGGCTGTGTGTCTAATTTGGATTTTTTTCATTTTTCGTTAGTAAGTAAGCGACTGATAATTTATAATTATAAAATTGAACCCACTAAACAGCCATGTAGCCAAAATGATAAATTCATGAAAATAATTTAAATTTTCAGATTTTTTAAGGGGTATGAAGTGAATGATCTATAAAACTTTCAAGGTTGTATTGAGGACCATGCACAAAGGCCAAACCGAGGAATTCGCCTATGTATATGAAGGGAAAAGCCTGCTGATCGGCCGGGCAAGCCAGCACTCCAAAGCTGATTTCAGGCTTTACAATGACTTTGTTTCCAGGGAACATTGCCGGATTTATATGGAGGAAGGGCAGCTCCTCATTGAGGATTTGGCAAGCAAACACGGCACCTCCGTGAACCAGATGCCGCTCGTACCGGGCAATCCATGTCACATTGAACCGGGGGATTCGATTGCTTTGGTCAATGGATTGATTGAATTCATAATCTCCATCGACAACGATTTAACAATGGATTTCACGCCGGTGAACCCCGAATTCCTGCAAACCGTCGCTATCAATGAGCACCTTCAGACCGTGATCATCAATGAAGAAGCACCCATTAAAATGCCGACCAAGGAATTCAATTGCTTTAAACTGCTATATGAAAATTTGGACAACCTTATTTCAAAGGAAGAAATTGTCCAGCAAGTCTGGCCAGAGCGAGTCGGAGATCCCGAGCAAATTGTGACGGCTGAGGAAATCGCTTCACTTCTGTACCGCGTACGGAAACGGTTAAATGGGCACTTTGCCATAAAAGCCGTCATTCAAAAGGGATATTATATGGAATCCATCCATTCATTCAATTTATCGGACTTATCATGACAATCATTCGAAAACATGAAAAAAGCATTGTGGATAACAATGCTTTTTTTTCATGCTTATATTGGAGATGGAAAGTGTATATGTCCACGGTCCATTATCATTTCTTTGGCAAATCCAGATTAGTGAATTCATCGACTGGAACGATGTCTTCTTCCATATCCATCACCTTCAGCACAACCCGGTCTCCTACATTCGTCAACACTACATCAGATAGCGCATTGACACCTGGATCCACCGAGAACCTCTTGGCATTGCCTTCGACGATTAAATGGAATACGTATCCATTCGAGAGATTGGCATCATTGATCCTCATTACCTTCCCCTTTATTTCTTTCATCTCAAATCCCTTTTGAGGCGTCACACCGCTTACTTTTCCTAAAGAGGCAATCAGTTTTTTATAATTGCGGAAAGCTTCGTCTTTCGTTTTCCCAAAGACCACTTGGGGATTATCGCTATTGGCATAAACGATCGCCACACCTTGGAACTTGCTGCCCTTTGTAACCGGAATCACATATGTGGGAGCACCGTAAATCGTATAGAAAATTCCATTAGTGGCTTTCCAGCCTGGATATTTGGACAAAAACTCACTCGCATTCGCGTTGGATTTTGCTTCCTTTCCAGTCAGAACGGACGTGACGCCTTTGTAGTACGTCATTTCACCGGTTTTGGCATTGAAAACACCATAACCTACAAGGGTTTTGGAGTTGCCTTTTGATTTAGCTCGGGTAAAGTCCACTACATAAATCAATTCGCCTTTTTCGTTAAACGTCACCTGCATATTATCCTCATTAGGAATCAGGACATCTTTCTTCGGTCCAATCAGGGACTGGTTTTTCCACCCGTGAATATATTTTCCCCAGTAAGTCCAATATTCCAGGGCTGTTTCCAATGTGAATGTCCGATCTACCCATTTAGGTTCTTTTCCTTTTGGATAGTATTTCGTGTCACCCGTTTCCGGATTCACCAATACCACCCCGTCCACCACGGGACCGCTGCGGTATTTCAAATAATGTCCGACTGAAGCTACGAAGAAGGGCTTTCCATCTTCGTTCGGTTCCAAATATGAATCATGGATGATTTTATTCGGATATGCCTTGCGGATGGTCCTTTCCAAATCATGATCAAGGTACTGTGATGGAGCATACAGCATCTTCCCTTTGACAGTACTTGCCCCTTTATCCGTCGATACGGCGGAAATCAGATTATAACCTGGCGTGTATCCCGCTTTCCCGGCTTTTAAAAAACCGTCCATTTCAATGGGTGATGTATAAGCCAATTCATCATTGATATTGGTCAGACGGTATTCGCCTTCAGTGAAATATGATGCATTTTCTATTTTATTAATTGCCGCATCGCCTTTTGCATCAGCCATTTTCACTGTAACGAGCGGCATGGTTTTTATATCTTGAACTTCTTCCAGCTCTTTTTTCTTATCGACCTTCGCCAATCCATGCAGCTCTGCGGCAAAAGTGAGCGGGTAAAACAGCATGATGACCCATGCGGCAATCAACACGACACCCATCAAACTGTTGAAATGTACGTTCCAAGGTGTTTTTGGCTGCTTTGCCGCTTCATTTCCCCTCCGATTCCGTCGGGTGCTTGAAGATTCACTGGCACTGTACATATACATGCTTGAATCGATGATGAGAATGAGCCCGAGAATAATGGCAAAACTCGAAAAGAATGCTGCGGCAGTAAGATCCAGCAGCATAATATCGATAACGAAAAACAATACGGAAGCAGAAACTAAAAGTCTCAGTCCTTGTTCTATGAAAAAAGGTATATCTTTTTTGGAGATGGCGTTTGTCCATCTCTGCGGAATCAAGGAAAGTCCCAATATGGCAAATGGTATTTTCATTAAAATTCCTTTTAAGATGAAACCGAGTAGTGAAAGTATCATGGTTTGAAAAATCTCTCCTTGTCATGTATGTTCCTATTTACCCATTTTACCACTTTTGTGCAACTAATTTACTATTTTTTAAATCTAGCGAAATTACGTCAAAAACTATTTGCTCCAACGATGCTACTTTTTCCGATTCAATGTTTATATAGACTCTAGAAAAGAATCGATGGCAAAGGGGGCGAATCCTTATGATTTATGAAGAAACATACCAATACCTATTAAGAAATGTATCCTCAACTGAATTCGATACGTGTTTGTACGCCTTGCTCCACAGTGATTGGGACGGGGTCATTCAGAGCCCGCCTCATATGATGGCCCGGGGAGTCGGAACGACAGAAAAGTACTTAAGGCAGATCATCCATAAATTCACCGCGCCAAAAGGATCACTAAAAAAAGTGTTTGTGCCTGTTCATCAAGGTGATGATGTTTTGTACAAGTTTAACCTTGGTCCTGCAAGTAATCTTGGCTATAACAGGAACACGGACCGTTATTGCAAAAAGTACCGTTTCTTTTATAGCGCTGCTTTCAAAGCCTTAACGATTCATGGAAAACGGCTGCTGCTTATGGGTGCCTTCCGAATGTCCGTTTTGAAGTCTGAAGAAGTACTGTTCGATTATCATGAAATCGTTCCTGATTCCAGCTCACCATTCACAAGGCAGCGCTTATTGGATGCAGTCGCTGCAATCCATGACGCTTTAGGCCATATAGTTAAGATTTCTTTTGCGAGCAGGGCTTTTTCAAAAAAAGAAGTTCTGGTATTCACCTTTACCGAAGGCGTCTTGGAGGAGTATAAGGAAAATAGGGCGGAACGGACATTGTTGCGGAGAACGATTTTTAACTCTGGCTACCTTGGGCATATCAATGATTCTGTATGCAGGGAATTGGAACGGGTCGGCAAATATATTTTCCGTTCATTTCTGCAAGAAGCGACGAACATCTCCCATGATATCCAAAAGGAGCTGCAGAAGTTAGCCCGTTTCATCTATTCTCACTCCCTTAAGAAATTTGGCCAGGCTCTACCCGCCAATAAGCAGTTGCTTCATGCCCCAAAACAAGCCTCTGCTTATTTAAGCAAAATCATGTACAATGAAGCATTGGAACAAATGGTCAAGTATGCCCACCAGGCAGAATCCATCAAAAGCCTGCTTGAACGCGACCATTTTCATAGAAACATCTCCGAGAAAGCTCTCCGCCGGGAAGTGAATGATTTGGAAATGGATGAACATATCGAGCCCATTCTCCGTAAATACCATCAAGCGGACTTCATCCGCCATGTGCTGAACGACTGGTGCGAAACATGGCTCATTTCCCGTGTAAAGACAGTGACCGATGAATTCCGGGCGGAAGGAAAAAGGAAAAGTACCAAAGATAAACAGGTCGCGGCCGAATATATGGCCCGAATAAGAAACGATACATATGGCCAGTTGGACAGGCTGTTGACCTTGCTTCTCCAATTCGGCAATCATGCAGTGGCACCGGACGTCAGGAACTTCCCTCTCACAAAGAAAAAGGAAACCCTCCAATCCTATTTCGCGATCCAAAAGGAGCGTCTCGATGTTCTCTCCATTTCCTCTTAAAATCACACGGTTTTAATATGTTTTCCAAGAGAACGGATCCGTTCTCTTTTTTTTGCTTGTAACAAATGCCGACTGTGAATTGCAGAATGACGATTGTGGTTTGGTGATTGGCGCACTGTGGATTTCTCCTCTGAATTCGTGTGTTGCATATGGCCCTTGTGGATAAAGTGACTTGGGCAGCAAGTTGTTTTGACGGCAGGCCATAACATCTGTAAGGGCAGGGGCATTTATTATGGAGTTATTCCAAGGGTCTAAGCATGGGTTTATATAAAGGAACTTAAAAAGGTTTTAATCATCAGTATGAATAAGGGGTTGAATCTCGGCAGACAAAAAGAAACAGGCCCCCATTTAGAATGGAAAGCCCTCATGATTTGCTATGGTATTAATAATAGTTTCCCCGAACTTTTCCGGCTTTCAAGAAGTCGATGTGCATCCGCCCCATTTTCCAACGAAAAAAGAGTCGGTTCTTTGATGTGGATTTCCCCTGACAGAATCCATTGGAACAGCTCTGCTGTTCTTCTTGTCCGTTCTTCATGGGTAGTCAGGACGTTCCATAGGTCTCCGCCTATTAATGCCTTGGATGTATCCATTAACATCCTGGGATCGATTTTCTCAGGATCACCGCCTGCCATCCCAAAGAATACGACAGTTCCTCCAGTCTTGGTCGCACGGAAACTATCCATCAAGGTTTGGCCCACTGATTCATAAACGACATCAACGCCTTTACCGCCAGTGACATCCTTAATGGACTCCACCCAGTCCGATCGGTAAAGGAAAACATGATCCGCACCCATTTGTTTGGCAACAGCCGCTTTATCATTCGATGAGGTCAAGCCAATGACCTGACCGCCCTTCATCCTGATCATCTGTGTCAGTAATTGACCGACTCCGCCTGCAGCGGCATGGACCAGAGTGGTTTCCCCTTCTTTAACCGGATGGCTGTCATGCGTTAAATATTGGGCAGTCAATCCTTGAAGTAAAACGGAAGCGGCCGTTTCAAAAGAAATGCCCTCAGGCAGCGGCAACAGCTTATCAGCTGGAACTGAAACCAGCTCCGCATTGGCATGGGGAACATCAGCGAACCCGACACGATCTCCTGCTTTCACATGATGGACATCTTCTCCGGCATATTCGATGACCCCTGCCCCTTCATACCCTAAAATGAAGGGGGGATCACCCACCAAATGATAATTCCCTTTCCTTCTATATACATCAGCAAAATTCAATCCAATTGCTTTCATTCGAACGATCACGGCTGATTTTGAACGTTCAGGTTCTGCAATTTCCTTTACAGACAGAACTTCCGGACCGCCGAAATCATCAAAGACAAGTGCTTTCATCATCCTAACTCCCTTCAATGCTTCTTCATTCTTTAAGATATAGGATGGACCCTTTGATGGCAAGAAACACAAAAGACCGCCCTGCCCATTAAAGGCAGGAGCGGTCACTACGTTTACTCAATCTGTATTGGAACCAGGACCGTTCTTTCGTTTATTTGCAGAATATTCCTTACCGTGTGCTTCATGTTCTGCAATGATATCCGCTTTCGGTATATGGTTATTCTTTTTTGGTGAAGCGATGCGGTTGCGATGTTTTTTTCCCATGATCTATCTCCCCTTCATCATATGTTTTTTTAAATTGAACTAATGTTAGCTTGTCCGATTACCACCGAAAATACCGGCAAAATAAGCACTTCATAATAAAGGAAAAACCTTTGTGGGGACCGAATAGATAGAAAACTGATTTATGAGGAGGGAAAAAAATGTTTCCTGAATTGAACACGGAAAGGTTACGCTTACGGGAAATTCGTGAAAGTGATGCGGAAGCTCTTTTCCAATGCTTATCAAAAGATGAAGTCACCCGCTTTTATGGACAGGATTCATTGGAGAATGTCGAACAGGCCAAGGATATTGTAGCAGCCTTTGCGAAAAACTATCATGAAAAACGAGCCGTTCGATGGGGAATTGAAAGAAAAGATACACAGGAATTGATTGGCACCATCGGTTTTCATGCCCACAGTCCCAAATACAGGCGGGCGGAAATCGGTTATGAAATCCATCCAGCACATTGGCGCAAAGGATTTGCGTCAGAAGCGCTTAAGGAAGCAATCGCCTACGGTTTCACCCATCTTGATTTAACCCGTATCGGCGCGGTCGTTTTTCTGGAAAATCAGCCATCAAGTGAGCTCTTGCTTAAGCTGGGTTTCTTCCAGGAAGGAGTATTAAGGAGTTATATTTACCAAAACGGGATTCCTCATGATACATATGTCTATTCCTTGCTGAAGTGAAACCTTTGGAAGGTTGCACCTGAAGAAATTCGCGACAGTCGGGGGAAAGGGTGCGAATTTACCAAGATTCGGTTCTGTCCGGAGCATCCTTCCCCCATTCCATTTACTTATTTTGACAGGATAAAATCGTGAATAATCTTCCTTTATATTCCAAATTACCTACAAAAAAAAGTCACCAAAACATGGCGACTCCCACTTCACGATTTAGGTGATTGCAAGATAATCCTTCAAGGCCTGCTGCAGCGTACCCTTTGTTTCTGCTTTATTATCGAGCTGAATCCCTGAACGGATCATTTTCGTAACAACCTCTGGGCGTAATCCAGTCACCACAGCTTTACACCCCATCATTGCCGTTCCATCGAGGATTTTCATCAAATCATTGATCATTTCAACTTCGATTTCGATGATACCGGATAAATCCAAGATCAAGGTCTGTATCCGCAGTTTACCTATCTCCATCAATACTTTTTCTTCGATTATCTGTATTCGTGAATAATCGATTGTCCCAATTAACGGAAGGACACAGGTGGTGGAAGTGACGGGAATGATCGGGACGGATAGATTTTCCACCAAGTTTTGCTGAGCGAGAATCAATTTGTCTTTGTAATCGGAGTAACTGACGAAAAAGGATTTAAGAAATTCATCAACCTTTTCATTCACTATTTTCTCTAAATCAAAAAAGACCTTGGAATCCTCAATAAACGCTTTCTTTTCTTGTTCGAACTTATAAAGAAAGGTCCAAAGCGTTCTGCGAAGGGCCTGAATCCATTCCAGCTTGAATGAAAGCGTCAAGGAGTGGGTTGCCCACGTAACTCCCTCTTGTTCGGCAAAGGCAATCAAATCCGTTTCATTCTGCTCCACTATATAACGGACAAGCTTATGTGCATTATTCAAAAGATCGACATTTCCAATCAGAAGGATTTCTTCGATTTTATCCCTGACATTGACCGCTGCTGATAAAAGATATTCTTCAAACTCACTTTTATTCTGCAAAAGGAATTCCATTATTTTATCTTCATCATAAACAAAACTCACTCTTCTCCACTCCCTTTTTGAACATCCAACTGTGATTTTTGTTACTATTTACTTTCTATATGCGTGGAGTTATTTCCTGCTAATCGCTCATATATTAAAGAGAAGGTGTTGAAGCCGGTTAAATCTCCTCTCCTGAAAAAACATTTTTCGATGCGGAAGAAAAGATCAGATGGGTGGAAGATTTCCCGTATTTAATGGCTTCATCGACGAAGTCTTCCAGCGTTTCCATCGAATATGTACTTATTTTAATAAGATAACTGTATTGACCGGCTAACCGGTGGCATTCCAGAACATCCGGATGGCTCAAGCTAAATTGATAAAAATCTTTGCATCTATCCGTTTCGAATAATATGAATGCCGTAATGCTCCTATCAAGTTTTTCAAGTGATATTTCCGTTTTATATCCCTTTATCACTCCGCTTTCCTCTAATTTATTCACACGTTCTTTCGTTGCTGGAGCCGTTAAGGACACTTCTTGTGCCAGTTCTTTCATGGACATGCGCCCATTATTCTCAAGCAAGGAAAGTATTTTTTTATCCGTTCGATCCAACTCAATCGCCCCCACTTTTTATTATTAACAGAATCCTTTCAAATACATTATAAAATAAAAAGAAATGTGATGAATACGTAATTAATCGTATGTATTAGGGAATTTGCTTTTTATATAATTAATTCAAATATAAATAAGGGGGATGCTGTTATGAAAAAAGTATTGATGCTGCTATCCAATGGATTCGAAGCGGTTGAAGCAAGTGTGTTTACAGATGTATTGGGGTGGAATAAATTAGAGGGGGATGGCACCACTGACCTGGTTACGGCGGGACTTCACGAACGATTGAAATGCACCTGGAATTTCATCGTGCAGCCCGAACTGACCCTCGATCAAGTGAACCTTGATGACTACGATGCTTTGGCCATTCCAGGAGGCTTTGAAGAAGCCGGTTTCTATGAAGATGCCTATGATCAGAGGTTTCTTGATGTGATCAAGCATTTTCATAATAAGAACAAAATCATCGCAACCATTTGTGTAGGTTCCCTCCCACTAGGAAAAAGCGGGATATTGAATGGAAGAAAAGCCACAACATACAACCATCCAACCAGTAAGAGACAGGGGCAGCTAAAAGATTTTGGGGCGATTGTCGTGAACGAACCGATTGTCGTCACGGACAATATCATTACATCATACAATCCATCCACAGCTTTCGATGTTGCCTTTACGCTCTTGGAAATGCTCACTTCACAAGCTAATTGTGAACATGTGAAGGAATTGATGGGCTTCCATTAAGAATGACACGATAGGGATATTGATTTCCGCTCCAGGCACTCACTTATCCAGAGGCGGTCGTGGGGCCTTCCTCTAGACGCGCTTTGCCGCAGGAGTCTAGAACCTTCCATTCCAATCATCTGGAACGTTTTTCAACTAAAAAATGCAGACCAAACTCACTATTCTTCGAGTTTGGTCTGCAGTCTGGGGTTCCGAGTGAATTCGGAACCTGTTTCACGTTATTTCCAATAAGCCAATGAACGGGTTTCCATGGATGCACGGAACTGTTTTGTTGATTCCGGCAGGGCTTTATTCGTTGCATAATCGATGATGACACCATACTGGCGAATGACATCGAGACTATCCAGCTTGCCATTGGCGAATTTATCTTCCACGCTTTGGATGTTTTCCTTAAGCCATTGTTTGCGATTGTTCCTGATATAAGACCTAGCTTGTTCCGTTGCTTCCAAATCTATTTCGAATAAATCAAGATCTTTATCGATTTCCTTGATCACGACTCCATAATCTTTTTTAGCCCGCTCGATTGAAACATATTCATCGATAACATCTTCCAAAACAGCTTCGGGACTTCTTTCAAGCGGATCTCCCAGTCCCCCTCCCCCAGCTGATGGGCGTACAAAGGAATCTCCTTGCTGTACTTTTACATTTGAGAAAATCGCACCTAAATATCGTTCGTCTTCCTTGCCCGGGTTAAGCCATGCTCCATGCGGGGATGAAGGAAGCCCTCCAAAAATTCCCCATGTTATTGAACGGGAACGGTCACAGCAATAGGACATAACGGTGTTTTTGACATTTGTGAGTGTACCGCCCTTTTCTACACCGCACCCGCCGCGGTATTTACCCGGCCCGGCAGAGTCGGTAATGATTTCATGCTTCATCGTCACGACAGGCGACAATCTTTCTTGCCCTTCGCAAGGCTGTACGCTGAGCCCCAAACCGAATGTTGGCGAAGTGGCGTTCACACCGTCCCGATCATAGCGGCCTCCATGTCCGCCTGCCATCCAGTCGTACCACATGAAGTATTTATCCTGCTCCTGGCGTTGGTCCCAACCGCCGATCAGTAAATACTCCAGGTTAAATGAGCATGCTATCGCTCTTTCCGGCATGATGTTGGACCAGAGTTCGAAGCACGCACTCATGATTTTTTCATAGGCCCCTGAACAAAAACCGGTTACGGCAATCGGTGCCGGGGCATTGACGACGGAGTTTTCCGGCAATTCGATCTTCACCACTCTGTAAAAACCGGAGTTCAGGGGTATTTCAGGAAAGAATGTCTTGGTTCCTGAGTATGCCGCTGATAAAGAAGCTCCGAAACCAGCATTCAAAAAGCAGCCGATATAAGAATGCGATCCAGAAAGATCATAAAGGATCTCGTCTTCCGTGATGGTCATCTTAACCCGAATCGGGATCAGACCGTCTCCTGCTTCCGGGTCCATATCAATATAATCAACGGTCTCCCAAGTTCCATTCGGTAAAGCTGCAACCTTGGCCCTTGCCAAACGCTCCACATAATTCTGCACTTCCGCAAAGGCAGACAAAGTCGTATCGATTCCATACTTCTCGATGATGGCAAACAACTGGCGCTCGCCTACTTTGGCCGCTTCCACTTGAGCACGCAGATCGCCGACACGTTCTTCAGGAACGCGCATGTTCGAAACGAGCACATTGACCACATCTTTTAAAAATGTTCCTTTACTATATATCCTGAGCGGCGGAATCCTTACTCCCTCGCCGAAATGTTCCTTGGCATTGATATCAAAGGAGCCGGGTGTCGAGCCACCCATGTCGGCCCAGTGTCCATTCGTCTGCATGAACGCAATGAGCTTGTTCTCATGAAAAACAGGCAAGAGAACCCGGGTGTCATTGAAATGAGTACCGCCCCGATACGGATCATTGACCAAGAATACGTCCCCAGGATGGATATCACCCTCGAAGTCCTCTAGCACCGCCTTTGCCGTTAGATGCAGTGTGCCTACATGGACCGAAATATCCTGCGTTCCTTGCATGACTGTATTTCCTTCTGCATCACAAAGCGCACAGCTGAAATCCCGATTATAAATGACGAAGGAATAGCATGTCCGAAGGATTTGTTCAGCCATCTGATCTACAAGGTTAACGAAGCCATTTTTTATCACTTCAAATGTCACCGGATCTAAACCTGTTCCAACTCCAGATTGGTCAATCAATTGTTTATTCGACAATGAAATCCACCTCTTTTTATTTATTTTGGGAAAGAATCAAGTTTCTGTATTTATCAACTTTAGCCGTGAAATTTGGTGGAATGACAGTCGTTGTATCAAGCTGATCTACAATGGCAGGTCCCGTTATTTCAGAGAAGGCCGGAATGAGTTCCCGGTTATAGACGTTCGTATTCACATACCCTTCCTCTTCAAAATAGACATCACGCGTTTCCTTCAAGGCATCAGCAAGTGTCCCCCCAGGTTCATAAGTCGGAAATTCAGGTTTTGGCACAGTTCCGATAGCGGTAACGAGCAGCCCGTAGATTTCCACGGTCTGTTCTTTATCGGAGAATGAAAATTCGCGCTCATGCTCTTGATGGAAACGGTCAAGGGTCTCTTCCAATGAAGAAATCGGGCAATCCACTTCTATCGCCAATGAACGCCACTGTCCCATATACCTCATGTCAATATAGCGCATCAATGTGGAAGCTTCTTTAGCGACCCCTTCTTCCTGCAATAATTTAGCGGCCTCTTTTTCCATTCCGATGAATTCTTTCTCTAAATCCTTTACCGATACATCCTTGACGTTTTTTACATAGGTTTTGGATATATCATGACGAACATCTACCAGCAGGCATCCCATTGCCGCGGCTACACCGGGATGCGGCGGGATGATGACTGTTGGGATTTCCATTTCCTTGGCCAAGTATGCCCCATGCAAGGGTCCAGCCCCACCGAAAGCCACAAGTGCAAAGTCGCGGGGGTCGTATCCCCTTCTGACTGAAATCAGCCTTAACGCATCACACATATTGGCATTGGCCACACGTGTGATAGCATTCGCCGCTTCTTCAATCGTATAATTGAATTTCTTGGCGATCTTATCCACGGCTTCAATCGCTTTTTGTTTATCCAGTTCCATTTGTCCATCCAATAGCTTTGTGCCAAGTCGTCCCAAAACAATATTGGCATCGGAATTGGTCGGTTCTACGCCGCCCCTGCTATAGCATGCAGGTCCAGGAACCGCGCCTGCACTTTGAGGGCCATTGCGTAAAGAACCGCCTTCATCCACCCAAGCTAAGCTGCCGCCTCCTGCTCCTATCGTCAAGATCTCGATACTTGGGAACCCAATCGGATATCCATACTCGATATACCAATCTTTAGTAATCCTTAAATCCCCTTCATGCATCAAGGAAATATCGGTGCTCGTTCCTCCCATATCCAGACCAATGGCATTATTAAAGCCGCAAAGCTGGGCGATATGTTTACTGGCAATCGCACCTGCAGCGATTCCGGAGCTTGCAAGCCTTGCCGCATAACGAGGAACGGTTTGGGATGTCATCACCCCTCCGCCTGAGTGAAGCACTAATATGTCATCTTCATATCCCCGTTTATTCATTTCACCTTCAAGGGTTTTAATATAGTTGCTGACAGTCGGTCCTAAAACGGCATTGACGATCGTCGTACTCATGCGCTCATGCTCAAAAATCTCAGGAAGGACTTCACTTGAAATGCATATATAGACATCCGGGAATTCCTCCTGGATGATTCGTTTCACTTTCGCCTCATTGCTTCCATTTACATACGAGTTCATGAAGCAAACCGCAATGGATTCGGTACCGCGTCGTTTTAATTTCCTTGCCAGTGACCGTACTTCCTCTTCATTGATTTCCGTCAAGACATTCCCTGCAAAATCGATGCGCTCTTCCACTTCAAAACGGTCTCTTCTTTGAATATACGGTTTGGCTACATCATCATATGTATCCCATAACTCAAGCTTGGTTCCTCGGCGGATTTCCGATACATCCCGAAATCCAGCGGATGTGATCAATGCTGTCTTTGGCAACTTCCTTTCAATCAAGGCATTGGTGCCCACTGTTGTCCCATGGGAAAAAACTTTAATATTTTCACAATCGATTTCCGCTTTCGCAATTCCATCCAAAATACCGACCTCTGGATTCAGAGGAGTCGACGACGTTTTCGTGATCGAAATTTCCTTCGTGCTTTCATCAAAAACGAAAACATCCGTAAATGTTCCGCCTACATCAATTGCGAGCCTAGTTTGCTTCGTACCTATCATATAATTCCCACCCCTGCTACAAGATTTAAGATACTTTTTACCTTTTGACATTCTCTCGCGCCATTTGCATGGCTAAATACAACTGTGTGAATGAGTAGCAGCCAGCCGCTGGATTTTCTCAGGCCAAAAACGGGACAAGGTGAATGATGAAATAAAAAAAACCAGTCATATCAATAAGAAATAATTGACAGCGAAGTCTATTAGATTCGACAGTTATTTATAGATTCATCTTTTTAAGTCACCGAGTCCATTTTAGGCGATGGCAGAGTAGAAAACTACCTGTTTACACCATGGCTATATACCTTATCTTACGTCAATTCATGATAAAGTCAAGAGTATTTTTAGAATATTTAAACAACTACACTTTGAGAATGAAGAGTCGATTTATTACAAAAATAAGTAAGCATAACTGTTTGGCTATGCTTACACAACAATATTATTTATCAGGTGTTTCCGATGTGCCTTCCTCGCTGTTTTTGAGGTAAACTTCAGAAATTCCATTCATACCTTCCATTAGTTGCGCTTTAGTATATTCCATACTGCCAACCAGTTTATGAAGCTTCTTATCATTATTCTCTTCTGTAAGTTTAGATTCTGAATCAGTCACATTTATTCACCTCCATCATTTAGGATGGCAAATCAAGATGGAAATATGTATGAAAGGCGTCGATGGCAGACACCCTCTTAAAGTGCACTTCAGGAAAAAACAGGTAATTTTCGTTAAAATCTGTACTTCAAATAAGCAGGAAAAGATGATTTTATGAATCTTTTTTAAAAAATCAGCTGTTTTCAAGCCACTAAAGGGATATACTATAGTTTAGCTTTTATTACATTTTTGTTAGTATTTTTTCTTGTCTCACATTGTGTAATATTTTACAAGTTTTTCTTATTACATCAACAAAATGCTTATTGCAAAGGAGAATTGGATATGTCAGAAACGATTACCCAATCACAAACTGAACAACTTAATGCCCGCCAAAAACAATTAGATGTACTGGACCAATTATTAAAGCCTGAGGTTCAGGAATCATTGAACACTTTAGTCGAGCAGTTACCAAAACTAACTGAGTTAGTGAATATTTTAACAAAGTCTTATGATTTCGCTCAATCGGTTGCGACTGATGATGTGTTGAAAAATGATACGGTCAGCGCCATTTCGGAGATCGCGACACCTGTGGTCCATTCAGTGAAAGGGCTTGCGGCAAATGCCATCGAAGCTAAGGATCGTGCAGAAGCGAATAATGATGTGATCGGTCTTTTTGGTCTGTTAAGGATGATGAAAGATCCGGAAGCACAAAAGCTTTTCCGTTTCGCCCAAGCTTTTCTTGAAGTCTCTTCAGAACGTAAAAACCAAAAATAATTTGATAAACTTTCAATCAGTAAGGACGGGGGATTAACTATGTCAAAACAAATCGTCATCTTAGGTGCAGGTTACGCAGGATTACTATCTGCCTTATCCGTACGTGAATATTACAATAAAGATGAAGTGCAGGTTACAGTGGTGAACCAATTTCCAACGCACCAAATCATCACCGAATTGCACCGTCTTGCAGGCGGATCCATTTCTGAACAAGCCGTTTCCATTCCTTTGGAAAAGCTTTTCAAAGGAAAAGATATCGACCTTGTCATTTCCAAAGTGGAGTCATTCTCGGTTGATAATAAAGAAGTGAAACTTGCCAATGGTTCCACATTATCTTATGATGCCCTGGTTGTTGCTTTGGGAAGCCAAACAGGATTCTTCGGCATTCCGGGACTTGAAGAAAACAGCATGGTCTTGAAATCCGTAAATGATGCAAACAAGATTTACAAACATATCGAAGATCGCATCCGCGAATATTCTCAAACGAATAATGAAGCGGACGCAACCATCGTGATCGGCGGCGGCGGATTGACGGGCGTTGAGTTAATCGGTGAAATCGTGGATCATTTCCCTAAAATCGCCAAAAAGTTCGGAGTGGACTTCAAGGACTTGAAAATCAAGCTTGTGGAAGCTGGTCCAAAAATCCTTCCGGTCCTGCCTGATCACTTAATCGAACGTGCCATGACAAGCTTGGAAGCACGCGGCGTTGAATTCTTGACAGGTCTGCCTGTAACGGGTGTTAAAGGAAATCAAATCGAATTGAAAGACGGACAAACGATAACGGCCAATACGCTTGTTTGGACAGGCGGAGTTGCGGCTCTTCCTATCGTAGGCGAATCAGGCCTTGAAGTGGATCGCGGCAAAGCAACCGTCAATGAGTATTTGCAATCCAAATCCCATAATGACGTATTCGTTGTCGGCGACAGTGCCGTTGCGTTCCCTCCAGAAGGCGGCCGTCCATATGCTCCTACTGCACAAAATGCTTGGCAAATGGGTGAGCTTGTTGGATACAACCTATATGCAGCCTTTGAAGGCAAGAAACTTGAAGAATTCTCACCTGTAAACTCAGGTACACTTGCGAGCCTTGGCCGTAAGGATGCGGTGGCAACCGTTGGGGCCAATAACACGTCCCTTAAAGGTCTGCCTGCTACATTGATGAAAGAAGCAAGTAATGTTCGCTACCTATCACACATAAAAGCCCTATTCAGCCTGGCTTATTAATTCATTATCACCGTGACATGTTCACGGTGCATGCCCTTTATTCCCGTTTGGGAGTAAGGGCATTTTTCATATCAAAAAAGGCGGGCACCCGCTGAAGGGGTTCCGCCATATTTCACTCTACATTACTATGTTTGGAATAAGTAAGCTCGTGGCTAATGGACTCGGTTAATGAATAGTCCAAGCATACTGCATCACATAAAACATGTACACATTGATCAAACAAAGAACTTAACGGCTGGACGCTTTTCGTTTCATGTTCCAAGCGATTTTTCGTTGCTGCCGGTATGACCAAGACCTCATGAGAGACATTCGCTAATTCCGATTGGTCATTCGTCGTGATCGAAAACACCTTGCATCCCACTTCCCTGCCTTTTGCCGCAACTGATATCACACTTTTGGTCGAGCCGCTCCCGCTAATGGCTATGATCAGATCGCCTTTCGAAATAGAAGGAGTAATCGTTTCCCCGACTGCATAGACGTTTAGGCCAAGGTGCATCAATCTCATCGCAAAGGCTTTGGCCATGAAGCCCGATCTGCCTTCACCCACGATGAAGATCCTGGTGTCAGTCCGTAAATTTTTTAGGAGCGTAACCGTTACCCCTCCGTCCATTTTGTGAAATACACCGTTCATTTCTTCTAAAATAACCCCAACTTCCTTATTCAAACTTCCTTCACACCTTTCTTCCCATTCACCGTTTCCTTAAATAGACGGGCAGCTTCTGCTGGATCCTTTGCTTTTGTAATCGCCGAGCCAACGATGATGACATCCAGCCCCTTCCTGATCATTACAGGCAAGGACGAAAGAGTGATCCCTCCTGCTGCAGCCCTCAAGGACCCAGCATGATTTCTCATATTGATCATGGCATGACCCGAATTTTCCTGGCTGTCCTTGCTTACATGCTCACAGAATATCGCCTGCCTGTAAATCCGTAATTGCTCAAGCCGGGTATCGGATACATTCAATAAATCAATCATGATCTGCCCCTTGTATTCACTCGCTTTTTCCAGGCATTTTTGGATGGTTACATCTGAAGCAGCCCCCATTACCGTAGCTACATCAGCCCCGCTTTGAAAGCAAAGATCCATTTCATAAGCCGCATTGTCCATCGTCTTCATGTCGGCAACGATTTTTTTATCCGGAAAGTGATTTTTCATTTCTTTGATGCTATTCACTCCGAACTCTTTAATCAGGGAAGTCCCCACCTCAATCCAATCAATCGAGGCTTCCACGCTTCGTGCCATTTCAATGGCTTCCTCCATATTCATGCGATCCAACGCCAGCTGAATTTTCATGACGAAACCGCCTCCATTTGCTTGACTGACGTAACCGCAGGCTTTTTAACCATCAATGTGAGTAACGCTGAAATCAATAAAGATCCCGCCATGAAAATATAGGATGCTCCGGGCCCGCCGGTCAATCCGTTTAAATATCCGACGAAATAGGCACCTACAAATGAGCCAAGCGCCCCCATACTATTAATCAGGGCCATTGCCCCGCCAGCCACATTCCTTGGGAGGATTTCAGGAATGATGGCAAAGAACGGTCCATACGGTGCATACATCGCACCGCCTGCAATAACCAACAGGGCATATGAAAGCCAGAAATTCGATGTGCCTAGCATGAAGGAACCGAAGAATGCGATTGCCCCCACAAGCAGCGATGTCCAAACGAACGTTTTTCGATTTAATGTTTTATCCGAAAAATAGGATAGTGCCAGCATCGAAATGACCGCTAACAAATAAGGTCCGGATGAAAGCCAGCCCGTTGCCACGATATCCATGCTCGACGCTTGTTTAATAATGGACGGCAGCCACATGACGAACCCATAAACCCCGATGCTCCACATGAAGTACTGGATACTGAGCACGATGACCTGCTTTGACTTAAAAGCTTCCCTATAATTTTTCACAGGTTTTAATGCAGCCTGTTCTTTCTGGAGGGTCGCTTCCATTTCTTGCTTTTCCTGTTCTGTAAGCCACTTGGCATCTTTGGGACGGTCATTGACGAGCTTATACCAGATAAACGCCCACAGGACAGCCGGAAGTCCTTCAATGATGAACAGCCATCTCCAGTCGAATGCCTTCAATAGGTAACCGGAAAGGATCGACATCCACAATACAGTAACTGGATTCCCCAGAATCAAAAAGGTGTTGGCCCGGGAGCGTTCTTCTTTTAGAAACCAGTGGCTTAGAAAAACGAGCATCGCGGGCATAACAGCGCTTTCAACAACACCAAGCAAGAAGCGAATCGGATAGAGCCATGCCACACTTGTCGCCATCCCCGTCAATGTCGCCAGTCCTCCCCAGAGAATCAAGCTCCAAAAAATCAGGATTTTGGCACTTTTCTTTTCTGCGTAATGTGCACCTGGAACTTGAAAGAAGAAATAACCAAGGAAAAACAGCGCGGCCAGAAAGGAGGATACCCCCGCTGTGATATTAAGGTCTTCCCCCATTCCTCCCGCTACGCCAAACCCATAGTTGGCACGGTCGAGATAGGCGAGACTGTATGTGATGAACACTAAGGGGATCAATCTCATCCACCTTTTTCTCGAAGCTACTTGTAATTGAGACATGATTGAAGCACTCCTTTTTTCATAAAGTGTTCTAGCTCTTCCATATTAGGAAGGCCATCGTGATCTCCGGAAGACATCACGGCCTTGGCCCCTATCGCATTTCCGCGTAAAACTGCTTCTTCATTCGATGCCCCTTCCAGTAAAGCGCTGATTACCCCGACAGCAAACCCGTCTCCTGCCCCTACGGTATCCACGACTTCCGTTACGGTAAAACCCGGTACCTCCTTCCTTTCATTTTGGGTTGCAAAGTAGGCCCCTTCTTCCCCGAGTTTAATCACCACAAGCTTAACACCGAGTTCGAGGTAGTAACTGGCGATATCCTCCTTGTTGCTGTATCCTGTAAGAAGTTCACCTTCCTGTATTCCGGGAAGCAGCCAATCCGCCTCTTCCGCAAACATATTGACGATGCTTATCATCTCCCTTTCATTCGGCCAGAGTGATGGACGCAGATTTGGATCGAATGAAACGGTTACACCCTTTTGTTTCAGATGCTTCAAGACTTGCCATGACAGCTCTCTGAAACTGCCGGAAATGGCAGGAGGTATCCCCGTTAAATGCAGGTGCTGTGTTGAAGGGAGTTTCTCCAAGGGAAAGTCCTCCAGAGAAATCTTGCTGGCGCTTGAATTCTTCCTAAAGTATTCAACGACCGGATCTCCTTGTTCGACTTTGGATTTTAACTGGAACCCAGTTGGATGGAGTGGATCCATCAAAACATTGGAGACATCCACCCCCTCATTTGTGAGCGTTTTCATAATCATGCGCCCGAACGAATCATCGCCCACCTTGCTCATCCATGCAGTCTTAATCCCTAACCTTGACAGGCCGATTGCCACATTGGTTTCGGCCCCTGCCACATAACGCTTATAACGCATGCAATCATCGAGGCTGCCCGAATCCTCAGCAATGAACATCGCCATTGCCTCTCCCATCGTCAGTACTTTAAGCTCCTTCATGGCTGACCTCCTGTTCCATTTTCATAAGAGAAATATAAGTCGCTGCATTTTCCAATGTTACCGGGAACTCAATCGCTACCGGACAAGCGCCATTAAACTTTTCCAATAACTCCATTACCTCAGGCAGCAGCGGCATCGATACCGGCTCAGTCACCCAACCCTCTTTCTCGCGCTTCACTTGCTTCAAATGAATATAGTCCACATATCCCGCTAAACCTTTCGCAGCTTCCATTGGATCTTCTTCTGTATACAGCCAATTGCCCGTATCAAATGTCAATCTAATCGGGATGTCCAACTTTTCGGAGCAACTCAGGAAATGAGCGATCCGGTTTACATTTCCACCGCCAAGCGTCTGATCGTTCTCGATGGTGATTTTCAATTCACGATTTTGCAGATTTTCCACCAAGACCTCTTTTATTCGAAACATATCCGTTTCAAAGAAATCGTAGTTTCCTAGAGGCATCTTCAGCAATTCCGCTCCCAGTTCACCCGCTTCCCTTGCCAAGCATTTAAAACCTATTTCATTCATTTGATGGTTTGATCCGATCAGGAAATCAGGAGCGGAATAATAAATGTCCAAGTTAAGCTCCCTGCATAAGGCACCCAATTCTTCCAGAGAATCATCCGGCGTCAACAATTCCTTTCTGATTTCGATTCCATCAGCTCCAGCGGCTGCTACGAGTTTTATGATTTCAAGATGTCCGAGCGCTTGAAGCCTTTCGGCCGGTATTGAATTCATGCATACAAATACTTTCATATTAATCCTCCTGACCCCGAAATGGTATCGGTACCATTTTGGGAGTTAATAAAGTCTTCAAGTTTAGAAGACTTATGATTTTTGTATAAATGGAGTCGTTTCCCTTATATTCAATTTCGCTTGATACGCCATTGTCTGCGCTGGGGAAGCCTGTCCATCAATGCGGCGCAGGATCATTTCCATAGCAGCGACCCCGATTTGGTATGTGGGCTGTTCAATCGTTGTAATCCCCGAATAAACGATGGTGCTCCAATCCGGATTATCAAATCCCATCATTGCTAAATCTTCCGGGACCGACAGTTTCTTTTCTTGTAAAAGTAAAATTAATTTTAATAGCACGACACTATTTGCCGTCAATATAGCTCTTGATACGCCTTTAGAGTCATCTAAAAAATGCTGGAGCTTGGACTCGACATCTTTTAAATCATCGACATTGACCTCATAAACATCTTCTGAACTCGGATGACTGTGGCTCATCAACGTTTGCTGAAAGGATAGCCGCCGCTCATGCCTGGTACTGACATTGCTGGCAGGTTCACTGAAAAATGCAATTCGTTCATAATTTTGGCCGACCAAATAATTGACCGCTTGTGAAGTAGCCTGAAAATTATCCAATCCTACCGTATCGATTTCAAGATTCGGCACCTTCCGATCCAAAAGGATGACCGGGGTCTTTTGCTCTTGCATCTGTTTTAGCATATCGTGATTACCGCCAGTCGTATGAATGATAAGCCCGTCGATGCGATGGGATAAAAGCATATCAAAATAGCCTCTTTCCTTCTCGGGGTTATTATCCGAATTGCAAATCATCAGATTATATCCATTCTGGCTGCATATATCCTCAGCCCCCCGAAGGATCGCCGTCGTATATGGATTGTTGATGTCCGCCACGATGATTCCAATCAAATAACTCTTATTGCTTTTGAGCCCTCTTGCCATCGTGTTTGGGCGGTACTCCATTTTGTTGATCGCCAGCTCGATTTTCTTACGGGTTTTGTCAGAGAGTTCATCAAATCTCCCCCCTAAATACCGGGAAACAGAGGTCTTTGAAACACCTGCTTCTCTAGCAACATCGTAAATTGTAACCTTTGCGTTTTCTTGTTTAACCATTACATTCATCCATTCGCGAATTTTGGAACCGGTTCCATTTTTATAAATATTAACACATTACCAATGAATGTCAATCCATTTTATTCAAATTCTTTTTCTTCCGCTGAAAATGGATAGCCGCATGGATCGACGCCAACCTCAAATGCCAAGCTGACAGCCGGCCTCCTTCATTTCCCCATATTAAAATACATTTACAAAATTGTATAATATAAACAGTTACAGAGAGGGGAAGGCTTTTTTTGATGAAAAATAAATATTCAAAATGGTTACTTGTTGTAGGTATATGTATGGGTGTTGCTATCGGAGGTTATATGTATTATTCCAGTATTGCAATTGGAGGCACATCTGATAATGGTATGTGGAAAGCAAATTATAAAAAAAACTCTGATGAAACAGTTGGCGGATGGATTGGACATGTTCAACAAAAGTCTGGTGGCAAGGTCAAGATAAAAGAAGTAAGCTTTACTGATAATGGAAAAATAGTAGTGGAACATAAGGGATTTACAGAAGGAAAAAGTGAAGATGGCTCTATTACAAAATTAAATCCATTATCAACGGATTTTTATTTGGGAGATCCTCCAAAAAAAGAGCATGTGTACAAGTTGCATATTACATGGGAGAAAAAAGGACAGCCCATGACAGATACCTTTCTTCTAAAATAAAAGAGCTTACGTTCATGCCAGGATTTATCTGATAAATTATGGAGCCATTTTGAAAAGATCAAAATGGCTCCTTTTAGAGACATGCATTACATTTTATTCGGCGCTGAAATTCCCAATAAACTTAGCGCATCCTTCAATACGATCGCAACGGAAAAAGCGAATGAGAGCTTCATTTGTTTCCATTCATCTTCCACTAGGATTTTCGAATGTGCATAATACTTATTGAATGCACGCGATACATGCAAGCTGAATTTCGCGATTTGTGATGGATCGGCTTGTTCAAATGATTTTTGGACAATGATCGGGTAT
This sequence comes from Peribacillus sp. FSL M8-0224, assembly GCF_038003055.1. Lineage (NCBI taxonomy): Bacteria > Bacillati > Bacillota > Bacilli > Caryophanales > Bacillaceae > Peribacillus > Peribacillus sp. FSL M8-0224. Next base: position 4,287,411 of record NZ_JBBOOJ010000001.1, read on the forward strand.
TGCTCCAGCAGCTGGATGACTGGCCACGCATATTCGCCTAAAGCGTCATATTGGATGTCCTGCTCTTTAAAATCACCTTTTTCAAGCAAGGAGGAAATTCGCGCATATGTGTACTGTACATATGGGCCCGTTTCTCCCTCAAAATTCATCATTTGCTCTAATGAAAAATCAATATCGTTCATGCGGTTATTTTTTAAATCATTAAAGATTACCGCTCCAACACCGACTTGTCTTGCAACCAGTTCTTTCTGTTCAAGCGCTTGATTTTTTTCTTCAATATTGCGCTTCGCAGTTTCGATCGCCTCTGCCAATACATCCGCAAGCAGCACGACTTTCCCTTTACGGGTCGACATTTTCTTACCGTCTTTTAGCATCATGCCAAATGCTACGTGCTGTAAGTCTTTTGACCACTCATACCCCATTTTTTCAATGACGTTAAAGAGTTGTTTGAAGTGCAGGGATTGTTCATTTCCGACCACATAAAATGTTTTCTTTGCCTCATACTGTTTTTTACGATACATGGCTGCAGCTAAATCACGTGTGGCATAAAGTGTCGCACCATCGGTTTTCGTAATCAAACACGGCGGCATATCTTCCAATTGCACAACATAGGCACCTTCTGAAAGGGCAAGCAGGCCTTTTTCTTTTAGTTCCCCGACAACCGCATCCATTTTATCATTGTAAAATGCTTCGCCGGCATAGGAATCAAAACGGATGCCCAATAAATCATAAATCGTCTCGAATTCTTTTAAAGACGCATCCCTGAACCATTTCCACAATGCCAGTGCTTCCTCGTCCCCGTCTTCAAGCGACTTGAAGCTTGCGCGTGCTTGGTCATTCAATGATTCATCGGTTTCTGCTCTTTCATGGAACTTCACATAGATTTTCAATAATTCCTGAATCGGCGAAGCCTCGATTGCCTCTTTGTCCCCCCACAGCTTATACGCGACAATCAACTTACCGAATTGCGTGCCCCAATCTCCTAAATGATTGATACGCACGGCATTGTAGCCATTTTTTTCGGCAATGTTGGCCAGTGCATTCCCTATGACCGTAGAGCGTAAGTGCCCCATGGAAAAAGGCTTGGCAATATTCGGGGAGGAATAATCAATCACGACATTTCCCTTTCCAGTCTGCATCGAACCATACAAATCCTTTTCCTTTAATATCGTTTGCAGCACATTTTCCGTCACCATCTGTTGATTGACGAAGATATTCAGATAACCTCCCACTACGTTCACTTCTTGAATCAACGTACTGTTTAATTGTTGGGCTATTTCCGACGCAATCACCTGAGGCGATTTTTTGAATTTTTTCGCAAGAGTAAAGCACGGAAAGGCGACATCACCTAACTCCATCATTTTCGGCTTTTCCATTAATTTTTCTATTTCACTTGCTGGCATTTCATTGTTCAAAGCAGTTGAAATCAATTCTGCAATTGGTTTATTCATCGACATTTTCCCTCCTAAACAAAAAAGCCCCCGCCTCTAAATAAGAGACGAGAGCATGAATTCCCGTGGTACCACTCTAGTTGCCACAAATTGCGGCCACTTTCCATTGTTAACGAGGTGACTCCCCGATATTCCCTACTGAACGTTTCAAGAAATTTCTCCAAAGTGCGCTTCATTCATCCGACCTGCATTAGGCTCCCACCATCCCTAACTCGCTTTCCATTTCAAAATGAACTACTCTCTTCATCACAGAATTTTCAATATTATAATTTAATCCATCGTACACAATTTAAAAAAACGTGTCAACAGAATTTAAGAAACAAATCCTAACCAGCCGGTAACTTCATTTTATCCTTGATGTTCGAAAAATATTTTCTTACTGTCCCAATTGTGCCGCTTTGATTGGACGGCTCAATATTGGATGGACCATCGGCTAACAGCCCTAACACTCCCATTTCCCGGCCATTATGGCTGGAAGGCCCATCAATAAGCTCTGGGGAGTATATTCGCTTGCCATCCATTATGCAGCGAATCGAGCAGGCTAACTCATCACCCGGGTTATCCTTCAATAAATAACCACTTACATCCGCCTTTAATGCGAGTTGAAAATAACCAGTCCTTCGAAATGTCGTTAAAATGACCACCTTGCATTCAAATGACCTTAATGCTTCTGCTGCCTCAAGTCCGTTCATTACAGGCATCTCCATATCCATGATACACACATCAGGCCCTAATTGGTGTACAAGAGCCATCGCTTCTTCTCCGTTACTGGCTTGCCCGACAATTTCTATATCTTCTTCAAGATTGAGTAGAGAACTTATTGCCTCTAATAGCATTTGCTGATTCTCTGCAATGACAATTCGAATCATTTTTAAGTTCTCTCCTTTATCGAGTTCCTTATATGAAGCAAAGACTCCCCAAATCCGAGGATTATTAAGGGAGTCTGGAATGATACATGAACGTTACAGTTCAGATTTCACTTGAGTGGGAACACTTTTTTTCGTTAAATATTTTATGTCCTTGAAACTGACGAAATTCTTGGATTCCTCATCCCATAAACGGAAACGGAGTGAGCGCAAGCTTGTTGCAAGAGTGATCGTCGGAACGTTCTCTAAAGGCTGCGTATTATTATGCGCCATTTCCAATTTATAGTTAGGCACCCTTGGACTTAAATGATGAACATGATGGTAACCGATATTACCAGTAAGGAACTGCATCAGTTTTGGAAGCTTATAAAAAGAACTTCCCTCCACTGCTGCCAATACATATTCCCACTCTTCATTTTCTTCAAAATAAGAGTCCTCAAATGTGTGCTGGACGTAAAACAGCCAAATGCCGATTGAACCAGAAATCATGAAAATGGATCCTTGTACCAGAAGGAAAGACTGCCAGCCTACTGCCAGGCAAAGCAATACCGCAAAAACGACGATTAATACATTCGTCAAATACGTATTATTTTTTTCCTTCTTTCTAGCACCTTTACGGTTAAATCTATTTTTAAGAAGGAAAACATAAATCGGCCCCAAACCAAACATGACCAATGGATTACGATAAAAACGATAAGCAAAACGAAGTTTAAACGGTGCAGCCAAATACTCATCTACCGTAAGGGTCCAAATATCACCTGTACCCCGCTTATCCAAATTACCGCTTGTTGCGTGATGCACAGAATGCTCATGTCCCCATTGATCAAACGGGAATAAAGTCAAAACACCCATGATCGTACCGACTATTCTATTCGCACGGCGGTCTTTGAAAAATGAATGATGCGTACAATCATGAAAAATGATGAATATTCTCGTCAAGAATCCTGCAGCAAACACAGCTGGGATTAAGGCTAACCAATAAGAAACGGAAAGACTTATATATGCTAGGTACCATAGAATGATGAACGGCCCCAGGGTATTGATGATCTGCCATATACTTTGCTTTGTCGTTGATTGTTCAAAAGGAGCAATTTGTTTTTTCAAGGATTTCGTATTTTGCAAGGTCATATTTCAATTGCACTTCCTTTTATTTGTCGTTATCCATAGTATAAAGAAACCAACCTGATTTTATTAGTACCAGGTGTCATGACTAGAAGATGACAAATGTCATGTACAAGTCAATTCCAGTGACAAACGTAAAAAAGGCCAACCAGGAAGAACCGGTTAACCTGTTCACATATATAGGATTTCGTTATCTTCAAAATAACAGGCGGCCTTACTTTAACAACAGGACTGTAAATGCTTACAGTCCCATCAGTAAGCAAATGAAGGCCCGTTACTCCCCTTTTAAAAATAAATAAAGCCCATAATCCGTCGAAGTTGAGGCATAACCCATTTGGCGCAGCATGGCCGTGATATTGCCGCGATGATAGGTTCCATGATTCACGACATGCGGTACCAATTCGGCTGCACTTGTTTTCATTTGTCCGCCAGCTGGATTCTCAATTATAAGAGGCTTATCTAAATTTTCTTTTTGGCCAAGCAGCGATTTGTACCGCTCGGACAACTCAATAAACATGGCCTCCATTTCCTCTAATTCCTTTGACTCCATTTGTTCCTTCAGTTGTTCAGCCAGCTCCAATGCATGTTTCATGCTTTTACCGGAAAAAACCTCCGCCCACCCCAGATCGGAAAGATACACATGGGCCATCACACTCGATATCGATGAAAACACACTTTGAACTTCCTGATGGTAAACATCCTTTGGAAGCTCTTTTAAACGGTTGAAAATCTGATTATTTGCCCAAATGTTAAAATCATAAAACTGTAATGAAAAATTTGACATATAAACTCTCCCCTTCTATTTACAAATCAATTGCCCTTCATACGGAATAATTCGTCCCGCACGAAGGTTAGTAATGCCTTTCCACAATGTACCTCTATTTATATGGCTATTCTCCATAGTAAACTAGTAAAGTTAAATTTTACAAAGGGGAATAAAATCATTGTGAAAAAATTCTTTGGATGTTTTATCATGTTAAGCCTTCTTTGTATGTGTCTCTTTCCAACCAGTGGTCATTCATCAAGTAAAACCCAATCCATAGGTTCTGTTAAATTGGACAATACAAAAGTTTTTAGTTCTCCTAAATTAGGTTCCACTCTATTAAAGACCTTAAAGAAGGGCGAAGAGTTTCCCATCATTTCTACTTCGGTTGGGGATTCCGCGGGGCCCATCATTCATAAAGTGAAGTCTGGAAACACACTATGGAAAATAGCAAATCAATATGGTGTTTCAGTAAGTGAGCTGCAAAAAGTAAATAAATTAACCACTTCCGAAATAACTGTTGGCCAAAGCCTGAAGATCCCCCAGAAATATAAGATCCATAAGGTTGTATCAGGCGATACATTGTGGAAGATCTCTAATAAATACAAGGTAACAACAAGTGATTTGACGAAATTAAATAACTTACACACGGTTACCCTTAAAGTGGGCCAAAAATTGAAGGTTCCGGATTATTACTGCCAGGTTCAATTGCTTGGCGGAAAAAAGGGCTGGATAAAGAAATCCCAGCTTCAAAAAAAGGCGCAAAACCGTATCGTCATGGGCTGGAAGCATAATGGATCGAAAGAAAGCTATACCCAGCAACTTAAACACCCCAATTTGAATGTAGTATCTCCCCGTTCTTATACGCTGACGGATACCGGTAATTACGTTTCCGTTTCTGTAGATACAAAATACATCCAAGCTGCCCATAAACAAGGAAAACAAGTTTGGCAGCTTATCGGGAATAGATTTGACCCTGTATTAACTGGTTCTGTACTAGGCAATACAAAAAAACGCCAAAAATTAGTTTCAGCTTTACGCGATTCACTTGTTAAAACGAAAAGTGATGGAATAAATGTGGATTTCGAAAACATCGACCCCAAAAATAAGAAGGACTTTGTACTTTTCATCGGCGAACTAAAAAAGGCACTAAAACCGCATGGAATTAAAGTGTCTGTGGATGTCACCCGAGAAAATGAAGACCCTTATTGGTCAAAAAGCCTAGATAGGAAAGCACTTGGCAAAATAGCGGACTATATAATCATAATGGGTTATGACGAGCATTGGGGAGGGAGCCCGGTAGCCGGGTCCGTTTCCTCGTTACCTTGGATCAAAGAAGGAACCAAGCTTTTAATGAAAGAAGTACCTGCTCATAAGATCATATTGGCTGTACCATTTTATACGAGAGAATGGGTAACCGATTTGTCGACAAAAAAAGTGAAAAGTCATGACCGTACCATGGCTGAGGTCAACAAAATCATTTCAACTCAAAAACTTAAAAAGGTATGGGATAAACAGACGCAGCAAAATTACGTGGTGTATACTTCCAAAGGGAAAAAGCATCAAATTTGGATAGAAGATAAAAAATCGATGAAGCTCCGTATGGACCTGGTTAAACAAAATCAGCTAGGCGGTGCAGCTGCTTGGTACATTGGATCAGAAACCCCTGACATTTGGGATGTCTATCATTTTAATCAATAGGTACATGCATAAAGGAAAAAGGCCTCACATTGTGTGGGGCCTTTTCTGCATGACATCATTTTCAGTCGGTCCAGTCGTTTTAAGTGAATAGACAACCCCAATGAATATCAAGGAAATACCCAGAATTTGAATCCCGTCCGGTTTAAATCCTGAAAGCAGAATATCCAAAAGGATGGCAACTGCCGGATCGACAAAAATCATGAAAGATACTACATTTGTAGGCAAATGGCGAATACTATTAAAAAACAGCAAATACACGACGCCTGTATGGATGATGCCGGTAAGCACCGTATAAAACCATTCGGAAGAATTTAACGTTGTATATACGGAATAATCGACAAAAGGAATCAGTAATAGAAATCCAATGAACATTTGCAGAAATGTGGTCGCATATACACTCGTCTTTGTAATGCTCTTTCCTAAAAGCATGGTTGCCGCATAGAAAAAGGCAGCAATGATTCCATACACGATGCCCTCCCATTCAGGAGAAGATGATCGAAATCCATCTGTTCCCATAATGAGTAATGTGCCAATGAAGCAAAGGGAAATGGCCAAGATGGAGAATACATTCATTTTCTCCCTAAAAATGAGGCTCCCTATAATGAGTACAAGGATCGGCGCTAAATGATAAAGCGAAATGGCGATTGTCACCGATATCAGCTCAAAAGATTTAAAGAGGAATATCCAGTTCAACAAGTTGGCCACCGCGCAGAAAATGATCAGCATTACCTCCCTGCCATTCCATATTTCGTTCTTGAAATGTCCGGTAATCATCCAGGCTGCACATAAGAATACGGCAGCACAAATGCAGCGAACAAAAACCAATTCCAATGCAGGAAGTCCTGATAGTTCCGAAAAGAAACCGACAGAACCAAAGATTGTCATGGCTAGAGACAGTTGAAAAAGTGCTATTTTATTCATTTAATTTCCCCTCATGAAATTTCCAATTTTTACATTCATACTATCATTTCTCGGGCATGCCGTCACGAGTAATGATATTCGCCCACATTTGTTCCGGAATACTTAATGTACACCTGCTATCGCGCGGTAAGGTCGTCTTGATCTCTTCTTCCCTGCCTTCCATTATTTTGGCGGCCCAGTCCGGTTCCATCAGCAATTCCCTTCCTAAAGCGAAAAGCGGTATATTTTTCTCAAGCACAGCATTTGCTTCCTCTGGAGTATGGATCGATCCAAGTGATATGAAACTGGTCCTGCCAGCGATGACATCGCGGAGAATTTCGGTCCTTGTCAATCCCCTGTTCAATCCGCTTCTAGGCATGGACCAGACATTTTTAACAGAAAGATGCAAATAGGAAAGCCCCTGAGTTGCCAATTCATCTACCCATGCAACTGTATCATCCATTTTCAATCCGCCTTCTTCCGGTTCTTCGGGGGAGAAGCGATACCCAATAACGAATTCCTTGTCTGCATATAGATCACGGATCCGCTTCACCTCCGCGATGACGGCAAGTGGAAAATGCATTCTATTCTTCAAACTCCCTCCCCAATGATCTCTCCGTCTGTTGGAGTGGGGTGAGAAAAACTGCTGCAGGAGATAGCCATTCGCTCCATGGATTTCCACACCGTCGAATCCTGAACGAATGGCATGGCGGGTGGCTCTTCCAAAGTCTTGAATAGTGGATAGAATCTCAGTGTGGCTCATTGACCTTGGAATGTACTCTTCGCCCATTCCTTTATAAACGCTTGCAATGATTCCGCTCGGACTAACCATTTTTTCTCCGCCTGTACAGCTTGGAAGGCTCTCGCTTCCGCCATGATGAAGCTGGAGAATGGCTTTTGCACCTTTGGATTTGATTGTTTTTGAAAGCTCAGTGAGTCCAGCGATGCTTTGTACATCATATACTTTCATTTGCCGGGGAAAGCTTGTCGCAACAGGGGAAATGGCGGCAGCGGCAGTAATGAACATGGCAGGTCCATCTGCCCTTCTTTTATAGTAGGCTAATTCCTCGTCAGAAACCAAGCCATCCTCTTGACCTGAATAAGTGGTCATCGGCGCAACTACAATCCTGTTTTTAAGAACCGTTCCATTAGAAAGCGTGTACGGTGAAAAAATTTGCCCGTATTTCCGTTTCATCATTTCCCATCACCCATTCTTATTTTAATTTGTAATGTTATTGTATTCTCGACCACATCATAAGTAAAATGAATGTTTTTCATTACTTGGATTAGAGTTTCTCATGTATAATTCATAGAAGAAGGGTGTGGGGCATTTGAATTTTTTTCAACTGGAAGTCTTTTTACATGTTGTTGAACACGGAAGTTTTACGAAAGCGGGAGACCGGATCGGACTGACTCAATCAGGCGTGAGCCATAACATTACAGCACTTGAAACGGAACTTGGTGTGACTTTATTGAAGCGTGACCGAAAAGGAATAACACTCACGACTGCGGGAGAACAAGTCATTCCACATATGCGGGCCATTGCTGCCAACCTTGCACATATCGAACAAAAGATTGCAGCTGTGAATGGAATGGAAATCGGTAAAATAACGATTGGCAGTTTTCCAAGCTTCACTGCCAGATTCATACCAAAGCTATTCTCTATCTTTAAAGAAAAATACCCTAATATCGATTTGCTGATTCATGAAGGTGGATATGAGGAAATCTTAACATGGATCGAAGAAGGAACAGTGGACATCGGCTTTGCAGCAAAACCAGTAAAGAACGTGGAATTCATCCCTCTGCTAACAGATCCTCTATCAGCTGTCGTGTACGAAGGCCATCCGCTTTCAGGGAAAACCTCATTGACCCTGGAAGACTTCGTTGATCAACCATTCATCATGCTGAGATCTGGCTGTGAAACACTCATAGAAGATAGATTCCTGGAAGCCAAGATAAAACCAAACATTTCATACGACATTAAAGACAATCAAACGGTGCTCTCAATGGTAGCAGGAAAATTAGGCATCACGATTATGCCAGACCTGGCTTTACCGGAAAAACCCGAACGCATCAAAAGCCTGCCCTTGAACCCGGAACTTTCCCGGGAGATCGGATTGGTCATGAAATCAGCTAAACACCTTTCACCCGTCGCCAAGGAATTTACAAAAGTAGTTCAAGGCCATTTCATCGGATAATGGGCATTACGAAAAAAACAACAATCCCCTTTTCATGTAAAAGGGGATTGTTGTCGTGCCAATGATCATCCCAAGAATAGATCCAGCAGATTACTGCCTGCAGATGATTGCCTATTATAAAACTCCGAATAACCGCACTGCTTGCAATACACAACCGTAAATTGATTATTCTGGACATCGAACATTTTTGACAAGCCAGTTCCTGTCATGGCTACATCCTTCTTAGCAGCATCATTGCTACCGCATTTCATACAACCCTTTTCGCTCATGATCCTTCATCTCCCAAATTTATTAAAATGATAAATGCTTATAAATACCGGAGCTTCCCTGCACCGTTCATAATTACATATACGGATAACCTGGATAAATGGTTTCGGAATTGATGCAAAAATATGTAAATTCCAATGAGTACTGTTTTTATTGGCTGCCTTTTTTATTACGGTTAGATTTAATGGTAGGCAAGGCATTATACACACTAATTGCAAAATAATAGATTAAAATCATATGCATAGCATCACTTATAGGAACGGGGGTATCATCAAGCTTAAAAATAGCAAATAATGCATATACCCCAACAAATATGATCGGATAAATGATGTAATGATAGATGAAATTTTTTATGAACATATTCTTTATCGCATCGCTTTCTTATTCACTTAAACAGCTAAAACCGATAATCGGGGACGCTGGTGAAATCATTAAATGACATCTGCATCATCCAATCGTATTTCTGCGACCCTTCCACCTGGTACACACCAGAATTCCAAGGTAATATTTCGTTTATGGTCAATGTATCCGATAATATCGGCTCCCTGTTCATAACTTTTATAATAATGATCTCCGTACTTCGAAAGGACGTCCGCTTTCTTACTTCCTAATTTAATGCCTTTGCTTGTTTGAAGGGAGTTTTCAAATTGGGCGTCGTCCGTACTTGAAATGATCAACCGCATGATTTTCCCTTTATCCTCGTCTGTATTGATAGAGGCCGTTTTCAACCCGCCCTTCCAATAATAATAATCATAAGCCTTATTATTATCTTGATCGATGGGTTCTCCATATTCCCTGATGAATTCTGGACTCGATATGTTATCAAACACTTTAAATCCCCCGATAGATTCATCAGACAAATCTGTTGATTTTGTCAATTTTTGAGAGAATGCCGAGTACACATAGAGCCCTAACGCTATTCCAATAATTGTAAACACAATGACTAACTTTCGTTTATAATGCATTTTCCCCATCTTTAAATCTGCTCCATCTCTATCAGATTATTTCCGCGAAGTCCGCAATTAACTAGTGTATTGTTCATATGTATATGGAGCTACTGACTAGCAAACAGTAGGAACTGATCCCCATTACGAACCCTCCGCCTATCCCGATCACTACGCCTGCAACTGTCCATTGTGATATCACCATGCCCATTGGAAATAAAGAAAATCCTATAAGTCCAATTAATAGAACCTTGTTTTTATTCATTTTCCACCCCTAAACCCAACTGAATATCCTCATATTATCTTATACGGATAATTTTGGATAAAGGTTTCACTTTATGCCAGATTCAAAGCAGCAACATTCCTGTTGCATAAGAAAAACCGAAATCAGCCACTGATTTCGGTTTTTCGCTCTATTTAATTAGTGATATCTTTTTTCTGGAAGAAGAAGAAAGTTAGCGCTAAAAAGATAAGATAATAGATTCCGAGTACACCCATCGAGAATCCAAGTGTAGCTCCATCGAACATGTCTATGGTTCCGGAAATATAGCCCCTTAAATCGAGATGGGGGAATAAGACGAATTTTAACCACTCGTATTTTCCGATGAATGATTGAATGACCATATTTAATGTCGAGGAGGCAAATAGGATGAAAATGGATATACCTACTGCTAGTGCTTGGTTTTTAAATAATGTGCTTAACATGAAAGCGATGGTCGTGATGACCAGGAACCCTGGTATCCAGTAAACGATCATGTCCACGAAATATTCGCCGACTACCACCGGACTGAATTCGAAAGATGCAGGATCCATGATTTTGTCTGAATACGAACCATTGCCAAAGAATATGATTCCGATTAGATAACTGAATATAAGCAGGCTCGCAAGTAGTAACGCTGCAAACAACAAGGAAGTAATATATTTGGAAAGAAGGATCTTCCAACGTTTATAAGGCCTGATCAACAGTTGTTTAATGGTGCCATCGGAAAATTCCGAGGAAACGAGCGAGCTGCAAACAATAACGACGAATAAAGTGACAAATGATGTTAATGATGTAGTCCATTCAGCCATATAGGTCCAATTCGTGTTTAAGTCAGGGTTTATATTATCAGCCAACAGTTGCTTGTTGTAATTAATTTCTTCCATGATGGAGGCTTTTTCTTCTTCACTGATTTCCTTAGCTTCCAAAGCCTTTTCCTGTTCTTGGATATCGGCGTTTAACTCTTGCTTCCAATCTTTATCCGTTTCGTCAGGACTTAGTTTATAATCAATGACCGCAGCCCCTAATGCTGCCAATAATAGAAAAGCGATGAATATATAAGTTGATACTTTTGAAAAGATTTTCATCCATTCATTTTTTACTAAGGACATCATACAGACTCCCTCATTTCCTGCTCAGTGATTTCGAAGAATTTATCTTCCAGCGATTTTCTGGTTATGCCAATTTCAAAGACATCCAGATCATTTGCATTAAAACTCCTGTTTATATCGGCCGTTTGTTCTCGGGTGGCCGATACGGAGATTTTCTTCGCACCATTTTTTAGGATCGTGATATCCGCAAACTTTTCTTGAAGGATTTTTTTAGCTAGCTTCCCATCACTGACGGTGAAGGACACTTCATTGATCGTTTCGGTTTTTTCATCAACAATATGTTCTTTCGTATGGATCAGTTTTCCCTTTTCGATAACGGCAAAACTATCACACATCAATTGCATTTCCGATAGTAAATGGGATGAAATCAATATCCCGACGCCTTCACTTGCCAGTACTTTCAAATAATCACGAAACTCGCGAATCCCTTGCGGATCCAAGCCATTCGTCGGTTCATCAAAAATCAATAATGATGGTTTATGTAAAATGGCCTGTGCCACGCCAAGGCGCTGGCGCATTCCCAATGAATAGGTTTTAACCTTCTTATCGATGGCATGATCCAGTTTGACGAGCTTAATGACCTCTTCTATTCTCTCATTGGATATGTCATTGGATGACATCCGGGCATAATGCAGGATATTCTTTCTGCCTGTCATATATTTATAGAACTCCGGATTTTCAACAATGGCCCCCAATTCATTCATCGCACCTTCGAAATCATGATCGAGGTCACTGCCGTTGATCATGACCGTACCGCCCGTACGATTGATGAGACCTGTGATCATACGGATGATCGTGGTCTTACCAGCACCATTCGGACCAAGTAAACCAAATATTTCATTGCTTTTTATTTCAAAGCTCACATTGTCTACGATGGTTGCTTTTCCAATTTTTTTAGTTAAGGATTGAACCTTAAGAACCGATTCAGACATATAATACCTTCCTTTTTTATGAATTTCCAAAATCACACAAATTCAACATTACCATATTATGCATATTATTACTATACTGATATTCTTCTAATTGGGTATATTGAACCAATGCCTCCGCCGGCGTCAACTTCCCGCCCCCATTATCCTAAACACTGCCTTCACTTTTTTTCTTCGAAATAGCAACAACTCCTATATATCGTTACCATTTTATACGATTACGTAAGGAGAAAGTTTCAGGATTATTTTATTTGATAAGGAAAATTCACCATAATTTATACAATATATAGGAAAATCCGATAGAAATGGCCAGACCCAATGCCAATAGAAGGATTTTTCTAATAATGGAAGGTAAGAGCTTATATATCATCATTACAATTACATCGATGAAATTCGTGGGTACTCCGGAGCCGAACTCTTTGATTTCTTTCTTTTTGCCAAATATGGCGAACCACATTATAAAAAGACCGCATAAAATAAAAATGATGGAAAAAATCTTATATCCCATTGAATGTCACCCGTTTCCTCATAGGCTAAACGATATTGTTATTATTATCTTAACTTTCAAGTTTCAAAATGAATTCTTCAACCTCTTTGCCTCTTGCATGGGAATATCCTTTGTCCTCATCGAATCTTTCAAACCCGCATTTTTCCAGCACCCGGATGGATGCAAGGTTATCCTTGGCTGCACGGGCATAAACAGGGCGTGCTTTTATTTTCGGCAAAAAATGGAGCAATGCACATGTAGCGATCCCTTTACCCCAAAATTGCTTCCCGATCCAATAACTCACTTCCGGGTTACCAAACTGTTCAAACTTGAGAATGCTGCCTGCCACACACCCGTTGCAGAGTATGGTCATTTTTTGAATATCCCGGTTCGATAAGATGTTCTTCCAATGTGTCAAAAAAGCCGCCTTGTCTGATGGATCCTTAGATGTGAAAGCAGCCATATAGTTTGCGTCAGGATCTAATTGCTGCTCGAAAAAGATAGGAAGATCACTCTCCTTGACCTCCCGCAGCCGGACTCCTTCGTCATTCGTTTGCAATCCCATAAACTCATCCCCCACACCAAAATATAACATTCATTAAAACTGGAAAAACCGAAGACTCTGCCATCTTCGGCGCGGTTTCATTCTTTCATCTTACTATAATTACCGTTGAACTGTTATTGCTCAATATGCTTGATAACGTCAGACAAGCTCTTATCCGCCATGGATCGGAGGCGTAAATGATGGTTTTCAAAAGCTAAAGCGTCCGTCACGGGATTTGGTACGATTACACACTTTAACCCAGCAGTCAGGGCCGCTTGAAGACCATTTGACGAATCTTCAAATGCTACGGCTTCTGCAGGCTGAATGCCTAGGACTTCAATTGCCTTTACATACAAATCAGGCGCTGGTTTAACTTTCTCGACATCATCCCCTGTGATGATAATTTCAAAATAGTGTAACAGTCCGAGTTCCCCCAAATGATGAGTGACCCACTCTTTTGTCGAACTTGAAGCGAGGGCGATTTTATATCCATTTCTCTTTGCTTCTTCTAGATAATCCTTCACACCTTCACGTGCCTGTGCTGTTTTCATCTTTACTTCATGGAGGCTTTTTGCTCTGGATTCAATTTCTTCAATATTACACCTTCCCCCCAGCTGATCTTTGAAGTACTGATTTAGCTCAGTGTTATCGGTTCCGATACATGTAACAAAATGTTCGAGAGGCAAATCAGATTTATAAAAAGCCATCGTTTCTCTATAGGCCTCATACCAAACCGTTTCCGTGTCTAAAATTAAGCCATCAAAGTCGAAAATAACTGCCTTAATCATATGATTCCCTCCTTTAACCTTACAATAGAATTTATATTAACTTAAACGTACATGAATGAATGCCCCTGTTCAACCAAACGATTCCGTTAGTTTCATATGAAACTTGATTTTTTTCCATAATTCGACAATTAATAAGGATATGGTAACCCGATGTCCGCCTCATTTCTTTTCTTTCTGTTACATGTTTTAACAATTACTTAGTGCCTTCGCGGTGTTTTTCCTTAACTGCGCCTAAAAGAGTGATAGTTTAACGAATAGTTTAATTGCAGGAAACAACGAGGAGGATAAACATGAAGAAAATTTTATTAACGATCCTAACGGCTTCTGTATTCATTCTAGGAGTTTGCATGCCAACTAAAGGCGAAGCCGCAGCTTTGGATCGCACACTTTCATTTGGAATGAGTAATAGTGATGTTAAAGACTTACAAGAATTATTACTGACAAAAGGGGTTTTTCCCTATCATGAAGCAACAGGTTACTACGGACCGATTACAAAGGAATCCGTAAAGAAGTTTCAGGAAAAATCAGGGCTGAAAGTCGATGGAATATCAGGAACACAAACGAATCAGAAAATACAGACACTGAAAAGCGGGGATATGGGAAGACCTGTAGCTGAACTGCAAAGGCTATTGAAAGCCTGGGATGTTTACTCATCAACGGTCGATGGCATTTATGGAACAGGTACAAAACAAGCAGTCATGAACTTTCAAAAGCAAAAGGGATTATCCGCTGACGGTATAGCCGGTGCACGGACCTTCAGTAAATTAGAAGAAAGAGCCAGTTCAGCAAGCTCAGCCGTTAAAGAACTGACGGTTACAAGTACAGCTTATACAGCAAGCTGCGAAGGATGTTCAGGCACTACAAGAATGGGTGTCGATTTAGAAAAATATGATGATGCCAAACTGATAGCAGTCGATCCGAACGTGATTCCGCTAGGCTCCATCGTGGAAGTCGAAGGCTACGGACAAGCCATCGCTGCAGACACGGGCGGTGCGATCAAAGGAAACAGAATCGATGTATTCATCGCAAAAGAAGCGGATGCTCTAACGTGGGGAAGAAAGCAAGTGAAGGTAAGAGTAATTAGATAATGCATGACATAAATATCGATTTACTATAAAAATAGATACATAACCAAACCGCAAAGAGCATGTAATGAATCCATTCATGCTCTTTCGGTCTGATCAAACCATTTTGTACATGATAATATCATCGATGTATTCACTTTCGCTCATCTTGAATTCTTTGATTTTACGGCCTTCTTCAACAAACCCCAGCCGTTTATACAATGATATTGCCCGATGATTTGTGGAAAAAACCCCCAAACTCACCTTTTCAATCAACGGATTGGCTTCTGCCCAATCCAATAACGCCTCAATAAGCTCTTTTCCAATTCCCATCCCTCTGAAATTTTTTCTGATCATCACCCCAAATGAGCCCTTGTGGAACATTCTCTTCCTATTTTCCGATTGAAAGGCTATCCATCCAACCACTTCTTCATTCATTTCAGCCACGATGATGGTTTCCCGTTCATTTTCCAATAACCTTCGTATCCAATCTCGTTGCTGTTCAGGTGTTTTATTGAATTCCTCCGATACGGCAATAAAATACTCACCTTCGGAAACAACGGAATCCTGTACATCCAAAACCGCTTCCGCATCTTCCAATACACCAGTCCGGATCATATATGCAAGCCGATTATTTTTCATTCCTGGCATGCCAATCCCCCTTAATGAACCATGTTCGGATCGAAGTGAACAATAGTCCGGCCTTCCATGATTCTTTGTTCGATTTTTTGAACGGTGTTGGATAATGAACGATCCGCATTCTTCAAATCATACTTTTTATGAAAAAAGTTATATAACGTTAAATCCCTTAGCTTTAAAAATAGAGGAATCGTTTCGTATTCCACAGGTGCCAGGATATTTTCCGTCTCATACCCTTTTATGAATTCCCTCATGAACTTGGCAGCATATTCATCGAGCCCTTTTATCCCTTCACGTTCCAAACTCCACATCAGATAGTACAGAGGGATCGCCAAATCGCTGGCAAACCAGTGATAAGAACAGTCATCAAAGTCAAAAACATGAATCCTCCCCTCATGATAATGAAAATTGCCATTATGTATATCAGAATGAATCAAGCCAAAATTATCTTGATGAACGGAAAGGGCATTTAAATGCTTGTTGATTATTTCTTGTTGGCGGATCACTTGCTCCGGTACATCGGATTGATAAAGCTGGACATTCAATAATTCCTCTTCAAACCAATCCAGCCGTTTATATTTCGCTTCAGGCTTATAGCTTTTTGTTTGTTTATGCATTTGGCCAATGGTTCTTCCCCATTCAAAAAATAAAGGTCCATCGAAATTTTCATCAGTGACTTTCATCCTAACACCAGGAGCTTTTTCAAACAGGCAACAATAAAATTCCGTACCATCCGAGCCCTTTACAATTTCAACTAAATTCTTTTCTTTCGAAAAGAGAACTTTAGGAATTTCACTCCCATTATTCTGTAAATGCTCAATCCACTTTAACTCAGCAAGCACTTGATCTTTTGTACGATGTGATTGATGGGTCATTCTTAAGATATATGGCGTTCCATACCTGTAAACCTCAAATACGTAGTTCTCTGCGTCTCCAAGTTTAACCGGATTCCCAGCATTCACTTGAAAAAAATCCCCAGCCAATTTCACCAATTCATTAGAAAAAATTCGTTCTACCGCTGCTTCCATGATCTTCACTCCCATTGCCAACATTATTAATAAAAACGGTTTATACTATGCTTTATACGATACTAAGATGCCATTTCCCTTTATTTGTATATTATAAATCTAAAAAGTAAAGATATGTTCTTTTGCATAATCATTTATTAACGGCTCCTTCGTCTTTCTCAAAGGCTGTTTTCACATACTCTGTTGCTATTTACCAAGTAGTGAGGTGTGGTTGATTTCCCCTCCAGATGCTCGCTTTCCGCGGGGCGGGCGGTGAGCCCCCTCGGCGTAAACGCCTGTGGGGTCTCACCTGTCCCGCCGCTCCCGCAGGAGTCTCGCACTTCCGCTCCAATCAACCTTAGATAGTTTCGTTTTAAAAATAACAACCTTTACGAAAAGAGCCTTCTCAAAAAAAAAAACGCCCTATAGGGCGCGTCCAAAATCAAGTATCCTTTTCTTCTTCATTCGCTATTTTATTGAACTTCAAGATCGTTTCTTCGATTACTGGATTATTGAATTCCTCTTGGATGGCTGATTGTACAAATTTATCTTCATCACCATTCATTTCATCCCAAGCATTAACTTTGTAATCTGGATCCCGACGATTTGATTTACCGTTTTGTTCCTCATTATTTGACAACTATCTTCACCTCTTAACCATAGTGGAGTTCGAACCATTCATAAGCAGAAAGAATATATCTTTTCAATAATCATCCTTGATTGAAATGGGTGAACCCGTTGAGGTATGTTGATTAACCCAGTCGAGCGATACTTTTGAAACAGCATCCCATTCAGGTATTTGGGCTTTATGTTGTTCCACCCTGCTCATGCAATATTGCGGGTCAATATTGCTTTCTTCAGATTTTGCCAAAAATGACTGAATTGTGGCTTCCGTACAATTTTCCCATGATCCACATGTATCCTGCCAAATATGTTCCATTTTCATTTGGATATTTTCATTAGCCATTGGGTTTCCTCCTTAATTAAATGTTACTTATTGATATCTTCATTAAGTATGTCCAAGGCTAAATAAATCATTACAAAAATTTGGGTTTTTCAGCGAAAGAATGAATTTACAGTCGTAAAAATGATGAATAATCTGATTACGATAAACAAAATCCGCCAAAACCAATAACTGCTTACGAAAGGAAAATCATTGCCTTCTTCAATCTCCTTTACACCTTTATACAGCCAATTGTATTGAAACAAACCAGTTTTGGAGCATTTCCAGTAAGTTTCGGGCTATTATGCGTGAATTGGGGCATATACTCGTGAATTTTTCACGCTTTTATTTGTCGAATCGGTGTTTACTCGTGAGTTTTAGCGTTTTACTCGTGAATTTTAGCCATTTACTCGTGAGTTTAGCCGATTTACTCGTGAGTTTCACGCTTTTACTCGTGAGTTTATTTTATATTGATTTATTCTGTCTTACATTCACTCCATAAAATGGCACAAAAAAAAGCCGAATGCTTGGACTCCGCTCATCCCGGCGACGTTCGACGAACAATCCGTTGCCGAGTTCGGCACCGAGGCACCGCTTGGCCGTCCTGGGCAGCCGGCAGATCATGCAGGCGCCTATGTGCTGCTAGCATCTGATGAAGGTGCTTATATAACAGGACAGTGCATTCATATCAATGGCGGGATCACGATGTCCTCATAAACCCAAAACGACCGAAAAGCATGGTGCTTTTCGGTCGTTTCCTTTGTGAAATTTAATTTCCTATGCCAGGCGAATTCATCAATACAATTCTCCAACCATCCGGATCTTCAATGGTAACACCTGATTTTTCCCAATATGGATTCTCCGGAAAAACCGGTTCATAGCCCATACCTTTCAACCTATTCGTGATTTCCTCAATGGTTTTACGTTCAGGAATATAAAAGACAAGCAGATTATCTTTTGATGGGGCAGGACAAGGACTGCCATCTTTATGTTGAGTAAACTCTAAATGATAGCTGGAATCCGGAAGCCCGATCATGATGCCGTCATATCCCTCGTGCCCTTCGAAAGAACCGATTTTTTTCAATCCTAATCCTTCACAATAGAAGCTTACTACCTTTTTTAGTTGATCAGTAGGACGTGCAACCCGGATCTGCGCTACTTTCATTTCAGTTGGCCATTTACTTTCCATTGTCCCATCCCTCTCTGTAAATCGAATTACATTTCTTCTTTCAAATTACTTTTACCAATATTCATGCCAAAACCTAATGCAATCGCCGCACCTAAACAACTGAAAAGACAGCCAGCTCCCAAGAAAATGGTTGGATCTGATTCACCAATCATCACAGAAGCTATACCTCCAATTGCCGGAAAAAGGGCAACCATGTATCCACTTTTCGCCCCGCCTATCTTTTCTACAAGCTTGAGGTAAAATAGCCAAGCTCCAAAGGAAGCGAATATAGTTAAATAGAACAAAGCAGATAAATATGTAATGGATGTCGGTATAGTGACTGCTTGTCCTTGGATGAACACAATGGCCGCCAAAAGAATTCCTCCTGCTGCAAAACCAAGTACATTGGCATAGATTGGGTTCACTTTCTCCCTGGCATTTCTAGCAGAGCTTGCATCGCCCAATGCAGTGAGGATGGTACCAAGAACAGCCATCATGATGCCCTTTATATCATCGAATCCATGAATATCATGTAAACTCGGATAAATAACAATACAAACAGCCAGCACACCAATTATCCCGCCAAGTAAGATACGTGAATGCAATGGCTCCTTCAAAAAAACACGAAGGGCAATGGGCGTTAAAATGACTTTCAATGAAAATATTAACGTAACCATTGCTGCTGAACTTAAGATAGTGGCGTAATAAAGGCATAAATAGCTTAAAGCAAAATTACAAATTCCAAACACAATAATGAATGGAACATCCTTTTTCTTGGGTTTTCCTTTAGGTTTAAGCATGCACAATAGAATGAAAAATAGGATGGCCGTCAAACCTAATCGATAGGTTAAAGATAATTCTAAGCTCACAGGTGTACCTTGAATCTTAACGGCAATAAAATTAAGTCCCCATACTAATAAACAAAATATGTACATAAAGTTAGTCATAATGACATGACCAATTTGCGATATTGCCCACTTTCTATCAGTTTATGAAACTCGTCGTAACTGATTTTCCCATCCATAATTAAACCGCCTTCTATTAAAAATCACATATGTAATAATAAAGTAAATATTACCAATTAAAAGGGGATTGTCAATATATAAAACTACATTTCGAAAAGCCCTCCAGTTAATTTGGGGAGCTTTTCATTGGCAAACGACTATTAGCACAAACTCGGTAATTGAGTTTCGAAAACATTCCAGTCGATTTCAGAAATCCAATAATGAGTACAGGAAAAAACTTTAAGGACCTAGTCTTATACATATTTCGGTGTGAGATCAACCTACAGTTTTTTCAAGAAGACGTTCCAGTCGATTTCAGAAATCCGCTCCCTTTCCGCCGACTGTCTGCCAAGCCTCCTCGGCACAAGCGCCTGTGGGGTCTCGGCTAGCCAGTTTTTCGGCAGGAGTGTCGCAAATTTCTTCAATCCATTCCAAGTCTGCAGGGTTCGGGATGCGATTCCGATTCCCTTTTGTCTAAAAACTGTGGCCAACGTCCATTAACCTTTATAGCTGACTTGTCCAGTTTCAACCAATTCTTTCAGTCCCATAAACATTAAATTCCAGCCATGTTCAGATCCATCGTGATACTCTCCAAGAGCTTTTTCGATATCGGATTCTGTCCAATTTTCTTCATGAGGAACGGTGATGCTTTGTGAAAATGTCATTTCACAGCCCTTTTGAAGTTCTTTCAGCTCAACTGTAATTGTATCTGTCTCTTCACTGAATTGCGGCATTTTAAAAGTGAACACTAATTTATTGGGACGGTCCATTTCAAGGTACTCCCCTATCGCCCGATAATCTTTTCCATCGCGATGATCAATAATCTCCCAAGTTCCTCCCACTTGCGGATCATTTTGTGCCACTTTATTTGTCCCCTCCAATGTAAAAAGCCATTTTCTCATCATCCCGGGGTCCACCCATGCAACAAATACCCTTTCAGGCATTACATCAAAATTTCTAATCATGTTTAAAGTGGTTGTCGAGTATTTTTCCATTTACATACTCCCTCCTTATATCATTTTTACATACTTTTCAATTCTTCTTTTGAGACAGCACGCCAACCGTGTGCTTCCAGATTCTCCAAATAAGTTTCCATCCTGATTTCCTCGATTTCGATTGCAAGCGGGTGCAGGGATACCAAACATTCATCCGAAGCATAATTTATGGTAACCTTTACAACCTCATATCCATTATGAAATCGTGGATCGAACCCGGGATCATCGATTATATCCCCTGTAACAGGACGAATATCAGATTCAAATGTTTTCATCAGTAACCTATTCTTTTCTTGTTCTTTTATTGATGTAATGAAGATCATTAAATTTACTTTCATTGCAGTCTCCTTTTCTCTATCCTTAGCTTCCTGCGACCTTGCTCTTGCATATGAAAAATGCTGCTGCGGCTTATTGGGATAAAGCGCCTGCCAGTTTTATAAGACTTTGGAATTCACTATTTCCTTTTTCATATTTTGAAAGGAATAGATATCATTTATACCTTTATATAGTTCCCCATTCTTGGAGAAAACTGCACTTCCATTTGGTATTGCATATATCTTTCGTTCATTTGATAGGGGAAATAATTCTCCATCTACATTATCCTCGTAATGGACCTCAACGCTAAACCCCACTAATCCTAAGCCCTTGATCACTATCGTTTCTGGATAGTCTTCATCTTTTGTGATTATGCAATCATTGCCGAAAGCTAATGAACCCGCACTATATCCAATGATTAAACCTTGAAAGTTTTTGATAATTGGGGTAAGTCCCTTTTCTTCAATTACATGGATTAACCTTTCTGGCTTTCCACCTATAAAATAAAGAATATCATGTTCTCTTATAGACTTTTTCATTTCTTTGTCTGAAAGGTCTTCAATTAATAATTCAATACTTACATTCTCCATGATTGAAAAGGCTTGTGTAATACTTGCCATCCAACTTTCATACCTGGAATTGTCGGTTGCAAAAGGGATTATTAAAATCTTAGCTTCAGGTTTAATCATTTTTGAAAGTTCCAGGAACACTTCACGTAATTCATTATTCGTGTGATTTCCGCCACCAATTAAACAAATTTCCATATATGTCCCCCATTTTATTTTTCTATGTAAAAAGGACAATACCTTTTTAGGCCAACGCTCTTCATGCCCCAAGAGTGGCATAAGAAAAAAGATTTCCATACCGACTTAGAAAATGCCGCCGATCATTCATTTTTAAATATCATATTGTCTTTTAAATTCAAAAATCTCATCAACAGCTTGGTGATATCCACCCGATTTTTGAAACGATTCTTTTAAACTTGAAACAGTTTTATGGAAAGTTGGGTCGTTTAATACATGATCTGCGGCCTTACGCAGTTGATTTGCAGTCAAGCTTTGCATTTGTAATGTAATACCGGCTCCGATACTGGCAACTTGTCCTGCAATCATCGGCTGATCCGCGCTTTGCGGGATGACAATTAGCGGAACTCCATAGTAGAGACCCTCATTGGTACTATTCATTCCGCCATGTGTGATAAATAATTTAGTGTATTTTAGCACTTCTGTTTGTGGAACATATTTTTTCACAATGAAGTTTTTGGGGATGTCTCCTAATTCAATTAGTGGGGTTTGTTGACCGACCGACATGACCACCGTGTGATCGCTATTTCCAAATGCTTCAAAACAAAGCTTATAAAAATCAAGAGACCGGTTAAAAACCGTCCCAAGCGAAATATAAAGGGGACTTTTTCCTTTGATATCAGCAAGGTCAAAGTTATCCTGCTTTATTCGTGAAGAGATGGACGGACCTACAAATTTGTAAGTTTGGTCGAATGCTTCTTTAAAAGGTTGAAACTCCCTAGTTGTATAAACGATTGAAAGTGGTGCAGGATTACAAAAAACTTCGTAAGCAGAATGGATCTCCACATCATATTTTTCCTTCACCATTGCCGTCAGTCTTTGAAATTCATCGTGTATAGCTTTACCTATTTCTGGAGGGATTTCTTTAGAAAGCTGTTCCAGCATTTTATCGAATGTTGCTTTTGTCTGTGCAAAAGAAGTACAAGAATTGATTGCGGGAAGCTTAAGGATTTGGGCAAGCATACGTCCACAGCCAAACATGGAATCATGGATGATGTAATCGAAATGCTCTCCTTCGATCTGTTCAAGCACGCTAGGTATGACGATATCTACCGTATGTAAAAGACCGTTGATTCTTTCGAGTAAATAATTTCTTCCCCCTGAGAGAAAAGCTTCTATAAATTTTTCACCGTCAATTGTTCGTACAGTAGCTCCCGTCTTCTCAATACGTTCTCGAAAAGCTTCTATCGTAAAGTACACTACCTCTTCTCCACGCGAAATAAGCTCTTGCACAACTCCAATAGTTGGATTGATATGTCCTTCTGATCCAGCATTAATAAATAAAACACGTGCCACTTTACCACTCCTTAGATGATTCTGTAAGAGTCTGGTCATTATCCCATGCCCTTCCAAATTCAAACAATATAAATTTATCATAGTACAATACTGGAAAATCTCAAATTCTTAATCACCCTTGTAATCTAAAATTAATATCGTTCATAAAGGTCAGCCGGATTCTCAAAGGGAAAATGAGCGCTGTATGTAGCTATCGCTTTTTTCATCAGGGGAGTATAGCTGAAAAAGGTAATCCACTCATTAATAGAGAACTTATATTTTAAAATGGATTTCTTTGGAGGGATAATGATGGCAAAGTATTTTCCGGAAATGTTAGCTGAGCATCAAAACTTCATAAAGAAACAGCATTTGTTTTTTATTGCAACGGCACCTTTGGATGCGGCGGGGCATGTAAACCTTTCTCCAAAAGGGTATGATACCCTTCGCATCCTATCA
The DNA here is from genome assembly GCF_038003055.1 of Peribacillus sp. FSL M8-0224. Taxonomy (NCBI): domain Bacteria; kingdom Bacillati; phylum Bacillota; class Bacilli; order Caryophanales; family Bacillaceae; genus Peribacillus; species Peribacillus sp. FSL M8-0224. The sequence goes on from NZ_JBBOOJ010000001.1 coordinate 4,311,411, forward strand.
TCTACCGAAATTGCGTATTTGGATCTAACTGGGAGTGGTAACGAAACAAGCGGACATATTAATGAAAATGCCCGGATCACCTTTATGTTTTGTGCATTTGAAGGTCCACCGATGATCTTGCGCTTATATGGTTCAGGCAAGGTGATTCTGCCTGAAACAGAAGAATGGGATCGGATGATAGGTCATTTTGAAATGATGCCCGGTGCAAGACAAATCATTTTAGCCAAAATTCATAAAGTCCAAACCTCTTGCGGATATAGTGTCCCCTTCATGACCTACTCCAATGAACGTGAAACATTGAATCGGTCCAACATGAAAAAGGGTGAAGCTGAACTGGAAAATTATTTGCGTGAAAAGAACTCCTCCACCATTGATGGCATTCTGACACCATTGGGGAAAAAATTATCGAATGACTCTGAAACCACCTAATATTCTGCTTGTCAGGTACAAACATAAAAGGAGTTAAAAAAGGTATGATGCAAAAAAAAGGTTGGTGGATTTTAGTTATAGTCTCGGTTGGGATTATGATTCCTTTCATGATCCCCTATCTAACTTTAAATCCTGCTAACAGCCGTGTAGATATTACTTCGACAACACAATATTCTATACTGGTTACACATATTGGTTGCGCCTTTATTGCCTTAATAACAGGTTTTCTTCAGTTTATGGATCGTATTCGTTTGAAAAATCCAAAGGTTCATCGCTATGTAGGGAGGATTTATGTTGTCAGTGTTTTTATTAGTGGAATTCTTGCTCTAGCCGTTGTCTTCTATATAGAAAACTTCACAAAAGCAACAGCTTTTCTTACTCTGGCCATTCTGTGGTTATTCACATGTTGGAAGGGTTACCGTACAGCTGTTAAAGGACATTTTCATGCACACCGAATATGGATGATGCGCAGTTTTGGTATAACTCTAGTAGCAGTCAGTGCACGTGTACTAGTACCCGTACTTCTCATTACTTATTACACTTTTAATGGATTTATGCTTCCAGAAGGAAGAGATAAGATGATCGAGGAAGTATTGAATGTGAACATTTGGGCTGGGCTCGTTCTCAACTTTGTCATAGTGGAGTGGATGATCCTTAATAAAAAAAACGGGTAGGGAAATCAGCTAATTGGCTTGTTTAGTGAAGATTCTTTGTAACTAAAAAAAGTAACTATTCGCCGCTAAGAATAGTTACTTCAAATGAACCGGATGGGAATAAATAGGACAGGAGAGAGTTGTCCTATCTACTTTCATTATATGGAGTAACGATTACAAGGTGAATAAATTATCTGTTAGAAAAAAATCCGAAGAAACTTTGCTTAACCTGCCCCTATAGTTCGATAAGAAAAGGAGCTGCAAAAGCAACTCCTTTAGATACGAGAAACATTCTTTTAAACTGTTACGAGTTTATATGTTACATCAGGCGAACTACTTATATCGCCTTTTCTGTCTATGCTTGAATTAAAGCGTGACAATGATCGGTCCATTTTTAGTAAGGATAATCGTATGTTCCACTTGAGCTACAAAGCTTTTTTCAGTAGCATAGGTCCAACCGTCTTCTTTTTGGAATACTTCTTCTTCAAAGGTTGAGATAAATGGTTCGAATGCGATAACCATCCCTTCCTTTAATATTTCATTATCCCATGGATCATAATAATTACAAATATGGTCAGGTGCTTCGTGTATTCTACGTCCAACACCATGTCCTGTAAGGTTTTTGATAACCGTGAACCCATGCTGTCTCGCTGTTTCGAACACCGCTTTTCCGATTCTGCTTTTTTTGGAACCGGGTTTTGCTTTCTTAAGGCCCGCTTCAAATGCCTTTTTGGCGACGTCGCATAATTTCGCTAATACTTCTTCTCCTTCGCCTACTACAAATGAGATTCCTGTATCTGCGAAATAACCGTTCTTTGAAGCGGATACATCTATATTTACTATATCCCCTTCACGAATAACCCGATCACCCGGAATGCCATGCGCCACTTCATCATTTAGGCTGATGCAAGTATAGCCAGGAAAATCATATACACCTTTTGGAGCTGAAACTGCACCCGCTTGTTCTAAACGTTCCCCAGCTATATCATCAAGTTCTTTGGTCGTTATGCCCGGAATTGTTCTTTGTACCAATTCATCTCTAATGGAGGCAATAATTTTGCCAATTTCCTTCAAACCATTAAAATCATCTTCTGTTTTTGCAATCATTTTTTTCTACCTCATTATCTTTTATCATCAATAAACTATATAAGCATTCATTATACCCTTTATTTTAGCGAAAAATAAAAGCAATGTACATAATTGGGTACGATGCCCCTCAGCTTGAATTTTTCTTCAATCAAGAAAAAGACAACAACATTTGCAGCAGTACCTTTTTTTATCCTATAATGATGCGCTCTTTAGGATAGTGATACGCATGTTTTAATGGTTTGCCCTCCATACTGAATAAAAAGGTAACCATCCCGATTTTCCCTATAAACATTAAAGTCATGATTACGACCTTCCCGGCAGTACTCAAATCCGGTGTAATGCCAAGCGAAAGGCCTACAGTGCCAAAAGCAGGGGCGCCAATAGCCCTTTCTGGTATTTTTCCCCATTCATATGCTTTTCCAAATGGGACACCGAGTCCTTTGAGTTTTCTCACTCTCGTTCTTGGCAACTTCCATTGTTTCCATAAGCTCTGATTATCACGAAAATGCTAGATTAAAGCATGAACCCCCAACAGGCAATTAGTAAATCCAGGTTTAAGTATTGGAGGAGTTGAATGAGATTATGGTCATGTTAATGCCATTCTTATCGAAGACCAAGGCTTCTTTTTTCGGGAGGTGTTGATTCTTGGACGGATGGAGCTACTACGGACTGGTAAGCAAAAGTAAAATAATATGTTAGATTTCCTTACATCAGTAGTGACAAAGGGCAATAATATTTATATGATTAATTCAAGAACTAGAAGCAGCAGGTGAGTATGGGTGAATTCTTCTTTTAAAAAACAGCTGTCGCAGTTATATAATGACATCAACCAAGAAATTTATAGTGCGGGAGTTAGTAAGCAAACAATTGATATCCAGGATAATCGCATTGTCATTTTTGCGCAGACGAAGCGCTCCCCTTTAATCTCAGTATTAAGTGAAAGGTATTCTGAGCTGACCTTATCCGTCGATGGGGCTTTAGCCAAGGAATATAAACTTCGATTAAAAGAAAACATTGAGAAGCGATTTGGAGTGAAGGTCAACACCATATTTAAGGATTACGATTCTACAAGTGATCATGCTTGTACGGTGATTTACCTAGAACAATCACTTGGTATCTAACCAACCTTATTATTGGAGAAATTTTGATTTATCATTTTTTCTTCACGGACTTGTTTCAAGGATTCAGGAGCTTAAATTTCGTTATACGTGGTTTAGGAGCCGTAGATATAGGAGGAGACCCCTTCTATTTCTGCGGCTTTTTTTATAAAACAAATTAAGGGGGAATAAAGGTGAATTCAAAAGTATTCTCGTTAGGATTCCAGCACGTCATGGCGATGTATGCTGGGGCGATTCTTGTTCCATTGCTTGTTGGGAGGGCATTAAACCTTACTCCGGAGCAATTGGCTTACTTGGTCGCCATTGACTTATTAACCTGCGGTATCGCTACCTTACTGCAAGCGTGGAAAAACAAATATTTTGGAATTGGTCTACCCGTTGTATTGGGTGCTTCTTTTGTTGCCCTGTCGCCGATGATCGCTATCGGATCACAATATGGTATTCCTGCCATTTACGGATCCATTATAGTAGCAGGACTCTTCATTTTTTTATTTGCTCGCTATCTTGGAAAACTCGTAAAGTTCTTTCCAATTGTTGTCACGGGAACTGTCGTCGTGATCATTGGACTATCGTTAATTCCATCGGGAATTAGAAATATGGCTGGCGGAGCAGGGAATCCGGACTTCGGAAGCTTAGATAACTTGATGTTGTCCATGGGTGTCATCGCTATTATTCTTATTATCAATCGTTTCTTTAAAGGGTATGTCCGCTCTCTTTCCGTGCTCTTAGGGATTGTCGCAGGTACAGCACTAGCAGCGATGATGGGGAAAGTAGATTTCCATGAGGTTTTAGAAGCTTCATGGTTCCGTATTCCTCAACCGTTCTATTTCGGTGCCCCATCCTTCGAGATCGCTCCGACACTGACGATGTTAATTGTAGGATTAGTCATTGTAGTTGAATCAACAGGTGTGTTTTTTGCCTTAGGGGAAATTTGTGATCGTCCTGTTACACAAGATGATCTCACTCGAGGATATCGAGCAGAAGGCTTGGCTATAACCTTAGGAGGAATCTTTAATGCCTTTCCCTACAACACCTTTGCGCAAAATGTAGGGTTAGTTCAACTTTCTCAAAACAAATCATCAAACGTTGTGGTTGCAGCAGGTAGTATCCTAGTATTTCTTGGTTTAGTTCCTAAAATTGCGGCCCTTGCTACCATTATTCCTGCCCCCGTACTTGGCGGTGCTACGGTTGTGTTGTTTGGTATGGTCGTGTCTTCAGGAATTAAAATGCTAGGTTCAGTAGATTACACCAATCAACATAATGCACTTATTATTGCTTGCTCAATTTCGTTAGGACTAGGATCAACCGTCGTACCTGAGTTATTTAGTCAATTGCCTCCATCCCTTCGAATCATCGTTAGCGATGGAGTGATTACCGGAAGCCTAACTGCTATCTTTATGAACCTATTTTTTAATTTCCGTACTGTTCTAGCTCCAGCATCCCTCCAGCATGAGGAAGCTAACGAAGCACATGTTTAATGAAAAAAAGATAAAGGGGTTATGATACATGCAACTTTGAATGCATTAAATGAAATTCCATTGTCTGAGTTTGTGGAAAAGTTAAAGGACATATTTGAACACTCTCCTTGGGTAGCCCATAGGGCAGGAGAGTTTCGTCCTTTTAGTTCCTGTGAGTAGCTTTATGAGAGGATGGTCAGCGTTGTCCAAACAGCGAGTGAGGAAGAAAAGTTGAACTTAATTCAGGCCCACCCCCATTTAGGAACACGAAAAACGATGAGTTCATTTTCCCAGAGTGAACTAAAAACTGCTGGATTGAGTCAGCTATCAGAAGTAGAATATGAGCTTTTGCTGGATATGAATAAAGAGTATGTCCATCGATTTGATTTTCCCTTTATTTTAACTGTTCGTGGAATAAACAAAGATGAAATTCTTCAAGCGATGGAGGACCGATTGAAAAATTCTAAGGAACATGTTATTCACCACTTCTCCCTTCAAATAATTTCCATCATACGGAATTGTTTGCTTCTTCGCAGAATAACTAACGCCTAGTATCCGTCCTCCTTAATCTGTTCGGCCCTTCCTTATCTTCTCGAGTAGCCAAGTACAATATGGTCTACATTGTTTTCACTTAAATGTTCGTGTAATGGAGTGCCATAAAACGAATTTGTGGCAGCTTTATCAAATATGATAGCAGTTGATGGCACCTTAATATCCCTGTGTATCTGGAATCCAGGTCCTTCACCATGTGAAACATCTAAATCTCTTATAAAAACAACAGGGATATCTTCCTTTATCGCTTTTTCAATGACAGCATTAATGTTAGTAACGATTTTTTCTTTTTCAAAGACTCCTTGTTCTTCCTTATTACCTTCTATTAATTCCTGTTGAGCATCGATTATCAGTAATGTTTGTTTCAATATTTTCCCCCCTAAAGTTATTGGCAGCTAGATTTTTCCTGTTTTTCATCAGAAGCAATTCTTACTAAGCTCTTTATATTTTCGTCAATGATTTACCAATACCTTCTTGAACGATCCTGCCCCTTTATCTCCAAAAGAAAAAGCTGCCTTAAAGACAGCTCCGATCATCACAAACGCACTTGATAGCTGAAGAGCCTGTTACTTTCCGGAGTTCTCATCAACAGGTTTTCGTTTATGTTTTTCATTAATGATCTTTTTATTAAATATCTTAACTTCTCCAACCATTAGTAACCTCATATCCTCTACAATATACTTGGCTAACTCTTGGTCAGTGATGTCATCTCCATCAATATCAAGGCGGAATTCCTGCCCTTGAAGCCCACCGCCATTAGTAAACTTGATTTCAAAGTCAAATTGAACTCTCTTATCCATTTGAACCCTCCTCATAGATTGATTGATACTGGAATTGCATTAATATATAAACCTTTTGGCGACACAGGGTTTTTACACCTTTCACAGTTCTCACTAGACATATTCTAGACAAAAAAAACCTTTCCCTTCTTCAACTGACTGCCCCGATCATTTCATAAATAAAAAGAGCTGCCAATTTCAATAATAGATTAATTAGAAAAACTTGGAATTTAAGTTGTTGTATATTAAGATAGTATATGGTTAATATATTCCATTATATAGGAGGAGACATATGAAAAAGAGAATTCTACATACGGTACTTTCGATTGCTGTAGGAGCAGGGATACTTTCCGTTGGTGATGTTCCTGCCCAAGCTAAGAGTCAAAATCAAGAGATAAATGACTCTTACGCAATAGCTTTTAAAGGTGGATTACCAGAGAATTATCAAGAGGTAATACGGAAAGCCGGTGGTAAAGTAACCAAAGTCCTTCCAGAGGTTGGAGGAATAGAAGCTCAATCTGACGAGCCTTCTTTTCTTAAAAACCTAAAAGCTAATTCCTCAATAGAAGCTGCTAACAGAGAAATTCCCCTAACCTTAGACAAAACAGCAGTCAGCCCTTATAACTATGGATCCAGTATCATCAGCCAGCAAAATTCTGAGAGTTATTGGGACTCCCAATGGGATATACAAAGGGTGACCAACAATGGGAAATCATATGATTTAGAAACAGGCGGATATAAAAATAAAGATGGCAGCATGACTCATAAAGCAGTGGTGGGAGTGATTGATACCGGAATTGATGAGTCTCATCCTGACTTAAAGAATAATAATTTAGGCGGACGTAACCTTGTTCCTGCTGGAATGGATGAATCTGAAACAGGGGATCCCACTGATATTAAAGATCGCAATGGGCATGGCACTCACGTTGCCGGGATCATTGGCGCAAATGGTAAAGTAAAGGGTGTAGGGCCGGATTTAGGAATCAGGTCCTACCGCGCATTATACTCAGAGCAAGCCCTTGGATTACCAACTTGGATTATAGATGGAATCATTGCAGCAACAAATGACAAGGTAGATGTTATTAATATGTCTCTACGTTTCTATAATAATAACAAAATGACATTTGAAGGAGAAAGTTATAAATCAATCGCTGAAACGTTACTTTGGAAGAGAGCCATTCAATATGCAGTAAAGAATGGAGTAACTGTAGTGGCCGGCAGTGGTAATGAAAGTTTAAATTTAGATGACAAGAAGGAAGTTAACGAATTTTTAAATAAATTGTATGAACCATATGGAATGAGCGTGAAAGGGCCTGCAACCGTGGTACCAGCACAGATGCCAGGAGTCATTAATGTGTCTGCCTCCACAAAATGGTCAACTCAACAGCTTGCTTTCTACTCTAATTATGGAAACAGTGCCATTGACGTGGCAGCTCCCGGAGGAGATTACGGGCCTGAATATGCAGAAACCAATGACCCTGCGGCGGCTGATCCAAGTAACTTAATTCTTAGTACTTGGCCTACCTATTTAGGTACTTCATATGAGTTTAATGCTGGTACTTCCATGGCCACTCCTCAAGTAGCTGGAATTGCAGGGGTTATTAAGGCAGCTCATCCGGAATATACACCGGCCCAAGTAACCGCACGCATTAAGCAAACAACTCTTGACTATGGAAAGAAAGGACAAGATGCTTTATTTGGTTCAGGAGAAGCAAATGCTTATAGAGCATTGGAAAATATAAAGAAGTAGCTTATATTTCTGAAATATTAATAGTACAAGGAAAGGTTCTTGATAAGAACCTGTAACCCGAACAGTAATTGGGAAAAATATATCCATAACAAAAAAGGCTATATGCCCGAAATATAAAAAACGGAAACACATAAAATGCGTGAAGCCATATTCTAATTAACACAACTCACCAGTTAAAATTCATCCCCTACTTAATTGTAGGGATTTTTTTGTTTTATCGCTTAATTAAAAATTCTAGTCCAAGTAAAAAAAACATTTTCCAATTTGGATTATGGAACGATCCTGCCCCTTTAGTTTCATAAGTAATGGCCGCCGGCTAGCCTCACCTTTTTATGATTTTGGCAATCTTGAAAATTCCAAAGCCGCAAAGAATTATAAGACCCATTATAATAATTGGTATCAAAATATTAAATGACATTAAATCATCTCCCTTTAAATTAGTAAGTCATTCTTATATCCATATAATACCACATCAGAAATATCTACTTATTGAACTAACGCACCCTTTACACAAACCTTTGTTTTTAATTCTATAAAAAAAAGGAACTGTTTTTCACAGTTCCTAAGACTTTAGGCAAAAGGAGTTCTATCCAAATTTTTAAACATAGTTGATTGGAGCGGGTGTGCGAGACTCCTGCGGGAATAGCGAGTCCAAGGGAGACCCCACAGGCGCAAGTGCGCCGAGGGCGGACCGCCCGCGGAAAGCGAGTGCCTTACGTTCCAATCAACGTCCAAATTTGTACAAGCAAAAAATGTAGACAAACTCGATTTTCATCGAGTTTGTCTACATTCTGAGGAACTCTTTTAGAATTTCCCAATGTACAACTAGAGCCAGTCTGCACTTTCATCAGCAAACCTTTGGAGGTCATTCATAAAAACACTTGCATGATAACCATCACAAACTGCATGATGAATTTGCAAAGAAACAGGCAAGAACCATTCATCTTTTATTTGTGAATATTTCCCCCCAGTTATAATGGGTAAGAGAAAATCGCCACCATTATTAATATTTAAATTAAATGCTGTAAAAGAACTCCAAGGGATCATGGATATCGGAATATGATTATCTGGTATAGGGGTCTTCGGAAATAAACAACCCGTACCATTGTATTCTTCTACATCTTTTTCATACTGGGAATGGAATTCAGAAAACCTACTTCCATTTGGTGACCAGATGCTAGAAAATGTGGATGTCTTCTTATCGAAAATTGTATAAGAAGGCAAAACTTCTGACCAATAACCTAAATTCCCTTCTTGGTTAAAGCTGGTTCTAAATTCTCGATGGGAATTAACTATTTTTGTAACCATAAAAATAAACGCGGGATATAACTTATAATTCTTCTTCTTTAAGTTTTCCATAAGAACAGTAATATTCATTTCATTCGTTATACTGAATGTTGTTTGTTGTTGTAAATAGTGTTCAAAGTACTCTTTTCGAACCCAATTTTCACGATCAATTATATTGAATTTCATATACAGCGCCTCCTAATGTGTTTTATTGATTTAGGAGGCTATTTCCTCTGCTTTTTTCATGACAGTCATCCTTTTATAAACGAATTCATACCCCAACATTATTAAATATTCCCAGACTAAAATCAACCTACAGGACGATCCTGCCCCGTTAATTCCATAAGGCATTAAGCATCACTATTTCTTATTCTTCTCAAATAACCCAAGCACTGCGCATAACGGCATGCAGCCAGACTTCTTATCAAAAGGGGTATGGACAAGGTTGAGGATATGATATGCCACATACTAAAATTCGTGCACCTATACTCAATCCACATACAGTACATTCAAAAAGTTCATGTCCTAAAAAAAGGCCATACCTTTCTTTAAAGGATATGGCTGGTGATATGGAGTTACTTTTAAACATGATCAGTGAAGGCTGAGGCATTTTGTTTTGTGTTATCTTCTGATCCTGTATCAATGATAATCATTTCATCGACCAGTTCCCTAACAGAAGCAAGACAGTTAGGAAGGGAGTCTTCTTCATCCTTTACAATCATGCATAAACTAATTGAAATCCCGCCCATTAAACCACCTCCCATAACAGCATATTAGTTTCTGCCTGCTATAATGTCTGGAGTTAGGGTGATCTAATTAAATTCAAGACATGACAAGGAAAATCGTCATTTGCAGGAAATTTAAGATTTTTTTTGCAAACGCATTTTTGTTATAATTCTTTTGCTGAAGGACCCTAATTTGTTTTATTTTTTAAATAATAATACGTATTTTCCTTATACTTGCGCATATTAAAAACAATAACATTGAAAGCGAGTTGAATACGTATTGTCTAAACAAGGGATGCAAAACAAGGATCAAACGAGAAAGCAAATCGAGAAACAGGATAAAAGAAATGATGTTGAACTAGGTAATGAATTTCAAATTGGAAACACAAGTTCACAGAGCTCAAAAAAAAGTGGACGTCAAGTAAATAAAAAATAACCCCGATCTTTCGGGGTTATTTTTTCGATTTATGAACTTTTTTAAAATGTTACATTTCTATTGGAGAATGACAACATTGGCATTTATTTTTACACCCCAAAAATATATAAAACCCTGTCCTAAAATTAGGACAGGGTTATAAGATGGCAAATTTACCTCTATTTCACATAAAGTTACTGCTGCACTATCTGAATAAGGTTGCCGCATGTATCATCGAAGACAGCTATTGTGCTTTCTCCCATTTTTGTCGGCTCCATCGTAAACTTCACGCCGTTTTCCAATAGCCGTTTGTACTCTTGATGAATATCTGCAACGCCAAACATTGTTGCTGGGATGCCTTCGGCTACTATCTTCTTTTGATATTCCTTTGCGGCAGGATGCTCATTCGGTTCGAGTAAAAGCTCGGTACCGTCAAGAGCATCGGGAGAAACAAGCGTAATCCACCTGAATTTCCCCATGGGAATGTCATGCTTTTTTACAAATCCCAGCTTTTCTGAATAAAATTCCAGTGCCTTGTCTTGGTCTTGTACGAATAAACTGGTAACAATGATTTTCATAATCCTTTGCCTCCTTTAATATTTACCACGTTGGTGCTCTGCAAACAATTTGGCTCCAAGCCGAAAAACCCACACATTCTTCAGAAGCCTGTTCCGATTTTATAAAATTACTCTATCCATCCTTTCAGCAAGTTTCTAAGTGGTTCGTTGTTGAACATTAGTACTCGATATTTTCCCTTTCGTTTTGATTTTACGAGTCCTGCATCTTCCAATGCTGCTAGATGTTTAGCGATTGCCTGTCGCGAAATGGCAAGGTCGTGCTTCGTAATGAGACGTACCGTAAGTTCATACAACGTCAGCTCGTTGCGTTCAGATAGTTCGTCCAATATCAGCCGCCGGGTCGAATCGCCGAGTGCTTTGAATATAGCGTCTTTATCCCACATACATCAATTATAAGCAACTCTATAGTTGCATGTCAACAAGTATAAGCAACTTTATGGTTGCTTGTCAATCGCACCTATTCCTGATCGGGAAAGCCAAAATACATATGTTGTTCTATTATTTCCATCATCAGGCTCCATCATGAATAACCCCAACACTCATTCATCTCCAATAATTGCAGACAATTTTAGTATTGGTTTTAGTTTTTCATCTTAAACAGCCCCGTTAAGTAAAGCACCCCTTTAGATAACTTACGCTCGTGCGAAATTAGTGCATTGCCTTATCAGATTCCCCCTGCCTAATTTGGTACTAATGGACAGTTCTAATCATATTCTTATTAAAGAAAACAATTAGAAGGGGGGCAAAATCAGTTGATAAAAGTGAAGGTTGGTTTACGGCCCATTGTAAGTAAGATAAATTTACCTACTGTTTTGAAAACGACTATACTTCCGGGTGACTCCATTGAAAGATTATTTATTGCAACCCAGGTAGGAGAGATCTTTTACATAGGAAACGGAGATATAAGGACTTTTTTAGATATTCGCCCGCGAATCCTAAAACTAGGTGCTTCTGGCGGCGGATATGATGAACGGGGATTGCTGGGGCTAGCGTTTCATCCCGAATTTTATTATAACGGCCTGTTTTACCTTCATTATTCAGTGGCAGGAACACAAGGTCCAGGTGCTCTTTCTGAATCTTTTAAGCCTGACCCGTGTGATCCCAAAACGTTAAACCTAAGGTGGAGGGATAGAGAAACTAAATATGATCATATTGATACAATTGAAGAATGGATTTTACAATCGAATGGTCAACCTCAAAAACGACGGACATTACTTAACTTAAGACGGCCATTTAAAAATCATAATGGGTTCAATAGTTTAAACTTTTCACCTGAAACAGGAAAACTTGTTTTAACAACCGGAGATGGCGGATCAGGCTATGATCCATTTAACTTAAGCCAGGATGATCTCGAAATCGCCGGTAAAATAATCGAAATGGATGTAGGCAAGAATCTATACATCAATAATCCCCCCATTGTCACACGTTTTAATGAACTTCCCACACCCATTCAGGAAACGCTCATGGTAATGGCCAAAGGGGTGCGCAATATACCAGGCATTTCATTTCAAAGATTTTATAATCAGTATATTAAGTATGCGGGAAATGTCGGACAGCGTTTGGTCGAGTCGATTTATTCATTCGTTCAGTATAAACCAATACCGGTTACTCAGCTTATTCAAGCTTATTCCATGAATTCCGATTCTGACAAAGAAGGATTTATTAACTTTGGCTGGCGAGGTTGGGAAGGTGCTTTTCCTGCTTCGATTATAAGAAAGTGCACGGAAAATCCGGATTTGAATGAGAAAACAACTGCATATTACAATGAAGCAGCTGCGCTTTCAGGTATCCGTCTTCAGCCTTTGACTAGTTATTTTCATGAAGATACCAGACCCGATAAGTTTAGTGGAACTGCAATTACAGGAGTGCAAGCCTATATGGGGGAAAGAATCCCTGCTTTGACAGGAAGCGTTGTGTTTACCGATCTTGCCCGGAAAGAAACTCAACCTAAGGTAAGAGGGGCTTTAGCTTATACCACCATAAGACCAAATGGTCAACAAAATGATTTTAGTGTAATACAAACCGATTATGATTTTGGGTCTCAATCAGCTTATTATGTTAATTTGGGAACGAACCTGGATCAAACCAGACTATATTTAGGGGTTTATGGCTCTATGAAAGTGACTGATTTTAACCAAGGTACGATTTTTGAAATCGTTGAACCCTAACTTTCAAATTCTACTTAATCTTGATAATTAGATTTAGTGATGGGGACTCACTGAACTTTAATCACTTTTAATCGTTTAAAAATGATTAAAGCCATTTCAACCCAAAACCAGCTATAAATCAAAGCTAATAAAAAGCCAGTTATAAGAACTGAAAAGGAAACAGACACGGCTGGACCTAAAACCGGAAAGTGAAAAATAAATAGTAGACTCATAATGCCTGACATTAAAAGAATGGCACCAACAGCAATAACACTTAATCTCTTCCTAAAAAAGGAAAAAGAGGTCCCTATGCCAAGACCCAATAATCCAGTTGTAAAAGGAAATACAATGAGTTCAGTTGGCTGTAGGATGAATAACAACATAATTGTCAAAAGGTAGGTCATCACTCCAAATGGAATGGAAAACATGGAACCTAACAGAATAGGTGCAGTGGCTAGCGGACTTATAAAATATCCGATACCTGGTAAAAAGCCTGGAGCAGCCTGTAGAATGGCAGAAACACAAGCAAAAATGGACACTAAAATGAGCTTCATCGTTTTTTTATGTTTATTGAAAATGATTTGAGATAAACGGACCTCTTCAGAAATAGGTTTTAAAAAATACACCTTTCCACCTCATTCTAAATGGTTTATACGTTACCATACATTATATTTGCCATTCATTAGAGGTGGAACCATTATTAATGATCCAACACCCATATCCTGAAATGAAAAATCATTCTCCTTTGCCTAAAAAAAAACAAGGCCATATTTGGCCCTGCCTTTTATTCGACGATCACTTTCCCAACCATTCCTTCCTGGAAATGGTACCGGCATATCAGTTCATATGTACCCGGCTGTTTCGGTTGCACGGTAATGGTTTTTTCTTTACCTGCCTGGACCTCTGCGTCAATTCCGAGCTTTTCCACTGTGAAGGTGTGCTCTTTCTTACCTTTATTTTTCAAAATCAATGTTGTGGCTGTTCCACTTGGAATAGTGATGACTTCCGGATTAAAGAAATCATCGTTCAACTCGACCTCAATCGATTTCACCGCAGGCTGAGTTACAACACGAGATTCGGCAGATATGCCGAATGATCCTAGAGTTGTCACAACGACAACCGTTGCAAGCACAACAACCAATCCTGTTACCCACTTTTTCACAGACATTCGCATTCCCTCCTTCCCTTACCCTATTTTTTTCTAATTCATAAAATATTATTACTATTAATTTGGTTACAGTGCGCTTTCAAATAAATGAAAAGAAAAAGATCGCCACTAATGACGATCTTCTGGAGTCTAATCTTATGATTTTGTATCATAGTCCTTTTTGACATTTTACCATTATAAATTTAAATGGAGGTTTATTTTCCGCATTCTTATGCGGCTCAACTACTTCAGAAAACTCTACCAGTCCATAATTTCCAAATTCTTGTTTAATCGAGTCGGAATCATAAAAAAACATTTTCATCCCTTCCATTATCTCGAAATAGTCTTTACCCAGTTGTTTGCCCTTACCAAACATTGGGGCCTCTTTTGAAATAGCAGTAAAAATCATATATCCATTTGGCTTTAACTGATTATAGCAAGCTTTAATAAACTTCTCTCTCTCACGATTATTCAATAAGTGAATAAGGGCATAACAAAATATCCCATCATAAAGTTTATTATCAAAAGGCATATCGGTTACTGAACCATGAAAAATATTAAGATTAAGCCCATTTTGCCTTGCCAATTCTATCGCTGTTTTTGAAATTTCGATACCTGTTACATGTATTCCGTTGTCCGTAAAAACCTTGGCATTTCTGCCATATCCAATACCTGGAATCAATATATCCTTAACTTTCTTTTCAAGGAAAAAGTCCTTTGTCAAGATTGCGGAGTCTGAAGGTTCAAATCCCCACATCATATGATTTTCTATAAAACTTGATTCCCAGATTTCCGTCATACCTCAATCTCCTTTAAGAGTATTGGATTTCATTCTTTAAAATCTGCTGTTTTACATAAGCATAGGTTACATTACATTAAACGATAAAGTTCTTTCCTTTATTGCTTCTTTATCCTGTTAAATAGTTTAAGCCATTTGAATCTACTCATCATCATTTGCTGTGATAAAGGAGTTGTACAACACTCCACATTTTACCATATAATGTACATTCTCCACGCCGCCCCTGGAGGCTTTCCCTCCCATGTCTCAACGGGTCAATTGCCCTATCATTCCTTCGTCATGCCTATCCAAGGGGTGGAGGCCAGTTATGCTAACCTGATGGGTCGGTGCCCTTTTGTTCAAGTAATCTGGTACTCCGTACATTTTTGAGATCCTACGAATAAGCCAACATTAGTAAAAAGAAAACTATGAACATTAGTTTTTAAAGGTTCCCTTCGAGAACCCTATTAAAAAATCCCCCTTTAAAACTACGCAATCATTTCAGTTATAGGTTGAACTTTATCTGCACAATAAGACTCGTTTCTGCGTGCTATTCCAACCAATATCCTAGCTAGCTTACCCACCAATTTCATAATCGATTTCATTTTCTTCATTTTTTTCACCTTAACATTATGGGAGTGAATGGCTCGAAATTCCGTGTTATTCATCACAAGGCTCATGGTGGCTAAGTAAAGGAAACGCCTTAGCCTAGATCGCCCTCGTTTAGAGATGACAATTTGGCCTTTCCACTTTCCAGAGCTTGCTTCAGCCAGATGCAACCCAGCGTGTCGAAGTAAAGAATTACCATGTGAAAAACCACTTAGATCTCCTGCTTCACCTAATATTCCGGCTAAAGAAATTTCACTAATTCCCTTAATGGCAAGCAGCTTCTTGGCAAAAGGTATTTGTGTTAATACATCCTTAACCTCCTGTTCCACTCTTTCGAGTTGTAAGACTGCGAGATCATACTCCTCTAATAATTGTTCCAAATGAAATTTATACGCTTCAAGTGCTTGTTTTGTGCCGACAGATTTCCTAGCTAACTGAAGAAGTAATTGAGCCTTCTTTAATCCAGGCTGCCTCTTCATTATTGATTTCCAACCTGAAACAACATCATGAGGTTTCAGGGAACGCAGTTCCATTGGAGATGGAAATAAACGAAGTGTGGCGATTGCCCCTTTAGCAGTAATGTCTTTAAATACTTGCCTGAGTTCGGGAAAGACAATATCCACCCAACGGTTTAATTGATTAATAGTGCTAACGAGTCGTTTAACTACCACATCACGGTTAGACATAAGGACCCTAAGTATTTCAAATGATTCTGAAGTGTTCCTGACAAAGGTGTAGTAACCGTTCTTCACCATATCAGCGATGACCAGGGCATCTTTCTTATCACTTTTCGACTGAGTATTATCACGGTTTTCTTTATTCCTTTTTACTAAGTGAGGGTTTACCGTTACTACCTCAATTCCTTGTTTAAATAGCCATTTTGAAAGATTAATCCAGTAATGGCCTGTAGGTTCCATTCCCACGATGGCTGCCTCCAGTTTATTTAATCTTTGAAGCTTATCCATCCATTTTAATAAACTAGCAAATCCATCTTCATTATTTTCAAATGCAAGTGGATCTCCAACTACAATTCCACGGAAATTCACTGCTCTAGCCACATGTAATTGTTGGGCAATATCCACTCCAACAACAAGGTGTTTATCGGAAATTCTTTCTATTAGTTGATTTTGTTTATCTTGCATTTTAAACTTCATATTAGGGTTCCTCCTAAGGTTTTGAGTTTGAGTGGTGTCTTACTCATATCTTACTGAGGAGCCCTATTTTTTTCAAAGCTGAAAAATAACGAACTACAGGAATGCTAACCTGTCTCGAAAGTTGCATAAGAAATGGAGCCATTTCCAGCCCCATAGAGAAGTAGTGCACCCTTTTGTTTCATTATGAGCTTGTTAGATACCAGAAAATAACCGCCGGTTATTTCCTTTTTAAACTATTTATTAAGAAATGAATAATGCCAACAATCAGAAAAATATAACCAAATCCAATTAACAATTCAGGATTATTCATTTGAGTAGTAAGCTCTTCTAGCAGATTTTGAGCAAAACTTGAATAACCAATTGCTAAAAATAATCCTCCTCCTACTAGATAAAGAATTGCTACACCATATTTTTTCAATCTAAAGTCACCTCAAAATATTATTCTCCCTAAGCTAATTGTTTCCTTCCCTATCCTGCCCCTTTAGTTGCATAAAGAAAGAGCTGCCTTAAAGACAGCTCTGATCTTCAGCTAACGCACCCGTTACTTTAAATACAATTCTTCACAAACTGATTTTGCTTAACAAAACTGACCAGCAGCAGAACATCGAAAAGGCGATCTCTAATTGAAGGACTTCACTCAATATATATAGAAACCGACTAAATTAATATCTATTTGAATTATTTATATGGAATGAGGGGAAAGACCCCGACCTATAAGGTTTGCAGAAACAGGCTTTTTCCCTAATTCCCTTGCCCAAATTGATAATTGCCCTATATGGTGAATTTCGTGAGCAATAGTATGTCGCATTATTTCCCCCCAAGTATCCGTCACAATTCTTCCATCTTGCAAGTTATCATAAAATAATTGATTTTCCATACTAGCATCCCAGTTGTTCACAAAGTTTTCCACTTCTAAATGAAATTCAGCGTCCAATTTTCGAACTTTGTTCAAGCTTTTATAACTGTCGAAACTCTCCTGAAAGTCAGTTTTACCTTGCAAGAGACGTATCCAGCTCCATTCGACATCAACAATATGGAAAAGTGTATGCAATATACTTCCCATTCCACCCGTTCGATTCCGCAGAATTTCTTCTTCACTTAACTCTTCACACCAACGATACCAGTCTTCTCTTACCATCCAGTTATATCTAAAAAAAGTTTGCAAAAATGCCCCTCCCCATTTAGAAAATAATGTAACTGTTAAAATACTATTAGTGCAATGCCAAATATCGTTAAATATTACTATTTATACAAACATAGGTTGAATTCCTTTTTCAACAATCCTGTCCTGATAGTTCCATAAGAAAAAGCTGCCTTAAGGCAGCTCCGATTTTCAGCTAACGCCCCTATTAGTTCTATAAGAAATACGGTATGTAAAAAAAAAGAAGAGAATAAAGAGATAACAATATTCATATACCCCCAAAATCCTTTTCTGTCTTTTTGAATTTCGACAAATCCTGTCACCAACATAAATGCCCCAAGGGAAAACATATAATAGGGCATTAACTCCAAGGTTTGAGCTATTAGACTATAACCTGATAGGACAATAACCACTATCGCTAAAATAATTCTAACCATTTTCAAAAATTATATTTCCCCCTAAAAAAATACTTTCTTTACAAGTCTCTCCGCATTGCACCACTTAGATATGCATAAATTTTTGTGGTTTCACTTTTTCATGGCCCATTAAACTTTGACCCCCTTCTAGAGGCGCTCATGGACCTATTATGCTATGCTATTTATAGACTTACAAAGGGGGAATTATGTACATGTCATTTTTTGATAAAATGAAAGCAAGCATCGGAATCGGTGCGGCGAAAGTGGATACAAAATTAGAAAAAGATTCATACAAACAAGGAGAAACGGTAAAAGGGAACGTGTTTGTCCTTGGCGGAAACACCCAACAGGAAATCAATGGGCTGTACATCCATGTGATGACACAGGTTTTGAGGGAACAGGATGACCGTAAGTATTTAGATGATGTTACCCTTTACAAAATAAAGGTTTCGGATGCATTCGTCATTGAAAAAGGCGAAGAAAAGGTGATTCCGTTTTCCTTGCAACTTCCGTACGAAACGCCAATCACGGTAGGGGACGTGTCTGTGTGGATGAAGACGGAAATGGATGTGACGTTCGCATTGGACCCTAAAGATAACGATTATATAAACGTATTTGAAAATGAAACAGTCAGTAGCTTCCTAAAAGCAATCGAATCATTAGGGTTTTACTTGAACAAAGTGAAAAATGTACCCTTCAAACGGAGCAAAACGGGTGTCTTTCAGGAATTCGAATACAAGCCAAAGGGCGGTCCATTCCAAAGAAGCCTTGATGAGGTTGAAATCGGATTCGTCGCGGACGCACAATCCGTAGATTTATTCATCGAAGTGGATAGAAAAGCAAGAGGACTTTCTGGGTTTTTGGAAAGTGCAGCAGGAATGGATGAATCCAAGATCCGAGTGCAATACAAACATTTCCAAAAAGAAAGTGTAGAAACAGCCAAGCAAGAACTAATGGATATACTATCCCGTTATTCTCGATAAATTGGATTTGCTTATCTGCCTTATATAAACCCCATACATCAGTTAAGATCATACCTGTTTCTCTCCAATGTATACCATATTAATAGACAGTATAGACAAAAGAAGAACTATTATAATAGATCAGTAGATTTTTCATTAAACAATAACACCTGTTAGTTAAAGAAGAAAAACTGCCTTAAGACAGCTCCGATCTTCAGCTTACGCACCCGTTAAAGGAGTTGCCCTAACAACTCCTTTAAGAACAAAATTTATTTATTAATCACTAATAATCCTGTTTTTATTTTTAAAGTAAATAAACAAATTAAATATGCTTAACCCTAAAATTATAAGAAACAAATATGAGGAAATAACATCTCCTCCTAAATTTAATTCATCAGCTATGTATCCTATAATAAGATTAATACCAGAAACAATTATTGAAATTATTGAAGTAATACTAACTGTGAATCCATTAACGAGGTTGCTCCGTTTCTTTTGAACCAATAAAATAATGGTAATAACAATTAAACTAATTATAAAAGTTATAAAAACTAATCTTAGGAAATCGTATATTTCCAACCCTTCCATAGTCATCCCCCTTACTATCCTTTTCCTATTAATTTACCACAAAAAACGATTATCCTTATGCAACTAAACTGCCCGGTAGTTCTATAAGAAAAGTGAAACTTCTTCAAGAATCGCTCCCTTTAATTGAAGAATACTTTACTAATATTACTTAGTATTGCTGTTAACTAATTGCAAAAATATCAGGTGAAAACTCAATGGTATTGTTGCTTTAAATAAAGTTTGATCAAATTGATACTAATAACCTTGATAAACGAAGAAAAAGCGTATTTTGAAAAAAGATTGATCAAAATACGCTTTTAATATAATTAATGAATCATTATTTTATTAAAAAAACTTGCCGTAACTTGGTTAATAAAAATTAGCATTACAGCTGCAATCGATTTTATAGATTGGGCTTTATACAAACCCCATTTATTCACAGAGACTGACATGATTGATAAAACTGGAATTTTGATAAATTTATTTTAATAATGATAATATCATCGCTACAGAATTATCTACAAATGAACGCTCTGGACGGGATTTCATCAACACGGTAAGTCCGATTAATGAAACGACTAGTGTCTGTGCTAAAACTTTAGCATTAAGGCTGCTTTCGAGCTCACCTGAGCGAATACCTCGGACAATCGTTTCTTGAAATATGATCGAAAGATACATCTGATGCTCCCTTGTAAGGATTTCAAATTTTTCATCGTGAGGGGCAAGTTCCACCATTGTATTAATGCAAAAACATCCCTTGTTCGGACTTTCTTTATATTCCTCTTCCACCAAATCTTCAAAAAATGTGTGAAATGCTTCCTTTACAGATAGATTGTTTTGAAGTTTTGTTCGAATATGGGAAGCATGTAGCTTTGTATATTTGCGTAATGCAGCCTCAAACAATTTCTCTTTGTCTCCAAAAGCTGAGTATAAGCTTGGTCGTTGTATCCCCATTTTGGCAGTCAAATCGCTTAGCGAAGTAGCCTTGTACCCCTTCTCCCAAAAAAGCAACATAGCATCATCCAACGCTTTTTCCTCATCAAATTCACGTTGTCGAACCATAATAAATCCCTCATTTCAAAAAAACA
The DNA here is from genome assembly GCF_038003055.1 of Peribacillus sp. FSL M8-0224. Classification (NCBI taxonomy): domain Bacteria; kingdom Bacillati; phylum Bacillota; class Bacilli; order Caryophanales; family Bacillaceae; genus Peribacillus; species Peribacillus sp. FSL M8-0224. The sequence goes on from NZ_JBBOOJ010000001.1 coordinate 4,332,252, forward strand.
AAATTTCTTCACTAGATAATTAATCTTGTTCTTGATTCTTTTTTATTTGCTCAATGATTCCGAATCTGTCCACTTGAATCCAGTATTCCACTATTTTTCGATCCTCTAATCGGTATACGGCACTACCTATTTCAATAACCTCTTTATTTGTAGGCAGATAACCCTCATACTCTCCAATATGCATTCCCGTCTGCTTCCATCTGACATGAACTTTTTGATTTTGAGAAATTAATTCTTGGATTTCTATTTTAAAATTCCCCCATGAATCCATCATTTCTCTTATATGATCAGCATAATTCTCAGGTGACCTTTTAATTGTCACCATGCTTTCTGAATTCACTTGATGTGCTCTTACCTCTTTCGCCATAAAAAACTTAGCTTGTTCGGGATTGCAACCTGATCTGACAACTTCAAAGAAGCTTTTTATAATCTGTTCGTTTGTCTGCAGGAATTTTGGAGATGGTGAATCGCCCCCAGATATTTCAGTTAATTCGTTATTCCCCGGTATTTGATTCATGGATAATTAACCCTCCTTTTAATTACCAATCGGTATATTATGATTTTATTTAATTAAAGTCCTATTGTCAAATTGTGATGATTCTTTCAAGGACATCATTCAAATAACTGCATAACTTACTTGACATCAAAACGTTTTGTTGATTATCCTTATTAGGAATCATTTTATACCGAACGATATATTATACTGTTGAGTACAAAAAAAGAGGGGTGTAAGTAATGGTAAAGGTGAAGGTTAAAGAAAAAACAACAATTAAAGTTAAAGATCATGATACGAAAACAGATCAATTACAAAAAGTATCCGGATCAACCATGACTCGCTATATGGCACTATTGTTTGCAACAGCCTGTGGGATGGCTGTCGCCAACATATACTATGCACAACCGTTGCTAAACTCACTGGCGACCGAGTTCGGTATCGCCCATTCATCCATCGGCATTGTCATTACCATTACTCAGCTTTGTTACGCGCTAGGACTGATACTGCTAGTACCGCTCGGTGATCTACTGAATCGACGTCGGCTAATCATCGGTCAGTTGCTTTTATCCGTGTTGTCTCTGATTGTGGTTGGCATCGCCCCCATCATCACAGTGCTTTTCACGGGATTAGCTGCGGTCGGACTGCTTGCTGTGGTGACTCAGGTGCTCGTAGCGTTCGCATCGACTTTGGCTGCCCCAGCCGAACGTGGACGTATAGTCGGCTTGGTGCAAAGTGGAGTCGTGATCGGCATTCTGCTCGCACGAACATTCGCTGGTGTACTAACCGATCTCGCCGGTTGGCGTTCGGTCTATCTAGTTTCTGCCGCCATGATGCTCATCATGACTGGCGTGTTGTTCCGAGTACTCCCGCGTGATGAAAGCGAAAGAGAGTCACTATCCTATCCGCATCTGCTTCGTTCGGTGCTCACATTGTTCATGCAAGAACGAATCCTACGAGTCCGAGGAGTACTGGCTATGCTGATTTTTACCGCGTTTAGTACATTGTGGACTTCGCTGGTTCTACCTCTCAGTGCTCCACCATACTCTCTTTCACATAGCGCTATTGGAGCGTTTGGTCTCGCTGGAGTTGCCGGAGCATTAGCTGCTGCTCGTGCTGGGGGTCTGGCTGATCGAGGTTTAGGACAGCGAACAACCTGCATAGCCCTAGTTTTATTGCTAGCATCATGGTTCCTAATCAGCTTTACCGAACACTCACTGATCGCATTAGTCATTGGCGTTATCTTTCTTGACCTGGCTGTGCAAGCAGTACATGTCACCAATCAGAGTATGATTTTCACAGTGCGTCCTGAGGCGAGAAGCCGACTTACTGCTGCTTACATGATTTTTTATTCCATCGGCAGTGCCATGGGTTCAGTTGTTTCAACCAATATATACGCAAACTATGGATGGATTGGTGTATGTCTATTTGGTACCTCTGTCAGCGCTTTGGCCCTTTTGTATTGGGGAATAACCTACCGTCTGACGGAGCAGATTAGAGAGAAATAATACCGATTTTTATCTTGGTTTGAAATTTTTCAAGACCTAAAATCATACAAAGTTACAAAAAGGGGTGATACATATTAGTCATGTATAATAAGTATCACCCTTTTACTTCTTGTTCAACAAACACACGCTTATATACAGAGTTTTTTCAAAGCAGTGCAGCTTTATTTCAAATATACAGTATTCAATTAAATGGCCCAATTGTTGAATAACAGCACTCCTCAACCATCCTGCCCCTTTAGTTCCATAAGAAAAAGCTGCCTTAAAGACAGCTCCGATCTTCAGCTAACGCACCCGTTTGTAGAAGAAGGTACTGTGCATTAATATTCTGAACTGACTATTCTATTTCCACATTTGTTGCATTTAATTGATACAGTGTTTTCGCCCTTTTCACCGAATTGGTTACCATTAACAACTGCTATATCCCCAGATTCTTTTGAAAAAAAATCTGATAATTCTCCAAGACATCCGCACTCTGAACATGTATAGTAAAACTAATTTTCTCCCTCTTTGCGTCTAAAATCCCTGTTATGATTCCCTTTAAAATTGGTATAACATACGATTTCATCACTTTACCCCTACGTCGCTTTTTGCTTCAAATACGCATTTTTCGTTTTTTTTCTTCAACTAAACTGCCCCATAGTTCCATAAGAAAAAGCTGCCTTAAAGACAGCTCCGACCTTTAGCTAACGCACCCGTTTGTTAAACAAGGATCATCCTATTTATTACCACAATTTTTTCGAACTGCGACACAATAACTTTCTTAAACTGTAAATTCACTTTTTTATAAAGGCTGTTAAGAAGGAGTGTCATTGACAAATTTATTGCATAAAAAAAGCTGTCTAGATGACAGATCTAACTTACTGCTATTGCATCTGTTACTTCTATAATACGTTTGATGGAGTGTCAGGAAATCCCCCTAACAATCACATAGGAATGTACCCTTTTGTTAGATATACAAATATCATAACAGGAATAAAACTAAAGACCATAATTAAATTGCTTAAGGCTATTAATCTGTTGTTTGATAAAGAACCTATTACCACTCCAATTGGGTTAAGAACAAATGTTAGCATCCCATAAGATACTTCAATTTTAAAGACCAAATAAGGAATCCAAGAAACAATTCCACAGAGTAAAAAGGTAACAGATAGCCAAAAGTATATCTTTGTTTTTGGATTGACTCGACTCAATTGTTCCAACGCCTTTCAAAACAACAATATCCTAATCTTAACACAGTTTCCAAATAAAGTTACCAAACTAACCTGCCCCGTTAGTTCCATTAGAAAAGGAGCTGCTGATCAGCTCCTGATATTAAAAAAGTTAAAATTATTCAGCGCGAAAGTAAGTTAATTCAAATGCGTAGTACTATTTGAAAATCTTATAAGTTTGTATGGATGATCGGTATACTCAAGAAGATGTATACCTGTATTATTAGAATTGAACCACACATCATTAATTTCGGGTGGTAATTGAAGAAAGCTTTCAATTATTTTAGTAATCACCCCCCCATGGGATATTATAGCAATTCTTTTATAATTTGCACTGTTCTCTCTAATATAGGAAAGGACATTTTGAGCTCGTAATCTAAAATTAAATTCACTCTCCATATCTTGCATCTCTCGTAAATCATCTAAGAATGTTACTGGGCTTTGGATAGTATTTGATAAAGTTTCAGCAGTTTCACTAGCACGAAGCAAGGTACTTGACCATATGAATTCTGGTGGAAACTCTTCTGATACACGCCGACACATTTTTTCTACTTGTTCAACTCCCTTAATAGTTAGTGGTAAATCTGTAGTTCCTTCATAATTTTCTTCTAGAAAATCGTCTTCTGACTCACCATGTCGAATTAATAGTATCTGCAAGATAACACCTCAACTTTGTTTTATTTATCCATATTAATAATTCAATTCAACTTTAATAAAACCTTTAAAAGCATAAAAACTGAGGTATCATAACTCTAAATCCTATTAAGGTTTATTAAGAACCTTGTTCAACTAACCTGCCCCGTTAGTTCCATTAGAAAAAAGCTGCCTTAAAGACAGCTCCGATCTTCAGCTAACGCACCCGTTAGTTTTAGTACATTTCTTCACAAATATAAGAACAAGAGCTGCCAATGCAACTCCCTTATTGAGTATAGCACCTGTTAGTTGAAGAAATCATATCCTTGCTTAGCTTCTCAAATAAACAACACTGTTTCTTCGTTCTACTTGAAAATTTAAATCATCATTACTATTAAGCATATAAACTGCATCTTTATAATTCTCAGATTCAAAAGATATACCATATCCATTATTCTCAGGATAACCATATAAATAGCAGACTACTTTTCCATCGTTCAAGAATACAATTTGATTCATTCCTTCATTTACAGTTCCGTTAATAGTATCCCATTTATAACCTACCGTTTCATATATATGATCTAACGGGGTATATGGTTCAAAGGAATATACTACATCCCAGTCAAACGGTGTTACTTCTAATAAATTTATTGTTTCAACGGAATGTCCAATTGATAACACTTCTTCTTTTAACAACTCTTCGTTTACATCCCATAAATCTTTCTTTAATAGATTTATAAAGATAGCTATACAAATAATACCCAAAGCTATAATTAATACTGTCTTTTTAGATTTCATAACTATACTCCACCTTGAACAACAACCTTCCTAACAAATATTCTATTTCATTACAACAATTATTTCTAAAAATGGAATGTATTCTTAATGAACTATCCTGCCCCGATAGTTCCATAAGAAAAAGCCGCCTTAAAGACAGCTCCAATCTTCAGCTAACGCACCCATTACCTGAAGGATAACATTGTATAAAACTACCTCATTGCACTTCCCAACATAACCATGCCAATAAACCCATATACAACGGTAACTCCCAAACCATACAAAATTAAGTTATCTTTTTTAAATAGTCTGATCAGTTCAAAGAAAGAAATGACAATCCGTAAAACCAACAATAATCCAAATATACATAAAAATGACATCCCGAAAGCCATTGGAATCTCTGTCACTAACCTCATGCCATCTGACTTATCATTTGAGATTACTCCAATTCCCATTCCAATATAAATCCACAAAAATGACCTCAATATCAATGTAAAGAATAAAATGTAGTAACGGTGAACATTAGGTGCTAAAGAAGAATCCACAGACGTCATCCATTTTATAAAATACTTGATACATAACCTACACGAAATAATAGGATGTAACCACGCAAATATAAAATCTGTTTCATCGTCCTTAACATAAGAATTCTTTCCAAATGTCATATTAATTATATTTGATTCATTTTTCTTGTTTTTTTTCCTTTTCATCTTCAACAACCAATCTAATAGTCATAGTATAAATCGATATTCTTCAATCGAAATTATAACATAAACGAGAGTAAAACCTTTTCTGTGTTAAAGAGTCATTTAGGTATAAAACAACATTGCATCAACTGCGTTCACCTTCCTCAGGAATACGAAATACCCAGTTCCAAATTTTTACATTACATTGTTGTGGAGTTTATATAGAAAAGGTGATGCAACAACCATTATGAAATATATTTTCCATTCCTTACTTTAATGAATTGATTTAGTGCAAAATCCAATGCGTTAAATCTTTATAGTCCTCAACAATAATTAAATAAAACGAGAGCACACTTGCATAATATGACTCTTCATTTATAAGCTCTTATAGGCCACCATCTAAACCGTCAATTTTCACCCCTCTACTCCAATCACGATCGATTTTTAATTCATTATTTGTAGTGGATATGGTTAATTCTCCTTCTTTTTCATAAATTTTAGATGAATTCTCGTCATAAACTTTAAATGTTGTTGTATATAAGTAATCTATTTTGCCATCACCATTTTTTCTTTGTTCTTCAAGTTTCACATCTTGTACTTCTATACTTTTATTAATTTGTTTGGATACCAATTCTGGTATTTGAAATTTCCGGTTAGCGATTTCAGCATTATATTGTTCTTCTGTTAAATATAATTTAATCTTTTCTGCGATTTCATCAAAAGTTGGGGGATTGGACGGATCTTTAATAGTATATAGTTCTTTACTATAATTATTAAATAGTATTTCTGCCTCTTCTACTTTGACCACATTTTCCTCTTTTAGGGGTTTTTTTCTTCACTGTTTTCTTTGATCACATCTTTGTTACAAGCAACTGCACTAATAAACAATACAACCAAAAACAATAAACTAAGAAATTTCTTTATGATAGCCACCTCATTATCTTCAAATGAATCTACACTCTACATATTCTATACAAATTATGAATTACCCTTGTTCAACTAATCTGCCCCGTTAGTGCCTCAAGAAAAAGCTGCCTTAAAGACAGCTCCGATCTTCAGCTAAAGCACCCTTTAGTTTAAGTGTAACCCTTCACAATATTGTTGTTGGAAAAAATGATCTCCATCTTGAGGGGTCGCAAGATATTTAATAATAATCAATTCCTTTTGTGCACAGGTTGCAAAAGAACCTGTTTGAGGACGGAACAGGCAGCCGTAGCCTACCGCTATGGCTTTTTTATTTTCTTTCAAGTTTTTTTGGTTGTACTTTCTGTCTTTCCCATCACCCATTACAAACAAAGTACGTACATAATAATTCTGTTTGGCTTGCCCGTACTGCCACTCAAACGTAGTCCCCTCTATCATCGTCATAGTTTTTTATATACTCGGTGAAGTCTTTCCTTGGATGTTTAGCTACATAATCCGGCTCCTGAAAAATAAACATATACTGAATGATATTTGTGACCAGATTAGAAAGGAGAAATAGCTTTGACAAAATATCGGATCATGTCCTTTGATGGAGGCGGCACTTTAGGTGCTTTAAGTTTACAACTTTTGAACAGACTGGCTCGGCAAAACCCAAAATTAATTAGTCGAACCAATGTTTTTTCGGGAAATTCAATCGGTTCATTCACTGCCCTTTCGTTAGCAAGTGGAAGATCGCCGAAGGAGACACTCCAGTTTTTCAAGGATAAAATCCTGCCTGCTTTCAGCGTTTCCCGACCAGGTGGACCTGTTTTTAACCAACAATTGCCATATTCTGGTTTCATTAAAGCGGTACAAACATTTTTCCCATCAGATCTTCTCCTCAAAGACTTAAAAAGACGAATTGTTGTACCTGCATTTCATTTATTCTCACCGGAGCTGAATCGTTGGACTCCTGTGTTATTCCACAACTTTCCTGGCTCTCCCTATTTAAATGAGAAAGCGAGTGATGTAATACTACGGAGCAGTGGTGCTCCCGCGACGCAACGAGCCTATCAAAACTACGTGGATGGGTATACAGTAGCAACCAACCCCAGTACAGCCAGTATCGCATTTGCGGTGGGGAAAGCCAAACAGCCGTTGGATCAAATTGCGGTATTATCCATTGGAACAGGTGAAGAGCCGACTCGATTAAGAAGAGATACGAAGGGGTGGGGGATGGTAAGTGCAGATAACATACGTCCCGAAAATATGAAGAACCTTCCCCCAAATTGGGGAGTTCTTTTGGACCGAGCTCCCAATGAACCCTTACTGCCATTTCTTCAGATTGTCGCTAGTGGATCCGGTTACTATGAATCCATGGTCAGTTCTCAGCTTCTAGGAAATCGTTTTTTTCGGTTAAATCCACGGATCCCTAATTTCTCCAAAACGGACCCTTCTGTGGTTCCAGCTCTCATTTCAATTGCTAACAAAACAAATTTAAATCCTGCAGTTCAATTTATAGAGAAAAACTGGAATTAATAAAGTTATCCTATAAATCTGATTGAATTTTTGTTTTTATTTCAAGCATTCGGATTTTTTACAATAAAATCAGCCAGAACCTGGCTGTTTTTATTTATTCAGTTCTTCTTCAACTAAACTCTCTACTAATGTAAGGAAAATATGCCAATGTACATTTCTTTAATTGAACAACCTGCCCCGTTAGTGCCATATGAAAAAGGCTACCTCAGCAACCTTCCTTATTGAAGTAAAGCACCCGTTAGTTTAAGTAGAAATCTTCACAATATTAATTTACATAAATATCATCCATTTTCCTTTAAATTAGAAGTTTTTTGTGTAAATGGGTTTAGTAATTAAATAATAGGGTATTTATGATTTGGCATATTTAAAAGAAGGAGATTAAATTATGGATTTGTCACTTGATATATATAAATTAATGAAATTCATCGAAGAAAATAACGAGGATTTTGAAGATTCATTATTAAACGAAGCATCTAATGTGAAAGACAAAATTAAAGAAATATTAATGGTAGGTAATATTGACCTGATAAATAATGCCCGTAAGCTGGTTCGATACATTATTGAGGGTGAAGAACAAGAGCTTCAATCATTTGCTAAACAAGAAGGTATAGCTTGGGCGACACACGAAATACCATTAACTTTCAAATTAGAGTGGATGCAAGCCATTCGAAGAACTTTGTGGAAGTTCCTACAAGGATATAACGAGGTAACGAATCACGTTATAAATGAAGATTTTTTTTCGGTAGAAAAACAAATAAATAATCAAGTAGACAGGTTTTTAAATGTTTTTTTTATCACATATTCTCAATACAAAGATTCATTGATAATGGCTCAAAGAGAATTGGTCGAAAATCTTTCTGTGCCAATAATCCCAATAACACCCACTATATGTATTTTGCCTTTAATTGGTGCGGTTGATCTTTACCGAACGAATATTCTAGAGGAAAAAGTTTTAATAGAGATTGGAAAATTACGTATTCAAACATTGATTATGGACTTATCTGGAATTATGGAAATGGAGACTGAGGTAATTGATCATTTAATGAGGATTATTGACGGCACTTCATTAATGGGATGTACCACTGTGATTACCGGGTTAAGAGCTGAAGTGGCTAGCAATATGATACGCTTAGGAATGAGATTGAATGAAAAAGCACAAACATTAGGAACTTTACAACAAGCGTTGAATAAATACTTAATATGTTGAATACGGAGAATCTTAGAGGAGGGTCGCTTTGCCGACTCTTTTTCCTTATTCAATATATTCTGACCAACTGTCTAAATATTTTTCCTGCCTAGCAGTTACATCTTTGTATAAAAAATATAGTTAGGCATTTAATTCAACACCAATCAATTCATTTTCTTCTTCAACTAACCTGTCCTATAGTTCCATAAGAAAAAGCTGCCTTAAAGACAGCTCCGCTCTTCAGCTAAACCACCCATTAGATTAAGTACAGTCCTTCATATACTAACTTGTGAATAAGAAAACGAGGTGTCCCTGCTGCCTTCGTTGTTCAATTCAAGCCTTATAAGTTTAAATGTGACTATTCACAAATATCCATGTTTATTCATGCCCTACTTACTTATAACGATCGATAATTTATAGTTTGCATACTTGTTTAACTCTAATAAAAATTGATTTAACGCTTCATTACTTGGAAACCTGCACTCCAAAAGATAACAGCTATCTCCACTGATTTTATAATTATTGATGACATACCCCTCCTTTGTTCGGATAAAAGAGAGATAAGGTTGATGATGTGTACCTTCTATATAGATATTGATAAAGGCATACGTAAAGCACCCTAATTTCGCTTGATTCACTTTAATGCTATAACCCTCAATAACCCCATTGTCCTCTAATTTCTCCACTCTAGCTGCGGCTGCTGGTCCTGTTAAGTGAACTCTCTCCCCTAATTCTTTCATCGTAATCCGGCTATTGCTACATAACTCCTCTATAATTCGCTTATCTGTTTGATCCATCTGAACGTCAACTCCTTTCAAAAATAAAGTCAAACGACTAAAACACTTTAATTTATCTGTGTATTTGAATCCTGCTCATATTATACACTTAACACTGTTAGGGAACACATGAAAAGAAAGGGAGTTGTAAAGATGAAAATTACACAAATTCGAAATGCAACGATAGTTGTAGAATATGCAAATAAAAAGTTTTTAATTGATCCGATGTTAGCAGAGAAAGGTACGTACCCGTCCTTCCCTGGTACGATTAGGCAAGATCAAAACAATCCTTCAGTGAGTTTACCAACCTCTGCTGACGATATTATTAGTGGAGTTGATGCAGTCATTGTGACTCATTTACATTTAGACCATTTTGACGAAGCAGCGCAAGGACTATTACCAAAAGATATTAAAATGTTCGTTCAAAATGAAGAAGATGCAAAGGAAGTCCAAAATACCGGGTTCCACAATGTAGAGGTATTAACAAAGGACACTGTCTTTGAAGGCATCCAATTAGTTAAAACAAGAGGCGAGCATGGAAGAGGAAAAGAACTATTAAAGCGTATGGGGGAAGTATGTGGCGTTTTCTTTAAACATCCAAGTGAAAAAACATTGTACGTAGCTGGTGATACAGTCTGGTATGAAGGTGTACAGGATGAATTGGAAACCCATAAACCAGATATTATTGTTGTCAATGGCGGAGATAATCAATTGATAGAATATGGTTCTCTCATTATGGGAAAAGAAGACATCTATGAAGTACACAAGGCGGCTCCTAATGCTAAGATTATTTCTGTTCATATGGAAGCTGTTAACCATTGGACACTATCTAGAGAAGAATTAAAAAACTTTAGTAATGAAAAAGGATTCTCAAGTAATATGTTAGTACCAGAAGATGGTGAATCCTACAAATTTTAATATGAACACCGACAAATAGTTTCACGTTCCTATTTAAAAATAAGAAATAAAAGAAGCTCATAATTATCGAAATTTAATTATGAGCTTCTTCTAATTACAATATGAAATGTTCCAAGGATGACATCCAAACATGAAAAGCTACAAGGATATTTCGTTAGGAGGTAAAGTTCATGACAATGTCAGCAAAAGATACGAATGCCTCAACACACCAGCCTATATGGCTGCAAGAATATATTGATTCACCAGAAAGACAAATACACCTTTATAAAAAAACATTAAGAATTTTGATTCTTTCACAAATCTTTGGGGGAGCAGGACTTGGAGCCGGTATAACAGTAGGAGCGCTTCTTGCACAAGACATGCTAGGGACTGAAAATGCGGCAGGAATTCCAACTGCCCTATTTACTTTAGGTTCTGCAGGAGCTGCCCTGCTTATAGGCCGGTCTTCGCAACGTTTTGGCCGCAGAGCAGGACTTGCAGGTGGTTTCCTTGCAGGTGGGTTAGGTGCTATTGGTGTTATAATTGCAGCCTTAACCAACAGCATCCCACTTTTATTTATTTCTCTTTTTATTTATGGAGCTGGTACAGCGTCTAATCTACAAGCGCGATATGCAGGTACAGACCTTGCAACAGATAAACAAAGGGCAACTGCTGCAAGCATGGCCATGGTTTCCACTACCTTGGGTGCTGTTGTTGGTCCTAACTTGGTCAATAGAATGGGGGAATTTGCGGATTCAATTGGTGTTCCAACCTTGGCTGGCCCCTTTATCTTGTCAGCAGCTGCTTTTATTATTGCCGGATTATTTATCTTAATTTTACTTCGTCCAGACCCTTTGGTTGTGTCCACAGCTATTGCGAATGCAAAGAAAAAAGACGATAGCGTACAGACAGGGACAAATTTAAAGAATGCTACCATAAACAAAAAGGGTGTTGTTGTTGGGGCTGTAATTATGATTTTGACTCAATTTGTCATGGCAGCCATTATGACAATGACACCAATTCATATGGGACATCATGGTCATGGTTTGGGAGAAGTAGGATTAGTTATAGGTTTCCATATAGCAGCTATGTACCTTCCTTCACCATTGACAGGTATATTGGTAGATAAGCTTGGCCGCATTACTATGGCTGTTGCTTCTGGTGCTACACTCCTAGCCTCTGGATTGGTGGCAGCTTTTACACCGGTAGGATCAATGCCACTGCTTACCCTGGCGTTAGTACTGCTAGGTTTAGGCTGGAACTTTGGTTTAATAAGCGGGACTGCTCTCATTATAGATTCAACACACCCATCTGTGCGTGCAAAAACACAAGGATCAGTCGATGTACTATTTGCACTGTCAGGAGCAGCTGGTGGGGGGGTATCAGGAATGGTAGTCGCTCATTCTAGTTTTGCAGCATTATCACTTTCTGGAGCCATTCTGTCACTAGTGCTTATTCCTGTAGTTGTTTGGTCTCGGAAAAGTCCAAGCAAAGAGCTATGATAGTTAGACTAATGTAGATATATCCCTATATAGTGAAATAAAAATATTAACAAGGCAGCTTTCAGCAAGAAACGGAAAGCTGCCTTTATTCATATAGGAAGGTAACTTATAAAAAACAAGCTTCTAAAGAAGCCAGGAGCTGTATAAGAAAATGAGGTTTTATGGAATCTCTTGTTCAACTAACCCGCCCCGCTAGTTCCATAAGAAAAAGAGCTGCCACAGCAACCCTTTTATTAATGTAAAGCACCCGTTAACCTATTATTTTAATATTTATTGCTTGTCATCAGTTTCTTCCGTATTGCCCATTGTTTTTTGATTTTTACTAATATGATTAGCTATATATAAAAGTAAACCAAAACTCCCGCCAACAAGTACCCCGAAACCTGAACCAACAGCTAACCATTCCAAGGCATAAAAAACTATTACTCCGAGAAGAACATATGAAAAAACTGTATCAATCTTAAGCAAATCCAACCTTCTCCTTTACTGCAATATAAATTTTATTTCAAATCAGTTAGCTGCATAAGCACAGCTTAAGCATGAAGGAAAGCTCCTGTTAGAATAATTTCAAAAAGAATTCTACTGTATTAAATGACCTGAAAGTAATGTATCCAAGCAAAGATACATGGAATGGAGAGAAAATAAATATTCATTAAACACCCTAAAATCATTACGTACTTTATGACTCTCTTCTTAATAAGAATTGACAAAAATAGTCCAATAAACGGTAATAGAATAACTGCTATTTGTATCGTTATATTTTCAAAAGTGTGCATCCCCCAAGGACTAACATTCATCATACCCTTACTATGGATGAACAAAAAAGTTCCTGATAAGATCCAAATTAAACTAGTAATAAATATATATGTTACATTTCGCATCTTTATCTCCCTTTAAATTCGAATACCATATCTTCTAGTAAGACTTTAACACACAATTACATTAATTTGGTTATTTTACCTGAATTAACCTAACCTCAGCTCCACAAAAAAAAAGGCCGCCGCAGCAACTTTCCTTATTGAAGCACAATGTGATCAATTCATTTTTCCATTGCCATATTGACGGATTCGATGGCATGTATGACAGCTGTATCGAATAATGGCACTTCGGAATCCTCTGGTTTTACTAGTAATCCAATTTCTGTGCAGCCTAGTATTATTCCTTCCGCTCCATCATCCACTAACTCCTTGATGACTTTTTTGTAATAATGCCTTGATGATTGTTGAATTTCACCTAAACATAATTCTTCATAAATCACTTTATTGATTACTTTTCTATCCTCTTCGCTTGGTATCAGGACCTTGATACCATTAGTCTCAATTCGTGTTTTATAAAAGTCTTGCTCCATCGTATATTTAGTGCCAAGTAAACCAACCGTACTGATTTTGGTCTTTTGAATTTGTTTTGCCGTTGAATCAGCAATGTGCAAAATCGGTAAACTGACTTTTTCTTCAATATATCCAAACACTTTATGCATCGTATTTGTACAAATTAGTATCATTTCGGCACCTGCCTTTTCCAAAGACAGAGCTGCATCGCCTAATAATTTGCCGGAACTTTCCCAATCCCCTTCAGCTTGGCAGCGTTCGATTTCCTCAAAGTCCACGCTATATAAAATGCACTTGGCTGAATGCAATCCTCCTAATTTGGCTTTTACCTCTTCATTGATGATTCGATAATATTCCAACGATGACTCCCAGCTCATGCCGCCAATAAGGCCAATAGTTTTCATGAACATTCCCCTTTTCATTTGAAAATAGCTTACTATCAGTCGAAAAACTCCATATGTGCTTTTTCTTGTTTGTAGTAATCTATTCTATTTTGTAAAGTCCCTGTATGAAACTCAAACTTATGACCATCTGGATCAGTGAAATAAATGGACTTCTTATCCTTTTCATCTCTTGGACGTCCTGACAGAATGTTTACATTCAATCCGATCAGTTTCTCATACATGTTCATGAAGTCGGCTTCTTCTATGGAAAAGGCGATATGTGTGTATGATTGGCTTATTTCATTACGGGGAATATCTTTTTCTTCATTCAGGGCAATCCACATTCCATTCAAATCAAAATAGGCTGTGGTTCTGCCCTTAACTAATAATTTCGCATCAAAAACCTTTTGATAAAATTCTATGGAACTGTCTAAATCAGAAACTGAAAATAAAAAGTGATTCAAACCTTTTATAGACACATTACCACCTCATATTAAGATTTCCTTTTATTCGCCATTAGACGCTTATAGAGAGGATACCCGAACATGTAATACCCGGAAAACGACAGCAGGATTAAGGATAAACCCGTCATTGTGAGGATACTGTATCTATACCAATCACCAAAGAAGGTTCCATCATGTAATGTAATGAGGAAAGTCGAGTAATCTGGATTTGTGGATAACACTTTTCCCGTACTCACATCCATTTGAACACCTTGACCGTTATTAAAGCGAACCTGGTACACATTTGCACTTGGTCTATATTCGATTCTAAAGATATCTTCAACCGAATCCGCACCTGGTAGATCCTGAGACACAGCAATGGACACGACCTTCTCCATGGGTATCGCATGATCTGGACTTGCCTCTTTCCCCATACGTAACTCATCAGCCACTCCGAGTGGTATCATATAAACAAGCACGAGGCCAGTTACTGCGATGAACATGAAAAAGATGGATAAAATCAATCCAGTCCATTTATGTATTTTTCTGCTTAATTGATACAACTTTACAGATTTCGACAAAATCCCATCACGTCCCTTGACTATTTTTCAAAAAAAGTTTTTCTTCATGACCACCCTATCTTCGTTTACAACATAATCATTTTTCAGATAAAATGCTTCTGCAAGCCCCTCATTGGCCGTTAATAGATATAGACTTTTAATCTCTCTCTTCTGCAGTTCAGCTTCCAAGGCTCGAAGCATTTTTGAGCCATGCCCTTTGCCTTGCATTTGATTATTCACACAAAGTTCTGCCAAATAATACGTTAAACCTTGATCAGACACTTTACTATTTCCAGCAATGAAACCAACTGGTTTATGATCAATATGAAATAAAAACCCAAGAAATTTAGGTGTATGCAATAAGTCGGAAAGTCTCTCTTTAGCCGTTTCATAGGTCCATCTTTCATTCCATGGTTCACGATTAAAAACGTTCATGTAGAGTTCGATGCATAGCTCCAAATTCTCCGATGTCAGTGGTACCATTTCTGTCATATTCATGCTTCCTTTCTATATTCATTAAAATTTTGTATATTAATCCAAATTATATCTTATCCTTGTTGAACTATCCTGTCCCTATAGGACCATAAAAGAAGAGCTGCCTAAGAAGAAATGAAGGGGGCATACAATGAGCAGATTAGATAATTATGAGGTTCTTCAGAGAAATATTACAAAGAACGGGTATTGTACGTGCTATTCCAGGCCGCATTGGCAATGAATAAAACCCGCTTTAGCTGACAGTCCTGCCTTAGTGGATTCTATAAAAAAAGATCGACCGATTTTTACTGGTCGACCTTAGTTCATTGATAACTGTTTCATGAATAAAACTCTATCTTGATTATGTCCGTCATAGTCAGAGTGCACTGAAACACCATCAATGAATGTATCTCCCTCTTCCATTTCAAATCCCATCTTGGTATGATAGGCGATTGAAGATTTATTGACCGGAGACGTTACACAACGGACAACATTGCGGCCATTTTGATTAACGACATCGAAAAATTGATTATATAACTGTCTGCCGATATCATTTCTTCTGTATTCAGGATGCACTCCGACAAAGTGAATATATGCCTCATCAGGCTGAGATTGAGATAAAATCCCTATCAGGAAACCGACTATTTTCCCTTCCTTTTCGGCTATGAAACTTGTATTTGTAAAATGATCAAAGAATAATTTCGGTAGCATATCAGACATTTGCCTTCCGCCCCACCACTCATTGATCAGCGGCGATATGACATAGTAATCTGCCCCTTTCACTGAACGAATTTCCATCCTTATCCCCCTTTAATCATTAAGTCCATTCAATAATATACATACCCCGTTAGCTCATTAACTTTTCATACGATAAAATTACAATTCCACAAATTACTGAAACTCCTAAAAATGATAAAACATAAAAATGAGGGGGCGTAACACTCACACACTCTACCTGGTTTTGGAGGTTTTCTACTTTTCCCCATGCATTCTCAATACCTGGTTTATAGTTTTTCGTTTTTATATAACCGACTAGCATCATAACGACTACATAGATTATATGAATGGAAATTGAACCTATAATTGCTTGAAGAACCACTTTCATAATGCCCCTCCTTTTTTACTCATTTTACCATATTATTGCATCAAAAAAGGAGCTGCTGATCAGCTCCTGGTAATGAAGCAAGCACCTGTTAGTTCATAAAGAATCGCCCTTTAGTGAAGATTGATTAACCTCCGATTCATGGCTTAACTTCCTCAAAATCTTGAATTTGTATAGGATCGATATGACTGTCAATGTGTCAATGCAGTATAAATCGAATAATCTACTTCACCTGAGATATTTCCCAACCCATTTTCACACAACTCCATAGCCATTAAATTCTCAACAGAAGGTGGAGGATTTTTTTTGGACGCATAGATTCCGAATTCAGTTGATGTTCTAAATCCAAAGCGTTGATAGTATCGATCATCTCCTTCAACAATCATTCCCTTGAACCCCATTTTAGCAGCTAATTTAATACCTTCCTGCAACATATACGTACCAACACCCTGACGCTGTTTATTAATTGCCACCGAAACTGGTGATAACATCAACATTTCATTTTCATACCTATTACTAATTGGAAGTTTTGAAAGGATAAAGTGACCTATAATTACCCCTTCTTCCTCAACAACTAAATCAAGCTGTGGAATATAATAGGGTTTTTCCCGGATCTCTCTTACCAAAGCTTTTTCAGCTAATCCATTTGAATAAGCGGTATTTTTGAATACCTCATATACAAAGTCTTCAATGAAACTATATTCTTCTTTTTCTACTGGTCTTAACTCCATTAATACACCTCCATCATCACTGTTCTACAGATTCTGCAATCATTCCAGAATTCCTTTTTCATCATCTGGCCCAATTGTTGAATAAAGGCCAAACAGCACTCTTCAACTAATCTGCCCCTTTGCTGCATAAAAAAAGAGTTGCCAAAGTAACTCCCTTAAAGCACCTGTTCAAATTATAAAGTCAGTATACTATATTACAAATTTTATTCTATTAAACAATAATGTGTGTAACTTTTAATTTTATAGTAGATAAAGTATCATTGATTTTACAAACAAAGACTAAATATTCTTACATTTCATCCTATTCCCTGCAATCCTTAACAGGCATAGGCAATGAAAAATTCCCCATAAAATAAATAGGAGTGACTAAAGTGAAAGCACAAATCATTCAATCTTTTGGTGATCCATCCGTATTTCAGCTTGAAGAGGTTTCAAAACCCGAATTAAAACCTGGACATGTACTTATTCAAGTCAAGGCTTCAAGTGTAAATCCTATTGATACGAAAGTCCGTGCTGGTGCAGTTCCAGCCGTTGCCCCCGAGTTTCCAGCCGTTTTACATGGTGATGTCGCAGGTTTGGTATCTGCAGTGGGAGAAGGAGTTACTGAGTTTAAAGTTGGCGATGAAGTGTTTGGATGCGCGGGTGGTTTTAAAGGGACTGGCGGTGCACTTGCAGAGTTCATGCTTGCAGATGCTGATTTACTTGCTCACAAGCCGAAAAATTTGACGATGGAAGAAGCCGCTGCTTTACCACTAGTTGCCATTACCGCTTGGGAAGCATTATTCAATCGGGCACATCTAGTCCCTGGTCAAGATATACTGATCCATGCAGCAACCGGCGGTGTAGGCCACATTGCCATTCAGCTAGCCAAATGGCAAGGCGCGACAGTCTATACAACTGCCTCTTCGCAAGAGAAGCTGGAGATTGGCACGCGCCTTGGGGCAGATGTAACGATCAATTATCGAGAAGAAAGCGTTCATGACTATGTACAAAAATATACAGCCGGAAAAGGATTTGACGTTGTGTTTGACACGGTAGGCGGAGAAAACCTTGATCGCTCTTTTGAGGCGGCTGCGGTACATGGAACGGTGGCAGCCATTGCAGCCCGTTCGACTCATGACCTCTCCCCAGTGCATTCAAAGGGACTTTCTCTGCATGTTACCTTTATGTTGTTGAAGATATTAAATAAGGACATGCATAAGCAATATGGAGAGATTTTGAAGAAGGTTGCCAAGGTGGTTGAGGAAGGTAAGCTGCGCCCGCTTGTGGATCCAAACATATTCACCTTTGATGAAGTCTCAAAAGCTCATGAGTACATGGAGTCAGGCAAGGCGATAGGAAAAATTGTTTTGAAAAATGATTGGTAATGAATAGGCAGGTTAACAACTTTATGTTCATTTAAAAATAGGCGGTACGGTGAAAATCTCTATAGATTCTCGCTGTACCGTCTTCTTTTATTTAATAGGACAATACCGCCTCTGATGTTGGGTATTCTTATTTAATAGAATTGCAGAAAACGGTACTCTGCGTGTGAAATAAATACCAGGTACAATTTGGTTTAAATGATTGTTAAAAGGGAGAAAGGGAAAAAAAGATGAGGTGGTAAAATGATTTATCTGGAAATAGCAACGAAGCTGGTGATTGGGCTGGCTGGACTCCTGGCAGTGACAAGACTTCTTGGAAAAAAAGAAATGTCTCAAGTGACCCCTTTTGATTTTATTTACGCTTTAGTATTAGGCGGCATTCTGGAAGAAGGCATTTACGATGAAAAAGTGTCGATCTGGCAGATTCTATTTGCCATTTGCCTTTGGGGGATTTCCGTTTATATCATTGAGATTTGCGCTCAAAAAAGTGATCGCATGAAAAAGTTGCTCAAAGGACATCCTTCTTTGATTATTCGTAATGGCGAATTGGATATAAAACAAATGAAAAAAAATCACCTGGAAATTGAACAGGTTCGAACCATGCTACGGAAACAGGGGGTGTTCACTCTCCGGGAAGTGCGAGATTTATATCTTGAGCCTGGCGGGGACATCAGTGTAAAGCTTCATTCTAAGGCGGGAAGCATCACACCAGATATGCTTGACCTCAATCCTAGGGATGAAGCACCTTCTATCTTAGTAATTGAAGAAGGCCAAATAAAAGAGGAAGAACTTCGATCCGTGAAAAAATCAAAAGAATGGCTTCTGGAAGGGCTTCAGAAGAGGAATTATAAAAAAATTGAGGATATCCTATATGGAGAATGGTCAGAAACGGATGGATTCTATATACAGCCGTATCCCAAAAAAAATTCTCAAATACAATAAAAACCTTGAATATTTTATAGACGGTACAGTGAAAATCTCTAAGATTCCAGCTGTACCGTCTACTTTTATTTTTATATGCCGTAAAGCACCAATAGGACATAGTAATCGGAATTGGCAACTTTAAGACAGATTGCCATAGTAGACTTCTACAGGATAAAAAGGGCTTTCTGTCAAAATAAAATCTCGGTTTCAGTGTGATTACATTTGAAAGATATGAATTCATTATACATAACCGGACAATCATCATATATGTTCCGCTGCTTTGCTTCTCCTTATTAGGCTTTTCAAGAGTTACTCTTTATAAAAAGATAACAAAGTATGGACTTTAATATTCATTATCGTCTATCAACAATAGCTGACACCATTACATATTAAATGCTATATGGATGTTTTCAAATCAAAACGAGGCCCTTCACTCGTTTGGTGAATAAGTCGCCATCTAATAGTCCATCTTAACAAATGAAGCTACATGGAGGGAGGTTCTAGGCATGAGCCAAAAGCGTGATAAAGGCAATAGTCAGAAGGGAAAGGCTAAAAGCAATACAGTAGACCCCGTGATTGCAACAGAAGACTTGGAAAAAGCAATTTATCCAACTAATAAGCCCCCGCGCAATGCTAAATAAGTACAATCTCGTGACTTCTTTGCTTTTCCAAGAAGAGCTTGCAGGTAAACGAAACTGAAGGGTCAAGCATTCCGCTAACATGAAGGATTACTTGGCTCTTCATCGAAATAATAGACTTTTCGAATTACCAAAATACCAGTCGTCATTATCTAGTGTATCTTCCCATCCAACACTTATATTTCTAATAGCCTGTTATTCGTTTCAATCACACCCCAAATGTTTATCTACATAGATACTTTATCCATTCTTTATTAAACTAACCTGCCCGATGCATAAGAAAAAGCTGCCTTAAAGGCAGCTCTGATCTTTTTTAACGTATTAAGAATTCCAGCAAATCCTACTGGACACCATTACATAACCGACCGATATTCTCGACTTCAACAACGACTTCATCCCCCGACTTGATCATGCAGCTGCCAGATGGTGAACCCGTGGCCAAAATATCGCCGGGCTCCAGTGTCATTACCTGTGAAAGCCAGCTGATCAAAAATGGAATGCTTAGAGACATTTCATTGGTATTTCCGTCTTGGACAACGCGGCCGTTTAAAGTGGTCACAATCCTTAAGTTTGTAGGATCTACCCCGGTAACGATGCATGGTCCCAAAGGTCCGAATGTATCAAATCCTTTGCCCCGCGTAAACTGTGGATCTTTTTTTGTAAGATCTCTTGCTGTCACGTCATTAAATATCGTGCAGCCGAATACATAATCAAGCGCATCTTCTTCTTTAATGTTTTTTCCGCGCTTTCCAATGACAAGGGCCACTTCCCCTTCAAGTTCCACTTGATTGGATAGCTCGTTTGGAGGAAGGATAATATTCTCCTTGTCTGCAATAAGCGAAGATAATGGCTTTAAAAATAAGAATGGTTCAACAAGGTTTGCCTCTCCACCCGTTTCCTTCGCATGACCTGCATATGTCCAGCCGAAATTAACCACTTTCGAAGGTTTTACAGGTTCCAAGATTTTCACGTCACTATATTTCAGCTCGACCCCGTCATACTTTATTTCCTTGTTGACAAGTTCAGCAAAACTGCTAGACAGTTGTAATATCATGTCATCCTCAACAATACCGTAATGTATATTGCCCTGTTGATTCTGATAGCGAACTATTTTTTGTGTTTTTTGTAGCACATGCATTATGAATAAACTCCTTTGATGATTAAGATTACCACAGATATTATAAAATCCGGTTCTCCTATACTATAACATGCCTGTTCTTTTACGGGAAAAAAGAGCTCTCGTCGCGACTCCATCTTCTACTAAACCGACCTTTAGTTCAATAAGAAAATTATTTAACTATGTATTTGATGGAACCTATCATTTTTTATAATTTTATCTGTGCATTGCCTTATATAGGCTGCAATACATATTCCGATTGGCAGCCTCAGTAGTACATTCCCCATGAAATGTTTACCACCCAAACTTGTATAATATTTTCTAAACAAATCCAGTCTATTAAAGACTTGTTGCTTATTGATTATCTCAAAATATCAAAACTTTTGTACTGGTAATTCGTCCCTTTTCAGCCAACCTGCCTTGTTAGTGCCATAAAAAAAAGGCTGCCTCAGCAACCTTTTTGTCTGTTGGATCAAATGGGTGGCTTCACCTTTAACCCTGATCTTTTGCTCCTGATAAGGTAGTATAGAAATCAGCACTTCGTTTCTTTGTATACGTTATCGAGTCGCTTTAGGCGGTTGGCACACATCACATTTACGTTGGTTATTATTTTTAAATTTCTTAAATGTTTTTTCAAAGTTGCTTCCACATGTACATTTAAATAGTAACTTTTGAGAAAAACCGTGATATTCCGTCGTCAGCAACTTACTTTCCGAATTCTTCTCAACAAATTCTTTAATTTGACCAATCGTCCATTGTTTATTCATTCTCTTACACCTCCATATTTAATCGCTATCGGAGGCTTTTCTAGGCATCCGTTCAAAATAGTAATTTTCGTAAGTTATTCATTATAACATGAGCCGGCACTCAATCAAACAACTCGTTTGTTGAATAAGAAAAGGAGCTGCTGAACAGCTCCTGGAAATGCACCCGTTAGTTCAACAAAATCACTTAGCCTTATTATGCAATTGAAATGACTCTTCAGAACCAACCCATTTTACATTTACTTTTATAACTTCGCCTTCACCTATTATTGCTCCATTTTCTGATCCACCTCTAATTGTAAATACTTTTTCACTAGGTGGTTCTTTGTATGCCTCAGTTTTAGTTCCGCTTGAAGTGGTTGTTTCATAAGTATATTCCAGGTTTTTCATGGAAGATAACTCTTTCAAAGCCCCCTTATATTTTAATACAAGTTCATAGCTATCTTTGCTAGAATGAGTGGTTTATTCGTTTTTCTCTCCCCATAATTCAGTTCGCTTTCTCCTGTAAATTGATAATTATGCTCAGTCATTTCCTCCGAATTAGTATCTTTTTTAGTGGTTTCCAAATTAGTGGTATCCGAATTAAAATCCTTGTTAGTGCTGTTAGATCCACAAGCTGTTAAAACCATCATTAAAAATAATACAGTAAAAATTTTCTTCAAATTATATCCTCCTTAATGATAAAAATGAATTTTTTTCAATTTTACCATTTAAAGGTTTTCGTTTTGGTTTCGTTTGAAAATTTTTTATTCCACTAACCTGCCCCTTTAGTTAAAGAAAGAGCTGCCTTAAAGACAAGTCTGATCTTCAGCTAACGCCCCGTTAGTTCATTAAGACTTACTTCCGACACAATTAGTTAAAATAAACTTTTTACTAAACGAACTATCATTCTTGGAATAATAGTTAAGAGGTTAAAAACGAATTCATATAAGATTGAATCACGAAATTCAATCATTATCCCTTTGAAAAACCTTCTTTTTTGCCTTTCCTTTTTCATCTTTTTCATCCTCTTTATCTTTTATACATATGGTTGCTTCTATCTTGAAGAAATCCCATAGTTGCAACCAAAATCACTAGAAAGATACCTATACACGCAGTAACTATACCTTCTGTTTTGTCTTTTGCATAAAAACAAATATATGTATTAAAAGAGACAAAAATTAAAAAAATTAATAGCTTTGTAACTAAGTTAATTTTATTTATTGCTCTCACAGGAAATCACATTCCTTAATGGTGAATTAACGATATCAAATTAAAAGCCCCGATAGTTCCATAAGAAAAAGAGCTGCCAAAAAGCAACTCTAAAGATAAAACCTCTTTTTTGTAATTATCCAATCGTCTTCAGAACATTTTTAAATTGTACGATATTGTTCTGTTCGCGGTCGTTCATCTTATAAACGAAAACGGTATTAATGACATTGTTAAAGCTTAATTTGTAAAAGTGAATGTTTGTATAGTTATATAAATCTATAAGCTTAGTATTCAATACTGCAATGGTATTGCTGATTTGCAAAAAATCTTGGATACTGCTGATTGATTTTATTTCCTTTAATTTATATGGTATTTGATTATTCATAAGCCATTCGGTCACAGCTCTTGTATACATACAACCTTTACTCAATACGAGCAATGTAATAGGTGTTTTCCAATCAAAATTGATGATATGGTCCTTACTTGAAATGATCTCGAATGTTTCGGATGCAACGATGTCATAAGTTAAGTCGGGATATTTCTTAATAGGTTCACTAATGAGTGCACAATCTAATTCAGAATTGTGCACTTTTTGGTTTATGGCATTACTGGAATCTACGGCGAAATCCACATCCATTTGAATGTCGTTCTTCATATTCAAAGTATTCGCGATATGGGCACCATAGATTTTCAAGGTTGTATGTGATGTGCCAAAATCCACTTTAGAGTTAGTTTGAATGGCACCAATGTTTTGTAAAAATTCTTCGTACTCTTGTGAAATAAGTTGAAGATAGTTTTTATACTGTATTCCTACGCTAGTGATTTTCAATCCTTGGGGCGTGCGTTTAAAAACAAGTTTTCCAATTTCCGACTCTATTTTTTTCACTTTAGCCGTAAGGGCGGATTGAGTATAGTTCGTGATTTCTGCAGACTTACTTAAATTTTGACGGTTTAATATTTCAATTTTCAATGCTATTTCTTTGATGTTCATATAGTTGGCACACCCTATAAAAAAAATTTATGAACCCTATCATTTTCCTCCATTTTACGCTTCTGGGCAGTCAGAGTAAACTCTAGTTAGTTAATAAGTAAGGGAGACTAGATAATGCTAGAAGCTAAAAATAAGAATTTATCCCACCGAATTATTATTGAACGATACATCAAGCATAGGGGGAGAATTTCTTAATGCATACATATTATAAATGGTTAATCGTATTGGTGGCCACATTATCCCAAACTGCAGCAACCTTTGTGACATATGGCATGGGACCCATCGCTGCATTTTATCAAATTGAATGGAATTTAACACCACTTCAAACAGGCTTCATTGTTTCAGCGGTCAATATTGGTCCGATGTTTTCAATGCTGGCGTTCGGTTACTTGATGGATATAAAAGGGGAAAAACACATTATCGGGTGGGGGAACATTTTATTGGGCCTCTCAGCTTTAACGCTAGTTTTTGTTAATGATTATATTGTATTGCTGCTTTTATTATTGTTGGTCGGTATATGGTACGGAAGTGCTCAAACCGGTGGAAGCACAGCCATCGTAAAATGGTTTCCAAACGAACATAGAGGTCTGGCTCTAGGGATAAGACAGACGGGAATACCGCTTGGAGGATCTCTAGCCTCTGTAGTTTTATCCTATACATATTATCATTTCAATTTGTCATCAGTACATATAGTACAAGGGATCGTAGCAATAATGGGAGGGCTGCTCTTCCTAATATTATATAACGAACCAGAAAGAACGGGTAAAACGGGATCAACCTCGGTCGGGTTCAAGGAGAAAATGAGTGTCATCAAGAATAATAAAGAGTTATATCCGATGTATATAGTAGGTGTTGTGATGATGTCATTACAGATGATTATCATTGGGCATTTTATGAGTTATTTGCATAACGAAGGGGGCTATGCATTAACAGAGGCAGGAAAATATTTAAGCGTCGTTTTAATAGGTGGTATGGTTGGACGGGTAGTCATCGCATGGGCGAGTGATCAATTCTTTGAAGGTAAAAGGGAAAGATTATTGCTTATTGTGATGGCTGTTACCGTAATTCTTACAGTTATGCTGCCACTCATCATGACTGTTGATATGAAAATCTTGATGCTATTATTTTGTTTTCTTTTGGGTTTTGTAGCCATTGGTTGGTATTCCATTTTTATTGCTTGTATCACAGAGCAATCGGATTCACGTTTTATAGGTTTAACGGTGAGTTCAGCATTGACATTAAATCAATTATTCATTGTCATAGCACCCTCTTTATTCGGTTTAGTCGTTAATCTATTGAACAGTTATCAACATGCCCTATATTTGGCCGGAATATCTGTAGCTTTAGGAGCGATTAATTTATACAGAGTAAAAATAAAAAAAAGAACGGATCATGGGATCACCACAAAGTTTGATCAAATTAATACAAACAACCTTGATAAATGAATAAATAGAAAGGGCATGTTTTGAAAAATGCCCTTATACTATTAAAAAGAGATTGATCATATTTGTGTTCCTTAATCAACTAACGCACCCATTAGTTTAAGTACAAAATTTCACATACATTTTCAGTTAAATTAACCCTATACTTTTTCTATGCAAAAGCTATACCGTATTCACTGTTTTTTTTAGTAAAGATCAGCAAAAAAAATAATTATTCATCTCCATTACCCATTGCTATACCAAGGCTAACTAAGCTTCCTGGACTTCTTTTTTTTAAAGCTTTTGTACGCTGCTTAATCCTGGTGCATTAGAAGTTTATTAAAAAGTAAAATCAACTTTTTAGTACTTTATAAATAAGCGTGAAATAAAATAGTTACAATAATAAGTAATTCTAGACCAATAAAAGAGAGAGCTATTTTGAAATACTAGCTCTCTGGAATTTATTATGTTTATATAATTAAATGGATAGTACTCCGAACAATACACCAACAATTATCATAACTAATGCTGTACCTACCGCATACTTGGCTGTAAAGCGAATATGATCACCTATTTCTATACCAAGAAGCCCCATTAATATATAGATAGAACCTTGGAGTGGACTTAACAAGTGCAAGGGTTGTCCTAATAAAGAAGCTTGTCCAACTTCCATCGGATGGATACCGAAGTTGGCAGCTGTTTCTGCCATAATCGGAATAATCCCGAAATAAAAGGGAGCATTCGCCATGAAAAATGTAAATGGCATGCTTATAAGTGCAACAATGACTGTTAATTTTGGTCCGAGAGAGTCTGGAATAACTGCTATTAGGGTATCTGCCATCGCGCTAACCATGCCAGTACCATCTATAATCCCAGTAAATACACCTGCTGCAAATATCATGGAGACAACAGTTAATATATTACCTGCATGTGCGTGTAAGCGATCCTTCTGGTCCTGCAAGTTTGGATAATTTACAATCATAACGATGGCAAAGCCGAGCATGAATAACGCAGGCAACGGTAGGAAGCCCGTAAGTAAAGCTGCCAATACTAAAATCGTAAGGCCTAGGTTAAACCAAAATAATTTAGGTCGTTTTATTGATGAGTCCATTCCTACCTCAACTGCAGCAGCAATTTCTTCTTCGTTAAAAGCTTCAATATCGATAACTCCTAATCTCTTACGCTCACGTCGACCCAAGAAGTAAGCCACTCCTAAAATCCATAACACACCCGCAATCATAGAAGGAATGATTGGCAAAAGCAAGTCTATTATATCCACTTTTACCGCCGCCGTAGCTTGGGCAGCTGGTCCCCCCCACGGTAACAAGTTCATAACCCCCATCGCTAATGCAGGAATGCAGGCCAAAATGAGTTTATTCATACCCAGTTTATTATATAAAGGAAGAAAAGCTGTTACTACAATAAGGTAGGTAATAGTACCATCACCATCTAAAGCAACTACCAATGATAAAATTGCAGTGCCCAGTACAATTTTTAATGGGTCACCGCCTACCATTTTTAAAATTCTTGATACTAGTGGATCAAATAATCCTGTATCAATTAATACACCAAAATAAAGAATGGCAAAAATAATCATAATAGCAGTAGGAGCTATAGTCTCGAGACCTTTTAACATCATCGGTCCTAAATCCGTAAATCCTGCAATTAGCGCAAAAACGATTGGAACAACCGTAAGTGCACTGAACGCTGATAAGCGCTTACTCATGATTAAATACATAAATACCACAATCATGGCAAATCCCAGAAATGTTAACATAGTATGCCCCCTCTTTATCTTCCCTGAATTTTTAGAATACATGTTGAATACGTTATTTCGAATCATATATGAAAATTTTCTATAGTATAAGTTAGCACTGCTTAATGGACTATTAACATCATTTCATTGTAAGGGTTTACAAAATTGACATTATTGAATTCCCCTATAATTGTTGCTATGAACCATATCTTGAAGTACTAGTAATTATACATCCAATTGATCATTAGATCCGTTAAGATAATATTACCAATACGCTGGTATCTTGCTCTTTTAATAGTCTCATCTGATTTTTACAGTTTTAAATTATTCACTTAATTACACCTCTTTTTCATTTTAAATTTTTTTATGAATCACCACTTTAATTAAAGAGTGCTCATTACATGTAAGAAATTTTTCTAATAGTTAAAGTAACATAAAGATCATTTATTACCTTTAAACAAAAAAACTCAAAAAGATAACGTTTTCAAAAACCTTTAATTTTAAAAATAAAGCAATATTCGGTGATACTTAGATTCCAATAGTCATTCAGCATATTATAATAATTACTTTTACTGAAATATTCAGACATATACTGGTGAATATTTTTAACAAAACCAGAAATTGGAGAAAACAAACTATATCCCTAAGAATTAATGTTCTTTTTGTAGTAATATTTTTTACATTTATAGTTTATGTTGTAATATTTTTAACTATTAAAAGCATACTATCATGGATGCTTATTAAAAGTAAACCTTTTTTTATCAAGCAGAGAGTAGATGATGGTGAGTAGGATATCTGGTTAAGAAGAAATAAAAAGGTGATAGGAACAAGGATTCAATTGAATCCTTGCTCCTATCACCTTTTAAATTTAATCACTATAGTGATAATTCATTTTGGTAAGAATTGAATTAATTTCATCAAGACGATTTTTGGTTTTTTCAGGATAATTGATGGCTATGGCGCTTACAAGATAATCTGCTACAAGCATAGATGCTATTGGTGAATTATGAAAAGCGATACTACTAGAATTACATGGCAAGACTAAATCTGAATACTTAACTAGAGGAGAAGAATAACTATCAGTAATAGAAATAATTTGTGCCTTATTGTCTTTAGCTGCCATCGCGAATTCAACAATTCTTCTAGCGTATCTTGGAAAAGAGGTTGCGATGACTAAATCCTTCGAAGTAAAATTAATTCCTTTATCAACCCAATCGCTTAAATCAGCAACAATCAATTCACAGTTTCCAAGTAGACGATTAAGTCCAAAAGTTAAATGTTGTGCCACTGGTAATCCACTTCTCACACTGGTACAAAATATTCGATCTGCAGACACAATCATTTCCACCGTTTTATTTAAACTCTCCGTGGAAATCATCTCTACTGTAGATTGAATATTATTGAGTTGACTTTCTGCAGAGCGAATCCACAAATCACTTTCATTTAAATCTTTTAAATTTGCCTCTAATCTAATTTGAGGAGCTGCTCTATTACGTAAAAGTTCCTGAAGTCCTTTTTGAAATTCAGTATATCCCGAATAATTCAGACTAAAAGTCAATCTCATAATGGTGGTAGTACTAGTTCCTACAATTCCAGCCAACTGATCTACGGTTAAAAAAGCGACATCCACAGGATTTTTAATAATATAGTCCGCAACTCTTTGTTGTGTTTCTGTTAATTCTGATATCTTGTTTTTTAGTTTTAATATTGGGTTTTCCATAAGATTCGCTCCAATTGAACATATTATAGTGTAAATTTTATATTTTTTTATTCTAATAAAGTATTTATTACGATATTCAATTGAATTTTATCATTTTTATTTATTAATGTAAAAAAGAGTCCCTTAATAAGAGTATTAATAATTTCCTTACCTGAAACTTCTAGAACGTATGCATAAACGTATGCATGATTACTTCATAAGTAGTAAATAAAATTAATTTCTATTAGCACTTCGGAATAAATGAGCTAATAAAGGTGATTGAACCTTTCAAGTTAACAATCTAATTCGCTTTCTTTGTTCTTAAGCCCTTTTTCTTCTTAAAATTCAGTTTCTTTTCAATGTCATTAAAAAAAGGGTTTACTTTAATAAATAACGCTGTTAGTATACATTTAAGTTATTGGTAATAAATATTACCCCCAAACAAGTTTTAGTAATATTTATTACTTTAAAACTAAAGTTAAGAAAAATAGTGGATTTTCCAATGACCTACAAATCTTTTTTTGTCAATAAACTTAGAAAAATAACGTGACAAAGTGTTGAAGAGACAGGAAATACACTAAAAATTATGTAATTTTTGAAAGCGTTATCTTAGTTGATTGTACATCAAAGATAACAAGTTACATTTAGTAGCTAATTGTTTAGTTAATGGAAACATAAAAAAGTAAAAGGAGTGTATGTCATTGAGTAACTTAGCACCGTTATTGTCGGAAGAAATTATCGAAAGAGCAAAACGTCTTAACACTACACTTATATCAGATGCGATGGGATGTACAGGTTCTATGGATTATAAAATAAAGCCTGTAGCACCAGGTATGAAAGTAGTTGGTACTGCTCTAACTGTAAGCTTAAGACCTGGAGATAATTTGTTCCTTCATCAAGCTATCTATGATGGGAAAGAAGGTTATGTATTAGTTGCGGATGGAAAAGGACATACTTCAAACGCCTACCTTGGAGAATTGATGGCAGGAGCTGCGAAAGCCATTGGACTTGAAGGAGTCATCATTGATGGATTAGTTCGTGATAAAGAAACACTTAGCGAATTAAAATTTCCTATTTTTGCAAAAGGATTTATTCCAAACGGTCCTCTTAAAGATGGTCCTGGTGAGCTTCATAAACCTATTTCTTGTGGAGGGGTATCCGTAATTCCAGGGGATTTGATCATTGGTGATGATGATGGTGTTATTGTGGTTCCAAGAGACAAGATTGAAGTGGCTCTTTCTAAGGCAGAGAAAAAACTAGATTATGAGAAAACGCGCATAGAAACCATTACAGCTTATGAAACAACCCGCAAGCAAGGCAAACCAGAAGGAAGCATTGAACCTCCTTGGTTGAGAGAACAAATAAAAGCGTATGGACTATAAAAAGAAGGGAGAACTTTAGAATGAAATTAGGTTTTATTGGATTTGGAGAAGCAGCCTTTGAATTATCCGTCGGATTAAAACAAGAAGGTTTAGAAAAGATCCTGGCTCATGATGTCATGTTAGACCATCCTACTTTCGGTCCACAAATAAAAGAACGGGCTATACAAGCGCAAGTGGAGCTTCGTTCTAATCCCGAGGGCGTATTAAATGAAGTTGATGTAGTCATGGTAGCAGTGCCAGCAGATAAAGCTTATGAGGTTAGCGAAGTGTTAAAACTCCATCTGAAGAAAGATTGTATTTACGTTGATGTATCGGCTTCGACTCCTGTAGTAAAACAAAATATTAACAAAAACATTCAAGAAAAGAATGCATTTTTTGTCGACGCAGCAATGTTAGGGCCCTTACCAGTTTATAAACATAAAGTTCCTATTTCAGCAAGTGGCAACGGAGTGGATCGGCTTATCGCATTAATGACTCCATACGGCATGGATATAACTAAGGTGAGTGAGAATCCTGGCGACGCTTCTGCTATAAAACTAGTCCGTAGTATTTATATGAAGGGAGTAGCCGCCCTTTATTTAGAGTTGTTAGAGGCCGCCCATGAATTTAATATAGAAGAATTGGTTTTAGATTCGATAAGTGAAACTATGGATAGCAAGAGCTTTAAAGAAACCATGAATCGATTAGTAACGGGAACGTCTATTCATGCATTAAGAAGATCAATTGAACTAGATGGTTCTATCCAAATGTTAGAAGCTTCTAATCTTAATTCAGTCATGTCTAAGGCAGCAAAAAACAAATTAGAAAGATTAGCTACATTCAATTTGAAAGAGAAGTTTAAAGGTCAAAAACCGGATTATTGGTTAGAAGTCATTAAAGCATGCAAAGAAGAGAATACAATTGTAAGTAGTTAAATGAAATAAGCTATATTACTATTATGGGGTACCACCATTGTTACCTGGTCCTTTGTGCTTCGAATCAATAACACCGCCCCTTGGATTTTACATTATCTGCCTAAGAGAATATTGATTTTTAGTGTGACAACTTTTTGTGATGGTAAATTTGTTTATTTCTCCAATGCTATTGCACAAAACAGAGCAACCCTTCGAGGATAGAGATTTTATAACTGAACTTCAATTATCAAGACCCAAATTATAAAAACCTTAATAAATAAAGGAGAGCACATATTAGCCATGTATAATATGTACTCTCCTTTTTTCTTTTAGTGAACTAACGCACCCATTAGTTCATTAAACCCCCAAACATTACCGATAATTACATGCTTTAACCTATAGGCTATTTCTTCCTCTATTATTGTTAGGAATAAGTGCCTTTCGAAAAAGGAAAGGGACCAAACAGAATGAAATTCCTTAGCCCATTAGAAAGCGCGACAATACAAAATACATTGAAAGAGTTTTTTTAAAAATTAAAAACATAATTCGTTTTAGTTAACATAATCGACCTAATACTAAAGGAAAAAAGAATCTTCGATTGAAGATCCCTTTATACTACATATTCAACTAACGCCCTGTTCGTTCAACAAGAAAACTATCCTTTTTTTTATTTAACAAGCACTTTCTTCTTTTTAGATTCTATTTGGTCCTTCTTTATCTATCATTCGTTTATCGACTGAATTGAATCTCTTTAATAACAACAGTAGGATTATTAAGAAGGAACCTAATTGTTTTGGTTGGTGTACATATCAATTATGCAACAATTCCCGAAGTTTTATTGTCATTTCTTCTAGTGCTTGTTTTGCTCCATCTACAGTCCCGATCATATTGATGAAACTATGGACCAAATCCTCATAATGCAATAGTTCTAAGTTCACGCCAGCTTCTTTCAGTCTCTTGCCGAAAGCTAAACCCTCATCTCTAAGAGGATCCAATTCAGCTGTAACAAGTAAAGTCCTTGGTAAGTGTTTCGCACATGGAACCTTAAGAGGTGAAACGAATATTTCTGAGCCTTCAGAAGAATCGTTCAAATAGTGAGCCCAAAACCATTTCATCTTCTCAGTCGTCAGATTAAACTTGTAATTCGCTTTGTAAGATAACGTGTCAAAGCTGTAATCCATTACCGGGGTAATCAGGAATTGATGGGACAGTTTAAATTCTTCATCACCTTTGAAAAAAATTGCTGCTGCGGCTGCAAGGTTTCCACCAGAGCTTTCACCACCTACCGCAATTCGCGTCGAGTCCCCATTCAATTTTTCCACATTTTGAAACGTCCATTTCACGGACTCGACTGCATCAAGAAATGCAGCTGGATACTTATGTTCAGGAGCCAAGCAATAACCAACCGAAACGACGACGATACCAGCCTTACTTGAAAAGTAACGACATACATTATCCGAACTATCTAAATCCCCGAATACCCAGCCCCCTCCATGAAAGTATACGAGAACCGGGAAAGGGCCTTCACCAAAAGGAGTGTAGATTCGTACTGGTACTTCTTGCCTCATCGCAGAAGTGATGGAAGTATTTTCAATCGTTACACCATTGACAGGAATCGGTGTGAAATAACTTCTTGCGATTTGATAAAACTCCCTTGATTGCTTTGGTGTCAGAACATCCAAGGGTGGATGGTTTAGTTCGATCATTTTTTTACTAATGGAATTAAGTAATTTGGTTACTTGCGGGTTGATCGCTGTTTTTACCGCCATCAGACCAATTCATTCCCAAGTTCTGTAAACGTGTGCAACATTTCTACCTGGATATTCTTTTCTTTCAGTTTTTTCTCAACGGATTGTCTTTCTCCAACGATTAAGGATGCCTTCTTTTGCTGCAAGTCGATTCTGTCTACCACTTTTCCACCCAATTTTTTTAAAATGGGTATGACAATTCGGTTGCGGATATCCGGTTCCCCGATGATCCTTTTTGTCCCATACTGATTATATAAGAAAATAATCATCGCTCTGATGATGGAAAGTCCATCCTCCTTATTTAAAAATGAACGCGGTCCAATCAGCAAGTGCATGCCTAAATCACCTTTCTGATAATCGTAATACTCCCGAATCGGATCGTCTTTGACCGAGTATGCAATCAGATAGCAAACAGGGGTTCCATTGAATGTACCAATGTAGACATCCTTATGTTCAGCTTCGATCGAATTATGTAACCATTTTTTGAACTCAGGCATAGGAAGATTGAGCTTCCAAAAGGGTGCGATGTGATTTTGGTGCATCCATTCATAAAGCATATCCAAGTCTTTATCAAAGTCAACTGGGCGGAATGTAAAACATTCCACTGTCTCCCCATCTCTAACAAAAAATTCCGTTTCATACATTTTGAGCAATACTATCTCCACCTATCCATTATTGATAATGATTATCAATATCATATATAATTGATTATAATAATATGTAATTACACTTGTCAACAAACCTTTTCGACCTAAGTAACTAAAATAAAAGACAACTGAATGTTGTGAATTCAGTTTTCTTAAATTAATGGTAAAAATACTTCTTTCTTATAACTTTTTTCTAATTGGGTACCTCCATGACGCTATCCAAACTAGGGGTCCCTACCACATGCCCATCAAGCTAAGGCAAATCATTAGCCCCTAAACGAAAAAAACACTATCCTTTCTGTAATATGATAGAAAGGATGGTTTTTTATGTGCCGAGATGTTTCAGATGAACTGGACCTCTTTTCACTAGAATTGCAACAATCTTTGTCTCCTCATGTTCTCAAACAGTTGGCCAAAAAGGTCGGTTTTGTTCAAAGAACGAGTAAGTATCAAGCCAAAGATTTAGTGGCGTTGTGGGTGTGGTTAAGTTAAACAAGAACTCGAAAATATTGAAATACCCAAAGAGTTCGAACTGATGAGTCAAAAAGGAATTAACAAAGCCTATAGTGAAATGAATAACAATAGAAAAAAGTCAAAATGGTTAATTGGGTTTATTGCAAGTGCTGCAATTCTATTGCTTAGTATTGGATTATTGTCAACACCCGTTGTAAAGGCATCCATTCAAAACGCTCTTAACGTAATACTGGCTGATAAATTCGAAAAAATGGAAAAGGGTAGCCAGATCCCCCCCCAAGAAGTACTAGTAAGTGTTGAAGAAAACAGTAAAGGTATTCTTTTAAAATATTTTCATGATTACACTTTAAATGAAATCGCAATCACATTGGATATGCTTTTTCTCTTATTACAAATATTAGACGAAAATCTAGAGTATTTGGCTTTACTTTTTTTATTTTGTTTATATTTTTTTTGAATCTGAATGTATTCAAAAGGCCGTCAATTGGCGGCACTCTTATGGCGCTAACGCACCTGTTAGTTGATTAAGGATTAATTAAAACTTAATGTTTAATAATTCTTTCATTTCAAGAAGAACATCAGTATGTTTTTCTTTTGATAAATACATCATTTTCTGTTCTGCTCCATTTGTTTCCCGCTTCTTTCCGTTCGGTTCTTGAAACATAATCCTTCCATCACTAAAAAAATTTATAGTGTATACTTTGTTATCCATGGTTTCCTTATCGGATAAAACAAAAAAGTAATTCCCTTTTTTATTTAATTCTTTACTCTTCTCCAATAACTCCTTATTAGGAGGTTGCACAACTTCCATTTTGTTCACTTTTTCTATAAAAGCCTGTATTTCATTAATATCTGTAATGACCTTTGAAGTTGACTGGGAAGTTACCCCGTCCTCATCAACACCTTGCACTAATAAAGTTGTATATTCATCTTCATTAGGTATTTCCAAAATTTCACTTTTCGTTTTTGTAGTTTCTAAACTACAAGCATTTAAGAATATTATCATTAAAATGCACAAAGAAAACATCTTGAAAATCCTCAAATTTCATCCCTCACTTCTTCCTTCTACAATATATAAATTGAAAAATTATCCATATTTAGTGAACTATCCTGCCCCGATAGTTGCATAAAGAAAGAGCTACCTTAAAGACAGCTCAATATTCAGCTAACGCACCCTTTAATTGAAAAGGAGCATCCGTTTTTGGAGTGACTTTTTTGGCACCTCCTCCATTAATTCAATTTAAAAAGAGACTTTACTCTTTTATCATAAAGTCTCCTTACAATATTCGTTTCACATTTTTCAAGATTCAGAGAAAATTTTACCTTTCTTTTTTGGGAAACAAGGTATAACTAAAACTGATGATAAAATCAATAACCAAGATCAATGTCCATAATCTTAAAGTATTAATCAGTGCTTGAGTCTGAGAAGGATTATTAATCGAAAAGATCATCACTGCTAAAAGAGCTCCTCCTATTAACCAAGAAACAAAATGCCGGAACCATCCTAAGCGCTCCTGTCTAGCATGTTCCCTTCCGAATTTTTTCTTTTTTATAGGTTTTTCACCATTTCCATATTTATAAGCGAAATGCGCATCCGCCCATTTAATCATCTGATGCCCAAACGCTACACTTACCCCTATATAAATGGCAGAAAGTCCATGTACGGTGGTGGCAATAGCTCCATTTTTTAAATCTAAAACAGTAGCAATGAGTAAAATGATATCGACGATTGGTGTACAAATAAGCAACAATGTACCAAGCTTCTTTTTCTTAAAAATATATCTAACAAATAATCCTGCTAAAACAAACACCCAAAATCCAATCTCACAGAAAATAATTAACCAACCAATCAAGTCAACACCCCTTTATTTAATACAACTGTATTAAATATCCACTTCATTATAACAAAAATTTCCAAAATAATTGTGAATTCTTAATGAACTAACCTCCCCCGTTAGTTGCATAAGAAACTCCTATGGCGGCGCTCCTCGCCGCCACCATCTACTACGAAAATCTAAACTCAAAATAGAGTCTAACCCATTAACCCCTTGACAATAATGGAAAATAACAATACAACCAGGCTGAACTTTTTTTGGTGGATCTTAAGGAAGATACCCTGTATAAGAAACTGGTTGTGACAGTATGGAAGAACCATTTAGTGTACTACTAGTACGTATACAAAAATTTTTGTAACAAATCTCCTGTCATATGTATTGTTAATTTTTTTTGAGGTGATTTCTCCTATGGAAGCAATGATTGAACGGTGTGCTGGCCTAGATGTACACCAAGAAACAGTAGTAGCCTGTGTATTATTTGGTCCATTAGATAAAAAGCCAAAGACCTCTATTGAAACTTTTTCAACTACAACAACGGGACTCTTGGCTTTAAGTGATTGGCTCGCTACCCTGCAGGTATCCGATGTTGTGATGGAAAGTACCGGAGTCTACTGGAAACCAATATGGAATATACTCGAAGGTTCTTTTCACCTTGTTCTTGCCAATGCCAGACATGTCAAAAATGTTCCAGGGCGTAAAACTGATGTGAAAGATGCCGAATGGCTTGCCAAGCTTCTAAGATGCGGACTTATTGAAAACAATTTTGTCCCACCAGAGGATATTCGTGATTTACGAGATCTTACTCGTTATCGAAAAAAATTGATTCATCATCGCACATCAGAGCAGAATCGCATTCACAAAATCCTTCAAGATGCTAATATCAAGCTAACATCCGTTCTATCAGACATTTTTGGTTTATCGGGACGTCGTATCCTTGAAGCGATTCTAAATGGTGAAAAAATAGAGACCGATGGTCTTCGAAAAATGGTGGATTGGCGAACAAAAGCAAGTATAACTGACATTGCAAGTGCAATTAATGGTCGTATTCGCCGTCATCATCGTGATATGTTGCGTTACCATTGGGATCATATGGGTTATTTAGAACAAACCATAGAAGAATTGGAAAAACAAATCGATCAACTCCTGTCCCCCTATCGTAAGGAAGTAGAATTATTGGATGGTATACCTGGTGTGAACAAAGCTGCCGCAGCCACTTTTATTGCGGAGATGGGTGTTGATATGTCCGTATTTAAGTCAGCTAAACATCTTGCCTCTTGGGCTGGTGTGAGTCCTGGAAATTACGAAAGTGCTGGTAAAAAAAAACGAGTAAAACCACACAAGGAAATAAAGCTTTAAAAACAATGGCCGTAGAATGTGTATTAGCAACATCAAGGCAAAATAATAGAATTGCTTCACATCGAAAAAGGATTACTAAACGACAGGGGAAAATGAAGGGACGAATCGCTTCTGCCCATTTACTATTAACGATTACTTACAACATCTTAAAAACAGGAGAACCTTATCATGAACTAGGCTCAAATTACCTTGAAGAAAAACAAAATAACAAAGAATTAAAAATGATCGAATACCTAAAAAAGAAAGGCTATACAATCGCTCCATCTGAACAACAAACTGCATAACCAGTTAAATAACGACATAGTACATTTACCCCCATCAAAAAATGAGAATATGGAGGGTTTATTTTAGCATGGCTTTTTACTATTGTGTTTTCATACAAAAAAGCTGCCTTATAGACAGCTCCGATCTCCAGCTAACGCATCTGTTTGTTCAACAAGAAAATCAAATCACAAAAATCGATAGTAACTATCTAATAATTCTTCATAATCACCTGTTGCAATTCTTATGTATGGTTCAACAGTTTTATCATAAGGTGCAAAAAAAGTAGCACTTGCCAGTTCTCTTGTATCTCTCGTTTTAAGTTGATAATCCGTTTTTAGATATACAACAACCCTTATAGGAAATTCCATATATGTACGTAACCAAACCGCAAAGCTTAAGCACGTCCGTCTTACTGATGGATTTACATCCTTTTCACATTTGACTCTTAACCCTGAGCGAAGATATTGCAAATCATTTGTTTTCATAATAATTCACCTATCGTTTCATTTTAATGCATTATTCGTTATCTTCCCGAAAATTCCTTCTTCCACTAACCTGCCCCGATAGCTGCATAAGAAAAAGGCAGCCTAAGCAACCTGCCTTAGAAAGTCTCTCCCTCAGATTATTTGCCTTTCGGAGCTTCTGAAACCCTTCCTTGCGACCCGGTGACTTCAATGTTTTCCTCTGCTCTCTCTTCTAAATCCACAGATGGTATTAATTTAAATTAATCATTGCCTTAATTTATTTTGAAATCTATGTATATAACTCTTAACAATATCAAAACCTATGACCAGCAACACATTATATTCATAGGAGCTGACAACATGGCTAGAAATAACAACAATAATCAATTAGTAGTTAATGGTGCAGAGCAAGCTCTAGAACAAATGAAATACGAAATCGCTAGTGAATTCGGTGTTACACTTGGCGCTGATACAACATCTCGTGCAAACGGATCTGTTGGTGGAGAAATTACAAAACGTTTAGTGCAAATGGCTGAACAACAATTAGGCGGAAGAACTCGTTAATCGAAATCATATGTATTGTTAGGGATAGTGATTGGACTATCCCTATTTATAATTCTCCAAGTAAGTCCATTTATAAAAATATTAATGTCTATGTGTAGTTTTTAAACCAAGATTGACCACAATTCCCTCTTGAAACCACATATTAGTGTAAAAACAGGAATCCATTTTGTTTCAGATACAATTTTTATAAAATAGTTTGATTATTTTTAGTAATCCTTAATGAACTACCAAAGTTCTCACGATAATCACCAATTCACATTTGTGTCGATGACTATATTATGATGAGATGCCTGGAACCTAAATAGCCGTGGTCATACCCCTTATTCAATATGTTTTAGAAAGTCTTCAATCGTTTGTAACAACTTTTCAGGGTACTCCCCATTGATAGCATGAGAGGCGTCTTCAAATAACACCATATTACTGTATGGATTTCTTAAATTTTCTAAACCGATTTGAAACGACTTTTCGGAATGATGCATAGTCGATTGACCAGCCAAAATTCCGAGCACTGGCATCTTAAGTTTCTTCAAATGTTCAGTTTTAACCTTTTCTGGCATTGGCAATTTACTTTTGAATGTTCGCATTCCTGTTTCAATCAATTTGGCAGCCGGCTCACTTTCATCAATTTTAGCACCACCAGAGATATATCTAAGCATTCTTTCCCTTATTGATTTTGGCACTGCTGGTACGGAAGCTGGAATCGAAACTAGAATCATTTTTAGTGGAATAGGACCAAAAACATAAACTGGTTCTACTAATATGAGTGTTTGAATTTTTTCTGGGTGCTTAATTGCTAAATTTGCCGCACTCCATCCACCAAATGACAATCCTAATAAGTTGATTTCCTCTTCTGGCAATTGTTCTAGCACTTGTTTTAACCAAATAGCTTGATCCATATTAGTTTTGATACGTTTTGTTTCTATACTTAACCCTGGCTCACCTATCAAATCAATTGTGTAAACCGGACGGTGTTTTAAGAAGTCATTGAGATTTGCTTCCCACATTGGTGTAGCAGACCCCTTTCCAGGAAGTAACAATAACGGTGTTTTGTCTGGTGTTTCCTCTTCTTGAAATTTGTATAGCTTCACTTTACCAAAATCGGTATTGAGCATTTTTGACTCAACAGGTTGTGGTAAATAGCTCATTGCCTCATGATAAGAATTTATGTATTCTTGCTTACCTTCATTTGTAACGAAACCACTCATTGAACCATCATCTTTGAAAAGACCTGATTATGTACAATAGTATGAATATAGCCAAAGAAACAATAACTAAAATGATCCATCTTTTTTTTCGTAAACATACAAACCTCCTTCTATTCTTACTTAAGACTATGACGTAACGTTATAAAAAATGCTTAAATTAAAGTAATAAACGATATAACCACAGTACCTATTTCTAAAAAATGTGTTGAATATCAGATAACAACCTTCTTTTGATAAATTGAACGTTATTCAATCCTGCCTCGTTAGTGCCATAAGAAAAAGAGCTGCCAAAGCAACTCCCTTATTGAGTAAAGCACCTGAAAGTTGAATAATAATGGTTACATTCATGTTTCTTTATTCTGTAATAATATTTTTTTAACAAAATTACAAAAGTCTTCATTACCATGAACTTTAAAAATTATCTCATTCTCGAACTCAATTGATAACATCCATTCTTTATCCTTACCTATAAGTCCAGTATAAGAAGTACCACCTTCACCTGCGGTATTTTCAGTCAATAGGTAATACAATGGAAATAGTACAGATGTTTTATCCTGTCTCTTTAAACTATAAGTTCCAATGCTTTCTATTACCCTTGAAATATTATCGTGAACATTAACATTAAAATAATTACACCCTTCATTTACCCCAAATATTCTACATCCTTCTAATAAAGATTCATTTAAATCTTCTGGAGAAAATTTTGCAGGTTTTAGATTATGAACAACTGAATGGAAAAGAGTAAGGTGATTATTCAACTCAACCGAATATAAAACTGTACTTGTATTAAAAAAATCATCTTCAAGGAAATCGTTTGGAAATATGTATTGTTCTAACCATTTTCTTATTTCTTTAGATTCCTCATTATCTAATGCAGTAGTTAATCGCACTTACTTCTCACCTCATGTTAAAGAAAAATAGTCCTTCTTTTGTGATTCCATTATATAAAATACATTATTACCTATGAAGTTGTTCAACTATCTGCCCCGAAAGTTGCATAAGGATCCACGAATAAAGAAATATTCATCATCAATTATACACATATCTTCAATCATCTCTATTCGTTTTTCTTGTTCTTCAAATGGTACTTCTTCATAGGACTTCCATAACTCAAGGGAAGTTCATCGTGATAATTTCCACAACATTTACAGTGATAACCAACTTTATAATTACTCATTTTACATCCCCCATATAGTA
Organism: Peribacillus sp. FSL M8-0224; assembly: GCF_038003055.1. Taxonomy (NCBI): domain Bacteria; kingdom Bacillati; phylum Bacillota; class Bacilli; order Caryophanales; family Bacillaceae; genus Peribacillus; species Peribacillus sp. FSL M8-0224. Next base: position 4,373,275 of record NZ_JBBOOJ010000001.1, read on the forward strand.
GCCTTACCTTATCTCAATATTAACCAAAAAAAACAATACTGAGTTTGATAATTTAACCTGACACGTTAGGGGAATAAGGAGTTACCTTTTATTCTCGTTTAATTGCTTTAACCACTCTATAAACCAATCTTGAGGTAACTCTACTTTTGAAAGGTCTAAATTCTGCAATTCTTTTAATGAGTATGTATTTACCAAAAATAAATCCCATTGACATTCAATATCTCGTGCTATCCCAAAAGCCATTTCATCAAGTTCATTGGATGCTTTATCTTCCTCAAAAGCCATTGTAAAGTTATCACACCACTTAATAAACTCAAATTGTGAAAATCTGTTTTCTTTTCTACATATGGTTTTTAACAAGTTCTTTAAGTTTTCAGAAGAGAATGGAAAATCTATAGTGGTTTCATTCCAGTTCCAATTCATATAAACATCCCCCTATTATTCTACTCTCTGATTTAACATTTTCTTATACAACTAATTTTCCCCGTTAGTTGCATAAGAAAAAGCTGCCTTAAAGACAGCTCCGATCTTCAGCCAAAGCACCACACGTTAGTTTCTTAAGACTTATTGTAGAGTTAAACAAACTGTGCGATATATCTCTTAAAACGGAGGATTGGAAAATCCAACCCTTTTGCACTAAAGTTTATGGACCTTGTGTAAGTATAGCGATGATGTTATATAAGATTGGGAACATAAATAAAATGATGTTGAAAATTATTCCAACTAACGAAAGTTTATCGCGATTTATTTTATAGCCTACGAATCCCAATATAGCTCCTATTGGACACAGTATAAACGGAAATACGAGCGGCATTCCTTGAATTTTTAAGGATACAATATCAAGTAAAAAGTTAATGATCAATAATGTTAAAACAGACGGGATTAGAATGGATATAAGTCCTGGTATTTCTTGCACAACAATTGCCCCTTAATGATAATTTAATACTACCTAATTTTAACAAAAATAAGTGTGTTTGTGTAAATATCGAACTACGCAGTACGAATACACTGCGCTTGTTGTACTAACCTGCCCCGATAGTTCCATTGAAAAAGCTGCCTTAAAGACAGCTCCGATCTTCAGCTAGCGCACTTATTCGATCAACAAGGTTTTACCTTTTTCCACCACATGGCCTTTTAATTATGATACGGTTCACCGTACCTGTTCAAGCCGTGATTTTTTAAAACTGTCAGCCTTAATTTTACACTTCTATTTTTAATCGACACTGTTGAGGAAGCAGCTGCTTAATCAGCCTGAAACGTTTTTCAAAAGGCCACCAATTGGCGGCCTTTTAGAATTTAAACTAACTCTAAGATTTCTTTGAAGTTATTCACTACAAAATCTGCTTGTTTTAATTCATCTTCTTGGGCAAAGTCAAAGTTCACACCAACTGCGATAAGTTCATTATCCTTAGCAGCAGATATATCTGAAGACCGGTCTCCGACAACGTAACCTTTTCCAATTTGATTTTTATTTTTCACCATTTGCACTAAATCTGATTTATTCCCAGATTTAATTAGTTGGATACTATATGTATCTTGAATAAACCTATCCAAATTATAAGTTTCTACAATTGCTTGTAAATATTCTATCTGACCATTGCTGGCAATAAATAAGGGATACTTTTTACTTAACTCATTTAATGTGCTCTCCACACCAGCATATAATGCACCTTTTTGTGCTTGGATTAATTCTATAAGCTTTTTATGAAAAATCTCATTGCTCTTTACTCGTATTTCTAGTGAGTGGTTTGGGCAAAGTGTTTCCCATACAACCGGTAGTGGCACACCCATAATTCCCCTATATTGTTCAATCGGTGTTTTTTTATCCCATAAATTTTCTTTTCGTAGTACTTCAAATGTTGCTTCTAGGGCAGGTTCTAAAATTAAATTTGTTTGAAATAAGGTTCCATCCATATCAAAAATGATTGCTTTACTCATTGAAATTCCCCCTCAAATTATCTCTCATTAAAACATTTTTAAAAATGCTGCCTTAAAGAGTTCTGATCTTCAGCTAATGTCACCTGTTAATTCATTAAAGCTAGTTTTTATTTGTGATTTTTTAATTTTTGAACCTCTTCTTCTAGTTTATCTACCTTTTGTTGAAGTTCTTTCTTAGGTTCTAAAATTCTTCGACCTAATATAACGAGGAATCCGGTAATAGCAATAACTCCCCCAGCTGAAGCTATAATCAAAATCAAGGCAATGTCAAACATAAAACAACTCCTATTTTATTTTCTATACTGCAGGTAAACCACTTAATCACTATAATCAGGTTAATTTTACCATTAAAAACCCATTCGTTCTTAAACTATCGTGCCCCGTTAGTGCCATAAGAAAAAAGGCTGCCGCAGCAACCCTTGTAATTGAAATAAAGCACCCGTTATGAATACACTAATCTTCCCTTTTCAATATGAAAGGAGCTGCGGAAGCAACCCCCTGACCGTTATTTTATACCGCACGCCCCAAAAGGAAAACGTTACGAGAATGGACATATTTTCGAAAGAAAAAATGTCCATTCTTTTGGTAATATAGAGGCAGCTGTTTATAGAGGCATTTATAACATACGGAGATGATGAAAAAATGACAGGACCCGTTTTGATTTTGACCATTATTTTAACGATATTTAAACTAGTTGTTACCTGCCTTCCGACCGATGTCGTCAATTGGCTTTTGAATAAATTTAAGATGCATCCAACACTTAGTGTCGGGAATACCGTAATCACGATGGACGGAAAACGATTGGAAGGGGAAGAGAAGAACCAAGTGATTCAGGATGTTAACCACGCGATGGTTTTGAAGAAAAATCATATATTTCCTGGAAACGATTCCTTGTTTTTACATCCAGAGAGCGGTGTTAAGCCATTGGTCATCGATACGAAAAAAGGCAAAAAGGATATTCGGTTATTGGTGTTCGTGTACGGTGACCATGTGGATGTCGTAAAACAGGACAAGAAGAAGCTCGTGGCATATAGCATGCGTTCCGAAAGCCTCCAAGACCGTTCGATGATGAAGGGAATGGATGTAAAAGAAGCATAAAAGGAAGAAAAATGAAAACCACACCATGATGTGTGGTTTTTTGATTGGGAATTATTTATTTTCTGACACGACTTCTTCATCTCTTTTAAGGATGCCTTCATTTTTTGGCTCGCTCACCTAGATTGCGGTCTTATCAGTGAATCATAGGACTTTTCTCGAAGATAATCATTTCCCCCATTTCGCTCACCATCAATACCCTAAAAACTGCTCTGTTCGCTTTAATTTTTACATAGTATTCCAATTATAAATCCCTTATTCTAAAAAAAAATTGACACAAGAAGATTGTCTTTATTGACGACCTTCTTGTGTTAATTCTTCTTGAACTATCCTGCCTCGATAGATCAAGAAGAAAAAGCTGACTTAAAGACAGCTCCGATCTTCTGCTAACACACCCGTTAGTTCATTAAGAAAAGCGATTCTTATTAAAGAATCGCTCCCGTTGCGGAAAATATGTAACTTCCTTTTATATGTTGATCCAAAGATAGTAACTGGAAAATTATCGGTTTAAATCCATATATTATTTTCAGCAGTTAGTTTAAAATTAGTTTCACCAGTGTTGATTACACCTTTAGGCTCTACCAGCATTATATGGCATTCCTTTTCAGCATAAGGCTTATGCTCCACACCTTTTGGTATCACATACATTTCTCCTTTGGAAAGTTTAACCTCTCCATCGCGGAATGCGATGGACATCTCGCCGTCTATCACGATGAATGCCTCATCGGTGTCTTTATGATCGTGCCATACAAAATCCCCCTGAATCTTAACTAACTTAAACTGATAGTCATTCATTTCACCAATGACTTTGGGCGACCAGTGTTCACTGAATTTGGACAGTTTCTCGCTAAGATTAATAGCATTATAATTGATATAAATCCCCCCAGAACTATTCTTACCTTTATTTTACAACTTCCGTAGATTAATTACTATTTTGATTAAGACCTCAAAAGTTTCTGCTGATTTTCCACATAATGGTCCAATTGTTGAACAAAGACCAAACACTACTCTTGAATCAACCTGCCCCGTTAGTGCCTTAAGAAAAAGAGTTGCAGCAGCAACCTACCTTATTTGCACCTAGTTAAAGATTGATATACTTAATGATGAATGATTCCTGCCAATGTCAAGATAGGACTCAGACTTCCACTTTTCGCCTATCCATAAAAAAATTTTACAAAAAAAAAAGACTTCCATACACAGTATGAAGTCTTTTTGGAAGGCTCTTTTCGTAAAGATTGATGTTTTTAAAACGAAACTATTTAAGGTTGATTGGAGCGGAAGTGCGAGACTCCTGCGGGAGCAGCGGGACAGGTGAGACCCCACAGGCGTTTACGTCGAGGAGGCTCACCGCCCGCCCCGCGGAAAGCGAGCATCTGGAGGGGAAATCAACCACAACTCACTACCTGGTAAATAGCAACAAAGTATGTGAAAACAGCCTTTTGGAAAGAGAAGAGTATTACGGTTTTAAAACGACTTTTATACATTCATCCTCACGATTATTAAAAATTCGATAACCATGACTTGCTTCTTCAAGGGACATTTTGTGTGTGATAATATCTCTTGGGTCAAATTCGTTATTTGTTATTTTTTTAAACAATTCTGGCATAACCATTTCATAACCCTTACTGAAACTAAACTGACCTGCCCCCATAGTTCAACAAGAGAAATGAACAAGAAAAAGAACCCCTTTGCAATAAAGAAGTCCTTATTTATTCATTCAATTTCAGTTGCAAATTGAAACAATTCCGGGTGATCTGCCAAGTCTTGCATCGCTTTTTCTCTTTGTTTTTTGGCTGTTTCAATGTCATCTTCATCTAATGTGTCACTTCCAGGTAACAGAATAACTTCTTCATCTACTGGTACTGGCGCATTTGCTAAATCAGATTGGAAAGAAAAAAGACCAATAAAAGTGAATCCAAATAACATAAGGATTTTCTTAAATTTAATCTACCTCCTTAGGATATGTTTAATTATCCATTATTGGCCCTCTTATGGAGCTAATGCACCTGTTAATTCTTTAAGGGTACCACCAGCAACATTAATTACCATTAATTTATTTGATTTGCTCCGCCAACTCTAAAATAATTCCCTCTGGTCCACGACAGTAGCATAACTTATAACTATCTTCATATTGTTGTATCTCACTAAAGATTTCCGTACCTTTCTTTTTCAATTTGGCAACAAGGGCTTCAATATCTTCAACAGCAAATGCAATATGCCGGATACCCAGGGTATTTGCAAAAGGTTGCTGACTATCTTTTTCATCTGACGGCGTATAAAATTTAATTAGCTCTATCCATGCCTGACCGTCTGGCTTCCCCAATCCTACACATGCTACTTTAACGTCATTAAGCCCACTCATCTTATCCATCAATTCTCCTTCCATCTCCCATTCCCCTTGCACTTCTAGTCCAAAATCGAGAAAAAACTCTTTAGCAGCAGAGAGGTCATTTACGATTACACCTACATGATCTATTCTGTGGATCTTCATATTTCATACCTCCTTTGTTCTTGTTATTTTGCAATATCCGTATTCTTACATTCTAATTCTCGAAAAACAGAAAATATCCTTCTTGTTGAAGAAAGGCAAAGAGCACTCTTCAACTATCCTGCCCCTTTAGTTCCATAAGAAAAAGAGCTTTTGATCAGCTCTTGATAATGAGTAAAGCACCCGTTACTTTAAGTACATTTCCCCAAAATTTTTATCGTAAAAGAAAAAGCTGCGTTAGAACGATTTCTCCCGCAACTTTTACTTTATCTACAAATTTAGTTTTTGAAATCTGGGGTTAACGATGTGTTAGCTTTGGTTAGTCTACCTGCTCCCCAAACTTCTTCCCGAATTCTTCCATTAAATCAATAATAGGAATGAGTTCTTCCCCTTTTGAGGATAATGAATACTCAACACGAGGAGGAACCTCTGGATAAATTTTGCGATTAATTAAACCAGCTGTTTCTAGTTCTCGAAGTTGCTTTGTAAGAGAACCTTGTGAAATATCCCCTAAAAAAGCTTTGATTTCACTATAACGGCGCTCTTTGGACTTTATAAACCAAAGAATGAGATATTTCCAACGTCCAGATAGTATGTTTTGGGTATAGGCAATGCCATATACTTCTCTCTGTTCCTTTATACACTTTTTGTCAAATCCATCCTTACATATTCTAGACACCCATTCACCTGCTTTCTACTATTAGGTACAAAAAAATGTACTATGGCAATTTTTATTGCCTTCTTCAAAAAAATGAGAATTGGTTATATTCTAGTATATGTAATAAAAACACTCAATATTTTTTATATCTAATGAGATATGTTTACGGATTGATAAAGTGGTGATATTGATTCAGATAAAAATATCATTGTTAACTTTAAGCAAGCAGAATCTTTGATATACAAATTCTTTAGGAGGAGCAATGATGAAATTTGGAATTATAGGTGCTGGAACAATCGGGTCGATTATTTCTAAAAAATTAGTTAAGACTGGACATGAAGTCAAAATTGCAGATGCACGAGGAATTGAACATTTAGAAGGAAAAGAGCTTGCTGGAACACCTGTCCTTATAGAAGATGTAATGACCAATATTGAAGTTCTTATAATATCTCTCCCTTTAACAGCACTGCCAAGCATTCGGAATATTATCGAGCAAGTTGGGGAGGAAGTAATCATCGTAGATACTTCAAATTATTACCCTAGCAGAGACCAAAAAATTGCAGAAATTGAAAACGGGATGATTGAAAGTGTTTGGGTTTCCAATCAATTAGGTAAACCTATCATCAAAGCTTTCAACAACTTGTTAGCCCATACTTTAGAAAATGAGGGAACCCCCGAAGGTACTAGTGGACGCATTGCCATGGCGATTGCTGGTAATGACGTATCACAAAAACAAATAATCATGGATGTAGTAAACCAGCTAGGCTTCGACACAGTGGATAGTGGTTCTTTAAGTGATTCGTGGAGACAACAGCCGGGAACTCCTGCATACTGCACAGAACTAACAAAAGAAGAACTAACAAAAGCATTGGAAAAAGCCAATAAAGAAAAAGCCCCATTCCTACGGGATAAGGTTATAGAGAAGTTATCAGCTTCTAACTTCACCTCCCTCGCAAATAAAGATATCGTGAATATGAACAGAGAAATATATAATTCATAATTTAGGAATCCCATATTGATCATTGCTCTGGTATTTAATTTTAAATTGAATAGAAGACATAGGAAATTTGGAACCAAAATAGTGATTAAAATATTTGATCACTATTTTGGCATATTTTAAATCTCTCTGTTCATCCACCTTGGATGTAACACTTTAAAAATATTTATACGTTTTTAAATGACTTTATTGTACATTAAACAACTTTAATGTCACTTAACAGTATTCCTTATGGAATTATCCTGCCCCTTTAGTGCCATAAGAAAAAAAGGCTGCCTTAAGTCAGCTCAGATCTTTAGCTAATGCTCATGTTAGTTGAAGTAATTTTTAATTTCTTTCGTATTTGCCACAACTAATATCTTATTTTTGTATATCCCAAATTTATTATAGAAATTTGGTTTCCCTACTTCTTCAAAGTATCTATTCCACTTAAACATTTTAAAAAATATATTTAATGTGGGTTTATAGTTTGACCTTTCTAATCCAATCTTTTGTAAGATAAATCTTTTTATTATTCGATAGATTCTCACTGAATAATTTGTATCTAAGAAAATAATTAATTCCGCATTCCGAAAACTATTAGACACCCATTCTTCATTATGAACCCCCTCTACAATCCATGTTTCAGAATGAATAATAATATTAAAATGTTCTTCTCGTTCTTCTTCAGTTCTTTTAATATCTCCTGATTCATACCTTTTCCAAATAACATTATCTAATTCATAAAGTGGGATATTTAACTTAGAGGATAACTCTCTTGCTAAGGTTGTTTTTCCACTACCAACTGAACCTATAATATGTATTTTATTTGGAGTTTTTTTCAATAAGACCACCACCGTCATTAGAGTTATATATATCAAATTTATTCTATTTTTTTATTGGAATGTCCTCTTCCAACTTCTACTATTCTGCTCCGTTAATTCCATAAGAAAAAGCTGCCTTAAGACAGCTCTGATCTTCAGCAAACGCACCTGTTAGTGGATTAACTATTTATTTTCCAAAGAAAAAGAAATACAGAGCTAATAAATATATACAAATGTAAACCCAAGAACCCATTATCAAGAAAAAATTAAAACATCCTTTATTTTTTCTATTTAGTATTACATTTAAAATAGACACTATTACCACTAAAATATATAAAGGTGCTACCGCTAATTCTGAGATAAGTTCTGGAAAGGGCATTTCCATTAACTTATATTCCTAGGAGATACTTTGCTGTAAATCGGACTATCCGTGAAAAAACCTCTTGATTCTTTGTTTATCTGAAATTCTCCTTGAATTCCAGAAATATAGGCTTTCGTAAGTTCGTGGCCGCATTCGCTACAAATTTCCATTATTTATCATCCCTTATCCTTTCCTACCCGTATTACTCTCTTTTATACGATTCCTAAATTAATAAAGTTTCAATCCTTCTTCAGCAAACCTGCCCGGATAGTTCAATTAGAAAAGGAACTGCTGATCAGCTCCTAATAAGGCAGTAAGCACCCATTAGTTGAAGAAGGTTAAGTAAATTCTTTTAAGAAAACAGTTTATAAAAAACATATCCAACTATTAAAACAACAATTAATATTCCCGTCCCTTTCCAACCTAAACTGCCAACTAAGTCTGCTAGATTACCATTTCCATTAAATCCATCTTTTAATGTGCCTATTGGATTTTTTTTAAGTTCTTCTTGTCTTAACCTTTCTCTTTTTTCCTCAGGCGTTTCATGGTGATTGTTCAAACTAAGCACCCCCTACGAAAACCTCTATTTGAAGTTTTAGTTATTTACTGTATCTTGTAGTATTATGGCCCGTACCCTTTGTTGCGTTTGTGATCGTGCTAGTCAATTCAGTTAGCTTCACTTCTTTTCTGAAAAAAAGGGCAGCGGTGGAGCTTTTAATAAATTATACAAAAATACCTATAAAATCTTTTCATGATAAAAAGCTACCCATTAAGAGTGGGTAGCTAGTATTACATATTATTTGAAAACAATTTGTAGTTTTCCAGATACTCTTCCAGAAGAGTATCCATCTTTCACATCTACATAAAATTTACCAACTCTCATATCTGTGAATAATGTCTTTCCACCAGCTAAGCTATGATAGCCTGTGCACTTTCCAGTACTGGCATTGCAGAGACGGGACCATATGTTACTATAATTAGTCAACAACTTACTTCCGGAAGAAGTCTTTAAATAGATTGGGGAAACCAGTTCTACCTGTAAGTCACTACCTCTGTTAGGATTTCCAATTTCACCATCCCATTTTCCATCTTCTGTTTGAAAAGAATACTGAGGAACACTTGCTTGTGCAGAAGAATTACCTAATACCATTCCACCTACCAGAACTAACACAAACATACTTAAGATTGAAAATAAGTTTTTTATGTTATTTCCTCCTCCCATTTTATCCCTTTTATGATATCAGAATAAACTGATTATTAAAATGATTAAAAATGACTATACCTTCTTAGCTTCAACATCTTTTGGTTGCGTCATCTTCATCGTTTTACATTTCCAGTCACTACGTTTTGAACGATCCTGCATCTATTTTCTTTTGGAGCGCATGCCTTTAAGTTTTGTAATGTCATCTTGCTTAAGCAACTGGTTATACATTTCACTGTTAACATCATATATCGCAACTTTCCCTTGATTATTATAATGAATTCCCCAACCATAATTTTTCACTAAAGGAGAAGCCCTGAAACAAGCCTTGGATTTTGAAAAGAACTGTTCTCGAAGTTCAGCTGCATTTTCCGCTTCCAATTGATTTTTGATTAAATATGTTTTGAATTGGACGTCTTCTTGTGTAAATTTATAGGGGTTATTGTTAATTAAATCATGCTCGATATAAGCAATAGTGAGTTTACCGTTTTTGATGACAGGTACCTTTGCTGAAGAAACTTTTGAATCCTCTGAAATGGTAATAAGTGTGTTCTTATAACTCATATAACAACCTCCTTAGTCTACACACTATACAATACCATTATTTCCCTCCGCTATCCTGCCCCTTTAGCTCTATAAAAAAAGCGTCGCTTCGTTATGTCTCATAGCAATACAGATGATGAAAGGCTTTCGTTCATTAAAGGGAGTTGAAGAAGGGTCACCATAACAATCATTATAGGAATTAATCCACCAAAAAAGGCTACTTAACGTAACCTTTTTTAGTACAATCATTTTCTATTTACCTTTGACTTTAAGGGCCTTAATTACTTCTTCTGTTGCCTCAGCAATAAGCTCGTCGTTATAATCAGCCTCTTTTTCATCACGACTTGAAAGTACAGCAAGAACAATAGGATCTCCTTTTGATGGCCAAATGATCGCAATGTCATTTCGCGTACCATATGATCCTGCTCCAGTCTTATCAGCCACTACCCAACCTTTCGGCACTCCAGCACGAATTAACGCATCTCCAGTAGTATTTCTCTTCATCCAATCTATTAAAAGTTCACGTTTCTCAGTTGGAAGTGCATCTCCCAATGTAAAAGCCTGAAGACTAGTAGCAAGTGCTATTGGTGTACTCGTATCATGCGTTTCACCAGGATTAACTACATTTAAATCTGGCTCAATTCGCTCAGGGTTGGTAACATTATCTCCAATTCCCTCCAGTACTTTTTTAAATCCAGCCGGTCCCCCCAGTTGTTCAAGGATAAGGTTTCCAGCAGTATTGTCACTGTATCGAAGCGAAGCATCAGAAAGCTCCTTAAGAGTCATCCCCGTATCAACATGCTTTTCGGTTATCGGATTATAATTAACCAGATCCTCACTTGTATAGGTAATTCTTTGATTAAGGTCTTCTATCGATTTCTGTTGTAAAAGTGCTCCTACAGCCAGAGCCTTATGAGTAGATGTAAACGCAAATCGTTCGTTCTCATGAAATTCCACGGTTTCTTTCGTTCCTGTATCAATGGCATAGACCCCAAGCTTTGCATCATATTCCTTCTCAAGTTGTTCAAATTTCTTGATTGCGGCTTCTTTTGCCGTAATATTTTCCGATGTTTGGTTAGTTCCCCCGGTTTGTTCTGTTTCCGCTTGTTGTACAACCTGTTTTTCCTCATCTGAGCAGCCTGCAACCATAAGCACCAAGCCTATTGGTGCCAGTATTTGATAAAACCATCTTTTGTTCATAACTTAAACCTCCTAATTATTTGATTAGACTCTTATGTACGTATTGTAAAAACAACCTCATGCAAGGAGTTTTAACAGATTACGTTTGTAGTCTGATTACATCTGTAGTATAGTATTACATATGTAATCAAACAAAGTCAATTCTTTATTTTTTTACCATCAAGCCACTATAAATTTGCTATATACCTGTTTTTTAAATTTAAAAGTCAAGAGAGGTGGTATTGAAGGACATGTTTTTAACCTACTTTATAATAGGTCTATTGGTGTCTTCATTTTCCGTTACTGTTATCCTCCTTATACGAAAATGGTTTGGAAGACAATTAACAGCAAAATGGCACTATCATTTGTGGATGTTTCTTTTTATCGCTTTAGCACTTCCATTCATACCTACTGATTTATATAATTTTAGTTCTCTCTTTAGCAGCGGGGATATAAATCAGATTAATGCACCCAGCTCTAATATGGAAAAAACCGGGACTGATATGATGCAGGGCCTACACCTCATACAAGACTTTTCTGTATCGGTCAATCGGCCGGACCTGTCCTTACTTAATAGGGAAGTGATGGGTTTATGGATGTCAGGGATGCTTTTATTTACCTTTACTATGGTTCGTGGATGGCTCACAATCAGAAGGATAAAGAATTATTCTTCTCCGTTTTCCAATCAAGAAGTTCTCGTGCTTTTCGAAGAATGCAAGAAAAGACTACAGATAAAAAAACCAATAGAGATTGTTATTTCGAATAGAGTCCAATCTCCAATGATATTCGGGCTTTTTCAAACATATATCGTCTTACCTTCTCAGCATGAAAACTGGCTTAGCTTGAAAAATTACGAGTATATCTTTCTTCATGAACTGAATCACTATAAAAACAAGGATTTGCTGACAAATTACGTGATATTGTTCTATCAAATCATATATTGGTTTAATCCCCTTGTTTGGCTTGCTTTTAGAGAAATGAGATTGGATCGGGAAATCGCATGTGATACATCTGTTTTACAGTTACTGGATGATCATTCCATTAGTGATTATGGAAATACTATCATTAATTTTTTGGATCTTTCAAAACGATCAAGTAATCTACAGTTGGTGACACAATTAAACGGTTCGAAGCTTCAAATCAAAAAACGAATTGAACAAATTTCTGCCTATAAGCATTCCGCAAAAAAATCAATAAGAAAAAGCGTCTTCATTTATGTGTTGGCCAGTATCATTTTGACAATCCAATTACCTTTCGTTTCCGCATTTGCGACGGAAAACGACCGATACTATTTTAAAAATGACGGAGTAGTTCATGAGGATTTACATCAATTCTTTAAAGGGTATGAAGGAAGCTTTGTTTTATATGATCATAACGCACAGCAATATCGCATTTATAATGAAGAGAAAAGCACTTTGCGGATATCACCTGATTCCACATACAAAATCTATAGTGCCTTATTTGCTCTAGAATCAAATGTGATATCACCCGAAGAATCCAAACTTTCATGGGATGGGACGGAGCAACCCTATGAAGCTTGGAATATGGATCAGGATGTCTCATCTGCTTTACAAAAATCTGTAAACTGGTATTTCCAAGAATTAGATCGTAGAACAGGATTTGAAACCATTCAATCCAATCTACAAGAGATAAACTATGGAAATTCCGATGTATCTGGGGAATTAAGTGAATTCTGGAACGAATCCTCATTAAAAATTTCTCCAGTCGAACAAGTCCAACTGCTGCAAGCCTTTTATAACAATCAATTTGGATATAAGGAAAGGCATATCCAAGCCGTGAAGGAGGCACTACTCTTAGAAAAGAATGAAGAAGCTCGCCTATCAGGAAAAACAGGCACAGGAGCAGTGAATGGAAAAAACATCAATGGTTGGTTTATCGGGTATGTAGAGACGAAGAACAACACTTATTTCTTTGCTACCAATATACAAAATGAAGATGATTCTTCTGGAAGCAAAGCGGGAGAAATCACTTTATCAATTTTAAAAGAGTTAGGAATCTATAATGAAAATGAAGGGGAGAAATATGGAAAAAAACATTCCTAGTATATCAGAATCAGAATGGGAAATCATGAACGTACTTTGGGATAAAGCCCCTCAAACAGCGAATGACATCATACTTTCCTTACAGGAAAGTACCGATTGGAAACCGAAAACCATACGGACCCTTCTCGATCGATTGGTTCAAAAAGATGTAGTAGGTGTCAATAAAGATCAAAGAGTTTACACCTTTTACCCGCTCTATTCACAGGAAGAGTGCCAGCGTGCAGAGACCGAATCATTTATCAACCGTATCTATGGAGGGGCCATGAAATCCATGCTTGTCCAATTCATTCACGAAGATACCCTATCTGATGATGATATCAATGAACTACGCACTATTTTAAATAAAAAACCCAAAAAGTAACCCTATTAAAAAAGTCGATTTGGAAATTAAACACCTATAAGAATAAAGAAAGCCTTCAATCCTTGTTATGTAAGGAAGGAGGCTTTCTTTTATTTGAGTTATTTTTGACTTTTCTCTATTTTTCAAATGGAATTCGGGGATCTTCGTCTTTATATCGAGAATAAGTCGTGCCTGCGCTTTCCATTTCTGAGCATTGTTCATTACTGCAAGCAAACAGATAAGTTTGTATGTCAGTACGGACACTTACTTCAAAATAGTAGGGGAACTTTCCACCTTTATTTTTATCCATGTTTGCATCAAGCAATAATATTCTCTTTTTCTGCTAACTTTTTATACTCTTTACTCTCAACTGTTTTCAGCACCATTTCACTTAAAATAACCTGTTCACTTTCCGACGGTTCATACGCTTGTTCAAAAATAAACCATCTACCAAATAAAAACAAATTAAACCCTATACTGATTATCAAAATTGTGTATAAAATCTTATTCTTCATATATTCACATTCCTGTACCTTTGTCTATCTCGATAGTCCCCGCCTCCTGTAATTCATTTAAACGACTTAAACTCTCTTCTTTATTAAAAGAACTATGCCAACGATAATCATATTGATCCAATATGCGGTAATGGTTACTAATCAAATTTTGTTGCAATCGAAAATCCTCTCTATACTCGATTTCTTTCCACCATATCTTACCACCCATTGTTTTTTCTTTAGGCGTACCACCATTTTTGCTAGCAATTAACTGAACAAAATCTACTGGATTGTCACCTATTGATGATATCAACAATTCGCTATGATTAAACAAAGCACAAAATGCAACAACGGTGGTCCAATTGGCTTCTGTTCTTCTTTTTTCAATTTGAACTAGTGTTTTTTTTGAAATTCCTAGAATTTCAGACATCTTATCTTGAGAAAAACCTTGTTCTGTTCGGACAAGTTTCATTTTTTCTGATATTAAATTGATGAACTCTTCTTTTTCCATATATACTAAATACTCCTTTTTAGTGTAATTTTACACTAAAAGTATTATTTTTCAATAAAAAATACCCTTTTTGAATAAAAAGCAACTTTAAAACACAAAGAAAAAGGCTGCCTCAGCAACCCCCTAATGGTTTTAAATAAAATAAAAACAGTTTTGTTAGAAAACATTAAACCCTCTCAAGTGGTGCATGAGGTAAGGGCGGTAATTGAATTCTAACTTGGTCTCCGGGGTGAACCTCACCACTTTCCAAAACTATGCTCATGATTCCTGCTTTACGTATCAAGTTCCCATGCTGATCCCGGTCTAAAACAGCGTTCATTAGTCCAGATTTAAATTGATCAATTTGGGCACAGGGATTTCGCAAGCCTGTTACTTTAATAA
The DNA here is from genome assembly GCF_038003055.1 of Peribacillus sp. FSL M8-0224. Lineage (NCBI taxonomy): Bacteria > Bacillati > Bacillota > Bacilli > Caryophanales > Bacillaceae > Peribacillus > Peribacillus sp. FSL M8-0224. The sequence goes on from NZ_JBBOOJ010000001.1 coordinate 4,388,327, forward strand.
CTGCTGTTTCCCCAATATACAGTATCGAATCCTTCGGTAATTCAAGCAGATCGATACCTTTTGTCGTAATATTTTCACCCATTTGTCCAGCTGCAACATTAAACCTTTCCTTCAATTCATCTAATAATTCTGAGTGAATTAGGTGAACTTGCCTTAAGTTAGGTTGATTGGGGTTAGCCGCTACACGTGAACGATGCTTAACGGTTTTACCTAAATGGGCATCTCCTTCAACGCCCAAACCTTTCAACAGTTTTATGCTATTGCAATTTTCCTTACTGAATGTGTGTTTATCACTTTTACTTACAGCGATAACTATTCCACTGGCCGAACCCATTTTTTCGTCATTCATTTTCATTCAACTCCCCCTAATACTTATATTTGATATATTTATGCCACTATCCTGCCCCTCTCAATAAACTGCCTTAAAGTTCAGCTAAAGCACCCCGTTAGTTCTATAAGCTCTTAAAGTCCACCATCTAAACCGTCAATTTTCACTCCTCTACTCCAATCTCGATCGATTTTCAATTCATTATTTGTAGTGGATATGGTTAGTTCTCCTTCTTTCTCATAAATCTTAGATTCGTTCTCGTCATAAACTTTAAATTTCGTTGTATATAAGTAATCTATTGTTCCATCATCGTTTTTGCTTTGTTCTTCAAGTTTCACATCTTGTACTTCAATACTTTTATTAATTTGATTGGATACCAATTCTGGTATTTGAAATTTACGGTTAGCGATTTCTGCATCATATTGTTCTTCTGATAAATATTCTTTAATATTTTCTGCGATTTCATCAAAAGTTGGGGGATTGGATGGATCTTTAATGGTATATAGTTCTGTACTATAATCTTTAAATAATTTTTCTGCCTCTTCTACATTGACCACATTTTGTTCTTTAACAGGTTTCCCCTCTTTTTCCTCACCCTTTTCATTGACCGCAGCCTTGTTACAAGCAACTAAACCAAGAAACAATACCAACAAAAACAATAAATAAAGAATTTTCCTTAAGATAGCCGCCACCTCATTTCCTTCAAATGTACATACACTCTACATATTCTATACAAATTGTGAATTACCCTTGTTGAACTAATCTGCCACTATAGTCTATAAGGAGTACAGTCAGGAATATGCGGATTTACAACGCTAAGCAAATTTTCAAGCCGATTACCCAGATACAACACGATAGCTTAAAGAAAAACGGAAATAGTAGCTGACGGCTACCACAATAAATTTCCTATTTGAATTGTTTTCTTTAAGAAATATCTCCTGTGTAATTCTCCTCGCTGCTCTACAAGATAAATAATTCATTTCATATTTTGTGAATACTACATCTAAAAAGGTGAATGTCGAAATACTATCGTTATATTTAAGGATTTGTTTCAATTATAGAAACTTTTATTCATTTTTTGATTTTTATTTCTCAACATTTTATTATGAACAACGTAAGAAAGAGAGGTGAATCCATTGAAGCAATACGAAGTAGCTACACTGAAAAAAGGACTTCTAATTTTAGATGCTTTACAGGAAAAAGCTATGACACTTAGCGACGTAATACAAACATTCTCATTTAATAAATCAACGGCTTTTCGATTGTTATATACCCTTGAAATAATGGGCTATGTCAAAAAAATTGATAATTCCTATAGTCTTACTAATAAAATGGGATCTTTATCCACTTCCTATAACTCAAAAGCGAATTGGTTATCGGTTCCGCCATTACATGAATTGAGTAGAGAAGTTGGAGAAACGGCCTATGTTGGAATCCTTTATGGAACGGATGTAGTCACAGCACAAGTTGTTGACGGCCATCATTCTATGAGGGCACACTCAGAGGTTGGTGACCGGGCTCCTGTCCACTTAAGCGCTCTAGGAAAAGTCATATTAGCCTTTTTAGACAAAACCAAGCTCGAAAGAATCCTTAAAGAATTAACATTAGTGCAAAATACAAAAAATACATTTGCAGACTTACATTTATTAAAAGAACACCTAAAGGTCATTCGTAAGCAAGGATACGCAGTAGATGACGAAGAGACAGAAATAGGTTTACGCTGTATTGCTGCTCCTGTCATCTTTGAGGGAAATATGATTTCAGCAGTTGCGATAGCTGGTCCAGCCCTTCGGTTGAATAAAAAATTAGATAAAGCTTTAAGTAAAAAACTTATTCAATGTAGTTTGCGTATATCGAAAATGCTTTGATGGAAAAACATCATTATTATAGAGGTGGTAAATATGAAAGGAATGTCAACAAAAGTATATATCGCCTTACTTTCTTTGGCTATTAGTGCATTTGCTATCGGAACAACCGAGTTTGTAATTGTAGGCTTACTTCAAACTGTCGCTGATGATCTATCTATTTCTGTGACAAAAGCTGGTACTTTAATTTCTGGTTATGCAGTAGCTATAGCTGTTGGAACTCCGATTGTAACAGCTATTACAGGGCGCATTCCTAAAAAAGGCTTTTTACTCATCTTAATGGTGATTTTCATATTGGGTAACGCAATGTCAGTCATTGCCGAAACATATGAAATATTAATGATCTCACGGGTTATTACTGCTATCGCTCATGGTGTGTTTTTTGCTATTGCAGCTACAGTCGCTGCCGATATCGTACCAGAAAACAAAAAAGGAACAGCTATTTCAATTATGTTTACAGGATTAACAGTCGCAACCATAGCAGGTGTTCCAATGGGGACTTATATTGGACAACACTTTGGTTGGCGCGCTACATTCGGTGCGGTAACTGTACTCGGCATTATTGGACTAATTGTAAATGTATTTGCCGTTGATAAAGTGAACAGACAAACAAATCCCCCTACTCTAAAAGATGTAGGGCAACTTGTGAAAAATCAACGTATAATACTCGCATTATTAATGACTGCCCTAGGATTTGGTGGAACCTTTGCATTGTTTACCTATCTCGCCCCTATTCTCCAAGAAATTAGTGGCTATTCATCAGGATCTATTTCATTGTTACTTTTAGTTTATGGGGTTGCCGTGGCAATTGGAAACATAGTAGGTGGAAAATTGGCAAACCAGCATCCTGTTAAATCGTTACGTTTTGTATTTTTATTCCAAGGTATTGTACTTATATTACAAATGGTACTACTACCTAGTAAAGGATTAAGTATCATATCTATTATTTTGTTAGGTTTATTTGCATTTATGATGTCTTCAGGTGTTCAAGCATACATTGTAACGCTTGCTGAAAAATTAGTACCTTCTGCAAAAGATATTGCCTCTGCATTAAATATATCAGCTTTCAATGTAGGGATTGCTGCAGGATCTACCTTAGGTGGTGTAGCAGTAGACCATTTAACATATTTAGATACGGCATGGATTGGTGCCATTATGGTGGCATTCGCATTTCTTCTATCCGTACTGAATTATAAATTAGATAAAAAACAAAATTTATTTTAAGGGAGAGTTTATTTATGAACTTACAACAACTTGATAACGTAGAAAACGACTTACAATTTGATACATTTACAAATGAAGATTCTCTAAATCTGGGCATGACATTAATTGATTATGCAAAAGAAAATAATAAAGCAGTAGCTATTCATATTGAACGTAATCGAGTACCTTTATTCACCCACCTAATGGATGGTACATCCGAAGAAAATGTATTCTGGCTATATCGAAAAAAACGCATAGTGGATCATTACAACAGAAGCTCCCATTATATTAGAGCAAGATTCGAAGAGCAAGGTACGACTCATGATGAAAGCTCCCTTCTTCAATCATCAGACTATCAAGCTGTAGGCGGCTCTTTCCCTATTCGTATTAAAGGGGTAGGCGTAATTGGAACTGTAACAGTAGCAGGGCTTACACCTCAACTTGATCATGATTATGCTGTCGAGGGAGTAAAACGTTTCTTAAAAAAATAAGGAGTTAATGAGCGAATGGTTATCGAACATGCGATGTTAACCATCAAAGAAGAGTTAGTGGAAGAATTTGTACAGACAATTAACAAAGCATTCCCCATTTTAAGCAGTTCTGAGGGGCACTTATCTCACAAACTGCTTCGAAATAAGGAGAAGCCAACTCATTTTATACTCGTTGTTCATTGGAATGGTTTAGAAGATCATCTGGATGGTTTCGTGGGGAGTGCTAACTTCAGGAAATGGGACTCAATGCTTAGACGCTTCTTTGATAGTCACCCAAAAGTCTTGCACTATATAGAACATGATTAATAATAAGAGCCTGGCTAGTTATAGCCAGGCTCTTACTTTATCTAATAGGGGTAACGTCGGGATTTGACGATTTTAAAACGTTAAGAACTATATCAATGTCTCTTAGTGCGTTATAGATAAAACTCTATTATGTGTAATCTCGATAACAAAGGCCCCTCTATAACAATAAACTGCCTTAATGTCAGTTCCGGCCTTTAGCTAAAGGACCCCGTTAGTTCTATAAGGGGGATTTATAACGTTAAGGAAAATTCCAATATTAAAAAGCCCAATTTCTCAGCATTAAAATTGAGAAATTGGGCTTTTTTCGTTCCTCTTACTTACTTACTTACTTTTAAAAGAAACTGATCGATACGTTCTTTTTGCCGTAAGTGGTGCCGGAAATGCATTTCGATTAGCTGAAAATATTCCTTTGCATTTAAATATCCCATTCTCCGGTGCTGAACTTTCTGGCTGGCCGGAATGTCAGAGAGCTTTCTCTCTATCTTTTGCATTTTCTCAACGATTTGAAGCAGTCCTTCCTTTACTTCTTCTTTGCCTGTAGGATTTGGCGGTGTGAAATCCGGTGTATCCGGACCTTTTAACCTGATTGGGGGAAACGTCCCTTCTTTGAAAATCGATTCGCCTATTTCTGTTTTTTCACCGCCATCGGAAGTAGCGCCATTAACACATTGTTCAATGGCTTTCAAATGAAGATGAAGGGTGCTCTTTATTAAATGATTGTACATTTGTCCTAATGACCATTCATCCTCAGAAGGCTTTCTCGTAAACTCATCCAGCGAATATTTACTTAACTCTTCAATATAGTATGCAGACAACTGTTCGAATCGCTTCAATACCTCTTTTGTATCCAATAGATCTCCCGCTTTCTTTATAATTATTCTTTCTCTCTAATGTTGAGTAGTACGTCCAAATGCTAAACTAAACATCTTCTTACATTAACTTCGACTCACTTACAAATAATCCCTTCTCTCCTATTCAAGAAAGTAGTGATTTCGGTTTATCATGTTTATAAACGGTTTAACTTTTCTGATTGGATTTTGTCAGGGAAGGATATATTCTACTATTCCTGTTCTGATTCTTAATATGTTTTCAAGATTTTCAGTTGTACTCCATAGTAACAAAGGGATAATTTTTAAAAAAAGAAAACCTTCATATAAGTACTATCGTCTATATATCTAGGGAAGGAAGTGTGAACTGTTTTGGAGGAGTTTGTGTTGAAATGGTCTCAAAAGAAAGATGACGAATCCTTACTTGATGAAATGATGTCCCTTTATGGCCAGGATATTCTGCAATTGGTCTATTCCTATGTAAAAGATGCAGTTGTTGCAGAGGACCTGACACAGGAGATTTTCATCAAATGCTATAAGGCTCTGCCCACGTATAACCAACAATCAAATATAAGGACGTGGCTTTGGAGAATTGCTATTAACCATTGTAAGGATTATAGGAAAAGCTGGTACTTCCGAAAAGTTTCGACTGCGGAAAAGGAGCAAGATTGGACTTCTACCGATAATGTGGAAGAAGAGGTCATTCAGCAGGATGAAGACAGGCAGCTTGCTGTTGCAGTTATGGAGCTGCCCATCCAGTATCGTGAGCTTATTTATCTCCATTATTTTCAGGAAATGAAGCTCAAGGAAATTTCTGAAATTACCGGAGTCAAACTGGGAACGGTGAAGACCAGGATGCGCCAGGCGAAAAGAAGGTTAAAAACCTATTGGGAGGAATCCACCGATGGAAGATAAATTAGCGCGTTTGAAATCGGCTATGAAAAAGCATACATTTCGTGATTTAAAATTCACGGAAAACCATAGACACTCCATCCATACTGCCATCGAAAAGCAGGATGTGAGTAGTGAAGACATTTTGAATGGTATTTTCAGATCATTAGATGAGGAGAAAAGTGGCTATCAGATTAACGAATCTCTTTACCAGAAAGGCATCCGGAAATTTGAAAATAACGAAGGCTCCTTATATGCTGTCTTGCATGAGCTTGAGAAGGAAGGCTGGATCCAGTCTTTTTGGGAAACGGAAGAAAGAAAGCTCTATTCCTTGGATGAACGTGCGAAAAAGTGGCTAAAGAAAAAGGAATCTAAAAGTGGTTCCGCCTCTGCTCGTTGGCGGATAGCGCTTGAAGGAGGAGGAACCGATTGAGAAGCAATCATTTTTTAGATGAGGTTTCGTCATATATCCGATCAAAAGAAGCAAAAAAATATATAGAAGCTGAATTAAAGGCCCATTTGCATCAAGCTAAAACTGAACTTGTCAAAAAAGGATATACAGAAGATGAAGCAGAGGAACTGGCTGTCCGAAAAATGGGAAGTCCCGCTGACATTGGACAGAAGATGGACAAGCTGCACAGGCCGAAGGTTGATTGGAAGCTAATGAGCATGTTTCTATTCATGTCAGCTGCGGGTCTGTTTTTGTTTTGGTTCTTATTTAAGAATGGTAATTCCTTTTCCGTGCTGAAGCAGGTATATTCTGTCACAGGAAGTGTCATTTTGGCCTGTGTCCTTCTTTTTTTCGATTATCGGAAACTTCAGAGATGGGGCTGGGCTTTCTTTACGATAGGATGTCTGATTCTTGTTCAGTTCCATTATTCCAATGTTTTAGTGAACGGCAGTCCTCGTATTAATATTATGGGTTTATTTTCGGTCGATTCTAATGTGGTTCTGCCGCTTTTACTGCTTGCCTGGGCCGGAATGCTGCAATCAAAAAAGATGAATGTTTATTTGGCTGCCATTTTATACATTTGTTCAGCCTTTTTGTTTATGGTTACAGTCAACTTGCAGGCGGTGGCGCTTTATTCATTGATGGTCGCTGTCATGGTCTGGAAGAGCGGACTAAATAAAAGGAAAATCCTTATCACTGCAGCGGTCCTGCTTACTACATGTGTTTCACTTCTGCTTATATCCTTGAAAAATATAAGGGCCTATCAATTTGAGAGACTTTTTGCCTTCGTTACGCCTGAAAAATTCAGTGAGACATCGGGGTATATATATTTGAAACTAGAAAGGCTAATTGAGGATGCCGGATGGTTTGGCCATTTTGGTTCCCTTGGAGCATTTGATTTTTCTAATGAAATGATGACGGATTTCATCTTTGTAACCATTACCTATACGCTTGGCTGGACCGGGGCATTGCTCATTGGTCTGCTGTTTTTATGGATGATCTGGCGAATTTCCCTTATATTCCAAACGGTGAAAGACCCATTTGGGAAAATGCTTGTTTCTGGCAGTTTCGCCATATTCACTGCACAGGTAACTGTCAGTATCGGAATGTCTCTCGGCTTATTACCAATAATAAGCGTATCCCTGCCATTTATGAGTTATGGTGCATTATCAGCGATGATCAACGCCTTCTTGTTTGGTCTGGTTTTAAGTGTGTATCACAAAAAAGATATGATACGGATGAAGAAAATATGAGAATATGGTTCTGTAGCTCGTACTCTCTTTTCTGAAGAAACCAGGAAAGGGCAAAGGCATGAAGTTTTCAAAGATGCGATGAATCATGAGGATAATTATCAGGTGAAAAATCCCCTTAGAGTTGAATATATAGGTGCTGATTAATGATCATAAGTCCATTTATAAAAATATAGAACTAATTAAGATCCATGTGTAATTTTAGAATCAAGACTGATCAAAATCCTCTCCTGAACCACATATTAACGTAAATAAAAAGAATCCATTTTGAAAAAAGTTTGATCGAAATGGATTCTTTTCTTGTGTAAAGCACCCGTTAATTAAACAATAACCCACCCTTACATCCACTCTTTTCCATGTTTCCGAATGAAATTAATATCGTTTTGATAATGTTCAAGATGCCCTTCCTCTATCATCTTTTGAAAAGCAATGTCCCCTTCACTGGCTTTTCTTGTAATTGTTTTACATAACCCTTCTAATCGCAGCAATACCATTTCCAAATAGTTTGCTTCTATTCCCTCACCGTAAGATTCAAGAAACAATCTGACTCTTTGTTTTATACGGGTGCCATGCTGTAATGAATGGTAATAAACTTTCTCACCTGCTTCAGAAAGATGAAATCTGCTTAAGGGAACGCAAGTATACAGTGTGTAAGCTATGTCCCAAAGTCTTGGACCAGGTCCAGCAACATCAAAATCAATAATACCCATTGGTTTTTTATGATTAAAAATAATGTTGTACATGGCAAAATCATTATGGCACAGCACCTCAGGTTGTTGTGGGGTGTTATCTATCGGTTGCCAGCTGTCATCAAATGAAAAATCACTGACAGAATCATGATAAAGACGGAGCATTTTCGCTATTTCCATTAAGACATCATCTGACCACATGTATTCCTTTAAAGGATAATTACCAGCTTCTCCTTCAATAAATGATAATATTTCTCTTCTTTTTTCATCAATACCTAAAAACTTTGGTGCATAACTGAAACCTTTATTCTCCAAATGCTTTAATAGCTTATGAATCTTGGGACTATCAGGCTTTAATTCCCGTCGCACAGTATCTCCTGAACGATAAACTTCAGAAACATTCCCTCCTGTTAGCATTTCTTCATTATCAAGGTTTGACATCTATGGATCCCTCCCTAATATGACTTTCTATAACACGTAAAACAATTCCTGTTTGTAACTGCCTTATAGACAGTTACGATTCACAAAACATTACTTAGAAATATTCATAGACGGATCCGATAAAGGCCGGGAATTTAGTAAATTTGTACAAGCATGTTTTGTTTTATCTCATATATATAGTAGAAAAAGGAGTGATATTTATGAATTTAAGTAATGATTTTTTATGCCGTCATAATCCATTCTGCGGTCATAATTCATCCAGCCATGATAAATCATCCTGCCATGATAAATCATCCTGCTGTGATAAGTCATCCTGCTGTGATAAATCATCCTGCCATGATAAATCATCCTGCTGTGATAAGTCATCCTGCTGTGATAAGTCATCCTGCTGTGATAAAGCAAAGGACAAAGGGCATAAACAAAAAAGATTTTCGCCAATCGGACAAGCATGTCAGACCCGACAACAAATAAGTGAGTTTTTAAGAAATTCTACCATAGGTTCAATCATTGGATTCACTACAACCGCTGAACCATTTAAACCTATATTTGTAGAGTTACGCAGTTTTGATGCTGTTACCGGACAAGTGATAGTTACTGACAGAGCAATGGGTAATTTCACTATTAGCCTTTCATCTATTTGTTCCGTTAAAACGATTTGTCCCGCTACAACGCAACCGATGTTTAATGCTTAAGACTTTATAGAGGATTGGGAAAAAATTAAAAACTCCCCTATGGGAGACGGGGGTCAGGAAGTTCTGAATGACTCCTTCATATTCTTCTCCATTCCAAGCAGGATAAAAAAAGGCAATTAATTTATTAATTGTCTTTTTGCTGTTTTGTTAGTGTCATAAACGCACGCCCCCTACTTAGCCTGCTCCAGGAAATAAATAAGAAACATGATATGCAAAAAGAGAACATCAGGGGGATTGTAAATCTCCTTGATGTAAAGCTTGTCTCGGATGGTATGACTACACTTTTAATTCTCTAATTACGTCTCTTGCTTTTTTAGCAAAATCTAGTGGTGATTCAAGGGATTTTTAGAATATTAGATATATAGTCTGCAGATGCTTGAAATGCAAGGCAGAGCTTTTTATATCTTTAATTAGCGTCGCAAAAGTAAACGTTCCAAACGTATTAATTTAAACGTGATTTTTAGGCTCAATTGAGACTAATACTAAAGTAAAACATCCAGATAATTTATAAAATAATTTTCAGCAAAAAAAAGCACCCTGTAAATGATGCTAATATTTTACAAATCAACTCCGGAATTTTTCATTTTTTATAAAGAAGAACTCCTGTCGCTTTATTTCCCCAAACCGCAACTCAGTTTACTCCTATTCCACAACGCCCGATTCTAAAATTTCAACTTTAGCATTCACATTTATCGGGATAGAAGTATAAATTTCATCCCATTTTTTCTTATCCCAGCTTCTAGTCCTCGTTCGTACTTGTTCGCCAATCCCTAGGGGATCAACATGTAGTTTTTGAAAATTCCTCACTAAATTTTCCGAGCGTTCCTTCACATCTTTGGACATTTTATCTTCTATAATTTTAATCATTTTAGGAGTTACTTCATCACCGGTATATTCTCGCAATATTGCCTTTATCTCGAGATCGATCGTTATAGGAGTATCTGTCATCGGCTTTGAAATCTTATAAGACCTTTTTGTTTTTATATTGTTGACGGAAGCAAATTCTCTCCCTTCAATTTTTGTAGAGAACCCTTCCTTGCTTGTTGTATTTTCATATAACATTTTGAAAATAACATTTTCTCGGCTCTTAGTCTGATACACGTATTCCCCTTTACTATTAAACATGGCATTTCCTTTAATATAAACTTTCCCATCCAATGCTTTTACGATAGGTAAGAATGGGTCCATTCCTTCAGAGTAATGAGCATACAAAAAAAGATGGAGGTTAGTTCTAGGCAACATACCCATTTTTATATTTTGTTCAATTGTATTAGATAAATAAATTCCTTTATCTATGTTGCCAAACTGCGGGCTTAACACACCCTTTGAACTCCCTTCTACAATGCCGAGTTTTAAAGTAGTTCCAATTGAAGGGTCTCTGATTAATGTATCAATTAGATAGAATATCCCTTGTTTCGCAAGCCTTTTTTCGTATAAAACCACCTCTAATTTCCCACTAAATATGGGTCTTTCAGATTGCTGATTCATCTCATCTCGCACGTCTTTACTAAGTGATGATTTCGAACTAAAGGTAATATTTTTAATGGTTTTATCAGGATAATAAAGAGGTGTTACAGCGATAGCTTCGAAATGAGTCTTATCGACATAATCATATCCGATGGCTGTTGCCAAATTTATTTCATCGAGAACTTTGCTTTCCACCCCCATGCAGCCTGAGAGAACACTAATTAAAAGAAGTATCAGGGCCAATTTCGCGAATAAAATTTTCATTTTTTATCTTCCTTTTTATTTGATATGACAGTAGATAAACAAACCAGAAATAAGACATAAGGAATTTCCAAAATCAATCCTAAATTTGAAATGTAATCCACAAATTGATTAATCATTCCCCTGCCTTTAATTAGATTTGTCATCACAACCAATAAAATTAATAGTAGAGCATAAATTGTTTTCTGCTTCATTTTAAAGTATTGTGAAATCCCCCTTGCCGAAACCCACATATAGAGACATACACTAGGTACTAAAACTAAGACCCATGTAGCGATTCCTATGTACTCAAACCGTTCAACAAAAGGCATTTGTACAATTCCCCAAAAAGACAAAGTTGCCCAAATATATCTACTGATTTGGCCTTCACTGTAATACCCTATTGTCAGGATCGTTAGGCATAAATAAAGGAAAACAGAAGTAAGATTTCCTAGTTGCGCCCACTTTTGTGAACTTTTACGATGCTTAACTAATGGATAATACATCATTAAAGTGGAAACGCCTAAATAGCTATATGACATTTGCTTAGATGCAAGGGCCATTTCTTTAAGAGAATGATCCCATATGGGCAATAGGTTGCGAAAATGTGTAAATTCCAGCGGGAAATAAAAAGTTAGAATTAAATAAGAAGGGATACTGATCCCTAAAAAACAAATACCGGCGACCACTCTAAACCCACCTAAAACCACATAATAAATTAATAAAGCAAATATGGAGGTCACCAACCATGTGTTAATTTGGGGGAATACCCAGGATTGAACGATTTCAAGATAGGATCTTAAAACAGAAATCCCCACCATCAGCCAATACAGTATCCAAATGATATTTAGTAAACCGCCAAGCCACTTTCCAAAAAGTCGTTTCTGTATGCCTATTAAGTCCATATCGTGCCGATTTAATAGGTTGTACATACCCCAAATACCCAATGAAAAGACTACACCACTTATAATGACCGCCATCCAAGCATCATGGCCAGCAGATTTAATGATTATCCTTTGAAATCCCAGGACCCCTACACCTACCTGAATTTTAACGATTAAAAAGAAGACTAGAAAAGGCGAGATTTGATCACTTTTATCGTTCATGTAAGAAACCTCCACTCTCACTTAGTCTTTAGTATCTTCCTTGGGTTCTAACCGAACGGTGTCTTCCGTCTGAACCTCAATTGGACGTTTAGCCTGAAGAAAAAATGGTAAACGAATCAAGGCATCCCGCATATCATAAATCCTTGGCGGATATAATGGTTCAAGAAATGGCCTCCCTAAGGAAGTTACCCTCAGTAAATGCACAAGCAAAAAACAAAAACTGATAGCTATACCCAATAATCCTAAAAAGTAAGCCATGAGTAGGAGAGGAAATCGAATTAAGCGAATGGTATTACCCATTTGATAAACAGGTGTAGTAAAAGAACCAAGAGCCGACAATGCAACAAGAATTAACAATACATTACTCGTCAGCCCTGCTTCAACAGATGCCGTCCCAATAACAATACCACCTACGATACCTATTGTTTGACCTACTTTAGTCGGCAGTCTAGCTCCTGCCTCCCTGAGAAGTTCGATGGCTAATTCCAAGATTAATGCTTCTAAAATCGGTGGAAATGGAATTCCGCTACGAGAAATCACAAGCGTACTGACTAAATCCTTTGGGATCAACTCATAATGATAGGTGAGAATTGCGACATATATGGGGGTCATTAAGATGGAAAACAATACAGCAAAAAAACGAATAAGCCTAAAGAATGAGGCAATTGTCCAGTTGAGAAAATAATCTTCGAATGCCGCAAAGTACTCAAAGAATGTAGAGGGCCCAAGTAAGCCATGTGGAGCTCCATCCACCAAGATCACTACTTTGCCTTCTCCAAGTACTGCAGCCAATCGATCAGGTCGTTCCGTATCGATAAATTGAGGAAAAGGAGAATTTTTATTATCTTCAATCATTTGGGAAATATAGGAGCTATCAATTATTTGGTTAACCCTTAAATCAGATATGCGCTGTATGACGGTTTCTACATTCTCGCTATTTGCAATTCCTTCTATATGAATCACAGCTACTCTTGTTTTGGATAACTTCCCAACAATAATTTCTTCAACAGCAAGTTCTGCAATTGGAAGCCGTTTTCGGATTAAATATATATTCGTATCAAGTGATTCGACCAGTGCCTCTTTCGGACCGACAACACTGAACTCTACCTCTGGCAGTGTAACTTGCCTCGAAGTGTTATTTGCTGCTTTAACTAAAACTGCTTGATCAGATTGATTATTTAATGTAATGGCTATATAACCCATTAACAGCTGACTTTGTAGTTCAGCAGGATTTTTTGTAAAAACAAGCCCCTCTATTGGCAAGTTGTGTACAAGCTCTTCCAGAGTTGAAGAATTTGTATGTAAAAAAGGAAGGAGGTCCCTATGCATTATATCTTTATCAATTAATGTATCGAAAAAAGATACACAGTATATTTCATTTTCAAAATCGAGTGTAAAGCTTGTGAAGTCCTTGGACTTTTGCAGATGTTTGAGTACATCAGTGAAGTCTGTAGATTTATGAATTTCTTGCTTTTTAAAGAATGAATATCTTTTCAATAGACTTCACTCCTTTGATTGTAAGATATGGATATTATTTACGAATTGAAGGTTTTTATACGCACGAATACTTAGTTGAAATTACCGATTAAAATTAGTGGCCAACTGTAATTTGAGTTTTAATCGAATAAATAAAAAAGAATCATAAAAGGGGAGTTGTATTTTCTACTACTCCCTCGTTTAGAACCCTCGTCCATTAAATATTTATTCAACTTATAACGAATAAAGATGAATCCACCCCAATACTCTAGCCATTTCCATAGATTTCTAGCATTCTTAAAAAACTTCATAATTAGGCTTGCAACAGAATGGATTCCCTGTTATATTACAATCAATTAAATATTTTCTTACTTCGGAATCTTTTGAAGTGAGGATAGAGGAGCAAAGACCATTAGTACACATTTTGAGGAGAATGAGATCCTATGACTATTGTGGAAAGGGGAATTTGCCGAAGCGGAAAGAATCTCATGTTCTTGAAGCTGGTTCTGCTATTGAATAAATACAGGACTGTCATATAGGAAACTATATGGAGGGCTATCTTATGCGCGGAAACATTTTCTTGGTAAATATTGTTTCTAATGCAGCAGCGAATCCTCGTTGTTGCTTTTTTGCGTTTACTCCTGAATGGCCCTAACCACCTCTGAATATTTTTAAAAAATTATACAAAAGGGTGTGAAGTTATGAATTTTGGCCAAGTTTTAACCGCAATGGTTACCCCGTTCAATCATAATGAAGAGGTTGATTTTAATGCTACGAGAACTTTAGTAAACTATTTAATTGCTAATGGTTCTGATGGATTAGTAATAGCCGGTACAACTGGAGAGTCCCCTACATTAACTCAAGAAGAGAAAGTGGATTTATTCAAATTTGTTGTAGAAGTTGTTGATGGAAGAGTTCCAGTCATAGCTGGAACCGGCTCAAATAACACGAGAGCTTCCATCAGCTTGACAAGGCAAGCGGAGGCAGCAGGAGTCGACGGAATCATGCTCGTTACCCCATACTATAACAAGCCGTCTCAAGAAGGATTATTTCAGCACTTTAGCGCTATTGCCCATTCCACTTCATTACCGGTAATGCTTTATAACATTCCAGGTCGAAGTGTTGTAAACATGTCAGTGGAGACGATTGTCAGCCTCTCAAAAATCACCAATATCGTGGCAGTAAAAGAAGCAAGTGGTGACTTGGATGCCATGGCACAAATCATAAGCAAAACAACTAGTGATTTTACTTTATACAGCGGCGATGATGGGTTAACATTACCGGTTTTAGCCATCGGTGGAGCAGGCATCGTTTCGGTTTCTTCACACATAATTGGCAATGAAATGCAAGAAATGATCAATAGCTTTAAAAATGGTGATGTCCATGGTGCTGCCGCTGCACATCGTACACTTCTTCCAATCATGAAAGCATTATTTGCTGCACCAAGCCCGGCACCAGTAAAATCAGCATTAAATATGCGGGGATTAAATGTTGGAGGTGTCCGCTTACCATTGGTCCCTTTAAACGATGAAGAAAAAAGAACACTGCAAACAGCTCTGCAGCCTAGTAACGCAGAAGCCATTTTGTTAAATAAATAAAACGAATGATTCTGGAGAAATTTTAAAAAGCAGTGCATACTCGAAAGTAATGCACTGTTTTTTTATCCATGTACGACTCAGGTGGAAGAATTTACACTATATTTAAAGAATCAATAAGGAGAGAGCCAATGGGGGGTACACACAAACCAAACATTCTTGTATTTAGTCCTATTCAGACAGAGGTCGATGCTTATGCTGATCGTATCCGCAATAGTGGGTTCATATCGGTGAAGACAGCGAAAACTTTGGAGGAAGCAGAAAAATATTTACCAGGCACTGAAGTTATCTTGGGGTGGAATTTTCCTACACAATTACTATGTAAACCAATAGCCGCATCTGTTCGCTGGTTTCAATCAATGGGAGCAGGGGTCAATGATTTGATAGCAGACAATTCGATACCTCAAAACATTACAATAACTCGAATTATTGACCAATTTGGTGCTTACATCTCTGAATATGTATTTTTGTTTCTCTTGGACATAGTGAAAGACGGTCCTCGGATGAAACAATCGCAATTGGAGCGAAGGTGGGATCCTTTCATTTCTGAAACCCTAAAAGGGAAAACAATCGGGATCGCTGGACTTGGATCGATTGGCGCTGAACTTGTTCGTAAAGCCCGAGCATTTGATATGAATGTACATGGGTTAAGCTTTAGTGGAAAACAAGCAACACTCGTGGATCTCCACTTTACTCCAGATCAATGGGGTGAATTTGTAAAAGACCTGGATTATTTGGTCCTGACGCTTCCTTTAACGGATTCCACTTATCATATCATTAACCAGGACCTACTTTTAGCGATGAAACCCAACGCTTACCTTATCAACGTTGGCCGCGGCGCATTGATAGATGAAGGGGCTTTACTATCTGTCATGCGGGAAGGACATCTTCAGGGAGCAGTCCTTGATGTATTTGAGACAGAACCGTTGCCAAAAGAACATGCCTTCTGGTCCATGCCCAATGTGTTTGTCACTTCCCACCTGTCAGGGCCCAGTACGATTAACGAAGTGAGCAACTTTTTCATAGAAAATTTAAGGCGATTTTCAAGTGAACAACCATTAAGTGGAATGGTAGATCGGAATCGAGGGTATTAAACCCTTAAATAATTTTTGAAACAGCCGCATTTTTCATCGAAGGAATGCGGCTTACATTTATTTAGCTCTATATTCCTCTTACAAATCAAAAATCCCCTCACAATAGATACTTTTTTCGATGGAGATAACGCAATTGTACCATCCATTTATTATCTCCTTATGTATAGTTCCATAAGAAAAAGCTGCCTTAATGACAGCTCCGATCAGTAAACGATTCTATAAATTGTATATACGAACTAGATGCGAGTAATGCAAACTGGACATGCTTTGAATGCCGTCAGCGCGGATCACGCTTTTCTGTTCGAATCCAGAACATCCAAATAGTGCTGATTGTACATAATGCCTAGGATATTCCCAAAGGGATCAACCACGGATGCAGTAATGAACCCCTGACCGCGAACTGTGGGTGCCTCGTGTTCTTTCGCTCCCATAGACAGCAGCTTCTCGAAAGTTGCTGTCACATCGTCGACGTGCCAGTACACGACGGCACCCCCGGCCGCTCCGGTCGACGAACCACCGGGCGCGTAGCGGCTATCGATTAGGCCCAGCTCGTGCTGGTAGTCCCCGAGGCGAAACTCGGCATATCCCGGCCGTTCGAAGTATGGGTCGGTACCCAGCAGCTCTGCGTACCACTTCTTTGCCGCCACTAGATCGTCGGCCCAAAAACTGACGGTGGTGAGTCCTCTTAATGTCTTTGTTTCGCTCATAATCGATTTCCTCCTCAATGTTGAGTAAGTAACTATACTTCAATATTTAGGGTCACCGGGTGATTTCCTAGTTGCAGTTCCGATAGCTATTGTAAACGTCTATGCTGACAACAGTATGTCAGTGTAAGTGAATATTTTATCAAAAGTGGCTTGAACATTTATTCCTTTGATTAACTTCGATTTACCTACGAATAAACCCTTCTCTTTTTCAAGAAAATGTCCCAAACAAGCCCTTGCTCCAATAAGCAAAGGCTGTTTTTACGCGTTTCTTCTATATATACATCAAATTTGCCAAAGGTGCCCCCATTCGTATACGTGTACTTTTACGAACGAATAATTTGTTCTTTGGATATCTGCTTTGAAGCATCAGGAATCTTTCGTATTTTATAATTAATCATATCTGAAGAGTAAACCATGATACTCACCATTCCTCCTTGGATCGTAGCCCGGATCAGGATCGGTTGATTGTACTTGTTTTTAAAACTAAAATCAGGCCCATACCAGCTTACTGTTGCATCGCGGCCGGATGGAACATACGGAACGCTCCTTGTATGGGAATAGCGTTGAATCGTTTGCAACCCTGCATTGTCGATAGCATTAAACAATGTTGATGAAACCTGGCAAATCCCTCCGCCAATCCCTTCAGAAAACTCTCCTTTAACGATAACCCGAGCGAGCAAATATCCTTTTTCTACTGACCTCTTGCCAACAGCTTGGTTAAAAGAAAAGACCTCTCCTGGAAACACGACATAATTATTAATGGCTTCTGCAGCAAGTGAGATATTATTTGAACGATTTTTATTGTTCACATTAAAATAGGTTCTATATTCACCTATCTTTTTTTCACGAATTTCCGCAAGTATTTCGCTGTCAACCTTTGGATGAATAGCAAGCAAAGGTACTTCTAGTTTGTATGATCTACTACTGTACAAAAAGGAATGAAATTGCTCTTTAAAGGCTCGATGGTATAGCTTGTAACCTACCCGCCCAGGTAGAATATTACCTTGCTTGTCCATTGTGGCATTTACAGGTTTTTGGTAAACTTGCCGGTCTATTTTTTCGACAAATTGATTGTATTTATCCACGTCCACCATAGGAACATCCAGGAAGGGCATTGTAATATCAGCATGGTTGACACTGGCAATCGTTTGTCCTTGGTGGGTTACCAATAAGCTTTCAGAAATATTCACTGGTTGAACGAATAGCAAAAGTCCCGCAATCCATGTTAATCTCATTTAATGCACCTCCTGGGTTGGTTTCCTTGAACATTCACAATTTCACTTCAAGTCTTCATAAATTGCATCTTGATCAATAAACCAACGATCAGGCAAACTCTCCTTGCGGATCATAAAATGCATAACCTTTATTTCTTTGCCTTCTTTCTTCTTATAAATAGCTACTTGAACGGGTACATCCACGAGAAATAGACCATTTAGCTGTTCAGGCGGTTGTCTTAAAGGGTCAACCACTCCAAAGTATGTAATATCTTTAACAAGTTTATTGACACGGTTAGGGTGACTCGGATTTGATAAGGTCATTGCTAATAATTCCTGATTTCCTTGATTAATGGCAATGGTAAAAATACGTATAAGTTCGTAAGGATTTACCGTTTGTATATAATCATCAAGCTTACCAGCCGCCTTCAATACCATTAATTTATGAGAAAGATCTTCGTTTTTCAACCTATGCGTAATACTTCCAGAGAAATGAACGCAAAAATGACCTGAAAAACCATTTGGAAGAGCACCAGCACCATGTGGCATTCCGTGCATGGATGCAGCAATCATTTGATTATTGATTAATACAATAATGGCTCTTCTATTCCAACTCCATTTATTATTATAAATTTTCTTCATGATTTGAGTATCTTCTTTGGTTAATGGCTGTACATCGGCATGATGGCTACCTGCCCTTCGTTGTACCTTAAATGATAAACCAGTTTCAATATCGATTATGGTGAAATTTGTTTTATCAGGAATAATGTTATTTACAATCTCCCAAGGTAACATCTCAATTTTAAAACTTATAGGTCCTTCTTCATCTTCCCATTCCATGGCATAGACCGAGTGATCGACCATTAAGACAAATATAAAAATAGCGATAATTAATTTATTGTTTTTCATTTGGCCTCTCCTGCATTTTTTCTTATTATTTCAGGACAAACTAAATTGAATACCTTTGAAAATTTGGAAATTCTTCAAATTAAGCTAAAAAGGTTCAGACATGCTAGTGTTAATGGTCCAATATGTACTTTTGATATCCCTAATCCGGTAATTTAGAAACTACACAAGATGCCATGCGGCCTGCTCCAGGGGAAAATAAAAGACATGATATACAAAAAAAAACATCAGTGGGATTGATAATCTCACTGATGTAAGGCTTGCCTCGTATAGTCTGACTACACTTTTAATACTCTAAATGCATCTCTAACTTTTTTAGCAAAATCTAGAGGTGGTTCAATCGATTCAAAGTGCATATACATTGCCCGAGGTTCTTCAAATAACCAGTGATTATGAATAGAAGTAACTAAAAGGTCCCTTTTTCTAAGTTCAGTTAATAACGGGTTAACTTCTTCTTGTAAAAGAACTGTTTCCCCTAAATTTAATGCATTCCCCCTACTATCAACATTTTCAAACGTAAAAAATTGCGGATTGACTAGTGGAGATTGCGTTCTGCGATCAAGTATTGTGAATTTAATATTACGAAACTTTTGCACCAAGCATACTCCTTCTGGAGTAATCATTCCGTCTCCGCCTAAAATTCTTGCATATTCCTGACATAATCTTCTTCGTTTTTCCGAACTCATGAAAAATCCCCTTTCAAAAAAAAAATTTTCCACATGCTAAAATTCACGATTATTATATTCATCTGTTGACGAGGATATTAGTTTAAAATCCTCAACTTCTAATAATCTAGGTTATATGAACATAAAAAACCTTCAGATTTTGTTCTGAAGGGATTTTTGTAGAGTATTATGATATTACAGATGCTTACATTGATAAATTGAAATGGAACAATGAAAAGGACTCACCTTCAACAAGAAATAATAGAAGGCAAGTACTTTTAACTTTTATTGTATTAAACCACTGAACATTCTTAAGTGGGAATGGATATGACCCAGAAAAGTTGTTTTAAAAAGGGCCCTCGATAGATTTTACCATTAGGTGATGTAGAAAATATCATTGCAGGGGCTGTTTATCATCAAGAAATTGAAGTGGAAGGGGCAGAGATGACGGATTTCAGGAGTTTACATGTATACTTATTTCTATTTCAGGTGTTTCTAGCATTGTTATGTTAATTAGTAAGTGAAAACATAAAAAGGGCGCTTCCTCTGATAAGGAAGCGCTTCTATCTTATTTAAAGCTATTGGACTTTCATTATAGCATGATTTTCCTTCAAATAAAAGTAATTAATGTTTAATTTTAGTAATTATATTTTACATTAGAAAGAGACCTGGATAAGTCACTGGAAAACTACTAATTTAATTCAGTATCACCAAAAGACCGTCCAGCTTTTTGTAAATCGGACGGTCTTGCGGATAATAGAATGTACTTTTACTTTCCTTCGTAAGGGAAAATGTTTATTTAGCTGCACCAGCTTTATTTATTACTTCCTTCGCTACCTGCAATGCGGATTCATAATCTGCGTGATCCGTGACTTCCGGTACATATTCCACATACTCAATGGTTCCTTCTTGATTGATTACAAATACTGCCCTGCATTCCAATCGTTGTTCTTTCATATACGTTCCATATGCAGTACCAAATGACAAATCAAAATGGTCGGAGAGAATGGTTATAGCTTCGACATTACTTTCATTACACCATCTTGCTTGAGCAAAGGGAAGGTCTGCGCTGATAGCCAACACCGCTACATCATCACCCATTTTGCTTGCTTCTTCATTTAAGACCCTTGTTTGTAAATCACATACACCAGTATCAAGCGAAGGAACAGTCGTGATGATGCATGTCTTATTTTTATAGTCTGTTAAATGTGCTTTACGGCGGTCATTTGTTAATAGTGCGAAGTCAGGTGCCTTATCCCCTACTCTTAGTTCGGGACCAATCAAGGTCACTGGATTACCGCCTAAAGTCACTGCACCAGTACGTTCATGTGCCAAATTGAACCCTCCAACTCTCTTACTGATTTACTAGCTTCCTCGATAGGTGCTATATCCTCCCGGAGCAACAAGCAGAGGAACATGATAATGTTCTTCATTACTTCTTATTCCAAAACGAAGTGGGACCTTATTTAAAAATGGCCTTATATTGGGATCATTCGCTCCATCATTGAAATATTCCCCAACATAAAAGACAAGCTCATACTCACCTGGTTTGAGATCATCCCCTTGAAGAAGCGGATCATCCACTCGCCCATCTTTGTTTGTACAGACCTCTTTTATGAAAGAATGGTCTCCCTGTTCTGCTATGGCCCAAAGTTCTATCTTCATCCCTTTTGCCGGCAGACCTTTAGACAGGTCCAAAACATGTGTGGTCAGCTTACTGTCCATTATCGGGAAGCCCCTACTGTTGAATCAGCTGCCTTTTTTTGTTTAACGTCTTCTTGTGTAACGACAAAGCCTTGGAAGCCAAACGGAGGACGTGGTTCCTGATAAACACTTCCTTCTGAATTCGGAATGGTTTCCACAACGGTTTCCCAGGTACGGTTATTGGTTTTAAATTGAACATTAGCCAGCTGAGGGAAACGTTCCAGAATCCTAATACCAATATGATAAATGAGCTGCTGAATCGAACGGTTATTCAGTTCATGGAACACTGTGTTTGCAATATCACAAATTTGTTCTGCTGCTACATATTTTTCTGGATCCGCTCCAGTGCCATCCTCCCAGCGGCTATATTCCCAATCGAAATCCAAGTAGATAAATAGTGGACGATCCTGAGCTTCTGGCAGTGTGGTGTATTCATCTTGAATAAATCCATAAAAAGAGCTTCCTTTAACCTTGATTAAATGGACATCAACTATTCCACTTGAATGCTTAACGATTTTGCTTCCGGTAGGTGTCCTTTTGACTTCGATTGTAGTGGTAGCCCTTTCATTTCTGGAACATCGATAGACAACATCACTATTTTCATGTCCTTCCCCTTTTGGAACGAGTACATGATCGAAGGGAACTTCAGTTGCTGTCAGTTCCACTGCATCTATGTGGCTATACTTATCAAGGAAAACTTCACATATGAACTTTAAAAATCCTTCAGCCGTATTTCCTTGATAATTAGCCGCCTGGCGATGAATGATATTTTTCATGGAATCCGTTGCAACCACCAAGCTATTATCTCCTTCCGTAAAAGAAGATAAAAAAGCTTCTCCTTTCAGAGAAATCTGACAATTAAATCCAAAAATAGTATTATCTCTTTCTGTGAAACTTGATTCCGGTATTTTCCTCAAACCTGTAAGAGGCTGCACAAAAGTCCTATATACAAATACATCCCCTTTACCGTAAAACATCGTTCTGTTTTCATTTTGAGCTGTCATATTATTCCTCCTCCTAGTTTATAAAATCAGATAACCTGTGGCTGGCAATTAAGTGGATTTGCTTGATCGCTTCCTTCAGTTCATTTGCCTGATCCAAACCAATCCTTCTTTTCATCTCTGCCTTTATCACCGTTTTATCGCTGCCACGGACAGCAAATATGAACGGAAATCCAAACTTTTCTTTATACTGATTATTTAACGCATGAAATTCTTCATATTCATCCGGAGAAAGCGAATTCAAACCGGCTGCGGATTGTTCTTTAACTGATGCTTCAGCCATATCAATCCGGGCTGCTAGGTCCGGGTGAGACTTGATTAATTGGAGCTGTTCCGATAATGAGGCATTCTCCACAACAACTTCCATTTTCTGCTTTAGGTCCTCTAAGGAAATGAATGGCTTGTACTCCCATGAACGCTCTGCTATCCATGGAGAATGTTCATATACCCAACCTAACTTTTCGATGAATTCCACCTTGTTCAACTCATTAATGCTATTAAGGTCAGATATCAATACGGGCCCTCCCTTCTTCCAATTATTTTTATAATTCAAAACATTCTTAACTTAATTGAATTATATACATGCGTTCATTTATAGGTCATTAGCTGAAAAAGCTAATATTTTTCCAACCCCTTTGTGCTTACCGCACTCACCGTTTAAAGAACAGGCCATCCTAATAGCTTAGCTTCTGTTGCCAATATTCAAAAAATTAGTTAAATTAGAGAAAAAAGGCACAGCGAAGGGGACCTATCATGCATTTAACGATGACTGATGCATTAAAATTACCACAGATCAAACAATGCCAAGTGGCAGCTGGCATGCAGGGACTTAATAGAGAAATAGAATCCATCAATAGCTTTGATGCTCCTGATGTGCTTTCCTGGTTGAAGCCAAATGAATTGATTCTAACAACCGGATACTTATTTCAAGATAATCCGCAACAATTAGACCAATTCGTAATCGAATTGGCAAAAATGAATTGTTCAGGATTGTTCATCAAACTGGAAGAAATTCCGCAAACCACCATCAGCATTGCCAATATGGCCAATTTGCCCATTCTCAAAATTCCCCCTGAGTTTTCGCTATCAGATATCATGTCTCCCCTGCTTCGTGAAATTGTAAAGAGACAGAATGAACAAAAAGAGAAAAGCTATGACATGGAAGATATTTCCGGAGTTGGTGCTGGAAATTTAAGTTACGGGATTTTAGAAATGACGGAGGACAAATCCAGCTCCCAACAAATTACTGGGGGATTCATATGTACGGTTTTACCTTTAACGCTACAATGGAATCAAAGGAATGATTCCATTACTTATAAACAGCTTATCAAGACAATTGAAACATTAACCGAGCAATATAAAATCGATAAGCTCATAAGGAATATCAAGGGCAGTCTAGTAATCATTTATCTGGATACCATCCCCTTAGGGAACACCCGCTTTTATTCACAAGTCACCCAGATAAGCCAACAAATCATCTCTACTTTATCTACACACCTGCCAATGGAACTTACACTGGGAGTCGGTAACTATCATACAGGTATTCATAACCTGGCCCATAGCTTACAGGAAGCTTTACAATCTATTGATTTGGGAAAACGATTGAACCCAGGAAAGGAAGTTTACGGCTACAAAGAATTAATAACATTTAAAATTTTGCAGTATGCTCCAAAAAATGTGCTCATGGATATTGTTACAGGTAATTTAGCACCGCTGAAGGACCATGACGATGAAACCCAGTCTGATCTGATCAAAACCTTGGAGGCCTATTTGCAATGCAATCTTCGACCTGCTGAAACGGCCAGAAAAATGGGGGTACACCGAAACACTATCCATTTTCGAATTAAAAGCATAAAAAAACGATTAGGAATGGACTTAAGCAATGATGATCTGTTCACTTTAAAACTTGCCCTATATGCCAAACGTCTGCTGGATAACCAATAAGAAAATGGCCCATACACATGAAAAACTGCCAGGGATCCTTCATTCCCTGGCAGTTTTTCATGTGCAGTAACACTTGATTCCCGATTCCTTCAAATCATGCTTCCTTTACTTAGTCATGTAATAATAACTTCGCAGCTTTTATACTAAACTGCAATTTAAAAGCAATATCCCTCGATTTTAAATCAACTCCCAATAATTCTTCAATTCTAGACAAACGGAACTTTACAGTATTTCGATGAACAAACAAAGCCCGTGCCGCATCTTCTATTCTCCCTCTTGAAAATAGATAGGTTTCCAGCGTTTTTAACAACTCACCCTCATTTTCCCTATCATATACAATAATCGGCTGAATCATGGATAGCACGTATTGAGTTATGGCATCCTTAGGGATTTGATTTATTAGATCTTCAACTTCAACGCTTGCGTAATCATTGATATTAGTCGGGTTAAGCCTCGAGCCAAGTTGAATGGCCTTTTTAGCTTCAATAAACCCTTCTTTCATATTGTAGAATTCCTTTTTCACCTTGCTTAACCCCATGGATAGTGAAGTGCCAGGATCATCTTTGGATATAAGACCTTCTAAAAGGATGGCAATTCGTTGAGCCTGCATAAGAAGGTGTTCATCAGTCACCATTCCTTTCCCTTGCAGAATAATCAATTGACCATCGAAATCGATATTCCAATACTTGAAATCTTCCCTTTCCGTTTGGTTTAATTTCTCCAACATTCTGCCAATTGGAAAGAATGAATCCCCTTCTTCTTTCGTTCCGTTTATTAAGAGCAGAATATAGGGCCTATCGGGATTAAAGCCAAATTCCTGTAATTGGGGGATAAAAGATGAACTCCTATTTTCCCCATTCAAAAGAGAATGAAAAACTTCAACACTTCCTTTTCCATTGTTATTCACTTTCTCCTTATTAACAAGTTCATATGTAAAGCTGAATAATAAGTCGGATAAAGGCATTTCATAAGGAATCTCCAGCAATGGGAAATTGTACTTGTTCGCTTCTTCCACCATTCCAGGAGGAATCGTAGAAAGAAACCGCTTAATCTTGATAGCTAATCCAGCACTTCCCCTTTTCGACAATTCCCTCACAAGATTGATTTGAGCATTCAGGTCATCCTTAAACACATAACCGGTTGTCAGCAGGAGTTCCCCTCGTTTAATCCATGATATATCCGGATGATCCATTATACTTACTGAATTAATTACCCGAGTTAACCCTTGACTTCCTCCAATAACTTCCACTTGGTTTAGGGCAGGAAGTTTCAAAGCTTTTTCGATCGTTAAATACATATTTCTCCCCCTATTCTTCTTAATTATATACAGAGTGAACTTGAATGAATATTCATATTTTTCCAAAAAATAGTCTTGATTTAGCATTATGGCGGTGATAATATAAAAATACACCGATTTTGTAAATAGCGTTTCTTAATAAGCAACAGAAAAACCATCCATAAGGAAGTATTTACAAAATCACAAGGAGGCGATTTCGTTACATTCATATAATTGGAAAGTCGTGACTAATTAAAAGGGGGCAAACATGGAAAAATTGAGCAAACTAAACACGTTATTGTTAGGTTTACAGCATGTTTGTGTAATGTATGGAGGAGCGGTAGCTGTTCCACTAATCGTCGGTCCTGCAATCGGCTTGACACAAGAACAGATCATATACCTGATCTCGTTTGATTTACTCGCCTGCGGGATAGTCACCTTGCTTCAAGTTATTGGCGGTAAAGGATTTGGTATAAGATTACCTGCTTTAATGGCTGTTTCTTTTATCGTGGTTGAGCCAGTAATAGCCATAGGATCGGTCCATAGTATAACCGGGGTTTTAGGCGCAGTTATGGTATCCGGAATAATTGTTGCCATTTTATCAGGAGTAATCGGTAAATTAATACCCTATTTCCCACCAATTGTTGCAGGGTCCGTCATATTAATCATAGGCGTGTCATTAATGCCAGTTGCCATGAAAAATGCAGCGGGCGGAGTCGGTTCCCCCACCTTTGGAGATCCTATGAATCTAATGCTAGCTTGTTTTACACTAGTAAGTTTCCTTTTATTGAATACACTTACTAAAGGTTTCTTGAAAGCGGTTTCAGTTCTTTTCGCCATGATTCTTGGCACTATATTGGCTGGTTTTCTAGGTATGGTCGATACCTCCGGCTTTATAGAGGCCAGCTGGTTTACAATGGTGACTCCTTTTTATTTTGGGGTACCTACCTTCGACCTTTCATCTATTATCACTATGACAATCATATCTTTAATCATAGCTGTGGAAAGTATAGGCGTCTTTTTGACACTCGGGGAAGTATGCGGGAAGGAAATAACCGAAAAAGATGTGGAAAAGGGCCTCCGTGCAGAAGGAATAGGGAGCTTCATAAGCGGTATCTTCAACTCTTTCAACCATTCTACCTTCTCCCAAAATGTTGGCTTGGTCTTGCTGACAAAGGTAACTCAGCGCTCGGTAGTAATCACGGCAGGTTGTATCCTAATCTTTCTAGCTTTTGTGCCTAAGGTTGCCGGTCTTACGACAATGATCCCTTTACCCGTTCTGGGCGGGGCCATGATACCAATGTTCGGCATGCTTCTCTCTGCAGCTTTGGGGATGATAGCCAAAGCGGATTTAAGCAAACCTTCCAATCAATTGACGATTGCACTTGGAATAGGAGTCGGTCTGGCAGTCAAGGGGGTCCCGGAAGCATTCGATAAATTCCCGGAAACAGTCCAATTAATATGTGGAAACGGAGTCGTGATGGGTACAATAACACTGGTTGTGTTAAATGCCATCCTGAATGGAAAAACAAATCCATCCATTACACACCATCATTCCATACCCGAAATTCAACCAAGCATGAGCCAGAATATTAATATCCACCCTTAGAAAGTAGCGGACAAGGCAATTCTCTAAGGGTGTCTAGTTGGCTAGGTTCTCCAACACTTTTAATTATAACCTTATTCAGGGAATTTTCAAACAAATAATACAAGCACCTTGCAACAGCCTATTTACTAGGTAAGCAAGGTGCTTTTTTTTACTCAATTATGGCTCTTCAACTTGTTTCATTTGAAAGGAGAGCGATATAACCCTCCAAAAATTTGGAGTCACTCCCGAAATTCCCGACCTTTTTTGAGTCTATATTCAAGGGGTCCCTTAAATTGTATTTTTTTACAAAGTCTGATTCCGTGGGGTGTCATTGACAAGTTTTTCGCATAATAAAATTGACACTTGGGGTGGTTCCGGAGAGCTTTAAGCTTAACTTCCTTAGCTTATTAGGGGGTAATGGAGGTAGGTCCTGCAGATGCATCATCGCCAATCATTTTGTTTTTCGTACCCTTTAGGAATGGTTCACATAAATGTGATCCGTAACCCCTTCAGCACCAGTGACAAGTATTTTAGTAAGCGCAATTCACATCCACTCTTGATTGGTTATTCAGTTATTTTTTCCAAACTTCAAGTATTTCAGATCCTACTCGATCCCATTCATATAAGCTAAGGGCAAGTTCTCTGCCTCGTTCGCCCATTTTTTTCATTAGTGACCTGTTTGATAGAATTTCAGTAATCTTCTCTGTAAAACATCCAGGATCTTCTGGATTCTCTACTACAAGCCCATTCTCTCTTATACGAATGACCTCTGGATTTCCGCCTCTTGCAGTTGTTACGATTGGAAGCCCTGAAGCCATCGCTTCATAATGGACGCGCGCAAGCGGTTCTTGCCATATTGATGTACACACGAATAAATCGGCAGCAGCGAACCAATTTTGTATTTCACTAGGTGCGACAAAACCTGTTGAAACAACTGGGATAGGCAGCTTTTTTGCCAATGCTCTTACATAAGCTACATAATCGGTAACATCATTTTGGCTGAACCATTTACTTCCGACAATAACTAAAGCCAAATCCTTAAATTTACTTGAAAGCTCAGGCAGTGCCCGAATTAACCTATCGACACCTTTATTACTTGAAAGTCTACCTGCAAATAGTATGACCGTTTTGTTTTCAAGACCGTTCGCTTTACGTAATTCATTACGAATTTTTTGCATTCTCGGGTGACTGCCGGGCAGGAATCGATTGGTGTCAACACCAGAATAGATGGTGCGGATCTTTGATGAAGCTTGTGGATATAAACTTTTTATGACATTGCCTATATAATCGCTGACCGTTACAATATTCGTAACTTCGTCTATGGCTGCTTTTGCTTCCTCCGGATTGATTTTCTCTGGATTAAACATATCATTATGCATGCTAAGGGTAATTTTTGAATGAGGGGCTGCTTTTCGGACAGGAAGGACTAGCCGAGGCCGATTGAATATATGAATTAGATCGAAATGGTTTGCTTCAAGATAGCTGACAACCTCTTCTCGATATACTTCGAATATTTTTCCAGGTACACGTACATAACGGTTTCCATCAATCGTCTCTTGATCAGGGAGTGATGGATCATTAATACCTAAAACCGTTATATCATGGGCTTTACTTAAATGTGGCAGGATGCCTGAGATATAGGTTTGAATGGCCCCGCCCAGTACCGGAGGAACAGGAAGCTTTTCGGTACAAATCATTAAAATTTTCATGTTTGTTCCATTCCCTTCCAATCATCTTTAATTTCTTCTAACACTGGCCATTTTGTTTGATCGGTATCAACAATTGTTTGAATCATCGTTGTTGTTTGATCAGTTAGAAATAATTCAGGTTCATATACTACTTCTTTAACATTCTTGTAAAATTCATTTGGTGCAGATAAATCGATCATTAAGATATCATATAGTTGCGATGAAATTGGATTTGCCTCGTGATAGGACTTGATCATTTCCCTTACCCAAGTTGCATCCCATCTATATAAATCCGCCATTGTGCCGGTAATCAGTTTTCTTAAATCGCGAATAGGAAGGTCATAAGCAACACCGTCAAGGTCAATAATCCACATTCCATTAGAGCCCATTTGACCATTTGACCAGCCATAATCTTGATGCACTAATCCCCAATATTCATTACCTTGTTGCGCTAGCTCTAGATAGCTTGATTCATTTAATCTTTCTAAGCTTCTTTTTGCTTGTTCTTCAAATTCATTTAAAACATTCAGCAAATAGGGGCTTGCAGGCATTTCTTCATATGCATTAGCAATGTTCCGAAACCAATCCATCTTATTGATGACTTTTTCATAAGTCGCTGGCCATTTATATAACCGGGATGCAACTTCAGCTTGTTTAGGCGGAACATACCCTTTGCTTAAAAGGTGGAATTCACCGAGAGCATTACAAAGATGCTTGGCTCCTTCCAAATCCTTTGATACAGGTGCCAATGATTCGATCCACTCAGCGACGAACCATAACTTCCCTCCCGCCTCAACATAATCCTTTCCATCTTTGGTTTTCACGATGGGCGGTACTCTTGCTTCCTTAACATTAACTAAATATTCTTGAGCTCCTAAGCTAAACATGCTTCTTGTAGGTCTTCTGTGTAAAAGTTTTAAACTCTTTGGCCCTGAACTTGTTTCCATTTTCCATATAGAGCCGCCTTTATCTGGTTTTGTTGTAACAACTTGAATGTTCTGAACGGAGAAACCGTAATGTTCAAGAACTTCCAGTGCCATTTTTTCAATATATTCAGGAACAAAAAACTCATGAGTGAGTTCATCTTCTTCCCAAGGCACAATTATTGCTTTCTCCATGAAAACCCCTCCTGTGATATATATAAAAGTATTTTCCGCCAAAATAAGGGCAAGGTCACGACAGATTCATTATGTTCTAATATCAGGCTGTATCCATATATAAGCATAATTTTCTAATGTTGAATATTGTTCTTTATTAAATACCCATGATTAATCAACACCGCTGGAGTAACCATACTTTTTAATAAACTATGTGGAAAAAAAACTTTTGTATCAGACAATTCACCCAAATTGTTAGGTAATTGGGTTCTCCTGCAAATATGACCAATTAGAAACATAGAATCTCAATAACCTTTTCATCTATGAATTAAAATCTCTCCTTGGACAGACTTCACACCTTGTGCAAAAACTTTTTCACAGGATTTCAATTATTTATAACGAATGACTAGAAGAATTTCATACAAAAAGAAGGAGGCATATAATGGGGATAAAAATGGACGAATACGAACTTCTTGGCAAAGGTTCAGGCCCATATGGAATAACTGCCGGAAAAGATGGTGCGCTATGGTTTACACAACATAAAGCAAATCAAATTGGGCGCATTACCATGCAAGGAGAAATTACGGAATATCCAATTCCTACCCAAAATGCGGAGCCGCATGGAATTGCATCAGGTCCTGATGGTGCCATTTGGTTCGCTGAGGAATGCAATAAGATCGGCCGGCTAAGTTTATTATAAAAACCCTGAAAGGAAGTGGATATCCATGGAATCTAATAAGCAACATGGACCAAATCCTCAAGATAAATATCCGATTAAAGGAAATCACGTCGTGCAATTTATTAAAAATACAATCACTAGACCAAACATTATTGCGGGTGAATATTCATATTACGATGCAAGGAATGGTGAGTCTTTTGAAGATCAAGTGTTATATCACTACGAATTCTTCGGTGACCGGCTTGTCATCGGGAAATTTTGCGCCATGGCACCTGGTGTAACGTTTATTATGAATGGAGCCAACCATAGAATGGATGGTTTTTCAACCTACCCCTTCAACATTTTCGGACATGGTTGGGAGAAGTATACGCCAACGTTAGATCAGTTGCCGTTTAAAGGTGATACCATAATTGGAAATGATGTTTGGATAGGAATGGATACTGTCATCATGCCTGGAATAAAAATTGGGGATGGTGCAATTGTAGCCGCCAAATCGGTTATTACCAAAGATGTGGAACCTTACACCATCGTTGGAGGGAATCCCGAAAAGAAACTTAAAACCCGCTTCTCGGAAGAAATCATTAACGAACTGCTGGAAATTAAATGGTGGGATTTGGATATATCTATCATTTCTGCTCATATTGATGTGATAGTAAATGGGGATATGGAAAGTCTAAGAACCTTAAAAAATAAAAGATGACAATGCATCAGCTTCAGAGAATCCGATTCTTGTACCACAAATTAATGGAGGGAAAATCACTTTTTATAATAATAGACTATATTAAGATCGCTTTTTAACCATGGCTTTGTTAAAGATTAATGTTGATTTTTGAACAAATAAAAG
Organism: Peribacillus sp. FSL M8-0224; assembly: GCF_038003055.1. NCBI lineage: Bacteria > Bacillati > Bacillota > Bacilli > Caryophanales > Bacillaceae > Peribacillus > Peribacillus sp. FSL M8-0224. The sequence goes on from NZ_JBBOOJ010000001.1 coordinate 4,420,052, forward strand.
AGACCACCTATAAGTGGTCTTCTTGTGCATCCTAGTGAAGTAAAAGCACCCGTTAGTTCATAAAACGATAAATATATATAATTGCCCATATTATAATTAAGACCCAAATCATTACTATTAGTGAGCCGACTATCCAATTCTTCGGCTTACCATTTTTCATCATTTCTTCTGCCTTAACTTCACAGTCGGTTAATACACTCTTTGGTATCATCTTTAATGCGATCATTATCCCAATTGGAACGAGAATTACATCGTCTAAGTAGCCAAGAATGGGTATAAAATCAGGTATTATGTCTATCGGACTGAATGCATAAGCCACAACACAAGCCGTAAATACCTTTGCATGCCAAGGCACCCGTTCATCTTTACAAGCAAAGTAAAGGATAAAAATTTGCTGTTTTAGTCTCCTCGCCCAAGTCTTGATTTTATCAAACATTTTTATCTCCTATAATAATTAAGCTTTTATTTCCATTATAACAAAATAAGATTTACAAAGGATTGTTATTTCACTAACCTCCCCGTTAGTTCCATAAGAAAAAGCTGCCTTCGATCCTAAGCTAAAGCAACCGTTAATTTAAATACTATATTTCACAAACTTCAATTACTGCGTTAAGTATTAGTTTTGGAACTCTTCAATTCTATCCAACCATTCATTTAATAGAGTGCTAAAAAGTTGTGGTTGTTCAATTTGTAAATTGTGACCTGCCATATCCAATACAGCAAATGTTCCTCGCGGAAACTTGTTTGCTATGTCCAGAGCATCTTTATATCCAACCGAAGAGTCTTGTCTTCCTAACAGGAATACACTGGGTTTAATAAAATCAGACTGGTCAATCTTAAAAGAAAACCCATATTTATTCTTAACCTTATTTAGAAACTTTTCATCTCCAATTTTACAACCACTTAGAATTTCTTTGTTGTACCTTAACCATGTGTACTCATCAAGTACAATGTTGTTATTTCTAAAATCTTCTAATTCAGCCTTTGATAAATTTTCAATGAACTTCTCATCCGTTCTCATTATTTTATGTATCTCAACTGTTCTATTTTCTGGAAGAGGAATAATAAGAGGACATATAAATGCTGCACCAAGTATTTGTTCTTGATGCTTTTCAATAATGCCCCTAGCTATATAGCCACCGTAAGATTCCCCAGCAATTACGTACTCTTGGTTAGGAATTACAGCTTGAATAAACTCTAAAACAGCATCCAGCATTTCATCAGAACTACTTATTTCGTTATATTCTTTTGTTAATCCCATCCCAGGTAGGTCGATATAAATACGTCGCCACCCCTCCCTCTTGGTAAATATTGGTTCCATACAACCACTCATTAATCGATGGTCCGGAGAATAACCGTGTATCATTAAAATTGGTTTTCCTTCCCCTAAATCTTCATAATAAATTTCAGCTTGGCGAACTTTGCAATATGCCATATTAATCCTTCTTTCTATAAAAATCATTTTAACTAACAGTACCTATTCTCTTTTTGTTTCTTCATTCCTTCTTCAATTATTCTGCCCCTTTAGTTCCGTAAGAAAAAGCTGCCTTAAAGACAGCTTTTTTCAGCTAACGCACCCGTTACTTTAAATACAATTCTTCACAAACTGATTTTGCTTAACAAAACTGACCAGCAGCAGAACATCGAAAAGGCGATCTCTAATTGAAGGACTTCACTCAATATATATAGAAACCGACTAAATTAATATCTATTTGAATTATTTATATGGAATGAGAGGAAAGACCCCGACCTATAAGGTTTGCAGAAACAGGCTTTTTCCCTAATTCCCTTGCCCAAATTGATAATTGCCCTATATGGTGAATTTCGTGAGCAATAGTATGTCGCATTATTTCACCCCAAGTATCCGTCACAATTCTTCCATCCTGCAAGGTATCATAAAATAATTGATTTTCCATACTAGCATCCCAGTTGTTCACAAAGTTTTCCACTTCTAAATGAAATTCAGCGTCCAATTTCCGAACTTTGTTCAAGCTTTTATAACTATCGAAACTCTCCTGAAAGTCAGTTTTACCTTGCAAGAGACGTATCCAGCTCCATTCGACATCAACAATATGGAAAAGTGTATGCAATATACTTCCCATTCCACCCGTTCGGTTCCGCAGAATTTCTTCTTCACTTAACTCTTCACACCAACGATACCAGTCTTCTCTTACCATCCAGTTATATCTAAAAAAAGTTTGCAAAAATGCCCCTCCCCATTTAGAAAATAATGTAACTGTTAAAATACTATTAGAGCAATGCCTAAACATTGTTAAATATTACTATTTAGACAAACATAGGTTGCATTCCTTTTTCAACAATCCTGCCCCTTTAGTTCATTAAGAAAAAGCTGCCTTAAAGACAGCTCCTAAAGCACCTAAAATTAATCATTTGGATTTATTATGGCTAAAACCTGCTTTATGGTCCCGAAAGCTTTGATAAAACGCTGATTACTCTTATACCAAATTGCTTTGCCTTGGTTCCCAAAATCAAAGCCACTAAAAATCCAATATCAATTAAAAAAAATAAAAATCGATATCCTTAAATCTATATTCGTTATCGATCTGCCGATAAAAAAACCAGTAATGCAGCTATAACTAAACAACAGTCAATATCAAAGGTATTGCTTCTTGTTTGTTCAATTTTCTTTTATTTTCCAAAACTTCACCTCTCCCCTCACAATGTCAAAATTCACCTAAATGAAAAAGAAACAATTTTTATATTTGGAATAATAAAAATAAAAAGCCCTTCTCACACGAGAGGGGCTTTTTTGTTATTAATATTCACTTACAGAATAGCTTTTGTATGTTAACTTGTTGTTTTCAAAAACCGTATAAAAATGTGTGTCATTAGTGTCACTGTAACGGCTCCAGGTATAATCTTTTTGGGTAATGCCGCCATAGGTATATGTTGAATCTAATTTCATATATTCACCTGTGATAGATACCGTTTGATTATAAGTCATTCCTTTTTTTACATTCGTATATTCATTGTAAGTTATACCATTTTTAATAGGAGTAAAGAAATATCCTTTGGCTGTTTTTGTATACTTGACCCACTTTGTTCCTACTTTATCATAATCTACAAATGTTACTGTAGCATATGAAAAGTTTTTATTTGTTGCATATGGAGTTAACGTTACAGCTTTAGTTGTTTTTGCATTAATTGTATTACCTTTATAATCTTGAACCTTATAGGTAGTACCTACTAAGGCGCTCTTATAGAAAGTTGAACCGATCGGCTTTGTTACTGTTGCAGCTTCTCCTTTATTTGCTCCAACTCCTGCCAGTAATCCTAGAGCTAATACTCCTACGGTTAATGCCTTTGCTAGTTTTTTCATCATAATTTCTCCCCCAACCCGTTAGTTCTTATGAATTTATATGTACATTTGTAGTATTCCTATTATTATTATAATCTACAGATTGCTCATCAATCAATGCTACAATAATTATGAGGTGGTAAACTTTGTTTATTTCTCCAATGCTATTGCACAAAACAGAGCAACCCTTCGAGGATGGAGGGGATTTTTTGTATGGCAAAAAAGGGGCAAACGTTTCAAGCGTTCCAAAATGACTTTCAAAAGCCGTTTCCTGTACGATAGGAAATGACTTTTTTTACTTATTATATGGCTTCTTTTTATTTTTCACTTCCCCGAGACCAGATAACCACTGGAATCAATAATAGAGATAATAACCCTCCGATAAATGATAAGGCTGTATAACTTGAACCGGCCACAATCATTCCAGATAAGGCTCCACCAGAGGCTCCTGATAATGCAATTAAAACATCCACTGTACCTTGGGTTTTAGCCCGATTTGAAGTGTCGGTTGAATCAACAATAAGAGCCGTCCCACTTATTAAACCGAAATTCCATCCTAATCCAAGTAAAGAAAGGGCAATAACTAGGAGAATCATAGAATCACCTGGTGCAATCGCCGATATTAAACCGGCCAGAAGCAGCGTAGCTCCAGAGGCAATAGCCATGGCAGTACGGCCAAACTTATCAACAAGGACACCTGTAACCAGTGAAGGAAGATACATGGCAGCTATATGAAATCCAATAACGAGACCTATTTCACCCAAGTCATGTCCATGATGCCTCATATGAACTGGCGTCATGGTCATAATGGCCACCATTACAATTTGAGTAAGAACCATAATTGTCGCACCAACAATAATTCCTCTTTTGTTTACCATTTGTTCAGTATCAGCCGAATATCCTAATCGCTTACTTTCTTGTTTGGACGCTTCTATTGCTCTTGCTATAACTAATGGGTCCGGGCGAAGCAAAACGAAAAGGACAAGACCTGCTAAGATAAATGCTGCCGCTGATAAAATGAAAGGACCAGCGAGTGAAGGAACGCCAATAGAAAGAGCAAAATCCCCCATTACATTCACTAAATTCGGACCGGCAACTGCACCAAATGTAGTAAACACCATGGTAATACTGATGGCAGTGGCTCGCTGTTTATTGTTAGCCAAGTCCGTACCAGCGTAACGAGCTTGTAAATTTGTCGCTGTTCCTGCACCATAGATGAGCAGGGAAGCAAATAAAAGGAAAACGCTATTTATGATGGCTGCCATTATGACTCCTATAGCTCCAAGTCCACCTATCATAAAACCAGCTGTTAGACCTGTACGGCGGCCGTAACGTTGAGAAAGTCTCCCTACGATTAAAGCAGCCCCGGCAGATCCCAATGTAAATAAACCCGATGGCACTCCAGCAAATGCATCTGTGCCAAGCATTTGTTGTGCAAGAAGTGCCCCCACCGTAACTCCAGCCGCTAAACCGGCACCGCCAAAAATTTGTGAAATACTTATAATAATCAATGTACGTTTGTATAACATTTTTTGTTTTTCTTGAGAATCTACATAACTCTGGTTCATTTGATATGTTTTACTGGACATTTGTTAAGACCTCATTCATCATTCTGTAATTTCTCCCCACCATGTACACCTTCCTCTCGTTGATTTTCTAATATTAAGATTCACCTTTACTTTTTTAGTTTAAAAACTATAAAATCAGCACATCTGAAATCTTCTTCAAATGAAGGATATTTTTCTAACATCTCTTTTGATGGCTTAGGTTCTATTATGCTTTCTAAAATAAAACCTGTTTTGATTAAAGTGTTTATATAACTTGTTAATGTTCTATGAAAGAATAGCATTTTTTCTTTATCACCTAAACGTTGTTCATACACTCCTTCATAAAAATACTTATCTACGTTCCAATGCAGTTTTTTACCGCTTTTCGTTTTCTCCCAACCACTCTCTGGAGTAACAAAACAAGGATGCAAAATCGAAAATATAAAACAGCCTCCATCTACTAATAAACGATACATTTCCTGAAATGCTTTTTCGTAATCTGCAAGATCTTGAATAACCATATTTGATACTATTAAATCGAAACGTTTATCTTCTAAGCAATACAAGTCCTCACAATTCCCCTGCCTATAATCAATCAACAAATCATTCGGGGTTCTTCCCTTAGCAATTTCTATCATCCGTGATGAATAATCCACAGCCGTTACAGTTGCTTCGGACCTCGCTAACATCCACTTAAATACCCCTCACCACACCCGGCATCTAAAACGTTTTTATTCCTCACCGTTTCCATAAGTGATAATAAAGTTGGATTCAAAAAAACTTGTTTATGAAGATCTCCTTGCTCGGTATGATTTGCAGAATATGTATCCGCGAAACTATCCCACCTTTTAATCGCTTCTTCTGTACCAATATTCTGATTCATTTTGACTCCTCCCTTCTTCTAAACTCCCCCGATATTTACATTAATAAAAAGCTGCCTTAAAGACAGCTCCTATCTTAAGCTTACGCCGTTGTTTAAATGACTACCACATCGGTTCATCCTTGTTACTTAACTTATATATAAATGGCATCATAATAATCACTAAAGCATACGCAACTATTTCAAAAACTAAGGCATAACCTTTAGGTACACCAAATGATATTAAAGGTACGATCAATAAAGTTATAAATATAAATAGGCTTAATAGCTTTCTTGTTTTCTTGGAAACGTATTGGGATGAATCACAGGATGAACAACTTAACCTCTTTTTAAAGGTAAACATTTTAAAAAAGGCCTCTATCCAACCCCATTTATAGCCACATTGCTGACAGGTTGGCATATGCAACAAACTCCTTTCAATTAAATCAATATTACAAATTATATCATTTATTCCTAAACTATCCTGACTAGTTTGTTGCATAAAGAAAAAGCTGCCTTAAAGACAGCTCCGATCTTCAGCTAACGCACCCGTTATTTTAAGCGAAATATTTCACAAACTCGCTAAAATTATAAGTTGTTCTTATCATTTAGGCATCCTATTAATACATGTTCCAATAGGCTTTTGCTTCTTTCTCAAGCACCTTTAGTCTTTTATAGTAATCAGGAAACTCCTGAAGATGAGCTAGGGCAATTTTCCCCGTTATAATAGGATCATCATCAGTTACATTTGTTTGGCTGGATATTTTTCCATGTTCCAGCTCAGTATTTACTCCCATCCAAAACTCATCTAAATCAAACTTGCTATTATTAAAATCAATGCCTAAAAGTAAAGCTATAGCTGCTGCTTCCTCTTTAGAAAAGCTTGTTTTTACGTTGTTAAAATTATTTGTTTGAATCCCATTTGGATACTTTGTTAGATGAGAATCGCGCATATCGCAGTCAGAACGGTGTTCTGCAGCCAAAGCATCTGCTTTAGTTACATGAATCGTGCCAAATGGATGTTGTGGAGGTGCGTATATAGAATAAATTTTCAACGGGATATCACCTGTATTGGTTACATTATGCCATGTTCCAGCAGGTATCATAATGGCAGAATCATCATAAACATTCCGTACAAAGTTTAAATTATCTTTTCTCTTGCCCATTTGAACAATCCCTTGACCTTGTTCAATACGTAAAAATTGGTCAACGTTAGGGTGAATTTCTAACCCGATATCTTCCCCAGCCTTAAGACTCATCAATGTAACTTGAAAATGATTTCCTGTCCATAATGCGGTCCGGTAGTTATTGTTTTGTTTCGTAGCTTCATTAATATTGATTACAAATGGTTTCCGTCCATAATCTTTTAGTCCGATTTCATTCCTTCCAATTGATGATTGAAAAAGATCTAATCGGTTAGCAACATCATGTGTAGTCCAGTATTTGGGCTGTATTATATTGTTATATATTGGTACGTTAAAATAATAAGGATTTGGATATGGGTGGGGATACGAAAAAGGAGCATCGTTCATTTTTCTCAACGCCTTCAAAAATTTTTTAAATTATCCTATTCACTATGTTAAGGATATGTTCTAATACTCAGGGTTACCGAATTAAAGGTATTGATTATCCGTAACATTTGCTCAATCTAATGGAACAATTCAAATAAGGAAATTCGCTTCTGCAACTATCCCCCCTCAATAAATTAAGGTCAAGTCTTAGATAAAATGGGAGAGCGATTATTAAAAGGGCATTTTACAGACAAAAAATACGGCCAAAACCTGTAATGATATGAATTGTTTTTTTCGTTTTTCTTCCTAATATATCCGCAAATACCCGGATTACAGCCGATTATCCTTGATTAAATGACCTGACTGGCATGTAAGCCCCAAATGATAACGCTTCCCTTCACTATCTCGGCCTTTTCCTGGTGAATGTCCTCTCTTCCCTTGAATCTAAATCTCAGCATGTTACGATAACAAGGTTAAAAAATACGAACGGAATTACGAACAATGAACTTTTAGGAGGGCATAATGTTGAGAGATAAAACTGTTGCATTTTTAGGAGCCGGTTCGATGGCAGAGTCGATGATTTCTGGAATTGTGCAGATTGGGAGCATACCAGCAGAGAGAATTTATGTGACAAATCGCAGCAATCAATTACGACTCGAGGAAATGAATCACGTGTATGGAGTTCATGCGGTCCATCAGGATGCATTGCCATATGAAGAAGTTGATTTCTTCATTTTGGCAATGAAGCCCCAGGGAGCAGCAGATGCTCTTGATGCACTCAAAGATAAAATAAGAGTGGATCAAGTTGTAATTTCTGTTTTAGCGGGCATTTCCACTGAATTCATGGAAAATCATCTACAGCTTGGACAGCAGGTTGTGCGGTTGATGCCGAATACGTCTAGCATGATCCGGGAGTCGGCAACTGCGTTATGTCCGGGAAGACATACAGCGATGGACAATGTGATAGCAGTGAAAGAACTGTTAGGCTGTATGGGAAAAGTGTTCTTAATTGAAGAAGAGCATATGGATATTTTTACAGGAATTGCAGGAAGCGGACCTGCTTACTTCTATTATTTAATGGAGCATATGGAACACGCTGGCGTTAAAAAGGGTATGGATGAAGCGATGGTCCGTGAGATTGTCGCCCAAACGATTTTAGGCGCAGCCAAGATGATTATGGTGAACGACGAGACACCGGCAAGTCTCAGAGAGAAAGTCACTTCACCAAATGGAACGACAGCATCCGGACTTGATGCTTTACAGAAAAATAATGGCGGCAGAGCCATTTCACAGGCGATTCATCATGCTGCGAAACGTTCGAAAGAGCTGAATGATGAGATGGCAGTAGCGTGCAGCAAATCGACTAATCCCCCGAGAGTACTGGGGAACTTCAGTACCATAAAAGGACGGTGTCTAAGTTAATCATCTCCATAAATACACCATGGAGCCTCCTTAGGAAATTATATGTATCAAAAGATGTGGTTATCAAATAACAATCCATCAAATAGTTAAGAAAAAATATAAACGTAAGAAAAACGGAGGACAACATGAAGAGAATCCTTAAGATCGCTAGCGCTTTTATCGGAATTCTAGTCGGAGCAGGGTTCGCCTCAGGACAAGAAACCATGCTTTATTTTGTAAGCTTCGGGAACTTGGGCACAATTGGAGCTATCATTTCAGTCGCTATTTTTGCATACCTTGGAATGATTCTGATGAAGCTTGGCAGTCGTACACAAACAGATTCGCATCAGGAAGTAATTTATAAGATTTGCGGTCGCTTTCTCGGCTGTATCATTGATTATGTTCTGAATGCCATCCTATTTGGTATAGGAATTGTCATGATTGCGGGGTCAGGCTCGATCTTTGATCAGCAATTCGGATTACCTTCCTTTATAGGAACCATCCTTATGACTGTTCTTGTTATGATAACAGTTATGCTGAAAGTTGACCGTGTGATTAAGGTAATTGCATCCGTCACACCATTTCTGATTCTTGTCGTACTTTTTCTATTTATTTATAGTATGTTTACAATGAATTCATCATTTACGTCACTTGAACCACATGCGCTGGAACAAAACTCAGCTGCGGGACATTGGCTTGTATCTACAATAAACTATATTTCAATAACCATTGCAATGGGGGCTTCCATGACACTTGTTATGGGTGGGAATGAACCTGATGAAAGGATATCATCCATTGGAGGACTTACAGGAGGGATCGCTTTAGGTCTACTTCTTTTAATTAGTCACCTTACTATTTTCTCAAATATTAATACTGTATCGGACTTGGATATGCCCATGCTGGGAATCGCCAACAGTATTTCACCTCTCTTAGGCATCCTGTACTCTCTCGTTCTGTTCGCCATGATTTTCAATACGGCAGTCAGCATGTTCTACTCATTTGGAACACGCTTTTCTGATCCGCAGACCACAAAATTTAAAGTAATCGTTATTTCATCACTGTTGATAGGATTTATAGCAAGCTTCTTTGGCTTCACTAAACTTGTTTCCTCTCTCTATCCAATCTTTGGCTATATGGGAATTGTCCTTATTATCGTTCTCATCATTACTCCATTCCGAATGAGTCGATTAACGAAAGAGAATTAAATTGAGGATTGTTTAACCAACCTTTCTACTCATGTGTAGAAAGGTTTTTTTGAGGTAATTCTTGTATTACCTCTCTTATTTTATCAATATATAATTCTTCCTTATCCGCGAGGTGTGATGACTTCTGATAAAAACTTTTTTTAAATTAACATTGTTTGTCGCTGTATTGATAGCTTATATTTCTTTATACATCTTGCTAACCAATCATCCCAAAAATCCGATTCTTAAAAAAAGATCACTTTACCTTCTTGCAAAGGAATTTCTTTCATCATATTTTCCTCCCACCAATTTGATGATTCTTATTAAACTAACCTGCCCCGATAGTTCCATAAGAAACTCCTATGGCGGCGCTCCTCGCCGCCACCATCTACTACGAAAATCTAAACTCAAAATAGAGTCTAACCCATTAACCCCTTGACAATAATGGAAAATAACAATACAACCAGGCTGAACTTTTTTTGGTGGATCTTAAGGAAGATACCCTGTATAAGAAACTGGTTGTGACAGTATGGAAGAACCATTTAGTGTACTACTAGTACGTATACAAAAATTTTTGTAACAAATCTCCTGTCATATGTATTGTTAATTTTTTTTGAGGTGATTTCTCCTATGGAAGCAATGATTGAACGGTGTGCTGGCCTAGATGTACACCAAGAAACAGTAGTAGCCTGTGTATTATTTGGTCCATTAGATAAAAAGCCAAAGACCTCTATTGAAACTTTTTCAACTACAACAACGGGACTCTTGGCTTTAAGTGATTGGCTCGCTACCCTGCAGGTATCCGATGTTGTGATGGAAAGTACCGGAGTCTACTGGAAACCAATATGGAATATACTCGAAGGTTCTTTTCACCTTGTTCTTGCCAATGCCAGACATGTCAAAAATGTTCCAGGGCGTAAAACTGATGTGAAAGATGCCGAATGGCTTGCCAAGCTTCTAAGATGCGGACTTATTGAAAACAATTTTGTCCCACCAGAGGATATTCGTGATTTACGAGATCTTACTCGTTATCGAAAAAAATTGATTCATCATCGCACATCAGAGCAGAATCGCATTCACAAAATCCTTCAAGATGCTAATATCAAGCTAACATCCGTTCTATCAGACATTTTTGGTTTATCGGGACGTCGTATCCTTGAAGCGATTCTAAATGGTGAAAAAATAGAGACCGATGGTCTTCGAAAAATGGTGGATTGGCGAACAAAAGCAAGTATAACTGACATTGCAAGTGCAATTAATGGTCGTATTCGCCGTCATCATCGTGATATGTTGCGTTACCATTGGGATCATATGGGTTATTTAGAACAAACCATAGAAGAATTGGAAAAACAAATCGATCAACTCCTGTCCCCCTATCGTAAGGAAGTAGAATTATTGGATGGTATACCTGGTGTGAACAAAGCTGCCGCAGCCACTTTTATTGCGGAGATGGGTGTTGATATGTCCGTATTTAAGTCAGCTAAACATCTTGCCTCTTGGGCTGGTGTGAGTCCTGGAAATTACGAAAGTGCTGGTAAAAAAAAACGAGTAAAACCACACAAGGAAATAAAGCTTTAAAAACAATGGCCGTAGAATGTGTATTAGCAACATCAAGGCAAAATAATAGAATTGCTTCACATCGAAAAAGGATTACTAAACGACAGGGGAAAATGAAGGGACGAATCGCTTCTGCCCATTTACTATTAACGATTACTTACAACATCTTAAAAACAGGAGAACCTTATCATGAACTAGGCTCAAATTACCTTGAAGAAAAACAAAATAACAAAGAATTAAAAATGATCGAATACCTAAAAAAGAAAGGCTATACAATCGCTCCATCTGAACAACAAACTGCATAACCAGTTAAATAACGACATAGTACATTTACCCCCATCAAAAAATGAGAATATGGAGGGTTTATTTTAGCATGGCTTTTTACTATTGTGTTTTCATACAAAAAAGCTGCCTTAAAGACAGCTCTGATCTTCAGCTAACCTGCCCCGTTAGTTCTATTCGCAACCTCGATAAGTTAAAAAAACAAACACTTTCCACCCAAGGAATGGTTTGTTAGATAAGACTGATTATTTCAATTTAAGTATTATTTTTCCCTTTGCTCTTCCAGTCTCTGCATACTCCAATGCTTTTTGGGCATCTTCGAAAATAAAAACTTTATCAAGTGTAGGCTTAATTACTTCTGACTCTAACATTTCTGTTAAAATTTCCAACTGCTCTCCACTATGCTTCATAAAAAGAAACGTGTATTGGACATTATGTTTTTTTTCTAGCTTCGTAAGTTTATAACTTGCAATGGAAAATAAGGTTTTTTTAAATGAGCTAAATCCGTTTTCTTTAGCAAAGCGACCATTCGGGATTCCAGATATAGAAACAATCTTTCCTCCTTTTTTTAATGTTACAAATGATTTCTCTAACGTCGCCCCCCCAATGGTATCAAGAACTGCGTTGTAGTCACGAATCGAATGTTCGAACTTTTCTGTCTTGTAATTATTAACTTCGTCAGCGCCAAGAGATTTCACCAAATCACTACCACCACTAGCTGTAGTTGCGACAAAAGCACCTATATGTTTTGCAAGTTGGATAGCAAATGTTCCTACTCCCCCTGATCCTGCATGTATTAATATTTTATGTCCTTTTTCAATTCGCAGAATATCATGTAAAGCTTGGTAGGATGTCAATCCGACTAGAGGGATGGAGGCGGCTTCTTCAAAACTTAAATTTTTCGGTTTTAATGCAATATCTTCTTGGTTGACAGAGATATATTCAGTAAAAGTTCCCATTTTATTTGCTCTAGGTCGACCATATACCTCATCACCGACTTTAAACTTCGTGACACTAGCGCCTACTTCAACAATTTTTCCAGAAAAATCATTTCCTAAAATTAACGGCATCTTGTATTTCAATAATAATTTTAATTCACCTTTTCGAATTTTTGTATCAAGAGGATTTATACTTGCCGCATATATCTCAACTAAGACCTCATCATTATTCATTTTGGGCATAGGGAAGTCTAAAAAATTTGGTTTTTTACCGTAGTTTTCAATTGCTAGAGCTTTCATTACAATCCTCCACATTTTTATTTAACGCACATGTATCTTTTCATGACGAACCCTAAGAAAAAAGATTATGAATATCCCTGGATGGGATATTCATATTAACTAAATTATTTTAAGAAAGGATAATCTGTATAACCTTCTTTTCCCCCTGCATAGAGCGTGTTTTTATCAGGTTCGTTTAGGGGAGCACCTGATTGAATCCGTTCTACAAAGTCTGGATTAGCTAGTACCCAAGTGCCAACTGTGACAACATCTGCAAAATTATTATCTACATCAGACGAAAGTTGATCTAGAGGACGACCTGGACGGTTAACAAGAAGTGATTGATCCCAAAGTTGACGCACATCTTTTAGGAATTGCTCGTTTCCAAAGTGCATTAAATGCAGATATGCAAGGTTAAGCTTATTTAATTCACTTATTAAATAGCGATACATCTCAAGGCTATTTTCCCCCTCATCAATGCCTTGCAGTGTTCCTTGAGGAGAAAAACGGATGCCTGTTCTTTCTGCTCCTATTTCATCAACAACTGCTTTAGCTACTTCAATAGCGAATCGAGAACGCCCCTCAATCGTACCACCGTATGCATCTTGACGATGATTGGAGTTTTCACTAAGGAATTGTTGGATCAGATAACCATTCGCTCCGTGAATTTCAACTCCGTCTGCACCAGCTTCAATTGCTGAACGTGCTGCTAAACGAAACTCATGGATAACATCTTTTATCTCAAGCTCACTCAATTCTCTTGGTGTTGGAATTTCTTTCATTCCTTCTGCCGTGAAAATTTCTACACCAGGTGCAATAGCTGACGGTGCAACTGCTTGGCGGTGATGAGGTGTGTTATCAGGATGTGATACACGTCCCACATGCATAAGCTGAACAAAAATATGACCGCCTTCACCATGAACTTTAGAAGTTACTTTTTTCCACCCTTTAATATGATTTTCTGTATAAATTCCAGGTGTATTAGTGTAACCTTGCCCATCATCTGAAGGTTGGGTTCCTTCGCTTATAATTAAACCGACTGAAGCACGCTGACCATAGTACTCTGCTATTAGATCGCTCGGCGTACCATCTGGTAAAGCTCTACTTCTAGTCATCGGAGCCATTCCTATACGATTTTTCAAGTCAATGTTTCCGATACGAAATTTTTCAAATAATCTGCTCATATGAATACTCCTTTTTAATAAGAATTAGAATCAAGGAATGAATTTACGTGTTCTGCAAATAGTTCTGGAAATTGAAACAGGTGCCCGTGACCAGAATCAGGATATATAATCAGCTGTGCTTTGGGTAATTTCTCTGTTAAGATATAACTGTTTTTAGTCGGTACCATCACATCATTAACACCATTAGTAACAAGTACAGGGTGTTTGATGTTTTGTAACCATTCATAATCATGATTGGATTTTTGTTTAGCCCATTTTGCAATGGCTTGTAATTGTGCCTCTTTTACTTGTTCTGAACTGTTTACTTTTTTCTGATTAAAAATTCTTTGTAGTGAAGCCATTCCTGCAGATTTACTTGTTTCGGTTCGTCCGTAGAAAAAGAACATAAAATCATTTATTCCATCTTCTTCCGTTCCGCCGTGACGATTCATTCTTTCAAAAATCTCTGGATTTGGATTAATACCAGATTCAGGCGAAGTACCTGCCATAATAATTTTTCTTACTAAATCTCCCTCTTGTAGAGCTAGCTCTTGTGCAACCATGCCACCAATGGAAAAACCAAGAATGTCAACTTGTTCTAATCCAAGAGTTTTTATAAATGTTGCTGTATCTTTTGCCATATCAGCAATTGTAGTAGGCGTTAGTCCATCGGTCTCACCAACCCCTTTATTGTCAAACAAGATTACTGGGCGTGTATTTGCAATAGGTTCAAGCATGTTTGGATCCCAGTTTTCCATCGTTCCTCTAAAGTGAACAAGAAATACTACTGGTATACCATCTTGTATACCAAATTTTCTATATGCGTATCGAGTTCCATCTGCTTCAATAAATTCTGATTCTGTTGGTATTTTAAAGTTAGTCATTATTGTGTTCCTCCTTAGAAATTTAAAAACGGTTTTATAAGTATGCATTATGATGGTTTGTTTCATGTTATTTTTAGAATGAACGTTCTAGAAAGGGTAAAAAAAAGAAAGCTAGTCCAACACTGAAAGTGCTAGAGTGATGATGCCTTCTAATTCTTTTTTATTGTAATTAGTTTTTATTAGTACTCTTATACCTACCAAATTGTTGTGTAAGAAACGAGATGTGTTATCAGAATCGATTTCTTTTGATAGCTCTCCACTAATCTGGCCCCGTTTTATAAGGTTATTAAACATATCTTCAGTACGGTTAAACATATTTGTAACTATGCGTCCAATTTCTTTGTCCAGTAAAGATAATTCTATGGCTGCATTTACTGATAGACAACCTTTTGGGTATTGTTCAATGGAATTCAGTACGAAAATAAACACATCACGTATCGTCTGTTTAATGGATGAAGTGCTACTAATTATGCTTTCCATCTCATTGACGATGAGCTCTTCATAGTGATTAAGGGAAGCTAAAAACAATGAACGCTTGTCACCAAATGTATCATATATACTCCTGCGGTGTATTCCCATATGATCCACCAAATCTTGCATGGATGTTTTTTCATAACCCTGTTCCCAGAAAAGCTCCATTGCTTTTCTTAATACAGCTTTTTCGTCAAACTCTTTACTTCTAGCCATTTTATTTTCTCCTTTAAAAAATCCATGAACCAATACTAACAAAAACAATCGTCATAATCCATTATAGAATGAACGTTCTAAAATAAACACATGAATTTCAAACCATGATTAAATAATACCCTTTTTAGAACGATTAGTAAAGAATTATAAATACCCAATAATACCCAACACATTTGTTACATATCACAATGTTATCCTTTAACTTTAACCTAGGGGTACCGCCAAGCATTTCTTTATTCGTTTAGTTTCTTCAGGATTGTTTTCTTCCACTGTACAATTAATGGATCAAAATCTTTTATATTAGCAAAGCAGTATCCGTTTCTGTGATAAGAAAAAAGTGTAACAACTTGTTTATATTTCAAGTTATCAAATCATACTAAATTAATCCTTTTTTGAACTCAATCTTTCTAACTTTTCTCTATTAATGATATAATATTTCCTTCCTTTTTTTTCTAATAATCCTTCTTCATGGAATTGGTTAAGTGTGTATAATAAATGTCGATAGCTTACCCCCACGTATTCTGCTGTTTCGGTATGCTTCTCTTGAAAGCATCCATTGTTTTCTATTTGAAGAATATATTTGGCCAATCGATTTTTGAATTCATAATCCTGCATATCTGTGTAATGATCCGTTCTTTTAAGTAATTTATCACCTAAATATTTTGATAAATTATGGAGGAAACGATTGTCATTTAACAGATGCTCTTTCGATGAAGCCAATGGAACCGCTAAGCAAGTGCAGTCATTTATAGCCACAACATCTTTTAAATTCTTTTCCACCTCAATCAAGGATAATTCACCAATAAAATCATCTTTCTTTAGAAACTGAATCAGCGCACGTTTTCCATTTTCGTGTACTATATATATTTTTGCCCGCCCATCCAATAATAAAAATAAGTACTGAATATCTTCATCAAAGCGCACTATATATTCATTTGAAGAAAACTTACAAATAAAAGCCTGATGTAAAACTGCTTTCGGAAAAGTTTCTTGAATATCATTATATATATCCACAAAATTTTCAGCGTAATCCTTCAAATTGATTTTTTCCATTTTATCACCTCAATATGAGATATCTCCTATTATTATATTGTTACTTTCGATATATTACTACCAAGAGGTGGATAGGAATGAACAAATACAAACATATTATTTTTGACTTAGATGATACGATACTTGATTTTCAAGATTCAGAAGAAAAGGCTTTAAAACAAATTATTACGCTGTACGAGTTGCCCTATAACAAACAAACAATTGCATGTTATAAGCGCATTAATGATGGATTATGGCATCAATTAGAGGAAGGCTTGATTTCTCGTGAAGAAGTGCTGACAACGCGTTTTTCACTTTTTTTGAAGGAATTTCAAATAGATGAAAACGGAGCAAAAGTTGAAGCTATGTACCGTGAGCATTTAAACCAAGGACATAAGGCCATCACCCATGCACATGAATTATTAAATGCTTTAAGTAAGCAAGATTATAAATTATATATTGGAACAAACGGTGTAGGAAAGACTCAAAGAAAAAGATTATTAGGTGCCAAGCTACAAGGATATTTTGAACAACTTTTTATCTCCGAAGAAATTGGTTATGAAAAACCGAATCCCCAATTCTTTTACTATATTTTTGATGCCCTGCATACAAGCAGTAAAGAAGAATTTTTAATGATAGGTGATCGTTTAACATCGGATATTCAAGGAGCTATCAATGTCGGAATTGATTGTGTATGGTTTAACCCTAAAAGAAGCATGCCTAAATCATGTTCACCTAAGAGCACATATACGATACCAAATTTAATGCAAATAATGGACTTATTAGAGGAATAATCATGAAAAAAGTAATTCAATCGATTCTACTCTATATAGTAAGTGCTATTGGCATTAGTCTTACATTAAAAGCTGATGTTGGTGTCAGCAGTTTTAATGCGATGAATTTATCAATATCTGAATGGACTTCCATCAAAGTTGGCACAATTACATTCATTGCAAATCTCATTTTTCTATTCGGTTATATCTGCCTATGCGAAAAAAAGGATTTTAGAAAATTCACTTTGATGTTCATTTCCAGCTTGTTCTTTGGAATGGTTATTAATTTTTTCCTCTATACTATTTTCGGTACGATTTACGTAGAGAATTATTTAGTAAGAATCGGACTATTTATTTTCGGTGCGATACTAGCCGGTGGAACAACAGGCATTATTTTATCATTAGATATTATTCCTTTTCCTATTGAAAGTTTATGTTTACGAATAGCTGAATTAACAAAACGCCCTTTCTCTCAATACAGATATTGTGTCGATTTATTCTCCATTATTCTATCAATAACAATATCACTACTATACAATTTACCAATCAATATTCGTGAAGGAACGATTATCAGCTTCTTCTTATTGTCCGGCATTATTTCATATACACGATTGAAATTTAAAAACTATCAACAGAAACCACAAACTCAATAAATAGCATAACTAAAAAATAACCTCTTACGGTTGAGAATCCAAAGAGGTTATTTTTATCAAGCTTTAATATAAATTATCGAACTTTATTCTAAATGATCAATCTTTTTTGTAACACTACAGTTACACCAACCTGCCCCGATAGTTGCCATAAGAAAAAGCTGCCTTAAAGACAGCTCCATGTTCAGCCAACGCACCCGTTGTTTATCTGTTTAAATTTGAAAGGATTGAACCAAACATTCTTCATTATCGACAATTTGCTTTTTTTCTTCAAAATCTATATTTAGCTCACTGAAAATCTTTCTCCAAAAAATAACAGCAGGGATATTATTGGCTAATTGAACAACAAAGTAATTACCTTTTTTTTGTTTAAACAATTCCTTTAATAATGATATTGCAGCACCTTTTCTTCTATATTTTTTCAAAATGAAAATATCATTAATGCTGTAATCATAGTCCTTATTTAAAAACGGCCTTTCTAACAGTAATAAAAACCCTGCAATTTTCATATCTTTTTTCAAAAAGTATGGGGTTAATCCTTCCTCCTTCCAAATTAATTCGAATGAATCAAATTCAAATGAACCATCTGTTGATATGTCTAAACCCTCGGTAAACTCCGAAAGGTCATGTAAATAAAGGGAATATAAATTCTGAAGAATATGCTTTTCATCTTTGGAAACGGGGTTGAATGAAACAGTCATTGTTATCCCTCTTTTACCATTAATTAAACTCTTACTTCATTAATTTCGATATAAACTTCCATTTGTCCTTCATGAACTCCCCTGCCCCTGATATTTGCATGAAGAAAAAGCTGCCTTAAAGACTGCTCCGTGGAATAAGGGTTAATGATCTTTATTTGCATACATTCTTGCCATTATCGAAGGTGAAAATTTAATTCTATATTTCCCTTCAAGTTCTTTCTCTGTTTTTTCCGTTAAAGTTAATCCTTGTTTATTGTGTTCTTCTTCAAGTTCAATCCCATTAGGAAGCAATTTATCTTCATCCCAATCAATCCATTCACCATACCTATTTACCCATTCAATCAATTCAGTAGTTAACGTATCTGAAATCGGAAGGTCATCTATATCCAAGTTACAACCACATTGATTGCACCATATAGGGTCCGCCCCAACATCCCCTTCAACTTTCAACTCATATGTTTCTTTTTGTTCACATAAACATTCCATATTATTTTCTGACTCCTCTACTACACGCTTTTTCATTATATTTTACATGACTTTTGTTAAAGTAACCTGTCCTATTAGTTCAATAAGAAAAGCGATTCTTATTAAAGAATCGCTGAGTTTACAGACAAATATCCTCCGAAAAATTGAGGGAACCTCATGCCTTTTCCCTTATCCCTTTTCGATCATGTAAAATTTCTTGAATGATTTCAATATGAACAAAAGACCATGATCTTTCATGAAAGTGAAGAAACACACTTATGGAAAGAATCGAAATATATATTATACTAAAGACGACCCAAAGCAAACTCCCATCTTTAAAAAGGAAATCTTGCAATTGATTTGAAAACAGAAGAAAAAGCCAAGGCCCAGAGGATATTATAATAGGAATGATCCCCGATCCGTTTTTCTCTTTTATCATACAATAATAAACTTTTTTTAACGTATCGCTATCAATCGAACTATAAAAATTTTGAATTTCTTCCACTTCAATCAGTTTTTTCATCCCTTTGAAAGATCGGTCTTTGTATGAGGCTTTTTTTAATTGAAGATAAACTTTATGAGCATCTCCCCGTAATGAAAACATATATCTGATCTTCCCCCCCCTTCCAAAAAACTCCTTACTAAAAGGTTTTGTAATAATCCGCATTTTTATGTAGTCTTTGTCTTTTACAGTATGTACTTAAGGGGATACATACGAATCATTCTAAAAATCCAGCTCATATATAAAAACCTAAAAAGACCATAATCATCGATGATTATGGCCTTTTAGGTAACGAAAAGAGAACCGTTTTACTTAGTTTCAGATTCATTTTTGCCCGTATCTTCAGCTAATTGTTCAAATGAAGGGACCTTACCATGTGGATTCTGCGATTGTTTACGATCTTTCCATTGGCGTTCTTGTTGTCGCTTGGATTGAGTCATCTAAATAAGCTCCTTTACATAAAGTTAAGTAAAAAGTTTGAAGCACGATAAGCGTACTCAAGCAGGCATCAATGCATGCCTTTCCACTCACCTTGATTTTTAGATGCTTTTTCTTTTTTTGCTTTATTTTTATGTGCTTGATTAGCATTTGCACTGCCGAATTCCTTAGAGAATTCAGAATCAGTTTTGCTTGAATCAAACCCTTGTTTGTTTTTTTGATCTGCATCATTTTTCTTTGTTCGTTTTGCCATGTATACCCCTCCTTCTTATCTTTAGTATGAGATCTGAAAGAAGAAATATACTCCGAATAAAACCGGCTGTAGCATGTATCCGTCATGTAATTCGGGTAAATAATAAAGTGAATAATTAGTTCTAATGAGTTCCAATTCGTTTTTAACCGTTCGTGCAGTACCATCCAAAATTATTGAACCTGAGTGTTAAATAAAGGTGGGCTTATATGTTATTTTTTACTCTCTTTTCCATCAGCTCTGCCATTTGTTTGAATTTGGATTTCCTTCATTATTTATCAATGATGCACCTTTCAAGATAAATTATATGAGTGTTTTGGTCATTATAAAGTCCGTTTGTTCTTCATCACCCATATAAAAAGAGTGGGCTCCAGTTTGAACAAACCCAATTTTCTTATAAAAACCAATGGCATTTTCATTTTTTTCCCATACGCCCAGCCAGATTTTCTTTTTATTACGTTCCATCGCAATGTCCATTGCTTTATTTAAAAGATATTTACCCAGCCCATGTTTTTGAAATTTGTTCTTTATATAAATCCGCTCGACTTCAAGTGAATCATCACCCATTTCTTCAGTCTGAGCATCATTGGTATTGACCTTTAAATATCCAGCGACTTCATTATTAAAATAAACAAAAAAGAATTGCGAAGAAATATTGGATAATTCTTTTTCTATTTGGTTTAAGTTAAATGCCCTTTCCAAATAGGCATTCATATTTTCGGGTGAATTCTGATGCTTAAATGTCTCATAAAATGTTTCATAACTAATTTCTTGGAGAATGCGCGAATCGTCTAGGGTACACTTTTTAATATTTGCAGTCATTTAAATATGCCGCTCCTTTATAATAATCAATAATTTCTCTTGTTTCCCTTTTTTACAAATTCCCAGTCTTTTTCTACATTTTTTCTTACTCTGTGAAGAAGATCGGAAATGGTTACTACTTCTCTTTCCGAAAATCCCTCTAATGCAACGATATTGGAGTAATCATTTTCTCTTTTTATAAAAGGATAAACATTTTTTCCTTTCTCCGTTGGAAAGAGCTTTTTAATTTTTTTGTTGTGTTTATCTTCTTTCTTTTCAATAAAGCCATTGATTTCAAGTTTTTTTATAGCACGAGCTGCTGTTGTTCGATCTACTTTTATCATCTCAGCTAACTTTTCCTGAATGATTCCTGGGTTTTCACATATTCGCACAAGGTACAAATACTGCCCTTTTGTAAGGTCATGTTCTTTAAATTCGATATTGCTTATGGAATCTAATGCCCTTGCTATCATTCCAATTTCACGAAGAATTTCCTTCATAATGAACTCCTCAGCACGTATTTTTGTTGCAAATGCAATAAAAATGACCTATATTAAATTTAACTTAATTTTGTTGCGTTTGCAACAAAAAAATAAAGGGGGCGGTATAGTGAAATATGTTTTTTATGTATTAGGAATTTTAGTATTAACCCTTGGTATTTCTTTCACTATACAATCAGATCTTGGGACTTCACCATTTGATGCACTTTTGGTGGGACTATCCATAAATGCGGGGCTTACTGTGGGAAGTTGGGAAGTCATAATAGCTTTGATCATGATATGTTTTAATTCATTTTTAAAAAGGCAAAGACCAGAAGTTTTGGGGTTGTTAACAGCATTTATAACGGGGATCGGGATTGATATGTGGCTTTTTTTATTGCACGATTTGATAACACCTGAACTATGGTACAGCAAAGTTATTTGTTTTGGAATCGGCTTGGTTGTTATAGGATTAGGAACGGCAACATATTTACACACAAATTTTGCACCGATTCCAGTTGACCGATTAACATTAATCATACAAGAATTAACGAAAACAAATATATTTTTTTCGAGAACAGTCATTTACCTCGCATTCTTGATAATGGCAATGATTTCAAATGGACCAATTGGCGTTGGAACTTTATTAACCGTTTGTTTAGGCGGGCTGATACTCAATTACTTTATGCCATTTACTGAAAAAGTATTAGACCGCGTATTAACACAACCTAGTACATCACCGAATTATGATAAAGATAAAAAACATTCCATATAGAATGATTTTTATCTTTATCGTTCAACTAACCTGCTCCTAAAAAGACTGCCAGCGATGGCAGCCAGAATTAAAAAAAGTAACGCACCCGTTAGGTAAAGAAAAAGTACTATAAAACTCTCTTATAAAGCAAGATTACGGATCAAAAAATCCAGGTGAAAAAAGCGTAAACTCCGACTAATGCAAAGAGAATTGTTAATATGATTATTGAGAAGCAACCCAAACTAACCAAATTATCTTTTAATAGATCGTCAGGTTGTTCCAGCAGACTCTCTTTCACTTTATTTTGTATAGGCGAAATTACCTGATCCAATTCCAGTTTTATTAAAATTTCACTATCACCTTTAAATTTCAGAGCTCGTGCTATTCTGAAAGGATCGTTTCCCATAGATTTTTCGAACAAAATACACGCTTTTACCATCTCTGATGTCTTATTCTTTTCTAAATACCAATAACGACCTGCCATTGAAGGGTATTTCAATGCAAAATAGATGTCCCCCAGCTTTCTGCGCAGTTCTAACTCATTAGGATAGGTCGAAATTAACCCATGTAGCCTATCCCTTGCTTTCCCTAAATCATTTTTTTCAATGTCTTCTTCTATCTTCTTAATCGTTTTAACAGGTATCTTTTCTATACAAACACCTCATTATCTTTTCTTTATAGTCTTTATTTCTAGATCGTTCAAAATAGTTCCTTCTCCAACAACCTGCCCTTTTAGTTGCATAAAGAAAAAGCTGCCCTAAGGCAGCTCCGATCTTCAGCTAACGCACCCGTTAGTTCATTAAGAAAAGCGATTCTTATTAAAGAATCGCGCCCTTATGTGGAATAAGAGATTGCTACTAATAGATTATTCAATATATGTATCAACTTTTTTCATTATTAATGATCGGTTGCGATTGTTTACGAATAGCAAGTAGATGAATAAAGAAAAAACTAATGCTATAATTCCTCCTAATAATGATTGATTGCTAACGAACACATTGAGAACACTATTACAAAAAGCGTGTGTCATAATACAAAGAAATATACTCTTTGTTTTGTAATAAACAGTTGATAAAAGAAAGGAAAAAGAAATAACACTTATGGAGAATACAGGAATATTCAAATATTCATATTGATAAGTTCCAATTATGAAAAACAATGGCAAATGCAAAAAAATCCAAACAATACTTACGAGTAATGTGCTTGTTAAAGCAGGTATTCTTTTTGTCAATTCTCGAAGCATATACCCCCGCCATCCAATTTCCTCTAAACCGCCAATTAAGATAAAAATAGGAATTTGTAAAAGTATATATTGAAGGGGTACAATTTGTTCTCCTCCGACTACGAAATACGGAAGTAAAGAAAAAACTAAAACGATCACGATAATAAAAATACCAATTTAAATGTTTCGGTGGTTGATAACAACTCTTTAAAAACATACTAAAATCTTCTTTTGAATCAGACCTTTTGCTAACGGTTATACCAGCGATTGCAGGCCCTATTACACCTAAAATATAAAGAATATATAAAGCAATTGATGAACCAAAAGGAATATTTTTAATTTGCGTATAAACAGCAATCATTCCCCAAGAAAGAAAAGTGATTGAAAAAGTTAAAAATAGATATTTTTTTAATTTGGACAAACTTTTCTCTCCCTCAATCAAAACTCATTTTATTAATTTTCTATTCAGTTCGCAACAAACTTAATCACAAGAATTATCTTAACATAAAATCCGGAATTGGATTAAACTGTAATTTCTTTTATTTAAGAATTGCACCTCCGATTCTTGAATAACCAAGATAAATTGATTTCCCATTAAGGGTTTAACTTTATGAAGTTTCTTCAATAATATGGCCCAATTGTTGAACAAAGGTCAAACAGCACTCTTCAACTATCCTGCCCCGTTAGTTCATTAAGAAACCCTGTATAGAAACAAAGAAAATAAATAAAGAGATAACAATGTTCATATATCCCCAAAAGCCTTTTCTGTCTTTTTGAAGTTCGGATAATCCTGTCACCAATATAAGTGCCCCTTAGGAAAACATATAATAGTCGTTAACTCGGTTTCAGTTATTCGATTATATCCTGTTAGAACAATAACAACTATTGCTAATATAACTCTAACCATTTTCAAGAAAATATTTCCCCTATTAAGTTCTGTACAATTTTATCGGCATACTAATTCTACTATCCTACCCCTCCATAAGAAAAAGCTGCCTATTACCAGTTAATTTCATTCAATAAAAAGAAATAACGTATTGTTGACGTAAATTGTTGTATGGTCAATGTTTTTGATTCTCTTTATTGGATAGGTATTCTGCTACATCTTTTGGAACTTTAAAATTTAAATTCAGTTTCTTGGTTCTAAGTTCAATATAAGGGCTATCTTTATATGTAATAATTGTAGCGATTTGTTTAAGTTCCTTTTTATCTGTATTTGGCTCTCCATGTTTGACTGTATCTTCTTGGTACATCTTATAAATATACTCTTTAGTTAAATTTGGAGGATTATCTACAATACGCCATTTATCAACTTCAAGTGTATTAACAAATTCACTTACTTCATCTTGATTGTCTATAACGCTTAAAACCAAGTCTGGATTTTCTTCTGACGATACTTCTATCTTTTGGGATTTATTAAGCCCAGGGTCTTCTTTCAGATCTTTTTTTTCATTGCTACAACCGAAAAAAGTACAGAAACAAAAATAAATATCATACAAACTTTTTTCATAATTGCCTTTCCCCCTCAAAGAATCAAAACCATACACTCACTAAATCAAGAAAATTTTAACCTGTCTCAATATATCTGAAATTCATTATCGGAATTGATGATTATTTTATTGTTATTTATTAATGTAATCTCAAGAGGGGATATGGCAGATGTTTTATCGGAGAATATCCACCTTCTCCCAGGTTGGGCTAATATAATAAATACCCCATTCCTTCTTTCACCCATGAAATTAAGGGATTTTTTACTTATTGTATGATTGTCACGCTCATACACACCAATTTCCTTTAATTTTTCGCTCACACTTATCGTGTCTTCTACAATTAAACCTATTTCACTTATGTTTAAAATGCTTTTAACCGAAAAAGGCTCCATACTAGCTTCAGCAATTTCATATCTTGAAATAAATTCTACTATATTACCAGAAGGATCATAGAAATAAAGAGCATGGGCAGGTAAATGAGTAAAATTAGCTTCATCTACCCCATCTTCAACAAGTAAACTCACTCTTTCTTTTGCCCATGATTTTGCCTCATTAAATTTGTTAGCCGGTATGTTAAAAGCAAAGTGATAATAGGGGGCACCTTTTACTTCTTTTGTTGTAAACTCCATTTCACCTGTACCAACAGCCAATCGAAAGCTATTCTTATCTTCATTAATGAGAGAAAAACCTAATGTTCCAATATAGAAATTTTTCATTTGCATTAAACTTTTAGTCTGTAAAACAATCGATTTAATTTCCATGGATAATAACACCTTCCTTGTATATCTAATTATTGAGTGAGTCATTTATAAAACGTACTGACATTCTGATTAAATCATAATTATCATTTCAAGTAAATTTATTCTATTTTTCCCTATATAAACCAACTTAACTGATTGTTGATTTAATCTCACTTATTGATTGTTTGCAGTCACTGCCCCTTTAGCTGCATAAGAAAAGGAGCTTCTGACAGCTCCTTTTAAAATGTACTAAAGCATCTGTTAGTTCATAAAGAAAAGCATTTCTTATTAAAGAATTGCTGAGACTGTAGACAAATTTGAAGAAATCGAGTTTGCCTCCCGTTTTTTTATGGCTTGTACAATTTGCAGCGGATTTCCGCTACAGGCACTCGCTTTCCGCGGGCGGTCAGGGAGCCTCCTCGGCTTGCGCCTGCGCGGTCTCCCTAGACGCGCCTTTCCCGCAGGAGTCTCGCACCTTTCTCTCCAATCAACTTTGTTATAGCATTTATATAGAAAACATACCTGATGAGTTGAAGTTGTTAGTTTGGGAACTTCATTGATGAAAGATATATTTTCCGAACCCCTTTTGTCTACAAACTGAGCATTTCTTATTAAAGAATTGCTCCCTTTTGTTGAGTACTGACAATATTTTCAATAGTTATTGAAGCTTGTTCACGCGTTTATTTAGCGTAATTAAGGTTAGATGCACTCAACTATAATCTTCAATTAATGATATTTTCCCTTCATTAAGTCCGAATATGGACTTTCCTTTTAATTGAATCTTATCTCCACTGTTTAATCCGTTAGGCAAATCAGCAGCCAGTATTGCTTCATATTCAATTTGCACTTCTGCCTTATCTTCTATAGCGTTATAGTCAATAACCGTCTGACGGCGACTAGAGAAAATCTTTGACGACTTTTCCGCCAGTTCTTTAAACTCTTGTATGCCTCTGGTCTCTGTGTTCAGTTCGCCATTCGTGAAATTCCTAAACATGATCTCTTTATGAAGGAGTTTAACTATACTTTCAATATCAAACGAATTGTAGGCCATAATATAATTTTCAATGATTTTTTTGCTCTTTTCACTAATCATCATAATATCCCCTCTCATCTATATAATTTTTTTCATTATATATTCTTTGCGATACATATATTCCCTTCAATTCCCACAAGGTAATACGATCAAGTATGTAGAGTACACTTGAGTTTCCGAGAGGTGTTATTGGTTTTAGGTTTATACTTCAAGGGCAATTGGCTTCTAAAATCAAATAGTACTCTTGAACCTTTTTGTAAATAATAAGAGTGTTAAACATAAATTGAGGAGGAATTGTATGCAGCAGAATCAACCAGCTAAAGAGAACTCGGGTTACATTATGAAACCGGAATTTGCCGGAACTGATGCACAAAAAGTAAAACAACAAATTCAAAAAGATGTAAGCGAAGGACAAGGTGCAATGACTTCCCGAGAGGCAGGAGCAATGCGCGATTAAAAAAGCGCCCGTCATATTATTCAACAATCGGGCGCAACAACATATTTTTAACCCCGTCCTACATTTAGAACGGGGTTATGCTTGTTTAAGCTTTTAAAATTAAAGAACTTTGTGAGAAATTAGGATTTTCCTTCAAAATGCCAGGCAGTGGTCGGCGTATTCTATAATAAATTATAGTCTAACCTTAACCTCAGTACCGTCTTTAGCTCTGACATCCACTAGCACGATCCCTTTATAATTTTTCAGTTCCTTGACGATAGGCTTTAGCCTATTTTTGTCTATTAACGGAAAGGTAAAATCCAGTTTTTTTCTTTCGAAGTGCTCTTTTGTCCATTTGTTTACATTTTTCTGAAGAAATTTTGAAGACAAAATGGAAATAACAATATTTAAAATGGCATATGGAACTGGGATGGTAAACCGAACGTCTTTTGCTTTCACTTTTACATGCATCATAAACAAATCACTAATCAATGATGACGGAAACGGTATCCCCGTTTGCCGATTTAATATCAACAATTTGGCCATCTAATTCGTTTTCGATTGCTTCAATGATAAGGCTTATGTCTACATCCTTAACGTATTTTTCCGATTGAGGAATACTCGCTGCGATGCTGTGTCCAGCCATTAATACTACCTTGACCAGTTTTATAGGCAAATTGACCGTGACGTTATCATTTTCGGCTGATACAACACGAATTTTTAATGTTTTATCTAAATATTTAGTTGGCTTTTCCAAAGGCTTATGACCTGTTTCTTCTTTCTCTTTTAATACTTGAATCAATTCTGATCCCTTATCTGCATCAATCTTTCCTTCTTGAACCATTGTTAACACTCTTGAAATTTCCTCTTTCATGATAAATTCCCCCCTATTCCTCTTTTAAGAGCTTAATGGCTTCTTCTGGTGTGATTTCGCCATTTTCCAACATGGTGACAACTTTTTTCTCGTCTACTTCATTTTTCTTCTTCTGCACATATCCAAGGGATGAAATGATGTCTGTTAGCTTGCCTCGAACCGTGGGATACGAAATCCCAAGCTCCTTTTCAACTTCTTTGATATTCCCTCTGCATGTTAAAAATACTTCCACAAAATGAAGCTGATCCTTTGATAAGGATGCCAGCTTAGATAATTCAAACTCATTTTCGATCGTAGTGTGACAATGAGAGCACTGCAACTTTGTAATTTTCAATGTTTTACTGCAGACAGGACAATCTGTAATTACTTTATAAGCCATAATGGAATGCAATTCCTCCCTTTTAGTTGATTCGATTATATAACAAGGAATTAAAAATATAAATAGTAAAATTAAATTTTTTCAATCGTAAAAATCAATAATATTAATTTACTGTTTAATATTATTGATTCAATTATTACATTTATCATAATGGTTAAATTAAACAAGCGTAACCCCGTCCAAATTTTGAACGGGGGTACGCTTGTTTTCAAATGATGGACAGTTTTTAACACAGGTGGTGAAATAAAAGGGGGAACACCTCTTATATTTTATTCCATCCACTTTTTGTAGAGGGCGTCAAATTTCCCTTGGAGCTTCATTTCATCCATCCACATTTCCAAGTAGCTTGCATAAATGAAATCGCCTCTTGGGATCATATAACCTTTTTCACTGTTTGTGAAAGGCTTGTCGGTTTGAGCCGCATGCAATCTTGAATCAGCTTTTGCATATAGCATTGCTTCTACTGTGTCAGTGATCATAACATCATACGTACCTTCTGCTACAAGATGTGGTATATCAAGATTGTTTTCTACAACCGTTACGTTAGCATCGCTTAGATACTGACGAACAAATTCTTCGTTTGTTCCGCCTGGATTTACGCCAATGCGCACAGAAGGCTTGTTGATATCTTCAATGGTAAGATACTTGTCTTTATCTTCCTTGCGAATCAGAGGCACCTTACCGAATGAAAGGTAACCTTGGGATACATAAGCGCTTTTTTGTCTGGCTGTGTTGCGGGTCACACCGCCCACAGCGATATCAAATTTGTCCGCTTGCAGGTCTTTCATCATCGCAGGCCATGTGGTAGGGACAAATTTCACCTCTACGCCAAGATCTTTACCCAGCTCTTTGGCAGCATCCACGTCAAAGCCTTCATACTCATTCGTTTCCGGGTTCAAATAGGTAAATGGTTTATAGTCCCCCGTCATTCCTACCCGGATGTATCCACGTTTGATAATTTCATCAAGCTGGGAAGACTCCGCTTTTTTCAAATGCCCTGGCGCATTTTTAGCTGCCGGTTCAGCCGAGACGTTTTGCGAGGAGATCAGGTCATGACTGACGTACCCAGTACCTAGCAAGGATAAGCTGATCACTCCAGCCATCAGTGTTTTTTTCCAATTGTTAAACATGTGATTTCCCTCCGTTTTTTGCTGTATTTTTAATTAATCCATCAATTAGTAAAAATACAACAAAATAAGAGAATCACCTTCAAAAAATAAACATTTTTCCACAATTGATAGAAAAAGGACTACACATATTAGTCATATCTAAAATGTGCAGTCCTCATTTAATGGTAACTAGTTATGGTCCATAAAAAATCATAAATAGCATGAGAAATATGTTCAATACTAACAATATCTTACCAAATAGATTTTTTATAGCTAAAACAGAAAATACACAAGAAATCAAGAATGAGAAAATGGCTATTTGGGGTGTAAAATACACAAAGTCTAAAATGCCTGACATAGAAAAAAACAAAAGAAAAATGCTAATAAATAGAAATATCATTGAAAATATTAATGCTATCGTGATATAAGTAAAAGTCCTGAGTTTTTTCAGATGTTGTTTCTCATAACTATTATCAGCCATTTTTCCCTCCTGATATTAAGTTAGTTTATTCCTTAAAATCAACCTTTACCGAATACTATTCTTTAGCTGAACAATAAATACCTTCTTCCACTACTCTGCCCCGTTAGTTGCATAAGAAAAAGCTGCCTTAAAGACAGCTCCGATCTTCAGCTAACGCGCCCGTTACTTTAACAAACTTAAACTTATGTTATTTTAATCTTTAAGCACAACACATAATAGATTTATCAAAAGCATCTTCAGGTATATATATAATTCCATCTTTAATTTTATAAGGTATTCCATTTTCTTTTAATAATTCAGTCGCATTACTGTTGGTTTTTTCTCCCCATTTTATATATTCACCTTTATACTCCCTTTGGCAAGCTGTTATCAAAAGAGAACAAAAGCATAGAAACAAAATTTTTTTTTCAAAAAATCAAACTCCTTATTATATAATTTTAGTTCAAATAATATTTTACCTTAAAATCCCAATTTATTAAGAACTATTATTGAACAAAACTCCCTATAATTTGAATGTATGATAATGATAAGAATCATACTTTCAAAAGGCCGCCAATTGGCGGCCTTTTTATGGCGCTAACGCACCCGTTAGTTTAAGTGTACTTATTCACAAACTTAGTTGGCTTTGCATAAATAAACCGATTCGTTCATTACAGGAATGCTGCCCCTTTAGTTGAAGAAGAAAAAAGGATTGCCGCAGCAATCCATTCTAGCGAAAAGTTCCAATTAGCAGCTAAGTCAACTTCTCATGCATTCGCCTTCCAACTGTTTTGCAGTTTCCTTATATAAATAATTTGACCGATATGATATGCATTATGGGTAGTTGCATTTCCAAGAATTTGCCACCACTTAACTTTTTCAGGAAAACCTATAACATCACTTTCTATTTTTTCATTAGTTAATAACCCTTCCCACTTTAAAAGGACTTCTAATAAGATTTTTTTCAAATCGTTAAAGCACATATATTCAGGACTTAAAAAGCTCCGATTATTATCTCCGATTGAAGATACAGCGTCTACGTTGGATTTTTCGTACCTGGTTTGCCAAGTTTGATTCCAATAAATCAGATGTTGTACAATTTCAGCTATACTGTTACTATCTTTACTTGGCTTCCATAAAGCCTGTTCTTCCGTCAAATTTTCAACTGATTCTGAAAATGGTTTGTACCAACTAGGGTCATTAGCATTCGCTAAGAACTGGTCAGAAATAATATCTTTTACGTTGGTCAATCTATTCACTCCTCAATTCTAATTAGAATATGGATCCCTAAATTAAGTACAACAGCCATCCTCCCTGATGTTAAAATGATTTTCCTACTCATTTAGTTTCGAGATAACCACCACAAAAACCTTTTACTTGTTCAACTAACCTGCCCCTATAGTTCCATAAAGAAAAAACTACCTTAAAAACAGCTCCGACCTTCAGCAATCGTACTCGTTAGTTGATAATTTCTAACTGGAAGAGATGTTATATATCATTGTCCAAGATGTTCCTGATGAATCACATTGTTCAAATCCAAGTTTCTTATAAAGTTGTACAGCCTGAGTGTTTCTAGGATCAATGCTCAAAGATAGTGATGTATAACCATCTCTATAAGCTGTTTCAAATAACTTTTCCATAAGCAGGTTACCTATTCCCGTACCTCTTACTTTATTAATTACAGCTATACCTAGTTCAGGAGTCTTAGCATCAACATATCCGTAACCTTTTTGATTTTCTGCAAATAGGCGATACCATGCAGCACCAACAGGAAAATTATCCTTAAAAGCAATTATTGCTCTATCACCTTTTCGGCCCCACCCCTCACTATATTTTTTGATATGTGATAAATTTAACAGTTCTTCTTTAGGTGGCTTATTTTCAGGAATATGAATAGCTTCATACATCATATCCGTTAAAAAATCTAAATCATGCTCACTTTGTTCCCAGCTTTTTACATATATCAAAATTAATCACCCCATTTGTTACTAATTCGACATAGAGATTTTATTACCTGTTCTTCAACCTGCCCGGGTAGTTCCATAAGAAAAGGAGCTGCCATAGAGACAGCTCCGTTTTACCACTAGTGGGAAATCCATTAGTTCCTTAACGCTTTCCTGACTTTCCTTGCAAAAACTAATGGATCCTCAACAGCTTCGTTTTAACGTAAACCAAATTCGGATTATCGAATAGCCACTCATTGTGTACGGATGAAACTATTATTCCTTGTTTAAGAATGGAAGAAACAAAATTCTCGACTTCTTTTTGCAAGAGCGCTACCCTGCCTAGGCACAATGCCCGTCCAGTCTGATTATCTCTGGATTCATATGAGAAAGAAGGGGTTACTCTAAAACGTTTCCCTAAAATTTTCACTTTTATTTCATTTCGATTTATGGTTGCCACACATTTGCCACCCGCAAATCCTGCTTGGCCGCCGATAATCCTAGCAAACTTTTGACAAATCAATTCATCATTCGATGCCAATCTATTCATCTCCTCCCTAGTATTAATAGGATATGAACTAATGAATAGATCCGAAACGGATATGCATCTATTTTGAAATAAGAATTATGCTGATTACTCATATCCTATTCAAACAATCCTGTAAGAAAAAGGCCAATCGCCACAGCTCACTAATGAACGAACACATCCGTTAGTTCTATAAGACTTATCACAGATTTGACACAGACTGTGAATAATAATATTTAAAGAACACAGGAGAATCAACTGCCTTTTTTGAATATAATCTTTGAACTATAATAAGTAGGGAGACGGTGTAGTGAGCAATATAGACAAACGAAACAGATTAAGTGAAGAACCATTTACTTATCGAATAACGAAAAAAGGAACAATAGTAATCTATTACAAAGGTAAACAAATTAAATTTTTAAAGGATGGGGAGGCTCTGCGTCTAATAGAAAGAATCAATGAAGTTGAAAGGTAACGAGAAGTTTGGTAAAAATAAATAAACTAAGCCTTCGTATTTGAGTACACAACGCTTATGGAACTAACCTGCCCCGTTTGTTTTATAGAAAAGGAGCTGCCTTAAGAAAACTCCGATCTTCAGCTAACGCACCCGTTAGTTTAAGTACATCTATTCACAAACTGCCTAATTGTTGATTAAAGATATTTACTGAATGGAAACTTTTATTAACTAGACTATTTCCTATTTGTTTTATAACACCTGCATCACGAAGTTCTTCATTATCAAAGTTCACGAGGTCAGACATATTTAACCATTTATAGTCTATAATTTCATCTTCTTTAATATCTAATGAACCTCCAGTAACTTCTCCAGTAAAATGAAAAAGAACAACTTGATTACCTGCATTACTGATAAAGTTATAAATACCAGTTGTGCTAGTAAGTTCCACATCAAAACCTGTTTCCTCTTTTACTTCCCTTCGAGCTGCATAAAGAATGTCTTCACCAGATTCAATTCGTCCACTAGGGAAATTCCACTTATTCATTGCACTTGGTTTATTTTCTTTTATCATTAAAACTTCTCCATCTTTGAATATTGATACACTAACTACTAAAACAATCCCATTTTGAGCCATTTTTTTCTCCTTAGAATTAATATTTAAATATTCCTCACTATTTTTTCTCTTCTAAATAAAGATTTTCCTTGTTGAACTATCCTGCCCCGTTTGTTTCATAAAGAAAAAGCTGCCTTAAAGACAGCTCCAATCGATCAAAAAGAACTTATAAGTTCAAATTTCGAATCATTTCTACCCTATTACCAAATGGGTCTCTAAATTCAAATCGTTCAAAATTTGGAATTGGAACACCATCAAGTATTTGTATATTCTCTTTTGTTAATCTATTTTTCCAATATGAGATGTCTTCTACTTCGTAAGCAATATGTGCTTTAGTTTTCAACCTATCAAAATCATCTTCTGTTCCTATATGTACATCTTTATCACCGACTTTTAACCAAAATCCTCCTCGTCCTTTTAGGGATTCGGGTTTTTCGATTTCTTGTAAACCTAAAATACCACAATAGAAATTCTTAGCCTTTTCTTCAGTATCCTTTGGTATAGTTATCTGAACGTGATGTAATCCTTTAATCATTTTATCACCCCTGTGAATTCAAATTTTTCACAAAACTCTCCTTTAACTAAAGGATACTAAACTTCCAACATAAATAAAATTTTATATTATTTATAAAAATACAAAAGAATCTCTTATGGTTAATGTTTTATATTTATAGTTACATCTTCAACCTGCCCCGTTAGTACAGCTTCGATCTTCAGCTAACGCACCCTATAGTTTAAGTAAAATATTTCACAAACTTCTAACTAATAAAAAAAGACGGTGACTTACATAAGTCATCGCCCCGATATTATTAATTATTCAATGCACTAGTAGAATCCCACTCGTCAACTATATGGTCCCTAAAATGAGCTACTTTAATTGTTTATTCATTCCCCACTGGAAGTACAACAGTAAATGGTTGTAATTCCTTAGCTGGGATAAAGTTTGAAAAATTGAATTGCAAAATTGTATTTTTCAGTTTAAAGTTCATGATTTTTTCTTCTCCATTTAAATCGAATGTAGATTGGAAGTGCGCTGTCTTTTTATCGATAGTTTTCACTTTATTCATGCGAATGCTATGATTTTTAGGTGGCACTGGATTTTCAGGATCTATCCCCCCTATATATTCCTTATCTACCAACAATAATTCATATTTCAAATTATTTTCAAATAAATCAAGCTGGTGTTTACTCAATTCCTTGGAGAGCCCTGTAAATTGATAATCGATTACTAGTTTACTACCCTTTTTAGTTATATCATTTACCTGAAGGCCTAAATTGAGCCGTTTGCTTTTTAACGTAAATGATTTTTTATCCAATAGCTGTTGTACTTTTGGGTCTGCAACAGATAGCTGCGGATAAAAGGTAAGTGAAGTAGTATTTGAGTTCAGCTTGGTCATTTTTGTTCGAGCAGTACTATGATATCCATCCTCTAGTGCTGCCTCCTCTAGAGATGTTCCGTTTCCAAACCTATATACCTTGCCTTTATTATCAATTGCTTTTAGTATATAAATTTCATCATCTTTGTATTTTTCCACCGTCTCATAAATAAGCGAAGATGACGCCCTTGCGGTGAGGACCTCTTTAATACGGATTTTGACCTCATCATCCGGGTACCCTTGCTCCTGATCAATAACAAGTGTACTGTTTTTTTCTTGCTGAATTGGGATATCAAAATTCCATTCACCTTTTATCCCGTTAATATTATGAATAGTTATGGGGAGAGTAGAATTCTCCTTAAATGATTTATATGGATATTCCATTTTCCATTGGAAATTGTATCCCCCCTTGACCTTCCTAATGTCTGTCGACTTTCCATTCAACCAAGGGTCATTATCCCCTTTGTTGTGTTCAAAATTCATATCAAAGCTTACTTCCCCTTTTTCGTTATGCCCTTTTTCAACATCTTCATCTACAAATCCTGTAATTGATACCACATTGCCATCAAAATAAGCGCTGGTGAGTTTTACAGTCACTCCATTTTTAGTTAAGGATTGATATAATTCTGTAATTGCATCTTGATTCGCAAGTTCAACGCCCATTGAATCATTGAATTCTTGAAAAATCCCGCCTATTAAAGGGGTATTAGCCAATACTTTATTCATTGTAGGATTAACAAATCCAGAAGCAATGGTGATTCCAAGAAGAGCAGCTGCAGCAGATGAACCTGCAAGAACTTTCTTTTTCTTTATTTTCCTACCTTGCCCTGACATTTTTAAGCCTTTATCAATAGCGCCAAACACTTTTTCTTTTGGTACAACTATTTTTTCAATAGCACTTTTTACTTCATTGTTATCCATTACATTTGCCCTCCTCATCTTTATAGGACTTTTTTAATTCGGCTTTCCCCCTGCTTAAATAAGTTTTTACAGTCCCTTCGGGGATCTCCATGATTTCACTAATGGTTTTAATAGAATAATCATAGTAGTAAAACAAAATAATGGCGGATCTATAATTCCCTTTTAACTGTCCGATCGCATTTAATAGATCTATTGCTTCGTCATGACCTGAATGATAGGTTACCGATAAATCAGACAATAATTCGTCTGTTAGTGGCACAATATTATTTCTTCTTTTGAGAATATGACCAGCACATCGGATAATGATCCTGGTAAGCCAAGTCATAAAGTAATCTGGATGCTTTAATGAGTGAATACTCTTATAAGCTTGATATGTCGTCTCTTGAACGACATCCAATGCATCCTCTTCATTATGTACATAAAGATAAGCAGTCCGGTAGATTCGTTCATAGTGCTGCTTTATGAGTTGTTCAAAAGCTTTTTTATTGCCCCTGATTGCTTTTTTAACCCTCTTATCATTCTCAAACTCCATCTCTCTCAACTCCTTTCAACTATTAGTGGAATATATCTTTAGAAAAAGTTTCAAAAAGTTAAAGTATTTTTAGAAAAAGCATAACATGCAAATAAAAACCTAAGTTTAACAAAATAAACAGAAACCACTTTGCGGTTTCTGTTTATTTAAACTGTTGATTTTTTTTGAAAGTTTTTGAATTTGTTGAGTGTATTCTGCAACTCAAAGGTTTTGTGATTCTACAAAATTGCTTATTGAACAAACCTGCCCCGATAGTTCCATAAGAAAAAGCTGCCTTAAAGACAGCTCCGATCTTAAGCTAACATACCCGTTATTTATTTAATTTTTTGAGATTTTAAATTTCTTTTGAGAAAGAAAATAAGCTAATGTAGCAGTTAGCAATGTTACCAGTAATGGAATTGAAGTCTTGCCAAACACTACTTCTTGACTTAAATTACCCTTTATCGAAGAAAAATCGGGAATATAAGAAGCAGTAAGAATCAAACCTGATCCTATTTGAAATACCATATATATCATTACGAAACTAATCAAAAACACAAGATACTTTTTCAATATCGTTACCACCCATTACCTCATTTTACCATTATAGTTGTTTTGCCCTGATAGTTCTATAAAACTTTACTCGGAGTTGACATAAACTGTGCAACAATTTTCAAAGCTAAAAACCATCCTTTAAAAGGATGGCCTGAAAATGGACATTTATTTAAGTTTAAGACATTTTATTCAAACAGCTTATTGTGGGAAAGTAGTCTTATTCTTTATTTCTATAAGCCATTATGGACGTTTTTAGGGCAGCATAATTTCCAATCGCAGCATAACCATAAAACCAACCCATAAAGATACCTGCTACTAAGCTGTGCCTATGACTAATGAAAATTGAAATCATCAGACCAAGTGCCAGTGCTATGGAAGGTACAATTTTTTTTGAAACATTTAAAAAAACCTTAATTATTTGAGTTAGGAGCATTATAACAGGTATTGCTATCACGGCGTCCCAAAAGTTTGTATGTATTTCAGGGAAATTCCTTTAAGTAAATTCACCTCTTATAGATAGTATGGTTTGATTTTTTAGGATTTAAAACACGCCAAGCCTTCCAATTGTCACGGGTCACCAGAATTGTTGCTAAGGGGCCCCAACAACAGGTTATGAATAGAATTTGCTACATTAAAAAAATTATTCCAGAAGCGAGGCCGTTTGAGGGTAGACACAAACCCGAGAAATACATAACGATTGTGTCACAGTACGAATAAACGGTGGACACAAACAGGTAGTTTTTCACTTTAATGCGAATGTATGATAATGCTAAGAATCGTATTTTCAAAAGGCCGCCAATTGGCAGCCTTTTGAAGTTTAAACTAACTCTAAGATTTCTTTGAAATTATTCACTACAAAATCAGCTTGTTTTAATTCATCTTCTTGAGCAAAGTCAAAGTTCACACCAACTGCAATAAGTTCATTATCCTTAGATTCTATTAAAAAAAGGTCAACCAGTAAAACTGGCTAACCTTAACGTACCCATTAGTTTAAGTACACTCTTTCACAATTTATGCCGTCTTCGAACCATCACGACTTTGTACAAAATCGTTACGCACGTTACCAAGGAGAAGGCCCATAATAAGAGATAAAATAGTGCCTACAATCAAATAGCAGAATGCGATGTAATAAGATCCATTGAATAGTTGAATCAAAGCACCCATAACTGCTGGAGTGATAAATGCTGCTAGATTCGCTCCAGTATTTATCATTCCAAAAGCGCTTCCCATAATCGTAGAGGGCAACAATTTCAATGGCACGGCCAAAATGCCCATGTATGCAATCTGAAGGAAGAAAGCCGCCATGTTTTGAAAGAGGATTGTCATTGTCAGATATTCAACATTGAACATGACAAAAATACAAATGGCTGATAGTAAATTGCCAAAGATGATCAATAGTCTCTCACGGTTCACAAAGACTTTGTCAACCAGCCACCCTCCAACCAAGTAACCAATCATCCCTGCAATTGCCGGAAGGGATGAGTAGATCCCAGTATCAAGCAGATTGAGTTTACGGACATTCATGAGATAGGATGGCACCCAGCTATTCAGTCCCCAAATCGCAGTATACAACCCAAAAAGACATGCCATTATTTTCCACATAGAAGGTGATTTCAGCAGAGAAGTAATTGTGACTTTCCCTTCTTGCTGCTCGATTTCACTATGGTCGGTTTTGTCTGACCGGAGAAATAAGGTGTACAGCAGGGCGATAATCCCCCCCATAATTCCAAGGCATATATACACGTTTCTCCAACCTAATTGCGTAATAAAGTAGGCTCCCGCTATACTTGCCACGAACCCACCCAATACAATTGCGACAAGTAATACTGACTGTGCACTAGATCTTTTTTCTGGGCTCACATTCTCACTCATTAGTTTGGTAGCTGCTCCTGGAAACGCTCCTTCTCCCAATCCAAAGAAAAATCGGATAACTAAGAGAGAAGTGACCGACCAAGCCACACCCGACAAACCAGCAAACAAGGAGAACACTAGGATTGTTCCTATAATGGCATATTTGGACCCGTATCGGTCTGCTAACATACCTCCTGGTATTTGCATGAGTGTATAGCCCAGATAAAATATGCTAAGCACGATCCCAAAAGTTGCTGCATCCATATCTAATTCTTTTCCAATAGGCAAAATTGCTATGTTTATGAACATACGATCAATGGAAGAAACAAACCAACCTAAGAAGAGTAGTACAATAATCCCCTTTTGTCGTGACAGTCTTGTATTCAAACCCTCTCCCCCCTTCTTATATACTCCCAGAATAAGTTTTCATTAAAGCAGCCGCCAGAACCCAAAGCAGGTGTCTGGCTGGCTTGCTTGCTTGTTATTTTTAAAGGAAATCTTTTCTAATTAATCCCAATCTGGAAGGTGCTGAGAATAGACAAATATAGATGGAAATCGATAAAACCCGACAGCTTTTTTCTGACTCTGCTTAAACCTATTATTTATGGGCAATAGGATTAAAAATTAATTCTTCTATGGAGTCCGGACACTCCGTTAGCATCTCATATCCATTTTTTGTAACGAGAATCGTGTCCGAATGACGGAAGCCTCCTATTCCAGGGACATAAATACCGGGTTCGACCGTAAATGTCATTCCCTCTTTTAATATGGAGTTATCATCAAAACGGAAGAACGGAGCCTCATGGACAGCAAGACCGATACTATGTCCGGTGCGATGAAGGGCGTTTTCACCATATCCTGCTTCTTGAATAATTGAGCGTGCTGCAACATCTACATCATTTGCCTTTACACCAGCTTTGATTGTATCAAGCGCGGCTTTTCGTGCATTCACCATCACTTCGAACAATTCTCTTTGCTTAGCATTCGGCTCCCCAACAAAGCAAGTTCGTTCACATTCACCCTTATATCCATCAAGTGAAGTAATTCTTGTAATAATTAATCCATCCCCTAATTCTATTTTTCTCAAATTTGAAAACACATGTGGCAGAATAGTACGTTCTATTCCAGATGGACTCATTCCTCTAGAAATAAAGCTTGAGTCGGGATAAAGGTAAGAGGCTTCTTGATAACTTGCTCTGGCTGCAGCATCTTCAATTTCCAACTCAGTAATTCCTACTTCAAGAGCACGAAATGCTGCTTGTACAGAGCCTACAGCTAATGAGCAGACTTGACGCATTTTTTCTAATTCCTTCACACTTTTTATCGCTCGCATTTTAATCAACTCGGAAGTAATATCAGCCAATTCCCAGTTTTCTCTCTGGAGGATACATGCTAATTCAAATGGTAAGTAGCGAGACTCAATTCCGAGCCTTCTTTCCCCTTTTTGAGCTTGTAAACATTTTATAATCAACTCAACAGGGTTAATTTGATCTGCTTTTTCAGGATGCTCATAATACACAAATATACGATCATATTCTGCATATAATTTGGCGTGTTCTTCCTCTAATCCTGGTACAATTAGGATACATTCATCCTTAGTTACTAATGTGAAAATTGGTCGGGAATAAGTAATTATTTCAAATCCAGTCATGTAGCACTGGTTAAGTGGATCCGTCAATAATACTGCTGTAAGTTTTTCATTTTCCATAAAACCCCGTAACTTGTCTAACCGTTTGTTAAAATTCATTAGATCAACTCCTCAATTAAAAATACCCTTACAAAACAGTCCTACTTTCATAAGTTCCTCAATTCATATTCCAACAGTTTACGGAAAACGCTTTCAATTAAAAACCACCATGAGAACAATAATTAAGACCTACGTTTTGATGTATTTATGCCATCTTTGACCCAGTCTGATTGTGTACCATACCGTTACGTGCGTTCTTAATGAGAAGACTTATAATTAGAGACATAATATTGCCTGAAACCAAATAGCAGAATGAATATTCGTTCTCCCTTATTTATACTCTCAAAATATAAAAATCTTCGTTTCCCTACTCATCGACTTGCATTTTCGGAACATGTTCCTTACAAAAGCAGCTTTAGAGATATTATAAATAAAAAGAAAGAATTGTAGAAATACTTAAAAATATCTATAATGATACCCAATAAGTATTATTCAATGAACAGGAGGAGGAAGAGTGGAGCTGAGGCATATTCGATATTTCGTTGCACTTGCAGAAGAGCTTAACTTTAGTCGTGCATCCGAGCGCTTGCATATTGCCCAACCCCCGCTTAGCAGGCAAATTCAACAATTGGAAGGGGAAGTTGGCGTTCTCCTGTTTCATCGTACCAATCGCCGGGTTGAATTGACCAATGCAGGAAAAGCTTTTCTGGAAAAGGCTTATCAAATGCTTGATCTGGTTGAGGATGCATTTGATACAGCACGAATGACGGCTAGGGCAGAACACGGGAAGTTGGTAATTGCGTTCACCGGGACTGGAGAAAATATTCTTCCCATCGTGCAGAAGTATCGGGCAAAGTATCCTTCCGTCAACTTGAATCTACAGCAAATGGGTACTACCGCCCAAATTCATGCATTACATGGGAAACAGATTGATGTCGGGCTTCTCACCCCACCTGTTAATAGCGAACAGCTAATCGTAAAAAATTATATGCATCTTCCTTTAAAAGCCATGCTACCAGAAAAACATCCCTTGGCCATGAAAGGGGGCCCCATTTCCATAGCAGACTTGGCAGACGAATCATTTGTTATTACCCCTAGGGTGATTGGACCGGGCTTTTACGATGTGATTACAAAAACCTGTCTTCAAGCCGGGTTTTCTCCTAATATCACGGTTGAGACCCATGACCTCCAAACGGTAATGTCTCTCGTATCCCTTGGGATGGGCGTCTCACTTACAGCTGGAAATATACAAACTACTGGAGTTGTCTTTAAGGAACTGGCGGATACGACAGTTACGCTGGATATTGCAGTAGCATACCGCCGTGATGAGAAATCAGAGGTGTTTCATTCGTTTCTGGATATGTTTTTCGATTATTATTCCATTTAATATGATGAGAGCCGCCTATCATTTACGTGTCAATTTTCTTGTTGAACTAACCTGCCCAGATAGTTCATTAAGGGGTAGCGTCAGGAAAGTGTCGGGGTTACAACGTTAAGGAAATCACAATACATAAAGCCTAAATTACCGGTGTTATAATTGTGATTTAGGCTTTGGTTACTTCATTAAAGCACCTGTGCGTTGAAGATCATTTATAGCTTTAGAATAAAGATTGATTGAAAAAAGTTACCTTTACCCTAGATTTAATATCCTTACAAAAGACTCCATACTGAAAAAAGATTGATTAAAAGGGAGTGACTTTATAGAGTTATTAAAAAGAAAAAATGAAAAGTTGGGAAATGTTTTCAAATTCGTTTGACGACTATCTGATTTTTAATATTATTTTCCCTTTCGCCCTTCCTGACTCCGCATATTCCATCGCTTTTTGAGCATCTTCAAAAGGAAAAACTCTATCAATTATAGTTTTAATTTTACGAGTCTCAATAAAGTTTGCGATTATACGTAATTGCTCTCCACTCGGCTTCATAAACAAAAACGTATATTGAACATTATGCTTTTTTTCAAGCGCAGTAAGTTTATTACTTGCTGCAGAAAACAACATAGTTTTAAAAAATCCGGAACCATATTCTTTACCAAAACGAGCATTCGTTAATCCCGAAACGGAAACAATTTTACCTCCGTTTTTTATCACTTCGAATGATTTTTCAAGTATCTCACCCCCAAGTGTATCAAATACGGCATCATAGTTTTTCAGTATCTCTTCAAATTTTTCTGTCTTGTAATTAATAATTTCATCTGCACCAAGAGATTTTACTAAATTCGCACCAGCTTCACTGGCAGTCGTTGCAACAGTGGCACCCATTAATTTGGCCAGTTGAATAGCAAAGGTACCGACACCGCCAGCCCCAGCTTGAATTAAAATCTTTTGTCCCTTTTGTAATTGCAAAATGTCAGTTAGGGCTTGATAGGAGGTTAACCCAACCAGTGGAATCGATGCTGCTTCTTCAAAGCTTAAATTTTTAGGTTTTAAAGCGATGTCATCTTCATGAATAGCGATATATTCAGCAAAAGTACCGATTTTACTCTTACGTGGACGTGCATATATTTCGTCACCAACTTTAAAACGAGTCACTTTTTTGCCAACCCTTGCAACGACACCAGAAAAGTCATTTCCTAAGATAAGAGGCATTTTATATTTAACTAACAATTTCACTTTCCCATCGCGTATCTTAAAATCAACAGGATTAATACTAGCTGCATGAATTTCTGCGAGTACCTCATATTCACCAATTTCAGGTGTGGGCATTTCTACCAAATGCATTGGAACTTTCCCATACCTATCAATAACCATTGCTCTCATACCTATACCTCCAACTTATGTGTGTTTATATTCCATCATTTCAATAAAAGTTCTGCATGAACTTATCAATATCCAACACAAGCGTTCTTAATAAACCCAATTCTGTACGTACATTAATATAATAAAAGTTTTTTGTCCCTTCTTTACGCATTAAAATAACACCGGCATCCCGTAAAACCTTAAGATGATGGGACACAGCAGGTCGAGAAAGATGTGTTTGTTTAGTGATTTCACCCACACGTAATCCTGTTTGACAATCCGTCCCCATTAGAACTAACAAGATCGATTGACGTGTTTCATCACCAATTGCCAATAGTACTTTTTGACAATTAATAAAATCCTCTTTGATAATATTTAGTTGGTCCTGTTTATTCATTCAGTAAAATACCTCCAGTAATCAGTTTAATGGTTTAAGTTGATGAACCATATCACCTAACAGAACAATATACTATTGTTCTGTTAGGTGCAATATTGAGAAAGCAAATCGAGACGAATACATCTTAGAGGGGAATTACGTTAACTTTTAATGTTTTGGAACTAACCTGCCCCTTTTGTGCCATAAGAAAAAGGCTGCCTTAGCAACCTTTTGTTATACTCTCGACCTTTCAGTTGAAGAATCGTTGATTAAAACTTCCTGTTTAATAATTATTTCATTTCAAGAAGTAAATCATCTTTTGATAATTACATATTTTTTGTCCTGCTCCGTTCGGTTCTTGAAACAAGACTTAAAACAACAAATGCAAGTGAAGCAATGACCGATTTG
Organism: Peribacillus sp. FSL M8-0224; assembly: GCF_038003055.1. Lineage (NCBI taxonomy): Bacteria > Bacillati > Bacillota > Bacilli > Caryophanales > Bacillaceae > Peribacillus > Peribacillus sp. FSL M8-0224. The sequence continues at coordinate 4,464,213 of NZ_JBBOOJ010000001.1, forward strand.
GTCTGCTAATTTGTATATTAATTAACCCTTTTTTAATAGTCCTTTGACTGACCTTTCTTTTGTTTGGATAGGGCAGATAGAATGGATTGTTCGCCCACCCCTTGATTTCTCAAAAATTTCTTGGTCAGACTTAACTTATGAACAATTTTGTAAACGATCATCGCTGAAACGATACTGATGATGGCTCCGACTAGAACATCTGCTGGATAATGGACACCTACCCAAATTCGCGAAATGCCTACAAGAACAGCCAAAATTCCCCATAAAAACCCCCAACCCCTTTTGAACAACCAGAAGGTTATGCAAAATGAAAAAAATATGATTGTATGGTCGCTTGGAAATGAATTATTGACTGCTTTTTCAACTAACTTATTAACGTTGGGCAACTCAGCAAACGGTTGATAATTCGAGTGGAATTGCCCTGCTATTTTCGCCAATATTTCCGAGATAACTAATGCAATAAATGCACAGATTACCATGATTCTATTTTTATTACTTCGAGAAAACAAAAACATCAGGACTGCCAATACTAAGAAAAAAATCATGTATTCAGCGATGAATACAAAGAAAGGATTTAAATCCGTGTATTGTTTACCTAGATTATTAATCATTCTAAACAAATTACTATTCATTTCGGACAAAGCCATTGAAAAATTCCTCCTGATTGTATTATCACTTAAACCTTCAATATGCTACATTATGTAAATAAGATGAACTTCAATCAAACCTATATTTTACATCTTTCAGACAGAAAGTCCATCATCAACGTGGCGGTCTTAATCCTCCATTTATATTAAACTATCTCACTCACACCTTAAACTATCTTGATGGCAATATTTAGAATATGGGCTCATGTTGAGTGCGGCGAACAGATGGGTAACTGAATTTGAAATGAAGTAACCGGATTGGCAAGGGAAATGGATCAATTTGTGCCTATGTTTATTATGACGGAAGTTGACATCGTCCTTTTGATATTTATAACAAGGGCTGAACCTTTTGGATTTTTAAAATTACCAGGAGCTATATAGCTCCTTTTTTGTTTTGTAAAAAAAGCCGCCAATTGGCAGCCTTTTATAGAACGAACGCACCCGTTAGCTTAAGTACATTTATTCACAAAATTCTTTCATTTCGCTATTTAAAGCATCCTAATCTTCTTTTTTAAAAGATAAAGTTACTCTAGCCAGTCTTTCCGAATTTGGAAAGAGGTAAATTTGTTGATTGAATCTTATCCCTAATGGTCCAATTATTCGGTAAATCAGATAAACAATCTAAGTCTACTCCATTTTTTAAATGGTTCTTTATACGAATAACCATTAAGTTATCGATAACTTCAAATTTAGGTTTCTGGGGGGGGGGATATTGTTAATTTTACAAATTCTCTTTACTACTTGTTTAAAAATATTTGAATTTTCAATATTTTTCCCCAAAAAAACATGCCTTAATTTTTAACTTTTCTACCTATTTGTATAAATTTTTCAGAGGTAACTAATTATTATGTCGTTTGTTAACTTCAATTGTAATGAACTCCGGCAAATAGCTGGGAGTACATCCTTTTGCTACTATTTCATCTTTGTAAAGACCCGTTTTCTCACCAAGTTTAATACAACGTGCACGATTCTTTTCATCATAAACGCCTATCCAGCCTGCGGTGAAATTCATAGCCCATTGAACTTCCGGTTCTTCCTGCGTAATATTAGCTTCTAATGCAGATAGCAAGTATGCGGTGTTATCAGGCGGTGTTTGTCCAGTCCATCTCAATCGCCCTTGATAATACCAGAAAGCTCGCCTTTGAAGAGCAGAAGGACTATTTTCCCATGACTCCATCAATGCAATTTTCTTCTTGTCTTTGGTGAGCTGATTAGCCATTAACCAATCCATTAAGTTATTTCGCTCATCAAAAGTGTGAGTCTGCATATCCTTATCAAGCTTATTTAGCACATCTTGTGAAAGAAGTTTTTTGTCCATAATTAAGATTGCTAATAGTCTGGGCAAAAACTCTTCGGTTGACCAAAGTTCCATAGCTAGTTCGTGATCTTTTTTAATGTCCTTCGCGATTTTTCGTAAGTCGCCTAGCTTAGTTTTACTATTGATCTGAGGTAGAATGTTTTCTGCTTTTGAAAAGCATTTTATTTCTGTACCTTTATTTTCATTCATTTTATACAACTCCTTTATTAAAGCACTGTTTCATAATATGTCCTTGACGGGATATATCAAGAACTTAATTTCGTTATAAGTCTTATTGCAGTGGTGTGCTTCCAAAGTTAATATTTTATTAAAGCTTTCTCCACCTATAATAGAAGAGCAACCATCTTTAATAAAATAATAACATTCACTTCCTTTTAATTGGATACGAAAAGAGCATTCCTTTTTAAAGAAATGCACCCGTTAGCACGAAAAGAGGTGACCAAAGGACATCCTCCTTCCCATTATAATGGAATCTCAAATTGTTCCTTTCGCTTCTTCTCCAAACTTACGATAAAGGAACGCATCAGTTTCATGGAAAACTGAAAGACCGGGCTTTGAATAAAGGTATATGCAAACGTCATAATAAACACTGGACCTCCAAGGATGAATCCGATAATCAAGATGAGGCTCTCGACAACGATTCTTGCCCAACTGACCGATAACCCGGTTTTTTCCGAAACGGAAAGCATGAAACCATCCCTGGGACCTGCCCCAATTCCCGCAGCCACATATATTCCTCCGCCAATTCCGGTTATGATGATACCCGTCAACAATATGAGTATATTCAACCACCAATGCTCCGTTTCATGAGGAAGAATGTTGAGATGCAAAAAGAAATCCATGATTGGGCCGATTGACAAGGCATTTAGAAAGGTACCAATATTAATATACTTCCTATCCACGACAAAGACGATCAACACAAGTACTAAACCACACATGACACTCCACGTCCCAATTGTGAAACCGAACCACTCGAACAGGGCGACGTTTAAAACCTCCCAAGGATGCAGCCCCAAGGATTGAACATTCACCGCAATCGCATTCCCTAATCCAAAGAAAGTTAATCCAAGAAAAAAAATAAAATACCGTAATAGCCGCAATGCCATCTCTTCACCTCTACACCTTTCATATCCATCTACTATAGATGAAGCAGGTTAAATGAACAAGATGTTCTATCCTAATCAAAAGTTGTTACCAAATGATTAACAGTGAAGTACATAAAGACGTTCCTAAGGAAGGTAGGTTATTGCAGAACTGCCGGAGAAGTTAATATAATATTCCATTCCCTGGATAGGAGGGTTACAAAAAACAATTATTAACCATGGCCCAAGTCGAAAAACGATTAAACACGAAAAAGCTGCCTTAAAGACAGCTCCGATCGCACCCGTTAGTTTAAGTACAATATTTCACAAAGTTCACATTAAGTAGGCTCATTTTTCTTAAATCACTAAATAGTGCCTTCAATCCAAATAGGCGAGGCACTAATAGTAATTACCTAATTACTGTTCTAAGTAACGATTAAGGCATGATTTTGTTATCCATCTGTTTTTTACTAGTTAATCAAAATAAAATCTAATTCACTTCAGTTCACGGTTCTTCTTATTTATATATATAATATTTATCCGCTAAGGGACGAATATAAACTAAAAATCCGAAACAATACGCTGAAGACTAAACCTTATATATATCTTCTTCGTTTGGTAGAGAAGAAATCGCTCCTACCTTCGTACACACGACGGCACCCACTTTATTTGCAAAAAGAATGATCTCTTTAAGTTTACTAAAATCACTAAGAATTGTGTCATAGGACTCAAGATTTGCAAATTGAAATAAAGCAGCACCGACAAATGCATCACCAGCACCAGTTGAGTCAATTGAGTTTACTTCGACACTGTTTATTACACTCATTCCACTTCCATTTGAAAGAAGAGTGCCTTCCCATCCAAGGGTAACAGCCACTATTTTTGCCCCTAAATGATGGAGCATTGCTATACCCTCATATTTATCCATTTTTCCCGTGATTAGTTCAAGCTCTACTTCGCTTACTTTTACAAAGTCAGCCATTGATATACCCTTTCTGGCTAAACTAATAAATTCAGCCACTCTATTTTTCCATAAATCATCTCGGAAGTTAGGGTCAAACGAAAGAAATATCCCCCTATTTTGTGCAAATTCCATTGCCTTTAAATAAGTTGTTTTAAAAGGGTTTTCCAGAAATGCAGTTGCAGATCCAAAGTGAATGATCTTTGCACCACTTAATCTATCTAGGTATAAGTTATCCTCTGTTAAATTTCGATCCGCTCCTCTATTGAATACAAAATCCCTTTCACCATTTGCTTGTAAAGAAACAAATGCTAAAGTAGTTGGTGCCAAATCATCAGTAACAATCATCGATGTATCAACCCCCACCTCTTTTATCGTTTCTATTAAAAATAATCCAAATGGGTCATTTCCTACTTTTCCAATAAGACTCGCTTCCCCACCTAGCTTTGAAATAGCAGCTGCGACATTCGCTGGTGCGCCCCCGGCTTTCTTTAGAAAATGATTACCTTCCATTAAATTAACATCAATATCTGTACAATAAAAATCGATCAAAAGCTCCCCAACGCATATGACTGCGCGGTTTGTTTTATTCATTTACATTACACTCTCCATTCTTGTGATATAGGTAAAATTAAAGGCTATCGATCATTTTCGACAGCCTTCATAAACTCTTACTATCAACCCATCTTTAATAGGATTGAAATTTAGTCTTTATCTTTTCCATATACTCTTTAAAGGGTATATTTTCAAAGACTTTAGCGTAACTTCTCCACCCTTGCTATAAATTTGTAATCCTTTACTTGATGGATCCGGGAAAATTTGATCAGAAATAACCGTTTCACCTTTGTTTCCGAACACTTCTACAGCAGATCGGTCAATGAAAATATGCATTTTCACAGTCCCATTTAATGCATGTAACGGTCCTTCATGCTTACCGACTACATTGTTCCCATAATCAAAGCTTCCTGAATTTGAACGGTCTACGAATAATTGTTTGGTGGCAACATCATAGCCAATAGTCGTATATTCAGTTGCACCTTTACGAACTTGAAAGCCGAATTCAGTTGCTTTTATATCATCTACATCAAACTCAGCTATCATTTCAAATGTATCTTCTGATAGTTTGGATAGGAGATTACTTTCACCAGATATGACTTTATTTTTATATGAAATTTTTTCACTCTTATCTCGAATGGTTTTTAAAGAAACTGGTGTTTGTTTTAAACGTAAACCTTCATCTGTCTGAGTTAGCTCCATCTTTCTTGGCAATGTCGTTGAACTTCTCCAAGTCGAAGTTGGTGTATGATTTGCATACAGCCAATTACTCATCCAGCCAATCCAATATTTTTCGCCATTCTTACCATCAATTCCGCTCCAATCTACTGCGGCATAATAATCTGCCCCGTAGTCAGTCCATAACACTTGATCGGAAGAATTTTCATTTTTAAACGTTTTCCCGTCAAAGGTACCTACAAAATATTGCATACCTGACCCGCCTGCAGGAGCGCCATCATTAATGCTTACCTGTAGTACCCATTTTGTTTTTGAAGGGTCACCATCAATTGGTAATTCGATTAGAGTAGGACATTCCCAAATCCCTCCGTTACTACCATGAGTAGAAGGTATCCACTCTCCAGAAACAGCAGACCAGTCTGTAAGGATGCCGCTTTCTTTCGAATCGCCTTTCTCAGGCTCTTTGGCAACTTGGTCTACTTCATTTGGCATGGCCCCTTCATTATAAACATTAACATCATCCATGTTTATATGACCCCAACCACCTGTAGCATGGTCTACAGCTTTAATATATAACACTTCTCCAATGTATTTAGAAGCATCCCAGACGTATTTTTGATATTTTTCTTCTTTAAATTTGGTATTGGCTTGTCGAATTAATTCTTGATCATCAGAGGCTCTCACTAACGAAACATAGCGGTTGTTGATATCATTACCACCGCCCAACAGAAAGTTGATTTCTCCAGAGCCACCTAGTTTAAAATATGAGGAGTGCAGTTCACCTGTTGCGTCATCTCCCTTTTGAAGATCAGTAAACCCCCATAGGTGGTAGTTTCCTTGGTGGCCGAAATCCCCTCCCCAGTAAGATGGTACATTTGTCACATGATCTTTTGTGAAAGCATTACCTTCGATTGTACTCCACCCAGTTAGATCACCTGTCTCAAAATCATGATTAGTAACTTCCTTCTCATTTGTCATGATGTTCTTACCAACTTGAACATCTTGGAATAACGTGGATGAATTCCAAACATTTAAGCCAAAATGTCCTGACGAAAAAGTTGAATCATTTACATCATGAATGAGATTACCATCTAAAAAAATTTTAATATTTTTTCCATGAGTGCTTGCTTTTAAATGGTACCTTTTATCTGTATCTAGATTTATTGTTTTTTCAGCTAGAATGGATATGTCTCCATTTTCAATTTTCATGATTTTTATTGTATCGTTTAAAGCATCGATATTCGCCATATAACCGTTTGTTGCATGAGGATCTGCACGAAAAACGAGCGAGCCGGCTCCATTGCCACCTTTTTCCCCAGATATCTCAATGTTTGCTTCATAAAAAAAGTTATCCCCTGTTTGACCACTCATTACAAAAGCATCCTCCGTAGAGGCTCCACTTTTTCCGTCCATCGTGTTCTCCCAGCTTCCATTTACATTTGTCCATTTTGATAAATTGGTTTCAAAGTTAGATGTATTCTTGAACTCCACATTTCGAAAGGCAGCCGTTGAATTCCACGCTGACAATCCATAGTATCCATAATCGAATTCTATATCTGTTTTTTTTATAACGGATTGATCGTTTACAGAGACTTGAATTTGATCCCCATCTGTTTCCACCTTCACATGGTAGGTAGTTGAAGTTTTGAGGGTAAAAGGTTTTCTCGCAATTTCCTCGTTTGTTCCATCTACATTCTTACTTAATGTTATGACATCGTTTTTGGCATCTAAGCTCGCAACATAGCCGTTCTTTGCACGCCTGTCTGACCGAAAAACTAAACCGCCTGCCCCTTCTCTCCCATTCTTCTCATTAAGGGTAATATCTCCCTCATAGCTAAATGATTCACCTGTCTGGGATGACATGGTATAAGAAGTTCTGTCTAGGCTATTTGCTTGTATTCCACCATCTTCGCCGAATTCACTTGCATACTCCCACTCTTTTAAATTAGGTGAGGTATAAAACATAATCTTATCCTTAGCCGCTAACGACATAACCCATTGGTTTGATTCTTCATGCCAAAATACTTTAGGATCGCGCCAATCTTGTATAGGAGGGTCTGGCATTACGGGATTCCCTTTATACTTTTCCCAAGTTCTTCCTTTATCTAGGCTATACGCTATACTTTGGACTTGCTTATCCCCTGCATGCGTAAAGATGGCAACCATTGCTTCTTTTCCAAAGCCAGCTGTATTGTTCCAATCAATAACAGCACTCCCCGAGAAAATCTGACCGTTTTCATCCGGCGATAAAGCAATCGGCAAATGCTCCCAATTAACAAGATCTTTACTGACAGCATGCCCCCAATGCATCGGTCCCCATGTCGTTCCATACGGATGATATTGATAAAACAAATGATATTCACCTTTATAAAAAACCATACCATTCGGGTCATTCATCCAGTTAGCTTCAGGAGAAAAATGAAATTGATTACGGTATGGTTCATTATAATACCCAGGGTCTTCTGCATATGCACGATTAAATGGTAAACAAGTGACAGTTGAACATATTAGTAGAATACTAATGATCCTCTTCACTTTTATTTCACATCCCTTTTTTAAAATCTAAAATGACATATGATCGTTATGCTGGACTATTTCCGCGCAATCGATCTAATAAAACGGCTGCTACAATAACTCCACCTTTTACAACTAACTGCCAATAATAGTTGACATCCATTAGAGTTAACCCATTACTGATTACCCCCATAATTAAAACCCCAATAATTGTTCCTATTATTTTCCCTTTTCCACCTGTTAAACTTGTTCCTCCTAGAATAACAGCAGCAATTGCGTCTAACTCATACATTTGACCAGCAGTTGGCTGTCCAGAAAACAACCTTCCCGCTAAAACGACTCCTCCTAAACCAGCTAGTAAACCACTAATCGAATACACATTGATTAAAGACTTTTCAACCTTAATTCCAGTTAACCGAGCTGCCTCTTCATTGCCACCAATCGCATAAATATGACGACCGAACATCGTATATTTAAGAACGAAAAACATCACAACATATACTAAAGACATGATATAAATAGGAGTGGGGATTCCGAAAATACTTCCACCACCGATGAATTTAAATGTTTCGTTTTGTAAAACAATTGGATAACCGCCACTAATGACATAAGCGAGTCCACGAACATATGTGAAGCTGCCTAGTGTAACAATAAATGCTGGTAACTTTGCTTTGGCTGTAAGAAACCCATTAATCAGTCCTACTGCATACCCTACTAGTACGCCTGATAACATCGCAATTATAGGGTTAACTCCTGCAGAAGAGACCATGACTGAGATAACGCCAGATAGAGCAACTGTTGCACCAACTGATAAATCAATACCACCAGTTAAAATAACGATTGTCATCCCAGCAGCTAAAATAGCAATAATGGAAACTTGTTTTAATACATTCAATAAATTGGCTGTATCTAAAAAATTTGGTGCTGTAAATGAAAGTACTACACACAATAATAATAAAATCATGATCATGCCAAGCCTATTCCATAAAGAATAAAGGACATTTCCTATATTTAGGCGTTGTGAATGTGTAATAGTTTGCGTATTCCCTCTCATTTCTCTCTCCCCCCTATGGTAGCTAAACGCATAATAGTTTCCTGTGTAGCTTCTTCCTTCGAAAGCTCGCCTGTTAACCTTCCTTCACTCATGACAAGTATTCGATCACTTACCCCCAATACTTCAGGAAGTTCAGATGATATCATTAAAACGGCCAATCCTTCATCTGCAAGCTTTGAAACAATCTTGTGGATTTCAGTCTTGGCACCTATATCAACCCCTCGTGTTGGCTCATCCAGTAGTAATACCTTTGGTGCAATTGATAGCCACCTAGCGATCACTACCTTTTGTTGATTCCCACCACTTAAGTTTGATACTTGCTGTTCTGGGGAAGCTATTTTTATATTTAAGTCTTCAATATATTGGTTAGCGCTTTCATTTGCTTGCTTCCAACTAACAATTCCTGCTTTAGCGTGTTTTTTCAATTCAGCCATTATGATGTTTTCTTTTACGGACATTGATAAAAATAACCCTTGTTCTTTCCTGCTTTCAGGTACATGTGCAATCCTATTAGCAATAGCATCTATTGAGGATTTGATTTTAACAGATTTACCATCAACCAATATTTCGCCACTTTTCAACTCGGACAAACCGAAAATGGCCCTAACCAATTCTGTTCTGCCAGCACCAACAAGCCCCGCTAAACCAACAATTTCACCTGGGTAAATTTTTAAAGATACATTCTTTACAATTGTGTTATCAGAAACATTTTTCAATTCAAGTACAGGTGAAACTTCCTTTGGATTTTTTGTGCCAAAGGCTTTTGACCGATTAAACAAGTCCTTTAAATCCCGTCCTACCATCAACTTTACGAGATGATCAGGATTTGTCTCTTCAATCGGCCCACTTGCAATCCATTCGCCGTCACGTAATACAGTGAACCTATTAGAAATTTTAAAGATTTCTTCCATTCTGTGAGAGATATATACAATGGCAACTCCCTGCTTTTTCAAATCATCAATAATTTCAAACAGCTTTTTTATTTCTTTATCTGTTAAAGAGGCGGTTGGTTCATCCATTATGAGTACCTCTGCATTAAAGGATAATGCTCGGGCGATCTCGACCATTTGTTGTTGAGCAACACTTAAGGTCGAAACCAATTGGCGTGGATTTAGATTCGACCCCATTGAATCTAACACCTCTTGGGCACGTTCATGGACCTTATCCCATTTCACCATTCCTAAACCATTTCTAGGAAAGGTGGAACCCATTAAGATATTTTCACTTATTGTTAAATTAGGAGAAAGGTTTAACTCCTGATGAATAACACTAATTCCTTTGTTCCTTGCATCAGTAGGGTCCTTCCATAAAATTGGTTGACCTTTCAAGTAGATTTTCCCACCATTGTCATCAGGTGTATGAATACCTGCGAGGATTTTCATGAAAGTTGACTTTCCAGCGCCATTCTCTCCCATTAATGCATGTACTTCACCTGGATAAAGTTCAATTCTCACATTGTTCAATACGGTTACACTCGAGAATGTCTTACCAATCCCTTCCATATTCAACACTGGCTTTTTTAGACTTTGTTGGCCTTTAAGGGACATTTCATTCACAGCCATACCTTTATCTCACCCCTTATATTGATTTGAATCGGCTGATTAAAGGAGGAATCCTTATCAGCCTATGAAAGATTCTTACCAACCTTGGTAAGAATCTAATGTATCTTGAGTTACAATCTCAACTGGAACTTTAATAAGCTCCTCAACTTTTTCATCATTTTTCACTTTCATTCCGATTTCAACAGCTTTTTTGATCATGTTACTAGGTGACTGAGCTGAAGTAGCAGCAATTGTACTTCCTTCCTTTGCCATTGCTTCTGTGGCTTCAGGAGCACCGTCCACTCCGACAATGAAAAATTCATCTTTACGATTCGCTTGCTCTTGAGCAATTTCAACACCAATTGCTTCTGGATCATTAATCGCAAATACAGCGTCAATAGAGCCTGATGAATTAGCTTGTAAAATACTTTCCATCACCGTTAATGCCTTTTCGCGATTCCCTTCTCCATTTTGCTTCGCGATTACTTTAATTTCGGAATCCTTTATTGCATCTTCAAATCCTTGAATACGATCAGATACAGCCGAAACAGGAGGTCCATCAATAATAACTATTTTTCCTTTTCCATCTAATTTTTCAATCACATATTCTCCGGCCAGTTTACCAGCTTGATAGTTGTCTGAAGTAACAGTGGCATCGACACCACCTTCAGCATTGGTATCTACAGCAACTACTGGAATATCAGCCGCTTTGGCCTGTTGAACAGCTGCCGCAATTCCTTTTGTATCAACAGCATTTAAAAGAATGATATCTACCTTTTTCGTAATAAAGTTTTCAATTTGAGCTGCTTGTTTGGCTAAATCATATTCAGCGCTTTCAACTAGAACTTCAGCACCTAATTCTTTTCCTGCTTCTTCAGCACCTTTAGCCATGGAGACGAAGAAAGGGTTTGCTAAACTACCCACCGCTACACCGATCGTTAATTGTTTGTTACCTTTTTGTCCTTCGTTACCGTCTGTTGATCCATTTGATGATTCACTAGCCCCACTACATGCCGTCATCGCGGCAATTACAAACGCCAAAACTAGCATTCCTATTACTTTTAAATATTTCACCATATTAGTCCCCCCTAGTTTTTGAAGATGAAAATAATTAGCTACTGAACGAGAAATTGTTAACGCTCTCAATCTCTTAAACAAGATCACCTCCTTAAATGAATATTTTTGGTTGAAACAATGGAAGTATGGTTGATTTTGATAGTTTTTTCACATTGACTATTTATTGATAACGCTTTCATACCTTGTAAAACAATATAATTACCCTTTACACATTAGAATTACAATTGATTGATTTTGGTTGTTTTTGATTGATTTTGATTATATTAGAGCTGTTTGTAATTGTCAACGGTTCCAATTATTTCAAAAAATATATTGATAACATAAAATATTAAACGTTTCAAATGGAATGTTTAATACATGGAGCAGATTTTCCCTGATTGTTAATTGGTCACATTACAATAAATCAAGCATTCTTTATTATATTGATAAAACAAAGGGGAAAATTTTCAATAAAATAATTTCAGAATCTTCAAAAAAAGCTGGTATTCTAAATGTCTGAATCAGACAGTTTGAATACCAGCTTTCCTTCAACGATAGCAAATTTAGTTTTTAGTCCATCACAATAATTATCTCCGTTTTCTCCTTATATTTTCCTAGCGTTATTGTACCTTCTTCATTCGTAATAACTTTCGTCTGGTTTAAATCTGCAAACTTAGAAAATGATACTTCTCCAAATTTTGTATGATCTGCTAATACAAAGGCCTCACGTGACAAAAAGATGGCTCTTTCTTTTATTTGCGCCTCTTCTGGATCTGGGGTAGTCAATCCAAAATTATAATGAATAGCGTTCGCACCCATGAAACACTTATCAAACCTGTATTTTTTTATACTTTCGTATGCATAACGTCCAACTGTTGCTTTGGTAATCTTTTTAACAAACCCACCAATAAAATATGTACATATGTCATTTTCAAGTAATGCATCTAAATGACCAATTCCGTTTGTAATGACAACGATATCTTTTTGTCTTAAATGTTTGATCATCTGATACGTTGTTGTTCCAGCATCAAGATAAACACAGTCGCCGTCCAAAATTAGTTCTGCCGCATATTTTGCTATCTTAGCTTTTTCCTCAAGGTTCTGCGTTATTTTCTCAAACACACTTGGTTCGTCTCGTTTACTATGTAAAAGTGAAGCTCCACCATGTACACGTTTTAAGTAGTTCTGCTTTTCTAATTGATCTAGATCACGACGCAAAGTAGATTCTGAAGTATTTGTTAATTCTACTAGCTCATGAATCTTAACATTCCCCTTTTCTTTTAATAGCTTTAATATTAATTGATGCCGTTCCGTAATAAGCATGATATGATCCTCCTCCCATTACACTTCTATTTAAAGGTTCTTCGTGTTTTCTAGTTTAATTAATTTTAGTATATAGAATTTTGCAGTGACATGTGAGAACTATTAGGGTTCGCCCATAAGAAAAAGGAGCTGTTGATCAGCTCCTGGTAATGAAGTAAGCACCTGTTTGTTGAATAAACAATTTAAAATCCATTACCCTGGAATATTATTCTTATTAATTCAACAGCTCATAAAGTAAACGAAACCAACAAATATACTAAGACCTAAAGCTAAATTTCTCCAAAGTCCTTTCTCTCTAAGATAAGAGAAAGATTTAATGATTCCACATATCAGCAATACACGAAAAGTTGTTACTCCAGGGTCTAACCAATATAATTAAAGCAAACGAAATAACCCACCCCTAAATATTATTAACCACCCTTCTCCTCTAATTAATCGGTATTTTTTTATTATCGGATTATCTTCCCACTTTAAAAGCATAGAAAAAGCTGCCTTAAAAACAGCTCCGATCTTCAGCTAACGCACCCGTTACTTTAAGTAGATTATTTCACAATCATAGTAAGTTCCACAGAAAAAGGCATAAATCCTTCCTGCTGAATCAATGCCTTCACTTTTTGAAATTAACTTTACTATTATTTTTTTTAGTTAACATATAGCTTTGTTTTATCATTTCGTAAATGTCTTCCTTTGGAACAGTACCGTCAAGAATTATCGAATTCCAATGGTCCTTATTAAGATGAAATGCCGGAACTACCGAATGGTAAAGCTGACGCCAATAATCTAAAAAACCAGGTTCACATTTCACATTAATCCAAATATGTCCATCTTTTTCAAATATCCACGCAAACACTTTCTTGTTATCTATATGTCGCATTAACGTCCAATTCTTATCACGAAATGGATAATCTTCATATGTATTACCCATTCCCAAACAGTAACCGATAGCTCCCTCTCTATTTTTCATTGTTAACCTCTTCTCTAACATAATAACTTGCTAGTTTTTTAATAAAGCTGCATCCTTAATTATAACCCCTGGACGCTTTATTGCACTAACCTGCCCCTTTAGTTCCATAAGAAAAGTAATTCTCATTAAAGAATCGCGCCCTTTAACTGAACAACTCTATTACCACTAAAAAATTCCCTTGATCCATTTTTAAATTTCAGATGTACTTTATCTTTTGGACATAAAAACACCCCTTTAGAGGATATTATCCAAAGGGGTAAAACGGTGCAACTTTATTATAAACATCGTGACTTTATTTCAAAGCCACATCATGTTCCCTTTAATTCAGCTAAATAGTGTCTTACGGCACTTTCAACTAGTTCATAAACCGTCCTATCATGAATGATTGCTTGTATTTTTAGTTCCTTCATAAGTTCAACATCCATATCGAATGAAGAACGTTTTCTTATAACGTTGGTTCGTTCTATGGTTGGTGCTGATTGTTCGTTCGCTTGTTTGACCTGTTCTTTACCACTTTTTATGCCAACGTTAGAACGTTGGTTGGTATCGTTAATAGGTTCTTTATTTACATTAGTTGAAACTTTTCCTGCTGTTGCAAAGTCATAAATAAGCTGCTCTTGTACCGTTTTCTCGTCACCTTCACCAACAAAATACCAGCCTTTTTTGCCTGAATTTCTATACTCATAACCAGCTTTATTCAATGCTTTTCTTAGTGATTCTTCTGAAAGATGAACATCAGCCCTTTTGGCAATATTCGCTGATGTATCAGTTTTAATTAACTCCAAGATTTTACCGATTTTCATTTAGTACGCTCACGGGAAAACCAATACTTTGTTTTGATATTTCGATAAGTCCCAATGTCTTTGATCAGCTCGGCAATAAGATCATAACCGCAATATGTGTGCCTCAGCGTGCTAAATTCATCCAATGTGACATAATCATCACTCTTTAATTCAACGTGACACTCTCCACAACAAATCCCCATATCCAACACCTCCAACAAGTATATTGATATATTCGTCGAAACTTGGTGGCCATCCTTCTTTCGTACAAAAAACAGGTCTATTGACGGTCCTTTAATGTTTGTTAGTTTTTCAAAATTATCTAGACCTAATTATAAAAACCTTAATAAATAAAGGAGAGTACATATTAGCCATGTATAATATGCACTCTCCTTTTTCTTTTAGTGAACTAACGCAGAACCAAAAATAAAAAGTAAGAACTCCTTTATCTTTTTGGATTCCATCATTAAATCTTCATCGTAAAAAAGTTGCATGTTTTCATTTAAGGAGTGGTAAAAATTGATAATATTAATGCAAGAACAGTGAAAACCCCATATATATTTAGCACTGTTCTTATAGTAATTTCTTTCGTTTGTGGATTTTTTTTCCAAACTACTAATCCTCCCATTTTTCGTAATGCTTAAATGACCATACGAATAAACGGGAATAAATTTTATTAACAACTGGAAGTTAATGAACTATCCTGCCCCGTTAGTGCCATAAGAAAAAGCTGCCTAAAAGACAGCTCTGATCCTCAGCTAACGCCCACGTTAGTTGAAGATTGCAAAGTTATTTCCAACCTACAACATTTGAGAAAGTCTCATAATCACATCCAGTGATATACTGAAACTCTTTTCCTGTAAGCCTTTCATATGCTTCAGTTGCTATGGAAAGCAATGGTTCGAATGTATTCTCCTTAGGCATAAGTACAGGGTATTCTAGAACTGCATTGAAAAAGCCTTCTCCTTTAGCAATTACTTCACATCGAAGGTATAAAAAAACATCAGGTGAGAAGTAATCATCCTTGTTTTTACTGTATGAATATTCGCCTATGTTTTTTGCGTGTTCCTTTGTGTCTAATAAATAAAGTTTGTAGGACATCGCTTCTTCAAATTGCTTAATATTCCTTACTCCCATTTTCTCAAGCTCTCTAACAGCCACTTCTATAACTTCATCCTCATCATTAACTGACTCCCAATCTAGAAGAGAAATTATGTACCAAAAGGATTCATCTGTCATCATCTTTCTTGGTTTCTGCGGTTTTTCCATTAGTTGTTCAATCTTTCGCTCTTCCTCTAGTATTTCTTTCTCAAAGTTATCTCTGTCATTGATCCAACGCCACTCATAAAGGGCTTCCATACCTGTTGTTTCATCCCAGGTGCCACCATAATTACTTTGTCTCATTTTTTTAGTCCCTTGAATGTTCCCAATGTAAATAAAAGTTCCAGGAATTTTACCATCAAACCAACAAATTGCAGGGGCGTTTTCAAAATAAAAACGGTTTTGCAGAAGAGTTTTACTTAAAACATTATTTTCAATCATTGGGATAGTCTCCCCTATATATGGGGTGGTAACAAGAAGATAAGAGTTTCGATCACAGTTAACAATTCTTAATGCTCCATATCTCCCATCAGGGAGTTTTACCGCATATACATCCCCAATTGATACTGTTTGTTTTTTTATCTTTTTTTGATTCTCCAATTGCTCTTCCTCCTGATTTACAAAAGAGTAATGAATTATATGACATTACAAATGTTTATAAGAATCTTGATATGTGTATATCCATAGGTATATATTTCACCATTTAATTGGGGAATCCTTGTTGAACTAACTGCCCCGTTAGTTAATTAAGGGTGACTTTTTCACTTTAAATTGAATGTAGATTATGTAAAAAGTCGTACATTCAAATCGTGTAGCCAATTGGCGGCCAAACCCTATAAGTTAAATAGTATGTAGATTATTTTGTGTTATCAAGAGATGTCTTCGCAGATACGATTTACGCTCCATTTCTACTCTTTTTTGATAAATAGCATACTCCCTTACTTTTTTTAAAAATTAGCATTCTTGAAAAATCCACATATCCCCTAATAGCTTGTCCTATACAAGATAATTTTACAGACATATCTTGTTAAAGAGGACAAGGGGAGTATTATGGGCATTTATTTTTTAACTATTGAGGTTAGAACCCACAAGAGTTGAACCTAACTTTTCCAGTCCTTTACAATTTTTAAAGGAGGGATAGATATGTCTGGTGGAAATGGTGGAAATGGTGGAAACAACACTGCCTTGATCCTTGTGATTTTCATCCTACTAGTTATTATCTTAGTAGGATTTTAATTAATAAGTAAACGAAGGGCAAAGAGCTGACTCTTTTTTTGGAGTCAGCTCTTTGCCCTTTTACATTGCTATTCTTTATTTTTATTCTTGCCTTCACTTTCGCCTACAGTTTTATAAAGGCTACGTACAACCGGTAAGATTTCTAATACTTTATCAATATCCAAATTATTAAGGAAGCTTAAAGGATTAGGTTGCGGGACTTGAGACATCGAATACATAGCAGGTCCCGTTTCTATACCTTTCAAAAAGCTACGTGCAACCGGTAAGATTTTATCCAAATTAATAAGGAAGCTTAAAGGATTAGGTTGTGGAACTTGAGACATCGAATACATAGCAGGTCCCGTTTCTGTACCTTTAAAAAAGCTACGTACAACCGGTAAGATTTTATCCAAATTATTAAGGAAGCTTGAAGGATTAGGTTGTGGAACTTGAGACATCGAATACATAGCAGGTCCCGTTTCTATACCTTTCAAAAAGCTAAGTGCAACCGGTAAGATTTTATCCAAATTATTAAGGAAGCTTAAAGGATTAGGTTGTGGAACTTGAGACATCGAATACATAGCAGGTCCCGTTTCTGTACCTTTAAAAAAGCTACGTACAACCGGTAAGATTTCTAATGCTTTATCAATATCCAAATTATTAAGGAAGCTTAAAGGATTAGGTTGTGGAACTTGAGACATCGGATACATAGCATGTCCCGTTCCTGTACCTTTAAAAAGGCTACTTGCGACCGGTAAGAGGTTTAACATTGTGTCAGCATCAAGATTAGCAAGTATGTTTGAAGAATTTGTAGTAGGTACATTTTGTTGCATCGAAGAAATTGCAGTCCCCATTTTTTCCAGATTACTATTTAATAGTGTTATTTCATTTAAGACTTTATTCAATGTTTCTGTTGACTCTCTCTGTAGTTCCAACATTTGAGTTTGTATTTCTTTTTTATCTCCCAAAACTTCTATCCCCTTTTGTTTTTTTTCTTTACTTCCTTTTTCTTTGTCCATTAATGTTCGTTCTCCCGTCTTTTTCAAAATTTGATACAAAAAAGTAAATACAGGTTGTCCGCAATATATTATGTTTAACAACAGTGTGAAGTATAGACGAAGGTGTAATAACGTCTCAAAAAAGACACTAGCAATAGCTGTGTCTTTTTTTTCCTTATTTTTTACTTAATCTGCTTCGTTACTTCAAAGCCGTCTGGTTCGGCAGCTTGACCTTCAATTCAAGCCTGCCCTAATAGTTAATTAAAAGTATTTGTTTGGTGCTTTTTACTTGAATCCGAATGTATGATTTGTATAAGAATCATACGTTCAAAAGGCTGCCATTTGGCGGCCTTCTTATGGCGCTAACGCACCCGATAGTTTAAGTACATTTCTTCACAAACTTATATTAGTTCGCAACTAAGATTTAAGAACATAATTGATAAATCAGCTATTGGGTTAGTAAAGAAACGTGAACTTAAAAAGTTACCACCAAATAAAGACCTTAACGGTCTCTCTTTTCCCAATAACAATTAGATTGGGATCATTTGCACTGTTTATGTAAGCTACCATTACATATTATCCCATTTAAATCCAAGTCATATTTACAACCAGTGGAGATTGTTGGATGGCATTTATTGTCTCGTGTAGCTAATACACGTATAAGATGATGGAAATAAGGCGAATTGCCTTTAACTTCCTTGCATAAGAAACGTATAAGATATTAATACTATTTGAGAAATAAAGGAATTTTGTAGAAGATTACACAGATTTTAGCTGCTGATATTAGGCAAGTATAGGGTGATGAAAATGTGGAAAACGATTGTTTCCTACCTTCCAGAATGGCAGGTTTTTATACAAGCTTTTATTGTGTTTTTTATTCCTTATTTAATCTCCAAATTGTTTAATCGGCTTCGCAACTCAAAGGATGAGTGATGAAAATGAAAGTTTATCGTTAGTACAATTCCAAGTAGGTAAGCATTCAAAAAAAGACTTAGTTGTCGCTTATATTAAAGATATTGTTGATCCCGAATTAGTTCAAGAGGTAGAAAATCGAATTAAGAAAATTGATATTGATAGTGTTCCGGAATCGGGTTATGTAGAGCAACTTATCGAGGATAATCACCTTAGTCCCGGCCTTGGTTCCTATAATGGAAATGGCCAGTTTGGTCGGAATCATCCCTGAATGAAATGAGATGAAAGCTATATACAAAGACGGTGTAAAAAGAGCCAGAATAGCTGCGAGGTAACGAATACGGATGAATGTACCAGGAATCCACCTTTCATAATAATCTTCCGGTGATTGTAACATCATGCTCAAAGCGAAGGGCTTCCCGTCTAACAAGATGGGACACTCGACCTTCCATCAAAGCAGCGATCACCCGATCAGGACGCTCTGTATTCTGTACCTGCGGAAAAGGGGGTTCCGTTTCCGGTACTTATCGAAGCATTATTCATGGAAATATCAATCGAAATTTTGAGGGAAGCAGGACTCCAATTGCCTAAGCCAATCGGTCCCGCAATGGGAATTGTCGGCGGTTTAATCATTGGGGAAGCTGCTTACAGGCAGGGATCGTTAGCCCAGTTTTGGTCATTGTAGTAGCCTTAACCGCTATTTCATCATTTTCCATTCCGCA
Organism: Peribacillus sp. FSL M8-0224; assembly: GCF_038003055.1. Taxonomy (NCBI): domain Bacteria; kingdom Bacillati; phylum Bacillota; class Bacilli; order Caryophanales; family Bacillaceae; genus Peribacillus; species Peribacillus sp. FSL M8-0224. The sequence goes on from NZ_JBBOOJ010000001.1 coordinate 4,483,636, forward strand.
ATATATTACTGGGTTTACATTACGGATGCTTCGTTTTCCCTCCTTGCTATGTGCTGCTACATTTGGATTATTCGGGGTCATTCTCTTTTTTCTTTTAATGGCCAGCCATTTAGTTAAATTAAAAAGCTTTAGTGTGCCCTATTTGAGTCCAGCCGTTCCTTATCGCTTAAGTGAGTGGAAAGACCTGATGGTTCGCATGCCACTTATGATGATGAAACGCCGTCCAAAGATAATGCATACAAAAAATCCCATTCGCAAAGGATAACCTATCGGTGGAAGGGTGGTTAAAGAATGATTCTCAGTCCGAAAGACCAAATTACAACTCCTCAAACAGCTGTCTTTGTCATCAACTTTGTACTCGGCACAGGATTACTCACCCTACCCAGATCAGCTACCGAGAAGGTGCATACACCAGATGTATGGATAAGCGTTATTTTAGGCGGGATTATCGCGATAATCGCGGGGGTGGTCATGGTCAAATTAAGCCAACAGTTTCCCGAAAAAACCGTTTATCTATACATCAATGAAATTGTAGGAAAATGGGTGGGGAGTTCACTTAGTTTAGTTATAATACTTTATTTTATTATGACTTCCGGATTTCAGCTCCGTGCAATGGCTGAAGTTATAAGGTATTTACTTCTGGAAGGTACGCCTACATGGGCAATTACCATGATTTTCATGTGGGTAAGTCTTTATCTCATCATCGGAGGAGTTAACCCCATCGCCCGTCTTTTTGAGATTATATTACCTTTGGCAGTTATCCTTTTTTTGGTTGTTACCTTTATGAGCTTCAAAATATTTGAGATCGATAATCTGCGTCCTGTATTAGGAGACGGAGTCATCCCTGTACTAAAAGGAGTAAAAACAACGGCTTTCGCTTTTTCAGGGCCTGAAATCATGTTACTGCTTGTTCCGTTTATGAATCAGCCAAAAAAAGCAGTAAAAGCCCTGCTTGTTGGAGTTTCCATTCCATTGATTTTTTATGTGATAACGGTCGTAATGGTGATCGGGGCATTATCTGTTGATGGAGTGGTCCTGAGAACATGGCCGACACTGGACCTTATACGGAGTTTTGAAATCTCCGGTTTAATCTTTGAACGGTTTGAATCTTTATTGGTCGGGGTTTGGGTCATGCAAATATTTGCCACATTTAGCATCTCATACTTTGCAGCTGCTTTAGGGCTGTCTCAACTTACGAAAAAGAGCATTCACCCATTCATGTTTGGCTTGCTTCCGATTCTCTACATCATTGCCATGATTCCGAAAAATATGAATGACCTATTTAAACTAGGGGATTTCGTCGGCCATATGGCATTGTTTTTATTTGGTTTTCTCCCGCTTCTCCTGCTTATTATCTCAAGAATAAGAGGGAGGAAAATATGAAACAAGCACTTATCTTCATTCCCCTCTCCGTTCTTTTGTTCTTATCCCTTACAGGATGCTGGAGCAGTCATGAAATTGAAGAGCAAAGTTTAGGTATCGGTTTAGCATTCGATAAAGCCAAGCAGTCCTCCATCGAGAAAAAGTTAAACGAACAAGGGGATGGTTATTCAAGAAACAAACTAATAGCTGACAGTACGAGTACACTGCGCTTGTTGAACTCCCTCAGTTTAATTCGATTTTCTCACAAATACTCGCTTATTCGCAGGATTTCATCACCCTTGAATTTAAGTTCATGGTTAAAACGGAGTGATTCAGGACATGAAGTCTTCGTGAAGGCATAGGGAAATAAAGGAGTTGTACAACACTCCACATTTTACCATATAATGTACATTCTCCACGCCGCCCCTGGAGGCTTTCCCTCCCATGTCTCAACGGGTCAATTGCCCTATCATTCCTTCGTCATGCCTATCCAAGGGGTGGAGGCCAGTTATGCTAACCTGATGGGTCGGTGCCCTTTTGTTCAAGTAATCTGGTACTCCGTACATTTTTGAGATCCTACGAATAAGCCAACATTAGTAAAAAGAAAACTATGAACATTAGTTTTTAAAGGTTCCCTTCGAGAACCCTATTAAAAAATCCCCCTTTAAAACTACGCAATCATTTCAGTTATAGGTTGAACTTTATCTGCACAATAAGACTCGTTTCTGCGTGCTATTCCAACAAATATCCTAGCTAGCTTACCCACCAATTTCATAATCGATTTCATTTTCTTCATTTTTTTCACCTTAACATTATGGGAGTGAATGGCTCGAAATTCCGTGTTATTCATTACAAGGCTCATGGTGGCTAAGTAAAGGAAACGCCTTAGCCTAGATCGCCCTCGTTTAGAGATGACAATTTGGCCTTTCCACTTTCCAGAGCTTGCTTCAGCCAGATGCAACCCAGCGTGTCGAAGTAAAGAATTACCATGTGAAAAACCACTTAGATCTCCTGCTTCACCTAATATTCCGGCTAAAGAAATTTCACTAATTCCCTTAATGGCAAGCAGCTTCTTGGCAAAAGGTATTTGTGTTAATACATCCTTAACCTCCTGTTCCACTCTTTCGAGTTGTAAGACTGCGAGATCATACTCCTCTAATAATTGTTCCAAATGAAATTTATACGCTTCAAGTGCTTGTTTTGTGCCGACAGATTTCCTAGCTAACTGAAGAAGTAATTGAGCCTTCTTTAATCCAGGCTGCCTCTTCATTATTGATTTCCAACCTGAAACAACATCATGAGGTTTCAGGGAACGCAGTTCCATTGGAGATGGAAATAAACGAAGTGTGGCGATTGCCCCTTTAGCAGTAATGTCTTTAAATACTTGCCTGAGTTCGGGAAAGACAATATCCACCCAACGGTTTAATTGATTAATAGTGCTAACGAGTCGTTTAACTACCACATCACGGTTAGACATAAGGACCCTAAGTATTTCAAATGATTCTGAAGTGTTCCTGACAAAGGTGTAGTAACCGTTCTTCACCATATCAGCGATGACCAGGGCATCTTTCTTATCACTTTTCGACTGAGTATTATCACGGTTTTCTTTATTCCTTTTTACTAAGTGAGGGTTTACCGTTACTACCTCAATTCCTTGTTTAAATAGCCATTTTGAAAGATTAATCCAGTAATGGCCTGTAGGTTCCATTCCCACGATGGCTGCCTCCAGTTTATTTAATCTTTGAAGCTTATCCATCCATTTTAATAAACTAGCAAATCCATCTTCATTATTTTCAAATGCAAGTGGATCTCCAACTACAATTCCACGGAAATTCACTGCTCTAGCCACATGTAATTGTTGGGCAATATCCACTCCAACAACAAGGTGTTTATCGGAAATTCTTTCTATTAGTTGATTTTGTTTATCTTGCATTTTAAACTTCATATTAGGGTTCCTCCTAAGGTTTTGAGTTTGAGTGGTGTCTTACTCATATCTTACTGAGGAGCCCTATTTTTTTCAAAGCTGAAAAATAACGAACTACAGGAATGCTAACCTGCCCCTTTAGTTCATTAAGAAAAACCGAAATTAAATCATTTCGGTTCATCTTTTTTATAGACGGTTAAACTCTTTTCAAAACGGTACGACTTTTTATTAACAGTACAACTTTCTTTCAAATCCACACCAATAATGGGCATCAGTTAATCAATTATTTTTGAGTTCTGAAATTTCATCTTTGTATACTTCTTTAAATTTCCCAATATAGTTTTCCTTTTCTGTGTTCCATTTTTCATTTTTTTGATCTACCTCTGTAATTTCCTTAGTTACCTCTTCATATAACTTTTCTTGACTAATTGTAAATTCATAACCTGTAGGAACATAAGAACCCCAGTATTCATCAGCGTTCATCCCAAGTCCCTCCATTAAACTATTAAGCATTTCCTGAACTTGTTTATTATCTGGGTCTTCATCATTTGCATTTTCGAATTTAAACCTTTCTTCTTGTACTCTTGCTGTTACTTCCTCTTGTGAAGGAAATATGCTTAATTCTTTTGCTTTCTCTTTTATGGCAGTTTCCTCAATTATTTGTGCCAATGCAATTTCTTTAGCTTCGTCAGTAGTCATTGTGGGTTCATTGTTTTGATAGAATTTTATTAAAATTAAATATTGATTTTTATCTAGAATCTCATTAGTAAGATTCCTTTTCTCTTTTTCATCTTCTTTTAGACTCTTTATATATCTTCCTAGATCCTCAAAAACAGCACTTTCATCAGTAGCCCTCGTTGAATTAGAGTTAACAAGAAATATACTAGTACCGATTATAGTTACAGTAATTGCAACAATTATTAAATTTCTAATGGATTTCATAATGCACCTCCGTATTTAAAATAACCAATTAATAACTATAGGATTTCTTCAAATAATGTACTGATGGGAAGTAGTTAGATCCTAATGTTACATTTGACGTATGATCTGTTCTAGATTTATTCTTTGTCAAAGTGTAATCAGTAGCATTTCTTTTACAAGTTGCTGATTGTCCACCAATGCCTATGTAGTCACAAGAGCTAGATAATGTACTGTGATGTTTTTGAGCCCCGTTATCATATAACTTTGTATATGCCCCAAATTTAACTGATAATGTACCGTCGGAAACTCTTATAGTAGTTTGTCTGTCTGAAAGCTTCCATTTCGTAGAAGAAAGAGAGGAATATTCTTCTTGGTAAGCAGCCTTCATAGTAAAACCACCAGCATATTGACCACCTCTAAGATACTTTTTCCATCCTTCAAGATTAATACTCTTATAAGATGCGGCTTCCACCTTAATACCCTCTACAAAAACCGTACCTGTGACTAAAACCATAAAAACAAGAAAAGCAGATAGCATTCTACCAAACGGCTTATTCATTTTCCAATTACCTCCTTAGTAATAAATTACTTTTTATCATAATATTTGTAATAAATAAGGATTATTTTGGAAACCACCCTGTTTTATTTAATCAACCTACATTTCTAATTAAGAAACATAAAAGACAAGACCGTTAAACGGTCTTGTCTTTATCGCTTTTTTCTTCATATTCGATATTGTGTTTTGTATCTTGTGGAGGTTGAACTTTTTTAATATCATCTTTTTTTCCCATAACCACGTCATCGTAAGGTGTATACATGTTAGAAGGCGTTTTCTTTTTGAATATCATTTTGTAAACTGTAAATCCAATAATGCCAACTACAATTAAAATAAATAAGCTAGATACCATACATATCCCCCCCCCAATAAATAATTATATAAATTAACTTAACTATACAGTGGAAATTTTTTTCAGATAAGAATATTCATACCATATTATAACATATGTCAAGAGTGTCAATTTTACTCTATAGACTAATACCTATATTTCTATAGACAAGCATTATTATTTTACATTATCTACCTCAGAGAATTTAGAGTTTTTAGTGCTACAATTATCTAAGAGGTGGTAACATTGTTTATTTCTCCAATGCTATTGCAAAGTAAAGAGCAACCATTCGAAGATCAAGGCTTTATAACAGAATTGAAGCTTGATGGAATTCGTTTAATTCTCTCTAAGTTTGATAATCAGATAAAATTGTTTACTCGCCAAAAAAATAATGTCTCAATGAAATTTCCTGAATTGCTCCAATTAGATATCCCATCTGGAACTATACTGGACGGTGAAATTATCGTGACTGACCAACAAGGTAAGCCTAATTTTGAAGCAATGCTACAAAGATTTCAATCTAATAGATCGGAACATACAATACAATATTGCGTGTTTGACGTAATATATCATAATGGTCAAAAAGTAACTCATTTACCTCTCAGGAAAGAAAAGAGCTGCTTGAAGAAATAGTCGAGGATTCCAATTTAATATGTAAGGTTAAATGGATATATGGGAATGGTCCTGCTTATTTTGAGTTAGTAAAGCAACAAGGTCTTGAAGGGATCGTCCAGAAGAAAGCAAGTTCTAAATACCAGATCGGTAAACGATCACATGACTGGTTAAAGGTAATTAACTATCAATATACAAGTGTAGTAATTACCGGATTACGAAAAGATAAATTCGGTTTGCTTCTAGGGATTGAAGAAAACAATCGGATAAGGCCAGCAGGAATAATGGAGTTTGTGACTCCTGTTGCTAGGAAACAATTCTATAGCCAGTATCAAGATTTAGTTGTTGATGAAAATGAGAAGTTCATTTATTTAGATCCCAAGATTAAGTGCAAGGTGAAGTTTAGAAATTATACATCGACTGGACTATTACGAATACCTTCTTTTATAGAATATATATCCTAAAACGACTATCTAATCGCGATAGTCGCTTTTTTGTTATGGATAACTTCTTAATTTAATTTGAACAAGGGGTTTTTTCTCTTGATGTAGAGTGATAATAAAGTTGTTTAATTTCCCTCTAATAAACAAGAGCCTTACTACATTTGACATGTAATAAGGCTCTTAAAAGTTGTTTAAAATTGAAATAATCTTGAAGGATTTTTTAAAAAAAAGGATATTTAAGTTGTTTAATTTCCCTCTAATAAACAAGAGCCTTACTACATTTGACATGTAATAAGGCTCTTAAAAGTTGTTTAAAATTGAAATAATCTTGAAGGATTTTTTAAAAAAAAGGATATTTAAGTTGTTTAATTCTTAAAGAACTAACGCCCCCGTTAGTTCATTAAGAAATTCAGTTTATAAGTCCTTTTAAATATGTTTTATGATATTTTTTTAAGAATCCCCAAACAATAATTAGAACCCCAAACACTACAAAGAACAAAATCGGCAGCTGAAAAATATCCATGTAATCTCCTAATGCCCATGAATTATTTGCTTCAATAACATTCTGGTAGGTATCCTTATATTCATATTGAACAATCCAATTATCCTTTGTACTCGCCACTGTTCCTAAATCATAATCATCGCTAACAATTCCTTCTTTATTAAAAATTTCATACGGATCTTCTATCATAAATGTTGCATACTGATATTCAATGGGGTAAGTGGTAGAAGGTTTTTGTGTTATATTAAATTCTTTCAACCAATCTTTTAATTGAGCGTTCTCTTCTGTGTTAAATATTGCAAGATAATTCAAATGATCCTTATGTTCGTCGAAAAGAGTTTGAATATCCTCTTTTTTGGAGTCAGAAATCACATCATCATCACCTACAATGGTTAACACATCGTTCATGATGATGCTTCTTTCTTCCTTGAAATTATATATTTCTAAGGAGGTATTTACAAAAATGATAGCTCCTAGCACAAGTGAAACCAATGAAAATAATAAGATATAACGAGCAAATCTCTTTTGTACACTAAAAAATTCTGATAATCCTTTAATCATGTGTTTTTTATCTCCAAAGTTTTCAATAGCCATTCTGCTCGCTTCTTCTTCTGATACTCCCTTTTCTTTTAACTCATGGGCAGCCTCTAATAAATGCGATTGCATTTCCTCTTTTAATTCCTGAATTTCTTCTTTATCTCCATCAACATTTCGGTAAACCGAATGAACGTATTCTTCAATTTGTTTCATTTTTTATCCCCTTTCCAATAAAACGGAAAAACAGATACCCTACAACATTTAATAAAGCAAAAGCAATAACCCAACCAGCATTCAATCGTCTATGATGATAAGCGTTAATGATTGCCCAAATTGCAAACAGTACCCAATAAATACATACACTTAGAAACAATGCAGTATATGCTGTTTCTACATAACCTTTTGATTCAACCATGACATCCCAATTTTCGTTACCTGTACCATCAGCACGATAAGTAATAAAGTGGTTAAATATTGGTTTTTCTCTAAAACTATATTCTGGTTCTTCGCTTACAGTAGTATAAAATGTCTCATTACCATAATTGGTAACCTCAACAGCACTAATGGTTACTCCTGTAATGTTTTCATTTTCTTGTACAATTTTTTGAATATCCGTTTTAGCTTGCTCGGTTATTGTATTACCTAAACTATCAAGGATTTGTGAACTAAATTGATAACTCTCATTTTGTTGATTCCTTTCAAGTGGAATAAGAATACCATATCCGATAAAACTAATTAAAAGGAATGTTAATGCTGTATAAAGTACCCATTTTGCAAATGTTCTTTGTGCTTTAAACAACTGACCAACAATAGAACGCATTTCTTTTTCTCCGCCGAAACGTTCAATGGAAATTTCAATTGCTTCTTGTTCAGACTTTCCTTCTAATTTCAACTCGTGAACAGCCTCTAATAAATGACCTTTCATTTCATCTTTTAATTCTTGTATTTCTTTTTTATTTCCGCCAACATTTTGATAAACCGAATCAACAAATGCTTCAATTTCTTTCATTTTTTCTCCCCCAATCCAAAAACGAATCAATCACATCTCTTACAAATTCCCATTCCAAACGCTTTTCTTTAAATCCTTCTTCACCCATTGATGTAAGTTTGTAATATTTTCTTCTTCCTCCTGGTCCTTTCTCATCCCCCCAGTAAGAAGAAATCCATTCATTCTTTTCTAATCTCTTTAAAGACAGATAAAGCGTACCCTCTTTTAATTCAAATTGGTCATCACTCTTTTCTCGAACAATTTTGGCTAATTCATAGCCGTACATATCCCTCTTATGTAAAAGAGAAAGGATGAGAGTGTCTATATGCCCTTTTAAGACTTCTTTATTAATTTCCAAATTATCCACCTCTTGGTATAAATATATTTTATATTACTATATAATGCAAGGTATTCATCAAAAAAAACGGGTAGTTCTTAATGAACTATCCTGCCCCTTTAGTTGCATAAGACTTTATTGAGTTGACAAAGACTGAGACATAAAAAAAAGACGGTTTTACCGTCTAATAAATAGCTTTCTTAATAAAAAATTACCTAGAATTAATCCTGAATACTTAGCCATCTTAATCAAACATAAATGTTTTTTTTCGATAGCTTATTGAAAAGACTAACCCCATCGCTAACATATTACCAATTAATGAGCTTCCTCCATAACTTATAAAAGGTAAAGGTATTCCTGTTATGGGTACTAGGCCTATATTCATCCCGATATTCTCAAAAACATGGAAAAAAATCATGGAAGTAACACCGGTGCATATGTAAGATTCAAAACTATTTTTTACGTCCAGAGCTAACTTCACTATACTCGAAATAAGGAGAAAATAAATTGTTACTAAAATACTAGCTCCGAAGAAACCATATTTAGAAGAAATAACACTAAATATAAAATCCGTATGTGCTTCTGGAACATATATACCCTTTTCCAGATAACCATATACCCCTCCTGAACCAATGGCTAGTAATGCTTTGGTTAGATTATAGCCTTCACCTGATGCATAAGATTCTGGATCAATCCAAGCATAAATTCTTCCTAATTGATATGTTGCGAATCCCATTGATTGAAGCATTTCAGGGTTGAAAAAGACTAAGTATATAAGAATACTAGAAATTAAGGAAATGATAATAAAAATAACACTGATAATTTTCCATGATATTCCCGAAACAATAAAAATCCCTGTAAAAATACATATTAATACTAAAGACGTACCTAAATCTGGTTGTAGCATAATTAATAGTATAGGAAGAACTGTAGCAGCTCCCATCTTAATTAACAGTAACAAATCTGTTTTTAAAGTTTTATCTAAATATTTTTCATGATGTTTTTGTACTAAGAAACTTAAACAAATTATCAAAGATATTTTTGTGAATTCAGCTGGTTGTAGAGATCCGATTCCCGGAAGTTGAAACCAACTTTTGGCTCCATTTATTTCACGAGCTATTGATTCAGGTGCCAAAATTAACGCGATTAATAGAATTATGCTAAATGAGTAAATAAACCAATTCAAGCGAAAGATTTGTTCAGAATCTAAATACATAATTCCTGCAATTATTCCGATTCCTACAATATACCAGGTTATTTGTCTAAATAAAAAATTCCCTTCATATTGACCAAAATCTTGAGCATTTAATATAGCTATACAACTTGTTATAAATAGTAAAAGTAAAAGTGTAATTAGGTTGTAATCCAACTTTGAATTTTTCATTTTTTCCCCTTGTAAATATTTTCTTATATTGTAACTTAACTTAATTATACTAAAAACGTAATTTTTTTATATAAAAGCACTTTTATTGTTCATACATTCTAGGTATACAATTGAATAAAAGCATGAGGGATAACCAATAAAAAATATGTTATCTATTTTGTTATACGATTTTATTTACACATTATTTCACAAAAAGTAATTAAAAGTATACAAGTAATTCACTAGCAACCTTCCTTATTGAAGTAAAGCACCGGTTAGTTCTATAAGCATTAGAAACCCGTAAAGCCACCAAATACATTATTTGTTAGAAAAAATGTAATCTTGGCCATCCAATCAAAAAATAAGACAATCCCCATAATAACTGTTATATAGCCACCAAATTGAGTTATTTTGTGGTTATATTTTTTTATCCATCCTGATTTTCCTATAAAAAATGACATTGTTAAGAAAGGTATGGAAAACCCAAGAATATAAGCAATCATATATATTAAACCTTGTCCAGTCGATAAACCAAGGGTTACGATGGCACCTAATATGGGTCCAATGCAAGGAGTCCAACCAGCAGCATATCCTATCCCAATTAAAATAGAACCTATATAACCAGATGGGCGATTTTTAAAATTTATTTTTCTGTCCATCATCAAGAATTTAGGTTGAAAAACCCCAACAATCATTAAACCAAAAATAATTATCAATATAGCCCCTACTTGTCTAATTAAATCAATATATTCATAAAAGAGATCGTAAATAAAAGAAGTGGATAACCCTAATATTACAAAGATAATAGAAAAACCGATCAAAAAGAATAAGGTATGAAGCATTGGTTTGCGGTTTAATTTGTTATTATCTTCTTTTAATTCACTTATTGATAATCCTGTAATATAAGATAAAAACGCAGGGTACAAGGGTAAACAGCAAGGAGATATAAAAGATAGTATCCCTGCACCAAAAGGTAAAAGAATATTTAAGTCTCCCAATCTTATTTCCTCCAATTTCCGCTTCTTCATTCTGTATAACTTTACCATATATGCCTATACCCTTGTTGAACTATTCTGCCTTTAGCTCCATAAGAAAAAGAGCTGCCGAAGCAGCTCCCTTTTTGAATTAAAGCACCCGTGAGTTCATGAAGGAAATCCAGGTATGTCTAATCAGCCAAGATTTTCGGATAACTTCTTAATTATTTGTTTAGAATTAGATGCAAATTCCATAGATGCATCATAATACATTTTTCCGTCTTTAATCAGGGAGAAATCACCAATCTCGATTCTTAGCAGAGTACTATCGCCTTTATCTTTTAAGTGATAATTATATGCGACATCACCTTCATTCGGTTTTACTTCCCAATTTGAAACGTGCAAAGCGATTTTTAATTCTTTCTGCACAACTGCTCTAATGATTTTAGTGATTGACTGACCGCCATTAGGGAGATCCCAAATCACCTTACTTCCCTCGGTCATATCTTCATTAGGATAATTTTCTGGTAGTTCATCCCATTCTGCAACGTATTTGGGTTTAGTAAGCACTTCCCAGACTTTCTGAGAATTCGCCTCAATGAGTATCTCATCTCTTACAATTAGCTGTTCGGTCATTTGTAGAACTCCTTTCAAATGAATGACAACTCGTTATTTCTCCCAAAGCTCGATCAGTCGACCTTCAGGATCTTCAATCCAAATAAACTTTCCAAATTCACTAATCTCCTTTTTCTTTGCAAGAGGTACACCAATATGTTCAAGATGCTTAATAGTCTCGTTTAGATTATGTACTTCGAAATTTAACATCACTTGTTGTTCTGTTGGAAAATGACTGTCATTCTCGGTAAAGAAAGAAAAGATCGTTTCATTTCCTAATTGCGGTTTTATCACAGTCCCATTCCAATTTTCTATTTCAATCTTCAACACTTCACTGTACCACTTTTTTACAACTTCAAGATTCTTGGTTCTCCAAAATATTCCTCCGAAACCTTTTATCATCGTATCTAACTCCTGTCTGTCATCCAATTTTCATCTATCGATTACATTAGATATTCGAGATTTACATTTCAAGTTCCTTCTTCAACTATACTGCCCCTTTAGTCCATTACTATATTTCCCTAGGATGAAGGCAAATTCCTTGTTGTTGAACTAACGTGCTTACATTAGGGAAAAGGCGTTCCTGCTTATTACAGAAACGCACCCGTTATGTTTCCCCTTCATTCTTTCAATGAATGGGGAGGATACTTCTGTTGGATATGACGTATAAGTGCAGTGACAACTTGCGGACCGGATTCTACGAGTCTGCCTTGTTCAAATGCAGTGAAGTTATCACCGCCTGAAGCTAAATAATTACTCACCGCTACTTCATATTCGTTGTTTGGCTGAATCTTTTGACCATTCTTGTCTTTCAGCACAACAACCTTGCTGCCAATTGGAGCTTTGGCTTCCCAATCATACGTTAAGCCAACCGTTTGTAACCTATTTTCATATTCCTTCGTCCACTGCTGTTCTAAAGCAAGTTTTATCTGCTCTCCTGTTAAAATTAACTTACTGACACTATGACCCATAGGCACGTTTGTATAAAGGTCTTCTACCGTGATCTTCCCTTTTTTTAAGCTTTTCCGCATTTCGCCTTGATGGACAAAAGCAATTTCTACCCCCATGGCTTCGCGCTCAGATTCTGCAATCATTTTCGCTAATGGGGATTCACCGTATGCATCTTGATTTCGTCTGATTTCTTCCGGCATTTCCCCTATTACCTGACTAAATTTGCTCCCTAATCTTTTTCTATATTTATTTAAAAGAGCAACCGTTTCTTCATCCGGTTTTATATGTTGATGTGAAGTGGCAATGATCTTTGCTTGTTTCTTAACAATAATTTTAGAATGCGGGTCAATTTCAAGATTTACTTGAGAAAAGGCATTCCCATTAGAATAAGCTTGAACGATCAGTTTACCGGCTGCAACGGTATTGGCATATTCATGGCTGTGACCCGCAAAAATGACATCTACCTCATCATCGATTCTTGGAGCCATATCCACTAAAGCTCCAGTGGAATTTGCTCCTGCCTTTTCTGATTTAGCTGAATTATGTGCCAGTACAACAATCACTTTGATCCCTTTATCCTTTAAAATCTTTACGGTTCGGTTAATAGCTGAAACTTCATCCGTAATTTCTACTTCTTTTCGATTTTCAGGGGACACAAACATGTTGGTCTCTTTTGTGACCACACCGATAAAACCAATATCAATTCCGTCCATTTGTTTAATAACATACGGTGGTAACAAGGGAAGGCCCGACTTTCTGTCGATGATATTTGCAGAACTGTAAGCAGTATTGGCACCTTGAAAATACCCTGTTTTTTTATTGAATCCTCCATGAATAAGACGTTTCATTTCATTTACGCCTTCGTCCAATTCATGATTTCCAGGTGTCCCGACATCAAAGTGCAGGAGGTTTAAAAATTCAATCGTGGGTTCGTCTTGAAATTGAGAAGAGATCGGAGGGCTTCCTCCTACCATATCACCAGCATGAACAAGTAATGTATTTGGGTTTTCTTGTTTATATTTTTTTAAATAGGCAGCCAAGTATTCAGCACCGCCTGCCATGGTTCCTGAAACCAATTGATATTTGTTTAGTTGGCCGTGAAAATCATTAACGCCTAATAATTGTAGTTGAATGTAGCGGTTGGATGTGGAATGATTCGTTGTGGGATGATTGGATGAGAAAGCAGTGATTTTATAAGATACGAAAATGATGATAAATACCAAGATGAACAAAGAAGTTATGGCCTGAAATTTTGACAACTTCGGATCCCTCCCTCTAGATGTAAATTAAGAATAACTCTAGAATTTTATATCCGTATAAAGGGACCGTGATTTTTTGTTATGTTTTATATAATAATTATTAAATTAACCCCGTACATGCATATCTTTTAAAAGAAATATGTTAGGATTTTGAGCAGCAACAGTGTTATTTAGAAAGGCTCCCATTTCCTTTCCATTATTTGTTCTAAAAGATTAAAGAATAAATTTGAGGGATATATGGAGTTAGAAAATATGCATGAGAAAAATATACTAGCTCATTTTGTTGATGAAGGAAATGTTGTTCTTGAACCAGGGGGTACTCAACCATCAAAAGCACATTTTATTCATGATAGCCACTATAAGATAGATTCCGTCCATGATTTTCCGAAGATACCAAATCAAGATTGGACTGTTCAATATCCAGCATTTAAAAATAAGCAGAATCACCGCATCCAAAATTTCCTTACAAAAATCCAGCAAAGTAAAAATACATTATTCATCAGATAAGAGTGGTCAACGGCGAACTATGAAGATATTATCGAATTACAATCCATTTTATCAACTTACAACGGGTAAGTTTACCCTGTTGATTATGCAGCCAGTAGATGGTGGTTTACAGGAGTTAAAGACATGAACTGGCCCCATGATGGGATTTTTACCGGAAAGCACAAGACCTCTGTATGGATGTTTAAAAAATTGGCCCATAGCACAATAATATAGGCAACGTATGTCTTTCTTTATTCCGCCAAAGGAGGAGTATCCATTTGAAGATTTCTTCAATATCGTTCAAAGAACCTCCCGTTTATCATGAATTCCCTCCCCTCTATGAAGGTTTAGGGCTGCCTGAGTTATCTTCATTCATTCAGCAGCAATTTGAATTTGCATATACCTTGGGGAAAGCCGAAAGAACGGGGCTTGCTAGCATCCGCTTTTATAAACGCCAGGGGGATTTCGAAGTACATATACCTGATAAGATGCCAGGAGTGGGTCCAATAAAGCTTCGGGAACTAAAGGGGTTGTTACTGGAGAAAGCCAAAACAGCATTCATCGAAAATATTGAATCCGAACCAAAAAAAAGAAAGGTCTACTACGCCGAATTTCGCCGCCCTGGGAAAGATGCTGATTAAGTATGCTTTCCGACAAACTGGAGCCTGTTTTAGGAAAATCATTGTTTTCTTGTTGAATTTGTTTTTATAAAAAGGGGTCGTACATTAACTTCCCCTAAAAAAAGGTTGCCGCAGCAACCTCCCTTGTTTTAATAATCCTCCTTATTTTCATTATCCAAATCATCATCAAGAAAAGACTTTTTATCTTCTTTCATTCCATACTTTTTTTCAAGAAATTGACCAATATTTGAATGGTTAATTCCTCTTCTCACTGCTGTTTCAATAACTATATAGAGAATGAATACCCCAACAATATAAAATATTATAGCCTTCACTAAAAATCCTCCTAACAACAACTCATTCCCCCCTTTATTTTACCAAAAAAAACCTTATTGGAGTGCCCGATTGTTGCATAAAAAAAAGGAGCTGCTGATCTGCTCCTTGAAATGAAATAACAGCCTAACCTCCTGTATAAACACTTTCACATGTTCCAGGTTTTGGTTCATAATAACAATGATTTTTAAATTGACCCGCAAAAGGTTGATCGTACCATGTCGGAGGGCATGGAGCATATGGATTAAAATACCAAAGCGCATATTTCCCTGGGTGTTGCCTCCAATAATCCAAATTCTGTTTTGCTAATCTTTTTTCAGCAGTTCTCGCTCTTTGATAAAATACATTCCCTTTTTGAACAGCTTCAAAAGAATAATTTCCTCCTTGTACATGAAAAATGACTTGTGGAATTGTTCTTAACTCTTTAAAGTCTAAACAATTTGCCTTAAGACGATTAACAATTACATTTCCAACATACAACATACCTTGCAGTCCTTCACCTTCGGCTTCAGCTCTCATCATCCTTGCCATTAAATCAACGTCTGAACTTCGATAACTTACTCTCGGCATTTTTTCACCCCAAATATATCGTATGAAAAACAGCCTGCACTAATGTCATTATTTATGAAAATGACACTCTCCTTCAGTAGAGGCTGTTATTAACTCGTTTAGTAACACCGAGAAAATGGGTGTCTTAATGGAATGAAATCAAGATCCTATATGCTAGTCAGAGAAGGATTTTTTTTGCACACAAGGTTTCCGATGGAATCTAAATAACAAATTCCCCCCAACAAAGTGTCGGGGGTTTTTCTTTTGAATAAGGAAACATAAAATTTTTCGATTGACTTTATGTAAAAAATAAAATAAAATTCTAAGTACTTCTTTTAAACTACTCTAACTTGAGTACTTTAAATTGAGTAATATACTTTAAAACAAAAGGATGGATTCAACATATGAAATTTACTGCATTCTTAAAAACAAGAGGTGCAACAGCGGCAATCTTTATGGGGATTTTCTATGCAGTTGCCATGCTAGGCATCTTCTTGCCTGGGTATACAGCCATTCCAGGAAATGTCGATAAATTACCTATCGCCATCATCAATGATGATGCTGGTAAAAATGGTGCAATGATCGCCGAAAATTTACAAGAAAATTTACCCTTTAAAGAAATCGAGACGGATATAACAAATAAACAAGCCTTAAAAGATTTGGAGCTCAATGATTTAGCATTAGTCGTACACATCCCAAAAACCTTCTCTGAAAATATTCAAAAAGGTGAAGCGTCATCAAGCATCGACTTTACAATCAATGAGGCAGGCGCAACAGTCGTTTCTTCTACCATGAATTCTGTCGTAACTGAAATTAATAGTCAGTTAAGCACACAATTCTCGCAACAAACAGCTCAGGGCGTATTGATGAACTTTAATGTACCAGAAAAGCAAGCTGCTGAATTAGCGGAAAAGATTGAGAAATCCTATGTAGGAAATGTCGTTACAATCAACGAAATACCTGATGGCATGAATCATAATATGCTGCCGATGTTCTTAACAATGGCCGGTTATGTAGGGGCAATGATCGGGGCCATGCAATTAGTAGGTGCATTTAGAGCCAGCCGGGGAAAAGCAAGCAAAACACGTTTATTCACTTATGTGCAAATGGCTGCATTATTGATTGCCGTGGTTTCATCAATCATCGCTGTAGGTGTAGCCTATTTAATTGACAAGCCGAGCGGTGACCTATTCTTTGGTATAGTAGGTCAACAAATACTGAACTATATGGTATGTTTTAATTTCACCGCGATTTTAATCTTCTTATTTGGTGAAGGCGGCATGATTTTAAACTTACCGATTTTATTAATGCAAACAATAGCGAATGGTGCCACCATCACACGTGATATGATGCACGCACCATATGAATGGATGAGCCACATTTCACCGATGTATTACTCGGTGCAAGCTTACTTTGCAAACCTATTTGGCAGCATCAGTCCAAGTCCGTATATTTGGTCAATGGCTGCGGTAGGTGCCATTGCGATGTTAATTAATATGGCTATTGTCGCGTTTTTGCACAAACCGATGCCAGTACAGGTTTCTGAAACAGAAGTTGAAAAGAAAGCGGCAGAAATCACAGCTTAGGTTTTGCTACAATAAGGAGATAATACTTCTTAAAGGAGCGTAGAAAATGTCTATTCA
This sequence comes from Peribacillus sp. FSL M8-0224, assembly GCF_038003055.1. Classification (NCBI taxonomy): domain Bacteria; kingdom Bacillati; phylum Bacillota; class Bacilli; order Caryophanales; family Bacillaceae; genus Peribacillus; species Peribacillus sp. FSL M8-0224. The sequence continues at coordinate 4,500,942 of NZ_JBBOOJ010000001.1, forward strand.
AATTTTTATATTGAGCAAGCTGATGGAGGATAAAAATTATCCTTATAAATTAAAAAAGCAGCTTTCAGAACCCATTCCATTGGATCGCCTGGGCGGATTAACGGAAAGTAAACTGTACTACCATTTTGAATCATTGGTGAAACAAGGTTTAGTCGAGCCAGTTGAAGTGATAAAAGAAGAACATCGGCCTGATAAACAGGTATTTGCGATTACGGATAAGGGTCGCGAAGAACTACCCAAAAAAATCTATAAATTATTTGAAAATGCGGATGAAATCAAGGATATGATTGTTGGTTTAGCCAACATCAAGTATGTGGACCGGGATAAAGTAGTCGATATATTAGAAAGAAAAGTAAAGTCCATCAAGGCTATTTGGGAGCAGCTTGGGAATTTCGAGCCAGAACCTAAAGGCAACGAGAATATTCGTGAATTTTTGGCTGGTTATTTTTCGACCAGAACAGATCACACAATATCTTGGTTTGAAGAGTTAATCAAAAGGATTAAGACAAAGGAATTGTGAGTTTACTTGTAGGCAAATTCGAGTTGTTTTCAGAAATCCGCTCCCTTTCCGCCAACTGTCTGCCAAGCCGCATCAAAGCAAGCGTCTGTGGGGTCTCGGCTAGCCAGTTTTTCGGCAGGAGTGTCGCATATTTCTTCCATCCAATGACTGTTTCTTCCCAAATGCACAGAAGCCCAATCGCATAACCAAAAATAAAAGCTATGTGAAATCTTATATTCACATAGCTTTTCTGCAGACAAATTCCAGCTGATTTCAGAATCCCGCTCCCTTTCCGCCGACTATCTGCCAAGCCGCATCAAAGCAAGCGTCTGTGGGGTCTCGGCTAGCCAGTTTTTCGGCAGGAGTGTCGTAAATTTCTTCCATCCAATGAGGGCTTCTTCTCTATAAAAAGCAGGATTATTGTTTTTCAGGTATAAAATATGGGAACGTCCGATTTGGACGTTCCCGTTCTTATTCCATTAAAGCTCCCTATAATGGAATAACTGTAAAGCTAATGTAGCATTTTTAAAAGCTGCGTTTCTCTGGCCAAGCTCCTTGCATTTTACTAAGGAATACAATTTGCCCAATATGATATGCGTCGTGCATGGCTAAACTCTTCAGTTCAAGCACTAATGAATTATCTTCTCCCGGGACCTGTCTATACAAATCTTCATGTTCTGATTTTGCTAGTATTTTTCCAAGTTCACGATGAACATAAAAGTATTCTTGTTTTGTTTCTTTCCAATTTTCTAACGTCTCATTTGGTAAACGAAATGTAGATTCATTATTTTCTGCCTGTGGTTCATTCTCTGTTTCACCAAGAAACCGCATCAGAAATCTCTTTTCATAGAAAAGTAAATGACAAACTAATTCCCAAATGGAATTCATTGCCCCATCAGCTGGTTTCCAAATTGCCTGTTCAAAAGTAATATCCTCTAGCACTTTCTCAAGTGGTGGAAACCAGTCTTCTTCATCTAAGCAGCTTGCCCATTGTTGTAACAAAAGGGTCTTTACATCCATTCTCCATTCCCTCCCATTTAATCCCTTTAATAGATAATCCCTTTGGTCAACATTCATTTTCGACGTGTTTTAGATAACTAACCAAGGTGTCATGCCAATTCATTGTTCAATTAAACTGGCCCTTTAACGGAACAATGAACGTTCTATCATTTGGAAAATTCTGATAATATAAGTTTATCATAAGTTGTGTTGACTGAGAAAGAACAACTGACCATTTTGGGAATCGTTTTATATGTTTGATGGCGATTTTACCAATTTCAGGGTATTGGAAGAGACTTCGATTTTAGGCACGAGACTCCTGCGAGAGAAGCGTGTACAGGGGAGACCCCACAGGCGCATAGGCGCCGAGGGCGGACCGCCCTCGGAAAGCGAGTGCCTGGAGCGTAGATCTAGTTTTAGAGCATGAACTTTTTGAACGTATCATCCACTTAGTCCATACCAAAAGTTTTCCCATATATTCTGAATTCTAGGTTCCATATTCTCTTTACCATAATAAGAAAATTCCATGAATATCCCATCAATCAAACAGAAATAGGACATGATTAAGTTCTCGACTTTCCCCTGGCGTATTTCTTTTTTGTCGATTCCTTCGACAAAGATAGCATGTAAGATAGCGGAAAATGATTCTTCAGATCTAAGGAAACTTTCATTTAAAATGTGCTTCAAATGCTCCGGCGGGAAGATCATTGCCCTCTTTAAAAATGTTGCTTTATCTTCATGGTTTTTATAATAGTTACAAGTATCAAGAAGGATGTGTTTTAACTTTTCTTCAGAAGAGAGGGTATTTATCTCTTCGACAAATTGTTCGACCTGGTGTATATGCTCTTCCAGGATTTCTTCAAACAGACACAAGAAAAGGTCATCCTTATTTTTGAAATGGTTATAGATTGAGGGTTTTTGTATACCTACCCTCTTGGCAATTTCCGATAAAGCAGTTCCCTCATATCCGTACTTGGTAAAAAGAGTCAAGGAAATGTTTTTAATTTCATTTTTTGTCATAATGAGCCTCCAAACTATCCAACATCAGTTAATTTCATTATAAACTCATTTCCTTTTTCAAACTAAATATTTAACACCTGGAACATGGTTCTTTCTCTAAAAAATAAGAATTAGAATATGCTTGTTAAAGAGGTTTCTTCGCTTTTATACACAACTTTCCCATCGTTTATTGTAAGTTCCACTTTAGTTTTGAGCACTTCACTTTCTGGAATATCAAATAGATTTCTGTCTAAAACCACAAGGTCAGCAAGTTTCCCCTCTTCTATTGTACCTAGCTCGTGCTCCCTGAAACATCCATAGGCTGAGCCATATGTATATGCTTGCAATGCCTCTGCCAAAGTGAGTTTTTGTTCAGGGTGCCATGTGTTTTGTGAATCTCCGCTACTATCCACTCTAGTAATCGCAGTATATATTTGCCGCATTGGATTTAATGAGATGGAAACCGGAAAGTCTGTTCCTAAAGCTAAAGATGCACCTGTATTTAATAGCGACTTCGTCAGGAACACATTTTTTTCCCTTTCAGGACCTATTATTGAAGAATATACCTCTCTTGATGAAGCAGCCATGTGATCAGGCTGCTTCGAGGCAATGACCCCCAGTTTTGAAAAACGTTCAATGTCATCCGAATCGATTACTTCAATATGCTCGATTGTATGCCTTGAGTCTCTTTTTCCATTCTTGCGTACAGCTTCTTCAAAAGCGTCTAAAGCTAAACGAATTGCCGCATCTCCAATAGCGTGAAACCTGATTCTAAATCCAAGTTCATCCGCTTTAACAACTCGATCAATCAATACTTCTGGATCTAGAGCTGGATGACCGCAAATATCCACTTGATCGGAGTAAGGTTTCAGGAAGTAAGCGGTATGACCCGTGACTGTTCCATCAACGAATTGTTTTAATCCTGAGAATTGTAGTTTCTTTGATTCATATTTATTTCTCAGTATTTGGGCTTTGTCCAAATTGCCATCCAATTCAGGAGTGATATGAAATCTAGTCGATAATTCTCCTTGCTTATCCAATTTCTCAAAAAGATCATAGTCTTGAAGGAAGTCATCTATTGGCGCAAACAAATCGTTTACAGAAGTAATTCCATATTGCGATAACAATCGTAAAAACTCTTTTAATATCGTTTCTTTTTTATTTTGTGTTAACCGTAATGCCTCTTTTAAAACGATTTGCTGGGCATCTTCATATAAAATCCCAGTAAGTAAACCATTCTTATCTCTTTCATAGCGACCAAAATCCGGATCACGTATTTCCTCAGTAACCCCTGCTAATTCCATGGCCTTACTGTTTACCCATGTATAATGACCTTCAGCATGAAAAAGAACGACAGGACGATCTGGAATGACAGCGTCAAGAATTTTATAATGGGGCTCTTGTTTATCATGCCAATAACCTGCGTCCCATTGCATGCCGATAATCCATTCTTCCCCAGGACATTCTTTAGAAAATTCCAGTACTTTTGCAGCCACTTCTTGAGCTGACCTGGCTTCAAATAAATTAATACTAGTTAAACTTAGTGCACTAAACATAATGTGGAGATGAAAATCATGAAATCCAGGCATAATCAATTGATTTCCATAGTTAAATACTTTTGTCCCACTTCCTATAAAAGGTTCAATCTCTGTTTTTGATCCTACACTCAGAATTTTGTCACCTAAGATAGCTATTGCCCCAGACATTGGCTCATGTGTAAGCCCTGTGAAAATAGCATCGCTGGAAAGTACAATATCCGCTTTTTTAATAGTCATGAAGTTTACCTCTTTTCATTCAAAATAATAAAACAGTAAATGATCATTGCACTAGTTTTACATCGAATTCTTCTTTTTGCTCTGCAAAATTCAGTTCAGGAGGACGTTCCTTAAACATTTTTGTTAAGTACAATAAGTAAATGAACCCTACTGTCATCCAAGTGATTCCTAATGCTAATGAATGGATATCCAACTTTGTCATAAACCATATAGTTATGCCGGTGCCTATTAAGGGAAGAAGAACATATAAAATGATACTTTTAGGAGCTCTCTGCTTCTGTCTCACAAAATAATGGAAAAGCACAGCAAGATTAACGAAGGTAAAAGCAAACAGTGCTCCAAAATTAATGAAAGAAGTAGCCGTTGCGATATCCAAAAATACGGCGCTCATTGCAATACAAGCAATGATCAAGATATTGAATATGGGAGTTTGAAATTTTGGGGAAACATATCCAAAAATCCGCTTAGGCAGAACATTATCTCTCCCCATTGCATACAAAATCCGGGCTCCGCTGCCTCCTGAAGCTATCGCAGAGGCAGTGGCGGATGTCACTACGACAGAAATGAACAAACTATTCAGAAAATTACCCCCGGTATAAATCATGATATCGACTATAGCTGTATCAGGGTTCTTAAAAGCATTGAAATTCGGGAAAATCGATTGTGCAAAATAGGTAGCTGCAACAAATAATAACCCTCCAATCAATGTCGTAGCATAAATAGCTTTAGGAAGTGTTTTTTTCGGATTTTTGGTTTCTTCTGCAAGTGTAGTAACCGCATCAAACCCAAGAAAACTAAAACATAATAAAGGTACAATCGAAAACAGATTATTAATATTCACGTCTGGACTAAAAAAAGGATCCTTAGAAAACAACTCTCCGGTGCCTTTTCCTGCTAAAAGTCCATTTATGCAAAGCAGGCTGAAGATCATGATAAAAAGAAATTGAAATATCACCAAAAAGGTATTCACATTTGCAGCGACCTTAATCCCAAAAATATTAATCGCTGTCACAGCAATGATAAAGGAAATGATAACGGCAACGATAGGAATACCAGGGAAGTAAGCATTCACCATAATCCCAAAAAGTAAAGCGCTGATCATAGGACTGAAAAGATAATCCAATAAAATCACCCATCCTACCAGAAAACCAAGGTGTGAGTTAATTCCTTTCTGCACAAAGGTATAAGCTGAACCGGTAGTGGGATATACCTGAACCATTTTTGCGTAACTATATGAAGTGAATAGCATGACAATTAACGCGATTATGTATGCTGTCGGAATCATTCCATGGGTACGGTCAATAGCGATGCCATATGTGCTAAAGACTGTCACAGGCGCCATAAAGGAAAGTCCAAATACAATTACATATCTTGTATTCAGTGAACGCTTAAGCTCGGGTAATCCTTTCATCGCAAAGAGGTGCCTCCTTTATTAAATAAATGGCTGTTTTTAAGTTAAAGTGATTTTAATTATCTTCTTTCGCACCTAATGCTGCCAGGCTGGCAAATTCATGTACAAGTGTTGCCGCTAAAAGTGAAGTGATTTGACTTGGATCATATGAAGGCAGCACTTCAACCACGTCATATCCTATAAAGTTAAATTCAGTTAGGGATCGTATCATTTTTAATGTATCATAGCTGCTAAACCCACCTATTTCAGGTGTACCTGTTCCCGGGGCAAAAGAAGGATCAACGAAATCTATATCAAATGTCAAGAAACAAGGGGTGTTACCAATCGTTTTTCTAATCTCTTTCAAAACATCTTCAAATCCACGATTGGAAAGTTCACCAGTTGTAATCAGGCGATAGCCTAAATCGAGGCTTGCCTGTAAATCTCCAGAGTGGTTTAGCGTGCCGCGGATTCCTATTTGAAACACTTTATCTGCCTGCAGCAAACCTTCTTCGTGGGCACGAATGAAAGGAGATCCATGCCAATATTTTTCCTCATAATATGTATCCCAGGTATCTGTATGGGAATCAAAGTGAATCATGGCTACAGGCCCATATACCTTTGCCGCAGCTCGTAAACTAGCTAAAGTAACCGAATGGTCTCCTCCTAATCCAATCGGTATGACCCCTTTGGACATCAATTCATGAATGGATTCCTTCATTAGCTCATAGCTTCGATGAATATTATGGGGAATAACAGGGATATCGCCAATATCAATGGCATTCATTTGTTCAAAAGGATATACATTATGAATCGGATGATAGGGAAACAGGGTCATGGATGATTGGCGAATGGCTTGAGGAGCAAACCTGGCTCCTACCCGAAAAGAAGCAGCTGTATCAAAAGGCATACCTACAATTGCCAGCTTTGCATCATGCTTTTGAGAAGGTAAACGCATAAAAGTTCCTGTTGTACAAAACTCTGGCTTTACATCTGGTGTAAGTGGATATTTCATAAGTATCATCTCCTGGTTTTAATAAAAGTCTTTTCATATGAATTTACGAACACAATGTGTAATCGCTTACAAACCATGATTCATTGGATTACTTTTTATGTCTAACACCTACTTTTTCGCACCATATTAACTAACGGTAGTTAGTATTAAACCAAATATAAACATAGTTGTTAAAAAAGTCAAACTATTTTTTAAATTCTATTTGTCTATTTCATAATCCTAAAAAAACGTTCCAGGTGATCTCAGAAATCCGCTCCCCTTCCGCCGACTGTCTGCCAAGCCTCCCTCGACGCAAGCGTCTGTGGGGTCTCGACTAGCCAGTATTTCGGCAGGAGTGCGGCAATTTTCTTCCATCCATTAAGGATTACTGTAAAAAACCATGAAGGATCATCTAGTCTTAAACTTGGTTCTGATGAGCCGGCATACGGTTTTTTCTTAAATTACATTTCAGTTGATTCCAGAAACCCGCTCCCTTTCCGCCGACTGTCTGCCAAGCCTCCTCGACGTAAACGTCTCCGGGGTCTCAGCTAGCCAGTTACTCGGCAGGAGTGTCGCAAATTTCTTACATCCTTTATGGATTACTGTAAAAAACCATGAAGGATCACCTAGTCGATTGGAACGAAAGGTGCGAGACTCCTGCGGGAAAAGCGCGTCGAGGGGAGACACCACAGGCGCAAGGCGCCGAGGAGGCTTCCCGACCGCCCGCGGAAAGCGAGTGCCTGTAGTGGAAATCGACGGTCGAGGAGTTCTATAAACTGAGACAAAGTAAAAAATGACACCTGAGCTTCTAATAGAATTTTATACACTAGTTTCTTAATAGATAGACCCGCCTTAGTTACGTTGATCATTTTTCTGAACTTTGGCGATTATTAGTAATATCAATGGCAGCAGAAACCCGAATGTCATGGCATAAAACGGCCAGATTTCTGTAATGAATTTATTATAATGGACAATATTCGGTGTCATCATCAGAGTAAAGGCAATCAATAGGATACCAAACGGAAAAACCAGAGGACGATAATCTTGCAATTTTAACGTTTGGGCCGTACCTAAAACGGTCACATAAAAAAACAAACTAAATCTAATAAAAATTGTGATGAACCATATTATGGCCATTATTGCTTCCAGCCGCGTCAAGAAATCAGCGATATTTATTTTCTTTGCCAACATATAGATTGGATAATTTTGTCTTATCGTTGACTCGGAACCAAGTACAAGAATGGCTAACATGGTTATAATGATCAAAACACTTCCAGCCAACAATTGACCGACAAAAAGGCTTTTTCTTATTTTATCTTTTTGACTTACGAACGGGAGGATCATTAGAATCGCAACCGGTTCAATAAACGGAAAAACAATAAATGGTATAGAACCCCGTATAACCTGTTTCACTCCCCCCTCCCATACGGGTTGCAGGTTTTGAAATTTAATCTCGGGAAGCAGAAGAATTATCAAGGTTGATATAAGTAATAAAACATAGGGGAAAAATATTTCCGCGCTTCGGGCCAAAGGTTCCAAACCAAGACGCGCGGCCATGAGGACGACACTCATAAAAAGAATCATGATCACTTGAATTGGAGTATCAGGCATAATATGACTAATCATAAAATCCCCAATTTCACTCAAATAAGTCGCTGTGGTTATAAAAAAGTAGCTTATAAAAAGAAGAGAAATAGCCATTCCCAGCCACTTCCCCAGAATTTTTTGGCTGTATTCCACTAATGTTAAATCAGGATAGCATTTCCTTAAGGCCTCATATATCAAAACAATCAATAACGGTGCTATTGCCACGCTTATCATGCCCGAAATCCAAGCATCTTGTTCAGCTTCGGAAGCGACAACGGAGGGAATGACTAAAATAGAATCTCCAAGCGTATATAGAATCACTAATATCATCAGTTGACGGCTTCCGATTTTACCCTTCTCGAGCATTTTCATAAATTCCTTTCACGACAAAACGGTAAGTTATAGACAAAACGCAGAAATTCTGATTCCATAACCATTATTGACAGAAGAAGACTATACAAACCCTGTTGAGCACAAGTTATTTTTACTCCCGTTGATCGGATACCTTAGAGCTTCCTTTCAATTTATAATTTAAGGAGTATCTGCATAAGCAGCCCAAATGTAAACAAACAATTAAGTTTTCCTCAGTTTTTTATTTGGGTTTATAAAACCTCGAATGTCGATTTCCACTACAGGCACTCGCTTTCCGCGGGCGGTCCAGGAGCCTCCTCGGCGCCGCGGGGTCTCCCCTCGACGCGCTTTTCCCGCAGGAGTCTCGCACACCCGCTCCAATCAACTTTGTTTTGAAATTTAGATAAACCCCTTTTGTCTACAAACTCAAGCGCTGCCAAAGCAGCTCCCTTTGAAGTACAGTCCCTAATTAAAGTAATAATTATTATTTTAGCGTCATCTTATTTTATTGATTAAACAACTACAATTAGCCTACATCCCCTCAAACTAAAACAGAAGTTTATCCATCGTTTTCCCTGTTTCTTTTTCCTTCAAAATATATAGATGCCGCAAGAATAATGATTGCAATTGATACAATGCCAGATAACCAAGATAAGTCCATATCCGAGATATACGTAACCAAATTAATTATAGGAAGCATGAATATGAAAATTAGTAATAAAACATCCTTTTTGTTTTGTTTCCGTTTTTCAAAGAACAATCCCAGTATTTTTTCAACCATTCTAAACACCTCCTTAATTTTCCCACAATTAAAACCGCATCTAAACCGTCACTCTTTATCGTGAGCTCAAACTGGTTCGCGACGTAAAGCAGTTTTTTCTGCATCCTCATTTCCTTTACATTTCAAATTTCATGAGTATGAGCAGCCTTTAGATGTTCAAAATAAGATAAGGGCGGATCACTGATCATCAAGGTAAATAATAAAAAACAAAAAATATATTGAAATATCAATTTAATTTAGTTATAATACTTTACGGTCTTAGTATTACTGTTTATATAATTTTTAGAAAATTTAATAATTTTCTAAAATAGCAAATTTTGGTCGGAGGGTTTATTTTGTCTAATAAGGTTCCATCTTCATTTATAGTAGTGATTGGGTTCATGTTATTTGCCCTTTTCTTCGGTGCAGGGAATTTAATTTTCCCGCCAATGCTTGGTCAATCGGCAGGTATGAATATCTGGTCGGCTAATGCAGGGTTTTTGGTCACAGGAGTAGGATTACCGTTACTTGGTGTGCTGGCACTCGGTTTTTCTGGAAAAGATGATTTACAATCATTAGCGAGCCGTGTCCATCCAGTCTTTGGTATTGTATTCACAACCATTCTTTATTTAGCCATTGGTCCATTATTCGCCATGCCTAGAACAGGAAACGTTTCTTTTGAGATCGGTGTAAAACCTTTTTTGCCTGAAGATCCAGGTCCATTGCCTTTACTTATTTTCACCATCATCTTTTTTACAGTTTCATGCCTTCTTTCGCTCAATCCCGCGAAAATTGTCGAAATTGTGGGGAAAGTTTTGACACCCATCAAGTTGACGTTCATTGGAATCCTGGTGGTAGTCGCTTTCGTTAATCCAATTGGAGATTTTGAAGCACCTGCCGAGCACTATATGGTTCAACCATTTTTCAATGGGTTCAGAGAAGGATATTTAACCATGGATACTCTTGCATCTTTTGTTTTTGGCATCATCATCATTAATGCCATCAAAGAAAAAGGTGCCAAAACAAAAAAACAAATCATGATCGTTTGTGGAAAAGCGACTGCCATTGCGGCCGTTATCCTTGCCACCATTTATACAGCTCTCTCTTATATGGGTGCTTCAAGCGTTGGGGAACTTGGACGCTTGGATAATGGAGGCATTATCTTGGCGAAAGTCTCGGATTACTACTTTGGATCATATGGCGGGCTATTATTGGGATTAATGATCACAGTAGCTTGTATAACGACGAGCGTAGGACTCATTACCTCTTGCTCGACGTACTTCCATAAGCTATTTCCAAGTCTGCCTTACAAAACGATTGCCATAAGTTTATCCATATTCAGTGCAATCATTGCCAATATTGGACTAACCCAGTTAATTGCCATTTCAGTACCGGTTATGACAGCCATTTATCCATTAGCCATTGTTTTGATCTTCCTAACATTTCTTCATTCCTTATTTAAGGGAAGACCTGAGGTTTATCAAGGCAGCTTACTTTTAACATTCATCGTCAGTCTATTTGATGGATTAAATGGAGCAGGTGTACACATTACATTCATCAATGATTTCTTCACTGCAATACTTCCTATGTATGAAGCTGGGCTTGGGTGGATCGTCCCTGCCATTGTTGGAGGATTCATTGGGTATGCGAGCAGCGTCTTAAAGTCGAAATTCGGTCATAATCACCAAATAGATTAAATGATATAAAAGTCCAGACATATAAACTGTAGACGAACTCGAAGATAAGCGAGTTTGCCTACAGTTTTTTTTATTAACAAACGTCTCTGATGGTTTCATCCCATATGGAATCATCAAGATGTCTTGTTTTCATAATTTCAATTTACGATGGCGTCACCGTCTTTTATAGCACTGACCGCTATAACCTCATAAAGATCGGAAACCTCACTGCTTTCTTTCTTGAAGGCTTGGATCTATTCTTTAATTTAAAGACAAACAAAAACGCAAGCACACCGGACCATGTTGACGTATTGACATTAACCAATATACCATAAACTGTAACTTATTATGGGTAATTCACCATAAATATCCAACAACCAAGTATCTCGACATACAAAAAGCTGCCATAAAGGCAGCTCCAGACTGAAAGAAAAGCAAGTTTGCCTTCAGGTTCTTTATTTATTAAACATTCCTGTGGATAACAGTAAAAAAACACTAAGGATAATCTAGTCCTATTTTAAAATCATGGTTCCGGGTGAGACCTCCATAATCTGATGTTGATAGCAGGGATTAAAGAATCACATTTCTTTAACTTCATTTTCATTCCGTAATTTCTTCAGCAATTGGAATATCTGACCTCGATGATGTGATTCATGTTCAATCAAATGGTAAACGACCCATTCAGGTGTGACATCATATTTTTCAAGTACCCTCGGTTTACGCCAATCCGTCAGGTCCATTGTGCGAAAGTTTGAAAGAAATACCTCACGCACCTTATTGAGTCGGTAGAAATGTTCGTCTAATGTTTGTCCTTCAATATGATTCAGGGAGCCATCTTCAGCACGGCACCCTACCGGAAACAACGCGGATACTTCCGAATCCCATTCCGTAACAAGGACCTCTTCGTATAACCAATCTGCTTCTATCAGCGCGATGTGATATAACATCGAGCCTATAGTGTGCCTTTCATCAATTTTTGAATCGAGTATATTTTGGCTGATTCCAGTCAATTCCGATATAAGCGTACGGCGAACATCTTCTAAACACCATAGCCACCGCCCAATTTCCTCTTCATATCCCGGTAATGCTGATACAAGCAATGCTTTTCTCTCCAACAAGATCCTCCTCCTCTTCATGAACGTACATTCTATTTAAAAGTGCTGTTTCCTTCTTTTAATGGAAAAATACCCTTTATGGCCGGACAAAAGGAGCAATCTTTTCGATTGCTCCTTTTGTATTTTTTCGTTTATGTTATCGATATCGCAGATCGAAATTAGCTCCCCAAAAAAAGATTGGCTCTCATCTCCTCTGATATACGCCTGCCCTGTAGATAATCCTGTTCCCGTTCTTGTTCAACCATCATGCGTTGCTCCAGTTTTTGAGCATATTGTGCATAGCCGATTCCATGAGCCTGAAACATCGCTTTTTCCATTGCCGACGTGTACGTTAGTTCGAGAAAATTAATGAAGAATCAATCCTTCCCATAGTGAATTTCGTACTCATCTTATCATTGAAAGGGATAACTCACAAAGTTGCTATAGCTCCATATTCACTGATAATTCAGATTTTTTAACGACTGTTTCCATCTCCGTGTCCAAAAACGCCAAATCCCTCGGTCTTCCTCTAATTTCCTTTTTTCATTCACAAAAATAGCCTCATTTATTTTTAAGACCAATTAAAAATCCCATTAACAAACCTCTTGTTAATGGGACTGAATGTTTATTTATATGAACCGAAAATTTCCTTTGCCAATTTGCGCCCAGTAGGAGTCGCAGCCAGGCCGCCTTCTGCCGTTTCACGAAGTGCAACCGGCATGGTCAATCCTATTTTATACATGGCATCGATCACTTCGTCACATGGAATGCGGCTCGTAATGCCCGCAAGTGCCATGTCAGCTGCCGTTATTGCGTTGGATGCACCCATTGCGTTACGTTTCACGCAAGGAACTTCAACCAATCCAGCCACTGGGTCACAAACCAATCCAAGCATGTTCTTCAAAGTGATCGCCATCGCTTCTGCCGCTTGGCTTGGTGTACCGCCGGCCAGTTCCACTATCGCAGCTGCGGCCATTCCGCTTGCCGAGCCCACTTCTGCTTGGCAGCCGCCTGCCGCTCCAGAAATGGAAGCATTGTTTGCAACCACGAATCCGAAGGCTGCGGAAGTGAAAAGAAATTCAATCATCTCTGCCCGGGTCGGGTTTAATTTTTCTTTCACGGCAAATAATGTACCGGGCACAACGCCCGCAGAACCTGCAGTCGGAGTGGCACAAATCATTCCCATTGCTGCGTTCACTTCGTTCGTCGCAACAGCTTTACTGACGGCATCCAATAATAAATTACCTGCCAGTGCCTTGCCTGACTTGATATAATTTTGCAAAAGAACGGCATCTCCGCCCGTTAGGCCTGTCACGGATTGCACACCTTTCAGACCTCTTTCCACCGCTTGTTCCATCACTGTCAAATTCCTGTCCATCTTTTCGATGATCTGTTCTCTCGACAGGCCTGAGAACTCCATTTCTTGTAAAATCATGATTTCCGCGATTTTTACCTGTTTACTTTCAGCAAGTTCAACCAACTCTGCTACATTTCGGAACATGTTTTTACCTCCATATCTATGCCAGCACTTTGAATGATGATCATTCAACCATCCTTATGACTTGCGACACGTTTTCCAATCCTTCAATTTCCTTCATGACATCGCTCTGGATTTTCTGATCGACTTCAATCACCATGAGGGCCATTTGACCTTTTTCTTTTCGTGAAACTTCCATATGACCAATGTTAATTTCATGATTCGCCAATACGGTCGAAACGGAAGATATGATTCCAAACACATCGTTATGCACGACTAAAATGGCTGGGTTTTCCCCTGACAATTTTAGCTTGAATGTATTCAGCTCCGTTATTTCTATCGTTCCGCCGCCAATGGAGATCCCAACCAGTTCCAATTCCTTATCTTCGTCGAACAATCTGATCTTGACTGTATTAGGATGATCCATCACAGTATCCTCAATTGTAAAGGAAACGTCCATACCGGCTTCTTCCGCTATCGTTAAAGAGGCAGGGATTCGTTCATCATCCGTATCGAAATCCAAGATCCCGCCTACGACAGCAACATCCGTACCGTGTCCCCTGTATGTTTTTGCAAAAGAACCATATAAAGAAATAATCGCTTTCTTCGGTTGCTTTCCAAATAATGTCCGTGCTACTCTGCCAATTCTGGCAGCTCCTGCTGTATGTGAACTTGAAGGTCCAATCATGACGGGACCGATTATATCGAATGCAGATCTGTATTTCATCGTGTAATGCCCCATTTCTGGCAATAAATTTTTTAACCGTCTTTTAAAGTGAATGAAGATCAAAAAGCGGCATTATTACTATATTAAAATATTTTTATCATTCTTGCAATGAAAACCCTTTCATTGCATATCCCATATTAACATATATTACATAACATACCCACCAAAATTTTTTATTATTTAACTTAGAAGTAATATTTGATTTTTCAGTATTTTAAGATAATTAACCCATTTACTTACATGCCGCTTTCTTTTAAAATCATGTTCGGGGTGAGGCACTTTCTAATTACCTGCGTAATCAAACTAAAAAAAGCAGCCATCAGGCTGCTTCCCCTTCGATCTCCGATTTAACTCGCCTTTTTTTCATCTCTGGATTCAGCGGCACCCCAAATTTCGGATGCCCATTCCGGATGGTCGATGAATGGATTGCGGTTATTTTGCCAGTCCTGAATGACATCATTGCGATGGCTCTCGAAATCGTCGACTGGATCGAGTTCATTCCATTTTAAAAGTGTCGATAGCTTTCCATGAAGCGGCTTCGGATACGTATTGACTGTATCGGATAATTCAAGATCCAACTCGCCGTTTCCTTCATATCTGACGGCCATGTAAAATAGCATCCGTGCTATATCACCTTTAACATGGTCTGGCGGCTCCCATGAATCTGAATCAAACTTACATTCACATCCACTATATGTTTGACCTCCCTCGTCGAAATCAAGGTGGCCCCGTTTGCCATTGACTGTCACATCAGCGGGACGAAGGTGATGAAGGTCTGTCCCGGGACCTTTGCTTGTCCCAAAATCACCGTGGGACTTTGCCCAAACATGTTCGCGGTTCCATTGTCCGGCATTGCCCCCATTCGCGTTCTCCGAGATGGATTTTCCAGAGTAAAGCAAGATGACATTCTGTTTTTTCACCGGATCTTCATCCGTTTCTTTAAGGGCATTCCACACTTGATCATAAGATAACATCGTATGGCCCTTAATTATCGAGTGCAGAACCGATTTCAGTTCCGTTCCCGTTTTTCCTGCCGCCGTTTCGTAATAAGCTTCAAGCGGCTTATCATTCGATACGGTCAACGTGAAACGGGCAACCGCTTCCGATTGCTGGTCCTCGGCCTTGACTGCGACAAGGTATGTTCCAGCTTCATTTGCAGGAAGCGTTAATGTCTGACCGGTGACTGTACCGATAGTGGATGAAAAGGTCAACTTATCTCCATCAGGATCTGAGAAGTGCTCACTCAAATCGATGGTGACCTTTGAGCCGGCTTTCACTTCAAGATTTTCCAGTTTTTTCGTTACGACGGGCGCATGGTTTTCTTTAGGGTCGAAAGGGGAAGCAATTGCTTCCCCCTTGGAATCGACAAACTTGATATTCGATGTGTTAACACCTTCTGTTACCGACCATTTCTGAACATTTTCAGCGCCTCTGATTTCTTTTACATTGGCATTATCAATGATGACTTCCTTCACCGCCATGCCGCTAAAATCAATGATTGCACCATCCTTATCCGGTTTTATCGTCACAGCAGCATTCTTCAGCCCGAGGCCTTTGAGTACAGCATATGAGCCTTTTAACCAGATACCTTCTTCGATGCTGGATGTTTCATCAAGATCGATCAAAGCACTAGGTGAAGCAATCGTAAGTTTTTTCGTTTTAACGTTTGTCAGATTATATGTTTTTTCTGGAGCAGGAGTTTCAACTCCGCTTGATTCAGATAAAGTGGTTGAAATCAATACAGGGTCATGATCGCTAGCCCTTCCGTGAACTTCCATGAAGGATGAATTAATATGGACAATATCGACTTTTGTGGCCGCGGCCATATTATTCGATACCAGGATATGGTCCAGTACTTGTGAATTGCCTTGATAGGTGTAAGAATAACGTTTCTCAAAAGGGACTTTCTCAATCATATTGGTTAAATCTTTGCCCTTCAATGTTTTAAGCGGAGCCGAGAATTCAAAGTCATTAAAGTCTCCAAGCAAGACGATATTCGCTTTGGCATCCTGTGACTTGATATCACTGACAAACCGATTGACGATGGAGGCAATTTGAAGCCTTTGCGTTTCACTTGAAAGGACAGGTGGCTGGTTTTTGCCGAATAACGGCTGGTCTCCGCCCTTGGAATTAAAATGATTGGCCACCACCACTACGCTTTCGCCTTTAAATTCGAATTGAACCGCTAAAGGCTTCCTGCTTGAATTGAAGGCGGGATCGGCAGGCTCGATTCGTCCAGGGTTCAAGGTAAGTTTTCCATCTTTGAAAGCCACGGACTGTGTTGCCGTCCCTTTCGTTCCTTCAGTCAATTTGACACGGTCGGCATTATATAAAAAGCCTACACGGATATTCCCGCCAGGTGCACCGCCATCAAGTTTATCTTCTGGAGCGACATCGATGTATTGATATTGCGGTCCGCCCAGCTCTTTTATTTTGTCGGTTAACTTTTTGGCACTTTGAGCAGAATCCGTTGTCCCGCTATCTGTTTCCCCATCGTTATCCTGCATTTCCGTTACCCCGATGATATCGGGTTGTTTAAGATTGGTAATGATGGATGTTGCGATCGTTTCAACTTTCGAATTAGCGGTTTGAGTGGAGAAATTCTCTATATTATAGGAAGCGATCGATAGCTCATCAGCATCCTTCTCTAAAGATGTCACTTCCCGAGCCGTACCGCCATCCTTTAACGCCGGCAGCTGAGCTTTATCCGTCACTACCCTATAGTTGCTGTATCCATAGCTGATTACACCGGTAACCGGGCTTTCAAAGAAATCACCCGATTTCGCTGCAAATGATTCATCATTTATATCCAGGGTAATTCTTTCAGGGTTAAAATCCGTTTCCGTTATTTTGACGCCGCCAACTGCAGTCGTCGTTTCCATATTCCCTGGAATCACGACCAATTCACCATAGTCTTGAGGAGCAACCACTTTCGGGTTATATACTTGCACAAGCATTCCTTCCAGACTCTCGTAGAAATCAATGCCGTCTTCACCCGGATTAAAATCTGTCAATCTATCATCATCGATGTTCTCAGACGGCGGAATGACATCTTTTCCGATGACGATCGGTTCTGGCATCGATGCAGTGCCAAGCTTTTCAATCGTCGTATTGGTCAATTCAGTTGTCGGCAGATCCGTCGTTTTCATTTCAGCGTATCCTTCGATATACCATTCGGCGACTTTACCTGCCACTTTGACATGATCGCCCGCTTTTAGGCCATGCGCTTTGTTGTACACAAGTATTCCCTCGGAAGTCGTTAAGTCCGTATCCGGGTTGGGATCTTGCATGTAAAAGTTATTCGCATCTTTTACATAAGTGACGACACCTTCCACACCTGAGACGAGTTGGGTTTCATAAGATGAAAAATGATTCATCCCCTGAATGTCACGAATCTTCACTTCAGTGGTTTTGTTAACGGTATAGGCAAATGTGAAAACTTCCGATGTCCTGTCGTTGACAGCAATTGCCTTGATGACCGTATCTTTCGTTAAAATGATGGGTTCTGTGTACACAGCACTTGAAGACGTTGGTGCGGATCCATCCAGCGTATAATGGATTTTCGCTTCTTCCCAACCAGATTCAAGTGATATCTTTGTATTTTCACTAACCGTACCAGGGAAAATATCCGTGTAAACGGCTGGTTTGTTCACCAGTTCATAATCTTCAATACCACGCGGCTTCAACTGGTACGTGTCATTGAACCTCGATCCGATTCCGGTTACGGAAATGACATCCCCTGCTTTAAAGCTTTTCACGAAATCTTCATAGCTCGAACCGGTCCGGTTATCATGGCGAACGATGACGGATTTCCCTTCAGAATCTTCCGCTTTGAATTCGAAAGTTCCGTATGTGCCCGATGCCGCCAATTCTGTAATGGTCGCCTTATCGATGGTGACCAGCTCACCTTGTGTATCCTCATTGATCCCTGAAGCATCAATCGTTTGGATTTCAGGAAGTTCATTATCAGAAGATACGACTTCAAGGGAAGTTGGTTGGATTTGTAATTCCTTATTATAAGCGGATACTTGTCCGATTAATCTAACCTTATCCCCTTGCTTTACTTCCGCAGGCCACGAAGAACCATAAACATATAGCCCTGCCGTTTCATCTTGGATATAAAAACCTTTTCCTCCCCAATAACCAAGTCCCGTCGTGACCACCCCATCGACCTGCACGACATCTTCCGTATTCGTGCGCGCCTCGGCAATGGAATCCAGAACCTTCACATCAGGCTGTTCAGGTGTTGTTCCCCCATCAGTGATGATCGTGAAATCCGTTGCGGATTTCAGGCCGGGTACTAAAAAGTACTTTTCCAGCTTCCCCGTAATCGTCACCTGCGCTTTAAGTAATTCCGGATGTTCGACCAAATTCAAGGCCGTTCGGATACTTCCGGCTGGAAGCTGAACAGGCATGATTTTCTTAACATCCGTTTCATCCGGACTATCGGCAATGCCTATGTTCGTATTTTCAGTAAAAGGCGATGTTTGTTGATAGCTTGTACCGCTTTTAGCTGTACCGACGATATATCCCTTCACCGTCGCCGTTCCGCTGTTATTATTAATCGCTTCAATGACCGATATTGTCCCTTCGGCATTTGCTGCGGCTGCATTTGGCAGAACCGTTGACAGTACGATCAGTATGGCAAAGAAAAGCTTGCTTATCCCGTTCTTCTTCAAGATCTCAACCCCTCCAACTTTTTTCCATAGGCTCAGCAATCATTTGAAAACCGTTTAAAGAATGGTTTCACCATTCACCGTGACACCGCTCAGGCTTACGGTCTTACCGTTAAGTCCCGATAAATCCAAATCACCCTCTACTGTAACCTCTGAAAAAGTAAAATCATCCGGAGGAGTTCCCGTTAATGTAAGATTCCCTTTAACCACTGAATGTTCCAATGAAGCAATATCCGTGATATCCACAACTACATTGCCTTCATGTGTTTTTGGCGCATCAGCCGTTCCGCCAAAGTCTTTAGCCAATACCACAGTCGGGTCTGTATTGCTTCCAGCCACATCCTTGATGCGTCCTTCGATGCTTGGATCGACAGTTTTCAGCCCGCTTACATAATCACGTAAATTCTCCCAATCAGCGAGGCCTATATCCGTCACTCTTCCTTCTTCATAAGCCTTCTTGAAAACGTTGAATCCATCTCCGCCCTTGGCTGTAAAAGCATTGGTCGCCACAGTATATTCCTTCGCTGGATCCAATTCGGAATAGGTTCCATCTTGTCCAAGGACTTCTGCCTTTGTCACCCGATTGCCTGCTTCCTTCGAACTGTCGTAGCTGAATTTCATTCCGGAAACATGCAGGAAGCCGCCATTTTCCTTAGGGGCCAGGCTTACACTATGCTCTAATGCTTCATTGATTTCTGCACCCGTAAGCTTCATCGTCGCTAACGTGTTCCCAAACGGTAAAACGGTGAGGATTTCCCCTAAAGTGATCTCACCTTGATCGATGCCAGCGCGGATGCCCCCGCCATTTTGGAAAGCAATGACCGCATCCTTATTGAATTCCTTCGCTTTACTAAGCATTCCGTCCGTAATTAGATTACCCAGTTCGGTTTCATTTTTACGAACACTCGGTTTCGTTTCATCACCTGAATCACGAGGGGTTTCCAAGGCCTTTACAGCTATTGCACCCGTCTTCGTTTCCTTCAGCTCCTTAATCTTCGAGGAGTATGTTTCAAGCACTTTTGCCGCTTCAGCATCATCCTGTTTTTCAGAAAGCTTAATCAGCTGACCGGCTTGTCCGACAATCTTGCCTTTCTTATCGAATTCCACATCGATCGTTCCTAAAAAGTCGCTATACTGATACCCTTGAACGATGACTGTCGGATCTTTCGTTTTCCCCTTATCATCCTTATCAATAACAACGGGGGCGTTTAACTGCGTATGGCTATGTCCGCCAACGATCACGTCGATGCCCTTGACCTTGGCAGCTAATGTTAAATCATTGTCATAGGCCGCATTATCATCGTAACCAATATGGGATACGGCAACGATCTTATTGACACCCATGCCTTTGAACGCCTTGACCGCTTTTTCGGCTTCTTCAAGATAGTTTTCAAATACTATACTTCCAGGGCTTGAAATATCTTTCGTTTCTTCAGTCGTAAGCCCGAAGAAACCTACCTTCTGGCCATCCACTTGTTTTACGATTCCATTGTATATCTTCCCATGCTCTGGCTTACTTGAAATCAAATCCGAGAATAGTCCCTTGAACTTATCATCTTTGGAGAAGTCCACATTGGAACTGACAAATGGGAACTGTGCCCCTTCAACGAAGTCAGCCAAAGCTTGATGCCCTTCGGCGCTTGAACCCAAGTCAAACTCATGATTCCCGAATGTCATGACGTCATATTTCATTAAGTTCATGAAGCGAAGATCCGCTTGCCCTTTGAATTCATTAAAATAGAGGGTACCCGAGAATACGTCACCTGCATCCACCAAAAGAGCTTGCGGTTTACTCTTACGCACTTCCTTAACAGCTGTCACCCTTTTGGCCACATTGTCCAAGTGGGCATGCGTGTCATTCGTATGCATCAAGGAAAGCGTGATTGCCTTCGCTGGATTTTTCAAAGCTTCTTTAGCAGCTGCTACTTTCTTATCCGCCAATGCTATTTTCGTTTCGAATTCCTTTCGGTCCGACTCCTTGATCCCATGTAAGTGGATGTCGGCTCTGGCCTTTTTAGCCGCTTTTATCTGTTCTTTTGTTTTAAGTTCCCCATTGGCAAGGGCTACATAGGCATTGACCTGCTTTGCCACTTCTTTTTTCTTTTCTGCATATACCGCATCATCATACTTACCTTTCACTTCTTTAACATAGGCGTGTATGGCTTTTCCGAGCTTGGATGTTTTGCTGACCTTCTTCAATTGCGAAGAAACGGTTTGCATCCGTTTGTCCGCGGTCTTTAAATCCCCCTTCTTCACCCAGTAAGCAGCTTTTTCATAGTAGTATGGAACTTTCAGGTCACCGTTCAAAGCTGTTTTGGTCGCTTTAGTGAATTTATCGTATAGGAGCTTTTCGATTTTCGCACCGTAAACCGTATCTTTAATATCTTTATCTGCCTTTTTCACGGCTTTATCCAATGCCTCGTATTGATTCCTGATATCAATGGATTTCTTGGCAAGTATTGAATTCGTAAGGTTGCCAATCGATTTGCCATGTGCAGCTTTTGCTTTCTCAGCCGCTTTATATCCTTTTACATAACCTTCTGAACGAGTGATGTACTTATCATAAGCTTCGATTTCTTTGTATTTGGCATCTTTTTCCTTTTTGCTTAACATTGATTTTTTAATGGTAGAGTTGATGTCTTTTTTTGCTTGTTTTGCAGACTTGATTTGTTTTTCAACAGTGGACACTGAAGCGAGTTTAGAAGTGTAGAAATAGGTATCGAATGGTTTTTTGATGGCGGCCTTGGCCGTTTTGATTTTACTATTAAGGCTATTCGCAGCATCCGATGGTGCCGGTGCTACTGCTACGATCGTTGTCGCAGCCATTATGGTAGCTGATGCAATTTTTACGATTTTCTTTTTCCCCATTATCGTAATCCCCCCATTAGTCCTATACTGGCATAACATTCTGATAACTTATACATATAAATGACACACTTTTCCCAAAAAATGAATTCCGACAAATTTACTTACCCCTACACAAATCCACCCTACTTTTTTCCTCTAAAGATCCGTGTATCTCCTATATTACAACAAAATAATCCAATTTTAAAACAAATTTACAATGCTACATCGAATATTAACAGAATATTATCATTATAATCACCCTAAAATACCTAGTAACAGATAGATGATATATCAATAAAATGATTTAATGGTAAAATAGAATCACACGCTTCCATAACCACCCTTGGTCTTTATACCTAAATTAAACAAAAGAGAAAGTTAACTCTCTCTCAGAAACTGCAGTTTTTTTAATAAACTTCCAGCTGATTCCAGCAATCCGCTCCCTTTCCGCCGACTGGCTGCCAAGCCTCCTCGACTCAAGCGTCTGTGGGGTCTCGGCTAGCCAATTTTTCGGCAGGAGTTTCGCAAATTTCTTCCATCCAATGAGGGTTATAGTAAAAAAACATTAAGGATAAACTAGTTTACTTTTAAAATCCTGGTTCGGGATGAGACTATTCCGAACCTCTAATAGTAGACAAATTCTAAGAAAGCCAGTTTGCTTACAGTTTTTTCAAGGAAAGTTCCAGTTGATTTCAGAAATCCGCTCCCTTTCCGCCGACTGGCTGCCAAGCCTCCTCGACTCAGGCGTCTCCGGGGTCTCGGCTAGCCAGTATTTCGGCAGGAGTGTCGCAAATTTCTTCCATCCAATGAGGGGTACTAAAAAAAAACATTAAGGATAAACTAGTTTACTTTTAAAATCCTGGTTCGGGATGAAACCATTCCTAATACCCTTTTGTCAAAAGGAGGGTTTCTATCTAAACTTTAAAACAAAGTTGATTGGAGCGGATGTTCGAGACTCCTGTGGGAACGTGTGTCCAAGGAAGACCCCGCAGGTTAGCGCCGAGGGCGGACCGTCCGCGGAACGCGAGTCCCCTACCGTGTCCAATCAACGTAATTTTGCAAACCCTCAAAAAAACAAAAAAAGAGCATCAGTTACGATGCCCTTGTCAAAAATCTTATTCTAATGCTTCAAGAAAGTACCTTGCCGATACTCAAGGTATGCCTGATCGATTTCCTCTTCCGTGTTCATGACAAACGGTCCGCGGGCAACAACAGGCTCCATTAAAGGTTCTCCTGCATATAAAACAAGTCTTAAAGGTTCAGTTGCCGTTATATCAACTTCACTTTCCCCTGATTCTTTACAAGTACCCAGCCATAAGACCTGTCCCTTTGAAGCTCTCACTTCGTTTTTACCGAAAATTCCGCTTCCTTCTATTAAATAAATGATTCCGTTGTAGCTTCCAGGTAAATTCTGTGTGATCGATGCTCCAGGCTCCAGGACCATCTCCACCATCGTCACGGGAACATGGTTTTTCGTTGTTGAGATAACATCCTTGGATGATCCGGAAAAGACACGGATTAGTGCTCCTTCTTCTTTTCTGACCGGCATATCTTTTGCCATTAAGTTTTGATATCTTGGTGTCGTCATCTTTTCACTCCGGGGAAGGTTGACCCAAAGTTGAAGGGAATGGGCAGTCACACCTTCGGAAGGCACCTCATTATGCACAACGCCGCTTCCCGCTGTCATCCATTGGACATCACCAGGTCCAAGTATCCCTCCATCCCCGGTATGACTGTCATAGTGCTCGATCGTTCCGTCAATGACGAATGTAACGGTTTCAATTCCCCTGTGCGGGTGGATATCGAATGATCCCTTTTGAAATTTATCCTCCATCATTAAAAGGAACGGATCACTCTTTTCCCAGTTTCCTGGTTCTATGACTGGTCCGGCCGTATGAATCGGACTATACCTTTGAAGCTTCACATCTTTCACTTCGACAATATCTCGTTTAAAATGATTTTCACTTTTCATTACTCCATTCCTCCCTTAAGTTACTAGTAAACTGATAAAAATGCTATCATTATGGCTGCCTGATCCAGTCTTAGGATTCCTCCTGGCTGGCATTAGGCACTTCCATCTGTAAACTATGTCTATGAATCTTTATCATCATCTCATGCATGCGCTTCTTTTCTTCATCATCCAATATATCCAATAATGAAGCTTGGAAATCGGATTGAATAGGCATGACCTTTTCCATTAACTTTTTCCCTTTTTCCGTTAAAGAAATATATTTAACCTTCCATTGTTGATTACGGACGATCAAGTTCTCTTTTTCCAACCTTGTCAGCATATGTGATACGCCTCCACGGCTTATCGTTAGGTGCTCCGCTAATTCGATTTGTGAAACAGGCTGATGGATAAGTACTTGTGCCAACATATCGAATTGGGCAGCGGTGACGCCGAAATGCTGTAAGTGTTCATTCGAAAGCTGATTGCTTCTTTGATAAAAACGAACCATTCGCAGCCAAATCAGCAAACTCAATTTGTTCTCATCCGAAAATCCCCGTCTATCCATGTAAAGCCTGCCTCCCATCTTTGATGCACCATCAGTTTACTAGTAATTTGATAACAAGTCAAATCGTTGGGCCTTTGACTTTTTGAAGCAGTATCCCCAACAGGCAGACCATACCAACAGTCAATCCATAGGGGATATTCACTTTGCTAAGATATATTAACAGAACTACATTACTCCCTTTTTTAAGTTGGATAATATAAGATCATGCTTAATCGAGTTAATGTATCCCCTGAATTATGGTAGGCATGCGGTCTGTCAGCCTTGAACCTGATAGAATCACCACTCCTTATTGTAAATTCTTCGTTATTTACACGTACAGTCACTTCCCCTTCAAAAACAGTTATGTACTCTTCCGTCCCCTCCCTATGCGAATCGGAACTTAGGAATCCACCTTTTTCTATCTCGACTGAATATACTTCAAAGCGCTTCTCATCCTCAAAGGGAAAGTGGGGATAAACTCGATATTTGCCGTTATCTTCAGATAATGATTGAATTTCACTTTTTAAAACAATTTTTGTATCCGGCTGCGGACTATTTATCAATGAAGAAAATGAAATCTTTAATCCATTGGCTATTTTCCAAATTGTCGTAATCGTAGGGCTCGATCCTCCCCTTTCTATCTGTCCGATCATCGTTTTGCTTACTCCAGTCAATTCGGCAACCTTTTCAAGACTTAATTTCTTACTTTCCCTGATGGCTTTTAAATTGTTAGCAATAATAAAATTTATTTCTTCCATAAAAATGCTCCTTATTTACAATATAACGTCGGCATTGTACAATAAAAAGGAAATCGTTATAATGTCAATTTTGGTCATTATAGCATACAAAGGGGAGTCAACCATGCCATTACTATCTTTTTTGCTGTTTGTTTTTGTTACAAGTTTCACTCCGGGTCCAAATAACATCATGGCCATGTTATTTGCGAACAAGTACGGGTTAAAAAAGACGATTAAATTTTGTTTCGGAGTAGGTGCCGGTTTTTTTGTAATCATGCTATTGTGCAGTTATTTTAATGTTTTGCTTGAAAATTTCATACCAAAGATTGAATTTATCATGACGATCCTTGGGGCAATTTACATGCTGTATCTGGCCATAAAAATCATTTCCAGTTCAAATAAAGCGAAGGACGATAATGATGACAAGAACAACAGTTTTATAGCAGGCATGCTTTTACAATTCATAAATCCAAAAGGAATCTTATATGGCATCACGGCAATATCGACCTTCATCCTACCTTATCACTCTTCAAATTTCAGCTTACTATTCTTTTCATTATTTCTTGCTTTCGTTGGTTTTATGAGTACGTTCTGCTGGAGTATGTTCGGTTCTGTTTTTCAAACGTTTTTATCAAAGTATAGAAGTCAGTTTAATGTAATCATGGCTTTGTTATTAGTGTATAGTGCCATTTCGATTCTTGTACACTAAAAAGGGTAAGGGTGCAAGTTCCCTGCGGGGAAAACGCCCCCTCAAAAAAATTCCAGCTGATTTCAGCAATCCGCTCCCTTTCCGCCGACTGGCTGCCAAGCCTCCTCGACGCAAGCGCCTGTGGGGTCTCGGCTAGCCAGTTTTCCGGCAGGAGTGTCGCAAATTTCTTCCATCCAATGAGGGTTATAATAAAAAAACATTAAGGATATTCTAGTCTTGTTTTAAAATCATGGTTCGGGATGAAACCTTCCTTTATTATCTAGATGGTTAAGTTCCCTTCGAATATTGTGACGGCATGGCCAGAAAGTTTAACTGTGTTTTCCGTTACTTCAACCTTTAGCATTCCGCCCCTTTCCGATGCCTGATAGGCTATAAAAATACTTTTGTCCAGCTTGCTTTCCCAATAAGGTCCCAGACAGCAATGGGCCGAGCCGGTTACTTGATCTTCGTCAAGGCCTTGGGCAGGGGAAAAGAAACGTGAAACGAAATCATATTCACTGTTATCGGATTGACTCGTCACGATGACGCCCCGAACCGGCAATTGGGCAATGGAATCTATATCCGGCTTTAAATTCCTTACGATTTCCTCTGATTGGACTTCGACTAGAAGATCCCATTTGTTTTGCCCAACATAAGTAGGCACAACACCTAAAGCCCTTATCAGTAAATCAGGGGCAACGGTCTCCTTCTCCCTTAATGATGGAAATTCCAACTGAATCATTCCTTCAACGAATTTTGCAATGAGAAGCCCGCTTTTTGTCTGATAGGCAATCGGCTGATTCCTTGGCACGTATCCTTTATCCCATAAAAAGAAAGAGCTTGCCAGCGTCCCATGTCCACAAATCGGGATTTCAATGGATGGTGTGAACCATCGCAGCTTCCATTCACCATTTTGTGATTGAATAAAAGCGGTAACAGGCATATTAATCTCTTTAGCTATTCGCTGCATCCACTCGCTGTCACTTTCCCCGGTAAGAAGGCAGACTGCAGCAGGGTTTCCTTTAAAAGGTTGATCTGTAAACGTATTTATGATGGTTAGTTCCATTAAACGTGCCTCCGGTAAGTAATATTCTAGCTTCCTAATTCCACAATGTGGACCCCTTTTCCTTTTTTGAATGACCTTTCCCTTGTTTTTTAAAAAGTTCTCATTAAAATGAAAACGACCACCATATGGCGTCCTCGATTTCGACTCAGGTTCCAAGCGATTTTAACCGTTATAAAAATCTTGTAATTCTTGTAGTGTATTTCGAAATCACTAAAATGGACAGCTTTATAAAAAAGCTGCCCATCACTATATCAATTATGAGATCTACCTTGCCGTAACAAAACACCCTACAGTTTCCGTACAATGAATGTATCCCCAAGCAGTTCCCAATTCTGGGGAAAAGGATAACCAAGTACCCAATAACTGAGACCCCTTGACCTGTAAATCTTCACCAGATCGAATTTGGCTTTGGCACTGCGTGCGTCCTCAAACCAAACTTCATGTGAGCGTCCCTGATCATCTTTGTACCTATAATAAGGTGATTGGGCAGTCTCGTCATATTTTATTTCTACATTATATTGGACGGCGCGTCTGATGGCTTCCTGCATGTCGAAAGTCTCTGCTTCCTGCCCCTCTTCATGAGGAATAAGCCAGTCCCGTGCATAAATTTGAAATCCTATGAAGATTTTATTTGTTGGTATCACCGTTACGGCATAGTCAAGGACACGTTTTATTTCATTAATGGGGGAGATTGCCTGCGGCGGCCCCTTTCGGTAACCCCATTCATATGTCATCAGCACCACGAAGTCGAGCAGCCGTCCGTGAACTGGATAATCATGTGCCTCAACTAATGGTCCCTTTTGATTGGCGCTAGTTTTTGGGGCAAGGGAGGATGACACAAAGTAGCCTTCAGGATGCAATCGATCCACTGCTCTTTGGAGAAAGCGATTATAGAAATCACGGTCCTCTGGTGCTACACTTTCAAAATCGATATTCAATCCACGGTACCCTTTATCTTTCATCGTTTTTATGACGTTGGTTAATAATGTTTCCACTAAACTTAAATCAGAAAGTATTGTATGGGCAAGCTGAGTTCCCGCTTCCGTCGCGGAAAAATTCGTTATGCACATCATGGGTATGACGCCAGTCGACTGTGCCGCCCGTATCGTCGGGATGTCATCTATGACTTCTAAGCTGCCATCTTGCCTCATTCTATAACCAAATGGACTTACGTAGGTCAGATCGTAGGCTACTTCACGTACCTGCTCCGCACCGGTTTGCCCGTAAACGTTTGTAAAACCATTTACTTCAATGATGGGTTTTGGTTTCTGGGGAATCCTTATTATCCGTCCGATATGGATATTGGACGGATCTGTAATCCTATTCATCTGCATAATGGCCTGAACTGTCGTTCCATAACGTCCTGCTATATCATAAAGGGTATCTCGCTCCCTTCCGGTATGATAAATAACCGGGATGGTCAGTCTCTGCCTTGGATAGATAGCGGAAGGATTTGTGATGCGATTCGATTGCATGATTTCCTGTACCGTAATTCCAAACTGATTTGCGATATTATTTAGAGTATCCCCTTGCTGAACCCTGTATTGAAGATAAGGTTCAGGAATCAAAAGAGCTAGGCCAATCACCAGCTTATCTGGATTTTCAAGTCCATTGATCCGAACAATCCGGTTGATACTGACACCATATTGCTGGGAAATTCCCCACAAAGAATCCCCCCTATTCACCACATGGATTTTCACATGCACAGCCCCGCTTTCCTTCAAAATATTCCTTTCATTTTATTCCCTGGATAGCCCTAATATGTTTTTTTGCGTTCAACACTCATTAAATGAATGTGTTCATAAGCCTGTGAAGGATATAGGGGAAAAAATAATAATGGAAGCTATCAATTCCAGGGAATGTATCGAGGGCTTGTCCATGTATTTTAAAAGAGACTACAGGCATGATAATACGATTTTCAGAGGGGATTTTGAAGCCGAAGTAATCCAGAAGAGAACTATTATTCAGAAGGAAAGGATTCATTTAAGATTCAAAGCTTATGAGCATGAAAGAATTTCAGCATTGGCCTATTCCATGGATTGCAGTGTTAGTTTAGCAGCAACTATGCTGCTGATTGCTGGTATTGGAAATCGAGACGTCTCTACACAAATGGTGGATTCAGAGGTAATTAGTTTACTTGATCCGGGAAGGCTTAAAAGTTTAAAGATGATTCAGAAATGCATTTCAAAACTGAATGACGAGCACATTTCACTTTTTCCCTAATTCCATATGTTGGGCATGAAGTAGTGGGTACTACAAAAACGCTTCGTGAAAAAGTGAATCTTTGGATAGATGATAATATAAAAAATATTGATTAGAATTATATGGAGAATAATAAGTCAAAATGGGTGAGGAGAATGAGCATGAAAATGTTTAAAATGAGTGCTGTGACATTGTTAGCTGCGTTGTTGTTCCCTTCTTCTACATTTGCAAGCGGCTGGGATTACTTAGGAGAACAATCTCTTTATTCTAATGGTGCTGAAAGTGATCAGTTTCCCTCTACTGGTGGTGATTATAAGATTTGTCGGGATTCTTACGTGGGTCCAGCTGGTAAGTTAAAAGTTGAATTATGGGAGTATGATCCTGACAGTTATAATGATTATGTAGGGGTAAGATATTTAGATCGAGGCCAATGTGGTATTTTCCGGGGTATTGGTAACTTCGTTGATGGAGGAAATGAAGCAGAATTTTTTGCGAAATCAAGGACTAACAGTGATATGCATTTAATCTTTTATGATTAATTCACTAACTGAATGAAAAAAAGACCTGAGATTGATTCGTAAATGCTAAAGGATATTCTTCTAAAAAAATATTTATATGGTTTTCTAGGCTGAATTATTTCCACTTCAGCCTTTTCTTATGCAGGAAAATAATTACTTGATTTATAGTGTCATAACTTAACTTATGCGTTTCGCGAGCTTTTTCTTTCATTTTCAGAATTTTGTTCAATGATGAGTGTAATTTGTCTGACAGTCAACTTAATCAATTAATGTAATTTTCGTTGTAAATAAACAATTTCGGGACTGAATTCCTAACTAGTAGGAAAATATGTACAATTAGTAGTTAAATTAGTTTATAATTTGCTAGTACATAAATAATTTACTAAATAAGGGAAAGTTTTCAAATGAATTTAGGATTTTGCAAAAAAGTATTTACAGGCGTTTTGGGATTTGGGATTATTGTTTCAGGTATAGGATTTAATAAAGCTGAAGCTTCTAGTCCAGAAAAATCAGAGTACTCATTGGATCAGGCAACTGATTTATACTCTAATAAATTAAATGAAAATAGCAATTCCGATGATTTAGTGGCTGTATTAAAAAGTGTTGAAGAATCTAATCAAGTAGAAAGTCTTTCAAACAACGATAAACTAGATCTTTTAAATACAATTGTAGAGTCTGTACCTGAAGAGGTGGCACAGCAATACCAGAAAGAGAAAATGAACGAGATTAATGAAGCTTTATTAGACGAATCAAATGTTAATTCTGAAGGACCTATAACAATAGAATTAAGCGATGGTTCATCTGTTGACCTTAGTTCAACAGATGAAGTTGATTACAGTAATTCAAGCAGCATACAGGCTCGGGGAATTACCTCTACGCAGATGGGGCTATTCTGGCATGGACCTAAAGATTATGGATCTAGATTGTATACTGCTTGGGTTAAATTAAAAAGTTTAGGGGTGACTGTTGCTACCTTAAAATTAGGTAATCATTATTCTGTTGGTGATTATGGGTTGAAAATGAGATATTGTTCTGTAGCAGGAACAAAAGGTACTGTTTATTCAAATGTAGATGCTTCATGTGATGTTACTGATTCAAAAGCTGAAAAAGTAAATTATGATATGAATGCTGTAGGAAATTATAAAATGACTGGTGCCGTTACTAATGGCTATGTAAGTCTTACTAGTTCTCTCAAACTTACTAAATTAAATAAAACTAGTAAATATGCTCGTGTTTATTCACAATACACATATAGAGATTAAAACTTTTAATGGGGTTGAATTAAAATGAATGTATCGCCTTCTTTTTTTATATTTGGTTTAATAAAGATGATTTTAATGATTGGAGCTATACCAGCTATCATATACGCTTTATATTTATTAAGAAAAATTTCAAAAAAATAAAGTGAAAAAAGGAAGAGGAACTTTTGTAGTTCCTCTTCCTTTTTTTATGCCTTTGTTTCTTAAGCCAATTATTTGATTTATCTAAATGAAAAGTGTCATAATTTAAAGGTATTGGCAGAAGAAAGAGCATAAGGAAAAACTGTCCCCAACTAAGTTGTTGAACTAGGCAAAGCCTAGTGTTTTTGGGTTTATTGTCTTTCACTTTTATGGTTTATGCACTCCTAAAACTCCTAAAGGTGACTAATTGTTTTTGTTTTAGTTGATGCGAAAGTAGAAATTAATGGAGTTTCATCTGAATTAACACTTCAAGATATACACCCGCTTCCCCTGCCTTATTTTTGACTCATAAGCAACAAAAATAAAGGGTGTGTACCTCTCTATTAAATATCATTTCAAACACTTCACAAAGAGCGTGAAACACCTTAAATAACCCGTTTCAAAGTATCTTTCCCTCAGTCTAAAACCGGGTTGGTATGGTATAATTATAAAAGGGTTATTGTGCTTTTAGGAGGTGAAAGAATGACGATCAGCAGCATCATATTGGTGGTGGCGGCAGTCTTTATCGGCGCCTTGATGCGGACGATGTTCGGGTTCGGTGAAGCGATTGTCAGCATGCCTCTGCTTGCCTTACTTCACATTCCGCTTAATACTTCGGTTTCCTTGATTGGATTGGCGGGTCTTACCGTCGCTTCACTAACCGTCGTTAGCGGATGGCGGCATATCGAACGCTCGGTATTAATCAGGCTGGCTGCTTCAACGGTGATCGGCATACCAGCTGGCCTGGCTTTGCTCCATTACGCACCTTCTATGATCATCACTTCTGCACTGGGTGTTTTTTTGATTGCATATGGGGGGTATTCTCTTCTAAAGCAAAGATTTTTTCAGACTGTGGATAAACCATTACTTAACTCAAAGGGCTGGGTATGGCCGTTCGGTTTTGCGTCGGGAGCCCTTGGCAGCGCCTATAACTTTAACGGGGTGCCGGTCGACGTCTATGGAACTTTGCGAAGATGGAACCCAAATAGATTCCGCGGAACATTGCAAGCCCATTTCCTGATATCCGGAATCCTGGTCGTGACAGGTCATGCGCTAGGCGGACTTTGGACAGCCGATTCACTTATTCTTTACGCTTATTCCATTCCAGCTATATTACTTGCGACAGGTCTCGGAATGTTCATGAATAAGCGAATCCCCGCGAAGAAATTCGAAAGCTATTTATTCTTCATCATCATTGCGCTAGGTGTACTATTATTGATTCCCCATGACTGATAACCAATAAAAGCCTGATTTCTAAGCAAAGAAATCAGGCTTTAGTCTGAAGACAATTTGCAACAATAATAGAATCATAGTCGAACCATCAACCGCGGATATCCCGTTTGTTATATCCGAGAAAGCCTGCAGCCAATAATAAGATAGCTATGATGGTAAGCATGGATACTTTCATGAAGTCGATATCTTCAACAGGAAGTTTCGGAATATGGCCAAATGGCGTTAGTTTTCCCATCCATTCCGGGAATTGAAGCATTCCCCCTAAATAAACGACTAAGATTGAGTATGTCAAGTAAAGCCAAGTCAAGCCGGATAATTTTGGTGCAAAGCCAATAAACAGCACGGCGATACCAATCATGATCCACATCGCAGGCAGGTAGACCATCGCTGCACTAAATATAGTGCCGAAAGCAACCCCTTCATCCATCACTGAATTCCCGACTGCCCAAAGACCGATGTCAGCAAGCGCAAGCATGAGAAAACCTCCAATAACGGAGATGATAAGATAGCTGCCCATAAGCCTTGTACGGGATACAGCACGGCTCAGTAAATGTTCAGTATGGTTCTTTTTTTCTTCCCCTTTAAGTTTTAACATCGCCATTAAAGGCGGGATGGTGCATATCATGGCGATGACTGACATCAACATTGTCAAGAATTGTTCTGTCAGCGAATAGCCTTTCACTGGCGTCAATAGTTCGGCCATCATTTCATTTTTTGTAAAAAAGGATTCCAAATCACCTAAAACGGAACCGTAAGATGCACCCAAAATGAACATCCCGGCTGCCCAGGCGATCAATCCTGTACGCTGCAGCCTCAGCGCGAGCCCAAGCGGACTTTTTAAAAACGATGAAGCATATTTCCGGCCGGGCTTAGCCGGAATGAATCCAGCTTCCAAATCACGGATGGCATTCAAATATAGAGATAAGGCAACCAAAATGATTGCCGCACCGATCGTAAGGATGATTGGCCACCAATAATTATTCACATATACTTCTGAACTTAAAACCCAACCCAATGGTGAAAACCAGGAAAGTGTTTCATTGCTGACATCCCCTATCGCCCGAATAAGATAGGAGAGAAGCAATACAGTGATGGAGTAACCCATCGTACCTCGAGCACTCTCGGTAAGCTGGGCAAATAATGCCGTTATTGCCGAGAAGAAAATACCGGTTGCCCCCAAAGCAGCTCCATACATAAGGGAACCTTCCAAATCCATGCTTTCTATTCCCAGAGCATACAATCCGAAACCCATTATTATCGCGATCAACGCATTCGTTCCATACGATACGGAAATGGTTGCATATAAATTAGCCAATCGTCCAGCCGGCAAAGAACGGATCATTTCGATACGGCCGTCCTCTTCATCTGCGCGTGTATGGCGTGTAACAAGTAAAATACTCATTATCCCCACGGCCATAGCGGTTAACAGTAACATTTGATGCGCCATCATCGCTCCGTTTGTATAGTCATCCAGGCCGTAACCTTTCCCCACCATCGCTGTCATTGCAGGGTTCTTCATCGTTTCTGCAATGGTTTGCCTTTCTAGCCCAGTCGGGTACAGATCGGTGAATGCCATCGCAACCATAAAGGAAAGGACGGATAAGGAAATGATCCAAACAGGGATCCGGACCCGATCTTGCCGTACGATGAATCGGGAAAGTCTTCCTGTATTATGATAGGACTGGTTCGCCATTATAACGCACCTCCCGCCCCAGAATCTGAAGTCTTCCTTACACCTTCATAATGGCTCATGAATAAATCTTCCAATGTAGGCGGCGCGCTTTCCAATTTCACAATTCCAAACTGGCTTATATACTTCATGACATTATCCAACTCATCTGTATCCACTTGGAATGAAAGTGCCTGGTCTTTCATCACGATATCCCGAACACCGTTTACATTCCCTAAAGCAGGAATAGGCTGCTTCGTTTCGACAAGCAAGCTCGTTCTCGTTAAATGACGTAACTCATCCATTGTTCCCGTTTCAATTATTTGCCCTTGCCGAATGATGCCCACTTTATCGCATAACCTTTCCACTTCAGAAAGAATGTGACTGGAAAGCAATATGCTTTTTCCTTCATTTTTCGCGTCCATCACACATTCCTGGAAAACCCTTTCCATCAATGGATCTAGACCTGATGTTGGTTCATCCAATATATAAAGATCGGCATCAGATGAGAAAGCAGCGATCAAAGCAACCTTTTGCCTGTTTCCCTTTGAATAGGTTCCACATTTCTTGGAAGGGTCCAAATCGAATTTTTTTATTAGTTCTTCGCGTCTGCTTTTATTGTTCGTCCCGCGTAATTCAACAAATAGATCAATGACTTCTCCGCCTGTTAAGTTGGGCCATAGGTTCACATCTCCCGGTACATACGCGATTCGCTTGTGAATTTCAACCGCATCTTTCCATGCATCCTTGCCAAAAATTTTCGCTTCCCCATCCGTCGCTTTTAAAATCCCGAGCAGCACACGGATCGTTGTTGATTTTCCAGCACCATTGGGACCGATGAACCCAAATACCTCCCCTTTATTCACTTCAATGTTCACACCATTTAAAGCAGTGAACTTTCCAAACTTTTTAGTTAAATCCGTTGTTTTCAATACTGACATTCCTCATCCACCTCTTCCTCATTGAAAAAAATATGAAATATCTTAACCGATTTAGTTCATAATATACAAAAGGAGAATTCCTGACAATAGTTTATGAACTAATTTAATTGTTCTATTACATATTTTTAATTAAACTAAGGTTGAGGTGAAACAAATGGACGGATTTCAACGACGCAGGGAACAAAAAAAATTGAATATATTAGAGGCTGCCTTGGCTTTATTCATGGAGTATGGTGTCCAAAAGATTTCGATTGGGGAAATAGCAAAAAAAGCAAATGTATCTCAAGTAACGATATATAATTACTTCGAAAGCAAACATAATCTAATTCATGAGGTTTTTGTTTATTATACAGATAAGGCATTGGATGAATTTGAACAAATACTGGCCAGCAACATGGCCTTCCCTGAAAAAATAAAACATCTCATGTTCACGAAAAATGAAACAGCCAAACAAATTCATGAAGATTTTTATCAATATTTAATGAAGGAATATACTTCCGGAATCAATTATATGGAAAAAATATATACAGAAAAGGCCCTGCCCCGCTTTATCGATCTGTTTAACCAGGGGAAGGAACAAGGATATGTTGATCCGAACTTATCTAATGAAGCGATTTTATT
Source organism: Peribacillus sp. FSL M8-0224 (assembly GCF_038003055.1). Lineage (NCBI taxonomy): Bacteria > Bacillati > Bacillota > Bacilli > Caryophanales > Bacillaceae > Peribacillus > Peribacillus sp. FSL M8-0224. Next base: position 4,536,402 of record NZ_JBBOOJ010000001.1, read on the forward strand.
TTATATAAAAGCAATGAATGAATATATCCAACGGGAAGAGGTTTATCAAAGCATCCTGCCTTTGACTGAGGATATTATGAAGATTTTGTTTTATGGGATCGTTGGGGAAAAAGAGAAATGAATGAAAAAAAACGGTGTGAATCGATATTTCCCATTCACACCGTAAAATCTTATTTAGGAATTTCCTGCACTCTTTAAGTCAATGTTAATAATTTGGCTGAAGTGTAATTATATTTCTCGATTGATAGATCAAAAACGGCTCCCGCTTTTAAAAAGACCGTACTTTCAACGATTAATGTCGGATCACCTGGCTGCAAGTCCAAAAGCCTGGCATCATCGTCGTTAAGTTTTTCACACGAAATGATTTTATCCGCAAACCCGATATTCAACTTCAAATCCTCGACTATATATTCATAAATGGAACCATTTGCGATTTCTTTATTTATGATGGGGATGATATCTTTATTGAAAAAGGACTCTTCTATTACAATGGGTTCACCATTTAAGTATCTAACCCTTTTGAGGTTATAGATTTTGGTTTTTACCTGGCATTTCATTTGTTTGGCCAATTTTTCATCAGCTTCTATTAATTCTAACTTCAACACTTTACTTTTCATTTCATCATTTGGAAAAACTTTGGTTAAGCCACCCATATCCCTCATCGAAATGCAGCCCGGTCTGGAAAATTCCCTAAGGAATATGCCGCTTCCTTGAACTTGATAGATATACCCCTGCTCAACCAATATGTTGATTGCTTTTCTAATGGTATTCCTGCTGACATCGAACTTCTTCATCAACTCTTCTTCAGTAGGTAACTTAGTATTTAATGTATATTTTCCTTCTAATATTTCTTTTTCCATTTGTTCTACGACCATTCTATACTTTACACCCATATTTCCATATACCTTCCTCTATACATAATGATTTAGAACAATAATTTAGACTGAATGATAGGTTTTCTTTACAATAGTTTATTTTATAACGATTGTAAAGAAACCTCTGTTTCTTTCAGACTGCAGACAAATCCAAATTTGTCTCAGTTTTTTATTACCATTCCAGCTGATTCAGAAATCCGCTCCCTTTCCGCCGACTGCCTGCCAAGCCTCCTCGGCGCGGCCTGCGGGGTCTCGGCTAGACAGTATTTCGGCAGGAGTGTCGCATATTTCTTCCATCCAATGAGGATTACAGGTGAAAAAAACTTAAAGGGTAAACTAGTCTTAAACATAATTCGGGATGAGATTGCCTACAGTTTGTTCTAGAAAACATTCCAGCTGATTTCAGAAATCCGCTCCCTTTCCGCCGACTGTCTGCCAAGCCGCATCAAAGCGAGCGCCTGTGGGGTCTCGGCTAGACAGTATTTCGGCAGAGTGTCGCATATTTCTTCCATCCGATGAGGATTACAGGTGAAAAACTTAAAGGGTAAACTAGTCTCAAACATAACTCGGTGTGAGATCAGCCTACAGTTTGTTCTAGAAAACATTCCAGCTGATTTCAGAAATCCGCTCCCTTTCCGCCGACTGTCTGCCAAGCCGCATCAAAGCGAGTGCCTGCGGGGTCTCGGCTAGACAGTTTTTCGGCAGGAGTGTCGCATATTTCTTCCATCCAATGAGGATTACAGGTGAAAAACTTAAAGGATAAACTAGTCTTAAACTTGGTTCCGAATAGACCAGCCTACAGTTTGTTCTAGAAAACATTCCAGCTGATTTCAGAATTCCGCTTCTTTCCGCCGACTGTCTGCCAAGCCGCATCAAAGCGAGCGCCTGTGGGGTCTCGGCTAGACAGTATTTCGGCAGGAGTGTCGCATATGTCTTCCATCCAATGAGGATTACAGGTGAAAAAAACTTAAAGGGTAAACTAGTCTCAAACATAACTCGGTGTGAGATCAGCCTACAGTTTTCATTTTAAAAAACGTTCCAGTTGATTGGAACGTAAGGTACGAGACTCCTGCGGGAAAAGCGTGGCCATGGGAGATCCCGCAGGAGTCGCCGAGGGCGGACCGCCCGCGGAAAGCGAGTGCCTGGAGTGGAAATCAACGATCAGATTTACTAATCCTCAAAAACGTGCGAAACCATATACCTTAGGGTATTTATATATCATGATAACAAAGCGGATAACCAAGTGCGAAATGAGGAAGGAAAATGAATGATGAAGACCACAATAAATGAAGTCTCGAAAGAAAATGTAACGGATATTTTGAAATTGCGAATAAACGAAAAGCAAAGGGCTTACATCGAAACGACTGAACAATGTTTAAAAGACGCTAAGGAATGTAACTATTACAGGCCAGTTGGGCTCTATTATGATGATATCTTGGTCGGCTTTGCGATGTATGGTTTTTTCCCTGGGGAAGGCGAAAATGGCAGAGTGTGGTTAGACCGCTTTTTCATTGACGCTGCCCATCAGGGTTTCGGGCTTGGAAGTATCATGTTGGAGGCTTTAATAAAAAGAATAATAGAAGAATATGATTGTCCTGAAATCTATTTAAGCATAGTTGAAGATAATCAGGCTGCCCTTCATTTGTATAGGAAATTCGGCTTTGCATTTAATGGCGAATCAGATTATAACAACGAAAAGCTCATGGTCAAAAAGGTGTAAGTATCAAGATCCCTTTAAAGCATGTCAGTAAAAAAAAAGCCGCTTCCTCACTTTCCAGGAATCCGGCTTCTTTTGTTAAGTTGTTGATTTCATAGTGCACGGTATTTTTTTAAGCTAATGATATTGATGGTGATAAAAACGATGGCAAAGGCCAGGAGAATGAGCAGATCCAGTAAGACCTCATCGAACGTGAAACCTTTGTACATAATGCCGTTCATGGCATCCGATGCGTAATAGAGAGGCATGACCTTGCCGATTTTTTGGAGCCAGTCTGACATGCCATCCAATGGGAAAATCCCTGTAAAGAAAACTTGCGGCACGATGACCAACGGAATGAATTGTACCATTTGGAATTCGGATGTCGCGAAACTCGATAGTAATGTACCAAGCGATAATGCAACGAGCGCGACCAGTATATTCGTCAGTAAAACGAGCCAAATGGAGCCAACAAGGACGATATCCAATACATTGACAGCATATAGTACGACAATTATGGTTTGAATTAGAGCAAATAAGCCATATCCGATCACATAGCCCGCTACGATTTCGTATCTTTTAATCGGGGTGGCAAGCAGCCGTTCCAACGTACCACTTGTACGCTCCTTCAAAAGCGCAATCCCCGCTATTAAAAATACAAAGAAGAAAACGAAAAAGCTGACGAGCATCGGACTGAAGGTATCAAAACCCTTTGTGTTGGCATCTCCGTAAACATATTTCTCCTCAATTGATGGAGTGTTTTTTTCATTCCCTTGCAAACCTTGCATCATTTGCATTTGAACGGCCTTTGCCCGGGTCGGTTCGTCGTTCAACAGTGTGAGTTTCATTTTGCCATTTTCAACATGCAGCCAGCCATCCGTATCCTTTTCAATCATCTTTTCCTGTGAGAATTCCTCAGCAGCCGTCACTTGAAAATCCGCTTGTTTCAATGCTTTAACGATCGTTTCATCACTGCCTGTAACAACGATTTTCGAATCACTTGACTCTGTATCGAAAATAAAATACATGAGCGTTAAAATGAGCAATGGAGCCAGGAAAAATAAAGCGAGCGTCCTTCGATCCCGGCGCATCTGCTGGGTAATACGAGTAACAAGAGAGGCAATTCTCATTTTAGGCCGCCTCCAATCCTTAAAAAAACATCATCAAGCGTTTCCGCGGCAAATTGAGTTTTTAAAGCTGCAGGGGTTCCTGCCGCGATGATTTCACCTTCACGCAGCATCGCCAGTTTATCGCATCGCTCCGCTTCATCCATCACATGCGTCGTGATGATGATCGTCTTATCATCTTCATTCCTTAAACGCTCAAGTTCCTCCCAAATCGATTGTTTCAGCAAAGGGTCTATTCCTACTGTCGGTTCATCCAAAATGAGAATCTCCGGATTTTGGATGAGTGCAACCGCAAGTGAAAGACGGCGTTTCATTCCCCCTGAATAATGGGCAACCCGAACGTTCAAATCATTCGTCAGCTGTACGATTTCAGCTGCATATTGAATGCGTTCCCTTCGTTCCTTTTTCGAAAAACGGTATAGCTTCGCAAAAAATTCGAGGTTTTCAGCTCCCGTCAATTCTGTATATAAAGCATCGGACTGTGCCATATAGCCGACATCCATTAACAGTGCTTCATTTGGCACTTCATGATCCAGAACCGTGACTTTACCCGCATCGGGTTTAATCAATCCGACAATCATTTTAATTAAGGTCGTTTTTCCGCATCCGGATGGACCTAACAAACCAAAAATTCCGCTTTTTTCAATATTCAGGCTCATTGGCTGAATGACCTTCTTCTGCTGAAAACCCTTAGCAATTCCATCAATGGAAATCGCATTTTTCATTGCACACACATCCTCCCTCTTTAATTAACACGGTGTTGAGTGTATCATCATTCTAAGGTAGCATTCGGTCTAATACAATCAACACATTTGGAAAAATGTTTAGTGAAGGAGACATTCCATGGCATCGATTCATGAGGATATGGTACAAAAAACGAAAAAGCAGATACAACATCATTTTATTGCACTCATTGAAGCAGAGGGGTTCTCACATGTATCCGTAAAGAAAATTGCAGAGCGTGCCAATATTAATCGGGGCACATTCTATTTGCACTACACAGATAAATATGAATTGATGGATCACTTACAGCAGGAATTGTTACATGAACTTCAAACCCGCATTACTGCCATTTTGCCTAAAGAGGCTTTTTTGGCTCTTCATCAACAGCAACTTTATCCGCCTTTCATAGCGATTTTTCAATTCATCAGTGAACATGCTCACGCATTAAGGGCCATTCTTGGTGATCAGGGCGACCCTTCTTTTGCGAAAAAAATAAAACGGGTTTTCGGGGAAGTACTGTTGGAGCGTTTGATCAGCCTTCATCCAGCAGCTAAAGATGAAGCATTCCGCATGTATATGCACGCCTTCCTGACATCGGCGATTTTAGGGGTGATTACGGAGTGGCTGGAGAACTGTGAAGAACAAACGGTGGAAGTAATGGCGAAAATCCATTTTCAAATCTTGAACTTCATCAGCCAATTGCGCACATTCATCCAATGAACGATTCATCAACGGCATATCAACATGCCTACAAATCGGATTACATCTTTTCCTTCGCTTCTATCTCTACATCACCAACGGAATAATACCTGCTCTTGGAGGTCTTCATACTAAGCATCGACAACCATATGGATAAAGCGAACATGATCAGGGAACCTGAAATCACCACGAACCGAATCGAAATGAAATGGGCTGAAACACCAACGATTGCGGTAGTAATGATGATCAATAAAGCTTCTAACAAGCCAAAAACACTTCCGACCCTGCCCATGATTTCCACAGGAATATTATTTTGATAAAAGGTTTGAAAGCCAGTGTTGGCAAAAGCCAATGCAAAGGCAATGATGAAAAATCCGATGGCGGCCAGTGAAAAGGAATTCGAAAAGGCAAAGATCATATAACCTATCGAGACAAATAAAGATCCAAGACCAATCATGTGCGAGATTTTCACTTTACTGATGAATACGGCATTGACTATGGCACCAACAATGATGCCTGCCCCGGCGACGCTTACAAGGAATCCGTAATCGCTGTCCGACAAACGGAGCACGGCCTTGGCAAACGCAGCTTCTTGGGAATCGATGGCCGTTTCCATCACCACCATGCAGCTGAATAAGAAATAAATGAGCATGATATAGGAAGATTTCCGGCTGAAGTCCAGGACGATGCCCCAATCCTTTTTCATGATGGTCCAAGACAGGTAATGATTGGATTGTTCAAGGCGATGATCCTTTTCAAGATTAGGCATGAATAGAGTGATGATACCGGATAACAATAAGGCAGCCGCGTTAATATAAATCGCTAAAACGGGCGTACCGATCAAGAAAAGGATACCCGCTAGCGCCGGTCCAATCAAAAAAGCTCCAGAATCCATTAAGCTTCGTAATGAATTAAATCGTTTCCTCTGTTCAATGGGTATTAATTTTGTTATATACGACCTAGATGCTGTTCCGAACATGGCCCCTGCCATATTGATCACGAAGACAAGGGAATACATGACCCAAATAGAAGAAGTCCAAGGCAGCAAGACTATGAATACCGTGCGAAATAGGTCAAGTGCCGCCATCAGGTTCCGCTTATTTATCCGGTCGATCACGCTCCCTGCCCACACATTCGTAAATATGGCAGCCATCGGTTTAACGATATAAAGTCCAGCTACCGCCAAGGCTGAACCAGTCATATCCAGAACGATTAAATTAAGGGCAATGAAATACACCCAAGAACCGAAGTTGGAGATACCTATTCCGCACAAAAGAATGGAAGGGTATTCCAGGATACCAATGCATTTTTTAATGTCATCGCTTCTCCCCCTTTGACCGAACAATAAAAACCCCGTCCCCAAAGCAATGCTTCTCGGGACGAGGTCAATTTGCGATGCCACCTTCATGTGTCACCATACATCCCCAACAATCCTCGGCTGCTCTCGGAAAGTGATTATTTCATTTTACTTTTCTTTACGTCCACATTAGGTATTACTAAATTTTAACATTAATGGTTAAATGCTGTAAATAAAGCAAAAAAACTCATTCAAAATAAATGAGTTTAAAAGCAAAACAAGATATGGATTTTTCGCTCACCGTTCCTGGATAGAACACAGGGATTACAATAATTGAATACCGCTAATGAATGTTGGAATCAGTTGATTTACCTTGGGGAAAACAATTTTAAAAACGGATTCTTTTTCTTATCCGTTATCCTTAATTCATTCATGATGATTTGATCCTCATGATCGGCTATCCATTTCCTTAGTGCATCTTTATCCTGGCATTGTGTTAAATATGTTTGGCCACCCTTGCCTGTAGCATTAATAACATATCTATTGAACGTCTTCTCCATAATTGCCCGCCTTTTTAATAAAATGTATTGAATTTAACTAATAATGTACTGCTTTTTCCTTTATCTTTTACAAAAGAAACATAATATATCTATTACAAATTTTGATTGGCAATAGCATGTTCTGCTTGAAATTATTGAATAAAGTACATCGATGCCGGTTATCATAATTGGATTAATCGAACCTATCATAATGTGCTAACTAATATTTGTCAATACGTTTTTTAAATGTAAATAAAACGTAAATTTTCAGTTTTGTTAAAGAAATATTTTTTTACGATTTAGGGGTTTACAACTGCTAAATGATGGGAGTAGAATACGTTTATCAATTTAATGCATTTCGGCCAAAACTCATGGAAAATGAGTACGGAGGACCCAATCATTTGGGGTTAATTCTGCCTTGCAGAAGGGATGAGATCAGCTCTTTCGCCATCCTACCCGTCAGCTAACTTCGTCGGCTAAAGCGAAGGAGGTCATAAGACCGCCTATTTCGGAAGCTTTTTTTGCACGCTTTTTGTAGCAATACAGCTATTCGATGTTTTCGCAGGTCTTTTTATTATGCCTTTAAAAAGATTCAAAAAGCAGATTGATGATTAAAAGTCATACAGTAGGGATGATCATTTGAGAATGACAAAATTGGATCCGCCAAAAATACTTGTACTCGGCTTTGCCATCCTGATACTTATCGGGGCCTATTTATTGACCCTGCCGATTTCCACAGAAAATGGCGATGGTCTTTCTTTTCTGGATGCTTTATTCACCTCGACTTCCGCTACATGTGTAACAGGACTGGTCGTTGTGGATACGGGATCGACCTTCACCACTTTTGGTGAGTTGGTCATCTTAACACTGATTCAGGTAGGCGGCTTAGGGTTCATGACATTTGCGACATTTTTCTTTTTATTATTAGGCAAAAAGATTTCTTTAAAAGGCAGGTTAGTTCTGCAGGAGTCGTTAAATAATCTATCCATGGCGGGTGTAGTCAGATTAGTGAAACGGCTTTTAATTTTCACGGCCATCATTGAGGGCATGGGTGCCCTTATCTTATCGATTCGCTTTTCTTTTGACATGCCAACCGGCAAGGCGATCTATTACGGTGTTTTTCATTCCGTCTCAAATTTCAATAATGCCGGCTTTGACTTAATGGGGGAATTCAGGAGTTTGACCCCATATGTATCGGATCCATTCGTAACCCTTACCGTTGCCTTCCTCATCACGTTTGGCGGGATAGGCTTTATCGTGATGAATGAACTATACGAATATCGGAATACACATCGTTTATCCGTACATACGAAGATTGTTCTGACGACTAGCTTGACCCTTACGATTGCCGGCGCGATTTTAATCTTTTTATTCGAGTACGGCAATGCCAAGACATTGCAGCCTTTATCTTTCATGGGTAAAATGCTGTCGTCTTTATTTCAATCGGTATCACCACGGACGGCAGGCTCCAACACGCTGAATATCACTGATTTAACTCAGCCTGCATTACTGCTCATCATTTTCTTGATGTTCGTTGGGGCATCACCCGGATCGACTGGCGGCGGGATTAAAACGACGACATTGGCGACGATTGCCGGAACGGTTTGGTCACAGATCAAAGGTAAGGGTGATGTGGTCTTGTTCCGCCACCGCATCGTGAGTGAAACGATTTTTAAAGCATTATCCGTTACATTCATTGGTGTATTCGTGGTTTCCATCATCTCCATTCTGCTGACCATCACTGAAAGCGGAACTGACTTTTTGATGATTTTGTTCGAAGCCACTTCAGCTTTCGCCACCGTGGGACTTTCAATGGGTTTGACCCCGGAATTATCACCTGTCGGCCGGATGCTCATCATTTTCACGATGTTTGCAGGCCGTGTTGGCCCTTTGACTTTTGCCTTTGCTATCGCCATGAGGCGCAAGCCAGATCCGTTCCGACGTCCAAAAGGGAAAATCATGATTGGTTAATAATGAATGAAGGAGTGTAAAAGATGGGAAAACGACAATACGCCGTGATAGGTTTAGGCAGATTTGGAACCAGTGTGGCCCATAGATTATATACGGCAGGCCAAGAGGTTTTGGGTATTGATGTGAACGAGGAAAGAGTCGAGAATGCGGAACTGAACGTTACCCATGCAGTCATGGCGGATACGACCGAAGAAGAGACATTGAAAGCAATCGGAATCCGTAATTTCGATTGTGTCATCGTAGCCATCGGAAATGACATGCAATCGAGCATTTTAACTACCTTGCTTTTAAAAGAGCTTGGGATCAAAAAGGTCATTGCCAAAGCACTTAATAAAAATCACGGTCAGGTGCTCACAAAAGTCGGTGCCGACTGGGTCATCTATCCTGAGAGGGATATGGGGGAACGGGTCGCGAATCAGCTCCTTTCCCCTAATATGCTGAACTATATAGAGCTTTCTAAAGAATACAATATCGAGGAAATCATCCTCCCCATGAGCATGAAGGGAAAAAGCCTCAGGGAGCTTGATTTACGGGCAAAATATAATATCAGCGTCATTGCCATCGTGAGTAATGGAGAAATTATCATAGCACCGTCACCGGATCAGGATATCCATGAAAAAGATATGCTTTTAGTGGTTGGCAATAAAGAAGATCTGGCCGTCTTTGCCAATATTGAATAAAATCCGGCAGGTTCCGGCTCTTGCTCCTTTTGAAGGCTAATACATACGAGAAGACCGCCATAAGGAGGTCTTCTCGATGAAATTTATAACGAACATGCCCGTGCCCTGGATATGTATGTATTATTTTTTCGTACTGATCGCTTGGGCAAGAGTGGACTTTATCGTCACTTTATCAAAAGGAAGTTGAAGCTTAACGGCAGTCATGGCTATTTCCGGCCGAAGTCCTGAAAGGGTTGTTTGAATTCCGATCAAATGCAAGGATTCAATCAATTGAGACAGCTGGTGTGCGGATCCGCTATCTATTGCATGAACGCCGGATAGGTCAATGAAAAGTCTGGTGACATTTTTTTCAGCGCACTTTTGTAAGGTGTTTTCAAGCAAGGACATGCCCCTCGCCGTGTCAATATCTCCTATCAGGGGAAGCAATGCCGTGTTATCTTTAAGGGAAATGATGGGTGTGCTCAATTCATCGATCGTTGCCTGTTGGGCTTTCATAATTTTATTGGCATACCTATGATTCGCTTCCGTAAACCGCTCCATCACTTCACTGATCACCTTCACCACTATCCGATACCAGGAGTTTATTTCCTCCTGTGTATATTGATCTCCATGCAATTTCACAAACCGGTCAATATAAACCAGGTATTGCTCTTGCGTACGGAAAAACTCCCTCAATATAAAATAAATGGGTGTGTTTAAATGCTGCTCATCCTGACCGATCTCTTCAATCCAATCACCAAGCTGCTTAAAGAATTCCCTCTCCTCTGTATCAAAGACCTGAAAGAAACGTAAATGGAATTCATTATTTTGCTGCTTAAGTTTTTTAATCACTTTGGGATCGGTTGAGCTATATACACCCGCACTATCACTTTTATTCAATGATGCGTACCAATCCTCAGTCAATTGTGCTGCCACACCCAATAAAAAGGAATATAATTCTTTATTTACGTGCATAAACTCCTCCTATTTAGTTTTTTATAAAAAGCAATCTAACCTGAAAACGGCATTGCCAGGGAATTGAAATATTATCAACAAAGCAAGCATCGAAGAAAACCTCTTCCATACTTAAAACCTTATGCTCTCTGATGCCTGATGGCCCCCTCTTTCCATATACCTTCCCAGCTGTTTTTGAAACCATGTTTTTTAAAAAAAGATCAGCAAAAGCCTTCATCTATCATTCTGGTAAATCTGCGTTCCCAAAACTTCATAGTGTTGTTATAGTTTACCATTTTTATTTTTCGTTAACAATTTCCACACACAAAAAAAGGACCTGATCCCAGATCCTCCGTTTAAAACCATTTCGCCTTCTCATTTCCTAAATAAAGCCGTCCATAAACCTTGCACCCCAAAGGTTTCATCCGATTGTTCCATTTTCCTCATTTTCCGTATTTCCACCACATCGAATTCCTTGAAGATCATTCTGAGTTTTTCTTCGGTAAAACCTAAACCGCCTTTAAGGCTTCTTTGCCTATATACTTCCCAATCTGAAATATCGGAACCACCCAATATGCCGCCTTCGACAAAACAAGTGATCGAATACAACCCCTTAGGCCTTAACGCCTTTTTCACCATCTCCAAATAGTTCATCCTTCGATGTGGAGCAATATGGTGAAAACAACCTGAATCATATACGAAGTCATATTGTCCTTTTGCAATATCCAAATCAAATATATTCCCTTGAATGAAGTTCACTTGGACATTTTTATCTCCTGCCCGTTCTTTTCCCCATTCAAGGGCTTCCTTCGAAAGGTCCACCGCATCAACGGAACAGCCCTTTTGAGCAAGGTAAATGGCATTTCTGCCAGGTCCGCATCCAAGCTCAAGAACCTTCCCTGGCCCAATTAACCCACCATCAAAATATGAAACCAAATTCTCATCAGGGAAATTTTCGAAAAAGGGAACCCCTTTTGTGCGATCTTCATAAAAACCATTCCAGAATCCAGTTGGTTCACGCAATAATGAGTCCAGCATGTTCAACAGATCTTCATAGGTTGTAATCGTCTCCGACAAAACCATCACCTCTTCCATTTTATCCCACCATTTAATTATACTCATTTCGCCCAGTGCCTCTGTAACAGCCGCATCAAAAATGCGTTACATATGACGTTCAGACACCAGTGGACCTTATTGTTATATAATGCTCACTGGAATTTAAAGGTATCAATGATGCACGCAAACTGCCTTCTGATGATATGATCCATTCTTACTCAATAACCCGATGATCAGCTCATTAACCATGTTAGGGAAGACATGGGTTTTATACATGCATGTCAAATATTACATGTTCTTTACAGCGGATCCGGTTTAGCTTCAAAAAACAAAACTCAGCTCTATGTGGTATCCTGATGTCCTCACAACCGTTTACTGATGATTATCTTTCTATACATTCCATTCAGCATGATCGGCCGATCTTCTTCAATTTCCATTTTCTTCTCATGTCCACTGAACAAGTCTTCAAACCTCAAGCCAATATCCGTTCCTAAAAATCGAATGATTTGCCTCAGAAGCTTTTTGGGCACTGAAAGACGTTCATCTTTAGAAATAAACTTATCGAATAGTATTATTTTCCCCTCGCCTTTTACAACCCTGATCATTTCCCGAAGACATTCATTGGCATCAGGTACGACGGAAAGAACCAAACTTCCCACTACATAGTCAAACGATTCATTAGCGAATTCCATTTGCTGTGCATCCATCTCGAGGAAACTGATCGATGCATCATCAAATTTCCCCATTGCTTTTTTTAGCATATCCGCCGACAGGTCTATTGCCGTTATCTCAAGGTCAAGGTTTTTGATCAACTCCAAATCGGCCCCCGTACCTACTCCCACAAACAGGACCTTTGCATGATCATGAAAATCCAGCTCTTCAAACATTCTTTTCCTGGCATCTAAAAAGAGATGAGAGTTGAAGATTTTGTCATAAACCGGCGACCAAAATTTATAAATCACTTTATTCCACGAATTATTCAACATCCCCACCCCCTTACATACATCTTCCATGAAACATCATAAATCCCTTCCAAGCGGATATTACCTCTGGAAAATTAGTACAATTAAAAAGTATATGCGATGCAGTGATTCACTAAAATTGGCATGTTTCTTTTCATAAACCCTCCAAATCTGTATGATCAATAGTAACCAAACTACCTTGACTGTCATAGTAATATACTATAAGATATACCAAAGGAGGTGAGGATTTGGTTCAACGACAACTATCCTCTGACTTGCTTCGCGGACATGTAGATACGATGATTCTAAAACTCCTGCAAAGTGGCGATAAATATGGTTATGAAATCAGCAAACTGATATATACGAATTCCAATGAGCAATATGAAATTAAGGAAGCGACGATGTATTCCAGCCTGAAACGGCTGGAAAAGGATGGATGCATCATCTCTTATTGGGGAGATGCCACACAAGGCGGAAGAAGGAAATATTACAAAATCACCCCAATCGGGGAAAACACATATATCCAAAATAAAAATGACTGGGAGCAGGCCAAGCGAATACTTGAGCGCCTTCTCTAAGAAGGGAAGATGAAATTTGATTGAAAAACTGAATGCACATGTTCATGGCATTTTTGCCCCGTACAAAAGTGCAAAAACAGCAACGGAATTGGAAGAAGAACTGCTGCAAAACTTACTGGAAAAATACGATGACCATAGAAGGAATGGTGCCAGTGAACAGGAAGCGTTCAAGCTGACTGTTGATTCGATTGGGGAGGTATCAGAGCTCATGGAATCCCTCAATCTGCAATACAATGTGCTTGAGCAGGCGATAAGCATGGACTATTCCAGGCATCGCTTATTGGATTCCGACTTCCGCTCGGTTTCGGTTCATGATGGGAAGTTCAATTCCTGCGATTTAAGCCGTTCTGACTTCAGCCATTCCGACCTGACGAGCAGCACATTTAAAAACAGTAACTTAGATCATTGCACCTTTGAAAATGCCAATTTAACTGGCACCTTATTTAAAAATGCAAATTTAAAAGGCGTAACTTTCAAGAACAGCATTTATAATAAAACCCATTTTAAAAGCTGTAATTTATCTGGTCTTATATTCGATGGGGAAACTTTCAAACAAACCATTTTCGAAGGCTCTTCATTGAGAAAGGCATCATTTCGCGATGCCACCCTCATCAATGTTCAATTTCGGATGTCCGATTTAAAGAAAATCGACTTTACTGGAGCTTCGATGGATAAACTCACTTACAACTTTTTACATGGAGCAAAGATTGATCTTAGCGGCGTGACCCTCATCTAAAGGACAGCGATTGTCGCTTCCACCTCAATCATTTGCGTGAACATGTTTCTGATTTACAAGAACCCTGTGCTAAGACACGTAACGTCTTAGCACAGGGTTTTTTCCAAATACTTTTTCAGGCTTGTATCTCATTATGTACCTTTAGACTTCCACTTCAAATTCTTTAACGTAGACAGCATTACCGGTGATTTCAATATCGTATGTGCCATCGTTCTTGGTAGCTGTAACGCGAACTCTGCCATCCTTTCCGATTTCATGCCCCTGTTCGATTAACAAATGCACCTCATCTTCAAGATCAGCCTTTATGTATTTTGCATAATAAGCGCCCATCACACCTGAAGCCGTTCCTGTAACCGGGTCTTCAAGCGTACCTGAATAGGGCGAGGAAAAATGCCGGGCATGCATATGGGCATCACTATCGTACGTTTCCAGGCAAAAGGGATGAACGGAAGCTCTTGGCATTTCCTTTAATAATTGCGGAAACAGGCTATTGTTGGCCTTCATCCTTTTAAATGAACTTCTTTCTTTTACCGGAACCAGTAAAGTCCATAAACCTGTACTTCCATAAACAATAGGTAATTCACTTTCAAGATCTTCTATATCAAGGCCGAGGGAATTGGCTAAGCCACCTTTATCTCCGTTAAACGCTTCAAACTGCGGCGCGGCCTGCTTCATCGTAATATATATATCTTGATTCGCCGTCGCATGGATCTTGATTGGCAATATTCCCGCTCCTGTTTCAATCATCAGCTCATCTTTATCCAATATTCCCCTGGTCTTCAGTGCATGGATGGTAGCCATTGTTGCGTGTCCGCAAAGATTCATTTCGTGTCCCGGTGTAAAATAACGGATTCTAAGATCGGCAATATCGGAATCCATCGGAAAAGAGGTTTCATAGAACCCCACCTTCATCGCTATATCCTGCATTTCCTTTTCGGTCAGTCCATCCGCATCTAAAACCACACCTGCCGGATTTCCTTTATTCGGTTTACTGCTGAACGCATCGTAATGAAAAACCCTTACCGTTTTCAAATCTAACATCTCCTATTAAATGAATGGTGCTTCTATTTAATAGTAATTCTATATCTCTATCCATATCCCTTTTTCGTCCTATAGTAAGTGAACAACCATTGATTTTATTTTCTGACTATTATACAATTACTCAAATTCATCAATTGTAAAATTCCATGAAGGGAAGGAGTACGTTATCGTTCTGTTCCAAAGAGAGCTGGTGCTTTGCTGAAAGCCAGTGTCCAGAATCTACCAAAGATCATCCCCGAGAAGTAAAGCCGAAGCTTCAGTAAGCTTTACCGGTTTCCCCCCGTTAAATGGGATGTGCGTTTGTTATTAAACAAGAGTGGTACCGCGAGTTCAAATTTCGTTCTTAATAAGACGGGATTTTTTTGTATGTAAACCAATCAATGAAAATATCGGGAAAGCGGGTGCAGGAGTCATGCAGACACTATTATTCGTAACGGATTTATACTATGAGGCAAAAGGAAGAAATTATTATGAGGAGGATTTGTTCCTTACCTCGAAGCTTAGGGAGGATTTTCGGTTAGTACTTTGCCATCCTGAAGACATTGAAACGTTTGAAAAGGATTTTGACTTGATCGTCTTTCGAAATGCCGGTCCAGTAGCCAATTTTAAAGACAAGTATCTAGCATTCCGTAATAGAGTGGCTGCTGGTTATTTGAAAACATACAACTCATTTGATGGAAAGGCTGATATGAACGGGAAGGAATACTTAATTGAACTGACGAATGCCCACTTCCCTGTCATTCCGACCATCGATTCACTTGAATCTTTAAATAAACTTCCCAATGTGGAAACGTATATAGTGAAGCCGAAAGATGGCGCGGATTCCATCGGTTTGGAATTTGCCGCGAAAGAAGAATTGGGAGATAAAATGGATGCAAAATCAAAGAACACATTGGTACAGCCATTTATCAACTTTGAGTATGAAGTCTCTTTTTATTTTATCGATAAAGAATTTCAGTACGCCCTTTATGCGCCTGATAAAGAAAAAAGATGGGAATTAAAAGAATATGCCCCTACTGAAGCAGACCTGGCTTTTGCTAAACGATTTATTGAATGGAACAATCTTGATTGGGGCATCCAACGAGTAGATGCCTGTCGGAATGAGCAAGGTGAACTTTTATTAGTAGAACTGGAAGATTTAAATCCGTACCTCTCCCTGTTGGAATTACCCGAAGAAACACGCCAAAATTTTGTAAAAGCCATGAAAAAATCAATCCAGAAAGCTCTTCAAGCTTAGAATGAAAACTGCCGTATAGAGTAAGAAATTAAAAGAATAAACATTGGAAATAGGAAGACAAAGAAGAAAGTAAAAAAGTTGCGGAAGTTTTGGGATTAAACTTCCACCACTTTTTTTACGGACAAGTAAGAATCTCACTTGCAATCCCCCATATTATGAATCGCAGGCAAGGATTGCGATCTCTTCTTTTTGATCGCCCCTTTTTTTATTTGTCGCTCAAGGCTTAGCGACACACGTAATTATAGTCTTATATTTTTGGCCGTTTACTGGTTGCGAATATTTTATTAACTATTGTGTGACTTATTATAAAAACTGGTATGATTAACAAATATAAATAAACATTATGTGGCATATACTCAGTAAAATAGTAGATGAATATGCTTAACCATATAATTAATATTAAGTATTTAAATACAACTTTCATTTAAATATCTCCTTTAAGGAATTCAATTAGTACATGTCTACATAGCCATTGTTTGGTTTTTTATCTAACTTGTCAAGCCTCTTAGCTATTGCGTTACCTGGATCAAGATAAGCTACAGCGTAAAGTGTAACCCCTGTAACTGCAATAGCTAATTTAGGAGCTCCCCATTGAGTTAGTTTTGTTTTAAGTGTTCTACCAAACATTTGACTAGCAGCATTTTTACCTTTTTGTTTGATATATGCTGTTATAGCACCAAGTCCACCACCAACAACAAGCCCAAGAACTACATTAAATGCAGCCCCAGCTACTCTATTTGTAACTTTTACTTTTCCATTAAGAGAAATAGCACTTGCTTCTTGTACACTTAAAATTTCTAATACATTAGATACAGTGTATTCTTCTTTAATAAAGGTTGTATTACCTATATCTTCAGTTTTAGTTGTTACAAGTACTTCTTCTACTTTCTCCGTTTCTTCTAATAGTGCTTCAAAATCATTATAAGTTTCGGATTCTTCATCAAAAAAATTGGTTAATAAATCGCCTACCATTTTTTTATCTTGTTTACTTTCAAGCCCCATTAGATTGACTTGCTCATCTACTATTTGATTAAACACTTCTTTTTCCTCATTAGTCATTTCTTGAATCGAAGGAAGGTTCACTGCAGCTTCTTCAAAGTCAAAATCATCAGACAATAATCCTTCATTTAATTCTATTTCTTCAGCTAATTCAGCGATCTCCTTTGTTACTTTTCCCTCATCCAGATTAGTAATATTAGTAGTTGTTAAATCTTCTAGTACGGCTACACTAGTAATCTCCTTTTGTACTATTTCAGTATTCTCCTGTGCTTCACTTGAAGCAAGGTTAGAAAATAAATTATTAGTATAGCGACAGTTAAAGCAGATATTCTTTTAACAAGCATCCCCTTGGATGTTTTTTCTATTTCTTCCATATTATTTCTCCTCTATTATATATTTACCTCTTTGACAATAACATAGAAGAATATTTGATAGTAGGTCTTTTTTACCAAAAAATATACAAATAAATGTTAAATTTATAAATAGTTTTAATTTAAATATTGGACATGCTTCACAAGAGACATTTACATTCACTGCTAAAAAAAAGAAAAAAACAAGACCAATCTAATTTGGTCTTGTTTTTTAACTAACTTATAAGGTATCTTATTACAACATTTTCCATAAGCTTGGTTAGTTATTGTGGAATATCTGTAGAATGTTAATATAATATTCCTTTTCCCAATCAGTATGGTTTCAAATTAAAAAAATTTATATCTAGCTGAACTAACAGCAAGATTTTAAAGAAACCGGTGGGAATTATCACCAGATTTTAAAACAAAGCTTGGTTTACTACATGTTTTTTGCTGTTTTATATAAAAAAAACCTCAATGGATTTCTGAAAACAGCTGCAACTTCTTCAAATAAAAAAACTGCAGGCAAACTCGTTTTCCTTCGAGTTTGTCTACAGCCTGAAATGACTACCGAGTCCCAAGGGACCATTAATTCATTTGAGATTTATGCCATTTCCACGCACTTTCAATGATTTCTTCCAAATTTATCGATGCTTTCCAACCAAGTTCTTCATATATCTTATTGGCCGAAGCAACCAGGCGGGCTGGATCTCCAGGCCGACGGTCTGCATACTCAACTGTTGGTTTAACTCCTGTGACTTTTTCGCAAGTGTCGATTACATCCTTAACCGAAAATCCTTTTCCATTCCCAAGATTGTAGATGGCCGTATCCTTCTTCCCGGATAATAGGGCTTGAAGCGCGCTTATATGAGCTTGGGCTAAATCCGTTACATGGATATAATCGCGAATGCATGTGCCATCTTCTGTGTCATAGTCCGTACCAAACACGGAAATCTTCTCACGTTGACCTAATAAATGCTGTAAAATGATTGGAATCAGGTGTGTTTCCGGATCATGGCTTTCACCGATTTCTGCTGACGCATGTGCTCCTGCCGCATTGAAGTAACGCAAGACGACATAATGAAGTCCATATGCCTTTGCAAAGTCCCCTAATATCTGTTCCACCATCAATTTCGAGCGGCCATATGGGTTAATCGGATTCGTTGGCTGATCTTCATCAATCATATCCACATTTGGTATCCCGTACGTAGCTGCCGTTGATGAAAAAATGAAATTCTTAACATCATGCTTGAGCATGGTATTCAATAATGTAAGAGTTGCACCTACATTATTATCATAGTATTTATAAGGATCTTGAACAGACTCCCCGACCAAGCTATTAGCGGCAAAGTGCATGACCGCTTTAATCGGATACTTAAGGAAAATATCATTCAAGACCGCTTCGTCCCCTAAATTCCCTTCCACCAAGGTGGCCTTCGAATCAACCAGCGAACGAAATCCAGTTGAGAGATTATCCAGAATGACAACCTCTTCAGTTTTCACTAACTCTTTCACAAGATGACTTCCAATATATCCTGCACCGCCAACGACCAAAATCATATAGTATTACCCCTTTTATTTTAAGCTTAAATGAATCTTTAAATCTCGCAACCTATACATGTCATTAGTGGGAGGTCTCATTATAAGGACCTCCCTCATTTTATAAGCATTTATTGAAGGTTTCCATGGCCAATCCATTATATTGGGTGTAATCAAACTTCGCTAGTTTAGGATTATCATCACTAACCATGGTAGATAAGCCCTTTTCCAGTCCATCTATGCTATTTTCGACAAGTAAACCATATTTACCGTTTTCCAAAACGGTCCGGTTAGCCACTATATCAGTAGCCATGATTTTCATTCCTAAGGTCATTGCCTCCAATAATACCATAGGCTGGCCTTCATAATGTGAGGAAAGAACGAAACAGTCACATTTTTCCATGAACGAAAATGGATTTTCAAGCTGGCCCAAAAGATGAATCGAATGATTTAAGTCCAGCTCATCAATGATTTCCTGCAAATCTTCCTTTAAAGGACCTTGTCCTAAAATATACAGTTTACTATTTTTGTGTTTCCCATGAAAGCCTGCGAATGCACGAATCAAATTATCTTGCCCTTTTTCAGGTGATAACCTTCCCATATTGACAAAGTTAAAATCATTTTTATCAGGATATGGAACGAACTGATCATTCACTTCCAACCCATGGACCTCTTGTACGATTAACGCCTGTTTATCGATCCAGCCTATAGATATCCCGTCCAATGATATATGGGCATACGTACCAAGTTGAGTAACCGCTTCTTTATCGAATTCAACGATCCGGCCATTAAAGGTTGGCCCATTTTCCAAGACCATGGCATCTTGCAGCCCATAAGGCTTATCCCATATATGATAATCGCCTAAGTTAATTTCGGCAGTGCCGCGCACTTCCCGTTCTTTTAACAGGATTGGCTCTTCTATGATTTCGAATGCCCCCGTATTTAACCAGCCTATTTTCTTATTATCGATTTCGAAAAGGTAATAGCCGCCTTTGTTGGTTCTATTATACTTGATGATTCTGACGATTTGCCCTTCAAAATCGATTGCCTTGCTCACTCTTTTAGCCTTGTAGTTCGGATATGCCTTCGTCCAGATTGTATGATCTTCCGGGTTGGTTATTTTACCGTACTTCTGATTACCGGTGTTTATTTCCTTCAGCGTTCTATTCTCGATCTTATCGATGAACTTTTTATTGTTTTTATAGTTTCTCGATATGATATATTTTCTTTTCATCATGATTTGCAGCTTGTCATTATAGCTCATGTCTTCATTGATTGTACAATGTTCAAGCACGGATAAAGCAGAATTATCTATCCAGCCTATGATCTTGTCTTTTACTGATATTCTGCTATAAATCGAATGCTGGGTTTTTGCTTCCCTATCGACTTTTACAATGATCCCTTTAAAATCATGACTGCCGGAAACTTTGTATGTTCCTTCAACTTTATACGGCAAGGACCAAATATAGTTCGATCGAGGTCTTACTAACCTTGCAATTTTATCCACTTCTTTTTCATAAATAATGCTGTCTGGCAGAAGCTCCACAGCTTCTTCACTAATCCAGCCTATTATTTGATTGTCATGACTGAATTTATAAAAAGTCTTTTGATCAGCATAGGTTTTCCTCGAAATCACGATTTCAGCACCTTCAAATCGTTCTTCCAATGGAAATTGAGCGGCATTCGAAATTCCCGGAAGGGTATTCCAAACAGGATTATCCTTGACATCCCTTAAAATCGCCCTCGCTTTGAAGTTTTCTGTGATCATCGCCTTTTCATCATTTTCACTACCTTCAGGCTCATTTGACTCGATTTGAAGGATTTTATCTGGGTTGATGGAATTCATTACATAATCAAATTTATCGAAGTCTGCATACTCCAATAGATTCTTTCGGTTTAATTCCATCGTTCCCTCAGACACGCTTACCAGTTTATCAAATCGATTGTATACCGAAAAAATCCCTCTTAGATTAATCCGGTGAGGTCTCTTTCCGTTAATGATGCGTTCACTATCAGAAAGCAAATCATTATGCATATAACAAACTTTCTTTTTTGCATCCGCCGCCAGCAGATATTTAGCCCAATAATGGCTATAACCACTAAAATCGATAACAAAATCAAACTTTGTTTTGCCGAATAAACGTGCATGCTCTCTAATATAGGCATTTTCCGGGTAAAGCTTCTTCCCTAAGAAACCTCTTTCCCCTCTGTTATGGATGAATTTATCTTTATAGACTTCCAATATGTTATAAACAGGCAAGCCAGGTTTGAATAGAAAACGCACATTCTTATTAACCTTGCCCATATTTTTCAAAACCTCGTATGAGTGAGGAGTCGCCGTGAAACAGCTGACATCATATTTATCATAATCAATATTATTCATTAAGTTAAGGAAAGAAGATGTAATCCCGTTATCCCTCAAACCGCCCGGATAAATTAATATTTTTTCCTTTGCCGAATCCAGCCCTGTAATTGTGTTTAGTTGTTTCGTAGACTTATTGAATATATTTTTGACTATTCTCTCTGTTACTTTTCCATCCTCATGGTTCGTGAACTTTTCCTGCATTTTTTTATATTTATCGGAATATCTCAATTCCACATCTTTAATATCTTTAATGGCTAGCGCCAATTCTTTTGAGTTAAAAAGCATGGGTCCCGGAAGTTCGTCATTTTGGAGATATTGTCCCCTTTGCTCTGCATAAACGTCCGTATCCCAAGTGTAAAATAGAATGGGCTTATCCGTAACAAGGTAATCAAAGAAAATGCTGGAATAATCCGTGATAAGCAAATCGACTGCAGCAAGCAATTCATTTGTATCCACATGGTCTGGTATTAGCCGATCCTTGATTTCCGAATGCTTGGCCGCTTCTTTATATAGAAATGGATGTACCTTAATTAATAGGTTATATTGTTCACCGATTTGACTTTGTAAATAATGAATATCTGCAATGATTTGAAGAAGATCATTATCCACCTTGGCAAGGTTCGTCCCCTTCCAAGTCGGGGCATATAAAATATTTTCCTTAGCATCACTGATTTTCAACCCCAGGGTCCTTAAATAATCCTTATACTCCCCCGGATTCGTATTCAGCGTCAAATCGATTCTCGGATATCCTTCTTCTATTATTTCACCTTTATACAATCCATTTAACTTATAGCTATGTGTAAATATGTTGGTAGTATGGGCATTAGGGCTCAAAATGAAATCTGCACTCAAGAAGTTCCTGACAACGTTTTGAGAGACCGAAGGGTTACCGGGTATATCAAAGCCCATATTCTTAAGGGGCGTTCCATGCCAGGTATTGATGTAAATCTGATCGCTTTTAGGGATGAAGAAAGACTGGAATGTGGAATTATTGATTAAATACTCACTTGTTGCCAACCACTTTAAATATTCCTTTGAATTACGTTGAACAAATTGAACATTCGGCATATCCTTATACTTCGCCATTACACCTGAGAGGACACTGAAATCCTGGATTGACCAAATGTGCATAAAATCTTGGTAGTCCTGATTTTCCAGCATATATTTAAACATCGCGTATGGACTGTCGGTCATACTGTTTCCATCACGGCTCTCATATAGAATGGTGTTTTTTTGAATGCTTAATTTCTCATAATACTTTGCATATCTATTTACACGCTGATGATTTTCCTTTAATAGGAAATTAACGATAGGCTGTTTAAGGAAATCGACTTTTCTTTTTATTACCTTCTTATTCACTAAATAGGCATCCCCTTTTATGGATTTATATTCACCATTCAAAATTATGTTTGCATTTCAGTAACCAAAAATAACAACTATGAATGATCAATAGTTGGAGATTTTTTCTAAACTAATTACTCTATTCATTTAAAAGATCACTTATCCACTGCCTTGTGCATTTCGAGGATATTTTCCATTACTTTTAAAATGTCGTCTCTTAAATCGGGACGTTGCAGGGCAAATTCAATTGTCGTTTTCACAAAGCCATCGACAACTCCGACATCATAGCGTTTCCCTTCAAAATCATAAGCGAAGACACTTTGGATTTCATTCAGTTTTTGGATGGCATCCGTTAACTGGATTTCACCGCCAGCCCCTGTTTCCTGCTTGGCCAGGAAGTCGAATATTTCCGGAGTCAGTATGTATCTTCCCATTATGGCTAAGTTGGATGGTGCCGTTCCTTGTTTTGGTTTTTCGACGAAACGGTTCACTTCGTATCTCCTGCCCTCTTGCGTAAGCGGGTCGATGATGCCATATCTATGTGTTTCACTCTCATTCACCGGCTGCACACCAATGATGGACGAACCTGTCGCATCATATTCGTTGATCAATTGACGCAGGGAGGGCACATCGCTTTCCACGATATCATCGCCTAAAAGGACGGCAAATGGCTCATCACCAATAAAGTTACGTGCACACCAAACAGCATGTCCGAGGCCTCTCGGTTCTTTTTGCCTAATGTAATGGATATTAGCCAAATTGGATGGGTATCTCACCTTCTCCAATAAATCGAATTTCCCTTTTTCAATCAAGTTATTCTCTAGTTCGTACGCATTATCAAAATGATCTTCTATCGCTCGTTTATTCTTTCCTGTGACAATGATTATATCTTCAATTCCCGCTTTCACGGCTTCTTCTATAATATATTGTATAGTTGGTTTATCGACTATTGGCAGCATTTCTTTAGGCATAGCCTTCGTTGCGGGCAAGAATCTGGTTCCCAATCCCGCTGCAGGTATAATCGCCTTTTTAACTTTTTTCATTCATTGTAACTCCTTCATATTAGGATAAATCAACAAAACTCTCCAAATTTTTCTGAATCATCCTTTTTATAGTAACATAGACTCGTTTTTTGTAAATATATTAACAGAAAAAATTCCTTCATTTGTAAGCGCAACCAAAATATTTAAGGCCTTTCCCCGATTCTTAAGGAAAAGGCCTTATTTTCTTACATACAGCTCATAGATCTAAAGACTTATCAATTATTGATCATCTCACCTGCTTCAATTTCTATTACTCGGCTTCTTCCCTATCGGTGCCCACCGTCGGCTCTTTGATCCTCATCAGCGATGAAATATACATCAACGGTCTTCCTTGGCGAGCCTGCGCCGATTCAGAAGTTTCTATCGTAAAAAAAAACGTCACCCCAGAGGAGAGACGTCACTAAATTATTCAGCTTCGGCAACAACGGTAAAGCGCTGGTTGATGTGCTGCGGATTTTCAATTTCATCAAGTACTGCAAGGGCAAAATCGGCATAACTTACATAGCTTTCGCCCTTTGAGTTTACAAGAAGGTTGTCTTTACCCAGTTTATACCCACCTGTTCTATTTCCTTCCGGATCAAAGAAGGCGGAAGGACTGATGAACGTCCATTGGATGTCAGTGGCGTTTTGCAGATCTCCAAGGTTCTTGGATTGATTATACGCTGTTGCAAAATATTCTTTAGGAAAATCAGGCGTATCCAGGACACGGATCGTTTTTGCTTCGTCAACAAAAAGACTTCCAGCTCCGCCAACAACGATAAGTTTCGTTTGTGGAGCCCCTTTCATTGCTTCAATCAAGATTTTTCCTGCATCCACATGCAGATGTTCTTTCCCCGGAGCAGCGCCAAACGCATTCACTACAACATCGAATTCTTTAATATCTTCTGCTTTCAAATCGAATACGTCTTTTTCCAGTACGGAAGCTCCTTGAATTTGGACTTTAGCTTCATCCCTGACAATGGCCGTAACTTCATGTCCCCTAGTCAATGCTTCCTTTAAAATCAGACTTCCAGCTTTTCCGCTCGCACCAATAATACCGATTTTCATTTTACATTCCTCCTATATATTGTTTTGAAATATTAGTTGTAACTAAATTACTTACATGTAACAATATAAGTTACAAGTTAACGTTTTGTCAACTTTATTATTTAGAGGTGTTTCGTCGATATAATCCGATTTTCGATCATATATTACTGATTTTCGTCGATATAAATCAGATTTCGATCATATATTGCTAATTTCCGAAGATATATCCTGATTTTCGATGATATATCCTGTTTTTCGCCGATATAATCCGCAGTTTCGTCGATATATTGCAATTTTCGATGATATATCCGCAGCTTCGTCGATATATTGCAATTTTCGAAGATATATCCTGATTTTCCGCTGATATATTGCTGATTTTCGTCGATATAGTCCGATTTTTGATGATATATCCGCAGCTTCGTCATATATTGCTGATTTTCGTCGATATAATCCGATTTTCGATCATATATTGCTATTTTCGGAGATATATCCTGATTCTCGATGATATATCCTGTTTTTCGCCGATATAATCCGATTTTCGTTGATATATCCGCAGTTTCGTCGATATATTGCAATTTTCGGAGATATATCCTGATTTTCGATGATATATTGCTGATTTTCGTCGATATAATCCGATTTTTGATGATATATCCTGATTTTCCGCTGATATATTGCTGATTTTCGTCGATATAGTCCGATTTTTGATGGTATATCCTGATTTTTCATCCGATATATATAAAAACGCACCATTCCTTTTAGAATGGTGCGCTTGATTACATGCTGATTTTCTTTTTCATTAGCAGTGCCATGCAGATTGTGATGAGCGTAAAGGCGATGAAGGACAAAAACGGGATCGTGATGAATCCTAGCCAATTTATATACTCACCTGAGCAGGGAACCCCGCTTTGGCACATTTCGAAATGCTGTAGTGCTGGAATTTTTTGCAGACTATAGTGATACCCTGACACCGCCATGCCCAAAATTGATAATGGGAGGATGTATCGATAGATTTTCAGGTCCTGTTCATAAAAGGCCCGGCCCAATAAGATGACGAGCGGGTACATCAGGATCCTTTGGTACCAACAAAAGGTGCAGGGTACATAATGGAGAATCTCACTAAAGTAGAGACTTCCGGCAGTGGCGATGATGGACAGGATCCAAGAAAGTAATAGTGGCTTGTTCATCACTATTTCTCCTTCGCTGCATCATCAACCATTTTCACTAAATCATCGATTGTATTTCCTTCAAACTTCTTGCCATTGACGAATAAGGAAGGTGTTCCAGTAACACCTAATTCGTCGGCCAACTCCATATCCTTGTTCCATTGGTCCTCGGACTTTTTGGCTTTAAAAGAGGTAACGACTTTTTTAACTTCTTTGTCATTTGCGATTTCTTTCAATGTTTCTTCTAAGAATTTGTCCGTAAAGACATCTTGCTTTTCATATTTCAGGTCAGCTGGCTGCTTATCGAACAAAAGCTCATGAAATTCCCAAAAAGTCTCATTGCCTAATTCCTGATAAACACTTTCCGCAAATTTAGCGGATCTGGTTGAATCGACGTTAATGAACGAATAATTCATGAAATAAAATTGCGCTTTTCCTGTATCAATCAATTCACTTTGTATAGAAGGGAAGAATTGCTCCTCGAATGTCTTACAGACTGGACATTTATAATCCCCAAATTCCACTATTTGGACAGGAGCCGATTTTTCTCCCAAATAAGGTTGTGATTTATAATCGATTTCATTAACGGCTGTATCTTCGTCTTTTTTCCCATTTGCTAAAAATATAAAGCCAATAATGATTACAGCGATTAACCCGATGATCCAAAACGTGAATGCTGAAGATTGTTTTTGATTACCCTTTTTTTTATTAGCCATCATATACCTCCATCACTTGTAGTTGTGTCGATATTTCTTATCCAGCCATGGCGGCCGATTTCAGTTCCCCCTTTCCTGCACCTTTCACCTGTAACTGATTCATTTACACGTTATAATATAAGTTTCACCATGCTTGTTTGTCAATTACACATACCTTTTATTTTTGCCTTTGCAGCAACGGCGTGACTTGACAAGGAAACGGTTAATGGATAAATATTATTCTTGCAGGTCATTATAACTTGTAACCACTTGAATTACATGTTAAATAATTTATACTATATAGGAATAGAGATTTTAAAGGAGAGAAAAAAGAGATGTCCATCAGTACCCGCTTTTCCGTAGGAATCCATATATTATCTCTTTTAGAAATAAACAAAGAAGGCGTTAACACTTCCGATTTTATTGCCAAAAGTGTAAACACCAACCCAGCCTTAATCAGAAAAATCACTGGCATGCTGAAGAATGCAGGTTTAGTGAATGTTCGGCCGGGTATCGCCGGAGCGACATTGGCCAAGGAATTGTCGGATATCACTTTGCTCGATGTTTATCACGCTGTCAACGTTGTCTCCGATAAAGAATTATTTGGAATTCATGAAAATCCTAATCCAGCATGCACTGTTGGAAGAAATATACAAGATACAATAGAACCCATCTTTTCCGTTGCTGAACTTGCCTTGGAAAAGGCGTTGGGAGTGGTGACGATCGAGGATGTCGTCAAGGGGATTCTGGAAAAGGATAAAACTGAGTAGCAAAAAAACACATGAGCCGGACTCATGTGTTTTTTTCCGTTTCCTTATTTATACTTAGGAACCTCAATCGTCAATTTATATGAATCTAATAAACTATATAAATTATAAATCTGTTTCACTTGTTTTGTTGCCCAGCCAATATCAGTTGCATACTGGTGTGATGCATATCCATATTTCTCTGCAGCTGTAGGATTCCACCTCATTTTATAAAGCGTGTCCTGTCCAGCAGAGATATATCCTTTGGCGATGAATTCAGCACCGCCTATGATGGCCGCTTCCGGGGTGAACCAGCCCGCATTATAGGCGTATTGAGCGCCGCTGCTTAGCGCCGTTCCGTCAAACGCCCCGACTCCATACATATTATAGACCGTTTTCCCGTTCACCTTTACGCCAGTCGCTAATGGTGAGGTGCCATTCCCGGTCTCCAGCAAAGCATGTGAAATCAGGTAGATTTCATTGACCCCGTATTTTTCCCCTGCCGCAGTGAAGGTTGCCGCTTTGCCTTGTAGTATCCCTTTACCTGAAAGGATTCTATTATTCACTTCAGAAACGTTCATGTTGGTGACTTGGGAGAGCTTGACGAATTGGAATGAATGGACTGGATCATTCACGAAATTATTTGGGTTAAGATTATATTCTATATCTTCCGGACTGGCATTTACCCATGTCTTGTTATAGTCCACCTCATACCAATAATATCCGTCAGAGCCCCTTACTTTTGATTTAATAGTCAATGATTGATTATTGCTTACAGGACCGACTGCCCAATAATTCGATCCAGCTCCGCTCCTGACACGCCATCCGGTTCCTTTAACGGTACCTTTTGTTGAATTGATTAAAGTTAATCCATCTTCACGTATGTAGGTTTTATACTTCTTATCCGTCTGACCGTTTACGGCCATTTGAATTTCAACCATCTTTTCCATCGTAAGATTATACTCTTTATCGATCCTGATTATCGATCCATTCGAGCTTCCCGGACCTTCCGGTGCTTTGGCCGTTAAATATTGCGTACTGACATATCCGGTTTTTCCATTGGCCGTGACTCTTGACCAGCCATTAGACTCTGAATACACCGTTACGGCCGTATTATTTACAAGCTTGGCTATAATTGAAGCGGAAGCCGATGCTGCAGACCGCATATTCAGACTCGAGCCATCACTTACGTTTACATATTTAACTAATGTGTTTGCTTCTCCATCTGGATTCAGTCCCGGTACAGAACCTGGCTTCGTTGCTGATAGATATTTCGTACTGACATAACCTTCTCCGCCATACGCTTTAATTTTTGACCAGCCATTTGATTCCGAGATGACTTCCACCTCTACACCCCTTGCCAGTTTCACAATGACGGAAGCACTATCCGACGGCTTATTCCGCATATTAAGTGAACCCGAGCTGACATTTACATATTTGGTTGTCGTTTTTTCAGGTATGGATGGTTTGGAGTCCGTTCCAGGCTTTATCGTCGATAGATAGTCAGTACTGACATACCCATCCTTCCCATTTGCCTTGATTTTCGCCCAGCCTTTGGATTCCGAATAGACCGTCACTTCCGTTCCTTTTGACAGTTTTGCGACTATGCTCGCGCTTTCCGACCCGCTTTTTCTCATATTGAGCGTTCCAGAGCTTACGTTTACATATTTCGTCGTCGTTTTTTCAGGCGTGACTGATCCCGTTCCTGGTTTTGATGTCGATAGATATTTGGTACTGACATGGCCGTCTTTTCCATTGGCTTTGATCTTCGCCCAGCCTTTGGATTCCGAATACACCGTCACTTTCGTTCCTTTTGACAGCTTTGCGACTATGCTCGCGCTTTCCGATCCGCTTTTTCTCATATTGAGCGTTCCAGAGCTCACGTTTACATATTTCGTCGTCGTTTTTTCAGGCGTGACTGCCGTTGATCCCGTTCCTGGCTTTGTAGCAGATAGATATTTCGTGCTGACATATCCGTCCTTTCCATTGGCTTTGACTTTCGCCCAGCCATTGGATTCCGAATACACCGTCACTTTCGTTCCTTTTGAAAGGATGGCGACTATGCTTGCGGTAGCTTTTCCACTTTTTCGCATATTGAGTGATCCCGTGCTCACGTTTACATATTTCGTCGTCGTTTTTACAGGCGTGGCTGCCGTTGATCCCGATCCCGGCTTAGAAGCAGACAGATATTTGGTGTTGACATATCCATCCTTTCCATTGGCTTTGATTTTCGCCCAGCCATTTGATTCCGAGTACACCGTCACTTTCGTCCCTTTTGAAAGGATGGCAACTATGCTTGCGGTAGCTTTTCCGCTTTTTCGCATATTGAGTGATCCCGTGCTCACATTCACATATTTCGTTGTCGTTTTACCCGTTGCCGCAGCTTTGGTCACTGTTCCAGGCTTCGTGGCCGATAGATACTTCGTGCTGACATATCCATCCTTTCCATTGGCTTTGATTTTCGCCCAGCCTTTGGATTCCGAATAGACCGTTACCTGTGTGCCTCTTGTCAGCTTTGCGACTATGCTGGCACTATCACTCCCGATTTTTCGCATATTAAGTAAACCTGTGCTCACATTCACATATTTCGTTGTCGTTTTAACGGTTGCCGCAGCTTTGGTCACTGTTCCAGGCTTCGTTGCCGATAGATACTTCGTGCTGACATATCCTTCTTTTCCATTGGCCTTGACCTTAGCCCAGCCTTTGGATTCCGAATACACCGTCACCTGTGTGCCCCTTGTCAGCTTTGCGACTATGCTGGCACTATCACTCCCGATTTTTCGCATATTAAGTAAACCTGTGCTCACATTCACATATTTCGTTGTCGTTTTAATGGTCACTGCCGTTTTCGTTAAAGTCCCTGGCTTCGTTGCCGATAAATACTTGGTACTGACATATCCTTCTTTTCCATTGGCTTTGATCTTCGCCCAGCCTTTGGATTCCGAATACACCGTCACCTGTGTGCCATTTGCGAGCTTTGCGACTACGCTGGAACCTTCCGCCCCGGTTTTTCTCATATTGAGTGATCCGGAATTCACCTGCACAAACATGACGTCTTCAATATTGGCCTGTTCGGCATGTAGTGGAGCTGCAGATATTTTTTCTTCGAAAGCAACTGTAGACAACACTGCAAAACAGAAAGTTGGTATAATTAATTTCTTCATCTCATTCTCCCTACTAAAGAATTATATTTTTAACATTTATTTAAATATCGGTTAAAATTAGTATGATATTATAGGTAAATATGCTCATTCGTCTAAAATATAACATATTCCTTTAGATCTATAGGGAGATAAAAGTGATTGTAACATAATAGTAAAATAATAGACATTTAAGTAATTATATAGAAACATTTGCAATGAAGCTTATGCGACAGGCAAATGATGACCATTAAGTATATTGATATAATTACTTACCACTCAAATTAATGCTAATGAGACGAGCATCTTTTTGCCTAAATCGAATATATATAAAGGGTAGGCACGCGATCCTTATATTTGACGGATCGAGGCAATAACCTATATAATTACTGTATATAACTTATAAGAATCCTTCTGTTAAGGGGAGTAGCTATACAATAAAGTCGTCAGTACAGGATTGAATCCTCGGCTTTATTGGCAACTGATTTTAGTTGTTTGCAAGACCTTGCCGATTATTTGGTGAGGTCTTTTAATTTAAGACGGTATAACCAATAATCGGTTATACCGTCTTTTTTGATTCGAAAAATTGCACAATAGAGGTGAAAAGTATGCAGAACTATAATGAATTAGCTAAAAGCGTTAAGATTTCCGATGATAAAAAGCATGTATTGCTCGATGCCGACCCATCTTTATCACTGATCGGAAAAGGCCGAAGCGCATATGTTTTCCGAATACATTCCACCAATAAGGCACTAAAAGTGTTTTTCCCGGATCATACTCACACAGCTAAAGTTGAAGCTGAAATATACAAAACCGTCCAATCCATCGAATACTATCCAACCCTATATGATGCGGGGGTAAATTACCTGGTTATAGATCACATTGAAGGCAACACTCTTTTTGAATGTTTAACATTGGGGATCCCGATAACGGAAGAAAACATTGCGGAGATAGACCATGCGCTGCAATTGGCAAGGAAAGAGGGATTGAATCCTTCGGATATCCACTTGCGAAACATCTTCATCACTTCTGATAAAAAGGTGAAGATCATTGATGTTGCAAGGTTTAAGCAAGTGAAATCCTGCAATCAGTGGCACGACTTGAAAAGTGCTTTTCACCTTTTCTATTCGAAGTCATTTTTTCCGAAGAAGATTCCCAGCTTCATATTGAATTCCATTGCAGCGATTTATAAAAAAAGATTTCTGCCCATCTGATCCTTACTATAAAAAAATCACATAGGAGGCACATATGAAAAAAATAATGACCATTGCTCTGCTGTCCATCCTTACATTAAGCGGATGTTCAGCATTAGAAGAAGTCAATTCATCATTGGAGTATGCAGATGATGCGACGGAGTATGTAAATACCGTTCAGGATTTTGCCAATGAGGTTCCCACCATGTCACAGGACGCCATCACGAATGCCGAAACAAGGGCAAATCTTGAAAAAGAACTGGAATTGATGAAAACGGAGATTCAAGAATTCAATGCAACTGAACCACCCAAAATCGCTGAAGGCATCCATGAGAAGATCGTCAGTTCAAATCAACAGCTTTCAGATGGAATTGAATTATATCTGAATAATATTGAAAAGGGCCAAATTGATCCTAAGGCATTGGAAGATTCAGAGATAATGAAATCAATCGATAATATAACGGGATTGGCAAAACAAATCGAAGAGTTGGGAAATTAATCCCCCTGCAATGAATAAAAAGGAATCGCTTGAAACAAATTATTGACATGAAACCAAAAGGTTTTATATAATCGACAAAGCGAAACCAATTGGTTTCACATTTTCACTTACAAAGGAGAATCAGTATGGAAAATACATTACAGGATATCAAGAAAACGGTTATTCTTGAAGCACCTATCCAAAAAGTTTGGGATACAGTTTCCACTGCAGAGGGCATAGCTTCATGGTTCATGCCAAATGATTTTCAACCGAAAGTGGGACATGAGTTCCATGTGCAATCACCCTTCGGCCCATCTCCTTGTAAGGTAACGGAGTTAGATGCTCCTCATCGCCTTTCATTCAGTTGGGATACGGACGGTTGGTTCATTTCCTTCCTTTTAAAAGAAGTGGATGGCAAAACGGAGTTCACCCTTATTCATGGCGGCTGGAAAGAGCCTGATACGATTCTTACGAAACCGAACGAAAAAAGCTCAGTGATTCGCGATAGAATGAATCATGGCTGGGAACAAATCGTTAATCAAGGTCTTAAAAAGGCTGTTGAGGGCTAAGTGTCTGCTTCAGAAAAACATGATGTATTCCAGGCTATCGCCGACCCAACCCGCCGAAAGGTCCTGCAATTGCTTGCTGAAGGGGATTTACCCATTTCAGAAATCACTTCTCACTTTTCCATGAGCCGTACGGCGATTGCCAAGCATCTTCATATCCTTTCTGAAGCTGAATTGGTCAGTGGCCGGAAGGTAGGAAGAGAGAAACGCTTTCGGCTTCAGCCGGAACCTTTAGCGGAATTGAAACAGTGGCTTTCTTTTTACGATCAATTCTGGGATAACAAATTATCCATCCTTAAACATGTGATTGAAAATTCAGGGGAAAATGGATTGAAAGTCATCGAAAAAGAAAAGGACACGAATGAACCATCATAATGAGAAAACCCCCGGCGCATTGCACCGGGGGTTTTTGTTTATGCATTCATCTCAATATTATGTGCTTTTCGCTTCTTGATGACCATCGTTAGCAATAGCAGCAGATTAAAGACAATGATGCATCCAGTAAGGAACACTATACTTGCTGTCAATGCATCCGCCCCAAGGCTCGTACTCATCGCCTGGCGGAAGCCCATGACAGAGTATGTCATCGGAATGAACGGGTGAACATGACTGAAGAAGTTATTGGTCAGTTCCACAGGGAACATTCCTCCGCTTGCACCTAGCTGTAATACAAGGAATATCATCGCCAATAAACGACCTGGATTTCCAAATCCTACGGTCAAGAAGGTAACGATGAACATGAACGTAAGGGAAGTCAGGATGGAAACCCCAATGAATTGCCCCATATTCTCGACCTGTAAATCCATTCCCCAAATCATGATCGCATCCAACACTAATGCAGAAAGTGTCGCTTGGATGAATAGGACCGTAAATTTACTGAACCACCATGCCACTCCTGATGTAGGCCTGGTAGAAGGCAAGCCTGTCGGGAATCCCATATTGAAGGCAATGGCTCCAACAAATAACCCAAGAGACAATACATAAGGAGCCAGTGCATGACCATAATTCGGCACGTCACTGCTTTTTTGTTCTTTGACCTGTGTCGGTTCAGCAATCATGCTGTAATTATCATCGGTTGTTTTATTTTCACTAATTTCTTCTGCACCATCACTGAGTTTTTCCGAAAGCTCGACCGATCCATCTTGAAGTGAGGAGATTCCCTCACCCAATTTACCTGAACCTTCAGCAAGTGCTGATGAACCTTCATTGATCTTACCCGCGCCATCAGCAAGCTGGATGACTCCATTGCTCAAAGTAGGCAGATTGCCTGCCAATTGTTCAGTGCCTTTAACAAGTGCTGATGAGCCCTCGTTCAAGGCCGCTGAGTTGGCATCCAGTTGATTGGCCCCATTAGCCAATTTGCTTGCCCCTTCGCCAACTTGGCTAACACCGAATGCGTACTTCTCAAGACCATTCCCAAAGGAGGATGAACCTGCTTGCAGTTGTGAAACTCCATCAACCAACTGACCAGATCCCTCAGTTAGTTTTGAAAGGCCATTATTTAACGAGGAACCGCCTTGTGCTAACTGGTTGATCCCCTTCACTAATTCTGGTGTCCGTTCATTTAAACTTTGCGTTGCCGCCGTTAATTGATTGCTGCCTTCTACAGCTTCATTCAAGCCGCCATTTAATTGGGTCGCACCAGGAATCAATTGTTCTTCCAGTGCGTTCCTTATTGCCGTATATCCGCTTAACGCTGAAACGGCGTTAGGATTGACTTTATTCACCGCATTATTTAAATTGGCCACTTGTTCCGGAAGCTGGCCTAATCCATTCAATACAGGCATTACCTTATCCGTTAATTGTGTTGATAAGTCTGAAACACTTGCAGCAAGAGCCGATGCGATTCGTTTTTGTGCCTCCGCCTGGCTTTGAAGTTCATTTTGAATGGCTCCGATTACTTCTGATTGCTGTTCACTGGTCATGCTTTTGAAGGCTTCCGTGTTTTGAACGGCATTGATCGTGCTCTGACCATTATTCGCAATCGTTGATTGAAGTTCCGTTAACGCCGCTTGACTGTTATTGAGGTCTTCGGTAATGCCGGATACGGTACCGGACGCGCTGCTTCCTGCTGGAACCGCTTCTTGCAATTGATTTACACCGCTTTGAATGCTTGTCAGTCCTTGCTTAAGCTGATTCAGCTGTTCTTCTGCGGGCAATTGGCCATCCATTTTTTTCAGGCCGTCATTTAGCGCCTGGCTTCCTCCTGCCAGTTTATTGATTCCCTCATTTAAACTCTGCTGACCTGCTGCCAATTTTGGAATTCCTGTCGATTGATCCGTCAGCTGGCTTGCATTTTGTGATAATTGATTCAACCCATCATTCAAATTCGCACTGCCTGTTTGCGCTTGTGCCAATCCAGTATTTAAAGTTTGCGCTCCTGGAACCACTTTGGCCAGCCCAGTGGAAAGCTGGGAAGAACCTTGTATAAGTGCTTCACTATTATTAGTTAATTCCCCTGTGCCTGATGCGAGTTCGTTCGCACCCTTTTGCAACTGACCGACACCGGAAGTATATTGTGAAATACCCTTATTCAATTCCGACGCGCCACTTTCAAGCTTGTTGGCTCCTTCCATAAACTCGCCAACGCCAATTTGGAGTTTATTCGCTCCATCTTTAAAAGTTAATGTACTCGAAGCTAACTTATTCAGATTTTCCGTCACTTCTTTGTTTCCATCATGCAGTTTTTTTGCGCCGTCATCCAGCTTTGATGCACCATCTGCCGCATCGCCGAATCCTTCTCCGATTTCATCCAGTTGGGAGAAGATCGCTTCCGCATATTCTTTTGTGACACTTTCGGCAATTTCCGTTTTCAAATTATTCGTTGCCTGTTTCCCGACCGTTTCAGAAACGAAACTGCGTCCAGGATTCACATCATACGTCAGATTCATTTTTTTAGGCTCATCATCCATGACGGTAGAAGCATTTTTTGAAAAGTCCTCCGGAATGGTGACGACCATATAATATGTACCATCATCGAACCCTTTTTTCGCCGCTTTTTCCGTTACGAAATGCCATTCTAAATCATCATTGTCCTTTAATTGCTCGACTAGCTCATTACCGACTGTTAAGGTTTTCCCCTCATATTCCGCCTTTACATCCTTATTCACGACCGCAACAGGCAATTTGCCTGTATTTCCGTATGGATTCCAAGCGGAACTAAGGAATAACCCCCCATAAATAATCGGGACGAACAGTAAAACGATTGCGACACCGACCAGTTTTCGATTTGTAAGGAAAAGCTTCCATTCTTGTTTAAGCATATTCACTTCTTTTCACCTTTCTTTTCACGCAGTACATCACTCAATGACGCGGTATTCCAATTAAGAGTCGGTATGTCCGTGGTGCCAAAGCTTTCTTTAAGCAAATCCGCCACTGTTTGGCTGGAAAAGAACTCTATTAAAAGTTGATCCGCCCGAGAAAACATCCGACGGAGGACGTCCATTCCCTTCTCTGCATACTCTCCATCTTTAAACGCTTTTTCTATAAGTCCTGTATCCGGAAACATCGAAATGGGACCTTCCATCGCCTCAATAATTTCAAGGTTTTTAATCTTATCTACACTTTTGGCAAGAGTAAGGCCGCCGTTATTACCAGGAACGGAAGTGATTATCTGCTTTACGACCAATTTCCTTATGATTTTTTTCAAATAAGAAGGAGACACCTCTAATCGCCTGCTGATCTCATTTGACGAAAGCGGGACATTTTTATCCTGGGTAGAGAGTATAACGATGATGCATATAGCTTGCTCGACCCCTTTTGTTAATTGCAAATCATTTCACCTCTTTTAGCATTTATGTGGATATCATATATCCATAATGGATATTGGGTATCTATAATTAAAACCCGTTTCACCTTAGAAATCAAGTCATTTCTAGAAAAAATTTCTAAAAAAAAAAAGATGAACCCCTCATTACAGCACCAGGGGGTTCACCTTTTCTTTTATAGGTCTTTTAAAAATTCATTGACCGCTTCTGGAGTTTTAGCATTTGCACTGTGCAGGTGCGCAACCTTTTCCCCATTTTTAAATACTAAAAGTGATGGAATTCCCATTACCGTTTGCTCTTCGGAAATCTCAGGGAACTCGTCACGATCGATTGTAAACCACTGTTTGTCTTTATGTTCTTGAGTGATCTCATCGATGAACATGTCTAAACGTTTGCAGTCCGGGCACCATGTAGTCGTAAAAATCCCGACCGTCAGTCCCTCTTGGTTGATTTGTTCACGATATTCATGTTCTGTATTGATATTTTTCATATTGTCTCCTCCGGGCTTTTCTTTTCATCATACTTTAATCCATGAATTAATGTACTCAAGGATTAATATATAATTAATTCCTTCACAGTACAAACGGTTTATCCTAAAAGTAACTCTTGCCCGGTTATGCTTTGCGCGATGCCGCCTTTTCTTTATGTCCAAATCTCTCGTTTACGAAAGAAGAAATCCTCGAAATGAAATAAACTTCGTCATCATCCTCTTCCCTGGTCAATTCCACTTTTGATTTCGCCCATGCTTTTGCCGAAGCAAATAAATTGGTCGGAATGTTCATGGCAAAATGGTAAAAAGGCTTTTCTTTGTGATGTTTTTTTTCGATTTCAAGTACACTTTCACCTGCCTTAATTTCAAAACCATCAACCGTTTGCGATAGGAGCTCAAATCCTAACACATCAACATAGAAATTCCGCATTTCATTCCAGGCATGACTATACAAAGTGACCTTATTGATATTCAACATCCAATCTCCCTTCCACTTAACAAATATTGTAAAGCAATACTGCATTTGTGCAAAGATTCCGTACTTTTCAAAAATCTATATAATTCTATTCACTGTGCCTATTTTCACTACAAATAACTCAAAAAGGACCGCCAAATTCGGTGGTCCCTCGTTTCAGCCTTATTGAAAGGTTCACTCTTTAATTTTCAGTCCAAGCATGGCTGCAAAGACTATCGCTTGGTCCGGGGAAACTTCGCAGCCTTTTAAATCTTCCGGGGATACGGTAATCCTTTGAAATGTAGAACTGCTAATATCAATTCCCTTGAGCGGTGTCCGGGAAAAGTTCACTTCATTTAATCTGCATGTTTCGAACTTCACTTTAATGAATTTACACTCATAATAGTCAGCACTTTCCAATGAGCAATGATCGAACCTCACTTGCTTTAAACTGGAATAACCAAAGGCACTTAAATTCAGGTTGCAATTCTCAAAGAAGACATTCCCTAAGCTTGCGTCAGACAGGTTAATGCCTAAAAGTTTGGACTCTTTGAATTCCACACGATGAATCGAGCCGCCCATGAAATCGGCATTCGTTAAATCGCAATGATCAAAGATGACATCCGTCAGCTCGATATTCCTGAATGATACATCACTGAATGTCACATTTTTAAATACAACCTGTGATAATACGATTTTGTCCATTTTTTCTCTATCGATCGTGCAGTTGGTTATGATACGGGACTCAAGATAAGGCTCATCTTGATAATATATTTCCTGAAAGTTCGCTTGTGTTAGGTCTTGGGGGATTTTTGGCTGTTCAATTTTGATTTTGCCTGACATATTATCACCTTTTCGCTTTATTCTTCAATCACTGGATTATCCAATCGATAGGGTTTCATCGCCGGTAATATAGCAACTGGTCTACTAAATTTCGACTTAACTATAAACTACATTACAGTGAAGTTCAATCTAAGAATTTCGCGAAAATGACTATTATTTTTCGTTATTTTGTGTCAACATTTTGCACAAAATAAGCTGCCTCATCGGCAGCTTGCTTACTTCAAGAAAGTATTGAATCCTCTTGGAATCCGGTAATAGTATAGAGCTGCAGCCATTATCGCTATCATTCCGCCTATCAGAAAAAATGCTTGAAAGATATTTCCTCCAACAGTCGGGGAATGGGATACAAAACCACTTGAAAACAGAAAAAGGACACCAAATCCCAACAAGAATAGGGCCATTTTTTTAATCCTTCTTTTGAACAGGATATATCCCGAAAGTATGATGATGTACGATGCGGCTAGGACCATAAGAAGTGGAAATAACGGTTTGAATTTTGCGGCATACACGAAATGATCGAAATTCGATATATCAACTGCATCTATCGCCTGTTCATCATTTACGTGTGTGAAAAGCGTGGAATACTTCCATTCCCAAGGTTTATCCACAATTTCGCTTCCTTCATACCAGGTACAAAACGTAAAAACCATAAAGAAAAGTGCAGCGATAATCATTTGCAAAAAATGGTTAAAAGTCAATATCATCTCCTCCAGCTGTCATTATACCAATAAATGGGTGATTTTCAACAGGAGCCCTAAGTGATAAAGCAATATGTAAACAAACACTGTTTCCTGAATAATATAATCTAACCACTTTTAAGGAGCGTTTGAGATATGATCACTCATGGAGATGACCTCCTTATTTCAGGAGCATGGTTACTCGGCATCGGTACACTTGTAGGTGCAATCGGGCAAACCCGGCAAACTTTAACGAGCACTGACCTCGGAAAAGATCTCGTCCTCAAAGGGAATGGCATTGAAGCCGTTGGAAATTCGCTGCAAGCAATCGGCCGTTCGAAAATGCTGAATTCGGAAAATGAACGTACGGAAACCTATTTCATATTCGGTTCTTGGCTTGAGGCCATTGGCAATATCGCAGATGCAGTTGGAATAGGTATGCAGTTGAGTGGTTCAGTGGAGGAGGGCATTAGAGCCGATGCAATCGGCAGTGGAATCCAAGGCCTGGGCGCAGCTATTGAAGCATTCGGGGCATCGCTGACTGAGGAGACCATTTCACGCTCTTTTGAGATCAAGGGAAATGGCCTCATTTCAGCCGGTTCATTTTTGGAATCCGTGGGAAATATTTTCATTTTAAATGAAAAAGTACGGTTGGGAGAACATATTCTTTTACTAGGCAGCTGGACCCAAGTTTTCGGTGCATTTATATTGATCGAGGCCTTTTCACTTGACCCAGAACCCGAACCTGAGAAAGGGAAAGATGGACATAACCGCCATTATAGCTATGCCAACTATCGCTAAGGGGCCACGAGTTCGACCTTCATCCGATCGGGATCTTCGAAATATAACGCATAATGATCCTTCCCGCCGGCAAAAGGATGCTTGTCGGCATAAAGGATGGTACCCTTTAACTTTCTGGCGATCTCGCCAACCTGTTGCCGGACCGGCCACTCCCCCTACGAGAGGTAATGCAGCCATTTCCCCGCCCCCTTTATCAAAACCAACGTTTAAGCGCAGGTCCACTTATTTTATGATTCCGTTATAAATCTCTCCGCCGCCATTTATTTTGATAATTTTCAGGCGATTGGTATTTTTGACGAAAACGGTTTTATATTGTTTTTCACCGTTCAATTCAATAAGGAATACTCGCTTACCATCGTTATCCGTTTCCTTATTGAAAGTATAGTCTTCGTTGCCGATTTGCTCGATGATTTTGTCATATTCGGGCAAAGAAGACCACTTCTCATGTTTTGGACTTGTTTGAGTTTCTGTTTTCGAGGGTTGTTTTTGTTGTTCACTTTCAGTTTGGGCTTGATTTTCATCGGTTGTTTGGACAGATTTCTCCCCGTTTTCATCCGCTTTGTCATTATTGCAAGCAGTTAGCATTGTTGCTGCGGCAATTAACGCGATCATAGATTTATTCATGCTTCACATCATCTCCTATTCCTATATTCCCATTCATTTTAACTAAAAACCTGATTTAACTAAACAATACAAATCCGAGTGGACAGAATGGATTTATTTTGGTATTATAGTTACTCAGGGTAACAATTACTCACGATAACTATATATTGATAAGAGGTGTTTCTGATAAAGACTTTCCAAAAATTCTTTCAGCAATTATTGCTGCTGTACCGGCCGTTTGAAAATAATCTTAATATCCAGCTGAACAAGCATGATTTACACAGGGCGCAATGGTCCATTTTGTATTACTTGAACAATTATGGTTCGGCGACGCTTGTAGAGCTTGCCAATTACCAAAGCGTGGAGAAACCCACGATTACGAGGACCATTGCCCGCTTGGAAGAGCTGGGGTATGTCGAGCATGTGCCAAGCAAAGATAAACGCGAGAAAAGGATGCGGCTTACGGAGCTTGGCAAAAAGGTCTACAGCGAAGTCCGCGTGACAATCGATCAATATGAACAGGAAATCTTGAAAGGGATCACGGAAGAGGAACAACTCGCTGCCATACGCATCATGGGCGAAATTAGAAATAACATTATAAAGTAAGGAGATAATAACATGGATCAATCCAGAACCAGACTGTGGACGAAGGACTTTGTCATCGTTTCGTCCATCAATTTTTTCATAACATTAATCTTTTATTTACTGATGGTGACACTTGCCATCTATGCTGTTAATGAATTGGATGCTTCTACAAGCGAAGCCGGACTCATATCGGGAATTTTTATTATCGGGACGTTGATCGGACGTCTGTTCATCGGCCGTTTCATTGATTCAATCGGCCGCAAGAAAACATTATTCATAGGTTTGACCTTTTTCACTTTGACAACACTTCTTTATTTTGTGGACCTCGGAATCGGCTTCCTGCTTGTTAACCGCCTGATCCATGGGATGGCAATGGGGATGGCAAGTACTGCGACAGGCACGATCGTCGCGCAGATCATTCCGCCGACACGAAAGGGTGAAGGCATCGGCTATTACAGCATGAGCGCAACACTTGCGACGGCTATCGGTCCTTTCATCGGTCTGTTCATGGCTCAAAATACAAGCTTTCAAGTCATTTTCAGTTTCTGCCTGGCTTTAGGTGTGATCTCCCTTATTACAGCATTCTTCCTGTATGTCCCGGCATTGAAAGTGACGGCAAAAGTTACGGAAAGCAAAGGATTCAAGCTTTCCAATTTCATTGAACCTAAGGCACTGCCCATTTCCATCATCACTCTGTTATTGGCTTTCTGTTATTCCAGTGTCCTTTCTTTCATCAGTTTCTATGCCATTGAAATCAATCTGGTCAATACGGCAAGCTTCTTCTTTGTAGTGTACGCAGTAGCCGTATTGTTATCACGTCCTTTCTCAGGACCATTGATGGACCGGAAAGGATCGAACTTCATTATGTATCCGGCTTTCATTATTTTTGGAGTAGGCTTGCTGCTTCTAAGTATGACAACCAATAGTTTCACTTTACTGGCAGCTGGTTTCCTCATTGGCCTCGGATTCGGTAATATGCAATCAAGCTCGCAGGCGATTGCCGTTAAACTGACACCGCCTCACCGAATGGGGATGGCAACATCCACCTTCTTTATCATGCTTGATGCAGGACTTGGCTTCGGCCCTTATATTCTGGGATTCATCATTCCGGTAACAGGTTACAGCACACTTTATGTAATCTTGGGCGTTGTGGTCATCTTGACCTCCGTCCTTTACTACTTCTTGCACGGCAAGAAGGAACGTACAGCCAGAACGAACTTGGCTTCCATTTAAATGAAAAAGGGATATCCTATTGGAGGATATCCCTTTTTATTTAACAGCTTAGTTGGTCCTTATTTTATTTCCAGGTCATCGATATAAAGTTCAAAACTTTTGCTGTTCTTTTTATTTATGATTGTTTCACCTTTATATAAAGTCTTTCCAGTCTTTATATCTGCAATCAGAAGTTTGGCAGGCTTGTTTGTTTTCCCCACTTGATTCATTCCGTTCAATAGGAAGTACACACGCCCGTTCTTAAAGGCAGCGGTATATTGCTCTTCTTTATTAGCGGCTATATCCAGCTCGGTGTCATTCGTTAACGTTTGACTGCTGAGGTCAAACGTTTTAATGCGATATTTACCTGATTTCATTTCAACTGTATAAAGGTTTTTTCCGTCTGTATATCCTGATCTAGCCATGTCCAGGCTAAGTGATCCTTTTTTAACCGTTTCTACTTTTTCCGTTTCATAATTATAAGATAAAAGCTTGCTTTCCTTTAGTTTTTCCTCAAAGCCATCCTCATGATTTACCCCTTTAATTAACGAAATGAATACCATGTTGTTTGGCTGTGAGGGAGCAAGATCGATTGGCATCTGAAAATCAACTTGTTCTGGGTCAGTAAAGGTTTCAGATACAAGGGTTTTATCGCTCAAGACTTTTTTATTGGCTACATCGATCGTATACAGATGAACTTCTTTCGTTTGCTTCTCATTGTTGGAATTCACATCATTCATCGTTAAAACCTGTAGTTTTGAATGGACCAACTGCACATCCCTGACATCAGCATTCATGATTCTCCCTTGATTCGGAAGCTCAATTTGGAATGAAGTTTCCTCTTCGTCCTTCTTCTCCAGTAAACCGATATCAAACTTTGCCTCCATATCCCCGCTCTTTGTATATTCGCTATTCACCCTAGCGTAAGCAAGAAAATCATCGTCTTCATATAAAGAACTAATGGAATCCTTACCACGCATAAATGAACGATGTTCTTTTACCAATCTTTCAATTAGATGATCTTGTCTTCCAGTTAAGTTCTCCAAGTAAGACCTTTCGCTGGCATATTTCGTTGTATTGGATTCAATTGTTAATGGTTCATAAAAATTACTGCCATTTTGAAGCGAAGCATTTATGATCACCGGATCAAGCTCTTTATCGCTGCCTTCCAGTGTCTTGAACGTATACTTTGGAAGGCTGGAAGCGGAGGAAGCTACTTTGACATAATAGGTCCCGATGCTTAAGATAACAACCATTCCAATAATGATGCTGCATAAATAACGTTTCACCTTGTTCACTCTCCTTTAAAGTTGTTAAACGGTAACGCGATTTTTCAATAACCAAGCACCAAGCCAAACTGATAATCCTGTCAAAATGATTCCTAATGCGAGCAGCAGGCCAAATAATTCATTAGGATAGAAATAGAAATTCCCAAACTCCATTACGAAAAGTGGAGCTAAAAACAACACCGCAGCGATTCCGCAATATAACAAGCCCATTATGATTCCTTTTATGCGGAAACTTCTTTCAAACATGATCGCCGTGAATAATATCGACATGATCATAAGACCGATGCCATAGGAAATCAGGAATTGCGTGAATGTGCTTGGGATGATCAATGACAAAATCGGATTGGCTATCGTGATAGTAGAAATTGACATTTCATTCAAGAGCGCTTCCGGCACATTCGAATTAAATAGTGCATTTTCCATAGGTAATATGATGATTTGGAAAGCAATCAACCCTAATACCATCAGGAAGATGGACGTAGCTTTTGAAAGGTAGATCGATAATCTGGATGTCGGTAACATCAATAGACGATAAATGAACGTATTCTTTCCAAACCAATCACGATACCAAATAAGGAAAATGTAAAAAATAAGGGCTACCGCACTCAGCGCTATCGGTCCTACAAACAAGAGGCTATTGGCGATATGGTTAAAATCAATGCCTCCATA
Organism: Peribacillus sp. FSL M8-0224; assembly: GCF_038003055.1. Lineage (NCBI taxonomy): Bacteria > Bacillati > Bacillota > Bacilli > Caryophanales > Bacillaceae > Peribacillus > Peribacillus sp. FSL M8-0224. Next base: position 4,580,586 of record NZ_JBBOOJ010000001.1, read on the forward strand.
ATTGGTAATATAAGCGGCTTCAGATAGTCTTTCTTCTTTCATGATATCCCTGGCATCATTAAGAAGGCTCTTCGTTACGATGATCACGCCGGCAAATTGCGAAACCAAGGTGATCAACAATAAGCTAAGATAGATTTTACTGAAACGGTTGATTTCAAATTTCACTAGTTTTATATATCGCATCATGATTGATACACCTCTCTCATTACATCGACTACCGATTTCCCTTCCTCTTCACGCATTTCTTCTGTATTGAACTCTTTAAGCACTGTACCGTTATCCAATAAAATGACCTTATCGATCAAATGTTCAATATCACCGATTTCATGGGTCGTGATGATGACTCCTCTATCTTCAATCAGGTGGCTCGCAAAGACATCGGCAATTTGCTCGCGGCTAAACATATCGATTCCCGAAAATGGTTCGTCCATCAGTACATAATCGACGTCAAGGGACAATCCAAGCATCAGGTTGAGCTTAGCTGTATTCCCTTTTGACAATTCCGAAATGCGATTCTCCTCTTTAAGCTTGAAAAACCCCATTAGTTGGTTAGCTCTTTCCGGATTCCAGGACGTATAGAAATCCGACATGAAAACCATGGCCTGTTTAATGGTCATTTGCGGAAGCATGGTCGGTGCGTCCGGAATGAAGGTGATTTTTTCATAACTGTCCTTTGTCATCTTTTGATCATCGATCAGGATTTCACCTTTATATGGCGTCAAGCCCATGATCGCTTTGAGTGTAGTCGTTTTACCGACACCATTTATCCCGATCAGACAAGTGACTTCCCCTTTATTGGCTGTAAATGAAACATCATCCAAGATCTTTTTCCGTCCATAATTCTTGGAGATTTTTTTTACTTCTATCATTGTTCTTCCTCCTCCCTTATTTCTTCCGAGTATTTTTCTTTAACCACACGAAGCAGTTCATCAACCGGTACATTAATCGGACGAATCGCATCGACAAACGTATCGACGGCTGCCAAAATCAATTCCTGCCTTACAGCCTGTAAAATCGTTTCATTCGTCGTGATTTGACTGGGGAAATTTCGTTCTGTATGAATCAAGCCCTGTTCCTCCATTTCTTTATACGCTTTTTGAGCGGTATTGGGATTTATATTGAGTGAAGCCGCCAGTTCTCTTCGGGAGGGAATTTCCTGCCCCGCCACGAAATTACCAATGGCTATTTGTTCTTTAAAATGCCTAACGACTTGCAGATATACCGGTTCCCGTGTATTTACGTTCATTAAAACCACCCCCTATTTATTAAAAAAGCCTGATATGCGTGTATGTACTAAGTGGTTCATACACCTTATAGATGTACTATACCCGTAATACACCTAAGCTGTCAACAAGGAATTCCAAAAAAATGAAAACCCCGTATGCGCAGTGCAGACGGGGTTTTTCCTTAGTTGCCTTTCATGGAGATGCTAAAATCTCATTGAAATAGATGATGAAGCAGCCGATCTTTATCTTCAAAAAACTGTTTCATTAACAAATAGTGATTGGACTCCTCTAACGTTACCTCACTCATTCCCTCATCGGAAATTTGGAGGATTTTAGCATCCGGGTAGGCCATGATGATCGGCGAATGGGTGGAAATGATGAATTGGGAACCTTGTTGAACAAGCTCATTTATCCTGGCCAGCATCGAAATTTGTCTCAATGGGGACAAAGCAGCTTCAGGCTCATCGAGGATATACAATCCATCGCCTTGAAATCGTTCTACAAAAGCAGAAAAAAACGATTCCCCATGAGATTGCTGGTGCAGCGATTTTCCACCGAAGGAGTCGATGATTTTCGACCCAAACGATGACTCCCTGTCCAATTCCTCTATATTCGTAGCTAAATTATAAAAGGTTTCCGCCCTAAAGAAAAAATGATCCTTCGGTTTGTATACGCCTTTTTTCAAACGGAGGTATTCGTCCAAATTGGAATGTGAATCATAATTGGAAAAATTGAAATTCAACGTTCCTCCTTCTGGATTGAAGCCATACGCAATCGCAATACCTTCAAGCAAGGTGGACTTCCCCATTCCATTTTCCCCGATGACATAGGTAACACTGGGATGAAAAGCAACTTCCTGAAGGTGCCTGATAACCGGAAGATCAAGAGGGAAATGGTCATACGAAGATATTCGGTCTCTATTGAGGTAGATGCCCCTGATATATTGTGAATCATAATCTAGTTTCATTTGTTATCACCCTTCTGCATTTAGAGCCATTCCATTAAGACTGCAACAATCCAATACGCCATTGATTGTTCAAATTGATAGATTGATAATGTTTAATACTAAATGACCGCCCACTTTGGATGCAATTCAATTAAACTTACTGAAATGCGCTGGGTTGAATCTTTCACTCCCGGTTCGTTTATCAGTGCAGGCAATTCCTTATCCGCATACCGTTGATGTGAATCTTCATTGTCCCATAATGATGCGGCCAGATATCTGCCGTTTTGCCTTTTACCGAATGCGCCTGACAGCATGCCCGGTATCACCCCCCTGTTCCCTGCCTCTTTTAGCACCTGCTCAAAACGGGCTCGTTTAACATTTTCAACAGAACATTCAGCCACTCGAAGTAATTTTCCCTTATCAACAAAACCCGTAATGTCCGTTGTTCCTATATTGGATATGCTCTCGAATATATCGACGGAAATATTTGTATACGTACTTCCCTGGTCACTCTTGGCGAATATTTCATCATGCTGATATTGCATGAAATGTCGATAACAAAGGAGATCTTTCCAAACGGAGAGAATGCCTGCTTCACAGGGTTCATTTCTATTCCACCCTCCGATTTGACCGATGAAGCCAGCACAATGGCGCAACTGTCCCCATCCCTCTTGCGCTTTTGAAAATGAACGCTTGTTTTCCTCATTCACTTGGCATTTAATCCACTTCATTAGCATGATGATCCCCACGCTTCGCCCAATGTTTCGCTTTTTCATCGACCTTTTTGATAAAATCATTTTTCCCGTTTACATATCCTTTAATATCATCTGGGAATTCCGCTGCCAAGCGCTGCTTCAGCCTACTATACTCTTGTGCTTCATCAGGGTGTGCCCGTAAATAATCCCGAAAAGCGAGGTGTCGGGCTATTTCTTCATGTCCTTTTTGGAACATGTGAAGATGGTGCGTCCTCTCATCCCCGCCTTTACGAAAAAACCGTCGTCCGACGATTCCGTTCTCCCCCCTGGCATCATACCCCATCTCTTCCATCTCTTTATTAAAGTCAGCCACACATTCCACATCTTTCACCACTGCCAAAATATCTATTACAGGCTTGGCATGGATGGCCGGAATGGCCGTACTGCCAATATGGTATACATTCATCATTTCAGGCCCGAAAATATCCTGTAATTTTTGGCATTCATCATGAAATAGCTTGGACCATTCTTTCTTATATGGTACGACCTCGACCTTTCTCATGAAAGCCTCCTTGATAGGAATTCGCATTTACATTCCGTTTTACTATTTCCTTATTTTAACACCAATGTGCATGCATCACAAAAAAGCAGCCGGGATAATAACCCCAGTTGCTTTTTGGATAACGCTTACATTTCATTTGTTTTACTTCGCTTTTTGTATGGAAGTCAAATTTTGATCTTTCAAAATAGTTGGTTTCATGCCCCTTCGCTTCGGAATGCCTCTTTCCTCCTGCTTCTTTGCTAACTGCCGTTGGAATCGTCATGCTCCTTTGTTATGATGAAGGTATCCCTTTCTAGTTCAAGAAATAATATCCTTTAGGAGAACATCATGAAAAAAAAGAAAACTACCATATCAGATGTTGCTGAGAAGGCCGGTGTTTCTAAAAGTACGGTTTCTCAATATATTAACCAGCGTTTTCGTTATATGAGTGCTGAAACAAAGGACAGAATCGAGCAAGTCATCCAAGAACTTGACTTTCGTCCCAATGATAATGCCCGGAATTTAAAAGTGAAAAAAACAAAAGTCATTGGCATACTCGTAGCTAATATTTTACATACTTTATCCACTGAAATCATTCGTACCGTAGAAGAACAGCTTCAGCAGCATGGCATGAAAGTATTCATATGTGACTCTGCCGATGATCCAGAGAAAGAAAAAGAATACCTTGATTTGCTCGTTTCTACGCAAGTGGATGGAATCATCATCTTTCCGGTAGGAAATGATTTTAAAGTCTATAATTACTTGATCGATCATTCCATTCCAATGGTATTCGTCGATCGATTAGTTGATGGAGTAACTTCCGATTCCGTTCTTTTAGATAATCATGCTGCAATCTTTTTAGCTGTTTCCATGCTGGCTGAAAAAGGACACGAAAACATTGCATTTTTAACCTTACCGATTGATATCCCGATCACACCAAGGTTGGAGAGGATCGAAGGATTTAAAAAAGCGATGGCATCTCATAAATTGGAAGTAAGGGAGGATGATATTCATTCTTTACCCAGAAACCAAATTCAAGAAAAACTGGCCCGGATATTCGATGCAGAAAAACCACCGACAGCCATTGTGGCAGGAAATGATTTAGTATTACGTGAAATCCTTAGCTATTTAAAAAAGCAAAAAATCTCGATTCCTGGGGAAGTGGCGATTGTCAGCATTGATGATGTCGCTTATACGGAGTTTTATGAACCATCCATCACGACAATTGGACAGCCCATTCAGCAAATGGGAATTAAAACAGCTGAGTTACTATTGAATCGGATAACCAATTCGGATCAGGCCCCGTACATTACTTATCGGTTTGCCCCCGAACTCATCGTTCGAAGTTCATGCTAATTGTCATACAAAAACGGCAGTTTAAACCACTGCCGTTACCATTTTTCAAGTAATTCAAAACTTCACCTTGGAAGTCAACCGCCTTTTGCTGATTCCATGGCATTTAAGATAAATGGCGCTTTCGCTTTTGTGTACCCCACTATATCTGCAGGATGCTTTTCTGCTAAGGATATTTTTAATTGCTGGTATTGTTTCCGTACGTCAGGATGGCTTCTTAAATAGTCCCTGAATGAAAGTTGATTCTTCCACTGTTCACTTCCGAATCTATAGATATGCAAATGGTGTGTCCCCGCTCTCCATTGGCCTTTTCTAAAGAAACGCCTTTCGGGAAACTCCTTATGCGGGACAAATTCATACCCAATCGATTTCAACGGTTCAATGAACATGTCAACTTCAGCTAAATGTTGGACGCCAGCCATGATGTCCAAAATCGGTTTTGCCCCCAACCCCATGACGGATGTACTTCCAATATGCTCGACACAAAGGGAATCGTTCTTTAAAACCTCCATTATCCTCGCTTTTTCCTGTTGATATTCACCGACCCAATCAGGGTTATATTCCTCGATCTTCACTGTTTTTTCCATATAATCACTCAACTTTACATGAAATCGTATAGTCAGCCATCATTTTTCATCACGTGACCATTTTACGAAAGGATCTTGGCTGCTCGGCTCATAGTAAGTTCCGGCATACACCTTTTCTTTTCCCGTTATTTTATTCGTTCGGATGACTGTATATCTTCCTTTATCATAATTTTTGGTAAGATGATATGTCCGGTATGAAAACCCTTTTTCGGGCCCGGTTAACTTTTCCTTAGTTGTATACACTTGAGGTTTATTCAAGTGCTCTTTCACTACACTTTTAATATTCAGCGGCGTGCCTTCAAGCTTAACATCACTTCGGAAATCGGCAACCCTGGTCTCTGTTTTCCCTGAAGGAACGGTTGCCATTTTGATCGTATCACGGGTTTGATCCGAGAATGTTTTTGTGACACTGTATGAATAAAGGATATTCATGGAACTTATATTATGTTTCATTTTGCCAGCAAATTCAGGCATGGCAACATTCAATAGAAAGGTGATCGAAATACATGCGATTAATATGATAAGCGAAATTTTCTTCATATTTCCTCTTTCTCAACTATGTATTCTTGTAATCCAACTTGTTCATTTTCCTTAGGAATAATCCCAAATTTGGCGATTAATAGAATGGCAAGAAAACTGAAACTGCAAAAACTAGTATTATCACTTGTAATAAATGAAGCCTGTATAATACGGGATGCCAATAATGAATTCAAAATATAAGAAAATAGAAACCCTGAATAGGATAGGCAAACCAGATAGTTTCCAATCAATTCCCTCTTGTAATGTACATACTCCGTCTTATTTCCCTTCCTGATACTGACACAATGTCTAAATTGCCTAATGAGACCGTATGCGAAACCAATAATTAATATGACCGCAATGACAAAATCAATTATTGCTTCCTCCACTGTTTTACCCCTCCTTGGTAATTCGAACAAAAAATATAGTAAATTATTACATTAAACTCATCATATACCATTTATGATAAAATGATAAATATTTCCCACTTTAATATTGGAGTTGTATCATGAAAATTTTTGTGAAAATAGTATTATCGTTATTTATGGTTCTATATCTATTAATCCTTACAAAGCTCATTTTATTTAAAACCTTCTCGATAACCGAAATGAATGGTCATATTAGTTTTTCCCATGGCCGCTATTGGGGACTTCATCCCTTTTAAAACCATTGCCCATTACCTGTTCTTAGCGGATGTTAACCCATCGATCCGGATTGAAAATATAGCGGGGAATATCATCGGCTTTGTACCATTCGGCTTGATGCTTCCCTTACTGTCAAAAAGGTTTTCCCAACTCAAATCGATCTTGATTGCAACATTCTGTCTTAGTTTCACCTATGAGATTCTTCAGCTTTTATTTGAATTAGGAAGTTTTGATACCGATGATTTGATCCTGAATACTCTCGGCGGGGTTATAGGATACCTGCCTATTAAATTGTTTTACATCGTGTTCAAAAAGAATGGTACCATTCGCAGTCAAACCAAAGGACAGTAATTTGCTGTCCTTCTTTTGTCACAAAAACCTCTTTACGCAGCGATTGAAAGACGAATACATCCATGTCCTTATTCTTACGTGTAAAGCGAGAAGAGGTTTCAATATAAAGGAAAATATACCTAATATTACTGCGGATGAATAAAAAAAAGACCACCAGATTGGTGGTTGGAGACTGTAGACAAATTCGAACAAATCGAGTTTGCCTACATTTTTTTATGGCTTGTACAATGAACGTCGATTTCCGCTACAGGCACTCGCTTTCCGCGGGCGGTCAGGGAGCCTCCTCGGCTTGCGCCTGCGGGGTCTCCTAGACACGCTTTTCCCGCAGGAGTCTCGCACCTTTCTCTCCAATCAACTTTGTTATAACATTTAGTTAGAAACCATACCTGATGAGTTGAGGGTGTTAGCTTGGGAACTTCATTTGATGAAAGGTATATTTTCCGAACCCCTTTTGTGTACAAACTGAGGCCACCGGATTGGCGGTTATTTCAAATTCTTAAATCCGTATTTTTCAAAGATTTTCATGGAGGCTTCCGTTTGGAGATAGTCATAGAATAGCTTGGCTTCCTTGGAATGATCCAGGTTATGGATCATTCCCACGGGATATATGATCGGATCATGTAAATCTCCCTGGGCTGCTGCAATGATTTCAACTTTTGATGAGTTGAGCGCATCCGTTTTATAAACGAGGCCTGCGTCCACATTTCCCGTTTCCACATATGTAAGCACTTGCCGGACATCCTTGGCATATACCAATCGATCTTCAATCTCTTTGAAAAGGTTCATGTTTTCCAAAGTTTGTTTCGCATATTGCCCTGCCGGTACAGACTCTGGAGTGCCAATCGAAATTTTATCGGCCTTTGTGAGGTCTTCCAGTGATTCGATTTCCTTTTTGGAATCCTTTGGCACCACCAGCACCAGGTCATTGCCGACTAAATCGATTCCATTCTTCTCTTCAATAAGATCTTCCTCTATTAATTTATCAAATTTATCTTCTGCTGCTGAGAAAAACAGGTCAACAGGTGCACCTTGGGATATCTGTTGCTGAAGAGCTCCAGAGGCTCCAAAGTTATAATGAACTTCCACATTTGCATTCTCTTTTTCAAAAGACTTCTTTATATCATTCAAGGCATCTTGCAAACTTACAGCTGCGGAAACCGTCAATTCCACTTTTCCTCCGGATTGCGCCTTCATTTCCGTTTCATCACTTGAACACCCTGCACCCGCCATCACAAGCATCATCATCAAAAAAATCATAAGGTTTGTTTTTTTCAAAGTCACTCTTCCTTCCGGCCTTTCATTATAGGATGGCTGCTAATTCAGCAGCCTTCCGTATTCATTCTTCCTTTTAGGTTCACCAGCGGGAACACCAAGCATTTAGCTATAAAGAAGTTTGGGCTGTCGGGCTAGATAGGAAGGCGTACCATTTTGATTGAGATTAAGGATCAATTTCATGACCTCCACTATTCCCTCAGGTTTCTCCAACTCTATTTCCTTATGATAGGACTCTATGGATGTGTTCCATTTTTTCATTTTACTCTGATCCTTCAATATACTCAGCAATTGTTTTTCAAAAGGCGTTTTCTGATTAAGTTTAAATACAAGGCCTTGCTGTTTTAGATACTGCAGATTGATTTCCTCCTGCCCCGGAAGTCTGGAATGAACAAAAATCGGAAGCTTTTTTCGCAATGATTCACTGATCGTGACACCGCCCGGTTTCGTAACGATTGCGTCCACTTCTTCATATAGCTTATTCATTTCAGACCTTGATGAGATATAGGGCAATGGTTTGATATGAGGTAAGTTCCATGTATTGATTTCTTCATAAAGCTTGTTGTTATTTCCGCAAAGAACTAAATAATCAAAGTCGGTTGAATTCTTTAACTCATCACCTAAGTTCAAAATCCCTCCCAGACCGCTATTTCCTCCGGATATCAAAATTTTTGGCCGTTCTGTGTTTCTTTGGACACGGGCATTTTTTGTGATTTCCTCGTGCACGGGAATGCCAGTGACCATCATCGTTTGTTTTGGTATTTGACGCTTACTCATCAGCTTTTCTTTCACTTCTTGACTAGGAAGAAAATGGGCATCTATCCCTTCGCTTCCCCACACATTATTAATAAAAAAGTCCGTGTACACGTTTATTACCGGTGTGCTGCACTTCCCTTTCATCTTTAACTGACTCAAAAGATATGAAGGGAAACCGTGTGTACACACAATTAAATCAGGCTTTTCTTCCTCTATCAATCGTTCCATCTTATTCATGAATAATTGCTGATACCATTTACATACACTTTCCTTTGGCGAGTGAACATAAAACAGGTTCTTATAGGCAAGATTATAGGTTTCCGGAGCATAACGGATCCATGTCAGATAACTATTTGCAATGAATTTTTCTAGAGAGGTATTGGTATAACTGATTAGATCGATTTTTTTATAAGTAATCCCATTTGAATGCTTTTTTAACATATCCATCAATGCCTCTGCAACTTGATGATGTCCCGACTGCATTCGAAAGAGAGGTAAAAACAAAATCTTCTTCATATGTGTCATCTCCTAAGAAATCATTCTGAAAATACAAAATATATAGTTCATGATATCTTCCTCTTACAATATCGTTGAACACATTCCTTAAATCGATTTTTCATTTCCGACGTTTTATAATAAGGAGCCGACTCAACTTTTGGATCTTTGTTTTCTCTTTTTAATGTATTTGATAGTAACATATAGAACAAAAATAACTAAAAATACAACACCTAAATATGGAACATATTTGGGATTAACATTAAAAGCATCCCCCACATAATAACCGGCCACTATAAAAGGGACGGTCCATAATATAGTGCCTAATAGGGAAAATAGGAAGTATTTCCGAAAGGGTATAGAAGAGATTCCTGCAAAATATGGACTTATTTGCCTCATCCCCGGAATATAAAATCCCAATACTAACGTTTTTCGTGCATTATCCGTATAGTTTCTCTTTGCTTTCTCCCAGCGTTCAGCCGTAATCCCAATGAATCTTCCATATTTATTTATAAATGGATACCCCACATATTTTCCGCATGCATAAGCTGCAAGCATTCCGATAAAGGCGCCGAGAATTGCACACAGCATAGCTAAACCCATAGAGAGCTTACCTTGGACAACCAGCACCCCAATTAGAAATAGAAGTGATTCTTCTGGAGCAGGCACGCCCACAATGCCGAAGAATAAAAAAAGAAAAATGATCAGGTATCCATATGAATCAATAAAATGTAAAAGCGTATCTATATCCATAATACCCCCGGAATTAGTTATAAGTCTTTTAAAGAAATAAAGTGTGTTCCTTTTTCCTTACTCTCCTGCAGGTAAATTTTTAACATTTCAATCATATAGCCTGGCGCCTCTTTATCCGCACCCACGGTTTCGCCACAGTCATGAAGCAACAGGATGGAACCTTCTGTCGAAGTGCTTCGAAGCTGATCAAGCAGAGTGCTTTTGCAATTTTCGACTTTCCAATCCCCGAAGATGCCGGACCACATAATCACTTTATATTTCTTACTGAAAAGTGGGGTGAAGATATTGAAATGGCCCCATGGCGGTCTATAAAATATCACCTTTTCATTCGTGCATTCCGTTATCGCCTTTTCAGTCATTTCCAACTGTTTTCGCAGATGAATTGGTGATAGGACCCAACTTGAAACATGATGAAAATGATGGATACCTATCGTATGTCCCTCTTCATGCATTCTTTTAATAATCCCAGGATTACTTTTCACCTTACTGCCCACAACAAAAAATGTGGCCTTTATCTCATATTCTTTTAAAAGATCCAGTAATTTTATCGTATATTCAGGGTTTGGGCCATCATCGAAGGTTAGCGCAATCCCATTATTCGAATTGATTTTTTTGGTTATTCCCAGGCTGCATACACGAATTAGCACTGTAGGGATAATAGTATAAAATATTAATAGCAATAATAAAATAATAAAACTAATCAGCCATATATGCATCACACAAAACTATCCTCTCATTATTGATATTACCAATACTGATCCTTTCCCTATATCATAATCATTTACTACAATGCAGCAAATGTTATAGTATTCAGGTAATTCATTATAAAACCTCACTAACAATTTAGCATTTTTTTTTCATTATTTTCACTTATCATTATTTTTTTATTTTTGTAAAGGGTGAAGGACATTAGTTCTATTACAGCAATGTCTGCAGTTTTTTTCTTTGAAAACCGTTCCAGTTGATTCCAGAAATCCGCTCCCTTTCCGCCGACTGCCTGCCGAGCCTCCTCGCCGATAAACGGCTGTGGGGTCTCGGCTAGCCAGTTATTCGGCAGGAGTCTCGCAAATTTCTCCCATCCTTTTAGGATTACTGTAAAACATGAAGGATTCCCTATCTTAAACTTGCTTCGGGATGTGTCCGACCCTACAGTTTTTTCTTGAAATCACACTCCAGTTGATTCCAGAAATCCGCCCTTTCCGCCGACTGCCTGCCGAGCCTCCTCGCCGATAAACGGCTGTGGGGTCTCGACTAGCCAGTTATTCGGCAGGAGTCTCGCAAATTTCTTCCATCCTTTAAGGATTACTGTAAAACATGAAGGATTCCCTATCTTAAACTTGCTTCGGGATGTGTCCGACCCTACAGTTTTTTCTTGAAATCACACTCCAGTTGATTCCAGAAATCCGCTCCCTTTCCGCCGACTGCCTGCCGAGCCTCCTCGCCGGTAAACGGCTGTGGGGTCTCGGCTAGCCAGTTATTCGGCAGGAGTGTCGCTCATTTCTTCCATCCATTAAGGGGTACTGTAAAAAAACATGAAGGATAAACGAGTCTTGTTTAAGATTATGGTTCGGGGCGAGAGCAATTCGAAACTCCTTTTGCCGGAAAATTGATGGAACCGCCAGACCGTATACGAATTGGAGAAGAAGAGCCAGTTTCCCTACAATATCTCTAAAAAAAGAAGTTCCAGCTGATTGGAACGTAAGGTACGAGACTCCTGCGGGAAAAGCGTGGCCAAGGGAGACCCCGCAGGCGAACGCGAAGGAGGCTCCCTGGACCGCCCGCGGAAAGCGAGTGCCTGGAGTGGAAATCATTACACATACCCACTTTCGGAAATCCTCTCCCTTTCCGCCGACTGTCTGCCAAGCCTCTTCACCGTAAGCGGCTGTGGAGTCTTGGCTAGCCAGTTATTCGGCAGGAGTGTCGCTCATTTCTTCCATCCATTAAGGGGTACTGTAAAAAAACATGAAGGATAAACTAGTCTTATTTAAGATTATGGTTCGGGGCGAGAGCAATTCGAAACTCCTTTTGCCGGAAAATTGATGGAACCGCCAGACTGTATACGAATTGGAGAAGAAGAGCCAGTTTCCCTACAATATCTCTAAAAAAAGAAGTTCCAGCTGATTGGAAGACTCCTGCGGGAAAAGCGTGGCCAAGGGAGACCCCGCAGGCGAACGCCGAGGATGGCTCCCCGGACCGCCCGCGGAAAGCGAGTGCCTGGAGTGGAAATCATTACACATACCCACTTCCGGAAATCCGCTCCCCCTCCACCGACTGTCTGCCAAGCCTCTTCACCGTAAGCGGCTGTGAAGTCTTGGCTAGCCAGTTATTCGGCAGGAGTCTCGCTCATTCAATCCAATAAGGAATACTGTAAAAAAACAACTAGTCTTGTTTAAGATTATGGTTCGAAGCGGGATTATTCCGAACCTCCTTTTATCGACAAACTGAAAAAAACACCCTAAGGGTGTTTTTTAGTTTGTCTCAATAATTTTCTTTTCAATTAAAGGGCACATTCTTCAATTTCAAATCCCAGGTCTTCGATGATTCCCCAGTCCGCTGTGGGTTCTTGACCAGCTGTCGTTAAATAGTCGCCGACGAAGATGGAATTGGCTGCATAAAGTGCCATGGGCTGCATGGAACGGAGATTGACCTCCCTGCCGCCGGCCAGGCGGATTTCCTTACTTGGATTAACGAATCTCATCATCGAAATCAATTTCAGGCATTTAGTGGGGGTCAGCTCGGAAGTTCCCTCAAGCGGCGTTCCGTCAATTGCATTGAGAAAATTACAAGGAATGGAATCTGCATCAAGGCTGCGTAAGGATAGAGCGATTTCCACCGCTTCCGCCTCAGATTCGCCCATTCCGAAAATGGCTCCAGAGCATGGGGACATTCCGGCTTCTTTCACAGCTTCCACTGTATCTACCCGGTCTTCATATGTATGTGTCGATGTAATTTTACTGTAGTTTTCCTGTGATGTATTCAAGTTGTGGTTATAGCGATGAACGCCTGCTTCCGCTAGTTTACCGGCATGTTCCTCATTCAGGAAACCTAAACAGCAGCAGATTTTAAGATCCGTCGTTTCGCGGATTTCTTTTACCGCATCAATGACATGATCGATTTCCCTGTTTGTCGGACGACGGCCAGAAGCAACGATGCAATAAGTACCCGCTTTCCGGCGAATGGATTCTTGCGCTCCCTCGACAATCTTTTCTTTAGTCAGCCAAGCATATTTATCGATTGGGGCTTCCGAGACGATCGACTGCGAGCAGTAGCCGCAATCCTCGGGACATAATCCTGATTTCGTATTGATGATCATATTCAATTTTACCTTTTTCCCATAATGATGTTTACGTATGAGATAGGCTGCATTCAGAATTTCCAAAACCTCTTCGTCTGGGGCTTGGACGATGGATAATGCCTCTTCCTCCGTCACTTTATATCCTTTGATAACGTTCTCCGCTAACATCTTCCAATCCCTTACCAATGTTTCCAAACCTATCCCTCTTTTCTTTTATTGTGTGCCGAATCGCCATTCCTTGAAAAGGAACATATCCTGTTCCGGTTCTCCGCACATAAAACGGAAGATATCCAGTAATAGACCTGCTTCCTGCAACCTGCTGCGTCGCATGTGCACCATCAGCCTCAATGGGCAATTAACATTTAGCAGTATCAATGGAGTGATAATATTTGTTAACCTAAAATATATTAAGTTAACATATTGTTAGAATAATAACATACAAACAAAATATTATTCAATGGCCTTTTTTCAATATTTTCCTAGTAGTCCTTTAAATCCTAAGAAAACTGGCATTTTATATGTTAACCAAATAACAAATAAGTTGACATATAAAATAGGAATCAGGCAAACTAATAGTGGGCATTCTGCCAGCACTTTCAAAAAAGGGGGTTAAAAACTTGAAAGCAAGGACGATTTCTTATGTGGCCCTTTTTACCGCGTTAACTGCCATTGGCGCCTTTATTAAGATACCTATCCCTTACATACCATTCACGCTGCAAATTCTGGCAGTCTATTTGGCAGGCGCATTGTTGGGGCCCCGGCTTGGAATGCTCAGTCAGTTATGCTACGTCTTGATCGGACTTATCGGGGTGCCCGTGTTTGCTGAAGGCGGGGGATTCGGCTATATATTCAAACCCACTTTCGGCTATTTGCTCGGATATATACTGGGAGCCTATGTAAATGGATGGCTGATCAACCGGTTTTCCCTCTCCACAATTCGTTCCATATTCTATGCTAATGCCGCCACTTTGCTGACCGTTTACCTTTTCGGCTGCATCTGGCTGTATGGTTCGATGAAGTGGATTGTGGAAACGCCGCTTTCCATCAGCCAAACGATACTATACGGCTTCTTGTTACCTGTACCCGGTGATTTAATGCTATGCATTCTATGTGCTGTCATCATTCAGCAAGTACGTCCACGCATTGCAAGATATATAAACGTAAAGGAGCTGAATCATCCATGGGCCAAGCCTACTTTATAACCGGAACTGGCACGGATATTGGAAAGACCATCGTCACGAGTGCACTCTATCTGTCTCTTCAAACATTGGGAAAAAGCGTCACGATATTCAAACCATTTCAAACTGGAATCAATGAGGAAAATCATACATACCCGGATATATCTTGGTTTGAGCAGGAACTCGGTGTAAAGGAATCAGGGTTCTACACACTGGAACCCGAAACCTCCCCACATTTGGCGATTAAATTAACCGGCAGTCTTATCGATGAGAAGAAAGTCGTGGAAAGGGTTCACGAACTTGAGGAAATGTATGACATCGTATTAGTCGAGGGCGCTGGCGGATTGGCTGTGCCGCTTATTGAACGAACGAAAGGTTTCTATATGACGGCAGATTTCATAAGGGATTGCGGGATGCCTGTCCTCTTCGTATCCACAAGCGGTTTAGGGGCGATTCATGATGTTGTGACGACCCATTCTTATGCCCAAGTCCATGATATAAACGTGAAAACCATTTTGTATAATCATTACCGGCCAGAAGAACGGATTCATCAAGATAATATCGAAACCATTGAAAAGCTGACTGGGCTGAATGGCCTCGCCTGCATCCCGACACTGGCCGATGTTAGAAAAGACTTGAGGATCTGCATCCTTGATTTGCTTGGTGATCAAGAATATACCCAACAACTGAAAGAGGTGTTCGAAGCATGAACAGTCAGGATTTAGAACAATGGGATAAGGAATATGTATGGCATCCGTTCACACAAATGAAAACGTATCGGGAAAGTAAACCACTGATCATCGAACGCGGCGAAGGCAGCTACCTGATTGATGTGGATGGCAAACGCTACCTAGATGGCTATGCTTCATTATGGGTGAACGTGCACGGGCATAACGAGCCGGAATTAAACGGCGCCCTTATTGAACAAGTGAATAAAGTCGCGCACTCCACGCTGTTGGGATCTGCGAATGTACCATCGATCTTACTGGCGAAAAAACTGGCAGAGATCACTCCTGGTCCTTTATCGAAAGTCTTCTACTCTGACACAGGATCTGCCGCTGTGGAAATCGCCCTTAAAGTCGCTTATCAATATTGGCAGAATATCGACCCCGTCAAGCATCAGAATAAAAACAAATTCGTCTCACTTGACGAAGCATACCACGGCGATACTGTCGGAGCTGTGAGTGTGGGCGGTATGGATCTATTCCATAGAATCTTTAAGCCCCTCTTATTTCAACGGATTTCCGCCCCTTCACCATATGCCTATCACATGACTGAGTATGGAGATCCAGAAGCCGTGAAAAACCATTGCTTGAAGGAACTGGAGAAATTACTGCAAGAACAATCAGACGAAATTGCAGGATTGATCATCGAGCCGCTCGTGCAGGGAGCAGCAGGCATCATAACCCATCCCCATGGCTTTTTGAAAGAGGTCGAACAATTATGCAAAAAGTTCAATATCCTCTTAATTTGTGACGAGGTGGCCGTAGGATTCGGTCGCACCGGTACGATGTTTGCCTGCGAACAGGAAGACGTCGTACCCGATATCATGTGTATGGGTAAAGGAATCACTGGGGGATATATGCCACTCGCCGCCACCATCATGAACGAGCATATCTTTCAATCCTTCCTGGGGGAACGGGAAGAACATAAAACCTTCTATCACGGTCACACCTATACAGGAAATCAGCTTGCCTGTGCCCTGGCCCTGAAGAATATCGAACTAATGGAAAACCGCAATCTCATTAAAGACATCCAGAAAAAATCAAAATACCTATCACAAAGACTGCAATCGCTATACGAACTTCCGATAGTCGGCGATATCCGCCAGCGCGGCTTCATGATTGGAGTGGAAATCGTTAAAGACCGCCAAACAAAAGAAACGTTCACCCTCCAAGAGAATGTCGTTTCCGGAATCATCCATACAGCACGGGAAAATGGCCTGATCATCCGGGAACTCGGTCCAGTCATCACGATGATGCCGATCCTTTCCATGTCAGAAAAGGAACTCGATTTCATGGTCGAAACCGTCTACCGTGCCATTCAGGAAGTCTCCATTCATAAAGGATTGATCCCAGCAGCAAACTGATACACAAAGAACCGGAAGAGCAGCGCTCATCCGGTCCTTTCCTTTATTAGCTTCATTAACATATGAATTATACCGAAGATATCACACATCTTTGGCTATTCATGAAGAGGCGGATGTTGAATCCTAGAAAGAAATTAAGTGAAATAAAGGACAGAGGTGGACCCCCATTTTGCCCCAGCTTTTCTAATCGCTTGTACGATTTGGATGTTGATTTCCGCTTCAGGCACTTGCTTTCCGCGGGAGTCTCGCACCTTTCACTCCAATCAACTTTGTTTTGTAATTTTAGGTAAACCCCTTTTGTTCTACAGTTTTATTAGGGCTTGTACAATGAACGTTGATTTCCACTCCATGCACTCGCTTTCCGCGGGCGGTCGGGAAGCCTCCTCGGCGGTATGCGCCTGCGGGGTTTCCCTTAGGCGCGCTTTTCCCGCAGGGGTCTCGTACACCTGTTCCAATCAACTTGGTTTTAGAATTTAGATAGAACCCCTATCCAACAATATTAAGAATTTAGTTTACCTCACCTTTACGTTCGACTTTTTACTTATTATGGTATTATTTACATAATGAATTAGAGGAGGTTACAAAATGATGTTGGTAGTTCCCCTCCTGGTTGCTTGCGTCCCTGGAATGCTAGTAATATTTTTAGCGTGGTGGTTTAGGAAATTACATTTATCTTTATTTGTTAGGCTTTTACCAGGCATATTAACCTTTATAACTTCAATTATTTTGTTTTACATCGGTTTTGTGAACATCAGAGGATTTGAAGGAGCTGGATATGGAATATTGGCTTTCTTTTTACTTCCCTTTGCAATTGCGGCTTCAATTATTGCAAGCAAGAACAAAGGTGTGCAAAGCTAGTCCATTTAGTTCGGATAATCTATGAAAACAGGAATATATTCAATGACTAAAACGAATAAAACCAATAAGAAAACCATTGGTGAAATGGCAAATAGCCGAATGCGTTGGGCGTTTGACCCCTCCACCCGTATTATCAAAAACAAAAAAGGAAAAGGTTCTTACAACCGGAAAAAAGAGCAATCCTATAAAGGATGCTCTTTTTTTCATATTAGCTTAGTTCTTTATGGTAACCGTATCATTTCTGAAATTCCACTTCTCTCTTTTGGAATCTATCAAGTTGAAAATTAGTTTATTATGGAATCACTAGATATATAGTGAGGAGGTAATGATAATGGCAAAAAAATCAAAAAGGTATAAGATGTTCGTAAACCCTGCATTAATTATTCTTTTGGGTATTTCTTTATTTTTCAGTATGATTGTACCAAATGTTCAAGCAGCTGCTCAAATGTCTTCATTTCTCAAAGTTAATGGATTAACTCTTGCTGTTGGTTGGTTTAATAAATATATAGGTACAGGTATGGGTGTTTCGCAATAGGACTAGGTATTTCAACTTCTAAATGGAATAATGCCGCTGCAGCTGAAAAAAAAGCTAAGCAAGACCATTGCGTTAAGCGGAATTGGAATGGATACTCAGCTCGTTCCATAGCAAGATATTAGGAGGGTTCAAAAATAAATTGTACTTAGGTATTCTATTTTCGATATATTTCATTTTAGGATATTGTATTTTTCTATCTTCGATATCGAGCCCATTCCCAAGATTATTTTATTTTTTGTCTTAGTGTTCACTGTGGATCCTAAAGTTAAAGGTTTGAATCACGACCTCAAATAAAAAATCGATATAGCACCCATTCGAGAATTTTCGAGGGCACGAAAAATGAAAAAAAGATGACCCCGTTAATTCGGAGGTCATCTTTTTTAATGCGTTAGCGAATGCCTTTCATGTAACCTTGAATCTTTGGTGATAAGGCCATCAGAGCCAGTCCAAGGACGATTGAAGCAACACCGATCACTCCAAAATAAGCCATTTCGGTTTGAGGTGTGTAGAATCTGACGATTTGTGCGTTCAGTGCTTGTGCTGCTGCACTTGCCAGGAACCATAGGCTCATCGTTTGTGCCGAGAATGCGGCTGGAGCCAATTTAGTAGTGGCAGAAAGTCCTACTGGCGATAAGCAAAGCTCTCCAAGTACTACAAGGAAATAGCTTAGTACAAGCCATAGTGGATTGACTAATGCGTCTGATCCACCGAAATAAACAGGAAGCAGGATAACCAGGAATGATAAACCGGCGAACAGTAGACCTATTGAGAATTTTTGAGGAATGGTCGGCTGACGCTTTCCTAATTTAATCCATAACCATGCGAATACTGGTGCAAGGGTAATGATGAACAAAGGGTTCAAAGATTGGAACCATGCCGGGTTTATTTCCAATCCTGCAAAGTTCAACTGTGTCCGTTTGTCTGCATAGCTTGCCAATATTGTAGCACCTTGCTCTTGAATCGCCCAGAACATGACAGCTGCTATAAACAAAGGAATATAGGCAATCAAGCGTGAACGTTCAACAGAAGTCGTTTTCGGGCTGCGATACATGAAAATGAAATAAAGGGTCGGAATTACGATTCCTAGGATACCTACAAGATTAATGAAGGTTTCAATCGTTAAGATGCCTGCAGAAGCAGCGATGCCGATGATGGCAGCTATGATAAGTGCGGCTATCCCCAATTTAGTGAATACTTTTTTCTTTTCATTCTGTGATAATGGGTTAGCAGGAAGAGTTCCAGCCAAGCCCAGGTTCTTTTTCTTTGTTGTAACAAAGACGATGAGTCCAATCAACATACCAATTGCTGCAAGTCCAAATCCAAGATGGAAGCTGTAGTCCATTCCGACTGTACCGACAACAAACGGCGAAAGGAATGCACCCATGTTGATACCCATATAGAATATACTGAAACCGGAATCCCGGCGTTCATCATTTTCTGCGTAAATTTCCCCAACAATGCTGGAAACATTCGGTTTTAATAAACCAGTACCCAGAACAATGAGTACCATGGAAACAAAGAACATGGAAAGACTGCCTGGTACAGCAAGGACAATATGCCCGAGCATAATCAAGATACCACCGTAAAATACGGCTTTTGAAGTCCCGAAAATCCTATCGGCGAGCCATCCGCCAATTATACCTGACATATATACTAAAGATCCATAGATGGATACAAGGGCAAGGGCCGTCGTTTCATCAAGGCCTAGTCCCCCTTTAGAAACTTCGTAATACATATAGTAAACAAGAATGGCCTTCATGCCATAATAGGAGAAACGCTCCCAGAACTCAGTAAAGAAAAGGGTGAATAATCCTTTAGGGTTTCCAAAAAAACCTTTTTGAGGTACACTATCCACAATTTTCTGTTTATTTATCGTTGCCATACCTAGCCCTCCTTTTATTATTGTATAATAACTTTAATTTTCACTATTGTAAACAAATATTTAGTATATTTAAATAATTAATTTCAATATAAATAGAAGTAACTTTCCACCATGCAAGCAAAAGTCCGGATTTCGCACTAAAAAACAGTCCATATAATCTAATAGAAAGCGGTCATCAATGATATATTGCCCTAACTTTCCCCATGGTATTACGTTTAATATCACTTTGGTTGCCATGCACTTATTAATGAGTATAGTGAATGGAAAATTTTGAAATAACCCCACCACAACCGTTCTATTCACCGTATAATAGATATAAAAAAAGAGGAGGCACCATAATGTTCGGAATCATAACCGTGGTGATGATTTTTTCCATCCCTATAATCGCCATACTGACAAGCCATTTCGAAAAACAGTCAAAAACCAAACATAAGATGCTGCAAGTTGAACTGGAGCTTAAAAAACTTAAACATGAAAACTTCCTTATGGAGACGGAAAAAATGAGGCTGGAACTGGACCAGATGAAATTCGAACAAAAAAGAGACGAACCAAGGTTACTGTAAGTCAGTAACGTTGTTCGTCTTTTTTAATGGATATTGTGCCGTTTTAAAAACCTTCCGCCCGTCATAAGAATTACAATAGGGCCGTTTTAATGGATATATTGATCGCCAACAAGAAGGTCTGACAGCACCTTCGTCGGGATGATGAACTCGACGGCCCCCATATACCCCGGCGCAGCTTCATAGCTGTTAAAGGCGATGACTAGCTTGCCATCTTCGTTTATATAAAAGTTTTGGTTTTCATCGATGCCTTTAAAAGCAGTAAAATCATCATCTTCCACCCAATATATCTTTTCCGGATCTTCAGCCATCTGCCGCTTCATCTGTTCCTTGATGTTCTCGCTGATCACCTGAAGATAGCGATCATCTTTAAATAAGCTATTTAGCGTTAACAGCACTTCGTTTTTCTTGTCGACTGTATCGAATTGACTTTCTGTAGAACTGGACGCCTGAATCGTATCCGTATAACGCTGTACGGATAATATCGTTTCATTATCCGTCAATATCACATATCCGCTTTCCACCGAGATATTGCCCTTTTCCCCTTCCTTCAGTTTTGACATGGAGTCCGTGAATTCCTTATAAAGCTGCTTGCTTTCCGATAAGTATTTATCATTCAAGCTATCTTCGAGCTGTTTATTCTCGAGACCGGATATAGCAGGCGTTTTGATTACTGCAGAAGAATTATTCGCTTCTTCTTTCCATTCGACGAAGGTAATCACTTTGATGACCTTCTCGACTATCGGTATATCACTCATGGCTTTCGCCGCTGCCGGACTGATGTTTACGGAAGCTGTCACGATCAGGAGCGCTGCAGCCGCTGACACGAGGATATTCCTGCCAACCCTCGGCTTCTTCCTTGGCTTTTGATTCAAGGCTGCTTGAACGACATCATTCAATTCCTTTGGTATCGGTATTTTAAGATATTCTTCCCGCAGATCTTTTAATTTTTTTTCCATCTTTTCGTTTCCTCCCGTTCAGTCATGTTGATCCGCAATAGTTGCAGCGCTTTATATAATCTCGTTTTAATCGTGCTTACGTTCTCTTCCAGAACTTCCGCTATTTCGTCCAGCTTCAGGTCCTCAAAGAAACGGAGGACGACTACCGTTTTGTACTTGACTGAAAGTCCTTCCAGGGCCTTTTGCAAATCCAGGTCAGGATAGTGATCCTCCTCACCGCGGCGCAAGTATTCTATTGTTTCATCATCGGCGACGGTCAATTTCTTCTTCTTGCGCAAAACATCCAGTGCCGTTCGGACGATGATCTTATATAACCAACTATCTATAGAAGCAGCGTCTTTAATTTTGCTGCTGGAGGCTAGCGCTTTCCTGATTGATTCCTGCACGATATCCAGGGCATCCTCTTGGTTTTTGACATAGTAAAAAGCAAGTCTGTACAAATTCTCTTGCCTTTCGGTTATCCGGGCCGCGATTAATTGATTCATATCTGGGTTTTTCATTACATGTTAGAGCTCCTTACATTTAAATTACGTATCCTAGGTACAAAGAATAGACGTTGGTGCAGCCATAAAAGTTTGAAAATAAGCAAGGAAAAATATAAATATAAAAAAATGAAATTTTTTACAAACTTTTAAGGCTTTTGGCGCGTCTATATAGTAGAATGATTATCGAGGTGGAGTGCATCATGAGGAAATTAAATTATAAAAAAGTCTTTATTTTTCTATTATGTCTAACAGCTGCTGTAGGAACGCTGGGGTTAGCCATTAAAATCCTTGCTTTTGATAAGAAGAGAACCGTTTCGGCCTATACAACTGATAAAAATTACCCAGAAGCCGATATTCAAACGTATGTGAAAGATAATACGAAAGGCGGGTATTCAGCAAGCAGGCCTGTTCTGCATTTAGAAAATATCGACAAGCAGCTAGAAGCCTACATAAAGAAAGAAATTAAGGATTATGAAAAGAAATGGAAAGCATCCGACGGAAAAGCTTCCGAGCTTAACCTCACCTATACGATCCTCCATTTCAGCAAACAGACCATTACGATTTCCTTCGATAAATATGAGCAAGTGGAAGGAAAGAAGCAGTCTGGAACCCAGATCTTCACTTATGATATTCCATCTCAGCAAAAGCTCTCTATAGAAGACATCTTTGCCACGGATACTGATTATTTATCCGTTTTATCCGATATTGTTTTTGAAGAGTTAACGCAGAAGGAAGAAGAAGGCATTTCAAACAGTCTCATTAAAAAGGAAAACAAACTGAAGGCAGCCAACTTCAATTCTTTTTCAGTCTTTAAAAATACGCTCGTTTTCTACGTTAAGACTGATGATTCAACCAAGACCCATACAATAGCCATCAAGAAGGATCTTTTTAAAGATAGTTTGCTAGCTTCATATCAAAGTCAAGATTTGAATGAGGATCGTGTAAAGGAATGGCAGCCGAAACATATCGTCGCCAAACTGCCCGTGCAAAATGAATGGATCGACCCTTCTAAAAAGGTCATTGCCTTGACGTTCGATGACGGGCCGCATCCAAGTCATACCATGTCCATTCTGGAAGACCTGAAAAAATTTGATGGTCACGCGACGTTTTTCGTACTTGGAAGCCGCGTACAGCATTATCCGGAAGTTCTGCAAAAAATGCTGCAGGAAGGAAATGAGATCGGCAACCATTCATGGGATCATCCGCAGCTGACGCGCTTAAGCAAGAACAAAATCGAAGATCAAATCGAAAAGACCCAAGACGCTGTAAAAAAAGCTACAGGTACTGAGCCAAATCTCGTCCGTCCCCCATATGGAGCGATTAACCATAATGTTCGGGAATTCATGGAGGATATGAAAGTCTCCCTTTGGGATGTCGATCCAGAGGATTGGAAAGAACGCAATGAAAAGAAAATCGTAAACAAAGTGATGAGCAAAGCCAAAGATGGCAGAGTCATATTAATGCATGATATCTATCAAACTAGCGCCCTGGCTGCAGGAAAAATCATTAAACAACTGCATGACCAAGGTTATCAACTTGTTACTATTTCCGAATTGGAAAAGGTAAAGAAAGACCGTGAACTTTCCGGAATCACCATAAGTGAATAATCAAAAGGAAAGAGCCTGTTTCGTGATTCGGAACAGGCTCTTTCCTTTCAAATGAAATAAGCAGACCTTTGATCATATAGCAAAGGCCTGCTCATTTCATCATTCACCAAGATCTACATTATGGTAAACTTGTTGAACATCTTCCAGATCTTCCAATGCATCAATCATTTTTTCGAATTGTGCTTGTGCATCTTCCGGAAGGGTTAAGTCATTTTGTGCAAGCATCGTCAGCTCTGCCACTGTAAAATCGCTGATTCCTGCATCTTTGAATGCTTGTTGTACAGCATGGAATTGTTCAGGCTCGGCATAAACGATGACACTTTCTTCTTCTTCAATGATGTCACGTACATCAACATCCGCTTCCATTAACAGTTCAAGAACATCATCAGCCGTTTTACCTTCAATCCCGATGACAGCCGTTGCATCGAACATATAAGCAACAGATCCGCTGACACCCATATTCCCGCCATTTTTCCCGAATGCGGCACGTACATCGGATGCCGTCCGGTTCACGTTGTTTGTCAATGCATCCACGATGACCATTGAACCATTGGGACCGAATCCTTCATAACGAAGTTCGTCATAGTTTTCTTCCGAACCGCCTTTGGCTTTTTCAATCGCACGGTCAATGATCGCTCTTGGAACATTGTACGTTTTCGCACGCTCAAGTACGACCCTTAATGCCTGATTGGATTCTGGATCTGGTTCGCCTTGTTTTGCCACTACATATATTTCCCGTCCGAACTTAGCATAAATCCGACTAGTATTAGCATCTTTTGACGCTTTTTTTTCTTTAATGTTATTCCACTTACGACCCATTATATTCCACTCTCTTTCATCATTGATATATACGAATAGATAATTAAGATACGGCCCTATGAGAAAACCCACAAGGGGAATTCCTTTGAAGATAGGCTATACGTTTACTAGATTATATTATACATCAATTGTATAATTTTGAAAAAGTCCTGCACATCCCTCACTGGCATTTATCGGTACTTTGCGCCATTTTTCATGAAATGCTATGGAAAACATCAGTAGTGGTATAGTATGAAGTGATCGGAAAGGAGAGATGATCCATGAAGGACAACCAAATCATCATCGGGATACCCGGTAAATGGAAGGACCGGACAGAATTGATTCAAACGGTCGCTTCCCAAAGCGAAGGGTATCTGTTAGCCGGGAATGTTTTTCATAACAGTGATAAGAACATTACGTTTCAGGCGGAGATCCATGATTATGAACCCACTTTAAAAGAGAGCTTTTCTTACGCCAGTAAAGACGCCTTTTCAGAGAATGCATTAGAGGAAATCAATGGCCATACCTTTACCGTTTATATAATAGCCGATGTATCCGATACCGGAACTGTTATCGATTTGATCGATGCCGGGGCAGCGATCCTCAAGGCAGGCGGAATGGCAGTGAAAATAGAAACGGCTGGAATTGCCCATTCAAAGGAAGATTGGCAGCATCTTCATCATAGCCCGGATATTCTCTCGGTATATGCCCATTTTGTCACGATCATAGGAGAGGAAGACTATTATTGTTCTTTCGGAATGAAAGCCTTTGGTCTTCCGGATGCCGTGACACTTAACACAATGAGTCCGAAAGAGGCGGCTGCCCTGCTTAACACATTCAATTATTACCATGTAGGTGAACGGCCTCTCTTTAAGAATGGCGAAACCTTTAGCATTCGGCAAGATGCACCCGACTTTATATTGACGGGCCTTCAGGACTTTAGATATGAAGAAGACAATCCCTTCTACAACCCGTTTGGTTTATGGAATTTAGGGACAAGTAAATAGGGGAGCGATCCGCTCCCCCCAGACTGCAGGCAAATAAAGCGAGTGCCTGCAGTTTTTTTATTTTAAAAGTATTCCAGTCGATTTCGGAAATCAACGACCTAGTCTTAATGATCGTCAGGAATGAGACCCTCCGAACTTCCTTTTTTAGACACTAGGGGTTCAACCGAGTTTTTCACGTTTTTCTTCTGCATGTTCCTTCTTCACGAGGGACATGCCGCTCGCTTGGTATTTGAGGATCTTTTGAATGACCGTGCCTAGATGCGCTCCAGCTTCAACAGGGGGGATCCCTCCTTTATGGATGTTGGAAATGACCATCCTCTCCGCTTCAATGGTGCCCAAACGTGGTTTATAGCAAATGTAAGCGCTCAATGATTCAGCACTGACAAGACCGGGCCGTTCACCGATCAACAGGACAATGACCTCAGGTCCAAGGATTTCACCGATATCATCCATCACGGCAACCCGGCCCTTTTCAATATAAAAAGGTATACCCGTATCCAGACCTGCCACTGCCAAAGATTGTTTGAAAGATAAATAGACGTCCTCGACATTTTCTTCGATCGCCTTGGCACTTAAGCCATCGGAAATGATGATTTGAACCGTTGGGGCCTTTATGCATTTGGCTTCTATGACCCGCTTTGCTTCATCCGAAAGCTTCCTGCCATAATCCGGACGCCGTAAATAGACTTCCTTATCATCGGCCTTCGTTTTCACCTTGAATAAATCCAAGCGCTTCAAAAGAATATCACTGACTTCACCATATACAGCATCGACGGCCGCGGCATGGTCAAAACGGAATTTCAGCCAAGAATCTGTTTTCGGCCGGGTCCCTGACCTGCCTACCCCTATCCGCGCAGGGGTTTTCGCTATCATGGCATCCAAATCTTCCTTATTATTCATTCCCATATCATCCACTCCTAATGGTTAAATATAGTTGGATCACCGGCATGCTTCGTTAATTTTCCGTTCTCCATAATCCCCATCTTCTCCAGCCAAGCTTCATATAATGGGGCAGGCCGCTTATCCATCGTTTGTCTCAAAGTCGCTATATCGTGATAACTCAAAGACTGATAGTTTAACATGCAGTCATCCCCCATCGGAGTTGCGATGATGAAATTCACACCAGCCGCCGTTAAAAGTACACCCAAGTCCTCGATATCATTTTGATCCGCCTTCATATGATTCGTATAGCAAATATCAACCCCCATCGGCAGTCCATGCATTTTCCCCATGAAATGATCTTCTAACCCGGCCCGGATGACCTGCTTGCTGTTATATAGATATTCAGGTCCAATG
The DNA here is from genome assembly GCF_038003055.1 of Peribacillus sp. FSL M8-0224. NCBI lineage: Bacteria > Bacillati > Bacillota > Bacilli > Caryophanales > Bacillaceae > Peribacillus > Peribacillus sp. FSL M8-0224. Next base: position 4,607,273 of record NZ_JBBOOJ010000001.1, read on the forward strand.
AATCCGACGACCGTATTGACAATGTACGGGTCAAAATAACGGGCAAATCCATAGTTTCTGGCTTCAAGCGTCACCTGATCGATACCGAAATGCGCTTCGGCCGATAACTCGGAGCCTTGCCCCGTTTCAAAATAAAGATGCTGCGGGCCTGTGCCGGTGCCATAGGCCTTTGCGATCTCATTAGCTTCTTCGAGCAATTGTACGTTAATTCCAAAAGAGCGATTGGCCGTTTCCGTTCCGGCTATGCTTTGAAAGATCATATCAGCAGGCGCCCCCTGCTGAACGGCCTTCATTTGCGTGGTCACATGCGCAAGCACACAATTTTGGGTCGGGATGTTCCATTTCTGGATGACATCCTGTGTTGCATGAAGCAGCCGCTTTACGCTTTCGACCGAATCATCGACAGGGTTGATTCCAATGAGTGCATCCCCGATTCCATAGGAGAGGCCTTCTTTTAAAGAGGCCAGCATGCCATCGACATTGTCTGTCGGGTGGTTAGGCTGAAGGCGCGAAGCAAGCGTTCCTTTGTATCCGATCGTACTATTATTCTTGGTGAGCACTTCGATTTTATTGGCTGCATGGATAAGGTCGAGGTTCGACATCAACTTGGCTGCCGCTGCAATCATTTCACTATTCAATCCCCTGCTTAATCGCTTTAAGTCCTCGCCTGTCGTTTCGTCACTCAAGATATATTCACGCAGTTCGGCAACGCTCCAATTCTTCACAGATTGATAGATGGTTCCATTGATTAGACCGTCTATGATCCGCGACACCTCATCCTCTTCCGGGGAGAGCAGGGGATAGTTCCTGATGTCCGCCAAAGTCAGTTCGCTAAGCACCGCTTTCGCCGCAATCCGTTCTTGAACGGAATCTGCTGCAATTCCCGCAAGCCTATCTCCTGATTTCTCTTCATTCGCTTTGGCCAGGACTTCTTTCAACGATTTGAATTGATGGATTTCCCCAAAAAATTGAGTGGATAATTTCATCGTATGATCCTCCTTTTCCTAACTGTGGAAGGTTAGCGTTTTTACTACAACCGGAACGACCCCTGTCCGCAGCAGCCTTCCTATATCTAAATAATCACCATGTTCCACTTCTGTCTGATCAATACAGATGACCGGCAAATCCGGTTGATTCGCTAGAATGGTTTGACCAAGTGCCTTTCCATAATCACTATCCATGACAATGATCAGAGGCTGCTGCCGATTCGGTTTTTGCTTCAGTGCCTCGGTAAAAGCGACTGCGAGCCGGTGAATGTCCCGAAATGATTGATAGGGTAAATTCGTTAAATAAAAGGCAATATTCAGCCCCTCCTGCAAAGCGTCGTATATTGTGATTGCATCCTGAACAGCTTGTGCCATTTTCGCGGCTACATCATCAAGCACGCCATGAAAATCGACCCGATAGACTGGAATATTACGGACTGGCAGATGAGAATCATTCACTTCGATGGTTGCTCCGCTGATTTCAGTTGTATGTGCGCCTGCTCCAAGTACAGTCGCCCGAACCGTTTCAACGGGATGTTCCCACTCCCATGCGGCCAATTCTTCACTTTCCTTGATAGAGGCGGCAAGCATCATGCCGATATCCCGGAAGCTTCCGTCCTCCCGTTCTTCATGATAGATGCAATCACTGACACCGCCCGAGAACATCAACACGTCTATTCGTTCTGTCCAAGATGGCTCCTTCCCAACTAATAGAAGTTCATCTTCTTTTGTGAAGGAGCCAGCCAAAAACCTCGAAAGCACCTTCGCCATTTCATTTGCGATGATTGCCCCTTCACCATTCAAAGGAGAGTGCCCTTTTGATTTCAGCCATTTTCCTATTGAAGGAGCAACCCTTACCCTCGCTCCTTCCCACTCCACCAAACGGCCTCCTATATGCAGTGTGCAGGTTCCGCAAAGCATGCCTGAACGGTATACGGCAATATTTGCGGTCCCCCCGCCAATGTCTATGTTCGCTACAGTCTTTCTTGTCTTGATGGAATGTTGATAGGCGCCGGACCCCTTGGCGGCAATGATCCCCTCCAAATCCGGACCGGCTGCCGCTACAAGGAATTCCCCCGCCGCTTTAGATAACCGGTACACCATTTCTTCTGCATTTTGTTTGGTTGCCGTTTCCCCAGTGATTATGACAGCCCCTGTTTGTATGCTTTTGATCGTGATTCCTGCTTTTTGGTATTCACTTTCCACCATTCTTTGAACAGCAGGTATGTCAATTACCGTCTCGGATACAAGCGGGGTCCTGAAAATGGGACTTCGATACAGAATTTCCTTATCGGTAATTTCGATTTTTGGCACCTGTCCGCCACCCGCCACATTCATAAGCGAAAGCTCGCTGATAACAAGTTTCGTCGTACTGGTGCCAATATCAATTCCTGCACTGATGATTCGTTCCACCTGTTCATTCATTAAAATCACACCCCAGTTTTACACCACTTGGATTTCATTGCTGTTTTCTTCCTCGTTTTTCGTTTTATATTCATTTATGCCGATAACTCCTGCTGCACGATCCTTTTCTTCTAATTCCAAAGCTTTCGGAACGGACAGCCAGTAAGCAAGACCGATTCCAATCGCTCCGGCAGATAGCTTACCGACAATGATCGGTAATATTAAGGAAGGCTGAAAGTTGGCTGTGAATGATAAATGATCACCCAATAGGAAGGCTGCACACACAGCGAAGGAAATGTTTATGACCTTATCCTTCGGCGGCATCTCTTTAACAAGCTTGAACATTGCTAATATATTGGCTACCGTGGCTAATATTCCTGCACTCCCGGCTTTGCTCAACCCGATTTCCCCGCCCATCGCTTCCAATGGCTTGCCTGCATATTTTTGAATCAGGTAAATCATTGGAAATGCACCTGCCAGCATTATCCCGATATACCCCGCCGTTTCCAGGGCACGGAATTGGTCTGCCTTATCGGCCATGATCGGATGGAAACCCCAAGCACCAAATACTTTGGAAAACAATCCTGTGAAAATTTCCACGATCGAAAACACGAGTACAAGTTTAATCGCAGCATCCAATATTTTTCCAAACCACATGAAACCTTTGATCATCAAATCCGGCAGGAAATAAAGACCTAACGCGAGCAAGACCACAAAAATAAGAAGCGGGGAAAGGTTCAGGGCAATTTTCAAATAGCTCAACGCGAATTCGTATGTAGAATCCGCATTCGTGGAAATCACTTCGCGGATTTTCGAATTCGTCGCCACCACCAGCACGCTTGAGATAAAAGCGCCAATCGGAATCGTCAGGATTCCTGACATGACACCAAGTGCCATGTATTTATGATCACGCTTCTCCAGCATCGCAAGCCCCATTGGAATCGAGAATACAATCGTTGCCCCGGACATAAAGCCGACAATCATCGCCATGATCCAGCCTTCATAGGATTCCTTCAGCTCGGCCGCTAATTGGTACCCCCCCATATCCGTCGCCAAAATCGTTGTTGCGGCGAGGGCTGGATCTGCACCGATCGCAGCGAAAACCGGGCCGCATACTGTATTGATGAACCAAGATAAATAAGGGATCGAGGCCATGATTCCAGCTGCCGGGATAAATATATGGCCAACGGTATGCAAACCTTCCATGAATTGTTTCCCCAAGCCCTGCTCACTGTCTTTAATCGATGCAATAGCACCGACAACGGCACACACCATAATGATATAAATAACGAATTTACCTACCATCTCCATACATATTCCCCCTGAATTCCGATTTGATTTGGCCTATCGACTTAAAAAAAGGGTATAAAAAAAGACGCCTCTTATAGCCCAAACTTAGGTTTTTCGGCAGAAATGCCTGCCTACAACCAATTTGGTCCATCAAAGCGCCATTGCTTCATCTATTTACTTGTTTTTGATCATTTGCAATGATTCGACGTGCCACCGTCTCCATGGAAAGCTGCTTATCCATACTAAGCCTTCTCAGCTTATTGTAAGCGATTTCTTCGGTAACATTCTTCCTTTTCATGATGATTCCTTTTGCCTTTTCAATGACTTTGCGATTTGTGAGCGTTTCATCCAATTGAGCATTTCGTTCCTGATACTTCTTTGTATTGGCTGCTTGCAGCAAAGCTATCTCCACTGCCGGAATCAGATTGGCCTCCGTAATTGGCTTTACAAGATATCCGACGATGTTCGCTCGCTTCGCCTCGTCGATATATTCACGCTGGCTGAATGCAGTTAAAAGCAGGACAGGAATCTGAAAGGTATTGGATATCACATCGCTAGCCTTAAGCCCATTCATTTTCGGCATTTTGATATCCATCAAAACGAGATCCGGCTGCAGTGCATGTGCCAATTCAATCGCCTTCTCCCCATTACGGGCATGTCCAACCACATCGAATCCTGCATCCTTGAGCATGATCGTTATATCAAGCAGAACAATCGATTCATCCTCCACGACCAAAATCCTCTTGACCACTTCTCCCACCTACCTCTTGTATGGAAATCTTACAGAAGCCAGGGTACCTTCTTTAATCCGCTGAATCGAAAATTCCCCATCCAAATCATTTTCCACCGTCATGCGGATGATATCCAGCCCCAAAGAAGGTTTCACTGCAGGTGAATATCCGATGCCATCATCTCTTACTTGAAGTTCCAATTCAGGACCATCCTTTTGCAAGCATACGGTTATGTTCCCTTCCGTCCCTTCCTTGAAAGCATGTTTCACACAATTATGAATGAGCTCATTCACCACCAGCGCGACCGAAATGCCAATGTCGGAATCAATCGAATGAAGCTCACCACTATATTCAATTCTTAGGCATTGTCGGGCTTGCCCCTCCGTATGAACGATCATATCGCCTATTTTTCTAATAAGCTCCAGCAAATCCACATGATCGACCTGACTGCTTGCCAAAATGATTTCATAAACCGACGATATGCTTAAAACCCGGTTCAAACTGACCAATAAATGGGGCTTGCTTTCTTCAGGGGCTCCTAACCTCATTTGCAGCCGAAGCAAACTGGCCACTGTCTGCAAATTATTCTTCACCCTATGATGAATTTCACGAATCGCTACTGACTTGCTGATCAGCTCCCTCTCTTTATCCCGCAGTTCAGTCAGGTCCCGGATGATGATGAACGTTTCATTGGAATTCTTGTTGCCCAAATGGAACTTCTTTAGTTGGATAATCTTTTTACCAATGTTCATTTCCTTCATCAAAATGTCCTCTTTTGAAGCAAGAACATCCGCAAAGCCAGGAAAGTAATCGAATATCGATTCACCTAAAACACATTCCGTCAAACATATTTCCGATACTAAATTAATGGCAGCAGGATTCGTATAAACAAGTCGGTTTTGGTTATTAATCAGGAAAATGGACTCTTCGATAAATTCAGGAACTAAGGAATTTTGTTGATCTTGCCTATCAAACTGATTGAAAGATACAGGTTCTTCATGAATCACCTTTTCCATGATCAAAACGGCGATGACCCGATTGCATTCCCCCTTGATTGGAACGACACTTTGCTGGACCATCGCTCCCTCTTGAGTCAATGCCCGATTCACGAACATGTCCTTTCCGGTGCGCAATACATAAAATACGGCCGGTTCGAATGCCTCATAAGCAAATTTCCCGACAACCGGATGATCGTAAACCGATTTCACGGAATGTCCGCATGCCTCTGCAACGACAATGGCATGCTTCCCTTCACGCACCGGACAATCAATAAACACATTCGCTTTATTCAAATCGGCTATCAACGGTAAATTCGTTGATAGGTTTTCAAGAATTTGAATATCACTGTCCACTAACTGAGTATGCAACGCACATAAATCCCGGACGGTCATTGTCCGTTCCATAGGCAAAACCCCAATAAACGTTTATTCATGGATATTATTATTGATTATTATAGATATCGACCCTATTTTTGTCAATATTCAAAATATTCTAATGTAATGTATTCTAACATTAGATAGCGTTATTTAAAACGATTGACCCTTATTCTTTTCAACTCACTTGTGGAACAAACACCAATACATCAGCACCCCCCTGACTGTATATCTACAGGCTTGCAGCAGGAGGGGCTTTCTCATTCTTCAGCTGAGAAATATTTGCTGTACTTCAGAAGATAGGACAAATTGGAATAGTTGTGAATAGATTAGCATTTAATGAGATACAACAATAGCGGAAGAAGGCTATTAAATGTAGCTCTTTAGAAATATTTGTAAAAAGATGAGCAAGGAAAAAATGTCCACTTTAAAAAAAAGAGAACATTTTTTCCTTGTATTAAATTCCTAACATTGGGTACGCTTTTATATACTCTTTATTATTTATTTGAATGACTAATTCCTTATAATTTTCATCCTCAAATTGTATTTTAGATTCGAAGATTTTTGTTCCCTTTTCTAAAACATTAGATTCTCCATGGTTATCAGGAGTCTTATTGCTACTTATTTTTCGAATAACTTCCCCTGCATCATTTCCTATATCTTGAATTTCAACAGATTCATCAGTAATTCTATAAGATTGTCCTTCCCAAACAATTGAAGGTGGTACATCTTCGAATAATCCCAATTTATCACTGCTAACAAAACAAACAACTAATAATATGCCAACTAGAAAAAATAAAGATGATTTTTTGAAAATTTTATATCAACCCTTTATCCTAATACAAAATTTTTATATAAGTTTTTGTTGTATGATAGTACGTTACATAAGTTGTGCTTATTAGTTTTCCAGCGCCTGTATATGATTTTACCCGATATTTGGTAGCGATTAAATCTCCATAGATCGCAGGTCTACTCCATTTTTTCGGGTTCGCTTTAATTGAGTACCCGGAACCTTTAGGACTATATGAAACTGAAACACTCCCATATGCCCCTCCTAAAGCTACAGAAATCGAGGTACTTGAATTAGAAAAATTATAATAACTTATATTGTAGTTTTTACCGGAAAAAGCTGGATGCCAACGTAAAGACACTTTACTCTTTTCTGTCCAGCTTGAAACTTTTGTATGATCCTTCCATCCTATACTAGATCGAGACGATAGTTTACCGTTTGTTGGTTGCATTAACTCTCTGTATTCAACTTTAGGTTCTTCGGTGAATAATATTGGCGATTCAATAATATTATAATCAAAAGTTCCAAATAAATCCTCGGTCGAATAATCTAATGCATTTTCCCCTTCATTTTCAGCAGCAAATATAAATGATGGAATAATCGTTAAGCATATTAAAAAACCAACTAAAACTGCTAATAATTTTTTTATATAATCCCTCCTAATCTAAAACGTACGTGGTTTTTAATAATTCAATTAAATCATCTGAATCGCATCATGGAGTTTCATCTTTGAAATTCAAATTCCCAAATTTGAGACACGTAACTGGCGTTTTAGCAAAAGCTTGTTTATTAATAAATGGAAGGACTTTTTATATAAAAGTATCGTTGTTGGTTTAATTAGCCGGGTTTAACTTATCAGAAATTTTTGAAGGCTATTAATGAAGGGTTTAGAGAAGTCTCGTTTGGTGCTATGCTAGTAGGTCGGGGTGGTTTCATTTCATAAAAAACATTTTAATTCCACACATTACCATCTATCCTATTTAGAAAGTCAACATTTCTTCCATACTCATGAATTCCACCTCTTCTGGTTATAGTAAAAAAGAAAATAACGGAGGAGGTACATTCCATGAAAAGTTCAAAGGAGTTTGTTGAAAGCATTCAAGAGCAGCAAAAAAAGGAACAAGGCAATATGCGCCGTCAAGGTAATGGGAATCCCGCTCAGAAATTACCGAATAAAAAACATTAATGAAGACAATCCTCAAAAGATCCCAGCCTTAATATAGGCTGGGATCTTTTCAGTCCGAGGCACTTTTCTTCTTCTTCATCTCTTCGATTTCTTTTGAGAATGTTTCTTCTATCTCTTTTTTATTTCCATATAAAAAGAGATTATCCCCTAATTTGATTTTATACTCGTATAGCTCTTTTCTGATTTTCACCTCTCCGCTTTCAATAAATAAAATATTGATGTCGGCTCCATGTGAAATGACATCAAAGGCTTTGACATCGATGTACTCCGAGTCCTCATAAATATCGATTTCCATGACCACGTCTTCATCTTCTAAAAATAAGACCTCTTCTATCGGGTGTTCCCATAATTCATAATGATTGTACATTTCACTTTTCATCGAATCTATTATTCAGGAATGGAACCTTCACCAAAAAGGTTAAAACCAGCAGGATTCCAATAATGATGCTTAACTCCATCAAACGCAGATCATCTGTAAGCAATGTACTGATCGATGAAATGATGACAGCAAGCGAGAATGCACCAAATAAAATTAAGAACATGCTTATTTTCCTTCGAACGGGATGATCGATAATGGATTTTGACTCGTCAGTTGTAAAACCAGTGCCCGTCAGCATGGAAATAACCTGAAATCTTGCCACTGTGCTTTTTAATCCAGTCAATTTCATCAAGGTTACCGATATTTCAATTACAAGAACAATGATTATAAAATAAAGCAGCATAAAAAGTACATTCATCAAAATGATCACTTCCTCATCTATGGTTTACCCCAATCACGACAAAAGAAATCCCATTCGACGTTCATTTTAAGTTTCCACCAATAGTTGACAAAGCCAAAAAAAACAGTAAGATCCAAAACTTGAATCCTACTGCCTTTTTATCTATATATTTCTTAAATGGATTTCAGCAGCAATTTTTTTAACAGCGGTGTAAATTGCTCTGGCAATTCAGCTACACTCGGAATCATCAGGCGTTCTTTGCCATAGATGTTTTTCATCGTCATCTCTTCACTCTCATCGATGCCTCCATCCGCTAAAAACAGGCCGATGACTTCGATGCCCTTTTTCCTGGCTTCCGAAACAGCAAGGTGTGTATCGACAATGCCATTTTGATCATAATCGCTTGCCGCCGGCTCACCATCGGAAAATACGAGCAAGAAACGGTTTTTTTCGCGCCTTTTTTCCAATTCCATTGTGGCAACCCTGATACTGTATCCATCGCGGTTGTCTTCCTCTGGCTCAAGCTGCATGATTTTAGCTCCTGAGTTTAGATAAAGAGAATCGGAATGGGACTGGATCACATGGAAGTAGTTTGGCTGATATCCTTCCCTCACTTCATTGGCATCTTCCCAGAAACCCACGATCGAGTGGGGGATCCTTAACTTCTTCAGCACTTCATGAAACAGGACGACCCCTCGTTTCGTTTCATCCATTTTGTTATGCATGGAAGCCGAGCAATCGATAAGCAATGTGAATACGGCATCCATTTCATTAGAATCCTGGTTCTTTTTATAAAAGACCCTTGGATTTTCTTCAAATACAAGCGGGAGTAATTTCTTTGATAAACGGCCAAAAACCAAATCTTTTCTTGGTGCGTTCTTTTTATTTTCCAGCGTCTTTTCAATGGTACTGGAGAGTTTCCTCTTGAACGGTTCGATATCCGCAACAAACTCTCGGTAGCGTTTCTCTTCCGTAAGTGTTGGTACTTTGGCTTCTTTGATTACCTGAACGACGTCTTTATTTTCTTCACCAAATGGATGTTCACCGCTTTTGCCCATATTGGTTTGTTTCTTCTCCAACGTTTCTTGCTGATTGTATTCCTTTTGTTGACTTTCCCCTGATGAACCCTGGATCGAAGCCAGTGCTTGGTCGGCATCTTCCGCTTCCCGGGCACCTCCGCCCATCAGGCTTGTTTTCGTTCCCTGCTCCAATTCAAATTGGAGAAACGTCGAATTACTTTCGCTGTTCTTGTTCTCCCGATGCCAAGTCGAGAATTTTTCATCAATGAACTCACTTTTTTCTTCGTCTGCATCACCTGTATCATCGTTCAACAGTTCATCATTTCTAGTCAGTTCATCAAATAAGGTATTTGCTTTATACTTTTCCACACTTGCAATGGGGAAAATGAAATATTCATTCATCGTATCTTCGTAGCCATCGTTCACACGGAAAACGATTTGCTCGCAAATTCTCGTGATATCACTGGTTTTAGTGGCATCAAAGACCGCATGGATGAACGGTTTGAGTTTCTCCAGTTCTTCCAGCTGCCTTTCATTGGCTCTAGGAAAAATCGGATCCGGCCTGTCAGATTGAAGCAGTAAATATATGAGGCAATATAATTCATCCAGTGCAAAACTTCTGGTGACATTCGTCGCCAATTGGCTTTCGAAATATTGTTTAAGGTAAGCCCCCCTTACCGAAAACCATTTCTTCGTGCCTGGTCTTTCTTTCTTCACCAATTCTTCCAATCGCAAATCTTCCAGCAAAGCGAATAATTGGGCTGCAAACTTCGGAAGCGAACTTTCCCCGATGCTGTCCTGGTACTCCTTCATGCTCTGGATTGTTGTATGATGCAGCGTGCCTATCGTTCTAAGAAGCACGTCCGTTTTCAGCCCTGCTTCCTTCACTTCCTTATTGCCATTTTCCCAAAAGTGGCTGGCAGTGACCTTATTCTCGATCAGATCAATGAAGGAGCCATAATTGTATTCGAATTCCAGCTCAGGAATGCCGGATAAAACAGTCGAGAGATCCTGAAGCTGTAAAAAAAGTGCCGTATCTATTATTGAATCATTGAACCGGATATACTTCATGAGGCATTCTCCTAGTTAGAATAATGTGTCAGCCAAGTTCTTCACGAACTCACGCTCCCGTTCCTCGTCCAACTTATCCACAATGGAACGAAGAATCGCCCGTTTCGGCGGGATCAACACACTCAGATCGCAAGCATCAAGCAAAGCCCTGATCGACGCCGCATCTTCAGCCACCTTCCCTTGATTCACGGCATTTATCAAATCACTCGACAGTTTAACGAACAAATCAATACTTCTTGGATCCTTCAGCTTTGTATTGGTTTCTATCAATTGTTTTAACTGCTCCCCTTCGATATATGGAACTTCAATGACGACAAACCTATTTTTTAGCGCTTCGTTCAACGGCACTGTCCCAACATACCCTTCGTTGATTGCAGCAATCACATTAAAGCCTTCTTTTGCCTTTATGACTTCATTCGTGAACGGATTCGTAATCGTCCTTCTGTAATCAAGCACACCATTGATAAGCGGCAGAGTTTCCGGTTTTGCCATGTTGATTTCATCTATATATAAGAAGTGACCGTGATTCATCGAATTGGTCACTGGTCCAGGTACGAATTCTATCACTTGTTTTTCCTCTTTGTAAGCCAGCGTCTTGAAGCCCAATAAGCTTTCGGCATCCAAGTCGACTGAGCAGTTGACGCTGAACATCGGCTGGTTGAATAAGTTCGATAAAGTCTCGGCAAACTTTGTCTTTCCAGCCCCTGTCGGCCCCTTCAAAAGGATATTCTTCCCCATGCTCAAGGCCGTGATGGCATCCACCATCAATTCCATCTCGGGAGGCAGATATCCGCCGCTCCTGATCAATTCCTCAAATTGAGCAGGATTCTTTTTGCTTGTTTGTAATATATTTGCTATTTCTGTTGGTAATCGATTGATCATTATGTTCCTACACCCCTTTCTGAACATTTTAAGGCTCTTTCCCATTAAAAACAAACACTAAGAAAAGGAGCTGTCATCAAGACAGCTCCCCGACTGTAGATAAACTCGGAATAAAGCGAGTCTCCCCTGCAGTTTTTCATTCTGAAATCCGCTCTCTTACTCCGATGCCAATTTCTTCAATCCAATAAGAGTTCATAAAACAATAAAAAACCATATAGAACTAGTTCGCTGCAGCTTTTTAGGTAAAAGACGTTCCAGCTTGATTTCTGAAATCCGCTCCCTTTCCGCCGACTGTCTGCCAAGCCTCCTCACCGCAAGCGGCTGTGGGGTCTTGGCTAGCCAGATATTCGGCAGGAGTGTCGCAAATTTCTTCAATCCAATAAGAGTTCATAAAACAATAAAAAACCATATAGAACTAGATCGCTGCAGCTTTTTATGTAAAAGACGTTCCAGCTTGATTTCTGAAATCCGCTCCCTTTCCGCCGACTGTCTGCCAAGCCTCCTCACCGCAAGCGGCTGTGGGGTCTTGGCTAGCCAGATATTCGGCAGGAGTGTCGCAAATTTCTTCAATCCAATGAGAGTTCATAAAACAATAAAAAACCATATAGAACTAGATCGCTGCAGCTTTTTATGTAAAAGACGTTCCAGCTTGATTTCTGAAATCCGCTCCCTTTCCGCCGATGCCAAGACTCATCAAAACAGGGGGCGGGTGATAGCATTCCGAACTCACTTTTGTAGACAAACTAAGGAGCTGTCATCAAGACAGCTCCTTTCAAGATTCTATGTTAGAGAATGATATCCCTTAATAGGCTTCCTTGGGATCACCTTTCAATAGGTATACCATATAGCCCAATACACCGCCGATGATGGCAGGAATCACCCAGCCCACCCCTACACTATATAGTGGAAGGTATTGAGTGAAAAGGTCCGAAACGGCATCCAGTTTAATGCCTGATGCCACTATTCCATCCATTATGCTGATGATGGCCGTTAATAATAAGCTTCCTAAATATACCTCCGATTTCCCTTTGAATAAGGAATGGAAGAACGTAAGAACAATCAAAACGATCGCAACGGGATAAAGCGCCGTTAACACAGGCACTGTAATGGAAATCAGCTTGGTCAAACCTACATTGGCAACGGCCGCACTGAAAACGGAGAAGATGACGACATATGATTTATACGATACGGCAGGCAGTATTTTATTGAAATACGTAGCACAAGCCGTTATCAAACCGATGCTTGTCGTCAAGCATGCAGCGATTACAATCAACCCTAACAACACGGCACCAGCCGGTCCGAAAAAGTGGTTCGAGGCTTGAGCCAAAACGTCTCCGCCATTACCCAGTTGACCGAGTTTTTCCACACTTGTTGCACCTACATAAGTTATAGACGCATAAACGATCACCAACAAGGTGGCAGCTATTAAGCCGGCTTTCAGACAGAAGCCCAACACTTCTTTTCTTGATGTTATCCCTCTATCTTTGATCGCATTGATGACGATGATCCCAAATGCAAATCCGGCCAGCGTATCCATGGTCAAATATCCTTCTTTAAATCCCTTGAAGAAAGAATTATCTGAATAATCTGCCGCTGGTGATTGGATTTCACCCATTGGGTTAATAATTGCGACCACAATGAGGATCCCGATGAAAATCAATAATAAAGGTGTTAATATTTTTCCGACGATATCGAGCATTTTTGATGGATTGATGGATAATAAACAGGCAATCCCAAAGTATATGATCGTGAATATCAGCAATGGTAAAAAACCGACATCATTAGATAGGAAAGGTTTAATCCCTATTTCGTAGGATACACTCCCCGTTCTGGGAAGCGCGAACAGCGGTCCCAAAGATAAATAAAGAACGACTGTGAAAATGATGCCGAATAACGGGTGTGCCCTGCTTGCAAGCGATTGAACATCATTTTTGCCTGAAAAACCAAAGGCCAATATTGTAATGAATGGCAGTCCAACACCAGTAATGATGAACCCTAAACTTGCCGACCATAAATTGGTCCCCGCGGATTGACCGAGCATGGCAGGGAAAATTAAGTTTCCTGCACCAAAAAATAAAGCAAAAAGCATTAATCCTGTTACAATGACAAAAGACAGCGGTGCTTTCTGTGACATATAGAGCCCTCCATTGTTTTGTGATTATCTTAACGAAGGAAAAAGTTGTCCACAATTTCCGAAAAAAATGACATAACTTCGAACCATTCTACTTATCTGTTAAAATGGACCTTCATGAAACTATGAATCATCCATAACTCTTCTTACTATAAAATCCGGCGGAACGTTTGTCAAAGCTATTTCATTCATTATTCGGAAAAATCTTTCTTTTCTTACTTCTTTTTAAGAAAACTAAAGAGGCATTTAGATTCAACAGAAAAGTTGAGTAAAAAGTACTGCAATTTATTTTGCAGGAAAAGTGTTTTAATATTCAGATATTTTTTCCAAACTATATAAAAAAAGAAACAGGAGGCGCACACATGAATACTGAAAAAGAAAAGATGGTGAGCGGGAAACCTTACATCGCCGCTGATCCGGAATTAATCAGAGATAGGGAAAATGCCAGAAGGTTGACCCGGTTATACAATCAGACAACGGAAAGCGAAGGAGATAAACGGACTGCACTGCTGAAACGGCTTTTAGGTTCCACTGGACTAAATGTATATATTGAACCCACCTTCCGTTGTGACTATGGATACAATATTTCTGTCGGGGAAAACTTTTATGCTAATTTTGATTGTGTCATTTTGGATGTTTGTGAAGTGAAAATTGGCAGGGACTGCATGTTGGCTCCCGGAGTGCATATCTATACAGCTACACATCCGCTGGATCCCTTTGAACGCAGTTCTGGAGTGGAATACGGAAAACCGGTTACGATAGGTGATCATGTATGGATTGGCGGAAGGGCCATCATCAATCCTGGCGTTACAATAGGGAGTCATTCCGTCGTTGCCTCAGGGGCCGTCGTAACAAAGGATGTTCCTGAAGGCGTTGTTGTCGGTGGAAACCCAGCGAAGGTCATCAAGCATATCGAAGGAATTAAATAAGCAGAGTCCACTCCCCCTGAGTGGCTCTGCCCCTGTTTTACGTTAAATTTTCCTCAAGGCTTCCGCGATTGCAGTATCGCCAGAGATTAAATCAAATGAACGCTTATAGGTATTTTCATCGGTCAATGAAGCAAGAATCGTTCGAGCCACATCTTCACGGGCAATCGAGCCTCTTTCCAATTCCTCGGCGGCGGTCACTTTGCCCGTTCCCGGTTCATTAACCAGACCGCCGGGCCGAATGATCGTATAATTTAAATCGCTTTGTAACAATGCCCTATCCGCATAGTGCTTGGCTACATAATACGGTTTGATGGCTTCATTCCAGTTTTCACGATTATTGGCCTGAAAAGCACTCACCATGATGAATCGGTCGATTCCCAGGTTTTCTGCCGCTTCAATCGTTTTGACTGCACCATCCAGATCAATCAACAGCGTTTGATCAGCACCGGTGCTACCTCCGGACCCTGCTGTGAACACGATGGCATCGCAGCCTTTTGCCCCATTCGCAATCTCATCCACTGATCCAGTTAAACTGACGACTGCGGATTCAATTCCATTTTTCTTTAAATGCTCACTTTGTTCTTCTTTGCGAACCATCGCCCGTACACTATGATCCGGGCTGTCTTTTAATAAATCTACAAGATGTTTACCGATCTGCCCATTTGCCCCAACTACGAATACTTTCATAAAGTCAGCTCCCATAATGGTTAGTTTGGTTTCCCTCCAAATTATTTCATGGACTCAGAACATTATCAAACAATCAGCCCGCCGATTCAGCTTTAACATTGGAAAAAGTTTGGCAACCACCCTAATCTATTTTATAATAAGAACAACACGTGTTCTTCAGAAACACAAAGGGGAGGTGTAAAGATGGCAATACGAATGTTAATGCCACCTTCTGCAGCGTCTCATGCAAAGCCTAGTATTGGAGGCGATACTTTGCATGGGGTTGAATTAAGCTAAATTTAATCGCCCGCCTTATCATTTCTAATATTCGGCTTTGCACCTTATTTCATTCTTAATAAAGAATAAGGGGCTGGCAGAAATGAAGTATGTAAAAGCGACGGCCGTTTTACCTGAAAAGCTGATCGTTGAAATTCAAAAGTATGTGCAAGGTGAAACCATATATATCCCTAAACCCGAAAAAGCCCATCACAAATGGGGAACCCGTTCGGGATCACGGGAATTGATCGATGACCGAAATGCCTCTATAAAATACGCATTCAAAGACGGGCATTCCATCCATCAATTAGCCGAGGAACATTTTCTCTCCGCGGAAACCATCAAGAAAATCGTTTATTCTAAATAGGATTACACGGGTAGCACTGATAATGATATCAGTGCTATTTGTATGCCGAGTATGTTTCTTAGTCGTTTTCCCCCTTTTAAAGCAAATGCAATTTATGTAAAGTAAAGAGAAACGGTACACTTGCAGAAACAGGAGTGAAGAAAATGGAACCTTTTATCAGGAGCGAGCAGTATAACTTCATAAAATCCCAAACACAAATTCTCATAAATGGACACGCGACTGCCAACGATAAGGATGTGATCAACACCCTGAAAACAGTCGCCAAAGAAAGGGTACTAAGCTTATTCAGTGACTTGAGCGAAGAGCAAAAACAACTGCTGGACCCAGTGGATACCATCAAAGATCCCGCACAAGCCGAAGCCTTTCTCTTACAGGTGAAGCCCTTTGTGATCCCATTTAAAGAAGTAACCGAAAAAACGATAAAAAAACTATTTCCTAAAGCAAAGAAATTAAAAACCCCTTTGCTGGAAAACATCGATTTGAGAGAGATTTCATACCTGGGATGGGATGATGTCGGATCCGGAAAGAAATTCATCATTGCCCCCCATCATCATAAACTCACCGGATTGCATGGAACCATTAAACCTGCCAACAAAAAAGGGATCTGTGCCATATGCAGCCGCTTTGAAGAAGTAGGGATGTTCATGTCTGAAACAAAAGGAACCGTCCAAGGGACATTCATTAAAAAAGGGAATTATATTTGTCTGGACAGCATGAAATGCAACCAGAACATAACCACTTTGGATAAAATGACCGACCTGATCGAACGGCTGAAATAAAACGGAAAAGCAATCCTTCAATGGAGAAGGATTGCTTTTTGTCCTTGTTAAAAAAACTCTCATTTTGTCCTGCTATGGGATTCTAGTATAATGGAAGCGATACATGAAAGAAGGATTGATATATTGAAAAGCAAAATGAATCAGTTGTTCGAAGATCAAAAAAATATTCATGTGCTGTATTCCTATAATGAAATGGAAAATTACATTAAACAAGTTTTAAGTTATATCCAAGATGGCATCATGGCGGGAGATTACGTCATTCTTGTTGAAAATGACCGTATTTACCCCATTATTCATAAAGAACTAAGCACTCGGTTAACGAAAGATCAAATGGAGCTCCTTCACTTTGTGAACAACTTCGATTTCTATTGCTCAAGCGGCAGTTACCATCCTCCTGCAATCGAAGAATACTTTAATAAAACGGTACAGCCCTATGTAGATAATAAAATCTCTTTCCGATCATGGGCACATGTGGAATGGGCAACCTTGGAAGAGCCCCTGCATATCATAGAGGAGTTTGAGAGAACAGTAGACAAAGCTGTAAATCTGCTGTCATTTCCATTAATTTGTGCGTACAAAGGTGAAAGGATGCCAGACTACCTGAAAACCATCCTGCTGGAAACACATCCTTATGTTCTAAAAGACGATGATATCATCATCTGTGAACAATACTTGCCCATTTAGCTTGAAATAATACACTTACACGCATAGGAATTCCCCTAAGCGTGTTTTTTCCGTTGCATTTCGTGAATTCGAGGCATTTACTCGTGAGTTTTGTACATTTACTCGTGAGTTTCGGCATTTTACTCGTGAATTCGGCTCTTTTACTCGTGAGTTCGGCGTTTTACTCGAGAATTCGGGGCATTTACTCGCGGGCACATATTTCCCACCACAGAAAAAAAGAAGCGCCATAATGGCACTTCTTTTTTTGAAATTAAGGCAATACGGTTGCGCCCATCAAGTAGCGGTCCACTTCTCTTGCCACTTCTCGGCCTTCATTGATTGCCCAAACGATGAGGCTTTGCCCTCTTCTTGCATCTCCGGCAGCGAAAACCCCTTCGACATTCGTTCTGTATTCGCCATAGACGGCATCAATTTTTTGATTGACTGTTTCTACGCCAAATTGAGTTAATAGCGGCATTTCCGTTCCTTCAAATCCGATTGCGATGAAAACGAATTGTGCAGGCCATACTTTTTCAGTTCCAGGAACTTCCCTGAAAATGTACATTCCGTCATCGCCTTTGATTTTTTCCATGGAGATTGTGTGCAGTTCTTTAACGTTGCCATTTTCATCGGCGACGATTTTTTTTGTTTGGATTGAATATTGACGCGGATCTGCACCAAATTTCGCTTCCGCTTCTTCATACGCATAATCAAGGGAAAAGACATTCGGGTAGGCTGGCCACATATTATCAGATGTACGGGCTGTCGGAAGGATCGGATGCTTCCCGAATTGTACGACGCTCTTACATCCCTGGCGAAGGGCAGTTGCGACACAGTCAGCTCCTGTATCCCCGCCGCCGATTACGATGACGTCCTTCCCCTTCGTGTCTATAAACTTGCCGTCTTCAAAATTGGAATCCAGCAGGCTTTTAGTCGATGTAGTCAAGTAATCCATTGCAAGGTGAATGCCTGATGCCTCACGTCCTTCAATTACCAGGTCACGCTGCTTTTGGGCACCTGTGCAAAGGATGACTGCATCATACTGATCTTTCAGTTCTTCGGCTGTTATATCTTTGCCAACTTCTGTATTGGTAATGAAATCGATGCCTTCCTGGGTCAATAATTTGATTCGGCGTGCAACGATATCCTTTTCAAGTTTCATGTTCGGGATTCCGTATGTCAACAGCCCGCCTGCACGGTCTGAGCGCTCATAAACCGTGACCGAATGACCTGTTTGATTCAACTGGTCGGCACTCGCCAATCCTGCCGGGCCTGAACCGATGATGGCAATTTTCTTGCCGGTCCTGCTTTCAGGGATGCGAGGCGTTATCCAGCCATTTTCAAATCCTTTATCGATGATGGTCCGTTCTATGTTCTTGATGGTAACGGCAGGATCGCTTATCGCTACCGTACAAGACCCTTCACAAGGGGCCGGGCAGACGCGCCCGGTGAATTCAGGGAAATTATTCGTTTTCGATAAACGGTCCAATGCTTCTTTCCATCTGCCGCGGTACACCAAATCATTCCACTCCGGAATAAGATTATGAATCGGACAGCCCGTAGTGACTCGGTTCAATTCCATGCCCATATGGCAGAAAGGGGTAGCGCAGTCCATACACCGCGCTCCCTGTGTACTTAACTTTTCATCAGAGAAAGGAGCTGTATACTCTCTCCAGTCGTTTAAACGAGTGAGAGGATTCCGGTCTTTTGGTTTTTCTCGCGGATAATCCATAAATCCTGTTGCTTTTCCCATCTTTCTCTCCCCTTTCTTACTGCATCACAGCTTGTTTAGTGATTTTTTTATCTTGAACGGCATTTGCTTGGAATGCACTCATGATCGCTTCTTCATCCGTTAGCCCTGCACGCTTCTGCTCATTGATGCTTTTGATCATCCGTTTGTAATCTTTCGGAATGACTTTTACGAATTTCTTGGCGAAATCCTCCCAGTTCTCCAGTACATACGATGCTTTGGCACTTTCTGTATAATGAAGGTGGCTGTAAAGCATTTCTTTTACCTCGTTGGCATCACCCATATCATCAAGCGTCTCGAATTCTATCATTTCACCATTGCATAATGCCTTGAATTCTTCTGCATCATCAGCAAGTACATAAGCGATGCCGCCTGACATGCCTGCCGCAAAGTTTTTGCCGACGTCACCCAGAATGACCACGCGTCCGCCTGTCATATACTCACAGCCATGGTCTCCTATTCCTTCAACGACGACATTGACTCCACTGTTCCGTACGGCAAATCGTTCTCCCGCACGGCCATTAATGTAGGCCTCGCCGCTTGTTGCACCATATAAGGCGATATTTCCGGCAATTACATTGTCCCCGGCCTCGATCTGATTGCCAGAAGGTGCCGTGACAATGATCTTCCCGCCAGATAAGCCTTTCCCAACATAGTCATTCACATCACCAGTCAAATACATCGACATCCCTTTTGGAATGAACGCTCCAAAGCTCTGGCCCGCCGATCCTGTAAAACGAAGTGTAATCGTATCTTCAGGCAACCCTTCCTCACCGTAGCGTTTGGATACTTCACTGCCGACAATCGTTCCGACCACACGGTTCACGTTGGTAATCGGGAAGCTGACATCCACCTGGGTTTGGTCATTTAAAGCAGGCTCCACAACAGGTAAAATCTCACGGATATCCAAAGATTCTTCTATTTTATGGTTTTGAGGAAGTTGATACGTACGAATCCCCTCCGGTTGGAAAAGAAGTGTCGTCAAGTCCAGATGCTTCGCTTTCC
Organism: Peribacillus sp. FSL M8-0224; assembly: GCF_038003055.1. Classification (NCBI taxonomy): domain Bacteria; kingdom Bacillati; phylum Bacillota; class Bacilli; order Caryophanales; family Bacillaceae; genus Peribacillus; species Peribacillus sp. FSL M8-0224. The sequence goes on from NZ_JBBOOJ010000001.1 coordinate 4,627,290, forward strand.
AATGGTTTTGCGCCCGCTCGCTCACTTGTAAAACATCAGTGCGGCCGACCATTTCTTCCAGTGTTCTAAAGCCAAGCTCAGCCATCGTTTCCCGGACTTCCTCAGCGATGAAGCGCATGAAATTCACGACATGATCCGCATCTCCAGTGAATTTGCTGCGAAGTTCAGGGTTTTGGGTAGCTACCCCGACAGGACAAGTATCCAAATGGCAAGCACGCATCATGACACAGCCTAGGACCACAAGCGGTGCTGTAGCAAAGCCGAATTCTTCCGCTCCAAGGATAGCTGCCATGACCACATCGCGTCCCGTCATTAACTTCCCATCCGTTTCAAGGACAACACGGCTGCGCAGGCCATTCAGCATCAATGTTTGGTGTGCTTCGGCAAGACCCAGCTCCCAAGGAAGACCAGTATGTTTGATACTCGTTTTTGGTGATGCACCCGTACCGCCATCGTACCCGCTGATAACGATGACATCTGCGGCTCCTTTGGCCACGCCGGCTGCAATCGTGCCTACGCCTGCTTTTGACACAAGCTTGACGCTGATCCTGGCATCACGGTTCGCATTTTTCAAATCATGGATCAGCTGTGCCAAATCTTCAATCGAATAGATATCGTGATGCGGAGGCGGTGAAATCAGGCCGACACCCGGTGTGGAACCGCGGACCTCTGCAACCCAAGGATATACTTTGTTCCCGGGCAGCTGGCCGCCTTCACCCGGCTTAGCACCTTGCGCCATTTTGATTTGAAGTTCATCGGCATTAACAAGGTAATGGCTTTTCACTCCAAAACGGCCGGACGCAATTTGTTTAATACCGCTGCGGCGATTATCGCCGTTTTCATCAAGTTGGTAACGGCTAGGGTGCTCCCCGCCTTCACCGCTATTGCTTTTTCCGCCTAAACGGTTCATCGCAATCGCTAATGTTTCATGTGCTTCCTGACTCAATGAACCGAATGACATCGCACCCGTTTTGAATCGGCTGACGATGGATTCCACGGATTCCACTTCATCTATTGAAATGCTTTGGCGTTTTTGATCGAACGAGAATAAATTCCGTAAAAACCCGAGTCTCTCTTCATTCGCCAAGTTTGAATATTGCTTAAATAAATTATAATCGCCTTTCCGGCACGCCCATTGCAATGTATGGATCGTTTTAGGATTGAAAGCATGATGTTCCCCTGTTTTTCTCCATTGAAAGTCACTTCCGCTTTCAAGCGTTTCATCAAGGGAATCGGCTGCAGCTTTCCTATGGCGAATCAACGCTTCATCTGCGATCGTTACCAAATCGATCCCACTAAGCTGCGATGCCGTACCGCTGAAATAGCGTTCGATCACATCAGCACCGATTCCGACCGCTTCGAAAATTTGTGCGCCGCGATAACTTTGAATCGTTGAAATCCCCATTTTCGACATCACTTTTACGATGCCTTCTGTCACAGAGCTTACATATTTCCTTACCGTTTCTTCGTAGCTGGTGGCCAAACTGCCTTCCAATACCGCCTGCTTATATGTTTCATAGGCAAGATACGGGTAAATCGCATCCACTCCATACCCGATTAGGGATGCATAATGATGGACTTCCCTTGCTTCCCCCGATTCAACGATAATGCTCACCTTCGTACGGTTACCATGGCGGATCAGCTCTTGATGAAGGGCGCTCGCAGCCAGCAGGGAAGGAATCGCAGCTTTTTCTTTGCTCATATCCTTGTCAGATAATATCAAAAGGCTGACACCATCAGCGATCGCTTGTTCCGCTTCACGGCAGATGCGATCGAGTCCACTCTCTAAATCTTCTGAAAATAAAGTGTGAATGACTTTGCTCCTGAATTCAGGATAGGCATTTTCTTTCAACTGCTGCATTTGACCTGGCGTCAAAACAGGTGAATCCAATTGAATGCGGCGGCTGTTCGTTTCATCCGGCTTCAGCAAATCTCCTTCCGCACCGAGAAATGTCATCGTTGACGTGACGATCTGTTCACGCAGCGAATCGATCGGCGGGTTGGTTACCTGTGCAAAAGATTGTTTGAAATAGTTGAAAAGCGATTGCGGGCGATCTGATAAGACCGCTAACGGAATGTCATTGCCCATGCTGCCCAGTGGATCTTTACCTTCGTTAATGACCGGCAGTAAATACTTTTGGACATCTTCATACGTGTATCCGAACGCTTTTTGCCTGAATAATAAATCACTCAAAGGCTCCCCTTCGAGGACAGGTTCTTCGTCACTTAATTGAACAAGCTGTTCGTCCAGCCATTGCTGGTATGGATTTTCCTGCGCCATTTCCGACTTGATCTCTTCATCGGAAACAATACGGCCTTCCTCTAAATCTATTAAAAGCATTCTGCCTGGGCTTAAACGATCTTTATATAATACATTCTCCGGCTCCACATCGATCACGCCGACTTCAGAGGAGAAAATGATGTAATCATCTTTTGTTACATAATACCTTGCCGGCCTTAAACCATTTCGATCAAGGATGGCGCCGATTTGCTTGCCATTCGTAAAGGATATGGCCGTCGGTCCATCCCATGGCTCCATGAGCATGCTATGATATTCGTAAAATGCTTTCTTTTCCTTCGTCATATGCGGATTTTCCGTCCACGGTTCAGGAATGAGCATCATCGCCGCATGTGCCGGTTTACGCCCGGCAAGCACGAAGAATTCAAGTGCATTATCAAGAATCGAGGAATCACTGCCGTCTATATCCAGAATAGGCAGGACCTTTTGCAGGTCATCCCCGAATGCTTCCGAAACAAACTGCTGCTCACGCGCTTTCATCCAATTCACATTACCTCTAAGCGTATTGATTTCACCATTATGGATCAGGTAACGGTTTGGATGTGCCCGTTCCCAGCTAGGAAAAGTATTCGTACTGAAGCGGGAATGCACTAAAGCGAAAGCGGAAACGAAAGACTCCTGTTGGAGATCAAGATAAAAAGCATCCACCTGCTCTGGCGTCAACAATCCTTTGTATACGATCGTAGCACTTGAAAGGCTGGCAAAATAAAAACGATTGCCGCGTTCCCGGGCCCAGTTTTCAGCTTGTTTTCTAATAACGAACAATTTACGCTCAAAAGCTAAATCATCGGTCATCTCTACGCTTGCCCCGATGAATACTTGGCGGATCGTCGGACATGTCTCCTTGCCGACCTCCCCGATTTTCGTTGCATCAACAGGAACCGTTCTCCAGCCTAATAACGTTTGGCCCTCTTGTTCGATAAATGCATTCAAACGAGCTTCGATTTCATTCCGTTCATCATCATTGTTAGAGAAAAAGAGCATGCCTACACCATAGCGTCCTTTTGCCGGCAAATTCATTTCCGGGCATGCCAGCCTGAAATATTCATCAGGAATCTGTACCATTAATCCTGCGCCATCTCCTGTAAGGGGATCGCTGCCTTGTCCGCCGCGATGATCTAATTGGCACAGCATATTCAGTCCTTGTTTGACGATGTCATGTGTAGCAAGCCCTTTTAAATGAGCGTATAAACCGATCCCACATGCATCATGTTCAAATTCAGGATGGTAGAGCCCTCGTGCTTTTGGTATTTGATTGTATGTCATATTAATCGCCCCCATCGTATTCTTACACCGTTATGTCACTTACATTTATTCTAGGTTTTCAAATCGATATAAACAATATATAATTCTAGTAGAATCCATCTCAATTTGAGATGAATGGCAGGAGGATGAATAAATGGAACTACGACAATTACGTTATTTTGTTGAAGTCGCCGAGAGGGAACACGTCTCAGAAGCCGCAGAACACCTGCATATCGCACAATCAGCAATCAGCCGGCAAATCTCCAGACTGGAAGATGAGCTTGGCGTACTTTTATTCGAGAAAATCGGCCGGAATATCCAGTTAACCCCAATTGGTAAAATTTTCTTGATCCATGCCAAAACGGCGATACAGGCGATTGAATATGCCAAATATCAAATTGAGGAGTTTTTGGACCCTGAACACGGAAGCATTAAAATCGGGTTCCCGACGAGCCTCTCCACCCATTTACTGCCTACCGTCATTTCCGCTTTTAAAGATGAGCAGCCGAATATCGGCTTCCACTTAAGACAGGGATCTTATTCCTCTTTAAAGGAAGCTGTCAAAAATCGCGAAATCGGATTAGCCTTCCTTGGACCGATCCCGACAAACGATCCAGATATCGAGGGTCATATCCTATTCACGGAAAACATATCCGCTTTATTGCCAATCACTCACCCATTGGCTGATAGGAAGAGTGTGCGCCTAAGTGATTTAAGAAATGATCCCTTCGTCTTGTTTCCAAAAGGATATATCTTTCACACTATCGCTCTCGAAGCGTGCAAAGCAGCCGGTTTCACACCGAACATCGCCTCGGAAGGTGAAGACATGGATTCCATAAAAGGGCTCGTTTCTGCCGGAATCGGAGTCAGTCTGCTCCCTGACAGTACCTTTTATGAAGTCATTCCAAGACTCACTGTCAAGATCCCGATCGATACACCCGAAGTCAAACGGACGGTCGGCATCATCACTCCTAAAAACAGGGACTTGGCTCCATCAGAAAAACTTTTTTACCAATTTGCCAAAAAGTTCTTCTCTGTTCTCGAACAATATCAATAAAACATGGCCTTCAAAACTGTTAATGGAAATTGAAGATGGGACAGATCTTCCCATAAATATTTCACTAGACAACTTACCTATAGCCCACTGAACGAATAATGTATCAAGATTATTCGTTCAGGAGGAATTTACATGCAACCCACCCATTCACATCTTGCTTGGCATGAAACACTCGAGCTTCATGAGTTGGTCGCCGCCCAGTCCAATGCCCTTATGAAATTCAAAAAAGCCTATCCAAAAATAAAAGACCCCATTCTAAAAACGATATATAAGCAAACGATCGACACCCTTACCCAAAACATCATGGAGCTGCTGCAATTTTACCCGTTGACGCCTAAAACAGGTAGGGACGACGATGTATCAAGGGATGACGCATCGGCCGCCGCTGCCGGGGAATTGCTGGGCTTTGCCAAATCATCTATCAAAAATTACGCAATGGCGATTACGGAAACAGCCACCCCTTCCCTTCGAAAGGTATTTAAGAAACATTTAAATGGAGCCATCGATACCCATGCCAAGATATTCAACTACCTTTATGAAAGAAACCTCTATCCTGCTTACGATTTGAACCAATTGCTTCAAAATGACGTCGATGTTGCCAATAAGGCTCTTTCCCAACCTTTCTAAATGCGAAAAAAGGCAAGCATACCGATTGCTTGCCTTTTTTGCCGCGTTCCGATTCCGTTTTTCATTATAATGTTATAATATATAAGAATTGGATTTAATTAGGTTATTAGTGTTCAAGGGGTGAAAATCATGAAAAAGATCTATTTATCCATCATCCTATCCCTGCTCTCCTTTTCTTTAGTTGCTTGTAAGGCCGATGATCAAAAATCCGAGAATATCCTTTCAGTTCCAGAGCTGACAGCAAGGGAGAAAGCCATCCTCGAGAATTCAAGTGAACATTCCTTTCTTATCGATTTCAGTGTGGATGATACATACAAGGAGATGTCCGTCTGGGTCGAAAAATATGAATTTGGCAAACTTGTCGAACCTGAAATGGGACGCATGACAACGGGGATTGAAAAGAATGGGACAATCATCTTTACGACATCGAAAACGGATGATGATCAAAAACGATCGATGTTCAACGTCAGCATTCAAAACCATGATGGTACGGATACGTTTACTTATCCTGAAAAAATCGAAAAGAAGGATGCCAGCGTATCGGGCAGTCCAGATAAAATCGTTATAAAGAAAGATAACAAGCCAGTATTGGCGAGCATTTGTTATTCAAGCAATCAGGAAGGCATACATTCACTTCCCACTGATTTTCATGGCGATAGTGATAGCCATATGGACGAGTTGAAGGAATACGATGTGGTCTAACTTCTAAGAAGTGAATTTACTAAATGAGCTGACAAATGCAGGGGCAAGTTTGTTTTAACACGATACTATTGCAAAAGTTGAACGTTAAACCCTATGAATTCTAGAAAGTAAATGAGGCATTTGAAGAATCAAAAAATGTTTGTCATCTAATGGTTAAAGATGAAAAAAAACATTGGATGACTGATTTTGCTCATTTGATAGTTGAGTCAGTCCAAGTTATAGGATGGTAGTAAATTTTTCTACATTTTAAAAAGGGGTTGAAGGAAGAGGTATTTGGGTGTAATCTTTAAAAATAATAAAACGGAAAGAAGATCATTAATTTGAAGAAAATCATCCTCCTCTTTGCAGCAGTAGTCATTGCGAGCTCTCTCGGACATCAAATAACCGGTGGATATATGGACCCTCGAAAATCCCGCCCTCGGTATATACATTTGAAATAAGGAATCCGCTTTTGCGCTTGATTCCTTATCATTTCGGAAGTAAATAAATATTATCATTTTAAGAAACGATCATGGAATTTGAATCTAAGAAAACTTATCACTCAATTAAGCTGGTATTAAATCACCTTAAATTACTCAGTCCTCATTATTTCTCTCTCCAATACCAGATCACCTTCATTCGATATGTAACCATCTTTTCCCGTTTTATCGATATATACGTTATAGCCCTTTTTAAGTTCGATCACGATTGGCTTTTTCACTTTTTCGTCGATATCCCATTGAATCGTTTGCAAGCGAACGGCGAGTATGTGAAGTTTCATAATTAAAATGGGACATGCCAAATCTGACATCATGAAGAAAATGCACATGACAAATCATTTTCTAGCATCACAGCTCGGAAAAGGCACGCTCATAGCAAAAACACCGCGCTCACAAAAAAAGGCCGTTTAACATGTAGTTAAACGGCCTTCACATACTATTTATTTAGATTTTTTAACGGTTACTTTTGCTGCTTTCCCTGTATTGCCCGCTTTGTCTTTTGCTGAGACGTATAATGCGGAGCCTGCTTTTTTCTTGCTGATTTTGATGGAGAAGTTCCCCTTACTATCAGCTTTTGCCGTTCCGATGTTTTTATTGCTGTACTTCACGGTAACGGTTGAACCGATTTCCGCTTTACCAGTTACTTTTGTTGCTTTATCGTTTACTTCATTCACTTTCGGTGTACCTGGAGCGGTTTTATCTTTAACCGTTACTTTAGCTGCTTTTCCTGTATTGCCCGCTTTGTCTTTTGCTGAGACGTATAATGCGGAGCCAGCTTTTTTCTTGCTGATTTTAATGGAGAAGTTCCCCTTACTATCAGCTTTTGCCGTTCCGATGTTTTTATTGCTGTGCTTCACGGTAACGGTTGAACCGATTTCCGCTTTACCAGTTACTGAAGTAGCTTTATCGCTTACTTCATTCACTTTCGGTGCATCCGGGGCGGTTTTATCGAGAACCGTCACGGTTGCCGCCTTGCTTTCACGTTTTGCTAAGTCTGTAGCCGTGACTGAAAGTTTAGTTCCGGCCTTTTGCTTGCTGATTTTCACTTTGAAATTCCCTTTGCTGTCCGTGTTACCTGAACCAATCACTTTTTTGGCACTATTTTTGATCGAGATTTTCATGTCCACTTGCGATTGACCCGTTACATACGTATCTTTGTCACTTAAAGCTTTGACAGTTGGCTTGTTAGGGGTTGCACCCTTATTCACGAATACTTTGATTGAAGATACTGCTAGTTTGGAAGAATCAGAGATATTCACAGTAAGCAGCTGCTCAGCTTTTTGGACCGGAATCGTAACGCTGAACGTTCCGTTGGCTGACGCCGTTCCTTTACCGAGTGTTTTGCTTCCGCTTTTCACTTCGATTACTGAACCTTTTTTAGCTGAACCAGTCAGTTTTGTTTGCGTATCCATCACAAGATTTACTTTAGCATTCAAGTCCACTGCACTAAGTGCACTGTACGCATTCAATCTTCCGTATCCAGAGACTAAATCTTTTCCGACAGGAAGTTCTTCTTCCGGTATGATGATTTCGCCATCTTCCGGTACATAGTCCTCATAAGGGTCTACATTATCTTCTTCTTCAAAAGCGACATATTCCGATGTCTCATGAAGGATTTCCCTTACTTCATTCACTTTCAACCCAGGATTTCCGGATAATAATAAGGCTGTAGCTGCCGCAACATGGGGAGCTGCCATTGATGTACCATCCATGTAAGTAACATTCCCGTTAGGCACAAGGCTTGGGATGGCTGTCCCTGGTGCGACCATGTCCAACTTCGATCCATAATTGGAATAATCGGATACTAAATCAAGGGCATTGGTTGCACCGACGGATATGGCGTATTTTGATGATGCAGGATAAGAAAGACCTTCCATCCCATCATTACCGCTTGCCACGACAACCATTACATTCTTGGCAGCGGCATGTTTCAAGGCATATTCGATCGTCCTGCTATATTCTCCGCCCAAGCTAAGGTTTATGACCTTTGCACCATGATCCACGGCATATTTAATGCCTAGTGCAATTTTCTCATTGTCTCCAAATCCTGAAGAGTCCAAGACCTTCACAGGCATGATTTTAGCTGCCGGATTGATTCCTTGCATGGAATAACCGTTATCTGCTTTGGCAGCGATGATTCCGGATACATGTGTACCATGGCCATTGTCATCTATTGCTTTTTCTTTCTTATCGATGAAATTCTTACCTGACTCCATTTCAACGACACTCTGTAGATCCGCAAGTGAATCATCGACACCTGTGTCGATAACGGCTACCAACGTATCTTTTAAATTGCGTTTCTTAATAAGGTTCTGCAGTTTTTCGTTATCGATGTCCGCTCCCTTTACGCCTTCTTCCCCGCCGGCGTTATTCAAAGACCATTGATACGGTGATTGAATGTCGGCAGAAAGTGCTTTGTACGTTTTTACCGCTTCGATATATTCCACTTCTGGAAGTTTTTCGATACCGGATAGAGCTGCTGTGCTCATTTTAGCTTGGTTCTTTAACTCGACGACATACATATCATCATACAGAACCTCTTGTTGCTTAGGTGCCGATAATGTTCCATATCCTTTTCCGCTTATCTTGGATTGGACAGCGCTTAATGACTTCCCTGGTTTAAGTTTGACGATATATTTGTTCTTTACATTTTTCGAAGCAGGAAGTTCGATTCCCGCTTTGCTTGCGATATCGACGATTCTCTCACCCGCAAGCTTATCAAGGTTGATTTTCTTTGCAATGGCGTCCATATCCTTTTTCAATCCAGCCGGAACAACATCTGCCGACTTTTTGAATAAGGCCTTGATCGCTTCTTGCTGCTTGTTGCTAATGACTGCCGTACTGCTTGCTCCATTTTCATTAAGATCCTCGATAAGGGGCTTAATCTCGACTAAGTGATTATAAACGGCTTCCCTTGCCGTTTTATTACCAGCCAGATGAAGGGCCAGGAATGGCGAAGCTTTATAGTATAAAGAGGAAAGGGTACGTCCCTCAGATGACTTCGTGAGAACTTCATCTCTAAACACGCGGAGTGTTTTCAACATGGATTCTCCCGTTTTCTTATCGTTTACACTCACTTCAACCGGGCAAGATTCAAGCTCCTCCCCTTCGTCCCCGGCAGATGGCGGCAATGTCACTGAATGCGCATTGATGGAGTATTCAGCTACATTTTCCGCATCCGGAATGGGATTTCCCTCATCATCCGTATCGCCGAAATATTCAACTTTAACATAATATGTGCCTTCCCAAGCATATGGGAAATCGACTACAGCTTTTTCATCAGGATAAGAAGAGACCATATAATTGCTCTCATCTTTTTCTGCTTTTTCTTTATCTTGATATACGGAGATATTCAAGATTTTGTCCGAATTGACTTCGAACTCAATATGGGAGAACTTTTGTACTTCTTCTGTTGTGGGACTGATTTGGTACCATTGAACATCCGGTTTTTCAAACTTTCCGTCCAGTGTGTCCCCATTTTTAATCGCTTTTACATTTTCAATGGGTGCTGCTGCTGCTGCTTGAGAATTCAGTGGAACCATCAAGCTGAAAATCAGTGCAAAAATAAGTGCACACGCCGTAATTCGACTCACATTCTTAAATTTCACGGTTTTCCCTCCAATAATTGGTTAAAAAATAACAGTACTATACCAAACTATCACACTGTAAAATTTTATCAACCAATTTTTTCCCTTTTTTATGTCAAATGCTTGATTTATTTGGCCATAGAGCTGAAAAATGATTCGCATGAACCAATTAAGCAAGATATTTGCGTTCCGATGTTCCTCTCATGACGATAGTATGCCTAATTGGCAGATTGATCGCTAATAGATTTAAATCGGTGAGAATCCTAACATGACCTAATTCCCATGGTCAGCCAATGCCACGAAAAAAAGCTGTCCCAGCAGTAAAAATATGCGGGACAGCTTCCAATCATTTTTATTTAGTTTGCGACGATATTGACTAATTTACCTGGTACGGCAATCACTTTACGAACGGTTTTCCCATCGATTTGTTCTTTGATGGAATCATCACCCATCGCGATTTCTTCCAGTTTTTCTCTCGTAGTGTCAGTCGGCACCATTAATTTCGCTTTGACTTTTCCGTTGATTTGGATGACGATTTCGACTTCGTTATCCACTAACTTCGCTTCGTCGAAAGCCGGCCATGTTCCGTACGTGATGCTCTCGGAATGGCCCAGTTTAGACCAAAGCTCCTCGGCGATATGAGGTGCAACTGGTGCAAGCAGCTTTACGAAGCCTTCGATATACACCTTAGGAAGCGAATCCGCTTTATAAGCATCATTAATGAATACCATCAATTGTGAAATCGCCGTATTGAATTTCAATTCCTCATAGTTCTCGGTCACTTTTTTAACCGTTTGATGATAGACTTTTTCAAGCTTGCCCGTGTCATCCGTTTCGGTCATCTTATCTGTGATCGTACCATCATCGTTGACTAATAAACGCCAGATACGGTCAAGGAATCGGCGGGAACCGTCCAATCCGTTTGTGGACCAGGCAATCGAAGCATCCAATGGCCCCATGAACATTTCGTACATGCGAAGTGTATCGGCACCATGGCTTTCAACGATATCATCCGGGTTCACGACATTCCCTTTTGATTTACTCATTTTTTCATTATTCTCGCCAAGGATCATTCCTTGGTTAAATAGGTTCTGGAACGGTTCCTTCGTTGGCACGACACCGATATCGTACAGGAATTTATGCCAGAAACGAGCGTAAAGCAAGTGAAGCACCGCATGCTCAGCGCCGCCAATATAAATGTCGACCGGCATCCATTCTTTTAATTTCTCAGGATCGGCAAGTGCTTCTTTGTTATCCGGATCGATATAACGAAGGAAGTACCAGCTGCTTCCTGCCCACTGCGGCATCGTATTCGTCTCACGGCGTCCTTTTCGTCCGTTTTCATCCGTTACATTCACCCATTCCGATATGTTCGCAAGAGGTGATTCGCCTGTACCCGAAGGCTTGATGTCCGTAGTTTTCGGTAAAATCAATGGAAGTTCTTCTTCCTTCACTGGAGACATCGTGCCGTCTTCCCAATGGATGATTGGAATCGGTTCACCCCAGTAACGCTGACGGCTGAATAACCAGTCGCGAAGGCGGTATGTTATTTTTTTCGTGCCGATTTCTTTTTCTTCCAGCCATTTGATCATGGTCGAAATGGCTTCTTCCTTATTCAACCCATCAAGGAATTCCGAATTCACATGAAGTCCATCGCCTGTATATGCTTCACTTGTCACGTCTCCGCCAGCTACGACTTCCTTGATCGGCAAGTCGAACTTTACTGCGAATTCATAATCTCGCTCATCATGGGCAGGAACGGCCATGATTGCTCCTGTTCCGTAGCTGATCAACACATAATCGGCAATCCAGATCGGCATTTTTTCGCCGTTTACCGGGTTAATCGCATAAGCCCCCGTGAACACGCCTGATTTATCCTTTGCCAAGTCTGTTCTTTCCAAGTCGCTTTTATGTTTCACTTCATCTAAATAGGCTTCAACTGCCGCCCTTTGATCAGCCGTCGTAATTTTATCGACAAACGGATGTTCAGGTGCCAATACGGCATATGTTGCACCGAATAACGTATCCGGTCGAGTCGTGAACACCGTGAATGTTTCATCAAAGCCATCGATATTGAATGTGACCTCCGCTCCCTCGGAACGGCCAATCCAGTTACGCTGCATATCCTTGATGTTTTCCGGCCAATCCACATCATTAAGATCGTCGATTAAACGATCAGCATACGCCGTGATGCGAAGCATCCACTGTTTCATTGGGCGGCGCTCAACAGGATGGCCTCCACGCTCACTTTTCCCATCGATGACTTCTTCATTCGCCAATACCGTGCCAAGTGCAGGACACCAGTTAACGGCCACTTCATCAATATAGGCAAGGCCCTTTTCATATAATTTCAAGAAGATCCATTGCGTCCATTTGTAATAGTCGGGATCTGTCGTGTTTATTTCACGATCCCAGTCATAAGAAAAACCAAGGGCTTTGATTTGGCGGCGGAACGTATTGATGTTGTGCTCCGTGAATTCAGCTGGATCATTTCCCGTATCGATCGCATATTGCTCTGCCGGAAGTCCAAAAGCGTCCCAGCCGATCGGATGCAATACATTATACCCCTGTGCCCGTTTCATCCGTGCCAGGATGTCGCTTGCCGTATAACCTTCCGGGTGCCCCACATGAAGACCAGCCCCTGAAGGATATGGGAACATATCCAGCGCGTAGAATTTGCGTTTGCCGCTTTCTTCACCCGTTTTGAATGTCTTATTGCCTTCCCAATACTTTTGCCATTTCGTTTCTATGCTTCTATGGTCAAAACTCATATGATTTCCTCCTAATTTCCGTATAAAAAACAATAAAAAACCCCTCATCCCAAAATAGGGACGAGAGGATTATGTATATCTTCCCGCGGTACCACCCACATTGGCGATAGCTAAAATCCGCCCAGCTTAAAACATCCGTAACATGGATTAAAACGCCAGGCATTACTTATTAATTCACACCCGGGACTCCAAGGCGAGTTCGCGACCGTCCCAGGTTGACTTGCACCATCCGTCAACTCTCTTTACTGGTTTAAACCGCTACTATTCCTCATCATAGTCTTTATGAGAATATTGATTTTATTTCATTCTAGTCAATTTCACCGATAATTGCAATAGCCGTACATAAACATTATCGACAGGTTTTTCATTATATATGCGAATTCAGGAAAATTCGTGCAAAAAAGGGAGCTATTCATTCATAGCTCCCCTGCTTCCATTTAATGTCGCAGTAAAATCATTTCATTCCTCAATTCGTTCAACTGCTGCTTCATCCGCGAAAGCATTTCCCGTTGCTGGTCATTCGAACTGGCATACAATCGTTCCATATCCGTCAAAGCCTCTTCGATATACCTTTGCGAATTTTGAAATTGTTCATCATCATAATGCTCCTGCCGTGAGGCCTCGTTAAATTCAAACTCTGCAAAATGGAGAGCCCCTTCACATTGCTCTAAAAAATGATCGACGGATTGTCTGGTTGCCATTTCAAACCCTCTCCTTCGCGTCTCATTTGGATGATTCGGAATCATCTTTTCTAGTTTGAGCAAATAACGGGAGGATTATCATTTTTTTTTGAACAATCAACCTTTATCCCAAAACTTCTCACCTTGATGGGAAATGAACTGCTCGATCCATTCGGCAAAGCCCATATGGAGCTTCTCGCCTTCTTCAAAATCATCGATATGGCCTTTTACCATTAAATACTCCTTATCGCCTTTGGCGACGGCTTCCCCATCGATCACAATATTATCTTGATAAATGCAGGCCACTTTATAGCATCCCTCGTAGGAATTTTCATATGTGTAATTAATAATATCATCCAAGCTGTATAAATCGTTTTCCCCGCCTGATTCCACATTATCGAACAGACGGCATCCATTGGTTATTTTTAAAAACTCCTTATAATCCTCAGGCAGAAGCAGTCCGGTTTTCTTTTCAAAGGAATGAATTTGTTCATCCGAAGCAGGTGAATTGAAGGTGCAAGTGGCTTTGTATGTGAACCCATCTTCATTTACTTCGATCACCTGATTATTTTCGGCTAATTTCTTTTTCATTTGTTTGATCGCTTCTTCAACTTGACCGGTCATGTCCATCAGCTCCCGATTGGATATAGTCATTCAAAGATAAACTGGAAATAGCAGCAAAATATTTAGCCTTCAAGTATACAGTATACGCTTATTTTTCAAAAAAAGACCTAGCTGCGAGAATGTTGTATAATATATGTTGCGCTTTATTTTATTTAGGAGGTTGCTGATTTGAATCAAGCAAACCCGTTTATATATGCAACGGACAACAAACGATATCATACATGGAATTACCACCTGAGAGAACATTTTGGACATAAGGTCTTTAAAGTTGCCCTGGATGGCGGTTTTGACTGTCCGAACCGTGATGGCACCGTCGCACATGGCGGCTGTACCTTCTGCAGTGCCTCAGGCTCTGGTGACTTCGCTGGCAGCAGGGTTGAACCCTTGGACGTCCAGTTTAAGAAAATCAGCGAACGGATGCACCATAAATGGAAAGATGGAAAATATATGGCCTATTTCCAAGCATTCACGAATACGCATGCACCCGTGGCAGAGCTTCGCGAGAAATATGAAAGTGTATTGACCCAGGAAGGTGTCGTCGGACTCTCCATCGCGACACGCCCGGATTGCCTTCCAGATGATGTAGTCGAGTATTTAGCGGAATTGAACGAACGCACTTACCTTTGGGTCGAGCTGGGTCTCCAGACGGTCCATGAAAAGACCGCAACGATGATCAACCGCGCCCATGACTTCGATTGCTACAAAGAAGGCGTCGATAAACTGCGCAAACATGGCATCCGCGTCTGCTCCCATATCATCAATGGCCTTCCTCAGGAAGATTACGGCATGATGATGGAAACAGCCCGTGAAGTCGCCAAACTCGATGTGCAGGGGATAAAGATCCATTTACTTCATCTATTAAAAGGGACACCGATGGTCAAACAATATGAAAAGGGCCTGCTCGAGTTTCTTGACCGTGACGATTATGTCAGCCTTGTATGTGACCAGCTGGAAATAATCCCTCCAGAAATGATCGTTCATCGCATTACGGGTGACGGTCCGATCGATTTGATGATCGGTCCAATGTGGAGCGTCAATAAATGGGATGTCCTGAATGCCATTGACGCCGAACTGAAACGCCGCAACAGCTGGCAGGGGAAAAATCATCACATGGAGGTACAATCATGAAGCTAGATCGAATTTTGCCTTTCGCCAGGATTCTGCTGGAAAAAGCGGTCCGCCCCGGGGATATAACCATAGATGGCACGATGGGCAATGGCTTTGATACCGTCTTTCTTGCAGGACTTACAGGTGCAGACGGACATGTCTATAGTTTTGATATTCAGAAAGAAGCGATCGAAGCCACAGCGGCAAAACTGAACGCCGAGAATTTACAAGAGCGCTGCACCCTCATTCACGCTGGGCATGAACATGTAAGCAAATATATCGGGAAAGAACATTCCGGAAAGGTCACAGGTGCCATCTTCAACCTGGGCTACCTACCTGGCGGAGACAAATCAATCATCACCCAAGCCGAGACGACGATATCAGCCATTGAACAGTTGTTCGAACTGCTGGCGCCTGAAGGGATCATCATCCTCGTCATTTACCATGGTCATCCAGGAGGATCGGCAGAACGGGATGCATTGATGGATTATGTAGAGAACTTCCCTCAACAGAAAGCCCATATCCTGAGATACGGGTTCATCAACCAAGCAAACAATCCGCCATTCATTGTCGCGATTGAAAAGAGATGATAAATCTGACACCGTTCGATAAGAACGGTGTTTTTTCAATCCCAGCTTGCAGGCAGCAGAATTACCAATCATAACTTTTTGAATTTTTCGTCTATAATGATTATAATGATAGAAAATAGATAAGAGGGTGCAGAAAATGGAACATTTGCCTACTTCATTACTGACGGATATATTGACTGAAAAAATCAAAAGGGATTCAAGTGAGCACTACGGGGATTTTGTCAGCTCGCTCAACTCGTTGACAGAAGAACAAAAAACCATGGAGGACCTCAAACAATTTGACCATCATTTTGATAAGTTCCTGCCACAGCTCGATTTAATGATTTCCACCCAAAACCATGAAGCGATCATGAATATGAAAGCGACGCTTTTGGACCTATTCGCCAATGACTTGACCTTCAAATCCATTTATCTCCTATCCACTGCATTATCCAACAAAAAGGAACTTACTCATTTGAACCAATTTATGTATCCGGTTACTTTCTGGGCACCGGTCATCAAGTCGAACGAATTGCTTAAAAACGCAGGCTGATCCAAAAAAACTGCCGAAGTCAAACTTCGGCAGTTTTTCATTTATCCTGAAGTATGTACGGATCAAACGACATACCCTAATATCTTTAAACGGTTTTCAACAAAACTCAGCGCATATTGAAATACATCATCACGCTCCGGTTCATTGAAGATTTCATGATAAAGCTTCGGCCATTCCTTATATTGCTTTTCACTGGCCAAATTATAATTGAACCACTCACGAACCGCCTTCTTGTTCACGATTCGGTCATCTCCGCCCTGCATCACCAAAAGCGGCACATCCTGAAATTCAGGAATCTCTTCAAAAGCATCCTTCATAGCCTGTGCAAGCTCGCGATACCAGCGAACCGAAACCTTTGTGATATATAATGTATCGTTTCTATCGGATTCACGAATTTCCGCACTTCTCGTCGCCATTTCAGGTGTCAATCCGGAATCCACCCTGAACTGAGGCATAACGATGTTCAAACCATGCGAGAGCATTGTAAGGAACTTCCGCGGCTTCGTCACGAGGCCCAAGCAAGGAGAAGAAAGAATCACTCCTGCAATGTCCCATTCCTCTTCCTGAAGAAGGCGTATCGAAATCAAACCGCCCATGCTGTGTCCAAGTAAAAAGACCGGCAACGAATATTCATAAGCCTCTTCTATCCAGCTTTTCACTTCGTCCAAATACTCATCAAAGGAATCGATATGTCCCCGGTAGGCGCGAGTAGTCATACCCTGCCCAGGAAGGTCGCCCATGACGACATGGTATCCAGCTGAAAGCCACATTTGTGTTACCCACTTATAACGTCCGTGATGTTCCATTGCCCCATGAATGATGACAATGACGCCCTTTGCGTCTCCTTCTGTCTCCCATTTCCACATTCGAAATCCCCCTTTCACTTTTCACTTGTTGTGTACGATCCATGATAGTTGAAATAATATATATAAATTATAACCATATTCGTGATTTTCGACAAAAAAGAAATCTAACAAGTTGTACATTGCTATTATAAATAGCCAAGTGTATTTGCATACGGTATATTAAAATAATACATAAAAACATTCACTTCGGAAAGGAAATGATTGAAAATGATTATTTATCCGTATAAAGGCAAAGAACCTGAAATTGCTGAAAGCGCTTATATTGCTGAAAATGCTGTCGTCACAGGTGATGTCAAAATTGGCGACGAAACATCAATCTGGTTCAATTCCGTCATTCGCGGTGATGTATCACCAACCATCATCGGAAAAAAAGTCAGTATACAGGATAACAGCATCCTGCACCAAAGCCCAAATAATCCATTGATCATCGAGGATGAAGTAACCATTGGCCATCAGGTCATATTACATAGCTGTAAAATCCGCAAAGGAGCTTTAATCGGCATGGGATCGATCGTACTTGATGAAGCCGAAATCGGCGAAGGGGCTTTCATCGGTGCCGGCAGTCTCGTTCCCCAAGGCAAAGTCATTCCACCGAACATGTTGGCATTCGGACGTCCAGCTAAAGTCATCCGCGAAATCAACGAAGAAGATCGTCAGGATATGGAACGCATCGTACGCGAATACGCCGAAAAAGGCCAATACTATAAAACGGCGGAACGAATAAAGTAATGCACGAGCACTTGACTGAAAATTACGAGTATTTGAACGCAACTCACGAGTATATCGCTGAAATTCACGAGTATTGCACCAACTTACGAGTAAATTGCTTAAACTCACGAGTATTTGTTCCAAATTCACGAGTATTTGCTCAAAACTCACGAGTAAATCGCTCAAATTCACGAGTATGGCCCTTAAAGTTGAATTTCTTTGGGATTTCTTGAATTATTCCCGCAGACGGCTAAGTTAATCCATAAAAAAGGTGCCCCGCTAATAGCGGGACACCTTTTTTTATATGAATTACGCTTGTGCTTTTAATGTTTCTGCTTTGTCCGTGCGTTCCCATGGAAGATCGACATCTGTACGGCCGAAGTGTCCGTATGCAGCTGTTTGTTTGTAGATTGGGCGACGAAGGTCAAGCATTTTGATGATTCCAGCTGGACGAAGGTCGAAGTTTGCGCGAACTAGGTCAACAAGGACTTCTTCGCTAACTGTACCAGTTCCGAACGTATCAATAGAGATCGATACAGGCTCTGCCACACCAATTGCGTATGCCAATTGAACTTCCGCTTTGTCGGCAAGGCCGGCTGCCACGATGTTTTTCGCAACGTAACGTGCAGCGTATGCAGCAGAACGGTCAACTTTAGTTGCATCCTTACCAGAGAATGCACCGCCGCCGTGACGAGCGTATCCGCCGTAAGTATCAACGATGATTTTACGTCCAGTAAGACCAGCATCCCCTTGAGGTCCGCCGATTACGAAACGGCCAGTCGGGTTGATGAAGTACTTAGTATCTGCATCGATCAACTCGGCTGGAACGACAGCTTTGATCACATGTTCTTTTAGATCGGCTTGAATTTGTTCAAGCGTAATTTCTGCATCATGCTGTGTAGAGATGACGATCGTATCTACACGTACAGGACGGTTATTCTCATCATATTCCACGGTTACCTGTGTTTTACCATCAGGGCGTAGGTAAGCAAGAGTTTCATCTTTACGAACTTGAGTCAAGCGGAATGAAAGTTTATGCGCCAATGAAATCGGAAGCGGCATAAGCTCTTCTGTTTCATTACAAGCGAATCCGAACATAAGACCTTGGTCCCCTGCACCGATTGCATCGATTTCTTCATCTGACATGTTTCCTTCACGAGCTTCCAATGCTTTATCGACACCAGCTGCGATATCGGCAGACTGCTCATCAATGGAACTCAAAACGGCACAAGTTTCAGCATCGAAACCGTATTTCGCACGTGTGTAGCCAATTCCTTTAACCGTATCACGAACGATACGCGGGATATCCACGTAAGCGGACGTTGTAATTTCACCAGCAACAAGTACAAGACCTGTAGTTACACTAGTTTCACACGCAACACGTGCATTTGCATCCTTAGCTAGGATAGCATCTAAAATGGAATCTGAAATCTGATCACAAATTTTGTCCGGATGGCCCTCTGTAACAGATTCAGAAGTAAATAGACGTTTCTTTGACATCATATTTCCTCCTTGGAAGTTAGTATGTTGTAGGCATAAGCCTGATTTTTACGGAACTCGTTTCCCTCATTAGTTTCAACTATAGACACAGAATTACTTATAAAAAACACAAAAACCTTCCCTGGCAAATGAGGAAAGGTTTAAAACTCTGTCTTCTATCCTTTCACTCTTATCGTTCAAGGGTTTTTTACCTTGCTCAGGTTAGCACCATCACCACTATTCCTTGAAGACCTTCGCTTTATTTTCGGCGATCGATCTTGGAGTCAAGTTCAATATGGCAGGTTGCTGGGTTTCAAAGGGCCTGTCCCTCCACCAACTCGGGATAAGAGAATCCGTACAATTTAAGATATTATCGTATCTGGCTGGAATTTGTCAATGCTTTTCTAAAAAGAACATTTCCACCCAGAATGGCGTTCATTTGAAAAAACATGTTGATACAACGTCCTAGAGGGGTTTACAACGCAAAATACGAATAGAAATGTTGTAAATTGCCATTAATAATAAAGTATTGAACATCGAAAAGGAACGACATCCTGACTTTCCCATTAGACATATATTGCTTACTAACTTCCTATTTAAATAAATTTTTCTTCATGAAAGTATATGCGATTATCCTGACTCGGTTCCTGCCGGATTAAAATGATTAATGCGGCTAGCTGAAAATAATCACAAATTAAAAGAAATAGTATAGACTAATTAAATGAATGTGTTATACTAATTGTAATCTAAAAACTCAAACAAAGGAAGGTACCTCATATATGAATTCTGTAGATGTTTCTAATGAGTTACACCAATTATTAACAGGAAACAATGTGCAAACTCAACTATCAGTTCCTCAATTGGTCGAAAAAGTACTTAGCAGAAATGAAGGCGTTTTAACATCAACCGGCGCGGTAAAAGCTGAAACTGGCAAATATACCGGTCGTTCACCTAAAGATAAATATATCGTGGAAGAAGCATCAGTTAAAGATAAAATCGATTGGGGTCCCGTGAACCGACCGATTTCCGAAGATGTGTTCAATAAACTATATAATAAAGTAGTTGACTACCTAAAAGCAAAAGAAGAGATTTTTGTTTTTAAAGGTTTCGCTGGTGCAGACGAATCATCACGTCTTCCCATCCGTGTTGTTAATGAATATGCTTGGCATAACCTTTTCGCCCATACTTTGTTCATCCGTCCAAACGAAGAGGAACTGAGAGGTCACGAAGCTGAATTCACGATCCTTTCTGCACCTAACTTCAAAGCGGACCCAGAAGTGGACGGAACTACATCCGAAACGTTCATCATCGTTTCTTTTGAACGCCGTACGATCCTGATCGGCGGAACGGAATATGCAGGAGAAATGAAAAAATCGATCTTCTCGATCATGAACTACTTACTTCCAGAGGCTGGAATCCTTCCAATGCATTGCTCTGCTAACGTAGGACGTGAAGGGGACGTCGCTTTATTCTTCGGACTGTCCGGTACAGGCAAAACAACTTTATCAGCAGACACTAGCCGTAAATTGATTGGCGATGACGAGCACGGCTGGTCTTCTAATGGCGTATTCAACATCGAAGGCGGCTGCTATGCGAAAACGATCAACCTTTCACGTGAAAAAGAACCGCAAATTTTCGACGCAATCCGTTTTGGTGCTGTATTGGAAAATGTTGTTGTTGATCCGGATACGCGTGTAGCGAACTATGATGACAGTTCATTGACTGAAAACACTCGTGCTGCTTACCAAATGCAAGCGATCGATAACATCGTGAACCCAAGTATTGCAGGACATCCAAATACAATCATTTTCTTAACAGCTGATGCTTCAGGCGTTCTGCCTCCAATCAGCAAGCTTTCCAAAGAACAGGCAATGTTCCACTTCCTAAGCGGATACACTAGTAAATTGGCTGGTACTGAAAGAGGCGTAACTTCTCCGGAGGCTACATTCTCCACTTGCTTCGGTTCACCATTCTTACCGCTTCCAGCTACACGCTATGCTGAGATGCTTGGTGATAAAATTGACGAGCACAATGCAAAAGTATACCTTGTCAACACAGGATGGACTGGCGGTGCATACGGAACTGGAAGCCGTATGAAACTTGCTTACACCCGTGCAATGGTACAAGCGGCGCTTGAAGGTGAATTAGCGAACATCGAAACGATCAAAGATGATATCTTCGGTTTGGATATCCCGCTTCATGTTCCTGGTGTTCCTGATGAAGTGCTTCAACCAATCAAGACTTGGGCAGATCCTTCCGCTTATAAAGAAGCAGCAACAGACCTTGCCGCACAATTCCGTGCAAACTTCAAGAAATTCAAAAGCGTTCCAAGTGAAATCGAAGAACTTGGCGGCCCGACAGCTTAATAAATTGTACACAAAAGGACCAAGCTCTTGCTTGGTCCTTTCAGTTTGTCGGCAAGAAATGTCACATCCCGAACCATGATTATGGATTACTTTATTAAGTGCCATGGAAGGGGAAATACCTCATCTACTGTCGAATAAAGTACCAAGTAACCCGAAATACGGCATCTTCGCTCGAACTTACTGCCATACACCCCGAAATATGGCGGCTGCGCTCGAATTTACTGCCTTGCACCCGGAATACACGTCTACTGTCGAATTCACTGCCATACAGCTCGAAATACGCCATCTGTGGTCGAAATTACTCCTTACCCGAATACACGTCTACTGTCGAATTCACTGCCATACAGCTCGAAATATGCCATCTGCTGACGAATTCACTGCCTTGCAGCCCGAAATACGGCGGCTGCGCTCGAATACTGCCTTATAACCCGAAATATGACGGCTGCGCTCGAATAATTGGCCGAGACTCTGCTAGGATGCTTGACGTACAGGAAGCGGAACTGAAACAAACTGGATCGTTTCCACGTTCTGAAAGGACCACTTTCTTGCATGGTCCTTTTTTTCATTGGAAAAGGGGCACTGTGATAGTCAGTGCCCCCTTAATCGTTATTCCGTTATCCATGTTGTCCAAATTTTTAGATGATCGCTTTATTCCTGTCTTTTTTCATGGACACCGTTTTGTATTGATATATATTGCCCAGGTTGGCCACCGGGACATCTGTTTTAGTTGCATCAATGCAATTGCGTGTATCCAGAATCAATTTATTGCTCATGAGATTCGATAGCTTATCATAATCCATCTGTTTAAATTCATCATGGTCAGTCAGGATAAGTATCAAGTCGGCATCATTTACAGCGTCTTCCACTGATACGACTGGCATCTTTCCAGATTTGACATGCGGGTCATGCAAGGCTACATCCATGTTTTCCATTCCCATCAAGATATTGACGACATCAATGGCGGGACTTTCACGAATATCATCTACATTTCCTTTGTATGCTAGACCGAAAACAGCTACTTTTGGCTTCCGGATCCCCTCTAGCATCATCCTTACGGAATTAACGATGTAATAAGGCATCGATACGTTGGTATCACGGGCCAATTTAATGATTCTCGCATACTCCGGTGCCTTTGCAACGACGAAATACGGATCGACCGCTAAACAATGGCCGCCAACTCCTGGTCCTGGTTGGTGTATATTGACACGAGGGTGTTTGTTTGCCATCGATATGACATCCAAAACATTGATGTCCAGTTCGAAACAGATTTTCGTCAGCTCATTAGCAAGGGCGATATTGACATCCCTGAAGGTGTTTTCCATCAGTTTGGACATTTCAGCCGTTTTCGCATCGGTCTGAATGATCTCCCCTTGAACGAAGGTTTTGTAAACAAGACTTCCTTTATATGAGCATGTTTCGGTGATGCCCCCGACGATACGGTTATTATGAACCAACTCTTCAAGAATCCTTCCAGGTAAAACGCGTTCCGGACAATGTACGAGGAAAATGTCTTTTCCAATGGTAAGGCCCGTCCTCTCGATCATCGGTTTAATATGATCATCCATGCTTCTTGGCGCTATCGTCGATTCGATAATGATGACATTCCCTTTTTTGATAAAAGGAAGAATGTTTGAGGTTGCATCCATGACATGTGTTAAATCACAGGATTGGTGCATGTCCTTTTTATTTGGAGTAGGCACCGCGATGATGAAAACATCCGCATGTTCCGGGCTTAACGCAGCTCGGAACTTATTGGAAGCAATCACTTCTTCTAATACCTCATCCAATCCAGGTTCTTCGATATGGAGCCTGCCGCTATTCAAATTGGAAATAATTTCAGGATGGATATCCACGCCAACAACATCGACACCGTATTTCGCAAACATTAAAGAAGTTGGAAGTCCGATATAACCAAGTCCGATTGTACAAAGTTTCATATAAACCACTCCTATCTATTTTTCTGCTGCACTCAAATTTGTTAGGCTGTTTGATAGATTTCGATAAAGATTTCCTTCTCTTGTTTCCAATTGTATTTTTGTCGTGCCTTCAGGCAGTTTTGGCTCATTTCCGCCCTTTTTTCAGGATGCTTCAATAAATAATTGACACCTTCGGCAATTGATTTTGGATCATGCGAATCGACACATACACCGATTTTTTCCGTATCGACAACCTTTTGTATTTCTGGAAAGCTGCAGGCAACCACTGGCACACCGCTCATCATGTATTCAAACAATTTATTTGAAGAAGCGGAGTAGTGATTAAAGCAGACATTATTCAATATCTGAAAACCTAAATACGCATTTTTTGTATAATGGAGCAGCTCGTCGACCGGAACCTTCGGCAGGAACTTCACACGATGCTCCAGATTCATGTCGCTTACTTTCTTCATTAATTCATCCTTGATCCTTCCATCCCCGATAAAAACTACCGTTCCGCCCTCGATCATCGGTACAGCATCAACCAATTGCTCTAACCCTCTTCCCATTTGAACGCCGCCTTGGTATAACAATATCGGTTCATTCTCTGGCAAATCGAGCAGCTCATGCAAATTCACGGCCGTACTTTCCTCCGGATTGGTTGGAATCGGGTAGTTATGGACCACCTTGGGATACAGACCATATAAGTCTTCGTTATACTTAGCTCTCGTATGGTTTTCAGCAATCATTTCATCGACGAACATTAATAGGAATTTCTCCATCATCCCGTAAATTCGGCTATTATATCCCGTTCTGCTCGTTTGTACTTCATGCGAGTCATAAATCAGCTTTTTCCTTCTCAGCCATTTACTGCTGATCGCTCCCTGCATGAGCGTATTCAAGTCATTTGAATGATAGAAATCATATTTCCTTTTCCGGCCATGATAGATCATTTGACCAAAAATGTAGCTCCTCGTTAATAGTGTCGGCAGCTTCGTTTTAGTGATGAACAGGGTGCCCAGCGCAAGGAGTGCAAATGCACCGAACAGTATTCCCGATCCCACCCAGCCGTTGATCAAGTTCAAATTCCACAGCGTATTCCAGATCAATAAGGCAAATAGAACGATTTCAAACTTCTTTTTCTTCAATTTGCCTACGATCCTGAGAATCTTATTAAGCGCCTCCCAGCGGTTATTCACCCTAGTGACCGAGAAACCATTTTGGTGTTTCTCCTTTTTGGCCAAACCTTCGATTTTCCAGTTATGAATGGCAATTAAATCGACTTCATAACCCGCTTCTGTAAGTGCTGTGCATTCTCTTAGAACCCTCGCATCGTTCGTAAAGTGATTCCACACGAACATACATACTTTCTTCGCCATGTTGTCCTCCACTTCCGGATTTTTCAGCCTGACGCTTTCATCACGTTGATGAGACCTTTAATATTTTTAGACCACTGAAAATGTTGTTTAGCATACCGATGACCGTTTTCTCCCAGTTCTTCACGAAGGGCCGGATCTGAGGCCATTGTCAATATATGCTGACAGATTTCATCAACATTTCTGCTCTCTGCCACCAACCCGCATTTCGCCTCCATGAGCATCTTCTTGGCCCTGCCGTCCACATCACCGACAATGGGTTTTCCGACACACATATAATCGATGATTTTACCGGGCAGGACCTTATTGAAGACTTCTTTTTCAACCAAGCTCACATAGGCAATATGAGACGTTGAAACTTCATGAAGAGTCACTCTTCGATTCATCGCATTAATCATCTTTATATTAGTCAGCCCTCTAGAGCTTATCTCCTTCTCCACTTCGGATATCCGATATCCATATCCAATCATCGAGAACTCGATTTGTTTATGTTCCCTTAGCTTTTCAGCGACGGCTATCAGTTTTTTCAAGTCCTGGGCCAGTCCGATATTCCCCGCATAAACGACCTTGATTACCTTTTCCGATACGGGTGTAAGCAAGTTCTTTAACGTCAGCTCATCCGCTGTAAGCGAATTGGGGATGAATTGAATGGCCTCTTCCTTGACTCCCTTTGCAACGATATAATCCCTGAAACCAGGGCTATTGATGATAATAAAATCTGAATGCCTATATAGCTTCCTTTCCAGGAAGAAGGCGATTTTCAAAACCCACTTATTATTAAATACGCCTACACCTATCAACGATTCCGGCCATAAATCCCTGACATCGGTAATGAGTTTCGCCTTCATCTTTTTCTTGGCGATCAACGCTGCCAATGTAGGGAAGATCGGCGGGGTCGTGGCAAACACATAATCATATTTTTTTTCGAGACGGATGATTGTATAGATGAAAAGCCACATCGCTTCAAGATAATGAAGCAACCGCTTCCCCATATTGCTTGTATACCTCTTCACTTTGTCCGGCTTAATCCTGATGACATCTTCTTCAATGCTATCTTCATCCCAAAACTTTGTATCTTGATATAAACTTTGATTAGGATAACTCGGCTTCAATGTGATGACCGTTACCTCGAATCCGTTTCTTTTCAAATGGAGATATATATTTTTCATTCTATTTCCCGCACTTCCGATTTCCGGATAAAAGTTTTGCACGATCATCAGGACGCTTTTCATATTCGCCTATCACCTCTATTCTGCTTAGCTTACTTCCTGCTTTATATTGTAAATGCCAGATATTAACTTAAGGTTAAAGAAGTATAAAGTCATTATTAATATTGTAAAAATTCTGTTAATAATTGTTTCGTTTTTATATTTCCCATGAACTTCCCGTTATAATGGGGGAGACATTCAGAAGGGGAGGAAATGAGCATGCCTAAACAACGTATTAAGGTCATGACCGTATTTGGTACAAGACCAGAGGCTATCAAAATGGCACCAGTCGTTTTGGAACTGAAAAAGCATCCAGAAGAAATAGAGACCATCGTGGTGGTCACCGCCCAGCATAGGGAAATGCTCGACCAAGTCTTGCAATGTTTTCAAATAAATCCAGATCACGATTTGGATATGATGAAGGATAGACAAACATTAGAAGAGATTACAACTCGAGGGCTTGAAAAATTGAGTTCGCTCATGAAAGAAATAAAACCGGATATCGTCCTCGTACATGGGGATACCACGACAACTTTCATCGCCAGCCTGGCAGCTTTCTATAATAAGATACAGATTGGTCACGTTGAAGCTGGTCTGCGGACTGGTAATAAGTATTCTCCATATCCTGAAGAGATGAATAGGCAGCTGACAGGCGTCATGGCTGATTTGCACTTTGCCCCTACAAATCAGGCGGCAGAGAATCTAATTTTGGAAAATAAAAAGAGTGATTGTATCCATATTACTGGCAATACGGCTATCGATGCTTTGAAAACAACAGTACGTAAAGACTATGAACATCCGATTCTATCTGGTTTGAATGGAGATCGCATGTTATTGATGACAGCGCACAGACGGGAAAATATCGGAAAACCAATGGAAGAGATATTCCGTTCCGTCAAACGGCTGCTTGAAGATTACAAGGATATCCAAGTTGTTTTCCCGCTTCATAAAAACCCGGTTGTTCGTGAAATTGCTTACCGGATTTTCGGTGAAACGGAAAGGCTTCACTTAATAGAGCCGCTTGAGGTGCTTGATTTTCATAACTTTGCGGCGCACGCCCATCTCATATTGACAGATTCCGGAGGGGTGCAAGAAGAAGCTCCCTCACTTGGCGTTCCTGTCCTTGTGTTACGCGATACAACAGAACGTCCGGAAGGAATCGATGCCGGTACCCTTTTATTGGCAGGAATCGAGGAAGAACGAATTTATCAATTAGCCTCAGAATTACTTACAAATGAAGAAACCTATAAAAAAATGGCGACAGCTTCCAACCCATATGGAGATGGATTCGCTTCAAAGCGGATTGTCGATATCCTATTAACGCATTGCGAAGTGAAATCACCCCTTCCATTATAAAAAATAAAATAGAGAGAAAAGCCTGTCACGTAAGAGCGGCAGGCTTTTTCTATTCAGCCAGATTATGAAACGGCTGCTTTCATTTTCGATAGTTTGGGGAGATTTAAAGTTTCATTGAAGTGAATCGTATTACCTTGGAGGTGTTGTAATGTTCGGGAAAGATCCCAATTGTGTTAAATGTGGTAAAGAAATTAAGGGGGAAGAATTCGTTCTTGTGAAAATGCGTTATCCGAAGGGTAAAGGGATGACTGAAATAAAATCATATTTAAAAAATGAAGGAAGTTTCATCTGCGAAGCTTGTTTTGATAAGAAAATTTAATTCTGTCGAATGGATAGTCAACACGAAACAGGAGGATTAGTATGAAAAATCAAGTTACCCTCTATTTAATTTTTGATGGACAGCTATAGACGCATTGGCCTTTTATGCAGAAGTATTTCATGGTCAACTGCAAATCTACGGGGAAGCTGATTTCCCAACACCTGAAGAAGCAAATGACCTTGTTTAAAAGTGGCCGAAAATACGCCTTGTATCCCCGGCCATTTTTAATAGGCATTCATTCGCTGAATACTCCATCAAAAAATATGAAAATAATTAAGGACATTTTTTCCAATCAATAAAATCGTGACGCAAATGAATAAGATACGGACATAGGAAGCACCTTTCTTTATGGCGAAGTTCGTCCCTGCCAATGCTCCCGCGACCATTGCAAGACCCATCGGGATTCCATAGGCAAAATTGACGGTCCCCATAGATAAAAAAATGATAAGTGCGGCAATATTGCTTCCAAAATTCAATATTCTTGCATTCCCGGCAGCCTGGACAAAATCAAACCCAATGATGAGAAATGAAAATAATAAAAAGGAACCTGTGCCTGGCCCTAGAAAACCATCATAAAAACCAATCGCAAATATTATGACTATCAAAAGAATCATTTTCTTCCTTGTCAGCCCTTTATACTTTGCGTCTTTACCCCAATCCTTTTTTACCAATGTATAAAACGCGACAATGACCAGCAAGATCAAAATGAGGGGCTTCAATATCTCTGCGGAAACGAAATGTACAATGTATGCTCCTAACGCCGCTCCAATCACGGTGATCGGAAACAGCTTGATGACGAATTTGAAATCCACTTTTCCAGCCCGAATGAATGAAATCGTACTCGTTAAAGACCCCATGGTACCCGCCAGCTTGTTAGTGGCAAGTGCCGCTGAAGGCGATATTCCCGTGAACAATAAAGCAGGAATGGAAATTAACCCGCCCCCGCCCACTACGGAATCGATGAATGCGGCAATAAAACCCGCAAGTACTAAAAATAGCAAAGTATAGAGATTGATATCCTCCATGTATTCCCCTTCTTTCAAAATCTAATGCCATTACTCATTTTTCACCCAGGTAATCGAATAACCTTTCTTCTGAAATGACCGTGAACCCATGCCTCCTAAGCAAAGCCGCGGTCACTCCATTCCCGACCTTCTTCTTCCCCTTGAATTCCCCATTATAAATCGTGGCACTCCCGCAGGATGGACTGTTTTCTTTTAAAACGACTAACGTCGCCCCTACCTCCTGGGCTTTCAATAACGTAAGATTCGCTCCCTTTATGTACAGTTCCGTTACATCCCTGCCCGACTTTTCGATGATCTTCGCTTTTCCATCAAGGACATCCCCACCTTCACCGCCAACTATTTCAGCAGGTTCCCTCGGGGTCGAAAAACCGCCAAGCAACTCAGGACAAACAGCTATAGCCTTTTTCTCCCTCATCAATGCCATAATTCCATCATCCAAGCTGTGAGTACCATTGTATCTTACCTCAAGGCCCGCTAAACAAGAACTCACCAAAATCATCAAACCACCCCGCCTCATGCACTTTACACCATTTTACCACTCTTTTCGTGACAATCATTTCGAAGATTGAATATCCACCAGGGATTCTACGCTGATAGAATCCCGTTTTGCTTGGGTCGAATTTTTTCCACACAGGCCGAATTATCCGCGCATCTGTCGAATTCTGCAAAAATAAAAAAAGCGCTTGCAGCGAAGGCGATTCCCGGCAAGCGCTTGTCTATTTAGTTAGTTGAATTCAGTGATAGCAGTTGGTACGTAATGATGGTCTTTTCACTGGTCCATTCAATTTTTTGGATAACGGCTGTTCCGCTTGAATCAGATTGGATCGTTTTGCGGACATCGATTGGAATATCGATAGGGTATAACCTGTAACCAGCTTTCGCCAGCCGAAAAGTGTTTTCTTCTTCACGGGTTTCGTTCCCTTTTGTAACGATCATGGTATTTAGCTCCATAGGCATGCCCATGTGTATCTCCTCCTCTTGCCAATATACTTAGTATATCCTTCATTCTATCATTATTCTGTTTTACTTTTCATCCAAGATGTTAAATCTTCGACTACTTTTCTGTTCACGGCAGGCGGGAAGTAATGCGTGAATTGAGGGAAATACCAACTTTCGACCTCTTTATCATGCATTTTCAACCTTTTTTCCAGCCGGTATGCGTGTTCTATGGCGACATTGTCATCTTTTTCACCATGTATGATCAGGACGGGTACATTCAAATCTTCAATCGCAAACAATGGAGTACGGTATTCATATTGATCCGGGCATTTTTTAGGTGTTCCGCCGATGACACGCTTCATCATCCGACGCATATCGACCCGTTCGACATATGTTAAAAACATATCCGACACACCTCCCCATGTGACGATCGACGCTGCATTCCTGCAGTATATCCCAGTCCACAGGGCCATGATGCCGCCACGGGAAAACCCGAGGATATGAATGTGATCCTTGTTCACTCGGGGATGCTGTTCAAGAAGATTGAATCCTGATATCGCATCGAATCGATCTTCGCCTCCAAAATCCTCATCCCCCTCCCCGCCTTGATTTCCACGGTAAAAAGGAGCAAAAACGATGAAACCTTCTACAGCATACTGCACGATTCTTGCAGGCCTCACCTTGCCGACATTTTTAATCCCGCCGCGTAAATATAAGAAGGCGTCATGTATTTCGCCATCAACCGGTTCAGCCAGCAAACCCTTTACCTTCAGGCCTTGTGATATGTACGTAACTGAATAAAGATGGATTCGTGGATGCGGTGATGGAAACCGCTGTTTTGAAATAATCGTTCCGTTCTCCAATTTCCACTCTCCTTTCTCTTTATTCTTATTGTAAAACATCCGCTTGTTTTTATCCCCTGAGAGGCATTCACATTTTTTTCTTCCGTTCATACGATAATGTAGGCAAAATACCCATATATCAAGGAGGAAGGAATTTTGAAAAAATGGTGTAAAGCAGGTGTCGTATTTTTACTTCTGTGCGTGCTGGTGATCCCGCTTGGCGCATGCGGCAACAAAGAACAGGAAACAACGAAGGTCAGGGTTGCCGAAGTAACCCGCTCCCTTTTCTATACACCGCAATATGTAGCGATCGAAAAGGGATTTTTTAAAGATGAGGGCCTCAGCATTGATTTGAAAACGACGGCAGGCGGCGACAAGACGATGACCGCTCTCCTTACGGATGGAGCAGACATTGCTCTCGTTGGTTCTGAAACATCTATTTATGTCCAGGCGCAGGGTTCAAAAGAACCGGTCATCAACTTCGCTCAATTAACACAGACGGATGGAACGTTCCTTGTTTCACGTGAAAAAATTGACAACTTCAATTGGGATATGCTGAAAAACTCTACATTCCTAGGCCAGCGCAAAGGCGGGATGCCGCAGATGGCCGGCGAGTTCGTATTGAAAAAACATAACATAGACCCGAAAAAAGATTTGAACCTCATCCAGAACATTGATTTTGCGAATGTCGCAACTGCCTTCGCTTCCGGAACCGGCGATTTCGTTCAACTGTTCGAACCAACGGCCAGTGTGTTTGAAAAAGAAGGAAAAGGCTATATCGTCGCTTCTTTCGGCACCGAGTCCGGTCATCTTCCATATACAGTTTATATGGCTAAAGAAAGCTATTTGAAAGAAGACAAAGAGACTGTCGAAAAATTCACGAGGGCCTTGAAGAAAGCACAAGATTGGGTTCAGGAAAACGATGCTGCCGAAATTGCCGAAGTCATTCAGCCGTATTTTGAGGATACCAATCTCGAGACGATGGAAACAGTTATCAACCGCTACAAAGAACAAGGATCCTTTGCCACCGACCCCATTCTTGATGAAGAAGAATGGAACAATCTGCAAAACATCATGGACGAAGCAGGCGAGCTTCCATCACGTATAAGCCATGAAGAGCTGGTCAATACCGACTTTGCTGAAGAAGTCACAAAATAACATAGCAAAAGGTAAGGAGGATGTCCGATGAGCTTTTTAAAAATCCAAGACATTCACCATACTTATTTTTCAAATCAGACGGCAGCGACCGCACTTGCGGACATTTCCCTCGACATTGAAAAAGGTGAATTCGTCTCTTTTCTAGGTCCGAGCGGCTGCGGAAAAACCACCCTGCTTTCCATCATCGCCGGGCTCTTTCCGCCCACTTCAGGAAAGATCCTGCTCGAAAACAAACCGCTGAAAGCCAACAGCGACCTTTCAATCGGCTATATGCTGCAGCAGGATTATCTATTTCCATGGAAGACGATAGAAGAAAATATCTTATTAGGATTGAAACTGATTAAAAAAGATGAAGGACTCGAGAGAATAAAAACGCTTAAACTTTTAAGTGACGTTGGATTGGGAGACACCAGAAAATTATATCCGCGCGAACTATCGGGAGGAATGAGGCAAAGGGCTGCACTGGCACGGACACTGGCAGTCGATCCAAAAATCCTTTTGCTTGATGAACCGTTTTCAGCTCTTGATTACCAAACCAAGTTGAAGCTGGAAGACCTTGTTTTTGAAACCCTGAAATCCTTCGGAAAGACAGCCGTCCTCGTCACCCATGATATCGGTGAAGCCATTGCAATGAGTGACCGCATCTTTCTGTTTTCCGCGAACCCGGGAAGCGTGCACAAAACCTTCAAGGTGCCCGATGAATTGCGTGAACTCACGCCTTTCCATGCACGCAACCATCCACAGTATCCGATGCTATTCCAAACGATCTGGAAGGAGCTTGAGAGCCTTGAATATTGAACAGCTTCATAACCAATATAAAACCTCATTAAAAAAAGAAAACAGGCTCATTCGCTTTTATCAGATCCTGATTTTCATCGTTTTTTTCAGCAGTTGGGAATTTTTATCCAGGAAGGAACTGATCGATCCGCTCATCTTCAGCTCCCCGACTAAAGTGTGGCATCTTTTCATACAGAAATTGGGTGATGGAACCCTGCTATCCCATTCCGGAGTGACGCTATTCGAGACCGTTCTCGGCTTTATCATAGGGACACTGCTTGGAACGATCTTGGCATCCCTGCTTTGGTGGTCGCCAAGATTATCCAAAACACTTGACCCTTATCTCGTCATTTTAAATGCGATGCCGAAAGTGGCACTCGGCCCCATCATCATCGTAGCATTCGGCCCTGGATTTCCATCCATCATCTCGATGGGGGCGATCATCTCCATCATCATCACCACCATCGTCGTCTACACCGCATTTCGCGAAGTGGACCCGAACTACCTGAAAGTACTCCAAACTTTTGGCGCCACAAGAACACAAGCTTTTCGGGAAGCCATATTACCCGCATCCTTCCCAACGATCATCTCGACATTGAAAGTGAATGTCGGCCTCTCCTGGGTCGGCGTCATCGTAGGGGAATTCCTTGTTTCGGCCAAAGGACTCGGCTACCTAATCATTTATGGCTTTCAAGTCTTCAACTTCACCCTCGTAATGCTTGCCTTGATGATCATTGCCGTCTTTGCCACAATCATGTATCAACTAGTGGAACTGCTCGAGCGAAAATTAATCAAAGACTAACCAAACTGCCGATAACCCTCGGCAGTTTTTCACTCATGCTGAGTTAAAACATGAATGTAGTTACGTTCCTGCATTTTACTCGTGAGTTTACTCGTAAATTTTGATGATTTACCCGTGAATCGGACCTTTACTCGTGAATTCCGCCGGTTTACTCGTGAGTTCCGGCTATTTACTCGTGAGTTTCGGACATTTACTCGTGAGTTCCACCGGTTTACTCGTGAGTTCCTGCCATTCACTCGTTTCTTTGCAAAATGCCATCATCCAGTCTCGATATGCTCAGCGGTACAATCTCATCTTTCATGATGAAGCTAAACTCCTCACCGAGTACATCCGGCAATGATTCCATAAAGATCGGGCCTTCCGTTTCCAGGTAATTTTGTTTCTTCTCTATTTCACGCAATTCGGCATAGTATATTGATTTAACGAATGGCTTCACTGGATCATGCACTTTATATTGTCCCAAAAATTGCAGCTGGTCCACCAAGCCTCCTGTTTCTTCATACACTTCCCGTATGGCCGTTTCTTCAATGGATTCCCCTGCTTCCCGTTTACCGCCAGGGAACTCGAATCCCCTTTCTCTGTGTTTGGTCAATACCCACCTGCCCTTATATCGGCTTAGCACAAAAACATGCCAAGGCTCTCCAAAGACAGGATTCTCGGAGAATTCGACCTTATATCCGTTCTTATCAAGAAATCGTTTCATTTTTCCCCTTCTCTCCGTATAAGAAATGGTGCCATGCTCCTTGTTTCATTATATGGGTAAAAAAAATCACTATCCAGAGGGAATCTGCATTACATCAAAAAAACGATGGACCCTCAATATTCGAGGCCATCGTCTGTTGGTTTTGCCTGTAGTATCCCCATGCTTTCTATATGCCGTCTTCCTTCTTCAGTACCCAGGGCGTAAATCATTTCGTAAATTTTTTGAAGGGTGATATCCTGCTTATCATTTTCACGGTCAAAATGATATTGAAGGTATGGGACATGTGCCCGGTAAAAATTTTCTTCCCCTATTGAATAATTGTAATCAAATAATTCACGTAATTTGATGATTTCATTATCTGTCGCTTCGATTTCGAAGTTCCATGGAGAACTTTCCCTATCTTGTGTTATCTGTCCATTCGGAAGCCAAATGTAATATTTTTTCCTGTCTTCAGACACATTCATCCACCCTTTCCATATATCCTACGCTTATTTTTCACGTATTTCCCCACTTCATACAATGGAAAATTTTGTTTACAGAAGGACAAAGATGTTAAATAATAGATTAAAGTATCTTTCAAAGGGTAAAACATATAATAAGCCCAAGCATCCCTTAAGATTTTTATATGCACCCAGAGGTTTTTTTGATAACCTACATATAAAGAGATAACGGATTTCTAATAAATGTGAGGTGAAAGTTTTGAAGTTAATTGAAGAATTATACAATATGTACCGTGATAAGATGACTGGTGATGAAGAAGATATTGATATGCTTACGTTTGCGGTTCTGGAACAGCTTGACCGCAAGGAAATTTTCGAATTGCTTCAAGAGATGGATGATCAGGAACTAACCAATTTAATGGGCCTTTACATTATTGAAACGTTAAAAGGGAAGTTCGCTCAAAATAGTATGAGCGACACGAAACCTACACATTTTCCGCCTAGGAATATTCATTAAATACATACCATGTCAGGTGTCCCTCTTTTGATGGATGCCTTTTTTATAGGTTTAACCCAAAAAAAAGCCCTGCCGAAGCAGGGCTTTTCCTAAATCTTAATGTCCTAAATACGCACGCAGCATCCAAGCATGTTTGTTTAAGCTTTTCTTCATGCCTGTCAGCATATCGGCCGTAACCGGATCTTCTTGTTCGGCAACTTCGATGATTTCCAGGAACTCTTCGGAAAGCTTTTCAAAATCACTGATGACGCTTTGAACCATATCTTCTGTATTTTCATTACCTGTCGCTTCTTCGATCGTCGTTAATTCCATGTACTCTTTAAGGGTAGCAACCGGCTTTTCACCAATGGCCAATAGTCTTTCAGCCAATTCGTCATAGTTGGATGTCACTTCTTTATATAACTCTTCCAATTTTTGGTGCAATTCAAAGAAGTGCGGTCCATTCACGAACCAATGGTAATTATGAATTTTCGTATAAAGAACACTGAAGTTTGCAATTTCCTTATTCACTAAAGTTCCTAATTTTTTCTGAGCCATAAATATCTACCTCCGTAAGTTGGTTATACCTTTATAATTCCCTCTATTCGAAAATTGAAACATTAGCTGACTCGGTTCTTATGCTAAAATGAATCTAAATTGTGAACGTTAGGAGCTGTAAAGTATGATTACGGTTTTAGTTATCTCCATTATTGTGATTCTGATTGTATTGGCACTATCGGTCTTAACAATCGGAAAAGGTTACAGCTACAAGCATACAGTGGATCCGGTCAAACCTTTGCCAGAGGATGAGGGAAAAAAAGAAGAACCCGAAAAATGAAAAAAGTTCCTGTCACAAATGGACAGGAACTTTTTTATTAACCGAAAACTTTATGAAGATCTTCTTTATCTTGTGCAAGCCAGAAATTCATTAATTTCTTAGCTCCTTCAAGATCATGCAATTTTGCTTGGCCGCATTGTTTTTCGTTTGCAGCAGGAATTTCGGTAATTGTAACAGCATCCTTGAATGTATCTTCAAGAACATCGATGATTTCCGTCACAGTCGGCTCGCCGCTGACCACAAGGTAATATCCTGTTTGACATCCCATTGGCGAAATGTCAATAATATCAAAGTGATCGAAGCGCTCGGAATGCTTACGGATATTGAATGCAAGCAAATGTTCCAGGGTATGGATCGTGTCCGGCTTCATCGCTTGTTTGTTCGGCTGGCAAAAACGGATATCAAATTTATTAACAACACCGTCTGTTCCTACCTTATGGACACCGCAATGTCTAACATATGGGGCTTTAACAGCGTTATGATCTAATTCAAAGCTTTCAACTGAAGGCATTTAATTCACTCCTTAATTGTATGTCATCTCTATTTTACCTTGAATAACAATATATTTCATCCTTTAAAATTAATTCTCATTATATCAATCGGATTACCAATAGGCTCATTCCTTTTTTACCCTTTTTGGAAATTTAGAAAATATGCTATAATGGAGGGTAGTCAATTTACTCGAAAAGAGCTGAAAGCATCGTGTTGAAAAAAATAGTAATGGGAATCATCCGTTTTTACCAAGTTGCCATCTCTCCATTAAAACCGCCTACCTGCCGTTTTTATCCAACTTGTTCCCATTATGGTTTGGAAGCGGTCAATCGTTTCGGACCTATAAAAGGAAGCTGGTTAGCACTCATCCGGATTCTTAAATGTCATCCGTTTCATCCAGGGGGCATTGACCTTGTTCCCGAAAAAAAAGAAAAAAGTGAGGACCAATAGAAAAAAACCTTGCTTTCCTTTGCAATCTTTTGTATCATACAGAAGTCAAATCGTAATCATTTCGTTTTTACCACATAAAATTCAAATCGTAATCAATACGAATTATAAAGGAGCATATCATATGAAAATTCGAGCATTGCTCTCCCTTTTACTTGTTACTGCGGTATTTCTGTCAGCCTGCGGCAACTCAAAGGGAGAATCGAGTAAAAAGGAAACCAAGGATGCCTTGGATATATATACGACGGTTTACCCTTTACAATACTTCACTGAGGCCATTGGCGGGGAGTACGTGAATGTCGAGACGGTTTATCCTCCAGGAACGGATGAACACTCATTCGAACCCTCTCAAAAAGATATTGTGAAAATGGCTGAATCAGACCTGTTTTTCTATATTGGCTATAATCTAGAAGGCTTTGTAACCAAGGCTGAACCAATTCTAAGCAAAGAAGGCGTCAGCACAATTGCGGTGGGCGAAACGGTTCATCTTGAAGAAGAGGAACATGCACATGAAGAAGAACATGCACATGAAGAAGACGGTCATGACCATGGGGGCGTTAATCCGCATTTATGGTTAGATCCCGTCTATTCCATTGACATGGCTAAAACCATCAAGGACGAATTAACGAAAAAAATGCCTGAACAGGAAGAATACTTCAACAGCCATTTCAATGAGCTTTCCGAAAAGCTTGAGGCACTTGATGAAAAATTCGCTACGACGATCGAGTCGGGCCGTACCAATAAGATCATCGTTTCCCATTCTGCATATGGTTATTGGGAGGAACGCTATGGATTGGAACAAATTGGCGTCACAGGACTAACATCTTCAAACGAACCTTCTCAAAAGGAACTGGGGAAAATCGTAACCATGGCTGAAAAAGAAGACTTGAACTACGTCATCTTCGAGCAGAATATCAGTTCTAAACTTACCGAAATCATCCAAAAGGAAATGGGAGCGAAATCACTTGAGCTCCATAACCTTTCCGTGTTGACGGATAATGATATCGAAGCCGGCGAAGATTACTTCAGTTTAATGGAAAAAAACGTAAAGACACTGCAAACTGCCTTGCAATAGACGAGAAAGAAGCGGCTCCCTTTGGATTCGCTTCTTTTTTGTACCTCTTTTGTCAGCTTATTTGAGTTGGAGTTTCGGTTCCTGACAAAGCATGATAGCCTCCTGTTCTAAGCAACTATGATAAGCTTTAATCATTACAATTTATGGAATAATTAAATGCTTAGAGAGGGGAAAATATGAAAAAGGTCATAAATGGAAGTTTAACGTTTCTACTCCTATCGATGCTAGTTGCTTGCACGGATGAAAAAGATGATTACGCTAGAATTCATTCGAATCTTTTGCCCAGTGAGGGTCATACGTATTCGCTCCAAACCGTTGGTAAAGAAATTACATTTGATTTACTAGAAGAGAGTAATATAACCAATGTGGGCCCAATTACAAATGAAGCATCTTACAAGTCATTGAATGAGCAATATCCAAAACTTGATTTAAAGAAAGAACCTGCATTCATCTTGTTTGATGAAAATGGTTTAGTTTTAAAAACATATGATTATGAAGAGATGATTGATTTTTTACAAAATCCAGAAGAGTCATTCTATCGGGAACGATAAAGAAGAAGGGAACCCCTTTCAATGGGATTCCCTTACGTTAGTTATTCCTTTAAATACTTCTCACGGATCTTTTCCATTTTCGTCATCAATTCGGTTCCAATCGTGGATTCGAATTCCGGATAGATGACGGTCATCTCATCCATCCATTCTTTCTTTTCTTCATCTGACAGTGTATAGATGTCGATATTCGATTTTTGCTGGATTTCCCTTAGCTGTTCCTGATTCAATTCATTTGATTTGATCCATAGCCATTTCGTTGTATCATCCATCGCCCGTTGGATTTGCTGCTGAATATCCAACGGGAGTTTGTTCCAAAACTGCTCGTTTATCATGACTACATACCCTAAATAGCCATGATCACTGATTGTTAAATATTTTTGCACTTCATATAATTTCTTGGAATAGATATTCGAAATCGTATTTTCCTGGCTGTCCGTTTCGTTGATCTCAAGGCTTTTGAACGTTTCATTAAACTCCAGGACAGAAGTTGTCGCCCCAAAATGCTTGAATTGGCTTTCCAGGACTGCACTTGGCATGATTCTGAAATGCTTTCCTGCAAAATCACTTGGATGCCGTATCGGTTTACTGCTTGTAATTTGTTTATAGTTATTCGACCAAAATGCGAGTCCTTCAATATCGATGATATTCAGCTGCTTAAGCAGCTCTTCCCCCACTTCCCCATTCAACGCTTCCTGCAAGGCAGCGTCCGTTGGAAAGACGTAAGGGAGGTCCAATAGCATCCATTTCTTTGATATGCTCGTAATTTTAGATGCAGTCGGTGCAATCATCTGCACCTTGTTTTCTTGTAATGCCTCAATTTCTTCCTGATCACTATATAATGACTGATTAGGATAAACTTCTATTTTGACACGATGGTCTGTATATTCATCGACAAGTTGGGCAAATCGGTTCGCAGCTAGCCCTTTAGGTGTATTTTCGGCAACGACATGACTGAACTTAATCACGATTTGATCCTTCATCCCGACCTGCTCCTCATCCTTCGGCAAATTGAAACCGAAGCTTGTAAAGAACGATTGAAACGATATATACACGGCTATCAACAGCCCCAAGCCAATTAATAAGAAATACCCCCATAATGCACGCATACCGACAACTCCTCACCGCTCACTTCACATTATCACTATTCTATCACAGCTTTTTACTGTCGTAATACACTGCGCGAAAAATAGCGAAAAGTGATAGAAATTCTGTTACTATTAAGTATAGAAGTAATGGAGGAAAACCAATGGATAAATCCTTTCATATGCCCATTCAAATTAAAATCACCCTGCTATCATTCGTAATCGTCGCTTTTTCGATACTAATAGGCGGGATTTTTATATTCGGAAATATCGTTTCGGTCAGGGAAGATGAAATCGGCAAACGATCCATGATCACAGCCCATACCATTGCCGAACTCCCTGAAGTACAGAAATTGGTCCGTGAGCCTGAAGGATGGACGCAGCTTAATCCGATTATTGAAAACTTAAGGAAAATCCATCAAGCGGATTATATAGTTGTACTCAACAATCAGCATATACGCTATTCCCACCCGGTGTTCAGTCAATTGGGGACCCCGTCTAGCAGCAGTGATGAAAGCGCTGCGTTCGCTGAACACGAATACCTTTCAAAGGCTGCTGGCGAACTTGGCATTTCAATCCGCGCCTTTGTCCCGATCCTCGATGGAGATAGAGAGCAAATCGGCGTCGTGCTGGTCGGGAATATCTTGCCTACGATACCGGAATTAATAAAGGACCTGAAAGGCGAAATCGCGATTATCCTGGTCCTTACCCTTCTATTCGGTGTTTGCGGCTCTTGGCTCATGGCAAAAAGGATAAAAAAAGAAACCTTCCAACTGGAACCCCATGAAATTTCACGGATGTTGGTTGAAAGGACAGCCGCTTTCAATGCCATGCATGAAGGGGTCATCGCCATAGATAATAATCAGGCCATCACGATTTTCAATGAAAAGGCTAAGCAGATATTCAAGATCGAAGGTGCGGTCATAGGCAAGAATATCAATGATATCATACATGATACCCGTCTCCCGGAAGTGCTCGATCGGACATCTCCCATCTTCAATCAGGAAATCTCCGTTCAAAACAGGAATATTGTAAGCAACCGGGTACCGATAAAGATTGCGGATAAAACGATCGGTGCCGTGGCCATTTTCCAGGATCGCACCGATGTGACGAAGCTAGCTGAAGAGTTGACCAGTGTCAAAGCATTCGTGGAAGCCCTGCGCGTTCAAAACCATGAACATATGAACAAACTTCATACGATAGCAGGATTGATCCAGCTAGGTAATCTTGACGAAGCGCTGCATTACATTTTTCAGATCACGGAAGAACAAGAGGAATTGACCAGGTTTTTGACGAAGCACATTCACGATGATAATTTAGTGG
Organism: Peribacillus sp. FSL M8-0224; assembly: GCF_038003055.1. Classification (NCBI taxonomy): domain Bacteria; kingdom Bacillati; phylum Bacillota; class Bacilli; order Caryophanales; family Bacillaceae; genus Peribacillus; species Peribacillus sp. FSL M8-0224. Next base: position 4,668,174 of record NZ_JBBOOJ010000001.1, read on the forward strand.
GGCTGATATTAAGTAAGATCTCCTTGGGACGGGAACTCGGGATCGAGCTCATCATGGACAAACACACAAAATTGGACCGCTTCCCCGCTGGTTTGGACCATCACGATTTTGTTTTGATAATCGGAAACCTGATCGAAAACTCATTCGCAGCGCTAAAGCATTGCTCAGAGGAAACCAAACAGGTTTATCTATCCATCTACCAGGATGAACGTCATTGTCAAATCGTGCTTGAGGATAATGGACCCGGCATTCCCGAGGACATTCATAAAGATATATTCGAGTATGGTTTTACAACAAAAGGTGCGGAAGGATCAGGAATTGGTCTTTATTTAATAGACCAAATTGTAAAAAAAGCGAACGGCGAAATGAAATTCACGACACGCCCTAATGAGGGAACAAGCTTTTTTATTTCTTTTCCGATGCATGATATAGAGGAGAACCAAAATGACTAACGAAATTCGTGTACTTTTAATTGAAGATGACCCAATGGTCCAAGAGGTCAACAAACAGTTCATCGAGCGCCTGCCTGCCTTTAAAGTCTTTGATACAGCTTCAAATGGGCTTGAAGGTCTGGAAAAAATCAGGCAGTCTAAACCCGACCTTGTCATTTTGGACATCTTCATGCCATCTTTAAACGGGGTTGATACACTTTATCAAATTAGAAAAGAGCAAATTGATGTGGATGTCATCATCATTTCAGCGGCAAATGATCAGAAAACGATTCGAAAAATGATACAGAACGGGGCTTTTGACTATTTAATCAAGCCATTTAAATTCGATAGGCTAAAACATACGCTGGAACAATACTATGCTTTTCGGATGGAGGTTGAACCTGATCATCAAATTTCCCAAAATCAGCTCGACCGAATCCTCTTTCAAAATAAGACACATTCTGAAGCGCGTCCGAAATATGATGTTCCGAAAGGATTGAATGGCGCGACTCTTGAGCAAGTGACGAAGTTCATAAAGACCCAGCCTGGGTCACTATCGGCAGAAGAAGTGGCTGATGGAATTGGAATCGCCAGAGTTACAGCTAGGCGCTATCTTGAATACTTGCATGGCGAAGAAGTCCTTCAGCTTGACGTACAATATGGCAGCATAGGCCGTCCAGTCAATAGGTACCGGCTAAAAAAACTTTAAACGCATGGGGACCGGCTCGAACGGTTCCCTTTTTACTTTTATTCTTTACGCACCTGTCTTCCGGTCATAGAGGCCCCACTTTCTCTTCAAAAGAAACAGCTCGCACTCCTTCAAAGCCGTCACTTCTTTTATGACATAGTCAGGCATGCCCCTTCTTAGTAGAATTTCCGCAATAAGGTACGGTTTTTTCATACACTCTCCCCTCCTTTTCCCTTTGGTTGCCCTTCTTTTCATTCATTATACAAAATAATCCAATAAAGGAAAAATAGACAAAGCCCCATTTTCCGAAAAAATTATGGTTTATCGGGCCATTTAAATGGTTTTTCTAAAAAATCTGCAGACAAATAAAAAATGTTCAGGTTGATTTCAGTCAGCCGTACCCTTTCCGCCGACTGTTAGTATCCTATTAAAATCATGTTCCAAAAGGGTGGGGTTTCCGTCCAATAAAGTACTAATTGGGTAAGTTACATAAATCGTGGGAGTAAAAGGAGATGGGATCAATATTTGATCAAAAGAGGTGGGCGTGCACCTCCTTTGATGTTTCATTTGTACAGTTTACTATATGTAGTCAATTCCTTAAGCCGCTTTTCATTGATGGCAAAACCGATTCCAGCTTTATCGGGAACTTGGATCATGCCATTTTCGACGATGACTTCAGGATCGATTATATCTCCATCCCAATAACGGGATGAAGATGATATATCCCCAGGAATCGTGAACCCCTTTAATGAGGCAAGTGCAATATTATGTGCACGTGAAATGCCAAACTCAATCATACCGCCGCACCAAACGGGCACATCATTTCCCAGGCATAGATCATGGATTCTTACCGCTTCCATCCAGCCGCCGACTTTAGCCATCTTAATGTTGATGACCCCACAGCTCTGGAGCGACAGTGCACTTTTTGCATCATGAAATGAATTTATGCTTTCATCAAGGCAAATGGGTGTCTGCAGCTGTTTCTGCAAAAATGAATGTTCCACAATGTCGTCATGCCCCAGCGGCTGCTCAATCATCATCAGCTTAAAGTCATCAAGCTTCTGCAGATGCGGGATGTCATCAAGAGTGTACGCTGAATTGGCATCTGCCATTAGCGGGATATCGGGATAGGCCCGACGGATTTCCGCTAAAAAATCCAAATCATTTTGAGGATTTATTTTTATTTTATATCGCTGATAACCGGAACCGGAAAAATCCTCGATCTGGCGCATTGCATCTTCTATATCATTCGATGCAATGACTACGCCAGCGGCCACTTCACTTCGTACGCCGCCAAACAGCCGTCCAAGGTAGACTCCTTTCTGCTTCGCATACAAATCGAGGATTGCCTGTTCTAGTGCCGATTTCGCCATTGCATTCCGCCTGATTCCGCTCCATAAGTTCGGCAGTTCATCAGGATGCCTGATCTGACTGGCCAATGTCAGCGGGATTAAGAAGTCATCCAACATATGAAAGCATGTTTTGGTCGTTTCCTCGGTATACCAAGGACTTGTAAAAGGCACAGCTTCCCCGTATCCAATCAATCCATCTTCATCCATGGCTTCGACAATTATCACTTCCCGGTCGCTTACCGTTCCGAGATGCGTCTTGAATGGCCGCTTTAAAGGGGCCTTAATGAGCTTTAGGGAAATGGAGGATAACTTCATTGCCATTCCCCCATCTCCTTCTTCAGTTCCCGTCTAAGAAGCTTGCTTGCTCCATTCCTGGGAAGCTCCTTACAAAATATCACGTTCCGGGGAATCTTATAGGATGCCAAATACTCCTTGCAATATTCGAGCAGTTCGCTCTCACCTAGCTCTGCACCTTGATGCAGGACAACAAAAGCAAGCGGGATCTGTCCCCATTTTTCATCTTCTGTCCCCGTCACTCCCGCTTCGAACACATCGGGGTGCGTACTAAGGACATTTTCAATCTCGGCCGGGTAGACATTTTCACCGCCGGAAATGATTAAATCCGAACGTCGGTCAAGCACATATAAAAAACCTTCCTCATCGAGATAACCAAGGTCCCCAGTATAAAGCCATCCATCGGTAATGGCCTGCTGTGTAGCATCCATCCGATTAAAATAGCCTTTCGTCACATTCGGACCTGAAACCACGATTTCCCCCACTGCACCCGGTTCACACATCGTGCCGTCTTTCTCAATCCGTAACTGCGAAGGAAACAAAGGCTTTCCCGCAGAGCCGATTTTTGCCATGCTATATTCCGGTGCCAGCGTCACAATCTGTGAAGACGTTTCGGTCATCCCATATGTTTGATAGACGGGAATCCCTTTCTCCTTACATACCTCAAGCAAATGGACGGGTGCAGGGCCGCCGCCCAACAGGAAACAGCGGAAGGTTTTGGGATAGCTTGTTCCCTTCATATCCTGCACCATCCTATTCAGCATCGCCGTCACGACCGAAATGATCGTCACGCCATTTTCCTGGATGCTCCGGTTTGCTTCCCGTTCATCGAAACGTTCCGCCAAAACGACTTTCATGCCATAAATCACATTTTTCATCAAGATGGATAAACCGCTAATATGAAAGATCGGAACCGCACAATACCAAGAATCCTCTTCATGCAATCCAAGGTTCAGAACAGACCCAACGGCACTCCACCAATGGTTGCCGAATGTTTGGATGACCCCTTTTGGATTTCCTGTCGTACCAGATGTATACATGATCGTAGCGGTATCCTCAAGGTAAAACTCTTGAAGTATCCCTGCTGTGCCCTCCTCCGGCAATTCTTCCATTAAGTGAAGCTTCAAATCCGGGAGAATCTCACCAATATCAGCTAGTTTGCCGGAGAAGGACCCTTCCGAAACAAGATAGGCTGTTTTGCTGTCCTCGATCTGCCAGGACAGCTCTTTTGCCGTTAGCTTATTATTCAGCATCACAATCTTCACACCGAGATGAAATAGTGCATGGATAACGACAACACCATCAATATGGTTACGGAGCAAAACCGCGCATGAATCGCCAGCGCCCAGACCAATGCTTGAAAGCCTTCCAGCCATCTTCTCCGATAAAGTATACAGTTCAAGAAAGCTATACGTATGACCTTCAAACTCAATTGCTGGGCGATCCGGTGAAAGATGCGCCCGATTTTTCAGCCAGTTCGGCAACTTTTCTTCTGCCATTGCTGCTTCCCCTCTTCCTTTTTGATATAGAAAACAGCCCGGCGATTTTCCGCCAAGCTGTCAGTCTCATCGATTCACGCGTTTCATTAAGGGAAACGAGGGAATTGCCCAAAGTCCGGAGTGCGTTTTTCTTTGAATGCATCGCGGCCTTCTTTTGCTTCTTCTGTTGTATAGTATAAAAGTGTAGCGTCACCAGCCAATTGCTGAAGACCTGCAAGGCCATCCGTATCAGCGTTCATTGCCGCTTTCAAGAAACGAAGTGCAGTCGGGCTCTTCTCAAGCATTTCTTCACACCATTTAACCGTTTCCGCTTCTAATTGGTCTAAAGGCACGACCGTGTTGACCAATCCCATATCCAATGCTTCCTGTGCATTGTATTGACGGCATAGGTACCAGATTTCACGCGCCTTTTTATGACCCACGATACGTGCAAGGTAGCCAGAACCATAACCAGCATCAAAGCTTCCTACATTCGGTCCAGTTTGTCCGAAAATTGCATTGTCAGCAGCAATCGTCAAGTCACATACCACGTTCAAGACATTACCTCCGCCAATTGCATATCCTGCCACCATGGCTACGACTGGTTTTGGAATGACGCGGATCAAACGTTGCAAATCAAGAACATTTAGACGCGGAATGTTATCTTCACCCACATATCCGCCATTTCCGCGTACTTTTTGGTCTCCGCCTGAACAGAATGCTTTGCCGCCTACACCTGTTAAAATAATGACACCAATGCTGGAATCATCACGCGCCCTTGCGAATGCATCAATCATTTCAGCAGTCGTTTTTGGCGTGAATGCATTATGTACATGCGGTCGATTGATGGACACTTTCGCAATCCCGTTATATTTTTCATACAAAATCTCATCATATTCACGTATTGTTTCCCATTGAATCGTCACCTTAATTCCTCCTTCTATTTCGCTTTAAAAACTCACTTATTATTTTACCAAACTTTTCTCCAACTTCCACATGAATCGCATGTCCCGCATCATTTATTATTTTCCATTCGACGCGCGTCAGCTCTTTTTTCATCGAGTCAGCTATTCGACAAAACTTATGGTCAAGTTCACCGGTTACAAGGAGCACCGGGAAATCAAGGGTTTGCAGTTGTTCCCAGTAAGAAGCCTGACTGCCGGTCCCCATGCCAAGAAGGCTATTGGAAAGGCCGGCAGGGTCATTTGCCAGCCGCTGCTCCCGAATGGCCGACCTGGTTTTGGCCGACAACCGTTTTTGGCTTTCAAACAGCGGGATGTTTTCCCATTGATCCACAAACGCTTCCATGCCATTTGCAAGAAGCCGTTCGGCAAGCTTCCGATCATTTCCCCTTCGGATTTCCCGCTCCTCTTCTGTTAAAAGACCAGGTGAAGCACTCTCCAGTATCAATGTATCAACATACTCAGGATACAAACAGGCAAATCCCAATCCGAGCCTTCCGCCCATCGAGTATCCAAGGATATGGGCTTTCGGGAAATGTAACACATCCAAAATATACTTGATATCCTCAGCCACATTTTCCAGCTCATACCTTCGATGATCGGCTGGTGACGCAGACATGCCATGTCCGATGATGTCGACCATGATCAGCGTATACCTGTCACTCAGTAGCGGGATGAGAAATTTCCATGTATCCCGATTTCCCGTAAATCCATGCAAAAGTACAAGAGGATCCCCATTTCCCGTTATTTCAACAGCATAATTGACATCCTTGCTGACAATATTCATGATATTTCCCTGTCTAACACCATTTTTATTTCCTGGGAAACAAAGCTCCACAAATTTCGATGCTTTTGTAAATTGGACTCTCTTTCTGTCGGTACTTCGATGATTTTCAGACCTTGAATTTCGAACGACTCTGTAAATACCTTCTCGAACTCATCCCAATTTTGCACCTTGTTGTATTTACCGCCATAAAGCTGGGCAGTATGTGAAAAATCAAGCCCATGAGGTGTGCCGAATAGCGTTTCGAAATGTTCCCTCTCATTCGCCTGCGGCAAGAAGGAAAAAATGCCGCCGCCATCATTATTAACCAGCAAAATCGTGATATTTTGTTTTTGAAGTTTTGCTGCAAGCAAGCCATTCATATCATGGAAAAAGCTTAAATCCCCGATTGCCAGCACTGTATTTTCCGATACCGTGCTCACGCCTAGTGCAGTGGAAACGACACCATCGATGCCATTCGCCCCGCGATTGGCAATGGTTTGGATTCCTTTTTCATTATTCAAAAAGAAAGTATCCAAATCACGTATAGGCATACTATTCCCGACAAATAACGTCGACTCCAATGGCATCATATCAGCAAGCAAGGCGAACAGCTTGCCTTCGCTTAACTCCGCTTCATCCCTGACGGAGGCTAAGGCATCCTTCGTCGCTCCGTTGACGGTTTGCCATAAGCGAAGCCATTCATCATCAGGGGAAGAAGTAATGCCTTCAGCTATTCGCAGACAAAAATCTTTCTCTTCGCTGTAAATCATATTCGTTGCCAAACCGGCTGGTTCGCGCCAGCCTGCTCCGCCATCGACGACCAAAGTAATCGCCTGTTTTTGTTTTTTCATGAATAACAATAACGGTTTAGAAACAGGCATTGCCCCGAATCGCAAGATCACTTCCGGCCTGAACGCCGCTTTTGCCGTTTCATCGCGCAGAAACGTATCGTACGCATCAATGATGACGGCTTTATCATGACTTCCGCTCCTTAACTGTGAAAGGGGATCAGCCAGTACCGGAAAAGCAAGTTTTTTCGCTAATGCGACAATGGCTTCCTTCATCTCTGGATGCGGTAATTCGCCACATACAATGATACCTTGCTTAGCTTTTGACAATGTAGTTGCAACCGCTTCTAATTGTGATGCGGACAATGACCGTTCTCCACTGTCAATCAACACTGCAGGCTTCCTTTTATTTTGCCGGTACTCCTTTGCTTGGTCCAGGTCCGGAATCAATGGTTCTCGAAGCGGGAAATTCAAATGTACAGGCCCTGCCGGTTCAGCGGCCGCTGTAGCCACTGCCCTTGCACCGACCGTTCTGGCATACCGCATCATCCCATCCGTGCTTTCAGGAAGTGCCATTTCGACAAACCATTTTACATGTCTCCCGTAGAGGTGTATTTGATCGATTGCCTGCGGGGCTCCGACATCACGCAATTCATGCGGACGGTCAGCTGTAAGTACAATAAGCGGCACTCTTGAATAGAAAGCCTCGATGACGGCTGGATAATAGTTTGCAGCGGCTGTACCGGACGTACAAAGAAGTCCGACAGGTTCTTTTAAGGCCTTAGCCAAACCAAGGGCAAAAAAAGCAGCCGAACGCTCATCCACATTAATATGAATTTCGATATCAGGATGTTCCACTAGCAGCAAAGCCAGGGGCGTGGATCGTGAACCTGGGCTCACCACCACATGCTTCACCTCATTTTGTGCCAGCTCATCGACGAATGAAGCAGCATACGCTGTCAATGCATCTCGGTCATTCATTAAGATTTCCTCCTAAAGCACTTAACATCGGATTGAATTTAATCCCCGTTTCCCGGAATTCACTTTCGGGTGTCGATTCTTCCACTACTCCGCATCCGGCAAAGAGCGATGCCTCATTGTTCTGTATCAGGGCAGAACGTATCCCTACAGCGAATTCCCCGTTCCCATACGTATCCACCCAGCCTAAAGGACCCGCATAAAATCCGCGTTCCAGACCTTCCAATTCCCGAATTCGGACAACAGCCTTTTCTTTTGGAAGTCCTCCCATGGCAGGTGTGGGATGGAGGCTCTCGACGAATTCAAAAATCGTGACACCTTCCTTGGATATACCGCGAACCGGTGTGTACAAATGCTGGATATGACGGTTTTTCATAAGTGTCGGTCCGGCCGGGACCATCACCTTTTCGCATACAGAATCAAAAGCATTGGATATCATCGACACGACATATTGATGCTCTTGTAAATTCTTTTGGTCATGAAGCAATTCTTCACCAAGACAAACATCTTCTTGCTCATCTTTCCCTCGCCGCATCGATCCGGCAAGACAGGTAGAAAAAACTTCATTTCCCTGTTTCTTAATCAAACGTTCGGGGGTGGCACCGACAAAACAGTCACCACCAGCCTCCAAACTGAAAATATAACTCAATGGCTGCTCAGCAATCAATTGTTCAAGCACTTTCCCTGAATCGATGGAACGTTCAAAACCAAGTCGAAGCTCCCTTGCCAAAACAATCTTGTCGAGATCTGTCGTCTTGATTTCCTGAACAGCCTCTGAGACCGTCCGCTTCCATTCCTCAGGTTCGACTTCCTTCTGCATAACAAGGAAATTTGCACCCAATCCATTGCCATCCAAGCTTTCGAAGAGGAAAGCTTCCCGTTCATTTATCATATCTATGAAGAGTTTTTCTGAATCATCAGGCGAACAAAGTAAGTTTGTCGTTAAGTAAGCTTGTTTCCCCACTATTGAAAGCATGAAGGCAGGTATATAAAACAGGTTGTCCCCGAACTGATTCCAAAGGAGCGTACTGTCATTTTCATAATCAAAAGAAAAGCCCCCAAACAGTAAAGGACCTGTCGCTTCTACATCGGTCACTCCTGTTTTGACAGCATCATTCTGCAGTTTGATCCAGCTCTTTTCGACTTCTCTATAACGTTCGGCATTTGATGCCGCTTTGAGTTTCTTAACATTGCCTAAACCGGTGATGGTTATTTCCTTTGCAGGGTCCTCCCAGAAAAAGCGTTCACCCGCATACCGTTCTCTTCCAGCTTGATAAAATGAAAGGGGGTTGTTGCATTTAATCTTCTTAATATGACTGAATAGAACTTGATCATTCAAGTCCTTCGCCTTTTGTATAGCTGAAGCCAGTCCCTGAAACTGTTCAGTTTCCTCTGAGATAGCCAAAAAAATCCCCCCAAATGTACATTTTAAAAGCTATTTAACCTATTTAAAGATACACCTCCCTTGAACCTCATGTCAATAAAACGCCCCTTTACCGAACGATTCTTCCCTGCTTTTTTCCTTATTATATGAATCTTAGCGAATGTAGAGAAATACCCTTGATTTTGGAAATGCATCACCCATGAATTTCAATTGTCACCCATACCCACTTTTCCTGCATTTATTAGGATAACCTTTTGTGCAACATTTCAATATTTGTTATAATTTCGAGAGAACCAATAATGATTTTGAGGAGAGAAATAATGCAAACAGAATACGACGGACTTCCCCTTAAACGGACCTGGAAGATTTGGTGGGAGTTAATTCGTCCACATACACTAACCGCAGCTTTTGTCCCAGTCTTACTTGGAACTGTGATTGCACTTTTGGAAGATGGAGTGAATTGGTTACTATTCGCTGCCATGATGATTGCAAGTATCCTGATTCAAGCTGCAACCAATTTATTCAATGAATACTATGATTTCAAGAGAGGCCTGGATACGGAGGAATCCGTAGGGATCGGTGGCGGGATCGTCCGTCATGGGATGACCCCCAGACTAATCATGAACTTGGCCCTTGGCATGTATGCCATCGCCTTGATCATTGGAATCTATATCTGTGCCGCATCGTCTTGGTGGCTTGCTGCAGTAGGCCTCGTTTGCATGCTTGTCGGCTATCTTTATACAGGCGGTCCCCTGCCCATTTCATATACACCGTTCGGGGAACTTTTTTCTGGATTGTTCATGGGCTTTTTGATAATCCTGATCGCCTTTTTCATTCAAACCGGTGATGTTTCTTCAACAGCCATCTTAATTGCCATTCCAAGTGGGATACTGGTAGGGCTGATCAACCTATCCAATAACCTCCGAGATCATGATGGGGATAAGGCACATGGCCGCAAAACGATGCCAGTCGTGATGGGCAGGAAAAACGCCCTGACATTCATGGCAATCATGTTCGCTTTCTCTTATCTATGGCTTGTTGGGCTCGTTCTTACCGGAAGCGTTACGGCTTGGATTCTCCTTGCCTTCCTTAGCATACCGAAGGCCATGGCCGCAATAAAAGGCTTCGTAGGTAAAACACAGCCGATCACGATGGTGCCGGCAATGAAAGCCACTGCCCAAACGAACACCTTCTTTGGCTTACTCATGGCCATTGGATTATTCATCAGCTATCTTATATAATCTCCGGGGACTGAGCCCATCCGCTCAGTCCTTTTTTCTATCTTCCGTTCCATATTGTTTTCCTATACTCCGATTCGGGTAATAGATAATACAACCACCTTACCAATATAAAAAGAGATTTGGACTTTAGAAGGAGTGAATTGGATATGGCAACGAAACAACAAACGCAAAAATTCAAAAAAGAACTGCTTCAAGAAAAAAATGAGCTATGTAATAGAATTCAAAATGATGAACAATCCGTTCTGGATAAAAGCCAAACGGAATCCGTAGGTGAATTATCATCCTATGATAATCATCCTGCTGACCTAGGGACCGAATTATTCGAGATGGAACGGAATCAAGCACTCGATGAGCATGCACAATCCGAAATGGAGAAAATAGATGAAGCTTTGAAAGCCATGGAAGAAGGATCGTATGGCCATTGTAAAACCTGCAATAAGGAAATCCCCATCGAGAGGCTTGAAGCGATCCCAAGCACCCTCTACTGTGTCGAGCATGCCCCAGAACGAACGCTTTCACAAGACAGGCCAGTGGAAGAGGATATACTGATTCCATCCAAGGGTGATCATTTTGAAAATCGTCATGGAATCGAAATGGCGGCTAAAGAAGATAGCTTTGGTGAAGTGGCCAAATTCGGTACATCAGAAACGCCATCTGATTATACCGGCGATCATGACAATTACAATGGTCTTTATAAAAACGAGGATGAAACGGATGGATTTCCTGAAGACTATGAAGGATTTGCCGCAAATGATATCGAAGGAAAAACGAGAGTGGATATACCGAACAAAAAGCAAAAGGAATATGAAGATACCCTGAAAGAAGAAAATATAGAATCCCAACTTGGAGACATTCCCTATAAACAAAAAGATGGTTATATCAAGGAAAATAAATGAAAAAAAGAAGCATACATGAATGTATGCTTCCCTTTTTGTTATGACCCGTACGGGATTCGAACCCGTGTTACCGCCGTGAAAGGGCGGTGTCTTAACCGCTTGACCAACGGGCCAACTGGCGGAGAAGGAGGGATTTGAACCCTCGCGCCGCTCGCGCGACCTACACCCTTAGCAGGGGCGCCTCTTCAGCCTCTTGAGTACTTCCCCGTGGCTCCGCAGGTAGGACTCGAACCTACGACCGTTCGGTTAACAGCCGAATGCTCTACCACTGAGCTACTGCGGAACAATATGAATATGGTGGGCCTAAATGGACTCGAACCATCGACCTCACGCTTATCAGGCGTGCGCTCTAACCAGCTGAGCTATAGGCCCATATTTGGAGCGGGTGAAGGGAATCGAACCCTCATCATCAGCTTGGAAGGCTGAGGTTTTACCACTAAACTACACCCGCGAAATGGGGCGACTGATGGGAATCGAACCCACGAATGCCTGAACCACAATCAGGTGCGTTAACCACTTCGCCACAATCGCCGTAATTTTGTAAGATATGGTGGCTCAGGACGGAATCGAACCGCCGACACAAGGATTTTCAGTCCTTTGCTCTACCGACTGAGCTACTGAGCCACATATGTATTCAATTTAAATAATGGCGGTCCCGACGGGAATCGAACCCGCGATCTCCTGCGTGACAGGCAGGCATGTTAACCGCTACACCACGGGACCTAATAATTGCGGGGACAGGATTTGAACCTGCGACCTTCGGGTTATGAGCCCGACGAGCTACCGGACTGCTCCACCCCGCGACGGTAATAATGAAACGATTAGCATCAAGCTTTCGTGAATATTGTTTCGTCCGCATCCTTTATGTAAGGTTGTTTTAAAACAACTTGCTGCTTTTAGAAAAAATGGAGGAGGTAGAGGGATTCGAACCCCCGCGGGATTTGACTCCCCTGTCGGTTTTCAAGACCGATCCCTTCAGCCGAACTTGGGTATACCTCCACGGCTTAAAAAAATGAATATGGTGGACCTTGTAGGACTCGAACCTACGACCGGACGGTTATGAGCCGTCTGCTCTAACCAGCTGAGCTAAAGGTCCTTATATTTATTGGTAGCGGCGGAGGGGATCGAACCCCCGACCTCACGGGTATGAACCGTACGCTCTAGCCAGCTGAGCTACACCGCCAATATAATATAAGTTTCTGATTGAAAAATGGTGGAGCCTAGCGGGATCGAACCGCTGACCTCCTGCGTGCAAGGCAGGCGCTCTCCCAGCTGAGCTAAGGCCCCATTCATTAAAAATCACGTGGTCGGGAAGACAGGATTCGAACCTGCGACCCCTTGGTCCCAAACCAAGTGCTCTACCAAGCTGAGCTACTTCCCGCAATAAAAACATGGTGCGCCCGGCGGGAGTCGAACCTACAACCTTCTGATTCGTAGTCAGATGCTCTATCCAATTGAGCTACGGGCGCATATTTATGATGGTGCCGAGGACCGGAATCGAACCGGTACGGTAGTCACCTACCGCAGGATTTTAAGTCCTGTGCGTCTGCCAGTTCCGCCACCCCGGCACATACGAAAAGTGGAGCGGAAGACGGGATTCGAACCCGCGACCCCAACCTTGGCAAGGTTGTATTCTACCACTGAACTACTTCCGCATGAAAGATGCGGGTGAAGGGACTTGAACCCCCACGCCTTGCGGCGCCAGATCCTAAGTCTGGTGCGTCTGCCAATTCCGCCACACCCGCATATAAATGGTGAGCCATGAAGGATTCGAACCTTCGACCCTCTGATTAAAAGTCAGATGCTCTACCAACTGAGCTAATGGCTCGTGCTTGTACTATCTTAAAAATGGTGCCGGCAAGAGGACTTGAACCCCCAACCTACTGATTACAAGTCAGTTGCTCTACCAGTTGAGCTACACCGGCAGGTGTAAAATGGTGGAGGATGACGGGATCGAACCGCCGACCCTCTGCTTGTAAGGCAGATGCTCTCCCAGCTGAGCTAATCCTCCATATGAAACCTGCTTGGCGACGTCCTACTCTCACAGGGGGAAACCCCCAACTACCATCGGCGCTGAAGAGCTTAACTGCCGTGTTCGGAATGGGAACGGGTGTGACCTCTTCGCTATCGTCACCAAACAATTTTAACATTTTTTCAAGACATATATTATTATAACGTCTTTTTGAGAAAATGCAAGAAGAAATTTTCATTCCTTCAAAACTAGATAATAAGAAGGTATTTCATTATTTAAAAAGCGTTGGTTAAGTCCTCGATCTATTAGTATCAGTCAGCTCCACATGTCACCATGCTTCCACCTCTGACCTATCAACCTGATCATCTTTCAGGGATCTTACTAGCTTGCGCCATGGGAAATCTCATCTTGAGGGGGGCTTCATGCTTAGATGCTTTCAGCACTTATCCCGTCCGCACGTAGCTACCCAGCTATGCCTTTGGCAAGACAACTGGTACACCAGCGGTGCGTCCATCCCGGTCCTCTCGTACTAAGGACAGCTCCTCTCAAATTTCCTGCGCCCGCGACGGATAGGGACCGAACTGTCTCACGACGTTCTGAACCCAGCTCGCGTACCGCTTTAATGGGCGAACAGCCCAACCCTTGGGACCGACTACAGCCCCAGGATGCGATGAGCCGACATCGAGGTGCCAAACCTCCCCGTCGATGTGGACTCTTGGGGGAGATAAGCCTGTTATCCCCGGGGTAGCTTTTATCCGTTGAGCGATGGCCCTTCCATGCGGAACCACCGGATCACTAAGCCCGACTTTCGTCCCTGCTCGACTTGTAGGTCTCGCAGTCAAGCTCCCTTGTGCCTTTACACTCTACGAATGATTTCCAACCATTCTGAGGGAACCTTTGGGCGCCTCCGTTACTCTTTAGGAGGCGACCGCCCCAGTCAAACTGCCCACCTGACACTGTCTCCCACCCCGATAAGGGGCGCGGGTTAGAATTTCAATACAGCCAGGGTAGTATCCCACCAACGCCTCCACCGAAGCTGGCGCTCCGGCTTCTCAGGCTCCTACCTATCCTGTACAAGCTGTACCAAAATTCAATATCAGGCTGCAGTAAAGCTCCACGGGGTCTTTCCGTCCTGTCGCGGGTAACCTGCATCTTCACAGGTACTATAATTTCACCGAGTCTCTCGTTGAGACAGTGCCCAGATCGTTACACCTTTCGTGCGGGTCGGAACTTACCCGACAAGGAATTTCGCTACCTTAGGACCGTTATAGTTACGGCCGCCGTTTACTGGGGCTTCGGTTCAAAGCTTCGCTTGCGCTAACCTCTCCCCTTAACCTTCCAGCACCGGGCAGGTGTCAGCCCCTATACTTCGCCTTGCGGCTTCGCAGAGACCTGTGTTTTTGCTAAACAGTCGCCTGGGCCTATTCACTGCGGCTTTTCTGGGCTATTCACCCTAAAAAGCACCCCTTCTCCCGAAGTTACGGGGTCATTTTGCCGAGTTCCTTAACGAGAGTTCTCTCGCACACCTTAGGATTCTCTCCTCGCCTACCTGTGTCGGTTTGCGGTACGGGCACCTTACATCTCACTAGAGGCTTTTCTTGGCAGCGTGGAATCAGGAACTTCGGTACTATATTTCCCTCGCCATCACAGCTCCGCCTTAATGGAAACGGGATTTGCCTCGTTTCCGGCCTAACTGCTTGGACGCGCATATCCAACAGCGCGCTTACCCTATCCTTCTGCGTCCCCCCATCGTTCAAACGATGTATAGGTGGTACAGGAATATCAACCTGTTGTCCATCGCCTACGCCTTTCGGCCTCGGCTTAGGTCCCGACTAACCCTGAGCGGACGAGCCTTCCTCAGGAAACCTTAGGCATTCGGTGGAAGGGATTCTCACCCTTCTTTCGCTACTCATACCGGCATTCTCACTTCTAAGCGCTCCACCAGTCCTTCCGGTCTGACTTCAACGCCCTTAGAACGCTCTCCTACCATCGACACCATACGGTGTCAATCCACAGCTTCGGTGATACGTTTAGCCCCGGTACATTTTCGGCGCGGAGTCACTCGACCAGTGAGCTATTACGCACTCTTTAAATGGTGGCTGCTTCTAAGCCAACATCCTGGTTGTCTAAGCAACTCCACATCCTTTTCCACTTAACGTATACTTTGGGACCTTAGCTGGTGGTCTGGGCTGTTTCCCTTTCGACTACGGATCTTATCACTCGCAGTCTGACTCCCAAGAATAAGTATTTGGCATTCGGAGTTTGACTGAATTCGGTAACCCGTTGGGGGCCCCTAGTCCAATCAGTGCTCTACCTCCAATACTCTCATCTTGAGGCTAGCCCTAAAGCTATTTCGGAGAGAACCAGCTATCTCCAGGTTCGATTGGAATTTCTCCGCTACCCACACCTCATCCCCGCACTTTTCAACGTGCGTGGGTTCGGGCCTCCATTCAGTGTTACCTGAACTTCACCCTGGACATGGGTAGATCACCTGGTTTCGGGTCTACGACCTCATACTCATTCGCCCTATTCAGACTCGCTTTCGCTGCGGCTCCGTCTCATCAACTTAACCTCGCATGAAATCGTAACTCGCCGGTTCATTCTACAAAAGGCACGCCATTACCCATTAACGGGCTTTGACTACTTGTAGGCACACGGTTTCAGGATCTATTTCACTCCCCTTCCGGGGTGCTTTTCACCTTTCCCTCACGGTACTGGTTCACTATCGGTCACTAGGGAGTATTTAGCCTTGGGAGATGGTCCTCCCTGCTTCCGACGGGATTTCTCGTGTCCCGCCGTACTCAGGATCCACTCAGGAGGGAACGAAGTTTCAACTACAGGGTTTTTACCTTCTTCGACGGACCTTTCCAGGTCGCTTCATTTACCCCGTTCCTTTGTAACTCCATGTTGAGTGTCCTACAACCCCAAGAGGCAAGCCTCTTGGTTTGGGCTAATTCCGTTTCGCTCGCCGCTACTCAGGAAATCGCGTTTGCTTTCTCTTCCTCCGGGTACTTAGATGTTTCAGTTCCCCGGGTCTGCCTTCAGTACCCTATGTATTCAGGTAAAGATACTGTTCCATTACGAACAGTGGGTTTCCCCATTCGGAAATCTCCGGATCAAAGCTTACTTACAGCTCCCCGAAGCATATCGGTGTTAGTCCCGTCCTTCATCGGCTCCTAGTGCCAAGGCATCCACCGTGCGCCCTTTCTAACTTAACCGTTAAAAAAGATCTTACAGATGCTTTGAAAAAAATTAATTGCCTTCTATCTATTATCTAGTTTTCAAGGAACAAAGCAGAAAGTATCCATCACATCGTGATGACTGTCTTTCCTATTTGAATGAATTACTCATTCAAAACTGAACAAAACAAAAGCGCTCTCGTAATTATCCTTAGAAAGGAGGTGATCCAGCCGCACCTTCCGATACGGCTACCTTGTTACGACTTCACCCCAATCATCTGTCCCACCTTAGGCGGCTGGCTCCATGAAGGTTACCTCACCGACTTCGGGTGTTACAAACTCTCGTGGTGTGACGGGCGGTGTGTACAAGGCCCGGGAACGTATTCACCGCGGCATGCTGATCCGCGATTACTAGCGATTCCGGCTTCATGCAGGCGAGTTGCAGCCTGCAATCCGAACTGAGAATGGCTTTATGGGATTCGCTTACCTTCGCAGGTTTGCAGCCCTTTGTACCATCCATTGTAGCACGTGTGTAGCCCAGGTCATAAGGGGCATGATGATTTGACGTCATCCCCACCTTCCTCCGGTTTGTCACCGGCAGTCACCTTAGAGTGCCCAACTGAATGCTGGCAACTAAGATCAAGGGTTGCGCTCGTTGCGGGACTTAACCCAACATCTCACGACACGAGCTGACGACAACCATGCACCACCTGTCACTCTGTCCCCCGAAGGGGAAAGCCCTATCTCTAGGGTTGTCAGAGGATGTCAAGACCTGGTAAGGTTCTTCGCGTTGCTTCGAATTAAACCACATGCTCCACCGCTTGTGCGGGCCCCCGTCAATTCCTTTGAGTTTCAGCCTTGCGGCCGTACTCCCCAGGCGGAGTGCTTAATGCGTTAGCTGCAGCACTAAAGGGCGGAAACCCTCTAACACTTAGCACTCATCGTTTACGGCGTGGACTACCAGGGTATCTAATCCTGTTTGCTCCCCACGCTTTCGCGCCTCAGTGTCAGTTACAGACCAGAAAGTCGCCTTCGCCACTGGTGTTCCTCCAAATCTCTACGCATTTCACCGCTACACTTGGAATTCCACTTTCCTCTTCTGCACTCAAGTTCCCCAGTTTCCAATGACCCTCCACGGTTGAGCCGTGGGCTTTCACATCAGACTTAAGGAACCACCTGCGCGCGCTTTACGCCCAATAATTCCGGACAACGCTTGCCACCTACGTATTACCGCGGCTGCTGGCACGTAGTTAGCCGTGGCTTTCTGGTTAGGTACCGTCAAGGTACCAGCAGTTACTCTGGTACTTGTTCTTCCCTAACAACAGAACTTTACGACCCGAAGGCCTTCTTCGTTCACGCGGCGTTGCTCCGTCAGACTTTCGTCCATTGCGGAAGATTCCCTACTGCTGCCTCCCGTAGGAGTCTGGGCCGTGTCTCAGTCCCAGTGTGGCCGATCACCCTCTCAGGTCGGCTACGCATCGTCGCCTTGGTGAGCCATTACCTCACCAACTAGCTAATGCGCCGCGGGCCCATCTATAAGTGACAGCGTAAACCGTCTTTCCATCTTCTCTCATGCGAGAAAAGAACGTATCCGGTATTAGCTCCGGTTTCCCGAAGTTATCCCAGTCTTATAGGCAGGTTGCCCACGTGTTACTCACCCGTCCGCCGCTAATCTCAGGGAGCAAGCTCCCGTCGATTCGCTCGACTTGCATGTATTAGGCACGCCGCCAGCGTTCGTCCTGAGCCAGGATCAAACTCTCCGAAGAAATGTTTGACTTGCTCATTTGCTTTTTTGATAGTGTGTGCTCACTTAAAATTTAACGTTGGCGCTTTGTTTTGTTCAGTTTTCAAAGAGCAATTTCGATGTCGTTTCTCTCAGAAGCGACCTCTATAATGTAACACATTCTGTCACGTTTCGTCAACAACTTTTTTTAAATTCTTTTTAACAACTTGTTAGCTGTTTAAGTTGCTGTCTTAGCGACAAGAAATAATATACCATGTACTAAAAATGTTTGCAATACGTTTTTTAAAACTTTTTCAAAAAAAACATTTTCACCTATTTCCTTCTATATATTCTTTATCACACCCCTCCCCTGACATCCGGGCCATGCCCATATTTTATGAATAAACGAAGCATATTTCCAAAGAAACACAAATAGTCATATATAGATATCTTTTTTCCATGAGGTGAAGCAATGAATCTGCCATTAATCGGATTACTCATTTCTTACAGTATGGCCCTTTACTTATTCAGTACCGCTTTTTATGAAGCCATCAAGTTCAGCAGAGAAAAAGGCAAGGTGAATGGTACGACGTTTTTATTCAGCTTTACTTTCGCTTTGATTTTCACACGGATCACCTATTTGTTTCACCCATATTAGATAAAAGCAGTAAGTCGGGAGACTTACTGCTTTTATACGGAGACTTGCGCCTCTTTATGTTCCTTGCTTTTCTTTTCATCCTTTAAGAACATCATCAAACCACCCAATATGATGGTACCTCCAAGGACCTGCGTCCAGAGTATCGGTTCATCTAATATGAAATAAGCCAGAATTGTCGCTCCCACCGGTTCAAGCAATATTCCCATCGAAAGCGTCGATGTGCTTAACCATTTTAGTGACCAATTGAATAAAGAATGTCCTAATAAAGTCGGGAAAATGGCAAGCAAAACGAAATAGATCCAATCGGAAGCAGGATAAGGCGCCAATGCCTCTCCCTTGAAGATCACATAGAAAAACAAGGCGACGGAGCTGATTGCATACACGACAAATGTATATGTTATAGAAGAGACGCGTTTTCGGACATTTTGACCAAACAGTAAATATCCGGTTACGAGCGCACATGCGATAAGCGAAAGAATATCTCCCCAAAGCGCCATGCCGCTGATTCTCAAATCACCCCAGCTAATGACAAGGCTGCCTGCTATCGCAATGATGCCGCTCAATATTGCCTTCATTGAAAATCTTTCTTTAAAAAACAGGTAGGCTCCGGCAAAAGCGAATAAAGGCTGGAGGGTTACGAGGACAGTTGAACTTGCGACCGATGTGTAATTAAGCGATTCAAACCATAAAATAAAATGAAAAGCCAAAAACACTCCTGCCGCAATCGAATACAGCCAATCCTTTTTTTCAATGAATTTAAGTTCATGACGGTATTTCACCATGAAAACCGGCAACATAAGAAGGACGGTAAATAATAAACGGTAAAAGGCGATAACACCCGATGGAGCGGTCGCCAGTTTAACAAGGATGGCCGAAAAAGATACGGATGCCACACCGATCGCCAACGCTACATAGGGATTCACTTTTGGCATTTGCACTTAGATTCCTCCTTTCAACGGAATTACGTTACATAGAACTCTATTCTACTATGTTAAAATTATTAGGGTAGTTTTTTTTGAAAAACGGGTATATGGCAACAGACGATTTTATTCTTCGATAATAATTCGGAAGTGGTGAAACAAAATGGAATGGACATTCGACCCTCAATCGGAACTGCAAATCCTTATCAAATTGGGGATTTCAGCTCTCCTTGGACTAATTATCGGCCTAGAGCGAGAAATGAAACGAAAACCCGTTGGATTAAAAACAAGCCTGGTCATTTCAATCGTCAGCTGTTTATTAACGATCGTTTCCATGGAATCCGCTTATAAATTCCCGGGTAGCGACGACGTTAATATCACAATGGATCCCTTGCGTCTTGCGGCCCAGATCGTTTCCGGCGTCGGTTTTATAGGTGCTGGCGTCATTCTCCGGCGTGACAACAACAGCATATCCGGTTTAACGACAGCCGCCATCATCTGGGGAGCGGCGGGAATCGGGATTGCCGTTGGAGCTGGTTTTTTTCTCGAGGCCATAGCCGGCGTCATCTTATTGATCATTAGTGTGGAATTGGTGCCCGCAATCGTCACCTGGCTCGGACCGATGAAGTTACGGCAAAAAGAAATCTTCCTACAGCTTGTTGTACAAAATAAAGATGACATTGCAATCGTACTGAAAAAAATCAAAGAAGAAAAAATATTCATCAAAAATCTCAGAATCAAAGATGTGGCAAATGACAACCACCTTTTGACCCTTAAAGTTCTGGTCGATCACAAAGTCAGAACATCGGAAGTGTATTACACCGTCTCCAATCTTAAGGAAATTGCACGGGTGGAAATCGAAAATGTATAATAAAAGGGGTTGGGAATTAAACATTCCGAACCCCTTTTGAAATTCTCCTTAACTTCCCTCCATACCTATACGAGTCCACTCTGTTAAACCATTTTTGACCCCTTGGCAAGTCCAGTTAGGCACCAATTAATGGCTAAGTCTTGCCTGCATAAATCAATCGAAACTTCCACAATCCTCAGTTTTTATCTCCAGCATCAGAATCTAACACCTATATATAGACATTTACTATCATCCACCTGTCAGTGAGGAAGTCTAGTGTTACGTGACTTCACTGCGGCCTTATTCATCTATGGGGTCCACTCTATACATTTATTATAAATTATAAATTTGCAAACTAACCAAACCGATATCCTGCTCTATACGTTTATATATAGTGAAAGGAAGAACCCGGCTTGATTAAACATTTTAAAGAAAGGTGGTCAGGACAACCAGCATGATATTGACAGGGATATAAACAATTATCAAGAAATTAATTTCCCGAGGTGAGTGATGTTAAAAAAAATGAAGGTAAAAAGTATATGGATTATACCCTTACTATTTGTGTTTTTCATACCAAATGTAATAGGTGCTTCTTCTATTAAAAGTAAAAGCCCAGAGTTGGCGACAGGCTTTGACACCCACATCACCAACAATTCCCTTGCCGTAAGTCCGGATGAACAAATAGCGATTGTCTCGGATAGCCGTGAACAATCCATCCTGGTCTATGATCTTACCAAAGGCAAGTTGCGTAAAAAGATCGACGGCTTCGGTTCACCGAGAAACATCGTGTTTATTGATGGCGGCTCAGAGTTTGCCATCTCTGACAGTACGCTCGGTACGATCCGTTTTTACAGCTTAAAAAATTTCACCTTGAAAGATGAAGTTGTCGTTGGTCCGGGTGCATTTGGGACTGCTGTCAGCCCGGATGGCAAGACATTGTATGTGAACAATCAAGCACACAATTCCGTCACGGTCGTGGATCTGGAAAAACGAAAACCGATTGACGTCATTACCGGTTTCGCCCAACCAAGGCAGGGCATCAAAGTCTCTTCGGACGGAAAATATATCTTTGTCACGAACTTTCAAGGAGATAAAGTGTCTATCGTTGATGCCACCACCAAAAAAATCATTCGTGAAATAACAGGGTTCTCCAGTATACGCGGAATCTCGATTACCGCTGATGGAAGAACATTATATGCCGCCAACAGCGGACGCAACAGCATTTCCGCAATTGATACGCTAGACGGTAATATAAAGGGTGAAATCAAAGTGGGACGCGAGCCATATGGCGCTGCTCTATCGCCTGATGATAAACTCCTTTTCGCAAGCAACAAGGCTGATCATACGATTGACGTGATAAATGTCGCTGATCACCGCATAGTTAAAACAATCGGGGGGTTCAAAGAACCAAGGCAAGCAATCGTCTTTAGCCAGGATGGGGATCAGGCTTATGTATTAAACCGTGATCTCTCCATTGCCCGTGTTGATGTTAAAACATACACCATCACGGATATAATTCAGGATAAGTAAAAAAATACAAGCTTAAAATACTAGAATCTGATGAAGCACGTGATAAATGAAAATGAACCCAGAGATGGATTAACATGAAATCTTTTGCGGCAGGTCTTTTACATCCAATCGTATAAACAAAAAATCTGTAGCTACGTGATTCATCGCGTCTCTAGTCTGATCCGTTTGACTATCCTCAAACGGATTTTTTATCATTTTTGCAAAAATCTTATATTTTATATTGACTTTTCACCAAAATCCGATAAAATAATTATTGTACCTCAATTCGGGGCATTAGCTCAGCTGGGAGAGCGCTACGCTGGCAGCGTAGAGGTCAGCGGTTCGAACCCGCTATGCTCCATATCCGAATAACCTTGCGCAGCAAGGTTATTTTTATTTTTATTAAGTCATTATTTTATGATGCTCAGTATCTGGTCACGAGTTTGGTCACGATGCATACGAATATGAAGAAATGAGGCTAAATTTTATCAATTGGGTAGCTATCCGGAATCTTTAGATAAAAATAATTTATTATAACTTTTCAATAAATTATAGCCGTTCTTTTCATATAATTAATCTTTTAGTTAAAGCAAAGGAGTTGCAGTCGCAGCTCCTTTCTTTTTCCTATGGAACTACGCACCCGTTAGCCATCCATGAAGCGCAAAAATCAGCGCTTCACCACAGAGAATGAAAATGGTTCAGAACGGTCAATACTGATTCTACGGCTGGGAGAGGAAGGTCGATGAACTATGGTGCGTTAGAGCCCATCCGTTAGTCTGACTCCAACGACCAAGGTGCACCACTGACTGTCGCTCCCTTACGGGAAGCACACATGGTAGATTAATCCTATTCTGGTTTTTGCACCAGCCTCCAATTGTATTGAGAGCCGTAGAAAGGATGTTTTCAATGGAAGTAGTCATTGAAAGAGCATGTGGTATGGATGTCCATAAGGACAATATTACTGCATGTATTATGACACCAGAAGGAAAGGAGATTCAAACGTTTTCAACAAAAACTGTTTTTCTAATACAGTTAGTGGATTGGATTAAAAAGAATAACTGTACTCATGTTGCCATGGAGAGTACCAGTGTATATTGGAAACCTATTGTTAATTTATTAGAAGCTGAAGAGATTGAATTTTTGGTTGTGAATGCTCAACATATGAAAGCAGTGCCAGGGCGTAAAACAGATGTTAAAGATGCAGAATGGATTGTCAAACTTCTTCGTCATGGACTTCTAAAAGCTAGTTACATTCCAGACCGAAATCAACGGGAACTACGTGAACTAGTTCGGTACCGTAGAAGTATCATTGAAGAACGTGCTAGACAACATAATCGAATCCAAAAAGTGTTAGAGGGCGCAAATATTAAGCTAGGCTCTGTCGTTTCAGACGTTATGGGTGTTTCAGCTCGAGACATGCTTAACGCAATTGCCGAAGGTGAAGAAGATCCTGAAAAACTAGCAAACTTTGCTCGACGCACAATGAAAAAGAAGAAAGATGAACTAGAACTCGCCCTTAAAGGTTATATCAATTCGCATCAACGCCTCATGTTAAAAACCATTTTAAAGCATATTGATTTTTTAACAGAACAAATCGAGATGCTCGACCAAGAGGTCGAGGAAAGAGTAAGCTCCTATCAAGAAGATGTGGAACGATTAGACTCTATTCCTGGTATAGCTACAAGAATGGCTGAGCAAATTTTATCTGAAATTGGGACTGATATTAAGAAACAGTTTCCAAGTGCAGCTCATATGTGTTCTTGGGCAGGACTAGTTCCTGGGCATAACGAAAGTGCGGGAAAAAGAAAATCGGCTAAAACAAAAAAAGGAAACAAGTATTTGAGATCAGCATTAACAGAAGCAGCTCATTCTGTAAGAGGATCTAAAAACTATCTCGGAGCACTGTATAGGCGTACAGCATCACGAAAAGGTAAGAAACGAGCAGGAATAGTAGTCGCTCATGCCATGTTACGTATCTCCTATTATCTCTTAACTCGAAAAGAAATGTATGTAGACTTAGGCGAAGACTACTTTGATAAACAGAGACAACAATCAATTTTTCGGCATTCACTAAGAAGACTTGAAAGTTTAGGATACACAGTTACATTACAAGAACCTGAAGCATCTTAATCCAGTCCACTTACCTACAATAAATCAGTAAATTAGGCGCTCTCCCCTTTTTAAAAAAACAATGAGCTGCGTCTTCTTAAGTATTGCCTTTTCCCCTAAATTCCAGAAGTCTATTTTCATGGTAGTTCATTAAACTTATTGTAGAGTTGACACAACTGTGACGAAAAAAAAATAATGGTTCCTTGATTTTACTTCCCAAATAGGTACAAATTAACATCATTCAACATAATAATAAAACATATGGAAAATAGACCTGGGAAAGCACTAAGCTATTCCCTTTACATTTGGAGGGTAATAAACATGACATTTCCTCTATTTATTGTTACTGGACAAAGTGGTTCTGGAAAATCAACAACTGCAAAAGAAGTAAAAAGAATTATGGCTCATTTCTATGTTTTTGATATGGATATTATCGTTAATAATGATGATTATCAAACAGCTTGTAGTAATTGGATGAAAATTGCTTATTATAATGCTTTAAGTGGACGCAACACAATTTTATTTGGTAATGTCCCACAACCATATAATATTCACATTTGCGAACATCCCCAATTATTTCATCCTATTTATTTACACCTACATTGTAATGATGCTGTACGTACCAAACGTTTAAATGCTCGTAAAGTATGGGATGCAGTGGGTATTCAACATACTCTTAAGTTATCCAAAGAAATGGTTGATAAGGCTCAAGCTTCAGTTCCCCCAATCCCTATCATAGATACCTCAAATACACCAGTATTACAAGTTGCTGAACAGATTAAGAGATGGGTAAAGAATAATAAGCTAAAATAATATGGTTCAATTCCCTTATGAATATTTTGTTCCTTTAGCACACAGTACGAGTAAACCAGGACACAAAAAAGTAACTATCCCGGCAAAAGATAGTTACTCCTTAAAAGGAAAATATATTTTGAATACCACATTAAATTATATGTTGGTGATGTAAAAGATGTTCAGATAATTATTTAATGTTGAAGGAAGCAAAGCCTGTGAATCCTCCTTATAAGAGTGAAAATTAGATGCTTTTAAACTCTTTTATAATTAGACTTTAAATATCGGATAACATCATCTTCTCCGTTCTTTTTTAACATGGATATTGTTCTATTAGGGTCTTTGAAATAGCTTGTTATGTATATACACATTCCTAATTTTAGAGAAATTTCTTTATACAATTCTGCGTGTTCTGTTTCTTCTATGGTTGTATGAAATAAATTCATGATTTCGGTGAAATATTGTATAGATTCATTTACTGTTGCAATCAGATGACCGAAAAGTTCATCAGTTATGAAGTGGTTGAACATCCCAGTAAATTTCCCAGAGGATGCTGCATCTTTTATTTGATCACCGCTAACATCGGGTATATATGAAGCATTTTGCTTCAGGCTTTCAATTTTGCTTTGATTGACATCAATACCAATGACATCAAAGCCCTTTTTCACAAAAAGAAGAGCAAGAGGCAAACCTACATAACCTAGGCCAATTACCCCTACCTTTTTAAAATGGGCATTATTGTGCCTTACTTTTTCTTACATATTTTTCTTCCCCCGCTTATAATTATTTTGTTTATCCTATGCGGATAAATGTAGAGGGAAATAGGCTAGTATAACAGGAAAACAAAATATAAAGCTTAGATTAGTAAATTACGCAGAAAAATTCTGTTGGAACCCCTAATTAACCTTGTTGACATAACGGAAGGCGTATTAACGTTCTAATTCCCATTGATTTCTCTTTTTGCTTTTACCTTTAACCTTCTGTCGCTGACGTTGTTGTTCCTTCTGCATTTCCCTTCCTGCCTGTCCAATGTCCTCCATAATGGAGCCAAATAAGTCGATCCCTTTTTCTTGTGCTTGAATCTGACCTTTAAACGCAGGAACTCTAGCTTCCATTTTTCCTAAAGTGTACAACTGCTTTTCAAGGTCCACTCTTCCGGAAACACCTTCTTTTTCCATCGAATCTTGGTAGGTTTCACGTGTAGAAATAGTCTGGTCATACTCTTGTTTAGCCGATTTTGAAACAAGCAGTTTGCCTTTCAAGAAAGGATTGTTCTCGATTTTTTCAACAAGGGCATAATACTTTTCATAATTGTTCAGATAGCCTTCCGCACGCTGCAGGCGTGACCGGTGCTGATTCACACCACACGATCTATTTCACCATGAAGCCTTCGAATGTCTTCTTTACGGGTATTTAGCGTTTTCTGGATAGTCTCAATTGGTACCACCTTATTTCCGTTTGCATTATTAACTTCCATAAGCTTTTTAGCCGTTTCAAGGCTTATATGGCGCATTTCAGGACGTTCAGGATATAAAGAGGCCACTCGACGTACAAAAGCGTTCTGATGGGCTGTTCCTGCCTTTTCTAAGACCTTTCTTGCTTGATGGATTTGTCCACGTGTCTGTCGATTTTTTTCTAGGAGACCGGGATAATCGTTGTGTTGAAAATATAGACATTATGTCCTTTTCCGCCTTTAGATTTATTCGTATTTTCGATGGATACGATCCCTAAATCCTTCGCTTTTCTTAGCATCCGTTCAAAAGTAGATCGGCTTACCCCAAACCCATTCAATTTTTCATTGATGGCTTTTACTAGCGTTCCGATCTTGGCGTTGGCTACACCTGCAAATCCTGGACCTTAAAAGCAAACAACACAAGATTCTCCGGGTTAAGGAAGGTAAAACGCAAAAAATCCGCGACATGTATATCGCGAATTGCTTTAAGGAGGTCTATGAGTACGCCAAAAACGTCCCGAGTCCTATTTATTTCCGTCCAGGAAGGGAGAAGGCCCCATTACCCCTACTCAGGCCTACAGACAGTTAAATAAGGCTGCAGAGTTCGCCGGCGTGGAACATGTCGGCAATCATACCTTACGAAAAACGTTTGGTTATTGGTTTTACAAAGCCACGAAGGATATTGCCATGTTGCAAAGGATTCTCCATCATTCCCATCCTTCTGTTACCCTGCGTTATATCGGCATTACGGAAGAAGAAACGAACAACGTATTGAAACATTTTAGCGTTTTTCACTAATCCCTCTTCTTTATTTTCTTCAAGTAATTTTATTCAGTTTGATGCAATTAGAACGTTACTTCTTAAGATGAATTGCTAATTCTAGCCATTGGTTCATCATTGATTACTAGGTAAATTGGGGTATAAATGGAATAATCACTGCTATTTAGCTTTATTGAAAGTTAGGTCTTTTAATAAAATATAACCGCTTTCTATATTCCATAGAGGTGAGTATTCTCCTCCCCATTCTTCTAACATATATTCATACATTGACATTCTCAAATGATTAAAATTTATTAAAGATAACTTACCGTCATGTTGGGATGTATTCATATTTATTGTAATATTATGAAGAAATTTGTTAACATGTATCCAAGAATATTTATTAGCGAGTCTTAGAATCATTTGCACATCTTCAAAAAATCTCCCCTCCCATTTATCAAAAGGATAATCTATAATCCATCCGCCCATATCAATAATTGACTTTGTTCGATAACATCGGGGGTTTATCATAAACGACAGTTTCAATAAAAGGTCATACTTATTTTCAAAATTAGGTGCGATCATGGGCTTAATATTATTAAGTTCATTTTTCTTATCATAGTAATAAAAATGGTGATTTCCGTAAGCAAACCCAGCAGATGGATTAGAATGAAGTGCAGACACAAGCTCTTTTGCTGCATTAGGTTCAAGCCAATCATCACCATCTAACTGAATGAAGTAGGGGGTTTTAATATACCGTAATGCTTCATTTAATAATTTTGATGTCCCTCCATTTTTTTTCAATTGAATTAGTTTTATTCTTTTATCAAATAAAAAGGGGGTTATTTCTTTAATAGATTGATCGGTAGAGGCATCATCTATTATTAAAATAGAAGAGGGAGCTAAAGTCTGATTAAGGGCACTGCTAATACAACGAATCATGAATCCTTCTTTATTATAAACAGGGATTACAATGGTATATTCCAACTGTTTCATTCTCCTTTTTTCTCTTTGATTTTCTCGTAGTCGTTCCAACTCAATGTAGTCACCGTATTGTTTGCACTCTGAAATAGTAATAACTTCTAATTATAAAATGCTTTTCTAATACACTGCTAATAGCTTTTTCAATAAATAATTCCTTATTTATAAAGGGATTACAAATATAATTCCTCCCAAAACTGAAGCTAGGGATAATCCCACACTTAAGATCTAACGATCACCATTGCTCATCGGTAAATAAAAACATTCCAAGATTTTTTAAATTTAATATTGTATCTTTATTAACGAGATTCCCCTGCGGATCATATATAAATTTGTAAAAATCTAAATTATTCACTAAATTTTCTGTCAATGAAACTATGTCGAGTGAATTGGCATCCATCTTTGAGTTGGTATTCTTGCTTAATCTTAAATTCAATGCTTCATGTAAAAACGGAGGATGCAGGGATAAGTACAATGTCGGTCTGTTCTTTTTTAAAAATTCCTTAAGAGCAGGTATTAAAAAATATTCTCCTGCTTCTATATCCATTTTTATAAAATTAAGATCTTTTAAATTGTAGTTTAGTGTTAGTTCTTCTATGGAAGTGGCAATGACTTCAAAATAATCTTCATCTGTTCTTGTAGGAAGAATGCTTGACATAGAGTCTCCAAGCTCATCTCTTTTATATAATTTGATATGCCCAGGCCTGTCCACTATAGCTGCATTAATACAGGTTACTTTTGAAGAAATCCTGGGATTTAACTGTATATTTTTAATCAATTCTTGATATGCAACAGGGTCTGGCTCAATTGCAAATACATTTTTAGCCTTGTGAGCTCCGTATAAAACAGTAGGACCAATCCAAGCACCAATATCAAGATATGAATATTTATTATTTAGGAATCTATTGAATATTTGAAATGTTTCTATTTCCCAACTTTGAATTCCGTCCCAAAACTCTTGAAAATAGGGTGTAGAATTGACTAAAAAATCAACACCTTGCCTATGAATAGCTAGTGTGTTGGCATCCATTAATAACAGCTCCCTTTTTGTTTGTTTTTTTGCTTTTGATATTTTTCCTACTAGACTGAAACATAATGAAACAAAACCAGTTCCAATATATGGTATATATATATATATGTTTCGCGGCAAAGTCTGTTTAAGACATTCACCCATTAATAGAAAGTTTTGGAAAATTATTATGCAAACATTTAATTAGCTAAATCATATTATTAGTATTAAATTACACTAGAGTAATCAAAAAGGAGGAATAAGGTCTTCTGTTGTTCGTGGAGATAGATGCGGGGCAGGACATCATATGCTGTTTTTGTACAGCCTTCCTATTTTCACTGTTTGTACTATATATATACCTTAGTAAATTATGCAGAAAAATTCTGTTGGAACCCCTAATTAACCTTGTTGACATAACCGAAGGCATATTAACGTTCTAATTCCCATTGATTTCTCTTTTTGCTTTTACCTTTAACCTTCTGTTGCTGACGTTGTTCTTCCTTCTGCATTTCCCTTCCTGCCTGTTCAATGCCCTTCATAATGGCGCCTAATAAGTCGAGACCTTTTCTTGGGATTGAATCTGACCTTTAAATTCAGGAACTCTAGCTTCCATTTCCCCTAAAGTATGGAACTGTTTTTCAAGGTCCATTCTTCCAGAAACGCCTTCTTTTTTCATCGAATCTTGGTAGTTTTCACGTGTGGAAATAGCCTGGTCATACTCTTGTTTAGCCGATTTTAAAACTCCTGAAAAATTCAAATACTCACCTTAAATAACAAATATGATATCTAGGTGCTCAATGTAAGAACTAAGCAAATAAAGGCAAAAAAGATATTTACATTGGAGAGGGGAATCTAGCAGCTTGAAAGTTAGTTAGAGGTGCCTCTGCTAAAATTTCTCCGTTTGCACCTGCGCTAAATATTACTTGTACCCGATCTCCTGCTTGTAACTGAAGGATTGTAGTAACCGATAGTCCAATAGGTCTTGATTTCTCAAAGAAGTCATTTACAATATCTAAATCATCTCCGTTTACGTTAATTGCAATGGATGCGACATATCCTTCTTTTAAGAAATGCTTTTTTTGTCTTTTGAAGAATGATTTTTTTTACAATAATCACATTTGCAATTATCTTTTTTGTTTTTTGAGGAATTATCGCTTTTACTTTTTGACGGACAAAAGGAGACTTTTGCTGTTATCTCATAAACTCCATTCTCAGTTGGAATAAATGTTGATATATGCGGATTATATTCATTTGCTAAATCAAATTGTTCAGTTTGGTATAAAACTTTTACAGAGGGAGTAACCGTTGCTTTGTAAAGTTGTGGTGTGTTCTTATTAGCCCTAAAAGCAGATGCTCGTACTAGATTATGTTTCTTATGGTCACAGTGACAGTCATTGTGTTTCTTATGACAAGAATGGCAATCATCCGGTTTCTTTTGATTACAAATACAGTCACTGTGTTTTTTATGACAACAATGACAATCATCCGGTTTCTTTTGATCACAAATACAGTCATTGTGTTTCTTATGACAAGAGTGACAATCATCCGGTTTCTTTTGATTACAATTACAGTCATTGTGTTTCTTATGACAAGAATGACAATCATCCGGTTTCTTTTGATCACATTTCTTATAAAGATATGTGGTGTCTACAAAGGAATTACAATGTGAAATATGATAACGATTTTTAATTATAATCACCTTTTTCTTTTTTTACTTTCGGGTTATTTTATTCATTAAAAGAAAAGATGTTTGTACAATAGGGTACAAAAGTGAAAATAAATCTAACTCAAACAGCAAAAATCTACTGGTTTATAAACCGTTTTTAAGAAGGTTGGTTGTTAACAAAAAGGGGTTGAAGTAATATTAGAAAATTAACTTCTAAAAAATTTTTAACACTAACTAACAGGTAAGCTAGTTCATTAAGAAACACTAAAGAAGAACATAATAAGTGGTCTCTTTTATTTGTTCAAAAATCAACATCAATATTAACAAAGCCAAAAAAAACAATTGCTGATCCTGATTAGCACCCACCTAGCATGTGTTGACCCTTGAGACCGTATTTTTTATAAGAGATGAATCGTTAGACGGCTTAGACTTCTCAGAGGTGGACACAGGGATTCAACCTCTAGTGTGCTTGCCTTGCTCTATGGGTATTTAGATTGTATAGACCCTTTTCAGTTTCGCTTACCTGACGTAAACAATGTTACCTTGCTGTACTCGACGTTCAATGTATTTATAAGGAAGATATCCAAATCTCCCATACCATCATTTTGATTTATTACTTCTTTGTTTGGTTTTTCAAATTCCTTTTTGATCGAATAAATTGTGTTTCTAGCTAACTTGGTTTTCTGAAAAAATGACAAAAACACATATATATTTATTTCACAGTACGAACACACTACACTTGTTGAACTAAACTGCATAAACAAAAGAAACTACAGATGGCAGCCGGATCTTCAATAAAGCGTATTAGTTCAAGAAGTAGTCACTGCAAATGGAAATAATGCCACAAGAAAAAAGACGATTAGCTATTGCTAGTCATCTCTTTCACTTTAGCATAAATAGTGGAACGTGGGACACCTGTCATTTTGGCTATATCATTAACGCTTAAACCGTTTGAACCTCTTTCATCATAAAGCTTTAAAGCCTTCTTAACGTCCTTCTCGTCCTTCCCTTTCCTACCCATATGTTTCCCCTGTGCCTTAGCACGTTCCCTACCCTCTGCTGTTCTATCTATAATTAGATCACGTTCAAACTCAGCAATAGCCCCCAGCATAGTGAACATTAGCTTTCCTGATGGTGTACTAAAATCAATCTGTTCTTTGATGAATACTAAAGCTATTCCACGTTCTTCTAAATCCTTAGCAATCTTTTGTAAATCAAATGTACTCCTAGCTAGTCTGTCTATTTTGTAAACAACCAGCTTGTCACCTTCCCTTAAATAGTCCAACGCCTTAATCAGTTCCTCACGATCACTTTTAGCTCCACTTTGTTTCTCCATGAATATCTTCTCACAGCCATATTCTTTTAACTTCTCTTCCTGTAAATCTAATGTTTGGTCAATGGTGCTTACACGTCCGTATCCTATAATAGCCATTATGTATAACCTCTTTTCATTTATCTAAAAGTTAGTTAACTTCTGTAATTTTATTCTAGACTAACTTCCGGACAACGTTAAGGATTATTTTTAGGGGGAATTGAGCTGTTTTTTCAAGTCTCTAGAACTTATAACTTTTAGACACGTTCGTAAATGTACATAACAACCAGAGAACGTTCGTAAACTCAAAACAGACTTTTACAAACGTGTACGTGAGATTGAAGAAGTTGAGAGCATGAATGTAGTAGACACAAAAGTGTCTGCAAATTTGAAAAAACCACCAATAAAGGTCGGTTTTTTTCAAACTAATTTCATCAGAAACCGCCACCGAAACAGCTAGCTCCAACAATGATTAAGAGTATAAACAAAACGACTATGAAGGCGAAACCTCCACCAAATCCGTGGTCAAAACCGCCGATGCCAATTCCCCAGAAAGATTTGTGGTTTGAGTGAATAACATCGGATAAATTCCTGTAAATACGATTTGCTTTTTTTTCTATTGTCTAAGACTGCTCTTCTTTCCCATGGTTCAATATTTTTTGGGTCTTTTTTTTGCATCCATTTAGAAGCATCATTAGGATTTTTAATGAAATATTTTAAAAGCCATAAATTTCCAAGTGATTGTCTGTACATGACCAAACATTCATCTTCTAATCCCATTTTCAAAAGATGATATGCGGATGCTATATGGTTAATTAGTCTTCCAGATATCAGGTGTCTAGCATGATAAAATGCTACACCCTCATTATCGAATCTTCCGATATTATTTAATTCATTTAAGAAGCTCAAGCTATCCCAAAAAGCCTTGTCTCTATCATCTAAGTGCTCCAAAAAGTCTTGTTCCTTTTTACTATTATAAAAGTCACTTTTTATATTTTTCATTTCATATTTCATCTCCATCTAAACTTTTATTTTCCTTATGTTAAATGCCGATGGTGAAATCTAGGTATAACTAATGAAATTATTGATTACCTGGGCGGAAAAGCTTTTCCCTCTTTGTCTAATTCGGTTACGAACATAAATAATCCTTTTTCTTGATGAACTCCCTCAGTTTAATTCGATTTTCTCACAAATACTCGCTTATTCGCAGGATTTCATCACCCTTGAATTTAAGTTCATGGTTAAAACGGAGTGATTCAGGACATGAAGTCTTCGTGAAGGCATAGGGAAATAAAGGAGTTGTACAACACTCCACATTTTACCATATAATGTACATTCTCCACGCCGCCCCTGGAGGCTTTCCCTCCCATGTCTCAACGGGTCAATTGCCCTATCATTCCTTCGTCATGCCTATCCAAGGGGTGGAGGCCAGTTATGCTAACCTGATGGGTCGGTGCCCTTTTGTTCAAGTAATCTGGTACTCCGTACATTTTTGAGATCCTACGAATAAGCCAACATTAGTAAAAAGAAAACTATGAACATTAGTTTTTAAAGGTTCCCTTCGAGAACCCTATTAAAAAATCCCCCTTTAAAACTACGCAATCATTTCAGTTATAGGTTGAACTTTATCTGCACAATAAGACTCGTTTCTGCGTGCTATTCCAACAAATATCCTAGCTAGCTTACCCACCAATTTCATAATCGATTTCATTTTCTTCATTTTTTTCACCTTAACATTATGGGAGTGAATGGCTCGAAATTCCGTGTTATTCATCACAAGGCTCATGGTGGCTAAGTAAAGGGAAACGCCTTAGCCTAGATCGCCCTCGTTTAGAGATGACAATTTGGCCTTTCCACTTTCCAGAGCTTGCTTCAGCCAGATGCAACCCAGCGTGTCGAAGTAAAGAATTACCATGTGAAAAACCACTTAGATCTCCTGCTTCACCTAATATTCCGGCTAAAGAAATTTCACTAATTCCCTTAATGGCAAGCAGCTTCTTGGCAAAAGGTATTTGTGTTAATACATCCTTAACCTCCTGTTCCACTCTTTCGAGTTGTAAGACTGCGAGATCATACTCCTCTAATAATTGTTCCAAATGAAATTTATACGCTTCAAGTGCTTGTTTTGTGCCGACAGATTTCCTAGCTAACTGAAGAAGTAATTGAGCCTTCTTTAATCCAGGCTGCCTCTTCATTATTGATTTCCAACCTGAAACAACATCATGAGGTTTCAGGGAACGCAGTTCCATTGGAGATGGAAATAAACGAAGTGTGGCGATTGCCCCTTTAGCAGTAATGTCTTTAAATACTTGCCTGAGTTCGGGAAAGACAATATCCACCCAACGGTTTAATTGATTAATAGTGCTAACCAAGTCGTTTAACTACCACATCACGGTTAGACATAAGGACCCTAAGTATTTCAAATGATTCTGAAGTGTTCCTGACAAAGGTGTAGTAACCGTTCTTCACCATATCAGCGATGACCAGGGCATCTTTCTTATCACTTTTCGACTGAGTATTATCACGGTTTTCTTTATTCCTTTTTACTAAGTGAGGGTTTACCGTTACTACCTCAATTCCTTGTTTAAATAGCCATTTTGAAAGATTAATCCAGTAATGGCCTGTAGGTTCCATTCCCACGATGGCTGCCTCCAGTTTATTTAATCTTTGAAGCTTATCCATCCATTTTAATAAACTAGCAAATCCATCTTCATTATTTTCAAATGCAAGTGGATCTCCAACTACAATTCCACGGAAATTCACTGCTCTAGCCACATGTAATTGTTGGGCAATATCCACTCCAACAACAAGGTGTTTATCGGAAATTCTTTCTATTAGTTGATTTTGTTTATCTTGCATTTTAAACTTCATATTAGGGTTCCTCCTAAGGTTTTGAGTTTGAGTGGTGTCTTACTCATATCTTACTGAGGAGCCCTATTTTTTTCAAAGCTGAAAAATAACGAACTACAGGAATGCTAACCTGTCCCGTTAGTTCATCAAGAAAATCAACAACATCTTTTAACAGAGCCAAGGATAAAAAGGAAAACTATCCTGTATTTATACAATTCCCGATAAGCACAATATTCGAATAAAAGAACGAAATCATAATGACTTCGTTCCGAATTTATAACTTTATTGTTATCTTCTAGTCTTGATTTATATCAATCCTCCTCGAATAAAATCTCATTAAGGACATTAATAGTCTCAAGCTGCATAGATGGCAGTAGATGTGAATAGGTTCCCAGTGTCACTTTTGGAGGAGTAATACTTAAAACTTAGAGTAATTGTTCCCTTTCTTTCATCATCTTGTATAAGTTAAAAAATATCTTGGAAAGTACACTGAAATTATGTATTACTTTATACTTTCTAATAAATGATTTTTACTCAAAAAACAATACTTATGTACTACCTAAAGGCAATAAAGAAAAATATATTTGGTCACATTATTGGTCACTCATTAAAAAGGAATAGTTAGTATTAAAGGAAAAACTATTACCTACTTCTTTGGAAAGGTACCTATTATATCAACTTTAAAAGTATTTAATATTAAGAGAGGAAAAGCATCTCGCTACGCTGGCAGCGTAGAGGTCAGCGGTTCGATCCCGCTATGCTCCATATCCGAAAACCCTTGATATATCAAGGGTTTTTTCTTTTTGTCAATTTGTCCACCACTGCCCCTAATATTTCTTCAATCACTGCGATAAAATTTTCATGCTTTTTTTAAACGTAATGTATGAGCCTTTTCCTCTCTCATGGTCGGAAGAAAATATTTTGCTTATTAACTCGATATAAAGAATAAAAAACCTACCCCCTTTAAGGAAGTAGGTGTAAAAAAACAGCGAAATAACTTATAGATTAACAAACTAACAATCCTTCAGGACAAACTAGTTGCGATAAGCTGTCCTAGTCTTCGTATTCCCTCGATCATTTCTTTCTCATTGGCATAACTGAACGAGAGCCGGAGAAACTCGGTTCCATCGTTTTGATCCAAGAAAAAGTATTTCCCTGGAACATATGAAACACCCTCAGCCAGAGCCTGTGATAATAACTGCGATGTATCCACTCCTGGAATTCTCACCCATACAAAGTAACCGCCATCTGGAACATACCAGGAAACGGATTCTGGAAGGAATTGTTCCATAGAATGGATTAACGCAGTGCATTTAGAACGATACGTATCTTTTAGAAGGTCGAGCCGTTTCTCAAAATCGGTGTTTTCTAAGTATACAGCCATTGAACTTTGAGCAAATGGATGGTCTAAATCTTTTTTAAACCACTCAAAAGCCTTGATGAATTCACTTTCTCCCGCTATCCATCCAATCCGCATTCCTGGCGCAACAACCTTGGATAATGACCCGACTTGGAGGACTCGCCCGCATTTATCAATAGATTTTATTGGGACCGGATTTTTATCGAAGGATAATTCCCCGTATGCATCATCCTCCAGAATGAGGAAATCATACTCGATGGAAAGCTCCAATAAATGCTTCCGGCGCTCAATTGTCATAGTCGTTCCAGTTGGATTTTGAAAAGTTGGGATTGTATATACAAAACGCGGGAGGGTTTGACCTGTGCGTTTCCTTTCATCCAGCATTTCCTTTAATCGGTATGTTTGGAGTCCCTGTTCATCTATAGGTATACTAATAATCCGTTTCGTATAGTTTTGAAAAATCTCCAAAGCCTCCATGTAGGTGGGAGACTCTACTGCTACAACCGCTTTATCATCAAGAAGAACGCGGGCAATAAGATCAATCCCCTGGCAAGCTCCTGATGTAATCAAAAGCTGTTCTTCCAAAACGCAAATTCCACGCTCTGCCAACCTTTTCTGGATTTGCTGCTTTAGTCTTGGAATTCGCGGACTTCCGAGATAATGGAGCGGCAAATCCTGCTCCTCATCAAGAAGTCTGGCTACAGCTACCTTGAGCTCCTCAGCAGGAACGAGAGCAGGATCAGGATAGCCTGAACTCAAGCGAATACAACCATCTGGCAGATCTGGCATCCATGCACCGGGCGGATCATTCTTAAGTGCCGCTTTAATGTTCTCAGAAAAAAAAGATTCAACTTTCACTTCAACCAAACACCTTTCCTTCAACCAAATCTTGATTGATTCTCGCAATCTTTAAAGTTAGCTGCTTATTTTAAGATACAAATCATAACCTACTATTAATACTAAACGTTCTTCTGATGAGAGACAACAATCCCTCTCTTTATATTTTCCAAATTCCGGAGTCCCTCTTACACGTAAAAAATAAAGAAAGGCAGATCGTCCGCCTTTCTTCACTTTTTATTCAACTCATTCCTTTTCTTTACCATACGCTTCGGTGCCGCACGTAAATAGCCTTCTTGAATTAGATAGGTAAATTCATCCCAGTCTTCCCTATCCGGATTTTGAATGGAAACCCAACCGTGACGACCTATATATGGGGTTTTTAAATATTTCTCTTTCTGCAGCAATAATTCTTGAGTTTCTCGATCTGACTTGAACGACAAGCTGAATCCTTTCTCGCTTTCACCAGAAATCACGAAGGATTTTCCATTGATTTTAAAAGTATTGTGACCGAAACCATCAATATGTTCATCAGCTTCCGGCAGTGCAAGACAGATATTGCGTACAATATCAAGCATGGCTTTCGTGTCTCGTGATTCCATGTTTCAATTCACCTATTATCCACTCTATTTTGCATTCACATCGGGTTGATGAATTCCAAAAGTATTGCCTTCGGGATCGATATAGTATCCTTGCCAAGCCATTCCAGGCAGGGCAAATTTGGGCATTGCGAGCTTGCCGCCATTCTCAATGATTTTAGCTTCCGTTAATTCGTAATTTTCCACGCCAATGGTACACGCAAATGCATTTAACGCTTGGTGTGTTTCCGGCGGAGCACTAGGACGCTGCATCAAAGCACCATCGATACCATGTTCATTCTCATTGCCAGTCACTGCTCCAAAGTAAGGCATCCCTGCATAATCACTCCAGTCTTGAAATGACCATCCGAACACCTCTCCATAAAACGTCTTTGCCCGTTCCATGTCATTCACATGAATTTCGAAATGAACTATTCTTCCCATGATTTCCTCCTAAGATACATATGAATTAGCCATTCATTTACATTATTCAGTCTGTGTTCGCTGCCTATTTATTATTATAATTTAAATGGAAATAAATTCAAAGAAATTGAAGCTTCATCATACAACCAACCCGGGAACCGCTTTTCAACTTTGTATCCCAAACATTTGCGAAACTATGTGTATATTTTTGTGAAAGCTGGACGAGACTGCTAGTAAATCATTCTAGGAGGTTATCAAATGTTTAGATTCGGGAAGAGAAAGCCGCGAAGCAAGGTCGGTAAATTAATCGATAAGCACGGATATACCCAAGAGGAGTTTGTAAGTGCGTCAGGAATTTCACGCAATACGATAAGCAGAGTTTGCAGCGATCCCAAGTATGTGCCGTCAGCCGGGGTTTTAAAGAAAATCATGAAGGCGGTTCGAAGTATAGATGCAGGCGCAAAGGCAGATGACTACTTTAATTTGTAAACAAAAAGGCCCTGGCTTATGGGCGGGGCTAAATTATTTTTCAATTCTTGTTCATACTCTCCTATCCATGCTCCCAAAACCCAAGCTTTTCTTTCGGAAATTAACCTTCATTCCAACGGCCCCGGCTTTTCAAAGTTCAGGTGAAAAAGTTCATATGAGATTCAACGACATCCCCTGAATTAAAATCCCCCACTTCCATTAGGAGCGGGGGATTTTCTTCATTCTCGGCTGATGTGTATATATTTGGGGCTCTTTGTCCCTTTTAGACAAACCCTGCAGGGATTTCTTTAACAAGGGCGTTATCGATTAGGGACAAAAGTTTATGTATTCCGCTTGAACTATTTTCGACCGACCATTTTCTTTATGAACTGAACCACAGGTGAAACGATGGATTCATGTACATTCGTAAGGGCATAACCGATCAGACCCATAATTACCAGGGCCATTATTAATCCTACTATCAATCCCGATGTTTCTCTAAGTTCTTCAAGTACAGCATCCATTCATTATCCTCCCCGGCTTGCCGATGCACTTATTTTTGCGATTTTTCACCGATATTAAGTCTGAAAGCTTCATTTATCGTTTTTTCTTCGAACATTGACCGATTCTGTTAAATAAGGTTCATTATAACGCATTGGATGATTATGGTCGAGTTTCCACTTTTAAACGCATCCATAGAAGCCCTGCTTACTAATAAATGCTTTACCTCTAGCGTTTCTCTTTAAGTCAAAAGATAAACCTTCGTTTCATCTGCAGAAATGTAAACCTTTTCATTTGTCCAAAACCGACAAAGAAATGACAGAATTATTGTTTTTTGAGAACATTGAGAATATTGTCGAAAAACCTTAAGCTTAATTTAAGAAATACATCTTCTTAGGGGGTGCGCTTTATATGGAAGCCATTACAAGGGACTTTTTCTTATTTTTATCTAAGAATAACCTGCTTAATAATATTGCTAAAAAAAGCGGAGGAAATTTTGCTGCTGGAAAGATCATTGGGGGAACTGATTTCCAAAGTTCCATTAAATTCATTAAACAACTTAATAATAGCGGCTTGTCGGTTACAGTCGACCATCTTGGGGAATTCGTTGATTCCAAGGAAGTGACTCTGGAACGGACGGCAGAATGCATCGAAACGATCGAAATGATCAGCAGGGAAAAACTTGATTCACAGGTTTCTCTGAAGATGACTTCTTTGGGACTTGATATCGATCATAAACTAGTGATTGAGAATATGACGAAAATTCTTGATACAGCCGAAAAACATAAAGTCATGGTCACGATCGATATGGAAGATGAAGTTCGCTGTCAGGCAACAATCGATATCTTTAGACAGTTCAAAGAAAAATACAGCTGCATAAGTACTGTTCTACAAGCATATTTATTCCGCACAGAGAAAGATTTGGAGGACCTTGGCCAATATAAGCCATTCCTGCGTCTCGTAAAGGGTGCCTATAAGGAATCTCCTGAGGTGGCTTTTCCCGAGAAGAATGATGTAGACGAAAACTATAAAAAGTTGATTAAGCAAAGTCTTCTTAACGGAAATTATACGGCCATTGCCTCACATGATGACAAAATCATCGAATATACAAAAGAGCTGGCCAAGAAATATGACATCCCAAATACACAATTCGAATTCCAAATGCTTTATGGCATGAGGAACAAGACTCAATACGAATTGGTCAAGCAAGGTTACAAAATGCGCGTCTATGTACCATATGGTCTGGATTGGTATGGATACTTCATGAGAAGGCTTGCAGAAAGGCCATCCAATATTGCCTTTGCCTTCAAAGGGATGGTCAGAAGCTAAATATACTTTCAACATTATTAATTGCTACAAAAAAATCTATTAAAAGGTGTGATTATCAATGATTTCATATAAACACGAACCATTTGTTGATTTTACAAACGAGGAGAACAAAAAAGCATATCAGGAAGCACTTCAAACTGTTGAGGGCTACTTAGGGCAAGACTACCCTCTTTATATCGGTGCAGAGCAAGTGGCGACTGATGAGAAAATCGTTTCATACAACCCTGCAGATAAGCAAGAGGTCATCGGCCGCGTTTCGAAAGCGAATAGGGACCTTGCTGAAAAAGCCATGCAGGAAGCTGTTACCGCTTTTGAAAGCTGGAAAAAAGTGAAGCCGGAAATCCGCGCTGACGTTTTGTTCAAAGCGGCTGCCATCATTCGCAGACGCAAGCATGAATTCTCTGCGTTATTGACGAAAGAAGCGGGAAAACCTTGGAATGAGGCTGATGCTGATACAGCGGAAGCAATCGATTTCCTTGAATTCTATGCTCGTCAAATGCTTACTCTTAAAGATGGTGTGCCTGTTCAAAGCCGTCCGGGAGAATTCAACCGCTATGATTACATTCCATTAGGAGTCGGCATCATCATTTCTCCTTGGAACTTCCCATTTGCGATCATGGCAGGTACAGCTGTTGCCGCTATCGTTACTGGTAACACAATCCTGTTGAAACCAGCTTCTACTACTCCTATCGTTGCTGCGAAATTCGTTGAAGTGATGCTTGAAGCAGGCCTTCCAGCAGGTGTATTGAATTTCGTTCCAGGAAGCGGAGCAGAGGTCGGCGACTACCTGGTCGATCATCCTAAAACACGTTTCATCTCCTTCACAGGTTCACGTGATGTAGGTCTGCGCATTTACAAACGTGCTTCAGAAGTGAACGAAGGCCAAATTTGGCTGAAGCGTGTCATCGCTGAAATGGGCGGAAAAGATACAATCGTCGTCGACAAAGAGGCAGATCTTGAATTGGCT
Organism: Peribacillus sp. FSL M8-0224; assembly: GCF_038003055.1. Classification (NCBI taxonomy): domain Bacteria; kingdom Bacillati; phylum Bacillota; class Bacilli; order Caryophanales; family Bacillaceae; genus Peribacillus; species Peribacillus sp. FSL M8-0224. The sequence goes on from NZ_JBBOOJ010000001.1 coordinate 4,709,637, forward strand.
GCTCAATCGATCGTGAAATCTGCATTTGGCTTCTCTGGACAAAAATGTTCTGCTTGTTCCCGTGCTGTCATCGTTGAAGATGTATATGATCAAGTTTTAGCTCGCGCTGTTGAATTAACAAAACAACTTACAGTTGGTAATCCTGTAGAAAATCATTTCATGGGACCGGTTATCGATCAAGCTGCTTTTGACAAAATCATGAGCTATATTGAAATTGGGAACGAAGAAGGACGCATTCTGACTGGAGGAGAAGGAGATAGCTCTACAGGCTACTTCGTTCAACCGACAATCGTTGCCGATGTCGATCCGCAAGGCCGCTTGATGCAAGAAGAAATCTTCGGACCAGTCGTTGCCTTCACAAAAGCCAAGGACTTTAACGAAGCACTTGAGATTGCCAATAACACTGAATATGGTTTGACTGGGGCTGTCATTACGACAAATCGCCTTAACATGGAAAAGGCACGCGAAGAATTCCATGTCGGGAACTTGTATTTCAACCGCGGCTGTACTGGTGCAATCGTAGGTTATCAGCCATTCGGCGGGTTCAACATGTCAGGAACTGATTCCAAGGCAGGCGGACCGGACTACTTGCAGCTTCATATGCAAGCAAAAACAACATCCGAAACATTCTGATAATGTTCCATTGAGCAATTCGGAAGATGATTTGAAATCCCTATGGTTTCCGTATCCTCCATTCTGGATACGGAAACCAAAATGAAGTTAAATGGAGGAAGTGACAAATAGGTTGCTTCCTCTTTTAAAACAAAAAATTATATATTTCATCACGAAGGGAGTCTTTTATGGATTACGCATTAATAATTTCGATCAGCATTTACATGGCTGGCATGCTTCTCATCGGTTACTTCGCATACAAAAGGACTTCCAATTTAAATGATTATATGCTGGGCGACCGGGGCCTTGGACCTGCTGTCACTGCATTAAGCGCCGGTGCCGCGGATATGAGCGGTTGGCTTTTAATGGGTATGCCTGGTGCCATGTTCGCAACAGGACTAAGTTCAATCTGGATTGTAATCGGTCTCACATTAGGAGCCTATATGAACTGGCTGTATGTTGCACCTAGATTGAGAACCTATACGGAAGTCGCCAATAACTCGATTACGATCCCCGCTTTCCTGGAAAATCGTTTTGGCGAGGGCTCACAGATCTTAAGGCTCATTTCGGCTTTGGTTATCCTCGTATTCTTTACCTTTTACGTTTCTTCCGGAATGGTATCCGGCGGAGTCTTATTCCAAAGTACATTCGGCCTTGATTACCATACAGGCCTATGGATCTTAACAGGCGTCACCGTTGCCTATACTTTATTCGGTGGATTCCTGGCAGTAAGCTGGACAGACTTTGTTCAAGGGATCATCATGGTTGTCGCCTTGGTTCTTGTACCGATCGTCACCCTTTTCCATGTTGGCGGTTTCGGTCCTGCGATTGACACGCCACGTTCCATTGATCCTGCTCTGTTGAATATTTTCACGGGGACCAGCTTTTTAGGAATCATCTCATTATTTGCTTGGGGACTGGGTTACTTCGGACAGCCGCATATCATTGTCCGCTTTATGGCGATCAGTTCTATTAAAGAAATCAAGAAAGCCCGTACTATCGGAATGGGCTGGATGATTTTCTCCAGTATCGGTGCCATGCTGACTGGATTCATCGGTATCACGTATTTTCATCAGAACAACCTGAAGTTAGCTGATCCTGAAACGATTTTCATAGAGTTAGGGGAAATACTATTCCACCCGCTTATCACTGGTTTCTTGATTTCAGCGATACTGGCAGCCATCATGAGCACGATTTCTTCGCAGCTTTTGGTTACGGCCAGCTCTTTAACGGAGGATATGTACAAAACTTTCTTCCGTCGTTCCGCTTCAGATAAAGAGCTTGTTTTCCTGGGCAGACTTTCCGTACTGGCCATATCCGTCATAGCGCTCATTCTCTCTTGGGAACAGAATGACACGATCCTTGGACTTGTCGGATATGCATGGGCTGGATTCGGATCTTCATTCGGTCCATTGGTCATACTGAGCCTCTGCTGGAAACGAATGACAAGATGGGGCGCTTTAGCCGGGATGATCGTTGGTGCCGCTACTGTAATTTTCTGGTCGATGGCAGGATTATCCGATACGCTTTATGAAATGATTCCTGGTTTTGGCGCAAGCTTGATTGCCATCATCCTGGTCAGTCTTCTAACAGCGAAACCATCAAAAGAAGTAGAAGCGAAATTCGAAGAATTCGAAAAAACTTTAAAACAAAAATAAAACCCCTAAAAGGAACGGTATTTTTTCATATACCGTTCCTTCTTTGTTCTTGCCCCTATACACATCATTAGTTTAAAAGTATTATTAAACTAAGTTGTCATACACTTCAAAAAACTGCAGGGGGCCATATATGTCATTAGAAAAAATCCTGACTCTCACAAACATCAACGATATAACGGATATGGTCAGCACTTATTTAAAAAAACCAGTCGTTATCGAAAATGACCAATTTTTATTGCTGGCATATAGTTCATATTATATCGAACACTTCGACCAAGCCAATCGGCAAACCATCTTCACAAAGCATTGGCCGATTCCAATCCTGGAAAAATTCATGGATGAGGGCATTGTCGAACAGCTTAAAACAGTGGAGCATCCCTTTAGGGTGAAACAAATCGAGGAAATCGGGTTAAATCAAAGGGTCGTTGTGAGCGCCGTTCATAAAGGACAAGTCTTCGGGTTCATTTGGGTCCAAGAAACGGAAATGATGACTGATTCCGATCTGGAATTTTTACACGAGGTTTCCCATCATATCGGCAAGCTCCTTTATCAGAAAAAACAGATAAACATAAAAAAAGATGAAGAAAAAAATGAGTTTTATCAAAAGGTCATTGACGAAGTCTATCAAACGGAAAACCAAATAAAATGGGAAGCCGCCAATATGAGTCTTCTCATTCCGGAAACTTTCCTTGTCAATGTCTTTACCATCGCTCAATCAGATGCGGAACATTTCGATGAATTAGCGGATACAGTCAGTCTGTTTGCCAATGCGTTGAATCATTTTACCCATGTATTCACAAACCAATTGAAGATCATCGTCCTGATTGGCAGCAACGGAAAAGGGAAAGACCTGCTTACCGATAGCGCCAATGATTTAACGAATACCGTTCTTTCTCAATTCACTGATAAAAAGGTATTCCCGGGAATCGGAAATGAGTACTCTTCGATTCTTCAATTAAGAAAATCCTATCTCGAAGCCCTGGAAGTGATCAACGCAGCCAAATTCATCGGTGTACCCGAACAGCTTCCCTTCCAATATAGCAAGCTTGGGATTTTCCGTTACCTCGAAATGATCTCCAACCATCATACTAAAACGAATTATATCAATACGGATTTAGAAATTCTTCAAAAGAAGGACCTGGAAAGCCAAACCAAACTCCTTCAAACACTGGAAATATATCTCTTGAACAATTGCCGGATCAAACCGACATCGGAACAGCTTTACATTCATACCAACACATTGAAATATAGATTGAATCAAATAACCGATCTCACCTCAATCGATTTTGATGACTTTCATTCGAGAATGCAACTATACATCGACTTACAGCTTATAAAGCAGAGATCTTAAAGAACGTCCCGTTTTTGAGTTCGGGTGATTCAATAAGCGAAGGAGAGAAGAAACGCGGCGAGGTCTGCCGGTTTCTTCTCTCCTTATACATGCTTTACCTATTTACTGGACTCACCTTATGCGGAAACTTTAGGCGTCCCAGTACGAACAAAATCCATCATTTCCTCTTTCGATAGTTTGCTTAGACCCAGAGTTTCTATGGTTCTTTCACTTTGCGGAGTGCCCCCAATAAGAATTTCCCGGCTTATCGCTTGAACCAAGAACCATTCCGTCTTTATCCGTGATAAGTACATCATGACCGATTACTTCACCTGTTATATTCACAATTTCTTGAGCTAATTTGGCTAACATATTATCCCCCCTAGTTATCGCAAAACCATGAAAAACCAGCTCGTAAATAACTTGAGCTGGTTTTTCATGTATCTTCTTCTATTAAATTAATTTAATAGCATTTTCCCTCAAGAAACATTTTCCTTGTCGCCGGTGTACTCACGCTCCCAAAAATCGGCGTTTTTTATGCCTAAAGCTTTTGGATTGAAAACCGGATCGATTCCTGCTTTCTTTTGCTTTTCGTAATCCTTTAACGTAATGAGCGCCGGTTTAGCAAGGATTAAAATGGCAATGACATTGAGCCATACCATAATGCCTAAACCCGCATCCCCTAATGCCCAAGCCAGCTCTGCCGTACGCACGGATCCGTAAAAACTGGCCGCCAGGATGATGAGCTTCAAGGCGAACATGGCCGATTTACCATTCCGGTTGCGCATTAAATAGGCGATATTGGTTTCAGCGATATAATAGTAGGCCATGATCGTCGTAAAGGCGAAAAAGAAAAGGGCGATTGCGACAAAGCCAGCACCAAAACCTGGGATTACGCTATCAATTGCTGCTTGTGTATACCCTGGACCAGGTGTTACATCTCCCAAATTATTGACGATAAATGAACCATTTTCCGCTTGTGTATTATACATGCCTGTAAATAAAATCATGAAGGCCGTAGCGGAACAAACGAACAATGTGTCGATATAAACCGAGAATGCTTGAACAAGACCCTGCTTTGCCGGATGTGATACTTCCGCCGCAGCCGCAGGATGAGCTCCTGTCCCTTGCCCGGCCTCATTCGAATAAACGCCGCGTTTCACTCCCCAAGCTATCGCCATGCCAATGATCCCCCCAAATGCGGAATCCAACCCGAAGGCACTTCTGAATATCAAAGAAATGACTCCTGGTAATTCTGTGATATTCATTAGAACGATGACAACAGATAGCAATATATAACCAAGGGCCATAAAAGGGACGATTAAGGTTGCAGCATTAGCTATCCGTTTTACACCGCCGAATATAATGAAGCCAAGTAAAAGGACAATGGCCAAACCAGTGAACACCGGTTTGATGCCGAATGCATTTTCCACTCCGGCAGCAATCGAATTGGATTGAACACCTGGCATAAGGATGGCCATGGCTATAAGGGCTGCAAATGCAAAAAGAACAGCAAACCACTTCACGCCCATTCCTTTTTCAATATAATAGGCTGGTCCCCCTCGATATTGACCATCTTGTTTGACTTTATAAATTTGAGCTAAAGTGGATTCCACAAATGCACTGGCCGCTCCTATGAAGGCTATGGCCCACATCCAGAAAACGGCACCGGGACCGCCAAAGGCGATAGCCGTGGCCACCCCTGCAATGTTACCTGTACCGACCCGACCTGAAAGGGCTATGGATAAAGCCTGGAATGAGGAAACCCCCGCTTCCGAACTCTTTCCTTGGAACATCAAAAGGACCATTTCCTTAATATGCCTCACTTGCAGGAAACGGGTCAAAATCGAGAATAATAAACCTACTCCCAATAAAATATAAATGACTGGCGAACTCCATAAAACTCCATTTAAAGCCGTAATAAATTCAGACAATCAAGCTCCCCCTTTATAGTTTGAAAATTCTAATTTATCTTTTAATGATTATATTTCATCTTGATGGATTAAACAATAGTTTTCACGTGAGGAAACCTCACATATGTATTTTTATTTTTCCACTTGCAAATACCCCGATAATCACATTCCGAATACAAAAAAAACGCCAGCGATTCCGCCGGCGTCATGTTTTTTGCATATGGATCAAGATACTTTAATCGCACCCAATATTTCCTGTTCCAATTGATTGGTTCTCTCCATTTTTGTTGATTCCGTCCATCCAAAATATCCAGCCATATAATCGATCGCTGCATGTTTATGCGTTTGGACTAAATCGATATCGAATAACAACGTCCCCGTCCTGCGGAAGAAGAAATCCACTGGAGTTGCGGCCATTTCATGATCAACTGCGTATTTCAGCTGTACGAACAATTTCTTTGGAAGGCCGCTGTTCGCTCCTCCGTCTCCTTCGTTTTTGGCGATATCGAATAACACAGGTGCGTTGGACCCGTACATGGCCAATATCTCTTTGGAGTCCTTTACAGCGAGCCCTGAGTCAACTCCCATTTGAACATGTTGCTTGATATAATCGGAGAAGTTGCTTGATCCCCCGACATCCCCTCCGGAAATCGGCATTCCTTTCGTGCTGCTGGCTGGGTAATTTTTATTGGACTGCTCGGCAAGCTTCCCTGCCAAAAGGTCGACCGTCGTTTTTGCCATTTTGCGATAACCGGTCAATTTCCCACCCGCAATGGTGATAAGGCCAGAATCGGACTCCCAGATTTCATCTTTCCTTGATATCTCAGAAGGATCTTTCCCTTCTTCAAGAATCAACGGCCTTACCCCAGCCCAGCTGGATTCGATATCATCATCCGTAATGTTCACTTCTGGAAACATATAATGTATGCACTTTAATAGATAGGCACGGTCTTCGGAAGTAACGGTCGGCACTGCAGGATCACCATCATAAAAAGTATCTGTAGTCCCTACATAAGCTTTACCGGCTCTCGGGATGGCAAAAATCATCCGGCCATCAGGCGTATCAAAATAAAGCGCCTGCTTCAACGGGAATTTCGATTGGTCGATGACCACGTGAACACCCTTGGATAACTTCAGCGTCTTCCCTTGTTTCGATTGGTCCTTCTCACGAATGGAATCCACCCACGGACCTGCTGCATTAATAACTTTGTCTGCGTATATTTCATAAGCATCACCTGAAAGCAAATCGGCCACTTGGACTCCGTTCACCTTACCGTTTTCATATAACAATTTATCTACTTTTGTATAATTTATCGGTGTTGCACCTTTATCGACAGCCGCCTTCATGACTTCAATCGTAAGACGTGCATCATCTGTCCGATATTCAACATAGTAGCCTCCGCCCTTCAATCCCTCTTTCTTAACGAGAGGCTCCCGTTTTAGTGTTTCATCCGCCGAAAGCATTTTCCTGCGTTCAGATTTTTTAACCCCTGCAAGGAAATCATAGACCCGAAGCCCAATCGAAGTACTGAATTTCCCGAAGGTGCCTCCTTTATGCATCGGTAACAGCATCCATTCCGGCGTGGTCACATGCGGTCCATTCTCATATACGATTTCTCGCTCTTTACCAACCTCGGCAACCATTTTTATTTCAAATTGCTTCAAATACCGCAATCCGCCATGAACAAGCTTTGTCGAGCGGCTTGAAGTACCTGCAGCAAAATCCTGCATTTCAACCAAAGCCACTTTCATCCCACGGGTCGTTGCATCCAGAGCGATTCCTGCACCGGTAATTCCCCCACCAATGACAACCACATCAAATTTCTCTTTTTTCAGAGTTTCGACCGTTTCTTCCCGATATATATTTGAAAACCTCATGCCTGACTCCTCCTTTAAGTATTGCATTCTATTGTTTTTTGTATGAATTGGCGATGTTCACTCGTGAATTCTGCACTTTTACTCGTGAATTCGCATGATTTACTCGTGAATTCTGCACTTTTACTCGTGAATTCGCACGGTTTACTCGTGAATTCACACGATTTACTCGTGAATTCGCGCGATTTACTCGTGAATTCGGTCATTATATTCAATTGGTTCATTTGTTCGCATAAGTTATATAGATATTAATATCCCTAATCTGCCGTTAAAAACAAAAAAAGAGACCATAAATGCACATTATCGAATTAACGATAACGCATTCATGGTCTCTCCTGTTCTCCGGCCGAGTTATTAACTTGATTTCATTATAGCATACTCCAGCTCATTTGAGAAAGGATTCATGTTGTTTTTTATTTAAACGCCATAGCGGCATGTACGGCTTTCTTCCAGCCTTCATATAATTTTTCACTTTCTTGCTCTTCCATGGATGGTTCAAAGGTTTTGTCTACCGCCCATTGCCGGGAGATTTCTTCTTGATCCTTCCAATACCCGACAGCAAGGCCGGCTAGGTATGCAGCACCTAATGCTGTAGTTTCGTTTATGGTCGGCCTCTCGACGGTCACACGTAATAAGTCGCCCTGGAATTGCATCAAGAAGTCATTCTTGACTGCCCCGCCATCCACTCTTAATGTTTGCAGCTCGATTCCTGAATCTGCCTCCATTGCATCAAGGACATCCTTCGTTTGATACGCAAGTGATTCAAGTGTGGCGCGAATGAAATGTTCTTTTGATGTGCCGCGCGTCAAACCAAAAACGGCTCCCCGCACTTCGCTGTCCCAATATGGAGTTCCAAGTCCTACGAAAGCTGGTACCACATATACTCCATCCGTACTTTCCACCCGTTTTGCATAGGCCTCGCTGTCCTTGGCATCATGCAGCATCCGCAGGCCATCGCGGAGCCATTGGATGGCGGAGCCAGCTACGAATATACTGCCTTCCAGTGCATATTCGACCTTCCCATTCAAGCCCCAAGCAAGGGTCGTCAATAGTCCGTGTTCGGAGCTGACAGCCTTGGTTCCTGTATTCATGAGCATGAAACAGCCTGTTCCATACGTATTTTTAGCCATTCCTTCATTAAAGCAGGCTTGGCCGAATAATGCTGCCTGCTGATCACCGGCTGCCCCGGCGATCGGAATCGATTGGCCAAAGAAATGATATTCGATCGTACGTGCATATTCCTCAGAGGAAGGCCTCACTTCCGGCAGCATCGACTTTGGTACAGTCAATATCTCAAGCAGTTCTTCATCCCATTTCAGTTCATGTATATTGTACATCAATGTCCGGGATGCATTGGAATAGTCCGTTACATGAGCCTTGCCTCCTGATAGCTTCCAGATCAGCCAAGTATCGATGGTACCGAATAACAGCTTGCCTTCATCCGCCTTTTGCCGCGCCCCTTCCACATTATCGAGGATCCATTTCACTTTCGTTCCGGAAAAATAGGCATCTATCAACAATCCCGTTTTATCCCGGAATAGATCATTAAGTCCCTTTTCCTTCAACTCATCACAGATTCCACTTGTTTGCCTGGACTGCCATACAATCGCATTATAGACAGGCGTACCTGTTTCCTTATCCCAAACGACTGCCGTTTCACGCTGATTGGTGATCCCGATACCGGCAATTTGCTCTGGCTTTACACCGGATTCAGATAGTACACCGGCGATCACCGCCAGGATCGATCCCCAAATCTCATTGGCGTTATGTTCGACCCAGCCTGGTTTAGGGAAATGCTGCGTAAATTCCTTTTGGGAGGAATGGACGATTTCCCCCTTTTCATTAAATAAAATCGCCCTCGAACTTGTTGTTCCTTGATCTAATGATAAAATGTATTTTTCCATTGTGTATGCCCCTCCTTTTAATTAACTAGCGATATTTCTGCTATCCATTTCATGTGACTGTTTTTTACCAAAAGCATAGGCTACTATCAATAGTACCAGGCTTGCACCCATAACAGACCAAAATCCTGCCGTTATTTCCCCCATAAAAAATGCTTTATAACAAACGGCACCAAGTGAACCCCCTACAATCGGTCCAACGACCGGAATCCATGAATAGCCCCAGTTGGAATTGCCTTTACCAGGTATCGGCAGCAAAAAGTGAGCGATGCGCGGCCCCAGGTCGCGGGCAGGGTTAATGGCGTATCCTGTCGTTCCCCCAAGTGACATCCCGATCACGACAATCAATAACCCGACTGCGAATGGGTTTAGACCCTCTGTAAAATCATTGGCTCCTATAAATAATAGACCAAGAATAAGGATGAAAGTTCCAATCATCTCACTTAATAGATTTGAAAATGTGTGCGGGATTGCAGGTGAAGTCGCGAACACACCAAGCTTCGCCCCTGGATCATCCGTAGCTTTCCAGTGTGGCAAATAGTGCAGGAATACTAGAGTTGCGCCGAGTATCGCGCCAATCATCTGGGCAACGATGTAACCGGGCACATCACTCCATGGAAATTCTCCAATAATGGCAAACCCAACTGTGACCGCCGGGTTTAAATGCGCCCCGCTTATGGACCCCACTGCAAAAACACCCATGGTAACAGCCAATCCCCATGCAATCGTGATAACGATCCAGCCGGCATCTTTTGCATAGGAACCCTTTAAGGATGAACCTGCCCCAATACCTGCTCCGAATAAAACTAAAATCATCGTGCCTAACACTTCTCCCCAAAATGGAGTCATGATAAAACCCTCCCCTGATAATTTTTTAAACCTTGCCAACAAATAAAAGGAGATCCGCAGCAGAACTATCTTCATAAAAAAATTATGAATAGATCTGTTGTGAATCTCCTAGTCTCCGTCACATATATTAACTTGTACTGTAAAATATACTAGGTTATGAAAACGCTGTCAATAATTTGTGAGAAATTAATCTATTTTTCTGTAATTTTTTTCAATTTTTCCCTATTAGACGATATCCCATAATTCAGTTTTTGAAGTGGTGATTGACGATGCCCCTGCATCAAGGGCATTCAGGACTTCATCCGAAGTACGTATGAGGCCGCCTGCAAAAATCGGTGTCTGCAATCGTTCCTTCACTTCTTTTATCATCCATGGCATGGCGCCCGGCAATACTTCGATATAATCCGGCTTTGTTTTCTGCACCAGCTTATAACTTTTCTCAAGCGCGTGTGAGTCTATTAAAAAGATTCGCTGGATGGCAATGACCCCCTTTTGCTTCGCCTTCAATATAACGCTTGATTTAGTCGAAATCAGCCCATAGGGGTTATATTCCTGACAAATGAATTCCGTCGCGTACTCATCACTTCTTATGCCATGGATCAAATCGACATGATAAATCATTTTCTTATTATGCTGCTTTGCCATCATACTTACATTTTTCAATTGTGAGATATGCAAATCAAGAAACACACCTATTTCATAGGAACTTTCTAGAAATCTTTCGAAATCCTTCATGCTTGCTGAAGCAGGCAAAATCTTCTGATCCATCATTATCCTCCTCATTCCCAGAAAAACTCAAAACTTCAAGTCATTTAGTATATTTTAAAGAGCTTGATTTATCAAACACATTTTTTTCATGAACCATGTCATCTTAACACTATCATACCTGGCAAACCCTTTATAGGTTACGGCTAAGGATATATGTAAAATATCCCCTTAAATCATATAGAAAGATTCATTTTCAATGCACCTTCGGCGAGTTCATACGATTTAATTGTGCCAATCGGAATTTTCCTCACGATGCTCCAAGCATTAACATTCATTTTGATTGCTCTTTTTTCATATTCAAAAAATGGCGGTCTGTTAAATATCCTTTGGTTGATGAAATTCCTGTCAACGGGTTCCATTTCCACTAATTCAAATGAAATCGTTCTTTTTTCCACATGAACCGGTTTTAATGTAATCCGGAAAGCTACGTTTTTCTTAAACATCATTTTTTTAACTTCCATCATTCCGGAAAGCACAATATGCCTTGGCGTAATCTCGACTTTAATATCCTGACCAGATGATTTCATTTTTATGATTCTCTCTATCATGGCTTCAGTTACCGTAATCGGTATGCCATTTTTGAATGGACTCATCCTTGCATCCCCTCCCCACTCAAAGCATATGCCGGATTCCCTGATGCCGTTAACATTTCAGCCCAGATTAATAAACGGTATATTCGAAATATTCCAGCTCCCCCCCTTGACCTTCATAAAAACTACCTGTATAGTCATAGTTAATTTAATAGACAACTCTTATCCAGAGAGGTGGAGGGACTGGCCCTTTGATGCCTCAGCAACAGACTGATCTTGTACTGTGCTAATTCCAGAAGTGTAAAAACTTGAAGATAAGAAGAGTATATAGCTTTGTTGCCAACACCTCTTCTTATTTTTAAGGAGAGGTTTTTTATTTTTAAAAGGAAAGAAGGAATCAACATGTCAATCACATTAACGAAAGCACCGTTCAGGGCGGACCACGTCGGAAGTTTATTAAGACCGGAACGTTTACATATTGCCAGAAAGGACTTTAAGGAAGGTACCATTTCAGCTGAGCGGCTTCGTGAAATTGAAACTGAAGAAATCAAACGGATCGTCGATAAACAAATTGAAGTTGGTTTAGAGGCCGTTACGGACGGTGAGTTCAGACGAACATGGTGGCACTTTGACTTCCTCGAACATTTAAATGGCATCGAGGGATATGTAACTGAAAAAGGCCTCACATTCGATGGTGTGGAAACAGAGAGATATAATGTTCGCAATACCGGGAAGGTTTCATTCAACCCTGAACATCCCTTCATTCGTGATTTCATTGAATTGAACAAAATAGTGAACGGACGTGCCGTTGCCAAGCAAACCATCCCCAGTCCGAATCAATTATTTGCTGCAGGCATTCATAATGAAGACGTCTACCCTGATATCGAAGACTATGCAAATGATATCATCAAAGCCTATCAGCATGCTTTGAAAGCCTTTTATGAAGCAGGTGTGCGTTATCTTCAATTGGATGATGTATATATTGCCAGACTTTCAGCTCCGGATTTCCAGTTCAAGGATGGAAAATATACGAGGGAACAATTAATTGATCTTGCACTTCGGGTCATTAATGGCGCATTGGAAGGCAAACCAGAAGACCTTATCGTCACTACCCACCTATGTCGCGGAAACTACCAGTCGACATGGGCGTTTGAAGGAAGCTATGCCCGTATCGCCCCAACTTTATTGGCAAAAGAAAAAGTGGATGGATTCTTCTTGGAATATGATGATCAACGCTCTGGGGATTTCAAACCATTGGAATACATTCCAAATGGCGGTGCACGGGTCGTACTGGGTGTCGTCACTTCAAAAAATGGGGAAATCGAGGACAAGGAAGCTGTTAAGGCACGCATTAAAGAAGCCTCGCACTTCGTTCCGCTCGAACAATTATGCTTAAGCCCCCAATGCGGCTTCGCCTCCACACATCACGGCAACAAGCTAACCGAAGCACAGCAATGGGAAAAACTGAAATTCGTCGTTGATGTAGCAAAAGAAGTATGGGAATGATTATTTTGCGGGGACTTTAAAACTTATTTACAGGATTCGAACAACCTAATCGGCTTCAATATAAGCGTGCCGATTAGGTTTATACTTAAAACCCTAAAACTGAAAGCAAATAAAAAAAGAACGGCCATCTGCACTTTCCCTTTTTACTTGCAGCTATCATCATCATCCTCCATTTTCTTCACGAATATATCATCCGTCACCCTATCTTCCAGCTTATTCCTCAAGGCTAATTCCGCAGCCTTCCCATCACTAGGCGATCCGTCCGAGAAATACATCGGAAACAGGGAGAAAAACATAATATAAAAAGAAAAATAGATAAATTGATACCAGATTACCGAGCTGTCCAGGATATTCTGATACACTAAGCTATATATGATCAGCATGCTGATCAAATTAAAGATAGACCCCCCTAAATAGATCAGGGTATTCGTCAATCGATTATCATGTTTCAATCCCTTGAACTCGCAAGTACCATTCCAAAAATAATATTTCCTCACTTCTATGTTCCGAAAGGCGAAAAGCTTATTACCACACCCGATCAAGATCTTCTTTTCTGATCCCCCAAAGATCGTAACAAAGAAAATATGCCCGCTCAAATGTATCAGTGTAACGATCGGCATGATCAAAAAAAAGGAAAATAGAAATTTAATGATATCAGAGAGACCAAACATATTTAACTAACCCTCCTTACCAGCGATTTCCTTACCAGGATGCTACTCTGATACCCTGCCCACACTGGTTATAACTAGTAAATTTTCACAGTGGGAATATGTTGCTTTCCACAAATGATAAGAGGATAATTGTTCTCCTTCCTTCGAACTTCGAACGATCATATCGACCCTCCCCCTCCTTTTTCCGGCATTCAAAAAAAACAGGCTATCACCTTCCAAAAAAAACCGGATAAGCGATAGCCTTTACAATTTTATTTAGCGATTGGGGGTGCGAAGGATTTCTGCGTTGTTTTGTCCTGGCTCCAAGCCTGCATGTTTATATTCAGGGGTGAAAACCGATGTTTTGATCGGGCAGGCGATTTGCCTCTGGACATTCCCTTTTCCGTCAGGTACCTCGACGATCATTCCCCTCTCCTTCAATTGGGGATGCTCGGCCGCCTCGGTGAAGGTCAGCACTGGTTCTGCGCAGGCCTCGAATTCAGCGAATATCTCCTGCCATTCCTGAAAATCTCTCTCGCGGAAAGCCAGCCGGACGGCCGTTTTAAACCTGATTCCGCTTTCTTCATCGCTTTTCATGCTCAGCTCATATAAATCGGGTGCACCGATCGCTTCACATAATGCTTTTCGAAAAGGGGGCTCAAGGCTGCCTACCGAAAAATAGCGTCCATCTTTCGTTTCGTAAAAGTCATAAAAAGACCCTCCGTTCAGCATCAGTTTTTCTGGTTCAAGTTCAAGGCCCCTTTGTAAATTCGGAGGTGCGGATATGGCATTCAAGGCAAAACTGCAGTCGGTCATGCTGATGTCGATGGCTTGGCCGAATCCTGTTCTTTCCCTGTGAATGACTGCAGATAATATTCCGATGACAGCATGCAGTGAGCCTCCGGCAAGATCTGCTATTTGGGTTCCGTTTTTTGCCGGGCCGTCCTTTTTCGTACCGGAATAGCCTGATAAGCCTGCTATCGAAATATAATTGATATCATGTCCCGGTCGGTCTTTATAGGGACCAGTCTGGCCGTAGCCCGTGATCGAACAGTAAATCAGCTTCGGGTTGATCGATTTTAATGCCTCATACCCCAGACCCAGACGTTCCATGACACCTGGACGGAATTGTTCAATGACGATATCGTATTCCGTCACTAGGTTTTTTACGGATTCGATAGACTCGGATTGTTTTAAATCCAGTGTGATCGACTTCTTCGATCTGTTAAGATATTGGTTCACACCCCATGAATCCTTTGTCCCCGGCCTCTCCACCTTCAAAACATACGCTCCTAAATCCGCTAGCATCAAAGTGGCAAATGGGCCTGGCAGTAACGTTGAAAAGTCCAATACTTTTAAATGAGTCAATAAGGTCATCAGCCGTGCACCTTCCCTTTCCCTTGAAAATAGTAAAAGCCCTCCAGTCGTTCTGTACATGCAATAAAGCCGAGTTTACGATTATCATATAACACCTCCCATAACATTTGTATAAATTTCCATTTAATAAAAATAAAAGCCAGGAATCAGCTTCCTGGCTTTTGATAATGAGCCTATAGAAAACAAGTAAAAGCCGGACAATTTAAAACTGCATTGTCCGGCTGCTTTTACTTTAAGCTTGTTCATTCATATTTTTTGTCAAAGTCAAATTCGACTTCATCAAGTTTAACGAATTTAGTTTTTCTTACAAATTTATAGCCAAGCCATAGACCAAGGAAAAGCGGGATTCCCAGGTATGCAGCTACAACACTGCCCCAATCGATATGGTCTGAGAAAAAGGCTTGGATATTTTGGGACAGGATGACGATCATGCCGATTAATATGGCAAAGATCGGTCCGATCGGGAACCATAGTGCCTTATATGGCAGCTTCTCCAATGAATGGCCTTGAGCGATGAACGCTTTCCGGAAACGGTAATGGCTGATGGAAATGCCGAGCCAAAAGATGAATCCTGTAATTCCAATGGCATTCATTAACCAAATATACACTTTACCATCGCCGAATACGGAGGCTAAAAAGGCCAGCATGCCGATGGAGCATGTCAAAATCATGCCTGCAACCGGTACGCCGCGTTTATTAAGTTTTGCAAAAATACGCGGTGCTTGCCCATCTTTTGCCATTGAATATAACATGCGTGTAGATGCATATAGACTAGAGTTACCAGCAGATAATACCGCTGTTAAAATGACGGCATTCATAAGCGAAGCGGCAAAGGCCACTCCAGCTTTTTCAAAAATGAGCGTGAATGGGCTTACCATGACGTTATCACCTTGCAAACTCGAGTTCGTATAAGGGATAAGCAGTCCAATTACGAAGATTGCCAATACGTAAAAGAGCAAGATCCTCCAGAAGACACTTTTAATGGCCTTCGGTATATTCCGTGCAGGATCTTCACTTTCCCCGGCAGCTACACCGACAATTTCGGTACCTTGAAAAGAAAAGCCAGCCGCTATGAAAACGATGAAGACACCCATGAACCCGCCCGGGAAAGGAGCGTCATCGACGGTGAAGTTTTTAAAGCCTACCGCTTCGCCGCCCATAATGCCGACGATCATTAGCAGCCCGACGATAATAAAAATAACGATGGCGGTTACTTTTATGAAGGAAAACCAGTATTCCCCTTCACCATATCCTTTAACGGATAAATAGTTCAATAGGAAAATGAGCACCAAGAATGATGAACTCCATAACAATGATGGACTATTCGGAAACCAGAATTTCATGATCATTGTCGAGGCTGCCAACTCTGCGGCTATCGTCATCGACCAATTGAACCAATACGTCCATCCCAAGGCAAAACCAAATGCCGGATCGACGAATTTCGATCCATAGGTACTGAAGGAGCCGCTTGTCGGCATAAAGGCTGCCAATTCCCCTAAGCTCGTCATCACGAAGTACACCATTGCCCCAACTAAGGCATAAGCAAGTAATGCCCCGCCTGGCCCAGCTGTATGAATGGCTGCCCCGCTGCTGAGGAACAGCCCGGTACCAATAGCCCCGCCAATGGAAATCATCGTTAAATGGCGGGATTTCAAACCGCGCTTTAACCCTTGTTCTTCTTGCTTTGGAGGATGCAAGATGTCATTTTCTTGTTTTGGTATCATAATTTTTCATCCCTTTCTATATAAGCGCTTTCATATATGGGGAAATCATTTAATAAATTTTCCTATTTCATAGACTCTCAAATAGACCTAATTTACAATCCGAATTCCTTTTCTGAATATATGCAATTTTCATGCCAAATTTACAAAGCGCAATATTCAACAGATTATCCAAAAAAATGCCTTCAATAGACAAATTTCTTTGCACATTATGCCATGTTTTTTTGCACATTATGCCATGTTTTTTTGCACATTTATTCATTTGGTTTAATTTAAATACATTCCAAATATTACTAAAAGAATATATTCAGAGAATATTTCTATTAAAATCCATTTTTCTCCATTTTATTCCTTTAAATGTCATATTTTTTGCGAGTTTTCTCCATTTGATAATAATTATGAAACGATGTAAAAATGAGGTATTCTCATGAAGGAGTTGAGTGTTATGAAAGGTAAGGTATTTTTAGGAACTGCACTATCAATCGGTCTATTATTTTCTGCTATTCCCCATCAAGAAGCTTTAGCGGCAAAAAATGTGTTAAGTGTTGAAAAGTACAATAAGCATAGGGATTCGCTAGAGTACAAGTCTGGGAAGCTTACGGACCCCTCAAAGCAAACGGCAGAAGATATTATTCTTACCTTTTTTGATGAAAACAAAAAGTCTTACAAGCTAGAAAAGCAAAAGGCGAAGGACTCCTTCACGATCGAGAAAGAAAGCAAGGATGAACTGGGCAATACCGTCCTTAAATTGCAACAAACCTATAAAGGCGTACCAGTATGGAATTCCACACAAGCCGTATTGATTGACGCTAAAGGTGTATTGACCGTCGTGTCCGGTACGGTTGAAGCCAATCTAAACACGAAATTAGGGAAAAAGGCTAAAAAAGGCATCAGTGAATCCGAAGCTATCAAAATAGCTGAAGCGGATCTGGGGTTCACACCTGCCTACGAGCAATCACCTGAATCCGACCTATATGTATACGCAAATGAAGGCAAGGCCGATTATGTATATAAAGTCAATTTGAAATTCTTAAGTCCGGAACCAGGAAATCATAATTATTTCATTTCAGTCAAAACGGGTAAAATCCTGAATAAATATAATACATTGGATGAAGTGACGGGGACCAACTCCGTCGGAACGGGCACTGGCGTCTTAAACAATACGGTGTCGCTGAACACTACCTTATCCAACGGTCAATACTACTTACAAGACAATACACGCGGTAAAGGCATCTACACGTATAACGCCAATAACCGTTCAAGATTGCCTGGTACACTCTTTTCCAACACAACAAATGCTTTTACTGCTTCTGCCGATAAAGCTGCGGTGGATGCCCATTATTATGCGGGTAAAACCTATGATTATTACAAATCCACATTTGGCCGGAACTCCTATGATGGTAATGGAACCATCCTGAAATCAACCGTCCATTATGGCTCAAGATACAATAATGCTTTTTGGGATGGCACCCAAATGGTTTACGGTGATGGAGATGGCACGACGTTCATCCCATTGTCCGGCGGGCTCGATGTCGTTGCGCATGAATTGACGCATGCCGTCACTTCCTCGGAATCGAACCTTACCTATCAATATGAATCCGGTGCTTTGAATGAAGCGATATCTGATATTTTTGGCACTGTCGTAGAATTTAAGAATCAAAGTGCCAAAGCCGATTATTTGGTCGGGGAAGATATTTACACACCTAACATTTCCGGTGATGCACTCCGCTCGATGGCTAATCCAACATTGAATGGGGACCCTGACCATTATTCGAACCGTTATACAGGAACGGGTGATAATGGCGGAGTCCACACGAACAGCGGAATCATTAATAAGGCAGCTTATTTAATCTCTGCAGGCGGAACCCACCATGGCGTGAGTGTATCCGGAATCGGCATCGATAAACTAGGAACCATCTTTTATCGGGCAAACACAACATATTTAACTTCGTCGTCTACTTTTTCACAAGCCAGAGCGGCCGTCATACAATCAGCCTCTGATTTATACGGTTCAAGCAGTGCAGAAGTCACAGCTGTCAAAAATGCCTTTACAGCTGTCGGTGTGAATTAACAGATTTACCCATATACCAAACACCTCCCTAGCTTCCCTTCTAGCGGAGGTGTTTTTTCTTATGTATCAGTCTACCTTCCGAGGATCATTTCGGCCGTTCGTTCCCTTTTTTCGTCCTTGATGTGAAGAATTCCGTTCTACGGTACAGGCGGGGCCTCAATAAAAACAAACTGAGTCGTTTACTAAAAATGATTAATTCCGTAAAATAGTTGCTTTTCTTCTTATTAACTGTCAAGCTTAGATGATCTGGACTATATTGAATAGAACAAGTAGGTGACGAACATGATTGAAGTTAAAACTTCCACACTCAGTGATGGCGAGTTCAATAGAGGCGTATTCGCAACACGAGATATTAAAAAAGGTGAGCTTTTGCATGAGGCACCTGTCATTGCATATCCGAACGAGGAGCATGTTTTCATTGAGAAGACATTGCTGGCTGATTATGCGTTTGAATATGGAATTAACCATACTGCCATGCTTTTAGGCTATGGCATGCTGTTTAATCATTCTTATACACCCAACGCTACGTATGACATAAACTTCAAGAATCATACGTTTGATTTCTTTGCTTACACCGACATAAAAGCAGGAGAGGAAATCCTGATTAATTATAATGGTGAAGTCGATAATGAGGATCCGCTTTGGTTCAATAAAGAAAATGACGGCGAAGAAGAAGCTGAATGATCATAGATCCTTCATGAAAGCACTTGTACTTTTTGAATGCCTGTCCATGGTCTTCGAAAGAAACGAGTGCTTTTCCTTTTTCCTTTCACCGGCTTGAAGATTTCACGGTGATTTTAAATCGTTTTAGTTGTTTACTAAGAGAATATTAAGCAATAAAAAAGCCCCAATAAGAAAAACTTAAAGGGGTATTTGGATTTCGGAATGTTCGCACCCCGAACCATGATTTTAAACTTGATTATCTGTTGATTATACGAATGGAACCCTCTCTAGATTGAAGAAATTTGCGACACTCCTGCCGAATAACTGGCTAGACGAGACCCCACAGACGCTTGCGTCGAGGAGGCTTGGCAGACAGTCGGCGGAAAGGGAGCGGATTTCTTCAATCAGCGGGAACTTTTTTTAAAAAACTGGTTCTTCTCTATTTTGTTTACAGTTTGACCCCATTAAGATTAACTTAATGGGGTTATTTCACCTTAACGTACGGATGGGTTACTTGATTTTGTTTTGGTTATTGATTGGAATTGGCTCTTCACCTTGTCAATGGTTTCTGGTGTGGCTAGGGATCTTATTTGACCCATGGTTTTTTCACGGGTTTTCTTATTGCGCATTAAAAATGCGGCTGCTCCTATCAGGACGGTTCCAAGCATTTTGTTTGATGGCATGTAGTTTCCTCCTTCAAGTTAGTCCTATATAGTGTTCCCTCTATCAGCTGATTTAAACAAAGCATCCTTTCGAGAGAGCGGTTTCGCTTTTATTCATCCTCGCTCAGGCTTTCGATGTACTTTATGCTTTCGGGATTTTTCACGACTTTTTCCGCTTGATCAGGGTCAGCTTTCTTTTGCTTCATGTTGTTAAGTTTATATGTCAGCACTCTTTTCACTGACTCGTTAATTCTATCCATTGGAACTTCCCCTGCTTTTACTGCTTGCAGTAAACCGTTATATACCTCAAGCTCATGGGAATATTCATGACAGACAAGTAATAAGTCGGCTCCTGCGAGGATTGCCTGCTTCCCCATCTCATCATAGGAGAAATACTTGTTCACAGCCCCCATTTCCAAATCGTCGGTAACGACAAGTCCCTCATATTTGAGTTTCCCCCGAAGCAGGTCTTCTATGATGATTTTAGAAAGGCTTGCTGGTTTTTCTTTATCATAGGCTGGATATTTAATGTGGGTCACCATCACGAAAAACTTTTGGTTATCCATTTCACTTATGATTTGCTTGAAGGGATAGATATCCGAATTTTCCAGATCAAGTTGGTTTGCCTCCACGGAAGATGTTTCGACATGCGGATCGATTTCGCTGCGTCCGTTTCCAGGAAAGTGCTTCAATGCACCAGTTATCGATACATCATTAAAGCCTTGAATGGCTTTCTTTCCGTATTGATAGACCTTTTCCGGATCTTGCCCAAATGAACGTTTATCCGTTTTCGATAGATCAAGTACAGGGGCAAAATTAATGTTAATCCCCATGGAGCCCAGTTCTGTCCCATTCAATTTGGCCACCTTGTACATGTCTTCAATAGAGGCATTTTTTCCAAGATCCTGTTGCGCAGGGAGGGGCGATACCCTTTCCTTCATCCTGATGATGTCCCCGCCTTCCTGATCGATGGCCACCATCAACGGAAGCGAATGTGCACTTTGATTGGCCGTTTGCTGAAGCGAGTTGGATAACCTGGCCACTTGTTTAGGTGATTTCATATTCCGGTCAAAATAAATGACGCCTCCTATATGTTTTTGTTCGATGAGCTCCGTAATTTCATCGCTCTTTTCAGTCCCCTTGAAACCGACCATCATAAGCTGTCCGATTTTTTCTTCAAGCGTCATTTTATTCAGTAATTTCTCTATTCTCTCATGATTATCTGCATCGTCGTCTTTCCCTTTTTCCGATTTGGAATTGACACCCATATTCAACTGAATGAACACGGCTGAAAAAGCGAGGATTGCGATGAAAAGCAGGCCCATAATTTTTTTATTCCTCATACTTTGACCTTCTGTCCTTTCTTGTTTGCCCTTTTATTGATTTTATTGCACACTTCTTAATCATGTTCATAAAGTAACGATTCTATATCATCATTGCGGATTTTTTTGCATAAACCATTAGCCGCGTCTAATACTACATACATAGCCTAATTCCAAAGGAGATGCACCCATGAACGGAATCTTGAAGAACATTGCCGTCACTTTCGGTCATGCAGTCGATTATGCAAAAGAAAAAATAACAGCCATTACAGGAACAACTTCTGTTACGATAGCGGAATTGAGTGAGCACATCATCAATCAGCCCGAAACAAAACTAATCAGGAAAGACCTTTTAGGGATACCTTTTTCCTTTTATCATTTACAAATAGAAGACGTTACGTACTATTTGGAAATGAAAAGCTCACAGGTTCTCCAGTTGGATGTTCAAGCGCATAATCATACGATTGTGTCTTACAGGTCTTATCGAGATAAATCCAGCTTGCCCACGGCCATTAAATTTCCTAAAACCCTTTTATCCGAATGACTCTGGTACAAAAATAAAAAAGCTGATATCCCCTGCATATGGGGTTATCAGCTTTTTTTCAAATCTTATAGGGAGAAAAAACGGTCTCTTTCACTTGAAATCCATTTCTCGGCATCTTCTTCATCCTTTTTAACCAAGCGGTTAACGAGGATATCATGCCAAATGTAATTTTCGAGAAAATTGATATGAATGGGATCATCTGTGTAGAACGCCGTTTCTCTCGTTTCGGGCGAAGGGCCGTAAATCGTCTCCTTGCCATCAATGGATAAGATGAACCATTTGTTTTCTCCGATATTTTCCACATAGCTTGTTTGGCGATGTATATCTATACCCGATAATGGGTTTTCAACCTGAAATGCAATCCCCTTGAGCGTGCAATGCGCAGCGACCCCTATTAGCTCTTGTTCAAGTTTTCCATACATCTCGTCCCATAGGGAAACCACCACCCTTTTCTCGGCTTTTTGAATCAAGGTACGGCAGAAGGATAGGATGTGCCCTTCACCTTTAAGCGTCATTACACGATTGTCGGACATCGGTTCGTTTTTCTCGAATTGCTTTAATGTATGGCTGATGGATTGATAGGTATTGTTCCATTTTGACTGAACCGATTCCAAAAAAACATCGACTGGCAGCGGTGAATATTTTATCGAGTCATTGATTTCCTCTTTTAAGACGATTCCTTCTTCTTGCAGTCCATTTAATATTTCATAGATGCGGGCCCTTGGAATTCCAGACTCCTTGCTTACTTGATAGGCACTGGTTGGGCCTTGGCGAACCAAAGAAACATAAGCCTTTGCTTCATATTGACTAAACCCGAGAGACTGTAGTTTTTGAATGATATCTTGCATAGTACCTCCTAGTGCTTTGGTAAGTTATATGCCTATCATACCAAATCTCTTATCGAAATCTATTCGATTTCAAACAGTATGGCTCAAATATTCTTATTTACAGGACGGTTCATATTAGTTACTATCTAAATAGTGACTAATATGAACGCGTGGATTATGGCTCCAGCAAAACAACATTTCAGCCATAATGCCACTGATACGGAGGCTTCTTGGATGGAAGATATACAAATTTCAACACTTTTGCTGCTGATGTTTTTCGGATTTTTGGCAGCATTCATTGATTCCGTGGTCGGCGGCGGCGGCCTGATTTCGATACCCGCTTTATTATTTTCAGGACTTTCCCCGTCAGCAGCGATCGCTACGAATAAGTTAGCAAGTTCCATGGGGTCTTTAACAAGCACCATTGCCTTCATTCGCTCAGGTAAGGTTGATTTCAAATTGGTTTCAAAACTTTTTCCATTGATTTTCATAGGTTCCCTGCTAGGAGCTTGGATTGTCAATTTCGTCTCGCCTGAATTATTAAAGCCAATGATCTTGGTTCTATTAATAGCTATTGCCATTTATACCTTTTTTAAAAAGGACTGGGGCCAGAAATCGACTTACCATACACTCACATGGCAAAAGGCTGGACTATTTGCGTTCGCTATATTTGCCATTGGTTTTTATGATGGCTTTTTGGGCGCTGGAACGGGATCCTTCATTTTGTTTGCCTTTTTAATGATTGGCTTTGATTTTTTGAACTCTGCAGGAAATGCCAAATTTTTGAACTTCGGAAGTAATTTGGCGGCACTGATCATGTTCATATTCCTTGATACCGTCAACTTTTCCTATGGAATTCCAATGGGGATCTCCATGATAGCAGGAGCGTTGGCCGGTTCTAAATTTGCCATTAAGAAAGGGGTGGCATATGTAAGAGTATTATTTATCATCGTAACCGTCATTCTGATCATGAAAAATATATTGGATTATATAATGGGCGGCTAATCTTTTAAAAAAATAGACGACAGCACATCGTTCCCCGCACAGAATGTGACATATAGGAATTATTTGGGTATATGATAGGTAAAGACTGTGTGGAAAGGTGTGATTGGATGGTTGAAAAGTGGAATGGCGAAGAAATGGCAGATATATCGGGGCAAACCATTGTGATTACTGGTGCAAATAGTGGGCTTGGCTTCGAAACGGCTTTTGCTCTGGCCGGTAAGGGGGCAGAGATTATCCTTGCGGTCCGGAATGCTTCAAAGGGTGAAAAGGCGGTCGATAGAATCTTATCGGTCCATCCAAAGGCAAATGTACGTGTGATGGAGCTGGATTTAAGTGACTTGAGCAGCATTCGGCATTTTGCCGCTTCCTTTCAGGAAAACTATGAATCTCTCTCCGTCCTCATCAATAACGCAGGTGTGATGATTCCGCCCTACAGTAGGACGAAGGATGGCTTCGAGCTGCAATTCGGCAGCAATCACCTCGGTCATTTTGCTTTGACAGGCCTCCTTCTTCCGCGTATCCTTTCTACGCCAAAATCGCGTGTGGTCACATTGAGCAGCTTGGCCGCCATCAATGGATATATAGACTTCGAAAATCTAAATGGTGAAAACGGTTATAAGCCAATGAAATACTATGGGCAAAGCAAGCTGGCCAATCTACTCTTCGCCCGCGAATTACAGAATAAATTCAACCAGCATGGCGCAACCCCGATCAGTGTTGCCTGTCATCCGGGCCTTTCCCATACTAATCTCATGTCACGCGGTTCTGGCAAACCCATAAATAGATTCGTGCACTTTCTTTCCAAAACCATCACGCAACCGGCAAGTATGGGGGCATTGCCTACCCTTTATGCCGCAACGGAACCTGCATTGACAGGCGGGGAGTATATCGGACCCGATGGAAAGAAGGGCAGAAAAGGCTTTCCCAGAAAAGACGAGATCATCGACACCTTATATAATGAAGAAACGTCGAAAAGATTATGGGATATTTCAGAAACCTTGACAGAGGTCAAATATCGTTTCACTGAAAGCATGACGCCAAAATGACTCTATATTTCCCTGTCTTCGCTCATGAACAGCGCAAAAAGAAAGAGGGAGCATAATGCCCCCTCTTTTCGCTTCCATCATTCAGCGTCAAAAACTTCGACTTTTTCCATTTTGTCGCCATTTTTCATAGCTTTGGCTGTTTCAAGTCCAGAAGTCACTTTACCGAATACTGTGTGAACACCGTTAAGATGCGGTTGTGGTTCATGCACGATAAAGAATTGGCTTGAGCCTGTGTCTTTTCCAGCATGTGCCATAGATAGGCTTCCTGCCTCATGTTTATGAGGGTTTCCTTCTGTTTCACATTTGATTTGTGTGCCGCTTCCGCCTGCCCCAGTACCTGTTGGATCTCCGCCTTGGCTTACGAAACCAGGGATTACACGGTGAAAGACTACGCCATTATAAAATCCTGTGTTTGCCAAGTTTTCGAAGTTAGCCACTGTGTTAGGTGCTTCGTTCGGGAAAAGATCGAATTCGATTTTTTCTCCATTTTCCATAAGTATGTATCCTTTTTTAGCCATGTTAAACATCTCCTTTAATATGAACTGAATCAAATCTAATAGTACCATTTTTAGAAGCAGAAAGAAAAGGAAGCGCTACTTATTTCGAATTGTATCATTATACATTCCTCTATTTTTTATTTTATAATGGGGTAGATTCATGAATATAAGGGGGAACGAACCATGATACAGCAATTTGATGCATTAGTCGTAAATAAGCAAGATGATCAATTCACCGTTAACATTCAGCAGCTATCACTTGATGATTTACCTCAAGGCGAAGTGCTCATCCGTGTTCATTATTCCGGTGTGAACTATAAAGATAGCCTTGCAGCCATTCCAAATGGAAACATTGTCAGCAGCTATCCGATCGTTCCGGGAATTGATATGGCTGGTGTTGTCGTTTCATCTGAGGATTCCCGCTTTAAAGAAGGAGACGAAGTCATTGCGACCTCATACGGAATTGGCGTTTCCCAACCAGGGGGCTATAGTCAATTTGCCCGTGTTCCTGCAGAGTGGATCGTCCCGCTTCCTGATGGCCTAACAATGAAAGAGGCGATGATCATCGGAACGGCCGGTTTCACTGCAGCACTATCGGTACTGCGGCTCGAAGAAAATAACCTCACACCTGAGCAAGGGAGCGTTCTTGTCACTGGTGCAACTGGCGGGGTCGGCAGTTTTGCCGTCTCGATCCTTTCCAAACTTGGCTATTCCGTTGAGGCGAGTACTGGAAAGGAATCGGAACATGGATATTTGAAGGCAATCGGTGCGTCGACCATTGTATCGCGTGAAGATGTATATGATGGCAAGCTTCGGGCTCTGGGCAAACAGAAGTGGAGCGGGGCGGTAGATCCCGTCGGCGGTGAACCGTTAGCTTCGGTCCTTAGCCAAATCAAGTATGGCGGAGCTGTGGCGGTCAGCGGATTGACAGCTGGGACAAGCCTTCCTGCCACCGTCTTTCCATTCATCCTAAGAGGTGTTAATCTACTTGGGATCGATTCGGTCAATTGCCCGATGGATACAAGATTGAAAGTTTGGCACCGCCTTGCCACCGACTTTAAACTAGAGGATTTGGAACAGCTCGTTCAACAGGAAATTACACTTAAGGAATTGCCTGACGTCCTTCCTACCCTATTAAAAGGGGAAGCAAGAGGCAGGACGATCGTTAAACTATGAACCAAAAAGTGACGAGAGCATGGCTTCTCGTCACTTTTCATTGTGAACTTTCATAGATAGGGAGACTGATATCCACAATCGTCCCTTCTCCCACTTCGCTGCTGAAATGAATTTCCCCATTATGCTCATGGATGATTTTGGTGCTGACCATGAGCCCAAACCCTGTTCCTTTTTCAGATGTACTATAAAAAGGCTGCCCTAGATGCTTCATGCGCTCATTTGTGATTCCGCAGCCTTGATCAATGAACCGGATCATCGCAGATTCACCTTCATGGTTTAACTGTATATGAAGTTTGCCGCCATTCGGCATGGCTTCTATCGCATTATTGACGACATTCGTGAATACTTGTTTTAACTGATTCGGTTCGCCAAAGACAGATGCCGAATCCGTATTATATTCCTTGATGATTTCGACATCATTCAATATCGCTTGAAACTCGGCTAACGTAATCACACTGTCCAATATCTCGTTAAGCTGAATGAGTTCACAAACCTTCGCTTCAGGCTCTGCTAAACTTAAAAACTCATTGGCCAGGATTTCAATTTTTTCAACTTCACTGACCGTCATTTCAAGATAGTCCTTTTGCTCAGGGTCTTCCCTTAATAATTGCAAAAACCCTTTGACCGTAGTTAATGGATTTCTTATTTCATGTGCGATACCTGCAGCCATCTGTCCTACCGCCGATAACATATTGGATTTACAGAGCAGCTCTTCGGTCTTTTTACGCTCCGTAATATCCCTACAGAATACCTGTATGGCTGGTTGCCCTTTATAAATAATCGGAAGACCGAGTGTTTCTCCATAAAATTCTTGTCCGTCAAGCCGAATGAACTTTTGTTCCAGTAAACCAACCGCCTGATAATCGTCCCTCATGATTTCGATTCTTCTTTGTACACTTTCCCGGGACTCCAGGTGGACGAACTGAAAAACCGATTTACCGATAATATCTTCCACACTATCCATCCCAAGCATTTTTGCCCCCATGGGATTCATATACTCGATGATCCCATTGCGATGTACAAAAATCGCTTCAGGTGACACCTCCACTAAACTGCGATACCTTTGTTCACTTTCCTTCAAGGCAGCTTCAGCAAGTTTTTGATTCGTAATATCCCGATAAACGAAAACCAATGCGCACGGCTCATCTTCATTATCGCGGATATTAAACAGGGAGATGCTTACATCGATTAACTGGCCATCCTTCCTTAACCTGACCGTTTCAAAGCCTTTCTTTTGTACCCCTGCCTTAATTTGGTCATGCAATTCATTGACTGACTCCTTCAAGAAATCAGGAATAATTGGAAACGGCATGCCAATGAGCTCCTTATTCGTCCATCCGAAAAACTCTTCAAAAGCTGCATTCACCTGAAGGGTCTTTCCTTCCAGATCAACAATGGAAATGGCGTCCGGGTTGTTCTCCATGAAAGACTTGAATTTTTCGGTACTATCCTCCGGCTGTTCTCCCATTTGCCCTTGTCCATAATCAATAAGCCTTTTACTCATCAATTTTTTATTCCTTTCTTATCCGGAAATTTACAGTCTCAATTTTACAGTATCAGTAAATCATTTGCCAGTTTTATCATATGTTTTTTCCAAGTTAAGGATTGATGCACAAAGAGGCCAAACCCCCATAAGGTTCAGCCATTTCTTTAAAATGTATTATAAATATTGGGACATTCTGTACCTGTTGGTTCATAAAAGCAATGGAGCTTGAAACGCCCAACAAGGGGCTGATTATACCAGGTTGCCGGGCAATCTCCCGGTGGCCTGAAGTACCATAGGCTAAATTTCGAAGGCCATAGCCTTTCGCCGCTTACGCTACGGCGTGCAAGCCTCTTTTCCCTGTCTCTTGCCCGCTGATAAAAATACCCCTTCTGTACAGCCTCAAAGGCATGCTCCTGATAAATCATGTCTGGAATCGTCCTCAACCCTTTGAAATCGGAACAATTCGACCTAATCCGATTGACCCCTACATTACCGATCATCAGCATGCCTTGATCACCTTCACCCTCACCTTCCGCCCTAAGCAATCTAGCCAATAAGGCAATATCGGCATCAGTGTGCTTTACAACGGACATCCCATCACCTCCACTTTTTAATCCTATGCCTTTTATATGGAAAAATACTCCGTTTATTAACAAAACCTTCATATGGAGTACACGTCCTATCAATAATACAACCCTATACTTAAGTAAGGCTGGATAGCACGCGTGGCTATCATGGTATTTGGCGAAGGCGGGGCCGATACTTTCCTTATACATATAAAAAAGACGGCACATTGTGCCGTCTTTTATCTTGTCATTCTTTCGCTTCAAATGCCGCTTCAAACGCCAATGATACCTTTTCGAATTCTTCATCCGATTCGATATCGAGCAGTTCACCTTCGCCTTCGACCCTGAAAAAGAAAATATCGATATCTTCATCCGTATCCTCTTCAATATCTTCAAGCAAGCCTACTGCAACATATTCCGTTCCTTCTACATCCAATGAACCTAAAACCTCAACTTCATGGCCTTCATCACTGTCATCAGTAAGAGTGAAAACTTCACCTTCACGAATTTTTCCCATACAACCTCTCCTCTCCTATCCATTAATAATGGAGTTGTTTCCATAGTATATCGACTATTCCATTTAGAAACAAATTTTTGCCCTGGAAAATGATGAATACATTTCTTTCCAAGAAAGAATCTATCAAGAGATTCTATGGAAGAAAAGTATTATCCCATAAGCCATTTGTCATTTTTCATTATTCACCAATACTTTCCCTTTATTAACATCATTTTAAAAATTATCTAAAAACGGCTATAAAAAAGTAATTTAATTCCGAATAATCTTATATATACTACTATTAGCAAGTTGCATACGGATTTAATGAAGGAGGAAGATTTCTTGGCTGTAAAAAGGGTCGATCACATTGGCGTTGTTGTAAAAGATCTTGAAAAATCCATCGCCTTTTATCAAGATGTGTTGGATTTGAAATTAAAGGAACGCATGACTCATACTAATGGAGTGATCGAACTGGCGTTCCTCGGTTACGAAGAGTCGGACGAAACAGAAATAGAATTGATTCAGGGATATAGCGACACACTTCCCTCCGAAGCAACGATCCACCATTTTGCCATTACCGTGGATGATATCGAAGAAGAATATGCCCGGATCAAAAGCTTGGATAACACCGAACTGATTGATGAAGAGATCGTCACCCTTCCGAATGGTTATCGCTATTTCTACGTATATGGACCGGAAAAAGAGTGGATTGAATTTTTCCAAAGGTAAAAACCATCCTAAAAAGGCAGAGTCTTATAGACTTCTGCTTTTTTTAACGTTCACTCTATTCTTCAAACAAAATTTACAGATAAAAAACCTTTCTTAACTTACTTGAAGTAATTTCTTAATATACTACATTTATCCTAAAAGTAATCATATTTTTGGAGGTATGCATTTTGGGGAAAATGAGCAAAAAGGTAGCAGGAATTACGTTAGCGGGCGCGGTGGCCATATCATCACTTGGTATTTCAACAATGAAGGAAGATGTCCAGGCTAAAGACAAGAAAAAAGAACCAACCAACGTCATCATGATGGTGATGGATGGAACAAGCACAGGAGCCACAACCCTTTCAAGGTGGTATAAAGGCGATAATCTAGCCATGGACGAAATGCTGTCTGGCGGCATGCGTACATACTCGGCTGAATCGGCCATTACCGACTCAGCTCCTGCAGCAACAGCTCTTGCGACAGGAAATAAATCAAATGATAAATTTGTCGGTGTCCTGCCAACCATCGTTAATTCTCCAGGGCTCGATCCGGTTAATCCGAAAAATGCCCATAAACCAGTCGCTAACGTTTTGGAGGGTGCAAAACAAGCCGGAAAGGCTACTGGCATCATTTCTACATCTGAAATCCAGCATGCTACACCCGCAGGCTTCTCCGCTCACGTGACACATCGAAGCAATTATGGTGATATTGCGGAACAGCAGGTTTATCAGGGGATTGACGTCGTTTTGGGAGGGGGCAAAGAATCCCTTTTACCAGGTAAAACAAAAAATGCAAGAATTGATGGAGAAAACCTTTTGGAAGTGCTCGATGAAGACAAATATGATTTTGTTGAAACCCGTGACGAGCTGTTAAAATCCAAATCGAATAAAATTTGGGGAAGCTTTGCACCAAGCGCCCTGGCATATGATTTAGATCGTAAAACAACAAAGCCAAGTGAACCCACTTTAGCTGAAATGACCAATAAAGCCCTTAAAACCTTGAAAAAAGATAAAGATGGCTTCTTCTTATTTGTTGAAGGAAGCAAGATTGACTGGGCTGCTCACGGAAACGACACGATCGGAATGATTAGTGATACTTTAGCTTTTGATGATGCCGTGAACGAAGCCCTTACGTTTGCAAAAAATGACGGAAACACGATGGTCATTGCTGTAACGGACCATGGGAACAGCGGAATTACAATGGGTAACGTAAACACGAACTCCTCCTACCCGGAAACACCCGTATCAGCTTATATCGATCCATTAAAGAAAGCGAAAATGACTGTTGAAGGGGCCTTAAGTAAGCTAAAACCAGATCACTCCAATCTGAAAGAAGTTGCAGCACTGTATGGACTGGATAATCTGACTTCTGAAGAAACAGCAAAACTTACCTCTACTAAAAACGTAGGTGCTGAAATGACAAAGCTGCTTGCTAACCGTGCCAACATTGGCTTTACAACTGGCGGTCATACAGGTGAAGACGTATTCCTGTATTCTTATGGCCCTTCAAAACCGACTGGATTAGTGGAGAATACAGACCTCGCTAAAAAAATGGCCGAATTCATGGGCTTTGATTTACAAAAATTATCGAACAAACTATACATGAATGCTAAAGATTCCTTTGAGAAAAAAGGATATTCAACCCGCATTGATGTTACAGACCCGAATAACCCGGTTTTCGTAGCGAAAAAGGGGCAGCAAAAAGTGGAGTTGCCTGCAAATAAGAATATCGTTATCAGCAAGACTCCTACATCCACTAAACAAAAAGAAATTAATGCGATCACCGTTTACAACGGAAAAGACTTTTATATATCCGAACAAGCATTAAAGGCAGTCAAGTAAGCAACACTTTTGAATGGGAAGGAGCCCTTGTTTTTAACAAGGGCTCCTTTTCTTATGAATGATCTAGAACTCCCCGCTTCACCAGCTTGACTTTTTGACACCCGGCAGTTGCCCTTTATGAGCAAGTTCCCTAAAAACGATACGCGACATGTTGAATTTGCGCATATATCCACGGGGCCTCCCCGTTACTCCACAACGATTGTGAACCCTTGTCGGCGAGGAATCACGAGGGAGTTTGGCCAATGCGGCATAATCCCCTTTCTCCTTCAATTCCTTTCTAAGTTCTGCATACTTTTCGACCATTGCCAACTGTTTTTGCGCTTTTATCACCTTGGATTTTTTCGCCATTTTTATTCTCCTTTTTTAAGATCTTGAATGTATGAAAAATCTATAAACTATTCACAATTCGTTCCGCTGCCTGTCTTGCTCCCGATATATTCCTGGATATCGGTCCCATTTCAAGTTCAGCCAGTGCACCCGTGACATATAAGCCAGGTCCCCACTGCAACGACTGCGATACAATTGGATAACCACATTCCGCGCAGCGTAAATCATGCGACCGGATGACTGGCGTCAGCCAATCCTTCCCTGGCAATGTTGACTTAAAGCCGGTCGCTAAAAGAATCGTCCCTGTTTGTTGAATGACCTTTTCGTTTTTATCCCTTAGGCTGATATGCCCATCCTTCCACACAGCGCTTTTCACCTCAACATCCATGACACGCAATAATCCCTGTTTAACCTGATTCATCAGCGCTTTATGTAAGTCAGGTGGGATGGATCCCTTATTACGGGCCTGGATAATGGTCTCGCGTCTTTTTTGAAAGCTGGATATAGCACGGAAAGGTCGCTGTTTTTTCGGCCCCAACCAACCAGGATCACTGTCGAAATCATGAATTCTAAAAGGATGCCGCTTCAGAACCGTTACATCCTGTGGATAGATATTACTCAGCTTTAAAGCGAGATGGACAGAAGATATGCCGCCCCCAATGATCGTGATGGGTCCTTGTAATTGTGTCAGCTCCGGAATATTTTCATCGAATATGTGGTAAACGGGACCCACATGCTCTTGTTTGAATTGCCGTGCCCATTCAGGCCAATAAGGCTGTTCGCCAATACCAATTGAAATCACAAGTTTTTGCCCCTCAAGCCGTCGCTTGTTTTGCAATTGGATTTCCCAGCCCTGTCCCGTTTTGCAGGCAGAGATGACTTCCCCTTGCACCCATGCCTGCTTAATGGTTAAATCATCAGCCAAGTGAACACAATGTTCATTGAAGGATTGTAGGGATGGCCGCTTATATTGGCCGTAAAAGTTATTTTTCCAGTCTGCCTTCTCCACATATTTCTGCAGGCTGAAGGGATTCACATCCAGATGGTGTACGGATGGAGAACGTAAATATGGCATTGAAATGACTTCCGTACACTGCTTCCATCTTGCCAATGGTTCTTCATTTCTATCGACAATCGCCAGCTGGTCCACCGTCGTTTTTCCTGACTTAAGTAAAAATGCAGCCATCGTCATACCTTGAATGCCTCCGCCAACAATGATCCATTCCAACATGAACTTCCCTCCTTTTACTTCCATTCTCTTCGATAAAACATAATCATTACGATTTAAACCTTAAAACTACTTCGTTTCACGGTGAAGCGTGTGTTTCTTCAATCGCGGGCAGTACTTTTTCAATTCGATCCTGTCCGGGTTATTCCGCTTGTTTTTCGTTGTAATATAATTTCGGTCCCCTGATTCTGTGCATGCTAACGTAATGTTTACTCTCATTTTTATTTCCTCCTAAAGTTTTTTAATGAACGATTTCCGTAAATGCAGGCAATCGATCTTCATAAAGAGACCAATCCTGCTGCATCTCCATTTCCGTCAATAAGCATTGATCTAATTCAGTTTCGATTTCCTGTTGATCCATTTGAATGCCAATCATCACAAGCTCCGTCATCCTGTCACCGTATACTGCATTCCACCGTTCCAATAATTCAGGTGCTTCCTTTAAAATTTGGCGCTGTTCTTCTTCAGGGTAAGCTGCAATCCATTTACCGGCTGCTTGTAAAGTCAATGACGGTCCTGCCTGCGAAAGCAAGCCTGCCGTATCATTTCTCGATGCCAGCCAAAGGAATCCCTTCGCCCTCACCACTTGTACGGGCCAGTTTTCCAACCACTCCATCAGCCGTTCGGGATGAAAGGGTACCCCCCTCCTGTAAACGAAGGAAGAAATCCCATACTCCAAGGTCTCCGGGATATGCTCTTCATTCAATTCCTTTATCCAGCCGGCTCCTTGGCTTGCCTCTTCAAAATCAAATAAATGTGTATTCAATACATCCTTTAGCGGCACCTTGGAATGGTTTGTTTCGATAATTCTCGCATCGGCATTCACTTTATGAAGAACCGCCTTCAATTCCGCAACGGCATCAGCATCCATCAGATCGATTTTATTTAACAGGATGACATTGGCGAACTCTATCTGATCTATTAATAGATCGACCACTTCCCTGCCATCCGCAGCATCAGTTGCCTGCATCCTGTCAATAAGCGTTTCTCCGGAAGTAAAGTCTTGCCAAAAATTATACCCATCAACAACGGTGACCATCGTATCAAGCCGGCAAGATTCCGATAAATCAATTCCCATGCTTTCATCAACATAGGAGAAGGTTTGGGCTACAGGTACCGGTTCGCTTATCCCAGACGATTCAATCACGATATAATCGATGTCCCCTTGTTTCGCCAATTTCTCCACTTCAATCATCAAATCCTCACGAAGCGTACAGCAAATGCAGCCATTCTGCATTTCCACCAGTTTTTCATCCGTCCGGGTAAACCCTCCCTGTTTGACCAGCGAAGCATCAATATTGATTTCACTCATATCATTAACGATGACAGCAACCTTCAGATCATCCCGATTCCCAAGAATATGATTCAAAAGCGTCGTCTTTCCCGCACCAAGGTATCCACTCAGTACCGTAACCGGAATTTTCTTCATCTCCATCCCTTACCACTCCTTTACCTGATTTCTTTGCTGCAAGTAAATCAAAATCATTACGATTTAAACACCAAAGCAATCTCCATATAAAAACACTCTCTAATAATAAAACGTAATCATTACTATTTGCAAGTTTTTTTCAAAATTTCCTCCGAATACTTCTCCCGAACCCATGTAATCACGCTTGCTCCGACACACGGATAAATGAAAGGGGCTGACATTAAACCAATAAAATTAAATGGAAGCCCAATCACACATTACATCATGTGTATGGAACCTCCATTGCAGTTTTATCATTTTAATGTACTTCTATATATACAAGCAGCTGATCATTAACAACGTTTCATTATCCAATACATTTTTCTTTTTCTTTGTTGCAAATCGAGAAAAAAATTATTGGCCATTGTGCTTATTCCGCCATTTCCCACCCTGAAGATGTTACTGTCTTTTGTTCAAAAGTTTCAATCTCTCTCTGTTTCGCCAGTTTAGAAGCTTGTGATACGGACCACGTTAAATTCCCAAAGGCAATCACTGTCCCGATCGAGATAACTAACACCTTTTTACAAAGTATTTTCTTCAATAGCTTCCTCCTGAGAATGTATTGGAATACTCTAAATATAAACCAACATTGTTAACCTAACATGTAGCTGCTGTAAATGTACGAAATTATTTCTGTGCATTTTCCTAAACACAAAAAAGCTGAGTGCATATGCAGTCAGCTTTTCATAGGTGTTTCTTATTTATAGGCTGTTTTCGCATACTTTGTTGCTATTTACCAAGTAGTGCGGTGTGGTTGATTTCCCCTCCAGATGCTCGCTTTCCGCGGGGCGGGCGGTGAGCCTCCTCGGCGTAAACGCCTGTGGGGTCTCACCTGTCCCGCTGCTCCCGCAGGAGTCTCGCACTTCCGCTCCAATCAACCTTAAATAGTTTCGTTTTAAAACAACAATCTTTATGAAAACAGCTTATTTATAAAACACTTTATCGACGTTGTATTTAGCATGAAGCTTATTGATCATATACGTTTCATAGATTTCACGTTCCATAGCGTCTTCGACTAAAAGAATGTCAATTTTCTTGACTTCATTACGATGCTCTTTAATCGGAGAAACATTATCCTCAAAATGCTTCTTGACCCTTGGTCTTAATTTACGGGCTTTACCGACAAAAATCAGTTCATCGTTTTCATTGTAAAACAAGATGATGCCGCCTTTATCACGGGGAATCAAATGAAAATCGATAAACCCGTAAATTTCAGGAATGACAGCTTCGTCTCCTTCAATCACTTGCTTTCTTTGTTTGATGCTTATATCCGCTGCAGGGATTTCAATTTTAATCATTACAATTCACGTCCTCTATTTGTATAAGGTGAAACTTTCAATCGACTCCAGTTTCACGCCAAGCTCATCACTTCAATCTTAAAGGTAAATGGTATCATAATTATGAGTGAAAAGCCATGAATGCCTTGCTTGGTTTAAGCTGATTCTAAATATAAAGAAGAAGACTCGCTTGGGAGCCTCCTTCTTTATCGGAAATATCCGTTACCACCTGTGAGCCTTTGCATTGCTTCTTAGTATAATGTTTGTTTGTGATTCTTGCGTGTGGCCATTAACTTGAGATTTTGAACGCTTAGGTCTTGTCCAATTATGGTGAAACTTTTGAGAATGTGGATCTAATTGATCTTTATAGCTCATTCTGTGTCACCTCATCATTAGGATTTGGATATTCCGTTCAGTGATAGTAATCCCCATCACTTGTTCTAGTATTTTATTTTTCCCAGCCATTTATACATATTCTTTAAAAAGCGAATTCAGCTGACTTGCCTTTTGCAAGGACTTTCCCATCGTCATCCACCGCATCACTTGACATGACGGATATGCCTTTTATGTTTCCATCATTTAGAATGAAACCAATGTTTCCGCTTTTTGAACCGTTTCCTTCTATTTCACCAGTAAGTTCTTCCAAATAGATCTCATCTTCCCATGTCAGATGTTCTCCTCTGTCCGTTTCAAGGAAAGCAACTGGCGAAAACTTAATTTCTTTATCCGAATTGTTTTTGATTTCCACGTTCACTTTTACGATATCGAAATCTTCATCATGCGTATAGCCGTGGAAGAAATCGATCATGCTGTAATCCGGAGTGGCATGCATCACTTTCATTTCTTTGACTTTAACCTCGACCGGGCCAACATTCAACGTTTCATTCACTTTTTTATAGGCCTTCAAAGTTAATTCGCCTTTGGCATCGGAAACATTCTGATCGATTTGGTTCAAGTTTATATCATCAGGAAGCTGCGGATTCGGAACATAGACATCCTTTTTTTCCAGTGGTCGTGCAATTTCCTCTGTTTTTTCTTTAGCTGTTGTTTCTTCTTCGTAAGCTGGTTGGGTATTAAGAGCACCAAATGCCGTTAATAACAGGGCACCGATCATCAGTCTGTTCATTGAATCCCTCCCTGAAGTCATTATTTCTTTAATAGCTCAAAAATGATTTTGGCTTGATCCGTGTTATCGACTTGCCCGGCAAAACGTTCTTTATATGGCCCGTATGCGTAGACTGGAACATCTTCACCCGTATGTCCCCCAGTAGTCCAGGCAGTATTGGTCCGGTTATCGAATATGGCTTCGATGGCATTATCGACATTCGTCACATTTTTTGATTTGGCAGCTTCAGTTACCGTTTTGATTTCACCGTCAGTTAGCTTCACTACATTTTGGTTAATATATTGCTTTAACGTCTTTTCACCATCAGCGCCTTTGACGATGGCATCCGCCATGAAGTCAGGAGTGCGTTTGGCTGCCTTGATTGGCTCACCGTACCAGTTATATATTCCTTTTGCTCCGATCGAGAATCCTCCTGTAGAGTGATCCGCCGTAGCCACCACTAAGGTATGTTTGTCTTTCTTCGCAAATTCCATGGCCGCTTTGTATGCTTTTTCAAAGTCTTCCATTTCACTCATTGCACCTACGATATCATTATCATGTCCTGCCCAATCGACCTGGCTTCCCTCGACCATAAGGAAGAATCCATCTTTATCTTTATTCAAGCGCTGGATCGCCGAACTTGTCATGTCTGCCAAAGAAGGCGTATCACTTGGGCGGTCAATCATTTTCGGAAGTCCTTCAGAAGCGAATAAACCAAGGACCTGCTCATTTTTGTCCTTAAACATTTGATTTTTATCCGTCACATAACTGTAACCATCTTTTTCGAAGGCTTTCGCCAAATTGACATCAGGCCGGACAAAATTGGACTTCCCACCGCCCAATAGGACGTCAATTTTATGTTTGCCTTTGATTAATTCGTTATAATAATCGTCTGCGATTGAATTCATGTTTTTCCGATTTTCATCATGGGCGCCAAAAGATGCAGGCGTAGCATGAGTGATTTCCGAAGTGGCAACCAATCCCGTCGCTTTTCCTTTTTCCTTTGCTGCTTCCAATACGGTTTTGACTTCGGATTTATCATTATCCACTGCAATGGCAGCGTTATAAGTCTTCACTCCTGCAGACATTGCCGTAGCGGCTGAAGCTGAATCCGTTATATTTTGTGCAGAGTCTTCTGGGTAAGTCATCTGCTGGCCAACCAAGTATTTATCAAACTCTGTCCGCTCTGCCACCTTCGTACCAGGATTATCTTTTAAATACCGGTAAGCGGAGGTATAGGAAACACCCATGCCGTCACCGATCAGGAAAATAACGTTCTTGATTTCCGGTTCTTTATTTGGGTTCCCCTTTGCCGAAACACGATCCGCACCGGACCATGATAAACTTCCAAGTGCGATTCAAATGAATGACCTCCCGTAATGTTTTCTATTTAATTTAACTATAGGTGAAGAAAATGAACTCAATGTCAAGGCTATGTAAAAAAGCGACAGGATAATTGTTAAGACAAAGTAAAGACAGCATGCGGAATTGGTTATTCAGGGAAATCATCAGTAGCTGGGGTATATTACAGGCCATTCAACGTCTTCAAATCGGGTGGTTGTTAGGAGAGTTTAATGTGCTATTAATGGAGAAAAAAAATAAAGCATCCGAATAAGGATGCTTTAGAGTAAGACAGCAGACAAAGTCATCTTTGAGAAACGTTACATTTTTTTCGAAAATCCGCTTTTTTTCGCCGACTGACTGTCAAACCTCCTGTCGCAAGCATCTAGCGGAGTTTCGGCTAGCCAGTTATTCGGCAGGAAAATCATGAAGCACAAACTATTCTTAAACCGTTCGGGATGAGACCAGCCTACGTTTTACTTTAAAAACCATTCCAGTTGATTGGAATGGAAGGTACGAGACTCCTGCTGGAAAAACGTGTCCAAGGGAGACCCCACAGGTGCAAATGGCGCCGAGGAGGCTTCCGGACCGCCCGCGGAAAGCGAGTACCTGGAGTGAAGATCATGTTATTTATTTAAGAAATCCGCTCCCTCTTGTCGACAAGCTGGAGCGCTTTTTTCACTATTCTTTCTCTACAACTAAACATTCCAAAGCACGGGCCGCATTCACTCTCGCCACCTCGATGGAATCGGCAGACGACAGGGCGACCGCAACCCTTCTACCTGCCTTTGTAACTGGTTTTCCGAAAAGACGCACTTGTGTATTAGGTAAAGCCAAAGCCTGTTCAACACCGACTATTGAATATTCCGATAACTCATCTTGCGCTTTTAATGGACGGCTGGCACCCGGACTGATCAGCTTGATTTCCGGGATGGGGAATCCTAGAATCGCCCGAATATGAAGGGCAAACTCGGACAAATTCTGAGTCACCAATGTCACTAGCCCCGTATCGTGCGGACGTGGGGAAACTTCACTGAAATAGACTTTATCCCCTGAGAGGAAAAGCTCTACCCCGAATAATCCGTACCCGCCAAGTTCATCCGTAATGGCATGGGCAATTCTTTTCGCTTCCATTATTTGTGCTTCTGTCATATTATGCGGCTGCCAGGATTCAATATAATCCCCGCCCTGCTGAATGTGACCGATGGGAGCACAAAACATGGTACCATTTACGGTCCGGACAGTAAGCAGCGTGATTTCCGAATCAAAACGGATAAATTCTTCAATGATCACCCGTCCATTTTGAACCCGGCCGCCTTCCATCGCGATTTTCCAGCAATCCTCCAGGTCACCTTCCGTGCGGCACACACTTTGCCCTTTACCTGAAGAACTCATCAGAGGTTTGACGACATTGGGAAACCCAACTTCCTTGGCAGCTTGGACAAATTCTTCATAGGTGTTTGCGAATTTGTAGGCTGCTGTCGGAATCTCCAGCGTTTCAGAAGCCAGCCTCCTGATCCCTTCACGATCCATCGTCAATTTAGCGGCTCTTGCTGTCGGAATGACTTGAAAGCCTTCCTCTTCCAACTTGACTAATTCGGATGTAGCGATGGCTTCTATCTCCGGTACAATCAAATCGGGTTGTTCTTTCTCTACAACTCCCCTTAGTTGTTCCGCATCCAGCATATCGATCACATAACTGCGATGAGCGACTTGCATGGCAGGGGCATGTTCATAGCGGTCTACAGCAACGGTCTCCACACCAAGTCGCTGAGCTTCAAGTATGACCTCTTTCCCTAATTCACCCGAGCCCAATAATAAAATCTTTTTCGATTTATACATTCAGTCTCTCCTCCTTAATTCCTCAAAAACATTATATACGAACTATAAACGAATAAACATAAATATTTATTCGTATTTTCATTTAAAATCACACTGAAAACAGGAAATGAATATATTTATTTCCCGTTATCAAATACCAACTTGACAAATAGGATTAATACACTTTATACTGCTTTTATATAAGGAATATATATAAGCTGACTAGTCTACTGGAGGCTCTCTATTCAACAGGAATAGGGGGTTTTTTCGTTTTTATCAATGAGGGAGGAGTTTACTATGCAAAAGGAATTGCTAAGGACCATTTCCCCTGTCATGAATGAGAAGAAAAATGGAGGCTTAGAAGACATGGAGTACCTTAATCTTCCTGACAGACTATTTTTCCACTGGTGCCAGCAGAAATATCGACTGAATAGAGGGGTTTACAACACGATCGATCATTGGTTCTATGAATACGGCATTGTCCATATTCTTCACCGCCGGATCAACCTTTTAGCCTTCTTGGATTTCGCTTCTACCTCGGAACAGGAAGCCGGAAAGACAAAGTTCATTAAATTCGGCAATGGTGGCCTAAGGCAAAAGCTACAGGAATTCATTGCAGATTAACCTGAATCTTATAGGGCCCTTATCAGTAATATGCCCATTCTCCACCTACTGGTAAGGGACACTTATCGAATGTCGAAATTTGCAATACGATTACTTTTGAAAATGTAAGCGCTTTCTATTATAATGAAATTAGGTTGGATGGCATGCGTGGCCGTCACAGTATCTGGCGTAGGTGGGGCCAATACTAGCGCTAAGGAAGGTAACTTCTTTACCGTAAAACTATTAGATTCCTTTTGGTAGGGGC
The DNA here is from genome assembly GCF_038003055.1 of Peribacillus sp. FSL M8-0224. Lineage (NCBI taxonomy): Bacteria > Bacillati > Bacillota > Bacilli > Caryophanales > Bacillaceae > Peribacillus > Peribacillus sp. FSL M8-0224. Next base: position 4,750,672 of record NZ_JBBOOJ010000001.1, read on the forward strand.
TGCAAAATCACCGGGGCATGGAAAATGTCCGTTCATTTCAAGCTAAAAAGCGAGTTAATCATGCAATCGATAAGTAAAGCATAACTTTACTTATTTTTTGCAGCAGCCCTCATCGTTTCAAGTCTGATAGTTTATAAGACTAAAAAGCTCTACCCCATGGAAACGGAGTTGAGCTTTTTCATTTGGTCAGATTTCACATATATAACCCTGCCAAGAAAATCCCAAGCGACTTCTGATAAATCTCATCGAACTGTGATATGGGAAGGGGATTCGTTCCTTTGCCCAGCTCCACGGTAAATCCCGGCCTGCGCCAATCCTGAATGAACCAATCCTTATACCCTGCATAACTATTGGCGGATTTAACAGGCTCATATCCACTGACCCTCGCAAACTCATTGACTATCGTTTCCGACTCGGGTGGTTCCAAACCTTCAAACCCCCAAAAAATCACCTCTCCTTGGGTGTGGAACGCAAGGACTTTGCCAAAATCACGTTTTTTTGTCAACTCTGACATTGCAATGGCCTCTGGCTGTGTAAGCGGCCCTTCCCCTGGATAATTAGCCGGACCTGGCTCCGTTACATTATTACGGGCTTGTTCCAGTTCCCATTCGGCGGGAAATTGATCATTCAGATCCACACCATTGATATTGGCTTTCCAGCCAGAGAAGTCTTCGCTGCCATTATTCCATTCGATGAGCCGTCCTCTCAATGTCTCATCTGCAGGCGGTCCTTTCAAAACCAACTCCACTCCGTCCGGATTCACCATTGGGACGATCGACAGCATCGTCTGTTGATAAAAGGGAAACATATCTAGACCGCGGATGTCAGCCTGATTCGTGATTGCAAGTAAATAATCATTTAAAAAGGTCATGATCACAGGCGTCGTTATCCACTCATTCGCATGAAAGGAACCATTATAGTGAACTCGTTTGTTGCCATTTCCAATCAGAACTTCGGGGATATCCCTTTCAAGCACCGAGTCCCCGATGGGGGAGTTTTTTATAAATGGATAGATTGTTTTCAAACGTCTAACATCGGTCATCATCGTCCCATAATCATATTCCCGATTTCCTTGAATGAGCCTCCACGTAATCCTTAATGGCACAGAAATTGTCTGACCGACTTGCAAGGCATTCGGGTTGAGATTGGGATTAACTAAAAATAAGGCATCCAATGAAAGATTGCGTGACCTGGCAATTGCCCATAACGAATCACCTTGCTTTATGGTATAGCCGGTCGTCGTAAAGCCAGGTATTTTGATTTGTTGGCCAATCATAAGTGCAAGTGGATCAATCCCACTATTGGAATCAATGATAAGTTGGTAATTCACCTTGAATAATTGGCTATAATACCACAAGGAATCATTTTGCCGCACAAAAACGTCCATACTGCACCTCCTCTTAACCAAATGTATGCAGATTCGATTCAATTATTGCCAAAGCAAAAGTCACTCCTCAAAACAAATCAAATTGGGGTTTTCATCCAGAATGCTTTGATATTGCTCATTACTTCCATACGTACCATCAGGGTCTAATTCCCGATATCTTTTGAATTTCGCCATCCGATCTTCTTTTTTAACCCAGCCCAGATGCTTCAATCGTATGTCGGATAACTTGTGAGGCAATTCAAAGACATTTTCTGCAAATCTACCGCAATGCTGCGGCCTATCGTTCCATTTGCATTCAAACCCCTCCCGATATCTGACCAGGAACGGCCGGCAATACTGGTGAGCGCACCAGTGTTCATCCTCCCTGTAATGGGTTTCATTCCAAAAGTCATATAACCGGAAGCAATATACATCCACTTCTTGATCGCTTATCAGCTGCCTGACTTCCTCTTTGAATCTATTTTCAAACACTTCATCGGCGTCAAGATTTAATATCCACTCGGGATTTGACTTCACCGTCTCTTTCCATTGCATTTTACGAAGTTCAATTTCATTGGAGAACTTGGAGATATCATTCCTGATGATACGCACCGGCACCCCTTTCAAAACCTCTAAACAAACCTCTGCGGAATTGTCCGTGCTGCCGTCATCAATAATCACGGCTTCATATTTTTGAAATCCGCGACCTTCCATACCAGATTTTCATTCCAGTAATGGGTAGTGCCATTACACACATAAATATTGCTTTGATTGGATGCCAGTAATTTGACATTGTTCTGCTCCTGACTGAAATCTTCGAGCATCTTGCTTGATCGCTCATCTTCATTGTCATCAATGAAGAAATAGGCAAGTTCCTTCCCCTCCGCATCCAACCGTTTGAGTGAAAGCAGGAACTTTTGTAAAATATGTGGTTTTTGGTAAATTGGACTGCCCACTAACACCCGAACCTTTTTACTGGTCATTAATACCACCCTTTACTGTTAATCTTGACTGGCCCCCAATTAATCTGACTGCAAGACTTTCCCTGAAGACATAACTATATATTCTTACCGAACTTGTCGGGTGTCATTTAAAAACGGCGTCCTGTGTACACAAAACAGGCATCCATTCATGAATGGATGCCTGTTTGCATTTACTAGATTGGGAGTTTCATATTTTACACTTCTTGCGGTACAGATAAACCTAAACCTTCGGCTATGCGCGTTCCGTATTCCGGATCGGCTTTATAAAAATGACCGATTTGACGAAGCTTGATTTCCTCTAATTCCACAGGTTTCATTGCGCCCACGATCGTGTCAACAAGGCGCGTTTTCTCTTCGGCACTCAATAGACGGTATAAGTCACCTGCTTGAGTGTAGTGATCATCACTATTATGACCAACTTGTGCAGCTTTCCCGGTCACCTCGAAAGGAGTGACTTTATTTTCCGCTGATTCGGCAGGGCCGCCAAAACTATTCGGCTCATAATAAACAGATCCCTTGCCATTGTCATCTGCACGCATGAAGCCGTCACGCTGATAGTTGTTCGCTTCCACTTTCGGACGGTTAACCGGAAGCTGGTTATGATTCGAGCCCACACGGTAACGGTGTGCATCTCCGTATGCGAATAGACGACCTTGAAGCATCTTGTCCGGGGAAGCCTCAATTCCCGGTACGAATGTTCCCGGTGAGAATGTGGCTTGCTCTACTTCAGCAAAGTAGTTTTCAGGATTTCTGTTCAATTCCATACGGCCAAGCTCAATCAGCGGATAATCTTTTTGAGACCATACCTTCGTCACATCGAATGGATCGAAACGGTATGTATCCGCATCTTCCAGAGGCATGATTTGAACATATAATTTCCAGGCAGGGAAGTCCCCTTTTTCAATCGCATTGAAAAGATCTTCCGTATGGTAATCAGGGTTTTCACCTGCTAGTTTTGCAGCAAGATCCACATCAAGGTTTTTGATGCCCTGTTCTGTTTTGAAGTGGTATTTCACCCAAACGCCTTTTCCTTCAGCATTCACCCATTTAAATGTGTGGCTACCGAAACCATGTGTATGACGAAGTGTAGCAGGAATGCCCCGATCGGACATCAGGATCGTCACTTGGTGCAGAGATTCCGGTGAATGTGACCAGAAATCCCAAACAGCCGTAGGGTTTTTCAAATGTGTTTTAGGATCTCTCTTTTGTGTATGGATGAAGTCGGGGAATTTAATCGCATCGCGAATAAAGAATACTGGCGTATTATTACCGACGATATCGTAGTTTCCTTCTTCGGTGTAGAATTTAACGGCAAATCCACGCGGGTCACGGACTGTATCTGCAGAACCCAATTCACCTGCAACTGTGGAGAAACGGATAAAAAGATCTGTCTTCTTGCCCACACCATTGAAAAGCTTAGCTTTCGTGTACTGAGAAAGGTCGTTCGTTACTTCGAAAGTACCGTATGCACCGGCACCCTTCGCATGAACCACACGTTCAGGGACACGTTCACGGTTGAAGTGAGCTAGCTTTTCCAATAAGTGTACATCTTGAATGAGCACAGGGCCGCGTTCGCCGGCAGTGATAGAGTTTTGATTGTCTCCAACTGGGGCTCCCCAGCTTGTAGTAAGGTTTTTCTTATTCGACATAATTGAACCACCTTTTCATTATTATTTATGTATATAATGATAAAGCTTCTCAGAAAAAAATCAATACTTATTTATAATAATTTTAATATAATAATCAATTCATTATTCACTCGCTGATGATATAACTCCAAACACATCCATAATATGGATAGTTCAAAAGGTACAAACGCTGATGGAACAGCCTATTCACATAATTACATTCCTAATAATGGTATACGACCCTTATAGGCAATTTTCCTTCATGACGAGTGATTTTATCATTTCTCCTACCAATGGGATAGCAATCGAGAATGGTTAACGAATAATCATAGATACTTTGCGCTACTTCACCCTTTTCTTCTATTCATCTTATAACAAACCGAAATGTTCTCCTGTGACTTTGTTCACTTCGTCAGCCTTTATTTACAGAATGACGAATAGCCGGATGCATAGAAACTGAATTTTTCATTGCTTTTGTAAACCCTATCTTTCAGCAGAACTCTTCCTGAATCCGCTGAAACAAAAGGCCATCCCCCTTATTTTGCTAGAGAATTTGTAAACATACCGGTTTGTGTTCATATAGAAAATAAGATACTATTACGTTAAAATGACCGTCCAATAAGAGTAAGGGTGATATATATGAATGAGCGCAAACAACTGGTAGTTAAATATGCGCACCAATTATTTATTGAAAAGGGTTACCAAGCAACTTCCATTCAGGATATTTTAGATTATAGCGGCATTTCAAAAGGAACATTTTATAACTATTTTTCTTCTAAAAGCGAATTGCTTAAGGCAGTCTTCCTAACTTCGCAAGAAAAATTCGAAAAAGAGCGGAATGAATTGCTGATTGGGCAAAACCTTGCAGATATTGAAATATTCATCAAACAATCAGAATTACAAATGCACTCAAACAAAAACAACAAAATCTTTTTCTTATATGAAGAAGTAATGATTTCAAATGATAGCGAACTTAAGAACTTCATAACACATGCTAAATTCCAGCATATCCATTGGTTATCAAAACGGTTTCTGGACATTTTCGGTGCTGATAAAAAACCTTATATTTTGGACTGTGCCATTCTTTACTCGGGAATGATGCATCAAACGATTCATTTTAATGCCTTGGCTAAAGAGCCTGAGTTCAACCCTACTGAAATTATCCGTTATTGTGTCGATAGGATTAAATCGATTTTCGAAGATGTCAGCAAGTCAAATGCACAGCTTTTGGAACCCGATCTCATCAAGCAATGGCTGCCTGAGTGTTTCCATAACCAGCAGGATTTTCATACAGCACTCCTGCACTCTGCAAATGACCTAAAAAAGATGATCTTGAGGCTTTGCCAAGATGATGAAGCGGAACGGGTTAAAAACTTAAAATTGATTCACTTTATCCAAGAGGAATTATTACAAAACGTTGAACCGCGAACCTTTCTTATTGAAAGTGCCCTTCTTTCCTTAAACACCAATCCCAAATTAAAAAACACTTTGGAATTAAGTGAATTCGAAAAGATCATTGCCAACAACTAAAGAGAACCTAATGAATCCCATTTTGTAGACAAATGGGGTTCGGAATGGCCTTATCACCAACCATAATTTTACAAAAAACCAAGTTATCCTTCATGGTTTTTTACTGTTTTATAAAATCCGCAACGGATTGAAGAAAACTAGCTGAAACGTCCTTTTTGAGGGTTTGTAAAAAGAAACGTTGATTTCCACTACAGGCACTCGCTTTCCGCGGGCGGTCCGGGAGCCTCCTCGGCGCAAGCGCCTGTGGGGTCTCCCGGGACGCGCTTTTCCCGCAGGAGTCTCGTACCTTCCGTTCCAATCAACTGGACTGTTTTTTAAAGAAGAACTCTTTTATGACCCTTAAAAGGGTTCTTTCCATTCTGGGGGAATGCTTATCGTATCCTCTTTTTTTTGTGACAATTCTGCAAACATATAACTGAAATTCATCAAATTTTAGTATAATGACTTGTAGAAAGTGACTTCAGGAGGAGTTTTTCATGAACATAATCATGCGTTTTCTTATCAACGGGCTGGTATTGCTCGTTATTGACTGGCTTCTCGACTCCATCACGATCAAATCTTACGGAACTGCCTTGCTGGCGGTTTTTATATTATCGATCATGAACTTGCTGGTTAGACCCATCCTCCAACTTATCACATTGCCGATCACCATCCTGACGTTCGGGTTGTTTTCTTTCATTATCAATGCCTTCACATTCCAAATCACTTCCTATGTTGTCAGTGGCTTTGTAATAGATTCTTTTTGGGGGGCTTTAATCGGATCATTGTTATTGAGTTTCATTCAAAGTCTTCTTATAAAACAGAGTAAAAAAAACCGTCAGTAGCATGCTGACGGTTTTTCATGTCATTTCCATGACAGCCTTCGATATTTCCCGGGCTATTTCACTAAATTCCGCTAAGCATCACTAGCTGTTTTCTCTCATTTTTGACAATCCAGAAGGAAAAAGCGGCTAATATCCATAACTTTACATATACATGCCAATTTCTCTGGAAATGGGTATGAATCGAATTATGGAGGAATCACATGTTCACAAAACATGAATCAAGATTTGCCCTGTCCATTGTACTCGTGCTCGCTTTCCTTATTCCCGCTCTTTTCATTACTCCATCACTAGCCGCAGCTGGCGATGGCAGCTCGTCATCTCCTTACTCCGTTTCCCAAGCCATTACGAATCAAGACAGCACGATTAAAACGGTCAGTGGATATGTGGTAGGACAGCCCACGTCAGCCAATACCGTCATTACGAGCAGCTATCCGAATGATTATGCCATAGCACTTGCAGACAGCTCATCGGAAACAAACATTGCCAATATGGTTTATGTTCAGATTCCATCCTCCTTCCGCTCAGAATTTGGGTTAAAAACAAATCCTGCATTAAAAGGGAAAAAAGTCACCATCACCGGTACACTGAGTGCCTATTTCACCCATCCAGGCTTAAAAGATGTATCTGCCATGTCTTCAGGGAATGATTCACCAGAACAGGAGACACCGGGGATTGGCTCATACTATGATTCAGCCAGCGGTAAATCAGGGGCGTCATTAAAGAAAGCCCTCCATGAAATCATCGATGACCATACGGAAATATCGTATTCAAATGTCTGGGAAGCTTTACGGATAACCGATGAGGACCCGAATAACGCCAATAATGTCATTCTACTTTATACAGGGCGTTCCCAAGGAAAAACGCTGAACGGATCAGGTGTTAATGATTGGAATCGTGAGCATGTATGGGCAAAATCACATGGTGATTTTGGTACCACTTTAGGACCCGGCACCGACCTGCATCACCTTCGGCCTACTGATGCCTCCGTCAACAGTACAAGAAACAACCTGGACTTTGATAATGGAGGTTCTGAACATACCGAAGCAACAGGAAATTACTATGATTCTGATTCGTGGGAACCTCGCGATAGCGTCAAAGGTGACGTCGCCCGGATGCTGTTTTATATGGCGGTTCGTTACGAGGGTGATGCAGGGGGAAGTCAATTTAGAGCTGAATAATCAAGTGAATAATGGCACCGCCCCTTATCATGGTAAATTGGCTGTCTTACTGGAGTGGAATGAACAGGATCCTGTAGATGCCTTCGAGCGTAACCGAAATGAGATCATTTATAATCAATATCAGCATAATCGCAACCCTTTCATTGATCATCCTGAATGGGCCTCCGCCATCTGGCAATGATGAAACGAATCAAGCTGTTGCTTATCTTCGGGACAGCTTTTTTTTATTTTTAAATGTCTAAATTTTTAGAAAAATCACATAATTATATTTTGTTTGTATAGCATTATAATTAGTTTCGAAAGATTATATTGCGATGAAAAATCTTAGGAACACTTTCTTAGTAAGCGTTTTCATATTTTTCTTTACATTCTAACTATTAAAATATATTATTTAATTGTAATATTATGTGAAAAATCAATAAATAATATGTATTCACCTCTACTAGTGATAAAATGCTAGATAGAGAAAATTAAACTCCAACATAGAAAAGGGGAAAATTATGCAAAACTCCAAAGAATCTCAACTACATAGAGGTTTGGAAGAAAGACATATCGCATTAATGTCTCTTGGCGCAGCCATTGGAGTCGGTTTATTTCTCGGCTCGGCATCTGCGATTAAATTAGCCGGTCCAGCAATCATCATTTCTTATGCCATTGGCGGACTTATGATCTATCTTATCATGCGTGCACTAGGTGAAATGGCAATAAAAAATCCAGTCGCAGGCTCCTTCAGCCGTTACGCAAGCGAATTTGTCGGTCCTCTAGCCGGATATATAACCGGATGGAATTACTGGTTCGTTTGGATCGCCACCTGTATGGCTGAAATTACGGCAGTCGGAATCTACATGCAATTTTGGTTCCCTGATACTCCGCAATGGGCTTGGGCATTAGCCGCACTTGCCATCATGACAACGATTAACTTTCTTGCTGTAAAGGCTTACGGTGAATTGGAGTTCTGGTTCGCCCTTATTAAAATCGTAACGATCATCCTGATGATTGTCCTTGGCTTCGGAATGATCATCTTTGGTTTGGGGAACGGCGGAATCGCGGTCGGTTTCGGCAACCTTGTTGAAAATGGCGGATTTTTCCCTAATGGGATTTCTGGTGTCATCCTCTCGTTCCAAATGGTCATGTTCGCCTATTTGGGAATTGAAATGCTCGGTGTAACCGCAGGTGAAGTTAAAAACCCTGAAAAATCTTTAAAAAGAGCCATCGATACCGTTTTTTATCGGATTTTACTTTTTTACGTTTTAGCTCTGACGGTCATTTTATCGATCACTCCATGGGATGAAATGAATGGAGAAAACAGCCCATTCGTTATGATGTTTGATAAAATCGGTATACCAGGCGCAGCCGGAATCATTCAGTTTGTTGTACTGACAGCAGCCCTTTCATCTTGTAACAGCGGGATCTTCAGTACAGGAAGAATGTTATTCAACCTGGCACAGCAAGGTGAATCACCAAAAAGTTTCGAACGTACAACAAAGTCAGGCGTTCCTGGCGTTGCCATTATCGTTTCGGCTATCGTACTTCTTTTCGGCGTTTACCTTAACTACATGGAAGCCGATAAAGTTTTCACTTACGTCACAAGTGTCGCTACATTCGGCGCCCTCTGGACATGGGGAACGATACTTGTCACACAGATTATGTCTAGACGAAAAATGAGTCAGGGAGAAAAACAAGGCTTATCTTACAAAATGCCTCTTTTCCCATTCACTTCTTATTTCACTTTAGCCTTTTTGGTATTCGTAATGATAGTACTCGGTTTTTCAGCAGATACAAGAATCGCTCTAATCGTTGGTCCGATTTGGATCCTACTGTTGGTAGCCCTGTATTATGTGACCGGCTTGCATAAACGGAAAAGATAAATAGCAGAGGGTGCCCAGTCTAATTGGCACCCTCTATTAATTCCTTCACCTTTTACCCCTTCTTTTGATCACCCAATGGACCACCGCACCAGCTCCTCCTAAAATAATGAGGATCGGCAAGTTTCCTATTATAAAAACAATGATTCCTGAACCCGCTTTAAGTAATAGATTCGCACTCGTTGCAAGTTGTTTCTTCGTTCTCTCCCATGTATTCAATTCCTTATTATCAATGCCCGGCACAACTATCCTGTCCTGTGATAACGTGATGGTGACGGTCGAATACGAAGTCTGGTTTTCAAGATACTTGATTTGCCCGGTCAGCTGCTCTATTTCTTCTTGCACCACGGCAAGATCAGATGATATTTTCAGCAAATCTTCCGTCTTCTCAGCATCCTTCATGAATGCAAGCAACCTTTCCTCCACTGCCCTCTTTGACTTCAACCTTGCTTTTAAATCCACATATTGCTCCGTTACATCCTGTCCTGTCACACTCCTTCCGACCACTTCTGAAGCCTCGCCCTCGCTATCGGTTAGAAAATCCTGAAAATGGGCTTCAGGGACCCGAACAGTGATCGTTCCTTCCACCAGTTCTTCATCTTCCCTGTATACATTGGACTCAACAACATATCCGCCATATTCAGACACCTTATTCTCAATCTTCATTTGTGCCTTTTCAAGGTTCTTCACCTTCAACTCAAGCTGGGCCTGATGGATGACCTTTCTTTCATCCGTCATCCCTTCCTTTTCCGCTGCTTCTTCCTGCACCTTATTCCCGGAAATGGAAGCGTCCATTTTACTTTCCGCCTTTTCATCCTGTGATTCCGATGGTGAATCATCTTTTTCGTTACTGCTGCATCCAGCAAGTAAAAGGAACAAACTGAACATGAGCATCATTGTTTTACGGTTCATCGGTATTCCCCCCTTTCTTACTAGTACCGACGTAAAGTTTGGAAGAAAGTTACACTTCTTGATTAAAGGGGATGTTTTATTTTCAGGTGCGAAGGTAAAGGTATAAGAACATACAAATAATGAAGAAAGAAGAGGATTGCATTATGAACTACGGAAAATTGGCTAAAAGTGTATTGGTACCTGTCGTCGGAGGTTCACTTGTGGGGATATTCGCCACAAGGAATTAAAAAGAAATTTATGACAAACTCAAGAAACCTGCTTTTGCTCCTCCTTCCTGGACTTTCCCCGTTGCTTGGACCAGCCTTTATACGATTATGGGAATAGCGAAATATCGCATTGCATCCAAAGAAAAAGAATCGAAGTCCGCTGAACTCCTCTATGATACTCAACTAGGGTTGAATTTCTTGTGGTCATTTTTATTCTTCAAATGGGGCTTGCGCGGAACAGCCTTTATTGAAATGGCTGCACTGCTGACCTTGATTACATTGACGGCATTCGAGTTTTATAAAATAGACCGTACATCAGGTTTAGCAATGATTCCCTATATCGCATGGGTCACCTTGCTATTTAGATTGAACTTTTCTATTTTCAGAAACAATTAATCACAAAAAAGAGCGCCCCTTATATTAAGGAGCGCTCCCTTTTTGAGTTTCACGAGTAAAAGTTGAAAACTCACGAGTAAATGTGCATTTTTCACGAGTAAATCTGCTAAACTCACGAGTAAATGTGCTATTTTCACGAGTAAACCCGCTAAACTCACGAGTAAATCCCCAATTTCACGAGTAAACCTGCTAAACTCACGAGCAAATGCCCAATTTTACGAGTAAACCTGCTAAACTCACGAGTAAATCCCCAATTTTACGAGTAAACCCGCTAAACTCACGAGTAAATGCCCAATTTTACGAGTAAACCCGCTAAACTCACGAGTAAATCCCCAATTTTACGAGTAAATCCTCTGAACTTACGAGTAAATGTGCTAGTTTCACGAGTAAACCCCAACTAATTATTGATATTCGTAATTCTGCCTTCAATTTCTGCCGTGATCTTTCCGCCTTTAAAGGTCTCTTTCACATAGTTAACGAATGCTTCCAGGTCTGCATGTCCAAACACACGCTCTTTTCCTTTCAGGACGGTATAGTTATCACCGCCGCTTGCCATGAAATCATTGACGGCCACCGTGTATGTTTCGGTATCCTTGATTGGTGTTCCGTCCGCTTTCTTCAATAAGGTGACACGTTCCGTGACAGGTTTACTGAAGTCGGCTGTATAGCTCAGTCCAGAAATTTGCAAAGTTTTCGGAGATCCTTCCACGATCCATTGCTGTTGGAGCAGCGTTTTCACTTCAGCTCCAGTCAGTTCCAGCTTAACCAATACGTTTCCGAACGGCTGGATTTTCGCTAAATCGGAAAAAGTGACTTCCCCCTTGGGAATATCTGCACGGATTCCGCCTGGATTCATGAAGGCAAAATCGGAGTTCAAATCGGCCTTCATTGAATCGGCAATTAAATTCCCAAGGCCCGTTTCCTGCGTATAGGCATTGGTTCTTAAAATTTTCTCATCCGTTGTCCCAAGCGGAGCTTTCAGCTCGGGGAACATGTCCAGGTAGTCGTTGATGAATTTCGTCGTCCCGGCATCCGGTGTGATGCCATCTTGTGTAACCGTAACAATCTCAGCTGACTTTTTAACAATATCCTTTGTGCTTGGATCGATTTCCAAATCCACATCTTCAAAAGCCGTTCCATAAGAGTAAGCTTGTACGATCAATTTATTATCGACATAGTTATTGACCTTTGCATGATTATCTCCTGCTAAGATCACATCCACTTCATCATCCACGGCATTAGCAAGATCAGCCACTTCGCCTGTGATGACCCCTTCCTTTTCCGTGCCTGGGTCATGTGAGATGATCACGATCGATTTGACGCCTTTACCTTTCAACTCATTTACCGCCTTATTTACGGCAGGTGCCTGTTCTATGAATTCCACATTCTTAATGCCATCCGGACTTACTTTTTGAGGTGTGGCATTCGTGACTACACCTATGAACCCAATATCAACCCCGCCTACCTTTTTTATGACGTAAGGGTCCAAAATCGGTTTTTTCGTGTCTTTATATACGACATTGGCCACTACATATGGAAAGTTCAATTTATCGAATACCACATCGGATGTTGGCGACTTTCCGCCATTGATCTGAGCCATCAAGGTTTCTACCCCTTTGTCGAACTCATGGTTCCCGACAGTCCCGACATCGAATTTCATATTATTCAAAAACTGAAGCGTCGGTTTATCCTGGATCAAAGAAGAAACGGGTGCACTTGCCCCAACGGCATCCCCTGCCGAAAGTAAAAGTGTATTTTCAGGGTTTTCAGCTTTCCGCTGCTTCAAGTGTGCGGCTAAATAATCGGCACGCCCTTGTTTGATGCCGCCGAAATCGGAGGTGGTATCAAGCTGGCCGTGAAGATCATTGATCCCGAGCAGTTGCACCTTAACGTTTTCTTTGCCCAAATTGTATTTGTAAATGCCAAAGCCTTTATCATCCTTTTTGCCTGTATAGGAAATCGAGCTGTCTTCCTTTAAATATTCCGCACCTTTTGGCGATGAGGTGAAAGTAACGTTCACCTTGCCTGAAATCGGGGCTATCGACCAGTTATTATCAGCGGTTGGATTGATCTCACCCTCTTGTGTGATGTAATCCATCAAGATCTGGCGATTTTCATCCGCAGAGTCAACCACATATTCGCTGCCCTTGACTCCCGGGAAGTTCCCCCCGCCCGAAGCACGGTAATTATTCGTCACGACGATGAAATCTTGATTCGGGTCCACTGGTTCATCATTATATTTCAAATCTGCAATCCTGCTTGAATCCGACACTTTTATCCCTTTTTCATCATAGCGCGGAGCCTTGGTGACATCGATTTGGTACGTGACACCGTCAATCACATCAAAATTATAGACGGCAAACTTTCCATTAAGCAGCTCCTGTTCCTCAGACTTGGCAGGATCGATCGTATTATATTTCCCGGCTGACATCTCAAGCCACTCTTTAACCACGGACCCTTTGATCTTGATTGCCTTCAAGGTATTATCGTATAAATATAAATCACCGGCGCTGCGAATGGTCAGTCCGCCTTCCTTGATTTCCGTGAATTCCTCGACGCCATTGCGACCCGCTTTGAATGGGGCCCCTACAGAGAGGATGGGCAAGTCTTTGTATTCAGGGCGGTTGCTTTGAATGTATTTTTCTACATACCATTTCTGTGCGCTCGTCACGACCTGTACGGAAGGATCGTCTTGAACAAGGGCGAAATAACTATGAATTGGAGCTGTAGTCGTTCCGATTGGCGTGTTAACATACTTGATCGTTCCTTCATGATCCTTCTTCACGGCTTTGACGACAGCTGCATCTTCAGCCGCTTTTTTTCCTGTTATTTTGTCGTTGATTGCCCGTGTTGATGAATCGGAATTGACGACTTTCCATTTTCCCTTGATATTTTGGATATCAAGATCGATGATCCCGAGATGACTGCCTCCATATCCTGCTTGAACCGCTGGTACACCATTGATGGTACCCTTTTTATTATCCACGCCTTCAAGGACTTTTCCTTGGCTATCTTTGAATAGGCTGTCTAAAGAAGCCTCATCTTGTGCCGGGAAGACTTTATGTGTGTGTGAGAACGTGATGGCATCGATGCCGGATACCTTGCTTAATGAATAGATGACATCCTCGGTATTCTTGGTATCGCCATTAAACCCGGAATGCGTGAGGGCCACGATGACATCCGCGCCTTTTTTCTTCATTTCAGGTACATATTTTTTTGCAGTCGTGACGATTTCCTTTGTCATGACCTTACCGTCTAGATTCGCTTTATCCCAATCCATGATTTGCGGAGGGGCAAATCCAATGTATCCTATTTTTACTGATTTTTCTTTTCCATTGATGTCCTTCACTTTCTTCGTGACGATTTTATAAGGAGCATATTTATTTTTATCATTTTTTGGATTATTGTCTTTATCCTTTTTATAAACATTGGCATTGACGTAAGGGAAGTTCGCATCGTTGATGGCCTCGTCCAAATAAGATAAACCATAATTGAATTCATGATTGCCGAATGTGGCCACATCATAGTCAAGCAAGTTCATCGCTTTATAAACGGGATGGACTTCACCCTTTTTCAGTGGCGCTATTTTTGCTTTGTAAGTACCTAGGGGGGTCCCTTGAATAAGGTCGCCGTTATCCACTAAAACGCTATTTTTCACTTCTTTTCGTGCCTGTTTGATTAAAGATGCCGTGCGGGAAAAGCCGACGGAGTCCGATACGGCATCCTTATAATAATCATAGCTCACCAGATTGGTGTGTATATCAGTCGTTTCCATGACCCTTAGTTCAAATGGGGCATCCGAAACGGAGGCTGCCAGGCTTTTGCCGAAGTCACTCGTATGGCCGTTATAATTGGAGACAACCGATACGTTAACCCAATAACCCGATTTGTACGAGTTGAAGTACGCCGAGAACTTTTGGGCCGATTTAATATCCGCCTCAACGGCTGATTGTGAAATGACCTTCGTCCCATTCATTAATTGAAAGACAACGGTTTCATTTCCTTTGTTCCCCTTTTTCGGTGTGACCGTTACAGTCGCTTTGGTGCCTTTTGAGTAATGAACAGTAGGAGCTGAAATGATAAATGGTTCAGTCGTGGCCGGTTTCTTATTAGACTCTTTGGCGGATGCCTCCCCCGGTACGGTAAATGGCGCTGTAATCAAACTCACAGCAAGGATCGGGGCGAGCATCTTCTTAACATGAATCTTGTACGACATACTTCACAACCCTTCTAGTTTTGTAAAATGCTAGAATAATATATCATGATTTTGTCGAATTATCGCCAAAATTTACCGTAATATTACGAATTTTGAATAAATGGTACTTTTTACTCATTCCCATCCAAAGCGCCTAGCTCGATATACCTTCAATCATGTAAATGAATCATCATAGAATCCCTATGAATCCTTAGGGATAATGTCCCCTGATAGAGAAAAGCTGGCCCATGAAAATGAACCAGCCTGCTAACATCGTATGGATTTTAAAGATCGTTCCTTACGCTCTTTTTTCAGGGAAACCCTTTGAAAACGGCGAACCTATATATCCCGATCTATTAAACTGGCGGATACCGGTTCGATGCCCATCTCCCTCGACCAGATGGACAGCTGGCCTATATGGTGAATTTCGTGCGCTATGAGATGGCGCAGTATCCTGCCTTTTTCATATGTCCCCTCCATCCAGGATGGCTGAACCATTCCATTCCCTTCTTCAATTGCATGCGAGTTCAAATAGTCCATGACCTCTGAGTGATATTGGTTAGATAAATCCTCCACTTTTCCGATCGTATCATAAGCATCCAAATCGATCGCGACATCAGGCCTCCCTTGTATGGCCCTGATCCAGCTGCATTCGACATCGATAATATGGGCAAGTGTCCGCAATATATTGCCCATCCCTCCCGTACGCTGCCGTTTCAGCTCCTCATTCGGTAAGGATCGGCACCACTTGAACCATTCCCTTCTCACCTGCCAGTTATAATGGAATAATGTCAACATCCATCCCAGCCCCCTAACACTCTTTGTCGTCAAATCCCCTTCAGCCTTTGTATTGATAATAATCCTGTCTTTGAATCGTTTTGAAGCCACAAGATTCATAGAGTCTTAACGCATGCTCATTAGTCGCCTCGACCTCGAGAAAAATATCATATCCCAGCTGGCATTGTTCGGCTACAACCTTTTTCAATGCCTTTCTTCCAAGTCCTTTTCCCTGGTATTTTGGCAAAATGGAAAATCCATATATCCACGCTTCCCGGCCTGAGTGATCAACCCGGATCTTACCGACTGCGCGGCCGCCCTTTTCAATCATCATGGTTTTCAGAGTATCCTCATATAGGATGCGCTGATAATAATCCTTCGCCTCTTGTTTCGTAAAATGGAAACATTGAATATCCAGCTGAATTTCCGTTTCCTCATCATCTCTCCGTGAAGGGCGGACGACTGCATCATCATAATCATCAAGCTCCGTTTCGGACCACTTCATTTGAAACTCTGAGAAAGCAAACTCACATGGGAACTGTTTCAAAAATTCTGTCCCAGAATGTGATTGCGCAGGTGAGTTCAAGAGAATCACCTTATAGTTGCGCTCCACGGCACTCCTTATCGCCTCTTCCAGCAGCTTAGTAAAAATGCCTTGCCTCCGGTAGTCAGGGTGCACCATCCCGCACATCTCCGCTTTGTTTCCAAAATCGTAAAGACCCAGAAAACCAACCAGCTTCAATCCATCATAGTGGAGAAAATCATTCTTATGAATACCATTTCGACTGCGAAGCGTTTCCCAATTCAGTTTTAACGTAAAACCTTCCCGTTCACATTCTTGCTGCAGGATCCGAATATCTTCCAGCTGTTCATTTTTCAAATTTGCCACCCCTTTTCCATATTATCAGTTTATTACCAAAAAATAAGAAAAGCAGCACCCTTTTACTTGGGTGCCGCATACATTTCAGAAGTTTATTGATGAATGTTGTTTTTTTAAAAGTATTTTCACTTTAATCCATAAAACTAAAATCCTACGAGGGGAGGATTTCCTATCTAATTCCATTGACGGATGAATTATAGCAGTAAAATGATTCCAAATGACGATTATTTTTTACCTATTTTGTGCTATATTCCAAATAATGGTTTATCATTATTTTATTTTAGGTTAAGGGAGGGATTTAACAAAAGCTTGAATTCAGATAGTACCCATTTCTTTATACCCGAATTCCGGACCCTTTTTAGTATAGAATCCGAAATTCGGTGTTTACCATCCGGCACTTACGTCCTGAGGTTATCGTTTTTTCGTTTTATGAGCGGACTTTTTTAAGTTCTCTACGTCCGTTGTCAGTTCTTTTAATTGTTTACCGAAGCGGAAGAGCAAAAACATAGAAACGACGAATGGATAGCCAAATTCGCTAACTAATGAAACCCACATAGTAGCATCCTCAATCATCATCCTCTTCACCCCTTTTCTTGTATCTGATATCTAAAGTGAAACTTGTCAAAAAAAATCAATCTAGCACTATTGATTTATGGAAAAAAGAACGAATGTTCCTATATAATTGATTTATTCCCCTTGTCTATCACTTTATTAATAAAAGGAGGGATAACAATGAACCAATTAACTTCTCATTTTTTTTCTCATTCATTGGAGTTTCTGCAGCAACAGTACTCATCTTTCTTTGCACAACCGATCATTCAATTATTCTTACAGAACCCAGAGCATTTAAAGATTTTCACTGAAACTCTTGATTCCCCTTCTTCCCACAACATTGATCATCTCAACGAGACTTTCAAAATTTTCTATTACCGGGCTAAAGTATACAAATACATGTGCTCCTTAATTTACTTCTTCTCTGTTGATTTTGATAAAAGGGCACGGAAGCAGCGGGAACGCTATCATATGGTACTTGATGCGACACCAAGGGATACTGGCGGATTGATCGATCGAATCGGCACCTTGGATGTTCAACTTGAAAAGATGGGGGAATCGAATGAACTCGCTTCACACATAAGTGATGAAGAGATGATAAAAGCCTTGAAGAAGTTAACAGCCAAACAAAACCTGGTGCTGACCATGATCTTTTCCTACGGCCTATCCAACAAGGAAATCGCTGCCTATTTCCAGGAGTCGCCACAGAATATCTCAAGCATTCGTAAACAAGCTCTAAAAAAACTTCGAAAGCACTATATGGATGAGGTATATGTTAGAAAGGAGAAAAGCCATTGTGGATAAAAAACTGTCAAAAGAAGAATTGTTGGACCTGATCGACTCTTTGAATCCTAAAATAAAAAAATCATTAAAAAACACGAACTATCAAGACCGGAATGATCTGGAACAAGAAATTAAACTCAAGATCATTGAATCATATGAAAAAATCGCAGCAATCGAAGCCCCCAATTTTGAGGAGTTCCTTGCAGAATTCCTGACTAAGCAAAAACAATGAAAAAGTACCAAGTCCAGAGAAAGATGCTGGTCTTGGTACTTTTTTTTGAATTTCAGTATGATGGTTTCAATGTCAGCTTATCCCCTTTTGGATCGTCTATCGTGGTTTTGTGATAAGTACCCTCTGCCCAATCATCAAGCTGATCGTGATACCACTCACTTTTAACGTTACCTGATTGACCCGGACCAACAAGGTGATATCCTTGATTCATGTCGGCTAGGTCGATGACGAATCGCCAGGAGCCACCGTGATTAACGGTTCCATCATCTAAAAATGCCGCCGCCTGTACGGTGACACTGCTGCCGCCTACCGGAATGCCGCCGCCGCCGTTAAATAAATAATGTAACGGGGCGACACTTGATAGCGGGTGGTTAAACCTGACCTGATGATAGTCTCCCCATTCCCAATCTGCTATATCGTCACCTTGTGATTCTGCCAGTCCCGTTAACGTCACCTGTAACGACTTGGCAAGCACCTGCTCAAGTCCGCCTGCATCTTCAATCCAAGGGCCCGGCTTACCATCCAGTGCCCGCCTTAGCAGTTCATCAACGGCCGAACGCCTTCCATTAAAAAGGTTGAGGGTTTCTTCCGGTATTTCTTCTTTCAGCAGAACATCCCCTATATTTCGCATCCAGACATTAAAAATCATCGGTGCCGCTTCATCAGCGGAATCGATATGATTCCATTTCTTCAGAATCGTCAGTGCCTGGGCTTCCTGTTTCCCAGATGGACCTTTCAATACCTCCACGAATCGAGGAACAAACTCCTTAGCTTGCAAATTCACTTTATCCATCTGCAGGCTTTGCATATCCTCGGCCGTAAGCTTTTTATTCGCCTTTAAAAACTCCTGTATCCTCATCTGTCGGTATGGCTGTGCCCAGTTATTGCTGATATGGTAAGGGTAATCATCTGATATGACTTTATTATTCGCTGTCGAAATGAATCCCTCTTTTGGATTCACCGTTTTTGGAAGTTCATCAAAGGGAATATAGCCTTTCCACTCAAATTCATCCGTCCATCCAGGTACAGGCAGCATACTATCACCTTTTTTCCGGATTGGGATTTTCCCATTCGCCTTGTATGCAATGGTCCCATCGGCTGAGGCAAAGACGAAATTCTGTGCCGGCGTTTCGAATTTCAAGAGGGCCTTTTCGAATTCTTTCCAGCTTCCCGCCTTATTCATATTCAGTACCGCTTCAAGCTCGGCAGATGGATCAAGTGCCGTCCACCTTAAGGCAAGCACGGTATCTTTTCCGCTTTTTCCGGCAAACTCGGAGACAACGGGTCCATGGCGGGTAACCGTCACTTGATAGTCAAGTGTTTTCCCATCCTTCACCTTGATGGGTTCGTCCAAGATTTCAGCTTTTTCCCATTTACCTTTGTAGGAGAATTCTTTCTCGTTTTCCGGGTTTCTCCTCTCAATATACAGATCCTGAACATCCGGACCGGTATTGGTCACACCCCAAGCAACCTCTTCGTTATGGCCTAATATGATTCCCGGAATCCCGGCAAAAATAACACCGCTCACATTGACTGACGGGGCCTCCAAATGCATTTGATACCAAACCGACGGTGTAGCCAATCCCAGATGGGGATCATCCGCCAATAACGGCTGACCGGATTGCGTTTTCTTGCCTGAAACGACCCAGTTATTGCTGCCGTTGAATTCATAAGGAATAACGGCCCCTGCAAAACTTTTTTCAATATCCAGTTCTTCCTTGCTGATGATATATGGAGCGTTCTTTGGATAATCAGGAAATAAATCATATGCCTTTTCCTTGGGGAACGTTTGCAGCAAATACTGCCTAAACGCCTGATCTTCCCAGTTCCCTCCTAAATCAAAGGCCATATATTTACCGATGGTCAGCGAATCGACGGGTGTCCAAGGCTCCGGTTCGTATCCAAGCAGAGTGAACTCCGCCGGCCATTTCCCATTCTCCTTCAATTCATCGATATAAAGATTTACACCCTCGGCAAACATATCCAAGGCTTCTTTTCCGTCACTTGAATATGCAGCATAAGAGGCTTCGGCCGCCCTCCTCAAACCAAGTGTGCGGAAATACTTATCATTTTTGACGGTTTTCTCACCAATCACTTCACTCAATCTACCTGACGCCTGACGCCTGCTTAAATCCATTTGAAATAAACGGTCCTGGGCTTGGATATATCCTTGGGCTAAATACAAATCATGTTCACTCGCTGCGTTTATATGCGGGACCCCACTTGAATCCCTCACCACCGTAACCGGTTTCAAAAGACCTGGAAGCGATATTTCCCCCTTTGTTTCCGGCAAGGATCTTGAAAGAAATACATTTGCGGCAATCAAGACTGACAGCGAAAGTATGATCAGGATTCCAAAACTCCATAGCGCCCGCTTTCTCCACTTCCGTTTTGGCTTTTGCTGAGGTACGGCAACTTCCATCGATTCATCTTCCTCTCCCCTTAAAACTCTCTTTCTTTCTATTTAAGATATTCCGCGTTTAACTCCATCTTTCCTACCACCCTCCTCACATTCTCTCTTTTTATTTCAAGAAGGAAGAAAGGCGCAAGTACGGATTATTTCGAGCAACGTCGAATTATTACACACAAGGTCGAATCAACTCGCTCAAGGTCGAATTTTTACCGTGAAATTACTCCGATAAACAGTAAATCAAATGCAAAAACACCGATACAATGTATCGATGTGGCAGGGAATGCTAGCTATTTGCAATAATGTATTCAGTCACTTTATCTACATCGTCTGTATAAAAGAGAGCTTTATCAAAGTCATGGGCCGCCTTCGTCTCGGCTTCCATATATTCAATCGGGGAAAGGAGACCAAAGATCCTCTTCCATTTATGAGTTTTCTCCAGAAGTTTTCTTTCCTTTTTTATATCCTCTGGTATGAATTCATTAATGATAAACCATGGGTCGGAAAATGAGGGGTCCCCAAAACGTTCATTCAAGGCTCGCAATTTGTCCCGATCCCATTCCACCCTTACCAAGTCCGATATGACCGAGACATTTTGGACCGAGTCGAGGATGCGTTTGGACAAAACATCATATTCTTCATCCTCCAGCCCATTATCCGTCATGATTCCTACACAATACCATTTTTCGTAATGTTCAGGTTCTTCATTTTTCTTGAAAAACACTATTCAACCACCTTCCTTACACGCTTTACATGTCCTATTTAATTTAAATCAAAAACAACATGTCCGTCCACGCCACTTCACTATAACATGGAGAAATATCGATGGGCATTAAATATGGGGGCAGCAGGAATGTTAGCCTGACATAGAAAAAAAGATACCCTAAAAAAGGATACCTCCATCATACTGGCTGAAGAGCCAGCCCTCTTTGATTCAACAGATATTCAAGGGCCTGCCTGAACGATAGAAAGGCTTTTACCTGATTTGCAAAATCAAGTTTGACGATCTCTTTCACGACATCAGGGGAAAAACCGACAAACATCGTTTCCGTTCCCATCAAGGCCAATGCCCCCACTAATTGATCCAGCAGGGAGAGCATATCGCTTTCCTTCGTAAAGGTAATTCCCGAGAAATCCATGATCAATACTTCCGCATGCAGATCTGCACATTTTTGCAGCACCGTCGATTGAATCGACTCCATTCTCCAATCGTCAATGCGTCCGATCAAAGGTAAGAGCAGCACATCCTTTAATATGGTCTGAACAATCGGGGTGGACAATTCTTCCATGACTTCTTGGTTTTCTTTTATCTTCTGCAACGATTCGTTTGCCATTCTCGCCATTTCTTTATAATGATTCACGTAACTGATACTCACACAGTGTATGAACTGGTCCAGGATTGCATCAATTATTGAGCTTGCTTTTAACAGAATTTCAATGGAGTAATATCGGTTGCTCACCTCTTCTTCAATGAAACTCCAGAAAAGGTTACGCACAAGCTGCGCTTCCTCAATATTCTTATCTAAAGGAATGCCCATATCCACGATGCGCTTACCTATTTCCATACCCGTTATTTTCATGCTTTCCATCGCTTGTGCCTTTCCATGAATCAAGGCATCTGCATGAATTTGAATAAGTTTTGACCGTACCTCTTTACTGGTTTCTAAATCATAGAGCGGTTCCTCTTCTTCAAACAACTCGATATGCTCCACTAAGATATATTTAAATTTTTCAATTTTTTCGCCAATCATTCTTAATTCTTCCATATGGACCTCCCATACAGGGCTTTTATCATATTTTAGCAAATAATCGAGGGGTAAGGATATAAAATCCTTCTATTACCAATATGCTAATAGACGTTTACCCTTTTCTTGATAAGGGTATTATGATATATGACTTGGAGGGATGAACATGAAAAAAGATCAACAAGACTTCGAATCTGAAAACATGAGCGATTTAGTCGAGCTCATAAACAGTAAAAATAACAGCCGCAGAATCTTGAATGTACTTCGGCGTAATAAAAAGGATAAAAGTAAAGGCAAAGATAAAAAATGAAAAAGCCCAGTCCAAAATGGCCTGGGTTTTTTGAATGGGATCAAATAGAAGAGCTGAGCTGTTCATTAAGAAAACCCAGCTCTTTCGTCATTAAAAATCGATAAGCCACTACCTTTTTCTCCGGATCTCCTCAACATGGTTCCCTTCAGTAGTAATATAGACTGTTTCATCAATTTTGTATGTTAAATAACGGTCACAATCAATTTCAAACGTTTTCCCATTGTCGAATTTCATTGCGCAATTGGATCCCTCTTCGGTTTCCGTCACATCAATGACTTCGTTCGTCTTAAAACCGACTGCCTTGCCATCGGAGAAATGCGGATAGTATTTTTCAACAATCTGCACCTTTTGCAATCTGCCAGGACTTGTTAAGTATACAACGAATAATATAATTAAAACGGCTATTAACCCAATGAGAATTACTGCTTTTCGTTTCACTCTATCTAATACCCTCTTCTCTTATCAATCTATTATTCAATATCCATTTTCACTAGATTATATTCAGGATTCCGGAAAAACATGATAGAAAAGATCATTTTATTTAACGATTTTCACTTTTTCAACCATCATCGCACAAGCCGCAGCAAGGAGGATCAGAATGGATACAGCCGAGATGACCCCTCCCCAGCCGAACTTCATCAGGAATAAACCGCCAGATGCCCCCACTATACTTGATCCTGCATAGTAAAATAGGAGATATAATGCGGATGCTTGTGCCTTTTCACTCTTATCTGCCAAACTGCCGACCCAGCTGCTCGCAATGGAATGAGCTCCAAAAAAGCCAAATGTAAACAGGGCAAGCCCCATTATTTTCAGCAAAAGCGGGTCCAATAAGGTTAACAGGGCGCCCATCAGCATGATTGCGATGCCGATAAGAAGTACAACCCTCCGACTATATTGATCGGCAAGCTTCCCCATCCATGTTGAACTAAACGTCCCCACAAGATAGATTATGAATATGAAGCCAATCAATGTCTGTGATAAATGATATGGCGGACCCATTAAAGGTATACCCACAAAGTTATAAACGGTAACGAACGAGCCCATTAATAGGAAGGCCATGCCGAATAAGAGTACTAGTCTGTTATTCCTTAAGTTATTGATAAGGGATATTTTGATCCTTGATAATGAGACCCGTACGCGGACAGCATGCTGCGAAGGCGGAAGCATCCACCAAAAAGCCAGACTGATGATCAAACTTAAAGCTCCAAGGCTTCCAATCGCTATGTTCCATGAGAAATGGTCGGTCAGCACCCCGACAATCAGCCTGCCAGCCAATCCGCCGATACTCGAACCGCTCACATAGATCCCCATCACATAGCCAAGGCTTTTCGGATGAAACTCTTCATTGATATAGGCCATCGCAATCGCCGGGAAACCTGCAAGCACCGCACCTTGAATCGCCCGTATTGCAATCAGGATGTATAGATCATCCTGGATGAAGCTGACACATATGGATAACAATGCAGACAGAGTGAGCGCCGTCCCCATTATTTTTTTCCTATCGATATTTTCTGAGAAAAAAGAAACAAGCAATAAACAGAGTGCAAGCGTTCCAGTTGCGAAAGATAATGTAAGGCTTGCCATTGCAGGAGAGACTCCGAATTGCTTGGCGAAAACCGGAATGACCGGTTGGGTACTATACAGATCCGCAAACGTTACAAAGCTACCAAGAAATAAAGCCAAGATCGTTTTCCTGAATGATTTACCAGCAGGCTCGATATAATTCACTTTTGTTCAGACCCTTCACTATTTAACTTTCCCCCTATGTTAATACGAACTTCCCGAGTTGTCTATTTCACCACTTTTGTCAAACGGGAAAATTTCATTCCAGCAACTAAAAAAAACCTTCACTGCATGCAGTGAAGGTTTTTTCATTAATTTGAACGTTTACCATCCCGCTCATTTTTCTTAAGGAGCCAGTACACTGGCATACCGATAATAAGGATGATCACTGAGTACAAGGCATTTAAAGGTGTTTGGATTAATGTGCTTAAAACAATATATATTGCACCAGCAATCGCCACAATGGGGATGAATGGGTAAAACGGCACTTTATACGTTTTTGCATCCGGATCTTTTCTGCGTAAGATGAAGACCGCAAAGAAGGCTAATCCATAAAAACAGAAGACAGAGAATACAGCCATATTGGTAAGTTTGTCAGGGTCTGTTGCAACCATCATGATGATTGCAATGATCACTTGCAATACCGTGGCATTTATAGGCGTTTTGAACTTGGGCGATATTTTTCCGATTTGTTTATGGCCTGGCATCATTTTATCAGTCGCCATCGCCAAGGTAATGCGCGGAAAGGTCAAAAGCTTTCCGTTCAAGCAACCGAAGATTGAAATCGCAATTCCGATCGATATCAATTTCCCGCCCAACTCTCCGAATAGAAGCGTTGCTGCAACATTCGCTGCATTCGTACCATGGGCTATGACTCCCTCCGCCCCCAATACATGAAGCATGGCAAGATTCACACCCAAGTAAGCGACCATGACCACGACCAATCCCGTTATGATTGCCCGCGGCAGCGTTTTCTGTGGATTTTTCATTTCCCCTGCCATGAAGCCGACATTCATCCAGCCATCATACGCCCAGAGCGTAGCCAAAATCGCACCGGCCATACTGATTTTCATTGAACTTTCGCTATCGATATTGAATACAGGCATATCACCTTGTGCGATACCGAACACCGCTATGAAAATGATTGGGATCAATTTAGCTACGGTCGATAAGGTTTGGATGATACCGCCGTATTTTGTCCCCAGCAAATTCATGCCTGCTATGAATACAATCGTCAGAATCCCTATCGCCAAAGAGTAGCTTGAAGCGATCTTAAATATTCCTGCAACTAATAACCCGAAGTATAAACTGAGGGCGCCCATGACTGCAGGTCCGTACACCAATGTCTGAACCCAGCCGCATAGGAATCCCCATGCTTTACCGTACACTTCTTCCATATAGACATATAAGCCGCCCGTTTTAGGAATCCGTGTACTCACTTCGGCAATCGTCAACCCGCTTGCAAGGGTAATCAGACCGCCTATCAGCCAAGCTAACAAGGCCATGGTTGAATTACCGCTCAATTCAAGCACGTCACCAGGTCTCATGAAAATACCAGAACCGATAACTGTACCAACTACAATAGATGTTCCTACCCAAAAGCCAATCGTTTTCTTCAATTGGTCATTTCCCATGTTGTCCTCCCTAGGTGTACACATGTACTTTATTTATACTAAAATTATATCATATAAATTATATGGAAATAGTTTATGTAATCATTTGAATATTCCGATAAATACCCAAACACGTTGGTATCATTACGCTCAGGCAGCTTTATTTTATTTATATTTTTTTTACTAATTATGACTGGAACTGCACTAAAAACCGAATATTTTTTTGTTATAAAAAGATTTATTGAGTTTTTACTCAAAAATAACGAATTAAAAACACCGAAACTCAATTATCATTCGTAAAGAATTTTATGGGAATCCCGCTTATTTTCGGACACACAAAAAAACCACCCCGAATCAACGGGGTGGTCCATCTCCTCTTTCAAGCTTCATTTCGTATTACCAAATAATGAATAGAAGCACAACCGCCAAGACGATCCGGTAAATGGCAAAAGGAGTCAATTTAACTTTATTGATTAAAATCAAGAAAAAGCGGATACAGAATAACGCAAAGATAAATGCGCTGATGAAACCTGCAATAAAGAATGGCAGAACTTCAGGCGTGAAGCTATCCCAGTATTTCACGATTTTTAACAAACTGGCACCAGCCATGATCGGCACTGCCATGATGAACGTGAAATCGGAAGCAGCCCGGTAGCTCATCCCTAATAGCACACCGCCTGATATCGTTGAACCTGAACGGGAAAATCCCGGCCATAGTGACAAACATTGAATTAACCCTACACCAAAGGCTTGTTTATAAGTGATTTGGTCAACCGTCTCTGCAGTCAGCTTTGGACGGAATTTATCCGCAGCAATCATCAAAAACGCGCCAAGGAACAATCCGACGATAACCGTCTTCATCGTAAATAAATGATCATCAATGTAATCTTCGAATAATAGACCTAAAACGCCCGCCGGTAACAATCCGACGATGATCTGCAATAGGTTAAGCTTTTGGCCGTTCACAGTGGATGTGCCTTTCAGCTTCCTTAAACCAAGCAAGTCCATGAATCGTCCCCAGAAGAGCACGACAACGGCGAGTATCGATCCAAGCTGAATGACCACCTTAAAGGCATTAGCCACTTCACTCCCGAAAAGTTCTTTCGAATTCAGCCATAAATCATCAACGATAATCATATGCCCTGTTGACGATACAGGAGCAAATTCAGTTAATCCTTCTACAAGACCAAGGATAACTGCAACAAAAATTTCCCACATATTCATTTTATTCACCTCATATTTCGAACACCTATTTATGGAAATATCATATGTATTTTACTCGTTGTTTAAAATATTGTCTATTAAACATTGCTGAAACAATTCAAGCGTACATGTATGATAGGGTTCAAGATAAAGTTTAAAGGGGAAGTGATGATTTTGCAAAACATACTGATTTTCGCCCATAGAGGGTCCAAGGGGACGCATCCTGAAAATACCATGGCAGCCTTTCAAAAGGCGGCAGAAATCGGGGCCGAGGGGATCGAGTTCGATGTCCACCTCAGTTCTGACGGGGAACTGGTCATCATCCATGACGAAACACTTGATCGAACGACCACCCTTACCGGTTATGTAAAAGATCATTCGGCACAAAAACTGAAAACGGCTGATGCCGGTAGCAAATTTTCCAATGAATTCCTTGGGGAGCGGATTCCTTTTTTAATGGATGTTTTCGACTGGGCTAAGAGAAATGCTTTATTGATGAATATCGAAATCAAGACGGATAAACTCGCTTATGAAGGAATCGAACAGAAGATCATTGATTCAATTCGTCAATATGGAATGGAAAACCGGGTGATCCTCTCTTCCTTCAACCATCAATCCATTGAAAAAGTGAAGATGCTTGCCCCAGATCTTGAACGGGCATTATTGTTCGAGGGGCTTCCTGAAAACTTCGAAGAAATCTTACGTGATAAAAAAGAATTAGGTTTTCATCCAGATAAAAACAGCCTGACTCCTGCGGTTAAAGAAAAAGCGAAAAAACTTGGATATAAAATCCGGCCTTGGGTCGCCAATGATGAAGCCGACATCGTCAGGCTGGCAGAGTTGGGAGTCGACGTCATCATGACCGATTTCCCTGAAAGGGCAATCAAGATTTTGAAAGCTTGGCGGTCACATGGCTGAGCCATGCGAAAGAGAAGGAGCGATGCCCCTTCTCTTTCTAATCCATATTTATTCAATTAATTAACGAGAAAAGTTTGAACCGCCTAGTTGTTGTTCAGCCATTTGAACCAAACGTTTTGTGATTTCCCCACCAACAGATCCGTTAGCGCGAGAAGTAGTGTCAGCACCTAGGTTTACACCAAATTCACTAGCGATTTCATTTTTCATTTGTTGTAGAGCTTGTTCTGCACCAGATACTAGAAGTTGATTGCTGTTATTGTTGTTTGCCATGTGTTTTCACCTCCTACTAATATTAATTAGCATTTTAAGCTTAAATTATTATTGCCAATTTATTGTATTTTTTTGTTTGCGTTTCTCTTAATCCTAAGCTCTTTATCATGAAATTCTTTTTATGCTCATAAACTGTTAGGAAACTTTCAGTAGGAGGGAAAAGAATTGCAAATACATGTGGTTAGGCCAGGCCAGACGTTATATGGCATCGCCCAGACGTACAGCGTAACCGTCGACAGGCTCGTTGAATCAAATAAGATCCCTAACCCAAATAATCTTGTTTCGGGGCAGGCCCTTGTCATTCCAATCGTCGGCAGTTATTATTTCGTTCAACCAGGTGATAGTCTTTATTCCATTTCCCAAAGGGTTGATGTCCCTGTTCAAGAATTGGCAAATATAAATGGCATTTCCGAAAATCAAATCCTATCCGTTGGATACCGGCTTTATATTCCGGCACGGAGGAAAAGGACCGCCGAATTCAACGGCTATGTCGAGCCGAGGGGCACGACGGTTGCACCGGCCCTTGAGACGGCCGCCAGGGAAGCTGCGCCCTATTTAACCTACTTAGCCCCTTTCAGCTTCCAGGCGCTGCGAGACGGCTCCTTAAAAGAGCCATTGCTCAATGACTTCCCTGCCATCGCCAGGGAAAATAAAAATGTCCTGATGATGGTGATCACAAATCAGGAGAATGACCAATTCAGCGATGAGCTCGGGCGAATCATCTTAACGAATACTTCCGTTCAGAATAAGTTCCTGAACAATATCGTTACAACGGCAAAGAAATACGGTTTCCGGGATATCCACTTTGACTTTGAGTATTTACGGCCGGCCGACAGAGAAGCTTATAATCAATTTCTCCGAAAAGCCAGGGATCGCTTCAAGAAGGAAGGATGGTTCATTTCCACGGCACTGGCCCCTAAAACAAGTGCTGAGCAAAAAGGCCGTTGGTATGAGGCCCATGACTATAAAGCACATGGTGAAATCGTCGACTTCGTCATCATCATGACATATGAATGGGGATATAGCGGCGGACCGCCAATGGCAGTGTCACCTATCGGACCTGTTCGGGATGTCCTCGAATATGCCGTCACCGATATTCCTTCCAACAAGATCCTGATGGGGCAAAACCTATATGGCTATGATTGGACCCTGCCTTTTGTACAGGGATCCACTGCCAGGGCCGTGAGTCCGCAGCAGGCCATCCAAATTGCGGCGGACAATGATGTTTCCATCGAGTATGACGAAACCGCACAGGCCCCTCACTTCAATTATACCGATATTGAGGATAGGCAGCATGAGGTGTGGTTTGAAGATGCCAGATCGATTCAGGCAAAATTCGATTTACTCAAAGAATTGAACTTAAGGGGAATGAGTTATTGGAAGCTCGGCTTAGCCTTCCCCCAAAACTGGCTGCTCATCAGTGATAACTTCAACGTACGGAGAAGGGTTTAACAAAAGATATAGGAATACCCAAGCTGAAATGGGCATATAATCAACCATCGAGCATGAAGTCCATTCAGGATACGTGACTCAGCACTATAAGCCTTCCGACATCTTCCGGAGGGCTTTTATCATTTACCGAAATTCGATCAGGCAATATGCCAATATTCATCATTCAAAGTTTGTCAGTCCGGACCCTTATGAGCCATGCCTTTTTTGACCATACTATAAGGAACAGCTCAAAGGGTGTGAAAAAATGATTAGAATCGGTCCATACATCAGTACCGTTCCCAGATTTCCGCGTTTCATCAGATTGCTTTCCATCATCGCATTATTTTTACTTTCATTCGGGGTCTTGATCCACATTGTGGAGCCGGAGAGATTCCCCACCTTACTTGATGGCATCTGGTGGGCAATCGTGACGATGTCAACGGTCGGCTATGGAGATTTCACTCCCGTGACCAATCTTGGCAAAATCATTGGGATGGTCCTCATTTTGTCAGGGGCCGGCCTGATTACTTCTTATTTTGCGTACATCGCTAAAATTTCCATATCCAATGAACAGCAATTTCTAACAGGAAAGAAAGTATTCGGCGGCGGCGGACATATTATCATTGTGGGCTGGAATGGCCGTTCCAAGAGAATCATCCAAAACATTCATGATCGCAAGCACCATCAATCCATTGTCCTTATCGATGATACACTGCAAAAGCACCCGCTTCCACGAACGAATATCCACTTTATCCAAGGAAAAGCTACATTGGATTCCGTTTTGCAGAAAGCCAATATTAAACAAGCCATACGCGTCCTTATTACGGCTGACCTTAAGCAGGACGAGCTGCAAACGGATATGTTCTCGATTTTAACGTTACTGGCCGTCAAAGGGCTGAATCCGCATGTTTATTGTCTTGTGGAAATTTTGACGCATGAACAAAAGGAAAATGCGTTACGGGCTGGGGCGGACGGCATAGTCGAAACGAATAAATTCGCGAGTGAATATATGCAGGATTGCTTATCGAAGGGGATCATAACGGAAGCCAGGGAACAAAATGAGCGGGATGGATTGAGCCTCAAACAGCTGCCCATCCAGGATGACTGGGTGGAATTGACGTTCAAACAGCTGAACGTTAAGCTATTCGATCAAGACATTTTATTGGTCGGCATCATTTCAGGAGGCAAGACCTTAATCAAGCCCCCCGGAGATGTAGTCATCCAGCGTGATGACACTCTACTCATCATTGATGATTAATGTAATAAAAGCTTTTCCAGATCCCGGACAAGCGTTTTTCCTAATGAGATATAGTTTTCCGGAAATTCGGCATCCGGATTTTCAGGCTCGGCAAACTGATTGAAGGAAGCGGAGAGGTTTCCGATATTTCCTTCATCGTCAATCCCGTCCTCGTACTTATGAGATAACAAAAACGGTTGTAAGAGTTCGACCATTACCCCGTCCTGATCGAGTGAACCATCAACAGCCTTGAAAGGGACCCGCAAGAATTGGTAGCCATCACTGTCATCAATCTTATAATCAAAAGACCCGTGGTCATAATCCCATCCTCCGCCTATCGCATATCCTTCCGGTTTTAACTTTGTCTCCAGATCGAACAACCCGAATGTTTTCCCTTCCAACTGAGAAGAAATTTTAATCATTGTATAAAACCTCTTTCGCTAATTTTCTATTAGCTTAACCAAAGCGCTTAAAAAAAAACCTGGAATGACTCTATTGTCCCCTTGATCAGGCATAAAGGAAGATTGGCTTCCTCACTGATTTCCAAGCTTTCCTTACGCTTTTATTTCAGCTTCGTCGCTCCCTCCTCCTCCTCCATTCGTAATTACTGGACCTTCTGCTGGTAGCGTCAGGAAAATGCGGATATACAACGTTAAGCACATTTTCCTGACGCTACCCATATATAACTTTGGCTCTTTGGCTCATTAAGTTTAACTATAGCATTGAACGAGACTTTAAATTCCCCACTTTTAACCTCAGAAATATGAACTAGGAACAGCACATAGAATAGGTATAGAAATATTGCGGCTAATGCTGGACATGGAGGGGATGTATTTATATGAGTACCAGAATAATCCGGCAACTGATAAGGTCAAGGCAACAGGAATTAGTCGAACTTGCTGCTTCATTTATTCGAATTCCATCTGAAAATCCATCGCCCGAGTTTAAGAAGCGGTCAGCAGAAATGGGACGCCATATTAGCCGATACCTAGCAGCAAAAGGGTTCTTGATTACCGAGCACCGCCGTAGCGAAAATGCGCTGGTTACCGTGGTCTGTGATGCTCCCTTAACCAAGGTACCTGGTCCACGGCTCCTATTTTGTGGACATACAGATGTCGTACCTGCAGGCGATTGTTCACATTGGACCTTCGATCCTTTCTCAGGAGAAGTCAGAGCAGGTATGCTTTTGGGTAGGGGAGCCTCCGATATGAAAGGAGGCTTGGCAGCACTGATTTTTGTGGCTGGACTACTTCAGGAGTTCGCCCCCACTCTTAATTTGAAAGGTAGCCTAGGAGTTATTGCCTCTCCGGATGAAGAGACTGGCGGCATTGAGGTGGCCTCGCTCCTGGATCAAGGATTGATTAAGGGTGATGCTTGTCTGATTGGTGAACCAACGGACCGCTACCATCCGAATGCCGGTGAAAAGGGCAAGGCATGGATGCAGGTGATCATACCAGGTCAGACAGATCATGGCAGCCTACAACCGCTTTATGGAATCTCCGCCGTACGAAGGGGGGCAGCCGCGGTCGAAGCACTAACCAAGCTATGGGAGCTCAAGGCAACACCTCCGCCAGAGCCTTGTCAACTTTTGTACAATACTGAGTGGCTCCTATCTCAGAGTCTAGGAAATCCCTTACTGTCACAGTTACTTTATCGTCCCTCTTACAATCCAGGTGTAATCCAGGGCGGAACAAATGTGAACGTCGTCGCAGACAAGTGTATCATTAAAGTGGATACCCGGGTTCCATTCGGTATGAAGCCCGAGTTTGTACTTGATATCGCTAGGAATCTTGTTAGTGCTGTAGCGCCAGGTGCGGTTGTAGAGCCAATGGTACCCTGTACTAACCCGAACTGGACCTTAGAGGATCGTCCAATTGTGAGGGCCATGGAACTGGGAATCCAGCGTGTCCTTGGAATGGAGGAACCCGTCTTCAGCGTACTTTTGCTTGGTTCAAGTGATGCCAGTCACTTCCGGCGCCATGGCATTGAAACCGTCCTTTACGGTCCTGGGCTGGAACACACTATCCATGGGTACGATGAGCGGGTTTCAGTGGAGAACTTAATAGAATCTGCCGAGATATATGCTGAGACTGCAGTCAAGTATCTTAGGTCATTTTAAATCTATTTTCACTAAACTTTATGCAGGTGCAGGGTATACTGCACGCGCTACTGCTAATGTTCTCTTTCAAGGTGTATATGGTGGTGGTGGTCATTGGTGGGAATATTTATATACTCGTTGGTATTAATTCTTTAGTTCAATGCTAAACTAGATATATTTATTGCGTGTTTTGATCAAACTTTGTTTCAAATTTACATGAAGACCAAAAGCTAAAAAAAGAGCCTGGAGCAGTAAAACCGCTTCAGGCTTTTTTCTTTTTGGGAAAAGTGGGAATTCCTTTTTTCTCTGAATGAACCAGGATTTTTTTTAATAATTCTTTGCCTTCTTTTTTAGTCAGGTTCACTTTTTGTATTATTAACATCTGACCTGTAGATAAACCAAGGGTTACAACGCCCCTAATATGGGGCCTATGCAAGGAGTCCAACCAGCAGCATATCCTATCCCAATTAAAATAGAACCTATCTAGCGGATGGGCGATTTTTATCCATCATTAAGAATTTTGGTTGAAAAACCCCAATAATCATTAAACCAAAAACAATTATCAAAATAGCACCTACTTGTCTGATTAAATCAATGTATTCATAAAAGAGATCGTAAATAAAATTGGCCTGCTATTTACTTTGTTATTATCTTCTTTTAATTCTGTAACTGATAATCCTGTAATATAAGATAAAAAGGCAGGATATACGGGCAAACAGCAAGGAGAGATAAAGGATAAACCCCAGCACCAAAAGATATAAAAATATTTAAGTCTCCCAATATGATTTCCTCCAGTTTTGATTTTGTCTTGTTTTAGCATCTTACATCTTCTTCTTTCCATCCGGCAGGCAGGCTTCTTGCGGACCGGGGAACCGTTCTCAGTTTCTCTAGCTCCTCGATACTAATCACCCCCCACTTTCATTTTCGATACCAGTATCGAATATGTTTATTCTTACCCTTTGGCGTTCAACAAAAAAAAGGCATCAAGCCGGATGTTATTCCGGCTTGATGCCTTTTATATTATAAGCGCTGTTCGAGCTCCGCTTTTTTCTTTTCATAACCCGGCTTGCCTAAAAGAGCAAACATGTTCACCTTATAGGCTTCCACTCCAGGCTGATCAAATGGATTTACACCCAGTAAGTAACCGCTCATTGCACAAGCTTTCTCGAAGAAATATACAAGGTAGCCAAAAGTATAAGCATCGAGCTGAGGAACCGTTACGATCAGGTTGGGAACGCCACCGTCCGTATGGGCTAACAGCGTACCCTCAAATGCTTTATTATTCACGAATTGCACCGTTTCACCTGCTAGGTAATTCAGGCCGTCCAAGTCATTGGCCGCTTCTTCAATCACGATTTCATGACGGGCCTTATCCACTTTGATGACCGTTTCAAAAAGATCACGCCGTCCTTCCTGGACATACTGCCCTAATGAATGCAGGTCAGTCGAGAAGTTAGCCGATGAAGGGAATATCCCTTTTTGATCCTTTCCTTCACTTTCTCCAAATAACTGTTTCCACCACTCAGAGAAGTATTGAAGTCCAGGCTCATAGTTTATCAGCATTTCAATCGTTTTCCCTTTATTGTAAAGGATATTCCGAACCGCCGCATATTGGTATGCCTGATTCTCCCCTAGCTCGGAAGAACTGAAGTCGGCCCTGGCACGCTCGGCTCCCTCCATGATTTGATCGATATCCGCCCCGCTGACAGCAATCGGAAGCAGCCCTACAGCCGTTAAGACCGAGTAACGTCCGCCAACATCATCAGGAATGACGAAAGTTTGGAAACCTTCCTCCGTTGCTACCGTTTTTAATGCGCCCTTCTCTTTATCAGTCGTAGCATAAATGCGGCTCTTAGCTTCTTCAACGCCGTATTTTTGTTCAAGCAGTTTCCTGAAAATCCTGAAGGCCAGTGCAGGCTCCGTGGTCGTACCGGATTTAGAGATGACGTTGATCGAGAAATCCCTATTTTCCAATAGGTCCATCACGTCCTGCATATATGTAGAGCTTATATTATTACCGACAAATAAAATTTGCGGTGCTTTCCTTTTATCCGAAGGTAGAATGTTATAAAAACTATGTTGAAGCATCTCAACTGCTGCCCGTGCTCCAAGATATGATCCACCGATTCCGATAACCAGCAGCACTTCTGAATCTTCTTTTATTTTCGCGGCCGCTTTTTTGATTCTTGAGAACTCTTCTTTATCATAATTGGCGGGTAAATCAAGCCAGCCAAGATATTCATTGCCTGCCCCTGTCTGCTCATGCAGGGAATGGTGTGCCACTTTTACAGCATCCTGTAGATAGGTAATTTCATGCTCCCCGAAAAACGGCAGGGCTTTTGAATAATCGAAACGAATATGGGCCATTCAAATTCCTCCTTGAATTCTTTAGTTTCCCTTTCACTTTATCTGATGTAATTCTCATAATCAAGAAATCGATCAAGTAAATAACGAATTATGCATATAAAGCAATCTCCCACCTGGCAAGGCGGGAGAGCGGATCATATCACTTGTTTATAAGGAAGCCCGTAAAATGGCAAGGACATCTTCACGGTTGAGGACTTTGAATCGTCCAAATTCCCCTCTGCTCATCGCTTTATCAGCCATGACTTCCAATTGTGAGTCATCGATGCCATAATCCGAAAGATTGGTCGGCGCCCCTAAGCTGCTCCAAAATGACCTAAGTCTTTCAATGCCTTCAAGGGCCGCTTCCTCATCCGTTTTACCTTCCGGATCTACATGGAATACACGGACTGCAACTTGTTTAAAGCGTGCGACATTTTCATGGAGCACATGCTTCATCCAATTTGGGAATAAGATGGCCAATCCTCCTGCATGCGGGATATCATAAACAGCTGAAACGGCATGTTCAATGTTATGCGTTGCCCAATCACCGCTATAACCAACCCCAAGCGACCCATTCAAGGCTAGGTTTCCGGCATACAGGATAGTGGCCCGATGCTCATAATCCTCCAGGTCTTCCAATAGTTTAGGTGCCGTTTCAATCACCGTCGATAACAGCGATTCACAAAAACGGTCTTGCAGCGGTGCATGCGTTTCCGGGTGGAAGTACGTTTCGAATACATGTGACATCATATCGACCATTCCGTATACCGTCTGGTCTTTTGGTACTGAAAAAGTATTTTCAGGGTCCAAAATGGAGAATTGCGGAAATACCAATGGACTTCCCCATCCATATTTCTCTTTCGTTTCCCAGTTTGTTATGACAGATCCCGAATTCGCCTCAGAGCCTGTTGCAGCTAAAGTCAGCACCGTTCCGAATGGAAGGGCCTCTTCGACTGGTGCCTTCTTAATCACAAGATCCCATGGATCCCCCTCATATTTAGCACCTGCAACGATGGCCTTTGTAGCGTCTATAACGCTTCCCCCTCCAACCGCAAGGACAAAGTCGATCCCATGTTCTTTACAAAGGTCAACACCCTTCCGGACTGTTGAGATGCGTGGGTTCGGCTCAACCCCGGAAAGTTCGTGCACCTCTGCATCGATCTCTTTCAAGGCATTGATCACTTTTTCATATAAGCCATTTTTCTTTATGCTTCCTCCACCATATACAAGTAAAACTTTATCGCCATAGGCGGGAATTTCAGTTTTTAAGCTTTCAAGCTGACCTTTCCCGAAAATTACTTTAGTAGGATTTTTATATGTGAAATTTTCCAATGGTATCTCTCCTTTAATGTTTAATGCCACATGGACTCCGTTTTCGAATGAATGACAGGGCCAAGTGCTAGTTTTTCTTTTATTCATTATGACCAATGTTCCATTTAAATACAAAATATCCGCCCGGAACTTTTGAGTGGATGTATATTTACATGCTGAAAATGCATGATAAGTAAAGAACTGATTTTTTCAAAAAAAAGGAGGCTGTACAATGAGTGGAATACAAAGAATTGCACTTGTTCTTACAATAATCGGGGCAATCAATTGGGGATTAATAGGGTTTTTCCAATTTGACTTGGTCGCTTCGATTTTCGGAGGGCAAGATGCTGGAATGGCCCGTATCGTTTATGGATTGGTTGGAATTGCCGGTCTCATTAATCTTGGTCTTCTCTTTAAACCAAGTCCTGAAATTTCCAGGGAGCCTGAAACCAAACCGACTCGTTGAGATCTTGATCATGGACAATGTTATGTTCTATAAAATAAAGCCGGACCATGGATAAACACATGACCCGGCTTTATTTCATTCATATGCCCCCTGGACAAAAAAAACCGGCTGATCAAGGATCTGCCGGTTCTAAAAAATTATTTTTTGATTAAGTCTTCGCGTTGAGATTGTTCAATCCACTCTTGAAGTTTGTCTTTCAATGTGTTGAAACCTTCAGTAGATTCGATGTGAGATGTCGCTTTAACAGATGCTTGGCGTTTTTTCGGAGCTTTTTTCGGAGCTTCAGTACGCTCAGGAGCTTCTTCTGTAGCGCGGATCGATAAGCCGATTTTTCCAGCAGCTGAATCGATGGAAAGAACTTTAACTTTCACTTCATCGCCCACTTTTAAATGTTCGTTGATATCTTTAACGAAGCCGTGAGTGATTTCAGAAATATGAACTAAACCTTGAGTTGATTCATCTAGAGCAACAAATGCACCGTATGGTTGAATACCAGTAACTTTACCAGCAACTACCGCACCAATTTCGAATTTTTCAGACATGGTAACACTCCTATTTTATATATATTTTTTCGTCTTTTCACGCAATAAAAAATTATATCACATAATTGGAAAATAATCAAAGTTAAGTATACCATACTTTTTGGGATTTTACTCATTAAAAATGTTTGTTTTTTGGAAATAATAAATATTATAAGATCTTTGTATATAACTTAACCTAAAAATTTGCAAATAACCTCTATTTCCCTTAAGATATTTATTCATTTTTCTAAAGATTGTAATATTAAACCTATCCAATTGCCCCTAATCATAGTAAGATGAGAAAATGTTTTAAAAAAAATATACAGCTAGATATTCTTTACATCTAAAGGAGTTTTTCCATCATGTCAAAACAAGATCAATGGACTTCAAAACTTGGGTTCATCCTGGCAGCCGCGGGATCCGCTATTGGATTGGGCGCCATCTGGAAGCTCCCGTATATGACTGGGGAAAATGGCGGTGGGGTCTTCTTCCTGCTCTTCATTATATTCACCCTGCTTATCGGGGCACCGATATTAATAGCGGAATTCACGATTGGCCGCAATGCACAGAAAGATGCCATTAGCGCATATAAACATATCGCCCCTGGAAAGCCTTGGGCATTGATTGGATATGGCGGTGTCGTAGCTTCAATCATTCTTCTTTCCTTCTTCAGTGTTGTTGGAGGCTGGATCATCTCCTATTTAGCAAGGAGCTTTACAGGTTCCCTCTCAAACTTGACGCAAGAGGAATATGGGAACTTCTTCAATACGATAATCAGTAATCCTTATGAAACGGTCATCGCTCAGTTATTATTCATGGTCTTTACCATTTGGGTCGTGCAAGGCGGCGTTTCCAAGGGAATTGAAAAGGCTAATAAATATATGATGCCTTCATTGTTCATTCTTTTCATCATCCTTCTTATCCGATCCTTGACTCTGGATGGAGCGATGGAAGGTGTTAAATTCTTCTTGAAACCGGACTTTTCCGCATTAACAGGGGAAACGATCCTATTGGCACTCGGCCAATCCTTCTTTGCACTAAGTGTCGGTGTTTCCGTAATGGTAACCTACGCATCCTATTTAAGTAAAAAAGAAGATATTACAAAATCGGCCTTTTCGGTAGTTGGACTGAATATCTTCATTTCCTTGCTGGCAGGTTTGGTCATTTTCCCGGCTGTTTTCGCACTGGGTTTCAGCCCTTCAAGCGGTCCTGGATTGGTATTTGTCGTGTTGCCTGCCGTCTTCAATGAAATGGCGCTTGGCGGGATCTTCATGTTCATTTTCTTCATATTATTATTATTTGCCACCCTTACGACGGCATTCTCCATTCTCGAAATCGTCGTTGCAGCCATGATCAAGGGGGATTCCGCAAAACGGAAGAAGGCTTCTTGGATTGCTGGTATCACCGTTTTCCTGATTGGAATTCCAAGCGCATTATCCTTTGGGGTGCTTTCGGATGTGAAGATTTTCAATTTATCCATATTCGATTTCGCTGATTATCTGACAAGCAATATCGCGCTGCCAGTCGGCGCCTTGTTCATATCCCTTTTCATCGGCTATCAAATGAAAAGGATCGAGGTACAAAAGGAGTTCGAAACTGGCGCTGATCCCGGCCGATCACTTTTTAAACTTTGGCACTTCCTGATTCGCTACATCGTGCCGATCATGATCATACTCGTATTCCTTAAGTCAACTAATCTCATTTAACAATCAACGTGCCGTTTCGTTAATCCCGATGCGGCATTTTTTTCACAAAACCTACATATTCCGTTCCTTCACTTAAGTAATAATATGGTAAAATAATTACATAATAAAAATATATTTCCTGAAAAAGGAGTGTCTGACCATGTCAAATATCGCGAAGAATATCCGTCAATACCGAGAAGATCACAACCTAACCCAACAGGAACTGGCTTTAAAATTACGAATCGGCACGAAGAAAATCGAAAAGTATGAATCGGGTGAATCGGTTCCTGATACACAAACCATTTTACGGCTTTCCACCGTTCTTGACATTCCGGCTTCAGAATTCCTGAAGGATGCCCAGACCGGTAACGCCGCTGGTATCGACGAGGACATAAAAAAATTGATTGAAGAAATCGGAACCAAAAAAGCGGAGCTCCTTTTAAGAACAGCCAAGGACTTTAGCGAAGAACAAATTCTGAAAGTTATGCATACTTTATATAATACACAAGCTTAATTCAAAAAATGGGTCGTAGTATGTGTATTTTTTTTCTGGGTACTGGATATACTATGATTAACACTTTCTATGTTAATCCATTAGATTAACTCTTTTTTCTAATTCCCCCTATGGAAAGGGATCCGGCAGCTAATGGCCGGATCCCTATTTTTTTGCTTTTATTGGCAATGGTTCTTCATGAAACGTTCCATTCTTCTGAGCGCCTCCTGAAGCTGTTCCATGGAGGATGCATAAGAACAGCGGATATGACCTTCACCGCTTTCCCCGAACACATCTCCCGGTACAACCGCAACAAGTTCTTCCGTCAAAAGTTTTTCAGCAAATTCCATCGAAGTCATCCCCGTTCTTTCGATTGATGGAAAAGCATAAAAAGCCCCGCCGGGATTATGGCAATCCAGACCCATATCGTTAAATGATTTCACGATATAATTTCGTCTTCTCCGATAACTCCGACGCATTTCTTCCACA
This sequence comes from Peribacillus sp. FSL M8-0224, assembly GCF_038003055.1. Taxonomy (NCBI): domain Bacteria; kingdom Bacillati; phylum Bacillota; class Bacilli; order Caryophanales; family Bacillaceae; genus Peribacillus; species Peribacillus sp. FSL M8-0224. Next base: position 4,791,091 of record NZ_JBBOOJ010000001.1, read on the forward strand.
TCCTGCATCCCGTTCTTTAAAGCTTCCAATGCAGCATGCTGGGCAACGGTCGGCGCGCACATCATCGCATATTGGTGAAGCTTAAGCATCGCTTCGGAAATTTCCTTAGGTGCACAAACGAACCCAAGACGCCACCCAGTCATCGCAAACCCTTTCGAAAACCCATTGATGACAATTGTCCGCTCAAGCATGCCGTCAACGGCAGCAAAAGAAGTGAATTCCTCATCATAAGCAAGTTCGGCATAGATTTCATCGGAAATGACCAGCAAGTCATGCTTTTTAACGATGTCAGCAAGCATCACTAATTCTTCCTGCCCAAGCTGGGTTCCCGTCGGGTTATTCGGTGAACAGATTAAAACGGCCTTCGTTTTAGGCGTGATCGCCGCTTCGAGTTGTTGGGGAGTCAGCTTAAAGTCTTCTTCCTTGGATGTTTGGACCGTGACCGGTATTCCCCCTGCCATGGTCACAAGCGGTGCATAGGCGACGAAACAAGGTTCGACGACAATGACTTCTTCACCTGGATTCAAGATGGTCCTCAGGGCAATATCGAGGGCCTGGCTTGCTCCGACCGTGACAATGATTTGATCATCCGGTCTATACGAAACATGGAACTGCTTCTCCATATACCGGCTGATTTCCGACCTTAATTCAAATAATCCGGCATTGGCCGTATATGAGGTATATCCTTCCTCCAGGGAGTTGATCGCCGCTTCCCTTACCGCCCAAGATGTAACGAAATCCGGTTCACCTACACCAAGCGAAACGACCCCTTCCAAATTGGCTGCCAAGTCGAAAAAGCGGCGGATGCCTGATGGCTTAAGCTCTGCAATCGTTTTTGAAACATAACTCGTTTTAATCATGGTGACACCACTATCCGCTTATCTTCTTCAGTTTGATCAAAAATGGTGCCATCATGCTTGTATTTTTTCATTATGAAGTGAGTCGTCGTAGAAATGACGGAATCCAGTGTCGAAAGTTTTTCCGAAACGAAGCTTGCCACTTCGTTCATCGAACGCCCTTCGACAATGACTGAAAGATCATAAGCCCCAGACATTAAATAAACGGACTCGACTTCCTTGAATTTGTAAATCCTTTTTGCAACATCATCGAAACCGACGCCACGTTTTGGAGTGACCTTTACATCGATCATCGCTGTGACACCATGGTATTCATCCACTTTAGCCCAGTTAATGACTGTTAAGTAACGTACAATGACCCGCATATCTTCCAGTTTCTTCAATGTTATTTCAATGTCCGAATCTGATTGATCGGTCATTTTAGCCAAATCCTTCAGATCAATCCGGCTGTTATTTTCAATGATTCTCAAGACTTCCAATTCCTCTTCATTCAAGTGCATTGGAAAACCCCCCTTTTGGAATTCACTAATTTAGCTGTGATGGTTTGGCTGGCAGATAGTCTCACGAATTACCTTATTAGACTTTTTAAAAATCCTATATGACAATATAATTTAATAAGTCCTATGCTGTCAGGATAAACTTACACTATTATATCAAAATTGGCTGGTGACCTGTTATAGTAATTGTGTTTTTTCATCGTTATTATTACAATTACTGTTATGCAACAGTATTATAGGACCTTTTTTGGAATATTCAGGGTAACATAGGTTTTTATCATGGAACAATAACGGAGGAGGAGCTTATGTGGAAAGTCATACAACCAAAGGTCTCGAATGGGTAGGGAATATCGAAATCTATTTTGAATATGACCGAATCGATGATTCTCTCCCCACCCTTGTCCTGCTTCACGGATTTTTGTCATCGAGCTTCAGTTTCCGTAAATTAGTCCCCCATTTAATCAAGGAATACAATGTGATCTCCATAGACCTCCCGCCATTCGGGCAAAGCGGCAAAGATTATCGATATACATATTCATTCCGAAACATCGCTAAATCCATCGTTATGTTCCTGGAGGGAAAAGGAATCAGGAAATTCAGTATCATCGGCCATTCCATGGGCGGGCAGATTTCCCTGCAGCTCATCAAGTCATATCCTGACCTTGTCGACCATGCCATTCTACTTGCCGGCTCAGGCTATCAGCCCGGCTATTCGGAAAAAATGAAGATGGTCAGTTACCTGCCTTTCTTTTCATACGGGATAAAACGGTATCTGCAAAAATCAGGTATCGAAAAGAACTTGAAAAATGTCGTCCATGACCCGGCGATGATTGACGATGAAATGCGGCAGGGATATCTAAAGCCATTCATAAAGAAGCATGATATTTTCCGGGCATTGGGAAGAATGCTTCGAGATAAGGAAATCGATTTGCTGAAGGAGGACCTTAGTGATATTCATACACCATGCCTGCTTATTTGGGGAAGACATGATCGAGTGGTGCCATTGAATATCGGCGAAAGGCTCCATGAAGACCTGCCTAATTCCGAGCTTGTTGTCATTGAGGATACCGGGCACCTTCTTCCAGAAGAGAAACCTGAAGAAGTGTACCAACTAATTAAGGGGTTTATTGGAGTAGCCACCCCAACGTAAACTCACGAGTAAATCGCTGACCACTCACGAGTAAATCGCCAAAACTTACGAGTAAACTACACAAACTTACGAGTAAAAGCACAATTCACCAGTAAATCGCCGAATCTCACGAGTAAATCGCTGAAATTCACGAGTATACTGCACAAACCATCAGTTAACTGAACAAACTATGGGTATAGAGCAAAAAACTACGTAAAAAAGGTGCCCCTGATTTCCGGGTACACCTTTTTCACCTTTATATCGAACAGCTGGTATCATTTTTTATGATGAGCAGCTTTCGTGCAACGTCCAGGCACTTTTCCATCTGAATGGACTCATCAAATGCGAACTCGTAAATGGATTTTATTTTTTCCGCCAGTTCCTTCGGGTCATCTATATCCCGGATTGCTACGACCGTATCTGCAATTTCCGGCTCATATAGATCCCAACCTATCTTGAAAGGGTCCCATTCTTGTAAAACGGCAACCAACGCTAAATTCATTTGCTGTGTATCCATCTAATTTATCACCTGCTCAATATTTTCAAAGAACATGATATCATAGTATCATAACAACAGGCTTTTCGCGAAGACGACAAATTTTTATTCGGTGGTGGATATTTTGAACAAATCAATTTTTGAAGAACAAATCAACAGGGAAAATTCAGGGTCTGCAAAATGGGATAAAAACTCCCTCACATCCTTATATGGGCGCGAGGATGTTCTGCCAATGTGGGTTGCCGATATGGACTTCCCATCTCCTGAGGGCATTCAAAAGGCATTGATGGAACGCTTGAATCATCCGATTTTCGGCTATACCGTCCCTTCTGAAACGGTCTTCACTGAAATTCAAAGCTGGCTTAAAGACCGGCACTCCTGGCAAATCGATAAGAAGTGGATTTCATTCAGCTCCGGCGTCGTTTCCGCAATCGGTACAACCATCCAGGCATTCACGAACCCGGGCGATAAAATACTGTTACAATCTCCCGTCTATACCCCATTTTTTGATATGATCAAAAACAATGACCGGGAAGTGGTCAATAGTCCCCTTATCATTGAAAAGGACCGCTTCGAGATTGATTTCAACGATTTTGAGGACAAGCTGAAAAGCGGAGTGAAACTATTCCTTTTTTGCAGTCCGCATAACCCTGGCGGACGCGTTTGGACAAAGGACGAACTCCTACGGATCGGGGAGCTATGTGAAAAATATGATGTAGTCATCGTCAGTGATGAGATACATGCTGACTTATTCCATACAACATCCAAGCATTATCCGATTGGCTCCCTTTCAGAAAAATTAGCGGATAGGACCGTTACATTGATGGCGCCAAGCAAAACATTCAATATTGCCGGCCTTCAGGCCTCATTCCTGATCACCAGTAATGAAAGATTGCAGAAGCAACTGCAAATGGCGCAAACGAAACTGGCCTTCCATGGTCTTAACATCTTTGCCTTAACAGCAATGGAAGCCGCGTATCGGGAGGGCTTGGAATGGCTTGAAGACATGATAGGCTACATTGAGGAGAATATAAAAGTGGCAGAGGAATTCATTGCAGCCGAAATTCCTTCACTGCATGTCATGCATCCGGAAGCCTCTTACCTTTTATGGATTGACTGCCGTGACCTTGGATTGAACGACAAGGAAATAAAGGATCGGCTGATCCATCAAGGGAAGCTCGCATTGGAGCCTGGTTCTAAATACGGACCTGGCGGAGAAGGTTTCGTCCGAATGAATCTCGGTTGTTCACGCAGCGTCATGATGGATGGGCTAAACCGGTTGAAATTGGCTTTTTCTTAAATAAAAAAAGAACCAGGCTTAGAATCCTGGTTCTTCATTTTAATCTTTTTCTTCATCCACATAAGGATCATGCTCATATCGGGGCAAATCCCCAAACGGGGTTTGAATATTTTCTTCAAAAAGTTCTTCCTTCAATTCTTCATATTGGGAGTTTGGATAAACCGTTACCTCTTCCCCGTACATATCCACACCAACGAAATTTTCATAATTTTCGACATAGCCGACATTTTCTTCGGACTCGACATACATATCTTCGTAATCGTTTGGCGGATTTACGAAATCGGAAGGCGATTCAGATGTTCCATAACTGGCAACATCCTGCCAAGAATCTTCCGCATCGTAGGCAACCGATTCATGCCGGTCATCATAATCAAACCTCCCGAATGGGGGTCCGAGCACTTCCTCTTCCACCGGCCGATTGTCCGAAGTTTCCTGTGAGGGAGTATGCTCGACACAATAAGTCGTTGTAGGGATTGCTTTCAAACGTTCAAGAGGTATTTCCTTTGAACAAACCTCGCATTTGCCATACTCACCTGCCTCGATGGCAGAAAGCGCTCGTTCAATATCCCTTATTTCATCCCGATCATGCTCGGTAAGGGCCAAATCCTTTTCCCGTTCATATAACTCGGTTCCTTCATCTCCGGGATGATTATCGTAACTCGATAACTCACCAGTCGAATCCTCCAGGCTTCTTCTTAAATCGTGGTTGCCTGAATCATTTAATCGTTCTTCCAACTCTTGCTTCGTTTGCTGCAATTGCTGTTGAAATTCTTTTAGCTGCTGATTGGATAGCATGTGCAACATCCTTTCAAAATCGTTCTTCCCTCTAGTATTTCTCTCTTCCCGTCATTCCATAAAGGTACTTTTTACCTTAGGAATAAATTAATTCAGATAACAGAAGCTAACTTAGAAATATTAATTTTAAGGAGGGCTTCCATTTGTATTTCTATAAAGAAGACTTAATCAATATGATCGTTCCCGATAAGCCTGATCCAAATGCTGCAAAAGTGCTCCAGGAAACGCTTGGAGGGCAATTCGGTGAAATGCGGACGATGATGCAATATTCTTTCCAAAGCGCCAACTTTCGCGGCAAGGCTAAACAATATCGTGATTTAATTCGCGGAGTTTTCTTGGAGGAACTGAGCCATGTTGAACTTGTCCAATCTACCATCAATCAGCTGCTGAATGATGCTGGCGGGGATATGCCTGGAGATTCCGGTATCGATGACGCCCCATTGGATGAAGTCATCAAAGGCGGCGCAAACCCTCACCATTTCATCATCGGTGCGAAAGCATCCCTGCCCGTCGATGCTGGCGGCAATCCATGGAACGGATCATGGGTTTATGATCACGGTAATCTTGTGGCCAACCTTTTGAATAATGTCATGCTTGAATCTACGGGAGTCCTGCAAAAGTCCAGAATTTATGAAATGAGTTCCAATAAATCAATGCGCGAAACACTGGCATTTTTAATGGTTCGCGACAATGCCCACCAAAATGCATTTGCCAAGGCATTAGAAACGCTTGGCGTCGACTGGGGGAAAATCTTCCCTGTACCTAATTATGATTTGAACAAATATCCTGAATGCCGCAAATATGTGGATTTAGGTTACCATAATGCCCAATTCAATTTCAGGATGGATCAAACACGAATCGGCGAGATTTTCCAAGGGGAGACACCGAGCCGAAATGGCGGAAACCTTGCTGTTACCGAGCCGCCAAAAGGATTCCCTGTGCCTGAAATGCCGGATATGCCAAATGAACATAGCCCGGGATTGAGTGATTTGAATAATTAAAAAAGAAGGCGAACACAAAATGTTGTGTTCGCCTTCTTTTTTAATTATTGATATATTTCTCAAAAACAAAGCCAAAATCTTTCACATGGTACTTTTTCCGGCTGTCCATCAACCAATCGAAAGCGGCCGAATTAATTTCCTTGAAGCTTGCAGCCATTTGGCTTCCATCAGTGCGAACCTGGTTCAAAGTGGAAGAAGCAAGGTTTACGCTTTGCTGGGCATATTGAAGGGCAAATTCATTCTCATGGCAAATTTCCGATATTTTAACGAGTGATTTGAACAAGTCTTTTAATTCTTCAATGAATTTCTTATGGACATCAATGGAGAAAGTCTTTGCACCGATCGAAAATTTAATTTCTGCATCCAAATCCACTGTCCCTGCGGTTTCAAGCGTGGCATTGGAGATCGTATACTGGCTGTAGCTATATCTTGTAAGTGTTCGCTTTTTGCTAATCGCACTTGTGCCGTCCAAATGTATGAACGCTTGATTCGTGAAACAGTACTCATCGGTTTTCGATTTAATCAGGAAATAAATTTTTTCCCCATCTTCATGCATAATATAATCATCTGCATCCACCTTGTCATAATCTGCAGGACTAATCACACTTCCAATATCACTAAGACCAAGGGCATCAGCCGCCATTTTCTTAAACATAACCATTCCCCCTATCAATATCCAGGTGAATTTCACCTTATTATAAGCATTTCTCCAGTATGATCTCGTCTCGGATCGGAATTCCATCAAAACTGTAAAATGGTATTTCCGGCTTGATTTTCCGTGATTCTTCCACGGCATTTTTAACGATTTCCGAAATGACATAACCACGCTTTTGAAAAAACTTCAACGCCTGTAGATTATCGTTCGTTGTAATCGCTTTAATAGTATGGCAATTTTTTTCCTTAGCGATATTTTCCATCACATAAAGCAATGATGAGCCCACACCTTGATTCTCATGCTCACTGTTCAAAGAGATGATCTGACATACATGGTCGGATAATTTGTATGTTCCCAATCCCGTGATTTTTCCATTCTCGTCCATCACCCAAAACCCTCAAGTTCCGCATAATGAAACAAGCCTCTTGAAAAAACGACTTGAGTCGTCTCCCAGTGCTGAATGAAAAAGTCCTTGACCGTATCTGCCGCAATCATTCTTTTAGCTACGATTTGCATAACCAATTACGCCCCCAAAGTTTCTATCTCTATGCTTATAGTATAAAATGCTTATGCTAAGAAGGGAACATTTAATTCTTTACGACCTTCTAACAAAACATAATACCATTCATATTCAGATAATCAATATCAAAAAACGGGGCTCGCGATGCAGGCATCTTCCGGGATCAGGAAATGGTATCATCCTTTATACGCTGGTTCCTTCTGGTGACCTCATCTTCGAATTGCTTCGTTTTCAATTCTTCCTTCTTTGAATATCTTATAATTGCCCTCATCGTAAAAACGGCCGCCACTAAAAAAATGAAGCAAGTTATACCAGCCGAGATATATTCAGTCTTGTCTTCCGGAAAGTAAAGAAACAAACCTAGTAAAGCATGATCGAGAAAGTCCATCCGTTACATCCTTCCTGATAGGGAATTAAACTTCATCTCTCATTATATCAATTACCAGAACAATCCACTAGTGGGCCTAATCCACTAAAACATAAAAAACGAGAGGCACTGAGCCCCTCGCTTATCTTTTATTTATAAAATGGTGATCCCTTTAATGACAACGTCCACTGCTGGCTTGTCTCCCGCAACTGTCTCTACGTTAGCAATCGTATCAACAACGTCCATGCCTTCGACCACTTGTCCAAAAACAGAGTGTTTATGATCCAGCCATGGTGTGCCTCCTTGTTCCATATAAGCACTGATGATTTCTTCCGGATAACCGGCTTGCTTCATTTGCTCACCCATCCTGCTGTCCACGTGCTGGGCTTGTACGACGAAGAATTGGCTGCCGTTTGTTCCCGGGCCTGCATTAGCCATGGAAAGAGCTCCGCGCAAATTGAATAATTGCATGGAGAACTCGTCCTCAAATGGAGCTCCCCAAATACTTTCTCCACCCATTCCAGTCCCTGTCGGATCTCCGCCTTGAAGCATGAAATCCTTGATGACACGGTGGAAGATGATTCCTTCGTAATAACCGTTTTCAGCATGTGTCAAGAAATTCTCCACTGTCTTTGGAGCCAGTTCAGGGAATAGTTTAATTTTAATATCGCCCATCGTCGTTTGCATGATGACCGCTTTTTCATTTTCCAAAACTTCACTTGTTAATTGCGGAAAGTTTGTCATTGTACATAACCTCTTTCTTTTTAAAATAAAATGGCATGAAACACCATTTTCCATCTTCATTTGTACACTTTACACGATTTTCATAAAAAAAGCATCTTTACGAAATTGAACAAATTCGCTGTAAAAAATCGTTGTTCTTATGTATCATGAAGGAAGTTAAAAGAAAGGTGGTAGGGAAATGTCAGAACAGGATTTTAAAATCGGCGATAAGGTTACCGCCATATATAAAACTGGAAAATACATCGGGGAAGTCACCGATATCAGACCTGCTGCATATCTTGTTAAAGTGTTGGCTGTTTTGAAGCACCCCATGCAAGGAGATCTTCATAACCCGAAGCAAACGGAAGTGTCCATGTTCCATCAGCGGCGTGCTCTTGCATTCCGGGAACAAACCAATGTACCAAAAAATATGGTAAGGACTTTCGATGAGGAGATTCCGGAGTATAAGGAATCCTTAAGAGAAGCTGTTGATAAAATGAAAGGCACTTTAAGCGAAGCCCAAACAGAGTGGAATGATAAAAGCTTACAGTTGCTTGAAGATCTAGCGGCGGATTATTTCAAATAAAGCTTAAAAGCCAAATCAGTAGTATATGATTTGGCTTTTATAACACTAAATGATTCAATACCTTTGATAAATCAATGCGGTCGCCAATTGTCGTCGGTTCATGATTTTTCATATAACTTTTATCTTTCTCCACTAACTTAAAGATATTATATGTCGTAATCGCATCATCGAGAGCCCTATGATGCTTGCCTGTCCCTTCTTTGCCATAGGCCTGTACAGCTTTCCAAAGTCCGGTTTGATTTTGATCCCCGAAAAAGCGTTTATACTCCAGGCATAGATCATTTTCCTTCCCTGAAAAAGGGAAATCCAATCCTGCCTTCTGACAATTCTGGCGAAGCACCTTCATGTCCATATTTCCCCAAGTAACAATCGTCGTCGGGTGCTGTTCATCTATTTTCTTCAATAACGCAACCAGCTCTTCAAATGAAATCCCCCGGTCCACCTGATCCTGGGTAATGTTCAAGAACTTCTTGCACCTTCCCGTTAAAACTGGAAATTTCACTGGGTTAACAAAAGATGAGAATTGTTCCTCAATGGTCTCATTAATGACGGTGACTAAACCAACCTCAATGATTTCCGGATAAAACCCCGTTGGATTGGCTTTTCCTTCCGGCATCGTAAATTCAAAATCTATGAATACATATTGCTGTTGTTCCTCCATTTTTATGACCCCCTTCATATTCCTGACATCAACATATAAACAAACATGGTTTTTTCTCACGAGATTATTATAACAGAAGATTTAGAAAGTTATTTCTTTGCCATTCGGATACCGCGCTCGCCGTCATACCTAATTTACCCAAAACTCTTTATTGTCTACCTTTTTTGGATTATGATGGATGAATGAACCAAAAGTACCATTTTTTCATTCCTTCATTCCAAGGACATACTAAAAATATATTAGTTAGGAAGTTGAACTATGCGCACGTATCTTGGCTATATCACGATTTCCCTCTTAGTTCCCGTATTGATCCTTTTCATTTTCCTTTCCAATCAGGAGTGGTCCTTAGCGCAATCTCCCTATCATGTACTCGACGAGCGGATTCCTGTTGAATCGATAGAACTGGCTCAGAATAGTTACATGAAGGCCGCAAATGGAAAGGTCATCAGTGAAATTTCCACTGGTGAGAAACGGACTTACTTAAAACTTGAAGACATCCCCCTTTTCCTGGAAAATCTGTTCATCGTTACAGAGGACCAGAAATTTTATGATCATGCAGGAATCGACCTATCCGGCATAAGCAGGGCGCTTCTTATCAATTCACAAAATAAAACAATCGAACAAGGCGGCAGTACCATTACCCAGCAACTGGCCAGGAATGTTTATCTATCACATGATAGGACATATAACCGAAAACTCAGCGAACTCATTTATGCCTATCAGATAGAGCGAAAAAAATCAAAACCGGAAATCATGGAGCTGTATTTGAATGCCATCTATTTCAGTAATGGAGCTTATGGAATCGAAGCTGCTTCCCAATATTATTTCAGTAAACCGACTGGAGAGTTAACCAAGGCGGAACTTGCCTTCCTTGCCGCAATCCCTAATAATCCGGAATACTATAATCCCCTTGAACATTTCGATGCGACGAAAAAGCGTCAGGAGAGAATGCTGGAACAAATGGTTGCCAATGGTGCTTTAGAACAGTCCGAGTACGAAAAGCTTATCAAAAGTACGATTAAATTAGACTTGTCCACCCCGGTCGACTTATATCCCGATTACGTGACATATGTTCATCAGGAATTGAAAAACCTGGTGGCATCCTCCGAGGGTCTCGACAAATCTCTGCAAAGCACTGATGTCGCTATACGTAAGAACGCGGAAGCCGAGTTGGATAAAAAGGTCAAAAAGCTTTTGAATTCCGGTGTAACCATCCATACCGCACTCGATACTAAACTGCAAACACAATCAAAGACTGCTGTACAATCAAAAATTGGTGTCAATGATATCGAGGGAGCTTTAGTGGTTATACAGCATCATACGCACGAGCTTGTCTCTTTGATTGGGGGAAAAGATTATAAAAAAAATTCTTTCAACCGGGCATACCAAAGCTATAGGCAGCCAGGGTCAGCGATTAAGCCGCTTCTCGATTATGCTCCCTATTTAGAAGAAACGGATGCTGACATCAATCAGCTCGTAAGCGGAGCAAGCTATTGCAGCAATAGCTATTGTCCAAAGAATTATAGCGGCGACAGCTATGGGATGGTCACACTTAGAACTGCCTTCGCTCAGTCCTATAACACACCCGCCATAAGACTCTTTGAAAAGACGGGGATGGAAACGAGTTTCAAGTACCTGGATACTTTCGACTTTAATAAGGTGAGCAAAAAAGACCACCATACGAGTTCGGCCATAGGCGGATTCGAATATGGCATGAGTCCCCTTGAACTCACAAATGCCTATACTTCCTTCCATGACGGAAACTATCAGCCAGCGCGTGCCATTACAAAAGTCACCGACCAAGAAGGTAAAGTCCTTTATAAATGGAAAGACCGCTCCAAGGAGATATGGAACAAACGCACCGTAGCCAAGATGCGGCAGCTGCTCCATGAAACAACCCTATCCGGAACAGCCCGCAAAGCCTACTTTCCTACAGATTATGTCGGCGGTAAAACCGGTACGACCAATGATGTCAAAGACATGTGGTTTGTCGGTCTGACAGCACACTATACTACAGGGGTTTGGATTGGAAGGGACAAGCCATCCAATCTACAATCCATTTATTCACATTCACCCCATCTATTGATTTGGAAAGATATCAGCCAGACTGCCGAGTGAAAAAAGAAGGTGCCGCAATGGCACCTTCTTAGTTTGTCAATAAAATGAGGTTCGGAATGGTCTCAATCCCTGACACGATTTGATCATGGAATTATTACCATGATTTTAAAACAAGACATGGTCTACTCTATGATTTGTTTTACAGGGGATGAAACCTCAATGGATTGAAAAAATTCGCGACACTCCTGGCGAATAACCAGCTAGCCAAGACAATGCTAGCCGCTTGCTTTGATATTATCCTGGTTGTCTACAGTCTGATGGCACCTTCCTGTTGTCGACAAAAGAAGTTCCATCTAAATGCTAAAACAAAGTTGATTGGAGCGGAAGGTACGAGACTCCTGCGGGAAAAGCGCGTCAAAGGGAGACCCCGCAGGCGCTGGCGCCGAGGAGGCTCCCGGACCGCCCGCGGAAAGCGAGTGCCTGGAGTGGAAATCAACCTTCTTACATTTCCTCAAAAAAACTGTAGGCAACTCATTATTGTTGATCTGACCCAATAAAGTTAGACATATAATTTAAGCAGCTTCTAAGACCTGAGTTCGGTATTCTATCGGACTCAGGTCTTTTAATTTTACCTTCATTCGTTTGTGGTTATAGTAATGAATATAATCATCTAATTCCTTTTCAAAGTGCTCCATACTTTCAAACTCTTGGAGATAAAGCAATTCAGACTTTAACAAGCCAAAAAAGTTTTCCATGACTGCGTTATCTAAACAATTTCCCTTACGGGACATGCTTTGTATAATGCGGGAATCTTTTAAGGTTTTTTGATACTTCTTCATTTGATAATGCCACCCTTGATCCGAATGGAGGATGACCGTATCTTCTGGTTTTAGGTGTTTAATCGCCTCATCTAACATATCTCCAACAAGTTTATAAACAGGCCGTTTCATCACTTTGTAGGCAATAATTTCACCATTACATAAATCAAGGATAGGGGATAAGTAACGTTTCTCCCCAAATAAATGAAATTCCGTTACGTCTGTTACCCATTTTTGATTCATTTTCTCGGCTTGAAAATCACGTTGTAAAATATGGGGGGCAATTCGACCAACACGCCCCTTATATGAACGATACTTTTTCATACGGACTAAACATTTTACGCCCATTTCATTCATGAGGCGGTTGATGGTCTTTGGATTGTGAGAAAACCCATATTTTTTTAACTCTTTTGTGATACGACGATAACCGTAACGTCCTTTATGTTCATGATAGATAGACTGAATAGTGGCTTTTACCTTCGAATACTTATCTTCTCGATTCAAGCGTTTTTCCCAATAATAGTACGTGCTACGTGGAATATCAGCGACTTTAATTAAGGCCACAACCTTATAAATGGACTTTAGTTCATAAATTACTTGCGCTTTGATTTTGGTTGTAATTTTTCCTGCATTTGAACTAAAGTATTTAACTTTTTTAAATACGCATTCTCCATTTCCAGTTGTTTAATTCGTTCTTCAAGCTCTTTAACCGAACCTTCAATTTGTTTGGATGGATTGATATCTTTTTTCATGGATGGTCTCCCCTTTTTCTTAGAAATTAGGGCATCTAATCCATAGGCATTAACATTTATTCTCCACGTCCGAATTAGCGCTGGAGATGAAATATTAAACCTTGCGGCTGCGTCGTAAGAAGATATACCCGTTTCATTCATATAATTAAGTACATCCATTTTAAACTCCGTAGAATAACTTGTATAGGATTTCTTAAATCCATCGGCTCCTTGAATTTGGTATAAACGAACCCATCCTTGAATCATTTGATAAGAAACTTCAAATATTTTCTGAAGATCCATATAGCTGTGCTTTCCTTCAAGGTAAAGTCGTACAATGAATATTTTCTGTTCGGCAGAAAAATTAGCCATAAAAAACACCCCGTAAATGTTAGTTTGGTGTCTAACATTTACGGGGCAGTTCATGTCTACATTCTGTAAGGTGCCGCAATGGCACCTTCTTTTTCGCTATATGGGAAGACTTGCAATGACGCTGTTATAGAGCTTCAATCCCGCATAAGCGACTATTGAAATCAGTGCCGTCCACACGAAGATTGGAAAGAAGACCAATCCCACTAGCCTCGACAAATTCAGGCTCGGGCTCAACTTATTGACAAAATAAATTAAAGCCACGACATTCGTCGCGATAAAGATCGACCCAAGCCCGAAGATGAATTGAACGCTGAACAATGAACAGGCACCGCCAATCACATAAATGACAGATCCCTTTCTTACACTGTTCAGGGCTTTACCCTCCGAATCCTTGGAAAAGAATAATAAAGACAGCTCCAATATCGTATCGGAGATCAGCTTCAATGCAGCAAAAACCCTGAAGAATAAAAGGAGCAATACGATCAGCAGCGCGAGCTTGATGCCGGCTTCAGAAAAGAATTCCAGCATCCCTTGGTAGATTCCCAAATTTCCAAATAACTTGAGCATTTGCATTTCCCCATAAATGGCAAATGAGAGGCTGAACAATAGGATTGAAATGATTGGTAAATAGCTAAATAAATAGGTGTTTTTCATGATTTCTCCATCCATGTGTCTTTTATCCTATATTATGCAAGATAATCCACGATTTCACAATGGATACTCTACTCATTCACCGTTGAAAAACTTTTTTTAATAAATTTTTCAGGACGTTTTCCCCTCCTTTTCTACCTATATATAAAACATCATTCAAGTTGGCCTTCACCGTTTTTAAAGCCATGCAAACCCACATAAATTGCGTTATACTTTTAAGCGAGGCAAGCATTCGATAAAAAAATACATATTCAACGAAGATTTCCTAACGTCTAGGATTGCGTGAAAAAAGCATAATAAGACGACTGACTTCGTTTTTTAAAAAAGGGGGGAGTTTATGTCTTTACTTCATTGGGCGGTATTATCACCGTTTCTATTAGCACTTATTGTACCAATATTGTACAAACTATTCCGACAAATACATACAGGTTGGTTTGTATTTATTTTACCGATTCTCCTTTTCACCTATTTTTCAAGGTTCATTTCCTTGACCAAACAAGGGGATATCGTTATGGAAAGCGCAACATGGATTCCTTCTCTCGGAATAGATGTTGATTTCTATGTCGATGGACTAGGGCTTTTGTTTGCCTTGCTCATTACAGGTATTGGTTCACTCGTCGTTCTTTATTCAATTTTCTATTTATCGAAGGAGAAAGAAAAGCTGAACCAATTTTACGTCTTCCTTTTGCTTTTCATGGGGGCGATGCTTGGTGTCGTCCTTTCCGATAATCTAATAGTCCTTTATTCGTTTTGGGAATTCACGAGTTTATCATCTTTTCTATTGATAGGATATTGGAATGAGAGGGAGCGTTCACGTTACGGGGCGCAGAAATCGCTGCTGATCACTGTGTTTGGAGGCTTAAGCATGCTTGGAGGCATCATTCTCCTTTCCATTATGGGGAACACATTCAGCATACGTGAATTGATTGCCCAAAGCGGGGAACTTATGGACCACTCGCTCTTCGTTCCTGCACTTTTGCTTGTGCTGCTTGGCGCGTTCACTAAATCCGCACAGTTCCCATTCCATATTTGGCTTCCTGACGCGATGGAAGCCCCTACTCCGGTCAGTGCTTACCTTCATTCCGCCACAATGGTCAAGGCTGGCATTTATTTGGTTGCCCGATTAAGCCCTGTTTTTGCAGAATCGGGATTATGGTTCTGGCTCGTTTCGATCGCCGGATTGATCACCCTGTTCTGGGGCTCATTCTCTGCAATCAAGCAGACTGATTTGAAGGGGATTCTCGCTTTTTCCACCATCAGTCAGCTCGGATTGATCATGTCGCTTTTGGGACTTGGTGCTGCGGCACTCCACTATGAAACGTTGGGGGAAAATATATACTTGGCAGCCACGGTTGCAGCAGTATTCCACTTGATTAATCATGCGACCTTTAAAGGGAGCCTATTCATGGTTGCAGGCATCATTGATCATGAAACCGGTACGCGTGATATCAGAAAGCTTGGCGGATTGATGCAGTTGATGCCAATCACTTTCACCGTCGCTGTGATAGGTGCTTTTTCAATGGCTGGACTTCCGCCCTTCAATGGTTTTTTGAGCAAGGAAATGTTCCTGGCCAGCATGGTGAATGTATTGGAATTGGATATCTTCAATATGGAGACATGGGGGGTCCTGTTCCCTGTGGTTGCATGGGTAGCCAGTGTATTCACTTTTATTTATAGCATGATTGTCGTGCTCAAACCCTTTACAGGCAAACTTCAGTTACAACTTTTGGAAAAAAAGCCCCACGAGGCACCGGTCGGGATGCTGATATCCCCGATCATCCTTGCTTCGTTGGTCATCGTTTTCGGTATTTTTCCAAACTTGCTGTCTTCATCCATCATTAAACCAGCAGTAGCCGGCATACAGCCAAGCTTGGCGGGACCGGATTTCCAAGTCCATATCGCCTTCTGGCATGGATTCGAACCTGAAGTATGGATGACCATCGGCATCATAGCATTTGGAATTCTATTATACAAAACGCTTCCGAAGTGGCAGAAAGTCACTCAGTGGATTCCTGAACGCATCTCCCTGAATGCTTTGTATGATAACGGGGTAAGAGGGCTCGAACGTTCAGCATCCTTCGTCATGAAAGTATTAATGACAGGTTCGATTCGGACATATCTGCTTTCAATCTTCCTTTTCTTCATTCTTTCCTTGGGCTTTACGCTCTATTGGAAGGATGCATTTAAATTGGATGCAGGGAATTTTGCCCCGATCGGCATATATGAATTGGTATTAGCCGGAATCATCGTGATTGGCTCGGTCGCCATTCTGTTTGCAAGATCCCGTTTAACTTCCATTATCATCTTAGGAGCCGTCGGTTATACGATTTCCCTATTTTTCGTTTTGCTGCGGGCACCGGATTTAGCCTTGACTCAACTAGTCATCGAAACGATTTCGGTATCGCTGTTTTTGCTCTGTTTCTTCCACCTCCCGTTAATGGCAAGCAGAAAGGAAGAACGGATGACGTTCAAGTTGAATAATGCCATGATATCCATTGGTGTAGGAGTCATCGTCACATTGATCGCCTTATCGGCACATAGCAATAAACTATTTGATTCCATATCCAGTTACTATCTTGAAAATGCTTATAAGGAGGCAGGCGGGAAAAACGTCGTAAATGTCATTCTCGTTGACTTCCGCGGACTTGATACGATGTTTGAAATCACTGTCCTTTCCATCGCTGCGCTCGGAATATTCGCGATGATCAAATTGCGTTTGACAGGGGGGAAAGATAAATCATGAAGCAAAATGACCTGATTCTCCAAACGGTTACGAAAGTCGCCGCCTTTGTTATCTTGCTGTTTGCGGTAGCCATCTTTTTAGGCGGGCATTATTCGCCAGGCGGCGGGTTTGTCGGCGGTTTAATGACTTCAGCCGCCATAGTCCTGCTGTTGCTCGCTTTCGACATTAAAACCGTCACCGGCATTTTGCCGATTGACTATAAGTTAATGATCGGTTCAGGCCTGTTCATATCAAGCCTGACCGTGGCCGGTGGGCTGGTGTTCGGGGTGCCCCTCATGACACATGTTTATCAATATGTTGATTTACCGCTTCTTGGGCACATCTCGCTTCATACCGCGGTACTTTTTGATCTGGGTGTTTATCTTGTGGTTGTTGGTGTAACGATGACCATTATTCAAACGATAGGGGAGAGTGAATAATGGAACTTTTAATGGCATTTGTCATTGGAATACTATTTATGTGTGCGACCTATTTAATGCTTTCCAAAAGCATTTTAAGAATCATAATCGGTACCGGGCTGCTCAGTCACGGCGCCCACCTTTTGATTTTGACGATGGGCGGTTTGAAAGGCGGTTCCGTTCCATTGCTGAGTGATGAAGCTGCATCCTATGTCGATCCGCTTCCGCAAGCGCTTATCTTGACGGCGATCGTCATCAGTTTCGGCGTCACATCATTTCTGCTGGTACTGGCTTATCGGACCTACCAGGAACTCGGTACGGATGACATGGAAGAAATGAGAGGTACGGAAACGAATGAATAATCTTACTTTCATGCCTGTTTTATGGCCGCTTTTCACAGGCATCCTGCTCATATTCTTTGCAAAAAAAATCAAGCTGCAAAGAGGGATATCGCTTTTTTCCTCTCTTATCGGAATTGTAATTTCCCTTTATCTAGTGTTTACGGTCCATAATCAAGGCATCTTGACTTTAGGCGTCGGAAGCTGGGAGGCGCCATTCGGGATCGTGATCGTCGCAGATATGCTATCTTCGCTGCTCGTACTGACCACGAATATCATTGGATTGGCCATACTGCTTTACTCGTTTTACTCCATAGGGGAAGAACGTGAAAGACATTATTACTATCCTGTATTCCAATTTTTACTGATCGGGGTAAACGGTGCCTTCCTTACGGGGGATCTTTTCAATCTATTCGTATTCTTCGAAGTCATGCTGATGGCTTCCTACGTGCTGCTTGTACTGGGAGGGACGAAAATCCAGCTGAGGGAATCATTGAAGTATATCATCGTCAATGTACTATCCTCTTCCTTTTTCGTCATCATGGTGGCTTATCTTTATTCAGTCGTAGGAACATTGAACATGGCGGACATCAGTCAAAGGATAACGGAAGTCAACCAGCCTGGAATCATCTCGGTGATAGCGATTGGCTTTCTGATCGTCTTCGGTTTGAAGGGAGCCATTTTCCCGCTTTTCCAATGGCTGCCTGGTTCTTATTATGCTCCGCCCATTCCAGTGATGGCTCTATTCGGGGCATTGCTGACAAAGGTCGGGATCTATTCCATTTTCCGGACCTATACACTGATGTTTTATCATGACCAGGATTTCACCCATACATTCCTTGCGATACTTGCAATCTTGACCATTATCATCGGTGTCATTGGTGCGATAGCTTATTGGGATGTAAAAAAAATCATCATTTACAATATCATCATCGCCGTCGGGGTTATTCTATACGGCATCTCCATCATGAATGAACAGGCTTTATCGGGTTCCATTCTATATATCATTCATGACATGCTGATCAAGGCTGCACTCTTCCTGCTGGTTGGCATCATGATCAAAATCAGCGGATCGGATGATTTACGGGACATGGGCGGCTTGATCAAGCAATACCCTGCCGTTGCATGGACCTTCTTCATAGCGGCCATATCATTGGCGGGAATCCCGCCGTTCAGCGGTTTTGCCGGCAAGCTCCTTATTCTTCAGGGAGCTGCAGAAAAAGGGGCATACTTGGGAATGGCCGTTGTCTTAATTTCAAGCTTGATGGTCCTGTATTCCGTCATAAAAATATTCATGCATGGCTTTTGGGGAACTCCAAAAGCTGATTATGCCTTAACTAATGGAAAGGTCAATAAAATGCTGGTTCCGGCAGTCCTCCTCGTCATCATTTCCGTTTTATTCGGAATAGGGACAGAATCGGTTTACCCATACATTACACAAGCTGTAGATTCATTAATGAATCCCGAAATCTATAACAAAGCGGTTTTAAAGGAGTAGTGCCTGATGTCATTCCAAATTTTACTGAATGTGTTCCTTGCGTTTATCTGGATGTTTTTAAAAAATGAGTTTAACGGGAGCACTTTTATCATCGGATATATATTGGGGCTCGGCATCATGTTCGTCTTCCGTCATTTTTTCAATGATCGTTTTTACTTGAAAAGGGTGAATGCCGTCGTTCTATTGCTGCTCATATTCGCAAGGGAACTCATACTTTCCAACATTAGCGTCCTTAAGGCCGTGCTTAAACCGAGCCTGGATATGAAGCCTGGCATATTCGCATTTGAAACCGTGCTGACCAAGGATTGGGAAATTACGATACTATCGAATTTAATTACACTTACACCAGGAACACTTGTCGTTGAAGTATCGGAAGATAATCGGACTCTTTATATCCACGCGATGGATATTGCCGACAAGGAAGAGGCTGTGGACAGCATTAAAAATACATTTGAAAAAGCGATTATGGAGGTGGGCAAATAATGTTCGATCTAATGCTTAAAATCGCGTTGCTCGGTGTTTCACTTTCCATGATTGGATTCTTATACCGTTTAATCAAAGGGCCTTCCGTACCGGATCGGGTCATCGCACTCGATGCAATGGGAATAAATCTTATCGCGATCGTTGCACTTGCCTCCATTGTCATGGATACAAGTGCATATCTGGAAGCCATTCTTCTGCTCGGAATCCTATCTTTCATCGGTACGGTCGCTTTCGCCAAATTCCTTGAGAAAGGGGAGATAATCGAAGATGACCGCAATCGTTGAAATCCTATCGGCCCTATTCCTATTAATGGGAGTCTTTCTCTTTTTAGTCTCGGCTTTCGGCATCATCCGGCTGCCCGACGTCTATACAAGAAATCACGCTGCCTCAAAAAGCTCGACACTTGGAATCATGTTCATCCTGATCGGCACCTTGTTATATTTTTATTATAAACATAGCCATTTCGATTTCCGGGTCGTGCTCGCGATCATCTTCATCTTCATGACCAGTCCTGTTGCCGGACATTTAATCATGCGCTCGGCTTATCATACGGGTGTAAAAATGTGGGATCGGAGTGTCCAGGATGATTTAAAGAAAACCCGGTGATCCCTGCCATTGAAAAAGAGCTGCCCTGATTACAGGAGCAGCTCTTTTCTGTTTCAATCTTTTAAAAATACCTGGTCGCCCACTCTGATTTCACCTGTTTGCATGACCGAGGCATATACGCCAAAATGATTTTCCCTTTCCTTGACGACAGTTTTCAGCAGTGATGGATCTCTATGTGAATCGCTTGGATCGACAGTTATGATCATACAGCGCTCACAATGCCTTTTGATCTCCAATTCCACTTCATTTCCGATTAGAATCCTTTTTCCGAACCATTGCTCTTCTAAAAAGGGGGTTTTATTCACTAAGGATATAATCAAATTTTGCCTGAATCTCCTGCCATCCAGTTCTTTTCCCCAAAGCTTGGTCAATTCGCCAATCGAGGCATCACTGACAAGCAGGATGTTTTCTTCTTCAATCGCACCTAACGGAATATGTGCAGGATGATAAACAACCGGTTCTGCCTCCTGTTTCAACAACCTTTCCATTTCCTGCTGAAAGGCTCCCTCTCCCCATGTCAAAACGTTTCCTGAAGGGGTCTTCACTTGGATTTCCGGATATTGGTCAAGTGCTTCCTCACCAGAAAAAGCAGCTTGATAACGGACCATTTCCGGGACTTGGGTTATCGTCAGGAACTTCCCATTTTTGCCTTTAAAGGCATGGCTGCGATCTCCATATAGTCCATAGTCCATCACCTTCGTTTTCTGTACCTGTTCACCAGTGAATGATTTTACAGGATGACGGGTGATTTCTTGTATATGACCCACCAGCATAAAAAAACCTCTTTTCATACAATAGTCTTCTGCCATATTATACGTAAACCGAATAATGTAGAATCATTGCGCCAATTTACGTTGTTCTTTTGATTCACTTTGACTTCGGTAAGTCGATAACGGCCAATGTACAGCGTGAAATGCAGATAAGATGATCCTCTTCATCACGGATCTTCACGTCCCACACCATCGTCGTCTTCCCGCGATGGATGATGTTCCCCTCCGCGGTAACAACACCTGAACGGACGCCCCTAATATGATTGGCATTGATTTCAAGGCCGACGACAGCTTGTTTTGTACTATCTACCAGCATCATCCCTCCAAAGCTTGCAACGGATTCCGCAAGCGCAACGGACGCTCCACCATGCAATAAACCATACGGCTGCCTAGTACGTTCATCCACAGGCATCGTCGCAATGACTTTCCCCTCGCCGACTTCTTTCATTTCAATCCCAAGCGTGCCTATCAATGACTTTTCAATATTTCTCTCCATCCCATTACCCCCGACTCTCTTGTTTTTTTAGCAAAAAATGAACCGCTATTCATATTAGTATACAAAAAAAGGATGACCCAAGTCTATCAAGTCATCCGTCAATCATGTAAATGTATTATTTGGAGAGGATTTCTTTTAATTCATACCAGCTTGTCAGTCTTGGAATATCCAATTCCCTGTTATAGGAGTTATCCATTGCATACACTTTCGTTGGAATATCCAATAACGTTTCCAGCACCGCCGGTTTATCATCAAAATAATAATCCAATTCCAATTTGCGGATCGTATCAATTTTTTCATGATCCTTCATCCCGCAGTAAAAATGGTCATCCTTAACCGGAAAGCCGTTTTCGATCAGCCATTTTTTCGTCCGTTCACCATGCTCCGCTTTTCTGGCGGTAATGTAATAGATTTCGTGGCCATCGCGTTCAAGCTCCTGCAGCGTTTCCACTGCGCCCTCGAAGGCTGGACAGGATGAATAATACACTTCATCGGCCAGGCTGTTCCACATCTTGCCCCCAGCCTCTTTATCAAGCCCGAAAGCTTCATGGATCTCCAACGTCTTTAAAGCCCTGAATTTCGTTAACTCTATGTTCGTATTAAGCTTTTCATTATAAAGATGGAACGCGAACTCCCTCAAGTTAATAAGGGTATCGTCAATATCAAAACCGAATTTCATATCCTTCACTCCTATTCAAACATAAGCGGCGGCAAACTGTGATGCGAAGGACATCTCCTTGTCCACCTGAACGGCCTGTAATCTTTCAATCTCGGCTTTTCTTTTTGGCTCAGCCATTTTAAGTCCAAGGAAGCCAGTATCCCCCTGCAGGATGCATCCAGAAATAAGCTCGGCCAATATATCGGCATCCTTCATGGCACAATTGAGTCCGAACGCACCTGTAGGCGTCATCGTATGGGCTGCATCACCTAATAAAGCAACGCCATCCTTTGTCCACGTTTCACAATAGCTGCTGTAAACATCCAATAAAATGAAGTCCTGCCAAGAGCGGATATTTTCACACACAACCTTTTTTAATTCAGGAAAGGCAAGAAGCAAATCTTCAATGAACGGTTCAAAATGCTGTTTTCGCAAATGGGGAAATGAACCATGCTCTATATTCCAGCCAATTTGGATGAAACCTCCGGCCTGGGTGAAGAGGGCAACCTGGGAGCCATTGACCAATGCCATCTTGATCGAAGGCCTCCACCCCTCCGGAGCAGGAATTTTTGCCCACAGTAAATCATAGCCATGATCTTTAATCTCGACTGGTATTCCCGCTTTTTTTCGAACGATGGAAAACCTGCCGTCCGCTCCGATTATCAATGGACTTTGCACTTCAAGGTCATTCCCGCCATTACGGGCCTTGACACCCGTAAAACGGCCCATTTCATTCTGCATCAAGCCGGTAACCCTCGTATTCATCATCAATTGAAAGGAATCCAGCTTTTCGGCCTCATTCAATATGGCTGTAAGCAGATGGTTTTGAGGGACATGTATCCCAACATGATCGACAGGCCATTCTGGGAAAATGATTTTGAATATTTGGCCGTCATGCCAATATTCAATTTGTTCCATCCTAAGCAAGCCAAGTTTTTCCACACTATTGAATAAACCGTGCTTTTTAAGAATGCCCACTCCTTCATCATTCAAGAACTCGCCCCTGAACTCCCTTGAAACTTCAGGATGCCTTTCAAGCAATACGACTGAAATGTCCTGCTTGGCCAATAGGTAAGCCAGCAGGGCACCTCCAGGACCTGAACCGACTATGCATACATCTGATTTAACCTTCATGCCTCTTCACCTGTTGTCTATTTTTATTTAGGATAAGCCGTGATGCGTATGTCCTCACCAAACGTTTCCACGCCAGAGAAGGAAACATCCATCGCTTCATCCATCGTATCCACATTCATGCCAGTATACGGTGTTAGTGAGTTTCTACCGCCCAATAGTTTAGGGGCTATATAAATCAAGTATTTATCGATGAGCCCTTCCCTAAGGAATGAGGCATTCACTTCGCTTCCGCCTTCCAGCAAGACATCCGTAATCCCCTTTTTATACAGCTCTTCCATTAATGCCTTTAGATTCAGTCCAGTCTCGTTTTTGGGGACGAAAATGAATTCAATCCCTTTTTCACGTAAAAGGTCCATTTTATCCGCAGGTGCATTTTCCTGCGTCACGATCAAGGTCTTCGCATCTGATACTTGTACAACTTTGGCATCCAACGGAACCCGTAATTCACTGTCTAAAATGATCCGGATCGGATTTTTCCCTCCGCCCTCCGGAAGTCTGGTCGTCAGTGATGGATCATCGGCCAACACAGTCCCGATACCAACTAGGATGGCATCCACCTCATCACGAAGCAAATGAACGGAATGACGTGAGTCTTCTCCTGTTATCCACTTTGAATGGCCTGTGTGGGTTGCAAGTTTTCCATCGAGTGTCATCGCATACTTCGATATGACAAATGGACGATCCGTCAGCATATTGTGAATGAAACGCTCATTCAGCCTTTGAGCTTCCTTTTCCAGGACGCCGACTTCGACTTCAATGCCTGCATCCTTTATGATCGATATCCCTCTGCCGGCCACTTCCGGATTCGGATCTTGAGTCGCAACCACCACTCGCCGGACACCTGATTCTCTCACCAAATTTGCACAAGGAGGCGTCTTTCCATAATGGGAACAAGGCTCAAGAGTCACATAAAGCGTTGCACCTTCTGCATACTCACCCGCCATTTTGAAAGCATGTACTTCCGCATGCGGTTCACCCGCTTTACGGTGGATCCCTGTCCCGGCTATCACACCGTCTTTCACTATGACTGCCCCGACCACTGGATTTGGATTCGTCTTTCCTTTAGCACTGGCTGCCAAATCCAGTGCCAGCTTCATGTAATATTGATCATCATTCATTCTATAGCTCTCCTTATACAATCAAAGTTGGCTTCTTTTTGGGAATATGTCCAGACTTCTTAACCTTTGTATCGAGATAGAAACTATTATCCTCCGTCAAACCGCCCCAAAGCGGAATATGGTCCTTTGCCGCAAGTCCATGCTTCATGAGGGCATCCAGCTTTTTGGGGTTGTTCGTGATTAAAGTCACCGGATCCTTACGCAGTTCCCTCAATACGCGAATGGCTCCCTCGTAAGATCGCGTATCGTCTTCGAATCCTAAAGCCTCATTCGCCTCGACCGTGTCATAACCTTCCTGCTGAAGCAAATAGGCAAGGGATTTGGAAAACAGGCCAATCCCTCTTCCTTCATGGTCCGCAAGGTAAAAAATGGCCCCGCACCCATGCTCGGCTATCATCTTCATCGATTGGTGGAGCTGGTAGCCGCAATCACAGCGTTTACTGCCGAAGATATCACCTGTGTGGCAGATGCTATGCATCCGGACAAGTGCATCCTCCGACTTTTTAAAATCACCATAAACCAATACGGAGGATTGCTGTCCAAAAGCGAGGTTCGCTTCCGAAAGCGAATCAAGCACCGTATCCTTTTCATTATCCGCGCCTTCAAGCTGAAGCCATGTATACCATTGGAAAACCGTTGAGAAATCTCCTTGTTCAACCGGCAGGTTCACAGGTCCCACAAGGCATATATCAGCTTTACCGGGGGTTTTGATGATATTCATTTTATCTATTAAAAGGTCTTTTGTTTCCTGGGTTATTTTCATGTTAACATCACCTATTTTATAATTTATAGTGTGTCTTCTCCTTACTTTAGGTAAGTAAGTATATTACTATACACTATACCTGTCAATGAAGCAGTTTACAAATAATAGTGTGTCTTTGATCATAATTTTCAAGAAGTTTTTTTGCAGAAAAAGGTCATTCACAAACCGCTATCATATCGGCTGGCCTTTATACATATTTTAACGTATAACGAAAACCTGTCTATAGACAGACCTAATGAAAGGAAGGAAACCTTTTGGAGGATTTCCCTTATTTTTTATATGATCCTATCTTATTTCCGCCTCACGCCAGGAATCGGCCATTGCGTCCCTACTCGGCACCCAATCCAGATCTGCTAGTCAAATCGGCAAAGACCTCGCAATCTTTGATGCTTGATGTAAAAAAAGTCATGGATACCATAGCCACATCCAAGCCTTTCTCGAACCGGTTGATGACTGCTGCCCAAGCATCGCAAAAAAATGTCGTGATCGATATGATCCGAAAGATAGGAATTAAGAACGAACCTGATATCACGTATAACCCCGATGGTATCCGTTTTGATTTCTATCCTAAAGAAGGGGAAGAAAATTGCCATATCATCGTCAGCTTGAAATGGAGGGATGCATAACGACCATCCAACACCTTTTTGGTAAAAAAACCGAAGCCTATTTTCGGCTTCGGATATTTGGGTTCATCTAGTCTTCGTTTCAAAGGTTTCAACCAATAGTGCAAGCGTGCGTGCCATGACACCGGTAGCCCCCGATGTGCACAATTCGGAGTTGCTCGAGGTTGTGGAAGTTCCGGCAATATCCAGATGGACCCACGGAGTGTCTTCGGCAAATTCACCGATGAAGGCGCCGCCCATGATCGCATGTCCCGCCCCTCCAGGTGAATTATTCAAATCCGCCATTTTACTATTGCGTACCCGCTCTTTATCCTTTTCCGTAATCGGCAATCTCCAAATGGGCTCCCCTGCCTCCTCTGAGGCTTTGACCACTTGTTCATAGAACTCCGTGTCATTTGTCATTGCACCCGTCATATCCATGCCCAGCGCCGTTATGACACCACCCGTTAATGTGGCAACGTCAATAAGATAGTCAGCACCATGATGTTTAGCGTAAGTCATGGCATCCGCCAAAACCAGACGGCCTTCCGCATCCGTGTTCAATACCTCTATCGTCTTGCCGCTCATGGCAGTGATCACGTCATCGGGCTTGAATGCATCGCCGCTGATCATGTTATCGGTGGAAGGAATGACCGCCACGACATTTTGGTCGGGTCCCAATTCGCCGATGATTTCCATTGCACCTAAAACGGCTGCCGCACCGCCCATATCCGTCTTCATTCCAACGATACCAGCCTTCGTTTTCAATGAGTATCCACCCGTATCGAATGTGATTCCTTTACCGACCAACCCGATAACATCCTTCCATTCATCCTTACCTTGATACTTCAGGACGATCATTTTCGGAGGCTCGACCGAACCTTTATTGACAGCAAGGAGTGCGCCCATTCCCAGCTTGAGCATGTCTTCCTTCTCGAGGATCTCCACTTCAAAACCATAACGTTCGCCCAAGGCAGATGAATAATTCGCCAAATCCGTGGAAGTCAGCAAATTGCCTGGTGTATTGACCAAAGTTCTCGCTGAGTTCGTCGCCCTTCCGAAGATCCTCCCTACATGAAGCGCGGCACCGACCTCTTCTTGATCAAATTCACTGTACACCGTAATCGATTCAAGGCTTTTTTCGACCTGGTTCGATTTTTGCTTGTATCCGTCAAACTTATAGGAAGCAAGTTCAAAAGCCTCGGAACAAGCGTGCGCTGCGTCCAATGCATCCAGATTTTCAGTCGTGAATGTATCCAACGCGATCGAAAGTGTCGTAATCTTTGATTCATTAATCGTCTTACGCGCTTTTCCCAACGCTTCGCGGAGCGTTTCAAAAGATAGCTCCTTTTCCTTGCCCAATCCTACAAAAATCAATCTCTTTACGCTTAATTTACCTAATGTATGTATTTTGACCACTGATTTTTTCTTGGAAGAAATTTCCCCGGCTTTCACTAACTCTGTCAGCTGGCCATCCAATCGTTCATCCGCTTCTTTTCCTATCCCTGTGAACTTTACGGGTCTGTCAAATACGCCTAGAATCAGGCATTCATCAATCAAATCTATATTTATGGAATTTTTTACTGTGAACATTCTGCTACCTCCTCCATTCTATTACATTCATTATAACGAAATCTTCAAAAATTTTCGAATAAGGTCCGCGAAAATAATAATAACAAGGTATATTGTTTAGAATGGGTGACTTTAGAGTAATAGTATAAGAAAGATCATATTTATACTATTACCAGCAGGGAATAGACAGGACTGAATGGAACTAATAATAAGGGCCTTATTCCGAACAGGATGTAATTTACCCATATATGGATTTCATCTTTACTTATAACTAGAAAGAAGGCTGATACTCTTGGAATTATTACTCAACTTCCCTTTAATCGCAGCATTGATTGCCATTTTCTTTGCTCAATTCATTAAAGTGCCCATCCACTTCATAGCATTTCGTAAAGTCAACTGGTCACTCATTAACTCCACAGGCGGTATGCCAAGCTCCCACTCTGCGGCCGTGTCAGCCCTGACCGTAGCGGTAGGGATCGAAACCGGAATGGATTCCCCTGTATTTGCCGTTGCCGCGATCTTTGCAATCATCACGATGTTCGACGCGACAGGAGTGAGACGGCAGGCAGGAGAACAGGCAGCCGTCTTGAACCAGCTCGTTACCGACTTCAATACCTTTGTCGAGCAAGCAAAGAACTGGCAGAAAAAAGCAGATAAACAGAAACAGCAGCAATTAAAGGAACTGTTGGGCCATAAGCCAATCGAGGTATTTTTCGGAGCCTTGACCGGAGTATTCATTGCATTGGCACTTCACTTTTTCATCTTTCAAGGGTAGGTGTTCAATTTGAAAATAATCTCTCTTTGCCCCAGCAATACGGAACTATGCACATATCTTGGAATCGAAGATCAGCTGATCGCCATCGATGACTACTCTGATTGGCCTGAAACCATACAGCATCTTCCTAAAGTGGGGCCCGACTTATCGATCGATATCGATCATGTGGAATCACTAAAACCCGATTTGGTGCTGGCTTCACTGAGTGTACCGGGCATGGAAAAAAACATTGAGGGGCTAAAGGAACGGAACATCCCCCATATCATCTTCAACCCGCAATCACTTGAAGATATCGCAAAAGATTTACTGACCTTGGGCGAGGCGATGGATCTTAAGGAAAAAGCAGAGGAACAGGCTGCCAAATTCCGTGATGCCATCCTTCAATATAAAAAGATCGCAGACAAAATCGAAACAAAGCCGTCCCTGTATTGGGAATGGTGGCCTAATCCCTTATTCAGCCCCGGGGGAGTTAATTGGTTATCCGAGATCAGTACGCTTGCGGGAGGATATAACCTTTTCGAAGATGTCGACATGGCAAGCATTCAAGTTACTTCCGAGCAGGTCCAAAAAAAGGATCCCGACCATATTTGCTTAGCTTGGGTCGGTGTCCCTTTACGAAAAGTAAACCCGGCGCTTGTCAAGAAACGGCAAGGGTGGACTGATATGAAGGCCGTCCGGAATAACCATATTCACATCATGGAAGAACCTTTATTCTGCCGGCCTTCCCCGCGTTTACTGGATGGACTGTCCATATTGGCCAAGACTCTGCATCCTGAAGCCTACAAAGGCATGCCCTAAGTGCGTCCTAAATGAAACAGAAAAGGCTGCCTCAATTGAGGCAGCCTTTCACTTTCCTTTTTAAAAAGCAAAGGAAGCTACATTCTCATTCAATGTTTTCTCTGCGATTTTCGGCTTGAATACCTGCTTGATCTTGGTTTCATTCAACCTGCTTAACTGTTGTTCGGATAACTCGCCGTTCCCTTTTTGGACAACATATACTTCAAGGGTTTTCTTTCCCCAGTTCTCGTACACATCCTGTACCGTTTCGTAGTATAGATCCAGGTGATTCCCTTTGATCGCACCACCCTTGTCCGCTACAACCCCATATCCATAACCCGGAATCCAAAGGATGGTTCCGAGAGGGAATACGGCAAGATCGGCGGCAATGGTGGAAAACAAATCCCGTTTCACCTTCACCCCAGAATACGTGATTCCATAGGATGGGCTTTCCGGGTACTTTCCAGTTGATTCATACCCTGCTGTATATCCTGTAGCCAAAACTTCATGCTTCGGATATTTCGAGAGCTCGATTGCCTCCGCTATCGTTGTGGGACCATTGCTCGCGGATGCCGATGCCATTAGCGTTGCCACTTGCCCTCCACTATGAATCGCTTTATATTCGAGACCAAGCATTCGATGTTGTCTCATCGCTTCTTCAAAAGGATGATCTTCAGGCACAGCCCCAAAAACATGATTCAAGGTCGATTCGATGGCCAAGATAAATAATATGATAATAGCAACCCTCAAAAATAATGCTTTTACAATCTTCATATGTATCAATTCCACTCCTCTCACAAGGATATTTGTTCCCTTTACGGAGTGAAAGTATTCATAAAGCATGGAAAGAACCAATTTTTCTTACAAAGATTGTTGTTTTTAAAACGAAACTATTTAAGGTTGATTGGAGCGGAAGTGCGAGACTCCTGCGGGAGCAGCGGGACACGAGCATCTGGAGGGGAAATCATCCACACCGCACTACTTAGTAAATAGCAACAAAGTATGCGAAAACAAAAAGGACCGTCCATAAATGACGGCCCTTCCCTTATTAAAACATTTGATATCCTTTATTCCTTAGAATCCTGATCACCACACCAGCTAAAACCGCGCCAAGCAGCCCGCTTGATAAAATAATGATGTCTGCCGTATGCAGGGATGTAAGGTTCGTACCAAGATTGGAAAAAGATATTCCCGGATTCCTAAAATATTCTATTAGCTTTGTTTCATTGACAATGATGATGAAGACGATTGGAAATAAGAAGACCATGATCCACGAAGAACGAAAGAGCATATTCAGCAAAAAGCCAATTCCGAAAAACAATATGAAAAATAAGAGTATTGAGATAATTAAAACAGGCAATGGCATGTTATTCTTGACCCTCCTTAAAAGCGACACCTTTAGTTTACTGAAAAAATAATTGCTGCGTCAACGACTTATACCAAATAATACCGAAGAAAAGATAATTACCCAAATTACAAGAATAGTTTATATGATGTATATCCAAATTGATCTCCCGGATTCAACCCGTCAAGCATCGTCTGCATTCTTTCCTTTTTAAAAGCTAAAAGCTGTTCCAATAGTAACGATTGCTTCCCCTCCTTCATGAGTAAATCAGGGTGATAAAATTTAGCTTCATATAATTCATCCAATTGAGCATTTACTTCATAACTGAGCGGTTTAAGTAAAAATATCAACATATTATCACTTATATCCCCTTTGATGACTCCGCTTCTCACTCCTACGATGCCTTCGATTTCTGTATGAATGCCCGTCTCCTCCAGCACTTCCCTTACGACAGCTTCATCGACGGTTTCATCATTTTTGACAAAACCTGCCGGAAGCGACCATTGCCCTTTCAATCCGCCATACCTTTTGTTCACGACAAGCCACTCACCTTTATCGGATATCACAAGGCCGGACACTGCCAGCCAAACATTTTTGCAATGTTCCACCAAAACCCACTTCCCCTAC
The DNA here is from genome assembly GCF_038003055.1 of Peribacillus sp. FSL M8-0224. Lineage (NCBI taxonomy): Bacteria > Bacillati > Bacillota > Bacilli > Caryophanales > Bacillaceae > Peribacillus > Peribacillus sp. FSL M8-0224. The sequence goes on from NZ_JBBOOJ010000001.1 coordinate 4,822,011, forward strand.
ATTCATTATTTAGAAAAGATGATGCCAAAGATAATTTCCTTGATCAAACTTCGTCATCCCCATTATATTCCACACAAAAAAATTGCATACTCCGCTATGACACACTCATCGATGGATGGGATGCCAATGAAAAAGCCATTCAGGGACAATCCCCAAATGGCCATTTTTGATCTATCGAAAAAATTAAAGGACGTTGAATTTACCCTTTTTAGCAACAAGTGAGGCTCCGCCAATCATTAACAATGCCCTGTTATCAACCATTTTCTTCATGAATGATGCAGTCTTACCTGTAACTTTCTTGCCGAAGACAACACCAATCGCATTATCTTCACCGAGTGAACATACCGTTCCTTTGTTTTCGAAAGTGAACGTTTCCAGGTCGCTTTCGTTACGAACCAATTTTGTCAGGTTCTTCGCAATGACCTCACCTTGCTGCATCGCTATTTGTGCAGTAGGTGGATATGGACGATTAATTTCCTCGTTGATGATCAAAGCGCAATCCCCTACGATGAAGATATCGTCATGCCCCGGTGCCCGCATGTCAAGATTCACTTTAATACGTCCGCGCATAGCTTCAAAACCGGAAGTCTCTATCACGGAGTTTCCACGTACGCCAGCTGCCCATACAACGGTGCCCGCTTTGATTTCTTCCACTTCATCTTCACCTTTTGCCACGATGATGCCTTCAGGAGTCGCCCCCTTGATCGGTGTGCCGATTTTGAATTCCACACCTTTTTTCTCAAGGTAAGATACTGCATAATCCACCAATTCCGGATCGAAGCCAGGGAGGACGGCTGGGGCTGCCTCCACACAGTACATGCGGACCTTTTGGAAATCGATGTCGTATTCTTTACAAAGTTCAGGGACACGGTTAGCCAATTCGCCAAGGAATTCTATACCCGTAAATCCTGCTCCTCCAACAACGATCGTCAAGCGGTCTTCATTCTTTTCGACCTCAGTACTGTACGTCGCGAATTGCAATTGGATATGGTCACGGATTTTACGTGCCGTGTTCACGTTAGAGATAGAGAAAGCATATTCTTTTAGCCCCTGGATTCCGAATGTTTCCGATTCAGGTCCAAGACCAATCACTAAATAATCATAAGAAATTTCGCCGTTTTCAAGGATGACTTTTTTGTTCTCCGTTTTCACTTCCAAAACGGAATCCTGGATGAATTTAACTTTGCTGTTAATGACACTTTTGATTGGATAGCGCACACGATCATGATGAAGCGTTCCAGCGGATGCTTCATGCAGCCATGTTGTTTCATAGTGGTAATCATTTTTGTTAACTAATACGATTTCTGCTTCATTTTGACCTAACGCCTTCTGTAAGCGAGTAACAGTCATCAATCCACCATAACCTGCTCCTAAAACAACGATTGTTGGCTTTTTCAAAAGTATTCTTCCACCTTTACGATATTTTCTTGTGATGCTTTCCATAACTAAAATATATTGTCTATCTTTATAATTTCCATTATAAAAAGCACTCTTATACATTTGTGACGTATTTCACGTAACACTTCATAAATGTCATAAAAAATTCATAAAAAATTTACCAAATGATATCTAAGTAAATATTAGTCTTTTTCCTTACCTTTTTCAAGTAACAAACCGAACTTTTTCGGGTTGAAATATAGCCGAAAAACATTACTTTTCACCCAGTTGCGACCATATTTATACGTTATGCTCAACATTGGCAAAGGGTAATTTCACCCAGATTTGAAAGCGGATACAAACCATTCATCACGAAAACGCACAAATATAGTCAAAACTTTCTCACTTTTCTAACTTTCTCCGTTTTTTAAAAGATCATCTATGTTAAAATAAGAGAATAAATTTCAGCAAACCTAGTATATCGGAGGGATAACGTTGGAAGTTAATGAAAAAGTTTATGATATTACAATCATTGGCGGAGGCCCGGTTGGATTATTCACTGCATTTTATGGAGGAATGAGACAGGCATCCGTAAAAATCATCGAGAGCCTGCCACAATTAGGCGGACAATTGTCGGCCCTTTATCCTGAGAAATACATCTATGATATCGCTGGTTTCCCCAAAGTGCGAGCTCAGGAGCTAGTGAATAATTTGAAAGAACAAATGGCAAAGTTCGAACAGGATGTCGTCCTGGAGCAAGCCGTTCAAGAAGTGGAAAAGCAAGCCGATGGAGTTTTCAAGTTAACGACTGATAAAGAAATCCATTACTCCAAAACGATTATCATCACAGCTGGAAATGGGGCTTTCCAACCCCGCCGCATCGAAATTGAAGATGCAAAAAAATACGAAAACGGCAACCTTCACTATTTCATCGATGACCTCAATCATTTTGCCGGCAAAAAAGTGGTGGTCTTCGGCGGTGGGGATTCAGCAGTGGACTGGGCCTTAATGCTGGAGCCGATTGCCGAGAAAGTGAGCATCATTCACAGAAGAGATAAGTTCCGTGCCCACGAACATAGTGTAGAAACACTTAAAAATTCAAAAGTGGAAATAAAGACTCCATACATACCTGCAGAGTTGATTGGTACAAACGGACGTATCCATACAATTGTCATCAAGGATACAAATGGTGACGATACAGAGACCATGGATGTAGATGCAGTCATCGTCAATTACGGCTTCGTTTCTTCTCTTGGTCCCATTAAGGAATGGGGACTTGATATCCAGAAGAACAGCATTTTGGTGAATTCCAGAATGGAAACGAATATCCCGGGAATTTATGCAGCAGGTGATATTGCAACCTATGATGGCAAAGTAAAATTGATTGCCAGTGGTTTTGGTGAGGCACCCACTGCCGTCAATCACGCCAAGCAATATATTGACCCAAAAGCAAAAGTTCAGCCGATGCACAGTTCTTCCATGTTTTAATTATATTACGCAAAAACCGGCTTTCATGGCCGGTTTTTTTTGTCCCCAATTCGATGATTGTGGATAAGTTTTTTCAATTAGTTATCCACAGTGCTTACCCTTTTCATTCTATGGGTAAAGAGTAGTAGAAGTCATGAAAGGGGAATGCATCCATGAATATTTTAATTGCAGGGGCCAACGGAACGACCGGAAAGCAGATCATTGGGGAATTATCAAAAAATCCGCAAATGACCGTTTACGGGATGATCAGGAAAGAGGAACAAGCTCAAACGATAAAAGAACTCGGCGGGCATCCAATCCTTGCAGATTTAGAGGGAAATGTGGATAAAGCAGTGGATAACATGGATGCCATCATTTTTGCCGCCGGATCTGGACCTAAAACAGGGCCGGATAAAACGACAGCTGTGGATAAGAATGGAGCCATTAAACTGGTTGATGCCGCCAAAAAGAAAGGGATCGAACGTTTTGTCATGTTAAGCTCTGTCGGTTCTGATAATCCGGAACAAGCCAAAGAAGAAATGCGCCATTATCTTGAAGCAAAACATGATGCCGATGAACATTTAAAAGCAAGCGGGCTGACATACACGATAGTCCGGCCGGTTGCTTTGACAAATGAACAAGCGATCGGAAAAATCTTTGCGGATGAGAAAGTCGATCATACTGATAAGTCCATTCCAAGAGCCGATGTCGCCTCCGTTCTTGCCCAATCTGTCACAGAGGAAAAAACGTTCAATAAAACATTCGAGATATTCAGCGGCACCCTCCCAATCAAGGAGGCCCTGAACAATATGTAAGCCAGCATGAAAAAGGGGCAGTTGTTAAATTCCCCCCTGGACTAGACTGTAGAAACATTCAAAGAAAAGCATGTTTGCCTACCGTTTTTTCTAAAAAACGTTGTAGTTGATTTCAGAAATCCAATAAGGTTTACAATAAAAAACGTAATGATAATCTAGTCTCGTGTTAGGATGAGACCATCCTGAATCCCTTTTGTCAAAACAAACTAAAGGAGGCACTTATTAAAGTGCCCCCTTTTTCCGAAGTATTGGAGTTTACTTAGCAGTTCTCCGGCGTGCCGGCGTTTTTTGCCGTTTTGAAGGAAGACCCGCAACCGCATGAAGCGATGGCATTTGGGTTTTCGATCGTAAAGCCTCCGTAATGGAAGACGCTGCCCTAACGGTAACTTAGTCGGTCACTGAACGATATATCACACTCGTATACTTTTTCGCACTTACGTATTTACCGTAACGTGTATTTTCTATTATTATAACGGCTGGCTAACCGGTGTACAAGTCCGAAGGGGAAATTTATTCCATAACTTCCACGGCAATTATGTCAGCCATCTTTACTCGCTCCACTTCGTCCGCTTTCGTTTTCAGTCGCACTTCCTTATGTATAGGATCGATGTAATGTATGCGTCCAACTATTTCGTAATTAAAACCGTCCACCCACTTCGTAATCTTCACCGCAAAATTATATTCCATTGAGTAGCAAATTCGCTGGTCGAACTCTTCATATTGAAACTCGCCTATAATGGGTTTTTGTTTGCGGTGATAATCCGTGTCCAGATCCAGGAGCATCTTCGTATATTCCGGTAGAAAGGCAGCAGGACACGAACGCACGTTCCGCAAACATACAACATCGAATTAATTCGAGCGAAGCGCACTTCAAAAGCAAAGGCTTACCCAAGCTTAGTGACTACGAATGAATCGACATATCAACATTTCCCTGCTCCCTTTTCACTTAACTCTCCAATAAAAACGGAATCAATTTCATCATCGGAGGATTTCAAGTAAGTCCAAGCCTCTCCCGTTTAAAACAGAATAGGAAAAGAAATTGTGGATAAAATATGATCAACTTTCCGTTTTGGAGAAAAGAGGAACTTTATGAAAGCCGACCGATCTCTAGACATAAACGAGAAGACGCTGCAAGGACTGCTATTCCATAGCTCGGACTTTAAAACGAGTAATTTCATGGCCAGTGAAAGACATTACCGGCTTTTTTATTTGGATACAATGATCGAGCTTCCAGTGGTACAAGACCATATTATCCGCCCTTTGCTACGCAACACGGACATCAGCGTACGCGAAGCAGTGTCCATTCTGGATTACAGCGAGACCGATCTACTTTTGGTTGCGTCGCAGGCGCTGGTCGAAGGGAAGACGGTAGTTCAAATCGAAGGCGAAGCGAAACTATATTTGCTTGGAACCGAGCTTAACAAAGAAAGAGCGGTAAACATTCCGGTAAATGAACGAGTGCTGCGCGGTTCCAACCAAGCGTTGATAGAGAACCTGGATACGAATCTCAACCTGATGCGAAAGTTGATCTCAACAACCGATTTTGTCGTAAAGTCCTATCAGCTTGGCCGGAGGTCGAATACAAAAGTTGCCGTACTTTACCTTAGTTCTCTCGCGAACGAAGATGTCATAAAGGAGTTTAATCGCAGAATTTCGAACATTGACATCGATTATCTTGAAGCACCCGGTTTTCTCCAGGAGTTGATACAAGATAAAAAATTCTCGTTGTTTCCGAAAATACTCGTAACTGAAAGACCAGACCGGGTAAGATCATATTTGATGGATGGGAAAATCGCGATTTTGACCGACGGTTCGCCAGATTGCCTTATCGTTCCAGTTTCGTTTTGGGCTTTCTTTCAAACCCCAGACGATTATCAAATTGGTTGGCTATTCGGCAGCTCCTTACGGTTTCTTCGTATCGTCTGCTTTATTTTCACGATACTCTTACCAGGTGCTTACGTCGCCCTTGTTACATTCGACCCCCGTATTCTACCGTTCGAAATTGCACTTACGCTGCAAAGCTCTATGGAATACGTAGCGATGCCACCTGTACTCGAAGCAATAACGATGCTGCTCATACTCGAAATCTTGCGAGAAGCAACAGTTCGTCTCGCAAGTCCGATTGGCCAAACCATCGGCGTGGTCGGCGGTATCGTCATTGGTACCGTCGTCGTTGAGTCCAATTTGATATCCAATATGATGGTCGTCATTGTAGCACTAACGGGAGTTACTTCTTTTATTATCCCTTCTTATGAAATGAGCAACACGGCCCGTATACTGACGTACCCTTTTATATTTATTGCTTCGTTCCTCGGGTTGATAGGTTTGGAGCTAACACTTCTCTTAATGATCACGCATTTGGCTCGAACTAACACGATGGGGATTCCGTACTTTTACCCTGGGATTAGCGGCGGTACGATTAAAGATACGTTTTTCAGGGGACCAATCAGAAGCTTGAAAAAACGTCCGAAAGAAAGCTTGGCACAAGACGAGACAAGAATTAGAGATTCAAGGTGGCCGACAAAATGATACACTTAGAAAAGATTTCCACTAACCAGCTTTTTTGCCTCGTTGTTCTGACACAAGTGGGCGTTCATGTTTTGTCGATCCCTTACCTAGAATCCCGCCACTCGGGCTACGACTCGTGGATTTCCATATTGCTCGGGGGAGTAATCGCTCAAGCGGTCATAATGATCATCTATCAACTCGGAAAAAGATATGACGATCGAACGTTGCCCCAGTACATATTCACAATCATCGGAAAACCGTTAGGATCGGTCCTGAACTTATTGTTTGCAGCGTACTGCGTACAATCTAGCATTATGGTAGTTGTTTCTTATTCCGATGTCCTCAGCCGTTGGGTGTTATTTGAGACCCCCTGGTACGTGTTAATCGGAATATCTATTGCAATTGCAGCGTATATCGCTTCATCTACTCTCCGTTCAATCGCTACAATTACGCAGACGATCATGATTATGTATCTAATTTGCTTTGTGATTATATTTATTAGTGGAATGGGAAAAGGGGACTTGCGTCATTTACTGCCTATTGGTACGCATGGGTTGGGATCGATTTTTAAGGATACTCTGCCTGCCTTTTGGGCGTACGCAGGGTATGAACTTCTCTTGTACGTTTTTCCATTCGTAAAATGCCATAAAAAGAAGGATATCCTGATTTCAATGTCTCTCGCCAATGGATTTACGACCTTTTTTTACGTATTGATATCGATTATTGTGACGTACAACTTTAGCGAAGGTCAATTAAATTCCATTCCCGAACCGATGATATTTATTCTCCGAAAATTCACATGGCCTGTCGTTCAAAATCTCGATATTTTATTTATGACAATATGGCTGTCAGTTACATCGGTAACGGTTTATGTTTATTTATTTTTATCTGCCCGTTATCTGGCTTTCGTCGGAGGCAAAGAAATCCGCAACCACCCTCTTTTGGTATGGATTTTGGCAATTGTTTGCTTCGCAGTCGGATTATTGGTCAACGACCGGCAATGGTTGTTCCGATTTTCTAACTATCATAATATTGCTACCCTCATTATCATTGCCATTGTGCCGTCCATTTTGCTTATTGTTTCATTGGCTCGGAGAAAGGAAGCGAGAGGATGAAAAAAGTTACAATTGGAATTTTGATGTTGCTGCTGTTAACTGGTTGTTGGGATCAAATGCAGCTGCGACATATCCTGTTGGTGGATATCGCTAGTATTGATCTTGATGATAAGAGCGGGAACATCATCCTTGAGTATGTCGTCACACGTCTCAAAAGTGCGGGACAAGGAGGAGGGGAGTCGAATTCGGAGATTACTGAACTTAAAGGACCCAGTATAGCCGAAGCAGTCGGTCAAAGCGAATACACAGGCCAGGCTCCTTTTTTAGGAGTGAACACGAGAATGTATGTGATTAGCAAGAGTTTCGCTTCTCATGATCCTGTTCCAAAGCTAACTTTTTTATTACAGGCCCCCTATTCGGCGATTAACTCTCCCGTAGTCGTATTTGACGGGAATATATCTAAGGTTTTAAAAACCAATTTAAAAAATAATAAAGAATTTACCAATCAGCTGTCCGAGTTTGTTTCGTCTTTGGAAGAGAACGGAATAATGTCTAACGTTTCTATGATGCGTTTTATTCAATCTAAAGGAGTAATATTGGAAGATGTCGCTCTGCCGCTGTTGAAACAATCAAATTCGGACATAGTTTTAAAAGGCGCCCAATTATTCCGTCAAGGTATGAATACTGGTGAGGAACTCGAAAAGGAACAAGTTAGAATGGTAATGTTACTGTTAGGGAGGGACCGAGGAAGGCAAAGGTTGACTGGACAAATGTCAGAAAACAGCGATGGACCGGGTAGTAATTACGCTGTGTACGTCAAGAATGTGAATTCAAATATCACAGTCCTCCCTGAAACGAACGGATTGCCAAAAGTCAATATCGGAGTCCGATTGAAAATTAATTCAATTGAATCCGGCGAGTCAGTTCAAACGCTTAACACTGTTAGTGTTAACAAGATAGAAAAAGAACTGGGCAAACATCTGGAGGAACAGGCGATAGAGACAATCAAGACTTTACAAAAAGCTAATTGTGATCTTCTGGGAATTGGAATGCACTTAAAGGCTTACCATCCAAACCGTTGGAAAACTTTAAATTGGAGTAAAGACTATCCACGATTATCAATTAAACCGAATATCGACGTAGAGATCATAAACCAGGATATCGAATAGTTCGATGGGCGCGTACTCTAATAGGGTATGCGTCATTTAAACTATTCTTATCATTCTTTCGATGAGTAAGTGATTTAAACATTAATCTCGAAACTCTGCATAATGGCGCTGATTAGGCTCGTTAAGCTAATCCCCAAACCGTCTTACTTACTGAAACTCTTTTCATAGAGTTTTCATATGGTCTTTTAGAATTTATAGTTAAATCAAAATCCATCACTAATCTCCTTTATACATTTGGCCTCATTTTCTTTCCCTCCTAAATAAAAAAGAGCCTTCGCATGAAAAAAGCGAATAGCTCCGTTTTGTCTTTATGGTTTCTACAGTATTGACCTTTTTAGCGCTCTCGTTATTTAAGCTCGCATCAGTGCCATTTTCGCTTGAGTGTAAGCGATTCTATCGTCGATATGATTTGTACGTCTCGCCTTTTCCGCCAAGCGCTCGAGGCTCTCTTGCTGCGCCGTCTTCTGCGCATCCTGCGGGCTCGGCTCGGTTACGTTTAAGGTAGCAAGCCCCTCTTCCGGATTATAGATGAAGGTCGATGCGTGGATCGAAACCTCACGTAGAGCCGTCACGACTGGTTGTGAGATGCCCGAGGATTCGATTAGTCGAGTCGCCGATTCTAAGATGCCCGCCGCTTCCTGGCCCCCTTCCGGCATTGCCTGTCTAGACGCTGTGTTGTATAGGTCTCCCAGTTCTTTACGAACCCTCATCCTCTCGATTGGAGCCGACGCATCGACCACGTAATCGGAAAGTTCGAGAATCTTACCCTTTACCTCGTTTGCTAAGGCAGGTTCGTCCGCAAGAGTTAGGAGCTCTTTTAAGGCGTCGGAAGCTCGCTTCGGTGTCACGGCGAATTTAACGTCTGCCGTAAGCTTCTCGACTTTCTGGTCGAAAAGAGCTTTCTTGTGAGGGTCTACCGGTTTGATTTCACTAATGAGTAGTTCCTCCGCAGCTTGTTTTACCATGCGTGCCGTTTCCTCCGTCCCTGCATGTAAATCCCGACTTAGTTCAAGGGCCTTCCTCTCGTAAACCTTTTGTAGCTCGGCTATTTTATTTAGCTTACCCACGTCACTTAAGTCCCGAGAGCGGTTTATATCTGCCTTTTTCTCACGAAAGGGATCGATTATCTGTTCACGGAAATATCGGGTTGTAGCGTTATGCTCTTCGTTTATGTACTCGATTAGGCCTCGCATGTCTTGTATGTTTAGTTTCATTGGTTGTTTCCTCCTAGTTATTAATAAGTTTATTTGTTGATTGCCTCGACTATATAACTCGCATTAGTTTGATACTCGACTTAATTGTCGACTGTGCCCATGCTTATTCTGTCTCCTTTTCTTTATTGCGTTAGTTTCTTTGATATTCCTTACCGCAGCATTTAATAATATGACGTCTGTCTTTAGGCTGGGCTCGATTGAGAAGTTATCGTAGAACCTCTTTGCAAATTCCTCCGGTATTTTTCGATCGCCCGTCTCATATCGAGAAATCGCTCCCTCCGAATAGCCCGTCTTCTCTGATACGTCCCTAATCGTAACTCCGAGTATATTGCGGAAGAGCTTTAATAGCTCGTTCGATAGTTGCATGTTATCTCTCCTTTATTGGGAATAAAAATCCCGTAGTAGTAAAAAAACAAGTTGTTGATTTAGTTAACAGCAGGTGTCCGGTAGAGTACTTGAGTAAGACGAGCACTCTACTAGACGGAAAAAGGATGGCATCAGGGAATGCCGGAACGGAAAGGGTAAACTTCCCTTCTCTTATAAGACGTTCTAGACCGCTTTTATTGTAGTGTCACGGAAATATTCTTACCGGAAGCACTCGGAAAACCCCAATTCGAAGTGATCCTCCGCATGAAAGATCGGCAAGGCATCGGCCCTTATTTAAATAGAAGGAACTCGGCATTTAATTGACTGTGATTATACGTGAGATACGCATAATAGGGGATGGATGCGGAAGAGAGTTGAGAGGCGGGCCGGGGTGGGCTTAAAAATGGCATTGAAGCCTCCCCAATTGCCGTAACCTCTTAATAATTAATGGAGGTTTTTCCTGTGCTGCTCGAATAGCCCTCGAACGTTCCTAGTAGTCTCATCCTCGTAGCTTTTTCGGTACATTAAATCGGGATTAATGAGGTATCGCTTTGACCCTAATGTCTGCGTTATGAGGACGGCTCCCCTACGGTTTAGTCCGCTCATGAGTTTACCTACGGTTTTCGGGTCGTGCTTGATATGGGCCGCAAGTGTTTCTCGAGACATATGTTTCGCATCTTTTTCCGTTGGATTCACGCATAAATAATAGTTCTCGTAATTGAAATGCGGGATGATTTTCCACAGAAGCCCCGCCTCTTGGATAGATAGATCGTTTACGAGGTTGCGTGATTCTACGACGAAGAGCTTCGTAAAATCCTTCGAGTTGATTTTTCCTCCGAACTGAAAGAACCGAGGATTAATGAAGAACGCATTCGCTCGTCCTTCTCTCGACCGACTTACGAGCTCGAACGATTCCAAACGGTTGAGAATATCCTTGGTTGCGGTTAGTCCCTTTTTAAAAATCTTCGAAAGGTCCTTGATTGTGAGCGACTTCCCTTCGTTTATAAGCCTTCCGTTCTCTTTCCATCGCAGAAAACCGAGAAGTCTCATCGCTGCCCCTGCTTCGATAAGCGTTAATTCGCGATTTATCTTTCGTAACTCTTGCGGAAAGCATGCGATAAAATTTGGTCCTTTGCCTTCTTCGATTGCTCTTTTCTTCGCCGCGTAACGCATTTGCTGTTCTGTTTTTGGGCGAAGCTCCTGTAATAACCACCCCGTATCCATATCTATGATTCCTCGTCTTTTTGTTTCCAACGAATTTCTCCCCTTTCGTGTTAAAGGCTTCGTGCCTTCTTATGCATTAGCGAAGGTTATTACGTTCTTGATACATAGTTTTCATCACGAAAAGAACTCTTAGATATCGAAGGCTCTTCATTCATTAATTAGTTATTTAATACTTTGGGCTTCGCCCAGCTACGGGCTCTCGCCCTCGCAATCACTATGTAATATCGTAGGTACTCGCATTCTCTTACAATAACTTGATATAGATATATCCTTGATGCGATAACAGGAGAATTTATTCGACTGTAATGTTTGTGTCCCCTAAGAATAAAGAATACACAACACACCAAAAACGCTTCAAACCCTTGGGGCCCTAAGCGCGAGACCACTTTTCACATAGTCGGGATTGGCCCTACAAAAGGCTGTTATTGGTCGGTTTTGACCCTACGATATACAATCAAAACTTCTCCAGAGACGTAAAGAAACTTATTTTCATGGTAGTTCAATAAGAGAAATGAACAAAAAAAGAACCCCTTTACAGTAAAGGAGTCCTTTTTCATTCAATTACAGTCGCAGGTTGCAATAATGCAGGGTGTTCTGCGATGTCTTGCATCGCTTTTTCTCTTTGTTTTTTTGCTGTTTCAATGTCATCTTCAACTAATGTAACACTTCCAGGTAATAGAATAACTCCTTCATCTACTGGTACTGGCGCATTTGCTAAATCAGATTGGAAAGAAGAAAGGCCAATGAAAGTGATTAACAAGCCGAATAACATAAAGAATTTCTTAAACATAATCTACCTCCTTACTATATGGATAATTATACCACTTAATAGTGTGAATGGTATAAAGTTGAAAAGGGAATTGTACATTCGTTCAATTTACCTATCGAGTTTTAAAATAGTATGCGGAATTTTTTCGAGCTGCTGCTTCGTAAGGGGTCGAGTTCAATTTCTATGTTACTAAATTTGTGTAGCAGCTGGAGCCTATTTGGGCCGGGGGCTTGGGGTAAATGGTTTTCGGAGGATTCCGGCCCGTAATCGACGCATACGGCCTCCCTACGACCTTCCACAACCGCATACAATGAAATACAATCGATAGCTTTAAAGACCGCTTAGTAACGAAGCAAGACGCTTTAAAAGGGACGTTGTAAAGCGAGCTCGGACCTTTCGAATCTGATCGCAATCCTAATCGAATCCAGATTAAAACCGAAAGACAATTATATTCTTCGAGATCAATTAAATCGATGCGATGACGATTCGTTCATTAAAGTAAAGGTGATAAGCTCGAGAGCTGCCGATCCTCACGGTTTAGAATGCGAACACCGATGCGCACGAAAAGAGATTCGGTGGTGTGCTGCTTGGTGGAGCCGTATGGCCGTGTCGTATACCACCCTATAAAAACCCCGAGGGTGATGTCCCATTTTAGGACACCACTCCCGTCCCTCTAATCATTCGATATACATTATACCCTGTGAACCCCGTATAAGCCGTATACGAGGCGATAGAGGTCCGACTCATAAAAGGTATATAGGACGTGTGTAGAGATGTTCTATAACGCCCTATATGGACGTATACGGACGTATATAGACGTATATAGACGTATACGGACGTATATAGACGTAAAAAAGAGCCGCATCTCTGCCGCCCTATAAATCTAACGCCTGTACCACTCTATCCTTTTCATCCTGTGTAATCCCGATGTAACGTAATGTCACGGAAGGGCTCGAGTGATTAAGCATGTCTTGAAGTAAAACGATGTCCGTTCCGTTCTGGTAAGCATGATATGCGAAGGTTTTCCGCAGACTGTGAGAGCCGATGTTTTTTTCTCCGAGTTGCTCCGCAGCTTCTTGAATAATCCTCCATGCTGACTTTCGGTTTATTGGCTGCGAGTTGCCGTCCTTATCTCGTTTACGACTCTGGAAAAGATAGTCGTCGGGATTTCCTTTGTAGTTATCTTTTATGTAATCAGTTAACGCTTTCTGAACTCCCTTTGACATTGAGACTTTACTATTCTTCTTCGTTTTGGTTTCCCTCAATTTAAAATGCGGGAAGAGTTTCCCGTTTGAATCCATCACGTCGCTATATCGCATAGAGAGTAAATCTGATACACGATAAGCCGTGTTTATACCTATAATAAATAACAAGTGATCCCTCGGACTTCCTGCGAGTAGTTTCTTCATTGCTGCGATTTTATTTCGGTCACGAATCGGCTCTACAAATTCCATGTTTAAAATCCCCCGTCCAATCTTCAATAAGACTAAATATGACCCAATTATAAATTATGTCTCATTCAAAAGCAAGCGACTTTCGAAAACATCCTTCGGAATCACCTTGAGCCCTTGTCGCAGTAAGGACGAGTGGTATTTATCGAATGAGACTCAATTACATTGTGTCCCATTTGAGACGGAAATTAAATAAAAAAGAACCCGAATAAAATCACGAGTTCCCTACGTTTAACGTAATATCCTTTCAAAAATAATGCTGATTGCCGTAAATTTCATGTTCATACCTGTCAGTTTGACAGATATAGTTTGTTCTCTACCTATGCCGTCCGTAATTTGGACACCACACTTCCGAATCGACGGTATAACTTCGTGTATTATCCATCGTTTGAACGATTTAGCCTCGGGCTTTCAGCTTCCCAAGACTAACGTGTATAAGCCCATTTCGTTTACGCTTGTTAGACTCTGTTTTCCTCCAAGGGTATCTAATAAACATATACCCTTTTCGTCCCTATCTAAACGATTTAACGCTTGGCTAGGATTCCCGATTTCTAATACTTCGCAAACATCTTTCGACACGAACCACGGCTCACCGTCTTTCATAATCGTACGTACTTCGTTCATTCCATCTGTATCACATGCGATAAATCCTACGGATCCCTTTCGCAATACATCACGCCTAGAATGCGGACCCCCGTGAGTTTGTAAGAGCCTCTCCAGATCCGACCGAAAGTAGCGTAAAACGGATATACAACCCCGTGATTCCGTTCGGCATGTAAACCATCGTAAAGCAAAAATACTTGACACCGATAAAAAAACGAAGCCCTCACGCTTACTCCCGCAAGGGATTGCGAAGTTATGCGAAAGAAATCACGAAGAATGTCTCAAGTTCACGGAAAAAATTGGATGTTACGCAGCGAAACCTTTATTTCTGTTGCTCCTTCTCGAGATATTCACGAGATGATGCCGACTTCCCGCATTGCGTACATACGAAGTCCCCCGTATTTGTTCCGAGAAAGTATTCTTTTACAACTTGCGGATGATCGCAAGGCTTATCGCCCCATTCTTTCCGGCGTTCTGACGCTTCGTCCATTTGCATTGAATGTACCCCCTCTCAAAATGACTTATATAAGGTCTAACGTTTTATTTCATTTTCGCTTTTTTCTTATTACTTTCGACTATCTGCGGAACAAGTTGTTCATCCCAGAGCCCTAGTTCGATCGCTCTCTCTTTTATAACTCTAGGCTGACGCTTTCTAGTGTGTCTTTTAAGTCTCTCGCTTTCTATCGTTGAAAGCAAGCTACTCGCAGTCGCAGGAAGTTGAGAAAATTCGGGTGAGACGGAATAATAATAGTCAAGTATTTCGTCTACATAAAACATGGACTCTAGCTTTTCTACTAATGGCTTACCCTTATCATGTAAATCATAGGCTATCTGCGATTTCCGCTTAAATTCTTCCTCATTGCCGAAAGATATCGCATGAGCTTCGTCATAAGCCTTATTTATTTCTTCTTGTAATGCGATTAGCTCACTTAGAATAGCCTTACCTTTCGTATCCCACAAAAGGAACTCCACGTGCCTTTTTTCCAATTCCTTTGCCTCCCCATTATTGATACTGATTCCCCTAGTTCCTATTCGACAAAACATTTATAAATCCTAGAAAAGAAACGAGATTTTTTCATATAGGAGCCGTTTTAAGCTCGTTTTAATACTCTAATATACGACTAACTTTTATTTACTTATATGACTAGTATTTAATTCGAGTATGTGATCCAAATGTATAAAAAATGAGTACCTTTAAGATACTCGATTTGGATATTTCATATTTTTTTTAATTTGGAGCTGCTTTAAAGAATTTATCTAGGTTTAAATCTGGACCTTTACGAATCTTGTCGTTTGCAAACAAAGGATTTTTTTCAAGATTTGGCTTAAGTAAATTACACCACTCATTGTAGAGGTCTATAATTTCATCTCTGAAAATTACTATTTTATTATACAAGTCTTCGATGGGGAACATATTGTTTTCTCTTAAAATATCTTCCCCTCTAAAAATTTCCCCACCTTTAAAATTTATGCTTACTTCTACATCATCGGAGTTTTTAATTTTAATTCCTAAATCTTGTTTAGTTTTCTCATCATAAAGTTCCTTTTCAATTTCAACCCCTAATTTTAAATCTTTAAGAGGAACTTTAACTCCATTAACGATTAAAGAAAAATCATATGGTTCATAGAGCTCTTTTATTTTCAAACTATGTTTGTGTTTTATTTGGTTTGCTATTTCCCTAATTACGATAGAGTCAATTTCGTTATATATAAATTTATTACAAAAGATAGTTAATTTATTGCCAAAGTCCACTATTTTTTGATTTGTTTGTAAAGCTAAAAACCTTTTTAATCTATTAAAATTACAATTCTGTTCAGCAATTTCTACCCAACCATCATTATTTCTTAAAACGGGAGTTAACTTATCATTATAGAACCTACCATTTGGATTATATTCATCCCACACACGATAATAAAACCAGGGAATTTGTAAAAATAAGTCAAAGCAATTATTAAAATCAATAATCGCATGTCTAATATGAGTTCGCCTAATAAAAAGAGCATCTCGTTTACTCTCTTCTTTATACTCATCTTTATTTGAATAAATAAGTGAAATGGTTGCATCACCTAAGGTTTCTAGAAAATCTTCCATCTTCTGTACAGCTAATCTAGTATCGAATCCTTCTATCTCCATATACTTCTCTGGACTAAGTAATTTCTCAGGATTATCTTTATGTCTCATTTTTCCACCCCTTACAATTTTTATAATTTAATTATACCAAGCACAGTACCCTTATTTATATTCATTTATCCCTTACAAGTAATAAATTCCCACAATATTCATTAACTCAACAATTATTTCCACCATCAATTTTCTTTACTTTATTTAACCAGGTATATAATTAATAAACTCCGAGCTGATTTAGTTCTTCGACTGTAGCTGCATCGAAAAGAGGGGAGGGCGTAGCTGTATACTTTTGCGTATCTAATGCGTATCCGAACTCGAAAGGGCTGTCGCTGTAAGCGTCGTCGTCGTTTATGTAGTCTTCTTCGTCGTTAGCGTCTTCGATAGATTTCGAGATTATGTTTTTGATAGTTCCGCATATGTATCCGATGATGGATCCCTTAAAGTTACCTTGAACGTATTCTTTGTATGTAGGGAAAGCCGCCTTAATAGATTGCATGATTTCGAAAGAGTAGTCTGCTAGATTCCACCCTTGCTTATTAACCGTACGTTTGATAGATACGACGAACTCATTTAATTCTGCATAGTCCAGATGATAAGGGGAGAACGCTTGTAAAAATTGGATATCGATATTTTGTTTTGCTGCTACGATCTCGATCGCATTTTCATTTAATTCATTCGAAATGATAGTTGCTTTAGCGACCGGGCTTTTATATATATCTTTTAAATCTTTTAATTCCGAAGGAGAATCTTGCTTAAAAGAGTCTTGATTCGGAGCCGGAATAGGATCCTCTAACGCTTGGAGCTCTAGGGCTTCCGGCATGTCGACGCTGTGCAAAGACGCTGTGCAAGACGCTGTGCAATCTGCATTTTCGGGAGGGGCTTCGATAACCTCACCGGAAGGATGCGGGACTAAATTAGATAGGGGAGAGAATACGTAAACTAGGTACGCATAACCGCCGTAACGTTTGTCTTTTTTGCCGAGCTGCTTAAGCGTTGTAATTCCGAAAGTATCTGCGGCAGCTTTTAGGAAGTTAGCGACGGATCGCAAAGATACCCCCGCCTTCTCTGCGAGTGTTTCACGCTTCATGAAAGGCACTCCAAATGTACTAGGTGCGCTTTCAAATAAAGCCTTTAATATCGCCTTGTAGGACGGTTTCTGTTCGAGTAGTTCCGCATATGTATAAGTTAAGCTGCGATAATGTGCGTTGAATGCTTCTAAGGTCTTAAATTTAGATAGGGATTTGTAATAGGCGATGTTTCCTGCGTGTTCTGCTTGGATTGTAGGCATGGACATAGTTTCTATACTTAGTTTCGACATGATTTCGGCTCCCCTTTTCATAAAAGAGACATGGCCCGCGCTATAGGATACGAAAAGAAGGCATAGACAAACAAACGTTGACGATTACGCTTTTTTTCGTTAACCTATAAATAATCATTACTAGTGCGGGGCGCCCAGTTGCAGCAACAACTGGCGCTCTTTTTATGTTTATTAGCGTAATTTTGTACGGAATTTCTTAACTGGCGAAAACTGGTCGTGCTTGATTCGGACATCATCCGCAGTCATTTGAACGTAGCGACGTGTCATATTTATTGAGCTGTGGCCGAGCAGTCGCATAAGGGTGTAGGGATCTCCGCCATTAAGGATGTAATTCCGTGCTGCCGTGTGTCGCCAAGTATGGGCAGTCGTACGTATCTGCTTACCAACCCCGGTAATGTCTCCGTAATACTTCAAGCGCTTATTCATTTGCGTATCCGACACTTCCTCACCGTAGCAGGACAAAAAGACCTTTTCAGCTTGCGGAAAGTGAGCCTTATTCTCATCAATTAATTCGAGTAACAATTTCAGCGTTTCAGAGGACAGAGGAATGATGCGGGCTCGCCTATTCTTGTTAAAACGCGCCGCTAGCGTAATAGTCCGAGTTTTTAAATCGATATCCTCCTGTCGTATTGAAAGTAGTTCATTTATCCTCATAGCGCTATCTAGGAGCGTCCACTGATACACGTAATCCCTAAACCCTACATATGTTCTTTGATCGCAGGCGCCCAACAATGCCTCGATTTGTTCGTCCGTAAATGACTCGATTTTATCTTCGTCTATCTTTTGACACCGGATATTGTCCATCGGATTCTTGCGCACAAACTCCTCTTTATACCAGAAGTTGAACGCCACCTTTAACGCTCTAATCCGCATATTAATCGTCGCTGATGAAAGGCCCTTCCCATGATCGTTTTGTATGAATTTATGGCCCTTGTATCGCGGAGCTTCAACTGTTAGATAGTGGATGTAATTCCGACAAACATCCGTTGTTATTTCGTGCACAAACTTAATGGAGTAATTTTCCTCGTCAAGCCATCCGGTAAAATAACGCCAAGTGTTAGAGTAATCATCACGCGTCCTATCCCGGATACCTTCTCCTATCTTTGCGGTAATAAAGTAGTTCCACGCAGGCTCTAGCGCCATGGGCTGAATATCGGATGTGACGTTCGCACGCTTGGCAACCTTAGCCCTTCGCTGCTTGATTTTCCTTTCTTCGGACATAAAAAAAGACGCCTCCCAACGTATCGTTAAATACGTCAAGAAGCGTCAAATATATGAGTTGATATCGAATTAGCTAGGGGTTTAGTACGTAACCCTCCGAAGAGTAAATACGTAATCCCCATCGCTTAACTTACCGATCACTGACCGTCAGCTAAACTTAGCAGTTCTCCGGCGTGCCGGCGTTTTTTGCCGTTTTGAAGGAAGACCCGCAACCGCATGAAGCGATGGCATTTGGGTTTTCAATCGTAAAGCCTCCACCCATCATCGTTTGTTTATAATCAATTACCGTTCCATTCAATATATCTGCATCCTCGGCATTGACAAGGATCTTAATTTCAAACTGTTCCAGCTGGCTATCTTTTTCTCCGGGCTCTTGTTCAAAGCCCATTCCGTAGGATAATCCACTGCAGCCTCCGCCTTTAACGGCCACTCTTAAAAAGGAACCCTCTTCACCATTATGTTTCATCATTTCTTTTATCTGAAAAGCGGCAGCTTCCGTTATTTGAACAACTTCACTCACAATAAATCCCTCCTTCTTCTGAATATGTGAGATAGAACCATTTCTCTTTATAGTATATACCAAAGAAATTCCCGCGCTCAATTTTCCAGCTTGGAAAAATTCATATTCCCCCACCTATTTTACCAACTAACATTAGTCTATAATAATAGGTGTAGGTATAATGGACCAATCCGTTGAACCAAATCCTAAATTACAATAAGGGGGTAATCACCATCGAAAGTATACATCCTCTATATGACAAAAGCATGGAATGCCTTTTATGCAAACAAAAGTCGACCACTAAAAAGGTCCGGTCACGTTTTGTAAAAGTTGCTAAATATGACACGGACTTTTGTCCCATTCATGCTGATTCAGCCGTAAACCCACTTTACTATAATATTTTTGTGTGCCCTCACTGCGGCTTTTCTTATTCCGAGGATTTTTCCCGGCACTTCCCCCCCACTACAATGGAAATCATTTTGGAAAAAGTCAGCTCCCAGTGGGTTCCCCATCATTTTAGCACTGAAAGATCCATTAAAGACGCGATCAATACATACAAGCTGGCGAGTTATTGCGGAGCTTTAAAAAAGGAAAAACATATAATCCTTGCTGGAATCTGTTTACGGATAGCCTGGTTATATAGGATCAAACAAAACAAGGAACAAGAAGAAAGATTTTTGAAGTTCGCCCTAAAGGAATATGAAGCATCTTATTCAACAGGGGACTTCAGCAGCACCCAGGTATCCGAAGCCCGGATCCTTTATCTCGCTGGCGAAATCTCAAGAAGGATAGGCAATGAAAAGGCAGCCATCAAGTATTTTTCATTCGTGTTCGAAAGACAAAAAAATGCCCGGGAAGCCTCCATCATTCAGATGGCCAGGGACCGCTTTCAGGAACTCAAACGGACCCAGGAAACAACCCACCCTTTGCTGCAGCACTGATAAAAAAGGGCTGTCCCTTCCAGGAACAGCCTTTATCCGCCGTTGATGATTAAGACATTTCAAATTCATCAATGTACTTATATATTTTATCTACCAATTCATCCGTTGTGTCACCAAAAACCACTTCACCGTTTACAAGTGCATATAAGTTACTGGAGCATCTGCCGCAATATCCCAGGCAACCATATTCTATGATATCCAAATTCGGATCCCGCTCCAATCTTTCCAGAGCCTCCTGAGCCCCACTGGCTAGATTGCTTACGCAAAATTCAATAATCGGGTACATTGTTTCACCTCACAGTTACTAACAACCCATCTTATTACTTTTCCCATTAACAGTCAATATTTACGCATAAAAAATAAGCCTATTTCAAGATATCGGTTGTGATTTCCTTTTATATTCGTTATACTTTTGTCGGGGTACGTAAAAAAAGAAAATTATCTAATTTTTTATTCTTACTACAAATTGGGGTATATATATTTAATTGAACTTTTAAGGGGACCATTTGGGGGAATCCTATAGTTAAGTGCTAATCAAATTTTTCAAGAGATCAAATAAAGGGGAAAAAATCATATGAAGAATCTAGTCATACTTGGTGGCGGGTATGGTGGTATGCGCATGTTGCAAAGATTGCTGCCTAATCAGCTTCCTGAAAATGTGAGCATCACGCTTATCGACCGTAATCCTTATCACTGCTTAAAAACGGAATATTATGCTTTAGCAGCAGGTACCATTCCAGATCAGCACATCCGTGTTGCATTTCCTGAACATCCTCGCTTGAAGAACGTATACGGAGAAGTACTTTCCATCGATATGGAAAATAAACAGGTCATTATAGAAAATCAAGATCCTGTCGTTTATGATGATTTAGTCATTGGCCTTGGCTGCGAAGATAAATACCACGATATTCCTGGTGCAGACATACACACTTACAGTATCCAAACAATCGATAAATCACGCCGCACATATTCAGCTTTGAATAATTTAGGTGCCGGTGCAACCGTTTCTATCGTTGGTGGCGGACTGAGCGGTGTTGAGCTTGCAAGTGAATTGATTGAAAGCCGTTCAGATTTAAACGTTAAGCTATTTGACCGTGGACCGCATATTCTATCTGCTTTCCCAGAAAGATTAAGTACTTTTGTCGAATCATGGTTCGATAAACATACCATCGAAATCGTACATCATTCAAATATTACGAAAGTTGAACCAAATCTTCTTTATAATGGCGACGAAGCCGTTCAAAGCGACGTCATCGTATGGACAGCTGGAATTCAGCCAAGCAAGATCATCCGCGATATGGATATTGAAAAAGACCGTCAAGGAAGAGCCGTTCTGACTCCTCAGCATTTCCTTCCTAATGATGACAGCATCTTTGTAGTCGGCGACTGCGCGAGCCTTCCTCATGCACCTAGTGCTCAATTAGCGGAGTCCCAAGCTGAGCAAATCGTCCAAGTCCTTGTGAAGAAATGGGCAAATGAACCACTTCCGGAAAGCTTCCCTACCATGAAATTAAAAGGAACATTAGGTTCCCTTGGGAAGAAACAAGGTTTTGGTCTTGTTGCAAATCGCCCAATCACCGGCAGAGTGGCACGCCTAATGAAATCAGGCATTCTCTGGATGTATAAGTACCATAACGGTTGATTCATAAACTGGCCCAATGAGCTGCATGCAGCCCATTCATGGGTCAGTTTTTCTTATTTCTTCCATTATATATCACACCCGCACCGAGTATCCATATTTTTCCATAGTTTCCACCACTTTTTTGAGACGGACATTTCCTTCCGCAATGATTTCACCTTCGATGAGAACCAGTGGATAAAATAAATCTTCCTCGATCATCTTCTCGGCAAAGCTCTTTTGCTTCAATGTTTCTGGTGGGTTATACATATCTATATAGGATATTTTGAATGGCTGCTCAGGAAACTTTCTCGTTAAAGCGGCTTCAAGCCACTCGCAGGTATCTTTCGAAGAGGGGAGATTCACACAACTCGCGCAAATTTGCTCCGCTCCATACACTTCTATCTCTATATCCTTCCTTACCATACTCTTCCTCCTTCTGTTTATTATAGTTGCTTCATTTGAATAATGTTTAAAACTTCACCTGTTTCCATCATACCAGAATAATATAGATTATATTTCCGCAAAGTTACAGTTGGATTTTTTATTACCTTCGCATTATAATATGATTAGGAAAGGAGTCGATTGCAATGTCTGAACAAACAATGGAAGTTCAAGTTCAAGAAGTCCTAGATAAGCTTCGTCCGTTTCTTCTTCGTGATGGCGGTGACTGTGAACTAGTTGACGTAGAAGATGGGATTGTAAAATTACGATTACTAGGAGCTTGCGGAAGCTGTCCTAGTTCGACCATTACGCTAAAAGCTGGGATTGAGCGTGCCCTACTTGAAGAAGTTCCTGGTGTAGTGGAAGTTGAACAAGTTTTCTAATAGCCCTTTAAATAACAATCAGCGTATGGATGAAGGATCACTTCATCTATACACGTTCAACCTTTTTTCATGCAGGCCGGAATCTTTTTGCGGGCTGTAATAAAAATAAAGCTGACTCGGCTTTTGCCCTATCAAATGAATTGATACGGCTTGACACGGGTCAGCTTTTTTATATGGACGGCAAATGAACACGGCTCACGATTTCAAAAACTTCAATTCCTTTTTTTCCTGTTCGGAAAGAATTGCCGTATAACTCCCATCATTATCGATTTCCAATTCCTTCACAAGGAATTCTGGAAATCTATCCTTCAATCCAGTAAGCAAACCTTCACTTTTTTCTGGAGATGCCAAGCATAAAACAGTTGGACCCGCTCCGCTTAGTGCCGCACCAAATCCGCCTTCATTAAGGACAACTTCTTCTATAAGCGCTAAATGAGGGACCAACTCCGCTCGATATGGCTGATGGAAACGATCACTTTGCATCATTTCACCAACAAGTTTCCAATCTTTCGATAGAACTCCTGCAAGCATTACATTTGCGGCTGCGCTCCCGCTTATCGCATCTTTATAGGAAAGCGAATTCGGAAGGACATTTCTTGAATCCTCAGTAAGCAATTCAAAATCGGGAATGACAGCGATCACCTTAACTCCCTCGATCGGAAACGACAGGACATCCGTCCTTTCCTCCGTATGAAGGCCCACAACCAATCCGCCATACACAGATGCCCCCGCATTATCGGGGTGCCCTTCAAAGAGGGAAGCATGCCTATTCTTCTCCTCATTTGATAAATGAAGCTCACCAACGATGTTCGCCAATTCAATTCCCGCCACAATGGCAGAGGCACTGCTTCCAAGCCCCCGCGCCAGTGGAATTTCGCTAGAGACGAAAAGCCGGCATGGGGATAGTTCCTTTCCATAGGAAGCCGCCGTCTCCTTGGCAATTTGGACGATATAATTGCGATCATCCCTTGGAAAAACAGACATTTCCTCTGAAAGCGGGACGACTTCCCAATGATCTGATGAAGATCCGTGTATTTCCAAGTAAAGCCCTAACGCCAAGCCGATGGAATCGAATCCTGGCCCTAAGTTGGCCGTACTTGCTGGTACACGGATCAAGAACATCTCTGATTCCGCACTCATGCCTGTTTCACGCCCTGCAGATGTTCTAAAATGACTTCTTCATCCATAGGCAGCAATGTAGGTTGAATCGTACTTGTATTGACTGCCACATTCGGATCCTTCAATCCATTTCCAGTCAATACAGCAACAATCTTACTTCCTTTTTTGATTTCACCGCTTTTTAATTGTTTATAGATACCTGCAATGGAAGCACATGATGCCGGCTCTGCAAATACCCCTTCTTTTTTAGCAAGGAAATGATAGGCTTCCAGAATTTCTTCGTCTGTCACCTCATCAATTTTGCCTTTGGATTCATTTGCCGCTTCCACAGCAAACTTCCAACTTGCAGGATTTCCAATCCGGATGGCCGTTGCAATCGTTTCTGGATTTTCAATAATGCTGTCCCGGACAATTGCAGCCGATCCTTCAGCTTCGAACCCTCTCATTTCAGGAAGGCCCGTTTGTTTCGCTTCGTTATATTCCTTAAAGCCTTTCCAGTAAGCCGTTATATTCCCTGCATTCCCGACTGGCAGCGCCAAAATATCCGGTGCGGAGCCGAGAGCATCACAAATTTCAAAAGCAGCTGTCTTCTGCCCTTCAATCCGGTATGGGTTGACCGAATTCACAAGAGTTATCGGTGAACTCTCACTAAGTGAACGGACGATCTTTAAAGCTTGGTCGAAGTTCCCTTCGATCGAGATGATTTCCGCTCCATACATAACGGCTTGGGCAAGCTTGCCCATCGCTATTTTACCTTCCGGGATGACGACGATACAGCGCAGGTTGGCACGGGCCGCATAAGCTGCTGCAGCTGCTGATGTATTCCCTGTGGAAGCACAGATGATCGTGTCGCTGCCCTCTTCTATCGCTTTGGCGACGGCCATGACCATTCCGCGGTCCTTAAAGGACCCAGTTGGATTTGCCCCTTCATATTTTACATGTAAGTCGATTCCCCACTCTTCGGATAATCGATTCAGTCTGATTAAAGGTGTATTGCCCTCCAAAAGGGTTAGTGCAGGCGTGTTTTCATTGACGGGTAAAAAATCTTTATACGTGCTTATAAGTCCTTGCCAGCTCATTTGATGTCCTCTCCTTCAACTCTGTATGTGCTTTTCACTTCTCTTACCATATTGTAATCATGTAATTTCTGTATTATTTGCTCAAATGCAGCCTTTGTGGCAGTATGCGTAACTAATACGATTTCGGAAGATTCCTTTTCATCCAGAGGCAATTGAAGGATTTTATCGAATCCTACCCCGTGCTCGGCAAATAAATTCGTGATTTTGGCTAAAACGCCTACTTCATCCTGAACATGTAACCGAATGAAGAATTTAGCGAAAATCTCAGTGGCATCTTTTAATTGTTTCGGGTACTGAGGTGCAACGGCACTGCGGCCATTTACGCCCAGCCTCATATTCTTGATGACCGTCACCATATCCGAAACGACTGCAGTCGCAGTAGGAAGACTGCCAGCCCCAGGTCCGTAAAACATCGTTTCCCCTACGGCTTCCCCATAAACGTATACAGCATTATACTCATTATTTACCGATGCCAACGGATGTGCTTCCGGAAGAAGTGCAGGCTGGACACTTACGTCGACCCTATCCCCTGCCCTGGAAGCGACCCCGATCAATTTCATTGTATAACCAAGCTTCTTGCTATATCTCAAATCCTCTTCGGATATCTCGGTAATGCCCTGTACCTCAACATCATTCAAGCCAATGTTCATTGAGAACCCGAGTGTTGATAGGATCGCCATTTTACGGGCCGCATCCAATCCGCCTACATCGGCTGTCGGATCGGCTTCAGCAAATCCCAGCTCCTGGGCTTCCTTCAATACGTCATCATAAGCTCTGCCTTCCTTGCTCATTTTCGTTAAAATGAAGTTTGTCGTTCCATTGACGATTCCCATCATTTTCGTGATGCGGTCAGAAGATAACCCATCGACAAGACCGCGTAAAATCGGAATTCCCCCTGCAACACTTGCTTCATAGAACAAATCACATTGATTATCGGTGGCCAATTCCAACAGTTCCGGTCCATGTAAAGCCATTAGGTCTTTGTTGGCCGTAACGATATGCTTTTTATTTTTTATCGCTTCTATTAGATAGCCGCGTGTTTCTTCGATTCCGCCCATCACTTCTATTACAACATCAATCTCGGGATTCGAAAGGATATCCTCAGGATTGTCCGTTAACATTCCTTTTTCGACCGCGACAAGCCGCTCCTTCGTCGTGTCTTTCACAAGTATTTTCTTAATGGATATGGAACAGCCCACTTGATGCATGAGCTTGTCCTGATGGCTTTCAATGATTTGTACGACTCCTGATCCGACTGTACCTAACCCCAATAAACCGATCGAGATGGCTTTCATATCTTGGTTCCCCCTTAAAACTGTTTGCCTGAAGAAAACATTTGTATTTGTATAGTAGACATTATAAGTTTAATTCACATAATTATCAATAGTTAGAAAAGATGGATGCACGAATTTTTTCGTCCATCCCTTGAACGAGTAAGATCCGGTAACGTTAATTTTTTTATGGGAAAACCATTTTGATGATTATTACTTAACGCTCTTCAATGAATCATTTGTACCCATTACAATATGCGGCTTTAGCATGGGATCCATCCATTTCAGTAAACTGAGGACATTCCTTTCGGCCGTGGCTGTACATCCCGCCGTCGGTTTTGTACCCCCTCTCCATATATGGAGAAAGATTGCACTGCCTTTTCCTTTTATGATGGGATCCGTATTATAATTGATGACCGCTCCATACTTATAGAGTTCATGATTCATCCTTTCAAAAGACTTCCATTTAACTGAAGGATTTCCTTTATAGGTTTTCCACTTGTTATAATCCCTGGATGTCTGATCATCAATCCAGTAGTCATATTTGGTCGTTTTCTTATAACTCATTTTCATACCGGCCGGCTTCGTTTCGCTCCCAAAGGCCGTACCAAAGGAATAAATTCCAACCGGAGATTTCCCATCCCCCTCTTTTTTGCTCTTCGTGAAGCCGTTCTTCCCAATGACACCCTCCATCTTCTTCAATGCACGGCGCCATTCCCCTTGTTTCTTCTCATAAGTTTGGATCGTGACCTTCGTATCACTCATCGATTTACCTGTCGCCGATACAACTTGGTTAACGCCTTTCCTCCTATCGAATTTCTTCAGAAGAGCTTTTTCATCAGCACTGAAAACCTCTTTTACATCTGCCATATTGATATATGCGGCCTTATTTGCGTGACAGATTTTATACCAGTTTCCAGTTCTCCCGTTTGCCGATAATTCTTTATTTTTCTTATACGTTTTTAACGTTTTACTGGCAGCCGACGTCTTTTCTTTCACATCCGCTTCAGACTTCATGACAATCCTGAATTGAGTCGATTCGCAACTTGTTTTCGATTCGGCTTTCGCAAGATTCGCCGTTTGGATGATTAAAAAGGCTATAAGGGCGGCCATCATCAATCTTTTCATGATCCCATCCTTCCGCAGTGATTAAATATCTAATTATTCTAAAAAATCTTGTTATCATCATAACATAGTAAGTAAGAATGAATCATATTTCTTTCCCGTTTTTATCTAAATCCAGTCAATTTTAGGCAAATCATATTGCTTGGCAGGGACCTCTGCCAATTCATAAAAATGTTTGAGGAAGGACTCATATTGTTGGGAGGATTTCGTGATCGAAGCTATTTTATCCTCCAATTCATTCGACCTTGATTCCGTCGTTTTTGAAAAATACTCTTCCACCGTTTCAAAATAATGAATGGGAAACAGCATCCTCGAATATAACAACCGGGCTGAAAAACTGGAGAAGGGTTCTATGGACTGATATTCGTGAAAGAAATGGCCAATGCCCCGCTGATGTGTATGCACATTTTGAAAATAATGTTCCCTCACCCATTCCGCGACATCCCTGGTTCCGTGGTCGAATACCCAATCGAACGGATTTTTCATCCACTTATTGCTTTTCCAGGTATCATGTAAAAAACGTTCATAACATACCGTTCCGCTATCGACAATTTGCGGGGTATCATCTATTTCCGTGTCGACTAAATATTGAATCGCATTTTCACCTAGGACCATATAATAGGGAAAGGTTTCTATAAATAATTTTTCAAACTGGTTATCAGGATGGGCGTTGAGCTTATCCCGCCAAATCTTTTCTAACTGATCGATCCTTTGTTCCCAGAGCTCTTTCCATTTACCGATCCTTGAACATGTTCGAATCGTTTCATTAATCGTTCGACCACGCTGATGGAATCTTGCCAGACGTCTCCCCGGGTTGAAATTTCTCGGACCTTCCAATGCCTGATTGGCGAGAAGGATGAATAATTGTTCATCCGCTTCCGAAACATAACTTCCATGATTGGCAAGGACAAAGGCGGATACGTGACGATCACCTTGTGAAATCAGATGTTGAGACATTTTATACCGTTCCACTAATTCCTCCTGCTCCATATTTTCAATGGGAACGATACTGTACACCATATTTCCTGAACGGAAGCTTGGAAACCTGA
Source organism: Peribacillus sp. FSL M8-0224 (assembly GCF_038003055.1). NCBI lineage: Bacteria > Bacillati > Bacillota > Bacilli > Caryophanales > Bacillaceae > Peribacillus > Peribacillus sp. FSL M8-0224. The sequence goes on from NZ_JBBOOJ010000001.1 coordinate 4,850,224, forward strand.
CATTGGCTTCTTCAAGCTCCACCTGTATGCCATAATTATTAAAAATGATTTCTTCTATCATGGAATGGCCTCCTTCATCAAATGGATATAATAGAAATATTGGACATCATATACTTATATATATGTGGAATAACCCGTTTTCTGAATGATTATCGAAACCTTATTAGAAATTCCAATCAAAACATCTTCCATAGGTTTTCAGTTTAATCAAATCAAACTACCTGCATTAGAACTATCCCTTTAAAATATAGAGAAATGGGTGATGAAATGGCTAATATTGAACAATCAATGTCTGAAAAAACGGCTCGGAAATGGCTAATTGAACGAGGAGTGAAATTGGAGGATATCGCTGAGCTTGTCATGTATTTACAATCCGGCTACCATGAAAATCTCCAAATGTCCGACTGCCTTCACAATGTCGAACGGGTCCTTTCAAAACGCGAGGTCCAAAATGCCATCCTTACCGGCATACAGTTGGATATTCTTGCTGAGAAAAAACTGCTCGAGGAGCCTCTGCTGAGCATCATTGAAATAGATGAAGGCCTATATGGGGTCGATGAAATATTGGCTTTTTCAATTGTGAATGTTTATGGATCCATCGGCTTTACCAATTATGGTTTCATCGATAAACAAAAGCCGGGTATCTTAAAATATTTAAATGATAAAAGCACAGGTAAGGTGAACACCTTTTTAGATGATATCGTTGGGGCAATTGCCGCTGCCGCTTCAAGCCGGCTTGCCCATAGAACCGAAAATGCGGAATAGTAAACGAATGATATTCACGACATGAAAAAAACCAGGGCTGCATTCGCAGACCTGGTTTTTTTCATTCAAAGCGCCATAAGTCAAGGGTGTCCACCACATGCGTAGGCTGCTCCTTATATTGCTTTAAACGTTCTTTTGTCGTTACGCCAGTATGTACAAGCAGTGTATCGATCCCAGCATTAATGCCGGCAAGGATATCCGTATCATAGTTATCTCCAACCATGATTGTCTCTTCTTTAGGAACCCCCAATACTCTTAGGGCTTGCTCCACTATGACGGATTCTGGCTTGCCAATGAAAATCGGCTGTACTTGGGTCGAAACGGAAACAACGGAGGTCAAGGAACCATTCCCCGGCAAAAGGCCTTGCTCGGTAGGAATGGCAATATCACCATTGGTCGAAATGAAAACAGCACCATTTCTTACAGCAAGACAGGCTTTTGACAACTTTTCATAATTGACGCCGCGGTCGATGCCCATGACCAGATAATCGGGATGCTCTTCCACAAGCTTCATTCCCTTTTCCTTAAGAGCCTCGATGATGCCTTCTTCACCCACCACATAGACCGATGCACCTTTCTTTTGTTCAGCTATGTAATTGGCAGTGGCCATGCTTGTCGTGAAAACCTGGTCATCCTCCGTCGAGATGCCGATGCTTCTCAATTTATCCGCTACCTGTGCCGGAGTCCGGGATGAATTATTGGTGACGAATAAATAAGGGATGTCCCTTTTCCTTAAGTCATTAATAAACCCTGCCGCTTCCGCAATTTGTTCCGTTCCGCGATACATGGTGCCATCTAAGTCAATTAAATATCCTTTATACGACTTCATTTGAAATTCGCCTTCCTAACGCTGCTAGTTTTTAAAAGCTGAAACAGGTCCCAATTCATTCGTTAAATAGTTCCTCACCAAATCAGGGAATTGCTTGAATGCCTCGATATTTTCCGAAAATACGGCATGCAGTTCTTTGTGATCCACTTCAATGAAGTCTTGAACCAGCATTTTCCTTAATGGCAAAACCTTTTTGAATTGCATCGCTTTTTCTTCTGAAATCACTTTTTCATCTTGAAGGATATCGATAATATCCTCATAACTTCCTGGATCACGCATAATGAAACCATCAATTACCGCATTTCCTACATCCAACACGGAATCGATGGAAGTTTGTATAAGCCTTTCAGCGATAAGTTCCGAATGGTCTCCATCCCAATTATCCTGCCCCTCAAAAAGTCCAAGCTGCTTTTCAAGAAAACCTAATATTTGTTCAATCTTTTGGCGGTCTACAAAGTACATTTTTTCCAGATCCTTTCTGATCTAAGATGATATAGGGAATCATTGGTTGAATGAGCGGCATAGTCAAAAACGCTGTGCCGAACCAACCTTATTCCTTGATAATACCATAGCTTCTCCCTTACTCTCAATTCCTTCAACCACACATTGCCTTTTCTACGGGGGTGCATTTCCAGACGTACACTCCCCGATTCCATTTATATTCTTGCCATTTTCATTTAATCGATGAATGCCATTATTGCTGAAGCGATGTTCTTCAGCCTGTAGCCCCGAAAAATGTCTGTTCCCCTATTGAAGTCACTTTGTTATGATGGAAATACAAATGTGAAGATACGGAGGGAATGATACTATGGAAGATCGCTTTTATTTATACAATGACGTCGTTGATTCAAAAACCCGGTTCATTAGCTTCATGGGAGAGGAATCAAGATTCGATCTGGCCATTACGGCAACCGATCGTTTCTATGGAAAGAAGCTTGTTTTAAATATGCAGAGTAACCGATTCGCGATTATTGGGCCTGATGATTTGGAAGAGGAAGGCTATCTTGAGCATGCCTTTCACTTGTCGGAAGCGGAAGCCGAAGAACTTCGTCACTTTTTAATGGAAATCGTCTGAGTGCTGAAGTTTTTTAGCTTAAACGGGAAACCTACTGAGTGTAAGATCGATTACATGAGGGGGGATTATCTTGGACAAAGAAGAATACCACGATTTTTCCAATGTCGAAAAACAGAGGGATTATTTAATTCCTGAAGAATTTCCCGAAGGACCTTTTGGATCAGCCATAGCAAAAGATGAACCAGTTCAGAATAAAAATACCCCGTGGCAGGAAGGGCAACGATATCAAAGTGCCTTTAATTATGAAAATAAATCGTTACATGAGGGTATACCTCGACAATATCCTGGGGCTCATCCGACACATGATGATTCAGAAAAAGACGAACAGCCTCCATATAAAGGATATGGTAACTCTTAACATGGAAGGCCAGAGTGAATTCTGGCCTTTTTATTTCTTTATTTTCTTCACGACGAAATAAGGACAGCCAAAATTACAGTATTCATATAAATATTCACTAAGCGTGCTTATTTTCGTATCAAAGGTCGCTTTCTGATTGGAATCATCAAAAAATCCACGCAGCCTCAATTGCCCGTAACCCCAATCCCCCACTATATAATCATACTTCGTTAAAATCTCGCTGTATCTGGCTTTAAAGGCTTCTTCGTTATAGCCTTCCCTTTCATCCTCGATTATTTCATAGGTCATGTTATTGATGTTAATCATTGTTTTCACCTCTCATATATACATTCCTTCTTTAAATTATAACTGATTCCCCATCAATTACTAAGCGAAAAATAGAGAAATATGTTCATCCTAAAGTTATGGGGGTGTTATTGATGAAAAAAACGATAATAACGATAGGTTTAAGCACGATTATTGCACTAACCGGATGTGCTGATAAAGAAGAAGACAAGGGGCTAGGTGCAAAAAACAATGCCGGTAACCCAACAAACGTAAATAATCCAACTCAATATTATGATGAGGATTATCGTAATAATGACAATAAAAGTGATGATTTCGGTTTTACACGCACAAATAGTGCAACCATTGACGGCCGTAACATTTCAAACAAAGCTGCTTCAATTGACCGTGAACAACTTTCTGATGTCATTTCTAAACTGAGTGTTCAGATTCCAAATGTCAATGATGCCGCTACCCTCGTTACTGATGAGGAAGTGCTTGTCGTATATGATACCAATGCAAAGGATCGGACGGAAACCGCAGACCAGGTTAAACGTACTGCCATGTCCGTCGTGCCTCGCTACTATCATGTCTATGTCAGTGATGATTATCAAAACCTTGCCCAGGATGTCGAGAATTTCGCTACAGTGAAATCCGGCAGCAGAGGGATTGACTATACGATTGAACAAACCATCAAGAGAATGCTGAAGTCGCCTCAAGGATACAAAATGAGTGGCGAAGAAAATGAAAACGGTGAAATGGTCAACGATAAAAGAGATCATCATGATAACATCCATCAAAAAATGGATAACCGTTGAATACAAAAGGACCGAATTTTTTCGGTCCTTTATTTCACTCTATTTCAATAATTCTTCACCTTTGTTTTGCTTATGTTTTGCCGCAGCATTAACCTGTTCATCCGCATGGTAGGATGAACGGACAAGCGGACCTGATTCACAATGGCTGAATCCTTTTTCCAATGCACGTTCTTTCAGTTCGGCAAATTCTTCAGGCGTGTAGTATTTCAGCACTTTTAAATGCTTTTTAGTCGGCTGCAAATACTGACCGATTGTCATGATATCCACATTATTGGCCCTTAGGTCATCCATGGTCTCAAGGATTTCCTCCCGCGTTTCACCCAGACCTACCATTAAACTGGACTTTGTCGGTATTTCCGGATACAGTTCCTTGGCTCTTCTTAGAAGCTCCAATGAACGATCATACTTGGCCTGAGCCCGTACACGGTCCGATAAACTTCTGACAGTCTCTATATTATGGTTCAGGATATCCGGTTTAGCATCCATCAAAGTCTTGATATTTTCAAACACCCCGCCCATATCAGACGGCAATACTTCAATTGATGTAAATGGATTTTTGCGGCGGATGGCACGGACCGTTTCAGCGAAAACTTCAGCGCCTCCATCCTTTAAATCATCACGGGCAACAGCTGTAATGACGACATGCTTTAAATTCATCAAAACAACGGAATCGGCAACACGCTCCGGCTCAGCCCAGTCCAATTCATTCGGACGTCCGGTTGTTACTGCACAGAAACGGCAAGCCCTTGTACAGATTTCACCTAGAATCATGAAAGTAGCCGTCCTTCTCACTGCCCAGCATTCGTGAATATTCGGACATTTTGCCTCTTCACAGACAGTATGAAGATTTTTCTCGCGCATCATATTTTTTAAACCGAGGTAATTTTCGTTAGTATTAAGCTTTATTTTCAACCAATCTGGTTTTCGAAGAATTTCTTTATTTGTAGAAGACATGAAAATGCCACTCCATTCTATAGAAATTAACACACCCTACTTTAACAATAAAAAAGCATTTATACAAGTTATAGTTGGTTTCCCATTATTTATTTTTCATGTTTATTGCCAAATCAGCAAAACTATAAAAGATGGATGGACTGATGTCTTTTAATAACGGAGAATATCATGAAAGGAGCCTGCCCCGTTGAAAAAATTATTCCTTCTAACGATAACTTGTTTGTTTATCTTGGCACCAGGCCAAGTCGCCAATGCTGCCGATGCCCCTGATGTTTATGCCGGGAGAATGGCGCTATATAAAAATATGGAGGCTGCCCTCCAAATCCCGTGGTATTACCTTGCTGGAGCAGATCAATATGAGCACAGCCTAAGGGCTGCACGAAGGGATTTAGAGCCGTCAAAGGGTTTTATAGGCATCCACATCGAGCCTTCAAAATGGAGCGGGGCTCTCAATCCTGACTTAAACGATGTGAACCCGCTCACGATCACATTTTTTGATGGGTTGGGCCAGGATGGCAATGGTGATGGCAAAGCGGATATCACTAATGATACCGATCGATTGTATGCTTTTTCGAAGCATCTCCAGGCATATGGTGCAGATGAAGATAATATCCGAATCGGCTTGTGGGATTATTATAAACGCGATAAAGCCGTCAGCATCATTATCGGCAATGCCGAGATTTATAAGAAATACGGCCGGTTGGACCTGCATGAAAAAGCCTTCCCGGTTCCAGTACGGACTCATTATACGTACTTGAATACATGGGGAAGCGCTCGCGGATGGGGCGGAAGGAGAATCCATGAAGGCACTGATATTTTTGCGGATTATAGCCTTCCCGTTCGTTCCACGAGCTATGGAATCATTGAAATGAAAGGCTGGAATAAATTCGGAGGTTGGAGGATCGGGATACGGGATTTAAATAATACCTATCATTACTTTGCCCATTTAAGCGGCTTCGCCAAAGGGTTGAAAGTCGGACAAATCGTTGAGCCCGGACAAGTCATCGGGGGTGTCGGCAGTACAGGCTATGGCCCTCCAGGAACTTCCGGAAAATTCCCTCCTCACCTTCATTACGGAATGTACAAAGACAACGGAATCACAGAATGGAGCTTTGACCCTTACCCCTATTTAAAATTGTGGGAAAGGAAAGATCTGGCCAAAAAGAAATAGTGAGCGGCGTGAATTTTACGCTGCTTTTTTTTGATTCGAACATAAACCCCTGAACTTGATGCATAGTTATTAGTAAAGGGGGCTAAAGCGTGTTCCGAAAAAGATTTCGAACGAAGAAATTCCGAAAAAAGGGGCCTCTTCCCACCCGAAAAGTATTTCTCTATTCATTTATCCTGTTCATCATATCAAGCATCATGACTCTTTGGTACGTGGACAAATCGATCGAACCCGTGATCATGAGTGTAGCGGAATATGAAATCAAACGGATTGCAACCGAAACGATTCATGAATCGGTTGATGAGAATATAGCCAAGGTTGACATGAACAAAATCATCACCAACACCAAGGGTGGTGATGACTCCAGTTCTTCCTATAGCTTCAATCCAGTCATATATAGTGAATTGCGGGCTAACATCACGAAGGATATTCAAAAGAAGCTTGGCATCAAACAGGGAAACCCTTTTAAAACAGGTTCAGCCAAAATAAATGATGAACAATATAAAAGTGTGGTGTATTATATACCATTTGGTGTCGTAACCGGGAATAACCTCCTTTCCAATTACGGACCTGAAATCCCAGTGAAAATGTCAGTCATCGGGAATGTTGAATCGGATTTGAGGACAAAACTGACAAACGCAGGCATCAATAATGTTTATTATGAATTGATTGTGGACTTTGATGTCAATATTCAAATCGTCATCCCCTCTTTCACGAAGGAGACAAAGGTGAGCCAGGAAGTGACCGTCGGAAGCCTGCTGATCGAAGGTGATGTTCCAAGTTATTTCAGTAACGGAAATGGTTCGGTTGCACCTGCCATCATGAAGGAAAACAAGGAATGAAAAAACCAGCTTATCCTTGAGGTTAGGCTGGTTCTTGTATATCGAGACATTTCATGATGAGCAAATGCAGGTTTTTATTCAAGTCCACTTCGTAGGGCTCTTTTATCTGCTCGCCATCTTCTTCAAGTATCCTTATCATGGGGCGGTTTCCTATCCCTTCATTTTGAGAGGATACTACCCCTTTCCTCCCATCATTCAATTCGACGGATAAACCATTGGGATAAATGGCAACCGCCCTCCGGAAAGCCTCGATGATCGTATTGTCGAACTTTTTCCCGACTCCGGCATAAAGGACTTCCAATCCCTGATGCGGCAGCATGGCCTTACGGTAAACCCGATTGGAAGTAACGGCATCAAACACATCGGCAACAGCAATGATCTTGCCAAAATAATGGATTTCATCCCCTTTTATCCCACGGGGATATCCAGATCCATCTAACCTTTCATGATGCTGATAGGCACAATTCGCAACTAAAAGTGAAACGGTATGAACATTTTTAATTAGATGAAATCCGTAATCGGCATGTTTTTGGATTTGTTCAAACTCCTTTTCCGTCAGCTTACCGGGTTTCCGGAGGACTTCCAAAGGCACGAGCATTTTGCCGACATCATGTAAAATCGCTCCAAGCCCAAGAATTTCGAGGTTCTTATTTTTGATATTCAATTCCAACCCGATCGCCAAGGTATATAAGGTCACATTGAAGGAATGTGTGAAGATATAGTCATCGTATGTATAAACGTCGGCCAATAAAGTCATTAGCTCTTTATTCCTTTTCAGCTCGCCCATGATGTTCCGGACTATTTGAGTTAATTTGACGTTAGCCTGCTCTATCGTGAATGATCCATCCAGGTTCATTTTATTTTTCATGTCCAGGAAAGTGGTTTCAATCGTATTAATGGCTTCTCTTCTAAGTTTCCCGGAAACTGGGGGCTTCGGAATAATGTCATCCGTCCTGGAATCTTGAATGTAAACAAAGGGAATATTAAGGGAAACCAGTCGATTGATCATCTTCTGCGTTAATGTAAGACCCTCGCACAATAGGATATGGCCCCGCTCATTATAGATGTTTTTACCGAGCCTTGCACCAGGACTTAGGGACTTTGTAATAGCTAGCCTCATACTTGTACTCCGTTTCCCCATTCAATATTTGTAATTCAAACCGATTCTTTCCTTTATAAGCTTTATCGGAACATATTTTGATAAATGAATCTGTTAGAACATATTTATTGAAAAAATATCAGCATTTACTTTGATAAAAAAATAAGGCCCCCTCCGGAAGAAAGAAAGCCCGCCTTTTCAAATCATTTTGATTAATGCCTCTTTACCAATCATTCCTGGATGTATGCCCTTTTCCACAGCCTCCCAGGTAACTGATTCAAGCGGCGCTTCCAATAACTCTTCAATCGATTTAACTCCTGTGGCCCTCCCTGCAAGGATTTTACGATCTCTCAATTTATCGTTCAGCAGTCCAACATCCAACGCACCGCACATTATATACCCTTTTTCGGACGCGACAGCAAGTAAATTCGTTTTCGGCAGTCGGACAGAAATGGCTAGGAATGTATGATTATCAAGAATTATTGGGATCATGTTAATCAATTGGTTTCGCCCCTTCCTTCCCCATACTTTATGAAAAAAAGGGCAAAACCGTGATTTCGTATCAGGGATTAGTGTATATTTTTTTCAGCTTCCATAAAAGGATATCCCGTAAGAATTCCGGCAGTAAGTATTCCTTGCGATTGGAGCGATGGATACTTGGAAAGAAGTGCCCGAACGTGAACATATCAGGTATTGCCAATTTATAGGACTTATCCGCCTGCAGTTTCTCTCCTTTTATAAGGATCCCTTTTACGATTCCATTCTCCATTTCGTTAAATTCAATTTGATCATAATGCATGACTCCCATGATTTTTCCGCGGAAACCGAAACCTTTCACCGGAATATGAGGCCACTCTTCATTTCTCGATTGCATTAAGATTTCCTTTAATTCATTCCCATCGACTTCAACGACGCAAGGATTGATCGGATGTGGGCAGATTCTGTGAATATCCCCTTTTGTGACAGGTCCCTTCGGAAGCCCTTCGAGCAGAAGACCTGCATTCAAAAAGGAACAATCCGCCTGACTCCACTCCCTTAGGGCCTCCCCAAGGATTTCCGTCAAAGGACTTCGTTTGAACCAATCATTATCCAGTGCCATCGGTAAGTCCACTGCAACCTGTTTTAGCGTTTTCCCTCCTGCCTGGTATATTTCTTCAATCCATGACCGTTCATTCTCCAATTCCAAAAAGTCATTGGTATCATAAAGAATGGCTCTCTTCTGGCTAATTTTCTTTTCCTGATTGACGGTCATTTCCACCTGTCCAACAAAGAAACCATATTTCCCTGCCCCGCAAAGGAGTGTGTCATTGATCAATTTACCTTGGTGGAGGATGTGGTGGGTATGCGCGCCAAGTATAATGTCAATCTCCGGAAAGTCCCTTGCCATTCTCTCATCATCATGGATGCCCAGGTGGGAAAGGATGATGATTACATCCGCCTCTGTTTTGACCCTTTCGAGCTGTGCCTTTAACTCCATGAATGGTTCCGCTATTTCCCAGCCCATCGCAGAATAAAACTTTTGAAAAAAGGCTGTCAAACCTATCATCGCGATTTTGGTGCCTTTTACCGTTGTATGTATCCAAAATGGAAGCGCCCATTCCGGCCTTTCATTATCACCGTAATAAATATTGGCTGCCAAGACCTTGAACCTTGCATGATCATATAAGGAGTCCAACGCATCATGAGGTAAAGTGATCCCTTCATTATTGCCGATGGTCACATATTGGTAGCCCGCTTCATTAAGCAGTTCAATATTTCCTTTACCCAACGTACCTTCTGTATATGGATGCCAGCGGTCCACATGATCGCCTATATCCAATATGATCGCTTCTTCTCCCGTTTCTTGATGAAGTTGTCTTCTTTCTTTAAGAAACTTATCAATACGAGGCCAATTCTCAAAATGACTATGGAGATCATTGGTGTGATATAAATGAATGATTTCTGACATCATTTTTCCTCCTCGTTTATCCTGTAATGCCTTGGTATATAAGACGTAAACCAATGATTATCAGCACTATTTTCAACATATTTTCCAGCGACGCACTCTTTAGGCGCGTATTTATGAATGCACCCATTTTAGCACCGAACCACGCACCCGGAATCAGGGCAAAAGCATATGGCCAATTTACATTTCCAAGGGAAATATGCGTAATCGAATTAGTGATGGAAGATAGAAATACCATGAACATCGAAGTCGCTACAGCCATATGCGGAGGGAAGAAGAAAAGAAGCATCATGACGGGTACCATTAAGGCTCCGCCGCCAATTCCAAATAACCCGGAGCTGAATCCCACGACAAAAGAAATCAATACAGCTAACAGGGGGTGGTAACCATAGGAAAATAAATGTCCATTTTCGGTTTTATACGTTTTCACTATTTTCCCTTTTCCAGGCTTGAAAAGCATGGGCTTCAAACGATTTTTCACTAATAACACGATGGCCATGAAAACCATGAAAATTCCAAAGTACAATGAAAAAGCTTCGGCGTTAAGGTTTTTATTCACATAGGCCCCCATTATTCCACCAGGTGCACTGCCAATAAAAAAGATTAAGCCGGCCTTATAATCCACCACCTTATGTTTTAAATAAGATAGAGTGGAAGATAAGCCGGTAAAAATCATGATTACGGTTGAAACACCAACGGCGACCTGTGGAGTCAGCTCATCGATAATATTTGTAGATGTACCTAAATATAAAAGGGAAGGCACGATGATGATGCCCCCGCCCAGACCGACAAGAGCGCCGATTGATCCCGCTAATAATCCAATACCCACTAATACTAACCATACCATGAAAAAATCCGCCTTTACCTGTTTGTGAGGATATACCTCTACTAGCTTGTCACATCATTTCATTATTCATTATATAATTCCTCTTAAAACAAACCAAGCTGCTTAGGAGCCAGCCCTTCATATTCTATACCAAGCAACTCAATCATTTGTTTGGCATTATCAGCGGCATCCCCGCCTGAGTTATTATTGAACAGGACATATAACTCCTTGGATTCCTTTTCCAATATCCTGATTTTCTCCACCCATTCAGTCAATTCCTGATGATTATATCGATATAGGTACCTGACCTCACGCCAATTATCCCCCGAAGCAGGCCTTTGCCAACCATGCAGGTTACGGCCATGAAAGCGCACCAGGGTTTTATCTTTATCGGTGGCATGCAGAACGACAGGAATGGATCCCTCTCCAGCCTGCGGCTCATCGCATACAGTATGGATCCAGCCTTCCTTTTCGATAAAATCCAAAGTTTGCTGGACTACGTTGGGCCTGTACCAGCTTTGATTCCGGAACTCTATGGCAACTGGGATATCGCCCATTTCAGCTTTGCACCATCGCAGGTAATTCACATTTTCACGTTTACAATCAAACCATGGCGGAAACTGAAATAAGACCATCGCGAGCTTGCCGGACTTCCGATATGCTTCCAGTGAGTCGCAAAACGCCTTGAACATCTCCTTCTTACTTTCAAATGGGATTTCCCCACGTTGATGTCCTGTCATCCCTTGGTAGGCTTTAACGACAAACTGGAAGGATGCTGGCGTCTCGGATACCCACTTTTCACTGTTCCTCTTTGGCTGGACTGCATAGAATGAGGCATCCACCTCCACAATGGGAAAATGAGCCCCGTACTCTTTGAGTTTATCACGTTGGGACACACCGCCATATAAACTATCATGATCACCCCAACCGGTCACACCAACATAAATCATCTGCATCATCACTCCTTTGGGACAGGACCATTTCCTGACTTCTTCCTTTATTATTTTTTACCCTTATTGAGCCATATCTAATCTTTCGTATAAGGGTGTGAATTTCAAAACAAAAAGCCTGCCAGTCAGACCCGGCAGGCTTTTGTATGAATGGTTATTCTAAATCGCCTTACAGGCAGGCCAGTCGGTCATTATCCGATGGAGCCTTCCATTTCGAACTTGATCAGACGGTTCATTTCAACCGCATATTCCATTGGAAGTTCTTTTGTAAATGGTTCGATGAAGCCCATTACGATCATTTCCGTTGCTTCTTGCTCAGAAATTCCGCGGCTCATCAAGTAGAACAATTGTTCTTCAGATACTTTGGAAACCTTCGCTTCGTGTTCAAGGGAAATGTTATCATTCAAGATTTCATTGTAAGGGATCGTATCAGATGTAGACTGATTATCCATGATTAATGTATCACATTCAATGTTGGAACGAGCTCCATCCGCTTTACGTCCAAAATGAACGATACCACGGTATGTTACTTTACCGCCCTGTTTAGAAATTGATTTAGATACAATCGTTGAAGATGTATTTGGCGCTAGGTGAATCATTTTCGCTCCAGCGTCTTGGTGTTGGCCTTTTCCTGCAATGGCAATCGATAATGTCATACCGCGAGCGCCTTCACCTTTTAAGATGACAGCAGGATATTTCATTGTCAATTTGGAACCGATGTTACCATCAATCCATTCCATTGTTGCATTAGCGTCACAAACCGCACGTTTCGTAACCAGGTTAAACACGTTGTTTGCCCAGTTTTGGATCGTCGTGTAACGGCAGTAAGCATCTTTCTTGATTACAATTTCAACAACCGCACTATGAAGGGAGTTAGTTGTATAAACAGGAGCTGTACAACCTTCTACATAGTGAACGGATGCGCCTTCATCAACAATGATTAGCGTACGTTCGAATTGCCCCATGTTTTCAGAGTTGATCCGGAAATAAGCTTGAAGCGGAGTATCCACTTTAACGCCTTTTGGTACATAGATGAATGATCCACCTGACCAAACTGCCGAGTTCAATGCAGAGAATTTATTGTCAGTAGGCGGGATCGTTTTCCCGAAATGCTCACGGAAGATATCTTCATTTTCACGAAGTGCTGAGTCCGTATCTTTAAACACGATACCCAAGTCTTCCAATTCTTCTTTCATGCTATGGTAAACCACTTCAGATTCATATTGGGCAGATACACCGGCAAGGTATTTTTGTTCGGCTTCAGGAATTCCCAATTTATCAAAAGTCTGTTTGATTTCATCAGGAACTTCATCCCAAGATTTCTCTGATTTCTCTGATGGCTTAACATAGTATGTGATTTCATCAAAGTTCAGGCTTTGCATGTCGCCGCCCCATTGAGGCATTGGCATGTTGTAAAAATGCTCCAATGATTTCAAACGGAAATCAAGCATCCATTTCGGTTCATCCTTCATTCGAGAAATTTCTTCCACGATTTCTTTTGTCAGACCACGCTTTGAACGGAAGATGGAAACATCTTTATCCGCAAAGCCATATTTATAATCGCCGATATCAGGCATTTTCTTTGCCATAGCTCGTATTCCTCCATTTCAAATGGCTGAATTACAACAGCTCATTTTAATTTAATTATTCCTTCAATCCCTTTTCCATGGCTTTCCAAGCTAGGGTAGCACACTTGATTCGGGCAGGAAATTTAGAAACACCCTGAAGGGCTTCAATATCCCCAAGGTCCATCTCATCGTCGTATTCTTTTCCCTGAATCATTAAGGAAAAAGTCTCGGACATCGCTAGAGCAGTTTCAACGTCTTTGCCCTTAATGGCTTGAGTCATCATGGAAGCTGAACTCATGGATATCGAACAACCATCACCATCGAATTTAACATCGCTGACCTTGCCATCTTCAATCTTCATCGTTAAACGAATCCGATCGCCGCAAGTTGGATTATTCATATCGATTGTCATGCTTCCATCTTCTAGCATGCCCTTATTACGAGGTTTCTTATAGTGATCCATAATGACTTGACGGTAAAGTGTATCAAGATTATCAAAAGACATTACTGAAATACTCCTTCGTTTTAACAAGCCCGGACACAAGCTTATCAATATCTTCTTCCGTGTTATATAGATAGAAACTTGCTCTTGCTGTCGCTGATACGTCAAGCCATTTCATTAATGGCTGTGCGCAGTGGTGACCGGCACGGACAGCAATTCCATCTGCATCAAGAACGGTAGCGACATCATGTGGATGTACGTCATCAATATTAAAGGTAATTACACCAGCACGCTTTTCTGCATCTTTAGGACCATAAATGGTCAGCCCTTCAACTGCTGACATTTTCTCCATTGCATAAGCGGCGAGCTTATGTTCATGCCGTTCAATATTATCCAAACCGATTTCCTCCAAGAAATCAATGGCAGCCCCCATGCCGATGGCGCCGGCGATGATTGGGGTACCGCCTTCGAATTTCCACGGGAGTTCTTTCCATGTAGACTCATACAAACCTACAAAATCAATCATCTCTCCGCCGAATTCGATCGGTTCCATTTTTTCTAGAAGATCTTTCTTGCCATATAATGCGCCGATGCCTGTTGGACCGACCATTTTATGACCTGAGAAGGCAAAGAAATCACAATCCAAATCACGGACATCCACTTTTAGATGCGGCGTGCTTTGTGCCCCGTCGACTACCATTACAGCATTGTGATCATGGGCAATTTGGGCGATTTCCTTCACAGGATTGATAACGCCAAGCACATTCGAAACCTGCATGATGGACACGATTTTCGTTGCTTCCGTAATTGTAGCCCTCGCATCGTCAACGGAAATCGTGCCATCCTCCTGAAGCGGAATATACTTCAATACAGCGCCTTTTTCTTTGGCAAGCTGCTGCCACGGAATGATATTACTGTGATGCTCCATGTAAGAGATGACGATTTCGTCACCCTCTTTAATATTTGCGCCACCGTAACTTCTTGCTACAGTATTCAAAGCAGTCGTTGTGCCTCTGGTAAAGATGATTTCCTCTGTAGAAGAAGCATTAATGAATTTACGTACCTTTTCACGAGCACCTTCATACGCATCCGTAGCTTTTGTTCCTAGTGTATGCACCCCGCGGTGAACATTCGAGTTATAGCCGCGGTAATATTGCTCAATCGCTTCAATCACTGCAGCCGGTTTTTGAGAGGTTGCAGCACTATCTAAATAAACTAATGGCTGACCATTGACTTCTTGATCTAATATTGGAAAAAGCTTACGAATTTCGTATGGGTTCATTACTGTACTTTCCTTTCAATGACCGCTACTAATTGTTTTTTGACTCCCTCAATTGGAAGCTCGTTAACAACAGGGGCCAAGAATCCGTGAATGACAAGTCTTTCTGCTTCTTTCTTTGTAATACCACGGCTCATTAAATAATACAGTTGAAGCGGGTCGACACGGCCTACGGAAGCAGCATGACCAGCCGTTACATCATCTTCATCGATCAAGAGGATCGGATTGGCGTCCCCGCGTGCTTTTTCACTTAACATCAATACGCGTGACTCTTGTTCGGCATTGGCCTTTGTAGCACCATACTCTATTTTCCCAATTCCATTAAAAATGGAGGATGCGGATTCTTTCATGACACCGTGCTTAAGGATATAACCCTCAGAGCGTTTGCCATAATGAATGATGGCAGTCGTGAAGTTCTGCTTTTGTTCCCCGCGTCCGACTACAACGGTTTTTGTATCACCGTGAGAGCCATCGCCCATTAGATATGTTGTATTGTCTGAAATCGTATTTCCGTCGTTCATCAGGCCAAGCGCCCACTCAATACGGGCGTCACGTCCAGCCACTCCACGGCGGTTAACATATGTCGTGAAGCCTTTAGAAAGGGTATCGACCGCACCATATTGGACCTTGGCATTCGCATTTGCAAATACTTCAGTTACGATGTTGGCAACACCTTCGTTAGACTCAACGGTTGAGAAATAGTTCTCTACATATGTGACAGAGCTATTATCTTCAGCTACGATCAAGACGTGGTTGAAAAGTGTAGTATCTGGATTATCCAAAAGGAATACCGATTGAATCGGCTCTTTGATTTCTACATTTTTCGGAACATAAAGGAATGCTCCCCCATTAACTAATGCAGCATGAAGTGCTGTTAAACGATGCTCATCTATTTTAACGCCGTCTTTCATGAAATATTTTTGCACGAGCTCAGCATGATCACGAGCCGCTGATAAAATATCCGTAAAAATGACGCCTTGTTCTTTCACATTTGCTGACAGATTGATATGTGCCGGCGTATTATTGCGTTGGATGTATAAGTTTTCATTTTCTTCAATGATGGACTTAATTTCTTCCGGAAGCTCCTCTAAAGAGGCAAAAGCTTCACTCTCAACCGTATGAGTTTGGAAAGAAGTGAAATTCCATTTATCGATTTTCGTTTTGTCCGGCTTTGGCATCGGGAGCTTTTCTAATTCAGAAAACGCTTGAATCCGAAGCTCGGATAGCCAAGCTGGATCATTATTTTTAGTTGAATAGGAGCTTATATCCTCTTGTTCAAACGGTAATTTCGTTTCTGTAGTCATTGCAAATCCTCCTACTTACGCTTCTTCGCCAACAGTTTCGTCTTCAATGCCCAATTCTTGTTTAATCCAGTCATAACCTTCCGCTTCCAAGCGGGCAGCAAGTTCAGGACCGCCTGATTTTACGACACGCCCTTGCATCATTACATGTACAAAATCAGGAGTGATGTAATTTAATAGACGTTGGTAGTGAGTGATGATCAAGCATCCAAAGTCTTCTCCGCGCATTTCGTTGATACCTTTTGAAACGACTTTAAGTGCATCGATATCTAGACCTGAATCAATTTCATCCAAGATTGCAATTTTAGGTTGGATCATCATTAATTGAAGAATCTCGTTGCGTTTTTTCTCTCCGCCTGAGAAACCTTCATTCAAATAGCGTTGCGCCATATCTTCATCCATTTCAAGGAATTCCATTTTTTGGTCCATTTGACGGATGAATTTCATCAATGAAATTTCATCGCCTTCTTCACGGCGTGCGTTAATGGAAGAACGTAAGAAGTCTGCGTTTGTAACACCGCTGATTTCACTTGGATATTGCATAGCTAGGAATAGACCGACACGAGCGCGCTCGTCTACTTCCATCTCCAAAACATCTTCACCATCAAATGTGATGCTTCCGCTAGTTACCTCATATTTAGGGTGACCCATGATTGCTGATGATAAAGTGGATTTACCAGTTCCATTTGGTCCCATGATCGCATGGATTTCTCCACCTTTAACTTCAAGGTTTACCCCTTTTAAAATCTCTTTGCCTTCAATTGATACGTGAAGATCTTTAACCGTTAATGTAGAAGCTGACATAATAATACCTCCGTGAACTAATTCCAATTTTATTACCAGAAAGTAAAGATTACTTTCATTACTATAATTTACGTAAAAGCATTCTCACTTTATTCTCATTCCAATTTTATAACAAATCCAATTTGGAATCAACTAAATAGATAGGGGTTTCTACTTCTGCCATGTTAAAAACCTGTCCAATTCTTACAATACTAACAGATATGGCCTGTTTACTGCATATTCATACTTATTTTAGCTTTTGTTAAAATTATCTTATTATTCGGCAAATCTTCGTCCTTATTACTATATGTTCAAAGAATTCGATTGCAAGGTATGAACGTTCCGCTTTAAAAAGAAAAAAATCGGACTGTCAGGTATTATGTAAGTTTATCCAATAAGGAAACCCTTATTTTATGGACCACTTTCCATTTTACCTCTACAGACCGATCTTTTAAAGAATTCTTTTATATGCTTAGCCGTGAATTTTGCGTTGTAGGTCCTGGACCATTTTGTTGCACTTTACATGTTCCCTATCCCGTTCTTTCTCAACCTCGATACGGAGGTCTAAGTTTCTACTGTACTCACTGTAGCCAACCCCATGTGAAGACTGCATCGCCTTTTCCATTTCGCTTGTTACATTTAGATCCAGAGTATTGATAGTGAACCATCCTTTCAAATTTGTGTATCAGTTTTTCACCTTCATTATCTATATACCCTTTCCGTTCCTGATTAAACATGAAAGAAATTAAATTAAGGTGCAGACTGAAACAACCTGGATCATCATTATCCGAACTTAGAGAAGTGAGGCACTTTATTATGGAAATCCTAACCAGCATTGAACGGAATACAGAATGTAGGTGAAAGTGATTCTATCTGATTGTTTAGTCTTAGTGGATTGGAGCGGGTGTTCGAGACTCCTGCGGGAAAAGCGAGCCAAGGGAGACCCCGCAGGCGCAAAAGCGCCGAGGGCGGACCGCCCGCGGAAAGCGAGTGCCTGAAGTGGAAAGTAACGTTCAAATTTTGAAAACCTAAAAATCTAAAAAACTGTAGACAAACTAAAAATCATGAGCGACGCACTATGTGAAAGCTGAACGGACAAACCAGCTCGCTTATTTATTTATGCGTCAGCAGACCGTAACGGATTTGTGCTGGGACGATAGTAATACCCGGAAATACTCGTATTAAGAGCCTCTGATTGAACAAGTGATTAAGAAAGCTGGAAAACCTGAAGCTGTTGACGCAGATTCCGCAACCATGACTATGTGTAATATGAGAGTTATCTCCTGCCCATTGGCACTCAACAACAAATATAGAGGGTTATTATCGGTATAAATCCACTAAAAAAAGGTTGCGGAATGAGACCATTCCGCAACCTTTTTGTTGTTAAACTGCGATCTGAGTTAAATCAGGTCGCCTTTCTCGAATTATTTATCCGCCGGTACAACTGCACCTTTGTATTCTTTAAGAATGAAATCTTGAATTTCTTTAGAATGCAATACTTCTACAAGCGCTTTGATTGCTTCTTTATTTTCGTCACCTTTGTTTACGGCAATGACATTCACATAAGGTGATTCGGAATCTTCAATCGCAATCGAATCTTCAAGCGGATTCAAACCGGCGTCAATTGCATAGTTGGAGTTGATCAAGACTGCATCGCCTTCGCCGCTCTCATAAATTTTAGGAAGCAGGGCCGCTTCATAATCGGCATCGAATTTAAGGTTTTTCTTATTTTCAACGATGTCTTTCGTTGTAGCCGTCGTTTTATCGATGCCTTCTTTCAAAGTGATCAGGCCATTCTTTTCCAAAAGGGATAAAGCGCGTCCATGATCAGCAACAGAGCTGCTCATAATAATTGTTGCGCCTTCCGGAAGTTTATCAATGCTTTTATATTTTTTTGAATATAGAGCAATCGGCTCGATATGGATTCCGCCAGCATTGACGAAGTCATATCCATTTTCTTTAATTTGCCCCTCTAAATATGGAATGTGTTGAAAGTAGTTAGCATCCAATTCCTTATCATTCAACGCCTTATTCGGTAAAACATAGTCCTGGAATGTTTCGATTTCCAAATCGATTCCTTTTTCTTTAAGAAGCGGTTTAGCTTCCTCAAGGATTTCTGCATGAGGAACATTGGATGCCCCTACAACTATTTTCTTCGATTCTTTTTCCGTATCGCTGCCGCTTTTATCCTTTTCACTTCCACAAGCAGCCAAAGCGATAGATAACACTAAGATTAATGCAAATCCTAAAAACTTTTTCATCCTATTCATCTCCCTTTATCTTTTGTCCAATTTAGATGTAATCACATCTCCAATAATTTGAATTATGAAGACGATAATTAGAATAACGATCGTCGCTACAAGCGTAACGTCATTTTGATTTCTTTGATAGCCGTCCAAATAGGCTAGATTACCAAGCCCGCCTGCGCCGATGACCCCGGCCATCGCGGTATATCCAACCAATGCAATCGATGTTACCGTAATCCCGGAAATAAGGGCAGGCATCGACTCTGGAAGAAGGACCTTCCAAATGATCGTGCTCGTTTTTGCCCCCATCGATTTAGCGGCTTCAATTACACCTTTATCGATTTCACGGAGGCCGATTTCAACCATACGCGCATAAAATGGGGCCGCACCGATAATAAGTGCCGGCAGTGCAGCGTTCTCACCGATCATGGAACCGACAAGCGCTTTAGTGAAAGGAATGAGCAGCACGATCAAAATAAGAAATGGAATGGAACGGAATATATTGACGACAGCACTCATGACTCCGTTGACAGCCCGGTTTTGCCACATATTACCCTTCCCTGTCAGGAAAAGGATCAATCCTAGTATTATGCCTATAAAAAAGGTTGCCACTACAGAGACGCTTGTCATGTAAAGCGTTTCTTTCGTAGCTTCAATGATGTCTTCCCAATCAACATTCGGCAATAATTCTTCAAGCATGAGTAATCACCTCCACGCCTACCTGCTGTGCTCTAATGAATTCGATTGCGCGGAGCATTTCATCCTCTTTGCCATCTAGATGGATAAACAATGTTCCATATGAACCGCTTCTTGTTTGGGATATCTTACCTTGAACGATATTGACATCCAACTCGAAGTTACGTACAAGCTTGGTGATCAATGGGCTTTCTGCATGATCACCTACAAAGGTCAATTGAATCACTTTGCCGGCTGGATAGCGTTCGAGCAAATGGTCCATCGTTTCTTTCGTTTCTTCCGGTTCCGTTACCTGTTGGACGAAACGCTTCGTCATTTGTTCTTTAGGATTCTTGAAGACATCCAGGACAGGACCCTGTTCAACAACCTGCCCGCTTTCCATCACGGCGACGCGATGGCAGATTTTACGTATTACATGCATTTCATGCGTAATCAAGACGATCGTCAATCCCAAACGCTGATTGATGTCAACAAGCAATTCGAGTATGGAGTCGGTAGTCTGCGGATCCAATGCAGAAGTCGCTTCATCACACAGCAGAACTTTAGGGTCATTTGCCAGAGCCCTGGCTATTCCCACCCTTTGCTTTTGCCCTCCGCTTAATTGCGAAGGATAGGCCTTTTCCCTGCCTTCAAGTCCGACTAACTTGATCAATTCGTTCACACGCTTGGTGCGTTCAGGTTTAGAAACTCCTGCAATTTCCAAAGGGAAAGATATATTCTCCTGAACGGTCCTTGACCATAATAGATTGAAATGTTGGAAAATCATGCTGATTTCTTGACGGGCCTTACGGAGCTGAGCCCCTTTAATTTTTGAAATTTCCTTTTCAGCCACCACAACGGATCCCTCTGTCGGTGTTTCCAATCCATTGAGCATTCTGATCAAAGTACTTTTCCCCGCTCCACTGTAACCGATGATACCGAAAATCTCGCCTTTATTTATTTCAACATTCACATTATTTACAGCCTTGATCGTCTCACTGTTTCCTTTTCCTGTTCGGAACAGCTTACTGACTTTCGTCAATGTAATCATTAACCCTCACCTCTTTTATCCAATAAAACCTATGAACTTAGTTGATTTCTCTACATTATTAGTCTGTTTCTCCTATCATGTAAAAGTTTTCCCAATTAAAATAGAAAAAACCTTTCTGCATGAGCAGAAAGGCAGGTGAAGAAACAGGCCTTCCTCTCATCTTCCAAAGTGATTAAACTTTGTGTGAATTGGCACCTTTCCAAGGAAATCTCCTTGTCGGTTGCCGGGTTTCATCGGGCACATCCCTCCACCTCTCTTGATAAGAGCTAATATATAGAATATTTGTACATCATTAAGTTCTTTAGTATGGAGAAATTTTATCATAGATAAAAAAGGAGCGCAATGTATATTATTTCTAGTACAAGAATGAACAGGAACTTTACTTAAACCGATTTGGAAGTCAAGGAGACGATATTCGTCGCCTTTTCAATTGCCTGCTCCAAATCTTCTATTAAGTCGTCTACATTTTCAATCCCAATCGATAATCGGACTTGATCGGCACTTACGCCCGCTTTCGCAAGACCCGCCTCATTCAATTGTTGATGGGTCGTACTGGCTGGGTGGATGATCAAGCTCTTCGCATCCCCCACATTAGCCACATGGGACCATAATTCCACCGAATTGATAAGTTTTGCCCCAGCTTCGCGATTACCTTGAATCCCAAATGTCACGACAGATCCAGCTCCCTTTGGCAAATACTTATCCGCAAGGGCTTTATCGGGATGATCCTCATCACCAGGATGTGAAACCCAGGTAACGGCAGGATGGTTTTTTAAATAGTTTATGACAGACTTGGTGTTGGATAGATGCTCTTTCATCCTTACATGCAGCGTTTCAAGTCCAAGCGTAAACTGGAATGCACTTTGGGCACTTAGTGCTGGGCCCAAATCACGGAGTAACTGGACTCGGGCTTTCGTTATGAATGCAGCAGGTCCAACTGCCTCGGCGTATACCAGACCGTCGTAACTTGGGTCAGGCTCCGTGAAGCCAGGGTAGTTCGGCGAGTTCCAATCAAATTTCCCTCCATCCACGATGACACCGCCTAGCGTCGTTCCATTTCCAAGAAGCCATTTTGTAGCGGAATGGATGACAATATCCGCTCCAAAATCAATTGGTTTGCAAAGATACGGTGTCGCGAAGGTATTATCAATGATTAAAGGTATGCCGGCTTCGTGGGCAATTTCCGCTACCGCTTCAATATCGAGCACCCTCAAACTTGGATTTCCGATCGTTTCAGCAAAAATGGCTTTAGTTCTTGGCGTAATCGCCCTTTTGAAGTTTTCAGGGTCATCGGGAGAAACGAACTTCACTTTGATCCCATATTTAGGAAGAGTGTTTTCAAAAAGGTTATACGTACCGCCATATAATGTAGAGGCAGAAACAATCTCATCCCCTGCAGCGGCGATATTCAGGATTGAAAGTGAGATGGCGGCCATTCCGCTTGCCGTTGCCAATCCGCCGATACCGCCTTCCAATAAAGCCATCCTTTCCTCAAAAACACTGACCGTGGGATTATGAAGCCGTGTATATATATAGCCATTCTCCTTTAGGCCAAATAAATTCGCTGCATGGTCGGTGTCCTTGAACAAGTATGCATTGCTTTGGTAGATAGGAACGGCACGGGCACCTGTTTCATCAGCTTGGAGACCGCCATGAACACTTAATGTTTCGAAACGCAACTTTTTCTCTGACATATAATTTCACCTTTTTCTATGGATTTAGTTGGATTTATATGAAATCTGGCTTTTTATAAACAAAAAAACCACTTCAATAAGAAGAGGTTTCAAGAACACACCTCATCTACCAGAGCCAACACTCTGCTGGAATTAGCACCGTATATAAAAATTTATACCGGTTGCCGGGCTTCGTCGGGCCAGTCCCTCCGCCACTCTTGATAAGAACTATTAAATTCTGCCATTACTTAATTCAAAATATAGCATTTTAGATTAAATCAGTCAATGAATTGTTAGAATATTCTTTGTTTTTCTCTTCTCTCATTCAAATGTCAGCAACAAAGAAAACCAACCGCGGTTCTGATTGGTTTCCTAGCTGATTTCCTTAAGCAATCCGTACAAATAAGGAACGGATTGAAAGGCATATATTTTTTTGTGCAGCTGCCCTTCTTTGAAAAGCAATAAGCAAGGAACACTTTCGATTTCATATGATTCGGCAATTGCTTGGACATAGTTCATATTCATTTTGCCTGCCTTCAATTCCGGAAAAAGCTCCAAGGATATCGTCAACATCTTGGAGGCCACCTGACAGGTGCCGCATAAAGGTGTATATAAATATAAGCAAAAGGTTTCCCCATTTTCAACAGCAAGCTTACACTCTTCTTCTTTCCATTCTTGCATCAATTAGTCGTTCACCCTTTGACTTAGAAATTTCATTTTCACATTCATATTGGCAGATAGGAGCACAGTTGCGATATGATGTTCGGGTGAGCTCTCCACTTCTTTGTACATTTTATTAATATACAGGTGGTTCGCTTCCGGCATTTCCCTTCGGAACTGCTTCCGCAGCTTTTCTCCTGATTCATCTGCGTCAAAAAGGAGATAAACATCACGGTCCATCAATTCATCCACTAATTCATCCAGCTTAGTTAATGATATGGTCCCATTCGTACATATTATTTCCACATCTTCATTTAAAACGGAGGCAACTTTTCTTCTATCGGAACTGCCTTCTACAATGATCACTTTATCGAATTCGCCCCACTCCATGTCATCACTCCATCTCACGAATTATGTGCGCAACTCACCCACTGTACAAATGAAAAAGAGAGCAGGCCTTTTCAGTCCCCCCTCTCCTTTCTTTTTAACCGTTGATTAAACTCTCATACTCTTCAGCGCTCATCAAGTTTTCAATATCACTGACATTAGATGGTTCAAGCACGACCATCCATGCCTTTTCATAAGGAGACTCATTTACATATTCAGGGTTGTCACTTAAATCTTCGTTTACTTCAACAACCTTGCCACTGATAGGTGCATAAAGCTCAGAAACGGTCTTAACGGATTCAACACTTCCAAATGGTTCGTTCGCTTTCAATTCATCGCCGATTTCCGGAAGCTCAACGAATACGATGTCCCCAAGCTCGGACTGTGCGAATGCCGTAATTCCAATGCGCACTGTTCCATCTTCCGTTTTGACCCATTCATGTTCTTTAGTGTAACGAAGTTCTTTTGGTGTTGTTGTCATAATTAACCCTCCATATGTACATCTTATTTTATCTATTCCATTATAAGGTAGATTGTTTGTTTAAGTAAGGAATTAACCAAATATTTCGTGAAATTTCAGTTCCAAACCTGTTCGAATTGCTCTTCTTTGAAACCTACCGTCACTTTGGTGCCATCCGTAACGATCGGCCTTTTCAGAAGCATGCCATCTGTGGACAATATATCAAGCATCTCTGCTTCAGAAGCTTCTTTCAGCTTATCCTTTAAGCCTAGCTCCCGATATTTTTGACCGCTAGTATTGAAAAACTTCTTCAACTCCAAATTGCTGTTTTTATATAGTTGTTCTATTTCAGTTCGCGAAGGGGGATTATCCGCTATATGGATCGCTTCATATTGCAGTTCATGATTATCCAGCCACTTCTTCGCATTACGGCATGTACCGCATTTTGGGTACCAATATAATGTTAAGCCCATCATTTCACCACCTATCAATAGAATACCCGTTTTTACCACGCAATACAACGAAATGTCTTTTGAATTTCCAATGCGATTTCATCAAAGGAAATAAAGGGAATGCCTTTTCGGGCATTCCCTTTACGGATTCTGACTTATTGCTTAAAGAGCATATTTTTCCGTTTCGATTACTTTGACGGATGCTTCGCGTTTTTTCGCAATGACATTGATCGGAGTGTGTCTTGTCAGCTTACGGAGCGACGAAAGCATGATGCGAAGAGTATCGCCTGTTTCCACCGCAATTAACGTTTCCTTTGCATGCTGTTCTATTTCATTGAAAGCTTCCTGAACGAAGATTTCCGTGTAAAGCACTTTTTGTTTGTTCTTCTCCAGACCTGTAGCTGCAATTGCTTTTTCCGTACGCAATACCACGGATTCAGCTGCATAGGCAAGAGATGTGATATCAGCAATGTTGGAGAGGATTTCTTGTTCTTGATCAAGATTTTTGCCGTATTTCTGTGCCGCAAGCCCAGCTGCCAAAATACCGATTTTCTTCGCGTTCCTAACAAGCATTTTTTCTTGTGCCAGTGGCTCATCGCCAGGTTCTTCCGGCATCATCATCATTAATTCCTCTTGCAGGCCTTGAGCTTTTTGAAGTAGCGGCAATTCCCCTTTAAGTGCTTTCTTCAGGAATGTTCCCGGAACAAGCAATCTATTGATTTCATTCGTACCTTCAAAGATCCGGTTAATACGGGAATCGCGATATGCTTTTTCAATTTCATACTCCTGCATGAAACCATAACCGCCATGAAGCTGAACGCCTTCGTCCGTAACGTAATCCAATACTTCGGAAGCAAAGAATTTATTCAATGAACATTCAATTGCATATTCAGCGATTGCAGCCGCCATTGATTTCCCATCTTTCACTTGCTCATCCGTCAATTTGCTTTGTCTTTGATCATAAAGGCCAACAGTACGATATACAGAGCTTTCTGCCGCATAAATTTTCGCTGCCATTGTTGCAAGTTTTTCTTTCGTCAAGTTAAAATCGGAAATTTTCGTTTTGAACTGTTGACGTTGATTCGTATAAGCAGCTGTAATCTCAAGGGCTCGTTTAGATCCGCCGACAGCACCGACACCTAATTTATAGCGGCCGATATTCAGGATATTGAAAGCGATGACATGCCCTTTTCCGGCTACACCCAAAAGGTTTTCGACTGGTACATGAACATCTTCGAGGATTAAAGTACGTGTAGATGAGCTTTTGATCCCCATTTTCTTCTCTTCGGCCCCAGTTGATACGCCTTTATAATCACGCTCAACAATGAAAGCGGAGAATTGTTCGCCGTCGATTTTGGCGTATACACAGAATACATCTGCAAAACCTGCATTTGTAATCCATTGTTTTTCGCCATTTAAAATATAGTGTGTTCCTTCTGCATTCAATTTCGCTGTCGTTTTTGCTCCCAAGGCATCAGAACCTGAGCTTGGTTCCGTTAAGGCATACGCGGCAATCTTCTCACCCGTTGCCAGTAAAGGAAGATATTTTTTCTTTTGGTCTTCATTCCCGAATAATACGATTGGCAAAGAGCCGATACCTACATGTGCACCATGCGTAATTCCGAAACCGCCTGCAAGTGCCATTTTTTCCGTAATCAATGCCGAACTGATTTTATCGAGACCCAATCCGCTGTATTCCTCAGGAACATCAGCACCAAGTAAACCGATTTCACCTGCATGCTTCAATAATTTAACGGAACGGTCAAACTCATGGTTTTCTAAATGTTCAACCTGCGGCAGAATTTCATTCACTACGAATTCCTCGGAAGTTTTGGCAATCATTTTATGCTCATCAGAATAATCTTCCGGTGTAAACACTTGATCATACGTAATATCTTCTATTAAAAAGGCCCCGCCTTTAATGAGGTTATCTGTAGTTTGATTGGACATGTTATTTCCTCCTATGTGTTTAAGATAGTGATCCCGCCGGAAGCATGACAGCTTCCGGAAGGGGTCGGATTACGCCATTAATTCAAACACTCCGGCAGCACCCATTCCGCCGCCGATACACATTGTCACGACTCCGAACTGTTGGTTTCTGCGCTTCATTTCATGAAGCAGGCTTAATGTCAATTTTGCTCCCGAACATCCTAGTGGATGGCCTAAAGCGATGGCTCCTCCATTTACATTGACAATCTCTTCATTCAATCCAAGCTCACGAATGATTTGAATGGATTGGGAAGCAAAGGCTTCATTCAATTCAAATAAACCAATATCCGATAACTCAAGACCCGCTAGCTTCAATGCTTTAGGTATGGCTGCAATCGGTCCGATGCCCATAATTTCAGGCGGTACTCCTGCTACAGCAAAGGAACGGAACTTACCCATCGGTTTCATCCCTAAGGAAGAAGCCTTTTCCCCGTCCATGACCATGACCGCGGCTGCACCATCACTCGTCTGTGATGAATTCCCTGCTGTTACGGATCCTGTAACGGAGAATGCAGGTCTTAGTTTTTTCAGCACTTCAGCAGTCGTTCCTGGACGAACGCCCTCATCCTGTGTAAAAGTAAATGATTTTTCCTTTAACTTAAGATCTGGTCCCACTGAACGAAGGGTAACGTCAACCGGTACGATTTCATCGGAAAACTTTCCTTCTGCAATGGCCTTAGCCGCCTTCTGATGACTTCTAACAGAAAATGCATCTTGATCGTCACGGGAAATGCCGTATTTTTTTGCCACGGCTTCAGCAGTGTGACCCATACCCATATAATATTCCGGTGCCGTTTCCGCAAGTCTCGCGTTCGGACGTGTTACATGGCCCATCATTGGCAAAAGGCTCATGGATTCCGCTCCGCCTGCAATGACTGTATCACTTTGGCCGAGCATGATCCTTTCCGCTCCATATGCAATACTTTGCAGACCGCTTGAACAGTAGCGATTAATCGTTATGGCCGGTACTGTATAAGGCAATCCTGCCAATGCTCCAATGTTACGCGCCATGTTCAATCCTTGTTCCGCCTCAGGCATTGCACAACCGATAATCAGGTCATCTATCGTTCCTTCATAATTCCCTGCACGCTTTAACGTTTCCTTTACGACAAGAGCCCCTAAATCATCAGGGCGTACACTAGCAAGAGAACCTTTTTTCGCTCTTCCTACCGGAGTCCTTGCTCCAGCTACTATTACCGCTTCTTTCATGAGGATCCCCCTTACTCATTTTTAAGCTATCAATCTATCGATCTCGTTTTGGCCATCTCTTCATCTATTCATCAATTACGGAGTGGTTTACCTTTAACGAGCATGTGCTGCATCCTTGCCTGGGATTTCGGAGTCGAAATCAGTTTTAGGAATGCCTGTTTTTCCAGGTTCAAGATATACTGTTCATCAACTTCCGTGCCAAATGGGAGTTTTCCTCCTGCCAGGACGTATGCCAGCTCTTTGGCTATGACAAGGTCATGTTCTGATAAGAATCCTGAAAGGCGCATGGATTCCGCCCCTAATAGCAGTGCGGCATATCCAGTTTCACCTACGACAGGGATCTTTGTGCGGGCTGGAGCGGTATAGCCTTGTTCATGCATGGAAAGTACCGCCTGTTTCGCATCATATAGCTGATGATCCGCATTCACGCTTATTCCATCAGATGAATTAAGGAAATTATTCCCCCTCGCTTCCTCGGCTGAGGTCGAAACTTTTGCCATGGCGACCGTTTCAAATACTTGGTTGGCCACTTTCTGTAAGTCGAAGTCAACGCCCTTCGGCATATTCCTCAAAGTCTTCACATAAAGTTCTTTAGTCCCGCCGCCGCCTGGGATCAAGCCGACACCAGGTTCCACTAGTCCCATATACGTTTCAGTCGTTGCCTGGATGCGCGCTGCCGGAAGGGACACTTCAGCACCCCCGCCAAGTGTCATATTAAACGGGGCAACCACTACAGGAACTGCACTGTACTTAATTTTAAGCATCGCCTGTTGGAATTGGCTGATGACCATATCGAGTTCAAAAATATTGTCATCCTGCGCTTCCATCAGCATCATTGCAATATTAGCGCCGACACAGAAATTCTTTCCTTGGTTTCCGATGACCAGGCCTTTAAAATTCGTTTCCGCTTCTTCAACCGCGGCATTGATCATTTGTATGATATCCAGACCGATTGCATTATTCGGCGAAGTGAATTCAAGCAGAGCCACTCCATCGCCAATATCGATCAAGCTTGCACCACTGTTTTTCTTGATTACGCCTTTTTGCTTCTTGATCGCTTTAAGATTGATCACTTTAGGATTTTCGACAAGCTCTTTATATTCACCATTATCATAATAGTGAACTATGCCATTTTCTTCTTTATAGAATGACTTGATGCCTTTAGCGAGCATATCCTTCACCCATTGCGGGACGGTTATGCCTTCCGCTTCCATTCGGGCTGCCGATTTTTCTACACCTATCGCATCCCAGGTTTCAAATGGGCCTGTGGACCATCCAAATCCCCATTTCATCGCTTGATCGATCGCCACGATGTCATCCGCGATGTCCCCAAGCAGCTGGGCAGAATACACAAGCGCCGGATTCAGGACATTCCATAGTAATTGGCCGGCACGGTCTTCGCTATAAACAAGCGCTTTCATTTTATTATCCAAGCCCTTGGCCTGTTTAGCCATTTCGATGGAAGGCGTTTTTAATCTTTTTCGTGCGGCATATTCAAGGGTTTCGGGATTCAGTTCAAGGATTTCCTTGCCTTTTTTCAAGAAGAATCCTTGTCCTGACTTGCTTCCAAGCCACCCATTCTTAAGCATTTCATTCATGAAATCAGGTATCTTGAAAACTTCTTTTTCTTCTCCGTCCACCTGGTCATAAACGTTTCTGGCAACATGTGCAAAGGTATCCAATCCAACGACATCAAGTGTCCGGAAAGTGGCGCTAGTTGCCCTTCCAATCAACGGACCTGTAACCGAATCGACCTCACCGACACTGTATCCGCCTTTTTGCATTTCCCTCAAAGTGACCAATAAACCATAAGTTCCAATGCGGTTTGCGATGAAGTTTGGGGTATCCTTGGCTTCGACAACACCTTTTCCAAGAACATCTTCGCCAAATCTTTTCATATAGTCGAGCACTTCTGATGAAGTTGCCTTAGTAGGGATGATCTCCAACAATTTAAGATAACGCGGCGGATTGAAGAAGTGAGTTCCCAGGAAGTGCTTTTGAAAGTCCTCCGAACGTCCTTCTGCCATCGCTTCGATTGAAATTCCGGATGTATTCGAAGAAACGATGCTTCCTGGTTTACGATGCTGATCAACCTGGGCGAACACACTTTGCTTAACCTCAAGCTTCTCAACGACCACTTCGATGATCCAATCGACATCCTTTAAACGACTTATATCATCTTCCAGGTTTGCAGCCTCGATCAACGCGATGTTTCCCTTAGCCGAAAGCGGAGCTGGTTTCTGTTTTAAAAGTTTCGTAATCGCCGTTTGGCTGATGCGGTTACGCACTTGTTTATTATCTAATGTCAGTCCCTTTTTCTTTTCATCCTCAGTGAGTTCACGAGGTACAATATCCAATAATAAAGTCGGAATGCCGATGTTAGCAAGGTGTGCAGCAATCCCTGATCCCATAACTCCTGACCCTAGAACAGCAGCCTTTCGTATTTGTCGAACCAAGTTTATATCCCCCTTACACAATTTATTGAATGAATGTTCATTCATTTTTAATTCAAAAAAATTTTGAATATTTTTTCTTATTACTAATATAGAATATATTTGGAAATTCCGCAATGATTAAACAGGAAAAAATATTTTTTTCTCCGCGTTCTTCCGGTTATTTCTCCTCCGTTCAGTAAAAAATAACCGGGCAGGAGGTGACTTATATAATGAAGCGTAAAGATAATCCTTCTAAAGCAGCCGTGAGCGCAGCAAGTGTTAAAGGCAATGCCGGCCCTGGCGCTGAACGTCAACATGGAATCAATAAAGTGAACAGCCAAAACAATCAGTTCAAAAGATAATCCTTCTTGAGTTGAGCAGCCGTCCCTTTTCCGGGGCGGCTCTCGCTTCCTATTTCTTGAATAGGCCTTTTAAAACGAAAGCAATATTGGCTGGCCTCTCCGCAAGGCGGCGCATGAAATATCCATACCAATCCGTACCATAAGGAACATACACCCTTACCTTATATCCTTCTTTAACAAGTTCAAGCTGCTTTTCAGTGCGGATGCCATATAACATTTGAAATTCAAATGAATCCCGGGGTATTCCCTGATCTTTGACCAAGTCCCTCGTATAATCAATGATTTTATCATCATGTGTGGCAACGGCTGTGTAATTTCCATTTTGTATATGCTTCTTGATGATTTTCTTGAAATTCTCATCCACATCTTTTTTTTCGGGAAAAGCCACGTCCCTTGGTTCTTTATAAGCCCCTTTAACAAGTCTTAAATTCGGATGGTATGCATCCAGCTCTTCAATATCCCTCTCAGTCCGATACAGATAAGCTTGAATGACAGTCCCCAATTCATTATATTCAGACTTCAGGGTTTTGAATACATCCAAAGTCGGCTGACAGCGCGGAAAATCTTCCATATCAAGCGTCACGAAAACACGATGGGCTCTAGCTTCATCCAAGATTCTCCGCATGTTATTCATTACGACTTGTTCGGACACATCCAAGCCCATCGAGGTCAGCTTCAGGGATAACTGTGAATCCAGGTCATTTGTGCCAATCATCCGGATGGCTTCGATGCACTCTTCTGCCATCTTCCCTGCCTCTTGTTCATCTTCAATGAATTCACCCAAATAATCAATGGTGACAGCAAGCCCCTTCCGGTTAAGTTCAGCAATCACATCACATGCCATATACAAGGATTCTCCTGCCACGAAGCGAGATGCACCAAACCGCAGCCCGTATTTTTTCGCAGCCTGTTTCATAGCTTTATTCTTTGATAAAAAAAGGAATAGATTTTTCAAAATCCTTTCCATCTGCATTCCCCTCCAAATCATTTTGGAAAATAGATGCACAAGATTATTTTACCATTTAATCCATTTTTCAGATATTTAGAATCAAGAATAAAAAATTTCATGAAGGGAAAATTAAGCCCGATTAAAGAACACATAAGGAGGTAGAATGATGGAACAGCAAAATTCGTTTAATAGCCAACAGCAGTCGACCGGCTTCATGAAACAGCCGCCGGAGATGGTTTCGGTGAAAGATAGCTTATACTTGACCGACATGCTTGCATGGAATCTGAATGCGGTTAAAAAAGCACATTTTTTTGCCACACAATGTAAGGACCCGCAAATCATTGATGCGTTAAATCGGTGCGGACTCATGCATCAACGCCATTACGATACCATTTTGAAACATTTGAACCCGGACCAAAATCAGAGTCAACAACAATATCAATAAAGGAGGGTTCTTGATGCCCAATGAAAACAAAGTCCAAAATCCTGAATCTCCCGTGGCAAAAACACCGCAAATGAATGACAGGGATTTTATAAATGATATGCTCACAACTGAAAAATACTTTTGTAACTCCCTTTCCGTTGCCCTGCATGAAATGAGTAATCAAGCATTATTCCAAGACATTTTCTCCATTTCCAAAGAAAATCAGGAGATGCAGCGTGAACTCTATAACCTTATGTTCGAAAAAGGCTGGTATAGTTTAGAAAAGGCGCAAGCTACCAGCTTAGGCCAATCGTATCAACAATTTTCCGGATATAAAAATCAATTTCCATCTGGAACGAACATTCAATAAATAAACATTCAGGGGGGTGGATTCTGCTCCTTTTGTTTTTTTGCTACAAATAAAGCCGGCCATCGGGGGCCGGCTTTATTATTAGATATCCGTAGAAAACATATACTTCTTATAGTGATACCGAATGCTGAATATTAAGCCCATCGCCATCATGTTCCCCATGAGCGAGCTTCCTCCATAACTGACAAATGGAAGCGGAATCCCCGTAATCGGCAAAAGGCCTACAGTCATGCCGATATTTTGAAAAACGTGGAACGTCAACATGCTTATAACGCCCACACAGATATATGTATAGAAGTTATTTTTCGTGTCCATTCCCGTTTTTGTTATGTGGTAAATCAATAGGAAAAACAAGGAAATGATGATGCTTGATCCGATGAAGCCGAATTCTTCACCGATGATGCTGAAAATGAAATCCGAATGACTCTCGGGCAAATACACTTCCCTTGAACCGATTCCCTTGCCTGTGGTCTGGCCGGAGCCTATGGCCAGTAAGGATTTGGTTAAGTGATACCCTTCGGAGCTGGCATAATTATATGGATCCAGCCAAGAATAGATACGGCCGAATTGATAAGATTTTACCCCTAGGTATTTTTCCAGGATTTCAGGCTTCCAAAGTACAAAGTACAGGACCGTGGACGCGACGACAATTCCTCCCGAAACGATCGGCAGCAGGATCTTCCATGTTACCCCTGATATGAAAATCATTCCGAGCATGATTGACATGATGACAAGCGAGGTGCCCAAATCCGGCTGTTGCATGATTAACAATAAAGGGGCACCGGTCACAAGACCGATTTTAATAAGCAGCCAGATATCCGTTTGAATCGTTTTCAGCGTGTTTTTGAGATGATGGTTCGATATGACATTCGCTAAAGCCAGGATCAGGAAAACCTTCATGAATTCCGATGGCTGAATCGAACCGATTCCCGGAATGATGAACCAACTTTTCGCACCATTCCGGACAGGAACGATGCTTTCCGGCATAATGATCAGCAAAAAAAGTAAAAATAATCCGAAGCCATAAGCGTACCAAGAGATTTTTTTCAACTGGTCCGAATCCAGTGTGATGAACCCTAATACGATTCCAATCCCCACTATATACCAAAAAATTTGTTTTATTAAGAAGTTTTCAGCGTACTGTCCAGTCGTTTGGGCACTATAGATTGCCAGGCAACTTCCAACGCATAATAACAGCAATATTGTGACCAAAGAAAAATCTATTCGAGATGAAAATTTATTTTGTTCTTCCATACTAAACTCTCCCTTAAAAAGGCTCCTGCGATACATCTATAAATACACTTATTCATTATACTTTAAACAAATAAAATCACAACTATATCGAAGAATAGTTTACAGGCCTCATGGAGTTATTTCCATGAAGCCTGCAGGCATGGAGAGCTATGCATGTGATTCCTTTGATTTTCTCCGTTTCAGCAATAGGCTGACCAATCCATTGCCCGGGGAGAAGAGAAAGGCCAATCCGAATAATATGGCGGCCGAACCCACCATGCAACCTGATATCGAGGCATCCAAAATGGTGGCTGAATAGTAGCCGATGACGGAACTTAGCACCCCGACCCCGATACTGACCAATATCATGCGGCTTAAACGGTCTGACAGCAGATAGGCCGTTGCCGCAGGTATGATGAGCATCCCAACTACTAAAATGGAACCTACACTATCAAAAGAAGCAACAGTTGTCAGTGAAATGAGGCTCATCAATAAGTAATGAAAGAACAGTACAGGAATTCCCATCGCGGCAGCAAGTGATGGATCAAATGAAACGAGTTTAAACTGTTTGAAGAAAAGGAAAATCAGTAAGAGGTTCAGGATAAAACAACTGCCGACTATCCAAACAGCTTTTGGTCCAGCCTCGATTCCCGCGATTGTCATCGTGTTCCACGGAGTATAGGATATTTCCCCATAAAGGACATGTTCCAGATTTGTTGCTTATCGATTCCATCAGCAATGACTTTTACACACAGCAAAAACTGTCAGGAAGCTCCACTAGGCAGCTTCCTGACAGTCAGTCATTCCGTATGATGAAATTATATTTATATTGTGGAGTTTTACTGGTGAACATAACTAGGGGAGCTATTTCTGGACGACGTGAAATTCACGAGTAAACGCGGTTTCCACGTATAAAGCCGCGGACTTCTTGACGGGCATTGCCACTCATTTCTCCTGTTTCAAGGAAATGGCCAAGTACGCAAATCCCAATTCGATTCCGCAAAGCACAAACAGGGTGATTAAAGTTTGGAACATCATGATTTCCTCCTCCTCTAAGACTTAGACCAATATTAAAGGATGAAACCAATACCATAACAAGACCTTATTTGAAGAAATCTTCAGCAGTCCCACACTGTTCCCTTGCCCTGAAATGGGTTTCATACTGTACAATATAAAAAAAGAAAAACGGTGATACCATGACAAATATTAAAGAAATAGCTCAATGTGCTGGTGTATCTGTCTCAACAGTGTCTCGTGTATTGAATGATCATCCATATGTAAGCCCCGATAAAAGAAAGAGCGTCTTAGAAGCGATCAATCGTTTGAATTATACGAGAAACATCAACGCCATTCATCTTTCAAAAGGGAAAACCAACCTTATCGGCGTCATCATCCCCTTCAACAATCACCCATATTACGGGGCAATCGTTAACGGAATCACAAAACAGGCAAATGCAATTGGCTGTCATATCGTCATCTTTCAAACAAATTATGACAGGGAGAAAGAGATCCAGGCTTTTAATATGCTGCAAATGAAACAGCTCGATGGCATTATCGTTTGTTCAAGGATTTCGGAAATGAAAATCCTCTTGAATTACCAAAAATACGGACCGATTATTTTATGTGAAGATACCGCCCAGGCTGAATTCTCATCCATCAGCATTGATCATTATGCAGCTTTCTCCTGTGCCCTTGAGTACGTGATTGCTAAAGGATATAAGAAAATCGGATACAGCCTCGGCCGTAAAAAGAGCAGGAACAGTTCCCATCGTACAAAGGCCTTTAACGATATCATGAGTAAACATCAACTGATAAACAATGAAGCATGGCTGTTTGAAGGCAGTTATCACATCAAAGACGGTGAACAATTGTTTCAGGAATGGAATTCGATGATGGATAAACCTGAAGCCATCATCATCACGAATGATGACACGGCGGCGGGCTTCATTCTTACCGCTAGGAAATCGGGTATAAGGATACCGGAAGATTGTGCCATTCTCGGCTTCAATAATGATAGCCTTGGCGAAATGCTAGACATCACGACCATTTCCTTACCGCTGGAATGGATCGGGAAAATGGCAGTGGATCTCTTTGAGAATCCTGAAGAGGTCAAACATGTAAAACTGGACTATGCCCTAATAAAACGGAAAACCGTTTAGTTATCAGGATGTGCTATATTTTAGTATATCGTCACTTGATTCTTCCTTCCTGCCTTCATTCATTAACTAGGAAAAAATAACCACATAAAATAATCATTGCGATATCCCAGAAGTTATTTTATAATTTTGATATAGTAAAGTTTACTCAATTACTAGCAATCTATTAGCGATTGCATGAATTTCATGAGTAAAATCGTCCGACGTCACCTACAAACTGACGCCAACGATTTTAGAAAAATTGAATACTTCCTCATTTACCGATGAGTTAGAGGCTGCAGCTTATAAAAGTAAAACGGACGAGATTCTGGAAAATTAAAGACTCCGTTTGAAAGGATAAGTTGCCGAAGTTAGGGTATATTCCATGTATATTCTTGCTGGCGGTGTAACCGAATAGGAACACCACTGTCACGTTTTTTTAAAAAGCGTGGGGAGCTATCTTCGGAAGGATAAACGGGTTTATTATAAACAGCCGTCGATCTTTTTCGACTGCTGTTTTTTTATTTTTCGTTCCCTTCCAATAAAAAGGAGTGTAACATCAATTGTCAAATTCACAATCACCTTCAAGCCCTACTGAATTGAAAAGGAGCCTGAAAGCGCGTCATTTAATGATGATTTCATTAGGTGGAACGATTGGAACAGGTTTATTTTTAGCAAGTGGCGGTGCCATTCATTCAGCCGGTCCCGGCGGTGCCTTGGTGGCATATGCGGTCATCGGCATCATGGTTTATTACTTAATGACAAGTCTTGCAGAAATGGCGGCGTTCATGCCAGTGGCCGGTTCGTTCCGTGTCTATGCATCCAAATTCGTCGATCCGTCCTTCGGTTTTGCGATTGGTTGGAACTACTGGTATAACTGGGCAATCACCATTGCCGCTGAATTGGCAGCCGTTGTCTTAATTATGAAGTTCTGGTTCCCGGATAGCCCTTCATTTATCTGGAGTGCCATTGCGTTAATCACTATGTTTCTTATCAATTACATGTCAGTTAAAGGTTTCGGGGAAACAGAATTCTGGTTTGCCATGATCAAGGTCGTGACAGTCGTCATTTTCTTGATTACGGGTGTTCTGATCATTCTCGGAATCATGGGTGGGAATGACCCAATCGGTTTTTCCAATTTCACAATGGGCGAAGGTCCCTTTAACGGAGGGTTCTTCACGATTCTAGGCGTATTCATGGCTGCCGGCTTTTCATTCCAAGGAACGGAATTGCTTGGAGTGACCGCTGGTGAAAGTGAAGATCCAGAAAAAAATATCCCAAAAGCGATCAGATCCGTTTTCTGGCGCATCCTCTTGTTCTATATCCTAGCAATTTTCGTTATTGGAATGATCATTCCGTTTACGGATTCACGTTTATTGAGTCAAGATGTTGCCGTAAGTCCATTCACGCTTGTATTTGAACGGGCCGGCCTTGCATTTGCTGCATCCATCATGAACGCGATCATTTTATCATCCGTACTCTCTGCCGGTAACTCTGGCATGTACGCTTCAACCCGTATGCTATGGGACTTGGCATGTGATGGGAAAGCACCGAAATTCCTAGGCAAGTTAGATAAAAGAGGAGTGCCCGTGAATGCACTTATCGTGACTTCTTTAGTTGGCTGCGTTGCATTCTTAGCTTCATTTTTCGGGGATGGCGTCGTTTATATCTGGTTATTGAACGCTTCAGGCATGGCAGGATTCGTCACCTGGGTAGGGATTGCGATTGCCCATTATCGGTTCCGCAAAGCTTACGCCGCTCAAGGCCTTGATATGAATGCTTTACCATTCCGGGCAAAAGGCTTCCCATTCGGACCTATATTCGCACTTGTCCTTTGTATTATCATTATCATCGGACAAGGCTATCAGGCTTTCAGCAGCGATGGGATCGACTGGAATTCAATGTTCGTTTCCTACATTGGCTTGATTCTATTTTTCGTCCTATGGTTCGGCTATAAAATTAAGCATAAAACGAAAATCATTCCGCTTGAGGAATGTGACCTTAAATCAAAATAATACGCAAAGGACCTGTTCTTCCCTAACCGGAGAAGAACAGGTCCTTTTTTCATTTCAAATGATAAACACTGCATTCATATGGTTGCAGGGGTTTGCTGGAGATTCCTTCTTCCTCCTGATCATAATTGCCGATCAGCTTTGTGGCAGAATATGCATGAAGCTCTTCAGGCAAAGTATAAGAGGCCTGCTCTTCTTTAAAGTTGCACAGTACCAACAGCTTTTCTTCCTCAAACGATCTCGTGTAGGCAAATATTCGTTCATCATCCGGCAACAGCAGTTCAAAACGGCCATAAACGACGATATCATGTTCCTTGCGCAGTTGGATAAGCTTTTTATAAAAATAAAAAATGGAATTCGGATCATTGTAAGCCTTTTCTGCATTAATCTCGGGAAAATTGGGATTAACCTTAATCCAAGGGGTCCCTTTCGTGAATCCTGCGTTCCGGGAGTCATTCCACTGAATCGGTGTCCTCGCATTATCCCGGCTGCGGGCGTGGATGGCTGACATCATCCGCTCTTTTGACCAGCCATGAGAATGGACGAGTTCGTCATATGAATTCAATGTTTCGATATCCCGGTATTCATCGATGCTTTCAAATGCAACATTGGTCATTCCCAGCTCTTCCCCTTGATATATATAAGGTGTACCTTGCAGCATATGAAGACAAGCGGCAAGCATCTTTGCGCTTTCAATACGATACTTTCCATCATTACCAAACCTTGAGACAACCCGGGGCTGATCATGGTTGTTCCAGTATAAACTGTTCCAGCCATCCCCCTCCAAACCAGTCTGCCACTTAGAGAGAATTCGCTTTAAATCGGTTAGATTCCATTTTTCGTTACTCCATTTCCCTTCTGGTCCCCTCCCCAAATCCATATGTTCGAATTGAAAGACCATATGTAGCTCACCACGATCTTTACCTGTGAACAATTGCGCTTCCTCCGGTGTGACGCCTGGCATTTCCCCAACCGTAATCACGTCATGTCCAGAAAGTGCCCGTTGATTGATTTCCTGCAGAAACTCATGTATGCGCGGTCCATTCAGGAAAAAGGGGCTTCCATCACCATACTGCTTCTCATGATGAACGGCTCCATCTGAATAGCTTTGATCTTTTGAAAGGAAGTTGATGACATCCATCCGGAAGCCATCGACACCCTTATCCAGCCACCAAGTCATGATGCTGTAAACTTCCTCACGGAGCTTAGGGTTCTCCCAGTTTAAATCCGGTTGTTTCCTGCTGAATAAATGTAAATAATATTCATCGGTTCTTTCATCATATGCCCATGCTGAACCTTTAAAAATCGACTCCCAATTATTTGGCTCTTTCCCATCCCTGCCAGGTTTCCAAATATAGTAATCACGTTTCGGATTGTCTTTTGAGGAACGGGATTCCTCGAACCATGGATGTTCATCTGAAGAATGATTGACCACCAGGTCCATCATGATCTTCATTCCACGTTCATGAACGGCCTTCAACAACCTATCGAAATCGGCCATGGTCCCGAATTCAGTCATGATTGCTTTATAATCACTGATATCGTACCCATTGTCATCATTGGGAGATTGATAAACTGGGGATAGCCATATCACGTTCACACCCAGCTCTTGTAAATAATCTAGCTTCATCAAAATCCCATTTATATCACCAATACCATCGCCATCACTATCCATAAAACTCCTTGGATACACTTGATACACAACTGCCTCTTTCCACCATGCTTTGTCCATGCTTTTCCCCCTTTTTTAGCCGCATTGACACAATCCTTACACCAATACCCTATTATAAAGGGGAAAACTCCAGAATATTCTACTTTTATTCAGCTATTCCCGTTTGAATCATTTCAATATCCAGATCGACCTCGATTGGAATATCGGGATATGCCTCCTCCCAATGTTTTTGATCAAAATTTCTTGTTTTACTTTTAGCATGATCACCGAGTGCAAGCGGATCTATATGGTTCTCCTGAAACATGGTTACCATCTCATTTAATTTTTTGCCAATGACCTGCTCGGCCCTGGCCTCTATTTTATTCAGGTCGACCGCTTTGCCCAAGTCGTAGCCTTGGACCTCTAGCAGACTCGCTTTCATTTTCACTTCAATCCTGACCTTTGGGTCTTGATTGGCATTCGAAATATGATAATGGACACGTGACTCCACGTTATTGATATCGGTAAAGTCATTTTCCTTCCATTTAATTTCATAACTCCCCAGCTTAAAATTTTCACTAAGGACCTTATATAAAAAGCCGTCTTCATAAGGTATATATTTACCAATATAACGATCCGTTTTAAACAAGGCGATCCCCCTTACCCGTATTTGGTCTTCTGTTGTTTCCAATAAGGGCAAGACCGGATCGATCCCTTTACCATGACACGCATATAAATACCTGTGAAGATCTACATCAGGCAAATTAGTCCTTATATTCTGTTCGATCAGCTCCTTCACTTGAACCCCTGGAGTTTTAATCAACTTCGGCTCCATTTTAACTACATCCTCCGCTTTGCCATGAACGACCGCTAAATACAAATCCCTTCCCACCATTGGGTCACGCCTATATGTATCGACATAATCATTCAATCCCTTACTTGCCAATTCTTCACCATATAGAGTGACTGTCAGTCTCCCGCCGACAATCGGGTATGGTGTTTTTGCATTTTCCTGCTGGCGGGCCGCCTTTATATCATGGGAGTCCGCTTCATATACTTCTTTACCCAGATCTGCTTCCTCTCCAGGCTGAGGAACGCTGACAACGACCGTTCCTTTGATTTTCTTGTCTCCGGCATCATCATAACCTACGACTTCAGCAATTAATATATCTTCTAATATTTGCTTTTCCACGCCGCACGCCGTCATCAAAAAGCTTGCTAATGTTATCAAGAGAAGTTTGATTTTCATGATTTATGCCCCCTGAATTTATAGACGATCGACTGCCATATGAATAAGAGAGGAAGATACAAATAAACGATATAAAAACCAATTTGCGAACTGATCGTGTTAAACTTATCGATCCTATAGCGGTTATCCAAAAAAATGCAGGAAACCAAAATGATGATCAGAATGAGAACCAACATCTTTTTTTGTCTAAATCCGAATACTCTTTTCGCTGTCCTGCTTGCGGCCCAAACCCCTAGGCAAACATTCGGCAGCACCATGAACAGCCAAACGGAAATCCCTATGTATTCGAACCTTTCAATGAATGGAAGGTCTACAATTTTCCATAACGTCAAAGTTGCCCAAATTACATCTTTCAGCTGATCTTGATGATAGTAGGCTAATGAAACAAGTATGGATACCACATATATCACCATAGTGAACAACGCCCCTAAGTGGGCCCACTTTTGAGATTTCTCACGATTTTTAATGAGAGGATAATAAATGAGGATTAATTCAAAACCAAGGTAATTCAGAGTCATTTTCTTACAGGCCTTCATGATTTCCAAAAAGGAATGGTCAAGAAAAGGACCCAAATTTTCAAAGTGGGCGTACTTCAAAGGGAAATAATTCAAGAGGAATAATGGCGATCCGATTATAAGGCCGATTATGCAAAAACCGGTAATGACCCTGAAACCTCCCTCCACAAAGTTATACACGAGAATAAGAATGATGGTTATCAGCATCAGGACATTGACACCAGGGAACATCCAAACCTGAATGACTTCTAAATAAGTCCTGATAAGAATGATGGAAATCATGATAAAGTAGAAGATGAATAAAATATTGAAAGCATTCCCCACCCATTTACCAAACAAATCCTTGTGGATGGCAACCAAATCAAGAGTTTGAGGGCCCCTGCCCAAAAGCTTGAAACACATCCAAAGCAGAACATTTATGATCAACCCTGATATTAGGACCGATATCCATGCGTCTTGGCCAGCCTCTTTCGCTATGATCCGTTCAAACCCCAATATCCCTACTCCAATCTGCATGCCGGGCATGAGGAAAAAAACAAAAAATGGAGATATTTGTTTTGTTTCATTTGGTTTGACTTCCATTCCTTCTCACCGCTTTCTACTTCCTTATTCATCGATATCATTACGGGTGTTTCGTTTTTCCGCCTCTTTCCTTATCCTTAGTGGATTTTCCGTCCGCAGAAACTGCGGGCGTTTTTTCTGCTTTGAAAAAGGGAGGCGAATCAGACTATCTTTAAAGTCATGAATTCTTAACGGGTAAAGCGGGTCTAAATAAGGACTGCCAAGCGAAGTCAATTTCAATAAATGACTTAAAATGAATGCACTGCATAAAGCTATTCCAAACAGCCCGTATAACTGGGCAGCAATTAGAAAGGGAAAGCGGATAAGGCGAATCGTATTGCTGATTTGGTAAATCGGCACCGTAAATGAAGCCAAGGCAGCCAAAGCGACAAGCATCAACAAGACGTTACTGACAAATCCCGCTTCCACAGCGGCTGAACCGATGACTATACCGCCAACAATGCCGATGGTGGAGCCAACCTTGGCAGGCAGCCTGACCGCTGCTTCCCTCAGCAATTCGATCGTCCCTTCCAGCACGATCGCTTCCAAGATCGGCGGAAAAGGGATCACTCCCCTGGATGATATTAAGATTGGCAGCAAATCCGTTGGGATCACTTGATAATGATAGGTTAAAACGGCCACATACAGAGGTGATGACAAAACGGAAAACAGCACGGCGAAAAGCCGAATCAAACGGAATGAAGTACCGAGATTCCAAATTTGAAAATAATCTTCAAATGACGAGAAGAATGAAATGATGGTATTGGGACCAACCAATGCATGAGGAGATCCATCCAGCATGATCCCTATTTTCCCTTCCGATAATACACTGGCCAGATGATCAGGCCGCTCCGTATCAATCAATTGCGGGAACATCGAATTCCGATTATCCGTGATCATCTGGCTTACGAACGAAATATCGACGATCGTATCATATTCTATATCTTCTATTCTCTGTATGACCGTCTTGATGATCTGTTGATTTACCACCCCATCTATGTAGAGTACCGCTATCCTTGTTTGCGAGATGCTCCCGACCCTAAATTCCTTGGACTGCAATTCAGGAGTGGGCAATCGGTTACGGATCAGATTCAAATTCGAATCAAGCGATTCAACAAACGCCTCCTTGGATCCAACGACCGTATACTCCGACTCAGGTGTTGAAATTTGCCTTTTCACACTGTGAACACACGGTATGAGCAAACACATTTCATCATCTTGCTTGTATTGAATCATGATCGATCCTTCCAAAACCAATCTTTGAATGTCTTTTAAATCAGCCGTCAATTTCATATCTTCCATCGGAATATCGCCTTTTAGTTGCTTAAGGACCTTCTTTGGTTGATTCGACATGACCGCCAATACTTGTTCGTGGAGCTGTTGTACACTGACCAGTGAATTGAAGTAGGAGATGATATAGCCATCATCATTCGGGAATTGGAAGGTAAGAAAATCATTAGATGCTTTAAACTTTTTAAGGAGTTCCTGAAAATCCTTGGAAGTAACCTGAAAGGATGCTGAATCCGTTTCCCTCTTGTCCTTAAAAAACCTCACCTTCCCACCCCCAATACAAAGTTTTTCGTTCATTCGATTATTGTAACCACCCTATTTAAAGTTAGTCATGTTCCACGGATATCTTTAAAATAGGAAAAGACCTATCCGGAATCCACCGGATAGGTCTTTACTTCTTAATTTTCCAATTATCTTGGACTTGGAAAGATCCGTGTTACAAGTTCACGGAACTCTTCAGCAAATCCTTCAACGGGTTTTCCATTCTCGATATCATTCGCATACCTATCCATTCTTTGAACAAAGTCCGGATTTGCCGACACATAAACTTGGTCTACAGATGGATCCGCTGCCCTTACTGCATCAGCAACCCTTTCTTTAAGGTCATTCGAGATATCCTTTTCCCCGCCGTCTTTTAATACTGCGCCTACATAGGCATTATTTTCAGTCACGATGACATTTGCGTTACTTACTTCCTTCAAAGCTTCGACTCGATTTGAGATATCCTCGGAGACCCTCATACCGTTTACGCCATTATCATTATTATCATTATTGATATTATTATCATTATTGACATTATTAACATTTTGCCTTGTGTCGCCTACATTCATCGGATTATCCAAATTATCCTGATGAGTACGATTCAGGCCAAGATTTTCACTGGCATCTTCGTTATCATTCGTTGCACAACCTGTAATCACTAAAGCCATCATTGCACTTGATACTATCGCTTTATAGTTCATATTCTTCACTCCTCAAAAATCATTTAACATTACTATTTGCGAGGAGTGGGCAGATTATTCAGAAGAAGTGACCTTCAAGCCGATAATTCCAACCAAAATAAAACCGGCGAATACCAATCGCATCGCATCCTTAGGCTCGTTAAAAACGATGATGCCTACCAGAACAGCCCCAAGAGCCCCTATTCCAGTCCAGATTGCATACGCTGTTCCCATAGGCAGAGTTTTTATCGCCGATGACAAAAAATAAAAACTAATAACCATGCCAGCAATCGTTATGATAGAAGGTAATAATTTCGTAAAACCCTCGGTATACTTTAGACTTGTCGCCCATACCACTTCAAATAATCCTGCAATCACCAATTGAATCCATGCCATCTTTTCCGCCTCCAATTACAGAAAAAGCCCGGGAGGTCATCTTTCATAACCTCCCGGGCTTTTTTCCCTCCGTGTACGCAGATTACTGCGC
This sequence comes from Peribacillus sp. FSL M8-0224, assembly GCF_038003055.1. NCBI lineage: Bacteria > Bacillati > Bacillota > Bacilli > Caryophanales > Bacillaceae > Peribacillus > Peribacillus sp. FSL M8-0224. The sequence continues at coordinate 4,894,906 of NZ_JBBOOJ010000001.1, forward strand.
GTTTCTCTTGGACCATTCCGGCCGGTAACATTCAACCGAGGAACCCTAGAAACATAGTATTTCCATACTATATCATGTACATTTCAGATCGGTCAAACACTTATGCATCGCTTCTGTTTCTAAGCTTCCACTTGTCACCTTTTATTGAAAACCAAATATTCTTAAAGGGTTCAGGTATTTCTTTAGCCGCCTCAACCGTATATTGGACAGCCTCTTTTTTATATTCAACATCTTCAGTGATTTCTTGCTGGGTCATGGCGAGTTGGTCCGTTTCCGATTTAATCTGATCCGTTTTGGCCTGGATGCGTGTAACGGTTTGATTCACATTTTCAATTGTCGGTTTGGTATCCTTAAATGTTTTAAAAGCAAAAAACGCTAAATAAATAATCGATCCGATAAAGAGGGCAAGACTAATATATACAATGATCACCTAGATTCCTCCTTTTATTTTACCTTTACTATACCCGTAATAATTGAGCAGAAAACGAATCACCATGTATTTTCTTTTATGCCTGGTCATATTATTGAAAGTAAAAGGAGGAATGAAAATGAATCAAATGCCTCTTCTTAAAGCCTGTTTTAAAGCTGGAATCCACTTCATTAGACATATGACCATACAGCAGGCCGCCACGATTGCAGGAATCATTTTTTTAATCATTCATCCAGAAGTTTTCAGCCCCCTTTGGCTTACATTGGCAACATCCGTCTTGATTCTGCTCCTGCTTTGAAGAATGTAAGTATCCCCTGCACACTGGCTGTGTTATGGATTTCTTCGCTGACACCCCCATCCAGATCAGTAAAAAATACCGAGGATATGCACCAGCATTCTACCCTTGCTTCGGAAGAATGTTCCTGTACGGATAAACTGCCATGGAGACCCGACCATTACTATTGCTAGGACTGTATCTATGCAGGATTTCAATCTTCATAGCGATGATCTATACAGTTTAATCAATCGTTTGATTAAAACGGAATTGGACTTCAACCCCCTTGTGACAGCTGAGCTTCCCTCCCCCTTCAGGTATTGATTACACTCATTTACCATACTATCAAACGGAAAACTAATAGTTTACTCAACAGTTCAGGAATTTGCCCACCACGGCGATTTCAGATGCAATGGAAGGGTTGAGGAATCACCTTAAGTTTTAAACAAACAATGAAGACTGTAGGCAAAAGGGTTCTATCTAAGAGTTATAACAATTGGAGCGGGTGTGCGAGACTCCTGCGGAAATGCGCGTCCATAAAGAACCCGCAGGCTCAGAAGCGCCGAGGAGGCTCCCGGACCGCCCGCGGATAGCGAATACTTGGAGGCAACGTTCAAATTGTACAAACCGTAAAAAAACTTTAGGCAAATTCGATTTTCATCGAGTTTATATAAAGCCTGAAGCCCCTCTAAACTGGGTCTTTTCATTAATATAATGGTTGTGTGTTCTGACAGGGCGGAAATGAATTTATATCCTGAATCATATAAAAATCGTATTGTTTTAAGGCGAATTGTGCTTGATACATATATTCAATAACAAGAAGCTTTTCACCTGAAGTACCACAAAAAACACCTGACGTCCCTTGTCCATTCGTTAATGAAATCCCAACAGGCTGACCTATTAAATAGCTAATTTTTTGTTGCCATGGCATAGTCATCACTCCTTCAAGCACTTCCTATTAAAAATGAAAAAATGGGTGCCTGTATTTCTTAAAAATTCGCAGTTCGGTTATGAACCGGCGTAACAGACAGTGAACAACACTTACCATTTTATCAAGCTGAAAACTATTAGAAAATTACGAAATTTTTGTATAATTAGGCTATATTCATTAACTCTTAAGGAGGAATCATAGTCATGGATAATCTTATTCAACAGTTCAGGAATTTGCCCACCACGGCGATTTCAGATGCAATGGAAGGGTTGAGCAATCTGGATTCAGCAATAAAACCCTTAAAGGAAGAATTTCGTATGGCCGGACGAGCTTTGACCGTACAGATTCCCGTCGGTGATAATTCTGCCGTGTTAAAAGCAATCGGTGAAGCCAAGCCTGGGGATATAATTGTCGTTGACAGCAAGGGTGATACATACCGGGCTATAGCAGGAGACTTTGTTGTCGGCATGATGCAAACCATGGAAATTGGCGGCCTCGTAGTCGATGGGGTCATTCGCGACCTTGAAGCCATTAAACAATTGAATTTCCCTGTTTTCAGCAAAGGGACGACGGTTGCCTCTAGCGGCAAGGCAGGCGTAGGCGAAACCTATGTGCCCATATCCTGTGGAGGTGTCACCGTATATCCAGGGGACATCATCATAGGGGACATAGATGGAGTAGTGGTCGTGCCCAAAGATAAGGGTGAAGAAATCCTGGTCAAAGCAAAGGATAAAATCATGAAAGACGAACAGCGTGCCGAAAAATATGCAGGGAAGCCTGATGAAATCAGAAAGTATATTGCCATGATGACCAATAAAGGATTACGCATATAAAAGAACAGGCAGGAAGCGATGGCTTCCTGCCTGTTCTTTTCATTAGCCTTATTTATCGGACTTTTCTTCCTTAGAACCTTCTTCATCATATGTGTAATCATAGTCAGCAGGATCAATCGGTTTAAAGCCGTTTGGAGTATAGAAACGGAGTAAGTCGCCGTTCACTACTTGGTCGGATAAATTGAGCATCGTTTCAGCTCTCGTTTTATAATTGAGGATGTCATCATTTTCCTCGACCAATTCTCCTGTTTTAGTATCGTAATATTTCCCTTTAATGGAAGTGACCTCCGGTGTTACAAAATCACCATTCCTGAAAGGTACCACTTCATTATGATCTTTTGACAATAAATCGGAACCGAATTGTACATAATCTTTAGATTCAATTCCCATCAGATGCAATAAAGTCGGGAGAAGGTCAATCTGTCCTCCGTATTGATTCATTTCCCCGCCTTCAACACCTGGAACATGAATCAATAATGGTACACGTTGCAATTGGGCATTCTCAAATGCGCCAACATCCTTGCCAAGCACTTTTGACATGGCTTCTTTATGGTTTTCGGAAATACCATAGTGATCACCATACATAACGATTACCGAGTTATCATATAGACCGGATTCCTTCAGATAATCGAAAAACTCTTTAAGCGCCTCATCGGCATAACGTGCAGTTTGGAAGTAACTATCAACGGAAGCATCGCCTGTCGTATGCTTTCCGATTGTTGCTTTTTCCTGGTCCATTGCATATGGGAAATGATGAGATACCGTCATGAATTTTGCATAGAAAGGCTGTTTAAGCGTTTCTAACATTGGAATCGATTCCTTAAAGAACGGCTTATCCATTAATCCATAACTTAGTACTTCCTCTTTATTTTCCATATTATAATGGTTAGCATCGAAAAATTGATTGAAGCCAAGAGACTTATACATATTATCGCGGTTCCAGAAAGATTTGTAATTACCATGGAACACAGCAGAAGTGTATCCTTGTTGTCCTAAAATCGCTGGTGCTGCTTGATACGTATTTTGAGATCGGTTTGTGAATGCTGCCCCCTGCGGTAAACCGAACAGGGAATTTTCAAGCATGAATTCGGCATCCGCTGTTTTACCTTGGCCTACTTGATGGAAGAAATTATTAAAGCGCATGAAATCTGACTTATCTGCTGCAAGTGAGTTCAAAAATGGAGTTACTTCTTCCCCATTCAACTTATAATCGATCAGGAAATTCTGCATCGATTCCAAATGCAGGTAGATGACATTCTTGCCTTTGGCTGCACCAAAGTACTTAGGGTTTGGTTCAGCGCTTGTTGCCTTCGTATAGTTGACGACTTCGGCAATATCCGTGCTGTTTGCAGTCGCACGCTGAGCGTATGTTTTAGTATTCTGAACGGCATCATAAACAGTATAGTTGAACATGCCCAAATATTTGACGATATAGTTCCGGTCGAATGTTCTTGATAATAATTGCGGGCGATCCTTTTCAGCAAGTCCCAAATTGATGGCGAAAATTGCTAGTCCCGCTAGGTAAACCATTCCAACTGTACGGCGTTTGACTTTGAAGTCTTCCACTTTAAAGTCTTTGAATCTGTACAATACGATCAAAAGAACCGTATCAAGGAAATAAAATACATCATGGCCTTTAAATAATTCTAAAATACTCGGTCCCAAATCACCGGCATTTTGCACTTGCGTCAAAGTTGGCAATGTAATGAAATCGGTAAATGACCGGTAGTATACAAAATTGAAGAATAACCATAAGGACATCAATAGGTTCAACCTGATAATCCATTTAAACGATTTTTTGCCTCTAGCCAATAGTGCCAAGCCAAAGAATAAAATGGCTGAACTAATCGGATTTATGAACAGTAAGAACTGTTGCAGGCCATTTTCAAGACCTAAGTTAAATTCAATTCGATATCCAATATAAGTTTTTATCCAAAACAAGACTACCGCAATAAAGAAAAAGCCTAGTATGTTATCTGCAAATAAATGCCGGCTTTTTTTAAGAAAATTATTCATGCTTTCACCTCTATTAATCTAGTGGTTTATTTATATAAATTTTTACAAACTTACAAAAGACGGAAAATCGGAAACCTTATAATAGCATTCTTTCACTTGGATAGTCAAGATTGTGAAAACCACCTTTTGTCACATCCATAACTCTTATATCCAGAAGACTTCTTTAGCTTATGAACAAGCCTTTGAAAAAATAACAGAGTTTCGCCAGTCTCGAATGTTCAGCGCACCTATAACAAATATATAGGAACTACATGTCTTAATCCAATAAATATTACCGTAATTTTTTGGTGTGACTGCGGATGGCAGTCACTAAATATTTTAACGTCCTTCAGGCTTTTACCATTATAAACGACTCTTTATAAAAAAACCAGCACATTACAAAATATGTAAAGATATAAACCTTCAATTATTGAAAGCTATGGTTATATCCCAGGATTTTTTTCCCGATAATTCGACAGTTTAAAATGGATTGCCGGTTACATGGATGCTTTTCTCATCCGTACTTTTGAAACCCCGTGCCTGTAAAAGTTTGACCCGTTCATTATTGCGTCCAGTCACCCTTGAATCTCAAAAAATAACAAATGGATTACACGAAGTATCGACATCATTCCCCTCAGCTTTTTTATTCAGCTTTTTTCTAATAATTTTTCCTGAAAATTAATGACACCGAATTCTCCCCGATAATTTGAAGTGGAGATCATAATATTTTTATCATCCATAAAAGATGCAATTTCCCAAATTTAACATAAATTACGATTTCAAATCCCTCCTGGAACCGGAAAGGATGCAAAAGACAGTATAATAGGAAGAAACTGAATTTTCCATTTTGGCTGAAGGGTCATATTCTTACGATTGCAGGCCATATAAGCCATAGCAGGGGCAACAGGCGGAATATAGACCTTGTCCTTTCCCATTCCCCCTTAATTGGGTTGTGGGCGCCTTATTATAAGCTTACCTGTGTTTTGCAGGAATTCTTTTCTTCCCCTTTGTTAGTATATTTGTTTCATCCAGCTTTATTATAAAAAATAAAAAATCCTGCCCCTCGATCGGGGACAGGATTATCTTTCATCATATTTATTGCTTAATGCCTTCTGAAACTTCTTTAACCATAGCGTCAACAGATTCTAAACCGCCGCCTGATAAATACCAGTAGTTAGGGTCTAGATAAATGATGTTACCTTCTTTAAATGCCTTTGTATTTTTTACAATGTCATTTTCAATCGTTTCTTTTGCTGCAGCTCCATCACCGGCAACCGCATCTCTATCTACAACGAATAGGTAGTCCGGATTTTTTTCAGCAATGTATTCGAAAGAAATACTTTGACCATGTGTCGATACTTCCAATTTATCATCCACTGCAGGTACTCCGAATACATCATGGATGATTCCAAATCTTGAATCAGGTCCGTAAGCACTTACTTTTCCGCCGCTGGCCAGAACGATTAAACCAGTTTTGTCAGTCGGAGCTTTTTCTTTCAAAGCGTTAATGTTTTCTTCAACACTTGCCAATTCTTTAGCTGCTTCGTCTTTTTTATCGAAGATTTTACCCAAAAGTGTTACGTTTTCTTCAAACGATTCCATATACTTTGTTGTATCCACACCTACAAAAACAGTAGGGGCAATTTTGCTTAATTCTTTATATGCTTCAGATTGACGGCCAGAAATAAGGATTAGGTCTGGAGCAATTTCGTTGATTTTTTCGAAGTCAGGCTCTTTTAATCCACCGGCATTTTCAGTTGTACCTTTATATTTAGAAAGGTATTCCGGAAGTCCATCATGAGGGACAGCTGCTACTTCCACACCTAATTTATCAAGAGTATCAAGAGTACCCATATCGAATACAACGACTTTTTCAGGGTTTGTTTTTACTTTCGTTTCGCCTAGTTGGTGCTTAACCGTAATTTCTTCGCTTTTAGCACTTTCTTTTTTCGTGCTTGATTCTTCTTTTTCCTTATCTGATCCACAAGCTACAGCCACTACAGCCAGCATTGCAACCAAAAGCAGTAAGGATAATTTCTTAATCATTATGGTCACCTCGAAAAATTTTTTTATTTAAAATTACATATTGAATCCTCACCATCACAGAGTTCACCTTCAACACTTTTCCTGCCAGATGAACAGGAGGCGGCTAAAGTCTTGGGCGCCCGCCAACTCTTAACTGCCTAAGAAGCGTATAGTGTGACTTCTGGACGGCTATGAATACTGAAGTAATTTAAAACCAATTTTGGAATTGTCTTATGTGAAGTACACACAGATCTTATTGTCATTGATACTTTGGATTTCAATATCCATATCATAAATTTCCTTTAATACATTGGAATTGATGACTTGTTCGGTAGGACCATTATGAACAACCTTGCCATCCTTCAATGCGACGATATAGTCGGAATAACAGGATGCAAAATTAATGTCATGAATGACGATGATGACCGTTTTCCCCAATTCATCGGCCAATCTCCTCAATACCTTCATGATTTGGACGGAATGCTTCATATCAAGATTGTTCAGGGGTTCATCAAGAAGCACATACTCCGTGTTCTGAGCAATGACCATGGCAATGAAGGCCCGCTGTTGCTGCCCGCCGCTAAGCTGGTCAAGAAACTTATCCTGCATGTCAGCAAGTTCCATATATTCAATCGCTTCATCGACGTATTTCCAATCCTCTTTCGTCAGCTTTCCTTGTGAATAAGGAAAACGGCCAAAGGCGACGAGTTCACGAATCGTTAAACGGATATTGATGTGGTTAGCCTGCTTTAAGATGGCAATCTTTTTCGCAAGTTCATTGCTATTGAATTTCCCCATATCCTTACCCTCGATCAGGACTTCTCCTGAATCCCGGGTAATGAGACGGCTGATCATCGAAAGGACGGTACTTTTCCCCGCTCCATTGGGACCGATGAAGGATGTGATTTTCCCTTTCATTATTTCAATGGAAACATCCTCGACAACCGTTTTATTATTATATTTTTTGAATAAATTTTTCACTTCTACCATGATTTATTCTCCTTTAATAGAAGATAGATGAAATAGACGCCGCCGACAAAGTTGATGATGACACTTAAGGTCGTGGAAAACGTGAAGATCCTCTCTACAATGAATTGGCCGCCGACCAAGGCAATCACACTGATCAGCATTGCACCCGGGAGGATATGTTTATGCTGATAGGACTTAATGAATTGATAAGCCACATTTGCAACAAGCAATCCAAGGAACGTGATCGGACCGATCAGGGCAGTCGAAATGGAAATTAAAACCGTAACGACGATTAAAACCCGCTTCGTGACAAAATCATAATCCACACCCAAGTTTATGGCTTGGTCCCTTCCCAGGGACATGACATCTAAATACTTCAGAAATCTCATGAAATATATCATTGCCGCAATCATGAGGATAATAGCTAACGTTAACAGGTCCGTGTTGACATTATTGAAGCTGGCGAACATTTTATTTTGAATGATTTGGAATTCATTCGGGTCAATCAATACCTGCATGAATGAAGACATGCTGCCGAATAAGGTTCCGAAGATGATACCGATCAGCAATAGGAAATAAATATTGCGGTTTTTCTTGAACATGAACTTGAACAGCAGGCTTGCAAAAATGAGCATGGCCGCAAGTGTAATCAGGAAATTGAGATTTTTATTCATGATCATGATATGCGTTGAACCGAAGATGAAAATCACTCCCGTTTGAATCAGCATATACATGGAGTCCAACCCTAAAATGCTTGGCGTCAGGATTTTATTATTCGTGACCGTCTGGAAAATTACTGTTGAAAAAGCAATTGCACAGCCAACCACGATGATGGCGATGATTTTTATGACCCTTCTCGGCAGTGCATAGTCCCAATTCGGGCCAAGGTCCCAAAAGATATAACCTGCCGTTAAAGCAGCTGCAAGAACAGCCAATATAATGATCCTACTTTTATTATTCATATGCCTTTCTCCTCAGTATCAAATAGATAAATACGGCGCTTCCTATCACACCAACCACGAGTCCGATCGGGATTTCAAATGGATATATGAGGATCCTGCCCAGAATATCGCAGATCAATAGGAAGACTGCCCCTAGCAATGCTGTATGAGAAAGACTCTTTTTCAAATTGTCACCAAGGTAAAGGGATACAATATTCGGTACGATCAATCCTATGAAAGGAATCGTTCCCACCGTTAACAAAACGACAGTGGAGGATAATGCCACGATGATCAATCCAAAATTGACTATAAGCTTATAATTGAGTCCTAGATTGATAGCAAACTCCTCACCCATCCCTGCCACAGTGAATTTATTGGCAAAGAAGTATGCGAGAATGACTAGCGGGATACTTAGATATATAAGTTCGTACCTTCCCGACATGATCATCGAGAAATCACCATTCATCCATGTGTTGAGGCTTTGAATCAAATCATATTTATAGGCAAAGAAAGTCGAGATCGATCCTACGATATTACCAAACATCAAACCAACCAATGGAATGAAGATCGTATCCTTATATTTCACTTGATCAAGAATTTTCATGAACAAGAATGTACCTGCCAAAGCGAATATGAAAGCGAATGCCATTTTCTCAATAAGTGCTGCCGATGGAAAAATGATAATGGCAAGAAGAAGTCCCAGCCTTGCAGAGTCCATGGTACCGGCAGTCGTCGGGGATACAAATTTATTGCGGCTCAATTGCTGCATGATCAGACCGCTTATACTCATCACAATACCGGCAATGACTATGGTCACCATTCTGGGGAAACGGCTTTGCAGCATGATTTGCACTTTATCATCACTTAGATTCAATAAATCCAGGGGGGTAATATCTTTTACACCAATGAATAATGACGTAAATGATAAAACAATTAACGCCATGACTAAATATCTTATCTTCATCTACATTTCCTACTCTTCCTATCTCACTTTAATACAGCGATAATATTTTTAATTAAATATATTTGAATAAAGACTATCATTAAGTCACCTATTGAAATGGGACTCATTAAGTTGCTATAGTTACAAGGATCTTCCATTCGTGATAATGAGATTCATTATCATCCATTCTTATTCTATCATTTCTTGGACATGTGTCAATATATACAAGGGAAATACTTGATATTCTCCCGATAGTCAAATTGTAATGGATTCGGATGAATCAACCATGCATTTCGTTTCAGGAAGTGATAAAATCAAAATAACAAATATTTACTCTTCCAATGAAAGAAGCGATATGATGAAAAACTTGTTATCCAAAGTGTTCTCAAAAAAGGCGAAAATCCAAATTGAATTTTGCCAAAATAATCTTGACCGCTTCCTTAATGAACAAACAATTGCCGATTATGGTAAGTTCTTAGAGAATCCAAGGATTCAATATAAGGAATATGAATGTTTGAGTGAGTGTAAACTTTGTAAGAAAACCCCCTATGCGAAAGTGAACGGCCAGATAATGAGCGGCGAAGATTCACAGGATCTTTTAAATAAGTTATATGATGAATTGAAATGATACGGGCCAAGCAAATAGCTTGATCTGTATCATTTTGACTTTCCACCTGTAATTATACAGAATACAGGTGATGAACATCTATTAAAAGGATTGCGAATTTTACCATGGAATCATTAATCTAGTCGTTACTTCCTGTTTTTCACTATTTCATATGTTTTCACTGTATAAATAGTTTAATATATGATAATTTATGGAAAAAGATAGACAGGAGGACGTCCATGAAAAAAATCATTCCTACCATTGTATCAGTCGTAACACTAGGTCTCGTCACTGGATTGCCTGGCCCCTTAGCCGAAGCCGAAGAATTCACCCCTTATTATGGAAATGGTCCAAGCTACATTCAACCAGATAACCTCTCCCACCTTTTCCCTGACCCTAATGTTTCTTTCAAGACCCCTGCCTTTAAACAAAACAAGATCGCCTTTACGAGCCAGGAAGAAATGTTTGATCATATCAAGTCCCTCGCCCATAAAAACAAGAACATCCAGGTCAAGACGATAGGTAAATCCACAGAAGGACGCGACATCCCGATGCTTCTTTTCAGCAAGGATTCAAAAAGACCGATTAAGGGTTCACATAAACCATTGATTTGGATTCAAGGTCAGATCCATGGCAATGAACCCGCATCGGGTGAATCAACATTAGTCCTTGCACAATGGCTGGCTGAAGGCAAGCTTGGTGATGTCCTCGATAAAGTCAATGTTGCCATCGTTCCACGGGTCAATCCCGATGGCTCTTATTATTTCAAACGATTTACCGCAAATGACATGGATGCGAATAGGGACTACTTAAAAGTGGAATATCCTGAAGTACAGACGATTCATCAATCAATCGATGATTATGAACCGGAAGTCATTCTGGATGTACATGAATATACAGTGAATCCCGTCCCCCTGAAAAAGGTCGGAGCAAATGGATCGATCGCTTCTTATGATTTACTCATCTCCTCAGCCAAGAATTTAAATATTCCCGAACAGCTTCGAAAAGCATCCGATCAACTGCTTTTACCCAATGTTTTTAAAACATTGGAAAAAGAAAAGCTTTCCTATCACGATTACTATACACTGGCCACTTCTGATGATGGGGTCCTTACCGCCACAGAAGGAAGCACCGAAGCCCGGATTGGCCGAAACGCCCTCGGCTTGAAAAATACAATGACCTATTTAATCGAAACAAGGGGAATCAATATCGGCCGTACCGATTTTAATCGACGTGTTTTTGCACAAGCTAAAGCACAGGCAGCCTTCATCAAAACGACAGCCGAACAGGCAAGTAAAGTTAAAAAGGCCGTTAAACAGGCAGAAACGGAAATCGTGCAAAAAGGGCGAAGAGCAAATGATAACGATAAAATCGTCATCACCAGCGAAAATAAATTGGTTAAGGATCAAAAATTGACGGTAGTCGATTTAGCGAAAGCGAAAATGGTCGATGCCTCCATCGATTGGCTGGATTCAACCGATGCCTACCCTACCCTTGTCAGAGATCGTCCGACAGCCTATATCCTTCCGCCCGAATATAAAAATATCGCTGAAAAACTTCAGCTATTGGGAGTAGAAGTGAAAAAATTAAAAAAACCCATGAAGGTAGCTGTTGAAAGCTATAGGGTCAATGATATAAAAGTTTCCGCTGAACTGGAAAGCGGACATTCCACAAGGGAAGTCACCACCAACGTCACTTCAAAAACTCGGGATTTCCCAAAAGGAAGCTATGTTTTCGACATGGCTCAGCCTGATGCCAACTTCATCTCCCTTGCCCTCGAACCTGAGGGCATAGACAGCTACGTGACATTCAATTTCATCCCGGCTGCCAAAGGAAAAGAACTGCCGATTTACCGCTATATGCGGTCATCTTCCTTACCAGTTAAATGATGCATAGGATCTAAATGACGCTTTGGCAGCTTTCATTGCCAAAGCGTTTTTAGTTCCCCCTCCTTTATTCATGTGGGACGATGCGCCTGACATGATTTCTTGAATGCAACGACAAGTTTTGAATATACATATAAACGGAAAATGTGTTTTTTGAGGAGGAAAGACATTGAACCAACATGTACAATCGGAAATCAATCGCCTTGTTCATCGCTTGAAACAAGACCAATCCGCTGATGGTTCGTGGAATTATCCCTTTGACACCGGGATAACAGCAGATGCCTATATGATCATATTATTGAAAATTCTAGATATGGAAGATACTCCTCTTATAGAGGCTTTAGTAAAAAGAATCGAAAGCAAGCAAACGGAAAACGGGTCATGGAAACTTTTCCAAGATGAGAAGGACGGCAATGTTACGGTTACGATCGAGGCTTACTATGGCCTTCTTTTTAGCGGACTCCGCAATAAGAATCATCCCCATATGAGGAAAGCCAAACAATTCATTCTTTCCAAGGGCGGCATCAAACAGGCCAAAATGTTAACGAAAATGATGCTTACTGTCACCGGACAATATCAATGGCCGCGCCTATTCCCCATTCCTCTCGAAGTGGTCTTACTGCCACCGACCTTTTTCGTCAGCATTTATGATCTTTCCGTATATGGGCGGGTCAACATGATTCCATTGCTATTGCTTGGCCATAAAAAGTTTCAGATCACGACCCCGGACACGCCAAGTTTAAAAGATTTATTTCAAACAAGGGAGGACAGTTCCGAAGAGCAAGTGTGGGAAGAATACCGTACCGAAGAATATCGTTCCTTCTTCTCCAAACTTCAAACAGGCGTCAAAACCTTGATTGGATATCCGGATTATTTGCATTCCTTGGCCCTGGATTCAACGAAAAGGTTCATGCTCGACAGGCTGGAACCAGACGGGACACTGTACAATTATTTCGGCTCCACCTTTTTCATGATCTTTGCCCTCCTTTCAATTGGATATTCGAAAAGAGATCCAGTGATTCTAAAGGCCATTGCCGGTCTGAAGGGGATGGCCTGCTCCATTGAGGGACACACACATATCCAGTTCACGACGCCCCATGTTTGGAATACCTCCTTAATAAGCTACGCCCTTCAAGAAGCGGGAATGCCTTTCAAAGACAAAGCGGTCAAGGCGGCCAATCAGTACTTGCTGTCACGCCAGCATTATATGTATGGAGATTGGCTGATCCATAATCCTGACGCAATTCCCGGCGGCTGGGGGTTCTCGGATTTGAATACCATGAATCCGGATGTCGATGATACGACCGCCTCACTGCGGGCGCTGGCTAAGCAATTGCAAGCAAAGCCGGATAATCGGGACAGCTGGCAGCGCGGTGTCGCCTTCACGATCTCCATGCAAAATGATGATGGTGGATTTCCCGCCTTCGAACGGAATAACGACCATAAATGGCTGCAGCTTATTCCCATAGAGGGTTCGAAATATCTCCTGACTGATCCTTCCACCGCTGATCTGACAGGAAGGACGCTGGAATTCCTGGGGAACTATACAAATATGAAAAAGCCGGAAGAAGTCAGTAAAAGAGCGGTGGATTGGCTACTGGAAGACCAAAAGCGTGATGGCTCCTGGTATGGGCGCTGGGGCATCTGCTATCTATATGGCACATGGTCTGCACTGACCGGCCTGAAGGCAGCAGGGCAAGCCACTGGACATCCATCCATCCAAAAAGCCTTAACTTGGTTGAAGAAAATTCAAAATGAAGATGGCGGCTGGGGTGAATCTTGTTACAGTGATATCAAGCAACGATATATCCCCCTCGGAACTAGCACACTGACACATACAGCCTGGGCTGTGGATGCGTTGATATCGGCATCAGAAAGGCCGGCAGCCGAGATTGAAAAAGGCATTGCCTATCTCATCCGTGCAGGTCAACAAGAAAGCTGGACCAATGATTATCCTGCAGGCCAGGGAATGGCAAATTTTTTGTATATCCATTATCATAGCTATCGTTATATTTATCCCCTTTTAGCCTTAAGTCATTACAATAAAAAATTCCTGGAGACTTAATCGCCAGGGTTTTTTTCATATTAAAGGTGAATATGTGGATTACCTGTGGAAAAGTAGTGAATAAAACCGGAAAGTTATCCACAATCCGAGGTTATCCACATTCATTTATCCGTAAAAGTGGCAAAAGCAAGAATTTCCCCATCAAATTTGTTGATTCATTCATTTCGGCTATGTAAAAATGACTGGTTTTATACAGGTTTGTGGATAGTTTGGGGATGAGCACGATTTTATGTGAAAACTTTATCCAGTTTATCACTATAAAATTCTATCGCCTTAGCATAAGATTGTATTTCTTGATCCCTCGAGGTTTCGGCAATGATCTTCAAAAGAGATTCCATCGCAAGATCATGTTGGCCCAAATTATAAAATGCCATGGCCCTGAATACCAATAAAGCCTTATCCCCAGGAAACTTCGCCAGTCCGGTTTCCAATGTCCGTCTTGATTTTTCATATTCCCCTATTGTGCGATATGTGCTCCCCAACCCGAGGTAGGCCCCTTTTGCATCGTCCTCCGGCAAACCTAATTCGAGTGCCGCTTCATAATAGGGCACCGCCTTTACCTCAAGTCCGAGAATATCCAAACTCCAGGCACACTGATACTGTATGACTGCATCACCGGGATTTTGCTTTGCTAGATCCATCAATATACGATTGGATTTTTCGAATTCTTTCTTTTCCCTTAAGTGCAGGGCCCTTTCCAAATTCCCCATAAACATTCCTCCATTGTATATGATTCCTTAATGCCCCTATTCGCGATTCTACTTTTCAATTCCTTCTTATATGTATAAAAAAGCCCATCTTTCAACAATGCTGAAGCCAGGAACTAATATGATCGTTAAGGATGCGGAAGCTTCACTTCCCCACTGGCTTGGCAAATAAAAAAAGGATCTGCCACCCGGCAAATCCTTTCATACATTTCAATCTCCATTATCATGGATTACTATCGACATGACATATGATTAATCATCCATTTGGTTTTTCAATACTTTTCCCGTGGTGGCATCCACCACTACATCATATTCCTTTAGTCCTTGTTTTATTTCCAGCTCATACACAAGGGTGCCATTCTCTGAATCCAGCTCGATATCCGTTACTTGACCATCCACCGCTTTCAAGGCAATCTTTTCAGCTTGATCACTGCTGACTTTTGCAGTTTCCACGGCTTGTTGTGTGCTCATATCCTCATCATCACCGTCTTCCGTCTCCAGAGAAAGAATCTCTCCTTTTTCAGCATCAACGTCAACGTCCTGATAGCCTTCTTTCGTTTTTACGGTCATCTCATAGGTCATCGGCTGGTCCCAATCCTTTTCAAATTGAGTAACTTCCCCGCCTAGTTTTTCTGAAATCATTTTGACAGCCTCATCCTCGGATAGGTTCCCCTTATTGACTGCATATACCGTCGTTCCAGCAGCACCGCCGAAAAGCAATACAGACGCTATGGACACTGTCATGATTACCTTTTTCCTTTGAATGATACCTTCTTTAATCGTACTCCACTGTTTTTTCATGAATGATTCCTCCTTTAAGTTGTTACCTTTATAATAAGCACCCTTCATGAAATGAACATGAGCGTTAGATTAGAATTTGATGAGAAAGAGTAAGAGTCACCAACGTTCCCTCTCCCACCTCGCTTTGAATCTCCAATTTACCGTCGATTGACTCTACAAGCGTCCGGGCGATGGATAGCCCGAGCCCATTGCCTCCCGTTTTCCTTGCCCTTGATGAATCAACGCGATAAAAACGGTCAAATACATGTGGGAGATGTTCTGGTGATATCCCTCCGCCGTGATCTTTCACACCGATGACAATTTCATTATCCTGCCGTTTTATCATGATCTGTATACTTGATTCACTATATTTCATTGCATTGTCCAATAGGATGACAATTACCTGTTCAAGCTTACTGGAAATGGTCATTGCATAGATTTCCTTAAACTCTGACTCTATCGTTATTTCACGATTTCCCGTCCTTCTGAATGTTTGGGCAATCCCTTCACAAAACGAAATGAGTTCTATTTTCCCTTCCACATCTTCTGAAGGTTCCGTTTGGGAAGCTGACTGCAGAAGATGTTCCGTCAGCTTTTTCATCCGGACGGCTTCATGATGGATTGCCTCCACTGCCTCTTCCTGAATAGCCTGATCCTTCATTCCCCAGCGTTTCAATAGAGAGGAGTAGCTTTCGATTACCGTAATCGGTGTTTTCAATTCATGTGAGGCATCTGAAAGGAATTGCTGCTGTTGGTTATAATTCCGCTCCAGCCTTTCCATCATCCTGTTGAATGCCGCTCCCATCACCTGCAGCTCGTCCTTTGATTGATCCGTTAGCGGTATCCGTTTGAATTCCCCGCTTTTCTCAATATCCTTCATCGTTCCGCTCATGACCGATATCGGTTTGAGGATCAGGTTGGCCAGCCACTTACCGGCAAGAATCGATAACAGAATGACAAAAAGGGATGCACCGCCCAAAACGAGGGCAAGCGTCGATAAATTATCAAGGAGGGTATCCTGCGGCTGTGTGACCTCGATCATCCCCAATTTCTTCCCCTCATCAGGATAAGGATAACGGTAGGTCAATACATATTCACCGTCAGCTTTGGCAAAATCATATCCTTTCTCGTTCATGGATTTAACCGCAAGCCCCTTGAGGTCCTCTTCATCCGTAAATGATTTTACCAGCCTTCCATCCATGTCGAATATCCGCACCATTCCATCGTCCGGGATATACGGCTCCATTAAATCGGAATCACCGGAAATCAAATCTTTCGTCAGGATATTTTCTTCGATTAATGAAGCTTGATCTTCAAGCAGATCCCGTTCCCTCTCTAACGATATCCAAAGGAAGGCGATTAAAACGATGATACTCAACAATATGAGCATGACGCTTAAAAAAAGACTGGAATACGATTGGATTTTCGTCCGAATCTTCATACGGGCTCCTTCAGGCTGTAACCTACCCCGCGGTAAGTATGGATGAGCTGCAGCTCAAAGGGATAATCTATCTTTTTGCGCAAATAACGGATATACACATCAACCACATTCGTATCCCCTGCAAAGTCATATCCCCATACATGTGTCAGGATTTGCTCCCTTGAAAGTACTTGATTTTTATTTTGCAAAAGATAAACCAGCAAATCGAATTCACGTGAAGTCAGCTCAATCCTATTGCCTTGCCTGTGAATGTCCCTAGTACCAAGGTTCAGCTTCAGATCATGGATCTTTAATTCATCCGCTTCCCCTATTGATTGGCTCTCCCTTACATGGGTACGAAAACAAGCACGGATCCGTGCCAGCAGCTCTTCAATTTCAAACGGCTTCGTTACATAATCATTCGCGCCATGGTCCAGGCCGTTCACCTTGTCTGGCACAGCATCCCTTGCGGTCAGAAGGATGACCGGTGTCGATCCATTCTTTTTCCGGTAACGCCTTAGTACCTCTATGCCATTCAACTCGGGCAGCATCACATCCAATAAGATTAAATCCCACTCTTCGGCTTCCGCCCTTTCCAGACCTGCCTTTCCGGTAAAAGCCGATTCTGTTTGATAACCCTCATGATTAAGTTCCAGCTGAAGGACCCTCGCTATTTTTTCTTCATCTTCTATTATTAAAATTCTCTTATTCATGATCATCACCACCTACCCCTTAGTGTACTGAAGAAATATGAAAATATCATGAGAAATTGACCCCTCCGCATAAAATAATGCATTTAATTTTTGTACCTTTAAAAGGACAATAAAAAGAACCGGATGTGAAAACACACCCGATCCATTTCATTCACCGTTCCAATGCTGGCCAATGAATTCATCGCGTCCCGATTTCGCACGGTCCGCTTTATAATCATCTTTGTTTTTTTTATGATAGCCTTGATGGTATTCTTCGGCAGGGTAAAAGGTTTGGGCCGGAAGGATTTCCGTTACGATTGGTTTCTGGAACTTCCCGCTGGCCGCTACCTTTTCTTTCGCTTCAAGGGCCAGTTTTTCTTGAGCTTCATCATGATAGAAGATGGCCGTCCGATATTGGCTTCCTCTGTCATGGAATTGACCGCCATCGTCGGTTGGATCGATTTGCTGCCAATATAGTTCCAGCAATCTTTCATAAGGAAATAACTGAGGATCGAAAGTGATTTCCACGACTTCATAATGCCCAGTAGTTCCCGTCTTCACTTCCTCGTAAGTCGGGTTTTCAACATGTCCTCCCGTATAACCGGATACGATTCCCCCAATCCCCGGTTGTTCTTCAAATGGTGTCACCATGCACCAGAAACAGCCTCCAGCAAATGTAGCCTTTTGCATAATGGTCATCCTCTTTCCTTATGTAATAGAAATTAATTAATATACCATATTTCAATCCTGACACTGTGCTTTTTTGATTTGCGAAGCCTCCAGGGATTTACGCTTTGTTCAATCTTTTGACCAGCCCTTTTCCTTGAATTTTACGATTGCTTCAACGCGGTTGCTTACATCCAATTTATCAAGGATGACTGATATATAATTACGGACCGTTCCATTGGTCAGATAAAGCTGGCTTGCGATTTCCTTTGTGGTCTTACCATCTGCGATCAATTTAAGCACCTGGCTCTCTCTTTCAGTCAAAGGGTTTTCTTCTTCGAAAGCCATATCCACCAGCTCGGGAGCATAAATGCGCCGCCCATCCATGATGACACGGATCGAGTTCGCCAGTTCCTCACTAGGGCTATCCTTGAGAAGATATCCGCCTACCTCGGCCTTTCTTGCTCTTTCAAAATACCCAGGACGTGCAAAGGTGGTCAAAATGATGACTTTGCATTGGTGGCCCTGATCCTTGATCTCCTCCGCTACATCTAGCCCGGTTTTAACTGGCATTTCAATATCGGTTATGCAGATATCCGGCTTTAATTGATTGACGAGATTCATTGCTTCTTCCCCATTGCTCGCTTTTCCGACAACTTCCATGTCACTTTCCAAATCAAGGATGGACCCTAGTGCGCCAAGCAGCATCCGCTGATCTTCGGCAATTACGATTCGAATCAAGGTTAATCCCACCTATCCATTATTTTTTATAGCATTCGGAACCCTTATATACAGTGTCGTTCCATCTGTTGATCTAATATCCAGGCTGCCATTAACGAATTCGAGCCTTTCTTTCATTCCTTGAAGTCCATTTCCTTTAATATACTCTGATCGATGTGAAAGTCCCACTCCATTATCCTGTACTGTGATCGTCACCCCTGTTTGTAATTCTTCGATGACGATATTACAGCAGTCCGCACCGCTATGCTTGACGATATTGGTCACAGCTTCCTTCAAGCACATGCTCAAAACCGTTTCAACAAGCAATGGGGTATCTCGCAATTCCGTGGTGCCTTCCAAATTGAATTCTATCTCTGCCGCTTTCAATATTTGCTTGACCCGGATGATTTCATCGCTTAGCTTCGCCCCACGCATTTCCGACACCATTTCACGTACTTCCTTGAGTGCCGTCCTCGCCGTTTGACGGATATCCTTGATTTCCTTCTTGGCTGTCTCCGGATTCAAATCGATCAATTTCCCTGCAAGGTCACTTTTCAAGCCAATCAAGGACAGCTTTTGTCCAAGTGTATCATGTAGGTCACGGGCAATCCGCTGACGTTCTTCCATTTTGCCAAGCTCTGATATTCGTTTATGGGCGTCCTCCAATTGTTCTTCCAGCATACCCCGTTTATTCCGATTATACGTGTTGAAAGGGAGAAGGATCACTCCTACGACACAAATGAGCATAAAGGGAAATTGCGAAAAGAAGGTAGGGTCTTTCATGATGAAGCCAATATTGACAGACACGATGGTAGCCAATAGCTGGATTGAATATAATACGAAAAAGCCAACCTTATTTTGAACATTCCCAATAAAGAATGCCAAAAAGAGTGAAAAGTAAATGTAGCTGAAAAATATGGTCATCGATATGGAAATGATTATTTGTATCGCCGTCCACACGTATACGGGCCATCCCTTCGAAACGAATGAGAGACCATATGATATGAAAAACAAAATGATCATGACGATTCCAAAGACTATCTCCAACATCGAAGAGGATTTGAAGATGAAATAAAAAGGAAGGATACAAAAAATGATCCAGACATAAGGGCTCAGCCCTGTGTTTTTCGGAAAGATATGATACCAACTTTGCATGGCGCCGCCTCTATTTCTTTTTACCCTAGTATATACTAAGGAGTTTCATCAAAAAACCATCCAATGGGAATTGAATGGTTTTTTGATGAACTATTTATTTTTCTTGCAGACTTGGACGTTTATTATTGATTTCCACCTTAGACTTTGTTTCATTTAGACGTTCCTTAATCTCTTTAAAACTTACAAACGTCTTGTTTTCTCCATCATAAAGGCGAAAGCGAAGCGATTTTAAACTTGAACTAAGGGTGATTGTCGTTGCCTGCTGCAATGGCAGGGTGGAATCATGGACTTTTTCCAAGTTATAGTTTGGCACTCTTGGACTAAGGTGATGCACGTGGTGGAAACCGATATTACCGGTTACCCATTGCAAAACCCTTGGAAGTTTATAATAAGAACTTCCATCAATGGCAGCCTTCACGTAATCCCATTCAGATTCCTCTTCAAAATAAGAATCTTCGAACTGATGCTGTACATAAAACAGCCAGATGCCCAGTGATCCCGTTACAAAAAGCATCGGTACCTGAATCATCAGGAATGCCTGCCATCCGATAGCCAAGCATAAAAGACCATAAATTGCCACGATTGCAGCATTTGTCAAATACGTATTCATCCGTTCTTTCTTTTTAGCGCCCTTTTTATTCAGACGGTTCGATACAAGAAATAGATAAAATGGACCCAATCCAAACATGACGATCGGATTTCTATATAAACGGTAAGCAAGACGCCCCCAGAATGAAGCGGCGATATATTCATCAACGGTCATGATCCAAATATCCCCTGTACCGCGTTTGTTTAAATTACTGCTTGTTGCATGATGTATGGAGTGGCTATGCTTCCATTGCTCATAGGGAAATAATGTAACGATCCCACTGATTGTACCCAGGACGCTATTCGCTTTCCTGCTTTTGAAAAACGATTGATGGCAGCAATCATGGAAAATGATGAAAATCCTGACTACGAATCCAGAAGCAAGAACGGCCAATGCAAGTGTCAGCCAGTATGAAATGGTTAAGCTTTGATAAGCTAAAAACCATAACAGGAAAAATGGCGGAAAT
The DNA here is from genome assembly GCF_038003055.1 of Peribacillus sp. FSL M8-0224. Lineage (NCBI taxonomy): Bacteria > Bacillati > Bacillota > Bacilli > Caryophanales > Bacillaceae > Peribacillus > Peribacillus sp. FSL M8-0224. The sequence continues at coordinate 4,916,000 of NZ_JBBOOJ010000001.1, forward strand.
GTATTTATGAGCTGTTTCACGCTTGATTTAGTACTGGATTTTTCAAAAGGGGCAATATCTTTTCTCAATTGTTTTTGATTATGGTTACTCATGTTTTCCTCCTCTTAAAATATATGGAGTGTTTGAATGCATTAATTCAAAAAACGATGTCGGCATCTCTGCTTTAAGTATAAGATTAATAATCGACTTTCTATAGTCATAAACGTCAAATCCCTGCCATGACACTTGTCATATACTTGTCTGCATCAAAACTTTTCACACGTATTTTTTCCTCATTCATCATTTTTAAACTGCAAAAAAACGTGAATTTCCCATCAATCCGATTCCAAGAAATCGCCTGCATTTATTCGATCAAATAAAAAAAGATCCGCCTTTGGCGAACCCATTATATCTTGATGGCATAAACCCGTTCAGGTCGTCCTACCGTGCCATATGTTAAATCGGCATCAATTTTTTCCTCTGACATCAAGTGCTCCAGATACCGCCTTGCCGTTGTCCTGCTCACCCCGATTTCCTTCGCCACTATTTCCGCAGTTAACCCCGGGGAAGATTTCCCCAACACAACCATCACCTTCTCCAAAGTCATCCGATCGATTCCTTTTGGCAGTGAAGTTTGTTCCCTCTCTTTTTCTTTCATTTCCTTTCGCAAAAGCTTGTCCACCTGTTGCTGCGTTACGGGAAAATTGCCCTTTTCCAATTCAGACAGTTTAATGTGATACTCTTGATACCGGCGTAACGACTGCTTGAAACGTTCAAATGCAACAGGCTTGATTATATAATCAAATATGCCGATCTTGATGGCCTCCTGGACTTTTTCAATTTCTTTAGCCGCCGTTATCATGATGACATCCATTTGTTTGCTTTGCTGCTTGATTTCCTTCAGGATATCGAGCCCATTCATATCCGGAAAATACATATCGAGCAGCAATAGATCCGGCTGCATGATTTCAATGAAGCTTTTAGCCTCGTCATAGCTTGAAGCGATCCCGATCGTTTGAAACCCCTCAAGCTTTTCGATGAATAGCTTTTGTATCTCGGCAATCCGCAGGTCATCCTCGACGATCAGAACTTCTATAGCGCGATGGGCCATCATTTAATCCCCCTCTGTCTTTTGGTATTGCTACTGTAAAGATCGTATATTCCCCTTCTTTCGTCGAAAAAGTGATATACCCCCCTAAACCATCAATTGCTTCCTGAACAAGGCTCAAACCTATACCTGAATTGGTTTGATGGCTTTTCGTCGTAAAACCGTTCCGGAAAATCAGTTCGGTAACCTCTGAGCTCATCCCTTTTCCATTATCTTCAACCTCTATGATCAACTCTTTACCCAAGTCCGTGACGAACAACGATACCCTTTTTTCCTCCCTTTCGTTTTCCCGTACAGCTTCGAAGGCATTATTGATGAGATTGCCGATGATCGTCACTAATAAATCCCGATCTATTTCGGACGGAATATCTTTAAAACTGCTTTCTCTATCGATGGTAAAATCAATTTTCAGCTCGCTGGCTAAACTTACCTTCCCTAAGATGAACCCCGCAATGATCGGATCGGGCACTTCCTTCATCAGAAAGTGAATGAAGCCCTGGGTCACATCGACTTCCTTCGATATGAAATCCATTGCTTCTTTATATGAACCAAGTTGAATCAAGCCCAGCAGTGTATAAAGCCGATTGGAATATTCATGTGTCTGGGCCCTCAGCCCTTCTGCATACGCCTTTACATGTGACAGTTCTTGAAGGAGATTGGATAGCTCCGATTTATTTCTCAAACTTGCAACGGCACCGATGATTTCCCCCTGTCCATTCAAAATGGGAATCCGGCTTGCCAAAAAAACTTCACCGTCAATCATGAATTCCTGGTCATATTCGGCCTGTGCCGTGCTTACTACATCAAGCAAATGTGTATGCGTTATGACTTCTTCGATTTTTTGTCCGCGAAGCATGACGTCTTTAGGAATATGAAGGATTTTATGCGCCGTTTCATTGACGATCGTGATTTTCCCATGAACATCAATGGCAATGATGCCTTCATGAATGGATTCCAAAATGGCATGCTTCTCTTGAAACATCCAGGCGATCTCTTTCGGCTCCAGACCCAATATCGCCTTTTTTATATTGAATGAAATGAAAAAGGCCACCAACAAACCGCCGATTAATATAAAAGAGATGATCAAGACGATTTTTCTTTGTATACTGGACACTTCTTTTTCAATATCATCCTGTAGGTAGCCAACGGAGACGACACCAATGACCTTTTCATTGGCGATTATCGGGGATTTCCCCCTTATGGAAGGTCCCAATGTGCCAGTGGACTCCGTGATGATGGATTTCCCATCCCAAACCTCGGCGTTATCTCCCCCAACCATTTTCTTTCCGATCAAGTCGGGATTTGGATGGGACAGCCGTGTTTCATTCTCATCTCCTATTACTATGAATTCCGCATCGATCTGCCTGCGAATTCTTTCCGCGATGGGCTGGATGATTACAGAAGGATGATCCGTTCGAAAAGCTTGTTTAATTTCAGGCAGCAAAGAAATGGTCTGGGCAACCGACAATGCTTTTTCCCCTGTTTCCTGCTTCAGGTTATTTTCCAGGATATTTATGAAAATAACTTCAAAGATTCCACCCATTAAGATGATTAACGTACAGATGCCCAGCATCAACTTGGTGTGTAAACGCATTCAATCACCTCTACTTACATCATATAAAAAATAACCCCTTTAAAAAAGGGGTTATTTCACAACATTCAGAAAATATCGATTAACCTTCAATATTGATGACAACATCCTTCCCTCTCTTCTTAAGTAAAACCGGAATGAGCAGCCATAATGCCGTTACGATCAGGAAGGTCAGCGAAAGCGGCCGAGTGAAAAACAAACTGTAATCCCCATCGGATATCGTCAGTGCCCTGCGCATATTGTTTTCTATCATCGGCCCTAAAACCAGGCCTAATACCAACGGGGCGATTGGATAATCATTTTTACTTAAGAAGTATCCCAAGACCCCGCACCCTAGTAATAGCAATAAATCATAAGTCGATACTTGTACCGCGTAAACACCAAAAATGGAAATCGCGATAATGATCGGAATCAAATATTTCTTTGGCGTTTCAATGATTTTCGCAAACACCTTAACGAGCGGGAGATTAAGGATGAGGAGCATCAGATTCCCGATGAACATACTGGCGATAAGTCCCCAAGCCACCTGGGGATGGTCCTCGAATAATAATGGACCTGGCTGAACATTGTACATCATGAGCGCACCCATTAAAATCGCCGTCGTACCGGAACCCGGAATTCCCAGCGTCAATAATGGTATCATCGCTCCGCCAGAAGCCGCGTTATTGGCCGTTTCAGGACCAGCCACACCAGCGATCGCCCCTGTACCGAATCTACCAGGTTTTTTTGAAATCCGTTTTTCCATAAGGTATGAGAAGAAGGAAGCAAGAGTGGCCCCTGCACCCGGCAGGATTCCTACAAAGAAACCTAAGAGCGATCCCCTCGCAATCGGCCCCGCAGATTCCTTGAATTCTTCTTTGGAAGGAATCAAATTATTGATCTTTGCAATTTCCCCATCATCCTCGTCCTTTTCCAAGATTGTCTTGAATACTTCCCCAAGGGCGAATAGACCAACAGCGATCGTCAGGAATTCGATCCCTTGATACAGCCAAGGAAAGTCGAATGTAAAACGGGCGATCCCGGATACATTATCAATGCCTATCGTCCCGATCAACAAACCGCAAACCGTCATGATCAGTGCCTTGGTTACGGATTTTCCCGCAAGGCCGCTGACTGCCGCCAACCCTAGAAGCATGAGTGAAAAATACTCCGCCGGACCGAATTTAATGGCAATCGTCGATAATGGCTGAGCCAAGGCAATCATGGCGATAAGGGTGACGATCCCTCCGACGAAGGAACCGATCGCCGAAATGGATAAAGCACTCCCCGCTCTTCCCTTCTTGGCCATTTGGTAGCCATCCAATGTGGTGACGACAGAAGAAGATTCGCCAGGTGTATTCAATAGGATTGAAGTTGTCGATCCTCCATACATCGCTCCATAATAAACACCTGCAAGTAAAATGATGGCGCTTGTTGCCGCTTGCTCTGGAGGAAGTCCACCTGTAATCGAAGCGGTTACCGGAATTAAAAGAGCCACACCGCTCATCGGCCCGATCCCCGGCAAAACGCCGACCGCCGTACCGATCAATACTCCGACAAATGCAAATAGTATGTTATACCAAGTTAGTGCCGTTTCAAATCCATGCATTAAATAATCAAAAGTGCCCACTTCACATCCCCCTTCCTTTTATGAAAACCAGATTGGCCAACCCGGCAGTGTTCCCTTTAACACATTCACGAATAAATAATAGATGATTCCGGAAAAACCTGCGGAAATGATGAGCGATGTCACCCACTTATTCCGTTCCATCGTTTGAAAGCAAACAAACAAAAACAGAAAGGTCGTAATGACATACCCTATCGTTTCCAACGTCAAAATATAAATCAAGGTGGAGAGCAGAATGATGATAAAAGGTTTATATTGCAGCTTTTCCTTACGTGATTCCTGCCCCTTGCCCCGAAATGCCTCATAGAACAGGCGAATACTTAAAAGAGAAAGAACGAGCCCCAATACAAAAGGGAAAATGTCCGGTCCTACCGAACTTCCATAAGAAGAACTGGCCAGTTTCCTGCTTCCTATCATAAACAGCACTCCGACAGCCAGAAAGGCTGCAGAAGCAAAGCGATCAAATTTAACATCCATCACAATCCCCCATTTCAGAAAATAAGAAGAAGGTGAAAGCACCCCCTTCTTCCCGATTATTTTTCCATGCCTAAAGCTTTCAATAATTGCTGCACCTGTTTCTCCTGTTCTACTAAAAACTTGCTGAATTCTTCACTATTTTTATATTCTTGTTCCCATCCCTGCACTTCCACTTCCTTTTTCCATTCAGAAGTTTCAACTAGCTTCTCAATGGTTCCGTCCCAAAAGGTTTTCGCTTCACCAGACATATTCTGAGGTCCAAAAACGCCTCTCCAAATCGTGAATTCAGCATCGACCCCTTGTTCCTTTGCCGTCGGTATGTCTTTAAGATCCCCACCTAAACGTTCATTCGAGGTTACGGCCAACACTCTAATCTTTCCTGCTTTTAAAAATTCCCTGACACTGGATGCATCCGTTCCGATCACATCCGCATTTCCGCCAAGCAATGCCGTAATCGCTTCCCCGCCACCGTCGTAAGAAACGTATTTAAGTTCGGTTGGATTCAGGCCATATTCATAGGCTGGAAGAATGGAAATCAAATGATCCATGGATCCCGGTGCCGATCCCCCTGCAAAGGTCAGCTTACGCGGATCTTTCTTCACCGCTTCAAGCACTGATTTCAAATCCTTGAATTCAGAATCCGCCTTTACCACTATCGCCCCATAATCCTTTGTCAGCTGCGCCAAAGGAGTCGTATTTTTATATCCATAAGGACTGTTGCCTTCTTTTTTAAGGTTATTGATGATGACAGGCGGTGAATTAACGAACAGCATGTCATTATTATCCGCTTGCTGTGTTGCATAATCCGCCATGAAGACAGCGCCCCCGCCGCCGGGTTTGTTTTCGACGGTCAATGGCTGGTTCACCAATTTCGTCTCACCCAAGACCTTTGTAAATGAACGGGCCGTTAAATCCCATCCCCCACCTGCACCCGAAGGAGCAACGACCGTTATCGCTTTTTTCGGATAACCTGTATCTTCTTTCTTTTCTCCTGATGTCCCCGAACTGCTGCATGCACCTAAACTTAAAGCTAACGAACCTGCCAATAGTACCGCTGATATCTTTTTACGAGAAAACATAGTAATCCCCCTTTTGAAAGCGTTTTCTTAATTCTACAAAAATATCTTCGCTTTCAATGATTGCCCAACTAAAATGCATAAATTCCAAAACCTTCATATTGTTCATAAAGTTTTATCGGGAGACACGGGAAAAAGGCCCGCCCACAAAGAGCAGCCCTGCTAGAATAGTATTTTTGATAGATACACGACCATCGTTACCGTTATGCTGCTGAATAAAGTCGACATCAAAACCGCCTGTGCCGCATACTCCGGATGGTTGTCATATTCCAAAGCGAATAATGCGCTGTTTCTGGATGTGGGAAATGAGCTTGCGATAAACAACCCTTGGGCGACAGTCCCTTCCAAGCCCAGCATGAGAATAATCAGGAAGGCGATGGATGGCGAGAGTATTAAACGCCCCGCCAAGCTAAGGATAAGCGGAAGCGGGAAATGCGTTATTTTCAAATAGGCACTCTGTGCACCTAATGTAATCAATGCAATGGCTATGAAGGCACTCGCAATATTTTCAATCGGGGTCCATAAGAAAAGCGGAATGTCGAAAGAAACTGAATGTAATATTAAACCAAGCAATAAAGCATAAATGACGGGGTTCTTCAAGAACTCGCGAATGGCACCCTTCGCACTTTTTGTATGGACGGAAACAGAATTCATCAATCCATAGGTATAGGTCAACAGGTTTTGAAAAATGATAACGATGACTTGGATCGACAGGCCAAGGGGATTTCCATTAAAAACCATCTGACTGACAGGCAACCCGAAATTGGCCGAGTTATTCAGGACTACACTATTTTTAAACGTGGCCGAAAGACTTTGATCAAACCTGGCAAGTTTCGCTACCACTGTACTCACGATGATGAGGCTTACTGCTTGAAGAGCAAGGAAGCTGAATATCTGGACGATCATCCCCCCGCCCAATTTGCTTTGATAGATATTGACAAAGCTAATGGCGGGCATGAGCAGGAAGTGATTCAATTTAGACAGCGTATTCATATCCAACTTGAATTTACGATGCAGTATGGCCCCCGCCCCTATAAGGAAAAAAACCGGTACAATGACATTCAATACGATCAGAAACAGGACACTCACTTGACTTCCTCTCCATTCCTTAGGCAAATTCCTGATGATATACATCTCCCATCTATCATAATGCCGGGATGACCATAATTAAAATACCAATAAATTATCGTTATCCATTCAAAAAAGGAATGATAAAAAAGCATTTCTGCCCTTCCCGTTAAATATCCCTCATGAAATCGACGCCTTTGACAAATTCGACAAACTCTTTGACCAGTTTTAATTCCAGCGACTTTTCATGATATAACATCCACGTATTCCTGATAAGGGGATTACCTTGCTTGTCCTTAAGGTCCATTTGACGGAGGTTTTGGTCTTTCTCCAATAAAACACTGGGGAGGATGCCATATCCCAGGCCATTCCTGACCATTTCCTTGCATGTATCCCCTTTGTCCACTTCCATCCCCACCAAAGGAGGTCCGGAAAAATTGTCTCTCCACCAATTATCGATCATTGTTTTCAAAAGGGCATCTGTCCCATAATCGATCCTCGGCAGGAAAGGCAGGTTCCGGACTTCGATTTCTTCCTTGGAAGCAATACAAATCGTTTCCTCAAAAAGATGATGCCTTGATCCTGACCATTGATAGTCCCCCCGAACAATCCCGACATGCACTTCTTCCTTATAAATGAGGTCCAGCACTTCTTTACTCCAGCCAGTTGTCACATGGAAATCCACTTTAGGAAATCGCTCACGAAATATTTTCAGCAGGCCTGGCAACTTATGCAGCGTAATATAGTTGGAAACACCCAGCCGTAATGTTCCACTGATCTCCTGACCCATATTGAATGCTGTCTCTTTTATCTGCCGGAGCCTGATCAGCATCTCATCTGCACAGATGGCCAAATATTCACCTTGAGGGGTGAACTGCACTCCCCTAGTTCCCCGCTCCACAATCTTCAGATTGAATTCCTTCTCCATTTGTTGAATCCGTTTCGTTAAAGAAGGTTGCGAGATATATAAACTTTGCGCCGTTTTAGTAATATTCCTGTGTTCATGCAACACCTTTAAAATATGCCAATCCCTTTCGTTCATAACCCTTCCCCCGATACGAATTCCCTTGAATGTTTTATAAAAACTGTACCACAAAAGGCCTGTTGGATATATCCTTTTACAAATACAAAAAAGCCCAGGCCAAACCGGCAGGACTTTCCGATAAGCATCCTTCCAGCGAAGGATGCTCAGTCATTCAATAGAATTCTTTCAGGACATGTGTAGATATTCAGTGAATCATTGCGAATGAACCCGACCGTCGTGATTCCCAATCCTTCAGCCAACTCCAAAGCCAATTCAGTTGGAGCGGACTTCGAGAGTATCAGTTCACAGCCGATTTTCGCCACTTTCAAGAGAATTTCCGATGAAATCCGGCCGCTGAACACGATAGCCTTCCCTTCCATCGAAATGCCATTTTTCAAGCAATGCCCGTATATTTTGTCCAAGGCATTATGCCTTCCGATGTCCATCCTGCTTAATACGAGGCCACCGGCATCACATAAAGCGGCATTGTGGACTCCGCCCGTGTTCTGGAAGGTGACAGCAGAATTTTGTAAATCCTTCATCAAGCGGAAGCAGTCATCAGGAGTCAGTTTCACCGAAACATCATCCATTTTCTTGGCAGTCAATGCATCATTTACAAAGACGAAACCTTGTCTGCTCATTCCGCAGCATGATGTAATATACCGCTTATTTTGAAAGTCCTGGAAGTAGGGATTCACTTTATCCGTCTTCACATGAACAAATCCTTCTTTTTCCTGGACCCAGATTTCTTTTATCTCATCATATTTTTTGATGATTCCTTCCGAAGCCAAATAACCAATCACCATATCCTCGATGTATTCAGGTGTACAAACCATCGTGACGAATTCCTGGCCATTTATTTTGACAGTAACGGGATGCTCCGTTACGATCGCATCTTCCGTCCGCTCGATGTTACCTTTGGTTATCCGGATGATGTCCCTCTTGATTTCAATCGCTTTCATGCTCCCACTCCTTTTACTATCCAGGAGCCTATTGACCAATATGTAAGGAACATGGTCAATGCCCGTTGAGTTTGTCCGCTATATTCTTATCAAATACGAATACGGAAATCGCTATGTTTTCTTTGATTTTGATGTCTGAAAACAAATGGAGCAGTTTAGCTCCAACCAGATCTTCCATTCCATCGGGAGGACTCTCCGAATACACATCCTGAACCATTTTGGTTCGTGCAGAATGGACCATATCCCTTCCTTCCTCCGATCTTGATATGAACATTTCCGTAGGAGTCAAATTTCCATATAACGTAGAAACGGCCATATTTTCCACGAAAACCGTGTGTATCCGTTCTGGCCCTTTACCGAATAGTTCCTTGCGCAGCTTACGAATCATATCATTGAATTCATGGATAACTTTTGACACCGTTGCGTCACTCCATTTCAAGAAAAATTAAGTTCTCAATTTTCTTATCATAAATCAACGCGAAGAAAAACGAAAGGGATTTGGGAATGATACCCTCTTTCCAGGATTGTTTCTTTTCATGATAAAAGGTATAATATCAATGATGAAAGTTGGGAGCATGATAGTGTACTGTTGTGTCCTATCTTTTTTAAAATTATCCATTATGGTATGGATTGGTATATTGGCAAGCTTTGCTATTAAACTATTCCACCATGACCTACATTTCCGTTCAGAGACGGAGGTGTAATCATGGTGGTTTTTTTGCGTCTTTTTGGCTATAAAAGGGGGAAATATAATGAGCGATTCAAACATCACCATCACAATCAACGGGAAGGCTTATACCGCTAATGAAGGTATGACAATACTGGAGGTCATCAACCAAAATGAGATGGCTCACCCACAGATTTGTTATGTTCCTGAAGTGGATCCGATCCAAACATGCGACACATGCATCGTCGAAGTTAATGGGAAACTCGTCCGGTCATGTTCGACAAAAGCAGTGAGCGGCATGGATATAGCCTTGGACTCAAGCAAGGCAAAAGAAGCCCAAACCGAGGCCATGGACCGGATACTTGAAAACCATTCTTTATACTGTACTGTATGTGATAATAATAACGGAAATTGCAAGCTACATAACACGGCAGAATTAATGGAAATTGAACACCAAAAATATCCTTATACACCGAAAGTGGAATTGGGTGCCGTCGATATGTCCCATCCATTTTACCGCTATGATGCCAATCAATGCATCGCATGCGGGCAATGTGTTGAAGTGTGCCAAAACCTTCAGGTCAACGAGACGCTGTCCATCGACTGGGAAGCAGAACGCCCTCGGGTAATATGGGATGAAGGAACGGAAATCAATAACTCGTCTTGTGTAGGCTGCGGACAATGTGTAACGATCTGTCCATGTAATGCATTAATGGAAAAATCGATGCTTGGCGAAGCTGGTTTCATGTCAGGCTTGAAAAACGATATGCTTGAACCGATGATAGACCTTGTCAAAGAAGTGGAACCTGGATACAGCGGGATCTTTGCCATTTCGGAGATTGAAGCGGCAATGCGAGAGACACGGACGAAGAAGACAAAAACGGTCTGTACGTTCTGTGGGGTTGGATGCACATTCGAAGTCTGGACAAAAGGCCGTAAAATCCTTAAAGTCCAACCTACTCATGAAGCACCCGTCAATGCGATATCCACATGTGTCAAAGGGAAATTCGGTTGGGACTTCGTAAACTCGGAAAAACGTTTGACAAAGCCCCTGATTCGGAAAAATGGAAGATTCGTTGAATCAAGCTGGGATGAAGCACTTGATTTGGTTGCATCCAGACTCGGTTCGATCAAACAGCAATACGGCAGAAATTCAGTAGGCTTCATTTCCTCTTCCAAGATCACGAATGAAGAAAACTATGTCATTCAAAAACTGGCACGGCAAATGTTCGAAACGAATAACGTGGACAATTGCTCTCGTTACTGTCAATCTCCGGCAACAGACGGACTGTTCCGTACAGTCGGCATGGGCGGAGATGCTGGTACGATCAAAGATATCGCCGCAGCAGGTCTTGTCATCATCGTTGGTGCCAACCCGGCAGAAGGCCATCCCGTACTGGCGACACGCGTTAAACGGGCTCACAAGCTTCACGGACAAAAACTGATCGTAGCTGACATCCGCAAAAACGAAATGGCCGAACGTTCCGACATCCATATCAGCCCAAAACAAGGAACGGATCAAGTTTGGTTGATGGCGGTTACAAAATATATGATCGATCAAGGCTGGCATGATCAAGAATTCATCAATGAAAATGTTAACTTCTTCGACGATTATAAAGAAGTACTTGAAAAATATACCCTGGAATATGCAGAAACACACACAGGCATTTCAAGAGAAACATTGATCCAAATTGCTGAGACCATTCGCGATGCAGATGGTACATGCATTCTTTGGGGTATGGGCGTAACACAAAACACCGGTGCTTCCGATACTTCGGCGGCAATTTCCAACCTGCTATTGGCTACGGGTAACTACCGTCGTCCAGGAGCGGGAGCCTATCCGCTTCGCGGCCATAACAATGTACAGGGCGCTTGCGATATGGGTACCCTTCCAACATGGCTTCCAGGATATCAGCATGTTACCGATGACGTGGCACGTGCTAAATTCGAAAAAGCTTATGGAGTGAAAATCGATGGCCAACCAGGCTTGAACAATATTGAAATGCTTAAAGCGATAGAAAAAGGCGACATGAAGGCGATGTATCTTGTAGGTGAAGATATGGCACTTGTTGACGCGGATGCCAACCATGTTGATAAAGTGTTATCCGGATTGGACTTCTTTGTTGTCCAGGATATTTTCCTTTCAAGAACTGCCCAATATGCCGACGTGGTATTGCCCGGTGCTCCATCTCTTGAAAAAGACGGAACCTTCACCAATACGGAGCGCCGTGTACAGCGATTATATAAAGCCCTTCCCACTATGGGAGATTCTAAGGCGGACTGGGAAATCACCCAAGAGATCGCCAACCGCTTAGGTGCGAATTGGAACTACTCTCACCCTAGTGAAATCTATGACGAAATGGCAAGCCTGTCACCGATATTCAGCCAAGCGAATTATGAAGTGCTGGAAGGATGGAACAGCTTCCTCTGGGGGAGCCATGATGGATCAAGCACGCCGCTTCTTTATGTGGATGGCTTCAACTTCCCTGATAAAAAAGCGCGCTTTGCACTGGCTGACTGGGTGGAACCTCATAAATTCCCGGAAGAATATGACCTTCATATCAATAATGGACGCATGCTGGAGCATTTCCATGAAGGGAATATGACGAACAAATCCAATGGAATCCAAGCGAAAGTACCTGATATTTTCGTCGAGGTTTCCCCAGAACTTGCCAAAGAACGTAAAGTCAGTGATGGCGGACTCGTTCGCTTGGTGTCTCCATTCGGGGCCGTTAAGTTAAAAGCATTGATCACAGACCGTGTTAAAAATAATGAGCTATTTTTACCGATGAACTCCGTCGATAAAGACTCTGCCATTAACTTCCTGACCGGTCCCATCTATGATCGACGCACAAGCACGCCTGCTTACAAACAGACGATGGTCCGCATGGAAGTATTAAGCGCAAGCGGAGACATTCCATTACCGGGTACCAATCCACGGAACAAAAAACGTCATCCTCAAAATGGTGTCGAGGTTGAACGTAAGTGGGCCCGTCCAGGGTATGTTCACTTAACGGATAATTAAACAAGGAGGGTGAAGATCATGGCAGCTCCTATAACGGAAATCCATAATCCCATTACTGAGGAAGAGATAAAGCTACAAAAACTGGAGGAACTGAAAACGCTGATCACCGATAATGAAGATGCCTTGAACAATATGTTTAAAATCGTCAATGAACTGAATGTCTCGGGAGTATTCGAAGCCGCGACCTCCATGCTTCAAGGAAAAGAACAAATTGCCAAAATCGCACTTCAACAAATCACAAGGCAACCTGTCACAAACCTGATCAATACCCTTATGGGTGCAACAGGAGCCTTGATGAACGCCGATGCTGCACAATCCACGAAACTGCTGAACAGTGCACTTGCAGGAATCGATGAAGGAAACAAATTCCTTCAGTCCGATAAGAAGATCGGCGTTCTGGAATTAATGAAAACATTGAATGATCCAGACATAAACCGGGCAATCGGCTTTGGCGTTCACTTCCTCAAGGGAATGGGCAAGGAATTAAAAGAATAGAAACGGAACAAAGACTCAAGAGAAGCTTCTTTTGAGTCTTTGTTTTATCATAGGGCTTAGTTGCTGCAAAACTGATGAACACGCAGCGTTGCATTGGAGTGGATGATTTAAATGAATCAAGAAGAAAAAATTAAGGAATTAGAATACGAATTGTTTTTATTGAAGCATGCATTTTTTAAATTACATGATAGTATGGCCCCGAATTTAAAGTCTAGGTATTATGAGTTATTATCACATGGCTTTACAGAGCAAGAGGTTAGTGAGTTAGATAGATTTTTCATGTGGGTTTACGGCACAAAAAATTATCCCACAAAGGAAGAAATGAGAAAAAAAATGGCGGATATAAAAAATATGGAAATGGAAGAATTACATATTGCCTCAGTAAAAAAAATCTTATTAGCTTATCAAGCTGATGGAGTTTTTCCAGTAATAGATATTATTTTGGAGGATTTCCAAAATGTTGATGTAAATATAGAGAAATGATTTTTACTATTAAGGAATGGTATAGAAACTATTCCTTTTTTATGATTAAGGCAAGATCACTCAGAAATCACTCATCAAAATACAGGCTGTACACCCTCCCCTTATTCGCACCACTGCTTGTCAGATTCAATGATTGCAAGATCCTCGTTGCACTGGATGAAGAGGAAATGTTTAAAAAGTTCCTCAACTGCCGATTCGTTATGGTCGAGCCTAATAGATAAAAATAATCTCGTAAAGCCGGGATATGTGCTTTTTTACTGGAGAGTTGGCATTGATTGCAAAGCCATGTGCCATGCCTTCTAAATAATTTATTGCCCTTACAATTCTCACAAATCACTCCTTTAATTAGGTCCTTTTCGGTAAGATTGTATCGTTCCAGAATGGAAAAGTCCGCATCGATGTGGTGTTTATTCATTACGCGAATTGCTTTCTTCAAATCTTTCTCACTAAAACTGGATTCTGTTATGGAATGCTCCATTTGATTAATTTTAGCAGGAAGTGCATCGCGATGGATAACTTTATAGTGGAGTTCATGGTTTTCAAGAGCTGTACGGATGATTGTTTGGGGATTGCTGATGACAATCAATGAAAGGATGGGCAGTGAGGGAAAACCGTTTTTCAAGAACCAATTGGTCAATTGTGATTCCTGGCGGCTGACTTGTATGATGGGATCTGAAAAGGCCGTTTCTTTTCCTTCTATCGTTCGAATGAGCTGGTTGAAATGCGGATCAAAATAGATTGACCCTGCAATGTTCTTCACTTCAATGATAAGCGCATATTTCTTGGAGATTAATAAGGTATCCAGTTGAAAAAATCGGGATTGATCCTGAAGCCTTAAATCGTGGAAGATGAAATAGCTTTTCGGTTCAAGAAAGCTTAATGGAAAATCAATGGAACATTCCCCTTTATAGCCCGCTTCCCTTTTTTTGAGATCGTTCATGATTAAGGGAACTTTAGGGTGATTCGGAGGAAGCCTGCACGCTAATGCACGTAATTTGCGGACGGCAAGAGGAACTTTTCGTTTTTTTACAATCAATTTCATCGCTCCAATCCTATTTTCTTCAAAAGGATTCTACAGCAAATGATGGAAATTGTACAGTTTATCTGCGAAATCGGGAATATATCTTCGAAATTGGAGATATATCAACGAAAAATCCTGATATATCTGCGAATTATACGATTTATCGATTTTTCGACAAAAACGACGAAAAAAAACCAAATAAAAAACCACCAATATATGTATTGGTGGAGACGGTGGGAGTCGAACCCACGTCCAGACATAACGGCACTTAAGCTTCTACGAGTGTAGTCGATATATTCGCATTTCGCGAACTCATTAGCCTATCGACAGGCGGCAGAGCAGCTAGTCTGATTGGTCTCTTCCTTCATCCTCAGACGGTGGATTCCGGCGTATCCCACTTAGAGTGAGTCCCTTACCCTACCACGTGGGCCATGGAGGGAGGAACAGCTATCGACTGTTATTAAGCAGCGAAAGCTAGGTTGTTGTTTTGTTTGCCAGTTATAGGCGTTGACGTTTTAACGAGGCCGATCCCCTCGACTCGCAACTTAAGCTCGAACTATCCCTGTCGAATCCGTAACGTCCCCATGATATAAATGGAGCGTACGAGAGAAGAATAGTCAGCAAGTTGGCTGATATTCAATTGTCATCGGTACAGGATTAATTATAACAGATTGGTTCAAAAAATCAATTGTAAGGTCTTGGCAGTTCTACATCTTCTGACGATCACGGAAAGCACGTTCAATATCACGCTTCGCTTCCTTCTTCTTCAGGTCATCACGCTTGTCATATTGTTTCTTCCCTTTTCCAAGTCCGATTAAAACTTTGGCAAAGCCATTCTTTAAATACATTTTCAACGGGACGATGGTGTAACCTGT
This sequence comes from Peribacillus sp. FSL M8-0224, assembly GCF_038003055.1. Classification (NCBI taxonomy): domain Bacteria; kingdom Bacillati; phylum Bacillota; class Bacilli; order Caryophanales; family Bacillaceae; genus Peribacillus; species Peribacillus sp. FSL M8-0224. The sequence continues at coordinate 4,931,457 of NZ_JBBOOJ010000001.1, forward strand.
TACCTTTGTTTCCCCGATTAGTTTACTGATTTCTTTCTTATGCAAAAGAAGCTTCCGTGTCCGTAACGGATCATGGTTAAACTGGTTTCCCTGCTCATAAGGGCTGACATGCATATTATGAAGATAAACTTCACCATTTTCTATTTTAGCGAAGGCATCCTTCAAATTCACTCGTGCCGCACGGATTGCTTTGATTTCGGTCCCTTTTAAAACGATTCCCGCTTCAAACGTTTGTTCAATAAAGAAATCATGATATGCTTTTTTATTTTGTGCTAATTGTTTACCTGAGCCTTTTGGCATCTAACTCTCCCCTTTTTACATCCAATCGCGGCAAGAGGATGAAAGAATCATCCCCCCGCCTCAATCTTTATCTCTTTTTAGGTTTTCTCTTGCGCTTGGCAGCTGGCGCATTTTCAAAGAATTTTTTCTTCTTTTTCGGTTTTCTTCCAGTAGAAGGCGAATCTCCATTACGGCCGCCGCCTTTTCCTTCATTACGTCCTCCATTGCCGCCTCGGCCGCGTTTGCGTTCACCTGAATTGGCTTTGAATATTTTCTTCTCGCCGGATGGACGCGGACGGCTTACCTTCATGCCGATAATTTCAAAATCGATGGCGCGTTCCTCTTTATTGACGTTGGAAACACGAACGTCGATTTCATCGCCAATCCGGAACACATTACCGGTACGTTCCCCGATCATTGCTAGCTGACGCTCATCGAAGCGATAATAATCATCCGTCATGAAGCTGACATGGACAAGTCCTTCAATCGTGTTCGGCAGCTCGACGAACATCCCGAAATTCGTGACTGAACCAATTATCCCGGTATATTCTTCGCCGATTTTATCCAGCATGTATTCCGCTTTCTTCAGATCATCCGTTTCCCGCTCGGCATCGACTGAGCGACGTTCGCGTTTCGATGTATGATCGGCAATCTCAGGTAAATTGGCATTCCATTTCTCCTTCGTAGCTTCATCCATTTTACCTTCCACCAAGTAGGTCCTGATCAGCCTGTGCACGATCAAATCCGGGTAACGGCGAATCGGCGATGTGAAATGTGTATAAAACTCAGCAGATAAACCAAAGTGGCCTAAGCTCTCCGGATCATATTTCGCCTGTTGCATGGAACGAAGCATGACGGTGGATATGACCGTTTCTTCCGGCTTACCGGCAACCGCCTCAATGATTTCCTGTAACGCCTTAGGATGGACGTCATTGGCCGATCCCCTTACAATGTATCCGAAGTTCGTAATGAATTCAAAGAAACGCTGCAGTTTTTCCGGCTTTGGATCTTCATGAATACGGTAAATGAACGGTAGGTCAAGACGGTGGAAATGCTCAGCAACGGTTTCATTAGCTGCAAGCATGAACTCTTCAATCAGCTTTTCCGCAACCGACCTTTCACGTAAAACCACATCAGTCGGATGGCCCTCTTCATCAACGATGACTCTTGCTTCATTGAAATCAAAGTCGATCGCACCGCGGTTCATCCGGTTCTTGCGAAGGATGGCCGCTAGCTTCTCCATGTCCTGGAACATCGGCACCAACGCTTCATAGCGTTCAAGCTGTTCTTCATCTTTATCGACAAGGATTTTGTTCACATTGCCATATGTCATACGTTCCGTCGTCTTAATGACACTTTCAAAAATATCATGGTTGACGACTTTGCCATCCGGCGTGATTTCCATTTCACATGAGAGTGTAAAACGATCGACTTGTGGGTTCAAGGAACAAATGCCATTCGATAAACGATGCGGGATCATCGGGATGACCCTGTCCACCAAATACACGCTCGTCCCTCTTTCCAGGGCTTCCTTATCGATTGGAGAACCTTCCTTCACGTAATGACTGACATCAGCAATATGAACGCCCAGCTTGTAATTGCCATTTTCAAGCTTGGAAACAGTGACGGCATCATCCAGATCCTTTGCATCCGCTCCATCAATCGTGACCAAAACATCATTACGCAAGTCCCTGCGGTTGCCAATTTCACTTTCCTGAATGGTATCGGAAACGGCATTGGCCTGCTCCATGACGTCATCCGGGAACTCCATCGGCAAACCATACTTATGGATCACGGAAAGAATATCCACACCAGGATCATTTTTATGGCCAAGAATCTCAATGACTTCACCTTCGGCACTTATGCGTCCTTCAGGATAAGAAGTAAGCTTGACGACAACCTTATGTCCCTCTACCGCTCCATGTGAAGCATGCTGTGGAATGAAGATATCGTTTGCGATCTTTTTATCATCAGGGATGACGAAACCAAAACTTTTACTTTCGGAGTATGTACCGACCACTTGTGTAATTCCGCGTTCAAGTATTCTGATGACCGTGCCTTCTTGCCTTGAGCCCGATGTTTCCGAAGATACCCGTACCATGACGACATCTCCATGCATCGCTGTGCCCGTTTCATTTGGCGGAATGAAAATATCATCCATTCCCGGGTTGTCTTCAGGTGTGACAAAGGCAAACCCCTTTGCGTGCCCCGTTAATTTACCGCGGAACAAATTCATTTTTTGCGGCAGGCCGTAACGATTGCTCCTCGTTCTGACCACCAATCCCTTTTCTTCCATCTTTACTAAAGCCTTAACGAAATTCTTGAAATCTGCCGAGTCTTCGATTTTCAAAGCCTCTTCCAGTTCTTGTACCGTTAACGGCTTATACGCTTCATCCGTCATATATGTCAGAAGCTTATTAATATGTTCTTGAATGTTATCTTCCATGAAAACCCTCCTATTCAGGGTATATTTTTGTTATTCGGACCAATCCAGACTTTCTAAAAATTCCAATACATCTTCATGCAGCTCGTCTTTTTCTTTATCAAGGGTTATGACATGACCGGATTCTTCATACCACTTGATTTTTTTGACCGGTGATTCAATGGAATCAATAATAATATCGGCACTTTTTGGATTGATAACATCATCATGCCGGCCCTGCACGACAAATGTCGGAGCGTAAATAAGATCGACGTGCTCCCGTACATCCGTTATCAATTCCTGAAGGGCTTTCAATGTATTCATCGGTTTATCGGCAAGGAGGTCCATTTCAAGCTCTATTTGCTCTTGAGTTTTTCCTTCATACTTCTTAAATTCTCTGGCGTACTCCAATACTCCTTTAAACATCATTTCTTCACTTTTGATATACATAGGCGCACACATTGATACGATACCCTTTATAGGTACAGTGTAACCTAATTTAAGAGAAAATACGCCTCCTAATGAGAGTCCGGCAACAGCAATTTCTTCATGGCCTTTGCTTTTCAGGAAATCGTAGCCCATCATGACATCTTTCCACCAATCTTCCGGACCTGTTTTCACCAGCTCCTCTGGGGGAACGCCATGCCCTTCATAGTGCGGGGCATGGCAGGTGTACCCCTGTTTCTCCAAGTAACGGCCCAGCATCCGTACATCCGCTGAATTCCCCGTGAATCCATGTAAAAGTAAGACAGCCCTTTTTCCGCCTTCAAAAGTAAAGGGCTGCTGCAGCTTGATTTTCATGACCTTGAACTCCTTTATCAGTAAATAGAATTTTTAAAAATCCCTATCCTATAATTAAGTACTAAAATCACTATATCTATTCATGCAACTATTGTGCAAAGAAAAAAGCCTAGCTATTTAGCTAGACTCATTTTTGATCCATTACACATCAAAGTATGCAACAAGTAAAGTTAAAGCAAAGAATAGAATCGCCAATACTATTGTCGCACGATGTAAAACCAGGTCCAAACCGCGTGCCTTTTGCTTTCCGAATAACTGCTCAGCACCGCCGGCAATCGCACCTGATAAACCTGCACTCTTACCTGATTGAAGCAATACCGTCACAATGAGGGCGATACTGACAATCACTAAAAGCGTTATGAGAAATGCATGCATGCAATTACACCTCCTGAAGAACCAATAAACAATTACTTTAACTTTACCACACCCAATAAATATCCACAATCTTTGTTATACTATGATGGTAAGAATTCCTAAAAACCCATCGTCATTTATTTCTTTTTGAATCAAAGTTTGAGATAATTTGCATAAATAGAGAAAGAGGTGTCAACATGTTTAAGTCCATACTACGGATTCTTGATCTCCTGACCATCCTATTCTCGGCGGTTGCCGGCTATTCTTTATGGACAGGCGGAAGCAATTTCATCAGCGTCCTATTAATCATCCTATCACCGCTTTTATTGCTGCTGGCAAAGTATCACGGAAATCGATACTTATTATTTGCTGCATATATCACGACAACCGTTTATTTTACTGCTATTATTTATAATGGACTTTCCAATAGCGGTATCGACTTTTTCCAATCAAGCTTCAATGTCCTCCTGATCGGGGCAGCAGCCGCCTTGCTGAGCGTCATAGCGGCGGTCATTGGATTCGGGACCAATACCCTTACGATTCTTTGGTTATCGCTTCACGCCCTTGTCACATTCGAGACAATCAGGATGTCCTCTGGTTTCCTTTCGAGCTTTTGGTCTGATCCCGTCGTGGAAACCGCAATCCGTAACGATTATCCATTTTTATTGATGGTCGTCTGGATTGGCTTATTTCTTGATAAATATCAAAGTGAATTAACTAGGGATTACTTATCACGATAATTTTTCAAAACTACTTTTATTGGAAATCTTATATTAAAAGCAAGGGGCCTTTCATATGTTAAAACCTATATTTGCAGCAACCGCTCTATCATCTTTCATTCTGATGGCTGGCTGTTCATCCGACCTGACAAGCGAGCATGAAAAAGAGCAAAAAGAAGAACAGCCGAGCTCCCAGGAGACTGAGAAGGAGACTGAGACCGACAAGAATAATGACTCAAAAGAATCGGCCCAGCGCCAGGTGGAGGTTGATGAAGCGGCTACACCCGCACAGGCTGGCCTTCAGACGTTAGCCGATCCGGAAAGCATACCTGTACTTGTCAATAAACAATACAGCCTGCCTGAAGATTACAAACCTGCTGACCTTATCTACCCAAATGTGGATTTCATCTTTGAAGATAAAATCGAAAAAAGAATGATGCGCGAAGAAGCGGGAAAGGCTCTTGAATTAATGTTCCAAGCTGCCGAAAAAGACAATATGCACTTTGCCGGCGTTTCCGCTTACCGCTCACACCAAACACAAATCACGGTCTTTAATAACTATGTGGCTAAGGACGGGGAAGAAAAAGCGAAAACCTACAGTGCAATGCCTGGGACAAGCGAGCATGAAACGGGCCTGGCGATTGATGTCACGACCCACGATGGGGCATGCGCTGCCCAAGACTGCTTCGGTGATACGAATGAAGCGGCCTGGCTTGCTGAACATGCACATGAATACGGATTTATCATCCGTTACCCTGAAGGCAAGGAAAACATCACGGGTTATAAATACGAACCATGGCATATTCGCTATGTTGGTGTCGATGCCGCAACTGAAATCTTTGAAGCGAAGATTACATTAGAAGAATACTATAATGCCGTACCAGTGGAAGCTGTATCGGATAAATGAGAAAAGGTGCCCGGATGCGGCACCTTTTTTTTATTAATCAAACGTTTGATTAAATCCTTTCAAGCTGGAAGCAGTGACTGGTTTCTGGGCATAAAAAACCTCCTATTCAATGTGGATGGCCAGATTGAATAGGAGGGAAAATTTCTGTAAGATTACTTCTTCAAGTTATAGAAAGATTTCAAGCCGCCATATACAGCCAAGTCACCAAGCTGGTCTTCGATGCGAAGAAGTTGGTTGTATTTAGCGATACGGTCCGTACGGGACATGGAACCGGTTTTGATTTGTCCTGCGTTTGTTGCAACGGCGATATCAGCGATCGTTGCATCTTCCGTTTCACCTGAACGGTGGGAAACGACTGCAGTGTAGCCTGCGCGTTTAGCCATTTCGATTGCATCAAACGTTTCAGTCAGTGTACCAATTTGGTTCACTTTGATCAGGATGGAGTTACCGATGCCTTTTTCGATGCCTTCAGCCAATTTTTTCGTGTTCGTTACGAAAAGATCGTCACCAACAAGCTGAACTTTAGAACCGATGCGTTCCGTTAGAAGCTTGTGGCCATCCCAGTCATTTTCATCCAGGCCGTCTTCGATGGAGATAATAGGGAATTCATTCACTAGCTCTTCATAGAAAGCAACCATTTCTTCGGATGTAACACCATTGCGGCCTTCGCCTGCAAGATCATATTTGCCTGTTTCTTTGTTATAGAATTCAGATGAAGCCACGTCCATGCCAAGGTAGATATCTTCGCCTGCTTTGTAGCCAGCTTTTTCAATTGCCTCGATGATGACTTGAAGCGCTTCACGGTTTGAACCAAGGTTTGGCGCAAAGCCGCCTTCATCGCCGACTGCCGTATTCAAGCCTTTGGCAGAAAGGACAGATTTCAAGGCATGGAATACTTCTGCACCCATACGAACTGCTTCTTTGAAGCTAGGAGCTCCTACAGGCAGGATCATGAATTCCTGGAAGTCAACATTGTTATCGGCATGTGATCCGCCGTTAATGATATTCATCATTGGAGTCGGAAGTTGTTTCGCATTGAACCCACCAAGGTAACGATACAATGGTAATCCAGAAAATTCCGCAGCGGCATGGGCAGCAGCCATTGATACGCCAAGGATTGCATTAGCTCCCAAGTTTCCTTTGTTTTCAGTGCCATCCAATTCAATCATAGTAAGGTCAAGGCCTGCTTGGTTCGTTACATCCAAACCGATGACAGCTTCAGCAATGATATCATTTACATTATCGACTGCTTTTTGTACCCCTTTACCCAGGTAGCGAGATTTATCCCCGTCACGAAGCTCAACCGCTTCGTGTTCTCCTGTTGAAGCACCTGATGGTACGATTGCACGTCCGAAGTATCCGGACTCTGTTTGGATTTCTACTTCTATTGTTGGGTTACCACGTGAATCTAGCACTTCGCGTGCATATACATGTTCGATGTACGGCATTATAAATCTCTCCTTTTCCTATTCACAATTTTATTTAGATAATAGGGATTTCCCTGTCATTTCAACAGGTTTTTCGACTCCAAGCAAATCAAGCATCGTTGGAGCTAAATCGCCTAAGATACCACCTGTTCTTAATGTTACCTTATTTTTAGTGATAATGACAGGAACGGGATTCGTAGTATGGGCTGTCATCGGGTTGCCTTCTAGCGTTACCACTTCGTCAGCATTCCCATGGTCAGCGGTGATGATCGCTGTACCGCCTTTTGAGACGATTAAATCGACAATCCTGCCTAGGCATTCATCCACTGTTTCAATCGCTTTAATGGTAGGCTCAAGCATTCCTGAATGACCAACCATGTCCGGGTTGGCAAAATTCAAGAGAATGGCATCAAAACGGTCAGCCTCAATTTGTTCCACCAATGCATCCGTCACTTCATAAGCACTCATTTCCGGTTGTAAATCATATGTAGCGACTTTCGGAGAATTAATTAAAATCCTCTCTTCACCAGGAAACTTCTCTTCACGTCCGCCGCTCATGAAAAACGTCACATGCGGATATTTTTCAGTTTCAGCGATGCGAAGCTGGGTAAGCTGGTTTTGGGAAAGTACTTCCCCTAATGTATTATCAAGATTTGTCGGATTAAATGCAACATATCCGTCAACTGTTTCTGAAAAATGTGTCAAGCAGACAAAATGGAGATGCTTCGGATGTCCAGGACCGCGGTCAAATGAACGAAAATCCTCATTCGTGAACGTATTGGAAATCTGGATCGCCCGGTCTGGACGGAAGTTATAAAAGATTACGGCATCATCATCTTTAATCGTTGCCACCGGTTTACCGTCTTCCGCCGTTATGACTGAAGGTATCACGAACTCGTCGAAAATTCCATGTTCATACGAATCCTCGACACATTCCATCGCAGAAGAATAAGCAGGGCCATCACCATACACCATCGAACGGTAGGATTTCTCCACACGCTCCCAGCGCTTATCACGGTCCATCGAATAATATCTTCCGGAAATGGTCGCAAACTGACCAACACCGATTTCCTTCATTTTCGCTTCCGCTTCCTTAATATAACCCTGTGCCGTTTTCGGTCCGACATCACGGCCATCTAAAAATGCATGTACATATACATTTTTAACTCCTTCTTTAGCGGCCAATTTCAAAAGGGCATACATATGATCAATATGACTATGCACGCCGCCATCTGAAAGAAGACCGAAAAGATGAAGGTCCGTGCCTTTTTTCTTGGTATGGCTCATGGCATCGACCAAAGTTGGGTTTTGTGCAAACTCACCTTCACGTATTGCCAGGTTCACACGGGTCAGGCTTTGATAAACGATCCGTCCTGCCCCGATATTCAGATGGCCCACTTCCGAGTTCCCCATTTGACCGGCAGGCAAGCCGACCGCTTCCCCGCTTGCAGTTAAATGGGAGTGCGGATACTGTTCCCAATATCGGTCAAAGTTCGGTTTTTTCGCATGAAAAACAGCATTACCCTTTTCTTCGTTACGGCAGCCAAAACCGTCTAAGATGATAAGTGCCACAGGCGACTTACTCATAGTGACCAGCCTCCAGCAATTGTAAAAATGAATCGGATTTCAAACTAGCACCGCCAACCAATGCACCGTCTATATCAGGTTGTGCCATGTACTCTTTAATATTCTCAGGTTTTACACTGCCACCGTACTGAATGCGGATGACTGCAGCTGCTTCATTTGAAAATTTGTCGGCAACAACTGAGCGGATATGCGCACAAACTTCATTAGCATCTTGAGCAGATGACGATTTTCCTGTTCCAATCGCCCAAATCGGCTCATAAGCAATAACGGCTTGTTTCAATTGATCGTCAGATAATCCTGCTAGGCCTTTTTCAATCTGGCTGCCTACGAAATCATTCGTTTCGCCAGCTTCCCTTTGCTCAAGTGTTTCACCGCAGCAAACGATCGGGGTCAACTGGTGGGCAAAAGCGGCATGAGCTTTTTTATTAACGGCTTCATCCGTTTCGTTGAACATTTCCCTGCGCTCAGAATGACCAAGTATAACGTAGGATACCCCAAGATCAGCCAATGCGATTGGGCTGATTTCTCCTGTGAAAGCACCGCTTTCTTCAAAGTGCATGTTCTGTGCCCCGATTTTCACATCGGTTCCTTTTGCTGCTTGAACGAGCTGATCCAAAAATAAAGCTGGAGCACATACAACCGTATCGATTACATCTTGCTTAGGAATCAAATTGCTCACTTCTTCTAAAAAGGCTGTCGCTTCAGATAGTGTTTTATTCATTTTCCAGTTTCCTGCAATAATCGGTTTACGCATTTGGTTTCTCATCCCTTCTAATGTTGAAATATGTAACGGTTTAATCTTATTTATCGTTCAAGGCTACAACGCCAGGCAACTCTTTGCCTTCCATGAACTCAAGAGATGCACCGCCGCCAGTTGAAATATGGGACATCTTTTCTGCCAGGCCAAACTTTTCTGCAGCTGCGGCCGAATCCCCTCCGCCAACAATGCTGTACGTATCATTTGCTTCCGCCAAGGCTTGAGCAACGGTTCTCGTTCCATTCGCAAATTTATCGAACTCGAATACACCCATTGGTCCATTCCAAATGACAAGCTTGGAACTTTTGATTACATCCGCAAATAATTCACTTGTTTTTGGTCCGATATCAAGAGCCATTTTATCATTTGGAATAGCATCGATATCGACATTATCCGTCTCTGCATCAGGTGAAAATTCAGCAGTTACGACTGCATCGATAGGCAAATGAAGTTTTACGCCTTTTTCTTTTGCACTTTCGATGAAAGATTTGGCCAATTCTATTTTGTCTTCTTCCAGTAATGAATTACCGATTTCATGACCTTGCGCTTTAATGAATGTGTAACCCAATCCACCACCGATGATCAAGTGATCGACCTTTTCCAAAAGGTTTTCGATAACGCCTATCTTATCCTTTACTTTTGCTCCGCCAATTATAGCTGTAAAAGGACGTTCTGGGTTGGATAGGGCTTTTCCAAGTACAGAAAGCTCTTTTTCCATCAGCAATCCAGCAACGGCCGGGAGATGGTGAGCTATTCCTTCAGTTGAAGCATGTGCACGGTGCGCAGCTCCGAATGCATCGTTAACATAAACATCAGCCAGTGCCGCAAATGATTTCGCCAATTCTTGATCGTTCTTCTCTTCTCCTGGATAGAAACGAACGTTTTCCAACAACAGGATCTCGCCATTTTGCATGTTTTCAATGATTGATTGAACGGTCTCGCCGTATGCTTCTTCAGCCTTTTGCACATCTTTGCCGCTAAGTTCGCTTAGTCTTTCCGCAACAGGTGCTAAACGCAATTCTTCTACGACTTGTCCTTTAGGACGGCCAAGATGGCTGGCTAAGATGACTTTTGCGCCTTGTTCTGTCAAATAGGAAATCGTCGGCAGTGCAGCCTTGATTCTCGTATCATCCGAAATCTTTCCGTCCTGCATTGGAACGTTGAAATCAACACGGCAAAATACGCGTTTCCCCTTTAATTCAATATCTTTAATCGACTTTTTATTCATAATCCAAGAACCTCCTTAGATATTGTTATCATATTTTTGATTCTTTTAGCCAAAAAGGGAGAGGGTAAATTTCCCAACTCCCCTTTTCTCTTTTTCATTATAGTCGGTTTCCAGGAAATTATCCAAAAACAAGAAATGTAAACGCTTGACTGATTAATGACTTACTAATAATATCATCTTCTGCCAAGTTTTTTTAGGGCTGTGATAAAAAAAACCTCACCTTGGTGAGGTTTTTTATTATTCTAATTACAATCCTTTTTTAGCCAAATAGTCGATCAAATCAACAACACGGCTTGAATATCCTGTTTCATTATCATACCAAGATAATACTTTAACCATGTTTCCTTCCATTACCATCGTGGAAAGGGCATCGATTGTAGATGATGATGGGTTACCGTTATAGTCAGTTGATACTAGCGGAAGTTCGCTGTACTCAAGGATTCCTTTTAATTCACCTTCAGAAGCCTTTTTGAATGCTGCATTAACTTCTTCAACCGTTGTGTCTTTTTCAAGTTCTGCAACAAGGTCGACAACAGATACGTTTGGAGTAGGTACGCGCATTGCCATACCATTCAATTTCCCTTTAAGTTCAGGAAGGACAAGTGCAACAGCTTTTGCTGCCCCAGTTGTTGTAGGAATGATATTCTCTGCAGCTGCACGTGCACGACGGTAATCTTTATGAGGCAAATCAAGGATTTGCTGATCATTTGTATAAGAGTGAACAGTAGTCATCATACCGCGTTTGATTCCGAATTGTTCATGAAGCACTTTAGCAAATGGAGCTAAACAGTTCGTTGTACAAGAAGCATTAGAGATTACATGGTGGTTTGCTGCATCATATTTGTCTTCGTTTACACCCATGACGATCGTGATATCTTCATCAGATGCAGGAGCAGAGATGATTACTTTTTTCGCGCCAGCTTCTAAATGCTTAGCTGCATCCGCACGTTTTGTGAAACGTCCTGTAGATTCCACAACTACTTCTACTCCCAGTTCACCCCATGCTAATTGTGCAGGATCACGTTCAGCCAATACTTTTACTTTGTGACCATCAACAACAAGGTAATCCCCATCAACTGCTACTTTTTCATTAAGAGATCCATGAATTGTATCGTATTGAAGAAGGTGCGCTAACATATTAGCATCCGTTAAGTCGTTAATAGCAACGATCTCTACCCCAGGATTACTCAATGCTGCACGAAATACATTACGTCCAATACGTCCAAAACCATTAATACCAACTTTTACTGCCATGAAAAATTCCTCCTTTTAAGTTCGCAAATATATTAAGGGGTGTAATTCCCCTGAATTAACTCTTGTGCCGCAGCTTCATCCGTGATCAAAACGGTTGATGAAGGTGCGCCTTTCATGTAGGAACGGATAGCCTTTGCTTTAGTTTTGCCACCTGCCACAGTTATCACTCGCTTTTCAGGGCTAAGATCATCTAACTGGATGCCGACTGTCAAAACTTTATGAACAACTTTGCCGTTTTCATCGTAATAATAACCGAATGCCTCTCCTACAGCATTTCCATCTAACAGCTTCTTTAACATTTCTGGCGAAGAATTTCTTCTCTCTGCCATCGCCATGGCATCACCGATTCCATGAATGATCATATCGGCAGACTTGATTTGGGAAATCACTTCTTTAATTGCAGGTTCCTTCTGAAATGATGCATAAACCTCACCGCTTAATTGATCGGGTACATATAACACTCTGTATGAGGCTTGTGCCTTCTGTGCCATTTTTTCGACAATCGTATTGGCCTGATTCTGCACCGCTTCACCAATTCCCCCGCGGGCTGGGACAAATGTCAATTTCCTGGATGCTTCATCAGGTGACAACGAATTAGCCACTTCGGCCATTGTCGATCCGCCAGTAACCGCAATGATATTCTTTGAGTTCCATTCTCGTTTCATACGGTTTGCACAAGCTTTACCCAATTCTTTTTTCACCCATGGGGTTTCATCACAATTTCCTGAGACAATTATGACTTCATCCACTTGTAACAAATCCTGCAATTGCTTTTCCATTATGTCTATACCCATTACTTCACGCATTATTCCTTCTAACTTATCCAGGATTTCAATCCCTTCATCAGTCAGCGTCATGCCAGAGCTGAAGATGTTAACCAGGTTCTGACTTTTCAGAAAATCAACCTCGCCTCTAAGCGTCCGCTCTGTCAAATTAAGGCTCACGGACAGACTGCGCCTTCCAACCGGCTGCATCATTTTGATATAACGCAGGATATCATATCTTTTTTGCATAACCATAAGGAAATCGGGCAATAATTTTCTTTGTACCTCGAGTAATGTACGCATATTTAAAACTCCTAAAAAGTTAAGTTGGACATTTAACGTCCCGCGTAGTCATTTTCTGTCCCACTTAAAACAAAAAAATATTCCTGCTACATATTTTATTCTAGCAGGAACGGAATGTTTCTTCAAATGATTTGAAAAATTATTTTTCCAAAAGCCTATTTAGAGCTGATTTATCAACGTTTCCGAACTGAACGATTTCATCTTTCCATTCAACGACAGGGATCATCAGCCCGAATCTCTCAAGCAAATCATCATCGGTATGGATATCGATTTCCTTATAGCCTATGCCTGACTCCACTTTCACTTCTTCGAGTACCAGCTTGGCTTTATCACATAACGGGCATTTATCCCTACTATATAAAACAAACGCATTCGATTCCAAAACCACTCATCCTTTTCAATCATATCTTTTTCGTTTAGATGAAGAAGGGATCCCTAATTGTTCCCGGTACTTGGCAACGGTTCGGCGTGCCAGGATAATTCCATGCTCTTCTTTCAGCCGTTCCGCCAAGTCTTGATCCGAAAGCGGCTTTTGTTTATTTTCCCCATTGATGGCTGCCTGGAGGCTCTTTTTCGCCTGCATGCCCGACATATCCTCATCAAGGCCGACCGACTGTAAAGAAGTAGTGAAAAATATCCGCATCTCTATCGTGCCAAATGGTGTCTGTACGTACTTCCCTTTAACCGCCCGGCTTACTGTGGACTCATGTATGCCAAGTTCGTCTGCGATTTCTTTCATCGTCATCGGCTTCAAATAGTTCAGGCCATGATGAAAGCACGCCGGCTGTTTTTCGACGATGCACTGAATAACCTTCAATATCGTTTCTTTTCTCTGTTGGATTCCTCTGGAGATCCATTGGTATTCCTGCCACTTATCCTGGATAAACCGCTGAACTCCCTGATCCTTATGGCTCTTCATTCGGTTTAAATATCCTTTATCCACATTAAGATTGGGTGTGTTACCATCATAATTCCCGACAAGCAGCATGCCATCCCGAACTTCCACGACCACATCCGGCACTATATAAGAAGGTTTTTCCTGAAAAAAGAGTGATGCCGGACGCGGGTTCAACGTCTGGACATAATCAAAGACTTCTTGAATCTCCTTCAGTGTAACACCGATTTTCTTACTTAGGTCTTTCCAGCGCTTTTCAGCAAAATCGAGGAAATGGTTTTCTATGATCGATTCTGCCAGAAGATTCTCCCCTTCTGCTTTCACTTGAAGCAAAAGGCACTCTTGAAGATTCCTCGCTCCAATACCATGCGGTTCGAGTTCCTGTAAAATCGAGAGACTCTCTTCCAAAACGGCCGGAGATATGCCTGGGATGCATATATCATCCAGCTGAGTCCTTAAGTAACCGTTTTCATCAAGGTTATGAATTAATAGAAGCATTGCCTTTTGCTGCTCACCGGAAAACTGCTGGTGATTCACCTGGGACATGATATGCTGTTCAAGCGATATGGTATCTTCACTGATCTGTTCAATCCAATAGTTGGCATCATACGTATTTTTAAGAGTCCGTTTACCTTTTTTGCGGTCAAAAGTTGGCTGAAATAAAGAAGATGTTGGCTGATCTATGGACAGTAATGGGTTCTCCACCATTTTATTTTCTAAAAAAGCCGATAGCTCCTGCGAGGAGTATTGCAGCAATGTAATAGCTTGCATGAGCTCCTGGGTCATTGCCATCTTTAATGTTTGCTGTTGAAAAAGTCCTGCTTTCATATTCATACTCATCGATTCATCCCTCCCCCACTCCATTTTACATTATCAGGAGAAAATTCTACACAAAAACCCATGAAAACGCTTACGATTTTTTTCTGAATAGTTTATTTGTTTTAAATACTATATGTTAGAAACGCAAATTTAACAACTACTTTTATTGAAAAATCACCATTTTTCAATAGTGTGGGCGAATATTTTCAAGACAGGACCGACATTACAGGATTCGATGGAATATTACGGAAAACAAGCAAATTCAGCAAAAATTTCAACTCTCCTAAAAATTACAAATAAAAAATCCCCCACTTTATTAAGCAGAAGATTGGTAATGCCCTCGGCAGGAATCGAACCTGCATTTCAAGCTTCGGAGGCTTGCGTTCTATCCGTTGCACTACGAGGGCGTAATAGAAAATATTTTTTCAACAGACTTCATTATATGATAGAATCCCCTCCTTTGCAAGGGTTATCAGGTTTAAAACTTTATCATTTGGGTATTATGGGTAATGTGGAAATTCATCCCTGTGCGGCATAATATATAAAATAATCTATCAGGAAGGAGCCCTAGCCAGAAAATTGTCGAACAAATTATCCATAATAGGGTTTGTTTTGTTTGACCTAAATTGACCAAAAAGTGTATCATACATACATAAAGAATTTAAATGATTCTCTTAATCGAAGGAGGAAATGAACATGAATTTAATTCCTACAGTTATCGAACAAACAAGTCGTGGGGAGCGTGCCTACGATATTTACTCCCGTTTATTAAAAGACCGGATCATTATGCTAGGAAGTGCAATTGACGATAATGTTTCCAACTCCATTGTTGCTCAATTACTATTTTTAGAAGCGGAAAATCCTGAAAAAGATATCACTCTATACATCAACAGCCCTGGCGGAAGCATCACTTCCGGTATGGCCATTTACGATACCATGCAATATATCAAACCTAATGTATCGACAGTATGCATCGGTATGGCCGCTTCCATGGGTGCTTTCCTATTGGCCGCTGGCGAAAAAGGCAAACGTTATGCGTTGCCAAACAGTGAAGTCATGATTCACCAACCACTTGGAGGAGCTCAAGGTCAAGCTACGGAAATTGAAATTGCTGCCCGCCGTATCCTTCACTTGAAAGATAAGCTGAACCAAATCTTGGCAGAACGTACAGGACAACCTATCGAAGTCCTTCAAAGAGATACGGAACGTGATAACTTCATGACTTCCGAAAGAGCTCTTGAATATGGCTTGATTGACAAAGTCATCACGCGCAGCGTTCTTGATGATAAAAACTCTAAGTAATCCTGCAACAAAAGAAAGGCTCCGGAGATCGCCATAAGCGACCTCCGGAGCCTTTTTTCATGATAAAAGAAAAGGATGCACATTTAGGCATCCCCTTTTTTAACCCTCTTGCTGAACGAACTCTTCCAATGCTTCTAACGCTTCTTTTTCATCGCGTCCTTCGACGATTAACTTCACGGACACGCCAGAACTGATGGCTAGGCTCATTAATCCCATTATACTTTTTGCATTCACTTTCTTTCCTTCTTTTTCAAGAAAAACATCTGAATGAAAGCGGTTAGCTTCTTGTACAAAAAGAGCCGCCGGCCGAGCTTGCAAACCCGTTTTCAATTTTACCTCAACTTGTTTCTCCACCATCTTGATCTCCCCTGTTAGCTTTATTTTTTCGCAGCAATAGCCTCTCCCCCACGGAGCCTGTCAGCTATTTCATCAATCTTTCGCAATCGGTGATTAATCCCGGACTTACTGATGGTTCCCCCGGATACCATTTCCCCAAGTTCCTTTAAGGTTATATCCTGAAACGCTATCCTAAGCTCCGCAATTTCCCGAAGCTTATCCGGTAAAATGCCAAGTCCTACCGTATCCTCGATATAATGGATATTTTCAACCTGGCGCAATGATGCCCCGATCGTTTTGTTCAAATTGGCTGTTTCACAATTCACAAGCCGATTCACTGAATTACGCATATCACGGACAATCCGTACATCCTCGAACCTTAATAAAGCTGAATGGGCGCCAACTATACTTAAAAACTCGGCAATCTTTTCGGCTTCTTTCAAATAAATGATGTACCCCTTCTTGCGTTCAAGTGTCTTGGCCTTCAAGCCAAACTTATTCATTAGCTCACAAAGGGCATCATTGTGCTCTTTATAAAGTGAGAAAATCTCAAGGTGATAGGAAGACGTTTCCGGATTGTTAACCGAACCCCCTGCAAGAAATGCACCTCTTAGATAAGAACGCTTACAGCATTTCTTCCCAACAATAGTATCGGATATATCATGGAGAATTTCAAAGCCATCGCCTAAAATTTCCAAATCGGTTAAAACCCGCTGCCCTCCGGATGACATCCTGACAATATATACATTGTTCTTTTTAAGCTTCATCTTTTTACGGACCAACAGCTCGACCTGGACCTCATAACTTTTTTTCAGCAGCGTATAAATCCTTCTGGCAATCGCAGCATTCTCAGTTTGAATATCCACAACAAGCTTCCGATTAGAAAATGAAAGGGATCCGTTCATCCGGATAAGCGCACACAATTCCGCTTTACCGCAGCAATCCTTTCCCTCTAATGTTGTAAGCTCTTTTTTTGTTTCTGAAGCAAAAGACATCCATTTCACCCCCAATCGAACGCAGGTAATCTATTTTTATCAATCAAAAAACCGTCCCCGCTTATATCTACGGTACTATGTGGCTTTTTGTTTCATTTACAAGCATATTATAAAGCAAATCCGCCACTTTTTTCGTATCATGGCGTATTACATTCCCTTCATAGCTGAAAATGCGTTCTTGTATGATTTCAAGACCCATCATTTTTAAGCTTTCCACATCATACATGACCGGTTTTGCATATTCAGCTTGATAGCGCTGCTGAATCTCGGTTGGTATTTCCTCATTATTAACAAGTATCCTGTCAATATATGCATTTCCCATATGGTCATATATCGCTTTTATATGATCACTCGCGCTATAATCCAGAGTCTCGCCGGCTTGTGTCATCAAATTGCAAATGTACACCTTCTTAGCCTTGGAACGGGCTACCTCTTCTCCTAAACCAGGGACAAGTAAGTTAGGCAGAATGCTAGTATATAGGCTTCCTGGACCTATGACTATAAGATCTGCCTGCTTGATTTCCTGGAGAGTTTCACTAAGCGGCTTTATATGACGAGGAGACAGGAATACTTTTTTTATTTTCTTTCCTGAGAAGGGAATCTTGGATTCTCCTGTAACAATCGTTCCGTCATCCATCTTTGCATGGAGAACCACACTTTGGTTGGCAGCCGGAAGCACTTTACCGCGGACATTAAGGAATTTACTCATTTCCTGGATCGCATGGACGAAATCCCCGGTCAGCGAAGTCATTGCCGCCAGTATCAAATTCCCAAGCGAATGCCCTGACAACTCATTTTTACTCTGAAAGCGATGCTGAAACATTTGTTCAACAAGGGGCTCTACATCCGATAACGCAGCCAGCACGTTACGAATATCACCCGGAGCGGGAATATCCATATCCTCGCGAAGGCGGCCTGAACTTCCACCATCATCAGCAACCGTTACGATTGCCGTTATATCCACCGGATGCTTCTTTAACCCTCTCAACAAAACAGGAAGGCCGGTTCCCCCTCCGATGATCACAACCTTAGGCTGTTTCTTTTTATCTAACATCTGCTTTCCCCTTACTTTTTTCGATATCGCGATGTGATACTTGAACCCTGTAATCCTTTTTGAAGTGGTTTGAAATATATTCCGTCAAAGCTACAGAACGGTGCTGACCGCCTGTACACCCAATCGCAACAACAAGCTGTGCTTTCCCTTCACGTTTATAATATGGAAGCATGAAAGCGAGCAGATCGGTTACTTTTTCCAGGAATTTTTGCGTCTCACTCCATTTTAAAACGTAACTCGACACTTCCTGTTCCAAACCAGTCCTTGGCCTCATATGATCAATATAATATGGATTTGGCAGGAACCGTACATCAAACACAAGGTCGGCATCTATGGGTAGACCATGCTTGAACCCGAACGACATGACATTGACTGTAAAACCGACACTTTTATCGGCAGAAAACTCCGAAGCGATTTTCTCCCTCAATTCGCGCGGCTTCAGTTGGGAAGTATTAAAGATCAACTGGGCCCTTCCCTTCAATTCGTCCAAAAGTTCCCGTTCCATTTTAATGCCTTCCAATGGCCGGCCTAATGGAGCAAGGGGATGGGTCCTTCTCGTTTCCTTATATCTGCGTACCAAGGAATCATCATCCGCTTCAAGAAAAAGGATTCTTGGTGAGACTGCAGCTGCATCCGTTAAATTATCCAGTGCAAGAAATAAGGAATCAAAAAATTCCCTTCCCCTTAAATCCATGACAAGAGCCACTTTATTCATCTTATTCCCGGAGTCCTTCATTAACTCCAAAAACTTTGGCAACAGCGTGGGCGGCAAATTATCGACGCAAAAAAAGCCGAGGTCTTCAAAACTTTGAACCGCCACTGTCTTGCCTGCTCCGGACATTCCGGTAATGATGACCAATTGCGTTTCACTCATCTGCCCTGTACTCATAGTTTCTCCGCCCCCATGTATAGCAATCTTTTTTATATCTAAAAATTAACCTGGATCCAACCGGTAAGAAAGCAGCTTGAACTCTGGCGTATAGGTAAAGGTTCCATAGATGAT
Organism: Peribacillus sp. FSL M8-0224; assembly: GCF_038003055.1. Classification (NCBI taxonomy): domain Bacteria; kingdom Bacillati; phylum Bacillota; class Bacilli; order Caryophanales; family Bacillaceae; genus Peribacillus; species Peribacillus sp. FSL M8-0224. The sequence goes on from NZ_JBBOOJ010000001.1 coordinate 4,950,663, forward strand.
CCCACTGCCATGAACCATATAATCCAGGATGTGAAAATCACCTTCAGCCATCATCAGCTTTTTAACATCTTCAACCGGATGCCAGCTAAGTTCCCCTTCTTCACAAACATCCACATTTACACCATCGGAATCCGTTGCAAAGAAAGTGAACATCATCCATTCTGATAAAACTTTATCTCCGTCCTTCATGATGAAGGTGAAAATACCTTTGATGGAAGGGTTTTTTAAATAAACGCCCGTTTCTTCGCGATATTCCCTAATGCAAGCATCGCGTACAGACTCCCCAGGTTCCATCTTGCCGCCGGGAGCTACCCACCATCCGCGTCTAGGCTTTTTCAATAAGAGGATTTGATTATCTCTGATCAATACACAGTTTGTGACACGTTGCACGTTCTTCACCTCGATTGGCTCTGCTCGACTATAGAAACCTTCACCCCCCGTGTTGAAGAGATTCAGTTTATATCCTTAAACCGCCGCTAGATATCCATTTGGCGATTTACAAATGCTAATAGTTCAAACAAGTTGTATTTTTCATCTTCTTACCATTATGAAAGATTTATATATGTTTAGTATATCTTATCATTATACTATTTTTAAAATGAGCAAACAATAAAGTAAACTTCCTGCATTGGGGGAATCTTCATTCGCAAGGAATCACATAGGTAAGCCTTTATCCTGCTTAACTCCTATTCTTCTCCACTTTCGCTTCCTAAATGCAAAGGAACGGCTTGCTTCACATTAAAAACCGCTTGGGAACATCCTAAAAATTGGAACTAAAGATATAGTCTCAAAGCAGGAAAACAAAAAAAAGACACAGAAACTTATTCTGTGTCCTTAAACGTTTATAATTAAAGGGGGTCAACTTCTATCCCCTACTATACCGAATCATTATTTCACGCATGTTACAACATCGTTAAAATGGAATTACGATTGTATATTCTTGTGATATCAAGCCTTTGGCTGCAATTTTTCTTGAAGTTCCTCAACAAAATGCTGAGCGGATTGGGCGGCAATGCTTCCATCGCCTGTAGCAGTAACGATTTGGCGCAATGTTTTTTCACGAACATCACCTGCAGCGAAAATACCAGGTACGCGTGTTTCCATCCGATCATTCGTTTCAATATAGCCTGTTGAGTTCAAGATGCCCAAGTTTTCAAATGGTTTCGTTAGCGGAAGCATTCCGATATAAATGAATACACCGTCTGCGTCCATCACTGTCTCTTCTCCGTTTTCAGTGGAAACTAGTGTGACACCGCCGACCTTGCCGCCTTTTTCATTGATTTCCTTCAAAGTGTGATTCCAGATGAAGTTAATTTTCTCATTGGCAAATGCACGATCTTGAAGAATCTTTTGAGCACGAAGTTCGTCACGTCTGTGAACGATCGTCACTTTTGAAGCAAAGCGAGTTAAGTACACACCCTCTTCAACAGCAGAGTCTCCGCCGCCGATAACGAACAGTTCTTTTTGCTTGAAGAATGCACCATCACAAACTGCACAATACGATACACCGCGGCCGCCCAATTCTTTTTCGCCAGGAACGCCGATTTTCTTGTATTCGGCACCAGATGAAATGATGATTGAACGTGCTTTGAATTCCTTTGAACCGGCTTTGATCGTTTTATACTCTTCACCGTCGATGATTTCCTTAACATCCCCATAGGCATACTCCGCACCGAATTTCTTTGCATGGTCAAACATTTTCGTTGAAAGTTCAGGTCCGAGTATAGTGTCGAATCCAGGATAATTTTCAACTTCCTCCGTATTGGCCATTTGCCCGCCCGGTACTCCGCGTTCTAACATCAATGTTGAAAGGTTCGCACGTGATGTATAGACAGCCGCCGTCATCCCTGCAGGACCAGCTCCAATAATAACAACGTCATAAATTTTTTCAGACATGTTTTCACTCCTCCATATTCCATTACAAATGGAACCTTCACTACGGTTAGTGTTCCCTACCTATTATCCTATATAACAAATAATTTTTCGTCCAAATATCTGCTCATCCGAGTAAGTTTTGAACCAACTTCACGTACTTCGATAAGGTGGACACCGAAATGAAATGTTTGTCTGCGATTGCCTGTTTGCTCGCCTTCTCACTTTTAAGCTGAATCCACACATACTCCACCGCAGATGCCCATCCTGCAGGATTATTTAGCTTCTGCTCGGATTTCACCGCTTCGATGAAAACGGAAAACCACATTAAATAGAGCCCGGCTTCATTTAATTGAATCGGTTGGAAATGCTGATATAATAACTCAGCTGTGCGATCGGCAAAATCAATCGGTGTTAATTGGCGATCTTTAGCAGGACCTTGAACAAGTTCGGCATAATCACGTTCCAATTCAGTGAAATTCTGGTTTAGGTTGAGGACCTGGTTTTTCAATAGCTTCTGTTTATGAACCGAATGTTTCAGAAGGAAAATGGCAAAAAGCCTTTCTTCGATGAATTCACTTTCCAGCCTTTTTATAATAGAAGGAAAATGATGTTCAAAACCATCTGAAGTTGCATTCATATCTCCCCAAGGCTCCATGCCTTCCTTTTCCGGGTTCATTTCCACGACCTTTTTCCATGCCTTTTTGGCAGCCTGTTCGTGGCCTAAGTGGTAAGCGGAAATGGTAAGCCAATAGTAGAAGGTTCCATCTCCTTCGAACCCTTGCTTTTGAAGTCCTTTAAGCCAATTATATGCAGAATCATAATTTCCGATCAGAGCGAAGGTCGCTCCAAGCTTGAAACGATGTTCGGATAGCATCGGCCTAATTTTCTCCAGCATCTGTATGAGCTCTTCAACCTTTGCCTCATCCTGTTGATAATGATGAAATACAACAAGGTTACAAAGAGCATGCAGGTTTCCCGGACTTTTTTCCAATACCTCATCAAGTGTTGCAAAAGCTTCATTCACTTGACCAAGATAGAAATAGGCAAGTGCCAGGTTATTATAAGCGGACCAGTAATCCTCGTACTCGGCAATCGTTTCTTTCAGCACTTCGATCGCTTTCGGGAAATTGCCTGATTCCAGGTACTCACGGGCTTGTTCCTGTTTGGTAATGAGCCCATCATGCTTAAAGGGATTTTCTTCTGACTCATCCGACTCAAAAGTTATCAATTCAAGCAGATCCTCTGCGTCATCGCTGAACTCCCCGTCTTCTTCTTTATCAAGATAAGCACTGGCGTGACGATAAGCCTCCTTGAACATGCCTAAGTGGGCATAATTATTAGCCAGGAAGTAATGACATTCCGACATATAGGGATCCATCACATCCAAGATGTTTTCCAAAAGGTTGTTTGAATAATTATATTCACCGATTTCCGAGCAAGTGATTGCCAATTGACAAGCTATCATCGGTTCAGCAGGTTCAAGTTCCAGCGCACGTTCCAGGTATTTCTTTGATTTAGGTAATTCCCGTCTATGATAAGCTTTTAAACCCTTGGTGAAATAATACTCACCTGTTGGGTGAAAGGTTAGAATTTTTGCCTGTTGGCCAAATTTAGAGTCTTTACTCATGTAATCCTCCATCTACAAGTTGATTAACCATAGTATTATAACATATTGGAGAAAATTTGCCGAACAATTCAAGAAAATGGAAAACAGGAATCATCATGCTTTCTTCAAGAAAAATCGAAGCATTTTCCTTGTCATATGGGGATTCAAGATCGCTGCTCGCCATCGTAAATACACACAAAAGCCCTCCTATTGACGGAGGGCAATCACATTCATTCGGTTTCTTTCGGTTCGTCCTTATCGGCATGTCTAGCCTTCAATACATCAAGTACCGCTTGGAAAGGCAGCTCCTGCTCTTGAAGAAGAACGAATAAGTGATAGAGGAGATCGGCACTTTCCATCGAAAGTTCCTCTGCATCACGGTTCTTAGCAGCAATGATCACTTCTGCCGCTTCTTCACCGACTTTCTTCAGGATCTTATCAACGCCCTTATCGAATAGGTAGGTCGTATATGAACCTTCAGGCATTTCCGATTTTCTTTTTTCAATCAATCTTTCCAATTCCGTCAAGAAAGTCACATCCGCCTTCACGTCTTGTCCGGCTTCACCATTTTGGTAAATCGTTTCGCTAAAACAGCTTGTTGCCCCAGTATGGCACGCAGGACCTGCAGGCACGACCCGAACGACCAATGCATCTTGATCGCAGTCATACTTCATTTCGGTGATTTTCTGGATATTGCCGCTGGTTGCTCCTTTATGCCATAATTCATTGCGCGAACGGCTGAAGAAAACCGTTTCCCCTTTTTCAATCGACAATTGCAGAGATTCTTGATTCATGTAAGCAAGTGTCAGCACTTCGCCTGTTCCTGCATCTTGAATTATTGCCGGTACCAAACCTTTTTCATCGTATTTAATAGTTTCAAGATTCATCGTACAACCACTCCTTGTTGTTTGAGAAACGCTTTGACTTCTTTAACGGATGTTTCTTTATAATGAAAAATCGATGCCGCTAATGCTGCGTCGGCTTTACCTTCTTGGAAGGCTTCCTGGAAATGTTCAGCGTTGCCTGCCCCGCCAGAGGCGATGACCGGAACTGAAACGGCTTCAGATACCGTTTTTGTCAAAGCGATATTAAACCCTTGTTTCTCGCCGTCACAATCCATGCTTGTCAATAAAATTTCCCCAGCACCGCGGGATACGGCTTCCTTCGCCCACTCGGTCACTTCCCATTCAGTCGGTTTCCGGCCGCCGTGGGTATATACCCGCCAAGACCCAAGCCCTTCATCATATCGGGCGTCTATGGCAACCACGATACATTGGGAACCAAAATAATCAGCACCTTCATTAATTAAATCCGGACGCAGGATGGCTGCTGTATTTAAGGATACTTTATCGGCACCAGCCCGCAGGATCTTCTTCATATCCGCCAATGAATTAATGCCGCCGCCCACCGTGAACGGGATTGCCAAGCTGCCCGCTACCGCTTGAACGACGTCGACGATCGTTTCCCTGCCTTCATGTGATGCGGAAATATCCAGGAAGACAAGCTCATCGGCACCTTCTTGGTCGTAAAAGGCTGCAAGTTCGACCGGATCTCCAGCATCCCTAAGGGAAACAAATTGTATGCCCTTGACTACGCGCCCATCTTTTACATCGAGACATGGAATAATTCGTTTAGTGAGCATTTAACCACGCACCTTTTCTAGTGCTTCTTCTACAGTAAAGCGGTTGGTATAAAGTGCCTTGCCAATGATAGCCCCTGCAATGCCTTGGGCTTCATACTCCTTGAGGGTGATAAGGTCTTCGAGTGAACTAATGCCTCCTGAAGCAATCACGTTTTTACCAGTTGCCTCCGCCATGGCCAATATACCTTTCACATTCGGCCCTGAAAGCATGCCATCCGTCGCGATATCAGTCACGATAAAGGTCTCGGCACCAGCATCGGCCAGTAGTTTGCCAAGATCTACCGCAAGGGTTCCAGACGTTTGAAGCCAGCCATGAGTGGCAACCTTGCCATCCTTCGCATCGATCCCGATAGCGATATGGCTTCCATATTTCCTAATCATATCTTTAGTGAAATCAGGGTCTGAAACGGCCGAGCTGCCTAGAATGACACGTTCCACTCCATTATCCAGATAATGGGCTATATCCCGTTCCGTTCGGATGCCGCCGCCGATTTGAATGCGGGCGCCTAACTCACTTGCCGCTTTAATTACGTATGAATCATTGATTCTTACTCCCTCTTTAGCTCCGTCAAGGTCGACCATATGTATCCAACCGGCTCCTTGGTCCGCAAAGCTTTTAGCCATATCGAAGGGGGAATCACCATAAACGGTTTCCTGATTGTAATCTCCCTGGATTAAGCGGACGCATTTGCCTCCGCGCATATCAATCGCCGGGTAAATAGTAAAGTTGCTCATGCTTCTTCCTTCCCTTCTACTAATGACAGATAATTTCTCAAGAGTGACATCCCCATATTCCCGCTTTTTTCCGGGTGGAACTGCATGCCGAATACATTCCCTTTACCGACGATCGCCGGCACTTCCACATCATACATCGCCGAAGCGGTAACGAATGATTCATCTGTATCGACGTAGTATGAATGGACGAAATAAACATGTTCCTCTTCCAGCCCCTCATTCACTGGTGATGCGTGTTTGAATTCAAGTCGATTCCAGCCCATGTGCGGCACTTTATAAACCTGGTCATTCGCATCCACTCCCTTAAAACGAACGACTTTTCCCGGGATGAGGGATAATCCTTTTGCCGGTCCATTTTCCTCACTTTCATCAAAGAGAAGCTGCATACCAAGGCAGATGCCTAATAGATACCCCCCATCCGCTACATATCCCCGTAGAAATTCATCCAGCTTTTGTTTTTCCAAGAGACTCATGGCATCCCTGAAAGAGCCAACGCCGGGAAGTATGATCCCTTTCGCCTTTGAAAGTTCTTTTGGGTCATCGGAAATGAATGAACCGGCACCAAGGCGCTCAAGCCCTTTACTTACAGAAAATAAATTCCCCATGCCATAATCGACGATCCCGATCATTTACAACATTCCTTTCGTCGAAGGGATGCCTTTGACACGTGGATCGATTGTCGTAGCTTCATCCAATGCACGTCCAAGCGCTTTGAATATTGCTTCGATCATATGATGTGTGTTGTGACCGTAATGAACGACTACATGAAGGTTCATCCTGGCTTCAAGAGCGAATTTCCAAAGAAACTCGTGCACCAGTTCAGTATCGAAAGTACCGACCTTTTGCGAAGGAAACTCAGCCCGGAACTCAAGATGCGGACGATTGCTTAAATCGATGACAACCTGGGCGAGTGCTTCATCCATAGGTACGAAAGCATTTCCGTAACGCTTTATCCCGCGCTTGTCTCCAAGGGCCTCCAATAACGTCTGACCCAAGCAAATGCCAATATCTTCAGTTGTATGGTGATCATCCACGTCCGTATCCCCATTTGCATCTACTGTCAAATCAAACTTCCCGTGTTTCGTGAACAAATCCAGCATATGCGTCATAAACGGAACGCCGGTCTTAATGGAGGAATTACCTTCCCCATCCACATCAAACTTCAAACTTATTTCCGTTTCATTCGTCTTTCGCTCCACACTAGCAAAACGTTCCATTACAGCTCCTCCTCAACGGGGTACGACCCCTTTTCCTAAGATGTAAATGCATGTCTAAAGTTTTTATATCACCGATTTCACTTATTTAATCATTCAGGACCTTTTCCCGATTCATTCACACCACGTGATTCGATGGCACGGGCATGGGCCTCCAATCCTTCCATTCGGGCAAATGCTGCGATTTTTTCTGCATTTTTGCGGAAGGCCGTTTCACTATACATGATGATGCTCGATTTCTTTTGAAAATCATCCACATTCAGCGGGCTGGAAAAACGGGCGGTTCCATTGGTAGGCAACACATGATTGGGGCCTGCAAAGTAATCCCCGACGGGCTCCGAGCTAAAGCGGCCAATGAAGATTGCACCGGCATGGCGGATTTTAGCCATGATTTCAAGTGCATCCTTGGTCACAATTTCCAAATGTTCCGGTGCAAGTTCATTAATCGCTTCAACAGCTTCTGCCATATTCCCGCATACAACGATTCTTCCATAATCCCTTATCGAGGCTGCAGCAATATCATGACGTGGAAGCAACGCCACCTGCTTGGTCACTTCTGCTGCCACTTCTTCTGCAAGAGACGTAGAAGTCGTGACCAAAACACTGCAAGCCCGGGCATCATGCTCCGCCTGTGATAACAAGTCTGCCGCTACTTCTGCAGCGATGGCCGTTTCGTCCGCCAATACCGCTATTTCACTTGGACCTGCTATCATATCAATGGCGACATCCCCGAATACTTCGCGCTTCGCTAACGCCACATATATATTTCCCGGACCCACTATTTTATCCACTTTCTTAATTGTTTCCGTCCCATAAGCGAGGGCAGCTATGGCCTGGGCCCCGCCAACTTTATAGATTTCCTTAACTCCGGCAATTTTAGCGGCTGCCAAAACCGCTGGCGATAATTTCCCATCTTTCCCTGGAGGAGATACCATAACGATCCGTTCCACCCCCGCGGCCTTCGCAGGAAGTGCATTCATCAATACTGACGAAGGATAGGCCGCTGTGCCTCCAGGTACATAAACACCTACAGCATCAAGAGGTGTCAATTTTTGTCCTAGCATCGTTCCCGTATCATCAGTCGTAAACCATGAATTTCGAATTTGTTTCTCGTGAAACATTCGGATATTATTCGCAGCTTCTTGAATAATCTCAAGCTGCTCAGCAGTCAATGCCGCTGTCGCTTCTTCCATTTCCAGCTCCGATACAAGCAATTCCCCTGGACTGACACCATCGAAACGTTCGGTATAGGTATGTAAAGCCGCGTTTCCGCTTTTCCTGACATCATAAATAATATCCTGAACCGCTTTTCTTTGATCGGCAGTACCTGCTTCAACCGAGCGTTTCAGGGAAATCCCTTCAGCAAACCGTTCTATTTTCATACCTTCACCTCATTAGCGATTCTTTACTATTCAATAATTTCTGCTAGCCGTTCCACGATTTCGGTAATCCTTGCTTCTTTAATTCGATAGCTGACAGGGTTTGCTACCAGCCTCGAAGTCACATTGGCGATTTTCGCATATTCCACAAGACCGTTTTCCTTCAATGTCCGCCCGGTTGAAACGATATCGACGATTCGTTCAGCTAAACCAATTAACGGTGCTAACTCAATAGACCCATTCAACTTTATAATCTCGACTTGCTCCCCCTGCTCGCGAAAATAACTGGAAGCAACATTCGGGTATTTACTGGCTATTTTGGGGGCGATGTCACTTATTTTCGTACCTGGCAGTCCAGCTACAGCCAAGTAGCAGGCACTGATTTTCAAATCAAGTAACTCATAGACATCACGTTCTTCCTCAAGCATGACATCCTTCCCTGCAATTCCAATGTCAGCGACGCCGTGTTCCACATAGGTTACGACATCCATCGGTTTAGCTAAAATGAACCGCAGATTCTCTTCTTCCACCTCAAGGATCAATTTCCGGGAATCATCAAACTCGGGAGGGAGACGAAAACCGGCCCTTCTTAATAGCTCTGCCGCTTCTTCAAATATTCTCCCTTTCGGCATGGCAATCGTTAAAAAGCTATTATTCATCTTTTCCATTCCCCCCGTTCCCCACGAATAAATGAACTTCAGAAAATGTCCGTGTAAAAGCATCGACATTTTGGACGACTGTAATATCTTGAATCGTTACCAATTTCCCTACGGAGCGTTTTTCCCTTGCAAAACCGATCGCTTCCAATCTTCGTTCAGGACTGAATAAAATACATTCTGGCGCGACAGGCTGAATCGGCTCCCCAAGAGCTTCTGCAAGACGATCCACCCGGATTGCAAAACCTGTGGCCGAAGCATTCCAGCCGAACTTCTCAAGCAGATTATCATACCGGCCGCCATTGCCGATTGGAGAACCGACTTGTCCGGCATACACTTCAAATAAAGTTCCCGTGTAATAACTCATATGACTGACCAATGTTAGGTCGAAGCTCACATATTGTTCAACGTCAAATTCTTTTAGCTGCGCAGACAATTCCTTCAGTTCAGCCAAAGAATCTTGCCCTTTATTATTTTCAACCAACCCTAGCGCCTTTTCCACGGTTCCTTCACTGCCACGTAAGGAGGTAAATTCGATAAGCCGTTGTTTATCAATGGATGAAAGCGGCAGTGATTTAACATGCTCGCGATAACCAACATAATTTTTTTCATACAAAAACTTCCTTAATATAGAGGCCCTTTCTTCCGTACCTAGAATACTCAAGAAAAACTCTTGCAGAAATCCGATATGTCCAATGGAAATTTTAAATTCCTGAAGCCCTGCAGCCTTTAGAGCATCCGCAAGCAGGGCAATCATTTCAGCATCGGCACTTATTGACTTATTTCCGATACATTCAATGCCAATCTGTTCGAATTCTGCCGGCCTGCCTCCTTCACGCTGCTGTGCCCGGTATACATTCGCGGAATAGGCCAGGCGAAGCGGAATTTGCTGTTTTAGCAGCTTGGATGCTGCGACCCGTGCAATGGGCGCTGTCATCTCGGGACGGAGTACGAGCGTATGCCCCTGGGAATCAAGAAGTTTAAACAACTGTTGATCCAATATTGCTGAAGCCTCGCCAATTGTTTCATAATATTCCAAAGCTGGCGTTTCAATAAATTGATAGCCCCACTTCTTGATTTCATCACTCATTTTATTTCTGGCCGACACTTTCGTTTCATACAGCACCGGCAATGTATCTCTCATGCCTAATGGTTTTTCAAACATAAATGGCTTTGTCACGACTGCACATCCTTTTGCAATATTGATTACTATCTATATCCAATCGGTCCGCCTATAGGCAAAAACCGATGCACCCATTCCCTATTTTGTGTTTATCCCTTTATCTTTCCAAGGTTTTCACGCTTAAATCCAATTTTCGGATAACATATAAAAATAGTATCAAATTAAATGACATAATCATATAAATAATCGCAATAATCTATTAAATTACTTTAGTTCGCTAATATGGTAGCAGGTTGAAGTTATTAATAGTTTACCCCCGCCCCCACCTCACGTCAAGGAAAATATGCCTAATCCCATTCCTTCCATACCACGTCGGTCTTGGATATTCTTCATGATCGGTTTAAGCCCTTTTCCCTAGACGATTCCTCCTATCTTTAGCCATTCATTGTTATTAATGTGTACCTTTTGGTTTAGCTGTTTTATAATACATAGGGGTTTGGCAATATTAGATAAATTTAGGGGGATATGGGAATGAAGAAATATTTTTCGTTTTTTGTGGCACTTATCGTTCTTTTTTCACTAGGTTCAAGCGGAACGAAGGGTTTTGCGGCAACTAAGATCAACCAGGATGAGCTTAATGCATACCTTTCTGAAGTTAGAATGACGCAAGAAGAATTGGAAGAGTATTTATCCTATTACGACTTAACATTGAATGAATTGAAATCGGCAGAAGAGTTGCGTGAAACATTAGGACCTGCCGTCACTCCTGAGACCTTACAGAATCTACTTAAACAATATGAAATGACAGAAGCTGAACTTACTGAATTACTAATGGAATACGGCGAACTGGAAGAGGGGGATTCCATCATCGATACCTTCCATTTCATTTACGACATTGAGGATATCATCGATTTAGAAATGAATTATGATGAGGAAGAGATGGAATATGATGAAGAAGAGATCAGCGATTTAATGGATGGTCTCTTTACTGAGATCGGCCTTACGGACGAAGAGCTCGACAGATTCATGAACCACCTTTTGCCTATCGTCGAAGACCCTTCTTTTGAATCTCGTTTAATGGCGATCTCCGATAGGATGAATCAACTAGAGTATTTTGAAACAATTGATGAATTATCTGCAGAACAAGTGGCAGAATTGCTTTCGATATATAATGATCTTCAAAGCTTGCTGCAAATTCAATTCAAATTCGCTTTAATTCAGGATGGTGTCAAGACAAACCTTTCCCTTGATGCATTATTCCAGCTTAAGGAATTGACGAATGCTAGTTTACTAGTTTCCATTTATGATTTAAACGGCAAGTTCCTGCTCGATTTTACATTGACCGGTGAAATGATCGGTTCCGATTTAGTGAAAGAAACCGGCAATGACATGAAACAGTCCAATGAGGTCATTTCTAAAGTGGCTGAGGTAAAAAAAGAAAAGAAGAAACCGGCAAAACCTGAGCATAAAACGGAAAAAGGCGGAGTGCTTCCTAAAACGGCAGGTAATTATTTATTCGGTGCTTTATTCGGTTTAGTGTTGATGGGTATCGCTTTCGGATTAATTAGAAAAGCGAGACTCACTAATTAAGATGAGCAAAAAAAGGCAATCCAGGCATAAGAAAAAATCGTTGCTTATCACTGCTGTATGCTTTTTGACCTTAGGTTTTTATTTTACAACGACAAACGCTTATACGCTGTTAAAAGGCTATGCCCTATATAAATGGAATAATCCTGACACGACGGAAGCAACGGCTAAGCTCCCCGAACCGAAGACGAAAGCAGATAATCCTGATGGCATTGAACTATATGAAGAACGACCGGAAACCGGTGATTTGATGGGTGAGCTATATATTCCAAAAATCGAAGCAACACTCCCGATTTATCACGGAACGGACGAAGATGAGCTCGAAAAAGGCGTCGGTCATTATGCAGGATCCGTCCTTCCCGGTGAAAAGGATAATTCCGTTTTATCCGGTCATCGAGATACAATTTTCAGAGATCTAGGTGAAGTCGGCGAGGGTGACTTGCTGATTGCCAAGACAGAAGCAGGTACGTTTACATATAAAGTGAGGAAGGTCCGTATCGTCGATGCAGATGACCGTACCGTGATCGTTCCCAAGCCTAAAGCCACACTTACAGTAACAACCTGCTACCCGTTTTCATATATTGGTAGTGCACCGGAACGGTACGTATTGGTTGCCGATTTATTGAAATCGGAATAGATAAATGAGATGCGGGGCTGAAGTCGTTCAGCTCCCTCTTCATAAATCTTTACTAGATGATAGGAGGCCAAGCTCAATATGGAAAAACAGGAACAGGAAAGGTTTTTTCAAATTTTAAAAGAAACGTATGAAGCGACGGTGAACCAGGAAAATGTATCAATCAACGAAGTGATAGAGCATCTAAAGAATGAACTGACTCCGTTATACCCAAAATGCCATTAAAAAAGGACCTGCCGCATATAGGGGCAAGTCCCTTTTTTCATAAGGAAGTTTGCTGCTCTCTCTCAAGCATTTCCTCTTTGGTATATATGATTTTCATTGGATTCCCGCCAACGAAAGCTCCCTCCGGAACATCCTTATGGACAAGCGTCCCCGCAGAGACAATCGCTCCATTACCAATTGAAAGTCCTGGAAGAATGGTCGAATTCGCGCCAATCAATACTTCATCGCCAATGACCACTTCTCCTAAACGATATTCATGAATCAAATATTCATGAGCAAGGATCGTTGTATTATAGCCAATGACAGTATTTATTCCGACCGATATTTTTTCCGGAAACATCACATCCGGCATGACCATCAAGGCAAACGAAGTATGCTTCCCGACCTTCATATGTAAAAAAGTCCTGTATAGCCAATTCTTCATGCCCAGAAAAGGCGTGTAACGCGCTAGCTGTATCACCACAAAATTCTTGACGACTTTCCAGAATGGAACGGTCTTATATACATGCCATAGTGAATTGGCCCCTTCAACTGGATAGCGGGACGTGCGTCTCATTTTTTTCTAGCCTCCGTGAGTTTTTCAACCTCAACGATACTCAATAAATCCGCCATCTGCTCAAGCATATAATCAGGGTGATAGCTTTCCAGGAATTCACGGCCTTTAATGGACCAGGAGACCCCTGCCGTTTTTGTACCTGTATTTTTCCCGCCCATAATATCATGATAACTGTCGCCAATCATGATCGCTTCTTCAGGAACCGAACCGAGCTGATGTAAAGCTTTTACCAAAGGCTCTGGGTCCGGCTTTGCCTTTTCCACCTCATCCAGTGTGACCACCACTTCAAAGAACTGATCCAGTTTGCTTAAACGCAGTCCCTTTTCGACGACATCGCGCTTCTTTGTCGTAACGACTGCCAATTTATAACCGCTCTGCTTCAGCGTTTGAACGGTTTCGAACACCCCGTCAAATTGTGTGACAAGCAAATCATGGTTCCTCCAATTATGCTCCCGATAGTATGCGATCATTTCATCCACACGTTTTGGATCAATGGAAGAAAACGTATCGATCAAAGTCGGTCCGATAAATGGAATGATATCTTCCCGATTGTACTTTCCGGGACAAAAGTGGTTTAAAGTTTCTGTAAAAGAGGCGATGATCAATTCATTTGTATTGATCAAAGTACCATCAAGATCAAATAATAATGTAGTTATGTTACTGTTCATATACAGCTTCCTTTCTCTGTACCCTATCAGTCCGATTCCATATATACGCAACGGCCATCGTTAAAACAATGGCAGTGAGCAGCCGAATAAGTAACAGCGGCAAGACCGGAATCCCCAGCGGAATAAAAATCAGTGTGTCTTCTACAACAGCATGGCAGGCAACTAAAAAGATGAATGCAATCGTCATATCCTTCTTCGAAACATTATCCTCTTTAGCCGCTTGAATCATCACGCCTGCGCCATATGCCAAACCGAGAGTCAGGCCTGTAACGAAAGGCATGGAAGCATTCGGCTTCATCCCCAGGACCTTCATGAAAGGGGCAAGGGCTTTCGAGAAGGCTTCCAGCCACTTTAAATCCTTCATGATTTGAACCGCAACCATGAGCGGAATAACGATGACCGCCAGCTGGCCAATACCTGAAAGGGCCTGGATGACCCCATGCAAAAGGATTGCTCCCGTTCCGTTAATCTCTGCAGCCTCCCCGATAGCCGTTCCTTGGGCCATTTCAGATCCGCCCTGCCAAACAAGATTGATGACGACAGCGGACAAAAGCGCAAGCCCGATCCGTACTGTTAGGATGACCCACAGCTTGACACCGGTTTTCATCGCCACACCTGACTCGATCAATAAATTATGTGAAAAAGATAGCATCATAGCGATGATAAAAACTTCTTTCACAGTCAAATCAAGCGTTAATATGCCTGCAATCGCTGCGTATAAATTCAGGAAATTCCCTAATACAAGCGGAATTGCAGCATCCCCTGGAAGACCGATGAGATTCATCAAAGGCGCTATCAAGTTGATGATGAACGGCAATACAGGCGTATATTGAAGCACAGTGACGATCAGAGTAACCGGAAATATCACTTTCCCCAAAGACCAGGTTGTATTCAAGCCTGAAAGAAGTCCCTTTTTAACCGAATCCACTATCACTATGCCCTCTCCCTTTTCACATATTACCTATGCATCTAAATATCTTTTGTCTGCATGCCCGCGGACCCTTCTATAGACCACTAAAGCAATGGCTACAGCTATCAACACTACCGAAATCACTTGTGCGATACGCAGTGACTCCGTCAGCATCAAACTGTCCGTCCGCAATCCTTCGATGAAATAACGTCCGATGGAATACCATATTACATAGGTTAAAAACAGTTCCCCCCTGCGCAAGTTCACTTTCCGTAAACTTAAGAGAATTATGACTCCGAGGATATTCCAAATCGATTCATACAAGAAGGTCGGGTGATAATACGTACCGTTTATGTACATTTGATTTATGATGAATTCAGGCAAATGCATATTTTCAAGGAATGACCGTGTTACTTCTCCCCCATGCGCTTCCTGATTCATGAAATTACCCCAACGGCCAATCGCCTGCCCCAACAATAAGCTCGGTGCAGCAATATCCACCAGCTTCCAAAATGAGACCTTCTTGACCTTTGCAAAAACGATTGCAGTCAGCACCGATCCGATCAACGCACCATGTATGGCAATTCCGCCATTCCATATTTTTATGATATCCCCCGGGTTTTGTGAATAGTACTCCCATTGGAAGATCACATAATAAATACGGGCACTAATGATCGCGATCGGGACAGCAAACAAAATCAAATCAGTAAATATTTCCTTATCAAGACCTCTTCGCTCCGACTCCCTTAATGCGATAATAAGACCCAATAACACACCGAAACCGATGATTAGCCCATACCAATGTACCTGAATGGGACCTAGATCAATCGCTATCGGATTCAGCGGCTGTATTCCTTGTTCCATTTTGTCCCCTCTTTTCCTATAACCTTTTAAAATTCATCATGTTCCGGATCTGCAATGGCATGGTTCAAGCGATCTGAAAACTGTTCTGCAGCATTTACTCCCATTCGTTTCAGGCGGTAATTCATGGCTGCCACTTCAATGATAACAGCTAAATTTCGCCCTGGACGGACAGGTACGGTAATTTTCGTCACTTCCGTATCGATGATTTTCATTTTCTCTTCATCAAGGCCAACCCGGTCATACTGCTTATTTTTTTCCCATAGTTCCAGATTGATGACGATTGAGATCTTTTTATTGCTGCGGACTGCACCAGCTCCAAAAAGTGTCATTACATTTATGATTCCCAATCCCCTAATTTCAAGAAGATGTTCAATTAAATCCGGGGCATTCCCGACTAGCGTATCTTGATCTTCCTGCCTGATTTCGACACAGTCATCGGCTACGAGACGATGACCCCGTTTCACTAATTCCAGGGCTGTCTCACTTTTACCGACTCCGCTTTTACCGGTGATCAACACACCTAAACCATAGATATCCACCAATACACCATGAACGGCAGTGGTTGGTGCCAACCTGCTTTCAAGGAAATTGGTCAGACGGCTGTATAACCTTGTCGTCTTCATATTGGATCTCATCACAGGAACGGATTCCCGCTCAGAAGCTTCGATCAATTCTAACGGCACTTCCTGACCACGCGTAATGATGATGCCTGGAGTAAAGTCCCGGCACAACTCTTCCATCCTCTGTATTCGATCCGGTTCATTCAACCGATTAAAAAAGGACATCTCCGTCATACCTAACAGCTGTACTCGATCTGCGGGATAATAATCAAAAAAACCGGCTATTTCAAGTCCGGGACGAGATAAATCACTCGTGACGATCGGTCGGTTAATTCCTTCTTCCCCACTGATAAGTTCTAGACCGAACGCTTCTACTATATCCTTTGTACGGACTTTTGCCATATATCTTTCCTCCTTTTGGAGCGATGCTATTTTTTGAGATACTTTTTCTATTTTAGCATTTTTCTGTTAATAACCAAACAATGCATTATCGATTTATCGTTTTTTTATTCACTCCGCACGGATGATGGCAGCGGGATGGCCCCATAACCAGTAAAGAGAGGAGAGGGACATACATGAATCCTTACACCAAATAAAAGCAAGCCCGGCAGTTTATATTGGCGGGCTCTCTTAGTAGACAAAAGAGGGAGAATAATGTTCCTGAACCAACTCCAACGCAAAACCTTCAACTCCTTAAATATGGTTTCTATCTAAATTTAATAACAAATTTGATTGGAGAGGAAGGTACGAGACTCCTGCGGGCAAAGCGCGTCTAGGGGAGACCCCACAGGCGCAAGGACTCCACGACCGCCTCTGGATAAGCGAGTGCCTGGAGCGGAAATCAACATCCAAATTGTACAATCCAAAAAAAAATGCAGGCAAACTCATTTTCAGAGAGTTTGCATGCATTTTGCGCCGCCAGTGAACTTTCCCTTTTCAGGAAACCGTTATTGCTGCAGTCTTCGTTTCTGCAAAAACATGAAGCACAGGAACCTCTTCTTTAACTGTCTTGAACTTAAGGACCTTCTGAACCACATCACTTTTCTCTTCGATGATGGTCATCCCTTCCAAAGTTACATTAAAGCTTCCTAAATTGGATTTCAACTCTCCTTCGATCGCCTTACCTGGAGGAAGGGTCAGCTGGACTTTTCCAGTGACTGACTTAGCATGGATCGAATCGCAATCCATCCCTGAATTCGTACAGATGACTTCACCATTGAACGTTTGAACATCCAATTTCTTGAAGTACCCATCGGCATTAATCGCTCCATTCAGGGTCTCGGCTTCCAAGTCATTAAAATTTGTATCTGAAATGGTGATCATCCCGTTACCAGTTTCAAGCTCACAGGAATCACCCGTACCCTGCATGATATGAATGGCACCATTCGCCGTTTTCGCTTTAAAGTTCTCTGATTTCAATGATTCAGCCGTGATTGCGCCATTGAACATCCTTACATGAATGTCCTCATATTCTTTTCTTGGAATGTACATGGTCGTATCAACCTTTATGGATTTTTCACGAACCTTGAACTTCAATTTTCCATTTTCAATCGTGAAATCGACTTCTTCCAAAAAGTTTTTCCTGGCATCTTCTATATCTTCCACACGGTATACCTTAGCTTGGCATTCCACCCGGACATCATCATGGTCCCATGCGGCGATTTTCATTTTCCCATTCGCTATATCTACATCAACTACATTCAGGAAATCTTGATCATGCTGGAAAATATGACTGACCTCCACAGATTTCCCGAAATTGAAATCAAGATCCGTTTCTTTGATTTTCTTAAAAGCACTTTCAACGAAATCCATAATCTTTTCTTTCGATGACTGGATAT
Source organism: Peribacillus sp. FSL M8-0224 (assembly GCF_038003055.1). NCBI lineage: Bacteria > Bacillati > Bacillota > Bacilli > Caryophanales > Bacillaceae > Peribacillus > Peribacillus sp. FSL M8-0224. The sequence continues at coordinate 4,968,735 of NZ_JBBOOJ010000001.1, forward strand.
TCTTCTTAAACGTATCCTGATTGCTTCCTTCGCTTTTCTTATCCACGACTACCGTCGATAATTCATTTTGCAATTTCTGCTCTTTAGCTTCACTTTCCTGACTGGCTTTATCTAATTCTTCCAATAGGCCCATGGCTTCTTCCGCTGATAACTTTCCATCCTGAATCATTTCTAAAATTCTCTTTCTTTCCTCCTGCATGAACATTCCTCGCTTTCTTCTATCATTTTATTCATACATACGCCTAGATATCTAAAAAGTTTCATAAATACCGTTTTTCCCATCATTCGACAAACGAAAATGACAATTTCCGAAAAGGAAGATGTTTGATTTCCCCGGAAATAACTTGTTTTCCCATTCTTTAATCAAATGATTGATTAAATGCACACCGTCATTTTTCTACAAAAAAACAAGCCTGATGGCTTGTTCAAGACTGTAGATAAACTCGAAGAAAAGCCAGTTGATCTGACCCAATAAAGTTAGACATATAATTTAAGCAGCTTCTAAGACCTGAGTTCGGTATTCTATCGGACTCAGGTCTTTTAATTTTACCTTCATTCGTTTGTGGTTAAAGTAATGAATATAATCATCTAATTCCTTTTCAAAGTGCTCCATACTTTCAAACTCTTGGAGATAAAGCAATTCAGACTTTAACAAGCCAAAAAAGTTTTCCATGACTGCGTTATCTAAACAATTTCCCTTACGGGACATGCTTTGTATAATGCGGGAATCTTTTAAGGTTTTTTGATACTTCTTCATTTGATAATGCCACCCTTGATCCGAATGGAGGATGACCGTATCTTCTGGTTTTAGGTGTTTAATCGCCTCATCTAACATATCTCCAACAAGTTTATAAACAGGCCGTTTCATCACTTTGTAGGCAATAATTTCACCATTACATAAATCAAGGATAGGGGATAAGTAACGTTTCTCCCCAAATAAATGAAATTCCGTTACGTCTGTTACCCATTTTTGATTCATTTTCTCGGCTTGAAAATCACGTTGTAAAATATGGGGGGCAATTCGACCAACACGCCCCTTATATGAACGATACTTTTTCATACGGACTAAACATTTTACGCCCATTTCATTCATGAGGCGGTTGATGGTCTTTGGATTGTGAGAAAACCCATATTTTTTTAACTCTTTTGTGATACGACGATAACCGTAACGTCCTTTATGTTCATGATAGATAGACTGAATAGTGGCTTTTACCTTCGAATACTTATCTTCTCGATTCAAGCGTTTTTCCCAATAATAGTACGTGCTACGTGGAATATCAGCGACTTTAATTAAGGCCACAACCTCATAAATGGACTTTAGTTCATAAATTACTTGCGCTTTGATTTTGGTTGTAATTTTTCCTGCATTTGAACTAAAGTATTTAACTTTTTTAAATACGCATTCTCCATTTCCAGTTGTTTAATTCGTTCTTCAAGCTCTTTAACCGAACCTTCAATTTGTTTGGATGGATTGATATCTTTTTTCATGGATGGTCTCCCCTTTTTCTTAGAAATTAGGGCATCTAATCCATAGGCATTAACATTTATTCTCCACGTCCGAATTAGCGCTGGAGATGAAATATTAAACCTTGCGGCTGCGTCGTAAGAAGATATACCCGTTTCATTCATATAATTAAGTACATCCATTTTAAACTCCGTAGAATAACTTGTATAGGATTTCTTAAATCCATCGGCTCCTTGAATTTGGTATAAACGAACCCATCCTTGAATCATTTGATACGAAACTTCAAATATTTTCTGAAGATCCATATAGCTGTGCTTTCCTTCAAGGTAAAGTCGTACAATGAATATTTTCTGTTCGGCAGAAAAATTAGCCATAAAAAACACCCCGTAAATGTTAGTTTGGTGTCTAACATTTACGGGGCAGTTCACAGTTCAAGTTTGCCTGCAGTTTTTATTTAAAAACGTTCCAATTGATTTCAGAAATCCGCTCCCCGCCGACTGTCTGCCAAGCATCCTCACCGCAAGCGGCTGTGGGGTATTGGCTAGCCAGTTATTCGGCAGGAGTGTGGCAAATTTCTTCAATCCAATAAGGATTACTGTAAAAAACCATTAAGGATAATCTAGTCTTGTTTTAAAATCATGGTTCGGCATTAGACCGTTCCGAACCCTTTTTGTCTAAAACCTTAACAAGCCTGATGGCTTGTTCTTTTAAGCATGTTCATGCTCTGTTTCTTTTTCTTCAATCCAATTTTCCATACGAATTTGATCACGGGTAAGTACAGGTTTTAAGTATTTTCCCGTATACGATTCAGAAACTTCACATATTTTTTCAGGTGTTCCATAAGTGACGATCGTACCGCCCTTATCTCCGCCTTCCGGTCCCAGGTCAATAATATGGTCCGCCGTCTTGATGACATCCAGATTATGCTCGATCACCAAAACTGTATCCCCATTGTCAACCAGCCGCTGCAGCACTTGGAGCAGCCTTGCTATATCGTGGACATGAAGTCCGGTCGTCGGTTCATCCAAGATATAAAATGAGCGCCCAGTGGAACGGCGATGCAATTCAGAAGCGAGTTTCACCCTTTGCGCTTCACCGCCTGATAAAGTCGTGGCAGGCTGTCCAAGCTTGATGTAACCCAAACCAACGTCATAAATCGTTTGTAGCTTCCGTTTGATTTTTGGGATATTTTCAAAGAAACTAACGCCTTCCTCGACTGTCATATCGAGAATGTCGGATATGTTTTTCCCTTTATATTTCACTTCAAGTGTTTCCCGGTTATAACGCTTACCATGACAGATTTCACATGGGACATAGACATCTGGGAGAAAATGCATTTCAATCTTGATAATGCCATCACCACGGCATGCTTCACAGCGGCCGCCCTTCACATTGAAACTGAACCTGCCTTTTTTATAACCGCGTATCTTCGCTTCATTAGTCGAGGCAAATACGTCACGAACATCATCGAATACACCCGTATAGGTAGCTGGATTCGATCGTGGGGTCCTGCCAATTGGTGATTGGTCAATATCAATGACCTTATCTAAATGCTCAACCCCCTTAATCTCGCGGAAATCGCCTGGTCTGGCTTTTGCCCGATTCAGCTTTTGAGCCAAAGATTTATGGAGGATCTCATTCACTAAAGTACTTTTCCCTGAACCGGAGACTCCTGTAACGGCTGTGAAGACCCCAAGCGGGAATTTGACATTAACGTTTTTCAGATTATTTTCCTTGGCACCTTTTATCTCAATGACACGGCCATCATTTTTCCGGCGTTCCAATGGCAATGGAATGAATTTCTTCCCTGCCAAATATTGACCCGTTAAGGATTTAGGATCATTCATGACCTCTTCCGGAGTACCAGCAGCCACTATTTCTCCTCCATGCGCTCCAGCACCTGGACCAACATCGATCAAATAGTCCGCAGCAATCATCGTATCTTCATCATGCTCGACAACAATCAGGGTGTTCCCGATTTCGCGCATATTCTTCAATGTTTCGATCAATCGATCGTTATCCCTCTGATGCAGCCCTATTGAAGGTTCATCCAAAATATAGAGGACTCCCGTCAAACGGGAACCGATCTGCGTCGCCAATCTTATACGCTGCGCTTCACCGCCGGATAATGTTCCCGCTGCCCTGCTCAACGTCAAATATTCCAAACCTACATTGGCCAGGAAACCGAGCCGCTCACGAATTTCACGTAAAATCAATCTCGCAATTGCCGCTTCCTTTTCAGTCAAATCAAGCTCATCGAAAAATACCAACGCATCTTCCACTGATAAAGCGGTCGTTTGACTTATATGGACCCCTTGAATGAGCACGGAAAGACTCTCTTTCTTCAAACGATGACCCTTACAGGTTGGACAGTGATGTTCTGACATGTATTTCTGCATTTGCTCACGGATATAGTCTGAACTCGTCTCCTTGAAGCGCCTTTCGATGTTTCTTAAAACTCCTTCAAAAGGAATATATCCTTCTTGCACTCTTCCAAAATCATTTTTATAACGGAAATATATCTTATCTTTACCTGAACCAAGCAAAACCTTATCCATCTTCTCTTCCGGTAAGTCTTTAACGGGCACATCCATATCTATTCCATAATGGTTGGCTACCGCTTCAAGGAGCTGAGGATAATATTGGGAACTCGTCGGCTCCCATGGCGCAATCGCATGTTGACGGAGGCTTAATTCGTTATTCGGGATGACGAGATCACGGTCCACCTCAAGCCTCGCCCCCAAGCCATCACAATCTGGGCAGGCCCCGAACGGGCTATTGAAGGAAAACATCCTCGGCTCTAACTCTTCAATCGAAAATCCGCAGTATGGACAAGCATGATGTTCACTGAAAAGCAGCTCTTCCTCACCCATTACGTCAATGATGACTTTGCCTTCGCCAAGCTGCAAAGCACTTTCCAATGAATCTGCAAGCCTGGCCATGATCCCCTCTTTAATGACGATCCGGTCAATGATGACTTCAATCGAATGTTTCTTGTTTTTTTCGAGAGTGATTTCCTCACTGAGATCATGCATTTCCCCGTTCACACGAATGCGGACATAACCTTGTTTCTTAACATCCTCCAAAACTTTCGCATGTGTCCCTTTTCTGCCTGAGACGAGCGGTGCCAATACCTGAAGCTTGGTTCTCTCAGGGTAATCAAGAATGCGGTCCACCATTTGTTCGATCGTTTGTGAGGTGATTTCAATATTATGGATCGGACAGGTCGGCCTGCCGACCCGTGCAAATAACAGCCTTAAATAATCATAGATTTCCGTAACAGTCCCTACGGTTGAACGAGGATTCCGACTGGTCGTTTTCTGGTCTATGGAAATGGCTGGTGACAAACCTTCGATCGCATCGACATCCGGTTTATCCACTTGGCCTAAGAATTGACGAGCATAAGCGGACAGTGATTCTACATAACGTCTTTGCCCTTCTGCATAAATCGTATCAAAAGCCAAGGAAGACTTTCCAGATCCGGATAATCCGGTCAGCACAACAAGTTTGTCTCTCGGTATCGTGATATCAATATTCTTTAAATTGTTGGCCCTGGCGCCTTTTATCACAATTTTATCCATTGCCATGTTTCGTCACCCTTCCGCTTTTAACTCTAGTAATAAATCACGCAGCTCGGCAGCTCGCTCGAAGTCCAGTGCCTTTGCCGCTTCCTTCATTTCTTTTTCCATGCTTGCCATCACTTTTAAACGCTCTTTTTTAGGGAGCTTCGCAAGGCTTGGTGCAAGATCTTCCTTATACTCTTCGCCTTCTTCGGCTACATGCGTCGCCCTTATGGAGTCACGGATATCCTTTTGAATGGTTTGAGGCATTATTCCATGCTCTTCATTATACTTCTCCTGGATTTCACGGCGCCGCCTCGTTTCATTGATGGCAAGTTCCATCGAATTCGTGATGCGGTCTGCATACATGATGACATGGCCGTTGGCATTACGGGCTGCACGGCCCATCGTTTGAATAAGCGAACGTTCCGAGCGAAGGAACCCTTCCTTATCGGCATCCAGAATGGTCACTAACGACACTTCCGGAATATCCAGGCCTTCCCGTAAAAGGTTGATTCCAACGAGTACATCATATTTGCCCATTCGGAGTTCCCGGATGATCTCTATCCTTTCCAGGGTCTTCACTTCCGAATGAAGATATTGGACCTTGATGCCGATTTCCTTTAAATAATCAGTTAAATCTTCAGACATCTTTTTCGTCAAGGTCGTTATGAGCACACGCTCGTTCTTTTTGACGCGCTCCTGTATTTCACCGATCAGGTCATCTATCTGCCCTTCAATCGGCCGCACTTCTACCGTCGGATCCAGCAATCCGGTAGGACGGATGATTTGCTGAACCATTTCTGGCGTATGTTCGAGTTCATATGGACCCGGAGTTGCCGAAACGAATATGGATTGATGGACCTTTTTTTCAAATTCTTCAAATCTTAGCGGGCGGTTATCTTTCGCAGACGGCAGACGGAAGCCATGGTCGACGAGCACTTGCTTCCGCGCCTGATCTCCATTGAACATTCCGCGGATTTGCGAAAGGGTTACATGTGATTCATCCACGACCAATAGGAAATCCTCTGGAAAGTAATCCATTAAAGTGTATGGTGTCGCACCTGAGGGACGAAGGGTTAAATGGCGGGAATAGTTCTCGATCCCAGAACAAAAGCCCATTTCCCGCATCATTTCCAAATCATAGCGGGTCCGCTGCTCCAAGCGCTGTGCTTCAAGGAGCTTTTCATCTTCCCTTAATTCCTTCAGTCTCTCTTCCAGTTCCGTTTCGATATTTTGAATGGCTATCCGCATTTTCTCTTCGCGGGTTACGAAGTGGGAAGCCGGGAAAATGGCGATATGTTCCCGTTCACCGGTAATTTCACCGGTCAGGGCATCGACTTCACGGATACGGTCAATCTCATCCCCGAAAAACTCGACCCGTACACAATGTTCATCACGAGAGGCCGGGAAAATTTCGACGACGTCGCCGCGAACGCGGAAGGTTCCCCGTTGGAAAGCAATATCATTCCTCTCATATTGAATATCCACGAGTCTGTGCAGCAAGGCATTCCGGTCTATTTCCATGCCTGTTCGGAGGGAAACGACCATCTCCCGGTACTCTTCAGGAGAACCGAGTCCATATATGCACGAAACACTGGCAATGATGATGACATCTTTCCTTTCGAACAAAGATGATGTGGCCGAGTGACGCAGTTTATCGATTTCATCATTGATGCTTGCATCTTTTTCGATGAATGTATCCGTGGATGGAACATAAGCCTCTGGCTGGTAGTAATCATAATAGCTAACGAAGTATTCGACGGCATTATTAGGGAAGAACTCTTTGAACTCACTGTAAAGCTGCCCTGCCAACGTTTTATTGTGGGCAATGACAAGAGTCGGTTTATTGATCTTTTGGATCACATTGGAAACGGTGAACGTTTTACCTGTACCCGTTGCCCCCAATAGCGTCTGCATTTCCTTGCCTTCCTTAATCCCTTCGACCAGCATTTCAATTGCTGCCGGCTGATCTCCTTGAGGAGAGTATTTTGAGACTAACTCAAACTTATCCTTCACCAAGCATGGCCTCCTATTGAAATATTTTTATATGAAAACGGGACATGCCTATATCCCTTCTATTTATTCCGGTTTAATAAAGCATATATACACATTCTACCACAATAGCCTTAAAACAAACCAGCAATAAGCGAACATCCATTCGTTTTTTGTTTTAATGAACTTCATGATGTGTTGAGGGGAATGACAAGTTTGAGTACAAAAAAAGCACCTTTGATGTCAGGCGCTCTTGGATGTACGTTTCATCATTCTTTTTGACAACCAAAATCCCACTGTCAGGGATAAGGCATCGACGATGATCAATAAGTTTGTATGCGTATAACCTTTATATGCGGAAGCTGTAATCAAGGCAACAGTTAAAACAAGGCCTACGACATTGTTATAGGTGACTCTTGAAAATAGCATGACAAGTAGACAAGGAAGGAAAAGGGCAGAAAGAATTTTAATCATTTTTTCATCTCCTTTATAAGAGAAAAATAGAGTAGTTTCAGTTTAAATGATTATGAAGTTTTTTGCCAATCAATTTCCTGCTTGATTTTCAAGGCATCCTCGGAAGAGTATCACACATCCATTAATTATGCCCATAAAAAAAAGAGGCAAACCCCTTTATAAGGAAGTTTGCTTCTTTTCAGTTCAATCAATATGGATCCGCTTCATGTCCTTTTCTAACGGCGTCCTCAGGGTTATCCGTCCCACCCAGTGGTTTTGAAGATTCCGTATGTTCAGAGGCCGCGGCCAGTCCCTCTTTCAACCTGCGGCCATACTCTTCATCGGCCTCTTCGGCAAGTGCTATCATTTTTTCCTGAATGCGCTTGTCGGCAGGAGCCAATGCCGCCACTAAATTGGAAATTAAATCGTCTTTTTCCCAATCCTCGAATTCCCGGAACGTTTCCCCGGCCTGTTTCGTATTGTTTTGGCGATCGATTGTCTCACGGACAAGTTTCCCTTCCACCATAGGTGTATACTCTTTGCCCGTTTGATTGGCTTCCTTCAAGCCGCCGACAGTGGATGGTTCGTAGTTGATGTGGGGGCTTTGGCTGCCTCTGCCAACTTCATATTGCATCTGTCCGCCAGTCTGATTCGTGGCAGTTCGTTTCTTTGGAGCATTGATCGGCAGTTGCAAATAATTCGCGCCAACACGGTGACGCTGTGTATCGGAATAAGAGAATGTACGTCCCTGTAACATCTTGTCATCAGAAAAATCCAGTCCATCCACTAGGACACCGGTACCGAATGCAGCCTGTTCGACTTCAGTGAAATAGTCTTCAGGGTTTTTATTCAATACCATCGTACCGACATGCAGCCATGGGAACTCATCTTTCGGCCAGATCTTCGTATCATCCAGCGGATCGAAATCCAACTCAGGATGATCATCATCACTCATGATCTGTACGTTGAGATCCCATTCAGGATAGTCCCCGCGTTCAATCGCTTCATATAGATCCTGTGTGGCATGATTGAAATTCGTAGCTTGAATTTCATTGGCCTCTTGCTGCGTCAGGTTCTTGATTCCTTGTTTCGGTTCCCAATGATACTTAACGAGCACTGCTTTCCCTTCCTCATTCACCCATTTATAAGTATTGACCCCTGATCCTTGCATCATGCGGTAGTTAGCTGGGATGCCCCATGGGGAAAACACAAAGGTAACCATATGGAATGTTTCAGGCGAACTCGAGCAAAAATCGAAAATCCTCCTGCCGTCCTGAATATTCGTGACCGGATCCGGTTTGAAGGCATGAATCAAATCCGGGAATTTCATGGCATCACGGATAAAGAAAATTTTCAGGTTATTGCCTACAAGATCCCAGTTTCCATCTTCCGTATAAAATTTAACGGCAAATCCCCTTGGGTCACGTAACGTTTCCGGGGACGTCCCTCCATGAATAACAGATGAAAATCTCACGAATACTGGGGTTTTTTTACCTTCTTCCTGAAAAACCTTCGCTCTCGTATATTTTGAAATCGGCTCGTCCCCCGCTTTACCGGTCGGAACGAAATAACCATGCGCACCTGCACCGCGGGCATGTACAACCCGTTCAGGGATGCGCTCCCTATCGAAGTGGCTGATCTTTTCCAAAAAATCATAGTTCTCAAGTGTACTAGGACCTCTGTTCCCTACAGTTCTCAGACTCTGGTTATTCGTTACCGGGTGTCCTTGCCTGTTCGTTAATGTTTCATTCGTTTCATCATTTGTTTTTTTGGATTTATCAGACAAAAAAATCCCTCCTTTGTTAATAAAAGCCACAATACTACTATACTTTCCCCCATTCCCTATATTTAACTCTTCAATTTTCAAAATTTAATTGAAATTAAGTAAATAAGTACTTTTCCCCTATATCTCGATGAGCCTATTTTCATGCCATTAACGACTTGAAGCATTTAGCAGATGGAGTGAGCATACCCATTTTTGTATAAGTCAACATCACACAACTATAATGAAATGAGGATAAAAAATTTTAAAAGAGGGGTGCCTTCATTGGACGAATCAATAATAGGAAGACTTGGCAGGATGATGACCGGAAAAACCAGTCGTTGGGTTGTCATTGCCGCATGGATAATTGCAGCAATCGCATTAACCTTTACATTGCCTGCCGTTAATGATCGAACAGCAAATAATGCCTCAGACTTGCCTGAAGACTCGCCTTCTGTCGTGGCTGATGAACTTATTAAAGGAGAGTTTCCAAATTCCTCTGGAATACCTGCCCTGCTTACATGGCATCGGGAAGGTGGACTGACAGAGGCCGACTTGGCTGAAATCCAGTATCTTTCCAAGGAACTGACAGATAATCCATTAACACAGCAATCTTTTTTACCGCCGCTACATGAAATTCCGTTGCCCGCTCTTCAAGGATCGGTTTCAGAAGATGGAACGACTTTGGTACAGCCGCTTTTCTTTAAAGAAAAGACCGAGACTGCAATTCTTGAAAAAAATATTGAAAGCATTAATGAAGCAGTAACGGAACGCATTGGAACTGACCCATTCAAGGTCCCGACGGATTCAGATGAATTATCCCTTCGAGTGACAGGCCCTGTAGGGATATCAGTCGATGCAACGGGTTTATTTTCAGGTGCTGATTTCAAATTGCTTTTAGCGACAGTAATACTTGTGCTTGTCGTATTATTACTCATTTACCGCTCTCCGCTTTTAGCCATAATTCCTTTAATCGGAGTAGGCTTCGCCTATATTGTCACAAGCCCGATCCTTGGCTTCATGGCAGATCATGGTTGGATTACAGTCGATTCACAGGCCATTTCAATCATGACCGTATTATTATTCGGTGCCGGAACGGATTATTGTCTATTTTTAATTTCTCACTATAGAAGTGAATTAAGGAATCATGAAAGCAAACGGAAAGCCATGATCGCCGCATTTAAAGATTCATCAGGCGCCATTGCGATGAGCGGGCTAACGATCGTCATCTCCCTGCTAACATTGCTTGTAGCCAAATACGGAGCCTACCACCGTTTCGCTGTACCATTCAGCTTGTCGATTTTAATCATGATGCTGGCAGCTTTAACACTTGTACCGGCATTGCTTTCTGTATTCGGAAGGGCTTCCTTCTTCCCAATCGTCCCGCGTACACCTGAAATGGAAGAAGCACGGGCCAAGAAAAAGGGAAAAGCCGTCAAAAAGCATAAAGAAGGCCGCATCGGTAACTGGATTGGTCATATCGTCACAACCAAGCCATGGACGGTCATTCTTACATGCCTGATCATCTTCAGTGTTTTAGCTGGATATTCTTCACAAATAAAATATTCATATGATATTCTCTCTTCCTTCCCTGAAGATATGAACTCCCGTGAAGGCTATTCTGTCATTTCCGACTCGTACTCACCGGGCGAACTGGCACCGGCGACAGTGGTTGTCGATACGGATGGTGAAGAAATTGATTTAGCACCGGCATTAAAAGGGATGGATATTGTTGAAACTGTTGCCGATCCAGTCACAAGTAAATCGAATAAAGATCTGCAATCCTATGAGGTCACATTCAACATCAACCCATATGATATCGAGGCCATAGATTCCATTCCGGAAATCCGCACAATGGCGGAGAAAGAATTGAAGGCCGCCAATATATCTTCCGTTGATGAAAAGGTTTGGGTTGGCGGGCAGACAGCGACTCAATTCGATAAAAGGGATACCGTCAAATCCGATGAATTCATGATCATCCCGATCATCATCGTCCTGATTTCCTTGCTCCTTTTAGCCTACTTGCGATCTGTGACAGCCATGGTGTATTTAATGGGGACAGTCATTCTCTCATTCTTTGCAGCTATGGGGTTAGGTTGGATTATCCTGCACTATTTCATGGGTGTCGATGCGATAGAGGGGACAATTCCACTTTATTCATTCGTATTCCTTGTCGCACTTGGAGAAGATTATAACATTTTCATGGTTTCAAGCATTTGGCGTAAGAAAGAAACGATGCCAATCAAGCAGGCCATCAGAAAGGGCGTTGCCGAAACTAGCGGTGTCATCACCTCCGCCGGAATAATCTTGGCAGCCACTTTTTCCGTTCTAGCCACACTTCCGATTCAAGTATTGGTCCAATTCGGGCTCATTACCGCCCTTGGTGTGTTAATGGACACATTCATTGTGCGCCCGTTCCTTGTTCCTGCAATCACCTCCCTCCTTGGCCGCCGTGCTTTTTGGCCGGGGAAAGTGACCAATCAAGAAGAGAAAGAACAGGCCGATTAATAAAGATGTCCGCTTTACCCTTCTTCATTAAAAACCCTGTGCCCCATAAATGCATAGGGTTTGAGTTTGTAGACAAAAGGGTTTTTACCTAAAATTTCAAAACAAAGCCGATTGTAACGGAAGGTGCGAGACTCCTGAGGGAAAAGCACGCCGAGGAGGCTTCCGGACCACCCGCGGAAAGCGAGTGCCTGGAGTTGAAATCATCATTCGAGTTTTATAAACCTTCATAAAAATTGAGACAAACTTGATTTTCATCGAGTTTGTCTACAGTCTGAAGACCCTGTGCCCCATAAATGCACAGGGTTTTTCATCTTTTCAAAATTTAGGAAAACTTTCAGTTGACACTATTGCTTTCAGCTCTTATAATTACATTAAGTTAAGATATCTCAAATTAAAGATATATAAATTCAAGATTAATAATCAGGAGGAATAAATATGACAAATACAAAATGGATAGTCGACCCGACTCACAGCGCTATTGAATTTTCCGTAAAACATATGATGATCGCTAAAGTAAAAGGAAGTTTTAATAAGTTCGAGGCAAGCATTCTAGCAAACCCATCGGATTTAACGACTGCAGAAATCGATTTTACCGTTGATGTGGCGAGTATCGACACACGCAATGCAGACAGGGACAATCACTTGCGTTCCGCTGACTTCTTTGATGTAGAAAAAAACCCTACATTAACATTCAAATCAACAAAAATCGTGAAAACGGATGAAGATGAATACGATGTAACTGGAAATGTGACTCTTAACGGAGTCACACAAGAAGAAACTTTCAACATCACCTTTGAAGGCCAAGGGAAAGATCCATGGGGAAATGAAAAAGCAGGCTTCAGCGGAAAAGGGAAAGTCAAACGCAGTGATTACGGTCTAACATATAATGCGGCATTAGAAACAGGCGGCGTACTGATCGGCGATCAAATCACGCTTACCATCGAAATTGAAGCAGCTAAAGAAGCTTAAAGAAATAAAGAAGCAGCCATACCTAGGATGGCTGCTTTTTTTTGCATGTACCGGAATTACGAATTCCTCGTTTTATATAGTAAATAAATGAAGTATGGTGCCCCGATGCTCGCTGTGAAGACACCAGCCGGTATTTCCAAAGGTGAGAACAAGGTCCGTCCAATCAAATCCGCCACCATAACCAGGATGCCGCCAAGCAAAGCCGAGGTAGGCAGTAACACTCCAAAACTAGAACCAACCAGCCTTCTGGCCATGTGCGGTGCCATTAATCCCACAAATCCTATTCCCCCAGCAAAAGCTGTGGAACCGCCAATCAAGGCCGTACTGATCATCAATAATGTAAACCGCTGTTTTTGGACATGTCCCCCAAGCCCCGTTGCCAGGTCATCCCCCAGCTCCTGTAAATTAATATTTCTGGCATACAGGAAGGCGATTAACAGGAATAAAATCGTCCATGGTGCCAGTACAGCGATATTATTCCAGGTGGAGGTGGACACTGACCCGGTGATCCAAAGGTTTGCCTGGCTCGCTTGATAGACGGGGCCAAGAATCATCATCATCGTAGTGAGCGCCTTCATTAAAGCCATCACCCCAATCCCGATCAACACAAGCCTAATCGGGGGAACCCCATTTTTCCAGGCTAATGAATAAACAAGTAAGGCCACGACTGTCGCCCCAATGAAGGCAGCTAACGGCAGCCAATTGATGCTCACCGTTAATGAATGGTTCTTATCGCTAAAAATGGCCAAGAATCCAACGACCGCTACAGTCGCTCCTCCCGTAATCCCCAAGATATCAGGTGAAGCAAGTGGATTTCGAATCATCCCTTGAAGGATTCCACCAGCTACAGCAAGGCCCATCCCTACCAACAGGGCAACAATTATTCTAGGCAGGCGGAAAGATTGGATAATAAGCCGGTCGCTCTCCGTCCCCCCTCCGATAAAGACCTGGAGAACACTTAGCGGATTTATATTCATTTCACCCACTCCAGTACTGATCACAAACACTAGTGAAGTGACTAAAAATAATATGAAAATCACGATCATGGCTTTTTTATCGATCAAGAATGATATTTTTTCATTAAACAAACGAAAGCTCTTATATGACTTCATCGACCGCTGAACCCCTTTCTAGCTATATAAATAAAGAATGGGGTCCCGATAATGGCTGTCATGACTCCAACCGGAACTTCTCGAGGCATCAGGATATACCTGGATATGACATCGGCTGCAATCAAAAGCACCGCCCCGAAAAGTCCAGAGAAGGGAATCAACCAGCGATGATCGATGCCTACTATAGAACGGGTAAGATGCGGAACGACGATTCCTATAAAGCCAATCGGACCCGCAACCGCTACTGATCCGCCAGCAAGCAGGATGATTGCCAGCCCCAGGACCAGTTTAAGGAATGCTATATTCAGTCCAAGACCTTTTGCAACATCTTCACCCATGGATAACACATTCATTTTACCGGACATGATCAAGGCAAGGCCCCAGCCTGCGACAAGATAAGGCAGGACGGCAACTAAATTGTCCAGGCTTCTACCGGAAACGGACCCGGCAAGCCAGAATAGGACTTGCTCTAAAAGAGCCTCATTAGAAACAAGAAGACCTTGTGTAAGGGAAGCTACCATCGCTGTCATGGCTGCACCGGCCAATGTCAGCTTCATCGGTGTCAAGCCGCCGCGTCCCATGCTTCCAATCAAATATATGCTTATCGCTGCTATGGCAGCCCCTAGGAATGACAGCCATGTGAATACTTGAAGATTGCTTATCCCAAAAACGGTGACACCTGTGACCACCGCTAATCCCGCCCCGGCATTGACCCCGAATATATCAGGGGAGGCGAGCGGGTTTTTAGTTAGCGTTTGCATCAAAACCCCCGAGATGGCTAAACTTGCACCGATGGCCGAAGCGATCAGGGCACGCGGAAGTCTGACTGATTGAATGACAATGTGTTCATTCGTCCCATTGAAATCGGTAAAAGCATTGATGGCCATTTTCCATGTTGTATCCGTATAACCGTATACAATGCTTGAGCACAGTAAAAACAGCAGCAAAAGAATGGTAATGAACAGCCCCATCCATTTCTGCCATGAATTTTTTAATAACATATCCAGTTACCTTTCCAATCACGTTTGTATATCAGTATTTAATTCAATTGTACTGGCGTTAACAGGATTATGTCAACGAATTTGAGAATCATTTTCAATTATATATTGACAGAAAAGTATATTCATTTTATGATGATGCTGGTAAGTGCGAATGATTATCATTTGCTGACAAATTGGGAGGGATACATAGATGTTTAGATTTAAGTCTTTATTAACGATTTTTACAATATTTGCAGTCTTCCTTTTAGCAGCTTGCGGGAATTCGGATGAAAAGGCCGATGGAAATAAAGCTGAAGACAAGAAAGATGAGAAAAGCTACAAAGTTGAGCATGCCATGGGCACTGCCGAGTTGAAAGAAACGCCTAAAAGAGTCGTCGTTTTAACAAATGAAGGTACTGAAGCATTGATCGCTTTAGGAATTAAACCTGTTGGTGCCGTTCAATCATGGCTTGGTGACCCTTGGTACGACCATATTAAAGATGATATGGATGGGGTCGAAGTTGTTGGTGTTGAACATGAAGTTAATTTAGAGAAAATCGCATCACTGAAGCCTGACTTGATTATCGGAAGCAAGATACGCCAAGAAGCTGTTTATGATAAATTAAATGCAATCGCCCCTACCGTTTTCTCGGAAACGCTAAGAGGAGATTGGAAAGAAAACTTTAAACTATATGCAAAAGCCTTGAACCTTGAAGAAAAAGGTAACGATGTAATTGCGGAATTCGATAAAAACACTGAAGATCTTAAAGCTAAATTGGGTGATAAAGTAAATCAAGAAGTTTCCATTGTTCGTTTCATGGCTGGAACTACTCGTATTTATTACACAGATTCATTCTCTGGAGTGATTTTCGATCAATTAGGATTTAAACGTGCAGAACAACAGAAGGAACTTTTCACTGCAGATAATAAATTAGGCAACCTTGCCATTGAGGTTGGAAAAGAAGTCATCCCTAAAATGGATGGAGATATTCTCTTCTACTTCACTTACGCTCCTGAAGGCGACAAACAAGCCCTAAGCACAGCAAAAGAATGGACGAATGATCCACTTTGGAAAAACCTTGATGCAGTCAAAAACGGAAATGCCCATGAGGTTAGCGACGCAACATGGAATACAGCTGGCGGAGTAATTGCAGCCAATAAAATGCTGGAAGATATAGAAAAAATCATGCTTGAAAAGTAATAACACGTTTCCATTGAAAAAGGCCTTTCCCGATATAATTCGAGAAAGGCCTTTTTATTTTATGTCATTAACCCACTTGTCCGCTTTCCTTCAATTGATCGTCAACGAACAAGAGGCCCAGTTCGTAATGCTCCCCGTCAAATAGAGCTCTTTGCACAAAACGAATCTGTTCATTATTATCGATGACCTCGAGCTTGCAATGTGCCCGGTTTATTTGTAGCGCCCTGTATAACTCTTCTTCTTCCCTGACGACGACCCCATTTATTTTCGAAATGACCTCGCCTTTTTGCAACCCCATTTTATCTGCCGGAGATTGAGGGATAACGCCTAAGATCTGGACACCCAGCTTACTTTTCGAAAAATAAAAAGGAAGCTTTTGATCCATTGCCTTTTGGGAATGATGCAGGAATTCACGGCCAAGGATTGCCAAAACAACCGTTATGATTGCCAATGGAGGGTACCAGTAACCAAATGTCGCCAATACCGTAATCACAATTCCCAATGCCCCTACCTTTTTGCCTTGCGCCTTAATGGCCAGTTCAGGGAGCGTCCCATGAACTTTTTGCTTAAAGCCGATTAAAATGGGCAGTACGATCGGCGACAGGGACATGTCCCCTATTGTAAAAACCGGATACCATTCGAAAGGCGCTGGAAGTTGTCCTCCAGGAATCATAACGAACATGGGAATTAGCCAGACTCGCTGTGAAACATACACACCTATCGGCTGCCCCCTCTTGGATACCTCCAAGTGAGGAGAGACCTTTTTACTTCCATTAGCAACAATCAAAAACCCTTCAGCAATCAGTAATAACCCCATTAAAATAACAAGTGTCGGATAAACGGACCGATCCAGTTGATTAAGGGCATCCTGAAATAACGTCAGCTCGATATCTCTATCATATAAAAAGAACAGGATAAAGAATGTGAGCCCCATTGTATAAACGGGGGAAACAAACCTCTTTTTCATGGATAGCATCGCCAATACCGTTACCACTGCCATGATGGGCATTGCCGCCAATGGAATGGCGAGTCCGGTAGCCAGCGTGAGGAAGGAAAGGATCAATCCCCCTATCAATCCTTGAGGCAGCATGGAACGCAACTCCATGGAAAAACTGTAGATCTTCGTAGTAAAATCATGTCGTTCCTGTTTAACGCGAAGATAGCCGATGAATAAGCAATAGGCAATCGAAACATAAAGCAAAGGGTGAAGGAAAAGTTTCCCTAATCCCATTAAGCATGCAATCAGCCAATCCGTTGTCAATTTCTTTCCACCATCCTCAAAAGTAATCAAAATTTTGTCAAATTTCGTTCTGGTCAGTTACCTCCTATTCTATCAAAAATGTAGCCTCCATGCCTATTAAGATGCAGAAAAAGTAGGTTTATCTCAAGTTCCCCCTATACTGCCTTCAAGTTAGCAGGCAAGGAACGATTAAATGCAAAAGAGGCACCGCTCCAAGGGGAACGATGCCATCAAGTTTACTTCACTAAATAATTCAAAGCCGTGCGTAACTGGATATCATTATCTTCATCCTGGATCTTTTCCAGAATGGCGGATTCCAGATGCGCTGCGGTTTTAGCATCCAGCTTACCGGTCACTTCCAGGCCGAATTGTTTTTGGAATGCCTTTACTGCGATTTCTGTACTCCAATCATAATATCCATCCTCACGACCCGGCTCAAATCCGAGTCCTTTCAGAATGCTTTGGGCATACTGGATTTGTTCATCATTCATATCCCGCTCCAACACCTTCTCAATGGCCAGCTGATGGGCATCAAAATACTCAGGTTGTTTGACTTTGATCGTCGGTTCGATCCCTTTTTTGTGGATCCAGTTCCCTGATGGAGTCAGCCACTTATATAACGTAAGTTTAATCTTACTGCCATCACCCATTGGTACAGCTTGCTGTACTGTGCCTTTCCCGAAAGTCTTCTCGCCAACCAATGGATAGCCTCCCGCCTCTTGCATGGCGCCAGCCAGGATTTCCGAGGCTGAGGCGCTGCCTTTATCCGTCAAGACGGCAATGGGATAACTTTTCGCTTTCTTAAGGCTTGTGAAAAACGATTGTGTTTCCCCCGTTCTTTCTGCAATTTGCAAATAGGGCTTGTCTTTTGTGATGAACTCGCCAAGAATCGTTTCCACACTGGAAAGAAGGCCGCCTGGATTGCCGCGTACATCTATGACCAAGCCCTTAATTCCCGTCTTTTCCAGCTTCTTCATCTGCTTTTTGAAATCACTTGCAGTATTTTCCGAGAATGTGGTCAACTCGATATAACCGATTTGTTCTCCGCCGACTTCCTTAATTGATGAAAATACGGTATCCAATGGAATTTCGGCACGCACCATATTGAATTCAAGTGGATTATCAATCCCTGCCCGCTTTATTTCCATTTTGACGGGTGACCCTTTTTCGCCGCGGATTTTCAGGCGTGTTTCATACAGATCCAACCCTTCTACACTTTCACCATTCACCTTGAGGATTTGATCTTTCGGCTTTAATCCAGCTTTTTCAGCAGGCGAGTCTTTGTAAGGAGAAACAATTATAACCTTACCATCTTCCATTCCGATTTCAGTCCCGATCCCTTCAAAAGAGGAGTCCAGGGTTTCATTGAATTGCTTAGCGGTCTCCTTGTCCATATATACGGAATAAGGATCTTTCAGCGCTGACAGCATGCCTTGGATGGCTCCCTCCACCAGGTTGGAGCCGTCCACCTGTTCTACATACTGACTTACGATCAAGCCGTAAGCTTGTTCCACTTTTGCCCATTCCTTATCCTTCGATATTTCTTGGCTTTCATCCTTTGCTTCATTCTTGGCCGGAAGGCTTGTCCAATATATGCCCCCGACTGCTCCAATGGCAAGTGACATGATGATTACTAGAGGAAGTACCCATTTTTTGACCATATTTATCCCCATTTCTGACCTGATATGTAATTCACTATATGATGGTAATGGAAAGAATATGCTTATAGAAAATGATGACACCTACATAAAAAAACAGACCAGGAATTTATCCTGGTCTGTTTTTCTTTTGATATATTGGGTATTAATTTGGTATATAGTTTAATGGATTAACAGCATTTGACTTGCTATAATTCCATGCACCTTTATGTAGCTCAAAGTGTAAATGCTGACCATATGAACGTCCTGTATTCCCCATGATGCCAATTTGTTGACCTTTGGCGACTACAGCACCTTCGCTCGCTAGTCTGGAGTTCATATGTGCATATACCGTAGTCCATTGCTGACCGCCGATTGAATGGGTAACGAAGATGACGTTACCGTATGAACTTGAGAAGTAAGAACGGCTTACGACTCCGTCGGCTGCAGCTACAATTGGAACCGTTCCGCTAGCAGCGATATCGATGCCGGCATGCTGTTTATTCCAACGTTCACCCATTGTTGAAGATACATATCCTGCACTAGGTCTAGTGAAAGTACCCGATGATACGGCTGGCGCTTGACTTACATTAGACGAAGCCGGTGAAGATGATGATGAACTGTTTCTTTTTGCACTATATCCTGAAGAACTGGATTGTTTTTTTGATTCAGATGCTTGTGATGCAGCTTGTGATGCAGCTTGTGATGCTGCTTGTGCAGCCGCTTGTGCCGCTTCTTGCTCTGCACGTTTTTTCGCTTCGGCTGCCGCTTTTTTACGAGCTGCTTCCAATTCGGCAAGACGTTGATGTTCTAAGCTGATGGCTGATTTGATGGCTTTTTCTTGAGCAGCAAGATTCGCTTTTTCTTCCTCTAGACCCATCTTCTCATCTTCATGCCTTTCAGTTTGTTGCTTTAATTTTTTAACCAATGCATCCTTTTCTTGCTTCTGCTGTTTTTGTTGCTTTTGAATTTCCAATAGTTCGGCTTTCGCCACTTCTAAACTGGCAAGCTTCGTTTCAACAGCTTTTTGCTTTTCTTCCAGATCCTTTTTATCCAGCTCATGCTCCTTTAAAATATCGCGGTCGGCTTCAGCGATTGTCGCTACAGCTCCGACACGGTCAACTAAATCCCCAAAACTGGATGATCCGAATAATACTTCAAGGTAGTTCACGTCCCCGCCAGTCTCCTGGAAAGAAAGTGCCCTTTCCTTCAATACTTCATTACGTTTGGCGATCCGCTCTTTTAATACTTTAATCTCTTCTTTCAATGCTTCGATTTCTTTTTTCGTTTGTGTAATTTCAGCATTTTTAGCATCGATTTTTTTTGCGGACTCTGCGATTTTCGCTTCAATGGCAGCGATTTGGTCTTCTGCTGTCATTTGCTTATCCTGCAGGCTATCGATTTTCTTTTCCGTATCGGAAATATTCGATTCAACACCTGAACGTTTCTCCTGGATGGATTCTTTCTGTTTTTCTAAATCCGAAATAGACTCAGCATAAACCGAAGGTGCCGCTAGAATGCTTCCCAACCCGATCATGATGGAGGCATTCATGGCAATGATATTTTTTTTCACGTTTCATTTCCCCTTTCAACCCGTTACATCCTTGCCTTGTAACGTCTCTCTATTTATGTCTGGCTACTTTTGGCTTTCGAGTAAAGATACAATTTTATACTTTCAAGAACTTCCTGACGGACATCAAGCTGCCCCATATTCCGATAACCGCACCAATTACGATGAGGATGGCCGATACTTGATAAATAAACGGATTTGCAGGCAAGAAATCTATGAATTTGAACGTAATCTGCGGTGCTGCATATTTATAAAGATTATAGTAGAGTACTGCAATCAGACCTATCGGAATGATGGAACCGAGGACTCCCAACCAAAGTCCTTCCAAGAAGAATGGCCAACGGATGAATGTATTCGTCGCTCCTACCAATCTCATGATCTCAATTTCTTTTCTTCTGGCTACAATGGTAATTTTAATCGTATTCGAAATCAGGAACATTGCAGTAAATAGTAATCCTACAATAAGAACGATCCCTATGTTTCTAGCAATATTAACAAAGCTGAATAATTTCTCGACGTAGCCTTGTCCATATTTAACACTTTGGATATATTCCATACCTTCGATCTTTTTTGCCACCTTGATGACATCTTGCGGAGATTTCGTTTTGATAACATAAACGTCCCTTAATGGGTTATCCTGTTCAAATGGTTTAAAAGCCTCACCATTATCTCCTAAATCATCTATTAAATTAGTAAGCTCTTCATCTTTTGGAGAGAAAATCACTGATTCGATTCCGTTTATCTCCGTAATTTGCTTACCTATAGCTTTTATATCGTCATCATTCGCCGCATTATCAATATGTGCACGAACTTCGACATCTTTCTCCACATTTCCCGCGATATGATTTAAATTCATCATGAGCACTAAAAAGACGCCAACCAAAGTTAGAGTGACCGTTACTGCACTGACTGAAGCAAACGTCATCCATCCATTACGGCCAATATTTTTAAAACTTTCACGGAAGTGACGGAGCAATGTTCTAAATTTCATATCCGTAATCACCTCGATGTTCATCGCGAACTATTTTTCCACTTTCAATGGCAATGACACGTCGTTTAATATTGTTGACGATGTCCCTATTATGTGTGGCCATGACAAGTGTAGTTCCGCGTTTATTAATTTCTTCGAATATGTTCATGATTTCCCATGATGTTTCGGGATCAAGATTACCTGTAGGCTCGTCGGCTATGACTACCTTGGGATCATTGACGATCGAACGGGCTATTGCAACCCTTTGCTGTTCCCCACCAGATAACTCGGAAGGAAGCATTCTCGCTTTATGTTTAATGCCAACCAGATCAAGAACTTCCATGACTCTCTTTTTGATTTCTTCTGGTTCCTTTTCAATAACTTCCATGGCAAAAGCAACATTTTCATATGCAGTGAATGTTTGAAGGAGTTTAAAATCTTGGAATACCATACCGATATTACGGCGGAATAGAGGAACTTTCGAATTGCGGATACTTGGCAGGCTTACTCCATTGACCAAGATATTACCGCTTGTAGGCTTTTCTTCCCTATACATCATTTTGATGAAGGTCGATTTTCCGGCACCGCTCGGACCCACTACATAAACGAATTCGCCTGGCTTTATTTTCACATTGATACCATTAATGGCAATTACGCCATTTGGATATGTCTTTTTCACATCTATCATTTCTATCATTCTAAAACCACCTAATTTGCTTGGATTATCACTATGTATCTACAGCTTTTCGACAATTTTCACTGAAATCTGACAGGAATCTCTCTTACTTGAGCACAGAAACATTATAACATCATATTTTGTCAAATTAAGCATAAAAAATATTACAGTTTCATTTCAGTTAGACATATATCAACATCTATGTAATAATTCCAGGATTTTGATTGCTTGATAAGGGGTTGATCGTGAGTTGTTTCGAGGGTTTAATGGAGGCTAAATGAAACGTCCCGCTAAGCAGAACGTTTCATTAATCATTATTTATGTTCAGCAAGCCATTCAGCGACCATGCTCGCTTCCTTGCCCTTGATTATACCTTTTGGCATTCCGCCTTGACCATTGGCAATGACTTTTTCAATGTCTTCTTTTGATAGCTTGGAGCCTACCTTCGTCAAGTTGGGTCCCACGCCGCCTTCAAGATTCACTGCATGGCAGCTTGAACATTTGTTTTCATAAATTTTTGCGGCATCACCGGCACCTGCCGTAGTCGTTTCGTTATTTTCACTTGCAGGCTCTTTATCTGCAGCATCATCGTTCCCACCGCATGCAGCCAAGGCCAAAGAAGTACCCAGAACTAAAGCTAACCACTTCATTTTCATTGAACTTACCCCCTCTGATTTATACCAGCACAAGAACATTATACCAATTTCAATCCAGTTTAAAACCCTCCCCAAGTACCTCCGATGCGTCCATTACAATTACAAACGCTTTAGGGTCAACGAGTTTCACCAATTGTTTCAATTTGGTGAATTCCGACTGGTCTATTACGCACATCAAAATTGGACGAGTATCATCCGTATAGCCGCCATACCCGGAGATGCCTGTTACACCCCGGTCCAGCTCATGTATGATAGCATCCCTTACTTCCATTTCTTTATTCGTGATGATAAGTGACATCTTCGAACGGTTCAATCCAATCTGGACGAGGTCGATCGTCTTGCTTGTCACATATAGTCCAATCAATGCATAAAGGCCTTTTTCAATATCAAAAACGATGGCAGCACTTAAAACGATGATTCCATCAATGACAGCCACACAGGTCCCCAATGACAGATGGGTATACTTATGGAAAATCTGTGCCGCCAAATCGGTCCCCCCTGTGGAACCCTTGCCGCGAAAGACGATCCCCAGCCCAAGCCCGACCATCATCCCCCCGCAAATCGAACCAAGCAATGCATCATTCGTCCATGCCTCCCAATCCTTTGTCAGAAATACCACTAAAGGCAGAAACAAGGTTCCAATCAGGCTTTTGGCTCCGAAATGCCTTCCGAGGACAATAAGCCCCGCAATGAACAAAGGGATATTAAAACCCCAAAGAACATAAGCCGGCTCCCAACCGAGAGTTGAATCGAGAATCGTGCTAATCCCGCTGACCCCTCCGGATGCGACCTGGTTAGGCAGTAAAAACACATTAAAACCAATGGCAATTATGGACGAACCGACAATCACCAATCCATACTCCGTTAACTTTTGAATGAAAGGGTGCCTCTGCTCCCGGTATCTTCTCTTCATTTTGCATAAGTCTCCTCGAACCATCATTATTATCTAGTATTGGCCGAACGAGATAGAGCATCCCTTTTCAATCCTGTAAATGTCAGCCAGAAGATTCGTTAAAAAGGAAATCATAAAAAAGCCGGACCGGGGAAACCGGTCCGACTGGCTGATCTTATAATTTTGAGCGCAAGTACGCATCAATGAACATATCGATATCCCCATCCATGACAGCTCCCAAGTTCCCGGTCTCCGCACTGGTACGGTGATCTTTAACCATGGAATACGGATGGAAAACATAAGAACGAATTTGGCTTCCCCAGCCAATTTCCTTTTGCTCCCCGCGGATTTCATCCAATTCCGCTTGTTGCTGTTCAATTTCACGTTGATACAATTTGGCTTTCAGCATATTCATGGCCTGGGCCTTATTTTTGATTTGAGATCTCTCGTTTTGGCACGTTACCACGGTGTTCGTAGGTAAATGGGTGATCCGGACCGCTGAGTCCGTTGTATTGATATGCTGACCACCTGCACCACTTGCCCGGTACGTATCAATTTTCAAATCTTCCGTACGTACTTCTATATTGATCGTCTCATCGAATTCCGGCATGACTTCACATGAAACGAATGAAGTGTGGCGTCGTCCTGAGGAATCGAAAGGAGAAATACGGACAAGACGGTGTACCCCTTTTTCCGCTTTCAAATAACCATAGGCGTTATGGCCTTTGAAAATTAAAGTGACACTCTTGATCCCAGCTTCATCACCTGGAAGGTAATCAAGGGTTTCCACTTTAAAGCCTCTTTTTTCACCCCATCTTGTATACATGCGCAACAGCATGGAACCCCAATCCTGGGACTCCGTACCGCCTGCACCAGGATGCAGTTCAAGAATGGCATTTTTCGAGTCATATTCTTCACTTAATAAAAGTTGAAGTTCAAAGTCATTCATCTTTTGTGCAAGAACCGTGATTTCTTCTTCCAGCTCCGCTAAAAGTTCTTGATCATTCTCCTCTTTCACTAATTCATATGTCAAATCCAGATTTTCATATGATTCATTCAGGTCGGACAATTGATTGACTTGTTCTTTCAAAGCATTCGTTTCATTGATGACAGTTTGTGCTTTTTGCTGATCATTCCAAAAATCGGGATGTGTCATCTCATTTTCCAGCTGTGCGATTCGTGCCTCTTTTTCATCTAAGTCAAAGAGACCCCCTAAAGTCCGTTAATCGTTGCGCTGTCCGTTCAAGTTCATTTCTTATTTCTGCTAATTCCATTTCTCTTCACCTCATTAAGTATGTTAAAAAAAATCCCTGAAGAGGGATTCCCTTCATTACAAATAAACCTCTTCAAACTATATGCAAACTAAACATGAAAAGAGGCGGCTAGCCTTGGACTTAACCGTCTCATCTTCATTATACACCTAACTTTAGCCTAAATTGCCATGGCAATTCTTATATTTTTTACCGCTGCCGCATGGGCATAACGCGTTTCTGCCAACGTCTTCCTTTTTACGGGCAGGGGCTTTTTTCACTTTTCCCCCGTCTTCTTCCTTCGGATTGACCGCTTGTCCTTTTATGACTTCCTTGCGTTCCAAATTGTTGCGGATTTCAGCCTTCATGATGTATTTCGCGACTTCATCTTCCATTGAAGCAATCATGGCTTCAAACATCGCAAAACCTTCAGATTGATATTCACGTAAAGGATCAATCTGGCCATAAGCACGAAGGTGGATCCCTTGGCGCAGTTGCTCCATTGCATCAATATGGTCCATCCACTTACTATCGACTGCACGAAGAACGATTACTTTTTCGAATTCACGCATTTGTTCTTCAGATAGCTCTTCTTCTTTTTGGTCATAGCCTTCTTTCACTTTGGCTAAAATGAACTCAACCAATTCCGATTCGTTTTTCCCTTCCAAATCAGCCACAGTGATTGAACCTTCATTGAATAGGTTACCATTCAGGTAATCGACAAGGCCTTGTAAATTCCAGCCTTCCTCATCGCCCATTGGTGCAAACGCGACAACATTTCGCTGGATGGATGCCGTGATCATCGTTTCGACGATTTCACGTAAGTTTTCACTTTCCATGACATCGAAACGCTGTTTATAGATAATTTCCCGTTGTTGACGGAGAACATCATCATACTGCAGTAATTGCTTACGTGAATCGAAGTTATTGCCTTCGACCCGTTTCTGTGCGGATTCAACGGCCCTTGTCACCATTTTACTTTGAATTGGCTGGGAATCATCCATACCTAGGCGTGCCATCATGTTTTTCATGTTATCCGAACCGAAGCGGCGCATCAATTCATCTTCCATTGATAAATAGAATTGAGTGACCCCTGGATCTCCCTGACGGCCGGACCGGCCACGCAGCTGGTTATCTATACGCCTGCTTTCATGACGTTCCGTGCCGATGACAGCAAGGCCCCCGAGCTCCTTGACACCTTCACCAAGCTTGATATCCGTACCGCGCCCTGCCATGTTCGTAGCGATCGTTACTGAGCCTTGATTACCTGCATTCGCAATGATTTCCGCTTCACGCTCATGGTTCTTGGCATTCAAAACATCGTGAGGGATTCCTTTTTTGGATAAATAGGCAGATATGACCTCAGATGTTTCGATGGCAACCGTTCCGACAAGCACAGGCTGACCCTTTGTATAACGTTCGGCGATGTCTTCCACAACAGCCTTGAATTTCCCATCAGTTGTCGCATATATAAGATCTGCCCTGTCATCCCTGATGATATTCCTGTTTGTCGGGATCGCAATGACATTCATATTATAAATATTGCGGAATTCCTCTTCTTCCGTTTTGGCTGTACCGGTCATACCTGAAAGTTTTTCATACATCCTGAAATAGTTCTGGAATGTAATCGTCGCAAGAGTCATACTTTCATTTTGGATTTCAAGTCCTTCTTTCGCTTCGATCGCCTGGTGAAGACCTTCACTGTAACGGCGGCCTTTCATCAAACGGCCAGTGAATTGGTCAACGATGACTATCTCGCCTTCCTGGACGACATAATCCACATCCAAATGCATGGAAACATGAGCCTTTAAAGCCTGATTGATATGATGATTCAAAGTAACGTGACTAATATCGAATAAATTATCGATATTAAACGCTTTTTCAGCTCGATTCATCCCATCTTCCGTCAGCTGAACACCTTTTGTCTTCTCATCATATGTGTAGTCCGTATCTTTCTTTAAGGTTCTTACAAACGCATTGGCCTGGATATAAAGCTGAGCCGATTTCTGTGCCGAACCGGAAATGATCAATGGCGTTCTCGCCTCATCAATCAAAATCGAATCGACCTCATCGATGACAGCGAAGTGCAGCGGACGCTGTACCATTTGTTCTTTATATAACACCATATTGTCACGAAGATAATCAAAACCTAACTCATTATTCGTACTGTACGTAATGTCAGCATTATACGC
Organism: Peribacillus sp. FSL M8-0224; assembly: GCF_038003055.1. NCBI lineage: Bacteria > Bacillati > Bacillota > Bacilli > Caryophanales > Bacillaceae > Peribacillus > Peribacillus sp. FSL M8-0224. The sequence goes on from NZ_JBBOOJ010000001.1 coordinate 4,995,823, forward strand.
TGCCTGCTTTTCTTCTTTAGAATGACTGTTCAAATTCAACCCGACGGTCAAACCGAGGAAATCATACAATACACCCATTTCGGTGGCATCACGGTGTGCCAAGTATTCATTGACAGTAACGACATGTACACCTTTACCGGTAAGCGCGTTTAAATAAACCGGCATCGTGGATGTTAAGGTTTTACCTTCCCCTGTTTTCATCTCGGAGATATTTCCATCATGAAGGGATGCCCCACCCATGATCTGAACACGGTAAGGATATAAGCCGAGAGCACGCTTTGCCCCTTCACGCGCAACCGCAAAAGCCTCTACAAGCAAATCATCAACGGTTTCCCCATTTTGATAACGCTCTTTAAACTCATCCGTTTTGGAACGCAACTGTTCATCCGATAGCGCAGCAGTCTCATCAGCCAGCGCTTCGACCTGATCGGCGATTTTTTCTAAACGTTTGATTTCTCGCTTATTCGGATCAAAAACTTTATTTAATATATTAAGCATTCAATAACGCTCCTCTATTATGGTAATGATCGTTCAATGACAAAATTCATATAAGTAAGAAGAAACACACCTTCTATTATTACTAATGCACGCTTAATTTTACCACTTCTGTCATAGAGGTACAACTTCATGTCACTTCCCTGGTATAGACCTGAATGCAATTCTTGCGAAAAACAATGGATAAATGAGGAGTAAAACTGTTAAAATAGGAGGAAGTATAAAAAATATGTTGCAAACTCCCCACTATTCCATAAGCAAATGTGAATTATCCATAACCTTCCATCACTAGATGCTGTGTCCTCTCTAGAGATAGCATGTCAAGGTAATCCAACCTTACAGGCGTCATGTTTTGAATGATAAGGTGGGCTGCCGAAACTTATTAGCGGAAGATAAATAGAACATGTTTCGAGGTGGTATTGATGATTGGTGAACGTGTAAAAAAACTGCGAGAAGAAAAGAAAATGTCGATGACTGAACTTGCCGATAAAGCGGGTGTTGCAAAGTCTTATTTAAGTTCGCTCGAGCGGAACTTACAAACGAATCCTTCTATTCAATTTCTTGAAAAAATCTCCTCCGTACTTAACATCCCTGTTGATGCCCTGCTTTACGATGCACCAAATAAGGAAACCTTGGACAATGACTGGATGAAAATCGTTGAGGAAGCCATGAATTCGGGTGTCTCAAAACAACAATTCAGGGAATTCATCGAGTTTAATAAATGGAGAAAAGATAAAGAAGAGTAGAGTGGTAGTGCACTAGTTTACTTACATAATCCTGAAGAATACAGTTTGAATAAGCTAGAATCTCAAGGAAGAATAAACCCTATAAACAGCTATGAATCGAACCACTGTTTATAGGGATGTTCTCGAATTTGTTCGGAACCTATTTTCCATCGTTCTCCTCAAATGTTGCCTCAAGGCTTTCCCGTTTAAAAAAAGCAATGATTTCCTCCTTTTTGAAACCCAAGCTTCTTGCTTCAGAAATCAATTTCACCCATTCTTGATCCATTTCCACATTAGCCACCTCTTCTACCTCCTAAAATACTCTTGTATTTCAGGCAGACCAGCCATCATAGTCACAAGGACCTTAGACCTGTGCCTTTGCGCCCTCATTTTTCAAGGAGTTTGCCTTTGTCGTGGTATTTATTACCAAATACATTACCTATAATCATATTATAACGGATACGTACTCCATATATTGCTATTTTATGTCGGTAATCCACATAAATGCAAAAACTTTTATCCGACAAAATATTACAATATTAAGAAAATTCGAAGTTCAGGTAATTTTTCATAGACTAATTCAATTTCGTTTTTTTGTATAATAGTAAATATTACTCTGCTTAAAATTTCGTTGGGGTGTATTGATTCTCTCGATTGTATGTGCATCGTGGGCTTTTTGCGCAGTTAAATCCTCACCGCAGGTCGGGCAAAGCCACTTTCCATATTCCGCACTGCTAAAAGAAGCCCTATGGCATGTATGGCAATTCTTTCGATACAAATAATCCAACCCCCTCTGCACCTTGATCAAATCGTTTTCTATAAATAACTTATTGTTCTTTTTAAAGAACTAACAATTCGAGTATAGTGCAAAAGATAGGGGTATTTGAATAGGTAAAATTAACTATTTATCTTAATAAAGAACAAATAGTGCTCTATTAAGTGAACTTTCGTGTGTTTTAGAGAACAAAAAAAGCAATCATTTTTTACGTTTCAAACGGATTCTATCAACATGCAAAAAAGCACAACCCAGAGGCTGGGCTGTGCTTTTGATCTTAGAATAATAATTAACTAGGTTCAATCAATCCATAGCGTCCATCTTTTCGGCGGTACACTACGTTTGTTGTATTAGTATCCGCATTCGTGTAAACGAAGAAACTGTGACCAAGCATATTCATTTGTAAAATCGCTTCTTCACTGTCCATTGGCTTTAAATCAAAGCGTTTATTGCGGACCACTTCAATATCATTATCGTCTTCGAATTCATCCACCACTTCGTCAGCTTCCGTATTGAAGGCGAATGCATCGGGTGTAGTCGATAGATTGTTTCGGAACTTGCGATTGACCTTCGTTTTATGTTTACGAATTTGGCGTTCAAGCTTATCATTGATCAAGTCAATGGCAGCATACATATCCGCATTTTCCTCTTCAGCCCGAAGAACCAAATTCTGCATGGGAATCGTCACTTCGACCTTTGATGTATTATTGTTCACTTTTAAATTGACTAACACATTTGCATCTGGTGTATTGTTAAAATATCGTTCTAACTTGCCAATTTTCTTTTCGACGTATTCTCGAATTGCTGGAGTTACCTCAATGTTTTCACCGCGTACGTTGTAATTCATAAAGTGAGTCCTCCTTAAATTAAGACTATACAGTTAGATTCTACAATACCCCTCCGGTTCCTTTTAGAAACACATCATGAAATATGTCGAAATAATGAAACAATTGTCGGAAGGTTTGGAAAGGGTTGATGTCTGCCCTAACTTCATTATATCAAATGCTATGATAGAAAGAAAAAATTAAGCCTATTTTATTTACAGAAAATTTAAAAATATTTAACATAAAAACCGTTTGGACTCCAAAAGGTAAGGAAATCAATTTCTTTTATCATAGAACACGCCATCCACTGATAGACTTTCATACGGATTCGTGTATTTATTGGAAGATTTTTTCTTCTTATTTATTTCCTGGATATCTCGCTGTATCTCCTGCTTTTGGAGCTTCAGCAAGTGATCGACCTGTTGGTTGAGCAACAGAACTCCACGTCCCAGCTGCTGCTCTTCAGCAGTAAAAGGAGGTTTGATTTGGGAAAGGAGTCCATCCCGCTGATCAATCAGCTTTGTAACCCTTTCTATTTTAACATCACGCTCTGTAATCGTGCGATCTTCCAGTACGGCAAGTAATTCAGCAGTCAAATCATGAAAGGCTCTAATCACCATTACACTTGACCGCTTTGGGTGAATTGTTTTTTCCGGTTGATCTGGATTACTTCCTTCCACGTATTCCGGAACTCCGTAACAAGTCCTTCCACTTCTTCCAAAGCAGAAACGTCATTTTTCAGATTCGCTTCGATCAGACGCCGGTTCATGAAATCATACAGACTCATCATATCTTTGGATACATCCGCATCCATATTCAGCGTCACCATCAATTCACGGATAATATTTTGCGCCTTGACGATGTTCGTATTCTTCACCTCGATATTTCCTGCTTCAATGGCTTTCCTCCCAAGCATGATGAACTTCAAACAGCCATTATAAAGCATTAATGTAAGCTCTCCCGGTGATGCTGTGTTGACTGAATTTTGCTGATACGATTGATAAGGATTATTTATTGCCATATTGAACTTCCTTTCCGACTACCTTAACTAAAATAAGAAGCTAACGATGCACTTTGGCTATTTGCCTTTTGAATCGCTTTTTCCATCGCCGTGAACTGGCCGTAATAGCGCGATTCCAATTTCGTTAGCTTTGCCTCAAATGTTGAAATCTTCTTATCCAGCCCATCAACCAATTTTCCGATTGTAAAATTGTTATTAACATATCCGGCCTTCCCGGCTTTTTCAGTAATCGCCTTCATGGATGATTCTATATCATCCCTTAACCGGCGTGCGAGTCCTTTGTCGCTCTTTTCCGCACCATTGGCCATGAACATATCATAGATCGCATTCGGATCCTCACTAATGGCTGCCCGGAGCTTGTCCTCATCAATCGTTAATTTACCGCCTTCCAAATAATTCTTGGTGGTGGTGATTCCCAAACTGCTGAGATTGTTTTTTCCAGTGATTCCATCCACCGAAGTGTATAGGGATGACCTCATTGTGGTCAGGAGACTTTTTAAGGTCGAATCGCTTTTTAACGTTCCGCTCTTCGCTTTTTCTGCCCATAGCTTCACTTCATCCTCTGTCATTGCCTTTTTTTGCTCAGAGGTAAGCGGGGTAAAGGAGCGATATTTCGCTTCACCCGTTTTATCTTGAACCTTTTTAATGACTTCATTGTATTTATTCACAAACTGAGTGATCGTGTCCAGGATAGCATCGACATCAGCTGTTGATGAGAATGTGACTGTATCCGTCGTTTTTTGCTTTACCGTTATTTCCGCTCCATTAATCTGAAACGTATTCGAAGGCCGGGAAATTTCCAGTCCATTATAAACAATGGACGCATTTTCCCCTTTTGAGCCGCCAGCCCCTTCATTGTTACTGCTCATTTTTAGCACATTGAAGAAATCTCCAGTACCCCCTAACTCAATTTCAGGCCGATCTTTTGCATCACCGGTATTTTTAGCAGTGATGGAAAATTTCTGGGACGTCTCATCTAAAAATAGAGTCACTCCCGAGTTAGCATTAATTTTATTTATGACACTTTCTAACGTATCGTCCGCATTAAGGGTAAGTGTATACGGTTTTTCCACTGTTGCTCCATCTTTTACTTCCGTATCAAAACCGCCATCCTTATTGATGGCCAGTATCGTAATATCTTTGGGAGTCGTGATACCCAATTCCGATAGTTTCTTTTTGGGGTCGGTAACAGCTGATTTTTCCGTACTTGTCATGGTTGCCGCCTTGGCAAGTCCATTCACTTTTATATTCCCGGAAAAATCACTGGTAGAATTCACATTTTTCACTGATACAGCATCTGGATTCGATACCGTCACCTTCTTTTTAATGAAGGAAGACTGCTTTCCAATACCATCACGAATGAGCGTATCCAATTCTGATAAAGCTGTATTCATCGAACGGTAATCATCCCGCTGCCACTCGGAATACTGCTTTTTCTGTGTCAGTTTATCCAACGGCACCCGTTCTGCCTGCATCATGCTCTTAACTAATTCATCAATGTCCATCCCGCTTGCTAAACCACTGATTCGTACCAAAATTGATCACCCGCTTATATTTTTTCATCCACCATTATGCCGACAAACTCCGTCATTGCCGCATAGAAATCCAATAACTTCTTCGGGGGAATTTCCCTGATCGTCTCATCCGTCACGTCATCCACTACCTTGACATAATACTCATTCAGCTTCTCATGATATTCAAAACGAACGGCCGTATGTGTTGGATTCAGGAAGGTGTTCAAACTATCCACCATTTCCCGCACCTTTTCTTGTGAAGGCTCAACAGTAGATTCCACTCTTTGTTCCGAATAGGCAAGTGTATTCATTTCACGCTGATAATAAGAACTGATTCCTTCCGAGATTGCTGTTCTAAGTTGTGAGGAAAGAATATTCGTGGACAAACTCTCCAGCATCTAAATAGCCCCCAATATGTTCTCTTTACTTTTTATATCGGTTCTGAAATGGAACTTTACAGTGTATTGCAAAGGATTTATCATATATAGAGAACAAACATTCGCTATTGGAGGGGATAACATTATAAAATGGGATTAAGAAGATAAGCTTACACTATTATATAAGGAGGCTTTCATGATTAATCTTACTGATATCCAGAAAAATATATTATATGCCAGCATTATAAGTGACGGTGAAATAACGAAAATTTATAAAAATAGCAGGAGAAAGAACAATAGCTATCGGGAACACTACGGCACATCTCAGGAAGCTTATCGAAAATGGAAAATTTCATTTTTTGATGGATTATTATATATCACTCCGGCAAGTCAATGTGTCCGTTCCGCTTCTTTAGAATTATTTACGGATTTATTCCCACACTTTTACAGTAATGATGGAACTAAACATCTCCCTTTCACATTACTGAAAAATTGCACTTTACCACATTTCCTAACTATTCTATACATGGATGATGGCTCTTTAAGCATCTCATATAGGGTAAATCATAATAAAAAAATTATTTACCTCACACCGCATATATACCTTTACCTTCAATGTTATCCTAAAGACGAATTAGAGAAACTAAAGGAACATATATTTACCACATATCATTCTTCCTTAAAGCTGAGTTCTCGTAAGGACGGATATGGATATATTCTAAAAACTACTTCTGTTAAAGAAACTTTTCGTTTCCTCGAACTAATCGAACCTGTAGCAAAAACTTGTTCTTCAATGTTATATAAAACCTCTTGGGAATTCCGAAATCAAAAAGAAATACTCAGATGGAAATCTAAGTATCCTGATTACACGATTCTTACCAGCAGTTCAGATCGCTCTAAACCCTATTCTCCAGATGAAATTAAATTACTAAGACAACTTAAAGAAAATGGTTATACCACAAATGAAATTGCAAAAATGCTAAAAAGAAGTTATTGGTCCGTTACTCACATATGGCAAGAAATTAAAAAACTAAACTAACGCTATCTTGTGTGATAGTATTTCGGAGCTAGATAATCATGTTTATCTAACCGAGTCCTTATATTTTTCTATACAAAAGAGACCCTAGTAAAACTAGAGTCTCTTTCAGGTAATCTAAAATTAACGAAGAAGTTGTAAAACGCCTTGTGGTTGTTGGTTCGCTTGCTTTGCGACTATGTCTTTCGAGCATAGAACAGACTATATCTTCACCCTTATCTTATTAGGGGCTGGGCACTTCGAATGGCTACCGCCACCCTACGGATTTCATTGCCATAGCTTTCGCCTTAGACTGTATATCCTAGTCGTTGAACCTTCTCCAGAGTTTCCTCAAAGGAGCTTGGCTGCTGATTATCCATTATGTCATCTCCATCATTTTCAGACCATCACGCTTACCGTTTCCAGTTACGTTGTGGTTGATGCAGCTTTAGGAAGTTCCAGCAATTCACCCAGTCATAATTTTATCCATTACTAGATAAAACGCCCTTCAAATTTACCTAAGGAGTTGTAAAACCCCTTGAGGTGCTGAATTTGCTTGAGCCAACATTGCTTGTGCTGCTTGAGAAAGAATTGAGTTCTTAGTTTGATCCATCATTGTTTTAGCCATATCGGTGTCACGAATCCGTGATTCAGCAGCCGTTAAGTTCTCTGAAGAAGTTCCTAAATTGTTGATTGTGTGCTCTAAACGGTTTTGGTGAGCACCTAGTTTAGAACGTTCTTGAGAAACTGTTTCAATCGCAGTATTAATTACTGTGATAGCTGAATCAGCTGAAGCTTGATCAGAGATGTTGATACCTTGTTTAACGCCAACAGCATCATCGTCAAGAGCAGTTGCTGATGCTAGAACTAATTTATCATCGGCATCGTAGTAACCTGCCGCTTTTGCAGCAACACCATTACCTGGGTCAGCGGGTACTGCATCAGCCCATGTAGCTTTTTCGTTTCCAGCACCATCTACAAGAACCTTGTCTCCTCCGTTTGTAGCAGCTTTCAAGTTATTCTCAACTTTTAAAGCAGTAGCGCTCATGTCATTGATAGAAATTTTGATATTTTGGTTTTCGTTAGCACCGATTTGGAAAGTTACGTTTGTAGCAGTTCCATCGATAAGGTTTTTAGTATTGAATTCAGTGTTTTCAGCAATACGAGATATTTCTTCTGAAAGTTGGTTTACTTCTTTTTGAAGTTCGCCACGGTCTGCATCAGTGTTAGTATCGTTTGCAGATTGAGTAGCTAGTTCACGCATACGTTGAAGAATATCGTGAGTTTCGTTTAAAGCACCCTCTGCAGTTTGAATCATTGAAATGCCATCTTGAGCATTACGAGAAGCTTGATCCAGACCGCGGATTTGTCCACGCATTTTTTCAGAGATTGCAAGACCAGCTGCGTCATCGCCTGCACGATTGATGCGCATACCTGATGCTAGTTTCTCCATTGATTTGGATTGTGCGTTTGTTGCTGCACCTAGTTGACGATGTGTGTTAAGTGCTGTGATATTGTGATTGATAATCATTTTTGTTTCCTCCTTGAGTCTTAAGTCCCCACGTCCATGTGGTTGTTTACGATGGGCAGTGAATAAGTCGGCCGCCTATTTCACTGCCCATCGTTGTATATTTAATATCGACCTGCTTGGAAACATATTTAGCGGATTTTACGATTTTTTCTTGAAATACTCATTTATGCCTTCCAGAAAATTAGTTTCTGTTTTGGAGGCTTTTCTATTTTCCTGCTGAATGGAAAGATAGATTTCCTTCCTATGGATATCGACGTTTTTCGGGGCATTGATACCGAGTTTGATCTGATCCCCTTCAATGGACAGGATTGTAATTTCGATATCATCGCCAATCATGATTGCTTCATTCGGTTTTCTGGTCAATACGAGCATCATTTCCCCTCCTGTTCGGCTGGAGGTTCAAAAAGTTTGTGCTTTGTACGGTATTCACTAGCATTCATGATGAATTGCTTTCCGACTTTTTTTGGGCCGTTTATGATAATTGGGGCCTGGAGATTAGCCGTCGTTTCATTGAAGGGGTCCTGGATCGTCAAGATGACGAAAGTGATGACTTCCAGTTCCGTTTCTATTTGTAAAGAAGATAACACCTCATCCGTAAGCTTCACTTCGTAATCATGAAACACTTCAAAAGGATCGGTCACAATGAAGGCAAGCTCTTTTGTTTCTATCGATTGCAGGACGAAAAAGGGTGTGTCATCCAAAGCTAGTAAGCAAAACTTTTTTTCTTCTAAAAATCCTGGTATCCCGCTTTCAAATACATAAATCTCTTTCTCTGCCAATTCGAGTTCGCCATGAAATTTTGTTTGTAGGATCATCTATGTTTTCACTTTCCTTTCTCATCCGCATATAAATTGATGAAATCAATATCCAGCGCATTTTTTTGTAGAATTTCGACATTCACACTGCCTGGTGTATATGTATGGTTCACCCTATTGATTTGAGCATCAATGATCGGTTTTTGGGCGGTTGCTTCAATTTTCACTTCCGCTGGCTGGTAGCCAAGCTTCACGCTGAATGGAGAGGGAATCCAGCCGAGATTGAACTGCTTCTCAGGTCCTTTGCTGTTTTGCCTGGCCTGTTCAGCGAGTGCATTACCGCCTTTTTCAATATGCCTCAGCTCCGTCCCCTGCTGGGCACGTCTTGCCATACCCGCCAGCCAATCTTGATATCCCTGCTGCGCAAATTCATCGACTCTTCTTGAGAGGCTTTTCAAATCCATGTCTTCCCTTGCTTGTGACTGATCGATCGTCAGCTTGCCTGGGGTCGTTTGAATCTCCAGGATCGCTTGCGGCTGTTGAATGGATTGGACAGCCGCCTTCTGTTCGATTTGCTGTACAGGTTGCTCTATATTCAATCCAATCTTCATTGGGGCGGATTGCAATCTAATTTGCGGAATCTGCATCATCAACACTCCTTATAGAAAAAAGCTATCCATTTAAGAATAGCTTAGCGAAGAAAATCCAATAAACTCGGCTGCATGATTTTTGCACCGATACTTAATGCTGCACTATGGACACTTTCCTGGGTCGTCAAATCCATGATCGCCTTTTCGATATCGACATCCTCATTTTTCGAAAGGATTTCAGTGGCAAATACCTCCTGCTGCTTGAGACGGTCCGTCATCAGCTCAATCCGATTTTGCCTTGCGCCAACCTGTGCCTGCATGCCCAAGAAGGTATTTATCGTTGCGTCAAGTCCTTCCAGCGTGCCAGTCACGTCGCCTCCGTTTTCCAGTGCCTCGATTGTCTGGTCGATGCTTCCGCCGGCAGCTAGTGCATCACCAAAAATCTTGGAACCGTCCGTATTGATTTTAAGGGAAATCCCGGAAAACACTTCAAGGTTTATGTCCCCTGTGCCATACACCGTATTTCCATTGCCATCTTTAACGGACGATGGTCTCACATTCGTATCCTGGCCGTTGAAAATATACTTCCCGCCAATCTGTGTGTCGCCAAGAGTTATGAGATGTTCTTTTAATTGTTTAATTTCTTCAGTAATGGTTTTCAGTTGTTCCCCTTCATAAGTGCCATTGCTGCCTTGAACGGTTAATTCACGAATCCGCTGCATGGCGGAAACACTTTCAGTAATGGCATCATCCGTGCTGTCGATCCAATTGGTCGCTTCGGCAATGTTACTTTGATACTGCCCTATTTGATTGAGGTTTGTCCGGTACCCCATTCCCATCATGGCCGCAACAGGGTTATCGGATGGCTTGGAGAACTTCTTTTGAGAAGAGACCTGTTCTTGCAGCTTGGACATCTTTTCGTAACTGCTGCTTAAATTGCTCAGCATATTATTGGTTAGCATCGATTGCGTTACCCGCATATTCGTCCCCTCCTATCATCGGCCTGCTGTACCCATTCCGTTTATGATTTTGTCCAGCATTTCATCCATCATCGTCATCATCCTTGCAGATGCGTTGTATGCCTGCTGGAATTTGATCATGTCCGTCATTTCTTCATCAAGGGATACGGAACTGACGGAATCCCTATTTTGGTTAACCGATGCAGCAAGGACGACAGAGTTGGAAAGGTTCTTTTGGGCGCTTTGGGAATCCACACCAAGCTTTCCGATGATACCGGAATAATAGGTGTCGAAGCTTCCCGTCAATTCGTCAGAGTTTTGGTCTTTGGTCGAGTATTCACTGAACGCCTTCTTTTTCAGGTCAGCCAGGAGTTTGGCATTTTCATTATCCCCGGATGCCCCTCCGCTTTTTCCGCCTGCGGCAATTTTTGTGGGATCCTTAACGATTTCACCATTCACCTTGATGCTTTGGGCGGCACTCTTACCAGGTTCAAGTTCAAAGAAGTTCAAAGTTGAAGTGTTGCCATCACCTAAGGCATACCCTTGTTTATGGATGGCATTGAACTCATTCACGAAAGCGGCCGTCATATTATCAAGCTTTTTCAGCATATTAGGATAAGCGCCGCCGGTCGTGCCATCAGCCTTCTTATAGCCGAAGCTTTTGATCAAACCGGACAGTTCCCCCGAGAAATTGTAATCGGTCAATGTTTTCGAACCAAACTTCAATCCGTCCACCATGCCTGTCGTTTTATCATGGCTAACTTCAACTTTCGAAGTTCCCACCATCCCGGTTTGGTTAACACTGACCAGATTGATGGGCGGCACAAAAGATGAACCGTCTTCTTGCATCAATTCGATGTTGTATAGCCCTGTGGCTACATCGCTGGCTCTGCCGTAATCCGTTGGAATGACGTTATTCACTTTAATGCTGACAAGCTGTGAGAGATTGTCCACGAGCACATCACGTTTATCATAAAGGTCATTGGGGATATAACCATGCGGCTCCACTTTGCTGATCTGTTGGTTAAGCTGATCAATACTGCTGATGAGCGTATTGATTTCGTTCGCTTTGACGTTTATTTGATTTCCGATATCCGTTTGAACGTTCGTTAGCGAGTTATAGTAGTAGTTTAGGGTTTCCGCGACCATGACGCCCGTTGAGGCAACGACTTCACGCGCCCCGGAGTTTTCCGTATTCGCCGTCAGCCCCTGCAGCGAATTCCAGAACTTCTCCATCGTGGCGGCCAACCCGCTGTCGGTCGGTTCATTCATGACGCCTTCCATTTTCGTCAGGGATTCGCTCATGGCCCCGTAATAACCGATTTTATTACTTTGTGTCCTGTATTGTGCGTCCAGGAAACTGTCCCGGATCCGTTGAACCGTTTCAGCTGCAACCCCTGTCCCGATTTGGCCGGCAACGCGCGGGCTGTTCAAACCGACAGTAGGAAAGCCCGACGTCTGGACCAGGTTGACCCGCTGCCTTGAATATCCTAAAGTATTGGCATTGGCCACGTTATTTCCTGTTGTATACAAGGCCCCTTGAGAGGTGGATAATCCGCGTTTGGCGGTCTCAAGACCCATAAAGGTTGAAATCAATTGCTCGCACCTCCATCTTTTTTCTGCTTCTTATGCTTTGGAATCAAACATTCCCATGCCGATTTTCGTCGTTTTCCCAATCGAATCCCCATAATTCAGGTTCTGGTGCTGAGGTCTCAGCATCTCCAAAGAGACATTGATGAATTGAAGGGACTGATAGATCAATTGCTGATTTAAACCGTTCCGCTCCTTCAGCTTTGCCACTTCATCGATCAATGCCGCTTTTAGCATTTCAAGGACTTCCGTTTCTTCTGGTCCTGTCAGTTCCGTCACGGTCTGGATGGTGGCAGGCTGTCCCGCCGTTCCATTGGCTGCAAGAAACTCCTCGACTGCCCTTTCTCTCTCCTTATCCGTCTGACTGATCGCTTTAATATGCTTTTGTTCCGAAATCAGCAGGGCAGTAATCGCCTCGGTATCATTTGCTTTCAAAATGGCCGTTTTACTTATCGCCAATTGATTGAAGCTTATATGAAGCTTGATCAATTTTTCAAGCGATCCGATGATGTTCCGTGCAGTCATTTCTCTGCCTCCTCCGCTCATAAATGAAGGACGGAAACTGGCTCCGTCCACTTCATTCAAGCTTCTTTTTCATGGAAAATTCATTTCCGGTAAAAATCGATGAGACCCTTAGCCGTTGCTTGTGCATTCAATTTATAATTACCTTTTTCAACCTGGATTTTCAGTTCATCCACTTTTGCTTGTCTTGCAGCAAGAATCGGAGATGATTGCTGCATTTCTTTTGCCGCTGAAGAAATTTCAACTTTATCCGAGGATTTGACCTTGGATTCTTTGATATTCCCCGTTTTATTGGCTTGAAGATTATAAGGGTTAACACCTGTCATACCGACGTTATTGATTTTCATATTCCAGATCCTCTCCTTCGGTCGATTTTATAAATCCCATTATGTTTCGATTTCTTAACACATGAAAATGGCTCTGGACTTTGTTATTTTCCCTATCTTTATTATCGACAAGGAACGGATTTCTTTAATTGTTTGCTGTAATCTTTCCTTCGACACCCATTGTCGAATATTGTTCTCAATATCGAATATTTTAACAAAAACGGCATCATGTTTCCATGAATGAATTACCCTTTTTGCTCATCCTTCATGTAGTACGTATTTTTTTTATCATTTCCTTGAATTTCAGTCAGGCGCTTTTCTTCATTTTCAAATGCCTGCAAATCCGTACGCAGCGAATCGCCGCATTTGCCGCATAACCTTCCGCTCTTGATGTTGGCGCCGCACTTTCCACAAGGAATTCCGAGATTGGGAAACTGTGAAATTCTCAGCTTTCCGGTTCTAACAAATTTAATAATTAACCTTTCTTCAACGCCGGTTTCCATAACCACCTGCATCATGGACGCCGTTCTATTTGTTTTCTTGCGAATATATGCATACACTTTATCATATTGGGCTTCTTCTTCTTTATAACAGGCATCGCACACATCACGGAACTTTGTCATAACGAATAACGAATTACAGTTTGGACAGTTGAATACATCCATCGAGGCCCCTCCTTCACCATCACGGCGATTATTCTTCAGTACTGTATATATCGAATAATCCCAGCGATACTTTAGGAAGTTTTATTAAAATAAGCTTTTTCACCTAGCCAGGGTGATGGATGATACTTCTTTGGCCCCAGCCGTTATCAATGCCTTTGCTGCATGCCTGAGAGTTGTGCCAGTTGTGTAAATGTCATCGATGATCAAAATGGATTTATGCTCCAGCAAATCAGATTGCATGACCTGAAAAACCTGCGGTAATGACATTCTCTCTTGACGAGATTTTTTTGATTGTTTTTCGGTATGGATTCTTGTCAAGGTCTCAACCGTATGAAGTCCAACTAGATCTGCCAAAGCCTTTCCCTGGTTGAACCCCCGCTCCTTAAGTCGTTCATCGCTAAGCGGGATGGCCGTTACCAGGTCAAACTCCATCTCCTTTAACCTTTCTTTCAAAAAAGGGACGAAAACCTCAGCTAACGCATAATCACCCCGGTACTTATATTTAGCAATCAGGTCTTTTAAGTATTCATTATAATGAAATAGCGCTATGTTCTTCGACAAATAGCCTCCCCATTCCCTATTCCTTTCCCATCTTGAACAATCGAGACAAAGGCCACCGGTCATATGATCCCCTCCCAGCTCCCTTGAGCACATTGTACATGTTTCCCCGGTTATCCTATTAAGTTTCCCCTCACATCCTTCACAGATTGCCCTTGCCTCGGCCTGCTTAAGCAGGCTCATCCATGTCAAGTCTTGCTTCATTCCTTCATCACAAACTAGACATCTATTCATCCAGCAGCCCTCTTTTCATGGCATTTTTATTCATCATTTGTATATGGTGGACCGCCTCGGCCATCGCTTCACTTTTACCGTAATGAAAAAAGGTGACCGTCCCGGAAGGGTTCGCAAAGCTTCTCCCTACCCTGCCGGCAATCTGAACAAGAGCACTATCAGAAAACACTTCATGTTCAGCACCGATCACGGCTACTTCCAACCGCTCGATTGTCACGCCCCGTTCCAGGATGGTCGTGGTCAGTAATCCCGGAACGAGTCCATTCCTTAAGGCCATTACTTTTTCCTTTCGATCAGGGTGCCGGGAGTGGACAATCGATAATTCAGGGGACAGCCTTTGAAACAGCGGAAGGACTTTCTCCATCACTCTGATGCTTGGAAAAAACAATAGGAAGGGGATATTCTGGTTAAGGCGCTCACTTACCCATGCATTGATTTTCGATGGAATCTTTTGTTGAAGGAATAGTTTTTGCCAATTGCCGCTCCACTTCATTTCAGGAACGGGGATTGGCTGGCGATGATAACGGGCCGGGATTATGAAGGCTTTCAATTTGCCGCTTCGGTATAGCCGCTGCATCCTCTTCGAAGGTGTGGCGGTCAAGTAGATGGTTGCCGCGGATACCTTTTTCGATTTATTAACCGCATAATCCAGCGAATCATCCATTGAGTAAGGAAACGCATCGACTTCATCAACGATGATGACATCGAAAGCTTCAATAAAACGGAAAAGCTGATGGGTCGTGGAAACTGTCAGTGGCGAAAAACCATGTCGATCTTCACTGCCGGCATGGAGGGTCGTGACTTCAATGGCAGGAAAAGCTTTTTTTAACCTTGGGGAGAGTTCGAGAACGACATCGGTCCGCGGTGTTGCCAAACAAATCCGTTTCCCGGCAAGCAAGGCTGCCTCAATCGCTGGAAATAATACCTCCGTCTTCCCTGCCCCGCATACAGCCCATACCAGGAATTCATCTTTTCCGTTTACGGCTTCAACGACACAGTCGGACGCATTTTGTTGACCTGCCGATAAAGTGCCTGTCCACCTCATCACATTGTCAGGAATCCTATATTGAATGCCGGGACCTGTCCATCTATAAAGCTTTGCACATTCACTGACCCGTCCCATCATGATGCATGAGCGGCAGTAAGTGCAATCTTGATTGCAAATCTTGCAAGGGAAAGTATAAAACAAGGTTTGATCTTTGTTACCGCAGCGTACACAGTGATAACTGCCGTTCCCGGATTGCACGCCGCAAGTTTCCGAGACATACCCATTCTTGAGGTGCTCTGTGAGGATTTCTTGGGAGAAGGGGATTTCGAAGTCCAAAAGATGTTTACCGGTGAGATGGTTCTGAAGTTCAGGGGAATAAGGCGGGGAAATACTCATTTTTTTCAAACTGCAACCTCCATTTCTTGATAAATTACACTCCCCCTTATCATTCGCTTTTAACTCCCGGATTCCTTTTTGTTCATAAAAAAACGCCTTTCACTAAGTAAAGGCGTCACAGCTTAAATTTTATACCAGCCCATCCCCATCGAGCCTTCGCCCAAATGCGTTCCGATTACTGGACCGAAGTAGCTGATGTCGAATTCGACATTCGGGAACCGGGCTTCAAGTTCCGCTTTCCACTCTTTAGCTTCACTTTCCCGTTTTGCATGAATGATGACGGCTTTATATTTCTCGCCGCTAGCCGCGTCTTCTCCAAGTAAATCAGCAATCCGTTTCATCGCTTTTTTCCTTGTACGGATTTTTTCGAATGGGACGATGACTTTATCAACAAAATGGAGCACCGGCTTCACTTGAAGCAGACTGCCGATCAAAGCTTGGGCACTGCTTAAGCGGCCGCCGCGCTGGAGATGGGATAGGTCATCTGCCATGAAGTATGCCTTGACCGATGGTTTCATTTCTTCAAGCCTGGCCATGATTTCTTCTGCACCTTTGCCATCAAGTGCCATCTTTGCCGCCTCGATCACGTAAAAGCCCTGTACCATGCAGCTGATTTCCGAATCAAAGGCATGAACCCTGATTCCCTCGACCATTTCACCTGCAGATACCGCTCCTTGATACGTTCCGCTGATGCCGCTCGATAAATGAATGGAAATAACATCATCATATTCTTTTTGGAGTTCCTCGAACTTCTCGACAAACTTCCCGATTGGGGGCTGTGAAGTGGTCGGCAATTTCTCCTGCCTCTTTACTTCCTCATAAAACTCATCCGCAGTAATATCAATTTCCTCCCGGTAAGCTTCATTGGAAAAAATGACATTAAGCGGCATCATATGTATATGTAAACGATCACGCATTTCCTTTGATATATATGCAGTGCTATCTGTTACGACTGCGGTTTTCATAATAGTACCATCCTTATAAAAATTTACTTCGTATCATATTCAACATTCTATCTGAAAATGCCTTTATTTGCATTAAATAGCTTTTTGAATTACCAAAAATTTGAATGTAATCACATCCAATAAAAAAATCCAGCCCTTCAGCACGCATTGCGGAATCTGAAGAGCCGGACTTATCGAACGCTTTAATTACTTCACTTCTACCCAGCCGTTTTTAATAGCTAGGACAACCGCTTGTGTACGGTCATTCACATTCATCTTCTGAAGAATGTTACTCACATGGTTCTTGACTGTTTTTTCACTGATATATAGAGTTTCGCCGATGGCCCGGTTGCTTTTCCCGTCAGCTAAAAGCTGAAGCACTTCACATTCGCGTCGAGTCAATAGGTGAAGCGGCCTCCTGATTTCTATCGTATGTACGGAATCACGATCAGCACCCTCTTCAGCTGCTAAGCGGCGATATTCTTTAACTAAGTTATGGGTGACCTTCGGATGAAGGTATGAGCCGCCTTCAGCGACTACACGCACAGCATCGATCAACGCGTCTGCGTCCATCTCTTTCAACAGATAACCTTGTGCTCCTGTTTTCAATGCGTGCTGCACGTAGTTTTCATCATCATGGATGGAAAGGATGATGACTTTTGTTTCAGGGTAACGGCTCACGAGCATTTTTGTAGCTTCGACCCCATTCATGTTCGGCATGTTGATATCCATGATAACAACATCAGGTTTATGTGTTTCAACAAGATCCATAGCTTCGCTTCCGTCATCACCCTCGGCAACAACATCAAAGGATGATTCAAAATCTAATATGCGCTTTACGCCTTCACGGAAAAGCTGATGGTCATCGATTATGACGATACTAGTCTTCAACGGCTTCTTCCTCCTAGTTTCTATTTAATATGTCTATTCTCTATTATTTAAATGGTAGGGAATTTGGATAAATACCAAAGTGCCTGCCCCCGGTTGTGAATCAATCGTCATTTCACCTTCCAGCAGCTCGACCCTTTCTCTCATTCCCACCAAGCCAAATGAACCTTCTTTTTGAATCGAAGAGTCAAACCCCTTTCCATCATCTTTAACGACGACGGTCACCATCTCCTTGGAAATGGACAGTTTAACTTGAATCTGTTTTGGGTCCGCGTGCTTCAATGAATTTTGTACAGCCTCTTGAACCAGCCTGAATAATGCGACCTCCATATCGGAAGGGAGCCTTTTGACCTGCCCAAGGTTGACGAAATTCAGATTCACGCCATTATTGTAGTCTTCGGTCGTTTGCAGGTACTTTCTGAGGGTAGGAACAAGTCCTAAATCATCAAGTGCCATAGGACGAAGGTCATAGATGATTCTTCGCACTTCATATAAAGCATTCCTTACCATGACCTTTAAACTGCGGATTTCCACTAACGCTTCATCAGGACCTCTCTCCCGCTGCACTCGTTCTATCAGGTCTGAGCGCATCATGACGTTTGCCAGCATTTGCGCCGGACCATCATGGATTTCACGTGAGAGCTTTTTACGTTCCTGCTCCTGGGCTTCGATTATTTTCAGACCGAAGTCCTGTTTGCGTTTCGCTTCTTGAAGGGCTTCCCCCACAAATTTAAGATCCTGTGTCAAATAATTCTGCACTACCGATATTTGCGAGACGAGATGCACCGCTTTATCGATCGTCTGCTGCAAACCCCTTAACCTTAACTCAAGCTCATCCCGGCGATTACGGAGCTCTTTCTCCAATTGCCGGTTAATTTGTAAATCGACTTGCAGCTTATGTGCCCTTTCATAAGCATCGCGCACCTGTTCTTCAGAAAAATGGTTGAAGTGCATACTGACTTCTGAAAGCCTTTTTCGAGCAAACCTGGCTTTTGAATCCAGTGCATCGCTGTCGGTTATCACAATGGCAACCCTGATTTTCACATCATCAAGCTCTTTTGATAATGTCTCGAAATCCTTTCGGCATTGTTCGCCGATATCAAAGACTTCATCCTTACTTTCACTAACAGTGCTCACCATTGTTTCTAAGATCTTGTCCAATGCTTTAGCATCAACCTTTTTAATGGACATTAAGATCCCTCCACTTAAATCAAAGACTTAAACAATTTATTGTCTTAAAGACTATGTATATGGAAAAAAGTTCTTTCCCTTTTTCATGAATGGTTAAATTTCAGGAAACTTTTGTATGAAGTAACCTTCATGAACATATTGTACCAAAAAAAGATTAAAAATACGTTAATTTCCTTTTGTGATTTCCATAAAATGTACATATTTACTATACATCTCATAATCCGGCCATTAAGTCTGCCTATTAAAGGCAGAAAGCCATATCTATTTTCCTGATACAAAATATCCTTTTCAATCAAATGGGATATTCCGCTTCATTGATTATCATATGAAACAGATGCATTTATTAAATGGCAAAATCCTTGAAATGAGAGGACACGTTAAGGTAAAGCCAGGATAATGGCACAGAACTCATATTTTTCCTACAATGTTATTCTTTTAAGCATATATGACCAGCTAATAACAATAACAGGCAATGAAATTAATTATAACACGTACAGCTTTATCTTATATTAAAGTTTCTTTACACATGCAGTATGTAAATGAATCGTCATTGCCACTTTTTCCGCAAAGCCTTATAATAAATCAACTAATAGGAAGCACGAAGGTGGAATAATAATGCTCACTCAATATTTAACGGTGGCAGGTCGCGGCGACCATGAAATCGTCATTGAAAAATCCCGTTTTATTTCCCACATCGCCCGGGTCGAAACCGAAGATGCCGCACAGGCCTTTATCCAGGAAATCAAGAAAAAGCACAAAGATGCTACACATAATTGTTCAGCTTATA
Source organism: Peribacillus sp. FSL M8-0224 (assembly GCF_038003055.1). Classification (NCBI taxonomy): domain Bacteria; kingdom Bacillati; phylum Bacillota; class Bacilli; order Caryophanales; family Bacillaceae; genus Peribacillus; species Peribacillus sp. FSL M8-0224. Next base: position 5,015,493 of record NZ_JBBOOJ010000001.1, read on the forward strand.
TGATAGGGGAACAAAATCAAATCCAAAAAGCCCTCGACGACGGGGAGCCGAGCGGAACGGCAGGCGTCCCTATCCTAGAAGTGCTTAAGAAAAAAGAACTGAAGGACACCGCTGTTGTGGTCACACGGTATTTTGGCGGCATCAAACTTGGTGCTGGCGGCCTCATTCGCGCTTACAGCAAAGCGACTTCAGAAGGGATAAATACCACTGGTGTCGTCATTAGGAAACTAATGCGGGTCATTTCGACAACCGTCGACTATACCTGGCTTGGAAAATTGGAAAACGAATTGCGCTCTTCCATTTATCAAATAAAGGAAATTCAATACCTCGATCAGGTCAATATCCTTGTATATGTGGAGGAAACACAAAAAGAGACATATACCGCTTGGATTACAGAGCTGACAAATGGTCAAGGCCACATAACTGAGGAAGAAATGCTTTATTTGGAAGAGGAATTCTCCTGATATACTCCTGCATATTTTTCCTTTTTTATGCTGTAATATAATTGAAAAGAAATATTTATTTTACGAAATTATTAAATCATTGTAAAATTAGGTGTAATATATGACGAAATATAAACTGCAGGATTCGAAAAATAGCGATATATGTCTGATGTTCGTTATTTAAAAGGAGAAGAAAAAGATGTCTACTACTAGGCGTGTTTATAAAATTAAAAAAACAAAGAAAAAAAGGCGAAAGAGGCTTTGGTTATTGCTTGTTCCCCTGCTGGTACTTGGTCTGGGGGCTTCTACGTATGCTGCAACCCTGTATATGAAAGCCCAGAATGTATTCAATGATTCCTATGACCCTGTGGAAGCCTCAGCAAAGCGAAGTGCAGCAATCGACCCGCTCGAAGATAATTTCTCGATCCTTTTCATAGGAATCGATGATAGCAAGGACCGTGACTTAAAAGGAAATTCCCGGTCGGATGCTTTAATGCTGGCCACATTCAATAAAGATCAAAAGTCTATAAAACTATTAAGCATTCCGCGTGATTCATATGTGTACGTGCCAGCCAAAGGCGTAACCACGAAAATCAACGCGGCCCATGCAGCCGGCGGACCGAAAGCGACGATGGACACCGTAGAGGAGTTACTCGATGTCCCTGTCGATTATTATGTTCGCATGAACTTCAATGCTTTCATCGATGTCGTAGATTCATTGGATGGTATTGAAGTCGACGTACCTTATGAAATGTATGAAATCGATTCACATGACAAAAAGAATGCCATCCACCTCGAAGAAGGATTACAGACCGTTGATGGTGAAGAAGCATTAGCATTTGCACGGACACGTAAAAAGGACAGTGATATCCAACGCGGCGAGCGTCAGCAGGAAGTCCTGAAAGCCATCATTGCCAAAGCAACCTCTGCTGGATCACTAACGAAATATACAGACGTAATGGAAGCTGTCGGCGACAATATGACAACGAACCTTAAATTCTCGCAAATGAGAGGTTTCATAAAATATGTGACTACCGATAAAGGCATCAATCTTGAAACCATCAAACTTGAAGGACAGGATTCTACCATTAACGGAACCTATTATTATCAGCTGAACGATACATCATTAGCGAACACTAAGCTGTTGCTTCAATCCCACTTGAACCTGGGACCAGCTGAAGGCAATCAAACTGAAGCAGTTCAATCACAAATACAAGAATAAAGCGAACCCCCCACTCGTCTTGAGTGGGGGGTTTTTGATGCATTACTAAGAATGGCCGTAAATAAAATCAAGTACAAAAAAAACACCAACCGTTACTTCAAACGATTGGTGGCTTTCCGATAAAACTAGCGAATCTAGTAATCTATTCCAAAATGATCATGGCTTGTTTTTAAAGTTGAGCATCTTGAGCAACGGCTGGTAGTTTGAATTGACCAAACCAATTTTCTCCACAAAAATCTCTATGATCAGCAGAAGTCCCGTTACAAGGATCAAAGCCCCCCACATCGTTGCAAATGAAAAGATTATGGCCGCTAAACCAAAGCAAGCAGCTAAAGCATAAATGAGTAAGACAGTTTGCTTATGGGTGAATCCCAAGTTTATCAAACAGTGATGTAAATGTGATTTATCAGCAGCCGAAATCGGCTGTTTATTGACGACCCTGCGGATAATCGCGAAAAATGTATCCGAAATGGGAACACCCAAAATGATGATCGGTACGATCAATGAAATCATCGTTACGTTTTTAAACCCTAGCAGGGACAGAACGGCAATGATGTAACCTAAGAATAAGGCACCTGTATCTCCCATGAAAATCTTTGCCGGATGGAAGTTATATTTCAAGAAGCCAAGAGTGCTTCCAATCACGATCAATGCGACCATGGCAACAAATAGGTCCCCTTTAATAAGGGCCATAGTTGCAATTGTCACTAATGCGATCGTTGAGACACCGCCTGCAAGACCATCAAGTCCATCTATTAGGTTGATTGCATTAATGATGCTGACGATCCACAAAATGGTGATCGGTATACTGAAAACACCAAATTCAAGTGTATCGGTAAAGAACGGCAAATTGATGAATTTCACTTCAAGACCGCCCCATAATACGATAATGAGGGCAGCCAAAACCTGGCCCAGGAATTTGGGTGCAGCTCTTAATTCAAAAATATCATCAGCCATCCCGATCAATATGATGACAAGGGCTCCCACCAGAAGGGGCAGCTGCTCCCCAAAATCATTCATGAAAGGCAAGAAGAGCAAGAAGGTAATGCAAAAACTCAAAAATATAGCTAAACCGCCCATGCGCGGCATAATTTTACTATGCACTTTTCGCTCATTCGGTTTATCGGTAGCTCCTAATTTAAAGGCCAGCTTTCCGACAAAAGGAGTCAAAAAAATGGATAATAAAAAGGCTACCAACAAGGCCCCTATTAACATCAAGAACCACCTCAATTCAACTAAAAATCTAATACCCGTTACGATCTATAAGAAAACCTATATATAAATGCTTATTTTAATTTTTCATCCTCAAATAAACATTATATACGTTATTGGCTAAAATCTCTATAGAAAAGTTGTTTTTTGCAAATTTTTGTAAATCCAGCCCTATCTTTGTCAAGTCCCCGGATTTTTTTAATTCCAAAGCATTGCAGATGGCCAGTTTCAGCTGTTCGACATTGCCGATATCCGTTATCCAGCCCTTGCTCCGATCGGGAATCAATTCCTGTACACCGCCGACATCACTAGTGATTGCCGGAAGACCGGATCTTGCTCCTTCAAGTAAAACGAGTGGAAAGCTTTCGCTTAAGGAAGTCAATAATGTGATGTCCCCCAACGGGTAGATTCGATCTAAATCTTCACGATACCCTAAAAAGTACACATGATCGGATAATCCCTTTTCCGAGACCATCTCTTCCAGAGCGGATCTCCTGCTTCCGTCCCCTGCAAGGATCAGCTTCACATGGGGGAATTCCGATACCACTTCACTTAATGCCGCTAAAGCAAATTCATGACCTTTCACCGGTTCAAGCCTTGCAGGCATAATGATGATGAAATCATCATTCCCGAACCCGAAATCTTCTCTTTGAAACGGGAAAGGCAGTTCCTTTTCAAAGTCAATTCCGTTCAGGATCTTCGTTATTTTGGTCGAATGGATTCCTTGGTCAATCAAGTCCTGCTTAAAGCGGTCGGAAACCGCCAGTATATGATCGGCATATTGAAATGACCTTACATGAAGGCCCGTAAACAATTTTCCTTTTACACCCTGCCCTAAAAAATCATGATGAGGCGAACTGTGAACAGTAAGGAGCCATGGGCATTTAATGAGGCGCTTTATAAAAGCACCATATATATTAGCCCGCGGACCATGTGTATGGATGATGTCTATATTATTTAGACGGATAAAGTCCCTTAAAGGTTTCAAAATTGAAAGGTCATATTTGGAATGTTGCTTGAAAAGTTCAGTTTGTATCCCGGAAGACATGGCCCGCCGGTATAGTTCACCATTTTCAAATACACCAAGCAAACACTCCTCTTTATTCAATTGGTTCAGTAAGGACATAATATGAAACATACCGCCGCCGGTTTCATTACCAGCGTTTAAGTGCAAGATTCTCATCCAGTCCACTCCTTATGTTCAGGAACGCTGCACCGTTTTCCTTAACCGCCTAACCTTTAATACGAATCTTGGCAGCGCAAGCATCCGTTTCCACCGTGAAGGTTGCTGGATCAGTCGGTACAACCATTCAAGACGCATTTTTTGCCAGAAAACCGGGGCGCGGTTCACCTTTCCCGCAAGGACATCAAAGCTTCCCCCTACCCCCATGAATAACCCTTTATTGAATAACGCATAATGTCTGGAAACCCATTTCTCCTGCCTGGGGAACCCTAATGCAGTCAATATGATGTCAGGTTCTAGTTCCGCTATCGACTTCGGCAGGGTATCATCCTTGATATCAATGTAACCATGGTTGTATCCCACCAACTCGAGACCCGGATATAATTCTTTCACTTTCAGGGCCGCTGCTTCAATCACGTTTTCCTCCGCTCCAAGCAGATAAACCTTCAACGCTTTTTCATCAGCGACCCGAAATAATTCATTCATCAAGTCGAATCCTGTAATCCGCTCTTGTAAAGGTTGATTTAGCCATTTAGAGGCCATAATAATACCAACGCCATCCGGAGTGATGTAATCAGCCGATATAATGATGTCTTTATAATCCTGATGTTCATTTGCATACTCGACTATTTCCGGATTTGCCGTAACGACAAACGTTTTTTCCTGATTCATCAATCTAGGATAAATCATTCCATTCATGAACTCATCCATATTGCTATCAATGAATGGAATGGTTAGTATCTCAACAAACTTCTCTGTCATTTCACTTCAGCCTTTCATATGTACTATACATCTAAAGGGTGGGGTATTATTCAAGAAATTTTTTCATACACATCATAGAACATGATTTTTGATTCAAAGGTGGTTAATCAATTGAAGTTTATAGAAAAACAATCGTTACCCATTCTATTTCTGTGCCTGCTCATCCCATCGGCAGTGCCTCACCCTATCGCCGGTTACATAGCAACGGCGTTGATGCTCGTTTTTATCGGTATAAATAAAAAAAACCTGTTATTAATTCTATTCATTTATTTCCCTGCCCGTCCCATATTGATGGAACTGAATAGCGGCTTAACTTATACAGGTGACCTGATCATCCTCACCTTATTCATTTCTTTGCTTATTGAAAAATTCAAAAAGAACGAATGGCCATTTTCGAAATATCATTTCACTGCGCCATTTTGGTTGTTTTGTTTAATCGGTGCCGGTGCTGCCCTCATAAACGGGGTGGGGATCCTCCCCATCTTGTTTGAACTCCGTGCATTGCTTATTACATTCTTGCTTCTTTACATTATCGGTGAATTAAATCTAGAAAGAAAGGATATCTTTCGCTTTTTGAAGGTAATCCTAATATTTACTATCTTACTTTGCCTGCATGGCATAGTGGAGAAAATCTTTTCACGTACGATCCTGCTTCCCCGCGCATGGGAATTGTGGAATCTTTCTCCAACAAACCGCATGAGGATTTATGGAGCACCAGCCAATCCTAATGTATTTGCCTTATTCTTAAGCATCCAGTTATTCCTTGGTTTCTTTCTATTTCAGTCGCTGAAAAAATATAAATGGATCGTCTTTCTGGCTGCCATCCTGATTTCCGGAACGTTACTGCTTACCTATTCGCGGGGCACGATGATTGCATTCGGGTTCGCTGCGCTTGTCTTTATAATTTGGACTAGAAATAAACCATTTCTCAAATATGCTGTAGGAGCATTTTGTCTCGGCCTGCTTCTTATTTATTACCCAGTTTTATTTGCTTCAAGTAAAGTGGAGGTATCCGCATCGATTCCCATGGAAAATGTGGTAATCGGCAGCACCCCCTCTTCCGAACACGAACATGCCCTCTCCAATCGCTTTTCAGAAATGTTCTCTGATAAGACCCTGCACCAAAGTACGGAATGGGGCCGGTTATATGTCCTAATCAAGGGAATTGACATTTTCAAAGATCACCCGATAATCGGCACCGGTCTAGCCACCTTCGGGGATTCTGCCACACTTTCCTTTTCCTCACCAATCTATCAGGAATACCAAATTGGTGAAAGGATGTATACCGATAATCAATATATCCAGATCCTGGTCCAAACTGGTGCGCTCGGCTTCCTTGCGGTTCTTGCATTCATATTTTTCACCTGCCGGAAAATCCTGAAATCGGGAAAAGGCACATTTGCGGCGTTCACCATCTGCCTGATGTTGGCCGCACTATTAGCAGGACTTTTCTACAATATTCTCGAAGATAAAACATTTACGCTGATATTTTATAGTTGTTTGGGATTCTGTTTACAGAAGGACATCATTTTAAAGGATTGAAAATATGCCTACTCTTTCAAATGTCATTAAATCGGTCGGGCTCGTCACCATTATTGCAGCCATTGGAAAAGTCCTCGGGTTCGGGCGGGAATCGATCATAGCCGCCTATTTCGGGGCATCATCCATGGCGGATGTTTTTTTCGTGGCAAGTCTCATACCAACCATTCTATTTACGGCTCTCGGCAGCGGTCTTCAGGCCGGCGTTATTCCAATTTACTTGGAAAAGAAAGCGGATAACCCAAAGAAAGCTGATGAATTCATCAGTGTTTTAGGTTCTTTCTTCATGCTTGTTGCCGGAGTCCTGACCATCGCCTGCATGATTTTCATAAAGCCGCTCGTCATGATGACAGCCCCGGGTTTCTCCGATTCAGAGCTTGCCCTGACGGAGTCACTGACCCGGATCATGCTGCCCAGTTTACTATTTTTCACGCTTTCATACATGGCGACGGGGGTCCTGAATGCGAATAAGCGCTTTATTCTGCCGGCACTCACTTCAACTGCACAAAACACGGTCATTATAGCAGCCACCGTATTGTTCGCTGCTCCCTTTGGGATTGAAGGACTGGCTTGGGGGTTTGTGTTCGGTGCAGCAAGCCAGTTCCTTATTCAATACCCATCATTGAAGAAATACGGAATCCGGCCCATCGTCTCTTTCCTGCCTCATAAAAGGCAGATTGCACAAACACTGTTCACCTTTTATCCAATCATTATCGCAGCTTTGGCGATCCAGTTGAATAGTGTCGTCGATCGAATTATTGCGACTTCGCTCGAAACTGGAAGCGTATCGGCCCTGAACTATGCGAATCGGCTGCTGTGGCTGCCATTGAGCATTGTCCTCACGCCGCTGATTACCGTATTGTACCCTTCAATCGTCGAGCGCGCGCTTATAGGCTATCAATCTTTCCTTAATTTGACCTTAAAAGGGTTGAAATCGTTGTTATTTTTAGCGATTCCGTTCATGGTCGTCATGTTAATCAGCGGAAACAGCTTAATCACTCTGGCTTTCCAACGCGGGGCTTTCGATGCTTCAGCAACTGACATGACTTATAGGGCATTCTTCTTTTATTCAGCTTGCCTCCCGTTTTTTGCACTGAGGGATTATTTGATGAACGCCTTTTACGCCTTGAAGAAAACGAAAGTGGCCATGTATTCCTGCCTGATTGCCGTTTTGCTTAACGTGCTGCTCAGCTGGGTTCTATCACGTTATCTCGGCGTCGGTGGAATTGCTTTAGCATCGGGGATTTCCATGCTCCTGCAATCCCTCTACCTTTTCGGCTACCTGTGGCTGAAGACAGGAAGAACGGACAAGGCTGCTTTCAGGGATGTTTTTCAGGAAAGCGGCAAGCTTACCATCATCGGAGCCATCATTTACGGAATCGCTCTCTGGATCCATCCGCTTACCCTATCGTTGCCCATCATCATGGAATTGGTGATCATCACGCTGCTGGTATTCGGATTATATCTCGCACTATCCATTCTTTTTAAAGTAAGCAGCCTGCAAGGGATGAAAAGGATCAGATCATCAAAGTAATACATTAGAAGAAGGAGTGCCAATATGAACATTTTAATCACAACCATTTTCAACTACCCTCATGAAGGAGGGCTATCGAGCCATATCACTACGTTAAAAAAGGGTTTAATGACACGGGGCCATAATGTGGACATATTATCTTTCTCTCAATTACCAGCTTTCAAGAGGAAGATGCTCGCCCAGGCTCCAGGATTTTTATTAAATAAAGTAAAACAGGGGAGCGGCCAGCTTTTCAATGATCGGCAACGCCAAAAATTATTGGCTTCATCTATTAATGGCTTGAAAAAGAACTATGATGTCATTAATGCCCAAGACATTTTCGCAACGCTCGCCTCCATCGAATCCGGGATACCAACGGTGCAAACCGTCCATGGATATTATTCATTCGAGGCAGTCAGCAGGGGCGCCCTTCTTCCGGACAGTGAAGAAGATTTGATCATTCGCGAGCTAGAAAGAAAAGCTTATCAGTCCGCTGCAAAAGTTGTGACGGTCGATCAAAGGATCAAAGACTATATAAATCATTTGGCACATATAGAGGCGGATACGATCAAGAACTTCATTGACGTGTCTGCTTTTAAACCGGAGATGGCAAAGCGGGAGCAAACTCGCCGGGACTTTCAAATACCGCTACATAAAAAGATGCTTTTCGTTCCGAGAAGAATGACGGAAAAGAACGGTGTCATCTACCCGCTCCTTGCTTTGCCGGAGGTGCTGGAAAACCATCCTGAAACGGTTTTGGTCTATGCAGGTACAGGGGAACAGCGAAGCCGGCTTGAGGAAACCGCAGCCAGTCTCAATATATCCGCTTCCGTACTTTTCCTGGGTTCTGTGCCGTTCGAGAAAATGCATAACCTCTATGAAGCATCGGACATCGTACTCATCCCTAGCGTTCATTCCCACGGGGTGGAAGAAGCGACTTCCATTTCCGCTTTAGAAGCGATGAGTTGCCGCTCACCCGTCATTGCAAGCGCAATCGGAGGTTTAAAGGAGATTCTCATTGATGGCGAAGATGGCCTTTTAGTAGAGGAAAAAAATAAAGAAGAACTTGCACAAGCCATCTCCCTTCTGCTTAAAGACCCTGAATATGCAGCAAAGTTAGCTTCGAAAGCAAGGTGTAAAATGGAAAGTGAATACTCCCACCTTTCAGCGGCCGAGCGGTTTGAGAAAGCTTATGTTGAAGTGCTTAACTAAAAAAAAGCAGACCCGAAGCCCGGGTCTGCTTTTCACGTTCATACCAGTGCGGAACTACGTCTTTTCATTTGCTCTTCACGGTATTTTTTCTGTTCTTGTTTAGACATGGCGTTATATTCTTTTAAGAATGCCTCATATTGCGGCATTACTTCCTTCATGGCACCGTATGCCTTTAACTCTCCATATTCAAGCCATAATGCCTTTTGGCAAAATTTCTTCATCTGACCGATTGAATGGCTGACAAAGAACATCGTTTTGCCCTTTGCCTTAAATTCGTTCATTTTCTCTAAACACTTCTCAGCAAAGTTTTTATCCCCGACTGATAAGGCTTCATCAATAATCAGGATATCTGGATCGATATGCACGGAAATGGAAAAACCAAGCCTGGACTTCATGCCGCTTGAGTAGGATTTCACCGGTTGGTCAATGAACTTACCAAGTTCCGAAAACTCAATGATCTCAGGCTCAAGTTCTTTGATCCGATTTTTATCGAATCCGAGCATCAGCATTTTCAGTTCGATGTTTTCCCTGCCCGTCAACTGATTATTCAGGCCCGATGAAACGGCAATCAAAGCCGTTTTCCCATTAGTTTGGACATTTCCGTCCGTAGGCGGGACAATGCCTGCAATAATATTGGACAATGTGGATTTACCTGATCCGTTGACCCCGACAAATCCTATTACATCGCCCTTTTCTGCTTCAAAACTAACATTCCTCAGAGCGAAGTACTCTTCCCCATAGCTTTTAGGCAAAAGGAGATCCAATAATTTTTCCGAGTTTTTATTATATAATTTATATTTTTTCGTTATATCTTTGACTATTACCGATTTTTCCAAATTTTCTCACTTCCAGTTTACTTAAAGTCAACAAAGCGATCTCTGAACCTGACATGCAGCGAGGAACCTATCATAAACAAGATGATAACGACTGCCCAGAAATAAATCGTATACTCCCAATGCGCTATCAGATACCATGATTCCCCCAACAACGAAGCTCGATACCCTTCCACAATATAATATAGTGGATTCAGCTTCATGATGTTGACTATGGTAGGGTGTTCCTTAGCATCCATTACCCAAAGGATTGGTGTTAAATAAAACATGACTTTCATTAAGGACACGATGATATTATGAACGTCACGAATGATGGTTGATAATGTTGAAGTGATTAAACCCAATGAAAATAACAGCAAGACCGTCGCTGCAACATAATACGGCAGTTGCAAGATGTAGAGTGTAGGGAGGTAACCTGTAAACCCTAATAGGATGATGATGACTCCCAGCAGCATGAGATGCTGATACAACTTAGCAAAGATGACATACGATGGAATCACACTCATCGGAAAGCTCATCTTGGATACCATATTCATTCGGGAATAGACGGATTTGGACGTTTGGGTTATGGCCGGGTTCACAAAGAACCAGACAACGATCCCTGCCATCAGCCATGGAAGGAAATCATCCCCGCGATTTAAGATGATAAATCCAAATACAAACCAATAAATCGCAATCTGTATCATCGGATTGATGATTTCCCATAGGACTCCCAGGTAGTTACTGCTGTTGGCACTTTTCACCTCATAAACAGATAAACGCCTTACCAAATAAAAATGTTTGATTTGTTCTTTTAAAACGGTCAAAGCTGAACTCATAAATTACACAGACCTTCCTAAAAACACTTTTTCTACGACACGGCGTGAAGCCTGGCCATCCTCGAGTGCACAAAACCGCTCGTGAAAATGATTGATATCATTGGTATTTTCATATTTCATCGTCTTGATACTATCAATGACCGCATCAGATGTTTTGACTAACAAACCTGGTGCATTCTTTTCGAAATCAAAGTAAAATCCGCGAAGCTTATCCCTGTAATTTTCAATATCATATACATAGAAAAGCATCGGACGCTGTAAATTTGCGTAATCAAAGAATACGGATGAATAATCGGTTATTAATAAATCCGAAATAAGATACAAATGACTAATATCTTCGTAACTGGATAAATCATAGGCGAATCCTTGATACGCCGATAAATCCAAGTTCTCAGAAACCAAATAATGAAGACGGAGCAAAATGACATACTCCTCCCCCAATTCCCGTTTCATTCGATCCAGATCCAGTTTTATTTCGAACTTATATTTTCCCTTGCTATAAAACTCATCATCTCTCCAAGTCGGGGCATATAAAACGATCTTTTTCTCTATTGGTATACCCAACTTCTGTTTCAATGAGTCGATTGTATCACGATTATTCCCGTTGTAAAGGATATCATTACGAGGATAACCTGTTTCCAGAATTTTAGAGGTATCGACATTGAAGGCCCGGGCAAAGATTTCACTTGAATAAGCATTCGGTGAAATTAAATAATCCCATTTACTTGATTCGGCATGGAAATTTTCTTTATATTTATCCGTTGTCGTTCCAGGCATATGAACTTCATTCATATCCGCTGCAAGTTTCTTTAGTGGAGTACCATGCCACGTTTGCAAATAGATCGTGTGCTTCGGCTTCGGAATCCAAAGCGGGAGCCTGCTGTTCGTCACCCAATAACGGGCCCTTGTCATTTTGAGCAGCCAACTGAATGAAAAACGATCGAGATATGGAATGCCTGCCTCTTCGAAAAGAGCTGCATACTTTTTATCTACGCTCCAATACATTTTATATTCAGGATGGTTACTCTGCAAGTATTCATAAATCGCCCGGGGATTACAGCTATACTGCTTGCCCAAAAAGCTCTCAAAAATGACAAGCTTCTGGTCCACTGGCAACACTGTGCCAGCAAATGCAAAAGCCATTTTATATCCTCTTAAAATAATTGCTTTAGCCTTATTTTTAACTAGCGATAGAAAGGAAGGTCTCTTTGAGGTTTGTACTTTTTCATTTGACATATCCGATCTCCCTTTTTATTGATTAATGATCATTGAACCATGCTAATTTCAAACTAAAAATAAGCTCACCCAATAAAAGGGAGAGCTTATTTTTGGCGTACTTCTACAGCTACTCCAAAGACTTAATTGCCAGTCCCAAATTATTTGCCACTGTTGTATAAAACTCCACATTTTTCTTATTATACGTCATCTTATTTTTCAGGACCCTTTTAATATTCATCAATTGATAATCATTGTAGCGAATGAACACTGTAAATAATGACATTTCCATTTTATCAATTTCTTCTAAAGAAACAGTAAACTTGCCTATATTACCGTCTATTTGAACTTCGCAATTGATTTCATTGTCCATTCTTTTTCGATCACGTATCAATACAGAATCTATGTTGTCTATATCATCACCATAAATCTCAAAACTTTGGTGATAGACATTATCCATGATAAAGGAATCCATTGCACGGGCAAGCATCGGTATCCTGACAAAGCGATATTCGTCTTCCAGAAATGGAAGTTCATAATATGGTAAACCATCTTTTATATGATACTTTTTATTGGAATCTCGCTTTAACCATTCAAATAACTTTACGAAATCCTCAATGCGATCGCCCATGAATAATTCAAGAGCCAATTTATAAACAGGCACCTTAAATTCATTCTTAAAGTCATATGACAGGTTTTTCGCAGTTTCGACAGCTTCCCTTAATATTTCTATAAAATCTTCTTTATTCTTGGATTTCACAAAAGTTTGGCTGTCGAACGTTTTTACAATATCGTACTCATAAATCCGGTTAAGGGCCACCTTTTTCAATTCGATGGCAATGTCCTTGGATTGAATATACTTTATTATGTCGATATCCGCTTTTCTTTTTTCCAACACATTCGTAACACGTGTTAAAGAAGAGGGATTTTCTGAAGTCCTATTGACATAATAAATAGGTTTTTTAGTAGTTGATACTGCTCTGACTTTAAAGAAAACATCATTAAAAAACCATTTATCTTCACCGAATTTCATATTCGGAAAACCAATTTCATTTTCTTTAATCATAGGCAGATTCATCATCCTGGCCGTTGGACCCATATGATAAAAAAAGTGCGGAACATCCATTGGGGTGATGCTTCTTCTTTCTTTAATGGAAGCAAACTCACCGATGACACTCTCTGCCTCAGATTCGACTTTTACCGTTTTGCCCACTACATAATCATCACCGGTTTCCTCCAGGATGTTATAGAGGCTTTCCAGTCCATCATGGGCAAGCCAGTCATCCGCGTCTAAAAAAGTTATATATTTGGATGTCCCCAACTCTATTCCAATGTTTCTGGGGGTCCCAGGTGACCCATTATTTTCTTGAAGAGTTACTGAACAGATATTTTTATATTTAGCTGTATACTCCTGAATGATTTTATTGGTAGCATCAGTCGAACAATCGTCAATAATGATATATTCAATCTGATCTATACCCATTGTCTGATTTATGACTGATTCAATCGTTTTTCTGATGAATTTTTCAGCATTATAAGCAGCCGTGACTACAGTGACCTTTTTTTCTTTTCCTAAAAATTTATTCCTTAAGCCAACAGGGTTATTTTTTATTGAAATATTACCGCTCTTTAAAAGTTCCCTCGCCTTTTGACGTACCAAGAAATTCATACGATTCCCTCCTTTTAAGTAGAGGTAACATAGATGTTTCTATCAGGCAGCCAGTTACCAGTTACTTAAAAGCAACAATACCCTTTATTTAAGGAATCAATCATTAAAAAATTTATCCACGATTCTCTGTGTAGCTTTACCATCCTCTATTCCACAATACTTCTCTCTAAATAAACCATATCTCTCTTTGTATTGCATGTTTATTTCATCAATATTGGTAATAGTATCGATAATCTCCTCAGTCGTTTTTAAAAATGGACCTGGTGCTTCCTTTTCAAAGTCCATATAGAATCCGCGGATGTTATCTCTGTAATCTTCCAAGTCATACGTGTAGTACAAAATCGGCCGGGCAGTATTAGCAAAATCGAACATTACGGAAGAATAATCCGTAATCAATATATCAGAAATCAGGTAAAGTTCCTGGATATCTGAATAATTGGATACATTTATCACGAAATCCTCGAATTCGCTCGGAATGCTCAGATTATTACTTATAACAACATGCATCCTTAACAACAGGATATATTCATCCCCTAGTTCTTCCTTCATTCTTTCCAAATCAAATTTCAGCTCGAAAATGAATTTATTATTTTTCGAAGTTTGATTATCCCGGAATGTAGGAGCATATAAGATGACTTTTTTTCCTTTTGGTATCTTCAGTTTTTCCATCACTGAGTCGGCAACCATTGAAGCATCTTCCTTGTAAAACAAATCATTTCTCGGATATCCCGTTTCCAATATTTCCCCTTCATATTTGAAAGCACTTCTGAAGGCTTTGGATGCGTATGGACTTGGTGATATTAAATAATCCCAAGTTCTCGTTGCACCATGCACCCGATTCAAGTACCCCTCGTCTCTTCCTTGAATATTATCGATATCAAACAGCATTTTTTTCAAAGGGGTTCCATGCCAAGTCTGAATATATGTCGTTTCCTTCCTTTTGCTTAAATAAGTAGGGAAGTTTTGATTATTTATCCAATAACCTGCTTTGGCTAAATAATAATAATATTCCGGGCTTAGGCGTTTGATCAGCTTCGTATTCTTTCCTTTTATAGGTAAATTACCATTATACACCCAAACTTTTTTATATTTATTATCCCTTTTGACCAGTTCTTCATAAATATATTTGGGGCTATCGGAGAATTGCTTCCCTATCCCACTTTCAAAAAGAATAAGGTTCCGGTCAACCGGTATGACCCTGGACATGATTTTATAAACTTTTTTCATGACAGGGAAATATTGTTCACTTTTCCTAAATCGATTCATAATGAGTTTTGATATCGGGTGGTTATATAATTTAATAAGTGAATTCTGATCTTTTTCTGCATGTTTAATCACTTCGAATATCCTTGAATTAGAATGGACATCCCGATATTTAATAAAACGGTTGGCCTTATCGATATACTTTTTCTTCATGACAAAATCAGTATTGGCGTATTCGGCTAATACACCTAACAATCCATCCAATTCATCAACGATTTCACCCGGAAGATCGTTATCCAAATCCAAATGTGACGGTCTTTTCCCTATGAAACGATCTCTATCAAATTGATAGTAAATAACCGGTTTATGCAGGAAACTAAAGTCGAAAGCAACACTTGAATAGTCCGTGATCATAATCGCACTTTCCTTAATTAACCTTTGGACATCCACTTCACCCTGACTAATCACCCGAACAGGGGCATCTTTAAAATAAGACGTGAATTTCTGCATATTAGGGTGAAGGCAAAAAATGATTTCAAACCCATTATTTTTAGATAACTCATGTAAAACCGGGTGATTCACCAAGTTCTGATACCTTTCGAAATACTCGCTTTCCAAAAATATTTCATCGGATGTAATCCAATCTCGCCATGTCGGAATGATCAGTAATTGCCGCTTTGTTAAAACATCATCCTTAAATAGTGAGTCGAACCTAGAAAGTCCGGTCGTGAATACTTCCTTCTCGTTGTATCCAAAATCCGTTACGATCATATCATTTTCGAAGTCTGAACTAACTAGAAAAACATCCGTACTAAAACCGGAGGATGCATTTTTGCCGTAGTTTGCAACCATGTTCTTAGTGCCCATTACACCATGTTGAAGAAATACTTTAACTCCCTTAACACGATTTTTAAATTCAGATGTTCTTAAAGGATATAAATAATCCGGATGATGTGATGAAATGATACGTGTCGATTCCATTGTCTTTTTAATATGATCCTTTGACTTGAAATAAAGGATATTTCCAAAGGGCTCGACGTTCTTGGCTTCCACGGAATTTTCTTCTATTACATAATACACTTCTTTTTCAGGGTGGTTTTCCCTCATATATTTAAAAAAGTGATATCCGGTATCTTGGGCTTTATAAGTTCTTTCACCAATTAGCCAAACATCCTTTTTCTTTTTAAATAGGGCCAGAAAACGCCTCCATCCCATCATCTTTTTTAAATATCGATAACTTTCCGTAGAGAAGTTAAACACTTCCAAAGATAAATTGGATGCTTTAAAGGTATAATATGGATTGATGATGGCCACTCCATTATTCGAGCTCACATCGGTCTTTTTTGTAAATAATTTAGTTCTCGTGGTTGGTCTTCCGACGCGTACCATTTTCGGCTCTTCCTGATCATGCAAATGTAATTTCATGTAAATATCATAGACATCATCTTCCAAGTCCACACTGACTAATTGTTCTAAATCCAATTTCAAATCATATATATAACGATTCAGTCCAAATTTCTTAATATTCATTTCCTTATTATGAATAAAAGATAGATTGGCCTGATATTCTTTGCCACTTTGTCTTCCTCTAACTAGGCCCTCACCTTTTATGATCACGGAATGCTTGGTGAAGATTTGACCATTAACCTGCATGGTCTTCGAATTGTTTTTGATTTTTTCAATTTGAGACTTAATCTGAATTTTAGGGGTTTTATTGATGCAAAGAGATATATTTCCTTTATTCGTTATCGAGAATATACTTTGTTTATCTTCATAGGTGAAAATACTTAAATTGTTCGTGTACGTCTCCTGAAAACGCCCTAGACGAATTGGAAATTCAATATGAACCTGTTCGTTCTCTTCTACATATTCAGCTTTATGTTCGATATTAAGTATTGTTTTCTTGCTCAGCTTTTCAATCGGAACGGCTACCTTTATATAACAGTCATAAACAGTCGGTTCATCATCTGCTAATTTCCTCATTAAATCTTTCATATCTACTTTAAAATCAAATTTAGACGAGCTCACTGATTCAGCTATTTTTATTTTTTGATCTTCATTTTCCCTAGAATGTAGCCATAGTTCTTTTGCGCAATAATGTTCTATTGAGAATTCTCCTTTAATCAATAGCATATTTTCTTCTTGCGCAATGGTCAGAACTTGTTTCAGCTTAATTTTAGGCGCTTTTTTTGCTTTCCCTTTTCCAAGAAGCTTTTTAATCATTTTAGACCACCTATAACAAATTATTTATTTAAATAAAAATGAATCATTCATTGTACTTTAAAATCATAAACTTTTTTTGGTTTTTCCTCAATATCATTAAACAGACAGGTAGATTTCCCGTATTTTCCCTTCAATTCCTCTTATGAACAAAAAAGAAAAAATCCAGGTGATTCATTGTCGTACTGAAACAAAAAAACCGCAAAAATCATTTGCATGTCCTTCCATGTTGCCAGAATGGAAAGGGAATAGCAAAAACATGTCTTTCAATTACAAAGAAGTCTTCTTACTATCAAAGTGAACGCTTTCAAAACAGGTCAACCGTTTATATTTTCCCCTCATTATGGATCCATAAAAGTTAAGCGATAGATTTATGGCCGATAGATACCATCCTCTGTCCTTTACCTTTCACTATTAGAAAACAGGGATTTATGAAGCCCCTCTAGTTGTTCTCTCTTAAACGTGGTAAAATTGTGAGTGGCTTTTCTGATTGCAGCAAGAATGATGAAATCTTTCTTCATTCATTAATGTGAGGGAAATTATTTTTAAATATCATTTAGTATAAATCCTTACATTAATTATAGACACTTTATTATGCCCTTTAGTGTCATACAAATTAGTCAACATTTAATTTTAACTTAAAAATTAATATTTACAAGAATCATCAATGTAAAAAATTGTGGTTTATTTGTAAAAAAATTGTGGTTTATTTGTAAAGCTATTAAGTTATAATTAGTTAGAGAATGCCATTGCCTAAATATATAGGAATACAACAAGCAGAATTAAAATGCTGGTTGCCTGTTTTATTGTTCCATTTCATATTCTAATAGACCAAATATATATTAATTTGATTGAATAACAGTTCAAGAGTCTTAAAGGAGGAATACAAATGAAAAAAGTAATCACTTACGGAACCTTTGATTTGCTTCATTGGGGTCATATCAATCTATTAAAACGTGCTAAAGATTTAGGGGATTATCTGATCGTTGCCATTTCTACGGATGAATTCAATGCTTTAAAAGATAAAAAAGCTTATCACAGCTTTGAAAACAGAAAAATGATCCTAGAATCAATTCGTTATGTGGATGAAGTCATACCTGAAGACAATTGGGAACAAAAGAAGGAAGACATCGTTCGTGAAGGTGTGGATATCTTTGTAATGGGTGATGACTGGAAAGGCCAATTCGATGAATTATCCGAAGTTTGTGAAGTGGTCTACCTTCCAAGGACAATCGGCATTTCGACTTCCCAAATTAAAGATGACCTTCTACAAGTTACTAATGGCTAAAGAATTCGCGATAGGGGTTTATCTTTTTTGTTTCAAAGTTTTATTCTCTATCTTTAAACTTTTCCCTTTATATGACAAAACGACCTTTGTCACATCATTCGGGGACAATTGCCAATATATCGCAGATGAAATGGACAAGCAGGACATTTCCGTTCAAAAAGTATTTTTAATGAAATCAAGCAGTTCTATACAAGTTAAGGACGATGGGGAAACCATCGTCCTTCCGTTTGAATCAAAAAATATCAGTGCCATGATCCGATCGATTTATCATCTGGCTACATCAAAATGGATTATCATCGATAATTATTTTGGCTTTCTTTCAGCCATTTCATTCAAAAAGCAAGTGACATGCGTGCAAGTGTGGCATGCGGCCGGTGCCGTAAAGCAATTCGGAGCAAAAGACCCTTCCATTAAAAACCGTTCAGCCGGTGCAAGGAAAAGATTTTTTGAGGTATATGATAAATTCGATTATGTTACGACAGGTTCAGAGAGAATGGCCGAGATTTATCAAGAAAGTTTCCAACTGCCGGCATCCCATATCCTAAGGACCGGGATACCTCGGACCGATTTCTTTTTTAATGATGAATCAAAAAGGACTGCCCGTAATGCTTTGCTGGCCAAGTATCCAGAACTTGAGCATAAGAAAATCATGTTATATGCCCCTACATTTCGTAATGACGGCTTGAACAACGGAAAGATTGCTCTTGATTTGGAATTGCTCTACAAGGAACTTAAGGGCGAAAATTATGCGTTATTACTAAAGCTGCATCCAGCTGTAAAAGCAGAGCATGATATACAAGATAAATTCCCGGGATTCATTTTCCCTGTCAATAGTGACTTTCACGTTAATCAACTGCTGATCAGTACGGATCTTTTAATAACCGATTACTCATCGATTCCATTTGAATTCTCTTTTTTGGGAAGACCCATGATATTCTTTGCATATGACTTAGAAAAGTATGTGCAGGAACGGGGATTCTGGGAGGATTACTCTTCTTCCATGCCCGGACCCGTGGTATCCACCACAGAAGAGCTCTTGAGGAAAATCCGTACCGCCGATCATTCATTAATGAAGATCGCTTCCTTTAACCAAAAATGGAATGAATACTCCACTGGAAAATCAAGCAGGAATTTAGTTGATTTCCTTTTTAAATAAAACCACCCACTTCGTAAAACAAAGTGGGTTTTCTATTTTTCCATAAACACTGAGCGAGAATACACCTCCCAAAAAAGATATATATTTACAGAAAATGACAAAGAGAAAGGCGAAACTCCAAAATGTGAAAAAAGACTCACAATATAGAAAATATTGTAGATTGCAATACTCAAGCGCCACCAATATAAACCAGTAAAATACTACTATTTTCCCCTTGTAACAAAAATGTAATATGTTTAAAACCATTTATTTTGTTAGAATAGGGAAAAAGACATATTTGAGGTGGAAAACCGTGAAAAAAAGTGTTGTCGCATTTTCGACATTAGCCATTTTATCTTCGACTTTTGTTTCTCCTGCCCTTGCCGGTACATATACAGTCAAAAGCGGTGATAACCTAAGTAAAATCGCCCAGAAGCATAATACGACGGTAAAAGACTTAAAACAGCTTAATAACTTAAAATCAGACTTCTTGAGAATCAATCAAAATTAATTACACCCAACTCCAAAACAACATCAAATGCTTCTTCAGTTTCCGTGAAAACAACAAAGAAAACCACATATACCATTGTTTCAGGTGATACCTTAACCAGGATAGCAAACAAGCATAACCTTACACTTGCTGAATTGATGAAAATGAATAACTTAAAATCCGATAGAATTTATGCAGGCGCCAAACTTATCGTATCCAAATCAACCACCACCACTACCATTGATTTACCCGGCAGCTCCAAACCATCCAGTGGTACACAGACCCCAGCCAATTCGTCTACATACATTGTGGTAAAAGGTGATACTCTTTCCAAGATTTCCAGAAAAACAAACATGACCGTAGCCCAGCTTAAATCAATCAACTCGTTAAAGTCCGATTTAATCAGAGTGGGGCAAAAACTGAAATTAAGTAAATCGGCAAGCACTGCCCCTGCAGATAATAACGATGGTGGAAAAGTGGAAGCCCCAAGTTCAGGAAACAAAGTGGCCAAGCTCGTTTCCGAAGCAAAGAAATTGATCGGCACACCTTATTCGTGGGCGGGTTCCTCCCCATCAGGATTCGATTGCAGCGGATTCATCTACTATACGTTCAAGAAGGCTGGGTATGATGTTCCAAGGCTTTCATCATCCACTTATTATGATATGGGCAAAAAAGTTACTTCACCGAAAAGCGGCGATCTTATCTTCTTTGCAACGGGTTCCAATAAATCAGTCATAAGCCATATGGGAATTTACTTGGGCGGCGGGGAATTCATTCATGCCTCATCAAGTAAGGGAGTAACGATCAGTACCACTTCAAACTCTTATTTCAAAAGTAAAATCATCGGTTATAGAAGTTTATAAGATTTACTTGCCAGACTTTCTCTTAAAGTCTGGCAAATTTATGGAAATAATCATAACTTCTTTAACTCTGCTATACAATTTTGGAAAACAATTGAATGCTGTGCAAACGAAGGAATTCAGAATCCTTCGTTTTTTTGAATGAAAAAAGGTAAATATGCACTCTACCTACAAAAAGAAACTATTCTATTTTTGACAAAAAAAAGGTATAGTTAAAAATACCGACTAGGTACTTTTTCACACCTTCCATTTTGTGGGATGGTTAAGGGAGGAATATTAAATGAGATCCGAACATAAAAAAAAGAAAAAGAAACGCAAAACGTTTAAAATAATCGGCTTCACCCTTCTTATCCTTATCATTGGCGCAGGTGTTTATGGCGCTTCAGTATATCAATCATTAGCCGGTGCGATCAGCACTATGCAGGGCACAGCCCATAAAACGGATAAACGTGTAGAGGACATCAAGTTCAAAAGCCAAGATCCATTTTCATTACTGATTCTTGGTGTGGATGAAAGAAAAAATGACTCAGGTCGATCAGATACGATGATTGTCATGACCGTTAATCCTAAAAAGGAATCGATTGAGTTATTGAGTTTACCGAGAGATACGCGTACAGAGATCGTCGGTAAAGGTATAAATGATAAAATGAACCATGCCTATGCATATGGCGGAGTGGCCATGTCGATAAATACAGTGGAATCCTATTTGGATATCCCGATTGACTATTACGTCAAAATGAATATGGAAGGCTTTCAGGATATTGTGAATGCCGTTGGTGGTGTCACAGTCGATAATGATATGGACCTTGCCTATAAAGGATATACCTTCAACAAAGGTACAATCGACTTAAATGGTAAAGAGGCCTTGATTTATTCCCGAATCCGTAAAGAAGATCCCCGCGGGGATTATGGACGGCAAATGCGGCAACGCCAAGTTATCCAAGCTGTCATGAAAAAAGGGGCAAGCCTATCAACACTTACCAATTATGACGATATATTCGAAGCTTTAGGTAAAAACGTGGAAACCAATTTAAGTTTCAATCAAATGTTGAGCATTCAAAATAACTACAAATCATCCCTCAAAAATATTGAACAATATACACTTGAAGGTGACAATCAACGGGTAGATGGCGTTTGGTACAACATCGTTCCAGAAGATACAAAGCTTGAAGCCCAAAATCGTGTTAAAGCACATTTGGGATTATAATGGAAGGAGGATGACTTTTATCGGTCATCCTCTTTTTTTACTTCTTTCTCAATTTTTTTAAAGTAATCGGAACGTATCACCTGATCACTCAGATCAATCTCCTTTTGATCTTTTGGTGAAAATCCTTCGACCTTGCCTTCCCCATTTATTTTCATTTGAGAACCATAATCCCCTTTTAATATCAAGGCATCACCTTCTTCGCCATCCAGCATGCTCTCTCCAAAGTATGAAGAACTCTTTATATTGAACAGATCATATAGAGTGGGCAGAATATCGATTTGGCCCGCCACCTTATCTATCGATCTCCCTTCCATATCCTCCTGATAAATGATCACGGGAATGGGCATATATTTTTCAATCCACTCTTCATCGCTGATTTTACTACCGTAATACGCTTCAACCTCGTGTTTATCTTTTAAGAATAGCCCATCATGATCTCCGTAAATGACAATTACGCTGTCTTTCAATTTCCCGTCATCCTTCAACTTCTTCACGAAATCCCCGATAGCTGAATCTGTATAATGAATGGCTTCGAAATATTTAGTCAGATAACTATTTTCTTTTCCAACTTCAGGCTTCATTGTTATCTGTTCCTTCGGCAGCGAAAAAGGTACATGGCTGGTCAAAGTAACGAAAAAAGCGTAATAGGGGTTTTGTTTATCTTTTAAGAAATCATAGCTTTGATTAAAGAAACTGCGGTCTCCCAAGCCCATCGAAATCATCTCATCCTGCTTCATATCCTCTATGGAAAGATAGTCATCAAAACCTAGCGAGGGATATGCATGCTGCCTATTCCAAAAGTCTTCTTCATCTCCGTGGAAAGCAAAACTTTGATAATCCGACTTCTTTAATTCCTTGGCAAGACCAGGAAAATCATTATAAGGGAACCGAAAAAAGGTCGCACCTTGCTTTAAAGGAAATAGTCCGGTATTCACGATAAGCTCTCCATCAGATGAATTTCCAAATACCGTCTGCGGATATACATGCGGGAAATACAATCCCCCTTTCGCCAGTTCATTCATGAATGGCGTGACCTCCTGCCCGGCACTGGTTTGAAAGAGCGGAAACGCCTGTAAAGATTCCACCTGGATGATAATGAGATTCTTCCCCTCCAAGGATCCTGAAAGGGCATTTTCCTTTCTTTTCTTTTTATTGAAGTAATCAGAAACGGCCTTCTTTTCTTCCGAAGACATTTCATCCCTTCCCGAGTCAGTAAAATAGGCATACGCATCCAATGCGTGATGACCGATAGGACCCCAGTTTCGCAAAAAGGTATTTGCCTCATAACGACGGGTTATATCGACTTTGTCGATAAAGATATTCTTGACCGGTTTTAATCCTGCTATCATCAGGAATATTACGGCCGGCACAAGGGCCATATGCTTGAGGGGGTATTTTT
The DNA here is from genome assembly GCF_038003055.1 of Peribacillus sp. FSL M8-0224. Taxonomy (NCBI): domain Bacteria; kingdom Bacillati; phylum Bacillota; class Bacilli; order Caryophanales; family Bacillaceae; genus Peribacillus; species Peribacillus sp. FSL M8-0224. The sequence continues at coordinate 5,038,916 of NZ_JBBOOJ010000001.1, forward strand.
TCTTCACAAAAGATTCAGCAATTGGAATGCCTGCCAGAAGAAAGATTGCATCCTTGATTTCCATCATACTGAATATACTTTCACCAAGCCCATTCAGATTGCTTTTTTGCATCCACATATAGGATGTTATAGGTGTCGAATAATAACGATAAAACCAGATGTCCCCAAGGAAAAAGACCATGATCGAAAGAAGGAAAACTGAAAAAATGATGCCCTTTATGATTCGATTCGATATCCATTCCTTCAGATAAACAATAAAACCCGCAACACCGATGATTATCGTAATGATCCCAATAGAAGGATCGTTACCCATCCTATTATTCGTATAAATGAAAAGTATGGCCACGATTGAGAATGACAATAACTCAAATAGCCTCTCCTTCAAGCGTTGATTACAGTTATTCTTCATGCTCCTGCCACTTTCCTCATCATTATTTCCAAGCCTTGGTTAGGCTAGATTGCGGAAGATTACTTATAAATATTACTTAGCGTTGCCATTTATGAGAAATTGCACACAGAAAATGGCATAAATATTTGGTGCTACTGACTTCCCTTATAAACAAAAAACCTTCATCACTAAAAGGATGAGGGCTTTGCTTTGGCACTCCGGCAAAAAGCTGCCGATTGCCGCTAGACTCATGCAGTTGTTTTTCTACTTTCTCTTCCATTCAAAAGCAATCTTCCAACCTTCATCAGGAATCGATTCCGCCAACATATCCCCTTCCTCGAACAAGAAACGCCATGGCATGCATGAAAGTGCTGGAAGCTCACCAAGCTCTAAAAGATCGAATGTCTTTTTTGCGAGGAATTTTCCATCTCCATCAACTAACAGTAAATCCACGATATCAAAACTGACAGCTTTCTCTATTGAACTTCGCAGAAAAGCCTCTATGATGACATCATCTTCCACCCTAATCAGCTTGATGCCGGATATTGAAATTTGGTTCGGTTTTAATGCAGGCAGCCTTTGATGGTGGAATTTATATACATATTCCTCTTGCTTGGAAATATCCCATCCCCTGTGAAACATCAGGACAGTATGAACGGTGTCATCATGATTTGCTAACTTAGGTACATCTGAAGCTGCATTATCCCTTTTTCCAAATAAACTCATCGTTCCTCCCCCTCCAAAGAAGCTGCATCTTGCTGATTGCTTTTCATATATTCCATAAAACGGATGCTTATCTCCGCCTCAATTTTACTTAATAGAAGGTTGAATTGACTGAGAGCTGCTTTTTCAAACAACGCATATGGGTCCTGCTGACCATATTCACTTAAACCAATGCCTTCCTTCAAACTGTTCATTTCATCTAAATGGTTCATCCAATTTGTATCGATGTGCTGCAGCATGAAAGCGCGCAACTGGTTTCCCCATTCTGCATCGTCTTGAAAGATCACCAGTCTCGATTCCCATTCAGCTAAAGCCTCCAACACCCTTCCTTCAATTTGGCCTTCTATATCCTTCAAATCACTTTCCTGCCAACCTAACGACAGCAAAACAAAGGTTAGCTCTTCAATTAAGGCAGAGGAGTCAGGCTCCGCTATATGTTCACGGTCATATTTCACTGTGAGGCGAGTAATGTATTTTACGATGTAGTCAAGTAAAATGGCCGACATCCGTTCAGGCTCCATATCAAGAACCCGATCTCTCATTGCATAGATGATTTTACTCTGCTCATTTAATGCATGTTCCAACTTCAATAAGTGATATCGGCTTGATTGATGCATCTGCTCTACCGTTTCCTGAACCATTTTAACGAATTTATCGGGTGCAGGGCCCAGCACCAACCCATTTTCATCCGTTTTGATTTTCTTGATATAACGTCCCATTTCTTCTTCATCATAGTAATTAAACAAATCATCTTCCAAAGAAATGATGAATTGTGTTGAACCAGGATCACCCTGCCGCCCGGAACGTCCTCTTAACTGCATATCGATCCGACGGCTTTCGTGTCGCTCCGTCCCGATAATATGAAGGCCGCCCAATTCCTTTACATCATTCCCAAGTAATATATCCGTTCCTCTCCCAGCCATGTTCGTAGCCAGCATCACTTGTTTTTTTTGCCCGGCCTTCGCAATGATCTCCGCTTCATCCTCTTCCGTCTTTGCATTAAGGATTTGATATTTAATTTTTCGATTATCCAGTTGAACCGAAATTTTTTCAGATTGCTCAATGGAGGTCGTCCCGATCAGGATAGGTCTGCCGCCATCATGGATCCTTTTTACTTCCGTGACGATTTTGTTGATTTTGCTTGTTTCATCTTTATAAAGCAAATCAACCTCATCCACTCGAATAATAGGTTCATTAGTTGGAATTTCAATGACGGGGAGCTGATATATTTCCTGGAATTCAGACTTTGATGGCATGGCACTCCCTGTCATCCCAGACATTGAATGATATAATCGAAAATAATTTTGAACGGAAATCATAGCCTGTGTTTCATTCTCTTCGGAAATCTCCAATCCCTCTTTTGCCTCAATGGCTTGATGTAGCCCGTCACTGAAGCTTCGCCCTTCCATCACCCTGCCTGTGAATTTATCGATGATTGCAATCTTTCCATCGAAAACAATGTAGTCCACATCCAATTTCATGATTGCCCGCGCTTTCAGCGCCTGTGTAACATTATGTAATAACTCTTGATGCTCCATTCCATACAGATTGTCGATGCCAAAGGCCTCTTCAATCTTGGAAGCACCTTGATCCGTGAAAAAGGCGGACCTTGACTCGATGGAAATCTCGTAATCATCCTTTTCTATAAATGTCTTCATGATTTGCGCCGTGATCTGGTGAAGCTCGGTTCCGTCGTTTGCCCTGCCCGCAATGATTAATGGTGTCCTCGCTTCATCAATCAAGATGCTGTCAACCTCATCGACAATGGCAAATCGGTGTCCTCTTTGAACCTTGTCTTCCCTTCGATAAACCAGATTATCACGCAAATAATCAAAACCGAACTCTGTTGCCGTCCCATACGTGATATCTGCCGCATATGCTTCACGTTTCGCAGAAGGTCCCATTTGGGAAATGTTCAAACCGACCGTCAAACCTAGAAATTCATGAATTTGTCCCATTAACTCTTTATCACGTTTGGCCAAATATTCATTGGCCGTAATAATATGCACACCGTTACCGAACAGTGCATGTAAATAGCTAGGCAATGTAGAGACAAGCGTCTTCCCCTCGCCCGTATTCATTTGGGCAATGCCCCCTTCACTCAGGACAAAACCGCCTGCAAGCTGAACATCATGGTGTTTAAGATTCAATACTCGCTTGGAAGCCTCCCTCACGACCGCAAAAGCTTCGGCTTGTATATCCAAAATATTATCACCAGCATCCAAAATGCTTTTAAATCTATTCTTCATTCCGCTTAATTCCAGATCTGAATATTTTTCATATTTACCCTCTAGCCGATTCACTTCTTCAACCAACTTATAAATTCTCTTCAAGTCTTTAGAACCTTCTTTGAAGAACTTTTTCATACTGGATAGCATAGGGTTTTCTCTCCTATTATTTCAATTGACCTTTAGTGAAATTATATCAGTTATGTATTTACTGTTTATAAATTATCGCCTTCATATTGTAATTATATAGAAATTCTTTAATTTTTTGAAAGACAAATTATACAAAAATCGACTCGATGCCGCTAACCATGCTAAAAAGATTAGTTCCATCCTGAATATCAGGGAGGGGTTTTTTTATCGATTTAAACAAATAATAGGAAGACTTTCACCCAATGGAGGATTTCAGATGAATAAGACATCTAGATATAAACTCGTACAGCCGCACCGCTTTGGATTATTCGTTCTTATAATTTTCTTTATTAGCATGAGCTCCCCTATTCAAGCAGAAACAAGAAACACCCCCAAGAATGTCATATTGCTGATTGGCGACGGCATGGGGCTAGGGGCAATAGAAATTGCCCGGCAATTGGAATATGGAAAGACAGGTGTACTACATTTGGAAAAACTGGAGCATGTCGCCCTGATGCGCACCTATTCCGCCAATAATTACGTCACTGACTCGGCAGCAGGAGGGTCGGCGATTGCCACTGGTATAAAAACCAACAATGAATCAATCGGTGTCGATGCCAATGGTTCCGAGGTGGATAGTGTATTGGATGCCTTTCAGAACAATGGCAAAAAAGTCGGGATCATCTCAACCAATATGGTAGTCGATGCCACACCCGCTGCCTTTGGTGCAAGTGTGCCTAACCGCTGGACAGGTGGCGCAAATATCGCGAGGCAGCTCTTTGATAACAGGATTGACGTCATTCTCGGAGGTGGTGCCAGCTATTTCGAGGCGGATAAGCAGAATGGCGAGGATTTAATCGCCAAATTTAAACAAGCTGGCTATGGGATTACGACGACTAAAGAAGAACTTAGTTCCATTAATAATCCGGCAAAACTTTTAGGATTATTTCACCCTACCTATATGAATTTTAAACTGGATAAAGAAGTATTACATTCCCAAGAGCCATCCCTCCCCGAAATGACATCCAAAGCGTTGGATATTTTATCCCGGGGTGATAAGGGATTCTTCTTGATGGCCGAAGGTGCGCGTATTGACCATATGGAGCATGCAGCCGACATCACTGGAATATGGAAAGAAACCATCGAATTTGACCAAACCGTAAAAGAGGTTGTAGATTGGGCAAAAAATCGAAATGATACGTTGATCGTTGTACTTGCAGACCACGAAACAATGGGGACCTCCGCTTCTGAAACAATGGATATCAAGGCATTGAAAAAAATCAGGGTTTCATCTGAATATATGTCCAAACAGCTTACATTCGATAAAAATAATGAAATCAATCCAGAAAGTGTCGTTTCCACATTCAAGAAGTATGCACATATATCCCTTACGGATCAAGAAGTCGATCAATTCATCAATAACGTAAGAATGAATAAAACGCTTGTCTATCCAAAGCATCAAATCGATTGGGAAATCGGTAGCACCATCGCCAGGCACCATAAGGCGGGCGTAGCTGATCGAAGCATACGGGCAGCCAGTTCCACAGGAGGACATACAGCCAATATGATTCCCGTTTTCGCCTCGGGTCCAGGCAGTGAAGCCTTTGATGGAGTCATTGAAAATACCGATATCTCAAAAATCATCACAAAAGCCGCCGGCGTTCCGTTCACACCCGGTCAGCATAGAACAAAAGAGGAATGAATGCATTCATTCCTCTTTTAAGATTCTCATTTTTTGATTAAGGTCCGTTAACTCAAGTTATGGCGAAGTTTGCGGGTATTACTCGTGAATTTGCAGCATTTACTCGTGAGTTTCCGCCTTTTACTCGTGAATTTGCAACATTTACTCGTGAGTTTTCGCCTTTTACTCGTGAATTATTGCATTTTACTCGCGAGTTTGCAGCATTTACTCGTGAATCCGCATTTTACTCGTGAATTTGGTGTGTATACTCGTGAGTTTCCGCCTTTTACTCGTGAATTAATGCATTTTACTCGCGAGTTTGCAGCATTTACTCGTGAATCCATACTTTACTCGTGAATTTGGTGCGTATACTCGTGAGTTTCCGCCTTTTACTCGTGAATTAATGCATTTTACTCGTGAGTTTGGGGCATTTACTCGTGAGTTTGATGAAGAGTCTTGATGCCATAATAAAATAGAGCAAAAAAAGACGCCATGATTGACGTCCTGCCCATTCATTTTTTTATATGTTTTTTTAATACATACCCAATTTGGTTTCCCTTTTTCACTTTGTACCACTCATCTTGTTGAGCCAGGATCGTTACAGATTGGTCCCTGTATAGATTCCCAACCGTTTCAGAAGATGCATTTCTATTTTCTTTAATATATAATTCGCTTGCTGTCACTATTCCCGTCGTCTTCCTAATCGAGATTTTCGTTGAAATGGTTTTCTGATTGTCACTCTTATCCTTAGCTGAGATTGTCACCGTAAATATGCCGCTGGACATATTTTTGAAATCCCATGTTGCGGATTGCCTGCCTTTACTGAACGGCCTTTCAGAAAGGATACCGACAACCTTCCCTTTACTGTTCTTAATTTCCACTGTTACATTAGCGTTTTCATTAATTATATATGTTATGTTCGCTTGCTCGGTACTATAGTCGCCCGTTGTTTTGACTTCGGTGATTTTCGGTGCCGACGTATCTTTACTGATCTTAATCGGCATTGTTGCCAAACCTTCATTCCCGTTGCGGTCCATTGCTGATATTTCTGCTTCATATGTACCGTTACTCACCGCTGTTGTGTTCCAGATTGCTGAATGGGTACCCTTTTTCATTGTTTGGTCACGGACTGGGGTAACAATAGATTTCCCTTTACCATCTTTAATCGTAAGTGTTACCACAGTATCTTCTTTTAGGGAGTATGTGATTCCAACCTCATCATTGACATGATCCGTTTGCGCTTTCATGCTTACTGAATTCGGTTCTGCCTTAGCGACAAGATCCGTTTTAGATCCAGCGCCTGGTCCATATTCCCTTTCTATAGTTGTGTCGGGATAATAAAATCCCAAAATATCCAGATAAGATTGTCCTGCTTCCGCTCTGTTTTTCGCCCCAAACTGACTTAGCCCGACACCATGCCCATATCCTGATCCTTTAATAGAAATTTTGGGGTGATCGGAGGATGAATGGTCAACCAGATAGCTTTTCATCACCTCTTGCCCCACCATGCCCCTGATTTTGGAAGCTGATACATTAGTAAGCTTAACCGTTTGCGGTAATAGCTTTCCCCCGTCATCAACGAGATCCCTTACATAGAAATTCAATTGGATGGAGCCTTTCGTTACACGGCCTCCCGTTTTCTCATCTGAAAATGTTAACAAGGGAATCTCCGTTATTTTAATATCTTTCTGCGCATATCCATTATTCTTCAGCCAAGCCTTAAGCTTCGGCACAACCGTTTTATCTTTTTCCTCTACACTTGTCCACCATTCTTCCGGTTTAGATAAGTCCATTTTTGAAAGGTCGATTTGCTGCTTGTCCAGCGTTATCTCCCAACTGGTTTTCGGATCATAGAAATCTTCTTTTATAGATAAATATGCAAGGGGGTTGCCACTTGACCAAACATTTGAATTCGATTCGGTCATTCCTCCATTGCTTGAGGAAAAGAACGCTTCGATTATTTCGCCATCATGCTTGATTACCATGCCCTTCGTCTGCTCAATGGCTGAATTAGTTCGATAGTGACCGGCAGCCCCGCCATATACTTGGTAAGAAACCGTATCGTCAATTATTGTGGATTGATGGCGAAGTGCATAGGTCCGGGCGGCAATCGCTTGTGCTTTTAAGGCTTCGGCATGCCAAAGTGCAGGCATCTCCAGCGGGACGACGCCCTTTAGATAATCTTCCATATAAACAGTATTGATCGGCCGGATGTAACCGTCCTCCGCTTTAAATGAAAATGAGCCTTGATACGGACGGCCGTTTATGGATAATGAAGAATCAGGTTTAACTGGTATTACCTTAAAAGAAGCATAAGATCCCTTTTTCTTAGATCCTTTGTATACGGCAAGTTTAGCCGACTCCACTTTCAAAGTCAGATTTTCCCCTGCCTTTATGAATATCTCTCCCCCTGATGTACGGTAGTCACCAGTTGCCGTTATTTCTGCGCTGGTTCTATTGCCCAAATAATTCTTCAGTTTCACTTCCATGGTTGAATTTTCTTCTGCTGCCGTCGCTTCATGAGAAGGAAATGCAAAAAAAGTGATAAAGAAAGCGATAAACAAATACTTTAATCTTTTCATTCCTTTTCATCCTCATTCCCATTCTATTCATCTTTCAAGGATTTTTGAATTAATCCTATTCAATCCATCGGCATGTGGTAACATAACGGCCTGGATGATGTCACTCTGTAAACATCATGATTTCAGGACGTCCCTAGTATACTAGCAAGTTATTGAACTCCCTTTTTACATTCTGTATGCACGACCCATTCTCCTTCAAATCCAGCTTCATTGCCGCCACAAATTAGAATCCACAACCAAAATAAAGCAGGACATGGAAGAAGCCAATGTCCTGCTTTTTAATGTTAAATGTTTGCCCAGTTCAAGATGGGGGACTTTTTTCTTTACTTCAAATACTTCTTCAACACCGGTTTCATTTGATCGACAACGACATGGCTGCCGCCTCGTCCTTTTACATCTTCCATCATCCATGCCATGAGAAGTTCCGGGTCTTCTGTGTCCATGGCAACAAACCAGCCGTTTTCTGTTCCGTCCGCGTTTTTGGATGCCTTGATTTCAGCAGTTCCCGTTTTGGCAGCGATTTTGATGCCAAGATCAGCTATTCCATGTCCGCTTCCCTTAGGATGCTCCACTACTTGTGTCAGCATCTTGGTGACCTGATTCGCTTGGTCTGCTGATATCGCATTTTCTTTCCATATTTTCTTTTCTATTTTATCTCCTGTTATTAAGAAAGGTGCAGGAATGTTTCCTTCATTTAGGAAGGCTGAATAGGTCATGGCGAGGTGGAGCGTGCTCATTTGAACTTGCGCTTGACCATATCCAGCATCTGCCAATCTCCCCTCACTGTCGATCTTGCCGATGCTCGATGCTTTGATCGGATAATCATAATTCAAAGACTCATCAAATCCGAAAGCCTTGAGTCCATTCGTGAATTTTTCCTTTCCAAGCCCGAGAGCTTTTTGGGCAAAGTAAATGTTGTCTGAATAAATTAATGCCTTTTCCATATCGATCGGAACACCAGGGTCCGAAACCCTTGTAATGGAATGATCTTTCCATGTCGATTTGGCCCACGTTTTCCCTTGGATATTGATCGACCCTTTCGGATCCACACCATTTTTCAAGGCGATCGCCGCAGTGAGGGCCTTAATGGTTGAACCAGGTGCATACGTCGAACTGAAACGGTTCAGAAGTGGTTTTTTCGGGTCTTCTTCAAGCGCTTTTTGTTCTGCTTTCGTTATTCCGAAAATATATTTATTAGGATCGAATGACGGACTTGAAACAAGTGCAAGCGTTTCGCCTGTCTTCGGATCAATTGCCGATGCCGATCCAACTTCGTTCTTATATTGCTTGAAAATATCCTTTTGAAGCTCGGCGTCGATGGTCAATGTAATTGTTTCTCCCTCTTCAGCAGGCTTTTCAGCAATCACCTTTTCTTCGCCATCTTCGGTTTTAATGAAGATTTTTCCGCCAGGTTTGCCTTTAAGCCGCGCTTCCAACACTTCCTCAAGACCTCGCTTGCCAATAACATCACTTGCGGTATATCCTTTTCCTTTCAATTTCTCCAGATCCTCGGCCGATGCCTCACCGACATATCCGATTAGATGGGCAGTGGCCTCTTTATACGGATATATGCGCTCTTCCGTATTATTGACAGATACCCCGGCAATGCTCAATAGCTTTTCCAAAGTTGCGCTATTATCATTTGACATTTTCTTGATGGGCACGAAATAGCTTGGCTTTACCCATGTTTGTTTTAATTTCTGATTCACTTCGTCAGTGGACATGTTGAGGATTCCAGCGACCTTTTTAACCGTTTCGGTTTCGTTGGCCATTTTCTCTGGCACGATTCCCACTTCTGCCACCGTTCCATTCATGGCGAGGCCGCGTTCCTTTCGATCGACAATTTCCCCGCGAATGGCTGGATACGATTCAACCGATACCTTCTCACCAGCTTCCAATTGAGGGAATATGTAGCTCTCATCCCACTTGATGTACCAATTTTCTTCCTCGCCTTCCCCTTCCTTGACAAGTATCGCTTTATGCTCAGAGCTGACAGCGCCCGCCATAGTGGACATATCAACGGTATATGCAAGGCTTACCTTCTCTCCATCTTTATGATCTTTTTCTTCTTTTGGCTGTTTATAGTCCACCTTTAAATGGTCGGCTTCAATCCCCGTATAGATTTTTTCATAACGCTTCTCAAATTCATCCGCACTGATTTCTTTCCTTGTCTCAGGTGACAGATACTCGTACATCTTCGCAAAATCTTGTTTATTCCAAAGCTTCGTGTATGCCGCAAAGCGCTCTTCCGGACTTGGCTCATCCGAGCAACCGGCCAGGAACAATACGCTCATCAACAATAAGCTGGAAAATAAAGCTAGTTTCTTCATGATTTCCTCCTAATGAATAGTTAGAATGATATACCTATAGTTTAGCAAAATATTAGGGAAATGGGGGATTTTGCATGCTGAATTTCTTCACTTTTCTAATTAACCATGTTTTTTCTAAAACAAAAGTCCCGTACATCGCGTACAGGACTTTACTTTAAAGCATTCTTTTTTTTCGGCTTTTTTTCTCTTGCAGCCATTTTTTCAGGAAGATGAAGCCGAGGATGGCCGAAATGATGAGTCCGCTTGTCGTTACAATGACAGCTACCCATTCGTATAAGCTGTAATCCATATACGCTTTCCATGGTAATTTCCCTTTCCAATCTTCAATATATAGATTCATTCCGAATATCCCGGAGATCACCGTATAAATCGTTAGTATCTGTAAAAGATAATTACTTCTTTTCCCAGACAGTTTATCCTGATTTTGATAAAGGTAGGAAAGTGTTTCCTTCACTTCACTGTAGAGAGGGGCAATCCTGAAGGTTTCATCCGTTTTTTTGAAAAGCTCTTTACCGATTGCCGTACTATTCACTTCAGTGAATAAGTACTTTGCAGAAAACTGAGTGATCATGAAAATCAGCTGTTCTGTATCCGATTGATCTTTTTCCACATCAATCTGGGAATGTTCATGAGCCAATTTAAGCAGTACGATCTTATAATAGAAGAAAAGCAACAATGTATAAAAATGCTGGCCGTACATTTCGCTTGCCAGTTCTTGTTCCAGTTTACCTGTCGCTTTCGTGACACACGCGAAATGATACATGCTAGTTACATAATAGGTTTCCTTTCCCCACCTGTCATATACCCTTTCTTGATAATACTTTTCTATATAATCAGGGTTTAATGCGCCTATATATGGCTCACCATCATTGTCATACCCGTTCAGCTCACTGATCCGGAATAAATCATTTTTAGAAATATCACGATTCTCAGGGAATGCCGTATAACTGATCACATACATTCTTTCATCAATGAAAAAGGGCAAACTCCCAAAATAGGTCGGATCCGCTTGTTCTTCATCCATATATTCCTCAATAGGCGGCAACAGTTCATTGAAGATGAAATCCTTCACTTGTTCATACTGATTTTCCCGGCAGCCAACTTTCGTTTTTTCTTCATCATCAGCAATCGGTTCGAGGATTCTAAATGTATCACCAAAATAGAGCACATCATTATGTGAAAGCCCTTCAGGTAAAGTAACACGAAGATTCATCATGCCGATATGAAATGGGCATATGAAGATATCTATAGAGTTAATAATAAATGGGGTATTTAGATAGGGTGATTCGAAGGTACAATCAATATCCAATTTTTTCGTGAAACGCCGCAAGCCTTCCTTCTGTTTTGCATGACCCGGAAATAAAATCGGCTCGATGTATGGCATGAAGTACTTTTCCAATTTACGGTGTGAAACTTTATGGCCACCGTAAAATTGATTTTGTTGTTCCATATCTTTCAAGTTCAAAAAAACGAAATTTTCCTCAACCAATTTCCCAACAAACTTTTCAATCATTTTTCCTTCAAGTGTAAAGGGAAAAATGAACTGCTGGAAAGTTCGCTTCGTGGGATCATTCTTCACTTTCACATCCATAAAATATATTCCTCCGATTAAACTGCTATAAACACAGGTTTAATTCATCTTGTTTCTTATATTTACCCATGTATATACAAACAAAACGAAACATAATATAGAAATAAAGTGGACAAATTATCCAAAAAACAAAAAGATCCCCCAAGCAAGTGCTCGGGGGCCATCGAAAAGAGTTCTTCAACCCTCTTCACTTTAGGGTACTAGAAACTGATGTTTCTAATGAAAAATCCGATATTCGGACCATTTTAGCATTTTTTTAAAGTATGATAAAACACGAAATTCCTCCATATTTAGGCTTTACCACTTATTATCATCTAATTAATCCTTATATGCAGGGATTGACAGATGAAAATATAACTCTAGGAATAATTACGTTATCTTTTTTTTCATTATTCACTTTATGAGGAAATCACGTTTTAATTTTAAAAAAATGGGTAAATAAAAAATGTAAAGGAGAGACATCATGAAATCCGATAGAAATAAACAACACTTTAAATTTTTTGAAAGAACAAATAACGCTAAACCAAGTGAAAGGAAACAATTGAGCGATTTCATCAAAAAGAAAATGAATGCTCAAAACTCTCATTTAAATGGTAAAAACTCATGACATATGGGATGTCATGAGTTTTTATCGTTTAAAATGCGATTTCATTTCCCTGAAGGTTGTGCTTCACACATTTTTTGATACCGATTACATTCAAAAAATGTTTAATTTTCTTCATTGAGGTTGCCTGATATTCATCGGCAATGGAAAACTCTTTAATATAGGCGATTTTTTCTTGGACATCTGTATCTATATGATCTTGGCTGTATTCTTTTTCACCTGATTTTTGGCATGTGTACACCACAGCTTCACCAATATTCCTTGTTGCCTTATCAAAATAAAAAGAAAACACAATGGCACATTCATCATCGTAAAAAGAGGGTTGAACTTTCATATTAATATCAATCATTAACCTTACACCTCTCTCCGTTTTGTTATTTACACTATAACAAAATCATTAAAAGGAAATAGGCGTTACAAACTACCCTCACGTTTCTTCCACGCCTACCAAATGAACCTTACACTCCCCATTCATAGATAATTATAACTACAGGAATATGCGCAAAAGAATAATCAACCAAAAATGATAATAAAAAAACATCTTCAATTGAAGATGCTTGAATCAGTTATAGTAAGCTTCATTTACTTATTTATATAAACCTGGAAGTTCTGCGTAAAGGCCTGGTAATTCGCTTGGGACAATAACAAAAGCAGCGATGATAAGAAAAGATACGACTAATGCTTTAGTACTTTTTTTCATAGGTCATTCCTCCTTTTCTTTTAAAAAAATATTGGTTAAAATAGAAATAAATTCTATAGTTATATTTAACCACACTTCTTAAAACCATATATTTCGACTAAAGAATCTATTTAAACCGTTCAGGACCTGTACATACCGCTTTCACCGATTTTTCATAACAAAATATAACTCTAGGCATATTTTAAGGAGAATCAAAATGGATTTTTTTGCAGTTGGACAAAAGATCAAAGAACTACGTAAACAAATCGGGCTTTCCCAGGAAGAGTTGGCAACCGGTATTTGTACACAAGCACAGATCAGTAAGATTGAAAAGGGCGATGTCTATCCATACGCATCCACTCTCTATTTAATTTCCCAACGTTTAGGCGTTGATGTAAACTATTTTTTCGATATTGGAATGACCCCTAGGCTGGATTACGTGGAAGAAGTGATTTATCAATTAAAAATAGCCAGAAGAACCCGAAATTATGAGGAAATGCAGCAAATTGTAAAGGCTGAGGAAAACAGTCCCCTCTTTCTTCAGAATAAAAAGAATCATCAATTGATTCTTTGGCACAAGGGAATATACGAATATGAAAAAAATAAAGATTTAGATAAAGCCATCGATTTCATTAATCAGGCCATAGCCATTACCCATACGACAGACAAAATTTATTCGGAACGGGAGCTTGAAATCTTAAGCAGCCTTGGTGTAATGTATGTAGCCGAAGAACACTACGAAAATGCATTCGCCTTGTTACGGAAAGCTTTAGATCACTTGAAAGCCCTGCCCTTTTTGACGGATAAAACGCTTAAGACACGTCTATCCTATAACTTCGGCAGGGTGTTAACACGCCTGGTCCGATACGAAGAGTCCATTGCCTGCTGCCAAGATGCCATAAAGTGGTGCCTCGAACATGACCAATTATATGCTTTAGCGGATTTACATTACCATTTAGGGTATAATTTTGAACTCGTAGGTAACTTTGAAGAGGCAAAAGAGTACTTGGAAAAGTCAGCGTTTCTATTCAATTTACAAAAAAATCATACCTTTGTTACATTCATCAACAAAAAGTTGGACAGTTGGAAGAATGAAATGAAAATTAACTAATTTCATATTTTAGAGCCATTCCCGCGGGAATGGCTCTTCCCATTAACCAAGAATATGTATAATCTCACACTCATCATTTTCAAAACCTCTATTCTACATTTTAAATTCCAAGCCAAAATGAAGTATAATAAAGAGATGCTTCAAAAACGCCCATTAAAAAAGGGTTCCGGCCCCTCATCACTTAGTTTTGTGAAGCTAATGAGGATGAAGGATTCCTTGCATGTTCATCGTGAATGCCAGTTATTCCTGTTTATATCCGAATCGCTTATATTCAAGCGGATTTTTGACGATATTGACTTTTACAGGGTATTTATGAATATAACGGCAAGAAGCAGTGATTAAATCGAATAGAACGTAAAGAGAACGGCCATGTTCCGGCATTCGATCATATATACACAAAGCCGGGACGGGATTACGAAAAGTTAAGAACTGATGGTTCATGATCATACAAAAATATATAACTAGGGCTGGTCCCTGAAGGAGGAGAGTATGGAGCGGGAGTTGTTGTTAGTTGGGGAGCGGCTGGCGGAATTTTTGGAGGCCGGGGATCCGGAAGATTCGGATGTGGTGAATCAAGGGCTCCAGTTATACCGTCAGGGGCTCGTTGATATTAAAGAAGAAGCGGTGGATACGATTGCGGCTGAGGTACAGGAAGAGACACGATTTAAGGCCAGGCTGAATCTGCTCTCCCCACAAGATGGAAGCTGTACATGTGATTCAAGGTTCATTTGCCGGCATCAAATGGCCGTTTTCTTTTCTGCATATTCCGAACACGCTAGTGTTTCCGAATGGCTGGGCGATTGGAAAGCACCTAAAAACGCCTCAGCCGCCCAAGCACTGCAGCAGGTGAAACCGGCAAGTGAATTACTTAAACAGGCGGCGGGGAGATCCATCACCTTAGATAAAAGCTATCCATCATGGAAGCAATTCGTGAATGATGCCTTTGCGGAACATGTCGAGCCCCATATAGGCGAGGCTACTTACATGATTGAAAATCATATACAAACTTACTTTAAACGCCTTAGCTCAAAAGCTCCAATGGAAAGGGAATGGAAGTTGCTTTATCATTTTGTTACGCAATTTTGCACAATGCAGCAGACACTGAGAATGATTCAGCTGCATAAAAGTGAGACGCAAACGATCAGGGTCTTTTATGCACTTGCCGTCGACCTGGCAGAAGAGCTGCATGAAACGGTACAGCCGCTAAGCAGGCAAGCGCGGCCCTTCGCCTTTGATCCCTTCGTTTTCAGCATCAAGGAAGATGTAGCTAAACTGCTGGATGGAGGTGAAGGCCTCGAATATGAAAAGATCGACCTCTACCGGGAGATATGGAGCTACTTATTCTCCAACTCCTCATGGCGTAAAGAGGAACTTGAACGAATCAATAAAGAACTTCCCGAGAAGTATATGGGCACCACTGAGAGGACGTCCTATACCCTCGCAGCCATTCACCTATCCCTTTTGGAAAACCATGATAAACAAGCGATTGAGCTTCTCCATGAATTGAAGAAGGATGCCTGTCCATACATTTTTTATTGGCTGAATCTCCTGGCTGAATCTGAAAACCGGGCACGGGCCATCCCTTTCATTGAATTCATCAATAATAATGTCCAGGAATTCCTTGCCGGTCTATCCGATTATTATAAACGGGTAGATTTCGTCCGGACCTTTACGACTTTAATTAACAGTTGCTGTTATAAATTAAAACGGAACGATTTGCTTGAGAAATTTTACAGGGCCACCCTTCCGCACAGCTATTGGAACTATGCAAATTTCCTTTTTGAACAAGGACAATACAAAAAATGGGTGGAGATGCATATTTACTCGGAAATCAGCATTGACTTAATCAGCAGTGAATCCATCAAAGAAGTGGTATCAAAAGAACCGGAACTAATCCTGCCCCTTTATTATCATGCGGTCCAGGAAAAAGTTTCTTTGAAAAACCGGCCTGCTTATAAGCAAGCTGTCCGTTATTTGAAAAGGATGCGCACCATCTATAAAAAGAGCAAAAAGGAAGACGTATTCGAACGGTATATACTTTATGTAGCAGATTCGACCAAACGGCTTCGCGCTTTCCAAGAAGAACTAAAAAGGGGTAAGCTTATCGATGTTTAATCCAGGGAAATTAAAAATCAAAATAGCCGCTCTCGAAAACGGAACTTACGCCCTTGGTGTCGTCAATGAAGAGAATACCTTCCTCACCACGAATCATATTCGCAGGCTGTTATTCAACTGGGATGACGCAAGCTTTTATGGAACTAAAATGACTACGGATATAGTGGATGGAAATCAAGTATTCATTCTTGACGCTTGGGGACTTCTCAACTTTTTTGCGAGGGAAAGCTTTAACTCCTTCATAGAATGGGAATGGTCCGAAATATCCTCCCTTTGCCTTTCAGCAGCGCCCGTTCTTCATGAATCCATAGAAGCTGGAATCCCCGTACCGGATTTCACTAATCTACAATTGGACTCCATCGGCTGGAAACTGCCTGAAGAAGTGGAAGAGGAATTCGTCCCGTCCTTTTGGGAAGAAGAAATATCTTTGGATCTTCCTTCACCTGAACCGGAAACCAACCGTACTTTTATCGAAAAGTGGTATAACGGTGCCGCTAACATGTATTTAAAAAACTATTCACCCATGCAGCATAAATGGAGTGAAGCCGTCGGGGCATTAAAGGATACTCGACTTTCCCCCGAAGAATTACAGGCCTTTTTTGACAAAGACAGCTGGCAGGAATGGCTCGGTACCCTGCCCGACCCAAAACCATTCACTATAGGTCTCCGTTTAACTGAGCCACCTGAGGGTAATGGGCCTTGGATACTCGATGTTACCCTTCGTTCCAAAAGGGATGAGAATATCATTGAAACATATACAGGAAAAAAACTGCCGCGCGGCTGGAACAAGTATGCAAGTGATGTGGTGCGTGCCACGAAACGCTGGCAACTCGTCGTGCCATGGCTTGGGGAGAATGGCCGTCTGAAAAGGGAGATTTCGGAAACGGACGCATGGGAGTTCTTGACCGATGCAAGCGAAAAACTCCTGTTTCTTGGCGTCGAAATTCTCCTTCCATCGTGGTGGCTTGCCTTGAAGGAATCCTCATTGAAGGTCAAGGCGAAAGTGAAGAGCCAATCGAATCGCGGCCCGTCTTATGTAGGGTTAAAAGCTTTGATGGACTTTGATTGGCGATTCTCATTAAATGGCAAAGAGCTCACTGAGGCGGAGTTCGAGGAGCTCGTCAATGAAAAAAGGCGGCTTGTCTTCATACGCGGCCAATGGGTCAAGCTTGACCCAGCATTCATTAAACAAATTCAGGAGCTTATGGAAACAGCCAATGAAAAAGGCATCCAACTGACTGACTTGCTGCAGCAGGAACTGTTGAATGGCATAAATGAAGATGGCGATGACGATTCTGAAAACCATGAAATGCTTCGGATTCAATTTGAATTGAACCAGGAGCTCCGTAAAATGGTGGGAAGGCTCAGGGAAACCAAGAACATATCCGTCCTGCCCGTCCCTAATGCACTTCAAGGAGATTTACGCCCTTATCAAAAACTGGGCATGAGCTGGCTCCTTTTTTTAAGGGAGCATGGTTTTGGTGCTTGTCTAGCCGACGATATGGGACTTGGAAAAACAGTCCAGATGATTGCCTACCTGCTTCATGTGAAAGGCAAAGAAGGAGCTGGTGAAGAGCTGCCCACTGCGCCCAGGGACGAACAAAAGAGTGAACCGATCATCGTCGAAGAGGATAGCGGCGCAGAGAGCAGTGATGAGGCTGAGGCCATTGCCACTGCCCCCGAATCCGTCTCTGTTCAATCGGCGCTAATCGTCTGCCCGACATCGGTCCTTGGCAACTGGCAAAAGGAATTGGAAAAGTTCGCACCTTCACTTAAAGTTCACCTTCACTATGGATCGAATCGTGCTAAAGGTGAAGTATTTACTAAACTGGCAGCCGATCATGATATTGTCTTAACATCATATGGACTGACCCACCAAGATGTGGCTGAACTGACCTCGATCCATTGGAGCAGCGTTATCCTTGATGAAGCACAAAACATCAAGAATGCCCAAACGAAGCAATCCAAGGCGGTGCGAAAGCTAAATGGCAGACATCATATCGCCTTATCGGGTACGCCGATGGAGAACCGTTTAAGTGAGCTATGGGCGATTTTCGACTTCATCAACAAAGGTTATCTCGGAACGCTAGGTCAGTTTCAGGAGAAATATGTGGCGACCATTGAGCGTGATGAACAGAAGGATAAAATCAAGGAATTACAGCGTTTGATACAGCCATTTTTGCTTCGCCGTACAAAACGCGATAAAGAAGTCGCTCTTAATCTTCCGGATAAGCAAGAACAAAAGGAATTCGTACCGCTTACCACCGAGCAAGCATCGTTGTATGAACAACTGATTAAAGATACATTCACTGATATCGAACAACTGTCTGCCTTTGAAAGAAAAGGCATCATCCTCCAGATGCTGAATAAGCTAAAGCAACTTTGCAACCATCCAGCTCTTTACTTAAAAGAGACGGAAAAGGAAAACATCATGAAGGCACCTAACCGATCAGGCAAACTCGAGAAGCTGACCGAGCTTATCGATGCGGTCCGCGAACAGGATGAAAGCTGTCTCATTTTCACACAATATATCGGGATGGGCAATATGATTAAAGAATTGCTGGAAAAACGATATGGCTTTGAAGTGCCATTCCTGAATGGGAGTGCGAACAAGAAGCAGCGTGATGAAATGATCACCCGATTCCAAGATGGGGAATTCCCTATTTTCATACTCTCATTGAAAGCAGGCGGCACGGGTCTTAATCTTACAGAAGCAAACCACGTGATTCACTATGATCGCTGGTGGAATCCAGCTGTTGAAAATCAAGCCACCGACCGTGCTTACCGAATTGGTCAACAGCGTTTCGTTCACGTTCATAAGCTAATCTGCACAGGGACCCTGGAAGAAAAAATCGACCAGATGCTTGATAAAAAGCAAGCCTTGAACGACGAAATCATCAGCAGTGACAACTGGATCACCGAACTTTCCACAGAGGAAATCAAGGACTTGGTCGCTCTTCAATAACCTGATTTCACGATATGAAGATGATTGAGGGCAAAAAAAGGAGAATGCATATAGATATGCATTCCCCTTTTTTTATACATAGGCGTCCTGTTATACATGGCATCGTTTGGTTCGAAAACGTTTATTGATTCAAAATAGCGACTTCACCATATAGAGGGCTGTGATCCAAATGATGATTGCAGAAATTTTATTTAATATTCCAAGGAATTTTCCAGATGTATCAACCTTTTTCAGCAATCGTCCCGCAAGACATAATCCGTGGAACCAGCACCATGACACAAAGATGCACGTCATGGTGAAAATCATTTTATCTTTTCCTGAATAAACAAGTGAGCTCGAACCGATTACACCTATCGTATCCAGGATTGCATGCGGATTCAGTAATGATACGGATAAAGCAAATACAATTTGTTTTTTTGTCGACATCTGCATGGATTGGACACCTGACTGTGAGTTTGATTTGGCAAACCAAATCTGAAAGCCCATATACAATAAAAATATAACGCCGATTATGATTAATGTAAGGCGCAACCAATCGTATTGCATGACAATCAACGAAACACCTAAAATAGCTAACAGAATGAGCACCGTATCGCAAATTGCAGCCGTGATCGTTGCTGGCAATGCTTTTTTTATTGTAGGTTGGATTGCTCCTTGATTAAAAATGAAAACATTTTGCACTCCCAATGGAAGTATCAGCCCTAATGCCAATAATAATCCATGAAAAAATGGCCCCATATGAATACCCCCTTCCCTCATATTCAGTATAATGAGTAAAACAAAGGAATTGACCCTCCAATTGGTTGGTCTTCAAACCAACCAATTTAAAGGAATATAGAACATGAAAGGAGTGGTTTTCGTATGTTTATCGAATGGAGACCAAACCGGTCTTCCGCGCAATCACTTCACCAACAAATAGTGGATTGGATCAAACAACAAATTACACGGGGGGAATGGCCAGTTGACACTAAGCTTCCATCTCAACGCACATTGGCCGACTCATTTGGCGTAAACCGAAGTACCATCATCACAGCCATAGATGAGTTGATTGCAGACGGATTATTGGAAACTAAGCTTGGGTCTGGCACTTTCGTTTCCAATAATACATGGAATGTGCTCGTCTCCAGCAAACAGCCCGACTGGAAAAACTACGTCCGGAATGGCCTTCATGAACCTAATTTAAAAACGATTCAGGATATTAATCAGTATGAAACGGATACTGCCATCATCAGATTAGGCACTGGTGAATTATCTCCAGCTCTATTGCCTACAAAGCAAATCGAAAAGACGTTGCGATCCACTTCCTTTGATGCACACTCATTAGGATATTCCGAACCCAAAGGTGACAAGAGACTTCGCCAATGTATAAGTGTTTATTTAGAAACAAAAGGGATCAACGCAAGTCCCGGCTCCCTCATGGTCGTTTCTGGCGGGCTCCAGGCACTCCAGTTGATTTCAGTTGGTTTACTTCAAAAGGGATCGATGATTTTACATGAGTCCCCTTCCTATTTAAATTCCGTCCACCCTTTTCAATCTGCGGGCATGCATTTAGTAGGTTTATCAAAACAAGGACGTGAAAGTATCCCGACACAAATGAAGCGCATCAATGGGAGGAAGAAAGCGTCACTGTTTTATACTGTCCCAACGTTTAACAATCCAACGAATACTACATGGTCAAAAGAAGAAAGACTTAACCTCCTATCACTATGCAAAAAAGAACAGATCCCGATTATTGAAGATGACGTATATAGTGATTTGTGGTTTGATTCGGAACCGCCGCCGCCATTAAAATCCCTTGATGCAGATGGCCTTGTATTGCACATTGGCAGCATGTCCAAAACTTTAAGCCCAGGATTGCGCATCGGCTGGATTGCCGGCCCCATAACTGTGATTGAACGTTTAGCGGACATTAAAATGCAAATGGATTACGGTTCCAGTGCACTTTCCCAATACCTTGTGGCAGAATGGTTAGCAACTGGTCAATATTCAAAGCATTTAGAATGGCTAAGGCAAGAGCTGATGGAACGCAGGGATTTTACATTAACTCTTCTCAATCAATATTTTAAGGGACTGGCCGAATGGCAAATACCTCAAGGCGGATTTTATATATGGCTAAAATTATGTAAACCCATCGTGAATCCAAACCTTTTCAAGCAAGCGATAAAGGAAAACATACTTCTTAATCCGGGATACATATACGAACCAAACAACCATACACATATACGGCTATCATATTCATACGCCTCGGAGGAACAATTAGCTTATGGCATCCAAACCCTTTCAAAGATCATTCGGCGGTTGGTTTGACATCTCCAAGGATAGGAAACGCTCATCATGGCGAAACATTAATGGAGCTGCCGTGGCAGCTCCATCCATATCACTTATTGGCAGCTTTAATTTTCACGTTCCGCTCTTTTTGCTGAATGATGAAAAAAGAATGGTGATAGCCATGATTGATCATGATATGATCGAGGATTGCCGTAAGCGCCTCCCCCTTATTCACCTGATAAGTCTCTGAACTTTCCTCAATGATGATTTTTTCTTGGTGGGGGTCATAATTAATAGATGTTTTAGCACCTCTTTCAAAAAAAGAAAGGGTTACCTCCTGACATAGAGGAAAATCCTGATAGGGTGAATCAGAGCGTGGATCCTT
The DNA here is from genome assembly GCF_038003055.1 of Peribacillus sp. FSL M8-0224. Classification (NCBI taxonomy): domain Bacteria; kingdom Bacillati; phylum Bacillota; class Bacilli; order Caryophanales; family Bacillaceae; genus Peribacillus; species Peribacillus sp. FSL M8-0224. The sequence continues at coordinate 5,060,695 of NZ_JBBOOJ010000001.1, forward strand.
TTCAAAGGGAGAATGGACGTGCTGAAGTGCATCAAAGAAACTCGGTTTTGTAAGATATGACCTTTCGCTTCCTCTCCTTTCGAATTTCACTGTAATTCCAAGACTACTTACTTTATTGCTTGATTTCTTCTTATAATTCATGGATACCCTCCTTTTTATTAGGTTCTTTATACCTAATTCTTTTATCTCATACCATATACCTGCCGGATAATGAAAATACTTCCTCACTAATAGATTTCCATATTAGCACGGTGAAATTACAGTAAACTACTCCATCTTCACGAAAAATTCAAAATCCGGAAATCTTATTACGCAAAAACGGCCCTCTTGGATAAGAGGGCCCATACTGTAGTTGAAGAAAGCGAGTATGCCTACAGTTTTTTTCTTTGAAAACGTTCCGGCTTATTTCAGAAATCCGCTCCCTTTCCGCCGACTGTCTGCCAAGCCTCCTCGACGCAAGCGTCTGTGGGGTCTCGGCTAGCCAGTTATTCGGCAGAAGTGTCGCAAATTTCTTCAATTTAATGAGGTTTCATTCCTTATAAAAAGGTAAAAATTCATGAAGGATAACCAAGATTTCTTTTTATAATCCCGGAGGGTCCATTCCTAACCCCATCTTGTATAAGGAAAAGCGAGTTTTCCTAAAGTTTACTCCTACGGGAATAGAGTGTGAAAGGGAGACCCCACAGGCGCAAAGGAGCGCCGAGAAGGCTTCCCGGACCTCACGCGGAAGGCGAATGCCCTATACATTCCAATCAACGTTAGCATTGTACTAACCCTCAAAAGATGCAGGTAAAATCAATTATGTCCACAAAAAACAACCCTCTTGGATAAGAGGGCTGCCTTACGTTTATTTTTTTGCTTTATTGATGTTAAAGGATTTCTTCGATTCATTTCCTGCAAGATCGGTCACCTTAAATTCAATCTTGTTGTTGCCAGTCTTAAGCGGCAGTTCCAAATCCTCTATCTTTTTCTTATAGGAACGCATTTTATATGGTTCCTTGAATTCATGATAGAATATTTCACTTCCGTTCAGGTAAAGGCGGATTTCATCGAAATTATCTTCTACCGTCACGTCCACTTTTGGATTCTTGCCTTTGAACCCCACAGTTTCCGGTACGCCTTTAACTTTTAAACCTGGCTTTGTTGCATCGACCATTATCGTCCTTTTAAAGGAAACCGTGTTATCCCATTTATCGGTTGCTTTAACCGTGAAGCTTTGGACACCATCTTCGAATTTCTTTTCATATGAGAATTCATATTTTTTATTCTTTTTGTTATACGTTGCAGGTACCGTTTTATTGTCGATTTTAAATTCCTTTATTTCCGACGCTTCTTCAATTTCTCCTGTTATTTTGATTTTATTTTTATTATTCACGCTCAAGGCTTCAGGACTCTTGATCTTTACAGCTGGTGCATGATTATCGATTGGAGCCGAATCACCGGCCAATTCGGTTTCAGCCGTTTTCTCATTACCTGCATAGTCGATTGCCACAACCTGAACCTTTTCGCCTTTTACATCAGGCAGGGTGAATTGTTTAGCATTCGCCGGGAGCGGCTCTTCCATGATGGATGCTCCATCGACTTGTACATCGTAATAAGCAAGCCCTGAACCATTTAAATTATCCTTACCTTGGATGGTTAAAACATTGCCTTTTTTCGAAATCTTGACCGCCGGCTTTACCGTATCGATTTTGATTGGCATTTTAACCGTCTGCCATTTTGCACCCTCGTAATCTATCATTGCTTTGATTTCAAAATAATAGACCCCATCCTTAGCGAGTGCATTATTGATTTTACCGTCCCATTTACGTGCCGGATCCAGCGTGTATGCGGTCCCTAGTCCGCCATCATAATAGTCCTTGCGTACATTATTCTCTGTGCGAAGTTTCCGGACTGATTTGTTATCACCATTCAATATATTGTATTCTACCTTTTTCGCATTCCTTAAGAATGATAGGACAGGCACGAAGTCATCCTGTGCACCATCACCATTTGGGGAAATCGCGATATTTTTGCCATTGAATGTTTTCCCCGCAGGGTCATAGCCAAGATACGTGAAATCTTCACCTGCTGTCGATACTCCTCCTGCCATGCCATAGAAAGATTCTTTGTCATATTTAGTGCCATCCAGGATTGGGGCTTTGTCCCACTCCCCTTTAAATCCTACATACGGTACATTCAGTTCCGGATTCGTATCGGCTGGATCCTTCAATGAAATGAACCCTTCAACAAAATAGCCGTTTGGAAACACCTTGTCAATATCCACAAGAGTTTGAAGGTCATCTCCAAGTACCTTTGCATCGGATATGTCCACTTTCACTTCGAATGTAATCGATTTTTTTGCAGGAACGGTAATCTTATTTGTATTTTTATTATTGATTTTAATCGAAGCGTTCTTAATTTCCTGTGCTTCCAGCTCGTTAGCGGTATAGCCCAGCTGTCCCTGGATTGCATAGTCTGTTTGGATATTTCCTTTTACATCATACTTGACTGCTTTGTTGCTGAAGTTTTCAACCTTTAAAGTAAAGGCGAACTTATTGCCGACCTCCTTCATGGCAACCTTCGCTTCTTTCGTGAATGCCTCGGTCACGACAGCAGGTGTGGACAATGCGGATTGCAGCTGCATGACCCCGGCTCCCTGCCTGCGAGGCGAATAAGGGTTTTTCCAGTCAAGTGCCTTATTGACGACTCCCTGATCCGTTAATGGTTTTGATGTATTCATCATCAGGTTCTTCGCTAAATTAGCCCGGGCCGATCCTTCTAATTTAAAGTCTTTATCCACTCTTTCAAGAACCAGTGCCGAGCCGCCGGAAACATGCGGCGCCGCCATCGAAGTACCGCTCATCATTCCATATTCATCATTGTTCAGCGTTGAATAAATTTGTCCGCCCGGAGCGGTGATTTCCGGTTTGAAATCCAAGTTCGGCGCGACTCCCCATGAACTGAATGAGCTCATTTTCCCTGCTTCTGGATTTACAGCTTTTGTTTTATCACCATTAAAGGTAATCGTCACCTTTTCGCCATCCGCTAAGGCCGCTTTCAGCTTTGCACCATCCGATTTCAACATGAACAGCTGGGGAATGGTGATGCTTGGATCTGTAGCCATGGAAATATATCCGTCAGCATTATTGTAAATTATGACTCCTGTCGCTCCTGCTGCCTGGGCATTTTGCGCCTTTTCTATAAAAGAAAGCGTGCCGCGCTCGATGAGGGCGAACTTGCCTTTAACATCCACTTTGGAAAGCTCCTCTGGCGTCCCAAGACCAGCCGACACCAATTCATGCGATTTATCCTTCAAGGCATTGGGATGTACGCTTGAAGCCGACATGAACGGAGCTTTTCCTGCCTGACCGTTTATTTCATAAGTCGCTGCATCCAAATCCATATAGTTATTCTCTACCGATGCCACTTGTACAGAATCGTAAGCAAGTCCTGGTGAACCTGAAACGCCAATGTCCGGGTTCGAGGCTGATGGGTTGGCAAATCCATTTCCAAAGTGTGCCGAGTTTCCTGCTGAAATCGACATGAGGATCCCATTATCAACAGCTCTGGATACCGCCTGCTGCTCCGGATCTTCTGCCGATACAAAGCCTGCAGTGGAGCCAAGGCTCATATTCAGCACGTCCGCCCCAAGAATGATGGCATCGTCAATCGCCTTAATATATATATCGCCCCATGTTGTCTGCATGTCGGGATCATTTCCGAAGACCTTTAATGCAAGCAGCTGGGCTTCAGGAGCAACCCCTTTAATGCCGCCATTCTCTTCATCTCCATTGGCTCCGGCCGTACCTGCCACATGCATTCCATGCATGGAAGCCTCTTCACCAAGGTCAAGGATTTCTTCATTTTCATCCATGTAATTGTATCCATAAGGAACCTTGGCCGTATAGTAATTGCCTAATAGATGGCTGGATTCCTTCATCGCGCTGATTTCACTTTCAGTCAGTTCAGCCTTATTCTCCTCGTTCAGGACCATATCACGGTGAGATGGGTCGATTCCAGTATCAATAATCCCGACGACCATCCCTTCCCCTTTATATCCATATTCCCGCCATGCTTCCTGGGCTTGGACAAGTTCTTTGCTATATAGCATGTCGGGTTTTTCTGCAGGACGTTCATATTCATTCGCTATATGTACTTCAGCAACTTCAGGCATGGCTTCCACCTTTTTGATCTCACCATACTGAAGTTCACCGCTGAATCCATTGACGACTGTCGTAAAACTTTCAAGTTCCTTGAAAGCTATTTTTTTCTCTTTCACCTTTTTTTTCAATTTCTTCTGAGTAGCTAGCTTTTCAGACTTTAATTGTTGTTTCTTATTTTTCGATAATTGTTTAAAAAGCTTCCCTTCTTTCGAAGCGGTTTCTATTGCCGGGGCTTCCTTCATCTCTACGATGACCCTGACCTTCTCATTGCTTTTGTATTTCTTCCCCAAGTCATTTTTCTTCAGCTTTATAATACTTTCCTGATTCTTCTTACCTGCACCGCCCGAGCCTGTCGGGGGATCTGGGAGCTTGGCTGCGGAAACGCTTGCAGTAAATACTAATAGAAAGATTGCTAGAATGGACAAGCTACGTTTGATCAATGAACTTTCCTCCTCTAAAATAAGCAATTTTTGGAATATTCTTACTGAGTATAAAAGTATCACAACTTTTGGGGTGATTTTAAGGGGTAATAGTCACTATTTTCCTATTTAGAACTAGGATTTTTTTATTATTTTTCATATTTTGCTGATTTACAAGATAAACGGCAAAAAGATGGTGATGTTAAACTAACATCACCCTTTTACTTCTAGTTTTTCATTCTTGGATCCAAGGCATCGCGCAGTCCATCCCCCATTAGGTTAAAGCCGAGTACTGTAAGCATGATCGCAAGCCCAGGGAAGAGAACCGTCCATGGTGCTTGAATGATGAACGCCCTGGAATCGGCGAGCATTTTTCCCCACTCTGGTGCTGGCGGCTGTGCACCGAGACCGAGAAAGCCGAGCGCTGCACATTCAATGATGGCAGTTGCAATCGCCAAGGTACCTTGAACGATAATCGGTGCAAGGCTATTCGGAAGGACGTGGTGAAGGAGAATGCGGCCATCCCCCATTCCAATTGCCTTTGCAGCCGTTACATATTCCTCTTCTTTCACCGTTAAGACCCGTGACCGTAAAAGCCGGCCGAATATCGGGACATTGACGATGGCGATGGCAATAAGTGCGTTGCGAAGGGAGGGCCCCAAAACGGCAACGACAGCAATGGCAAGCAAGATACTAGGAAAGGCCAGAATAATATCAAAGATCCTCGATATGATCGTATCTATCCACCTGCCGTAATAACCGGCAATGATCCCCAAAAAAGACCCAACCACAACAGATCCGGCAACAGATAAGAAGCCGACCCCTATTGAAATGCGCGAGCCATAAATGACCCTGCTCAAAATATCCCGGCCAAATTCATCCGTTCCGAACCAATGCTCCGCAGACGGGGCCAAATGTTTATCACTTAGCTTTTGCCCATCAAATGAATAAGGTGCTATAACGGGCGCGAAGATGGCGATTAAGATGAAAAATGAAACAATCCCCAGACCCACGATCGCTACCTTGTTTTTCTTAAAGCTTTTCCAGCCTTCCTTCCAGGGAGAGATGACTTTTTCCTCTGCCTCTTTTGGAGGAAGGATTGGCGGAGTATTCGTTGCTATTTCAGGCATGAGTTTCCCTCCCTATTTATATTTAATCCTAGGATCGATCGCTGCGTACAACAAGTCCACAACTAGATTAATCATGACAAACAAAAAGGCGATGACGAGAATTCCGGACTGTATCACCGGATAATCCCGAGATAGGATTGCATCATAAATATATGTACCGATACCTGGCCATCCAAAAATGTTTTCCGTTAATATGGCGCCGCCTAAAAGTAATCCTGTCTGCAGACCGATAACCGTCACCACTGGAATCAAGGCATTCTTAAAGGAATGCTTGTAAACAACCCAAAACATTTTCATTCCTTTAGCACGAGCCGTACGAATGAAATCCGATCTCATGACTTCCAGCATGGACGAACGTGTCATCCTTGCAATAATCGCCATCGGAATGGTAGCAAGCGCTAACCCCGGCAAAATAAGATGCTTAATCACCTCAAAAAACTGATCAACCCTGCCAGCCATGAGCGTATCTATCAAATACAGGCCGGTTATGGCCTCAACGGGATCCCTGATATTGTCCCGCCCTGTCGTCGGAAGTAAATCCCATTGAATTGAAATGATGTATTGCTCCATTAATCCCAGCCAGAAAATAGGCATGGACAAACCAATCAACGCAATCACCATGGCGACATAATCAAACCATGAGTTTTGAAACCAAGCTGATATTATCCCTGCATTCACGCCTATGACCACGGCGATGATCATCGCGATCAAGGCCAGTTCTATCGTGGCCATCAAGTATGGTCCAATTTCTTCAGAAACCGGACTATTCGTTTTTAACGAAACACCCAGGTCCCCCTTTAACAGGCCTGATAAGTAATCCCAAAATTGAATGAACCAAGGTTTATCCAGGCCAAGCTCCTTTGTCATCGCAGCGACTGCCTCTTCAGTTGCTTGCTGCCCTAAAATCACCTGTGCTGGATTTCCAGGAATTGCCCGTATCATCATGAACACAATAAACGCCATTCCGAGTAACACCGGAATGAGAGATCCTAAACGTCGTACGGTATAGGAAAACAAAACAATCACCCGCCTTTTAAATAAGGGTCCTTCGAAGCGCCCTCGATCATTTTGAAATGCATTCCATAACAAAACCGGGAAGCATGCAAGACTCCATACTACCCGGTTCGTACGGTTAATTTTCTAGAGAAACATTAACAAGGGATTGTGAACCAGTTGGATGTGGAACAAACCCTTTGACCGTCTTAGATCCGGCTAACTGCGGTAAAGAGTGTACAAGCGGAACCCATGGAGCTTCATCATGGATGATTTCCTGGGCTTTTCCGTACAACTCATTACGCTTGGCTTCATCTGCCGTGGACTGGGCTTCGATCAGCAATTCATGGACTTCATCGTTTGCATAACGGGCATAGTTGTTGGAGCCGATATTATCTTTATCCAATAATGTATAAAGGAAGTTATCTGCATCTCCATTATCGCCTGTCCAGCCCATCATGAAGGATTGGGCCTCACCAGCCTGCACTTTCTCTAAATATGCAGCCCATTCGTACGAAACGATATTCGCTTCGATGCCGACTTGTTTTAGGCTTGCTTGAATGGCTTCAGCCACTTTTTGACCATCCGGCATATATGGGCGCGGTACCGGCATTGCCCATAGATCCATTTTAAATCCATCTTCAAGTCCAGCTTTTTTCAGCAGTTCTTTCGCTTTTTCCACATCGTAATCATAGTCTTCGATTTTGTCATTGTAGCCAGAAACGGATGGAGGCATAGGATTCTTGGCAGGCTCTGCTGTGCCTTCATAAAAATTATCAATGATTTCCTTTTTGTTGATCAAATGCGAGATGGCTTGACGCACTTCTTTCTTGTCGAATGGTGCTTTCTCAACATTGAAAGCAAAGTACCCGACGTTCATGGATGCACGTTCGAATATTTGCAGTTTTTCATCTCCTGTAACCTTACTGATATCACTTGGGTTCAACCCGTCCATCAGGTCTATTTCACCCTTGATTGCAGCATTTAAACGTGCAGAGTTATCTTTAATGACCTTAAACGTGACTCCATCAAGTTTAGGCAGTCCATCTTGCCAATAGTCATCGTTTTTCACCACTTCAATCGTATCGCCAGGTTTCCATGATTTGAACTTAAAAGGACCTGTACCAGATGGGTTTTTAGTGAAGTCGTCACCCTCTTTTTCAATTCCATCAGGACTGGCAATAGCAAATGTAGGCATCGCAAGGTTTTTCAGGAACGGCGCCTGCGGACGGTTCAAAGTGAATTCCACCGTGCTGGCATCGATCGCTTTTACTTCTTTGATAACATGACCTTCATCACCTTCAAATCCTCCGAACATGGAGGCATAGTACGCAAATTTCCCTTCATCCTTACTTTTTGCCCATCGTTGAAAGTTTTTTACGACCGCATCTGCATTGAAATCCGTACCATCATGGAACTTGATTCCGGTTTCCAATTTGAATGTGTATGTTTTCGCGTCATCGGAGACTTCCCATGACTTTGCAAGACCCGGTTTGATTTCCGTATCATCTTCCCCATATTTCACAAGCGTTTCAAAAATCTGCTGAGTGACGATGAATGATTCCCCATCGGTTACGATAGCCGGGTCAAGACCGACAGCATCTCCGCCTTTACCGTATATCAATACGCCGCCCTTCGCTTCACTAGATCCCCCTTTACCATCATCTTTCTCTTTTGATGTAGACGAGGAGCATCCCGCAAGCGCTAGCGAAAGAGCCAGGATACCAGTCAGCAACAATGCCAATGTTTTCTTCATATTCTTCCCCCTTATTATTTGCGAATTTATGTATACGTCGTGTCAATTGTATAGATGACAAGCAACGTAGTGACCAGGTTTATGTTCAGTCAGGATTGGCTTGTCCGTATTGCATTCTGCCATCGCCTTCGGACATCTTGTATGGAATGGACAGCCGCTGGGCGGGTTTGATGGGCTTGGAACATCTCCCTGCAGGATTACCCTGTCCCCCTTATATTCCACATCCGGAATGGGCACGGCCGATAATAAAGCCTGCGTATATGGGTGAAGCGGATTTTCATAAAGTCCTTCACTTTCCGTCAATTCAACAATATGTCCAAGATACATCACACCGACACGGTCGGAGATATGCCTTACCACTCCAAGATCATGAGCAATGAACAAGTAGGTCAAATCAAAATCTTCCTGCAAATCCTGCAACAGATTCAAGACCTGGGCCTGAATCGATACATCCAGTGCAGATACCGGCTCATCGGCAATGATCAGTTTAGGGTTGACTGCAAGTGCCCTCGCGATGCCAATACGCTGCCGCTGGCCTCCGCTGAATTGGTGCGGATACCTTTTAGCATGGTAACTGCTTAAGCCGACGACCTTAAGAAGTTCCTGTACACGGGCCTTCCGCGCCTTTTTATCTTTAACCCCGTGGACAATGAGCGGTTCTTCCAAAATTTTTTCAATAGTATGCCTGGGATTGAGGGAGGCGAATGGGTCCTGGAAGACCATCTGCATTTCACGGCGCATCTTTCTCATTTCACTGGAAGATAAAGCAGTCAGGTCCTTTCCTTCGAAATAAACATTGCCCTCGCTCGGCTCAAGCAATCGAAGCAATAATCTTCCCGTCGTAGACTTTCCGCAACCGCTTTCACCGACAAGTCCCAAGGTTTCCCCTTTATAAATGGAAAAAGACAAACCATCGACTGCCTTGACCTCTCCAATGGTCTTTCCCAGAACCCCTCCTTTTATCGGAAAATGCTTCTTTAGGTTTTCTACCTTAACCAATGTTTGATTCATGCAAGGAAGCTCCTTTCCCATCTTCATACAGCCAGCAGCGAACATGCTGACCCTCATCGAATTCCAGTAGAGACGGGGTCTCATTCATACATTGCTCCATGGCATGGGAGCAGCGGGGTGCAAACTGGCACCCGAGGTTGCTTGTCCCAGGTTTTGGCACATTACCCGGTATCGAGTATAGGCGCTCTTTCTTTATTCGCATATCGGGAATCGACTGAAGTAAACCAACCGTATAAGGATGCTTAGGGTTTTGGAAAATCGTTTGCACATTTCCTTCCTCAATCACCTTGCCGGCATACATGACAATGACACGTTCACACATTTGCGCCACTACCCCAAGATCATGGGTAATCATCATGATTGCCGTGTCTGTTTCTTTATTTAAATTCTTCATTAACTCCAGGATTTGTGCCTGGATCGTCACATCCAATGCCGTTGTCGGTTCATCGGCTATAAGGAGTTTCGGCTCACAAATCATGGCCATCGCTATCATGACCCTTTGTCTCATTCCGCCAGAAAGCTGATGCGGATACTCTTTGAGCAATTCCTCGGCACGGCCAAGCCCAACCAGCTTCAACATTTCCACAGCTCTATTTCGTGCCTGCTTTTTATTCCATTTTTTATGTATCCGAAGCGTCTCGACCAACTGCTCGCCAATAGTGAATACGGGATTCAAGCTTGTCATCGGTTCTTGAAATATCATCGCTATATCATTCCCGCGAATTTTTCTCATTTTTGCTTCAGAGGCATTTGCGATGTTTTCTCCTTTAAAAAGGATTTCCCCCTCCACCTTACCAGCCGGTGAAGAAACCAAACCCATGATGGACAGAGAAGTTACGCTTTTTCCGCATCCAGATTCTCCTACAATCCCTAAAACCTCACCAGGATTGACATGAAAGTCGATTGAATTCACGACAGGGATCACCCCATCGTCCGTACGAAAACTGGTTCGAAGCCCATTAACCTTAATAATTGGTTCGTCCATCAAATCACTTCCTATATATAACTTATTTTCCATTATATTATTGGGTTTATTATTGCATCAAAATTAAAATATTACAATATATTTTCTAAAAATTCTAATTTAACAGAATTATTTTTTATTTTTTTCTATTTACACATATTTTGGCACAAAAAAAAGACTGCTTATTTGCAGTCATTCCAAGGGGGAAATCATATAACACGATTTTTTTGAGGGTAAATCGGGGTTTCCTGCGGAGAAGAAGCTATATTAGCTTAGGGGAATGAATGGATGAAAAATAATTCTATATACTACTGCGAAGTTTTATAAAAAATTCATGTAATTCTATGCATTGGTTATTCATTATGGTCATATAAATACTTTTATTGTGTTTCGAATTTAGATCTTACATTTTAAAACAATTCTTTATTAAGCAAGCTAGCATGCCCAACCTTCAAGTAACACTATAAACCAATATGTTCAAAATCCTTGGGCTTACCATCATTTTGTTTAGTTCCGATGAATTGAACCCTCTCGGCGACCACTTCAGTTACATATACATATTTACCCTCCTGATTTTCATATCTCCTTGTTTGTATTCGGCCAGTTATGCCGATTATGGCTCCTTTTTTACAATATTGAGCAGTATTTTCAGCCGACTTTTTCCATATGATACACTGTACAAAGTCTGCCTCATAGTTACCGACAGTATTACGGAAGTTCCGGTTGACTGCTAATGTGATATTGGAAACAGCCTTGCCATCGGGTGTGTATCTTAATTCTGGATCTTTCGTAAGCCTGCCGACGAGGGTAACTTGGTTAATCATTTTTTCACTCCTTCCTCTTCAATTGCTTTAATCATACGCTTTCTTCCATCGATTAAAAAATGGAGGAAATGATCTTATTACACCATTTTTCTTCATAAAAAGACGTTTGGATTGGTGCAAAAACACTTTTTATTGTTTAAAATCAGGTAAAAAACGAATAGTTAACAAAATTAAATATTTTGCAAATTTTTATTCCATCCTTCATAATTTAGACAAATGTTGGGTTTTCATTTCATTAAGAGACTTCTTTTTAGTATGATATAATTACCTTTAAAAGGATTAATCGATATGTACCCTTTCAAAAATTTACGTTTAAGAGAGGTAATCGCCGCTCTTTCTTGCAAGAAACGGAGGAATTAGATGAAATCATTCAAATTGATCTCGTTGCAAATTGTTACTGAAAATTTAAACTTGATTGATATTGCATTAACAGATGGATTGATTATAAATAAAGAAAACGACGCTAGATCATGGTTACTGGAAGCCTTTGTCGAAGAAAAACATTTCAAAGAGCTTGAACCCTCACTTCCCGATATAGACGGAGAGGTGTATATCCAGGCAGTCATTACCAAAAAGGACAATGAACCGGCTTTGTTTCAAACTGTCTTACGTACAATAAGAAAAGTGGGCAATCACTATAGCCTTTTATTCGTTGGTCATATCCAAAAAACACGGAGCAAATATGCAGAACTCCTTCTAGAAGATTTGGTCCAAAAGGGTCTCGTCGGCGATGAACTTATAAAAGAGTTCAAGCAAAAAATCCGCTCAAAGCCTAAATTAGCAACTAATAAATAAAAAACCTTCCCTTAATTTCCATCCCCTAATCGAATGCACATAAAAAAGACTGACTTAGACGGATAAGGATATTAATCCTCTTTTGCCTAAGCAGTCTTTCTCATTCTGTGCTAATTACTTATTTTTGTCGTCATTTTTATCAGGGTCTTCAATCAAGTCATCGGCATCATTATCGACGTTATTATCGTCATTTTCAAGCAATCCATCATCATTACCGTTCATGCCGTTATCATCCGTACCATTGTTATCATCTGTACCGTTGTTATCATCTTCAATGATGTTGTTATCTTCTTCTGGTGCAGGATTGTTGTTGTCATCATTATCCGTTCCACATCCAGCAAGGAACATAATAGATAATAAAGATCCCCCAAGTAGTGCAAAAATTTTCTTCATCATTTTTGGCAACCTCCCTTCTTTCTTTATCATTAGGTATTTTGCCCGAATGTGAAAATAACTTGCGTCCTATTTTAAATTTAAAAAGAAAATCTGCTTTTTGGAATTAAACATTAAAAAATGCCGGACATAATAATGTCCGGCATTCAAAGGGAGAATAGAAAGATCTAAAAACCGCTCTTGCTTTAAAAAAGCAATGCAGTGCTATTTATATACACCGCTTCACGATTCCTTAAACCACTTTTTGAAAACATATAGTTAAAACATTCCATTCCCATCACGGAAAAAGAATCTTATTTGTCACCAAAGGCAAACATGATATCGGCCTCACATGCTGTTTCCCCATCAACCGTCGCCACCGCTTTCCCTTTACCCATTGACCCTCTCATACGCACTATTTCCACTTCCAGACGCAGCTGATCACCTGGTTTAACTTGCTTTTTAAAGCGGCAATTATCAATCCCAGCGAAAAATGCAAGCCGGCCTTTATATTCTTCTTGTTTCAAGACGGCTACAGCGCCAACCTGCGCTAAGGCCTCTACAATTAAAACTCCAGGCATAACTGGATAATCGGGGAAATGGCCATTAAAGAATTCTTCATTTGCCGAGACATTCTTCAATCCAACCGCTCTTTTCCCTTCATCAATTTCTATGATCCGATCGACTAATAAGAATGGGTAACGATGCGGAATAATTTCCTTTATTTGTGTGATATCAAGCATACTTGTTCCTCCTATGACTTAAATATTTCAAACATAACGTAAACTCGCCCCTGTCATCTAGACAGAGGCGTAGTTGCCATGAAATATAAATCCGTTAACGACAGCAACTACTTCAAAAAAACATGGAACTACGCGCCCTTGTTCACTATATCAAAAATATGGGTCCATGTGGATTTTTGGAAAACATCCATTGCATGTCCTCCGCCAATCACACTATATCCTAATAGTGCCCCGGATAATACAGCAATGAAAATCAATCCGATAACAATGAGTAAACGAAGCCAAATTGGCAAAAGACGGACCTTGATCCTACGATTCGGTTTCGCCTCAACTTCCTTTATCTCTTCTTCAATTTGTTGTCTCATTACACGATTTTGTTCCATATAGAATGTGAAAGCTCCTTTTAAGAAAACTCGCCGACTGATATCCCCGATACGCCAGAAATTCAGCAGCTATGCAAAATGGTCGGCACGAATGATTTCTCTTGTTATGAATTCATTATAACCGATTTGCTCTAATTCCGCAGGGAGACATTTTATTTACCAGTTACCTTAACGGATTCCATTGACTAATCCGCTCATTTGATCAGCCATCGTTACCGCCCTGGATTGAAATTGGTAAGACCGCTGAACATTGATTAGATCCGTCATTTCTTTGGAAAGATCGACATTTGAGGACTCCAGAGTACCTTGACGGACTGCTGCCTGGTTGCGGGAATCCCCTGTTAATGCAGTCATGATATCGTCTTCCGTAACACCCAAGGCATTGAAGTTTTTGGGCAGGCCAAGTAAATTCCCGCCTAGCCGGTCAAGAAATTGCGGTTTCTTTACCGAGACTATTCCGAGCCCAAAACTCTTTTCGCCATATTCTTCCGTATCCACTATCAATAAGCCTTTTTCCGAAATCTTAATGTCTTTAATATTTCCCTCTATGAGGATCGGTTCACCATTTTCATCAAGTACTTTATGTCCAGCAGAGGTGACAAGCATCATTTGGTCGTTAGCATTAGGGGATAAATAAAAGGCACCATCCCTTGTAAGCCTTGTATGGACCCCATTATCGTCCTGAACGCTTACGGTGAAGAACTGGTCATCTCGGGTGAATGCGGCATCAAGGTTGCGGTCCGTCGTCTTTAAGGCACCCTGTGAAAGCACCAATTGAGATTGGCTTATCATTGCACCTGTTCCCTGCCGGATGCCAGGTGCGGTCAACCTTCCTTTTTCCTTGGTCTCACTCGGTTGATTATTGAAACTCTGTGTCAATAAGTCATTGAAACTCGTTTGGGTCTTTTTGTAGGCTGTCGTGTCCACATTCGCGATATTATTACTTATTTGATCGATTTTACTTTGAAGCTGGTTCAGCGTATTCGTCGCCGTCATCATCGTCCGGTTCATGGTTTTTCCCCTTACAGTTCAAATTTCCGAATTTCACCTACTGCTCAATTAAAGCCTGCCAACTTCATTGACCGCTTTATCCAAACTTTTATCATAGGCTTGAAGCACCTTCTGACTCGCTTCAAAAGAGCGGTATGCCGACATCATTTCTGTCATCGTTCTCGATTGGTCAACATTGGAGCCTTCAAGAAAGCCCTGCTCAGTGGAAAAACTGACATCCGCAGCCGCGTATGCGCTAGGTAAATCCCCATCATTCACAGCCTTATATAGGCCTTCGCCATCTTTCATGAGCTGTAATGACGGATCATCCGAATAACCGATCCCCAAACGTGCGGTTTGAACATTTCCCTCTAAAATAACACCGTTTTCCGCTACTGTGAATCGATCGCTATCAAGCTGGATCTTTTCATTATTTTCGCTCAATACATAATGACCGGACGGCGTAGTCAGATAACCTTGCCCATCCAGGGTGAAACTGCCGTTACGCGTATAACGGATAGCACCATCGCCATCCTGGACAGTAAAAAACACCGAGCCTTGCCGACCCGTTTCCTCATTGATCGGTAGGTTTTCATCAACAAGGGAAATATCCGTATTAAGCTGGGTTTCTTCCAATGTGCCCTGTGTAAATAAAGGATTCGCCTCCTGTACGTAAACACCCGTACTGAGCCCCCCAACCTGGGAAAAGTTAGACATGCTCAATTTGCTCTCCGTGGGAACCGTTTCACCACCCATGCTGCTTATGAGCATTTCCGGAAAAGACCTTACACTCAATTGATCCGCTTTATACCCTGTTGTATTCGCATTGGACATATTGTTTGTGAGTAATTCCGTGCGCCTTTGCTGTGCAAGCATCCCGGAAGCAGCCGTATAAAAACCTCTTAACATCTTCTTCACTCCCCAATCTACATAACTTATCCGTTCAATATCTCATATCTATCTTATCGGTCATGAACATCAGTATCTTAAGGAAAAGGAGAAGCATTAGGCAGAAGAATTTGTCATATCATAGGCTAGGTCAAATTTAAAGGAATGGTGTTAAATTCTCGACTAAAAGAAGAGGGCCTATTGCTCATCAGTACTGGAACTGCACGCACTTTCACTATGCCTCACGTTTGTCTGAACCTTAGACCCCTATCTTATGATGCGGATTTCCACCCGCTTTTTAGTTGAATTTGTGCCGTGGCAATTTATCCATATTATCAAGCATGATACCGGTTCCGATTGCTACACAATCCATCGGCTGCTCGGCAACGAGCACTGGGACCTTAAGTTCTTCAGCAAGAAGTAAATCAATCCCGTGAAGCAAGGCTCCCCCGCCTGTTAAAATGACGCCGCGGTCGATGATATCAGCAGAAAGTTCTGGCGGCGTCCGCTCAAGTACGCTTTTTGCAGCTTGTACAATGATGGAAACCTGCTCGCGAAGAGCCTCCTCAATTTCTTCAGAATTGACCGAAATGGTTCTAGGCAATCCCGATACCATATCACGCCCACGGATATCGATGACTTCATTACGAGATCCAGGGAAGACGGTTGCAACCTGGATTTTAATGTTCTCCGCTGTACGTTCACCAATCAGGAGCTTATACTTCCGCTTGATATAATGTAATATTTCATTATCGAATTTGTCACCGGCCATTTTAATGGATGAAGATGTAACGATATCCCCCATTGAAAGAACGGCAATATCCGTTGTACCCCCGCCAATGTCCACGACCATATTGCCGCTTGGCTGAAAAATATCCATACCGGCACCGATTGCAGCCACTTTCGGCTCTTCTTCAAGGTATACTTTCTTCCCGCCGCTTTTTTCGGCAGCTTCTTTAATCGCCTTTTGTTCGACACTTGTTATGTTGGTCGGGCAGCAAATTAAAATTCTAGGCTTTGAAAGGAAGCCTTTCACATTCAATGTATTGATAAAATGCTTAAGCATCGATTCTGTTACATCGAAATCTGCAATGACACCGTCTTTTAAAGGACGGATTGCGATGATGTTTCCTGGAGTACGGCCTACCATTTTTCGAGCTTCTTCCCCGACGGCAAGAACACGGTTCGTATTCTTATCAATCGCCACTACCGAAGGCTCATTTAACACAATTCCTTTACCTTTGACATGTATAAGAACATTGGCTGTTCCAAGATCTATCCCAATATCTCTAGCAAACATTTCTTAAATCCTCCTTGAATATCCTCACATATAACCTACTTCTGTCCTAATTGTTTATTTTACCATATTGCATTGACACAAGTAAGTATGAATTATAAATAAACACTAATACAGACTATTATTTCCTATTTTGACAATATGTAAAAAAAATCAATGCCTTATGCACTACCTTACCTTATTTCCCCATAAAAAAATTCCGGCATGGAACCGCAATCAAGGTTAAGAAAAAGCTGACACTCACTTTCATGTCCCCTTATTCATTCCCCGATAGCCCGATTCACTTCCAATTGCCGGAATGATTCAAGTATCATTTAACGATTTCTTCTTCTCTTTCAGAACGTTTGTATTTTAATTTTGTCGCTTCTCCACCTCTAAGGTGACGAATGGATTTATGATAATCCAATATATCCTTCACTTCGTTAGCCAAATCAGGATTAATTTCTGGCAGCCTCTCAGTTAAGTCTTTATGCACTGTGCTTTTAGAGACTCCGAACTCTTTTGCAATGACGCGGACTGTTTTTCTAGTTTCCACGATATACTTTCCTATCTTGATAGTTCTTTCTTTGATGTAATCGTGCACACCACTCGACCTCCCCAAATTGGATGTGAGAAGTGTGAAATGAGATTCGTATTTTTCGAATCGAATACCGCTGCCCTATAAACAATGAAAGATAGAATTATTCACCTATTAGATAATTTGTAATAAACGATTCCTCACCTCAAACACTCTCTTTGCATGGTTTATAACATCTTATTAGCTTGGTTAAGAATATATGCCTAATGGGACAGGAGGTTTGGATATATTTCTGATTTTCATCTGTTTATTTTCATTAAACGTAAATTATTTCCCGAGAAATTTGTCAGAAATTCAAAGGTTTCAGCATATTGGACAATATTTCCCCGAAAGAAAAAAAGAAGCCGTTCAAAGTGAACGGCCTCCTTTTACCAAATTTTCAGTTGTTGTCATTCGTAACGCTCTAGGTTTTTGTTTTGATTTTATTAAAAATCTTAATCTTAATTAGATTGATTTAACGAATCTTTTAAGGAATCGCTTTCTTCAGTTGTATCTTCACCAGGGACAGAGCCTTCCTCATCAGTGCCACTCTCTAAATCAGTGCTCTCGTCAGTTTCGTCAACTGCAGGTGTTTCTTCTTTGTCAGCTTCAGATCCTTCGACTGCAGGTGTTTCTTCTTTATCAGCTTCGGCATCAGTTGCAGATTGGATCGCAGAAGCTTGTTTATCAACAAAATCAAGTGGGTTTAACGCAATGTTATCTTTTCTGATTTCGAAGTGGACATGTACGCCAGCCTCTTCATTGATTTGGCTTTTTCCGGCTGTAGCTATTGCTTGTCCTTGTTTCACTTTGTCACCGACTGCAACCTTAATGTCTTTAACAGATTGATAACGAGTAACAACGCCATCTTCATGCTCTACTTCAACTAAATTTCCAAGTAACGCATCGTCTTGGACTTTCGTTACATTTCCACTTAAGGAAGCTTTTACATCGAAAGACTTTCCATCTTCCATTGCAATGTCTATACCTTTGTTTTGCTCATATCTATTGTTGTAGAAAACCAATGCTTCTTCTTGTGCCTTTTCATCCGCATTCACATCATAAAACTGTTTCTTGATAACCGATTTGTCTGCATCGGCTACAGGCATCTTGATTGTCTCAAGATTGCTATTAACCTCTACAGAAGGTTCACCATAGTTTTTTCCTGTTTCAGCCGATTCCTCTTTGCCATCTTTAGCTGAATCATCAAAACTATTTTGTAATAAGAAGGCCGCGGCTAAGATTATGGCTGCACTTGCGATATAGATTGCTGATAATGCCCAACGTTGTTTTAGTATACGTCGGATTGTGGAAGTTGGTTTCTTTTCTTCCTCTCTCATATTAATCACCTCAGCAATCATTCTGAACATTTTGTTAAAATTATATACATTTTGGAAAAAATTTTTTTTTGGATTTATTTTGTGGAAATGAAACCGATTTTATTCGTAGAATGGTAAAATGTTTGGTATCTTACTGTTGAAGGATGTTTAAATCATGAAAAAAGCTTTTAAACTTGTGTTAACGTCATTGCCTTTTCTATATATGATTGCCATTTGGATAATGTCGAGCAACCCCGATGATATGATTCTTGATCTTCCCTCATCCTCATTTGACCGATTTATCAAAGAGGCACTTCATCTGGTCGAATTTGCCCTTTTGTATATATTATTTGTTTCGGCACTTGCTGCACACCAAAAACTGAGACCTGGTTTAAGCCTGTTGGCTGCCCTTGTAGCTTGCCTTTATGGAGTGATTGATGAATACCATCAATCTTTCGTCCCGTACCGCTCCTCTAGCTTAATAGATGTCATTAAAGATATCATTGGAGTAGCTGCAGTTTATTTTCATGTCCAATATCATTATTTCAAGCGTAAACGGGGCTTTTTGACCTTTATAGAAAAATTAAACGAAAAGAAATGAGAGATGGGAATTCCCATCTCTCATTTTTTTGCCGTCATCGTATTCAGCCACTTACTTGAAGACTGGACTTTGACGCCTTTATAATAATATTTCACGATGTCTTCATAGGTTTTCCCTTCCCTGGCCATGCCGTTAGCACCGTATTGGCTCATTCCAACTCCGTGTCCAGATCCTTTTGTCGTGATCACAATCTGGTTGCCTTGACGCTCCCAGTCAAAATCGGAAGATGTCAGCCCGAGCTTCTCACGAATCTGTTTTCCTGTCATTTTCTTTCCTCCGATATCCACTACACCTACGCGATTACCTGATGTTCTTTCAATGACAGTTCCTATGGATGCTCCCGAAGAAAGACTTACACCCAATTTATTTTCAAAATCTGCAGTGTCGACTACTACTTTATTATAAAACTTTGGTGATTCTTCTTTATCCCATGGACTGGATACACTTTTTAAATAGGGAAATTCAGCTTGCCAATAGTCCTCGGAATTCTCCGTATAGCCATTGCTTGTCGAAAAAAAGGTGGCAGTAATCGGTTTTCCTTCATAGGTTAAGATTTGACCCGCCGTTTCTTTTATGGCCTTGTTAATTTTTTGCATTTTCCATTTATAATCAGAGCCCCACTGTTTTTTCAGCTCATCATTATTCTTATAAACTTGGTGCATGACCGTATCGCTTACATCGGCACCATCCGGCAAGCCTAATCGACTTTCGCTTATGAGCTGATTGACAATATAGGTTCTCGCCGTCAACGCTTGTGCTTTCAGCGCTTCTTCTTCAAAATCTGCTGGCATTTCAGCTGCAACCACACCACTCAAGTACGATTCAATCGGCAGTTTTTCAATCTTTTTTGCAGATGTGCGGTAAACGGCAACTTCTACGGAACTCATTTCATTTGCTGCTACCTCTTTGCCTTCATTCTTCCCTTTACTTTCCAATTGCTCGGTCAACTGCCCACTTGTCTTATCATTTGAAAATGGAAGCACAAGCACTGCCGGAATCATGATAATTACGAATGCTACTGCTATGAATAGTACGACCATCGGTTTGATTGCTTTCAAATTCCTGAGCCTCCCTACACTTGTTTTCTCTGCCGTATAATCGTATCCAGCAGGTATCTTTACATAACAAATGTATGTCGAAGGACAAGCATTTATGAATAGAAAAACGACAAGTATTTAACTGTCGGCCAAGAATCCGGAACATGATAAAAAAAACCATTCACGGTTCGGAGACTCGAACGTGAATGGTTTTATAAGCTACTTATGCGTTTAAATCTGCAATTTTTTTTGTTTCAGCAGGCACATCTTCGTTAATACGTTCCACATCAGCACCTAGAGATGCCAATTTACCATGGAAATTCACGTAACCTCTGTCAAGATGCTTCAATTCTGTAACACGTGTAATGCCATCTGCAACCAATCCAGTCAGGATGAGCGCTGCCGCGGCACGTAAATCTGTTGCAGCTACTTCAGCACCTTGAATGTTAGTTGGACCATTAACGATAACGGAACGGCCTTCTATTTTAATATTGGCATTCATGCGACGGAATTCTTCAACATGCATGAAACGGTTTTCGAAAACGGTCTCCGTAATCATACTTGTTCCTTCAGCACGCAGTAATAATGCCATCATTTGCGATTGCATATCAGTCGGGAAACCAGGATGCGGCATTGTTTTGATGTCAATGGCCTTCA
The DNA here is from genome assembly GCF_038003055.1 of Peribacillus sp. FSL M8-0224. Taxonomy (NCBI): domain Bacteria; kingdom Bacillati; phylum Bacillota; class Bacilli; order Caryophanales; family Bacillaceae; genus Peribacillus; species Peribacillus sp. FSL M8-0224. The sequence continues at coordinate 5,081,575 of NZ_JBBOOJ010000001.1, forward strand.
AGGTTTTTGGACCGATAACGCGTAATCCATCTTCTTCTTCAAGAATTTTAACGCCCATTTCCTCCATTTTAGCAATAAGGGAAGTAAGGTGTTCAGGTACAGCTCCTTGAACAAGAACATTGCCGCCAGTAAGAGCGGCCGCTGTCATGAATGTACCAGCTTCGATACGGTCAGGTATAATCGTATGTTCAGTGCCATATAATTTATCGACACCTTCGATTCTCATCGTACCAGTACCGGCACCTCTGACTTTGGCACCCATTTTATTAAGGAGATTCGCAAGATCTACAATTTCAGGCTCTTTGGCCACATTTTCAAGAATCGTAATACCTTCAGCAAGCGTAGCAGCCATCATGATGTTTTCGGTGGCACCAACACTTGGGAAGTCAAGATACACTCTTGCACCCTTAAGTCTGCCTTCTACCTCGGCATCAATGAAACCATTGCCGACCTTCACTTTTGCTCCCATCGCTTCAAAGCCCTTTAAATGCTGGTCGATAGGACGTGATCCGATGGCACAGCCACCAGGAAGAGCAACGCGGGCCCGGCCATTCCTTGCCAGTAATGAGCCCATCACTAAAACGGAAGCTCTCATTTTACGTACATATTCAAATGGTGCTTCTTCTAATAACTCTCTTGATGCATCTACAGTTACTTGATTGTCATGAAAGGCAACATCTGCATTTAAGTTGCGCAATACTTCATTGATTGTATATACATCGGAGAGCGTAGGAACATCTTTAATGATACTTTTCCCATCACTTGCTAATAATGTTGCAGCGATAACTGGCAAAACGGCGTTTTTAGCACCTTCTACTTTAACTGTCCCGCTAAGCCTTTTTCCGCCGCGGACGATGATTTTTTCCAAAAGTATTCCCCTCCGCGTCCATTTTCTCTATATTAATATTCAAACGTTATGATTGGTGTGCCAACTACAAAGTTCGTTCGGTCACCCAATCCTTCTGTCCGTAGCCCAAACTGCAAATTTAATTTTTCTTTTGTCAAAGGTTGTTTAAACAAAGTTGAATGTGCAGATATAGATGTAAAGTTTGTTTCGTGCACACTCTCAATTTCCCTTGCTTGGAACATATCTAACAGGTCTTCAGTTTTAGAGTTTAAAACCGAATCCATATTATCATTGATAGACCCTTTAATACAAGAAAAAATTGAAGGAGTTCCTATAAATAGGTCATTCACCCTGTTTTGGAACGTAGCGGTAAAAAAGGCATTATTGGCTTTCTTCCACTTTTTCCCCTTCACTTCGTAAATAACATAGGTAACTTTATCAAATTTCTCTTCCGTTGTCATTATTTTGATAGACTCGGTCAGACCTGAATCGACATTGTAAGTTAACGCCTCAGCCTTCCAGCCGGAAGCATCATCTTTCCGGTGCCATTGAAATTGAGGGTATTTTCGTTTTAAAGCTGTAACTTCGCTTTCAAACTCTTGTTTAGTTGTAATCTCTTTATTTATTTCTCTAGTGAGTACAGACCAATCCCCTATGTCTAAATCTTTATCTTCCTGTAACAGTCCCACCATTTTAACTATATCTGGTTTACTTTCTGCCACAATCGTACTATTCCCAATTAAAATCACCATCAAACCGAGAAATACTATGTATGTTAACATTTTTTTATTTAAAAAATACATGTTAAATCCCTCCCCTTTTACACATTCTTTCCACAAGGAGAGAGATCATACTTCGATTTTTCCGACAATTGGTGACACCTTCCCCTTAAACTTGAAGGAAGCAATAGCGAATACAAGAGTAGAATCATATTTTGCTATAAGAAAAGTCTTACAGCATATCAGTCATTACTAAACATATACGGAAGTTGGTTTGCAAATCCCAGGTAGTCGAGGAAGAAATTACTTACAACTGAACCGATGGCAACCGTTAATAAAATATATAATACCCTGGCCTTGATGACCGAATTGGATCTTAACATTTTATCAAAATGTAATGCCTGTAAAGCCCACCAGGTAACTGCGATGAAAAACAAGTGTGCAATTATTCCTGTTAAAGCCTGCTGTCCCATTGCTGAAAACATGTACATACCTCCTAAAAGACACCCGAATTCTATTCTAACACAAAACCCCTTCATATTTGGAATTAAAAAGGAAGAATTGCAAAATATCTTTTTAAAACTGTAAATAGAGGCTTGATCCAATGGAACAAGCCTCTGATACAGGCATTATATCATTTACTCGAAATAAAGTCTGTAAAATCACCAAATTGATCATGAATAAAATCAAAGGCAATATTTGGCGCCACCCCGAAAAGTATGGTGCCTATTACGCATATGATCAACACGGCGTAAAGACCCGGACGAATTTTAATGACCTTCCCTGAATGAATCGGTCGGAAAAAGACCTGCACCAATAATCCGAAATAATACACATAGGACACAATGGTACCTGCAATCATGATTCCCGCAAGGACGAAATGTCCAGGCTCCGTTATGAATGTCCCAAGAAAAATATTAAGTTTGCCAATGAAACCTGTCGTCCCGGGAATTCCAGCAAGCGACAGGATGAATACGGTGAATGCCATGGCAAGATACGGGGATTTCCTCCCCAGTCCTGCAAGAATGCTGATATCTTCGGACCCACTTTGACTGGAAAGCAGCTGAATGACTGCAAATACACCGATATTCATTAATACATAAGCCATTAGGTAAAACCAGACAGTATCCAGGAGGAAATATCCCCCGCCCAATGTTGCCACCGCCACAAGCAGGTAACCCGCATGGGCGATGCTTGAATAGGCAAACATTCGTTTTAAATTTTGCTGCCTTAACGCAACCACGTTTCCAATGATGATCGTCAGCCCCGCCAATGAAGCTATATAAATATTATTTTTATCCAAAAAATCGAGCGCCCCGAACGTATCACCGGAAGCTGTTAGGAACAACGAAAGAAAAAGGCGCAGGATGATGACGAAACCCGCCATTTTCGAAATTACACTCAAGAAGGCTGCGACCGGTGTCGGTGCCCCTTCATAGACATCCGGCGCCCACATATGAAACGGTGCGGCAGCTATCTTGAAGGATACACCGACAAATACCATGAAGAAAGCGAGCCCCATGATGTATTGCAGCTGCCCGTCCGTCATCGCAGCCATCGTCCTGCTCATTTCGCCTAGATTGACGGAACCGGTCACTCCATATAAATAGCTCATCCCGAATAAAGTGATTGCTGTGGAAATGCCTCCGTTTATCACATACTTCATGGACGCTTCGTTGGACTTCCGATCATGCTTGCGCATTCCGACTAATATATAAGATGAAAGTGAAAGAAGTTCCAGTCCAACGAACAGCGTGATCAAATCACCGCTTGAGGACATGACCATCGCTCCAAGCAAAGCGGTCAGGAACAGATAATAAAATTCCCCCCGGTGCTCCCGCAGCCCCTCTTTCGGTTCATATCCTTCAGCCAGAAGGATGATCAGGGCCGCTCCGAATAATAGTAGCAGCTTAAAAGCTTTTGCAAATGAATCTAAACGAAACGTATCGGATAAGATACTGACTGTCTCAAAGGATAGCAGGCTAATCAGTGACAAACATGCCAAAATGATTCCGGTTAGCGCGAGCCATGCCAGTTTTCTCCGATTAAAGTGCTTCGGCCAGAATAAATCCAGTATCGAAAGAATCATGGTCGTTCCAAGAATGATGAATTCAGGCATCATCGCTCCCCAATCATAAGAAAGCATCGTGTTCCAATCCATCCTTCATCGCCCCCCTAGAGCAAGCATCATGGCTTCAATCGTTCCTTGAAGAGGCCCGCCTAACAAATTTGGGTATACCCCAACAGATATTATCAAACCGAGAAGAACCAACGCCGGAAAAAACTCCCAGCCCCTTATGTCCCATTTCTCTTTTTCTATCAAGCTATCATTTTTCCCGAAAGTCATAAGCATGACCGCCCTCAGTACATAAACAGCGGTTAATACCAGCCCGATCACCCCTATTGCCGCAAGCATCGGCTGACTCTTGAATAAGCCAAGAAATACCATGAATTCACTGATGAAGCCGGACATGCCAGGCAAACCGAGTGAAGCCATTCCGCAAGCTAACATAAACCCTGAAAAAATCGGCATCGACTTGGCCAGCCCTCCAAGCTTAGGAAGCATCGTGGTTCCTGTACGTTCATACAACACTCCCACCAAGAAAAACAACAAAGCAGCAATTAGCCCGTGTGAGATGACTTGAAAAATAGCTCCCTGAATGCCCGCTTCATTCAAGGCTCCCAGCCCCATCATGACGATACCCATATGCGAGATTGATGAGTAGGCTAAAACGAGCTTGAAATCCGTTTGTACCAATGCCAGAAAAGCACCATATAAAAAACTGAGGACCCCAAATAGGACAATGGTAAAGGCCAAGCTTTTATATTGTTCAGGAAATATCCCCATTCCAAACCGGATGATTCCGTACGCCCCAATTTTCAATAAGACACCGGCATGTATCATGACAATGGATGGGGGTGCTTCTGCATGGACCCGCACCATCCAGCTATGAAAGGGAAAGACCGGCAGCTTTATCGCAAATGCCACGAGAAATGCAAGACATAAACCATATTTCATCGAACCGGATATGGGTGCAAAAAGCGAAACGCCGCCCATTGTCATCATCTGTGTCAATGCTGCAATGTTGGTCGTACCTGTCCTGGCAAACAAAATCAAAATGGCCACCAATAAAACAGCCGAACCAATGCCATTATAGATCAGAAAACTATAAGAAGCTTTCTCCCTCTCCAGAAAGCCCCATCTGCCAATTAAAAAGAAAGCAGGAATCAAAGTCATTTCGAAAAAGATGAAAAAAAGGATCAAATTTTCTGCCGTGAAGACACCGAGCATTCCAATCTCCAGGATCAAAAATAATAAATAATACCCTTTCCATTCTTTTTTTATATAAATGGATGCGATTGCGGCCAGTGATGAAATGATTGTTGTCAGTAATAGGAAGATGAGACTTAAGCCATCCAGCCCCAACTCAAAATCAACCGTGAAGAGCTTGGGATCATACATCTCCAAATTTCCAAACCTGATCCAATTCAACTTAATGTCAAATATGGATAGGGCCACACCCGAATAATATTGGCTGCAAAGAAAGAATGATAGGAAAAGGGGAGGCAGTGTTCCGAAAAAACCAAATTGTTTAATCGTCCTTTCCTCTTTTTTCGGCATGAGGGCAACCATCACGATGCCCAGCAGCGGTGAAAACACCAAAAGCGAGAGCAAATAGACATTCATCTTAGATACCCCCCAGTTACTGCAAAAATCACCAACAGTACCGCAAGTCCCAGAAAGGCTATCATGCCATATTGCTGTACCTGTCCCGTTTGCAGTTTAGACCCTATTTTCCCCAATCCTTCTATTGAACTTGTTACAGTGGAAACAAGCCCACCGACAATGAACCTTTCAATATAAGATAGGAATATACTAAAGCCTTTGATTGCATAGCCTGCAGTAAAATGATAAATCTCATCAATGTAATACTTATTTTCCAAAATCCTATATACCTCGGAGTTTTCTTTGACCAGCCATTCCCGAGATAACTTCTTTTTAACGTATATCATATAAGCAAGGTAAATCCCGGCCAGCGACACAATCACGGCCATCAACATTATCCAAATGGGCCCCTCACTATGGCTGGCGCCTAGAAGAGCTTCATTTCCCTCCACAAGCCACTCCCCAAGAAAAGTTCCAAACCACGGTGTTTGGATATACCCACCGATTACAGCAAGCAAAGCCAATGCGAGCATGGGAATTAGCATGATGAAAGGTGATTCCTTGATCTGTTCTGCTTGACTGCGTGAATCGCCTGCAAACATCATGAAAAACAGCCGGAACATATAAAACGCAGTTAAAAAGGAGGTAACCGCCGCTAGACCAAACAATATATAACTACCATTCTCCCAGGCTGCCATTAGAATTTCATCTTTACTGAAAAAGCCCGAGAGCAACGGAAACCCCGATATCGCCAACGTGCCAGTCAAGAACAGCGGACCGGTCCAATTCAACTTACGCCATAAGCCGCCCATTTTTTCCATATCCTGTGTATGTATAGCGTGAATAACACTGCCTGCTGCCAAAAACAGCAATGCTTTAAAAAAGGCATGGGTCATTAAGTGAAACACCCCGGCCACATATCCCGAGGTACCCAAAGCAAGCATCATAAAACCAAGCTGAGAGATGGTCGAATAGGCCAATACACGCTTAACATCCTTTTGCACCATGGCAATGCTTGCGGCAAATATGGCTGTAATTCCACCTGTTATGGCCACTACCTGCATCGCTGCAGAACTAGCCATGAATAACGGAAACATGGCCGCCACCAGGTATACCCCTGCAGCAACCATAGTTGCCGCGTGTATCAATGCGGAAACCGGAGTCGGGCCTTCCATTGCATCCGGAAGCCACGTGTGAAGTGGAAATTGTCCAGACTTCCCAACAGCTCCGATAAAAATCAAAATAGCGATTAAAGTCAGTTTATCACTTGATATCATGCCCGATTGAACGGCTTGAAAGATCTCTCCATATTCAAAGCTGCCTGTTTCCCAGAATAGCAGAATGATGCCGATTAAGAGCCCTACATCCCCAATCCTGGTCATGATGAATGCCTTCTTCGCTGCAGCCTTAGCTTCCAGTTTATAAAAGTAAAAACCAATGAGCAGGAAAGACCCCACCCCGACCAATTCCCAGAAGATATAAAGTTGTAATAAATTGGGTGCCATGACTAGTCCAAGCATGGCAAAGGTGAAGAAGCCCAGATAAGCATAAAAAATGGAGAATCGCACTTCACCCTTCATATACCCCTTCGAATATATCTGGACAAGCAGGCTGACAAGGGAAACGACCACAAGCATCAAGGCATTGAGCTGATTGATTTCGAATCCAGCTGAAAGTTGCGTCCCTCCGAAGGAAAGCCAATCTATCGATATATTATAAGTGGGTTCTTTAAATCGCTCGATCAGGACAAGCAACGATAAAACGAACGAAGCCACTGTACATATTATTCCTATAAAAGCCCCTCGTTCCCGCAACCGCCCGCCTGATAGAAGCAGAACCAGAAACGTGACGAGTGGAAAGATCGGTATGAGCCATGCGTGCTCCATCATCGTATCAAATCCCCTTCTTCAATTATATAAACCTTCAATTCTTCATCATTTCCATTTCATCGACATTGACCGTCTTACGATTGCGATAAAGGGACATTAGTATGGCCAGCCCTACAGCCGCCTCGGCTGCAGCGATCGTAATCGTGAATAAGGAAAAAACTTGACCCGTAATGGATGGCGTTACCCCGAATTTACTGAAGGCCACTAAATTGATATTTGCAGCGTTCAGCATCAGCTCGATTGAAATCAAAACAATGACCGCATTTCTTTTCGTCAAGGCACCATACAGCCCTATACAAAACAAAACGAGTGCCAATACAAGGTAAGCCGACAAAGGGACTCCCGTCATGATCGATCTCCCTCCTCATCATCTTTTTTAGCCAATACGATGGCACCGACTAAAGCAACAAGCAGGAGTACCGACATCACTTCAAATGGAATTACATATTTTGAAAAAAGTTCGATTCCTATTTGCTTTGTATTTTCCTCATGCAACGCCGTTGGCTGTACAGGTATATCCAGATTATAAATCCCAAGATACACCGCTACGGCAAATCCGGCAATCGCTGCCAGCAAGGAGAAATTCCCCCAGCCCCCTTTAGCCGGTGCATCATTTTCCTGGTGTTTTGTCAGCATAATCCCGAATAGCATCACGATCGTAATTGCCCCTGAATAAATAAGGATTTGGACAATGGCGACAAACTCGGCCGAAAGCAACATATAAATACCTGCAATGCCCAAGAAAGTAAAAACAAGTGCGATAACCATGTGCACCACTTTTGTTAAGGTAATCAGCAACACCCCGCCTACTATCGCGACGAGTGCCAAACCAATAAAGGCAATCAATTCACCCGACAAACTCATACTTTATTCACCTTCCGGATATTTTCATCATTTTCATCCAGCCACTCCAGATTTTTAAATAGATGATCACGGCTATACTCGGCCAGCTCGAATTGATTCGTCATTACGATCGCTTCTGTAGGGCAGACCTCCGTACATAAATCACATAAAATGCAAATCTCGAAATTGATGTCATACGTATCGATGATTTTCCCTTTTTTCGAAGGGTCCGGATGTTTCTTACCAGTTAATTGAATACAATCCGTTGGACAAATCGTCACGCATTGATTGCATACGATACACTTTTCAGGATAGAACTTTTGGATTCCGCGAAATCGGTCAGGGAGCGGAAGCGGCTCATTCGGGTAGTCATAGGTCACTTTTTTCCTCGTCAAGTTCTTTAATGTATAGGTTAAACCTTTTGCTAAACCAAGCATATAAATCCCTCGCTTTCCGACCAGCTTAAGTTTCTAAAAAAGGTTAATCAATTCTTTTATTAGTGCCGTCAAAAATATATTTGCCAATGCAACCGGAAGCAGCACTTTCCATCCGAATTCCATCAATTGATCAGCCCTTATACGAGGAAAGGTTACACGGATCCAGACCAATATATAGAATACGGCACTGAACTTCAGACCGAACCAGATGGCCGCCGGAATAAAATCCAAAAACGGAATAGAATTCCATCCCCCTAAAAATAATACAGTGGTTAGCGTTGCCATTGCAAACATATACACATATTCGGATAACATAAAGAAGGCCCAGCGAAATCCAGAGTATTCAACATGATAGCCTGCAACAAGTTCGGATTCCGCTTCCGGAAGGTCAAAAGGAACCCTGTTCAACTCGGCAACCGATGCAATGAAAAACACGATGAACGCAACCGGCTGAAGAAAAATGAACCAAACCTTTTCCTGTGCTGCGACTATATCATTCAAGTTTAAACTGCCTGTTATGAGGACGATGCCCACTAGCGACATCACCAAAGGGATCTCATAAGATATCATTTGCGCGGCTGCCCTCATTCCGCCAATCAAAGAATACTTATTATTGGATGCCCAACCTGCAGTGACGATGCCGATGGTAGATATGCCGGAAATCGCCATATAATAAAGCAGTCCGACACCTATATCAGCAAATTGGAAGGCATCGGTGAACGGCAAGGTGGCAAGGACCATGAAAGCGGGAGCAAAAGTAATTACCGGAGCTAAAATATATAACGGCTTATCAGCTTTCTTGGGTATCGTATCTTCCTTGATCAGAAGTTTCAAAACATCGGCAACGGTCTGCAAGAGACCCCATTTCCCTCCAATTTGGTTTGGGCCGACACGCATCTGCATGAATCCCATGATTTTACGCTCTGAAAGGATTCCATAGGTTACAAACCCTAATACGACAAACAGGAGCAGGACTGCCAAACCAAAAAAAATGCCAAAATTCAGTAGGCTTGGAGCGGAGTGGAGAAGATCCTTGATCATTTATCCATCCACCTCCCCTAACACGATATCGATTGCACCTAAAATCGTTATCAAGTTCGCCATATTTTCCCCCTCCAATAATTTCGGAAGAATTTGCAGATTATAAAACGAAGGTCTGCGAAATTTCAAGCGGTATGGCTCCTTTTTCCCTTCACTCGCGATATAACAGCCTATTTCCCCTCTTGGTGATTCAATTCGGACAAATGCCTCACCCTTAGGAACCTTTATTATTTTAGGGACCTTAGCAAGGACCGGCCCTTCTGGAAATTGCTCAACCGCCTGCTCGATGATTTTCAGTGACTCTTCGATTTCTTCCATTCTACAATGATAGCGTGAAAAGGCATCACCCTCTTCCCTTGTAGGAACATCGAATGTGAACCTGTCATAAATGGAATATGGTTCATTTTTCCGTAAATCCCACTTCACACCTGTACACCTTAAGTTGGCACCGCTAAGCGAATACTGCAAGGCTTCTTCCTTCGTATAGATGCCCACCCCTTTAACCCGATTAACAAAGATTTCATTCCCTGTCACAAGCTCATGGTAACCGGCAAGCTGCTCCCTCATATAAGGGACAAACTCGGCAACCTTCGCAATCCAGTCTTCAGGAGCATCCCATTTCACACCTCCGACACGCATATAATTGAATGTTAGGCGTGCCCCTGACAATTCAGTCAATAAATTAACGATCATTTCACGTTCTCGGAATGCGTAAAGGAAAGGACTCGTCGCACCTATATCCAGCAAGTATGTACCCCACCAGACGAGGTGGCTTGCAACTCTGCCCAATTCCATTGCGATGACCCGCAAATATTCTGCCCTTTCAGGGATCTCCACCCCCATCATCGTCTCAACAGCATGGCAAAGCACATAATTATTTGTCATTGCCGCCAGATAATCGAGCCGGTCGGTATATGGGATTATTTGTGTATATTGCAGATTTTCCGCTAGTTTTTCCGTACCGCGATGCAGATACCCAATGACAGGTGTAGCCTCTTTGATAATCTCACCGTCAATCTTGATGACAAGCCGAAAAACACCATGTGTACTCGGATGCTGCGGCCCGACATTGAGAAGCATTTCTTCCGTCCTTAACATAGGGCTTATACCTCCACATCATAAGGCTCATAATCTTTTCTAAGGGGATACCCTTTCCAATCTTCCCCAAGTAAAATCCGCTTTAAATCAGGGTGTTCATAAAAGTTAATGCCCAATAAATCATACGCCTCACATTCTGGCCAATTGGCACCTGACCATAATGGGACCAATGATGGGATTACGGGAGTATCCCTATCAAGCTTCACCTTCAAGGCAACTGATTGGTTCATTTTGAATGAGTGTAAATGTACATAGATTTCCATATGGGATTCAAAATCCGTACCATGAAGTTCCGATAAATACGAAAAATCAAGCTGTTCATCGTACCGCAGAAATTTGGCTATTGAAAAATATGTATCCGGATTGGCCACTAAAGTGGGTACATCTTTTGATAGTCTATTAATATAGTTCTCTAATAATGCCCCTTGTCCTACATGGCTTTCAATAGCAGAAACAATTTGATCAAGTTTCGACTGATTTGGGGAAATTTCGCTAGGGGTGTCAACTTCCTCGCTTTCCTGTACAGCAGTCCTGTTCTTCGCAGCAGCAGCCGCTTTCGCTTTGGCAGCGGCTGCTGCCTTCGCCTTGGCCGCTGCCGCCGCCTTTTGCTTCGCTATGTCCATTTCGCCTTCCGGCTTTTCTGCCGTTTCTTCTTTCGCCTGTTTCCGGGCCAATGTCGCTGCCTTCGCCTTGGCCGCTGCCGCCGCCTTTTGCTTCGCTATATCCATTTCGCCTTCCGGCTTTTCTGCCGCTGCTTTCGCCTGTTTTTTGGCCAGCGCGGCTGCTTTCGCCTTGGCCGCTGCTGCCGCCTTTTGCTTCGCTATATCCATTTCACCTTCCGGCTTTTCTCCCGCTTCTTCTTTCGCCTGTTTTCGGGCCAGTGCTACGGCCTTTGCCTTGGCCGCGGCCTCTGCCTTTTGTTTCGCTAAGTCTTCCTTTTCACTCATCTATATCACCCGCTTTCCGGTTTTCGCCTCATAACGGATTTTTTCTTTTAATTTATTGATCCCGTAAATAAGTGCAGCTGGGTTTGGGGGACAACCCGGTATATATACATCGACAGGTACAATTTGATCTACCCCTTTGACCACTGAGTAAGAGTGAACATAAGGCCCGCCAGCAGTTGCACAGGAGCCCATTGCAATAACCCATTTCGGTTCTGGCATTTGTTCGTATAATCTACTTATTATTGGAGCCATTTTTTTCGTTACCGTTCCTGAAACAATCATGACATCCGATTGTCTGGGGGATGTCCGAAAAAAAGAACCAAATCGGTCCAAATCATAATGAGAGGAGCCGACACCCATCATTTCAATTGCACAACATGCCAAACCGAAAGTCATTGGCCAGAGTGAGTTACTTCTAGCCCAGCCTTTTATTTGTTCAAGTGTGGATAAGAAAATACTGTGGCGCATTTCTTCCATTTCTTTAGGGGTAAGTTCATCCAACTTCAATTCCACTTTAACACCTTCTTTTTCCAAGCATAGATTAGTCCTAGCATAAGGATCACGACAAAAAACAGCATTTCAATCAATGCAAACAGTCCGAGTTCATCATAGGCAACCGCCCATGGGTAAAGAAAAACCGTTTCTACATCAAATATGACGAACATCAATCCGAATAGATAATACCTGACATTGAATTGAACCCTTGAATCCTGAAAAGGATCGATTCCGCTTTCATAAGTCGTATATTTCATATCTGTCGGTTTATAAGGCCTTAGCAGTCTACCAAGAAATAAAGCGATCACAGGTAATAAAATACCGAGACAAAGGAAAACAAATACAATTAAATAATTATTTTGGTAAATATGCAGCTGTCCCATGTTCATCTCCCTTTATGGATAAATCATGTTAACTGGGTACAAGTTAAATTTGCCTGTCTTCTTTTTGGATACTGTAATAAAATATTATGCAGGGTAACAATCTTTTAGAAGCTACGTGATAGGAGGGGGTATGAAGCAATAAATGTAAGCGTATACATTATAACATTAGGATAAAAACATGTCGACGAGTTAAGGTTTAAAATGGAAAATACTTTACCCTATAATTCGACCTTTTTTTCCTAATTCCGATATTCCATGTCAATATTCCTCAAAAACCTTCAGGATAAAAAAACACCTGATCTTACCACGAATGGCTTGATCAGGTGTTTTCATCAATTAAAGTTATCGCATTTCTGCAATTTGGATTCGGTTAATGGCACGTTTAAGCGCTAAATTAGCTCTTTTGGCATCATTTGATCCATCATTGTTCTGCAATCTTTGTTCAGCACGGGCTTTTGCTGCTTGAGCACGTGCAAGATCGATAGTTTCAGCTCTTTCAGCAGATTGAGCTAAAATGGTTACCACATCAGGGCGAACTTCTAAGAAGCCACCATTTACAGCTACATAGTCTGTGTTGCTTCCATTTTTAAGACGGACAGCACCAATGGTAAGCGGGGCTACAGTTGGAACGTGTCCAGCCATGATTCCCAGCTCACCGCTTTTAGCTTTAGTGCTTACCATTTCAACTTCTGCATCATATACTGGGCCATCGGGAGTAACAACATTGACTTTAATGGTCTTCATTTCATTCCCTCCTAGGTCCCTTTAATTAAGCCATTTCTTTTGCTTTAGCAACAACTTCTTCGATGCGGCCAACTAGACGGAAAGCATCTTCTGGAAGTTCGTCATATTTTCCAGCTAGGATATCTTTGAATCCTTGGACTGTTTCTTTAACTGGTACATAAGATCCCTTTTGACCAGTGAATTGTTCAGCCACGTGGAAGTTTTGTGACAAGAAGTTTTGAATTCTACGAGCACGTTGAACGATTACTTTTTCGTCTTCGCTTAATTCGTCCATACCCAAGATGGCAATAATATCTTGAAGTTCTTTATATTTCTGTAAAGTCGATTGCACTTGACGAGCCACTTTATAGTGCTCAGCGCCAACGATTTCTGGGCTAAGGGCACGAGAAGAAGACGCCAATGGATCAACTGCAGGGTAGATACCCATTTCAGAAAGTTTACGCTCAAGGTTAGTTGTTGCATCCAAGTGAGCGAAAGTTGTAGCTGGAGCCGGATCCGTATAGTCATCGGCAGGTACATAGATCGCTTGAATGGATGTAACTGAACCTTTATTTGTTGAAGTGATACGTTCTTGCAATTGACCCATTTCAGTAGCAAGAGTTGGTTGGTAACCAACCGCTGAAGGCATACGTCCTAGTAGGGCGGAAACCTCAGAACCTGCTTGTGTGAAACGGAAGATGTTATCGATGAAGAAAAGAACGTCTTGTCCTTGTTCGTCACGGAAATATTCAGCCATTGTCAAACCGCTTAGGGCAACACGCATACGTGCACCTGGCGGCTCGTTCATTTGTCCGAATACCATCGCTGTTTTCTTAATAACACCAGAATCAGTCATCTCGTAGAAAAGGTCATTACCTTCACGAGTACGCTCACCTACACCAGCGAATACCGAGATACCGCCGTGCTCTTGTGCGATGTTATTGATAAGTTCTTGGATAAGTACAGTTTTACCAACACCGGCTCCACCGAAGAGACCGATTTTACCACCTTTGATGTAAGGAGCAAGTAAATCTACTACTTTAATACCTGTTTCAAGGATTTCAACAGATGTTGATAATTCCTCGAATGTTGGTGCTTGTCTGTGAATTGGATCACGACGCACCTCTGCTGTAAGTGGTTCGAATAGGTCAATGTTTTCCCCTAATACGTTGAAAACACGACCTAGAGTAACTTCACCTACAGGTACTGAAATTGGAGCTCCTGTATCAACAGTCTCTGCACCACGGGTTAAACCATCAGTGGAAGACATTGCTACAGTACGAACTGTATTATCACCTAGTTGAAGGGCCACTTCAAGAGTTAGTCCTGTACCAGACGCTGTATTTTCGATTCTTAACGCGTTATAGATCTTAGGAAGTTGTCCGTCTTCGAATTTCACGTCAACAACCGGACCCATAACTTGAGTAACGCGTCCTATATTCATCGTTTTCCCTCCTAACGTTGCTTATAACGACTATCGAGTTTATGGAACGGCCAAGCTTCGTCCGGGCCGACCGCTCCTTTAATGATTTTATTCTAAAGCTGCTGCACCGCCGACAATCTCTGTAATTTCTTGAGTGATCGCTGCCTGACGTGCACGGTTATATTGTAATGAAAGTGAGTCGATCAACTCTTTTGCATTATCGGTCGCATTTTTCATTGCAGTCATACGTGCAGAGTGCTCACTTGCTTTACCATCTAATAAAGCACCATAAATCAAACTTTCTGCGTATTGAGGCAGTAATACCTCAAGGATTTCTTCTGCATTCGGTTCAAATTCATAAGAAGTCAATGTTGCATTGGAAGTATTGAAGTCAGCTAACGGAAGGACTTGCTTTTCCGTTACCTCCTGCTGGATTGGGCTGACATAATGGTTATAGTACATATAAAGCTCATCACACAGCTCATTCAGATATAAATTCACTGTTGATTTTGCAAGGGAGCTAATGTCAGCGAAAGACGGCTGATCAGGAACCCCAATTACTTCAAGCTCTACGTGCATGTTACGGCTGACAAAGAAATCACGGCCAACCCTTCCGATTGCGATAATGACGAACTCATCATTGGATTTATGGCGTTCAAGAATGGTTTTATGAACGTGGCGAAGTATACTACTATTGTATGCCCCAGCCAATCCACGGTCCGATGTGATTACCAAGTAACCGGTTTTCTTAACTGGACGTGAAGTAAGCATTGGATGAGATGCATCCGTGCTTCCGTTCGCAATACTGGATACCACTTCTTGAATTTTTTCCATATATGGAACATATGCTTTAGCATTAGCTTCCGCACGGTTCATTTTAGAAGCAGATACCATCTGCATCGCTTTTGTAATTTGACTCGTCTTTTTCGTTGAAGTAATCCGAGACTTAATATCGCGTAAAGAGGCCATTCATTCTCACCACCCTTTATAAATTAGTTAGACCTTATTATTCGGAAATAACGAAGTTCTTTTTGAATTCGTTAATTGCAGCAACGATAGCAGCGTCTTCAGGAAGACCTTTTGTTGTGCGAATGTGATCTAATAATTCCGGATGAGAACGATCTAGGAACACATAGTACTCTTCTTCAAAACGAAGGATATCCGATACTGGAATATCATCTAAATGACCTTTAGTCAATGCATAGAAAATCATGACTTGTTTTTCTACTTTGATCGGTTTGTTTAGATCTTGCTTAAGGACTTCAACTGTACGAGCACCACGGTTAAGTTTTGCTTGTGTAGCAGCATCAAGGTCAGAACCGAATTGAGAGAATGCTTCCAATTCACGGTATGAAGCCAAGTCAAGACGTAATGTACCGGCAACTTTTTTCATCGCTTTAATTTGTGCAGATCCACCAACACGGGATACGGATAGACCAGCGTTAATCGCAGGACGTACACCTGAGAAGAACAAATCGGATTGTAAGAAGATTTGTCCATCAGTGATGGAAATTACGTTTGTTGGAATGTAAGCAGAGATGTCGCCTGCTTGTGTTTCAACAAATGGAAGCGCAGTGATTGAACCGGCACCTAAAGTGTCATTCAATTTTGCTGCACGCTCAAGTAAACGGGAGTGCAAGTAGAATACATCCCCTGGGAATGCTTCACGACCTGGCGGACGGCGAAGTAGCAAGGAAAGTTCACGGTATGCAGATGCTTGTTTAGAAAGATCATCATAAACCACAAGAACGTGCTTGCCGGCGAACATGAACTCTTCACCCATAGTCACACCAGCATATGGAGCTAGGTATAAAAGTGGTGCTGGTTGAGAAGCTGATGCAGATACAACGATTGTGTAATCCAAAGCACCATTTTTACGTAGTGTTTCAACAGTTCCACGAACCGTTGATTCTTTTTGACCGATAGCGACATAGATACAGATCATATCTTGGTCAGCTTGGTTAAGAATTGTATCGATTGCAACTGATGTTTTACCAGTTTGACGGTCACCGATGATTAACTCACGTTGTCCACGACCGATTGGAACCAATGCATCGATTGCTTTAATACCTGTTTGTAAAGGTTCATGTACTGATTTACGGTCCATTACACCTGTTGCAGGGCTTTCGATTGGACGAGTTTTTGTCGTAGCGATCGGGCCAAGGCCATCTAATGGTTGTCCAAGCGGATTCACGACACGTCCGATTAATTCTTCTCCAACTGGCACTTCCATGATACGGCCAGTACGGCGTACTTCACTGCCTTCTTTAATGTCTCTGAATGGTCCAAGAATAACAACACCTACGTTATTTTGCTCTAGGTTTTGTGCTAATCCCATTGACCCATTGGAAAATTCTAAGAGCTCCCCAGACATTGCATTATCTAAACCATGAACGCGTGCGATACCATCACCAACAGTGATAACCGTACCAACATCGCTTACTTTAATTTCCGACTGATAGTTTTCAATCTGCTTTTTAATCAGCGCACTGATTTCTTCAGCTTTGATGCTCATGAATTTCACCCCTATCTGTGAATATTAACCTAATAGTTGTTTGCTAAGGCGATCTAACTTACCGCTAATCGTCCCGTCATAAATGCGGTTACCGATTTGTAATTTGATGCCGCCAAGGATATTGCTATCCGTAATATTAGTGATGCGTAAATTTCTTTTGCCGATTTTTGCTGCAAAAGATGAAGACACAGCTTCCACTTCCGTTTCAGTCAATGGACGTACTGTATAGACCGTTGCATCAGCTACTGAGTTTTCTTCATTCGCAAGTTCAATGAACTCTTGTGCCATTGCTGTCACTTCATCTGTACGATGACGCTCCACCATCAGCATCACAGTGTTTTGAACGGAAGAAGAAAGGCTTGCAAATGCATTTGCAATCAAAGCGCCTTTTGCATCTTTAGTCATTTTAGGATGAGCCAGGAAGCTTAATAGCTCATTATCTTTTGTAAAAACTTCATTCACTATGCGAAGCTCTTCTTCAAGTTGGTTAATGAGATTTTGCTCTTTCGCAATTTGGAAAAGGGCAACGGCATAACGCTTTGCTACTGTTATATCGCTCATTTCCCTTCTCCTGCCTCTTGAATGTAGTCATTAATCAATTGCTCTTGATCTGCTTCGGATAGTTCTTTTTCTATTACTTTAGAAGCAATGAGTACGGATAAAGATGCCACTTGCTCGCGTAATGCCGTAATGGCTTTTTCTTTTTCCTGTACGATTTCACGCTTAGCTGTTTCTTTGACGCGTTCAGCTTCAAGACGTGCTTGATTTACGATCTCTTCACGCTGTGCTTCACCTTGAAGTTTTGCGTTTTCTATAAGTTGTCCCGCTTCAGTGCGAGATTGTTTTACGATTTCACGTTGTTCTTCTAAATATTTAAGTGCTTCTTGTCTGCTAGCTTCAGCTGCTTGAATTTCATTTGCAACATGTTCTTCACGTTGAGTCATGATGCCCATTAGAGGACCCCATGCAAATTTCTTCAGCAACGCTAACAAAATGATAAACATTACTAATTGGTATAACATGTCTCCGCCATTAAAGCCAGAAGACGTTGACCCAAGTACAAAGCTGCTTGTTAACACGCTTGGTTCACTCCCTTCACGAGTTTCACTTCTTAAAGCGTTCATTATATGAACTTTAGAAAACTATGCTCTTAAACTGTATAAAAACAGGATTGTGGACATAAAGGAAAGGCGAAGGTTCACATGGAACGAACTTCGCCATTTTTGAACTTTTTGAAGGTTCTATTAACCACCATATACCATAAACGCAATTACTACCGCGATGATAGGCATCGCCTCAACTAAACCTACCCCGATGAACATTGTTGTTTGAAGCATACCGCGAGCTTCTGGTTGACGAGCGATACCTTCTACTGTTCTTGAAACGATAAGACCATTACCAATACCTGCACCTAGTGCTGCCAAACCAATTGCAATTGCTGCTGCAAGAAGACCTACTGAACCTGTCATTATAAATATCCTCCTTAGATTGTATCAAAATTTATTATTTTTTTAGTTCTAAATGAACTTATAATTAATGGTCGTCACTGACTTTATGAGACAGATAAACCATTGTTAACGTGACAAAGATAAACGCTTGGATACTACCGACGAAAATACTATAGCCTTGCCATACTAATGTAGGCACAATTGCACCAATAAATCCGGCAGCTCCACTAAATGCCAGGGTGCCCGCTAATAGACTCAGCAAAACTTCACCAGCATAAATGTTACCATATAGACGCAGACCAAGTGTCAAGGAGTTTGTAAATTCCTCTACAAGTGTCATTGGGTTTTTATAAGCTTTAAAGTAACCCTTGGCGCCTTTCATTTTTATAGCATAATAATGCGTTAAACCTAAAACCATGACTGCAAGAGTCAATGTGATAACTGGGTCGGCTGTTGGTGATTTCCACCAAAGCACTCCATCGTAACTAATTGCAAACGGAAGACCTAGCATATTGGACACAAAAATGTACATTAGCAAAGTCATACCAAGCAGTTGAAACTGACCACCTGTTCTCCAGTCCATGTTACTATTAATAATACCCTTAACGAAATCCATAATCCATTCCATGAAATTCTGCATGCCGGTTGGCTTCATGGCAAGCTTACGTGTACCAAGCACAGCAAGTATGAACACAACTAGACTGGCAACTGTAATCATTAGGACGTTACTCAAGTTAAAGGTAAGACCCATAAATTCTTGTAAGGGTGCTTCATGATTCAACTATATTCACCTCTCTTCCCCGCTATCGACGTATTAATTGGATGAAAAAATCTATAAAAATGACAATATAAGCTGTCATTAATCCCCATACAACACTTATCAGATGAAAATGCTCCGGAAATTCCAATGCAATGAGTACCGCTAGACCTGCGGATGCCATTCGTGTCATCGTCCCAAGAGATTTCGTTTTCTTTCCTTCATCGAGCGCCTGACTGAACTTTTTCATTTTCTGATTGATCAGCCATAAATTGTATAAACTCAAACTCGTACCCAGTATAAGCCCAGCAAAAACGGCTTGATAACTCGTAAGTCCCCATCCAACAACATAAACCGCCAGAAGAAAAATTATATATTTACTCTGCCTGTTGAACATGATTTTCATTTCTGGCATTTTTCATTTAATCTCCTGAGAAATATTTTCGTACTGAATGAAGCATTGCTTGTAAACCTAGCAAGTCCACAAAGAAGGCCAATTACTAATAGCAGCGGTTCGAATCTTAGGTTCTGACGAGTAAAAGAAGATACCGAACAAAACTGATCCGACTATTTGAGAAAGAATCGCTGACATCAAAGTCATAGCCATTTTAGACGGCGATCATTTGACGCAAGTTGCATCCTCGCGGTTGAATTTGGTGGAGGATAGAAAACATTTCATGCTGTAAAAATCTGCATGCCGGGCTCCTGAAAACCCTCTCATTTTACATCCTTTGTTAGCATACAATAGGCTAGAATCATTGTCAATGAGTGGTTAGTGAAATTTGTCACAGGTTTGTAATTATTAACGAATTGTTCACAAATTATCTTTTTTATACTATTGACATCCATTTTATTTTACTTATTGTCCTCTCTTCACTCGATAAGTAACGTCTTTTCTATCCGATCTTCCCTTCCGCCCCTTCTTGCAAAGATTATCGCCTTATATATTCCTTTAGGCGGCAAGTCCTCTTTCAATACATCTTTTTTGATCAAACCGGAAGGAGCAGATCTGGACCAATCCAAATATCCAGCGAATTTCAAGCTATCTTCCTCATAAAGGGCAATTCCGAATTCTTCAGCCCCGCGCGGAAGATACATTTCGTATCGATATGTGCCTTCCTGGTCCCCTTGACCAAAATCAAATCCCATTATCCTTGGATAATCAGGCTCTTCTTTTACATATAAATAAGGAAGGGATATTCTTTTGGTTCCTTCCATTATAATGAGGTATCCATCAAAGACTCCTTTTTTAAGCTCGGCTGGGTTGACCTGCAATCCGACTTTTATCCGTTTCTTTTCCTTCGGTTTCAAAGTAAGGGATTTCGGCAATTCCCAAGTAAGCCCCGTCTCTTTTAATGGGACCATGAATGAGTACTTCCTCATTTCCGTTCCGGTATTTTCTATGACTATCGTTTCATGATGCTCTTCAATTCCCTCTTTTTTTGTATACATCCCAAAGGACAATGAGCTTGGATTCAAGAGCGTGTCCGCTTTTAACGCTTCGTCGACCTGGATGCGTCCAGCCCCCTGTTCATATGTGTGATACAATTGATACGCTGTTTTCCTCAATGGCTTGGAAGTGCTCATCAATGCAGATTTCACTTGGTCAGGAGTCCATTCCGGGTGTTTTTGCAGGATTAAGGCGCATGCACCTGCAACATGCGGTGCGGACATACTTGTTCCATCCAGGGACATATATCCTTTAGGAATGGTGCTTTCAATTTCCACTCCCGGTGCCAATACGTCAGGCTTTATTCCCCACGATACGGTTACCGGTCCCCTGGAGCTAAAATCCGCGAGCCTATCCTGCTCGTTCTTATAAACAAATTGAACGGTTTTGCTCTGCCCTTGCTCCATGATTTGCTTGAGCTGCAATCCATCTCTTCTATTAATAGAAGCAGCTGGGATGTTCATTTCTTTTTCCAAGCTTCCAGTAAAGCTCCCGCTCGTATTATTAAAAACAATTACCCCCTTCGCACCTGCCTTTTCTGCATTGGATACTTTCTGCTGGAAGGTAAGTGTGCCACGTTCCATCAATACAATCTTATCCCGAACATTCTTCAGGTCCTTTTCATTACCCAGTCCCCCATATATGACATCCTCGGAAAACGTCAGGTTCCATTTTTTAGAGCCTTGAAACAAGGTTAAATGCGATTGATGCTTTTTTGATCCAAGTCCGTAAATCATATACGGAACCCTTAAGGGGGGAGTCGAGGCCCCAACGGAAATCGCTTTTTCCGCTGTTCCGGGTGAACCGACGGTCCATACAGCCGGACCGGAATTCCCGTTTGATGTCACGGCAACGATGCCGCTTTCCACAGCCTTATTCAACGCAAGGGAGATGGGTAAATCAGGACCATTGACGTTATTGCCTAGAGAGAGGTTCAATACATCCACCTTATCCTTCATGGCTGTCTCAATGGCCGTCAATACTTGATCTGTATCTCCAGAACCGCCTGGCCCCAAAGCTCGATATGCGTAAATCTCCGCTTCAGGTGCGACGCCTTTCATTTTTCCATTGGCTGCAATGATGCCTGCCACATGAGTGCCATGCAATGTATCCAGGTCGCCTTGATTTTTGGTTTCCATCGGATCTGCATCACCGTCAACCAGATCCTTACCTCCTTTATAAGCTCGTTGCAAATCGGGATGTGTATAATCGATGCCAGTATCGATTATCCCTACCTTTATCCCTTTCCCGGTGATCCGGTGATTCTCCTTATCAAAGAAACCCCTGACCCTGTCTCCTCCTATGTATGGGACACTTTTATCCAACACGGCTTGATAAACGGATACTTCCGTTACGGCCTGAATTCCCCCCTCCTTTTTAAGTTGTTCTATTTCTTTCATTTTCCCGTGAAGGGAAAATCCATCCAGGGCAACCGAATAAACATTCCGTAATTGAAGAGATGGATATTTTTCAAGCAGTTTTTCGATCTTTTTTCGATTAAACGCCTTATCCATCGTGACAACAACCGTTACTTCCTTAGATTCAGATAGTTTTGGTAAAGGCGGCAAAATGACTTTTGCGAAGCCCTTTTCATTTTGATAAATAAATATAAAAAGGAAAACAAACACTATGAACGTTTTCTTTCCCAACATAATCATCCCCTTAGCAGTTATCTTTTCTCAACAACCTTGGAGTATGCAAATAAAAAAAGGAAAAGCGCATAGCTTTTCCTTTTTTATGGTTCAAATCTAGTTGGCGGCATATTCACTTGCTTAAAATAGTACCGGATCGCTTCAGCTATGCGGACTGAAGCATTTCCGTCCCCATATGGATTTGAAGCTTTGGACATTTTTTCGTGCACCTCTTGATCGGTGAGCAATTCATGTGCCAAATCATATATGGTTTGTTCATCAGTACCAGCCAATCTTAAGGTTCCGGCCGCAATCCCCTCAGGACGTTCGGTCGTATCCCTTAAAACCAGGACGGGTACACCAAGTGACGGTGCCTCTTCCTGGATTCCTCCAGAATCAGTCAAAATCAGATAGGCTCTAGAAGCGAAGTTATGGAAATCCAATACATCCAGCGGTTCGATCAAATGAACCCGTGGATCGTCCCCGAGAACTTCGTTTGCCAATTCTTGAACAAGCGGATTTAAATGAACAGGATATACCACTTGAACATCATCATGCTCAACAATGATTCTCTTAACGGCCCTGAAGATATTCCTCATGGGTTCCCCTAGATTTTCCCTCCGATGGGCAGTAAGCAAAATGAGCCTGTCTTCTCCAAGGTCATTTAAAACCGGATGGGAATATGTCGGCCTTACAGTCGTTTTTAAAGCATCCGTTGCCGTATTTCCCGTCACGAAGATATTATGCTTCTTGTTTTCGTTCAACAGATTCTCCTCGGCTTTTGAAGTCGGCGCAAAATGCAAATCCGCCATCGTACCCGTAAGCTGTCGATTCATCTCTTCGGGATAGGGGGAATACTTATTCCATGTGCGCAGCCCCGCTTCTACATGCCCAATGACAATTTGATTATAAAAAGCTGCCAGACTGGCGACAAACGTTGTGGTTGTATCACCATGAACGAGAACAATATCTGGTTTAGCTTCCTTCATTACGGAATCAAGACCATTTAATGCTCTTGTTGTAATGTCAGCAAGCGTTTGCCTTTCCTTCATTATGTCCAAGTCATAGTCCGGCTGTATGGAAAATAGTTCGAGAACTTGATCTAACATTTGGCGATGCTGAGCCGTAACAGCAACGATCGGCTTGAAATATTCTGGGTGTTTTTGAAATTCGAGTACTAAGGGAGCCATTTTGACAGCTTCTGGTCTCGTCCCGAAAATGGTCATGACTTTAATCGGTTTGTTCATTCGTGACACCTCAGTTTCTTTCCTTATTTTGTGCCGAATAAACGATCTCCTGCGTCTCCAAGACCTGGAACGATATAACCATGTTCATTCAGTTTTTCGTCAAGACCCGCAATATAGATATCAACATCAGGATGAGCTTCTTTTAAAGCTTCTACACCTTCTGGAGCTGCAATCAAACACATGAATTTAATATTGACTGCACCGCGCTTTTTAATGGAATGGATCGCTTCGATGGCTGATCCGCCAGTGGCTAGCATCGGGTCAACGACAATGCATTCCCTTTCTGCCAAGTCACTTGGCATCTTCGCATAATATTCAACCGGTTTCAATGTTTCAGGATCACGGTAAAGTCCAACATGTCCAACCTTTGCAGCAGGAATCAGCTTAATGATTCCGTCCACCATCCCTATGCCTGCACGTAAAATCGGGACGATCCCCACTTTTTTACCAGAAAGCATTTTCACTTTCGCTGTGCTTACAGGCGTTTGGATTTCCACTTCTTCCAGCGGCATATCCCTCGTGATTTCAAATGCCATCAATGATGCAACTTCATCCACTAGTTCACGGAATTCTTTTGTTCCTGTATTTATATCACGTATATAGGCTAATTTGTGTTGAATTAACGGGTGATCGAAAACATAAACTTTTCCCATTTGGCATCTCTCCAATTCCATTGCTTAGTTTTGCGCTTTTTTATGATTTCCCTAATCGAATAGAAAAATTTTCGTGTCTTTTAAAATTCACTTCAACCTATTTTACAGAAAAATGTTTCAATCTTCAATAAAGGTTTAGATGTCAGACCTATTTTCACTATTCGGATTCTTCTAACACACTGACCTTCCATAAATGCAAAAAAACCGCTCCCTTTAAAGGGAGCGGCTCCGATATTACAATGAAGGATACAATCCAAATTTGTTCGCTAATGATTCAACACGCTGTTTTGCTTCTTCAAGCTTAGCTGCGTCTTCATTATTTTTCAATACAAGTCCGATGATAGCAGCTATTTCATCCATGTCTTCCAATCCGAAGCCACGTGATGTCACTGCCGCAGTCCCAATACGTATACCGCTGGTAACGAAAGGTTTTTCCGGGTCATAAGGAATCGCATTTTTGTTCACGGTAATACCGATTTCATCCAAAACATGCTCTGCGATTTTTCCCGTTAATCCTGTAGAGCGCACATCAAGAAGAATCAAGTGATTGTCCGTTCCATCAGAAACAAGAGTGAACCCTTCTTTCTTCAAACCTTCACCCAAACGTTTAGCATTGTCGATGATTTGTTTGGCATATACTTTAAAATCATCTTGAAGCGCTTCGCCGAATGCAACAGCCTTAGCTGATATAACATGCATCAAAGGACCGCCTTGAATTCCAGGGAAGATGGATTTATCGATCTTCTTACCGAATTCCTCTTTACAGATGATCATCCCACCGCGTGGTCCGCGAAGTGTTTTATGAGTAGTTGTCGTTACAAAGTCAGCATAAGGAATTGGACTTTGATGTAATCCAGCCGCAACTAAACCTGCAATATGCGCCATGTCGACCATTAAATATGCCCCGACTTCATCCGCAATTTCACGAAATCGCTTGAAGTCGATTTCCCGTGGATATGCACTTGCACCCGCTACGATCAATTTAGGTTTGTGTTGACGCGCTTTTTCCAATACATCATTGTAATCGATACGGTGATCTTTTTCGTCTACACCATATTCAACAAAATTGTAGTTAACACCACTGAAGTTTACTGGACTTCCATGTGTTAAGTGACCACCATGCGAAAGGTTCATCCCAAGCACTGTGTCGCCGGTTTGAAGCACTGTAAAGTAAACGGCCATATTGGCTTGAGCTCCAGAGTGAGGCTGTACGTTCACATACTCGCCTCCGAAAATTTCTTTCGCACGCTCACGCGCTAGATCTTCAACGATGTCTACATACTCACATCCGCCATAGTAACGTTTTCCAGGGTATCCTTCTGCATACTTATTAGTCAAGACCGACCCTTGCGCTTCCATGACAGCTTCACTCACGAAGTTTTCAGAAGCAATAAGCTCAATTTTACTTCTTTGACGCCCTAATTCCAGTTGAATTGCGTTAAACACTTGCTCATCTTGCTTTGCTAAACGATTCATTCCGTAATTCCTCCTCAAATTGTGCGTGATTCGCTTTTTAGTATTTATGTGCAACATGCCTTCAAAAAGCATGAAAAAGCCTTACCAATAATTATTAGAAAATTCTACTCCATTTTAACATGTCTAATTTAGAAGTGATAGTCTAATTTTATCGAACATTAAATGTTTTTTTATTTAAAAATGTTCGTATTTAACATCAAAATTGTGATAAATAGCTCTTTCACCCTATATTCCATGAGCGAAATCACCATTCTATTAGCACTATTAAAGAAAGTTTTTTCTTCTAAGCCATACCTTGAGCTTTACGATTTTGCCCGCCTCAATTAAAAAACAGCATTCCCCATCCGAGAAATGCTGTCTTACTTACCCATTAAGTACAACTCTTGTTTTCAGAGAGGTCCCGATAAACTGCACGCTCCCCGCCAATCAGTTTCGGACGGGTTTTGGCCATGGTCACATGTGCATGTCCTATTTCTTTAATGGCAGAGCGAATCGGAACCGCAACATGCTTCAGATGCATACCAATGAATGTGTCTCCAATATCTATCCCCGCATCCGCTTTGATATGTTCAACGACGACTGCATCTTTCCATTGCTGATAGGCGTACGTCGCCATCGATCCCCCAGCTGTTCTTACAGGAACGACCGAAACTTCTTCATAACCATAACGAATCGCGGTTTCCCTTTGTAAAACCAAGGCCCTGTTTAGATGCTCACAACATTGAAATGCAACCTGAACACCCGTTTTTCCTTGAAAATCCCTCACAACGGAAAAAATCATCCCAGCAACATCGAGCGTCCCGTCAGTACCGATCCTTTTCCCGATCACTTCACTTGTACTGCAGCCGATAACCAGTAGCTGTTTCTCTTTTAAAGCCGTCTGTTCTTGGAACTCATATAAAAGTTCCCGAAACTGGTTTTCCCATATCTCCAGCTCATTTGAAAATGTAGCATCACTTGTCATGAAAACGCATCCTTTCAATAAGAAAACTTGCTATCGGAACTCTCCAAAAACCATAAGAATTAGCTGTGCTTACCTTCGTACTCCGCAATCTTACCGATCCTGTTTTGATGGCGCCCGCCCTCAAATTCCGAAGTCAGCCACGTTTGGGCAATTTCCCTGGCAAGACCCGGACCAATGACACGTTCCCCCATCGCTAACATATTGGTATCATTATGCTGACGGGTCAATTTCGCACTATAGACATCATGAACCAATGCACATCGTATTCCTTTGACCTTATTGGCAGCAATGCTCATTCCGATTCCAGTTCCACAGATTAAAATGCCCCGATCGAACTCACCCCGTGCCACTTTTTCAGCAACCGGCAAGGCATAATCAGGATAATCCACCGACGTACTGCATTCACAGCCAAAGTCCTCAAATGGAATCTGTAACTCATTCAATAAATTCTTTATTTCTTCACGGATATGTATACCACCATGATCCGAAGCAATCGCAACTTTCATCATAATCCTCCTCTAGCTTTTTCATTTGATTTTATTGTGTCACAAAATTATGAAAAGATAAAGGATGTCCATCACTTCCCCGCAAAGAAGCAGGAAACCAACTCTGGTTTCCTGCTAGCGGGTAATGGTCCTGTTCAACTTTTCCGCTTTCACTTTAAGTTCCATTGCGGATTTTCCGACATTTCCCATGACTATCCCTTGTTCGTTTGTGACAGCCGTCACTTCTTCCGCTCCAGCAGATGCTTATTCTGCAATAGCAGCCACTTCTTGGGACTGCCTTGATCCTATACCAAGCTTAGTAATATCTTTTACTCCAGCGGCCACATTATGTACCCCAGTTCAATTTTTAAGCCTTTTGACTAATTCATCTATCAATTCCTGCAGCTCCCTGAACGTTTCCCGATAAATGCCTTCAGAACCGCCGAACGGATCCATTATGTCTCTATCATATTTATCGCCGAGAATGAATTCTTTTAAAGTAAACGTCTTATCGATCATTTGGGGGTATGAACGGGTAATGGCCGATTTATGCCCTTCCGTCATGGTGAAGATATGAGTCGCCCACTCCATTTCATTCGCGGACAAAGGCGTTGAATGATGATTATGCACTATGTCATTTTCAACCAATACATTTTTAGCATGCATCGAAGCATCCTGACCTGTTGAAGCATACACGCCTGCGGACTTCACTTCAACACCCGCAATATTCTTGTTTTTCAATATCGCTTCTGCCATCGGGCTTCGGCATGTGTTACCTGTACATACAAATAATACTCGGATCATTTTAACGCCTCCTTTTTATTCATTATAAGCTATCGCCCGTTTATTATAGTCAAAAAATCACTGTCATTGTGTCCGAAGAAAAATAAAAACCGCCCCGTTAATCGGAACAGTTGAGGAAGGAATGATATGAATTCAGGCGGATCAAAAAGAGAACAATAATTTCAATCCAAACGCACACAGGATGCTTCCGCCTAGAATCTCACTATACACGCCAAGCAAACCCTGCATTTTTCTACCCAGTAAAAGCCCCGCCCACGTTAATAGAGTGGCGGCAAACCCAAAACAAAGAACGGTTAAAATCGTTTTGGCACCGTAAATCCCCAGAGTCAACCCTACCGAGAAGCTATCCAGGCTTACCCCTAAAGCAAAAATGATTAAACCTTTCCCGACAGGAGCCAGCATCTTATTTTGCATGGCACCAGCTCCATCCTTTTTACCAGGAATAAACATCTGTATACCCAGAATGATCAACAAGAGACCGCCGGCGTATGTAGCGAAGGTCCCGAATTTTTCTGAAATGAAACGGCCTGCCCCCATTCCAAGCAAGGGCATCCAAATATGAAAAATGCCTACTGTCAAACCTATAAACAGAATTTGCCTCAACCTTAGCTTAAACATTCCCATTCCAAGGCCCACTGAAAAGGCATCCATTCCCAATGCGAAGGCCATTAGCAATAAGGTGATGATTTCTCCAGCAAATGTATTCATTCCAATCCCCCTCGGACGTGCCTACTACATGTTATGCATGTCCGAAAAGAAATAGAAGGATAAATCAGTCCTTATTACACATGTTCCTTGATGATTTGATGACCTGCAGCCTTCTCAAGCCGGTTCATGACCGCAGCCCCTATTCCATGGTCAGGAAACATTTCACTAAAAATGACATCGACCTCCAGCTCGTCAAACTGTCTTAAGGCATCATATAAGCCTGTCGCAACTGTATGTAAATCGGCTAATGAACCTGGGACAACCACATAATCCGCCTTATAATCCTGTTGATGTTCATAAGCCGTAATGATGCCCACCTTTAACCCGTCACTTCTTTTTTCATCCACAAGCTTCTGAAGGAAAGCTTGATTACCCTTGACTAAAAATAGAGGGGCCTTCGGTGCATAGTGGGTATATTTCATGCCCGGGGCTTTTGGCGCCGTTTCCTGATTCTTCAAAGCGACATCTTGCCTGACTTCCCCTATTACCGCTTCCAGCTGTTCCAGGGTCACCCCGCCAGGCCTTAAAATAACAGGAACTTCCACAGTGCAATCCAGTACTGTGGATTCCACGCCCACACCTGTATTCCCGCCATCGACTATACCTGCAATCCGGCCCATCAAGTCATCTTCAACATGTTTTGCTGAAGTGGGGCTTGGTTTACCGGAAGTATTTGCACTTGGAGCCGCAATGGGCAAATCACTCGCACGAATAAGGCCAAGGGCAACCTGGTGATCCGGCATCCTGACAGCCACCGTGTCCAATCCAGCTGTCACAAGATTCGATAGCTGGCCCGGTTTTCGTTTCATGATCAAAGTCAAAGGACCCGGCCAAAATTCTGCCATTAACTTCCGGGCCTGTTCCGGAATCTCTTCTACAATACCTGACAACTGGTCATCCGAGGCTATATGAACGATTAAAGGATTATCACTCGGACGCCCCTTTGCTTCGAACACTTTTTTGACCGCCTCGTCATTTTTGGCATTCGCGCCGAGTCCATAAACGGTCTCCGTAGGAAAAGCAACCACTTGATTAGCCTTTAATAATTCAGCTGATTGTGTAATCTGGGGATAACTTTGTAAATTATCCACATTTTTATCCACTGACCAAATTTTCGTTTTCATTTTGAACACCATCGCCTTTTAACATTTCTTATTTTATATAATCGCTTTAATATGAACGGTATTTTCAACTTAACGTACGAATTCCGCTTAAAAGATACTTTGAAAGTATAAAAGAAGTATACACATAATTCAAGTGTTATCCACAAATTGGGGATAACCACATCGAATCCGTGGATAAGTTTGTGGATATTAATAATTAATGACAGACTTTTTTGATTTTTTGTTAATAACCCTGTGGATAAGTTTTTAAAATTATCTGAATTTAAAGAAGAGGGACTCAGCCCCCTCCTTAAAATAGATCATTGAAGATTTCTGCAAACAAGGACTTCACTTCCACCTCGGGCTCCTTTTCCCCTTCATATAATTGTTGACCTTTTTCATTGGATGCCGCAAGTTCAACCTTGTTTTCTTCAACTTTCCCTTCAATGACTTCCTCTGTCACCTGTTCCTTATCTTTCACTACCGCCACTTCTTCTTTTACCTCTGGCTCTACAACCTCTTCTTTTACCGTTACTTCCGGTGCTTCCTCTTTTACGCTCTCCACGATTACCTCTTCTTCAACTACTTCTTCCGGCCCTTTTTCCTTTTCAGCCAGCCCTTCTTCTTCAACCACTTCCTCCGCAACAAGTTCACTCTCTTCATTCGTTGCAGCATACGCCTTTCCTTCCGAAGTCAATGACCCTTCCCCTTCATCCTCGACAATCGGACTTTGACTTACAGCCGTCCCATTTGAAAAATCCAAGAAACACAATGGGGGAAATAACACACACCACCAATTAGCGCCGTCCCCTTCACCAAGCGTGATAATCACTGCTTCATATTCCCCTGCCGGATATAAATACTGCCCGTACAGTTTTGTCGGAAATTCAGCTTGTCCAAAATCCACTTTCACCGACTGCTCCAAACCTTGTTCCTTTATTACCGCCTCAGCCGTCGCCTGGATATCCGGCAGATGCGAGGTGATCACATCCCTCGCTTCATCCAAAGAAGTAAGCTCCGCCACCCACTTAGTGATATCTTCATTTACCTTATCCCTAATCAGCCGTTTAACCGCTTGATCCTCCTCTGCATCACTATTGGCGAGTATCCGCAGCCGAATCGCCTCATCCGGGATTACCTTCGTATCTTCTGCACCGACCATCTCTGCTTTAGGCATATATATACTTACGATCGTTCCTATAGTTAAGATTAATAGATAAATAATGGCTAAATGTTTAGTTTTCATCGCCTTCGCCCCCTCACATGAATTAGTCTCACCATTTTCCAGCTATCTTAAACTAGTAAAAACAAAAAAAGTTGATAGCTGGAAATATAGATTCCAAAGGATTAGTGAGGGTGCTGTCCCTAAAAAAACCGTCTCACATAAGGGAGACGGATCATTTTAATTCAGCAAAGACCATTCGATCTTTTTCATTAATGTCATTTATGATGGATACTTCCGCGGCAGGAAAGGTTCGCTTCAATAAATCTGCAACCGCCGCACCCTGCCCTGCACCCACTTCAAAACCGATCAGTCCAGGCACCTTCATGACCAAAGGTAGCTGTTCCATAAAGCGGCGGTAAAAATCCAGCCCATCGAGACCGGCAAACAACGCACGATGTGGTTCATGACCAGTCACGACCACTGACATGGATTTATGATCATCTTCTGGTATATATGGCGGATTCGATAAAAGGATGTCCACCTTCTCGTTCATATTCATGAACGGCGAAAGCAAATCACCTTGCATGAACTCCACTTCGGCACCAAGTGATTCGGCATTTTTCCGCGCCACCTCAAGCGATGGTTCCGCTATGTCCGTGGCCGTCACCATCAGGTTTGATTTTTCAAGTTTCATCGTTATGGCAATTGCGCCGCTGCCAGTCCCAATATCAGCTAAACGGAGCTTCTGTCCCTCCATAAAAATGGCCGGGAGTTTACGTAATGTATAATAAATCAATTCTTCTGTTTCCGGTCTCGGTATGAGCACTTCTTCATTCACAAAAAAGGTCCGTCCATAAAATTCTTCACTGCCGATTATATATTGGATGGGCGTCCCCTCAGCATGCAGCTCAATAGCGTCCTTAAATTGCCCAAAATCCGCTTCACTAAGCTCATCATGGAGGTTGGCCAGCATTTGGGAGCGAGTTTGTTTTAAAAAGTGCTGTAACAGGATTTCCCCAGCATTGGCATCACGATCATTTTCCTTTAAAAAAGAAGAAGCCCATTTAAGGGCTTCAAACACTTTCACGGCAGAATTACTCATCTGCATTTTCCAGCCTTGAAGATTGGTCTTCCATGATTAATGCATCAACGACTTCATCCAGTTTACCTTCCATGATTTGATCCAGTTTTTGAATCGTTAAACCAATGCGGTGGTCGGTAACGCGGTTTTGCGGGAAGTTATAAGTGCGAATCCTTTCAGATCGATCGCCCGTTCCAACGGCCAGCTTCCTATTTTGATCATATTCCGCCTGTATTTCGCGATTGATTTTATCGAACACCCTGGCACGCAAAACCTTCATTGCTTTTTCTTTGTTCTTGATTTGTGATTTTTCATCTTGACAGGATACAACCGTATTAGTCGGAATATGAGTCAAGCGCACCGCTGACATTGTCGTATTGACACTTTGCCCTCCAGGACCGCTTGATGCAAAGGTATCGACACGAATATCCTTATCATGGATTTCAACTTCCACTTCCTCAGCTTCAGGTAAAACGGCAACCGTGGCTGTGGATGTATGAATCCGCCCGCCTGATTCCGTTTCAGGTACTCGCTGAACGCGATGGGCTCCATTTTCGAATTTCAACTTTGAATAAGCGCCATTGCCATTTATCATGAATATGATTTCCTTGTAGCCGCCAAGCCCAGTAGGATTAGCTTCAATTACTTCAGTCCGCCAGCCCTGCACCTCGGCAAAACGGCTATACATCCGGTATAGACTGCCTGCAAATAAGGCCGCCTCATCTCCGCCAGCCGCTCCGCGGATCTCCATGATTACGTTTTTATCATCGTTGGGGTCTTTAGGAATAAGCAATATTTTCAGCTTATCCTCAAGGCCTTGTATGGTCTCTTCAAGTTCATTGATCTCTTCTTTTACCATTTCACGCATTTCCGCATCAAGTTTCTCCTCCAGCATCGCCTTCGCTTCCTGAAGTTGCTCACGAACCGCTTTATATTCTTTATAAGTCGATGCGGTCTCTTGAATGCTGGATTGCTCCTTGGAATATTCCCTTAGCTTCTTGGAGTCATTAATGATCTCCGGGTCACTTAATAGTTCATTCAATCTTTCATATCTATCTTCTACTGCTTGCAAACGATCAAACAAATTATTCACCTCATAAATTTTCCAAAACATCTGAAACGAATTGGAAGTAATCCATCTTTTATTACTATAAATAAGTAGCTCAGTGCCCCAGCTCAGTTCACTTCTAGGTTAATTATAGTATAGGTGAATAATCAACGTCAAAGAGATTCAAAAATGTCGTGCGTTACTTGTTTAATTCGACATCTACATTATATTGAGGCACAACCCTGTTTATCATGCCTTGTATTCGCTGCATTTCCTTATTTCTTTCTTTTTCGGTCTTGATTTTGCCTTTATCATGGACCGTAACGTGTATGGTATTTCCATTAAACCAAACGGAACCGGCCTCATAATCAGTTTCCGATTCGATCACCCCGCGGATTTCATCAATTTGCTGCCCCATGGATGGAGAATTATTGGATGTATGATGCGGTGTGTTGAGGACCTGATCTGATGGTCGTTCCGCTTCATTATCCCAATCATTATTGGATACTTGATTTAACCCATTGCCAACCCTGCCATCCCGGGATTGATCTCCATATTCCGAATCATTATTTATTGCATTGTCATTTTGACCGCATGCCGTTAGTGCAGCAAGCAGAAAGGCCGTCATAATAAGCAGTTTTGATTTCATATTTTTTCCCTCCATTTTGACTGGTTAAGAAGAACATTTCCTCGTTAGCCTACCCAAAATGGGGCAATATTTATCTTTTATTTCCCTTCCATGTATTGGTCAGGCCACCTAATAACTCGATAGTCTTTTCCACTTTTCCCCATAAAAAAAGCACCCTGTGATCTCATTGGATCATAGGGCACCATCATTCAAATATGTTCTTTAATCCCGACAGCCTGCTTACCCGGAACTTCGTGATGATGGCGGCAGCGGGGCTCGTACGATTCCGATGCACCCACAAGGATGATCGGCTCATCATAGGAGGCCGGCTCCCCATCTATCAAGCGCTGTGTCCTGCTCGCAGGTGATCCGCATACTTCACACACTGCCTGCAGCTTAGTCACCGATTCTGCAAGCGATAATAGAACAGGCATAGGACCGAATGGTTCACCTCTGAAATCTTGATCGAGTCCAGCCATAATCACTCGATAACCGCTGTCCGCAAGATGCTGGGCAACCCCGATAATTTCATGATCAAAAAATTGCACTTCATCTATTGCAATGATATCCAGGGGCTTGTCCAAATACTTAAAAATATCCGTTGAATGGGCAATCGGTTTTGCCATCACAGAAGAGCCATTGTGTGATACGACAGCCTCTTCCGCATAGCGATTATCAATAGCTGGTTTAAATACAGCTATCTGCTCTTTAGCAAATTGAGCACGGCTGACTCGTTTAATCAATTCTTCAGATTTACCTGAAAACATGCTTCCGCAAATAAGCTCGATCCAGCCTGTTTGTTTCATTACATACATGGAAACAGCTACTCCCTTCCACCTGTCGATCCATTGGCCATAATTGAAGTCGACCTGGCTTTGTATAAATTCTTACTTGTTTATGGAAAAGAAAAAACAGGCAAGAAAAATACTTGCCTGTTTTTTAAAAAGTCCGGCTTATTTAATACCGTATTTTTTGTTGAAACGATCAACACGTCCGCCAGCTTCAGCGAATTTTTGACGACCAGTATAGAATGGATGGCACTCTGAACAAGTCTCAACTTTGATCTCTTCTTTAACTGAACCAGTTTCAAAAGTGTTTCCGCAAGAGCAAATTACTTTTGAAAGCTTATAATTTGGATGAATTCCAGTTTTCATTCTTTTCAGCTCCTTATGCCCTGAATCATTCGAAACAGAGTTATATACTTCAAGTTGAGGGAAAAGCACCCTCACATTTATTGTAAAAACACATGAACTCATTATAACAACTTAAAACTAGTTGTGCAACTGTTTGTTTCTTACAGGGTTTAAGAACGTTTTACGCTCGCTGGACCCTTTTTCATTTCTGACATCTCTTCATCCAGCTTACTGAAAAATTCTTCATTGCCTTTTGTCTGTTTTAGACGGCGAAGGAATTTCTCCGAGAAATCAGGCGAATCTGACATCGTTTTCCTAATGGCCCATAGTTTATCCAGGCGATCTTTCGGAATTAGCAATTCTTCTTTACGTGTACCTGAGCGACGAATATCGATTGCCGGGAAGATCCGTCTTTCGGCAAGGGCACGATCTAGATGCAGCTCCATATTGCCCGTACCTTTAAATTCTTCATAAATGACATCGTCCATTCTTGAACCAGTATCTACCAAGGCTGTAGCAAGGATCGTCAGGCTGCCGCCTTCCTCGATATTCCTCGCCGCACCGAAAAAGCGTTTCGGACGATGGAATGCAGCAGGGTCAATCCCCCCTGATAGTGTACGCCCGCTCGGCGGAATGACAAGGTTGTAAGCACGGGCTAGGCGAGTGATGCTGTCCATTAAAATGATGACATCCCGTTTATGCTCCACAAGTCGCATGGCTCGTTCTAACACCAGCTCAGCCACCTTGATATGGTTTTCCGGCACTTCATCGAAAGTTGAACTTACCACGTCTCCTGCGACGGAACGTTCAATGTCTGTCACTTCTTCCGGGCGTTCATCGATCAACAGCACAATCAATTCCGATTCGGGATGGTTTGTGGTTATCGCATTGGCAATTTCCTTGATGAGCATCGTTTTACCAGCTTTTGGCGGTGCAACAATCAGACCACGCTGTCCGAAACCGACCGGTGCCAGGACATCCATAATCCTGGTCGATAAGTTCTTC
Source organism: Peribacillus sp. FSL M8-0224 (assembly GCF_038003055.1). Taxonomy (NCBI): domain Bacteria; kingdom Bacillati; phylum Bacillota; class Bacilli; order Caryophanales; family Bacillaceae; genus Peribacillus; species Peribacillus sp. FSL M8-0224. The sequence goes on from NZ_JBBOOJ010000001.1 coordinate 5,117,388, forward strand.
GGTGTCGTTTCCAGTTTAATTTGCCTGTTAGGATACAGCGGTGTTAAACCTGGAAAGTGGACACGCTCTTTAGCTGATTCCGGATTATCGCCATTGACCGCTTCAACATGCAGCAATCCATAATAGCGCTCGTTTTCTTTTGGAGGCCTTACCTTACCGGACACTTTATCTCCATTTCGCAAATCGAATCTGCGGATCTGTGAAGCCGAAATATAAATATCCTCCGAGCTTGGAGAATAATTAATTGGACGCAGGAAACCGAAGCCCTCGGAAGGGATGATCTCTAAAACGCCCTCCATGAATAGGAGACCATCCTGCTCAGCTTGCGCTTTCAGGATAGCGAAAATAAGTTCCTTTTTGGAAAGTTTGCTGTAATAGGAAACTTTATATTCACGAGCGTGCTCATAGAGATCCTTAAGTTTCATGTTTTCTAAATTAGAAATAGTTAAATTCATTATGACACCACACTTTTATTAATTAAACGTTTTCACCCATACTGAAAAAGAATTGGTTTGTTAGATGGAAGAAAAACCGCAATCCATGTACCCGACCAGAGTTTTCTTAGAAAGGATGATACATTTTTACATGTAAAGAAGAAAATTATTTGAAGGCTTCTTGAAGTTTGGAGTGAAAGGGCAGATTTTAAATTATTAATAGTAGACCAAGCTTTATTTTACTTTTTTTATTTTAATTATTCAACTTAAATTTTTTTAAAGAGAAAGCGAGCGATGAAACCGCTCGCTTTTTAAAAGTGATTTTTCTAAAAAACGCTATCAGTCAATCAAACCATTCGGTTTAATCTTAAGACTGTGACGCCCATCAATGAATCGAACGGTACCAGATTTAGCACGCATGACTACGGATTGCGTTTCGCCGTAATGCCCTTTAAATTGTACACCGCGTAAAAGTTCTCCGTCAGTCACACCTGTTGCAGCAAAAATTGCGTCATCTCCGCGAACAAGATCTTCCATTCTGAGGACTTTTCCTAATTCAAGGCCCATTTTCCCACACCGTTCCACTTCTTCATCAGTATGAGGAACGAGCTTACCTTGAATTTCCCCTCCAAGGCATTTCAAGGCAACGGCTGCAATGACTCCCTCTGGAGCTCCGCCAGATCCGAATAAGATGTCAACACCGGTAAGATCGAAGGCCGTATTTATCGCTCCTGCGACATCTCCATCGTTGATCAATTTGATACGTGCCCCTGCCTCACGAAGTTCATGAATGATCTTCGAATGACGATCGCGGTTCAATACTGTTGCAACCACGTCTTGGATATCTTTATTTTTTGCCTTGGCTACCGCTTTCAGGTTGTCCAACACGGAAGCATTGATATCAATCTGACCAACCGCCTCGGGTCCGACAGCTATTTTATCCATATACATATCCGGGGCATGAAGCAAGTTCCCCTTATCGGCTATCGCCAATACAGCCAATGCATTCCAGCCGCCAGATGCAACGATGTTCGTTCCTTCTAATGGATCAACCGCAACATCCACTAGCGGCCCAAGACCAGTGCCAAGTTTTTCGCCAATATAAAGCATTGGCGCCTCATCCATTTCCCCTTCACCGATTACAACCGTTCCTTGCATGGGAATGGTATTGAAAACATCCCGCATCGCAGTTGTTGCTGCATCATCCGCTTCGTCTTTCTTTCCTCTTCCCATCCAACGAGCTGAATTTAGGGCCGCCGCCTCTGTTACGCGGACTAGCTCCATCGATAAACTTCTTTCCATTTCCGGTTCCCCCTCATGTACACTAGCATGATTTATTTATATATTAGTATAACACATTATATCATATATAGTAACACAATGAGGTAACAAGAAAAGGGATCAGCTTTTAAGCTGCTCCACTTCTTCTTGCGTCATTTCTTCACGCCAAATCGTCGCTCCCAAACCTGAAAGTTTTTCAACAAGATGGCTATATCCGCGATCTATATGTTCAAGCCCGGTCACTTCTGTAATCCCTTCAGCCATTAAACCGGCAATTACCAGAGCTGCTCCGGCACGTAAATCGCTTGCCTTCACTTTTGCCCCGTGAAGTTGGACAGGACCATCGACGATGCCTGCTCTGCCCTCGACTTTGATCTTCGCATTCATGCGTCGCAGTTCATCAATATGCTTAAATCGTGCCCCGTATATCGTATCGGTCACCATGCTAGAACCGCTTGCTTTTGTTAAAAGGGAAGTGAAAGGTTGCTGAAGATCTGTTGGGAATCCAGGGTAAACCAACGTCTTGATATCAACGGATTTATAATTTTCTCCCGGCGAGACAAATATCTGGTCATCACCCGCTTCAATATTAATCCCCATTTCCCTTAATTTGGAAGTCAATGACTCCAAATGCTGGGGAATGACATTATCGATCAGAATCCCTTCACCGACAGCAGCGGCTAAAATCATGAAAGTACCGGCTTCAATCCGATCCGGTATGATCGTATGCTTGCAACCATGCAAACTTTCCACACCATCAATACGAATGATATCCGTTCCAGCACCTTTAATTTTTGCTCCCATATTGGTCAACAATGTGGCGACATCGATGATTTCCGGTTCTTTCGCAGCGTTTTCAATCACAGTGCGGCCTTTGGCCAAAACGGCGGCAAGCATGATGTTGATCGTTGCCCCTACACTAACGACATCCAAATATATGCGTGCTCCCCGGAGCTCGTCCGCCCTAAGGTAAATGGCTCCTTGTTCATTCGTCACTTGTGCGCCAAGTGCTTCGAACCCCTTAATATGCTGATCTATCGGACGGGGTCCCAAATGGCAGCCTCCAGGCAAGCCGATCACTGCCTTTTTGAATTTACCAAGCATTGCCCCCATTAAATAATACGAAGCACGTAACTTCTTGACCCTGCCATTCGGAAGAGGCATTGAAATCATCCTGCTGGGGTTGACTGTCATCTGCCCTTCATCAAAGGACACCTCACCGCCGATTTCCTCCATTAACTCTTTCAGCATCTGTACATCCGAGATATCCGGCAGGCCTTCAATCGTTACGGGAGAGTCCGCTAAAATTGTTGCCGGAATAAGGGCAACCGCACTATTTTTTGCTCCGCTGACACGAATGCTTCCCTTTAGAGGATAGCCACCGGCAATTTTAAGTTTTTCCATAATATACTCCCTTCCACGCTAAGCACTTAGAAGCTACTTCCAAAAAGTAATATTTTACCACAAGAAAATTGCATAATCCGACAACATTTACTATCTAGTTCTTTAGTTTACACAAAAGTAGAAAATTCATGTAAAAAAAAAGATAAAAATTTCTAATTTATGTTAATTTTATTAAAACAGTGCAATCTATAGCGACTTAGCGGCAAGGCATTATGCTTCTGTACGTGAATTCCAATCGTTCAAGAAAGCTTCAATCCCTTTATCCGTTAATGGGTGGTGGAATAATTGCATTAAAACTTTATAAGGGATCGTTGCAATATGTGCTCCTTTAAGAGCCGCTTCTGTAATATGCATCGGATGGCGGATGGAAGCTGCAATGATCTCAGCATTGATATCATGGATTGCAAATATGTCAGCAATATCCGAAATTAAATCCAAACCATTTTGGCCGATATCGTCCAAGCGTCCTAAAAATGGCGATACATAAGTTGCTCCTGCCCTAGCTGCCAATAATGCTTGGTTGGCACTGAAAATAAGCGTGACATTTGTTTTGACACCTTGTTTTGTAAGTGCTGAAACAGCCTTCAAGCCATCTGGAGTCATTGGCACTTTGATCGTGATATTAGGTGCAATCGCAACAAGCTCCTTGGCTTCTGCCATCATTCCTTCAAAATCAAGCGCAATGACTTCAGCAGAAACGGATTCCTTAACAAGGCTTGTGATTTCTTTTAGCCGGTCATGGAAAGAAACTCCCTTTTCCCTGGCAACAAGTGATGGGTTAGTCGTAACACCTGCTAGTACGCCAAGTTCGTGCGCTTGTTTGATTTCTTCCATATTTGCTGTATCTATAAAGAATTTCATAAAATATCCTCCGTATGTAATCGATTTTTTATTTCTCTATTGAATTCTAATTGTTCGAAAAATAGAGATCGGATTAAGCCTTCATCTAAAAGAAACCATTAGGGGGGAGCCCCCCCAATGGGAATATTGCCTTACATTTAAAGGGATGGAACCCTTTTGAAATTATGCTTTGCCGTTTGAACCGAATTCACGAATTTTGCCGATGACCGTTTCTTTGATAGCTTCACGGCCAGGAACCATGTATTTACGAGGATCGTACACTTCAGAATCGTTATTCAGGATTTCACGAACCGCTTTTGTGAACACAATTTGATTTTCCGTATTCACATTGATTTTTGATGTTCCAAGAGAAATCGCTTTTTGGATATCTTTCGTAGGGATGCCTGTACCGCCATGAAGAACAAGAGGTTTGTTCGTTAAATCCCGTACTTCTTCCATTTCTTTATAGCCTAGGTTAGGTTCACCTTTGTATGGTCCGTGAACGGATCCCAAAGCTGGAGCAAAACAGTCGACATTCGTTTCTTTAACCAACTGCTCACATTCTTGAGGGTCTGCATATACGACTCCATCAGCGATTATATCATCTTCTTGTCCGCCAACCGTGCCCACTTCCGCTTCAACCGAAACATTCCGTGCATGAGCGAATTCGACAACCTTCTTGGTTGTTTCGATATTTTCTTCAATTGGATGATGTGAAGCATCGATCATTACTGAAGTGAATCCCGCTTCGATGGCTTCCTTACATTTATCATAACTTGAACCATGGTCAAGGTGAATGGCCACAGGAACAGTGATTTTCATGTCTTCCAACAAACCTTGAACCATCATGACAGTCGTTTTAAAACCACCCATATGACGGGCAGCACCTTCGGAAACACCAAGGATGACTGGAGATTTTTCTTGTTCAGCAGCAGCTAGGATAGCTTGAGTCCATTCAAGGTTATTGATATTGAATTGACCTACTGCATATTTTTCATCAAGGGCTTTATTCAGCATATCTTTCATAGAAACTAAAGGCATTTGATTTCCTCCTACTAGTGGATGTTTATTTTTAAAGTTAATTCTTTCTAGATATTCCCTAAAACCAAAGTAGCATACGCTTTATAAATCAGAATATCTCTCCTCTTTTAGCATATCAATACATCAAAAAAACAGCAACAATTACAACTGTACCATGTCTCAAATTTTATTCCAAAAAAACACGGCCTATCTAAAAAAAGATAGCCGCGGCAATTTCCCCGTCAATAATATTAAATTTTCAAGACCGTTAACTCGATTGAATCGGCAAGTATTCACGAACGGCTTTTCTAATATCATCAATATCAAACGGCTTTGCAAAGTGTGTCATTGCCCCTAAATCCTTTGCTTCTTGAATCATATCAAGTTCACCATATGCCGTCATGATTATGACCCGGATGTCCGGATCGACGACTTTCATCCTTTTCAAGATCTCAATGCCATCCATTCCCGGAATCTTCATATCCAGCAATACAAGATCGGGTGAATGATTATTTAGCACTTCCAAGGCTTGAATGCCATTAGCTGCTTGAAATGTTTCATACCCTTCTTTATGTAACACCTCGTTCAATAAAATACGAATCCCGAATTGATCATCAACAATCAATATTTTCCCTGGCATTTTATCACCTCTCCCCTTCCCGATTCATCCATTAAATATATTAGCCTATTCGGCCTATTACCCGAAAAAGGGTAGTTACATAGATTGCGTTAAATTACTTGAGCAACGCATTTATTCATTCATGATATCTATGTTCATATTCGATAATTGTAACAAAATTCCTGCTGTATGGCTAAAAGGAATTTTAATTTTTTTGTTTTTTCGACCGATTTAGTTAATTCAGCCCTTTGGACCAAAAACCCTGAAACCTGTCAATGCAAAGGAAAGTCCTTTATAATAAGTATATTATTTTTTAAAGGAGTCCCTGATCATGTTAAAAATTTTCTCGACACAGATAAGCGGTTTATTTAAAAAAATGATTGAAAATGAAGCCTTTGAAATGGAGGATGCCGGACGCCTGCTGGCTCAGGCTGTGGTTGGGGACGGTTCTGTGTTCATTCACGGTTTTGGTGAAATGCAGGGCGTCACTGCCGAGGCATTGAATGGGGAAGAACCCTTTCCTAAGGCAAAAAGCTATGATTTAAGTGAAACAATTTCCAAGGAAGATCGATTTCTTATATTCAGCCGCCATTCGGACGATTCAGAAGCATTGATGCTGGCAAAACAACTCAAGGAAAAAGATATCCCATTTGTTGCGGTTTCTACATCCGTCCCTTCCGAAGAAGATTCTCTTTTGGAGTTGGCTGACGTACATATTGATTTACGCATCCAACGGGGATTGATTCCCGATGAAACCGGAAATCGATATGGGTACCCTACCCTCCTTACCGCTCTTTTCGCTTATCATGGAATTAAATTCACTCTTGAAGAAATCATAAAAGAATATGAAGATGAAGAATGATGAATTCATCTAAAAAAGTTCGGAAAAATATATCTTTCATCAAATGATGTTCCCGAACCCACTGACCACTCACTAAATGTTAAAACAAATTTGATTGGAGCGGGTGTGCGGGACTCATGCGGGAAAGCGAGTCTAAGCGGTGCTTGGAGTGGCCATCAACCTCCCAAAGTACAAACCATAAAAAAACTGTAGGCAAACTCGATTTTCTTCAAGTTTGCCTACAGTCTGAAACAGCCACAGGGGCTGTTTTTTTGTTTATTAACGATTTTCGCCGTTCTTTAATGACATACCGACAAAGTCGCGGAATAGCGGCTGTGGACGGTTAGGACGTGACGTGAATTCCGGATGGAATTGGGAAGCCACAAACCAAGGATGATCTTTCAGTTCAATGATTTCGACTAGACGGCCATCTGGACTTGTACCGGAGAACACGAATCCTGCCTCTTCCATAGCTTGACGGTAGTGGTTATTGAATTCATAACGGTGACGGTGACGTTCATAAACAACTTCGTCATTATAAGCTTCGTATGCTTTAGTACCTTCGATAAGCTTACATGGATACAGACCAAGACGCAGTGTTCCGCCCAAATCTTCTACATCCTTCTGCTCAGGAAGAAGATCGATGATTGGATCAGGAGTATCCTCCTTAATTTCAGCTGAATGTGCTTCTGGCAATCCCAGGACGTTGCGTGCATACTCAATGGACGCCAACTGCATGCCTAAGCAAATTCCGAAGAATGGTTTTTTTGTCGTGCGGGCAAATTCAGTCGCTGCAATTTTCCCTTCGATTCCACGATCTCCAAAACCTCCAGGTACAAGGATTCCATCTGCATCTTGAAGAAGTTCTGCAACATTTTCTTTAGTTACATCTTCGGAATTCACCCAGTCGATTTCAACATCTGCATCAAATGCGTAACCAGCATGCTTAAGTGCTTCCACTACAGAAAGATAAGCATCTTGCAATTCAACATATTTTCCGACTAAGGCGATTTTCGTTTTCTTTGATAAAGAAGTAACTTTTTTGACTAGTTCCTTCCAATCTTCCATATCCGCTTCGCCACAATCCAATTGCAAGTGATCACAAACGATTTGGTCCATATTTTGTGCTTGAAGCGCTAGAGGGATGGAGTAAAGCGTATCCGCATCAAGACATTCGATAACAGAATTTTTATCGATATCGCAGAATAAAGCGATTTTATCCTTCATATCTTGTGAAATCGGGCTTTCTGTACGTGCAACGATGATATTTGGCTGAATGCCAAGACTGCGTAATTCTTTTACACTATGCTGTGTCGGTTTTGTTTTCATTTCACCTGCAGCTTTGATGTAAGGAACCAATGTACAGTGGATATACATAACATTATTGATGCCGATATCACTCTTGATTTGGCGAATCGCTTCAAGGAATGGAAGAGACTCGATATCCCCTACAGTACCGCCAATTTCAGTGATGACTATGTCGGCATTCGTTTCATTGCCTGAACGGAAAACCCGTTCTTTAATTTCATTCGTGATATGGGGAATGACTTGAACCGTTCCACCTAGATAATCGCCGCGACGTTCTTTTCTCAGGACGGTTGAATAAATTCTGCCTGTAGTCACATTGCTGTGTTTACCAAGGTTGATATCGATGAAACGCTCATAGTGCCCCAAATCCAAATCCGTTTCAGCACCATCATCCGTTACAAACACTTCACCATGTTGATATGGACTCATCGTACCAGGGTCCAAGTTGATATAAGGGTCAAACTTCTGGATCGTAACATTCAATCCCCTATTTTTTAATAATCTTCCTAAAGAAGCGGCCGTAATCCCTTTTCCCAAGGAAGAAACTACTCCACCTGTCACAAAAATATATTTTGTCATCTTATATCCTCCTAATAGAATGTTTTCTTCCAATTCAGTTCTTCACATCATTAGATCGGAACCTGAATCAAATCTTCCGCCACATGAGCGGTTAAAAGCTAAAAACCGTAACCAGTACAAACCATTAATCACTTAAAGGTCTTTAGTGAGAGTCATGCAGGATACATGAACAAGAATAAATTTCCTTAAATGACAGTTAACATAAATATGTTCTCTATAGTTTTTACAATTCTACGAGAAATCATTTTTAAAAATAAAAAAATGATGTCATTTATTCATTCCATCATTAAAAACAAAAACGCTCCGCTTACAAAAAAGTAAGGGAGCGATATAATTTAATCATTGTGTCCTTTTTTAAGGAGCCCAAAAATGATTCTACAAATTTCGCCTTAAAAAGTCAAGGGCGATTATTTATTTCTCATCCTCTTCATTCAAGTCATCCAAGTCATCTTCGTCTTCATCTTCGTCCTCATCATCTTCCAGGACAAATGCATCATCTTCGATTATTTCTTCTTCCAGATCGTCGTCATCATCCACGTCATCATCCAAAAGCACTTCGTCGATGACTGGAGAACCTAGAATATCATCATCGTCGTCATCTTCATCCTCGTCCAAATCATCGATATCCTCTTCAAAGTCAAGGTCTTCGTCTTCAAGTTCATCGAAATCATCGATGACCACAGCAGCCTTTTTGGCTTTCTTTTTCTTTTTAGGTTTTACAACATGTACGACTTCTTCTTCGATTTGGTCAACCGGGTACCATGTTTTCAATCCCCAGCGATTGTCTCCAAGTGAAGTGAAACGGCCATCCACATTTAAATCCGTATAGAATTGGGCAATTTTCTTTTCCACTTCCGCTTTGGATAAATGGTGCAGCGAAGCTAATTCACTAATTAAGTCTTTAAATGGAATCGGTTCATTTCTTTCAACTAACAAATCATATGCCATCTCTATTAAGGACATTTCCAATAATTGCTCTTTTGAGTATTGTTTTAAACTCAAATTCCGCACTTCCCTTCTCTATTCAAACACTGAATTCCGTGTTTTTTCACATAAAAAAATAATCTAAAACAGTAGTTCGATAAAATAACGACAATTCCTGCTAGACATATACTCCATTATAAACAATCTAAATGGGTTTATGCTAGTTCTATATGATACTTTCACAGATTTACCTTATTGTCTATCATTCACAGGAAACCAAAAGCTAAAGATCATTCCTTTTTTTCTTTTTCGATTTCTGACGATAGGCTGCCGTAAAAAAGACAACAGTCAGGATAAAAAAAGAAATGGCACCCAGTTGATGCTCATACAGCTCAAATAAAAAAATGATGGCAAGAATGTAACCTATGATCAACCCAATCATTTTCAGGTTCATTTTCTCAACTCCAATAGGGCTGATTCTTCATTTTTGCCCCTTTTCCAAATAATTATAAGGTAAAATCTTCATTTTGTTAAAAAAGACGGGAATTATTAAAAAAAAGGGCCCCTAAACGTTCGGAGCCCCCTTCTTTGTTTACATATTTCTTCGATATTGACCGCCTACATCATATAATGCCCTCGTTATCTGACCCAGACTGGCCACCCTCACGCAGTTCATGAGCTCAGCAAAGATATTTTCCCCATTCATGGCTGCCAATTTCAGTTTAGTTAACGCTTCATCCGTGAACTCCTTATTTCTTTCCTGGAATGCCCGGAGATTTATGATTTGCCCTTCCTTTTCTTCCTTGGTTGCACGGGCAATTTCCATGCTGTTCACCGCTTCTTCGGAAGGAGGATTTGGATTCAAATACGTATTGACACCGATGATCGGCAATTCTCCCGTATGCTTTTTCATTTCGTAATGCATCGATTCATCCTGGATTTTCCCGCGCTGATACTGCGTCTCCATTGCACCCAGCACACCGCCTCGATCATTGATGCGATCGAACTCTTGCAGGACGGCCTCTTCGACCAGATCCGTCAATTCCTCCACGATGAAGGCACCTTGCATCGGGTTTTCATTTTTTGAGAGACCATGCTCCTTCGTAATGATCATTTGGATGGCCATTGCCCGGCGCACGGATTCTTCAGTAGGCGTCGTGATGGCTTCATCATACGCATTAGTGTGCAGGGAATTACAGTTGTCCTGCAGTGCCATTAAAGCTTGAAGTGTCGTTCTGATATCATTAAAATCAATTTCTTGGGCATGAAGCGAGCGCCCGGAAGTCTGTATATGATATTTGAGCTTCTGGCTGCGGTCGTTCGCACCATATTTATCCCGCATGACTGTCGCCCAGATCCTTCTTGCCACCCTCCCGATCACCGTATATTCCGGGTCGAGCCCATTTGAGAAGAAGAATGACAAATTCGGGGCAAAGTCATCAATATTCATTCCTCGGCTTAAATAATATTCGATGTAAGTAAAGCCATTCGCTAATGTAAAAGCCAGCTGTGAAATTGGGTTGGCACCCGCTTCTGCAATGTGATAGCCAGAAATGGATACAGAGTAATAGTTCCTGACTTTTCGATCGATGAAATAGGCTTGAATGTCGCCCATTAACCTTAAAGCAAATTCCGTAGAGAAGATGCATGTATTCTGGCCTTGGTCCTCTTTCAGAATATCCGCCTGAACAGTACCGCGTACCGTCTGAAGCGTATAAGCCTGCACTTCTTCAGCTTCGGCATCTGTAAGGGGACGGCCTAGCTCTTCTTCTTTCCGTTGAATCTGCTGATCGACAGCCGTATTCATATACATGGCCAAAATGATTGGTGCCGGTCCATTGATGGTCATGGATACAGAGGTTGAGGGGTGGCAAAGATCAAAACCTGCATACAGCTTTTTCATGTCATCCAACGTGCAGATGCTGACTCCGCTTTCCCCTACCTTTCCATAGATATCAGGCCGGTGATCAGGGTCCTCGCCATATAAAGTTACAGAGTCGAAAGCCGTGCTAAGCCGTTTAGCAGTATCATCCTTTGATAAATAATGAAAACGCCTGTTGGTACGGTCGGGCGATCCTTCACCGGCAAATTGCCGCTTCGGGTCTTCCCCTTCACGCTTGAACGGAAAGACTCCCGCTGTGTAAGGAAAGAAGCCCGGAACGTTCTCACGGAATACCCATCCCAAAATCTCTCCATAATCCACATATTTCGGCAGTGATACTCTCGGGATCATTAAACCTGATAAACTTTTCGTTTTCAGCTTTGTGACGATTTCTTTATCCCTGACTTTCGTTACAAACTGCTCTCCTGCATACTTTTCTTTTAAATCCATCCATCCAGAAAGGATTTTTTTAGATTCAGGTGATAAATTCGAAGCGGTTTCCTTTTTCAGTTTTTCTAAAGAAGCCACCATATCGCCGTCGTTATCATGTTCCTTAACTGCATCAATGGCTCCTTCAAGCTGGAAAAGCCTCCGGGCAATACGCACTTGTTCAGCGGCACGCTTATGATACGATCTGACCGTATCACTGATTTCACGTAAATAATACCGGCGGTCAGTGGGAATGATGACATTTTGTTTGTAAACATCCGCTTCTTTCGAAAAGGCCGTACTCCAAGCCGTTCCTGATTTTTCATTAAGCTTTTCAATCAGTGCGGCAAATAATGCATTGGTGCCTGGGTCATTGAATTGGGAAGCGATTGTACCGTATACTGGCATTTCAGATGGATCTTGATCAAAAAGCGTACGGCTTCTTTGGTATTGCTTTTGAACTTGGTTTTTTGCATCCTCGGAACCTTTGCGCTCGTATTTGTTAATGACTATCAAGTCTGCATAATCAATCATATCGATTTTTTCAAGTTGCGAAGGTGCACCGAATTCACTCGTCATTACATACATGGAAACATCGCATATTTCGGCAATTTCTGCATCACCCTGACCGATCCCGCTCGTTTCAACGATGATTAAATCGAAGCCTGCTGCCTTCACGACGGAAATGGCATCCTTTATCGCCAAAGACAGCTCACTTTTTGAATGGCGCGTGGCTAGGCTCCGCATATAAACACGATCTGAAAAGATCGAGTTCATTCTGATCCTGTCACCAAGAAGGGCACCGCCCGTTTTCTGTTTGGTCGGGTCTACAGATAGAATGGCGACTCTCTCGTCCGGAATTTCGTTAATGAACCTTCGTATCAATTCATCAGTCAATGAACTTTTTCCAGCTCCGCCAGTCCCCGTGATTCCCAGAACAGGAACCTTCTTTTCGGAAGTCTTGATCTGCTCAAAAAGACTCTCCACCGCTGCCGCTGATTCCTGTGAAACATCGAGTCTATTTTCGGCAAAGGTAATAAATTGGGCAATGGCATTCGTTCCCCCGGCAATCAATTCATCAAAACGTTCCTGTAAAGATGGTTTGACTGTCGAGAAATCACACTCCTCCATCAAAACGTTTATCATTCCTTGAAGCCCATATTCCCTCCCTTCATCAGGTGAAAAGATACGGGCAATTCCATAATCATGGAGTTCTTTAATTTCCCTAGGGATGATGACCCCGCCACCGCCGGCAAAAATCCGAATGTGCCCGGCTCCCTTTTCCATCAGCAGGTCATACATATATTTAAAATATTCCACATGTCCGCCTTGGTAAGATGACATGGCTATGCCTTGAACATCTTCCTGGATGGCCGCATTCACGATTTCTTCCACCGAACGATTATGACCTAGGTGAATAACTTCCGCCCCGCTGGACTGAAGGATTCTCCTCATTATATTGATGGATGCATCATGTCCATCAAATAAGCTTGAAGCTGTAACGAATCTAATATGGTTCTTCGGTTTATACACCTCAACTGTACTCATGTAGCTCCCCCTTATTGAAACTTATTTATATCAGTGCACTTTGGAACCCGATACATTTTGAATCAATAATTGCGTCTGCAGTTCAACATACTCTTGAAGCGTGTACTGTTTATGCAATGCCCATCTTCTAAAACTCCACATCTGTCCCTGTACGAAAATATTATGTGAAACAAGGCTTATTTGTTTTTCCGTTAATGATAGCTCCCCATTCTCGACACATTTCGTTATCACTTTTTCGAACATGCCCACCATCCGAAGTTCTTTGTTCAGAACATATGGTAAAGCATCTTTCGTCAGGGCTTTCACTTCCTGATACATGACAAGCACTTCGTCCTGCATATCATCCATCACTTTATAAAAATAGGCGATCGTCAGCTTCAAGCTTTCAAGTGTCCCATCACTCTGTTCTATTTCCTTCTGAAGCTTTTCCTGGACTTCATCATAAATAAAGTCACAAACGAGATATAAAATATCTTCCTTGGTCCGGATATACTCGTATAATGTGCCAATGCTAAAGCCTGCCGCTTTGGCAATTTCCCTGGTAGTCGTACGATGAAATCCCTTTTCTTTAAAAAGGGTTACCGCTCCTTTAATCATTTGTGTACGCCTTTTTTCAACCAGCCGCTCATCCTTTACAGATGCAAGAACCTCTCTTTTTTCCATTTCCAAACTCCTTTTGAAAGCCCTTTATTCATTAATCAAAGACATTCTGACGAAATTGAAAAGGGAATTCCGGTAAAGGCAGAGCCTTATCGGAAAACCGCAGTTTCAACCCTATTTAGTAACCATCCGTGAGATGACCAGCTTTTGAATTTCCTGTGTCCCTTCATAAATCTGGGTTATTTTCGCATCGCGCATATACCGCTCCACTGGATAATCTTTTGTATATCCATAGCCCCCGAAAACCTGTACGGCCTCCGTCGTCACTTTCATTGCTGTATCTCCAGCAAAGAGTTTGGACATGGCCGACTCTTTCCCATAAGGAAGGCCCACTGATTCCAACCAGGCAGCCTGATAGGTTAATAGCCTTGAAGCCTCAACACCCGTTGCCATATCCGCCAATTTAAAACCGATTCCTTGCTGTGCAGAAATTGGCTTGCCGAATTGGACGCGCTCTTTTGCATAATCAACCGCGGCATCCAATGCACCTTGGGCTATCCCTACAGCCTGGGCTGCAATTCCATTACGGCCGCCATCAAGCGTCATCATCGCGATTTTAAAGCCTTCTCCTTCTTTTCCAAGGAGATTTTCTTTAGGAACACGGCACTCATCAAAGATGATTTCCGTAGTCGGTGATGAACGGATTCCAAGTTTCTTCTCTTTTTTACCAACACTGAAGCCCGGGAAGTCCTTTTCAATGATAAAAGCACTCGTTCCTTTTTGCTTCGATTCAGGATCTGTCAAGGCAAAGACGACATATGTATCCGCAATCCCGCCGTTCGTAATGAAGATTTTGGAACCGCTGATAACATATTCATCACCCACAAGCTTTGCAGTCGTTCTCATCCCGCCGGCGTCTGAGCCTGAGCTAGGCTCAGTCAGGCCATATGCACCGATTTTTTCCCCCTGTGCCATCGGGCGAAGGTATTTTTGTTTTTGTTCTTCAGTGCCAAACTTATATATTGGCCATCCTGCGAGCGAAGTATGGGCTGATAAAGTCACCCCAGTAGAAGCGCAAACCCGGGAAAGTTCCTCAATCGCTATGCAATACGCTAAGTAATCACTTCCAATTCCGCCGTATTCCTCAGGCCACGGAATCCCAGTCAATCCAAGTTCAGCCATTTTATCGAAGATTTCACGGTCGAATCGTTCTTCTTCATCCCTCTCGGCAGCAGTCGGAGCCACTTCATTCTGGGCAAAGTCGCGCACCATTTTCCTGATCATTTCATGTTCTTCCGTTAGTTTAAATTGCATGACAATGCCTCCTAAATTTCTCAAATTTCTCGTAATTATAGATTTTTACTGATGACCATTCTCTGTATTTCGCTTGTACCCTCATAAATTTCAGTTACCTTCGCATCCCTGAAATATCGTTCGACCGGATAATCCGTTGTATATCCATAGCCTCCGAACACCTGGACTGCTTCTATCGCCACCTCAACGGCCGTCCTCGAAGCGAATAGCTTAGCCATTGCAGCCTCTTTACCGCAATTCAACCCCTGCGAGCGTAAATATGCCGCCCGATAGACGAGTAGCCTTGAAGCTTCTATGCCCGTTGCCATTTCGGCCAGTTTGAAACCAATCCCTTGCTGTTCTGCAATGGGTTTTCCGAATTGCTCCCTGCTTTTTGCATATCGGACAGCATGTTCCATGGCACCCTCAGCAATTCCCAGCGCTTGAGCGGCAATCCCGATCCTTCCAGCATCCAAGTTGGCCATGGCGATCTTAAAGCCTTCACCTTCTTTGCCAAGGAGATTGGCTGCAGGGACTTTCATATCCTCGAATGTTACCTGCACGGTGCTCGAGCCATGAAGGCCCATTTTACGTTCGTCTTTTCCGATGATTAAACCTGGCGTCCCTTTTTCTACGACAAAAGCAGAGATTCCCTTGCTTCCCTTTTGAGGGTCGGTTGAAGCAAAAACAATGAACACATCCGCTTCCCCGCCATTGGTGATAAAAACCTTGGACCCATTTATTCGATATTGTCCGCCTTCCCTTACTGCCACTGCCTTCGATTTCAAACTCGCAGCATCGGAACCTGAGCTTTGCTCAGTCAAACAAAAGGCCCCTAAATTTTTACCAGCGGCTAACTTAGGCACATACTTTCGCTTCTGCTCTTCCGTTCCAAAATAAACGATTGGATTTGTGCCAACAGATGTATGAACGGACAGTATGACACCGAGAGTGGGACTTACTTTGGAAATCTCATTGATGGCAATGATATAAGACATGAAGTCCATACCCGCGCCACCGTATTCTTCTGAAATCGGAATTCCCATCAAACCAAGCTCACCCATTTTTTGCAGAATCGTTTTTGGAAACACGCCTGTTTCCATTGCCTCGATATGAGGAGTGATCTCATTCTCCGCAAAAGAGCTTACCATTTTCCGCATCATTTCATGTTCTTCGGTAAACTTGAAATCCATCCTTCATCCCTCCCTGGCTGCACATCTTTCCATGATTAGTTATATTCATAAAAGCCCCGTCCTGATTTCTTGCCTAACCACCCAGCCTTTACATATTTCCTTAACAGCGGACACGGTCGGTATTTATCGTCTCCCAGTCCTTGGTGAAGGGTTTCCATTATATACAAGCATGTATCCAGGCCGATGAAGTCAGCTAGCGTAAGCGGGCCCATCGGATGGTTCATGCCCAGTTTCATTACGTCATCGATCGCTTCTTTAGTAGCGACGCCCTCATAAAGTGTAAAGATGGCCTCATTGATCATCGGCATCAAAATCCGATTCGCTACAAAACCTGGAAAATCATTGACTTCCACCGGTACCTTATTCAAGGATTCAGCCATCTTTTCAACCTCTTGATAAACTTCATCCGCTGTAGCAAGGCCGCGGATGACCTCAACCAGCTTCATGACTGGAACCGGGTTCATAAAGTGCATGCCAATTACCTTTTCCGGCCTTTTCGTGGCAGCGGCTATCTCGGTAATCGGTAGCGAAGAAGTATTGGATGCAAGAATGACGTGCCGGGGCGTGATTTCATCCAACTCGGCGAATATTCTTGTTTTTATTTCCATGTTTTCCACTGCCGCTTCAATCACCAAATCTACTGCAGCTGCATTTTTCAAATTCGTTGAGGAAGTAAGCCGGGAAAGGATTGCATCCTTCTCCTCGGATTCCATTTTCCCTTTTTCAACCTGCCGCGATAGGTTTTTGGCAATAGTCCCTAAACCCTTTTCTACATACTCATCTTTTAAATCGTGTAAAAGAACTTCATAACCGCTCATTGCACAGACCTGGGCAATGCCAGATCCCATCTGTCCCGCACCAATGACCATCACTTTTTGAATGCCCATGGGAATATCCCTCCTCATTTATCTATGAAACTATTATCCTTGCTTAGGCACTTCTATTAAAATGGCATCTCCCTGACCGCCGCCACTGCAGATCGCTGCGATGCCCAATCCCCCTCCGCGGCGTTTCAGTTCATGCATCAGCGTAATGATGATGCGGGCACCACTTGCCCCGATCGGGTGACCTAATGCTACAGCCCCTCCGTTTACATTCACTTTTCCCGGCTCGATGTTGGCAATTTTCCCGCTGGCCAATGCAACCGCAGCAAATGCTTCATTCACTTCAAATAAATCAATCTCCTCTATCGATTTACCTGTCTTCTTCAGAAGTTCATTTATTACCAGACCTGGCGTTTTAGGGAAGTCCTTTGCTTCCACTGCCACTTCTGCATGAGCTAAAATATAGGCAAAAGGCGTTTTCCCTTCTTTTTCAGCACGTTCCTCACTCATCAATACGAGTGCACCTGCCCCGTCATTGACACCTGGTGCATTACCAGCCGTAATGGTCCCCTCATTATTGAAAGCTGGACCTAGTTTAGCCAACTTTCCGGCAGATGTATCTTTTCTTGGGGCTTCATCATGTTCGATGGTAATTGGTTCGCCTTTTCGGACCGGCACCTGTACGGAAATGATTTCTTCTGCAAGAATTCCGCCATCGATTGCTTTTATCGCTTTTTGGTGACTCTCATAAGCCCAGTTATCTTGTTCCTCACGGGTGATTTCAAGATCCTCGGCTGTACTGTTACCGTAAGTCCCCATATGGACGCCCGTAAAACTGCAGCTAAGTCCATCCGATATCATCGTATCCTTCAGTTCCCCATCACCCATCCTTAGGCCCCACCTTGCTTTCGGAAGGATATAAGGTGCATTGCTCATCGATTCCATTCCCCCGGCAACAATGATTTCTTCTTCACCTAAGCGAATGATCTGATCAGCCAATGTGACACTGCGAAGTCCTGATGCGCATACTTTATTAATGGTTTCCGTTTTCACTTCCCAAGGCAATCCAGCATGACGGGCTGCCTGGCGGGACGGTATTTGGCCTTGGCCTGCTTGAAGCACATTCCCCATGATGACCTCGTCCACTTGGCTGCCTTCAATCCCTGCCCGAACAAGTGCCTCTTTGATTGCTATTCCACCAAGTTGTGATGCCGTCAAACTGCTAAGGCCACCGCCGAATTTACCAAAAGGTGTTCTCACACCGCTAATAATCACTGTTTTCGCCATCATTATTTCCCCCTATAAGTAACATTGATTGAACGCTCGCTCAATTTGGAGTTAAAAAAATAGTGTTGTAAGCGCTTAATATTATATTATATTACACATTTTTCTCAAAAATGAAAATATTTAGTTTATAAATATTGAAAATATTGCCTACTCCCATTTGAATCTCATTTAGAGGAAGCAGGCTATTCCATTTAAAATTAAGAGGCAATCGATTTATTTTCACCAATGACCGCTTTTTCGAGTAGTTCAGCTACATCATACGTTTTAACATTTTCCTCAACTTCTTTTGCTTTCGTCCCATCAGATAGCATGGTCAGGCAATAAGGACATCCTGAGCTGATCACTGTTGGACTGACGGCCAGCGCTTGTTCGGTACGGGCCACATTAATGCGGTTTCCAGTTTCTTCTTCCATCCACATCAAACCGCCTCCAGCTCCGCAGCACATACCCTTCTCACGGTTACGCTCCATCTCAATAAGTTTCACTCCATCAATGGATTGTAAGATTTCACGCGGCGGGCTGTAAACTTCATTGTACCTTCCCAAGTAACAGGAATCGTGGAATGTAATCGTCTCATTCACCGGATACTGCGGCACCAGCCTGCCTTCACTGACAAGTTTGGCCAACAGCTCAGTATGGTGATACACTTCCGCTTCCAAGCCAAAATCCGGATACTCATTCTTAAAGATATTGTATGCATGCGGATCGATCGTCACGATTTTCGTTATTTCATTCTTCTGGAATTCTTCTATATTTTTCACGGCAAGTTCCTGAAAAACAAACTCATTACCCAATCGACGTGGAGTATCCCCTGAGTTTTTCTCCTTATTTCCGAGAATTGCAAATGTGACGCCCGCTTCATTCAATAATTTAGCAAAGGAAAGGGCAATCTTCTGGCTTCGGTTATCGTACGACCCCATTGAACCCACCCAAAATAAATACTCGAATTCTTCGTCTGCCTTTTTTAATTCCTTCACGGTTGGGACGCTGACATCTTCCCGAAGGCTTCTCCAATCTTCTCTCTCTTTACGATTTAATCCCCACGGGTTCCCTTGACGCTCGATATTGGTCATGGCACGCTGTGCATCGGGATCAAGTCTGCCCTCAGTAAGAACTAGATAACGGCGCATATCAATGATTTTGTCGACATGTTCATTCATTACCGGGCATTGATCTTCACAGTTCCGGCATGTGGTGCAAGCCCAAAGTTCTTCTTCCGTAATGACTTCGCCAATCAGGCTCGGACTGTATGCTTCTGTTGCTGCAGCTGATTCCTGCGCCCCCTGCGCGGCACCAGCCAAAGCGATCTTATTTCCCTTCGTATTTCCAAAAACAAAAGATGGAACCCATGGCTGCTTCGTTGTAACGGCAGCGCCTGTATTTGTTAAATGGTCACGCATCTTGATTATGATATCCATCGGGGACAGCATTTTCCCGGTACCTGTAGCCGGGCACATATTCGTACAGCGACCGCACTCCACACAGGCATAGAGGTCCACCATTTGATATTGCGTCAAGTCCTCGATATATTTGGCACCGTAATATTGATTGCCTTCTTTGTCGAGAATCTCTTCTTCCAAATCAACCGGTTTCAATTTCCCCGGATTGTCCAGGCGATTAAGGAATACATTTATCGGACCGGCAATCAAATGAGCGTGCTTAGATTGCGGGATATAAACAAGGAAAGATAATATGATCAGTAAATGCAGCCACCAAGCTACATAAAAAACGACGGTTGCCGCTGTTGTCCCCATCCAGCCGAATAGAAATGCGATGCTCGATGCGACTGGCTCTGACCAGGTTGCATCGTGTCCATGCCAGATCATCCCCATTCCATTCCCCAGTAATACGGTGATCATGATACCGGTAATGAAGATGACAACCAAACCTGCTTTGAAATCCCTTTTCAAGCGAACGAGCTTTTCGACATAACGGCGGTATGCCGCCCATAGGATTGCAACAAGAACGGTAAGCGTCACAATTTCCTGGAAGAAAGTAAAGGCCGGATAAACAGGGCCGAACGGTAAATGCCACCCCGGCCTTAAGCCTTTAACGAAAAAATCAAGTGCGCCAAATTGCACTAATATGAAACCATAAAATAACAAGGCATGAATGATCCCGCTCTTTTTATCTTTAAAGAGTTTCTTCTGTCCAAATACATAAATCCCTATTTTGACAAGACGATCTTTCACACGGTTATCGAATTCCACTTTTTTGCCAAGTTTTATATAAGCAATACGAGTCTTTATCAAATAGACAAACAAACCGGCGGCGTAAGCGGTTACAAGCAGGAATGCAACTAAGTTGATCCACAGTAAACCATTCATTTCCATGCAGTCTTTCCCCCTCTTTAGTAAATTGCAAAATGCCAGGTACCATTATGGGAAATTTGGCATTTTTCTGAAATTTGATTAATTCCATTATATAATGAATGAGCATTCAGTCAACTTTTTTCTTTTAAAAACCATTTAATTTTTCTGCCCCTTAATTATATAATTCGACAAATCCATGCATTACCCTTCTGCATTCAAAAAAAATGAAGACCCTTTCCCCCTTTTTAATGGTTACTGACAGGGAATTAGAGCCAAACTAAATATAATCATTTAGGGGGGATTTTTTTTGAAGATAATCACTACGATTGCCTCTATATTTTTATTGATCTTCTCTTGGTGCTGGGTTGATCTTAAGGTAGGGCATAAGCGTTATTTGAAGCACGCAACCAACATTAAATATCCGCCTCGGAATAGCGAAATGACTGTATTCACATCAGGGAAAATCCTGTTTGAAGATTATATCAAGGAAGTCAGGCAAGCTCAGGATTCCATCCATATCCTTTTTTATATAGTAAAAAATGATAAATTCAGCAAGGACTTTTTGAAGTTACTGCAGTCAAAAGCGGAAGAGGGCGTGGAAGTGCGGCTTTTAGTCGATTGGATAGGGAGTAAAAAGATGTCCCGCCAAACCATTCAGGAGCTGACTGAAAGCGGCGTTCATTTTTCTTTCAGCTTTAAACCGAAACTCCCCTTCCTTTTCTATACCATACAAAAAAGAAATCACCGTAAGATCTCGGTGATAGATGGAAAAATCGGCTATCTTGGCGGCTTTAATATCGGTAAGGAGTATATAAACCAAGGGGAGAAGCTGAACCCATGGAGGGATTACCATTTAAAAATGACCGGGGAAGGTGTAAAAGACCTTCAGGAAGTCTTCCTTTCGGATTGGTTCTATGATACAAACGAGGATTACAGAGGAACGCCTGCCTATTTTCCGACATTGACTCCCGGGACGCAGGCCCATCAGTTTGTCGTCACGAATGGCAGTGATCTTGAACAGTCACTGACAAACATGATTCGTCAAGCGACTAAAAAAATCATTATCGGGACTCCATACTTCATTCCCAGTGAAACTTTATTTCAGGAATTAAGGGATGCCCTTGCACGCAATGTTTCCGTTACGGTCATCGTACCTGAAATTTCAGACCACGCCCTTGTAAAGGAAGCTTCTTTTCCCTATTTTCGGGTACTAATAAAAGACGGGGCGGAAATCATGCAATTTCAAAGAGGGTTCTACCATTCTAAAGTGATATTGATCGATGATATAATGTGTGATATCGGTACGGCTAATTTTGATAAACGCAGTTGTTTTTTAAATAGTGAAATGAACTGCATCGTATTTGACCGGACATTTATAAAAGATGTAGAAAAGGAATTGGCAGTGGACCTGGCCGAATCCAAGCCGCTAAACGGGGATGCTCTTTCCAGTATGAATGTAGTCCGTTCAGCAAAAGAATCGCTGGCTTCCATCCTTTCTCCTTTTCTTTGACAACCCTTTGCTCAAGGAGAAAAATATAATGATAATAAGATTTGGGTTCGTATCCAATGCCACCTGTTTATGGGAGGCTTCTCCGGCTAAGACACTTACTTTCAAGCGATATAGCACACTTAGCGCAGAAAAAGGAATGGAAAAGCTCCTGGATGTGACAAGGCAGAACATTGAAAATACCTTAAGGGTCCTTCAATATAACACGGCACACCAAATAGAAGTATACCGGATGTCCAGTTCCATTGTTCCTTTAGCCACACATCCCGAAATCGAATGGGATTTCGTTACTCCTTTTAAGAAAGAGTGGAAACAGCTTGGCGATTGGGCCACTGCACACAAGATGCGGCTCAGCTTTCATCCCAATCAGTTTACGCTGTTCACCAGCCCTAAGCCCGAGATCACACAAAATGCCGTGAAAGATATGGAGTTCCATTATAAAATGCTTGATGCAATGGGCATTGCGGACACCTCTTTCATCAATATCCATGTCGGTGGGGCCTATGGTGATAAAGAGTCCGCCCTTGTAAGGGTTCATGACAACCTTAAATCGCTGCCTATGCACATCAAGGAAAGAATGACTTTGGAGAATGATGATAAAACCTATACAGCATCTGAAACCCTCGGCGTATGTAAAAGGGAGGGCATCCCGCTTGTATTCGATTATCACCATCATCTCGCAAACCTTTCGGATGAGCCGCTTAACGAGCTGCTCACCGAGGTGTTCACCACTTGGAAACAAGCAGGAGCGGTACCAAAGATCCATATTTCATCCCCAAAATCGGCAGGTGAATTTCGCTCGCATGCAGATTATATCGATTTGGACTTCATCATGCCCCTTTTTAAAGTGCTTAAGGATCTTGGACAGGACGTGGATTTCATGATCGAGGCCAAGATGAAGGATCGGGCAATGTTGCAGCTGATTGAAGATATGGCTAAGATTCGAGGTGTAAAAAGGGTGAGCGGAGGAGCCATTGAGTGCTAAATAACCTAAAAAAAGCGGCTGTTTCGCTCGAAACAGCCGCTTTTTTCCATTACATTTTTTCCGGTGCCGAAACCCCGATGATGGCCAATGCATTCTTTAACGTAATTTGGACGGATTTGACCAGTCCAAGGCGAGCCTTACTTCTTTCCATTTCTTCAACATCCAGAACCTTATCTGCATTGTAGAAACTGTGGAATGTAGAAGCCAGGTCGTATATATAATTCGTCATACGGTGAGGCATCCGTTTTTCGGCTGCTTCCGCTATTGCCTGCGGGAATTCTCCTAATTTCTTCAAAAGCTCCACTTCTTTTTCAGTAGATAGGGAAGAGAAATCAGTGACTCCTTCATAGCTGATCCCTTGTTCCACACCTTGGCGCAAAATGCTGGAAATACGGGCGTGGGCATACTGTGCATAATAAACCGGGTTTTCATTGGATTGTGAGACCGCAAGATCCAAATCAAAGTCCATATGGGTATCCGCACTTCTCATTGCAAAGAAATAACGTGTTGCATCCAGACCCACTTCATCAATCAGGTCACGCATCGTAACTGCTTTACCGGTACGTTTACTCATCTTCATTTTCTCGCCATCCTTGTACAGGTGGACAAGCTGGATGATTTCCACTTCAAGCTGCTCGCGGTTGTACCCTAATGCTTCGATCGCTGCTTTCATGCGCGGTATATACCCGTGGTGGTCTGCACCCCAGATATTGATCAGCGTTTCAAAGCCGCGCTCCAATTTATTACGGTGATAGGCAATATCCGGTGTCAAATATGTGTAAGAACCATCCTGCTTAATAAGCACCCGGTCTTTATCATCGCCTAATTCCGTAGAGCGGAACCATGTAGCCCCATCTTCCTCGTAAACATGGCCCCTTTCCCTCAACACCTTAAGTGCTTCATCAATTTTACCGTCTTGATAAAGGGATGTTTCGGAGTACCATACATCAAATCCGACACGGAAATTACCCAAGTCCGTTTTCAGTTTTTCCATTTCATATTTCAAGCCGTACTCACGGAAAAATTCAAAACGTTCCTTCTCATCGACATTTACATATTTATCCCCATACTCACTTGCAAGTGTCTTACCGATGCCAATGATATCTTCGCCATGATAACCGCCCTCAGGCATATCCTTTTCGAGGCCAATCGCCTGGAAATAACGGGCTTCTATGGAAATGGCCAAATTATTGATTTGATTTCCGGCATCATTGATATAGTATTCACGTGAAACATCGTAACCGGCTTTAGAGAGGATATTACATAACGTATCACCTACTGCTGCACCACGGGCATGACCAAGATGGAGATCACCGGTCGGGTTTGCGGAAACGAACTCCACTTGGATTTTTTCGCCTTTACCAAAGTCACTTTCCCCATATGCTTCATCCACTTTCAAAATGACAGGAACCAATTCCGTCAAATAAGCATTATTCATGTAGAAGTTGATGAAACCCGGTCCTGCTATTTCAATTTTTTCGATGGATGCTTTTGAGTTGTCAAAGTTTTCGATGATTGCCTCTGCTATCATCTTTGGCGCTTTCTTTGCAATCTTCGTTAATTGCATGGCCATATTCGTGGAATAATCTCCGTGTGTCTTATCTCTTGGCAGTTCCAATACAACATTTGGAATTTGCTCTTCCGTTGCTAAACCAGCTTTAATGACTGCCGCTTTAATCTCTTCTTTCAGTTTTTCCTGTACCTCTTTTACTATATTCATGCGTTATGCTTCCTCCTTGTAGGAAATCGTCATCTCATATTGACCAGGTTCGCTTCCCTGCATATGTAACGTATATTTAAGGACAAGTTTCCCTTGCTTGGCCTGCTCATCCCATTGATGATGGATCTTCTTCGCGGTCGTCCGTAATCCTAACCTGCCATATATACTTTCGTAATGCCCATTTGTCGCTTCCTGCAGGCGGAAAAGCTGCCTCATTTTAATGGCACCATTTCTAAGCAGGATCGTTTCATCCGGTTTGTGTTTGATGGTCGTTTGTGTTTGACCGGTTTCATTTTCCTCTTTATATTGCAAATATAAATCTGCACCTTTATACATTTTTGTACCAAATGTGACCAGCTCATACGTTTCCGTTTCTGAACCGTGCTTGATTTTTGTCTGTAAAGTCACTTTAATAGCATGCTTATCTATATCATGAAGAGTCAAAGCTACACTTCCTTCATCATGTCGTTCTTAACTTTATAAGTATAAATATTCTTCAAGGAAGTTTCAACTTGGAGCGGAAAATAAAGTGTTAATCCAAAAGTGTGAGGATAAACTGTCGAAATCATGTTGTTGCAATCCATTTGATTTTAACGCAATAATGACTCATTGGGCGGAATAATTCAAAAAGAGCCATTAATTCTTATCCATGGATAAAAAAAGACCATTCCCGCTATAAAACAGGAACAGTCAAGTCTTCCATCATTAACCTTTTTGAACCCATCCTAGAATCATTTCGCGAATCAGCTTGCTCGCCGTATTCGCAGTTTGCTCGGATGGATCATAGATCGGTGCCACTTCTACTAAATCGCAGCCGACCACATTAATTTCAGACCGTGCTATCTCATGAATCGAAGCTAAAAGCTCTTTGGAAGTGATGCCTCCACAATCTACGGTGCCTGTACCCGGCGCGTGCGCAGGGTCAAGAACATCGATGTCGATCGTCACATATACAGGACGGCCAGCTAACTGCGGCAATACTTCTTTCAAAGGTTCAAGAACTTCAAATTTAGAGATGTGCATGCCATTTTCTTTTGCCCATTGGAACTCTTCCTTCAAACCTGAACGAATGCCGAAAGAGTATACATTTTTCGGGCCGATAAGTTCTGCGGATTTACGGATGATGGACGCATGGGAAAGCGGCTCTCCCTCATAATCCTCACGTAAATCTGTATGGGCATCCATATGGATGATGGCCATATCGGGATACTTTTTGAACATGGCTTTGATGACAGGCCATGTGACAAGATGTTCCCCTCCCATCCCCATTGGGAACTTACCTGCATCCAACAAGCTGTCGACAAAGTTTTCAATCATATCGATACTGCGCTGCGGATTGCCGAATGGTAATGGAATATCCCCGGCATCAAAGAATTTAACTTCCTCTAATTCACGATCTAAATACGGGCTGTACTCTTCCAAACCAATCGAAACTTCACGAATCCGGGTAGGGCCGAAGCGGGAACCCGGACGGAAACTTACCGTCCAGTCCATCGGCATGCCGTATAGCACAGCTTCAGATTCCTCAAAAACAGGGTGGCTTTTAATGAATACATTGCCTGAATAGGCTTCATCGAATTTCATGGTCCATGCCTCCCTTATTTCACTAAATCTTGAACGAATTTAGGCAGAACGAATGCTGCTTTATGAAGTTCTTTTGTATAATATTTAGTTTCCATTTCATGGAAACGATCTTCAGTCACTTCTAATGGATTATATTTTTTCGATCCGATCGTGAACGCCCAAAGGCCGCTTGGATACGTCGGGATATTCGCTAAATACAGGCTCGTGATTGGGAATATCTCTTTCACATCACGTTGAACATCGCGAATTAAGTCCGCTTTAAACCAAGGGTTGTCGGATTGTGCCACAAAAATCCCATCTTCTTTCAAAGCTTTGGAAATCCCGGCATAAAAACCTTTTGTGAATAAATTGACAGCAGGTCCGACAGGTTCAGTTGAGTCAACCATGATCACGTCATATTCATTTTCACTTTTGGCGATGTGCATGAAGCCATCCCCAACTTGTACGTCTACACGCGGATCTTCAAGCATGCCTGCAATTTCCGGCAGGTATTTCTTTGAGTATTCGATGACTTTCCCATCGATATCCACCAATGTAGCTTTTTTTACGCTTGGGTGTTTAAGGATTTCACGGATAACTCCTCCGTCCCCTCCACCTACAACCAAAACGTTTTCTGGATTAGGATGGGTAAATAAAGGAACATGGGCTACCATTTCATGGTAAACGAATTCATCGCGCTGTGAAGTCATTACCATGTCATCCAGCAATAGCATATTGCCCCACTCTTCCGTTTCAATCATATCAAGCTTTTGAAACTCAGTTTGCTCCGTATGTAAAGTACGATTCACTTTCATCGTAATACCAAAGTTCTCTGTTTGTTTTTCAGTAAACCAAATGCTCATTTATTAACGCTCCTTTTCCATTTCATATTGTCAGTCACCTTATAGGTTCCCCAAAATCGGTATAGTCATTAGCTAGAAAAATTATAGACGAATCTAGCAGAATTGCAAGATAAATTTCTTAAATGCAGTTCTTATGTTTAAAATTTTCTTTTTTTTCCATAATAGTAATAGATACTAGATTCTTACCTGATAAGAGAGGTGAAAGCAATGGAATTGATTCCAAGCGAACGATTTAAAAGGACAACTAAATATGTACGGGCCTTCATTATCCTTGCCACAATCGGGCTGACAATACTCTTTGTATTGCTTCTCTCTTTACTGATTTATGCAAAAATATTAGGTCCGCCTCCTTTGGTCGTGCCGCAGTCCACTCTCTATTACAGTGATGATGGAAATGTGATCGGTGAAACAGATAATGGCCAGAAGCGTTATTGGGCCGGAATGGAGTCGATTTCACCACAGCTCATCAAAGCGACTGTCGCCGTTGAGGACCGCCAATTTTACACTCATTATGGATTTGATATAAAGCGGATCGGCGGTGCCATCCTTGCCGATATTAAGGCAATGTCCAAGGTCCAGGGTGCAAGCACCATTACCCAGCAGTATGCCCGGAACCTGTTTCTTGGGCATGACAAAACGTGGTCGCGCAAACTTAATGAGGCCTTTTATACGATACGTTTAGAAATGAACTACTCCAAAAAGGAAATTCTAGAAGGCTATTTAAATACGATTTACTATGGCCATGGTGCATATGGAGCCCAAGCTGCAAGTCAATATTACTTTGGCAAGGATGCCAAGGATTTGACTCTTCCTGAAGCGAGCATGCTGGCCGGAATACCAAAAGGGCCGTCAAACTATTCTCCATTGGATAACTTTGAAAAAGCGAAATCAAGGCAGAAAGTTGTCCTGCAATCCATGAAAAGCAAAAACTACGTTTCAGAAAAGGATATCGCGGAAGCGCTGCGAACATCCCTTACATTAAAAGGGGAACACGGAACGGTCACCAAGAAGACCGCTCCTTATTTCCAGGATGCCGTCAAGCAGGCTTTAAAATCTCAGCTTCATTTAGATGACCGGACGATCGAGCTCGGCGGCCTTAAGGTGTATACGACACTGGACGAAACCCAGCAGGATGCTGCTGAAGAGGTCCTTTCCAATACCATACCCAAGTCTTCTGGCATTCAAGCCTCGATAGTGGCAATGGATCCGGATACCGGGGAGGTCCGTGCGCTGGTCGGCGGTAAAGATTATTCCGAGTCTCCATTCAATCGGGCCACACAGGCCGTTCGCCAGCCTGGTTCAACCATGAAGCCATTGCTATACTATTCAGCGCTGGAGAATGGTTTCACACCGTCCACCACCTTGAAAAGCGAGACAACTACATTTTCTTTCGATGATGGTCACTCATCTTACACACCGCATAATTACAACCATCAATATGCGGAAGGCGAAATCACGATGGCTCAGGCCATTGCTCTTTCCGATAATATCTTCGCCGTAAAAACACATTTGTTCCTTGGGGAACAGTCATTGGTCGATACGGCGCGTCGATTCGGAATCACGGCGAAGATGGATGCGGTCCCTTCCCTGGCACTCGGTACGTCAGGTGTTAGGGCGATTGAAATGGTGAACGCATACAGCATTCTGGCTAACGGCGGCAAGAAGGTTGAACCCGTGTTTATCAAAAAGGTGGAAAATCAAAAAGGTGAAGTGATTTTTGATGAAAAGGAGAAACCGGAACAGATTCTTGATAAGGACAAGGCATTTGTCATGACCCAGATGCTTACAGGTGTTTTCGATGAAACGTTAAATGGCTATACGAAAGTGACCGGCAGCACCATCAGTTCCCGGCTGACCCGCCCATATGCCGGCAAATCAGGCTCCACCCCGACGGATAGCTGGATGATCGGTTACACACCGGAGCTTGTAGCAGGAGTATGGACTGGATATGACCAAGGCAAAAAGATCGAGATCCCTGCTGAAAAAGGCTATGCAAAGAAAATCTGGGCTTCCTATATGGAAAAGGGGCTAAAAGGTAAACCAGCAAAATCATTTAAGGAAACCGAAAACGTAATCGGGGTAAATGTGAATCCCGTAAGCGGAAAATTGGCCACAAAGGATTGTCCCGTCTCAAGAATGACTTATTATGTTAAAGGAACCGAGCCTGTCGAATACTGTGCCGAGCACTTTAAGGGTGAGAATCCGAAACATGCCCCAAAAGAAGAAGAACATAAAAAGGCCCCGTGGTACAAGAAAGTCTTAAAACCTTGGGGATAACGAAAAACCCCCGAAGCCTGCAGCGGCTTCGGGGGTTTTTCTGTCCTAGTTCCACAGTGACTAAACTGCTGTCTTTAAGTTTACTGATTTTATCGCTTTCCTACAAGTGCATTTTTCACTAAACTTAACATTTCATCCATCAAACGAGATTCAAACCGTCAATGACTCCTTCAGCTGATCTGAAGAACGCTCCCACATTCCCGCATCATGATTTTTCAGGAAGTCTGCAAGCACACGTTTTGATTTATCGTCCATGTCCTCAACGATGATTTTTCGTTTTAGCGATTTATCCATCCGGTTAACATGCTCCGGGAGCGATTTGTAACCGCGTCTAATTGACCTGTCGACCATCATTTCACATGCTGTCACACCTGCATAGTGCGGACCATTTTGAGTGGCTTCAATGGTCACCCAAACAAGCCAGTAAGGTTTGGCATTCGGGACTTCCTCTTTAGTCTTTAAAAACTTGATCCCTTTTTCCACTGCACTTCTTGCATGCATCGCTCCGATATCGACCTCTGCTTCACCTGCATCCACATCGATGATGACCGGGGAAATATTATCGAGCGTTAATACCCCTGCCCCATATCCGCCATGACCTTCTGTTGGGTCGTTTTTTATAATATTGAAGCCTACCTTTTTCTTTGGTTGTTCTTCCATGTTCATATCCCCCTTTATCGTTTTGTCATTCCTTATTATTGGTTAAAAAAACAAAAGTGAAAAAAATTGACTCAAGGTGTCTCCCACAAACTTGGTACCAGTATTCAAAACCGGTCTAATTGTATATTGACTCAGCGGTGTAATGATCAGAATCAAAAAAATCAGTGAGCCATATTGTTCATACTGGGTCATTTTTGCCCGCAAGTCTGCGGAAACAAGATCCTGAACGATCCTATAACCATCGAGAGGCGGCAGCGGTAACAGATTAAATACAAATAAAAGGACATTTAAATTTATGAGTATACTTAAGAAAGGCTCGACGAAAAACGGTAAATCAGGTCCAACGCCTGCGGCAATCAATCCGTAAAAAATCAAGTACCCCAAAATTGCAACAAGCAAATTACTGAACGGACCGGCAAAAGAGACGAGCACTCCTGCCAATTTTGGATTCTTGAAATGAAAACGATTAACCGGAACAGGTCTCGCCCAACCAAATCCGGCTATTAATATCAACAGAGTTCCGATCGGATCCAAATGAGAAATCGGATTCAATGTGACTCTTCCTTCATTCTTGGCAGTCGGGTCACCGAACTTATAGGCCACATAAGCATGGGAAAATTCATGAACCGTAAATGCGATCAACAGTGACACAATGACATATGGAAGCTTTTCCAAAGGATAAACCAAAAACCGTTCTATTTGATCAATGAATTCCATCGATAGCTTCTCCCCCAATGTTTATTACCGTTAGTATACATCAAAAACTCAAGAAGTGAAAAAACTCTGACTTCCGTGTCTTGCAATTCTTTTTCCATTGTGAAACACTACAAGATAAGAGAGGAAGGGGGGGAAAAGAGATGCCATATGTAACAGTCAAAATGCTTGAAGGCCGTACAGACGAACAAAAAAAGGCTTTAGTCGAAAAGGTGACTGCAGCCGTGACGGAAACAACTGGAGCACCAGCTGAAGCCGTGACGATTTTCATTGAAGAAATGTCAAAAAATCATTTAGCAGTAGCCGGTGTCCGTAAAAGCGATCTATAAGATTTACATAATGGGGAAAAGCTAAGCCATCAATTCGGCTTAGCTTTTGTTTTTAACTGCTCAATATATTCATATGCCTCATCAATTTCTTCAAGGGTATATTTTTGTTTGCTTTTCAGCGTAAAAATTTTCTCGGTGACTTCCTCTTTTTCAAGCGTGTCGAAGTATAGCACCGTTGAAACCAGCTCCAAAAACCTGGCATTCTGCTCGTTCATATCCTGTAAGCATGCCTCAAGTGCCGGCATCTCCACTTCCTGTATGGATAGGAAATCCTGGCCGGCATCCGTTATCGAATAACAATATTGATAATAGCCTGCTTTTTTTTCCCTTACTTCATTCAAGTAGCCCATTTCGCAGAGCTCTTCAATCCGTAAGGTCAACTCCTCCGAATACGGTCCATAAAAGTGAAACTGAAACTTTTCATGAAATGGGAAGGACAGCTTCTTCGCGATATAAACGATTTTTTGTAATTTTTTCCGACCCGAGATTTCACCGGCAGTAGAAATTGCATTGATAATGTTTGCATGATCCTTAAACAAGGCTCGTCACTCCTCACCAAAAATGTACCACTTTAATCCGATAGCTCCAAAAGCTTGCGGATCTGTTTTTTAATATTTTTCTTCGTAGATTCATCACGCAATAAATCCGCTGGATAATACAACTTATGATCCGTTCTTCTTTTCCCTGAAATTGCATCGACAATTTCGGATTCACGTGATAATTCACGAATTTCGCCATTATTTTTAAGCAAGTGAATCGGAAGTCTCTCCTCTTCCTCACCTGGCCGGTAAAAATCATACGGCAGATCTGATGAGGAATCGACGACAAGATAATAATCCGGATCGATGCCTGCCTTCTTGAATAGCGTCCTTAATTCCATCAATCTGTTCATTTGACTGTTCGACGGATGGAATTCCACATATTTAAATAGTGTACGGTTAACGAAGCGAGTGCATAAATCTTTTAAAATCGCATCGTTTTCCTCTTCCCATGCTTCGAAATAATAGAGCATCACCGATTCATCCATTTTCAAATAGTCCGTTAAAGTCACTTCTCCCTTGAACAATGAATAAAAATGGTGCGGTTCTTGAGCAAACTCATAACCGGATTCATATAAATGTTTCGCCCTATGTAGGATCTTTGTAAGTATGACCTCCGCACTTCTCGTAACTGGATGGAAATAAACCTGCCAATACATTTGGTAGCGACTCATGATATAATCCTCAACCGCATGCATCCCGCTCTGCTTTATGACGGCATGTTCTTCCCTTGGCCTCATCACACGCAAAAGCCTTTCCATATCGAAATGTCCATAACTCACGCCAGTGAAATAAGCATCACGCTGTAAATAGTCCATTCTATCAGCATCGATCTGACTTGAAATCAGGCTGACTACTAATTTGCCTTTATAGGTTTTCGCGATGACTTCTGCCACTTTTTTTGGAAAATCACGCCCAACTCTAAGGAGGATCTTATTCACTTCCGTATCGCCGACGATTATCTGCTGCGTGAATTGCTCATGATCCAGATCAAACACTTTTTCAAAAGAATGAGAGAAAGGACCATGACCCAAATCATGCAGGAGGGCTGCGCACAAGGATAGTAACCGCTCCTCTGGTTTCCATTCCGGTCTGCCCTCGAAAACATCATCCACGATTCTCCGGACAATCTCGTATACTCCAAGCGAATGGCTAAGCCGACTATGTTCCGCACCATGAAAGGTTAAATAAGTCGTTCCCAGCTGTTTGATCCTACGAAGCCGCTGGAATTCCTTCGTCCCTATTAAATCCCATATAACCCGGTCACGAACATGTATATATCGGTGCACCGGATCCTTGAATACTTTTTCTTCTTGTAATTTTTCGCCGGAATATCCCATGAACTACCCTCTTTTTCATAATCTCGATGCACTCATTATAGCGTGTTTTGACAAAAAACCCTAACTTCCACCTTGCTAGTAAGAGGGGGCATTTTGTAAGAAAACGGAAGTTTCAGTCTGGTTTTGTCTCGAAAATAAGGAAATAAAAAATCACCGCAGTGTGTCGAATCTGGGTGATGATTACTGGTTCCATATATCATTAAGAAATAATCCACTCTACCTATATATCATGGATCCTACTTTAGTTTTTTATTGATTTTATCTAGTAACTCGTCTTCTGTCGGTGCAGCAACCGGACGGTTATTGACAAAGGCAAAAGACTTCTTTCTGCCAGGACCGCAGTAGGATTGGCAGCCCACTTCAATTTTCGCGTCGGGATCAAGCTTTTCAAGACGCGGGATCAATGTTTTTATGTTTACCGCCAAGCAGTCATCGCACACTCTGAATTCATTGGACATCCTCCGGTCACCATCCTTTCCATGACAAACTGTATTTCATCCATTTATATGACTAAAGGGTATTTTACCGTTTCTACTTATGAATATCAAGAGGGCTGAATGATGTGAAAAATGATGTAATTAATCAAAAAACTAGTATCCTTTTAACCTTTTTGTATAAAAAATCCATATTTTGTCCAAAATGCTAGTAGAACCCTCCATAAATCACTGCCACACGATATTTTATATAGTTATTTATTTTAAAAGTTACCAGAAAGGGAGTATGTAGAAATGAAGGTTCGTCAAGACGCCTGGACAGAAGAAGATGATTTGCTTTTGGCAGAAACGGTATTGCGCCATGTGCGGGAAGGCAGCACTCAGCTTAATGCTTTTGAAGAGGTAGGAGATAAGTTGAATCGCACCTCTGCAGCATGCGGATTCCGCTGGAATGCAGTCGTCCGCCATAATTATGATAAAGCACTATCCCTTGCCAAGAAACAGCGTAAGCAGCGGCAAAGGATCCTTGGAAAAGATCAAGGAGGAAAAAAACGGCTTCTTTATACACCGCCGTCCCCAACGATTTCCGACATAATGGTTCCCCATGTACAAGAAGAGGAACTAGAGTTGAAATCCGAAGTCGATACTACCAATTATGAAGCAGCAGAGGAATTCGTTGTGGCAGAAGCCCTCGCTCCTAAGGCACAGCACACACCAGTTACTTTGGAAACGGCCATGAGCCTTGATGCCGTCATCGCCTATTTGGAATCCATGAACGGCCGCATGCTTCAAGCCGAAGTATTAAAAACCGAAAATGAAAGATTGAAGCTTGAAATTAAAGGGCTGAAAAAGCGAAACGAAGATTTGGAGAATAAAATCAGCCACCTAGAACAAAACAGCGGGTTGATGCAGGAAGATTATGAAACTTTGATGAATATCATGAATCGAGCAAGAAAGCTGGTCTTGTTAGAGGAAGAGGAACGTCCGGCAACTAAGTTCAAGATGGACCGGAATGGCAATTTGGAAAAAATGGCCGAGTAATAAGATAATGTGGGGTTCTGTTATATAGATCAACCACATGCCAGAGGCCGTTTCACCCCTATTTATCCGAAAAAGGGAGCCAACAAGGCTCTTTTTTTCATTGTTTCAAGAAAGAAGGAATACTATCTCCGCCTATCATACAGTCCTTTTACAGTTTCAGTGAATGCTAAAGTCGTATTAAATGAAAGAAGCCATTCCTGACTTAATGGAACGGCTTCTTTCATATCAATCCTTTAATGCATCGAATACTTTATCATTGCGTTCGACCACTCTCGTCAAGTACGCCTCATACAGCGGCCATTCCTCAGCGGAAAGCGTGTCAGAGAATATCTTTTCGCTATGTTCCTTCAATACTCGAAGGAATCTGAGCATCACGTCTTGAACACTCAATTGCACACCCAACAATTCGGTTAGGGACGCCATTACCGAAGGGACGATATCAGGATAAGCGAATTTGGTTTCTGCATTTCCTTTAGCTGCATTATAAAAACCCTTCACGAGACTGGCACGTTCAGCCCCGCTTCCATTGACACACAAATAGATTTGCACCGCTACGCCATTGCGGATCCTGCGTTGGGATATACCCGCAAACTTTTGCCCATTTATACTTAAATCATAACTGCCAGGACAATAGGAACCGACGATTTCCCGCGCCTCCATCTTGACTGGGAAATCGGAAAACATCAATTGGACAAGCTTCCACATCGCATCATATCCACGATTGATTTCAATTTTCTGCTCGTTTTCAGGAAAAATGAGCGAAAAATTAAGGACCCCCTCATCCAGGACGACTGCCAGCCCTCCCGAATTCCTCACGATGGCCCGGAAACCATGTTCATCCAAATGATCCAAACCCTTTTTAAGAAAAGGCAACTTCGTATCCTGTATACCCATGACGATGGTTCGGTGGTGTACCCACGCCCTGGCTACGGCCGCTGATTTACCTGACCCAACGGAAGCGCAAAATGTATCATCCATCGCAAAGGACTCCAGAGCAGGAAACTGAGGTCCAACGGAAGATTGATCAATAATCCTCCACTCTTGCTGCATTAATAATGAATCTGTCTCACCCATACGAATCTCCCTCTACATTTAATCCTCAAGCTGCCTATTGATACTGCGCCACAAACCCCTGTGCCGCTGTAATGACAGCCAGTTTATATACATCCTCTTCACTGCATCCCCTCGAAAGGTCATTCACCGGACGATTCAGCCCCTGAAGGATCGGACCGACCGCTTCGAAGCCACCCAAGCGCTGTACCATCTTATAGCTAATGTTCCCTGCTTCGAGACTTGGGAAAATAAAAACATTCGCATCCCCCTGAATAAGGGAATCCGGTGCTTTTTTCCTTGCCACAGAAGGAACGAAGGCCGCGTCAAACTGAAATTCCCCATCAAGAATGACTTCAGGGTCCATTTCTTTTGCCAAATCGACCGCATCAACCACTTTTAAGGTCTCGGGGGATGTTGCCGATCCCTTTGTGGAAAAGCTCAGCATCGCCACACGCGGTTCGATATCGAACATTAATGCAGTCTTCGCACTTTCTATAGCAATTTCAGCCAGGTCCTGGGAACTGGGGTTTATATTGATTGCACAATCCGCGAATACATATTTCTCTTCCTCCCGGACCATGATGAACACTCCCGAGGTTTTTTGGACGCCCGGCTTTGTTTTAATGATCTTTAAGGCTGGACGAACCGTATCGGCAGTCGAATGCGTTGCGCCACTAACCATTCCATGTGCCAGTTTCATATGGACGAGCATGGTTCCAAAATAGTTCTCATCCGTTAAGATTTCACGTGCTTGCAGATCGGTCGCTTTACCATCACGGACCTTCACGAACGCTTCAACCATTTCATCCATCATGATATAATTCTTCGGATCATATATTTCGATTGCATCAAGGGAGATCTTTAAGTCTTTTGCCTTCTCTTGAATCAACCCGATATCCCCGATCAATACCGGTGTCACCAGTTTAGCTTGGGCAAGCCTGCCTGCCGCCCCCAAAATCCGTTCATCCAACCCTTCCGGAAAAACGATCTTTAAATTATGTCCCATAATTTTCGATTCCAATATTTCAAATAAATCACTCATTGGCTCTTCCTCCTTTTTAGATACGTTTCCCCCATTTTTTCTATATTTAACCATCCGTTAAAATCCATTGTCGTCTTCTTTTAAGAATACTCCAGCAGCCAGGTAAATTCCAGCCATCCGCAAATTTGAAAATTTCAGAAACACCGAAAAACAGTGATGGTGTTTGCGGGTTGATATAAATTTCCTTATACTGAAACTATGCTATATTAAAGTTATAATAAGACTTAGGAGTGATTGTAATGAGTGAAGCAGCACAAACACTGGACGGCTGGTATTGTTTACATGATTTCCGCCTGATCGACTGGGCTTCTTGGAAAACGTTATCAAGTGACGAACGCCAATTGGCCATCTCGGAATTCCAAGGTTTACTGGATAAATGGAATATGACACAAAGTAACAATGAAGGCAGCCATGCCCTATATTCCATCGTTGGTCAGAAAGCGGACTTCATGCTTATGTTTGCCCGCCCAACCATGGAAGAATTGAATGCAATCGAAAGCGAATTCAATAAAACGAAGCTTGCCGAATATACAATTCCCGCTTATTCATACGTTTCCGTCGTGGAATTAAGCAATTACTTAGCTGGCGGAGATGGTGAGGACCCATACCAGAACCCTCATGTTCGTTCCAGACTTTATCCGATACTGCCAAAAGCGAAACATGTATGTTTCTATCCAATGGACAAGCGTCGTGATGGCGATGATAACTGGTATATGCTTTCCATGGAAGAGCGCAAAGGCTTAATGCGTTCCCATGGCTTGATTGGCCGCAGTTATGCCGGTAAAGTAAAACAAATCATTTCAGGTTCTGTCGGATTTGACGATTATGAATGGGGCGTGACTCTATTCGCAGATGATGTCCTTCAATTCAAAAAATTAATCTATGAAATGCGTTTTGATGAAGTGAGTGCACGTTACGCTGCATTTGGGTCTTTCTTTGTGGGCAATATCCTGCCTGAAGAAAATGTATCTTCATTCCTATACGTTTAAGACGAATGGCTTCCGGTTTCCGGAAGCTTTTTTTATGTCCGTTCCTTTTTATTTTTCCCCGGCTGAGGAATAAATCCAATCTACATCCCATACATTTTCAATAGTGATGAATTTATTTTTTCACAGTCCCATTCAGCTTCAGGAAAATTGATCAAGGCAATTCCTGTCTCCAGCGAGGTGAAGGAACGTTACTTCTATTCATTAGCCGGCAAGAGGATATGGCTTATATCATGAACGGCAGCAGCCGTTATGTATCGCTTAACATTCATTGTGGTTTTTTAAGCCACCCGGGGATTGTCCAGAACATACACAATACTACCGGTCGCTATAAATCGCACTGTTTCTCCCAGTCCACACTCTCGGATTGTCCAAATTCCACAGTATCAACTAAACCTTGAATTCAGGAGGGAATGCAATGTCACAAAATAATCCTTATGGTAATTACCCGTACGGAGGAAGCCCTTATTACCCCTATGAAAATAACGAGCCTGAACTAAGGCAGCAGAATCCTAACCCGCAGCAAGGTTACCCGCAGCAAGGATACCAACAGCCATCATACCAGCCACAACAGCCCACTATGGCAGGCACGCCACAACAAATGCCGGTGACGATGGGTCAACCCCCTTCCGGACCACAGATACCTGGTATGCTTCCGGTCGAAGCGTCGTATATCGAGAACATCTTGCGTTTGAATAAAGGGAAGTTAGCCACTGTTTATACCACGTTTGAAAACAACCAGGA
Organism: Peribacillus sp. FSL M8-0224; assembly: GCF_038003055.1. Classification (NCBI taxonomy): domain Bacteria; kingdom Bacillati; phylum Bacillota; class Bacilli; order Caryophanales; family Bacillaceae; genus Peribacillus; species Peribacillus sp. FSL M8-0224. The sequence continues at coordinate 5,155,803 of NZ_JBBOOJ010000001.1, forward strand.
ATGGAATGCCATGATCTTCAAAGGAATTATCGAGGCTGCAGGACGCGATCATCTAATCATAAGCGACCCTCAAACGGGAAAACGATACTTAATCCCGATGGTATACTTAGATTATATAACGTTTGATGAAGAAATCGAATATGACTATCCATTTGGAGGCGCTGGGCTTACCACCTATTCGCCAAGGTAAAAAAATCCAATAAAGAAAAGAGCCTCAGAATCCATTTGATTTTGAGGCTCTTCTTATATTGGGGTGACTTTTCTCCAAAAAAAAGCTGACCCAAAAGGATCAGCTCAGTCTTTAGAGGTTCGGAAAACATTCCACCTTCAACTCACCAGGTATGGTTTCTATCAATATGTAGGAACAAAGTTGATTGGAGAAAAAGGTGCGAGCCGAGGAGGCCCATGACCGCCTCTGGATAAGCGAGTGCCTGCAGCGGTAATGTACGTCCAAATTGTACAAGCCATAAAAAAACTGCAGGCAAACTCGATTTCTTCGAATTTGTCTGCAGCCTCAACTGAACTTACAAGTATTTATACGCAGCAATGATCATTAAGACCCAAGCAACCAAGAAAGAAACTCCGCCAAGCGGTGTGATGGCACCAAGGACTTTGATTTGCGTAACGCTTAGAACGAATAGGCTACCGGAAAACAGGATAATCCCTATTAGCATAAGCCAGCCTGACCAGTTGATCAGCGGGCTGGAAATTTTCCCAGCCAATAAACCGAGTACCAATAAACCCACCGCGTGGAACATTTGATATTGAACAGCGGTTTGCCAAGTTTCCAAATATTTATCAGGAATTTTCCCTTCCAGTCCGTGGGCACCGAATGCACCAAGTGCCACAGCAATAAACCCATTCAATGCACCTAAAATGATGAATAGTTTCAATTATTTCGCTCCCCTTCCCTAATTTAAAAATCGAACAAGGACTCCCCATTGGCCTCATCCATTTTAACCGGTTCTACATTCGGTGTAGCCGACATGACGGGCTGAGTCAATGTGATTGGCTTCTGTATGCTGATGTTCGAAGCTTTTTCATCAACCATCACTTCACAAAGGGACTTAATGGCCATTACATACCCTTGCACCTTATCCTCTGAATTTGCCTGTTTCGCTTTTAAAACAAGCTCTTCGATTTTATCTAACATTTGTCTTGATGAAATTTCCAACTTTACCACCTCGTCTATATACAGGTCAAAACTATCATAACTAGCATAGCAAAAATCAGAGAAGAAAACACCTTGCATATTTCCTACCTTTTAATTGGCTTGGCTTGAAATTTCAAGCATGGCTCCCCTGAAGAATGAAAGACATCAAGAGAAGGCTGGTTTGATGTTTTGAATTGAAAAGCACGGCAGCCTTTTGGAAAACCGAGATCCCAAGTTATATAGAAATGACGGCACGCCATACAATTCACCCGTTTCGTTTTCTTGCTGATATCATCGGTTTGGGATTTTCCAATCAATTGGAGATTCCCCCATTTCCATCAGCAATTGATTTGTTTTGGAAAATGGTTTGGTGCCAAAGAAACCACGGGACGCCGACAGCGGACTTGGATGTACGGACTTAATGATTTTATGGCGGGCTTCATCAATCAAAGGGATTTTGGTTTGAGCGGGTTTCCCCCACAGGATGAATACAACCGGTTTCGAACGCTCATTCAATAGGCGAATAACTTGATTCGTAAAGATTTCCCATCCTTTTCCGCGGTGTGAATGCGCCTCTCCCTCACGGACAGTCAAGACGGTATTCAATAGAAGCACTCCCTGTTTTGCCCATTCGACCAGGTAACCATTATCCGGAACCTCATAGCCAAGATCGGTGTGTAACTCTTTAAAGATATTTCTTAAAGAGGGCGGGATGCGAACCTCCGGCTTGACTGAAAAACTAAGGCCATGCGCCTGACCCTGGCCATGGTATGGGTCCTGTCCAAGGATGACAACCTTTACATCTTCAAAAGGAGTATAATGAAGCGCGTTGAAAATATCGTCCTGATCCGGATGAATGACTTGCTGACTGTACTCTTGCTTTATAAATTCCCATAGCTCCTGGTAATATTCTTTTTTGAATTCCTCTTTCAATAGAGGCCACCAATCATTTGTTAAAAACTGCTTTTCCATTTGCCACAGCCCCTCTCCACTTTTTGAAACTATATTATATCAAACTTCATCGCTTGCCTTTTTCCATAGATTACGATTTATGTTTCTATATACCCCAAAAAGGGGAAAATAGAAAGTTAGCAAGCAATTTAACCATGTTGGAGGCTTTCCTATGAAAAAGTGGTACAAAAGAAAACGATTTTATCTGCTTGTCAGCATTTTGATCGTCATTGCAATCGTCATTGCCTATAACAGCTACAAGCCACTTCCCGATGGCATTTCTTATGAAGGGAAGGTTCATCAAGTCGAGGATATCGATTTCATCTATGACCTTTCCTATCACGATGAACAAGGGAATCTGCAACATGAGCAGCGAATTTTCCAAACCATAAATCAAGCCATAGAAGAGGCTGATTCGTATATCGTAATCGATATGTTTTTGTTTAATGCTTTTTATGATGAAAAGATAAACTTCCCGAAGTTAACCGAGACGCTGAAGGATAATCTGGTTGAACAGAAGAAAAAGAAACCTGACCTCCAGATTATATTCATTACTGATGAAGTGAATACTTCCTATAATGCCTACCAGTTAGAGGCATTGGAAACGATGAAGAAAAATGGAATTGATGTCATTGTTACCAACTTAGACCGCCTCCGGGATCCGAATCCTCTCTATTCAGGTGTGTATCGGACCTTTTTCCAATGGTTCGGTGAAAGCGGGAAAGGCTGGATTGTCAATCCAATGGCTAAAAGCGCACCAAAGGTCACCTTGCGTTCTTATCTTAGACTGATGAATATCAAAGCCAATCACAGAAAAGTGGTCGCGACTGAAAAAACGGCCATCATCTCATCTGCCAATCCTCATGACGCAAGTGGCTTCCATTCCAATATTGCCTTCCAGATGGACGGGAATATCATCGGCGATTTCGTTAAAGCCGAAGAAGCCGCTTCGAAATTCTCGGGAGGTCCAAAGTCATTTCCTGAGTTCAAGGAGAAATCAGCAGATAAAGGGCCGATATCGGTACAACTGCTAACGGAAGGAAAAATCAATAAACATGTCCTAAAGGCAATTAAGGATGCTGAAAATGGTGACAAGATCCATCTTGCCATGTTCTACATTGCCGATCGCGAGGTTGTCGAGGCATTAACGGATGCAGCTAAACGGGGTGTGAAGATTGAAATGATATTGGATCCGAATCAAAACGCATTCGGAAGTGAAAAAATCGGGCTGCCCAATCTTCCGGTTGCCGCCGAATTCGAAAAACTGGGGGATGAAAACATCTCGATACGCTGGTATAAAACAGATAAAGAACAGTTCCATACAAAATTGATGATGATCCAAAAGGCTGATGAAACAGTCATTCTTGGAGGATCGGCTAATTATACTTCACGAAATCTAGATGACTATAACCTTGAAGCGAATGTTGAAATCCATGCTCCAAATGATGCGGACGTTTCCAAGGATGTCGACAGCTATTTCCATAGACTCTGGACAAATCAAAACGGAACATACACGGTGGATTACAGTGAATACCAAAAGAAACTGCCTGTCTTCAAATACTTGACCTACCGCATACAGAAGGTATTCCGCTTCACCACTTACTAAATATTCTTTGAGATAAATGTTTAACAGGGTCCAAATGAGGTTATATATTACTATAGCCAATCAGCAACTGTAATAAGCAAGATTCCATTTACCTATTTTCAAGAGAATCTTAATGAAATTCAAGGAGGAGTTTATATGTATCAAGTACATGTAGTAGAAAACGGTTTACAAGCAAAGGAAAAAATCGATGAATTAGTTACATCAGGTTATACGAAAGATGATGTATATTTGTTTGCCCATGATAAAACCCGTTCTAAACACCTTACCGAGAATACAAATACAGAAGGTGTAGGCATGAAGGAACAAGGTTTCCTTGATACCGTAGGAAATCTCTTTAAATCTCGCGGAGATGAACTTCGTAATCGAATGAGCAACCTTGGCCTTAGTGATATGGAGGCAGAGCGTTACGAGGAAGTTCTTGACGAAGGAAAAGTAGTCATCGTTGCTTCCAAACAAGATAATAAAGACGGGGTCACACACTAAAATAAACCATACCATTACCCTATATGGATTCATAAAAAACGAGGCCCCAAAACTTGGGGCCTCGTTTTTTTATGATCATTATCCCAGGATGCTTTGGTACGCGGCCTTTGCATGGACCATATCCTTCGTACCGTGGATCAACGCCCGGCCATCCTTGAAAATGACGATACGTTCCCCGGCTTTTTCACAGGAGAGAAGAAATGGATTGAATTTCACCAAATAACCGCTGCCGTCCAGATCTTTGGCTAATTTTTCGAGTTGCAGTTCCAGAGGTTTTGGCGGTCTTACCTGTACAGTGTCCCTCCCGCAAAGAACAGCCGTTTTCGTTGCATTTTCCATTGTTAAAAATGGGTATGTCCTCTGCTCTCCGCACGAGAGACAATCTTTCTTTTTCGCTTTTGTCAATTTAACGGTTTGGTATTGATTTCTCCACAGATCAAAAGAAACAAGTGCAGGCCGCACCGATTCCCAATCTTCAACAAGGATTTTCAAAGCCTCGGCAGTTTGGTGTGCCACGACCATCGTAACAGCTGGTGATATGATCCCTCCTGTGTCACAGGTCATTCCTTGAATCGGGATCGCTTTAAGCAAACAGTGCAAACATGGAGTCTGCCCGGGAAGGATCGTCAAAGTCATGCCCACGCTCCCCACACATGCCCCATAAATCCACGGTATATGAAGCTTTTGTGATAAATCATTAATAATCATCCGTGTCTCAAAATTGTCGGTTGCATCCAATATCAAATCAACATCACCAAGCAGCTGTTCGAGATTCTGGGCAGTTGCGTCCATGATGATGGCATTCACTTCAACTTCATGGTTGATATCCAATAAATGACGCTTTGCCGCCTCTGCTTTTGGCAGTTTCTCCTCGACATCCCGTTCCGTATACATTTGTTGGCGCTGTAAATTACTGGTCTCGACATAATCCCTGTCGACAATGGTAAGCTTCCCTACTCCTGCACGAGTAAGGGCCTCGGCATTAGCAGATCCCAAAGCCCCTGCACCAAGAAGCAAGACATGCTTCTTCATAATTTTCAATTGGCCCCCTTCACCAACGGGGGCGAATAAAGTCTGCCTTGAATATCGCTCTTTCACCGTGATCCCTCCCTTCCGGACGCTTCACCCTCCACTTACTGGCGGAATGAAAGCAACTGTATCTCCATCAGATAAAATCGTGTCATCATCGGCAAATTCCTCATTGACCGCTGTCATCACGGTTTCAAGACCTTCCAATTGAAAATCCACCTTCATCTTTCCTTTTAGCTGGGCAACACTCATTCCATTTCCTTCTATTGAAACAGTCTCTTTGCCTAGCTCATCTTTCAATTGGGCAAATAAAAGTACATTAATCATCAATATCCCCCTCTTCCGGTTTCCCTGATGGATATGGAACGGTTTCCAACTGGTTTCCTACCCATGTCTCCCCATCTTCCCAGTGTTCTTTTTTCCAAATCGGGACGATTTCTTTAATTCTTTCGATCGCATACCTGTTCGCCTCATATGCATCATTTCGGTGGGGCGTACTAACGGCAATAACCACTGCGATATCCGTGATTTCAAGTTTACCTACACGATGGGTGATCGCCGTTTCTGCATCTGGCCAACGCTCCTTGATCTCAGATCCGATTTGCTCCAATTTCTTGATGGCCATCGGTTCATACGCTTCGTATACTAAGAAGAGAGTCTTTTTTCCTTTCGTCATTTCCCTCACCGTACCAATAAAGGTCGTGACGGCACCTGCATTTCGACTGACTACTTTATCAATCACTTCCTGGATGACAATCGGCTCTTTTGAAATATTATAATTCATGTCTACCATCCTTTATATATAATTCTGTTTGATCAATATAATCTGCCTCTTGATAATCTTCCCTCGTATTCATATTGAAAAAAAGGTAGTGAAAATGTTCAGGATTCTCGCGATATAACGTAAAGTCGGTTTCTTTCATGATTTTCACCGAGATTTTTTCCAAGAATAGACTCATTTTTAATTCATGTTTTAATAAACACTCCGTCAGTATAGGAAGACACCTTTTATGGTAAACAGCAAAAAGCGGCTGGAGCCTGCCATTTATTTCTGGAATGACAGCATCGAATCCAGGTTCATAATGGGTAATGATATCCTTTATGGCATCTGCACTCACAAACGGCATATCGCACGCTGCAAGGAACTGAAGCTCCGTTTTCGATGAGGTCAGCCCTGCATGCAATCCGCCAAGAGGTCCTTGATCTTTATGTAAATCCGGAATGAGCGGAAGTTGCAGAAAATGATATTCTTCAAACGTATTCGTAATGACCATAATGTTTTCTGACACCTTTTTCAATTCGGATGCCACTCTTGAAATGTTCACAACGCCGCCTACGGTCAAAAGTGCCTTATTCACTCCCATACGGCTTGATTTCCCGCCAGCTAAAAGCAACATGGTCCATTCCATAGAAATCAACCTCCCTTTTTGGGTTTAATCCAGCATCGAACGGAAAAGCTATACTAAATGTGACTCCACTATATTTAAATATTTTAAATCAAATTTGAAAATAATGACACTTTCACAACCTTTACTTTGTCCATCAAAAGTTGGAGGCAGGGTCCAAAGCTAAAAGTGCATGCTGACATCCATCCAATTTCCTTAATTACAGGTTCGAAAAATGACTTATACGAGGCGATTGCCCTTCCTTCGCCAAGACACTCATAGTAGGCTGAAAACTAAGTTTTACATAAAAGAAATTTTGGTATATTCTAAAAATAGGATATTAACTGGTATGCTGATAATATCGATATCTAATTCTCCTGAGGAGGTCACATAATGACTATGAAAAGAGCTATGACAGTTGCCGGATCTGATTCGAGCGGCGGCGCAGGTCTTCAAGCAGATTTAAAGACATTCCAAGAATTCGGCGTTTACGGTATGTCCGCTTTAACGACAATCGTGACGATGGATCCGAAGAATGGCTGGGCCCATAATGTATTCCCCACACCGGTCGAAGTCTTGGAAGCCCAAATCGAAACGATTCTATCAATCGGCATTGATGCCATGAAAACGGGAATGCTTGGATCAGTGGAAATCATTGAACTTGTTGCCCGTAAAATAGATGAGTTGAAGCTGGACAAAGTCGTAATCGATCCAGTTATGGTATGTAAAGGTGAAGATGAAGTATTGCACCCTGAAACGGCTGTAGCTCTGCGCGAACTGCTTGTTCCACGTGCAACTGTAGTCACGCCTAACCTGTTCGAGGCCGCTCAGTTAGCGGGAACTGCTCCTATCAAGACGATTGATGATATGAGGGCTGCAGCTGAAAAGATTCATGCACTTGGTGCAAAATATGTCTTGATCAAAGGCGGTAATAAGCTGGATCATGATAAAGCCATCGACCTTTTATATGATGGACAAGAATTTGAAATCCTTGAATCGGAAAAAATCGAAACGACCAATACACATGGTGCCGGCTGTTCATCTTCTGCAGCCATCGCAGCTCAATTGGCTGAAGGGAAAAGCCCGCGTGAGGCTATCCTCATTTCTAAAGACTTCATCACCGAGGCGGTTCGCCACTCTTGGAAGATGAATGACTATGTCGGACCTGTCAATCATGGTGCATACCATAAATATGGAATGGCGGAAAAAACACAAAAATAAAACATCAAGTTTAATGGCTGCTCAAATTCATCGAGCGGCCTTTTTCGCTTTTTTTGTTTTTATTTAGTAAAATAGAAAGAAGGAAAAGCTTATCTAGCCGCCCAGTTAAGGAGGAAATTATCGAATGAAACCAATAGACCGTACAGAGGTGCAAAATGCCATTGATTCTTTCGCCGGACAAGATGTATATCTTCACCTTGAAACGACAAATGGCGCCTATGCCACTCATGTAGATGAAGCTTTCTTCTCGGCAGGTGCTTATATTCGTAACGCATTTATACAGTATGAACATGGCAAGATAGTTGGGGATGGACCCTATCGCGTCGGCTTGAAGCTCAATATTGGCTGGGTATATGCAGAAGGCGTTAACCACTTCGAAATGGATGAACAGGGGAGATTGCTATTGGCAGGCCTTGATTTTTCCGGAAAGCTTGCTGTCTCCATGCAGCTCAGTCCCACTCCCTTTGAATGATGACAACTTGCTTGATATATATCATATGATGATTCCGATGAAAACTCCCATTCACCGATAAACATACTTACTGTAAGTAGAACGGAAGGAGAAATATACCTTGGAAAAAGAACGCCATGTATTAGTTATATTCCCACATCCAGATGATGAAGCCTTCTCGGTCTCCGGAACGCTTGCCCTTCATAGAGAAGCGGGCACTCCTGTCACCTATTTATGCTTAACTTTAGGAGAAATGGGACGTAATTTAGGAAACCCTCCATTCGCAACAAGGGAATCGCTTCCCAAAATTCGGAAAAAGGAATTAATCGATGCAGCAAATGCGATTGGCATCCAAGATTTACGCATGCTTGGATTGCGTGATAAGACAATTGAATTCGAAGATGATGAAAAGCTGACTTCATTATTTACCGATGCCATCAATGAATTGAATCCTTCATTGATCATTACGTTTTACCCAGGATACAGTGTCCATCCGGACCATGAAGCGACAGCACGGGCTGTAGTTCGGGCCGTGGAACGAATGGAAGAGAAAGAGAGACCTAAACTTCATTGTGTCGCCTTCTCGAATAACTGCATTGACGAATTGGGGCAGCCCGACATCGTCCATGATATCACTGCCGTCGAAGAAAAAAAGGTAGCCACATTCACTGCCCACCGTTCGCAAACGGAAGCAATGGTTATCGATTGGAAAGAGAAATTCGAAAATCAGGATGCAGATTTCCTAGACTGGATCCGCAAAGAAAGATTATGGACCTATAAATTTTAAGGAAACCGCCAATAAGGCGGTTTTCTTTGTTGTTTAGGCATAAAAAAAACGCCTGTGGATTACAGGCGGTGAAAAGGGGGATACTTTGGAAAATCAATCATAATATAAGCATCCCCAAAATTCTTCTTTTTATACAATCCTATTGAAAAATTTAGGCAGACAAGCGTTCCTCATGCTGCATTTTCACTCTTGCCGAGGCTTTTTTTCCATGTGCCAAGTAATAAATGCCAATAAGTACGAATGCAAAAACTGACATTCCTATGAATAACCCTTTGAACCCTGTAAATGGAATAAGGAATCCCAATAGGAATGGGCCCACACCAATACCGAAGTCATACATTGTAAAAAACGTGGATGTGGCTAATCCCATTCGATTTGATGGGGCTTCCTTGATGGAAATCGCTTGACTGCTTGATTGGAACGTACCATACCCCACTCCGATAAAGGCGCCGGCAATCAGAAGCGTAATACCATGATGGGATTGGCTCAGAATGACCATTCCGACGGCAAATAGTAAGAGCGATGGGTAAATAACTGCATTTTCCCCCTTCACATCAAACATCCGCCCCGTAAACGGACGGGACGCCAAAAGGAAAACGGCAAAAACGACAAAGAAAAAGCTCGCCGCATCCATTAAATCCATTTCCTTTGCAAAAGACGTTAAATAGGACAAGATGCTCGAATAGGTAAATCCGGCAAACCCGATAAAAATGGAAATGGGCAGTGCCCTTTTTTCAAAATAGTCGCTGATCTTAAATCCTTTTTGTGGCGAAGCTCCGCCCTTATCCCCTTCAGGCACATTCATGAATAATGATGCAACTAAAGAAAATGCGGCAAATAAGGAGGCTGCATAGAAAATGATGGAATAACTGAAATGCTGTGTAATCAGCAAGCCAATGAACGGTCCGAATGCCATTGCCAAGTTTGTACTCATGGCAAAGTAACCTGTACCTTCACCGCGTCTTTCATTCGGAATGATATCTGCAGCAATCGTTCCAGTTGCCGTAGTGGCAAGTCCAAAAGCAAAACCGTGAATAAGCCGATCGATCAATAAGAGGGATAAACTATTCACCAGGAAATAGCCGATGGATGCGATCAGGAATAGAATTAACGAGCCAAGCAACATCTTTCTGCGGCCGATCTTGTCAATTTTTTTCCCTGCAATCGGCCTGACAAGCACAGCCCCAAGAACAAAAATACTTGAAGCAAGCCCTGCTTGTGCTTGCGAAGCATGAAAATTATCCATCGTATAAATGGTCAATGTCACCATCAGGACATAAAAAGTTAAAAATAGAAAAAAGTTCGCAGACGAAACAATCAGAAAGTCTTTCGTCCACAATTTCGGTTTGTGATTCATTTCAATCCTTCTTCCTTACTATTGTTTTAATTTTTCCTTCAGGAAAATCAACGTTCGTAACGTTGCCTCCCGGTCTTCTTCAGCCAAACCGCTCATTAATTGAAGTTCAAATTCCTCAACTACCTTTTTGGCCTCTTGATAAGTCCTTAAACCTGACTCCGTTAACTGTATTCTCCGTTCCCGTTTATCTTTTCCTGGAACTTGTTCAACCAACTCAAGCTCTTCCAGCCGGTTTACCGTCCTGGTTACCGTCGGTTTCTCCACATCTAAATAAGTGCTTATTTCAACAAGCGTAGAACAGCCGAACTGACTCAGATAATATACAATCGACCATTGGGAATGATAAAGATCAACCTTGGCCAATTGTTCATTTAACTTTTTCGTAAATGACCTTGAAAATTGTAAGTTATGATGAAAAAAACCATTTTGAAAGGACAAAGGTATTCCTCCTGTAAAGTAGTTACCTAGGTAACTATACACCTATTCATTAAAAATGTCTAGCCCTCAGGAAGAACGAAAACAATCGTAGGGACACTGTATCCTCAGCTTCTCCACCACTTCCGAGACAAAAAAACCCCTTTTCAGGAGATTCACGATTTTACTCTGAGTTTCATGCTTTTACTCGTCAATTTCACGCTTTTACTCGTGAGTTTGGGCGTTACCCGTGAGTTTCACACCTTTACTCGTGAGTTTCACGCTTTTACTCGTGAGTTTCACACTTTTACCCGTGAGTTTCACACCTTTACTCGTGAGTTTCACGCTTTTACTCGTGAATTTCATGCTTTTACTCGTGAGTTGGGCGTTACTCGTCAATTTCACGCTTTTACTCGTGAATTTTGTGCCATACACAAAAAGGAAACCCCGCTATTGGCGAGGTTTCCCAAATATATGCTTCTTTTCTGCTCATTGATAACATCAAGGCATATTTAACCGAGATAGCGGCAAACGATATAGCTTATCATCCTTTTCATCAGGATTTCCTCGGCCGTCCGTATTGTTGCTTATGAAATATATGAATTCTTCCTCAACGAATACATCACGTATCCTTCCTGAGCCCGTGATGATATTGGTCAGTTTTCCGCTCTTTACATCGTAACTCTTTAGCGCTTCGCCCCTTAAGGCAGCAAAATAAAGCTTTCCGTCAAAATAGGCCATGCCTGAAGGAGCCCATGTATTTTCACCGGAATGAATCAATGGTTTTATCATATCCGGTTTTTGCTCATCGCCCTGTATCTCTGGCCAGCCATAGTTCTTACCGGGGTCAATTTTATTTAATTCATCGTGGGCCGAATCTCCGTGCTCACTATCATACAACTGCCCTGCTTCATCCCAAGCAAGACCTTGTGGATTGCGGTGACCGTATGAATAGACATATGAATTCCCGAAAGGATTATCTTTAGGAATGGTGCCATCCAGGTTCAAGCGCAGAATTTTTCCGCCTAAAGATTCTATGTCCTGTGCGATTTCAGACTTTCTTGCATCACCTGTTGTTGCATATAGCTTATCATCCGGTCCAATCTTGATCCTGCCGCCATGGTGGAAGTCCCCGCTTGGTATTCCGTCGATTAAGGTCTCCATCTCCTGCCATATATCATCATTTTTTTCTAAAATGACGATGCGATTGATGGAGTTCCCTCCCTCTTCATAAGTATAATAGGCGAAAGCTTGCCCGCTCTTAGAGAAGTCGGGAGCTAGCAAAAATCCAAGCAATCCAGCTTCGGCTTTAGCTGACAATGTCTTTTTAAGATTGACCTTTTGCCGTGTCATCTTATCCTTGTCCCATTCGACGATGGTTCCAGTCCGCTCTGACACATACATTGTGTCCCCATTCTTCTGAATCGACCACGGGGCCTGCAGGTTCGTTACCAACACATCCGGATCTTCCCCTAAAGTGCCTGTCACTTCTTTGTCAGGATTCGGCTGGTTTTTGCTTTTGTCATCATTCATGTTGCAACCAGTTAAAAACAATGTAGCCATAAGGAAAAATAAGAGCAATTTTTTCAAAGTCTTTTCCCCCTTTGATTCTTGAGTTTAATAGGCTGACTGTTTAAGTACCTTTAAAATGGCCTCCGCGACGCCTGATTCATCATTCTTGCCTGTTACTTCATCACACAGATTTTTAATTTCGAGCGGGGCATTTCCCATTGCGACAGACAAACCTACCCGTTCAAACATGGATACATCATTATAATTATCTCCAATAGCCATGGTTTCCTGCATCGAGCCGGATTTTCCATTCACATATGTTTCAAGCGCCGTACCTTTTTGAGCCGTTTCACTCATGATTTCTACATTTTCACGTCCTGATGAAGTGACTGTAACTCCTTGTCCTTCCAATTTCGAAGCAATTTGATTTAATAAAGTTAAATCCTTTGAGAAGCTGAGAATTTTATAATATTCCTCATTCGAACGGCTGAATAACTCGGAATAATCGGAAATGGAGGTTACCTGTCCCAGCTGTAAACGCTGCTCTGCAAATTTTCGCATACCCTCAGGGTCAATGTCGGGATTGGCTGTAACGAATACATCAACCAAAACAGATATTGCGTTTTCATAGTCTTTGGAATAAATCCCCTGACTCGTATATATTTCGAAATAAATCCCTTGTTCTTCGAGGAATCCAGCGACCATTTTAGCAGTGGCTGCTGACATTGGATTGGAAGCGGCAATCTCCCCTTCCTCCGTGAAGAGGGCCGCACCATTTACACAGATGACAGGGCAAACGATGCCTGCTTCATCTAAAGCGAACCTTGCTTCCACATAAGATCTTCCAGTAGCAATGATCACTTCCACTCCCTCGCTTTGCGCCCTCAGGATTGCTTGTTTATTTTCCTCACTGACCTTTTGCATTTTGTTTAGCAATGTTCCGTCCATATCAATCGCAATCGTCTTTATCAATTCAATCGGCCCCTTTTTTCAATATAATCCCTATTTTAACCGAAAGGGCGTGGATAAACACGTTTAACAAACCCGTATATATTCTTGATGTGGCTTCAGGGGTTAAAAAATCCTTTTATGAATATAAATAAACTGCGCCTATTAAGGTAGGCGCAGTTTATTTTCTTAATGTAGAATCGTTTTTCTATCGGCATCTTGTGCCCGTTCAGTAATCTGTTCATTGATGTCTTTTTGAATATCATCGATGGCTGTAAAATCCATTGCTTTTACATAAATCTTTTCGAGTTCGTCATGCAGCTCTTTTGCCTTAGCCAGATTTGCTGTCGCTTCATTCATTTTCGTCCGATACCTGGTGGAAACATCCTTTAATTGATCGGCATATATTTCATCTGTTCCTGGCAAAATGGCCGTTTTATATATATCAATGATTTCGTCCCCTCCACAACTCGGGAAATATTCATGAGGCGATGTGCTGTCAAAAATGGCGATTCCCACCTCCCGGACGATTATCATGTCCAAGCTATGCGGATCGAAACCACAATGATATATTTCCACATCAAAGCCCCTTTGCTCCGCAGCCTTTGCAATCTTCTTCAGCATCGTTGATTTCCCTGAACCTGGACGCCCCTTTAAAAAGTACCGTTTTTGTATTCCCTCAGTAATATTGGGTATGAAATCAACTGCACCCGTTGGTGTAGCTGCACCTAAGAATCGGTGACGAACATCCGACTTCTTATTAAGGACGATATCTCTATAAAAGCTTTCAATCAATTTATTGGTCAACCCATTCAATTTTGCGAAATCAATATTTGACTTGTAAATGTCTTCCCATTCATCATGTATCTTTAATGCTTCAGCGAATAGGGTATATGCTTTCTCGAAACTCTTGCTTCTCGCATTCGTCAACTTTATGATGGCCGCTCTTTCAGAAGCCAGTTGCTGGGAATCCCAGGCAGCCCCAAGATTCACATATTCCTCAATCGCCCCTGGTGCCTTCGGCTCAATCACATGCGGCGCAGTCCCATCCACGATACCGATTTTCAAAGCCGGTATGATTACTCCATCAATGGATTCATTATCGGACGAACAATGTAAATACTCGATGTCATAGTCTTTATCCAGCCATTCTTGGCCGATTTTTTTCATAATGGTCGATTTACCGGAACCAGGTCCGCCTTTTAATATGAATAATCTTTCCAGACCTTTTAAATTTGAATCATATAAACTATAAAAACCTTTAGCCGTATTGCCTCCAGCAAAATAATTCATCACTTTTCCTGTCACTTTCACACTCTCCCTCACAATAAAGATGTGATCTTCAAGACAGCGTATGAAAAAAGTGCCTAATGGGTGAATACCTAAAGGTAAACAATTTATTTTATTAGGGCTGCAGATTCCGCTTGTGTGACTTCCAGGAATTCTGACGGTTTTAAAACGATCTGTGTACCGATTTTCCCTCCACTTACGATGATTTCAGTCAGGTTTGCTGCACTTTCATCGATAAAGGTCGGGTATTGTTTTTTCATTCCGATCGGGGAACAGCCTCCCCGAATGTACCCTGTGTATTTTTGCAGATCTTTAACCGCAAGCATTTCAATTTTTTTTGCACCTGCGGCCTTCGCTGCTTTTTTCAAGTCTAGTTCGGTGGCTACAGGAATGACAAATACGTAAAGCTGATGGGGTCCGTTATGGGTGACAAGCGTTTTAAAAACGGTTTCTGGCGCTTTTCCAATCTTGTCCGCAACAGTGATCCCATCAATTTTTCCATCGCGGGCATCATAACTCATCATGCCATACTCTATACGTTTGTTATCAAGAATTCGCATTGCATTCGTTTTACTGGCTCCCATAAGAAAATTCCCCTTATCGTTTTCTTCCATCTTACCATTTTAATTACCAGGCAAAAAGAAAAGCACAGTGCTTATGCATCTGTGCTTTTAGACTATAGACAAATTCGAGGAAAAGCCTGTTTTCCTCAGTTTTTATTAAAAAAAGTTCCAGTTGTTTTCTGAAGTCCGCTCTCTTTTCGACAAATTGAAACACACACAGTGTTTTTTCATCCTAAGAGTCATTCTAAATGACGTCTTTGGAAATCCGCTATCCTCTTGTAGTCGCCTTCCAATTGCCTGCTTACGGATAAATAAATTGACATCAATTCTTCATACACTTTGACGTTCTCTTCGATCGGGACAAGTTCATTCGTTTCACCAACCATACCCTCAACCTCATCAAGGCTTTCGATTTCGCCTAAAGCATATAATCCAAGAACGGCGGCACCTAAGCTCGAACTCTCAAAGCTTTCTGGAATTGTCACGTTTTGATTGAATATATCAGCCATGATTTGGCGCCAGAGCTTCGAACGGACAAATCCGCCGCTTGCATGAATCTTCTCGGGAGCACCAGTCAATTCCTTTACGGCTATAAGGACACTGTACAAGTTATACATTACACCCTCCAGTACTGCCCGGACCATATGGTCACGAGTGTGATGAAGCGCCAGTCCAAAGAAGGAGCCCCTTGCATCGGCACTCCATAATGGTGCCCGTTCCCCTGCCATATACGGATGGAATATCAACCCATCAGAACCAGGTGCAATATTAGAAGCCATATCCGTCAGAATCTCATAGGAGTCCTGTCCCGAAGCCTTCGCTTTTTCGATTTCCACACGGCCCAATTGATCGCGTGCCCATCGGAAGGTGATTCCCCCATTGTTGACCGGTCCGCCGATTACCCAATGATTCTCAGTAAGGGCATAGCAGAATGTCCGGCCTTTGGGATCGGTAAGCGGCCTGTCACTGACGGTTCTTACCGCACCGCTCGTTCCGATTGTCACTGCCAGAACTCCTGGCTTGATTGCGTTTTGACCTAAGTTGGCAAGCACGCCATCACTCGCTCCAATTACAAACGGTGTACCAGCATGAATGTTCATTTTTGCAGCTAATTCCTCACTTAAGCCTGAGAGGATATGCGTTGTAGGGACAAGCATCGGCAGCTTATCAGCCCCAATTCCAGCAATGGTGAGTGCCTCTTCATCCCACTTCAGTTCATTCATGTTGAACATGCCCGTTGCAGAAGCGAGTGAATAATCCATTACATACTCATTGAAAAATTTATAGATGATGTATTCTTTAATTCCTATAAATTTGTCCGTTTCGTTAAAAATCCCGGGGTGCTCATTTCTTAACCACATTACTTTCGTGATTGGGGACATCGGGTGAACAGGCGTTCCGGTCCTGTGATACAATTGCATCCCCTGTTCCGAAGCCTTCAGTTTCCTCGCATAGCCAACACTTCGATTATCCGCCCATGTAATGCTATTCGTAAGCGGGTTGCCGTCCTTACCCATGGCGATCAAGCTATGCATCGCCGAACTGAACGATATCAAGCCCAGTTCTTGCTTTTCTATTCCGCTTGCAATCATGACCTCGCCTATAGCAATGATGACCGCTTTATAAATTTCTTCGGGATCTTGTTCCGCCACGGAAGGAGTTGGACTGTGCAGAGGATATCCCCTCGAACAAGATTGGACAACCTCCCCCCCTTTTGAAAAAAGAACAACTTTCGTACTCGTCGTGCCAATATCGATCCCCATCATATAACCTGAATGTTTCATATATACATCATGCTCCTTTCTCTTAAACAATTGAATTCAATAGTAAGATTAGGATAAGTGAAACGACTGATATAATCATTTCCATAACCGTTCAAGACTTTATCGTCTGTGCGACTGCCGACCATCCAAAATCTGCTCCATTCACATGTGATGGAGTAAGGACCGGCGGCAATTTACTATAACGCCAGGACAGCAGATATGATCGGCAGGCAGCTCAATACATTTTTAAATGCACCGCCCGCTCCAATAATCAAGATGATGGAGGCAGCGGATATGAATTGGTTTTGCTCCCCTTTATTAAAACCTCTAGCGCAACCTAATGTAAAGAATGAAACCATGAGGCGCAATGATTGGTTTTCCTATGAAATCAACCCATCATTCCATGTTGAATCTTCACCAAAGCTCCGATCAACATTACCAAGAATATTACCTACCCCTGTCTGAACAGCATCTGCAACATCCCGAATATCCATACCTGTGGTGATCCATAAAATGGCGGAAGCGAGCAGTAATGCAATAAATGGGTTTCATTTTACTTTGGCATGATAAAACCGGGCAACAAGCCCACCTATCCAAATAAACCAAACATCTTATTCAAGCATTCACCCTAAATAGGAAAGGAATCCATCAAGGTAAGATCTCAATGAAAAAAGCATGGAACCCGTTCATTATGAACTAAACTCGATGCCTGATTCAGTCATGGATCGATCAACCGCCAATAAAAAGAGGACCGGATCTTTGCTTGATTTCTTCCTCCAGTTGCTCAGGATAGGCAATGAGGAAGCAGGTGGATGGTCCTGATGATTTTTCAATATCGACTTTATCACTTATATGCACAGAAACACCTTCACCACTTTGATCCAGATGCCCCCATTCATATTCTATCCCTTTTGAGCCGACTGGAAGTGCCTGAACACCTTCCATTTCACATAAGCTTTTATATAATGATAATGGTGCGACCCACTCTTGCTGTTCCATTACTTCTTCTCCAACGAGCGGCCTGCCGATCAAAGCGATTTTCCGTAAGGGCTGTTGCTTTTTAACACGTTCATTCACTCGTTTACCAATCACCATAAGACCAAGTGCTGACTGAAGAAGCGGCATGTTACTTTCTGTGCTGCCAGTGATGGGGAGATCCTCCATTCCCAATTCATTCAGCCCCTTCCTGACACCCCTGGTCAAGTCCTCCCAGGCTTCATCACCGCAGAAATTATTTAGTACGACGGATACGGGTCTTCCGCCAACACCCAGGCATTCCATGACGGCAACCCGAAAGGAATAATATCCAACGACCTCATAAGGGACATGGACAAGATCTTTTTCCTTTTGCCCGATCCCGCCGCTATTGTCACTTGAGACGATCAAGGAATCTGATTCGGAAAATGGCAAAATCAATGAATCACTCATTCTGCTAATCCATCTTTAAAAATGATTTTTTTCAAAACAGGTTCCAAGCGCGGCAATAAAAGGACTGCCAATACTACATTTACCGCCGTCGCCAACGTTAACCCCGGAACCAATAACGTGTAAAAGCCAGGGCTGATCAGAAATGCGAAAGGCAGGGCCAAAACGAAGGCATTACTGATAAAGAAGAGGAAAAATGCGCCTACTTTTTTTCCGTTTATATATAAAATGCTAAACATCCATGTCAGGACAGCCATTTCGACCATGATCAAAAAGTGGAATGGCCCAAGTGTCATGCCGCCGATGAACGCTGAAATGATATGGCCAAGCCCAGCAACTATAGCCCCCGATACCGGGCCAAGTATGACAGCCGCCAAGAGGGCAGGAAAACTATCCAAAGCGATGCTTCCGATCGGTGAAGGGATTTTAATCATTGCCCCTACCGCCGATAAGGCGATGAATATAGCAATTGCACTAATTTTTCTTACATCCATATTTACTCTTTTTCCTTTCTTTTCCCTCCTCGGAACACATTTGCGCTGCGGATATATTCCACATCTTTTACACCAAGACGGAAATTGATCACACGTGCAACAGCAAAGAAGTAATCCGACAAACGATTTAAATATTGAAGTGATAATGGTGAAACGGCCGCACCCGACTTAATCAATGAAACGACCAGCCGTTCTGCCCTTCTTGTCACGGTTCGGGCAATGTGAATCGTTGCAGCCGCTTTTGAGCCGCCAGGCAGGATAAACTTTTCCAATTCCGGCGCTTCAAGTATGAAGGTATCTATCCGTTCTTCCAAATAGGTAATGGCCTCATCCGTCAGCTTTTGCGGGGCCTTATCGGAAACCGTTGCCAAATCACCGCCGCAGTCAAACAACTCATGCTGGATTTTCTCTAGATCGGCCAGTACATCCGTAAATATCGCAGGATCCAATTCTGTCACCGCAAGACCGATATAGCTATTCACTTCATCTACCGTTCCATAAGATTCAACACGAATGTCATCCTTGTCAAGCCGACCTCCGATTACGCTGGTTTGTCCCTTATCCCCTGTACGTGTATAGATTTTCATCCCAATTACCTCCTCTACTTTATTCGCTGGTTAATTCCATACCAGATGATATCAACGCGTTTTGATATGGATGCTACATCTTGATAGACCCATCCGCAGGCATCGCGCCATCTGCGGTCTCTTGCTTCAATCGGGACAATTCCCTTGGAAATATCAGAACCGATTACAATGCAGCTGTGTTCATCCCTATCATTCTCCCATATTCGCCAATCAGCCATGATTTCCTTCCATCTTCTTCGAATTGAATCTGAATCCATCTTTTCTGCATCTTGTTGAATCCATGCATCCAAACCTTGCAATACAACTGCCCTGCCTTGGAAATCAATCAATTCCGGCTGTTCTTGTCGATAACCGGATAACCAAAGGACATCATTTTCCAAACCATACAATTGCTTTACCCACTTAGTTTTCCCATTATAGGCGCCTCCTGTAACAAAGTGCAGCGTTCTCCCCTCCTTAAGCTGTTCCGGTCTTCCCATATCAGCTCATATCCCCTGCCATGGGAAATTCCCCAATCAAAAAAGGACTTTTCCTTCGGGGCATAGCGGACCAATAAATCACGAATTACCCCTCCATGCGTCATTAGGGCAAATCGGTTCTCCTTACAGGCAATCAATTGTTTCCAGCCATTATTCACACGTTCGGAAAATGCCGGATAACTTTCACCCCCAGGCACCAGTGCCTCCATGGGACGTACCAGCCAATTAAGATAATCTCCATCTGTCTTCAACTCATGATACGTCCGCCCTTCCCAATTGCCGAAGTTCATCTCACGGAACAAAGGGTTTTTGATCGGAACTGCATCTGGAAACAACAGGCGTGCAGTTTCCACACATCGGGACAAATCACTGCTGAAAATTTTTTCATACTGTGGGTACGAGCCCCTTAAGTCCAGTATTTCCTTTTCTCCTTCGGTACTTAATGGAGAATCCGTCCAGCCTAAATAGGCCTTTCGTTCATTAGCTACTGTCAGCCCATGGCGAAGTAGTGTAATAGCCACAATATCAGCCATAACCAAAGCTCAACCCCTTCCACGGATGCCCCCAGTACATCCCCCGTTATCCCACCGAACCAACTGAGGATTTTACGTTTCATATATACCAGGAAAAACACGGCAGCCAGACACATGATGAAAAATAAGGGGACAAGCTTAAAATCGATGATCCAGGCAAGCGCCAAACTTACAAGGAGGTACAGCCAATAAATGGGCAAACTGCATTTCATCACTGCACTTTGAAAAAAAGCACCTAGCCCCTCTTTTTTAGCGAGCGGCATCCGGATGAGTAAATAACCCATCACACATTTACTTAAGAGCGGAAGAGCGATGATCAAGAAGTATGTCCATTCATTTACCCTTTCGACAATTTCATAGATAAATAGAAACCGGGCGGCCAATAGGACTATGACGGAGATGACACCGAATGCACCTGTCCTGGAATCCTTCATGATTTCCAATCGCCGCTCTTTATCCTGATAGGAAAAAAAAGCATCACTTGCATCGATCCAGCCATCGAGATGCAAGCCTCCCGTTAATGCCATGGTCAAAAACCAAAGGAAAAAGGCAATCGAAAGCGATGACAATGGGGTCCATTCCACAAGTGCATACAAAACGCCGCCCAATATCAAGCCTAGCAAAAGACCTACTAATGGAAAGGTTTGAATGGCACGGTGAATATATTTCTTCTCCATCGGAAGCTGCTTCTTTATTGGAAAGACCGTAAAGAACTGCAGGTTAATTAAAAATCCGATCACTCCGCTCATTCCTGCATGCCCCCTTTCTTCCGCAATGGAATTCCCGCTTCCACTAGATAGGCTTCATCGGCCAGCCCGACGATCGTTTGATGAAGCAACCCCAGTGTTTTTCCGTATATATGAAGGAAATCATCCTGGAAAATCGGTTCCTGCACCAATTCATTGCTCACGACAATTAAACAATTGGATTGTTTTTTTATCTCATTGATTCCGGTTATTATTTTTGAAAAAACGCTATTTAAGAATTCTTCTTCAAGCGGAAGGCCAGGACCAAATAGTTCGTTATCAAGCAGGGTTGTCAGACAATCAAGCAGAATTATGGAATCCTGATCAATATCCGCCCCTATTCTTGTAATATCCGTTGCGTATTCGGAGGTCTTCCACGTAATCGGGCTGCTTTCCCTATCTTTCCGGTGCCTAAGGATGCGTTCACCCATCTCAGCGTCACTGACTCGGCCACAGGCGAGGTAATGCAAGTTCCCATCCATCTGGAGTGCATACTCCAGGGCTTTTCTTTCCGCGAAGCTGCTTTTTCCAGAACGGACACCCCCGGTTATAAAACAGAGCCTTGCTTTCTCCACTGTCTTACCCCCTCCATCAGTGCTTCGTTATCATGTTCACTCTTCACTGCAAACCGAAGCCACCTTCCATCCAAACCCGGAAAATTATAGGTATGGCGCGGTACGATTCCTTTTTTCAGCAAAAAGGGGAAAAGGGATAAAGATTCATCTTTCACCAAATAAAAATTAACTGTGCTATCGGAGACATCCAACCCCTGCTCCTCATAAAACAGGAATAGTTTTTGCTTTTGCCATGCAATATAGTCTCTTGTTTTTCTCATATAGGCATCTTCTGCAAGACAGATTTTCCCTACTTCAAGTGCCACATGGTTGACGCTCCAATGCGGTTTATAATTTCTTACCCGTTTTATGATGTCAGGTGACGCAAGCAAATAGCCTAGTCTCAAACCGGGGATCGCAAAGATTTTAGTCATTGATCTTAGTATGAGTAAATGTGGAAATGCATTGATTAAAGAAGCATAACTAAAGGCATCCTCCGTGAAATCATAAAAGGCCTCATCCAGGACAACCAGGCAATTCGCTTTTTGGCATTCAATGATCAATTCCCTAACTGTATCCCGCTTAAATGAAACTCCCGTCGGATTATTAGGCGTACATAAGAAAATGGCATCATATTCGGGTAATCGCGGAATCAATCGTTTCAGGTCCAATTGCCACCCAGGAGCATCAAGCTGGTGAAAATCGACCTTACAGCCCGCTGCCAAACAAGCTTCAGCATATTCCGCAAATGCCGGCTGTATGATTAGCACCCTTTGATTGGCTAATCCGTTCGCTACCAGCATGATGATTTCAGCACCACCGTTCCCCATCAAAACGGATTGCTCAGGAAGTGATTCTTTTTTTGCAATTGATTTTGTCAGTTCAATGGCATGCGGATCTGGATATTGAAGGATCCCTTCGAAAAACCCAGACCACTGTTCCTTTATCCGTAAAGGCGGACCCAATGGGTTGATGTTAGCACTGAAGTCGAGAACCGATTCAGGCATTTCGATTTCCAGCGCTTCATAAAGATAATGAGGATTAGAGCCATGAGAAGGTAATGTCAAGAATAAGTCCCCCTAGCCATAGCATCAGCAGAAATAGAAAAGATGACCGATGCATGATGGTAATCGTTTGTGGTATATGTTTTGCTTCCAATCGAACAAGCGGAACTCCCATCCTCGCACGGTCGGAAACAATTCCTTTGTACATGTTCCGGCCTCCAAGCTGGATTCCCAAAATGGCCGCAACGCCTGCTTCACACCACCCGCTATTCGGGCTTGGATGTTTCTTTGCGTCATTGAATAATATCTTCCACCTGGCGCCGAATCCATGATAGCCGGATTTCGAGCTCAGCAACATCAGGAAGCCGGTGAGGCGGCTGGGTATCCAGTTGACGATATCATCGAGCTTAGCTGAAGCCCAGCCGAATTGCCCATATTTATCATTCTTGTACCCTACCATGGAATCGCAGGTATTAATCGCCCTGTACACCATCGCGAGCGGCGCACCGCCGATAGCTGCCCAAAATAATGGCGCTGTAATCCCATCACTGGTATTTTCCGCTACGGTTTCCACGGTGCCCCTGACGATTTCTGGTTCATCAAGCTCAGCCGTATCACGGCCAACGATATAGGAAAGCTTTACCCTCGCCTCAGGGAAATTCCGTTCATTAAGCGGAAGGCAAACATCCATCCCAGCTTGCTTCAAGCCCTTCTGAGCTATCGTTGTGGAAATGACAACAGCTTCCCAAAGGATACCTGCAAGCGGATGGATTAGATAAGCCAAATAAACGGTAAGAACTGTAATCAATAACACCGCCGATAGGACGATGATCAACATGAAGAGCCCTTTCCGTTTCTTATATGCCCCTTTATTGAATGCCAGATCCAACTTGCTAATCATCGTTCCTATCCATTTGACTGGATGCGGCCAACTTGGCGGATCTCCAATTAATAAATCAAGGAAGAACGCCAGCGTAACCGCAAAAAGATGATGATAAATCATAATTCCTCAATCCGTTTCCGATTATTCGTTAAGGCTTCCACTGTACAATCATATACACCGCGACTGATCAGCTTCCCTAACGGAGTGATGGTGCCTGCATATTGAAGCTTTGCCCCTCTTTGAGTTGCCGCAATCAACATGCTGTCTGTCGATGTTCCTGTTGCACAAGTATTTGTCACCTTATCCATGACATGCAAATCATGAAGCGCTTTTACTTTTGCCTCGGTCGCAGTCACTATACTGTGGATATATGCCTCTTCTGCCAAATGTCCATTTACAAATATCCATGTATTTATCGTTCCTGGAGCGGAACTCCAAGAATGCCGGTCAGCTAATGAAGCGTCGATGGCATTCCCTACACCGGCCGTTACAATGATAAAAACCGAGAAATCTTCAGCTCTTAATAGCTTGCTTGCGACCGTATCGAGAAAGACAGCTGTCATCATCCCTACCGTTTCCTGAGGCTCAAAACCATGAGTTGTTAAATAGTCGGCCATTTCAACATGATGATCCTCGCAATCATAGCCATGATGGACGTGCCTATTCACAAAATACTTATGCCAGCCCGTCCCCGAACCAGTCACTCCAGAAGACATCGTTCTAAGCGGGATCGGAGACTTCAATTGAATCATCTCAAATCCGACTGTCAAATAAGAATCATCAATTTCCAACGGGATAGTATCCTGGCCATGCTTTTCCGGAACGATGAACATTTGCGGTTTCGGAAGGGCGGGATGTGGGTGTTTTTCGATCGTCGTATGATATACATCCTGAATCCGTTCCTGTTGAAGCACTTCATTCGGCACATCAACAACCTGAATCTGCCCTTTCTCAAGCAGCATAAGCCGATCACAATATAATCCAGCCAAATTCAAATCATGAAAAATTGAAATAACGGTCAACTTCTGCTCTTTTGCCATTTTCCTCATTAGATCAAGAAGATCTTTTTGATAGGAAAGATCCAAATGGTTCGTAGGTTCGTCCAAAAAAAGGATTTCCGGCTCTTGGGCAAGGGCCTGTGCCAGCAGGACCCTCTGTCTTTCCCCTCCTGATAATCGATCAAAATGAAGATCCTGAAAATCAGCTACTCCCGTTTGTTCCATCACCCGCTGGACAATCGATTCATCTTCTGCGGACCAACTATGGAACCAACCTGATTGATGGGCATATCGCCCAAGTGAGACCGTCTCTTTTACTGTATAGGAGAAAGCTAATGAGGAATGCTGAGGGAGCACGGCAATGACCTGTGCAAGTTGTTTTGACGAATAATCCTTCAAATCCCTGCCGCTTATCCTTACGCTTCCGCCTTTATAATCGAGCACCCCGCTAAGCATACTTAAAAGCGTCGTTTTCCCGCTGCCATTAGGACCAAGAATCCCGAATAATTCCCCTTTATGTACATCAAAAGAGACAGAGTCCAAAACAGCTTTGTTGTGATATCCACCTGTTAACCCTTTTACTTCAAGCATCCGTTTTTACCCTTCTCTCCGTCTCTTTAATAAAATCAGCGCAAATGCAGGTGCCCCGATAAGTGAGGTAATCACCCCGATCGGCAGTTCCGATGGGGCAATGATCGTTCGTGCTACAAAATCGGCCAATATCAAGAATCCGCCTCCTATCAACAATGACAACGGAAGCAAATGTTTATGGTCAGGTCCCCAAATCTTTCGGACAAAATGAGGAATGACCAATCCTACAAAACCAATCGCCCCTGAAACGGCAACGGCTGCCCCTGTCAATGTCGAACCGGCTATCAAGATCCACATTTTCCGCCGCTTGACATTCACACCTAAGTGTTTTGCCCGGTCTTCCCCGAAAGTCATCGCATTCAATTCACTTGTATTCATGATCAAGGTCAACGAACCAATGATAAAAAACGGCAAAATGATTACGATATAATTCCATCCGCGCATTGAGACGCTTCCCATCAGCCAGCCGATGATTTGTCTTAATTCATCACCCGTCAGCGCAATCATCAATGAAATGAAGGCACTTAAAAACGAGCTGAAAATGATTCCCGTTAAAATGATCGTTTCCACTTTCATCGATCGATCCATTTTTTTTGCAAAAGTCAGTACGCAGAGCATCGTGAGCACTGAACATAAGATACTCAATGCCGGAAGGGTATATAAACCGATGAATGGCAGTGATATATTCAAGAATATTGTCAAAACGGCTCCGACCGATGCTCCTGATGAAATACCTAATGTGTAAGGATCAGCGAGCGGGTTCCGGAGCAGTCCCTGAAAAGCCGCACCCGCAATCGCAAGTGATGCCCCAACCAAACCAGCGAGCAGCACCCGCGGCAAGCGGATGTTCATCACGATATTCGTTAGCATCACATCCGGATCGGCAGAAATCGGCAAGTGGAAAATCTCCTTGCCGATTATTTGTATAAGTACGGGAATCGGTACTGGCACCGAACCAAAGGAAATGCCTATCGTCATTGCGAATAACAAAATGAACAACGCAATCAAATAAGCAAACGCCCATTTAGTTGTCAAATTGGTTCGGATAGACTGATTTGGCAAGTTCCTCTACTCCCTCTATTAAGCGTGGACCGGAACGGGTCACCAAGTCAGAATGGACATCAAAGACTTGGCCATTCTTAACAGCATTTACGTCTTGCCATCCTTTTCGGCCCTTCACTTCACTTACTGCATCTTTCGTATAATAACCATACGTTGTAATGATGACATCAGGATTTGCAGCAATCATCGACTCTTCATCAATTTTTGCCCAACCGTCCAATTCAGCAGCCGCATTATTCGCTGAAATAGTTTGAAGCATCTCATTCATGAAAGTATTTTTTCCAGGTGTGTATATTTCCGGTGAAGGCGAAACTTCCACTAAAACGGTCTTCCTATCCTCTTCCTTTACGGATTTGGCCTTTTCCTGGATATCCTTGAGCTTCGTTTTCATATCCGCAACGATTTCGTTTGCCTTATCATGTTCTCCCGTTGCCTGTCCAATCATTTCAATAGACTCATAGACTTGGTCAAAGCTTTGGGCATCATTGACTACGAGCACATCTATTCCAGCATCCTTAAGCTGCTGTAAACCCTCATTTGAATTATGGGCACTTGATGCATGCGCAAGAACAAGGTCAGGCTTCATGGAGACAATCAGCTCCGTGTTCATTTCCATTCCGCCAACTTTTTGAATTTCTTTCGTTTCCTCCGGGTAATTATCATTGTCGGAAACACCAACGACCTTTTTACCCAAACCAAGTGCAAAGACCACTTCCGTATTACTTGGTATCAACGAAACGATTTTCTTCGGTTCTTTTTCTATCGTTACTTTTTCCCCACTTGCATCTTTAATCGTAATCGGGAAAGCTTCGTGTTGAGCATGATTCGTTTGCTCCTTTTCTTTTCCTTCATCAGCAGCACCACCGCAGCCAACCATCATGCCTGCAGTCAGTAACATTAACAGTATCAGACCAAAAATCTTCTTCATTTTCATTCCCCACAATCTTTTTATTTAATTTCTTCATACCTAACAGAGAAAACCAATCCTGGAAGATGCCCCCAAAACAAAAAGCATCTCCCGTTAAACGGAAGATGCTTGCATGGCAACAATATCAATACGGACTCTATCTTAGGGTCTGCCACACACCTTCCCATCCGCGTAGGTTACAGGTGTACGAATTCTGGCAGGTCTCCTGGCTCATGGTCTTCGTCAACGGCACCTTCCCATATCTCATACAGTGGTACACAGCCGTCAGCTCCCATATACAGTGGCGGGACCGCGTTGGCATTTCACCAACTTCCCTTTTAAGTCATTAAGACACCAAATCGTTCATATGTATATAATTTTCACTGCCTTCATTATACACCATGTAAGAATCGATTATTATATGATTTTTCTGAACAAGTGCGAAATGACCCTTCCGCCTTCAATGCTTTGAAGCATTTTCAATCAGCGACGCAAACCCATTGATCGATAACCCCGGTGAAATCCGAACTCTATGCAGAGCATGCATCCCTTGGTCGCTTGAAGCTCCCCCAGGTTCGGTAGTGACTGCCATTTTGTATCCAGCTTCTTCTGACAGCCTGAGACTCTCTTCGTTATACCGGCCAACCGGATAGGAAAGCACTGTCGTGTCCTGGTCGAGGATACGGTCGAACAGCACCTTCGACTGAACCATTTCCGCTTCTTGCTGCTCTGCCGTCATGCGGTTCAGCTCCAAATGGTTGATGGTATGGCTTTCAATCGAAATCCCATCCCTGCTCATCTCCAACATTTGATTTTCAGTCAGGTGATGACCTTTATCTATGGACTTCCCGATCATGAAGACAGTTGCTTTCATATCATTTTCTTTTAATATCGGGAAAGCCTCCGTGTAGTTATCTGTATAGCCATCATCAAAAGTAAGCCAGACGCACTTCTCACTTGGCATCCGATTCTCGGCTAAAACGAGGAATGCTTCTTCAGGGGATAATGTATAGTAACCATTCTCCCGAAGCCAAGCCATCTGTGATCGGAATTCCTCCCTTGGGACCCGAAGGCCATTACCTTGGGAAATGCTGTGATACATCAAAATCGGAAGCTGGACCGGGGACTCGGCCTTTATCCAGTCTCCCGTATCGATTTGCCCCTCCGAATCCTGCCCGCTCCCATTCTCAGCCGCTTCGGCCACTTCAATGTCATCTTCCGCAATCGGTGCAGCCGTCTTTGTGCCTATCCCCTCTAAAATCCCTTGTGTGCATCCAGGTAAAATCAAAACCCCCAGCAATGCCGCCATCCTTAAAACTCTATATTTTTTCACTATCATTCTCCTGATTTTTTTATAGTATAATAGTACCAGAAAACCAATGGACAATAAAGTATTCCATTTAATGAAAAAAGAGGAAAAACGAGAGCTTTGCGATGCGCTAAACATTTATGAGGATTTTTTTTCATAACTATGTGCTATTAGCTTGAAAAGTTTGCCTATAAGAAATATAATAAATAAGTCGTCGACTTTAATATATGTCCCAGTAGCTCAGCAGGATAGAGCGACAGCCTCCTAAGCTGTAGGTCGTAGGTTCGATTCCTATCTGGGACGCTAATTATAAACCCCTGTTACAAGCGGTCCTTCCGCGGAGTAACAGGGGTTTTTTTCTGTTGGTTAAGAACAATTGATTTTTTGATGGAGAAAACACAGGTCTCAAGGCTAAATTTTTTCATCAAGCCATATAGATATAAAACCTGATTGCAAAACTATGCATAAAGGTTGGAAATATTGGCGAACAAGAATACAAACTGTTTGATAGTAAAAAAAGTCTTATTTATCACGTCGATAAATACAAATACTGATTTCGGGATATAATCATTTTTTTTTGAAATATATGTTTTAACCTGTCCCATCCGGGTATACAAATACTGTAAGACATTCTCACCAAAGGAGATGATAGTGCATGATGAGTACAATCAGAAGCCAATGGAACAAAGAGAATGACGCAGCGGTGTTTAGTCCCGGTGATCAGCGTTAGAGTCAATTGAAGAGTTGGATGATAATCAAACATGGGAATTACTAGTCTTCTCATCCAAAGGAGGAAGATACGATCATGAGTATTTACAGCCTATGGAATCCAGAGAATGATGAAGCAATTTTCAGTCCGGGTGATCAGAAGCCATTCAGTACGCTCATACGAGTAGATTCGGATAAACACACACACACTGACAAAACACTTGAATATGAATTACATGGCACCGTACTGAATGAAATTTAGTCGAAGCAGGAATATACCGAAAAAGGATGGAGCGATTGCTCCATCCTTTTACTTTTATTTATCGAATTTCAGTTTCGCCAAGGCATCTGCCAATGCAGTATTGATCGGCTCTTCTTTATTTTGCTTTTTCATATAATTGGATACTTCATTTTTGGATACTTTTTGATTTTTATTTTGCCCTCTTCGTTTATTGTAAGAAGATAGTTTTTCGTGAAAACCGCATTTACAGGTGAATGTCTGTGCTTCTCCTTGACCGCGCATTTCCATCTTTTTATGGCATTGCGGGCATCTGGCATTTGTTACACGTGAAACACTTTTTTTGTGGCCGCAATCACGATCTTGACAGACAAGCATTTTTCCCTTTTTACCATTCACTTCTAGCATCAGCTTGCCGCAATCAGGACATTTCGTTCCTGACACGTTATCATGCTTGAATTTTTGATCACTATTTTTGATTTCATGGACGATATTTTTGGCGTAGGCGCGCATATCACCGATGAAAGCCTGTTTTGGCAGCTTTCCTTTTGCTATCGCAGTTAACTTTTGCTCCCATTGAGCTGTCAAAGCTGGAGAACGCAAGTCTTCAGGTGCCAATTGAAGAAGTTGTTTTCCTTTTGAGGTGACATGAAGACCCTTTCCTCTCTTCTCGATCAGGAAGCTATTGAATAGTTTTTCAATAACATCCGCACGTGTTGCAACAGTTCCAATCCCGCCAGTTTCACCAAGAGTCTTGATGAGCTCTTTGCTTTCCCCTGCCATGAAACGAGCAGGATTCTCCATTGCCGAAAGAAGCGACCCCTCATTGAATGGTTCCGGCGGTTTCGTTTCACCCTCTGTTTGTTTCACAGTCGAAATGGTTAAACTGTCACCTTTTTGAACGTTCGGAAGCAGTTGCTCCGCAAGGCCATCTTTAGCTTCTTCCTCATCGAATTGGTGATCATAAACTTCCTTCCAACCTGACTTCAGGATGACCTTCCCTTTTGCCATGAACGTCTCCTGCCCCATTTTTGCGGTGATGGTCGTTTGTTCATATTCAAAAGGCGGCATCAATACAGCAAGGAACCTTTTAACGACCAAATCATAGATTTTCGATTCTTTGTCGCTCAGTTTTCCCGGTAGCGGCGTTTGCTCAGTGGGGATGATTGCATGGTGATCAGAAACCTTGCTATCGTCCACGAACGATTTATTTGTTTTAATCGGGCTGCGCAGGATCCTTGATGCATACTGGGCATATGGTTTAATGCTTACAGCCTGTAATCTTTCTTTTAGCGTATCAACCAAATCCGTTGATAAAAAGCGTGAATCCGTCCTTGGATAAGTCAAGACCTTATGGCTTTCATATAAGCGCTGCATGATCGATAACGTCTCCTTCGCCGAATAGCCGAATTTCTTATTGGCATCCCGTTGAAGTTCTGTTAAATCATATAAGGAAGGGGCAAAACTTTTCTTATGTGCCTTGTTCACTTCAACCACTTCTGCACTTTTCCCCTTAACGGCTGCAAGAACCTTTTCTGCCTTGTTTTTATCAAATGTGCGGATATCTTTTGATTGGGCATCTTGCCAGACGAGGCGCAAATTGGGTTCTGCAATTGCCGAAACGCCATAATATTTCTTAGGCTGGAATTGTTTTATTTCCTCTTCTTTTTTTGCAATCATCGCAAGTGTCGGCGTTTGGACCCTCCCGCAGGATAACTGGGCATTGTGCTTGGTCGTTAGGGCACGCGTCGCGTTCATCCCAACGATCCAGTCCGCTTCCGCCCTTGCTACAGCAGAGGCAAATAGATTTTCATACTCCTTGCCATCTTTCAGATTTTTAAATCCATCTTTGATCGCTTTATCCGTTACAGAGGAAATCCAAAGCCGCTTGACCGGCTTCTTCACATTCGCTTTTTCGAGAATCCAGCGTGCAACAAGTTCCCCTTCACGGCCTGCATCCGTTGCAATGATGACATCCTTGACATCATTGCGATTCAATTGTGTTTTAACCGATTGAAACTGTTTGCCTGATTGCTTGATCACGACCAATTTCAAAGCAGGCGGCAACATGGGCAGGTCCTCAAGGCGCCACGTTTTATATTTTTCATCATAAGATTCCGGATCTGCATGGGTAACCAAATGACCCAGTGCCCAAGTGACGATATACTGATCGCCTTCAAAAAAGCCATTCCCCTTTTTTCCACAATTCAGCACTTTTGCTATATCTCTTCCGACCGAGGGTTTCTCGGCCAGTACGACTGTTTTACTCATATTAACATCCTTTCGCTTTTAAACTGGTTCCTCTATTATCTCATATAATTTATGACAGGGCGATAATGCACCATGGCATTGGATCTATTGGTTCACTTTAAGGATTCCCCGTACCCACATATATGTAAATTAATAGATTAGATAGCATTCCCGTGCAGATTTTAGTATGATGAAACGTAGGGATTTTTTCAAATTAATTGGGAGGTTCAATATAAATGAGCTTACTTTCTATAGATAAATTAGCACACAGCTTTGGCGACCGTACCTTATTCAAGGATGTTTCCTTCCGCCTGATGGCCGGCGAACATGTTGGTCTGGTCGGGGCAAATGGTGTCGGGAAATCAACGATGATGAATATCATTACAGGACAACTTATCCATGATGATGGCCGGGTCGAATGGACACCTGGTGTCGAATATGGCTATCTTGATCAACATACGATACTTTCAAAAGGTAAATCGATTCGCGACGTCTTACGGGATGCCTACTTGCCTTTATTCGAGCAGGAAAAAGCACTGAATGAAGTTACAGAGAAAATGGGTACGGCCACTCCGGAGGAACTTGAAGAACTCTTGGAACAAATGGGTGAAATCCAGGACAAGCTGGAAGCCGGCGGTTTTTACAATCTGGATATTAAAATTGAAGAAGCGGCCCGCGGTTTAGGGTTGGATGCAATCGGTTTGGACCGTGATGTCTCTGCCCTTAGCGGCGGACAACGGACAAAGGTTTTACTAGCCAAGCTACTTTTGGAACAGCCTGAAGTACTGCTTCTTGATGAACCGACGAACTACTTGGATGTGGAGCATATCCGCTGGCTGAGCAGCTACTTAAAGGAATATCCACATGCATTTCTATTGATTTCGCATGATACCGAGTTCATGAACGGCGTCGTCGACGTCATCTTCCATCTTGAATTTTCTAAATTGACCCGTTACACGGCAACTTATGAAAAGTTCCTTGAGCTGGCTGAATTGAATAAAAACCAACATATTAACGCCTATGAAAAACAGCGCGAATTCATTAAAAAGCAGGAAGATTTCATTGCAAAGAATAAAGCACGCTATTCAACGACCGGACGGGCAAAGAGCCGTCAAAAGCAATTGAATCGCATGGAACGCATCGATCGTCCGGAAACTGCAATGAAACCTACCTTTGACTTTAAAGAGTCACGTGCGAGCAGCCGTTATGTCTTTGAAGGTGAAGATCTGGAAATCGGATATGACCGCCCATTGCTTCCGAAGTTGTCCATGACCATCGAGCGGGGAGAAAAAATTGCCGTGGTCGGCTGTAACGGAGTTGGTAAATCCACTCTATTAAAAACGATTTTGGGTAAAATCGATCCTCTAGGAGGTAAAAGATCACTTGGCGATTTCCTTTTTTCTTCGTATTTTGAACAAGAAGTGAAAGCAGGCGATACGACGCCGATCGATGAAGTATGGAATGCATTTCCGCATCTGGACCAACCGCAGGTACGTGCGATTCTTGCCCGTGTCGGTTTGAAAAACGAGCACATTACACGTCCGATGAGCCATTTAAGCGGTGGGGAACAAGCTAAAGTGCGCCTATGTAAACTCATGCTTACCGAAAGCAATTGGCTGTTATTCGATGAACCGACGAACCATTTGGATGTCGTTGCAAAAGAAGAACTGAAACGAGCATTGAAAGAGTATAAAGGAACGATTGTCCTCGTATGCCATGAACCTGATTTCTATGAAGATTGGGTTACCAAAGTATGGGATGTAGAGGAATGGTCGGCACAAAATTAATTTTTTCGGGGATGCTGCAGAAGCGGCATCCCCTTTATTGTGGAATAAATAAAAAGCTGACTGAAAACACTCCTTCAGTCAGCTTTCATTTCCTCATCATGCAGCTTAAACTCGTTCCGCCACCAAGGTATATGTTTTCGGAAGCCCAATATCATGGATTTTATGATTCGGTTCTTCCTCGAGCACTTTAATAACGAGTCCTGATTGACCTATTGACGTTATAAGTTCCCCGATTGTCCACTTACGCTGTACAACTCTTGAAAGGCTCCCTTTTTCCTCATCCGGCATATGCTTCGAAAAGGCGACCTCATTGTTTTCGATTGCCGGAGCGAAATAGTTGCCTGTTATTTTATGTTTTTTACCATTTGAAGTAATGAGCTTTGTTGAAATCGGATGAAATTCATGCAGTACGAATCGGCCTCCGGGTTTCAGCATCTTTTTAATTTTTTCAAATAACGGCTGCAGATCTATTAAGTAATGAAGGACACCGAGCTCCATTAAAACCAAATCCTGATTCCCCGATTCATGCTCGGGTGATAGCGAAAGGACATCCGAAACGATATACTCGATGGAGACTTTGGCGCCACTTGCCAGCTCATTTGCAAACATTGCGTTTTCCTGGGAAAAATCAACAACTTTCACTTCTGCTCCCAATATGGCCAGTGCAACTGCCTTAACACCGTTCGATCCCATCAAATGAGTGATTTTTTTGCCGGATATTTCCCCCATATATTTATAAAAAGGGTGCAGTCTCCATTTTGGGTTTTGTTTGATTTTTGATGCCAATTCAACGGGATCTCCATAACGATTGACAAGCGCTAAATAATTATTCTGGTTCCAGGCTTGTTCATTTTCCGCTGTGAACCCCTTCTGCTCGGCTGATAAGTAAGCATGAATCTCGGCACTGAACTTTCTCATTTCTTCTTCGTATAAATAACTGTATAACGACCTGCACCAAACCTCCATATCCCCCATCTTTATGGATAAACGATAAGGATCCGTTTTAATGGTCGTGTTAAACCGGCAGCGAACAGTGACAGATATCCCCTCGACATCCATTAGAAAGAATGCAGTCTCAGGACTTCTTTCAGGCTTTGTTGGCACGTATTCGGAAAAAAGATCCAAAGCCTCATTAAAGACATCCCATTGTACATCCATGTCGATTTCCTTATAGTCATCGATTTCTACTCCTTGTACGAAAAGAGCAGATCGACCTGTATATTGGTAGGGAATATTAGCTTGATCCAATATGTTCGCCATTAATGTGATTGTTTGATAATAACTTGCCTTCATATGTACCTCCTAAACATCAAAAGAGCATGAAAATTATTCTTCTATAGCAAATTCCAAACCGGTACTCGTAATGGCAATCAGCTCTTCATCTTGGCGATCTATGCCATAAACGAGTAATGTAACAAGCATATATATGGCTCTGAACCGGGCTAGGCTCTCTGTTTCCTTTTCGATTTCACCATAGATTTCGAAAAAAGCACTGCGCACCTCTTTTGGGAAATAACTGTATAAAAAGGAGAAATCAATGGCTGGATTCCCGATATGGACATCTCCCCAATCAATGACACCTGCGAGAACGCCTTCGTCATCAAGTAAAACATTCCGGATATGGATGTCTCCGTGAACGAGCGAAATCGGATGCAGAACATCCAATTCACCTAAGGTTTCAACAAAATCCTTAACTGCATGCGCCTGTTCAAAGTATCCTAGCTTTATTAGATTCGAGACATTTTCCATAAGTGATTTCTTTCGATAGGGTACATCCAGCCTCATCATCCCATCAGGCTGCACACCTAAACGCATAGCCTTTTCGACAGGGAAACTGTGAAGAACCTTCAAAAAGCGGGCAAATCTTTTTGCCGATTCGACCTTATTTGCTTTTGCTCCTTCTACAGGCAAGTGTCCTTTCACCATTTTATAACCGGTAAAAGGATAAGGATACAAAGTGCTTGGTTTCCCTAAAAAAATGGGTTCAGGGATAGCAAGCGGAAAAGTGCCTGCAATGGAAGGCAAAAGCTGGTTTTCCACTTGAATCAACGTAACTGCAATAGGGCGGCGGGGAAAACGGAATACAAATTGCCCATTGATTTGTATGACCGTGTTATCGAAACCCTCCCCAAGTTGCTTGATCTCTTTCAACTCAATTTCCGGAAACTGCAGCATGATCAATTTCCCTGCCAGCTCCAGAGAAACTGGATATTCTGCCAACCAAGGCTTGTTCACTCCCGTCTCCCCCTTTTACCGGTTTCTCCCTCTATTGGGGCTGCTGCCAGATCCACCTCTGCGATTACTCGCGCCTTGTGTACTAGTTGATCTACGGCTGTCTCTTTGACCTCCTCGTGGATTGTCACGCTTTTGTCCACGGCCGTCTTCCGAGCGGCCACTCCGCGGATTCTCTCGCCTTGGTCCGCGGTTGTTTTCCGAACGAACTCCACGTGAATCCTCACGTATAGGCCCGCGGCTGTTTTCCATCCGGCCTCCACGTGGTTTCTCCCTCTCGACTTCACGATTGTCCGC
This sequence comes from Peribacillus sp. FSL M8-0224, assembly GCF_038003055.1. Taxonomy (NCBI): domain Bacteria; kingdom Bacillati; phylum Bacillota; class Bacilli; order Caryophanales; family Bacillaceae; genus Peribacillus; species Peribacillus sp. FSL M8-0224. The sequence continues at coordinate 5,191,800 of NZ_JBBOOJ010000001.1, forward strand.
TTGATTTACAGAACGGTGACTGCCCCTATTCGGTCCTCTCGTATCGATCCGTTCCCGATGTTTCCTTCCTCCTCCCGAACGCGGGCGGCGAGTACCCTCATCGGAAGAGTCATCATGACGCTTCCTTTTTTGCCTCACCTCATCGGGTTGGAACATTTTCACTCCTTCAATCGTCCTTCTTTCGATTTTCATGGAGATCCCTTTTTCAATATCGCTTAATAGCTGAAGATCCTTCGTTGCTATGAAGGTGACAGCCAAGCCATTCTCACCCGCGCGGCCCGTCCGGCCGATTCGGTGGATGTAACTTTCTGCATCCTCGGGAACATCGTAATTAAACACATGGGTCACGCCTTCTACATCAAGCCCTCGTGCAGCAACATCCGTCGCCACTAAATATTGAAGCTTTGCGTCTCTGAAGTTTTTCATGACACGTTCCCGCTTTGCCTGTGAAAGGTCACCATGAAGCTCTTCAGAATTGAATCCAGCTGCCTTCAGGGCATCATTCAATACCGAAACGCGACGTTTTGTACGGCAAAATATGATTGCAAGGTATGGCTGTTCTTCTTTGATCATGTTGATTAATGAAGATTGTTTGGCACGATCGGTCGTCTCGATGACAAGCTGCCTGATTTTCTCGACCGTTACTTGCTCAGCCTTCACAGCGGCAGTTAATGGTTTAGTCATATAGCGTTTAGCCAATTGATGAACCTGTTCAGGCATCGTCGCTGAAAAGAGCAGCGTTTGGCGCTCCTCTGGAAGCTGTTCCATGATTTCTTCCACTTCTGGTAAAAACCCAATATGAAGCATTTGATCAGCTTCATCTAGCACAAGCGTTCCAGTTTGTGAGAGATCGATGGTGCCTCTTCGTAAATGATCTAATAACCTGCCTGGCGTGGCGACCACCACGGAAATGTTTCTTGTCAGCTTTTTCATTTGCTGCTCGACATCCTGTCCGCCATAAACTGCAAGCACTTGAAGCCCTTCGATTTCATCAGCGAATTTTTTCAATTCAGCAGTGATTTGCAAAGCCAATTCCCTTGTTGGCGTGACGATCAGTGATTGTATGTGGGATGCGGCGGGATCGACTTTTTCCAGGATTGGCAGCAAAAAGGCCAAAGTCTTCCCCGTTCCTGTCTGCGCCTTTGCGATGACATCCCTTCCAGCAAGGATATCGGGTATCGATTTCTCCTGAATCGGGGTAGGGGCGGATATTCCTATTTGCTTTAATATGTTGTTAATCGCCGGGCTGACGCCAAGGTCGATGAATTCTGTCATGTATGGGCCTACTTTCTGAATTTCTTCATTTAATTTACTGATAAATCCACTTAAATGGTAACAGCTGCCTTCACTTCAAGTCATTATCCTTAGTCTAAGCTATTTGTTAGTATATCATTATCTATTTTCGAGAAAACCTGTACCTTAAAATTTTTCATCCTATTGTACTTTAGTTATTTTTCTAATATAATTTATAAGATTTATTATCCATCTATCGAGCTACTTACTTGAAAAAGGGTAAGCATCTCCTCCTTGTAGATTTTTGCAAGGATTTTTTGTATATAAAAAAGGAGTGACCGCATGTTTAAATTAAAAGAACGGAATTCAAATATTAAAACGGAAGTACTTGCGGGGCTTACAACCTTTTTAACACTAGCTTATATCATCGTTGTAAACCCCATGATCCTTTCTGATGCCGGTGTTCCATTCGACCAGGCATTCACAGCAACCATAATCGCAATAATAGTCGGTACCCTATGCATGGCCCTTTTAGCCAATTACCCAATTGTCATAGCACCAGCAATGGGATTGAATGCTTATTTTGCATACTCGGTATTGGGAACCCATGATATCTCATACACAGTTGCTTTCTCTGCAGTCTTTGTTACCGGTATCATCTTTATCCTTTTATCCCTAACCTCTTTCCGTTCAAAATTGATCGAGGCCATCCCTAATAACTTAAAGCATGCAATCAGTGCCGGAATCGGGCTTTTCATCACCTTCATCGGACTTCGTTTGTCTGGTGTCGTCACACAGCATGAATCCAACCTGGTTACCCTTGGAAGCTTCAGGGATCCCAGTGTGGCACTTACATTGGTTGGTCTGGTCATAACGATCGTGCTGATCGTTCGCAATGTGCAGGGAGCGATATTCATCGGAATGATCGTGACCGCCATAATCGCTTTCTTTACAGGCCAATTGGAAATTAACGGCCTGGTCTCCACCCCTTCCTTACCTGAAGGAATAATAGTCGCCAATCCCATCACATCTATCGCCGATGTCATTAACTACGGGCTATATGGCGTCGTCTTCTCCATTTTGCTTGTCATGCTTTTCGATACGACCGGTGCTTTATTGGGCATTGTCCGTCAAGCTGGATTGCTGAAGGAAAATAAGCTTGAAAAATCCGGCAGTGCCTTCTTTGCAGATTCGATCGGCACTACTGTCGGCGCCATGTTCGGCACAAGCCCGACCGCTGCCTCGGTTGAATCATCAGCTGGTGTAGGAGCGGGCGGCAAGACAGGTTTAACCGCGTTGGTCGTGGCCATCCTTTTCCTAATAACCGCCTTCTTCAGCCCGTTGATAGGAGCAGTCTCAAATGTAGCGGCAATCACGGCACCTAGCTTGATCATCGTCGGAAGCATGATGATTAAGAGCATTAATGAAATTGACTGGACACACTTTGATGAATCATTCCCAGCCTTTTTGGTCATTGTCGCCATGCCTTTAACATCAAGCATCGCCAACGGGATAGCACTCGGGTTCATCGCCTATCCCATATTAAAAATGGCAAGAGGCAAATTCCGTGAAGTCCATCCATTCGTCTACTTGTTTGCTGCCCTATTTCTTTATCAACTGATTTTCCTGGCTTGATCGATCATCTCATGAAGGGCAACATGGGATAATTAAAAGGAGTGTTCAATTAGGCTAATTGAACACTCCTTTATTTGTTTACGTGCAATTATTTTATAACGTTTTCTTTCTGCTTACCTTTAATCACACTTGGTACTCCAACTGCCGTGCAATTATCGGGAACGGGTGTCAAAACAACTGCATTTGCCCCCACTTTCGAATTCTTGCCAATTCGGATGCCGCCCAATACTTTAGCGCCCACTCCAATATATGCATAATCACAAACCTCAGGAGCTTTTCTGCTTTCTTTACTTTGCCCGAACGTTACTTGATGCAATATTGTAACGTGATCCCCTATTTTAGTAAACGGATTGATTATAATGCCTTTAGCTCCATGTGGAAGATGCAACTTTTTTCCTATTTGAGATTGCGCGGGAAATTCACAGTTCATGAAGAGTCTTATAATTAACAAATCAATCATGCGGTACACAATCCATAATGCTTGTTTTAAGATTGGAACGTTCACTTTATAGTAAATGATATTGCCTATCCGGTAAACGAACATGACGATTAATCCGTGGATTCCGCCCAGTCTCCCCCAGTTACTGATAAATGCCAATTTATTTATCCATTTAAATAATCCCATAGCAAACCTCCTAGGAGCATGAATTTAATTCATCAAACAAAGATAGTAGTTTTTCCTCTTCATTCTCCCAATTATATTCTTGTCTATATGCAGCTTTTCCTCGTTCCCCCATGTTCGCTGCCATGGCTGGGGATTCCAGTAAATAAGCCGCTTTTTGAACCATATCATCCATGTTCGCTGCATCGGCCGACACTCCACAGCTCCATTTATCCAGTACATCTTGAATAAGAAAATCAGAAACCATAAATGGAATGCCCGCGGCCATATATTCAAAACACTTTGTTGTTTTACCACCCATGAAATTAGGATCAGGAACTAAAAATGCCATGCCTGCATGTGCTTTCTGGATGGATTCGAATGCTTTATCAAAAGCCATTACACCCTCTAGGCTGATATAATCTTCCAAGCCGTTGTCCAGAATGAATGTATTCAATTTTTCGATATAGCCTTCCCTGCCCGTTCCAATGATCTTCATATGAAACACTTTCTTTAATTCTACTAATCTTTTTGCAAGAATCAGCATGGTTTCCCCGCCACGTATATCAGAGATGCTTCCTAGGTAGATAAAAGTGAAAACATCTTCTTTTCCTTTGTTTTCTTCCATTTCAGGAATTTTCGGGTAATTGTACACATCTGTTGTTGGACAAGTTAAGAACTGATAATCCTCTTTATACGTCATTTCTGCAAACACGACCCCGCTGCATGCCCTTAGCAATCGTTTCTCCAAAAGACGATACATTCTCAATGCAATTCCGGGGATTTTTTTTCTCATAAGGACCTTTGGTACATTTTCATGCATGTCATAAACAATGACTGGATGATAACTGGGAATCCTTCTTATGATGTTCATTAAAATCAGCAGCTCCGGATCATGAAACTGAATCACATCAGGTTTATCTTTATTGATCTTGCGGTAAAGAGCAATCCAATTCAACATTCGCCCTTTCCTGGATTTCTTAGTCAACAGTTCAACTTCGATATTGGCAGGGATGTTTTCAGGGATCAAGTTATTTTCAATCGCTATATGCTTCACCTTGTAAATTCCCTTTTCTCCAAAAGAAAAGGCTTGCCGGAAATAAATCCTCGTATCATTCCATGGGTGCACCGAACTAATATTATAAAATAACTTCATCTGTTATCTCCCTTTTGTAAATCTGACCCTAACAATAAATACATGATAACGAAAGTAAAAAACATCCCGCCTGTCACAAACGTTGTGGTAAGCGCAGTATCCGCTAAACACCATGCAGGTACAACAAACAGGATTATGCCGACACCTTGCCACTTTTCATTTTGCGTAAGGCTATCATAAAACCATAATATCGCTGCTAAGATCACTGTATAAACCAAGAATCCAATATAACCGAAATTAGCAAAAGCATCGGCGAACATATTGGCGTTGGCTGCCATTTCTGGTCGGCCAAAGTACTCTGTACCGATAATGTATGGCGGACTCTTGTCATAAACAGGATCTATGAATTTTTCTAAAATATTATACGATAGCAAGGCTTTTGGATGAGTTGAAAAGAAGTCTATATAATAGCTTGTCAGCAAGCCCGGTGTGATGATCATCCTTCTGGCAAATAAATTAGAAAAATATGCCTGATCAAGGATAAAATCCAGAAAAATGCTGATGCCTAACAGAGAGCAAAGACTTATACAAAAAAGGATGGAAAAATCCCTTCCCTTCTTCCGAAAAGCAATGAATACAATGATTAATAATCCAGTCGATAATAGAGTGGATTTCAAGCCATTGACCGTGTACAAAAGATATTGCAGCCCTAGTCCGATAACCACATAGGTATATTTTTTTTTGCATAAGCCAATGGTCACGACCAATGGATTACATACTTTTGCAAGCCACTGTATAATATAGCCTGCAAGAGGGGTTAGTTTTGTTCGAAAGGTCATTCGCTTATCATAGATATCCTCAGAATTGATAGGGGGCTTTAGACTAATTCCCCCCGAAACTTTGAAAATGTAAAGAAAAAAAATCAATAATGTTATAACAAAAATGATTTTTAATAGACCGGGATTAACATTAGGAGGTGTAAACTTCATGGCTGGCAATCTATTTACATTCCCAATGATAAGTAAACAAAAAAACAAAAGTACATTCGTATATATAAAATCGGGCTGCAGCGTAAATAAATAGTTCGGAACCCATACTACCGGTATATAGACAATAAAATATAAAATCCAGAAAACGAGTTCCGACGGCTTATCCAGTTCCTTTTTTACGAATATGGCTGGCAATATAATGAAAACCATGGAAATCACTATCATGATTGCACTTGGATGTTGCCGATATATATACCCCATATAAGCATATTCTGGGGAAATAAAGTAAACGTAGGATATATCCAGTAACCAGACGTATATTCCTACCAGACCCAGTTGAATCAGCTTCATTTTTTTAGGTATCCTCTCGATCTATGGAATGTATCGCCCTATAGCCAAGGAGAACAAAAAAGTAGTAGCTGGCCCCCATACAAATGCTAAAGTATAAAATGGCTGCTTCAGCTGAGCCCCCTGAAATGAAAATGACCAGTACTCCAATCGATGACAGTAACAGCCTTGAAACATCCCATAAGAGCTGAGTCCGTTGTTTTTTGGCTAAATATAATATTTGGGAAACTGGCATGACAATCACTTGACTTATAAACATAAATGACATCAATGTCACATATTCACCGGAAACACGCCACTCTTCACCAAAAACAAAGCTGAAGACACCGGGTGCTATCCATGCCAAAATTGCCATTGACGGCACACCTAACATGGCCGTTTTAGTCATAATGCTCTTATACAAATGTAAAACTCTTCCTGGTTCATTTGAAATGCTTTTTGCCACTTCGGCATAGAATACTGTCGAAATGCTCGCTCCCACCATCGTAATGGGCAGACCTATCGTTTTTGAAGCCATGGAAAAATGCCCTGTCACGTCAGGTCCGTATAGACGCATCAATAACAAAAAAATGATTTGCAGGGATAAGGAACTTAAGAGGGTTGACCATGTGGAGTATTTCGCAAATTTCTCATATTTTTTAAGCAAATAACCGATTCTCCTATAGTTCACTTTTGGCCAATGCATTCGCTTTAAGAAATATCGCCAAATGTACACAAGGGTTATTCCCCGTCCTATCATATCTCCCGCTATTAAACCAATTCCTGGAGTCACATGATTAATGGAAATGAGTGAGAACTGACTTGTTACATTGCTAATCGATTGAAGCAGTTTAGAATGAGTTAGCCCTTTAAACTTATCTTCTTTTAACATCCAGTAGCTCATCACTTGATAGATTCCAGCAAAAAACAGGCCAATTGAAAGTAAAAAGTCATTCATAATCGAAGCTTCTATACCGTATAATCGAAATAATGATAGATTAAGGAACCCCAAACCTATATTCAGGATACAAACGACAGCAATCGTAAACATGCTAATGTACATCAAGTGAACCATATTACTATGGTTTTTTTCTAGGGGGATCGCCTTTTCTAAACAAAGGGATGAAAATGATATGAGAATGGCCAAAAGTGACGTATAGGTTGAAAACACCCCAAAATCTTCTGGTGTATATATTCTTGTCAGTATGGGAGAACTTGCGAATAGAATAAGCTGTGCAAGTGAATTCCCTGTTAATAATAAAAGGATCTTATTTATAAATTCATTTTTCATTTTCATATTTTCAACCACGCCACATCTCTATTTGATATACTCATTTACATTGTTTTGATTTGCCTAATATATCTTTCGTTAACGTTTCTTTTATTTGATCCGCCGAAACGTGCATGATCCAGTCTAGAATCGATAAACTTTCTACACATTCCTTTTCATTTTTCACATAATACACGGGATGGATGAACTTTTGATAAACGACTTCAATTCCTTCTTTATGAAACAATTCTTCTTCCAAGTAATCCTTTCCGCTTTTCCCGCTTAAGTAGCATGTACCTCCGGTTTGCTTAACTAAGCTGACTAATCTCTCCGTTTTTCCAAAGGAAGTGTTAATATCATTGGAAAGATGTGTTTCTCCTTCATAGTTTAAATACTTTAAAATCAATTCAAATAAATGAATATTTAAATCGACTAACAAAGCGTGTTCTTTTTGATATGCTTCTTCCAACAGCGGGAAAAAATCTTGGAAGTGCCGAGTTTTTTTATAAACTTCCGATATTTGCTTCAAATGATTCCTTTTCCATTTTTGATTTGGGGAATGATAGCTGATTAATTTTTCATCCAGCATTTCAGGCTTTTTTTGGAGCGGTACAGTTAGCCTTGACTCTTTTCCATCAGCCCCTTGAATATATGTTTTATTTTGAAAATTGCTTGAAGAGTATTTCACATCGGCCAAATATATAAAAATGTCCGATTGAAAAACCTTATGAATCAAACCAATCCAGGGCAGGAAATTGGGCTGGTGAATTGTGACTATCTTCTTTTTTTCCACCTACAAAACCTCTTTTGAAAAAATTAATAGGAATGTCTCCGCGTATTTGCAATTCACTTGGGAACCCCTCCAACTGCCAATATGCTCCGCATTCACTAAATAATGCCCCATATAACCCGTTAGCTGTGATTGGAACATGGTAATCATACGTTTTTTATCTTCCATGAACTCTGTAATATCACTATAAATATTCGGATGAAATTGATTGGCGGCGATGTTATTATTTTGGTTAATTTGTTCGAATTCATATATGGTGAATTGTTTTTTCCTGAAACAGCTTCTTACCACCTTTGATAACTTTTGATGATCTTGATGACTGTCATTCATCCAATGTGTGTAGACTTCGTCCGGATCCATCTTTTCGATGATGTCGTCTAGCTCTTTTATTAATTTATGAAGAGGGATATCTTCAACGTTATTACCCTCACAATACTTGGAAAACTGCACCTCATAACCAAAATTCTCTGATGACTCTATTGCTTCTTTTTTCCTGACCTCGATATTTGAAGGGATGGAAAATATGATGTTGATAATGTAATGCCCTTGGTTCAATAGCTTACGAATGGTACCGCCCATACTAATTTCCGCATCATCTGGGTGTGCTGTTACTAGCAATATTTTTTTCATCATGTTCCTCCATTTAAAGCTTGTTCAATGATAGATATCGCTTTAAGCGTAATGTTCTTTTGTTTCCTGTACGCTGTCACATCTTTCATCATTATCCATTCTGAAAATTCAGTGATTTCATAAAGCAAACTATTATCGCTAATAGGCTCACTTATCGTTTCTTCCATGTCATTACTGATACTGCGGTAACTTATTGTGCGAATATCGTATAACGAGTGAAAACGCAAGGTTCCGTTCTCTCCGTAAATTTCCGATATTGAATCAGTCGTTAGGTTAATTTTTGAAATCAACATCGTTATTTTAAAATCTTCATATTCAAAAATGCACGTACCGCCTAAATCAATGTTTTTTACGATCAGTTGTTTAAAATAATAACTTCTAACGGGAACACCAAATAATTGAATGGCCGCATAAATAGGATAAATCCCAATCGTTCTTAATGTCCCGCCACCATGATTTTCATCGAAAAGTGGAGCTTTATCCCCTTTTAATAAGGCCGAATACTGCTTGGAATAGTTTTGATACTTTAGGGTTGCCCCATGGATTTTCCCTAACTTTTCAATAGCATTCTTTAAAATTTGAAAGTTGGGTTCATAAATGGATCTTACTGCCTCAAACACAAAAACATTTTGTTTTTCTGCAGCATCGAAAACCCGATTTGCCTGATCGGCTGTCATGAATGCCGTTTTCTCCACAATAACGTTCTTTCCATGCTCAATGGCTGCCATCGCTTGATCATAATGGGAAGCATTTGGAGTGGCTATATAAACAGTATCCAGCTCATCATCTTCAAACACTTCATTCAGGGATCCATAAACTCTAGAAACTCCTTTTTCTTTTGCAAGCTCCTTGGCAAAATGAAATCTTCTCCCCCATATTCCCATCACCTCTCCATTTGAACTTTCATTAATGGCATCAATCATGGCACAGCTTATTGGACCTGACCCCACCACTCCAATCTTATTTTTAATCGCCATGTTCCACTGCCTGTTTACATTTCGCTACAATGTATTTCAGATCATCATCTGACAAATCCAAGTGACATGGCAAAGTGAAATGAGATTCACGAAATCTATCGGCATTCGGGAGAGATGCAAGGGGATATTCCTCCAGCAATGTGGGCTGTAAATGCAATGGGACCCCATAACAATGCCCGGTGTTTATATGAGACTCTTTTAAATGCTTTTTAAATATTTCGCACTGCTCTTTGCTTTTAGACATGACGATAATTTTATAAAATGAAGATATATTGTGGTCAGATGAAGCTTGGAAGTAAAGACCGTGTTCAAGGAAAATATCCTTCAAATTTTCTTTATAGAAACTGAAGATCTCCTGCCTGACCTGGATCATCTCATAAGCTTCCTGAACTTGCAGATAACCAAGCAATGCATTAAATTCACTAAGAAGCATGTCACCTGATAATACTTGATTGACTGCACCATTTTCATTCCCATGGTGCCTTAACAACTCACAGTATTTGATTAAATCTATATCATCCGATGTAATGACACCTCCTGTGGCACTTGTAACAATTTTAGTGGGGTACATTGAAAAAACCCCAGCAAATCCTATTGTGCCTGCTTTATACCCATTTATAGTGGCACCAAAAGCATGTGAAGCATCTTCGATTAGATAAAGATCGTTTTCATCACAGAACTCTTTAATCTCAAAGATGTTATCAGGGATCCTTCCAGCAATATACGTAATTAGGACAACTTTCGTTTTAGGTGTCACGGCGTTCCTCAGGCTAGTTAAATCCAAATTGAAATCCTCTAAATTAATGTCACAAAGAACGACCCTTCCTTTCGCATTTTTCACCGCATATACTGGAGAAATAAACGTATTGCTTGGCATGATCACTTCTTTGCCTTCAACATCCAGGTACTTTAAAATAATTTCAATGGCTGCCGTTGCACTGGAAAGTGCGACAGCATACTTAGAATCACTGTATTGTCTGACGCTTTCTTCAAATTTCCGAGTATATTCACCTAAAATTAACCTGCCGGAATCCAAAATGCGTTCAATGTTCTTAAGGTATTCCCGCTTTACCCAACCTGTTATCACTGGCTTTGTATTTACGATAGTCTCCATGGAACTCCACCCTTTTTCCAAAATTAGATCTTTCAATATACGTTAAGTCAGATGCAGACGAATATATCAAATTCTGAATGACCCATTGTTCATGAATGTTCAATGATTATTATCAACCAATTCCGACAGTGTTCTCTCCAGTTTTGAAATCAATTTGGTTTTCTCATAATTCAGGGTTAAACGCTCTATATTTTCTTGTATTTTCAGATACATTCGTTTGTCACTTTTCATTGATTTTACATACTCTATCATTTTTGATCGTTCACTATATTCAAAACCGTGACCTGCATCATATTTTGTCATGACCTCATGCTGCCAGCCTTTATAGTTTATTAATGTTGGTTTTCCGGCTGCCCAAAAATCAAAAAGTTTATTTTGGCTATTCCTATCCAATATTTCATTATCACGTACAAAACACAGACCTATATGAGATACGGCCATTAATAAGTACGCTTCTTTTTTAGATACCTGATCCAAGAAAATGACGTTGTTTAAGTTTTTGCTCTCTTTCACTTGAATTAAGCGCTCTTTTTCCTTTCCATCCCCTACAATTAGATAGACAATATCGGGGTCATCCGTCTTTTCGGCAAGCTGTAAAATATAATCGATATTATTGATAAATCCTAATGTGCCTGCATATAAACAGATAAACTTCGCTTTCAAACCTAATTTATCCAATGCCTCTTCTTTATCTTCGGAACGAATTAAAGAAAAATAGTTTATATCCGCAAAGTTAGTAACCGTAGCAATTTTTTCCCGTTTAACTCCTTTTCTCAATAAATCTTCTTTCATTCCAGGCGAAAGCACGATGATTTTGTCAGCTGAAGAATAAATCATGCTTTCTAGCTTCAATAAAATTCTCTTTAACCATTCATGTCTGATGATTCCCAGCTCAATAGGTATATCTGGCCATAAATCCCTTACTTCAAAAACAAATTCGCTGCGCTTCACCTTGGCAAGAAGCATACCTATCAATCCAATTGTCAAAGGGGTCGAGGAAGCATAAACAACGTCTACCTCCTTCTCCTTCACCCCAATAAAAAAACTTTTATACATATAATGAACAAACGATAGTAATCTTTTCAGGTAACTATATTCTTGTTTATATTTAGTTTTGGTTGAGATTATCTTTATTCCCTCTCGCGAATCTATGGAATTCCCGGTGATGATGGTGACTTTATTATTTTTGGAGACTAAAAATTTAGCTATTTCATAAGATCGGGTACTGCCTTTATCGGTATTGAAATATTGATGCAAATAAAGAATCTTCACTTTTCCACTTCCTCTTTTACCCACTGTGATTCAATTTGACTTACAGAGTAATGCTTTGCCTATTGCTTCACTCCAGAAAACAAATGTAACACTTAATATAGGTGGCCAATGTCCCTTTTTTAAAATGGGGCGTTTTAACTTTGAAACCCACTAGCATCTTGTACAGCCCTCCCTTACTCTAGAAGATGGGCTTCACCATCTTCCATGCTGTTTTTCGCATTAGGTTTGTTCCAGTCAAGGAATGCTGAAATGGCAATCCAGTCATCCAGGCGGTTATAAACCGTTTTGTCTTGTACATGGATTTCATGCCCAACTTCGGTAAATCTGTTATCCCCTTCAATGACGTTGCTTTTCATGTTCAAAGAGGTGATGGCATAGTCATTTGTAGGGCTGCCGTTATTATGCGACCCTCTGATACCAATGCCCGCTGAAATAAACTTTTCATCGGATTTATAAATTTGGTTTATGATGTTTCCTTTGATTTTGGTGAACTTATTGGAGCTAAGCATCGCGATCCCATTGTTGAGGCCATTTTCAATGATATTGCTTTCAATAAGGGCATTTTTGGTCACATGAATACTGATGCCTCCCCATTCCTCGACATTAGCCCGGACATCATTCACATAATTGCCTTTAATCACGACATTTTGCAGGAAGCCCATCTTTGTTTCAGTAAGATCATGGTATTGCGTTCCGTTGACTGTAATGCCCCGTTCACTGACTGTTGCATTTTTACCTATATCGTAATACGCATAATCATTAAAAGAATTGATTCTATTCCCCTCAATCGTAATATTGCCGGGTGGGTAAGCTGAGATAGCTCCTCCCTTATAATCCATTCCGCCGACAATGATTGGAAAACGCGTGTTTAAGATGACATTATTCGTGAAGGAAACATTTTGGCCTGAATGGGTGTCAATCCCTTCCCATCCAGGGTTGTTCGCCACCACATTCCCATCGACTGCGATTGTGTCACTTCGCTGGAACTTTGATTGAGTCATTGCATCTCCGGCACTGTCTTTCCGGTGACTAAAGGCGATGCCATAGCTTTGTTTGGTATTGCCCACCGTCTCCCCGGGCCCAAGATTTCTCACTGTCGCATGCCTTACAGTCACGTTACTCGCGGAATAACCGCCGATGCCTGCATATCCAATATCCTTTATGACCATTTTGTTTCTTTTTCTTGAATCAGACCCTTTAATCATGACTCCATTCACATGTTCTAAGTAAATGCCATATCCCTCATACCCAGTAATTTGAACATCTTCGATCAGGATATTTTGAAGCCTGTGCAAATCATTCACAGCCGAATAGACAGACACCAAATCCGCCGTGGATTTGGATTGATCGATTGCAGTGACCTCAATGCCCCTGTTCCTTGCTTCATAATAATTTCTCGGTTTCCCAGTTTCGGGGTCTTCCGTCCTTCTTTTTCCTTCTAGTATCAGGTTTTTGACACCAGTATGGCTCACCATGATTTTAATGGTGACAGAATTGCTGGAGGGCTGGGTACACATTGTCGTGACGGGGCGATCGTTCTCAACCGTCCCTTCTAAAATGACCCCTTCTTTCATTGCAATAAAGGCACTCGCCGTAAACTGGCCTTTTGACAAACGGACCGTTCCCCTTTTCCCATTCGATACATCTTGCGGATAGGCTGAAACCTTTGTAATGGCATTATTAAGGATCGTCCGGATCGATGTCGCGGAATGGTTTGCGTCTAGTGACATCGTTTGTTTTAACTCCCCTTTATTGTCCAATAACTGAATCGCGGTGCCCGTTGTGGGACTGCAGATCTCGTTTGCCCCGATGGCAGTTGATTGAAGGGAGAAGAGCGCCACGATCAACACAGTAACTATTCCTGTTATTTCATATAATCGTTTCATCTGAATACTCCCATGTCTTTTATTCATTTTTTCTACAGTTGTTTTGCATTTTCCAGGGCAGAAACCAGACACGACACCCTAGTCGACCTAGAAAAGAGTGGTGCCTATAATGTTACAAGGGATTTGAGATGTGAGTTTCTCAAAATCAACATAAGATGTTTTAATCTTGGAACAGTCGCTTAAACGTATAGTTCATTCGACAATTTTCACAAAAAAACTTCAATCGATCATAAATGGGATAAACTGGATTTTGTTTGAAGAAAGCTTCACTATTGAAAAGTGACGGCCGTTTGATGTGTGTTTTATTCTAAGGAGGAATGTGTCCGGTGTTACTTGGGGGACTCTTCATTCGACAGAAAAAGCCTTTCCCCGATGTTTGCCGGGAAAAGGCTGCAGCTTGATATATTCTTTTTTATGTTTCATTCCTCATAACCCCCGCAAAGAAAAAGGAGGATATCCAACTTGTCGCCGGATATCCTCCTATATGTTCACTCACTGGTTCATTTGATCAAGAAAATCACCCAGGAGATCATCAAGATTTTCCTCTTCAGGTTCTGGTTCCTCCACTTGTTGTGTGGTTTTTTCCAAACTCCAATCAAAGTCATCCAAATCTTTCTTAGATATTTCTGCCTGCACCACTTCATTATCCTGTTCTTCGGGCTCATCCTGCAAATAAATCTCCTCATTAATTACATTGCTGTCTAATGAGGCTAGCAATGCTGTTGCGCGTAAAGGATCGGATAAAAGATGGTACATAATCGTTCCAAGCATAGCTTCTGAGTGGGAATGCTTGAGCCAGTCACGCTGAGATTTGCTAAGCTTGTTCGGCATGGGCAGGGCAATCATTTCCCGTTCCTGATGGGTCGATTGTCCGATTCCATCGAGAACATACTCGGCAATTTTACTGGAAAAATTCCTTCTTTCCGTTTCTTTCAATTTCTGCAGCTGCCTTAACGTATAATCTGATACATCTGAAGGGATACGAAAAGTGATGGCTTGTCCTCTTTTGATTTCAGAAGAAGCTGTTTTTTTCATTCTCTCACCTATTTAACAGCACCTGATCTTTGTTCTTTCTTCTTTTGGTGGGATTGCTGCTGTTCCTTTGAATTCCGGCGATTAAAATCCGAAATCAATTTATAATAGGCGTTGGCCATCATCCAAACGCTTTCCCGTTCATCTTCAAAAAAGTCGATATTGTAGCCATCAAAATTCTGATTGAGCGTTTTCAGGTAATCTTTCAAGACAATCGAACCTCCGCCAACAAAATAGCAGATTTCCGTTTGCGAATTTTTCTGCCATACGTTGCGCAGATGGCGATATTGCTTTTTCGCAAGTTCCCCTAAAATCCGGTCAACGATATCATGGACGCTTGTCCGGCTTCCGCGAACCATAATATGGTTACGATCGTTTTTCTTCGTGATGATTTCAACGACATCTCGTCTGCTATCCAGCTCGACACCGTGTTTTTTTCTGATTTCTTCACGAATAGATTCTAGGGCCTCAGCTACTCCTAGATTGAATCCTTGCGCCTTATCATCGTCAACTTTACGGTTTTTAATGACCGCGATATCTGTCGATAGTCCGCCAATATCTTGAATGAGAATTCTTCTATCTATTAATTCACGGTTAATGATATTCAAATCATTGTCCATGACTAAATTAATGTATGCGGCGAAGCCCTCTGGATAGACTTTCACTTCATCAAATTTGATATTAACCTTAATACCTTGGTATTTAGGTGTAATTAAAAATTCTACTTGGTGAACGGATCCCAGTAGCTTCGAACGGTACCCAACATCTTTCCCTTCCTTAACTTCCCGAAGAGGTAGACCTGTTCCAAGCGTATAATTCGCTTCGACAACGTTATTTACTTTTTTGAACTTATCATTATTCCCTTGCTTGGCAGCATCCAATGCAATAGCCGCAAAAAGCATGACTAATGTTTGGTCTTCCTCTGATTTACTGCTCCCCAAATCTAGTTCTGTTGGGTTATCACTTTTTGTCGCTAAATTTCCGACACGATAAATGGCATTATTGTCTTGCAAGGCTGGTGAATGGACTCTAATATGTAACCCTTCCAATGGGTTTTTTTCATCGAGTTCTTCGATTCCTATGACCGGACGATCTTCAATGTCTTTTGCAATGACATTTGGTATATATAGTTCAGACTCTAGCTTTCCAAAAATAGCTTTAATTGCATCATTTCCTACGTCTATTGCTGCGATTCTAGAACTCATCTAAAAACATCCCCTTTTTCATAAAAAAATTTAGGTGGAGCACTCTATTAAGCATAGAAAAGGTTTCTATATTAGTCAATGCTTCATAAGTTGTAGCTTTATTTGTCGAATTGTATTCATTTGTGTACACATTAGGAACAAATATGTACACACGTTATATATAGCCATGTGTACTCATTTGTAAACGTGTTTACTTTTTTGTGTACAAACCAACTATTTTTGTTTACATGTATACAATATTGCAAACAAACAAAAAAACCAATTTTTAATAATCTTCATCATATAAAAGAAAGCGTAAAAAAGGAGAATTTGGTCATGGCAATAAATTGGACAAGCACTAATGAAACGTATGAAGATATTAAAATTACCAAAAAAATACAGAACTTCCTCAATATCCGTAGCCTTATTGGCGCAGCACTTTATCCTTCCTTCGTTTTCTAAGCTAGAAACAGATATAACAACTGATGTCTTAATTGTTGGTGGCGGAATTACGGGTATCACTTCAGCTTATCTAATAGCCAAGCAATGTGCGAAAGACGCATTCATTGAGGCAGATGAGACCCTTAATGGAACAACAGGCCACACAACCGCAAAAATCACGGTCCAGCACGGCTTGATTTACAACCAATTTATTACTGATCACAGTGAGGAATAGGCCAGACTATACTATATGAGGCCAACACTGAAGGAACGGAGCTATCAAAGGATTGATAGAAAAAACATTCTATTGAATGGACAAGATGCTTATGTATACGCAAATACTAATGTTTGGTCCTCCTCTGATTTACTGCTCCCCAAATCTAGTTCTGTTGGGTTATCACTTTTTGTCGCTAAATTTCCGACACGATAAATGGCATTATTGTCTTGCAAGGCTGGTGAATGGACTCTAATATGTATCCCTTCCAAGGTTTTTTTACATCGAGTTCTTCGATTCCCATGACTGGCCGAACTTCATGTCTTTTGCAATGACATTTGGTATATATGTTATAGGCTCTAGCTTTTCAAAAATAGTTTTAATTGCATCATTTCCTCCGTCTACTGCTGCGATTCTAGAACTCATCTAAAAACATTCCCCTTTTTCATAGAAAAAAATTAGGTGGAGCACTCTCGATAGAAGAGATTTCTATATTAGTCGACGCTTCATTAGCTGTAGCTTTATTTTCATTTGTCGAATTGTATTCATTTTTGTACACATTAGGAACAAGCATGTATACACCATATATATAGCCATGCGTACGTGTTTGTAAACATGTATACTTATTTGTGTACAAACTATCTATTTTTGTTTACATGTATACGTAATTGTAAACATACCGAATAATGTATTTTTTTAGTCTTTCTTCTTACAAAAATAAGCGTATAAATAGCGGATTTGGGTATGGTAATAAATGGACGATTCACTAATGAACTGTATGGAGGTATTCAAATGACTGAAAAAAATACAGACCTTCCCCGATTTCCGGAACCTTATTGGCGCAGTGCGTTGACATTCCCTACTTTTTCTAAATTAGATACAGATTTAACCACTGATGTCTTAATAGTAGGCGGCGGAATTACCGGAATCACATCTGCTTACCTACTAGCTAAACAAGGTGTTAAAGTCACACTGATTGAAGCAGGCCAAATCCTTACTGGAACGACGGGACACACTACAGCAAAAATCACGGCCCAGCATGGCCTGATTTACGACCAGTTGATCACTGACCATGGCGAAGAGAATGCCAAGCTTTATTATGAAGCCAATACAGATGGAATGAAGCTGATTAAAGACTTGGTAGAAGAACATTCCATTGAATGTAATTTGACTGCACAGGATGCCTATGTGTACGCAAATACGGACGAATATATAAGCAAAATCCAAAAAGAACTGAGAGCCTATCAAAAACTTGGCATTCGGGGGGATTATGCGGAGAATATCCCTTTCTCCATTCCATGTAAAGCTGCTGTGATAATGAAAGATCAAGCACAGTTTCACCCATTAAAATATTTAACGTCCCTCATTTCGACAATTATCGATGCAGGAGGCACAATCTATGAACGGACAACGGCAATGAAGATTGAAGACGGCGATCCACCAACCGTTCTGACGGATACGGGACATTCCATCAAAAGCAATCAGGTTATCGTGGCCTCCCACTTCCCTTTCAATGATGAAAAGGGCTTATACTTTGCCCGTGTTCATGTAAGTAGGTCCTATGTGCTTGGCATCAGGACTGAACAGGAGTATCCAGGCGGGATGTTTTACAGTGCAGACAGCCCTAGCCGCTCCCTTCGCTATACGGAATTGGACAATGGGGAAAAACTTATACTTGTTGGCGGAGATGGCCATAAAACAGGCCAGGGAATCTCGACGATCGAGCATTATGAAGCACTGAAGGACTTCAGTGCCCAGTATTTTGATGTAAAAGACATTCCCTACCGCTGGTCGGCACAGGATATCGTGACACCGGATAATATCCCCTTCGTCGGTCCAGTGACATCGAACCAACAAAACGTCCTGATAGCTACCGGCTATGCGAAATGGGGAATGACGAATGGATCGATTGCCGCCAGGATCTTAACTGACCGGATTTTGCAAAAAGATAACCGGTATGCGGAATTGTATGATCCTGCCCGTTTAAAAGGCGTGAAGAATATTCTCCAAGATAATGCTGATGTGGCGAAGCATCTCATCAAAGGCAAATTGGCTGTCAATCATAAAACGCCGGAAGACATAGGAATTGATGAAGGAGCAATCGTGAAGGTGGATGGAGACAAAGCTGGGTGTTACCGTGACCATGATGGCCAGCTTCATATTGTTGATTCCACATGTACACACATGGGGTGTGAAGTTGCCTGGAATAGCGGCGACCGTACTTGGGATTGCCCATGCCACGGCTCCCGCTACTCCATCGCTGGTGAAGTGTTGAATGGCCCTGCTGTCGAACCATTGAAGAAAATTCGCTGACTGCCAATTTGTGATTTTATCTAATAGTCGACTGGAACCGCCGTTTTCCTTATACTGAAGTTACTGCATAGTTGAATGGCTGCAAATAACTCTGAAAAGGAATGAATCGAACATGAACGGTAAAAACCGGAAAGATATTACCCCAGGTGCCTCTGTGGACATTGTACTTAAAGCAGATCAACGCACCGGAAAACTGACAAGCGGCACTGTAAAGGATATTTTAACCAACTCCAGCACCCACCCTCATGGAATTAAAGTAAGATTGACTGATGGCCAGGTGGGCAGGGTACAAGTCATTCATAAGTAATGTGCACTCGGTCCAGGCCGAGTGTTTTTTTGTGATTGTTCGATGAATTAATGACAAAGGGGGATATTTCAATCATGTTTCCCATTCATAATTCGTACAATAGGGTTGAGAATATCTCTATAAAAAGGCTGGTGTCAAAATGAATCAAGAATACAATGCCCCCGTTAGGGATCATTACCGCAACGATGAACATATATTGAAAGTTTCCGGCTCAGAGACGCTATCTGCTGCTCCGGATCAAGCCACGATCACCCTTGGAGTCATAACAGAGGATGAGGACCCGCAAAAGGCCCAGCAAGCCAATTCCCAAGCAATCGCAAATGTCATCGCATCACTTAAATCCGCAGGCATTCCCGAAGAGCAATTGAAAACGAGTGATTACAGAATCGATCCACAATATGATTATATTGACGGAAAGGAATTGTTCAAGAACTACAAAGTCCAGCACATCATACAAGCCCAGACGACCGACATCGAGAAAATAGGCAGCATAATCGATACGGCCGTCAGAAGCGGCGCCAATTCAATCACCAGCATCCGCTTCTCTTTATCCAATCCAGATGCATACTATAACCAGGCACTTTCTCTAGCTTTAAAAAATGCATACGAAAAAGCACTCTCCATGGCCCGAACGCTAGGAATCTCATTGAACCCAGTCCCTAATAGGGTTGAAGAACTATCTGAAACGGCAACTCCAATGCTTTTTCAAACAAGTACCCTTTCAAAAATGGCGACTACCCCGATTCAGCCTGGTGAATTGAACATCACTGCCTCGGTAAGGGTGGAATACACGTACTAGCACTCACTAAATTCCATCCTAAAAACCCCCCTTGGCAACCTAAAGGGGGATTCAGAATGTGGACAAATTAGAGAAGAACTAGTTTCTTTCAATTCGTTTAAAAAGGTTCCAGGTGATTTCAGAAATCCGCTCCCTTTCCGCCGACTGTCTGCCAAGCCTCCTCGCCGGCAAGCGTCTCCAGGGTCTCGGCTAGCCAGTTCGCAAATTTCTTCAATCTAGTAAGGGTATCATTCTATAATCAAGTTAAAAAACATTCAGGATCATTCAGTATTCCACTAAAATCATGGTTCTAGGATGGCAGCAATCCGAACCTCCCTTTGTCGCAAACGGAACCCCCTTGGCAATCCAAAGGGGGTTTTTCATTTTAAAAGACTACCGTTTTATTTTCATGAACAATGACGCGGTCCTCCAAATGCCATTTAACGGCACGTGCCAGCACCCTGCGTTCAGCTGAACGACCGATTTTCTTCATATCCCCGGCAGAATCACGATGGTCCACCCGTTCGATATCCTGCTCGATGATTGGACCTTCATCCAAATCATTCGTCACATAATGGGAAGTCGCCCCAATCAGCTTAACACCTCTGTCATAAGCTCGTTCATAAGGCCGTGCTCCAATGAAGGCAGGTAAAAAGGAATGATGGATATTGATGATCCTGTTCGGATGGGCCGCTACGAAATCCGGCGTCAATATCTGCATATACCTAGCTAAAACAATAAGGTCCACTTTGAATTCTTCCAGAAGTCCAAGCTGTTTAGTCTCCACTTCCTTACGTATATCCTTATTGGCAGGAATGTAATAAAACGGGATGCCCATCGATTCGACAATTTCCCTCGTATCTTCATGATTGCTGATGACCAGCGCAATATCAGCCAATAAATCCCCGCTTTGCCACTCCCATAGCAATTCCAGAAGGCAATGAGGTTCCTTCGAAACGAAGATTGCCGTCCTCTTCAGATCACTCACATGATTAAATGTCCATTGCATCGAGAATGCTGTCGAAACTTCCTGGAATGCCAGTTGCATATCCGCTGCCTTGTCATTCAATCCTGGACAATCGAACTCGATCCTGGTGAAAAAGGTACCGCCCTCAGGATTCATCGAATACTGACTCAATTCAACAATATTTGCATCATATTCTTTAAGAAAAGCCGTAACTGTCGAAACAATTCCCGGCTGGTCCGGACATTTTATAATTAAACGGCCTCTATCTTGATTTCTTTCGCGAAATTCCTGTAACTGCTCTTGCACAAAGTTGCTCACCATTTTCCCAACTGCCCTTCTTCTATTTTGCTATATTATACTTCAATTCATGGGCAAAATTAAAGTCAGTCAATCAATTCGGGATTTTGTTGGTAGCCACGACGATCCGAAACATTCCACTATTATTCCAATATACACAGATTACACAGTAGAAATAAGTACAACACATTTTAAAATTTTTGCTTACTAGGATTTGTACCTTAATATCCTATCTATAACATCGTTCTCCTGTAAAAAAATTGGTGTTTATATAATAGAAATTAATAAAGTTCCAATAATGAAATAATTTATTTATATATTGAAACTCTAAAAATCATTTCTTATGTTACGTTTAGGATGATTTTAGACAATAATAAAAAACTATCCAACCACTTGCTCGCAGCATTATTACAACATCTCTTATTCTGAGCTATACCTATTCCGGAAGCACAGTCGATATTATTCTTTCCAATTTAAAATGATTTGTATTTGACGTTAAAACAAAACAAGGATGGAGGGGGGAAAATAAGATATGGCTACTTTAAAATTAAAAACTAAATGGCTGTATTCCTAAGAGATTCGAAATCACGTAATCTTTTGGTTGTTTCAGTGTTAAAACATTTGATTTCAATTTTGAGAAATGCACGTCTCTCTTTTCATTTAACATAGAATACACAAACTAAATGGAGGGAGAAATAACAATGATACAAAAAATGAAATCTTTACTATTTTTATCCTTGATTCTAGTTTTAGGAGCCGCTCTACTTCCATCTCATGTATTTGCAGCTGAAGGTCACTCACCTGTAACGGAGGAAAAGCCAGTTGAAAGACAACCAACATCATTAGACCCGATTGAAATTAAGGAAATTAAATTTAAAATTAATAAAAATTTATCAGACGAAAAAATCATTGATAGATTTGAAGAAATTAATTCAAAATATAATATAAATGAACCCTTTTCATTGGAAGATACAGAGTTTATAAGAGCTTATGCTTCAAGTACAAACGAAACAGAGGACATTCCCGTCCAACCAACTAACTTAATTCAACCAGTTTCACTGAAATTTGGTAATACAAATAGCCAATCTTTTAGTAAATCAAAATCAAAATATGGTGTCACTGTTAAATTCACTGGAAAAGTTTATACAAATATAAATGTATTAAATCATAGTTATCGAGGAAACCTTAAAGCTACGATTCCTGCCGGAAGTTCAAAAGTTAAAGGAATAAAAACTGCTGTAACAAATGTTGCTTATGGCGTACTAGGAAAAAGCGGAACTTACGTAGGCATAGTTTATAGTGGTTCCGCACAAAGTAGCACAACCACAAAAAAAACTTCATGGGCAATGGATAAGACTGTAAAATATAGTGCAATTGCTGTAGTATACACATACACTGATGCTTATGTAGAAGTTAAAACAACTAGTGGGTCCTTCAACTTATATGCATTTTAAGGAGAAATAATATGAAAACCTTTAGTCCAATAGGAGCTTTAATAGCAATAGTTATAATAACTTTAATAGGCTTTCTTCTTATTAAAATTGCAAGAAAATTCAAAAGATAAGACAAAGTTTTAAATGTGACAAATTGGGATAAGCCGCTAAAATTAGTATCGCTATGCCTAGTAAAATAGTAATTACAATTATAGTAGCATTTATACTCTCTATTATATTCAAAGATTTAAAAGTATAGGAACTAACAAAACCATAAGTCCGAGTAATTTAAGCAAGAAATACTTTTTCATTTTCTACTTTCCCCTTTGTTTTTGTCATAGTTCCAAGCCATAAGTTCAAACCATAAATAGCATTTGCTATTGTATTAGTCGCTGAACTTGAGACTCCGCCCCCTAGTTAATGGATTTACTTTATTGCAAATTGATCTTTAATCTTCCTTCTTTTGAACTTGATACATGGGATTTAAATGAAGCATCAGCTTTTAATTCAGCCCGAATTGTAATAATTTAATCGTATATAAAAGGAACTTGTTATACATTCCTACTTTGGAACAATGGGTTTCATTTTTGGGTAAGGAGAAAAGTGATGATATGAATGAGGGTCTTTTATTTCATGAGTCACTAGTTCTACTTTAGTAATACTTGCAAAATCAAATGCCTTTTTTTAAAGCTATCCTCTATTCATATTTCGTAGGTTTTAATCACGGAAAAGTCGGCCTGATCACGGTCGACTTTTTTATATTGAAATAGAAGTTATCTATATGGAATTGAAAAGATACCATTCGTTCTCATCCTCTATTAATATGCAGATTATCATTCTTCCAATAAATAACTGGTGGATTTAAAGGAAATGAAGGCAAACGCCGAGAACCTTTATGAAATGCATAGTGAAGGGGGATTCTTGGATGAAATGTCGGCATGATCTGGACAACCATTTTTATTTCAGGTTTATTTTCCCTAGTTAATAAGGTTATTCACTGCCTTATAAGGGTATAGACCATTCTATTAGTTTTTTTCAAAGGGGGAAATGAAATTATCATGAAATCATCCGTTACATTCATTGTATCCATTCTGGCTGTTCTTGGTCTTCTGTCCGGCTGTGCTGAAAAGGACCAGCTGGAGGACGGGAGTAAGCTGATCAATGAGGACCAGTTTGTTTTCGCTGCCTCAGGTGAATTCAAGCCATTCAGTTATGTCAATGATGACATGACCGTAACCGGGTTCGATATTGAAGTTGGCGATGCAATTGCAAAGGAACTCGACCTAGAGCCAGTGCCTAAACGGATAAAGTTCAAAGGTATCGTGGAAGGTGTTAAAACCGGTCGGGCAGATGCTGCGGTTGCCAGTCATACAATCAATGAAGAACGAAGTAAACATGTTGCCTTCTCGACCCCTTATTACTATTCAGGTCCACAAATTTTCGTCCGCCCGGATAGTGATATTAAAACGGTTGAAGATTTAAAGGGTAAGGAAGTTGCGGCTTCTAAAGGCTCTACGTACGCAACGACAGCAGAAAAATATACAACCAATGTAAAAACCTATGACAGTGATATCACCGCCCTGAAGGCATTGAGCGGAGGACGTCATGATGCCGTCATCACCGACTTCGTAACCGGTAAGGAAGCAACCAAGGAAGGTTTCGACATCGAAGGAAGGCAATTGATCGAACGAAGCGAGCAGGCCATTGTACTGCCTGACGACAACCCTCAGCTGCTTGCACGCATCAACGAAGCTCTTGAAAACCTCCGTGAAGATGGAACGCTTGCTGAAATCAGCAAAAAGTACTTTGGTGAAGACATCACAACTAAGCCTGAATAAAGATTGATAGAAAGGGAGTCATTACATTGCCAAGTTTTTCACATTTTTTTGATACATTATTTAGCTCCTCGGACGTATTCATCCGGGCCATGCTCCTCACATTGGAACTGACGGTAGTCTCCATATTGGTGGGTATCGTCATCGGTTTGCTATTTGCACTTTTAAAAATATCCAATATAAAAATTCTTGCATGGATTTCAGATACATATGTATTCCTGGTACGGGGAACGCCTTTAATCGTACAGATATTCATACTCTATTTCGGTATCAGCAATCTCTTCTTACTGCCGGACTTCTGGGCGGCGTCACTTGCCCTGGCTTTCCATAATGGAGCTTATATCTCAGAGATTTTACGTGGTACGATTCAATCCATCGACAAAGGCCAAATGGAGGCCGGACGCTCCCTTGGCATGAGCAATTCGCTCACCTTAAGGAGAATCATCTTGCCTCAAGCCTTCCGCCGCGCATTGCCGCCGCTTGGCAACCAATTCATCATCGGACTGAAGGATTCATCACTGGCGGCCTTCATATCCATGAATGAGCTGTTTAATGTAGCCACTACGTTGGGCTCGAATAATTTCGATGAAATGACTTATTTATTGATTGTAGCCGTCTACTACTTGATTCTAGTGGCTTTCCTGACCATTATCGTCAATTTATTCGAAAAGAAACTGTCCATTAGTGATCGATAGGGGGAATTGAAATGGAACAAAAAGAAATGATTCGCATTAGGAATTTAAATAAATCGTATGGAAACCTGCATGTACTTAAAGATATCGATATGAAGGTACTCGATAGCGATGTTGTCTGTCTGATCGGACCAAGCGGTTCCGGAAAAAGCACCCTCCTCCGCTGTTTGAATTATTTAGAGAAGAAAGACAGCGGCCAAATCCTCATTGAAGGAACGGAAATCAATCCTGGTACCCATGATATTAATAAAATCCGCGAGAAAGTCGGAATGGTATTTCAGCATTTCTACCTCTTTCCTCATATGACCGTACTGGAAAATGTGATCGAAGCACCGACACACGTCAAAAAAGTCCCTAAGGCCCAAGCGATTGAAGAAGCAAAGGCATTGCTTGCCAAAGTCGGTTTATCAGATAAAGCGGATGTCTATCCAAGCAAGCTCTCAGGCGGACAGAAACAGCGTGTTGCCATCGCCCGCGCCCTTGCCATGAAACCTGATATCCTGCTCTTTGATGAGCCCACCTCGGCTCTGGATCCCGAACTTGTCGGTGAAGTTCTTGCCACGATGAAGGAGCTTGCCTTGGAAGGGATGACAATGGTAGTCGTTACACATGAAATGAGCTTTGCACGTGAGGTCGGGGATTGGATTGTCTTCATGCATAATGGGAGGGTCGTCGAAAGCGGACCGCCAAAAGAATTCTTCACCAATCCAAAAGAAGAACGTACAAAAGAATTTTTGCAAACGACAGTCTTTTAATTTTAATTCTAAGTCCTGTCTGCTAGCGCGATTATAAGCAATACAGGCGTGAATTCCTGTATTGCTTTTTTTGAATGAAAAAGGATTTATTGGTTTCCTTAATATCCAGTTAGGTCGTTCCCTAAATTACATGATTAAAGTTTCAGGGATATTTCCGCTCGGATTGTACAAACTAAATACTTGATGAATTGTTTCAGATAAACCGTGATTCCGGCTCGAACATGGAAAAATATCTGTATTTATGGTATATATACAGGTAAAATTAAAAGAAGTATATAAATGAAAGAGGTCGAATTCAGTTGGAAAATAACTCTTCGAATTTTATTAAAAATATTATAAAAGATGACCTAGAGTCCGGAAAACATGATCATGTCATCACCCGCTTCCCTCCTGAGCCGAACGGATATTTACATATCGGGCATGCCAAATCAATCATTTTGAATTTTGGGGTGGCTGATGATTTCAATGGGAAAACCAACCTTCGTTTCGATGATACGAATCCATTGAAAGAGGATATTGAGTTTGTAAACTCCATTAAGGAAGATGTAAAATGGCTCGGCTACGACTGGGATAACCTTTTCTTCGCTTCCGACTATTTTGATGAAATGTATAAAAGAGCTGTGCTGCTCATCAACAAAGGACTGGCATATGTGGACGACCTTAATGCCGACCAAATCCGTGAATATCGCGGAACGCTGACAGAACCAGGGAAAGACAGCCCCTACCGCAATAGAACCGTTGAGGAAAATCTTGAACTATTTGAAAAGATGCGCAGCGGCGAATTCGAAAACGGCGCAAAAGTATTGCGTGCAAAAATCGATATGAGCTCACCCAACATTAATTTGCGTGATCCCGTCATATACCGTATCTCCCATACTGAACACCATAATACCGGCAACAAATGGTGCATCTACCCAATGTATGCCTTTGCCCACCCGATTGAAGATGCCATCGAGGGAGTCACACACTCCATTTGTACGCTTGAGTTCGAAGATCAACGCCCTCTTTATGACTGGGTCGTTGAGAATTGTGAAATGGAAAGCAAACCAAAGCAATATGAATTTGGCCGTCTTAACCTGACCAATACAGTAATGAGCAAGCGAAAACTCAAGCAGCTTGTCGATGAGGGCTTCGTGGACGGCTGGGACGACCCTCGGATGCCTACCGTTTCAGGCTTGCGGAGACGCGGGTATACACCCGAAGCGATTCGTGCATTCTGCCAAGAGATAGGTGTCGCCAAAACAAGCGGTATCGTAGACTCTCAAATGCTTGATCATTTCGTGCGGGAAGACTTAAAGCTGAAGGCTCCACGGACTATGGCCATCCTGAACCCGCTTAAAGTGGTCATCACCAACTATCCGGAAGGCGAGATAGAGTGGCTGGATGCTGAGGTCAATCCGGAAGTACCGGAAATGGGTACACGCCAAATCCCGTTTTCACGTGAAATATATATCGAACAGGACGATTTCATGGAAAACCCGCCGAAAAAGTATTTCCGACTTTTCCCGGGCAATGAAGTCCGTTTGAAACATGCTTATTTCATTAAATGTGAAGAAGTGATAAAGGACGACGCCGGTAATGTCATTGAACTTCGCTGCACATACGATATTGAAACGAAAAGCGGATCGGGCTTCACTGGCCGTAAAGTAAAAGGTACATTGCACTGGGTCGAAGCTTCACAAGCGGTTTCAGCAGAATTCCGCAACTTTCAGCCGTTAATCTTGGATAAGGAAAATGATGAAGAGGAAGAAAAATCATTCCTGGACCGGGTAAACCCTGATTCTATCGAAATTCTACAAGGATTTGTCGAGCCTAACATGAAAGATGCTAAACCTCAGGATAAATTCCAATTCTTCAGGCATGGCTATTATAATGTTGATTCAAAACTTACTGCGGCCGATCACTTGGTCTTCAACCAAATCGTCGGTTTGAAAAGTTCATTCAAGTTATAGAATCACGAAAAAGAACCAGATTCCTAGCGGATCTGGTTTTTTTCATTTACTGCACCCTTATATCATTTTTTCTCGTATAGCTTGATCCCTTGCTTGGAAAGGGCTTGTTTAAGAGTACTATGTGTCGAAACCTGACTAAAATCAAGGCCTAACTGAATCGATGTCTGGGCCACTTCAGGGCGAATCCCGGAAATGGTCGATTGAATGCCTAACAGGTTCAGGGTACTTATCAATTGATAGATTTGTTGGGCAACCATCGTATCCAAAAGGGAGACTCCCGATAAATCGATGAATAAGTGGGTGATATTTTTGCTAATGCATTTGCTAGGAGTCCCATTCAAAATTTCCTTTGCCCGATAGGTATCGATTTCACCGATTAACGGCAATACAGCAATGGCATCAACAATGGGAATGACAGGTGCGCCCAGTTCATTAATCAGCTCCTGTTGAGCTGACAAACGTTCTTTTGTCAAAAGGTAATACTGCTCGGTGAACTCACGGTTCAATTGATCGAAGGCACGATTAATAAGCCGGCTCCACCGGATGATTATTTCTTTCGTTATCTTCGTATCCATGAGCATATAATCAGTGATGAATGCCCAATATGTTTCACGTACCTTATTAAGCGCTTCCAACACTTCGTAAATGGGGGTGTCCGATTCAACCCTGCTCTTCGCGACAAGTGTGGCCCACTGCTCCATCGTTTCAATAAAAGCAGTTTCATCTTCAAGTAAAGCACTTGTCACTGTCTTGATGGTCCATGTGTTTTGTTCCCTAAGCAGCTTTTCGATTTCCTCATTAGAATCTATTGAATAGATCGACCCAGTTTGCTTTTCCCTTAAAGCCAGCCAGTTTTCCGTAATCTTCGACGAGTTATCAAGGATATATCGATATAAATTTTCATCTATTTTATCCATTTGTGTTCCCCTATCTCCCTAGTTATTTCATTTTGAATAGTATTAATAAATCTCCATATCCCGCTTTCTCCATTTCGTTTCTGGGGATGAATCGAAGGGCCGCAGAGTTTATACAATATCTCGTGCCTTTAGGACTTGGACCATCGGGAAAAACATGTCCAAGGTGTGAATCGGCATCCCTGCTGCGCACCTCGGTCCGGGTCATTCGGTGGCTGAGATCCATTTTTTCATTGACACTTGCCGACATGATGGGCTTCGTGAAGCTTGGCCACCCACAACCGCTATCATATTTATCCCGCGAACTGAATAGGGGCTCACCAGAAACGACATCCACATAAATGCCTTCTTCAAAGTGATCCCAATAAGCATTATCGAAAGGCGGCTCCGTGCCATTTTCCTGGGTGACATGAAACTGACTCTCCGTTAAGGTCTTTCTAAGGTGTGCATGATCCTTAGGCCAATTTTCTTTAATGAAAGCATCCCGTCCTGAGCCTTTACGGTACAATGCGTAGCGAAATTGGTTTTTCCGATAGAATTCTTGATGATATTCCTCAGCGGCGTAAAATTCCCCCGAGGGTAGAATACCCGTAACAATAGGTTTCTTAAACCGCCCGCTCATCATTAAATCTTCCCTCGATTGTTCTGCCTCCCGTTTCTGACGTTCATTAAGATAGAAAATGGCTGCCTTGTATTGCTTTCCCCTATCCGAGAACTGTCCATTATCATCTGTTGGATCGATTTGCTGCCAGAATATCTCTAATAACGTTTTATAGGAAATGATTGATGGATCGAACATCACTTGAACCGCTTCAACATGATCAGTCGCACCGGTAATCACTTGTTTATAACTTGGAGCGGCAAATTTACCGCCTGTATAACCTGATGTCACTGAAATGATACCATCCATTTCATCAAAGGGAGCAACCATGCACCAAAAGCAGCCTCCTGCAAAGATAGCTGTTTCTTTTCCATCCATCGTCATCCTAAAACTCCCCTTTCACGCCTGTCATTTTATGTATTATATACCAGCAAGCCAAGCACCTTCAAATTCAAAGATTCTACCTTTGCGTAACCAATATAAAAGAGGCACTTAGGAGTGAACCCAAGTGCCCTTTTGTGTTAGATCCGTTATTTAAAGTATCACACTTACAATGATCGCTGATAGGATGCTGACAAGAGTCGCACCGTATAGCAGCTTCAAGCCGAAACGGGCTACAACATTTCCCTGTTTTTCATGAAGTCCTTTGACTGCACCGGCAATGATACCAATTGATGAGAAATTGGCGAATGAAACCAAGAAAACCGAAACGATCCCTATCGTCCTTTCGCTCAAGGCAGCTGATGCTTCCCCTAAGCTCAGCATGGCAACGAATTCATTGGTTACCAGTTTCGTCGCCATGATTCCGCCAGCAGTCACGGTTTCTGAAATCGGTATACCCATGATAAACGCAAACGGTGCAAAGATATACCCCATGATGTCTTGGAAGCTGATGCCGAAAATCATGTCGAATATGCTGTTGATCCCGGCGATTAAAGCAACGAAACCAATTAACATCGCCGCTACAGTGATAGCAACCTTGAACCCATCCATGATATATTCCCCAAGCATTTCGAAGAAAGACTGCTTCTCTGCCCCTTCTTCAACAGGGAGAATATCCTCTGCATCCGTTACTGTATAAGGGTTGATAATGGATGCGATGATAAATCCACCAAACATGTTAATAACAATGGCCGTCACAACGTACTTTGGTTCAATCATCGTCATATAAGCACCGACAATCGACATCGATACAGTTGACATGGCTGATGCACAAAGCGTATACATCCGAGATGGCGGAATGGCACCGAGTTGTTTTTTCAAGGTTATGAAAACCTCGGATTGGCCTACTATTGCTGATGCAACCGCATTGTAAGATTCCAATTTACCCATCCCATTCACCTTACTTAGAACGAATCCAATCCACTTCATGATGAACGGAAGGATCTTGAAGTGCTGTAAAATCCCGATTAATGCGGAGATGAATACGATAGGAAGAAGGACATTTAAAAAGAAGGGCGATGCTCCTTCGTTTACAATCCCGCCAAATACAAAGGTGATCCCTTCATTTGCCCATTCCAAAAGTTTTCCGAAACCATCGGCAATTGAATTGATGATCACTAAGCCAAACTTCGTGTTTAATAATAAATAAGTTAAAACAAGCTGAATGACCACCATGAGGATGATCGGTTTAATTTTAACTTTCTTCCGGTCACTGCTGACTAAGATAGCTAGTCCAAAAACGATAAGCAGTCCTAAAATTGCAATCAGAAATTTCATATATTCTGCCTCCACTAAGGGTGAATTTAATGTTCGTGCATTAATAGTAGGATACCCTCAAATAATTTATGCAAACGTTTTCTCTTTCATCCAAAATACATGTACGTACCTCTCCAGAAGTCTATATTAAACTAATATTTTTTTTAGTGCAATTATTATTTCCCTTTTTAAAATAACAATTAGTGACAATAATGGGTTTCGTGAATAAAAAAAGAAGGCTCCCCTTCGAAAGGAACCTTCTCTTGCCACAAATAATATCGACTATTCAGGCAGCTGTTTTTCTTGTAATCACCGTTGTCGCTAATCCTGCCCCTCCAATTACAAAGATGATGATGGATGCGGCCAAGCCACCTGCCCCTTGATAAAAGTCGATGAATTTCCCAGCAAAAGAGTCTCTGCCTTGGAAACCGCCGCCGCTTGGCATTTCTCCTGGAGTCCCGGAACCATAATTAGGCCCCCCTTGTGGAGTGCCCTGCGTATCATTAGTTGCCGTTTCCGTCGATGAATCATCTGTCGCCGTACTGCTATTAGCCGATTTTTCCGTATCATCCGAATCTGTTGTATTGCTGCGGTCGGCAGGCTGACCCATCACCGCCTGTCGATTCATTGGCTCATTGCCGCTGCCATCCACATACATCATGATCCCGATGACTGCTTGGACCATTAAGAGGACCGAAACCAATATTCCAACCAAAAAGTGTAACCTACCAAGTCTTTTCATCAATGATTCTCCTCCGAAAATAAATGTATTTATAAGATGATTATCTAAAAAGACCCTTAATTTTTCCTTAAGCAGCAAGGAAGAAAGTAAGGGTCTTTTTCATATTGGCTGGCAGCTAGTTTTTCCTTTGATTTCTCGGAAAAGTGATTTCAAAACGGGTCCGTTCATTCTGCTCACTTGTAACCTTGATGTTCCCTTGATGTGTGTTTACAATCCATTTGGCTATGGATAGTCCTAAGCCAGAGCCTTCATTTGCCGAACGGGATTGCTCCACTTGGTAAAAACGGTTAAAAATCAAGGGGAGTTCTTCCTGTGGAATGCCTATTCCATTATCTTCTACAGTAAGAATGATGGATGAAGCATTCTTGATGCAGGACAGGGAAATTTCCCCGCCTTCCTCGGTGAATTTCATGGCATTATCCACCAAGATCACCAATAGCTGATGAATTCTCTCTTTATCCCCATGAAACACTACCTGTTCGGGAGCATGGCTAATGATTGATTTCTCTTGAAAAGATGCTATATCCGTATACTGTTCCACGATATCCATAAGTAGGTCATCAAGGAAAAAGTTCGATTTCTTAACCTCCATTTGATTCGAATCGGTTCTGGTCAAGGTTAAAAGTCCGTTAACAAGCTTATTCAATCGGCGGACTTCTTTCGAAATGATGGATATATCAACGGCTTTTTCCTCGATTGTCGCGTTAGGTGATTGAAATAGCAAATCAGCCCGCGATTGAATGACAGCAAGCGGCGTTCGAATTTCATGCGAAGCATCCGAGACAAACTGCTGCTGCTGATCCCAGGATTTCTTGACCGGGATCAAGGCCCGTCCTGCCAGAAGATAGCCAGCGCCCACCGCCACGAGACTTCCAATTCCTCCACCAACAAACAATATGAGCAGCAAGCGATCGAGCATTTCCTTTTCTGTATCCACATTCCTGATGAATTGTACGGCCATCTGTCCATACCCCGTATCGACCTGGGTGGAAAGGGCCCGATACGTGTATCCATTCACTGATATTTCTTCAATGTCATCAAAAGTTTTAGGGAAAAATTTTTGTTCATTGACCTTAAAAAAATTATCTACACTCAGTCTTGGCTCAATGATCGTATCATCCGGTCCCCAAACGATGACGCTTGGCCCCGGTCCTAAGAGAAACTCACCTTGCGGACGTCCGCCTGGCATGCCGCCATTATTGAAATCCCGGTAATCCTTTATAAGTGAATCATTGACATCCTTATAGATCTGGTCTTCCGTATAGAAATAAATCGTTCTGCTTAATATGGCTATTAAGACAATAAAGACGATAGAATTCAATATTGTTAGTTGAAGCCTTGTTTTTTGGAACATAATGATCCCCTTATGGTTGTTTTAGCATATAACCAATACCCCGAACGGTTTGAATATCTTTATGATAATTGAAAGGTTCCAATTTTTTTCTAAGGTGATGGATGAACACTTCCACAATGGCAATCGTCGTATCTGAATCAAACCCCCAAATGCGGTCGAAAATCTGCTCACGGGTCAATATTTTCCCATTATTTTGAATCAGGTATTCCAGTAATTCAAACTGTTTCAAGGTCATTTTAATGACCTTTCCATCAACCAAAATATCCTTTTCTTTTTCCAACAGTTCAATATTACGGTATTTCACATGCTGTTCTAGCGAAATAATGCCACTCCTTCGAAGCAGGGCACGAATCCTGGCCTTAAGTTCCGGTGCCTGAAACGGCTTGACCAAATAATCATCGCCACCCATTTCCAACCCTCTGACACGATCCTCAAGTGCATCTTTTGCCGTCAAAAACAAGACACTTGTATCTATTTTTGCTTCCCTGATTTTCCGTACGATTTCAAATCCATCGATTCCCGGAAGCATTACATCCAAAATGATGATATCGTAAATACTTTGTTGAGCCATGAATAGCCCATCTTCCCCATTATCCGCTGTATCGACTTCATATTCATCCGTCAAAATCTGTCGGATCGACTCTAATAATGAAACATTATCTTCTACCACCAAAACCTTCATGCAGGGTACCTCCCAACCGCCTCAATTGTGATATATGTTGATTTTATCCTTTTTCATATGCAAAAGAAAGCGGGCTTTTAATGCCTGCTTTCTTTCAAAATGGTATGTTCATTCGTGACGCAGTGCCTGGATTGGATTTAATTTGGATGCCTTATTGGCAGGAAATACACCAAACATTATCCCGATTAAAATGGAGAATAAAAAGGCAAACAATGTCACCGTCCATGAATAACTAATCGTTAAACTTGAAAAAGCTGAAATCAATTTTGTGATTCCCAAGCCAATTCCAACTCCCAACAGTCCCCCGAAGCAGCTCAGGACCATCGCTTCAATTAAAAACTGAAGAAGAATCGATTTCCGATTTGCCCCAATTGCTTTTCTAATCCCGATTTCCTTTGTCCTCTCCGAGACGGAAACCAACATGATATTCATGATCCCGATTCCGCCTACCAGTAACGAAATACTGGCAATACCGCCAAGCATGAGTGTGAACGTGTCCGATACAGAGCTCATTGTATCCATCAGATCTTCTTGATTGGACACCGAGTAGTTACCACTCTGTTCTGGGAATGATGTGGTCATCGCACCTTGTACCTGGTACATTGCCCTATCCATGATATTCTCGTTCTCCGCTTTTAAATAGACGGTTCCGATTGTCGTGCTGCCTGTAGCCCTTTCGGCAGTGGTGATAGGTGCAATGATGACATCATCCCCGCTTGATCCCATTGAGGTGCCTACCGATTTCAGGACACCGATCACGCGATAGGAAACACCGCCGATAAGCACGTTCTGGTCCACGGCTTTTTGATTTTCAAAAAGCGTGGTGGCTGTATCCGACCCCAGGACAACGACCTTGGAGCGTAATTCCGTTTCCATATCCGTCAAAAACCGGCCTTGACTGAGCTCTAGATCCCTAACTGATAAGTAGGATGAAGTTGCACCGGTCATTGAAACCTGCGCCGTAGCTTCTCCGTTCTTGGCATAAACTCGTCCAGTGACCACAGGCGCCACTTCCGATATCCCGCTCAGCTCTTTAAACTGTTCAATTGTATCATCCGTCAGCTCCACGGAGTCGGTATCCGTGACACTTACCGTTATCAGGTTCGTTCCCAGGCTATTGATCTCATCCTGAACGGACTGTGAGGAACCCTGCCCAATCGAAACCAGGACGATTACGGAGGCAACTCCAATTATGATCCCAAGCATGGTTAAAAATGCTCTGACTTTATTGGTTTTGATACTGCGTATAGCCATCTTCATTGATTCGCTCAGGTTCAATCCAATCACCTCCGTTTTCAAATAGCTGACCATCCTGTATCCGGACGACACGAGTCGCTTCTTTAGCCACTTCCAAGTCATGGGTTATAAGAATGATTGTTTGTCCCTTTCCGTTCAATTCTTTCAGCATCTGCAGCACTTCTTTACTCGTTTTACTATCAAGCGCCCCCGTCGGCTCATCCGCCAATAAAACGGGAGGATTACCGGCAAGTGCCCTTGCAATCGCAACTCTTTGCTGCTGTCCACCCGACAGTTGGGTAGGCAGATGATTCTTCCGGTCACCAAGGCCCACCATATCAAGGCACGCATTGGCCACTTCTCTTCTTTCCCTCACGCTTGCCCCTCTATAAACCAGGGGAAGTTCGACGTTCTCCAATGCTGTCAGTTTTGCCAACAGGTTGAAATTTTGAAAGATGAATCCTATTTTAATATTACGGATGGCAGCTAACTCATTATCCTTCATCTTCTCCACTTCTTTACCATCAAGAAGGTATTCACCTATGTCAGGCTTGTCAAGGCAGCCAATCATATTCATGAACGTCGATTTCCCTGACCCAGAAGGACCGATGATCGAAATGAAATCGCCTTTATCGATTGTAAGACAGACATCCTGAAGTGCCTTGACCGTTTCACCGCCTAATTCATAAGACTTGGACATGTTCTTAATTTTTATGATGGGTTTCGCCATTTTACTGACCTCCCTTTCCACTCGGCATTCCGCCACCGTTTGGCATCCCGCCGCTTGGCATTCCGCTGCCGCTCTGCATTCTTATCTCGCCTCCTTGGCCTCCCCTCATTCCTTCGCCGCCGCTGCCAGTGGAGCTTTCATTGATGGTGATAGGCAAGGAAACAAACTGTCCCTCTTCAAGCCCCGAAGTTATTTCAATATATCTATCGTTACTGATTCCAGTCTCAACCACTTTCTTTGTACTGACAGCTCCTTCAGTTGTACCGGATTGTTGTATATTCACATATTTCTCTTCCCCGTCGATTTGGACTGCTTCAATCGGAACATATAAGGCATCTTTTACACTATTCGTCAAAATGCTCACCTCAGTCGACATCCCAATTTTTATATCGCCGGGTTTGTCAATTTTGATAGTGACATCGAATGAAGAAACTCCATTCTCATATGTACCTTCCCTTGCTACACTGGTCACTTCCCCCGTAAACGTTTCATCTTCAAAAGCACTGGCTTTAATTTCAACCGTTTGTCCTTTTTTAACACTTGGAACATCCAATTCATCAACACTGATCGTGGTTTTCAATTTTTTATAATCCGTAACATGTGCCAACACTTCACTGCTTGATACACGATCCCCTTCTTCAACATCCATTGTTGTAACGGTACCATCGAATGGGGCCGTTATCGGGTCACTTCCATCCGTGAAGGTAATAAGTTCATCACCTTTCTCAACCAATTCATTCTTCTCTACCAGAACTTCGTCCACTTCACCCGATATGGAAGATGTAATATCCTCACTATTTATTGCGGCGACCGATCCGGAACCGCTTATTTGAACTTCAAGATTTCCCTTTTCTACTGTAGCCGTCACCGATTTCGCAATAACAGGCTCAGCATTGTCCTTCATGAAAAACCAAACGCTTCCCCCAATCGCCAGCACTAAAACCGTACCTATCGTTATCAACTTTTTCATCACTTTTCTCCTTTCAGGTTTCCTTCGTTGAAACCAGTATCGTGAAAGAAGCTTAACTTTTCCTTAATGGTTTTGCTTGTGCGTAAAAAGAAAAAACTATGTCGAACGAAAAAAACTTTAATTCCAGCATTTGAATTTACAATATATTCTGAAAAATATATACTGATACTGTTATCGGAAAATGGTAATGAAAACCAAATCAATAATGATGAAGGGGGAACCAACTTGGCATCAAACGATTCAATCGCTAAGGAAACCGAGGTAAGCGCTTCCACGGACTACACCAAGATCGTCCAATCACAATCTTTTCAAGAACTCTTAAGGAAAAAACGCAACTTCATCGTCCCGCTATCCATCTTTTTCATGGTCTTTTATTTCACCCTACCCATACTAACTTCCTATTCTAAAGTTCTTAACTCCTATGCTTTCGGGGCAATCAGCTGGGCCTGGATTTTTGCCTTCGCCCAATTTATCATGACCTGGACATTATGCATCCTCTATTCCAGAAAAGCGGCGACATTTGACAAATTAGTAGAAAAAATCGTTAAAGAAGCGAAAGGATAAAAGGTGAATTCACAATGAATATTCTTGCTTTTATATTATTTCTTATCATTGTCGGACTAACATTGGTCATTACCTATTTTGCTTCACGGCGCACCAAAACGACCGCGGACTTTTATACGGCTGACAGCAGCCTCACTGGCTGGCAGAATGGCTGGGCCATTGCGGGAGATTATATGTCCGCCGCCTCATTTTTGGGAATAGCCGGCATGGTCGCACTCTCTGGATTTGACGGTTTTTTCTATAGCATAGGTTTTCTGGTTGCGTATCTGGTCGTTCTTTATATTGTGGCCGAACCGCTCCGTAACCTTGGCAAGTATACATTGGCGGATATGATCGCTGCCCGTTTCAATGAAAAGAAAGTACGCGGGGTTGCTGCCCTTAACACCATTTCGATTTCAACCTTTTATATGATCGCCCAATTAGTCGGTGCAGGTGCCCTTATAAAGCTCTTACTAGGAATTGATTATCTTTACTCCGTCATCATTGTAGGTATTTTAATGACCGTATACGTCGTTTTCGGCGGTATGACGGCCACCAGTTGGGTCCAAATCGTTAAAGCCGTTTTATTGATGGCAGGAACATTCATCATCTCCATCGTCGTGTTGGCGAAATTCGACTTTAGCGTGATCGAGATGTTCAGGCAGATGAAAACAGCCACTCCTTTGGGCGGGGATTTCCTTAACCCCGGTAACAAATTCAAGGATCCTTTGGATACTTTATCCCTTAATTTAGCGCTTGTACTCGGTACGGCTGGACTACCTCACATTCTTATCCGTTTCTTTACGGTGAAAGACGCCATCACAGCCCGAAAGTCAGTAGTATATGCCACTTGGATCATTGGCATCTTTTATATAATGACCATTTTCCTCGGTTTTGGAGCGGCAGCCTTTGTCGGTTACGACAAAATAATAGCCGCGAATGCGGCCGGCAATATGGCTGCTCCGCTGCTTGCCGAAGCCATTGGGGGTGACTTCCTGTTCGCCTTTGTCTCTGCAGTTGCTTTCGCTACCATTTTAGCGGTTGTCGCAGGTCTCGTTCTATCGGCAGCATCTGCTTTTGCCCATGACTTCTATGGCCACATCATCCGGAAAGGTCAAGCCACCGACAAAGAACAAGTCGTTGCTGCCCGTTGGGCATCCATCGGAGTATCCATCCTTTCCATCATCCTGGCCTTATTTGCCCAAAACATGAATGTCGCCTTCCTTGTTTCA
Source organism: Peribacillus sp. FSL M8-0224 (assembly GCF_038003055.1). Classification (NCBI taxonomy): domain Bacteria; kingdom Bacillati; phylum Bacillota; class Bacilli; order Caryophanales; family Bacillaceae; genus Peribacillus; species Peribacillus sp. FSL M8-0224. Next base: position 5,230,522 of record NZ_JBBOOJ010000001.1, read on the forward strand.
CTCGCCTTTGCCGTCGCTGCCAGTGCCAATCTGCCCATCATTGTCTTCACGGTATTCTGGAAGCGTTTTAACACGACTGGTGCTGTCACGGGCATGTTAGTTGGTCTGGTCAGTTCTTTATTGCTTGTATTCCTAAGTCCCAATGTCTGGTCACCGGTGGAGGGAGCGGCAATATTCGTTGGGGAACCATTATTCCCACTTGCCAACCCAGGCATCATCTCCATCCCGATTGGTTTTATCGCAGCCATCGCCGGAACACTTCTGTCAAGCAAGAAAGCAGATGCCAAAAAATTCGACGAAATTTTGGTTACTGCCAACACTGGGATGAAAGATCCTATATAAACTAGATTCATTATTATTTTAAAATATTAAAAAGAGAAAGGAGAGCAGGCATCGGCCTGCTCTTCTTTCTCTTTTTTCAGAACATATCCATCAGGAAGATTCCCGCTAACTTCTCAATCTTACCTTCCTTCTATTGTACTTAGTTACTAACTGGTTCATGACTTCGGCAAAGATCAGCCCCATCGCAATGGCACCAGCCAGCATGAAAACCTTGGCTGCCAGCTGAACGGCGACATAAAAATCATTTCCGACAAAATGCTTCATCGCATCATACGACAAACCTCCAGGCACGAGAGGGATGATTCCCGATACATTGAAAATCGTGATCGGCGTTTTATACCTTTTAGCAAAATACTGGCTGATGACCGCAACGATAAATGCAGACGCTAATGTTGCAATGATGCTATTTATCTCATTTTCAACCAGAGCAAAGTATAAAATCCACCCCAACATCCCTACGAAACCACATTGAAACAATGAATTTTTTGGTACATTGAAGATGACTCCAAAGGCGGCTGAGGCAATGAAACTTGTAATAAGCTGTGCAATCATCATTCTTCCTCCCCTAAAATCATAAGAAAACAAACGCGGCCGATATTCCTGCCCCTATGGCTAAAGCAGTCAAACCTGCATCCGCACCCTTGGATAGACCCGAAACCAAATGCCCTGCAATTAAATCCCTGGCTGCATTCGTAATTAACAGCCCTGGCACAAGCGGCATCACCGCTCCGATGATTATCGTGTCCAAATGACTTCCAACTCCAATCTGGACAAAGAACAAAGCTACTAATCCTACGACTAAAGAGGCGATGAATTCAGCAAAAAAACGGACTTCCAATAACCAGTGCAAATAAAGCAGGCATGAGAATCCCATTGCTCCAGCTATACAGGACCAGATGAAATCACTCCACTGTCCTTGGAACATGATTAAAAAGCAGCCGCTCGCTATAAATGCAGCAAAGACCTGCACCCACATGGGATACCCCATCCCGGCCTTTTCGATTTGTTTTAACCGTAAATATGCTTCCTCCGGTGTCATTTCCTTGCTGGAAATGCTTCGGGATATACTATTAACCAGAGTCACCTTATGTAAATCTGTAGATCGTTGGGAAACCCGGATCAATTTTGAAGCTGGGTGCATGCCATCCAGCGAAAAAATAATTCCAGTAGGGGTCGAAAAACTGTGTGATTCACCGCACCCAAACGCTGCAGCGATCCTAACCATCGTATCTTCCACCCTTGATGTTTCCGCTCCGTTCTGAAGCATGATTTTTCCCGCGAGTAAACATACATCTATAATTTCATTGTATGGTAAACGATCATCCATTTTATCCTCACCATCACTTCCTGCATGAGTTTCTCTCAATAACAGATAAACGATCACACCAATTTAAATCCACCTCATAATAGCCCAATTCCTGTGAAAAGGATATAAAAATATTACCTATTTAATTTATCAATTCCATTAACCTTCACTACTATCTTTCTTAGTACCAGTATTCCCTTTATTTCCTGCCAAAACCGTTTAGTTAAAAGAAAATTCAATTATATTCATAATTAAAAGGAATGCAGGCACTGCATCCCTTTTCCCGATCCTGTACGACTATACACCCTTTTGAATGAAGCCATTCACGGTTTCATTAAACAACTCGCTTTCTTCCAAGAACGGACAATGGCAACTATCTTCAAAGATTACTAGTTTGGAATTCGGAATGTTTTCATGCAAATGTTCCCCAGCTGCTACAGGAATGACTTTTTCATGTCTTCCAAAACAGAGAAGTGTGGGTACATTGATTGCCGGCAAGAAGGAACGATAGTCCACAATCGATTGGTCAAATAGAATGCTGCCAGCAATGGATTCCGGCATTTTGGTCACTTCCCCAAGCATCCAGCCTGCATCCTCTGCAGATAATTCATTGTTGAACATGGAAGTAAGGAATTTTTGCAAAAATGGGGTACGATTCGTTTGAATTTCTGTCATGAAGGCGATCAACGTTTCCATATCAAATGCACCGATATGAAAATCGGGCCACTTAAAATCAGAGGCCAATTCATCCACGATCACAGTTGAATGAATATTTCCCTCACCGAATTGCTTAAGATAATCCCAAACGACAAATGCCCCCATCGACCAGCCTACAAGTATAACATCCTTTAATCCCAGTTCACCTATGAACGCATGAAGATCTTTTGCATAAACGGAGACCGTATTTCCATAATGTACATGATTTGACTGGCCATGACTTCTTAAATCAAGCAATATCGTTCTATATTTTTCTGAAAAGTACGGCAGCTGCCTTTTAAAGAACCGGCTGCTCATCCACACACCATGGATAAAGATAATCGGTCTCCCCTGGCCCTTTTCCTCATAAAACAACCGAACGCCTTCTTCCACCTCAACAAATGCCATTCTATCCCTCCTTCTCGATATTTTCACCATCCATTCCCCATTATTATTTATTGCATTTATTCCTTTAACATTCCTTCCTATAAAAAAATATTGTCAAACCCGATTTTAGAGTTGATAATGAAGTATATTTTTATTGATATCTTCATCCTGAAAGGACTGAATTTAAATGAAGAGCTTTATCAAAAACTATCGATCCTCTTTAATACTGCTCACTGCCATCATTATCGGTGGGATAGCGGGCGTGGTTTTCGGGGAGAAAACCTCGATCATACAGCCGCTAGGGGACTTATTCTTAAATCTGATGTTCACGATCATCGTGCCATTGGTATTTTTCAGCATTGCTTCAGCGATTGCCAATATGAGCGGAATGAAGCGTCTCGGAAAAATTATGGGAAGTATCGTTCTCGTTTTCCTGACAACGGCTGCTTTAGCTGCCGTCATTGGATTTATTGGGACAACCATCGTCAATCCGTTGGAGGGTACAGATACGACAGCCATTAAAGAACTTATGGAAAACAGTTCCCCTGAAGAGACCATCGAAGAAGTTTCCTTCTTCAGTCAACTGGTCAGCACTGTAACCGTTTCCGACTTTCCAGAACTGTTCTCCAGAAGCAATATGCTTCAGCTTATCGTTTTCTCCGTATTAATCGGACTTTCCACTGCACTGGTCGGTGAGAAAGCAAGACCGATTACTGAGTTTTTGACAGCAGGTACAGCTGTCATGATGAAGGTCGTCAAAATCGTCATGTACTATGCGCCAATTGGACTTGGTGCTTATTTTGCGGCGATTATCGGGCAGCTTGGGCCGCAGATTTTAGAAGGATATGCTCGTACTTTCATTCTCTATCTAGTCTTGGCCTTGATTTATTATTTCGGCTTCTTCACTTTGTATGCCTTTATCGCAGGCGGGAAAGATGGCGTTAAACTATTTTGGAAAAATGCCCTTACACCTTCCATTACAGCCATCGCGACTTGTTCAAGTGCCGCGTCCATTCCAGTCAACCTGGAATCAGTCAAGAAAATGGGCGTGCCTAAGGATATAGCGGAGACTGTCATCCCACTCGGAGCCAACACTCATAAAGATGGTTCGGTTTTCGGCGGTGTATTGAAAATCGTTTTCCTATTCAGCTTATTTGGAAAGGATATGACAAGCATTTCAAGCATTTTAAGTATACTTGCTGTTGCCTTTTTGGTTGGAGCTGTTATGGGTGCCATTCCTGGGGGCGGCATGATTGGGGAAATGTTGATTCTTAGCGTATTCGGCTTCCCTGTGGAAGTCCTGCCTATCATTGCCGTTATATCCACGATCATCGATGCTCCCGCTACATTGCTTAACTCAACAGGAAACACGGTTTGTGCCATGCTTGTCACAAGGCTTGTTGAGGGGAAAAACTGGTTAAAACAAGCTTTCGTTAAAGAAAACTCAGCCGTATGATTCTTATGACTGACTGGCTCCTGGTTAAACAGGGGTCAGTTTTTTCATTTTCACGACTTTCTTTCAAACAGTTCTTTCATTGACAAGGGGTTCCATCCCCTTGCATAGAATTAAAGATTGAAGGAGGGAATGGAATGTTAATGAAATGCTTACCTGGGGCAATCCTTATCACGGGACTATCCTATATTTTTCTTATACCGGAAGAGCCTTTGATCATCAAAATACTGTTCAAGGTACTCCCCATGTTATTGATACTGCTCTACGCCCGCACTACTGTGGGAAGACGGGGTCGTTACCAATCCTTAATCCTTCTTGGTTTATTCTTTTGCATGCTTGGAGATGGTTTGTTGATTTGGTTCGTCATCGGGCTTTCCGCCTTCTTGACCGGCCACCTTTTCTATATTTCGGCATTCTTTGGACGATGGAACTTTTCATGGCTCCGATTTGCGACGATTCTTCCGATTAGCATTTACTCCACTTGGATTAGCCGTGAAATTGTACATTCATTAATCGAAAAAGGGGAACATAACCTCATCATCCCTGTGATCTGCTATGTAACGGTCATCTCCCTTATGGGCTGGGCGGCATTTATGACCGGAAATGCCGCCGCAATCATCGGCGGGGTCCTCTTCATGATCTCAGACTCCATTTTATCTTGGAACAAGTTTATCGATGATGTTGCCTTTTCAGGTCCACTGATCATGCTTACCTACTATGCAGCCCAGTTTTGCATGGCTAACAGCATTCTCAGGAAACCTTCCTTTCATGTATCGAAAGGTTTGAAAAGTGAACGGCCTATCCAGTGAATCTAATGTCCAATCGTTCCACATGAAACATTTTCATTATAAAAAAGGCATTCACAGTTCTGCTTGAACTGTGGACGCCTTTTCTTATCCTTTAATTTTCTTAATGAAGACTACTTTTAAATAATTCCCTTCCTTATAATCAGGAATTGTTTTAAAATCAGCCGGCAATGAGAATTGTTCCATGATTTCATACTTTCCATTCATTTCCTTGAAAGCAACATCAATGAAGTTCTTGAATTTTTTCATGTCGAACGTACTGCAATTAGTTGAGGCGATAATGACCCCATTGTCTTCCGTAATGGAAATAGTATCCTTCAGTAGATTCGTATAGTCTTTTCCGGCACTGAAAGTAAACTTCTTCGATTTGGCAAAGCTAGGCGGATCAAGGATGACCATTTCAAATTTCAAGGCTTTCTTCACCGCATATTTAAAATACTTGAAAACATCCATCACCACGATATTGTGATCTTCAGGATCAATGCCATTCACACTGAACTGCTCGGTCGTCTTTGGTAAACTTCTATTCGCCAGGTCGACACTCGTTGTTTTAACAGCACCGCCTAAAGCGGCAAACACGGAGAATGCCCCCGTATAGGAGAACATATTCAACACCGTTTTCCCTTTTGCGTATTCATCGCGGATTTTCCTTCTGACATCGCGTTGATCAAGGAAGACACCGACCATTGCCCCATCATTCAGATAAACAGCAAAATGGACTCCATTTTCCTTTACAAGAAGCGGAAATTCCGGCTGTTCGCCCATGACAAAATCGTCTTCTTCCACGTACTGCCCCTTTGTATCAAAGCGTTTCTTCTGATAAATCGATTTGACCTCGACCGTTTCCTGCAAAGCCTTAAGGATGTAGTCCTTAAAGAAATATATTCCTTTGCTATACCAGCTAATGACATAGTGACCATCATAATGATCAATGATTAAACCGCCAATTCCATCACCTTCCCCATTAAACAAGCGGAAAGCTGTAGTCTCCCCATCTTCAAAAAAAGACTTTCGGAATTCATATGCAGCCTGGATTTTTCCGTTAAAGAAGGATTGATCAATCTTTTCATTCTCTCTCCGGGTCAATATCCAGCCATAGCCCTTATTCTGTATGCCATAATATCCTTTTGCCAGAAAGCGGTTGTTCTCATCCACCAAGCGCACCAAGGATCCCTCTTCCTGAAGGTCATTAAGATTGGCTATCGACTCTCTAACAATCAAGGGAAAACCCTTGCTGATTTTACTCACGAACTTAGCTTTCACTTTTATATCGATTTCTTTTCCCATCTATATCATCCTATCTTTGCAAATGCTTTCCTCCCCATTTTACCCTAATCCCCTTATAAATAAAAACCAGCCCGGTTCCTTAACCTGGCTGGTTTCCAAGAAAACTTTGATTATGAAACTTCCAAATGAAGATCGCCTGGCTTAACTTTACCCATCATCTTCAATACGCGATGTAAGGCAAGCGTGATCACAGCTGGCAATACCATCCCCACTGCCACATAAACCAAGAACGTGTATAGCCCCTGACCGGTTATGATCGCAATCGGGGCAATCATTGAACTTAACCCCATGCCTCCAAGCTCATACGGCACTTGAAAATCGAATGCCAAGGTAGCGATAGGCGCACAGATGATTGCCGCCACAAAAGGCGGAACTACATATAATGGTTTTTTGATCAGGTTAGGAAATTGAACTTTTGGCGTAACGACCATCTGTGCCAGGAACCCGCCCATATCATTATCTTTATAAGACATGACAGTGAACCCGACAAACTGAACCGTACATCCGATTAGGGCCGCAGCACTGGAAACGGGATCTAATTGCAGGGCGATCGCCAATGCGGCGGAAGACGCCGGTGTCATCAATAAAATGCTCCATACCAAGGCTATGACCATGGAACCGATTAATGGGGAACCCTCGACCGCAGCGGTAGTTTGACTGCTTATCCATGTTAGGAGCGGAGTGGTGACAAGAGCCAGGCCATATCCCGAAACTCCACCGACAAGAACGGCACCCATTGGGATGGCCATGATGTCCAACTTCGTTTTGCCGATTATGCGCTTACCTATATATGTTGCAATCACCGCTGCCAAGATAGCACTTAGCGGCTGGCCCGTAACAATCGTGAAGGCACCCTCAGCCGTTTTGTGAATGGCAGCACCTCCAACAGCACTTGAAGCCATGGCGCTAAAGATAATTAATGAATTTCCTCCTAGCTGATAGGCGATTCCTGCTCCTAAAGCTGGTGCCAGTAAGACCTTCGCGGCCCCGCCTATTGCCAGAAAGACCTCCCAACCTAAATATCCCCCTATGGATTCAAACAATAACCCGATCCCTAATGTAACCAAAACAGCGTTGGCTATCCCTGTTGATGCCTTGTACATTCGATCGCTGATGTATTCTTTCCTGCTCACTTTATCTCCACTCCTTGTTAATTATCAGAATATTCAATTTAGTAAAATCGAAAAAAAAATAAAGGTCTTCATTTAAAAAGCCTATTAAGTATATCGTACCACTACCTGAATGTCTGTTAATGTCTGTTCGTATAATAACATGAATTTTCTGATAATGTAAGTGATATTTTTATTCTAAAAAAATAAAAGCGCTTTCAAAAATAAAGGTTTAACACATTACTGTTCAATAAAAATCAATAACTCATTATTTCAAAATAAGTTATCCCCTTTTAAGGATGCCTACATGGAATACTTAGGTACATTTGCGACAAAAAAAAGAACCCGATTAAGGATTCTCTCATTGTATTTATGCCTTTTCTAATAGCTATCATCCTATTTTTGAAATCCTTCCAATTTGGCAAAAGTGTCCTTCAAGTATTGGTAAAACAATTTCTCCGTTGGCATCAGTTCCCTATCAGTCGGAACGATGACCCCTACAGCCCTGGTTACAGATGGATTCTCCAGCGGCAGTTTAACCGTAAAACGCGGCAAGCTATCAATCAAGGAAATCTCAGGTATCAAAGTTATACCCAGACCTGCCGCCACCAGGCCTTTTATGGCATCAGTATCTTTCCCTTCAAATGCCACCTCCGGTTCAAAACCATGCAATTTGCAAGCTTTCATAACGAGATCCCTTAAAACATAACCCTTTGGAGATAAGATGAACGGATTTCCTTGAAGCTCATTCAAGGATAGTGATTTCTTCAGGGCCAAAGGATGGCTTTCTGGCAGAAGGGCAACTAAGTTCTCAATAAACAGCGTTTCCCCTTTGATTTTCTTTTCATTCACCGGCAGGGGGCCAATCAAGGCCATGTTAATGTTTCCTTTAATCACAGAATCTATCAGGTAGCGATAGGAACCTTGTTTCAATGTGAATTTCGCCTGGGGGTAACTTTCCCTGAAGTCGGAAATGACCCTTGGCAATACATAAGAAGCCAAACTGCTGGGAAAGCCAATGCGGATTGTCCCTTTTTCCGGATCCAGACTTTCGGCCATCTCACGCTTGGCACGATTGATTATATCCATAGCTTGTTCCATATGAGATAAAAATGTATGGCCTATAGGCGTCAATCTAATCTTTCGGCCTTCCCTGATAAATAAGGGCACACCCAGCTCTTCTTCTAAATTGTATATTTGGCGACTGACAGCAGACTGGGCAACATGCAAATCCACTGCTGCTTCCGTCATATGTTCACGCTTTGCCACTTCAATGAAATATTCAATTTGCCTTAATTCCAATCTAAGCTCCCTCTTTCATATCAAAACAGCATGTTATTTATCTAATATTCAGATTGTTCGTTTCATTTTTAAATTATATCATGAAAGTATCATATAAAAACCGATAGACTTACCCTATTTAATATTTTATGACTTTAACTAAAGGAGAGAAAACAATGACCACTTCACAGGAAGTCGAACATGAGGAATTGCAGGTTGCCAGAGAGTTCGTAAGTCAAGTATACGCACAGGTAAAGGAACGTAATCCTCACGAAAGTGAATTCCATCAAGCAGTAAAGGAGATATTCCTTTCATTGGTCCCGGTTTTTGCAAAACATCCAGAATATATGAAAAGCGGGATATTGGAGAGGCTGGTAGAACCCGAAAGAATGATCACCTTCCGTGTCTCTTGGGTTGATGACCTGGGTAATGTTCAAGTCAACCGTGGTTTTCGTGTGCAATTCAACAGTGCAATCGGACCATTCAAAGGCGGACTCCGTTTCCACCCCACTGTCAATTCCAGCATCATAAAATTTCTTGGTTTCGAGCAAATCTTTAAAAACTCGCTTACTGGCCAGCCGATCGGTGGGGGTAAAGGCGGGTCGGACTTCGATCCAAAAGGAAAATCGGATGCGGAAATCATGCGTTTTTGCCAAAGCTTCATGTCGGAACTATCTCGTTATATCGGCCCTGATACAGACGTACCGGCTGGTGATATCGGAGTCGGTGCAAGGGAGATCGGTTACTTGTTCGGTCAGTATAAAAAGATGCAAGGCAGCTACCATGCCGGTGTTTTAACCGGTAAAGGCATAAGTTACGGCGGAAGCTTGGCCCGTACAGAGGCGACTGGATATGGAACGGTTTACTTTGTCGAAGAAATGCTAAAAGACAAAGGGTTACAATTCCATGGCAGCACTGTCGTTATCTCAGGGTCGGGCAATGTATCCATTTATGCCATTGAAAAAGCTACACAGCTAGGCGCTAAAGTTGTTGCATGCAGCGACTCCAATGGCTACATATATGATGAAAATGGACTGAATCTTGATACAGTTAGACGTCTAAAAGAAGTGGAACGAAAACGTTTAAGCGAGTATGTCGATGCGCACCCGGAGGCTGTATACCATGAAGGAAGCTACGGCATCTGGTCTGTACCATGCGACATCGCACTGCCTTGTGCCACACAAAATGAAATCGATGAAGAAGCAGCAAAATTACTGGTCAAAAATAATGTGAAGGCAGTCGGTGAGGGCGCTAATATGCCTTCAACCCTTGAGGCCATTGATGTATTCCTTAATAACGGCATCCTTTTTGGACCAGCAAAGGCAGCCAATGCAGGCGGCGTAGCCGTGTCTGCACTCGAAATGGCCCAAAACAGTGCCAGGATGCCTTGGACTTTCGAAGAAGTCGATGCCAAGCTGCATGAGATCATGAAAAATATCTATAAAAATAGCATAGAGGCCGCCGAAGCATATGGTGCGCCTGGCAATTTAGTTGTCGGGGCCAATATTGCCGGATTTCTTAAAGTGGCGGATGCGATGCTGACTCAAGGTGTACTCTAGCAATCAATAGATGTAATGGGCGGTTCCGACACGGGGCCGCCTAAAAAAATGAACTCACTTTTCTATCTCCCTCTTATTGATATCATTTCAAGCTGAATATCCACACTAAAATCACATCAATGAGATCAAAACACTACAAAAAGAGTGCCGGAAGATTTCCGGCACTCTTTTTGTTTGGGAGACAATCACTCTTTGGTGACCAATTTCAATGGAACGGATATTGTGTCATCCACTTTGTCGCCTTTTAAGATCTTTTCAGCCGCATTAACCGCTTCTTCACCGATAAGTGCCGGTTGTTGGGCGATTGTAGCTTTTAGTTCACCGTTTTCAACTGCTTTCAATGCATCATCATTTCCGTCAAAGCCAACGACGATGATGTCTTTGCCTGCCGCCTTGATTGCTTCAATGGCTCCTAGTGCCATTTCATCATTATGGGCGAATACCGCTTGGATGTCTTTATTGCCTTGCAGGATATTTTCCATTACGTTAAGCCCTTTTGTCCGGTCGAATTCCGCCGTTTGACTTGTCAGGACCTCTAACTGCTTGTCCGCAATATTATGGAAACCTTTCCCGCGTTCACGAGTTGCAGATGCTCCGGATACCCCTTCAAGTTCCACTACTTTCGCTTTTTCGCCAAGCTCTTTAACTAGATATTCTGCAGCCATTTCCCCGCCAGCCACATTATCGGAAGCGATGAACGTTTCAATGTCGCCTTCGTCTGAAGAGCGGTCAATCGTGATGACGGGAATGCCCGCATCATTTGCATCTTTAACGGCTGAAGATATTGCCGCAGAGTCAGTTGGATTCACAAGAAGGACATCAACCTTTTGAAGGGTTAAATCTTCAATTCCGCTGATTTGCTTTGCCGTATCATCCTGGGCGTCAACAACTGTGACTTTCATGCCCTTTTCTTTTGCCTCTTTTTCAATACCATCTTTTAAGGAAACGAAGAATGGGTTGTTTAAAGTAGAGATGCTGACCCCGACTTTCACGTCTTTCATCGAGTCTTTCTTTTCCTTTTTATCATCTGTTAGACCAGAATCCATTGAACAGGCAGCCAAGACCATTAAAGAAAGAACCATGATGATCGTTACTATTTTTTTCATTGATTACACCTCTTCTTATGATTTTTTACGGTCAAGTAAGACCGCGATTAATATAACTGCACCTTTTACCACTTGCTGGTAGAAGGAGGATACACCAAGTAAGTTCATGCCGTTATTCAAGGTACCGATGATCAGGACACCCACCAGCGTACCGAACAACCGCCCTTTACCGCCTGAAAGGCTCGTTCCGCCCAGCACCACGGCTGCGATGGCATCCATTTCATAGGATTGTCCTGCCGTCGGCTGTGCCGAATTCAGACGCGATGTTAAAATGGCACCGGCGATTGCCGCCATCGTACCAGCCAGACCATATATGGCCACCTTGACCCGGTCAACTTTAATCCCCGAAATCCGGGAAGCCCTTTCATTTCCGCCGATGGCATATGTTTTACGGCCAAAGGATGTTTTATGAAGCAGGAACCATAGGATCATGAAAGCGATGATCATCACAACGGCCGGTACCGGCACTCCCAGGAAGTAACCTCTCCCAAGCATCTGAAACATAACGGAATCGCCAATTCCAGTAATCGGCTTTCCATCCGTGTACACAAGCGTTAATCCCCGGAAAATCGTCATGGTGGCCAGTGTCACGATGAAAGGGGCCATCTTACCCTTTGAAACGAGAATCCCATTGATTACACCCATTATTGCACCTAGTAGAATGCCCACCAATATGGCCAAGATCGGATCTAATCCCGAGACCATCATACCAGCCATGAGTGCGCTGGATAGAGCTAAAATGGAACCGACGGATAAGTCAATGCCGCCTGTCAATATGATAAAGGTCATTCCAAATGCAATAAGTGCATTGATGGAGGTTTGACGCAATAAATTCAAAATATTATTCGGTTCCATGAATGATGGATTTAAAACGGTTATTACGATAAATAAAAGTACCAGGGCGAGTAACGGACCAAATTTTTGCCAAATCCCGCTTTTCCCTGTAGCCTCAAGTTTCATCCTAGTTCCCTCCTGTCGCCAATGCCATAATTTTTTCTTGCGTCGCTTCCTGCTTTAACAATTCCCCAGCAATCCCACCTTCGTGAACCACAAGGATTCTATCGCTCATTCCAATGATTTCCGGAAGTTCCGAGGAAACCATGATGATGGCGATGCCTCGTTCCGTCAATTCATTCATCAATTCGTAAATTTCACGTTTTGCACCAACATCTATGCCCCGGGTCGGTTCATCCATAATTAAAACTTTAGGGGAAGTGCCGATCCATTTGGCGATTACCACCTTCTGTTGATTTCCTCCGGATAGGTTGCCGATGATCGTTTCAACAGAAGATGTCTTCACGTGAAGGCGCTTAATCATCATTTCGGCAAAGTTCATCTCATCTTCCGTTTTCACGATACCGCTAGGAGCAAAACTCTTGAGATTCGGCAAGCCGATATTTTCCCTTACAGAAAAGTCGAGGATCAATCCCTCTTCTTTACGATTTTCCGTAATGAAAGCCAGGCCTTGTCGAACTGCATCCGTTGGTTTTCGTATGGAAACTTTCTTGCCTTCAATGGTGATTTCACCGCTGTCTATTTGGTCGACACCAAAAAGGGCGCGCATTATTTCCGTTCTGCCTGCTCCCATTAATCCGGCTACACCGACAATCTCACCTTGCCGAACCGCGAAATGGATATCTTCAAAAATCCCCTTTCTGGTTAAACCTTTCACATCAAGGACTATGTCGCCAGGATTCGCTTCACGATGAGGAAAACGGTCCTCCAGCTCCCGCCCGACCATTTTTTGAACGACTTCATCGAAATTTGTTTCTGCAATTCTTTTCGTATCGACTGTCTTTCCGTCACGCATTACGGTGATCCTGTCACAAATGGCGAATATTTCTTCCATTCGGTGAGAAATATAAACAAGCGATACACCCTTTTTGGTAAGCCCCCTCATCACTTCAAAGAGCTTCTCTATTTCCCTATCAGTCAAAGCGGCCGTTGGCTCGTCCATGATGATGACTTCGGCATCCGTCATGAGCGCCTTGGCAATTTCAATCATTTGCTGTTCACCGACAGAACAGGATCCGGCTTCCTTATCAAAAGGAAGGGAAATATTAAGTGTTTTAAAAATCTCCTTTGCACGCGCTTTCATTTGTTTCGTCTTCAGGACACCGAAGCCATTCACCATTTCCCTGCCGATAAATAGATTCTCCAGCACGGTCATTTCGGGCCAAATATTCAATTCCTGACGGATAAAGGCCATTCCCGCCTCTTCGGCTTCCTTTGAATCCTTGAAGGAGGTTTCTTTACCGTTAATCTCGATCGTTCCTTGATCTTGTTTATGCAGCCCGGTCAAAATGTTCATCAAGGTTGATTTCCCCGCTCCATTTTCCCCCATTAGTGCATGCACTTCCCCAGCCTCTAAAGAAAAATGAACACCTTCCAATACCTTGTTTTGACCAAATGCTTTATAAATATTGTGCATTTCGATTTGCATGCTCATCATCTCATTTCTTTAAAAGAATACTCCAGACTGCAATATGCAATTTGAATATGGCGTCGTCTCCCCGGTCCGGATAATGGCTTTCGCGTTACTTGTCAGCCTTTTAAAATCCTCATGGGAAACATATTCAATCGCTGCTCCGAATTGGTGCTCCATGTATTGATGCTGTTCCGGGTTTTTAACCTTCACTTCTGTGGCAGCGATAACTTTTTCAACAACCATATCTTCGTGAACCGCCCGGACGACATCTTGAAATGATGGCGTCCCAGGCCTCAATGCCAAATCTATCTTGCAAACTCCGGGCGGCACCGGCAGCCCGGCATCACCTACGACAATATAATCGGTATGACCAAGGTCAACCAGGACCTTGGCTATTGAACTATTGATGATTCCTTGACGTTTCATGCTTCAAAGCCCCTCTCGACCTCTACCCTTTGCGGCATGCCGCCTTGAGCGCCTAATTTCGTTACGGAAATGGAAGCTGCCCGGTTCGCGAACAACAAACTTTCGCCAAAACTTTTTCCTTCTGCAACAGCCACCGCAAAGGCAGCATTGAATGTATCCCCTGCACCTGTTGTATCCACCGCTTCCACTTCAAAGCTTGGAACAATCTTTTCTTCATGTCCATCAAAGTAACGGACGCCATTTTTTCCTTCGGTAATGAATAATTTATTTGGATACTCAGTCAAGACTTCCGTTCTATCTCTCCCATCGAATAGTATCTCGAATTCATGTTCATTCGGAGTAAGGAATGATGCCTGTTGAATGACAGCCTCGCTTAGCTTGCGGGCGGGAGCTGGATTCAATAGTAATCTCTTTTGAAGCATGTTGCACAAGTCAGCCAGATACTCCACAGTTTCCTCAGGTATTTCCTGCTGAACCATCACGATATCCGATTCCTCTATCACCTTTTTCGCCTTTTCTACATATTCAGGAGTAATGAAATCATTTGCACCTTTTACGACTATAATGCTGTTATCACCTTCCGAAAGGGTAATGTGTGCTGTCCCGGAAGCAGAACCTGTAACCGGTTCCACATACTGCGTGTTTACATGATTCTTTTTCAGATTTTCTAAGATGATCTCTCCATAGACATCATCTCCCACACATCCAACCATTGACACTTCTGCACCAAGACGTGCCGCTGCAACAGCCTGATTGGCTCCCTTTCCTCCAGGAACCGTGATAAAGGACTCTCCTAAAACCGTTTCCCCCGCCATTGGCCGTTTAGCTGATGTCACCACTAAGTCCATTGACGAGCTTCCCACTACTGCAATTCTAATCATGTCTTCTCCGCCTTCCTTCTCGTTGTTTGTCTCTCCACAAAAGAAACAGGGAGCTTTTTATGTGTTACTTCCATTTTTTCTTGATTGATCCTTTTAATTAGCATTTCCGCCGCATGTGCCCCCATCTCATAGGCTGGCTGCCGAATGGTCGATAACGGTGGGTGCAATAACGCTGTGAAGGAGATATCATCATAGCCGATCAATTGTATGTCTTCCGGTATCCGTATTCCCCGTTTTAAAATCTCTTGAAGTGCTGCGGCTGCAACAATATCATTACAAGCAATGATTCCATCCGTTTCCGGATATTGCTCGAAAAGCTGCTTGACGCATGTTTGGCCGCCCTGAAGAGTCAGGGATGAATCCATGACTTGCACGTTCACTTTTGCTTGTTTCAATTCTTCCAATGCTGCCATATACCGTTCATATACAGGCTTTATTTCCACTGGCCCCCTAATGAGGACGATATTCGTACTGCCTCTATCCAGCAATACGCGTGCTGCCAGCTTACCGCCTGTCCTTTGATCGGAATAAACAGCTGGTAATTTCTCTGCTGTACGGTCGAGAAGGACAACTGGAATATCCAGATTATCGAAATTCTCATTGGCTTCTTCACTAGTTGAAGCAATCATGCCCACTACATTGTTTTGCAGGAAAGTGTCAATATATTCTATTTCTTTATCTCGCTTTTCATCACTATTTCCAAAAATCAACCGATAACCAAACTGCTGCAGATAATCCTCGACACCTCTTGCCATTTCTGGGAAGAAGGGATTCGTAATGTCCGGCAAAATCAAACCAACCAATTTGGATTTACGATTGTAGAGGGATCTTGCCACTTCATTCGGTTTATAATTCAATTTTTCAACAGCTGCCATGACCACCTTTTTTGTGTCCTCATGTGCATAACCACTGCCATTCATAACTCTGGAAACCGTTGCCACAGAAACTCCAGCTTCCTTTGCCACATCCCGAATAGTTGCCAAAATATCACCCTCTACGCTTTTGTGTAACCGTTTACACATAGCTTATCACCAATTTAAATGAACGGCAAGCCCTATCTCAAAGATAATTTTTAGTGAATTTGACCCAAAGAGGATAACACAATCCGTTTTTTATGCGTACATTTCGTCTCTTTGATTTTCCCTTTTATAGGTTTAACACCCACATTACCTCAGATTTAATCTATTTAAATCATAAAAGACTGTAGACAACATCAGTTCTACCTTACCGTTAAAACTAAGTTGATTGGAGCGGAAATCAACGGTCAAATTGTAAAAACCATAAAAATACTGTGGAAAGGTGGTCGGATCACATATTAACATCTTTAACTCCTTAGATATGGTTTCTATCTAAATTTAATAACAAAGTTGATTGGAGTGGAAGGTACGAGACTCCTGCGGGAAAAGCGTGTCTAGGGGAGACCCCATAAGGAGCAAGCCGAGGGCTGACCGCCCGCGGAAAGCGAGTGCCTGAAGCGGAAATCAACGGTCAAATTGTAAAACCATAAGAAAACTGGCTCAAAAGTCTGAGCCAGTTTAACTTTATAGCGTTTTTGCAGGTAACTTTTCATAAAGGGCATTATTCACATGCCCAAACTCAGATGCATGCGGACGGTCTTCACCATCGCTATACCCATATTGAAGCATCCGATTTCTATTCAGGCAGAGCTTTGTTAATTTTGGCGCAAAGAAATTGAACGTATCGAAACGATCCCGTAACATAGGGAATTTTTTCTGATGTGTAAGGATTGTTCGAGCGACGCCTTCCCAAAAAGCATTCTCATCCAAAAGGGACCTCTTCATCAGAAGTGTTGACAAGTATCGGAAATGACAGATGAATAGTCCCGTGAAAATGAATTGGACCAGCCCCTCCGGAGTCTCACTTCTTAGTACTTTCCTTAAATCATCAGGAAGGCTGCTTAATTCAGGAAGCGGCTGATCACTTACGTTTACATCATCTACAAAATCCTTGATGGCCAAACGGTGAGGTTTGTAATCCTTCAAAACTAAAATGGTATTTTGACCATGCGGCGAGAAGACCAATCCATATTGATAGATGAAATGCAGTAATGGTGATAGGATGACGTCAAATAATTGAGCTGTCCAGTCTTCTGCAGTCAATCCCGATTTTTCAATAAGACTTTCCACATATGGTTTACCTTTGCTGTCGGCATGTAAAAGGGACGCAAGCGTAATGGGCTTTTCTCCTTCTTCCATATAACTGTAAATGCTTTCTCTCCAAATCCCCCCCAGCATCTCCAAATATTGATACGGTACATTCTCTAGCTTGGAATAATACGGGTGATCAACATTTAAACTGGCCACTTCACCAGGAAGCACTACTTTGCATCGTTCTTTCAAGAATGAATCATTTTCATAAATATTCTTTATATACGTTGTGATTTTTGGGGCAATGACCGTGCGTTCAGCTGGCAATCCACGGTATACTAGCGTATTTAAAATGCTCATCGGCAGCTTGACGTGGTGTTTATCCTTATTCGATACATTAACAAATGTCCGGATTGATTGTTGCGGCAAATATTTATCAGGACCATTTCCCAAAGCTACGATCAGCCCTTTAGCCAAGTCATCGGTAAAGTTCTGGATGATTACATTCTTCCACTGCCATTCATGAACTGGGAGGTAGTAATAGTTTTCTGCGTTCAGCCCTTTTTCTATCAATGTCTTTGCAAATGATTTTTGGGTTTCCCCATCCAGTTCATTCTCCATCAATTGCTTATAGGATAACGTTTCGACTGAATTGAACTCACCCCTGGTTTTATGGACGGCAATCCAGGATAACTGAACTTCCTTCTGGTTTTCTGGGGCGAACTTCAAATAATCATCATAACCGAAACCGATTCTTCCCTTGTTATAAGCAATCCAAGGGTGACCGCTCATTTCGCCTTCAAGTAATGCATAATCCAGTTCGACTAAATCATCCGCATCTTGTTCAGGTTTGGATAGCAATTGGAGATCCGCAAGCAGTGTATGATGGAATTCTTTGATTAAATGTCCTGTTGTTTCTGCAGTCATCCCAATTAATGGCTGGATGTCCAAAATGAATTGAATAGCATCTTTAGCCTGTGTAAAACCTTCCGTTTCACATACCTGGATCGACTCGGCCTGTACTTCATAGCTGTCAAAAAGACGGGGCGACGCTAAAAATCGATAAGATTTCCCCTCATTTATCTTTAACTCATATAGATTTCCTGCTGCGTTTTCGTTCAGGACAGCTGGATGGATCATATCTTCATACATATACTCAGAAATCATCTTGGCCAGCAGGTTTTGGTTTACTATCGACCAATTTTTTTCTGAAACTGCCTGTTCCACTTCATTTATGAACTGCATATAATTCTCCCTTCCCTTTTCTTAGTAAGCCATGACAGGTGTTTTTACACGGAATGACTGAAATGCACCCTTTGGCTTCGATGGATAAACTTCTTTACCTGCCAATTGATTGATGATAATCGAGTTTCGGAATGCCCCCAGGCCTAGATCCGGAGCACCCACACCATGTGTATGTATCTCGCCATTTTGAATAAATAGGTGATTCGGTGTAGAGATGGCCGTCCCTACCTTATAGTCTTTCGTTATTGCAAGACGCCCCAAGTCATCTCGGACTAAATGGTCTTCCATCGTTTCAAGGAATGCCGGAAGGGTTGATTTATATCCCGTCCCAAAAACAATCGCCTCTGTGTCCACATCAAATTCGCTATCTTCAACCCACTGTCGGCATTTCAATTGCCAGCCATTTTCGGCGGGTGTAACTGCCGCAACTTCCGTCATGGCCCGAAGTTCAATGGCAAGTTCGGCATTTCCAATCGATTTCTCATACATCTTGTCAAAAATTGCTGCAATGGTCGTAGCGCTAATCCCTTTATACAATAAATCCTGTTTCGGCAGGATTTCGTCCTTCTTTTCCTGCGGCAGCCGATAAAAGAAATCAAGGTAATCTGGAGTGAAGTATTCCAACCCGAGTTTTGAATATTCCATAGGGAAAAATCCCTTGGATCTTGTATACCAGTTTAGCTGGTAGCCATATTCCTCCTGCTCATTAAGCAAATCCAGAAAGACCTCGGCTGCACTCTGTCCAGATCCGACAACCGTTACGGATTTTTTCTTTAAGACGTTTTCTTTATTCCGTAAATAATCGGCCGAATGCAGGATGCTCTCTCCCATATAGGGCTGAAAGGCCGATGGAACAGTCGGGGAACTGCCAATTCCCATGACTACATGGCGGCTAAAATAGACTTCGATCTTTTGTGTTTGTACATCCCTTACACTGATTTGATAGCAGGGTTCACCTTGATCTCCTATATATTCAACCGCCTCCACCGCTTTGCCAAAACGGCAGCTATCAAGTTGATGGGCAGCCCAGCGGCAATAGTCGTTATATTCTTTTCGTGGAATCAAGAATTTTTCAAGGAAGTAGAAATGATAAAGCCGATCATGCTGCTGTAAATAATTCAGGTAGCTATATGGGCTTGTCACATCTGCCATGCTAACCAGATCGGCAAAGAACGGCACTTGCAGCGTTGTCCCTTCCAGCAGCATCCCTTCATGCCAATTAAATTCCCCCTTTTTCTCAAAAAAGACGGCATTCAACTCCGGGGTTTTCTCCAAAAGGGCCGCAAGTCCAAGGTTAAATGGACCAATCCCTATCCCTACCAGGTCATAGATAGATTGTTGCTTCTCCATAGTTCCACTTCCTCTCGAAATTCCCCCGTGTGCATGACATAAGCAATGCTGTTTTGTCAGGGAGTTCTATCTCTTTAATTGGGGTAAACCCGCATTTTTCAAATAAATGAATCATCTTTGCATTCCTGATATCCGGTTCAGCCATCACTTTGTTTGTGGTTGAAGTCAGTAGTTGGAATTTCACCATTGCCCGTAAAAACGGCAAAGCCAGTCCTTTTCCTAGGTAATCCGGATCACCAATGAGTAAGTGAATGCCTTGATCTCCCTCTTCGGATTCATAATAATCTTCGATGATATCGCCTTTTACCCAATACGATTCCCAATAGCTCATGGGAATGGAGTCCAGACAGCCTAAATAGAGTGTTTGGTGTGTATCAGCCAATGCCTTTTTTAAATGAACAGCGAATTTTTCTTTTGTGAAATTCAAATTCCAGTAGGGTATCACATGATCTTCATGCATCCATTCATGCAGTGTATCCAAATCCCTCTCAAATTCAACTTTGATAAATGAAAGCTGCTTATTACAGTCCTTAAGCATTTCTTCATAACTATTTTTCATGGACGGCCATAACCCCCTGCGCGAACGGATTATCAATCGTTGTATAAACGGATTGTGTCTCAAGTGAACCGACAAGCTCATCCATATCATGGAATCGTGTCAGTAAATTAGCCTTACAAGATAATTCCCGGGCATGAAGCAATTTTGAAACAACTCGATTCACCCCTTCATCTCCGCTTTCCGTGCTGCATGTTTCCAGTTGTTCCTGAACGAGCTGTAACAGTTTGTTCTCTGATACTAATCCTTCTGTTCCAAAATTATTGATTAAGCCTAGTAAGTGATTAAAAAAGAAATAGTATTGCAGTCTTTCTTCAGCGACTTCATCAGAACAAATCGTGAAGCTTTTTTTACTTAGTTCCGGCATGATCTTCTGCAGCCTGTCCACTTTGGACTCACAATAGTAATACCCTTGATTATCACGATAATAAAAAGCGGCTGGATACCCATCTTGAAGTTGAATGATGGAATTTTGTTGATGGGCTTCCAAAACGATTCCATACTCTTCAAATAGCCAAAGCATCGGTTTCAATGTCATGGACAGATAGGTTTTGAACCAATCCTCACTTACTTCTTCGGTACTGCGGTCTTCTTCAGCTGATAATTTGCGGATGATCGCTCCAAGCCTTGATGGTGCACCATAAGCATTATCCTGACATAAGCCGGCAATCAGGCTTGCTTGTTTATCGTTTTCATAAAAAGGATTTTCCCGGATATCAACATCGAATCCCGATTCTTGCTCGGTCGTTTTGATCGTTAAGTAAGAAGGATCCTTGATGATACGAAAGGAGGGGTGCCGTTCTTTTAGATCGTCTCCCACTTTAGAATCCATTAATTTTGCAATTTCGACACCGCGATCTAATTCTTTTTGCAGATTAGCACGTAAGGAATTCGTGATTTTAACCGGAACGGAAAATTTGTACATATATCTTGATGTGGGACTATATACCGTTCTAAATGAAGAAGTGGCCGTGAATTTTTTCCCGAGCGGCCCTGCATAAACTAGTGTCCCTTGCTCGATTAGCTTCTTGACCTCTTCTTTTTCGATAAGGGCTTTTGCCTGGAGCGGGTGTGCCGGGATGATGGTATATCGGCTTTCCTCTTGGCAATACGTTCGACGGAATTCACTGGATATCTCCAAGTCACCGGCTAATTCCTGTTTGATGATCTCACTTGCCGATCGGTCTTCACTGGAATCCTGGATGACAATCGAAGGATCTGCCAGGAAGTAGTGCAGCTGAAACTGGCCTTTTAATTCGGGTGAATAGATCCATTCATCTTTTTCCGAAATGCCTTGCTTGCTTTTCGGTGTCGGATGGAACAGGTGCCCGAATAAAAGCGACTGTTCTGCTTCGATATAGGTGAAATCGGGACTTTGAAGGGCATCAGCGTCTTCGGTCCTGGCTTCGACATACCGTTGAATATTTTGGCTGCTTAGGATGACACGCAGCATCAATTCATCTTCACTATCCGTCCGGCCCTGCTCATTCAATAATTCTTTAGAAACAATCGAGACCATTGTCACGTAATCTAATTCATGTACTTGTTTGGATCCCGTTTGATAGTAAACCGGGAAGTGGAAAATATGACGCCCCGTTTCCGACCAATATTTAAGCGGAACAAGCAATGCAATGTCTTGGGATGTGAGCTTACTGACCATTAATGAATCCGGAATGGGCCCCTCCAAATTCGGCCAGTTTTTCGTTTCTTCTAACCTGCAATTTCCGGTTTCCCGGAAATAGCAATTCAGAAAGCTTTGCATCGTCGCCCTTTCAGCTATTTGCTTACCATTCATCTTCATTCCTCCATCATCTTGAACATTTCACCTAATACTCGAATTTCGTCTAAAATGTCCTCTATGTGTTCAAGCCTTGTCATTGGGTTCAATAGTGTCATTTTTAAATATACCTGTCCTTCAAAACGTGTTTTTGCTAAAAATGCCCGTCCGCTTTTCAGTAATTCCTGCTGAATCTGTTTATTTAATAGATTGACTAACTGATCGCTTTCTCCTTCGGGATTATAACGGAATACAACCGCATTCAATTCAGGGGCTTTATTCAATACTGTGAATCCTTCCTCTTTATCGATTTTCACAGCCACCTCACGTGCAAGGTGACAAGTATAATCGATCATTTCGGCAAAGGTATCCAGTCCAACGACCTTCAATGACATCCAGAGCTTCAGTGCGTCGAACCTTCTCGTCGTTTGAACCGATTTATTGACTAAGTGAACCATGCCCTCCGCTTCATCTTCCTGTGGATTCAAGTAATCTGCGTGATGCTGGATATATTGGAATGAGTTGCTGTCAGAGACAAGAAAAGCACCACAGCTGATGGGTTGATAGAATAATTTGTGAAAATCAACCGTAATCGAGTCGGCCCGTTCAATACCGCTGATTAAGTCTTTGTAATCCTTACTTAAAATCATCGCGCCTCCATATGCGGCGTCCACATGCAGCCATATCCCATTCTTCCTTGCAGCTTCGGACAATTCATGTAATGGATCGATTGAACCAAAATCCGTTGTTCCACAAGTTGCAACGATGGCAAATGGCAGTAATCCCTGTTTCTCCAAAAGCAGCAATTGATGATTTAATTCGTCTATGGACAAACGGTGATTTGCATCCGTTTTGATCGTGATTACAGCCTGTTCTCCAAGCCCCAGCTGTGCCGCTGACTTCCGAACCGTAAAGTGGGCAGCCTCTGAGCATAAGATCCGCAATTTACTCGCCTCGACCGGCAAGCCATGCTGTTGAACGTCAACACCCCAGAATTTCTTACAATATGCGTCCCTAGCCAATAGCAGGCCCATATAATTAGATTGGGTTCCACCGCTTGTAAAAATCCCATCCGCTTGTTCCGGTAACCCTACCTGGCTGCAAAGCCAATTTATTAAACGCTCTTCAACGAAGGTTGCCGACGAGCTTTGGTCCCATGAATCCATGGATTGATTCAACGTACCGATAACCATTTCGGCAGCAACGGCTGGTATTAATGTCGGGCAATGCAAATGTCCGATACAAGCAGGGCTGTGTACATTGATGCTGTCATTAATAACAAACTCTGCCAGCTCATCCGCCACTGCTTCCAGTGTCTCCCCTTTTAGGGAAGCGGGGGGCAGCCCGCTTAATCTTGCTTCGATTTCATACGGTTTTTTCCCAGAGTATGGTGAATGATTCCCTTTTAAAAAGTTGGTCAGCTTTTTTTCAATGATTTTCAATGACTGGCTGTAGTTATTGAAGCCTTCTTCGTTATTCAGGAACATCCGGGAATAAGCAAAGTCCGTTTTATTTATCGTTTCGATCATTGATCATTCACCCTCTTGCAACAGCTGCACGAACAGCTTGTTCAAAAATTGCAGTGGCCTCGCGAAGCTGGGATTCCGTTACGATCAATGGAGGCAAGAACCTCACTACACTTCCATGTCTGCCGCCAACTTCCAGAATCAACCCTCTTTGAAAACATTCCTGTTGAATGGCACTGGCAAGTTGCGAATCAGCAGGATGGCTTCCATTCGCATTTTGCGGTTCTTCATGATT
This sequence comes from Peribacillus sp. FSL M8-0224, assembly GCF_038003055.1. Taxonomy (NCBI): domain Bacteria; kingdom Bacillati; phylum Bacillota; class Bacilli; order Caryophanales; family Bacillaceae; genus Peribacillus; species Peribacillus sp. FSL M8-0224. The sequence goes on from NZ_JBBOOJ010000001.1 coordinate 5,254,386, forward strand.
GATCATTTCTACTCCGACCATTAATCCCCGGCCCCTGACATCGCCGATCTGCTTAATATCTTTTTGCAAATCTTTAAGAATATCCTTTAAGAGTTCTCCCATTTTAGCGGCATGCTCCACAAGATTCGTCTCTTTCATGAATTTTAAAGTAGCAGTTCCTGCTGCCATCGCCATTTGATTTCCGCGGAACGTACCGATATGTGCACCTGGTGACCATAGGTCCAGCTCTTTGTTATAAATCACCACCGATAATGGAAGACTTCCGCCTATTGCTTTGGATAGGACAAGTACGTCCGGGACGATTCCTGCATGTTCAAACGCAAACATCTTCCCTGTACGGCCGATACCTGATTGAACTTCGTCGATAATAAGCGGGATGCCCTTCTCCTTCGTTATTCTTCTGATTTCCTTAAGCCATGGAATTGGAGCTGGTATGGAACCTCCCTCGCCTTGTACTGCCTCCAAAATCATCCCTGCAGGTGCCAATAATCCTGATTCGGGATCATTCAATAGATTTTCGATATACTGGCTGCTGATTTTATGGCTTTCTTCTCCCCCTACTCCGAAGGGACAGCGATATTGATAGGGATACGGCAGGAATTGCACATCTGGCATTAACCCTTGGATTTTTTCCTTTGGTTTTGTATTGCCGCTGATTGACATCGTTGCATGCGTTGCCCCATGGTAAGCTCCCTGGAAAGATAAAATGCTTCTGTTGCCTGTCGCTGTCTTAACCAGTTTAAGTGCTGCCTCGATGGCATCTCCGCCAGTAGGGCCGCAGAATTGAATTTTTGCATTTTTTCTGAATTCCTCTGGCAGGCATTCAAAAATTTCATCGACGAATTGTTCTTTGATCGGCGTCGTAAAGTCCAATGTATGTAAAGGACGTTTATCCTTAATAACTTTTTCCATCGCTTCAAGCACTGCCGGATGATTGTGTCCGAGTGCTAATGTTCCAGCCCCGGCAAGAAAATCAATATATCGTTTTCCATCCATGTCTGTCAGGTAAATTCCCTCCGCCTGATCGATCGCCATGGGTAATCTTCTAGGATAAGATCGGGCATTTGATTCCCTTGTATTTTGTTGTTCCAGTAGTTGGTCATTTTTCGTAAGCGTGTTCGTTATCATAGTGAACCTCCATGTACTGAATTAATTGAGAATAATTATCATTATTGTGTAACCTATTCTAATGATAATGATAATTATTCTCAATGAGTAAATTCACTCATTTTTCTTCTAGTAAATTCCAATAAAATTAAGAAAAGGTTAAAACTGGGGCCTACTCTCTATTAATCTATTGAACATAAAAATGTTGTTAAGGTTTTATTAAGATTCTGTTTATAAGCTGAATGCAGTCAAAAATCAAGGAAAAGGAGGAACAACAATGAATGGTTTAAAGGGAAGGCGGGAACTCAAACATGCAATCACCAAAGCAGATTGTCATTTATTAAGAAAAAACCTGCAAAACTTCATGAGGCTTGATCCGCATGGGCTGGATGGGAAATATTTAATTCGAAGTGTCTATTTCGATAACTTTGACAATAAAATCCTGCGGCAAAAAACAGAGGGATTTTATCACAGGGATTAGTTCAGGGGACATACATTGGATGTCCGGGGATTCAAGGGATATCCTTAGGGACTTATATGTTCAAATGACCCTTTTCCAAATCAAGCCGACAACCGTCGTTGACTATGAAAGGGAGGTATTCATCTATGAATATGGAAATGTGCTTGTCACCTTTGACAGTAATGTGAAAACGAGCTATCGGGATACGGACTTCCTGAATCCCGAATTAATCATGGTTGATGCTTTAGACCCAGATTGTGTCATCCTGGAAATAAAGTTCGACGAATTTCTTCCGGATATCATCAAACAATTGTTATCCATCATCGATACTAGAAAAACAGCCTTTTCAAAATACCAATTAAGCAGAAGATACGGATTGCCACAGATTTTTTCGCTGAAGAAAATATGACAGCAATGACCACTGAAATTTCTACATTGATCACACCATATGTGAAAAAGGATCCAACCAAGTTTTATACAATGGACGAGTATACAGAAGCAACGGCAAGCGAGGAAACCCTGGTTGACTTCGCTGTCCAACGTGCTGAATCGATCTTGGCGCAGCTTTCTGGAGACCTGGTTGTGGAGGCCGAGACAGAAAGCAGTATGGGCGGCGGAGAGAATGATGCACCTCCTGGTATAGACGGGAACATGAGCCAAAAGGGGGCAGGCAACAACAGCAGCTCCTCCAAAGATACGATCATTCTATCTTCCGTGCTCCTACTCTTATTAATCGGTGCAATGGCTTTCGCCCACTTCTTTAAACGAAGAGGTAAAAAAGGATAGTAGACTTACGAAAAATTGAGGTATCCCAAAATTCGGGATGCCTTTTTTGAATTGGCGTATAGCCTTTTTCGGGTTATTCCTCCACATTTGATTAATTTTTAACTGCTAATCAATATAAAATACCCTTATTTGGTATAAAATAGTAAAATAGAGAGGTAAATGAACCTCAATCAAGAGGGTTATTCACTTGTTTATCATTTGATTTTAGTGGGTAAAGAATTCCATTATTACTTTATCCGATTGCATTAGTTTCACTTTTTTTAAAATCGGGTCGGTGTCAGGGGGGAAACGGATGAAAAGAAATCATACGATGATGCAATTTTTTGAGTGGCATCTTGAGGCAGATGGTTCTCATTGGGACAGATTGAAATACGCAGCCTCCAAGTTAAAGGATATAGGAATTGACTGCGTTTGGCTTCCGCCAGTTACCAAAGGGCAATCCGTTGGGGATAATGGATATGGAATATATGACGGTTACGATTTGGGGGAATTTGACCAAAAAGGAACAGTTCGTACCAAATACGGGACCAAAGATGAATTGCTGCAAGCAATAGCCACTTGCCATAACTACGGACTTTGCGTTTATATTGATTTAGTCATGAACCATAAAGCAGGAGCTGATGGAACCGAAAAATTTGAAGTGATTGAAGTCAATCCAGACAACCGGATGGAAGATATCTCAGAACCATTTGAAATGGAAGGCTGGACAAAATTCGATTTTCCGGGCCGTAAAAATAAATACTCTGACTTTAAGTGGAACCATACTCATTTTAATGGTACAGACTATGATGCCGAAAACGACAAAATGGGTGTATTTCGAATCACAGGCGAAAATAAGCACTGGAATCCGCATGTCATCGATGAATTCGGAAACTATGATTATTTAATGTTTGCCAACATCGATTACAGCCTGCCGGAAGTTCGTCAGGAAATGATTAGCTGGGGAAAATGGATGGTTGATACGTTAAAGTGTGATGGTTTTCGTTTGGACGCCGTTAAGCATATCGATTATGAATTCATCAATGAATTTCTCCAAGAACTCATTCCATATACAAAGGAACATTTCTTCATGGTCGGCGAATTTTGGAAGGCGGATGTTAAAGCTTGTCAAACTTACTTAGAGCAAACCAATCATGACCTCAACTTGTTCGATGTTTCCCTGCATTATAAATTTCATGAGGCCTCAAAAGCAGGAGCAGACTTCGACCTCTCAACCATCTTTGATGATACCCTCGTCCAAACCAATCCGGCACAGGCCGTCACTTTTGTTGACAACCATGACTCCCAGCCTCATGAATCACTGGAATCTTGGGTAAAGGACTGGTTCAAACCATCGGCATATGCACTTACCCTGCTTAGACTTTGCGGTTATCCGTGTGTCTTTTACGGGGACTATTATGGAATCGGCGGACCCTCTCCCGTGCCTGGGAAAAAGGATATCCTGGATCGCCTACTATATGCCAGGTATGAAAAAGCTTACGGAGAACAGACCGACTACTTTGATGATCCAAATACGATAGGATGGGTCCGGCACGGAGTTGAAGAACTAGAAGGCTCGGGGTGTGCCGTCATTATCTCCAATGGAGATCACAACAGTGAAAAAAGGATGTTCGTCGGTGAACATCGTGCTGGTGAAATCTGGATTGATTTAACATGTCATAAAGATGACCACATTACCATTGAAGATGATGGTTTTGCGACCTTCCCCGTTCATGGGAAAAGCGTTTCCGTATGGGCCTTGAATAATCCACTCTAAAAAGGGATGGCAAAGAACGGCATGTCGCTTTCAGATATGCCGTTCTTTGCTGATGACACCGCCCTTGAAGATTTGAAATAAAGATAATTTTTCCATTTTAATTAATCATGGTAAGATAAGGGAGAAAGGAGTTGAAGGAAAAGTGAAAAATGAAATCATTGAAAGATTCACTTCTTATGTGAAAGTGGATACCCAATCAAATGAGGAAAATCCCTCATGCCCCTCTACACCCGGACAGCTGACATTGGCAAATGCATTGGTCAAGGAACTTCAATCCATTGGGATGAAGGAAGTGACAATGGATCAGAACGGCTATGTCATGGCAACCTTGCCAGCCAATTCAAATAAGGATGTCCCGACAATCGGTTTCTTGGCCCATGTCGATACAGCAACGGATTTCACCGGAAAAGATGTAAAACCGCAAATCGTTGACAACTATGATGGTAAAGATCTTACTTTACATGAAAAATTGGATGTCATTCTTTCACCTGATGATTTTCCTTCGCTTAAGAACTATATAGGGCATACCTTGATTACAACAGATGGGACAACCCTGTTGGGAGCAGATAATAAGGCTGGAATTGCCGAAATCATGACTGCCATGGATTATTTGATCCAGCATCCGGAAATCAAGCATGGAAAAATCCGTGTTGCCTTTACTCCCGATGAGGAAATCGGCAGGGGACCCCATAAGTTTGATGTAGATGCCTTTGATGCCCAATTTGCCTACACCGTGGACGGTGGCCCGCTTGGAGAACTTGAGTATGAGAGCTTCAATGCAGCATCGGCCAAAATCCTGATCAAAGGGACGAATATTCATCCTGGAACGGCTAAAGGAAAAATGGTGAATTCGGCAAAAATCGCCATGGAATTCCATAATAAGCTCCCAGCGGCAGAAGCACCGGAATATACGGAGGGTTACGAAGGATTTTATCATCTGCTTTCCTTTCATGGTGATGTGGAAGAGACCAAACTTTCTTACATCATCAGGGATTTCGACCGCCAAAAATTCAATGAACGCAAGGAATATATAACAAAAGTAATCGAGGATTTAAAAGAAAAATATGGGCAAAACCGAATCCAGCTCGAATTACACGACCAATACTTCAACATGAAGGAAAAAATTGAGCCCGTGAAGGAAATCGTGGATATCGCCTATGAAGCAATGGAAAAACTCGATATAAAACCGCAAATCTCGCCAATACGCGGTGGTACGGACGGATCTCAATTATCGTATATGGGCCTGCCAACACCCAACATCTTTACGGGCGGGGAGAACTTTCATGGAAAATATGAATTTATTTCCGTTGATAATATGATATTGGCCACTAAGGTGATCGTTGGCATTGCATCACTTTTTGAAGAAAAAGCAAAGTAGCTTGATACGAAATATCTATTGAATAAACCCCCAGACTTCAAGTCTGGGGGTTTTCAATAGATATTAAGCGCGTTTCCAGTGACGGTGCTTGGCAATTGCCTCGATAAAGGCAGAACCGCTATTTTTATCCGTAACAGCTACAATGCCTGAAGCTGGATCATTGGAAATGATGCCTGCCTTCGATAAGATCTCGGCCCCTTCTTTTCCCGCACCAATCGCTTTGAAATGATTGTAGGCTTCATCAACAAAGTAAATGGGTTCCTTGGATGCCATTAAAGCATCGACACTCCCCTGCCCCCCTGCCACATATACAGCATCGAAAAGTACCGAATCGGCTGTCAGGAATGTCTGGTTCACCTCGACCTGCTGCCCTTCAGAACTTGTAACCACTCCACGATTATGACTGATGAATTCAGCCGTTATACCTGCCGATTTAAATGATTCCAAGACTTGATTAACCTCTGAACCGTTGAAACCATCTGCAGCCAAGATAGCCACTTTTCTTGTTGCGGCCGTGTTCACTTTCATTTGCTCCTGGCTTAAAGCTGGAGAAGCCAAGTCCATTTGAACCTCACTTTTGTTGGCTGGAGGATTCACGCCCACTCCCATGGCGATCGTTTTGGCCAGTTCAACATCCACATTGCTGAACATCTCGACAATTTGCTGCTGAACATCCTTACTTTTCACTTTTCCCACTTCAAAGTGGAAAGCCTGAATAATATGCTCCTTCTCCACTTCCGTCATGCTATTCCAAAATAGTTTAGCTTGGCTGTAATGATCCTTGAAGCTTTCACTGCGCTGCCGGACCTTCCTGCCATCGACCTTCTCCTGGTAATGTGCATAGCCGCCTTCTCCTTCCGCAGCAGGTTCAGGAGAGTTGCCTGCAAGGGAATTTTTGTGGTAGCTGACCGGCCCTGGATTTATTGACATCCGGTGCATGCCATCGCGCTGATTATTATGAACGGGGGCAACCGTCCTATTAATCGGTAGCTCATGGAAGTTCGGTCCTCCCAATCTGGATAGCTGGGTATCGGTGTATGAGAATAAACGTCCCTGAAGCAGCGGATCATTTGAAAAATCAATACCCGGTACAACATGCCCCGGATGGAAAGCTATCTGTTCCGTCTCTGCAAAAAAGTTATCCGTATTTTGGTTCAAAACCATTTTTCCGATTATTTTAACCGGGATTTGTTCTTCCGGCCATAGTTTAGTAGGATCAAGGATATCAAAGTCGAATTTGAATTCATCTTCTTCCTTAATCATTTGGACGCCAAATTCAAATTCAGGATAATTCCCGGTATCTATCGCTTCCCACAGATCTTGGCGGTGAAAATCGGGATTCTTCCCTGCAATTTTCTGTGCCTCATCCCAGACAAGTGATTTTACTCCCAGTACAGGCTTCCAATGGAATTTAACAAAATGGGCCACGCCTTGTTCATTTACAAAACGGAATGTATGGACACCAAACCCTTCCATCATACGGAAGCTTCTAGGTATGGCCCTATCAGATAGGTGCCACATGACCATATGTGCCGTTTCTTCATTGTTGGCGACGAAATCCCAAAACGTATCATGGGCAGATGCCGCCTGAGGTATTTCGTTATGAGGCTCCGGTTTAACCGCATGAATTAAATCCGGGAACTTAATGGCATCCTGGATAAAAAATACCGGAATATTATTTCCGACCAAATCATAGTTTCCTTCCTCCGTATAAAACTTTGTGGAAAATCCCCTTACATCACGGACCGAGTCTGCCGATCCGCGGGAACCTGCCACAGTGGAGTAACGAACGAATACTGGTGTCTTCACTGAAGGGTCTTGAAGAAACTTGGCTTTTGTATATTCGGTCATCGGTTCATATACCTGAAAATATCCATGTGCACCAGATCCACGCGCATGGACAATCCGCTCAGGAATACGCTCATGGTCAAAATGAGTCATTTTTTCACGAAAATGAAAATCCTCCATCAAAGTTGGACCACGGGTTCCCGCTTTCAAAGAATGCTCATCCTCAGAAACTCGCAAACCTTGGTTAGTCGTCATCTTTTTCCCATTATCGTCCACTCGATATTGATCCAGCTGCCGCTGCTTACTTTGCTCATCGATTCTTCCGCTTTCATTTGCTTTCGTCATCCCACTCAATCCCTCCATGTCTAAGAATTCAGATTAAATCGTGTTGTTTGTCTACAGGATCGTTGACTTCCACTTCAGGCACTCGCTTTTCCCGCAGGAGTCTCGCACCTTACGTTCCAATCAACTTTGTTTTAAAATTGGATAAACCCCTTTTTTCTACAAACAGATGTATTTATTGTTTCGAAATAATTGCATGATCCTTCCTCATATACCACTCTGTTTTGACGGTTAAACAGAATTTGGAGAAAGAATCTTAACCTCCTCATAAACAAAAAAACTACTATTTCAGTGAGGACGGATCATGTAGGGGGAGGGCGAATTATCTGTGTGTAGGTCGAATTTCCCCCCGGTGGGTCGAAAAGTTCCTGTCCCAAGTCATATAAAAAAGAAGCGGGAAGACCGATTTTCGGTCTTCCCGCTTCTTTCATTCGACACCTTTAGTTCTTAAAGGCCTCTGAAACCTTCAAAAGCTTGCCTTTCACTTTAGTATTTTTCATCACTTTCAAGACAAGCGGTCCCTTTTCATTCAATATTTCCACATAAGAAACATTATCCTGGATCGTAATGATCCCGATGTCCTCTGCATTCACTCCATCAATCTTTGCGATGGTTCCGACAAAATCCACAGCCCTGAGTTTCTTTTTCTTGCCGCCATTAAAATACAGCTTCATGATTTGTTTATTCAATTGTTCACTTTTATCTTTCTTGATTTTTGGACGGGCTTCCAATTTGGCTTCGAATTCCATTTTTTTATTGGAGACTTCCTCTTTAGATGGAGCAGTCATCTTAGGGATTTCAAAACCGATATATTCTTGGATCTCGGTAAGGAATTTGTCTTCGTACGGCGTCACAAAAGTAATGGCTTTTCCTTTTTTACCGGCACGGCCCGTTCTTCCCGTTCGATGTACGTAACTTTCCTTTTCCAATGGCAGGTCATAGTTAATTACATGGGTTATATTGTCGATGTCAATTCCACGGGCAGCAACATCTGTTGCAACCAAATAGCGGAATTCACCTCTTCTGAATTCATTCATCACTGCAAGGCGATCTTCCTGAAGCATGCCGCCGTGAATCATATCACACGGATATTCCAGTTCCAGCAGCTGTTCACATACTTGATCCACCCTATCTTTCGTCCGGCAAAAAATGATGCAGCTATCGGGGTTTTCCGTGATGGTTACGTCTCTAAGCAGGGAAAACTTATCATCTTCTTTCACTTCTATAAGGGCATGTTCAATTTTCTCCGTCGTTAAACCCTTTGCTTTGATTTCAATATCCAAAGGATCTTTCATATATTGCTTGCATAGTTTTTTTATACTCTCAGGTAATGTAGCAGAGAACAGCATGGTTACTCTATCTTTCGGAAGCTCCTTAATAATGGCTTCCACTTGTTCGATGAAGCCCATATTCAGCATTTCATCCGCTTCGTCAATAACTAAATGAGTTAAGCGTTCCAAGGCGAATGTCCCTTTCTCAATATGATCCAGAACACGCCCCGGGGTTCCGACGACTACATGGCTTTTTTGTTTCAATTCCGCTTTTTGCAGTGCGAATGGATGTTTTCCATAAACGGCAGTAGCCTTTATCCTCTTAAATCTGCCAATATTCGTAATATCCTCTTTTACCTGCACGGCGAGCTCACGTGTCGGTGTTAAAATAAGCGCCTGAGGCTTATTCTCTTCCCAATCGACCATTTCGCAGATCGGTATGCCGAATGAAGCGGTCTTGCCGCTTCCTGTTTGCGATTTAACGACAAGATCCCGCTTTTTCAGCGCCACTGGAATCACTTCACGCTGTACTTCGGTTGGACGTTGATATCCCAAGCTTTCTAATGCCCTAACAATTTCATCGCTTAATGTATAATCAGTAAAACTCAATTCATTCATATAACAGCCTCTTTTGTTGTTTAGTATGTTGCTTTATTGTTCCCATAATCGTAATTTCCTTATACAGAGTTCTATTATACGCGATATGAATCGATAAACCTTGTAATATCCAAATTCAATTGTTCTATTTCAATATAATGAAACATCCGTCTTCATTAAAACAATGTCTTCAGGGCCCCATGATTGGAGTTAATCAAAATGGACCCTGCTTCTTTCAATATGCTAAAATATGTATGAAATTGCGGAAATAAAGGGCGTATATTCCAAACCGATGGCCAAAAGGAGGACTCATTTATGATAATCGTAACGAATAGAATCAGAGTCAAAAAAGGGATGGGTGCAGTCATGGCCCCAGGATTTACTGCACCAGGACCACTTGATACGATGGAAGGCTTCGTAAAAGTTGAAGTATTATTAACGCAGAATTTGACGGATCACGATGAACTGAGCGTTAATATGTACTGGGAAAACCTTGATAACTTTACGGCTTGGAGAAATAGCGATGCATTCAAATCTGCACATAAACGGCCTGAATCAGGTTCCGGCGAAGCAAAAAAAGAATCTCCAATTCTAGGCAGCGAGCTTACAACGTATGAAGTCGCCTCGGTAAAGGAAATAGCTAAATAATGAAATTACACAAAAAAGAGGCCGCAAAATATGCGTCCTCTTTTTGTTTTTTCTTAATGAGTTTACTTAGCTTCGGCTTTTTTGATTTGTTTACTTCTAAGCTGACCGCAAGCCGCATCAATATCCGTTCCATGTTCTTGGCGGATTTTACAATTGATGCCTCTCTTTTTCAGCGTATCATAAAACGAAAGAACGGACTCTTTATCACTTCTTTGGTATTGGCTATGCTCATCTACTGGATTATATGGGATCAGGTTGACATAGAGACGATGTTTTTTGTCATCAAGAAGATCGGCAAGTTGCTCGGCTTCTTCTTGATGGTCATTGACATCTTTCAATAGGATATATTCGATCGTAATTCTCCTATTCGTTTTCTCTAAATAATAATCAAGAGATTTCATCAATTTTTCTATCGGGATGCCTCGGTTTATCTTCATGATTTGCGTCCTGAGCTCATTATTCGGCGCATGCAATGAGATGGCCAGATTCACCTGTAATTGGGTATCGGTGAATTCATAGATCTTATGGGCAAGGCCGCTTGTCGAAACAGTAATGCGCCTGCCCGCGATAGCAAGACCCTTATGGTCCATGAGCACTTTCAAAAAGTCTAACATATTTTCAAAGTTATCGAACGGTTCGCCAATGCCCATTACAACAACATGGCTTACAACCTCACCTTGTTCCAATTTATCCAGATGCAGTTGAACGTTCATGATTTGTTCCACTATCTCCCCGCTGGATAAATCACGGCTTTTGGCCAATAATCCACTGGCACAGAAACTGCAGCCAATATTACAGCCCACTTGGGTGGTGACACAAACCGAAATTCCGTATTTATGTCTCATCATAACCGTTTCGATAAGGTTGCCATCCTGTAATTTAAACAGAAACTTGATCGTACCATCCGCTGCTTCTTGCTTGACGTGCTCAGTCAAAGTCTGGATGACAAAGTGCTCATCAAGTAATTTTATGCACTCTTTATTAACATCCGTCATTTCAGAGAAACTCGTCACACGTGTTCTATAAAGCCACTCCCAGACTTGGGAAGCTCTGAATTTTTTATGGCCATGGTCTGAAAGCCACGCTGTCAATTGTTCGAATGTTAAACCATAAATGGACTCTTTATTCATTCGTTACCCTCTTTTCATTACAGTAAGATTTAATACTTTAACCCATTACATTAAGGGGAGCTCCCCCGGAATCAGTCTCTATCATTTATGATATGGTTCATTTCTATTTATCCGAAAAGCCCGATATATTTGCTCCACAAGAACCAATTTCATTAATTGATGCGGAAAGGTCATTTTCGAGAAGGAAAGGGCATAATCGCTTCTTGATAACACCTCTGTGCCAAGTCCAAGCGACCCGCCAATAATAAAGGCAATTTTGCTCTTTCCATAGGTGGCGAGCTGATCCATATGAGTGGCCAGCTGTTCTGAAGTAAGCTGTTTTCCATTGATCTCAAGCGTTATTACGTAGGTGTCCGGGCTGACTTTGGCCAGGATTCGTTCACCCTCCTTTTGCTTTACAATGTCCATGTCCGCTGTACTCAGGTTCTCCGGAGCCTTTTCATCCGGTACTTCCACAAGTTCTATATTAGCATAGGCGCTTAACCTTTTTGTATATTCAGCAATTCCTTGCTTTAAGTATTTTTCCTTTAGCTTGCCAACAGTAATAATCGTTATTTTCATATATATCCTCTAGCTTTCATTATGTTTTTACTATCAATTGTTGGATTTGCCTACCTATTATCATACCTTACAGTGACCTATAAGCAAAACAAGCATATCCTTTCCAATTTTTAATGCTTTTATAATAAAAACCGCTGCCCCTGAAAGCGGCAACGGTAACTTTCATTATTGAAAAATTCGGCTGGACTTAGTTCCAATCCGAACAATTATCTTGATTATTCGTACTACCAAATGCTTGGATCTAAACCATTCCACCCGCCGCTTTACTCTTCGGAAAATGTTAAGAACAGGTTAAGAACAGGTTACAAACATGTTATCCACAAAAGTTATCCACATATCCACAAAATCTATCCACATCTTGTATGGGAATATTAGTTCCCTACTAGATATATTGCCACGTTTCGACAATATTCACAGGTTGTTGATAACTGATTTTCTTCGGGAACAAGCGTTAAAACAGGATAGGTTTCACATTCGTATACCACTTCATCCAGCGCCATGTCCACATGTTCCTGACAGCAATATAATTTCATCTTTCATATCTCCTTTCCCATTCATTATTCCCAGTACTTCCATTCCCAATTATCCACAAGTCACTTGAGATCTTTAATTTCAGTTTATATCCACAGGTAATCGTAACAAAAAATAAGAAAAGCGCAAGGAAATAGAAAGGACAGGAGGCATTTTCTACCCCCTGTCCTTTTGTGCTTTAAATTTCGCTGCTTGAAAGCGTGACTTCCGTTGTTTCTTTCTTTCCGTCACGGTAATAAATGATTTTAACTTTATCACCGACTTGTTTTTCATTGTAAAGGTATTTTCTTAATTCCACGACATCATGGATTTTTTCATTATCCATTCCAACTACGACGTCAAATTCCTTCAATCCTGCTTTGGATGCTGGAGAGTTGCTTTGAACGCCTGTTATCGCAACGCCAGAAGTAACTTTCCTTGGCAGCTTTAATGTATTTTGTTGATGATATTGGGAAATTTCTTCTACAGATGCCAGGTTAACACCCAAGAAAGCACGTTTCACTTCACCAAATTCCTCTATATCATTAATAATCGGGATCACTGAATCGATCGGAATGGAAAGACCGATTCCTTCCACTGCATTTTCTGCAATCTTCATCGAATTTATTCCGATGACCTGCCCTGACATATTAACGAGTGCCCCTCCGCTGTTACCTGGATTAATCGCCGCATCGGTCTGGATGACCTCTGCATTCCAATCCACTTGTCCGTCCTCATTGATATCCACCTCTATCGTGCGCTCCAAACCGGAGATGATCCCTTGTGTGATCGACCCGGAGAATTGAAGGCCTAATGGATTACCAATGGCAATGACGGGCTCGCCAGGTTTCAATTTGCCGGAGTTTCCGAATTCAGCTATGGTTTTGATTTTTTCACCATTAACGACAATGACGGCTAAATCTGTCCATGGGTCACTGCCTTGTAGTTCAGCTGGCAATTTAGTGCCATCACTTAATGTCACTTCAAGTTCATTAGCTCCTTCAATGACGTGATTATTCGTGACGATATAGGCCTTGCCCCCATCTTTCTTGTAGACGACTCCAGATCCTGTGCCGGCTTCTGCCGAACTGTCCTCGGCGTTGCTCCCTTGACCCCAGAAGTTCGTTTCCTGAATGTTAGTGATGCCGACCACTGCGTCGCTGGCTTTATCAACGGCATTGGTGACGGCACTTGTTACATCAAGAGTAAGGTTTTGCTGGGACTGCTCCGTGGTCTTTCTCTCCGTTGATTTTTCCGTTGTTATTTCGTTTTCATCGTTATTTAACAGTCCGCTTCCCGGAAAGGCTAATAAAATAAGTAAGGCCCCGATGATGGCGCCCCCCAAGCCTGCTAGAAAATAGCTCGTATGGCTTTTTTTCCGTTTATTTTGGTTCTCATCATTCTGATCATAATAACCCAAGACCGCCCCATCCTCTCATTTTAGGAATGTATTATAGCAATTCTATTGTTTGGTATCCTCCCTCAATTATACTCAATTACCGAAATTTTTCTAAAAAAATGCATGCTTAATTTAAGGGGCAACATAAAATTGACTAGTATCAGCCCTTTTCCTTTTACCTATACAGTTCTAACCAAACGATACCCCTTTTAATCCGATTCGTAACTTACGAATCGAAATTTTTTAAAAATAAAAAAGGAATGAACAAGGTATCCCTCATCCATTCCTTTCATTTATAATGTAACAAGTTCCGTTGGTCTTTTCGGGTCAGTATCATATAAGGAAAATTGTTCACCCACGATGATCCCCTTTGTCTTTAACGTCTGTTCCACCGACATTCTTGCTAGATCCTTCATATTGTTATCAAGGCTTAAGTGGGCCAAGTAAATCCGCTTGGTCTTATCACCGGCCACTTCGCTCATTGCAAGGGCAGCGTCTTCATTACAAACATGTCCGACATCACTTAAAATCCGGCGCTTGATGCTCCATGGATATTTTCCCATCCTCAGCATGGACACATCATGGTTACTTTCAAATACATAGGCATCGGCATTTGAGATGATTCCTTTCATCCGATCGCTTACGTACCCTGTATCGGTAATGACCACAAGTTTCTTATCTTCATGATGAAAGACGTAAAACATTGGCTCTGCCGCATCATGTGAAACGCCGAAAGATTCTATATCAAGGCTGCCGAACGTTTTGACCTGTTCCATTTCAAATGTGAATTTTTGTTCGGTTGCAATTTCACCGATCGATCGCTCCATGGCATTCCATGTTTTTGCATTCGCATATATCGGGAGTTTATGTTTTCTGGCAACCACGCCAAGACCTTTAATATGGTCGCTGTGTTCATGGGTAACAAGGATACCGGATAGCTTGGACATATCACGGCCTATATCCTGAAATAATGCTTCCAGGGCTTTACCGCTTAAGCCGGCATCGACGAGGAATGATTGATCCTCCGTTTCCACGAAAAAGGCATTTCCTGTACTCCCGCTTGCGAGAACACTAAAATGCATTGTCATCTATACTCACTCCAGTATTTTTTCTTCTGTATTCAATTCAATGACCTCTTTATCAAAAGCATTCACGAAGAGATCCGTTTCGTCATCAATGACCACCCACCATGTTGGCACAAGTAAATGTGACACAGATGTCGTCTGCAGCGAATTGTAATATCCCAATTTTACATTCGTGACTTTACTTTTGGGATCAATATCACCATTGTCATACAATGCTCCAATAGCAGTTATAGCAGATTCCAATTCTTTAGGTTTATTGAATTTTTCGATCCCCTCTAAATACATCTGTTCATAGGAAACGATTTCACCCTTCTTGTTCAGATATAGAGTGACCTTCCCTTTACTATTATTAAAAAACATCTTTTTATCTGCCACTTGATAGCAGATGATGGTCTGGCTGATTTCATCATAGCTCCAAAAATGATATTCATTTCCATTTAATATATACTCCTTCAGGAATATATCAAGGTCTGCAGCATGAATTTCCGATTTCATGCCAACCGGTGTTTTAAATGTACCAACAAGCTTCTTATCATCGATGATTTTTGCATTTTGATTTTTCAGGTGCTGAATATCTTTCTTCTCGAAAGTCTTGCTTTGGGCAATCAGGAATTGATCCTTCAACTTTTGTTTCGGAAGTTGGGTTTCTATTGAAATCTCATCTTCTTTCAACAGTTCTTCCGTAGTGGACTCCGTGAAACTTTCATATTGGGAGTCATTAATCTTTTCCAGGAATTGATAAAGAAGAAAAATATTCAAAACGAAGAAAACCATGATGAAAATTGACTTTGTATTATTCCAATCCACTTCGATCGCCTCCCGTGTCATCAAAAGGCACAATAAACCATTTATCGCCGATACGATAATACCAAGTGGGCTCGAGTGTAACTAGAGTTACAAGTTTGGAATCCAGGGATTTATCCAATCTATAGCCTATCGAGATGTCCTCCACGCTATTGAAATCGACATTATCTTTCGATTTCAGCTGATTCACTACTTCTTTACCGCTTGGTAAAGTCTTTGCCGATCCTACTGACGGGAGGACTGAATCAAGTTTAAAATATGGACGGTCATAGCTATAAATTTCTTCTTTCCCCCAAATTTGCTCGATTTCCGTCATTCCAGATTCATTGAAGGCCGGATAACCATTCACGAATAAGCGGAATACCACTCGTTGTTCATTCTCCGACATATAGGCAAAGCGGTAATTGTTATTTTCCCAACCTGCATGTTCATTGATGAAATCAATGCTTTTTTGCAAAAGGTCACTGGAACTGCCAAATGACTTGCTCTTTTGTGCCGGATTGATATAAGAAATTAGGTAATTGTCTTTATTGACCGTCATCAGTCTTGTTCCATCCGTGTATTCCTCACCGACCGAAACGGGTTCCTGTCGTACATACTTCGGATTAATAAATAGAGCGCTTTTAAGGTCTCCAATATCCAAATAGTCGATATAATATTCAAGTCTATTGATCTCCACTGGGTTTTCCGGGACGAACAGCGTCCTTTTGCTGTTTATCGTTTCGGCCGTGTATTCAGGGTGCTTATCGTAAGAACCCCGATAAAATGAATCCATGAAATTCCTTAGTTTTTTAGAGTCGACCATACCTTGATAAATCTTCCTCTGATCGTAAGAAACAAAATAAACGGCAGATTCATTACCACTGATGTTCTTTTGTTTAATGATGATTCGATCAAACCAAAATTCAGGCACTTCCTTATCCGTTATATTCAATACCGTTTTATAAAGAGAGATGGGAATATCATCGGAAAATTCGATTTCAATCGATCCATCTTCATGGACAAAATCGTCAAATTTCCTTTGCAGCCTGTTTACGGATATCTCTTTTATGCCTCTAAAACGCCATTGCGAAAATTCTTTTTCCATTTCATTGATTTCTGCCGGATTGGAAGTCTGGAAATGCTGCCCATTGCCATGGAAAAGGATACTGACTGGTTTAATGACATCACTGACAATCTGGACATCGCTTTTAATCTTTATGAATTCCGACGATTGTTCAAATGGATCATACTCAGGCTCGTACGTCCAAATGCTCCATGTCAAAAATATGCTTGTCCCAACCAAAATAATCAGTATTATACTTTTTGCACGTTCAAAATTCATGACCAATCATCCTCTTCTTCCTGTTCGTAAGGAAGTGTAAAGAACACGGTAGTTCCTTTTCCATCCACACTTTCCGCCCATATTTTCCCTCCATGCGCCACGACCATCTCTTTTGCAATCGCTAAACCAAGCCCTGTCCCGCCTAAGTTACGGGCCCTTGCTTTATCCACACGGTAGAAGCGGTCGAATATTTTATCAATGACGTTTTTCGGGATACCCACTCCTTGATCTGTAATGCTCACAATGATAAAGCCATCAGATGCCCTGACGCGGAAAGTCACTTGACCCCCTTCAGGTGAGTACTTTAATGAGTTGGAGATTATATTATAGAGAACCTGGGTGATTTTATCTTCATCAATATCCACAAAATAAGCTTCCTTCGGCAAATCACGCTTAAACGTGATGTCATCATTTTTCGACATTTCAAAACGATCGATGATGTGGTCATAGAATTTATTGAAATTCACCCAGCCTGTTTTAAGCCTATAATCTTTACTGTCCATTTTCGAAAGCTGTAACAGATCATTAACAAGCCTGATCATTCGCTCCGTTTCATTTTGGGTCACACTTAAAAACGATGGAGCGATTTCCTCGTCCTTCCATGCACCTTCAGCCAACGCCTCCAGGTAACTTCTCATCGTCGTTAGCGGAGTTCGCAGTTCATGTGATACATTGGCAACGAATTCCCTGCGTTCGCTCTCGATTTTTTCCTGCTCTGTTATATCATGCAAAACAGTGATCAAACCATTAACGAATCCCGTTTCCTTTTGAATGACCGAAAAGTTCCCCCTCAAAACGAAAGGATGATTTTTTTTGCTGTAATCAAGGATAATGGACTCTCGCTCTTCCAGTAAATCCTCAAATTTATATTCTTCTTCAAGACCCAAAACCTCAATGATCGGTTGGTTCATGACGGTTTCACTCGAGACATTCAATAATTGTGCCGCCGGTTCATTAATCAAGTTCACCCGACCGCGCCTGTCCGTTGAAATTACGCCATCCGTCATATTGGCAAGGACAGATGATAGCTTTCGCCGCTCTCCTTCTGTGCTTGATTGTGACTCTTGGAGTTTTTTGGTCAAATTATTGAAAGTGACGGCAAGCTGGCCAATTTCATCATCGCCATATACCCTGACTTTTCTGGAGAAATTCCCTTTTGCCATCACAAGGGCCTGTTTTCTCATATCAGACATGGGTCTAGTGATCGTTCGTGCGAGCAGGATCCCCAAGATGGCCGTAATGACCAGAGCGATGGCCGTACCCGTCATGAAGATGCTATTGATTTCATCCATCTGCTCAAAGACATTCTCCATCTCGGCTATTACATAGACGGCGCCAATGACCTCCCCATTTGCTTCAATGGGTGTCGAAAGGACCCAGAGCCGCCTGCCTGTTTTCTTATCGCGAAATATATCACTATCTTCTTTTCCAAAAGTGAGCGTATTCTTAATGAGGACCTCTGTCGTCTTCTTCCCTACAATATCCTGGTTACCTCGGGCTGAAGTTCCGATCACGCGTCTGCTGCGGGTGTCGATGACACGTACTTCCGAAATATCATTCGATGAATTATCCCGGTCTTTCAATATCGCATCAATCGCTTCTTCGAGGGTCGGATCTTCCTCTCCCCTCTCTTTTTCCATTTCTTCACCAATACTGTAGGTAAGCAGGTTAACGTGACCTTTTATTGATTTCGTAAAGTTCCCGACAAGATTTTCTTCCAATTCCCCAACAAAATATACCCCGATTATTTGCATCGCCACGAAAATGAGCAGTACATAAATCAGAACAAATTTAAAATGAATTGAGCGAAAAAAACCAACCTTTTTCATAGAAACTACTCCTGTTCAGGGTTACGCAGGTAATAACCGACCCCTCTTCTAGTTACAATCCAGCCAGGATGGCTTGGATTGTCTTCAATCTTCTCACGAAGACGTCTGACCGTTACATCGACCGTCCGCACATCACCAAAATAATCATAGCCCCACACGGTTTGTAATAAGTGCTCCCTTGTCATGACCTGACCGATGTGCTTCGCTAAGTAATGAAGCAACTCAAATTCACGATGCGTCAATTCTATCGTATCGCCACGCTTGGATACCACATAGGCATCCGGATGGATAGTGAGCGTGCCTATCGTAATTTCCTTCGGTTCATTTTCTTGATCGGGAACCGGAACAGCTTGCTGACGTCTAAGGTTCGCCTTAACGCGGGCAATTATTTCCCGGGTACTAAATGGCTTTGTCACATAGTCGTCTGCACCAAGCTCCAATCCTAACACCTTATCTATCTCCGAGTCTTTTGCCGTTAGCATGATGATCGGCGTCTCATACTTCTTCCTTACTTCCCTGCATACTTCCATCCCATCGCGCTGCGGCAGCATGATATCAAGTAAAATCAAATCAGGTTGCCGTTCTTCCACCATTTTGAGGGCTTCATTGCCATCATAAGCACAAAAAACTTCGTAGCCTTCTTTTTTTAGATTGAATTGTAATATATCAGCAATTGGCTTTTCGTCATCCACTACCAGAATCTTTTTATCCATGTACTTATCTCCTTTTTAATAACTGAACTGAATCTATTAAAAACCGTGTCCTTATCCGGGACCTTATTCACTTTTCCTTCTGCTTGCACAAAGCTTCGCAACCTAGTTTCAGCAAAGTTACATATATATACCCAATAAAAGGGGCTGAACACTGGAATGAAAGCAAATTGTCTCTATTCTACTTTATCATTTTATAGGCATTAAATCACCTTTTTCCTATTATTCTCATCTATTAATGAAGCAGAAGAAGTCTTCGAATAATTTTCGAAGACTTCCATCGATTACTGACTTATATAGTTTAGCGGATTAACGAGGGACCCGTTTTTATATATTTCAAAATGGAGGTGGACACCGGTCGAGTGACCTGTTGAACCCATCATGCCAATTTTCATGCCTTTTTCAATCTTCTGTCCCGCTTTTACATCTATTGAATCCAAATGGGCATACACTGTCTTATACCCATTATTATGATTGATCGTTATCTTATTTCCATATCCTCCGGAATTCCCGGCAGTTTCGATTATCCCATGATCTGCTGCAGTTATGGTCATGGTGGCTGGCCGTGCAATATCGATACCTTTATGAAGTTTCCCCCAGCGCTGGCCCTGCTTACTGGAAATATAGCCCCCATCTGCAGGCCATGAATATGTACCGCTGCCCTGTGAAGGTATGACCTTGGTGCCTTTTCTGGTGATTTCCGTTTTAGCTTCTTCCGTGACTTCTTTTTTTACGATCGACTCACTGATTTTCTTTCCATTTGTTTCAGATACATTATAGGTGAACGCAAGAATCCCCTCATTCCCCATTTGTTCAGTAATGAGTTCGCCCTTTGGAAGTTCGTCATCCTCCTTCACTTTCTTTTCAAAAGGAATCCTCTCTTCCTTTAATACTTCTCTTTCTACCATTACGTTCACATAGGGGGTACGCTGGGTCACATAGAGACGCTCGCCCTCTTTAACACCTTTGTCCTCATCCTGTCCCGGATTCAGCTCCAGCAGTTGATCCAGGTCCATATCATGGCTAGTGGCAATGGCTTCAAGATCTTCATCTTCCTTAGCCTCATAGATCGTCGTTTCTTCCTTCCCTTCTTCTATCATGGAAAGGGTTTTATCGACACTCTTGATTTCGTCTGGATATACCATTGTCTCTTTAAACGTAACGGGAAGTGAAAATTCGATGTCGAGAATTCTGCTTCCTGGCTCTTTTAACGAATCGGCTTCTTTTTCACTTTCTTTTTTACCTGATTCGTATTCAGCGTATTCCTCTTCATTTACATATAATAAAGTGATTTTCTCCAGAACATCCTCTGCATCTTCCTTTGACGCAACATAAGCGACCGCCTGGTTATCTATGTCGATTTCATACGCCTCGGCCTTCACATTCAACTGATCTTGAATTCCCTTAACAGCCTGATCCTCTTTAACATCTTCATCGAATACCTCTTCAGGTACGAACTTCAGCTGTGTCTCCTTATCGAATGTAAAATCAGGATAATCTTCCTGTGCTTCCTCTACCTTTTCGGCTACGATGTTTTCGATTTCCGTTTCATCCGTTACACTGCCGACGAACTCATCGTTAAGATAAACATGCTGTATGGTTGTAGTTTCCGATATCCCAGCAGCAGTTACCCGATTGCCCGCAAGCACCAAAATGACGGAAACCATCAACAGGATGATCCCCTTGCCTTTTGAGCTAAACATATATTGTCCTCCTTAACGGCTCAGTCACCAATTAAGAAACTAATCAAATTTATTTGAGATTTATTAGTCCAATTTAAATATCCAGATACTTATGACTGATTTCTATAATGATTTTTATCACTCATAACTCTACCATATTAAGAAAAAAAACAAGAAACAGACTTCATAATGTAATAGAACTGTATAAATGGTGACAACTTGTACCAATAGATATGGTAATGGGGACAGTTCAATAAACTGCAGAAAAAGGAGTGGGCCTAAGCCCAGCAAGGGTAAAAGAGGGTTATATCCCGAATTGGCCGAAAATGGTATGTTACAAAACGTTAACAATCTATTACAAGATTTCATTCAGAATCCTCTAGACGCATAACAAAAAAACGCCCTAAAGGAAAGGCGTTTATACAAGGATGGCTCAGGACGGAATCGAACCGCCGACACAAGGATTTTCAGTCCTTTGCTCTACCGACTGAGCTACTGAGCCAAATATTCTATTTTAGAATAAAAATAAAATGGCGGTCCCGACGGGAATCGAACCCGCGATCTCCTGCGTGACAGGCAGGCATGTTAACCGCTACACCACGGGACCAGTAAAGCATATATATAAAGAAGTGACCCATAC
Source organism: Peribacillus sp. FSL M8-0224 (assembly GCF_038003055.1). Taxonomy (NCBI): domain Bacteria; kingdom Bacillati; phylum Bacillota; class Bacilli; order Caryophanales; family Bacillaceae; genus Peribacillus; species Peribacillus sp. FSL M8-0224. The sequence goes on from NZ_JBBOOJ010000001.1 coordinate 5,276,193, forward strand.
GGGATTCGAACCCGTGTTACCGCCGTGAAAGGGCGGTGTCTTAACCGCTTGACCAATGGGCCGAAAAAAATGGTGAGCCATGAAGGATTCGAACCTTCGACCCTCTGATTAAAAGTCAGATGCTCTACCAACTGAGCTAATGGCTCGTTCTAATGAAATGTTTCTTTGCTGGATGTTAACTTACCATCTGCAGCTTGTTAATGGCTTGTTCTATTGTGACGACGCTTTTGATAATATCATGGTTCTTATAGTTTAGGCAATAGTTTTTTGAAATAAAATTATTTTTTTCTTATTTTTTTTATTTTCCCTATAGTTTTTATCCACATTCACTCGGTATCCCGGACCTCCCGAACGTGACATATAATGCATCGATCTTAAAAATGAAAGAAGAGCCGGCAAAAAAAGCCAGCTCCTTTTTCATGAATTACGCTAGACGCCAAGGGCTTCTCACGACATTTGTTTGGTTACGGTCAGGACCGACAGAGAAAGTGGTCAAAGGAATGCCTACCAATTGAGATACGCGCTCTACATAGTGGCGAGCGTTCTCTGGAAGCTCATCCAATGATTTGCAGCCTGTGATGTCTTCTGACCAGCCTGGCAGCTCTTCATAGACTGGTTTACATTCGCCAATCGCTTTCAAAGTCGCTGGTACCTCATGAATGATTTCGCCTTTGTATTCATAGGCCACACAAATTTTGACCGTATCAAGACCTGATAATACGTCAATCGAGTTCAATGATAAATCGGTAATCCCGCTGACACGGCGAGCATGGCGAACGACAACAGCGTCAAACCAGCCTACACGGCGCGGTCTGCCTGTAGTTGTACCATATTCACGGCCAATTTCCCGGATTTGGTTACCGACTTCATCATGCAATTCTGTAGGGAAAGGACCATCGCCCACACGGCTTGTGTATGCTTTACATACTCCAACCACATGGTTGATCTTCGTAGGACCTACACCCGAACCGATTGTAACTCCACCTGCAACCGGGTTGGAAGAAGTGACGAATGGGTATGTTCCTTGATCGATATCAAGCATGACACCTTGTGCTCCTTCGAATAATACCCGTTTTCCTTCATCAAGTGCGTCATTCAATACAACGGATGTATCACATACATATTTCTGCACTTGTTGTCCGTACTCATAGTATTCTTCCAAGATATCTTCGATTTTGAAACCTTCCGTTTCATAGAAACGTTCGAACATACGGTTTTTTTCGACAAGATTTTGAGACAATTTTTCCTCGAAAATTTCACGGTCCAAAAGGTCTGCCATGCGGATTCCGTTACGAGCAGCTTTGTCCATATATGCAGGGCCGATTCCCTTTTTAGTCGTTCCAATTTTGTTGGCGCCTTTACGGTCTTCTTCGACTTCATCCAATTTGATATGGTAAGGAAGAATGACATGTGCACGATTCGAGATACGAAGATTATCCGTACTCACCCCATGGCTATGTAAATAAGCAAGCTCCTCTACAAGAGCTTTTGGATCAACTACCATACCGTTTCCAATGACACAAATCTTATCACTATAAAAAATCCCTGACGGAATTAAATGCAGTTTATAGGTAACGCCGTTAAATTTAATTGTATGCCCTGCATTATTCCCACCTTGATAACGAGCGATGGCTTCCGCATTCTGGGATAGAAAATCTGTTATTTTACCTTTACCTTCGTCTCCCCATTGTGTACCGACTACTACAACTGATGACATCTGAATAAAGCACCTCCAAAGGTTCACGTAATACCGATCATTAACCGGTTCTTATCAAACAAACCTATTTTATCAATAATCCAAACTGGAAGTCAATACAAAATCCGAACAATACACTTTTTAAAAAATTCTTTGTTCGTAAATATGAGAAATTTCTTTCCGGTTTTTTTAGGATTGTCAAACATTATTGTACCCTCTGATTTCTTTTTCTATTATCATTAGGGCCTTTCTTTTTCCTGAAACAGAGAAAGCCCGCCATTGCATGAATGGCAGGCAGTCCCCTATGCGCCGGGAGACATCGAATCATCATCGAAGCGGCGTTCGAGATTAACGAATTTATTATATTCTTTTACGAATGCAAGCGAAACCGTGCCCACCGGACCATTACGCTGTTTCGCTATAATGATTTCAATGATATTTTTATTCTCGGATTCTTTATCATAATAATCATCACGGTATAAGAATGCGACGATATCAGCATCTTGCTCGATACTCCCGGATTCCCGGATATCAGACATCATCGGGCGCTTATCCTGACGCTGCTCCACTCCCCGCGATAGCTGGGAAAGGGCGATGACGGGCACTTTAAGTTCACGAGCCAGCGCTTTGAGTGAACGTGAAATCTCGGATACCTCTTGCTGACGGTTGTCGCCTGAACGGCCATCGCCTTGAATTAACTGCAGGTAATCGATCAATATCATGCCAAGGCCATGTTCCTGCTTCAAACGACGGCATTTTGAACGGATTTCACCAATCCTGACACCTGGCGTATCATCGATATAAATGCCGGCATTCGACAAGCTTCCCATCGCCATCGTCAGTTTACGCCAATCCTCATCAGTTAAGGAACCTGTCCGTAAATTCTGGGCGTTGATATTCCCTTCAGCACAGAGCATACGCATAACGAGCTGCTCTGCACCCATTTCAAGACTGAAAATCGCTACATTCTCCTCCGTTTTGGTCGCAACGTTTTGAGCGATGTTCAATGCAAAAGCGGTTTTACCAACCGAAGGACGGGCACCAACTATGATGAGGTCATTACGTTGGAACCCCGCTGTCATTCGATCTAGTTCAGCAAACCCTGTCGGTATTCCCGTGACATCCCCTTTACGGGTAGTCAAAATTTCTATGTTATCGTAAGTCGCAACCAATACATCCTTAATATTTTGAAAAGACCCGGAATTCTTACGCTGGGCCACTTCCATGATCGTTTTTTCTGCTTCACCGAGCAGCTCCTCGACCTCATCCTCGCGACTGTAGCCTTCCTGAGCGATGTTCGTCGCAGTCCGGATCAAACGGCGCAGCAATGACTTCTCCTCGACGATGCGGGCATAATATTCAATATTGGCCGCGGTAGGCACCGATCCGGCCAATTCACTTAAATAAGAAACCCCGCCAACTTCTTCAAGGTTTTTTGTCGCAGCCAATTCCTCTGTCACCGTAATCAAATCGACAGCTTTTCCTTCGTCATTCAATTTAAGCATCACATTAAAGATTTTTTGATGAGAGCTTCTATAAAAATCCTCTGGAATCAAAACTTCCGATGTAACGGTCAATGAAGAGGGCTCAAGAAAAATGGCTCCAAGCACAGCCTGTTCGGCTTCTATATTTTGAGGTGGAATCCTATCCTGAAATTGTTCTATCATATCTTAAAACCTCCCATTCTAAGAGGATACCTTTTATATGTTTCTAGTAAAAAAGAAAAAAGTGAAAGGACAACGTGCCCAATCACATTTTTCGTCTATCTCTATTTTATCAATTTTTCACAGATATGAAACAGCTAAAATTAGTTAATTTCTTTCACATGCACTGTCAGTGTCGCAGTGACTTCAGGATGAAGCTTGACTGGAAGCTTTGTATGCCCTAAAGTGCGGATGCCTTCAGCAAGCTCCATTTTACGTTTATCAACCTTGATACCGTGTTTTTTCTGAAGCTCAGATGCAATTTGTTTAGTCGTGATGGAACCGAATAAACGCCCGCCCTCACCGGCTTTGGCAGATAGTTCAACCGTTAATTTCTCCAGCTGCACTTTCAATTCTTCAGCCTGCTGCAGCTCTTCTGCTGCAAGTGATTCTTCTTTATTTTTCTGTGCTTCCAGAGTTTTCACATTTGAATTATTTGCTTCAACGGCCAATCCTTGTTTAAGCAGGAAATTATGTGCATAACCATCCGCAACATTTTTAACTTCCCCTTTTTTCCCTTTACCTTTAACGTCTTTAAGAAATATCACTTTCATTCTTTATATCCCCCTTCTAAATATTCATCAATAGCTGCTTTCAATCGACTTTCGGCTTCATCAATGGAGCATACCTGTTGAGTGGCGGCATTCGTTAGATGTCCGCCTCCATTCAACATTTCCATGATCACCTGTACATTGATATCACCAAGAGAACGCGCACTTATGCCCACCGTATCATCAGAACGCTTAGCCATTACAAAGGAAGCGACAACGCCATCCATCGTCAATAGGGTGTCCGCAGCCTGAGCAATGAGCACCTGATTATGAACCTGATCGGTTTTTGCCGCGGCAATGGCAATTCCCTTTTTATAAAAGATGACTTCTTCAATGAGCTTCGAACGTTTGATATAGGTGTCCACGTCTTCTTTTAAGAATTTCTGGACAAGTACCGTATCAGCTCCATGCGCCCTTAGATAAGAGGCAGCATCGAAAGTACGTGATCCTGTTCTTAAGGTGAAGCTTTTCGTATCGACGATGATACCTGCAAGAAGCGCCGTCGACTCCAGCATATCAATTTTTGAGCGTTTCGGCTGATATTCAAGCAGTTCCGTCACAAGTTCTGCCGTTGAAGATGCATATGGCTCCATATAGACGAGCAATGAGTTCTTGATGAACTCCTCACCCCGCCGATGATGGTCGATGACCACAACCTTATCGATTCTATTCAATAACCGCTCTTCAATCACCATGGAAGGTTTATGGGTATCGACCACAACCAGCAAGGTCTCATCCGTAATCATTTCTAATGCATCATCAGGTGTTATGAACCGGGCATACAGCTCTTCTTTATTTTTGATCTCTTCCATTAAACGAAGGACACTGCTGTCGAGCTGCTGGGTGTTTATGACAATATAGCCTTCACGTTCATTCATTTGGGCAACTTTCAAGATGCCGATCGCTGAACCGATTGCGTCCATATCCGGGTTTTTATGGCCCATGACAATGACTTTATCGCTATCAAGGACTATATCCTTCAATGCATGGGAAATCACACGGGCACGGACTCTCGTGCGTTTTTCCATCGGATTGGTTTTGCCGCCATAGAATTTCACTTTTCCATTCGCTTGCTTTATGGCCACCTGGTCACCGCCCCGCCCTAAAGCGAGATCCAAGCTGGACTGGGCAAGCGTACCTAGTTCCGGCAAGGATGATACGGCCGAGCCGACCCCGATGCTCAAGGTAAGTGGTACATTTTGCTTGGCCGTCGTTTCCCTGATTTCATCCAAAATCGAGAATTTCCCCTTTTCAAGCTGCTGAAGGATATGCTCATTAAAGACAGCGATGAATCGTTCCGAGGAAACCCGTTTGAAGAAAACGCCATTATCCCTTGCCCACTTATCGAGAAGTGAGGTAACCAAGCTATTAATGCTGCTTTTACGCTGATCATCCATACCCTGTGTCAAATCATCATAATTATCAAGAAGAATGATCGCAATTGCCGTTCGCTCATCTTCATATAATTTCTCAATTTCCACTTGCTCCGTCACATCAAAAAAGTAAAGAAGCCTTTCATCACGCTTATGGACCACCTTGAATTTCCGATCGTGGAGCGTAAGTGTCTCTGTCTCGATCTCTTGCTTGATTAACGGTACTATCGAGTCCGCAACATCGTATAGCGATCTTCCTGCCAAGGAGTCTTCACTAAAACAAGAAGCCAGGAATGGATTGGTCCATTCAATGTAATAATCCTCATTAAAGAGCATGATCCCAATCGGCATTTCCAATAACGCTTCCTCGCCCACCTTCTTTAAACGGTAGGATAAAGTCGTTATATACTCTTCTGTCTTCCGTTGCTTTTTTTCTACCATTCTTAATGTTAAATAAAATAAACCAGCAAGAATCAAAAGTCCAACAAGTGCAATAACCCAATTATAATAAGCCAGTACGCCCAAAAGTAAAACGACTGCGGCCAGCACCCCATACAATGGGGACTTAATCGAGTATTCTTTCAAATAAGATGGCATAGTTTCAGCTCCTAAAAGCATCTGTTTTACAAAAAAGTCTTCTATTCCTTTTTCTTGATTGTCTCCCTAAAAGGAAAGCCTAAATCTATTATACCTAAAAATCGGACGGCCGTCGTTATAATCGGAATCGGCAGAAGCAAAGAAAAAACCACAATTAAAACAGGTATCGCCTTAACCCATGACTTAACATGAGCGATATAGAATATCAGGGAATATCCTTGTAATAAAATGAAGAACTGCAGTATGAAAAATAGGTTCGTTATGGCCATATATACAAAACTGTTCTTGTCCGTATTCACAAAAAGAGCAAGAAGCATCGTAATTAAATAATACCATAAAAGGCTTTTCGGGAGTCGCAGATCCCGAAAATGAGGCCACTTTAACGCCTTATCACTGAACCTCTTCACAATGGGATGCGCTGCAAAGAAAATCAATAAAACCATGATGACGGACATCAAGACGAACAAACTTGGCATCAGCGTGTTCATCATATCGATCGATTCATACATCCGCTTTTGGACTTGTTCCGTCGGTGCCTGTCCAAAAGAATCCATGATGCCGATTGTATTTTCAAGGGACTCCTCGGCCATGTTCATCGATTCCTCTATGTAATTAACATCCGTTATCAACACTGAAGCTGCATATATTAATAAAATGCCTCCCAGGAAGACAAGGACTGCGCTTATGAACATAGGTGCCATCGGTTTGTCCTTTTTCAAAAAATAGCCGATCGCAATTCCCGTTGCCCCCATGAGCAAGGTCAGCGGTACAGACAATATCGTCCCGATGAGGATCGACAATAACGAGGCTACAAATAAGTAACCAAGGCTCCACGATAACTTTTGTTTGATTGTGACCAGTATGAATGGAATGGGTAAAAAGAAAGTAGTGAAAATACCCAATAGTGGGATTTGAATGGTGATGAACAATAAAATGCAATATAGTGCCAGAAGTGCTCCGCCCTCGGCAATTCGTCTCCCGCTATTCATCTTTATTTCACCCCCTGTTATGATTGATGTCTTATCTCCATCTTTATATTGTATCCGTTACGGCCAGGATATTTCAAACATCACAGTCTTTTTTGGGATATGATTATTTTTTCTGAGGAAAACACCCGGATAAATTTCTTCTGAAATAAAAAAAACGCCATTCAGCGGTTTACAGGCATAAGTGACAACTTATTAAAAAAGGCACATTAAGGATTGCTCCTCAATGTGCCAATTTATTATTCACCAGATACATATGGTAGTAATGCCATAGTACGTGAGCGTTTAATAGCAATCGTTAATTTACGTTGATATTTAGCGCTTGTGCCAGTTACACGACGTGGTAAAATTTTACCGCGTTCTGAGACGAATTTTTTAAGAAGATCTACATCTTTGTAATCAATTTTAGTGATTCCGTTAGATGTGAAATAACAAACCTTTTTACGCTTACCGCGTCCTTTACGTCCACCCATTGCCATAATAAATTTCCCTCCCTGCATTTTGAATTTTCATTTCAAACGGCTGTTTAAAATGGAAGATCGTCATCTGAAATGTCGATTGTCTTACCGTCATTTGCAAATGGATCATCATCTACACGAGTGTAGTTGTTATTGCTCCGTTGATTCTGATTAGGATTTTGTCCATACGAATTGTTGTCATTTCCGTTATTATTGCCATAACTTCTTTGACCCCCACCGTAAGAACCGCCTTCATTTCTTTCACCCGCTGAACTGCTTCGTGGTTCAAGGAATTGAACGCTCTCAGCCAGAATCTCCGTCACATATACGCGTTTGCCGTCTTGTCCTTCATAATTACGTGTTTGGACACGTCCATCCACGCCAGCTAAACTGCCCTTTTTCAAGAAGTTAGCTACATTTTCTGCCGGTTTACGCCAAACTACACAGTTAATGAAATCCGCTTCACGTTCACCTTGCTGATTCGTAAAACTACGGTTCACAGCTAAAGTAAAGGTAGCTACGGGAACTCCATTAGGTGTATATCGTAATTCAGGATCTTTAGTTAAGCGTCCTACCAAAACTACGCGATTCATCATCAGAATCAACCCCTAGGTTTCAAGCTTGTTTCATGTGAAACAAGATTAGAATTTATATTAAATATCGAATTATACTTCTTCTCTAGTAGCCATGTGGCGAATAATGTCTTCACTGATTTTAGCTAGACGATCGAATTCTTGAATCGCAGCACTTTCAGCGTTAACTTTAAGAAGCATGTAGTAACCATCACGGAAATCATTGATTTCATATGCAAGACGGCGTTTACCCCATTCTTTTGCTTCTACTTCCGCACCATTATCAGAAAGGATTGTGTTGAAACGTTCAACTAAAGCTTTTTTAGCTTCTTCCTCAATGTTTGGACGGATGATATACATAATTTCGTATTTTCTCATCACTGTCACCTCCTTTTGGTCTAAGCGGCCCAATTGGGCAAGGAGCAATTATTTATAATTACTCACAAGATAAAATTATAGCATAGTTAAAGAGGCTTTGCAACGAACGGTTCGACTTATTACAATTAAATGTAATCTAATGATTTAAGTCTAAAAAAAAGACCCTACATATGGAATGGTAGGGTCTTTGATTCTTATACGTTGAAACGGAAATGGATAACATCGCCATCGTTAACGATGTATTCTTTTCCTTCCAAACGAACTTTACCCGCTTCTTTTGCGGCACCATGACTGCCCGCTTCAAGTAAATCGGTATAAGATACCGTTTCGGCACGGATGAAACCGCGTTCGAAGTCCGTGTGAATGACGCCGGCACATTGAGGGGCTTTCATTCCTTTGCGGAATGTCCAAGCTCGCACTTCCTGTACACCAGCTGTAAAGTATGTTGCCAATCCAAGCAGATTATAAGAAGCACGGATCAACTGATCTAGACCTGACTCCTCGATGCCAAGTTCAGATAGGAACATTTCCTTTTCTTCACCTTCAAGCTCTGCAATTTCTTCTTCGATTTTGGCACAAATCACGATTACTTCGGCATTTTCCTTAGCGGCATATTCACGAACTTGCTGTACATATTCATTATCGTCAGCATTCGCCACTTCATCTTCGCTCACGTTCGCCACGTAAAGCGTCGGCTTAGCTGTAAGTAAATGCATGCCCTTCACGATTTTTTGCTGTTCTTCGGTAAACTCGACGGAACGTGCAGGCTTTTCATCTTCCAATGCTTCTTTTAAAGCCACAAGGATTTCATGTTCTGCTACAGCGGCTTTATCTTTTTGCTTGGCCATTTTTCCGACACGGTCGATGCGTTTGACAACAGATTCCAAATCGGCAAGGATCAATTCAAGATTGATGACCTCGATATCATCGATTGGATTTACTTTTCCGGAAACATGGGTAATGTTATCGTCTGCAAAGCAACGGACGACTTGACAAATTGCATCCACTTGACGGATATGGGAAAGGAATTTATTACCTAATCCTTCTCCTTTACTTGCTCCTTTTACGATCCCGGCGATATCCGTGAATTCAAATGCTGTCGGAACCGTTTTTTTCGGTTTTACCAATTCAGTCAATTTTTGCAGACGGTGATCTGGCACTTCCACAATCCCTACATTCGGGTCGATCGTACAGAAAGGATAGTTGGCAGATTCCGCACCTGCCTGAGTTATTGCATTAAATAAAGTGGATTTACCTACGTTAGGCAAACCGACTATACCAGCTGTTAAAGCCATTTATATTTCACTCCTTCAAGATGATTCGTACATATGGGAAAAGGACTGATCTTCTATAAAGACCATCCAATTACCTAAACCTTTCCCAATTATAGATTTCGCTTCCTAAAAAGACAAGTAAATCATGAGAAACGCCGGACTACTTTCACTCCCAAAAAAAAAGCATGATCACTCCTCATGCTTTTGCAGAACTTTTTTCATTTTCTTCGCGAATTCACGTCGAGGCAGCATCACGCTATGGCCGCATCCTTCACATTTTATCCGGATATCCATTCCGAGCCGTATAATTCTCCACTTATTCACTCCACAGGGATGTGGTTTCTTCATTTCCACAATATCCTTAAGTGCAAATTCCTTTTCTTCCATAATCATGAGCCCCCCAATTCCTATGACTCGCTGCCATTGTACGTAGATTTAATCCCACTTGCATCAAGTGCAGCACTTATTTCTTTTCTTAATATCCTACTGATTTCAATGTGATGCATCGGCTTTGTTTCCGCTTTAATCCGAAAGACGATTTCTTCAGGACTGATTTTTTCAATTCCCAAAAATTCAGGAGCCTTGATCAAGGCTTCGTATTTGCCTTCCATACTGTTTAAAAGATCAATCAGCACCTTCTCAGCACGCTCAGTCGATCCATCGTTAGGTATGGTCACATCAACTATTGCCACACTATTTAAAATGGAATAATTCGTAACCTGGATGATGCTGCCGTTGGGTATGAAGTGCAATTCACCTGCACCGCTTTTAATTTTCGTCGTACGAAGCCCGATTTCAATGACTTCCCCTTCAAAAGTATTGATTTTAATATAATCCCCAACCGAGAACTGATCTTCAAAGATAACGAAAAACCCGGTAATTATATCCTTGACCAAACTTTGTGCGCCAAATCCAATGGCCAAACCGAGAACACCTGCACCAGCGAGTAATGGCATTACATGAAGACCAAGAATCTCCAGAATCATCAACAAGGCAATGAAATTGATGACATAGGTAATGATATTTTCCAGCAATTTAATGAGTGTCGCTTCCCTGCGTTCCGTTACCCGAATAGGACTTCTTAAACGTGCTTTGAAAAATTTATTCAGAATAGTCTTTCCTATTGTAATAATAATACGCGATAACAGCAGAACAAGGAAGATTTTAATAATGCCCTCCCCCATCAGCAGCCATATCTTTTCATCCAATATCTCTTTTGCAACGTTATCATAAATGCGATCCATATTTTCCTCCTGCCTAATGCAAATAACAGCAAAACTATTATATCTTCGACGTATTCCTCTACCCTCCATGCATGGAGGTAACCATGAAATAGAGAGATTTTCTCTATTTTATCAATAAATAATGGTTTCTGTACAAAAAAATTATGGGTATATAGTTAATAGAATTTAGAAATTTTTTCCCGAACATTCAAATGATTATTTACTAGAAAGTATAGATGAAAGCAATTGGTAGAGGATAACGTCGATTCATATCCCCTTCACCTGTTTGCATGTTTTGCAAAAAATTCCCTCACCCATCATGTTAAATACCGTATATTTTCCTCTTTTTATCCGTATACTGTAATACCAAATAAAGTAAAGGAGTTGAGCCGATGAATCTGAATTCTAGTCTATTTAATAATAATAAAAATAGATTAAGTCGCATCCTGCATGAAGATACGGATGCATCCAAACAAATTTCCCAGGAATTAATCAACCTCCTCCCAACAGGAAAGCTTCAACCAATCGTCATCGTCTGCATAGGCACAGACCGTTCCACAGGCGATTCACTCGGACCACTTGTCGGCACTCTGCTTAGTGAAAAGGCTGAAAACAGTTCTTCTTCATTCCATGTTTATGGTACTCTGGATGACCCTATACATGCGATGAATTTACAGGAAAAATTAAATGAAATTAAAAAGCTGCATGCCAATGCCTTTATAGTCGGAATCGATGCTTGCTTGGGGAAAATGAAAAGCGTCGGCATCGTTCAGATCGGCCAGGGACCAGTTAAGCCGGGTGCCGGGGTCAATAAAGATCTTCCTTCAGTCGGAAATGCCCATATTACAGGAATCGTGAATGTAAGTGGATTCATGGAGTTCATGGTCTTGCAGAACACGCGTCTTAATCTTGTGCTAAAAATGGCCAAAACCATTGCCGAGGGGATTTATGAAGCGCAAAATCATTATCCAATAAAACCTTCCATCACTCCTTTCACATGGTCATTCAAGCAAGAAAAAACCCTTTGATCGGTTTTTTCATAAAAAAGAAGGAAGGGGCCAGCCCCTTCCTTTTTTTTATACATAATACATGAAAGTAACCAGAATGGCAGTGATCATTATGCCCGGAAGCAGATTCGCCACCCTGATTTTGGTGACACCGATAATATTCAAACCAATCGCCAAAATCATGACTCCACCAGCTGCCGTCATTTCCAATATGAAGGAATCCATTAATGCAGATGGGATCATCGTATTGATCTGCCTTGAAAAAACCGCCAGGAATCCCTCATAAAGAATGATCGGAAATGCTGAAAAAAGTACCCCTATGCCTAGCGTGCTGGCGAGGACAAGTGCTGTGAATCCATCGATTATCGCTTTTGTTATCAAAACGTCATGATCATTCCGGATACCGCTATCCAGGGCACCGATAATGGCCATCGCCCCAATCCCAAATATGAGCGTAGCCGTTACAAACCCCTGAGATATCGAGGTTCCTTCCTTCGCTTTCATCCTGCGTTCAATCCAATTGCCTAAAGAATTAAGCCTGCCCTCAAGATTCATCCATTCACCGAGGACCGCCCCGCCGACAATACTTAAAATGACAACAAGGAAATTATCACTTTTAAACCCCATCTGCAAACCTAAAACCATCACGGCTAACCCGATACCGCTCATGACCGTTTCTTTAATCTTTTCAGGTATACGTTGTAAAAACCTTCCTAAAATCGAGCCGATTAAAATGCAGGCACCATTCACCAAAGCCCCTAATAATACCATCTCATCCACCTAATTTTCTGCATAAGTCTTCATGATCTTTTCATAAGGGGATCTAAGAGGAAAGGTTCTCTTGATCGATCAAGTTCAAAATTCTCTCTAAATCTTCTTTTGAAAAGAATTCTATTTCTATTTTTCCTTTTTTCTTGCTTTGTTTTATCGTTACGCTCGTTCCTAGTCTTTCACGCAGACTTGTCTCCCTTTGCTTTATGAAGATATCTTTTTTCTCTTGTTTCTTAGGTTTGGTTTCACGTGAAACGGTATCATTCAATTGATGTATATACTGCTCTAGCTGTCTGACATTCATACCTTCCTTGAGGATTTTATCCGCTACCGGCTTGAGCATCTCTTTTTTCTTTAAACCCAGCAATGCCCGGCCATGTCCCATGGAAATTTCCCCATCGGAGATATATCTCCTAATTCCTTCAGGCAAAGATAGTAATCTAACATGGTTGGCAATATGGGGTCTGCTTTTTCCCAGCCGGTTGGCCAACTGCTCCTGGGTGAATTCCAATTTTTCAAGAAGCGTTTGATAAGCGGCAGCCTCCTCGATCGGATTCAAATCTTCCCGTTGCAGGTTTTCCAAAATGGCCAGTTCCATCATCTGCTGTTCACTCAATTCCCTCACAACGACTGGAACTGTCTCTAAGCCAGCTTCCTTGGCAGCACGATAACGCCTTTCCCCAGCCACGATTTCATATCCCTTAATACTTTTCCGGGCAATAATCGGCTGTAATATCCCATGCTCCATGATGGATTGCTTTAATTCCTCTATAGCTTCTAGCCGAAAGCTCTTTCGGGGCTGATAAGGATTTGGCCTTAATTCCCTTAATTTGATTTCGCGCACGATTTCATCTTTACTGATCTCCCCACCGTTGAAAAGTAGTGCGTTAAGTCCTTTGCCAAGCCCTTTAGCCATTTGATACCACTTCCTTTGCCAATTCTAGATAGACCTCCGCCCCTCGTGACTTTGGATCATATATAATTATCGGTTCTCCATGGCTCGGTGCTTCACTCAAACGGACATTGCGGGGAATGATGGTTTGGTAGACTTTATCCTGAAAGTATTTTTTGACTTCTTCTATGACCTGGAGACCTAAATTTGTTCTTGCGTCCAACATCGTCAATAGCACACCCTCGATTTTCAAATCATGGTTCAAATGCTTTTGGACGAGGCGGACCGTATTCAATAGTTGACTCAAACCCTCCAATGCATAATATTCACATTGTACCGGGATCAAAACAGCATCGGCGGCCGTTAAGGCATTAAGCGTCAGCAAACCCAATGATGGAGGGCAGTCAATCACAATGTAATCATACTGGCTTTGCACCTCTTCTAACGCCCTTTTTAATCGGACTTCCCTTGAGATGGTTGGAACAAGTTCAATTTCTGCACCCGCAAGTTGGATTGTCGCAGGTATAGCATATAGGTTTTCTACCTTTGTTTCCATGATAACGGTACTGGCCTCAACATCATCAACCAATACATCATAAATACATTGTTCCACATCTGCTTTGTCAATACCTGCACCGCTTGTCGCATTTCCCTGCGGGTCAATATCGACCATTAAGACTTTCTGTCCAATGTATGCAAGACAAGCACTTAAACTGACAGAAGTTGTCGTTTTTCCAACACCGCCCTTTTGATTGGCAATGGCGAGAATCTTACCCACGAATTCACCCGCTTTCAACTATCTTCATGACGCTATATCTATTGATTTTTACCGTGAATCCAATTATTTCTTTCTATTTTATCATGAATGTTACTGGAAGAAATCGTTTTCTGAAATTCCTCTTAAAATTTGAAATACATCTAAAAGCATTAAAAATCCAGGAAAAGTTGAATGTTTTAAAAGTGGAAAATGCCAGTTTTGGAGAGAAAATAAAAAAAGCTTGGTAATCGGAGACTACCAAGCGGGCTAAGGATGGGGAATCAAGTTTTTTTCTTGGGTATTTTAATCGTGAACTGATAATACTCCTCGAATTCTTCTTCCTCTGCATCCAGATTTATTCCATTGTCTGTAACCATACTGAGTGATTGGCGGATGGTATTCACGGCAATCCTCATGTCTTTACTAAACGCTTTTCGCTTAGGTTTCGGCTTCTGCACAGTACCCGTTAAGAGCTTGACGACCTGCTCTTCGGTCTGCTTGACGTTTAACCCTTTTTCGATGATTTCCAAAAGCAGTTTTAACTGCTTTTCAGGACTCTTTAACGGTATCAACGAGCGGGCATGGCGTTCCGTAATTTGCTTTTGAAGAAGTGCATCCTGAACCTCCTGCGGCAGCTTAAGCAGCCGCAGCTTATTCGCCACGGTAGATTGACCGATTCCCAGTCTTTGTGCCAGGGCTTCTTGGGTTAAACTATGCAGCTCCAATAGTTTTCCGTAAGCCAAAGCTTCTTCAATCGGTGTCAGTTCTTCACGCTGTAAGTTTTCTATCAGCGCAACGGAAGCCGTTTCTGTATCGGTGAAATCTTTGATTATAGCAGGTGCCAATTCCCAGCCAAGCTTTTGCATGGCCCGGAAACGACGCTCACCTGCAATGATTTCATATTTTCCCTGACCATAAGCCCTTACTACAATTGGTTGAATGATCCCATGTGTATGGATCGTTTGAGCCAATTCGGCAATTTTATCGTCATTAAAAACGGTCCTTGGTTGAAATCGATTAGGCACAATGTCAGAAATGGAAATTTTTCTTATTTCTTCATTATTATTGCTAGGTGTCTCCATCTCTAGTTGCTCTTCTTCTTTTTCGCCAAACCCAAAGAACCGCGAAAAAGGATGCTTCATCTTCCTACACCACCTTTTAAAACTCCCAAATAACATATTCTCTATTTAAAGGACAAGTCCTGCATACATTTCCCGACATGGTTATACATATGGCCCTTCACTGTAAAAAACATGTCGACTGGCGCCATCAAGGCAATAATGAGGGTCGACGGCCAGTTTTTATAAATATCGGCCGGCTTTCCCAAAATTATTTCCCTGAATCAGCCAGCTAAGGGCACACGTCTTAACCTGTACCGAAAATGCCTTCTTGTTGGCAAATGCAGTATTAAGTGAAAATAATAAGGTCATACATTTATAGTAAAAGAAAATAAGGGCAAGTACCAGCCATATATATCTGAATCCTCTGCTCTTACTATGAAATCATACTCATCGTACAGAGGTTATTCAATAGGCTGCTTATTCGGTGTCCCTGGTTTTCTTGGGTATTTTTTTGGAGTCTTCTTCACTTTTTTTACAGTAATGATGTTTCTTTCACTATTTTCCTCTGGCAATGTGAAAGGATGAATTTCTTCGATTTCTCCGCCTAATGTAAAAATGGCCTTCTTCCCTGTGTCCATTTCATCTTGTGCACTAGCCGCTTTCATGGCAATGAACGTCCCATCCAGTTTAACAAGCGGCAAACATAGTTCACTTAAAACCGACATCCTGGCTACCGCCCTCGCCATGACAATATCATAGGATTCGCGATGCTCCGGTTTTTGGGCGAAGGTTTCCGCCCGGTCATGATAAAAAGATACTCCCTTTAATTGCAATGAATCCGCAAGGTGATTCAAAAAAGAAATTCGCTTATTCAAGGAATCCACAATCGAGACGTGGATATCAGGGAAACATATCTTCAATGGAATACTCGGAAATCCAGCTCCAGCCCCAACATCGCAAATTCGATAGGATTCGTTAAAGTCAAAATAGAAGGCTGCACTGATTGAATCATAAAAATGCTTAAGATAAACTTCTTCTTTATCTGTGATGGCTGTTAAGTTCATCTTTTCGTTCCATTCCACCAATAATCGATAATATGTGTCAAACTGATCAAGCTGTTGAGGAGAAAGCTCGATCCCTTTCTCCAGCAGTGCTTGTTGGAACTGTTCAATATTCATATTTTTTCAATCCTTTTCGGGTATTTCCGTTACTGAGACACTCTGGCAATCTTACCTTGTTCCAAATAAACAAGCAGAATGGAAACATCAGCGGGATTCACACCGGAAATTCTTGAAGCCTGAGCTACTGATAGCGGGTGGACCTGCTTTAATTTTTGACGTGCTTCCGTTGCAAGACCAGAAATTGCATCATAATCGATATTCTCTGGAATCTTTTTGTTCTCCATTTTTTTCAGGCGATCGACTTGCTGCAAGGATTTTTCGATATATCCTTCATACTTGATCTGGATTTCGACCTGTTCCGTCACTTCTTCACTCAGTTCGACATCACTTGGCGCCAACTTCTGAATATGGGAATAATCCATTTCAGGCCTTTTCAATAAATCGGAGGCACGGATTCCATCCTTTAAC
Organism: Peribacillus sp. FSL M8-0224; assembly: GCF_038003055.1. NCBI lineage: Bacteria > Bacillati > Bacillota > Bacilli > Caryophanales > Bacillaceae > Peribacillus > Peribacillus sp. FSL M8-0224. Next base: position 5,293,081 of record NZ_JBBOOJ010000001.1, read on the forward strand.
TCACTGCCGCCACTTGCAGTAATGACTTCTTGCACCTCTTTGGTCGGTTTGATGAAGTTTGATTTCAATCGTTCCTTTTCCATTTCAACCGCTTCTTTTTTCATAAGGAAACGTTTGTAGCGTTCTTCTTTGATCATTCCGATATTGAATCCAATTTCCGTTAAGCGTAGATCGGCATTATCATGACGCAATAATAAACGATATTCTGCACGTGAAGTCAGCAATCGGTATGGTTCATTCGTGCCTTTCGTTACAAGGTCATCAATGAGAACACCAATATAGGCATCCGAACGGCTTAAAATCAGTTCTTCCTTACCCATTGCATTCAATCCTGCATTAATACCGGCCATCAATCCTTGTCCTGCTGCTTCTTCATAGCCGGATGTCCCGTTAATTTGGCCAGCAGTATATAGATTTTTGATTTTCTTCGTTTCAAGTGTAGGCCATAGCTGCGTAGGAACGATGGCATCATATTCAATTGCATATCCAGCACGCATCATTTCCGCTTTTTCAAGTCCCGGAATTGTTTGCAGGATTTTCACTTGCACATCTTCAGGCAGACTGGTGGATAAACCTTGCACATAAACTTCCTTTGTATTGCGACCTTCAGGTTCCAAGAAGATTTGATGCCGTGGTTTATCATTAAAACGAACGACTTTATCTTCTATCGATGGACAATAACGCGGTCCGGTTCCTTTAATCATTCCGGAATACATTGGTGAACGGTGTAGATTCTCATCAATGAGCTGATGTGTACCCTCATTCGTATACGTTAACCAGCATGGCAATTGATCCGTTATGAACTTTGTTGTTTCATAAGAAAAGGCACGAGGCACTTCATCGCCAGGCTGAATTTCCGTTTTGCTGTAGTCTATAGAAGAACTATTCACACGTGGAGGCGTTCCTGTTTTAAAACGGACCAAATCAAATCCTAACTGCTCCAAGTGTTCGGAAAGCCTGATGGAGGGCTGCTGATTATTAGGGCCGCTTGAATATTTCAGTTCCCCTAAAATGATTTCACCGCGTAAATATGTTCCCGTCGTGATTACGACAGTTTTCGCACGGTACACCGCACCTGTTTTAGTGATGACACCCGTACATACGTCGTTTTCAACAATTAATTCCTCTACCATTCCTTGAATCAATGTCAAATTTTCTTGGTCTTCTATCGTCTTTTTCATTTCTTGCTGATAAAGAAATTTATCTGCCTGCGCCCGTAGAGCACGAACGGCCGGACCTTTTGCCGTATTGAGCATCCTCATTTGAATATGGGTCTTGTCGATATTTCTTCCCATTTCCCCGCCTAAAGCGTCAATTTCCCTAACGACTATCCCTTTTGCCGGCCCGCCGACGGAGGGATTGCATGGCATAAAGGCGACCATATCCAAGTTAATGGTGATCATCAACGTTTTAGCTCCGACTCTTGCAGCTGCAAGGCCTGCTTCACTGCCAGCATGACCGGCACCAATAACAATGACATCATAGCTACCTGCTTCGTATTGCATATCCTTTTCCTCCTTTTACGTTTATTTTCCTAAACAAAATTGAGAGAACAATTGGTTGATCAAATTATCCTGAACGCTTTCGCCAATGATTTCTCCAAGTAACTCCCATGCTTTCGTGAAATCGATTTGAACCAAATCAACCGGTGTACCCATTTCAATAGCATCAATTGCATCTTCGATTGCCTGTAATGCCTGTCCCAGCAAAGCTATATGCCTTGCATTGGAAACATAGGTCAGGTCTCCCGTTTCTAAAGAACCTTCGAAAAATAAAGAAGCGATCGCTTCTTCCAATTCATCGACCCCTCGATCTTCCAGTAATGAAGTCGTAACAACTTTATGGGATGCCGCCTTTTCCTTAACCTTTGCCATATCGATTTTTTGTGGAAGGTCTGTTTTATTGATGATAACGATAACATCCATTCCCTCAACCGCTTGGAATAGTTTCTCATCTTCAGTAGTGAAATCATCGGAATAGTTCAATACAAGCAATATTAAATCCGCTTCTTTTAATACTGCACGAGACCGTTCAACTCCAATTCGTTCAACGATATCTTCCGTTTCGCGAATTCCTGCTGTATCGACAAGTTTAAGCGGTACACCGCGAACATTGACATACTCTTCAATAACATCACGTGTTGTACCTGGAATATCAGTGACGATCGCTTTGTTTTCATGAACTAAGCTGTTAAGCAATGAAGATTTTCCGACATTAGGACGACCTATGATAACGGTCGCAAGCCCATCCCGAAGGATTTTCCCCTGTTGGGCCGTGTGAAGCAGTTTCTCTATTTCATTCTTCACATAACTGCCTTTTTCCAAAAATAAACGATGCGTCATTTCTTCGACATCATCATATTCCGGATAATCTATATTTACCTCGACTTGAGCGAGGGTCTGTAAAATTTCCTGACGCAGATTTTGGATTAATTTCGAAAGCCGGCCTTCCATTTGACCTAATGCAACATTCATGGCTTTATCCGTTTTGGCACGGATTAAATCCATAACGGCCTCAGCTTGGGAAAGATCGATCCTGCCATTCAAAAAGGCCCGTTTCGTAAATTCACCAGGTTCCGCTAAACGAGCACCTTGTGAGAGAATAAGCTGCAGTACCCGATTGACCGAAACGATTCCACCGTGACAATTTATTTCAACTACATCTTCCCTTGTAAATGTCTTTGGACCCATCATGACCGAAACCATGACTTCCTCTATGATTTCACCTGTTTTAGGCTGGATAAGGTGGCCATAATGAATCGTATGTGATTTCACTTCAAGCAATCCTTTTCCACCTGGTCCTTTAAAGATCCTATCGGCTATTTCTATGGCCTCATCACCGCTGATTCTAACGATGGCGATTGCCCCTTCCCCTAAGGGAGTAGAGATAGCGGTGATTGTATCGAATTCCATGCTTTCACCTCTTATATATTGATGGTTCTATTTTTTTCTGATAATAAAATCGTCGAATCCCTAAATTACTACAATACCACAGTATATTCATGAAAAAAAGTAGATACTCCTTCCTTCCAAGAGTTATCCACACGCCATTAATCCATATTCTGTAACAACCATTTTAACTTATCCACATGTGAATAACAAATATCGCCCGCTTCATTTTCTTCCATCCCCTTTACGGATCAAGAAAATATAAAAAGTTTGTCACTTATTGTTGAATGGAAAATTCGCAAAAAAAATATTCGACATACAATGCCTAAAAAAAAGAACCCCTGCTTAAAAGCAGAAGGTTCATTTTAGTGGAGTAATGACCAAGTGACGATATGGCTCCGTCCCACTTGAGGTTGTTTTTATTTTTGGATAATCCAGGAGAGCATTATGGATGACCTTACGTTCATAGGATGGCATCGGCTCCAATGAAACAGCTTTACCTGTTTTCGTGGCTTTATTTGCCATTCTTTCAGCCAATTGGATTAAGGTGTCATTGCGGCGGCTTCGATAATCTTCTGCATCTACGGTAATATTCAAAAACTGCTTCGAATATCGATTAGCTACCAGCTGTGCTAAATACTGAAGTGAATTTAGTGTTTGACCCCTTTTTCCAATCAATAATGCAATTTTATCACCTGATAAATGGAATGTTACGTTCTTACCTTTACGGGTGACGTCTATTTGTGCATTGACTTCCATTTCGACGCAGACATTCTTCAAAAATCCAAGTGTCTCTTCAATGGGATCCGGAGGCAATGTAACATGGACGATTGCCTTCCTTGCACCAAATAAACCAAAAAACCCTTTTTTGCCTTCATCTTCTACTTCAATTTCCACGCGATCCTTCGTGCTGTTCAATTGAGCTAAAGCTAAATTTACTGCTTCTTCGACAGATTGTCCTGTAGCAGTCACTTTTTTCACTTTTTCTTTGCCCCTCCCGCGTTTTCCGCAGCTGCTTTTCTAAGATCCGGACCTTTGATGAAATATGTTTGCACGATACCAAAGATGTTACCAACTACCCAGTAAAGAGAAAGAGCAGCGGGGAAATTAATAGCAAATACAACAATCATGATTGGCATGATGTAAAGCATCATCGTCATTTGTGCAGCCATTTGTGGGTTGGAGTTCATTCCAACCATGGACATCTTTTGCTGGATGAAAGTCGTGATACCTGCAACGACCGGTAAAATATAATAAGGATCCGGGGAACCTAAATCAAACCAAAGAAAACTATGTAAAGCAATTTCTTCCGTACGGCTGATTGCATGGTAAAATCCGATCAAAATCGGCATTTGCACCAATATCGGCAAACATCCCGCCAATGGATTCACATTATATTTCGAAAATAGAGCCATTGTTTCTTGCTGTAGTTTTTGTTGTGTGGCAGCATCTTTTGAGCTGTATTTAGCTTGAAGTTCTTTCATTTCAGGCTGAATGGCCTGCATGGCTTTCGAGCTTTTCACCTGTTTGATCATTAATGGAAGTAATGCCAGGCGAATGATTAGTGTAACGCCGATGATTCCCAAACCATAGTTCTCGCCGAATGCTTCAGAAAGCCAGATGATCAGGGCTGATAATGGATAGACAATGTATGAATTCCAAAAACCTTCACTATCCGCAGTAATAGGTTCTTTAATTTCCGTACACCCTGCCAACAGCATCATTATCGAGGCTAGTCCAATAATGAGTAATATTCGTTTTTTCAACCGTAATTTCCTCCTAACTGCAATCAATCTTTTTTGAAACAATTGTGAACTGTTTATAAGAAGATTTCAAGGAAAAGTAATCCACTTTTACCACAGTTACAATCGGAATTTTCTATGTCATCTTACTCAAGTAACAATATGATACGAGGAGTGCTTATTCGATATTAAGGGGACTTTATTGTTTTTTCATTTTAAAGTTTAGTGATTTAGAACGCTTCAGGACATGAATCAAGCTGCTTTTCACCTGGAAAAAGTCCATCTCCGCCGCTGGTTTTCGAGCAATCACAATATAATCCTTACCCTCTTCTATATCTTCTTTCAATTCCAAAAACGCTTGCCGTATGTATCTTTTGATTTGGTTCCTTACAACGGCGTTCCCGATTTTTTTACTGACAGAAAGGCCGATCCTAAAATGATCCTGACCCGGCTTTTCAAGGACATAGACAACGAATTGCCGATTAGCAGAAGATTCACCTTTTTTAAACACAAGCTGAAATTCATCCTCTTTCTTAATCCTTAACTTTTTTTTCATTTTTACACCTTCATTACATGAATTGAGTCTCAGTAAATCCCTTATTTTGCGAAAAAAGACCACTGAGACTTTTCAGTGGTCTATGCAGATAATACTTTTCTGCCCTTACGGCGACGTGCAGCGATTACTCTACGTCCGTTTTTCGTGCTCATACGTGCACGGAAACCGTGAACTTTACTATGTTTGCGGTTATTCGGTTGATAAGTTCTTTTCATTATATGACACCTCCCTGAGGAATAACAGTTAAAGACAGTCTTTACAATTATATAGATGGAGGTTTCTACTTGTCAACCTCATCCATAAAAAATTTCTTTTTTAATGCTCAATGTCCAGTAGGCCTTTTTTTACTACCTAGCCTATTGTAAATGATTTTGCCCCGAACTGATATAGAAATTTTTGGGGAAAGGGAAATTTCCATCATTTTATCCATGAGCACGAATATGAGATTCGCAAGTAATCCTCCTTTCCGACACAACATTCGACAAATTATAAGAATGACCCTGAATCACTTTCGATCTTTCCCCATGGAGGTCTTCCGGCTTGAACACCTGGTTCATATCAGATTAATTCGAGCCTATAATCACCGTCTGTGGATAAAATTCGACATGTTTTTTTCTATCCACATCTCATTTTAGAGACTTTTGCACATAACAATGGCCTGTGGAAAAGTTTTTCCCACAAGCTCGGTAAGTTGTGGATAAAGTTTTCTAACCCATTGCAAGACGCCTGAATTTCTGATATTATATTTGTGTTTTCACTCTGAATAACTTTATCAACAGGTAACGTTTATCCACAGACTGTGAATAACTTGTGGATAGTTTATCCGACCTGTGTATATTAATCTGTCCACAGATGGTGGATATTGTCGAAAACCCTTTTTTCTTCTTTATTATATATTTCTTAAAATACCTGTTGATGAATAAACATTCAAATCTACACTGGCTCACCAGATGTAGTCTGTACAAAGGTTGTACAGCGCAAGATATAGTTTTGGGCACTTCACATTACACAACACAAAAATTCCTTAATACAGCTCACCGAACCTTTGCTGTCAAAATTAATATGAAGACGGCAATCGATGAGTTTATTTGTGCCTATACATTTAAATAAAATGATTAAAATTTTTTTTGCAAAGGAGGGATAAGTTTGGATAACATCGATAGCCTCTGGAACCAGGCGCTCGGAAAAATCGAAAAGAAAATCAGTAAACCAAGCTTTGAAACTTGGCTTAAATCAACCAAGGCTTATTTACTGCAAGGTGATACATTAACAGTCACCGCTCCCAATGAATTTGCCAGGGATTGGCTTGAAGAACGCTATTCCCATCTTATTTCCGATGTATTGTTTGAACTTACCGGTGAGGAATTGGAAGCAAAATTCATCATTCCCCCCAATCAAGAAGATGATGATTTTGCCGTTCCTGTTCAGCCTAAAAAGATAAAAAAACAGGATAAAGAGCATGCTGCATTTCCACAGCATATGCTTAATGCGAAAAATACATTCGATACATTTGTCATCGGCTCCGGCAATCGTTTTGCCCATGCCGCGTCTCTCGCTGTCGCAGAAGCTCCTGCCAAAGCCTATAATCCCTTATTCATATATGGGGGCGTCGGCCTTGGAAAAACTCATTTAATGCATGCAATCGGGCATTATGTTCTAGAGCATAATCCGAATGCGAAGGTCGTTTATTTATCGTCTGAAAAGTTCACGAATGAATTCATCAACTCGATCCGGGACAATAAAGCTGGGGAATTCCGTGATAGATACCGAAGCGTGGATGTTTTATTAATTGATGATATTCAATTTCTTGCGGGAAAAGAACAAACTCAAGAAGAGTTTTTCCATACATTCAATGCGCTGCATGAAGAAAGCAAACAGATCGTCATCTCGAGTGACCGCCCGCCAAAAGAGATACCTACACTAGAGGATCGCCTCCGTTCAAGGTTTGAGTGGGGCTTGATCACGGATATCACGCCGCCTGATCTGGAAACGCGGATTGCCATATTGCGTAAAAAGGCAAAAGCTGAGGGTCTTGATATCCCGAACGAAGTCATGCTCTATATAGCCAACCAAATCGATTCCAATATTCGTGAGCTTGAGGGTGCACTTATTCGTGTCGTCGCTTATTCTTCATTGATCAATAAAGATATAAATGCCGATTTGGCAGCTGAAGCATTAAAAGACATCATTCCTAGCTCAAAACCTAAAATAATCACCATCTTGGAAATCCAGAAGACGGTCGGTGAACATTATAGTGTCAAACTTGAGGATTTCAAGGCGAAAAAACGGACTAAATCCGTGGCCTTTCCAAGACAGATTGCCATGTATCTTTCCAGGGAATTGACGGACTCTTCCCTGCCCAAGATAGGTGATGAATTTGGAGGCCGCGATCATACGACCGTCATCCATGCGCATGAAAAAATCTCTAAACTCATGCAAACGGACACCCAGCTTCAACGTCAGGTTAAAGAAATCCAGGACCAGCTGAGGGTATAATGGATTCTGGATAATGTGAATAACTGGCGACTACTTACACACAGTCTGTCCACATGTGGATAGACTGTTTTTCCTTAGGTTGAGTGGACTTATCCACATATCAACAGGACCTACTACTATTACTACTATCTTTTTTAATAAAAATTATTAATAAATATGCCTATTCGGCAATAAAAAAATTGGAGGATGAAACATGAGATTTATAATCCAAAGAGATCGATTAGTTCATAGTGTCCAAGAAGTAATGAAAGCAGTCACATCAAGAACGACGATTCCGATCCTAACAGGGATAAAGATAAGCGTTACTAGTGAGGGGGTCACTCTAACAGGTAGTGATTCAGATATTTCCATCCAATCATTCATTCCCGCTGAGGTTGACGGTGATGAGATTGTTGAAGTTAAAAGCAGCGGCGGTATTGTCCTGAATGCCCGTTTTTTCAGTGAAATTGTCAAAAAGCTGCCGATGGATACTGTAGAAATTGAAGTGGAGAATAACTTTCAAACGATTATTCGCTCGGGTAAAGCTGAATTTAATCTAAATGGACTGGATCCTGAGGAATATCCGCATCTTCCGATCATTGCAGAAGAAAATATTTTCAAACTTCCAACGGACCTTTTAAAGACCCTTATCCGCCAAACTGGCTTTGCAGTGTCCACGTCAGAAACACGCCCCATCTTAACAGGTGTAAACTTGAAGGTTCAAGATGACGAATTGACCTGTATTGCAACAGATAGTCATAGGCTTGCAATGAGAACAGCCAAAATAGAAAATAAAATTAACGGGACCTATAGCGTTGTCATCCCAGGTAAAAGTCTGAATGAGTTAAGTAAAATCCTTGATGATACAAATGAACTCATTGAAATCGTCATCACCGAAAACCAAGTACTTTTCAAAGCTGAAAATTTATTATTCTTCTCAAGACTTCTTGAAGGCAATTATCCCGATACATCACGATTGATTCCATCAGATAGCAAAACCGATGTGACTGTTCACACCAAGGATTTCCTTCAAGCGATCGACAGGGCTTCTTTATTGGCCAGAGAAGGAAGAAATAATGTCGTTAAATTGACAACCCTGGAAGGCCGTATAATCGAAGTCTCTTCCAATACTCCTGAAATTGGTAAAGTAATTGAGGAAGTTCAGGCAGAAGCCATTGAAGGTGAAGACCTGAAGATCTCATTCAGTGCCAAATTTGTAATGGATGCTCTAAAGGCATTGGAAGGTTCCGATATAAAAATTAATTTCACAGGTGCAATGCGTCCGTTTGTCATTCGTCCGCTACATGACGATTCCATGCTGCAATTAATTCTCCCGGTAAGAACTTACTAAGCTAAAATAATATTTCAAAAAAATTAAAGGCTTGTGTAGCAGGTCTTTAATTTTTTTATATTTAAAGATAGATTTCCAAAGGGTTTTTGGCGTTTTTTAAATGATGTACGGAACGCTGAATCGTTAAAAATAAGAACTGAAAAAGCTATACTTTGTCTTAATGGGATTAATTTAGTAAAATGAAATATTAAAGACTACTTAGAAATGAGTGAGGCATGAAATGGACTCCATAAAAATCAATACTGAATATATTACGCTTGGACAATTCCTGAAATTGGCCGATTTAATCCAAAGCGGCGGAATGGCGAAATGGTTCTTAAGTGAATACGAAGTTTACATTAATGGCGAATTAGACGTGAGAAGAGGCAGAAAATTAAGATCAGGTGATAAAATAGAGATTCCTGGATTTGGCACCTACACAATTACAAGCTAAAACATAAGGGAAGAGCGGAATATGTATATTGAAAATATAAGTTTGAAAAATTACCGCAACTATACCGAATTGAATCTGACTTTTGAGAATAAAGTCAATGTAATCCTCGGCGAAAATGCTCAAGGAAAAACAAACGTCATGGAATCTATTTTCGTTTTAGCAATGGCAAAATCTCATCGCACCTCAAATGATAAAGAACTTATTCGCTGGGATGAAGAGTATGCTAAAATAGAGGGAAGAGTTAGAAAGAGAAATACCTCAATACCACTTGAGCTGACCATTTCAAAAAAAGGGAAAAAGGCGAAGTGCAACCATATTGAACAAAGAAAGTTGAGTCAATATGTCGGAAATATGAATGTGGTCATGTTTGCGCCTGAGGATCTAAACCTTGTAAAGGGAAGTCCTCTAGTCAGACGCCGTTTTATAGATATGGAAATTGGCCAGGTTTCTCCCGTATACCTTCATGATATGAGCCAATATCATAAAATACTTCAACAAAGAAATCATTACTTAAAGCTTCTGCAGACCCGGAAACAAACGGATACGACGATGCTTGACGTGCTGACCGACCAATTTATTCAGTATGCAGCGAAAATTGTCGAAAGAAGATACGAGTTTCTTTTAAAGCTCCAGCAATGGGCAGAGCCGATTCATTCGGGGATCTCCAGAAATCTAGAAGTATTGAAAATCCAATATAAACCGTCGCTTGATGTATCAGAATCTATGGATTTGACGAAAATGATAGAAGTATACACAGAAAAATTTGATAAAATAAAAACAAGGGAAATTGAACGGGGTGTAACACTGGTAGGTCCTCATCGTGACGACCTGGTTTTTTTTGTGAATGACCGTGATGTCCAGACATACGGTTCACAAGGACAACAGCGCACAACGGCCCTGTCTTTGAAACTTGCCGAAATTGAGCTGATCCATGAAGAAATCGGCGAGTATCCCATTTTATTATTGGATGATGTGTTATCGGAACTTGACGATTTCCGTCAATCCCATTTACTGAATACGATACAAGGGAAAGTGCAAACATTCGTGACGACACCCTCCGTTGATGGAATCGATCATCAAACCCTAAGAGAAGCGTCCACCTTTTATGTTAGTCAAGGAAGTATAAAAAAGGTTAAATGATGAGGTGAATGTATGTATCTCCATATTGGTGAAGACATTCTTGTGAAAACGGACGATGTCATAGCCATTTTAGATAAGAAGCTGCTCCAGGCCTCTCCAATCATGAGTGAATTTTTGGAGAAAAAATCTGATGTAACTTCCCATTTAGCAAAAAACTCGGTTAAATCGATTGTAGTGACGGACAAACAGGTATATTATTCACCGCTTGCGTCGTCCACTTTGAAAAAGCGTTCACTGCAGCCATCGCTCTTAATCGATGATATAGATATTCTTTGAATTGTAGCTAAACGTTATAATTACTCCTTAAAATTGATAATGCCAAAAGAAAAGTGTAGGTGATACGTATGACAATGGAACAAAAAGAAGTACAAGCTCAGGCATACGATGAGAATCAGATACAGGTTTTAGAAGGCTTAGAAGCAGTTCGTAAACGTCCGGGGATGTATATCGGCACTACCTCTGCAAAAGGACTTCACCATCTTGTTTGGGAAATTGTCGATAATAGTATTGATGAGGCACTAGCCGGTTTCTGTACGGAAATCAAAGTGACGATCGAAGAAGACAATAGCATAACCGTAGTCGATAATGGTCGGGGAATTCCTGTGGGGATCCATGAAAAAATGGGACGCCCAGCTGTAGAAGTAATCATGACGGTCCTTCATGCGGGCGGTAAATTTGGTGGCGGAGGTTATAAGGTCTCCGGCGGTCTGCATGGTGTGGGGGCATCAGTAGTTAATGCCTTATCCACGGTATTGGAAGTTTACGTTCATCGTGAAGGTAAAATCCATTATCAGCAATTTAACCGCGGTATCCCAAAAGAAGATTTGAAAATCATCGGGGAAACCGATCATACCGGAACGACTGTACACTTCATTCCTGATGGTGAAATCTTCACGGATACCCTGGAATATGACTTCGATACATTAGCCACACGAATCCGTGAGCTTGCATTCCTGAATAAAGGGTTGAAGCTGATCATTGAAGATAAACGTGAAGAAGAAGAAAAAATCAGGGAGTTCCACTATGAGGGCGGTATCAAATCTTATGTTGAGCATTTGAACCGTTCTAAAGAGGTATTGCATGAGGAACCGATTTTCATGGAAGGCGAGAAAGATGGAATTTCCGTTGAATTGGCTTTGCAATATAATGACAGTTATATCAGTAATGTCTTTTCTTTTGCCAATAATATCCATACCTATGAAGGCGGTACACATGAATCAGGATTCAAGACTGCTTTGACCCGTGTCATCAATGATTATGCACGGAAAAATGGTCTTTTAAAAGAAGCTGATGCCAATTTCTCAGGTGAAGATGTCCGGGAAGGTTTAACGGCAATCATTTCGATTAAGCATCCTGATCCACAATTTGAAGGTCAGACGAAAACCAAACTCGGAAACTCTGAGGTAAGAACGGTTACTGATTCCATTCTTTCGGAACGACTTGATGCCTTCTTATACGAAAATCCTGCCGTGGCCCGAAAAATTGTAGATAAAGGGCAAATGGCAGCGAGAGCCCGATTGGCAGCGAAGAAAGCACGTGAATTGACCCGGAGGAAAAGTGCTTTGGAAGTATCCAATCTACCAGGTAAATTGGCAGATTGTTCTTCTAAGGACCCGAGTATCAGCGAATTATACATCGTTGAAGGAAACTCTGCGGGAGGATCGGCAAAACAAGGGCGGGACCGCCATTTCCAAGCTATCTTGCCGCTAAGGGGTAAAATCCTTAATGTTGAAAAAGCGCGATTGGACAGAATCCTGCATAATGAAGAAATAGGAACGATCATCACAGCACTTGGAACAGGGATTGGTGATGAATTCAATACTGAAAAAGCTAGATACCATAAAATAGTTATCATGACCGATGCGGATGTGGATGGTGCCCATATCAGAACACTGATGTTGACATTCTTCTACCGGTATATGCGAAAAATCATCGAGTATGGATATATATATATTGCTCAGCCGCCACTTTTCAAGATTCAGCAAGGGAAAAAAGTGGATTATGCTTATAATGACCGCGAGCTTGAAGAAATCATGGCAAGTTTGCCAAGTACTCCAAAGCCTAACCTGCAGCGTTATAAAGGGCTGGGGGAAATGAATCCGGAGCAATTGTGGGAAACGACCATGAACCCAGAAACGAGAACGCTGCTTCAAGTCAGTTTGAAAGATGCCGCCGAGGCTGATGAAACTTTCGAGATGCTGATGGGCGACAAGGTGGAACCGCGACGTAACTTCATTGAAGAAAATGCAATTTATGTAAAAAATCTTGATATCTGATTTTTGACAGGATGCTTTTTACATCCTGTTCTTTACATAGTGCACGAACAGTTAAACTTAAATGAGATATAAGCTTTTAATAGGAGGTTGGCTCCATGTCAGAAAATGAAAGATCAGGTGTTAAAGAAATAAATATAAGTACCGAGATGCGGACATCGTTTTTGGATTATGCGATGAGCGTTATCGTGTCGCGGGCTTTGCCTGATGTAAGGGACGGTTTGAAACCGGTACACCGAAGAATTCTTTATGCAATGAACGATCTTGGAATGACTTCGGATAAACCATTTAAGAAATCAGCCCGTATTGTCGGGGAAGTTATCGGTAAATATCACCCGCATGGTGATTCGGCAGTATATGAAACAATGGTACGGATGGCGCAACCTTTTAACTATCGCTATATGCTTGTGGATGGACATGGGAATTTCGGTTCGGTAGATGGTGACCAAGCTGCCGCAATGAGGTACACCGAAGCGAGAATGTCGAAAATCTCGATGGAGTTACTCCGGGACTTAAATAAAGATACGGTCAATTTCCAGGATAACTACGATGGTTCAGAAAGAGAACCAGCCGTCATGCCTGCCCGTTTCCCGAACTTGTTGGTGAATGGTTCATCAGGAATAGCGGTAGGAATGGCAACCAATATTCCGCCCCATCAATTAGGTGAGGTAATTGACGGCGTATTGGCTTTAAGCAAGAATCCTGAAATTACAATTCCAGAGTTGATGGAATATATTCCTGGTCCGGACTTTCCGACAGCCGGTTTGATTTTAGGGAGAAGCGGAATCAGAAAGGCCTATGAAACCGGTAAAGGGTCAATCATTCAACGGGCGAAAGTCGAGATTGAAGAGAAACCGAATGGTAAACAGGTAATCCTTGTTAAGGAAATCCCTTATCAAGTGAATAAAGCAAGATTGATTGAAAAAATTGCAGAACTTGCCCGAGATAAGAAAATCGAAGGCATCACCGACTTACGGGATGAATCGGATCGCAATGGCATGCGTATTGTCATGGAACTTCGAAAGGATGTTAATGCGAATGTCCTTTTAAACAACCTGTATAAGCATACCGCGATGCAGACCACCTTCGGAATCAATCTGCTTGCTTTGGTGGACGGTCAGCCAAAGGTGCTGAATTTAAAACAATGCCTGCGCTACTACTTGGAGCATCAGCAGGTAGTCATACGGCGCAGGACTGAATTTGAACTGCGGAAAGCGGAGGCCCGTGCCCATATTTTAGAAGGTTTGCGTATTGCACTTGATAATTTGGATGCAGTCATTTCGTTGATCCGCAGTTCCCAAACGACAGATATTGCCCGTGAAGGCTTAATGACACAATTCTCACTTTCCGAAAAACAGGCGCAAGCTATCCTGGATATGCGTTTACAGCGCTTGACAGGTTTGGAACGTGAAAAAATCGAAGATGAATATCAGGCATTAATGGCTATAATTGCAGAATATAAAGCGATTCTTGCTGATGAGGAAAAGGTTCTTGAAATTATCCGTGAAGAGCTTCTTGAAATTAAAGAACGTTTTGATGATAAACGGAGAACTGAAATCACATTAGCCGGCTTTGAAAGCCTGGAAGATGAAGATTTAATCCCAGAGGAAAATATAATCGTGACACTTACGCATAACGGTTATATTAAACGCTTGCCTGCAACCACATACCGCAGTCAAAAACGCGGGGGGCGCGGAATACAGGGTATGGGAACGAATACAGATGACTTTGTCGGTCACTTGTTAACCACTTCGACTCATGACACTCTATTATTCTTTACCAACAAAGGTAAAGTCTATCGTTCAAAAGGATATGAAATACCTGAATATGGCAGGACAGCAAAAGGATTGCCGCTTATCAACTTGTTGGAAGTCGATAAAGGCGAGTGGGTCAACGCAATCATACCTGTGAAGGAATTTGCGGACGATTGGTATTTATTCTTCACGACCAGACATGGTATATCAAAGCGTACACCTTTATCATCTTTTGCAAATATCCGTAATAACGGTTTAATTGCCCTAGGTTTACGTGAAGATGATGAATTGATCTCTGTCCGACTTACGAATGGAGAGAAACAGATCATAATTGGAACGAAGTCCGGAATGATGATTCGTTTCCCTGAGACGGATGTACGGACAATGGGACGTACTGCAGCAGGAGTAAAAGGGATTTCCTTAGGGACGAATGATGAAGTTGTCGGAATGGAAATTCTTGAAGATGATGAAGAAGTCCTGATCGTTACGAAAAACGGTTATGGAAAAAGGACCTCTGCGGAAGAATACCGTATTCAAAGCCGTGGAGGCAAAGGAATAAAAACATGTAATGTCACTGAGAAAAATGGTGAACTTATAGCCGTGAAAACAGTTACGGGTGAAGATGAAGATTTGATGCTGATTACAGCAGCTGGTGTATTGATCCGAATGGAAGTCGAAGGCATTTCTAAAACGGGCCGTAATACACAGGGTGTTAAGCTCATCCGACTCGAATCCGCAGATAATGAATATGTTTCTACGGTGGCCATCGTAGGAAGGGAAGAAGAAGAAGAAAAAGACATGGATATAGAGGCGGTAACAACTCTAGATCCGGATTCTGATCCTGAACCTACTGTAAATGAAGAAAATGAAGAAACTGAAAAAGATACGGAAGAATAATCTTTTCCTGAAAAAGGGGTTCGGAATTAAAATTCCGAACCCCTTTTGAAATTCCCTTTGATTATTTTTAAAACAATGAGAAAGCGGGAGTATCCGTAGGCAACGCTCAAATTGTATAAACCGTAAAAAAACTGTAGACCCAGCAATAAAGCTGGGTCTTTTTTGCATTAGCTCGGTTTCAAAGTGATATCAGAGTGTTTGGGTTTGGGTAAAAAGACTCGTTTGCCTCGAAGGGATTTCCTGATAAATCGCTTTTTTTTAGGTATTTAATCATAAAAAAAAGATAGTTTTCACCATGTTTTTCAAGTAAACTGATACTCATTAATACTTCCGAGGTGAAACGTTTTGCTAGTGAAAACTCACTATTTAATTGAAGGCTGCATCATCTCTAAAGAGATTAGAGGTCTTTCGAATCGCCCCATAATGTATGAAAAAACAATATTGACCACGCAATTAATTGAGGCATTGCAAGCTTTTTTAATAACAGAGGTAAGCGTTGAAAAAACTTTGATTGATGGAAAGAAATTTTTGCCGAAAGAAGTAATCGATCCAGAATTGCAAGAAAGGGGAAAGTCATCGGATTTTACTGATTTGTATCCTTAAGTCAGTACAAACATATAAACGATTATTTAAAAATTGGCAGGCGGGCAGTAAAGTCGAAGTGGCCATGATCCGTTTAATCATGATTCCCCTTATGGACAAGGCTTTAGAGGAACCAGAAAACATTTTGATGCTGCACCACTATTGCAATAAAGAAGAATATGTATTTCATCATGCTATTTCCATTGGATTGATAGGAGGATATATTGCATTTAAAATGAAATGCAATAGGGCTGATGTCTATCAAGCTGCAATTGGCGGATGTCTGGCAGATTGCGGGATGGCAAAGCTGCCACCAAGATTATTAAATAAAAGGGAAAGCCTGACGGCAGATGATTATAAGGAGATACATGCCCATCCCATTTTCAGCTACAAGATGATAAAGGATAGTTCCATCATTAAGGATAGTGTGAGGGTAGCCGTTCTAGAGCATCATGGAAGGTTAGATGGAACGGGTTATCCCAAAAGATTGAAAACAAAGCCCATGAACTTATTTTCAAAAATCATTGCTGTTGCAGATGTATTTCACGCCATGACTTCCGAAAGGGCATATAGAAAGAAACAGTCACCGTTTAAGGTATTGGAAATGATCTTCCATGATGACTTTGGTAAATTTGATATTGCGGTAGTTAAAACCTTGTTATCAAGCTTCGCTAATTTTTCCATAGGAAGCCGGGTCAAACTGAACAATGGATTCATCGCTGAAATCATTTTCATTGATGCCGGCTCGCAAACAAGACCGGTCGTAAAGGTGATGGATAGTGGGCAAATTATCAATTTAGGGATTAATCGTGAATTATATATAGAAGAA